>NZ_JBBELS010000001.1:0-4800000 GCF_037574965.1 Pseudomonas sp. KBN12P06040
GGGCCAGGTGATGCTCGGCATGACCCTCGGCATTGCCGCCGGCCCGGCACTGGCCGGCCTCCTCTCGGACTTCTTCGGCTGGGCGGCGCCCTTCCTGATGGTCTCGTGCGGTTGCGTGCTGGTCTTCCTGATGGCGCGCCAGCGCCTTCCCGTGCAAGCCGTGGCACCGCGCGCCGAGGGCCACGCGCTGGGCTGGTGCAGGCAATGGAGCATCCTCAGGCCACTGATCGCCAAGGGTGCCTGGAACGGCACCGGGGTCGCCGGCCTGCTTCTCTCGGGAGAGGTGCTGCGCCAGCGCTACGGCTTCAGCACCGCGCAGATAGGCATCAGCATCGCCGCCTTCGGCGTGGGCCTGGCCGTGGGCAACCTCGCCGCGGGTTACCTGCGGCGCTACCTGAAGCGCGACGAAGACATGCTCCTGCTGGTGCTGGCGCTCCTGGTGCTATCGATGTCGACCTTCATGCTCCTGCCGCTACCGTTGCCCGTGGCACTCTGCTGCCTGGGCGCCTGGGGCGCCGCGCTGGGCCTGGGCGCGCCGGCGGGCACGGTGGTACTCGCCTCGCGCTCCGGGCCGGACAAGGGCATGGTGCTGTCGTTCGCCGAGACGTTCAACAACATCGCCATTCTCGCCAGCGTGCCCCTGGCTGTGCGACTGTTGGAGCTGAAGGGGCCGCCCGCCACCCTGTGGGTATTGGGCATCGGCCTGGGGATCGGCGCCTGGTTCACCGTGCTGGACTGGTTCGCCAGCCGCAGGAGCGACGAGGCGCTGCCGTTGCGCGATTGACGGCGAGCGCCGCGATCGCCGGGGCCGCATGCCTGCCCCGGCTTCTCGGGTACGCGGCCGGCGTTACTCGACGGTGACCGACTTGGCCAGGTTGCGCGGCTGGTCGACGTCGGTGCCCTTGAGCACGGCGACATGGTACGAGAGCAATTGCAACGGGATGGTGTAGAGGATCGGCGAGAGCACGTCGCCGATGTGCGGCATGCCCACCACATGGGTGCCCTCGCCGGCCTCGATGCCCGCGCCTTCGTCGGCGAACACCACCAGTTCGCCGCCGCGGGCGCGGACTTCCTGCAGGTTCGACTTGAGCTTCTCCACCAGCTCGTTGTTCGGCGCCACGGTAACCACCGGCATGTCGCTGTCCACCAGCGCCAGCGGGCCATGCTTGAGTTCGCCGGCCGGGTAGGCTTCGGCATGGATATAGGAAATTTCCTTGAGCTTCAGCGCGCCTTCCAGGGCCACCGGGAACTGCGCGCCACGGCCGAGGAACAGGGTGTGGTGCTTCTCGGCGAACAGCTCGGAAACCTTCTCCACCGTCCGGTTCATCGCCAGCGCCTCGCCCAGCCGGGTCGGCAGGCGACGCAGTTCGTCCACCAGCTCGGCTTCGACGCCATCGGCCAGGCGCTTCTGCACCTGGCCGATGCCCAGGGTCAGCAGCAGCAGGGCGACCAACTGGGTGGTGAAGGCCTTGGTCGAGGCCACGCCGATTTCCGGGCCGGCCTGGGTCAGCAGGGTCAGGTCGGATTCGCGCACCAGCGAACTGGTGGCAACGTTGCAGATCGCCACGCTGGAGAGGAAGCCCAGCTCCTTGGCGTTGCGCAGGGCAGCCAGGGTGTCGGCGGTCTCACCGGACTGGGAGATGGTGACGAACAGGCAACCCGGCTGCACCGCGACCTTGCGGTAGCGGAACTCGCTGGCGACCTCCACCTGGCAGGGAATCCCGGTCAGGCTTTCCAGCCAGTAACGGGCGACCATGCCGGCGTGGTAGCTGGTACCGCAGGCGACGATCTGCACGTTGCGAACCTTGGCGAACAGCTCCGCCGCCTGCGGGCCGAAGCTTTCCACCATTACCTGGTTCTGCCCGAGGCGGCCTTCCAGGGTGCGCTGCACGACGCTGGGCTGCTCGTGGATTTCCTTGAGCATGAAGTGCCGGTACTCGCCCTTGTCGGCGGCTTCGGCGCCTTCGTGGTACTGCACGGTCTCGCGCTGCACGTCGTTGCCCTGGACATCCCACAGGCGCACGCTGTCGCGACGGATCTCGGCGATATCGCCTTCTTCCAGGTAGATGAAGCGGTCGGTCACCTGGCGCAGCGCCAGTTGGTCGGAAGCGAGGAAGTTCTCGCCAAGCCCGAGGCCGATCACCAGCGGGCTGCCGCTGCGGGCGGCGACGATGCGGTCCGGCTGCGCCGCGCTGATCACTGCCAGGCCATAGGCCCCGTGCAATTCCTTGACCGCGTCCTTCAGCGCCAGGGTCAGGTCGCCGATGGACTGCAGCTTGTGATGCAGCAGGTGGACGATGACCTCGGTGTCGGTTTGCGAGGTGAACACGTAGCCCAGGCCCTTGAGCCGCTCACGGAGAGGTTCGTGGTTCTCGATGATGCCGTTGTGCACCACCGCCAGTTCGTCGCTGGAGAAATGCGGGTGGGCGTTGCCTTCGGTTGGCGCGCCGTGGGTCGCCCAGCGGGTATGGGCGATGCCCAGGCGGCCGAGCAGCGGCGTACCGGCCAGGCCTTCCTCCAGGCTGGCGACCTTGCCGACCCGGCGGCAGCGCTGCAGCCTGCCTTCGTTATCGAAGACCGCCACGCCGGCGCTGTCGTAGCCGCGATACTCGAGGCGCTTGAGGCCTTCGATGAGGATGGGGGTGATGTTGCGCTCGGCGATCGCGCCTACGATTCCACACATGGGGTCTTTCTCCTTTCAGGGCTCGACCGGGGCGCAGATCAGCGTGACGCCCCGGGCGGTTATCTGTTCGCGCGCGGAAGGTTCCAGGCGCTCGTCGGTAATCAGGGTATGGATGCTGCTCCAGGGCAATTCCTGGTTGGGAATGCGCCGACCGACCTTGTCGGCCTCGGCCATGACGATCACCTCGCGGGCGACCTCGGCCATCACCCGGCTCAGGCCCAGCAATTCGTTGAACGTGGTCGTCCCGCGTTCGAGATCGAGGCCGTCGGCACCGATGAATAGTTGGTCGAAGTCATAGGAACGCAGCACCTGCTCGGCAACCTGCCCCTGGAACGACTCGGAATGCGGATCCCAGGTCCCCCCGGTCATCAGCAGCACCGGCTCGTGCTCCAGTTCGCGCAGGGCGTTGACCACGTTCAGTGAGTTGGTCATCACCACCAGGCCCGGCTTGTGCCCGAGTTCGGGGATCATCGCCGCGGTGGTGCTGCCACTGTCGATGATGATCCGCGCATGCTCGCGGATGCGCGCCGCGGCGGCGCGACCGATAGCCTGCTTGTAGGGCGAGACGGGCTGTGCGGCTTCGCCGATCAGTTCCTGCGGCATCGGCACCGCACCGCCGTAGCGACGCAACAGCAGGCCGTGGCTTTCCATGGCGGCGAGGTCCTTGCGGATGGTCACTTCCGAGGTGGAAAAGCGCTTGGCGAGTGCGTCCACGCTGACCTCGCCCTGCTCGGAAAGCAGCGCGAGGATGGCATGGCGACGTTGCGGCGTATTACGTTTCGAGATCACTTAAGTTTCGTTTCGAAAGAAAAGTGTGCGAATCAAAACTTATCCGGCGATTCCCGTCAATGACTTTTCATCGGCTCGGCAGCACCGTATTGGGATCGAGGTAGAACATTTTCTTCCAACCCTGGGTGCTGGCGTCGGCCAGCCAGGGATAGGGCAGCAAGGTGATGATCGCGTAGTGCAGGTGGGCCGGCTTGCCGCGCGCGTTGCCGGTGGTTCCGACCGCACCCAGGCGGGAACCGGCGAGGACCGGCTGGCCCGGATAGGCGTCGAGGCTATCGAGATGGGCGTAGTAATGCAGGCGCCACTTGGGCGCCAGCACCAGGACGACCTTGCCGCCGAGGGCGATCTCCCCGCGATAGAGCACCAGGCCGTAGCTGGCGGAGCGTACGGGGGTGCCGCTGCGGGCGAAGATGTCGATGCCCTTGTGCACTCCGGAGCGCCCCCAGGGCTCGAACCAGAAGGTTCGCGGATTCCAGTCGCGGGCACTGGCGCCTTCGACGGGTATCCGCGGCCATTCGGGTAGCACCGCCCCGGCTATGAGCAGCCCCAGCACGATCCATTTCGCAGGCTTCGGCATCCGTGCCGCTCCGTTACTTCTTGATTTTTTCCGGGCGCTTCCAGTTTTCCAGGTTCTTCTGCCGGGCGCGGCCGAAGGCCAGGTTCTTCGCCGGAACCTCATGGGTGATGGTGGAGCCGGCCGCGGTCGTCGCGCCATCGCCAATCTTCAGCGGCGCCACCAGCGAGTTGTTCGAGCCGATGAACACATCGTCGCCCAGCTCGGTGCGGAATTTGTTCGCGCCATCGTAGTTGCAGGTGATGGTGCCGGCGCCGATATTGCAGTTGGCGCCCAGCTCGGCATCGCCCAGGTAGCTCAGGTGGCCGGCCTTGCTGCCCTCGCCCAGGCGGGCATTCTTCAGTTCGACGAAGTTGCCGACATGGGCCCGAGCGCCGAGCACGCTGCCCGGACGCAGGCGGGCGAACGGACCGGCATCGCTACCCTCGCCCAGCTCCGCGCCTTCCAGGTGGCTGTTGGCCTTGATCACCGCGCCACGCCGCAGGACGCTGTCGCGAATCACGCAGTTCGGTCCGATGTGCACGTCGTCCTCGATCACCACGCGGCCTTCCAGCACCACGTTGACGTCGATCAGCACGTCGCGGCCGACCGAGATTTCGCCACGGACATCCAGGCGCTGCGGATCGAGCAGGGTCACGCCCTGGCGCATCAGCTCCTCCGCGCGCAGGCGCTGGTAGTGACGCTCCAGCTGGGCCTGTTGCATGCGGTCATTAACGCCCTGCACTTCCATCGCGTCCAGCGGTTGGGCGCTGGCTACCACCAGGCCGTCGCCGACCGCCATGGCGATCACGTCGGTCAGGTAGTACTCGCCCTGGGCGTTGTCGTTGGACAGGCGGCCGAGCCAGTCGGCAAGGCGCTTGCCCGGCACCGCGAGGATGCCGGTGTTGATCTCGCCGATCTGGCGCTGCGCCGGGGTCGCGTCCTTGTGCTCGACGATGGCCTGCACCGCGCCCTGGTCGTCACGGACGATGCGGCCGTAGCCGGTGGGGTCGAGCATGTCGACGGTGAGCAACGACAACTGGTCCGGGGTGACTTGCGCCAGCAGGCGCTGCAAGGTGTCCAGCTGGATCAGCGGCACGTCGCCGTAGAGGATCAGCACCTGGTCTGCACTGAGGAACGGCAGGGCCTGGGCCACCGCATGGCCCGTACCGAGCTGTTCGGCCTGGAGCACGAAATTCAGGTCGTCGGCGGCCATCCGCTCACGCACCAGATCCGCGCCGTGGCCGATCACCACGTGGATCCGTTCCGGCTGCAACTGGCGCGCGCAGTCGATGACGTGGCCGAGCATCGGCTTGCCGGCAATGGGATGGAGGACCTTGGGCAGGGCCGAACGCATGCGGGTGCCCTGGCCGGCGGCGAGAATCACGATTTCAAGGGACATGGACTGGACTACCGTTCCTGGTGGTCACAGGCAAAACCTGTGAGTGAAGATGCAAAACGAAAAAAGGGTAGCCCACAGGCTACCCTTTTCCCTGACACCGCTAGAAGTACCGGCTGGAAATCAGCCGCCGAACTTCTTGCGCAGTTGCTGGACGGTGCGCAGCTGGGCTGCGGCTTCGGCCAGACGCGCGGCAGCGGCGCTGTAGTCGAACTCGGCGCCCTTGCCCTGCAGCGCCTTTTCGGCAGCCTTCAGGGCTTCCTGGGCGGCCGCTTCGTCGAGGTCGCCGGCACGAACCACGGTGTCGGCGAGGACCTTGACCATGTTCGGCTGGACTTCGAGGAAACCGCCGGAGATGTAGTACACCTCCTGCTCGCCGCCCTGCTTGACCAGGCGGATGGGGCCCGGTTTCAGGTCGGTGATCAGCGGCGCGTGGCCCGGGGCGATACCCAGGTCACCCAGAGCGCCGTGCGCGATAACCATCTCGACCAGGCCGGAGAAGATCTCCGCCTCGGCGCTGACGATGTCGCAATGGACTGTTATGGCCATACGCTTGCCTCACATGAGCGCCCGTCGCCGGGCGCACAGGATTACAGTTTTTTGGCTTTCTCGACCGCTTCTTCGATACCGCCGACCATGTAGAACGCCTGCTCCGGCAGGTGATCGTAGTCGCCGTTGAGAATGCCCTTGAAGCCAGCGATGGTGTCCTTCAGGGAAACGTACTTGCCCGGCGAGCCGGTGAAGACTTCCGCTACGAAGAACGGCTGGGACAGGAAGCGCTGGATCTTACGAGCGCGCGCCACCAGCAGCTTGTCGGCTTCGGACAGTTCGTCCATGCCCAGGATCGCGATGATGTCCTTCAGCTCCTTGTAGCGCTGCAGAACATACTGGACGCCGCGAGCGGTGTCGTAGTGATCCTGGCCGATCACCAGCGGATCGAGCTGGCGAGAGGTGGAGTCCAACGGGTCGACCGCAGGGTAGATACCCAGCGAGGCGATGTCACGGGACAGTACGACGGTCGCGTCCAGGTGGGCGAACGTGGTCGCCGGGGACGGGTCGGTGAGGTCGTCCGCGGGAACGTATACGGCCTGGATCGAGGTGATCGAGCCTTTCTTGGTGGAGGTGATGCGCTCCTGCAGAACGCCCATCTCTTCGGCCAGGGTCGGCTGATAACCCACCGCGGACGGCATACGGCCCAGCAGTGCGGACACTTCGGTACCGGCGAGGGTGTAACGGTAGATGTTGTCGATGAACAACAGAACGTCACGGCCTTCGTCACGGAACTTCTCGGCCATGGTCAGGCCGGTCAGTGCGACGCGCAGACGGTTGCCCGGCGGCTCGTTCATCTGGCCGTATACCAGGGCTACCTTGTCCAGTACGTTGGAGTCCTTCATCTCGTGGTAGAAGTCGTTACCCTCACGAGTACGCTCGCCCACACCCGCGAACACGGAATAACCGCTGTGCTCGATGGCGATGTTACGGATCAGTTCCATCATGTTGACGGTCTTGCCCACGCCGGCGCCGCCGAACAGGCCTACCTTGCCGCCCTTGGCGAACGGGCAGACCAGGTCGATCACCTTGATGCCGGTTTCCAGCAGCTCGTTGCCGCCAGCCTGGTCGGCATAGGACGGAGCTTCGCGGTGGATGCCCCAGCGCTCTTCTTCGCCGATGGGGCCGGCTTCGTCGATCGGGTTGCCCAGTACGTCCATGATCCGGCCCAGGGTCGCTTTACCGACCGGCACGGAGATGGCAGCACCAGTGCTGTCCACGTTCAGGCCACGCTTGAGGCCTTCGGTGGAACCCATCGCAATGGAACGAACCACGCCGTCGCCCAGCTGCTGCTGGACTTCCAGGGTGGTTTCAACGCCCTGAACCTTCAGGGCTTCATAGATGCTCGGCACGGCATCGCGCGGGAATTCCACGTCGATCACGGCGCCGATGATTTGAACGATACGTCCGCTACTCATGTCTGGTTCCTCTGAATTTTGAACCTGTTCTTACACCGCGGCAGCGCCGCCGACGATTTCCGAGATTTCCTGGGTGATCGCCGCCTGACGCGCCTTGTTGTAGATCAGCTGCAAATCGCTGATCAGCTCGCCGGCGTTGTCGGTAGCGTTCTTCATTGCAATCATCCGGGCCGCCTGCTCACAGGCGTTGTTCTCAACCACGGCCTGGTACACCTGGGATTCCACGTAACGCACCAGCAGCCCGTCGAGGAGCGACTTGGCGTCGGGTTCGTAGAGATAGTCCCAGTGGTGCTTCAGCTCCTGATCGTCATCGGCCACCAGCGGAATCAGCTGTTCCACGGTCGGCTTCTGGGTCATGGTGTTGACGAACTTGTTGGAGACCACGAACAGGCGATCGATACGGCCTTCGAGGTATGCGTCGAGCATCACCTTGACACTGCCGATCAGGTCGTTGATCGAAGGCTCTTCGCCGAGGTGGCTGATAGCTGCCACGACGTTGCCGCCGAAACTGCGGAAGAACGAAGCGCCCTTGCTACCGATCACGCAAAGGTCGATTTCCGCCCCTTGCTCGCGGTAGCCGCTCATGTCCTTGACGAGGGACTTGAACAGGTTGATGTTCAGACCGCCGCACAGACCACGGTCACTGCTCACCACGATGTAGCCGACGCGCTTGACTTCACGCTCGACCATGAACGGGTGACGGTATTCCGGGTTGGCGTTGGCCAGATGGCCGATCACCTGGCGAATACGCTCCGCGTAGGGACGGCCGGCCGCCATGCGCATTTGTGCCTTGCGCATCTTGCTCACCGCCACTTTTTCCATGGCATTGGTGATCTTTTGCGTGCTTTTGATGCTCGCAATCTTGCTGCGAATCTCTTTTGCGCCTGCCATTTGACACCTATCGGGTTAGCAGGCGGGAGCCTCGCGGCCCCCGCTGCGGCTTACCAGGTTTGGGTGGCCTTGAACTTCTCGATGCCGGCCTTGATGCCCGCGTCGATTTCGTCGTTGAAGTCACCTTTCTCGTTGATCTTCGCCAGCAGAGCGGCATGCTCGCGCTGGAAGTAGGAGATCAACGCCTGCTCGAAGCTACCGACCTTGGCGATTTCGACGTCCTGCAGGAAGCCACGCTCGGCGGCATACAGGGACAGCGACATCTCGGCGATCGACATCGGCGCGTACTGCTTCTGCTTCATCAGCTCGGTAACGCGCTGACCATGCTCCAGCTGCTTGCGGGTCGCTTCGTCCAGGTCCGAGGCGAACTGGGCGAAGGCCGCCAGTTCACGGTACTGGGCCAGAGCGGTACGAATGCCGCCGGACAGCTTCTTGATGATCTTGGTCTGGGCCGCGCCACCTACGCGGGATACCGAGATACCGGCGTTGACGGCCGGACGGATACCCGAGTTGAACATGGCGGATTCCAGGAAGATCTGGCCGTCGGTGATCGAGATCACGTTGGTCGGAACGAACGCGGAAACGTCGCCGGCCTGGGTCTCGATGATCGGCAGCGCGGTCAGCGAGCCGGTCTTGCCGGTCACGGCGCCGTTGGTGAACTTCTCGACATACTCTTCGGAAACGCGGGAAGCGCGCTCCAGCAGACGGCTGTGGAGATAGAACACGTCGCCCGGGTAGGCTTCGCGGCCCGGCGGACGGCGCAGCAGCAGGGAGATCTGGCGATAAGCCACGGCCTGCTTGGACAGGTCGTCGTAGACGATCAGGGCGTCTTCACCGCGATCGCGGAAGTATTCGCCCATGGTGCAACCGGAGTACGGCGCCAGGTATTGCAGGGCGGCGGACTCGGAAGCGCTGGCGGCGACCACGATGGTGTTGGCCAGGGCACCGTTCTCTTCCAGCTTGCGTACGACGTTGGCGATAGTGGACTGCTTCTGGCCGATGGCCACGTAGACGCACTTAATGCCGCTGTCTTTCTGGTTGATGATGGCGTCGACCGCGAGGGCGGTCTTGCCGATCTGGCGGTCGCCGATGATCAGCTCGCGCTGGCCACGGCCTACCGGGATCATGGCGTCGACCGACTTGTAGCCGGTCTGTACCGGCTGGTCTACCGACTTACGCCAGATCACGCCCGGAGCGACCTTCTCGACCGCGTCGGTGGCCTTGGCGTCGATCGGGCCTTTGCCGTCGATCGGATTGCCCAGTGCGTCGACTACGCGACCCAGCAGTTCCGGACCGACCGGAACCTCCAGGATGCGCCCGGTGCACTTGGCGTTCATGCCTTCGGCGAGGCCCTGGTATTCACCCAGGACCACGGCACCCACGGAATCCTGCTCCAGGTTCAGCGCCATACCGTAGACGCCGCCCGGGAACTCGATCATCTCGCCGTACATGACGTCGGCCAGACCGTAGATGCGCACGATACCGTCGGACACGCTGACGATGGTGCCTTCGTTTCGTGCTTGGGAGGCGACGTCGAGTTTCTCGATGCGCCCCTTGATGATTTCACTAATTTCGGAAGGATTGAGTTGCTGCATGCCGCTGCCCCTTCAAACTCAAGATTTCAACGCTTCGGCCAGTTTCGCGAGCTTGCCGCGCACCGAGCCATCGATTACCAAGTCACCGGCGCGAATGATCACGCCGCCGATCAGGCTCGCGTCTTCCGACGCATGTAGCCGCACTTCGCGACTGAGCCGGGCGCTGAGAGCCTTGGCGAGTTTGTCCTGCTGTTCTTTGCTCAAGGTGAAGGCACTGGTGACTTCTACCTCGACCGACTTTTCCTGCTCGGCCTTCAACTGCTCGTACATCTCAGCGATGGTCGGCAGCAGTTCGAGCCGCTTGTTCTCAGCCACAGTCCGGACGAAGTTCTGGGCTGGTGCATTCAGCTTGTCGCCGCACACATCGATCAGGCTCTGGGCCTTGGCCGAAGAGGTCAGCTGAGGCTCTTTGAGCAGCTGGCGCACGGTGTCGTCCTGCGACACTGCGGCCAGCACACCCAGCGCAGCCGACCAATCGGCCAGTTGCTGATGAGCCTGGGCGTACTCGAAAGCCGCCTTTGCGTAGGGACGAGCCAACGTGGTCAGTTCTGCCATAGCGCCCTCGCTTAGATCTCGGCTGCCAGTTTGGAAACCAGCTGCTCGTGCGCGTTTGCGTCGATCGAAGCACCCAGGATCTTCTCTGCGCCGGTGACGGCCAGGGCACCCACTTGGGCACGCAGGGCGTCCTTGACGCTGTTCAGTTCCTGTTCGATTTCCGCTTGGGCCTGGGCCTTCAGGCGTTCGCCTTCGGTACGGGCCTGGTCGCGGGCTTCATCGACGATCTGGTTAGCGCGTTTCTTCGCCTGCTCGACGATTTCGGCTGCCTGAGCCTTGGCTTCGCGCAGTTGCTGGCCCGCTTTCTCATGAGCCAGCTCCAGATCACGAGCCGCGCGGTTGGCAGCGTCCAGGCCGTCAGCGATCTTCTTCTGACGCTCTTGCAGAGCCGCGATGACCGGAGGCCACACGAACTTCATGCAGAACAGCACAAAGATGAAGAACGCAACGGACTGGCCAATCAGGGTTGCATTAATGTTCACGCCAACACCTCGCTCGTTCGTTGTCCGTCAAACACTCAAATCGAATGATTCGAGTGATTAGCCGGCGATTTGACCAACGAAGGGATTCGCGAAGGTGAAGAACAGGGCGATACCCACACCGATCATGGTCACGGCGTCCAGCAGGCCGGCGACGATGAACATTTTCACCTGCAGCATCGGAACCATTTCAGGCTGACGAGCTGCGCCTTCCAGGAACTTGCCACCCAGCAGACCGAAACCGATGGCGGTACCCAGGGCACCCAGGCCAATCAGCAGAGCAACGGCGATAGCAGTCAGTCCAACTACAGTTTCCATTTTTCCTCCCGACTTTTTGTCGTGTTGGTTAAAGGTTGAAGCGAATCGATTAATGGTTGTCTTCGTGCGCCATCGACAGGTAGACGATGGTCAGCATCATGAAGATGAAGGCCTGCAGGGTGATGATCAGGATGTGGAACACAGCCCACGCCCAGTTCAGGGCTACGCCCAGGGCACTCAGCAGGAACATTCCGCTACCGAACATGACGGCGATCAGAATGAAGATCAGTTCGCCGGCATACATGTTGCCGAACAGACGCAGCGCCAGCGAAACCGGCTTGGCGATCAGGGTCACGAACTCGAGCAGGAAGTTCACCGGAATCAGCAGGATCTGAACGACGATGTTCTTGCTGCTGAAGGGGTGCAGGGTCAGTTCACCGAGGAAGCCGCCGATGCCCTTGACCTTGATGCTGTAGAAGATGATCAGGGCGAACACCGAGATCGACAGGCCGAGGGTGGCATTCGGGTCGGTGGTGGCCACCGCGCGGAAGAACAGGTGCTCGTCGCCGGTGATCTTCGCGGCCAGCATCGGCAGGTAGTCCACCGGTACCAGGTCGATCAGGTTGAGCAGGAAGATCCAGACGAACACGGTCAGGGCCAGGGGCGCGATCAACGGGTTGCGCCCGTGGAAGGTGTCCTTGACGCTGGTGTCGACGAACTCGACCATCACCTCGACGAAGTTCTGCAGTCCACCCGGCTGGCCGCTGGTGGCCTTCTTGGCTGCCAGGCGGAAGATGAACAGGAACACCACGCCGAGCAGTACCGACCAGCCCAGGGTGTCTACGTGGAATGCCCAGAAGCCCATTTCCTTGGCTTGCTCGGCGGTGTGGGCGAACCCCCAATCACCATTAGGCAGACGCCCGAAGGTCAGGTTCTGCAAGTGGTGCTGGATGTAACCCGAAGCGGTTTCTGCTGCCATGTTTGCCTCAATCGCTCTAAGGTCTTGTAAATGTTTTTCCCATCAGCAGGGGTGCGCACCAGCTGACCATCAGGGTCAGCAGATAGACACCGAACAGAGCCGGCGCCATCAGTGGCTTCACGCCTGCGAACGCCAGTGCGAAGAGCACCGCCGTCAGAATCAGTTTCCCGGCTTCGCCCGCATAGAAAGAGCGAACGATTTCCCGGGCAGCCCGCGCTCCGCTGAAACGGAACGCTTTGTAGGCGAAATAACAATTCGGCAACCAGGCGATCATCCCTCCCAGCAGTCCGGAATATCCGGCTACCGGTCCCCAAGAAATCCACAGGGAGATCGCAGCAACAAGCACTACTACCAGTTGGACGAGCAGCAATCTGAATGCCGGCAGGCGACTTGGCATGCGGGACTCCATCGCGCTCTCAGTCTTCTGGTGTCGGCACTGCCAAATCAACGACTTGGCATAAAAAGTGCCCACAAAATAGCGCGCAGAGTATAGGGGGGGAGTCCCCCCTGTTCAACTGGCTGGTAGTGATTTCCGACTACCCGCTACAACCCAAAGTGTGTCAACGGATGTGGGCGAGGACGCCCTGCAGTTCATCCAGGGAGCTGTAGCGGATGACCAGCTGTCCCTTGCCCTTCTGACCATGCCGGATCTGCACCGAAGCGCCCAGGCGCTCGGCCAGGCGCTGTTCCAGGCGGGCGATGTCCGGGTCGCTCTTGACCGGTCCCGCAGGCTTGCCCGGGGCATGCGTCCACTGCCGAACCAGGGCTTCGGTCTGACGTACGGTCAGCCCATGTGCGACAACATGTCGCGCCCCTTCCACCTGCCGTTCTGCCGGCAGACCGAGGAGCGCACGGGCATGGCCCATCTCCAGGTCGCCATGGGAAAGCAAGGTCTTGATCTCTTCCGGCAGGCCGATCAGGCGCAGCAGGTTGGTAATGGTCGCGCGCGACTTGCCGACCGCTTCCGCGACCTGCTGCTGGGTCAGCTGGAACTCCTGCTGCAAGCGCTGCAGGGCAGCGGCTTCCTCGATCGGGTTGAGGTCCTCGCGCTGGATGTTCTCGATCAGCGCCATGGCGATGGCCGCTTCGTCCGGCACGTCGCGCACCAGCGCCGGGATCTTTTCCAGTCCGGCCTGCTGGCTGGCCCGCCAGCGCCGCTCGCCGGCGATGATCTCGTAGCGGCCATTGGCGATCGGCCGCACCACGATGGGCTGCATCACGCCCTGGGCCTTGATCGACTGCGCCAGTTCCTCCAGCGCCTGAGGGTCCATGTCGCGACGCGGCTGGTACTTGCCGCGCTGCATCAGGTCGAGGGGGATCTGCTGCAACTCGCGGCGGTCGGCCTGTACGGCTTCTTCCTGCAGTTTGGCGGGACTCGAGCCGCCCAGCAGGGCATCGAGCCCGCGTCCCAGTCCACGTTTCTTGGCTGCCATGCGGGTTCCTTATGCGGTTGCGGCGCGGCCTTTGGCGCGCTGGCGGCGGACCAGCTCGCCGGCCAGCGCCAGGTAGGCGATGGCGCCGCGGGATTGCTTGTCGTAAACCAGCGCCGGCATGCCGAAGCTGGGGGCTTCGGCGAGGCGCACGTTACGCGGGATGACGGTGCTGTAGAGGGTGTCGCCGAAATGCTCCTGCAACTGCGCGGAGACATCGTTGGTCAGGCTGATGCGCGGATCGTACATGGTCCGCAACAGGCCCTCGATCTTCAGCGTCGGGTTGAGCAACTGGCCGATGCGCTGGATGCTGTTCATCAGGTCGGTCAGTCCCTCCAGCGCGTAGTACTCGCACTGCATGGGGATGATCACGCCGTCGGCGGCGGTCAGCGCGTTGACGGTGAGCATCGACAGCGACGGCGGGCAGTCGATGAGGATGTAGTCGTAGTTCTCGCGGATCGGCGCCAGCGCGTTGCGCAGGCGATTTTCCTTCATGTCCATTTCCAGCAGCACCACTTCCGCGGCGGTCAGGTCGCGGTTGGCCGGCAACAACTGGTAGCCGCCGTGTTCGGAGAACTGCATGGCCTCGGCGAGGTTGCACTCGCCGGTGAGCACGTCGTAGATGGAGTGCTCCAGGTTGTGCTTGTCGATGCCGCTGCCGGTGGTGGCGTTGCCCTGGGGATCCAGGTCCAGCAGGAGGACGCGGCGCTTGGTCGCCACGAGGGAGGCCGCGAGGTTGATACAGGTCGTGGTCTTGCCGACACCGCCTTTCTGGTTGGCGATCGCGAATACCTTAGCCATGGTTATCCCTGTTCCCCCTCATGCTGTGCGCCGCAGTATCAGCAGATGCCGCTGACCTTGGCAACCGGGTACCGCCAGCGCGTGCTCGGCTTCGACCCGGAAATCCTCCGGGAGTGCCGCCAGCTCTTCGTTCGGATGCACGCCCTTCATCGCCAGCCAGCGGGTTTCCTGGCCACCGAGGTGGCGGGTCCAGTTGGCGAAGTCCTCCAGGCTGCTGAAAGCGCGGGAAACGATGCCATCGAAGGGGCTCTCGGGACGGAAGGCTTCCACCCGGCTGTGCACGACTTCGAGGTTGGCCAGCTTCAGCTCGAGCTTCACCTGGGTCAGGAAGCGGGTCTTCTTGCCGTTGCTGTCGAGCAGGGTCAGGCGCTTTTCCGGGAACAGGATGGCCAGCGGCACGCCGGGCATGCCGCCGCCGCTGCCGACATCCAGCCAGTTATCCCCAGCCTCGGCGTAAGGCACGATGCTCAGGCTGTCGAGCAGGTGGCGCGAAACCATCTCGTCCGGGTCGCGCACGGCGGTCAGGTTGTAAGCCTTGTTCCATTTGATCAGCAGGGCCAGATAGGCCAGCAGCTGGCGTTGCTTGTCGGCGTCGAGAGCGACGCCTAGCTCGTCAGCACCGCACGCGAGTTCGTCGGCGTGGTGTTGGGTTACCGCAGACATCAAGCGCTCTGCTCCAGTTGGCGGCCAGAGGCACGCTTCTTCAGGTGGATCAACAACAGCGAAATCGCAGCCGGCGTGACGCCGGGGATTCGCGAAGCCTGTCCGAGGGTTTCCGGACGGGCCTGGTTCAGCTTGTTCTGGATTTCCTTCGACAGGCCGGAAATTCCCAGGTAATCGATATCCACAGGCAGGCGGGTATCTTCGCTGGCGCGCAGCCGGGCGATTTCCTCCTGCTGGCGGTCGATGTAGCCGGCGTACTTGGTGCGAATCTCCACCTGCTCGGCCACCTGGGGGTTATCCACAGCGTCGCCGGTGATCTCCACCAGGCCGGCGTAATCGATCTCGGGGCGGCTCAGCAGGTTGAGCAGGTTGTATTCATGGGTCAGCGGCGTACCGAAACGCTCGGCGATGGCGTCGCCCTGCGGGGTATTCGGCCGCACCCAGGTGCTCTTCAGCCGCTGTTCCTCGCGTTCGATACCTTCGCGCTTGGCTTCGAAGGCAGCCCAGCGCCGATCGTCGACAAGGCCCAGCTCGCGTCCCTTCTCGGTGAGACGCAGGTCGGCGTTGTCCTCGCGGAGGATCAGGCGGTATTCCGCCCGCGAGGTGAACATGCGGTACGGCTCCTGGGTGCCGAGCGTGATCAGGTCGTCCACCAGCACGCCGATGTAGGCCTCGTCACGGCGCGGGCACCAGCTGTCCTTGCCCTGCGAACGCAACGCAGCATTGGCGCCGGCCAGCAGGCCCTGGGCGCCTGCTTCCTCGTAGCCGGTGGTGCCGTTGATCTGGCCGGCGAAGAACAGGCCGCCGATGACCTTGGTCTCCAGGCTGTACCTGAGATCGCGGGGATCGAAGAAGTCGTACTCGATCGCATAGCCCGGCCGCACGATGTGGGCGTTTTCCATGCCACGGATGGAACGCACGATCTGCAGTTGCACGTCGAACGGCAGGGACGTGGAAATGCCGTTGGGATACAGCTCGTGGGTCGTCAGGCCTTCCGGCTCGAGGAAGACCTGGTGGCTTTCCTTGTCGGCGAAGCGATGGATCTTGTCTTCGATCGACGGGCAGTAGCGCGGGCCGATGCCTTCGATCACACCGGAATACATCGGCGAACGATCGAGGTTGGCGGCGATGATCTCGTGGGTCCGTGCGTTGGTATGGGTGATCCAGCAACTGACCTGCTCGGGATGCTGTTCCTTCGAACCAAGGAAGGACATCACCGGGATCGGCGTGTCGCCCGGCTGCTCGGTCATCACCGAGAAGTCCACGCTGCGCCCGTCGATCCGCGGCGGCGTACCGGTCTTCAGACGGCCGACCCGCAGCGGCAATTCACGCAGACGCCGTGCCAGTGCGATGGACGGTGGGTCGCCGGCGCGTCCGCCGGAGTAGTTCTCCAGGCCTATGTGGATAAGTCCGCCGAGGAAGGTGCCGGTAGTCAGGACCACGTTGTCAGCATGGAAGCGCAGGCCCATCTGGGTCACTACGCCGCGGACCTGATCCTGCTCGACGATCAGGTCGTCGCAGGCCTGCTGGAATATCCACAGGTTCGGCTGGTTTTCCAGTGTATGGCGGATAGCGGCCTTATAGAGCACGCGATCGGCTTGTGCACGAGTGGCGCGCACTGCCGGCCCCTTGCGGCTGTTAAGGATGCGGAACTGGATACCGCCCTTGTCGGTGGCTTCGGCCATGGCGCCGCCAAGGGCGTCGATTTCCTTGACCAGATGGCTCTTGCCGATGCCGCCGATGGCGGGGTTGCAGCTCATCTGCCCCAGGGTTTCCACATTGTGGGTCAACAGCAGGGTTTTCACACCCATGCGCGCAGCCGCGAGTGCGGCTTCGGTGCCTGCATGGCCACCGCCGATCACGATTACGTCAAAACGGGTAGGGAAATCCACCACGCACCTCGGCCTGTTCAGAAGCAGGAATTCAGGAAAGCCGGACAGTATAAGGATTTAGCGAACCTGAATGAAGACTCCTGGACAAAAAATAGCCAATCCAGATCGAGGGAGCAAAACGGCTCGGCGGGCTTACAAAAAATAAAAGGAAAGGAATGTTTATATCTTTTTAGAACTTGTGTTTATTATTTGGCAGCGGCTTTTCTGTTGATAAGTACGTCGAGCCCAGTAAATACATAGCCTGTAGCGAATGATAAGGCTGTCCCAAACCCTATATGGGCCCTGTTGATAAGCGTTTTTTAGCTGTGGATGGAATGGCTCGTTATCAACATGTGGAGTTATGCACAGAGCTTCGGCGGGTTTATCTACCCTCCTGTCCCTGGGGTTTTCCACAGGTTTCAGGCGAGCGTATCCGGGCCGCGGCAGGACCGCAGCCAGGTAGGAAGAAGGAGATGGAAAGGCGTGGGAACGGCTCAGTCGTTGCCGCTTTCCAGCGTATCGATGGACGACGACAGGCGCTCGAAGCGGCGCTTGGCGGAGACCTGGAAATCCCGCTCGGAGCCCTCGCTAGCGGGTTTGCGCAGCAGTAGCCGAGCACTGAGCCCGCTAGTGCGGTCGTAACTGCCGAACCAGTCGATCATCTGTCCGACATGGCATTCGCCGCCGAGCCATACCGCCAGGTTGGCTACGATCTCCATGTTGTAGTGTCCGAGTGCTCGCCCTGGGACGCCTTGGGAGCCGAAGGCGAGGGCCGCGCCTGACCGGTATCGACGGAGTCCAGGGTCTGCCACAGCTCTTTTCGCAGAATCTCTTCCAGGCTTGTGGATAAACCGCTTACCGGGTTGTCTTGCGTGCACGGAACGTCCCGGCGTGTGGCGATAGCGCCAGGCGGGACAACGGGATAGATACGCCGTTCGAGAGGGAGATTGACCACAGCGCAGCGCCTTCGTGGACGCCGGATCGGAGCGCGGTGCCTGTGCATAAACCTCTCCCAGGTGGATATCCAACCCATGCAGACCGACATCGGCGCAGATGGTTTTCTCGGGGACGAAGCGGCGCGCCGGCAATCCATGCCTGCGTGGTTGAGTGCCGGCGGCAAGGGGCACAGTGAAAGGAAAGTACGCAGAACCGGAGCGAACCTTGCCCTGGTTATCCACAACTCGGCGTGGGCCGAGCCCCATTACTTGCCGATGCAGAAACTCGAGAAGATGCGACCCAGCAGGTCATCGGGGGTGAATGCGCCGGTGATTTCACCCAGGTGCTGCTGGGCCTGGCGCAGATCCTCGGCCAGCAGCTCGCCTGCGCCATTGTGGATAAGTTGGCTGTGGCCATGCTCCAGCGCCTGGCCAGCCTGGCGCAGCGCCTCCAGGTGGCGCCGGCGGGCGCTGAAACCGCTTTCCGCGGTCTGTTCGAAGCCCATGCAGGCCTTCAGGTGTTCGCGCAGCAGCTCCAGGCCGGCGCCGGTGCGCGCCGAGAGGGTGATGGTGACGTGGCCGTCCGCGCTTTCCTCGAGGCCAATGGACTCTGTGGACAAATCCGCCTTGTTGCGGATCAGGGTGACCTTGCCCGGTTCCGGTCGCTGGTCGAGAAACTCCGGCCATAGGGAAAACGGGTCCGCTGCTTCCGGGGCGGTGGCGTCCACCACCAGCAGCACGCGATCGGCTTCGCCGATGGCTTTCAGCGCACGTTCCACGCCGATCTTTTCCACATGGTCCTCGGTATCCCGCAGGCCTGCGGTGTCCACCACATGCAGGGGCATGCCATCGATGTGGATATGTTCGCGCAGTACATCGCGGGTGGTGCCGGCTATGTCCGTGACGATGGCCGCCTCGCGACCGGCCAGGGCATTCAGCAGGCTGGACTTGCCGGCATTCGGTCGTCCGGCGATGACCACGGTCATGCCGTCGCGCAGCAGGGCGCCTTGGGAAGCTTCGCGCTGCACTGTGGATAATTCTGTGCGTACTTTTTCCAGAAGCCCCAGTACATGGCCATCGGCGAGGAAGTCGATTTCTTCCTCGGGGAAGTCGATGGCGGCTTCGACATAGATGCGCAGGGAAATCAGTTGCTCGGTCAATGCATGTACCCGGCGCGAGAATTCGCCCTGCAGGGAACGCAATGCATTGCGCGCGGCCTGCTCCGAGCTGGCCTCGATCAGATCGGCGATGGCTTCGGCCTGGGCCAGGTCGAGCTTGTCGTTTAGGAACGCGCGCTCGCTGAACTCGCCCGGTCGCGCCTGGCGGGCGCCCAGTTCCAGACAACGCTGCACCAGCAGGTCGAGTACCACGGGGCCGCCGTGCCCCTGCAGTTCGAGTACGTCTTCGCCGGTGAACGAGTTCGGGCCGGGGAAATACAGTGACAGGCCTTCGTCGATCACCTGCCCACCGGCATCGAGGAACGGTCCGTAATGCGCATGCCGGGCTTTCAGCTGGCGTCCGCTCACGGCCACGGCCATCTGTCCGGCGAGGGGGCCGGAGACGCGAACGATTCCCACGCCGCCGCGGCCCTGGGCAGTAGCTATCGCGACGATGGTTTCGGTGGCGGCTTGCATGTGGATATCTCCGGATAGCAAGACGCCCCTCGAGGGGGCGTCTTGTTGTGGACAGTTTTCGCGATAGACGTCAGGCGGTCTTCGCGGCTGCCTCGATCTTGCGGGTAATGTACCACTGCTGAGCGATCGACAGGCAGTTGTTGACCACCCAGTACAGCACCAGACCGGCTGGGAACCAGAGGAAGAAGAAGGTGAAGATGATCGGCATCAGCTTCATCACCTTGGCCTGCATCGGGTCCGGCGGGGTCGGGTTGAGCATCTGCTGGATCAGCATGGTGCCGCCCATGACGATCGGCAGGATGAAGAACGGATCCTTCACCGACAGGTCGGTGATCCAGCCGAGCCACGGCGCCTGGCGCATTTCCACGCTTTCCAGGAGTACCCAGTAGAGGGAGAGGAAGACCGGCATCTGGACCAGGATCGGCAGGCAGCCGCCTAGCGGATTGATCTTCTCCTTCTTGTACAGCTCCATCATCGCCTGGGACATCTTCTGCCGATCGTCGCCGTGCTGTTCCTTGATCGCCTGCATCTTCGGCGACACCGCGCGCATGCGCGCCATCGAACGGTAGCTGGCGGCGGACAACGGGAAGAAGGCCAGCTTGATCAGGACGGTCAGGGCGATGATCGACCAGCCCCAGTTGCCGATCAGGCTGTGGATATGTTGCAGCAGCCAGAAGATCGGCTGGGCGATGAACCAGAGGAAACCGTAGTCGACGGTCAGTTCCAGGCCCGGGGAGAGTTCCTTCAGGTGCTTCTGGAGTTTCGGGCCGGCATACAGGGTCAGGTCGGTTTCCACCTTGCTACCCGCCGGAACGCTCAGGGTCGGGCCGGTGAAACCGACGATGTAGTTGCCCTGGCCGTCCTTGCGGGTCATGACCTGGTGCTGCTCGCCCTTGGTCGGAACCCAGGCGGTCACGAAGTAGTGTTGCAGCCAGGCGACCCAGCCACCCTGCACGGACTCCTTGAACTGTTCCTTGTCCATGTCCTTGGTGGAGATCTTCTTGTACGGCGAATCCGGGGTCCAGACCGCGGCGCCGAGGTAGGTGGACACCCCGGTGGCGGTGGTCGAGGACGGGTCGGCGCTGCCGTCGCGCTTGAGCTGGGCGAACAGGTTGCCGCTCCAGGTCTTGCCGCTCTGGTTGTCGATCAGGTAGCTGACGCCGACCTGATAGGCGTTTTCATTGATGCACTCGATCTTCTTCTGAGCCTTTTCCTTGTCCGAGCAATCGGCTTTCAGGCCACGGTGGAAGGTGAAGCGCTTGATGTAGTTGACACCGTCGTGGCTGAAGCTCAGGTCCACGACCAGTTCGTTCTGGCCGTCGGCCAACTGGTAGCTGCTCTGCGCACTGTGGAACAGCGGGCGGCCGGCGCTGCTGGCGTCCGGGCCGTCGGCACCGGTGAGGCCGCTCTGCGCCAGGTAGGTACGTTCGCGACCGTTGTCGAACAGCGGGAACGGCACGTCCGGACGGTCCAGGCGGCGCGGATACTGCAACAGGCCGAGCTGGACGATATCGCCGCCACGGGGATCGATGGCCAGGTCGAGGACGTCGGTCTTCACCTGGATCAGCTTGTCGCTGACCGCAACCGGCTTGTCGGCGGCTTCGCTGCCGGCCGCACTGCTCTGGGCAGTGGGAACGTCACTGCTGGTGCCCGAGGCGGACGGAGTGTCCGGCAGGCCTTGCGTGGTGTTCATCGAAGCGCTGGCGGCGGGCAGCTCAGGCTGACCGTAATCCTTGTTCCACTGGAGAACCAGCAGGTAGGACACGACTGCAAGGGCGACGATGAGAATCGAGCGTTGAATGTCCATGGTTACTCGGCCATCGAGAAAGGGCGGGGCTTGAAGGAAACTGACAGTAGCAGATCGTGGCTACGGGATTGCCAGTGATGGAGCCGAGTGGAGGAAACCGCACTCGGGCGACCATTGCGTCGCGGGCCATGCTGCGCGATAGCCTCGTACGCTAGGGAAGTACAACTTGGCTGGGAACGACGGTGCCGGGTCATCGAAGGGGGGATGACACTACAGGGATCGGGATGCGCGGGCATCGACCTATGCATGAGTACCGTCGGCCACGCCAGGGGCGTCAGCAGGGCTTTCCGTGCGAGGTCGATTGCGCAACAGGCGTTTCCAGAGCTTGCCGAACTGCTGGTGCAGCTCCGGATTTTCCAGTTCGCCCAGGCCTTTGCGCGCGATCACCACGATATCCCAGCCAGCCAGGACTTCCTGGTTATGGCGGAACGATTCGCGGATCAGGCGTTTGAGGCGATTGCGCTGGACGGCGAGCTTGACGTTCTTCTTGCCGATCACCAGGCCCAGCCGGGGGTGATCGAGACCGTTCTCGCGCGCCAGCAGCAGGACGTGCTTGCCGGGGACCTTGCCGGTCGGAGAGTCGAAGACTGCGCTGAATTGCCGGGCTGTCAGTAGACGCTTGTCCCGGTCGAAGTCCCGACTCACCACCCGTACCGGATAAATCAGACGGTCAGACGCTTACGGCCTTTGGCGCGACGACGCGACAGAACCTGACGGCCGTTCTTGGTGGCCATACGGGCGCGGAAACCGTGGACGCGAGCGCGCTTGAGGGTGCTGGGTTGGAAAGTACGTTTCATGATTCGGTACCTGGGTTGACGACTTGAGGTCGCAGTGACCCCGTTTAAAGAGACCGGCGATTCTAGTGAAATCGAACGGGCAGGTCAATTTCCAACCAGCGATGACGTAATAGATAGATACAAGGAAGTCATTTTTCTTTTAAAGGATAGAAACGGTTAATGCTCTTGGGACGGCGCTTTTCTGTGCATAACTCGATGAAGCCCAGCAACTGCGTGTTTCTCCGGCAGGCAAAAGGTTGTCGAGAACCGGTGTCGAGGCTGTTTCCTTCCTGAGCGAAGCCTGGGGATGAACGAGATGGTTATCCACAGCGTTTTTTTCCACACGGCTGTGCGCAGGGATGTACCCCCTTCAAAGCAAGGGTTATCCACAAAGTCCAGGACGACCGTCCGTCGGCCTGCCTGCTTTTATTAAGGTCTTGATTTGCTTGGGGCCTCAGCGCATCGGCATGTGGATAAGTCCGGCCCATCCGGCTACAATAGGCGCCTATTTCGTTGTGCCGCCTTTCCAATCTTTGGGGGATATCCGTGTCCGTGGAACTTTGGCAGCAGTGCGTGGATCTTCTCCGCGATGAGCTGCCGTCCCAACAATTCAACACCTGGATCCGTCCCTTGCAGGTCGAAGCCGAAGGCGACGAATTGCGTGTGTATGCACCCAACCGTTTCGTCCTCGATTGGGTGAACGAGAAATACCTCGGTCGGCTTCTGGAACTGCTCGGTGAACGCGGCGAGGGTCAGTTGCCCGCCCTTTCCTTATTAATAGGCAGCAAGCGTAGCCGTACGCCGCGCGCCGCCATCGTCCCATCGCAGACCCACGTGGCTCCCCCGCCTCCGGTTGCTCCGCCGCCGGCGCCAGTGCAGCCGGTATCGGCCGCGCCCGTGGTGGTGCCACGTGAAGAGCTGCCGCCAGTGACGACGGCTCCCAGCGTGTCGAGCGACCCCTACGAGCCGGAAGAGCCCAGCATCGATCCGCTGGCCGCCGCCATGCCGGCCGGAGCCGCGCCTGCGGTACGCACCGAGCGCAACGTCCAGGTCGAAGGCGCGCTGAAGCACACCAGCTATCTCAACCGTACCTTCACCTTCGAGAACTTCGTCGAGGGCAAGTCCAACCAGTTGGCCCGCGCCGCCGCCTGGCAGGTGGCGGACAACCTCAAGCACGGCTACAACCCGCTGTTCCTCTACGGTGGCGTCGGCCTGGGCAAGACCCACCTGATGCATGCGGTGGGCAACCACCTGCTGAAGAAGAACCCGAACGCCAAGGTGGTCTACCTGCATTCGGAACGTTTCGTCGCGGACATGGTGAAGGCCTTGCAGCTCAACGCCATCAACGAATTCAAGCGCTTCTACCGCTCGGTGGACGCACTGTTGATCGACGACATCCAGTTCTTCGCCCGTAAGGAGCGCTCCCAGGAGGAGTTCTTCCACACCTTCAATGCCCTTCTCGAAGGCGGCCAGCAGGTGATCCTCACCAGCGACCGCTATCCGAAGGAAATCGAAGGCCTGGAAGAGCGGCTGAAATCCCGCTTCGGCTGGGGCCTCACGGTGGCCGTCGAGCCGCCGGAACTGGAAACCCGGGTGGCGATCCTGATGAAGAAGGCTGAGCAGGCGAAGATCGAGCTGCCGCACGATGCGGCCTTCTTCATCGCCCAGCGCATCCGTTCCAACGTGCGTGAACTGGAAGGTGCGCTGAAGCGGGTGATCGCCCACTCGCACTTCATGGGCCGGCCGATCACCATCGAGCTGATTCGCGAGTCGCTGAAGGACCTGTTGGCCCTTCAGGACAAGCTGGTCAGCATCGACAACATCCAGCGCACCGTCGCCGAGTACTACAAGATCAAGATATCCGATCTGTTGTCCAAGCGGCGTTCGCGTTCGGTGGCGCGCCCGCGCCAGGTGGCCATGGCGCTCTCCAAGGAGCTGACCAACCACAGCCTGCCGGAGATCGGCGTGGCCTTCGGCGGTCGGGATCACACCACGGTGTTGCACGCCTGTCGTAAGATCGCTCAACTTAGGGAATCCGACGCGGATATCCGCGAGGACTACAAGAACCTGCTGCGTACCCTGACAACCTGACGCAGCCCACGAGGCAAGGGACTAGACCATGCATTTCACCATTCAACGCGAAGCCCTGTTGAAACCGCTGCAACTGGTCGCCGGCGTCGTGGAACGCCGCCAGACATTGCCGGTTCTCTCCAACGTCCTGCTGGTGGTCGAAGGCCAGCAACTGTCGCTGACCGGCACCGACCTCGAGGTCGAACTGGTTGGTCGCGTGGTACTGGAAGATGCCGCCGAACCCGGCGAGATCACCGTACCGGCGCGCAAGCTGATGGACATCTGCAAGAGCCTGCCGAACGACGTGCTGATCGACATCCGTGTCGAAGAGCAGAAACTCCTGGTGAAGGCCGGGCGTAGCCGCTTCACTCTGTCCACCCTGCCGGCCAACGATTTCCCCACCGTAGAGGAAGGTCCCGGCTCGCTGAACTTCAGCATTGCCCAGAGCAAGCTGCGTCGCCTGATCGACCGCACCAGCTTCGCCATGGCCCAGCAGGACGTGCGTTACTACCTCAACGGCATGCTGCTGGAAGTGAACGGCGGCACCCTGCGCTCCGTCGCCACCGACGGCCACCGACTGGCCATGTGCTCGCTGGATGCGCAGATCCCGTCGCAGGACCGCCACCAGGTGATCGTGCCGCGCAAAGGCATCCTCGAACTGGCTCGTCTGCTCACCGAGCAGGACGGCGAAGTCGGCATCGTCCTGGGCCAGCACCATATCCGTGCCACCACTGGCGAATTCACCTTCACTTCGAAGCTGGTGGACGGCAAGTTCCCGGACTACGAACGCGTACTGCCGCGCGGTGGCGACAAGCTGGTGGTCGGCGACCGCCAGCAACTGCGCGAAGCCTTCAGCCGTACCGCGATCCTCTCCAACGAAAAGTACCGCGGCATTCGCCTGCAGCTTTCCAACGGTTTGCTGAAAATCCAGGCGAACAACCCGGAGCAGGAGGAGGCCGAGGAAGAAGTGCAGGTCGAGTACAACGGCGGCAACCTGGAGATCGGCTTCAACGTCAGTTACCTGCTCGACGTGCTGGGTGTGATCGGTACCGAGCAGGTCCGCTTCATCCTTTCCGATTCCAACAGCAGCGCCCTGGTCCACGAGGCCGACAATGACGATTCTGCCTATGTCGTCATGCCGATGCGCCTCTAATCACGCTGAATGTCCCTGACCCGCGTTTCGGTCACCGCGGTGCGCAACCTGCACCCGGTGACCCTCTCCCCCTCCCCTCGCATCAACATCCTCTACGGCGATAATGGCAGCGGCAAGACCAGTGTGCTCGAAGCCATCCACCTGCTGGGCCTGGCGCGTTCATTCCGCAGTGCGCGCTTGCAGCCGGTGATCCAGTATGA
Source organism: Pseudomonas sp. KBN12P06040 (assembly GCF_037574965.1). Classification (NCBI taxonomy): domain Bacteria; kingdom Pseudomonadati; phylum Pseudomonadota; class Gammaproteobacteria; order Pseudomonadales; family Pseudomonadaceae; genus Pseudomonas; species Pseudomonas sp. KBN12P06040. The sequence goes on from NZ_JBBELS010000001.1 coordinate 25,489, forward strand.
GGAAGCGGCCTGCACCGTATTCGGCCAGGTGATGTTGGCCAACGGCATCGCCAGCAACCTGGGGATTTCCCGTGAGCGCCAGGGCGAGTTCACCATCCGCATCGATGGGCAGAACGCCCGGAGTGCGGCTCAATTGGCGGAAACTCTCCCACTGCAACTGATCAACCCGGACAGCTTTCGGTTGCTCGAGGGAGCGCCGAAGATCCGGCGACAGTTCCTCGATTGGGGAGTGTTCCACGTGGAACCTCGGTTTCTGCCCGTCTGGCAGCGCCTGCAGAAGGCGCTGCGCCAGCGGAACTCCTGGCTCCGGCATGGTAAACTGGACCCCGCGTCGCAAGCGGCCTGGGACCGGGAATTGAGCCTGGCCAGCGATGAGATCGATGCCTACCGTAGAAGCTATATCCAGGCGTTGAAACCGGTATTCGAGGAAACACTCGCCGAATTGGTTTCACTGGATGACCTGACCCTTAGCTACTACCGAGGCTGGGACAAGGACCGGGACCTCCTGGAGGTTCTGGCTTCCAGCCTGTTGCGCGACCAGCAGATGGGCCACACCCAGGCGGGACCGCAGCGTGCGGATCTTCGCATACGGTTGGCAGGTCATAACGCCGCGGAGATTCTCTCGCGCGGTCAGCAGAAGCTGGTGGTATGCGCCCTGCGCATCGCCCAAGGCCATCTGATCAATCGCGCCAAGCGCGGACAGTGCGTCTACCTGGTGGACGACCTGCCCTCGGAATTGGATGAGCAGCATCGAATGGCTCTTTGCCGCTTGCTTGAAGATTTGGGTTGCCAGGTATTCATCACCTGCGTGGACCCGCAACTATTGAAAGACGGCTGGCGCACGGATACGCCGGTATCCATGTTCCACGTGGAACATGGAAAAGTCTCTCAGACCACGACCATCGGGAGTGAAGCATGAGCGAGAACAACACGTACGACTCTTCCAGCATCAAGGTGCTGAAGGGGCTGGATGCCGTACGCAAGCGCCCCGGCATGTACATCGGCGACACCGACGATGGCACCGGTCTGCACCACATGGTGTTCGAGGTGGTGGATAACTCCATCGACGAAGCGCTGGCCGGTTACTGCAGCGAAATCAGCATCACCATCCATACGGATGAGTCGATCACTGTCCGCGACAATGGACGCGGTATTCCGGTGGATATCCACAAGGAAGAAGGGGTTTCTGCGGCGGAAGTGATCATGACCGTCCTCCACGCCGGCGGCAAGTTCGACGACAACACCTACAAAGTGTCCGGCGGCTTGCACGGTGTGGGCGTCTCGGTGGTGAACGCGCTGTCCCATGAGCTGCGCCTGACCATCCGTCGCCACAACAAGGTCTGGGAACAGGTCTACCACCACGGCGTTCCGCAGTTCCCACTGCGCGAAGTGGGCGAGACCGATGGCTCCGGTACCGAAGTTCACTTCAAGCCGTCCCCGGAGACCTTCAGCAACATCCACTTCAGTTGGGACATCCTGGCCAAGCGCATCCGCGAACTGTCCTTCCTCAACTCCGGCGTCGGCATCCTGCTGCGCGACGAGCGTACCGGCAAGGAGGAGCTGTTCAAGTACGAAGGCGGTCTGAAGGCCTTCGTCGAGTACTTGAACACCAACAAGACCGCGGTGAACGAGGTATTCCACTTCAACGTCCAGCGTGAAGAGGACGGCGTGGGTGTGGAAGTCGCCTTGCAGTGGAACGACAGCTTCAACGAGAACCTGCTCTGCTTCACCAACAACATCCCGCAGCGTGATGGCGGCACCCACCTGGCCGGTTTCCGTTCGGCGCTGACGCGTAACCTGAACAACTACATCGAGGCCGAAGGCCTGGCGAAGAAATTCAAGATCGCCACCACCGGCGACGATGCCCGCGAAGGCCTCACCGCGATCATCTCGGTGAAGGTACCGGACCCGAAGTTCAGCTCGCAGACCAAGGACAAGCTGGTCTCCTCCGAGGTGAAGACCGCGGTGGAACAGGAGATGGGCAAGTACTTCGCCGACTTCCTGCTGGAGAATCCCAACGAAGCCAAGGCCGTGGTCGGCAAGATGATCGACGCCGCCCGTGCCCGTGAAGCCGCGCGCAAGGCGCGCGAGATGACCCGCCGCAAGGGCGCGCTGGACATCGCCGGCCTGCCCGGCAAACTGGCCGATTGCCAGGAAAAGGACCCGGCGCTCTCCGAACTGTACATCGTGGAGGGTGACTCCGCGGGCGGTTCCGCCAAGCAGGGCCGCAATCGCCGGACCCAGGCGATCCTGCCGCTCAAGGGCAAGATCCTCAACGTCGAGAAGGCACGCTTCGACAAGATGCTCTCCTCCCAGGAGGTCGGTACGCTGATCACCGCCCTGGGCTGTGGCATCGGCCGCGAGGAGTACAACATCGACAAGCTGCGCTACCACAACATCATCATCATGACCGATGCTGACGTCGACGGTTCGCACATCCGCACCCTGCTGTTGACCTTCTTCTTCCGCCAGATGCCCGAGCTGATCGAGCGTGGCTACATCTACATCGCCCAGCCACCGTTGTACAAGGTCAAGCGCGGCAAGCAGGAGCAGTACATCAAGGACGACCAGGCCATGGAAGAGTACATGACCCAGTCGGCCCTGGAAGACGCCAGCCTGCACGTCAACGAGCACGCTCCGGGCCTGTCCGGGGCGGCGCTGGAGAAACTGGTCAACGAGTATCGCGGGGTGATCGCCACCCTCAAGCGCCTGTCGCGCCTGTACCCCCAGGAGCTGACCGAGCACTTCATCTACCTGCCTACCGTGTCGGTGGACGACCTGGCTAACGAGTCGGCCATGCAAGGCTGGTTGGAGAAGTTCCAGGCGCGCCTGACCGCCGCCGAGAAGTCTGGCCTGACCTACAAGGCCAGCCTGCGCGAAGACCGCGAGCGCCACCTGTGGCTGCCCGAGGTGGAACTGGTGGCCCACGGCCTGTCCAGCTACGTCACCTTCAACCGTGACTTCTTCGCCAGCAATGACTACCGCTCGGTGTCGCTGCTCGGCGACCAGCTGAACAGCCTGCTGGAAGACGGCGCCTACGTGCAGAAGGGTGAGCGCAAGCGCCCGATCAGCGCCTTCAAGGACGGCCTGGACTGGCTGATGGCCGAAGGTACCAAGCGCCACAGCATCCAGCGATACAAGGGGTTGGGCGAGATGAACCCTGAGCAGCTGTGGGAAACCACCATGGATCCGAACGTCCGGCGCATGCTCAAGGTGACCATCGAGGACGCCATCGCCGCCGACCAGATCTTCAACACCCTGATGGGCGATGCCGTGGAGCCGCGCCGCGACTTCATCGAAAGCAACGCGCTGGCGGTGTCGAACCTGGACGTGTGACAGGTTGTCGACGGGCAGGTTAATTGGCATGATTTAACGAGTTACTGTCATGACAATTTCTGTCACTACCCCGGCCTAGCGCCGGGGTTTTTCTTTGTAGATCAGGCTCTTCGGCATAGCCACACAATCACACATAGGCGAGCTGTGTAGTGAAGCTACAAGGAAGAGGCGGAAAATCTCGTTTTGGCGTGGACGATTCTGGGAGATTCGACGGGACAGCTAGGGCGCTTCAATTTATGCAAATCAAAAGGGCATCGCCCATCAAGTCATCACTGATGGGCAGCACGATGCGACACGCTTGCGGCTTCTTTAAAACGAACCGCATGCTGATGTGCCCTGCCACCCTGCCACCCTGCCACCCTGCCACCCTGCCTGGAGGTGGGCAAAGTTATTTGCCCTTTCGGCCAAAGTCAAGCGTTTCGGCCAAAGTTAATGAGCAGAGTAAAACCCCGGTAGATCTTGCATCTGCTGGGGTTTTCTTTTGGCTGATCCCAAAGACACCTGTTGATAAGATGGAAAGATTTAGCGCCTGAGATCTGCGCTAGCTGTAATCAAAAGGAATTCGCAATGTCTGCCCTCTCCGCTCTGCTCCATACCTTTCGTTCCGCCTCCGTCACCGAGCGCGAAAAAGGCACCTACTTCGAGGAGCTGATTTGCGCCTACCTGCGCAACGAAGCCACCTACCGCGATCTGTACGACAAGGTGTGGACATACGCCGACTGGGCCAAGGAACAGGGCCTCAGCGGTAAGGACGCGGGCATCGACCTAGTGGCGCGCACCCAGGGCACCGGCGAGTACCACGCCATTCAGTGCAAGCTCTACGCCGAGGACTACAAAGTCCAGAAGAAGGACATCGACAGCTTCTTCACCGCCTCGGGCAAGGCACCGTTCTCGCACCGCGTCATCGTAACCACGACAAACAATTGGAGTGAGCATGCCGAGGACGCCTTGCAGGGCCAGCAGCCTCCGGTTAGCAAGATCGACCTGCAAGCCTTAGAGGACAGCCAGGTCGACTGGGCTAAATACCAGCCCAACCAGGCGGTGGTGCTAAAGGCGCGCAAGCAGCTGCGCGATCACCAGCAGACTGCACTGAACGCCGTGGTTGCCGGCTTGAAGGATGCCGAGCGTGGCAAGCTGATCATGGCTTGCGGTACCGGCAAGACTTTCACCAGTCTGAAAATCGCCGAGCAGCAGGCCGGCAAGGGCAAGCGTGTACTGTTCCTGGTGCCCAGCCTGTCGCTGCTGTCACAGACCCTCACCGAGTGGACGCAGGAAAGCGCAACCCTACTCCACAGTTTTGCGGTCTGTTCCGATAGCGACGTAGGTAAGAAACGCAAGGCAGAGGATGACGCGGTTCAGGTGTTTACCCACGAACTGCGTTATCCAGCCACCACTAAGGCGGATCGCCTCGCGTCGGAAATGCTCAAGCGCCACGATGCCGAGCACATGAGCGTGGTGTTCTCCACCTATCACTCCATCGACGTGATCAGCCGCGCCCAGGCAGATCATGGCCTGCCAGCTTTCGATCTGGTGATCTGTGACGAAGCGCACCGCACTACCGGCGCCACCTTTGGCGATGATGACGAAAGCAACTTTGTGCGCATTCATGATGGTGACTACATCCGCGCGGCCAAACGCCTGTACATGACCGCTACGCCTCGCATCTACGGTGACAGCGCCAAGATCAAAGCTGAGTCCGGCGAAGTCACCCTGTGCTCGATGGATGACGAGGCGCTATATGGCAAAGAGCTGTTCGTCATCAACTTCTCCGAGGCAGTCCAGCGCGGCCTGCTCACCGACTACAAAGTGCTGGTACTCACCGTCGAGGAGAGCACCATCAGCCGTCGCCTTCAGGACATGCTGAAGGACGAGAACAACCAGCTCAAGGTGGATGACGCGGCCAAGATCGTCGGCTGCTGGAAGGCATTGGCTAAGCAGGGCCTGCATGAGCAACTGATTGGTGACGACGAGCCGATGAAGCGTGCCGTGGCGTTCTGTCAGGTCATTTCACCCAACTACAAAGGCACCAAGCACAAGGTCAGCTCGATCAACATTGCCAGCATGTTCCAAGCGGTGGTCGAGGCCTATCAGGAATCTGAAGAGATTGACGAAGCCTCGCGCCTCATCTGCGAGGCCGAGCACGTGGATGGCGGCATGAATGCCAGTGCCAAGGAAGCCAAGCTCAACTGGCTGAAGGAAGAACCTCTGGCAAACACCTGCCGCATCCTCAGCAACGTACGCTGCCTGTCTGAGGGCGTGGACGTGCCGGCGTTGGATGCCGTGCTCTTCCTCACCCCGCGTAACTCCCAGGTGGATGTGGTGCAGTCCGTTGGCCGCGTGATGCGCAACGCACCGGGCAAGAAGCGCGGCTATGTGGTGCTGCCGGTGGTCATCCCGGCAGGCATGGAGCCCCACGAAGCGCTCAACGACAACCAGACTTACAAGGTGGTCTGGCAGGTGCTCCAAGCGCTGCGCTCGCACGATGACAGCTTCGACGCCATGGTCAACAAGCTCGACCTGATCGGCTCAGACCCTCGCAAGATGGAAGTTATTGCCATCACCGACAAGGCCGAGAAGAACGCCAAGAAAGCCACAGGCACCACCAACGGCAAAGCTGGCAAAGGCCAGTACGGGATCGGTAGCAAGAACCATGATGTTCCCGGCCAGATGACTCAGCAGGCTGAGCTGACCTACGAGGTCGGCGAAATCGAGAAGGCCATCTACGCCAAGATCGTCGAGAAGTGCGGCAACCGCCACCATTGGGAAGACTGGGCCAACGACATCGCCAAGATCGCTCGCACCCATATCGACCGTATCCAGGGCATTCTGGAGAACCCGGCCAACACCCAGGAGCAGGCCGCTTTCAACGTATTTGCCGCCGAGTTGCGCGACGACCTCAACGACAGTATCAGCGACGGCGAGATTGTCGAAATGCTCGCCCAGCATCTGGTTACCAAGCCAGTATTCGACGCACTGTTCGATGAGTACAGCTTTGCTAGCCACAACCCCATGTCCAAGGCCATGCAAGGCGTGCTGGACGCGCTCCACGAGCATCACCTAGCCAAGGAAGCTGACACCCTGGAGAAGTTCTACGCCAGCGTGCGTCAGCGCGCTGCCGGCATCGACAATGCCCAGGGAAAACAGAAGATCATCGTTGAGCTGTACGACAAGTTCTTCCGCAATGCCTTCCCAAAGATGACCGAGCGCTTGGGCATCGTTTATACCCCGGTCGAGGTGGTCGACTTCATCCTTCACAGCGTCAACCATCTGCTGCAACAGGAGTTCGGTCAGACCCTGGGTAGTAAGGGCGTCCACATCATCGATCCCTTCACCGGTACCGGCACTTTCATCACGCGCCTGATTCAGTCGGGCCTGATCAAGCCGGAAGAGCTGCCACACAAGTACAAGCACGAAATCCACGCCAACGAGCTGGTGCTTCTGGCCTACTACATTGCCGCCATCAATATCGAAGCGGCCTATCACGGCGAAGTGATCGACGAATACACCCCGTTTGAAGGCATCTGCCTGACCGACACCTTCCAGATGTATGAAAAAGAAGATCTGATCGATGAAGTGCTGGTGGACAACAGCGCCCGCCGCAAGCGGCAGAAGGCGTTGGATATTCGAGTGATTGTGGGTAATCCGCCGTACTCAGTTGGGCAGAAGAGCGAGAACGACAACAACGATAACGTCGATTACCCCAAGCTGGATGCAGACATCCGCGCCACTTATGCAGCACGCTCCTCGGCCACGCTCGCCAAGGGGCTATATGACAGCTATATCCGCGCCATTCGCTGGGCCAGCAACCGCATTGGCGATACCGGAATCATTGGCTTTGTCACCAACGCTGGCTTTCTGGACGCCAACACCACCGATGGATTGCGCAAGTGCCTGGCGGATGAGTTCTCCAGCCTCTATGTGTTCCACCTGCGCGGCAACCAGCGCACCAGTGGTGAAACGTCACGTAAGGAGGGCGGGAAGATCTTCGGCAGTGGCAGCCGAGCTCCTATCGCCATATCACTGCTGGTCAAGAATCCGGCTGCGCAAGGTCACGGTCAGATCTACTTCCACGATATCGGCGACTATCTGAGCCGCGAAGAAAAGCTGGAGAAGGTAGCCGGTTACGCCAGCGTCGCTGGCATTGAGCAATGGCAGAGAATTACTCCAGACGAGCATGGAGACTGGCTGAAGCAGCGTGACAACAGTTTCAACCGATTCATCGTCTTGGGTGAAAAGAAAAGCGATGCGCCGAAGCTGTTTGAAAACTTCTCGCTGGGCGTTGTAACTAACCGCGATGCCTGGGCCTACAACGCCAGCCAGTCAAAGCTAGCAACCAACATGACCAGCATGATCGGCTTCTACAACGGTGAGGTAGAGCGTTTCAACGCGAAGTATTCGGGGCTGGATACCAAGGCCCGTCAGGCGCAGGTTGATGGATTCATCGACACCGATCCGACCCGAATCAGCTGGACGCATAACGTCAAACAGGATCTTGTCAGAAATCACATCTATGCCTTTGAAAGCGGAAACATGGTTTCTAGCCTGTATCGTCCTTTCACCAAGCAATGGTTGTATTACAACCGTCGCTTCAACGAGAGGGTTTACCAGATGCCACGCATCTTCCCCGATGCCGGAACGGAGAATTTGGTGATTGGGGTTTCTGCCGCTGGAGAGAAGGTAGCTTTTAGCGCTTTGATTTCACGCCATGTGCCCAGCCTTCACTTCGTGGATATCGAGGGCTCGCAATGCTTTCCGCTTTACCTCTACGACGAAGCTGCCCAAGCTTCAGATAGCGACCTTTTTGCCGAGCCGATTGATGGCGGCCTGCGCCGCCGCGATGCTGTGACTGACGCTGGCTTGGCGCATTTCCAGAGTGCCTACCCCGGTGAGTCGCTTAGTAAGGAAGACCTGTTCTACTACGTCTACGGCATCCTCCATTCCCCGGACTACCGCGAACGCTTTGCCGACAATCTGAGCAAGGAGCTGCCGCGCATTCCGGCAGTGAAGAAGGCTGCCGACTTCTGGGCCTTCAGCCAAGCGGGTCGCGCATTGGCCGATCTTCACCTGAACTATGAAACTGTCGAGCCGTATCCGCTGACCATCGAGGCCAAGAGCCCGCTCACCGGTGCTGATTACCGCGTAGAGAAGATGAAGTTCGCCAAGAAGGGAGACAAGAGCACGGTCATCTACAACCACCGCATCACCCTCAAGGATATCCCCAGAGCTGCTTGGGACTATGTCGTCAACGGAAAGGCTGCGCTGGACTGGGTGATGGAGCGGCAGGCCGTTCGTACAGACAAAGCCAGCGGCATCGTCAACGACGCCAACGACTGGGCCATCGAGACCATGGGTAACCCCAAGTACCCGCTGGAGTTGTTCCAGCGAGTAGTAACAGTAAGCTTGGAGACTACCAAGATTGTTAAGGGCCTCCCTCCCCTTGATATCTGATTCTATGAGGTCGCCGGCCAAGCGAAATGGACGGTGAAACTCAGCGGCTTGAAAACCGTTCCTCGGGTCTGTAGAAATACGAGGGCTGGGTGTTACCGGCCAGGTGCTCTTTAAACATGGTTATGAATCGGGCTTGCAGTTGGTGGTCAGGAAACTGGCCAGCTCTGGTGTTCTCCAGGGCTACCTTCGCCCCACAACCTGTCGTCACCCCGATGTGCTCAGCGCTGAGGGCCACGTGGCCAAGTCACGTGGTTATCAGCGAGGTCTCATCGGCTACACGACAGTACGGCGGCGGACGGCTTATCAATTCTTGATAAGCAGAACTGTGGTTTGTAGTGGCATCTTCAGCGTTCTCCTCGGCCCGGAATGCTTGGCGGCGGGGCATTTGCCCGGTCGACAGGAGATTAACCATGCGTTTTTTGAAGAAGCTGGACGGCGGCAACGCCAACCAGAATATGCACAACAATGAAGATGCCCGCGTCAATATCTCTTCTGCCCCCCAGCAGAAGGACAAGAAGGGAGAAGGTGTTAAGGCCAGAGCTGTTCAGGCAGCGCAGGTCGTAAAACGGATCCCCTACTATGTCTGGCTCTGGGAAAAAGCTGGCGAGGCCTGGGGTTGGGTCTGCGAACATGCAGAATCAATCCTTGAGGTAATCTCATGACGCAACAAACCACATCATTCGAATTCCAGTGAGGCCGATCCAGATGATCGGCCTCACGTCATTTTGGGATAGGACATGGATGCCTGACCTGCCCCCCGATTTCAGTACCACGTCAAACTTAGTAGAGTCCGTTTTCCGAGCAGGAGACGGCAGTGAAAAAGCGTTTTACCGAAGAGCAGATTCTCGACTTCCTCAAGCAGGCGGAGGCCGGTGTGCCGGTGAAGGAACTGTGTCGCCGACACGGCTTCAGTGATGCCTCGTTCTACACCTGGCGGGCCAAGTTTGGCGGTATGACCGTGGCGGACGCCAAACGGTTGAAGGATCTTGAACTGGAAAACAGCCGATTGAAGAAGTTGCTCGCCGAGGCCCACCTCGACATCGAGTCGCTGAAAGTGGTCGCCCGGAGAAAAGGGTAAGCCCGACAGCACGGCGGGAGGCGGTGCAGGAGATGCAGGCGCGAACCGGCATCTCCGAGCGTCGTGCCTGTCAGTTGATCGGGCTGTCCCGCTCGGTGTTGCGCTACCAGCCGCGAGCCAGTGTGCAAAACACCGAGCTGCAAGCCCAACTGGTGGAACTGGCCCAAGAGCGCCGGCGCTTTGGCTATCGCCGCCTGCACATCCTGCTGCGGCGTGCTGGCGTGCAGGTCAACCACAAGCGGATCTATCGCCTGTACCGCGCTGCCGGCTTGATGGTGAAACGGCGGCGCCGCCGCCATGGCGTCGCGGTGGAGCGCGAACGTCTGAGTTTGCCGAGCGCACCAAACCAGGTCTGGTCGATGGACTTCGTCTTCGATGCACTGAGCACCGGGCGGCGGATCAAATGCCTGACGGTGGTCGATGACTTCACCAAGGAGTCGGTCGGCATCCTGGTGGAGCACGGTATCAGCGGCTTCGTGTCACACGGGCGCTGGACGAGATGGCGCGGTTTCGCGGCTACCCGAAAGCGATCCGCACCGACCAGGGGCCCGAGTTCACCGGCAAGGCACTCGATCAATGGGCCTATCAGCGCGACATCAAGCTGAAGCTGATTCAGCCTGGTAAGCCCACGCAGAATGCCTTCATCGAGTCGTTCAACGGTAAGTTCCGGGACGAATGCCTCAATGAGCACTGGTTCTGTTCGCTGGCCGAAGCGAGAATCCGCATCGCGGCCTGGCGGCGGGATTACAACGAACACCGACCGCACAGCGCGATTGGCAATCTCACCCCGGCAGAATTTGCTGCAAGTTGGCGAACTCGCCAGCAGCAGCTGAAGCAGGAAAAATTAATATCAACCCCAGGGCCTACTAACTAGGCAGCGGTACTAAAACTGGGGGCAGGTCACGAGAACCTCCAGGCTGGCTACGGACTTCCTGAGCTACCAGGCACCATTGCGGTGTTCGGAGGAGGCGCAAATACCGCCTGGCTACAAGCCGAGTGGCTGAAGGATAGAAGGATAGGTTACTGGGGGGATCTCGATACATGGGGGCTGAAATTCCTCGCCGATGCACGATTGAGGCAGCCCCATGTTGAGGCCGTGATGATGGATCGCGACACGCTGATCGCCCATGTTGAGCGAGGGGTTTGCGAAGAGCGGCCAGCCGAGCTACCGGACTATGGCCTGACTCTTGCCGAGCGGTCCCTTTTTGAGGAGCTGCGCTCTGGTCGATACGGAGTTGGTCGACTAGAACAGGAGCGGTTGTCTCAAGACTACGTAGAGCAGCGACTTGCCGTCTGGCTTCATGCCATCGCTGCGTTATAGTGGCACTTGGCTGGTCTCTCAGTCCCCCGCACGGGGTTGCGAGTTGGCCTAGCTAGAAGAGCCTTTACTTAGCCAAGGAAATTAGGTGGTTTTTTGCTTTGATGATTGCTGAGATTGCCCGATTTCTCCGGGCGAACCCTGGAGCCAAGGGAAGAGAAATAGCTCGCCAACTAGGCCTGGATAAAGGGGTGGTTAACTCCCTTCTCTACAAGAACCCCAAGACATTTGCTCATGATGATGAGCAGCGCTGGTCACTGACTGAGCCGAACAAGCTGACTGTCGCTCTTGAGGAAGAGGCATGGGTGGGGGCCTCCTCATTTGAAAATTTGCTTGCAGTGACCGGATCGCCTCTGGATGAGACTTGCTCGGAGGTCGAGTTCGTCGTGCCTAAAGGCTGCAAGATCATGATCGATGCAGCTGCGCGCATCCTGGCCCTGTGCAATCAGTTAGTCATGCTAAGGAAAAGTGTGACGATTGACTTCAGCGCGTGCAAGACAACGCTGACTTACTTCAACCGACTAGGTTTTTTTGACCACTTAGCCGGTGCAGTGGGCGTCGTTCCGGCGCGCCCTTCCCAGTCTGGCGCAGTGACCCACCGCGGAAAAAATGACGGTGTGGTCGAGCTTGCTTCGATTGACCATCGTAATCCAGATGAGTCCATCCCCAAGCGCTTGAAAAATAGCCTCGTAAATTGTGCGGGCGAGCAGTATTCGCAGTCTGCTTTCACGTTCATTTCCGAGCTGTTTGGTAATGTCCGGGATCATGCAAAGTCAGAGATTCCGGGCTTTGCAGCTCTTCAGTACTATCCGAGAGGTGGGAAGATTCAGGTGGTGATCTCTGACAGCGGGATAGGCATCGTGGGAAGCCTTCAACCTGTTCTGGAGCACAAGTATCAGGAGCTTTTTCGTAGGCTCGACTTCTCGAAGCCTGAGGCTGGGGCAGAACTCGTTTTGCACGTTTTCAAGCAAGGTCGAGTCTCCAGCGCTAATGAAGACGGTAGAGGGCTCGGATTGAAACGCAGTGGTGACGTGGCAGCTAACTTCAACGCCACCGTCACGGTCAGGCAAAAAAACTTCGAGCTGACAATGATTTACAGCGGGGGACAGCTTAACGACAGCTACCCTCGCGTGGACATGCCGACCATCTTGGGAACCCACATCTGCTTCGACTTCTTAATTGACAGCTAAAGTCTCCTCGTTAAACTGAGCAAATGAATCAGAAATCGATCACTGTGAAGCTCATAGACTTCACCGAAGACGACCATCCCTTTGGCAACGTTCAGGGGAAGGCGACCTTTGGGAGGCTCACCGAGTTTGTTGACGCCCATCCCCAGTACTCCATTTTTGGAGTCTCCCTCGCCGGCATCGAAGCGACAGACGCATCCTTTCCACGAGAAAGCGTTGTTGCCGTAGCCAAGCTTTTCAAGGGGGAGCGTGGTTTTTTCCTGAAGGATCTCAAAAGTCGAGACCTACTGGACAACTGGAGCTATGCGGCTCAGGCCAAAGACATCCCTCTGACTGTCTGGACGAATGACGGTTACGACATTATCGGGCCAGAGATCAGCTCTTCCACGAGGGAGCTATTGGATTGCGTGCTGTCCCAGCGCTCGGTTACCGCAGCCAAGGTGGCAGAAACGCTGCAAATCTCCGTCCCTAATGCCAGCACCAAGCTGAAGAAGCTTAAGGACCAGGGGTACATCCTTAGGGCAGAAGAGGCAGCTGAGTCAGGCGGTATTGAATACGTCTACCTCGCCATCGGGGAATCTGCTTAAACAGCTTTACATATCCAGAATGAAGGCGTAGTCTCTGTACTGACTTCAGGGGTTTATATGACACCTGGTTAAACTGGATAATTTAAGCAGAGTGGTAATCGATATGGCTACTAACCCTCCGGCAGGTGATGGACATCGTAACGGTGCAGTGCGCCAGCGTTCCCAGACTCAGACTCCGTCTGGACATTGGGTCAAGCGTGACGCGGAAACCGGTCAATTCATGGACGTGAAAACGTCGGACAAAACGCCCTTCAAAGGCGTCCGGAAAGAGAAGTAGGAGATCATCATCATGAGCGCGAAATACGAAATTTTCCTGGGTGCAGATCGTCAGTATTACTTCCGCTTGAAGGCGCCGAATGGCGAGAAAATCCTGGCCAGTGAAGGCTATACCACCAAGGCGAACTGCCAGAATGGTATCCAATCGGTGAAGGTGCACTCGCCGTACGACACCAACTACAAGAAGCTCACGTCCGTTAACTACCAGTACTACTTCACTCTGCACGCAAATAATGGGCAAGTGATCGGCAAGAGCGAGACCTATACCACTGCTCAAGCGCGAGACGGCGGCATCGCAGCAGTCAAAGCTTACGGTCCCATTGCTCCGGTAGTCGACCTCACCTGACCGGCTGAGCTGGTGAAAGCCCCCGCTCTGCGGGGGCGTGATGCGATCAGACGATGGGTGATAGGGGCAGGGTGAGCATTAAGACCCCCTCCCTGAAGATGGTTTTCCGCTAGTTGACGGTATAAGCGAAGACACTGATGGATGTAGCAAAGTGCACTCTGGATGGTAGCGAGTATTCCGCAGTGAAATTCGCCAAGCTTCCGCCCCCCGAAATAGCCATCAAGCGTCGGCACCTGATCTGCATCAGGTGCAGTACGCGGGCCATTTTTGTTAAAGAGGCTCGAAGTGGCCAAGGGCCGCATTTCCGTGCGAGACCTCATGTTAATTGCCCGCTCGCGGCACCAGAATCTGAGCAGGGCGAAGGTGGCGGCGAAGATAAGGACATGCTCCGTAACCCTGGAGATCACATTGTTCTGGACCTTCGATATGGGGCTGCGGAACAGGTTAACGGTGATCCAGAATCGGGTGCTGAAGGTGGTACCAGAGGCGGTCGGTATGTTGGGTCAGGAGGTAATCGGCGGGCGATTTCTAGGCGTAGGCTACGGCCTATTTTGAAGAATTTGATTTTCTCGGAAGAGTTTAGGCGTTCAGATCAGACCATTGAGCTTCCGGACGTTAATGCTTTTCGAGTGCGTGACCTATTTGTCAACTTCTCCGATGTCACCGACGCCCATGTTGGCAGATTTAGAGGATTCTGGGGCGATATTCAAGATATCCGCCAAGGTAGAGATAAAGAGCACTGGATCAACACCGGCGACAAGGAAGACGTAAGTGTGGTGATCGGACAGGACATTTGCGCAGCGTTTCTGAGCTATCACCGCGTCAGTTGGTCGGAGCTTGAGGGTATGCATTTCCTGGTTTTCGGTTGGTTGAACCAGGGGCGGAAAAATAACAAGCTTTGGATTCGCCCCCGAGGTATAGAATTCACCGCCATTTACGATGGGATGTGAACTATTCAGTCTCTCTATGTAGGCTTGCCGGACGTACCAGCATTGCCACCCGACCCTGCTGGTTGAGCGGGCTACGTAAACAAGGGCGGAGGTGTAGTGGTCAACCCATCCCGGACAGTGGGTTGAGTTTTTCTTCGGCCACCGCAGGTGGTAACCCGTCGTTGAATTGATGCGGCCTGATCCAGTTGTAGCGGTGCATCAAGTAATGACTGATGTCCCGTTGGGCCTCCTGCGCCGTCAGGTAACCCGTTGACGGGACCCACTCCGACTTCAGACTGCGGAACAGGCGCTCCATCGGCGAGTTATCCCAGCAATTCCCCCGACGGCTCATGCTCTGCTGCATCCGATAGCGCCAGAGCCGTTGCCGAAACAGGCGGCTGGCGTACTGGCTGCCCTGGTCTGAATGGAACAGCACCTGCTGTGGCCTGCCGCGCTGTTCGTAGGCCATGTCCAGGGCCTTGATCACCAGTTCGGCATCCGGCTTGGCCGAGAACGCCCAGCCGATCACCCGCCGGGTATGCAGATCCAGCACCGCGGCCAGGTAGTGCCAACGGCCTTGCGCCCAGACGTAGGTGATGTCGCCACACCACACCTGATTGGGATGCTCGGTCGCGAATTTGCGGTTCAGCCGATTCGGGATATCCGGCCGCTCAACCGTGGCCTGTTTGTAGGCGTGCGAGCCCGGTTGCTTGCTGACCAGGCCCAGCTCACGCATCAACCGACGCACTCGGAAACGGCCGATGGTCACGCCCTCTTCGCGCAGCATGCCCAGAATGCTGCGGCTGCCGGCCGAGCCCCGACTCTGGCTGAACAACTGGTTGACTTGGCTGCGTAGCGCCACGCGGCAAGCATCGACACGCCGCCGTCGAAGACGGTGGACGTAGTAGCAAGACCGCGCCACATCGAAAGCTGAACAGACCACTTCCACCGACTCCTGCTCACTCAACTGGTCTATCAGCGCGTACGATCGAGTTCGTCCGACATCAAGAGAGCGGTAGCCTTTTTTAATATCGCTTTCTCCCGCTCCAACCGGTTGATCCGGGCTTCCAGCTCCTGGATCTTTTGCTGCTCAGGCGTCAACGCCTTGCTCTTCGGGGTCACACCCTGGCGCTCCGCCTCGAGCTGCTTCACCCAACGGCGCAAGGCCGAATCCACCACCCCCAGCGAACGGCAGGCGTCGATATGGCTGTAGCCTTGGTCCAACACCAGGGCCGCGGCCTCTCGTTTGAACTCGGCGGAAAACGTACGTCGTTGCTTGCTCATCAGACACCTCTCTCACGGCGAGGATTCTCGCCTAAATCGGTGTCCGGGATCAGTAGACCACTACAGAGGTCTATGATCAGGAGAACACGAAACAGAATTGGATCTGGGTGTACCTTTCGGCGCTCTTGGGAGAGGACCTGCGGGAAAGCTCTTTGTGTGCCTATCACGACGGCGGTATGTTCGCAGACGAAGACTACGATGACGACCAAGGCGGTCCGATGTATGTTGCAGGACATGAGGGTATCGAGCTTCAGCCGCTGAGCGCCGCAGATGATGCTGAAGCGAGGCGTCTAGCAGACGAGTACTTCAGCCGCATCGATCCCGCCGGCAGGTAGCTGCGCAAAGCGACATTTATTGAAGCCAGAGTGCTGGGAAAGGACATTAATTCCGGTCGGGAGGCGACACTTTTAGCGCCCATAACGCCTCTGAAACCCCTGATTTTTCTGAAGGGGGGAGCGACAGGTTATGTGCCCCTCGACAGGTCGGCAGACCGACCCTCATGGAAACCCCGGCCTGGCGCCGGGGTTTTCTTTTTGCGCCAGGTAGCCTGGATACGGGCGCCAGGGGTGCCTTGCCAAGGTGTGGTCGAGCCCCGGTTGCTCGCCGGCATTGGCACCCTGGGCCCGGGCCTCCTGGCGGCGTTGCACCGCTCCTGTGGGCAGCGGACGCCGGTCGATTCGGTCGATCGTTGCCAACCGGCCTTGCTTTGCGCCTCGCGTGAAAACAAGAAGCCCCGCTATGGCGGGGCTTCTTTTATCGAATCGGCGCACAGTGCGCCTTGCAGGGGGCTTTGCGGCCCTTCACGAGACCACCGACGGCTCCGGATGGCTGACCCGCTGCTGGATGGGGCTGATCTCGGCCATGGTCTCGCTGACCCAGGCTTCGGCGCGCTGGTTTAGCTCGGCGATGGCGCGCGGGCCTTCGCCTTCGGCGTACATCGCCGGGCCGATCACCACCTGGATGGTGCCCGGGTACTTGGCCCAGCCGGCCTTGGGCCAATACTGCCCGGCGTTGTGGGCGATCGGCAGTACCGGTAGCCCGGCGTTGACCGCCAGGGCGGTGCCGCCGCGGGAGAACTTGCCCATCTGCCCCACCGGAATACGCGTGCCTTCCGGGAAGATCAGCACCCAGGCGCCTTTCTTCAGGCACTCGTCGCCCTGCTTGGCCAGTTGCTTGAGGGCCAGCTTCGGCTGGCTGCGGTCGATGGCGATGGGCTTGAGCAGGGCCAGGGCCCAGCCGAAGAACGGCACGTAGAGCAGCTCGCGCTTTAGTACCTGGCTGAGTGGCTCGAAGAAGCCGGAGAGGAAGAAGGTTTCCCAGGTGCTCTGGTGCTTGGAGAGGATCACGCAGGGCTTTTCCGGGATGTTCTCTAGTCCGCGCACCTCGTAGCGGATGCCGGCGACCACGCGGGTCAGCCAGATCGCGAAGCGGCACCAGTTCTGTACCACGAAGCGGTAGCGGGCGCGGAACGGCAGGATCGGCGCGATGAAGAAGCTGAGGGTGCCCCAGACGAACGCGCTGGCGGACAGCAGCAGGTAAAAGAGGACGGTTCTGATGGCCTGCACTGTCGACATGTATTCTGACCTTACTGAAGTAATGCGCTGGCGACTGCCGCCAGATCGTCGAATATCAGGGTGCCCTCTGGCAAGGGCTTGCCCAGCGTACGTACACCTTTTCCGGTCTTTACCAACACCGGCTGACAATCGACGGCCCGCGCCGCCTCCAGGTCACCGATGCTGTCGCCGACGAACCAGATACCCGACAGATCGACCCCGTAGTGCTCGCCGATCTGCCGCAGCATACCCGGCTTCGGCTTGCGGCAGTCGCAACCGTCATCCGGTCCATGCGGACAATAGACGATGAGGCCGACCTCGCCGCCCTGCTCCGCGACCAGTTCGCGCAAGCGCGCATGCATGGCCTCGAGCACTGCCAGGTCGTAATAGCCACGGGCGATGCCGGACTGGTTGGTAGCCACCGCGACGGTCCAGCCGGCCTGGCTCAGGCGGGCGATGGCCTCGATCGAGCTGGGGATGGGGATCCACTCGTCGAGGGTCTTGATGTAATCGTCGGAGTCGAGGTTGATGACTCCATCGCGGTCGAGAATCAGCAGGGAACGGGACATCGATGCGCAGTTGGCCATGAACGGAAAGGATCGATTCTACCTCAGCCAGCCGGAGCATCGCGGATGGATCGACGAGCCCCCTACGCTGGACAATCTGTACTAGATTCAATAATGGCAATGGAATGGCAATCCCAGGCCAGGGAGTCATTTGGCACGCAGCAGTGGGTGTCTCGGAGTACGTGCGAACCCCTTGGCGGGTGGATCACCGGAGTAACGCAGTAAGCGCCTATCGCATGCCAGCACGGCCGACCGGCCGTGTTTCCACCACAGGTGGAGCGGGCATGACGACGGGGAGTTCCGGGGCGTCTGCCCGTTCCCAAGGACGGTAACCGTGAAACGCCTGAAAAAGACACTGCACCTTTCAAGCTTGTCCCTCGTTTCCCTGGCTCTTTCTTCCGCCGCCCTGACGGCCGCTCCGGTCATGCTCGACCAGGGCAAGGAATGGACCGAAAGCCACCGCCAGGACTTCTACAGCCGCGACCAGGGCTCGCAGGTGATGCCCCTGCCCTGGCTCAAGGCGTTGCGACAGCCGGATGGAACGCCTTTCCTCGCCGACAGCCTGGCCCGCTACGGCTATTTGCCCAATCCCAAGGCGCCCGCGGAAGGCCTGCCGGTGGGCTTCACCGTAGCCGGCACGGGCGCCCGGCAGATGGTCGGCATGACCTGTTCGGCCTGCCATACCCGGCAGATCGAGGTGAAGGGCACGGCCTATCGGATCGACGGCGGTCCGGCGATCGTCGACTTCCAGGCATTCCTCGCCGACCTCGATCGGGCCGTGGGACCGCTGACCAGAGATGACGCCGCCTTCGACGCCTTCGCCAAGCAGATCCTCGGGGCCAATCCGCCTCCCGGTGCGCGCGACGCCCTGCTCGCGGCGGTGAAGGAATGGTACGAGCCCTATCACACGCTGATCGAGCGCGCGCTGCCCAAGGACACCTGGGGACCGGCGCGGCTGGACGCGGTATCGATGATCTTCAACCGCCTTACCGGGCTGGATATCGGCACCGCGCCGCCCTATCTGATTCCCGACAACATCAAGGCGGCGGATGCGCCGGTGCGCTACCCGTTCCTGTGGAACGCGGCGCGGCAGAACAAGACCCAGTGGCCCGGCTTCGCCGCCAACGGCAACGACCTGCTCGGCCTGGCGCGCAATGTCGGCGAGGTCTACGGGGTGTTCGCCACCTTCCACCCGCAGAAGAGCAAGTTCCACCTGCTGGGCATGGACTACCTGAAGGTCAACTCGGCCAACTTCCACGGGTTGGGCAAGCTGGAGGAGCTGATCAAGAAGATCGGCCCGCCGAAGTGGCCCTGGGCGGTGGACAAGCACCTGGCCAGGAAAGGCGCGCTGATCTTCGCCCGCAAGACCGACGAGGGTGGCTGCGTGGAGTGCCACGGCATCCGGATCAAGGACCTGGTGCTTTGGGACACTCCGCTGAGGGACGTCGGCAGCGACAGCCGCCAGCACGCCATCCTCGATGGCCAGGTGCAGACCGGCGTGATGGAGGGCGCGCGGATGCCGTTCGGCCAGCCGCTGAAGGCGACCGACGGAGCCTTCGATGTACTCGCCGTAGCGGTGGCCGGTTCGATCCTGCAGCACTTCGTGCCGATCCTCGGTGAGAAGCACGATGCCAAGGCGGCGGCGGTCAAGCCGGAAAGCGTGATGACCGACGAAACCCGGCAACTGCTGACCGCCTTCCAGAAGCCGGTGCGTACCCAGGCCGACCCCTACCCCTACGAGTCGCGGGTCCTGCAGGGGATCTGGGCGGCGGCGCCGTACCTGCACAACGGCTCGGTGCCGACCCTGGAAGAGTTGCTGAAGCCGGCCGCGGAGCGGGTGGAATCCTTCCCGGTGGGCTCGGCCTACGACGTGGACAAGGTCGGCCTCGCCGCCCAGCAGACCCAATTCGGCAGCTATGTGCTGAAGACCACCGGCTGCGAGCAGCGTGATTCCGGCAACAGCCGCTGCGGCCATGAGTACGGCACCAGCCTGTCGGCCGAGGAGAAGCGCGCGCTGCTGGAGTATCTGAAGGTCCTGTAGTGAAAAAGGCCCGGTGTCGCGAGGACGCCGGGCCTTTTCTTCGAGGCGGGACTGGCTCAGCCGAGCAGCGAGATGTCCGCCACCCCGAGGAACAACCCGCGCAGCTTGGCCAGCAGCGCATAGCGGTTGGCGCGCACCGCCGCGTCGTCGACATTGACCATCACATCGGCGAAGAACGTATCCACCGGCTCGCGCAAGGCCGCCAGGCGGGCCAGCGCGGCGCGATAGTCGCGTGCCGCTGCCAGCGGCGCGACTTCGCTTTCGGCGTTCGCCACGGCGCTGCCCAGGGCCTTCTCGGCGGCTTCCACCAGCAGGCTGGCATCCACGCTCGGCGGAACCTCATCCTCGGACTTGGCGAGAATATTCGACACCCGTTTGTTCGCCGCGGCCAGGGCCTCGGCTTCAGGCAACTGGCGGAAGGCCTGGACGGCCTGTACGCGCTGGTCGAAGTCCAGCGGCGAGCTTGGCTTGAGCGCGCGCACCGACTGGTACACGGCCACGTCCACGCCTTCGTCCTCGTAGCGCGCGCGCAGGCGGTCGAACACGAAGTCCAGCACCTGCTCGGCCAGGCCGGCGGCCTTGACCTTGTCGCCGTATTGCTCGACGGCGGCGTTGACCGCGGCTACCAGGTCCAGGTCGAGCTGCTTCTCGATGAGGATGCGCAGCACGCCCAACGCAGCGCGGCGCAGCGCGTAGGGGTCCTTGCTGCCGGTGGGAAGCATGCCGATGCCGAAGATACCGACCAGGGTATCGAGCTTGTCGGCCACCGCCACGGCGGCGCCGGTCAGGGTCGAGGGTAGCTCGGCGCCGGCGCCGCGCGGCATGTACTGCTCGTTGAGGGCCAGGGCGACGTCTTCCGCTTCGCCGCCGTGGGTGGCGTAGTAGTAGCCGGCGATGCCCTGCATCTCGGGGAACTCGCCGACCATCTCGGTCGCCAGGTCGCACTTGGACAGGATGCCGGCGCGCGCGGCGTTCTGCGCATTGCCGCCTATACGTTCGGCGATGTAGGCGGCCAGGCCGGAGACGCGCTGGGCCTTCTCGAACACGGTGCCGAGCTGGGCCTGGAACACTACGTTGCGCAGGCGCTCGTTGAAGCTTTCGAGCGGCTGCTTCTTGTCCTGCTTGAAGAAGAACTCGGCGTCGGTGAGGCGCGGACGAACCACCTTCTCGTTACCGCTGACGATGTTCTCCGGCGCCTTGCTCTCGACGTTGGCGACGGTGATGAAGCGCGGCAGCAGCTTGCCGTTGGCGTCCAGCAGGCAGAAGTATTTCTGGTTGTCCTGCATGGTGGTGATCAGGGCTTCCTGCGGGACCTCGAGGAAGCGCTCCTCGAAGGAGCAGACCAGCGGCACCGGCCACTCGACCAGTGCAGTCACTTCGTCGAGCAGGCTCGGCGGCACGATGGCGCTGCCCTGTTGCTCGGCGGCCAGTTCGGCCACGCGCTTGGCGATCAGCTCGCGGCGCTCGGCGAAATCGGCCAGCACATGAGCGCCGCGCAGGTCTTCCAGGTACGCTGCCGGGCTGGAAATACGCACATTGTCCGGATTGTGGAAGCGGTGGCCACGGGATTCGCGCCCGGCTTTCTGGGCGAGGATCTCGCACTCGACCACGTCGTCGCCGAACAGCATCACCAGCCATTGGGTCGGACGCACGAACTCCTCGCGGCGAGCTGCCCAGCGCATCCGCTTGGGAATCGGCAGTTCGTTCAACGAGGCCTCGACGATGCCCGGCAGCAGGCCGGCGGCCGGTTGGCCGGCGATGGTCTGGCTGAAGCGCAGCTTCGGACCGCTCTTGTCGATCTGCTGCAGATCCACGCCGCACTTCTTGGCGAAGCCCAGGGCGGCCTGGGTCGGGTTACCGCTGGCGTCGAAGGCGGCCTGTAGCGGCGGGCCGTCTAGGTTGACGGTACGGTCGGGCTGCTGCACGGCGAGTTGCTCGACCAGCACGGCGAGACGGCGCGGCGCCGCATAGAAACGCGCAGCGGCATAGCTCAGACCGGCAGCCTTGAGGCCCTTCTCGATACCGCTGAGGAAGGCTTCGCCGAGGCTGTTGAGGGCTTTTGGCGGCAGCTCTTCGGTGCCCAGTTCGACCAGGAAATCCTTGGCGCTCATCATTCGGCCTCCTTCAGCTTGGCCAGTACTTCGTCACGCAATTCGGGGGTGGCCATGGGGAAGCCGAGGCGCGCGCGGGCCTGCAGGTAGCTCTGCGCCACGGCGCGGGCCAGGGTACGCACGCGAAGGATGTAGCGCTGGCGCTCGGTGACCGAGATGGCGCGCCGCGCATCCAGCAGGTTGAAGGTATGCGAAGCCTTGAGGACCATCTCGTAGGTCGGCAACGGCAGCTCCAGCGCGATCAGGCGGTTGGCTTCGCTTTCGTAGAAGTCGAACAGTTCGAACAGTTTCGGCACGTTGGCGTGCTCGAAGTTGAAAGTGGATTGCTCCACCTCGTTCTGGTGGAACACGTCGCCATAGGTGACCTTGCCGAACGGGCCGTCGGTCCAGACCAGGTCGTAGACCGAGTCCACGCCCTGCAGGTACATGGCCAGGCGCTCCAGGCCGTAGGTGATCTCGCCGGTGACCGGATAGCACTCGATGCCGCCGACCTGCTGGAAGTAGGTGAACTGGGTGACTTCCATGCCGTTCAGCCAGATTTCCCAACCCAGGCCCCAGGCGCCGAGGGTCGGCGACTCCCAGTTGTCCTCGACGAAGCGGATGTCGTGGACCAGCGGGTCGATGCCGATGGCTTTCAGCGAGCCGAGGTACAGCTCCTGGAAGTTCTCCGGGTTCGGCTTCAGGACCACCTGAAACTGGTAGTAGTGCTGCAGGCGGTTGGGGTTCTCGCCGTAGCGGCCGTCGGTGGGGCGGCGGCTCGGCTGGACGTAGGCGGCGTTCCAGGTCTCCGGGCCGATGGCGCGGAGGAAGGTGGCGGTGTGGAAGGTGCCGGCGCCCACTTCCATGTCGTAGGGCTGCAGCACCACGCAGCCCTGCTCGGCCCAGTAGTTCTGCAGGGCGAGAATCAGGTCTTGGAAGGTGCGCACGGCGGGCGTAGTCTGGCTCACGAAATTCACCTGTGCTGAGGCTTCGATACAAAACGCGGAAGTATACCCGATTCCCGCGCCGCCTCGCCCGTCCCCCCGATCCCTGGAAAACCACGGAAAGCCTTATGCCACGCTGCTTCTGGTGCAACGACGATCCTCTCTACATGGCCTACCACGACGAGGAGTGGGGTGTGCCGCAGCGCGATCCCGACGCGCTGTTCGAACTTCTGCTGCTGGAGGGCTTCCAGGCCGGGTTGTCCTGGATCACCGTGCTGAAGAAGCGCGAGCGCTACCGCGAGGTGCTGTTCGGCTTCGACGTGCAGCGGGTGGCACAAATGAGCGACGCTGAGATCGACGAACTGATGCTCGACCCCGGCATCATTCGCAATCGGGCCAAGCTCAACGCTGCGCGGCAGAACGCCCAGGCCTGGCTGGAGCTGGATGACCCGGCTGGGTTCCTCTGGTCCTTCGTCGGCGGCCAGCCGAAGATCAACCATTTCGCTGGTCGTGCCGAGGTGCCGGCGATTACCCCGGAAGCCGAGGCCATGAGCAAGGCGCTGCGCAGGGCCGGCTTCAACTTCGTCGGGCCGACCATCTGCTACGCCCTCATGCAGGCCAGCGGCATGGTCATGGACCATACCCAGGACTGCGACCGTTACGCCCAACTCGTCGGCTAGCCGGGCGCTCCCTGATGGATGCGTTCGGATGTTCCACGTGGAACATCGGCGCGCAGCATAGCTGGTCGCCCCGCTTCCTTGGCTGCCGCCCTCGCCCTTCTTCCTGGCGTACAATGCGCGTTCGAGTCGAGCGAGGAGTGTTTCGTGGAGAAATTCAAAGGTGCCCTGGTGGTGGGGGCCCTACGCCTGTTCGCGCTATTGCCCTGGCGTGCCGTGCAAGGCGTCGGGGCCGGCATAGGCTGGCTGATGTGGAAATTGCCGAATCGATCCCGCGAGGTAGTGCGGATCAACCTGTCCAAGTGCTTCCCCGAGTTGTCCGAAACCGAACTGGAAAAGCTGGTCGGACAAAGCCTGATGGATATTGGCCGTACCCTCACCGAAAGTGCCTGTGCCTGGATCTGGCCGCCTGAAAAGTCGCTGAGGTACATCCGCGAGGTCGAAGGCATGGAAGTGCTGGAGGAAGCGCTGGCTTCCGGCGATGGCCTGGTCGGCATTACCAGTCACCTGGGAAACTGGGAAGTACTCAACCACTTCTATTGCTCTTACGCCAAGCCGATCATCTTCTATCGTCCGCCCAAGCTGAAGGCAGTGGACGAGTTGCTGAAGAAGCAACGCGTGCAATTGGGCAATCGCGTCGCACCTTCCACTCCGGAGGGTATCCTCAGTGTCATCAAGGAAGTGAAGAAAGGCGGTTGCGTAGGGATTCCCGCCGACCCCGAGCCCGCGCGTACCGCTGGGCTCTTCGTGCCCTACCTGGGCACCACTGCATTGATCAGCAAGTTCGTCCCGCAGTTGCTTTCACGCGGCAAGGCGCGTGGAGTGTTCTTCCATGCGGTGCGCCTGCCCGATGGTAGCGGTTACAAGGTGATCCTCGAAGCGGCTCCGGCGGACATGTACGACAAGGACCTGGAAGTGTCTGTAGCAGCCATGAGCCGCGAGTTGGCGAAGTATGTACGAGCCTATCCCAGCCAGTACATGTGGAGCATGAAGCGCTTCAAGAACCGCCCGGATGGCGAGAAAAAATGGTACTGAGGAAAGGGCGTCGGAAGACGCCTTTTTCATATCCGGGTACTATGCTCAGCTCTGCCGCCTCCTCCGCAGGTCCCGAGGGACTCGATGGATAATCAACGACAATACCCACGAACCCCGCTCAAGTGCCGAATCCGTATCAGTCACCCGTTATTTGGCGAGCTGATGGCGCAGACACGCGACCTCTCCGACACCGGGGTCTATGTCAAACACCCGGATCTGACCCAGCTCCCAACAGGCAGTGTCGTTACTGGCCAGGTACAGGATCTGCCGATCGACGCGCCGATCCTGCAGATGGAAGTCGTGCGAGTCGATGCGGAAGGCGTCGGCCTGCGCTTTCTCAGCGAAGCCTGAACGGTGATGTTCCACGTGGAACCCCAGGCATGAGCCACTGATCACAGAGTGGGCGAAACTGCTGCCGGTTATCGGCTAGAATGCGCGCCGCTCGGCATGGTGCCGGGCATGGGTTCCCTCACCCCATCGCGCAAAAAGGACAGTACATGTCAGCCTCTTCTCCGGCGGCCTGGCGCGGCACCCTGGCCGGCCTGATCGCCTTCCACATCGTCATCATCATCGCCAGCAACTACCTGGTGCAGTTGCCGATCACCCTGTTTGGCTGGCACACCACCTGGGGCGCCTTCAGCTTTCCGTTCATCTTCCTGGCTACCGACCTCACCGTGCGCTTGCTGGGCAAGGGCCCTGCCCGGCTGGTCATCGCCCGGGTCATGATCCCGGCGTTGATCGCCTCCTACGTGGTCTCGGTGTTGTTCCAGGAAGCGGCGTTCCGTGGTTTCTCCGCGCTGCTCGAGTTCAACACCTTCGTCGCACGGATCTCCCTGGCAAGCTTCCTCGCCTATGTGCTCGGGCAGATCCTCGACATCCAGGTATTCGACCGCCTCCGTCGTTCCCGGCACTGGTGGACCGCGCCAGTCGCCTCGACCATCCTCGGCAACCTGCTGGACACCTTCACCTTCTTCTTCGTGGCGTTCTGGCGCAGCGACAATCCGTTCATGGCGCAGCACTGGGTGGAAATCGCCACGGTGGACTACGGAGTGAAGCTGAGCATCAGCCTTCTGCTGTTCGTGCCGCTCTACGGCATGCTACTCAACGGCATCCTGAAGATGCTGCCGGGGCGGCCGCAGAGCAACGCTTGAGGCTCATCGAGGCAGTCTGGAGGAAGGGCGCAACGGCCGTGACCGTTGCGCCCTTCTTCGTTCAGGAGGTGGTAGCCCGGTGCGCGGCCGTGAGCAGCGTCAGGGCATCGCCGCCGAGCGTGACCAGGATGTGCGCCACGCGCTGAATGGGAACGCCCTGCCCTGTCCGCACTTCGATCCTTTCCAAGGCCTGGAGGAGACCGAGGAGAGCCCTCAGGCGCTCCTGTACGGATTCGAGCATCTCATTGGCGGAGGCGTTCCGGTGAACGTAGAGAATCGCTTGCTCGTATGGGTATTCGACATAGGACGGGACTGAACGCTCGTGCTTCGACATGTTGGCTCCGGAAAAGTAGTTGAAGTCGGGTGTCGCGTTCGGGCTTGGACCGAAGCGATGAGTCGAAGCTAGAGGGCCGGCAGCGGTCGCTCAATGGGGTGTTGGGCGTTCGGGATGCAGGCTACATCGTTGACAGAAGTTGCCTACGAATGTGTGGAACAGGTCTTTGTAAAAGTGTCGTCGGGGCGTGCTCGAACCGTTCCGCCAGCGCTGGATGAGGACGCCCGACCCGTCTGCCGGAACTCCGGCCTACGGGTGGAGAGAACGCGCTGTACTCCGTCCTGGCCGGGGAAGCGCGAGCCTCGGCCGGACGCTCAGGTTCTCGCCCTATCGAGCTTGCGCAGGAACACCGTCATTTCCTTTTCGGCCTGCTTGTCGCCATGCGTCGCGGCAGCTGCCAGGCCTTGCTCCCAGGCCTGCCGGGCGCCCGCGAGATCGCCGGCAGCCTGGCGCGCCTTGCCCAGCAGTTTCCAGCCAGCGGAATACTTCGGGTCCTGCTCTACGCAACGCTGGAGGTGTTCCGTCGCGCGTTCGGCGTCGCCCGCGTCCAGGTAGCCCTTGCCCAGGCCGAAGCGCAGCAGCGCATTGTCCACGCCTTTGGCCAGCATCTTTTCCAGACCTTCGATCATCATCCTGCCCTCTTCCAACGATGTCGGCCATTGTGCCCGGCTCCGGCCAGGCTTTGCACGGAACAGGGGGCTTCGGCCGTTGCGAAGGAGGCACGCGGCCCCTTCGTGTTCGTAGGCCGAAGCCCTATCGCCGTTCGCGATAGGGCGTGCCTCAGAAGAACGTCAGGCCGGCCTGGAACAGTCGCTCGACGTCGCGGATGTATTTCTTGTCGACCAGGAACAGCAGCACGTGGTCGCCGCTCTCGATGTGGGTGTCGCCGTGGGCGATCAGCACTTCCTCGTCGCGCACCAGCGCGCCGATGGTGGTGCCCGGCGGCAGCTTGATCTCGTTGATCGAGCGACCGATCACCTTGCTCGACTTGGCGTCGCCATGGGCCACCACCTCGATCGCTTCGGCTGCGCCGCGGCGCAGCGAGTGTACGCTCTCGATGTCGCCGCGGCGAACGTGGGCCAACAGGGTGCCGATGGTCGCCAGTTGCGGGCTGATGGCGATGTCGATCTCGCCGCCTTGCACCAGGTCGACATAGGCCGGGTTGTTGATCAGGGTCATCACCTTGCTCGCGCCGAGCCGCTTGGCCAGCAGCGAGGACATGATGTTGGCCTCGTCGTCGTTGGTCAGGGCGAGGAACACGTCGGTCTCGCCGATGTTCTCCTCCAGCAGCAGGTCGCGGTCGGAAGCGCTGCCGTTGAGCACGATGGTGCTGTCCAGGGTATCCGAGAGGTGCCGGCAGCGCAGCGGGCTGCGCTCGATGATCTTCACCTGGTAGCGGCTCTCGATGGCCTCGGCCAGGCGCTCGCCGACATTGCCGCCGCCGGCGATGATGATCCGCTTGTAGCTGTCGTCGAGCCTGCGCATCTCGCCCATTACCGCGCGGATATGGGCCTTGGCGGCGATGAAGAAGACTTCGTCGTCGGCCTCGATCACCGTGTCGCCCTGGGGAATGATCGGCCGGTTGCGGCGGTAGATCGCGGCGACGCGGGTATCCACGTTCGGCATGTGCTCGCGCAACTGGCGCAGCTCCTGCCCTACCAGAGGGCCGCCGTAGTAGGCCTTGATCCCGACCAGTTGCGCCTTGCCTTCGGCGAAGTCGATCACCTGCAACGCGCCGGGATGTTCGATCAGGCGCTTGATGTAGTTGGTGACCACCTGCTCCGGACTGATCAGCACGTCCACCGGGATCGCCTCGTTGTCGAACAGGCCGGTACGGGTCAGGTAGGCCGGCTCGCGGACGCGGGCGATCTTGGTCGGGGTGTTGAACAGGGTGTAGGCGACCTGGCAGGCGACCATGTTGGTCTCGTCGCTATTGGTCACCGCCACCAGCATGTCGGCGTCGTCGGCGCCGGCCTGGCGCAGCACCGTGGGGAACGAGGCCTTGCCTTGCACGGTGCGGATGTCGAGGCGGTCGCCGAGGTCGCGCAGGCGGTCGCCGTCGGTGTCGACCACGGTGATGTCGTTGGCTTCGCTGGCCAGGTGCTCGGCCAGTGTGCCGCCGACCTGGCCGGCACCTAGGATGATGATTTTCATGGCAGGAACGGCTCGTCAGGTTTCGATCAACGGGCGGATATCTTGATCAGCTTGGCATAGTAGAAGCCATCGTGGCCTTCCACCTGCGGCAACAACTGGCGGCCGTGGGGCTGTTTCATGCCCCAGGGGCCGGGAAGGTCCAGTTCGCGGGCGCCGGGCGTACGGGCGAGGAAGGCGGCGATGCTGTCGCTGTTTTCCGCCGGCATCACCGAACAGGTGGCATAGAGCAGCACGCCGCCGACTTCCAGGGTAGGCCACAGTGCGTCGAGCAATTCACCTTGCAGGTGCGCCAGGGCGGCGATGTCTTCCGGCTTGCGCGCCAGCTTGATGTCCGGGTGGCGGCGGATCACCCCGGTGGCCGAGCACGGCGCGTCGAGGAGGATGCGCTGGAACGGCTTGCCGTCCCACCACTCCCCGGTGGCCCTGGCGTCGGCGGCGACCAGGCTGGCTTGCAGGCCGAGCCGCTGGAGGTTTTCCCGAACCCTTACCAGGCGGCTCTCCTCGAGGTCGACGGCGATCACTTCGGCCAGTCCCGGCTGGGTTTCCAGCAGGTGGCAGGTCTTGCCGCCAGGCGCACAGCAGGCGTCGAGGACACGCTGGCCGGGCGCGCTTTCGAGCAGCTCGGCGGCCAGTTGCGCGGCTTCGTCCTGGACGCTGACGCGGCCCTCCGCGAAGCCCGGTAGTTCGCGTACGTCGCGCGGCGCGGCGAGCTGGATGCCGTCGCGGCTGTAGTCGCAGGCGCGGGCCTCGATCCCGGCTTCGGCGAGTTCGGCCAGGTAGGCATCGCGCTCGCCGTGGCGCCGATTGACCCGCAAGGTCATCGGCGGGTGTGCGTTGTTCGCCGCGCAGAGCGTGTCGAGTTGCTCCGGCCAGGCCTGCTTGAGCGCTTTCAGCAGCCAGCGCGGATGGCCCAGGCGCGCCGAGGGATCGCGGTCGACCTCGGCCAGCAGCGTCTCGCCTTCGCGCTGCGCGCGGCGCAGCACGGCGTTGAGCACGCCCTTGGCCCAGCCCTTCTTCAGCTTGTCGGCGCAGCCGACGGTCTCGCCGATCGCGGCGTGCGGCGGAATCCGCGTGTAGAGCAACTGGTAGAGGCCGATCAGCAGCAGGGCGTGGATATCGGTGTCGGCGGCCTTGAACGGCTTCTGCAACAGGCGCGCGGCCAGGGCCTGCAGACGCGGTTGCCAGCGCGCCGCGCCGAAGGCCAGCTCCTGGGTCAGGCCGCGATCGCGCGGGGCGACCTTGTCCAGTTGCGGCGGCAACGCGCCAGACAGCGAGGCGCGTCCGGCGAGCACCGCGGCCAGTGCCTGGCAGGCGGCGAGACGCGGGTTCATTGGCCGAGCACCTGGCCGGTGGCGAATTGCTCGCGACGGCTGTTGTAGAGGTCGGCGAAGGCCAGTGGCTTGCCGCCCGGCACTTGCAGGCGGGTCAGGCGCAGGGCGCCTTCGCCGCAGGCGACCAGCAGGCCGTCGCGGCTGGCCTCAAGGATAGTTCCGGGCGCCCCGCTGCCCTGCCCCAGGCTGGCACCGAGGACTTTCAGCGGCGCATCGGCGAGGCTGGTGTGGCAGACCGGCCAGGGGGTGAAGGCGCGGACCTGGCGCTCCAGTTCGACGGCCGGACGGCTCCAGTCGAGGCGTGCCTCGTCCTTGTTCAGCTTGTGCGCGTAGGTGGCCAGGGCGTCGTCCTGGACCTCGCCATGCAGGGTGCCGGCGGCCAGGCCGGCGATGGCTTCGACCACCGCTTTCGGGCCGAGCGCGGCGAGCCGGTCGTGCAGGCTGCCGCCGGTGTCCGCGGCGGAAATCGGCGTGCTCACCTTGAGCAGCATCGGGCCGGTGTCGAGCCCTGCTTCCATCTGCATCACGGTGACGCCGCTCTCTGCGTCGCCGGCTTCCACCGCGCGCTGGATCGGCGCGGCGCCGCGCCAGCGCGGCAGCAGCGAGGCGTGGCTGTTGATGCAGCCCAGGCGCGGGATATCGAGTACCGCCTGGGGCAGGATCAGGCCATAGGCGACCACCACCATCAGGTCCGCGCGCAGCGCCGCCAGCTCCGCCTGGGCCTCGGCATTGCGCAGGCTCTGCGGCTGCATGACCGGTAGGCCATGCTCCAGGGCCAGGCTCTTCACCGCGCTGGGCATCAGTTTCTGCCCGCGGCCGGCCGGCCGGTCGGGCTGGGTGTAGACGGCGACGATCCGATGTGGGGTGTCGAGCAGGGCCTTGAGATGCTCGGCGGCGAATTCCGGGGTTCCGGCGAAGACGATGCGCAATGCTTGGCTCATGCGGGGCTCGCTAAAAGAAAAAGGCTTGCCGGGGCAAGCCTTTGGGGGATGGGGTCACGCCTGCTGTCGATGCTGCTTTTCCAGCTTCTTGCGGATGCGGTCGCGCTTGAGGGTGGACAGGTAGTCGACGAACAGCTTGCCGTTGAGGTGGTCGCATTCGTGCTGGATGCATACCGCCAGCAGGCCTTCGGCGACCTCCTCGAAGGGGTTGCCGTCGCGGTCGAGGGCCTTGATCCGGACCTTCTGCGGTCGGTCCACGTTCTCGTAGAAGCCGGGTACCGACAGGCAGCCTTCCTGGTACTGGTCCATATCCTCGGTCAGCGGTTCGAACTCGGGGTTGATGAATACCCTCGGCTCGGACTTGTCTTCGCTGAGGTCCATGACCACGATGCGCTTGTGCACGTTCACCTGGGTCGCGGCGAGGCCGATGCCCGGGGCTTCGTACATGGTTTCGAACATGTCGTCGATCAGCTGGCGCACCGCGTCGTCGACCACCTCCACCGGTTTGGCGATGGTCCGCAGGCGCGGATCGGGGAATTCGAGAATGTTCAGGATGGCCATATGCGTTTGTGATGCACTTGTGGAATCGATTGAAAATCCGCTGCTAAGATGGCGCGCAGCTTGAAAACGGCTTCAGACCGCGTTTCTCGCGGGCTTCGGGCGTTTCGCGTATGTCGACATGATAAAGGGATTCACTGCATGAGGAAATCACTAGTCGCCCTTCTGCTCCTTGCCGCGAGCGGTCTGGCGCAGGCCCAGGTCGACCTCAGGGAAGGGCATCCGGACCGCTACACGGTGGTCAGGGGCGATACCCTGTGGGACATCTCGGGGAAATTCCTCCGCCAGCCATGGAAGTGGCCGGAACTCTGGCACGCCAACCCGCAGATCCAGAATCCCCACCTGATCTACCCCGGCGACACCCTCAGCCTGGTCTACGTCGATGGCCAGCCGCGCCTGGTGCTGAACCGTGGCGAATCGCGCGGGACCATCAAGCTGTCGCCGAAGATCCGCAGCACGCCGATCGCCGAGGCCATCCCGACCATCCCGCTGGACAAGATCAACAGCTTCCTGCTGGCCAACCGCATCGTCGATGACGAGAAGACCTTCACCAGCGCGCCGTACATCGTCGCCGGCAACGCCGAGCGGATCGTCAGCGGCACCGGCGACCGCATCTACGCCCGCGGCAAGTTCGCCGACGGCCAGCCGGCCTATGGCATCTTCCGCCAGGGCAAGGTCTACATCGATCCGAAGACCAAGGAAGTCCTCGGCATCAACGCCGACGACATCGGCGGCGGCGAGGTGGTGGCCACCGAAGGCGACGTCGCGACCCTGGCGCTGACCCGCACCACCCAGGAAGTGCGCCTGGGCGACCGCCTGTTCCCCACCGAGGAGCGTGCGGTGAATTCCACCTTCATGCCCGGCGAGCCGAGCCGCGAGGTGAAGGGCGAAATCATCGACGTACCGCGCGGCGTGACCCAGATCGGCCAGTTCGACGTGGTCACCCTGAACCGTGGCCAGCGCGACGGGCTGGCCGAGGGCAATGTGCTGGCGATCTACAAGGTCGGCGAGACGGTGCGCGACCGCGTTACCGGTGAGTCGGTGAAGATTCCCGACGAACGCGCCGGCCTGCTGATGGTGTTCCGTACCTACAAGAAGCTGAGCTACGCCCTGGTTCTGATGGCCAGCAGGCCGCTCTCGGTAACCGACAGGGTGCAGAATCCCTGACTCGAAACCCCCGCCTCGGCGGGGGTTTCGCGTTTCTGGGGGAAGGAAATTTCATACGACGGTTTCCAGGATGGAAGCCGGACCCTTCCCTTCTTCCTGTCAGCGATGGACCTGCCTGCTATGGATGAATCGCAATGAAGAACCATTCTCCAGCCGAACTGGAAGCACGGCTGCGTCTGCATGGCCTGCCCGAACTGGGACCCATGCGCTTCCTGCGCTTGATCGAGGCCTTCGGTTCGGCCTCTTCCGCGCTTGCCGCGCCAGCCGGCGCCTGGCGCACCCTGGGAGTGCCTGCCGAGGCCGCTGCCGCGCGGCGCAGCCCGGCGGTGCGGGAAGCGGCGGGTGAAGCCCTGCGCTGGCTGGAAGGTCCGCGCAGGCACCTGCTGATGTGGGATGACCCGGGATACCCGGCACTGCTCGCCGAAGTCGCCGATGCCCCGCCGCTGCTGTACGTCGAAGGCGCTCCGGAGACTCTGGAACGGCCGCAACTGGCGATGGTCGGCAGCCGCCGCGCCAGCCCCGCCGGGCTGGGCACCGCCCGGAGCTTTGCGCGCAGCCTGGCGCAGGGCGGCTTCGCCATCACCAGCGGGCTGGCCCTGGGAATCGATGGCGCCGCCCACGAGGGCGCGCTGGAGGTTGGCGGCGCGACCGTGGCAGTCCTCGGCACCGGCCTGCGCAGGCTCTATCCGCGCCGCCACGAGGCGCTGGCGCGGCGCATCGTCGAGGGTGGCGGCGCGCTGGTTTCGGAACTGCCGCTGGACAGCCCGCCGCTGCCGGCAAACTTTCCCCGGCGCAACCGCATCATCAGCGGACTCTCGCTGGGTGTGCTGGTGGTCGAGGCAAGTCCCGCCAGCGGCTCGCTGATCACCGCGCGGCTGGCGGCGGAACAGGGTCGCGAGGTGTACGCCATCCCGGGCTCCATCCACCATCCCGGCGCACGTGGCTGCCACCAGCTGATTCGCGATGGCGCGCTGCTGGTGGAAAGCGTCGGGCACGTGCTCGAAGCACTGCGCGGCTGGGCGCAGGCGGAGCCAGCGGAAGCGCCGGTGCAGCCCCTGCCCCACCCTTTGCTGGCGCTGCTGCGCGCCGCGCCCTACACCAGCGAAGGCCTGGCCGCCGCCAGCGGCATGACGCTGCCCGACGTGCTGGCGACGCTCAGCGAACTGGAACTCGACGGCCGGGTCGCCTGCGAGGCCGGCACCTGGGTGCATCGCTCCGGCTGAAACCGTACACTTCGCGCACCCTGTCCGCTGGAGTGAGTCGATGATCAGCAGCTTTCGTGCGCAATGCGCCGCCCGGGTCGTCCGCGAGGGCGGCGTGATCGCCTATCCCACCGAGGCGGTATGGGGGCTCGGCTGCGACCCGTGGAACGAGGATGCGGTGTATCGCCTGCTGGCGCTGAAGGCGCGGCCGGTGGAAAAGGGGCTGATCGTGGTGGCGGCGAACATCCACCAGCTCGACTTCCTTCTCGAAGACCTGCCGGACGTCTGGCTGGACCGCCTGGCCGGTACCTGGCCGGGGCCGAACACCTGGCTGGTGCCGCACCAGGAGCGCCTGCCGGAGTGGGTCACCGGCGTCCACGACAGCGTCGCCGTGCGGGTCACCGACCATCCCCTGGTACAGGAACTGTGCCATCTCACCGGTCCGCTGATCTCCACCTCGGCCAATCCGGCCGGGCGCCCGGCGGCGCGCACGCGGCTGCGGGTGGAGCAATACTTCCACGACGAGCTGGACGCTATCCTCGGCGGCGCCCTTGGCGGGCGCCGCAACCCCAGCCTGATCCGCGACCTGGTGACCGGACAGGTCATCCGCCCGGCCTGAGTACGCGCTTCAGGGCAACAGTACGGTCGAGCCCGTGGTTCGCCGTGCGGCCAGTTCGGTATGCGCCCTGGCTGCTTCGGCCAGGGCGAAGCGCTGGTTGATCTCGATGCGGATGTCGCCGCGCTCGATCAGGCCGAACAGCTCGTCGGCCATCGCCTGGAGTTTTTCCGGGGTATTGGCGTAGCTGCCCAGGGTCGGCCGGGTCACGTACAGCGAACCCTTCTGCGAAAGGATGCCGAGGTTGACCCCGGTCACCGGCCCCGAGGCGTTGCCGAAGCTGACCAGCAAGCCGCGCGGCGCCACGCAGTCCAGCGAGGTTTCCCAGGTATCCTTGCCCACCGAGTCGTAGACCACCGGGCACTTCTTCCCGTCGGTCAGTTCGAGCACCCGCCGCGCCACGTTCTCGTGGCTGTAGTCGATGGTCTCCCAGGCACCGTGCTGCCTGGCCAGGCGCGCCTTTTCCGGCGAGCTGACGGTGCCGATCAGTTGCACTCCAAGGGCCTTGGCCCATTGGCAGGCGAACAGGCCCACGCCGCCCGCGGCGGCATGGAAGAGAATGGTTTCGCCGCCCCGCAGTTCGTAGGTCTGGCGCAGCAGGTATTGGGTGGTGAGCCCCTTGAGCATCACCGCGGCGGCCTGTTCGAAGTCGATGCCGTCGGGCAGGTGGACTAGCTTCTCCTCCGCCAGCACATGCAGTTCGCTGTAGGCGCCCAGCGGGCCGGTGGCGTAGGCGACGCGGTCGCCGACCTTGAAACGGGTCACTTCGCTGCCCACCGCCTCGACCTCGCCGGCACCTTCGCTACCCAGTCCCGAGGGTAAGCCGGGGGCCGGATAGAGGCCGCTGCGGTAATAGGTGTCGATGAAGTTCAGGCCAATGGCGCGATTGCGCACGCGGACTTCCCGGGGGCCCGGCTCGGCGGGTTGGTAGTCGCGGTATTCGAGGACTTCGGGGCCGCCGTAGGCAGCGAACTGGATGCGCTTGGCCATGCTGGAACTCCTGCTTCGTCAGGGTTTCGGACGGTCGCGCCGGGTGGGCGACCCTGGGTAAAGGCCTTCATCCAAGCCTTCCCCTTGACGGCCGTCAAGCGCCGGCTACCCATCCAGGGTGGTATGCTTGCGCCCTCGTTTCGTCGCCAGCCCGCGCCCCGCGCGGCCTCCCCGCTCCAAGGTGAACTCCGTGA
Organism: Pseudomonas sp. KBN12P06040; assembly: GCF_037574965.1. NCBI lineage: Bacteria > Pseudomonadati > Pseudomonadota > Gammaproteobacteria > Pseudomonadales > Pseudomonadaceae > Pseudomonas > Pseudomonas sp. KBN12P06040. Next base: position 60,822 of record NZ_JBBELS010000001.1, read on the forward strand.
CCGACCGTATCGCCGCTGTCAAAACCTACCTGCTCGACCTGCAAGACCGCATCTGCGCCGCCCTCGAGGCGGAGGACGGCAAGGCCCGCTTCGCCGAGGACGCCTGGGAGCGTCCGGCCGGTGGCGGCGGACGGACGCGGGTAATCGGCGACGGCGCATTGATCGAGAAGGGCGGAGTGAATTTTTCCCACGTCTTCGGCGATAGCCTGCCGCCCTCGGCCAGCGCCCATCGGCCGGAACTGGCCGGGCGCGGTTTCCAGGCGCTCGGTGTGTCGCTGGTGATCCATCCGGAAAACCCCCACGTGCCGACTTCCCATGCCAACGTGCGTTTCTTCTGCGCCGAGAAGGAAGGCGAGGAGCCGGTCTGGTGGTTCGGCGGCGGCTTCGACCTGACCCCTTACTACGCCCACGAGGAAGACTGCGTGCATTGGCACCGGGTCGCTCGCGACGCCTGCGCGCCGTTCGGCGCGGACGTCTACCCGCGCTACAAGGAATGGTGCGACCGCTACTTCCATCTCAAGCACCGCAACGAGCCGCGCGGCATCGGCGGCCTGTTCTTCGACGACCTCAACCAGTGGGACTTCGACACCTGCTTCGCCTTCATCCGCGCCATCGGCGATGCCTATATCGACGCCTACCTGCCGATCGTCCAGCGCCGCAAGCACACGCCGTTCGATGAACGGCAGCGAGAGTTCCAGGCCTATCGTCGCGGTCGCTACGTGGAGTTCAACCTGGTCTTCGATCGTGGCACCCTGTTCGGCCTGCAGTCCGGCGGCCGTACCGAATCGATCCTGATGTCGTTGCCGCCGCAGGTGCGCTGGGGCTATGACTGGAAACCCGAGCCGGGCAGCGAGGAAGCGCGCCTGACCGAGTATTTCCTCGCCGACCGCGATTGGCTCGCCGGCCAGCCCTGACCAGCCCGCAGGGGACGAGTCCGCTCGTCCCGTCCCACCCCGGCAAAGGAACGACCCATGGACCGCTATTGCGTATTCGGCAACCCCATCGGCCACAGCAAGTCGCCGCTGATCCACCGCCTGTTCGCCGAGCAGACCGGCGAGGCGCTGGTCTATGACGCGCAGCTGGCGCCGCTGGACGATTTCCCCGGGTTCGCCCGGCGCTTCTTCGAGCAGGGCAAGGGCGCCAATGTCACCGTGCCGTTCAAGGAAGAGGCCTATCGTCTGGTGGACGAATTGAGCGAGCGGGCCACCCGGGCCGGGGCGGTGAACACCCTGATCCGCCTGGCCGACGGTCGCCTGCGCGGCGACAACACCGACGGCGCGGGCTTGCTGCGGGACCTGACGGCGAACGCCGGGGTCGAGCTGCGCGGCAAGCGGGTTCTCCTGCTCGGCGCCGGCGGTGCGGTGCGCGGGGTGCTCGAACCCTTCCTCGGCGAGTGCCCGGCGGAGTTGCTGATCGCCAACCGCACGGCGCGGAAGGCCGTGGACCTGGCCGAGCGATTCGCCGATCTCGGCGCGGTGCGCGGCTGCGGTTTCGCCGAGGTCGAAGGGCCTTTCGACCTGGTCGTCAACGGCACCTCGGCCAGTCTTGCCGGCGACGTGCCGCCGCTGGCGCAGAGCGTGATCGAGCCCGGCCGTACCGTCTGCTACGACATGATGTATGCCAAGGAACCGACCGCCTTCAACCGCTGGGCCGCCGAACGCGGTGCGGCGCGTACCCTGGATGGCCTGGGCATGCTGGTGGAGCAGGCCGCCGAGGCATTCTTCCTCTGGCGTGGCGTGCGTCCTGCCTCGGCGCCGGTGTTGGAGACGCTGCGCCGGCAATTGGCAACTGTCTGAGTTGTCAGGCAGCATTTGAGACGTACGTCTCAAATCGGTTTCCATCTGACATGTAGGAATCACAAAACCGGGTTAAGACTTCAGGCTTCACTCACTCTCGAGCGCTGCCGATGAAAACCTTCGCCCGCCTGGCCGCCGGTCTCTGCATCTGCGCCATCGCCAGCCAGGCCAACGCCTGGTCGCAACCGACCCACAAGAACATCGTCAAGGACGCCCTGGCCTTCATGAACTCCTCCTACGCCACCGAGGAGATGCGTCAGGCCTACCGGTTCTACGTGAGCGCCGCCGGCAGCGAGGCGCAGGCCGGGGAGATCCTCGGCCAGGCGGCCTTCGACGTGGACGACTTCAAGGACACCCGTCTCGGTGGCTGGTGGGTCGGCTACGAACACGCGCCGCTGTGGGGCGCGGCTTCGGGCATCGTCAACTACACCTCGTACTGGCACTTCCTCAACCTGGCCCGCGACGGCGATTCCCATGGCAACCCCCACGGCGGCTACGACTACCGCTACCACAAGGTCGACGGCGGCATCGCCGACGTCGACTGGTACGCCATGGTCTATCTCTACAACCGCGAGCTGAAGCGCGAGGACTTCGACACCACCGAGGCGCACTACCGCCAGGGCACCCGCTCGGACTGGCAGGAGCACTACGGCGACTTCCAGACCGCCGCCTTCCAGCCGATCGACAACCTCGCCACCTACTGGTTCGAGCAGTTCCGCGCCGCGCCTTCGCTGCAAACCATCGGCTATGCCCTGCACGCCACCGGCGACGTGGCCCAGCCGCACCATGTGTGGATCACCTCGGCCAACGGCCATTCCAGCTGGGAAGGCTGGGTCGACGACCACTACGCCAGCGAGAAGCTCAACGACCCGGCGGCGGTGGCCAACCTGGTGGGGCGCTACGATCCGAGCAAGAGCATCCGCGACCTGCTCACCCAGACCGGCCAGGTCGCCTACGCGCGTCCCGAGCCGCTCTACGACACCAGCTACGAGACGCGCCTGCGGGTGGCGAAGGAGCTGATTCCCGAGTCCATCGCCCTGACCGTCACCGTACTGACCAAGGGCGCCAACAGCTTCGATGCACAGACTGCTCTCTGACCGCGCTCGGGGCTGGCGTCGCGCACTGTGCGGGGTCGCCCTCGGGCTGCTGGCGTGGAGCGCCCATGGCGTCCCCGCCAAGGCGCCGCAGGATCTGCGGATCGACGGCGAGGTGCTGCCGGGGAAAAGCGTCGACCTGCTCGAGCAGGCCTTGTCGCGGGTCAAGTTCAACACCGACCCGCAGCAGTTGCGCCGTGGCCTGGTGGAAAACCGCCTGCTGGCACGCGCGGTGGAAGACCAGCTCACCGCGCAGAGCCGCGCCGATCTCGACGCCAGCGTGGAGATCGAGGCCGGCAACCTGCTCGAACAGGTATACGGCAGGCGCTACCGCGAGGACCTCGGGCCATACCTGCGCCAGCCCCGGGCCCTGAGCGCGGAGCGTTTGCGCGAGGTGCTGGCGCCGAGGAGCCGCGGCCTGGTGGAAAACAGCCTGCTGCTGGATGAGACGCAGCGCCGCGAGGCGGCCGGGGTCGAGCTGATCGGCTGGCAGTTTCCCGGCCAGCCGGCACAGGTCCTCGACCTGCTATCACTGTACGAAGGCGACAACGTCCAGGGCCAGGTGGAATTGCAACAGGGCAACCTCGCCTACCTGGCGCGCCAGGTCCAGACCCGCATCCGCCGCGACTACCTCTGGTACCGCCTGGCCCGGGACGGCTTCGGCCCGGCAGAGCGGCAGGGTGTGAGGACCCTGGTGCGGGACAAGCTGGTGCGCCATCGCTATCTGCACCAGATCGGCCTCTACAGTGATTTCCACCATGAGTCCGAGGCGCTGCGGGAACTCGCCGGCAAGGTCAGCGACAAGGACGCCGAGGCCTACTATCGGCGCAACCTGGAGCGTTACCGCAACGTCGCGCAGGTGCAGGCGGCGCATATCCGCCTGGCCGACCAGGCGAGCGCGGACAAGGTCTACGCCGAGTTGCGCAACGGCCTGGCCTTCGACGAGGCGGTACGCCGCTATTCCCTGGCCGACGACAGGGACCGCGACCCGCCCGGCGACCTAGGCCTGATACGGCCCCAGGACGGCCGGCTCGACCTGCTGCGCAAGACTGCGCTGATCCAGAAGGCCGATACGGTTTCCCAGCCGATGCGCATCGACGGCGCGTTCGAGATCGTCCGGGTGCGTAGCCGCGAGGATCGCCAGTTGCCCCTCGGCGACCGCAGCGTGCGCTTCGAGGTGAACCAGGCGGTGGCGCGCGAGCAACTGGCAGCACAGTTCGAGACGCGCCTGCGCAACCTGCTGGCCGGCGCCAGGGTGGAAGGCCTGTGAAGCGCTGGCTCGGCGTTGCCCTCGGCTGCAGCGGGCTGGCGATCGCCCTGGCCTGCGCCGGCGTGTTGCTGGCGCCCGCCGATATGGCCGCTTCCTCGTCTTCTCCGCCGCCAGCCAGGACGGTTGCGGCGCTGCCTGCGGTCGACGACCGTCCGCCGCCGCTGGCGCCGGTACGATCGCAAGCGGTGGCACCGGCGTACGAGGCGGAGCCGCCGGCGGCGGAACTGGATCGCGAGCAGGCGATCCAGTTCATGCAGATGCTGCGCGACGAGGGCGACCCGCGCAGCCCGCCGCTCGGCGGCCTGCAACCACGCCAGGGCGCGACGGCTCAGGAGCTGGCCGATCCGAAGCAGTACCAGGCCTTCGAGGAACGACAGACCCGCGAACTGGTACAGGCCTACACCAGCGGCGTACAGCAGATACCGGAAATCCGCGCGCGGATCGAGGCGGCCGAACAGGGTGGCGAGCGCAGCGCCGAGGAAATCGACGAGGCTCGCGCCGCCCTTGGACAGTTGGAGATGATGCGCGACAAGCTGCAGCGGGAATCGCCGCAACTGCTGCCCGGCGACAGCGCACCGACATCGCCGGCGGCGCCCTGAGCGTCAGCCTTCGTAGTGCAGGCGGCAGCCTTCGTCGGCCTGCCGGCCCAGCGCTTCGCGGACCTGCGGGCGGGCGTGGCGCAATACCAGGCGGCGGCCCTCGGCGTGCAGGCGGCGGGCTTCCTGCTGCAACAGCACTGCGCCGGCGAAGTCGATGAAGTTCACCTGGCGGGCGTCCAGCACCAGCCGTGGCCTGTCGCATTGGCGCATGAGGCGTTGCAGGTAGTCGCAGGCGCCGAAGAAGATCGAGCCTTCGATGCGCAGCACTTCTTCCTCGTCGTTGTGCTGGCGCAGTACGCGTGGTGTCGAGGTGCGCCGCAGGTAGAAGACCAGCGACGCCAGCACTCCCGCGTAGATGGCGTTCTGCAGCGGCAACAGCAGCGTGGCCAGGGCGGTTAGGCCGGCCACCAGGCATTCGGCGCGGCCGCTGCGGTAGAGCGCGCGGAGCGCTGGGCGGTCGATCAGGCCCCAGGCGATCAGCAGGATGCCTGCGGCCATCGCCGGCAACGGCACATGCTCGATCAGGCGCGCACCGAGCACGGCCAGCAGTGCCACCCAGAGCGCCGAAAACGCACCCGCCAGCGGGGAGCGCGCACCGGCTTCCAGATTCAGCCCGGAGCGGGTGAAGGAGCCCGCCGACAGGCTCGCCGACAGCCAAGGCCCGAGCAGGTTCGACAGGCCCTGGGCGCGGACCTCCTGGTTGGCATCGAACGCGTCTCCCTGGCGCGCGGCCAGGGCGCGGGCGATCGATAGGCTGGTGACCAGCCCGAGCATGCCGCAGGCCACCGCCGCAGGTAGCAGGTCGAGGATCGATCGGGAATCGAAGACCAGCGGATTCCAGCCCGGCAGTGCGCTCGATAAGGCCTGCACATGGGCTACCGAGGCGAAGGTCCCGGGTAGCGCCCAGACCAGCGTGGCACCGCCCAGCAAGCCAAGCAGCAGGGCCGGCCAGCGCGGTCGCAGGCGCCTGACCAGCAGGCTGAGCGCGAAGCTGAAGCCGCCCACCAGCAGCGATGGGCCATCGAACTCGGCGAACCGCGCCAGCAGCCGCCAGCCGTTTCCCGGCGCTGCGCCCTCCCCGCTCGCGGCCAGGCCGAGAAGATAGGGCAGTTGGCCGAGGACGATCAGCAGCGCCGCGCCAAGGGTGAAGCCGAGCATCACCGAATGCGAGACGAAATTGACCAGCGACCCGACGCGCAGGACGCCGAGCAGCCACTGGAAGGCGCCGGCGAGAAAGGTCAGCAGCAGCACGGCCTGGACGTATTGCGGGCTGCCCAGCGGCGCCAGCGGGGCCACCGAACTGAACAGCAGCACCGAGATCGCCGCGGTGGGACCGCTCACCAGGTGGCGCGACGAGCCCCACAGGCAGGCGATCGCCACTGGCAGCATCGCCGCGTACAGGCCGTACTCCGCTGGCAGGCCGGCGATCAGCGCATAGGCCATCGATTGCGGCAGTGCCAGGATTGCGCCATTCAGGCCGACCCAAGCCTCGCGCCCGAGCATGCCCCGGTGCAGCCCCGGTAGCCAGGCGAGGAACGGCAGCAAGCGCGTCCACATGGCGCTATGGCTGGCCGCGAACCGCGGCCAGGGCGTCGCCGCCGTCGCGGCTGGTCACCCCTTGCAGCCAGGCCTCGAGCACCCGCGGGTTGGCCTTGAGCCAGGCGCGGGTCGCCGAGGCCGGAGTCGCCGTGCCTTCCAGCGCGTCGCTCATCAGGCGGTTCTCCATGTCCAGGTCGAAGCGCAGGTTGGCCAGCAGCCGCGCCGGGTTCGGGCACTGCGCGGCGTAGCCCTTGCGTGCCAGGGTGTAGACCTGGCCGCGGTCGCCGAAGTACTGCTCGCCGCCTTCCAGGTAGCGCAGGTCATGGCGGATGTTCATCGGGTGCGGCGTCCAGCCGAGGAACACCAGCCAGCGCTGGCGCTTCTCGGCCCGGCCGAGTTCGGCGAGCATCGCCTGCTCGCTGGACTCCACCAGCTTCCAGTCGCCGAGGCCGAACTGGTTGGCGTCGATCATCTTCTGGATCGACTGATTGGCCGGCGCGCCGGAGCCGATCCCGTACAGCTTGCGGTTGAAGCGTTGCCCTTGCGCGGCGAGGTCCTCGAAGCGGTGTACGCCGGCGTCCCAGACGTAGCGCGGCACCGCCAGGGTGAAGCGGGTGCCGTCGAGGTTGCGACCGAGGCGTTCGACCTGGCCGCTGGCGACGAACTTGTCGTGATAGTCCTGGTGCGCGGGCATCCAGCCGCCGAGGAAGGCGTCCACCTGGCCGTCGCGCAGGCCGCCATAGATGATCGGCACCGACAGGGTATCGATCTTCACCTGGTAGCCGAGGCTTTCCAGGAGAAACGCGGCGGTGGCGTTGGTCACCGCGATATCGCTCCAGCCTGGATCGGCCAGCCTGACGCGGGCACAGGCGGGGTCTTCGGCGTATAGCGAGGCGCTGCCCAGGAACAGGGTTGCGGCCAGCAGGCAGGTGGGAAGCCGGTTCATGGAGGTGCCCTCGTGCTCAGGGTTGCGGGAAGCGCGCGCGGCGCTCGAGATCGTCCAGGTCGATATGGTTGCGCATGTACTGCTGGCTGGCATCGACCCACGGCTGGTGGTCCCAGCTGGCCAGCCGTCCTCGCGCCAGCGCGGCGGCCACCAGGCGTCGGCGGCGCTGGCTGTCGAGTACGGCGCGGGTGATCGCGGGGATGTCCCAGCGTCGCCGGGCCTCGTCGAGGAACGCCTCGAACGTTCCGCGGTGGGCCGGACTGGCGGCGAGGTTCTCGCGTTCCTGCGGATCGTTGCGCAGGTCGTAGAGCAGGCAGGGGTCCTGCTCGGAGTAGATGAACTTGTAGTCGCCGCGGCGGATCATCATCAGCGGGCTGAGGGTGCCCTCGGCGGTGTATTCGCCGATCACCTCGTCATGCCCGCTGCCGTCGCGCAGGTGCGGCAGCAGCGAGCGGCCTTCCAGCGGCAGGCGTGGATCGACCTGGCCGCCGGCCAGCTCCACCAGGGTCGGCAGCAGGTCCACGGTGGATACCGAAGCGCCGATGCGGCGCGGCGCGAAGCGCGCCGGCGCATGGACCAGCAGCGGCACGCGCGCGGCCATCTCGAACCAGTGCATCTTGTACCAGAGGCCGCGCTCGCCGAGCATGTCGCCATGGTCGCCGGAGAACACCACGATGGTGTCGTCGGCCAGCCCGCATTCCTCCAGGGTCGCCAGCAGCGCACCGATCTGCGCGTCGACGTAGCTGCAGGCGCCGAAGTAGGCACGCCGGGCGGCGCGGATGCGCTCCTCGGGCAACGGCTTGTCCCACAGGTCGATGACCTTCAGCAGGCGTTGCGAATGAGGGTCCTGCTCCTCCTGGGCGAAGCGCTGGCGCGGCAGCGGGATGTCCTCGTCGCGGTAGAGATTCCAGTAGCTCGCCGGGATGCTGTAGGGGTCGTGCGGATGGGTCATCGACACGGTCAGGCAGAATGGCTGGCCGGCGTGCTGGCGAACATGGTCGTAGAGGTACTGGCGGGCCTTGAACACCACCTCCTCGTCGAAGTCCAGCTGGTTGGTGCGCACGCAGGGACCGGCCTGCAAAACCGAGGACATGTTGTGGTACCAGCTCGGGCGCACCTCCGGCTCGTCCCAGTTCACCGCCCAGCCATAGTCCGCCGGATAGATGTCGCTGGTCAGGCGTTCCTCGTAGCCGTGCAACTGGTCGGGACCGCAGAAGTGCATCTTGCCCGACAGCGCCGTGCGATAGCCGAGGTTGCGCAGGTAGTGGGCGTAGGTGGGGGTATCGGCGGCGAAGTCGGCGGCGTTGTCCCAGGCGCCGATGCGGGTAGGCAAGCGACCGCTGACCAGGGTGAAGCGCGACGGCGCGCAGAGCGGGCTGTTGCAGTACGCCGAGTCGAACACCACGGCCCGTTCGGCGAGGCGCGAGAGGTGAGGCATGCGCAGCACCGAGCGCGGATCGTGAAGCGGCAGCAGCGGCGCGGCCATCTGGTCGGCCATGATGAACAGGATGTTCGGCGAGGTCTTCATCGGGCGGCTTATCCCATGCGATTGGGTTATGCGATAGTGCTGCGTCGATCATCAGTGCATCGAAATCCCTGGTAAACCGCATGGGGCTGGATGCGTTGGATAAGCCTGGCTTATGGGAGAACGCCTCATGCCGCTGTCCCTCGACCTGCTCCGGGTATTCGAGTCCGCCGCCCGCCAGCTCAGCTTCACCGCTGCCGCCGAGGAGCTGGGGACCACCCAGCCTGCGGTCAGCCAGCAGATCAAACGCCTGGAGAAGGAGCTGGCGACCCCTCTGTTCCAGCGCGTCCATCGAGGCATCGTGCTCACCGACGCCGGCCAGCTCCTGCTCCGCCACGTGGCCGCCGGCCTCGAGACGATCGATGCCGGCATCGCCGCGCTGGGCGCGCGCCAGCGCCACGAGGTGCTCCAGGTGGCCACCGACTACGCCTTCGCCGCCTACTGGCTGATGCCGCGCCTTCCGCGCTTCCACCAGGCCCATCCGCATCTGGACGTGAGCCTGGTGACCAGCGAGCGCGGCCTGGCCGGCCAGCGCGGCGATATCGACGTGGCGATCCTGTTCGGCGACGGTCGTTCCAAGCACGGCGAAGCGCACCGGCTGTTTCGCGAGGAGGTGTTCCCGGTCTGTAGCCCGCGGCTGGTCGAGGGATTGCAGTTGCCGCTGGCCAAGGCGCACCTGGCGCGCCTGCCGATGCTGCATCTGAAGCCGGCGCAGCACGCCCGCTGGTTCGACTGGCCGGCGTTGTTCGAAGCGTTGGCCATCGATCGGCAGCCGATTCCGGCGGTGCTCAGCTTCGACAACTACACCTTGCTGATCCAGGCGGCCATCGCCGGCCAGGGCGTGGCCATCGGCTGGCGCCACCTGGTCGACGGCCTGCTCGAACAGGGGCTGCTTTGCCGGCCCATTGGCGAGAGCTGCCTGTCGCGATACGGGTACTATGCGGTATTGCCGGAGCGCAAGCGGCGCCAGCGGCTGGTCGACGGTTTCGTCGACTGGCTACAGGCCGAGTTGCAGGCCGGCGGCGCTTGAAGAGGTGACGATGAACGAGTATTCCACCCCCCGCATCCAGGGCTTCCATGCTCACGTCTATTTCGATGCGCAGAGCATCGAGCGAGCCCGCGCCCTTTGCGAAGAGGCGGCGCGGCGCTTTCCGCTGAAGATGGGGCGGGTCCATGAGCGGCCGGTAGGGCCGCATCCGGACTGGAGCTGCCAGCTGGCGTTCGCTCCCGAGGTGTTCGGCGAGCTGGTGCCCTGGCTGGCTATCCATCGGCAGGACCTGGTGGTGTTCATCCACCCGGTCACCGGCAACGATCTGCTCGACCATCGCGACCGAGCCATCTGGATGGGAGCCATTCGCCCGCTGGACCTGTCGATCCTGGACGAAGGCCCGCAACGCTATGACTTCGCCGTGCCTTGAGGCGCGGTCATCGTCATCCAGTCGTGCAGTTCGCATTGCAGCTCGCCCAGTGCCGTCACCAGGTCGTCGACGGCATCGGCGAGCTTGCGCACGGAGCTTTCGCCGCAGGCGATCTCCAGTTGGTGGCAGGCGCGTTCCACGGCGTGGGCGTGGATCAGCGAGGCCATGCCCGCCAGGCGGTGCGCCAGCTCGTTGAGTTCCTGGGTCTGCTCGCGCTCCTGGGCGCGCCGCAGCTTGCGGGTGTCTTCGTTGTTGCTGGTCATCAGCTGCGCGACGAGCAGGCGGCTGATCTCCGGTTGGTTGGCGCGGTCGCCCAGGGCGGCGGTCAGGTCGAACGTTCGCATGGGATCCTCAGATCAGCTCGTGGCGGCGGGCGAAATCGATCAGGCCGGCCAGGGAATGGGCGTTGAGTTTCAGCATGATGCGTGACTTGTAGGTGCTCACGGTTTTCTCGCTGAGGAACAGCTGCTGGGCGATGGCCTTGTTGGTATTGCCGTTGGCCAGGTACTGCAGCACGGTCATCTCGCGGTCGGAAAGGCTTTCCAGCATGCGGGCCTCGTTGTCGCGGCTCTGCTGGTTGATGCTGCGCAACGCCCCGGTGGGGAAGTGGATGTAGCCGGCCAGCACGGCCTTGGCGGCGAGCAGCAGCTCGGAGAGGTTTTCCCTTTTGCTGACGAAGCCCATGGCGCCGGCCTGCAGGCATCGCGGGGCGAACTGCGCCGGATTCTGCCGGGTCAGGACCAGGACCTTGGTGTCCAGCTTCAGGGACTTCAGGCGGGCTATCACTTCGAGACCGTCGATCTTGGGGATGCCGATGTCCAGGATGGCCAGGTCGGGAGACTTCTTGCGGGCTACCTGCAGGGCTTCGGCACCGTTGTCGGCCTCGCCGACGATGGTGAAACCGTCGCGCTCGAACAGCAAGCGCACGGCCAGGCGGATAGCGGGATGATCATCGACGATCAGCACCTTACTCATGCGAACCTTCTTTGAATGCGTTGGCTATTTGGGTGAGGCGCTATTCAAGGCTTCGGCAGAGTCGGCGGACAATAAGACGTTTCTGAAAGTGACCGTGAATTTTTCCTCACGGTTCTGGCAGCGTGCAACGCAAGGCCAGGCGCAGCGGGTTGCCTGCGCCTGGCGAATGCCGCTGTCAGGGTCTGTCAGCGTGCGTTGCGCACGCCTTCGGCCAGCTCGCCGCACAGGGCGAGGACATCCTTGACCGCCTGGGCATTGTCGCGGGCCTTGGCGATCCGGTCGATCAGCGCCGAGCCGACCACCACGCCGTCGGCCAACCGCGCGACCGCGGCGGCGTGTTCGGCGCTGCGGATGCCGAAGCCGATACCGATCGGCAGGTCGGTATGCCGGCGCAGGCGCGCCACCGCTTCCTCGACGTGTTCCAGGGTCGCCGCGTTGGCGCCGGTGACGCCGGCCACCGACACGTAGTAGACGAACCCGGAACTGCCTTCTAGCACCGTTGGCAGGCGCTGGTCGCCGGTGGTCGGGGTGGTCAGGCGGATGAAGTCGAGGCCGGCGGCCTGGGCCGGGTGGCAGAGGTCTTCGTTGTGCTCCGGCGGCAGGTCGACCACGATCAGGCCGTCCACTCCCACCTCCTTCGCCTCGGCGATGAAGCGTTCGACGCCGTAGTGGTGGATCGGGTTGAAGTAGCCCATCAGCACCAGGGGCGTCTCGCTGTCGCCGCTGCGGAATTCGCGGACCATCTGCAACGTCCTGGCCAGGGTCTGGCCGCCGTCGAGGGCGCGGATGTTGGCCAACTGGATGGCCGGGCCGTCCGCCATCGGATCGGTGAACGGCATGCCCAGTTCGATCACGTCGGCTCCGGCCGCCGGCAGGCCTTTGAGGATTTCCAGGGAAGACGCGTAGTCCGGGTCGCCGGCGGTGACGAAGGTCACCAGGGCGGCGCGGTTTTCCTGCTTGAGCTGGGCGAAGCGGGTCTGCAGGCGGCTCATGCTTTCGACTCCTGTTGCATGTGGTGCATGACGGTCTGCATGTCCTTGTCGCCGCGACCGGACAGGTTCACCACCATGATGTGCTCCTTGGGCAGGCTGGGCGCACGCTTGAAGACCTCGGCCAGGGCATGGGAGCTTTCCAGTGCCGGGATGATGCCTTCGAGGCGGCAGCAGGTGTGGAAGGCCTCCAGGGCTTCGTCGTCGGTGATCGAGGTGTACTCGACGCGGCCGGTGTCGTGCAGCCAGGCGTGTTCCGGGCCGATGCCGGGATAGTCGAGGCCGGCGGAGATGGAGTGTGCGTCGATGATCTGGCCATCCGCGTCCTGCAGCAGGAAGGTGCGGTTGCCGTGCAGCACGCCGGGAACCCCGCCGTTCAGGCTGGCCGCGTGCTTGCCGGTGTCGATGCCGTGGCCGGCGGCTTCCACGCCGACGATCTGCACCCCGGCGTCGTCGAGGAACGGGTGGAACAGGCCCATGGCGTTGGAGCCGCCGCCGATGCAGGCGACCAGCGAATCGGGCAGGCGCCCTTCCTTCTCGGCCAGTTGCTCGCGGGTTTCCTTGCCGATCACCGCCTGGAAGTCGCGGACCATCGCCGGGTACGGATGCGGGCCGGCGACCGTGCCGATCAGGTAGAAGGTGCTGTCGACGTTGGTCACCCAGTCGCGCAGCGCCTCGTTCATGGCGTCCTTCAGGGTACCGGTGCCGGCGGTCACCGGGATCACCTCGGCGCCCAGCAGCTTCATGCGGAAGACGTTGGCCTGCTGCCGGTCGATGTCGGTGGTGCCCATGTAGATCACGCACTGCAGGCCGAAGCGCGCGGCGACGGTGGCGGTGGCCACGCCGTGCATGCCGGCGCCGGTCTCGGCGATGATGCGTTTCTTGCCCATGCGCCGGGCCAGGAGGATCTGGCCGATGCAGTTGTTGATCTTGTGCGCGCCGGTATGGTTCAGCTCCTCGCGCTTGAGGTAGATCTTCGCCCCGCCGCAGTGCTCGGTCAGGCGCTCGGCGAAGTACAGCGGGCTCGGTCGACCGACGTAGTCGCGCTGGAAGTAGGCCAGTTCCTCCTGGAACGCCGGGTCGTCCTTGGCCTTCTCGTACTCGCGGGCGAGGTCGAGGATCAGCGGCATCAGGGTCTCGGCGACGTACTGGCCGCCGAAGCGGCCGAACAGGCCCTTGGCGTCGGGGCCGTTGCGATAGGAAGTCATGGAGGGCTCCAGGAAATGACGTATGGGCAGAATCTAATCCCCCCGCCGGGTAAAAGAAACCGATAAGATTGCGGCAACCTGTCAGGAAAACTCACGAATAGCCATGAGCCGCGACCTGCCCTCCCTGAATGCCCTGCGCGCTTTCGAAGCCGCTGCCCGGTTGCACAGCATCAGCCTGGCGGCCGAGGAACTGCACGTTACCCATGGCGCCGTGAGCCGGCAGGTGCGGTTGCTCGAGGACGATCTCGGGGTGGCCCTGTTCGGCAAGGATGGGCGCGGCGTAAAACTCACCGATTCCGGCGTTCGCCTGCGTGACGCCTGCGGCGATGCGTTCGAGCGACTGCGTGGCGTCTGTGCCGAGCTGCGCCGGCAGACCGCCGAGGCCCCGTTCGTCCTCGGCGTACCCGGCAGCCTGCTGGCGCGCTGGTTCATCCCGCGGCTGGACCGGCTCAACCGTGCCCTCCCCGACCTGCGCCTGCAACTGTCCACCAGCGAGGGCGAGTTCGATCCGCGTCGTCCCGGCCTGGACGCCATGCTCTGGTTCGCCGAGCCGCCCTGGCCGGCGGACATGCAGGTCTTCGAACTGGCGCCCGAGCGCATGGGCCCGGTGGTCAGCCCGCGCCTGGCGCAGGAAACCGGCCTGGCCCAGGCGCCCGCCGCGCGGCTGTTGCAGGAGCCGCTGCTGCATACCGCCTCGCGACCCCAGGCCTGGCCGGCCTGGGCCGCGAGCCAGGGGCTGGCGGCGGAGGCGCTGCGCTATGGCCAGGGGTTCGAGCATCTCTACTACCTGCTGGAAGCGGCGGTGGCGGGCCTCGGCGTGGCCATCGCCCCGGAGGCGCTGGTCCGCGACGATCTCGCCGCGGGCCGCCTGGCGGCGCCCTGGGGCTTCATCGAGACCGATGCGCGCCTGGCCCTGTGGGTACCGGCGCGCCTGCACGATCCGCGTGCCGGGCGCCTGGCGCAATGGTTGCGGGAGCAGTTGGCAGGCTGAGCGCTGGCGATTTGCTGCACTTTTCCGGCTCGGCTAGTGTCCATTGAACAGAGGCGCCCGTCGGGCGCGAAGAACCAGGCATCGTCCGGGGAGAGAGTTCATGTCCAATCACCACACCTACAAGAAGATCGAACTGGTCGGCTCGTCCAAGACCAGCATCGAGGACGCCATCAACAACGCCCTCGCCGAAGCGGCGAAGAGCATCCAGCATCTGGAATGGTTCGAGGTGGTGGATACCCGCGGGCACATCGAGAACGGCGCCGTCGGCCATTATCAGGTGACCCTGAAAGTAGGGTTCCGTATCGCCAATAGCTGATGGCACCCTGGAAACCTGTCCACGATCGCCTGCGCCCTGGAAAGGCCGCCGTGTCTTTCCGCTTCGCCGGATCATGCACAGGCTATGAGGGCGGCGTGCCTCCATGGGCGGCGCGCTCGTCTCAACCTTGCCGCATTTGGCAAGCCTGACCCGTTCGGGTCTTCATCCATGCAACGAGGGAATGTGTTCATGAAGAAGTTGATGTTGGCAGTCGGCCTGTTTGCCGTGGCGGGCAGCGCATTCGCCGCCAAGCCCTGTGAGGAACTGAAAGCCGAGATCGATGCGAAGATCAAGGCCAACGGCGTTCCTGCCTACACCCTGGAAATCGTCGACAAGGGCAGCGTCACCGACAAGAAGGTAGTCGGCACCTGCGACGGCGGCACCAAGGAAATCGTCTACCAGCGCGGCTGATGCAGCGCCTGCGACGAGCAGTATCCGGGGCCGGCTTTCCCATGGGAGCCGGCCCTTTCTTTTTTGCCGCGATGAGTACCCTGCCAACGATGGGTCTTGTTGCAGTTCGTCGAGAAAGCGTGCCATCTAACGGATTAATCCAAAAGTCTGTGTTAGGTTTTTCGGCACGCCCAGATGGCCTTGTGCCTTAATTCCGGATTGTCCGACTCATGGAAGACGGATTTCGGAATATTCCTGCTTACCCGCTGTAGCCGCTGGGCCAACATCGCGCCTTTCTGTATTTCAAGGAATGAAATCGTGGCTCTCCATCGCCTGGCCTTTATCTTCCTGTGCCTGCCGCTCATGGCCAGCGCCGCCCCCTTCACCTCCCCCGGCGACCGCGACCTGATCCGCGACCGCCAGCAGCGCCTGCTGGACGAACAGCGCAAGCGCCTGGAGGAACTCCAGCAACTGCCCGGCAAGGGAGCGCCCGCCGCTGCGGATGCCTCCGGCGACGACGAGCGCTGCTTCGAGATCCGCCGCATCGAGCTGGAAGGCGCCGGGCACCTCGACGAAAGCGCGCGTCGCCAGTTGCTGGCGCCCTACCAGGGGCGCTGCCTGGGCGTCGGCCAGCTCAATGCGCTGCTCAAGGCCGTCACCGACCATTACCTGGATCGCGGCTACGTTACCACCCGCGCCTACCTGCCACAGCAGGACCTGGCCTCCGGGACCCTGCGTATCATCGTCGTCGAAGGCCGCCTGGAGGGCCTGGACAGCTCCGCGCTGGCCAGCCCGCGCGAACTGGCGATGAGCTTTCCGGGCAGGACCGGCGAGCTGCTCGACCTGCGCGAACTGGAGCAACTGGTCGACCAGTTGAGCCGCCTGCCGTCGCGCCAGGCGCAACTGGAGCTGGTGCCCGGCAGCGAGGTCGGCGGCAGTCGGGTGCGTCTCAAGGGCGAGCGCGACAAGCCCTGGCGGGTCTCCGCCACGCGCAACAACGACGGCGACGTCAGCACCGGCGAGCAGCAGATGGGCCTGGGCCTGGACTGGGACAGCCCGCTGGGCCTGGCCGACCAGCTCAACCTGCGCGCCAACCGCGACGCGGTGACCGACCGCTGGCGCCATTCCGACAGCCAGAGCCTGTTCTACAGCCTGCCCTGGGGCTGGTGGACTTTCACCTACGGCTACAGCCAGAGCGACTACCGCACGCGCAACGAGGCCAGCGGCTTCCCCTTCAAGCTCGATGGCGACAGCCGCAGCCACCAGTTCCGCGCCGAACGCGTGCTGCACCGCGACGGTGTGAGCAAGACCGCCATGAGCCTGGGGCTCAGCCACCAGCGCACCAACAACTATGTCGAAGACACCCGCCTGGAAGACCAGAGCACGCGGATCACCGAGACCCAGCTCGGCTTCAACCATGGCCGGCGGATCGGCAGCGGTTTCGTCAACCTCGACCTCGGCTGGCAGCAGGGCATCGGCGCCCTTGGCGCGCAGGGTCGCGGCCACCCGCAGGCGGGCGATCCGAATGCGCGCTACGACAAGTACAGCCTGACCCTCAGCTACCTGCAGCCGTTCCAGCTATGGGGCGAGCGCTTCAGCTTCGACAGCCTGGCCACCGGGCAGAGGAGCGAGGACGTGCTGTTCAGCCCGCAGCGCATCAGCCTCGGCGGCAACAGCTCGGTGCGCGGCTTCAAGGACCAGACCCTGACCGGCGACAGCGGCGGCTACTGGCGCAACCAGTTGCGCTGGCGGCGCGCGGTGGAATGGGCGCCGCTGCGGCCCTGGCTGCAGGAATACGGCGTGGCCTTCGCCTACGACGTCGGCGTGATCCGCCACGACCGCTACAACGACGGCGCCAGCGGGCGCATGAGCGGCAACGCCATCGAACTGGATGCCCGGGGCCGCTATTTCGCCGCCAGCGTCGGCTTCGCCCGCTCGCTGGAGCGGCCCAGCGCCATCGAGCGGCGCGAGCACCCGATCTATTTCCGGGTCGACGCGTTCTTCTGAATACGCGGCGACCTCCTGAACGCTTTAGGAAAGCGCCTACCTGCATCGAGGCCCTTTCCTTGGAAAACCTTGCTTAACCTCGCCGGGCCCCTACCCGCCAAGGAGTAACGATATGGACATCCGCAGCCCGCTGAACCAGTGCATCGCCCTGTCCCTGGCCGGCATCCTGTTCCTCAACCCGATCGTCGCCGCGGCGGCGGGGCTGGCGCTGGACAAGGCCGCCGGCGGCAACACCGGCCTGGGCCAGGCGGGCAACGGCGTGCCCATCGTCAATATCGCCACGCCCAACGGCGCTGGGCTGTCGAACAACCATTTCCGCGACTACAACGTCGGCGCCAACGGGCTGATCCTCAACAACGCTACCGGCAAGACCCAGGGTACCCAGCTCGGCGGGATCATCCTCGGCAACCCCAACCTCAAGGGCCAGGCGGCGCAGGTGATCCTCAACCAGGTCACCGGCGGCAACCGCAGCACCCTGGCCGGCTACACCGAGGTGGCCGGGCAGTCGGCGCGGGTGATCGTCGCCAACCCGCACGGCATCACCTGCCAGGGCTGCGGCTTCATCAACACGCCGCGCGCGACCCTCACCACCGGCAAGCCGATCATGGACGGCCAGCGCCTGGAGCGCTTCCAGGTGGACGGCGGCGACATCGTCGTCGAAGGCGCCGAACTGAACGTCGGCAACCTCGAACAGTTCGACCTGATCACCCGCAGCGCCAAGCTCAACGCCAAGCTCTACGCGAAGAACCTCAACATCGTCACCGGCCGCAACGACGTCCAGGCCGACAGCCTGCAGGCCACGCCGCGCGCCGCCGATGGCAGCGAGAAGCCACAGCTGGCGATCGACAGCTCGGCGCTGGGCGGGATGTACGCCGGGGCGATCCGCCTGGTCGGCACCGAGCAGGGCGTGGGGGTGAAGCTGGCCGGCGACATGGCCGCCAGCGGCGGCGACATCCGCATCGACGCCAGCGGCAAGCTGAGCCTGGCCCAGGCCTCCAGCCAGGGCGACCTGAAGATCGCGGCCCAGGCCGTGGAGCTGAACGGCAAGACCTACGCCGGTGGCAGCGCCGAGATCCGCAGCGCGGAGGAACTGGTCAACCGGCAGAGCCTGGCGGCGCGCGAACGCATCGCGCTGGAGGCGGCGCATATCGACAACGCCGGGGTGATCGAAGCCGGCGTCGAGCCAGACGAGCGGCGCAACGCGCGCGGCGACCTCGAGCTGCGCAGCGGCACCCTGCGCAACGCCGGCAGCCTGGTGGCCAGCCGCGCGCTGGAAGCGAAGGCGAGCCAGGCGCTGGACAACCAGGGCGGCAGCCTGAAGGGGGCGACCGTCCGGGTCGACGCCGGGCACCTGGACAACCGTGGCGGCAAGCTGCTCGCCGAGGGCGAACTGCGGGTCGAGGCGAGCAGCCTGGACAACCGCCAGGACGGCCTGTTGCAGAGCCGGGACCGCGCCGTGGTCAAGACCCGTGGCGATCTCGACAACCGTGGCGGCCAGGTGATCGGCCTGAACGACCTGGAGGTCGGCGCGGCGACGCTCGACAACGGCCAGCAAGGCCTGCTCGGCAGCCAGCAGTCCACCCGCGTCAGCGCCCAGGCGCTGGTCAACCGGGGGGACGGCGAAGTCTCCGGCAAGCGCGTCGAGGCTCGCGTCGGCAGCCTCGACAATCGCGGCGGCAAGCTGATCGGCGACGACCTGCTGGTGGTCGCCAGCGGTGCCATCGACAACCGCCTCGGCTTGTTCTCCGCAGCCAACCGCCTCGACCTGCGGGCGCGCAGCCTGGACAACAGCGGCAAGGGCACGCTGAGCAGCCGGGGCGGCCTGGAGGTCAGCCTCGGCGGCCTGCTGGACAACCGCGATGAAGGCAACCTGCTCAGCCAGGGCGCGCAGCGCGTGACGGTGGGGCAACTGGACAACCGCGCCGGCGGCCTGCTGTCGAGCCGCAGCGAGTTGAACGTCCACGGCGCCAGCCTGGACAACCGTGGCGGCGTGCTGGTGGCCGACGCCGGCCTGAGCGCCACGGGAGGCGCCTTCGACAACCGCGACGGCGGCAGCGCCAGCGGCAAGGCTGGCGTGCGCGTGGAGGTCGCCAGCCTGCGCAACGACCAGGGTGGCAAGCTGCTCAGCGATGGCCGCCTGGACCTCGCAGCGAACGCCGTCGGCAACGCCGGAGGGCGTATCGCCGCCAAGGGCGACCTGCAGGCGACGCTTGGCAGCCTGGCCCAGCAAGGTGGCGAACTGGTCAGCGAAAAGACCCTGAAGGTCGCGGCCGACACGCTCGACAACAGCCAGTCCGGGCTGATCGCCGCGAATGGCGGCATCGCTATCGAGGCGCGGCAGGTCGACAACCGCGCCGGCGAGATTTCCAGCACCTCGAAGGTCGCCGTGAACGCCCGCGAGCAACTGGACAACCGCGGCGGCAAGGTCATCGGCGACAGCGGCCTGCGCCTCACCGTGCAGCGCCTGCTGAACCAGGCCAAGGGGGTGCTGGCCGGACGCGACGGCCTGAGCCTGGACGGCGGCGAACTGTTCAACGGCGACGGCGGTCGGCTCGACAGCCAGAACAGCCTGAGCGTGAGCCTCGGCGGCGTGCTGGACAACCAGGGCGGCGCGCTGGTCAGCGAAGGCAGCCTGACGGCGCGCGCCGCGCGCCTGGACAACCGTGGCGGAACCTTCTCCAGCGCCGGTGCGCTGGCGCTGACCAGCCAGGCCGCGCTGGACAACCAGGGCGGCAGGCTGCTCAGCGATGCCGGCGTGACGCTGAAGGGCGCCAGCCTCGACAACAGCCGTTCCGGCGTGATCAGCGCCAAGGGCGCGGTGGATATCCGCACCGGCGTGCTGGACAACAGCCGCAACGGCGGCATCGGCAGCAACGCCGGCATCACCCTGGTGGCCGCCCGGTTGGACAACGGCCAGCAGGGCCGGATCAGCGCCAAGGGCCTGCTCGACGCCAACCTGAAAGGCCTCGACCAGCGCGGAGGCGGCGTTCTGGTCAGCGAAACCGGCGTCACCCTCGACCTCAATGGCGGCACGCTGGTCAACCGCGACGGCGGCCTGATCGCCACGCCCGGCGCGCTGCTGCTGCGCCAGCTCGGCGCGGTGGACAACGGCGCCGGCGGGGAAATTTCCAGCGACCGCGCCTTCACCCTCGCCGCCGCCAGCCTGGACAACCGCGGCGGGCGCCTGATCGGCGCCGACAGCCTGACCCTGCGCATCGCCCAGGCCCTGGACAACAGCCTGGCCGGGGTGATCTCCGGCGCCGCCGGCCTGGACATCGCGGCCGCTCGCCTGGACAACAGCGCCAAGGGCACCCTGGCCAGCCGCGCCGGCATCGACCTGCGCGTCGATGGCGCGCTGGACAACCACGCCGAAGGCACCGTCTCCGGCGCCCGCCTGACGCTCGCCAGCGCCTCGCTGGACAACAGCGGCAAGGGCCTGCTCTCTGGCAACGCCGGCCTGAGCGTCGTCACTGGTGCGCTGGACAACGCCGAGGGTGGCCAACTGATCAGCCAGGGCGTGCTGGACGTCAGCAGCGCCGACCTCGACAACCGTGGCGGCGCCCTCAGTGGCAAGCAGTCGCTGCGCCTGAGCGCCGCCAACCTGGACAACCGTGGCGGCCTGCTCACCAGCGACGGCGAACTGGAACTGACGGCAGGGCGCGTCGATTCCGCCGACGGCGGCGAAATCTCCGCCCGGGGCGACCTGCGCCTGACGGTCGAGCGCCTGGTGCAACGCCAGGGCCGGCTGATCGGCGAGCGCGGCGTCAGTCTCGACCTGCGAGGCGGCGACCTGGATAACCAGGGCGGCCTGATCAGTGCCCGCGGCCCGCTGAGCATCGAGCGGCTGAACGTCCTCGACAACCGCCAGGGCGGCGAGATTTCCAGCCAGCAGGGCTTCGAGCTGCTGGCCAGGCGCATCGACAACGGCCAGCAGGGGCGCATCATCAGCGCCGGGAAACTGCGCCTGGACGCCGACGCGCTGGGCAACGCCGGCGCCGGCCTGCTCTCCGGATGGCAGGGCCTGACGGTGACAGGCGGGAGCCTGGACAACAGCGCCGGCGGCACCCTTTCGAGCAAGGACGGCGAGCTGGCCATCAGCCTCGGCGGCGCGCTGGACAACCACGGCCAGGGCGCCCTGGTCAGCAAGGGCGCGCAACGGATCGACGCCGCCAGCCTGGATAACGCCCAGGGCATTGTCTCCGGCGAAAGCGACGTGACCCTGAGCATCGCCGGGAAGCTGGACAACGGCCAGGGCGGCCTGGTCTCGGCGCAGCGCGCGCTGAGCTTCGAGCGCGACGATACGCTGCTGAACAACGCCGGCGGCCGGATCAACGGCGGCAGCCTGCTGCTCAAGGGCGCCAGCCTGGATAACAGCGACGGCCAGTTGATCAGCCAGGGCCGGCTCGACGCCATCCTCGGCGGCGCCCTGGTCAACGCCGGCGCGGCGCGCCTGGCCAGCGGCGGCGACCTGCTGCTGCGCAGCGCCAGCGTCGACAACCGCGGCGGCAAGCTGGTCAGCCAGGGGCTGCTGGAGATCAGCGCCGGCAGCCTCGACAACAGCGCCTCCGGCACCCTCGCCAGCCAGGCCGACATGAGCCTGCGCCTGGGCGGCGGCGCCCTGCGCAACCAGCAGGACGGGCTGATCTTCAGCCAGGCCGGCGCCCTCGAGGTGCAGGCCGGCAGCCTGGACAACCGCCAGGGCACGCTCCAGGCCCAGGGCGACAACCGGCTGCGTATCGGCGGCGCGCTGGACAACCAGGGCGGCCGCCTGGACAGCCGGGCCGGCAACCTCGACCTGCAGAGCGGCAGCCTCGACAACGGCGCCGGCGGCGTGCTCAACAGCGCCAAGGGTTGGCTGAAGCTGGTCACCGGGCTGTTCGACAACAGCGCCGGCGTCACCCAGGCGCAGTCGCTGGAGATTCGCGCCGGGCAAGGCGTACGCAACCAGCAGGGCCATCTCTCGGCGCTGGGCGGCGACAACCGCATCGTCACCGCCGACTTCGACAACCAGGGCGGCGGCCTCTACGCCAGCGGCCTGCTCAGCCTCGACGGCCAGCGCTTCCTCAATCAGGGCGCGGCGGCGGGCCAGGGCGGCAAGGTCGGCGCCGGGCGCATCGACTTCAGCCTGGCCGGCGCGCTGGCCAACCGCTTCGGCCAGTTGGAAAGCGAAAGCGAGCTGCACCTGCGCGCCGCCGCGATCGACAACAGCGGCGGCAGCCTGCGCGCCCTCGGCCGCAGCGGCAGCACGCGGCTGGTCGCTGGCGACCTGAACAACGCCTACGGCGTGCTGGAAAGCGCCAACCAGGACCTCGACCTGCAACTGGGCAGCCTGGCCAACGCCGGCGGGCGCATCCTCCACACCGGCAACGGCACCTTCGGCCTGGATTCCGGGCAGGTGATCCGCGCCGGCGGCGAACTGACCACCAATGGCCTGCTGGACATCCGCGCCAGCGAATGGACCAACAGCAGCGTGCTGCAAGCCGGACGCCTGAACCTGGACATCGGCACCTTCCGCCAGACGGCCGAGGGCAAGCTGCTGGCGGTGCAGTCCTTCACTGGCCGCGGCGGCGACTGGAGCAACGACGGCCTGCTGGCCAGCGACGGCAGCTTCCGCCTCGACCTGAGCGGCGGCTACCGTGGCAACGGCCGCGCCACCAGCCTCGGCGACTTCGCCCTGAACGCCGCCAGCCTCGACCTCGGCAACGCCGCCAGCCTCGCCGGCGGCGCCAATGTCACGCTCGGCGCCGGCAACCTGCTGGTCAACCGTGGGCGGATCACCGCCGCCGGCGACCTCGTGGCCAGCGCCGCGAGCCTGAACAACTACGGCACCCTGGGCGGCGGCGGCAACCTGCGATTGAACGCGCCCGCCCTGCTCAACGAGCGCGGGTTGCTGTTCAGTGGCGCCGACATGACCCTGCGCGCCGGCGACATCACCAACCTCTACGGGGATGTGTACAGCCTCGGCAGGCTGGATATCGCCCGCGACGATGCCGGCAACCGTGCCGCCAGCCTGCGCAACCTTTCCGGGGTGATCGAGAGCGGCAAGGACTTCAGCCTGCGTGCCAGCCTGATCGAGAACCGTCGCGCCGTGCTGGAAAGCAAGTCGGGCCTGTACACCGCGAAGATGGAGCAGACCGCCTGCATCGAAGGCGTCAACGCGGGCGACTGCAGCGGCAAGCGCAACGCCATCTGGACCATCACCCAGCGCGACAAGACCGAGGTCACCGCCAGCAGCGCCATGGGGCAACTGCTGGCCGGAGGCGACTTCGCCATCGACGGCGGCACCCTGAACAACCTTTCCAGTCTGATCGGCAGCGGCGGCAACCTCACCGCCAACCTCGAAGTCCTCGACAACCAGGGCCTGGAAACCGGCGAGCTGGAAACCATCCGCGTGCTGCGTACCGCTCGCGGCGGCGATATCGGCGGCATCGACCAGAAGTCGCGCAACTTCACCAACCTCTACTGGTACCAGAGCGCCAACTTCGACCCGGCGCGCGCGGGCGAGATCCCCGCCGCGCTCAACGCGATCCTCAGCGACTGGTCCTTCGAGTACGAATTCCCGAGCAAGGGGCCGACCCCGATCAGCAGTGGCGACCAGTCCTACGCAGCGGTGATCCAGGCCGCCGGCGACGTCACGGTCAATGCCAGCACGCGCATCGACAACGGCGTCACCCGCCCCGGCTACACCTTCGTCGGCAGCGGCCGCCAGGTGGGCGACAGCGCGGTGGGCGGCAGCGGGGTTTCGGTGGTCGTGCCGCTGACCTCGCAACTGCCGCCCGACCTGGCGCGGCGCCAGGTCAACCCGGTCACCCTGCCCGGCTTCAGCCTGCCCCAGGGCGACAACGGCCTGTTCCGTCTCAGCTCGCGCTTCGCCGAGGACGGCAATGGCAGCGCCGCGCTCGGCGCCGGCGCCGACCGCACCCAGGGCGGCAGCGGCGTCTCGGTCGGCCAGCAAGGCGCCGGCAACGTCGCCGGTACCTGGCAGGGCCAGGGCGTGCGAGTCGACGGCCTGGCTGGCGCGGCCAACGTCCAGGGTCAGGGCGGCAGCACGCTCGGCGGTAGCCTGCCGGGCGTCGCCCGGGTCCAGGGCGTGCCCGGCAACGCCACGCCGAGCGCCAGCCACAAGTACCTGATCGAGACCAACCCGGCGCTCACCGAGCTGAAGCAGTTCCTCAACTCGGACTACTTGCTCAGCGGCCTGGGCATGAACCCGGACGATAGCAAGAAGCGTCTCGGCGACGGTCTCTACGAGCAGCGGCTGATCCGCGACGCGGTGGTGGCGCGCACCGGCCAGCGCTACATCGACGGGCTGAGCAGCGACGAGGCACTGTTCCGCTACCTGATGGACAACGCCATCGCTTACAAGGACAAGCTCCAGCTGCAACTGGGCGTAGGTTTGAGCGCGGAGCAGATGGCGGCGCTGACCCACGACATCGTCTGGCTGGAAGAGGTCGAGGTGAACGGCGAGAAGGTCCTCGCGCCGGTGGTCTACCTGGCCCAGGCGGAGGGTCGGCTGGCACCCAACGGTGCGCTGATCCAGGGCCGCGACGTGAAGCTGGTGAGCGGCGGCGACCTGCATAATGTCGGCACCCTGCGCGCGCGGAACGACCTCTCGGCGACAGCCGACAACCTCGACAACAGCGGCCTGATCGAGGCCGGCAAGCGCCTCGACCTGCTCGCCGGCGACTCGATCCGCAACCGCCAGGGCGGGGTCATCGCTGGGCGCGACGTGAGCCTCACCGCGCTGACCGGCGACGTGATCAACGAACGCAGCGTGACCCGCTACGACAGCGCGCTCGACGGCCGCACCTGGGAGCGCAGCTTCGCCGACAGCGCCGCGCGGGTGGAGGCGGCGAACAGCCTGAACGTCCAGGCCGGACGCGACATCGCCAACCTCGGTGGGGTGCTGCAGAGCCGCGGCGACCTCAGCCTCGACGCCGGACGCGACGTCACCGTCGCCGCCGTCGAGGACCGCCAGGGCCAGACCCGCTGGAACACGTCGCGGCTACAGAGCGTGACCCAGCTCGGCGCCGAAGTCAGTGCCGGGCGGGACCTGAACGTCAGCGCCGGGCGCGACCTCAGCGCAGTGGCCAGCGCCCTCGAAGCGCGCCGCGACATCGCCCTCTCCGCCGGGCGCGACGTGACCCTGGCGGCGGCGGCGAACGAGGAGCATGCCTACAGCAAGACCAGGAAGGTCACCTACCAGGAAGACAAGGTCGCCCAGCAAGGCACCCGCGTGGATGCCGGGGGCGACCTGGCGATCAATGCCGGACAGGACCTGCGCCTGATCGCGAGCCAGGCCAGCGCCGGCGACGAGGCCTACCTGGTGGCCGGCGACAAGCTGGAACTGCTGGCCGCCAACGACAGCAACTACTACCTGTACGACAAGAAGAAGAAAGGCGACTTCGGCCGCAAGGAAACCCGGCGCGACGAAGTCACCGACGTCAAGGCGGTGGGCAGCCAGATCAGCAGCGGCGGCGACCTCACTCTGCTCAGCGGCGGCGACCAGACCTACCAGGGCGCGAAGCTGGAATCGGGCAACGACCTGGCCATCGTCAGCGGCGGCGCGGTGACCTTCGAGGCGGTGAAGGACCTGCACCAGGAGAGCCACGAGAAGAGCAAGGGCGACCTGGCGTGGCAGTCGTCGAAGGGCAAGGGCCAGACCGACGAAACCGTGCGCCAGACCCAGATCGTGGCCCAGGGGAATCTGGCGATCAAGGCCGTGGAAGGGCTGAAGATCGACCTCAAGCATATCGACCAGAAGACCGTGAGCCAGACCATCGATGCGATGGTGCAGGCGGATCCGCAACTGGCGTGGCTGAAGGAGGCCGAGCAGCGCGGGGATGTGGACTGGCGCAGGGTGCAGGAGGTGCACGATAGCTGGAAGTACAGCAACTCGGGGCTGGGGGCTGCGCCGTCACTGGCCATTGCCATCGTTGCGGCTGCTTACCTCGGCCCGGTGTATGGCCCTATGGCCAGCAATCTTGCCGTTGGCACCATCAATAACGGTGGCGACCTTGGCAAAGGGCTGCAACACGCCACCAGCTCCAGTGCTCTCAAGAGCTACGCCATCGCGGCGGCCACGGCTTACTTGACCACCGAGTACTTCGACAAGGTGCTGGACACCAAGACCAACGTCGATACCAGCAAGGTCACGGTGGACCTGAGTACCGTCAGCGGTGCCAGTCGCTTCGCCGCCAACCAGGCGATGCAGAACCTCACCAGCACGGCCTTGGGTAAGGCTATGGGACAGGGTGGCAGCTTCGGCGATGCCCTCAAGGACAGTCTCTACAATACCTTTGCTGCCGCCGGCTTCAACGCCATTGGTGACTTCGGCAAGACCCACAAGCTGGAAACCGGAAGCGCGCAAATGGTGGTGATGCATGCGCTGATGGGGGGCTTGGCCGCCCAAGCGCGTGGCGACAGCTTCGCTGCTGGAGCGATTGGTGCAGGACTCAACGAAGCACTGGTGAAGGACCTGGACAAACTGGTCAGCAGCTACTCGCCGGAAAATCGCGAGGCGATGCTGGCCATGGCCTCGCAACTGACGGGGCTGGTCGGGGTAGTCGCGAAGGACCCCGGTGCCAGTTACAAGGAGCTTGAAACGGGGAGTTGGGCGGCGAGGAATTCTGTCCAATACAACTACCTAAACCACGAAGAAAACCAGGAACGCTTCGAGGCCAAGAAGGCATGTAACGGCGGAGACTCAACCGCTTGTGGCCGCGTCGATGAATTAAACCAACTCGACCGGAGTCGCGATCTGGCACTACTTACGGCCTGTTCTTCGGACGGTAGTAGCACGACATGTACAGCGCTGCGTAAAGAGGCTTGGGAATCTGCCCAGAGTTTGAAACAGGCCAGTTGGACTCCAGAAGCACAAGAGCAGTACCGGCAAGCCATGCAGAACCCGCAACTGATGGCATACACCATTGAGGGCGAGCTGCGCAGCATCTACCAGATCAACGACCCGATAACGGCAGCTGATTCCAAGCGGCTGGCCGAGGCGATGGCCAGCTTGGGTTCTGACTTCATCCCAGGTTATGGCGATGGCAAGGCGTTTGTCGAAGCGCAAGACCCCTTCGACTATACGATGGCCGGAATAGGCTTGGTGCCGGGCATTGGGGATGGCGCTGCGAAGATCCTGGCCAAGGCGAAGGCACTTTACAAGGAAGGTAAAGTATCCGAGGCTGCTGATTTGGTCGAGGGACTGGGTAAGCTGCCGGCTCCGCAAGGGCCAAAAGGAACTGGAACGGCGCTGCGTGAAGTAGAAGTTAGCTCTGGCAGCAAAGGGTCATGGACTAAGGAACTCAACAAACCAGAGCCGAACACGATTTATAAAGTGGACGGGAACAAGACCTATCAGACAGATAGTCTTGGGCGTGTTGAGAAGGTTGAGTCCAACCTCTCGCTGACGAAGAGTGACCGGAATACTTATCAGCAGTGCATTGCTGGTAAATGCGGGGTTAGTGGCGATGAAGGTGGCCATCTGATTGCAAGTATCTTCAATGGGCCAGGTGAGAAGCTGAACCTGCTTCCCATGAATGGGAACTTGAATAAAGGTGCCTGGAAGTCCATGGAGAACACTTGGTCATCTGCGCTCAAGCAAGGGCAGATGGTCAGTGTGAAAATTGAGCCTGTCTATTCTGGCTCATCTGTGCGTCCTGATAGATTTACTGTCAGATACTCTATTGATGGTGGTCGCCCTGTCATTGTCGATTTCAAAAACTCACCGGGTGGTATTTGATGGGCGATCAAGAGTTATATCAGAAAATTGGACAGCTTTTAGTCGATGCTGGCCCAGCGGATGCTAGGGAAATAATAGTTCGGGCGGAGCTTTTCTCAGAGGGCGATGGAGGGAAGTATGAGTTTGACTATGTTGATCAGTCTGGTGAGTTGAACTGGTTTGATCCGGATGGGCGTGCTGTAGGGGATTTGACAGAGTTGCTGGTCCAATTGCGCGATTATTTTTCAGCCAACAATTTGACCGCTGGAGAGGGGGGGTGGTCTGGATGTGTAATTAAATTACACGTTGATGAAATGAAATTTGGTATTGCATTCAACTACGGTAAGTAGTGTTGTTTTCAATAAAAATAGCCCCGGCACTCCCGGGGCTATTGAATCGGCGGCGACGGTGGCAAAACGTTCAGTTCTGGGCGTGACTGCCCTATGATCGGCCTTAGCCATGGTCAGCTCCTTCTTAGCTGCTTGTGGTTAGCGGGCCGTAGGTGTTGACGCACCTACGGCCCGCGTCTTTTTGCACCGAATGAAAGGGACAGATTTATTTTCTCTACTCTAAATTTTCTGAGCATGGAGGCTCCAGCGCAGATGCCGTAAAGGAAATTCGCGATGCCTAGGTAAGGGCGCATGGTTTAGCGAATTATTTGCTTTGAGCGTTTCAGAGTGGGCGCAGTCGCCGAAATTAGAGTAGTAAAAATAAATCTGTCCCCTTTTTTTCAGGACGGCATTAACTATTGGAATAGGCAGTAAGGAGAGCCCAGTGAGATATCCTTGCCCGTGCTGTGGATACTTAACTTTTGATGAGGAGCCGTGCGGAACTTATGAAATATGTCCCGTGTGTTACTGGGAAGATGACATTGCTCAGAATAAAGACCCTGATTATGATGGTGGTGCTAACGGGATAAGTCTGAACAATGCCAAAGAGAACTTTTTTAAATATGGAGCGATAAAGCGGGTATTTTTAAAAAACGTCAGGAAACCTTTGGATGACGAATCACTATGACCATAAGGGGTAAAGGATCCCAAAGGGGGGTAAGCCAAAAAGAAAAGATTTATTTTTACTACTCTAAGTCTAAAAGGCAGGTAGGCTTCCTCCTTTACCATAAAGGGGACAGATTTATTTTCCCTACTCTAATTTTCTAAGCAGGGAGGCTCCAGCGCAGACGCCGTAAGGAGGCTCCGCGATGCCTAGGCAAGGGCGAGTGGTTTTACCGAATTATCCGCTTCACGTGGTCCAGCGGGGACACAATCGGCAAGTGGTATTCGCCGAGGACGAGGACTACCAGCGTTACCTCTCCGATCTACGGGACCTCAAGGATGCCTTTGGTATCAAGGTCTACGCATTTTGCCTGATGACCAACCATGTCCATCTGCTCTTGGCGCCTGGTGATTCGCTGTCTGGCTTGGCGCAACTGATGAAAACGCTGGCGGCGCGCACGACACGATATCGGAATCGCTTGGAGGGCCGTTCCGGAACGTTGTGGGAAAGTCGCTATAAATCGAGTGTCGTACAGAGCGATGCCTACCTGCTGGCGTGTTGCCGGTACATCGAACTGAACCCTGTTCGGGCGCGGATGGTGGACGATGTGGCGGCCTATCCCTGGTCAAGTTATGGGCTGCGGGCGGATTGGTTGAAGGAGCCAAACTGGTTGGATATGGATCCCTGCTTCATTGAGCTAGGTCAGACGGCCGAAGAGCGATATCGGCGATACGTAACGTTCGTGAAAGAGGCGATACCGGCCGAGGAATTGAGGCTAATTCGCGAGGCGGTTCAGCGTGGACAACTGACGGGAAATCAACGGTTCGTGGACGAGATCGAACGGGTAGCCGGGGTGAGAATAGAGCGGCATGGGCAAGGGCGGCCGAGATTAGAGTAGGGAAAATAAATCTGTCCCCTTTTTTTCGTCCCCTTTTTTTCACGATTGACTTTGATGGCCACATTATTCGAGCGGAAGTAAAACCAAACGGAAATGTGGTGGGCGGGCACTCAACTGTTACGGGAGATGTACGCGTTATTCCTGGAACCGAGTCGGTGCCGAACGCTCAAGGTGTGTATAGCGCTAAAATTGAAGTGGCAGACCCAGCAAATCCGGGAAGTTACTTGCCAAAGACAAACAATGGCGGAGTATCTACGATGTTTCCAAAATCTTGGACTGCAGATAGGATAAAGGTAGAGGTTGATGCTGCTTTCCAAAATAGGACAGTCACAGGAAATAAGTGGAATGGAACTACGCCAAGTGGCGTAAGGGTCGAAGGTTATCTTAGTCCTAAGACTACGGTTTATCCGAAATTATAGGTGAAAGGGTTAAATGAAGATTAGATATTTTTGGACTGGGGAAGGTGAGAATAAAGAGCCTAGCTGCCAATCTGATGTTTTAAGTGATGATGGCATAGACCTATTAGCATGTTTATTTGTCGATCATGGGGGGCAGAAATATGAAAGCTCCATAGCTTGGTTAGATGAAGGCTTGTCTAGGGTCAATCAGATAAGGCGTGGTGCTATTGAATGTTCTGACTGGAGTCGTGATAGCTGGGGTGTTGAGTTGAGAAATGGAATGGCAAGAATATACTCCTTGTATGATGAGGATTGCTCCGCCGCTATTGCGCTTGATGATTTTGAGAGAGCCTTATTAGGTTGGAAGAGATTTATTCAAGCCGATTGAGTCTCTGTAATGAGATGAAGGAGACAGATTTATTTTTGCTACTCTAAAGCTAAAAGGCAGGTAGGTTTTCCCCGTTCAGTAATTCCTTGCTCTTTAACAATTTACATTTTCGATTTAGAAGAAGAGCACCGTGCAAGACCTCACTGTCGCCACATCCGCAGAGTCCTGAACCCCCGGCCCCGTTATCCCTGGCGGGTCGCTCGCCGGGGCAACGCATGCGTTGCCTGTTTCCGACTCGCCCCACAAGGACCAACTGCACCTGCAACTGGGTGTGGGCCTGAGCGCGGAGCAGATGGCGGCGCTGACCCACGACATCGTGTGGTTGGAAGAGGTCGAGGTGAACGGCGAGAAGGTCCTCGCGCCGGTGGTCTACCTGGCCCAGGCGGAGGGTCGGCTGGCACCCAACGGTGCGCTGATCCAGGGCCGCGACGTGAAGCTGGTGAGCGGCGGCGACCTGCATAACGTCGGCACCCTGCGCGCGCGGAACGACCTCTCGGCGACAGCCGACAACCTCGACAACAGCGGCCTGATCGAGGCCGGCAAGCGCCTCGACCTGCTCGCCGGCGACTCGATCCGCAACCGCCAGGGCGGGGTCATCGCCGGGCGCGACGTGAGCCTCACCGCGCTGACCGGCGACGTGATCAACGAACGCAGCGTGACCCGCTACGACAGCGCGCTCGACGGCCGCACCTGGGAGCGCAGCTTCGCCGACAGCGCCGCGCGGGTGGAGGCGGCGAACAGCCTGAACGTCCAGGCCGGACGCGACATCGCCAACCTCGGCGGGGTGCTGCAGAGCCGCGGCGACCTCAGCCTCGACGCCGGACGCGACGTCACCGTCGCCGCCGTCGAGGACCGCCAGGGCCAGACCCGCTGGAACACGTCGCGGCTACAGAGCGTGACCCAGCTCGGCGCCGAAGTCAGTGCCGGGCGGGACCTGAACGTCAGCGCCGGGCGCGACCTCAGCGCAGTGGCCAGCGCCCTCGAAGCGCGCCGCGACATCGCCCTCTCCGCCGGGCGCGACGTGACCCTGGCGGCGGCGGCGAACGAGGAGCATGCCTACAGCAAGACCAGGAAGGTCACCTACCAGGAAGACAAGGTCGCCCAGCAAGGCACCCGCGTGGATGCCGGGGGCGACCTGGCGATCAATGCCGGACAGGACCTGCGCCTGATCGCGAGCCAGGCCAGCGCCGGCGACGAGGCCTACCTGGTGGCCGGCGACAAGCTGGAACTGCTGGCCGCCAACGACAGCAACTACTACCTGTACGACAAGAAGAAGAAAGGCGACTTCGGCCGCAAGGAAACCCGGCGCGACGAAGTCACCGACGTCAAGGCGGTGGGCAGCCAGATCAGCAGCGGCGGCAACCTCACCCTGCTCAGCGGCGGCGACCAGACCTACCAGGGCGCGAAGCTGGAATCGGGCAACGACCTGGCCATCGTCAGCGGCGGCGCGGTGACCTTCGAGGCGGTGAAGGACCTGCACCAGGAAAGCCACGAGAAGAGCAAGGGCGACCTGGCGTGGCAGTCGTCGAAGGGCAAGGGCCAGACCGACGAAACCGTGCGCCAGAGCCAGATCGTGGCCCAGGGGAATCTGGCGATCAAGGCCGTGGAAGGGCTGAAGATCGACCTCAAGCATATCGACCAGAAGACCGTGAGCCAGACCATCGACGCGATGGTGCAGGCGGATCCGCAACTGGCGTGGCTGAAGGAGGCCGAGCAGCGCGGGGATGTGGACTGGCGCATGGTGCAGGAGGTGCACGATAGCTGGAAGTACAGCAACTCGGGGTTGGGGGCTGCGCCGTCACTGGCCATTGCCATCGTTGCAGCTGCTTACCTCGGCCCGGTGTATGGCGCAATGGCCAGCAACCTCGCCATTGGCACCATCAACAATGGCGGTGACCTTGGCAAGGGGCTGCAACAGGCCACCAGCGCTGACAGTCTGAAAGGGTACGCCATCGCAGCGGCCACGGCTTATCTCGTCAGCCCGCAGTTGGACAAGGCATTCGGCGTATCCAGTGACAACATCAACAAAGTCACCAAAGGATTCAAGCTCAGCACAGTTGAGGGAATCGGTGGATTTGCTGCCTACAGCATTGCCCAAGGCTTTGCTCAATCGGTCATGCAGCAGGCCGCCTATGGCGGCAGCTACATCGACAACCTCGGTAATGCCATGGCAGGTCAGGCGCGCAACCTGGGAATGGCGGTAGGTTTCAATTTCATTGGCGACTCGGTCAAATACCCTGATGGCAGCCCGCCGAAAATCATGGCTCACGCCCTGATGGGAGGTCTGCTGGCCGAAGCCTCCGGCAGTGACTTCAAGACTGGAGCGGCGGCCGCTGGTGCCAACGAGGCCATGATCAACCTCCTTGGGAAAATGGTAGGTGGCGATCAAAACCTCGAACTGATGGCCTCGCAACTCGTTGGCGTAGCCGCGGCAAGTGCGGTCAATGGCGATGTGAGTCTGGGCGCCGAGATCGCCAAAAGCGGGACGGCGTACAACCGGCAGCTACACCCAGATGAAATCAAATTCGCATCGGATGTGGAGCGCGTCAAACGTTATGCCCAGGAAAATGGGCTGAGCGAGGACACCGCCCGCAAAGAGCTTCTCAGCACGGCCGCCATGATGGTGGACAATGGCTGGAACCAGGCCTTGGCCGGCACAGACATCAACGCTGCCCGGGCTGCTCAGTATCTGCGTACGGAGCTGGGCACAGGCCCGGACAGCAATCTCTTCCAGGTGACCCAGGCTGACTACTACAACGAGCGGGTGGGGCTGACGGCGCTATTCAAGAACAAGGAGGCCCTGACCAGCGTTCTGGAAAACATAGCCCTAGCGAATCCCGCGAGCTATACGAGGGACCCCGCGAACCGTGCGGAAGTGCTGAATGCCAAAGGTGAAGGTAGCCAAGCGGGCTTTGGGCTGGCACTGGAAGGGATCGTCAGCGCGCCTTCAAAAACTGCCTTGTGGTTGATGGGTGATCTTGCCCAGTCCCAGTGGACACCCCGTTAAGCGATAAACTGCAACGAGGTGAATCATGGCAAGACAAGCAACCCCAATGAAACAGACCCGCACCCGCCATTCCCAAGCCTACAAGGACGAAGCGCTGGCTTTGGCCGAGCGCATTGGCGTCAGCAAGGCTGCCGAACAGCTCGGCCTGCATGCTTCCCAGCTCTACGGCTGGCGGAGCAAGAAGCACCAGACTCAGTCCGGCAGCGAGCGCGAGCAGTCGCTGGCCGACGAGAATGCCCGACTCAAGCGGCTGTTGGCCGAGCACGCCGAGGAGCTGGCCATCGTAAAAAAGGCCGCCGCGTACTTTGCCAAGAGCCTCAAGTGAAGTACGCCTTCATGAGGACTCATACCGCGCATTTCTCGATCCAGGCCATGTGTCGCGTGTTGGGCGTTGCCCGCAGCGGTTACTACGCTTGGTGCTCTCGCAGGCCGTCAATGCGCCAGCGGCGAAGAGCCGAACTGGATCGGCAGGTCGCTCAGGCATACAGCGCACGCAAGGGCCGCAGCGGGGCTCCACGGCTTTGCCACGACCTGCGGGAAGCCGGCCTACCCTGCAATCGCAAGACGGTAGCCGCCTCGATGCAACGGCAAGGACTGCGTGCCAAGGCCGCCAAGAAGTTCAAGGCCACGACCAATTCTCAGCACTCCCTGCCAGTGGCAGAGAACTTGCTCAAGCAGGATTTCAAGGCATCTGCGCCAAATCAGAAATGGGTGGGTGACATCACCTACCTGTATACGGAGGAAGGCTGGCTGTATCTGGCAGTGGTCATCGATCTGTATTCACGGATGGTGATCGGCTGGGCCATGAACGAACGCATGACGGCCGACTTGGTTTGCGATGCCTTGCACATGGCGCTGTGGCGACGTAGGCAGCCTAATGACGTGATCGTGCATAGCGACCGCGGCAGCCAGTACTGCTCAGCGGCTTACCAGGAGCTGATCCGCGCCCATCACTTGCGATGCAGCATGAGCGCCAAAGGCAACTGCTACGACAATGCCTGTGCAGAGAGCTTCTTCCACAGCCTGAAGGTCGAGTGCATCCACGGCGAGCGCTTCACGAGCCGCGCCCAGATGCGTGAAACCGTGTTTGAATACGTCGAAACCGATTACAACCGCCAGCGGCGACACAGCACGCTGGGGCACATCAGCCCAGAGGCCTTCGAGGCCAGGATGTGTGCTTAAACCCGTGTCCACGGCTGCTGGGCAAGATCAGGGTGCGCTAACCTGTTCAAGCTGTGCGGAGCGGGATATCCAGAACGCTTGGAACTCGGTTGCCTCGTTACCTGAAGACATCCGTATGAAAGGCTATCTGGATGCCTTGCACACCATGCAAGGCCAGGGTGCCAGCGTGGTGCGGGACAACGCCGCGAGTTCGACTGCATTGGGAGTTGAGGTTGGGCTGGCCATTGATGGAGGGTTGGCAGGGGCAGGCAAGGGCGTCGTTACGGATGGTCCGAAAGGAATACTTACACTGAAAGATTTCCCTGATGTCTCTACCAAGATAAGCCAGAAGCAGCTTCGCCATATTGCTGGAACACAGCAGCTTGAGGCACGGGGAGGCGGTGGTTTCTTAAACAGTGTCTCTGATGCTCAAAAAGTGCTTGATGCCTACCATACCGGCCAAGTGAAAATCCTAGGGAGAAATGCTCAGGGATTCCCAGTAGTCAAGTTTGAGGGCGTTACTGGAACTAACGTTAATCTCGGTGTTGGTATAACTGATCAGGCAACCAATGTATTTATTATCAAGGGCACAAAGAGTCCAAGTATTGTCCCTACAAATCCAAACTGGAGTCCCAAATGAGTAGCCAGCCAACGTTGGAAGAATGGAATTTTCAAGTGTTAATGCTAATTCAAGCGTTGGTAGGTGCGATATCTGCCAATTTTAGAATGATTGCATTGTTATGGGATGGCGATGAGTGGGTATTGAGATTTTATCTTGAAGAGAGCAACGAAGAGGACGTTGAGGAGATTGAGGATGTTGTTTGCCAATATACGGCATATCAGGGCTCTAGTTTGAGATGCAGGTCTGAGTTGATCGTGGGGCGTGAACGCCTTCCGGGGCTTTCGGAGGTGGGTAGGGTTGTATACCGTCGCAGAGAGTCTTTTGATATTTAGTTGGGGCAAAAGGTAGCTCCGGCGCAGAAAGTGCTATCAATCAAGGCAGGCTTAATTCTCAGCTCCTGTCTGAGGAGGTTGCGAATGGCCACGCGTTCCAGAAACATTTAGTCGAACGGCAAGAGTTTGTTGATCTTGCGCCAACAGCATAAAGGGGACAGATTTATTTTCCCTACTCTAATTTTCTAAGCAGGGAGGCTCCAGTGCAGACGCCGTAAGGAGGCTCCGCGATGCCTAGGCAAGGGCGAGTGGTTTTACCGAATTATCCGCTTCACGTGGTCCAGCGGGGACACAATCGGCAAGTGGTATTCGCCGAGGACGAGGACTACCAGCGTTACCTCTCCGATCTACGGGACCTCAAGGATGCCTTTGGTATCAAGGTCTACGCATTTTGCCTGATGACCAACCATGTCCATCTGCTCTTGGCGCCTGGTGATTCGCTGTCTGGCTTGGCGCAACTGATGAAAACGCTGGCGGCGCGCACGACACGATATCGGAATCGCTTGGAGGGCCGTTCCGGAACGTTGTGGGAAAGTCGCTATAAATCGAGTGTCGTACAGAGCGATGCCTACCTGCTGGCGTGTTGCCGGTACATCGAACTGAACCCTGTTCGGGCGCGGATGGTGGACGATGTGGCGGCCTATCCCTGGTCAAGTTATGGGCTGCGGGCGGATTGGTTGAAGGAGCCAAACTGGTTGGATATGGATCCCTGCTTCATTGAGCTAGGTCAGACGGCCGAAGAGAGATATCGGCGATACGTAACGTTCATGAAAGAGGCGATACCGGCCGAGGAATTGAGGCTGATTCGCGAGGCGGTTCAGCGTGGACAACTGACGGGCAATCAACGGTTCGTGGACGAGATCGAGCGGGTAGCCGGGGTGAGAATAGAGCGGCGTGGGCAAGGGCGGCCGAGATTAGAGCAGGGAAAATAAATCTGTCCCCTTTTTTCTGTGTTCACTATCACTCCGAGTGAACTGAAGGATGTACTTCAGAGCAGCCCTGTTGTTAAGTCACCAGTTATGGCATTGCCTGATGGGCAATTCGTGAGGACCGTTGATGTAGGTAAAGTAATTGGCACTACCAATTTAAAGGATGGAGGAGTGCCCACCTCGGTATTAAAAATACTTACTGACAGAGCTGGTAATTTGATCACAACCTTCCCAATCAAGGCGGTGGATTAATTGAGCTATCTTCCAATACGTGTATGGACTGACTTTCAATCAGCTGTAAGACTGCTGAGCGCTGAGGCTTCTCCAAAAGAAGTTCTTGATTTAATTCTAAATTGGATAAAAAGGAATAGAAAATTTTTCCTGTCTGGCTCATTTGCTGTTTATGGGTTTGAGGAGTTCCTGGGTCTAAGTGGAGAGGAGATGCCTGTTAACTTTTCAAATTTTTCATCATCCGAGTTAGAGAATTTTAAGAAATTTACTTTCAAATATCAGGCTAAGGATGTGGACTATATTGCGCAATTTTTAAGAGATGTTATTGA
The DNA here is from genome assembly GCF_037574965.1 of Pseudomonas sp. KBN12P06040. Taxonomy (NCBI): domain Bacteria; kingdom Pseudomonadati; phylum Pseudomonadota; class Gammaproteobacteria; order Pseudomonadales; family Pseudomonadaceae; genus Pseudomonas; species Pseudomonas sp. KBN12P06040. Next base: position 97,896 of record NZ_JBBELS010000001.1, read on the forward strand.
GGCTTTGATAACTGTAGAGGTTGATAAAAAATGTCCTAATTGTAATTCTGAAGGGATGCATGTCTTTATAGGGAAGTATAATAACCTAGTGGCTTATCAATGCAATGTGTGTGGGCACTCGCAATACTCGGACGGCTCAAAAGTAGAAGTCGGCGGTTTGGAGTTTATAACGGAGAGAAAGCTTCGAGATCTAAAGTTAATTTAAAATTTCATAAGCATAAAGGGGACAGATTTATTTTCCCTACTCTAATTTTCTAAGCAGGGAGGCTCCAGCGCAGACGCCGTAAGGAGGCTCCGCGATGCCTAGGCAAGGGCGAGTGGTTTTACCGAATTATCCGCTTCACGTGGTCCAGCGGGGACACAATCGGCAAGTGGTATTCGCCGAGGACGAGGACTACCAGCGTTACCTCTCCGATCTACGGGACCTCAAGGATGCCTTTGGTATCAAGGTCTACGCATTTTGCCTGATGACCAACCATGTCCATCTGCTCTTGGCGCCTGGTGATTCGCTGTCTGGCTTGGCGCAACTGATGAAAACGCTGGCGGCGCGCACGACACGATATCGGAATCGCTTGGAGGGCCGTTCCGGAACGTTGTGGGAAAGTCGCTATAACTGGCGTGTTGCCGGTACATCGAACTGAACCCTATTCGGGCGCGGATGGTGGACGATGTGGCGGCCTATCCCTGGTCAAGTTATGGGCTGCAGAGCATAAAGGGGACAGATTTATTTTCCCTACTCTAATTTAAAGGAGATAAAACATACACGTTCTACTCAAGATCAAAAACTACGGGGCTACCTTCTGCGGAACTAAAGATAGGTGGAAATAATAAGAAAAATATTGCTGTAAAGATTCGTTTTGAAAATCCTTAGGGGTGTAATATGAATAGTTCCTGTCAGCATGTTTTATGTGGTTTGATGGACTTTTCAAAGAAGCTTCCAGATAATGTTGTTAAGGTAAAGAAAGGGATGGCATTTTTTGTTGAGAGATCGGCTCTATATAGTTTGAGTATTTTAAAATTGTTATTTTTTGTTAGCGTTAATTGTGGTGCGAAAAAAATATTTTTCTGCTTTTTGGTAGCCCAAAAAAATAAATTTGAGATCTCCTCGGTTTATGAGGTTGATCTGCTTGAAGTTAATTTTACTGAGATAGAGAATAGGCTGTTTTCTTTATATGAAGAGCATGTTTTAGTTGGAGAGGTAGGTAGAATAGTAGCTTTTTCAGATATGGTCTCATGGGTTCTGTATGAAGAGGTTTTAGAAGAGATAGGGGTTTTGGTTATGTTGGATGAAACGAGATCTGTATATTCGAATTTTGATTTTGGCGAGTTCGTTAGTAGAGAGTTTATGATGGAGCAGGCTGATTTGGGTTTATACCGTAAAGAGTACGTAGATAAACTTATTTCTAATTATTAACATAAAGGAAGAGTTTTTATTTTCCCTATCCTAACTTCTGAACACGGAGGCTCCAGCGCAGGCTCCGTCAAGGGGGCGACATGCCTAGGTAAGGGCGCATGGTTTAGCGAGTTATTCGCTTTGGGTTCGGCGTGGGCGCAGTCGCCGAAACTAGAGTAGTAAAAATAAATCTGTCCCTTTTTCTCAAGCAAAGCCGACAGTCAATACGCTATGCATGAGTTTGTTGGTGGTTGCTGGTTTGTTTTTGAAGGCGCTCACTTTTCAAAAAGGATAACTAATGAATATACAGATGGTCGAGAAGAGTCTGCTGGAAATAAAGTGATTCAAGAGTTTGGTTCCCGTTCTTGTATTGATGCTCTTTCCAGAGAGTATTTGTTAGAGGGGGTTCTCGAAGTTCAGCCGGGGCCGGGCTGGGTGCTTTGGTATATTTATGCGAAGTCATTTCACATTGAGATTCCAGACGTTTGAAGCCCCCCGGTTCTCGCCCGGGATAGAGAACAAAGGGGACAGATCTATTTTCCCTGCTCTAATTTTCTAAGCAAGGAGGCTCCAGCGCAGACGCCGTAAGGAGGCTCCGCGATGCCTAGGCAAGGGCGAGTGGTTTTACCGAATTATCCGCTTCACGTGGTCCAGCGGGGACACAATCGGCAAGTGGTATTCGCCGAGGACGAGGACTACCAACGCTACCTCTCCGACCCTCAAGACCTCGAGGATGCCTTCGGTATCAAGGTCTACGCATTTTGCCTGATGGCCACCCATATCCATCTGCTCCTGGCGGCTTGCCGGCCCTCCTTTCTACTGCTCCGTCGCACAGCGCCCCAATGTACTAGTACACCGGAAACCGCCGTCTCCCGTTGAACGGGCGGGCCCCGGCCCCCTACCATTCGCAGCACACCGACCCGCGCAAAGGGAGCGGGATGCCGCGTAGGCAGGCCGCCATGGAAGGAGAAGCACATATGCCGGTACTGGCTCTGAGACTCACCGCCCTGGCGGCCCTTGCGATCAGCGTGTCGGGGTGCGTCATGGAGGCCTATGGCAGTCGCGCGCGTAGCGATGCGCAATCCTGGATCGGCTTGCCAATCCAGGACGTGATCAAGCGCTTCGGCGAGCCGGAACGCGTGACGGGGGATGCCGCCAGGCAGAAGTACGTGTGGAAGGAGTACGAGAACTATAGCCACGACTACGACTACACCTACTACGAGCAGGGCCATGGCAATACGCCCAACAGCTCGGTCCTGAACCAGAAGACCGGCACGGCCAACCAGAGCGGCTATTACACCTGCATCTACGAATTCTTTGCCGACGCCTCGGGCCGGGTGGTCGATGCGACCGCGCGGGGTGAGTGCCGCTAGTTCCAGGCGCTCTTCACGCCGCAAAGGGCGATTGGCTCAGCCAGCCACCGCCTTGTCTCCGACCTCGCAGAGACGCCTCAGTCCAGCGCGGAGGCGTCCCCTCCCCTCGCTCCGCCGTGATCGCCAGGCCGCCCTGCCTCACCCGGGTCCTGGTCCGGTCCTCGAAACCCGGCCGTTGCAGCCAGTAGCCGCGCAGGTTGATGCGGGGCGCCAGGCGGTTGCCGTCGCGTTCGTCCAGCGGCGCTCCGGGGTTTCCCCGGCGCCTCACAACAGGATCAGCAGCGCTCCTACCAGCAGCCCCGCCAGGCTGAAGGGTAGCGTTTGCAGGGCCAGCCGCTTGCCGCCCACCAGCACGACCAGGCCGGCCTTGACCAGGCTGTTGCTCAGGGCGGCAAGGGCGATGCCGCGGCTGGCCACGCCTGGATCGAGTTCGCCCTGCGCCGCGCGGGCCAGGGACAGGGTGATCGCGTCGACGTCGGCGAGGCCGGAGAGCAACGCGACCGCATAGATACCGGCGTCGCCGAACAGCCGCCGGCCGACCTCCACCAACAGCAGGATCGCGCTCAGCAGGGCGGCGAAACGCATGGCCGGGAGCAGTTCGAAGGGGTTGCGCAGGCCTGGCTCGTCGGGCGCCTCCTGGCTGGCGCGGCCGCCGCGCAGGGCGTGGAACAGCGTGCCGCCAAGGTAGACGAGGGTGGTGGCGGCGAATGGCAGGGCCAGCTCCTTCAGCAAGGCCGGGTGGATCGCGCCGATCTCGACGAGGATGCGCGGGAACATCAGCGCCGAGGTCGCCAGCAGGGCGCACGCCAACAGGGCGTCGGGCATGCGCTCGCGCAGGCGCGCCAGGGTCAGGGTCATCACCGTGGAGGACACCAGGCCGCCGAGCACCGCGGTCAGCAACAGGCCCTTGCGCGAGCCGATCAGGCGGATGGCCAGGTAGGCGGAGAAACCGAGGGCGGCGATCAGCACCACCATCCACCAGGTCAGGTAGGGATTGAAGAACGCCCAGGGACCATAGCCCTGGTTGGGCAGCACCGGCAGCAGGACCACGGAAATGAACAGCAGCTTGAGGGTGCCCGATAGCTCCTCGGCGGTCAGGCGCTTCAGCAGGGCGTGGAGCTTGTCCTTGAGGCTCAGCAGCAGGGTCAGCACGATGCCGCCGGCGGCAGCCAGCAGGCGCTGTTCGGTGAGGGCGAGGCTGCCGAGGAGGAAGGTCATCAGCAGGGCGATCTCGGTGGTCATGCCCTGGTCGCCGCCACGCCTGACATCGCTCACGTAGCCGGCCACGGCCAGCGCCGCGAGGGCCAGCAGCAAGGCTACCCAGACTGCGCTGCCCAGTTCGCCCGCGAGCAGGGTGGCGAAGCCGCCGAGCAGGCCGGCCAGGCTGAAGGTGCGGATTCCGGCGATCTGCCGCGCATCTTCGTGGTCGCGCTCCTGCCAGCCGCGCTCGGCGCCGATCAGGAGGCCGATGGCCAGGGCCGTGCACAGGCTCAACAACAGATCCAGGGAAAGCGTCATGCTCGATTCCATTCGCCGGGAGAGAGGATGGCGACGTGCCTGTGCGCACCATAGCAGCAGACGACCCCGAGGCGCCCGCACGGCGGTACGCCGTCCGCCATGAGGCCGGCGCTGCCGCCGGTATCCATCGGGTTCTCCGCCCCGGTGTAGGCGCACGGGAGCTGGCGTAGGGAAAGTCCGCTGTTTTTCGGCCGCTGACGGTTCTCTTTCCGCGTGCTCCGACGGCCGCCAACAGTAAAAAAACCACGGCCAATCCTGATAGGCGGAGGGGCGCCTCGTTCCTAGACTGGCGGGGAAACATCAGGAGACGTCAATCATCATGCATATTCAATCATCTCAGCAGAACCCGTCTTTCGTGGCTGAGTTGAGCCAGGCCGTGGCCGGGCGCCTGGGACAGGTCGAGGCCCGCCAGGTGGCCACTCCCCGGGAGGCGCAACAACTGGCCCAGCGCCAGGAAGCACCGAAGGGCGAGGGCCTGCTCTCCCGCCTGGGGGCCGCCCTCGCGCGTCCCTTCGTGGCGATCATCGAGTGGCTGGGCAAACTGCTGGGGAGCCGTGCCCACGCCGCCACCCAGGCGCCGCTCTCCCGTCAGGACGCGCCGCCTGCCGCCAGTCTCTCTGCCGCCGAGATCAAGCAGATGATGCTGCAAAAGGCACTGCCCCTGACCTTGGGCGGACTTGGCAAGGCGAGCGAGCTGGCGACTTTGACAGCGGAGAGACTGGCGAAGGATCACACGCGCCTGGCCAGCGGCGACGGCGCCCTGCGCTCGCTGGCCACCGCCCTGGTCGGGATTCGCGATGGCAGCCGGATCGAGGCTTCCCGTACCCAGGCTGCCCGCCTGCTCGAACAGAGCGTTGGGGGGATCGCGCTGCAACAGTGGGGGACCGCGGGCGGTGCCGCCAGCCAGCATGTACTCAGCGCAAGCCCGGAGCAACTGCGCGAAATCGCCGTCCAACTGCATGCGGTAATGGACAAGGTCGCCCTGTTGCGCCACGCGGTAGAGAGCGAGGTAAAGGGCGAGCCTGTCGACAAGGCGCTGGCGGATGGCCTGGTGGAGCACTTCGGGCTGGAGGCGGAGCAGTACCTCGGCGAACACCCGGACGGGCCGTACAGCGATGCCGAGGTGATGGCGCTCGGTCTCTATACCAACGGCGAGTACCAGCACCTGAATCGGTCCCTGCGTCAGGGACGGGAGCTGGATGCGGGCCAGGCGTTGATCGACCGGGGCATGTCTGCCGCGTTCGAAAAGAGCGGACCGGCTGAACAGGTCGTGAAGACCTTCCGCGGCACCCAGGGCAGGGATGCCTTCGAGGCGGTGAAAGAGGGCCAGGTCGGCCACGACGCCGGCTATCTCTCCACCTCCCGGGACCCCGGCGTTGCCAGGAGCTTCGCGGGCCAGGGCACGATAACCACCCTGTTCGGCAGATCCGGGATCGATGTCAGCGAGATATCGATCGAGGGCGATGAGCAGGAGATCCTCTACGACAAGGGGACCGACATGCGCGTACTGCTCAGCGCCAAGGATGGGCAGGGTGTGACCCGTCGGGTGCTCGAAGAGGCCACGCTGGGGGAACGGAGCGGCCACGGCGAGGGACTGCTCGATGCCCTGGACCTGGCAACCGGGACGGATCGTTCAGGCAAGCCCCAGGAACAGGACCTGCGCCTGAGAATGCGCGGCCTCGACCTGGCCTGACCGGTCGACGGCAGAGACGGACACTCCCAAGGGGTGTCCGTTTTCGTTTGCGCCGTACAGCGTCGGGCGCAATGGGCGGCAAGGATGCCTGCCTGGCTGCCACCGGTGGGTGGCGGACACCGGTGCCCGGCGTCCCACCTCGCTCCTGCGAACGAGACGCAGTCAGAATTCTCCGAGTATGCTTCCTGCATAACGAAACGATCGGAATAACTGTGGTAACTTTGCCGCCCACCGAGATGGCCTATTGATGGCTCATACGGTTCGTGCATCGCTTCCCGCACGATTCTTTCGGATTTCCAAGGCCGGCCGGGAGCGCCGGTTGATCGACGCATTCGTATTTCAAGGAAAGAAAACGTGGCCATCCCATTTCGCCCCTCGCCTTGGCGCGCCGCCGTGCCGCCTGGCCTTCCTCGATTTTCACTACGCCCTCTTTTCCGCACACGGGTCGGCTAGAAGCCGCTCCGCGTCGATAGCGTTTTTTTCCAGGAGAACCCCATGAGTCACAGCGCCAACAAAGCACTACTGCCGCTCCTCGCCGTCGCCACCCTGGCCGGCCTGGCGGGCTGCGCCACCGAGACCTCCACCGCGTTGCCGGTTCAGCAGGTCGAGAGCGTCAACCGACCCTACAGCGGCGTGCGTTCGCCGATTGCGGTAGGCAAGTTCGACAACCGCTCCAGCTACATGCGCGGGATCTTTTCCGATGGCGTCGACCGCCTCGGCGGCCAGGCCAAGACCATTCTCATCACCCACCTGCAGCAGACCAATCGCTTCAACGTGCTGGACCGCGACAACATGAGCGAGATCCAGCAGGAAGCGGCGATCAAGGGCCAGGCCCAGCGCCTGAAGGGTGCCGACTACGTGGTGACCGGCGACGTCACCGAGTTCGGCCGCAAGGAAGTCGGCGACCGCCAGCTGTTCGGCATCCTCGGCCGCGGCAAGTCGCAGATCGCCTACGCCAAGGTGGCGCTGAACATCGTCAACATCTCTACCTCGGAGGTCGTCTATTCGACCCAGGGCGCTGGCGAGTACGCCCTGTCCAACCGCGAGGTGATCGGCTTCGGCGGCACCGCCAGCTACGACTCGACCCTCAACGGCAAGGTTCTCGACCTGGCCATGCGCGAGGCGGTGAACAAGTTGGTCAACGCGGTCGATAGCGGCGCCTGGAAGCCACAGAACCAATAATCCACCAGAAACCAGGGAATCACGGCACACATGAGCAAGACGATCACATGGACGGCGGCGCTGCTGGGGAGCATGGCGCTGGCCGGGTGCAGCGGACCGAAGACGCTGTACCAGTGGGAGGGCTACCAGGCCCAGGTCCACGAATACTTCAAGGGTGAATCCAAGGAGGCCCAGGCGCAGGCGCTGGAAGCCGACCTCGAGAAGATCCGGGCGAAGAACGGCGCGGTGCCGCCGGGCTACCACGCCCAGCTGGGGCTGCTCTATTCCAGCATCGGCAAGGACGACCAGATGGTCCGCGAGTTCGAGACCGAGAAGGCGCTGTTTCCCGAGTCGGCGACCTACATGGACTTCCTCCTGAACAACGCCCGTGGAGGTGCCCGTTGAAACTCGCCCGACTGTCCGGCCTGGTGGCCGGTTTCACCCTGCTGGCCCTGCTCGGCGGCTGCGCGCCGACCAAGAGCGTCGATTACTCGGCGTTCAAGCAGGCCAAGCCGCGCTCGATCCTGGTCCTGCCGCCGCTGAACGAGTCGCCCGACGTGAAGGCGACCTACAGCATGCTCTCGCAGGTCACCTTCCCGCTGGCCGAGGCCGGCTACTACGTGGTGCCGGTGGCGCTGGCCGACGAGACCTTCCGCCAGAACGGCCTGACCAGCGCCGGCGACGTGCACCAGGTGTCCCCGGCCAAGCTGCGCGAGATCTATGGCGCCGACGCGGCGCTGTACGTCACGGTGAGCGACTACGGCACGCGCTACATGGTGATCAGCAGCGCGACCATCGTCACCGCCAGCGCCAAGCTGGTCGACCTGCGATCCGGCACCACCCTGTGGACCGGCTCGGCGACCGCCTCCAGCGAGGAAGGCAACGGCGGCAACAACGGCGGCCTGGTGGGCATGCTGATCACCGCGGCGGTCAAGCAGATCATCAACAGTTCGGTGGAGGACGCCGGTTATCCGATCGCCGGGATGACCAGTGCGCGCCTGCTCTCGGCCGGCCAGCCGGGCGGACTGTTGTACGGCCCGCGCTCGCCGAGGTACGGCAGCGACTGAGCCGTGCGCCAGGGCTACGGGGACGTCTCCGTGGCCTCGGCGCAAGCCGCCGGGAGGGGCTTGGCCGCTGCGTTGCGCTTGGCCATGTACTGGCGGATCAGGTCGTCGAGCAACGCCCGGATGGCGCGCCGCTCGTCCAGCCGCAGGCGGCCGATGGCCTCGAACTGCAGGCGCAGGTCTTCCGGTAGCGCCTGCCGCTCGCTGCGCTCGCAGACCAGCCAGTCGAGGGGCACCGCGAAACGTCCGGCGATGGTTTGCAGCACCACCAGCGACGGGTGCCCGCCCTTGGTTTCGAAGTGCCGCAACTGGCTCACGGTGACGCCCAATCGCTCGGCCATCTGCCGTTGGGTCAGGGCGTTCTGCTGGCGTAGGCGTAGGAGATTCTGCGCGAAGCTCATGGAAAACTCTCCAAGTCAGGGGAAATCCTTGCCACCGCCCCGGTGATGCGGGCGATGGCGGTTGTCTCCATCATCGGCGTTCCCACTCTTTGACTCTGCCCTACCGTTCCGGCGCGGGCCTGGGAAAGCTCCGGGTCGTGAGTCCGAGGTTTCCCCGCGTGCCGCCTTTTTCGATTCAGTAGAGGCTGAAGCGACGGGCTACCGTCCCGTTGGCCTACGTCGGCGGCAGTTTGGCTCCGCGGCGAAGCGATAGGACGCGAGGGCCTTGCGCCTGGCGAGGACTAGTCCGCTTGCGCCCCCTGCGCCAGGGCGTTGCCGACGCCCACCAGCAGCGCCCGGGTCTGCGCCACGATGGCGCTGCGGTAGGCCTCGTAGCGGGCGTCGCTGATGGCGTTGTCGTTGCGCGCGCCGCCGCCGCTCGCCGGTACGCCGGTGTAGTAGTTGTTCATCACCGGGACATGGATGTGCCCGGCGGGAATCTCCAGGCGGAACGCGTCGCGCAGCACCGTGTTGCGGTAGGCGCTCTCGTTGGACAGGTAGTCGCCGCCACCGCCGTTGCGCGCGCAGATCCGTCGGTTCGGCGGGAGCACCAGGGAGGGATCGGGCATGGCGTTCATCACCCCGTTGGTCGGCACGTTTTCGGTGCGCGGGTTGGCGCAATCGGGGAAGAAGTCGTAGTTGGTGTGCCAGGTGACGTCGAAGCCTTCCGCGGCCTGGCTGGTAGCGCCCGGCGGCCGCTCGATGCCGCGCCAGGTATCGGCGGCGAGCAACTGGCGGACCGGCAGCGAGGCCTTGGAGAACTGTGCCGGCAGGTTCTGCCGCCAGCGGCTGGCGCTGTCGTAGCCGAGCCAGCGGCGCGGCGGGTTGATATTGCAGCCGGAGCCCCGCAGGGAAATCGGCGCGGTGCCGGGATTGGTCACGCTGCCCAGGGGAAGCACGTAGTTGGGCAAAGCGCTGTCGGCGGGGCAGTAGACGATGCCGTCGTTGCCGGCGGAGGAGCCGTGGAAGCGGCCGTTCCAGGCCTCCAGCCAGAACTGGTTGGCGCCGCCCTGGCTGATGGTGATGGAGGCGTCGACCCGGCGCGGGCCTGGGCGGAACCAGGGGCCCAGGGTGTCTTCCTGCATGCCGCGGTTGAACGGGTCGTAGCTGACCGGCAACAGGTAGGCCTCGATACGCAGCAGGCTGCCGTCGGCCAGCCTGAACTCGCGGCCGTCCAGCGCAAGGGCGGTGGCGCCCGAGGGGTTGCCGTTGCGCAGGCCGGTGTTCGCCGTCCCGGGAGTGCCCAGGGTGAAGACGTCGAAGCCGCTGATGATCATCCGCCGGTAGCGCGAGCCGTCGGCGGCGTAGCGGCGCGGCAGGTCGATGTCCAGCTGTCCGCGCGAGGCGCGTTCGAAGCGCCATTGCAGCGCCTGGGCCTGGGCCTTGCCGAGGTGGAAGGATGGCGCCCACTGGCGCAGGGTGCGGGTCATGTAGAGGCGCGTCCAGTAGAGCATGCGGTCATCGCTGGCCGGCAGCGCGCCGGCGGGAATGGCGCGGCGACCCTGGGCCCGGTCGACGGCGGCGCGCCACAGCGCGCGGCCCTCTTCGGTGACCAGCTTCAGTGCCTTGGCGTAGCTGCTGACCGGGGTGCGGCCGTCGGCGGCGCACAGGCGCTTGGCGAAGGCCGGTTCGAAGCCGTCGAAGCCGGCGCCCTTGACGATGCGCTCGGCCAGCGGCGTCTGGTCATGGGTGACGACGTTGGCGCCGCTGAACGGCAGCGGCGTGTCGAGCCGGCGCTCCTCGTAGGACAACGCTGCCTCGCGGTCCCAGGAACAGGCGACGCTGGGCGGCGTGCGGGCGCCGGCGAGGTCGCCGTTGGCGGCCCAGCCGGCGCCGGGCAGCAGGGCCGCCGAGACGGCCAGGGCGAAGAGGGAGTATCGGCTTGCGTGAGGGGCGTAGCGCATCGGGTGGACTCCTGTTCTTGTTCGGTTCATGGGTCGATCGGTGCGGCGGGCGGAGCGCGGGCGAGCAGCGCCCGCCGGCGGCGCGGGGGCCGGGGCCGACGCAAGGTGCGTCGCGGGTTGCTGCGGTGGCGGACGGGAGGGCGGTGCTAGGGGGCGCGTGTCGCCGGTAGACGGAGGCGCGCGGAGGGAGGGTTGCGGGACGACGCGGAGGCGTCTGGGGAAGTCAGGTCCTTTGCCATGGATGCACCGATCGTTGTTCTTGCTGTTGTGGGGCGTCGGTGGGTGCACGGCCGGACTTCGCACCCGTGCGGCATTCTTGGAGGCGCCGGCGCGGGGCGTCCAACGAATTTATGTGGCCGCCGGGGATAGGAAAAGTTGATGGCGAACCGGTGCCGAAGCCCCCTGCCCCGGTACTTTCGCTGGCGCTGCGGCAATCCACCGCACTGGCGCGTTCGCTCGGGCTGGTCTTTGCTCTCCGGGGTCCGGCGGCTCGCCGGCGAGTCTTGCGGTGCGCCGCGAGCGGACGGGCGTTCGGTCCCTCTGCAGGCAAATGCCCTTGTTTTCGGAGAAGGACACGGATCGTTGATCGCTGTTTCGACCAAGGAGGTCAGATGAAAAGGAAGATGCTGGCGGCTTCGCTGCTGCTGTGGATGTTCTCGCTGACGGCGCAGGCGGACTGCGCGGTGCTCGGGCCGGGGGAAGATCCCTGCGCGGGCCCGGTGCTGGGGCCGACCGTCTGCGAGTGCCCGTGATGACCGACTGTACCCTCGACCAGGGACAGGGAGCGTTCTATTACCAACCAGGAGGTTGCAAATGAAGAAAGTACTGTTGGCTGTGTTCCTGCTCTGTGGCTTCTCTCTTACCGCCCAGGCCGCGTGCCCGGTTTTCGGCCCATCCGAGGACCCGTGCAGCGGGCCGGTGTTCGGTCCGTCGACCTGCGAATGCCCTTGAGGTAGGTCGTCTGGCGGGCCCGGTGCAGCGGGCCCGCTTCCGGATGGATCGCTCGCTCGAACTTTAATTCTCCATTCCCCGCGCCGCCCTACTTTTCCCGCTCGTCCATCGTCGCGTCGAACGTTGCCACGAAATCAGCGTCGGTGGACAACTCTTATATTCAATAGTTGTACGATCTGAGTTTGTTGTAGTCATTTGCTTAGTTGGCTATCCATATGATTGCCGTAAAGCAATTATAAGTTTAATTGAGTTCGCTTTCTAAGTCTTTGGAAAGAGCCATGAACGACCCTGTAATATCTGGCTGTAGAGCCACGCAATGATGTTTCAGGATATTTCAGTAATTTTGTAGATTATTGTTTTCCCTTTGTTTTTTTAAAAACAGCTACCAGAGTTAGATGAATATTAATTAACTCGGCCACGTTTTTTCCTGTTCTATCATTGGCCTTCCTTAGGCGCAGGCCTGCCGAAACTGCTTATCTTCAGGTCCTCGAAAAGTTCATACATCGACCGCCTTGGGCGAAGCATTCGTACGCCGGCAATCTGTCCGGCCGCACGGATGTTTTCAGCATGTTCTCTGGATGAGTTTCCCGATAAACATCAATTAGAGGAGTTTCCCTATGTGCGGTCTCGCGGGTTGGGTGGATTACACGCGCAAGCTCGACGACGAATTTCCGGCGATCTTCGCCATGACCGATACGCTCGCCTTGCGCGGGCCGGATGCCGAGGGCATCTGGAAGCACCGCAACGCCCTGCTGGGTCACCGGCGACTGGCGGTCATCGACCTCAGCGGCGGCGTGCAGCCGATGTCCTATCGCTTTCCCACCGGCCAGGAGGTCACCCTCGTCTACACCGGCGAGGTGTACAACCACGATGCCCTGCGCGAGCGGTTGCGCCGGGCCGGACACGAGTTCCGCACCCGCAGCGATACCGAGGTGGTCCTGCACGCCTATCTGCAATGGGGCGAGCATTGTTGCGAGCACCTGACCGGGATGTTCGCCTTCGCCGTCTTCGATGGCCGCGACGGCCACCTGCTGCTGGTGCGCGACCGCCTGGGCATCAAGCCGCTGTATTACGCGCGGCACCGCGAGGGACTGCTGTTCGGCTCGGAGATCAAGTCCATCCTGGCGCATCCGGAATTCGCCGCCAGGCTCGACGCGGTCGGCCTGGTCGACCTCCTGACGCTGTCCCGGGGCACTTCGCAGACGCCGTTCCGCGAGGTCCAGGAACTGCTGCCCGGCCACCTGCTGTCCTGGCGTCCCAATTCCCAGGCGAAGTTACGCCGCTACTGGGAGGTGCGCCGCCAGGAGCATGCCGACGACCTGCAGAGCACCGTGCAGCGCACCCGCGAACTGGTCACCCGCGCCCTGGGGTCGCAATTGCACGCCGACGTTCCGGTGTGTTCGCTGCTATCGGGTGGGCTCGATTCGACCGCCCTGACCGGCATCGCCCAGCGCATCGCGAAGGCGGAGCACGGCGGCGACATCAATTCATTCTCGGTGGACTTCGTCGGTCAGGCCGAGCAGTTCCGCAGCGACGACCTGCGTCCCGACCAGGACCAGCCGTTCGCCCTGCTGGCCGCGCAGTACATCGGCAGCCGTCATCGCACCGTGCTCATCGAAAATGCCGAACTGGTCTGCGAACGAGCGCGCGAAGAGGTATTCCGGGCCAAGGACGTACCTTTCACCTTCGGCGACATGGATACCTCGCTGCACCTGATGTTCGGCGAGATCCGCCGGCATTCCACGGTGGCCATCTCCGGCGAAGGCGCCGACGAGCTGTTCGGTGGCTACGGCTGGTTCCGCGATCCGCAGGCGGTGGCTGCGGCGCGCTTCCCCTGGGCCTCCAGGGTGCATTTGCCGGCCGGCTTCATCGACGCCGGTTTCAACCGCCGCTGCGATCTCCTCCAGTACCAGCAGGCCAGCTACGACGATGGGCTGCGCCAGGTCGAACACCTGGCCGGCGACAGCCCGGAGGAGCGGCGGATGCGCGAGTTCAGCCACCTGCACCTGAAGCGCTGGATGGTGCTGCTGCTCGAACGCAAGGATCGCCTGAGCATGTGCAACGGCCTGGAGGTGCGGGTGCCCTACACCGACCATGAACTGGTGGAGTACGTCTACAACGTGCCCTGGTCGATCAAGAGCCGGGACGGCGAGGAGAAGTGGCTGCTCAAGCGGGCCTGCGCCGACTATGTCCCGGAAGCCGTGCTCAAGCGCCGCAAGAGCCCTTATCCGACTTCTGCCAACCTCGGCTACGAGCGTTTCCTGCGCGGGAGCGTGCGGCGCTTGCTGGAGGACGCGGCGAACCCGGTGTTCGGCATCGTTTCGCGGGAGTTCCTGGCCGCCGAACTGGAGCATCCGGAGGGGTACTTCAACACCCAGGTGAGCCGCCACAACCTGGAGACCGCGCTGGCGCTGGAAGGCTGGCTCAGGTTGTACGGGCTCTCCGCCTGAGCGTGATGCGGGGCGTGGCGGGCCCGGGCTGCTGTCCGGCCCGCCGGCGTCTTCAGGCGTCGGGCATTTCGCCGCGTTCGCCGAGCCCCACCGGCATGCCTTCCACGCCGGCATGGAACAGCAGGGCTTCCACCGGTTCGGCCCCGGCTATCAGGCGATGGATGATGTTCATCAGGCAACCCGCCGCCTCGCCTTCCAGCACCCGCGTGCTCTGGGCACCGTCGCGGGTCTCCAGGCGCAGTTCGCCCTTGAGCACGTAGAGCGCGCTGGGCATCGGATGGACCTGCCAGTCCAGGCGTTCGTGGGCGGCCAGGCTCAGGCGCTGCACGGTGAGCTGCGGCTGGCCGAGGGGATAGCCGAGGTAGAGCGAGCCGTTCCAGGCGCAGCCGCTGCGCAGCAGGGTTTCGCGGTGCGGACTGGTTGCGGCCGGGAGGTCGCGGCTGGGTGGGAACACATGCACGTGGCTGGGACGAAGGTCCATCGGGCGTCCTGCGCTTGTCGGTATTTTTCCTCAGTCAAGCCGGCTTTCACCGCCTGCTCCACTGCCGCTTCTGCTAGGCGGCAGCGGGCCATCAAGGGGGCGGTTGGTTCATCGCAGGCGGCGGCTTCCTCCTTTAGCCTCGGCGTATCGGCGGATAACGCTGCGCGTTATGCGCCCTACGGCTTCCCGATGAGAGGCGATGCCTTCTCAAGCCTCGCGGATGAACCGCACGGGTACCCGCTCGGTCAGCCAGACGCCGTTCTCCGCCTGGTGGAATAGGTGCCCGGCCAGGTGCATGTCGCGCGCGTCGATTTCCAGCAGAACCGGGTTGCCGTAGCGGCGGCCGACTTCCAGGGCGGTGGCGCGGCGGGCGGAGAGATGGACGTGGTGGCGGCTGCCGGGAACCAGGCCGCGCTCGCGGATGGAGTCGAGGAAGCGGCTGGCGGTGCCGTGGTAGAGCACTGCGGGCGGGACCGCGGGGGCGTAGGCGATGGCCACCGCGGCATGCGAGTGGCCTTGCACGGCGCGGATGCGCTGGCCATCGGCGGAGAGGGCGAAGCGCTTCTTGTCGTTGTTCTCGACCACCGCGCCGAGCAGCACGCGGTCGAGGGCGCGGCCGTCCCGCGCCGCGCCGGCGATCAGGGCGTCGATGTCGGCCCAGCCTTCGCCGTCCAGCGTCAGGCCGATGGCCTCGGGCTGGTGGCGAAGGACATAGCTGAGGAACTTGCTGGTGTCGTCGAGGGTTTTCCGATCCATTCCATGGTCCTTGTGCGTGCCATCCCGGCGCGGGAGCCTCAGGCGCCGCCGAGGAAGTCCATCTTGCCCAGTTCGACGCCGTTGTGGCGGAGGATGGCGTAGGCGGTGGTGACGTGGAAGAAGAAGTTGGGCAGGGCGAAGCCGAAGAGGAAGTCGCGGCCGTTGAAGCTGATCTCCTGGCCGCGCACCTTGAGGGTCACGTTGCGCTCTTCGGCGCCGTCCAGTTGTTCCTCGCGGATGCCCTCGAGGAACTCGACGGTGCGGGCGATGCGTGCCTGGAGTTCGTCGAAGGTGGTTTCCGTATCCGCGTAGCTCGGCACTTCCAGCCCGGCCAGCCGCGCGCCGGCGCCCTTGGCGGCGTCGCTGGCGATCTGCACCTGGCGCGCCAGGGGGAACATGTCCGGCGCCAGCCGGGCGTCGATGAAGATGCGCGGATCGATGTTCTTCGCTTCGGCGTGGGCGGCGGCTTTCTTCAGGATCGCCGAGAGGTTGCCGAGGGTGCGCAGGAAGGTCGGGATCGAAGCCTGGTAGATCGACAGGGACATGGACGTGCTCCAGACAGGGGATAAAGGTGCGTCGAAGGCGGCGCGTCCAGCAGTCTACCCGGCTTTCACGCCAGCGCCAGGGGGCCCGCCTCGTCCCAGTGCGGATCGGCCGCCATCCGTTCGACCAGGAAGTCCAGCAGCGCCCGCAGCGCCGGCGGCATCTGCCGGCGCGAGGCGTACACCGCGTGGATGCCGAGCACCTGCGGCGACCACTCCGGCAGCAGCGCCACCAGGCGTCCGCTACGGATCAGCGGGGCTGCCGAGTACAGCGGCTGCTGGCTGATCCCGGCACCGGCGGCGGCGGCCTCCAGCAGCACGGTGGATTCGTTGGCGCTGAGACTGCCACCCACCGGCACGCTGGTCGGCTCGCCGTCGCGCTCGAACTGCCAGAGACTGCGGCCGAAGTAGGAGTAGGTCAGGCAGTTGTGCAGCGCCAGGTCCTCCGGGCGCCGCGGGGTGCCGTGGCGGCGCAGGTAGTCCGGCGCGGCGCAGATCACCGAGCGGCATTCGCCGAGGCGGCGGGCGATCAGGTTGGGGTCGAGCTGGTTGGCGATGCGCAGGGCCAGGTCGATGCGCTCCTCCACCAGGTTGACCACCTGGCTGTTGACCTGCAGGTCGATGGCGGTGCCCGGGTAGCGCTCGACGAAGGCGGCGGCGGCACGGGTCAGCCAGGCCTGGGCGAAGGACAGGCTGCTGGTGATGCGCAGGGTGCCGCGCGGGCTGTCGCGGCGGGTCTGGCCGGTGGCCTGCATGGCGTCGGCCACGGCGAGCATCTCGCGGCACTGCGGCAACAGCTCCGCGCCGGCGTCGGTCAGGCTCAGGCGGCGGGTGCTGCGGTGCAGCAGGCGTGCGCCGACCCACTCCTCCAACTCGGCGAGGTAGCGCGAGACCATCGCCCGGGACATGTCCAGACGCTCGGCGGCGGCGGTCTGGCTGCCGCTGTCGATGACCTCGACGAAGACGCGGGTGGCGGTCAGGCGGTCCATGATTCGCTCGATCCATGCAACAAAGCTGTGATTATTGCGGGGCTTTTTGCGCGCTTTCAAGCAACTAACATGGCAAGCCTCTGATCCCACTGCCTGGAGAACCGCTCATGTCGCGCCATGGATTGCTTCGTTCCCTGTTCGCCGCCGCCGCCCTGCTGGGTGCCGCCGGCGTCTTCGCCGCCAGCGCCGAACCGCTGCGGCTGGAGGTCTACAACCCCGGCGAGAAGGCGATCTTCGCCGTGTCCTCGGAACTGCTGGTGGGCCAGCGCGAGGCGATGCTGATCGACGCGCAGTTCTCCCGCGCCGACGCCGAGCAACTGGTCAAGCGTATCCAGGCCAGCGGCAAGACCCTCAGCACTATCTACATCAGCCACGGCGACCCGGACTTCTACTTCGGCCTCGACGTGCTGAAGGCCGCCTTCCCCGAGGCGAAGATCCTCGCGACGGCGCAGACCGTCGCACACATCCAGGCGACCAAGGACGCCAAGCTGGCCTACTGGGGGCCGATCCTCAAGGACAACGCGCCGACGTCGCTGGTGGTGCCGGAGCCGCTGAAGGGCGACCAGTTGAAGCTGGAAGGCCATGCCCTGAAGGTGGTCGACCTGAAGGGGCCGAGCCCGGACCGCACGGTGCTGTGGATTCCGTCGCTGAAGACGGTGGTCGGTGGCGTGCTGGTGGAATCCGGTTCGCACGTCTGGACCGCCGATACCCAGACCAAGGCCTCGCGCCAGGCCTGGGTGGCGATGCTCGACCGGATCGAGGCGCTGCAACCGCGGCGCGTGGTGCCCGGCCATTTCACCGGCGAGGAGCCGAAGGGCCTGGACGGCGTGCGCTTCACCCGTGACTACCTGAAGGCCCTGGAAGCCGAACTGCCCAAGGCCAGGGATTCCGCCGCGCTGGTCGAGGCGATGAAGCGCCGCTACCCGAACCTGCCGGGCGAGGAAGGCCTGGAGCTGAGCGCCAAGGTGCTCAAGGGCGAGATGCAGTGGCCCTGAGCCGCGCCCGCCGATAGCCGCTGATCGAGGCGTCCCCTGCGGGGCGTCTCGTGGAGACCGAGATGAACGACCTCACCCTGCATTACCTCTACGATCCGCTCTGCGGCTGGTGCTACGGCGCCTCACCGCTGCTCGCCGCCGCCCGCGAGGTGACGGGTCTGGACGTACGCCTGCATGGCGGCGGCATGATGACCGATGCCAACCGCCAGCCGGTCGGCGCCGGTCTGCGCCACTACGTGATGCCCCATGACCTGCGGATCGCCCAACTGACCGGCCAGCCGTTCGGCAAGGACTACTTCGACGGCCTGCTGCGCGACACCAGCGCGGTATTCGACTCGGCCCCGCCGACCGCCGCCGTGCTTGCCGCCGAAGCGCTCGACGGCCTCGGCGCGGCGATGCTGGCGCGGATCCAGCGTGCCCACTACGTCGAGGGCCGGCGTATCGCCGAGCGTCCGGTGCTGCTCGAGCTGGGTGCCGAACTGGGGCTTGGCGAGGGCTTCGCCGAGGCGTTCGACGCCTGCTCCGGCGAGCCGCTGCGCGCGCACTTCGCCGACAGTCGGCGGCTGATGAACCGTCTCGGCGCCGCTGGCTTCCCGACCTTCGCCCTGGAGCGCGACGGCCGCCTGCAGGTGCTCGACACCGGGCGCTACCTCGGCCAGCCGGACGACTGGCGGGCTTTCCTCGAAACGCAGCTGCGCCTTGCCGGCGGCAGCGGTGCCGTGGGCGGGGCCGCGGCGCCGCTCTGCCGCATCGACGGTTGCGCCTGAATCCCGCCGCCGCGCAAGCGGACTGAACTTGTCCGGCTGCGTCGTCCTCCCATGTAGACATGCCCGCTCGCCGACGCGAGCGGATGTCCATCCACAGCTCCGGAGGAGTCGACATGAAGAAGACGGCATCGGCGGTCTGGCAAGGCGGCCTGAAAGACGGCAAGGGCACCCTTTCCACCGAAAGCGGCGCGCTCAAGGACAACCCCTATGGCTTCAATACCCGCTTCGAGGGCGCACCGGGAACCAACCCGGAAGAGCTGATCGGCGCGGCCCACGCCGGCTGCTTCAGCATGGCCCTGTCGATGATGCTCGGTGAGGCCGGCCTGACCGCCGAACGTATCGAGACCCGCGCCGAGGTCACCCTCGACAAGCAGTCCGACGGTTTCGCCATCACTGCCGTGCACCTGGTGCTCAGGGCGCGCGTGCCGGGGGCGGACGCGCAGACCTTCGAGCAGATCGCCAACAAGGCCAAGGCCGGTTGCCCGGTATCCAAGGTGCTCAACGCGAAGATCAGCCTGGACGCCAGCCTCGACGGCTGAGCGGAACGCTTCCCCAGCCCGGCGAACTGGCCCTGGCCTGCCGCAGTCGAATGCGGCAGGATGCGCTGCGCAGCACTCGGCTGCCAGGCATCGACGAGGAGTGACGGGTCATGAAAACCATCGGGCTGGGGATTGCCGCCTTGCTGTTCAGCGCCACGGCGCTGGCCGCGCCGAAGCCGTGCGAGGAACTCAAGGCGGAGATCGAGACCAAGATCCAGTCGGCCGGGGTGACCTCCTACACCCTGGAGATCGTGCGCAACGACGAAGTCAGCGACCCGAACATGGTGGTCGGCAGTTGCGAGAACGGCACCAAGAAGATCATCTACCAGAAGAACGACGACTGAGCCGCTGCGTTTCAGTACGGCGGGCAGCGGCTGGTCTGGAAGTTCGAACGGGCGACCACCTCGCCGCGCTCGTCGCTCAGTAGCGCCAGCGCCCTGCGCAATTGCGGGCGCACCTCCAGGCGATAGCGCCGGCCCGCCTCGAAGCCGTCATAGACCACCTGCTGGTAGCAGTTGATCTGCACCGGCTCGCCGAAGCCGCCGCCCCCGCCGCCGGAACCGCCATAGAGTTCGTACTGGAAGCGCACCTCCAGCACATGGCGTCCCGGAGTGACCTGGAAGTAGCGCCCGTCGCTCAACCGCTCGCCGTCCAGGCGCTCGGCCAGCAGGGTATTGGCCGGCGCGCTGCGCAGCTCGACCCAGGCCATCTGCGGGTCCGGCTGCGGCAGCGGTCCGGCGCAGCCGGCGAGGAGCAGCAGCGCGAGCGGGACGAGACGGGTGAGTGGACGCATGGGGCGGGCTCCGGAGGGCGTTCAGCTCCTAGCATAGCGCCCTCGCCTTGCGCCGTTCAGACCTTCGCGCAGCGCCCCTCGCGGCCGCGCGCCAGTTCCCTGTTGTCCTGGTCGTAGAGCTTCGCCCAGGGACGGAAGCCGATGTGCCCGGCCTCCAGGCGGTAGCGCTGGCCGGCGCTGAAGTCCTTGAACTTGAGGTTGAGCTGGCAATCGCGCCAGAGCGGGCTGTCCACGGGGCCGATGTTGGTCGGGTCGACGGTGAACTGGTAGCGCACCGTGAGTTCGCGGGTGCCGGGATCGACCTCGAAGTAGCGCGTGCGGTCCCAGCTCTTGTCGTCGACTTCCACGGCGGCGAGATCGGCGTCGGGCTGGGTATCGAGGTCGACCCAGGCGCGGTTCGGGTCGGGGGTGGGCATCAGCAGTGAGCAGCCGCTCAGGACGAGCAGGCCACCGGCAAGCAGCAGCGTACGCATAGAAGACTCCGAAGCTCCTTTAACCCGGCCGCCATCCGTCGCGCCTTGGAAAAACGCCTTGCGTTCCTCCGCCTCGCCGGATCGCGGACCGGTGCTGGTAGGGCGGCGGGCGGTCCGCGTGCTGTGCTATGTTCCGCCCATGCCACGCCGCCTTCGCCATCCGCTTGCTGACCTTCGACTGCCCCGTTGGGTTCCCTGCCTGGCGCTGTTGGCGCTGAGCGGTTGCTCGACCGTCTCCTACTACGGGCAACTGGCCAGCGGCCAGTTCGCCCTGCTGCGCGCCCGCGAGCCGGCCGCCGCGGTGATCGCCGACCCGCAGCGCGACGCGCGCTTGCGCGAACGCCTGGCGAAGGCGGAAAAGGCCCGGCAATTCGCCAGCGAACGCCTCGGCCTGCCGGACAACCGCAGCTATCGCCTGTACGCCGATATCGGCCGGCCCTACGTGGTATGGAACGTGTTCGCCACCCCGGAGCTGTCGCTGCAGCCGGTCACCCATTGCTTCCCCATCGCCGGCTGCGTGGCCTACCGCGGCTACTACAGCGAGGCCGCCGCGCGCGCCGAGGCGGCGCGCCAGCGGGCGCTCGGCGACGACGTTTACGTCGGCGGGGTGCAGGCCTACTCGACCCTCGGCTGGTTCGACGATCCGATCCTCAGCAGCATGCTGCGCTGGGACGACGAACGGCTGGCGACCTTGATCTTCCACGAACTGGCGCACCAGAAGTTCTACCTGCGCGACGACACCGCCTTCAACGAATCCTTCGCCACCTTCGTCGAACAGGAAGGTACCCGCCAGTGGCGCGAGTATCGTGGACTGCCGCCGGCGGATGGCCGCGAGGAGAAGCGCCGCGAGCAGTTCACTGCGCTGGTCCTGGCCAGTCGTGCGCGCCTCGAAGCACTCTATGCCGGGCCGTTGGACGATGCCGCCAAGCGTGCCGGCAAGGCTGCCGAATTCCAGCGCCTGCGCCGTGAGTACGCGGCGCTGAGCCAGCGCGAATGGGGCGGCGAGTCGCCGTTCAAGGCCTGGATCGACGCGCCGTTCAACAATGCCAAGCTGCTTCCCTTCGGCCTCTACGACCAATGGGTGGCGGCGTTCGCCGCGCTGTTCCGCCAGGTCGGCGGCAACTGGCCGGCGTTCTATGCGCGGGTCCGTGCCCTTGGCCAGCTCCCCCTGGCAGAGCGCCAGGCGGCGTTGCAGCGGCTGGCCGCCGCAGCGCCCTGACGCCTGCTCAGGCGGCGAGCTGGTCGGCGTAGCACCAGCGCGTGGCCAGCCGGCCGATCGGCCAGAGCAGCGCCAACAGGCCGACGCCGAGCAGCGCCACCAGCAGCGTATAGCCGATGCCAGCGGGCGCCAGGCCGAGGATCATCAGCAGCGCCAGCCCCCCGCCGACCGCCAGCAGCGCGACGCTCCAGAGCAGCATGGCGACCACCGCGAGCAGCAGCGCGCGGCCGGCGGCGAAGCGTTGCAGGCGCGCCGGCAGGCGCGTGCAGACGGCGCCGAAGAGCAGCGCCGCGGGCAGCGCCACGCCGCTCAGGTACAGGCCGTATAGCCAAGGCTCGTCGTAGCGCAGCAGGGCGTAGGGAAGGAACTGCATCAGCTTGAAACACAGCGTGGCGAAACACAGCGCGGCGCCCAGGGCGACCTGCCAGGCAGCGACGCGGGCTTCTTCCCCTTCGGCCAGGCGCGGCGAGTTCACCCGGCTGCCGAGCAGCACCAGCCCCAACGGCAGCAGGCTGCCCAGGAGCAGGTAGACCCAGCTCATCGCTTCGTTGAACGCCATCAGCCAGACGCCGTAGCTGGATTGCGCCGTCACCCACTGGTAGAACGGCAGCGTCAGCGGTGCCAGGCCGATCCCGGCGAGCATGCCGCAGACCAGGTTGAGCAGACCGTAGCCGATCAGCAGCAGCGCCAGCGGGCGGAACTCGACGAGCCGCCGCTTCTCGCGGTAGGCATGCAGCACCAGCAGGTTGGCCGCCGCGTAGAACACCAGGCCGGTGAACCAGTGCGGCGCCATCAGTTGCAGGTGCTCGGAGAAACGCTGGCGGATCTCGCCGATGTCGTTGTACCACTGGATGCCCAGGCTCACGGCGAAGGACAGGCAGGTGACCAGCGCCAGCACCGCGATGAACGCATAGGGCTGGGTGGTGGCGGGCACCTCTCTGGCCGGCGGCTGCACCGGGGCGGTGGGGGTGGCGAAGGGATTGTCGGTCATGTCAGGCGTCCTTGTCTGAAACGGAGCATGGGTCAGTGGGATTCCAATACCTGCCGCAGGGCGGCGAGGTCGGCGCAGTAATGGGTCGGCTGGTGCGCGCGCAGTTCGTCTTCGCTGCCGAAGCCGTAGCCGACGCCGATGCAGGCGACACCGTTGCGGCTGGCGCCGAGCAGGTCGTGCATGCGGTCGCCGATCATCAGGCAATGCTCCGCTGCCAGGCCTTCGCTGTCGAGCAGATGGCGGATCAGTTCGTCCTTGTGCGTGCGGGTGCCGTCCAGCTCGCTGCCGTAGATCGCCTTGAAGTGACGGTCGAAGGCGAAGTGGCGGGCGATCTCGCGGGCGAACTCGCCGGGCTTGCTGGTCGCGACGTAGAGCGTGTGGCCGCGTCCGACCAGGGCTTCGAGCAGCTCGGGAATGCCGTCGAACACGCGGTTCTCGTAGAGACCGGTGAGCCTGAAGCGCTCGCGGTAGTGGTTCACCGCCTCCCAGGCGCGCGCTTCGTCGAAGCCGTAGGTCTGCATGAAGCACTGCAACAGCGGGGGGCCGATGAAGTGCTCCAGGCGCGCCAGGTCCGGCTCGTCGATGCCCAGGCGGGCGAGGGCGAACTGCACCGAGCGGGTGATGCCCTCGCGCGGGTCGGTGAGGGTGCCGTCGAGATCGAAGAGGATGTTCGGGTAGCGCAGCGTGGCGTCACGCATGGTAGTCCTCGGCGATGTGCAGGTCCTTGAGCTTCACGTAGTTGCCGGCGGTGTAGGTGAAGAAGCCGCGCTCCTTGTCGCTCAGCGGACGGGCCTTCTTCGCCGGGCTGCCGACGTAGAGGAAGCCGCTCTCCAGCACCTTGCCCGGCGGCACCAGGCTGCCGGCGCCGAGGATCACTTCGTCCTCGATCACCGCGCCGTCCATGACGATCGAGCCCATCCCCACCAGCACCCGGTTGCCGATGCTGCAACCGTGCAGCAGGACCTTGTGCCCGACGGTCACTTCATCGCCGATGCTCAGCGGAAAACCGTCCGGGTTGAAGGGGCCGGCGTGGGTGATGTGCAGCACGCTGCCGTCCTGGATGCTGCTGCGCTGGCCGATGCGGATGCGGTGCATGTCGCCGCGGATCACCACCAGCGGCCAGACCGAGCTGTCGGTGCCGATCTCGATGTCGCCGACGAGCACGGCCGAGGGATCGACGAAGACCCGCTCGCCGAGCAGTGGCGTTTTGCCCTGGTAGGAACGAATGGTCACGATAGTTTTCCTCAGGCTGCGGATGCCGCCGATTGTATTTAAGATGGTCGGGTATTTCCTTAGCCAAGGTTGCCAACGTGAGCGCGAATCCCCTTCTGCAGGCCTACGACCTGCCGCCTTTCTCCTCCATTCGCCCGGAACACGTGAAGCCGGCCATCGAGCGGATCCTCGCCGATAACCGCGCCGCCATCGCCCGCCTGCTGGAAACCCAGCGCGAGCAGCCGACCTGGAAGGGCCTGGTGCTGGCGATGGACGAACTCAACGACCGCCTGGGCGCCGCCTGGAGTCCGGTCAGCCACCTCAACGCGGTGTGCAACAGCGCCGAGCTGCGCGAGGCCTACGAGGCCTGTCTGCCGGAGCTGTCGGCCTACTCCACCGAGCTGGGGCAGAACCGCGCCCTGTTCGAGGCCTACGAGGCGCTGGCGAAGAGCCCCGAGGCGGCCGGCTTCGACGTGGCCCAGAAAACCATCCTCGAACACGCCCTGCGCGACTTCCGCCTGTCCGGCATCGACTTGCCGGCGGACAAGCAGAAGCGCTATGCCGAGGTGCAGTCGCGCCTGTCCGAGCTGGGTAGCCGTTTCTCCAACCAGCTGCTCGACGCCACCCAGGCCTGGACCAAGCATGTCACCGACGAAGCCGCGCTGGCCGGCCTGACCGATTCGGCCAAGGCCCAGATGAAGCAGGCCGCCGAGGCCAAGGGCCTGGACGGCTGGCTGATCAGCCTGGAGTTCCCCAGCTACTACGCGGTGATGACCTATGCCGATGACCGCGCCCTGCGCGAAGAGGTATACGCCGCCTACTGCACCCGCGCCTCCGACCAGGGCCCGAACGCCGGGCAGAACGACAACGGTCCGGTGATGGAAGAGATCCTCGACCTGCGCCAGGAGCTGGCCGGCCTGCTCGGCTTCGCCAACTACGCCGAGCTGTCGCTGGCGACCAAGATGGCCGAGTCCAGCGACCAGGTGCTCAGCTTCCTCCGCGACCTGGCGGTGCGCAGCAAGCCGTTCGCCGCCCGCGACCTGGAGCAGCTGCGCGCCTACGCCGCCGAGCAGGGCTGCACCGAATTGCAGAGCTGGGACGCCGGCTACTACGCCGAGAAACTCCGCGAGGCGCGCTACAGCGTGTCCCAGGAGGCGCTGCGTGCCTACTTCCCGGTGGACAAGGTGCTTTCCGGCCTGTTCGCCATCGTCGAGCGCCTCTACGGCATCCAGATCCGCGAACTGCACGATTTCGAGCGCTGGCACGCCGACGTACGCCTGTTCGAGATCCTCGAGAACGGCGAGCACGTCGGCCGCTTCTACTTCGACCTCTATGCCCGCGCCAACAAGCGCGGCGGTGCCTGGATGGACGGCGCCCGCGACCGCCGGCGCGACGCCCAGGGCCGGCTGATCGACCCGGTGGCCTACCTGGTGTGCAACTTCACCCCGGCGGTGAACGGCAAGCCGGCGCTGCTGACCCACGACGAGGTCACTACCCTGTTCCACGAGTTCGGCCATGGCCTGCACCACCTGCTGACCCGCGTCGAGCATGCCGCCGCCTCGGGGATCAACGGGGTGGCCTGGGACGCCGTCGAGCTGCCCAGCCAGTTCATGGAGAACTGGTGCTGGGAACCGGAAGGCCTGGCGCTGATCTCCGCCCACTACGAGACCGGCGAGGCGCTGCCGCAGGACCTGCTGGAGAAGATGCTGGCGGCGAAGAACTTCCAGTCCGGGATGATGATGGTCCGCCAGTTGGAGTTCTCCCTCTTCGACTTCGAGCTGCACGCTACCCACGGCGACGGCCGCAGCGTGCTGCAGGTACTCGAGGGCATCCGCGACGAAGTGGCGGTGATGCGTCCGCCGGCGTACAACCGCTTCGCCAACAGCTTCGCGCACATCTTCGCCGGCGGCTACGCGGCCGGTTACTACAGCTACAAGTGGGCCGAGGTGCTGTCCGCCGATGCCTTCTCGCGTTTCGAGGAAGAAGGCGTGTTCAACCCCGATACCGGGCGTGCCTTCCGCGAGGCGATCCTGGCCCGCGGCGGCTCCCGCGAGCCGATGCTGTTGTTCGTCGATTTCCGCGGTCGCGAGCCGTCCATCGACGCCCTGCTGCGTCACTCCGGGCTGGTCGGGGAGGCCGCATGAGCCCGGCGATCACCAGGAAGCGCTTCATCGCCGGGGCGGTCTGCCCGGCGTGCAGCGAACAGGACAAGATCCAGATGTGGGAAGAGGACGGCGTGCCGCACCGCGAATGCGTGGCCTGCGGCTACGCCGACACGCTCAACGCCCAGGGCCAGTCGATCCCGAAGGAGCTGGGTACGCGGGTCAACCAGAACGCGCCGAAGCCGGCCAACCCGAAGGTGCAGTCGGTGCAGTTCTTCCCCAATCCCAAGCTGAAGAAGAAGCCCGACGCCTGACCGCTCGCCGCCGACCGGCGGCGATGGCTGTGGGTCGGGGCCCGGTGCGATACTGTATACATATACAGTATCGCACCGGGTTCCCCTCATGAGCGCTCCCCTGCCCCCGCGCGGTCGCGGTACCGCCAGCAACCCCCTCAACCGCTTCGCCCCGACCCACAGCGAGGCCTTCGACGATGGCTGGGAGCAGGAGGTGCCGCCGATCCAGCTCACCGAGGTGCGCGAGGAGATCGCCCGCACGGTGATCTCCCGCAACCAGTCGCCGGACCTCCCTTTCGATCGCTCGATCAATCCCTACCGTGGTTGCGAGCATGGCTGCATCTACTGCTATGCGCGGCCCAGCCATGCCTATTGGGACCTCTCGCCGGGGATCGATTTCGAGACCCGGTTGATCGCCAAGAGCAACGTCGCCAGCGCGCTGGAGCAGGAACTGAGCAAGCCCGGCTATCGCTGCGCGCCGATCAACCTGGGTGCCAATACCGACCCCTACCAGCCGCTGGAACGCGAACGCCGCCTGACCCGCCAGGTGCTGGAGGTGCTGCTGCGCTTCCGTCACCCGCTGACCATCGTCACCAAGGGCTCGCTGATCCTTCGCGACCTCGACCTGCTGCGCGAACTGGCGGAGCAGAACCTGGTGGCGGTGATGATCAGCCTGACCACCCTCGACGACGAGCTGAAGCGCATTCTCGAACCGCGCGCGGCGGCGCCCTCGGCGCGACTGCGGGCGATCCGCACGCTCAGCGGCAACGGCATCCCGGTGGGCGTGCTCTGCTCGCCGATGATCCCGATGGTCAACGACATGGAGCTGGAGCGCCTGCTCCAGGCGGCGCGGGACGCCGGCGCGCGCAGCGCCGCGTACATGCTCCTGCGCCTGCCGCGCGAAGTCGGCCCGCTGTTCGAGGAATGGCTGGCGGCGCACTACCCGCAACGCGCCGAGCATGTGATGAGCCTGGTCCGCCAATGCCGTGGCGGCGAGGTCTACGACAGCCGCTTCGGCCACCGCTTTCGCGGCCAGGGACCGTTCGCCGACCTGCTGGCGCAGCGTTTCGCGGTGGCGATGAAGCGCCTCGGGCTGGACCGCCGCGAGGGCTTCGGGCTGGATTGCAGCCGGTTCGCCGTGCCGGGGGCGCAGATGGCGTTGTTCTAGCGTTTTCCCCGCGGCGCAGCATTTCGTATAGGGCGGAGTTGCGGCGGAGCGTGCCGGTGGCGGTATCCGCCCTGCGGGAAGAACCGCTGCCGCCGGGGAAGCCGGAAACGTCGGAAGCAGCCGTCCCGGCGAACGCTCGCCCTTCAGGCCGGCCGGGTCAGCGCGCCAGGCCCATCAACGAAACGGCGACCCGAAGGTCGCCGTCGCGTTCGTGCTGGTAACGAGGCCGATCAGGCCTTGGCGCAGCTCGGCGGTGCCCAGTCGCCCATGTCCGGGCTGTTGCAGACTTCCTGGATCATGCCCTGGCCCCGGGAGGCCACCTTGTTGCCTTCGCTTTGCGCGTCCTGGGCCTTGCGGATAGTCTGCTCGGTGGCGACCGCTTCCTTCGGCACCTTGGGATTGCTGCCGGTCTTGGGCTTGCTGCCGCCTTTCGTAGTGCTGGCGCGGTTCTCGGCCTCGGCGACCTTGGTCACTTCGGTGCGCGGTACGCCGACCTGCTGCAGGTCTTTCTCGTAGGCCTGGGTGTAGTTGTTGATGTTCTCGCCGGCACGGCCGTTGGCGGCGACCAGCAGAGCGTTGGTCTCCTGCAGGCCGCTGACGATCTCGGCCAGGCGCTTGCGCCCTTCGGCTTCGTTGATCGACTTGTTCTTGCGGCCGTCGAGCAGGGCCTTGAACTGGCTCTGGTAGCAGCTTTGCGCCGACTTGGCGTAGGCCACGCTACGGTTGATCTCGACGGTGCTGCGGTCGACGTCGGTAGCGTAGGAGCCGATGCGCGCGCGGTCGTCGCTGATCTGCTTCTGCTTCTCCATGTAGTAGCCCGCCGCGCCGCCGGCCAGGGCGCCGCCTGCGGCAGCGAGGGCGGCATTGCGGCCGCGGTTCTCGTCGCTGGCCAGGCCGCCGGCCAGGCCGCCCAGCAGGCCGCCGGTGATGGCGCCAGTGATGGCCGAGTTGCGCACCGCGTTATCGGTGCTGCGCAGGTGCGACACCGGCTCGTAGCAGGACGGGTAGTATTCCGCGCGGGTGGTCTGGGCGACCGAGCCGACGCCGCTGCTGGCGCAGCCGCTGAGCAGCACGCCGCTGGCGGTCAACAGGCAGAGCGCGTAGCGCGCCGAGGTGATCAAACGGTTTTCGCTGGGTTGGCTCATTGCATCTCACTCCTGGTTTGATGAACCGCCCGGCTGCCGAGAGGTGCCGGACGGAACTCCTTCAACGCCCGCTGGACGCGAGCAATTCCTTCAATACCGCCTCCGGCTCGGCCCGGTGCTGCTGGCGATAATCTCCGACGTGTTTGACGAACAGGGTCGCGCGCTTGACCAGGCTCTTGCCCAGAACCGGGTTGCGATTGAGTTCTTCCTGGATGCGCTGGAACTGCGCCTGGATCACCGCGTCGGTGTAACGGGTGCCGGTGGCGAGGTTGTCGATGTAGATGGCCAATGCGCCATCGAGGGCGCTGCGCCCGTTGGCGATGGCGCCGGCATAGAGCTGGGCGGTCGCCTGATCCCTGGCTGCCACGGCTTTCTCCCTGTCCTTCTTGAGGTTGGTCAGGCGTATGTTGTAGTTGTTGATCGTCTCGGCGACCAGTGCCGCCGACTGTATCAGGTTTCCGGCGGCCTCTTCGCGCTGCCGAGCGATCAACGAAACGTTACGCTTGAGTTCCTCGTTTATCTGGGCCAACTGCGCCTGCATCTGCGGGTCGCGGGTGGCGGCAATGATTCCGTCCAATTGCTTGGTGGGATCTTGAGCGTCATCGATGGCATCGGTCAATGCCGCTAGTCGGCCTTCCTTCTGCCATTGGGCGAACAGCTCGGGATAGCGCGAGCGCGGCGCGGACAGCGCGCCGATGGCGACGCGGAAACCGGTGGTCTCGTTGCGCTGTTCGCTGCCGTCGGCGGCGAACAGCGGGTATTCGCGGCGCATCCCGGTGAATAGAGTCATCTCGCCTTCGAGATAGTTCCCGCCCTTCACCACGAAACCGCCATATGTGCCCTGCCGGCGACCGGCGTGGACCAGTTGGAAGGACTCCTGGACCATCTCCGCGGCATTGCCGATCACGTCGAACAGGCCCAGCGGGTTCGGCCGCTTCATCCCTACCGGCAACAGTCGCGCGGCCTGGCCGGTGCCGCCGGCGACCTGGTTGTACACCGCCCAGTCGCCCAGCGGGCCTTCCTGGTCGCTGCCCTCGACCTTGCGCGGGAACAGCCGTCCTTCCAGTTCCTGGCGGCTGACCGCCTGGCCGCCGCGCGCGGCGAACTCCCACTCGACCTCGGTGGGCAGGCGGACGAAGCCGATGCCGCCGTCCTCGGGATTCTTGCCGCGGCCGCTGACCGGCAGCAGTTCCGGGTGATTCTTCATCAGCCAGGCGCTGTACACCGCGCCGAAGCGTTCGGCGTCGAAGCGCGAGAGGTTGACCTTGGGCAGCCGCGCGGCCATTCCGTCCGGCACGTCGCAGGCCGGCGCCTCGCCCTGGCCGGAGAGCGCGGCCGCCTGGCTCATCACTGCGGCGTACTGGCGGGCGGTCACCTCGTACTTGCCGATGAAGTACAGCATCGGCTTCAGCGGGGTGCCGGCGGCGGGCTTCGGCAGGCTGGCGGAGAGCTTCTGCTGCCAGGCCGGTGCCAGGTCGGCGAGGCTGAACTGGCCGTTCACGTAGTCGCGCCGGTAGCCGGAGATGAACGACTGCTGGTAGCCCGCCTCGCCTTCGTTGAAGGCGTAGCCGAGGTTGACCTCGCGATCGTCGAGGGCGCCTTCGGCGAGTACGTAGACATGCCGGAAGACCATCTCGCCGCCACACGGCAGCGGCAGGGCGACGTCGTCGGCCAGCGGCTTGGGATTGTCCGGCGAGTCGCCTTCGGCCCAGGCCGGCGCGGCAAATGCCAGGCAGGCGCCGAGGGTGAGCGGAAGAATGGCTTTCTCAAACATCGCGTAATCCCTCTGCGGCTTCGATCCGCGCCGCGCGCCAGCCGCCGCTGGCGGCGGCCAGGACGCTGCACAGCAGCGTGGCGAGCAGCGCCGTCAGGTAGTGGCTGGGCAGCAGGCGGCAGACGAACTCGCCGCTCTGGTTGTCGAACAGGTGGTTCAGCGCGCCGGCCGTGGCGGCGTACAGCAGCCCGGCGAGGAACAGGCCGAAGACGGCGCTGAACAGCGCCAGGAGCATGACGAAGCCGACCAGCGCGGCGGTCGGGAAGCCCAGTAGACGTAGCACTGCCAGGGCGCGGCGCTTGCGTTCGACGGCGGCCAGGCTGCTGGCGGCGATGGCCGCGAAGGCACCGCCGATGGCCAGCGCGGCGACGATCCAGAACACCAGGCCGAGGTTGCGGCTGAGGCTGCGCACCTGGGCGATGGCCTCGGCCTGGGTGGCGACCTCCACGCCGCTCGCGACGAAGTGCCGGCGCAGCCCTTCCACCGCGTCGAGGTCGCGGGCGTACAGGCGGAAGCCCGGGTAGATGCGTGCGCGCGGGGTCTCGCCGGCCTTCCCCGGCCAGCCGTAGGCGGCCACCGCGCGACCGTCGCGATAGTCCTCGGCGGCTTCCAGCAGGGCCAGCGGGGCGAACAGCGCGTCGCGGGCGAAACGCTCCTGCGGCAGCACCGCGAGCACTTCCAGCTCCAGGCGCTGGCTCTGTGCCTGGCCATCCATGCGCCGGCCGATGCGCGCGACGATGCGCTCGCCAGGCTGGGCGCCGAGTTTTTCCGCGGCGCCGTGGCTGAGCACCACGCGGGTCGGCCGGTCGGGTTGCGGCAGGCCGGCCAGCAGCGGGTCGCCGGCGGCGCTGGGAATCATCTCGACGCTCAGGGCGGTCTCGCCGCCGCCGCTGAGGTCGGCGGTGGCGGCGATCTGCCGGGTGCGCGGCACGGCGAAGGCGACGTCCACGCGTGCGGCCAGGGCGGCGATGTCCTCGGCGCGGTAGCGGGCGCCGCCGACCGGAATGATCTCGCGCACCGAAGGCGCGCGCTCCAGCCGCTCGGTGAGGGTGCTGACCAGGCCGTACTTGAGGCCGAACAGCACCAGCAGCGGGGTGATCACCGCCGCCAGGGCGAAGATCGCGCAGAGCGACAGGCGCGCCTCGCCGCGATAGTCGGCCCAGGCCAGCGAGAGCAGCAGGCCGGCGCGCATCAGCCGACGTCCTCGAGGCAGGCGCCGACGCTGTCGTCGGCCTCGCGTTGCCAGCGGATGGCCAGGACTTCGAGTCCGGCGGCGCGGGCCAGGCGCTCGTCGTGGGTGGCGACCACGGTGCAGGCGCCGCGCTCGCGGGCCTGTTCCACCAGCAGGCGCATCACCCGTTCGGCGTTCAGCGGGTCGAGCGCCGCGGTCGGCTCGTCGGCCAGCAACAGGCGCGGCGCATGCGCCAGGGCGCGGGCGATGGCGACCCGCTGGCGCTGGCCGACCGACAGCGCCGCCGGTTTCTTGTCCAGCTGGTCGCCGATTTCCAGCCGCTCGGCCAGCGCCTGCACGCGCTCGGCGGACGGGGCGCCGAGCAATGCGCAGGGCAGTCCGATGTTGCGCCGCACATCGAGGAACTCGAGCAACCCGCCGCTTTGCAGCACGTAGCCGCAGTGCTGCCGGCGCAGCGCCGCCAAGCGGTCCTGGCGGCCGTCGCGCCAGAGCGCGGCGATGTCCTGTGGGCGTTCCCCGGCGAGGAATTCGAAGCGCCCGCCCGGGTCCGGCGCCAGGGCCAGCGCCAGCAGGTCGAGCAGGGTGCTCTTGCCGCAGCCGCTGGGGCCGACGATGGCCAGCTGGCGACCCGCGCGCAATTCCAGCGCCGGCACCCGCAGGCGGTAGCGCTGGCGACCGGCGCCGTGGCTGCGGGCGACCTCGTGCAGGCGCAGGATCATGGCAGCGTCGACAGCGGCACGCGGTACAGCGCGTCGCCGGCGTCGGCGTCGCCGAACCGGACCCAGTTGGCGACGTCGTTGTGGAAGGTTTCGTAGAGGCGGATCTTCGACTCCAGTTCGTCGATGAAGTCCTGCTGCTCGGCGACGCTCAGCGACAGCCAGAGGTCCTGGGTCATGTTCAGCGACTTGCTGCGGTACGGCAGGCCTTCCAGGTATTCGCCGAGCACGCCGCTCTGCGCCAGGTTGCTGCCCTTCACCAGTTGCGCCGGGTCGCGGCTCATGTAGGCGCTGGCGCTGGCGATTTCCTGGAAGAAGTCCTTGGGCGAGGTCTGGGTGCGCTTGGCCGCGTCGACGATCAGTTTCAGCGACTGTTGCAGTTCGTTGAGTTGCAGCTTGCTCAGCAGCACGCAGACCTGGAACGCCGGCAGCGCCGGGTTGGTCAGGTCACGGTCGGCGGTCCAGGCGGTGACGACCTGCGGCGCGCGCACCGGGTCGCGGCGACCGAGGAATTCCATCTGCATGGCGTAGCCGATGGCCGCCGACTTGCTCGCCACGCTTGGCGCGGCGTCGAAGCGCGGCGCCTGCGGCTTGCGGTTGCCGGCGTCGTGGACCAGGTCGGCGAACACCGTGCCGATCTCCTTCACCGTGTTGCCGAAGGCGTTCACCTCGCCGCCGGCCACCGGGATGTAGAGGTCGGCGATCTTCGGGTTGGCGTCGGCGGTGAGGCTGCGGTACTGCTGCTCGGCGTAGCCGTGGTTGTTCTTCCCGGCCGGGGTGCGCAGGTGCAGCGCATAGATCTTCACGCCCTTGCGCAGCGCCGCCTGGCGGACCTCGGCCTCGTTCATCTGGGTGCGCCCGAGCGGGTCGTTCTTGCGCAGCGCGCCGGCGTCGGTGACCAGCAGCACCACGCGCCCGGCGTAGGGCGACCAGTCCATTTCGTCGACCGCCTGCATGATCCCGGCGAAGGCGTCTTCGTTGAACGAGTGGCTGGAGACGTCGGTGGCGCGCACCTGGCTGCTCAACTCGGCGAAGCGCTGCGCGTCGTTGCCCGGTTGCAGCGGCACCAGGGTCTTGCTGACGTATTCCAGGCCGGGGGTCTTGTCGGTGTTGTTGCGGAAGCCGACCAGGCCGAAGCTGACCTTGTCCAGGTCGCCGCGCTCGCCGATCTGCCGCTGCAGGCCGTCGATCACCTCGCGCACGCGGTCGATGTAGGGCTGCATCGACACCGAGGTGTCCACCACCAGGACGATGCCGGTGCGGAAGGTGTCGCTCGCCGCGCCGCTGGCGCCGCCCCGCCCGGCCTGGCCCGGCGCCTGGGGTGCCGTGGCGCTGCCGCCGGGGTCGATCGAAGCGACCTCCAGCAACTGCGCCGGCTGGCCGTCGGCGTCGAAGCTCTCCTTGGAGTCGAAGATCGGCAGCAGGTAGAACTGGTCCTGGGGGATCGCCCGGTCGTTGGGCTCGACCGCGACCACCTGCGGATCGCCCTTGTGGTCCACCGCCTGGGTCAGGGTGTCGCGCGCCGCGCGGGTATCGCCGAGCAGGCGTTCGACCTGCTCGGCGCTGTTGAGGAACATCACCGGCGCGCGGCCGGAGCGTTCGGTGAACTTCAGCACCAGGCTCTGCTTCCAGTCGCTCACCGCGCTGGCCGGCAGCCAGCCGTCGCCCTCGCCGTTGCTGGAGGCGCCGACGCGCAGCCAGGGGCTGCCGCCGACCTGCTTGCGGGCGTACACGTAGAGCACCGAGAAGGCCGGCACCGCGCCGGCCCGGGGCGGGCCGCCAGCCTCGGCGGAGATGGCCGCGCCGGGTTTGGTCAGGACGCGCTGGAACAGCGTCTTCTTGCCTGGCATCAGCAGCGGACGCTCGCCGCCGTCCTGTTCGGCATCGGCCACCGGGGTCTGCTGCTGCGGCTTGTCCGCCGGCGTCTGTCCCAGCGGCGCTGGATCGGCAGCGCTCGGCGCGTCGCCCGAGCCCAGCAGCCACCAGGCGCCGCCGCCGATCGCCAGGAGCACGGCGGCCGCGGCGGCGACGATCAACGGCGTGCGGCTGCCGCCGGCACGTGGCTTCGCCGGCGGCAACGGAGGCGGCGGGGGCGATGGCGGTTTCGCCGCTTGCGACGGCGGAGGCGGAGGCGGCGTGGCGCTGCCGGCGCTGGGCGTGACCGGCGGCAACTGGATCGACACCGGTTGCAGGCCGCCGAGGTCGGCGGGCGGCAGGGGCGCGGGTTCGGCCGGCGGCGGGTTGCTCGCTCGCGGCGAGCCCTGCGGCGTCGCCAGCGGACGGATCTGGGTGGCTTCCAGGGCGCTCGGCGCCAGGCGGTCGAGGGCGGCGATCAACGCGCCGGCGGTGGGGAAGCGCTCGGCCGGGTCCTTGGCCAGCAACTGGCGCAGGATGTCCTGGTAGCGGCCCTGCTCGATCGGCAGTTCCGGCAGCGGCTCGGTGAGGTGGGCCAGGGCGGTGGAGAGCGAGTCCTTGCCGTTGTAGGGCAGCTTGCCGGTGAGGATCTCGTAGAGCACCACGCCCAGCGCGTAGAGGTCGGCGCGGCCGTCGATCTCCTGCCCGCGGGCCTGCTCCGGGCTCATGTAGCTGGGGGTGCCGACGGCGAAGCCGACCTGGGTGAACTGGGTATTGTCCTCGATCGACTTGGCGATGCCGAAGTCCGAGAGCACCGCGGTGCCGTCGGCGCGGAACAGGATGTTGGCCGGCTTCACGTCGCGATGCACCAGGCCCTGGGAGTGCGCGTAGCCGAGCGCGGCGGCCACCTGCCGTACGTAGGCCAGGCCCTGCTCGGGATCGAGGCCCTGCTGGATGCGCTCCTTGAGCGTGCCGTTGGGCAGGTATTCCATGGCCATGTAGTAGCAACTGCCGACGTTGCCGATGTCGTGGATGGTCACCGTGTTCGGGTGCGACAGCCGCGCCAGGGTCCGACCTTCGCGCAGGAAGCGTTCGGCGAAGCTCGGGTCGGCGGCCAGCGCCGCGGCCATCACCTTCAGCGCCACCTTGCGCTGCAGCGAGCGCTGGGTGGCCAGGTAGACCGTGGCCATGGCGCCTTCGCCCAGCTCGCGTTCGATGTCGAATCCCGGAAGTTCTATGTCCATGTCCGTCTCAGAAGGCCCTGACCACCAGGGCCGTGATGTTGTCCGGGGCGCCGCGGGTCAGGCCCAGGTGGACCAGGCTGCGGACCACCGCATAGGGATCGCTGTGGCTGAGCACGTCGCGCAGTTCGCTGTCGTCGGCGGTCTTGTTGAGGCCGTCGCTGCAGAGCAGGAAGCTGTCGCCGGGCAGCACGTGCAGCGCGGCTTCCGACAGTTCCAGTTGCTCGTGCACGCCGACCGCGCGGGTGACCACGTTGGCGCGCGGATGGTGGCGCGCCTCTTCCTCGCTGATCAATGCGTTGTCGAGCAGCTCCTGGACGTAGCTGTGGTCCCGCGAGATGGCTTCCAGCACGCCGCCGCGCAGGCGGTACAGGCGGCTGTCGCCGGCCCACAGGCAGCTCGCCTGGTTGCCGCGCGCGGCGAGCAGTACCAGGGTGCTGCCCATCACGCTGACGCCACGCAGGCCGGCCTCCTGGCGAACCCGCTCGTTGACCTGGGCGAGGCCGGTGCGCAACGCGCCGACGTAGGCCGGTAGCGAGGAGGCCGCCGGGATGCGCCGCAGGGTATCGACGATCAGGCTGCTGACGAAGTCGCCGGCGGCGTGGCCGCCCATGCCGTCGGCGACCACCCAGAGTCCCGACTCGGGGGCGTCGAGACTGGCGTCTTCGTTGACCTTGCGGACCATGCCGACGTGGCTGTAGCTGGCCGACCTGTAGTAGCTGACTGAGTTGGGCACCATCAGTTGTCCTTAACCGGGTATGCCGGGAAAGAGCGGGATCACCTCGCCCTCTCCGGTGAGGAATCGTCCGAACGCCGGCGCCGGCGGCAGGCCCTGGTAGCGCATCAGGCCGGCGGAGATCCGTGCCGAGCCGCGTCCCCACCAGTGGCTGGCGCCGTCGCAGGCATGCTGGGCCAGCGCGGCGAGGCGCTGTGCCGGGGTCACCGCTTCGCTGCGCAGCAGGTTGCCGCTGATCAGCGATTGTTCGATGCGCGGTCCGCAGGGAGGGGCCGGGAGCTGCGCCACCGCCTGCTCGAAGGCCTCGACCTCGGCCTCCGGTTCGAGGGTGGAGAGCAGCAGGCTCTCGACCTGCTCGAACCAGCCGTCGTCGCCGCCGACCAGCCCGCCGAGGTCGGCGTTCGCCGGCAGCAGGCAGGCGACGGTCAGCGGGAAATAGCGACCGACCCGGTCGATGCTCGGCATCACCACCCCGGCCACCGCTTCGCCGCCGAGCAGGCCGGGGGCGATGGCGAAGCGCCACAGCGGGCTGGTCAGGTAGGCGTCGAGCCAGGCCGCGCCGAGTTCGTCCTGGCTGGCGCGCATGCCGCTGGCCAGCCAGGCGTCCCAGGGTTCGACGAAGGTGTTCGGCAGGCCGCGGCTGACGAAATCGCCGCGGCCGGCCAGCTTGCCGTAGAAACCGACGCTGTTCAAAGGCGCTCCGGGAGGCTGAAGCCGGACACGACCCGGCTCTTGAAGGGGTTGAAGGCGCTGCTGGCGCGCAGCTCGCAGGCGATGCTGGAGCCGTCGATGCGCAGCCGCAGGGTGAAGCGGTCCGGCGAGTTGCCGCGTTCCAGGTCCGACTGGTCGAGCAGGCGGAACCAGGCCCAGGGGCCTTCCAGGGTCAGGCCGGAACGGCCGCTGCTGGGCGGCGGCGTCACGGTCAGGCGGACCACGCCGAGGCCGTTGGCGCTCGGCCACTGCATCGCCACCGGGCGGGCGGGGCCGTGGTCGTAGGTCAGCTGCTGGCCGTCGAGGTCGAGGATGAACTGGCTGATCGCCGCGTCCATGGTCACCGGCTTGAGTTCGAAGCGCACCGCCGGCTGCATGCCGCCGGAGCGGAAGAAGGCGTCGCGGATCGCCGCTGCGCGCTGGAAGGTGTGCAGCACGCCGGGGTTGATGCCGAGCTTCTGCGCCGCGCCGGGCTGCCAGCGCCAGGTGCTGGCGGAGGTGTCGACGTAGGGTTGCAGGTACTGGCGGAAGTAGCTGTCCATCACCCCACCGGCACCGAAGAAGTGGCCGAAGTCCTCCAGGGTGGCGTCGCGCGAGCTGCCGGCGGCGATCGGGTAGCGCCCGGCCAGGGACTGCCGGTAGACGCTGACCACGTCGCTGATCCAGGCCGCGTTGAGCTGGTTGCGCACGCTGCCCATCATGCTGCTGGTGGTGGAGTTGACCACGTTCTTCACCAGGCCCTGGACCACCGGCGGCTGGCGCTCGGCGCTGAGGGCCACGCGCGAGGCGGCGGCGGCCACCTGGTTCTTGGCGTCGCCGAGCAGCGAGTCGCCGCTGGCCCCAGCCATGGCGCTGACCTGCACGTAGAGCGCGTTCATGTCCTCCAGCAGGCTGTCGATCGGCGCCGGCTCGTTGCCACCCTCGCCCTTGCTGACCAGGCTGTTGAGTTCGGCGAAGTGGGCGCTGATCGGGTCGCTGTCGACCTGCCGCGGCTGTTCGCGGGCGCCCTCTTCCTCCTGGCCGACCAGCGAGCCGAGGCGCTGCTTGAGCTTGTCCACGGTGCCGTCGGCGGCCTTCTTCACTTGCGCGGCGACCAGCCGGTCGCCCTTCTGCAGGTCGGTCTCGCGGGCCACCGCCTCGAGCAGCTTGCGGAACGGCGAGGTCGGTCCGGAGAGAATGCGCAGCACGTCGGCGGCCTGGGTGACATTGGTGATCGGCACCACGGTGAGGTCGGCGAGCAGGTCGTCCCATTGCCGCAGGTAGTCCTGGAAGTACAGGCGACGCACGTCGAGGGCCAGGTTGGCGGCATCGCCGGCATCGTTCAGGTCGCGCCCGAGCACCCACTGTTCCTCGGCGATGGTGCCGGCCTGGCTGAGGCTGGCGGTGAGGAACACCTCGCGATAGCCGCGGTAGGTGAAGAAGCCGCTGAGCGGGTCGGTGAGCGGCTTGCCGCTCTTGCGCGCGAACACCAGCGGTGCGTCGCGGCCGGCGGCGTCGCTGATGCGGAAGTCGGGCACGTCCTTGGGCAGCCTCTGCCGCTTGACCCGGTCGTAGACCCGCTGCGCCACCGGCAGTTGCTGCAACTGGCGGCGCAGGTCCTCGACCAGGTCCTGGTCCAGGCGCGCCGACGGCGGCCGTCGTTCGAGCAACGCGTCGAGGTGCGCGTGCAGCGCCTGGCGCTGTTCCGGCGAGAGGTCGCGCGGCAGGTTGCGTTCCCAGTCGAGGCTGATCCAGGCCTTGATGAAGTCGGCGTCGTAATGGTCCGGGCTGCCGAGCATCAGGTAGGCCTTCAGGCCCTCGTAGAGGAAATCGCTGCTGCCGCCGGAGCGCAACTGTTCCTCGATGCGGGTCACCAGGCGCGGGGCGAACACCGCGATCAGCAGCTTGCGGTAGACGCTGGCGGACTCCTCGCCGAGCATGTCGCCCTGGTACAGCCCGTAGCCTTCGGCCCAGCTCGGCGCGTCGCCGGCGAGATTCTGCACCGCGTTGAGCTGTGGCAGTACGGCCAGGACGTCGCGCTGGGCCGGGCTCAGCGACTCGATGCCGCGCGCCAGCGGGTCGACGCGCTGGTCGACCGCGGCGATGTAGCTCTGGTTGGCGCGGTAGCTGGCGATCCATACCGCCGTCACCGCCAGCACCACCAGCGCGGTGGCGCTCAGCGCGCCGATGGTCAGCCACTTGCGGCGGCGCTCGACCTTCGGGTTGGTGCCGACCAGGCCGCGTTCGCCGAACGCCACTTCGCGGAACAGCCGCTCGATGAAGTAGCTGCGCCCGGTTCCGGTCTGCCGCGCCAGGT
Source organism: Pseudomonas sp. KBN12P06040 (assembly GCF_037574965.1). Taxonomy (NCBI): domain Bacteria; kingdom Pseudomonadati; phylum Pseudomonadota; class Gammaproteobacteria; order Pseudomonadales; family Pseudomonadaceae; genus Pseudomonas; species Pseudomonas sp. KBN12P06040. The sequence goes on from NZ_JBBELS010000001.1 coordinate 136,828, forward strand.
GCTGGCGGTCGAGGTTCATCGACTGCGCCATGCTGCCGATCAGGCGGTCGATCGGACTGCCTTCCTGGGTTCCGCTGGTGAAGTACAGGCCGCGCAACAGCGGGCGTTCCTCGTAGGGGTTGGGCTTGAACACGCCGTTGAGGAACTCGCCGAGGCATTCGCGCAGGGCGGCGAATTGCTGCGGGAAGCCGTAGACCAGGTCGCGCCGCGCCGGGTCGCGCTCCTGCTGCAGGCGTTCCACCAGGCGCGCGGTGAGACGCTGTTCGAGCAGGGCGAATTCGCTGTCGAACACCGCCAGCGGGCCTTCCGCGCTCTTGCCGTCGTCGAGGGCGAAGGTCATCCCCCAGACCTGCGCGCGTTCCTCGCGGTTCAGGCTGTCGAAGAACTCCATGAAGCCCGGCACCAGGTCGAACTTGGTCAGCATCACGTAGATCGGGAAGCGCACCCCGAGCTGCTGGTACAGCTCCTGGATGCGTGCGCGGATCGCCTGGGCATGGGCGGCGCGCTCGGCGTCGCTGCCCAGCAGCAGGTCGGAAAGGCTGATGGCGATGAACGCGCCATCGATGGGGCGGCGCTTGCGCTGGGTCTTGAGCAGGTCGAGGAAGCCCAGCCAGGCGGCCTTGTCCACCTGGGCGTGGCTGTCCTGGGTGGTATAGCGGCCGGCGGTGTCCAGCAGCACCGCTTCGTCGGTGAACCACCAGTCGCAGTTGCGCGTGCCGCCGACCCCGCGGATCGCCCCGGCGCCCATCTGTGCGGCGAGCGGGAAGTCCAGGCCGGAATTCATCAGCGCGGTGGTCTTGCCCGAACCGGGCGGGCCGATGATCACGTACCAGGGCAACTCGTACAGGTTGCGCCGCTCGCTGCCGCCCAGCTTGGCCCGCTTGAGCAGGGCCAGGGCCTCGTCCATGCGTTGCTTGAGGGTCGCCAGCTCTTCGGCGGTGGCGACGCTGGCGGCGTCCGGCGCGCTGACCTCGGCGAGACTCTGCATGACCTTCGCCGCGTTGCGCCGGGCCTGCACGATGCGCAGCACGCGGAAGCCGATCCAGACCAGGAACAGCAGGACGATCAGCACCCAGCGGCTGGTCGCCGAGGCCAGCGGTTCGTAGTTGCCCAGGCGCAGCAGCGGGCCGAGGAACCAGATGATCAGGCTCAGGGCGAGCAGGCCGAGCACCGGCACCACCCAGCGCGCGAAGAAGTTGAGGAAGCCTTTCATTGCGCGCCCTCCGCGAATACGGTGATTTCCACCCGGCGGTTGCGTGCGCGGCCTTCGGCGCTGGCGTTGCTCGCCACCGGCTCGGTGTCGCTGCGCCCTTCGGCGGTGAAGCGGCCGGCGTCGCCGGTGGTCGCGCCGAGCAGGTCGGCGACCTCCTGGGCGCGGGCCTGGGACAGTTTCCAGTTGGACGGGTAGCGCAGCGTGGCGATCGGCCGGTTGTCGCTATGGCCGGTGACCAGCACCTGGCCCTTGACCTTGCGCAGGGCGTCGGCGATGCGCAGCAGCAGCGGCTGGAACTCGTCGCGCACGCTGGCGCTGGCGCTGGCGAACAGCTCGTCGCCGCGGATGGTCACCACCGAGCGGTCGACGGCGTCCTCCACCGCCACTCGCTGGGCCTTGATGTCGTCGGCGAGGAAGCGCGCCAGGCGTGGCCGTTCGATCACCCGCGGCTGCACCGCCGGGCGGTCGATGGCCTGCACCGGGATCTCGCCGATGGCGTGGATGCGCTTGAACACCGGCTCGGCGTCGGCGGCCAGCTTCATCCGCAGGCCGAACAGCAGGGCCAGCAGCAGGGCCAGGCCGATGGCGATACCGACCCACGGCGGCAGGTATTGCGAAAGGCGATCGCGCATCACGCTGAGGCCGCGCCAGTGCGGCGACAGTTCGTGCTCGTACTCGCCGCGGGTGCTGCGGATCACCGCCGCGGTGCGCTCGCGCAGCGCCTCCAGTTGGCTGCGGCCGTCGTGCATGACCCGGTAGCGGCCTTCGAAGCCGAGGCTGGTGCACAGGTACAGCAGCTCCAGCAGGTGCAGGCGCTGGTGCGGGTTCTGCAGGCAGTGTTCGAGCAACTGGAAGACCTTCTCGCCGCCCCAGGCCTCGTTGTGCAGGGTGATCAGCAGGCTCTGCTTGCCCCAGTCGCTGGTGCTGCCCCACGGCGTGCTGAGCACCGCTTCGTCGAGGGCGGTGCAGAGCACGTAGCGCGCCAGCATCACTTCGTCCGGCGCCACGCCGGCCTGGCGTGCCTTCTCTTCGAACTGGCGCAGGTAGCCGAGCAGTTGCGCGCGCAGGCTGGCCGGCGCTGGATGGGCGATGGTGTTGCGCAGGCGGGTGAGCATCGCCAGCAGCGGGCCGGCGGCCTGCTCCAGCGGGTTGAGGCCGTCGCCGCGGCCGCTCAGCGGCGCCAGGCTGGCCATCGGCGGCGGCGTGTAGGGGTCGCCGCCGCGGGGGCCGCCGGCCGGTTCCGGGGCGCGGCCGCCGGGACGCGGCATGATCATGGTGCGGTCGTCGGGCGGGCTTCCGTTGCCGCCGCCGGCCGGGGTGCCGAAGGGATCGTCGATGGGAGGCATCGTTGCTTATCCTCGAATGGCCCAGAAGGCCAGGTTCAGCCCGGGGAACTGGCCGGCGATGTGGAAGGCGAAGCCGCCGGAATGCGTCAGCTGCTTCCAATGCGCGCTGCCGCGGTCCAGTTCGAAATAGGTGGAGCCGGCGTGGTAGGGGATCTGCCGCGGCGCCACCGGCATCGGCAGCAGGCCGATACCCGGCAGTTGCAGGTTGACCAGGTCGCGGATGTGCTCCACCGAGCCGACCTTGGCCTGCTGCGGGAAGTGCCCGCGCAGGCTCTCGCCGGGGACGTCGGCGCGCACCACCAGGACGAAGCTGGCGTTGTCGATCAGGCTGCGGTCGCTGAGCATCGCGACGTGCACGCCGTAGGCCTTCTCGACGATCGGGATGGCGATCGCCTTGGCGTCGATCACCGTCGCCAGCGCCTGGCGCAGGGCGAGCATCACCGGGGCGAAGCTGGCGGCCAGGTCGTCGTGGTTGTACACCGGGTACTCCTCGGGACGCCGCTGGCTGGCGGTGAAGGTGCAGAACTCGCCGGCCAGGGCCACCAGTTCGCGGTACAGCTCCTGCGGGTGCAGCGGGCGCACGCGGGACAGGTGACCGGTGAGGGCCTCGGCGCGGTTGACCAGTTGCAGCAGCAGGAAGTCGGCGATTTCCGAGGCGCCCCCGGCGCTGGAGGCCACCACCCGCCCGGCGAGGGCTTCGCCGCGCTGGTGGAGCAGGCCCAGCAGCTCCTTGGCGAAGGACGCCAGGGGCGGCGCGGCGGCAATGTCGAGTACCGGCGGCAGGTAGTCCTCGTCCAGGCTCAGGGCCTGGTCCGCGCGCTTCTCGCGGACCCGCGCGACGCCCACCGCGGCGTATTCGCCGAGGCCGTCGCGCTCGGTCAGCAGGCGGAACGCCTGGCTGCCCAGGGCCACCGGCGCGCGGCTCTCGAAGGGGGCATTGTCGTCGCGCACTTCCTGCACCTGGCTGACGTAGCGGGCGCCGCCGAGGGCCTCGCCCTCCTCTACCGTGTCGCGGGTGCCGACCCGCTTCAGCGGCAGGCCGAGGTAGACGATGCCATCGCGCAGGCTTTCCTCGACATTCAGCGGCGCCGGCGCCGGATCGTCGGCGGGGATGTTGAACGGCGTACCATCCGGCAGCACGCCGCGGGCGCTGACGATGGCCAGCTTGCCCTGGGTCAGCAGGGCATCGTCCAGCTTCAGCTCGGAAAAGCCCCAGCCGCCCGCCAGGAGCGAGCGGCAGCGGCCATCCACCAGGGTTTCCAGGTAGCGGTCGTGCTGCTGGAAATGCTGTGGCCGCAGGAACATGCCTTCGGACCACACCACGCGGTTATTCCAGGACATAGGGACTCCGAAGGTTCAGGGCGCGGGACGCGCGACGATGCCGATGGCCTGCGCGCCGAGCGTGATGTCGAGATGGCTGGTGCGTTGCCCCGGCACGTCGAGGACCTGGCGCCAGGTGGCGCGGTCGAGGTCGCGGTAGGCGGCGACGAAGCCGAGCTGGCGGGTCTGCTCGTCGAGCGTGCGTTCGATGCGCCGTTCCTCGCCCGGACGCAGGAGGAACTCGTCCTGCTCCACCAGGTCGCCGCCGAGGGTCGACTGGGCGTTGTCGGTGAGGGCGAAGTAGTCGGCGCGGCCGAACGCGGTGTCTTTCTTCAGCTCGTACAGCCGCAGGCGCAGCGGCGCCGCCTGGCCGGCGGCGGACGGGTTGAGGTTCGGTGCGGCGTGGAGCCAGATCACCACCCGGGTCGGCGGGGTTTCCGGCGGGCTGGACGAACAGGCGGCGAGCAGCAGCCCGAACAGCGCGACGATCAGTTTCTGCATGGTGTCGTCCTCATTGACGTTGTTTCTCCTGGTGTTCGTTGGCGTCAGGAACGCCGTAGTCGAGCGCTGTGTTCCTCATAGGCGCGGCTGAATTCGCGGCCGAAAAGCTCCTGGAAGTCGTCCTCCGCCTCGCGCAGGATCTTCGCGTACAGCTCGGTGAAACTGTCCCAGTTCTGTGCCTGGCGGGCTCCCGGCAGCAGGCCGGAAAGCCCGGCCGGCTTGCCGAAGCGGGCTTCCAGCGCGGCCGGTTCGAAGCGCGCCAGCAGGTGGCGGATGGCGGCCTGCACGCCGGCCATCACCGCCAGCTGGTGCGCCTTGAGGTCTTCGAAGCTGTCGGCCACCGCGCGATCCGGCGCCATGAACGCCTGGTTGTCGCGGCGCAGCAGGAGCAGCATGGCTTCGTCGACGTTCGGCGCGAACTTCAGCGGGTTGTTCTGCACCGGCTGGATCATGGTCTGCGCCATGCGGAACTCGCCCTTCAGGCTGGCCCGCGCGCGCAGCACGTCCACCAGTCCTTCCACCAGGCCGCGATAGCTGCGGCCGATGGCTTCCATCTGCGCTTCGGCGCCGGCCGGGTCGACCTTCAACTGGGTCATGCCGGCGCCGCGCAGGAACGCCTGCAGCAGGTCGCCGCCGGCCGTCGCGGCGGCGCTTGCCGGCGGCGTCGGCGCCGCCACGCTCGCTGGCTGTGGCTGTGGCTGTGGCTGTGGCTGTGGCTGTGGCTGTGGCTGTGGCTGTGGCTGTGGCTGTGGCTGTTGGGTGATCCCTGGGTCGGCGAAGGGCATCGCCAGCGGCGTCGGTTCGGCCGTCGGCAGCGGTTGGGCGACGGGCGTGGCGCTTGGCGCGGGCGTGTTGCCGAGCAGTTCGGCGAACGGGTCCCAGTCGGCCGGAATCAGCGGTGCGCCGCCAGCGGGCGGTGGCGCCGGGGTGGTCGCGGGGGGCGGCGGGATCACCGGTTCCGGCGGGCGGAAGTCGTGCTGTTCGGCCGGTACATGGTCCGGACGCGGCGCCGCGCCGGGCGGCGGCGGGGTGAGGAAGTCGAACAGGTCGGGCTTGGTGTCCAGCGGCGAGCCGCCCTGGAAATGCGCCGTCACCGCGGGGTGCGGGGTGGGCGCCGGTTCGGCGAAGGCAGGCGCCGATCCGGCGGCCTGCCGGCTCATCAGGGCGTCGAAGCTGGTGAACGGATCGGTCTGCGGATTGCCGCTGCCGGGCAGGGCGATGTCATGGCCGAGCTGAACGAGGATGTCGTATTCGCCGAGGCGGACGGTCTCGCCGTCCTGCAGCGGCTCGCTGTTGCCGCGGCGCAGGCGGTGCCCGGCATTGACCAGCAGCACGCCGTTGGTGCTGGTGTCGGTGAGGTAGTACACCCCGTCGCGGTTGAGGATGGTGCAGTGGCGGCTGGAGACCAGGCGCTCCGGGTCCGGCAGGACCCAGTCGTTGTCCGGGCCCCGACCGATGGTCAGCTGTCCCTGGTCCAGTACCTTTTCCGAACACTGACCGGGGGTCAGCTTGTGGTAGCTGGTGATGGTCAATCGCAGCGGCATTGCTACTCCTTGCATTGCCAGCGCCCGGCTCTTCCAGGCGCTCACCCCCGTGCCCGAGGGATTTCGGTTCGCATCCAGGCTGGCCCGACGGCTTTCCGGCGTTTCGTCGCCTCGGGAAGACACATCGGGTGGTACCGGATTATAAAAGACTAATCCTACGTCTTTTAAAGATTTGTCCGATCTGCGGTGTCATGCAACTAGTGGCGTTGTGCCTTCCTTGACAAGCCTTGCGGCATGCCACAAGAATTTTGCCAACCTTTCGAGTCATCCGATATTCATCAATGGCTCCTACAAGATCCGACGGAGTGGATCTTACAAGCGAAGGTGAGGGCCGCGCAGCGGCTCCGATGATAGGGAGATCGTCACCGTGCTGGATGTACCCGTTTTGCTGGCTGCCGTGTCCCCGGACTCGCCCTGTGGCGACGATCTGGAGTACGACGCCGCGTTCCTCGAACTCGAACGCATCGCCCAGGGCCAACCCGAGCGCCAGATGGGCGATGCCGTGCTGCCCGCCGAACCGCCGGAGTGGCCGCGCGTACGCGCGCTGGCCAGCGAGCTGTTCGGCCGTAGCAAGGACCTGCGGGTAGCCAACCTGCTGCTGCAGAGCAACGTCGCCCTCGACGGCCTGGGCGGGCTCGCCGAAGGCCTGCTGCTGGTCCGCGAGCTGCTCGGCCAGTACTGGGACGGCGTCTATCCGTTGCTCGACGCCGATGACGACAACGACCCCACCTTCCGTATCAACGCCCTCACCGGCCTGGTCGCCGAACCGCTGCTGCAACTGGTCTGGGCGATCCCGCTGGTGCGCTCGCGGGCGTTCGGCCCGGTCAACCTGCGCGCCGCGCTGAACGCCGCCGGGCTGCAACGCTTCGCCAGCGAGACCCTGAGTCCCGAGCAGATCGCCGGCGCCTTCGCCGATGCCGACGCCGATGCGCTGGCCGCCACCCGGCGCGCCCTGGATGGCGCCCAGGAACATGCCCTGGCCATCGAGAGCGGCGTCGCCGAACGGGTCGGCTCGGCCCAGGGCCTCGACCTCGGTCCCCTTCGTCAACTGCTGCGCCAGGCCCTCCAGGTGTTCGACCTGTACGGCCCGCAGGGCGCCGGCGAGCCCTTGGCGCCGGGCGCCGAAGCGGCCACCGGCGAGCAGGGGGGCGCCGCGCCTGTCGCAGCCGTCGCCGCGCCGGCACCGCGTGCCAGCGGCGAGATCGCCAACCGCGAAGACGTCCTGCGCCAGCTCGATCGCCTGCTCGAGTATTACGTTCGCCACGAGCCGTCGAGCCCGGTGCCGGTGCTGCTCAAGCGCGCCAAGACACTGGTGACGGCCGACTTCGCCGAAATCGTGAGGAATCTCATCCCCGATGGGATTTCCCAGTTCGAAACCCTGCGAGGCCCGGAAAGCGAGTAACGCCTAGCGGCCGTCCGGGCCAACGCTGCAAGCCGCCGGGGCGATTCCGACGGCGCTAACAACCGCCGTCGCGCGAGGGAGAAACAAGATGGGAAGCACTACCAGCAGTCAGAAGTTCATCGCCAGGAACCGGGCGCCACGCGTGCAGATCGAGTACGACGTGGAGCTGTACGGTGCCGAGAAGAAGGTCCAGCTGCCCTTCGTCATGGGCGTCATGGCCGACCTCGCCGGCAAGCCCGCCGAACCCCAGGCGGCGGTCGCCGACCGCAAGTTCCTGGAGATCGACGTGGACAACTTCGATGCCCGGCTGAAGGCGATGAAGCCGCGGGTGGCCTTCAACGTACCGAACGTGCTGACCGGCGAAGGCAACCTGAGCCTGGACATCACCTTCGAGAGCATGGACGACTTCAGCCCCGCCGCGGTGGCGCGCAAGGTCGATTCGCTGAACAAGCTGCTCGAGGCGCGTACCCAACTGGCCAACCTGCTGACCTACATGGACGGCAAGACCGGCGCCGAGGAAATGATCATGAAGGCGATCAAGGACCCGGCCCTGCTTCAGGCCCTGGCCAGCGCGCCGAAGCCCAAAGACGACGAGCCGCAGGCGTAAGAGGATTCCAGCATGGCCGAATTGAGCACCGAGAACCTGGCCCAGGGCCAGACCACCACCGAGCAGACCAGCGAGTTCGCCAGCCTGCTGCTGCAGGAGTTCAAGCCCAAGACCGAGCGCGCCCGCGAAGCGGTGGAGACCGCCGTGCGGACCCTCGCCGAGCACGCCCTGGAGCAGACCAGCCTGATCTCCAACGACGCGATCAAGTCGATCGAGTCGATCATCGCGGCGATCGACGCCAAGCTCACCGCCCAGGTCAACCTGATCATGCACCACGCCGACTTCCAGCAACTGGAAAGCGCCTGGCGCGGCCTGCACTACCTGGTCAACAACACCGAGACCGACGAGCAACTGAAGATCCGTGTGCTGAACATCTCCAAGCCGGAGCTGCACAAGACCCTGAAGAAATTCAAGGGCACCACCTGGGACCAGAGCCCGATCTTCAAGAAGCTCTACGAAGAGGAATACGGCCAGTTCGGCGGCGAGCCCTATGGCTGCCTGGTCGGCGACTACTACTTCGACCAGTCGCCGCCGGACGTCGAGCTGCTCGGCGAGATGGCGAAGATCTCCGCCGCCATGCACGCGCCGTTCATCTCCGCCGCCTCGCCGACGGTGATGGGCATGGGTTCCTGGCAGGAGCTGTCCAACCCGCGCGACCTGACCAAGATCTTCACCACCCCGGAATACGCCGGCTGGCGTTCGCTGCGCGAGTCCGAGGACTCCCGCTACATCGGCCTGACCATGCCGCGCTTCCTGGCGCGCCTGCCCTACGGGGCGAAGACCGATCCGGTGGAAGAGTTCGCCTTCGAGGAAGAAACCGACGGCGCCGACAGCAGCAAGTACGCCTGGGCCAACTCGGCCTACGCGATGGCGGTCAACATCAACCGCTCCTTCAAGCTCTACGGCTGGTGCTCGCGGATCCGCGGCGTCGAGTCCGGCGGCGAGGTGCAGGGCCTGCCGGCGCACACCTTCCCCACCGACGACGGCGGCGTGGACATGAAGTGCCCGACCGAGATCGCCATTTCCGACCGCCGCGAGGCGGAGCTGGCGAAGAACGGCTTCATGCCGCTGCTGCACAAGAAGAACACCGACTTCGCCGCCTTCATCGGCGCGCAGTCGCTGCAGAAACCCGCCGAGTACGACGATCCGGACGCCACCGCCAACGCCAACCTGGCGGCGCGCCTGCCCTACCTGTTCGCCACCTGCCGCTTCGCCCATTACCTGAAGTGCATCGTTCGCGACAAGATCGGTTCCTTCAAGGAGAAGGACGAGATGCAGCGCTGGCTGCAGGACTGGATCCTCAACTACGTCGACGGCGACCCGGCCCACTCCACCGAGACCACCAAGGCCCAGCACCCGCTGGCGGCGGCCGAAGTGGTGGTGGAGGAAGTCGAAGGCAATCCGGGTTACTACAACTCGAAGTTCTTCCTTCGCCCGCACTACCAGCTCGAGGGACTGACGGTATCGCTACGCCTGGTATCCAAGCTGCCTTCGGCCAAAGAGGCCTGAGGCATTCAACGACAGCGCCTGCCATGGTGGCGGGCGCTTGCATAGCGTAGTGGCGCGAGCCACACGGGAGGAAAGATGGCTGTTGATATGTTCATCAAGATCGGCGACGTCAAGGGTGAGTCCAAGGACAAGACTCATGCCGAGGAAATCGACGTGCTGGCATGGAGCTGGGGCATGTCCCAGTCCGGGTCGATGCACATGGGCGGTGGCGGCGGCGCCGGCAAGGTCAACGTGCAGGACCTGTCGTTCACCAAGTACATCGACAAGTCCACGCCCAACCTGATGATGGCCTGCTCCAGCGGCAAGCACTATCCGCAGGCGAAGCTGACCATCCGCAAGGCCGGCGGCGAGAACCAGGTCGAGTACCTGATCATCACCCTGAAGGAAGTCCTGGTGTCCTCGGTGAGCACCGGCGGCAGCGGTGGCGAGGATCGCCTGACCGAGAACGTGACCCTGAACTTCGCCCAGGTCCAGGTCGACTACCAGCCGCAGAAGGCGGATGGCGCGAAGGACGGCGGTCCGGTCAAGTACGGCTGGAACATCCGCCAGAACGTGCAGGCCTGATGAGCCGGCTGCCGGTCATGGCGTGGCCAGGCCATGCCGTGGCCGGTGCGAGCGCCCGCCATGCCGGGTGCCGAAGGCGCGCGCGGCGCGCCGCGGACCTCGTCCGCCCGACCTCCTGCCGGAGGTACTGAATTCCACCGGGTCGTCCGTCGCGTCCGCCGGGCGCCATGGCCGACCCTTCATTCGCATCCGGGCGCCTGGGCTCCCGGCTACAGGGAAGTATCGCGATGATCGCCGAAGAACTGTTGCGCGCCGGGCGCCTGGACGATGCCTTGAAAGCCTTGCAGGAACAGGTGCGCAGCCAGCCGTCGAACGCCACCCTGCGGATCTTCCTGTTCCAGCTGCTGGCCGTGATGGGCCAGTGGGCGCGGGCGCAGAACCAGCTCAAGGTGGTCGGCGAACTGGATGCCTCGGCGCTGCCGATGGTACAGACCTACTCCACCGCCATCGACTGCGAGGCGCTGCGCCGCGAGGTGTTCGCCGGGCGCCTGACGCCGGTGATCCTCGGCCAGCCGGCGGAATGGATCGCGCCGCTGTTGCAGGCCCTGAGCCTGGACGCCGAAGGCCATGGCGAGGCCGCCCAGGCCCTGCGCGAGCAGGCCTTCGACGCCGCGCCGGCGGTGCCCGGGCGGATCGGCGAAGCGCCGTTCGCCTGGCTGGCAGATGCCGACACGCGCCTCGGCCCGGTGCTCGAGGTAATCGTCAACGGTCGCTATGCCTGGTTGCCGATGAGCAACCTGCGCAGCCTCAAGGTCGAGGCGCCGAGCGACCTGCGCGACCTGGTCTGGCTGCCGGCCGAACTGACCCTGGCCAACGGCGGCGCCACCGTCGCGCTGCTGCCGGCGCGCTACGCGGAAACCGTCGAGCACGGCGACGACGCCGCGCGCCTGGGGCGCAAGACCGAATGGCTGGACAGCGGCCTGCCGGTCGGCCAGCGGCTGTTCGTCACCGATGCCGGCGAGACCGCGCTGTTCGACCTGCGTGAGCTGGACTTCGAGCCGACGGACGCCTGACATGGCCGAACTGACCCTCCAGGAGCGCCTGCAGCCGTCGCTGCTCGACCGCCTCACCGACGACGAGCCGGGCAACCTCAAGGAAGCCGCGGAGCGCCGGGTGCTGACCCTGAGCCAGCTGAAGGCCTCGGTGCTGCGCGACCTGGCGTGGCTGTTCAACACCACTTCGCTGTTCGACCACGGCCCCGCCGCACGGATGCCGGCCGGCAACTCGGTGCTCAACTACGGGCTGCCGGCGCTGGCCGGGCACACCGCGTCGAGCGTCGACGTGCATGCCATCGAGGCGCTGCTCACCGAGACCATCGCCACCTTCGAGCCGCGCATCATCCGTTCTTCGTTGCGGGTGCGCGCGCAACTGCTGCCCGGCGAGATGGACCACAACGCCCTGAGCTTCGAGATCGAGGGTGACCTCTGGGCCGAACCGGCGCCGCTGCGCCTGCTGCTGACCACCAACCTGGACCTGGAGACCGGCCACGTGCGCGTCGCCCAGGGCGAGCGGAGGCGTACATGAACCCGCGCCTGCTCGAGTACTACAACCAGGAATTGCAACACATCCGCGAAAGCGCCGCGGAGTTCGCCGAGGAGTTCCCGAAGATCGCCGGGCGCCTGTCGCTGTCCGGCTTCGAGTGCGCCGACCCCTACGTCGAGCGCCTGCTGGAAGGTTTCGCCTATCTCACCGCGCGGGTCCAGCTGAAGCTCGACGCGGAGTACCCGACCTTCACCCACAACCTGCTGGAAATCGCCTACCCGCACTACCTGGCGCCGACTCCGTCGATGACCGTGGTGCAGCTGCGCCCGGACCCCAACGAAGGCGCCCTGAGCAGCGGCTTCAGCGTCGAGCGCGGGGCCTCCCTGCGCGGCCAGCTCGGCCCCGATGACCAGACCGCCTGCGAATACCGCACCGCCCACCCGGTGACCCTGTGGCCGTTGGAAGTGGCCCAGGCCGACTACTTCGGCAATCCCGCCGCGGTGCTCGGCCGCCTCGCCGCCAGCGAGCCGCGGGCCAAGGCCGGCCTGCGCATCCGCCTGCGCAGCGGCGCCGGTATCCCGTTCGACAGCCTGTCGCTGGACGCCCTGCCGCTCTACCTGCACGGCGCCGACGAACAACCCTACCGCCTCTACGAACAATTGCTCGGCAACGCCTGCGCGGTGTTCGTCCGCGCCCCGGACAATGCCTGGGTCGAACGCCTGCCGACGAGCAGCCTGCGTGCGCGTGGCTTCGACGACGAGGACGCGCTGCTGCCGGTGGTGCCGCGGGCGTTCCAGGGTTACCGCCTGCTGCAGGAATACTTTGCCCTGCCGGCGCGCTTCCTGTTCGTCGAGTTCTCCGGCCTGAACCGCGCCCTGCGTCGATGCCACGGCGAGGAGCTGGAACTGGTCGTGCTGTTCGGCAAGCACGACCAGCGCCTGGAGGGCACGGTGGACGCGGAGCAACTGGTGCCGTTCTGCACCCCGGCGATCAACCTGTTCCCGCGCCGCTGCGACCGCATCCACCTGTCCGACCGGGTCAACGAGCATCACGTGATCGTCGACCGCACCCGTCCGCTGGATTTCGAGGTGCATTCGCTGCAACAGGTGAGCGGCCACGGCAGCGGTCCGGAGCAACCCTTCCAACCGTTCTACGCGGTGCGCGACCCGGCGCGCTACGGCCGCGAGCAGGCCTACTTCAGCGTGCGCCGCGAACCGCGCGTGCTGTCCAGCAAGCAGCGGCGCAAGGGCCCGCGCTCGACCTACGTCGGCAGCGAGACCTTCGTCGCCCTGGTCGACGCCAACCAGGCGCCCTATCGCCACGACCTGCGCCAGCTCGGCATCGCCGCGCTGTGCACCAACCGCGACCTGCCGCTGTTCATGCCGATCGGCGCGCACAAGAGCGACTTCACCCTGGAGGACAGCGCCCCGGTCATGCAGGTGCGCTGCCTCGCCGGACCGAGCCGGCCGCGCGCCAGCCGTGCCCACGATGCCAGCGCCTGGCGGCTGATCAGCCAGCTGTCGCTGAACTACCTGTCGCTGGCCGAGCGCGGCCAGGGCGCCGCCGCCCTGCGCGAGCTGCTGCGGCTCTACGGCGACAGCGGCGATCCGGCGCTGCAACTGCAGATCGAGGGCCTGCGCGAGGTCAGCAGCAAGCCTTGCACGCGGCGCCTGCCGATGCCCGGGCCGATCGTCTTCGGCCGTGGCCTGGAGATCACCCTGGACTTCGACGAGAACGCGTTCCGCGGCACCGGGGTGTTCCTCCTCGGCGCCGTGTTCGAGCGCTTCCTGGCACGCTACGTGTCGATCAACAGCTTTACCGAGACGGTGCTGCGCACCGGCGAACGGGGCGAGGTGATGAGATGGCAGGCGAAGCCGGGCAGCCGTCCGAACCTCTGAACCTGCTCGCCGGGATGGCGGCGGCGCCCTGGGACTACGACTTCTTCCAGGCGCTGCGGCGCATCGAGTGCGAGTCGCCGCAACTGCCGCGCCTCGGTCATTCGGTGCGGCTGGCGGACGATCCGCTGCGCCTCGGGCAGAAGCCCGACTGTACCTTCGCGCCTTCGACCCTGGCCTCGGTGAGCCACACCGGCACCGCCGCGACGCCGCGCCTGGACCAGTTCTTCTTCGGCCTCACCGGCCCCAACGGGCCGCTGCCGCTGCACCTCACCGAATACGCCCGGGAACGCCAGCGCAACGTCAACGACGCGACCTTCAAGCGCTTCATGGACGTCTTCCACCACCGCCTGCTGACCCTGTTCTACCGGGCCTGGGCGGAGGCGCGGCCGGAGATCAGCCACGACCGGATCGACGACGACTACTGGTCGGCGCGTCTCGCCGCGCTCTCCGGGCGCGGTATGCCGAGCCTGCGGGGGCGCGAGCCGCTGGCGGACACCGCACGCTACTACTACACCGGCCACCTCGCCGCGCAGACCCGCTACCCGGACGGCCTGCGGGTGATCCTCGCGGAGTATTTCGAGGTCCCGGTGGCGGTCGAGGAATACGTCGGCCAATGGCTGGAGCTGCCCGAGCGCAGCCGCCTCGGCGTCGACTCGACGAGCCTGGGCATGGACGTCTGCCTGGGCACCCACGTCTGGGACCGCCAGCACAAGTTCCGCCTGCGCCTGGGGCCGCTGGACCTCGATCAATACCAGCGCTTCCTGCCCGACGGCGACCACTTCGTCGAGCTGGCCGCCTGGGTCGCCGAATACCTGGGCGAGGAGCTGGACTGGGACGTCAACCTGGTCCTGCAACGCCACGAAGTACCCCCGCTCGGCCTGCAGGGCGGCGGGCGGCTCGGTTTCAACACCTGGCTGGGCGATCCCGGCCAGGACGCCAGGGATCTACTGCTGGCCCGCCAGTACGCCACTGCGCGGCCGCACGAGCACAAGGAGAAGGAACATGAGTGAGATCAGTCGCGTTGCGCTGTTCGGCAAGCTGAACAGCCTGGCCTACAAGGCCATCGAGGCCGCCACGGTATTCTGCAAGCTGCGCGGCAATCCCTATGTCGAGCTGGTGCACTGGTTCCACCAGATCCTCCAGTTGCCGGACTCGGACCTGCACCAGATCGTCCGCCAGTCCGGGATCGACCCGGCGCGCCTGGCCAAGGACCTGACCGAGGCCCTCGACCGCCTGCCGCGCGGCTCGACCTCGATCACCGACCTGTCCTCCCATGTCGAGGAAGCGGTGGAGCGCGGCTGGGTCTATGGCAGCCTGATGTTCGGCGAGAGCCAGGTGCGCACCGGCTACCTGGTGATCGGCATCCTCAAGACGCCGAGCCTGCGCCATGCCCTCACCGGGCTGTCGGCGGAATTCGCCAAGCTCAAGGTCGAGGCGCTCACCGAGCGCTTCGACGAGTACGTCGGCGCCTCGCCGGAGAACGGCCTGTCGGCCAGCGACGGCTTCAACGCCGGCGCCGCCCCGGGCGAGGCCAGCGGCGCCCTGGCGCCGAGCGCGATGGGCAAGCAGGAGGCGCTCAAGCGCTTTACCGTGGACCTCACCGAGCAGGCCCGCAGCGGCAAGCTCGACCCCATCGTCGGGCGTGACGAGGAGATCCGCCAGTTGGTGGACATCCTCATGCGCCGCCGGCAGAACAACCCGATCCTCACCGGCGAGGCCGGCGTCGGCAAGACCGCGGTGGTGGAAGGCTTCGCCCTGCGCATCGTCGCCGGCGACGTCCCGCCGGCGCTGAAGGACGTCGAACTGCGCGCCCTCGACGTCGGCCTGCTGCAGGCCGGGGCGAGCATGAAGGGCGAGTTCGAGCAGCGCCTGCGCCAGGTGATCGAAGACGTGCAGAGTTCCGAGAAGCCGATCATCCTGTTCATCGACGAAGCCCACACCCTGGTCGGCGCCGGCGGCGCGGCCGGCACCGGCGACGCCGCCAACCTGCTCAAGCCGGCCCTGGCGCGCGGCACCCTGCGCACCGTGGCGGCGACCACCTGGGCCGAGTACAAGAAGCACATCGAGAAGGACCCGGCGCTGACCCGGCGTTTCCAGGTGGTGCAGGTGGACGAGCCGTCCGAGCATAAGGCCATCCTGATGATGCGCGGCGTCGCGTCGACCATGGAGAAGCACCACCAGGTGCAGATCCTCGACGAGGCGCTGGAGGCGGCGGTCCGGCTGTCGCACCGCTACATCCCGGCGCGCCAACTGCCGGACAAGTCGGTGAGCCTGCTGGATACCGCCTGCGCGCGCACCGCCATCAGCCTGCACGCGGTGCCGGCCGAGGTCGACGATAGCCGCCGGCGCATCGAGGCGCTGGAAACCGAGCTGGCGATCATCCGCCGCGAGAGCGCCATCGGCGTCGCCACCGCCGAACGCCAGCGCAACGCCGAGACCCTGCTGGCCGAGGAGCGCGAGCGCCTGGCCGCCCTGGAGCAGCGCTGGGCCGAGGAAAAACGCCTGGTCGACGAACTGCTGGAGACCCGCGCCCGTCTGCGCGCCGCCGCCGAAGCGGTGGACGCCGGCGGCGCGCCGCTGGGCGAAGGCGAGGCGCGTCTCGACGAGGAACAGCGCCAGGCGCTGCATGCGCGGCTGGCCGAACTGCAGGCGCAACTGAGCGCGTTGCAGGGCGAAGAGCCGCTGATCCTGCCGACCGTGGACTACCAGGCGGTGGCCTCGGTGGTCGCCGACTGGACCGGCATCCCGGTCGGCCGCATGGCGCGCAACGAGATCGACACCGTGCTCAACCTCGACCGGCACCTGAAGAAGCGCATCATCGGCCAGGACCACGCGCTGGAGATGATCGCCAAGCGCATCCAGACTTCCCGCGCCGGCCTCGACAACCCGAGCAAGCCGATCGGCGTGTTCATGCTCGCCGGCACCTCCGGGGTGGGCAAGACCGAGACCGCGCTGGCGCTGGCCGAGGCCATGTACGGCGGCGAGCAGAATGTCATCACCATCAACATGAGCGAGTTCCAGGAAGCCCACACCGTCTCCACCCTCAAGGGCGCCCCGCCCGGCTACATCGGCTACGGCGAGGGTGGCGTGCTGACCGAGGCGGTGCGTCGCAAGCCCTACAGCGTGGTGCTGCTGGATGAAGTGGAGAAGGCCCACCCGGATGTCCACGAGATCTTCTTCCAGGTCTTCGACAAGGGCGTGATGGAGGACGGCGAAGGCCGGGTGATCGACTTCAAGAACACCCTGATCCTGCTCACCACCAACGCCGGCACCGAGATGATCGCCAGCCTCTGCGCCGACCCGGAACTGATGCCCGAGCCGGAAGCCATCGCCAAGTCGCTGCGCGAGCCGCTGCTGAAGATCTTCCCGCCGGCGCTGCTCGGCCGCCTGGTGACCATCCCCTACTACCCGCTCAGCGACGACATGCTCAAGGCCATTTCGCGCCTGCAACTGGGGCGGATCAAGAAGCGCGTGGAGGCGACCCACAAGGTGCCGTTCGAGTTCGACGAGGGCGTCGTCGAGCTGATCGTCTCGCGCTGCACCGAGACCGAGAGCGGCGGCCGGATGATCGACGCGATCCTCACCAACACGCTGTTGCCGGACATGAGCCGCGAGTTCCTCACCCGCATGCTCGAAGGCAAGCCGTTGGCCGGGGTACGTATCAGTAGCCGCGACAACCAGTTCCACTACGACTTCGCCGAGGCCGAGTGACAACCGGCGACACGCAGAGCAGTAGAAGGAACCGTCGATGGGATTGATGCAACTGACCCGCCTGGTCCAGGTGGATTGCCCGCTGGGGCCGGACGTGCTGCTGTTGCAGCGCATGGAGGGACGCGAGGAACTGGGACGGCTGTTCGCCTACGAGCTGCACCTGGTATCGGAAAATCCCAACCTGCCGCTGGAGCAGTTGCTCGGCAAGCCGATGAGCCTGTCGCTGGAGCTGCCCGGCGGCAGCCGGCGCTTCTTTCACGGTATCGTCGCGCGCTGTAGCCAGGTGGCCGGGCACGGCCAGTTCGCCGGCTACCAGGCCATCCAGCGGCCCTGGCCGTGGCTGCTGACGCGCACCTCGGACTGCCGCATCTTCCAGAACCAGAGCGTGCCGGAGATCATCAAGCAGGTGTTCCGCGACCTCGGCTTTTCCGATTTCGAGGATGCCCTCACGCGCCCCTACCGCGAGTGGGAATACTGCGTGCAGTACCGCGAGACCAGCTTCGACTTCATCAGCCGGCTGATGGAACAGGAGGGCATCTACTACTGGTTCCGCCATGAGCAGAAGCGCCACATCCTGGTGCTCTCCGACGCCTACGGCGCGCATCGCAGCCCGGGTGGCTACGCCAGCGTGCCTTACTACCCGCCGACCCTCGGCCATCGCGAGCGCGACCACTTCTTCGACTGGCAGATGGCACGCGAGGTCCAGCCCGGTTCGCTGACCCTCAACGACTACGACTTCCAGCGCCCCGGCGCGCGCCTGGAGGTGCGTTCGAACATCGCCCGGCCGCACGCGGCGGCCGACTACCCGCTGTACGACTATCCCGGCGAATACGTGCAGAGCCAGGACGGCGAGCAGTACGCGCGCAACCGCATCGAGGCGATCCAGGCGCAGCACGAGCGCGTGCGCCTGCGCGGCGTGGTGCGCGGGATCGGCGCCGGGCACCTGTTCCGCCTGAGCGGCTATCCGCGCGATGACCAGAACCGCGAGTACCTGGTGGTCGGCGCCGAATACCGGGTGGTCCAGGAACTCTACGAAACCGGCAGCGGCGGCGCCGGCTCGCAGTTCGAGAGCGAGCTGGACTGCATCGACGCCAGCCAGTCGTTCCGTCTCCTGCCGCAGACTCCGGTACCGGTGGTGCGGGGTCCGCAGACCGCGGTGGTGGTCGGACCCAAGGGCGAGGAGATCTGGACCGACCAGTACGGCCGGGTCAAGGTGCACTTCCACTGGGATCGCCACGACCAGTCGAACGAGAACAGCTCCTGCTGGATTCGCGTGTCCCAGGCCTGGGCCGGGAAGAACTGGGGTTCGATGCAGATCCCGCGGATCGGCCAGGAAGTGATCGTCAGCTTCCTCGAAGGCGACCCGGACCGGCCGATCATCACCGGGCGGGTCTACAACGCCGAGCAGACGGTGCCCTACGAGCTGCCGGCGAACGCCACCCAGAGCGGGATGAAGAGCCGTTCGAGCAAGGGCGGCACGCCGGCCAACTTCAACGAGATCCGCATGGAGGACAAGAAGGGCGCCGAGCAGTTATACATCCACGCCGAGCGCAACCAGGACAACCTGGTCGAGAACGATGCCTCGCTGTCGGTCGGCCACGACCGCAACAAGAGCATCGGCCACGACGAGCTGGCGCGCATCGGCAACAACCGCACCCGCGCGGTGAAGCTCAACGACACCCTGCTGGTGGGCGGGGCGAAGAGCGACAGCGTCACCGGCACCTACCTGATCGAGGCCGGCGCGCAGATCCGCCTGGTCTGCGGCAAGAGCGTGGTGGAGTTCAACGCCGACGGCACCATCAATATCTCCGGCAGCGCCTTCAACCTCTACGCCAGCGGCAACGGCAACATCGACACCGGCGGCCGCCTCGACCTAAATTCCGGCGGTGCCAGCGAGGTCGACGCCAAGGGCAAGGGCGTGCAGGGCACCATCGACGGCCAGGTACAGGCGATGTTTCCGCCGCCGGCGAAGGGCTGAGGCGGCGGCATCCTGGCCGCCCGCCCTCGGGCAGGACGCCGCGGGAGCCTTGACGATTCGCGCATCTCCTCGCCAGGCAGAAGCGGCGGTCGCTCAAGACCGATGGTGTTGCGCTCAGGGTAGGTCGACCTTCAGGCCGCGGCCAGTGCGTATGCCGACGTAGAATGCGTCCTTGAGGGCCCTGGCGAGTTCCGGGTCGGTCTCCTCGAACTCTTTCCCGGCGATGCCGCCGAAGCTCAGCCGGTGCAACGCGGAACGGTCCAGGCTGCGGTCGAGCAGCACGGCTTTCAGGTACAGCAACTGCTTTTCCACGGAGAGCAGCATCCCGCATTGCGGATGCCGGGCCAGCCGCTCGGCGACCAGCGCCAGGGCGCGTTCGACATAGTTCACGGGGGACATGGCTGCGCCGCTTCAGCCCTTGGGAAAGCCCGTCTCGTACTCCTCGCGGGTGATTTCCCGGCCGAAACGCAGCGCATCGTTGAACAGGCGGTTGTCGTGCTCAACCGGCTCGGGGGATTCGGCTTCGCCGTAGAAGCGCACGTGGATCGTGCCCTGCCGATGGTCCCAGCGGTAGGTGACGTCTTCGAAGTCGTAGTCGATGTAGATATCGCGCCTGGCGAACGCTTCGCCCTTTTCAATTGCCATTGCCTTTCCTCACTGCGTCGTAGTACGCCCGGCTCTTCTCGGCGATGGCCTGGGCCTCCGGGGACTTCGGATCCAGTACCCGCCAGTCCTCATAGTACTTGTGGCCCTGCCCTCCGGGTACGCCGGCCTTGGCCGCCACCGCGTCGTAGGTGTCGTTGCCGAGGAGGATGCGAGCCATGTCCTCCGACTCCTTGGCGTAGATCATCTCCGGCGAGTTGACCTGGATCTCGCCGGGTATCCCGGCCTTGGTGTTCATCGTCGAGTTCACCCCGCTGTAGCCGAGCGGGTCGGCGTTGCCGTCGATCACCTTGACCTTGGCGCCGCGGTTGGCCAGCTCGGCGGCAACGGTGTTCACCTTGTCGCCTTCGACGATGATGGTGTTGCGGGCCAGATCCTTGATCTTGGTCGGATCGCCCTTGTAGTCGTTGTTGATCTTCTGCATGGCGCGTTCGCGCGACTTGATCGGTGCCTTGGCGACCCTGCCGCCGTGCTTCGCCGCCAGTCCGTCGGCCACCGCGTCGATCTCGGCCTTGGCTGCCGGCGCCTTGCCATAGACCTTCTCGAAGCCTTTCGGCACCTGGGTCTTCGGCGCGCCCTTGGGTGCGTTGCCGAGCCGTGCCATCTTCGGTCCGAAGCCCAGCAGCGCCATGCCGGCCACGCCCTGGAACAGGTCGCGGTAGCCGGGACCGAAGCGGTCGCCGAGGTCGCCGAGCAGGGCCATGCCGCCCATCATCAGGCCGCCGATGGCGACCACTCCAACCAGCGCCGCGACCCCGGCCATCGCCGCCAGCAGCAGGCCGCCGGCAAGGGCCGCCAGGCCCAGCGCCTCGAGGCCGGTGTGCAGCCATTCCTCCAGGTCGAGGACGAAGGCCACCCGCTCGGTGGGGCCGCCGATGAAGGTGTCCTGGCTGCCGGTCTTGATGTGCGCGCCGCAGACCATCTTGCTCTGCAGGCGCGCCGCCGGCTTGCCGTTGATGTACACGGTGGCGCTGCCTTCGGCGATCAGCACCGGGAACGGCCACAGCGGATGGTTCAGCGGCAGGCCGCTGCAGGTGGCGGAGACGTCGTCGCCGGCGCGCATCGCGTTGCGACTGTTCACGTAGACGTTGAAGCTGCCGCGTATGAGCACCCCGGTGGTCGGCTCGGGTAGCTCGAAGATGGTGGTCAGGCCCTTGACGATCTGGAACATCGACAGCCCGCCGGCGGCGATCGAACCGGCCAGGATCACCGCGGCCAGGCCGCCGGTGGCGGCGGTGGCGGCGACCACGGCGGCGCCGATCAGGGCTCCGGCCACGGCTCCGGCGACCATCGCGGCGACACCGAAACCGTGGGCTATCTCATCGCCCAGTCGGGCGGCGGCTTGCGCATCCATGCGTCGGTACTCGGATCAGCTAGGGGTCGGGCGCGGGACCAGGGTCTGCATCGCCTGCTTCCAGGCCGGCTCGTGGTGCGGCAGGTCAGCCGGGGTGGTGGTCAGGGTGGTGATCAGCACCGCCGGGCGGCGCTCGATGAATACCTGGCGCAGCATCAAGTCGCGGCCCTCGCGCTGCCACTGGTAGTCGAGGAGCACGGCGGCGTGGCCGTGGATGTTGATGTCCCAGCGCTTGTGCAGCTTGAAGCCGGGCAATTGCTTCTCGGCGTTTTCCAGTTGGCGGGCGACATAGTCGGCGAACGGCGCGTCGCCCTGGCTGGCGTCGCGGCTGATGACGAAACTGGCTTCGCGGGCGGGGCCGCTGGCGGGGAGCTTGAAGATGTTGATGCTCTGGTCCTGCCAGGCATCGGGAATCTCGAGATCGGCTTCGTGGAGGCGATAGAGCGTCACTGTGTTAACCCCTTCCCTAGGATTCTGAGTGAGTTATTGCTGGACAAAAGCTTTACGGAATGTTGCTCGCGAATCAAGGCTTTCCTGGCCCGAAGCGGCCTTTCGTGATGGCCTTCTGCCTGTTCGCCGTCGGTCGGGGCGCTCGTCGGAATCTGTGTCACGCAGCTCCCCTTTCCACCGCATCCGCGCCTATGCTGCTTGGGTGGCGCCGCTCCAACGGCGCCAGTGATGGACGTGGATCAAGGATGATTTCATGGCACTTGCGCAACAGACCCGCCTGGTCCGGGTCGACAGTCCGCTCGGCGCGGAGGTCCTGCAATTGCAGCGAATGGAGGGTCGCGAAGAGCTCGGCCGGCCGTTCGCCTACGAGCTGGAACTGATCTCGGAAAACCCCGACCTGCCACTCGACGGGCTGCTGGGCAAGCCGGCCAGCCTGGCGCTGGAACTGCACGACGGCAGCCGGCGGCATTTCCACGGCATCGTCGCCGCTTGCAGCCAGGGATCCGGCAACGGCCAGTTCGCCAGCTACCAGGTCACCCTGCGCCCCTGGCTGTGGCTGCTGACGCGCACCTCCGACTGCCGCATCTTCCAGAACCAGAAGGTCCCGGACATCATCAAGCAGGTGTTCCGCGACCTCGGCTTCTCCGACTTCGAGGACGCCCTGAGCCGCTCCTACCGCGAGTGGGAATACTGCGTGCAGTACCGCGAGACCAGTTTCGACTTCGTCAGCCGGCTGATGGAGCAGGAAGGCATCTACTACTGGTTCCGCCATGAGCAGAGCCGCCACATCCTGGTGCTCTCCGACGCCTACGGCGCGCACCAGAGCCCGCCGAACTACGCCAGCGTGCCCTACTACCCGCCGACCCTGGAACAGCGCGAGCGCGACCATTTCTACGACTGGCACATGGCGCGCGAGGTGCAGTCCGGCTCACTGAGCCTCAACGACTACGACTTCCAGCGTCCCGGCGCGCGCCTGGAGGTGCGTTCGAACATCGCCCGCTCGCACGCGGCGGCCGACTACCCGCTGTACGACTACCCCGGCGAATACGTGCAGAGCCAGGACGGCGAGCAGTACGCGCGGACCCGTATCGAAGCCTTGCAGGCGCGCTACGAACGGGTGCGCCTGCGCGGCCGCGCCCGCGGCCTCGGTTCGGGCCACCTGTTCAAGCTCAGCGGCTACCCGCGCGAGGACCAGAACCGCGAGTACCTGGTGGTCGGTGCCGATTACCGGGTGGTCCAGGAACTCTACGAGACCGGCGGCGGCGGGGTGGGCGCGCAGTTCGAAAGCGAGCTGGACTGCATCGATGCCGGCCAGGCCTACCGCCCCTTGCCGACCACTCCGCTGCCGATCGTCCGTGGCCCGCAGACTGCGGTGGTGGTCGGGCCCAAGGGCGAGGAGATCTGGACCGACCAGTATGGCCGGGTCAAGGTGCATTTCCACTGGGACCGCCACGACCAGTCCAACGAGAACAGCTCCTGCTGGATGCGCGTCTCGCAGGCCTGGGCGGGGAAGAACTGGGGCTCGATCCAGATCCCGCGGATCGGCCAGGAAGTGATCGTCAGCTTCCTCGAAGGCGACCCGGACCGGCCGATCATCACCGGGCGGGTCTACAACGCCGAGCAGACGGTGCCCTACGAGCTGCCGGCGAACGCTACCCAGAGCGGCACCAAGAGCCGTTCGAGCAAGGGCGGCACGCCGGCCAACTTCAACGAGATCCGCATGGAGGACAAGAAGGGCGCCGAGCAGTTGTTCATCCATGCCGAGAAGAACCAGGACATCGAGGTCGAGAACGACGAGAGCCACTGGGTCGGCCACGACCGGACCAAGACCATCGACCACGACGAGACGGTGCATGTGAAGCACGATCGCACCGAGACCGTGGACAACAACGAGACCATCACCATCGGCGTCGACCGCACCGAGAAGGTCGGCAACAACGAGAAGATCAGTATCGGCGCGAACCGCACCGAGGACGTCGGCAGCAACGAGACTATCAGCATCGGCGTCGACCGCACCGAGAAGGTCGGCAGCAACGAGAAGATCAGCATCGGTGCCAATCGCACCGAGGACGTCGGCAACGACGAGACCATCAGCATCGGCGCGAACCGTAGCGAGTCGGTGGGCAACAACGAGACGATCAGCATCGGCGCCGACCGCAGCGAGTCGGTGGGCGCCAACGAGACCATCGACATAGGCGGCAACCAGAGCACCAGCATCGGCAAGAACGAGTCGCGCAGCGTCGGCCAGGGCCGCGATACCTCGGTGGGCAAGGACGATAGCCTGGACGTGGGCAAGAGCTTCACGCTCAACGCCGGCGACTCGATCACCCTGGTCACCGGTGCCGCCAGCATCCGCATGAAGAAGGACGGCAGCATCGTCATCAGCGGCAAGAACATCACCATCGACGGATCCGGGGCGATCAACGTCAAGGCCGACAAGAACGTGGTGGTGAAGGGACGCAAGATCCTCCAGAACTGAAGCGGCGCAGAGCCAGGGAGTCAGCGCATGAGTGTCGAGATCCATCTACCTGGGGCCACGACGGCCCTTCCCGCGCGCCTGGACGGCGTGGTCATCGGCGTCCTCCTCGACGTGCCGGACGCCGCCGCTCCGGTGGTCGCCTATCCCGGTTGCCCGAGCGAGCACGGCCTGGCGGCGGCCACCACCACCCAGCTCAGTCGCGCCGATATCGGCGCCCAGGTGGCTTTGCTGTTCGTCGCCGGCGACCCGCGCCAGCCACTGGTGATCGGGCGTATCCAGCGCCTGCCGCAGGAAGCGTCCGCCCGGCTGGACGGCGAACGCCTGGAGTTCAGCGCCGAACGCGAGATCGTCCTGCGCTGCGGCAAGGCCAGCATCACCCTGACCCGCGCCGGCAAGGTGATCATCCGTGGCGCCTATCTTTCCAGCCGCTCCACCGGGGTCAACCGGATCAAGGGCGGTTCGGTGCAGATCAACTGAGCGCGGCGGGCCCGACATGGAACTGTTGAACGCCACCCCGCTGGCCGCCGCCTACAACCAGGGGCTCGACGCCGAAGGCCGGGAGTCGCTGGTGGTGATCGCCAAGGGCAGTTTCGACCTGCCGCTGGACGGTCGCGAGGCGCGCCTGCTGGACGAGCAGCAGACGCTGCTGATGGTCGATGAATTCTATGGCGAGCCGGGGCTTTCCGCGCCGCGCCGGGAGTGCGAGTTCGTTCCCTTCAAGCCGTTCTGCGATGTGCTGGTGCTGGGCAGCGCCCGGGCGCCCGGCGGGCGGCCGGTACAGCAGTTGACCGCGGGCATCCGCGTCGGCCGGGTGAGCAAGGCGCTGACGGTGCATGGGCCGCGCCAGTGGGAACCGGGATTGCTCGGTGCCGGCGCGGGCGTCGCGCAGCCGTTCCAGCGCCAGGATATTTCCTACGCCAGTGCCTTCGGCGGCAGCCATGCCTCGCCGGACAACCCCGGTTTCATGGATTGCTACATGGCCAATCCGGCCGGATGTGGCTGGTTTCCGCGCAGCGCCGACACCGCCGAGATCGTCGGCACGCCGATGCCGGCCACGGAAAAGCTCGGCGAGCCGGTGGACAGCCCCCACGGCCGCTTCACGCCGATGGCGCTCGGCCCGCTCGGTCGCCACTGGCAGGCCCGGGTCGGCTTCGCCGGTCGCTACGACGACGCCTGGCTGGCCGAGCGCTTCCCGTTCCTGCCCGCCGACTTCGACGAGCGTTACTTCCAGTCCGCGCCGGCCGACCAGTGGACCGACCATCTGCGCGGCGGCGAGGAGGTCCTGCTGCTCAACCTCACCGGCGAGGAGCGCGCGGCCTTCCGCGTGCCGCGCAGGGAGGTGCCGGTGACCTTCTTCCTGAAAAAGGGTGGCCACGAAACCGCGCAGGCGCGGATCGATACCCTGCTGGTGGACTGCGACGCCCGTCGCGTGGAAGTCACCTGGCGTATCCGCCGGCCGTTGAAGCGCAACCTGTTCGAGATCGCCCAGGTGCTGGTCGGCAGCAAGTCCGCCGCCTGGTGGCGCGCCCGCGAGCTGGGCAAGGACTACTACCCCTCGCTTGCCGCACTGGTACGCAGCCGCCAGGCCGAGGAGGACGAGGCATGAGCCAGGCCCTGAGCATCGTCGCCTCCGGCATGGTCAGTGCGGTCGGCCTCAGCGCGCCGGCCAGCTGCGCGGCGATCCGCTGCGCCCTGGACAACTTCCAGGAAACCCGTTTCATCGACCAGGGCGGCGAATGGTTGGTCGGCGCTCCGGTGATGCTGCCCGAGCCGTCCTCCGGCTACGCGCAATTGGTGGGGATGGCTGCCATGGCCATCGCCGAATGTGTGGCCGGGTTGCCCGCCGAGGACATTCGCGAAATGCCGTTGCTGCTTGGCGTTGCCGAAGTCGACCGGCCCGGACGACTGGCGGGGTTGGAGCAGCCTTTGCTACAGGCCATCGAAGAGCGCCTGGGTTACCGCTTCCATGAACGTTCCTGCGTCATCCCGCGCGGTCGGGTGAGCGCCGCGGTGGCGCTCCTCAACGCGCGCAAGCTCATCGAACAGGGGTGTTCGAAGGTGCTGATCGCCGGAGTCGATTCCTACCTGACCGCGGCGACGCTGGCGGCCTACCAGGAACGCGACCGGCTGCTGGGCAGCCACTGCCAGGATGGCTTCATCCCCGGCGAAGGCGCGGCGGCGGTACTGGTGACGGCCGCGTGCGCCAGCGAGGAACCGCAATTGCTGTGCCTGGGGCTGGGGTTCGGGGTGGAGAAGGCTACCGTCGAAAGCGAGGGCCTGCCGCTGCGGGCGGACGGCCTCACCCAGGCGGTGAAAGCGGCGTTCGCGGACTGCGGGTTCGGTTACGAACTTGTCGACTATCGCCTGGCAGACCTCCCCGGCGAGCAGTATTACTTCAAGGAGGCCGCGCTGGCCTTGAGTCGAACCCTGCGGGTGCGCAAGGAGCGCGTCGAACTCTGGAGCCCTGCGGATTGCATCGGCGAGTGCGGAGCGATGACAGGCCCCGCGCTGCTGTGCATCGCCCTTGCCGCCTCACGCAAGGGGTATGCACACGGCCCGCAGGTACTCTGTCATTCGGGCAACGATGCTGGCGAACGGGCCGCGGTGGTGCTTGGCTACCAGCGAGTGAGGGCGAACTAGATGGCCAACGAGGTCTATGCCAACGGCCGCGAGCTCTCCTGCAAGTCGGCCTCGGGGAAATCGATAGCGTCGTTCCCCGACGTCTGCTTCACGCCGCCTCAGGCACCACCGACGCCGTTGGGCGTGCCGGTCCCCTACCCTAATACCGGCATGTCGAAGGACACCACCCGAGGTAGCCGGACCGTAAGGATCACCCGCAAGGAAGTGATGCTCAAGAACAAGAGCCACTTCAAGAAGAGCTACGGCGACGAGGCTGGGCGTGCGCCGAAGAAAGGCATCATCACCAGTACCAATACCGGCAAGGTCTATTTCACTTCATGGTCGATGGACGTGAAGATCGAAGGCCTGAACGTCGTCCGCCATCTCGACCTGACCACCCACAACCACAACCCCTCTCCCGGCAATACCGCGACCTGGCCGCACACCTCGAAGATGAAGGCGGCCTTCAAGCCGGGCGGCAAGTGTGCCGGCATGGAGCACCTGCGCCTGCAGCCCTACAGCAAGGCGTGCCCTAGCACGGCGGGCGGGGGCGCACAGACCGGCCACCACCTGATTCCTGGTCGCTGTATGCGCGGCAAGGCCGGCTACAGCCACTCCAAGGCCCCGGTGATCTGTGTGTCGCGCGGCAACCAGCACCAGGGCTCGCACAAGCGTTGTCACGCGAAGTTCGATCCGGTCGAACTGGACCACTTCGACAAAGGCAAGCCGTTCAAGTACGAAACCGCGCGCAACACCGCGGCTGCTTCGGCAGGGGGAGCGTTGAGCCCGCCGCGCGAGCTGACGAAAAAAGAAAAGGAGTGCGTCGCCTTCCAGCTCGACCAGTACTACAAGGCCAAGCCCAAGAAGGGGCCGGGCTGCACCACCGCCACGAACCTCCGCGCCTCGGGCGCGGCGGGAAAAGTCATACCACCCGCGCGTTCCGCGCCGGCACCTGCGGGACGTCCATAGGAACTGAACCATGGCAAAGAGCGAGACCGCCCTCTATTTCACCAACATCATTGCGATCGGGCCTCAAGAGGCGCTGCTCGCCGGGCACCTCTACCTGGAGGGCGCGGAACCCAGCGTGACCCGGGTGATGATGATCGACCAGGACGACTGGTTCCACGTCTACGATATCCCCGAAGTCGTCTACAGCGCCCTGCAGAGGAGTCCGCGGCGCGGGCAGCAGAAAGGTGACTACTGCTTCCTGGGACGCGCCGGCCTGTTGCGTGAACACCCGTCCGGGCAGTCCAGCACGGATGCCACGCTGGACATCGACAACGTCTACCTGATGGATCTCTGCGAGGTGGACGGTGAGCTCTATGCCTGCGGCACCCAGAACCAGGTGCTGCGGCAGAACAAGGGCGTTTGGCAGCGTATCGACCAGGGGCTTTATGTCCCCCTGGGGGACGAGGTTACCGCTTGCCTGAACGGTATAGACGGGTTTTCGCGCGACGATGTGTATGCCGTCGGCGATGCCGGCGCCATCTGGCATTGGGACGGCAAGGGCTGGCAGGCATCGGCGGCGCCCACCAACCTGCCGCTCTACTGCGTGCACTGCGCCGCCGATGGCACTGTCTACATAGGCGGTTCCGGCGGCATCCTGCTACGCGGCAGCGCACAGGTCGGCTGGACCGATATCGGCGACCGCGACCTGTGCTCGGAGGTACTGGAGAATATGGTGGAGTTCGCCGGCAAGCTCTATGTGACCGCGACCGACCAGTTGCTCGAGTACGACGGTACGCGCCTGAGTGAGACCAAGGTGCCAGTGCAGGGTAAGAAGGCTTACTACGCCATCGATGCCAAACCCGAGGTGATGTGGGTGGTGGGCGATGAATGCGTGCTCAGCTACGACGGCGGCACCTGGCAGCGTCATGTCTGCCCGGAGAACTGACCGACGATGAATGTCGCCGCTGTCATCGACCAGCACGTCGAGGAGGCCGGCTTTCTGGCGGGGCTGCGCGACCATGCCGTGCGTGCTCCCCACTACGACCTGGCGCACCTGCTGGATCTCGACAATCGGATTGAGGCGCATCTGGATGCGTTGCAGATAGGTGGACTGAGGAGCCTGGACCTGGTGCTGAAGGCGCTGGACACAAACGCCGAGGGAGAGGTTTTCGTCGCTGCGATACTGGTGTTTCGTGGCACGAACGGTACAGCCCTGGCCCAGTTGTGCGAGCACCTACGGCGTTTTCCCGAGGGCGCGCGATTCTTCGCCGCAGCCCTCGGCTGGCTCGACTGGGGCCAGGCGCGGCCCTGGGTGGAGCGCCTGCTGGCCTCGCCCGAGCCGCTGTTCCGCGCCATTGGCCTGGCCGCCTGCGGCATGCACCGGCATGACCCGGGGCCGGCGCTGCTGTCCGCCCTTGGCCACGCCGACCCGGCGGTGCTGGCGCGCGCCGCGCGCACCGCCGGCGAGCTGCGTCGGCGCGACCTGATGGCGAATATCCGCGCCTACCGCGCCCACGACGACCCGAGCCTGCGCTTCTGGGCCAACTGGGCCACCGCGCAGATGGGCGACGAGGAGGCGTTAGGGCCATTGCGTGCGTTCGCCGGGCAGCCCGGCCCGTTCCAGCTGCCGGCGACCATGG
Organism: Pseudomonas sp. KBN12P06040; assembly: GCF_037574965.1. Classification (NCBI taxonomy): domain Bacteria; kingdom Pseudomonadati; phylum Pseudomonadota; class Gammaproteobacteria; order Pseudomonadales; family Pseudomonadaceae; genus Pseudomonas; species Pseudomonas sp. KBN12P06040. The sequence goes on from NZ_JBBELS010000001.1 coordinate 166,056, forward strand.
TGCTGCTCGCCTGGCAGCCGCGTGACACCAGCATGGCCTGGATTCGCCAACTGATGCAGGCGGCGGACACGCGGCGGATCGGCATCCAGGCCACCGGCCTGTTCGGCGATCCGGTGGCGGTGCCCTGGCTGATCCAGCAGATGCGCGACGAGAGTCTGGCGCGGGTCGCCGGCGAGGCCTTCAGCCTGATCACCGGCGCCGACCTGGCGCTGCTCGACCTGGAGCTGGAGGCCTTGCCCGACTACGACCCTGGCCCCAACGACGATCCCGACGACGAAGACGTCGCCCTCGACGACGATGAGAACCTCACCTGGCCGGACGCGGCGCGGGTTACCGCCTGGTGGCGGGACCACGGCGCACGCTTCGTCGCCGGGCGCGCCTACCTGCTCGGCGAACCTCTGGGCGAGGCGCGCTGCCGCCAGGTCCTGCGTGACGGCCAGCAACGCCAGCGAATGGCTGCGGCGTGCCTGCTGGCGCGCTTCGTGCCGAACCTGCCGCTGTTCCCCACCGGTGCGCCGGTGCGCCGCCAACTGGACCTGTTCTGATAGCTGGCTGGCGCCGGGCGGCCAGGTCATGGCCGCTGGCGCGGTGCGCCGGATTTTCCCATTCGACGAATTTCCCTGCACGTAGCCAACCGGTTGACTGAAACCTTTCACCACTTATGCGGGACGAATGGAAATGCCACTCGTTTGCCATGATAGCCTGTCGACATCCTCTGGAAATATCGTGAAAAAAGCTGACAACGTGCGAGATAGAGGGATTTTTTAATTTATGGTTAAGCTTCGGGCATTAGCGTTGAGCACCAGAAGTGACCGGTCGGTCACATAGGTCGCTCTGCGTTTGTTGTGCCTTTTTCCTCTGGGGAAAGCGTCGGCAGACGTGGGAAAATTCAATCGATCCATTCATCGAGGTTCCGAACCATGCCAGACCGTATGCGGGGCGTTAAGTCCGATTCTCCAGAGCAGGAAAGCGCTGACGACGCATTGAAAAGGATTGTCGATGGATTCCAGCATTTCCGCCGGGAGGTCTTTCCCGAGCAGCAGGCGCTGTTCAAGAAGCTCGCCAATAGCCAGCGGCCGCGGGCGATGTTCATCACCTGCGCGGATTCGCGCATCGTTCCCGAGCTGATCACCCAGAGTTCCCCCGGCGACCTGTTCGTCACCCGCAACGTCGGCAACGTGGTGCCGCCCTACGGGCAGATGAACGGTGGCGTCTCCACCGCCATCGAATACGCCGTGCTGGCGCTGGGCGTGCACCACATCATCGTCTGCGGTCACTCCGACTGCGGGGCGATGCGCGCCGTGCTCGATCCGCAGACCCTGGAACGCATGCCGACGGTCAAGGCCTGGCTGCGGCACGCCGAGGTGGCACGCACGGTGGTGGCGGACAACTGCGACTGCGGCGCCAGCCACGACACCCTCGGGGTGCTCACCGAAGAGAACGTGGTGGCCCAGCTCGATCACCTGCGCACCCACCCCTCGGTGGCCTCGCGCTTGGCCAGCGGGCAACTGTTCATCCACGGCTGGGTGTACGACATCGAGAGTGCGCAGATCCGCGCCTACGACGCCAAACAGGGTCGCTTCCTGCCCCTCGACGGCGAGCATCCGGTGCCGATGGCCACGCCCGCGCCGCGCTACCTGAACTCGTGATAGCGGCGGCCGTGCGGGCCGCCGGATAACAACAGCGTTTTCGCGTCACCTTTCGCCGTTCCTGCCATGGACGACCTCTGGGAAGCCCCGTTCCGGGGCTGAACGGGTCGCTATTACAAGAAAAAACACACTGCGCACACACAACCGGCGCCGGGCCTGGTCCTGGCGTCGCTCCCTCGTCGTGGAAAAAATTCGCAGGAGAACTGTGCCATGCATGTTTCAAAGGTGTTTCCGTCCCTCCGGGACACGTTGCCGCGGGACCTGATGGCCTCCGTGGTGGTGTTCCTCGTCGCCCTGCCGCTGTGCATGGGCATCGCCATCGCCTCCGGGATGCCGCCGGCCAAGGGCCTGCTCACCGGCATCGTCGGTGGCCTGGTGGTCGGCTTCCTGGCCGGCTCGCCGCTACAGGTCAGCGGCCCGGCGGCCGGCCTCGCGGTGCTGGTCTTCGAACTGGTGCGTACCTACGGGGTGGCCATGCTCGGGCCGATCCTGCTGCTCGCCGGCGCCATCCAGCTGCTCGCCGGGCGGCTGCGCCTGGGCTGCTGGTTCCGGGTCACCTCGCCGGCGGTGGTATACGGGATGCTCGCCGGCATCGGCATCCTCATCGTCCTTTCGCAATTGCACGTGATGCTCGACCTGGCGCCCAAGGCGTCCGGCCTCGACAACCTGCTGGCATTCCCCCAGGCGGCGTTCGCCGCGCTCGGCTCGCTGGGCATGGACAGCGGCCTCGACGCGGCGCTGCTCGGGCTGGGCACCATCGCGGTGATGTGGGGCTGGGACAAGCTGCGTCCGCAACGCCTGCGCTTCCTACCCGGCGCGCTGCTCGGCGTGAGCCTGGCGACCCTGGCCAGCCTCTGGCTGGCGCTGGACGTGCGGCGGGTCGAGGTACCGGCCAACCTCGGCGAGGCCATCGACTGGCTACGCCCGGCCGACCTGCTGGCCCTGGCCGATCCCTCCCTGCTGCTGGCGGCGGTGGTGGTGGCCTTCATCGCCAGTGCGGAGACCCTGCTCTCGGCGGCGGCGGTGGATCGCCTGCACGACGGCCCGCGCTCGGACATGGATCGCGAGCTGTCCGCCCAGGGTGTCGGCAACATGCTTTGCGGCCTGCTCGGCGCGCTGCCGATGACCGGGGTGATCGTGCGCAGCTCGGCCAACGTCAACGCCGGTGCGCGAACCCGCGCCTCGGCGATCTTCCACGGCCTCTGGTTGCTCGCCTTCGTCCTCCTGCTCGGCAGCCTGCTGCGGCAGATTCCGGTGGCGAGCCTGGCCGGGGTGCTGGTCTATACCGGGGTCAAGCTGGTCGATTTCAAGGCCCTCGGCAACCTCTCTCGCTACGGCCGGATGCCGATGCTGGTGTACGCGGCCACCGCCCTGGCCATCGTCTTCACCGACCTGCTGACCGGCGTGCTGGTGGGCTTCGCCCTGACCCTGCTGAAGCTGGTGCTGAAGGCGGCGCGGCTGAAGATCGCCCTGCGCTACACCGGCGAGCATGAAGCCGAGCTGCGCCTGAGCGGCGCCGCGACTTTCCTCAAGGTGCCGGCGCTGTCGCGGGTGCTCGACGAGGTCAAGCCGGGGACCACCCTGCACGTACCGATGGATAACCTCAGCTATGTCGACCATGCCTGCATGGAGCTGCTCGAGGATTGGGGGCGGATGGCACCGGTGCAGGGCTCGCGCCTGGTGATCGAACCGCGCGCCTTGAAGCGTCGCCTGGAAGGGCGCCTGCGCGGCAGCGTCGGGTTGGGCGGCGCGCGCAGTGGCGGGGCGGTCAGCCCAGGCTGAGTTCCACCCCGAGCTGCTTCGACAGGCACGGCCACTGCTGCCAGGCGGCGACCACCCGCGGGTTCTTCAGGTTCTCGCGGTAGGCGCGGGCCGAGTCGGCGTCGAAGGTGGTGGCGTCGAGCATGTTCTCCACCGCATGGTGGACGGCTTCGTCCAGCCGGTTGGCGAACGGCTCGCCGATCAACTGGTGGGCCACCAGGTTGGCCACGGTGGTGTCCAGCGGGATCAGCGCCTGGCCGAAGTGGGCGATGTAGCGGTCGTTCACTTCTTCCACCAGGCGGTGCGCCAGGTAGGCCTCATCGAGCAGGGCGTCGAGGCCGTCGTGGCCGGCGAGCAACGCCGGCGGGGTGAGGAAGAACTGCTCGGCGACCTTCAGCACCGGCTTGATCCGTTCCTCGATGCCGGCTTCGCGGGCCACGCTGTTGGCGGCGTCGAGCAGGTCCGGTACCTGTTCGACGTAGGCGTGGACGAAGCGGGTGAGTATGTCTTCCGTGTTCTCGCCTTGCGGCTGGATGGTGCGATGCAGGCGGGGCAGGCAGCTGGCTATCAGATCAGCCAGGTGACCGTGGCGGGCTTCGCTGAGGTGCGCCTGCTGGATGAGTTCACGGAGGGCAGCGGTGTTCATGGGTTCTCCCATACAACGGGGATGGTGAAGAAGAGGAGAAACATAGCCGGCGGCGCGCGCCGGCTAAGACGCGATTGTCATAATCGCTTCGTGGTTATGCGAGGATGATATATCAGGCGGCCACCATTCGCCTGCAAAGCCACGCCGCTCGCGGCTTTTAGAGAAGAATCGGCACTTTCCAGCGACGTTTTTACGCTGCGTTGTTATGTCGCAGCCGCTGTCTATACTCCCACTCGAATGCTGAACCTGATGAACCCGGCCTGCCTTGCTGTGTGCCGAGGTGCGACGGTCAAAGTTCGTTGTCTTGGCGGTCCACCCCTTGGCCGTTGGCGTCTGCCGGCGGGATAAAAACAACGATAAGGGGAACCCGAATGCTGCGACATCCACGAGTCTGGATGGGCTTCCTTTTGCTCTCGGCGATCAGCCAGGCGAATGCCGCCTGGACGGTCAACATGGCCCCGGGCGCTACCGAGGTGAGCCGGTCCGTCTTCGACCTGCACATGACCATCTTCTGGATCTGCGTGGTGATCGGCGTGCTGGTCTTCGGCGCGATGTTCTGGTCGATGATCGTCCACCGCCGCTCCACCGGCCAGCAGCCGGCGCATTTCCACGAGAGCACCACGGTGGAAATCCTCTGGACGGTGGTGCCGTTCGTGATCCTGGTGGTGATGGCGGTGCCCGCCACCCGCACCCTGATCCACATCTACGACACTTCCGAGCCGGAGCTGGACGTGCAGGTCACCGGCTACCAGTGGAAGTGGCAGTACAAGTACCTGGGCCAGGACGTCGAGTACTTCAGCAACCTGGCCACCCCGCAGGACCAGATCCACAACCGGCAGGCGAAGGACGAGCATTACCTGCTGGAGGTGGACGAGCCGCTGGTGCTGCCGGTGGGCACCAAGGTGCGCTTCCTGATCACCTCCAGCGACGTGATCCATTCCTGGTGGGTGCCGGCCTTCGCGGTCAAGCGCGACGCCATCCCCGGCTTCGTCAACGAGGCCTGGACCAAGGTCGACGAGCCCGGCATCTACCGCGGCCAGTGCGCCGAGCTGTGCGGCAAGGACCACGGCTTCATGCCGATCGTGGTCGACGTCAAGCCCAAGGCCGAGTTCGACCAGTGGCTGGCCAAGCGCAAGGAAGAGGCGGCGAAAGTCAAGGAACTGACCAGCAAGGAGTGGACCAAGGAAGAACTGGTCGCGCGCGGCGACAAGGTCTACCACACCATCTGCGCCGCCTGCCACCAGGCCGAAGGCCAGGGCATGCCGCCGATGTTCCCGGCGCTGAAGGGCTCGAAGATCGTCACCGGGCCCAAGGAGCACCACCTGGAAGTGGTCTTCAACGGCGTGCCCGGCACCGCCATGGCGGCCTTCGGCAAGCAGCTCAACGAGGTCGACCTGGCCGCGGTGATCACCTACGAGCGCAACGCCTGGGGCAACGACGATGGCGACATGGTCACCCCGAAAGACGTCGTCGCCTACAAGCAGAAACAACAATAGGAGACCGCCATGAGTGCTGTGATCGATACGCCCGACCACCATGCCGGCGACCACCACCACGGACCGGCCAAGGGCCTGATGCGCTGGGTGCTGACGACCAACCACAAGGACATCGGCACCCTCTACCTGTGGTTCAGCTTCATGATGTTCCTGCTCGGCGGCTCGATGGCCATGGTGATCCGCGCCGAGCTGTTCCAGCCCGGCCTGCAGATCGTCGAGCCGGCGTTCTTCAACCAGATGACCACCATGCACGGCCTGATCATGGTCTTCGGCGCGGTGATGCCGGCCTTCGTCGGCCTGGCCAACTGGATGATCCCGCTGATGATCGGCGCGCCGGACATGGCCCTGCCGCGGATGAACAACTTCAGCTTCTGGCTGCTGCCGGCGGCCTTCGGCCTGCTGGTCAGCACCCTGTTCATGCCCGGCGGCGGTCCCAACTTCGGCTGGACCTTCTACGCGCCGCTGTCGACCACCTTCGCCCCGCACAGCGTGACCTTCTTCATCTTCGCCATCCACCTGGCCGGGATCAGCTCGATCATGGGCGCGATCAACGTGATCGCCACCATCCTCAACCTGCGCGCCCCGGGCATGACCCTGATGAAGATGCCGCTGTTCGTCTGGACCTGGCTGATCACCGCGTTCCTGTTGATCGCGGTGATGCCGGTGCTGGCCGGCGTGGTGACCATGATGCTGATGGACATCCACTTCGGCACCAGCTTCTTCAGCGCCGCCGGCGGCGGCGACCCGGTGCTGTTCCAGCACGTGTTCTGGTTCTTCGGCCACCCCGAGGTGTACATCATGATCCTGCCCGCCTTCGGTGCGGTCAGTGCGATCATCCCGACCTTCGCGCGCAAGCCGCTGTTCGGCTACACCTCGATGGTCTACGCCACCGCCAGCATCGCCTTCCTCTCCTTCGTGGTCTGGGCGCACCACATGTTCGTGGTCGGCATCCCGGTCACCGGCGAGCTGTTCTTCATGTACGCCACCATGCTGATCGCGGTGCCCACCGGGGTGAAGGTGTTCAACTGGGTGACCACCATGTGGGAGGGTTCGCTGACCTTCGAGACGCCGATGCTGTTCGCCGTGGCCTTCGTCATCCTGTTCACCATCGGCGGCTTCTCCGGACTGATGCTGGCGATCGCCCCGGCGGACTTCCAGTACCACGACACCTACTTCGTGGTCGCCCACTTCCACTACGTGCTGGTGCCCGGCGCGATCTTCGGCATCTTCGCCTCGGCCTACTACTGGCTGCCGAAGTGGACCGGCCACATGTACGACGAGACCCTCGGCAAGCTGCACTTCTGGATGAGCTTCATCGGCATGAACCTGGCGTTCTTCCCGATGCACTTCGTCGGCCTCGCCGGCATGCCGCGACGGATCCCCGACTACAACCTGCAGTTCGCCGACTTCAACATGGTCTCGTCGATCGGCGCCTTCATGTTCGGCACCACCCAGTTGCTGTTCCTGTTCATCGTCATCAAGTGCATCCGCGGCGGCAAGCCGGCCCCTGCCAAGCCCTGGGACGGCGCCGAGGGCCTGGAGTGGAGCATCCCCTCGCCGGCGCCCTACCACACCTTCAGCACCCCGCCCGAGGTCAAGTGAGGAGCGCGCCATGAGCGATGCCAAGGTCGATACCCGCCGCCTGGTCGGCCGCCTGCTGCTGGTGACCGTGCTGATGTTCGCCTTCGGCTTCGCCCTGGTGCCGCTCTACGACGTGATGTGCCGCGCCCTGGGGATCAACGGCAAGACCGCCGGCAGCGCCTACAACGGCGAGCAGCAGGTGGATGTCGGGCGCGAGGTGAAGGTGCAGTTCATGACCTCGAACAATATCGACATGGTCTGGGAGTTCCGCTCCGCCGGCGACCAGTTGGTGGTGCATCCCGGCGCGGTGAACCAGATGGTGTTCTACGCGCGCAACCCGAGCGACAAGCCGATGACCGCGCAGGCCATCCCGAGCATCGCCCCGGCCGAGGCCGCAGCCTACTTCCACAAGACCGAATGCTTCTGTTTCACCCAGCAGGTGCTGCAACCCGGCGAGAGCATCGAGATGCCGGTGCGCTTCATCGTCGACCGCGATCTGCCCAAGGATGTGCGGCACGTGACGCTGGCCTACACCCTCTTCGATATCACTGCGCGGAAGCCGCCCGTACCGGTTGCGGGACGATAAGGAGAACAACATGGCAAGCCACGAACACTATTACGTCCCCGCCCAGAGCAAGTGGCCGATCATCGCCAGCATTGGCCTGCTGGTGACGGTGTTCGGCCTGGGTACCTGGTTCAACGACCTCACCGCCGGCCACAAGGAATCCCATGGCCCGTGGATCTTCTTCGTCGGCGGGCTGATCATCGCCTACATGCTGTTCGGCTGGTTCGGCAACGTCATCCGCGAGAGCCGCGCCGGACTCTACAGCGCGCAGATGGACCGCTCGTTCCGCTGGGGCATGAGCTGGTTCATCTTCTCCGAGGTGATGTTCTTCGCCGCCTTCTTCGGCGCGCTGTTCTACGTCCGCCACTTCGCCGGTCCCTGGCTCGGCGGCGAGGGTGCCAAGGGCGTGGCGCACATGCTCTGGCCGAACTTCCAGTACAGCTGGCCGCTGCTGCAGACCCCGGACCCGAAGCTGTTCCCGCCGCCGAGCGCGGTGATCGAGCCGTGGAAGCTGCCGCTGATCAACACCATCCTGCTGGTCACCTCCAGCTTCACCGTGACCTTCGCCCACCACGCCCTGAAGAAGAACAAGCGCGGCCCGCTCAAGGCCTGGCTGGCGTTGACCGTGCTGCTGGGGATCGCCTTCCTGATCCTGCAGGCCGAGGAGTACGTGCACGCCTACAACGAGCTGGGCCTGACCCTCGGCGCCGGTATCTACGGCTCGACCTTCTTCATGCTCACCGGCTTCCACGGCGCCCACGTGACCCTCGGCGCGCTGATCCTCGGCATCATGCTGATCCGCATCCTGCGCGGTCACTTCGATGCCGAGCACCACTTCGGCTTCGAGGCCGCCAGTTGGTACTGGCACTTCGTCGATGTGGTCTGGATCGGCCTGTTCATCTTCGTCTACGTGATCTGACCGCCACCGGGGGAATCAGAAATGCCAGGGCGCGTGGCTGTTCAGCTCGCCGCTGTAGAAGCCCCAGGCGACCAGCGCCAGGGTCGCCGCGGCGAGCACCACGCGGACGGTCAGCGAATTGACCACGCGGGAACCATGGCCCTGGTCCTTGACCAGGAAGAACAGGCCGCTGAACAGGCTCACCAGGGTAGCCAGCAGTAGCAGGACGATCGCCACTTTCAACATGGTGGGACTCCGGCGATGGGGGGATTCATGCAGTATAGCCAGCGCCTCGGGGAGGCCGGACGCAATGACAGACGCAGCATGCGTGGCGCGTTCCGCCCCGGCCTGCTGCCGACCCTGGTGGTCCTCGGCCTGCTGCCGGTGCTGCTCTGGCTGGGCACCTGGCAGTTGCAGCGGGCCGACGAGAAGCGCGCCCTGCTGGCCAGCTACGAGGCCCGGCGCGGCGCCGAGCCGGTGTCGCCCGGGCAGCTAGAGGGGCTGCGCGACCCGGCGTACGTCCGCGTGCGCCTGCACGGCCGCTTCGACGAGCGGCATACGCTGCTGCTGGATAACCGGCTGCGCAACGGGCAGGCCGGGGTCGAGGTGCTGCAACCCTTCTACGACCAGGCCAGCGGCCTCTGGCTGCTGGTCAACCGCGGCTGGGTCGCATGGACTGACCGACGCTCGCCGCCGGCGCTGGAAACCCCCGACCGCGTCCTCCTGCTCGATGCCTGGACCTACCTGCCGCCACCCGGCGGCCTGCACCTGGCCGACGCGCCGGCCGGCGGCTGGCCGCGCCTGGTGACCCAGCTCGACATCCCGGCGCTGTGGCAGGCCTTCGGTCGCGCCGGGCTGCCCTGGGAAATCCGCCTGGAACCGGGCGACGCCAGCTTCGACACCGACTGGCCCGTGGTCTCGATGCCGCCGGAGCGGCACACCGGCTACGCCGTGCAGTGGTTCGCCCTGGCGACGGCCCTGCTCGCCCTCTACCTCTACCTCGGTGTGCGCCGCGCACGGGAGAAAAACCATGAGTCTCGCGATTCCGATGCCTGAACGTCCGCGCCGCGCCCGTGGCCGCCTGCAACTGCTGGCGATCATCGGCCTGGTGGTGGGGCCGATGCTGCTCGCCAGCGCCATGTACAAATGGAATTTCTGGGTACCGCAGGGGCGCAGCTACAGCGGCGCGCTGATCGGCAACGGCCAGACCCCCGCCGACCTCGGCGTGCAGGGACGCAGCCAGGGCGAGCAGTGGCAACTGCTGGTGACCGCGCCGGGCACTTGCGGCGAGGACTGCCAGCAACTGGTCTACCTGGCCCGCCAGGTCAACATCGCCCTCGGCCGCGAAGCCTCGCGCGCCGGCCACGCCCTGGCCGCCAGCGGCGAGCTGCCGGCGGCCTTCGCCAACCTGGTGAGGCAGGACTACCCGCGCCTGCAGCGCTACGGCCTGGACCCGGCCCTGTACGACAAGGCCGGCGGTGGCGAGCGGCCGCTGCTGTGGGTGGTCGACCCGCACGGCAACCTGGTGCTGCGCTACGACGCCAAGGCCAACGGCAAGAAGTTGCTGAAGGACGTGCAACTGCTGCTCAAGCTCTCGCATATCGGTTGATCGGCGTGGCCGGCGCGGTTCCCGGCCCGATGAGGACAGAACGACAAGAAAAAGGGGCCCGCGAATGTCAGGCGCAACCCGCAAACCCGGTTTCACCGTCGCCGTGCTGGCGACCCTGCTGGCCGCCGTGGTGGTCCTGCTCGGCGCCTATACCCGGCTGACCCACGCCGGCCTCGGCTGTCCGGACTGGCCAGGCTGCTACGGCTTCGTCCACGTGCCGTTGAGCGAGGCGCAACTGGCCCACGCCGAACTGCACTTCCCCGACGCCCCGGTGGAGGCGCAGAAGGGCTGGAACGAGATGATCCACCGCTATTTCGCCGGCGCCCTCGGCCTGCTCATCCTTGGCCTGGCTTTGCATGCGCTGGTCCGCCGCGGGCGCGACGGCCAACCGCTGAAGCTGCCGCTGCTGCTGCTCGCGGTGGTGATCGCGCAGGCCGCTTTCGGCATGTGGACGGTGACCCTCAAGCTCTGGCCGCAGGTGGTCACCGCCCATCTGCTCGGCGGCTTCACCACCCTGGCACTGCTCTTTCTCCTCGCCCTGCGCCTCTCCGGACGCTTCGCGGCGCGGCGCTACCCGGCGGCGACCCGCGGCCTGGCGGGGCTGGCCCTGCTCCTGGTGATCGGCCAGATCGCCCTCGGCGGCTGGGTCAGCAGCAACTACGCGGCGGTGGCCTGCATCGACCTGCCCACCTGCCATGGCGAGTGGTGGCCGCGGATGGACTTCGCCAACGGCTTCCACCTGACCCAGCACATCGGCCCCAACTACCTCGGCGGCCAGCTCGACAGCGACGCGCGCACGGCGATCCACATGACCCACCGGATCGGCGCGCTGTGCGTGACCCTGGTCCTCCTGCTGCTCGCCTGGCGCCTGCAGCGCAGCGGCCTGGTCTGGCCGACCGCGCTGATGCTGCTCGGCCTGTCGCTGCAGATCGGCCTGGGCATCAGCAACGTGCTGCTGCACCTGCCGCTGCCGGTGGCGGTGGCGCACAACGGCGGTGGCGCCCTGCTGCTGCTCAGCCTGGTGCTGGTCAACTATCGCCTGCGCGCGCCGGCCAGCGTCCGCGCGCCGGCACCGTCGCCGCAGCGCGTGCGCCGCACGCTGCCGCCTGCGCAAGGTTCGCGGCTGAAGGCCGCCTGACAGACAGAAGGATGGAGGTAAGGATATGGCCACCGTCATCGATCGCCACAGCCAGCCGACCTGGCGCGACTTCCTCGAACTGACCAAGCCCAAGGTCGTGGTGCTGATGCTGATCACCTCGCTGATCGGCATGCTGCTCGCCACCAAGGCGCCGCTGGATGGCTTCGTGCCCTGGCAGGTGCTGATCTTCGGCAACCTCGGCATCGGCCTTTGTGCCGGCGCGGCAGCGGCGGTCAACCATGTGGTGGACCGGCGCATCGACTCGATCATGGCGCGGACCCACAAGCGGCCGCTGGCCGAGGGCCGGGTGTCGCCGAGCATGGCGCTGGGCTTCGCGCTGCTCCTGGCGCTGGCCGGGATGGCCGTGCTGCTGGCCTTCACCAACCCGCTGACGGCCTGGCTGACCCTCGCCTCGCTGCTCGGCTATGCGGCGCTCTACACCGGCTTCCTGAAGCGCGCCACGCCGCAGAACATCGTCATCGGCGGGCTCGCCGGGGCGGCGCCGCCGCTGCTCGGCTGGGTCGCCATCACCGGCCACCTGAGCGCCGAGCCGCTGTTGCTGGTACTGATCATCTTCGCCTGGACCCCACCGCACTTCTGGGCGCTATGCATCCACCGCAAGGACGAATACGCCAAGGCCGACATCCCGATGCTGCCGGTGACCCACGGCGAGCGCTACACCAAGCTGCACATCCTGCTCTATACCCTGGTGCTGTTCGCGGTAAGCCTGATGCCGTTCGTCATCCACATGAGCGGGCTGGTCTACCTGCTCTGCGCCCTGGCCCTGGGCGCGCGCTTCCTCGACTGGGCCTGGGCGCTCTACTGTGACAGCCGGCCACATGCGGCGATAAAGACCTTCAAGTACTCTATCGTCTACCTGTTCCTGCTGTTCATGGCGCTGCTGGTGGACCACTATCTGCCGCTGAAGCTGCTTCTCTGATCCCACTCTAGAGCCTTGCCCACCCATGACTCGAGTCAACAAGACCGTCCTCGTCCTCGTCGCCCTGGTCGCCCTGGTCCTCGGCCTCACCGTGCACAAGGTGCTCACCGCCCAGCGCCAGGCCGATCCCACCGTGCTGCTCGACGCCGGCATCGTGATCCTGCCGCAGACGCGCAAGGTGCCGGCGCTGGAGTTCACCAACCAGGACGGCCAGGCGGTCAGCACCGCCAGTCTCAAGGGTCGCTGGCACCTGCTGTTCTTCGGCTACACCTTCTGCCCCGATGTCTGCCCGACCACCCTCGCCCAGCTCCGCGAATTGCAGGGCAAGCTGCCGCAGGAGGTGCGCGACGACCTGCAGGTGGTATTCGTCAGCGTCGATCCGAACCGCGACACGCCGCAGCAGATCAAGCAATACCTGGGCTACTTCAACGCCGGCTTCCAGGGGCTCACCGGCACTCCGGAAAACATCCAGAAGCTGGCCAACGCCATGAGCATCCCCTACATCCCCGCCGACACCAGCAAGCCCAACTACACCGTCGACCACAGCGGCAACCTGGTGATCATCGGCCCGGACGGCGAGCAGCACGGCTTCATCCGCGCGCCGCTGAACAACGCCAAGCTGGAAGCCCAACTGCCCGGCGTGCTCAAGCCGCAGGCCTGATTCCCTTCCCTCCCCCCACCGTCCGCGGCGTTCCGGGCCTCAGGCCCGGCGCATGCCGATGTGCGGGATGTCGTCTTCCAGGTAGACCTCGGTGACCGCGACGAAGCCATAGCGGCTGTAGTAGCCCTGCAGGTGGGCCTGGGCCGAGAGGTATACCGGGGTGTCCAGCCAGAGGCGCTCCGCCGCCTGCAGCGCGCGTTCCATCAACTGGTGACCGAGCCCCTGGCCGCGCGCGGCCGAGGAACTGACCACTCGGCCGATCACCACCTGGCCCTCGTGGCGAACCGGGTCTAGCAGGCGCAGGTAGGCGAGCAACTGGCCGTCGCGCCAGGCCATCAGGTGATGGGTATCGCCGACCAGGTCGAGGCCGTCGACTTCCTGGTAGGGGCATTTCTGTTCCACCACGAAGACCTCGGTGCGCAATTGCAGCAGTGCGTAGAGTTCCTTCAGGGTGAGGTCGGCGTGGTGCTTGCAGGTCCAGTCGAGCGACATGGTCGGGATTCCGGGACAGGGGACAGGAACGCGGTTATGCCATGGGCGGCGGGCCGCTGGAAAGGCGTGGCCGGTCGGTTTCGTTTCAGAACCCACGCGGCTATCCTTTGCCGAACGGCTGGAGGTGTCTCATGCGTTGGGAAGAACTGAGCGAGCAACCCTGTTCGCTGGCGCGGGTGCTGGCGATCCTCGGCGATCGCTGGACCCTGCTGGTATTGCGCGACTGCTTTCTCGGCGTGCGCCGTTTCGACGACTTCGAGCGCAGCCTCGGCGTGACCCGCCACGTCCTCGCCGACCGCCTCAAGCGCCTTGTCGAAGCGGAGATACTGGCCAAGGTGCCCTACCAGGAAAGGCCGCTGCGCGAGGAATACCGGCTTACCGAGAAAGGGATGGAACTGTACCCGGCCATCCTTTCCCTGGTGAACTGGGGCGACCGCCACCTCGCCGGCGTCGAGGGGCCGCCACTCGAGCATGTGCACAAGCATTGCGGCCAGCACATGCATGGCGTGCTGGTCTGTTCCGAATGCGGTGAGCCGCTGCACGCGCGGGACGTGACGGTACGCGAGGGGCTGTTCTGGAAGGGGCGCCTGCTGCGGCGCGGCTGAGCGTTCCAGGCCTGGCCGCCGACGCGAATCGGCGGATAAACGCCGATGGCGTTACGGCAGGAAGGACGCTGTCGTACCAGGCTCCGCCGACCGGTCCCCTCTCTTCAGGGAGAGGACGTGCCGGGCAGGCCGGGACAGGCAGAGTAATTGGTGCGCGGATATCACTCGAGCCCTTGCCAGTTGACAAGTTCCTTTTAAGAACTAACTATCGTCTCTATTGGGTTCTAAAAAAGAACTAACAAGAGAGGCCTCTGCAATGACCCAGCGCAAAGCGGTTCTGGTAATGGGCGCCGGCGACGCCACCGGTGGCGCCATCGCCCGGCGGTTCGCCCGCGAGGGCTACGTGGCGTGCGTCGCCCGGCGCAACGCGGAGAAGCTGGAGCCGCTGGTGCAGGCCATCCGCGACCAAGGCGGCGAGGCCCTGGCCTGCGGCTGCGACGCACGCCAGGAGCAGCAGGTGATCGACCTCTTCGCCCGCATCGAGGGTGAGGTCGGTGCGCTGGAGGCGGTGATCTTCAACGTCGGCGCCAACGTCTGGTTCCCGATCACCGAAACCACCGAACAGGTCTATCGCAAGGTCTGGGAGATGGCCGCCTTCGGCGGCTTCCTCACCGGCCGCGAGGCGGCGCGGGTGATGCTGCCGCGGCAGCGCGGAACGATCATCTTCACTGGCGCCACCGCCTCGCTGCGCGGACGCGCGCATTTCGCCGCGTTCTCCGGCGCCAAGTTCGCCCTGCGTGCCCTGGCCCAGAGTATGGCGCGCGAGCTGGGGCCGAAGGGCATCCACGTCGCCCACCCGATCATCGACGGCGCCATCGACACCGACTTCATCCGCGAAACCCTGCCCGAGCTGTACAAGCGCAAGGAGCAGGACGGCATCCTCGATCCCGAGCACATCGCCGAGACCTACTGGCAGATCCACTGCCAGCCGCGCGACTGCTGGGTACACGAACTGGACCTGCGCCCCTGGATGGAAATCTTCTGATCCCCGCCACGGAAAGAGCCACGCATGAGCAAGCAAATCGAGTTCTTCTTCGACTTCGGCAGTCCCACCACCTACCTCGCCTGGACCCAACTGCCGCGCATCGCCGCCGCCCATGGCGCGAGCATCGCCTGGCGGCCGATGCTGCTGGGCGGCGTGTTCAAGGCCACCGGCAACCATTCGCCGATCGAGGTGCCGGCCAAGGGGCGCTACACCCTCCACGACCTGGCGCGCTATGCGAAACGCTACGGCGTGCCGCTGGCCTTCAACCCGGCCTTCCCGATCAACACCCTGACGCTGATGCGCGGCGCCCAGGGCTATCTCGGCGGCGAAGGGTTCCATCCCTACCTGAAAGCGGTGTTCGAAGCGTTGTGGGTACGACAGCAGAACCTCGGCAAGCCCGAGGTGGTCGCCCAGGTGTTGGCGGAGGCCGGGTTCGATCCGGATGAGTTCCTCCGCCTGGTTGGCGACGAGCAGGTCAAGGAGGGGCTCAAGGCGACCACCGAAGAGGCGGTGCGGCGCGGCGTCTTCGGCGCGCCCAGCTTCTTCGTCGGCGACCAGTTGTTCTTCGGCCAGGATCGCCTCGATTTCGTCGCCGAGGCCCTTGCCGGCTGACCTCCCCTTCCCCGCGGCGAGCCGCTCTGGCCCGCCGCCTTGCGCCATCCGAGCGCCCTTCTCCCGGCTGCGGCCCGCGCGTGCCGTGGTTCCTGGCCATTCGTCGCGGCCACCGATAGCGGCTTGTCAGGCCGACTTCTTTGCGTATAGGCTGAACTGGTCAGACCGGTAATACCACAATAAAAATGCGTTCATCGCCCGCCTCCGCGAGGCCCGATGGAAGCGCCGAATGGAGACTCCTGCGATGTTCATCAAGCGCTGTTCCCGCTCGATATTCCTGCAAGTCGTGATTGGCCTGGTGATAGGCGTCATCTGCGGGGTCGGCATTCCCGACCTGGCCGTGCAGATGAAGCCGCTGGGCGATGGCTTCATCAAGCTGATCAAGATGCTCATCGCACTGATCGTCTTCTGCGTGGTGGTCAACGGCATCTCCGGTGCCGGCGACCTGAAGAAGGTCGGCCGCATCGGCCTGAAGTCGGTGATCTACTTCGAAATCCTCACCACCATCGCCCTGGTCCTCGGCCTGGTGGTCGCCTACAGCCTGGGCCTGGGCAGCGGCGCCAACATCCATCTCAACGAACTGCCCGCCGGCGACGTCGCCCTGTATACCGGGCGCACCCAGGAAATCCATGGCCCCGTGGCATTCCTCATGGGCCTGATCCCGACCTCTGTGTTCAGCGCCTTCGCCGAGAACGACATCCTCCAGGTCCTGCTGTTCTCCGTGCTGTTCGGCAGCGCCCTGAACCTGGTCGGCGAGCAGGCCAGCGGCGTGGCCCGCCTGATCAACGAATTCAGCCACATCGTGTTCCGCATCATGGGCATGATCGTGCGCCTGGCACCGCTCGGCGTGTTCGGCGCGGTGGCCTTCACCACCGCCCGCTACGGCGTCGACTCGCTCAGCCACCTGGGCGCGCTGGTGCTGGTGTTCTACGCCACCTGCCTGGTCTTCGTCATGGCGGTGCTCGGTAGCGTCCTGCGTCTCTCCGGGGTGCGCATGCTGCCGTTCCTGCGCTACTTCCGCGAAGAGCTGATGATCGTGATGGGCACCGCCTCCTCCGACGCGGTGCTGCCGCAGGTGATGCGCAAGCTCGAGCACATGGGCATCCGCAGCTCCACGGTAGGCCTGGTGATTCCCACCGGCTACTCGTTCAACCTCGATGGATTCTCGATCTACCTGACCCTGGCGGTGGTGTTCATCGCCCACGTCACCGGCACGCCGCTGGCGATGACCGACCTGGTCACCATCCTGCTGGTTTCGCTGGTGACCTCCAAGGGTGCCCACGGCATTCCCGGCTCGGCCCTGGTGATCCTCGCCGCCACCCTCACCGCGGTGCCGGCGATCCCGGTGGCCGGCCTGGTGCTGGTGCTTTCGGTGGACTGGTTCATGGGCATCGGTCGCGCGCTGACCAACCTGATCGGCAACTGCGTGGCCACCGTGACCATCGCCCGCTGGGAAAACGACATCGATATGCCGCGCGCGCAGGCCATACTCGACGGGCGCCTGGAGGCGCCGGCCAAGGCCGACGGCGAGCCGCTCAAGCGCAGCGCGGTGGCCGGGGAAGGCAAGCTGCATGGCTGACGCGCCGAGGCGCGTTGCACGTCCGATTGGCAAGTAAAGGGAGGCGACATGTTTTCTTCGTCCAAGCTGGTCAACGCGGTTGCCCAGCGCCTGCTCGACACCATCGAGCAGGGTCGCTGGGTCGCCGGCCAGATGTTGCCCGGCCAGCGCGAGCTGGCTGAGCAGATGGAAATCAGCCGGCCGAGCCTGCGCGAGGCGATCATGGTCCTGGAGACCCTGGGCGTGGTCCGTTCGCTGCCGGGCAAGGGCGTGATGGTCCTCGAACGCAGCGAGCCGCTGCGCGAGGTCGCGGCGCCCGGCGAGGCGACCATGGAAGACGTCCTGCAACTGCGCTATGCGCTGGAGCCGTTCATCGTTGGCATCGTCGCGCAGAGCGCCGGGGCGGCGGAGATCAGCGAACTGCGGCTGTTGCTGCTGGACCTGCGCGAAGCGGTCGAGGATGGCGACCCGCAGGCTCTGGTTGAGGCCTACACGGCCTTCCACCGGCGCCTGGTGAAGCTCACCTCGAACCCGATCTTCCTCAGCGTTTCCGAACAGATCGGCAGCGCCCTGGAACGCAGCGACAACCTGGTGCGCCGCCAGCCGGAATACGCCGAGGAGATCCTCCAGGAACACGACGCCATCCTCCGTGCGATCCGCCAGCACGACAGCGAGCGGGCGAGCCAGGCGATGCGCCAGCACATCCTCAACGAAGGCGCGCGCCTGAACATCGACCTGCGCTTGCCGCAGGTCTGATCGCCCGCGCCAGGGTTCCAACCCGGGACCGTCGCGGCACCCGGACGGCTTTCGTCCGCGGCCTGCGAAGGCCCACAAGCACGACTCGACAGGTGTGAACATGGTCGGATTCGACGCACGTACCCAGCAGGGCGCCGCGCTGCGCCCCACCAGCCATTTCGTCTACGAAAGCATCTACACGGCGATCTTGGAAAAGCGCCTGGCGCCGGCCGCCAAGCTGAGCAAGGAAACCCTCGGGCAGATCTTCCGGGTCAGCAACGGCACCATCCAGCGTGCCCTCACCCGTCTCGCCGAGGACGGCGCGGTGGTGATGCCGCCGAAGGAGGTCGCCAGCGTCGCCCGCCCGGACGAGCGCCAGGCGCGGCAGGTGCTGGACGCGCGCCTGCTGGTGGAAAGCGAAGTGGTGCGGCAACTGCCCGCGGGGCTGGATCCCGCCGCCCTTGCCGAGCTACGGGCGCTGGTCGACGAGGAGCAGGCTTGCCTCGCGGCCCGCGACAGCGCCGGGCTGATCCGTCTCGCCGGGCGTTTCCACCTGCGCCTGGCCGAACTGACCGAGAATCCCTTGCTGCAGGGTTTCGTCCGTGGCCTGGTGGCACGCGCCTCGCTGGACATCGCGCTGAACAAGGGGGCGGTCTATACCGCCGAGGCCTGCGCCGCGCAGCGCGCCCTGCTCGATGCCCTGGAGGACGGCGACAGCGCGACGGCGGCTGCGCTGATGGACGCTTACCTGCGAGGCCTGTTCGCCCGCATGCGCTTCCTGCCGCCACCCACCACCGACCTGCGCGAGGCATTCGGCATGAAGGCCCCTCGCGGGGAAAAACGCCGGAGGGCCTGACCTCCCCGGCCGCCGCCTACCAGATCTGGCAGGCGGTGGTGGCTGGTGGCCAGCCTATAGTGAAGCGGGTCAGGGATGGCGCCGTGCTGGTCGAAGTAGCCAAGGGTCCGTTGTGAGCGCCCGGTCCTGTCCGTGACGTCCTACAGGAAGCTGTGAACGCATGGTTAACGGAGATCGACATGGCATACGCAGAATGGATCGCAGTGAAGGTCGTGGTATCCAAATCCATCGGCACGGTGGGCATCCGCAACGCCACCTTGCAATGGGGCAAGTTCTACCGCTACACCAACAAGGACGACGAGATTTCCACCGAGGAAGTCAGCAGCATGAACGTGCAGGCCGGCAGCCCGCAATGGATCGCCTCCTGCGGACGGGAGAACGCTTCGTCCGGCACCCAGGGCAGCTTCGACTGCTACGACGGCAACACCAAGATGGGCACCTTCAGCTGGGATGACCCGTGGAAATCCGGCGCCACCAACACCTGGGGCTTCACGCCGGCATCGGCGGACTATGCCGGCATCACCAGCGGCGGCAACGCCACGGGCACGGACATCGGCGAGGTCACCCTGACCCTCGGCCGCTTCTCCTGACGGTACCTGGAGCTGGCCGGCAGTCCGTCGGTCAGCTCCAGCGCTCATCCCCGTCCGTGGCGAACGCTCGCCGCAGCGCCTCGATGGCGACCTTCACCTTGGCCGGCTGGGCCTCTCGCCGTGGCGTCACCGCATAGATGCCGAGCCCGGGAATCCTCCACTCCGGCAATAGCTGTTGCAGGCGCCCGTCGTTCAGCGCGTCGCGCACCTCCGGCAGCGGCTGGTAGGACACGCCGAGTCCGTCGAGGGTGAACTGACGCACCGCGAGCATCCCGTTGGCGGCCACCCGTGGCTCCAGGCGCAGTTTGCAGACTTCCCCGCCCGGCCCGCTGAGCGTCAGGTGGTTGAGGTGGTTCGAGGTGTTCAGGGAAATCCAGTCGACCTCGCTCAACTGCTCCGGACGGTTGATGGGCGCCCGTTGGCGCAAATAGGCCGGCGCCGCGCAGAGCACGCTGCTCCAGTCGCCGAGGTGGCGCGCCACCAGGCTGGAGTCGGCGAGATTGCCGACGCGGATCGCCAGGTCGATGCGCTCGGCGACCAGATCGATGCGCTCGTCCTGGAAGAACAGTTGCAGGCGCAACTGGCGGTGGTTCTCCAGCAACGGTTTCAGCGCCTGGGTGATCAGCGTGCCGGAGAACCCCACCGGCGCCGCCAGGCGCAACTCGCCCACCGGCGCATCGCGCCATTCGCCAAGCCGCCGCTCGGCTTCCTCGGCGATCGCCAGCATCTGCGCGCAACTGCGATAGAACGCCTCGCCGGCCTCGGTCAGGGTCAGCCGGCGGGTGGTGCGATGCAGCAAAGTGACCTGGGCGCGGCTCTCCAGCTTGCGGATCTGCTGGCTGACTGCCGAAGGGGTCATGCCCAGGCTCTGGGCCGCGGCTGCCATCGAGCCCTTGTCCACCACAGTGGCGAAGATCGCCATGCCTTTCAGCGAATCCATGCCGGTTCCTCCTTGCGGGAGACTGCGTCTGGGGAAAAATCACCGGAAAAAGCGCGAGAAAGCATGCCCAGCGGGCGAGGTCGTCGGGTTTCGGAAAAATACGGATGCGTATGGGAGCGAAGCATAAGTCAGTTAAAGAACTAATCAGGTTGCAGTGGTCGCAAGTTGTTCGCTCTCATTTATCTGGTCGAAAAATGTCCATTTCTTGTGAGTTATGGATGTTCTGTCCGAAATAAGTAACTACGTACAAGTCAAGGTAAATATTCGTTTTGAAACATCTTGTAACCATGTGACCACTTTTAGGGGGTAATTTCGACCCTGTCGATGCGCAAAATCTGGATTTCCTTGCCTTTTACCCGAAACGGGGCGCTGAACGGCCAGCGCTCCAGGTTCAGGGTGCGTACGCCTGGCACCTCGCTGGGCCGCCCTGCCCCCTGGTTGGCCACCTGCTGCAGCGGTTTCACCTGCTCGACGATGTCCTGGACGGCTTTCAGGGCTTTTTCCGGGCCGATCAGCACGACGTAATGGTCGTAGATGGCGTCCAGGTCGGCGGCCGCCTTGCGGGTCCACTTCAGGCTCATTGCAGCCCCCAGCGCTTCTCGATCTCGGTGTGTTCCAGCAGGCGACCGGCATTGGCATCGGCCAAGCCTTCATCGATGGCAGCGACCTGCCACTGCTGCCTTTCCAGGTACTGCGCGAGCGCCTGCCGCAGGTGATACGGGCGGTCGCGGTGGGTGGCGCGGGCCAGTTCGTCGAGGGCCGCGACCAGGGCGTCATCGGCGCGGAACGAGACTACGGTGCTCATTTTCTGATCAGCTTCGTTTTCGTTGTATACGGTGTTTACAGTGAAAACGAATGTATACGAAAGCCCTCGGGCGAGCAATCGCCAGGCTGTTTCGTCCGACGAAAAAACCTTTATCGATCAGTGGGTTGAATGAGGAGCCCGCCCCGAGCGGGGCGGGCGGAAGGGTGGCGCGGGATTACCAGGCCTGGTTGAAGTGGAAGCCCTGCCTGGGCGAGAAGCGGGTGTTGACGAGCTTGTAGCCTTCCTCGCCGCGTGGCTTGACCAGCGAGACCTGGCCGACCTGCGGTTGGGTGATCTGTTGCAGGGTGGTCAGGCTGGCCTGCTTGAGCACCTCGGGGTTCTTCGCCCAGTCCTTCACTTCGCGTGGCTTGACCTCGACGGTGACCAACCAGCCCTTTTCCACGGCCGGGCCGTAGTCGTCGGGCTTGGCGGGGTCCACCGAACGGACGCTGACGTCGAAGCCGCTGCTGTAGCAGAAGGCCTTCGACTCGGGCTTG
Source organism: Pseudomonas sp. KBN12P06040 (assembly GCF_037574965.1). Classification (NCBI taxonomy): domain Bacteria; kingdom Pseudomonadati; phylum Pseudomonadota; class Gammaproteobacteria; order Pseudomonadales; family Pseudomonadaceae; genus Pseudomonas; species Pseudomonas sp. KBN12P06040. Next base: position 187,675 of record NZ_JBBELS010000001.1, read on the forward strand.
TAGTCCTCGCGGCCGGCGGGCGTGAGGTCGTAGGAATCGCCGTCGCGGCGCAGCAGGCCGACGCCGACCAGCGCGTCGTAGACCGCAGCGTTGCCTTTCGCCGGGCCGGGGCCGGAGAAGCTGTCGGAGAGCGTCACCGGGAAGGTCTTGAACAGGGTGGAGCTGGCGCAGGCGGGTTTGTCGAAGCCGCGCTCGGCGAGCAGGCGGGCGATCTCCTCGCTGGACGGAGCGGAGTCCGAGCAGGCGGCGAGGAACAGTGGGAGGGCGGCGACGAGGCCGCGCAGAACGCGTGTAGGCATGGGCATGTCCTTTGTCCATTGGCGCAGCCGGATCGGCTGCGCGGCGAATTCTAGCGGCTGTGGCACCATGGGCGCACATTCGACCCAAGGAGGAGAACCCATGCGCCTGCCTGCGAACCTCGGCCGCCTGCTGCCGGCCCTGTGCCTGGGCGTCCTGTTGAGCGCCTGCAGCACCTTCGGCCAGCGCGATCCGTTGCGTATCGACCTGGTCGGCCTGGAACCCCTGCCGGGGCAAGGCATGGAGATGCGCTTCATGGTCAAGCTGCGGGTACAGAACCCCAACGACGAGCCGATCGAATACAACGGCATCGCCCTCGACCTCGACGTCAACGGCCAGCCCCTGGCCAGCGGCGTCAGCGACCAGACCGGCGAGGTGCCGCGCTTCGGCGAGCGGGTGGTGAGCGTGCCGCTGACCGTCTCCGCCTTTTCCGCCTTCCGCCAGGCCTGGGGCCTGAGCAACAACGCGCCGACCCGGGGCATGCCCTACGTGGTGAAGGGCAAGCTCGCCGGAGGCCTGTTCGGCACCGTGCGCTTCAGCGAAAAGGGCACCCTCGACTTCTCCGGGCCGGCCGTCGGCGCGCCGAAGACCAAGGGGCTCTGAGGCGGTTCGGCAGGGAGCGATAAACCCTATATAATCTGCGGTTTTCGTTCCCCTGCTGAAGAGAGAATGCCGTGAGCACGCTGCCGCCCTGTCCCCAATGCAACTCCGAATACACCTACGAGGATGGTGCGCTGCTGGTCTGCCCGGAGTGCGCCCATGAATGGTCGCCGAACGAGGCCGCTACGGCGTCCGATGATGGCAAGGTGATCAAGGATTCGGTGGGCAACGTTCTCCAGGACGGCGATACCATCACCGTGATCAAGGACCTGAAAGTGAAAGGCTCCTCGCTGGTGGTGAAGGTCGGCACCAAGGTGAAGAACATCCGCCTGGTGGACGGCGACCACGACATCGATTGCAAGATCGACGGCATTGGCGCGATGAAGCTGAAATCGGAATTCGTCAGGAAGGTCTGAGACGACCTTGCCTGAAGAAGCCCGGCCATTGGCCGGGCTTTTCTTTGGAGGGCTGTCTGGGTTCTTCTCCCGGTGGTGGACTCAGACCCGCGCCGTCTTCCCGGCGTAGTCCTCGCCGAGGCGCGGCTTGCGTCGCGCGTTGAGCAGCCCGAGGCAGACGGTGAAGATCGTCAGCAGAGCGGTGGCGAACACCTCGTGACGGTGCTCCGGCATGATCAGCATGATGCTCAGCGCGGCGACGATGAACAGGATCACCGCCCAGGTCAGCCAGGGATATAGCCACATGCGGAACTCGATGGGCTGGCCGCTGGCCTGCAATTGCTTGCGCATGCGCAACTGGGCCACGGCGATCACCAGGTACACCAGTAGCGCCACGGCGCCGGAGCTGGCGAGGAGGAAGGTGAAGACCTTCTCCGGCGCGAAGTAGTTGACGATGGTGGTGAGGAAGCCCACCGCGGTGCTGGCCAGCACCGCCGGGCGTGGTACGTGGGCGGTGTTGGTCAGCTTGAGCACGCTCGGGGCGTCGCCGCGCTTGGCCAGGGAGAAGACCATCCGCGACGAGGTGTAGATCGCCGAGTTCAGGCAGCTGGCCACGGCGACCAGTACCACCAGGTCGACGATCAGCTTGGCGTGCGGGATGTCCAGCAGCTCCAGGGCGCGCTGGTAGGAGCCGACCTGGATCAGCAGCGGGTCGTTCCACGGCACGATCGAGATCACGATGAAGATCGACACCAGGTAGAACAGGCCGATCCGCCAGATCACCGAGTTGGTGGCGCGGGTGATCTGCTTCGCCGGGTCCTTGGACTCGGCGGCGGCGATGGTGACGATCTCGGTGCCCATGAAGCTGAACATGGTCGTCAGCAGGGCGCCGAGCACCGCGCCGTAGCCGTTCGGCACGAAGCCGCCGTGGCTCGCCATCAGGCTGGACAGGCCGCTGACCTCGCGTTCCGGCAGGCCGCCGACGATGGCCACCGCGCCGAGCACGATGAAGGCGATGATGGCGATCACCTTGAGCAGCGCGAACCAGAATTCGAACTCGCCGTAGCGGGCCACGCTGAAGAGGTTGGTGACGGTGAGCAGGAAGGTCACCGCGAGGGCGAAGATCCAGGTGTCGATGGCCGGGAACCAGGCGTTGAGGATGGCCGCGGCGGCGATCGCTTCGAGGGGGATCACCAGCACCCAGAACCACCAGTAGAGCCAGCCGATGGTGAAACCGGCCCAGCGGCCGATGGAGCGATCGGCGTAGGTGGAGAAGGAACCGGTATCGGGGGAGGCGACCGCCATTTCGCCGAGCATGCGCATGACCAGCACCACCAGGGTGCCGGCGATCAGGTAGGCGAGCAGGGCGGCCGGGCCGGCGGCGGCGATGGCATGGCCGGAGCCGACGAACAGGCCGGCGCCGATCACCCCGGCGATCGACAGCATGGTGACGTGGCGTTGTTTCAGGCCGGGCGCGAGCGAGGCGTTGCGCTTGTTCGGCAGTTGTGAAGCCAGTACGACTTTGGACATCGTTGAGACCCTTTAATTGTTCTTGGGCAAGGTCTGGGCCGCCTTGTGGGCGACGCCATGGGTGCGGCCGTGGGTGAGGTTTCACGGCGGTGGAACGTTGCGGACTCCTGATTGCGGAAAAAGAAAAAAGGCATGGTCGTTACCGACCATGCCTGTTGTCGTCAGCCTTCAGAGGCTGGGGAAGGCGAATTGCGAGGCCTCGTGGCTGGCCCGCTGCGGCCAGCGCTGGGTGATGGCCTTGCGCCGGGTGTAGAAGCGCACGCCGTCCGGGCCGTAGGCGTGGAGGTCGCCGAACAGCGAGCGCTTCCAGCCGCCGAAGCTGTGGTAGGCCACCGGCACCGGCAGCGGGACGTTGACGCCGACCATGCCGACCTCGATCTCGTCGCAGAACAGGCGGGCGGCCTCGCCGTCGCGAGTGAAGATGCAGGTGCCGTTGCCGTATTCGTGGTCGTTGATCAACTGCATGGCCTCTTCCAGGCTGTTGACGCGAACCACGCACAGCACCGGGCCGAAGATCTCTTCCTTGTAGATGGTCATTTCCGGGGTCACCCGGTCGAACAGGCTGCCGCCGAGGAAGAAGCCGTTCTCGTGGCCGGCGACCTGGTAGCCGCGGCCGTCCACCACCAGCTCCGCACCCTGGGCCACGCCGCTGTCGATGTAGCCGGTGACCTTGGCCTGCGCGGCGGCAGTGACCAGCGGGCCCATGTCGAGGCCGCAGGAAGTGCCGGCGCCGATCTTCAGCGCCTTGATCTGCGGAACCAGCTTGGCGATCAGCGCGTCGGCCACCTGGTCGCCGACGCATACCGCCACCGAGATCGCCATGCAGCGCTCGCCGCAGGAGCCGTAGGCGGCACCCATCAGCGCGCTGACGGCGTTGTCGAGGTCGGCGTCGGGCATCAGCACCGCATGGTTCTTCGCGCCGCCCAGGGCCTGCACGCGCTTGCCGCGCTTGGTGCCCTCGGCATAGATGTATTCGGCGATGGGGGTCGAGCCGACGAAGCTGATGGCTTTCACTTCCGGCGCCTGGAGCAGGCCGTCCACGGCTTCCTTGTCGCCGTGCACCACGTTCAGCACGCCCTTCGGCAGGCCGGCTTCGTGGAACAGCTCGGCGATCAGCAGGGTGGAGCTGGGGTCGCGCTCGGAGGGCTTGAGGATGAAGGTGTTGCCGCAGGCGATGGCCAGCGGGTACATCCACAGCGGCACCATCGCCGGGAAGTTGAACGGGGTGATCCCGGCGACCACGCCGATCGGCTGGAAGTCGCTCCAGGCGTCGATGTTCGGGCCGACGTTGCGGCTGTACTCGCCCTTGAGGATTTCCGGGGCGGCGCAGGCGTACTCGACGTTCTCGATGCCGCGCTTGAGTTCGCCGGCGGCGTCTTCCAGGGTCTTGCCGTGCTCTTCGCTGATCAGCTTGGAAATCCGCGCCTCGTTCTGCTCCAGCAGTTGCTTGAAGCGGTACAGCACCTGTGCGCGCTTGGCCGGCGGGGTGTTGCGCCAGGCCGGGAAGGCGGCCCTGGCGGCATCGATGGCTTTCTGCAGGGTCTTGCCGTCGGCCAGCGGGACCTTGTGGATGGCTTCGCCGGTGGAGGGGTTGAAGACGTCGGCGCTGCGGCCGTTGTCGGCGACCATTTCGCCGTTGATCAGGTGGTGGAGGGTGCCCATCTTGTCTTGTTCTCTCTTCGCTAGGGGTGACGAAAGGGCCGTGGCCCTTTCCCTTTACCCGCTCCCTGGGGAGCGGGTGCGGATTACTTGATCTCGGTCTCGACGAAGACCACTTCGTGTGCGCTGGCGTTGATCACGTTGTGCTCGACGCCGGCCTTGCGGAAGTAGGCCTGTCCGGCGACCAGCGGCGCGTGGCGGTCGCCCTCGGGGGTTTCCAGCAGCAGCGTGCCGTCGGTCAGCGGTACCACCACATAGTCGTGTCCGTGGCGGTGGCGCCCGGTTTCCGCGCCGGGGGCGAAGCGCCATTCGGTCACGATCACCTCGGCGTTGTCTACCTGCACGGTGGGTACGGCTTGCGGGCGGCCGCTCATCAGGCGATGCCGTTGAGCGCTTCGCCGACCGCGTCGAACAGGCGGTCCAGCTCTTCCGGCCTGGCGTTGAAGGTCGGGCCGAATTGCAGGGTATCGCCGCCGAAGCGCACGTAGAAACCCTGTTGCCAGAGCTTCATGCCGGCCTCGAACGGACGCACGGTCGGATCGCCGTCGCGCGGGGCGATCTGGATCGCGCCGGCCAGGCCGCAGTTGCGGATGTCGATGACGTTCTTCGCGCCTTGCAGGCCGTGCAGGACCTTCTCGAAGTGCGGCGCCAGTTCGGCGGACTGCTGCACCAGGTTGTCCCTGGCCAGGATGTCCAGCGCGGCGAGGCCGGCGGCGCAGGCGACCGGGTGCGCGGAGTAGGTGTAGCCGTGGCTGAACTCCACCGCGTGCTCGGGCAGCGCCTGGTTCATGAAGGTGTCGTAGATCTCGCTGCTGGCGATCACCGCGCCCATCGGCACGGCGCCGTTGGTGACCTGCTTGGCGACGTTCATCAGGTCCGGGGTGACGCCGAAGTACTCGGCGCCGCTGTAGGTGCCCAGGCGGCCGAAGGCGGTGATCACCTCGTCGAAGATCAGCAGGATGTTGTGCTGGTCGCAGATCTCGCGCAGGCGCTGCAGGTAGCCGACCGGCGGCACCAGTACGCCGGCGGAGCCGGACATCGGCTCGACGATCACCGCGGCGATGTTCGAGGCGTCGTGCAGTTCGATCAGCTTGAGCAGTTCGTTGGCCAGCTCGACGCCGCCGGTCTGGGCCATCCCGCGGGTGAACGCCATGCCCGGTTGCAGGGTGTGCGGCAGGTGGTCGACGTCCATCAGCTGGCCGAACATCTTGCGGTTGCCGCCGATCCCGCCGAGGCTGGTGCCGGCGACGTTGACCCCGTGGTAGCCGCGGGCGCGGCCGATCAGCTTGGTCTTCTGCGGCTGGCCTTTCAGGCGCCAGTAGGCGCGGGCCATCTTGATCGAGGTGTCGGCGCACTCGGAGCCGGAACCGGTGAAGAACACGTGGTTCAGTTCGCCTGGCAGCAACCCGGCGATCTTCTCGGCCAACTGGAAGGACAGCGGATGGCCGTACTGGAAGCCCGGCGAGTAGTCGAGGGTGCCGAGCTGGCGAGCCACCGCCTCCTGGATTTCCTTGCGCGAGTGGCCGGCGCCGCAGGTCCACAGGCCGGACAGGCTGTCGTAGACCTTGCGGCCCTTGTCGTCGGTCAGCCAGCTGCCTTCGGCGGCGACGATGATCCGCGGGTCCTTCTGGAAGTTGCGGTTGGCGGAGAAGGGCATCCAGTGGGCGCGCAGGTTGAGTTCGCTGGAAACCGGCGGGGCCACGTTGAGCGGCTGGTTCATCGTTCGATCCTCGGGCTTTCTTGTTGGAAGGTTCCGCGCACGCGGCGGCGGAGCGTTGGGATCAAGCTTGGCCCTGACGAAAGGTTAGATAAAGCTTATTCTTCTCACGTTTAGTTTCGACTGGGTAAAACAATAATGGCCAAATCCCGCAACCCGTCGCTCGGCCAGGTCAGCGATTTCGATATCCGCCTGCTGCGCATCTTCAAGACCATCGTCGAGTGCGGCAGTTTCTCCGCCGCCGAGAGCACTCTCGGCCTCAGCCGCTCGGCGATCAGCCTGCACATGGGCGACCTGGAGAAGCGCCTGGGCATGCGCCTGTGCCAGCGCGGCCGCGCCGGCTTCGCCCTGACCGACGAGGGCCGCGAGGTCTATCGCGCGACCCAGACCCTGCTGGCGGCGCTGGAGGGGTTCCGCGCCGAGGTCAACGACCTGCACCAGCACCTGCGCGGCGAACTCAACATCGGCATCATCAACAACCTGGTGACCCTACCTCAGATGCGCATCACCCACGCCCTCAGCGCGCTCAAGGGGCAGGGACCGCAGGTGCGGATCAACATCGGCATGACCACCCCCAACGAGATCGAACTGGGCGTGCTCGACGGTCACCTGCATGTCGGCGTGGTGCCGTTGATCAGTCCGCTGTCGGGGCTCGAGTACCTGCCGCTGTATGACGAGCACGCGCAGCTCTATTGCAGCCGCGGCCACGCACTGTTCGAACGCGCCGACGGTGATATCGCGGTGGACGAGGTGCTCGCCGCGGACGCCGTGGCGCCCAGCTACCGCCTGCCCGCCGAAGCCCAGGCGCGCCACCAGGAGCTGAACAACAGCGCCAGCGCTTCGGACCGCGAGGGCATGGCGTTCCTGATCCTGACCGGCAACTTCATCGGCTACCTGCCGTCGCACTACGCCGCCGACTGGGTCGCCGCCGGGATGCTGCGGCCGCTGCTGCCGGAACGTTTCCACTACGCCATCGCGCTGACCATCGTGACCCGCAAGGGACGCCGGCCGAACCTGGTGCTGGAACGCTTCCTGGAGGCGGTGGCGGTGTCGTGAGGGCGCGGATGGAGTGACGCGAGCTTCGGCTGCCCGCCGAACGGCGCCTTTTCTCTACGGCGCGAGGAGGTGGCATGCAGCGACGGGCCGAGCCAACGCGGGAAAGAGGCTCTCACCCCTTCGCATGGCGCCGCTCCCCCATCACCCAGGTCTCCGCCACCGCGCGGTCGTCGCCCAGGGTGTTCAGCACGAACAGGGTATCGGCCAGGCCGCGCGCATGCTCCATGCGCTGGGCGATCATCGGCGTGGCGGCCAGGTCGAGGGCGACGAAGTCGGCCTCGCGGCCGGGCAGGAAGTTACCGACCAGGCCGTCCAGGTCGAGCGCCCTGGCGCCGCCGAGGGTGGCCAGGTAGAGCGCCTGGAACGGATCGAGGCTGGTGCCGCGCAATTGCTGGATCTTGTAGGCGTCGGCGAGGTTGGCCAGCAGCGACAGGCTGGTGCCGCCGCCGACGTCGCTGCCGATGCCGACGCGGATGCCGTATTGCTGGGCGCGGCCAAGGTCGAACAGGCCGGAGCCGATGAACAGGTTGGAACTGGGACAGTGCGCCAGCGCCGCGTTCTTGTGCGCCAGGCAGCGGCATTCGCGTTCGGAGAGATGGATGCCATGGGCGAACACGCTGCGTTCGCCGACCAGGCCGGCGCGATGATAGACGTCCAGGTAGTCCTGCGCCTGGGGAAACAGCTCGCCGACCCAGGCGACTTCCTTGAGGTTCTCCGAAAGATGGGTGTGCAGGTAGACGCCGGGATACTCGTCCAGCAGGCGCGCCGCCGCGGCCAGTTGCTCGGGCGAGGAGGTCGGCGCGAAGCGCGGGGTGACCGCGTATTGCAGGCGCCCGTTGCCGTGCCAGCGCTCGATCAGCGCGCGGCTCTCGGCGTAGCCACTGGCCGCGGTATCGCACAGCGCCGGCGGCGCGTTGCGGTCCATCAGCACCTTGCCGGCGATCATCCGCAGGCGGCGCTTCTGCGCGGCCTGGAAGAATGCCTCGGCGGATACCGCATGGACCGTGCCGAACACCAGCGCGGTAGTGGTGCCGTGGCGCAGCAGTTCGTCGAGGAACAGCTCGGCTTGGGCGGCGGCGTAGCCGGCATCGGCAAAGCGCTGCTCGGCGGGAAAGGTGTGGGTTTCCAGCCAGTCCAGCAGTTGGGTGCCGTAGGAGGCGATCACTCCGAGTTGCGGGTAATGCACATGGCAATCGACGAAGCCGGGCAGCAGCAGGCGCTGCGGATGCTCCTCCAGCGGCAGGTTGGCGGGCAGTTGTGGCAGCAGGTAGGCTGCGTGATCGAGCGCGCGCACGTGGCCGTGTTCGATCCACAGCAGGCCGTCCTCGAAATACTCCCAGGCCTTGTCGCCGAGCTTCGCCGGGTCGCCGAGGAAATGCAGGATCCGCCCGCGATGGGCCGAACTGCTCATCGCGCTCCCGCCGTGGTCGGAGCGCAGGACAAGTGGGGGGACGAAGTTGCCAGCAGGTACTGCATCGTTCATCTCCTCTGCTGCCGGAACGGCGCTTTCGCCTCTTTAGTCCGGGAAATCGACGGAAATATCCCGTCTTTGGCGCGTGATCTCGCTTCCGCCATTATGCACTGTGCGCATGCTGTGGATAAGTCTGTGTGTAGCGCGTGTGCGGAAAGATTGCACGAGCCATTGCGGGATGTGCCCATCTGGCTTCCGGCAGGCGATCCGCGGAAAGCGTTCCGGCACCTTGAATCCGCCTTGCGAAATGCCCGGTCGGCAACTGGCGCTTCTGTGGGTTTGTCTGTGGAAAAGCTGTTCGCATTCCCCGTTGAAAAAATGCCTTCGGCGGTCGGGGGAAAGGCATTGGACGGAGCCGCAGGATTTCTCCCGGTTGGCGAAAGAGCCAGGGAAAAGGTGCTGTGGAATGCGCCACGACGGTGCATCGCGAAACTGTGGACAGCGGATCCACCCATAGCGCCGCCGAGCATGCTTCCGTCGATCGCCGCGGACTTTCCTGGAAAGCCGGAAAACCCAGTATCCATGGGCATCATGGCGTCTAAAGGGGAAGTCCTGGAGACATTTTCACGGGCATTCCCGTTCCGCGGGTTTCCTGTGGAAAAGCTGTTGGCAAACTATGCCGGAAGCGGGCCGCCGGGGCTGCCCCAGGGATTCGGCCGAGCCATGGCTTGGCCGGGAGAGGTCGTTCTGCCGGGTTACTCCGAACGGCTGTCGATATCTTGTGGATAAAGCTGTTGGCAAAGTGTTGGAAAAAATGCCTTGCCAGGTCGTGCTCATGACCTGCCGGGTTGGCTGTTTTCTGTCCAGCGCCGATGTTGCGAAAATTGCCGGGACGGTCGGCGCGGGAGGCTTCCCAAGGTCCCGGATGGGCTCCCGACACGCTGTGGATAACTCTGTGAGCAAGGTGGTGATGACTGTTTTGCGACAAATGCTCACGCGGGTGCGCCGCAGGGTTGCCCGCAAATGTGCCGCGGCGTCCCAGGCGTGCCCCGGCTTGGTGCCGCTCGGCGCGGCAGCCTGGCCCGTGGCTCCCGGCGCAAGCCGCGTTCCAGGGCTTTCCTGACCTCCTGGCCAGGTATTTGCACCGGCCGCGGCATCGTCGAGCAACCGACCGGGTCCGCCATGTCCGCACCTTCCTCCTTCGCGCCGCCGCGCCTCGAACTGCGCGGGATCAGCAAGCGCTATCCGGGTTGCCTGGCCAACGACCGCATCGACCTGTGCATCGACGCCGGCGAGATCCACGCCCTGCTCGGTGAGAACGGCGCCGGCAAGAGCACGCTGATGAAGATCATCTACGGCGTGACCCGTCCCGATGCCGGCGAGATCCGCTGGCAGGGCGAGCCGGTGCAGGTGCGCGACCCGGCTCGCGCCCGGGCGCTGGGGATCGGCATGGTGTTCCAGCATTTCTCCCTGTTCGAGACGCTCAGCGTGGCGGAGAACATCGCGCTCGCCCTCGGCGCCGAGGCGGGCAGCCCGCGCCGGTTGGAGGCGCGTATTCGCGAGGTGTCGCAGCGCTACGGCATGCCGCTGGAGCCTCGCCGGCTGGTCCATGGGCTGTCCATCGGCGAGCGCCAGCGGGTGGAAATCGTGCGCTGCCTGATGCAGGACATCCGCCTGCTGATCCTCGACGAGCCGACCTCGGTGCTGACCCCGCGCGAGGCCGAGGATCTCTTCGTCACCCTGCGCCGTCTTGCGGAGGAGGGTTGCAGTGTCCTCTTCATCAGCCACAAGCTGGCCGAGGTCCGTGCGCTCTGCCAGCGCGCCACGGTGCTGCGCGGCGGACGGGTGGCCGGACAGTGCGTGCCGGCGCAATGTTCCGATCTCGAGCTGGCGCGGCTGATGGTGGGCGACGCCGAGGGCCTGGCGGCGGAGTATCCGAAGGTCACCGGCGGCGCGCCTTTCCTCCAGGTGCGCGACCTGCACTGGCGCAACCCGGACCCCTTCGGCGTGTCCTTCGCCGGCCTCGACCTGGAGGTGCGCAGCGGCGAGATCCTCGGTATCGCCGGGGTCGCCGGCAACGGCCAGGACGAGTTGCTTGCCCTGCTCAGCGGCGAAGTGCGCCTGCCGCGCGCCCAGGCCGAGCGCATCCGCCTCGGCGGCTGCGCCGGCGCGCACCTGGCGCCGGATGCGCGGCGCCGCGCCGGCCAGGCCTTCGTGCCCGCCGAGCGGCTGGGGCACGGCGCGGTGCCGGAGATGAGCCTGGCGGACAATGCGCTGCTCACCGCCTTCCAGCAGGGCCTGGTGAGGCGCGGGTTGGTCCGGCGGCGCAAGGTGCTGGCGCTGGCCGAGGAGATCATCCGCCGTTTCGCCGTGAAGGCCCCGGGTGCCGGGGCGCCGGCACGCAGCCTTTCCGGCGGCAACCTGCAGAAGTTCATCCTCGGCCGCGAGATCCTCCAGGCCCCGCGCCTGCTGGTGGCGGCGCATCCCACCTGGGGCGTGGACGTCGGCGCGGCGGCGCTGATCCACCGCGCGCTGATCGCCTTGCGCGATGCCGGTACGGCGATCCTGATGGTCTCCGAGGACCTCGACGAGCTGTTCCTGCTCAGCGACCGCATCGCCGCGCTGTGTTCGGGTCGGCTGTGCCCGGCGATCGCCACCGCGAGCGCTTCGCCGCAGCAGGTCGGCGGCTGGATGGCCGGTCAATTCGAGGCGCCGGCGGCGGTCGCCGGCGCCGTTGCCCAAGGGAGCCTGTGATGCTGTTGTCCCTGGAACCGCGCGGCCGGCAGTCGCGCTGGATGCTGCTGGCCTCTCCGCTGCTGGCGGGGTTGCTGACCCTGGTCTGCGGCGCGCTGCTGTTCGCCTGTCTCGGCCACGATCCCTGGCAGACCCTGCATACCGTGCTGGTACAGCCGGTCAGCGACCTCTATGGGCTCGGCGAGCTGCTGGTCAAGGCCATGCCGATCCTGCTCTGTGCCCTCGGCCTGGCACTGGCCTACCAGGCGCGCGTGTGGAACATCGGCGCGGAGGGCCAGTTGCTGGTCGGCGCCCTGGCCGGCAGCGCGGTGGCGATCCAGTTGCTCGACTGGCAGAGCCGCTGGGCGCTGGCCTGGGTGCTGCTCGCCGGCACCGCTGCCGGGGCGCTCTGGGCCGGGTTCGCCGCCTGGCTGCGAACGCGCTTCAACGCCAACGAGATCCTGACCACCATCATGCTCAACTACATCGCGCTGAACCTGCTGCTGTACGGCGTGCACGGGCCGTTGAAGGACCCGGATGGCTTCAACTTCCCGCAGTCGGCGCTGTTCGGCGAGGCCAGCCGCCTGCCGGCGCTGTTCGAGGACAGCCGGGTGCACCTTGGCGCATTGTTCGGCCTGCTGGCGCTGGCGGCGGTCTGGGTGCTGGCGCAGCGCAGCTTCCTCGGTTTCCAGGTCCGCGTGCTCGGCCTCGACCGCCGCGCCGCCGGTTTCGTCGGTTTCCGCGAGAAGCGCCTGGTCTGGTTCGTGCTGCTGTTCTCCGGCGCGCTGGCAGGCCTGGCCGGCGTCTGCGAGGTCGCCGGGCCGATCGGCCAACTGGTGCCGCAGGTCTCGCCGGGCTACGGCTATGCGGCGATCACCGTGGCCTTTCTCGGCCGTCTCAATCCGTTCGGCATCCTCTGCGCCAGCCTGCTGATGGCGTTGCTCTACCTCGGCGGCGAGGCCGCGCAGATGAGCCTCAACCTGCCGTTGGCGCTGACCGGGCTGTTCCAGGGGATGATGCTGTTCTTCCTCCTCGCCTGTGACGTGCTGATCCTCTACCGCCCACGTTTGCACGGACGCTGGCGCAAGCGCCCGGCGCTGCGCGACGCCCTGGCCTGAGCCGAACCGCCGAGGAACCACGATGGATATCGATCTGCTCGACAACCTGCTGTTCGCCATGGTCCGCACCGGTACTCCGCTGCTGCTGGTGGCGCTGGGCGAACTGGTCTGCGAGAGAAGCGGGGTGCTCAACCTGGGCCAGGAGGGGATGATGCTGTTCGGCGCGGTGATCGGCTTCATGGTCGCCTTCTCCAGCGGCAGCCTGTGGCTCGGCGTGCTCCTCGCGGTGCTCGCCGGCATGCTGCTGGCGGCGCTGTTCGCCGGGGTCGCCCTGTACCTGAACGCCAACCAGGTGGCCTGCGGCCTGGCGCTGACCATCTTCGGCGTCGGCCTGTCGTCGTTCGTCGGCGCCGCCTGGGTCGGCAAGCCGCTGCAAGGGTTCGCCCCGCTGGCGCTGCCGGTGCTGGGCGAGTTGCCGCTGCTCGGGCGCATGCTGTTCGCCCAGGACGCGCTGGTCTACCTGAGCCTGGCGCTGTTCGCCGCGGTCGCCTGGATGCTCCTGCGCAGCCGCGCCGGGCTGGTTCTCCAGGCGGTCGGCGAGAACCCCGACGCGGCCAGCGCGATGGGCCTGCCGGTGCTGCGCGTGCGCACCCTGGCGGTGCTCTTCGGCGGCGCCATGGCCGGCCTGGCCGGTGCCTACCTGTCGCTGGCCTACACGCCGATGTGGGCGGAGAACATGACCGCCGGACGCGGCTGGATCGCCCTGGCGCTGGTGGTCTTCGCCAGTTGGCGGGTGTTCCGCGTGCTGCTCGGTGCCTGGTTGTTCGGCCTGGCCAGCATCCTGCACCTGGTGGCCCAGGGGATCGGGCTGTCGATTCCGGCCAACCTGCTGGCGATGCTGCCCTATGCGGCGACCATCCTGGTGCTGGTCCTGCTCTCCCGCGATGCCCTGCGCACCCGGCTGTATGCCCCGGTTTCCCTGGGCCAGCCGTGGAAGGCCGGGCACTGACGAGGGCAGGTTCTTCGATTAGTTGTTTTAACTATTTATATATTCTTCGATAGAATTAGATAATTTCACTGATGGCCTAAATCAATGGGGCATTTTTGCCGAACCCCGTTAAGATTCTCCCAGTCGATTTGAAACACCCCATTCAACTGAGAGAGGAACGACTGATGTCCCTGATCAACACTCAAGTCCAACCGTTCAAGGTCAACGCTTTCCACAACGGCAAGTTCATCGAGGTGACCGAGGAATCCCTGAAGGGCAAGTGGTCGGTCCTGATCTTCATGCCGGCTGCCTTCACCTTCAACTGCCCGACCGAGATCGAAGACGCCGCCAACAACTACGGCGAGTTCCAGAAAGCCGGTGCCGAGGTCTACATCGTGACCACCGACACCCACTTCTCGCACAAGGTCTGGCACGAAACCTCCCCGGCCGTCGGCAAGGCCCAGTTCCCGCTGATCGGCGACCCGACCCACCAGCTGACCAACGCCTTCGGCGTGCACATCCCGGAAGAAGGCCTGGCCCTGCGCGGTACCTTCGTGATCAACCCGGAAGGCGTGATCAAGACCGTCGAGATCCACTCCAACGAGATCGCTCGTGACGTCGGCGAGACCGTACGCAAGCTGAAGGCCGCCCAGTACACCGCCGCTCACCCGGGCGAAGTCTGCCCGGCCAAGTGGAAGGAAGGCGAGAAGACCCTCGCTCCGTCCCTGGACCTGGTCGGCAAGATCTAAGACCGCGCCGGCGGCATTCGCCGCCAGCCTCTCCGGCGGACGATCCCTCGCGGATCGTCCACCCTTCACCCAGCCAACGCGCCGTGCAGGGCGGATGTCCCATCCGCCGGGGATACGTTTGCCCGAATTTCGAGGAGCTGAACCATGTTGGACGCCAATCTTAAAACCCAGTTGAAGGCCTACCTGGAAAAGGTCAGCCAGCCGTTCGAGATCGTCGCGTCCCTCGATGACAGCGACAAATCCCGCGAGCTGCTGGGCCTGCTGCAAGACATCGTCGGCCTGACCGACAAGATCACCCTGAAGACCGACGGCAGCGATGCGCGCAAACCGTCGTTCTCGCTGAACCGCCCCGGTGCGGACATCGGCCTGCGCTTCGCCGGTATCCCCATGGGCCACGAATTCACCTCGCTGGTGCTGGCCCTGCTGCAGGTAGGCGGCCACCCCTCCAAGCTCGACGCGGACGTGATCGAGCAGGTCAAGGGCATCGAGGGCACCTTCGAGTTCGAAACCTACTTCTCGCTGTCCTGCCAGAACTGCCCGGACGTGGTCCAGGCGCTGAACCTGATGGCCGTGCTCAACCCGAACATCCGTCACGTCGCCATCGACGGCGCGCTGTTCCAGGATGAGGTCGAGACGCGCCAGATCATGTCGGTGCCGAGCATCTACCTCAACGGCGAAGTCTTCGGCCAGGGCCGCATGGGCGTGGAAGAGATCCTCGCCAAGATCGACACCGGCGCCGCCGCCCGCGACGCCGAGAAGCTGACCGCCCGCGACGCCTTCGACGTACTGGTGGTCGGCGGTGGTCCGGCCGGCGCCGCGGCGGCGATCTACGCCGCGCGCAAGGGCATTCGCACCGGCGTCGCCGCCGAGCGCTTCGGCGGCCAGGTGCTGGACACCATGGCCATCGAGAACTTCATCTCGGTGCAGGAGACCGAAGGGCCGAAGCTGGCGCGGGCGCTGGAAGAGCACGTGCGTCACTACGAGGTCGACATCATGAACCTGCAGCGCGCCAGCAAGCTGGTTCCGGCGAAGAACACCGGCGAGTTGCACGAGGTGCAGTTCGAGAGCGGCGGCAGCCTCAAGGCCAAGACCCTGATCCTCGCCACCGGCGCTCGCTGGCGCGAAATGGGCGTGCCCGGCGAGCAGGAATACAAGGCCAAGGGCGTGTGCTTCTGCCCGCACTGCGACGGCCCGCTGTTCAAGGGCAAGCGCGTGGCGGTGATCGGCGGCGGCAACTCTGGCGTCGAGGCGGCCATCGACCTGGCCGGCATCGTCGCCCATGTGACCCTGCTGGAATTCGACAGCAAGTTGCGCGCCGATGCCGTGCTGCAACGCAAGCTCTACAGCCTGCCGAACGTCGAGGTGATCACCAGTGCCCTGACCAGCGAAGTGAAGGGCGACGGCCAGAAGGTCACCGGCCTGGTGTACAAGGACCGCAACTCCGAGGAGTTCAAGTCGATCGAGCTGGAAGGCATCTTCGTGCAGATCGGCCTGCTGCCCAACACCGAGTGGCTCAAGGGCAGCGTCGAGCTGTCGCCGCGTGGCGAGATCATCGTCGACGCCCGTGGCGAGACCTCGCTGCCCGGCATCTTCGCCGCCGGCGACGTGACCACGGTGCCGTACAAGCAGATCGTGATCGCCGTGGGCGAGGGCGCCAAGGCTTCGCTGAGCGCCTTCGACCACCTGATCCGGACCTCCGCGCCGGAGTGACCCGGCCAGCGACCGTCGAACCAGGGACGCCCGGAGCGCGAAAGCGCCCCGGGCGTTTTCGTTGGCGCGACCGCCCGCCTCAGGCCGGGATATCCAGGTTCGCGTGGCCCGGCGCGGCGGCCGCCTCGGCGTAGACCTTCTCGTCCTCCTCGATCACCCGCGAGGCCGGCCCCACCAGCAACGGGTCGGGCTCATGGGCGATGCGCCGGTCCTTGTCCGGGTAGTCCAGCGCGTGCAGGAAGTGGCGGATGCAGTTGAGTCGCGCGCGCTTCTTGTCGTCGGACTTGATGACCGTCCACGGCGCGTCGGCGGTGTCGGTATGGAAGAACATCGCCTGCTTGGCGGCGGTGTAGTCGTCCCACTTGTCCAGAGACTTGATGTCGATGGGCGACAGCTTCCAGTGCTTGAGCGGATCGTCGCGGCGCGAGATGAAGCGCCGCAGTTGCTCCTCGCGGCTCACCGAGAACCAGTACTTGAACAGCAGGATGCCGCTGTTGCTCAGCATGCGCTCCAGCTCGGGGGCCTGGCGCATGAACTCCAGGTATTGCAGTGGCGAACAGAAGCCCATGACCCGCTCGACGCCGGCGCGGTTGTACCAGGAGCGGTCGAAGAAGACCATCTCGCCGGCGGTGGGCAGGTGCTGGATGTAGCGCTGGAAATACCACTGGCCCTGCTCCTGGGAGGAGGGTTTCTCCAGGGCTACGATCCGCGCGCCGCGCGGGTTCAGGTGCTCCATGAAGCGCTTGATGGTACCGCCCTTGCCGGCGGCGTCGCGGCCTTCGAACAGGACCACCACGCGCTGGCCGGTCTCCTTCACCCAGCTCTGCACCTTGAGCAGTTCGATCTGCAGGTCGTGCTTGGCTTTCTCGTACTCGTTACGGCGCATCCGCGTGTGATAGGGATAGTTCGCCGGCAGGCTCGCCGAGGTGCTGTCCTCGCTGCTGCCGTGGGGCGCGCTGGCGACCTGCAGGGCCACGGGCTTCTGGCTGATCGCCTGGATCTCCTCGCGGGCCTTCTGCGCCGGGCTGGCCACCCGCGGGCGGCGGGTCGCCGGCTTGCGTGGGGCGCGGCGGGCGGCTGGCCGGGCCGGCTTGGCCGGCTGCGCGGCGGGTTGCTCGGGGGAGGGGGGAGTGACAGTGGGTTCTTCGCTCATGCGGGGCTCCTTCCGTTCTACGTTTTCAGCTATGCAGTCCCCCACTCTATGCCCCTGCCGGAGGTGGTCCGTTGACCCCCATCAAACCGCGCCCGGCTGCCGCCGGGAGGAAAGCCTTACACCTCTCCGACAATCCCTTGTAGGATATCGCCACGCGCGCGGCGTCCCGTCGCCCCGCGGACCTGGATCAGCAGACAGGGTGAACACTGAGCTGGCTCTCATCAACCGAGGGCCGGCAGCGTTCGCGCCGGCCCGCCGATCCGACGAAGGTCCGCACATGTCCCGCACCTGGATTCGCAACCCCCTCGCCATCTTCACCGCCAACGGTCTCGACGCCGCCGGCGGCCTGGTCGTCGAAGACGGCCGTATCGTCGAGCTGCTCGGCGCCGGCCAGCAGCCCGCGCAGCCCTGCGCCAGCCAGTTCGACGCCAGCCGGCACGTGGTCTTGCCGGGACTCATCAACACCCATCACCACTTCTACCAGACCCTTACCCGCGCCTGGGCGCCGGTGGTCAACCAGCCGCTGTTCCCCTGGCTGAAGACCCTCTATCCGGTCTGGGCGCGGCTGACCCCGGAGAAGCTCGAACTGGCCACCAAGGTGGCGCTGGCCGAGCTGCTGCTGTCCGGCTGCACCACTGCCGCCGACCACCACTACCTGTTCCCCGGCGGCCTCGAACAGGCCATCGACGTGCAGGCCGGGGTGGTCGAGGAACTGGGCATGCGCGCCATGCTCACCCGCGGCTCGATGAGCCTCGGCGAGAAGGACGGCGGCTTGCCGCCGCAGCAGACGGTGCAGGAAGCCGAGACCATCCTCGCCGACAGCGAGCGACTGATCGCTCGCTACCACCAGCGCGGCGAAGGCGCCCGGGTGCAGATCGCCCTGGCGCCCTGCTCGCCGTTCTCGGTGACTCCGGAGATCATGCGCGCCAGCGCCGAACTGGCGGCGCTCCACGACGTACGCCTGCACACCCACCTGGCGGAGACCCTCGACGAGGAAGACTTCTGCCTGCAGCGCTTCGGCCTGCGCACCGTGGACTACCTGGACAGCGTCGGCTGGCTCGGCCCGCGCACCTGGCTGGCCCACGGCATCCACTTCAACGCCGAGGAGATCCGTCGTCTCGGCGAGGCCGGCACCGGTATCTGCCACTGCCCGAGTTCGAACATGCGCCTGGCCTCGGGCATCTGCCCGACCGTGGAGCTGGAGGCGGCCGGCGCGCCGATCGGCCTGGGGGTCGATGGCTCGGCTTCCAACGACGCCTCGAACATGATCCTCGAGGCGCGCCAGGCCCTGTACCTGCAACGCCTGCGCTACGGCGCCGAGCGGATCACCCCGGAACTCGCCCTGGGCTGGGCCACCCGTGGCTCGGCACGCCTGCTCGGACGCAGCGACATCGGCGAGCTGGCCCCCGGCAAGCAGGCCGACCTGGCCTTGTTCAAGCTCGACGAGCTGCGCTTCTCGGGGAGCCACGACCCGCTCTCGGCGCTGCTGCTGTGCGCTGCCGACCGTGCCGACCGGGTAATGGTCGGCGGCGCCTGGCGAGTGGTCGACGGTGCCGTGGAAGGGCTCGACCTGGCCGCCCTGATCGCCCGCCACCGCGAGGCGGCGAGCGCCCTGATCGCCGGGTGAGGCGGGCGCCGACGGAGGAGGCGCCAGGCTTCCTCTGTCGGTTCGCATAGGTCGGCGCCTGGCCTGCAACCGGCTAGACTTCGGCATCCCCCACCAGGAGCCGACCATGTCCCGCGCCGCCCGCCCCCGCAATCGCTTTTGCAGCCTTCTGCTAGGACTCTCCCTGCTGATGCCCGCCAGCCTTCCTCTGTCCGCTGCCGAAACGGCGGCGGTGCAATCGCCGCGGACCCTGATCATCGACACCGACCCGGGCGCCGACGACGTGATCGCCCTGCTGTTCGCCATGGCCTCGCCGAAGGAGCTGAAGATCCAGGCGCTGACCACCGTCGCCGGCAACGTGCCGCTGGAAAAGACCGCGCGCAACGCCCGGCTGGCCCGCGAGTGGGGCAAGCGCCCGGATATCCCGGTCTACGCCGGCGCCCCGCGGCCGCTGCTGCGCACGCCGATCTACGCCGCCGACGTACACGGCAGCGAAGGCATCACCGGCGTCGAGGTGCATGAGCCGAAGCAGCCGCTGGCCGAAGGCAACGCGGTGGACTACCTGATCCGTACCCTGCGCGCGGCGCCGGAGAAGAGCGTGACCCTGGCCATGCTCGGCCCGGAGACCAACCTCGCGCTGGCCCTGACCCAGGCCCCGGACATCGTCAAGGGCATCCGCGAGATCGTGATCATGGGCGGCGCCCACTTCAACGGCGGCAACATCACCCCGGCCGCCGAATTCAATATCTTCGCCGACCCCCACGCGGCGGAAATCGTGCTCAAGAGCGGGGCGCCGATCACCATGCTGCCGCTCGACGTGACCCACAAGATCCTCACCAGCCCCGAGCGCATCGCCAAGCTGCGCAACCTCGGCAACCGAGCCGGCAAGACCGTCGCCGACATCCTCGACGCCTACGTCCAGTACGACATCAAGTACTACGGCCTGAAGGGCGGCCCGGTGCACGACGCCACGGTGGTCGCCTACCTGCTCAAGCCCTCGCTGTTCAAGGGCAAGCGGATCAACGTGCAGGTCGACAGCCACGAGGGCATCACCTTCGGCCAGACCGTGGCCGACTGGTACGGCGGCCTCAAGCAGCCGGCCAACGTCGAGTGGATCAACGAGGGCGATGCCCAGGGGTTCTTCGACCTGCTCACCGAGCGTATCGCCCGCCTGCCCTGAGCGGGCTTCCCGCGGCGCCCGGCGTGGGCGCCGCGCTCAGAACGCGTAGCCGACGTTGAAGTAGTGGCCGATCCCGCTGGAGTCGGTGCGGCGTCCGTCCAGTTGCTCGCCGTCGCGCCACTGGGTCATGTTGCGGTAGACCTTGGCGCCGTAGCCGAACTTCCAGTGTTCGGTGTGATACCAGAGCCCGAGGTAGGCCTGGAAGCCGTTATCGGTACGGTATTCGTGCTCGAAGGCATCGTCCTTGTCGGGCAGCTTCGAGCCGAACTCGTAGTCGAAGAAGCCCTGGAAGGCGATGAAGCGCTTGCCGCCGAACTGCGCCAGCGGCTTGAACCAGTTCATGTGGGCGACGTAGCCGTCCCAGGCGTTCTCGTTGGACGCGCCGTAGTTCTTGTCGATGTAGCGCGCGTAGAGATTGAGCCCCACCGTACCCAGCCAGGGCAGCTCGGTGTTGGTGCCGATGCCCGACCACAGCACGTTCAGCCCCGGTCCCTGGCGCGCGTCGGCGTAGTAGTAGTCGAAGGCGACGAACCATTCGCGGATCGGGCCGATGGAGAAGTCGCGGCCGAGCAGGCGGTCGATGGAGAGACGCGGCTCGATGTCGACGAACCAGTTCTCGCCGTCGGGTACGTCCGAGCTGGCGTCGTCGAAGAGGTTCTTGTAGTCGATGTAGCCGTACAGGTCGAGCACCCCCTTGCGGCCGCCGAACTCCCATTCCAGGTAGCTGTCGTCGGTCAGGTAGGGGCCGCCGCGCTGGTTGAACGCGCGGTAGACGTGCAGGTTGTTCCAGAGCCCTTCGCGGGCGGCGTTCTCGTCGTTGTTTTCGGCGCCGAAGGCGGCGGCCGCGCACAGCGGGGCGGCACAGCACAGCAGGGCTTTGCGCATGGGAAGTCCTTGCCTGGAGTGGGACGGGTCGGACTCAGCCGCGGGATTGCCCGGCGAGTTGCCGGAGAGCCTGCTCGGCGTCGCCGACGACGATCCTGCCGGGCACCGCCAGCATCAGGTTGAGCGGCAGGCCGAACTCTTCCAGGGCCATGCCGTCGCGGTCGCGGGTCGGATCCTCGCCGACCAGCTCCGGGGCGTGCCGGCGGATCCGCTCGGCGTAGCTGCCGGCGTCGTCGACGTAGCCATAGACCGGCTTGCCGAGAGCGGTGGCGTAGCCGACCTCGAAGGCGGTGCCGCTGTCCGGCTCGGCGCCGCGGAAGAAGTTCAGGTTGGCCAGCACCGCGTCGGCGCGTTCGATCAGGCCGATGTTGGCGCGGTAGATCCAGGCCGCCTGTTCGCGCGGCTCGGCGAGCTGTTTCGGCAGCGCGTTGTCCAGCGGGTAGAGGCCTTCGAAGCCGTAGCGTGCGCACTGTGCCTTGAGCGCTTCGCCGTGGGCGACGGCGTCGGCGCGGAACACGTCGGGACCGGCCAGATAGAGTTTCCGCGGTCTGGCCGCGGCGCGTACGCCCGGCAGGCTGCCGAGCAGGGCGCCGGCGGGCAGCAGCAGGGCCGCCAGACGCAAGAAGGTACGACGGCTGCTGGAACCGTTGGATCGGCTCATCGGATGCTCCCCCCAGGATGCCGGACGCCCCGCGCGGGGGCCGTTGTTGTCCGGGGATTATGGGCAGCAAGCGACATGCCAGGCGGCGCCTACCTGTCAGCAGATAGGCGGCGGCTCGCGTGCTTCTTCCGGCGCTCGGCGCGGGCGCTTCAGGCGTTCCCGCCGAGTTCCTCGGCGAGGCGTCGCAGGGCCTCGCGCGGGCCGCCGGCGACCAGCCGCGAAGGCACCGCCAGCATCAGGTTCAATGGCAGGCCGAAACCCTCCAGTTGCCAACCGTCGCGGTCCTCGCCGGGGCGCTCGCCAAGCCATTCCGGGGCCAGCCGGGCGAGGCGCTCGGCGTAGGCGCCGGCATCGCTGAGGTAGGCATATACCAGCTTGCCCAGGGCCAGGGCGTAGCCCACTTCGAAGGCGGTGCCGCTGTCCGGCTCGCTGCCGCGGAACGGTTCGAGGTTGGCCAGCACGCAGTCGGCGCGCTCGATCAGGCCGACATTGGCGCGGTAGATCCAGGCGGCCTGTGCGGCCGGCTCGCGGATGTCGGCGGGCAGGGCGTGGTCGAGCGGGTAGAGGCCGAGGAAACCGAACTCGGCGCAGAGCGCCTTGAGCATTTCGCCGTGGGCCTCGGCGTCGGGGCGGAAGACGTCCGGCCCGGCCAGGTAGATCGCGGTCATCGCGTGCGTGCCTTGTTACGGAAAGCCAGCGCCCATGGTAGGCCATCGTGGCGGCGCCGGCATGCACCAAGCGATGGCGCGCTGCACCGTCCTGCAGCCGCGCCGGCATGGCGCGGCACGCAGAAGCGCGGGCTTGAGCGGAGTTGTCCGGGTGGTCAGGTAATTGCATCGGCGGGCGGGCTGAACGCGAAGCCACGCCCGATGGCCAACCCTGCACTCACCGGAGCACGCCCATCCATGAAACACCGTCGCACGCAATCCCACATGTCCGTCCTGCGCCGCCTTGCCGCCGTCCTCGGCCTCGGCGCCTGCGCTCTCGCCGCCGAGGCCGCCGAACCACTGAAGATCGGCTTCGTCTATGTCGGCCCGGTCGGCGACCACGGCTGGACCTACCAGCACGAACTGGGCCGCCGCGAACTGGTGGAGCACTTCGGCGACAAGGTGAAGACCAGCTTCGTCGAGAACGTCGCCGAGGGCGCCGACGCCGAGCGGGTCATCCGCAACCTGGCGAAAGACGGCTACGGCCTGGTCTTCACCACCTCCTTCGGCTACATGAACCCCACCGCCAAGGTGGCCCGGCAGTTTCCCAAGGTGACCTTCGAGCACGCCACCGGCTACAAGCGCGACAGGAACCTCGGCACCTACCTGTCGCGCTCCTACGAGGGACGCTACGTCGGCGGCTTCCTCGCGGCGAAGATGACCCGCAGCCACAAGATCGGCTACATCGCCTCGTTTCCGATTCCCGAGGTGATCCGCGACATCAACGCGATCCAGCTGGCGCTGGACAAATACGACCCGCGGGCCGAACTCAAGGTGATGTGGGTGAGCACCTGGTTCGATCCGGGCAAGGAGGCCGACGCGGCCAACGCGCTGATCGACCAGGGCGTCGACGTGGTGTTCCAGCACACCGATAGCCCGGCGCCGATCCAGGCCGCCGAGCGTCGCGGGGTGTACGCCGTGGGCTACGCCTCGGACATGCAGCACTTCGGTCCGAAGACCGTGCTCACCTCGATCGTCAACGACTGGGGCCCGCACTATATCCGCTCGGCCCAGGCGGTGATGGACGGCACCTGGAAATCCGAGGACTTCTGGGGCGGCCTGGCCGAGAGTACGGTGGTCCTGCCGCTGAACCAGGAGGTGCTGCCGGCGCCGGTGCGGGAAGAGGCGGGCAGGCTGATCGAGTCGATCCGCAGCGGAGCCTTCCACCCCTTCACCGGGCCGATCCGCGACCAGTCCGGCAAGGAGCGTTTCGCCGCCGGCGTCAGCGCGACCAATGCCGACCTGGCGTCGATGAACTATTACGTGGAAGGCATCAAGGCCGACCTGCCGAAGTGAGCCCTGGCCTTGTATGGAAAAATTCGCCGAGCGCAGGCACTTTCCGTACAGGGCCCATCGAGGAGAGCGCGATTGGACCGTCTACCCATCATCGACATCGCCCCGCTCTACGGCGCCGACCGTGGCGCCTGGAACGACGTGGCGCGGCGGATCGACCAGGCCTGCCGCGAGTGGGGCTTCTTCTACATCGCCGGACACCCGTTGCCGGCCGCGCGCTTCGAAGCCCTGCTGGCGGCGGCGCGGGAGTTCTTCGCGCTGCCCGTCGAAGAGAAGCTAAAGATCGATATCACCCGTAGCCGCAACCATCGCGGCTATGGCGCGATCGCCACCGAGCAGCTCGACCCGGCGTTGCCCAGCGACTTCAAGGAGACCTTCGACATGGCCCTGCACCTGCCGGCGGAGCATCCCGACGTGCGCGCCGGCAAGTCCTTCTACGGGCCCAACCGACACCCCGACCTGCCCGGTTGGGAGGCCCTGCTGGAAGGACACTATGTCGACATGCTGGCGCTGGCCCGTACCGTGCTGCGTGCCCTGGCCATCGCCCTGGGGATCGAGGAGGACTTCTTCGACCGCCGCTTCGAGCAGCCGGTCAGCGTGTTCCGCCTGATCCACTATCCGCCGGCCGCCGCCCGGCAGAGCGCCGACCAGCCCGGCGCCGGCGCGCACACCGACTACGGCTGCGTGACCCTGCTCTACCAGGACGCCGCCGGTGGCCTGCAAGTGCAGAACCGCCAGGGCGAATGGATCGACGCGCCGCCCATCGACGGCACCTTCGTGGTCAACATCGGCGACATGATGGCGCGCTGGAGCAACGACCGTTACCGCTCGACCCCGCACCGGGTGATCAGCCCGCGCGGGGTGCATCGCTACTCCATGCCGTTCTTCGCCGAACCGCACATGGACACCGAGATCCGCTGCCTGCCGGGCTGCTTCGACGCGGACAACCCGCCGAAGTATCCGCCGACCACCTGTGGCGAGTGGCTGACCTCGCGCTTCGCGCAGACCTATGCCTATCGGCGCGGCGAAACGGCCTGAGCCGCCCGTCGCGCGCGGGAGCGGCTCGCGGGTTTCCCTCGGGCCTGACTCCCGGGACAGGTTAAACTTGCCGGCAAAGACCAGCCTGATCGAGAACCCACCCCATGTACGAATGGCTCAACGCCTTGCCCAAGGCCGAACTGCACCTGCACCTGGAAGGTACCCTGGAGCCGGAGCTGCTGTTCGCCCTCGCCGAGCGCAACCGCATCGCCCTGCCCTGGAACGACGTCGAGACCCTGCGCAAGGCCTACGCCTTCAACAACCTGCAGGAATTCCTCGACCTCTACTACGCCGGCGCCGACGTGCTGCGCACCGAGCAGGACTTCTACGACCTGACCTGGGCCTACCTCCAGAAGTGCAAGGCGCAGAACGTCGTCCACGTCGAGCCGTTCTTCGACCCGCAGACCCACACCGATCGCGGCATTCCCTTCGAGGTGGTGCTCGCCGGCATCCGCGCCGCGCTGCAGGACGGCGAGAAGCTGCTGGGCATCCGCCATGGGCTGATCCTCAGCTTCCTCCGCCACCTCAGCGAGGAACAGGCGCAGAAAACCCTCGACCAGGCGCTGCCGTTCCGCGACGCCTTCATCGCCGTCGGCCTCGACAGCTCGGAAGTCGGGCATCCGCCGAGCAAGTTCCAGCGGGTCTTCGACCGCGCCCGCAGCGAAGGCTTCCTCACCGTCGCCCATGCCGGCGAAGAGGGGCCGCCCGAGTACATCTGGGAAGCCCTCGACCTGCTCAAGGTCGAGCGCATCGACCACGGCGTGCGCGCCTTCGAGGACGAGCGGCTGATGCGGCGGCTGATCGACGAACAGATCCCGCTGACCGTCTGCCCGCTGTCCAACACCAAGCTCTGCGTGTTCGACGACATGAGCCAGCACACCATCCTCGACATGCTCGAACGCGGCGTGAAGGTGACGGTGAACTCCGATGACCCGGCCTACTTCGGCGGCTATGTCACCGAGAACTTCCATGCCTTGCAGCAGAGCCTGGGAATGACCGAGGAGCAGGCCAGGCGCCTGGCGCAGAACAGCCTGGATGCGCGCCTGGTGAAGTGAGGGGCGGCGCGCCGGGCAACCCGGCGCGCGACCCGCAAGGCGTTTCGTCGTCGCCGGCTTCTCGGTATTGATGATAAGCATTATCATTTGCGGGCTGCTCAGCATTCCCATGGCGCCGCCCCGGCGCCGGCTTTCGTGCAGCCGTCCCATCACCGATGCCCGACCGCGACCTTCCCTCCGGCCCGCGCCCGGATGCCTTGCCGGCAGACGGCGAGGCGGCGCGCCGCGCGGATCTGCTCAAGGCCTTCCTGGCCCAGCGCCAGCGCATGGAAAGCCTGGTCAGCCGCTGGGTCGGCTGCCGGGCGACCGCCGCCGACCTGGTCCAGGAACTGTTCCTGCGCTTCTGGCGGCGCCCGGCCGCCCCGGTGGAGGAGCTTGGCAGCTACCTCCTGCGCAGCGCGCGCAACCTGGCCATCGACCACTTGCGTGGCGAAGGATCGCGGCAACGGCAACTGGACGATTGGCTGCCGGAGCAGCGCCAGGGCGAGCCGGTCGGTCCCGAGCAGGCGCTCGAGGCCGGCGACCAGTGGCGCCGGGTCGAGGCCGCCTTGCGCGGCCTGCCCGAGCGGACCCGGCGGATTTTCCTGCTCAATCGCATCCACGGCCGCACCTACGCGGAGATCGCCCAGGCCATGCAGCTTTCCCAAAGCGCCGTGGAAAAACATATGATGCGCGCCCTCGACGCCTGCAAGGCGAGCCTGGCCGGCCCGGCCGGCGAGCAGGCAAGGAGCGCCCAGCCATGACCCGACCCGATAGCGACGCCGCGCCCTACGATCCCGTCCTCGAGCAGACCGCCCAGGCCTGGCTGGTGCGCCTGCGCGGTACGCCGGATGCGGCGACCCGGCGGGCCTTCGAGGACTGGCTGGCGCAGCGGCCGGCGCATGCCGAGGCCTATGCTCGCGCCGAGGCGCTCTGGCGCCTGACGGAAATACCGGCGAGCCGCCTGGCCATCGAAGAGGCCGATGCCCTGGAAGCCTACCTGCGGCCGCGCCGAGCGTCGCGCAACCCGCGGCGCTGGGCCTACCCGCTGGCCAGCGTCGCCTGCCTGCTGGCGATGCTCTGGCTGGGCGGCTGGTGGCAGCCCGGCGACTGGCTGCAGGACTGGCGTGCCGACTATGTCGCCGCGCCGGGACAGGTCGCCGAATGGAAGCTGGCCGATGGCTCCTACCTGAGCCTGGACGCCGGCAGCGCGGTGCGCGTGCGTATCGACGGCGGCCAGCGGCGGGTCGAACTGCTGCGCGGCGCCGCCGCGTTGCGGGTGAAGCGCGACACGCTGCCATTCGTGGTCGAGGCCGGCGAAGGCCGGGCGCGGGTACTGGGCACCGAGTTCGAGGTCCGTCGCGGCGCCGGGGAGACCCGCGTCACCGTGCTGCAAGGGCGGGTCGCGGTGAGCGCCGGCACGGGCGCGGGCGCCGCCGAGGAAGTGCTGGGCGCCGGCCAGCAGGTCGGCTTCGCCGACGGCAAGCTGGGCCGGCCCGTGGCCATCGACGCCGCCGCCGCGCTGGCCTGGCGCCAGGGCTGGCTGAGCTTCTACCGGCGGCCGCTGGCGGAAGTGCTCGACGAACTCGCTCGCTACTACCCCGGACGCATTCTCCTGCTCGACGACGCGCTCGGCCGCCAGCCGGTCAGCGGCAGCTTCCGCAGCGACGATCCCGAAGCCGCGCTGAAGTCGCTGCAGGCGGTGCTCGGCTATCGCCAGCAGATCCTGTTCGGACGCCTGGTGGTGATTCGCTGACGGCGGCCCCGCTCCGTTTGGCCGCAGGAATCTTTCCCGGCGAAGAATTTTTTTGCGCTGGGGGGTGAGGTAAATCCGGCGCCGCTTCGTGTAGTGCTCATGACCGCGATTGATTCGCATTAGAAAAGCGACCGACACGAGCAACCCATGACCCCCTTCCCGCGCTTCGCCCTGCGTACTCTCCCCGCCCTGTTCCTCAGCCTCGGCTGTCTCGCCGCCACCGCGCAGGCCGCCGAGGCGGTTCGCTACCGCTTCAGCCAGGCTGCCGCGCCGCTGGCCCAGGCGCTCAACGCGTTCAGCCGGGCCAGCGGGCAGACGCTGCTCTACACCGCCGAGCTGCCGCCGCAGGCGACCGCCCCGGCATTGCACGGTTCGCTGGACGCGGAGGAGGCGCTGCAACGCCTGCTGCAGGGCAGCGGCCTGCGCGCGCGGCGGATCGACGAGCGCACCCTGACCCTGGAACCGATCCCCGCCAGCGGCGCGCTCAACCTCGATGCCACGACGGTGTCCGCCGCCGCCCCGGCGCAGGGCTACCGGCCGGCGGCCAACGCCTCGATCAGTCGCGGCGATGCGCCGCTACTGGAAATCCCCCAGGCGATCAGCGTGGTCCCGGCACAGGCGCTGCAGGACCAGCGCCCGCGCAACCTTGACGACGCGCTGGGCAACATCAGCGGCATCACCCAGGCCAACACCCTCGGCGGTACCCAGGACGCGGTGATGAAACGCGGCTTCGGCGACAACCGCGACGGCTCGATCATGCGCGACGGCATGCCCTCGGTGCAGGGCCGCAATTTCACCGCCACCGCCGACCACGTCGAGGTGCTGAAGGGGCCTGCATCCCTGCTCTATGGCATCCAGGACCCGGGCGGGGTGGTCAACGTGGTGAGCAAGAAGCCGCAACTGCAACAAGCCAACGCCCTGACCCTGCGTGGCTCGGCCTACGCCCACGGGCGCAACGGCAGCGGCGGCCAGCTCGACTCCACCGGCCCGCTGGGCGACAGCGGACTGGCCTACCGGATGATCCTCGATCATGAGGACGAGGATTACTGGCGCGACTTCGGCAAGAGCCGCGAGACGCTGGTGGCGCCCTCGCTGGCCTGGTACGGCGAGGACACGACGGTCAACCTGAGCTACGAGCACCGCGAGTTCACCACGCCGTTCGACCGTGGCACGGCCATCGACCCGCGTACCAACCGCCCGCTGGACATCCCGCGCAGCCGGCGCCTGGACGAGCCCTTCAACATCACCGAGGGCCGTTCCGAGCTGACCCGCCTGGATCTCGAACGGCAGCTCGACGACACCTGGAAGGCCCACTTCGGCTACGGCTACAGTCGCGAGACCTACGACGACAACCAGGCCCGGGTGATGGCCGTGAATGCCGACGGCACCCTGACCCGGCGCATGGACGGCACCCACGGCGCGGTCAGCAGCGACAGCTTCGCCACCCTCGGCCTGAGCGGAACGCTGCAACTGGCCGGGATGCAACATGACCTGCAATTCGGCATGGACCACGAGAAGCGCAAGATCTTCCGCGCCGACCTGCTGCGCGACAGCAAGACCAGCCGCTTCGACTACCTCGACCCGGTCTATGGCCAGGTGGTGCCGTCGACCCGGGTGGTCGCCGGCGACAGCGACCAGACCGACAAGCTGCGCAGCGACTCGCTGTATTTCCAGGACTCGATCCACCTGGACGAACGCTGGATCCTGGTCGGCGGCGCGCGCTACCAGATCTACGACCAGCTCGCCGGGCGCGGCCGGCCGTTCAACGCCAACACCGATATCAACGGGCAGAAATGGGTGCCGCGCGGCGGCCTGGTCTACCGCCTGAGCGACGAGGTTTCGCTGTACGGCAGCTACACGCGCTCGTTCAAGCCGAACTCGACCATCGCCCCGCTGAGCACCGGCGAGACCATCGATTCGGCGATCCTGCCGGAGGAGGCGACCTCCTGGGAGCTGGGCGCCAAGCTGGATGTGCCGGGGCGTCTCAGCGGCACCCTGGCGCTGTTCGACATCCGCAAGAAGAACGTGCTGGTCAACGAACTCGACGGTGCCGGCAACAGCAGCGTGCGCGCCGCCGGCCGGGTCCGCTCGCGCGGCCTGGAGCTGGACCTCACCGGCCAGCTCAGCGAACGCTGGAGCCTGATCGGCAGCTACGCCTGGCTCGCCGCGGAAGTCACCGAGGACCCGACCCTGGAGGGCAAGCGCCTGCAGAACGTGGCGCGCAACACCGCGTCGCTGTCGGCGGTCTACGAACTCGGCCAGCTCTTCGGCGGCGACCGCCTGCGCCTGGGCGGCGGCGCGCGCTACGTCGGCAAGCGCCCGGGCGACCCGGCCAATTCCTTCGACCTGCCGTCCTACACCGTGGCCGATGCCTTCGCCAGCTACGACACCCGCTTCGGCGGACACGGCGTGAAGTTCCAGCTCAACGTGAAGAACCTGTTCGACCGCACCTACTACCCGTCCAGTGCCAATCGCCTGTACGTGGCGATGGGCGAGCCTCGGCAGTTCCAGCTGTCGACGACGGTGGAGTTCTGAGTCGGCGCCCGCTCCAGGTGGGGTTCCCCCGGCGTCCTCCTGGACGTGGAGGCCCCCCTGAAGGGCGAAGGGTCGGCGCGATGCTGCCCGACCATGCTCCATCCGGTTCCTTCTTCCCCCAGGGAAGGGATTGCCCGGCACGTGAGTCGTTCCGCCATCCAGTGCCTTCTCCCTTTGGGGAAAGGAAGGCGGAGTACCGCCTGGCACGACCTCGCCGCACGCCACACCTCGTTCCCAACCCGCCCGTTGGGTACCATGCCCGCACCACTCGCCGCCACGGCCACCCCATGAACCTCGACAACCGCATCAAGTTCCGCCACCTCGCCTGCTTCCTCGAAGTCGCCCGCCAGCGCAGCTTCGCCAAGGCGGCGGACGCCGTGGCGGTGTCGCAGCCGGCGATCTCCAAGACCCTCAAGGAACTGGAGGAAATCCTCGGCGCGCGGCTGTTCGAACGGAGCAAGGCCGGCGCCGAGCTGACCGAGGCGGGGGTGACCTTCCTGCGCTATGCCGGCCCCTGCGTGCAGGCCCTGCGCGACGGGGTGAACACCCTGCGCGGCCACGAGGCGCAGGTCGAGACGGTGCGGGTCGGCGTGCTGTCGACGGTGGAGAGCCTGGTGGTGCCCGAGGTGATCCGGCGCCTGCACCGGCGCCACGGCGCGCTGGTGGTCAGCGTCGCCACCGGACCCAGCGCCTACCTGCTGGCGCAACTGAAGGTCGGCGAGCTGGACCTGGTGGTCGGGCGGATGACCGATAGCCCGGACATCCAGGGCCTGACCTTCGAGCACCTGTACAGCGAGTCGATGATGCTGGTGGTGCGTCCCGGCCACCCCTTGCTCGCCGCGCCCCTCGGCGACCTGCAGCGGCTGGCCGAATTCCCACTGGTGCTGCCGCTGGCCGGCACCACCATCCGCCGCCACGCCGACAGCCTGTTCGTGCAATGGGGCATCCCGCTCGCCGGACAGCGCCTGGAAACCCTCTCGCCGACCCTCAGCCGCAGCTATGTGTTGCGCAGCGAGGCGATCTGGGTGGCGCCGCGCGATGCCGTGCGCCTGGACGTCGGCAATGGCGAGCTGGCCGAGCTGGACCTGGGTATCCGCGAACCGGGCGGTTCGGTCGGGCTGTGCCACAACGCGGCCTTGCCGTTGCCACTGGGGGCGCAATGGTTCAGCGCGGTGTTGCGCGAGGTGGCCGCCGAGTTGCACTGATAAAGCATAACCAAATGGTTATGTATGGGGCCGGATAATTCACTGTCCCCGCCCCGCCTCCTGCGCAAGACTTCGTTTTCCATGCCTGAATCCACAAGCCTGGCGACCGATAACGCGAATAACAGGAGCCCGACATGCACGACGCCGAAAGCCGTCGTTTCGTCATCCGTGACCGAAACTGGCACCCCAAAGCCTTGACCCCCGACTACAAGACCTCCGTGCCGCGCTCGCCGAGCCAGGCACTGGTGAGCATCCCGCAATCGCTCTCGGAAACCAGCGGGCCGGACTTCTCCCACCTCAGGCTCGGCCGTCACGACAACGACCTGCTGCTCAACTTCGACCACGGCGGCCTGCCCCAGGGCGAGCGCATCATCATGTTCGGCCGGGTCTTCGACCAGTACGGCAAGCCGGTCCCGCACACCCTGGTGGAGATGTGGCAGGCCAACGCCGGCGGGCGCTACCGGCACAAGAACGACCGCTACCTGGCGCCGCTCGACCCGAACTTCGGCGGCGTCGGCCGGACCCTCACCGACAGCGAGGGCCACTATTACTTCCGCACCATCAAGCCCGGGCCCTATCCCTGGCGCAACGGCCCCAACGACTGGCGTCCGGCGCACATCCACGTGTCCGTCAGCGGCCCGGCGATCGCCGCGCGGCTGGTCACCCAGATGTACTTCGAGGGCGACCCGCTGATCCCCAAGTGCCCGATCATCCGCACTCTTGCCGACCCGGAGGCGGCGCAGAGCCTGATCGGCCGGCTCGACATGAGCATGGCCAACCCGATGGATTGCCTGGCCTACCGCTTCGACATCGTCCT
Source organism: Pseudomonas sp. KBN12P06040 (assembly GCF_037574965.1). Taxonomy (NCBI): domain Bacteria; kingdom Pseudomonadati; phylum Pseudomonadota; class Gammaproteobacteria; order Pseudomonadales; family Pseudomonadaceae; genus Pseudomonas; species Pseudomonas sp. KBN12P06040. The sequence goes on from NZ_JBBELS010000001.1 coordinate 219,448, forward strand.
GCGCGGGCAGCGCAAGACCTTCTTCGAGAACGCCTGAGGAGCCGACCATGAGCCACGAACTGCTGCGGGAAACCCCTTCCCAGACCGCCGGTCCCTACGTCCACATCGGCCTGGCGCTGGCCGCCGCCGGCAACCCGACCCGCGACCTGGAGATCTGGAACCGCATGGCCCGCGAAGGCGCGCCGGGCCAGCACATCCTCCTGCTCGGCCACGTCTACGACGGCAACGGCCACCTGGTGCGCGACTCGTTCCTGGAGTTCTGGCAGGCCGACAGCGAAGGCCGCTACCAGGAGCGCTACGATCCGGAGCGACCGTTCAACAGCTTCGGCCGCACCGCCACCACCTTCGATGCCGGCGAGTGGACCCTGCACACGGTCAAGCCGGGGGTGGTGCGTAACGCCCAGGGCGTGCCGATGGCGCCGCACATCAACGTCTCGCTGTTCGCCCGCGGCATCAACATCCACTTGCAGACCCGGCTGTACTTCGATGACGAGACCGAGGCCAACGCCGCCTGTCCGGTGCTCAACCTGATCGAGCAGGCGCCGCGTCGCGACACCCTGCTCGCGCGGCGCTGCGAAGTGGACGGACAGCTCGCCTACCGTTTCGACATCCGCATCCAGGGCGACAACGAGACGGTGTTCTTCGACTTCTAGGTGCATCGATCGCGCGGGAAGGAAGGGCGCCCTTGCCGGAGCGGCAAGGGCGTACCCAGAACCCGCCGATGGGTACCTGACATTACTCCCGGAGGGCGATGGGTAGCCCCGACAGTACTACAGTCGGAGGCGCTCCGGTCAATTGCGATGATCGAACGAGTGTCCGATAATCGGCGAGCCTTTCCGTGACCCGAGCCCGAACGTCCATGAGCGAACTCCCGGAACACCCCGCCACCCTGGCGCCGCCGACCGTCCTTTCGCCAGCCAAGCGCATCGAGGCCTTCACCGGCGATCCCAACTTCATGACCTCGCTGGCCCGTGGCCTGGCGGTGATCCATGCGTTCCAGGAGCGCAAGCGGCACCTGACCATCGCCCAGATCAGCCACCGCACCGAGATACCCCGCGCCGCCGTGCGTCGCTGCCTGCACACGCTGATGCAGCTTGGCTACGCCACCACCGACGGGCGCACCTACTCGCTGTTGCCGAAGGTGCTCACCCTCGGTCACGCCTACCTGTCGTCGACGCCGCTGGCGATCACTGCGCAGCCGATCCTCGACCGCCTCAGCGAACAGCTCCACGAAGCCTGCTCGATGGCCACCCTGGAGGGTGACGACGTGCTCTACATCGCCCGTTCGGCCACTCCCCAGCGGCTGATTTCGGTGGACCTCAACGTCGGCAGCCGGCTGCCCGCCTATTGCACCTCGATGGGCCGCATCCTCCTCGCCGCGCTGGACGACGACGCGCTGCACGCCTACTTCGGCGGAGTGGAGATGCAGGCCAAGACCAGCCGTACCCTGTATACCCCCGAGACCCTGCTGCCGTGCCTGGTGGAGATTCGTCGCCAGGGCTGGTGCATCGTCGACCAGGAGCTGGAAGTCGGCCTGCGCTCGCTGGCGGTGCCGGTACGCGACTCCGCCGGCCACGTGCTCGCCGCGTTGAACGTCGGCACCCATGCCGGGCGGGTCTCCCGCGCCGAACTGGAAAGTCGCTTCCTGCCGTTGCTGCTGGAGGCCAGCCGCGAGCTGAGCGCGCGTCTGTTCACCTGACGCCGGAGGCGATCCCCTCCACAAGTTTGGAAAAGGAACCCCCGCTTCCATCTGATAGTCGCAATCCTTGGGGACGCGGCTAGAATCCCTGCCAATTCTGGGAGTTTCCGGCCGGATCGGCCGGTATCTGTATGGATCGCGAAGGGGAAGGCATGTCAGACGCCAGAGGCGCTTTTCATTCCAAAGGTCGCTGGTCGCGGATGGCGCTGCCCGCCATCCTGTGCGCCAGCCTGCTTGTCGGTTGCGGCGCCGAGCCGCCCGCCGAGGAACACGTCCGTGTGCTGGCGCAGACGGTGAAGATGGCCGAGTTCGCCTCGGCCACCTCGATCACCGGCGACATCCAGGCACGGGTACAGGCCGACCAGTCGTTCCGTGTCGGCGGCAAGATCGTCGAGCGCCTGGTCGATGTCGGCGACCACGTCGCGGCTGGCCAGGTGCTGGCGCGGCTCGACCCGCAGGACCAGCGCAGCAACGTGGAGAACGCCCAGGCGGCGGTCGCTGCGCAGCAGGCGCAGTCGAAGCTCGCCGACCTCAACTACCAGCGGCAGAAGGCGCTGCTGCCCAAGGGCTACACCAGCCAGAGCGAGTACGACCAGGCGCTGGCCTCGGTGCGCAGCGCGCAGAGTTCGCTGAAGGCCGCCCAGGCGCAGTTGGCCAACGCTCGCGACCTGCTTTCCTATACCGAGCTGCGTGCCTCCGACGCCGGGGTCATCACCGCCCGCCAGGCCGAGGTCGGCCAGGTGGTGCAGGCCACCGTGCCGATCTTCACCCTGGCCCGCGACGGCGAGCGCGACGCGGTGTTCAACGTCTACGAGTCGTTGTTCAGCCACGATGTCGACGGCCAGCGGATCACCGTCAGCCTGCTCGGCAAGCCGGAAGTCACCGCCAGCGGCAAGGTCCGCGAGATCACCCCGACGGTGGACGAGCGCAGCGGTACGCTGAAGGTCAAGGTCGGCCTCGACTCGGTGCCGGCGGAAATGAGCCTCGGCAGCGTGGTCAACGCCAGCGTCGCCGCGCCGGCCGAGCACAGCGTGGTGCTGCCTTGGTCGGCGCTGTCCAAGGTCGGCGAGCAGCCGGCGGTCTGGTTGCTCGACCAGCAAGGCAAGGCGCGTCTGCAACCGGTGCGGGTGGCACGCTACGCCAGCGAGAAGGTGGTCATCGACGGTGGCCTGGAGGCGGGCCAGACAGTGGTCACGGTGGGCGGCCAACTGCTCCATCCGGGCCAGGTGGTCGAGGTGGCCCAGCCGCCGCAGCCGACCCAGAGCACCGCCAGCCGCGACGCCGTGGGCGGAGGCCAGCCATGAAGCCGTTTTCCCTCGCCGGCCTGTTCGGCTTCGCCCTGCTCCTCTCCGGCTGCGGCGACGAGCCGCCGCCGGCACCGCCGCGGCCGGTGCTGACGGTGACCGTGAAGACCCTGAAGAACGACGACCTCGGTCGCTTCGCGGGGAGCATCCAGGCGCGCTACGAGAGCGTGCTCGGCTTCCGCACCAACGGACGGATCGCCTCGCGCCTGTTCGACGTCGGTGACTTCGTCGGCAAGGGCGCGCTGCTGGCGACCCTCGACCCCACCGACCAGCAGAACCAGTTGCGCGCCAGCCAGGGCGACCTGGCCAGCGCCGAGGCGCAGTTGATCGACGCCCAGGCCAATGCCCGGCGCCAGGAAGAACTGTTCGCCCGCAGCGTCACCGCCCAGGCGCGCCTGGACGATGCGCGGACCCGCCTGAAGACCAGCCAGGCCAGCTTCGACCAGGCCAAAGCGGCGGTGCAGCAGGCCAGGGACCAGCTTTCCTACACGCGCCTGGTGACCGATTTCGACGGCGTCATCACCACCTGGCACGCCGAGGCCGGGCAAGTGGTCAGCGCCGGCCAGGCGGTGGTCACCCTGGCCCGGCCCGAGGTGCGCGAGGCGGTCTTCGACCTGCCCACCGAGGTCGCCGAGAGCCTGCCGGCCGACGCGCGCTTCCTGGTCAGCGCCCAGCTCGACCCGCAGGCCAGGACCACCGGCAGCATCCGCGAGCTGGGTCCGCAGGCCGACGCCTCGACCCGCACCCGTCGCGTGCGCCTGAGCCTGGCGCAGACGCCGGAGGCGTTCCGCCTCGGCTCGACCATCCAGGTCCAGCTGAGCAGCGCCGGTAGCGTGCGCAGTGTGCTGCCGGCCAGCGTGCTGCTGGAGCGCGACGGCAAGACCCAGGTCTGGGTCGTCGATGGGAAACAGTCCAGCGTGGCCCTGCGCGAGGTACAGGTGCTCAGCCGCGACGAACGCCAGGTGGTGATCGGACAGGGCCTGGCCGACGGCGACCGGGTGGTCCGCGCCGGAGTCAACAGCCTCAAGCCCGGCCAGAAGATCAAACTCGACGAGGATGCGCGATGAAGGGCGGTTTCAACCTGTCGGACTGGGCCCTGCGCCACCAGTCCCTGGTCTGGTACCTGATGGCGGTATCGCTGGTGATGGGCGTGTTCTCCTACCTCAACCTGGGGCGCGAGGAGGATCCCTCGTTCGCCATCAAGACCATGGTCATCCAGACCCGCTGGCCGGGCGCCACGGTGGACGACACCCTGGAGCAGGTCACCGACCGCATCGAGAAGAAGCTCGAGGAGCTGGACTCGCTAGATTACGTGAAGAGCTACACGCGACCCGGCGAATCGACGGTCTTCGTCTACCTCAAGGACACCACCAAGGCCGGCGACATCCCGGATATCTGGTACCAGGTGCGCAAGAAGATCTCCGACATCCAGGGGGAATTCCCCCAGGGCATCCAGGGACCGGGTTTCAACGACGAGTTCGGCGACGTGTTCGGCAGCGTCTACGCCTTCACCGCCGACGGCCTGGACTTCCGCCAGCTGCGCGACTACGTGGAGAAGGTGCGCCTGGACATCCGCTCGGTGAAAGACCTGGGCAAGGTGCAGATGATCGGTGCGCAGAACGAGGTCATCTACCTCAACTTCTCCACCCGCAAGCTGGCCGCCCTCGGTCTCGACCAGCGCCAGGTCGTGCAGAGCCTGCAAGCGCAGAACGCGGTGACCCCGTCCGGCGTAGTCGAGGCCGGCCCCGAGCGCATCTCGGTGCGCACCTCCGGCAACTTCCGTTCGGAAAAGGACCTGCAGGCGGTCAACCTGCGGGTCAACGATCGTTTCTACCGGCTGTCCGACCTGGCCAGCATCAGCCGCGATTTCGTCGACCCGCCGACCTCGCTGTTCCGCTACAAGGGCGAGCCGGCCATCGGCCTGGCGGTGGCGATGAAGGAGGGCGGCAATATCCTCGAGTTCGGCGAGGCGCTCAATGCGCGCATGCAGGAGATCACCGGCGAACTGCCGGTCGGGGTCGGCGTGCACCAGGTGTCGAACCAGGCCCAGGTGGTGAAGAAGGCGGTCGGCGGTTTCACCCAGGCGCTGTTCGAGGCGGTGGTGATCGTCCTCATCGTCAGCTTCGTCAGCCTCGGCCTGCGCGCCGGGCTGGTGGTGGCCTGCTCGATCCCGCTGGTGCTGGCGATGGTCTTCGTGTTCATGGAATACACCGACATCACCATGCAGCGGGTTTCCCTCGGCGCGCTGATCATCGCCCTCGGCCTGCTGGTGGACGATGCCATGATCACCGTGGAGATGATGATCACGCGCCTCGAACTGGGCGACTCGCTGCACGACTCGGCGACCTACGCCTACACCTCGACGGCCTTCCCGATGCTCACCGGGACCCTGGTGACGGTGGCCGGCTTCGTGCCCATCGGGCTCAACGCCAGCTCCGCCGGCGAGTACACCTTCACCCTGTTCGCGGTGATCGCCGTGGCCCTGCTGCTGTCGTGGATCGTCGCGGTGCTGTTCGCCCCGGTGATCGCCGTGCACATCCTGCCGAAGACTCTCAAGCACAAGTCGGAGCAGAAGAAGGGCCGCATCGCCGAGCGTTTCGACAGCCTGCTGCACCTGGCGATGCGCCGGCGCTGGACGACCATCTTCCTCACCGCGCTGCTGTTCGGCGTGTCGCTGTTCCTGATGAAGTTCGTCCAGCACCAGTTCTTCCCGTCTTCCGACCGTCCGGAACTGCTGGTCGACCTCAACCTGCCGCAGAACAGCAGCATCCACGAGACCAGGGCGGTGATGGACCGCCTGGAAGCGACGCTGAAGGATGACGAGGACATCGACCACTGGAGCGCCTACGTCGGCGAAGGCGCGATCCGCTTCTACCTGCCGCTGGACCAGCAGTTGCAGAACAACTTCTATGGCCAACTGGTGATCGTCACCAAGGACTTGGAGGCCCGCGAGCGCGTCGCCGCGCGCCTGCGCGATCGCTTGCGCAAGGACTATGTCGGCATCAGCACCTACGTGCAGCCGCTGGAGATGGGGCCGCCGGTGGGACGGCCGATCCAGTACCGGGTCAGCGGACCGCAGATCGACAAGGTCCGCGAGTACGCCATGGGCCTGGCCGGCGTGCTCGACGGCAACCCGAACATCGGCGATATCGTCTACGACTGGAACGAGCCCGGGAAGATGCTCAAGATCGACATCGCCCAGGACAAGGCGCGCCAGCTCGGGCTGTCCTCCGAGGACGTGGCGCAGATCATGAACAGCGTGGTGACCGGCAGCGCGGTGACCCAGGTGCGCGACGACATCTACCTGGTGAACGTCATCGGCCGCGCCGAGGATAGCGAGCGCGGCTCGCTGGAGACCCTGGAGAGCCTGCAGATCGTCACGCCCAGCGGCACCTCGATCCCGCTCAAGGCGTTCGCCAAGGTCAGCTACGAGCTGGAGCAGCCGCTGGTGTGGCGCCGCGACCGCAAGCCGACGATCACGGTGAAGGCGTCGCTGCGCGGCGAGATCCAGCCCACCGACCTGGTCGCCCGGCTGGCGCCGGAGGTCAAGCGCTTCGCCGACGGCCTGCCGGCGAACTACCGGATCGAAGTGGGCGGCACGGTGGAGGAGAGCGGCAAGGCCGAGGGCCCGATCGCCAAGGTGGTGCCGCTGATGCTGTTCCTCATGGCGACCTTCCTGATGATCCAGTTGCAGAGCGTGCAGAAGCTGTTCCTGGTGGCCAGCGTCGCGCCGCTGGGGCTGATCGGGGTGGTCGCGGCGTTGCTGCCGACCGGCACGCCGATGGGCTTCGTGGCGATCCTCGGGATTCTCGCGCTGATCGGCATCATCATCCGCAACTCGGTGATCCTGGTGACCCAGATCGATGCCTTCGAGAAGGACGGCAAGACGCCCTGGGAGGCCGTGCTGGAAGCCACCCACCACCGCACCCGGCCGATCCTGCTGACGGCGGCGGCGGCCAGCCTGGGGATGATCCCCATCGCCCGCGAAGTGTTCTGGGGGCCGATGGCCTATGCGATGATCGGCGGCATCGTTGCCGCCACGCTGCTCACGCTGATCTTCCTGCCGGCGCTGTACGTCGCCTGGTACCGGATTCCGGAACCGGGACGCTGAGCGCGGCGGAAGGGGAAGGGGGCGCCGCCGTAGCAGAGTCTGTGCGGGGGGAAGGAGAGCGGACGGCGGGTGGGCCATCCGCCCCGACGCCGGGCAGGGTATGCCCGGCGTTGCTACGGCGACGGCGGCCAGTATAGGCAGCCCGGCGCCAGGGAAAATCCGACCAATTTACGAATCTGTTTTGCAACCGAGGTAATAGTGGACACATTGCAAGGCATGCGCGTGTTCGCCAGGGTGGTGGACAGCGGCAGCTTCACTTCCGCCGCCCAGGCCCTGGACCTGTCCACCGCGCAGGTATCGCGGCTGATCTCCGACCTGGAGGCGCACCTGCAGACGCGCCTGCTGCACCGCACCACCCGGCGCCTGGCCCTGACCGAGGCCGGCGAGCGCTACCTGGAGCGGTGCCGTGGGATCCTCGAGGACATCGAGGTCGCTGAGGCCGAAGCCGCCGGCGCGCACATCCGCCCCTGCGGCCGCTTGCGCGTGCAGTCGCTGATGGGCATGGGCCAGCATCACCTGGTGCCGATGATCGCCCGCTACGGCGCACTGTTCCCCGACGTGGTGATCGAGCTGACCCTGTCCCAGCGCAACCCGGACATGCTCGAGGAAGGCCAGGACGTGCTGATCACCGGCGAGCGCCAGTTGCCCGACTCGGAGTTCGTCGCCCAGCGCCTGGGCAGCATCCACAGCGTGCTCTGCGCCAGTCCCGGCTACCTGCAACAGCACGGCGTGCCGCGCTCGGTGGACGACCTGGAGCGCCACGTCTGCCTGCGCCTGCAGGACCCGGCCTACCCGGAGGGCTGGATCTTCGCCGACGAGCAGGGCGAGCGCACCGTCAGCCCGCAGAACACCTTCATGGTCAATGTCGCCGAGGTCATGGCCCAGGCGGCCAAGGCCGACCTCGGCATCGCCCTGCTGCCCAGCTACGTGGCGGCCGCGGCGCTGCGCAACGGCGAGCTGCTACGGGTGTTGCCCGGCCATGCCATGCACGAGCGGACCATCTATGCGCTGTATCCCTCGCGGCGTTACCTGGACGCGAAGATCCGCACCTGGGTCGATCTGTTGCAACAGGAACTTCCCCAGGCATTCGCCCGCGACGAAACCACCATGCAAAGTTCAAGTTACTGGGCACAGTGAAGGATTGTTGTTATTGAGGTAATACTCTCTCGTCTGTTTGGCTATTTTTCCGAGCATGGCGGTTAACTAATATGGCGCCTGTCCCAAGTGAACAGGGTGTCATCGGAGACCCGCCATGAATCGCCAGATCCTTGCTGCCGCCATACTCAGTTTGTTTTCCCTCGCATTTTCCCAGGCCGGTTTCGCCGAAGAGTCCTCGCTGATGACCAACCGCATGGTCGACGCCAACCAGCAGGCCATCGAGCACCAGCAGGAACTTTCCGCCTCCGCCGCGCAGGCCGGGGCCCGCAGCGACTCCTGATCTAGCGCATGGCGCCAGCCGCGCCATGGCTTCCCCCGGGTACTCGGGAAGCGTGAGCCTGGGTACCCTGTCCTTGCGCCGCATATGATATGCGGCGTTTTTTTTGCCTTTCTGACCGTTCGGAGAATTCTTGCAGAATATGTAAAAGACTTTCGTTGGATATCGGGTTTTTCCGATAGTGGCAAAAAAATATAATCGCGCCAGCTCAATGGATAATTGTCGCTGGCTGTCGACGATATTCGTTCTGTCTTCATCGATCTCGCCATGCAAGAGCGGGACGTGGAAAGCCTAAAGCCCGATGAGTCGAAGAGACTTTCAATAGAAGAGTCCGACTGTGTTCCAACCGGTTTCCAGTGTCCGGAAATACACTGGCAAGACTTCCCGACGCCGAACTTTGATTGCTCCTATTCGACGTCTTCTCAAGGCCGCTGATACCAGCGGCCTTTTTTTTCGGGTTGCGCCCGGCTGGGCGCCCCATGGGAGCGATCGCCCGCGCGACGCCAGCAGAAGCGTCGCCGGGAACGACACCACAACACGCTTTCCGGCCTTGCCGGATTTCACCACGCTGTAAGAAGGAGCAACCGCAATGAGGAATCTGTTCGCCTTGACGCCGATGGCGCTGGCGCTGTGCACCGCGTCCGCCGCCTGGGCCGATGAGGGGGAAGCCAAAGAAGGCTTCATCGAAGGCTCCAGCCTCCAATTGCTGACCCGCAACTACTACTTCAACCATGACCGCCGGCACGCTTCCGGGCACGACAGCAAGGAATGGGCGCAAGGCTTCATCGCCACCTTTCAGTCCGGCTACACGCCCGGCGTGGTCGGCTTCGGCGTCGACGCCTACGGCATGCTCGGGCTGAAGCTCGACGGCGGCGGCGGTACCGGCGGCACCAGCATCCTGCCGATCACCGCGCCGAGCAAGGAAGGCTACGAGTCCGGCAAGGCGCCCGATGAGTTCTCCAGTGGCGGGGCGGCGCTGAAGATCCGCGCCTTCGACACCGAGCTGAAGCTGGGCGACCAGTTCCTCAGCAACCCGGTGGTCGCCGGCGGCGAGTCGCGCATGCTGCCGCAGACCTTCCGCGGTGTGAGCCTGACCAACAACAGTTTCGAGGACCTGACCCTCACGGCTGGCCAGGTCAGTTTCACCAAGTACTACAACCAGAGTGGCCACCGTCGCCTCGGCTCGTACTACGGCGAACTGCCGGGCGACCGCGACAGCCATCATCTCAGCTGGCTGGGCGGCACCTGGGGCGGCATCGAGGGCTTCACCAGCAGCCTGTACGCCGCCGAACTGCAGAACGTCTGGAAGCAGTACTACGCCGACGTCGACTACACCTACGAGATCGACGACAACTGGTCGCTGAACCCCGGCGCGCACTACTACAAGACCGTCGACAGCGGCGACTCGTTGCTCGGCCGGATCGACAACAACACCTACAGCCTGCATTTCGCGGTCGGCTACAGGCAGCACACCGTCACCGCGGTGCTGCAGAAGGTCAACGGCAACACGCCGTTCGACTACATCAACCAGGGCGACAGCATCTTCCTCGACAACTCGCAGCAGTATTCCGACTTCAACGGTCCCAACGAGAAGTCCTGGAAGCTGCAATACGACTACGACTTCGTCGCCCTCGGCCTACCCGGCCTGAGCGCCTCGGCCTCGTACTCGCGCGGCAAGCTGGACCTGACCCGGGTCGATCCGGACAGCCCCGGCTACGGCGGCTGGTACAGCGCCGACGGCAAGAACGCCAAGCACTGGGAACGCGACCTCGACCTGCAGTACGTGGTCCAGGGCGGTCCGGCCAAGGACCTCTCGCTACGCCTGCGCTGGGCCACCCACCGCGGCACCGGCGGCTACAGCGCGGTGGACAACGACATCGACGAATACCGGGTGATCGTCGACTATCCCATCGACGTGTTCTGAGCCCCGCGCGCTGGGCCCTTCGCCGGGCTCAGCGCTGGCGGAACAGTTCGCCGGGAGTGAAGCCGAAGAGTCCCTTGAAGGCGGCGATGTAGGCCGAGGTCGAGTCGTAGCCGCTGTCCAGGGCGGCGCCGGTGACGCTGTCGCCGGCTTCCAGCGCGTTGAGCGAGGCGAGCAGGCGCTGGCGTTGGCGCCAGAGCCGGTAGTTCATCCCGGTCTCGCGCTGGAACAGGCGCGACAGGGTCTTTTCCGAGGTGCCCAGGCGCTGCGCCCAGTCGCCCATGGTCAGGCTCTGGGTCGGTTCGTCGATCAGTGCCTGGCACAGCCGCAGCAGGCGCGGCTCGCGCGGCATCGGCAGGGAGAAGGCGACCTCCGGCAGCAGGCGTAGCTGGTCCAGCAGCACCTGCACCAGTCGCGACTCGGCGCTGTCGCCCTCCGGGTAGTCCACCGGCAACTCGCAGAAACTCTTGATCAGCTCGCGCGCCAGCGGCGTCACCTCCAGCACCCGGCAACGCGTCGGCGCCCAGGCGCAGGCGTCGCCACGGATGTACAGGCTGCGCATCTCGGCGCGGGTGGAGGTGACCACCTCGTGTTCCAGCTGCGCCGGAATCCAGATCGCCCGCTGCGGCGGGGCGAAGAAGCTGCCCTCGGCGGTATGTACGCCGAGCACGCCGCTGATGGCGTAGGAAAGCTGTACCCAGGCGTGCCGGTGGCGCGAGGTCCAGGAGCCGGCGCGCAGGCTTTCGGCGCGCGCGTAGACCGGCCGTGGCAGGCGGGCGAGGGTGGGAATCGGGCGGTGCAGTTCCGCAGGCTGTCCGTTCATCGTCATGACTTGGCGTCGTGTCGCTAGTCGGCAGAGTCTGGCAGGGCTAACCTGCCGCCTCAAGTTTCCCGGAGCCCACGCCGATGCTCGACTTCTCCGCCCACGCGCTTCCCTACGCCTCGCAACGTTCGCCGGTCCATGCCCGCCGCGGCATGGTCGCCACCTCGCAGCCGCAGGCGGCGCAGGTCGGGCTGGAGATATTGCGCCGTGGCGGCAATGCCATCGACGCGGCGATCGCCACCGCCGCCGCGCTGACGGTGGTCGAGCCGACCGGCTGCGGGATTGGCGGCGATGCCTTCGCCCTGGTCTGGACCCGCGGACGCCTGCACGGCCTGGACGCCAGCGGGCGCGCGCCGGGCCTGCTCGATCGCGAGCGGGTGCGCGCCGCCGGCCACGAGCGGATGCCGCTGTACGGCTGGACGCCGGTCACCGTGCCGGGCTGTCCGGCGGCCTGGGGCGAACTGTCGCGGCGCTTCGGCAAATTGCCGTTCGAACAACTGCTGCGGCCGGCGATCGAGCTGGCTCGCGATGGCTTTCCGGTCTCGCCGGTGATCGCCCGCCTGTGGCAGAGCGGCCTGGACAAGTTCCGCGCGGCGTTGCCGCAGCGACCCGAGCTGCGGGCCTGGTTCGACGAGTTCCTCATCGACGGCCGGGCGCCGCGCGCCGGCGAGGTGTTCCGCCAGCCGGGCCAGGCCGACACCCTGGACGAGCTGGCGCGCAGCCAGTGCGAAAGCTTCTATCGCGGCGAGCTGGCCAGGGCCATCGTCGGCCACGCCGAGCGCAGCGGCGGCTACCTGCGCGCGGAGGACCTGGCCGGCTACCAGGCGAAGTGGGTCGAACCGATCTCGCTGAACTACCGTGGCTATGACGTCTGGGAGATTCCGCCGAGCGGCCAGGGCCTGATCGCCCTGATGACCCTGAACATCCTCAAGGGCTTCGAATTCGGCGAGCGCGACTGCGCGCGGACCTGGCATCGCCAACTGGAGGCGATGAAGCTGGCGTACGTCGACGGGCTGCACTACATCAGCCAGCCGCAGTCGATGCGGGTCTCGGTCGAGGAACTGCTGCACGAGGACTACGCCGCCAGCCGCCGTGCGCTGATCGGCGAGCGCGCGCTCGATCCCAGCCCCGGCCAGCCGAGGCCGGGCGGCACGGTGTACCTGGCCTGTGGCGACGAGGAGGGCAACCTGGTCTCGTTCATCCAGAGCAACTACCACGGCTTCGGCTCCGGCGTGGTGGTGCCCGGCACCGGCATCGCCTTGCAGAACCGCGGCGCCGAGTTCAGCCTCGATCCGGACCACGTGAATTGCCTGGAGCCGGGCAAGCAGACCTTCCACACCATCATTCCCGGTTTCCTCAGCAAGGACGGCGTGCCGCTCGGCCCGTTCGGCGTGATGGGCGCCTATATGCAGCCGCAGGGCCACGTGCAGATGGTGATGAACCTGGTGGACTTCGGCCTCAACCCCCAGGCTGCCCTCGACGCGCCGCGCTGGCAGTGGCTGGGCGGGCTGCGCGTCGGCATCGAACATGCCGCGCCGCGCGCGCTGGCGGCGGAGCTGGCGCAGCGTGGGCACCAGGTGGAGATCGCCTACGACTCGACCAGCTACGGGCGCGGCCAGATCGTCCTGCGCGACCCGGCCAGCGGCGTGCTCTGTGGCGGCACCGAGCCGCGCACCGATTCGCAGATCGCGGTGTGGTGAGGGGACCCATGTGGGTGAGGCGGGGAGACCTGTCCGGCGGATAATGCCCAAGGCGTATCCGCCCTGCGGATGGCGAAGCAAGAAGTCCCGGCAGGCATAGGCTGCCAGGCGACCCGTACTCGAGCGCGCTCCGCTACGCAACATCGAGAGCGCCTTCTGGATGTCATGCCACCGGAGTCTCCCAGGCCCTGGCGAATTTACGTCCGGGCGTCCTGAAACCCGACGAAAAACCCCATTCGGGGATGAATTCCGCCCGCCGTCTCTGGCATCATCCGCGCCGCTTCTCGCCCGAACGCCGGGGCGGTGATGTGTAGAAAGACCACGCAGTGTTTTGTGTACAAAAGTCTGCTGATTCTTTTTGTCACAAATCGTTTTTGTGTATCCAGTTTTCTTCGCGCTGCCAACCCAAAGTCGAGCACGCCCCTCCCGACCACGCACCAGTGGAAGGCAAAAACTGTCCTTGGGGTCAGGTTTTTGCCGTCGTAGAGAGGTTAGAGGCATTTCGCCGCCTTTGTCCAAAACACTGAAAAAACAGGCGTTCCCTTCGCCGCAGGAAACCCGGCGAAGCGCCCGCGCCGTCTTGGCTTCGTTCTTGCTATCCATGGCGAGGCCTGACCGCTCGGACAGGTTCGCCCACGAGAAGAAAAGCTATTCACTCCAGGAGCGTTTCAATGAGCCGCACACTCGCCACCGTGATGCTAGCCGGGGGGCTACTGGCCGCAGGCCAGGCTGTCGCCGAAGACCATGACATGACGCCGACCCACGAGACCGACTCGGGGCCGCTGCTCTGGCACAACGAGAGCCTGACCTACCTCTACGGCAAGAACTTCAAGATCAACCCGCCGATCCAGCAGACCTTCACCCTGGAACATGCCAGCGGCTGGACCTGGGGCGACCTGTTCATCTTCTTCGACCAGATCAACTACAACGGCAAGGAAGACGCCAGCAACGGCAAGAACACCTACTACGGCGAGATCACTCCGCGCCTGAGCTTCGGCAAGCTCACCGGAGCGGACCTCTCCTTCGGCCCGGTGAAGGACGTGCTGCTGGCCGGCACCTACGAGTTCGGCGAAGGCGACACCGAGGCCTACCTGCTCGGCCCGGGCTTCGACCTGGCGATCCCCGGCTTCGACTACTTCCAGCTCAACTTCTACTACCGCAAGCCCGACGGCAACCGCGTGCGCGCCGGCGCCTGGCAGATCACCCCGGTGTGGTCCTACACCATTCCGGTGGGCAACTCCGACATCCTCATCGACGGCTACATGGACTGGGTGATCAACAACAAGAGCGCCAGCACCAGCCGCCGCAACCAGAGCGACTATCACGCCAACCTGCACTTCAACCCACAGGTCAAGTACGACCTGGGCAAGGCCCTCGGCTACGAGCCTAAGCACCTGTACGTGGGCCTGGAGTACGACTACTGGTCCGACAAGTACGGTGTGAAGGACTCGCAGTACTTCACCACCGACCAGAACACCGCAAGCTTCCTGGTCAAGTACCACTTCTGAGTCCGTCGCGCGGGGCTGCCGGCCGGGCCCCGCCAGCGCGCCCCGTCATTGCGCGCCGTGCATCGGCACGGTGCGCGACGGTCGCCTTCGTCGTCCTTGCGTTTGCCTCCCGTTGTTCGCTCGACCCACGCCGGGCGCGCCTTGCAGCCTGAGCGGCAGGAATAAGCTGATCACCTGGACAGCTTTTTGCAGAAGCCGTGCATCCTCCTCCTGTCCGAGGAGCGCCACTTGAGACGGCCCGATGCATAGCGAAGACCAGCGCCCCAACGACCTCATCTACGGCCTCGACGACCGGCCGCGCCCGCTTCCCGCCTTCCTTGCCGCGCTACAGCACGTGCTGGCCAGCTTCGTCGGTATCGTCACTCCGCCGCTGGTGATCGGCTCGCTGCTCGGCCTCGGCGAGCACCTGCCATACCTGATCAGCATGGCGCTGATGGTTTCCGGCGCCGGCACCCTGATCCAGGCGCGCCGGCCGTTCGGCATCGGCGCCGGGATGATCTGCCTGCAAGGCACCAGCTTCGCCTTCCTCGGCGCCGTGCTGGCCGCCGGGATGCTGGTGAAGCAGCGCGGCGGCGGTCCCGAGGAGATCCTCGCGATGATCTTCGGCGTGTGCTTCTTCGGCGCCTTCGTGCAGATCGTCCTCAGTCGGTTCCTCGGCCATCTTCGCCGGGTGATCACGCCGCTGGTCACCGGCATCGTCATCACCCTGATCGGCGTCAGCCTGATCAAGGTCGGCATCACCGACCTCGGCGGCGGAGCCGGGGCCACGGACTTCGGCGCACCGGCCAATCTCGCGCTGGGCGCGCTGGTGCTGCTGAGCATCGTCCTGCTGAACCGCTCGCGCCTGCCCTGGCTGCGCCTGGCCGCCATCGTCATCGGCCTGGCGCTGGGTACCCTGGCGGCCTGGGCGACCGGCCTGTTCGTTCCGCGGGCGTTGCCCGAGCTGCCGCTGGTCAGCCTGCCGCAGCCGTTCCGCTTCGGCTTCGCCTTCGACTGGATGGCCTTCCTGCCGGTGGCGCTGATCTACCTGATCAGCAGCATCGAGACGGTCGGCGACCTGACCGCCAACTGCATGCTCTCGCGGCAGCCCCTGGAGGGGCCGGCGTACCTGCAGCGGTTGCGCGGCGGGGTGCTCGGCGACGGCGTCAGTTGCCTGCTGGCAGCCACCTTCAGCGCCTTCCCGAACACCACCTTCGCGCAGAACAACGGGGTGATCCAGCTCACCGGGGTGGCCAGCCGGCACGTCGGGATCTATATCGGCGGCGTGTTGCTGGCGCTCGGCCTGTTCCCCTGGATCGGCGCGATCCTCCAGCAGATCCCCAAGCCGGTGCTCGGCGGCGCCACCCTGGTGATGTTCGGCAGCGTCGCCGCCGCCGGCATCCGCATTCTCGGCCAGACCGCGATGGACCGCCGCAGCGTGCTGATCATCGCCGCCTCGTTCGGCGTCGGCCTCGGCGTGGCCGCGCAGCCGACTCTGCTCGACCAGATGCCGGCGGTGGTGAAGACCCTGTTCGACTCGGCGATCACCAGCGGCGGCATCACCGCCATCCTGCTCAACCTGCTGCTGCCCGAGGAGCGCGTTGCCGAAGCGGCGCAAGCCAGCGCGAAGGGCGGCGCCCTGGCGCGCTGGCGCAAGCCGCTGGGTTGATACGGGCGTTTGCAAATTTTTCCGCCCCTGGCTTGTGTCCCGCGGCCGGGCTGGGGTATCAACGCGGGGATCACGCCGATGGAAACCTGCGCATGACCCTGACAGTGCCCGCCCACGACCCGGCCGCCCGCGACAAGCCGGCCGGGCGCATCCGCCAGAAGAACGAGGAGGCGATCCTCGCCGCGGCCGAGGAGGAGTTCGCCCGCCACGGCTTCAAGGGCACCAGCATGAACACCATCGCGCAGAACGTCGGCCTGCCCAAGGCCAACCTGCACTACTACTTCGGCAACAAGCTGGGCCTCTACACGGCGGTGCTGAGCAACATCCTCGAACTCTGGGACAGTACCTTCAACACCCTCGGCGTCGACGACGATCCGGCCGAGGCGCTGGCCCGCTACATCCGCGCCAAGATGGAGTTCTCCCGCCGCTACCCGCTGGCCTCGCGGATCTTCGCCATGGAGATCATCAGCGGCGGCGAGTGCCTCACCGCGCATTTCAACCAGGACTACCGCAGCTGGTTCCGCGGCCGCGCCGCGGTATTCGAGGCCTGGATCGCCGCCGGCCGGATGGACCCGGTGGATCCCGTGCACCTGATCTTCCTGCTCTGGGGCAGCACCCAGCACTACGCCGACTTCGCCAGCCAGATCGGCCTGGTCACCGGCCGCAAGCGCATGTCCAGGCAGGACTTCGCCGCCGCCGCCGACAACCTGGTGCGGATCATCCTCAAGGGCTGCGGACTGACCCCGCCGGCGGCCTGAACGCGATGCCGAGCACCCTGCAAGGCCTCGCCGAATACCGCGAGGAAATCCGCAAGAGCCGCTTCCACACCATCGCCGCGCCGGTAGCCGACGAGGACGAGGCGCAGGCGTTCATCGCCGCCCACCGCGACGCTTCCGCCGGACACAACTGCTGGGCCTGGAAGTGCGGCGCGCAGTACCGCTTCAGCGACGACGGCGAACCCGGCGGCAGCGCCGGGCGGCCGATCCTGGCGGCCATCGAGGGACAGGACATGGACTGCGTGGCGGTGCTGGTCAGCCGCTGGTTCGGTGGCATCAAGCTCGGCACCGGCGGCCTCGCCCGCGCCTATGGCGGCGGCGCGGCCAAGTGCCTGCAGCAGGCGCCGCGCAGCGAGCTGGTCGAGCGCTGCCGGGTGCGTTTCGCCTGTGCCTTCGCCGACCACGCGCTGCTCAAGGCGCGCAGCCTGGCGCTGGGCGCCAGCGTGGCGGCGGAAGACTACGGCGCCGACGGCGTCGTCCTGACCCTGGAGTTGCCGGTGGCGCGCTTCGAGGCGCTTCAGGCGCTGCTGGTGGACCTCAGCCGAGGCCAGGTGCGGCCGCAGCGGCTGGACGCCTGAGGAGGCTCAGCGCGCTGGAGCCGGGCGGGAAGGGGCAGGAAGCGGCGGGAGCGCGGCGAACACGCATTTGTCGCGGCCGCTGCGCTTGGCGTCGAGCAGTGCGGCGTCGGCGCGATTGACGGTCTGCGAATAGGTTTCGCCGATGCGGTGTTCGGTGACGCCGACGCTGGCGGTGACGCTCAGCGCCTCGGTGCCGACGCGTACCGCCAGGGTCCGTACGCTGTCGCGCACCCGCTCGAGTACCGGGCCGGCGTCCTGCAGGCGGGTCTGCGGCAGCAGCAGGAGGAATTCCTCGCCGCCCCAGCGGCCGCAGAGGTCGTATTCGCGCAGCTCGGACTCCATGGCCCGGGCGATTTCCACCAGCACCCGGTCGCCGCTGTCGTGGCCCCAGGTATCGTTGACCTGCTTGAAGAAGTCCACGTCGAGCATCGCCAGCACGTAGCTCTGGCCGTGGCGCTGGGAGCGTTCGTTCTCCTCCCTGAGGCGCTCCAGCAGCATGCGTCGGTTGGGCAGGCCGGTCAGCGGGTCGCGGATCGAGGCTTCCTTCAGCGCCAGGTTGAGGTCGCGCATCATCTGCTGGTAGCGGTCGGAGATCCGCGCCACCTTTTCCAGGCGCCGCAGTTGCTTGTGGTAGCGCTCGGACAGCGACAGGTTCTGCTCCCGCGCCATCGACTGGAAACCGTCGGAGATCCGGGCGATGCGCTCCAGCCGCACCAGTTGCTCCAGCGATTGCTGGCGCAGGCGGGCCAGCGCCTGGTGCAGCGGATGCCCGTGGAACTGCGGATCGGCCAGCAGGCCGTCGATCCAGGCGTCCAGTTCGCGTTCGCGGCTCATCGTCGGCTACTCGTCGTGGGCCTGGATGGCGAAGGGGAAGCTGCAATCCTCGCGGAACTCCTCGGCCAGCTCGGCGACCCGTTCGTTGCGCCGGTCGTAGTGCCAGCGCAGGCTGACCGGGCGACCGCCCTGGTGGGCCTCTTCGAGCAGGTCGAGGATGTCCATCATGGCCTTGATCGAACTGGTGTTCAGGTACAGCAGGCGCAGGTCTAGTTCCAGCGGCCGCTGCCCGTCGGCGAGGAAGCGCTCGACCCAGTCGATCACCTGGCCGAACAGTTCATAGGAGTTTTCCGGGTAGGAATCGCCTTGCATGGACAGGCGTCCGGCCTGCCAGTCGCCCTGGATGGCGGGCGTGGACTGGGTGCCGGGTATGTGCAGGTCACTCATGATGGTGTTCTTCCTAAAACACGGGGTCAGATCACGGCGCGCAGGCTGAAGAAGGCGCGCCCGTCGGGCTGTTCCTTCAGCGATGCGGCCAGTGGTTCGCTGGACTTGCGGGCGATGTCCAGCAGGCCGAGACCGGCTCCGCTGGCGCAGCCGCTGTCGCGCGGGCGGCGTAGCTGCTCCTTGTAGGCGGCCTTGAGGGCGGCCTTGTCGAGGTTGGCGATGGCCTGGATGCTGCGCACCAGGCTCTGGCCGTCGTCGCGCTCCACCAGGTTGCCGGCGGACACCACGTAGTGGCCGTCCTCGTTGCGGGCGATGGCTACTGTGGCCGCCGCCTCGTGTTCGCCGTAGCCCTTGAGATTGGCGTAGTGGCGGATGTTCTGGGTCATCTCGATGTACACCGCGAAGACGTCCATCGCTTCGCTCGGCTTGGCCTGTTCGGCGTGCAGGTAGTTGCGCAGCGCGTGGCCTATCTCCTCGATCAGGCTGCGCGAGATCGGTCCGTTGAAGCAGAGCAGGATGCGTTGGCGGGTGTAGCTTTCACGCATGGCCAGCAGGTCTAGCGTTTCCATGGGTGCCCCTAGTCGAATCGGAAGGACAGGATGGTGATGTCGTCGCGTTGCGGGTGCTCGCCCTGGTACTCGGCGAGCGTCGCCACGAAGGCCTCGGCCTGCTCGGGGAGCGGCTGCCGCGCGTGGTCGCGGAGCATGTCGGCGAAGCGCCGGCTGCCGAAGCCGAAGCCGTGTTCGCCGCCGGCCTGGTCGAGGAAACCGTCGGTGCTCAGGTAGAAGGTCCAGCCCGGCGCCAGCGGTACCTCGATGTTGCGGTAGTCGCCACGGCGCTTGTCGCCGATCGCCCGGCGCGCGCCCTTGAGTTCCTGGACCTCCTCGCCGTCGCTGGCGTACAGCGAGATCTTCGCCCCGGCGAAGGCCAGCTGGCGGCGCCGGCGGTCGACCCAGACCAGCCCGGCATCCATGTTGGTGGCCAGCGCCTGGGGGATCTGCTCCTGGCTGAGCATGCTGCGCATCGCCTGGTCGGTCTCGCCGAGGATCGCCGCCGGGTCGCGGCTGCCCACCGCCTCGATGGCGTGGTCGATGGCGGCGCGGGCGAGCATGGTCATCAGCGCGCCGGGCACGCCGTGACCGGCGCAGTCGACCACGCCGATCAGGTAGCCGTCGGCCTGCTCGCGGTACACGTAGAAGTCGCCGCCGACCACGTCGCGCGGTTTCCACAGGATGAAGTGATGCTCGCCGAGCGTGGCGCTGAGCTGGCGGTCGGGGAGGATCGCGCGCTGGATCAGGCTGGCATAGTCGAGGCTGTCGCCGATCTTCTTCTGCGCGGCGGCCATCTCGCGGTTGGCTTCCTCCAGCGCCTGGGTGCGCTCCTGGACCTTGTCTTCCAGCTCGGCGGTGTGCCGGCGGACCTGGTCGGCCATGCTGGCGAAGGCCTTCGACAGCGAGCCGATCTCGTCCTGGCGCGCCAGCGGCAGCGGCGTGTCGTAGCGCCCGGCGGCGATCGCCTTGGCCGAGCGCTTGAGGCTGCGCAGGGGGCGCAACAGCAGGCGCTCGACGGCATAGGCGAAGCCCAGCAGCAGGGCCACCAGCAACAGCAGGAACGTGCCCGCCAGCGGCCAAAGCCAGCGGTTGTCGAGGACCTGGGCGGCGTGCAGGTCGACGGCGGTGAGCACGTACCAGCGCAGTTGGGGAATGTAGGCCACGGCGAAGAGTTGCTGGCGGCCGTCGAGGCCGGCCCACAGGCAGTGCACCGAGCCGGCCTTGGCGCGGGCCAGGCGCATGGCCTCGCGCAGGGCGTCGCGCTGTTCCGGCTGGTCGAGCAGGTCGAACACCCGGTGGCGTTCGCTGGCGCCGCCGGCGGCGGAGCTGTAGGCGATCAGGCGGCGGTCCGGGTGGGCCTGGATGGCGCCGTCGTCGCCGACGATCATCGGCGTCACGCCCGGCTCGCGGGCGATGATGAAGTCGTCGAGGAAGCCGCTCAGGTCCAGGCCGCTGCCGGCCAGGCCGATGGGCCGGCCCTGGTCGCGGATCACCAGGTTGAACCAGACCTTGGTCAGGTTCAGCTTGCTGTCGACATTGACGTTGATGTTGTAGGCGGCGCTGTTGCGCAGGGTATTGAAGTACCAGGCGTCTTCCGGGTCGCCGGCCTCCAGGGTGTAGCGCGGCCGTTCGCTGTAGGGTTGGCTGCCGTCGTTGAAGTAGTAATGCTGGGAGCCGCTGGCGATGATGAAGTAGGCGTGGTCGCGGAAGTCGCCGCGGTAGCCCTCGGCCTCGCGGAAGAACAGCGCGCGGCGCGCCGGGTCGTCTTCCTTCAGCAGCCAGTCGCGGGTCACCACCGATTCGGCGAAACGGCGCGACAACGCCAGTTCGCGGGAGACCGGGGCGAGGATCTTCTGCCGGTGCAGCAGGGTGAAGTTCTTCGCGTAGGCCAGGCCGAAGTGCGTACGGATGTCGTCCATCGCGCGCCAGCCCAGCAGCACCGCCGGGACCAGTGCCAGGGCACAGGCCAGCAACAGCGCCACCACCGATTTGCCGCGCAACCCCCAGTTCGCCGCCATGGCTATCCCTATCAGTTTCTCGCCCGGCCCGCGGCCGAAATCATGGATCGAAAGCGTGTGTCGAACTTTTGGCGAAAGGGCCAATTGTGCAGATGTGCATTATTTCAGGCAACGTAATTTGGTTTTATTTCGCCATTAATTTGACGTCACAATGATGGCGAGCAGGCAAAGGCCCGTGGTTCGGGCCTGTCGTCGGCGGGGACTCGGCGGGGGAGGTTGCGGGGGGCGGCGAAAAAGCGCAGCGGGCCGGCCAGGATCCCGCTCAGAGGCGGTTGCCGCTGCCGCGCCGGGCGGCTTGCTGGAGCAGCGCGGCGGCGATCCGTTCGAGCGGCAGCACGTCTTCCGCGGCGCCCAGTTCCACCGCTTCGCGGGGCATGCCGTAGACCACGCAGGTAGCCTCGTCCTGGGCCAGGGTGTAGCCGCCGGCCTGGCGGATCGCCAGGAGCCCGCGCGCGCCGTCCTTGCCCATGCCGGTGAGCAGGCCGGCGAGCAGGTTGCGCCCGGCGCAGCGAGCCAGCGACTCGAACATCACGTCCACTGCCGGGCGGTGGCCGTTGACCTGCGCCTGGCGGTTCAAACGCACCACGTAGTTGGCGCCGGAGCGCTGCACCTCCATGTGGTGGTCGCCCGGCGCGACCAGGGCGTGGCCGGGCAGTATGCGGTCGCCGTCGCGCGCTTCGCTGACGCTGAGCCGGGTCAGGCGATCCAGGCGCTCGGCGAAGCTGCGGGTGAAGCCGGGAGGCATGTGCTGGGTGATGACCACCCCGGGACTGTGCGCCGGCAGGCCGAGCAGCACTTCCTTGAGCGCCTCGGTGCCGCCGGTGGAGGCGCCGAGGGCGATGATCTTCTCGGTGCTGAGCAGCGGCGCCGCGCTTTCCGGCGGCGCCGGCGCGTCCGCCGCACGGCGGCGCAGGCGGGCGCGGGCGACGGTCTTGAGCTTGGCGCGGATTTCCTCGGCATAGGCCTGCATGCCTTCGGCGATGCCCAGCCGGGGCTTGGCGATGAAGTCCACCGCGCCCAGTTCCAGCGCGCGCAGGGTGGCTTCGGAACCGCGCTCGGTGAGCGAGGAGATCATCAGCACCGGGGTCGGCCGCGCCTTCATCAGCTTGTCGAGGAAGGTCAGGCCGTCCATCCGCGGCATTTCCACGTCGAGGCTGATCACGTCCGGCGCGTGCTGCTTGATCAGGTCGCGGGCGACGAAGGCGTCCGGCGCACAGCCGACCAGGCGTAGCTCCGGGTCGGCCTGGATGATCTCCTTGAGCAGGCTGCGGATCAGGGCGGAATCGTCGACGACCAGGACACTGATGGGCATGGCGGGCTCTCCCGGAGAGTCAGAACAGGTCGATGGGGCCGCCGTCCGCGTTGCGATCGATACGGCGGCGGTAGTCGCGTTCACGCTGCAGCACGGTGTCGTTCTTCAGCTCCACCAGGGACTTCACCAGGACCCGGCCATTGCGCGGGAAGAAGTAGATCTTGCGCGGGAAGGCCTCCAGCACGTCGCTGGCGAGCAGCGGGATACGCTCGGTGGCCAGGTAGTCGAGGGTGAACTCGACGTTGCGCTGGCCGATGGCGGCGCTGATCTGGCGCAGTACCGAGCCGCCGCCGAAGACCTTGGCCTGCAGGCGCTCGCGGCTGGCGCCGAGGGTCAGCATGCGGTTGATCAGCAGTTCCATGGCATGGCTGCCGTAGCGCGCCGACGGCGAGGCCGGGTCGCCGCCGAGGCCGCGCTCGGGGAGCATGAAGTGGTTCATCCCGGCGATGCCGTTGAGCGGGTCGCGCAGGCACACCGAGACGCAGGAGCCGAGCACGGTGACGATGACCAGGTCTTCGCCGCTGGCGAAGTACTCGCCGGGCAACAGCTTCACCGCATCGCAGGCGAAGTACGGATCGTAGTAGCGGTTCAGCGGCGCGCCTTCCCGGGCCTGGAGGTTCATCGCGATCAGGCCGGGCTGTAGACGGTCTGGCCGACGGAGCGCACCAGGTGGCTGGCGTGGACGAAGTTCTCCGAATGTCCCGCGAAGAACAGGCCCTCCGGCCGCAGCAGGGCCACCATGCGTTCCAGCAGGCGGGTCTGGGTCGGCTTGTCGAAGTAGATCATCACGTTGCGGCAGAAGATCGCGTCGAGTTCCCCGGCGATCGACCAGTCCGCCTCCAGCAGGTTGATCTGGCGGAACTCCACCAGTTGCCGCAGTTCCTCCACCACCCGCGCCTTGCCGGCGTTGGGCCCGGTGCCACGGAGGAAGAAGCGTTTCTTCAACGGCGCCGGCATCTGCTCCAGGCGTTCCAGCGGATAGACGCCCAGGCGGGCGCAGTCGAGCACCCCGGTGTCGATATCCGAGGCGACGATCTTCACCGGCGGATCGAAGCTGCCCAGCGCCTCCACCAGGGTGATGGCGATCGAATAGGGTTCCTCGCCGGTGCTCGCCGCCGCCGACCAGATGCGCAGCGGGCGATGCCGCTGCAACTGGCGGCGGGCGAGGTCGGCGAGCAGGGGGAAGTGGTGGCGTTCGCGGAAGAATGCGGTGAGGTTGGTGGTCAGCGCGTTGACGAACAACTGCTGCTCGCCCGGCTCGCGGTCGAGGTGGGTGAAATATTCGGCGAAGCTGCCGAGCCGCAGCAGGCGCAGGCGCCGCGAGAGGCGGCTATAGACCAGTTGCGCCTTGCTCTCGGCCAGGCTGATGCCGGTCAGCCGGTAGAGCCGCTCGCGTACTTGCTGGAAGTCCTCGCGGGTGTAGTGGAACTCCTGGTTGCCGAACACCGGCGAAGGCGTGGAGGTGGGCATTGGCGTCGGGTTTCCCTGGTCGACCCTAAGGGCTTGCCGCCCTCCGCCTGGCGGAGGCGCGGCGTGGTCTCAGAACTCTTCCCAGCCGTCTTCCTTGCGCGCCTTGCTGGCCCGCGCCATGCCGCTGCGGGCCAGCGGCGCCGGCGCGCTGGGGCGTGGCGCGGACGGCCGCGCGCTGGCGAGCTGGACCACGCTCGGCGGAGTGTCCAGCCTGAACACCGCCACCGACTGGTTGAGCAGGCCCGCCTGCTCCTGCATGGCCTCGGCGGCGGCCGCGGCTTCCTCCACCAGCGCGGCGTTCTGCTGGGTCATGTCGTCCATCTGCGAGACCGCGCTGTTCACCTCTTCGATGCCGGTGCTCTGCTCGGCGGAGGCGGCGGCGATCTCCGACATGATGTCGGTGACCCGGCGGATCGCCACCACGATGTCGCTCATGGTCTGTCCGGCCTGGGCCACCAGGGTGTTGCCGTTCTCCACCTTGTCCACCGAGTCGGAGATCAGCGTCTTGATCTCCTTGGCCGCGGCGGCGGAACGCTGGGCGAGGGTGCGCACTTCCCCGGCGACCACCGCGAAGCCGCGGCCCTGCTCGCCGGCGCGGGCTGCCTCGACCGCGGCGTTGAGGGCGAGGATGTTGGTCTGGAAGGCGATGCCGTCGATCACCCCGATGATGTCGGCGATCTTGCGCGCCGACTCGTTGATCGAGGACATGGTGCTGACCACCTTCTGCACCACGGTGCCGCCCTGGGTCGCCACTTCCGAGGCATTGGCCGCCAGCGAGTTGGCCTGGCGGGCATTCTCGGCGTTGAGCTTCACCGTGCTGGTCAGTTCTTCCATGCTCGAGGCGGTTTCCTCCAGGCTCGACGCCTGCTGCTCGGTGCGCGCCGACAGTTCGGCGTTGCCGCTGGCGATCTCGCTGGCGGCGGTGTTGATGGTATCGGCGGCCTCGCGAATCTGTCCGAGCATCCGCGACAGGCTCAGCGCGGTCTCGTTGGAGAAGTCCTTGAGCTGGCCGAAGGTGCCCTGGTAGTCGGCCTCGATGCGCTGGGTGAGGTCGCCCTGGGCCAGCGCCCCGAGCATCCGCGAGACGTCGCGCAAGCCGCGGTCGGCGGTATCCACCAGGCTGTTCAGGTCCTTCGCCAGCCTGAGGAAGAAGCCTTCCTTGCCGGCTTCCTCGACGCGCTTGCTGAAGTCGCCGGCGGCCGCCGCCTGCACCAGTTGCGAGACTTCCTGCTCGGCGCGGTGTTCCTCGGTGCGGTCGGTCCATTGCACGGCGGAGCCGAGGCGTTCGTTGGCGTCGTTGAACACCGGCACCACGTCGAGGGAGAAGCGCCGGCCGCCGAGGTTGAGCTCGGCCTTGTGCACGCCGGTGAGGTTGGCCAGCAGGTGCCGCTGGTGCGCCGGGTTCTTGTGGAACACGTCGATGTTGGCGCCCATCAGGCGGCCGGCGTCGAAGTTCGGCAGTTGCTTGCGGATATCCGCTTCGGCGCGGCCGAGCATCTCGCTGACGGTGCGGTTCATGTAGATGATGTTGAGGTCGTTGTCGGCGATCATCACGTTGGCCGAGACGTTGTCCAGCGCGCTCTTGATCCGCGCGTTGTAGGCCGCCGTGGCCAGTTGCGCCGAGGTCGCCTCGGCGGCCCCGCGCAGGCGCTCGCGAACGCCGTCGATGGCTTCGGTGATCTGCGCCTTCTTGCCCGGCAGGCGGTCCATCAGCGGCTCGAAGTTGCCCTGGCCGTAGGCGGTGACCACGCTGACCACCTTCATCTTCACCGCGATGTGCGCGGCCACCAGTTCGTTGACGCCCTTGGCGATGCGCGCCGCGCGGCCTTCCAGGCGTTCGGCGGGAATCGTCTGGTCGATCCAGCCGGCTTCGTGCTGGCGGCTCATCTCCGCCAGCCCCGCCTCCAGGCTTTCCACCTGCTGGAGTTCGGCGCGTTGTTCGCGCAGTTGCCGCTGCAGCGCCCGCAGGCTGTCGTAGAGACGCTCGTAGCCGGGCGCCGGGGCCTCGCCGACGGCGGTGTCGAGCTGGCCGTCGGCGAACGACTGGAGGAGCGTGGCGATCCGGTCGGCGCGTTGCTGCGCCACCGCATGTGCATTGAACAGACCCATTTCGATATCCCCTGCCTATCCCTCGTTGGCGCCGCTCAGGCCGCGGCTTCGTCGACCAGCGCCATTTCGCGGCTGGTCATCAGTCTCTCGATGTCCACCAGGATCAACATGCGCTCGCCCGCGGTGGCCAGGCCGAGCAGGTATTCGGTGTCGAAGCTGGCGCCGAACTCCGGCGGCGGCCTGATCGCGTCGCCGCCCAGGGCGATCACGTCGGATACCGAGTCCACCACCACGCCGACGATGCGCCGGCCGATGTTGAGGATGATCACCACGGTGAACGGGTCGTAGGTGACCTCGGCGAGGTGGAACTTGATGCGCAGGTCGACGATCGGCACGATCGCCCCGCGCAGGTTGATCACGCCCTTGATGAAGGGCGGCGCGTTGGCGATCGCGGTGACCTGGTCGTAGCCGCGGATCTCCTGCACGCGGAGGATGTCGATGGCGTACTCCTCGCGGCCCAGGGTGAAGGTCAGGTATTCCTGCGCCGGGCCGTTCGCCTGGCTTGCCTCAGTGCCGTTCATCGGCGGTGTCCTCCCGCGCCGCCAGGCGTGGCAGCGCATCGACGTCGAGAATCAGGGCGACGCTGCCGTCGCCCATGATGGTGGCGCCGGCGATACCCTCCACGCGGCGGAAATTCTGTTCCAGGCTCTTGATCACCACCTGCTGCTGGCCGACCAGTTCGTCCACCTGCAGGGCGAAGCTGCGCCCCTCGGACTCGAGGATCACCACGATGCCCTGCTCCGGCGCCGGCGCTTCGCCGCCGATGCGCAACAGCTCGTGCAGGCTGAACAGCGGCAGGTACTCGCCGCGTACGCGGATCATCGCGTTGTCTTCGCCGCCGAGGCCGCGCACGTCGTCGCTGCGCGCCTGCAGCGACTCGACGATGTAAGTCAGCGGAATCACGTAGTTGACCGCTTCGACGGCGACGATCAGGCCGTCGAGGATCGCCAGGGTCAGCGGCAGGCGGATGCCGATGCGAGTGCCCATGCCGGGCGCCGAGTCGATGTCGATGCGCCCGCCCATGGCACCGATGTTGCGCTTCACCACGTCCATGCCGACGCCGCGTCCGGACAGCTCGGTGACCGTCTCGGCGGTGGAGAAGCCGGGCATGAACACCAGTTGCCAGACCTCGGCGTCGCTCATCCTGTCATGCACCGGCAGGTTGCGCTCGCGGGCCTTGGCGAGGATGCGCGGACGCGACAGGCCGCGACCGTCGTCGGAAACCTCCACTACCACGCTGCCGCCCTGGTGGCTGGCGGCGAGCTTCACCGTGCCGCTCGCCGGCTTGCCGGCGGCGAGGCGTTCGGCGGGTGTTTCGATGCCGTGGTCGATGCTGTTGCGGACGATGTGGGTGAGCGGATCGCTGAGTTTCTCGATCACGCTCTTGTCCAGTTCGGTGTGCTCGCCGTGCAGGTGCAGCTCGACCTGCTTGCCCAGGCGCGTGGCGGTGTCGCGCACCAGCCTGGGGAAGCGGCTGAAGATGAAGTTGATCGGCAGCATGCGGATCGACATCACCGATTCCTGCAGGTCGCGGGTGTTGTGTTCGAGCTGGGCCAGGGCGTGCTGCAAGCGCTCGTGGTGGCTCGGATCGAGCTGCTCGCCGAGCTGGCCGAGCATGGCCTGGGTGATCACCAGTTCGCCGACCAGGTTGATCAGACTGTCGATCTTTTCCACGCTGACCCGGATCGAGCCGGACTCGCCGTCGCCACGCGCCGGCGCGACTGCGCCCCTGGCCGGCACGGCGACGGCTTGCGCGGGCGCGCTGGGCGCGGCGGGGCTGCCGGGGGCGCCGTCGAACAGGCCGAAGGCGCGTTCCTCCGTGGGCGGGGAACCCGGCGCGTCATCGAAGAGGCCGAACGCTTCGCTCGCGGCCGGCGCGCCGGGCGCCTCGTCGAAGAGCCCGAACGCTTCCGGCGCGGCCGCTCGTTCCGGAGCGCCCGGGCCTTCGTCGAAGAAGCCGAAGGCATCGTCGCCCGCGGTTTCCCTGGCGGGACTGGTGGGCGCGTCGTCGAACAGGCCGAAGCCTTCCTCCGCCGCTTCCTGTTCCGGCGCCCGCAGCCAGCCGCGCAGCCGCTCGACCGTCTCCAGCAACGGCACCCCGGGGTCGGGACGACCGCTGCGATGGGCGTCGAGCAGGCGCTGCAGTACGTCGCGGGCTTCGAGGAAGGAGCTGATCATGTCCGGCCGCAGGCCCATCTGGCCGCAGCGGATGCGGTCGAGCAGGGTCTCCAGTTCGTGGGTGACGGCGGTGATGTCGTCGAAACCGAACATTCCGCTGGAACCCTTGATCGAATGCGCGGCGCGGAAGATGCCGTGCAGCGTCTCGCTGTCCGGCCGGTCCAGGTCGAGACCGATCAGGAGGAGTTCGAGGGTGGCCAGGTGTTCCTCGGTTTCCTCGAAGAACACCTGGAGAAACTGGCTCATATCCTGGGGCATGGGACCTCCCCCGCGGGGGAACGGGAATCAGGGCAGGACCTTGCGTGTCACTTCGAGCAGTTTCGGCGGGTCGAACGGCTTCACCAGCCAGCCGGTGGCGCCGGCGCTGCGTCCCTGCTGCTTCATCGCGTCGCTCGATTCGGTGGTCAGCATGAGGATCGGCACGCTGCGGTAGCCGGCCAGGTTACGCAGGCTGCGGATCAGCGACAGGCCGTCCATGTTCGGCATGTT
Organism: Pseudomonas sp. KBN12P06040; assembly: GCF_037574965.1. Taxonomy (NCBI): domain Bacteria; kingdom Pseudomonadati; phylum Pseudomonadota; class Gammaproteobacteria; order Pseudomonadales; family Pseudomonadaceae; genus Pseudomonas; species Pseudomonas sp. KBN12P06040. The sequence continues at coordinate 248,299 of NZ_JBBELS010000001.1, forward strand.
CTGGTCGGTGAACACCAGGCTGTAGCTCTTGCTCTGGGCCTTGCCGAGGCCTTCCTTGCCGTCCGCGGCCTCGTCCACCTCGTAGCCGGCGGACTTCAGGGTGAAGCTCAGCATCTGGCGGATAGACGCCGAGTCGTCGACGATCAGAATCGGTTTGCCCATGGTCTTGCGTCCTCACGGTGTCCCTACCGCAGCGCCAAGTTCGGCGGCGAAGGTGGTGTGTGCCAGGTGGCTGTGACGGAGGGCTCTGATGGCCCTTTGCTAGTTCCAGTAAAGACAATGTCCGGTGGATTTCAATTATTGGCGCCGGTTTCTCGTCGGATAGTTATCCGGTTAGACGGATTGGCTATCGATAACCCTCAGAACAATTCCACTTCGCCCACGTTGACGCTGTTCTGGCTCACCGGGCTGGGCAAGGGCCGGCGCAGTTCCTCGACCTCCCGTGCGACCCGTTCGGGCCATTCCTGGCGCGGCCGCGCCTCCAGCGCGCCGAGGCCGAAGGCGAAGGCGCCAAGACGCGCATGGTGCTTGCGCATCTGGCCGAGCAACTGGCTGCCCATGTCCTGGAATTGCAGGGCGGTGACCGCCGCATCGACGCCCTGGCCGACTTCCAGCGAGAGCCGGTCCAGTTCGTGGATGACCTTCAGGGTGTGCCGGTTCATCGCCTCCAGGTCATCGAGCATGCCCTGGATCTTCTGCTTGGAATCGAGGGCGAAGGACATGTCCTTGTCGGCCAGTTGCGAGATCGCGCTCTCGGCGTCCTGGATCTCGTGGTGGACCACGTCGACGTGCTTGCGGATGGCGGCGGAAAACTCCGTGGAGCGGGTCGACAGCGCGCGCACCTCATCGGCGACCACGGCGAAGCCGCGGCCGCTCTCGCCGGCTCGGGCGGCCTCGATGGCGGCGTTGAGGGCGAGCAGGTTGGTCTGCTTGGCGATGGCGTCCATGTCCTGGGTCGACTGCAGGATCTCGGTGATCTTCAGGCGCACCTGGTCCATGCGTTCCACCAGTTGCTGCGAGGTCCGGCTGGTTTCCAGGGTAGCCTCGACGAACAGGCTGAGGGTCTGCTGGGTGGTCCTGACGAAGTCCTGGAAGTTGATGCCTTCGTCGACCTGGCCGCGCCCGTCGTAGCGCTCGATCAGTGAATGGGACAGGCCGCGCTGGGTATCGATGCGTTCGGCGAGGCCGTGGAAGCTGTCGCTGAGCTGGCGGATCGCCGAATGCAGCAGTTCATCGATCTGCCGGGCGTGGCCGTCCAGTTGCGCGGTTTCGTCGGCGAGCGCCCGTTGCGCCGCGCTCCAGGCCGGCGAAGCGGCATCCGCCTGCGGGCTGGCATTCGCTACCGCTTGCCGAGGGTCGCGCAGGAGGAGGAAGAGCATGGCCAGGCTGGCGAACCAACCGAGCGCCAGGGCCAGCCAGACGCCGAGGCCGACGGCATGCAGCCCGGCGCACAACGCCCAGGGTAGGGAAAGCAGGCCCAGCTTCAGCAGCAGGGGCCGGGATGGTAACGAAACACCGAGGGACTCGCGCATGCTGCACTCCATGTGCCGGATCGGAGCAGGGCTTCCAGGTGGTCCCGGGACCGTGCGGAAGACACCTTCCAAGCTCGTCGGCGGCGTTTTCTAAAACTAGAGTCCCAATCGGTAATGTCAAACTGCCGTTTTTCCGGCGAGGCCGGTGCCAGGGCCTTTTCCCGGTTGCCGAAGCGACGGATGGCTGGCGCTAGCCGGTTGGGAAGGCGGAGAAGCGCCGGGCCAGGTCCTGGCGGCGGAAGTAGTCGACGACGAAGTCGACGAAGACCCGGGTCTTGGCCGGTAGCAGCTTGTTCGCCGCGTAGTAGAGGCTGGTGTTGCCGGCGTCGACGTACCAGTCCGGCAGGACCCGCACCAGGGCGCCGGACTCCAGGTAGGCATAGGCGTGCTGCATGCATACCAGGGTGATGCCCAGGCCCATGGCGGCGACCTCGCAGGTGGCTTCCGGGTCGCTCATGGTCATGCGTTCGCGCAGCTCGATCGGCGCCTCCTCGCCGTTGCGCTGGCGCAGCGGCCAGGAGCGCACGCGGCCGGTCTGCGGCGAGCGGATGCGGATCCCGTCGAAGCCGCCCAGGTCGCCTGGATGGCGGATCGGCGGCTTGTCGCGGAGGTAGGCGGGCGAGGCGAGGAGGATCAGGTGGCCCGGCGTCAGGTTGCGCGCCACCACCCCGGGAGGCAGTTCGAAACCGCCGCCGATGGCGGCGTCGAAGCCTTCGCCGATGAGGTCGACCTGGCGATTGTCGAAATGCCAGTCGGGCACGATGTCGGGATAGCGTTCGAGGAACTCGCCGAGCAGCGGCAGGATGTAGTCGCGGCCGAAGGCCAGCCCCATGCTGACCTTCAACGTGCCGCTGGGTTGGTTGCCGACGCTGGAGACGTTGGCGAGAGCGGTCTGGATGCCCTCCAGGCTGCCGCCGACCTCTTGCAGGAAACGCTCCCCGGCTTCGGTCAGGGTCAGGCGCCGGGTGCTGCGCTGGAACAGGCGCACGCCGAGGTTGCTTTCCAGGCGGGCGACGTTCTTGCCCACCCCGGCCGGCGTCAGGCCCAGGCGCCTGGCGGCCTCGGCGAAGCTGCCGGCCTCGGCGCTGCGGACGAAGCACTGGATATTGCTGAGGGTTTCCATGGGAAAGGGCCCGCATAAACCATTGGTATCGGCTGAATATAGCGATTACCCGCTACCAGGTCTGCAATGGACGGCGGAAACTCGGGGCCTGTCTATCCACTCCGATGGAGATTTCCATGTCCGTATCCTCTGCATCCCTCGCCGGCAAAGTCGCCTTCGTCCAGGGCGGTTCCCGTGGCATCGGCGCCGCCATCGTTCGCCGGCTGGCCGCCGAAGGCGCCAGCGTCGCCTTCACCTACGTCAGCTCGGCGGACAAGTCCCGGGCCCTGGCGGCCGAACTCGAAGGCGCCGGAGCCAGCATCCTGGCCCTGCATGCCGATAGCGCCGACGCGGCCGCGCTCGTCGCCGCCGTCGACGAAGCGGCGGCTCGCTTCGGACGCATCGACATCCTGGTCAACAACGCCGCTGTCCTCGCCCTCGGTTCGGTGGAAGAGCTGCCGCTGGCCGACTTCGAGCGGACCCTGGCGATCAACGTGCGCAGCGTCTTCGTCGCCACCCAGGCGGCGGTCAAGCACATGGGCGACGGCGGGCGGGTGATCAGCATCGGCAGCACCAATGCCGAACGCATGCCGTTCGCCGGCGGCGCCACCTACGCGATGAGCAAGTCGGCGCTGGTCGGCCTGACCAAGGGCCTGGCCCGCGACCTCGGCCCGCGCGGGATCACGGTGAACAACGTGCAGCCGGGTCCGGTGGATACCGACATGAACCCGGACGACGGCGACTTCGCCGAGACCCTCAAGGGCCTGATGGCGCTGCCGCGCTACGCCCGCAGCGAGGAAATCGCCAGCTTCGTCGCCTACCTGGCCGGGCCGGAAGCGGCCTACATCACCGGGGCCAGCCTGACCATCGATGGCGGTTTCTCGGCCTGACCCGGGGCGCCTCGTTCCGCCCGGCGAAGTAGCCCCTCTCCCCGACCTTATGGCCAGACGTTCCCTCCTGAAGGGAGAGGGCGAGGGGAGAGGTTCCGCTTATCGCACCAGGAAAGGCAAAGCCCCCTCTACGACACCGGTCTCGCTGACGTAGCGCTTCCAATGCTCGATCAGCTCCGCCAGCTTGCCCGGCTGGCTGTCAGCGAGGTCGTGGATCTCGCCCGGGTCGCGGGCCAGGTCGTAGAGCTGCCAGGTGGCCGGACCCACCGGGGCCGGCAGGTACACCGCCTTCCAGTCGCCCTGGCGGATCGCACGCATGCCGAACAGCTCCCAGCCGGTCACGGTGTTCTCGTCGTGGGCCGCCTCGGTCTCGCCGGAAAGCCAGCCCAGCCACGACCTGCCGCGCGGTTCGGCGATCTCGCGGCCGCGCCAGCGCTTGCCTGGGTGGCGGACACCGGCGAGGTCGAGGAGGGTCGGGGTGACGTCCATCACCGTGGCGAAGGCATGGCTGATCGCGCCCTGCCGGCTTAGCCGCGGGTAGCGCACCAGCGCTGGCACGCGAATGCCGCCCTGGGTGGTGAACGCCTTGTACAGGCGCGACGGCGCGGTGGCCGCCTGGGCCCAGCGCGGGCCATACCAGACGTAGGAATTGGCGCGGCCGATGTTTTCCAGGCTGTTGTCGTAGTGCCGGTCGAGAAAGCCCAGCAGGTCCGGGCCGAATTTCGGGAACGCCTCCAGCAGGGCGCCTTCGGCGCCGTTGTCGGACATGAACAGGACGAAGGTGTTGTCCAGCTCGCCCTGCCGGCGCAGGTAGTCCACGACCCTGCCGATGTTCCAGTCCATGCGCTCGACCATCGCCGCGTAGACCTCCATCGCCCGCGCCGACTTCGCCCGTTCCTCGTCGTTCAGGGCTTCCCACTCGCGGCTCAGGGCGAGCACCGGATGGGCTTCGACGTCCGCCTCCACCAGGCCCAGCTCCTTGAGCCGGGCCAGGCGTTCCTGGCGCAGCGCCTCTGGGCCGGCGTCATAGCGGCCGCGGTACTTCTCGACGATCTCCTGCGGCGCCTGTAGCGGCCAGTGCGGCGCGGAGAACGGCAGGTAGGCGAAGAACGGCCGGCTCTGGTCGCGCTCCTTGAGGTAGTGCAGCAGCTTGTCGCCGAAGGCATCGGAGGAATAGAAACCCTCCGGCAGCGTGTCGAGGTAGCGCTCGTCTTCCACGTAGAGCGCCGGCGTGCCCTTGAGGATGCGCGGAGTGCTTTCGTCGTAGGGAGGCTCGAAGCCGTAGTGGTTGGCGGCGCCCGGCAGCAGCGAGAAGGAACGCTCGAAACCGCGTGCATGGGGCGTCTGTTCCGGCTTCAGACCGAGGTGCCACTTGCCGGCCATGAGGGTCTGGTAGCCGGCCTCGCGGAGCAGCTCCGGCAGCGCCACCACGCGCTCGTTGAGATGCCCTTCGTAACCCGGCTTGCCTGCCAGTTCCGGGGTCAGCGCCTCGGCCATGGTGCCGATCCCGGCGATGTGGTGGTCGGTGCCGGTGAGCAGCATCGAGCGGGTCGGCGAGCAGGTCGAGGCGGTGTGGAAGTCGGTCAGGCGCAGGCCGGCGATGGCCAGGGCGTCGAGGTTCGGCGTGGCGATCTCGCCGCCGAAGGCGCCGATATCGGAGAAGCCCAGGTCGTCGGCGACGATCACCAGGAAGTTGGGGCGTTTGCTCATGCGCGGGTCTCGTCTGGATGGGAGGAGAGGGTGGGGCCCTCGCCCCCGCCCTTCCCGCAGGGGGAAAGGGCCAGGGCAAGGGGCTTTTCAGCAAGCGAGGAATTCGAAGGGCAGGTTTTCCACCCGTCGCGGCGGTGGCGCGACGTACTCGCCGTCGGCGGTCAGTTCGTGCAGCAGCGCTTCGCGCTGGCGCAGGAAGTCGAAGCCACCGCGCTCGCGCGGGTGCGCCAGGTCCACCTCGACCACCCGCCTGATCCGCCCCGGGCGCGGCTCCATCACCACCACCCGGTCGGCCAGGTAGAGCGCCTCCTCGACGTCGTGGGTGACCAGCAGGGTGGTGATGCGGGTGCGCCGACGGATCGCCAGCAACTCTTCCTGCAACTGCTGGCGGGTCAGTGCGTCGAGGGCGCTGAACGGCTCGTCGAGCAGCAGCAGGCGCGGGCTGGCCACCAGGCCGCGGGCGATCGCCACGCGCTGGGCCATGCCGCCGGACAACTGGTGCGGGTAGGCACGCTCGAAGCCGTGCAGGCCGACCAGGCGGATGTATTCGTCGATCCGCGCCGCCTTGTCGGTTTCGCCAAGGGCTTCGTTGACCAGGCCGAGGGCGACGTTCTGCTGCACCGTCAGCCAGGGGAACAGGCGGTGCTCCTGGAACACGATGCCGCGTTCGCCGCCGATGCCGGCGATTGGCCGGCCGTCGACGCGGATCTCGCCGTCGTAGTCGCGGTCCAGGCCGATCAGCAGGCGCAGCAGGGTCGACTTGCCGCAGCCGCTGGCGCCGACGATGGCGATGAACTCGCCCTCGCCGATCTCCAGGTCGAACTGCTGGATCGCTTCCAGTCGCCGGCCGTCCACGGCGAAGTGCTTGCGCACCTGGCGGAAGCTAACCAGCGGGGTGCCCGTGGCGGGCGCGGTGAATGCGTTCATGCGTGTCTCCAGCGCGTGGCGCGCGCTTCGATGCGTTGGCCGAGGGCATTGAGCAGGGCGCCGGTGAGGCCGACCAGGAGCATGCCGGCGCCGATCAGGTCCATGCGGAACAATTGCTGGGCGCCGATCATCAGGCTGCCGATGCCGCCGTCGGAGGGCATGAAGTACTCGGCGCCGATGGTTCCCAGCCAGGCGTAGATCAGCGCCAGGCGCAGGCCGGCGAACACCGACGGGGCGGCACCCGGCAGGACCAGCCGGAGCAGCCGTCGCCAGGGACCCAGGCGCAGCACCCGGGCCGCCTCGCCGAGGCTCGGCGGCAGGCTGGCGATGCCGCGCTGGGTGGCCAGCAGCAGCGGGAAGAAGGCGGCGATTGCGACGAACGTCAGCTTGGCCGGTTCGCCCAGGCCGAACCAGGCGGTGAGCAGCGGTACCCAGGCGAAGATCGCCACCTGCCGCAGTGCCGCGAAAGTGGGGCCGAAGAAGCGTTCCGCCGGGCGCCACAGGCCGAGCAGCAGGCCGCCGAGGAAACCCAGGCCGCCGCCCAGCAGGAGGCCGCCGAGCGTGCGCTTCAGGCTGTCGAACAGGGCGCCCGGCAGGCTGCCGTCGAGCGCTCCGCTCCAGGTCGCCCGCGCCACTTCCAGAGGGCTGGCGAGGATCGCCGGATCGACCCATTCGGCGCTGCTCGCCGACTGCCACAGGAGCAGCAGCGCCAGCGGCGGCAGCCAGACCTGCAGGCGCTGCCAGCCGCGTCCCGGCGGGCGCCGGCGGAATTCGCCGGTGGCGGCTTGCGGCCAGTGCAGCAGGCGGTGGTCGAGCCACTGGATGGCGCGGTCCATGCTCACCCCGACCAGGCCGATGACGAGGATGCAGACGAACACGATGTCGAGCATGAACAGTTGCCGGCCCTGCACCATCAGGTAGCCGATACCCTCGCTGGAAGCCAGCAACTCGACCGCCAGCAGCGAGGTCCAGCCCTGCGCCAGGGCCAGGCGCAGCCCGGTGAGGAAGGCCGGCAGCGCCGCCGGCAGGATCAGCCGCCAGACCAGCAGGCGTGGCGGCAGGCGCAGCACCGCGGCGGCTTCGCGCAGCTTGGGCTGGGCGTCGCGCACGCCGACCAGGGTATGGATGGTCACCGGCACCACGACCGCTTTCACCAGCACCACCAGCTTGAGCAGTTCGCCGATGCCGAAGAACAGCATGAACAGCGGGATCCAGGCCAGCGTGGGGATCTGCGCGAGGGCGCTGAAGGTGGGGAAGACCAGGCGCTCGGCACGCGGACTGAAGCCCAGCCAGGCGCCTAGCGCGGCGCCGCTGGCGACCCCGGCGAGCAGGCCCCAGGCCAGGCGCCGCAGGCTGATCGCCAATTCGCTCCAGAGTTCGCCGGCGAGCAACTCGCGGGCGCTCTGCCAGACCAGCTCGGGAGTTGGCAGCACCTGGGCCGACATCCAGTGGCGATGGCTGGCGACCCACCACAGCAGCGCCAGCCCGAGCGGCAGCAACCAGGGCAGCAGGCTGTCCCCCAGGCGCCGGGCGAAAGCCGCGGAGGGCGGCGGCGCCAGGCGCGGCAGGGGCCGGCTCCAGGCGGGCGAAAGGGTTTTATCGATATTCTTCATGGGAATATAAATCGCCACATCAATGCGTTTTTTCGCTAAGAAGGGTCATTTAAAGAAAGGCGCCAGGCAGCGGCAAATGCATTTGGAGAATATTTTCCATGCTCTGGCTGCATATGACGCGGAGAGGCCCGTGCGGCCTGTCATACTGCTTATGGTTATAAAAAAATGAATTTTTATTATTTATTTTCGAGGCGCCGCTGTGCATAGCTAGCCGCTCACCCGCTCCCGGCGGGAATCCCTCTCTTCCCGTTCCAAGGAGCCGCCCCATGAAAGCGCTTACGTCTTCCCTGCTCGGTCTGTTCGCCGTGCCTGTCCTCGCCGGCCTGCTCGGTGCCTACGTGCCGCTGGCGAGCGCCGCTCCGCCGAAGGAAATCCGCATCGCGGTGCCGGACGTCAGCGCCGGCAGCTCGCACTCGGGTGGCGGCGTGGTCGACGTGCTCTACACCCGGCAGTTGCTGGAGAAGGAGTTCGCCAACGACGGCATCGCGGTGAAATGGAGCTTCTTCAAGGGCGCCGGTCCGGTGGTCAACGAAGCGTTCGCCAATGGCCAGGTGGACTTCGCCTACCTCGGCGACCTGGCGGCGATCATCGGCAAGTCCGGAGGCCTGGACAGCCGCCTGCTGGCCGCTACCGCGCGAGGGGTCAACCACTATCTCGGCGTGCAGCCGGGCTCCGGGATCAAGACCCTGGAGGATCTCAAGGGCAAGCGCGTAGGCATCTTCCGTGGCACCGCCAGCCAGCTGTCGTTCGACAATGCCCTGGCCAGCGTCGGTCTCAGCGAGAAGGACCTGAAGGTGATCAACCTCGACTTCAGCGCCGCCCTGTCCGCCCTCGCAGCCAGGCAGATCGATGCCACCTGGGGCCTGGCCGGGCTGTTCGCCCTGCGCGACCGCGGGCTCGCGGAAATTCCGCTGAGCACCCGCGACCTGAACGGCGCCGGCACCCTGCAGGCGCTGCTGGTCGGCTCCGGAGCCTTCGTCGATGCCCATCCGGACATCACCGAGCGGCTGCTCAAGGTGCAGTTGCAGGCCCAGGACTGGCTGGCCCGCGAGGAGAACCGCGACGCCTACATCGAACTGGTGTCGAAGCAGGCCAGCTACCCGGTGGTGATCCTGCAGAGCGAGTACCGTGGCCGCAAGCTGGGCGACGCCCTGTCGCCGCGCCTGGACGCCGATTTCCTTGGCCGGCTGGATGCTTCGATCCAGGCGGCCAAGCGTTTCGGCCTGATCCGTCGCGAATTCAGCGCCGAGCAGTGGGCCGCGCCGGAACTGCTGGAAGCGGCCGGCAAGCTGGCGAAGGCCAAGGCCAAGGCCGTGGCGCAAGCGGCGGAGTGACGCCGCGCCGCGGCCCGGGGTGTCACCAGATCGAGCGGGAGTAATCGACGACCAGCCGGGTTTCGTCGATGTCGCCGTCGAGATAGCTCGCGTTGCCCCGGTGCCAGGCCTGCGAGGCGCGCAGCGCCAGGCCGGCGAGGGGGCCCGCCTTGACCCGATAGGCGAAGCCGAGGTCGCTTTCCCGGTGCCGCCCGTCACGCCCGTAGAGTCCGGCGTAGATGCTCTCGGCGGCACTGCTGGCGCTGGCCCCGGCACGGCCGCGGGCATGCAGCGCATGCAGGCTGAGCCCAGGCAGGCCGAGCGCGCCGAGGTCCAGGTCATAGCGTAATTGCCAGGAACGCTCGCCCGGTCCGTTGAAGTCGGAGTAGCCCACCGAGTTGGCCAGTACCATGGACGCGCTGGAGCGCCCGTCGCCGAAGGCCATGTAGTCGAACGGCTGCTCGCCGTGGACACGCTGGTAGGCCAGGGTGATGCGCTGCGGCCCCTGTTCGTAGCCCAGGGCCAGGGAGCTGGCCAGGGTGTCGATGCGGCCGAAGCGGCTCTGGCCGCTGTCGCGGGTGCGGTAGGCGTCGAGGTCGACCCGCAGCGCGCGCTCCCCGCCCAGCGGCTGGCGATGGCTGGCGCCGAAATAGGCCTGCTGCCAGATGTCGTCGAAGCGCGAGGCGTAGAGCGACAGTTGCAGCCGCTCCGTGGCCTGCCATTGACCGCCGAGGAAGCCGACCGCGTCGAGGCGCACCGGATAGGCGCCGAGGCGTCCGTAGACGGTGCTGATGTCGCCACGGACCTTGGATTCGCCGGGGCCGGAGGCGGCGGTGAAGCGCCCGCCCTCGAGCAGCAGCCCGTCGAACGAGCGATCCTCCAGCAGCAGGCCGTAGGCCATGCCGGCCAGCGTGCGGTTGCTGCTGGCGGCGAACACCGGCGCGCTGGTGGTGGTCTGGCCGTACTTCAGGCGGGTTTCGCCGTGGCGTAGCCTGAGGGCGCCGCCGACCTTGCCGTAGCGATGGTCGGGATGGCCGTCGGCGCCGACCGGCAGGTTGCCGGTGCCGGTGCGGCCGCCGCCGCTGTCCAGTTGCAGGCCGAGCATGGCATGGGCGTCGAGGCCGAAGCCGAGGCTGCCCGGCGTGTAGCCGGAGGCGAACTGGAGGCGCAGGCCCTGGGTGGTTTCCTCGCGGTAGCCGTTGCGCTCGCTCCTGGGCTTGAAGCGGTTGCGCCCGGCGTTGTTCGGGCTGTCGCGGTAGTCGCGGTTGAAGTAGTAGGTGCGGGCGAGGAACTGCAGTTCGCTGTCCTCGACGAAGCCCCCATCCCCGGCCGTCGCGGCCGCCCCTTCGGAAAGCGTGCCGGCGACCAGGCCGGCGAATACAGCGCGTCTGAGATTTTGCATTTATTGTTTTCTCCCACCTGAGTGCCAGGTGGGCGCAGTCTCGGAAGTCGCTCCGCAGGCCGCTTGTGTTTCCCTGCCTCGGCTTTTGCCGGGGCCTGCCATTGGCAGGGGCTGGCATGTGCAACGGCAGGCCGGGTCAAGCATTTCGGAAGTCACCGACGGAGAGTGTGGCGTCGGCCGTCATCCGCAACGGCCGTGGGTGGGAGCCTCGGCTCCCGATGCAACCTCGCCTCAGGGAATACGCTTCATGAACAACAAGACCCTATGCCCTTCGCTCTTGCTCTGCCTTTCGCTGCTCGCACCGCTGTCTTGTCTCGGGGAGACCGCCGCCGCGCCCTATCCGCTGGCCCACCCACCGCGCCTGGCCGACTACCTCCCGCCGCCGCCGGCGGCGGACTCGGCTGCGGCCGTCGCCGATCTCGGCGCGGTGCTGGAGGCGCAACGCCTGCGCACGCCGAACAGGTACGCCGGGTACGCGCCCACGACCAGTGGGAGGACAACGTCTTCCCCTTCGCCGGCGACCTGCTGGGCGCGTCGTTCGACAAGGAACGCCTGCCGCTGACCCGGAGCTTCTTCAACCGCGCCCAGGAAAACCTGGTCGAGGTGCTGATGCCGGCGAAGAAGCACTTCGCCCGCCCGCGTCCCTACGAAGTGACACCGAAGGTGAAGCCGGTGCTGCCGCCGCCGGAGGGGGAGTCCTATCCCAGCGGCCACACCATGGACAGCTACTTCAAGGCCTCGCTGCTGAGCATGCTGGTGCCGGAGCATCACGATGCGTTCTTCGCCCGCGCCGAGGAGCATGCGCAGAGCCGGGTGCTGGCCGGCGTGCACTTCCCCAGCGACCTGGAAGGCGGGCAGACCGCCGCCGCGGCGCTGGTGGCGAGCCTGCTGGCCGATCCGGCGGTGGGCGCCGACTTCGCCGCGGTGCGCGAGGAGCTGCGCGGCGCGCTGGGGTTGCCGAAACTCCAGTAGAGGAAGGGAAACCGCGCGGCGGCTCAGGCCGCCGCGTGTTGCGCCTGGTCCAGTTCCACCAGCGTCTCGATCATCGCCTTGGCCGCTGCCGAAAGCCGGTAGCCGCTGCGGCTGATGATGCCGCAGCGGGCGCTGAGGCTATCCAGGTTCTGCGGCAGGTTGCGCCACTGTAGCGGTTGCAGTTCGCCGCGCTGCAGGTAGGGGCGCAGGGTCTCGTCGCTGGCGATGCCGATGGCGTCGGTCTGGCGGACGATGCGGATCAGCGCGTGCATGTTCTCGCAGCGGATGTTGGCGGCGAAGTCGATCTTGCCGCTGAGGTTCGCCAGCAGCTTGCGGATGCCCGGGGGAATCAGGGTCGAGGCCAGCGGGTAGTTGAACAGGTCGTTGGTGGACAGGCTGTCCTTGCCCAGCAGCGGATGTTGCGGACGGCAGAAGAACTGGCCGCGGCGCGGGGTCAGCGGGCGCGTCTGGAAGTTCGGGTCGGCCTCGAAGTCGCGGATGTCGGCGACGAAGAATTCGATCTCTTCGCGGAGCAGGGAGCGGCTGAGCTTTTCCCAGTTGTCCACGTCCAGGCTGATCTGCACCCGCGGGTGGCGGTTGATGAAGTCGGCCACCGCGTCCGGCACCAGTTGCTGGGCCGGCGCCGGCCCGCTGCCGAAGCGCAGCTCGCCGGCATCCAGCTTGTTCAACTGGGCGATCTCGTGGATCAGGTTGGCCGACCCCTGCACCAGGCTCAGCGCGTGTTGCAGCACCACCTGGCCTTCCGGCGTCGGGCGCAGGTCCTTGCTGCCACGGTCCACCAACTGGCAGCCAAGCTCCTGCTCCAGGCCCTGGATGCTGCGGCTGAAGGCCGGCTGGGTGATGCCCATGGCGTCCGCCGCGCGGACGAAACTGCGGTGTTCGGCGAGGGCGATGAAGTAACGCAGTTGGCGCAGATCCATGATGCTTTACCGGCATTGGAAATATTGGACAAAGGCATTTGCCGTTCGGGATGTGCTGGTTTTAAATGCAAGCTCTTATTCCGTCAACAAAGAACAAATTAGAAAAATATGCGATTTAGTAATAAGCATAGATAGACCCCAGGAGCTGAACATGGTCCACCGTGCCTTTGCCGCGCCACCTCCGCCGTTCCGAATGCCCTTCCGCGTCGCCGGCGGCTGTCGTCCCTGACAGTCGCCCGGGGCTGAGCCGTCCGCCGGCCCCCCTTCGAACCTTTCGCCAGATCGCTGCCTTGCGCGGCATGGCCGCCTGCTGCCTGCGTCCGGCTGTGCCGGAACCGAGGACATTCACGATGAAGTATCACTACCGCTTGCCGCTCCGCCGAACGCCGCCCGGCGGCTCCGACTACGCCCTGGCCCTGCTGCTCGCCCTCGGCGGTGCGTTGCCGGCCAGTGCCGCCGATGCTCCCGCGCCCGCCGAGGAGGCGCCGCCGCTGGCCGGCAGCGCACCGGCCAAGGCCGATACGGCCCTGGGCAAGGTTACCGTCACCGCGCGTCGCCGCGAGGAGGATTCGCAGAAGGTACCGACGCCGATCACCGTGCTCGGTGGCGAGACTCTCGAGGCCCAGCGCATCTCCCGGGTGCAGGACCTGCAGCAGGTGCTGCCCAGCGTCAATGTCGCCTACATCCATGCGCGGCAGTCGAGCGTCGCCGTGCGCGGCATCGGCAACAACCCCGCCAGCGACGGCCTGGAAGGCAGCGCCGGGATCTACCTCGACAACGTCTACCTGGGACGTCCGGGAATGGCCGTGTTCGACCTGCTGGACATCGAGCAACTGGAGCTGCTGCGCGGTCCGCAGGGCACTCTGTTCGGCAAGAACACCACCGCCGGGGTGCTGAACATCAGCACCCGCGCGCCGACCTTCACTACCGAGCGCACCGTCGAGGTCTCCGGCGGGCAGGACGGCTACTTCCAGGGCCGCGGCACGGTTTCCGGGCCGCTCGGCGAAACCCTCGCCGGACGCCTCTCGGCCTATCGCACCCGCGACGACGGCTACATCAAGAACATCCACGACGACAACTATCTCAACGGCGGCGAGCGCCAGGGCGCGCGCGGGCAATTGCTGTTCGAGCCGAACGAGGACTTCAGCCTGCGCTGGATCGCCGACTACAACGAGGAGGATTCGAGCAACGGCAGCATGGTGGTCTACGGCGCCGCCGAGCGTTTCTGGCAGCGCGACGCGCTGGTCGGCGCTTCGCCGTTGCGCGATCCGCAGCGCAGGAAGGTCAACATCAACGGCCGCCAGCACGTCAGCGTGCACCAGGGCGGCAGCTCGCTGGAGGCCAACTGGAACCTCGCCGGCGGCTACCGCCTGACCTCCATCAGCGCCTACCGCTACTGGCACTTCACCCCGGCCAACGACGAGCAACTGAACGTCTCGGCGATCAACGACACCGGGGTGGAAGTGCACGACCGGCAGTTCTCCCAGGAGATCCGCCTGGCCTCGCCCACCGGCGGTGCCTTCGACTACGTGGTGGGCGCCTACGCGTTCAGGCAGAACCTCGGCAACAAGACCTTCACCTCCTACGGACCGCTGGCCGACCTGTACCTGCTCGGCGCCAATCTCGGCGCGCTGAACGACACCTACTCGAAGGCCAACGGCAAGATCGAGACCGACAGCTTCGCGCTGTTCGCCCAGGGCACCTGGCACCTCAGCGAACGCCTGGACTTCACCGCCGGCCTGCGCGGTACCTACGAGGAGAAGAACGCCAAGGTCGAGCGCTTCGCTCCGCTGGGCGGCGCGGCGGTCGGCGGGGTCGGCGCGGCGGTGCGCAACGGCCAGCTCGGCGCCTACGATTCCGGCGATCTCAGCCAGTACAACTTCGCCCCTTCGGCGTTGCTCAGCCTCAGCTACCAGTTCAGCGACGACCTGCTCGGCTACGCCAGCCTGTCCCACGGCGAGAAGTCCGGCGGGGTCAACCTGGCGGTGGGCAGCGCGCCGAGCGCCGGCGCCGATTCGCTGCTGGTCGGACCGGAGCGCGCCAACGACGCCGAGCTGGGCCTGAAGAGCACGCTCTTCGACCGGCGCCTGCTGCTCAACGCCAACCTGTTCTGGACCGGCATCCACGGCTACCAGGCCACCACCCTGTACCAGGCGCCGGGCTCGACGCAGTTGGTGCAGGTGCTGGCCAACGCCGGCAGCGTGCGCTCGCGCGGCCTGGAGTTCGAGGCCACCGCGCTGCCGTTGCGCGGCCTGACCCTGAACTTCAACGGCTCCTACAACGACGTCACCTACCTGTCGTTCAAGGATGCCCCGTGCCCTGCGGAAGTCAGCACCCGGCCCGGCGCGCCGAGCAGTTGCGACCTCAGCGGGCAGCGCGTGGTCGGCGCCTCGAAATGGATCGCCAACCTCAATGGCGAATACCAGTGGCGCCTCGACGACCGCTTCCAACCCTACGTCAGCGCCAGCTACGCCTACCGCTCCGCCGCCGAGGGCACGCTGGACAACTCCGACCTTTCGAAGATCGACGGCTACGCCCTGGTGAACCTCGCCGCCGGCCTGCGCAGCGATCTCGGCGACGGCCAGCTGGACACCTCGGTATGGCTGAAGAACGCCTTCGACAAGGACTACTACCTGAGCGCCTTCGCCAGCATCAACGGCTCCTACACCGCATCGGTGGGGCAGCCGCGCACGCTCGGCGTATCGCTGCGCTACGACTTCTGAGCCTTCACCCACGCAGTACCCCACGCATGAGGAACATGACATGAGCAATGCAGCACAAGCCCTCGCCACGCCGGTACGGCTCGACATCCAGCCGGTCGCCGGACGGATCGGCGCGGAGATTCGCGGCGTGACCCTGTCCGGCGAACTGGACGCCGCCACCGTCGAGGCGATCCAGGCCGCCCTGGTACGCCACAAGGTGATCTTCTTCCGGGACCAGAGCCATCTCGACGACCAGACCCAGGAGGCCTTCGCCCACTTGCTCGGCGAACCGGTCGCCCACCCCACCGTGCCGTCCCGCGAAGGCACCCGCTTCCTTCTCGAGCTGGATGGCGCCGAAGGCCGCCGGGCCAATTCCTGGCATACCGACGTGACCTTCGTCGAGGCCTACCCGAAGGCCTCGATTCTGCGCAGCGTGGTGGCCCCGGAGTCCGGCGGCGACACCGTCTGGGCCAACACGGCGAGCGCCTACGCCGACCTGCCGGCGGAGCTGCGCGAGCTGGCCGACCGGCTTTGGGCGGTGCACAGCAACGAGTACGACTACGCCGGGGTCAAGCCCAGCGCCTCGCTGGAGCAGTTGGAGAACTACCGCAAGGTGTTCACCTCGACCGTCTACGAGACCGAGCACCCGGTGGTCCGCGTGCATCCGCAAAGCGGCGAGCGGACGCTGCTCCTTGGCCACTTCGTGAAACGCCTGAAGGGTCTTTCGCAGCATGACTCGGCGCACCTCTTCGCGGTGCTGCAGGGGCACGTCACGCGCCTGGAGAACACCGTGCGCTGGCGCTGGGAGGCCGGCGACGTGGCGATCTGGGACAACCGCGCGACCCAGCACTACGCGATCGACGACTACGGCGACCAGCCGCGCGTAGTGCGCCGGGTGACCCTTGGCGGCGACGTGCCGGTAGGCATCGACGGGCAACGCAGCCGGACGATCCGGAAGGCATGACGGACCCGGCCCTCTCCTCGCCGGGGAGGGCGACCACAGGCAGAACGAACCCGCGAGGACCCCTTACATGAGCCAATCCGCCACCGCCCGGCAACCCGAACCCGAGGTCGCCGAGGCATTCCGCATCACCCCCCTGGAGGCGCCGCTGGGCGCCGAAGTCCGTGGCCTCGATGCGCGCCGGCCGCTGGCGCCGGAGCAGGTCCTGGCGCTCAAGCAGGCGCTGCGCGAGCACCACATCCTGGTGTTCCGCCAGCAGCACCTCGACGATGAGCAGTACTTGCGCTTCGCCACCCTGTTCGGCTCGGTGTTCCAGCCGCCGGCGGACATCCCGGTGCTGTCCTCGGGTGGCGACGGCAAGGTGCCGGAGATCGTCAAGGTGGCTAACACCGGCGACGGCGAACTGGGCAACTTCGCCCTGCCGGCACACATCGACCACCAATGGACGCCGGTGCCGTCCTCCGGCTCGTTGCTCTACGCGCTGGAGGTGCCGTCCAGTGGCGGCGAGACGCGCTTCACCAACCTGGCGCGCGCCTACGAGAGCCTCGACGAGGCGACCCGGCGCGAGATCGATGGCCTGCGCCTGATCAACTACAACCCCTTCATCCGCCTGCGCGAGGGCGGCTACGGCGGCGGTTTCGCCACCTACCGCACGCCGGACATCGAACCGATCCAGGGCAGCGAGCACCCGCTGGTACGCACCCACCCGGAAAGCGGCCGGCGCGTACTGTTCCTCAGCGCCCACACCGAGGTGGAGATTCCCGGCTACGACCCCGCGCGGGGCCAGGCGCTGATCGGTCGCCTGCGCGAACATCTGGCGCGCCCGGAACTGAGCTACAGCCACGCCTGGTCGGTGGGCGACATCGTCTGGTGGGACAACCAGGCCGTGCTGCATGCGCGCAACGCCTTCCCGGCCAGCGAGCGGCGGCGCCTGAAGCGCATCAGCCTGGCGGGCAGCCGTCCGTTCTGAACCGGCGTCCCCCAGCGTGCGCCGGCTCCTCCGTTGCCCACCGGCGTAGGTCGCTGCGCACCGCTCTGGCGAGCCCCTTCCGTTCCGGCGAATAGCTAGCAGAACTGCGACATGCTGTCGCAGTTCTGCCATTTCTCCGCGTCTATCCTGCCCATAGGGCAATTCGCCTTTGGTCTAACGAGCTGGCCTGCAGCGCCCATGGAAAGGCGATCCTGACTTTGTAGTCAAAGTTTTGCTTTGCTACTTTGGCCAGGCATCAGGGATTGCTGATACAGCGTATTAAAAACATTAATTACCCCGGCATTCCGCGGCGCTGGCAGGATATTTTCCCGTCGAAGCCGTAGCGGCTTGACCTGATAGCCGGTCATTCACGGCAGGGATGTCATATTCTCGCGCGGGCTTCCCCGGATAGGCTGCACGCCAGTCAGGACGCGCCCGGCGGCGATGGGCGGGAATTGTTGGTCGGTTTATGACTTGTAGTTTCTCTGTCGTATGCCTTCAGAACTTGTTGAAGGCTTTTCGGCTCGATTGCACAATGCCGCGCCAAGGTTCGTTCGCGAATCGCGGTATGTGAGCTAGACCTCCGCAGCCGGTGCGCCATCCGCAGTGCCCCGGACTACTCGACAATCACGCAGGAGATTCGTGAGTGCAGATCGGTGTCCCCCTCGAGACCCATGCCGGTGAGACGCGGGTTTCCGCCACCCCGGAAACCGTCAAGAAGCTGATCGGCCAAGGCCACCAGGTGATCGTCCAGAGCGGCGCCGGCGTCAACGCCAGCCAGCCGGACAGTGCCTATGAAGCCGCCGGCGCGACGATCGGCAGCGCCGCCGAGGCCTTCGGCGCCGACCTGGTGCTGAAGGTGGTCGCGCCCAGCGCCGCCGAGCTGGCCCAGATGAAAAGCGGCGCCGTGCTGGTCGGCATGCTCAACCCCTTCGACAACGAGAACATCGCCCGCATGGCCGAGCGCGGCATCACCGCCTTCGCCCTCGAGGCCGCGCCGCGTACCTCGCGGGCGCAGAGCCTGGACGTGCTCTCCTCGCAGGCCAACATCGCCGGCTACAAGGCGGTGATGCTCGCCGCCAACCACTATCCGCGCTTCATGCCGATGCTGATGACCGCCGCCGGCACCGTGAAGGCCGCCCGCGTGCTGATCCTCGGCGCCGGCGTCGCCGGCCTGCAGGCGATCGCCACGGCCAAGCGCCTGGGTGCGGTGATCGAGGCTTCCGACGTGCGTCCGGCGGTGAAGGAGCAGATCGAGTCGCTCGGCGCCAAGTTCGTCGACGTGCCCTACGAGACCGACGAAGAGCGCGAGTGCGCCGAAGGCGTCGGCGGCTATGCGCGGCCGATGCCGGCCTCGTGGATGGAGCGCCAGGCCAAGGCCGTGCACGAGCGCGCCAAGCAGTCGGACATCGTCATCACTACCGCGCTGATCCCCGGCCGCAAGGCGCCGACGCTGCTGCACGAGGCGACCGTGGCGGAGATGAAGCCGGGCTCGGTGGTCATCGACCTGGCCGCCGCCCAGGGCGGCAACTGCCCGCTGACCGAGGCCGACCAGGTCGTGGTCCGGCACGGCGTGACCATCGTCGGCCACAGCAACCTGGCCGCGCTGGTACCGGCGGACGCCTCGGCGCTATACGCGCGCAACATCCTCGACTTCCTCAAGCTCACCCTGAACGCCGAAGGCTTCAGCGTGAACCTCGAGGACGACATCGTCGCCGCCTGCCTGATGTGCCGCGACGGCCAGGCGGTGCGCAAGAACGGCTGAGCCGCTGCGTCGGGAAGCTTCGATAACGATAAATGCGCACGCCTCGCGCCTGCGCCCTGAAGACCGGTGAAAACGATGGATATCATTTCTGACGGGATCTACAACCTGATCATCTTCGTGCTGGCCGTGTACGTCGGCTACCACGTGGTATGGAACGTCACCCCTGCCTTGCACACCCCGCTGATGGCGGTGACCAACGCGATTTCCGCGATCGTCATCGTCGGCGCCATGCTCGCCGCCGCCCTGACCGTGACCCCGCTGGGCAAGGCCATGGGCACCCTCGCCGTGGCCCTGGCCGCGGTCAATGTGTTCGGTGGCTTCCTGGTCACCCGGCGCATGCTGGAAATGTTCAAGAAGAAAGCGCCGAAGGCGGGGGGCCACTGATGAGCATGAACCTGGTCACCCTCCTGTACCTCATCGCCTCGGTCTGCTTCATCCAGGCCCTGAAAGGCCTGTCGCACCCGACCACCTCGCGCCGCGGCAACCTCTTCGGCATGGTCGGCATGGCCATCGCCGTGGCCACCACCGTCGGCCTGGTGTTCAAGCTGGGCGCGGAGATCGCCACCACCGGCGTCGGCTACATCGTCGTCGGCCTGCTGGTCGGCGGCACCGCCGGCTCGATCATGGCCAAGCGCGTCGAGATGACCAAGATGCCCGAGCTGGTCGCCTTCATGCACAGCATGATCGGCCTGGCCGCGGTGTTCATCGCCATCGCCGCGGTGGTCGAGCCGCAGTCGCTGGGGATCGTCGCGCACCTGGGCGACACCATTCCCACCGGCAACCGCCTGGAGCTGTTCCTCGGCGCGGCCATCGGCGCCATCACCTTCTCCGGTTCGGTGATCGCCTTCGGCAAGCTCTCCGGCAAGTACAAGTTCCGCCTGTTCCAGGGCACCCCGGTGCAGTTCTCCGGGCAGCACCTGCTGAACCTGGTGCTCGGCCTGGCGACCCTCGGCCTGGGCCTGGTGTTCATGTTCACCGGCAACCTCACCGCCTTCGCCGTGATGCTGGCGCTGGCCTTCGTCCTCGGCGTGCTGATCATCATCCCCATCGGCGGCGCCGACATGCCGGTGGTGGTGTCGATGCTCAACTCCTATTCCGGCTGGGCCGCGGCGGGGATCGGCTTCTCGCTGAACAACTCGATGCTGATCATCGCCGGCTCGCTGGTCGGCTCCTCGGGTGCGATCCTCTCCTACATCATGTGCAAGGCGATGAACCGCTCGTTCTTCAACGTCATCCTCGGCGGCTTCGGCGCCGAAGCCGACGCCGGCGGCCCGGCGGGCTCCAAGGAGCAGCGTCCGGTGAAGTCCGGTTCGGCCGACGATGCCTCGTTCCTGCTGACCAACGCCGACAGCGTGATCATCGTCCCCGGCTACGGCCTGGCGGTGGCCCGCGCCCAGCACGCGCTGATGGAACTGGCGGAGAAGCTGACCCACCGCGGGGTCACCGTGAAGTTCGCCATCCACCCGGTCGCCGGGCGCATGCCGGGGCACATGAACGTGCTGCTGGCCGAGGCCGAGGTGCCCTACGAGCAGGTGTTCGAGATGGAGGACATCAACTCCGAGTTCGGCCAGACCGACGTGGTCCTGGTGCTCGGCGCCAACGACGTGGTCAACCCGGCGGCGAAGAACGATCCGAAGTCGCCCATCGCCGGCATGCCGATCCTCGAGGCCTACAAGGCCAAGACCGTGATCGTCAACAAGCGCTCCATGGCCAGCGGCTACGCCGGCCTGGACAACGAGCTGTTCTACCTGGACAAGACCATGATGGTGTTCGGCGACGCCAAGAAGGTCATCGAAGACATGGTCAAGGCGGTGGAGTGATTCCCCGCTGAATCCACCAGAACCCCGGCCCAGGCCGGGGTTTTTCGTTTTCGCGGGTTGCCCGCGCAGCGTTCTCCGCCGCTTCCAACGGCGAAAACACCAGCCTTTCAGGAATATTTTTCATGCCCGCAAGGCATGGATTTTTCGTCGGATCGCTGTAGCCCGCCAACCACGCGGCCTGTGGCGACATGGGCGAAACCCATAGCTCCAGAAGTTATTTCCATAACAAAAATAATTACTTCAGGCGCTAAGCCTCCTTGCCAATCATGCAACTCCCTGCGCCGCTAGGACTCCAGCACGGACCTGAGCGGCCATCGAGTTCGTCAGTGCAAGGAGCTTTTCCATGGCAACCCCCCAGCCCGTCGATGCCCGCACGCAGCCCTGGCGCGAGACGCCCGGCGGCGACCTGGTGGCGCTCGGTCGGCCGGTTCGCCAGGCGTTGCACCTGGTTCGCCACAACCCGACACAGGGTCGGGTGCTCAGCCGGCGCGAGACGATCCTGCTGGTCCTGTTCGCCCTGACCCTGCACGGAGCGGTGATCCATTGGCTGAGCCAGCAGAGAACCCCGGCGCTGCCCGAGGTGCCGCCACAGGTGCCGCCGATGACCATCGAGTTCACCGCCCCGGCGCCGCCGGTGGTGGAACCGCCGCCGCCCGAGCCGTTGCCGCCAGTGGTCGAGGAACCGCCACCGCCGGTGGTCGACGAGAACGCGGTGAAGCCGCCGCCGCCGAAGCCGGTGCCCAAGCCGAAACCCAAGCCCAAGCCGCAACCCCGGCCGAAGCCGGCGCCGAAGGCCGTCGAGCCGGCTCCGCCCGCGCCGCCGCAACCCGCCGCGCCACCCGCCCCGCCGGTGCCGGTCGCTGCTCCGGCGCCGTTGACGCCGCCGTCGGCGAACGCCGGCTACCTGCACAACCCGGCGCCGGAATACCCCGCCCTGGCCATGCGCCGCGGCTGGGAGGGCACCGTGCTGTTGCGGGTGCATGTCCTCGCCAGCGGCAGTCCGAGCGAGATCCAGGTGCAGAAGTCGAGCGGACGAGAAGCCCTCGACCAGGCCGCGGTGAAAGCGGTCAAGCGCTGGTCCTTCGTTCCCGCCAAGCGCGGCGACAAGGCCGAGGACGGCTGGGTCAGCGTACCGATCGATTTCAAGTTGAACTGAATCTGCAGCGTCACGAGGAGCATCCGTCATGAGTCTGTTAACCACCCCGCTCGAATCCGTCGAAGGCGCCGTCATCTGGCTGCTGGTCGGCTTTTCCGTGGTCACCTGGGGCCTGGCCCTGGTCAAGGGCGTGCAGTTCGCCCGGCAGAAGCGCCAGGACCGCCAGTTCCAGAAGCAGTTCTGGAGCGCCACCAGCCTCGACTCCGCCGGCGAGCAGGCGCAGGACAAGCAGGGCGCCGGCGCCCGCGTGGCCCAGGCCGGCTTCGCCGCGATCCAGGTGCAGGACAACGGCCAGCCCGACCTGGCCCAGTCGATCAACCACCAGGACCGTCTCGAACGCGCCCTGCGCCAGCAGATCCAGCGCGAGCGGCGTTCCCTGGAGTCGGGCCTGGCGGTGCTCGCCTCGATCGGCTCGACCTCGCCCTTCATCGGTCTGTTCGGCACCGTCTGGGGCATCATGGAGGCGCTCAAGGGGATCAGCGCGGCCGGCTCGGCGAGCCTGGAGACCGTGGCCGGGCCGATCGGCAGCGCGCTGATCGCCACCGGCGTGGGAATCGCCGTCGCGGTGCCGGCGGTGCTGGTCTACAACTACTTCCTGCGGCGCCTGAAGCTGACCGCCGCCGACCTCGACGACTTCGCCCACGACTTCTACAGCCTGGCGCAGAAGAGCGCGTTCCGCGTCATCGTCCATCCCTCCGCCGCGCGCCAGGCCGGCAACCCCTCGCGCAACGTGAAGGAGGCGTCCTGACATGGCCTTCTCGACCCAGGACAGCGACGAAGTCCTTTCCGAAATCAACGTCACCCCGCTGGTCGACGTGATGCTGGTGCTGCTGGTGGTGTTCATCGTCACCGCGCCGCTGCTGACCAACTCGATCCCGATCAACCTGCCGAAGACCGAATCGGTGGCCCCGCCGGAGCAGAAGGATCCCCTGGTGGTGAGCATCGATGGCGCCGGCAAGCTGTTCGTCAACAAGGACGAGATCCAGCCGGAGCTGCTGGAGAGCAACCTGGCCGCGGCCAAGGCGAAGGACGCCGAGGTCCGCGTGCAGTTGCAGGCCGACGAAGGGGTGAACTACGGCCAGGTGGCGAAGGCCATGGCTTCCATCGAGCGCGCCGGGATCACCAGGCTGGCGGTGATCACCGCACGCTGAAGCGAATCCACGCCGTCCGGCGCAGGCCGGGCGGGCAACGGTTTCGACCGCTCCGATCCGGGCAGGGGAGAGCGGTCTTTTTTATTCCGGATGGACGCTCCTCGGGCGTGTCCGCCGAGGCCGGGCTCGCGAATGCGTCGCGCACCCTGTCCGGCGCTCGCACGTCCCACGCCTGGGCGCTCAGGCCTGGCGTGCCGGCGCCTCCTGCTCCTTGGCGTCCTCCGTTCCTTCGACTTCCCATTCACCGGCCCAGTCCTCGCCGAACAGTTCGCTGGGATGCTGGGTGCGGCTGGCGCCGTTGCCGCAGCCCATCGATTCCGCCGAACAATAGCGGTCGCAACCCCAGCAGATGCGCTCCGGATGGCTGGGATGGAGGGGAAATTTCTTGGCCATGATCCTGTCCCGATACCTGATGCCTGCGCTCAGGTATACCGCCGATGGCATGCGCCGCCCAGGCGTTGCCGCGGAAAAGTGGCTTCGGCTTGCGCTGGATCAACTCGATTGGCATATATGTATTAATAGAATATTAAAATTGCTTTTTATTCCTTAGAGAAAAAAGGCTGCGCCCTTACACTTCCCTGGTGATGAATTTTTCTGGAGGGATCTCCATGCACAGCGAACGCGTCCGTTATGTGTTGGTGCCCGGTTGGTACGGCTCGGAAGACGCCCATTGGCAAAGTCACTGGCAGCGCGCGCTGCCCAATGCCTCACGGGTCGAGCAACAGGACTGGATCACCCCGCTGCGCGCCGACTGGATCGCCGAGCTGGACGCCGAGATCCGCCGCCAGCCCGGGCCGGTGGTGCTGATCGCGCACAGCCTGGGTTGTGTGACAGTGGCGCTGTGGGCGGCCCAGGCCGAGCGCCGGGTGCGCGACCAGGTACGCGGCGCCCTGCTGGTGGCGCCGGCCGACGTCGAGCGCGAGAGCTGCGCCGAGGCGCTGCGCAACTTCGCGCCGATCAGCCGCGAGCCGTTGCCGTTCCCCAGCGTGCTGGTGGGTTCCGACAACGACCAGGCCTGCAGCCCGCAGCGCGCCATGCACCTGGCCCGCGCCTGGGGCGCGGAGACGGTGATCCTGCCCGAGGCCGGGCACATCAACGTGAAGTCCGGCCACGGCGCCTGGGAGGCCGGCTACCGTCACCTGTTTCGCTTGCAGTACCTGATCGACAGCCAGGCTCGTCGCCGCGCCTGATCCTTCAGATCGTTAACCTTGGCGTAACGGTTCGTCGCCCGGCTTGATTGAACAGGCCTGGCGGCCTGCCTAACGTGGCTCCTCACGACAGCGTGAAACCTGGAGCCGACATGACGACACCGATCTCTCCCCCGCCGCAGTGGTCGCGGCGCCGCCAGGAAAAGCAGCGGCGCCTCGAGCGCGTGCGCGGCCTGGCCGACGGCGCGGTGCTGCCGCGCGAACGCCTGGTCGCCGCGCTGGAGGCGCTGATCGCGCCGGGCGATCGGGTGGTGCTGGAAGGCAACAACCAGAAGCAGGCGGACTTCCTCTCCCGTTCGCTGGCGCGGGTCGATCCCGGCAAGCTGCACGACCTGCACATGATCATGCCCAGCGTCGGTCGTCCGGAGCATCTCGACCTGTTCGAACTGGGCATCGCGCGCAAGCTCGACTTCTCCTTCTCCGGCCCGCAGAGCCTGCGCATCGGCCAGTTGCTCGAAGACGGCCTGCTGGAGATCGGCGCGATCCACACCTACATCGAGCTGTACGCGCGGCTGGTGGTCGACCTGATCCCCAACGTCGCACTGGTCGCCGGTTTCGTCGCCGACCGCGAAGGCAACGTGTACACCGGGCCGAGCACCGAAGACACCCCGGCGCTGGTGGAGCCCACCGCGTTCAGCGACGGCATCGTCATCGTCCAGGTCAACCGTATCGTCGACGACCCGCGCGACCTGCCGCGAGTGGACATCCCGGCGTCCTGGGTGGACTTCGTGGTCGAGGCCGACCAGCCGTTCTACATCGAGCCGCTGTTCACCCGCGACCCGCGCCACATCAAGCCGGTCCACGTGCTGATGGCGATGATGGCGATCCGCGGCATCTACCAGCGGCACAACGTGCAGTCGCTGAACCACGGCATCGGCTTCAACACCGCGGCCATCGAGCTGATCCTGCCGACCTACGGCGAGTCCCTCGGCCTGAAGGGCAAGATCTGCCGACACTGGACCCTCAACCCGCACCCGACCCTTATCCCCGCCATCGAGAGCGGCTGGGTCGAGAGCGTGCACTGCTTCGGCACCGAGCTGGGCATGGAGGGCTACATCGCCCAGCGTCCCGACGTGTTCTTCACCGGTCGCGACGGCTCGCTGCGTTCCAATCGGATGTTCTGCCAACTGGCAGGACAATACGCCGTCGACCTGTTCATCGGCGCTACCCTCCAGGTCGACGGCGACGGCCATTCCTCCACCGTCACCCGCGGACGCCTGGCCGGCTTCGGCGGCGCCCCGAACATGGGCCACGACCCGCGCGGCCGGCGCCACTCGACGCCGGCCTGGCTGGACATGCGGGGCGAACCCGAGGCCTTGCTGGAGCGCGGCAGGAAGCTGGTGGTGCAGATGGTCGAGACCTTCCAGGACGGCGGCAAGCCGACCTTCGTCGAGCGTCTCGACGCGCTGGAGGTGGCGCGCCAGACCGGCATGCCGCTGGCGCCGGTGATGATCTATGGCGACGACGTCACCCATGTGCTCACCGAGGAAGGCATCGCCTACCTGTACAAGGCGCGCTCCCTGGAGGAACGCCAGGCGATGATCGCGGCGGTGGCGGGGATCAGTCCGATCGGCCTGCGCCACGATCCGCGCGAGACCCAGCGGATGCGCCGCGAAGGGCTGATCGCGCTGCCCGAGGACCTCGGCATCCGCCGCACCGACGCCTCGCGCGAGCTGCTGGCGGCGAAGAGCATCGCCGAGCTGGTCGAGTGGTCCGGCGGGCTGTACCAGCCGCCGGCGCGTTTCAGGAGCTGGTGATGAACGCCATCGCGAACCTCGCGGCGACGCCGTGCGCCGACCTCGGCGAATGCCTGGCCGACCTGGCGGTGGACGCCCTCATCGACGAAGCCGAACTGTCGCCCAAGCCGGCCCTGGTGGACCGCCGCGGCAATGGCGCGCATGCCGACCTGCACCTGGGCCTGATGCAGGCCTCGGCGCTGAGCCTGTGGCCGTGTTTCAAGGAAATGGCCGACGCCGCCCAGCGGCATGGGCGCATCGATGCGCGCCTGCGCGGCGTCCTTGGCCAACTGGGGCGCGACGGCGAGGCGGCGATGCTGCGTACCACCGAAGGCGTGAACACCCATCGCGGAGCGATCTGGGCGCTCGGCCTGCTGGTCGCGGCCGCCGCTCTCGAACCGCGCCGCACGCAGGCCGGCGAAGTGGCCGCGCGCGCAGGACGCATCGCCCTGCTCGACGATCCGGCGGCCGCCATCGGCGACAGCCACGGCGAGCGCGTCCGTCGGCGCTACGGCGTCGGCGGCGCCCGCGAGGAGGCGCGTCTCGGCTTCCCCCGCGCAGTGCGCCACGGCCTGCCGCAGCTATGGCGCAGCCGCGAAGGCGGCGCTGGCGAGCAGAACGCCAGGCTCGATGCGCTGCTGGCGATCATGAGCGTCCTCGACGATACCTGCGTGCTGCACCGCGCCGGCCGCGTCGGCCTCGCCGTGATGCAGGATGGCGCCCGCGCGGTGCTCGCCGCCGGCGGCAGCGCCAGTCTCGCCGGGCGTCGCCGCCTGTGCGAGCTGGACCGCCGCCTGCTGGCGCTGAACGCTTCGCCCGGCGGCGCCGCCGACCTGCTGGCCGCCTGTCTTTTCCTCGATCGCCTGCCCGCCGTGTCCGGTGGGTGGGCTGGGAGTCTCTGAGATGGAAACCCTGACCTTCGAATTTCCCGCCGGCGCTCCGGCGCGCGGTCGCGCCCTGGCCGGCTGCGTCGGCTCCGGCGACCTGGAGGTGCTGCTCGAGCCGGCCGCCGGAGGCGCGCTGAGCATCCAGGTGGTGACCTCGGTAAACGGCAGCGGCCCGCGCTGGCAACAACTCTTCGCGCGGGTCTTCGCGGCGTCCACGGCGCCGGCCGCGTCGATCCGCATCCACGATTTCGGCGCCACTCCCGGGGTGGTCCGCCTGCGCCTGGAGCAGGCACTGGAGGAGGCTGGCCATGACTGACGTCGCCCGCCTGCTGGCGCTGCGCAGCTTCACCGAACTGGGAGCGCGCCAACGCGCCCGTGCCCTGCTTGACGCGGGCAGCTTCCGGGAGTTGCTCGATCCCTTCGCCGGCGTGCAGTCGCCCTGGCTGGAACGACAGGGCATCGTGCCCCAGGCCGACGATGGGGTAGTGGTCGCCCGTGGCCTCCTCGACGGCCAGCCGGCGGTGCTCGCCGCCATCGAAGGTGCTTTCCAGGGCGGCAGCCTTGGCGAAGTCAGCGGAGCGAAGATCGCCGGCGCGCTGGAGCTGGCCGCCGAGGACAATCGCAACGGCGTTCCGACCCGGGCCCTGCTGTTGCTGGAAACCGGTGGCGTGCGCCTGCAGGAAGCCAACCTCGGACTGGCGGCGATCGCCGAGATCCAGGCGGCCATCGTCGATCTGCAGCGCTACCAGCCGGTGGTGGCGGTGATTGCCGGGCCGGTCGGCTGCTTCGGCGGCATGTCCATCGCCGCCGGGCTGTGCAGCTACGTGCTGGTGACCCGCGAGGCGCGCCTCGGCTTGAACGGTCCGCAGGTGATCGAACAGGAGGCCGGCATCGCTGAATACGACTCGCGCGACCGGCCGTTCATCTGGAGCCTCACCGGCGGCGAGCAGCGCTTCGCCAGCGGTCTCGCCGACGCCTACCTGGCCGACGACCTCGATGAGGTACGCACCTCGGTACTCGCGTATTTCGCCAAGGGCCTGCCGGCACGGCCGCGCTGCCGCCGCGCCGAGGATTACCTGCGGCGGCTGGGCGACCTCGATACCGCCGAGCAACCGGATGCCGCCGGCGTGCGCCGGCTGTACCAGGGGCTGGGCCAAGGAGATGCAACATGAGCCAACCGTTCGCTTCCCGTGGCCTGGCCTGGTTCCAGGCGCTGGCCGGTAGCCTCGCGCCGCGTCCCGGCGATCCTGCTTCGTTGCGCGTCGCCGATGCCGAGCTGGACGGCTACCCGGTGCGTTTCCTGGCCGTCGTGCCCGATCCCGACAATCCGTTCCCGCGCGCTCGCCAGGGCGAGGTCGGGCTGCTCGAGGGCTGGGGCCTGGCCGCCGCCGTCGACGAGGCGCTGGAGGCCGACCGCGAGGCGCCACGCAAGCGCGCGCTGCTGGCCATCGTCGACGTGCCGAGCCAGGCCTACGGCCGCCGCGAGGAGGCCCTGGGTATCCACCAGGCGCTGGCCGGGGCGGTGGATGCCTACGCCCGCGCCCGACTCGCCGGGCATCCGCTGATTGGCCTGCTGGTGGGCAAGGCGATGTCCGGCGCGTTCCTCGCCCACGGCTACCAGGCCAACCGCCTGATCGCCTTGCACGATCCGGGGGTGATGGTCCACGCCATGGGCAAGGCCGCCGCCGCGCGGATCACCCTGCGCAGCGTCGAGGAACTGGAGGCGTTGGCGGCGAAGGTGCCGCCGATGGCCTACGACATCGACAGCTACGCGTCGCTCGGCCTGCTCTGGAGGACCCTTCCGGTGGAGACCGTCGAGGTGCCGTCGACGGCGGACCTGGTGCGGGTCCGCACCTGCCTGGGCGAGGCCCTGGCCGATATCCTCGGCGGCCCGCGCGACCTCGGCGGCCGCCTCGGCGCGGCCAACCGCGAGGCGTCGGCGCGGGTGCGCCGGCTGCTGCGCGAGCAGTGGTGAATTCAGGAGCGAGCCGTGGTCATCGCGAACAGCTCACAGCTGGGCTCCAGCCGGCGACGGCTCGCTCCTGATCCGATGCGTCGCAGGGCAGGGCCGGAACCCCATGACTTGCTCCTGGGCATGGCGCCGGCGCATTTGCCGGAGAATGCTCCGGCCTGGGTCTGCGCGGCACTGAAGGCCGGCTGGCCGGTGGTGGTGCGCCGTGCGCCGGCAGATCCTGCGCGGGTGGCCATCGGCGTGCGCGGCCTGGCGCGGGAGCAGCGCTGGGCCGGCTGGATGCCGTTGGCGACAATCACCCGGCGCTTGCGCCCGGAAGCGCTGGGCCAGCGCGAGCCGGCGATGCTGCGCGATCTGCCGGCCTGGCGTGCCTTGCGCGACCTGCGTGCGCCGCTGAACGCGCTGGGACTGGCCTGGGGCGTGACCGGCGGCGCCGGTTTCGAGCTGGCCAGCGGGGTCGCCGTGCTGCATCCGGACAGCGACCTCGACCTGCTGCTGCGCACCCCGCGCCCGTTCCCGCGCGATGACGCGCTGCGCCTGCTGCAACGCTTCGAGCAGTGTCCCTGCCGGATCGACCTGCAACTGCAGACCCCGGCGGGCGGCGTGGCCCTGCGCGAATGGGCCGAGGGTCGGCCCCGGGTGCTGGCGAAAGGCAGCGAGGCGCCGCTGTTGCTGGAAGACCCCTGGCGGGTCGCGGAGGTCGAGGCATGAGCGTGCTGTTCGCCTATCCCGGCCAGGGCGCCCAACGTCCCGGCATGCTCGCGGCCTTGCCCGACGAACCGCCGGTGCGCGCCTGCCTGGAGCAGGCGGCGGACTGTCTCGGCCAGGCGCCGGCCGAACTGGAGAGCGCCGAGGCCTTGCGCGGCACCCGCGCGGTGCAGTTGTGCCTGCTGATCGCCGGGGTCGCCGCCAGCCGCCTGCTGGAGACGCGCGGGCATCGGCCGGGGCTGGTCGCCGGGCTGTCCATCGGCGCCTATCCGGCGGCGGTGGTAGCCGGCGCGTTGGACTTCGACGACGCGCTGCGTCTGGTGGCGCTGCGCGGCGAACTGATGCAGGCCGCCTGGCCCGAGGGCTACGGGATGAGCGCCATCCTCGGTCTCGACCAGGCGCAACTGGATGCGCTGATCCTGATGGTGCGGCGCGAGCACCCGCCGCTCTACCTGGCCAACGTCAACGCCGAGCGGCAACTGGTGGTGGCCGGCAGCGAAGCGGCGCTGGCCGCCCTCGCCGAACGCGCGCGTGCCGCCGGCGCCAGCGCGGCGAAGCGCCTGGCGGTGAGCGTACCGTCGCACTGTGCGCTGCTCGACGAACCGGCCGCGCGCCTGGCCGAAGCTTTCGCCGGTATCCGCCTGCGTCGGCCGCGCGTGCCCTACCTGAGCAGCAGCCGGGCGCGCCTGGTCGCCGAACCTGCCGCGCTGGCCGACGATCTCGCCGGCAACATGGCGCGCCGCGTCGAGTGGCTGGCGACATTGCGCAGCGCCTACGAGCGCGGTGCCCGCCTGCATCTCGAGCTGCCGCCGGGACGGATCCTCAGCGGGCTGGCGCGGCCTCTGTTCGGCTGCGCCACGCCGGCCTTCGAAGGCTCCCGGGCGGATACCCTGGACGCGCTGTTGCGCGAGGAGGAAAAGAGAACCCGATAAGCGTTCGTTCGAGGCATAAAAACAACAACATCGATCCGCAACCGAGGACAACAATAATGATTATCTACGGTGTCGCACTGCTGTCTCTGTGTACCCTCGCCGGGCTGTTCATCGGCGAGATCCTTGGCGTGCTGCTCGGCGTGCCGGCCAACGTCGGTGGCGTCGGCATCGCCATGCTGCTGCTGATCTTCGTCGGCAGCTACCTGGGCAAGCGTGGCCTGCTCTCGGCGAAGACCGAGCAGGGCGTGGAGTTCTGGAGCGCGGTCTACATTCCCATCGTGGTCGCCATGGCCGCCCAGCAGAATGTCCTCGGCGCGCTGAGCGGCGGGCCGGCCGCTATCCTCGCCGGCATCGCCGCGGTCGCCGTGGCCTTCGCCCTGGTCCCGCTGCTCGACCGCTTCGGCCGGAAGAAAGCCGAAGGCGCCCCGCCGTTGAAACCGCGCACCAGCGTGCAGGGGTGAGCGCCATGTTCGAGTCCCTGAACAAAGTCATCAATGGCTACGGCCTGATCAGCGGCTTCGCCATCATCGGCGTGACCATGGCGGTGTCCTACTGGTTGTCGGCGCGCCTCACCCGCGGGCGCCTGCACGGCTCGGCGATCGCGATCTTCCTCGGCCTGGTGCTGTCCTATGTCGGCGGCGTCGCCACCGGCGGGCAGAAAGGATTGGTGGACGTGCCCCTGATGTCCGGTATCGGCCTGCTGGGCGGCGCCATGCTGCGCGACTTCGCCATCGTCGCCACGGCCTTCGGGGTGAATGTCGAGGAACTGCGTCGGGCAGGGGTTTCCGGGGTGGTGTCGCTGTTCCTCGGGGTCGGTTCGTCGTTCGTCGCCGGGGTCGCGGTGGCCATGGCCTTCGGCTACACCGATGCGGTCAGCCTGACCACCATCGGCGCCGGCGCGGTCACCTACATCGTCGGACCGGTGACCGGCGCCGCCCTGGGGGCCAGCTCCGAGGTGATGGCGCTGAGCATCGCCGCCGGGTTGGTGAAGGCGATCCTGGTGATGGTCCTGACGCCTTTCGTCGCGCCCTACATCGGCCTGAACAATCCACGTACGGCGGTGATCTTCGGTGGTCTCATGGGCACCTCCAGCGGCGTCGCCGGCGGCCTCGCCGCCACCGACCCGAAGCTGGTGCCCTACGGTTGCCTGACCGCGGCGTTCTATACCGCCATCGGTTGCCTGCTGGGGCCGTCGCTGCTGTATTTCAGCGTGCGCGGCCTGGTTGGGTGAGCGGGCTGGTCCGGGCACCCTCTCCCTGAAGGGCGAGGGTTGGGGAGAGGTCAGCGGGCCAGCGGCAATGTGGACTTCCGTCCGCTATCCCGCCGCCTCCTGCTCCAGGCGCAGGCTGTACATCCGGCACTCCGCGAGCAACGCCAGCAGGTTCGGGTCGCGCTCCTTGGCCTTGAGGAACACCACGCCGATGTGCTGCTGCAGGCGATAGCGCGGTTGCAGCGGGATCAGCCGCACGCGGTTCTCGTAGACCGCCTCGATGCGTTTGGGCAGCAGCGCATGGCCGACCCCCGAGCTGACCATGCTGAGGAGGGTGAAGATGTCGTTCACCTGCATCGCGATCTGCGGTTCGAAGCCGGCCTGCTGGAACACCCGGGTGCCGTCCTGATGGGTGGCGAAGCCCTGGGTGAGCGTGACGAAGGGCGTGTCGCGCAGGGTGCTGAGATCGATCTCGGCGAGCCTGGCGTAGGGCGAGTCCACCGGCACGGCGAGGAAAATGTCATCGGAGAACAGCGGCAGGTGCTCGCAGTCGGGATCGCTGACGCTGTCGTTGAGCGACACCAGGATGGCGTCCAGCTCCATGTTCTTCAGCTGGTAGAACAGGTCGACGTTGGAGCCGAGGATCAGGTCGATATTCAGCGCGCTGCGTCGCAGCTTGAGGCCCATGATCAGTTGCGGCACGGTCTTCACCGTCAGCGAATAGAGCGCGCCGAGCTTGAAGCGCTCGGCGGAGAAGCCGGCCGCCTCGCGGGTCAGGCGCACCGTGTCGAGTACCTCCTGGACCAGCTTCTGCGCGCGCTCCTCGAGCACGTAGGCGCTTTCCAGCGGGGTCAGGTTGCGTCCCTCGTGCTTGAACAGCGGGCAGCGCAGGGCGCTTTCCAGCGAGTGGATGGCGCGGTGCACGCTGACGTTGCTGGTGCCCAGTTCCGCCGCCGCGCGCGCCAGGTTGCCGGTGCGCATGAAGGCGAGGAAGGTTTCCAGCTTCTTGAGGGTGATTTCTTCGTCGATCAGCATTCGCGTTCCCCTGGCCGGTGGCGTCGGGGGATTGTGCCTGAGGCGGCGCGGGAGGGGTAAAAAGGGCCGTCATGTCCTAGCGCGTGGCGGAGCATGACGGCCTGGAAACGCCTTGGGGAAGGCGGAGTTGCACTGACCGGATGGAATCCCGCTTCGGCAGCCTGAGCCGCCGATAGGCTAACGGAACTCAGCGGATGGAGCGGATGGTGCCCTTGCTGCCGGTGACCTGCCGGACCGGGGTGGTCCGGAGCGCCGGCCACCCTAGCAACGGAGGCTTTTTGCCACAGTCATCGGATTCGTCTTTGTCAGAAAGAAAGTTCCTCTTGGAGTGTCGGAAAGCTGAGGGTCAGTGCCGGCGCTCGGCAAGCTTGCCCAGTTGCTCCCGGCAGTAGTCGACGAACAATCGTGCCGGCTTGGTCAGTTGCGCGCGTTTCAGCCAGGCGGCGGCGAGCCCGGAGGTGGACACCGGCTCGGCGAGGTCGACCATGACCACCTTCTTGCCGTCGTAGGTGCATTCCGAATGCGGGCGGGTGACCAGCAGGGAGAAGCCGAAGCCCTGGCCGACCATGCCGCGCACCATCTCGATGGACGGCGAGCTGAAGGCGATGTTCGGCGTCAGGCCGAGTTCCTCGAACAGGCTGACGAAATAGGTGCGGCTGGGCTGCACGTCGAGCAGGATCATCGGTTCCAGGCACAGGTCGCGCAGCGACACTTGCGCCTGCCCGGCGAAGCGGTGGCCTTCGGGGAGCAGCGCGTGGGGTCGTTGCGGCGGCATCAGCGGCTCGGTCTCGATGGTCGAGTCGAGGTCGTGCTCGTAGAGGAAGGCCAGGTCGAAGCGCCCCGAGGTGAGGCCTTGCACCAGTTCCTGCTGCTCGCCGTCGCGGATGCGGATCTCCACCCCCGGATAGGCCTGGCGAAAGCCGGCGATCAGGCCCGGCAGGTAGAGCGGGGCGACCGTCTCGAAGCAGCCGATGTCGATCTGCCCGGCGATCACGTCGTTGTCGGCCAGGGCGTTCTGCTCGAACTCGTGGGCCATCCGCAGCAGCTCCTGGGCCTTGCGGTAGAAGCGCGCGCCGGCGGGGGTCAGCGACACGCCCTGGGCGTGGTGGCGGATGAACAGCTGCACGCCGAAGCTTTCCTCCAGACCCTTCACCGCCGTGGAGATCGACGGCTGGGCGATGTACAGCTTGCGCGAGGCCTCGGCCACGCTGCCGCATTCCACGGTGGTCACGAAATACTTGAGTTGCCGCAAGGTATAGGACGCCACTGCAAGACCTCATCGGCGCATCATCCTCCCCGGGCCGGGCGTGCGCGCCTCGATTGTTGTGTCCGCCGCGCTGCAAGCAAGTTGCAGGCCGCTGCCGAGCGTCGCGGCGCTGGCCGCGACGACGATTGCCCGCCTGCACGATAACCCAGCACGACGCACTTTGCCGGGGCACGCCTGGCCAGCTTTTTCTTATGTCCCGAGGACATTTTTAATAATTTTCCTTCGCCGCGGCTTGCGCGACCATCCTTCCCCATCGACCCCATGGACAGCGGTCCGCCTCCCGGCGGTCCGGGCCATGCGTGCAGAACCACGACCGGCGCAGACCGGCGAGATAACAAGGAGAAGGTGGGGTGTTCGAACTCAGCGATTGGCAACGGCGCGCCGCGACACAGCGCTTCATCGACCAGGCCCTGATCGGCGGCCGCCAGCGTCCGGCCGCCAGCGGCGCTACCTTCGATGCCATCGATCCGGCGAGCAATCGCCTGCTGGCGCGGGTCGCGGCCTGCGATGCGGCCGACGTCGACGCGGCAGTGGCCGCCGCCCGCCGCGCCTTCGACGAAGGCCCCTGGGCGCGTCTCGCCCCGGTCGAGCGCAAGCGCGTGCTGCTGCGCCTGGCCGAGCTGATGCTGGCCCATCGCGAAGAGCTGGCGCTGCTCGACTCGCTGAACATGGGCAAGCCGGTGATGGACGCCTGGAACATCGATGTGCCCGGCGCCGCCCACGTCTTCGCCTGGTATGCGGAAAGCCTCGACAAGCTCTACGACCAGGTCGCGCCGACCGCCCAGCAGGCCCTGGCCACCATTACCCGCGTGCCGCTGGGGGTGATCGGCGCGGTGGTGCCGTGGAACTTCCCGCTCGACATGGCCGCCTGGAAGCTCGCCCCGGCCCTGGCCGCCGGCAACTCGGTGGTGCTCAAGCCGGCCGAGCAGTCGCCGTTCTCCGCCCTGCGCCTGGCCGAGCTGGCCCTGGAGGCGGGGGTGCCGGAAGGCGTGCTGAACGTGGTGCCGGGCCTCGGCGAGCAGGCCGGCAAGGCCCTCGGCCTGCACCCGGAGGTGGACGCACTGGTGTTCACCGGCTCCACCGAGGTCGGCAAGTACTTCATGCAGTATTCCGCGCAATCCAACCTCAAGCAGGTCTGGCTGGAGTGCGGCGGCAAGAGTCCGAACCTGGTGTTCGCCGATTGCCGCGATCTCGACCTGGCGGCGGAGAAGGCCGCCTTCGGCATCTTCTTCAACCAGGGCGAGGTCTGTTCGGCGAACTCGCGCTTGCTGGTGGAGCGTTCGATCCACGACGAGTTCGTCGAGCGCCTGCTGGCCAAGGCCCGCGACTGGCAGCCGGGCGATCCGCTGGACCCGGCCAGTCGCGCCGGCGCCATCGTCGACCGCCGGCAGACCGCCGGGATCCTCGCCGCCATCGAGCGGGCGCAAGGCGAGGGCGCGACCCTGCTCGGCGGTGGTCGCCAGTTGACGATCAACGGTTCGGACAACTTCATCGAACCGACCCTGTTCGGCGACGTACGCCCGGACATGCAGCTGGCCCGCGAGGAAATCTTCGGTCCGGTGCTGGCGATCAGCGCCTTCGACTCCGAGGACGAGGCCATCCGCCTGGCCAACGACAGCCGCTACGGCCTCGCCGCCTCGCTGTGGAGCGACGACCTGCACCGTGCGCACCGGGTGGCGCGGCGCTTGAATGCCGGAACGGTGTCGGTGAATACCGTGGACGCGCTGGACGTCGCGGTGCCTTTCGGCGGCGGCAAGCAGTCCGGCTTCGGTCGCGACCTGTCGCTGCATTCCTTCGACAAGTACACCCAGTTGAAGACGACCTGGTTCCAGTTGCGCTGAAGACGCGACGGACGCGACACGACTCGATGCCGATAACGACAACAAGAGGACGATCGAATGAACGACACGCCGAACGTGCGTGAGCCGGCCCTGCGCCGCGTGCTCGGGCTGGGACCGCTGCTGGCGGTGGCCATCGGCCTGGTGGTTTCCCAGGGCGTGATGGTACTGATGCTGCAAGGCGCCGGGACAGCCGGCCTGGGCTTCATCGTGCCGCTGGGAGTGGCCTACCTGCTGGCGCTGAGCTACGCCTTTTCCTTTTCCGAGCTGGCCCTGATGATTCCCCGCGCCGGTAGCCTTAGCAGCTACACCGAGGTGGCCATCGGGCATTTCCCGGCGATCCTGGCGACCTTTTCCGGCTACGTGGTGGTGGCGATGTTCGCCCTCTCGGCGGAACTGCTGCTGCTCGACCTGATCATCGGCAAGGTCTACCCCGGCGCGCTGCCGCCGATGCTGGTGGCCTACGGCGTGCTCGGCCTGTTCACCCTGCTCAACCTGCTCGGCATCGACATCTTCGCGCGCCTGCAGAGCGCCCTGGCGCTGCTGATGATGATCGTCCTGCTGGTGCTCGGCCTGGGTGCGGTGAGCAGCGACCACGCTTCCGCGCAGACCGCCCTGGCGAGCGGCTGGAACCCGCTCGGGGTAAGCGCCCTGGCGCTCACCGCGATGGCCGTGTGGGGCTTCGTCGGCGCCGAGTTCGTCTGCCCGCTGGTGGAGGAGACGCGGCGTCCGGAGCGCAATATCCCGCGTTCGATGATCCTCGGCCTGAGCATCATTTTCCTGACCATCGCCCTCTACTGCTTCGGTGCGCTGCTGTGCATCCCGCAGGCGGAACTGGCCGGCGACCCGCTGCCGCACTTCCTCTTCGCCAACCGTGTGTTCGGCGAGTACGGCCAGCTGTTCCTGGTGATCGCCGCGATCACCGCCACCTGCAGCACCCTCAACTCGTCGCTGGCGGCGATCCCGCGGATGCTCTACGGGATGGCACAGAACGGTCAGGCCTTCCCGCAATTCAAGCAGCTCAGCCGGCGGGCGCGCACGCCCTGGGTGGCGGTGCTGTTCGTCGCCGCGATCACCGGCCTGCCGATCCTGATCCTCGGCCAGGACCCGGACTCGATCAACCTGCTGCTGCTCGCCGCCGCGCTGGCCTGGCTGCTGGCCTACATCATCGCCCACGTCGACGTGCTGGCCCTGCGCCGTCGCTATCCGCACATCGCCCGTCCGTTCCGCACGCCGTTCTACCCGCTGCCGCAACTGTTCGGCATCGCCGGGATGATCTACGCGGTGGTCCACGTCTCGCCGACCCCGGAAATGACCGGACGGATCTTCGCCAGCGCCGGCGTGGTGCTGGGCGTGGTCTCGCTGGTGGCGGTGGTGTGGATCAAGGGCGTGATGCGCAAGCCCCTCTTCGTACCCGAACCGCTCGAGACGGCCGGTGAGACTGCCCAGGGCAAGTCCGTCGCCCTCGATCCCCTGCAATCCCCTTCGGCCTGACGCGCCAAGGGAACAAGGAGAACACAGACGATGACCGCTCAGCTCAACCCGCAGCGCGACACCCGCGACTACCAGCAACTGGACGCCGCGCACCACATCCACGCCTTCCTCGACCAGAAGGCGCTGAACCGCGAAGGCCCGCGGGTGATGGTCCGCGGCGATGGCCTGCAGCTCTGGGACAACGACGGCAAGCGCTACCTGGACGGCATGTCCGGCCTCTGGTGCACCAACCTCGGCTACGGCCGCCAGGACCTCGCCGCCGCCGCCAGCCGCCAGCTGGAACAACTGCCGTACTACAACATGTTCTTCCACACCACCCACCCGGCGGTGGTGGAGCTTTCCGAGATGCTCTTCAGCCTGCTGCCGGACCACTACAGCCACGCGATCTACACCAACTCCGGCTCCGAGGCCAACGAGGTGCTGATCCGTACCGTGCGGCGCTACTGGCAGATCCTCGGCAAGCCGCAGAAGAAGATCATGATCGGCCGCTGGAACGGCTACCACGGCTCGACCCTGGGCAGCACCGCGCTCGGCGGGATGAAGTTCATGCACGAGATGGGCGGCATGCTGCCGGACTTCGCCCACATCGACGAACCCTACTGGTACGCCAACGGCGGCGAGCTGAGCCCGGCCGAGTTCGGTCGCCGCGCGGCGCTGCAACTGGAGGAGAAGATCCTCGAACTGGGCGCGGAGAACGTCGCCGCCTTCGTCGCCGAACCCTTCCAGGGCGCCGGCGGCATGATCTTCCCGCCGCAAAGCTATTGGCCGGAGATCCAGCGCATCTGCCGGCAGTACGACGTGCTGCTGTGCGCCGACGAAGTGATCGGCGGCTTCGGCCGCACCGGCGAATGGTTCGCCCACGAACACTTCGGCTTCCAGCCGGACACCCTATCCATCGCCAAGGGCCTGACGTCCGGCTACATCCCCATGGGCGGCCTGGTACTCGGCAAGCGCATCGCCGAGGTGCTGGTGGAGCAGGGCGGGGTGTTCGCCCACGGCCTGACCTATTCCGGCCACCCGGTGGCGGCGGCGGTGGCCATCGCCAACCTCAAGGCGCTGCGCGACGAGGGCGTGGTCACGCGGGTCAGGGAGGAGACCGGTCCCTACCTGCAACGCTGCCTGCGCGAGGTCTTCGGCGACCATCCGCTGGTCGGCGAGGTCCAGGGCGCCGGCTTCGTCGCCGCGCTGCAGTTCGCCGAGGACAAGGCGACCCGCAAGCGCTTCGCCAACGAGAACGATCTGGCCTGGCGCTGCCGCACCATCGGCTTCGAGGAGGGCGTGATCATCCGCTCCACCCTCGGCCGCATGATCATGGCCCCGGCGCTGGTGGCCGGGCGTGCCGAGATCGACGAACTGATCGACAAGACCCGTATCGCGGTGGATCGCACCGCGCGCGAGATCGGCGTGCTCTGACGCGCCCCGGTGGCCCGGCCTCGGCCGGGTCGCCTGCGACACGGAGCGTCCCCCCATAACGACGACGCGGCGCCTGGCGACCGCGCGCGGAACCGTTTCGGCCTCTGGCCGGCAACTGCCTCAGCAACATCACAACAATGCCAATCGGCTGTGGGAGTGTTCCATGTACAAGTCCTTGCACCAGTACGCACACGTGTTTTCCCGGTTGTCCCTGTTCGGCCTGGCGTTCGCCGCGGCGGCCCAGGCGCAGAGCCAGAGCCTGACGGTGATCTCCTTCGGCGGCGCGACCAAGGCCGCCCAGGAGCAGGCCTATTTCAAACCCTTCGAGCGAAGCGGCGGCGGGCAGGTGGTCGCCGGCGAATACAACGGCGAAATGGCCAAGGTGAAGGCCATGGTCGACGTCGGCAAGGTCAGCTGGGACGTGGTCGAGGTGGAGAGCCCCGAACTGCTCCGCGGCTGCGACGAGGGGCTGTTCGAACGCCTCGACCCGGCGCGTTTCGGCGACCCCGCGCAGTTCGTCCCCGGCACTTTCAGCGAGTGCGGGGTGGCCACCTACGTCTGGTCGATGGTGATGGCCTACGACTCGACGAAGCTGGCCAGGGCGCCGCAGTCCTGGGCGGATTTCTGGAACGTCCGCGAGTTCCCCGGCAAGCGTGGCCTGCGCAAGGGCGCCAAGTACACCCTGGAAGTGGCGTTGCTGGCCGACGGGGTGAAGGCGGAGGACCTCTACAAGGTACTCGCCACCCCGGAGGGGGTCAGCCGCGCCTTCGCCAAGCTCGACCAGCTCAAGCCGAACATCCAGTGGTGGGAGGCCGGCGCCCAGCCGCCGCAATGGCTGGCGGCCGGCGACGTGGTGATGAGCGCGGCCTACAACGGGCGCATCGCCGCTGCGCAGAAGGAGGGGGTGAAACTGGCCATCGTCTGGCCCGGCAGTCTCTACGATCCGGAGTACTGGGCGGTAGTGAAGGGCACGCCGAACAAGGCGCTGGCGGAGAAATTCATCGCCTTCGCCAGCCAGCCGCAGACGCAGAAGGTGTTCTCCGAGCAGATCCCCTACGGGCCGGTACACAAGGGCACCCTGGCGTTGCTGCCGAAGACGGTGCAGGAGGCGCTGCCGACCGCGCCGGCCAACCTCGAAGGCGCGCGGGCGGTGGATGCCGAGTTCTGGGTGGACCACGGCGAGGAGCTGGAACAGCGTTTCAATGCCTGGGCGGCGCGCTGAACGCGCTGCGCGTCGGCAAAAAAAACGACGGGCCCCAAGTCGTCCGGGCCCGTCGGGTCAAAGCGCTGACGGGGTGATCAGCGCAGCTCTTCCAACAACCCCTGCAGATACCGACAGCCCTCGGTATCCAGCGCCTGCACCGGAAGGCGCGGCGCCCCCACCTCCAGGCCGGAGAGGCCCAGGCCGGCCTTGATGGTGGTCGGCAGGCCCCGGCGGAGGATGAAGTCGAGCAGCGGCAACTGCCGGTAGAACAGCGTGCGGGCCTTCTCCAGGTCGCCGTCGAGCACCGCCTGGTAGAGCTGGCCGTTGAGCGTCGGGATCAGGTTCGGCGCGGCGCTGCACCAGCCTTTCGCGCCGGCCACGAAGGCCTCCAGCGCCAGCGGGTTGCAGCCGTTGTAGAAGGGCACCCGGCCTTCGCCGAGCAGGCGCAGCTTGTGCATGCGCTGGATGTCGCCGGTGCTCTCCTTGACCATGGTCACGTTGTCCACTTCGCGGACGATGCGCAGGATCAGTTCCACCGACATGTCGATGCCGCTGGTGCCCGGGTTGTTGTAGAGCATCACCGGCACGCCGATGGCTTCGCCCACCGCGCGGTAGTGCTGGAACACTTCCGCCTCGTTGAGCTTCCAGTAGGAGATCGGCAGGACCATCACCGCCTCGGCGCCGAGGGATTCGGCGAACTGCGCGCGGCGCACGGTCTTGGCGGTGGTCAGGTCGGAGACGCTGACGATGGTCGGCACGCGATGGGCGACGGTCTTCAGGGTGAAGTCGACCACCTCGTCCCATTCCGGATCGCTCAGGTAGGCGCCTTCGCCGGTGCTGCCGAGCGGGGCGATGGCGTGCACGCCGCCGTCGATCAGGCGCTCGATGGAGCGGCCGAGGGCCGGCAGGTCGAGACCGCCGTCGGCGGCGAAGGGGGTGATGGTGTAGCCGATGATGCCGTGGATGGATGCGGACATTGGATGTACCCGTGACATTGAGTGGGAAATGCCAGGACGGACCTGGTGGGAAAGGTCGTTCAGCTCAGGCAGTCGCTGTTGCGCGGCAGGCAGCGCCGGGCGTAGTAGTTGAATGCGGCGCCGTGGCGCTTCGGGGTGGAGATCCAGTCGTGGGCCTCGCGCGCCAGGGCCGGCGGGATCGGCTTGATCTCCCCGGCGGCCATCGCCAGCAACTGCATCTTCGCCGCGCGCT
Source organism: Pseudomonas sp. KBN12P06040 (assembly GCF_037574965.1). Lineage (NCBI taxonomy): Bacteria > Pseudomonadati > Pseudomonadota > Gammaproteobacteria > Pseudomonadales > Pseudomonadaceae > Pseudomonas > Pseudomonas sp. KBN12P06040. The sequence goes on from NZ_JBBELS010000001.1 coordinate 289,339, forward strand.
CGAGCAGCACCGCGATCACGCAGGCCTCCTCGATGCTCGCACCGGTGGCCAGCAGGCCGTGGTGGGAAAGCAGGATGGCGCGCTTGTCGCCGAGGGCGGCGGAGATGATCTCGCCTTCCTCGTTGCCTACCGGCACGCCCGGCCAGTCCTTGAGGAAGGCGCAGTCGTCGTATAGCGGGCAAAGGTCCATGTGCGAGACCTGTAGCGGTACTTCCAGGGTCGACAGCGCGGCGATGTGCAGCGGGTGGGTGTGGATGATGCAGTTGACGTCCGGGCGGGCGCGATAGACCCAGCTGTGGAAGCGATTGGCCGGATTCGCCATGCCGTGCCCGTGGAGGACGTTGAGATCTTCGTCGACCAGCAGCAGGTTGCCGGCGCTGATCTCGTCGAAGCCCAGGCCCAGTTGCTGGGTGTAGTAGGTCCCCGCCTCCGGGCCGCGCGAGGTGATCTGCCCGGCGAGCCCGGAGTCGTGGCCGGCCTCGAAGAGAATCCGGCAGGTCAGGGCCAGCTTTTGCCGGTCAGTCCACGTATTATCGCCGAGGCTGCTTTTCATCTGCTTCAGCGCGTGCTGGATCAGTTGATCCTTGGGTAATTCCAGTGTCGTAGCCATGCGAGGTTCCTTTGACGGAGCGAGTCGGGGGAAACGCCAGGCAGTTGCGCGCCACGCAACGACCCGGCTGTAAATGACACGGATCAAGTTATATGACACAAAGTGTCATTAGCAAGAGAAAAGTTTCACCGCCATCGGGAGAAGGCTGTCCTCAATGTCCATGCGCTTGAAATTGCTGAGAAAAAAACTCGGGGTCACGCTGGAGACCCTGGCCGACAAGACCGGCCTGACCAAGAGCTACCTGTCCAAGGTCGAGCGCGGGCTGAACACGCCGTCCATTGCCGCCGCGCTGAAGCTGGCGAAGGCCTTGAACGTGCAGGTGGAGGAGCTGTTCTCCGAGGAAAGCGACGGTGTCGACGGCTACAGCATCGTTCGTCGCGACCAGCGCAAGTCGCTGTCCAGCGGCGACGACGGCCCGGCCTACGCCTCCCTCGCGCAGCAGATCGGCGCCCGTGCGTTGTTGCCGTTCATCGTCCACCCGCCGCGCGATTTCAGTCACTCGACGTTCAAGGAGCACCTCGGTGAAGAGTTCATCTTCGTCCATGAGGGTCAGGTCGAGGTCGACTTCATGAACCAGCGGATCATCCTCGAGCGCGGCGACGCCCTGCATTTCAACGCACAGAAGCCGCACCGCATCCGCTCCCTGGGGGAGACCCAGGCGGAGTTGCTGGTGGTGATCCACAGCGACGAATGAGGCGACGGCTTCGGTCGATCGGATGCTTGCTAACGTTCTGTTCGATTATCGAACTGTTAATCGATTATCGGATTGTGAGCCCTCGGACCCCGGCGTAAGGTTCTCGTCACGTGCCGTCCAGGCAGCGCACAACAAGACGAGACCCGACCGATGGCTGAAATCCTCTCCCTGCGCGAAGCGGTGCGACGCTTCGTCCACGATGGCGACAGCGTCGCCCTCGAAGGCTTCACTCACCTGATCCCGACGGCCGCCGGCCACGAGCTGATCCGCCAGGGCAGGAAAGACCTGACGCTGATCCGCATGACTCCCGACCTGGTCTACGACCTGCTGATCGGTGCAGGCTGCGCGAAGAAGCTGGTGTTCTCCTGGGGCGGCAACCCCGGCGTCGGTTCGCTGCACCGCCTGCGCGACGCGGTGGAGAAGGGCTGGCCGCAACCGCTGGAGATCGAGGAACACAGCCACGCCGACCTCGCCAACGCCTATGTCGCCGGCGCCTCCGGGCTGCCCTTCGCGGTGCTGCGCGCCTACGCCGGCTCCGACCTGCCGAAGGTCAACCCGCTGATCCGCAGCGTCACCTGCCCGTTCACCGGCGAAGTGCTGGCGGCGGTGCCCTCGGTGCGTCCGGACGTCAGCGTGATCCACGCGCAGAAGGCCGACCGCAAGGGCAACGTGCTGCTCTGGGGCATCCTCGGCGTGCAGAAGGAAGCGGCCCTGGCGGCGAAGCGCTGCATCGTCACCGTCGAGGAGATCGTCGACGAACTGGACGCCCCGATGAACGCCTGCGTCCTGCCGAGCTGGGCGCTCAGCGCCGTGTGCCTGGTGCCCGGCGGCGCGCATCCGTCCTATGCCCACGGCTACTACGAGCGCGACAACCGCTTCTACCAGGACTGGGACCCGATCGCCCGCGACCGCGAAAGCTTCACCGCGTGGATCGACGAATACATCCGGGGGACCGAGGATTTCGGCGCCTTCCAGGCCAAGCTCGCGGAGGGCAAGCGATGAGCAGCTACAGCACCAACGAGATGATGACCGTGGCCGCCGCCCGCCGCCTGCACAACGGCGCGGTGTGCTTCGTCGGCATCGGCCTGCCGTCGAAGGCCGCCAACCTGGCGCGCCTGACTTCCTCGCCGGACGTCGTGCTGATCTACGAGTCCGGCCCGATCGGCGCCAAGCCCAGCGTCCTGCCACTGTCCATCGGCGACGGCGAGTTGGCCGAGACCGCCGATACCGTGGTCCCCACCGGCGAGATCTTCCGCTACTGGCTGCAGGGCGGACGGATCGACGTCGGCTTCCTCGGCGCGGCCCAGGTCGACCGCTTCGGCAACATCAACACCACCGTGATCGGCGACTACCGCCAGCCCAAGGTGCGCCTGCCGGGAGCCGGCGGCGCGCCGGAAATCGCCGGCAGCGCCAAGGAAGTGCTGATCATCCTCAAGCAGTCGCACCGCACCTTCGTCGACAAGCTGGCCTTCGTCACCTCGGTCGGCCATGGCGAGGGCGGCGACTCGCGCCAGCGCCTGGGCCTGCCGGGCAAGGGGCCGGTGGCGATCATCACCGACCTGTGCATCATGGAGCCGGAAGCCGGCAGCAACGAGTTCGTGGTCACTTCGCTGCATCCGGGCGTGACCCGCGAGCAGGTGGTCGAGGCCACCGGCTGGGCGATCCGCTTCGCCGAGCGGGTCGCCGAGACGCCCGCGCCGAGCGAGGTCGAACTCGCCGCGCTGCGCGACCTCGAGGCGCGCACCGCGGCCGCCCATGGACAGAAGGGGAGCGACGAATGAGCCGCGAGGTATTCATCTGCGATGCCGTGCGCACGCCGATCGGCCGTTTCGGCGGCAGTCTTTCCGCGGTGCGCGCCGACGACCTCGCGGCGGTGCCGCTGAAGGCCCTGGTCGAGCGCAACCCGGGGGTCGACTGGTCGGCGTTGGACGAGGTGTTCCTCGGCTGCGCCAACCAGGCCGGCGAGGACAACCGTAACGTGGCGCGCATGGCGCTGCTGCTGGCCGGTTTGCCGGAGAGCGTGCCCGGCGTCACCCTCAACCGCCTCTGCGCCTCGGGGATGGACGCCATCGGCACGGCGTTCCGCGCCATCGCCTGCGGCGAGATGGAGCTGGCCATCGCCGGCGGCGTCGAGTCGATGTCGCGCGCGCCGTACGTGATGGGCAAGGCCGATAGCGCCTTCGGGCGCGGCCAGAAGATCGAGGACACCACCATCGGCTGGCGCTTCGTCAATCCGCTGATGAAGGAGCAGTACGGCATCGACCCGATGCCGCAGACCGCCGACAACGTCGCCGACGACTATCGCGTGTCGCGTGCCGACCAGGATGCCTTCGCCCTGCGCAGCCAGCAGCGCGCCGGCAGGGCGCAGGAGGCCGGTTTCTTCGCCGAGGAAATCGTCCCGGTGACGATTCGCGGGCGCAAGGGCGACACCCTGGTCGAGCACGACGAGCATCCGCGTCCCGACACCACCCTGGAGGCGCTGGCCCGGCTCAAGCCGGTCAACGGGCCGGAGAAGACCGTCACCGCCGGCAACGCGTCCGGGGTCAACGACGGCGCCGCCGCGCTGGTCCTGGCCTCCGCCGAGGCAGTGGAGAAGCACGGCCTGACTCCGCGCGCGCGGGTGCTGGGCATGGCCAGCGCCGGCGTCGCCCCACGGATCATGGGCATCGGCCCGGTGCCGGCGGTGCGCAAGCTGCTGCGGCGCCTGGACCTGGCGATCGACGCCTTCGACGTGATCGAACTCAACGAAGCCTTCGCCAGCCAGGGCCTGGCCTGCCTGCGCGAACTGGGCGTGGCCGACGACAGTGAGAAGGTCAACCCGAACGGCGGTGCCATCGCCCTCGGCCACCCGCTGGGGATGAGCGGTGCGCGGCTGGTCCTCACCGCGCTCCATCAACTTGAGAAGAGCGGCGGCCGGCGCGGCCTGGCGACCATGTGCGTAGGCGTCGGCCAAGGCCTGGCGCTGGCCATCGAGCGGGTCTGACTGGCACAACCGGGTCGCCCGCCCGGTATCAAGAGCGCGCGTCGCGCGGCGCTGCCCATGTTTCGGCGGCGGCGCGGCGCGTGTGCAGCGGAACAGGACGCTCCGTCGCACGGTCAGGATGAAACGGACCCTGTCGAGAGAACAACAGCATGACTGCCCCTGTTCACCAGTACAGCAACGAAGAACGCCGCAAGCGCATCTTCGCTATCGTCGGCGCCTCCTCCGGCAACCTCGTGGAATGGTTCGACTTCTACGTCTACGCCTTCTGCGCGATCTACTTCGCACCGGCCTTCTTCCCCTCCGACAACCCCACGGTGCAGTTGCTGAACACCGCCGGGGTCTTCGCTGCCGGCTTCCTCATGCGCCCCATCGGCGGCTGGATGTTCGGCCGCATCGCCGACAAGCACGGGCGCAAGACCGCCATGCTGATCTCGGTGGTGATGATGTGCGCCGGCTCCCTGGCGATCGCCTGCATGCCCACCTACGCCAGCATCGGCACCCTGGCGCCGGCGCTGCTGTTGCTGGCGCGGATGTTCCAGGGCCTGTCGGTGGGCGGCGAGTACGGCACCAGCGCGACCTACATGAGCGAGGTGGCGCTCAAGGGCCAGCGCGGCTTCTTCGCCTCGTTCCAGTACGTCACCCTGATCGGCGGACAGTTGCTGGCGGTGCTGGTGGTGGTGATCCTGCAGCAGTTGCTGAGCGAAGACGAACTGCGTGCCTGGGGCTGGCGGATTCCCTTCGTGATCGGCGCGATCACCGCGGTGATCGCCCTCTGGTTGCGGCGCTCGCTGAACGAGACCGCTTCGAAGTCGACCCTGGAGCGCAAGGAATCCGGCACCTTCGCCGAGCTGTTCAAGCACAAGCGGGCCTTCTTCACCGTGCTCGGTTTCACCGCCGGCGGCTCGCTGATCTTCTACACCTTCACCACCTACATGCAGAAGTACCTGGTCAACACCGCCGGGATGAGCGCCAAGACCGCCAGCGCGGTGATGACCTTCGCCCTGCTGGCGTACATGCTGATGCAACCACTGTTCGGCATGCTTTCCGATCGCATCGGGCGCAAGACCTCGATGCTCTGGTTCGGCACCCTGGGCACGCTCTGCACCTTGCCGATCCTGCTCGCGCTGAAGACCGTGAGCAGTCCCTACGTGGCCTTCTTCCTGATCATCCTGGCGCTGGCCATCGTCAGCCTGTACACCTCCATCAGCGGCCTGATCAAGGCCGAGATGTTCCCGCCGGAGGTGCGCGCCCTCGGCGTCGGAGTGTCCTACGCGGTGGGCAACGCGATCTTCGGCGGCTCGGCCGAGTACGTCGCCCTGGGGCTGAAGTCGGTAGGGATGGAGAACGTCTTCTACTGGTATGTTTCAGCCATGTGCCTGCTGGCGCTGCTGGTCTGCGTGAGCCTGCCGGACCTGCGCAAGGTCAGCTACCTGAACGACGAGCCCTGACGGGCCGGGAAAAGGAAAACCGATGAGCGACGTACCCGCCAACCAGTTGTTCGATGCCTATTTCACGGCGGCGCCGATGCGCGCGGTGTTCTCCGACCGCGGCCGCCTGCAAGGCATGCTCGACTTCGAGGCCGCCCTGGCTCGCGCCGAGGCGCGCACCGGGGTGGTTCCCGCGACGGCGGTGGCGCCGATCGAGTCGGCCTGCCGCGCCGAACTGTACGACCCGCTGTCGCTGGCCGAGGCGGTCGCCACTGCCGGCAACTCGGCGATCCCGCTGGTCAAGGCGCTGGGCCGCCAGGTGGCGGCTGGCGACGCCGAGGCCGAGCGCTACGTGCATCTCGGCGCCACCAGCCAGGACGCCATGGACAGCGGCCTGGTGCTGCAACTGCGCCGTGCGCTGGCCTTGCTCGAGCAGGATCTGCAACGTCTTGCCGAGGTCCTGGCGGACCAGGCCGAACGGCATGCCGACACGCCGCTGGCCGGGCGCACCTGGTTGCAGCACGCCACCCCGGTGACCCTGGGCATGAAGCTCGCCGGCCTGCTCGGCGCCTTGACCCGGCACCGCCAGCGCCTGCGCGAGTTGCGCCCGCGCCTGCTGGTGCTGCAATTCGGCGGCGCCTCTGGGACGCTCGCCGCGCTCGGCGAACAGGCCCTGCCGGTGGCCGCGGCGCTGGCCGAGGAGCTGGGCCTGGCTTTGCCCGAACAACCCTGGCACACCCAGCGCGACCGCCTGGTGGAATTCGCCAGCGTGCTCGGCCTGGTGGCTGGTAGCCTCGGCAAGTTCGGTCGCGATGTCAGCCTGCTGATGCAGACCGAGGCCGGCGAGGTCTTCGAGCCGGCCGGCGCCGGGCGCGGCGGTTCCTCGACCATGCCGCACAAGCGCAACCCGGTGAGCAGCGCGGTGCTGATCGCCGCCGCCACCCGTGCGCCGGGGCTGGTCTCAACCCTGTTCGCGGCGATGCCGCAGGAACACGAGCGCAGCCTCGGCCTCTGGCACGCCGAGTGGGAAACCCTGCCGGAACTCTGTTGCCTGGTTTCCGGCGCGCTGCAACAGGCGATCGGCCTGCTCGAAGGCCTGGAGGTGGACGCCCAGCGGATGCGCCGCAACCTTGGCCTGACCCACGGCCTGGTGCTCGCCGAGGCGGTGAGCATCGCCCTGGCCCGTCGTATCGGCCGCGAAGCCGCGCACCATCTGGTGGAACAGTGCTGCCGCCGCGCCGTCGAGCAGCGCCGCGAGTTGCGCGCGGTGCTCGGCGAAGAGGCGCGAGTGAGCGCCGAGCTGTCCGGCGACGAACTGGACCGCCTGCTCGATCCCGCCCATTACCTCGGCCAGGCCCGCGCCTGGGTCGAGCGCGCGCTCGCCGAACACCATGCCCTGGGCTTCGAACCCCATCCCGCCTGACTGGAGATCCCTTCGTGCCAACCGTACGCCTCGCCGACGGCGACCTGAACTACTCCCTGGAAGGACCGGCCGGCGCGCCGGTCCTGCTGTTGTCAAACTCGCTGGGCACCGACCTGGGCATGTGGGACACGCAGATCCCCGCACTCACCGCCCACTTCCGCGTGCTGCGCTACGACACCCGCGGCCACGGCGCCTCGCTGGTCACCCCCGGACCGTACGCCATTGGCCAGCTCGGCGCCGACGTGCTTGCCCTGCTCGATGCCCTCGACCTGCCGCGCGTGCATTTCTGCGGGCTGTCCATGGGCGGCCTGATCGGTCAGTGGCTGGGCATCCACGCCGGCGAGCGGCTCGGCCGGCTGGTGCTGTGCAACACCGCGGCGAAGATCGCCAGCGACGAGGTCTGGAACACCCGCATCGATACCGTCCTGAAAGGCGGCGAGCAGGCCATGCGCGACCTGCGCGACGCCTCGGTGGCGCGCTGGTTCACTGCGGGCTTCGCCGAGCGCGAACCGGCGCAGGTCGAGCGCATCGTCGCGATGCTCGCGGCCACCTCGCCGCAGGGCTACGCGGCCAACTGCGCTGCGGTACGCGACGCCGATTTCCGCGAGCAGCTCGGGCTGGTCCAGGCGCCGACGCTGATCGTCGCCGGCAGCCACGATGCCGTGACCACTCCGGACAACGCCCGCTTCATGCAGGCGCGCATCGCCGACGCGCAGTTGGTCGAGTTCGCCGCCGCGCACCTGTCCAACGTCGAAGCGGGCGACGCCTTCAGCCGCCGCCTGGTCGATTTCCTGCTGTCCGCCTGAGGAGCCGCCGATGGACGAGAAACAACGCTACGAAGCCGGCATGCAAGTGCGCCGCGCGGTGCTCGGCGACGCCCATGTCGAGCGCAGCCTGGCCAACCTGACGCCGTTCAACGAAGAGTTCCAGGAGATGATCACCCGCCACGCCTGGGGCGACATCTGGACCCGTCCGGGGCTGCCGCGACACACCCGCAGCCTGGTCACCATCGCCATGCTGATTGGCATGAACCGCAACGAGGAACTCAAGCTGCATCTGCGCGCGGCGAAGAACAACGGGGTGAGCCGCGACGAGATCAAGGAAGTGATCATGCAGAGCGCCATCTACTGCGGCATTCCCGCGGCCAACGCGACCTTCCACCTGGCCGAATCGGTGTGGGACGAGCTTGGCGTGGAGTCGCAGCAGGCGTCCCGGTAGGCCGCCGGGCGGGGCTATCGGTAGGGCGAATGGCGTCGCAGGCGTTATCCGCCGAGGCGGCGCTTCCCCTTGCCATTCGCCGGCGTTTCCCGGAAGGTCGACAGCTCCGTCATCCCTTCGGTCCGCCATGAGCCGCAAGCTGCATATCCACGCGCCCGCGATCCACTACTTCGACATGGTGCGCCGCTGCCATTCGATCCGCGAAGCCGCGCGACGCCTGAACGTCGCCTCGTCGGCGGTGAACCGGCAGATCCTCAAGCTGGAGGACGAGATCGGCGCGCCGCTGTTCGACCGCCTGCCCGGCGGCCTGCGCCTGACCGGAGCCGGGGAGATCTTCGCGCGCCACGTCACCGTGGTCCTGCAGGACATGGAGCGCGTGCGTTCCGAACTGGACGCGCTGCAAGGCCTGCGCACCGGCCATGTGGAGATCGCCACCATCGAGGCGGTGACCAGCGACCTGCTGCCCTGCGTGCTCAAGGCGATGCGCGAACGCTACCCGGACATCACCGTCGGCGTCACCCTGCTCGGTTCCCAGGCGATACCCGAGGCGGTGAGCAGCGGCGCGGTCGACCTCGGCCTGGCCTTCGCCCTGCCGCGCAGCGCCGACCTGCAACAGGTCAGCGTCGGCCATTTCCGCCTCGGTGCCATCGTCTCCCCGCAGCACCCGTTGGCGCGACACCAGGCCATCGCCTTCGCCGATTGCGTCGAACATGGCCTGATCATGGCCAAGAGCGAGCTGTCCATCCATCACCTGCTGGCGCCGCTCCAGCGCCGTTTGCGCGAACCGCGCCGGGCGGTGCTGGAGAGCAGTTCCCTGGAGCTGTCGCGACAACTGGCGCGGCGCGGGCTCGGCGTCGCCTTCCAGACGCGCCTGGGGATCGAGGCCGACATCGCCCAGGGCGAGCTGCGCTTCCTGCCGCTGAAAGACAATGGCGGCATCCACAGCGACCTCGGCCTCTACGTGCGCACCGGCCGCTACCTGCCGGTGGCGGTGGACGCCCTGGCCCGACAGATCGCCGAGGAAGTGCGCCTGCGCGAGCGCGAGGAAGCGCGCCTGAACGAGGCCTGAGCGGCGCTCGCGCCGATGCCAGACGGCTTGCCCGAGCTTGCTCGTTCGCTGATGCCGTTTCGGCATCGGCATGTTCGATATTCTGTTCTTTGGTCAGCGCGGCGAAGTGCCGATACTGCCCCGCGACCCCGGCGCGAAACCGGGGGCTGAGTCGCCACAAGAACAACAAGCAACCAGCAGGACACACAGCATGAAGAAGATGATGCAGGGCGCCGCCGCCCTGATCGCGCTCGTCGGCGCCGGGGAGAGCATGGCGCTGGAATGGATGAGCAACAGCGTCGGTTTCCGCTACGGCCAGCAATTCACCAACCCGAACAACCCGGACAAGTTCGCCAAGCGCATCTACAGCTTCACCCACGCCGACGGCTATCGCTACGGCAGCAATTTCTTCAATCTCGATGTGTTCCTTTCCGACAACCGCGACCCGCGCAAGGGCACCGACCACGGTGGCAGCGAGGTCTATGCGGTCTACCGCCACCAGCTCTATGCCTCGCGGGTGTTCGACCGGCCGCTGGGCACCGGCCTGGTCAAGGACTACGCCTTCACCCTGGGCTTCGACGCCAGCCGCAACAACAACCTGGCTTCGGCCAAGAAGCGCGCCCTGGTGTTCGGCCCGACCCTCAAGTTCAACGGTCCCGGCGTGCTCGACCTGAGCCTGCTCTACTACCGCGAGAAGAACCACTTCGGCGTGCCCGGCGCGCGCCATCCCGACCACACCTTCGACACCACCTACATGCTCAACCTGACCTGGATGCGGCCGTTCAAGGTCGGCAACCGTGCGGCGAAGTTCCAGGGCTTCGTCAACTACGTGGGAGAGAAGGGCGAGGACTACAACGACAAGGACACCGCGGCGGAAACCCTGGTCCGCACCGCCCTGATGGTCGCCGCCCTGCCAGGCGACAAGCGCCAGCCGAACCTGTGGCTCGGCGTCGGCTACGAGTATTGGCACAACAAGTTCGGCGTCGACGGCGGCACCGGCAGCCGCACCTCGACGCCGACGTTGAACATGGAATTCACCTTCTGAAGCGAAGCGCCGTCGCCCTACGCGATGCCGCCAACCCTGGGGTGGGGCGAATAACGCCACCGGCGTTATCCGCCGATACACCGACGCCCGGCGGCGGATAACCGCAAGCGGTTATGCGTCCTACGCGATGGGGCAGTTTCACCCCGCATCCGCGTGACTGACCAACCCCTTCAGCAGCACCGCGGCGGTGGCCAGTGCAGCCGGCAGCACCAGGGCGGTCAGCACCTGTTCGAAGTTCCAGCCAAGGCCCAGCAGGGTGGCTCCGATCCAGGCGCCGAGGATGGCGCCGAAGCGGCCGATACCGAGCATCCAGGAGACCCCCGTGGCCCGCCCCTGGGTCGGATAGAAGCGCGCCGCCAGCGACGGCATCGCCGACTGCGCGCCGTTGATGCACATGCCGGCCAGCAGCACCAGGGTCGCCAGCAGGGTGACCTGGCCGAGGCTCTGGCCGACGCACCAGGCGAACACCCCCGCCAGCAGGTAGAACAGGCCGATCACCTTGTGCGGGTTGAAGCGATCCATCGCCCAGCCCACCGCTACGGCGCTGAGCACCCCGCCGAACTGGAACAGCGCGCCGATGAACGCCGCGTGCTCCAGGCTCGCGCCGCTATCGCGCATCAGGGTCGGCAGCCAGCTGGTGAGCAGGTAGACGATCACCAGGCCCATGAAGTAGGTCAGCCAGAGCAGCAGGGTGCCGGCGCTGTAGGTACCGGAAAAGATCACCGCGAACACGTTGCGGGCCTGCACCGTCTGCTGCTCGGGGACGTGGAAACTCCGTGCCAGCGCCACCTGCGCCGGGGCGATGGGGGCCAGCACCTGGCGTACCCGCTCGCTGCCGCGGTTGCGCACCACCAGGTAGCGCGCCGATTCCGGCAGGCGGAACAGCAGGACTACCGCCAGGACCAGCGGTAGCAGGCCGCCGAGCAGCAGCAGGCTGTGCCAGCCGAACAGCGGGATCAGCTTCGCCGAGACGAATCCGCCGCAGGCCATGCCCAGGTTGAAGCCACAGAACATGCTGGTCACCAGCAGCGACTTGAGGCGCTCGGGGGTGTATTCGGAAAGCAGGGTGGTGGCGTTGGGCATCGCCGCGCCGAGGCCGAGGCCGGTGAGGAAGCGCAGCGCCAGCAGTTGCTCGACGTTGGTGCTGTAGGCCGAGGCCAGGCTGAACAGGCCGAAGAGGAAGACCGCCGCGACCAATACCAGCTTGCGTCCGTAGCGGTCGGCCAGCGGTCCGGAGCCGAGGGCGCCGAAGACCATGCCGATCAGCGCGGCGCTCATCACCGGGCCGAGGCTGGCGCGGTCGATGCCCCAGTCCTGGGTCAGCGCCGGCGCGATGAAGCCCATCGCGGCGGTGTCGAGGCCATCGAGGAAGACGATCAGGAAGCACAGCAGGACGATCCGCCATTGGTACGGCGAAAGCGGCTGGGCATTGATGAAGGCTTGCACGTCGAGTCGTTCGACGGCGGGCAGGCTGGGGCTGTTCATGGGACGGGTTCCGCGGCGAGAGTGAGGGCGTGGGATGAGGGTCGGACGCGTGGCTCAGGTGCAGGCGGCGGAAGGCAAGGCGTGCTGCGGCATGTCGGGATTCCCCTGTTGTTTTTGTAGCGGAGGCGCTCGGCCTGCCGGGGTGCAGACACATTACGGAGGGCCATGGGGAGTGGCAATCCGATAATCGTTTATCGGTTCGCTGATCGAACGGAACCCTGTGAAATCTCGACCTTTGCCAGGCTGTGAAAATCCGGAACCAGATTCTAGAATCCTGCCTTCCCTCGACTCAGGAACGTCCTTCCATGGCCGGTAGCCTCATCGAACGCGCCCTCGGCTTGCTCGAACTCCTCGCCAGCGATGCCCGCGGCCTGCCCCTGCAACAACTGGCGGACCGCCTGGATATCCCCAAGAGCGCCGCGCACCGCATGCTCGCCGAGCTGATCCGGCTCGGCTACGTGCGCCAGGACGACGACACCAGCCGCTACCGCCTCAGCACCCGCCTGGCCGCGCTGGGCTTCCGCTTCCTCGCGTCCAGCGGGGTGGTCGACCTGGTCCAGCCGGTGCTCGACGGGCTCGCCCGGGAGACCGGCGAACTGGTGCGCCTGGGGGTGATCGAAGGCGATCGCCAGACCTGGATCGCCAAGTCCCAGGGCGCCACCTCCGGGCTACGCTACGACCCCGACATGGGGCGCGAGGCGCCGCTGTTCTACACCGCGTCCGGGCACGCCTGGCTGGCCAGCCTGAGCGACAAGGCGGCGCTGGCGCTGGTGGAGCGCCAGGGCGTAGGGACGGCGCGGGACTTCGGTCCCAACGCGCCGCGCTCCAGGAGCGAGCTGCTGCGTTACCTGAAGCGCGCCCGCGAGCACGGCTATGCGTGGCAGATCGAATGCTCGGCGCCGGGCATGGCGGCGATGGCCGCACTGGTGCGCCACCCCGAGGACGGACGGGCTCTCGGCGTGCTCAGCGTGGCCGGGCCGAGCGCACGCTTCGGCGAGGCGCGCATGCACGAACTGGCGCCCCTGCTCCTGGCCGCGGCGCAGGACCTGTCCCACGCCAGCCAGGCGTCCGAGCTGTTCCGCTGAGCCATCCGGCCCGGCCCCAGTCCTTTCCCGACATCGGCGTTCGAATAGCGAACGCTTTCTTGCCTGCCACGGAGCCCGCATGCAGCGGGCCTTTCCGCACTTCCATGGAGGTCCTGGCGGCGCTGCCGTCTCGAAGCGCTCTTGCGCGGGGCCAACTCCTCGTTCAAATAATCTCCTTCGTTAAATCTGGAACGACGTTCTGGAATCCTGAGACGAACAAGAAAACAACGATTGGGGACCGCCTTGGACGCACCGCTTCGCATCGCCCTCATCGGCGCCGGCAACATGGGCCGCCAGCATTACCATCGCTTGCAGCGAATCGCCGGCGCGCGCCTGTGTGCGGTGGCCGATCCTCAGGGCCAGGCGTTCGCCGCGGACGCCGGCGTGCCCTGGTTCGGCGATCATCGGAGGTTGCTGGAAGAAGCCCGGCCGCAAGCGGCGATCGTCGCCAATCCGAACAACCTGCATGTCGCCACCGCCCTCGACTGCCTCGCCGCCGGGGTGCCGCTGCTGCTGGAAAAACCGGTCGGCGTGCAGCTCGACGAAGTGAGCGAGCTGGTCGCCGTCGCCCGGCGATCTGGCGTTCCGCTGCTGGTCGGTCACCATCGTCGGCACAATCCGCTGGTCGTGCGGGCGCGCCAATTGATCGCCGAGGGCGCGCTCGGTCGGTTGCTGTCGGTCACCGCGCTCTGGCAGTTGAAGAAGCCCGACAGTTATTTCGAGGTGGCCTGGCGTCGCGAGCCCGGCGCGGGAATGTTGCTGACCAACCTGATCCATGACCTCGACCTGCTCCGCTACCTGTGCGGGGAAGTGCGGGAGGTGCAGGCGCTGGCCGGCAACGCTATCCGTGGCCTGCCCAACGAAGACAACGTCGCGCTGCTCCTGCGCTTCGCCAATGGCGCCCTGGGCAGCCTGACCGGTTGCGACGCTGCGGCGGCACCCTGGAGCTGGGAGCTGGCCGCCGGGGAGAACCCGGTCTATCCGCGCCAGGCCGAGCAACCCTGCTACCTGCTGGCCGGCACCGAGGGTGCCCTGAGCCTTCCCCAGCTCCGCCGCTGGCGCTACGCCGAGGCCCGGCAGGGCTGGCACGACCCGCTGGCGGCCAGCGTGGAGGCCGTGGCGGCAGGCGACCCCCTGCAACGCCAGCTAGAGCACTTCGTCCGGGTCGCGCGGGGCGAGGAAGCGCCATTGATGGATGCCACCGACGCCGCTCGCACCCTGGCGCTGGTCGAGGCGGTTCGCGAGGCCGCGCGCAGTGGCCGGGCCTGCGCGCCGGCCAGTTTCTGAACCGCTGACGATGAGGTAGTGCATGGAATCGAGGATTCTTTCCCTGGCGGCGCTCACCGTGCTCGAGCTGTCGCCCCCGGACATGGTCGAGGCTGCCGCCCGCGCCGGCTACAGTCATGTCGGCCTGAACCTGGTGCCGGCCACCGTGGAAGAGCACCACTATCCGCTGCTGGCCGATGCCGGCCTGCGCCGGCGGACCCTGGCGCGGCTGCGCGACAGCGGAGTGCGCACGCTGGACGTGGAGATCCTGCGCCTGCGTCCGGACACCCGCGTCGGCGAGTTCGCCGCGGTGCTGGAGGTCGGCGCCGAGTTCGGCGCGCGCTATGTGCTGGTGGCCGGCAACGATGACGACGAGCGGCGCAGCGCGGACAATTTCGCCGCGTTGTGCGACCTGGCGCGGCCGCTCGGCCTCGACCCGCACCTGGAGTTCATGCCCTGGACCGGGATCCGCGACCTGCGGCAGGCCGCGCGGGTGGTCGAGGCGGCGGCGCGGGACAACGCCGGCCTGTTGCTGGACGCCTTCCATTTCGACCGCTCGGCCAGCAGCCTGGAAGACCTGCGGGCAATCCCGCCTGCGCGCCTGGGCTACGCGCAACTCTGCGATGTCGTCGGACCGCGTCCGACGTCGATGGACGAAATCCTTCGCCAGGCCCGCGAGGAACGGCGTTTCCCTGGCGATGGCGGGCTCGATCTGCTGGCGCTGCTGCGCGCCCTGCCGGAGAACCTGCCGCTGAGCCTGGAGGTGCCCGCGCTGGATTTGCTCGCGCGCGGCGTGGATGGCACGGAGCGGGCGCGGCTGGCGATCGAGCGGACCCGGGCGCTGCTCGCCCGCCTGTAGCGCCACCGCGCAGGCAGGTTGCCCGTTTGCATAATGGAACGGGGTTCTATAGTTTCCAAACGTCGAAGCCGATCGTTTCTTTCCTCGATGGCGGGTACCGTCAGAATAAATAGCCTGCTATCGATTTGCCCTGGTGCCCGGACCCTCCGATGAACGCATCCACCTCCCCGCTGCCCGCCAGCGACCAGACCCTGCGCGGCATCCTGCTGATCTGTGCCGCGGTGTTCCTGTTCGCCAGCCACGACGGGTTGTCCAAGTTCCTTTCCGGTTTCTACCCGATCGTCATGGTGGTCTGGGCCCGCTACCTGGTGCACACCCTGCTGATGGTCGCCGTGTTCGTG
Source organism: Pseudomonas sp. KBN12P06040 (assembly GCF_037574965.1). NCBI lineage: Bacteria > Pseudomonadati > Pseudomonadota > Gammaproteobacteria > Pseudomonadales > Pseudomonadaceae > Pseudomonas > Pseudomonas sp. KBN12P06040. The sequence continues at coordinate 304,823 of NZ_JBBELS010000001.1, forward strand.
CCGCGCAACGGCCTCGCGGTGATCCGCACCCGCCGTCCGCTCATGCAGTTGGCGCGGGCGCTGTGCCTGATCGGCACCAGCCTGTTCTTCACCACCGGCCTGCGCTACCTGCCCTTGGCCGAGGCGACCGCGGTGAACTTCCTGGCGCCGCTGCTGGTGACCGCGTTATCCGTGCCGTTGCTGAAGGAGAAGGTCAGCCTCGGTCAATGGCTGGCGGTGCTCACCGGCTTCATCGGCGTGCTCTTCATCGTGCGTCCCGGTGGCGCGCTGTTCACCCCGGCGGCGTTGTTCCCGCTCGGCTCGGCGCTGTGCTTCGGGCTCTACCAGCTGCTCACGCGGATGCTCGCCAACAGCGACAGCCCGACCACCAGCAACTTCCTCGCCGGCATCTTCAACACGCTCATCATGAGCCTGCTGGTGCCGTTCTTCTGGCAGACCCCAAGTCTTCTCCACGGCCTGATGATGATCGCCCTGGGCGGTTGCGGCATGGGCGGCCACCTGCTGCTGACCCAGGCCTTCCGCCATGCGCCGCCGGCGACCCTGGCGCCGTTCAGCTATGGCCAGATCATCTTCGCCGGCCTGCTCGGCCTGCTGGTGTTCGGCCACGTGCCGGACGCCTGGGCGCTGCTCGGCATCCTCGTCATCTGCGCCAGCGGCCTGGTGGTCGCCTGGCGCCGTGGCCGCTGAACGCAACGGGGTCGGCGCGTAGGCTTCACAACAGGCTCAGCGGATAGCTGACGATCAGCCGGTTCTCGTCGAAGCGGGTATTGCTGCCCCAGTCGCGGCGCTGGCTGGAGTTGCGCCAGCGGACGTTGAGACGCTTGAAGGCGCCGCTCTGCAGCGTGTAGCCCAGCTCGCTCTCGCGTCCCCATTCGCTGCCGTCGTCGGTGACTCCGGCCAGGCGCACATGGTCGCCATGCAGGTAGCGGGTCATGAAGGTCAGGCCGGGTAGGCCGAGGCCAACGAAGTCGAAGTCGTAGCGCAGTTGCCAGGAGCGCTCGCCGGGATTGTCGTAGCTGGCGTTGTAGCTGTCGTTGGCCAGGGTTCCGCCGCTGGTGCCGTTGACCCGCATCCAGCCATCGTCGCCACTGACCTTCTGCAGGCCGAGATAGAGGGTATGCAGCCCGTAGCCCGCGGAGAACAGCGCGGAAACGGTGCGGTTATCGAGCTTGCCGGCGCGCGCGCTGCCAGCGTCGCGGCCACGGAAGCCGCCGAGGTTGGCGCCCAGCAGCCAGTCGCCGAGCGGCTGGCTGTGTTGCAGTTGCAGGTACTGTTGGCGGTAGATGTCCTTCAGCTCGGCGTTCCACAGGCCGAGCAGGCTGCGTTCGCCATTGAAGCGATATTCGCCGCCGGCGAAATCGAAGCGGTCGGAAGTGGCGGCTGGCCGGCCGAACAGCGACATGTCCTGCATGCTTGCGTCGTTGCGCGGGCTGTTGCCGCGGAACTGGCCGGCGTAGAGGGTCAGGCCGGCGATCTGGTTGGCGCTGAGCTGGCCGCCGCGGAAGGTCTGCGGCAGCGAGCGGCCATCGTCGGAGCGGAGGATCGGCAGCACCGGCATCCATTCGCCGATCTTCAGTTCGCTGTTCGACACGCGCAGCTTGCCGGCCACCGCCAGGCGTCCGAAGTCGTCGGCCGGGCGGCCGTCGTCGTGGGTTGGCAGCAGTTGGGTGCCGGCCGTTCCCTTGCCGCCATCCAGCTTCAGGCTGTAGAGACCGAGGACATCGAGGCCGAAGCCGACGCTGCCCTGGGTGAAGCCGGAGCGGGCGTCGAGGATGAAGCTCTGCGTCCACTCCTCGGCCTTGCCCTGGCTGGCATCGCCGACGAAGTTGCGGTGCAGGTGGAAATTGCGCGCGGTGAGGCTGGCCTTGGCATCTTCGAGGAAACCTTGCCCGGCATGGACGTGCCCGGCATGGACTGGCAGGCCGGCGCCCAGGCAGAGGGAAGCGCAGAGCGCGCGGACGTGGCTCGGGTGCGACATGGGAGTGTCCCTTCGTTCTTGTTCTCTAGGCAGGGAGGCGCCCGGCGGGCGCCGGGCGCTTGGACTCAGGCTTCGATCCGGCGCGGGGCCATGAAGTACAGCCAGGTCAGGGCGATGAAGTACATCGCCGGGATCATGGTGAAAAGCAGCGCGTAGTTGTTGTTCGTCGCGGTCAGTACGCCGCCGACGATCTGGGTCATGAACATCCCGCCCAGCGCCGCGCACATGCCGCCGAAGCCGAACACCGTGCTCATCAGGTGCTTGGGCGTGTAGTCCATCACCAGGCTCCAGATGTTCGCCGTCCACGCCTGGTGTGCGCCGACCGCCAGGGCGATGGCCAGCACGGCGATCCACAGGCCGCTGGCGTTGGCGGCGAACACCACGCCGACGATGGTGCAGGCGAACAGCAGCATCGACAGCAGGCGCGCGCGGATCGCCGGCATGCCGCGGCCGATCAGCCAGGACGAAAGGATGCCGCCGCCGACGCTGCCGAAGTCGGCGGTCAACCAGATCAGGATCAGCGGGATGCCCATCTGCGTCACGCTGATGCCCAGGCCGTACTGCTGGTTGAGGAACGGCGGCAGCCAGTAGAGGTAGAACCAGAACACCGGCGCGGTGATCGAGTAGGCCAGGGCGAAGGCCCAGGTGCCGCGGCGGCGGAGAATCTGCGAGAAGGGCACGCGGGTGGCGGGCGGCTCCTCCTGCTGCTGGATGTATTCCAGCTCGCTCTGCTTCACCCGCGGATGCTCCTCGGGGTTGTAGTAGTTGCGCCACCAGAACACCAGCCAGACCAGGCCCAGCGCCGACATGCAGAGGAACGCCGCCTGCCAGCCCCAGACGCCGAGGATCAGCGGCAACAGGGCCGGGGTGACCATCGCGCCGACATTGGTGCCGGCGTTGAAGATGCCGGTGGCCACCGCCCGTTCCCCGGCGGGGAACCACAGGCGGGTGGTCTTCACGCAGGCCGGGTAGTTGGCCGCCTCGGTCAGGCCGAGGATGAAGCGGCAGACCATGAAGCCCGCCGCCGAGGTCGCCAGGCCGTGGGCGCCGGTGGCCAGGCTCCAGAGCAGCACGGCGAGGAAGAACGCGCGCTTGACCCCGACCTTGTCGATGAAGCGGCCCTGGAGGATGAAGCCGATGGCGTAGCCGACCTGGAACCAGAAGTTGATGTTGGCGTAGTCCATCGCCGTCCAGCTCATCTTCTCGGCCAGGATCGGCTGCATCACGCCGAGGGCGGCGCGATCGATGTAGTTCAGGGTGGTGGCGAAGAACACCAGGGCGAGCATGCCCCAGCGCGTCCGGCCGACGGCGAAGGCGTTGCGGATCCTGCCGCCGCGGGATTCCCGCGGGGCGTCGGCGGCGAGCAGTCGAGAGCTGGAAGAGTGGATCATTGACGGGGCCATCCTTTCGGCGGCCGGCGCCTGGGCGCCCGGCCTGGATTTGTCGTTCTGGGTTGCACGCAGGCGGGCCAGGGGCCGCGCCGGTGTCAGCGGGCCAGGGGCGGTCGGGCCGGGCGAGCGGCGAGCGGACGGGATGGAGGGCGGACGGAGAGGTCGGCGATGGACATGAGCGGGTACCCGATTCTTGAAATTGTTATGTCGCGTGGGTTGCGCAGGTGCCCGGGGAAGAAGCGCGGAGCGCTTCCGGCAGATCGGGACGGCCTGCACGGGTGGCTGCGATGGTGCGCGATTGGTCGAAAAAGCGTCAATTCGATAATCGTGCTTCCGTTCGATATTCGAACGGAATACTAACTAGTTCGTACATTTTGCGTTGCCCGTCAGTTGGCGCAAACCAATAATCGGCTTGCCGGGCGAGCGGTCTCAGCGACCCGAAGTGGCTTCCCGGCGCATCCCGCGCGGGCTATCCGCGCCTCTGCCGTTCCGCCGCCGGCCCTCGCGCGGCGCCAGGCGCCGTAGGGCGCATTGAGGAGTCGAAGCATGCAGCGTTCGATCGCCACCGTATCCCTGAGCGGCACCCTGCCGGAAAAGCTCGAGGCCATCGCCGCCGCCGGTTTCGACGGGGTGGAAATCTTCGAGAACGACCTGCTTCATTACGACGGCAGCCCGCGCGACGTACGCCGGCTGTGTGCCGACCTGGGCCTGGAGATCCTGCTGTTCCAGCCGTTCCGCGACTTCGAGGGCTGCCGCCGGGGACGCCTGGGGCGAAACCTGGAGCGCGCCGAACGCAAGTTCGACCTGATGCAGGAGCTCGGCACCGACCTAATGCTGGTGTGCAGCAACGTCGCTGCCGATGCCCTCGGCGAACCGGCGCTGCTGGCCGATGACCTCCGGCAGCTGGCCGAGCGCGCCGCCGTCCGCGGCCTGCGCATCGGCTACGAGGCGCTGGCCTGGGGGCGCCAGGTGAACACCTGGGAGCAGGCCTGGGACCTGGTGCGGCGGGCCGACCAGGCGAACCTCGGGCTGATCCTCGACAGCTTCCATACCCTTTCGCTGGACGGCGATCCGCGCGGCATCGCCGATCTTCCGGGGGAAAAGATCTTCTTCGTGCAGATGGCCGACGCGCCCTTGCTGGCAATGGACGTGCTGGAATGGAGCCGGCACTTCCGCTGCTTCCCGGGTCAGGGCGGCTTCGACCTGGCAGGCTTCCTCGCGCCGGTCGTCGCGTCCGGCTATCGCGGTCCGCTGTCGCTGGAGGTCTTCAACGACGGCTTCCGCGCCGCGCCGACCCGCGCCAACGCCGTCGACGGCCTGCGCTCGCTGCTCTACCTCGAGGAGAAGACCCGCGAGCGCCTGCAACGCCAGACGCTGCACGTGGCGGTGGACGAGCTGTTCGCGCCGCCGCCGGCAAGCCTCTGCGACGGCATCGAGTTCCTCGAGTTCGCCGTCGACGAGACGCTCGGCGCGCGCCTTGGCCAGTGGTTGCAGCGACTGGGCTTCGCCAGGGCCGGCGAGCACCGTTCGAAGAATGTCAGCCTGTTGCGCCAGGGCGACATCAACCTGGTACTGAACGCCGAGCCCTATTCCTTCGCCCACGGTTTCTTCGAGGCCCACGGACCGTCCTTGTGCGCCACCGCGCTGCGCGTGCGTGACGCCGGCCAGGCGCTGGAGCGCGCTCGTGCGTACGGAGGCCAGCCGTACCGCGGACTGCTCGGCCCCAACGAGCGGGAAATCCCGGCGGTGCGCGCCCTCGACGGCAGCCTGCTGTATCTGGTCGAGCGGCACACCGAGGGCCGCAGCATCTACGACAGCGACTTCGTGACGAACGACGCCGACACCTCCGGCCTCGGCCTGCGACGCGTCGACCACGTGGCCCTGGCGCTGCCCGCCGAAGGCCTGGACAGCTGGGTGCTGTTCTACAAGAGCCTGTTCGACTTCGGCGCCGATGACGAGGTGGTGCTGCCCGACCCCTATGGCCTGGTCACCAGCCGTGCCGTGCGTAGCCCCTGCGGCAGCGTGCGCCTGCCGCTGAACATTTCCGAGGACCGCAACACCGCCATCGCCCGATCGCTGTCCAGCTATCGCGGTTCCGGCGTGCACCACATCGCCTTCGATTGCGCCGACATCTTCGCCGCCGTGGCCCAGGCCAAGGAGGCCGGGGTCGCACTGCTGGAAATCCCGCTGAACTATTACGACGACCTCGCCGCGCGCTTCGACTTCGACGACGAGTTCCTCAGCGAACTGGCCTACTACAACGTCCTCTACGACCGCGACGCCCAGGGCGGCGAGCTGTTCCATGTGTTCACCGAGCCGTTCGAGGAGCGTTTCTTCTTCGAGATCCTCCAGCGCCGCCACGGCTACGCCGGCTACGGCGCGGCCAACGTGCCGGTGCGCCTGGCGGCGATGGCGCAAGCGCGGCGGGGTGTGCGCCGGGCCAAGCTGTGAGAATTGTCGGGGCTCCGGCAGGTGCTCTTCCTACAGCCGGGCGGGCCCCGCATAATCGGCCGCAATTCCCGCCGGCCACGAGTGAGTCACCGATGTCCAAGCCTGATCCCGCCCTCGTGGAGGAATCCGCTCCGCGCGGCAAGGGACGCAAGAACAATCCCGAGAAGACCCGCCAGGACATCCTCCGCGCCGCCATCGACGAGTTCGTCGCCCAGGGCCTCTCGGGTGCGCGGGTGGACGCCATCGCCGAGCGCACGCATACCTCGAAGCGGATGATCTATTACTACTTCGGCAGCAAGGAGCAGCTCTACCAGGCCGTGCTGGAGAAGCTCTACAGCGACATCCGCGGTATCGAGGGCACCCTGCGGCTGGGTGCGCTGCCTCCGGCCAAGGCGATGGAGAAGCTGGTGGAGTTCAGCTTCGACTACCACGACCGGCACGTGGATTTCGTGCGCATCATCAGCATCGAGAACATCCACAAGGGCGAGCACATCGCCAGCAGCGAGCTGGTGCAGAGCGTCAACAGCTCGATCGTCCAGAGCATCGCCGAGATTCTCCGCCGCGGCGAAGCGGAAGGGGTGTTCCGCGCCGGGTTGGAGGCGCTCGACGTGCACATGCTGATCAGTTCGTTCTGCTTCTACCGGGTGTCCAATCGCTACACCGTGTCGCGGATCTTCCGCACCGACCTGCACGACGCCGAGGTTCGCCAGCGGCATCGGCAGATGATCGGCGAGGCGGTATTGCGCTACATCCGTGCCTGACTGCCGTCCCCTCTCCCCTTGGCGGGAGGGGGGGGCCATTCAGTCGCCCAGGCTGGCGAAGTGCGCCTGCATGCGCGCGGCGTCAGCCTCTACTCCGCTGAGCAGTTCGAATGCCTTCACCGCCTGGAACACCGCCATGGTGCCGCCGTCCAGTGTGCGGCAGCCGAGGGCGCGGGCCTGGCGCAGCAGCTCGGTTTCCAGCGGAAAGTAGATCACCTCGGCGACCCACAGGTCGGCGCGCAACAGTTCCGCCGGCACCGGCATGCCGGGCAGCTTGGCCATGCCCACCGGGGTGGTGTTGACCAATCCCTGGGCGTCGCCCAGGGCGCCGGCCAGGTCGCTGCCGGCGAGCGCTCGTGGCGCGCCGAAGTGCTGGTTGAGGTTGTCCGCGAGGGCCTGGGCCCGCGCCGGGTCGACGTCGAACAGGGCCAGCCGCTCGACGCCCTCGGCGAGCAGCGCATGGGCCACTGCCGCGCCGGCGCCGCCCGCGCCCATCTGCACCACGCGCTGGCGCGGCGCGTCGGCCAGGCCGCGCCGAAAGCCCTCGGCGAAGCCCAGGCAGTCGGTGTTGTGGCCGATGCGCCGGCCATCGCGCAGCACCACGGTGTTCACCGCGCCGATGCCGCGCGCCTCGGCGGAGAGTTCGTCGAGCAGGGGGATGATCGCCTGCTTGCAGGGGAAGGTGACGTTCAGCCCGGTGAAGCCGAGGTCGCTGGCGGCGGCGAGCAGGAACTCCAGGTCGTCCGCCGACTTGCCCAGCGGGTCGAGATCGATCAGCCGGTACAGATAGCGGATGCCCTGGGCGTCGCCTTCGCGCTCGTGCAGTGCCGGGGTCCGCGACGCCTGGATGCCGGCACCGATCAGGCCGGCGAGAACCGATCGCGGCGCGCTCATGCGGCAGCCTCGAAACGCTCGGCGAAATGTTCCAGGGCTAGGCGGTAGCCGAGGCTGCCGAATCCGCAGATCACCCCCAGCGCCACCGGCGAGACGTAGGAATGGTGGCGGAACGCTTCGCGCTGGTGGACGTTGGACAGGTGCACTTCGACCACCGGCAGTTCCACCGCGGCCAGGGCGTCGCGCAGCGCCACCGAGGTGTGGGTCCAGGCGGCGGGGTTGATGACGATGCCGGCGACTCGGCCGCGGGCCTGGTGGATCCAGTCGAGCAGTTGGCCTTCCTGGTTGGTCTGGCGGAAGTCCACGGCGAAGCCGCGCGTTTCGGCGAAGGCCGCGCATTCGTCGGCGATTTCGCCCAGGGTCCGCCGGCCGTAGGTCTGTGGCTCGCGGGTGCCGAGCAGATTCAGGTTGGGGCCGTTCAGGACCAGTACCGTGCGCGTCATGGCGCAGCCTCCACAGCAATGATGTCATCGATGCCGGGAAAATGTACCGAACGGTTACTTTTGTAAACCGGACGCCGTCGCCGACGGGACGAAAGCGTTCGATTATCGGCGTCCGCTCACTCGCCTGCCGCCGGTTGCGTCGCGCCGCGGCCGCGCAGGGTCATGTCGGGCAATGCCGAGGCCACCGCCAGGCCGAGCAGCGCCACCGCCGCGTTGACCAGGAAGAGCACCTTGAAGGCATCCGCGAGGACATGCTGGAGGATCACCCGGGCCGGCCCGCTGGCGGCGTCCAGGCTGCTCAGCAGGGCGCTCTCGGAAAAGCCCTGGTCGAGCCCGCCGCCGATCCGCAGGTGCTTGAGCAGGGCCAGCAGGATCGCCGACATCAGCGCCACCCCGACCGCCCCGCCGAGGGAGCGGAACAGCGTCGCGTTGCTGGTGGCGACGCCGATGTGGCGTTGCTCCACGGCGTTCTGCGCGGCCACCAGGCTGGTCGGGAACTGGGTACCGATGGCGATCCCGGTGAGCAGCATGCACAGCCCGGACAGCCAGTGGTCGCCGACCGGGACCAGGGCCAGGCCGGCGATGCCGCAGGGCAGCAGGACGGCGCCGAGCAGGATCAGCGGCTTGTAGCGTCCCAGGCTGGCGGTCAGCCGCCCGCAGCAGTACGCGCCCAGCGGCAGGCCCATGACCAGCGGCAGCAAATGCAGCGCGGCGCTGTCGGCGCCGGCGCCGGTAACGCTCTGGTAGCGCAGCGGCACCAGCACGGTCAGCGAGATGGCCTGGAAGCTGGCGAAGAACGCAACCAGCCAACTGAGGGTGGCGGCGCGGACGGCGAACAGTTGCATCGGCACCAGCGGTTCGCGGAAGCGCCGCTCCTGGGCGACGAACAGCAGCAGGGCGAGCGCCGCCAGGGCGAACAGGCCGAGCAGCGCCGGGTCGCTCCAGGCTGCGCCCTGGCCGATCTGGGTGATGGCCAGGAGCAGCGCGGTGAGACCCACCACCATCAGCACGATGCCCAGGTAGTCGATCACCGGTTGCCGGCGCGGCACCGGCAGGCCGACCAGGGTCCGCCGCGAGATGGCCAGCGCGAGAAGGCCGATCGGCAGGTTGATCCAGAACACCCAGCGCCACGACAGGTACTCGGTGAGCAGGCCGCCGAGCACCGGGCCGGCGACGCTGGCGATGGCGTACATGCTGCTGAAGTAACCCTGGTAGCGGCCGCGCTCGCGCGGCGGGACGATGTCGCCGATGATCGCCTGGCTCACCGCCATCAGCCCGCCCGCGCCGACCCCTTGCAGCACTCGCGCCAGCACCAGTTGGCCCATGCTCTGCGCGAGCCCGCAAAGCAGCGAGGCGGCGGTGAACACGACGATGGCGAAGAGCATCAGACGGCGGCGGCCGTAGAGGTCGCCGAGCTTGCCGTAGATCGGCATCGATACGGTCATCGCCACCATGTAGGCCGAGATCACCCAGGCCAGCAGGTCGAGGTCGGCGAAGTCGGCCGAGATCGCCGGCAGGGAGACGGCGACGATGGTCTGGTCGAGGGCGCTGAGGAAGATCGACAGCATCAGGCCGGCGAGGACGGTACGGACGGCGGGCGGGTTCTGGGCGAGATCGGACAAGACGGCACCTGGGGCGGACGGAACGCGAAGGCAGCGGGCATCATACTGCGCCTGGGGTAGGACAGGTGCCGGGGAATATCGATCCGAGGGTCGTCTTTCGTCGATATTCGCCTGCGCCAACGTTGCGTCCCGCCTTGGGAACGGTGCCCCGGCGTTGCGCCGGGGTGGCGCGGCCTACTCGATTTCCTCGTAGGGCAGGCCGACATAGTTCTCGGCGATGGTCGCCAGGCCCGCCTCGGAGCCCAGGTAGTACTCCAGTTCGGTCTGCTGGATGCGCTGGCTGAACGCGTCGGTGTCGGGGAAGCGATGCAGCACCGAAGTCATCCACCAGGAGAAGCGTTCGGCCTTCCAGATCCGCCGCAGGCAGATCGCCGAGTAGCGCTCCAGCAGTTCGCCGCGCCCTTCGCGGTAGGCCTTCAGCAGCAGCCGGTAGAGCGTGCTGACGTCGCTGGCCGCCAGGTTCAGTCCCTTGGCGCCGGTGGGCGGCACGATGTGCGCGGCGTCGCCGGCGAGGAACAGCCGGCCATGCTGCATCGGCTCGACCACGAAGCTGCGCAGCGGCGCGATGCCCTTCTCCAGCGAAGGACCGGTCACCAGTTTCTCCGCCACCTCGGCCGGGAGGCGCGCTTTCAGTTCCGTCCAGAAGCGCTCGTCGGACCAGTCCTCGACCTTCTCTGTCAATGGCACCTGTACGTAGTAGCGGCTGCGGGTCGCCGAACGCTGGCTGCACAGGGCGAAGCCGCGCGGATGGTTGGCGTAGATCAGTTCGTGGCTGACCGGCGGGGTGTCGGCGAGCAGGCCGAGCCAGCCGAACGGATAGACCCGCTCGAAGACCTTCAGCCGTTCCGCCGGGATCGATTGCCGCGAGATGCCGTGGAAGCCATCGCAGCCGGCGATGTAGTCGCAATCCAGGCGCAGCCGTTCGCCGTCGCGTTCGAAGGTCACGTAGGGGCGCTTACCTTGCAGGTCGTGCAGGCGCACCTCGGCGGCCTGGTAGACGGTAGTGGCGCCGCAGGCTTCGCGGGCTTCCATGAGGTCGCGGGTGACCTCGGTCTGGCCGTAGACCGTCACCGTCTTGCCGCCGCTCAGGCGCTTGAGGTCGATGCGCCGGCGCTGCCCGGCGAAGGCGATCTCCACGCCTTCGTGGACCAGCCCGTCGCGCGCCATGCGCCGGTCGACGCCGGCCTCGCGCAGCAGGTCGACCATACCCTGTTCCAGCACGCCGGCGCGGATGCGGCCGAGCACGTAGTCCGGGGTCTGGCGTTCGAGGATCACGTTGTCGATGCCGGCCTTGTGCAGCAACTGGCCGAGCAGGAGGCCGGACGGACCGGCGCCGATGATGGCGACTTGAGTCTTCATTGCGGATAGCCCTCTCGCTGTTATGGCTGGCCGGCGGCGCATGCGCCGGCGCTGATCTTGTCTGGAGGTGGCTGTATTTTTGTTTGCCGTGGGGTGCTATAGAAGGCAAATTGCCGATCTATTTCTGGACTTTTATAAACTCTGTTCGGCAATCGGCCATTTCGCTCGGAGGGCTCGATGACGGATTCCACCCGCGACGTCCCGGTGTTCAAGCTCTACGGCGCGCCCCTCGAATGGCCGACCCCGGACCTGCTGCACTGCGAGTCGATCCCCGCCCGCAGTCGCCTGCACGACTGGGAGATCAAGCCGCACCGGCACGCCGATCTCGCTCAGTTGCTCTACGTGCGCAAGGGCTGGGCGCAGCTCCAGGTCGAGGGCGAGCCGACTCGCGTCGAGCAGCCTTCCATCCAGTTCGTACCGCCGTTGTGCATCCATGGCTTCCAGTTCTCCGAGCGCATCGACGGCTACGTACTGACGCTCGCCGCACCGTTGCTGGCCCGCTTGCAGGCGCACCTCGGCGCGCAGCGCCAGGCGCTGGAAGCGCCGGGGCTGTACCCGGTGGGCGCGGACCGGCGCTATATCGACACGCTGTTCGACGCCATAGATGGCGAGTACGCCGGCACTGCGCCGGCGCGCGAGCTGTTGTTGCAGTCGCTGATCGGCGTGCTGGCGGTGTGGCTGGGGCGGCAGGTGATGGTCCGGCGGGCGGAGGCACGGCCGGGTCGCGGTCAGGAATATCTATCGGCCTTTTCGCAACTGGTCGAGCGGCATTTCCGCGAGCACCTGGGAATCGACGAGTACGCGCGTCGCCTGGGCATCTCCCCGGCACACCTGAACGGCGTGGCGCGTCGCCTCAGCGGGCAGACCGCGCTGGGCATCGTGCACCAGCGCCTGCTGCTGGAGGCCAAGCGCGACCTGGTCTACACGGCGATGACGGTGAACGAGATCGCCGACCGCCTCGGCTTCAGCGAGCCGGCCTACTTCACCCGTTTCTTCAAGCGCCTGAGCGGCGTCTCGCCGAGCGTTTTCCGTAAGGGCGACTAGTGTTCGCGGCGCAACTGGACGATCTCCAGCGCGCGCCCCTCGTCGTCGCGCGGGCGTCGGCCGCTCTCGACGAAGCCGCAGCGCGCGTAGAACCCCAGCGCCTCGCGGTTGGCGGCGTAGACCTCGACCTCCAGCGCGCCCTTCAGGGTTGCCGCGTGCTCCACCAGTTGCCGGCCGATCCCGCGCCCGTGGGCCGTCGGGGCGACGAACAGGCCGCCGATGAAGGCATCGAGCAGGCCGATGAAGCCCAGCGGCGTATCGCCGTCCAGCGCCAGCCAGGTTTCCGAGGCATCCAGATAATGATCGCGAACCAGTGCCTTCTGCTTCTGCAACTCGGCTTCGCCGAGGAAACCGTGGCCGACGCGCGAGGCCTCCAGCCAGATGGCGAGGGTGGCATCGCGGTCGGCGGGAATGTAGCGGCGGATCTTCGGCGGAGAGGACATGGCGGCGGCTCGCAACGGGAACAGCCGCGGATTATCGCGTGAGCCGGCGGGAAAAGGGCAGGGCCGGCATGTACGCTTCAGTCGCCGCGGATGTACTGTTCCAGTTGCTGGATCAGCTCGGCCTGCTCGGCGATCGCCGCCTTGACCAGGTCGCCGATGGACAGCAGGCCGAGCAACTGGCCGTCTTCCACGACCGGCAGGTGGCGCAGGTGGCGATCGGTCATCAGGTTCATGCAGGTGTCGACGCTCTGCTTCGAGTCCACGCTGACCACCGGCGCGCTCATGATCGCGCTGATCGGCGTACCGATGGACGAACGGCCCTTGAGGACCATCTTGCGCGCGTAGTCGCGCTCGCTGACCACCCCGACCACCTCGCCATGGTTCACCACCAGCAGCGCGCCGATGTTCTTTTCCGCCATCAGGCGCAGGGCGTCGAGCACCATCTCGTCTGGTCCGATGGTGTACACCTGCTGGTTCTGCTTGGCGTTCAACAGTTGTGCCACGGTTTTCATGCGCGCCCCTCCGGAGCCGTTCTCACGTCCAGCAAGAATCGTAGACGGCGAGCGGATCGGCAAGCGGGGAAAACGGCATCGAACCGATTGAAAAACGTCATCGCCGGCTTCCCCGACGAAGGTAGGGCCTGGCGACGGGCCTCTTGCTCCGGTTGCCCGGCGACCTAATGCAGTATCCGCTCGAACCCTTCCGGACGTTGGCCGGTGACGTAGCAATGGCGATGCCGGTCGAGGCTGAGCGGATGTCCGGCGTCGTTCAGCACTTCGGCGATGCCTTCCAGGTGCTTGTTCACTTTCACCTGGTATTCCTGCTCGGTCAGCGGCACGACCCAGAGCAGGTCGACCGGATGGGCGGACAGGTCGAAACCGTCGAACAGGGCGGCATCTTCGCCCAGCGGGGTCGGCAGGAGAAGGAAGTGACGCAGCAGGCTGTGCTCGTAGAGCGGGAAACCGAATGCCACGCTGTGTCCGTGGCCGAGGGCCAGGCGTTCGTGGAACGGCAGGCCGGCGAGCCACTGCAGGTGGCGCAGGTCCTCACCGCCGAGGACGTCAAGGTAGCAGATCAGCTCGCTGGACCAGCGCGCGCTGCCCATATAGGGCGCGAAGTGCATCCGTGCCTGGCTCATCCCCGCGGTGATCACCACGTGGTGCGGGCGCCGGCTGCTTTCCAGGCGGTAGCCGAACACCGCCATTTCCGGTGCCGTCACGCAGTGCCTCCAGAAGTCACGGCAGTCCAGGACGATGCTCGGCGCACAGCCGAAATGGTCGTCGTATTTCTCGCGCAGCCGGGCGATGTAGTCGTTCATCTTCAGTCCTCGGAGTGGGGCGGGTAGGGCCGGACATGGGCAGGCGCCGGGGGCGCGTCCGTTGCCATGCGAGGGCAATCCAGTCATGGCCGATCCTCGTTGCCGTTGGGTGACCAATGGAATGCGAACGGCGACTGCCGAGAAATCGGCTCGTTCCGAGAGAGGCGAGAGGCTTTCCTTCTTGGTGCGTAGGAAATCGCTGAGGGCAGCTGGGGGTATCTGTCGGGAACGGAAAAAAGCCCGTCGGGAACGGGCGAAGAGGGAAGCTTACCAGGGCAGCGGGAAGTCAGGATCGGGGGTGAACGGGTCGATCTTCTGCCGCTCGCTGCAACCCTGGCGTTCGCAGTCCCGCAGGCGCTGCAACGGCGAGCGGTCGTCGCGCTGGATGCGGATGCCTGTGACAGGCGCGTCCTCGGAAAAGCTGTAGCTGCGGCCGCTCTCGCAACCGGGCAGGGTCAGGCAAAGGCAGAGGAGCAGGGTGGTGTGCGGGGGGCGTGGCATTGCGGGTCGAATGGACTTGCGAAGGCCGCCCATGCTATCAATCGGCCAGCAAATAGGGGGCCGGATGGTCAGTCCATGACCGGGATGAGAGTTGCTTCGCAAACCCGGAGATGCCCTCGAAAGGCTATTGCGTCACGCGGGAAAGCCCGTCGAAGGCCCGCAGCAACTTGCCCAGGGCGAGGGTCAGCGCCTCTTCTTCCGGGCCGGCGCCGAGAGCCGCCAGCAGCCTTTCGTCGAGCCCTGCGACCTGTGCCAGGGCCTGCTCGAACACCGCCTGTGCCGCGGGGCTGCGGCGCACCAGCACGGCGCGACCGTCGTTCGGGTCCGGCAGGCGGCTGACCCAGCCGCGCCGCACCAGCCGTTCGATGGTCCGGCCCAGCGCGGTGCGGTCGGTCTGCGAGTGCTCGATGAGCACGCTCATCGGCACGTCACCGTCGAAGGCGTGGATGATCCGCAACGCACGCCATTCATGCAGCCCCAGTTCGAGAGGGGCAAGCAGGGCGGTGAGTTGCCGTTCGCGCTGGCGGACGATCTCCGTCATCAGGTACAGCGGGCCTTGGGGCAGCCCCAGTGCGTTCGTCTCGGTCATTGGCCCGGTCACCTTCCTCGATCCTCTTTCGCCAGGGCGGGGATTGTAGCGCTCAGGCGTCGGCGAATCCGTAGTCGCTCCAGCGTTCTTCGACTCGCCTGCGCAGCGCCGTCGGATAGGCGTGGCGGAACGACGCCGTAGCGGCACGCATTTGCCCGGCGAACTGTTCCGGGTACAGGCAGTTGATCACCAGCCGACCGCCGCTGCCTCGTGCCTTGTCCTCGGCATCGAGGTAGGGAACCATCGGGAAGTCACGGATCTGCGGGAAGGCGAAATGGTCGTGCAGCGGATGCGCGCGGGTCGCCAGCGCCCATACCACCTGGTCGATCTCGGTGACGTCGATGTCGTTGCCGACCAGGATCAGCTTCGGCACCAGGTGTCCGGCATGCGAGCCGAAGACGGTCTCGGTGACCCGTGCGGCGAAGGCCGCGGCGTCGGTGCCCAGGGCCGCCAGGCGCTGCACGTCGATCGACAGCACGGCCCAGCAGGTCGCCGCCTCGTAGGAGCACCAGACCATGTCCACCGGCAGTCCGGCGTTCTGCGCCACGTCCAGCAGTTGCGCGGAAATCATGGTGCCCCAGATGGTGTGGTTTTCCTCCGGTGGCGTGCCGGCGACGCAGATCGGCAGGATCGGCTGGTCGCGGAAGCTCAGCGCATGGACGTGGAACAGTGGCTGCGGCTTGCCGGTGGGGAAGGAATAGCCGTGGTATTCGCCCATCGGGCCTTCCAGCGCGGTTTCGTCGAGGCTGATCTCGCCCTCCAGGACGATCTCGGCATTGGCCGGAACCCACAGGCCGTTGGTCTGCGTGCGCACCACCTCCACCGGCTCGCCGACCAGGGCGCCCACGTAGCCGGCTTCGCCGACCCCCTCCGGCAACGGCATACCGGCCGCCGCGAGTGCCGCCGGCGGTGCGCCGAGGGCCATCGCCCAGGGCGTTGGCTTGCCCTGGCGGCGCCACTGCTCGCGGATGATGCCGATGTGCTGGGTGGGAATGGTCGGACCCGCCAGGGTGTTGCGGTCCACCAGCATCAGCCGGCCCACCGACCAACTGTCCCAACTGCCGTCCGGCGTCTGTACCACGTGGAAACCGTAGGTGCCGAAATAGCGGCCGCCGTCCTGCTCATGGAGCAAGGGGACCGGGAAGCGGGTCAGGTCCACCTGCTCGCCGAGCCAGACGTTTTCCTGCACCGGCCCGCGCTCCAGCCGGCGCGGTGCGATCGGTTCCGCGCGCATCGCGGCGCGCAGCGTGGCCACGATGTCCCGCGGCCCGCTGTGTTCCGGCAGGCCGAAATGCAGCGCCAGGCGCGAATGGGCGCGGGCCCTGTCGGCGCGCAGGCCGGCCGGCGCGCCCAGTATCCGCGCGCCGGGCAGGCTGTCGCGGATGTTGTGGAACAGCGGGGCGGGTGCGCGGCGTTCGTAGACCCGGCGGGTGATGGCGCCGATCTCCAGGTTGGCGTCGACCTCGGTGTGCACGTCCACCAGGTCGCCCTGGCGACGCAGGTGGTCGACGAAGTGGCGGAAATCCAGGGCGCTGCGGTTCATCGGCTCGCCACTCCATATAAGTGCGTGTGCATGCATCTTATGTGCTGGCGCGTTCTTTAGACAAGCGGAGCCCGGTCGGTTCGCGGGCTGGCCGGAAGGTCGCCACCTAGGCAAGATATATGGTTGGTTGGAAGCCCTGGCAAGCTTCCTTGCGCAGTCGCGGCACAGGATCGGCAAGCGCCGTCGTGGAGGAAACATGGAAGCGTGCGATACAGCGGGCATTATGGATGCGATCACGGCTGTCACCGGCGTACTCACCCTTCTGGTGGCGTGGGCAGCATTGTTTTCGTGGCGCCGGCAAGAGCGTCAGAAAGCGATATTGGCGTGGAAGGCCGATCTGGTGGACTACGCCTACGGGTTTCCCAATCTGCCGGTGATATGGGGTTACCAGACGCACAAGGACGAGATCGACCAGGCCGCAGAGCGTTTTTATCGGTGCGTGAAAAGCTACATGGTCATGCGCGAGCTGGTGTCGCGGAAGCGGATGAAAGCCTATGAGCGAATCTGGCGCCAGGCTCATTTCGTTCATGAGAAATGTACATTCGAAGGGCAAATGACCTGCGCCATCGCCCGGGATCTGCTTTCCCAGGCTTACCTGAACGATTTTCTGAAATCTTGATGGGACAGCTCCCGGCCGCTCAACGCACCATATAGTCCATCTGCCATGGCCGCGGAATCACCAGTGCCAGCAACGCGAGAAGAGCCGCCAGCGCTGCGCTCGCCGCCATCGCCGCGAGGCCCAGTTGCTGTTCCAGCAGGGCGCCGAGCACCGCGCCGACGCACATGCCGCTCCAGGGCACCAGTTGCACCCGCCAGCCGTTGCGCCGCTCGCCCAGCAGCCAGCGGCCGAGGCCGCGGCCGAAGCGGGAGAGGGCGCCGGTGACGTAGGTCAGGCCGATGGGCAGGCCGTTGACCTGCTCGACCACGGCGTTGAGCATGCCCATGGCGAGGATCGCGGCGACCAGCGCCGGCACGTTCCAGTCGAATGGCCAGACCGCCGACACCGCCAGCAGCATCGCGCAGCAGACCAGGATCGGCGCCGCCCGGCGCCCGCTGAAGCGCGCCAGTATCACTCCCAGCGCGTTGCCGACGACGAAACTGGCCAGGGCGACGCTCAGCCGCACCAGCCCGCCGAAGTCGCCCTCGCCCAGCGATACCGCCAGGCGCGTGGTGTTGCCGCTCATGAAGGAAACGAAGTCGCCGGTGGCGAGGAAACCGATGGCGTCGGTCATGCCTGCCAGTACCGACAGCCCGGCCACCAGGCCGAGCCCGACACGCCCGCGCGTCCGCCGCAAACGAAGGCGCCGCGCGCTGCTACCCACCATGCTGTCTGGAAGCATCCGGAGAAACCACCCGCAGGAAGAGAAGGTCCGCCCCAGTGCGGACTCCCGATCTTAAGGCTCTCCCCAGGGAAAAGGCCAGGGGCGAGGCGGAGCGTCTGGGGCCGAAGATCCTGGGCAATCGGCAATGACAGTGCGGGGCGGGGCCTCAGATATCGAATACCGGTACCTGGTTTCCACCCAGTACCTCGATCTTGTCGGTCCGGTAGACCACCATCGCCTTGCTGCAGGTCACCGTGGAACGACCCTCTTTGCTGGCATTGAGATACACCGTGCCCTTGCCGGCGTAGACCGCTCTCGCGTTGGCGGCGATGCGCAGCTCGAGGGCCGCCGCTTCTCCGTCCTCGTCCCCGGCGAAGTCGCACCCGTAGAGGGCGATGGCCAGTTCCTTGCCGAACAGTTCGAGAAGGGTCGCACCAAAGGCCTGGGGCTCGACGAACTGCTTGCCCTGGACACGCCGGGCCATGACGTCCGCGGTGCTATCGCCGTGGGGGTTGCCCAGCCAGAGTTGGCCAGCCGTGCCGTGGGTGGCGATGAGGATCGTATCGATGAAGTACTGTTCGCCGCTCTCCGCGGCAACCTTGCCTAGATCCCGAACCAACTGGGCGTAGTTGGTATCGGCCTTGATCGCGAAGGCCGGCTTGTAGAGCTTGTTCCGAGCATAGGCGACGACCGCCTCCGCGAAGGCGCTGCCGGAGTCGCCTCTCCGGATCTCCTGCTGGAAGTCGTGGTAGATGACCAGGACCGCCCCTTTCCTGACCGGGCCGCTGAGCCCTCCCTTGACGATGTCGAGGGCGAAACGGAAATTGGCGCTGAGCACCTGGGACGCATGGGTAGGAAAGGTATCCGTATCGGTCAGCAGTTCCACTTCGGTACCGACCAGCACCTCCTTTCGTTCGTCGCCCTCCGCCCAGGGCGTGTCGTCCACATCCGTTCCGTAGATCCTTGCGTCCAGGTCGACCTCGACGAGCGTACTCACTGTGAAGGGCACCAGAAGCTCTTCCGGGCCGAGTCGATTCTTGACCACGGCGCCCTTGCCTTGCTTGGCGATTTTCGTGACTACGCCATGCCATGAGCGCATCCTGTTGCTCCTGTGGGAGTCCTGGTAGGAACGGCATCCGAGCATGCAGAACTATAGACGTGAAACGGCCAGCCCCGAGGAACTATCCGCCGATCGACCCTCCATCTGGCCCCGGCCTTGAGTGCCATTCCCGGCCGGACAGGATCGGTTGCTCTGGTCTCGCGGCGAGGGACAGGCGCTGCTCGGCGGAGCGGGTCGCGGCGAGGCAGGTCTTGTCTAGTCCTGAAATAGGTTTACACCTGCTCAGGTAGGCCGATAGGCCTCAAAACGCCCGATGCACCGCATCGGGCGTTTTGTTTTTCAGGGCCATGTGAGGCCGCTCTGTGTTGTAGATCTGCACGGCTTCAGCAACCATCTTCCTTGTCTGCTCCAGATTTTCAGGGCTACTCAGCAGCAGCTCTGTTTTGAGGATCCCGTTGATGCGCTCAGCTAGCGCGTTCTGGTAGCAGTCATATCCGTCAGTCATCGAGCACTGGACGCCATGCCGTGCATGCAGTGACTGATACAGCGCCGAGCAATATTGAATACCGCGATCCGAGTGGTGGACCAGTGACTGGCGACGCTGCCGTTTGCGTAGGGCCTGCCTAAAGGCTTGTGCAACTGACTTGGCATGCAGGCTTTCATGCACATGGTGGCCAACAATTTTTCTGGAATACGCATCCGTTACCAGGCTTAGGTACAGCGGGCCGCTACTGGCTGGCAGGTAAGTAATGTCCGCCGCCCAAACATGCTCCGGTCCTGACGGGACAACCTGGTTCGGGCCTGACTTGAGTAGGTTCGGATGGCGGTAGAAGCGATGAAAGCTTTGTGTTGTCTTGTGATACGCCCGCTTGGGCAACACCAGCAAACGGCGCTCTCCCAGGACCTGAAATAGTCGGTCTCGGCCAATTTGGAGCCGCCTATCAGGCTGGCAATGCAGCAGATAGTGCAGCTTTCGTGCGCCTAGTCGTGGCTGACGTATCCGGATTTGTTGAACAAATTCGACAACCCGATCTGCCTGGCGTGCTTTGCTATCAGCAGCTCGATTGCGCTTGTAGTAAGCCTGTCGGCTCATGCCAAGAAACTGACAAGCCCTGGCAATGCTCAGTCCTGCGACTTGACCTTGCGAGAGGACTTGCCGGATCGCTTTTTTACGACCGATACACCGTAATCATTTTTCAGGACATCGACGACGGTCTCGAAGAACTGAGCCTTCTGGCTCATCAACTCAAGCTGCTGCTCAAGCTCTTTGATCCGCTGCTCTGGAGTGAGCGTTTTGGGGTCAGACATCGCGCAACTCTTCTCGGCCCGAATCGACGCCCCTTGGCTCCAATCCTGCCGACCATGCTTGCGCAACCATACCAGAACCGTCGACCGGCCCTGGATGCCATACCGCACCTGGGCCTGCTTGTAGGTCACCTGTCCTTGTCATCTGACGAAAACTCCATCTGGCGCGGGACACCATCGACCTACAAATCGTCCTGCCAGTCGGTGCTGGGTTTGAGGCTGCTCAGGAACTCTTCCAGGGCATAGTCTTCGCCGGGCGGCAACCGGGTCGTGAGCCGACTGGCGGGCGCCACCGGGTCGGCCGATGGCGGCGGACCGTCGCCGCTGGCGGTCTGCGGCAGCAGGTCGACGCCGAACGGGTCGTGAGCGGGCTTCTTCCCCGGCGTCGGCGAGCTGATGCCGATCAGGGTCGCCTGGTCCTTGCGCCGCAACGGCATCACCATGCTGCTGTCGCCGTTGAGGTAGCTGGCCATGGTCGCCAGGGCGATGCCAACGAAGGGCGAGGCCGCGCCGGTGTCGCCCAGGCGCTGGGTCAGGTCGTAGCTTTCCCGCGAGTCCAGCAGGTCCAGCGAACTCTGCGCGGCGCCCAGCGCCGGGGTGAGTTCGGCCAGCGGCGTGGCGTTCAACCCGCCGTCGTAGAACAGCCGGGCGGGCGCCGGCCTGAGCCCGGCACTGGCCGTCTTCCAGGCAGCGGCCAGTTGTGCGGTGAGAGCTTCGCGCTTGAGCCGTTCGCCGGTATCCGGGCGGGTCAGCGGCACACTCACCGGCCGATGCAGCCTGGCCAGCACCGGCAACGCATCCCACTGCTCCAGAGCCCGCTCGGTCCAGGGCTGGGGAATGAACGGCGTGGGGCGGAACTCAACCGGTGGCTTGCGCCAGCCCCAGCCACGGAACTCGGGGTCGATCCGGTTTTCGTTGACCTTGGTGTAGGGGGCGAACTGGCGTAGCCAGTCGACCCGCTCGGGGCGGCCGACGATCAGGGCGACCATGGTGTCAGTCAACTCGCCCGGCTGTCTTGGGCCAGTTCCCACACCGATGGGCTTCTCTCCTTTTGCCATCAGGGACAGGGCCATGTTGAAGCCTTCATTGGCATATATCAGTACTGCCGGCAAGTCAGGATTGCGTTCGAACAATCTGAACAACGCCTCCAATACTCCTTCAGGCGTATCGTTGCAGATAATGCCATCCTGCAGATTGACAATACGATGCCAGTGCAGTCCTGCTGGAATGCGCATGTCATTAACCATTGCTGATAGGCTTCCCTGAGTCTCTTCAGGAGTGAAGCGCAAATTCGGTGTATTCGGGTTCCAACCACGTACCACCGTTACGGTAGGAATAGGCCATTTCTCCAGAAAGTTCTTCAGTCCTAGCTCCAGAGCATCAGCCTCTCGCTTTTCAGAAGCAATATCCTTGTCATCGGCTGTAACCGGATACTTCCTCGGGTCCATCGGCAGGATGCTGCCGACATGTAAGGCCTCGGCCTGCATGGCATTTTGCTCCTGCAAGGCCTTCCACACCTGCCCCTGGCGAAACACATCCAGACTCATGCCTACGCTGAGTACATCCAGGGTTTCCAGGCGCGGCGA
This sequence comes from Pseudomonas sp. KBN12P06040, assembly GCF_037574965.1. Lineage (NCBI taxonomy): Bacteria > Pseudomonadati > Pseudomonadota > Gammaproteobacteria > Pseudomonadales > Pseudomonadaceae > Pseudomonas > Pseudomonas sp. KBN12P06040. The sequence continues at coordinate 326,433 of NZ_JBBELS010000001.1, forward strand.
CGTTTTCGGAGCGTGATAAGCATCAGCGGACATGGCCTCCTTGGCCGGGGCGTAGGCGGTAACGGGCGCCGCCGGACTGGCGAAGCAGCGCATCGAGGACAATTGCGGCTCGGCTGCTTGCCCGACAGAGCAGCTCAACAGAATCCCAACGAGAGACAAGACAGGAAACGTCAAACGCATTAGATCGGCCCTCCAAAGCAAACAGGGCGATCGTAATAGCGATCATTTATCGTTTGCGTCGCCACTAAGCTAGGTAAGGTATTTCCAACAATCGAGGGAATGGCCCCACTTCTGCGATAAATCTCTGTGGAATCGATCAGTTTACGGTTTCCAGCTTCTTCCGCGCGATATAAGGCGCGAACATCTTTATCAGGCAGGTCTAGTTCGGTATCTGACTCAACTTGCGCTCTTCCTTTTGCGCGAGTTGCATTCCAATCCAACCGCCAATCCGCCACCCGACACAGATACTGATAGAAAACCACATCATCCACGCTGTCCCCGGCCCCGATGGCCAGGTCATAGGCCAGTACCCGCCGGTTATGCTCCGGGTTGTTGGGTATGGCCGAGTGGAACGACAAGGGCTCCAGATGGCCCTCCGCCGTCTGCAGGCGCAGCCCGGCCTCGTAGGGAGTTTCCGCGCGGGTGACCAGAACCATGCCGGTGCCCAGTTCACGAGCGGAAAACACATGGGTCTGCAGGGCCAGTTCCTTGCCTTCGTTCAACGCCCTCTCCACGCAGCGCGCGTCGCGCCCGTAGCGGTACGCCAGCGCGGCGTCCACCTGTTGCGCGACGGCGTGCCCGCTGTCCTTTTCCTTCCAGCCGCCGTTGCTTATGCCGATGGCGGCGTCGATCGGATCGAGGGTATCGCGCACCTGATAGACGCCGCTGGCGGAGTTCTCTCCCGGCGCCGTGACGGTTCCGTCGAAATCGAATCGCGCTTCCGTCGGCAACGGCAGACGCGGCGCGGTCAGCAGCACGCTGTCGCCCTGGTCGAAGTTCGCCCGGCCGAATCTGTCCTTGCCGCCCAGCCCGGTGTCTTCCCAGGTCTTCTCGCCGGCCAGCAGAAGAGGGTAGACATGGGGAGGGGCGTGCCCGCCGATCTTTTCCTTCTCGCCATTGCGCTTGCGTACGGTGAAGATGCGCTGGTGAAAACCCTGCGGCAGCCCGGTCCTTCCCGGGAGCCCCTTGACCTGCTCAGCAATGCCGCGCCAGCCGATACCCTGGACGTTGGCAAGTCCCACCGTCTGGTCCTGGGGCGTGAAATACAGGTAGACACTGCCGCGATTGTCGCGCTCATCGAAGCTGAGCCGTTCCCCGTCGATGGTCGTCTGGCAGCCCTGGCCACCCACCCAGCCGGGGCCGCCTATCGCGCCGTAGCCTTGGCAGTTGCGCAACGCGACGCTGCTCAGCGCGGGGACCGGATGGCGTCGGCCGCAGATGAACTCGAGGATACCTTTGAGCGTGGCCAGCCGCGCCTCTCTGGTCTGCTGGCTGCTCCAGCCCTGGAGCTTCTCGTTGAGGGGTTCGAACAGGCCGTAGGGTGAGTTGAGCATGATCACCCCGTCCGCCGGCTCCACGCCGTCATCCTTGAGGAAGGCATGTGCCAGCAGGGTCAACAGGGTGCCCTGGCTGTGCCCGACGACATTGATGGTGTCGTCGGGGGTAACGCTTGCGGATGATCTTGATCAACATGGCCAGGCGCATGGCCGCAAGGACCATGTACTTGCGCCCTGCCGCCGAAAACAGCGGATGGGTCATGGTGCCGCCGAACCAGTCCAGCGAGATGAAACCGAACAGCTTGCCGTTGAAACCCTGGCCCCACATGTCCGGCAGGTTGGTGGTGGCATTGACGAACTGCCCGCCTTCCTTGGTGCCGGACTTGTCCAGCCGGTTGCCGTTGCGGTCCAGCCATTCGCCGTGGGCCGCGGTCTTGTTGATGTATTGCTCTTCCTCGCGGAAGCCCCAGTAGAAAGGTACGACTACGCTGCGTACGGCGGCCCCGCCGGCGCCACTGGCGAACTTGCGCCGGTAGTAGACGGCGTCGGGGTTCTCCGCCTTGCCTTCGTCGTCCGCCGGCAGGCTGTAGCCCGCCGGCGTCAGGTAGCCGGGATTGGCCTGCCCGCCGGGCAAGGTCGGCGGCATGTCCAGGCGTTCGTTGAGCCCCTGGCAGAGCCCTCGCTCGATCCGTTCGTAGCAACCCGCGAGATCGTTGACGCCATGCACCACGATGGTCACGCAAGGCTTGGGCGGAGGCGGCACCAGGTGCACGTCGCCGCCCTTGGGCAAGGTGATGGACTGGGCAGAGACGATCGTCCTCGACCGAACCCTATCGTTCATGGCTTCTCTCCTTGCCGCTCCTCGGCGTTGCGTCGTGCCAGGCAGGTCGCTTCGTCGAGCAGCATCCAGTTGCCAGGTTCGCCGGCCAGGCAGAATTCGACGGCAATGCTGGAAACCGTTTGCCGGTGCCGACGGCTACGCTCGTTGAAATGAATGAATGCGTTGTAGCTCCCATCTGGCTGCAAGCGCTCCGGCCGGCGCAGGAGCACGCTGGAGCCGGGATAGTCGCCGAAGACCTCGATCTCCCCGGCACGCCACCCGGGCGGGAGCTCGATCCGCCACAGCGTTTCCTGGCAATGGCTGCCGGCCCGCCGACATACCGAAACACGGGTGATCTCGACGTCGTTGGTTTCCGCCAGCAAGGGGCGTAGATCCAGTGTCACGCGCCCGGAGCCGGCGTGCACCGGGATCTGCGGTGGCAGTTTGGAAACGGCCAGGGCCTGGACGCTTCCCAGGCCGAACAGGCAGGCAATGAGCAAGGTCTTGCATTTCATTGGTCAGTATCCCGTTGGGAAGTTTTTCAGTACGCCAGCGAACCTGCTGTTCGCAGAGGCTTCCCCGAACTCGTTCTTCTCGAGGAAATAATCTCGAACGATGTCTCCCTGCTGTTCGATGTTGTAGTCCTTCAACGTCTTTCCCGGCTCCAACCGGTAGGCGTACTGGTCGCCTAGGAGAAACTGCCTGGCTTGCTGGTAGGCCCCCACCAGAAGGACGTTGACGCCATGCTGGTGCTGCCAGACATGGGTCATTTCGTGGATGAACAGGCCCTGGCGCTGCAGACTCTCCAGGCTCCAGTCCGCCACGCCGCGCAACTCCTCGCCGAAGTAGATGTGGCCGTTCGGCGCCATCACGTAGTCCTTGCCCTGCCAGGGGACATAGTCCTCGTCGCGCAGGCGGACCGTGGAATAGTCGATGGAATCGCCGAATACGCCTTTCGCCAGGCTGATTTCCCCTTCGCTGAGAGCACGTCCGGCCTCGGCGTCGGAGCCACCCAGGAGTTTGCCGGCGACCAGCGATTTCGCGTGCTGCAGCAGCTCAGCTTCCAGGCAAACTGCACGCATGGAGGTCGCCGACCTGCCGAGAATGCCTAAGCTCCTCCATTCTCCTACTCTAGGCCGCCCTCTGCGACCCACTGGCAATCAGGCATCCTCATCTCGAGCAAGGCGGCCGGCGTTCCCATCCACATCCAGCAGCGCACTGCTCCCGATGATGGGAAATATGCTCGTCATCGGGAGCAGACCACCTGGTGGCCTCCGCCATCGATCAGTCTGGCCAAACGGCTCCGTGACCGTGATACCGTGGTAGGTGCTTTCACCGAGCCAAACGATATCCATTGCCAATTACTCCTTCTTCTGGTCCTTACAAGTCATCCAACCAATTCTCTTTCGGCGTCAAACTGGTGAGAAACTCCTCCAGAACATAATCGTCTCTGTCATAGGTCATCAGTGGTGCCGGGCGAACAGGAGGGCTACCGACGCTACTGGCCATTGGACCCGAGTTTGGTGGAGGAGGTGTCAGTGCTCCGGGGCGATAACGGACACTATTGAGAATTGTGTCCCAGAGTTCAAAGAACTCTGCCTCAGTCGGGTAAGCCGGAGCCTCGTCGTGGGTGGGGAAATCACCAAGTTCCGCAGGCTTCGTCGCAGTCTTAAAGGTCGTTTCCAGATCAATGCCAACGCTCGGCATCGGATAAGGACTTCCGGCACCAGGGAAACTCCATTCGCCACCGATGTTGGTTTTGAAATACTTCCAATTACCTCTTCCTTCAGTGCCACCAACCACACGCTCATCGCCCTCCAGATCGCCTACATTGCGTTTGCGAGCTCTATATTCCTTTCGACCGGCGACAACCCCCGGCTTGGCAAGATCTTTCGCCAGAAGCCCGGTGAATTCATCCTCTCCTTCCCGATAACGTTCCAACATTGGCTGCTCGGGTTCCCACACCTTCGCATGACGCACTACCAACCCTAGCTCCTTTGGCAGTCTGAATCCCCAGCTAACTGACTCGAACGGAGCATTGAGGTCGTAGTATGACTCAACAAAGGCTCCATTCAGGCATAGCCCTGGCCTGTCGGGTATTTCATTGTTCTTCCGTGTATACAGCCGGGGAAGCCAACGCAGAATATCCTCAGCAGCGTTTAGCGTGCGGCCGAAGGTGAACAATGTGTTGTCACGCCACAAATATCCCTCAGCCTCATGAAAAACCTCTTTACGCATAACTCCATTCAGGTCAGGTCCTTCGACCCACACATAGTTATATATAAATACTGAGCTATTTTTTAGAGGACTCCTTTTATTTGCCGACCGTGGAGCAAGTCTGGTGGATTTCTTTTCTTCTGCCTCGATCTCCGCCCATCGTTTCTCCATCAAAATAGCGTAATCAGCCTCAGACACTCCCGTGGTGACCGAAAGAGCTAAATAACCGTCAAGATGCGCCCCGCTGGCGGTAGGCTCCCACTCCGTTCCTTCTGGTAGATCGATGAGTAAGCGCCCAACACAATGGGTCTGCATTTTTTTTGTCAATTCTGTCATGGGATAATTCCTATGCAATTTGCTGTCACCCCAGTAACGCAAGGCATAGAAGCTCACGGCTATCGCTATGCCCAGCAAGATAGCGTGCGGTATATACTTACGCCATTTCATGCGGGTATTTCTGTAGTTGTCGTGGATTTTCCGGCCTCTTTTCGTATTGCCAACGCACCGATACATAGAACCGAATACAGAGTGACGTTTTGCACCATTCGATTATCGTACGAGGCCTGATGGTCAAACCCTGTCATACGAGCGGAGAAAACAGCGGCCTTTGCCGAGTCTTCGGAAGAATGCGCAGGTACCGTCGCATCACCTACTTGGTCTTGCCCCTGTATTTTCCCAACATAAGAGTTGCCTTTAGTGCTTCGCATGACCCCCACTCCATGCTGCATGACCATATCCTGTCCATCAGCATCATTAACCAGATAAGCCGTCCCCTCGTGGTCATCGCGCCACATACGCAACCCTATAGCGTGAACGGTCGATGGTACGGGCCCTCGGGTAGCAGGCAGGTCCTTGCGGTATGCAGCGATCATTTGCGGCTGAAGATTCCATGTGACGCGATGAAAAGCCATTTCCCCTTCATCTGCGCCGTAATGCGAGTATGTATTAGGGTGATAGCTGCTACCGAGTTCGGTGTGAAAATGCTTTGCCTCGCCCAGTCGCATTCCATAGCGCCCCCAGGCTTTCTGAAGTGCTTGAAGCGCTGCGGGACCTTTTATTTTATTGACCGCCGGATCAATCCAAAGCGGATCAACCAAGCGCCACCACGCTCGAGGCTCCATATAAATTTGCATATAGGGATCCGCCTGCCCCACACGTGCCTCCGGTAGTTGTGCGACAACTCTGCCCTCGCAAGTGATGCGCAGCCAACCGGCCCCATAACGATGATTGGGCAAAAGCTCCAATGGGCCTGCTGCATTAGCAAATACCGGCATAATTTTCTTTCCAGTTCCACCAAGCCCGATGCTTCCGGCGAAGTCCTCCCAACCCGCACGCACCCTACGATAAGCCGTTCCGGCTCCAACCGCTGGCTGCACGCCATGAACTACTCCCTGAATCAAAGCGGGATAGCGTTTGGCACACATTCGGCCAACTAACCCTCCCATAGAGTGGGTAACCAGTATCACCCCATGGTCACACTTGACTCGAAGTTCTTTCCTGCAACGATCAATGATGGCTTCGATTTTTCCCGCCAGATAGTCGGCGGCTTTGCCGTTGGTCTGCAGCCAGTTGTAGCCCACTGCATAGACGGGATAACGAAACTCGGCAGCCTCCCGCAACATCTCCTTTGTGAGTACTTGATAGCCATTGAGCTGCCCCCACACCTCTGGGTTGTGCGGCACCGCACCTTGCACCCCCGGATACACCTCCCCCTTCGAGGTGATGATGAAGCGAAGCTGCGCTTCTAGGAAATTGAGAATGCCGCCGTACGAGCTGATCATCACCGACCCCCAACCACGACTAAGTGCCTCCTGCAACGGCAGAGTAGTAATGTGCTCGGAAACAACTTCACGATCTGCATCCTCGGGAGACGAGACTGGCCGTGTAGTGTCGGGATCAAGCAACAATTTCCGCTCTGTCGGGCTCAGATGACGGTACCCTCTTTTCGCAGTAAACCCCGCCACCCACCCCACGCCATCGTCTGGAAACCAAGCCCAACGATTGTTTTCCCCAAGTAACCTTCCAGCCTCCGCATTTGACGTCAATAACGGACTACCCATGATGCCCGGCACAAAAACAACCGGAATCGCCTGATCCGGAGGGGCAGTAATTTCGGCACGAACCTTGTTACTAGTTGGACTCATCGTCACACGAGCAGTGGTGTGTCCATTGGTCCCAATGTGCGTAGACACAAGCCTAGTTGGCTCACTCATCTCGATCTCCTCTCCATGTGGGCCCATATGCCAAGTTGCATCAGACCTCTGCCGGCCCTAGCAACTCGATCTCATATCCCTCCGAAGTCAGTCCTTGCTGCAGCGCTGTCCAGCCGTCCTTGTCGGTAACGCCCTCTACCCTTGCCCCATCGCTATACACAAGCGCATAACGATAGTTGGGAAGCGGTCTACCTCCACGCACAACACGTACGCGCTGATCGAACGGTGCTCCGGACCAAGAGTTGAAGGCCGTAGACGCATAGGCAGGACCAACATGACTATGCTTCGCCGCCTTGACCACGAAGTTGCCGGGCATGCCCAGCTCGATGTTGCCGCCCTTGAGGGTCAGGTAGGCGCCGCCGCACATCAGGGTGATGTGCTCCTTCGCGGTGACCAGCACGTGCTGCTGGCTGGCGCTGACCTCCACGCTCTGCTCGGCCTCCAGGCGGATGTCGTTCTTCTGCGCCTGCAGCAGCATCGGCCCCTGGTGGGTGATCTGGCGCAGCTCGCCGCCCTGGGCGAACAGGCCGATGTCGCTGCCGGCGTTGATCACCACCTTCTGCCCGGCGGTCACCTGCTGGTTCTGCCGGGCCACGCTGTCGACGTGCTCGCCGGCGGCCAGGGTCAGGCTCGCCGGCGTCGCCGCGGCGATCCCTGCCGGACCGCTCAAGGCGATCGCCGGCTTGCCTCCATTGCTCTTGCCGGACTCGTCGTTGGCACCGTGGCCGAGGTCGCGCACGGCTTCCTGGAGGGTTTGCTGCGGCGCCGCGTCGTGCCCCACGCCCTGGTGCTCCCCGGCGTAGTCGCCCAGCTCGCGGGCCAGCTCCAGCGCCGCCTCCAGCACCTGCACCACGACGCCTCGGTCGAGATGGCCGGCGCCGGCCCTGAGCTGCTCCTCGGTGCTCAGCAGCAGGCCCCTGGCCGCACGTACCGCGCCATGTTCGTCGGTGCGCAGTTCGAAGCCCTCGCCGCGCGGCTTGCCGCCTTCGGGCCGAGGATGGGTCAGGTAGCCCAGGTGCAGCGCGCTGGCACCGTGGTCGCTCATCAGCGCCGCACTGATCTGCGCCGTGGTGTCGTCGATGCGCAGCTCGTTGGCCCGACTGCCCTTGTACTCCTTGCTCTTGATGGTGCTGAGGATCTTGTGGTCGGGCAGCGCGTAGGGTGGTCGGTTGGTCGCCCGGTAGGTGCGCCCGGTGACGATCGGCTGGTCGCAGTCGCCGTCCAGGTAATCGACGATCACCTCCTGGCCAATCCGCGGGATCGCCATGTGCCCCCAGTCGGCACCTGCCCAGTTCTGCGCGACCCGTATCCAGCAGGTACTGAATTCATCGTGACGTCCCTCGCGATCCCAGGGGAACTGGACCTTCACCCGTCCCCACTCGTCGCAATGGATCTCTTCCCCTGCCGGGCCGACTACCGTCGCGATCTGCGGACCATCGATACGCGGCCGAGGCAGCGGTGCGGGACGCCATTCGACGTCCTCGGGTACCAGTTCGGCGCGCAGGTCGTAGCTCACCCCCAGAGGGGCGTCGGCGGACTCTTCCTCCTGGCCGGCATACTGGGTGCCGCGATGGACCACCCGCACCGGCCGCCACCAGGCGTTGAAGTCGGCACGCGGATGACCTTCCAGGGCAAAGGCGTGGCCCGGGATCAGCCGCGGGTCGTCGCCGCTGACCGATGCCACCCGTGCATCGCGCCGATGTCCTCTGAGGCGGCTTTCGCTGAAAGGCCGGCCCGCGCCGCTCTGCTTGTAGCGACCGGGGTAGTCGTAGCGCTCGTAGGACGAGCCCTGATGCTCGAGCGCCTCGCCAGCGAGATGATGCTCCTGGTCGTAGGTCGGGCGCTTGAAGCTGTAGTCCCGCTGGGTCTGTCGAGCCGTACGAACATTTTCGCTGTAGCGGAAAGAATGAAGCACCGGCTGTGGGTTGTCGCCCTCCGGCTGGGCGCTGAACAGTACCGGGCCGCCGGCGATACGCTCCTGGACGTAGAGCCGGTCGCTGCAGACCAGGGTGTGGCGGTGTTCGTCGAAGCGGAAGTAGTAGACCAGGCCTTCCTCGAAGGCTAGCCGGTCGTGCAGGTAGTGATCGCTGTCGCCGGCCTGCACGCAGTATTCGCGCGGCAGGTGCTCATGGTAGATGCGCTGTTCGTAGTCGAGCACCCGGTGTTCCTTGAGCAGCGCCTGGAGAATCTCCGGAACACTCTTCTCCTGGAATATCCGCCAGTTGCAGCACAGCTCCAGGCGCGCCAACTGCGGTTCCAGCAGCAGTTCGTAGCGGGTCCGGCGAAAACCCGAGCTGCCCTGGGTGAAGTGGCTGACGATGCCATGGACGTAGCGGGCCGGACGGCCGTCCTGCCAGAGGGTGAAGGTGCCCGGCTGGTCGAGTACCTGCTTGAAATCGATGGCGTTCTTGTCGCTGGCCAGCTTCAGGTTCAGGCGGAAAGGCTCGCAGAGCGCTTCTTCCAGTTCGAACTCGACGACATCGAACGCGAGTTTCCCTTCGCCGACGACGAAGGTGAATTTCAGGTCCCTTTGACGCATGGATCGTTCCTTGTTCCTGGCGGGCGGTTCCTCCCCCATCCGTTGGAGAAGCGAGCCCCACGTTACTCTTGCTCAGCCGCTGCCGAAAGTCTTGGCTCTGTGTCGATTTCGCGAAGTAGCGGACATTTTCGGCTCGACGGAGAACCGATCGCACAGGTGTACGACCGGTGTGCCTGTCAACTCACCCTGCGACCGGCGAGCGCCAGTCGTCGGAGCCGGAGGTGCCGGAGACTTCGTGGGTCCAGGTGATCTTGCGGTAGGTGAAGTGCACGTCTTCCAGGTGGGTGAAGTGGGCGTTGCCCGGGTCCTGGCAGTTGTGCATGTAGTCCTTGATGTCGACGATGATCGCGTCTTCCAGGACGGTGGTGTAGTAGTGCTCCTGGGTGCCGGCGGCGGAGGTGCGGTACCACTGGATCTCGACCTTGGTCAGGCGCTCGCCGGAGGTCAGGGCGGCCAGCAGCAGCGGCGAGGCCTTGTCGAAGACCTTGGTGATGACCACCGGCTTGTGCACGCGCTGGCCGGTCGGCTGGCCGGACTGCGGATCGCGCGGGATGATCACTTCGTGGTTGAAGCCCTGGACCATCACCTGGTCCTCGTGGCCTTCTTGGTAGGTGTTGCCGACCGAATCCTCGGTGAAGGCGCCGGCGGTGATCAGGCCCTGCTTGGTGCCGGTGATGGACATATAGGCGGGGGTTGCCATGGATACGTTCCTTGTCGTTGAAAGTGCCCAGGCGATATGCCGGGGTCACCGGTGCTAGACAAGAACTGTGCCACTGGTCTTGAAACTCTTTTCCATCAAGGCGTTATTGGGGGAAACCAAAAATTCGCTGGCGATTCTCATGGGAAGAACACTGAAAATTGCGCAACTTTTTGCGCACCGCTTGCAAAAAGTTGCGCACTCTCTCGGAGCCCTTTGGGTATTTGTTCCCTAGCGTTCTATCCACAACGTTATCAACCAAAAAGTTGCACAATGGCTTTTGGATTGTGAGGCTGAATGGTTGGAGTATTTTCTGCCTCTGCCCCTATCCAAACAACGCTTCAGCACGCGTAGTCTGATTGTCCAAACGTTCACCAAGCCCAGCCGGTACAAACTCACCTTTCCACCGTATGCGTGACCTCTCCCTCAGCCGGTATTCCCCCAATGGGGGCGAACCGTCGTTCAAATGCGGGTGGCCGGCTTGAAGTCGGATAGTCCGACCTCAAAACCGGCAAATCGCCGGTTTTGGATCTCCTGCATTGCAGGCAAAGGCTCGCTGCGTTCAAGCGCAAATACGGGAATATCCCGCATTTGAAAACCCGGCTTCAAAAGTACGCAAAACGTCCTTTTGACTGCGGACGAAATTCGTCGTCAGTCGGTGTTTTGTGCGTCCGAATTTCGGACGCACAAAATCCCCCAGATTCGGGGTATTACGAGAGTCTCGTAAAACTCTCACTCCAGCCACCGGCTGAAGCCGCCACTACAAAATATTCGTAGTGAACATGCCCTGATTTTTCAGGAGATGATCGCGCGACCGTGGCCGCAATTTTGTGGAGACGGCGACCCCGCTGAGTTACGGCCTCGGGCATTAACGTTGGAGCAACGTTGGCTAACGGTGGACTAACGTTGATCGCGTTACCGGGAAGGGGCGCATTTCAAGTGCGCCCCTTGGCGCGACCAGCGATGGCTCCGAACTGAGCCATGGGCTAACGCGGCGCTATCTCACAACCGCCAATGGGGGAAGTGAGGAAAATCCCACCTTGCCTGACCAATCGCCAGGGGATCGAACTTACCGGGAGCGACGCAGACCACCCGGTTGCCCTGCTGGAACTGACGACAGACATTTGAGCTGGCCGGCATAAAAAAGCCCCGCCTGAGCGATTCAGGACGGGGCTTTCCTTTAGGCTTACTGCACCCACCATGCACCCATGAGAGGTGGCTTGTGGCTAATGACTTTTGGTAAGTGCTTGATTTGTATGGCGCATCCGGCGGGATTCGAACCCACGACCCCTGCCTTCGGAGGGCAGTACTCTATCCAGCTGAGCTACGGATGCAGCGCCGCGGCTCGCGCGGCAGGCCGCAATCATACGCATCTCGTCGGCGGGAGTCCATTCCATGTGCGTACGTTCGTGATTTCGAACGAAAACGACCGTCCGTCGAGGATGTGCTCAGAAAAGCAGCAGAATTTTCCGACTTTCGTTGATTTTATCGAACGGGGTATTGCCCTTTGTCAGTGGTGGCCCTAGGATTCGTTTGAGATTTCAAACGCCCCCAAAGCCACAACAACAGGAGACCGGGGAATTGGCATCAGTTCAGCCGGCCGCGTGCCCCTGGAATGACCTCTTTCTGACCTGCCCGTCGCTCGTCCGGCCTTTCGCGCTGCCGGGCCGCCGTGGTGCCGGCGTGGCGTTTCGTCCGCAATCCCTTTCCCGCACGAGTCTTTCGTATCCTCCCCGACGCCTGTCGGCGGTCGCGTTCGTCCGCGTCCGCCCGTTGCGCACGGTGGCCGGCCGGTAACGGCGACGCCGCTGGCACAGGGCGCAGGAAATGGAACACCGGGGCGCTGGCCCTTTCGAATAACCAGCAGGCAACACTTTCCGGTTACAACCGAACCAGACAACCAGGCACGCGGGGTAGTCGAGGTAGACCCGCTGCTCACGGCATTCCTCGAAGGAGACAGGTCATGCAACTCAAAGATGCCAAGCTGTTCCGTCAACAAGCCTACGTCGATGGCGCCTGGGTGGATGCCGACAACGGCCAGACCATCAAGGTGAACAACCCGGCCACCGGCGAGATCATCGGCAGCGTGCCGAAGATGGGCGCCGCCGAGACCCGCCGCGCCATCGAGGCTGCCGACAAGGCCCTGCCGGCCTGGCGCGCGCTGACCGCCAAGGAGCGCGCCAACAAGCTGCGCCGCTGGTTCGACCTGATGATCGAGAACCAGGACGACCTGGCCCGCCTGATGACCATCGAGCAGGGCAAGCCGCTGGCCGAGGCCAAGGGCGAGATCGCCTACGCCGCCTCCTTCCTCGAATGGTTCGGCGAAGAAGCCAAGCGCATCTATGGCGACACCATTCCCGGCCACCAGCCGGACAAGCGCATCATCGTGATCAAGCAGCCGATCGGCGTGACCGCGGCCATCACGCCGTGGAACTTCCCCTCGGCGATGATCACCCGCAAGGCGGGCCCGGCCCTGGCCGCCGGCTGCACCATGGTGCTCAAGCCTGCTTCGCAGACCCCGTATTCCGCGCTGGCCCTGGCCGAACTGGCAGAGCGCGCCGGCATTCCGAAGGGCGTGTTCAGCGTGGTCACCGGTAGCGCCGGCGAAGTCGGCGGCGAGCTGACCAGCAACCCGATCGTGCGCAAGCTGACCTTCACCGGTTCCACCGAAATCGGCCGCCAACTGATGGCCGAGTGCGCCCAGGACATCAAGAAGGTGTCCCTGGAGCTGGGCGGCAACGCGCCGTTCATCGTGTTCGACGACGCCGATCTGGACGCCGCCGTCGAGGGCGCGCTGATTTCCAAGTACCGCAATAACGGCCAGACCTGCGTCTGCGCCAACCGCCTGTACGTGCAGGACGGCGTGTACGACGCCTTCGTCGACAAGCTGAAGGCCGCCGTGGCCAAGCTGAACATCGGCAACGGCCTGGAAGCCGGCGTGACCACCGGTCCGCTGATCGACGCCAAGGCCGTGGCCAAGGTCGAGGAACACATCGCCGACGCGGTCTCCAAGGGCGCCAAGGTGGTTTCCGGCGGCAAGCCGCACGCCCTCGGCGGCACCTTCTTCGAGCCGACCATCCTGGTCGACGTGCCGAAGAACGCCCTGGTGTCCAAGGACGAGACCTTCGGCCCGCTGGCGCCGGTGTTCCGCTTCAAGGACGAGGCCGAGGTCATCGCCATGTCCAACGATACCGAGTTCGGCCTGGCGTCCTACTTCTACGCCCGCGACTTGGCCCGCGTGTTCCGCGTCGCCGAGCAACTGGAGTACGGCATGGTCGGCATCAACACCGGCCTGATCTCCAACGAAGTGGCGCCGTTCGGCGGCATCAAGGCCTCGGGCCTGGGCCGCGAAGGCTCCAAGTACGGGATCGAGGACTACCTCGAGATCAAGTACCTCTGCCTGGGCGGTATCTGAGTCCGGCGAGAAACGCATCCGGAGGGGCCGGACGGCAGGCAAGAGCTGCGCCGTCCGGTGTCGACGTTGCCGGTGGTGGCACCGGACGAACCGGGAGTCGCGGTCGCCGATCGCGAAGCGGCTCCGAGCCCTGGCGGGCCTGCAAGTCCCGAGGCAGTCGATCATCGCATGCTGCCTTGGGGAGCTTCCTTCCCGCCTTCATCCTTTGACCCGGCCGACCCGATGAGCGGCCACTGAGGAAGCCATGAGCAAGACCAACGAATCCCTGCTGAAGCGTCGCCAGGCCGCGGTACCCCGCGGCGTGGGCCAGATCCACCCGGTCGTCGCCGAGCGCGCCGAGAACTCCACCGTCTGGGACGTGGAAGGCCGCGAGTACATCGACTTCGCCGGCGGCATCGCCGTGCTGAACACCGGCCACCTGCATCCGAAGGTGATCGCCGCGGTCCAGGAGCAACTGGGCAAGCTGTCCCACACCTGCTTCCAGGTGCTGGCCTACGAGCCCTACATCGAGCTGGCCGAGGAAATCGCCAAGCGCGTGCCGGGCGACTTCCCGAAGAAGACCCTGCTGGTCACCTCCGGCTCCGAAGCCGTGGAGAACGCCGTCAAGATCGCCCGCGCCGCCACCGGCCGCGCTGGCGTGATCGCCTTCACCGGCGCGTACCACGGCCGCACCATGATGACCCTGGGCCTGACCGGCAAGGTGGTCCCGTACTCCGCCGGCATGGGCCTGATGCCGGGCGGCATCTTCCGCGCCCTGGCGCCCTGCGAGCTGCACGGCGTGAGCGAGGACGACTCCATCGCCAGCATCGAGCGCATCTTCAAGAACGATGCCCAGCCCCAGGACATCGCCGCGATCATCATCGAGCCGGTGCAGGGCGAGGGTGGCTTCTACGTCAACTCCAAGTCCTTCATGCAGCGCCTGCGTGCCCTGTGCGACCAGCACGGCATCCTGCTGATCGCCGACGAAGTGCAGACCGGCGCCGGCCGTACCGGCACCTTCTTCGCTACCGAGCAACTGGGCATCGTTCCTGACCTGACCACCTTCGCCAAGTCGGTCGGCGGCGGCTTCCCGATCTCCGGCGTGGCCGGCAAGGCCGAGATCATGGACGCCATCGCGCCCGGCGGCCTGGGCGGCACCTATGCCGGCAGCCCGATCGCCTGCGCCGCGGCACTGGCCGTGCTGAAGGTGTTCGAGGAAGAGAAGCTGCTGGAACGTTCGCAAGCCCTCGGCGAGCGCCTCAAGGCCGGCCTGCGCGAGATCCAGGCCAAGCACAAGGTGATCGGCGACGTTCGTGGCCTGGGTTCGATGGTGGCCATCGAGCTGTTCGAGGGCGGCGATACCCACAAGCCGGCCGCCGAGCTGGTCAGCAAGATCGTCGTCCGTGCGCGCGAGAAGGGCCTGATCCTGCTCTCCTGCGGCACCTACTACAACGTCATCCGCTTCCTCATGCCCGTCACCATCCCCGACGCGCAACTGGAGAAGGGCCTGGCCATCCTGGCCGAGTGCTTCGACGAACTCGCTTAAGCTTCACCGGCAAAGCGATACCCCCGAGGCCCGCGCGTCCGCGCGGGCCTTTCTTTCAGAGGCTTCACGGAAACGGAAGCCTCTTTTTTCTGCCAGGGTTTTCCGCGAAACGCCCGACGAACGGTTTTCCCCTGTTACCCTTGGGCGCCTGGCGCATACGAATCCTCCCGCATTTCTCCGGTCGTTCCGTTCGTGGCGATTAGGACAGGTCCTAGAGGCGCACCGTGTTCGTCCGTCATACCCTTGTGTGCCCGCGGGCCGTGTCGTGCCCGCCTGTCATGCCTGGTGCGTCCCGCTCGGTTCGCCAGGTTCGAAGAGGAACGCCATGAGTGCCGCGAAAAAGGCCCCCGTCATCCTGATTGCCGACCCGGACCCCTGGAGTCGCGACTTGCTTGGCCAACTGGTCCTCGGCGTGCGTTGCGATGCCCGGCTGGTCCTCTGCGGCGATGGCGGGGAAGCGCTGGCGCATTGCCGGCGCCGGCGCTTCGCGTTGATCCTGGCCGAGCTGAACCTGCCGCAGGTGGATGGCTTCGAGCTGCTGCGCGAAGCGCGCCTGCGCCGCTCGGTCGCCGAGCAGCCGTTCATCCTGATCAGCGACCGCGCCGACCAGGCCAGCGTGCGCGCCGCCGTGGCACTGGCGCCGACCGCCTACCTGGTGAAGCCGTTCCAGGCCGAGAACCTGATGCAACGCCTGCGAGGGTTGTTGCTGAAGGGCGACGAAGTGGTCGCCTGTCCGCTGCCGGAGCGGGACGCGGGCGAGAACCTGGAGGCTTTCCTCGAACGCGCGCGCGACTCCGCGGAGGGGGCGCCGTTGCTGGCCGACGTGCGTGCCGCCAGCGATCGTTGCCTGAGCGCCGAGGAGCATCCGCTGCGCGTGCTGGAGGATGAGTTCGGTCGCGACCCGCAGATCACCGCTGGCCTGATCGCCGCCGCCAACAGCGCCGCCCGGCACGTCGGTCCGGCCTGCCAGACCCTGGGCCAGGCCCTGCGGCGGCTGGGACTCGGGCACAGCCTGAACCTGGTGCTCGGTTTCAGTCTGCAGCGGGCCATCCAGCTCGGCGAGCCGCTGCTGGCCGAGCGCGCCATGCACTTCTGGGATCTTTCGCAACGTTGCGCGGACATCGCCTGGGAACTGGCCGACGCCCTCGGCGCGGACGTCGAGCGCTGCTATACCGCAGGGCTGCTGCATCGCCTGGGCGACCTGGCGCTGCTGCGGACATTGCAGGATTGGTGCGATGGCGGCGGCGCGCTGGACGAGGCGCGGCTCGACGAGCTGCTGGGGCGTTTCGGCGCCAGCTTCGGCTCGGCCCTGCGGGCGCGTTGGCGGCTGCCGCTGGAGCTGCGCCGGCTGATCGCTGCGGCGTACCAGTTCGGTGGCGTGCTTTCCCGCGAAGAGCTGATCCTCAGCCTGGCGACCCAGGCCGCCAGCCTGCCCGAGGACGACGCGGAGCAACTGGCCGAGAGCAAGGCTGCCCGCATGCTCGGCCTGGACGGCGAACGACTGGCGAAACTGCTGCAGCCCTGAGCCGCCCTCGCCGGGCCTTTGCAAGGGGCGGCGCCTCCCGTAGGGCGGATAACGCGGCGCGTCATGCGCCGCTGGGCATGGGGCGCGGTTGCAATCGAGCCTCTGGCCGGGGAGATCGGCACCTACCTGCGCGCCGCCGAGTTGCCGGCCGTGGATGGGCGGAAGCGCGCCTAGCGCCGCAGCTCGGCGCGCAACAGGTCCAACGCCGGGTCGATGTCGTCCCGTTCGATGCAGCCGAAGCCGAAGAGGAAGCCGGCCTGTGCCGGGGTTTCCGCGTAGAAGGGCGGCAGGGTGCCGACCTCCAGACCTTGCTGGCGCAAATGACGGGCGATGCGCAGCACATCCAGCGGTTCGCGACAGCGCGCCGCGAAGTGGATCCCGGCCACCGCCGGCAGCGCTTCGAGCCAGGGGCTCAGGTCGCCGTGCAGGCGTTCCAGCAGGCGTCCGCGCCGCTGGGCGTATTCGCGTTGCAGGCGGCGCGTATGGCGGGCGAAGTCGCCGCGCTGGATGAACAGCGCGAGGGCGCGTTGCTGCAAGGTCTCGCTGTGCCGGTCGACCAGCTTGCGCGCCGCCAGCACCGCTTCGCGCAGGCTCGCCGGCGGCAGCAGGTAGCCGAGGCGCAGCTCGGGGAAGAGGGTCTTGGAAAAGGTCCCGAGGTAGGCCACCTGGCCGTTCCGGTCGAGGCTGCGCAGCGACTCCAGCGAACGCCCGTCGAAGCGGTACTCGCTGTCGTAGTCGTCCTCGATGATCAGCGCCCGGTGGCGCTGCGCCCAGTCCAGCAACTGCAGGCGCCGCTCCAGGCTCATCGGCATGCCCAGCGGGAACTGGTGCGACGGGGTGACGTAGACCAGCTTGGCGTTGTCCGGCAGCAGGTCGACGCGCAGCCCCTCGGCGTCCACCGGCACTCCGCGCACCTCGGCGCCGGTGGCCAGCAGGCTGGCGCGGGCCGGCGGATAACCGGGTTCCTCGACCACCGCCAGGTCGCCGGGGTCGAGCATCACCCGGGCCAGCAGGTCGAGTCCCTGCTGGGCGCCCTGGGTGACCATCAGGGCGTTCCAGTCGCACTGCACGGCGCGGTTGATCGCCAGGTAGCGGGAGATCGCCAGGCGCAGTTCGGGGTCGCCTTCGGTTTCCTTGTAGAACGCCGGCGAGCGCTGTTGCAGGCGTAGCGCCTGGAGCACGCAGGTACGCCAGGTATCGAAGGGAAAGCGGCGCTTGTCGGTCGTGCCGCCGGCGAAGCTGTAGCGGAGCGGTGCTCGCTGGTCCATCAGACCGGACTGCGGTTCGATGCGTGCCCAGCGCGCGGCCGGCCGCAGCGGACCGTCGGCGCGCTGCGGCGGCGCTTCCCCGGCGGGCCCGCGGGCGACGAAGGTGCCGCTGCCGACCCGGCCTTCGAGGAAGCCCTCGCTGGTGAGGCGCTCGTAGGCTTCGCTGACGGTCTTGCGCGACACTTCCAGGCGTTCGGCGAGGTAGCGCGTGGCTGGCAGGCGATCGCCGGTGGCCAGGCGACCATGGAGGATCGCGTCGCGCAGCTGGCGATAGAGCTGGCCGACCAGGTCGTGGCGGCCGTCGAGGATCAGTTGCAGTTCCATGGCGAAATTGGCTACCTGGTATTTCTGGTAATTGGCTCTTCGTGGAAGCCAAAGGCAGGCTTAGTGTTACCCCATGCCGCGCCGCTTTCCACTCTCGCGGCTGCCAATCAGCCAAGGAGATTCGCCATGACCACCCGCCTCGAATGGGCCAAAGCCTCCCCCGACGCTTATAACGCCATGCTCGGCCTGGAAAAGGCCCTGGCCAAGGCCGGCCTGGAGCGCCCGTTGATCGAACTGGTCTACCTGCGCACTTCGCAGATCAACGGTTGCGCCTACTGCGTGAACATGCATGCCAACGACGCGCGCAAGGCCGGCGAGACCGAGCAGCGTCTGCAAGCGCTCTGCGTCTGGCAGGAAACCCCCTACTTCACCCCGCGCGAGCGCGTTGCCCTGGCCTGGACCGAGCAACTCGCCCGCCTCAGCCAGGGGGCGTTGCCGCACGGCCTGCTCGACGAACTGCGCGAGCACTTCGACGACAAGGAGATCGCCGAACTGACCCTGGCGGTCTCGGCCATCAACGCCTGGAACCGCTTCGGCGTCGGCATGGGCATGCAACCGGAGTGAGGTGGGCGGCGATGAAGGCCAATCGATCGATCGCCTGCCTGCTGCTCGCCGCGCTGCCGACGCTGGCCAGCGCCCATGCTGCGGAGAAGGTGGAAACCCTGCGCGACCAGGCCCTGGCCGAGATTCCCGGCCATCGTGGGTTGATGCTGACGGTGTCGTTCAAGCCCGGCCAGGTCTCCGCGCCCCATGTGCATCCCGGCTCGGTGTTCGTCTACGTGCTCGAAGGCACCGTGCAGACGCAACTGGAAGGCGGCCCGGTGGAAACCTACACGGTGGGCCAGAGCTGGTACGAGCCGGCGAACGTGCCGCACCTGCTGGCACGCAATCCCGATCCGATGAAGCCGGCCAAGTTGCTGGTCTGGGAGTTGCTCAAGGAGGGCGACCCGATCCTCAAGCCACTGGAGCGCGGCGCCCACTGAGGCGTCGCTCGTTCGTCCGGAGGAGCGTCCGTCATGAGCGCCAGCCAGGTCATCCGTATTCGCGCGCGCAACGGTCAGTCGGAACGGCTTGGCCTGCGCCTGCAACAACTGGTCGAACCGGGGCTGGAGGCGCCGGGTTGCCTGGAGTACCAGGTGCGCAGGGACGCCCTCGAGCCGGATCTCTGGCTGGTGTGCAGCCAGTGGCGGGAAGCGCAGCAGATGTTCGACTACCTGGCCGGCGGCATCCAGCAGGTATTCGCCGAAGTGCTCTGGCGCTCCCTGGCGGCGAGCCTCGAAGTGCAGGATGACGCAGGCTAGAGCAAACCCAACTCGGCGCAGACGATCAGCACCTGTTCGCGCAGCCAGAGGTTCGCCGGGTCCTGGTCGGCGGCGCGGCTCCATGACAGGTGCAGGGCGAACGGCGGCAGCCCTGACGGTGCGAGGCAGGCGCGATGGCGGCCATCGTCGAGCAGCGCGTGGATACGTCGCGGCAGCATCAGCACGAAGTCGCTGCCCGACAGCAGTTGCAGGGCGGCGACGTAGCTGTTGGCGCGCGCGGCGACTTCGCGGCTGCGGCCCTGGCGTCGCAGCCACGTGTCCACCAGGTTGGCGTTGCTGGCGTCGAGCGGGGTCGGGAAGACGAAGCGGCGCCGGCAGAACTCGTCCAGTTCCAGGCGCTCGTGGCGCGGCTGGGCACGATCCTGCACGCAGAGCAGTTCGTCGCTGAACAGGGCGAGCGCCTGTAGCTCCGGTGCCGGTCGGTGGTACTCGGGACCGAAGTCGAAGACCAGGTCGACCTGGCCGTCGAGCAATGCTTCGGTGGGCAGTTCGGGACCCAGGCGGCGGATGTCCAGGCCGATCCTCGGGCCGTTGGCGGCGAGCCGTCGCAGGAGTGCCGGAAGGATCAGCAGCTCGACGTATTCCGGCGCGCAGAGGGTAAAGGTCCGCGGCTCGCCACGCGGGTCGAAGCTGCCCTGGGCGGCGTGACAGGCGTTGATGCGGGCAAGCATTTCCTCCACATGGGGCAGCATGGCGCGACTCTTGTGGGTCGGCTGCATGCCGCCGCGGGTGGCGATGAACAGCTCGTCGTCGAAGGCCTGGCGCAGCTTCTTCAGGCAGTAGCTGACCGTCGACGGACTGAGATTCAGCTGTTCGGCGACCTCGACGAGGTTCTGTCGTTGGTGGACCTGGAGGAAGACCAGCAGGTCCTGCATGTCGACCTTGCGCAGGCCGTTGGCGATCAGCATCGGGGCGTCCTGACGGCGTCGGGAGCGCCATCAGAACCCGTCCCTTTCCTCAGCGCAAGCTTTCGGCGCCGACGCCTCGCGCCTGCCGCTCGGCGAACAGTGCCGCATAGCGCCGTGGGTCGAAGCGCAGACCCAGTCCCAGCAGCAGCGCCGCCACCGCGGCCAGCCCGAGCCAGGCGCCGGTGAAGCTGCCGAGGCTGTCGCGCAGCAGCCCGGCGATCCACGGCGAGACCCCGGCGATCAGGTAGCCGGCGCCTTGTACCAGGGCAGCCAGTTGACCGGCGCGTTGCGGCGCGTCGAAGTGGTCGAGGCAGACGATCAAGCCCATGGGGAACAGCCCGCCGATGCCCAGTCCGAGGCACAGCGCCCAGAGCAGCGGCAGGCTGGCCGGCGCCCAGGCGAGGCCGAGGAAGCCGGCCAGCATCAGCGCCGTTAGCCCGACCAGCACCGGGCGGCGATCCCGCGAGCGGCTGGCCAGGGCCGGCGCGAGCAACCCGGAGAGCACCTCCATGGCCGTCAGGAAACCGAGCAGCAACCCGGATTCCTGGGCGCTCCAGCCCTGCTCCAGGTAATAGGGCGCGAGCCAGGCCAGCACGCAGGTGTAGCAGGCCGTGCCGAGGCCGAAGAACAGGACCAGCAGCCAGGTCCGCGGATAGCGCAGGAGGCTCCTGCCGGGCTGCGCGGCGGGCAGGCGCAGGCGGGTGCCGGGTTGCAGCCACCAGGCCAGCAGCGCGAGCGCGGCGAGCGCCGCCCAGGCACCGAGGCCGAGCCGCCAGCCGGCGTGCTCCGCCAGGGTCGGCGCAGCACTGGCGGATAGTGCCGCGCCAGCCATGATGGCGGTGACGTAGAGCCCCATGCAGAGCGGCGTGCGCGCGCCGAAACGGGCCTTGATCAGGGCCGGCATCAGCGCCTGGATCAGGGCGATGCCGAGGCCGGCGAGCATGGCACTGCCGAGCAGGTCGGGCAGGCCTCGGCTGCCCAGGCGCAGGGCGCTGGCGGCGCCGATCAGCAGCAGGGCGAGGGCCACCGAACGCCACTCGCCGACGCGGCGGGCGATGCCCAGGCCGAAGAACATGCCGAGGCCGAGGGTCAGCACCGGCAGGGCGGTCAGCAGCGAGACGTCGCCGAAGCTGAGCGCGATCTCGCCGCGCATGGCGTTCAGCAGTGGGCCGACGGCGGCCATGGAGGGCCGCAGGTTGAGGCCGACCAGGACGATGGCGGCCATCAGCCAGAGGGTGCGGCAGGGTGGGTTGGCAGTGGGCATGGCGATCTCCTTTCGGGAGCACCATTGCGCCTGCGCCAGGGCGTGGCGGCAAATCAAAATCCGCAGGGCGGATTCGAAAAAATGCGCTGGCCAGGGAGTCGGGGCGGACGCTGGCGCAGCGTGGCGAGTGGCGAGGTTATCCGCCCCGTGCGGCGCGTGGCCTCACTCCGCGCTCAAGCGCATCAGGCTTTCGCTCAGGGCCCGCGCGTGGCGGTCGACGATGATCGGCGCCCAGGGCCTGCCGGAAGCGCTGACCAGCGCGCTGCTCTTGCTGTTCAGGTCGCGCAGGGCCTGGCTCAGGTACTCCCAGCGGTTTTCCAGTTTCTTCAGTCCCGCCGGGTTGGCGCTTTGCTCCACCAGCAGGGCGATGCGCCGGTCGATCAGCGGAACCAGCACGCTCTCGTCCTGGCCGAGATAGTCCCGGGGCTGTTCGCGGGCAATCTCCAGCCCGCCCAGGTAGGCGCGCGCCAGGTATTGCAGGGACAGGTACTCGACCCGCACCGGCAACTGCCAGAGCGGCAGGGGCTGGCCTGGCGGGGGCGGCGGCACCTGGCGTTCCACCAGGTTGAGGAAGTCACGCAGGGCGCGGCTCAGTTGCTGCGGGTAGCGCCAGGGCAGGTCCTCCTCGCGGGGGCCGTAGGCCGCGCCTTCACGGATGCGCGCCACCAGCGCCCTTTCGCCTTGCCGCAGGAGCACCCCCTCGGGGGCGGCGGCGAGCGCGCGGTCGAGGCTGGCGAGATCCTTCTCCAGTTGCGCCGCGTGCTGTTCCTGGAAGCCCTCGCCGCGCAGCAGCAACAGGCTGCCCACCGCGCGACAGGCCTGGACCTGCAGTTGTTGCAGGGCGCGTTGCTGGTCGTCGAGGGCGGCACGCGCCGGCAGCGCCAGCAACAGGCAGCAAAGACAGAGGACAGCGGGAAGCGCGGGACGGAGCATGGGGAGATCCTGTTGTTGTCGTTATGGATATCCGCACCGAGGGCAGGTGCCCTGCACACGGTAGCCGGCCATGGCGCGCCTGCAAGCGTTCGAAAGTGTGATTCGCGCTCAGCCGTGGGTGGCCGCGCGCAGGCCGGCGAGGTCGAGGATCTCGATGCCGCCGTAGCTGAGCTGGAGGATGCCCTGGGCTTCGAGGTCCTTGAGGATCTGGTTGGTGGTCTGCCGCGACAGCGACAGCATCAATGCCAGCTGTTCCTGCGGCAGGTGCAGGACCTGCCGGCTGCGGCTGTTGTCGTAGCCCTCGGCGAGCATCAGCAGGCGCCGCGCCAGGCGTTGCGCGGCCGGCAGCAGGGCCATCTCTTCCAGGGCGATGAATGCCAGGCGCAGCTTGTGGCTCATCAGCAGGGCCATGTCGCGCCAGTAATGCGGCTCGCGGCGAAGCAGTTCGAGCAGCGCCGCCTGCGGTACCTGGAGTAGCTGGGTGTGGCCTTCGGCGTAGGCGTCGTGGGTGCGCGCCTGGCCGTCGAACAGGGCGATCTCGCCGAACCAGTGCGGTGCTTCCACCAGGATCAGCAGCGCCTCCTTGCCGTTCTCGCTGACCGCGCTGATACGGATCGCGCCCTCGACCACGCAGTACAGTCCGCAGGGCGCGTCGCCGCGGGCGAACAGGCGCTGGCCCGGCGGCAACTGGCGCGGTTGGGCGAGTGCCAGCAGGTGCGTCTGCAAGGCCTCCGGCAAACCCTGGAACCAGCGGCCGGCCTGGAGTTGCGAACGGTAGTCGGTACGCTCGTTCATGTTTGTCGTCTAGCTGACAGAGTGGAAAACCGGGGCGGCGCGATGATGCGAGAACCCTGGCGTGAGACCACAACAATGAAAACCCTAGTCGATCACCTTGCGCAATACGCCGCCTACCACCGCGACCGGCGCAACATCTTCAGCCATTTCATCGGCATTCCGATGATCGTCCTCTCCATCGCCGTGTTGCTGGCGCGGCCGGCGCTGGGGTTCGGCCTGTCTCCGGCGCTGCTGCTGGCGCTCGCCGCGGCGCTGTTCTACCTGCGCCTGGACCTGCGCTTCGGCGCGGCCATGACGGCGCTGCTGGCGCTGACGGTGTGGGGCGCTGCGCAATTGGCGGCGGGGACTACCGCGGCCTGGCTGGGCTGGGGCGTCGGCCTGTTCGTGGTCGGCTGGATCATCCAGTTCGTCGGTCATTACTACGAAGGACGCAAGCCGGCCTTCGTCGACGATCTCAGCGGGTTGATCGTCGGTCCGCTCTTCGTGCTGGCGGAACTGGCCTTTCTGCTGGGGCTGCGCGGCGACGTGCAGCGCGAGGTCGAGGAGCGCGCCGGCCCGACCTGCATTCGCGAGCACAAGCGGGCGGCGTGAGAAGGTCTCCCGCGAGCGCGGGAGACCGGGGCGGGAGCGTTACTTGCGATCCGCAGCGATGCGCTGGCGGATGTGATCGGCGCGGGCCTGGGAGCCCGGGTGCGAATCGAACATGCTGCTGTCGCCGCCGCCCAGCTTGGCCAGCTTCTCGAAGGCGGTGACCAGGCCCTGGGTGTTCACTCCGCGCTTCTTCAGTAGCTCGTAGGAGAAATCGTCGGCGTCGGATTCCTGGGACTGGGAGAACTGCGCGTTGACCAGCGATTCGGTGAGTTCGCCCAGCTGGGAGCCGGACAGGGCGGCCAGCGCGCCGCTCTTCGAGGCGCCGGCGGCGCCGCGCACAGCGGCGGCCGCGTAGGCGGTCTGGGCGGCCTTGCGGGTGTGGCCGAGGGCGACGTGGCCCATCTCGTGGCCGAGTACGCCTTCGATCTCGTTGTCGCTCATCAGCTCCATCAGCCCGCTGTAGACGCGGATGCAGCCGTTGGCCATGGCCCAGGCGTTGACCTCCTCGGTGAGGTAGACCTTGTAGTTCACCGGCACGCCGTCGATCTGGTCGCCCAGGGCCTTGGCGATCTTGTCCAGGCGCTGGCCGTACTTGCTGTTGGCCGGGGCGATGCGGTTCTGCTGGTCGGACTCGGCACAGGCCTGGTCGGCGACCTGGCGGACCTCGGCGTCGCTCAGGGTGGCGGCCTTCACCGCCATCATGCCGTGCTGCATGAGGTCCCCCTGGGGCAGGTTCTGGCAGCCGGCCAGGGTGGCGCAGGCGAGGGCCAGGGCGGAAAGGGAAAGACGGGTCTTCATCGTGTGCTCCTTGCGATAGGTGGCGTTCCGTGCCGGACGGGCGTGTTCCGCCCGGTGCCGCGCGCCCGGTGGGGGTCGCGCGGCGGCGGATGATAGCGGCTTGTGCCGTTCGTCGGAAGTCCCGCGAAGGCCGCAGGCCCGCCCTGGCGGGTGCGCAATGCGTCCCTGGCGTCAGTGGAAACCGCGCCAGGCGAGGTCGGCGCCGAGCAGCAGGAGACCGACGAAGAAGCAGCGCCTGAACAGCGTCGCGCTGATCCGCTGGCGCAGCCACTGGCCGAGGAGCATCCCGCCCAGCGCCGGGACCAGGGTCAGCAGCGAGGCACCGAGCATCTGCGGTTCGAGCAGGTCGCCATGCACGCCGAGAGTGACCGCCAGGGCCAGGGTCGAGGCGCTGAACGACAGGCCGAGGGCCTGGACCAGTTCGTCGCGCTGCAATCCTAGGGCTCCCAGGTAGGGCACCGCGGGAATCACGAAAACCCCGGTGACCGCGGTCAGCGCGCCGGTCGCCAGCCCGACCAGCGGGCCGGCCCAGGGCTCGTGGCGTGCCGGCAGGTGCAGCGGGATCGCGGCCAGGCCGAGCAGCGCGTAGGCCGCCAGGGCCAGGCCGAGCACGCCGGTGGCCTGCCTTGGTGCGTCGCCGCCGAGCCATGCGCCGACCAGCAGGGTGCCCACGACCACCCCGAGCAGCAGGCCGGCCAGGCGCTTCATCAAGCCGAGGAAGCGCGGGCCGCAGGCGAGCTGCCAGAGGTTGGTCACCATCGACGGTACGATCAGCAGCGCCGCCGCCTGCATCGGCGGCATGGCCAGGCCGAGCAGGCCCACCGAGACCGTCGGCAGGCCCAGGCCGACCACGCCCTTGACGAAGCCGGCGAGAAGGAAGGTGAGGGCGATCAGCGGGATCAGGGCGTGGAGGTCGACGGACATGCGGGTTCTTCCTTGTCTCGGGCTGGCGCGAACGGGCGATGGCGGCCAGTATCTCTCGTCGTCGACAGGCAATGTTTCATCCGGAGGTGAAGCATGCAATTCAATCCCGGCTTCAGTTCGCTGGCGGCGCTGCTCGCCGATCCCGGCCGCGCGCAGATGATCTGGGCACTGATGGATGGCAGCGCCCGCCCGGCCAGCGAGCTGGCGCTGCTGGCAGGCGTTTCGCCGTCCTCCGCCAGCGGCCACCTGGGACGGCTGGTCGAGGGCGGCGTGCTGAGCCTGGAGGCGCGCGGGCGCAATCGCTTCTATCGCCTGGCCGGGCCGGAAGTGGGGCAGGCGGTGGAAGCGCTGGCCAGCGCCTCCCTGGCCCTGCAGCCGCAGCGGCGCAGCCTGCCGCCGAGCCACGGCACGCCGTCGGCGTTGCGCGAGGCGCGGACCTGCTACGACCACCTGGCCGGCGAACTCGCGGTCGGTGTGTTCGCACGGATGCTGGATGCCGGCTGGATCGAGCAGGAGGGCAGGACGCTGCGCCTGAGCGCGACCGGCGAGGCCGGGCTGGCCGGGTTGGGGATCGACCTGGCGGAGGTCCGCCGCCGCCGTCGGCAGTTCGCCTGCGCCTGCCCCGACTGGAGCGAACGCAAGCCGCACCTCGGCGGCGCGCTGGGGACGGCGTTGCTGGAGGCCTGTCTGCGCCAGGGCTGGTTGCGGCCGCAGGACGGCTCGCGGGCGTTGCAGGTGTCGTCGAAGGGCCGCGCGGGACTGCGCGGCCTGGCGGAGCGCACGGCGGGCTGAACCCGCCGGGGATCAGAGATTGGCCACCGGCTGGAAGGCCTTCGGCTTGAAGTAGAGGGTCTCGCCGCGGGCCAGGCCGGCCAAGCTGTCGTGGTCCTTCACCACTTCGGCTTCGATCAGTTCGTCCTGGCCATCGACCTTCAGCGTTACCCGGGTGATCGCCCCCAGCGGACGGATGTCGCGGACCTCGGCGGCGCGGTGCTCGGCCACCGCGGAACGCGACAGCGACACCTCGTGGGGGCGGAACAGCAGGTGCTGGTCGTTGCCCAGTTGCAGGCGGTTGGAGTCGCCGAGGAAGTGGTAGACGAAATCGCTGGCCGGGTTCTCGTAGACCTCGCCGGGCGAGCCGATCTGCTCGATCACGCCCTTGTTCATCACCACGATGCGGTCGGCCACTTCCATCGCCTCTTCCTGGTCGTGGGTGACGAACACCGAGGTCAGGTTGATCTCCTCGTGCAGGCGCGCCAGCCAGCGGCGCAGCTCCTTGCGCACCTTGGCGTCGAGGGCGCCGAAGGGTTCGTCGAGGAGCAGGATCTTCGGCTCCACCGCCAGCGCGCGGGCCAGGGCGATACGCTGCCGCTGGCCACCGGAGAGCTGCTCTGGATAGCGGTCGGCGAGCCAGTCGAGCTGCACCATGTTGAGCAGCTCGTGGACCTTGGCCTTGATCGCGGACTCGCCCGGCCGCTCGCCCTTGGGCTTCATGCGCAGGCCGAAGGCGACGTTGTCGAACACCGTCATGTGGCGGAACAGCGCGTAGTGCTGGAAGACGAAGCCGACGTTGCGGTCGCGCACGTCGTGCTGCGAGACGTCCTCGCCATGGAACACGATGTTGCCGGCGTCCGGGGTTTCCAGCCCGGCGATGATCCGCAGCAGGGTGGTCTTGCCGCACCCGGAGGGGCCGAGCAGGGCCACCAGCTCGCCGCTCTGGATATCCAGGTTGATGTCGTCCAGGGCCTTGAAGGCGTTGAAGTTCTTGCTGACGTTACGGATTTCGATGCTCATGGTTCATTCCTCGTCAGCATTGCTTTTCAGTCGGGACATGCGGGATTCGCTCCACTGCTTGAGCAGAAGGATGACCAGCGCCATCAGCAGCAACAGGCTGGCGACGCTGAAGGCGGCGACGTGGTTGTATTCGTTGTAGAGGATCTCGACGTGCAGCGGCAGGGTGTTGGTGACGCCGCGGATGTGTCCGGAAACCACCGACACCGCGCCGAACTCGCCCATCGCCCGGGCGGTGCAGAGCACCACGCCGTAGATCAGGCCCCACTTGATGTTCGGCAGGGTCACGTGCCAGAACATCTGCCAGCCGTTGGCGCCGAGCAGGCGGGCGGCCTCCTCTTCCTGGGTGCCCTGTTCCTGCATCAGCGGGATCAGTTCGCGGGCGACGAAGGGCACGGTGACGAAGAGGGTCGCCAGGACGATGCCGGGCACCGCGAAGACGATCTGGATGTCGTGGTCGCTCAGCCATTCGCCGAAGTAGCCCTGGGCGCCGAACAACAGCACGTAGATCAGGCCGGCGATCACCGGCGAGACCGAGAACGGCAGGTCGATCAGGGTCACCAGGATGCTCTTGCCGCGAAACTCGAACTTGCTCACGCACCAGGCGGCGGCGACGCCGAACAGCAGGTTGAGCGGCACCGAGATGGCCACCGCGATCAGGGTCAGCTTCAGCGCGGCCAGCGCGTCGGGTTCGAGGATCGCCTCGAAGAAGGTGCCGAAACCCTGCTTCAGCGCCTCGCTCAGGACCACGTAGAGCGGCAGCAGGAGGAACAGGGCGAAGACCAGCCAGGCCAGGACGATCAGGGCCAGGCGGCCGCCGGCGTTGCCGCGGCGGGAGGCGCTGGCGGTGGCAGCGGAAATGCTTGCACTGGACATGGCGCCCTCCTTACGGGGTTTCGATGCGGCGCTGCAGCAGGTTGATCAGCAGCAGCAGGATGAAGGACACCACCAGCATCAGCACGCCGATGGCGGTGGCGCCGGTGTAGTCGTACTGGTCCAGCTTGACCATGATCAGCAGCGGCAGGATCTCGGTCTTCATCGGCATGTTGCCGGCGATGAAGATCACCGAGCCGTATTCGCCGACGCCCCGGGCGAAGGCCAGGGCGAAACCGGTCAGCCAGGCCGGCAGCAGCGCCGGCACGAGGATATGGCGGAACACCTGCAGCGGCCTGGCGCCGAGGCAGGCGGCGGCTTCCTCGACTTCCTTGGGAATGTCGGCGAGCACCGGCTGCACCGTGCGGACCACGAACGGCAGGGTCACGAAAGTCAGCGCCAGGGTGATCCCCAGAGGGGTATAGGCGATCTTGAAGCCGAGGTCGCTGGCGAACTGGCCGACCAGGCCGGCCGGCGCATAGAGCGCGGTGAGGGCGATGCCGGCGACGGCGGTGGGCAGGGCGAAGGGCAGGTCGATCATGGCGTCGATGATCTTCCGTCCGGGGAATTCGTAGCGCACCAGGACCCAGGCCAGCAGCGTACCGATCAAGCCGTTGAGCACGGCGGCGGCGAGCGCGGTGCCGAAGCTCAGCTTGAGCGCGGCGAGCACCCGCGGCGCGCTGATGATGGCCCAGAATTGCTCCCAGCTGAGCTGGGTGGTCTTGAGGAACATGGCCCCCAGCGGGATCAGGACCAGCAGGCTGAGGTACACCAGGGTGTATCCCAGGGTCAGCCCGAAGCCGGGTATGACCGGGGAAATGCGTCGTGACATGTTCTGTCCTTACTCTGCGTTGGAACGCTTGGTGGCTCTCTCGGTGCCGGTTCCTTCCGGCAGTGGGCCCGGTACGGGACCGGGCCTGCTAGCCCCCTCGCCCGTCCGGGAGAGGGTCTGGGAGAGGGGCCGTGGTTCGGGCGACGGGTCTGCCGTCGCGATCATTGCGCCTGGTAGATCTGGTCGAAGATGCCCCCGTCGTTGAAGAACTTCGGCTGGGCCGTCTTCCAGCCGCCGAAATCGGAGTCGACGGTGACCAGGTTCAGTTTCGGGAACTGCGTGGCGAACTCGGCGGCGACCTTCTGGTTGCGCGGCCGGTAGAAGTTCTGCGCGGCGATGCGCTGGCCTTCCTCGCTGTACAGGTATTGCAGGTAGGCCTCGGCGACCTTGCGGGTGCCTTTCTTCTCGACCACCTTGTCGACCACCGCGACCGGCGGTTCGGCGAGGATGGAGATGGAGGGTACGACGATCTCGAAGTTTTCCCCGCCCTGTTCCTTCTTCGCCAGGAACGCCTCGTTCTCCCAGGCCAGCAGCACGTCGCCGATCTGGTTGTTGACGAAGGTGATGGTCGAGCCGCGGGCGCCGGTGTCGAGCACCGGTACGTGCTTGTACAGCGCCTGCACGTAGTCCTTGGCCTTCTCGTCGCTGCCGTACTGCTTCTTCGCCCAGGCCCAGGCGGCGAGGAAGTTCCAGCGCGCGCCGCCGGAGGTCTTCGGGTTCGGTGTGATGACTTCCACGCCTTCCTTGGTCAGGTCGCCCCAGTCCTTGATGCCCTTGGGGTTGCCCTTGCGCACCAGGAACACGATGGTCGAGGTGTAGGGGGTGCTGTTGTCCGGCAGGCGTGCCTGCCAGTCGGCCGGCAGCAGCTTGCCGAGCTTGTGCAGTTCGTCGATGTCGCCGGCCAGGGCCAGGGTCACCACGTCGGCCTTGAGCCCGTCGATCACCGCGCGGGCCTGCTTGCCGGAGCCGCCGTGGGACTGCTGGACGGTCAGGTCCTCGCCGCCCTGGGCCTTCCAGTGCTTGATGAAGGCCGCGTTGTAGGCCTGGTACAGCTCGCGGGTCGGGTCGTAGGAAACGTTCAGCAGTTGCGTGGCCGCGGCAACCGGGCCGGAGACCAGGGCGCTGGCGAGTGCGGCCAGGGCGAAACGACGAAGGGACATGTGCAGCTCCTAGGTGTGTGCTGTTTCGATTGTTCTAATGGGGTGTTGGCGGAACGACGGGAACACGGGGCGTCAGGCGCGCATTCGCGGCCGACAGCTGCAGTACCGGTGCGGATGGGGTATCGAACGGATGTTCATGGCGAGACGCCTCCGGTGGTCCAGTCGGGTCGTGTGCTTCAGGCCTGCTTGACGGCCGGTTGCTGCAGACGGAATTTTTCCTTGCGCTCGATCTGCACCACCTGGCCGTTGTGCACGGTGATCTCGACGGCGCCGAAGCGCAGGCCGCGCAGGGCACTCTGGATTTCACGCAGGATGGTGGCTTCGTCCTGGCCATCCAGGCTTCTGAGGGTTGCGCTCATGGGTCTCTGCTCCTGTGGCTCGAGGTGCCGCGTTGCTCGACGAAGTGGAGGCGGCGTGAGGTGCATAGTAAGCAGTGGGCAATATTCTTAAAAATATTGTTTAAGAATCTTTATAGGTAAAGTGGTTATAAGACGGCGAAGCGGCCCGGCTTCGCCGCCAGGCTCAGTCTTCCGGCAACGCCACGGGCGGCAGGTCGAAGCGCAGCGCTTCCGCCGGTTGCGGCCGTCCGTACCAGTAGCCTTGGCCGAAGTCGCAGCCATGTTCGCGCAGGAACAGCGCCTGGTCCTGGTGCTCGATACCCTCGGCAACCACCCGCAGGCCCATGCTTTGCGCCAGGGCAACGATCGCCCGGGCGATCGCGGCGTCGTCCACCGCGCCGGGCAGGCCGGCGACGAAGCCCTGGTCGATCTTCAGCTTGTGCACCGGCAGCCGCTTGAGGCGCATCAGCGAGGAATAGCCGGTGCCGAAGTCGTCGATGGCCAGGTTCACGCCGAGGATACGCAGGCGGCAGAGCAGGTTGAGGGACTGCTCGAAGTCCTCCATCACCGCGCTTTCGGTGACTTCCAGCTCCAGGTAGCGGGGCTCCAGCCCGGACTCTTCCAGGGCATTGGCGATCCTTTCTTCCAGGCCGCCGCGGTTGAACAGCCGGCTGGAGACGTTGACCGCGACGAACTCCAGCTCGACACCGCGCTGTTGCCACTCGCGCATCTGCCGGCAGGCACGCTTGAGCACCCAGTTGTCCAGCGCGGCGATCAGCCCGCATTCCTCCGCCACCGGGACGAACTCGCCTGGCGGCACCAGGCCGCGCTCGGGATGCTGCCAGCGCACCAGCGACTCGACGCCGACGATCCGCCCGCTGGCCAGGTCGTGCACCGGCTGGTAGTGGACGCGCAGTTCGTCGTGCTCCAGCGCATGGCGCAGGGCCGATTCCACCTGGACATGGGCGCGGGCCCGGGCGGTCAGCACGCGGGTGTAGAAGGCGTAGGCGTTACGCCCGCTGTCCTTGGCCTGGAACAGCGCGGCGTCGGCGTGTTGCATCAGGTGGTCGACGTCGCTGGCGTCTTCCGGGTAGAGGCTGACACCGAGGCTTGCGCTGATATAGATCGGCTGGCAGTGGATGTCGAACGGCGCGTTGAAACCGTCGAGGATGCGCTGCGAGAGTCGCGCGACGGCTTCCGGGTCGTCGTTCTCGACGAGGATGGCGAATTCGTCGCCGCCCAGTCGCGACAGCAGGCAGCGCTCGTCGAGCTGGTGTTGCAGGCGCTTGCTGACTTCCTTGAGGAGCATGTCGCCGGTGGTGTGGCCGAGGCTGTCGTTGATGTGCTTGAAGTGGTCGAGGTCGATCAGCAGCAGGGCCCCGGCCACCGTCCGGTCCTTGCCGTTCTCCAGCGCCTGCTCGATGCGCTCGCGCAGCAGCACGCGGTTGGGCAGGCCGGTCAGCGAGTCGTGGTGGGCGAGGAAGTCCAGCTCGTTCTCCGAGCGCTTGATGCTGCTCAGGTCGGAGAACACCCCGACGTAGTGGGTCAGTTGGCCCTGGTCGTTGCGCACCGCGCGGATGTGCAGCCACTGCGGGTAGATCTCGCCGCTCTTGCGACGGTTCCAGATCTCTCCGCTCCAGACGTCCTGCTCGCGCAGGGCCAGCCACAGGCGCTGGTAGAACGCCTGGTCCTGGCGGCCGGAGCGGAGGATCGCCGGGGTCTTGCCGAGCACGTCCTCGGAACGGTAGCCGGTGATGCGCTCGAAGGAAGGGTTGACGTGCACGATCACCGCCTGGGCATCGGTGACCAGAACGCCCTCGCGGGTGCTGTCGAATACCGCCGCGGCCTGGCGCAGGTGGTCTTCCTTGAGCCGCTGCAGGGTGATGTCGCGGGCCACGCCGGTGTAGTGCAGCGGCTTGCCCAGGGCATCGCGGAGGACCCGGCCGCGCGAGTGGATCCAGCGGTAGTCGCCGTCCTTGTGGCGCAGGCGGTAGATGTGGTCGAGATTGTCGGTCAGGCCCTGCAGGTGGTTGCGGTGGGCCTCCAGCACGGTGGCGTACTCTTCCGGGTGCAGGCGCTTCTTCCAGGTCTCGATGGGGTCGCCGAGTTCCTCCGGGGCGAGGCCGATCAGCGCGGCGTAGCCCGGCGAGACGAACATCCGGTCGGTCACCAGGTCCCAATCCCAGAGTCCGTCGCGCACCGCTTCCAGGGCACGGTTCAGGCGCTGCTCGCTGCCGTGCAGTTCGTCGTAGGCCTGGGCCTTGCGGCGAAACTGGCGTACCAGG
Source organism: Pseudomonas sp. KBN12P06040 (assembly GCF_037574965.1). NCBI lineage: Bacteria > Pseudomonadati > Pseudomonadota > Gammaproteobacteria > Pseudomonadales > Pseudomonadaceae > Pseudomonas > Pseudomonas sp. KBN12P06040. Next base: position 359,286 of record NZ_JBBELS010000001.1, read on the forward strand.
TAGAGGTACAGGAGCAGGCCGGTGGCGGCGAAGAAGAACAGCCGCTTGGCGGTCATCCAGAACACCAGCTGGTCGTGGTCCTGGACCTGGTTTTGTAACAAATGATCGCTCAGGAACGCCCAGGCGATGGCGATTGCGAGATAAGCCAGGCTCAGGCGAAGGGCACTCAGGCGGGGGCTCATGGGATTTTCAGTGGGCAATTATTGGCCGGGCAGTATAAATGATGGCCATCCGGCCCTGTTCATATCTAAAAGAACGGATGGTAATCCCCAGCCGCTTGGTGATAATGCCCCCAGGTTTTGTCAGACAAGGCCCTCATCACTCCCAAATCCCCCCGAGGTTCAGTACCGCCTATGTGGTTCAACGGTTTTCTCGACCTGTCGCCCTGGCAACTGGTGGCAGTTACCCTGGTGCTGACGCATATCACCATCGTCAGCGTGACCGTCTACCTGCATCGCTATTCCGCCCACCGTGCACTCGACCTGCACCCTGCGTTGCAGCACTTCTTCCGTTTCTGGTTGTGGTTGACCACAGGGATGAACACGCGCGAATGGACCGCGATCCACCGTAAGCACCATGCCAAGTGCGAGACCGTCGAGGATCCGCACAGCCCGGTGCACAAGGGCCTGTTCACCGTCCTGCGCGCAGGCGCTGAGCTGTACAAGGCCGAGGCGAAGAACCAGGACACCCTGCGCATCTACGGCAAGAACTGCCCGGACGACTGGATCGAGCGCAATCTCTACTCGCGCTTCCCGATCGGCGGCGTGGTGCTGATGGCGCTCATCGACCTGGCCCTGTTCGGCGCCCTTGGCCTGACCGTCTGGGCCGTGCAGATGGTATGGATTCCGTTCTGGGCCGCCGGCGTGGTCAACGGCCTCGGCCACGCGGTCGGCTATCGCAACTTCGAATGCCGCGACGCCGCCACCAACCTGGTGCCCTGGGGCATCCTCATCGGTGGCGAAGAGCTGCACAACAACCACCACACCTACCCGAACTCGGCCAAGCTGTCGGTGAAGAAGTGGGAATTCGACCTGGGCTGGGCCTGGATCAAGCTGTTCAGTTTCCTGCGCCTGGCCAGGGTCGCCCGGGTCGCGCCGATCGCCCATCGGGTCGAGGGCAAGCACAGCCTGGACATGGACACCGCCATGGCGATCCTCAACAACCGCTTCCAGATCATGGCGCAGTACCGCAAGCTGGTGATCGCGCCGCTGGTCAAGCAGGAAGTGGCCAAGGCCGACGAGTCGGTGCGCCACCTGTTCCGCCGCGCCAAGCGCCTGCTGTCGCGCGAGACCAGCCTGCTGCAGGACCGCCACCACGTGCGCATCGACTCGATGCTCGCCCACAGCCAGGCGCTGAAGGTGATCTACGAGAAGCGCCTGGCGTTGCAGCAGATCTGGGCCAAGACCAGCGCCAACGGCCACGACATGCTGGCGGCGATCAAGGACTGGGTGCATGAGGCGGAAGCCAGCGGTATCCAGTCGTTGAAGGAGTTCGCCGCGCAACTGAAGACCTACTCGCTGCGTCCCGCCTGACGCCTGGCGCGCCCTCGCGGGTGCGTCAGCCGCCTCTGCAACGCGCCGGCTCCTGCCGGCGCGTTGCGTTTCGGCGTCGCCAATGCGACGCCCCGCCGATACTTCTCTTCCTCCGCAAGTCGACTTGCCCGATCCGGGATTCAGCCCGGGCGGCGCCCGGCCTATCTTCGGCGTGCCCAGGCGCCACGCCGGGCGTCACGCAGAACAACAAGAAAAGGAGCGCGGGCGATGTTGCTGGATTACCTGATCATGCTGGTCTACGCCCTGGCCATGCTGGGCCTGGGCTGGTACGGAATGCGCAAGGCGAAGAGCCAGAGCGATTTCCTCGTCGCCGGACGCCGCCTCGGCCCCGGCCTCTACCTGGGAACCATGGCCGCGGTGGTGCTCGGCGGCGCGTCGACCATCGGTACGGTCAAGCTCGGCTACCAGTTCGGCCTGTCCGGCTTGTGGCTGGTGTTCATGCTCGGCCTGGGGATCATCGTCCTCAGTCTGGTGTTCTCGCGGCAGATCGCGCGCCTGCGGGTGTTCACCGTGACCCAGGTGCTGGAGCAGCGCTACCAGGCCTCCTCGCGCCTGATCGGCGGGGTGGTCATGGTCGCCTACGACCTGATGGTGGCGGTCACCGCGACCATCGCCATCGGCTCGGTCACCGAAGTGGTATTCGGCATCCCGCGGATCCCGGCGATCCTCTGCGGTGGCGGGATCGTCATCGTCTATTCGGTGATCGGCGGCATGTGGTCGCTTACGCTGACCGACATCATCCAGTTCGTGATCAAGACCGTCGGTATCTTCCTGGTCCTGCTGCCGTTGTCGATCGACGGCGCCGGTGGCCTGGCGCGCATGCAGGAGGTGCTGCCGGCGGGCTTCTTCGACCTCGGCCACATCGGCCTGGATACCATCCTCACCTACTTCCTCCTGTACTTCTTCGGCGCGCTGATCGGCCAGGACATCTGGCAGCGGGTGTTCACCGCGCGCAGCGAGACGGTGGTGCGCTACGCCGGGCTTGGTGCCGGCGTCTACTGCATGCTCTACGGCGCCGCCTGCGCGCTGATCGGCGCGGCGGCGCGGGTCCTCCTGCCGGACCTGGCGGTGCCGGAGAACGCCTACGCCGAGATCACCCGCGAGGTACTGGCGCCGGGCCTGCGCGGCCTGGTGGTGGCGGCCGCACTGTCGGCGATCATGTCCACCGCCAGCGGGTGCCTGCTGGCGGCGGCCACCGTGCTGCAGGAAGACATCTATGCGCGCTTCCTGCGCCCCGGTACCACCAGCGACATCCGCCTGAGCCGTTGCATCACCCTGCTGATGGGGGTGGCGATGCTGGTCCTGGCGTGCCTGGTCAACGACGTCATCGCGGCCCTGAGCATCGCCTACAACCTGCTGGTCGGCGGCCTGCTGGTGCCGATCGTCGGCGCGCTGCTGTGGCGTCGGGCCAGTCCGCAGGGAGCGATCGCCAGCATCGTCGCCGGTTGCCTGGCGGTGATCGCCTGCATGGCCCGCGACGGCCTGCTCGCCAACTCGCCGATCGTCTACGGCCTGCTGGCCAGCCTGGCGACCTTCGTCGCGGTCAGCCTGGCTACCCGTCCTGCCGCCAGCCTGCGAGCCCAGCCGGAATGAACCCACCGCGCCGGGCGGCGCCCGGCGCTTTCTTCCCGCCACACGGAGACGCCCCATGTCGAACGACCATCCGCAGCCCCTCGACGCCGCCGAGATTCCCCGCTTCGCCGGTATCCCGACCTTCATGCGCCTGCCGGCGTTCACCGACCCGGCGGCGCTGCAGGTCGGCCTGATCGGCGTGCCCTGGGATGGCGGCACCACCAACCGCGCCGGTGCCCGCCATGGCCCGCGCGAGGTGCGCAACCTGTCCAGCCTGATGCGCAAGGTGCATCACGTCAGCCGCATCGCGCCCTACGACCTGGTGCGGGTCGGTGACCTCGGTGACGCGCCGGTGAATCCCATCGACCTGCTCGATTCGCTGCGCCGCATCGAAGGCTTCTATCGCCAGGTCCATGCCGCCGGCACCCTGCCGCTGTCGGTCGGTGGCGACCACCTGGTGACCCTGCCGATCTTTCGCGCCCTGGGTCGCGAGCGGCCGCTGGGCATGGTGCATTTCGATGCGCATTCCGATACCAACGACCGCTACTTCGGCGACAACCCCTACACCCACGGCACGCCATTCCGCCGAGCCATCGAGGAAGGTCTGCTCGATCCGCTGCGCACGGTGCAGATCGGCATCCGCGGCTCGGTGTATTCGCCGGACGACGACGCTTTCGCCCGCGAGTGCGGCATCCGCGTGATCCACATGGAGGAGTTCGTCGAACTGGGCGTCGAGGCGACCCTGGCCGAAGCGCGGCGGGTGGTGGGCGACGGGCCGACCTATGTGAGTTTCGACGTCGACGTGCTCGACCCGGCCTTCGCGCCCGGCACCGGTACCCCGGAGATCGGCGGCATGACCAGCCTCCAGGCCCAGCAGTTGGTCCGCGGCCTGCGCGGGCTGGACCTGGTCGGCGCCGACGTGGTGGAAGTCTCGCCGCCGTTCGATGTCGGCGGCGCCACGGCGCTGGTGGGGGCGACCATAATGTTCGAGCTGCTCTGCCTGCTTGCCGAGTCGGCCGCGCGAAGCGCCTGACGGCGTTCCGCCGGCCCGGCTTTGGCGCTATAACGAAGGCGGACCGAACGCCATGGGGGCGGGAATGCTGGGCAACCTCAACGACATCGACCTGCGCATGCTGCGCACCTTCTGCGCCATCGTCGAGGCCGGCGGCTTCACTGCCGCCCAGGCGCGCCTGAACACCAGCCTGTCGCGCCTGAGCGTGCTGGTGCGCGACTTGGAGGTGCGCCTGGGCTATTCCCTGTGCCGGCGCGGCAACGGCGGTTTCCAGTTGACCGAGGAGGGACAGGAACTCTACGACGCCGCGCTCGGCCTGTTCAGCGACATCGCCCGTTTCCGCGAGCAGGTCCGTGGCCTCGGCGGGCGCGATCGCGAGGCGTTGCACCTGGGCTGCGTCGATGGCGTCATCGGCCAGCATTGCCTGCCGTTGCCGCTGGCCATCCGGCTGTTTCGCCAGCGCGCCCCGGAGGTGCTGCTCAAGCTGCACACGCGGCGTCCCGACGAACTCGAACACGCGGTGCTGGAAGAGCGCCTGCAACTGGCGGTGGGGGCCTTTCACCACCGGTTGTCCGGGCTCTACTACCAACCCCTGTTCCGCGAGGAGCAGAACCTCTATTGCGGCAGCGCGCACCCCTTCTTCGCCCGGGCGGACGACGAGCCGACGCTGGGCGAGATCTGCGCCGCCGACTATGTCGGCCGCGGCTACATGGCGGAAAACCACCGCCCGCACGACCTGCGCTTCAACCAGGGAACCGACGCCTACACCATGGAGGCCATCGCTACCCTGGTCTTCAGCGGCACCTACATCGGCTACCTGCCGACGCACTATGCCGCCACCTGGGTCGCCGAAGGGCGCATGCGGGCGATCCGGCCACGGCAACTGGCCTACGACTCGGAATTCCATTGCATTACCCGCCAGGGACACGAAGAACGACCGACCCTGACCCTGTTCCTGCGCTCGCTGTTCGAGGCGCAGAAACAATTGGGCGTGCAGGCTCCGGCGAATACGAACGGCATCGCTCGGCAATTGTGATCGAGCGCACTGGCTGGAGCCTTTCCCTGCCGTTCGGCGGGCATTTCTGTATCGCCGCGACCCCTGCGCTAAGTTGGCGGTCGAACCCGTTCCGCGAGCAGAGCGACGATCCATGGACGACCTAACCGGCATTCCCGAAGACCCGCAGGAGGCCGCGCTGGCCTTGCTGCACAGCCGTGCCGAAGTGGCCCGGCTGAAGGAGCGCGAGCAACTCTTCAGCGCCTTGCTGGCCAGCGTCAACTCGGTGCTCTGGGCCTACGACTGGCAGAACCGGCGGATGGTCTACGTCAGCCCCGCCTACGAGAAAATCTTCGGCCGTTCCGCGGCGCTGCTGCTGGCGGACTACGAGGAGTGGCGCAACAGCATCTACCCGGACGACCTCGACTACGCCGACAGCAGCCTGCTGCAGGTGCTCGAACGTGGCGCCGTGGAACAACGCGAATACCGCATCGTGCGCGGCGACGGCGAGGTCCGCTGGCTCAACGACAAGTGCTTCGTCAGTCGCCAGGGCGAGGCGGGACTGCCGCTGATGGTGGTGGGCATCGCCGAGGACATCACCGACAAGAAGCACATGGAGAGCGAGCTGCAACGGCTGGCCACCACCGACGTGCTGACCCAGAGCAGCAACCGTCGCTATTTCTTCGACAGTGCCGAGGCGGCCTTCAAGGAGTGTCGCCGCGAGGGGATACCGTTGGCGTTCCTGCTGCTGGACGTCGATGACTTCAAGAAGATCAACGACCGCTTCGGCCACCAGGTCGGCGACCAGGTCCTCCAGCGTATCGCCCAGAGCGGCAGTGCCGCGTTGCGCCGTGGCGACCTGTTCGGGCGGATCGGCGGCGAGGAGTTCGCCGTGCTGCTGCCCGGCTGCGACGAGCAGACCGCGCGACAGATCGGCGAACGCCTGCAGCGCGAGGTGCAACGCCTGCGCTTCCAGGAGGGCGAACAAAGCTTCGGGATCACCGTCAGCCAGGGCCTGACGGTCCTCCAGGCTGATGACGAGGGGCTCGGTGCCCTCTACAGCCGGGCCGACGCCGCGATGTACTCGGCCAAGCGCCAGGGCAAGGACTGCATCGTCGTGGGCTGACCGCTGGGCAAACGTTTCCGTTTTGTCGACGGCGCCACGGAATACCTCTTTGGGGAGGCGACCGGCAGGCTGCGGCTGCGGTACAATATTCCTTAAAGCTATTAAATACGAATAATTAATTCTTTTTAGGTTTATTGCGGATATTTTACTGTTTATTACCCACGCGCTATAAAGCGCAGGAAATAACGATTTTCTGAAACGTGGCGGTAACTCGCCAGAAAGGAAGCTGTAATAGGCGGTTTTTTGCCGATACCCTTCGGCCCGTCAGCCGGGAGAAGGGCAGGAAGCCCGAGAGGATGCGAAGGCGGAGCCCGATGGAAAGATTGGCTTACAAATTGCCTTCACTGGCGGTGGGTCGAGACACCCGCCGCACAATAACAAGACACGAGTACGCCCATGCACACGCTTCCGTTCGCTGCCTCCCTGCCTGCTTGCCTGCCCCGTCGTTCCATCGTCGCGGGTTGCGCCGTTTCCTGATCCATCGAATGCCGAGTTTCGCGCGCGCCATCTTCCGGGATGGTACGGCGCTCAGTGTTTCAACGACCGGTCGGGCCCACGCGTTCCACTTCCCCCGACCGGAAGACAATTAGCAATACCAATGGGGAAAAGACCAATGAAGAGTCGCAAGATCAACAAGTCACGACTGGCCCTGGCCATCACTGCCGGTACCCTCGGTGCCCTGGCGCAACAGGCGGTCGCCGCCGGTTTCATCGAGGACAGCAAGGCATCGCTGACCCTGCGCAACTTCTACATCAATACCGACAACCGCAATGGCACCGCCTCGCCGAGCAAGCAGGAAGAGTGGGGCCAGGGCTTCATCCTGAATTACCAGTCGGGCTTCACCCAGGGCACCGTCGGCTTCGGCGTCGACGCGCTGGGCCTGCTCGGCGTGCGCCTGGACGGCGGCGGCCGTGCCGGCAAGAGCGGCCTGGACCGCCAGCCGGGCACCGTGTTCCCGCTGGAAAGCAACGGTGAGCCGGTGCACGATTTCGCCAGCCTGGGCCTGACCGCCAAGGCCAAGGTATCCAACACCGAGTTCCGCTACGGCACCCTGCAGCCGAAGCTGCCGGTGGTCACCTACAACGACGGCCGCCTGCTGCCGGTCACCTTCGAGGGCGGCCAGGTCACCTCGACCGATCTCAAGGACTTCACCCTGGTTGCCGGCCAACTGGAGCACTCCAAGGGCCGTAACTCCACCGACAACCGCAGCCTGAGCATCGCCGGCGCCAACGGCAGCAGCGCCAGTTCGCGCGACAGCAACAAGTTCTACTACGCGGGTGGCGACTACAAGGTCAACAAGGACCTGACCCTGCAGTACTACTACGGCAACCTGGACGACTTCTACAAGCAGCACTTCCTCGGCCTGATCCACAACTGGCAGATTGGCCCGGGCGTCCTGAAGACCGACCTGCGTGCCTTCGACAGCAGCTCCGACGGCAAGAACGGCAGCCGTTCCGGCCGTGCCGACGGCTACGTCAGCAGCGGCTACTACGGCAGCGGCGTGACCAAGGGCGAAGTCGACAACCGCGCCTTCAGCGGTCTCTTCACCTATACCGTCAGCGGCCACAGCATCGGCGCCGGCTACCAGATCCTCAACGGCGACAGCGACTTCCCGTTCCTGAACCGTGGCGATGGCGAAGGTTCCACCGCGTACCTGATCACCGACGTGCAGATCGGCAAGTTCCAGCGTGCCGGCGAGCGCACCTGGCAGGTCCGCTACGGCTACGACTTCGCCACCGTCGGCGTGCCGGGCCTGACCTTCGTAAGCGTCTGGCCAACACACCTCCCCGGTTCTTCCAGCTAGCGGCATGGTGTCCACCTGTTTTTGGTGGACACCATTTCAAGCCCCTTGCGGAGGATCTCCCGTGCCAGGCCAACGCCGCTCCTATCCCAAATCTTTCAAGGCCCAGGTCGTCGAGGAGTGTACCCAGCCCGGCGCCTCGGTTGCCGGCGTGGCCTTGAGCCACGGCCTCAACGCCAATCTCGTGCACAAGTGGATTCGCCGCCAGCAGGCACAGCTGCCCGCGGTACCCTCAGGTTTTATTCCAATTCCTCTCGTCCCGAGCGTGCCGGCTACCCCGAGTGCGGCCGACAGGGCCATCCAGATCGCAATTCCCCATCGGGCCGGCAAACTGTCGGTGCAGTGGCCGGGCAAGGACCCTGAAGGCTGCGCCCGCTTTCTGCGCGAGCTACTGAAGTGATCCGCATCGAGCGCATCTGGCTCGCCACCGAGCCGCTGGACATGCGCGCCGGCACCGAAACCGCGTTGGCCCGGGTGGTTCAAGTTTTCGGTGCGGCGCAGCCGCACTGCGCCTACCTGTTCACCAACAAGCGCGCCAATCGGATGAAGGTGCTGGTGCACGATGGCTTCGGCATCTGGCTGGCTGCTCGCAGGCTCAATCGAGGGCGCTTCGCCTGGTCGGGCAATTGGCAGGGACAGCAGTTGGAACTCAGTCCCGAGCAGTTGCAGGCCCTGGTGGTCGGCCTACCTTGGCAGCGTCTTGGGCCCAATGCCGAGATCAGACTCCTGTAGCCGGGGCGCAATTAGGCCAATGGCCTATCGCCGAGGGGGCCGACAATCCGCACACTCGGCGCCATGAGTCCTGCCGCTTTCGATCACCTGACACCCGAGCAACTGCGCCAACTGGCCGCGCAGTTGAGTCAGCGCGTCGATCACCTGGAAACGCTCAACCAGCGGTTGAACCACGAACTCGCCGTGCTGCGGCGCCACCGCTTCGCCCGCCGCAGCGAGCAGCTCAATGCCGACCAGCTCAATCTGCTGGACGAGATGATCGAGGCCGACATCGCCGCCATCGAGGCAGAGCTTGAAACGGCCCGACCAGAGCCCGCCAAGCGCGAGCCACGGCAGCAGCCCAAGCGAGCGCCGCTGCCGGCCGAACTGCCGCGCACGCTGATACTTCACGAGCCGGACAGCACCCAGTGTGCCTGCGGCTGCCAGCTCAAGCGCATCGGTGAAGACGTCAGCGAGAAGCTCGACTACACCCCGGGCACCTTCACCGTCGAGCGGCATATCCGTGGCAAGTGGGTCTGCGCCCAGTGTGAAACGCTGATCCAGGCCCCAGTGCCTGCGCAGGTGATCGACAAGGGCATCCCGACTGCCGGGCTACTGGCTCAGGTCATGGTGGCCAAGTTCGCCGATCACTTGCCGCTATACCGCCAGGAAAAGATCTTCGCCCGCGCCGGGCTGGCTATCGCGCGTTCCACGCTGGCGCAATGGGTCGGCGCTTGCGGTGTCCAGCTGCAACCCCTGGTCGATGCCCTGCGCGACTGCCTGCTCCAGCAGGACGTCATCCTCGCCGACGAAACCCCGGTGCAGATGCTCGCCCCGGGCACGAAGAAGACCCAGCGGGCTTACGTCTGGGCCTATGCACCCAGCCCCTTCGCCGACCTCAAGGCCGTGGTCTACGACTTCAGGCCGAGCCGGGCTGGCGAGCACGCGCGCAGCTTCCTGGGCGACTGGCAGGGCAAACTGGTCTGCGACGACTTCGTCGGCTACAAGGCCAGCTTCGAGCAAGGCGTGACCGAGATCGGCTGCATGGCCCATGCACGGCGCAAGTTCTTCGACCTGCATGCCGCCAACCAGAGCCAACTGGCCGAGCAGGCCCTCCAGTACATCGGTCAGCTGTACGAGGTGGAGCGCGAAGGGCGAGAGTTGCTCGCCGCACAGCGACGGCAACTGCGCCAGGACAAAGCCAGGCCGATCATCGATGGCCTGCATAGCTGGATGCTTGGGCAGCGGCAGAAGGTGCCGGAAGGCAGCGCGATCGCCAAGGCACTCGACTACAGCCTCAAGCGCTGGGCAGCGTTGGTGCGCTACCTGAATGACGGCAACCTGCCCATCGACAACAACTGGATCGAGAACCAGATCCGCCCCTGGGCCCTGGGGCGTGCCAACTGGCTGTTTGCCGGCTCTCTGCGCAGTGGCCAGCGTGGCGCAGCCTTGATGACGCTGATCCAGTCAGCCCGCCTGAACGGGCACGATCCGTACGCCTACCTGAAGGACGTGCTCACGCGCCTGCCGACGCAGAAGGCCAGCGCCCTGGCCGAGCTGCTGCCGCACAACTGGGTATCCGCCGGCAAGGTGTGATGCCCGTTCGCTTACTGACCTTCAACACCATTTACCTGAGCGGCGACAAGATCAAGACCGCCCGCGGCGACCAGAGCGAGTGGGAACGCGATATCTCCCTGGCCTACGTGATCCCGGACGGCACCTTCAAGGGCCTGGGCTTCACCTGGAAGAACGCCTCCTTCCGCAGCGGCCTGCCGGCCGCCGGTTCGAGCAACAACCAGCGCGACCAGGACGAAAACCGCCTGATCGTCAGCTACACCCTGCCGCTGCTGTAAGCTCCGGCCGGACAGGAAAAAGCCCGCGTCCTCCAGGAGGACGCGGGCTTTTTTCATTCAGGGCGCCACTCGGCGTGCCGGGCCGGCCAGCGCGAACAGCGCCGCGGCTGGCCATCCGCCCTGGGGGATGCCCGTCAGGCCTTGCGCGGCGCTGGTTGCTGCTGGGTGATGCAATGGATGTTGCCGCCGCCGAGGAGGATCTCGCGCCCCGGGACCATCACCACCTCGTGCTCGGGGAACACGCGCTGGAGTATCGCCCTGGCCTCGGCGTCCTTGGGATCGTCGAAGCTTGGCGCGACGATGCCGCCGTTGACGATCAGGAAGTTCACGTAGGAACCGGCCAGGCGAATGGAGGGATCGCGCGGCTGGCTGCCCTCGACGATATCCACGCCGTCGCACTCTTCCTGGGTCGCGTACAGCGGGCCGGGGATCGGCATCTTGTGCACCACCAGCTTGCGTCCCTTGGCGTCGCGGCTTTCTTCCAGCACGCGGAGGGCGGCCTGGCAGCGCAGGTAGTTCGGGTCGTCCTGGTCGTCGGTCCAGGCCAGCAGCACCTCGCCGGGACGCACGTAGCAGCAGAAGTTGTCGACGTGGCCGTCGGTCTCGTCGTTGTAGAGGCCGTTCGGCAGCCAGATGATGCTGTCCACCGCAAGGTAGTCGCGCAGGGTCCGCTCGATCTCCGCCTGGCTCAGGTGCGGGTTGCGGTTGTGGTTGAGCAGGCATTCCTCGGTGGTGATCAGCGTGCCTTCGCCGTCGACGTGGATCGAGCCGCCCTCGAGGACGAAGTCGTCGGTGCGGTAGCGGGCGCGCCGTTCGATCTCGAGGATCTTGCGTGCCACCTGGTCGTCGCGCTGCCAGGGGAAGTACAGGCCGCCTTCGAAGCCGCCCCAGGCGTTGAAGCCCCAGTCGACGCCGCGTACATTGCCCTTGTCGTCGATGACGAAGGTCGGGCCGGTGTCGCGGACCCAGGCATCGTCGCTGCTGATTTCCACGACGCGGATGTTGCCGTCGTCGAGGCGTGCGCGCGCGTTCTCGTACTGCCCGGCGCTGGCGCAGACGGTGACCGGCTCGAAGCGCGCGATGGCCTTGGCCACCGCGGCGAAGGCCGCTTGGGCCGGCTTGCCGCCGTTGCGCCAGTTGTCCGGGCGCTCCGGCCAGACCATCCAGGTCTGCTCGTGGGGTTCCCATTCGGCGGGCATGCGGAAGCCGTCGGCGCGTGGGGTGCTGGTCGGATTGCTCATCGCTGCTCCTGAAATCGTTGCTATGCGCGGCGGACGCCGGCGCGGAATGCGCGGGGCGTCCCCGCGCGGATCGTTTCCCGAGGCCTCAGGACTCCAGCGAGCCGTCCAGGGTCTTCAGCGGACCGTAGAGGTTCGGCCGGCGGTCGCGGAACACGCCCCAGGCGCTGCGGGTGCGCTCCAGCGCATCGAGGTCGAAGGTGTGGACAAGGATACCTTCCTCGGTGCGGTTCAGCTCCTCGACTTTCTCGCCGAACGGGTCGGCGATGAACGAAGAACCATAGAAGGTGATGTCGTAGCCATCCTGCTCCTCGCGGCCGATGCGGTTGGAAGCCACCAGTGGCATCAGGTTGGCCCCGGCATGGCCTTGCTGCACGCGCTGCCAGTGATCGCGCGAGCTGATGCTGGCGTCGTGCGGTTCGCTACCGATGGCGGTCGGGTAGAACAGGAGTTCCGCGCCGAGCAACGCCATGCTGCGCGCCGATTCGGGGAACCACTGGTCCCAGCAGATACCGACGCCGATCCGTGCGTAGCGGGTCTGCCAGACCTTGAAGCCGGTGTCGCCCGGATTGAAGTAGTACTTCTCGTGGTAGCCCGGGCCGTCCGGGATGTGGCTCTTGCGGTAGACCCCGAGGTTGCCGCCATCGGCGTCGATGACCGCGATGCTGTTGAAGCGGGCGCGCCCGGCGCGTTCGAAGAAGCTGATCGGCAATACCACCTGCAACTCCCGGGCGAGGGCCTGGAAGTGGGCGATGGCGGCGTTCTCCTCGACCGTGGTGGCCAGCTGCAGGTAGTCCGGGTTCGGCTTCTGGCAGAAGTAGGGGGTCTCGAACAGTTCCTGGATCAGGATGATCTGCGCACCCCTGGCGGCGGCCTGGCGCACCAGTTTCTCGGCGCGGGCGATGTTCGCCGGACGATCCCAGGAGCAGGCCATCTGGGTGGCGGCGACGGTGACGTTGCGGGTCATGGAACACCTCGTGTGCTGGCTCGGATGGCTGCCGGGCTTGGCGGCGGCCGGTTGTGGGTCGGGCGGGCGGGAACGGGGTGTCGCGCCCGATCGAGTGATGGGCGGATTTATATCCGATAAAAATCGGACTGTGAAGCGGTTTAAGGGAGTGTTATGGATTTTCTATCGATTTAAATCGGATATAAATCCGGTTAATGGTTCGCTACGCTTTTCCAGGATCGGCGGCAGGTAGAGCCCCAGGTAGGCGTCGAACACCCGCATGCCTTCTTCCGCCAGGCGTGCGTCGATGATCCCGTGACGCTGTACCGACAATGCGTAGACGCGATCGCCTAGCTCCATGGCCAGGCTGAAGATCTCGATATCGGTCGGCAGCGGAGGCAGCAGGAAATGCCGCTCGAACAGGGCGCGCATGGCCTGGCCGAGTTGCACGTCATGTTGGCGATCGGCCTGGGTGACTTCGGCCAGGCCGTGGCTGGCGAGAATCAGTTGGCGGGCCGCCGCGTCGCGGGCGTAGACCGCCAGCATGCGCTCCTCGACGATCCGCGACAGGTCGCGCCAGCAGCGCAGGCCTGCATGGTCCACCGGCTGTTCGAGGCACGCGCGGAAGGCGGCGTGGACCTCGCCGGTCAGCCCCTGGAGCAGGGCCGGCACGCTGGGGAAGAAGTGGTAGACCGACGATGGTGGCATTTCCGCGCGTTCGGCCACGCTATAGATGGTCAGGCCGCCGATGCCTTCGTCGGCGAGCAGGCCGCGAGCGGCGTCGAGGATCGCGGCGATCCGGGCCTGGCTGCTGGCGCGGGGCTTGCGGGTGGGCGAGGTGGGCTGCATGTGGCGGGTCTCCGGGCGTGAGCGGCTATTGGACGCCAGCTCACGCGACCGGGGCAAGCCGCTCAGTGGCTGGCGCCGCGGAAGGCCTTCCAGATCTCGTCGACCACCGGCCGGAGTTTTTCCGGCGGCGTTTCCAGGGCGAACAGGCGGCGGCTGGTGTCGCGGTCCGGATACAGGCCGGGTTGCTGGCGCAGGGCGGGATCGAGGAAGCCGGCGGCGTCGGCGTTGCCGCTGGGGTAGAGGGTGGCGGCGGTGATCTGTGCGGCGATCTTCGGTTGCATCAGGTAGTCGATGAAACGGTGCGCCTCGCGTGGATGCTGGGCGCCGGCCGGGATCACCAGGTTGTCGATGAACAGCACCGAGCCTTCCTGCGGTACCTCGAAACTTACCGGCTGGCCCGCCTTGGCCGCGCGCAGGGCGTCGCCGACCCAGGCCATGGCCAGGCAGAGGCGACCGCCTTCGAGGTCGGCGATGTAGCGCTCGCTGTCGACGTAGCGCAGGTTCGGTCGCAGTCCGTGCAGCGCCTCGGCGGCGCGGCGTACCTGGCTCGGAGCGGTACGACCGAGGTTGCGGCCCTGGTAGTTGAGGAGGATCGCCAGGGTTTCGTCCGGCGCGTCCAGCAGGCTGATGCCGCAGCTTTTCAGGCGCTGGCTCTGGCTGGCGTCGAACAGCAGGCTCCAGCTGTTGGGCAGCGGCCCGCCATAGGCGGCTTCGGCCTGCGGGGTATTGATGGCCAGGCCTACGGCACCCCATAGATAGGGGACGGCGTGGCGGTTGTCAGGGTCGACCGCGGCCAGTTTGCTCAGCAATTGACGGTCGAGATGGCTGCGGTTGGGCAGCTGGGTGAAGTCCAGCGGCCGCAGCAGGTTGTCCTTCAGCAGGGCCGGCAGGGTGTCGTGGGAGGGGACGGCGACGTCGATCGCCTCGCCACTGCGCAGCGCCTTGTCCAGTTCCTCGGCGGTGGCGAAGGTGTGGTACTCGACGCGGATGCCGGTGTCCTTCTGGAAGGACTCGAGCACCTGCGGGTCGATGTAGTCGTTCCAGTTGTAGACGCGCAGGGTCTCCTCGGCCTGGGCCAGCCAGGGTGCGAGGGCGAGGAACAGCAGGGCGGAAAGGCGGGGCATGGAATCTTCTCGCTGGACGGAACGGAGCGGACGATGGTGCCGGAGCCAGGCGGCAGAGGCATTGATGCAGGCCAGCATCGAGTCTGGCGGGAGGCGTGGCGGCAGGCTGTGCCGTGGCGCACATTTCCCGGTTCCGAGAAAAGGACCGGGGCGGTTTCCCAGACACAGACGCCCCCGCGTTGAGTGTCTGCGAAACCGCCCCGGATTTCGCTGCGTACGGCGCCGGCCCAGGACCGGCGCGCCGATACCGCTACCTCAGACGGTATGCAGGTACCAGTTGTACTCGAGGTCGGAGATCGAGTGCTCGAACTCCTCCAGCTCGCTTTCCTTGCAGGCGACGAAGATGTCGATGTACTTCGGGTCGATGTACTTCGCCATGATCTCGCTTTCGTCCAGCTCGCGCAGGGCGTCGCGCAGGTTGTTCGGCAGGCTCGGCTCCATCTGCTCGTAGGAGTTGCCTTCGATCGGCGCGCCCGGCTCGACCTTGTTGGTCAGCCCGTGATGAACGCCTGCCAGCACCGCTGCCAGTAGCAGGTAGGGGTTGGCGTCGGCGCCGGCCACGCGGTGTTCCAGGCGTACCGCGTCCGGGCTGCCGGTGGGCACGCGCAGGGCCACGGTGCGGTTGTCCAGGCCCCAGCTCGGCGCGTTCGGCACGTAGAACTGCGAACCGAAGCGGCGGTAGGAGTTGACGTTCGGGCAGAGGAAGGCCATGGAGGCCGGCAGGGTCTCGAGCACACCGCCGATCGCATGGCGCAATGCGGCGTTCTGCTCGGGATCCTCGCTGGTGAAGATGTTGTTGCCGTGCTTGTCGAGCAGCGAGATATGCACGTGCAGTCCGTTCCCGGCCTGGCCCGGATAGGGCTTGGCCATGAAGGTGGTGTCCATCTCGTGGTCGTAGGCGATGTTCTTGACCAGGCGCTTGAGCAGCACCGCGTGGTCGCAGGCCTTGAGGGCGTCGTTGACGTGGTTGAGGTTGACCTCGAACTGCGCCGGTGCGGATTCGGCGACGATGGCGTCGGCCGGGATGCCCTGGGCGCGGGCGCCGTCGATGATGTCCTGGAGGCACTCGACGTATTCGTCGAGGTCGTCGATGGAGTACACCTGCACCGACTGCGGACGCTTGCCGGAGATCGGCGAGCGTGGCGGCTGCGGCCGGCCGTTCACGTTCTCCTGGTCGATCAGGTAGAACTCCAGCTCGAATGCGGCGACGATGGTCAGTTCCATCTCGGTGAACCTGGCCACCACCTGGCGCAGGACTTCGCGGGGGTCGGCGAAGAACGGCTCGCCTTCCAGTTCGTGCATGGTCATCAGCAGTTGCGCGGTCGGGCGCTTCTGCCAGGGTTCCATGGAGAGGGTGCCGGGGATCGGGTAGCAGATCCGGTCGGCGTCGCCGATGTCGAGACCCAGGCCGGTACTCTCTACGGTGGAGCCGGTGATATCGAGGGCGAACAGGGAAGCGGGGAGATTGATACCTTTTTCGAAGACTTTGTTCAGACTGTTGCGTTCGATCCGCTTGCCGCGAACCACGCCATTCATGTCTGCAATAAGGAGGTCGACGAACTGGACCTCGGGATGTTCCTTGAGGAACTCGCTCGGTTCAGTGAGCTGAACGGCACGCTGGGGTACCGACATGATGCAACACCTTTTTTGTTAAAAATTTCAATCATGCGGGGGGTAGGCTATGAGTCAATCCGAAAGCCTGTGGGATGTCAATAGCCGCCAAAAACGCCCTCTTGTGGGGCGTTGAGGCCGTTTTCAGGGCATTTTCGCCGGACGAAAAGCCGAAAAAAACCTCGCGTCGAAGGGTGTTCAGGAGTGCGTGTTCAATTTTTTACAGGCCTATTGTGTAAAAAAATGAACAACGCTAAGCTCGGCCAAACCCCATAACATCTACAAACAACGGGTGTCTCATGTCTCGCCTGCCGTTAATCGGCGTCACCGCCTGCACCAAGCAGATCGGTCTTCATCCCTACCACATTGCCGGCGACAAATATCTGCGTGCCGTCGTCAACGGCGCTGGCGGTCTCCCGCTGATCATTCCTGCGCTGGGCGAGTCGATCGACCAGGCAGCCCTGCTGGACAGCGTCGACGGCTTGCTCTTCACTGGCTCGCCGTCGAACGTCGAGCCCCGTCATTATAGTGGACCGGCGAGCGAGCCCGGCACCCTCCACGACTCCGACCGCGACGCCACCACGCTGCCGCTCGTCCGCGCCGCCATCGACGCCGGCATTCCGGTCCTCGGCATCTGCCGCGGTTTCCAGGAAATGAACGTGGCTTTCGGCGGTAGCCTGCACCAGAAGGTGCACGAGGTCGGAACCTTCATGGACCACCGCGAGCCGGCCGACCAGCCGCTCGAGGTTCAGTACGCGCCGCGCCATGCCATGCATGTGCAGCCGGGCGGAGTGCTCGCCGGCATCGGCTTGCCGAGCGAGTTCCAGGTCAATTCCATCCATGGCCAGGGCGTTGATCGTCTGGCGCCGGGCCTTCGAGTAGAAGCACTGGCGCCTGACGGGTTGGTCGAAGCCATCTCCGTAGAAGGTGCAAAAGCCTTCGCTCTTGGTGTGCAATGGCACCCGGAGTGGCAGGTTCTGACGAACCCCAACTATCTCGCTATCTTCCAGGCTTTCGGTAAGGCCTGCAGCAAGAGGGCGGGGCAACGTTGAGTCCGGCTGTTGGGGCCGGACTCTCAACCCTGAGGTCTTTATGACTACCAAGTTAGACCAGCTGACCAGCTGGCTGAAGGAACGCAAGATCACCGAAGTGGAATGCCTGATTTCCGATCTGACAGGCATCGCCCGCGGCAAGATCTCGCCGACCAACAAATTCATCGCGGAAAAGGGCATGCGCCTGCCGGAGAGCGTTCTGCTGCAGACCGTCACCGGCGACTACGTGGAAGACGACATTTACTACGACCTGCTCGACCCGGCCGACATCGATATGGTCTGCCGCCCGGACGAGAATGCCGTGTTCCTCGTCCCCTGGGCCATCGAGCCCACCGCGATGGTGATCCACGACACCTTCGACAAGCTCGGCAATCCCATCGAGCTGTCGCCGCGCAACATCCTCAAGCGCGTGTTGAAGATGTATGCCGACAAGGGCTGGCGGCCGATCGTGGCGCCAGAGATGGAGTTCTACCTGACCAAGCGCAGCGACGACCCCGACTATCCGTTGCAGGCCCCGGTGGGCCGCTCCGGACGCCAGGAAACCGGGCGTCAGTCGTTCTCCATCGACGCCGCCAACGAGTTCGACCCGCTGTTCGAGGACATGTACGACTGGTGCGAGGCCCAGGGCCTTGACCTGGATACGCTGATCCACGAGGAAGGCACCGCGCAGATGGAGATCAACTTCCGTCATGGCGACGCCCTCGACCTGGCCGACCAGATCCTGGTGTTCAAGCGCACCATGCGCGAGGCCGCGCTCAAGCACAACGTCGCCGCGACCTTCATGGCCAAGCCGATGACCGGCGAGCCGGGCAGCGCGATGCACCTGCACCAGAGCATCGTCGACGTGAAGACCGGCAAGAACATCTTCTCCAATGCCGACGGCACCATGAGCGAGCTGTTCCTGCACCATATCGGCGGCCTGCAGAAGTTCATCCCGGAAGTGCTGCCGCTGTTCGCGCCCAACGTGAACTCGTTCCGCCGCTTCCTGCCCGATACCTCGGCGCCGGTGAACGTCGAGTGGGGCGAAGAGAACCGTACCGTCGGCCTGCGCGTGCCGGACTCCAGCCCGGAGAACCGCCGGGTCGAGAACCGTCTCGCCGGCGCCGACGCCAACCCTTACCTGGCGCTGGCTGCCAGCCTGCTGTGCGGCTACATCGGCATGGTCGAAGGCATCAAGCCGAGCGCCCAGGTCAAAGGTCGCGGCTATGAACGCCGCAACCTGCGCCTGCCGCTGACGATCGAAGCGGCGCTGGAGCGCATGGAGAACTGCAAGCCCCTCGAGCAGTATCTCGGCAGCAAGTTCATCAGCGGCTACGTCGCGGTGAAGCGTGCGGAGCACGAGAATTTCAAGCGGGTAATCAGCTCCTGGGAGCGGGAATTCCTCCTGCTTTCCGTTTGATCCTGACCGGGGGCGGCCGGCGTGGTCCGCCGCTCCCGGACAGTCTTGAATAGAAGAGGTGTGACATGAACAGCCAAATCACCAACGCCAAGACCCGTGAGTGGCAGGCGTTGAGCCGCGACCACCATCTGCCGCCGTTCACCGACTACAAGCAGTTGAACGAGAAGGGCGCGCGGATCATCACCAAGGCCGAAGGCGTCTATATCTGGGACAGCGAGGGCAACAAGATCCTCGATGCGATGGCCGGCCTCTGGTGCGTCAACGTCGGCTACGGCCGCGAGGAGCTGGTCCAGGCCGCCACCCGGCAGATGCGCGAGTTGCCGTTCTACAACCTGTTCTTCCAGACCGCCCACCCGCCGGTGGTCGAGCTGGCCAAGGCGATCGCCGACGTCGCTCCGGAAGGCATGAACCACGTGTTCTTCACCGGCTCCGGCTCCGAGGCCAACGACACCGTGCTGCGTATGGTCCGCCACTATTGGGCGACCAAGGGCCAGCCGCAGAAGAAAGTGGTGATCGGCCGCTGGAACGGCTACCACGGCTCCACCGTCGCCGGCGTCAGCCTGGGCGGCATGAAGGCGTTGCATGAGCAGGGTGATTTCCCCATCCCGGGCATCGTCCACATCGCCCAGCCCTACTGGTACGGCGAGGGCGGCGACATGTCGCCGGACGAATTCGGCGTCTGGGCCGCCGAGCAGCTGGAGAAGAAGATTCTCGAAGTGGGCGAGGAAAACGTCGCCGCCTTCATCGCCGAGCCGATCCAGGGCGCCGGCGGCGTGATCGTCCCGCCGGACACCTACTGGCCGAAGATCCGCGAGATCCTCGCCAAGTACGACATCCTGTTCATCGCCGACGAAGTGATCTGCGGCTTCGGCCGTACCGGCGAGTGGTTCGGCAGCCAGTACTACGGCAACGCCCCGGACCTGATGCCGATCGCCAAGGGCCTCACCTCCGGCTACATCCCCATGGGCGGGGTGGTGGTGCGCGACGAGATCGTCGAAGTGCTCAACCAGGGCGGCGAGTTCTACCACGGCTTCACCTATTCCGGTCACCCGGTGGCGGCCGCCGTGGCCCTGGAGAACATCCGCATCCTGCGCGAAGAGAAGATCATCGAGAAGGTGAAGGCGGAAACGGCACCGTATTTGCAGAAACGCTGGCAGGAGCTGGCCGACCACCCGTTGGTGGGCGAAGCGCGCGGGGTCGGCATGGTCGCCGCCCTGGAGCTGGTCAAGAACAAGAAGACCCGCGAGCGTTTCACCGACAAGGGCGTCGGGATGCTGTGCCGGGAACATTGTTTCCGCAA
The DNA here is from genome assembly GCF_037574965.1 of Pseudomonas sp. KBN12P06040. Classification (NCBI taxonomy): domain Bacteria; kingdom Pseudomonadati; phylum Pseudomonadota; class Gammaproteobacteria; order Pseudomonadales; family Pseudomonadaceae; genus Pseudomonas; species Pseudomonas sp. KBN12P06040. The sequence goes on from NZ_JBBELS010000001.1 coordinate 379,427, forward strand.
CGGTTTGATCATGCGCGCGGTGGGCGACACTATGATTATCTCGCCGCCGCTGGTGATCGATCCGTCGCAGATCGATGAGTTGATCACCCTGGCGCGCAAGTGCCTCGATCAGACCGCCGCCGCCGTCCTGGCTTGAGTCCCTGAGCGGACTTTTGCCAGACTGCGCCAGTGCGTTGGCCAGGCTCACCGGGTGGTGACGCGATCGGTTGCGCCACCGCCCGGATACTTCAACAAAAATGGAGCTACCCCGCATGATGAAACGTTTCGGTAAGACCCTGCTCGCCCTGACCTTGGCGGGCTCTGTGGCCGGTATGGCGCAGGCTGCGGACAACAAGGTACTGCACGTCTACAACTGGTCCGACTACATCGCGCCGGACACCCTGGAGAAGTTCACCAAGGAAACCGGGATCAAGGTCGTCTACGACGTCTACGACAGCAACGAAGTGCTGGAAGCCAAGTTGCTGGCGGGCAAGTCCGGGTACGACGTGGTGGTGCCGTCCAACTCCTTCCTCGCCAAGCAGATCAAGGCCGGGGTCTACCAGAAGCTCGACAAGTCCAAGCTGCCGAACTGGAAGAACCTGAACAAGGACCTGATGCACACCCTGGAAGTCAGCGACCCGGGCAACGAGCATGCGATTCCCTACATGTGGGGCACCATCGGCATCGGCTACAACCCGGACAAGGTCAAGGCGGCCTTCGGCGACAATGCGCCGGTGGATTCCTGGGACCTGGTATTCAAGCCGGAGAACATCCAGAAGCTGAAGCAGTGCGGCGTCAGCTTCCTCGACTCGCCGACCGAGATTCTCCCGGCGGCCCTGCACTATCTCGGCTACAAGCCGGACACCGACAATCCCAAGGAACTCAAGGCGGCCGAAGAGCTGTTCCTGAAGATCCGTCCCTACGTCACCTACTTCCACTCGTCGAAGTACATTTCCGACCTGGCCAACGGCAACATCTGCGTCGCCATCGGCTACTCCGGCGACATCTACCAGGCCAAGTCCCGCGCCGAAGAGGCGAAGAACAAGGTCACCGTCAAGTACAACATTCCCAAGGAAGGCGCCGGCAGCTTCTTCGACATGGTCGCCATTCCCAAGGACGCCGAGAACACCGAGGGCGCCCTGGCCTTCGTCAACTTCCTGATGAAGCCGGAAATCATGGCCGAGATCACCGACGTGGTTCAGTTCCCCAACGGCAACGCGGCGGCCACCCCGCTGGTGTCCGAGGCGATCCGCAACGACCCGGGCATCTACCCGAGCGAAGAGGTCATGAAGAAGCTGTATACCTTCCCCGACCTGCCGGCCAAGACCCAGCGGGCGATGACCCGCAGCTGGACCAAGATCAAGTCCGGCAAGTGATCCGCGAGGAGCCCGGCGGCGCCTGAAGCCGCCGGCGCTCCGGCACGAGAGAACCGGAACGCGGCCGGGTTTCCTCCGGCCACGCTCCCCTGCGAAGAGGTTCGACTCTTTTGCCCGTTCGTCCAGACGCTTCCTCCTGGGGGCCCGACGACCGGACGCAGTATCGACGACGAAGACGCTGCCATGGGCGCTGCGCCAATCTGCCGCGCCGGGGCCGGTCGTGTCGCTCGCACCGGGGCCGAGGGCCCGGAAAACCTGAAACCAACACGCCGGTAGGGAACCCAGCTCACTCATGTTTCCCGGCGGAATCGTCGGGTTGTCATGAAACCCGAGTGATCTGGGCTTACATCGGCACTTGAAGAACACGGGTCGAACAGGCAGGGTGCTGCCGTGAAAAGGCCCGGAACAGGAGTCGGACATGCAACATTCCATTGGCAAGACACTGCTGGTAGCCGCTCTGGCTACGGCGATCGCGGGCCCCGTGCAGGCGGAGAAGAAGAGCCTGCACATCTATAACTGGACCGATTACATCGCTCCCACCACCCTCAAGGACTTCACCAAGGAGAGCGGGATCGACGTCAGCTACGACGTCTTCGACTCCAACGAGACCCTCGAGGGCAAGCTGGTCTCCGGCCACTCCGGTTACGACATCGTGGTGCCGTCGAACAACTTCCTCGGCAAGCAGATCCAGGCCGGTGCCTTCCAGAAGCTGGACAAGAGCAAGCTGCCGAACTGGAAGAACCTCGATCCGGCGCTGCTCAAGCAGCTGGAGGTCAGCGACCCGGGCAACCAGTACGCGGTTCCCTACCTGTGGGGCACCAACGGCATCGGTTACAACGTGGCCAAGGTCAAGGAAGTCCTCGGTGACCAGCCGATCGACTCCTGGGCCATCCTCTTCGAGCCGGAGAACATGAAGAAGCTCGCCAAGTGCGGCGTGGCCTTCATGGACAGCGGCGACGAGATGCTGCCCGCCGCCCTCAACTATCTGGGGCTGGACCCCAACACCCACGACCCGAAGGACTACAAGAAGGCCGAGGAAGTCCTGACCAAGGTTCGCCCCTACGTCAGCTACTTCCACTCCTCCAAGTACATCTCCGACCTGGCCAACGGCAACATCTGCGTCGCCTTCGGCTATTCCGGGGACGTCTTCCAGGCCGCTGCCCGCGCCGAAGAGGCCGGCAAGGGCATCGACATCCAGTACGTGATTCCCAAGGAAGGCGCCAACCTGTGGTTCGACCTGATGGCGATTCCCGCCGATGCCAAGGCCGCCGATAACGCCTATGCGTTCATCGACTACCTGCTGCGTCCGGAGGTGATCGCCAAGGTCAGCGACTATGTCGGCTACGCCAACGCGATACCGGGGGCCCGCCCGCTGATGGACAAGAGCGTCAGCGACAGCGAGGAGGTGTATCCGCCGCAGGCCGTGCTCGACAAGCTCTACGTTTCCGCCGTGTTGCCGGCCAAGGTGCTGCGCCTGCAGACCCGTACCTGGACCCGGATCAAGACCGGCAAATAAGTTCAAATTCCGCCCGGTAGCGTGACCGGGCTCAACGACTTGGGAGTTGTGGTAATGGCGATAGCCTCCGGTGCCTACAAGAAAGCCCTAGAGGGCAACCAGCAGCCGAAAGAGGTGCTGGTAAAGATCGACCGGGTAACCAAGCAGTTCGACGAGACGCTGGCGGTGGACACCGTGTCCCTGACCATCAACAAGGGCGAGATCTTCGCCCTGCTCGGCGGCTCCGGCTCGGGTAAATCCACCCTGTTGCGCATGCTCGCCGGTTTCGAGCGGCCCACCGAGTGGCGGATCTTCCTCGATGGCCAGGACATCACCGACCTGCCGCCCTACGAGCGACCGATCAACATGATGTTCCAGTCCTATGCGCTGTTCCCGCACATGAGCGTGGCGCAGAACATCGCCTTCGGCCTCAAGCAGGACGGCCTGCCCAAGGCCGAGATCGACGAGCGCGTGGCCGAGATGCTCAAGCTGGTGCACATGACCCAGTACGCCAAGCGCAAGCCGCACCAGCTCTCCGGCGGCCAGCGCCAGCGGGTGGCCCTGGCTCGCTCGCTGGCCAAGCGGCCGAAGCTGCTGCTGCTCGACGAGCCGATGGGCGCGCTGGACAAGAAGCTGCGCTCGCAGATGCAACTGGAACTGGTGGAGATCATCGAGCGCGTCGGCGTGACCTGCGTGATGGTGACCCACGACCAGGAAGAGGCCATGACCATGGCCCAGCGCATCGCCATCATGCACCTGGGCTGCATCGAGCAGATCGGCAGCCCGATGGACATCTACGAGACCCCGGCGAGCCGCCTGGTCTGCGAGTTCATCGGCAACGTCAACCTGTTCGACGGCGTGCTGGTGGAGGACGTGCAGGACCATGCGGTGATCGCCTGCCCGCAGCTGGAGAACCCGATCTACATCGGCCACGGCATCAGCACCCGCGCCGAGGACAAGCGCATCACCTACGCGCTGCGGCCGGAGAAAGTGATGATCAGCGCGCAGAAGCCGGACAACCTGGAACACGCCGGGCACAACTGGGCCCAGGGCACCGTCTACGACATCGCCTACCTTGGCGGCCACTCGGTGTACTACATCAAGCTGGCCTCCGGGATGATCGTCCAGGCCTTCATGGCCAACGCCGAGCGCCACGTCGCCCGGCCGACCTGGGACCAGTCGGTGTACATCAGCTGGTACGACGACAGCGGCGTGGTACTGCAGTCATGAAATTCGCCAACAGCCTGAAAAAGCGCATGCCCACCGGGCGGCATGCGGTCATCGGGGTGCCGTTCCTGTGGCTCTTCCTGTTCTTCCTGCTGCCCTTCGCCATCGTGCTGAAGATCAGCCTGGCGGAAGCGGACGTGGCCATCCCGCCCTACACCGAGATCTTCGCCTACGCGGACCAGCAGTTGCAGGTGCTCCTCAACCTCGGCAACTACCTGATGCTGACCGATGACCCGCTCTACATCGATGCCTACCTCGGCTCGCTGAAGATGGCCTTCATCAGTACCCTGATCTGCCTGCTGGTGGGCTACCCGATGGCCTACGCCATCGCCCGCTCCAGCCAGTCCTCGCAGACTGTCCTGCTGCTGCTGATCATGATGCCGACCTGGACGGCGATCCTGATCCGGGTCTATGCCTGGATGGGCATCCTTTCCAACAACGGCCTGCTCAACAGCGTACTGATGGGGCTGGGGCTCATCAGCGAGCCGCTGACCATCCTCAATACCAACATCGCGGTGTACATCGGCATCGTCTATTCCTACCTGCCGTTCATGATCCTGCCGCTCTACGCCAACCTGGTGAAGCACGACCCGAGCCTGCTGGAGGCCGCTTCCGACCTGGGCGCGCGTAACTTCACCAGCTTCTGGAAGATCACCGTGCCGCTGTCGAAGAACGGCATCATCGCCGGCTGCATGCTGGTGTTCATCCCGGCGGTGGGCGAGTTCGTCATCCCGGAACTGCTCGGCGGCCCCGAGACCCTGATGATCGGCAAGGTGCTCTGGCAGGAGTTCTTCAACAACCGCGACTGGCCGGTGGCGTCCGCCCTGGCGGTGGTAATGCTGGCGATCCTGATCATCCCGATCATCCTGTTCAACAAGAACCAGGCCAAAGAACTGGAGGGCAAGGTATGAGCCAGCACAGCGTATCCCGCTCCGTATCCCGTTCAACAGGCTCTCCATCCAGAAGCGTGGCCAAAGAACTGGAGGGCAAGGTATGAAGCGCTGGAATTTCTCCAACGTCATGCTGATCGTCGGCCTGCTCTTCATCTACCTGCCGATGCTGATCCTGGTGATCTATTCGTTCAACGCCTCCAAGCTGGTGACGGTGTGGGGCGGCTGGTCGGTGAAGTGGTACGTCGGCCTGCTGGACAACACCCAACTGGTCAGTTCGGTCGGCCGCTCCCTGGAGATCGCCTTCTATACGGCGTTCTCCTCGGTGCTCCTCGGCACCCTGGCGGCCTTCGTCCTCACCCGCATCCCGCGCTTCCGCGGTCGTACGCTGTTCGGCGGCATGGTCACCGCGCCGCTGGTGATGCCGGAAGTGATCACCGGCCTGTCGCTGCTGCTGTTGTTCGTGGCCATGGCGCAACTGATCGGCTGGCCGCAGGAACGGGGTATCGTGACCATCTGGATCGCCCACACCAGCTTCTGCTCGTCCTACGTGGCGGTGGTGGTGTCGGCGCGCCTGCGTGAACTCGACCTGTCGATCGAGGAAGCGGCGATGGACCTGGGCGCCAAGCCCTGGAAGGTGTTCCTGCTGATCACCATCCCGATGATCGCGCCCTCGCTGGCGGCGGGCGGCATGATGTCCTTCGCCCTGTCGCTGGACGACCTGGTACTGGCCAGCTTCGTCTCCGGACCCGGCTCGACCACCTTGCCGATGGAAGTGTTCTCGGCGGTACGCCTGGGCGTGAAGCCGGAGATCAACGCGGTGGCCAGCCTGATCCTGCTGAGCGTTTCGCTGTTCACCTTCTTCGCCTGGTACTTCACCCGCCAGGCCGAGGAGCGGCGTCGCCGGGCGATCCAGCAGGCGATGGAAGAGACCGCGACCGACTGGCAGAAAGGCTCGCCGACCCCGGCCTGAGCCCTCCGCCGAAAAGAAAAGGCCACCTGCGGGTGGCCTTTTTCATTGGCGCGTCGGTGGCGGGAAATGCCTGGCTACGCTCCGTAGGACGAATAACGCCCGAGGTGTTATCCGCCGATACCCTGTTGTATCCGGCGGACAACCACCATCCGGTTACTCGCCCTACGCCACGCCGGGCGGATGCTCCGCCGGCCGGCTCAGCGCTTCGGTTCCAGCACCAGCACGCCCTTGCTGTTCGCCTTCACCTCGTTTTCCTCGTAGTGCTGCGGCAGGTAGTGGCCCTCGATGTAGGCCTCGGCCTGGTCGTCGTAGTGGCCGTCGAAGGGCACGCCGCTCTGCCCGACCGGGTTGATGCCAAGGCTGTGGGTCGGGTCGGCGAAGTCCACCAGGCGCCGGGTCGATGGGCCGTAGGTGACCGCCCAGGGGGCCGGGCCGATCTTCGCCGACAGGTTGTTCGGTACCTCGTGGGTGCCGGGGGCGGCGAACGGACCGACGTTGAGAAGGCGCTTGAGCAGCGCTTGCTGGCCCAGGGCGTGCTCGTGGGTCAGGGTATGCGCCTTGCCCCACAGCCAGCCGGACGGGTCGTTGCCGAGGGTGCCGCGCAGATGCGCGAGGGAGGCGTTCCAGGCGGCCCTGACGATATCCGCGCGGGTTTCCCGGCGTTCTGTGCGGCGGTCGTCCCACCAGGGCGAGTCGGCGTCGGCAGCCAGCCGAGGCAGCGCGCTGTCGATGGCGCGGGTGGCGATCAGGCTGTCGAAGAAGGCATCGCCCAGTTCGTCGTGCAAGGCGCTCTCGGCAATCTGGAACAGCAACTGGTTGAACAGCGTGGCGGCGGTCGAGTCGACCGGGTAGTCGCCGTTCCAGGCCGCCAGTTGCTCGACCAGGCGCTTGCCTTCTGCGTCGTCGACCACCTCGCGCAGGACCGGCAGCAAGGGTGCGAGCAGGCGTGGCGCGTAGCCGGTGCGATTGCCGAGTTGCAGCGCGCGGCTGTTGTCCAGGTTCCATTTGGTGCCGCGGTCGGCCAGTTGGGTATCCAGCCACTGGCCGCGGTCCGCCAGGTTGTAGTAGCCGGGAATCGGCCGGCCATTGGCCGGGACCGGCTGGAAGTTGGCGGAGACGATGTAGCCGCGCGCCGGGTTTTCCTCCTGCGGGTTGTCGGCGAACGGATAGAAGCCGGACTTGTCCGCCTCGCCCTTGCTGCCGTCGAGGATGAAGCTCGGGTTCACTCCCTCCGGCCGCTTCGGCAGGGCCGCCGAGGCCCACCAGCCGATATCGCCGGCGGCATTGGCCCAGACCAGGTTGAGTCCTGGCGAATGGATCTTCGAGGCCGCCGCGCGGGCCTTGGCCAGGGTATCGGCGCGATTCAGCTGGTAGAAGGCGTCGAGCACCGGGTTCTCGGTCTCGAGGAAAGCCCACCACATGGCGATCGGGGTCTTGCCGGAGCTGGCGCCGAGCGCGTCGTTGACGATCGGACCGTGGGGCGAGCGGCGCAGGGTGAGCTTCACCGGGGCGGCGCCCTTGACCGCGATTTCCTGCTCCTCGCTCTGCAGGTCGACCCATTTGCCCTGGTACCAGACCTGGTTGGGGTTGTCCGGGTTGACCTTCTCGGCGACCAGGTCGAGGTCGTCGTTCTGGAACATCGTCAGGCTCCAGCCGAACGCGCGGTTGTGGCCCAGCGAGGCGAAAGGGTTGAGCGCCTGGTAGTGGCCATAGAGTTCGAAGCCGGGCGCGCTCAGCTGGGCCTCGTACCATACTGCCGGCGCGGCGAAGCGGATATGCGGGTCGCCGGCCAGCAGGGGCTTGCCGCTGGCGGTGCGGCTGCCGGCGACGACCCAGGCGTTGCTGCCCTCGAACTGCGGCAGGCCGGCGTCCTCCAGGACCTGCTGGCTGAGACGGGCGAGGGCGCCGAGGTCCTTCCAGTCGCCGGCGCCCAGTGCGCCGGAGGGCGTCAGCACGCCCTGCGGATGCCAGTCGAGATCGAAGATGCGCAGGTAGTCGCTGCCCAGTTCGTCGCGGATGTAGGTCAGCACCGGCTCGGTGCGGAAGGCGGCGGCGAAGCTGTAGGCCATGTAGCCGGCGATGCTCAGGGTGTCTTCGGGGGTGAAGGGACGCCTGGGTATGCCCAGCAGGTCGAATTCGAGCGGCGCCGGGTTGTTTTCCTGGAACTGGTTGACCCCGTCCAGATAGGCCTCCAGCACCTTCCAGGGCTGCGACTGCTTGTCCTGGCGGGCGCTGTATTCGGCGGCGTGGTCGCGGATGCGCAGGGTGCGGAACAGACGGTCGGTATCCACCAGCTTGGCTCCGAGCACTTCGGCCAGCTCGCCGCGCGCCAGGCGCCGCAGCATTTCCATCTGGAACAGGCGGTCCTGGGCGTGCACGTAGCCGAGGGCGCGGTAGAGGTCGGTCTGGTTCTGCGCGTACAGGTGCGGAACCCCGCGCTCGTCGTAGCGCACGTCGACCGGCGCCTGCAGGTGGGCCAGGGCGAGCGAGCCGTTGCGGAGCGGCTGCTTGGCATGGAGGTACCAGGCGCCGCCGGCAGCCGCGGCGGCGACCGCCACGGCGATCACGGTCAGGGTGCGTTTCATCGATCCTTTCTCCTTGTTGTAGTGCCGAGCATTCTGCGGATGCCGCCGGCCTGCGGCATTGACCGAATGCTCGGGCCCTGGAAGTCTTTGGTCAATCGCGAGGAGCCGCCATGCAGGACGACCCGTCTACCAGCCCCCTGACCCATTCCGCCACGTTGCGGCGTCTGTTGTATGAAGCCCTGGACGCCCTCGGGCTCGACCCCACCCGCGTCTACCGCAGCGTCTACCGGCGTATCCCGCTGCCGCCGCCGACCCTGGGCGGCCGCCTGGTGCATGACAACGCCCCGTTGTTCTGGACCGAGCTGGCGGCGGTGACCGGCGATGCCGACATCGGCCTGCACCTGGGCGAGGCAATGAAGCCGCGCCTGCTCGATGTGGTCGGCTACCTGCTGCTGTCCGCGCGCGACCTGGAGGAGGCGCTGCGCAGCTTCGTGCGTTTCCAGCACATTCTCTCCGGCGGTTTCGCCGCGCGCCTCGAGGTCGAAGGGGAAACGGCAAGGCTGATCCTCGACATCAACTACCTGGGCTATGCCTCGCTGCGCCAGCAGATCGAATGCCTGATGCTGCTGTTCCTCAAGCTGCTGGCGCTGATCAGCGACGACGAGTTCGTCGCCGAGCGCATCGAGTTCCGCCACCGAGCCCCGTCGCGGCTGGGCGAACACCGCCGGTTGTTCGGCAGGCTGCCGCTGTTCTCGCGGCCGCACGATGCCCTGGTGTTTTCCGCCGCCTTGCTGCGGCGTCCTTCGCGCAACGCCAATCCGGACATGCATGACGTGCTGACCCGCCACGCGGAAGAACAGTCCCGCGAACTCAGCGAGAACCGCTTGCTCAATCGCGTGCGCTACCTGATCGAGCTGCGCCTCGGGGAGGGCTATGGCTTGCGCCAGTGCGCGGCGGAGCTGGGTCTTGGCAGCGGTGCCTTGCAGCGTGCGCTGGCCGCTGGGGGAGCGAGTTTCCGGCAGGTTCGCGATGAGGTTCGCCGGCAGCGGGCGAGCGAGATGCTGTTGGCCGGTCGCGCCATCCGCGAGGTGGCCAAGGCTTGCGGGTTCGCCGAGCTGTCGCCGTTCTACCGGGCCTTTCGCCGCTGGCACGCCGCGCCCCCGGAGCAATACAGGGCGCGGCTGGCGAAGCGGGAAGAGGGTTACTCGACCAGCGGTACCTGACGGCCGATCTCCAGGGTGGCGATGGCGTCGAGCTGGATCTCGATCTGCAGGAAGCGCATGGCGCGCTTGGGCGAGACGTTCTTGGCGATGCGCTTGACGTACTTGTCGCGCAGTTCCAGACGGTCCTCCTGGAGGTCGTCGACACGCTCGATCAGCTTGCTCGCCTGGTCGTCGCTGACGTTGCCGCTGTTGTAAGCCTGGGCGTAGTCGAGCAGGAGCCTGAGGGTTTCCTTGCTGAGCTTGTCCGACTCGGTGCGGTAGGTGTTGTAGATTGGCCAGAACTTCTCGCCTTCCTGGTCGGTGAGGTTCATGTTGGCCTCGACGATGCGCTTGCGCTTGTAGTCGACGTCGGCCAGGTCGTTCTGGATCTGCGCCTGGTGCTCCTTCATCAGTTCCTTGCTGCTGGGCTGAGGGTCGTTCTGGGCGGCCATCAGCGGCAGGCTGACGAGGGCGAGCAGGGCGAGGGTGGGACGTAGGGACATGCAGCGACTCCTTGGTTCGGCAACGGCCCCTCGTGGGCCGACCCGGGCAGTGTAGCCGCTACGCCTTCCGGCGCCCCCTCCGGAAGGCCCGGTGTTGAGCCAGGTCAGCCTTTTTCCGGGGTCCAGGGGCAGTAGCAACCCACGGCGAGGGTATGGGTGGCATCCACCGGACGTCCCTGCAGCAGCGCTTCGAGGATCGGTTCGATGAAGCTGTTGCTGGAGGTGCATACCGCGCCCTCGCTATAGGGGCCGAAGTAGGCCAGGCGGCCGTCGCGGTTCCAGATCGCCACGGCCGGGCTGGCCGGCAACTGCTCGGAACCGGGCAGACCGGCGAGGGGGCGCAGGGCGGCCAGGTTGTCCGGCAGGCGGCCCTGGCTGCCAGGCTTCTGCAGGACATGGAACTCCACGCCCTTGCCGGCGAAGCGTTCGATCAGCTCGCCGAGGTGCTGCTGGTTGCCGACGTTGCAGGGGCAGGCCGGGTCCCAGAAATGCACCAGGCGGATCGGCCCCGGCCCGGCCAGCTCGGCCGGCAGGCGCAGGCTGTCGCCGGAGAACAGGGTGGTCTGCTCGCTGAACGGACGGATGTAGCGGATCTCGAACCACCAGTAGGCGGCGAGCAGGCCGCCGGCCCAGAGCAGGCCGACCAGGCTGACGAGGAGCGTCTTGCGGCGGGGAGTCATGGCATTCACACGGAAAACGGGTGCCAAGCTTGCCATGTGTTCGCGCGCAGCTGAATATCCCTGGGTTTCGCCCGTGGCCCGGCCACGAATCGATTGCAGCCCGGAACCGCCGATGTCAGAAGCCTTCAACCCCGATTACCTGCGCCAGCACCTGCGACCCTTGGCCGCGGCCGAGGCGGACGCCGCCGTCCTCGCCTACCAGGCCTACTACGGCCTGGACCTGCGCTCCCACCATCCGCGCCTGCAAGCGCGGCTCGGCAGCATGGCGGTCGATGGGCGCCGCCTGGCGGTGCAGGCCTGGCTGCTGCCGGAAGCGCGCGGCAGCCTGTTGCTGATGCATGGCTATTACGACCACATGGGACTGTATCGGCACGTGGTCGACTGGGCGCTGGGCATGGGCTTCTCGGTGCTCGCCTGCGACCTGCCGGGGCATGGCCTGTCCGAAGGCGAGCGGGCCAGCATCCGCGACTTCGCCGAATACCAGGCGGTGTTCAAGGGCCTGCTGGGCCAGGCTGCCGAACTCGACCTGGCGGCGCCCTGGCACCTCTGCGGACAAAGCACCGGCGGGGCGATCCTGCTGGACTACCTGCTGCACGGCGGCGAACGTCCCGAGCTGGGCGAGACGATTCTCCTGGCGCCGCTGGTGCGTCCGCGCGCCTGGGGCTGGTCGAAGCTCAGCTACCGCCTGCTGAGTCCTTTCGTCGATTCGATCCCGCGGCGCTTCTCGGAGAACTCCAGCGATCCGCAGTTCCTCGACTTCCTCCGCGAGCACGATCCGTTGCAGCCGCGCACCCTGCCGACCGCCTGGGTCGGCGCGCTGACCCGCTGGGTGCCGCGCATCGAGCGGGCGCCTCGGCGTGCCCTGAGCCCCCTGGTGGTGCAGGGCGAGTCCGACGAGACGGTGGACTGGCGCCATGGCCTGAAGGTGCTGCGGGAGAAATTCGACGAGCCGCGGATACTGTTGCTGGAAGAGGCGCGCCATCACCTGGCGAACGAAAGCGAGGGGCTGCGGCGGCGCTATTTCGATTTCCTGAGCGACGCGCTGGGGGCCTGAGTTCCAGGCCCCGCGGCGATCAGGGGGCGACCGCCTGGTCCACCGCCAGGCCGGCTTTCAGCGCCGCCAGGGCCGCCTGGTAGTAGCTGCGGCCGGCCGGCGACTCGGCGAAGTTCACGTACTGGGTGAGTTCCGCGTCGGAGAGATCGCGGTAGACATACAGCAGGGTGTTCTCCAGGTCCGCGCCGATCTGCTGCACCAGGCGCTGGCGCTGGCCTTCCAGCAACTGGCCGGTCTGTCCGCCGCCAAGCAGGCCGGGGAGGCCCGGAAGCATCTGGCTGAGGCTGTCGGCGGCGACCCCGGCCAGGGCCAGGCTGACTTCCGCACCGGCCTCTCGGGCCGGAAGGACCTGGGCCAGGCGCTTGACCAGGGCCCGGCGTGGCTCGCTGGCGGTCTGCCGCGGCAGGCCGTTGCTGTGCTGGAGCAACTGGTCGCGGCGGGTGGCGAGCACCTCGGCGGCGACCACCTTGCGTCCCAGCGGCGACTCGAAGAAATTCAGCGGGCTGGCGCTGTCCGGCAGGTTCTCGCGCAGGCCGTTGAGGGCGCGCTGGTCGACTTCGGCCGGGGCGAAGCGGCGATTGCTGTTGTCCACCAGGGTCTGGTAGAGCGCGGGTGGCAGCTTGTCCTGGTAGCGCTTCTGCGCCGCGTCCAGGGCATCGCTGAAATGCGCGCGCTGGTCGGGCCAGCCAGCGGCCTGGTACAGGCGTTGATAAGGGTCGGCCAGGGCGGGCAGACCAACCAGCAGTAAAGCGAAGGCGAGCAAAGCGCGCATTGATACTCCTTTGGCGGCGAAAGCCTCGTCGTTCGGGTGGTGCCGTCCATGGGGCGCTATTGTCGACATGCGGCGGACCGCTTGTCGAGACACCGGGGCGGCACGCTACAATGGACAATGCACATCAACGTCAATCATCCACTCCTGCATCGCATCGTCGATGAACTGGTCGACCAGGGCTGGTCGCACCAGAGCATCTTCATGCCTGAGCGTCTGACCACCAGATTGGCCGAAGAGTGCCGCACCCGTGCGGTCGCGGGCGACCTGACCCCGGCGGCGATCGGCCGCGGCGACGGCCAGGTGATCCGCGAAGGCATCCGCGGCGACCTCACGCAATGGCTGGAGCCCGGAGAATCCGTGGCCTGCGACGAATACCTGGGGGTGATGGACAGCTTGCGCCAGGCGCTCAACGCCTCGCTGTTCCTCGGCCTCGAGGATTTCGAGTGCCACTTCGCGCTGTACCCGCCGGGCGCCTATTACCAGAAGCATGTCGATCGTTTCCGCGACGACGACGCACGCACCGTCTCCGCGGTTCTCTACCTCAACGATGCCTGGTTGCCCGAGCATGGCGGCGCGCTGCGCCTGCACCTGCCGCAGCGGCAGGTGGACATCCAGCCGACGGGCGGTAGCCTGGTGGTGTTCATGTCCGCCGGCACCGAGCACGAAGTCCTGCCCGCCAGCCGCGACCGGCTGTCGCTGACCGGCTGGTTCCGCCGGCGCAACGAATCCCTCCTGCAACTCTCCTGAACCCTCGGCGGGGTCGCCGCCTCAGTGACCCCAGACCTTGATCGTGCCGCGCAGGTCGGTGATGTCGCGCAGTTCGATGCGGCCGATCGAGTTGTCGCCGATGTACAGGTCGCTGGCCACCCGCAGGCGGATGCGCTGCGCCGGCAGGCCGCTGGCGATCAACTGGTCGTTGATGGTGGCGAGGTCCGGCAGGCTGATCGCCAGTTGCTGCCCGCCGCCGCTGCCGGTGGTCACGTCCAGTGCCAGGGTCGGCTGCTCGACGCCGAAGATCGGCAGGCTCAGGCCGAGCTGGGCGGCGCCCAGGGGGATGTTGCCGCCGCGCCCGTCCGGGCAGTCGCCGGCCTTCACGCAGCCGTTGTCGATCACCAGGTTGCGCAGCGAGAGGCTGCCGCCGTCGTCCACCCAGGCGACCCTGGCCGCGCCGGCGCGCAGGTCCAGGCGCAGGCTGATGCCGGCCTGGCCGGTGACCTGGCTGAGACTGTCGTTGTCCAGGGCCTCCATGGCCGCCTGGCTGGCAGCGCTGGCGAGCAGCGCGGGGGCCAGGAAAAACGGTAGAAGCGAGCGGGTCGGGAGCATGACGGGCGGGTCCTTCGCGGTTGCGCGGGAAGCCAGTCTGCTCGGGGCGGCGGAGGTTCGCCATGGGCCGCCCGCAGTTCTATCCTAAGGATCGGCAAGAAATAGCCCTGGTCCCCGCCATACGGGCGCTGGAGCGCTACCGCGAGGCCTAACTCCGGTTGGGTCGAGGGCGGGTTTCCCCGGTGCTTCCCGGCTACTGTTACCGGGCGTGACCATCGGTGAGCGGCAGGCTACTCTGTGTGCCTGTCAAAGGGGTGGAGCATCCATGCAGAAGGTTCTGGTCAGCCGTTGCCTGCTGGGCCACCTGGTGCGCTACGACGGTGGCAGCCATGGCCCGTTCGACCTGCTCTCGCGCTGGCATGCGCAGGGGCGGATCGTCGCCCTTTGCCCGGAGGTCGCCGGCGGCCTGCCGACGCCCCGCCCGCCAGCGGAGATCCCCGGCGGCCAGGGCGGCGAAGTGCTGGACCGGCTGAACCGGGTCTTCACCGTCGACGGCGAGGATGTCAGCGAAGCATTCCTGCTGGGTGCGGAGGCGGCAGTGGAGCTGGTCCGCCGCCATGACATCCGGATGGCCGTGCTCAAGGCGCGCAGTCCTTCCTGCGGCAACCTGGAGAACTACGACGGGCGCTTCAACGGCAGCCGGGTCGCCGGCGAGGGCGTGACCGCCGCCGCCCTCAAGCGCATGGGCGTGCTGGTCTTCAACGAAGACGAGCTGGACCGCGCCGCGGTCTGCCTGGCCGGCCTCGACGCCGGCGGCTGAACGCTCAGCGCCGCAGCGGCGCGGTCAGGCGGTTCTCCAGGGCTTTCTGCACACGCTCGAAGAGCGCCGAAAGCAGCCAGTAGATCCCGGCGGCAGCGAGATAGAGCGGCAGCGGCTGGAAGGTCTCGGCGATGACCTCCTTGGTCGCCAGCATCAGCTCGGTCACGGTGATCACGGAGATCAGCGAAGTGTCCTTGATCAGGCTGATCAGGCTGTTCGACAGGCTCGGCACCGCCAGGCGCAGGGCCTGCGGAGTGATGATGTTCCACAGGGTCTGGCCCCAGGTCAGGCCGACCGAGAGCCCGGCTTCCCATTGTCCCTTGTCGATGCCGAGGATCGCCCCGCGCATGGACTCCGAGAGATAGGCCGCGACATTCAGGGTCAGCGCCAGGATGCCCGCGGTGACCGGGGTGAACTCGATGCCGACGCTCGGCAGCCCGTAGTACAGGACGAAGATCTGCACCAGCAGTGGCGTCCCGCGGAAGGCGCTGACGTAGACCGCGGCGATCTGCGAGACCACCGGCACCTTGGTCACCCGGACCACCGCGACGCTGAAGCCGAGGATCAGGCCCAGGACCATCGATACCGCGGCGAACAGCACGGTATACATCGCGCCCTGGAGCAGGAAGGGCCAGGCCATCCCGAGCAGCTCGACCAGGTTGGCGAGCCATTCGAGCAATTTCTGCAGCGAATTCATTCAACACTCCATCGACAAACACGACGGCCGCGTCCCTCGGACGCGGCCGCTTCCCCCGTTCGGGCGGGAACTCACTTCGGCGGCTGGCTGACGTCCAGGCCGAACCACTTTTCCGAGAGCTTGGCGAAGCGGCCGTCGGCCTTGATCTTCTCCAGCGCCGCGTTCAGCGCCTCGCCGAACTTCGGGTTGTTCTTCCGGTAGGGAATCGCCATGTTCGCCACCGGTCCCACCGCCGCGCCGGGCTTGACCGGGAGCTTGGCCTCGCGGATGGCGAAGGGGATCAGCAGGCGGTCGTTGAGCGCCGCGTCGATACGCTTGCTGGCCAGGTCCTGCAGGTATTCCGGGGCGCCCGGATAGGTGCGCACGTTGACGCCGGCCACCGACTTCGCCAGGTCGGCGTAGTTGGTGCCCTGGCCGACGCCGAGCTTGAGGCCCTTGAGGTCTTCCAGCGACCTGAACTGGCGGGTGTCGTCGGCGCGCACGATCAACTGGGCGCTGGAGATGGTGTACGGCTCGCTGAAGTCGAAGACCTTGCGCCGCTGCTCGTTCACCGAGACCTGGTTCAGCGCGATGTCGTACTTGCCGCTCTGCAGGCCGGCGAGGATGCCGCTCCATTCGGTGGTGACGAATTCCGGCTTGACCTCCAGCTCGGCGGCCAGCAGTTCGCCCAGTTCGGTCTCGAAGCCGGTGAGCTTGCCGCCCTGCTTGAAGTTGAACGGCGGATAGGTGCCCTCCAGGGCGATGCGCAGGGCGCCGCGCTGGTGGACGTCGTCGAGCAGCTCGGCATGGGCCAGCGGAGCGGCCAGGGATACCAGCATCAGCAGGCGGGGCAGAAATCGCATGTAGTACTCCTCGGGTGGGAATGAACGTCGGTCGGGCCTATGCTGTTCGTTCAGCTTAGCCGGGCCCGCGTCCTGGACAATCGCGAACCTACTGGGTTGCATGCGGTCTTTCCAGGGGTTGCGGGCATTGACCCGGATTATGTGCGCGAGCGCCGCTCTAACACGGGCTTCGCAGTGGAAATCGCTGTGCCAGCGATGCCTTTCCCTGATTCGGAAGGCACGAAGAGTGCCGGGGAAATTCCGTCCAGTGGCGTTTCCCGGGTGCTAACGGAAGTGAAAACAGGAGACTCCCATGAGAGTGACATTGCCTTGCCTCGGTCTAGCCGCCCTGATGTTCGGCGCATCCGCCAGCCTGATGGCTGCCGACCTGCCCCGGACTAAGGCGCCCGAAGGGGCGAAAGTGTATTTCATCACGCCGGCCGATGGTGCAACCGTCGACAAGACCTTCACCGTGAAATTCGGCCTGAAAGGCATGGGCGTGGCGCCGGCCGGCGTCGACATGCCGGATACCGGCCACCATCACCTGCTGGTGGACCTGAAGGAGCAGCCGGCGATGAACCTGCCGCTGCCGATGACCGACAACATCCGCCACTTCGGCAAGGGCCAGACCGAAACCGAGATCACCCTGCCGCCGGGCAAGCACACCCTGCAACTGCTGGTGGGCGACAAGAACCACGTGCCGCTGGAGCCGACCGTGGAGTCGGAGAAGATCACCGTTACCGTCAAGTGACGGAAACGAAAAAAGGAGGCCGCTGGGCCTCCTTTTTCCTTTCCGCCGGACGCTACCTTAGAACAGCACGCGGCTACGGATGGTGCCGTTGACCTGCTGGAGTTTCTCCAGGGCCAGGTCGGAGTACTCGGCGTCGACGTCGATCACCACGTAGCCGACCTTATCGTTGGTTTGCAGGTACTGGCCGGAAACGTTGATGCCGTTGTCGGCGAAGACCTTGTTGATCTCGCTCATCACGCCGGGGATGTTGGCGTGGATGTGCAGCAGGCGGTGCTTGCCCGGGTGCGACGGCAGGGCCACTTCGGGGAAGTTGACCGAGGACACCGAGGTGCCGTTGTCGCTGTACTTGACCAGCTTCTCCGCCACTTCCAGGCCGATGTTGGCCTGTGCCTCGGCGGTGGAGCCGCCGATGTGCGGGGTCAGGATCACCCGGTCCAGGCCACGCAGCGGGCTGGCGAATTCCTCGTCGTTGGATTTCGGCTCGACCGGGAACACGTCGATGGCGGCGCCGATCAGGTGCTCATCCTTGATCGCGGCGGCCAGATGGTCCAGCTCGACCACGGTGCCGCGCGCGGCGTTGATCAGGATGCCGCCCTTCTTCATCGCGCGGATTTCCTTCTCGCCGATCATCCACTGGGTGGAGGGCAGTTCGGGAACGTGCAGCGAGACGATGTCGGACATGCCCAGCAGCTCGTGCAGGCTGCCGATCTGCACCGCGTTGCCCAGCGGCAGCTTGGTCACGGTGTCGTAGAAGAACACCTGCATGCCCAGGGCCTCGGCGAGTACCGAGAGCTGGGTGCCGATCGAACCGTAGCCGACGATGCCGAGCTTCTTGCCACGGATCTCGAAGGAGTTCGCCGCGCTCTTGATCCAGCCGCCGCGATGGCAGGAAGCGTTCTTTTCCGGGATGCCGCGCAGCAGCAGGATCGCCTCGGCCAGTACCAGCTCAGCCACAGAGCGGGTGTTCGAGTAGGGCGCGTTGAACACGGCGATACCGCGTTCGCGAGCGGCGTTGAGGTCGACCTGATTGGTGCCTATGCAGAAGCAGCCGACCGCGATCAGTTTCTTCGCGCAGTCGAAGACCTCTTCGGTCAGCTGGGTGCGGGAGCGAATGCCGATGAAGTGCGCATCGGCGATCCTTTCCTTCAGCTCATCGCCGGAAAGCGCGGTCTTGAGGTACTCGATATTGGTGTAGCCGGCGGCCTTCAGCGTGTCCACGGCGTTCTGGTGGACACCTTCGAGAAGAAGGAACTTGATCTTGCTCTTGTCGAGAGAGGTCTTGCTCATCTGCGTAAACCTGTTGTCCCGGAGGAAGTGGCTGGAAAGCGAACTGCGCGAAGCGGGTCCGGCCGGCGCTGGCCGGCACCCGCAACTCGGCGCCCAGAGGCACTAAGCGCGGGGGGCGTATGCTAGCATGTTCTCCCTTTTCCTTGCCCGGTTGCGACCTGAGTTGTTCTCAGGGCGACCATGAATCATTTGAGAGTTCCCGAATGACCCGCGAAGCCCTGATCGAATCGCTCAAGCCCCTGGTCGAGCCTGGCAAGCTGCTCGACGACGCCGCCTCCCTGGACGCCTACGGCAAGGACTGGACCAAGCATTTCGCCCCTGCGCCGCTGGCCATCGTGTTCCCCAAGAGCGTCGAGCAGGTCCAGGCGATCGTCCGCTGGGCCAACCAGCACAAGGTCGGTCTGGTCCCGTCGGGCGGCCGTACCGGGCTCTCCGCCGCGGCCGTGGCGGCCAACGGCGAAGTCGTGGTGGCCTTCGACTACATGAACCGGATCCTCGACTTCAATGCCTTCGACCGCACCGTGGTCTGCCAGCCCGGCGTGGTTACCAAGCAACTGCAGACCTTCGCCGAGGAAAACGGCCTGTACTACCCGGTTGACTTCGCTTCTTCCGGTTCCAGCCAGATCGGCGGCAATATCGGCACCAATGCCGGCGGGATCAAGGTCATTCGCTACGGCATGACCCGTAACTGGGTGGCCGGGATGAAGGTCGTCACCGGCAAGGGCGACCTGCTCGAGCTGAACAAGGACCTGATCAAGAACGCCACCGGCTACGACATGCGCCAGCTGTTCATCGGCGCCGAAGGTACCCTGGGCTTCGTGGTCGAGGCGACCATGCGCCTGGAGCGCACGCCGAAGAACCTCACCGCTATGGTCCTCGGCACGCCCGACTTCGACTCGATCATGCCGGTGCTGCATGCCTTCCAGAGCAAGCTCGACCTGACCGCCTTCGAGTTCTTCTCCGACAAGGCCCTGGCCAAGGTCCTGGCCCGTGGCGATGTACCACGGGCGTTCGAAACCGACTGCCCGTTCTACGCCCTGCTGGAGTTCGAGGCGACCACCGAGGAAGTCGCCAACGAGGCGCTGGCCACCTTCGAGCACTGCGTCGAGCAGGGCTGGGTGCTGGACGGGGTGATGAGCCAGAGCGAGCAGCAGTTGCAGAACCTGTGGAAGCTGCGCGAGTACATCTCCGAGACCATCTCCCACTGGACGCCGTACAAGAACGACATCTCGGTCACGGTTTCCCGGGTGCCCGCCTTCCTCAAGGACATCGACGCCATCGTCGAGGCCAACTACCCGGACTTCGAGGTGGTGTGGTTCGGCCACATCGGCGACGGCAACCTGCACCTGAACATCCTCAAGCCGGAAAACCTCGGCAAGGACGAGTTCTTCGCCAGGTGCGCGACCGTCAACAAGTGGGTGTTCGAGACCGTCGAGAAGTACAACGGCTCGATTTCCGCCGAGCATGGCGTGGGCATGACCAAGCGCGATTACTTGACCTACACCCGCTCGGAAACCGAAATTGCCTATATGAAGGCACTGAAGGCGGTGTTCGACCCCAACGGGATCATGAATCCCGGCAAGATCTTCGCCGAGTAGCAGGTTTCGCAACGCAGAGGGCCGGTCATCCGGCCCTTCTCGTCTGTGGCGGGCGCCACGGATGCCCTTCCACCCGTTCAGGAGTCGGTAAATGAGTTACCAGCATCAATATATCGACGGCACCCCGATCCACTTCCCCCTGGGCAAGCTGGTCTGCGTCGGGCGCAACTACGCCGAACACGCCAAGGAACTGAACAACCCGGTTCCCACCGAGCCGCTGCTGTTCATCAAGCCCGGCTCCTGCGTGGTGCCGGTGAGCGGCGGGCTGAGCCTGCCGCAGGAGCGCGGCTCGGTACACTACGAGGCGGAAATCGCCGTGCTGATCGGCAAGCCGCTGTCGCGCAAGCCGAACCGCGAGGAGGTCCTCGACGCGATCTCCGGCTATGCGCCGGCGCTGGACCTGACCTTGCGCGAGGTCCAGGCGAAACTGAAGGAAAAGGGCCTGCCCTGGGAGCTGGCAAAGAGCTTCGATGGCGCCGGCGTGCTGTCGCCGTTCGTGAACGCCGACCAGTTTCCCGACCCGACCGACATCGGCATCCGCCTGACCATCAACGGCGAGGTGCGCCAGGACGGCAACAGCCGCGACATGCTCAATCCGATCGTGCCGCTGATCCAGCACATCGCCGGGCATTTCTCGCTACAGGCCGGCGATGTGGTGCTGACCGGCACGCCGTCCGGGGTCGGGCCGCTGAACAGCGGCGACGAGTTGCTGCTCGAATTGCCGGGCGCCAGCCGTTTCGAGACCCGCGTGCTCTGAACCGCTGCGGCCGCCGGGGGCGGCCGACCTCCCTAGCGCCGGCAGCGGAAGCGACTGTCGGTCGGCTGGGCGACGCTTCGATTGACAGGCCGGGGGCAATGCCCTTTCATGGCGACGCCCAAGAAAACACCTGGCCAAACAGTCGAGCCTCGCCCATGTCCCTTGCCTCCAAGCTTCCCCGTTTCCGCTGGCTGCTGCCGGCGTTCGTCGTGCTCGTCGGCGTGGTGCTGACCATCGTCATGCATTGGGACGATCGCGCCGGCCTTTGGTGGAAGGAAAGCCAGGCCAGCCAGCAGCAGCGCGACGACAGCATCTGGCTGCCGGGCTATCGGGTGGTGATCGACGCCAAGCCGTTGCAGGGCCTGGAGGAGGAAGAAACCTCGGACCTGGCCTACAACCCGGCAACCAGGACCCTGTTCACCGTTACCGGCAAGCGGCCGCTGCTGGTGGAGCTGTCGCTCACCGGCGACGTGCTGCGCACCATCCCGCTGCTCGGCCTGAGCAATCCCGAAGGCGTGGCGGTGCTGGAGAACGGCAACGTCGCGGTGACCGACGAGCGCCGCAATACCCTGACCATCTTCCATGTCGACCCGCAGACCGCCGAACTGAGCACCAAGAGCCTGGCCGAATTCCCGCTGGGCAATATCGGCAAGAAGAACAAGGGCTTCGAGGGCATCGCCTGGGATCCGCGCCAGCAGCGTCTGTTGCTGAGCAAGGAGCGCGATCCGATGACCCTGTTCAGCTGGAAGAGCGACGGCGGGCCGAGCCTGAGCGGGGCGATGACCGCGCTACCGAGCGACGACCTTTACATGCGCAACGTCTCGGCGCTCAGCGTCGACCCGCGTACCGGGCATACGCTGGTGCTGTCGGCCGAATCGCATCTGCTGCTGGAGCTGGACGAGAAGGGCGAACCGGTCAGCTTCATCAGCCTGCTCGGCGGCTTCAACGGCCTGGACAGCAAGATCCCGCGCGCCGAAGGGGTGGCCATCGACGACGAGGGCACCATCTACATGGTCAGCGAGCCGAACCTGTTCTACGTGTTCCGCAAGAAGAGCGGCGAGCGCCTGGCCACCAGCGACGCCGATTAAGCTTCGCTTAAGCGCCGATTAAGCCTGGTTTCAGCAAGGCTTCGTAGCCTGGACCCATCGAAACCAACTACGAGGCGTTACCCATGAAACTTCGTCACCTGCCCCTCATCGCTGCCATCGGCCTGTTCTCCACCGTCACCCTGGCCGCCGGCTATACCGGCCCGGGCGCTACCCCGACCACCACCACGGTGAAGGCCGCGCTGGAAGCCGCCGACGACACCCCGGTGGTCCTCCAGGGCACCATCGTCAAGCGCATCAAGGGCGACATCTACGAGTTCCGCGATGCCACCGGCAGCATGAAGGTGGAGATCGACGACGAAGACTTCCCGCCGATGGAAATCAACGACAAGACCCGGGTCAAGCTGACCGGCGAAGTCGACCGCGACCTGGTCGGCCGCGAGATCGACGTCGAGTTCGTCGAAGTGATCAAGTAAGGCCCTGAATCGAAACGGCCCGCCTCCCGGAAGAGAGGCGGGCCGTTTCGCGTTCCGACCGGGTGAAGTTGCGGGCGGGCTTACCGGTGAACCCCTTCGAAACCCTGTAGCACGTTCACTGCGTTGATCCCGATTTCCTCCACCGCGTAGCCTCCCTCCATCATGAACAGCGTGGCCAGGCCGAGCTTGCCGATGGCTTCGCCCATGCGCAGGTAGTCGGGGCTGTCCAGGCGGAACTGGGAAATCGGGTCCTCCTTGAAGGTATCCACCCCCAGAGAAACGATCAGGACGTCCGCCGCATAGGCCTGGATCTGCCGGATCGCCGCCTGCAGCGCCTGGCTCCAGGTCGCCCAGTCGCTGCCGGCCGCCAGTGGGTAGTTGAAGTTGTAGCCGGTGCCGACGCCGTTGCCCTTCTCGTCGGCGTAGCCGAGGAAATAGGGGTATTCGAAGCGCGGATCGCCGTGGATCGAGGTGAACAGCACATCGGCGCGGTCGTAGAAGATGTCCTGGGTGCCGTTGCCATGGTGGTAGTCGACGTCGAGGATCGCCACCCGCCCGGCGCCCCGGTCGAGGAAGGCCTGGGCGGCGATGGCGGCATTGTTGAAGAAGCAATAGCCGCCCATGTAGTCGGCCGCGGCGTGGTGGCCCGGCGGGCGACAGAGCGAAAATACCGAGCGCGCGCCGTTGGCGAGTTCGGACTGGCCGCTGAGGGCGACGTTGGCCGAACTGGTGATCGCCTGCCAGGTCCCGGCGGTGATCGGCGCGCCGGCGTCGAAGGAGTAGTAGCCGAGGCGACCGTCGATGTTGTCCGGCTCCGTCTGCCGCAGGCGCCGGGTCGGCCAGGCGATCGGCAGCATGTCGTGGCTGCGGCCGGTGGCCAGCCAGTCCTGCCAGGCGTTCTGCAGGAAACGCACGAAACCCTCGCTGTGCACCCGGCGGATCGGTTCCAGGCCGAAGTCGCGCGGTGCGCGGACTTCGCCGAGGCCGACGGCCTTCACGCGGTCGAGGACCATATCGGCGCGGCTGGGTTTTTCGAAGCAGGGGGTGAACTGGCCGCCGATCAGTTCGTGCCGGCCGTGGTGCAGGCGATGGTCGTCGCTGTAGATGGTCAGCATGTCGGGCTCCCGGGCTCAGTTCTGTTCGGAGAAGGTCACGGTCGGCGCCTTGCGGCGGAAACCGCCGGTATGCAACGCCAGGTAGGCGAGGCCGGCGGCGAACCAGGTCAGGCCGATCACCAGGGTCAGCGCCGAGAGGCTGGTCCACAGCCACAGGGTCAGGCCCAGGCCGATGGCCGGCACCAGCCCGTAGCGCAGCAGGTCGCGCGGGGCGCGGCGGCCGTCGAGCAGCAGGTAGCTGCGGATCACCGCCAGGTTCACCGCGGAGAACGCCACCAGCGCGCCGAAGCTGATCATCGAGGCCAGGGTGGTGAGGTCGATGACCACCGCCAGCAGGGAAATCACCGAGACCACCAGGATCGCGATCACTGGCGTCTTGAAGCGCTCCGAGAGGCTGCCGAACACGCGCCGCGGCAGGATGCCGTCGCGGCCCATGCTGTAGAGGATGCGCGACACCGAGGCCTGCGAGGCCAGCGCCGAGCCGGCGGCGCCGGCGACGTAGGCGGCGGTGAAGAAGCTGGCGAGGAACTTGCCGCCGGCCGCCAGCATCACTTCGTTGGCCGCCGACTCGGCGTCCTGGAATACGCTGCCGGGGAACACCAGTTGGCTGAAGACCGCCAGCACGGTGAACAGCAGGCCGGCGCCGACCGTGGTGATGACGATGGCGCGCGGGATGTCGCGTTGCGGGTCGCGGGTTTCCTCGGCCAGGGTCGAGACCGCGTCGAAGCCGAGGAACGACAGGCACAGCACCGCCGCGCCGGCCATCAACGGGGCGAAGCCCGGCTGGCTGCCGTCGCCGACGAAGGGCAGGCTCAGGTCCAGCGAGGGGATGCCGGCCAGGTGCTTGACCGCCATGGCGACGAACACCACGGCGAAGACGAACTGGGCGCCGACGATCACGTTGCTCATGCCGGCCACCGAGCTGATGCCGATCACGTTGAGCACGGTGACCAGGCCGATCGCCGCGAGCACGAAGACCCAGGCCGGCACCATCGGGAAGGCGATGTTGAGGAACAGGCCGATGAGCAGGTAGTTGATCATCGGCAGGAACAGGTAGTCGAGCAGCAGCGACCAGCCGGCGAGGAAGCCGACGCAGGGGCCGAAGCTGAGGCTGGTATAGGAATAGGCCGAGCCGGCGATGGGATATTTCTTCACCATGAAGCTGTAGGAAAAGGCGGTGAAGAGCATCGCCGCCAGGGTGATCAGGTAGGCGCTGGCGGTGCGACCGCCGGTGATCTCGGTGACTACCCCGTAGGTGGTGAACATGGTCAGCGGAACCATGTAGACCAGCCCGAAGAAGACCAGGGCGGGGAGCCCGAGGATGCGCCGCAGGCCGGTGCCCTGGGCGCTGTGGACGTACTCGGGGCGCTTGCCGCCGATGAGGATGCCGTTGTTGCGTTGGCTGGCCATGTTCCGCTCCTCGCGAAATGCCGTATCGATCCCGCAGGCGGCCGCGTGGGCGGACCTTTCCTGCGCCGGGTGAATGGACGGGCTAGTGGAAAACCGCTGGGGTTTCCGTCGGGTCGGTGGAAATGGCAGTGACGAGAGGGCACGCGGCGTGTGCGGGCACGGGCGTTGGGGCGTCGATAGTGTTCATGGCGTTCTCAGGAAGCGTTCTTGTTGGATTTCTAGCTCGCGGTCGCGAGGTTCCCTTGGGCTCTGCCGGCGCCGTTTCCGCGGCTCCGGGCGACCCCTCGAGGAGGGCGCGGTTCGACTCTAGCAATCCGGTTTCGCCGGGGAGAACCCTGTAGACGGTCAAAAAGGGATCGAGATGGCCAAACTGGCTGGCCGGCCAGCGCTGGCGCGAGCTGGCCGCCAGCGCCGCGTCGATCATTTCTTAAGCTTGGTCCAGACCTTGCTGCGCAACGCCAGGGCTTTCGGCGAGCAGAGCTTGAACGGCTTCAGGCGGTCGAGCTTGTCCTTCGGGGTGTTGATCGCCGGGTCGTCGAACAGCGCCTTCTCCATGAATTTCTCCGAGCCGACGATGGCGTTGTTGTACTTGGCGAAGTTGGAGGCGGCGGCGATGTTCTCCGGGCGCATCATCCAGTCGATGAAGACGTGGGCTTCCTTGACGTTGCTGGCGTCGCGCGGAATCGCGAAGTTGTCGATGAACAGCCGGATGCCTTCCTTCGGATAGACGTATTCGAGGCTGGCGCGTTGGGCGTGGGCGCGGTGGAAGGCGCCGTTCCAC
The DNA here is from genome assembly GCF_037574965.1 of Pseudomonas sp. KBN12P06040. Lineage (NCBI taxonomy): Bacteria > Pseudomonadati > Pseudomonadota > Gammaproteobacteria > Pseudomonadales > Pseudomonadaceae > Pseudomonas > Pseudomonas sp. KBN12P06040. Next base: position 404,925 of record NZ_JBBELS010000001.1, read on the forward strand.
TGCTGGTGCATGGCGACCTCGCCGGCGGCCATGCGCTCGATGGTGCCGTCGCTGTTGTACATGGCCAGCGCCGGCTTTTGCCTGAGCAGCAGGTCGAGGACCTTCTGCGCTTCCCTGGCGTCCTCGGTGCATTCGTCGATGCCGAGGTAGTAGGTGGCGGGAATGAACAGTTCCTCGATGGAGTTCAGCGCCACCACCTTGCCTTTCAGCTCGGCTGGTGGTTCGAAGAACGGCTTCCAGCTTTCTTCCAGCCTGCCGCCCGGCACCTTCGCCGTATCGTAGCTGTAGCCGGTGGTGCCCCAGAGATAGGGAATGCTGTAGTCGTGGCCGGGATCGAAGCCAAGGGTCCGGAAGTTTTCCTTCAGGTTGCCCAGGCTCGGCAACTGGCTCTTGTCGAGCTTTTGCAGCAGCCCCTCCTTGACGAAAATCTCTATGAAGCTGTCCGACGGCACCACCACGTCGTAGGCGCCGCCCCCGGCCTTGAGCTTGGCCAGCAGCGTCTCGTTGCTGTCGTAGGCGTCGAGGGTGGCCTTGATCCCGGTGTCCTTCTCGAACTTCTTCAGCAACTCCGGCGGGTAGTAGTCCGACCAGTTGGCGAAGTGCAGGGTGCCTTCGGCGCGAGCCTGGCCGCCCAGGGCTAGACCGGCGGCGAAGAGCAGGGTGAGCGGTGTGCGGTAGGTCATGGTGGACTCCTGGCGATCTTCTGTTTTTTCTTCGTGGAGGCAGATTCTCAGCGGCGGCGTTGGCCGAGGTAGTACGACAGGGCGACGAAGGCGATGGAAATCATGAGGATGATCGATGAAATCGCATTGATCTTCGGGGATATGCCCATGCGGATGGAGCTGAAGATGTACACCGGCAGGGTGGTTGCGCCGGCGCCGGCGACGAAATAGGTGATGACGAAATCGTCCATCGAGATGATGAACGCGAGCATCGCCCCGGACAGCACGCCGGGCATCAGCAGCGGCAGGGTGATTTTCCAGAAGGCCTTCCACGGCGAGGCGTAGAGGTCGGCGGCGGCCTCCGCCAGGCGCGGGTCCAGGCCCTCCAGGCGGGCGCGGATCGGCAGGTAGGCGAAGGGGATGCAGAACACGATGTGGGCGATGAGGATGGTGAACAACGACAGCTTCAGGCCGATGAAGGAGAAGAACATCAGGGTCGCCACCGCGGTGACGATCTCCGGCACCAGCAGCGGCAGGCCGAGCACGCCGTTCATCAGGGTCTGTCCGCGGAAGGCGCGACCACGCATGCCCAGCGCGGCGAGGGTGGCCAGGACGGTCGAGGCCAGGGTGGCGAGGGTGGCGACGATCAGCGAGTTCTTCGCCGCGCGGAGGATTTCCGGATCGTTGGCCACCACCGCGTACCATTTCAGGCTGAAGCTTTCCCAGAGCGTCGCCGACTGGCCGCTGTTGAAGCTGAGCGCTACCAGCACCAGGATCGGGATGTAGAGGAAGGCGAAGAACAGCCAGGCGGCCTGGCGCACTCCGCTGAAGGTCCAGAGTGGATTGCGGCCGTTCATGGCTGGCCTCCGCCGGCGTTGGCCCGGAAGCGCAGGTTGTGGATCAGCATCGCCAGCAGGACGAAGGCCAGCAGGGCGAACGAAAGGGCGGCGCCGAAGGGCCAGTTGTGCGCGGTACCGAATTGCAGCTGGATCAGGTTGCCGATCATCAGCGCCTTACCGCCGCCGAGCAATTCCGGAATGATGTAGCTGCCCAGGGCCGGGATGAATACCAGGATGCAGCCGGCGACTATCCCCGGCATCGCCAGCGGCACGATCACCCGGCGCAGCGCTTTCCAGCGGTTGGCGCCGAGGTCGAATGCCGCCTCCACCAGGCGCCAGTCCATCTTTTCCAGGCTGGTGTAGATCGGCAGCACCATGAACGGCAGGTAGGTATAAAGGAGGCCGATGATCACCGCGTTATCGGTATAGAGCAGCCCCAGCCCGGTGTCGGTCAGGCCGATGCCTTGCAGGCTGGCGTCCACCAGCCCGCCGTTGCGCAGCAGCAGGATCCAGGCGTAGACCCGCACCAGCAGGTTGGTCCAGAACGGCACGGTGACCAGGAACAGCAGCAGGTTGCGCCGGCGTTCCGGCTGCAACGCCAGGTACAGCGCGGTGGGGAAGCCGAGTGCCAGGCAGCCGAGGGTGGTCAGCAGCGACAGCCAGAACGAGCGCTGGAAGATGCCCAGGTAGTCGGCGTTGAACACCAGGCTGTCGTCCAGGTCGCGTTCCCAGAGGAAATTGAGGTAGGCCTCCAGGCTGTGCTGGCCCCATTTCACTCCGCCGTAGTCGCCGGATTGCTGGATCGACACGGCGAACATGATGCCCAGCGGGATCACCAGGAACAGCACCAGCATCAGCATCGCCGGGCTGCTCAGCAGCAGGCGCCGACGCAGCTGCCGGCGTTCGGCCGACTGTTGCGCGGTAGGTCGCCCGGCGGTGCTCATTCGGCGAGCACCCGGATGGCGGCGGCGGGAATCCGCACCCGCACCTTCGCCCCCGGACTGTGCGGGCAGCGTGCGCCGTCGCGGTTCTGCTGGCGCACGCGGAAGCCCGGCTGGCCGGCCACGTTCAGGTGGTAGACGGTATCGGTGCCGACATAGACGATGTTTTCCAGCACGCCTTCCAACTGGCCGTCGGCGGCCAGTTCGGTGCGCTCCGGGCGGATCGCCAGGGTCACCGCGCCGCTGCCCGGGGTCGTCGCGGCCAGCCGCTGGCCGTCCGCCAGGCGCACGCCGTCGGCGTCGGCCTGGCCCTCGAGGAAGTTGGTTTCGCCGATGAAGTCGGCGACCGCCCGGTTCAGCGGCGCCTCGTAGATGTCGCTGGGCGTGCCGACCTGCAACACCTTGCCCTTGCTCATCACCGCGATGCGGTCGGACATGGTCAGCGCTTCCTCCTGGTCGTGGGTGACGAAGATGAAGGTGATCCCGGTCTCGTGCTGCAGGCGCTTCAGCTCGATCTGCATTTCCTTGCGCAGCTTCAGGTCCAGCGCCGACAGCGACTCGTCGAGCAGCAGCACCTTGGGCCGGCTGGCCAGCGCGCGGGCCAGGGCGATGCGTTGCTGCTGGCCACCGGACAACTGGTCGGCGCGGCGCTTGCCGACCTCCGGCAGCTTCACCAGCTCGAGCATGCGGCTCACGGTGGCGTCGATCTCGCTGCGCGGGCGGCCCTGCATCTCCAGGCCGAAGCCGATGTTGTCGGCGACGCTCATGTGCGGGAACAGCGCATAACTCTGGAACACCGTGTTGACCGGGCGGCGGAACGGCGGCAGGCCTTCCATGCGTTCGCCATAGAGGCGGATGCTGCCGGAGCTGGGTTGTTCGAAACCGGCGATGAGGCGGAGGAGGGTGGTCTTGCCGCAGCCGGAAGGGCCGAGGAGGGTGAAGAATTCGTTGGCGTGGATATCCAGGGACACATCGTCAAGGGCCTTCAGGCCTTGGCCGGGGGGTACCGAATTCCATGCAGATCCGCTCGATGGCTATCGCGCTGGTCATGCTGAATTCCATGCAGTCAAGCAGTTGTTATTGTTGAGGTTTTGCGGTTTCTGGGGCCCGCTTCACCTGCTGCGGTTCGATAATGACCGGGGCGCCGCGGGCGCAGAACGATAGATGCGGCCAATAAGGGATCGAACAGGCCAATCTGGTGGCGCTGGAAGAAGACTGCGGATGCTCTCTTGTCGTCTCTTTCGGACAGGAAACTCGGACCTGTCCGAGTCGCCCGGGCGGCTGGCTGACTTTAAGCTTGGCTTCAGCCTGGAGCCGTAGCTTGCGTAGGAAAGGTCGGGCGCAGCCCGTTTCCATACAGCGTACAGGCTCTATGCTATGACTATCCACGCCCAAACTCCCGAGCCGTTTTCCATGTCCCGAGCTTTTACGCCTCGCCGTCTGCTGCTGGCCGTCCTGCTGGTCGCGCTGGCCGCGCTGGTCCTTCTCGGCCAGAGCTTCCGCGTCTTCGACCGGGCCTGGTTCGCCGTCCAGGAGTGGCGTCACGCCGATGCCTGGAAAGAGCGCTCGATATGGCTGCCGGACTACCGCGTGCGGATCGAGGCGCAGCCCATCGAGGGGTTGAACGACGACGTTTCCGCGCTGACCTTCGATCCCGACCGGCGCACCCTGTTCACCGTGACCAACCAGCCGGCGCAGATCATCGAGCTGTCCTTGCAGGGCAAGGTACTGCGGACCATCCCGCTGACCGGCTTCGGCGACGCCGAGGCCATCGAGTACATCAGCCGCGGTGTCTACGTGATCACCGACGAGCGCCAGCAACGCCTGGTCAAGGTGCGCCTGGAGGACGATACGCGCTTCATCGACGCTGCCGATGCCCAGCAGCTTTCGCTGGGTATCGGCCTCAACGGCAACAAGGGTTTCGAGGGGCTGGCCTACGACGCCGAGGGCAAGCGCCTGTTCGTCGCCAAGGAGCGCGACCCGGTGCGCATCTACGAGATCCACGGTTTCCCCCACACCCAGGCGGACAAACCGTTCGCCGTGCACGTGGTGGACGACCCCGGGCGCGACAAGCGCCTGTTCGTCCGCGACCTGTCCAGCCTGCAGTTCGACGAGGGCACCGGGCACCTGCTGGCGTTGTCCGACGAGTCGCGCCTGGTAGTCGAGCTGGACACCGACGGCGAGCCGGTCAGCACCCTGTCGCTGCTGCGCGGCATGCACGGCCTGAAGCGCAGCGTGCCGCAGGCCGAGGGCGTGGCGATGGACGACCGTGGCGTGCTCTACCTGGTCAGCGAGCCGAACCTGTTCTACGTGTTCAGCAAGGACGAGCCGGCGCAGCCCTGACGCGGCTGCGGGGACGGCAGGAGCGTCCCCTGGCCCGCTCAGAACTGCCAGCTCACCCCGAGCGAATAGCCCGCCTGGTTGCCTTCGCTGTGGGCGAAGCGGCTGTTGGCTTCGGCGAAGACCCCGAGCTGCTCGGTGATCGCCAGTTGCGCGCCAAGCTGGGCGCGGCCGAAATCCTTGTCCACGCCGCCCATGTCGGCGACCCGGACACGCCCGTCGCCGCGGCTGGTCAGGTCCATGTCCTCCAGGCGTCCGTCCGCCAGCTCGCGGACCCAGCGCAGGCTGGCGTAGGGTTGCAGGCGCATTCTCGCACCCAGCGCCAGCTCGCCGCGCAGGCGCCAGCCGAGGCTCGCCTCCAGCGAGTCGTAGTCCTGCTTCTCGTAGCCGAGTGCGGTACGCAGGGCCTCGTCCTCGCGGAAGTCGTCGATGCGGTAGCGCATGTAGTCGAGACCGGCCAGCGGCCCGCTCCGCAGTTCGCCGAAGCTGAAGTCATAGCCGCCTTCCAGCCGGGCGCCCCAGGACCAGGCCGAGGTGTCGCCCGACAGACGCTGGTCGAGCAGCACCGGCCCGCCGGCGGCCTGGAGGTAGACCGAACGCTTGCTGTCGTAGCGGGTATGCCCGAGGTTCAGCTCGCCGGCCAGCCATTCCGGACCGCCGTCGTTGTACAGGCCGAACAGGCCGAGCTGCCAGGTGTCGCCCTCGATGCGCCCGCCATGGTCCAGCTTGTCGCGGCTGCGCTGGAAGGCCAGGCTGCCGCCGAGGGTCAGGGCCTCGCTGTAGCGGTAGTCGCCGAGCAGATGCACGCCGGCGCGCCTGGACTCCGGATCGCCAGGCATGTCGAAACCGCTGTCCGGCGAGACCTCGCCCTCCGCGCCCACCTCGCCGTCGAAGCTGCCTACCGGCCGGTTGCTGCCGAGCAGGGTCAGCCAGCGGCGGTCGTGCAGGCGGGTCAGTGCCTGGTGCTGGCGCTGCAACTGGTCTTCCATCTGCCGCGCCAGGGCGCCGCCGGAGGCGGTGGAGGCCAGCAGGTCGGCGTTGGTCAGCTCCAGCACCAGGCGCGTCAGCAGGCGGGAAAAGTCGCGCATGCGTTGCTCGATGCGCTCCTGGCCGAGGGCGTTGGTCAGTACTTCCTTGTTGTCCTCGGCCGGGTCGTGCCAGGTTGAGCCGCCGGGAATCGCCGGGTCGTCGGTCTGCTCGTAGCCGTCCAGGTCACCCAGTTCCCAGTTGGTCGCCTCGATGAACAACACCGGGATGTCCATCCCGTTGAAGCTTTCGCCGTCGCTGCAGCAGCCGGTACCCGCCGGGTATTCGGCGTTCAGGCCGGGGTTGGTGAACAGCGGGATGTCCAGCTCGCGGGCGATGCGCAGGATCTGTTCGCGGTAGGCGCCGAGGGCCGGGTTGGACACGCTGTTGGAGCCGGCATGGGCGTACATCTTGTCGCCGGTGACCAGGCTGTCGAGGTTGATCATTCCCAGCAGGTTGGCGCGCTGGCTGGCGTCGAGGGACTCGACGTAGGCACGCGAACCGCGCAGGCCTTCCTCCTCGGCGCCGAAACCGACCACCTCGAGGCCGTTCTCCAGGGCGATGCCGCCGAGGTTGCGGGCGATCTCGGTGAGCACCGCCGCGCCCGAGGCGTTATCGTCCAGGCCCTGCAGGGTCGGGCGACCGTAGTAGGTGTCGTAGTGCGCGCCGAGTACAAGGAACTTCCCGCTGCTGCCGGGCGCCGAGGCGATGACGTTCTGCGAACTGCGGTTGCCGGCCCAGGTGAAGTCCTGGCGACTGGTCTGGTAGCCGAAGCCCAGGCGCGACTGCATCAGTTCGCTGGCACCGGCGAAGCTGGCGGTGCCGCGATAGCGGCCCGGGTAGTCGGTGATCAGGCGCTCCAGGGTCTCCCCGGCGTATTCCCCGTATTGATAGGCGTTGGCACCCAACGACAGCGCAGCACATCCCAGGCCTACAGCGACAGCTAATGGTTTGAACACGGCACTTTCCTCTGTGTCGGTACGATGGTGCATCGAATGATGCTCGCGCCGCGAAAAGCAGGATGCGGACCGTTTCATGTCCTTGGAGCACGAATTGACGCCTGGGCGACCTGCGGTGTCGCCAGGTTGTAAGAAGCGTCGCTCCTGGCGATGGGCAGGAAGCTTCGTGCAGGACGTAGTGTTACCGGCGATGGCCGCTACTGGGGCGTGACTTCCCGTTTCGGGGCTTGGTAACCGCGAGCGGTCGATTTACAGTGCTCGCCCTGCCGATCTCCTGGATACCCGTCGCATGAACATTTTCCGCGAAGCCCTGCTCAACCGTCGCCTGAAGAAGGCCCTGGCACGTCACGGTTGCCGCATGGCCAGCGGGGTCGAGACGCTGCGCGACGGCACGCAGGTGACGCTGGAGCCGAACGTGAAGCTGGGCAAGGCGAAGATCCACTCGCCAGCACTGGAGGTCGGTGCCTATACCGACGTGGTCAGCGGCTGCGAGTTCTTGGAGGTGGCCAGCATCGGCCGCTTCTGCTCGATCGCCACCGGGGTGGTGATCGGCCAGCCGCGCCGCTCGCATCCAATGCACTGGCTGAGCACCCACGCCTTCACCGCCAATCCGAAGCTGTTGCGCAAGCCGTTGCAGCCCGAGCGCGAAGCGACCCCGGCGCGGATCGGCCACGATGTATGGATCGGGCGCGACGCGCTGATCCTCGATGGGGTGGAGATCGGCACCGGCGCGGTGATCGGCGCGCAAACGCTGGTCAATCGCGACGTGCCGCCCTACGCGGTGGTGGCGGGTTCGCCGGCGCGGGTACTCCGCTATCGCTTCGCGCCGGAGCTGATCGAGCGACTGCTGGCGAGTCGCTGGTGGGAGTTGCCGCTGGACGTGCTCGGCGAATTGCCGCTGGACGATCCGCAGGCCTGCGTCGAGGCGCTGGAGCGTCGGCCGCCGCAGGCGCGCCAGGAGGCGCGGCGCTTGCGCATCCGGCACAAGCCGTTCGCCATCGAATGGCTGTCCTGAGGCCCTGGCCGCCGCCGGCGTCGACGGCGGCCAGGGCTGGATCAGCTTTCGTCGCTGAGGCCGGCTTCCGGCGCTGCGCGCTTCACCGACTGCACGCCGGCTTCGGCGTTGGCCTGGCTGGCATAGAGCTGGCTCTGGCCGACGACCTGGCCATTGGTGGCCTTGAGCACGAAGTGGAACTTGCCGTTGTTGGCCGGCTTGACCTCGAAGGCACCGTCGCGCTGGGAGTTCTTGCGCACCGACTCGATGCCGCCGAGCGCCGAGTCCTTGGCCTTGTACAGTTCGCTGGTGAGAATGATCTCGCCGTTGGCGGCATGCAGGTTGAAGTGGAACTGGCCGTCTTTCGCTTTCTTCAGATGGAATTTGGCTGCCATGTCTAGCTCCTTGTTCACGGGGTGCGGCGGATCGCAACGGACCAGCCGTCTGCTGAGACACAGCGTAGCCGCTTTTGTTGCAGTGTCGCCCCGCACCGGTCATCGGCCTGGGGCGAGCGGGCTCAGGCCTTGAGGGTCTTGACGCCGTCGGCGGTGCCGAGCAGCAGCAGGTCGGCCGGGCGGGCGGCGAACAGGCCGTTGGTGACCACGCCGACGATGGCGTTGATCTTCTCTTCCAGTTCCACCGGGCTGTCGATGCGCAGGTTGTGCACGTCGAGGATGATATTGCCGTTGTCGGTCAGCACGCCTTCGCGGTAGACCGGATCGCCGCCGAGCTTCACCAGTTGGCGGGCGACGTGGCTGCGAGCCATCGGGATGACCTCCACCGGCAGCGGGAACTGGCCGAGGATGGGTACCAGCTTGCTGGCATCGGCGATGCAGATGAAGGTCTTGGCCACCGCGGCGACGATCTTCTCGCGGGTCAGCGCGGCACCGCCGCCCTTGATCAGCTCCAGGCGCTCGTTGCTTTCGTCGGCGCCGTCGACGTAGAACTCCAGCTCGCTGACCGTGTTCAGCTCGTAGACCGGGATGCCATGTTCCTTCAGGCGCTTGGCGGTGGCCTCCGAACTGGCCACTGCGCCGTCGAACTCGGCCTTGTGGCGGGCCAGGGCATCGATGAAGAAGTTGGCGGTGGAGCCTGTGCCGACGCCGACGATGCTCTTGCTGTCGAGGTGCGGAAGAATGTGGTCGACGGCGGCCTGTGCCACTGCCTGCTTGAGCTGATCCTGGTTCATCCCGGGTGCCTGTCTGGTTGCCTGGCCGGCCGTCCCGGCGGCGCAGGCGGAGGGTGCGCGCGGCCGGGGCGGCCCGGCGGGTTTCCGGCACGTCCTGTGCCGCTGCGATACGAAGGGACGAATTATAGCGGCCTGGCGTCCTCCGGTCTTGCCCCGGATAACCGGCAGTCGCGGTGTTTTCCTGCGGCACGCCGGTAGTCCGCCCGGCGGGCCTGGAGTAGACTCCGGGCTTCCGTGAAGTCCGCCGAACCGCCTCCGATGCTCGAACAATACGTCAAGAAGATCCTCACCTCGCGCGTCTACGACGTCGCGGTGGAAACGCCCCTGCAACCCGCCCGCCAGTTGTCCGAACGCCTCGGCAACCAGGTCCTGCTCAAGCGCGAGGACCTGCAGCCGGTGTTTTCCTTCAAGATCCGCGGCGCCTACAACAAGGTCGCGCAGCTCACCGAGGAGGAGAAGGCCCGCGGGGTGATCGCCGCCTCGGCCGGCAACCACGCCCAGGGCCTGGCCCTGGCGGCCAAGCGGCAGGGGATCAGGGCGGTCATCGTGATGCCCAAGACCACCCCCGAGATCAAGGTCCAGGCGGTGCGCGCCCACGGCGCCAAGGCGGTGCTGCACGGCGACGCCTTCCCCGAGGCGCTGGCCCACGCGCTGAAGCTGGTCGACGAGAAGGGCTACACCTTCGTCCATCCCTACGACGATCCGGACACCATCGCCGGCCAGGGCACCGTGGCCATGGAGATCCTCCGCCAGCAGCCCGGCCGCCTCGATGCGATCTTCGTCCCGGTGGGCGGTGGCGGACTGGTCGCCGGCATCGCCGCCTACGTCAAGTACCTGCGTCCGGAGATCAAGGTGATCGGCGTCGAGCCGGACGAGTCGAACTGCCTGCAGGCGGCCATGGCCGCCGGCGAGCGGGTGGTGCTGGGCCAGGTCGGGCTGTTCGCCGACGGCGTGGCGGTGGCGCAGATCGGCCAGCACACCTTCGACATCTGCAAGGACCACGTCGACGAAGTGATCACCGTCAGCACCGACGAGATCTGTGCGGCGATCAAGGACATCTACGACGACACCCGCTCGATCACCGAGCCGGCCGGCGCGCTGGCGGTGGCCGGGATCAAGAAGTACGTCGAGCGCGAGCGCGCCGAGGGGCAGACCCTGGTGGCGATCGACTCCGGCGCCAACGTCAACTTCGATCGCCTGCGGCATGTCGCCGAACGCGCCGAACTGGGCGAGCGCCGCGAAGCGATCATCGCGGTGACCATTCCCGAGCGGCCGGGCAGCTTCAAGGCCTTCTGCGAGGCGGTCGGCAAGCGCCAGATCACCGAGTTCAACTATCGCTACCACAGCGGCAGCGAGGCGCACATCTTCGTCGGCGTGCAGACCCACCCGGAAAACGACCCGCGCGAGGCGCTGGTGGCCTATCTGCGCGAGAAGGGCTTCCCGGTCCTCGACCTGACCGACAACGAACTGGCCAAGCTGCACATCCGCCACATGGTCGGCGGTCATGCGGTGAAAGTCAGCGACGAGATGGTGTTCCGCTTCGAATTCCCCGAGCGGCCCGGCGCGCTGTTCAACTTCCTCACCAAGCTCGGCGGGCGCTGGAACATCTCGATGTTCCACTACCGTAACCATGGCGCGGCCGACGGCCGGGTGGTGGCCGGGTTGCAGGTGCCGGAAGACGAGCGCCACCTGATCCCGCAGACCCTGGAGGCGATCGGCTATCCGTACTGGGACGAGACCGCCAACCCGGCCTACCAGCTGTTCCTCGGCTGACCCGCGGCGGCTCGCCGACACGGGCTGCTAAGCTTCACGGGCAGGTGATCTCCTTCCTCGGGAACTGAGCCCGCCCCCGGCCCCTCAAACGGGCCGGGAACACGGACAAGGATGCGCTGATGGAACATTTTCTCCAGATCAAGATTCTCCACGGAGTCGCCACCGTGCTGCTCTTCGGCGGCCTGCTCGGCCTGGCGTTCTACGCCTGGCGCAGCTGGCGGACGGGCGACGCGGCTCGGATCGCGCGCGGTTTCAAGCGGGTCCGCCTGATCGGCTGGCCGCTGCTGGGGCTCAGCCTGCTGGCCCTGCCGGTCAGCGGCTGGTGGCTGGTGCACCTGGCCGGCTGGCCGTTGGGCCAGAGCTGGCTGCTGTTCGGCGCCTGCCTCTATCTGCTCGGCTGCATCTTCTGGCTGGTCCTCGCCGGCCGCCTGGCGCGGGTCCAGCACCAGGCCGGCGCCGCCGAGACGGCGGGGGCCGCGCTGGGCGAGCAGACCCTGCGCGAGATCAAGGTGGGCCTGGTCATGGCCCTGCTCGGTGCGGCCAGCTTCATCGCGGTGGCGGTACTGATGGTCAGCAAGCCGCTCTGAAACGCCAACGAAATGGACTTCACCGGCCTTCGCCGGTTCTGTAGGAACGCATGCGTATTCTGCTGGTAGGCGCGGGAGGTTTCGTCGGGCGGCACCTGCTCCCGGCGCTGCTCGCCGCCGGACACGAACTGCTCCTCACCGCGCGCCGCCCGCCGGTCGATGCGCCTGCCGGCGTACGCTGGCTGGCGCTCGACCTGGAGCGGCTTGCGGAAAGGCCGGACAGCTTCGCCTGGCCCGCCGGGGTCGACCTGCTGATCAACGCCGCCGGCACCATGAGCCTCGACGAGGCGAGCATGGCTCGCGTCCAGGACAGCGGCGCGCGAGCACTCTTCGACCTCGCTGCGGCCCATGGGGCGAAGGTCCTGCAGATTTCCGCGCTGGGCGCCGGTGCGCACCCGGACGTGGCCTTCCTCGCCAGCAAGGCGGCGGCCGACCGCCACCTGCTGGAACTGGGCATCCCGGCGCTGGTGCTGCGCCCGTCCCTGCTGCTGGGGCCGGGCGGCGCCAGCAGCGCCTGGCTGGAACGCCTGTCGCCGCTACCGCTGATTCCCTTGCTGGACAATCGCGCGCGCCTGCAACCGCTGCATGTCGAGGACCTGGTCGGCGCGGTGCTGGCCTTGCTGCGCTGCTGGCCGGAGCGGGCGCAGGTGATTCCGCTGGTGGGCCCGCAGGCGCTGTCCCAGGGCGAGCTGCTGGACGAGCTGCGCCGCGCCCAGGGTTGGCCGCGCGGCCGCTATGTGGTGCCGCCCGCGGCGCTTCTCGATGCGTTGGGCGGGCTTGGCCGGCGTGCTGGCTGGCGGACACTGAGTCCATCGATGCTGAAGCTGGTGCGCCACGACAACCTGGCCGACCCGGCACTCCTCGATGAGGCCTGCGGCTATCGTTGCGCGCCGCTGGCCAGTCGGCTGCTCGGCTGGCCGCAGGCGGCACGCAGCCTGGCGGCTCTGATGCGGCCGCTGATGCTGGCGGCCCTGGTGCTGATCTGGCTGGGTACCCTGGTCGCCTGCCTGGGGCCGGGTTACGGCTGGGGCCTGCGGATCCTCGGCGAGGCCGGCATCCACGGCTGGCCGGCGAGCCTGGCGGTGATCGCCGGGGCCCTGCTCGACGGCGCGCTCGGCGTCGGCCTGCTGCTCCGCCGCTGGCGTCGGCGCGCGCTGCTGGCGCAGTTCTGGCTGATGCTTGGCTACAGCCTGGCGATCAGCCTGATCCTGCCGCATTACTGGTACGACCCCTACATGGCGGTCGGCAAGAACATCGTGCTGATGGTGGCCACGCTCTGGCTGCTGGGCGACGAACCTCGAGCCAGGGAGGCCCGTGGATGAACCTTTACCTGCTGCTGAAGACCCTGCATATCCTTTCCTCGACCATTCTTTTCGGCACCGGCCTGGGGTCGGCCTACTACGCCCTGCGTGCCTGGCGCAGCGGGCAGTTGCCGGTGATCGCAGTGACCTTCCGCCACCTGGTCACCGCCGACTGGCTGTTCATCGCCACCACCGCGGTGTTCCAGCCGCTCAGCGGCCTGGCCATGGTGCATGTCGCCGGCTGGTCGCTGGCCCAGGGCTGGTTGCTGTGGAGCCTGGGCCTCTACGTGTTCGCCGGGCTCTGCTGGCTACCGGTGGTGTGGTTGCAGATCCGCGTACGCGACATGGCAGAGGCGGCCTTGCGCGAGGCGCGGCCCATCGAACCGCTGGCGTACCGCTACATGAACGCCTGGTTCATCCTCGGCTGGCCGGCCTTCATCGCCTTCATGGTCATCTTCTACCTGATGGTCAACAAGCCGGTCTGAGAGTCCGCTCGGCGCAACCAGAGCAACGCCAGGACCAGGAACGCCAGGGAGCCGCCCCAGTACAACCAGGCGAAGCCGCCGGGCCGCTCCAGCAGGAGGAAGGCCAGGGCCGGGCCCAGCGCGGCACCGAGGTCCTGGACGATGGAGTAGCGGGTCATGAAGCCGACCACGTCGCCGGCGCGGGCGACGTCGGCGGCGAGGGCGTCGGTCAGGGTGGTGAGGGCGGTGGCGACCAGCATCACCAGCAGGGCGATGGCCAGCCAGGCGAGAATGGGCAGCCTGCTGGAAAGCAGGCCGAAGCCCATTGCGCCGACCAGTAGCGCCGCCACGTAGAAGCGCCGACGCCCGCGCGGGCCATCCGACCAGGCACCGAAGCGCCCGGCCAGCCAGGGCTCCCAGGACCAGCGCAGGGCCTGGATGATCCCGGAGAGGCCGGCGGCGCTGAGCGCCAGGCCGAGCAGGCTGACCTCGGTGCCGAAGCTGCGGGCGATCAGGGCGCTCAGGGTGGCGGCGAGTACGCCCTGGATCAGGAGCGCGGTGGCGAAGCCGCTGAGGATCACCAGGCCGCGCGGCGGCGGGCGCCTGGCGACGCTGGTGGATGCCGTTGCGGCGGAGGTCCGCGCATGTCCGGCGGGACTCTCCGGCAGGTCGAAACCCTTCGCCAGCAGCGGCAGGCCGAGCAGTGCCAGGAACGCGAAGGACAGCGCCAGCGCCGGCAGGCCGAGGACCGGCACCAGCAGCCCACCGAGCAGCATGCCGACCAGGCTGCCCAGGCGGTAGAGGCCGTTGTACAGGCCCATGGCGCGGCCGCGCTGGTGGTCGGCGGCGCAGTAGACTACCGCCGAGAGCCCGCCGATGCGGAGGAACGACCAGCCGATCCCCCACAGTCCGCGCAGCAGCACCCAGGCCAGGAAACCGCTGGCCAGGCCGTAGCCGGCGGTGCTCAACACGCCGATGACGACCGCCAGGAGCAGGCCGGTCTTCAGTGCCAGGTGCTTGTACAGGCGGCCGATCAGCGGATTGAAGGGCAGGCGGATCAGGCGGTTGATCGACAGCAGCACGCCGACCTGCCAGAGCGCCTCCAGGCCGACCTCGTGCCAGTAGATCGGCAGGGCGATATAAAGCATCGAATCGCCGGCCAGGCATAGCGCGGTGACCAGGGCGACGATCACGACCGGCCGCAGCGAGCCGGGAGCGGGGGCGGTGTGGGGCATCCTGGGTCCGCCGTGGCGCCGCCCGTCGGACGGCGCGCCTGTCAGTGGGTCAACGCAGGGAAATGATCGGCCAGCCGCGTTTTTCCGCCTCGGCGCGCAGGCGCGAATCGGGGTCGACGGCCACCGGCCGGCTGACCTTCTCCAGCAGCGGCAGGTCGTTCAGCGAGTCGCTATAGAAGCTGGCGCCTTCCAGGTCCAGGCCGTTCTCGTCGAGCCAGCGTTGCAGGCGAACCACCTTGCCGCCCTGGAAGCAGGGCACGTCGAAGGTCTGCCCGGTGTAGCGGCCGTCGCGCATCTCGCACTCGGTGGCAATCAGGGTCTCCACCCCGAGTCGTTCGGCGATCGGGCCGGTGACGAAGCGGTTAGTGGCGGTGATGATCACCAGCCGGTCGCCGGCGGCGCGGTGCTCGGCGAGCAGCGCCTCGCCCTTGGCCAGCACGATCGGCTCGATCACTTCCTGCATGAATTGGCGGTGCCAGGTTTCCAGCTGGGCCATCTCGGTGCGACCGAGGATCGCCTGGGTGAAGGCCTGGTAGGCAAGGACGTCGAGCTTGCCGGCCACGTAGTCGGCATAGAAGGCGTCGTTGCGCGCCTGGTATTCGGCGGCGTCGACCAGGCCGCGCTGGCACAGCCATTCGCCCCAGCTATGGTCGCTGTCGCCGGCGAGCAGGGTGTTGTCGAGATCGAAAAGGGCCAGACGCACGGGGTGACTCCATCGGTTGGCGGGTGGCGGGAGGGCCGCGAGAGCCTTTTGCGAAGGCTCCCACCGGGCCTTGGGAAAACCCCTAGCCTACCGGCTTTTGCCGGCCCTGTATCCTCCCCGCACGAGTCGCAAAGCCGCGCGTTGCCGCTATCACAAGCTTTATGGAACAATGCGGGCACATGCGATTTCGAGGATGTCCCAGCGTGATCGATTCCGATGGTTTTCGCCCGAATGTCGGCATCATTCTCGCCAACGAGGCGGGGCAGGTGCTGTGGGCGCGGCGTATCAATCAGGAAGCCTGGCAGTTCCCGCAGGGAGGCATCAATGATCGCGAAACGCCGGAAGAGGCGCTGTATCGCGAATTGAACGAAGAAGTCGGGCTGGAGGCCGGGGACGTGCGCATCCTGGCCTGCACCCGCGGCTGGCTGCGCTACCGTTTGCCGCAGCGCCTGGTGCGGACCCACAGCCAGCCGCTGTGCATCGGCCAGAAGCAGAAATGGTTCCTGCTGCGGCTGATGTCCGACGAGGCGCGCGTGCGCATGGATATCACCAGCAAGCCCGAGTTCGACGGCTGGCGCTGGGTGAGTTACTGGTACCCCCTGGGACAGGTGGTGACCTTCAAGCGCGAGGTCTACCGCCGCGCCCTGAAGGAACTGGCCCCGCGCCTTCTGGCGCGGGACTGAACACGGAGACAAGGCCCCGAGCATGCTCAACACGCTGCGCAAGATCGTCCAGGAAGTGAACTCCGCCAAGGATCTGAAGGCGGCGCTGGGCATCATCGTGCAGCGGGTCAAGGAAGCCATGGGTACCCAGGTCTGCTCGGTGTACCTGCTCGACACCGAGACCCAGCGTTTCGTCCTGATGGCCACCGAAGGCCTCAACAAGCGTTCCATCGGCAAGGTCAGCATGGCCCCCAGCGAAGGCCTGGTCGGCCTGGTCGGCACCCGCGAGGAGCCGCTCAACCTGGAGAACGCCGCCGCCCACCCGCGCTACCGCTATTTCGCCGAGACCGGCGAGGAGCGCTACGCGTCGTTCCTCGGCGCGCCGATCATCCACCATCGGCGGGTGATGGGGGTGCTGGTGGTGCAGCAGAAGGAGCGCCGCCAGTTCGACGAAGGCGAGGAGGCCTTCCTCGTCACCATGAGCGCCCAGCTCGCCGGGGTCATCGCGCATGCCGAGGCGACCGGTTCGATCCGCGGCCTGGGCAAGCTCGGCAAGGGCATCCAGGAAGCCAAGTTCGTCGGCGTGCCCGGCGCCCCCGGGGTCGGGGTGGGCAAGGCGGTGGTGGTGTTGCCGCCGGCCGACCTGGAAGTGGTGCCGGACAAGCAGGTCGACGACATCGACGCCGAGATTGCCCTGTTCAAGCAGGCCCTGGAGGGCGTTCGCGCCGACATGCGCGCGCTGTCGAGCAAGCTCGCCAGCCAGTTGCGCAAGGAAGAACGCGCGCTGTTCGACGTCTACCTGATGATGCTCGACGATGCCTCCATCGGCAACGAGGTCAAGCGCATCATCCGTACCGGCCAGTGGGCCCAGGGCGCCCTGCGCCAGGTGGTGATGGAGCACGTGCAGCGCTTCGAGCTGATGGACGACGCCTATCTCCGCGAGCGCGCCTCCGACGTCAAGGACATCGGTCGCCGCCTGCTCGCCTACCTCCAGGAAGAACGCAAGCAGAACCTGACCTACCCGGAACAGACCATCATCGTCAGCGAGGAGCTGTCGCCGGCGATGCTCGGCGAGGTGCCGGAAGGGCGCCTGGTCGGCCTGGTCTCGGTGCTCGGCTCGGGCAACTCGCACGTGGCGATCCTCGCCCGTGCCATGGGCATCCCCACGGTGATGGGGGCGGTCGACCTGCCGTACTCCAAGGTCGACGGCATCGACCTGATCGTCGATGGCTACCACGGCGAGGTCTACACCAACCCCTCCGCCGAGCTGGTGCGCCAGTACAGCGACGTGGTCGCCGAGGAGCGCGAGCTGAGCAAGGGCCTGGCGGCCCTGCGCGAGCTGCCCTGCGAGACCCTCGACGGCCACCGCATGCCGCTCTGGGTCAACACCGGCCTGCTCGCCGATGTCGCCCGCGCCCAGGAGCGTGGCGCCGAGGGCGTGGGCCTGTACCGCACCGAAGTGCCGTTCATGATCAACGACCGCTTCCCCAGCGAGAAGGAACAGCTGGCGATCTACCGCGAGCAGCTCAGTGCCTTCCACCCGCTGCCGGTGACCATGCGCACCCTGGATATCGGCGGCGACAAGGCGCTGTCCTACTTCCCGATCAAGGAAGACAACCCGTTCCTCGGCTGGCGCGGCATCCGCGTCACCCTCGACCACCCGGAGATCTTCCTGGTCCAGACCCGCGCCATGCTCAAGGCCAGCGAAGGACTGGACAACCTGCGCATCCTGCTGCCGATGATCTCCGGCACCCACGAGCTGGAAGAGGCCCTGCACCTGATCCACCGCGCCTGGGGCGAGGTGCGCGACGAGGGCGTGGACATCGCCATGCCGCCCATCGGCATGATGGTCGAGATTCCCGCCGCCGTGTACCAGACCCGCGAGCTGGCCCGTCAGGTCGACTTCCTTTCGGTCGGTTCGAACGACCTGACCCAGTACCTGCTGGCGGTCGACCGCAACAATCCGCGGGTCGCCGACCTCTACGACTACCTGCATCCGGCCGTGCTGCATGCGTTGAAGAAGGTGGTCGACGATGCCCACCTGGAAGGCAAGCCGGTGAGCATCTGCGGCGAGATGGCCGGCGATCCCGCGGCTGCCGTGCTGCTGATGGCGATGGGCTTCGACAGCCTGTCGATGAACGCCACCAACCTGCCCAAGGTGAAGTGGCTGCTGCGCCAGATCACCCTGGACAAGGCCCGGGACCTGCTCGGCCAGTTGCTCACCTTCGACAACCCGCAGGTCATCCACAGCTCGCTGCACCTGGCGTTGCGCAACCTCGGCCTGGGTCGCGTGATCAACCCGGCGGCTACCGTCCAGCCCTGATTTCCCGCGCGCCGGACGCTTCGTCGTGCGGCGCTTACGCTTTCCCCGCAAGCGTATAGACTGCCTGCCATTCGGTAGAGGCCACTGGCCAGTCGAACGTGCGAGGGATTGCCGCAAAATGGACGAACGGGCGTCGAAGCCGCCAGGTCTTCTTCCGCTGTCACGCGAAGACCTTGAGAAAACCCTGCGATATGCCCTGGAGATCGTCAGCGACGGGATCTGGGACTGGAACATCGCGACCAACCAGGTCAGCCGCAGCGCCGGCTGGTACCTGATGCTCGGCTATCCGCCACATAGCCTGCCGGAGAGCGTGGAGACCTGGAAGAACATCATCCATCCCGAGGACTATCCGCGGGTGATGGCCAGCTTCCAGGCCTACCTCGACGGCGAAAGCCCGGAATACTGCGAGGAATACCGCTGCCGCACCTACAGCGGGGATTACCTGTGGATCAGCGATCGCGGGCGTTTCGTCGAGTTCGACGAGCGCGGCGAGCCACGGCGGATGATCGGTGCGCACCACGAGATCCATCAGCGCAAGCTGGTCGAGCTGGAGTTGCAGCAGCGCAACGAGGAACTGTTCGACTGGAACCGGCGTCTCGAGGACCTGGTGGCCGAGCGCACCGAGGCGCTGCACCGGGTCAACCAGGCGCTGGCCTCGAAGATGGCCGAGGCCCAGCGCCTGAGCGAAATCGATCCGCTCACCGAGCTGTACAACCGGCGCAAGTTCGAGCAGTGCCTGCACCATGAATGGATGCGCCGGCAGCGCCATGGACGCGCGACGGCACTGATGATGATCGATGTCGATCACTTCAAGCGGATCAACGACCTGTTCGGCCACTCCACCGGCGATCGCGTGCTGGTCGCCTTCGGCCGCCTGGTCGCCAGCGAGCTGCGCGAGGTCGACGTGCTGGCGCGCTGGGGCGGCGAGGAGTTCATCCTGCTGCTTCCGGAAACCGGCCTGGAGGCCGCGGCGGCCTTGGCCGAACGCCTGCGCCAGCGGGTTCGCTCGCAGTCCTTCGAGATGGGCGAGCGGTTGACCGCCAGCTTCGGCGTCGGCGTGCTGAACGATGGCGAGACCCTCGACCTGCTGCTGTGCCGGGTGGACGACGCCCTCTATCGGGCCAAGCAGCGTCGCGATTGCGTGGCCTGTTGCTGAAGGTCAGCCTGGCGGCAGCACCAGGCTGACCTCGCCGAGCCGGGCGCCGGACGGCCCGAAGCTGCGCTCGATCATCTCCCGCGTGCCGTCGGCGTGTACCCGTACGACGCTGCTGGCGCGAGTGCCGTAGCTCGGGCTGGCGATGAACACGCTGGAGAGCAGACGTTCCGTGGCCAGACCCACGCCGGTATCCGGCAACTGGCTGTCGGCGGCCGGCGCTGCGTCGGCCAGCAGCTCCAGCAGGGCCTGCGGATGCGGCTCGGCAAGCCGCTCGGCGAGGGCGGCGCGAGCCTTGAGCAGCTTCGGCCAGGGCGTATCGAGGGCCGCGTTGGACAGCCCGTAGACCCCCGCCGGCAGCAGGCGCGGTGGCCCTACGCGGGGGTTGTAGTGCCAGAGCTGATGGCGATCGCCAATGAGCAGGTTGAAGCCGGAATAGTCCGCAGCGCGCCCGGCGACCTGCGCCAGGTAGTCGGCCGGGTTGCCGCCGCCGCGCAGGAAGTCCGCCACCAGTTCGCCACGGGAGCGCTTGCCGAGAGCCTGCGACGGATCGCGGACGTTGGTCAGGGCGGCGAAACGGCCGGCCGGGCCGAGCCCCAGCCAGGTGCCGCCGGCCTCCAGGTCGCGTCCGGCGAATACCCCCTCGGCGTCCTCCCAGGCCGCCAGCGGCAGGCTCGGGCGGGCATAGAATTCGTCACGGTTGGCGGCGACCAGCAGCGGCAGGGCGTGCCCCGGTTGCCAGGCGAAGACGATCAGGCACATGCGCGGTCCTTGGGATGGGCTGGCCGTCAGGCTAAAGGCATCCGCCATCGCCGTTCAAGCACGACGCCTGCCGCACGGCGCGCAATTCCGTTACCATGCCGGCTTTCCAACGGGGGCGTGCATGGAGTTTCTCCTCTATATCGTGCTGGGCGCCTGTGCCGGCGTGCTGGCCGGACTGTTCGGCGTCGGTGGCGGCCTGATCATCGTCCCGGCGCTGGTCTTCAGCTTCACCGCGCACGGTTTCGGCGGCGACGTCCTGACCCAGATGGCGGTCGGCACCTCCCTGGCGACCATCGTCTTCACTTCGATCAATTCCATTCTCGAACACCATCGGCGCGGCGCGGTGCGCTGGCCGGTGTTCGCCTGGATGACCCTCGGCATCCTCATCGGCAGTGCCCTCGGCGCGCTGACCGCGGCGCAGATCAAGGGGCTGCTGTTGCAGAAGATAATCGGGGTGTTCGCCATCCTGGTCGCTTTGCAGATGGTTCTCGATCTCAAGCCAAAGGGTAGCCGCGAGGTGCCCGGCAAGGGCGGCCTGACCCTGGCCGGCGCGGTGATCGGCTGGGCCTCGGCGATCTTCGGCATCGGCGGCGGTTCGCTGACCGTGCCTTTCCTCAGTTGGCGCAGCGTGCCGATGCAGCAGGCGGTGGCGACTTCCTCGGCCTGCGGCCTACCTATCGCCATTTCCGGCGCCCTGTCGTTCATCGCGGTCGGCTGGCACAACCCGCAGTTGCCGGAGTGGAGCCTGGGCTACGTCTATCTGCCGGCGTTGGTCGGCATCGCTGCCACCAGTATGCTGTTCGCCCGCTTCGGCGCGCGCCTGGCGCATCGTTTGTCGCCGCGTGTACTCAAGCGACTGTTCGCCCTGCTGCTGTTCAGCGTGGGCATAAGTTTCCTGACCCCCGATCTCGCTTTTCTGTCGTAGGAGTTATCGATGCTGACGTATCCCCAGATCGATCCGGTTGCGCTGGCCATCGGCCCGCTGAAGATCCACTGGTACGGGCTGATGTACCTGATCGGGATCGGCGGCGCCTGGCTGCTGGCGTCGCGCCGGATGAAGCGCTTCGACCCGACCTGGACCAAGGAGCGCCTTTCCGACCTGGTCTTCTGGGTCGCCTGCGGCGTGATCCTCGGTGGCCGCCTGGGCTACGTGCTGTTCTACAACCTGGACGAGTACATCGCCAACCCGACGCTGATCTTCGAGGTCTGGAAAGGCGGCATGTCCTTCCATGGCGGTCTGCTCGGCGTGATGCTGGCGGTCTGGTGGTTCGGCAAGCGCCATGGCAAGAGCTTCTTCCAGCTGATGGACTTCATCGCCCCGCTGGTGCCCATCGGCCTGGGCGCCGGGCGCATCGGCAACTTCATCAACTCGGAGCTGTGGGGCAAGGTCAGCGATGTGCCCTGGGCCATGGTCTTCCCCAACGGCGGCCCGCTGCCGCGGCATCCCTCGCAGCTGTACCAGTTCGCCCTGGAAGGCGTGGCGCTGTTCGTCATCCTCTGGCTGTTCACCCGCAAGCCACGGCCGACCGCCTCGGTCTCCGGCCTGTTCGTGCTGTGCTACGGGATCTTCCGCTTCGTCGTCGAATTCGTCCGCGTGCCGGATGCCCAGCTCGGCTACCTCGCCTGGGGTTGGCTGACCATGGGCCAGGTGCTCTGCGTACCGATGGTGCTGGCCGGCATTGCCCTGATGGTCTGGGCCTACCGCCGCGACGCGGCGCAGCCGAAGACGGCCTGAGCCGCTTTTCGTGCCCGGGGCGGATAACGTCGCAGGCGTCATCCGCTCCGGGCAGCCGGCTTTCCGCGCCAGGGCGTGCATGGCTTGCGCCGGTCGCGCCGAACTGGCGATGCAGGCTCCGTCGCCGTAGACTTGGCCATCCTTCTGTCATCCCTCGGTGGGAGCCGCCACGTCGGCGCCGCACCGATATCGATCCGAGCCTCCGATGAAACAGTACCTCGACCTGATGCGCCACGTGCGCGAGCACGGCACCTTCAAGAGCGACCGCACCGGCACCGGCACCTATAGCGTGTTCGGCCACCAGATGCGCTTCGATCTGGCCGCGGGCTTCCCCCTGGTGACCACCAAGAAGTGCCATCTCAAGTCGATCGTCCACGAGCTGCTGTGGTTCCTCAAGGGCTCCACCAATATCGCCTACCTCAAGGAGCACGGCGTCTCGATCTGGGACGAGTGGGCCGACGAGAACGGCGACCTCGGCCCGGTGTATGGCTACCAGTGGCGCTCCTGGCCGGCGCCGGACGGCCGCCACATCGACCAGATCGCCAACCTGATGGCGATGCTGAAGAAGAGTCCGGACTCGCGCCGGCTGATCGTCTCCGCCTGGAACCCGGCGCTGATCGACGAGATGGCCCTGCCGCCCTGCCACGCGCTGTTCCAGTTCTACGTCGCCGACGGCAAGCTCAGCTGCCAGCTCTACCAGCGTTCGGCGGACATCTTCCTCGGCGTACCCTTCAACATCGCCAGCTATGCCCTGCTGACCCTGATGGTGGCGCAGGTCGCCGGCCTGCAGCCGGGCGAGTTCATCTGGACCGGCGGCGATTGCCACCTGTACGCCAACCACCTGGAGCAGGCCGACCTGCAGTTGACCCGCGAGCCGCTGCCGTTGCCGAGCATGAAGCTGAATCCCGAGGTGAAGGATCTGTTCGACTTCCGCTTCGAGGACTTCGAGCTGGTCGGCTACGAGGCCCATCCGCACATCAAGGCACCGGTCGCGGTCTGACCCTTCGGCGGAGCCGTCGGCTCCGCTCAACCGAACAGGCGGCGGTACCAGGGAAGCGCGCGCCAGTCCCGCAAAGCCCGCTCCGCATCTTCTGCGCGTTGCAGCGCCTGCTCCAGGGCCTGCTCCAGCGGTGCGACCGGATGGCTCATGGCGTGGCCATGGCAGAGCTGGAAGTCGTCCAGCAGGTTCGGCGGTAGCGCGAAGGCGCCTTCCAGGCGGGCCTGTTCCTCCGCCAGGTAATAGCCGTTAAGGCCGTCGAAGTGGACGAAACGGTAGCCCGCGGCGAGCAGCGGCGCTTTCCACTCGGGGTCGTGGTCGAACGGAGTTTCCGCGAGGATCAGCCACGGGCGCCAGCGGTTCAGGTCGAGGCCGCGGAGCACCGCGCCTTCCAGCCCTTCGACGTCGATCTTGAGGAAGTGGATCGGCCCTTCGACATGGGCCGCGCAGATCGCGTCCAGGGTGCTGACCTTCACTTCGCGCGGAGTGGCCGTGCAGCCCTCGGCCTGGCGCTGGCGGGCTAGCTCGGGGTCCAGGGTGGAGAGACCCGAGGCGGCCATCTCGTAGAGCGTGGCGCGGCCTTCGCGCTCGCCAATGGCGAGGTTCAGGTTGAGGTCTTCCGGCCGTTCCCGCTCCAGCTCGCGGTGCAGGTGGGGCAGCGGTTCGATGTTGATGCCGCGCCAGCCGCGCTCGTAGAACGCCAGGGTGACCGAGTCGATCCGCGGGTGGTTGGCGCCGACGTCGATGTAGAACCCCCTGGGGAAGAGTTTCAGGGCCCGCCAGAGTCGGACGTCTTCCAGGTTCTGCGCGTAGGAAACGAAGGGCATGGGCCTACCTCTTGGGCGATCGTCGCCCAGTCTGTCATTCCCCGCGTCCGCTCTCCAGCAATTCGGCCAGCGCGTCGATCTGTTCCTGGCGGTCGCTGCCGCTCACCCGCCTGCCGTTCAGCGACGACCACTCCGGATGCGCGCGCGCCTTGCGCAGTGCTTCCGGCAGCTTGCCTTCGCGCCACTGCTTGTCCTCCGGGGTCTCCAGGCGGATCGCCTCGATCGCCGCGTGGCCGCGCGTTTGCAGGGCTGCCAGGAGCTGCCGTTGGCGCAGCGCAAGCAAGCGCAGCACGGCGTCGTTGACGGTCAGCTCGCGGGCGCCCTTGAGCTTGCCGAGCAGGCGCGAACCGTAGTGCCCGACGGTCTGCCAGGCGCCGCCAGCGAGGGCGCCGAGGGCGGCGGCGGCGCCAAGGGTGACGCCGCCCACCAGCAGGTCGATGCCGGCGCCGGCCGCGGCACCGGCCGCAACCCCGCCGCCGAGGCGGATACCGAGTTGGCGCAGGGTCTCCGGATTGAACAGATCGTCGCCCCAGCGGCCGTCGAGCAGCGGCAGGTCGGCGGCGCGGGCGTCGTCCCTGGCGAAGGCGTAGAGCCGCAGCAGCGCTTCCACGCAGGCCTGCTCGCGCTTGCGCACCTGCTGGTGCAGGTCGCGGGTGGCTTCCTGCACGGCGCTTTCGCCGCCGGGCACCAGGCGCCGGCAGGCGGCGACGTCGACCAGCAATTCGGCGATCAGCCGTTGCCCGGCGCGCAGGCGCGCGGCGGCCTGGGTCTCATGGTCGGCGATCAGCCGGTCGAGTTGCGGCCGGGCGCGCTCCAGCAGCAGCGCCAGGCTCTCGTAGAGGCGCCGTTCGCCGTCCAGCGGCGGCGCCACGCTGTCGAAACGCACCAGGGCGTGCAGGCCCAGGCGAGCGAGGGCGGCGCGCCACTCCTCCTCGCGATGCTGCGGGCTGGCGACGAAGTTCAGCACCGGCAGCAGCGGCCGGCCGCAGCCGGCAAGCACCGCCAGTTCGTCGCGATACTTGGCCAGCACCGGTTCGCGGGCGTCGATCACGTAGAGCCCGGCATCGGAGGCGAGCAACTGGCGGACCACCTTGGCTTCCTGTTCGAAACGCCCGCGCGCTTCGTTGCTGTCCAGCAACCGCGCCATGCGTTCCGGGCCATCGAGACGCTCGCCGGGGCGCTCCAGGGCGTCCAGGTAGTCAAGCAGGGCGATGGCGTCTTCCAGGCCGGGCGTGTCGTAGAGTTCCAGCAGCGCTTCGCCGTCCACCGACAGCCTGGCGCCCTCGACGTGGCGGGTGGTGCTGGGGCGATGGGAGACTTCGCCGAATCCGCGGTCGCGGGTCAGGGTGCGCAGCAGCGAGGTCTTGCCGGTATTGGTGTGGCCGACCACGGCCAGGATCAGCGGCTCAGTCATGGCCGGTCTCCAGCCAGGCCAGCGGCGAGGTCTCGCCGTGCGGCAGTTGCAGGCGCTCCAGGGCGGTGTGCCAGTCGCCCAGGCGGTCGCTGTCGAGCGCTTCGCCGGGCGGAGCCTGGAGCAGCCAGATGCGAGTGCTGGCGGCGCAGCGGGCGAGTTCGCCGAGCAGTGCCAGGGTGCCGCGGTCCGGCGAGCGACGCGGGTCGCAGGCGATGGCCAGGCGCGCCGGCGGGTAGCGGGTCAGTTGATCGAGCAGGCGACGGCGCTGCTGGCCGTCGTCGAGGATGCCGGCGTCGGCGACGCCTTCGGCGAGCTTCGGCGGCCAGGGCCGGCGATCGTCCAGCTCCACCGCCACCAGCACCGCTCCGGCGGCTTCCTGGCCGGACTGGCCGCCCTGCGGCTCCGGTAGCCAGTCCGGCGCCGCGTCGCTGACGCCGAGGCGTTCGCTGGCCGGCATCAAGCGTTCGCGCAGCAGGCTGTAGCCTGGGTCGTCGAGGTCCAGGTCGAGGTCGGCCAGGCCGCGTTTCCAGCGCCACAGGCAGAACAGACCGAGCAGCGCGCGCGGCAGGACCCCATAGACCAGCAGTACGCCTACCAGCCAGCCGGCCCAGGCGTGCCGTGCGGCTTCGCTGGCCAGGGCGGCGTCGCCGCTGGCGCGGATCAGCTCGGCGTCCGGCAACGGGAAGCCAAGCAACGCCGGCAGGGCGCCGAGCGCCTGGGTGAGGGCGATGAAGGTATCGCTGCCGAGAATGGTGGTTTCCCAGACGAAACCGTAGCGGCGGGTCGCCAGCAGGCCGAGGAGCATGGCCAGCGCGGTCAGCAGGCCGAGCAGCCAGAGCCCGTGGACCAGCGCGCCGAGGCCCCAGCGCGCCAGCCGGCGCCGGCCGAGCAGGACCAATAGCGCCGGCGCCAGGTGCGCGGCGCGGGCATCGCGCGCCAGCTTGCCGCTGAGCCACAGCCAGAGCCGGCCGAGCGCGCCCGCGGCCTCGCCGCCGGCGAGCAGGCCGAGGGCCCAGCCGAGCAGGGTCAGCAGGTGCAGGCCGAGGAGGCTGGCCAGCGCCCAGAACACGTTGACCGGGCGCTGGCCGTCGCCAAGCGCGGCGAAGGCCAGTCCGGCGCCGCTGGCCAGGGCCAGCACCAGCAGCAGGGCCAGCGCCAGCCGCGAACCCTGGCGCCAGGTCCGCTGGGCGTCCAGCAGGCCCTCGCGGCGGCCCAGCCAGTGGGCGCGGGTGAGAATACGGCGCGGCAGGGAACCGCCCTGGGCCAGCGCCTGGCGAAGCGCCTCGCTGTCTTCCAGCGGACCGGCCTGCTCCTCGCGCAGGCGAACGGCCTCGGTCAGCCAGAGGGCGTCGAGGCCGGGATGCGTCGTGTGACTCAAGTCACCTCCTGTGTCGATTTCCCTGCCGAGCGTGAATCGTGCCCGGCCAACGGCGTCTGATCAGCGCCAAACATAGCAAAAAGCGCCCCGGCGGCTCATGCTGGCTTGCCAGCCGGCTGGCGGCGGGGTGTGGGATTTTGACTGGCGCCGTGGCGAAAGCGTTCGGCGCCGGTAGCGAGAGGAACACTGAGATGAAGGTAGTACGCCGATACCCCCTGGCGCTGTTGCTGGGGATGGCGGGCGCGCTGGCCGACGAGTTGCCCGATGGCTCCTTGCTGCAACGCTATGGCGTGCAGGCCGACCAGTTGCCGACCCTGGCGGCGGATCCGCCGTCGCGCAAGGAGGAGAAGGAAACGCCGTCGCGCTTCCGGGTGGAGCCGGAGCAGCCCTTGGTGACCTTTGGCGTCAAGGACCACAAGGGCGTGGAACCCACCGGCAACCTGTCGATCGACGCCATGCACGAGCGCGATCGGCGGATCTGCCGGAACATCAGGCGGCAGGCGCTGGAGAAGGGCAAGGCACAGCCCTTCGACGGCTACATCGAGTGTCCATGAGGCCGGCGCCCGCGTACGAGCGCCGGTCGGGCTGCGTCAGCGCTGCTCGCGCAGGCGCACGGCGACGTCCGGCTGGTCGCTGAACAGGCCGTCGATGCCGGCGTCGAGGTAGGCCCTGATCTCGCCGGCCAGGTCGCCGCGCGACTGCGGGTTGCCGTCGGCGCTGCGGAACTCCGCCGGAAGGAAGCTGTTTTCCGCGCGGAAGGTGTAGGGATGCACCTTCAGCCCGGCGGCGTGGGCGTCGCCGACGAAGCGGGTCGGCTGGCCGAGGTTGCCGTTGGCATCGCGAGGAATCACGTAGCTCTTGTCCGGACCGACCCCGTAGGCGTAGCGCGCCACCTGGCGCAGGCCCTTGGCGGTGGCCATCTCGGCGTAGGTCAGGCTGCCGCCGCTGGCCTGCTGGTCGTAGGGCTGGCCGCTGCCGTAGAGCTGGACCAGGCGGATGCCGGTGAGGCGCTTGAGTTCCTTCAGGTTGTTCACCTCGAAGGACTGGATGAATACCGGCGCGCGCGGACCGAGGTAGCCGTTGCGGTGCAGGGTCTTCACCAGCGGGCGTTCCATGGCCAGGCCGAGGCGCTGGAAGTGGGTGCCGTGCTTGATCTCGGGGTACAGGCCGATGGTGCGTTGCTGGCTGATTTGCAGGCTTTTCACCAGGTCGATGATCTCCTGCAGGGTGGGGATCTCGAAGGTGCCGTCCAGGCGCGCATTGCCCGGGCGGATCGTGGGGATGCGCTCGATGGCGCGCAGGGTCTTCAGTTCGGCGAGGGTGAAGTCTTCGCTGAACCAGCCGGTGAGTTCCACTCCGTCGACTTTCTGCGTGCGCTTGCGGTCGGCGAATTCCGGGTGCTGGGCGACATCGGTGGTCAGGCCCAGCTCGTTGTCGTGGCGGGCGACCAGCTTGCCGTCGCGGGTCATCACCAGGTCCGGCTCGACGTAGTCGGCGCCCATCATCACCGCCAGGGCGTAGGCGCCCAGGGTGTGTTCCGGTACGTAACCGCTGGCGCCACGGTGGGCGATGACCAGAGGCGAGCGTTCGTGGCCGGCCGGGTGGCGAACGGAGGCCTGGCCCTGGGCCCAGTCGATGGCGCGTTGTACGTTGCCGGTGTCGGCGTGGGCGGCGCTGGCCAGGCCAGCGGCGAGCATCAGGCAGGCGGCGCCGAGGTGGCGGCGCAGGAAGGCTGGTTGCATGACGGGTCCTCGTCGGCGGTTCGGGAGTGTTCCAGTCCAGCAGAGTGACGCAGCCAGGTGATACTTCTTTGCCCGTTTCGCGACATTCCCGTGACAATCGCCGCCAGCGTGACGACGTCGGCGTTTTCCCGGCCAATCCAACGAAAGGGGCGGACGGCCGGGGCAGGGTATAGGGTGACGGCGCTCGCATAACAATAAGAGGATCGGTGATGGCTTCCGCGCAACCTGCCTCCGCGTTTCCCTGCCTGTCGTTGCAACTGGCCTGCCTGTTGCTGGGCGCCTGGCTGGCCTTCGATGCCCACGGTGGCGGCCAGGCCGTGGCGCCGCCGGCCCGTGTCGAAGCGCGTGTGCCGACGGCCGCTACCGATGACTGGGGGCGCCAGCCGGACAGCCTGATGAGCGCCGTGCCGCCGCGTACGCTGGAGGCGAGTGTCGGCGCCCGCGGCTCGGGATCGGCGAGTTCGCGACTGTGGATCGCCGATACCGACTTCCGCCTGCACGACGACATCGGTTTCTTCATCCAGCGCATGCTGATCCGCATGGAACCGACTCGTCCCGGCGCGCCCTTGTCGCTCGACGATCCGACGGCGATGGTGGCGCGGATCCAGGCCGGTGAGATATTCGTCAGCGACGCCACCCTGGCGACCCTGCTCAACCAGGACCTCGCCGCGTCCCGCGCGGCCGTGCGCAACCTCAGGATGAGCACCCGCAAGGACGGCCAGGAAGTGCGTGGCGAGTTGTTGCGCAAGGGGCGCTGGCGGCCGCTACGGATGCTCACCGAGATCGAGCTGAGCGGTCCGCTGGAGGTGACCCTGGTACCCCGGCGGATCTTCGTCGACGGGGTCGAGGTCACTTCGTCGCTGGCGGCGGCCTCGATCGAGATGTCCGAGGTGCTGAAGCTGAAGACCCGGCACATGGAGCTGGTCGGCAACCGCATCCGCGTCGACCTCGACGGTTTGTTCCCGCCGCCGCGCCTGGACTTCCGCGTCAGTCGCCTGGCCCTGGCCGACGGCGGCATGCAACTCGCCCTCGGCGACTCCCTGGCCGACCTGCAATGGCCGGCATTACGGGCGCCGGACAGCTACATGTTCATCGAGGGCGGCGATATCAAGATGGCGCGCACCGTGCTGGTCAAGGCCTACGCCCTGTTCACCAGCCTCAGCCCGGGGCAGCCGCTGCTGTTCAATCTCTACGACTACCGGCGGCAACTGCAGAACGGTGTGATCCGCCTGCGCGAGGACGGCATGGTGCAGATCGCCGTGTCGCCGGTGAAGGCGCCGGCGCCGCTGGAGGCACGGCTGTGAGCCGGCGTCCGTGGGGCGTGCTGCTTGGCTGGTGCCTGTTGGCGGCCAGCGCGGTCCAGGCCGAAAGCGCCATCGACCGGCAGCAGCGCGAACTGGCCCTGCTGCGCGAGGGCTGGTACCGGCAGGTCCCGCCGGCGCCGGTGCCGCTGCCCATGCGTACGGCCGGGCCGGCGGATTCCGGCCAGGATGGCGTCGGCATACTGCTGCGCAACGTGGACATGTACCTGCGCGGCAACATCGGTTTCCACGTGCCCGAGGTGAAGGGCTGGCTGGTGCCGAACCGGGCCGGCCAGCCGGTGGACTTCGATCGCCCGCAGGACATGCATTTCCAGGTGATGGAGGGCGAGGTGCTGCTCAGCC
Organism: Pseudomonas sp. KBN12P06040; assembly: GCF_037574965.1. Classification (NCBI taxonomy): domain Bacteria; kingdom Pseudomonadati; phylum Pseudomonadota; class Gammaproteobacteria; order Pseudomonadales; family Pseudomonadaceae; genus Pseudomonas; species Pseudomonas sp. KBN12P06040. The sequence continues at coordinate 434,595 of NZ_JBBELS010000001.1, forward strand.
CGCGGCAACTGGCCAACCTGTTCAACGAGCACATCCTCGCCTACGACGGGACCATGTTGAAGGACTTTCGCATGAGCAGTGCGGCGGGACGCCTGGAGGTGGAGGGACGGGTGCGTCCGCTCGGCGTAGGGCCCTGGCTGCCGCTGCGGCTGGGCGGCGGCGTGGAGGTGGACGCGGCCAGCGGCGCGCTGGTCTATCGGCCCGACCAGTTGAAGGTGATCGGTCTGCCGCTGTACGGGGCGATGAGCCTGGTCGGCTTGCCGATGTCGGCGCTGGTCAGCCTCGATCGGCCGGGGGCGAGCCTGGTGGGCAGCGCCATGCGCCTGGACTACCGCAAGGTCTTCCCGCTGCTGGGCATCGATGGCCACGTACAGGAGGCCTGGCTCGACGACCAGGGGCTGCACCTGCGTTTCTCCCAGGCGCCCGGCCAGCCGTCGCCGGTGTTCAGCCCGCCGGCCGCGGCGGGCCCATCCTTCCTCTGGCTACAGTCCGGCGACCTGAAGATCTTCGAAATCCTCATCACCTACGCCCAGGTGCTGCTGAAGACCGAGACCCCGGACCAGGTGCTGACCTTCAACCTGCAGGACTACCGCAAGGTGCTGGCGACCGGCACCACCCAGGTCAACGAGGATGGCACCTTCTTCATGCAGGTGCCGCCGTATGCCAATCCCTTGTAGGCCGGGCCTGGAGTCCGCCGGCGCGAGTGTTTATCCTCGCGCCTTTGTCCTTCCACGATGAGGTAACCCCATGGCACGACCGCTGGCGATGATCGCCGCCCTTGGCGAGAACCGCGCGATCGGCATCGACAACCGCCTGCCCTGGCGCCTGCCGGCCGACCTCAAGCATTTCAAGGCGATGACCCTCGGCAAGCCGGTGATCATGGGGCGCAAGACCTGGGACTCGCTGGGTCGGCCGCTGCCGGGCCGGCTCAACCTGGTGGTCAGCCGCCAGGCCGGCCTGGCACTGGAGGGTGCGGAAGTGTTCGCCAGCCTGGACGCCGCGCTGGCGCGCGCCGAGGCGTGGGCGCAGGCGGAGGACGCCGACGAACTGATGCTGATCGGCGGCGCCCAGCTCTATGCCGAGGCCTTGCCGCGCGCCGCGCGCCTCTACCTGACCCGGGTGGGCCTGGCGCCGGAAGGCGACGCCTTTTTCCCCGAGATCGATGGTGCGGCCTGGCGCCTGGCGTCGAGCATCGAACACGCCGCGGCTGACGATGCGCCTGCCTACGCCTTCGAGGTATGGGAGCGCCGCTGACGGTTCCAGGCGGGGTCAGAGGGTGATCAGCTCCGCCTCGATCTTCTTCCCCGCCACTTCCAGCACGCCGATCCCGATCGGCAAGCTGAAGCGCCGCGGTCCGGCGCTGCCCGGGTTGAGGTAGAGCACGCCGTCGCGCTCTTCCTTCAGCGGCTTGTGCGAATGTCCGGCGACCACCACGTCGATGCCTTCGGCGGCCGGGTCGAGGTCGAGTCGCTTGAGGTCGTGCAGTACGTAGAGGGTCAGCCGGCCGATCTTCAGCAGCAGGCGCTCGGGGATGTCCGCCGCCCAGTCCTGGGTGTCGTTGTTGCCGCGCACCACCGAGAGCGGCGCCAGGCGTTCCAGCTCGGCGAGGATTTCCGGCTTGCCGATGTCGCCGGCATGGATCAACTGGTCGCAGCCGCGCAACCGTTCCAGCGCCTCGGGCCGGAGCAGGCCATGGGTGTCGGCGATCAGGCCGATGCGCAACGGGCGGCGGGACTGGGGCATGGGCGCGGGTCCGGGTTGCGGGACGGAAGAGGGTGGCCGACGGGCATGGCCATGCCGTCGATCATACCCAACCATTGGCCGGGTACGAAAACCCTTCGGCGAAAACCGCGACGCCACCCGGAGGTGGCGCCGCGCCTATCAGTGTCCGGCCTTCTGGACCGGGCTTTCCGGCAGGAACCAGTTCAGCAGCAGGGCGCAGATGCCGCCGGTGGCGACCCCGGACTCCAGCACGTTGCGCAGCGCCGCGGGCATGTGCGCGAGGAACTCCGGCACCTGCGAAACGCCCAGGCCGAGGGCCAGGGACACGGCGATGATCAGCAGGGCGCGGCGGTCCAGCTGGATGCCGGCGAGGATGTTGATGCCCGAAGCGGCCACCGCGCCGAACATCACCATCGCCGCGCCGCCCAGTACCGGTTCCGGCACCGCCTGGATGACGCCGGCGACGCTCGGGAACAGGCCGAGCAGGACCAGCATGGCGGCGATCCATAGGCCGACGTAGCGGCTGGCCACTCCGGTGAGCTGGATCACCCCGTTGTTCTGGGCGAACACCGAGCTGGGGAAGGTATTGAAGATACCGGCGAGGAACGAGTTGGCGCCGTTGACCAGCACGCCGCCCTTGATCCGCTGCATCCACAGCGGGCCTTCCACCGGCTGCTTCGACACCTTGCTGGTGGCGGTGACGTCGCCGATGGCTTCCAGGGAAGTGACCAGGTAGATCACCAGCATCGGGATGAACAGCGGCCAGGAGAAGTCCAGGCCGAAGTGCAGCGGGGTCGGTACCTGGAACAGCTCGGCCTGGTGCATGCCGGTGAAGTCCAGGCGGCCGAGGTAGCCGGCCAGCGCGTAGCCGACGGCCAGGGCGATGACGATGGCGCAACTGCGCATCCATACCACCGGGATGCGATTGAGCACCACGATGATGCCCAGCACCACGCCGGACAGCAGCAGGTTCTCGCCGTTGGCGAAGGTGCCGTTGGACATCGCCGAGAAGCCGCCACCCATGCTGATCAGGCCGACCTTGATCAGGGTCAGGCCGATCATCAGCACGACGATGCCGGTCACCAGCGGGGTGATCAGCCGCTTGACGAACGGCAGTATGCGCGAGATGCCCATCTCGACGAAGGAGCCGGCGATGACCACGCCGAAGATCGCCGCCATCACGCTTTCCACCGGCGTACCCTGCTTGACCATCAGCGCCCCGCCGGCGATCAGCGGGCCGACGAAGTTGAAGCTGGTGCCCTGGACGATCAACAGTCCGGCGCCGAACGGGCCGAAGCGCTTGCACTGGACGAAGGTGGCGATGCCGGAAATCACCAGCGACATCGACACGATCAGATTGGTGTCGCGCGGCGATACGCCCAGCGCCTGGCAGATCAGCAGGCCGGGGGTAACGATCGGCACGATGATCGCCAGCAGGTGCTGGAGGGCGGCGAGCAGGGCGATGGGAGCGCTGGGACGGTCGTCCAGGCCATAGACCAGGTCGTTGCGGGCGCTGGCGTCCGACGGGCTTTGCAGGGAACTCATGGTGGCGGTCCGGGGAAAAAGAGCGCGATTTTACTGGGCGAACACGGTCTCGCCCAGGCCTGGCTGCGCCGCATGTCGGCGGATAACGCCGGTGGCGTATGCGCCCTACGGTTGGAGCGTGGGTGAGCGGTAGGGCGAATGACCGCTTGCGATTATCCGCCATTCGGCGCGCGCACGCGTGAATGAAAAAGCCCGGCGCGGGACCGGGCTTTTTTCGTCGCGGGACGATTCAGCCGTCCAGCAGTGCCTTGTTGCGTACCGCGCCCTTGTCGGCGCTGGTGGCGAGCAGGGCGTAGGCCTTGAGCGCGGTGCTGACGCGGCGGGCACGCGGCGCGGCCGGCTTCCAGCCCTTCTTGTCCTGTTCGGCGCGGCGTGCGGCGAGTTCTTCGTCGCTGACCAGCAGGTTGATCGAGCGATTGGGAATGTCGATCAGCACCTTGTCGCCGTCCTGCACCAGGCCGATGGCGCCGCCGGCGGCGGCTTCCGGGGAGGCGTGGCCGATGGACAGGCCCGAGGTGCCGCCGGAGAAGCGTCCGTCGGTGAGCAGGGCGCACTGCTTGCCCAGGCCCTTGGACTTCAGGTAGCTGGTCGGATAGAGCATTTCCTGCATGCCCGGCCCGCCCTTCGGTCCTTCGTAGCGGATGATCACGATGTCGCCGGCCTTCACCTCGTCGCCGAGGATGCCTTTCACCGCGGCGTCCTGGCTTTCGAAGATCTTCGCGCTGCCTTCGAACACGTGGATCGACTCGTCGACCCCGGCGGTCTTCACCACGCAGCCGTCGAGAGCGATGTTGCCGTAGAGCACGGCCAGCCCGCCTTCCTTGGAATAGGCATGCTCGACGCTGCGGATGCAGCCCTCGGCGCGGTCGTCGTCCAGGCTCGGCCAGCGGGTGTTCTGGCTGAACGCGGTCTGGGTCGGGATGCCCGCCGGACCGGCCTTGAAGAAGGTGTGCACGGCTTCGTCGCGGGTCTGGGTGATGTCCCACTGGGCGATGGCGTCGGCCATGCTCGGGCTGTGCACGGTGGGGACGTCGGTGTGCAGCAGGCCACCGCGGGCCAGTTCGCCGAGGATGGAGAAGATGCCGCCGGCGCGATGCACGTCTTCCATGTGGTACTTCTGGATGTTCGGCGCCACCTTGCACAGTTGCGGCACCTTGCGCGACAGGCGGTCGATGTCGCGCAGGTCGAACGGCACCTCGGCCTCCTGGGCGGCGGCCAGCAGGTGCAGGATGGTATTGGTCGAGCCGCCCATGGCGATGTCCAGGGTCATGGCGTTCTCGAAGGCCTTGAAGTTGGCGATGTTGCGCGGCAGCACGCTGTCGTCGCCTTCGCCGTAGTAGCGCTGGCAGAGTTCCACGGCCAGGCGCCCGGCGCGCAGGAACAGTTGCTCGCGGTCGGCGTGGGTGGCCAGGGTCGAGCCGTTGCCCGGCAGCGACAGGCCGAGCGCCTCGGTCAGGCAGTTCATCGAGTTGGCGGTGAACATGCCGGAGCAGGAGCCGCAGGTCGGGCAGGCGCTGCGCTCGTACTCGGCGACCTTCTCGTCGGAGCAGGAGTCGTCGGCGGCCACCACCATGGCATCGACCAGGTCCAGGCCGTGGCTGGCCAGCTTGGTCTTGCCGGCTTCCATCGGCCCGCCGGAGACGAACACTACCGGGATGTTCAGGCGCAGCGCGGCCATCAGCATGCCGGGGGTGATCTTGTCGCAGTTGGAGATGCAGACGATGGCGTCGGCGCAGTGGGCGTTGACCATGTATTCCACGGAGTCGGCGATGATCTCCCGGCTCGGCAGCGAATAGAGCATGCCGTCGTGGCCCATGGCGATGCCGTCGTCGACGGCGATGGTGTTGAATTCCTTGGCCACGCCGCCGGCCTTCTCGATCTCGCGGGCGACCAGTTGGCCGAGGTCCTTCAGGTGCACGTGGCCGGGCACGAACTGGGTGAAGGAGTTGGCGATGGCGATGATCGGCTTTTTGAAGTCTTCGTCCTTCATCCCGGTGGCGCGCCAGAGGGCGCGGGCGCCGGCCATGTTGCGGCCGTGGGTGGAGGTTTTCGAGCGGTAATCGGGCATGACGATTTCCTGCGGCTAATCAGGTTCGGGTTATGACTGTATCGTGAGCGTCGAAGGAACCGGATGCAAACGGGGAATAGCCGAGTGTACGGAGTTGGCCGGGGTCTGAATGGGGTCACCATTGGCGACGGCCTGGGCTCACTGCCCGCCGGGGGATGATTGGCGAGGAATGCCCGGATTCTAAGCCCAGAGCGGGCGAATGGGGAAGGCTGGCGGTCGGCGGAGCGGCGCGTCGCGACCAGGGTTGGCCTCTTGCGCCGCCCGTCGCGCCGCGAGAGGCGGTGGCCGTAGGGCGGATGAACGCAGGCGCTCATCCGCCGGGACGGGCTCAGCCGTTGGGCAGCAGCCGGCAGATCAGGCTCTTGATGTAGCGGGTTTCCGCGATCGCCAGGTGCACCGGATGGTCGGGGCCCTGGCCGCCGCGCTCGAGCAGCTGGATGTTGCGGTCGAGATGGCGGGCGCTGCCGATCAGGATGTTCTGCAGGTCGTCCTCGGGCAGGTGCATCGAGCAGGAGGCGCTGACCAGGATGCCGTCCTTGCTCAGCAGGCGCATGGCCTGTTCGTTGAGACGGCGGTAGGCGGCCTCGCCGTTCTTCAGGTCCTTCTTGCGCTTGATGAAGGCCGGCGGGTCGGCGATCACCACGTCGAAGCGTTCGTCGGCGGCCTTCAGCTCGCGCAGGGCCTCGAACACGTCGCCCTCGACGCAGGCGACCTTCTCCGCCACGCCGTTCAGCGCCGCGTTGCGCTCGACGCCGTCGAGGGCGAAGGCGGACGCGTCCACGCACATCACTTCGCTGGCGCCGAAGGCGGCGGCCTGGATGCCCCAGCCACCGATATAGCTGAACAGGTCGAGGACCCGCTTGCCCTGCACGTAGGGCGCCAGGCGCGCGCGGTTCATGCGGTGGTCGTAGAACCAGCCGGTCTTCTGCCCGGCCAGCACCGGCGCCTCGAACTTCACGCCGTTCTCTTCCAGCGCGACCCACTCCGGCACTTCGCCGTAGGCGTTGGCCACGTAGCGCTCCAGGCCCTCGGCGTCGCGCGCGCTGGAGTCGTTCTTCCAGAGCACGGCGGCGGGCTTGAGCACCTGCAGCAGGGCAGCGAGCACCTCGTCCTTGCGCAGTTCCATGGCCGCGGACGCCAGTTGCACCACCAGCACGTCGCCGAAGCGATCGACCACCAGGCCGGGCAGCAGGTCGGAATCGCCGTAGACCAGCCGGTAGAACGGCTTGTCGAAAAGCCGCTCGCGCAGGCTGAGGGCGATGTTGATGCGATGAACCAGCAGCGATTTGTCGAGAACGTGCTTGGTATCACGGGAAATGAGGCGGCCGCAGATGAGATTGTTCGGGCTCAGCGCGACGATGCCCAGCGGCTTGCCGTTGGCCATTTCCAGCACCGCCTGGTCGCCGGCGGCGAAGGCATTCAGCGGCGTCGCGGCGACATCCACCTCGTTGCTGTAGACCCACAGGTGGCCGGCGCGCAGGCGGCGCTCGGCGTTGGCTTTGAGACGCAAGCTGGGCAGGGTCATGGGAAAGGCTCCGGCAAAAGAGCGCGATTATAGCGCAGCGACGGGATTCGCCGCTGCGCGAACGCGGGCCGTTCAGCCGGCGAGGATTTCGATGAATCGACGGTTGAAGGCCGGGATGTCTTCGGGTTTGCGGCTGCTCACCAGCTTGCCGTCCACCGCTACCTCCTGGTCCACCCAGTGGCCGCCGGCGTTGTTGATGTCGTCCTTGAGCGACGGCCAACTGGTCAGGGTACGACCCTGCACCAGGCCGGCGGAGATCAGCAGCCAGGCGCCGTGGCAGATCACCGCCACCGGCTTGCTCGCCTGTTCGGCGCGGATCGCCAGTTCCTGGGCCTTGGCCAGGCTGCGGATCTGGTCGGAATTGATCACCCCGCCGGGCAGCAGCAGGGCGTCGTAGTCGTCCAGGCTGGCGTCTTCGAAGGTGCCGTCGACGCGGAAGGCGTCGGCTGGCTGGTGATGGTTCCAGCCGCGCACCTCGCCGGCCTTGTCGGAAAGAATCCTTACCGTGGCGCCGGCGTCTTCCAGCGCTTTTTTCGGACCGGTCAGTTCGACCTGTTCGAAACCGTCGGTCACCAGGGCGGCGACGACCTTGCCGTGCAGGGATTGGGTCATGGCGTGTCTCCCGATATCGGATGGGGGTATTCATTCCGACCCTGGCGGCTGCGGGAAAAGTTCCATGCCCGTTGCCTGGCGCCGCTTTTCCGGCAGAAGCCCGCCCCATGGCGGGGTTCTCCGGGTAAACTGCGCACACCGTCAACTTTCGCCCCCGCCCTCATGGTCCAAGAACTCACCGCCGAGCAGATCCGCCAGGCCCTGCAAGGCATCAGCGTGCCGCCGCAACCCCAGATCATGGTCGACCTGCAGATGGAGCAGGTCATGCCCAATCCGGACCTGAAGAACATCGCCAGGCTGATCAGCCAGGACCCGGGCCTTTCCGGCGCCCTCCTGAAACTGGTGAACTCGCCGTTCTTCGGCCTGGCCAACCGCATCACTTCGATCCAGCGCGCGGTGAACCTGCTGGGCAGTCGTTCGGTGATCAACCTGATCAACGCCCAGTCGATCAAGGGCGAGATGAGCGACGACACCATCGTCACCCTCAACCGTTTCTGGGACACCGCCCAGGACGTGGCCATGAGCTGCCTGAGCCTGGCCAAGCGGGTCGGCTACGAGTCGGTGGACGAAGCCTACGCCCTCGGCCTGTTCCACAACTGCGGCATTCCGCTGATGCTCAAGCGCTTCCCGCACTATATGGCGGTGCTGGAGGAGGCCTATGCCGCCGCCAGCGACGAGCGCCGGGTGGTGGACACCGAGAACCGCGTGCTGAACACCAACCATGCGGTGGTCGGCTACTACACCGCGCGTTCCTGGCGCCTGCCGGAGCACGTCTGCGAGGCGATTGCCAACCACCACAACGCGCTGTCGATCTTCGGCGACGAGTCGGCCCGCGACACCCAGCTGAAGAACCTGCTGGCGATCCTGAAGATGGCCGAGCACATCTGCGGCTCGCACCGGATTCTCGGCAACCAGCCGGAAGACCACGAGTGGAACAGCATCGGCGCGCTGGTGCTGGACTACGTCGGGCTCACCGACTACGACTTCGAGAACCTCAAGGGCTCGATTCTCGAGCTGGGCGTCGGCCAGGGCAGCTACTGACTGGCCGCGCCGCGGCGCTTCCTGCTAAGGTGCCGCGGTCAACCGGATTGCTGCCGCCATGCCCGAACTACCCGAAGTCGAAACCACCCGCCGGGGCATCGCCCCCTACCTCGAAGGCCAGCGCGTCGAGCGCGTGATCGTGCGCGAGCGGCGCCTGCGCTGGCCGATCCCCGAAGACCTGGACGTGCGCCTCTCCGGACAACGCATCGTCAGCGTCGAGCGCCGCGCCAAGTACCTGCTGCTGGGCGCCGAGGCCGGTACGCTGATCAGCCACCTGGGCATGTCCGGCAGCCTGAGGCTGGTGGAGAGCGGCACCCCGGCCAGTCGCCACGAGCACGTCGACATCGAGTTGGCCTCGGGCATGGCCCTGCGCTACACCGATCCGCGGCGCTTCGGCGCCATGCTCTGGAGCCTGGCGCCACTGGAACACGAGCTGCTGCGCAACCTCGGCCCGGAACCGCTGACCGACGCTTTCGCCGGCCAGCGTCTGTTCGAGCTGTCGCGCGGGCGGAGCATGGCGGTCAAGCCGTTCATCATGGACAACGCGGTGGTGGTCGGGGTCGGCAACATCTACGCCAGCGAAGCGCTGTTCGCCGCCGGCATCGATCCGCGCAAGCCCGCCGGGAGCATCTCCAAGGCGCGCTACCTGCGCCTGGCGGAGGAGATCAAGCGGATCCTGGCGATCGCCATCGAGCGCGGCGGCACCACCCTGCGCGATTTCGTCGGCGGCGACGGCCAGCCCGGTTACTTCCAGCAGGAATTGTTCGTCTATGGCCGTGGCGGGGAGTTCTGCAAGGTCTGCGGCAGCACCCTGCGCGAGATCCGCCTAGGCCAGCGCGCCAGCGTGTACTGCCCGCGCTGCCAACGCTGAAGCGCCGCGCCGCGCATACTCTACCGCCACAAGAAGGGCCGCCACGGTGAGCGGCCTGCCATAAGAAAGGTGCACGATGTCCGGCAATTACCTGCCTCGCAACACCCTGGTCGAGTCGCTCGGCCATGCCATGCTGAAACTCTCCGGCTGGAAGATCGAGGGCCAATTGCCCGCGCTCGACAAGTTCGTGGTGATCGGCGCCCACCACACCTCGAACTGGGACTTCGTGGCCTTCCTCGCCGCCAAGTTCGTCCTGCGCCTGAACGCCCGCTGGTTCGGCAAGCACACCCTGTTCAACGGCCCGCTGGGCGGCCTGATGCGGCGCTGGGGCGGTATCCCGATCCAGCGCCACCTGAAGCTGAATACCGTGGACCAGGCGATCCAGGCCTTCCGCGAGCACCGTGAGTTCATGCTGATCATCGCTCCGGAAGGCACGCGCAAGAAGGTCGACCGCTGGCGCATGGGCTTCTACCACATCGCCCGTGGCGCCGGCGTGCCGGTGGTGCCGGCGGCGCTGGACTACGAGAACCGGCGGATCGTCATCGGCGAACCCTTCTGGCCGACCGGCAACGAGGACGCCGACCTGTGCAGCCTGATTGGCTTCTACCGGCCGTTCATCCCGAAAAAGCCGCACTACGCATTCCTCGGCGATTGAAGGCGGTCACGCTGGCACTACCCGCAGCGCTGTTATAGTTAGGCGATATCTGCCCAACCAAAAACCAGAAAGGACCGCCTCCATGAACCTGTTTCGCACCACCGCGCTCGTGCTGGCGCTGACCACCGGGCTCTCGTCCATGCCCGCGCTGGCGGATGCCGTGCAGGAAAACGCCAGCGGCGACCCGATGTACACCGTCGAAGCGCCCCCCGCGTACGCCATGATCGGCGATCTGCTCATCGCCCGTCCCTTCCTGATCGCCGCCACGGCCGTCGGGGCGGTGGCCTTCGTGGTCAGCCTGCCGTTCACCGCGGCCAGCGGCAGCGTCGGCAAGGCCGGCCAGGCGCTGGTGGTCGATCCGGGCAAGGAAGCCTTCGTCCGTTGCCTGGGCTGCACCACCAGCGGCTATAACCACGACGAAAGCTGAGTTTCCAACGGAATGAAAAAAAGCCGGTCATCGACCGGCTTTTTGTTTTCTCGATGCATTGCAGGGGGCACGGAGATTGGGCTAAGTCTTTTCTTCCGCCACGGCAGGCGGCAGCTATAGCGCCGCATCGGCCGATGACAGATGTTCCGCACGGACCGTTCGCGGCACTTGATCGGACTCTCCGATGGTGACAGTGTCCTGCTGACCAGCAAGGTCACAAGGTCGACCAGGGGTGGCCGACCGGCTCAACCAAGATAAGGATTTCGCGTATGTTCAGTCAGTGGGTGTTCCTGTCCGTCCTTGCTCTTGCCGTACCCTCGTTCGCCTGGGCGGAGGACGCGGTGTCCGACCTCGCCAAGGAGCAGTCCAAGGCCGAGCAGGGCGACAAGCGCGGCGATGAACTGTTCGCCGAATTCACCCGCCTCCGCCAGGCCGCCGAGACGGGGGAGCCGCAGGCGCTGTTCGATTTCGGCGCCTACTTCTACCAGCAACAGAACTACGCCAGCGCGCGCGAATGGTGGGGCAAGGCGGCCGCTGCGGGGGTGGTCCGCGCGCAGATCCAACTGGCCATGCTCTATCGCGATGGTGACGGCGGGCCACAGGACAAGACCGAGGCGGCACGCTGGTTCCGGAAGGCCGCGGAGCAGGGGGATGCCGCCGCCCAGAATGAAATGGGCGTTCTCTACTGGAGAGGCGAAGGGGTCGACCAGGACCGGGTGAAGGCCGGGACCTGGTTCGAACGCGCGGCGGCCAGCGGTAGCGAAGACGCCGAAACCAATCTGGGATGGTTCTACCTGGACGACTCGCAAGGCGTCTATTCCGCCACTTCAGACGAGGAAGCCGCCCTGCTGGACCGTTATGCCGGCAGCCGGGAAAAGGCCTTCCAGTGGTTCTGCAAGGCTGCGACCCAGGGAGATGCCCGTGCCCAGTTCAAGGTGGGCGAGGCCTACTGGAACGGTTCCGGTGCCGGGATGAACAAGCTGCAAGCACGGCTCTGGCTGGAAAAGGCCGCACAGCAGCAGGATGCGGATGCCATCGCCTGGCTGGAGAGCGCCGCGAACGCAGCCTGGTACACCCGCCTGGAAAACTGGATTCACGCTGCGCTGGATGGAGAGCTGTCCGGCGTCGCCGACTGCTCCGGTGTCGCCGATCGCCGGCACTCCGGCCGAGGCATGGAGGGCGCCTCGTCTGAACCGGAGGCGGTGGAAGCCAGTGCGGAGGATGCGCAACAGGCGGCTGAAGCGGCGAGCCAGTGAGGCCCGCCGCCTGGATTGCCAGCCGGACTCGTCGGCGAGACGTCTACGCGTGGGCCGGGGCGCCCTGTCGGTCGAGGAGGACCCGGCCGGTCATCGATCGGCTTTTTCTTGTTCAGGGGGTGTAGCGGTATTTCGTTTCCACGTCCTGGCGCTTCCGCGCCAGCGTGGCGCCGTCCAATGCGCCGTTGTCGGCCAGCCGTTGCAGTTCGTCGAAGTCGCGCTGGCGCAGCTTCTCCAGGTGCACCCGGGTCGCGGTGTAGTTGATGCGCTGGGATGCGTCGTAGCCGCTCACCGGGTCCCAGAGGATCGACAGCGGCCAGAACAGCAGGTTGACCACTCCGAGTCCGTAGGAACGGCCGTAGAAGGAGCCGCCGCCGGGGAGCAGGCCGAGGGCCGCGCCGGTGCCGGGGGATTTCTCGATGACCGCCAGGTTGCGGGCTTCGTAATACTCAAGTTCGGCCGTCTGCTGCGAGTTGAGGCCGCTGGCGCAACCGCTGGCGAGGGCGAGGGTGGAGGCGATCAGGAGGGGACGAAACAGCGACATCGGGTTTCCTTGCTTTTGATTATCCAGTATCCGTGTGAGCCGCCTGCGCGGCGGCGCGCAAGCTAGCATGGATGGATGTCAAAAGGCCATTATCGATCGCTGGTATCCGCGTTTTTGAGCGCTGTCTCTCGTTTCGCCGCTCTCCTGGGGTTCAGTGCGCCTGGGGCTGTGCCTGCATCTCCGGGGAAAACGCCGAATAACCGATCCCGCGCGGGTCGCTGGCGGCGTCGACGCGGCCGCTGCGCTTGTCCCAGTAGAGCACCTGCTGGTTGCCGTAGCTGCGCTCCAGGCGTTTGAGCTGATAGCCGCGCCGGCGCAGTTCGGCGGCCTCGGCATCGCTGAAGGCGCGCGGTTCGTACTCGACGACGTCCGGCTTGTACTGGTGGTGGTAGCGCGGCGCGGCGACCCATTGGCCGACCGGGCGACCGTCGAAGTACTGCAGCATGGAGATCAGCACCATGCTCGGGATACGGCTGCCGCCAGGGGTGCCGAAGGCGGCGAAGTCGGTCGGGCTTTCCAGGAAGCTCGGGCTCATGCTCGATAGCGGGCGCTTGCCGGCCGCCACCGCGTTCGCCTGGCTGCCGGCCAGGCCGTAGCTGTTGGCGCCCTGGGTGTCGGCGGCGAAATCGTCCATCTCGTTGTTCAGCACCACGCCGGTACCGGGAACGGTGAAGGCGGCGCCGAACGGCAGGTTCACCGAGAGGGTGGCGGCCACCGCGTTGCCCTGGGCATCGATCACCGCGAAGTGGGTGGTGTGGTCGCCTTCGCGCCAGGCCGGCGCCTCCGGCAGCGCCGAGCTGGGCGTGGCGCGGCGCGGGTCGATGCCGGCGGCAAGGCGCTTCAGGTAGTCCGGCGCCAGCAAGCTGGGCAGCGGGTTGGCGACGAAGTCCGGGTCGCCGAGCAGGCCTCGATCGCGGTAGGCACGGCGCAGGACCTCCAGCACGTAATGGGCGCGCTGTACCGGCTCGGCCTTCTGCCACGGCAGCTGTTCCAGCATCTGCAGGCTCTGTGCCAGGGCCACGCCGCCGGCCGAGGGCGGCGGTGCGCTGATCAGTTCGCGGCCGTTGGCCAGCTTCACCTCCAGCGGGCGGCGTTCGATCACCCGGTAGTCGCGCAGGTCGGCGGCGCTCCAGATGCCGCCGCCGGCGCGGACCCCGGTGAGCAGCTTGTCCGCTGTCTCGCCTTCGTAGAAGCCGATCCGCCCGTAGCGCCCGAGGCGTTCCAGGGTACGTGCCAACTGCGGTTGGCGGAGCAGGTTCCATTCGTCGGGGATTCCGCCCTTGTCGAGGAAGATCCGCGCGGTTTCCGGGTCCTTGCGCATCGCTTCCAGGCGCATGGCGACGCGGTCGCGGTAGACCCGGTCGACGGATACGCCATCCACCGCCAGGCGGATCGCCGGCACCAGGTTGTCGGCCAGGGGCTTGCGTCCGTAGCGGCCGCTCAATTCGACCAGCGCCGCCGGCAAGCCGGGGATCGCCGCCGCCAGCGGGCCGTCGACGGACAGCCTGGGGTCGACCTTGCCGTTGCGCCGGTACATGTCGGCGTAGGCGGCCTTCGGCGCGCGCTCGCGGGCGTCGAGGAAGCGATAGGTCGGCTGCGCGCCGGCCTGGCGCAGAAGGAAGAATCCACCGCCGCCGAGTCCCGAGCCGTAAGGCTCGGCTACCGCCAGGGCAGCGGCGATGGCCGCCGCGGCGTCGAAGGCGTTGCCGCCATTGGCCAGGGTTTCCAGGCCGGCGACGGTCGCGGCCGGATGCGGCGTGGCGACGGCGGCCTGCTGCGGTGCGTGGGCGTCGCCGCGAAAGCTGTCGGCATGCGCCGCGAGGCTGAGCAGGGACAGGCCGCAGGCGGCGACCAGGGTACGGACGGGCAGGTTCAGGAAGGACATGGCGGCTCACTGTTCAGCGGCGTTCGCGGGACGGGACCGCGAACGCCTCAGACTGGATTGCCAAGGATAGCCAAAAGCGCGTCGGACGGGGCGCGAACCGTCCCTGAAGGACAGGCGCCGGCGGGGATCAGGCCTTGCCGGTGATCTTCCGGTATTTCTCCATCAACTGGTCCTTGCTCTCGACATTGGCGTCGTCGAGGGGAATGCAGTCCACCGGACAGACCTGCTGGCACTGCGGCTCGTCGTAGTGGCCGACGCACTCGGTGCAGAGATTGGGATCGATCACATAGATTTCTTCGCCTTGCGAGATCGCGCCGTTCGGGCATTCGGGTTCGCAGACGTCGCAATTGATGCAATCGTCAGTGATTTTCAGGGACATCTAACAACTCCAACCGCGACGGACAGCCACGGCATCGGTAACGGGAATAGCGGAATTGTGCCGCATCGGCGCCCGCAGTGCACGCGGGGCGCCGACGGGAGGCCGGCGAAGAGACGCGGATCAGCGCTTGAAACGTTCCGCCAGGGCGTCTGCCACGGCCGGATGCACGAACTTGCTGATATCCCCGCCGAGAGCGGCGATTTCCCGGACCAGCGTCGAGGAAATGAAGGAATACTTCTCCGACGGGGTGAGGAACATGCTTTCCACGTCGGGGGCGAGCTGGCGGTTCATGTTGGCCAACTGGAACTCGTACTCGAAGTCGGAAACCGCGCGCAGGCCGCGGAGGAAGACATTCGCCTTCTGCTCCTTGACGAAGTGCGCCAGCAGGGTGGAGAAGCCCACCACCTCGACGTTCGGCAGGTGCTTGGTGACCTCCTGGGCCAGCGCCACCCGCTGTTCCAGGCTGAACAGGGGGTTCTTCTTGGGGCTGGCGGCGACCGCGATGATCACATGGTCGAAAAGCCGTGAAGCACGTTCGATCAGATCGCCGTGACCCTTGGTGATGGGATCGAAGGTGCCTGGGTACAGCACTCGGTTCATCGCTACGTCCTGGCAGGGTTTCGTAAGGGAATCGGATGGTAGCGCAGGGATGCCCGTGCGGCCAAGACGCACGGGCCATCGGCCTTAGCCCATAGGTCTGATGGCGCCGGGCCGGCTGCCGCGGCGCGCGGCCGGCCCGGCGGCGGTTCAGGCCCTGGCCAGGCGTTCGGCCAGCGCGCTGGCCAGTTGCGCGGTAAGACCGTAGACCGAGAGCTGCGGGTTGGCGCCGATGCTGGTGGGGAACAGCGAGCCGTCGTGGATCGACAGGTTCTGCAGGTGGTGATGGCGGCCGAGGCTGTCGGCCACCGCCACGGCCGGGTCTTCGCCCATGGCGCAGCCGCCCATGACGTGGGCGCTGCCCAGGCGCGTGCGGTAGATCTCCAGGCGCAGGCCGTCGATGATCCCGCGCGCCTCCTGCAGGTTCTTCGCGCTACGCGCGTCGCTGTGCACCGGCCGCACTTCCCGGGCGCCGGCAGCGAACTGGATCTCCGCCATGGTATGGAAGGCACGGCGGATACCGTCCCAGGTGTAGTCGGTCATCCGGTAGTCGAGCACCGGGGTGTCGTCGCCGCGCAGGCCGACCGAGCCCTCCGCGCTGTCCGGGTGGAAGCCGTCGCGGAGCAGGGCGAGCATCATGTTGGTATGCGGTAGCTGTTCCATGCGCAGGGCGTTGTCGCTGCCGAAGCCGCCGAGCAGCACCGAGGCCAGCGACGGTTGCAGCGGCGGCACCTCCAGTTTGTAGGACATGCGTCCGGTGACGCCGTCGTCCCATTGGAAATGGTCGGAGTAGATCGACTGCGGTGCGCCGTAGAAGGGGTTGATCACCCGGTCGAACAGTCCCGCGCTGAAATTCACCGTGTGCAGGAAGGTGCGCTTGCCGACCCGCTGGCTCGGATCAGGCGCCTTCGAGCGGAGAAGAATCGCCGGGGTGTTGATGCCGCCGCCGGAGAGCACGTAGTGCCTGGCCCGGACCCTGATCCGGCGGCCGTTGGGCGCCACGCAGCGCTCATCCATGCCCAGGCATTCGAGGCCCGTCACCTTGTCGCCGTCCAGCAGCAGCCGGTTGGCGCGCGCCAGGTAGAGCAGCTCGCCACCCTTGTCGAGGGTCGCCGGGATGGTGGTGACCAGCATCGACTGCTTGGCGTTGACCGGGCAGCCCATGCCGCAGTAGCCGAGGTTCCAGCAACCGAGGACGTTGCGCGGGATGACCTTCCAGTGATAGCCGAGCTTCTCGCAGCCCAGGCGGATCACGTCGTTGTTGGCATTTGGCGGCAGCGCCCAGGGCGCCACGTGCAGGCGCTGCTCCATTTTCTCGAACCAGGGCGCCATGTCCTCCGCGCAGTGGCCCTTGACCCCGTAGACCTGGGCCCAGTGCTGCAGGGTCGGTTCCGGGGTGCGGAAGCTGCTGGTCCAGTTGATCAGGGTGGTGCCGCCCACGGCGCGGCCCTGGAGGATGGTGATGGCGCCGTCCTTGCTCATCCGGCCGATGCCTTCCTGGTACAGCTCGGGGTAGGCGTCGGCCTCCTGCATCTTGAAATCGCTGCTGGTCTTCAGCGGGCCCTCTTCCACCAGCAGCACCTTCAGGCCGGCGGCGCTGAGGATTTCCGCGGTGGTGCCGCCGCCGGCGCCGGTGCCGACCACGACCACGTCGGCCTCCAGCTCCAGGTCGTCGTCCAGGCGCGAGCCGTTGTAGGTTTTCCAGCCGCGGGCGAGGCCCTCGGCGAACAGATCGGGTACAGGCATGAATGCACTCTCAGGCTAGGCGGCTTCGGGCTCTTCGTATTGTTCCGGGGGCGGCTCAAGCGATCTTCGGCGGTCCGGGGTAGCCACAATGGGCCCACGCCTCGGGGCGGGCGTACCAGGCCATCATCGCCAGTTGCATCAGCGAACTGTGGCCCATCCGCAACAGGCCGATGAAGCTGTTTTCCCAGCGCGAAAGGAATGCCCGCACGTCGTCGCCGCTGGCGTTCTCCCAACTGCCCCAGATACCGGTCAGCGGGCCACGGGTGAGCGGCAGGGCGAGCACGTCGAAGAGTTGCTGGGTGAGCTTGAACATCTCCGGGGAGAGCCGCGCCAGGTTGTGGTCGAGGCTCTGGATCGCGCCCTCCACGGCTTTCGGCATCTGCTCGGCGGAAACCGCGCCGAGCAGCATCACCGGCAGCAGCGCACGGAGGAACGGCAGGTCGGATTCGCGGACCTTTTCCAGGCCGCTCGCCGGTTTCTCCGCCGAACAGCCGGTGAGGCTGGCGGTGACGCCCGCGGTGGCGAGGAAGGCGCCGCCGATCAGGCCGACTTTCATCAGGCTGCGTCGGGACAGGCCGGCGCTTTCGAGAGTGGTGTCGCTCATTGTTGTTATGTCACCTGCAGCGTAGGAATGAGGGGGCGCCGCACGCGCCCCGGTTCAGCGCACGAACAGCTTGTAGACGAGCTTCTGGATCGACTTGCCGTAGGGCGGGTAGATCATTCGCGCGGCGTTGAAGCGCGGCTTGCTGAACACGCCCTTGGCCTTGCTGAAGGTGAGGAAGCCTTCGTGGCCATGGTAGTGGCCCATGCCGGAGGGACCGACGCCACCGAACGGGATGTCGTCCTGGGCGACATGCAGCAGGGTGTCGTTCAGACACACACCGCCTGAGTGGGTCTCGTGCAGCACGCGCTGCTGCTGCGCCTTGTCGTAGCCGAAGTAGTACAGGGCCAGCGGTCGCGGGCGCTGGTTGACGTAGGCCAGGGCGTCTTCCAGGCGCTCGTAGGGGATCACCGGCAGCAGCGGGCCGAAGATTTCCTCCTGCATCACTTTCATGTCGTCGCTGACGTTCAGCAGCAGCGTCTGCGGCAGGCGCCGTTGCTGGCCTTCGGCGAACAGCGGGACGAGGGTCGCGCCCTTCTCGCGGGCGTCGTCGAGATAGCCCCGGAGGCGGCCGAGCTGGCGCTCGTTGATGATCGCGGTGTAGTCGGGGTTGTCCGAAAGACGCGGGAAGAAGCCCTGGACCACCTCCTTGTACTGACTGACGAATTCCTCGACGCGCCGGCTCGGTACCAGCACGTAGTCGGGCGCGACGCAGGTCTGCCCGGCGTTGAGGCTCTTGCCGAAGGCGATCCGCTCGGCGGCGTCCTTCATCGGCACGCTGTCGGAGACGATCGCCGGCGACTTGCCGCCCAGCTCCAGGGTGACCGGGGTCAGGTTCTCGGCGGCGGCGCGCATCACGTGCTTGCCGACGCTGGTGGCGCCGGTGAACAGCAGGTGGTCGAACGGCAGCTTGGAAAAGGCCACGCCGACGTCTACCTCGCCTAGCACCACGGCGACCTGGTCCTCGGGGAAGATCCGCGCCAGCAGGTCCTTGAGCAGGCGCCCGGTGGCCGGGGTCGACTCGCTCATCTTGATCATCACCCGGTTGCCGGCGGCGAGGGCCCCGGTCAGCGGGCCGATGGAGAGGAACAGCGGATAGTTCCAAGGCACGATCACCCCGACCACGCCCAGCGGCTGGTACACCACCTGGGCCGAGGCCGGCTGGAATTGCAGGCCGACCGCGCGGCGCGCGGGCTTCATCCATTTCTTCACGCGCTTGGCGGCGTAGTGGATGCCGTGCAGGCTGGGCATGATCTCGGCGAGCAGGGTCTCGTCGGCGGAGCGCGCGCTGAAGTCCCGGTCGATGGCCTCGATCAGTGCCTGCTGTTCCTTGAACAGCAGCTCGCGCAGGGCCTTCAGCCACTGCACGCGCTGCGTGGCGTCGGGCATCGGCTGCGCCAGGTAGGCGGCGCGCTGGCGGGCGAAGAGGGCTTCGAGCTGGTTGATTTCCTGCTGGCTCTGCTGCAGGTAGGCGATATCGGCGACCATGGGCTGGCTCCTCGGCGAAGCGTGGGCGGCTGCGTGGCCGCGCGTCTGTCGTTATGGCGGACCTGGGTCGGTCCGATGAATTTCGCTGCGTCGCTGGATTTCTAGAGTAAATACTCTAAAGTGTCAAACAGCATGCCTGCCAGCCCGGCGCTTGCGTACCCAACGAAAGGCGGGCCGGTCGCCGGCCGCCACCCCGGGGGCTGACCCGGGCGGCCAGCTTTGTGTACCTTCTACGCTGTCACGGCGGGGCGCGCCCCGCACTGTTACCCGAACGAGCCCGTCGTCCCCATGGCACCACGCATCAAGACCCGCGATCGCATCGCCCAGGCCAGCCTGGAACTGTTCAACGCCCAGGGCGAGCGCAGCGTCACCACCAACCATATCGCCACCCACCTGGGTATATCGCCTGGGAACCTCTACTACCACTACCCGAACAAGCAGGCGATCATCGCCGAGCTGTTCGCCGAGTACGAAAGCCACGTCGAGAGTTTCCTGCGCCTGCCCGAAGGGCGGGGTCTGACGGTGGACGACAAGACCTTCTACCTGGAAGCGCTACTGGCCGCGATGTGGCGCTACCGCTTCCTCCACCGCGACCTCGAGCACCTGCTGGAAAGCGACCCGGAGCTGGCGGCGCGCTACCGCGCCTTCGCCCAGCGTTGCCTGGTCAACGCCAAGGCGATCTACCGAGGCTTCACCGAGGCCGGCATCCTGCGGATGAACGAGACCCAGCTGGAGGCCCTGACCCTCAACGCCTGGATCATCCTCACCTCCTGGGTGCGCTTCCTCTGCACCACCCTCGATCTCGACGGCGACCTCAGCGAGGCGCAACTGCGTCGCGGCATCTACCAGGTGCTGGCGCTGGAGAGCGGGCACATCGAGGCGCAGGCCCAGGATGCGGTGGACGGGATTTCCGAGCGGCTCTACGTGCCGCTCTGATCGCGCAGGGTTTTCTCCAGCACCTGCTGGATGTGGATGCCGTGGCGGCGGAAGAAGGCTTCGGTACCGAGGGTGGCGTCGGTGAACAGGTAGGCGCCGCGGTGATCCTCGGCGAAGCGCCGCAGCAGGGCTGCGCCGACGCCGCTGCGCTGTGCGCCGGGCAGCACGGCGATTTCCGCCAGCCAGACGCGAATCGGCGTTTCTTCCTCGGCGCGCAGCAGGCCGACCAGGCGGCCGTCGCGTTCGGCCAGCAGGGAATAGCCGGAATGCTGGTACAGCGTGCGTAGCTCGGCAGGCGGCATGCGCCGGTCCCAGCCGACCGCCGCGTGGATCGCCAGGATCGCCTCGCAGTCGGCGTCGTCGAGCATCGGGTTGTGCCGCAGCGTCAGTTCCATTCGCCCCCCTTTTTCCTTCAGCCTGTTCCTATTCTGCCGCCCGTCGCCGGACGCCGGCCAGCTCAGTGCTGCCGCAGGCGGGCCTCCAGCCAGTCGGGGATGCGTCGTTCCAGGTAGTAGGTGGGCTGGCGCGGAGAGCCGTCGACGAAGCCGACGTGACCGCCGCGGGCGTGCAGTTCCAGCTCGGTGCAGGGTGCCAGTTCGCTGCGATCGGGCAGGCTGCGGGCGAACACGAAGGGGTCGTCGCTGGAATGGATGATCAGGCTCGGTGTGCGGATGTCCGGCAGGTAGTAGCGGCTGGACGCGCGCCGATAGTAATCCCTGGCGTCGGCGAAGCCGTGCAGCGGCGCGGTGACCCGGCCGTCGAAGTCCCAGAAGGTGCGCATGCCCTCCAGCGGACCGAGGCGTTGCAGGGCGGCCAGGCCTTCCGCCTGGCCCTGCTCGCCGAACAGCCGCTGCTTGTCCTGCACGTAGGCCAGCATGGCCTTCATGAAGTGCGCCTGGTAGACCCGGGAAAAGCCCAGGCCGATGCGGTCGGCGCACTCGTCCAGGCGGAACGGCACCGACACCGCGACGCCGCCGAGCAGCGGGCAGTCCCCAGCGGTTTCGCCCAGGTACTTGAGCAGCACGTTGCCGCCCAGCGAATAGCCGACCGCGTACAGCGGCGCTTGCGGGCGCCTGGCGCGCAGGTGCGCGACCACCTCGGCGAGGTCGTCGCTGACCCCGGAATGGTAGCCGCGCGGCAGGCGGTTCGGCTCCCCCGAGCAACCGCGCCAGTTCAGCGCCACGCTGGCCCAGCCGCGCTCCAGCAGGGCGCGCTGCAGACCGAGGATGTAGTGTGACGAGGATGACCCGGTGAGGCCGTGCAGTGCCAGCACCAGCGGGGTTTCGGCATCGTGCGGGCCGGCCCAGTCGAGGTCGATGAAGTCGCCATCGGCCAGCCACAGGCGTTCGCGCTGCCGTTCCAGGGTCGGCCCGCGGCGGAAGAACGGGCTCCACAGGGTCTGCAGGTGCGGATTGGGCAGCCACCAGGCGGGCTGGAAGGTCGGGGACGCGGTCATGCGCAGGTCATGGGCGGTGGTGGTGTGGTCACCAGCTTACCAGCCGAACTCGTCGGCGAGGTCCTCCGCCCGCTGGCGCGAACCGAGGATCGGTTGCAGTTCGTCGACGAGCTGCTGCCGATAGCGGGGCGCGACGCTGCAGTCGTCCAGCAGGATGTCCTCGCCGGCGCCGCTCCAGACCTCGCCGAAGCAGGCCAGGCTGGCCGCCATCTGCCACAGGTCGTCGAAGCACGGGGCCGGGTCCCAGCCCCTGCCGCCATGCAGGTCGAAGAGTATGCGCCCGCTGCCGGTCTCGAGGATGAACGGGTCGGCGCCCTGGTCGGCCACCACCAGCCAGTCGTCCTGCCAGCCCGACAGGCGCTCGCCGCTGATGCCGTGCCAGCGATAGCCGGCCTGGCGCTGCCAGAGGCGGGCCAGGGACGGCAGGAAAAATGGGTTGCCGGCACTCTCCAGGGTGCAGTCGAGCGGGCCGACCTCGTGGTAGAAACGCTCCAGCTCGGCGGGCAGGGCGATATCGCCCTGCCAGTCGGCGGCGGGTTGCGCCGCGCAAGGCTCGCCAAGCGCCAGCAGGCGTTGGCGAATGCTCGCGGAAGCCGGGCTCATCCTCAGGCTCCCCGCTGCCAGAGCGCGTAATGTACGTTGCCGGCTTTCTTTTCCCGGTGCAGCCGCCAGTTTCCGGGCAGGCCGAGGGACGAGGGGACGCTCTCGCTCTCGGTATAGATCCAGGCGTCGGGGTTCAGCCAGCCGCGGGTTTCGAGCAGGCGGCAGGCGTCCTGCAGCAGGTTCTGATGGAACGGCGGGTCGAGGAACACCAGGTCGAAGGCGCTCGGGGCCTGGTTTCCCAGGTAGCGCACGGCATCGCCGAGGACCAGTTGGGCGGTGCCGCACTTGAGCGCGTCGAGGTGGTTGCGCAGGGCCGCCACCGCTTCGCCGTTGGTATCCAGGGCCAGCCCCTCGCGGGCGCCGCGCGACAACGCCTCGAGGAACAGCGCGCCGCTGCCGGCGAAGGGATCGAGCACCCGCGCGCCTTCGACATAGGGTGCCAGCCAGTTGAACAGGGTCTCGCGGACCCGGTCCGGGGTCGGTCGCAGGCCGGGCCCGTCGGGAAAGACGAAACGCCGGCTGCGCCATTCGCCGCCGATGATCCGCAGCTGTCCCTGGCCGCCGTGGCGGCCGGGGGCTTTCGCAGTAGGTTTGCTCATCAATGCTCCGGAACGCCGCTGGGTTGCTGGGCCGGCTTGGCGGTGGGCGGCGGCAGGGGTTTCTGCGGCACGCTCGGGCCGGCGCTGACGATGACGAAGGCGTCGGCGTCCAGGTGTTTGGCCATGGCGGTCCTGACCTGTTCGACGCTGAGTCCCTCGACCTGCTTGAGGAAGCTTTCCAGGTAGTCCAGCGGCAGGCCGTAGAAACCGATGGCGCCGAGCTGGCCGACGATGTCGGCGTTGCTCGCGGTGGACAGCGGGAAGCTGCCGGCCAGTTCGCGCTTGGCGTCGTCCAGCTCCTTCTGGGTCGGGCCGTTGGCCAGGTAGTCGCGGACGATGTCCTGGACCAGCTTCAGCGCACCTTCGCTGAGTTCGGCGCGGGTCTGGAAGTTGATCATGAACGGACCGCGTGCCTGCATGGCGGTGAAGCCGGAATAGATGCCGTAGGTCAGGCCGCGCTTTTCTCGCACCTGGTCCATCAGGCGGGTGCCGAAGCCGCCGCCGCCGAGGATCTGGTTGCCCAGGTAGAGCGCCGCGTAGTCGGGATCCTGGCGGTCGATGCCAAGCTGGGCGAGCATCAGGTGGGTCTGCTCGGAGGGGAAGTCGATGTGCGTCAGGCCGGGCTTGGGCGTTTCCGGCTGGGCGGTCTTGGCCAGCGCCGGGCCCTGGGGCAGCGCCTTGGAGACTTCTGCGGCGATCGCTTCGGCCTCCTGCCGCGAGAGGTCGCCGACCAGCGCGATGACCACGTTGCCGGCGGCGTAGGCTTTCTTGTGGAACGCCTGCAATTGTTCGCGGCTGATCGGTGGAACGGACTTTTCGTCGCCGTCGCTGGAGTGCGCGTAGGGATGCTCGCCATAGAGGCGCTTGAACAGCTCCAGCCCGGCCAGCTTGCCGGGGTTCTGCTTCTGGTACTCGAAACCGGCCAGGACCTGGTTCTTGATGCGTGCCAGGGCGTCCTCGGGGAAGGTCGGCTGGCCGATCACCTGTTCGAACAGCTTCAGCGCCTGGGTCCGCTTGTCGGCGTCGGACAGGCTGCGCAGGCCGGCCACCGCCATGTCGCGGTAGGAGCCGTTGCTGAACGAGGCGCCGAGGTCCTCGAAGCCGGCGGCGATGGCAGTGGTGTCCTTGCCCGGCACGCCTTCGTTGAGCATGGCGTTGGTCAGCATCGACAGGCCGGGGGTGCCGGCGTCCTGGCTGCTGCCGGCGGCGAAGGTCAGGCGCAGGTCGAACATCGGCAGTTCATGGGCTTCGACGAACAGCACCTTGGCACCTTCGGCGGTCTTCCATTCCTGGATGTCCAGCTTGCGATGGACCGGCGGCTGCTTGGCGACGTCCTTCAGCGACTGCAACTGGTTTTCCTCGACCGCCGCGGCATGGGCCGCCGCCGGGGTCTGGGTGGGACGCGCGACGAAATAGGCCAGCGCGGCCAGCAACGCAATGACGATCAGGCCGAGCAGGCCATAACGCAGCCCTGTGCGCTCACTCATGACGGGCCTCCTTTTCCTCGGCCTTCACAGGCAGCACTTGCGCCAGGGTCAGGCGCGACGGGGTGAAATAGGTGCGGGCGGCTTTCTGGATATCGTCCGGAGTCACTGCCTTGAGGGCCTCCAGGTCCTGGTCGATCAGCTTCCAGGACAGGCCGACGCTTTCCAACTGGCCGATGCTGCTGGCCTGGGCGGCGATGGAGTCCTTCTCGTAGACCATCCCGGCGATCATCTGCGCGCGCACGCGCTCGATCTCCGCGGCGCTGGGCGGGTTCTGCTTGAGGTCATCGAGCTGCTTCCACAGACCGGCCTCGACCTGCTCGAGGGTCTTGCCCTTCTGCACGTTCGGCGTGGCCGAGAGGACGAACAGGCTGTCGCCGCGGTTGAACGCGTCATAGTAGGTGGAGGCGCCGGCGACCAGCTCCTCGCCGCGCTCCAGGCGCGAGGCCAGGCGGGCGCTGTAGCCGCCATCGAGCAGCGCGCCGATCAGGCGCAGGGCGTTGACTTCGCGAGGGTTCTCGCTGCTGCCCAGGCTGGGCACATTGAAGCCCATGATCAGGTTCGGCAGCTGGGTGCGTACGTACAGCTTGAGCCGGCGCTCGCCGGGCTCGGCCAGTTCCAGCGGCTTGCGCGCCGGCGGCAGCTGGCGCCAGGGGATCTCGCCGAAGTAGCGCTTGGCGAGGGTCTTGACCTCGTCGGCGGTGACGTCGCCGACCACTACCAGGGTGGCGTTGTTCGGCGCGTACCAGGATTCGTACCAGTGGCGCAGGTCGTCGATGGTCATGCGCTGCAGGTCGGCCATCCAGCCGATGGTCGGGGTGTGGTAGCCGCTGGCCGGGTAGGCGGCGGCCTTGAAGCGCTCGAAGGCGAGGGCGTTGGGATTGTCGTCGGTGCGCAGGCGGCGCTCCTCCTTGATCACCTCGATCTCGCTCTTGAACTGGTCGGCCGGCAGGCTCAGGTGGGCCATGCGGTCGGCTTCCATCTCCAGCGCCACCGGCAGGCGGTCGCGGGCCAGGACCTGGTAATAGGCGGTGTAGTCGTCGGTGGTGAAGGCGTTCTCTTCCGCACCCAGGTCGCGCAGCACCCGCGAGGCTTCGCCCGGGCCGAGCTTGCGGCTGCCCTTGAACATCATGTGTTCGAGGGCGTGGGACAGGCCGGTGAGCCCGGGTGTCTCGTAGCTGGAGCCGATCCTGTACCAGAGCTGGGAAACCACCACCGGGGCGCGGTGGTCTTCACGCACTATGACCTTCAGGCCGTTGTCGAGGCTGAACTCGTGGGTGGGCTGGGTTTCCGCCGCCTGGGCGAAAAGCGGGAGACAAAGGCTGGCTAGGAGCAGGCCGACGCGGCGGCGAGCTGGGGTTTTCATGGTGATCTGGACCTTTCGTGCCGCCACCGGGGTCTCAGGTCACTGCGGGGCAGGACCCTTAGCCCCGTCGGGCGAGGAGATGCTAGGATACCCATCCGTTTTCCGGGCGGCCACGTCCCGTGCCGCTCCCTTGAGATACAAGCATTCATGTTTGGTTCCAACGACGACAAGAAGGCCCCGCAGGGCGGGGAAAAGAAAGGTCTGTTCGGCTGGTGGCGGAAAAAGCCGCAAGCCGGCGAGCAGCCTGCCGATCAGCCTGTCGAGCCGGTCTCCGAGACAGCGGCCGCCGAGCAGCGCGCGCCCGCCGATGACGTAGCGCAATCCCTGACAGAACAGCCAGGTCGGCAGCAGCCCTCCGCTGCCGAGCCGGCCGAGCCGGCCGAGCCGCCGGCGCCGGCGCCGGTTGCCGAAGCGCCGCTCGCCGGTGACGAGCCAGCGTCGGCCGAGGAGCATTCGCCCCGGTCCGAGGCGCCCGTCGCGCAACCCGAGCCTATCCTGGCTGCCGAGCCCGAGCCCGAGCCCGAGCCCGAGCCCGAGCCCGAGCCCGTTGCGCCGCTGGCCGCCGCTCCGGCAGTCAGCGAGCCGGCGACCAGGCCGGGCTTCTTCGCCCGCCTCCGGCAGGGACTGTCCAAGACCAGCGCCAGCATCGGCGAAGGCATGGCCAGCCTGTTCCTCGGCCGCAAGGAAATCGACGACGACCTGCTCGACGACATCGAGACGCGCCTGCTGACCGCCGACGTCGGCGTCGAGGCCACCACCCTGATCGTGCAGAACCTGACCAAGCGCGTGGCGCGCAAGGAGCTGGCCGACAGCGGCGCGCTGTACAAGGCGCTGCAGGAAGAGCTGGCCAGCCTGCTGCGCCCGGTGGAGCAGCCGTTGCAGGTCGACGTCGCGCGCGAGCCCTATGTGATCCTGGTGGTCGGGGTGAACGGCGTGGGCAAGACCACCACCATCGGCAAGCTGGCGAAGAAGCTGCAACTCGAGGGCAAGAAGGTCATGCTGGCCGCCGGCGACACCTTCCGCGCCGCCGCCGTGGAGCAGTTGCAGGTCTGGGGCGAGCGCAACCGCATCCCGGTGATCGCCCAGCACACCGGCGCCGACTCCGCCTCGGTGATCTTCGACGCGGTGCAGGCCGCCAAGGCCCGCGGCATCGACGTGCTGATCGCCGATACCGCCGGACGCCTGCATACCAAGGACAACCTGATGGAGGAGCTGAAGAAGGTGCGCCGGGTGATCGGCAAGCTGGACGAGACGGCGCCCCATGAGGTCCTGCTGGTGCTCGACGCCGGCACCGGGCAGAACGCCATCAACCAGGCCAAGCAGTTCAACCTCGCGGTGGAGCTGACCGGCCTGGCCCTGACCAAACTGGACGGCACCGCCAAGGGCGGGGTGATCTTCGCCCTGGCCAAGCAGTTCGGCCTGCCGATCCGCTATATCGGTGTCGGCGAGGGGATCGACGATCTCCGTACCTTCGAGGCCGACGCCTTCGTCCAGGCACTCTTCGCAGAGCGGGAGAACGCATGATCCGCTTCGAGCAGGTCGGCAAACGCTATCCCAACGGCCACGTAGGCCTGCACGAGGTGTCCTTCCGCGTGCACCGTGGCGAGATCCTCTTCGTCACCGGCCACTCCGGCGCCGGCAAGAGCACCCTGCTGCGCCTCATCCTGGCGATGGAGCGACCGACCAGCGGCAAGCTGTTGCTCGGCGGCCAGGACCTGGGGCGCATCACTACCGCGCAGATCCCTTTCCTGCGCCGGCAGATCGGCGTGGTGTTCCAGAACCACCAACTGCTCACCGATCGTACGGTGGCGGACAACATCGCCCTGCCGCTGCAGATCCTCGGCATGCCCAAGCCGGAGATCGCCAAGCGCGTGGCCTCGGCCCTGGAGCGGGTGAACCTGAAGGAAAAGGGCGAGGCGTTGCCTTCCGACCTTTCCACCGGCCAGCAGCAGCGGGTCGGCATTGCCCGCGCCATCGTCCACCAGCCGGCCCTGCTGCTGGCGGACGAACCCACCGGCAACCTCGACCCGCGACTCGCCTCGGAAATCATGGGCGTGTTCGAGGATATCAATCGCCTGGGCACCACCGTACTGATCGCCAGCCACGACCTGGCCCTGATCGCCCGTATGCGCCATCGCATGCTGACCCTGCAGCGTGGCCGGATCATCGCTGACCGTGAGGACGAGGCCTGATGAGCGCCAACGATCTTCCCCGTGGCCCCGAAGAGGGCGCACCGGAACGCAAGACCCGCGAGAAACCGAGCCAGGAACAGACCGACTGGAGCGGCTCGTTCAGCGCCTACCTGGAAAGCCATCGCGCCAGCCTGGTGGACAGCCTGCGCCGGTTGTTCGGCCACCCGTTCGGCAGCTTCTTCACCTGCCTGGTGATGGGTATCACCCTGAGCCTGCCGATGGGCCTCTCGCTGCTGCTGAACAATGTCGAACGGCTCGGCGGCTCCTGGCAGCGCGCCGCGCAGATCTCCCTGTTCCTCGACCTGAAGACCAGCGAAAACCAGGGCCAGGACCTGCGCGAGCAGATCGAACGCCTGCCGGACGTGATCGAGGCCCAACTGATCAGCCGCGAGCAGGCGCTCAGCGAATTGCAGGAACAGTCCGGCCTGGGCGAAGCGCTCAAGGAGCTGCCGGAGAACCCGCTGCCGCCAGTGATCTCGGTCACGCCCAAGCAGATCGACCGGGCCGGCCTGGAAGCGCTGCGCCAGCAGCTCGCGGAGCTGCCTCATGTGCAGCAGGCGCAGCTCGACCTGGTATGGGTCGAGCGCCTGAGCGCGATCCTCAAGCTCGGCGAACGCTTCGTCTTCGGCCTGACCATCCTGCTGGTGCTGACCCTCTTGCTGGTGGTGGGCAACACCATCCGCCTGCACATCGAAAATCGCCGTAACGAAATCGAGGTGATCAAGCTGGTCGGCGGGACGGACGGTTACGTGCGCCGGCCATTCCTGTACATGGGCGCGTTGTACGGCCTGGGCGCGGGCATCCTGTCCTGGGCGCTGCTGGCCTATTCGCTGAACTGGCTGAACGGTTCGGTGGTCAACCTTTCAGGGCTGTACGGCAGCGACTTCGGCCTGCAGGGCGTGCCGCTGGACGACGGCCTGTCGCTCACCGTCGGCGCGGTGCTGCTTGGCTGGGTCGGCGCCTGGCTGGCCGTGGCCCGCCACCTGCGCGAGCTGGCGCCGCGCTGAGGACAGGGGAATCACGACCGGCCGGCGGGTCGCTGTAAAGGAACTTATACACCCGCTTGCAGTCAGATATCCGAGTGCTACACTGCGCGAGTTTCGTGAATCGGAGGATTCGCATGACCACTTCTTTGCAACCTGTACATGCCTTGGTTCCAGGCGCAAACCTGGAAGCCTACGTGCACTCGGTGAACAGCATTCCGCTGTTGTCGCCGGAACAGGAGCGTGAACTGGCCGAACGCCTCTTCTATCAGCAAGACCTGGAAGCGGCGCGGCAGATGGTGTTGGCGCACCTGCGCTTCGTTGTTCATATCGCCAAGAGTTATTCGGGGTACGGCCTGGCCCAGGCCGACCTGATCCAGGAAGGCAACGTCGGCCTGATGAAGGCCGTGAAGCGTTTCAACCCGGAAATGGGCGTTCGCCTGGTGTCCTTCGCCGTGCACTGGATCAAGGCGGAGATCCACGAGTTCATCCTGCGCAACTGGCGGATCGTCAAGGTCGCCACCACCAAGGCGCAGCGCAAGCTGTTCTTCAACCTGCGCAGCCAGAAGAAGCGCCTGGCCTGGTTGAACAACGAGGAAGTCCATCGCGTCGCCGAGAGCCTGGGGGTCGAGCCCCGCGAAGTGCGCGAGATGGAAAGCCGCCTGACCGGCCAGGACATGGCGTTCGACCCGGCCGCTGACGCGGACGACGAGAGCGCCTACCAGTCGCCGGCGCATTACCTCGAAGACCACCGCTACGACCCGGCGCGCCAGTTGGAAGACGCCGACTGGAGCGACAGCTCCAGCGCCAATCTGCACGAGGCGCTGGAAGGCCTCGACGAGCGCAGCCGCGACATTCTCCAGCAGCGCTGGCTGTCCGAGGAGAAGGCCACGCTGCATGACCTGGCGGAAAAGTACAACGTCTCCGCCGAGCGTATCCGGCAGCTGGAAAAGAACGCCATGAGCAAGCTGAAAGGGCGGATTCTCGCCTGATCACCGCGCCTCGCGAAAACCGCACCCCGCAAGGGTGCGGTTTTTTTCTGCCCGGAGGAATCCCATGCCGCGCAATACCCGCTGGCTGTTCTACCTGTCGCTGGCGGTCCTGACCTTCGTCGTCGGCGCCTGGCTGGTCCGTACGCCGGAACCGGCACGGCCGTTGCCGTGGCTGGCCGACTGGCAGGAGCAGGTGCTGGCGCCGTTGGCGGACAACGCCCTGACCCTGCGCCAGCTGCACGACGCGGTGGATGGCGAGCTGTGGGTGGACCCGCGCCTGGATGGCGTGCGCCTGGCCTTCCGTGGCCGCCTGCTGGGCGACGGCGGCCCCTGGCAGGTGGAAGGCGAGCTGGGCCTGAGCGCCGAGGAGCAACTGAGCCTGCAGCGGGCATCCGCGTTGCAGCCTGGCAGCGCGCCGCAGCCATTGAGCGCCGGGCTGGAAGGACAGTTGGGCGACAAGCCGATCGTGGCGCTGAGCATGATTCCCGAAGGCAGGGTCGGTGCCGAGCGGCTGCTGGCCAGTCTCGGCCAGCCGCGCCTGCGCCTGCAACTGGCCCAGGGCGAGGCCTGGGTCTATCCGCAACTGGGCCTGACCGCGCACCTGCCGGACGACGACTTGCGACTGATGCTCGCGGTGCCGCGCCAGGCCCTGGAAAAACCGCCGCGTTGAGCTTTCAGCGCTCCAGGCGCAGCAGGTAGTCGTCGCCGCCCAACTGCCACATCTGCTGGCGAATCCAGGCCGCGCGCTGGCGCACGTAGGGGCCCGGCTTGGCCGCGCTCCATTTCAGCGGGCTGGGCAGCACCGCGGCGAGCTGGCTGGCCTGGGTGCGGCTCAGGCGCTCGGCGTCGAGGCCGAAGTGATAGCGTGCCGCAGCCTGCGCGCCGAAGACGCCCGGGCCCCATTCGGCGCTGTTCAGGTAGACCTCGAGAATCCGTTGCTTGGTCCAGAGCGTCTCGATCAGCAGGGTGAACCAGGCCTCCAGGCCCTTGCGCAGCCAACTGCGCCCGGACCAGAGGAAGACGTTCTTCGCCACCTGCTGGCTGAGCGTACTGGCGCCGCGGATACTGCCGCCGCGCTCGTTGTGCGCGAGGGCCTGCTGGATGGCCGGCAGGTCGAAGCCGTGGTGCTCGGCGAAGTGCTGGTCCTCGCCGGCGATCACCGCGACCTTCAGGCTGTCCGGCAACTGCTCCCAGGAGCGCCAGTCGCGCTGCAGGTCGATGGGCTGGCCGTCGACCCAGGAGCCGACCTTGCGTTCGACCATGACCATGGTCCCCGGTGGCGGCACCCAGCGCAGGACCGCGACCAGCACGACGCTGGCGGCCATGAACCAGAGCAGGTACTTGAACAGGCGGCGGAACAGGGATCGCAACATGCGCGGCTTGGCTTGGAAGAAGGGGGCGGCCATTATAGCGGGCTGGATGCTATCACCGGAGTCTTGTCCATGCTTCGTCCCTTCCTGTTGTTGGCGGCATTTTTCGGTTTCACCGGCGTGGCCCTCGGGGCGTTCGCCGCCCACGGCCTGAAGAAGCAGCTGAGCGCCGAGTACCTGGCGGTATTCCAGACCGGCGTGCACTACCAGTTGATCCATGCCCTGGCGCTGTTCGGCGTGGCGCTGCTCGCCACCCGCCTGGACGGCCGCCTGGTGAGCGCGGCGGGTGGCCTGTTCACGCTGGGCATCCTGCTGTTCTCCGGCAGCCTCTACCTGCTGACCCTAAGTGGCATCGGCAAGCTCGGCATCGTCACCCCGTTCGGCGGCGTCTCCTTCCTCGCCGGCTGGCTGTGCCTGGGGCTGGCCGCCTGGCGCCTGGGCAACGCCTGAGACCGGTTGCCTCAGGCGGCGCACTTGTCGACAAGGCGCCTTGGTCATCGGGGTGGATCGGGCTAGAATGCCGCTCCCTTTCACTTTCGTGACCGTCCAGCCATGCAGATTCAACTGAACGGCGAGCCCTTCGAGCTGCCCGACGCGCAGAGCGTCGCGGACCTGCTGGCCCGCCTGGAGCTTGGCGGCCGCCGCGTGGCCGTCGAGCTGAACCTGGATATCGTGCCGCGCAGCCAGCACGCCAGCACCGCGCTCAAGGATGGCGACCGCGTGGAGATCGTCCACGCCATCGGCGGCGGCTAGGCCTGGCCCCCGAACCCTTCCATCGGCCCCGCAAGCCTTTCCATCCAGGAGTCATCCGATGAGCCAAGCATCCAGTACCGATACCCCCTTCGTCATCGCCGGCCGTACCTATGGCTCGCGCCTGCTGGTGGGGACCGGCAAGTACAAGGACCTCGACGAGACCCGCCGGGCCATCGAGGCCTCCGGAGCGGAGATCGTCACGGTGGCGGTGCGGCGCACCAACATCGGGCAGAATCCCGACGAGCCGAACCTGCTGGATGTGATCCCGCCGGATCGCTACACCATCCTGCCGAACACCGCCGGCTGCTATGACGCGGTCGAGGCCGTGCGCACCTGCCGTCTGGCCCGCGAGCTGCTGGACGGGCACAACCTGGTCAAGCTGGAAGTCCTCGCCGACCAGAAGACCCTGTTCCCCAACGTCGTCGAGACCCTCAAGGCCGCCGAGCAACTGGTGAAGGACGGCTTCGACGTGATGGTGTACACCAGCGACGACCCGATCATCGCCCGCCAGCTGGCCGAGATCGGCTGCATCGCGGTGATGCCGCTGGCCGGCCTGATCGGCTCCGGCCTGGGCATCTGCAACCCCTACAACCTGCGCATCATCCTCGAGGAAGCCAAGGTCCCGGTGCTGGTCGACGCCGGCGTGGGCACCGCTTCCGATGCAGCGATCGCCATGGAGCTGGGTTGCGAGGCGGTGCTGATGAACACCGCCATCGCCCATGCCAAGGACCCGGTGATGATGGCCGAGGCCATGAAGCACGCGATCGTCGCCGGTCGCCTCGCCTACCTGGCCGGACGCATGCCGCGCAAGCTGTATGCCAGCGCCTCGTCGCCGCTGGACGGCCTGATCGACTGATACCGACTACCTGGGGCGGGCTGTCCGCCGGATGCGGGAAGCGTCCGGCAGGCAGCCCGCCCTTCTGTCTCTAGCAAGGTTTTCTTTTCCATGAGCGATACCCCGCAATCCCCGGCCCAGGACTCCCTGGCGGAACACGACGAAGCACGGCCGATGCGCACCGTGAAGAGCTTCGTGATGCGCGCCGGGCGCATGACCGAAGGCCAGCAGCGTGGCCTCGACCTGGGCTGGCCGAAGTTCGGCCTGGAACTGAGCGATGAGGTTCAGGACTTCGACGCGATCTTCGGTCGCCAGGCGCCGCGGACTTTCGAGATCGGTTTCGGCATGGGCCATTCCACCCTGGAAATGGCCGCCGCCGCGCCTGACATCGACTTCATCGGCGTCGAGGTGCACAAGCCGGGCGTCGGCGCGCTGCTCAACGGCCTGCTGACCCAGGGCCTGGGCAACGTGCGGGTGTATAGCTGCGACGCGCTGGAAGTGCTGCGCCACTGCGTGGCCGACGCCAGCCTCGATCGGCTGCTGCTGTTCTTCCCCGATCCCTGGCACAAGAAGCGCCACCACAAGCGGCGGATCGTCCAGCCGGAATTCGCCGAACTGGTGCGGCGCAAGCTGAAGGTCGGCGGCGTGCTGCACATGGCCACCGACTGGGAGCCCTATGCCGAGCATATGCTGGACGTCATGAGCGCGGCGCCGGGCTACCGCAACCAGGCCGAAGACGGCCGCTTCGTACCGCGCCCGCAAGAGCGTCCGGTGACCAAGTTCGAACGGCGCGGGGAGCGCCTGGGACATGGCGTCTGGGACCTCAAGTTCGAGCGCATCGACTGACCCACCGCACCAGCGACGTACCCCTGGCGCCGAACCGGCGCCGGGACTCCAAGCAGACCGGGCACACCCGGCGGACCTCACCTTCAAGCTGCACGTTTCCCGGCTTCGGCCGGATCCAATAATAAGAGCGGCACGGCTCGGCCGGCTGCAAAGGAGACTGCTGTGTTGAAGAAACTGGGCATCCTGTTGCTCGGGGCCGGTTGCGCCTGGGCGGCGCAGGCCAAGGTAGACGAAGTCCAGGCCGCACGCCTGGACCAGGACCTGACCCCGCTGGGAGCGGAGCGGGCCGGCAACGCCGATGGCAGCATCCCGCCCTGGACCGGCGGCATCACCCAGGCGCCGGCCGGCTACCGGCCCGGCATGCATCACCTCGACCCGTTCGCCGCCGATCGTCCGCGCCTGGTCGTCGACAGCCGCAACATGGCCGCCTACCAGGCGCTGCTGACGCCGGGCACCCAGGCCTTGCTGCAGGCCAACCCGGACTACCACCTGCGGGTCTTCCCCACCCGCCGCAGCGCATCCCTGCCGCAGCGCCTGTACGACGCTACCCGCGCCAACGCCAGCCGCGCCGAGCTGATCGCCGACGGCAACGGCGTGCAGGGCGCTGCCGCCGGTGTGCCCTTCCCCCTGCCGCAGAGCGGCCAGGAAGCGATCTGGAACCACATCATGCGCTACCGCGGCGAGCAACTGCACCTGCAGACCAACCAGGCGGCGGTGCTGGCCAACGGCAGCTACAACCTGCTCAAGCTCGACCGCTACCTGTACTTCGTCTATGGCCGCGAGGGGATGATCCCGGAGAACCTCGACAACACGTTGTTCTACTACAAGTACAAGGTGGTCGCGCCGGCGCGCCTGGCCGGTTCGGCGCTGGTGGTGCAGGAAACCCTCGACCAGGTGCTGTCGATCCGCAAGGCCTGGCGCTTCAACCGTGGCGAGCGGCGCGTGCGGCGCTTGCCGACCCTGGCCTACGACAGCCTGCAGCC
This sequence comes from Pseudomonas sp. KBN12P06040, assembly GCF_037574965.1. Lineage (NCBI taxonomy): Bacteria > Pseudomonadati > Pseudomonadota > Gammaproteobacteria > Pseudomonadales > Pseudomonadaceae > Pseudomonas > Pseudomonas sp. KBN12P06040. Next base: position 468,955 of record NZ_JBBELS010000001.1, read on the forward strand.
GGATACCAACGGCATGGCCACGGCGGACACCGTGGATGTCTACAACGGCGCACCGGACCACTACGAGTGGGCGTTGCTCGGCAAGCGCGAGATGCTGGTGCCTTACAACAGCTACGCGGTGCACCAGAAGGGCCTCGCCTATGGCGACATCCTCAAGAGCCGCTTCATCAATCCCGACCTGCTGCGCTACGAGCTACATCGCGTCTGGGTGGTCGAGGCGACCCTGCGCAAGGGCTTCAGCCATCCCTACGCCAAGCGCCGCTTCTACCTCGACGAAGACAGCTGGCAGATCCTCGCCGCCGACATCTACGACAAGGATGGCGTGCTGACCCGGGCCCAGGAGGTCCATCCGATCAACTACTACGATGTGCCGCTGGTCTCCAGCACCCTGGAAGCGATCTACGACTTCAAGGGCGGCCGCTACTTCGTCGATGGGCTGGACAACAACGAGCCGATGTACGACTTCGGCGTCCAGGTCGGGCCGCGCGACTTCACCCCGCAGGCGCTGCGCCGGGAGGGTAACTGAGGCGGACGGCCCTCAGACGATCAGCTCGGCGCCGCGCAGCGTGCCGTCGTCGTCCAGGCGCGCCGGCGCCGGGCTGATCTGCAGGTACTTGATGCTGTCCCGCGGAATCAGCAGCAGGTCGCCGTCGACCTCGACGCTGAGATAGGGCGTGTCCAGTTGCTGGCGGATGCTGCGGGCGACCTCGGCCGGGTCGTCCTGCTGGCGCGGGAAGCGCAGCGACAGGCGCTGGCCGTCGGTGAAATGCAGATAGAGGTGCTTGATCGGTTTCATGCGGGCTCCCGGAGGCCATGACGCTCTTGGGGACGGCGCTGGCCGCCGGGAGACCGGGGGCTCAGCTGCGATCGGCGATCATGCCGATCACGAAGAACACTAGCAGGAGCACGGGCGCCAGGGTGTAGTTGTTGAAGTAGCCGAGGCCCTTGGCCAGCCAGGGGGTGACGAAGACCATCGCCAGGCCGTAGCCGACCGCGCAGATCAGCACGAACAGCAGGGTGCGGAAGACGAAGTTGAGGCTGCCGATGCGCTGCTGTACCCAGGCGTTGATCGCCGGGCCGAACAGCACCAGCAGGGTGGCCATGATGGCCAGGGAGATGTCCGACAGGTGGCTGCGGCTCCAGCGCGACAGGGTGGCGATCAGGTCCAGCGCGTAATCCATCGAGGGTTCCTTGTAACGAATCGGCGTGTCGGTCGGCGGAGTTTACCTGCCTGCCGGCACGGATGGGCGTGCATCCGTCGTCACGGCAGGAAATGTTGCAGCAGGTCGTTGAGGAACAGCTGGCCGCGTTCGTTGGGACGCAGGCGCTGCGGGTCGTCGGCGAGCAGCCCGGCGTCGCGCGCGGCGGCGCAGGCATCGGCGATCGCCGCCAGCGGCTGGCCGGTGCGCTGCGGGTAGAGCGCGGCGGGGACGCCGTCGACCAGGCGCAGCACGTTCATCATGAATTCGAATGGCAGGTCGGCCGCTTCCAGCGGGCGCTCGCCGGCCTGGAAGGCCTTTTGCGGGTTGAGGTAGTCCTTCGGCAGGCGGGTCTTCCAGGTCCGCACGATGTGTCCGTCCGGCGCGCTCAGCTTGGCGTGGGCGCCGGCGCCGATGCCGAGGAAGTCGCCGAAGCTCCAGTAGTTCAGGTTGTGCCGGGCGCGCAGGCTGTCGCGGGCGTAGGCGGAGGTCTCGTACTGGCGGTAGCCGTGCGCGTCGAGCAGGGCCTGGCCGGCTTCCTGGATGTCCCAGAGGATGTCGTCCTCGGGCAGCTCCGGTGGCTGGCTCCAGAACACCGTGTTCGGCTCCATGGTCAGTTGGTACCAGGAGAGGTGCGTGGGGGCCAGGGCGAGGGCCTGGCGCAGGTCGGCCAGGGCGTCGTCGAGGCTCTGCCCGGGCAGGCCGTGCATCAGGTCGAGGTTGAAGTTGTCGAAGCCGGCCTGGCGCGCCATGTCGGCGGCGCGTACTGCCTCGTCGCCGTCGTGGATGCGTCCCAGGGCCTGCAGCTTGTCGGCCTGGAAGCTCTGTACGCCGATGGACAGGCGATTGATGCCGAGGCGCCGGTAGTCGGCGAACTTGACCTGTTCGAAGGTGCCGGGATTGGCTTCCAGGGTGATCTCGATGCCGTCGGCGAAGCCGACCTTGCGTTCGACGCCTTCCAGTAGCCGGCCCAGCGCCTTGGCCGAGAACAGGCTGGGTGTGCCGCCGCCGAAGAAGATCGAACCCAGGCGCCGGCCGTGGACATGGCGCAGGTCCTGCTCCAGGTCGGCGAGCAGGGCGTCGACATAGGCCTCTTCGGGCAGCTCCGGGCCCGCGGCGTGGGAGTTGAAGTCGCAATACGGGCACTTGCGCACGCACCAGGGGATATGCACGTACAGGGCCAGGGGCGGGAGCTGGAACGGGGCGGCTTGGGTCACGGCGGGGCGGGGTGGCGGCGGTTTCGGGGCGCTATCGTGGCATGAGTTCGGCCAACCTCCAAGGCGGCCGGACGAAACGCCGTGCCGACGCCGCCCGGGGGCGGCGCCGGCGGTTGCGGCTCAGAGACCCAGGCGCTGCTTGAGCAGGGCCATGGCGCGGGCCCGGTGGCTGAGGCGGTTCTTCTCCTCGGGCGCCAGCTCGGCGCTGGAGCAGTCGCGTTCCGGCACCCAGAACAGCGGGTCGTAGCCGAAGCCGTGGGCGCCGCGGGCTTCGCGGAGGATGCGGCCTTCCCAAATGCCCTCGCAGAGGATCGGCAGCGGGTCGTCGGCGTGGCGCACCAGCGCCAGCACGCTGACGAACTGCGCGCCGCGCTCGGCGTCCGGGACATCCTTCATGGCCTCCAGCAGCTTGGCGTTGTTCGCCGCGTCGCCCCGGCCGTCGGCATAGCGCGCCGAGTAGATGCCCGGCGCGCCGCCGAGGAAGTCCACCGCCAGCCCGGAGTCGTCGGCCAGCGCCGGCAGGCCGGAGAGGTGTGCGGCGTTGCGTGCCTTGAGGATGGCGTTCTCGACGAAGGAAAGACCGGTTTCCTCCGGTTCCACCTGGCTGAACTCGCCGATCGAGCGCACCTTCACGCTGGCGCCGAGCATGGCCTGGAGTTCCTTGAGTTTGCCGGCATTGTGGCTGGCCAGCACCAGCTGTTCGAGCTTGATCATTCGTCCGGGAAGATTTCCTTGTTGAAACTGAAGGTTTGCGCAGGTTCGCCCTTGGCCTCGACCTTGATGGTGAAGACCAGGGTCTCGCGCTGGCTGATCGGGAACTGCGCCAGGTTGTAGATGGCGCCTTCCTCGCTGACCCGGCGGAACTCCAGGGGAATGACCTTGCCGGTCAGGTCCTTGGCCGAGCCGGTCACGCTGGCTTCCACCGGCTTGCCTTTCTCCATCGGCACCACGTTGATCACGCCCTGCGCCTTGCTGCGTACCAGGCCGACCGCGCTGGCCACGTTGGGTTGGAGGAAGCTGGAGTTGAACACGTTGTAGTGGACGTCCAGGTCGCCGAAGCGCTGCACCTGCTCGGCGAGGACCGGCAGGCTCAGGCAGAGGCCGAGGACGAAAGCGGTGAAGCGGCGCATGGTGGTTTCTCCTGAAAGGTGGCATGGACGTTGTCCATGGTCTGCTGCCGGCGGCCTTGGCCGGCTTCGGCAGCGCTCTCCCGAGGACGAGCGGAGGGGCGCCCGGCCCTGGCCCGCAGCCTGGCGCGTTCCTAGACGGCGAGGTTGCGGGTCTGCACTCCGGGTCCGGTGACCCGGTAGATTCCAATCTCACCCAATAGATTAGGCCACAGCCGGCTGGCCCAGCCATGCCGGTGGTCACGGTCCACGGCCAGACGGTCGAGCACGCGCATGCGCAACTGGCGGCACAGGCGCTCGAAGTCCTGGAAGGTGCAGAAATGGATGTTCGGCGTGTTGTACCAGGTATACGGCAGGAACTCGGAGACCGGCATCCGGCCGTTGCGCGCCAGGTACCAGCGGCAGCGCCAGTGGCCGAAGTTGGGGAAGGTGATGATGCAGGTCTTGCCGACCCGCAGCATCTCTTCGAGGATCTTGTCCGGATAGTGCACGGCCTGTAGCGCCTGGGTCATCACCACCACGTCGAAGCTGTCGCTGGCGAAGTTGCCCAGGCCCTTGTCGAGGTCCTGCTCGATTACGTTCACCCCGTTTTCGATGCAACGGGCGATGTTGTCGGGGTCGATCTCCAGGCCGTAGCCGCTGACCTGCTTGTGGTCGCGCAGCCAGGCCAGGAGTTCGCCGTCGCCGCAGCCGAGGTCGAGGACGCGGCTGCCGGCGGGAATCCATTCCTGGATGATTTCGAGATCGGCGCGCATCGGGTCCTCACACGCTGATGCGGTTCATGTAACCGCTGAAGGCTTGCAGGTACCGGGGGATCGGCATGAGGAAGGCGTCGTGGCCTTGCGGGGCGTCGATCTCCAGGTAGCTGACGTTCTTTTTCGCCGCGATCAGGGCGTCGACGATTTCCCGCGAGCGGGCCGGCGAGAAACGCCAGTCGGTGGTGAAGGACATCAGGCAGAAGTCCGCCTCGACGCCCTCCAGGGTGCGCACCAGGTCGTCGCCGTGGGCGGCGGCGGGGTCGAAGTAGTCCAGCGCCTTGGTCATCAGCAGGTAGGTATTGGCGTCGAAGCGGGTGGAGAACTCCTCGCCCTGGTAGCGCAGGTAGCTCTCGACCTGGAACTCGACGCTGTGCAGGTCGTAGTTGAGCTTCTCGGTCTTCAGTACACGGCCGAACTTGGCGCCCATGGCGTCGTCGGACAGGTAGGTGATATGGCCGACCATCCGCGCCAGCTTGAGGCCGCGCTTGGGAATCACGCCCTGCTCCTGGAAGTAGCCGCCGAGGAACTCAGGGTCGGAAAGAATCGCCTGCCGGGCGACTTCGTTGAAGGCGATGTTCTGCGCCGACAGCTTCGGCGCGCTGGCGATGCACAGGCAGTGACGGACGCGCTCGGGATAGCTGATGGTCCATTGCAGCGCCTGCATGCCGCCGAGGCTGCCGCCGACCACCGCGGCCCACTGGCGGATGCCGAGGCGGTCTGCCAGGCGCGCCTGGCTATGCACCCAGTCTTCCACCGTGACCATCGGGAAGTCCGCGCCGTAGACCTTGCCGGTCGCCGGATTGATGCTGGCGGGGCCGCTGGATCCGTTGCAACCGCCGAGGTTGTTGAGGGCGACGACGAAGAACTTGCGGGTGTCGATCGGCTTGCCCGGACCGATGCAACTGTCCCACCAGCCCGGCTTGCGCTCGTCGACGCTGTGGTAGCCGGCGGCGTGGTGGTGGCCGGAGAGGGCGTGGCAGATCAGCACCGCGTTGCTCTGCGTGGCATTCAGCTCGCCGTAGGTTTCGATCACCAGGTCGTACTCGGCCAGGGACTTGCCGCTGGTCAGCTCGAGCGGTTCGTTGAAGTGCAGCGTCTGGGGGGAGACCAGACCGACGGAGTCGTCGGGGAAGACTGTGGGCATCGACCCTGCTCTCGAACAAAGGAGGGCGCCAGTCTAAAGAGCGTCGCCCCCAGCGGCAAGCGCGCTGGCGCGCGCCGTGGGAGCGGGGTCAGGCGCGCTGCGAGCCGGGCAGGTTGACCACCTTGGCCTGGCGCTGCAGGGGCGAGGGGCGGCGCAACTGGCGGAGGATGTCGCCGGCTTCGCGCAACTGTTCCTGCAATTCCCCGGCGAACCCGGCGAAGGCCTGGCTGCGCTGGCGTACCTGCTGGGTCTCCTGGGCCAGGCCCTTGAGGCGGAGCATGTGGCTTTCGAGCAACTGTTTGTTTTCCAGGGTGTGCTGCATCAGCGGCATCAGCGCGTCGTTGGCCCAGCGCTCGGTTTCCTCGCGCAGGCGCTGGTGCAGGCCGACCACCTCCTGCACCAGGGTGGCGAAGAAGCGCCGGGTCAGCAGGCGTTGCTCGGTAAGCACGGTCTTCAACTGCAGGCGGAACTGGTCGCCCTTCTTCTTCAACTGCAACAGTTCGCGCTGGTAGCGCTGGACCCGCAGCTGCGGCGCGTCGAGGGCGTAGAGCGGGTTCTCCTCGTTGTGCCGGCGGTAGATGGCGGCGACCATGCGGTTGGCCATGCCGGCCTCGTGCTCGAGGTTGTCGAGGTCGTGCTCCACCGCGCGGAAGAACGCCAGGATCGCCTGGTTGATGCCGACCGTGGTCAGGCTGCCGTTGAGGTTGCGCCGCACCTTCTGCAGGTGCTGTTCCATGCGTTCGCTGCGGATCGTCTCGCGCAGCGTCGCGCCCTGGTGCTGCAGCAGGCGCTGGTTGGTCTTCAGGTTGAGCAGGCGGCGGTGGTGGCGGCCGTGGTCGTCCTTGGTCTTCGCGGTCAGTTCGAACAGCAGTTGGCCGCTGTCGCGCTGCTTGTCGTCGAGCAGCGCGCGCTGTTCCTCGACCTTCTCCAGGCGCAGGCGCAGCAGATGCTGGCTGTTGTGCAGCAGGCCGAGGACCTGGCCGAGCACGGCGTTCTCCAGGAGTGCTTCCTTCTGCGCGACGATGCGCTCGCAGAGCAGCGCTTCCAGCCGATCCAGGCGACTGCGTTCGAGCAGCGCCGGTTCGCCGCGGACCTTGGCCAGCAGCGCCTGCTTCGCCGATAGCGGCAGCACGTCGCCGCGCTGCAGGCCGAGCTGGCGGGCCGTGCCGTCCTGGATCAGGCGGATGGCGTTCTGTACGAAGCGCTCGCCGGAAAGGTCGTCCCAGAGCACGTCGATCTTGTTCAGCACGGCGAACAGGCTGCTGTGGCCGTCCTCGCGCAGTGGCTGGATGTACTTCTGCCAGATTTCCATGTCCGAGGCGGTGACACCGGCGTCGGCGGACAGCAGGAACAGGATCGCCTGGGCGTTGGGCAGCATCGACAGGGTCAGCTCCGGCTCGCTGCCGAGGGCGTTCAGGCCGGGCGTGTCGAGGATCCGCAGGCCCTGGCGCAGCAGCGGGTGGTCGAAGTTGACCAGGGCGTGGCGCCAGGCCGGGACGCGCACCTGGTCGGGTTCGTCGGCGGCTTCCAGGGCATCCGGATGGAAGCCGAGCTGGATCGCCTGTTCCACCGGCAGCGCCTTGGTCTTGGCGACCTGGGCGAAGGCCTGGGCCATGCCCTCCGGGTCGCCGGTGTCCAGCGGAATGTTCACCCAGTGGCGCGGCACGCGCTTGAACTGGGCGACGCTGGCGTCGGCCAGGCGCGTCTCGATCGGCAGCAGGCGGATGTAGCTGTGCTCGGCGCGCGGATCGTGGAACAGCTCGGTGGGGCACATGGTGGTGCGCCCGGCGTGGGACGGCAGCATGCGCTGGCCGTAGCCGGCGAAGAACAGGCTGTTGATCAGCTCGGTCTTGCCACGCGAGAACTCGCCGACGAAGGCCAGGGTGATGTGGTCCGCGCGCAGTTGGCGCAGGGCGCGTTCGAGCTTGGCCTCGACCGCCGGGCTGTTCAGCCGGCTGCGCTCCAGCCAGCCGCGATAGCGGGTGATTTCCCGCATCAGCTCGCGCTTCCAGGCGACGTAGGCGTCGATTTGATGGCTGAGTCTTTCCATGCTCATCCAGGGGCTCCAGGGCGCGGGACCGGCGGGGGAAGGATGGCGTGGATTATGCGGGGGAGCGGGGGAGCGTCAATTGGCCTGCTTCACATTCCTGCACGTAAGGTCGGTCAAGCGGGTCGAGCGGCGATCCCCAGTTCCTCCGGCAATCGGGTCGGACGGCGGATGCGCACCCGTTTCTGCCGGTTCAGCTCGCCGCTTTCGAGACTCACCAGGCTCTTGGCCACGCCGAAGGCCTTGCCGAGGAAGGCCAGCAGATGGGCGTTGGCCTTGCCCTCCACCGGCGGTGCGGTGAGGCGGATCTTCAGGCGTTCGCCGTGCAGCCCGGCGAACTCGTCGCGGCTCGCCTTGGGCTGCAGGTGGCAATCGAGGAGCAGGTCCTCGCCGTCCCAGCGGTAGAAGCTCAGAGGAAGATGCTCAACTGCTGGGGCATGCCGGTCATGGCCGCCAGGTTGTTGATCACCAGCATGTCGATCAGCTTCAGCGCGAGGAACGCGAAGATCGGCGAGAGATCCAGTCCGCCGAGGTTCGGCAGGAGCTTGCGGAACGGCATCAGCAGCGGTTCGCAGATCTGGTTCACCAGTTGCGCGCCGGGGTTGTAGCTGCCCGGGGCGACCCAGGAAAGGATCACGCTGATGATCAGGGCGAAGAAGAACACCTTCAGGAACAGCGAGGTGACGGCGATGATCGACCAGATCAGCAGTTGCATGATGAAGCCGCCGACGCCGTAGCCCATCAGCATCAGGATCAGGATCATCAGCACCAGCTGGATCAGGATCGCCAGCACCAGCGAGGCCAGGTCGATCCCGCCGAAGCCGGGGATGATCCGCCGCAGCGGGTTCAGCAGCGGCTTGGTGGCGCGCACGATGAACTGGCTGAGGGGGTTGTAGAAGTCCGCGCGGACCAGTTGCAGGATGAAGCGCAGCAGCACGATCAGCAGGTAGAGGCTGCCGAGGGTCTGGAGGATATAGATAGCAGCGGTGTTGAGGCCGATCATCGACTACTCCTTATTGGCCAAGCTGTTCGGCCAGCTCGGCGGAGCGCTGGCTGGCGGCGTTCAGGGCCTGCTCCACCAGTGCTTCGAAGCCGTTGGCCTGGAAGGATTTGATCGCCGCCTCGGTGGTGCCGTTGGGCGAAGTCACCCGGCGCCGCAGTTCGGCCGGCTCGACCTCGCTGGACAGCGCCATCTGTGCCGCACCGAGGGCGGTCTGCAGGGTCAGGCGCGAGGCTGTCTCGCGGGACAGGCCGAGCTTCTCGCCGGCGTCGGTCATGGCCTGCATCAGCAGGAAGAAATACGCCGGGCCGCTGCCCGACACCGCGGTCACCGCGTCGATCTGCGCTTCGTCGTCCAGCCACAGGGCGATGCCTACCGCAGACAGCAACTGCCCGGCCTGCTCGCGTTGCGCGGCGCTGACCTGCGCGTTGGCGTACAGCCCGCTGGCGCCCTGGCGCAGCAGCGCCGGGGTGTTGGGCATGCAGCGGACCACCGGGCGCGGCTGGCCGAGCCAGGCTTCGAGGCTGGCGCAGGGGATGCCGGCGGCGATGGAGACGATCAGTTGCTCCGGCTTCAGCGCCGGCGCCAAGGCCTGGCACACGGCTTTCATGGCCTGCGGCTTGACCGACAGGACCACGACGTCGGCGTCGGCCACGGCCTCGGCGTTGGACTCGACCACGTCGATGGCGAACTCGCCGGCGATCTTCGCGCGTTGCTCGGCGCCCGGGTCGCTGGCGCGGATCTGCGCCGCCGGCACGCCTTGGGCGCGCAGGCCGCCGATCAGGCTGGCGGCCATGTTGCCGGCGCCGATGAACGCTATGCGGGGTGTGCTCATAGGGGATTCCTTCAAGAAGCCGGCGCGCCGTAGTCGCGGGCGCCGAACAGGGCGGTACCGATGCGGACCCAGGTCGCACCTTCGCCGATGGCTGCCTCGAGGTCGTCGCTCATGCCCATGGACAGGGTGTCCAGGCCAAGGTTCAGGTCCAGCAGCAGTTCGCGCAGGCGGGCGAACGCGGCGTGTTGCGCGGCGCGTTCGGCGGTGGGTTCGGGGATGGCCATCAGGCCACGCAATCGGAGGTTGGGCAGTTGCTTCACGGCCTCGGCCAGGGCCGGCAGGTCCTCGGGGGCGCAGCCGGACTTGCTGGCTTCGCCGCTGACGTTGACCTGCAGGCAGACATTCAGGGGCGGCAGCCCGGCCGGGCGTTGCTCCGACAGGCGCTGCGCGATCTTCAACCGGTCCACCGAGTGCACCCACTGGAAATGCTCGGCGATGGGCCGCGTCTTGTTCGACTGGATGGGGCCGATGAAGTGCCAGTTCAAGGGCAGGTCGGCCAGTTCGGCCTGCTTGCCGAGGGCCTCCTGCAGGTAGTTTTCGCCGAAGTCGCGAAGGCCGGCGGCGTGCGCCTCGCGCACCGCGGCGGCGGGCTTGGTCTTGCTCACGGCGAGCAGGCCGACCGTGGCCGGATCGCGCCCCGCAGCTTGCGCTGCCTCACGGATGCGTGCGGCAACCTTTGCAATATTCTCTGCTATCGTGGACATTACCTGCGCCCTATGGAAGTGCGGTCGGCGTCGGCTAGACGCCCTCGAAACCGCCGGCCTCGATGGCCATCTTCCTGTTCCAGTGTCGAGGTTCCGCGTCTGGCGCAGGACACCACGCGTGTCCTGGAAGCACCCTGGTTCATCCGGTGTTTTCCTTGTCCGAGACGGCGGCTTTGGCGGCATTCTACCTGCTTGCTTGTAATTGGGGAGTCCCATGGATATTACCGAGCTGCTCGCCTTCAGTGCCAAACAGGGCGCTTCGGACCTGCACCTCTCCGCCGGCCTGCCGCCCATGATCCGGGTGGATGGCGATGTACGCCGGATCAACCTGCCACCGCTGGAACACAAGCAGGTGCATGCGCTGATCTACGACATCATGAACGACAAGCAGCGCAAGGACTTCGAGGAATTCCTCGAGACCGACTTCTCCTTCGAGGTGCCGGGCGTCGCGCGTTTCCGGGTCAACGCCTTCAACCAGAACCGTGGCGCCGGCGCGGTATTCCGGACCATTCCCTCCAAGGTACTGACCATGGAGGAGCTTGGCATGGGAGAAGTGTTCAAACGTGTTTCAGACGTCCCGCGCGGGCTGGTACTGGTCACCGGGCCGACCGGTTCGGGCAAGTCCACCACCCTGGCGGCGATGCTCGACTACCTGAACAACACCAAGTACCACCACATCCTCACCATCGAGGACCCGATCGAATTCGTCCACGAATCGAAGAAGTGCCTGGTCAACCAGCGCGAGGTGCATCGCGACACCCTCGGCTTCAGCGAAGCGCTGCGCTCGGCGCTGCGGGAGGACCCGGACATCATCCTGGTCGGCGAGATGCGCGACCTGGAGACCATCCGCCTGGCCCTGACCGCGGCGGAGACCGGCCACCTGGTATTCGGCACCCTGCACACCACCTCGGCGGCCAAGACCATCGACCGGGTGGTCGACGTGTTCCCGGCCGAGGAAAAGGCCATGGTTCGCTCGATGCTCTCCGAGTCGCTGCAATCGGTGATCTCGCAGACCCTGATCAAGAAGATCGGCGGCGGCCGGGTGGCGGCCCACGAGATCATGATCGGCACCCCGGCGATCCGCAACCTGATCCGCGAGGACAAGGTCGCGCAGATGTATTCGGCGATCCAGACCGGCGGCTCGCTGGGCATGCAGACCCTCGACATGTGCCTCAAGGGCCTGGTCGCCAAGGGCCTGATCAGCCGCGAGAACGCCCGCGAGAAGGCGAAGATCCCGGAAAACTTCTGATCCTGGCGCCGATCCGCCGCGCTTCGCCCGAATCCCGGAACTGCGTCTAGGATTCAAGAGCGGGAGAGCGGTACCGTAGGCGCATTCCTACCTATCCTTGCCGGCGAGCGCGTCCAGCGCCCGCTCGCCCGCATCCGGCTCGCCGTCGCGGCGCGCCCCTGAGTGAGCGAGAACATCATGGAATTCGAAAAGCTGCTGCGCCTGATGGTGGAAAAGGGCGGCTCCGACCTGTTCATCACCGCCGGCGTACCGCCGTCGATGAAGGTCAACGGCCGGGTGATGCCGGTGACCAAGACGCCGCTGTCGCCGGAGCAGACCCGCGAGACCGTGCTAGGCGTGATGAACGAGCAGCAGCGCCGCGATTTCGCCGAGAACCATGAGTGCAACTTCGCCATCAGCGCCCGCGGCATCGGCCGCTTCCGGGTCAGTGCCTTCTACCAGCGCAACCTGGTGGGCATGGTATTGCGCCGGATCGAGACCAACATCCCGACCCTGGAAGAGCTGAAGCTCCCGGAAATCCTCAAGAAGCTGGCGCTGACCAAGCGCGGCCTGGTGATCTTCGTCGGCGCCACCGGCACCGGCAAGTCCACCTCGCTGGCGGCGATGATCGGCTACCGCAACAAGAACTCCACCGGGCACATCATCTCCATCGAGGACCCGATCGAGTACATCCACCAGCACCAGGGCTGCATCGTCACTCAGCGCGAGGTGGGGCTGGACACCGACTCCTTCGAGGTGGCGCTGAAGAACACCCTGCGCCAGGCGCCGGACGTGATCATGATCGGCGAGGTGCGCTCGCGGGAGACCATGGACCACGCCGTGGCCTTCGCCGAGACCGGCCACCTGTGCCTGGCGACCCTGCACGCGAACAACGCCAACCAGGCGCTGGAGCGGATCATCCACTTCTTCCCGGCCGACCGTCATGGCCAGGTGTGGATGGACCTGTCGCTGAACCTCAAGGCCATCGTCGCCCAGCAACTGGTGCCGACCCCCGACGGCAAGGGGCGGCGGGCGGTGATCGAGGTGCTGCTGAACACCCCGCTGGCCGCCGACCTGATCCGCAAGGGCGAGGTACACGAGCTGAAGCCGCTGATGAAGCGCTCCACCGAGCAGGGCATGCAGACCTTCGACCAGGCGCTGTACCAGCTCTACACCCAGGGCGAGATAACCTACGAGGACGCCCTGGCCCACGCCGACTCGGCCAACGACCTGCGCCTGATGATCAAGCTCGGTTCGGAAAGCGACGCCGACCACCTGTCGAACCTGACCCAGGGCCTGAGCCTGGAAATCACCGACGACGACCCTGCCGGCCGGCGCTTCCGCTGAACCGTCTTCAGTAGGCCAGCGGCTCCTCGGCCTGGGCGCAGGCCGAGGTTTCCAGTTGCAGGGTGCTGTGTTCGATCTCGTAGCGGTCGTGCAGCAGCGCCTTCACCGTTCCCAGCAGCGCCTCGGCGTCGACCAGGGCCGGGTCGTAGACCAGATGGCTGGTCAGGCTGATCTTGCCGCTGGTGATCGACCACACATGCAGGTCGTGCAGCCCGGTCACGCCGGGAATCCCCAGCAGCGCTTCGCGCAGCTCGGCCAACTGGATTTCCTTCGGCACCCCTTCGAGCAACACATGCAGGCTCTCGCGCAGCAGGATCCAGGTGCGCGGCAGGACCCAGAAACCGATCAGCACCGCCACCAGCGAGTCGACCCAGGCCCAGCCGGTGAAACGGATCACGATAGCGGCGACGATCACCCCCAGCGAGCCGAGCATGTCGCTCCAGACCTCCAGGTAGGCGCCCTTGACGTTCAGGCTGTTGCCCTGGGCCGGCGCCAGCAGGCGCATGCTGGCCAGGTTCACCAGCAGACCGAGCACGGCGATCACCAGCATGCCCACGGACTGGATCTCCGCCGGCTGGTTGAGCCGCTCGTAGGCCGCGTAGAGGATATAGAAGGCCACGCCGAACAGCAGGAAGGCGTTGAACGCCGCGGCGAGGATCTCGAAGCGGTGGTAGCCGTAGGTCAGGCGATCGTTGGTCGGGCGCCTGGCGATGTTGATCGCGGCCAGGGCGATGGCCAGGGCCACGGCGTCGGTGAGCATGTGCGCGGCATCGGAGATCAGTGCCAGGCTGCCGGTGAGGATGCCGCCGACGACCTCGGCGACGAGGAAGCTTCCGGTCAGCAGCAACGCCCATTTCAGGCGGGTCGAGTTGGTCTGGGCGAAGCTGTGCTCGTGTCCGGCGCTCATGGCGGCTCCTGTGGGGCGGTGGCGGCAGCACCAGCCTACAGGATAGGCAATTGCAAAACTGTCATGCGCCGGGCCGCTCTGGCGCGGCGTCCGCCGCTCCGCTAACCTGCGGCTCAGGCGCGGCCGCAGCCGCGCACGGAACGAGGGGGGACGCATGACTCAACAGCACGACACCCATAGCAAGGCCATCGGCTACCTGCTGTGGATCTTCGGTTTCACCGGTTCGCACCGCTTCTATTACGGCAAGCCGATCACCGGGACGATCTGGTTCTTCACCTTCGGCCTGTTCTTCATCGGCTGGATCATCGACCTGTTCCTCATCCCGTCGATGGACCGCGAGGCCGACCGGCGCTTCCAGGGCGGCAACCTGGACTACAACGTGGCCTGGATCCTGCTGACCTTCCTCGGCGTGCTCGGCGTGCACAGGATGTACATGGGCAAGTGGATCACCGGGATCATCTACCTGTTCACCGGCGGCCTGTTCTTCCTCGGTGTGCTCTACGACTTCTGGACCCTCAACGGACAGGTGTCCGAGCGCAACGGGCCGCAGCGTATCTGAGGCTCGTCGCCAGGTGCGAGAAGCCCGCCATCCGGCGGGCTTTTTCATGGGTGTCGCCGCGGTCGGCAGGGAATTCCTCCGGCGGGACTTAAGGAACCAAAGGTTCTAACGTTCTACCTGTAGGTTATTGGCGCCCGCGCGCGCCAGCCCCTATGGTCTGCAAGCCCCAGAACGGATAGGTGCAATGGCTCACGAGGCCGCGCACCGTATCGCTCCGTGCGGAAACACCGAAAGGAGAAAAGATGACTTCCGACTCACGCCCCGCCGTGCTCGACCTGATCGGCAACACCCCGCTGGTTCGCGTGACGCGCTTCGATACCGGCCCCTGCACCCTGTTCCTCAAGCTCGAATCGCAGAACCCCGGCGGCTCCATCAAGGATCGCATCGGTGTCGCCATGATCGAGGCCGCCGAGCGTGACGGCCGCCTGCGGCCCGGTGGCACCATCGTCGAGGCCACCGCCGGCAACACCGGTCTCGGCCTGGCCCTGGTCGGTCGCGCCAAGGGCTACCGGGTGGTGCTGGTGGTGCCGGACAAGATGTCCACCGAGAAGGTCCTGCACCTGCGCGCCATGGGCGCCGAGGTGCACATCACCCGCTCGGACGTCGGCAAGGGCCATCCGGAGTACTACCAGGACGTTGCCGCGCGCCTGGCGCAGGACATTCCCGGCGCCTTCTTCGCCGACCAGTTCAACAACCCGGCCAACCCGCTGGCCCACGAGTGCGGCACCGGCCCGGAGCTCTGGGCGCAGACCGGCCACGATCTCGACGCCATCGTCGTCGGCGTCGGCTCCTCCGGTACCCTGACCGGCCTTACCCGGTTCTTCCAGAAGGTCCAGCCGGAGCTGGAGATGGTGCTCGCCGACCCCGAGGGCTCGATCATGGCCGAGTACTCCCGCTCCGGCACCCTGGGTACGCCGGGTTCCTGGGCGGTGGAGGGCATCGGCGAGGACTTCGTACCGGCCATCGCCGACCTCTCCAGCGTGCGCCATGCCTATTCCATCAGCGACGAGGAAAGCTTCGCCATGGCCCGCGAACTGTTGCGCGTCGAGGGCATTCCCGGCGGCTCCTCCACCGGCACCCTGCTGGCCGCGGCGCTGCGCTTTTGCCGCGAGCAGAAGGAGCCGAAGCGGGTGGTCAGCTTCGTCTGCGACACCGGCACCCGCTACCTGTCGAAGATCTACAACGACCAGTGGATGACCGACCAGGGCCTGCTGCAACGCAAGCACTACGGCGACCTGCGCGACATCATCGCGCGGCGCTTCGAGGAGGGCCGGGTGATCAGCGTCGGTCCGGACGACACCCTGCTCACCGCCTTCCAGCGCATGCGCCTGGCCGACGTTTCGCAATTGCCGGTGCTGGACGATGGAAAACTGGTCGGTGTGATCGACGAGTCGGATATCCTGCTCGGCGTCCACGCCGACGCGCCACGCTTCCGCGATGCGGTAAGCAGCGCGATGAACGCCGCGCCGGAGACCCTCGCGCCCGGCGCCAGCCTGGCCCAGTTGCAGGCGGTCCTGGACCGCGGCCTGGTGGCGATCGTTGCCGATGCCAGCGGCTTCCACGGCCTGATCACCCGTTTCGACCTGTTGAACCATTTGCGGAGAAAGCTCACATGAGCCAGCACGACCAGCATCCCGACGCCCCGGCCCAGGCCTTCGCGACCCGGGTCATCCACGCCGGGCAGGCCCCCGATCCCTCGACCGGCGCGATCATGCCGCCGATCTATGCCAACTCCACCTACATCCAGGAAAGCCCCGGGGTACACAAGGGGCTCGACTACGGCCGCTCGCACAACCCGACCCGCTGGGCCCTGGAGCGCTGCGTGGCCGACCTCGAGGGCGGCGCCCAGGCCTTCGCCTTCGCCTCCGGCCTGGCGGCGATCTCCTCGGTGCTGGAGCTGCTCGACGCCGGTTCCCACATCGTTTCCGGAAATGACCTCTACGGCGGTACCTTCCGCCTGTTCGAGCGGGTCCGCCGGCGCAGCGCCGGGCATCGCTTCAGCTTCGTCGACCCGACCGACCTGCAGGCCTTCGAGGCCGCGCTGACCCCGGAAACCCGCATGGTCTGGGTGGAAACCCCGAGCAACCCGCTGCTGCGCCTCACCGACCTGCGCGCCATCGCCCAGCTCTGCCGCGCCCGCGGCATCATCAGCGTGGCCGACAACACCTTCGCCAGCCCCTACATCCAGCGCCCCCTGGAACTGGGCTTCGACGTGGTGGTGCACTCCACCACCAAGTACCTGAACGGCCATTCCGACGTGATCGGCGGCATCGCCATCGTCGGCGACAACCCGGACCTGCGCGAGCGCCTGGGCTTCCTGCAGAACTCGGTGGGCGCCATCTCCGGGCCGTTCGACGCCTTCCTCACCCTGCGCGGGGTGAAGACCCTGGCGCTGCGCATGGAGCGCCATTGCAGCAACGCCCTGGCCCTGGCCCAGTGGCTGGAGCGCCAGCCGCAGGTGGCGCGGGTCTACTACCCCGGCCTGGCTTCGCACCCGCAGCATGAGCTGGCGAAACGGCAGATGCGTGGCTTCGGCGGGATGATCTCCCTCGACCTGCGCTGCGACCTGGCCGGCGCCCGGCGCTTCCTGGAGAACGTGCGGATCTTCTCCCTGGCGGAGAGCCTGGGCGGGGTGGAAAGCCTGATCGAGCATCCGGCGATCATGACCCACGCCAGCATCCCGGCGGAAACCCGCGCCGACCTGGGCATCGGTGACTCGCTGATCCGCCTGTCGGTGGGCGTCGAGGCGCTGGAGGACCTGCAGGCCGACCTGGCGCAGGCGCTGGCGAAGATCTGAGGCTCCGCAGGGAGCGGCGCCGACCGGCGCGGCTGCTGGCCATCGGGTGTTCCCGGCGAGCATGCCTCGGCGGATAACGCTCCGCGTTATTCGCCCTGCCGTTAAGGCGGGTTGGTGGCAGAGGCTGGGATAGGGCGCCCGCCCCGGCAACGGATACGCCCCCCGGAATCGCGAACGCGAAGGTGAAAAAGCCCGCCGGATGGCGGGCTTTTTCGTGGTGGCAGGGATCAGCCCTCGTGGGTCAGGTGTCCGTCCACCAGGGTGTAACGCACTCGTCCCGGCAGGCAGTGACCGACGAACGGGCTGTTCTGCCCCTTCGAGTACCAGCTCTCACCGGCCAGGGTCGAACCCTGCGGGTCGAACAGCACCAGGTCGGCGGCCTGGCCGACCGCCAGGCGCCCGGCAGGCAGGCGCAGGGCCTGGGCCGGGCCGTGGGAGAGGCGGGCGAGCAGGGTCGGCAGGTCGAGCAGGCCGTCCTGCACCAGCGTCATCGCCAGCGGCAGCAGCAGCTCGGCGCCGCTGATGCCCGGCTCGGTGGCGGCGAACGGCGCGTTCTTGGCGTCCGCCTCGTGGGGTTGGTGGTGGCTGGCGATGGCTTGTACCACGCCGTTCTTCACCGCCTCGCGCAGGGCTTCGCGGTCGGCCTTGGTGCGCAGCGGCGGTTGCACGTGGTAGAGGCTGGAGAAGCCCACCAGCGCTTCGTCGGTGAGGATCAACTGGTACAGCGCCACGTCGCAGGTCACCGGCAGGCCACGGGCCTGGGCCTGGGCGACGAGTTCAATGCCGCGGGCGCTGGTCAACTGGCTGAAGTGCGCGCGCACGCCGCTCTGTTCCACCAGCAGCAGGTTGCGGGCCAGGGCCACGGTCTCGGCGGTTTCCGGGATCCCCGCGAGGCCGAGGAAGCTGGCGGTCGGGCCTTCGTGGGCGAGGCCGCCTTCGGCGAGATCGGTGTCCTGCGAGGTGAAGATCACCGTCAGGTCGAAGGTCGCCGCGTACTCCAGGGCGCGCCGCAGGATGCGGTTGCTGGCGAAGCCATGCAGGCCATTGGTGAAGGCCACGCAACCGGTGTCGCGCAGGGCCACCAGTTCCGACAGTTGCTCGCCGCCGAAGCCGCGGGTCAGCGCGCCGATGGGGTAGACCTTGGCGTTGCCGGCCTCACGGGCGCGGTCGAGGATCAGCTCGGCCACCGCCGGGGTGTCCAGCACCGGCCGGGTATAGGGCGGGCAGCACAGGCTGGTGGTGCCGCCGGCCGCGGCGGCGCGGGTCTCGCTTTCGACGTTGCCCTTGCGTCCGTAGCCCGGCTCGCGCAGGGCGACGCTGAGGTCGACCAGTCCCGGCGCGGCCACCAGGCCGGCGCCGTCGAGGGTCTTCTGGGCGCTGAAGCCGGCCGGCGCGGCGCCGATGGCGACGATCTTGCCGGCCTCGATGTGAAGGTCGCCGACCTGGTCCAGGCCGCTGGCCGGGTCGATGACGCGGGCGCCTCGGATACTGATGGTCATTCGGCGTCCTCCTGTTCCAGCTGGCGTTGGGTGTTCTGGCCGCTCATGGCCATGGACAGCACCGCCATGCGGATGGCGATGCCGTAGGTGACCTGGTTGAGGATCACCGACTGGGCACCGTCGGCCACCGCCGACTCGATCTCCACGCCACGGTTGATCGGGCCAGGGTGCATGACGATGGCATCCGGCTTGGCCAGCTTCAGGCGCTTCTCGGTCAGGCCGTAGAGCTTGAAGAACTCGCCCTCGCTGGGTAGCAGGCCACCCTGCATACGCTCGCGTTGCAGGCGCAGCATGATCACCACGTCGACGTCCTTCAGGCCTTCGTCGGCGTTGGTGAACACGCGCACGCCGTACTGCTCTTCCAGTCCGATCGGCAACAGGGTGCGCGGGGCGATCACGCGGATGTCCGGGCAACCCAGGGTCTTGAGCGCCAGCATGTTCGAACGGGCTACTCGCGAATGCAGGATATCGCCGACGATCGCCACCGATAGCTGCTCGAAGTTCCCTTTGTGCCGGCGGATGGTCAGCATGTCGAGCATCCCCTGGGTGGGGTGCGCGTGGCGGCCGTCGCCGCCGTTGATCACCGCCACGTTGGGGCTGACGTGCTCGGCGATGAAGTGCGCCGCGCCCGAGTCGCTGTGGCGCACCACGAACATGTCGGCGGCCATCGCCTCCAGGTTGCGCAGGGTGTCGGTGAGCGTCTCGCCCTTGCTGGTGGAAGAGGTGGATACGTTCAGGCTGATCACGTCGGCCGACAGCCGCTGGGCGGCCAGCTCGAAGGTGGTGCGGGTGCGTGTGGAGTTCTCGAAGAACACGTTGCAGACGGTCTTGCCGCGCAGCAGCGGAACCTTTTTTACCGCGCGGGCGCCGACCTCCAGGAAGGAATCGGCGGTATCGAGGATTTCGGTGAGCAGCTCGCGGGGCAATCCGTCGAGCGAGATGAAGTGGCGCAGCTGGCCCTGGTCGTTGAGCTGCAGCGGGCGCTTGGCGTCTGTCGGCATGGGGCAGGCCCTAGTGAAGAGGATCAGGAAGCGGAGGAAAGGACCTTGCGCTCGAGGGCGAGCGGTGCGGGACCGACCAATTTTACCCGTTCATCGCGACCCAGGGACAGGGTCTGGCCGACCACGTCGGGGCGGATAGGCAACTCCCGGGCGTTCAGGTCGAGCAGGCAGACCAGGGTCACGCTGGCCGGACGGCCGTAGTCGAACAGTTCGTTGAGCGCGGCGCGGATGGTGCGGCCGCTCATCAGCACGTCGTCCACCAGCACTAGGTGCTGGCCGTCGATCTCGAACGGCAGCGCCGACGGGCGGACCTGTGGATGCAGGCCGTTCTGGGTGAAGTCGTCGCGGTAGAAGGAGACGTCGAGGGTGCCCAGCGGCTCTTGGTTGCCCAGTTCCCTCAGCAGCGCCTCGGCGACCCAGATGCCGCCGGTATGGATGCCGACGAAGCGCGGCCGCTCGATGCCGCGCTCGGCGAGATGGGCGCGCAGGTCGCTGGCCATGCGCGGCAGGAGTTCGGCGGGATTGGGTAGGCTCATGGTGGCTCCTCGCTGACATCGATGGGATGGCCGCCGGGAGAGCCCGCTGTAGGGAGGCGCCCGCGGTGGCGAAAGCATAATGGCAACCGGCGGCGTGCCGGCTGCCATGGGTCAATCCGGGTGTTCGGCCAGCCAGCCTTCCAGCAGCAGGGCGGCGGCCAGGGCGTCCACCGGTCGCTCGCGGTAGCCGTCGCGCTGGCCCTGGGCCAGGCGCTCGCCCTTGGCGGCATAGGTCGTGAGGCGTTCGTCGTGGGTAAAGACCGGCAGGTTGAAACGGCCGTTGAGGCGGCGGCCGAACTTTTCCGCGCGCTCGCTCATCTCGCTTGGGCTGCCGTCCATGTTCAGCGGCAGGCCGACGACGATGGCGTCCGGCTGCCATTCCTTGATCAGCGCTTCCACCCGGTTCCAGTCCGGCACGCCGTTCTGCGCCTTCAATACGCACAGCTCGCGGGCCTGTCCGGTCACCGCCTGGCCGACGGCGACGCCGATCTGCCGGGTGCCGTAGTCGAAGCCCAGCAGCAGGCGCAGCGGCTTGTCGCTGGCCATCAGGCGTGACCGGCCTGGGCGGTGAGCAGGCTGAGGTTGACGCCCAGGCGCGCGGCGGCGGCGCTGAGGCGCTCCTCGGCCGGCAGGTCGAAGAGGATCGCCGGGTCCGCCGGGCAGGTCAGCCAGGCGTTGTCGCTCAGCTCGGCCTCCAGCTGGCCGGCTTCCCAGCCGGCATAGCCGAGGCTGATCAGGCTCTTTTCCGGGCCGGTGCCGGCGGCGATGGCGAACAGCACGTCCTGCGAGGTGGACATCGCCAGCTCGCTCAGTTCCAGGGTCGACTGGTAGCTCAGGCCGCTGGGATGGAGGACGAAGCCGCGGTCGGTCTGCACCGGGCCGCCGTTGTAGATGTCGATGTGCTGGCAGCGCGCCGGCGGCAGGGCGTCCGGCTTGAGCTGTTCGAGGACTTCCGCCAGGTTGAGGCCGCTGGGACGGTTGATCACCAGGCCCATGGCGCCCTGCTCGTTGTGTTCGACCAGGTAGGTCACGGTCTGGGCGAAATTGGGGTCGGCCATGTGCGGCATGGCGATCAGGAAATGATGCTTGAGGTAGGTTGGGCTGCTCTGTTTCATGGCCGCTAGTGTCCTGCTTCGGACGCGAGAAAGCCAGCCTTGCCGGCGCTACTTGCTGGACAGCCGGTCGCCGCGTTCGAAGCGCCAGGTACGGATGATCTCCAGCCGGTCGATGTCGGCCAGGTCGCCGCTGAACGGCGCATAGGGCGCGGCCAGGCGGACGATGCGCTGGGCGGCCTGGTCGAGGATCGGCTCGCCGGAAGACTCCAGCACCTGCACCTCGTAGATGGTGCCGTCGCGGTTGATCGACACCAGCAGCCGCAGGCTGCCGTAGAGCTTCTGCCGGCGGGCCTCGTCGGGGTAGTTGAGGTTGCCGATGCGTTCGATCTTCTTGCGCCAGTCTTCCTTGTACCAGGCGCCCTTGTCGCGCATGGTCGAGGCGGCGCTCAGGCGGTGGATGCGCGGGCGCTTGGCGTAGGCCTGCTGCTCCTTGGCCAGGTCGGCCTCGAGGCTGGCGATTTCCGCCGACAGCTGGGTTGAGTCGAAATGCGGCGCCGGCTTGGCGACCTGCTCGGCCTTCTGTGCCTGGGTCTTGCTCGGTGCCTTCTGCTGGCGCTGGCGGGTGGTGGTCACCGCGGCCTTGGGCGCCTCTTCGCTCCTGGCCTGCTTCGGCGTAGCCGGCGGCGCGACTTTCTTCACCTGGTTGTCCTGGAACGGCGCGACCTCGGTGGTCTTCGGCGCGGCCTTGTGCTCCAGGGTTCCGCTGCCCTGCTGGTTCATCTGCGCGAGGTAGTCGGCCTTCTCCGGCGCCTTGTCGCTCTTGAAGGTGGCTAGGGTGATTTCCAGGGTCTTGCTGATCTGGCTCGGCGCGGGCATGGAGAAGCCCACCCCGAGGATGAAGGCGACGTGCAGGATGGCTGCGATGAACAGGGTGAAGCCCAAACGGTCCGCCGGGCGGACGCCGGCAGCGGCGGAGGGGGACTTGAGGACGGCGGCGTTCATTGCGGATCGTGGTGGCTGGCGTGGGGCGAAGTCTGCCGATGGGGGGCGGAAAAGTCTATGACGCACTCCGCGCCTTGGACACGCGGTCGCTCGCCGTGGCGCATCGGCCGGGCCGAGGCGGGCGGACCGAGGCCCGCCCGCGCGATTCAGCGGGCAGCCAGCTGGGCGGCGATGGCGTCCATCAGCTTGTCGCCGATGCGGGTGTCGAAGGCCTGGTCGATCTCGCGGATGCAGGTCGGGCTGGTGACGTTGATTTCCGTCAGATAATCGCCGATCACGTCGAGGCCGACGAACAGCAGGCCGCGCTCGCGCAGGTGCGGGCCGACCTCGGCGGCGATCCAGCGGTCGCGCTCGCTCAGCGGCTGGGCCACGCCGCGGCCGCCGGCGGCGAGGTTGCCGCGGGTCTCGCCCTGGGCGGGGATGCGCGCCAGGCAGTAGGGCACCGGTTCGCCGTCGATCATCAGGATGCGTTTGTCGCCGTCCTTGATTTCCGGCAGATAGCGCTGCGCCATGATCTGCTGGCTGCCATGCTGGGTGAGGGTCTCGAGGATCACCGAGAGGTTCGGGTCGCCTTCGCGGTGACGAAATATCGACGAACCGCCCATTCCGTCCAGGGGTTTGAGAATGATGTCACGATGCTCGGCGGCAAACTCGCGCAGAATATCGGATCGCCGGCTGACCATCGTCGGCGGAGTGCACTGGGTGAACTGCGTGGCGAAGAACTTCTCGTTGCAGTCGCGCAGGCTCTGCGGCCGGTTCACCACCAGGGCGCCGGCACGCTCGGCCTGTTCCAGCAGGTAGGTCGAATAGACGAATTCGTTATCGAAGGGCGGGTCCTTGCGCATCAGGATCACGTCCAGTTCGTGCAGCGGTTGGTCGCTTTCCGCTTCCAGTTCGAACCAGCGGGAGGCATCGTTGAAGACCTTCAGCGGGCGCATGCGTCCACGCGCGACGCCGGCCTTCTGGTAGAGGTCCTGCTGTTCCATGTAGAACAGCGACCAGCCGCGGGCCTGGGCAGCCAGCAGCATGGCGAGCGAGCTGTCCTTCTTGAAGTTGATGCGCGCGATGGGGTCCATGACGATCCCGAGGCGTACGCTCATGGGAATTCCTCCGAAAGGGGGTGGGTTGTCCGGTCGCGGCGGGGAGGCCGCGTGGCAAGCGGGTTTGACGCTCAGGTTGGCGCCCCGTTTGCGCTTGGTCAAGGAAAAAGCCGGCCTGTTCCGGGCATTATGGATAGAGTTGCGTCGAGTGTGCTAAAAAGGCCCGCGATTGGGTCGCAGCCCGTCGGTGACAGGGCGTTAGCGCACTGAAGAAAACACAGAAGAATGATTCACCGAGTCGATATAGGGCGAACATGGAACAGCAATCCGACGGTTTGAAAGTGATGGTGATCTACGATTCGAAAACGATTCGTCGCACCGCCGAAACACTGCTGAAAAAGGTCGGTTGCGACGTGATCACGGCAATCGACGGCTTCGATGCCCTGGCGAAGATCGCCGATACCCATCCGAACATCATTTTCGTCGACATCATGATGCCGCGCCTGGATGGCTATCAGACCTGCGCCCTGATCAAGAACAACAGCGCGTTCAAGTCCACCCCGGTGATCATGCTGTCCTCCAAGGACGGCCTGTTCGACAAGGCCAAGGGGCGCATCGTCGGCTCCGACCAGTACCTCACCAAGCCGTTCAGCAAGGAAGAGCTGCTGGGCGCGATCAAGGCACACGTACCCAGCTTCACCCCGGTGGACGCCGTTTCCTGATATCCGGCCGCATGGCCGTTGATGCTTATTTCGTGATGGGGATCCCATGGCTCGTATTTTGATTGTTGATGACTCTCCGACCGAGATGTACAAGCTGACCGCCATGCTGGAAAAGCATGGTCACCAGGTACTCAAGGCCGAGAACGGCGGCGACGGCGTCGCCCTGGCCCGCCAGGAAAAGCCCGACGTGGTCCTGATGGACATCGTCATGCCCGGCCTCAACGGCTTCCAGGCGACCCGTCAATTGACCAAGGACGCCGAGACCAGCGCCATCCCGGTGATCATCGTCACCACCAAGGACCAGGAGACCGACAAGGTCTGGGGCAAGCGCCAGGGCGCTCGCGACTACCTGACCAAGCCGGTGGACGAAGAGACCCTGCTGAAAACCATCAATGCGGTGCTGGCGGGCTGAGCCCGTCGCAGCGCATCGCTCACCCTGACCCCGGAAAGACCAGGCCCCGCATGTCGGACGTTCAGACCCCCTTCCAGCTCCTCGTCGACATCGATCAGCGCTGCCGACGCCTGGCCGCCGGCCTGCCGGCCCAGCAGGAGGCGGTGCAGAGCTGGAGCGGGATCGGCTTCCGCATGGGCGGGCGGTTCTTCGTCGCCCCCATGGGGGAGGTCGGCGAAGTCCTGCACGAACCGCGCTACACCCAGCTGCCGGGCGTGAAGACCTGGGTCAAGGGGGTGGCCAACGTACGTGGCCGCCTGCTGCCGATCATGGACCTCTGCGGTTTCCTCGGCACCGAACTGTCGCCCTTGCGCAAGCAGCGGCGGGTGCTGGTGGTGGAGCACCTGGACGTGTTCGCCGGCCTCATCGTCGATGAGGTGTTCGGCATGCAGCACTTCCCGGTGGACACCTTCAGCGAACAGCTGCCGCCACTAGAAGCGGCACTGCAACCCTTCATTCATGGCGTCTTCCATCGAGAGCAGCCGTGGCTGGTGTTCAGCCCGCATGCGCTGGCGCAACACCAGGGCTTCCTCGACGTCGCCGTATAAACAGCTTCACCGGTTGGGCCGGTCTGCCGGCCCGTGTCGTGACATGGAAATCGTAATCGTGGTCGGTCCGGGCGGGGGCCAAATATGAAGAAAATCAACGCAGGCAATCTTTTCGCGGGCATGCGCAGCAGCTCGGTGATCGCGGGGCTGTTCATCGTCCTCATCGTCTCGATCGTGTTGCTGTTCGCCAACTTTGCCTACCTCAACACCCAGTCGAACCATGACAAGCAGTACATCGGCCATGCCGGCGAACTGCGCGTCCTGTCGCAGCGGATCGCGAAGAACGCCACCGAAGCGGCGGCGGGCAAGGGCGAGGCGTTCAAGCTCCTGAAGGATGCGCGCAACGACTTCGAGAAACGCTGGAACATCCTGGTCAACGGCGACGAGAGTACATCCCTGCCGCCCAGCCCCGAAGCGGTGAAGCCGCAGATGGACGTGGTGCAGCAGGACTGGGACGGCCTGCGCAAGAACGCCGACTCCATCCTCGCCAGCGAACAGACCGTACTGTCCCTGCACCAGGTGGCCTCGACCCTCGCCGAAACCATCCCGCAGCTGCAGGTGGAATACGAAGAGGTGGTCGACATCCTGCTGGAGAACGGTGCCCCGGCCGACCAGGTCGCGGTCGCCCAGCGCCAGTCGCTGCTCGCCGAACGTATCCTCGGCTCGGTGAACAAGGTGCTGGCCGGCGACGAGAACTCGGTGCAGGCCGCCGACAGCTTCGGCCGCGACGCCAGCCTGTTCGGCCGCGTACTGAAGGGCATGCAGGAAGGCAACGCGGCGATGAGCATCTCCAAGGTGACCAACGCCGAGGCGGTGGATCGCCTGAACGAGATCGCCGAACTCTTCGAGTTCGTCTCCGGCTCGGTGGACGAGATCCTCGAGACCTCGCCCGACCTGTTCCAGGTCCGGGAAGCGGCGAACAACATCTTCAGCGTTTCGCAGACCCTGCTGGACAAGGCCTCGCAACTGGCCGACGGCTTCGAGAACCTGGCCGGCGGGCGTAGCATCAACCTGTTCGCCGGTTACGTCCTCGGCGCCCTGGCCCTGGCCTCGATCATCCTGATCGGTCTGGTGATGGTGCGCGAGACCAACCGCCGGCTGGCCGAGACCGCCGAGAAGAACGACCGCAACCAGGCCGCGATCCTGCGTCTGCTCGACGAGATCGCCGACCTCGCGGACGGCGACCTGACCGTGGCCGCGACCGTGACCGAGGACTTCACCGGCGCCATCGCCGACTCGATCAACTACTCCATCGACCAGCTCCGCGAACTGGTGGAGACCATCAACCAGACCGCCGTGCAGGTGGCCGCAGCGGCCCAGGAAACCCAGTCCACCGCGATGCACCTGGCCGAAGCCTCCGAGCACCAGGCGCAGGAAATCGCCGGCGCCTCGGCGGCGATCAACGAAATGGCGGTGTCGATCGACCAGGTATCGGCGAACGCCTCGGAATCCTCGGCGGTAGCGGAACGTTCGGTAGCCATTGCCAACAAGGGCAACGAGGTGGTGCACAACACCATCACCGGCATGGACAACATCCGCGAGCAGATCCAGGACACCTCGAAGCGAATCAAGCGCCTCGGCGAATCGTCCCAGGAGATCGGCGACATCGTCAGCCTGATCAACGACATCGCCGACCAGACCAACATCCTCGCCCTGAACGCCGCGATCCAGGCGTCGATGGCCGGGGACGCGGGCCGCGGCTTCGCCGTGGTAGCGGACGAGGTACAGCGACTGGCGGAACGTTCCTCGGCGGCGACCAAGCAGATCGAGGCGCTGGTGAAGACCATCCAGACCGACACCAACGAAGCGGTGATCTCGATGGAGCAGACCACCTCCGAGGTGGTCCGCGGCGCGCGCCTGGCCCAGGACGCCGGTGTGGCCCTGGAGGAGATCGAGAAGGTATCCAAGACCCTCGCGGCACTGATCCAGAACATCTCCAACGCCGCCCGTCAGCAGGCATCGTCGGCCGGCCACATTTCCAACACCATGAACGTCATTCAGGAGATCACCTCGCAGACCTCCGCCGGTACCACCGCCACCGCGCGGAGCATCGGCAACCTGGCGAAGATGGCGAGCGAGATGCGCAACTCGGTATCCGGCTTCAAACTGCCGGAGGGCGTGGAGCAGGCCTGAGCATAGGCGCGGCGGCCGCCTGGCGGGCGCCGCGTCGACACCTTGGACGAGGGGCACGGCATGCAG
Organism: Pseudomonas sp. KBN12P06040; assembly: GCF_037574965.1. Classification (NCBI taxonomy): domain Bacteria; kingdom Pseudomonadati; phylum Pseudomonadota; class Gammaproteobacteria; order Pseudomonadales; family Pseudomonadaceae; genus Pseudomonas; species Pseudomonas sp. KBN12P06040. The sequence continues at coordinate 495,877 of NZ_JBBELS010000001.1, forward strand.
GCGAACGGCGTCTGGTCACTGCAGCCGCTGGCCGATATGTCGGCAGCGGAGTTCCGCGACTGGCAGGTCCTGTTGGAGAACCGCACCGGCGTGGTGCTCAACGAGCAGCGCCGGACGTTCCTGCAGGCCAGCCTGACCGCGCGCATGCGTGAACTGGGCATCGGCGACTACCACAGCTACTACCGCCAGGTGACCGACGGTCCGCGTGGCGCAGTGGAGTGGGCGACCCTGCTGGACCGCCTGACCGTCCAGGAAACCCGTTTTTTCCGTCATCCCCCGTCTTTCGAGCTGCTCGAGCGCTACCTGGGCGAGCGCCTGCGCCGCGAAGGCATGCCGCGGCCCTGGGCCCTGTGGAGCGTCGGCTGCTCCAGCGGCGAGGAACCCTACTCGCTGGCGATGTGCGCCGCGCAGGCGTTGCGCGGGCAGGAACGGGAAGATTTTTTCGGCGTCACCGGGACGGATATCAGCCTTCACGCCCTGCAGCGGGCGCGGCAGGCGAACTATCCGGCCCGCAAGCTGGAGCAACTGGAGGCCGGACTGGTCGAACGCTATTGCGAACGCCAGGCCGACGGCAGCTTCAGCGTGAAAACGATACTGACCGAGCGCGTCTGCTGCGCCCGGCTGAATGTGCTGGACCTGGCGAAGGCGCCCTGGTCCGGCATGGACGTGATTTTTTGTCAGAACCTGCTGATCTACTTCCGTCGCTGGCGACGGCGCGAGATCCTCAACCGGTTGGCCGAACGGCTGGCGCCGGGAGGCTTGCTGGTGATCGGGGTCGGCGAAGTGGTCGACTGGAGCCATCCGGAGCTCGAGCCGGTCGCCGACGAGCGGGTCCTGGCCTTTACCCGTAAGGGGTACTCAGGCACATGAATGGAGTGGCTATGGGTGACCGGCACGACTACGTCGCTCTGGAATGGGTGAAAGGCGAGATCGCCGAAACCCTGAAACAGGCGCGCCAGGCGCTGGAAGCGTTCGTCGAGAACCCGCAGGACCCGACCCGCATGCGGTTCTGCCTGACCTACGTGCACCAGGTGCAGGGCACCCTGCAGATGGTCGAGTTCTACGGCGCGGCCCTGCTCGCCGAGGAAATGGAGCAGTTGGTCCAGGCCTTGCTGGACGGTCGCGTGCCGAACCAGGGCGAGGCCCTGGAAGTGCTGATGCAGGCGATCCTGCAACTGCCGGTCTACCTCGACCGGATCCAGACCGCCCGGCGCGACCTGCCGATGGTGGTCCTGCCGCTGCTCAACGACCTGCGCGCCGCGCGCGGCGAGAAGCTGCTCTCGGAAACCAGCCTGTTCGCGCCCGACCTGTCGCAGCGCCAGCCGCAACTGGACGGCGAGGCCATCGCGCAACTGCGCACCGACGAACTCGGCGGCTTGCTGCGCAAGCTGCGCCAGACCCAGCAGATGGCCCTGGTCGGCCTGCTGCGCAACCAGGACGTGGCGACCAGCCTCGGCTACCTGGCGCGTGTCTATGCGCGCCTGGAGGGCCTGTGCCGCGAGGCACCGCTGGGGCCGCTGTGGAGCATCGCTTCCGGCCTGGTCGAGGGCCTGGCCAACGGTAGCGTGGTCAACAGCGCCTCGGTGCGCACCCTGCTGCGCCAGCTCGACCGCGAACTCAAGCGCCTGGTCGAGCAGGGCGCCGACGGCCTGAACCAGGCCGCGCCGGACGAGCTGGTGAAGAACCTGCTGTTCTACGTGGCCAAGGCGCCTTCGCAGTCGCCGCGAATCCGCGCACTGAAGGAACAGTACCGCCTCGACGAGGCGCTGCCCGACCACGAGACGGTGGATGCCGAGCGCGCCCGCCTCGCCGGACCCGACCGCGACGCGATGCGTTCGGTGGTCGGTGCGTTGTGCGAGGAACTGGTGCGGATCAAGGACAGCCTCGACCTGTTCGTGCGCAGCGACCGTGGCCACCCCTCGGAACTGGACGCCCTCCTGGCGCCGCTCAAGCAGATCGCCGATACCCTGGCGGTACTCGGCTTCGGCCAACCGCGCAAGGTCATCCTCGACCAGTTGGACGTCATCCACGCCCTGGCCCAGGGCCGCCGCGAGCCGAGCGACGCGATCCTGATGGACGTCGCCGGCGCGTTGCTCTACGTCGAGGCCACCCTGGCCGGCATGGCCGGTCCCGGCGACGAGCGCAACAGCGAGGAAAGCCGCCTGCCCACCACCGATGTGGCGCAAATCCACCAGTTGGTGATCAAGGAAGCGCGCAACGGTCTGGAGCAGGCCAAGGACGCGATCATCGAGTTCATCGCCTCGCAGTGGAACCACGAGCACCTGGCCCGCGTGCCGGAGCTGCTGACCCAGGTCCGCGGCGGCCTGGCGATGATCCCGCTGGAGCGCGCCGCGACCCTGCTGGAAACCTGCAACCGCTATATCCAGGAACAGCTGCTGGCGCGCAAGGCGGTGCCGGACTGGCAGAGCCTGGATACCCTGGCCGATGCCATCACCAGCGTCGAGTATTACCTGGAGCGCCTGAGCGAGGACCATGCCAGCCAGAGCGACCTGATCCTCGACGTCGCCGAGGACAGCCTGGCGAACCTCGGCTATACGCTGAAACCGAATTCGTCGACCCCGGTCGAGCCCGGCCTGTCCGGGCCCGCTGCCATCGAGTCCCCGGCTGCCGAGCCGGAGAGGCCGGAGGCGGTCGTCGAGGTCGCCGAGACAGCGGAGCAACCGCCCGCCGACACGGCTCCTGCAGAGGCGGCGAGGGAAGATGCCCCGCTGCTGGCCAGCGACGACAACTGGACCCTTGGCGAAGTCGCGCCCGACGTCGGCGAGCCGTCCCTCGACCTGGCCCTGGACCTGCCGCTGGACGATTCCGCCGAAGTGCCGCCGGCGTTGCCGGAGGTGGTCGAGGAGAGCGGCCAGCCGCAGTCGACCCCGGCGCCTGCCCGCAGCCTGGACGATTTCAGCCTCGACGAGATCGATCTCTCCGGCCTCGACCTGCCCGCCGATGCGGCCCCGGCCTCCGGGCCGGCGGCCCTGGCGGACTGGTCGCTGCCGGAGCCGTGGGGGCTCGGCGATGACCTGGCGCAGCCGGCGCAGGCCGACGAGACGTTGGATCTGAGCCTGGAGGAGCCGGCGCTGTCCTTCGACGAGCCGCTGGAAAGCCTCGAGCCGTTGCCGGCGCTGGAGCCTTTCGACGGCTCCGCTGAACAGGAGCTGGTTCTCGATGCGCTCGATCCGCTGCCGCTGGATGTAGCCTTGCCGGAGGCGGAGGGCGAGGTGTCCGCCTGGGAGGGCTCGAGCCTGGAGGAACTGGATCTTTCCGACCTCGATCTCCCCGAGGTGCAATTGCCCGAGGCCGAGGCGCCGCCTGCCGCCGAGGCGCTCGCCAGCGCAGCGCCGGCCCTGTCTCTGGCCGAGGTGATGGCTGCGCCGGTGCAGCCGATCAACCCGCCGGCGCAGAACGTTCCGGTCAGCCTGCTGCCGCCGCCGGCCGACGAGGAGCCGGTGGACGAGGAACTGCGCGAGGTCTTCATCGAGGAGGCCGGCGAGGTCCTGGAGACCCTCGGCCGCTACCTGCCGGCCTGGAAAGCCGACCACGACGACCGCGACGCGCTGACCGAGGTACGCCGTGCCTTCCATACCCTCAAGGGCAGCGGACGGATGGTCCGTGCCCTGGTGATCGGCGAACTGGCCTGGTCGATAGAGAACCTGTTCAACCGCGTGCTCGATCGCAGCATCGCCGCCAGCGAGCCGGTGCAGCGAGTGGTGGACCAGGTCGTGGCCCTGTTGCCGGAGCTGGTCGAGGAGTTCGCCGCCAATGCCCAGCGCCAGCGCGACGATGTCGACCTGCTGGCGGCCACCGCGCATGCCCTGGCCAAGGGCGAGCCGCTGCCGGAACCGCCGGCGCCGGACGACGGCGGAGTACCGCCGGAAGCCGGGGCGGAGCAGCCGTCGAGCCTGGACAACGGCGTCCAGGCGCCGCCATTGGCCGACGCGCCGCAGGCCGCTGCCGAGGCGCAGAGCGACGTCGAACTGCTCGATCCGCAACTGCTGGAGATCTTCACCAACGAGGCGGAGACCCATCTCGAGGCCCTGGTCGGCTTCCTCGCCGACTGCGCCCGCGAACTGCCGCAGCCGGTCACCGATGCCTTGCAGCGTGCCCTGCATACCCTCAAGGGCAGCGCGCACATGGCCGGCATCCTGCCGATCGCGGAGATCGCCACGCCGCTGGAAAAACTGGTCAAGGAATACAAGTCCAACCTGCTCGCCTTCGACCTGCGCGAAGCCGAGTTGCTGCACGACGCCGAGCAACTGTTCCGCATCGGCCTGGAACAGGTCGGTGCGCACCGGCCGTTGAACCCGATCCCCGGCAGCGACGCGTTGCTGGAGCGTATCGAGGCACTGCACCAGGAGCGCATCGCCTCGCTCGAGGCCGAGCGCTACAGCGATGCCGGCGAGCGCCGCGATCCGTTGCTGATCGAGGCGTTCCTCGTCGAAGGCATGGACATCCTGCTGGACGCCGAGGACTTGCTCGAGCGCTGGCACGAGCATCCGCAGGAGCGCCAGGAGCTGAGCGCGCTGCGCGAGGAACTCAGCGCTCTGGACCAGGGCGCCCGGCATGCCGAGCTGCCGCAGGTGGAAGAACTCTGCCAGGCCTTGCTGGCGCTCTACGATGCCGTCGAGGAAGGCCGCCTGGCGGTCAGCCCGGCGTTCTTCGAGGAAGCCCGCCAGGCCCATGAGGCGCTGATCGGGATGATGGACCAGGTCGCCGCCGGCCTGCAGGTCACGCCGCGTCCGGAGCGGGTCGCGGCCCTGCAGGAACTGTTGGAAGCGCCCGCCGCCGAGGCCGTTCCGCTCATCGACCCGGAGAGCCTCGGCGCCGACGATTTCCCCCCGGAAGACGAAGAGCTGGCCCTCCCCGAGGCGATCTTCGAAGAGGCCGGGACGCCTGCCGAGGAGACCGTACCGGCAGCGCCTGCACCGGCTCCCGGCCGCGAGCTGGACGAGGAAATGGTGTCGATCTTCCTCGAAGAGGCGGTGGACATCCTCGAAAGCGCCGGCCAGGCACTGGCCCAATGGCAGGCCGAGCCGGGCGCGCTGTCTTCGCTCAGCGCCCTGCAGCGCGACCTGCACACCCTCAAGGGCGGCGCACGGATGGCCGAGATCGCCGAGATCGGCGACCTGGCCCACGAGCTGGAGGCCCTCTACGAAGGACTGGTCGACCGCCGTTACCAGCACTCCCCGCAACTGGCCGGATTGCTGCAAGCCTGTCACGACCGGCTGGCCGAACAGCTCGACCAGTTGAGCGCCGGCCAGCCCCTGGCCGACCCGGACGACCTTATCCAGGCGATCCGCCGGTTCCGCCAGGGCCCGCTGGCCGAGGCCGCGACACCGGGCGAGGCGGAAAGCCCCGTCGAGGAACTCGTTGCACCGGCCGTCGAGGAGCCCGCCGCGCCTGCCGCGACGCAGCCGCCCGCTGCGGAGGCGTTCGAAGAGCGCGATCCGGAACTGGTGGAGATCTTCCTCGAGGAAGGCTTCGATATCCTCGACAGCGCTGCCGCCGCGTTGCAGCGCTGGATCGACGACGTCGACAACACCATCGAACTGGAAGCCTTGCAGCGCGACCTGCATACCCTCAAGGGCGGTGCGCGGATGGCCGAGATCGGCGAGATCGGCGACCTCGCCCATGAGCTTGAATTCCTCTACGAAGGCCTCTGCGGCGGACGCCTGCGCGCCAGCCCGGCCTTGTTCGGCCTGCTGCAGCGCTGCCACGACGAGCTGGCCGAGATGCTCGAGGCGGTGCGTGGCCATCGCACGCTGCCCGACGGGCAGGCGCTGATCGCGGAGATCAGGCGCCTGCGCAGCGATCCCGACGAGCAACTGAGCGTACCCACCAGCGTCAGCCTCAAGCCGCTGGCGGCGAAGGGTGCGGCGGCCGACGAGAGCGAGATCCTCGACATCTTCCTCGAGGAAGCCGACGACCTGCTGGAGAACCTCGAACTGGCGCTCGGCCGCTGGGACGGCGGCAACGGCGACGCCCAGCCGCTGGACGACCTGCTGCGGATCCTGCACACCCTCAAGGGCGGCGCGCGCCTGGCCGGGCAGACCGAGCTGGGCAACCTGGCCCACGACCTCGAGCAGCATCTCACCGATGCGCAGCAACAGGGCGCGCCGTGGCCGGACAGCCTGCTGCTGGATGCGCAGTCGGGGCTGGAAGGCCTGCAGCGGCAGGTCGACCTGTTGCGCGAGCGGCTGGCCGAGGACGACGAGGCCGGTGAACGGCCCGATCCCGCCCAGGCGCTGGTCCAGGCCGACGATACCGACCGCGCGGTGGCCTCCGCGCTGGCCGAGCTGACCAGCCTGGCCCCGGCGGCCGGCGCGATCATGGCGGCCGAGGCGGCGCCTCCGGCTGCTCCGGCCACCACCCTGCCGTTCGTGCGCAAGGCCCAGGAGGCGGCCCAGGAGGCCGCTTCCCGGCGTGCCCCGCAGGAACTGGTGAAGGTGCCGGCGGAACTGCTGGAGAATCTGGTCAACCTGGCGGGCGAGACCTCGATCTTCCGCGGCCGGGTCGAGCAGCAGGTGAGCGACGTCGGCTTCACCCTCGGCGAGATGGAGTCCACCATCGAGCGGGTGCGCGACCAGTTGCGCCGCCTCGACACCGAGACCCAGGCGCAGATCCTCTCGCGTCACCAGGCCGATGCCGAACGCGCCGGCTACGAAGAATTCGACCCGCTGGAAATGGACCGCTATTCGCAGTTGCAGCAGCTCTCGCGCGCACTCTTCGAATCGGCCTCCGACCTTCTCGACCTGAAGGAAACCCTGGCGGCGAAGAACCGCGACGCGGAGACCCTGCTGCTGCAACAGGCGCGGGTCAACACCGAACTCCAGGAAGGCCTGATGCGCACCCGCATGGTGCCGTTCGATCGGCTGGTACCGCGTTTGCGGCGGATCGTCCGGCAGGTGGCCGGCGAGCTTGGCAAGCAGGTCGAATTCGTGGTCGGCAACGCCGACGGCGAGATGGATCGTACCGTCCTCGAACGCATCGTCGCGCCGCTGGAGCACATGCTGCGCAACGCCGTGGACCACGGCATCGAGTCCGGCGAGACGCGCCGCGCGGCGGGCAAGCCGGAGCACGGTACGATCCGCCTGAACATCGGCCGCGAGGGCGGCGACATCCTCCTCACCCTCTCCGACGACGGTGCCGGCATCCGCCTCGACGCGGTACGGCGCAAGGCCATCGAGCGTGGCCTGATGAGCTCCGACAGCGACCTCAGCGATCATGAAGTGCTGCAGTTCGTGCTCGAGTCCGGTTTCTCCACCGCCGAAAAGGTCACCCAGATCTCCGGGCGCGGCGTCGGCCTCGACGTGGCCAACTCCGAGGTCAAGCAGCTCGGCGGCTCGGTGAGCATCCAGACCGAGCCGGGCCAGGGCACCCGCTTCAACGTGCGGCTGCCGTTCACCGTGTCGGTGAACCGGGCGCTGATGGTGCTATCCGGCGAGGATCTCTACGCGGTGCCGCTGAACACCATCGAGGGTATCGTGCGGGTTTCGCCCTACGAACTGGAGGCGCTCTACGACCAGCGCGGCGAGGCGGGGCTGGATACGCCCAGCTTCGAATACGCCGGGCAGTCCTACGAACTGAAGTACCTCGGCGAGCTGCTGAACAACGGCCAGGAACCCAAGCTGGTCGGCCAGTCGCTGCCCTTGCCGGTGATCCTGGTGCGCTCCTCGGAGCATGCGGTGGCGGTGCAGGTCGACTCGCTGGCCGGTTCCCGCGAGATCGTGGTGAAGAGCCTCGGTCCGCAGTTCGCCGGGGTCGCCGGGATTTCCGGGGCGACCCTGCTCGGCGATGGCCGGGTGGTGGTGATCCTCGACCTGCTGGCGACCATCCGCTCCCGGCACGCGCTGCTCGGCCAGGAAAACCGTCGCGAACGCCTGGCGCTGCGCCAGGAAATGGCGGCGAGCGAAAGCGAGCAGCAGCGGCCGCCGCTGGTCATGGTGGTGGACGACTCGGTCACCGTGCGCAAGGTCACCACCCGCCTGCTGGAGCGCAACGGCATGAACGTGCTGACCGCGAAGGACGGCGTGGACGCCATCGCCCAGCTCCAGGAGCACCGTCCGGACATCCTCCTGCTGGACATCGAGATGCCGCGCATGGACGGTTTCGAGGTCGCCACCCTGGTGCGCCACGACGAGCGCCTGGGCAACCTGCCGATCATCATGATCACCTCGCGGACCGGCGAGAAACACCGCGAGCGCGCGCTGGGCATCGGCGTCAACCAGTACCTCGGCAAGCCTTACCAGGAAACCGAGCTGCTCGAAGCCATCCAGTCCCTGGTCGGCCAGCATGAGTGAGCGCGCCACGCCACGGGTCGCGGTGATCGCCGACACCTCGTTGCAGCGCCACGTGCTGCAACAGGCGCTGCTCGGCCATGGCTACGAGGTGGTGCTCAACGCCGACCCGGCCAGGGTCGACGACGCCGCGCTGGAGTGCGCGCCCGACCTGTGGCTGGTGGACCTGACCCAGCAGGACGACTCGCCGCTGCTGGACAGCCTGCTGGAGCAGGACCGTGCGCCGGTGCTGTTCGGCGAGGGCCACGCGCCGGAGCGGCATACCGAACATTACCCGCGCTGGGAGCGGCGGCTGATCGGCAAGCTGAAGCGCTTGATCGGCGACCCCAGCGATGGCGTTGGCGACAGCCTCGGCGCATTGCTCGACGAGGAGCGTCCGCCGCGCCTGGAGATTCCCGGCGACCTCGCGGCGATGCCGCTGCAGGCCGGCGAAGCGGCCCGCGAGGTGTGGCTGCTGGCGGCCTCGCTCGGCGGCCCGGCGGCGGTGAAGGCATTTCTCGACGCCTTGCCCGGCGGCCTGCCGATCGGCTTCCTCTATGCCCAGCACATCGACGCCAGCTTCGAGCAGAACCTGCCGCAGGCAGTCGGCCGGCACAGCCAGTGGCATGTGAAGAACGTCCGCGACGGCGAAGCGCTGCGTTGCGGCGAGGTCATGGTGGTGCCGGTGCTGCACGAACTCGGTTTCCACCACGATGGGCGACTGAAATGCAGCCAGCGTCCCTGGCCGGAACCCTACACCCCGTCCATCGACCAGATGATGCTCAACCTGGCCCAGCAGTTCGGGCCCGACTGCGGGGTGATCGTCTTCAGCGGCATGGGTAGCGACGGCAGCGCCGCTGCCGCCTACGTGCGGCGCCAGGGTGGCGAGGTATGGACCCAGCGCGCCGACAGTTGCGTCTGTTCGAGCATGCCGGACAGCTTGCGCGAAGCCGGTTACAGCAGTTTCAATGCCAGCCCCCGCGAACTGGCCGAGGCATTGGTCAAGCATCTGGCCGCACGCTGCGCGCCGACAGGAGTCGAAACATGAACCAGGCCGTGATCGAGCAGGATGGCATGAGCCGGAATACCCCAGCCAACCCGACCCCGGACAGCCTCACCGGGCTGCTCCTGCCGCTGAGCGACCGCACCCTGCTGTTGCCCAACGTCGCCGTGGCCGAACTGATCGCCTATCGCAACCCGCAGGTCGCCGCCGGCGTGCCGCAGTGGTACCTGGGCCAGGTGGCCTGGCGCGACCTGCGCCTGCCGCTGCTGTCCTTCGAGGCGGCCTCCAGTGGCGAACAGCAGCCGGTACTCGGCAGCAGCGCGCGGGTGGTGGTCATCAACGCCCTCGGCGGACGTCCCCATGTGAAATTCCTCGCCCTGCTGGTGCAGGGCATTCCGCGCTCGGTGCGGCTGGACGCCAATCTCGCGGGCACCGCCGCGCCGCTGGCGGCGCTGGAACTGGCGGCGGTGGACATCGGCGGCGAAACCGCGCGGATTCCGGACCTGGCCGGGCTCGAAGAGAAGCTCGCCGACGCCGGCCTGATCTGAGCCGTCCATGGCCGGCCTGCAACACGCGCGGATCGGCGCCTCCCTCGAGGTCGCCAGCGCCAGCCTGGCCGGGCACCGCTTCGAGAAGCACAGCCACGACGAGTTCGTCATCAGCGCCAACCTCTGCGGATTGGAAGATGTCTGGCTGGATGGCCGTACCTTCCAGGCCGACAGCGGCGACCTGACCCTCTACAACCCGGGGCAGATCCAGGGCGGCGGCGTCCGCGACGGCCAGCCCTGGCGCTTCGCCAGCCTCTATCTGCCTGCCGCCGAACTGGCGAGCAGCCTGGATCTTTCCTCCGTCGAGTTCGACCGCCCGCTGCTGCGCAGTCCGGCGCTGGGCCGCGAGTTGGCCGCTAGCATCGAAGCCTTGCTGGCCAGCGACCGCTTCGCCCGCGAACGGGGCGAGGAGCGCCTGCTGGAGTTCCTTGGCCGCCTGCTGGCGGCGAGCGGCACCCGCCTGCCGCAGAGGGCCGATCCTGGGCGCCCGGCTGTCGCCCGCCTGCAGGCGCTGCTCGCCGAGCGCCTGGCCGAGCCGCCGGACCTGGATGGGATGGCGGAGCAGGTGGGCCTGTCGAAATACCACCTGCTGCGGGCGTTCAAGAAGGCCACCGGGCTCAGCCCGCGCCAGTGGAGCATGCAACTGCGCACCCGCCGCGCCCTCGGCCTGTTGCGCCGTGGCCTGGCGGTGGGCGAGGTGGCCCACGCCCTGGGCTTCGCCGACCAGAGCCACCTGACCCGTTACTTCACCAGCGCCTACGGCATTTCGCCGGGCCGCTACCAGCGCGCCGTGCGCGGCTGAACTGCGCAATCCGGTTCAAGTCCGCTTCGCTGCCGGCCGGGATAATCCGACGACCCACCCACGGAGTCGTCGTCCCATGCTCGCCATCTTCCTCGCCGCCTTGCTGTTCGGTTTCGCCTTCAATGTTTCTCCTGGCGCGGTGTTCAGCGAAACGCTGCGCCGTGGTTTGACCGGCGGCTTCCGCCCGGCGTTGCTGGTGCAACTGGGGTCGCTGATCGGCGATGCCGTCTGGGCCCTGCTCGGGCTCACCGGGCTGGCACTGCTGCTGGGCTACGAACAGGTGCGGATTCCCCTGACCCTGGCCTGTGCCGCCTACCTGGCCTGGCTCGGCGTGCAAGGCTTGCGCGACGCCTGGAGTCCGCCGCTGGCGGCGGAGGATGCCGGCGAGCAGGGGCGCAACGCCTTCGGCGCCGGCGCGGCGATCTCCCTGTCCAACCCGAAGAACGTGGTCTATTGGGGCGCCCTCGGCAGCGCCCTGGCGGGGATCGTCGACGGCACGCCGAACCAGGCGCAGTCGCTGGTGTTCTTCGCCGGTTTCATGCTCTCGTCGCTGATCTGGTGCTTTTGCTGCGCGGCGCTGGTGGACTGGCTGCGGCGCAACACCTCGCTGTTCTGGCACCGCCTCAGCTACGCCGGTTGCGGCGTGCTCCTGCTCGGCCTGGCAGGACTGGCGCTGCGCGGGCTGTAGCCGCGCCTCAGGCCGGCGCCAGGCGCCGCCGCAGCAGGCGTTGGCGCAGGCTTTCGAACCTGCCGAGGTCGACATGCCGGGCATGGTCGCCGACGACGATCCGGCCGTCGGGCAGCTCCGCCCAGTGCTGTAGTCCGCCCTCCAGGTCCAGTTCGCCGTAGCGGATGCGCAGCGCCCGGCCGGATTCGAGGTGCCAGAGCTGGGCGAGGTCCCGCGAGCGATGCGGTTCCAGCCACGGCGCCAGGAGCAGCCAGCCTCCGTCCAGGGCCTGGAGCTTCAGGTAGGGGCCTTCGGCCAGGCCGTCCAGCGAGTGGCTGCGGATCTCGCCGCTGTCGAGCCGGCCTTCGCAGAGCGTTTCACGCTCCAGCCAGACGATGGTCCCGGGCGCCGCCGAGGTCGGTTGCGCCGGATCGGCGGGCAGATCCTTGCCGACGGGGAACGGCAGGGGCTGGATGCGTGCCTCGCGCCATTCGAAGAACTGCCCGCGGGAGAGCAGGCAGACGCGCTGGTCCGGAGTGGTGAAGACCGCCGGCGGATTCTCGATGGAGCGCCGCGCTTGCGGCACCTCGAAGAGCAACCGCGGTTCGTCGTTGCCCTGGGCGAAGCCCGGATAGAGGAAGAACAGGCCGCGGTCGGCCAGGAGCAGGTCGTCCCCGGCCAGGCCGATGGCAAGTTCCGGGGTGCGGCGTTGGCGCAACGACTGCGCCGGCGGCAGCGGCAAGGGCGGTAGTTCGGGCGTCAACGAGGCGAGGTCGCGGGAGCGATGCAGCCAGGCGTAGGGGCTTCCCGAACGGGTCATCCTGACCCAGGCGTGCAGGCCGTCCGCCGAACTGGCCCGGCAGAGCAACGCGCCCTGGGTTTCCTCCGCGCCATCGGGCAGGCGTTGCAGCCTGGGCCATTGGCGCAGGTCCAGCAGGTTGCGGCTGTCCTCGCCCGGCAGGCGGGCGATGGCCAGGCCGGGCGCCAGGTGCTCGGCGTGTTCGAGGCAGATGTAGGCCGAAGCCGGCGCCAGGCCGGCCGGCGCGGCGGCGGGGAGGGCCGCCCGGGCGCCCTCGGGTGCGTCTTCCTGGCGCAGCGTGCGGGCGTTGTGGCCCTGCGCTGCGAGCGCATCGAGGAGGCGCTGGCTGTGGGGGGCGCCGACCACGTACAGGTTCAGGCTGTCGTCTTCGTCCAGGCGTTCCACCAACGCCAGTCCGAGGGATTCCAGCTCCTGGCCGAGGGCTGGCAGGAAATCCTCGGGAAGGTCGTCGCGCAGGCGCTCCAGCAGCGTCTCCAGTGCGGCGGAGGCCAACTGCGGGAAGCGTCCGGCATAGTCTCGGCGGAGTACGCCGAGCACGTCGGGCAGGCGGATCTTCCAATCGAAGGTAACGGGCGTGTCCATGCGTGCGATCCGTTGCGAAGTGGGTTGCGCAACGGTATTCACTGGCTGTCGCCGTTGTAAAGCGGCGGGAGAGATATCAGGCGAAGTCGCCCCAGAGTTGCTGGGCCACCGCCAACGCTACCACCGGCGCGGTCTCGGTGCGCAGCACTCGCGGGCCGAGGCGCGCGGCGTGGAAACCGGCCGCCTGCGCCTGCTCCACCTCGGCATCGCTCAGGCCGCCTTCGGGACCCACCAGGAAGGCCAGGCGCGACGGCGGCGCATGGCTGGCCAGGGGGGCGGCTACTGGGTGCAGGACCAGCCTGAGCTCATCGTCCCGCCCGCGCAGCCAGTCCTCCAGGGCCAGCGGCGGATGGATCAGCGGCAGGCTCGAACGGCCGCACTGCTCGCAGGCGCTGATCGCCACCTGGCGCCAGTGTTGCAGGCGCTTGTCGGCGCGCTCGTCCTTCAGGCGCACTTCGCAACGCTCGCTGACGATCGGGGTGATTTCCGCCACCCCCAGCTCGGTGGCCTTCTGGATCGCCCAGTCCATCCGCTCGCCGCGCGACAGGCCTTGCCCCAGGTGGATACGCAGGGGCGAGTCGGGCTGGCCGGCGAACTGCTCGCGGAGTTCGACGCGGACATTCTTCTTGCCGACCTCGACCAGCTCGCCGAGGTATTCCCGGCCGCTGCCGTCGAACAGTTGCACGGCGTCGCCCGTGGCGTGCCGCAGCACGCGGCCGATGTAGTGGGCCTGGGTCTCGGGCAGGTCGTGCTGGCCGAGGGCGAGGGGCTGGTCGACGAAGAAGCGGGACAGGCGCATGGCGATTCGAGGGTAGTGGCGACAGGCGCGCAGTTTACTGCCTGCCGCGGGGCGCTGGAACCGGCCCCCTCGGGACGAAGGGGCGGCGACGTTCAGCCCGGATCGCGGTGGTCCGGGTGGAAGTCGCTGACCGCCACGCTGACCGCGTCGCGGGTGGCGATGTCGATGCCTTCGCTGGCCACCTCGGCGAGGAAGTCGATCTGCTCCGGGGTAATCACGTAGGGCGGCAGGAAATACACCACGCTGCCCAGCGGGCGCAGCAGCGCGCCGCGCTCCAGGCCATGCTGGAAGACCTTCAGGCCGCGGCGCTCCTGCCAGGGGTAGGGCGTCCTGGACGCCTTGTCCTGGACCATTTCGATGGCCAGGACCATCCCGGTCTGGCGCACCTCGGCGACATGCGGGTGGTCGGCCAGGTGCGCGGTGGCCCTGGCCATGTGGGTGGACAGCGCGCGGTTGGCCTCGATCACCTTGTCTTCCTCGAAGATGTCCAGGGTCGCCAGGGCGGCGGCGCAGGCCAGCGGGTTGCCGGTATAGGTGTGCGAGTGGAGGAAGGCGCGCAGGGTCTGGTAGTCGTCGTAGAAGCCCCGGTAGATGGTCTCGCTGGTCAGCACCGCGGACATCGGCAGGTAGCCGCCGGTGAGGGCCTTGGACAGGCAGAGGAAATCCGGGGCGATGCCGGCCTGCTCGCAGGCGAACATCGTCCCGGTGCGGCCGAAGCCCACCGCGATCTCGTCGTGGATCAGGTGCACGCCATAGCGGTCGCAGGCTTCGCGCAGCAGCTTGAGGTAGACCGGATGGTACATGCGCATGCCGCCGGCGCCTTGGATCAGCGGTTCGACGATGACCGCGGCGATCTCGTCGTGCCCTTCGGCCAGGGTGCGCTCCATGTGGGCGAACATGTTCCGCGAATGTTCTTCCCAGCACATGCCGTCCGGACGCAGGAAGCAGTCCGGGCTGGGCACCTTGATGGTGTCCAGCAGCAGCGACTTGTAGGTTTCGGTGAACAGCGCCACGTCGCCCACCGACATCGCCGCGATGGTTTCGCCGTGGTAGCTGTTGGTCAGGGTGACGAAGCGCTTCTTGCGCGGCCTGCCGCTATTGAGCCAGAAGTGGTAGCTCATCTTCAGCGCGACCTCGATGCCCGCCGAGCCGCTGTCGGCGTAGAACACCCGGTCGAGCCCCGGCGGGGTGATCTTCACCAGTCGCTCCGACAGCTCGATCACCGGCTGGTGGCTGAATCCGGCGAGGATCACGTGCTCCAACTGGTCGACCTGGTCCTTGATGCGCTGGTTGATGCGCGGGTTGGCGTGGCCGAACACATTGACCCACCAGGAACTGACCGCGTCGATGTAGCGCTTGCCTTCGAAATCCTCCAGCCAGACGCCTTCGCCGCGGCGGATCGGGATCACCGGCAGGCGTTCGTGGTCTTTCATCTGGGTACAGGGATGCCAGAGTACGTTCAGGTCGCGCTGCATCCAGTCGGCGTTAAGGCCCATGGGCTGTCTCCTCGGATCGATCGGCAAAGCCTATGCAATGGGGGTGAGATGAACAACCCGGTGGGTTGGGACACATCCGACAGCAGCCGCCGACGGACTCCTATGGTGGCCCAAACGGCTCTGGCGTATGCTGCGCGCCGTTGCGTCTTTGCTTTTTTTCTGGGGAGTCCGGTATGTCGTTAAGGTGGCTGCGCGCCGCGGCGTTTCTCATGTTGGGGGTGTTCAGCGCGGTGGCGCTGGGCAAGGATAAACAGCCTACGGCGATCGTCGTCGGCGCGGGCCTGGCAGGCCTGAGCGCGGCCTACGAATTGCAGAAGGACGGCTGGCAGGTCACGGTGCTCGAGGCGCGGCCGCAGGTGGGCGGGCGTTCCGGCCTGGCCACCAGCGAATGGGTCGGCAACCAGAAGGTCCAGCCCACGCTCAATGCCTACCTGGACACCTTCAAGCTGAAGCCGGTGCCGGCGCCGGACTTCGTCCGCACCCCCAGCTACCTGATCGACGGCCTGTACTACAGCAGCAGCGATCTCGCGCTCAAGCAGCCGAACGTCGCCGCCGACCTCAAGCGCTTCGAGTCGACCCTGGACGATCTCTCGGCATCGATCTCCGATCCGCTCAACCCCGCCTCGAGCAATACCCTGTTCGCCCTCGACCAGATGAACGCCGCGCGCTGGCTGGACAAGCTGAACCTGTCGCCGACCGCGCGCCTGCTGGTCAACCAGCGTATCCGCTCGCGCTACGACGAACCGTCGCGCCTGTCGCTGCTCTACCTCGCCCAGCAGGGCCGCGCCTACCGTGGCGTCGATGACCGCGACCTGCGCGCGGCGCGCCTGCCCGGCGGCAGCCAGGTGCTGGCGGAAGCCTTCGTCAAGCAGATCAAGACGATCAAGACCAAATCCAAGGTGTCGAGCATCGTCCAGGCCAAGGACGGCGTCGCCGTCAAGGCCGGCAGCGAGACCTACAAGGCCGACTACGTGGTTCTCGCCGTGCCGCTGAAGGCGCTCGGCCAGATCCAGATGACCCCGTCCCTGAGCGGTACCCAGATGTCCGCGCTGAAGGGCACCAACTATGGCTGGCGCGACCAGATCCTGCTGAAGTTCAAGCGCCCGGTGTGGGATGACAAGTCGCGCCTCTCCGGCGAGATCTTCAGCGACCAGGGCCTGGGCATGATCTGGGTCGAGCCGGCGCTGAAAGGCGGCGCCAACGTGCTGATCAACCTGTCCGGCGACAACGCCCGCGTGCTGCAGGCTTTCGGCGACCGGCAGATGGTCGACCAGGTGCTGATCCGCATGAACAAGTTCTATCCGAAGATGCGCGGTG
This sequence comes from Pseudomonas sp. KBN12P06040, assembly GCF_037574965.1. Lineage (NCBI taxonomy): Bacteria > Pseudomonadati > Pseudomonadota > Gammaproteobacteria > Pseudomonadales > Pseudomonadaceae > Pseudomonas > Pseudomonas sp. KBN12P06040. Next base: position 512,199 of record NZ_JBBELS010000001.1, read on the forward strand.
CCTTCGCCGGCTACGAAATTCGTCGCTACAGCGCCGACCCGGGCACCGGCGGTTCCTACCTGGCCTACGGTCCGGGCCAGGTGACGCGCTTCTGGCGGATCTGGGAACAGCCGCTGTCGCGGGTCGCCTTCGCCGGCGAGCACACCGATGCGCTGTACCCCGGCACCATCGAGGGCGCGCTGCGTAGCGGCAAGCGCGCGGCCAGCCAGGTGCGCGACCTGTATGCCGGCAAGACGCCGGTGATCGAGGGCGCGCCGATGGTGGCGAAGGCCGAGAAGGTGGCCGCACCGACGACCGGCGGCGAGAAGAAGAACCCGTTCGCCTGGTTCACCCGCCTGTTCGATTGATCCCCTTCGCCGGCGCCGGAAGCTCCGGCGCCTTGCGCTTCCCGGTTCGCAGCGCAATCCGGGGTTTTTTCTTAGCCTGCGAACCTATCTTGTGAATCGATGTTTCAAAGCAGAATTTTCTGCTTTAACTCGATGGATTTGCCGCTAGTCTTGAGGCTTCGCTTTTCAAGGAAGTTTTTCATGCAGTGGCGCAATACCTCATCCCGTTACGGCGTATTCAGCCTGTTCCTGCACTGGGGCAGCGCGCTGGTGGTCTTCGGCCTGTTCGGCCTGGGCCTGTGGATGCGCGAACTGAGCTATTACGACCCCTGGTACCACCCCGCGCCGGCGCTGCATAAAAGCATCGGCATCCTGCTGGCCATTGCCCTGCTGGTGCGGATCGTCTGGCGTTTCGTCAGCCCGCCGCCGCCGGCGCCGGCCAACCACGGTCCGCTCACGCGGGTAGCGAGCAAGCTCGGCCACCTCGCGCTGTACGGGCTGCTGCTGGCGGTGATCGTCGCGGGCTACCTGATTTCCACCGCCGACGGCGAACCGATCAGCGTGTTCGGCTGGTTCTCCGTGCCGGCAACCCTCAGCGGGCTGCCCGACCAGGCAGACGTCGCGGGTGAAATCCATCTCTACCTGGCCTGGGCGCTGGTGGTCTTCGCCGTCCTCCATGCCCTGGCCGCCCTCAAGCATCACTTCGTCGACCGCGACCCGACCCTAAAGCGCATGCTCGGTCGCTCGTCGAATGATCAACAACCACGTTAAGGAGAATGTCCATGCTGAAGAAGACCCTTGCCGCGCTGGCGCTCGGCTCCGCACTGTTCACCGCCGGCCAGGCAATGGCCGCGGACTACAAGATCGACAAGGAAGGCCAGCACGCCTTCATCGAGTTCCGCATCAAGCACCTGGGCTATAGCTGGCTGTACGGCCGCTTCAACGACTTCGACGGCAGCTTCACCTTCGACGAGAAGAACCCGTCGGCCGACAAGGTCAAGGTGACCATCAACACCAACAGCGTGGACACCAACCATGCCGAGCGTGACAAGCACCTGCGCAGCGGTGATTTCCTCAACGTCAGCAAGAACCCGACCGCTACCTTCGAATCCACCGAAGTGAAGGCCAACGGCGACAGCGCCGACATCACCGGCAACCTGACCCTGAACGGCGTGACCAAGCCGGTCACCATCAAGGCCAAGCTGATCGGCCAGGGCGACGACCCGTGGGGCGGCTACCGTGCCGGCTTCGAAGGCAGCGCCACCCTGAAGCTGAAAGACTTCGGCATCAAGATGGACCTCGGCCCGGCATCCCAGGAAGTCGAGCTGCTGCTCTCCGTCGAAGGCATTCGCCAGTAAGCGGATACCTGAAACGAAAAACGCCGGCGATCGCCGGCGTTTTTCATTGTGCTTCGAAAAGAATGTTCTTAAATATCCTCAAGCGGTTGCGCGGCCAGGCATTGGTCGAGGAGATGCACCAGGGTGGCTTGTTCCTCCGGGGTGAGCGGGGCAAACAACTCGTCATGCACGCGTGACATGATGGCTTCCGCATGCTGGTGGATGGCCAGCCCCTCGTCGGTGAGGAAGAGCTGGAAGCTGCGCTGGTCGCTGGGGTTGCGCTCGCGGCGGACCAGGTTTCTTCCCTCCAACTCGCGGATCTTCCGGGTGATCAGTGCCTTGTCGCGGCACATCTGGCGTCCCAGGTCCTGCAGGTTCAGCCCGCGTTGTTCGTCGATAAGCTTCAATACATGGACGTCGGGCGGGGTCAGGTCGAGTCGCTGGCAATCGAGCTCGCTCTGGATGCGCGTCCGCACATGCTGGAAGACCGCCATCAGCGCGGGCATCAGGTCGGGATTCACGGGGTAGTTCATTGGTTTGGCCGAGTAAACCTAATGTAAATGTGGTTGATCCAGTCAACTATTTTGCTTATTTTAGTTGACCTTATCAACCTTGTTTCAGGTTCTGAATATGGGCCATGGCGCCGGGTGGATAACCGGCCATCGAGCTAAAACGTTTCAGGTGTTTTCACGCGAGGCTTTCGGACGTTTACAAACACCTATGAATGTAAGTATTTTGCCTGCCTTCTTCGAGCCGGTGCAGCGCCTTCACGCTGCATCGGCCGCTTTCGCTCATGAGGACAACGCTATGCAACGAACGCCAGCCATGCGTGTACTGGTTCCGGCCCTGCTGGTCGCGATTTCGGCCCTTTCCGGGTGCGGAAAAAGCGAGGCGCCGCCGCCGGCGCAAACGCCGGAGGTCGGAATCGTGACCCTGGAAGCGCAGACGGTGACCCTGAATACCGAGCTGCCGGGCCGGACCAATGCGTTCCGCATCGCCGAGGTGCGTCCCCAGGTGAACGGCATCATCCTCAAGCGCCTGTTCAAGGAAGGCAGCGACGTCAAGGCCGGGCAGCAGCTCTACCAGATCGACCCCGCCACCTACGAGGCCGACTACCAGAGCGCCCAGGCCAACCTGGCCTCGACCCAGGAGCAGGCCCAGCGCTACAAGCTGCTGGTCGCCGACCAGGCCGTGAGCCAAGCAGCAGTACGCCGACGCCAATGCCGCCTACCTGCAGTCCAAGGCGGCGGTGGAACAGGCGCGGATCAACCTGCGCTACACCAAGGTGCTGTCGCCGATCTCCGGCCGCATCGGCCGTTCCGCGGTGACCGAAGGCGCCCTGGTGACCAACGGCCAGGCCAACGCGATGGCCACCGTGCAACAGCTCGACCCGATCTACGTCGACGTCACCCAGCCGTCCACCGCCCTGCTGCGCCTGCGCCGCGAACTGGCCAGCGGCCAGCTGGAGCGCGCCGGCGACAACGCTGCGAAGGTCTCCCTGAAGCTGGAGGACGGTAGCCAATACCCGCTGGAAGGCCGCCTCGAATTCTCCGAGGTTTCCGTCGACGAAGGCACCGGCTCGGTCACCATCCGCGCCGTGTTCCCCAACCCGAACAACGAGCTGCTGCCCGGCATGTTCGTTCACGCGCAGTTGCAGGAAGGCGTCAAGCAGAAGGCCATCCTCGCTCCGCAGCAAGGCGTGACCCGCGACCTCAAGGGCCAGGCTACCGCGCTGGTGGTGAACGCGCAGAACAAGGTCGAGCTGCGGGTGATCAAGGCCGACCGGGTGATCGGCGACAAGTGGTTGGTTACCGAAGGCCTGAACGCCGGCGACAAGATCATTACCGAAGGCCTGCAGTTCGTGCAGCCGGGTGTCGAGGTGAAGACCGTGCCGGCGAAGAATGTCGCGTCCGCGCAGAAGGCCGACGCCGCTCCGGCGAAAACCGACAGCAAGGGCTGATCAAGGGGATTCGTAATGTCGAAGTTTTTCATTGATAGGCCCATTTTCGCGTGGGTGATCGCCTTGGTGATCATGCTCGCGGGCGGCCTGTCGATCCTCAGTCTGCCGGTCAACCAGTACCCGGCCATCGCCCCGCCGGCCATCGCCGTGCAGGTGAGCTACCCGGGCGCCTCGGCCGAGACGGTGCAGGACACCGTGGTCCAGGTGATCGAACAGCAGATGAACGGGATCGACAATCTGCGCTACATCTCCTCGGAGAGTAACTCCGACGGCAGCATGACCATCACCGTGACCTTCGAACAGGGCACCGACCCCGACATCGCCCAGGTTCAGGTGCAGAACAAGCTGCAACTGGCCACCCCGCTGCTGCCGCAGGAAGTGCAGCGCCAGGGGATCCGGGTGACCAAGGCGGTGAAGAACTTCCTCATGGTGGTCGGTGTGGTTTCCACCGACGGCAGCATGACCAAGGAAGACCTGTCGAACTACATCGTTTCCAACATCCAGGACCCGCTCTCGCGGACCAAGGGCGTCGGTGACTTCCAGGTGTTCGGCTCGCAGTACTCGATGCGCATCTGGCTCGACCCGGCCAAGCTGAACAGCTACCAGCTGACCCCCGGCGACGTGAGCAGCGCGATCCAGGCGCAGAACGTGCAGATTTCCTCCGGCCAGCTCGGCGGCTTGCCGGCGGTCAAGGGCCAGCAGCTCAACGCCACCATCATCGGCAAGACCCGCCTGCAGACCGCGGAGCAATTCGAGAACATCCTGCTCAAGGTCAATCCCGACGGTTCCCAGGTGCGCCTGAAGGACGTCGCCGATGTCGGCCTGGGCGGCCAGGACTACAGCATCAACGCGCAGTTCAACGGCAGCCCGGCGTCCGGTATCGCGATCAAGCTGGCCACCGGCGCCAACGCGCTGGATACCGCCAAGGCGATCCGCCAGACCATCGCCAACCTGGAACCGTTCATGCCGCAGGGCATGAAGGTGGTCTACCCGTACGACACCACCCCGGTGGTCTCGGCCTCGATCCATGAGGTAGTGAAGACCCTCGGCGAGGCGATCCTCCTCGTGTTCCTGGTGATGTACCTGTTCCTGCAGAACTTCCGCGCCACGCTGATCCCGACCATCGCCGTACCGGTGGTGCTGCTGGGGACCTTCGGCGTGCTCGCCGCGTTCGGCTTCTCGATCAACACCCTGACCATGTTCGGCATGGTGCTGGCCATCGGCTTGCTGGTGGACGACGCCATCGTGGTGGTGGAGAACGTCGAGCGGGTGATGGCCGAGGAAGGCCTGTCGCCAAGGGAGGCGGCGCGCAAGTCCATGGGCCAGATCCAGGGCGCGCTGGTCGGTATCGCCATGGTGCTCTCGGCGGTATTCCTGCCGATGGCGTTCTTCGGCGGCTCCACCGGGGTGATCTACCGGCAGTTCTCCATCACCATCGTGTCGGCCATGGCCCTCTCGGTGATCGTGGCGCTGATCCTCACCCCGGCGCTCTGCGCGACCATGCTCAAGCCGATCGAGAAAGGCGACCATGGCGAGCACAAGGGCGGCTTCTTCGGCTGGTTCAACCGGATGTTCCTTTCCACCACCCACGGCTACGAGCGGGGCGTGGCGTCGATCCTCAAGCATCGCGCGCCGTACCTGCTGATCTACGTGGTGATCGTGGCCGGGATGATCTGGATGTTCACCCGCATTCCCACCGCGTTCCTCCCCGACGAGGACCAGGGCGTACTGTTCGCCCAGGTACAGACCCCGCCGGGCTCCAGCGCCGAGCGTACCCAGGTGGTGGTGGACTCGATGCGCGAATACCTGCTGGAGAAGGAAAGCTCTTCGGTCAGCTCGGTGTTCACCGTGACCGGCTTCAACTTCGCCGGCCGCGGCCAGAGTTCGGGCATGGCGTTCATCATGCTCAAGCCCTGGGAAGAGCGTCCCGGTGGCGAGAACAGCGTGTTCGAGCTGGCCAAGCGCGCGCAGATGCACTTCTTCAGCTTCAAGGACGCGATGGTGTTCGCCTTCGCGCCGCCGTCGGTACTGGAACTGGGTAACGCCACCGGCTTCGACCTGTTCCTCCAGGACCAGGCGGGCGTCGGCCACGAGGTCCTGCTCCAGGCGCGCAACAAGTTCCTCATGCTCGCCGCGCAGAACCCGGCGCTGCAACGCGTGCGCCCCAACGGCATGAGCGACGAACCGCAGTACAAGCTGGAGATCGACGACGAGAAGGCCAGCGCCCTCGGCGTGTCCCTCGCCGACATCAACAGCACCGTGTCCATCGCCTGGGGTTCCAGCTACGTCAACGACTTCATCGACCGTGGCCGGGTCAAGCGGGTCTACCTGCAGGGCAGGCCGGACGCGCGGATGAACCCGGACGACCTGAGCAAGTGGTACGTGCGCAACGACAAGGGCGAGATGGTGCCGTTCAACGCCTTCGCCACCGGCAAGTGGGAATACGGTTCGCCGAAGCTGGAGCGCTACAATGGCGTGCCGGCGATGGAGATCCTCGGCGAGCCGGCGCCCGGCCTGAGTTCCGGTGACGCCATGGCGGCGGTCGAGGAGATCGTCAAGCAATTGCCGAAAGGCGTTGGCTACTCCTGGACCGGCCTGTCCTACGAGGAGCGCTTGTCCGGCTCGCAGGCGCCGGCGCTGTATGCGCTGTCGCTGCTGGTGGTGTTCCTCTGCCTGGCGGCCCTGTACGAAAGCTGGTCGATTCCGTTCTCGGTGATGCTGGTGGTGCCGTTGGGCGTGATCGGCGCGCTGCTGGCGACGTCCATGCGCGGCCTGTCCAACGACGTGTTCTTCCAGGTGGGCCTGTTGACGACCATCGGCCTGTCGGCGAAGAACGCCATTCTCATCGTGGAGTTCGCCAAGGAGCTGCACGAGCAGGGCAAGGGCATCGTCGAGGCGGCCATCGAGGCCTGCCGCATGCGTCTGCGGCCGATCGTGATGACCTCCCTGGCGTTCATCCTCGGTGTGGTTCCGCTGGCGATCTCCACCGGCGCCGGCTCGGGCAGCCAGCATGCGATCGGTACCGGCGTGATCGGCGGCATGGTCACTGCGACCGTCCTGGCGATCTTCTGGGTACCGCTGTTCTACGTGGCGGTCAGCACGCTGTTCAAGGACGAGGCGTCCAAGCAGCAGGCTGAGGCCGAAAAGGGGCAATGATATGAAAAGGTCCTTCCTTTCTCTGGCGGTAGCCGCTGTCGTTCTGTCCGGCTGCTCGCTGATTCCCGACTACCAGCGCCCCGAGGCGCCGGTAGCCGCGGCCTACCCGCAAGGGCAGGCCTACGGGCAGAACACCGGCGCGGCGGCCGTTCCGGCCGCCGACATCGGCTGGCGCGAGTTCTTCCGCGACCCGCAGTTGCAGCAACTGATCGGCGTGGCGCTGGAAAACAACCGCGACCTGCGGGTCGCCGCGTTGAACGTCGAGGCCTTCCGGGCGCAGTACCGCATCCAGCGGGCCGACCTGTTCCCGCGGATCGGCGTGGACGGTAGCGGCACCCGCCAGCGTTTGCCGGGCGACCTGTCGACCACCGGCAGTCCGGCGATTTCCAGCCAGTACGGGGTGACCCTGGGCACTACCGCCTGGGAACTCGATCTCTTCGGCCGCCTGCGCAGCCTGCGCGACCAGGCCCTGGAGCAGTACCTGGCGACCGAACAGGCGCAGCGCAGCGCGCAGACCACCCTGGTGGCCAGCGTGGCGACCGCCTACCTGACGCTGAAGGCCGACCAGGCGCAGTTGCAACTGACCAAGGACACCCTGGGCACCTACCAGAAGAGTTTCGACCTGACCCAGCGCAGCTACGACGTCGGCGTCGCCTCCGCGCTCGACCTGCGCCAGGCGCAGACCGCCGTGGAAGGTGCCCGCGCGACCCTGGCGCAGTACACCCGCCTGGTAGCCCAGGACCAGAATGCGCTGGTCCTGCTGCTGGGTTCCGGGATCCCGGCGAACCTGCCGCAAGGCCTGGGCCTGGACCAGACCCTGCTGACCGAAGTGCCGGCGGGCCTGCCGTCGGACCTGCTGCAACGGCGCCCGGACATCCTCGAGGCCGAGCACCAGCTCATGGCCGCCAACGCCAGCATCGGCGCCGCGCGCGCGGCGTTCTTCCCGAGCATCAGCCTGACCGCCAACGCCGGCACCATGAGCCGCCAGCTGTCCGGCCTGTTCGACGCCGGTTCGGGTTCCTGGTTGTTCCAGCCGTCGATCAACCTGCCGATCTTCACCGCCGGCAGCCTGCGTGCCAGCCTGGACTACGCGAAGATCCAGAAGGACATCAACGTCGCGCAGTACGAGAAGGCGATCCAGACCGCCTTCCAGGAAGTCGCCGACGGCCTGGCCGCGCGCGGTACCTTCACCGAGCAGTTGCAGGCGCAGCGCGATCTGGTCAAGGCCAGCGACGAGTACTACCAGCTTGCCGACAAGCGCTACCGCACGGGGGTGGACAACTACCTGACCCTGCTCGACGCGCAACGCTCGCTGTTCACCGCGCAGCAGCAACTGATCACCGACCGCCTCAATCAGCTGACCAGCGAGGTCAACCTGTACAAGGCCCTCGGCGGCGGCTGGAACCAGCAGACCGTGACCCAGCAGCAGACCGCGAAGAAGGAAGATCCGCAGGCCTGATCGCCTTCCGCGCCATGCAAGAACGCCGACCCTAGGGTCGGCGTTTTTTTATCCTCGCGGAAGTCGGCGGGTCCGCGTCACGGACCCGCTCGGCCTTAGCGGTTGCGGGTCAGCAGTGCGGGGCGCTCGCCCTTGCGCCGCGGTTCCAGCTCGTCGAGCTGCTCGGCGGTGGGGAAGCGATCCATGCGCACCAGGTCGCGCTTGTTGATCACCACCGGCTGGCGGCTCGGCTGCTTGCCGGTGCCGTACTCGGACGGCTCGCGCAGCGGCGCGTCGCTCATCCGCGAGGCATTCTCGCGACCCTGGCCGCGCGGCTTGCTGGCGCGCGGTTTCTTCGCCTTGCCCTGGCCGGCACCCTGACCGCGAGCGCCGCCTTGAGCGGCGCCCTGGCTCTTGCCGCGAGCTTGGCCCTGGCCTTGGCCACGACCCTGCTGGCCGGTGCCGCCCTGGGGTTTCTGCTGGCCACCGCGGCGTCCGCGTCCCTTGTTTTCCTGACCCTGGTAGGGGCTGACGTAGTCGGCGCGGTTGCCGAAATTGTCGAAGTCGTCGTCGAGGAACTCTTCCGGATCGCGATTACCGTCGACTTCCGGCGGCCGATTGGGCTTGGCCGGACGCGCTTCGCGGCTCTGCCGCGGCTGCTGCGCTTGGCCGGCCTCGCGGTTTTCCTTGTTCTTGCCACCACGACGGCGGCGCTTGCCGGCCGGCTTCTCGGTACCGTCCTGGGCCGCAGCGACATTGCTGTCGGGGTTGCTCGCCTGGGCGTCTTTCGGCTTGCGCTCGCGGCTGCTGCGCCGTTCCTTGTCGCGGCGCGGCTGCTTCTGCGGCGCCTCGCGGGGCTCCGGCTGGGCTACCTCGGGCAGCACGGCCTCGGGGTCGAAGCCCTGGGCATCGCCATCGGGAATACGCTGTCTGGTCATCTTCTCGATGGCCTTGAGCAGCTTCTCTTCGTCCGGCGCCACCAGCGAGATCGCCTCGCCGCTGCGTCCGGCGCGGCCGGTACGGCCGATGCGGTGGACGTAGTCTTCCTCGACGTTGGGCAACTCGTAGTTGACCACATGGGGCAACTGGTCGATATCCAGGCCGCGGGCGGCGATGTCGGTCGCCACCAGGATGCGCACGTCGTTGGCCTTGAAGTCGGCCAGCGCCTTGGTCCGCGCGTTCTGGCTCTTGTTGCCATGGATCGCGGCGGCCGGCAGGCCGTGCTTGGTCAGGTACTCGGCGAGACGGTTGGCGCCGTGCTTGGTACGGGTGAAGACCAGCACCTGTTCCCAGGCGCCGACGGTCACCAGGTGCGCCAGCAGGGCGCGCTTCTGCGGCGCCGGCAGGCGGAACACGCGTTGCTCGATGCGCTCGACCGTGGTGTTCGGCGGCGTTACCTCGATGCGTTCCGGGTTGTGCAGGAGCTTGTTGGCGAGGTCGACGATGTCTTTCGAGAAGGTAGCCGAGAACAGCAGGTTCTGGCGCTTGGGCGGCAGCTTGGCGAGAACCTTCTTCACATCGTGGATGAAGCCCATGTCGAGCATGCGGTCGGCTTCGTCGAGGACGAGGATTTCCACGTGGGACAGGTCGACCTTGTTCTGCCCGGCCAGGTCGAGCAGGCGGCCGGGGCAGGCGACGAGTACGTCGACGCCCTTGGCCAGGGCCTGGATCTGCGGGTTCATGCCAACCCCGCCGAAGATGCAGGTGCTGTTCAGCGGCAGGTCGCGGGCGTAGACCTTGAAGCTGTCATGCACCTGGGCGGCCAGCTCACGGGTCGGGGTCAGTACCAGCACGCGCGCCTGGCGCGGGCCGTGGCGGTGTTCGCGGTCGGGATGACCGGCGGGGAACAGGCGCTCCAGTACCGGCAGGGCGAAACCACCGGTCTTGCCGGTGCCGGTCTGTGCCGCAACCATCAGGTCGCGACCTTGCAACACGGCGGGAATCGCCCGCTGTTGCACGGGAGTGGGCTGGCTGTAGCCCGCAGCCTCCACAGCGCGGGCAAGCGCCTCGGAGAGTCCGAGGGAAGAAAAGGACATGCGGGTTTTCCTATATGGGCCGGGGCGAGGCCGGCTGCTGTGAAATCACCAAGTTCTGCGAACTCCTGTCTACCTTCGGGCCCTGTCGGCCAGGGCGGAAGGTCTGGCCGCGGCGCTGCGTATGCGCTCGGTGGCCGGTGTCGAACGGGTGCCCTCGCGGGCATGGCCGCGCACCTGGTCGGGGGCGCTGGCCGGTTCGCTCCCGGCCCTGGGTGGGGGGGCCGGGGGCAGCGTCAACGGAGGGCTGCGGTCAGAGCAGGTCACGCTGGCGCAAATGCTGGCGGATCTCGTTGGCCCGGGAGCCAAGGAGGTTGCGCAGCAAGCTGTGATTCAGCCAATCCTCGATTTGTTCCGCAATCGGTTCCTGCGGATAGCGTTCGATGGCATTGGTCGCGGCTTTCTCCCACCAGACGGGGCCGCAGGCCCGGTCGAACTCGTTACTATATTCGTGGCAACCGTAGAGCAGTTCGATACTGAACTGGCGCATCGGAGCCGGCAACGGCAGGGTTCCCAGCTTGTACAGCAGACGCTTGGCACGCGGTGGGCGTGGCAGTCGATCGGTCACCTTGAGGGTGTCGTCGAGGGCTGCAGCGCTGAGAAGGGAGGAACCGTGCTTGCACAACCAGGCCTGGATCTTCGCGCGGAACAGCTGTTTCCGGCTCCAGTAATGGTGGATCAGGTCGGTACAACCCACCAGCTCCAGCCGCTTGTGGGCGGCGACGGCCAGGACGAATTCCTCAAGAGTATAGGCACCGTTGGCAATTGGATAGAGTTCATCCATTAATTCCAACGAACGGTCGAGTATTTTCGCCTCTTCCCGAGGCAGGCCGATGACGCCGGAGTTGAGCTGGTGCATCTCGTCGTCGGCCCAGCCGCGCTCGAACAGGTAGGGCGAGAGGTCGCGGTAGAGCGGGAAGTTACGGTGTTCGCCATAGCGCGCGCCGATCGCGTTGCACAGCAGGCTGCCGGGCTGGATGCGGTCGAACAGGCGCAGGGGCGAACTGTGGAAGAAGGTATCGGTGTCGATCAGCAATGCCTGGTCGGCGTCTTCCAGGGCGTCGCGCAGGGCCACGTGCTTGGCGCGGAAGTGATAGCCGTGCGGTTGGCACCAGGCGACCAACTCCTCGGCCGTCACTTCGCGGACCTGCACCGGCAGGCCGGCGTAGGGACTGGGGTCGTCGGTATAGACCCTGACCGTCAGGCCATGCGCCGCCCCGTCGCGGAGGTGGGCGAAGGCGCTGGCGATGCTGAACAGGGCTTCCTGGTGGTAGGTCTGTCGCCCGTAGACCAGGTAGATCAGATGCTTGCGTGAGTTGGCCATGTCTGTCGTGGATCGCGTGAGAGGCTTCCCTGCCGGTATACGCTGCCGGGCCGAACCGCGTGGGCGGTATCAGCGTGGCAGCTGGAGATTCTTCCAGATCGCCAGGCTCGGATCGGCCTGGTTCAAAGTATAGAAATGCAGTCCCGGTGCGCCGCCCTCCAGCAGGCGTTCGCACATCTCGCTGATGACCTGCTCGCCGAAGGCCTGGATGCTGCGGCTGTCGTCGCCGTAGGCTTCCAGTTGCTTGCGGATCCAGCGCGGCAGTTCGGCGCCGCAGGCGTCGGAGAAGCGCGCCAGCTTGGAGTAGTTGGTGATCGGCATGATGCCGGGGACCACCGGGATGTCCACGCCGAGCTTGGCGACCCGCTCGACGAAGTAGAAATAGGCATCGGCGTTGAAGAAGTACTGGGTGATGGCGCTGCTGGCGCCGGCCTTCACCTTGCGCACGAAGTTCGCCAGGTCATCCTCGAAGCTGCGCGCCTGGGGGTGGACTTCCGGATAGGCGGCGACCTCGATGTGGAAGTGGTCGCCGGTCTCGGTGCGGATGAAGTCCACCAGTTCGTTGGCGTAGCGCAGTTCGCCGCTGGCCATGCCCATGCCCGACGGCAGGTCGCCGCGCAGGGCGACGATGCGGCGGATGCCGGCCTCGCGGTAGCGGCCGAGCAGTTCGCGCAACTCGGCTTTCGAGTCGCCGACACAGGACAGGTGGGGCGCGGTCGGCACTTTCACCTCGCCGTCCAGTTGCAGCACGGTACTCAACGTGCGGTCGCGGGTGGATCCGCCGGCGCCGTAGGTGCAGGAGAAGAAGTCGGGCTTGTAGCCCGCCAGGTTGCGGGCGGTGGCCAACAGCTTTTCATGGCCGGCCTCGGTCTTCGCCGGGAAGAACTCGAAGCTGAAACGGCGTTCGCTCTGACTCATGATCGGTTCCTTGGACGCGACCACGGCCGCGCCTCTTCTTGTTGATTCCGACTAGCGCCGGGTACTTCAGTAGTACTGGCGGTAGTGCTCGATTTTTTCCCGCAGGCGTCGGGCCGTCGCGGCGTGGGCATGGCCGAGGCGAGCGAGGATCAGCTGCGACTCCTGGTGGTAGTTCGCGATCTTGTCCTGGTTCCAGGTCTGCGGCGGTGGCTGCAGGTTGGTGATGCGGTCGCACAGCTTGACCAGGGCGTACTGCGCCGGGCCCTCGGCAAGCGCCTGGAGATAGTCGTCGAGGGAACGCTTGGGGCCGTCGCCGACGCGCTTGCTCAGGGCCTGCACGCCGGCACAGACGAACTCGCCGAACTGTTGCCGCAGCTCCTCGGGTGAGGTCGCCGTGTCTTCCAGGGTGTCGTGCAGGACCGCGACCTGCAGGGTTTCCCCGAGCCGTTCGATGGCACCGTCGCGATCGGCGGCCAGCAGCTCGTTGGCGACCATGCCCAGGTGCACCAGATAAGGCAGCGGCGAGCCGCTGAGGGTCTGGTTGCGGTGGGCGCGGGCGGCGAACAGCCAGGCCTGGTTGTAGCGATCGGCGAGGTGCGTGGACATCGTGGGAGCGCTCATGCGAACGGGGCAGGCGCATGGCGCCTGCCCCGTGGTCCGCTTAGTAGCGATAGGTGTCCGGCTTGAACGGGCCTTCCACGCTCACGCCGATGTACTCGGCCTGTTTCGGGGTCAGCTGGGTGACCACGCCGCCGAAGCCCTTGACCATCTCCAGGGCCACTTCCTCGTCGAGCTTCTTCGGCAGCACTTCGACGCTCAGGCGCTTGGCCTTCTCGGCGGCCGGCAGGTCGGCGTACTTCTGCTCGAACAGGTGGATCTGCGCCAGCACCTGGTTGGCGAAGGAACCGTCCATGATCCGGCTCGGATGGCCGGTGGCGTTGCCCAGGTTGACCAGGCGGCCCTCAGCGAGAAGGATCAGGTAGTCGTCGTTGTGCGCGTCGAAACCGTCCTTGCCGGTGCGGTGGATCTTGTGTACCTGCGGCTTGACCTCTTCCCAGGCCCAGTTCTTGCGCATGAAGGCGGTGTCGATCTCGTTGTCGAAGTGGCCGATGTTGCAGACCACCGCGCGCCTCTTCAGCGCCTTGAGCATGTTGGCGTCGCAGACGTTGACGTTGCCGGTGGTGGTGACGATCAGGTCGATCTTGCCCAGCAGCGCGGCGTCGATGCTGGCCTCGGTGCCGTCGTTGATGCCGTTCTTGTACGGCGAGACGACTTCGAAGCCGTCCATGCAGGCCTGCATGGCGCAGATCGGGTCGACTTCCGCGACCTTGACGATCATGCCTTCCTGGCGCAGCGACTGCGAGGAGCCCTTGCCCACGTCGCCGTAGCCGATCACCAGGGCCTGCTTGCCCGACAGCAGGTGGTCGGTGCCGCGCTTGATGGCGTCGTTGAGGCTATGGCGGCAGCCGTACTTGTTGTCGTTCTTGCTCTTGGTCACCGAGTCGTTGACGTTGATCGCCGGGACTTTCAGGGTGCCGTTCTTGAGCATGTCGAGCAGGCGGTGGACCCCGGTGGTGGTCTCTTCGGTGATGCCGTGGATGCGCTCGAGCATCTGCGGGTATTTCTTGTGCAGGATCTCGGTCAGGTCACCGCCGTCGTCCAGCACCATGTTGGCGTCCCACGGCTGGCCGTCCTTGAGGATGGTCTGCTCGATGCACCATTCGTACTCTTCCTCGGTCTCGCCCTTCCAGGCGAACACCGGGATGCCGGCTGCGGCGATGGCGGCGGCGGCCTGGTCCTGGGTGGAGAAGATGTTGCAGCTCGACCAGCGGACTTCGGCGCCCAGCGCGACCAGGGTCTCGATCAGCACGCCGGTCTGGATGGTCATGTGGATGCAACCGAGGATCTTCGCGCCTTTCAGCGGCTGCTGGCCGGCATACTTGCGGCGCAGGCCCATCAGTGCGGGCATTTCCGATTCGGCGATGATCAGCTCGCGGCGGCCCCAGGCGGCCAGGGTGATGTCGGCGACCTTGTAGTCGGTGAAACCGGCGGGCGTCATGACAGCGCTCATGCGTAACTCTCCATTCGTTGTCTGCGAATGGGCGCCGTTGGTGCGTTGACAGACCGGCGAGGCCGGCCTGAGAGCGCGCTCCGTTCGAGCCTGACAGGCCTAGGCCTGCTGCAGCGCCCCTCGAACGGAAGGCGGGAGCGACCCGAAGGGCCGCCTGAGCGGGCGATTATAGCGGCGCCACATGAAACTCCCAAGTCACCCCTGATACGCCGCTCGTCGCCGTGCGTCGTGTCCTCGGGCTGCGGCGATGCACCGCAGCGCAGAAGCGCGGGGAATTTGCGGGTCAGGATGCTAGAGTGCGCGGTCATGAGAATCGCTCCCAACTCCTGCTCGCCGCTGCTGCAGTGGCTGAGCTTCGCCCTCTGTGCCTGCGTGCTGGTCAACGCGCTGGCTTGCGGCGTCCTGCACCTGCAGGCGCTGGGAGTGGGCAGCGACAAGGGGCAGAAGGCCAGCGTCGGGCTGTTCTGCGTCGCCGGTGCCAGCCAATGGCTATCCCTGGATCCCGACGACGGGTCCGCCGGCGATCCGGCACCGGTCAATCCCCAGTTGCCGATGAGCTGCCCGATGTGCAGCGCCCTGGTGCTGTTCGTCGCGCTCGGGGTGATCTGGTCCTGGCGCTTGCAACGGCGACGCCAGGCGCGTTTCCGCCCGCCCGCCACGCGCGAGCCGGTGCCGCCCCGGTACGTCTGGCCGCCGGCCAACCCGCGCGCTTCCCCCGCCTGATCCTGAACGCCCGCCGCGCCGGGCATTTGCATCCGTCGCCCGTCCTGCCTCGTCCGCGCAGCGCTCGCCGCTGTCCATCCGGGCGAGGCGGGCGTGCCCACCATGCCTTGCTTCAGGATCGCTCGATGAAAAAGCACTCCACGGCCCGCCGCGTCCTCGCGCTGGGTCTCAACCTCACCCTGGCCGGCGTTCCGGCCTGGCTCTGGGCCGATGAGGAACCCACCGAACTGCCCGCCCTCACCGTCAGCGCCGGCGCCGCCGGGGAAACCCCGCCGGCCCTCGATCTCGACGACAGCGCCGGCGGCGGCTCGCGCCTGGGCCTGAGCCTGCGCGAGACTCCCGGCTCGGTAAGCGTGGCCAACCGTGCCAGCTTCGAGCGGCGCGGCCTGCGCAGCACCCAGGACATCGCCAACAGCCTGCCCGGCGTGAACGCCTCGGCGCCGCCCGGCTTCGGCGGCTTCGTCACCTACCGCGGCTTCAGCTCGAACCAGGTCAACCAGTTGTTCAACGGCATTCCGGTGCAATACAGCAGCGCCATGCGTCCGCTGGACGACTGGATCGTCGACCGCGTCGAGCTGGTCGGCGGTCCGTCCTCCTTCCTCAACGGCGCCGGTGCCGTCGGCGGCTCGCTGGACTACATCAGCAAGCTCGCCGACCGCTACGGCGATTTCATGGAAGGCCGGGTGCGCTACGGCAGCTACGACGATTCGGAAGTCGCCTTCGGCTTCAACCAGGCCCTGGGCATCGGCCCCGAGCCGAAGCACTTCGTGCGCCTGGACGTCAGCCGCAGCGGCGGCAACGGCTACGTCGACCGCAATTCGCGCGAATCGTGGAACGTCGCTTTCTCCCTGCTCAGCGACCTGACCCCGGACCTTTCCCACACCCTGGCCCTGGAGTACCAGGACGAGCAGGAAGACAGCCCCTACTGGGGCACGCCGGTGCTCAATCCCTACGCCGGCGAGCTGAATATCGACAAGAGCCGTCGCCACGAGAACTACAACGTCGCCGATGGCCGCTACGAACAGCGCGTGCGCTGGCTGCGCTCGATCCTCGAATACCGGGTCAGCGACAGCACGCGCTGGCGCAACACCTTCTACCACTACGACGCCGAGCGCGATTACCGCAACCTCGAGACCTACCGCTACAACGCCGACAACAGCGGGGTGGTGCGCTCCAACGCATTCCTTCAGCGCCACGACCAGCAGCTCAACGGCAACCGCTTCGAGCTACAGCACAGCCAGCCGCTGTTCGGACTGGCCAGCGACTGGGCGCTGGGCTTCGACTACAGCATCAACAAGCAGACGCGCTTCCCGAGTACCGCCTCCGGGCCGTTCGGTACTGTCGATCCGGCCAGTTTCGAGCCGGGCCACTTCTACGACCTGCCGGGCATGCGTCCCGGCCACCGGAAGGACCGCAGCAACGAGGTGCGCACCAGCGCGTTGTTCGCCGAGAACCGCCTGGGCCTGACCGACGAGCTTTCGCTGGTCACCGGGCTGCGCTACGACCACCTCGACCTCGACGTGCGCAACCATCGGGTACCCGACAAGGACAATCCCGCACACTTCGAACGGCGCTGGGACGTGGTCACCGGGCGCGCCGGGCTGGTCTACCAGTTCACTCCGCACGCCAACGTCTACCTGCAATACAGTACCGCCGCCGACCCGCCGGGCGGGGTGCTGACCAGCGCCAGCTTCGGCCAGGTCCGCGACTACGACCTGTCCACCGGCGACCAGTGGGAGCTGGGCAGCAAGTTCGATTTCCTCGACGGTCGCGGCAGCGCCACCCTGGCCGCCTACCGCATCGTCCGCCGGGACTTCTCGGTGGCCGACCCGAACAACCCCAACCTCAGCGTGCCGGTGGGCCAGCAGACCTCCAGGGGCATCGAGGCCGCCGCCTCCCTGCGGATCACCCCGAAGCTGCTGGCCGAGGGCAATTTCGCCTGGGTCGACGCGCAGTACGACGAGTTCACCGAGAACGTCGGCGGCGTCGCCGTCTCGCGCAAGGGCAAGACGCCGCCGAACGTGCCGGAGCGGGTCGGCAACCTGTGGCTGACCTACGACTTCGACCCGGCCTGGCAGGGTGGGGTGGACGCGCGCTACGTGTCCTCGGTGTACGCCAACAACGCCAACACCTGGCACGTGCCGTCCTACACGGTCTACGGGACTTTCCTCAGCTACCGGCTGGACGAGCGCACGCGGATCACCGGGCGCGTGCGCAACCTCACCGACGAGGTCTACGCACGCTTCGTGCAGAGCACGCCGCTGTACTACGTCGGCGACCCGCGCACCTTCGAGCTGAGCGTGCAGACGCGCTTCTGAGGAGTCGTCGATGAAACGCTACCTGTACCTGTGGCACCGCTGGCTGGGCATCGGCTGCTGCCTGCTGATGGTGCTCTGGTTCGTCTCCGGCATGGTCATGCTGTATGTCGGCTATCCCAAGCTGACTCCGCTGGAACGCCTGGCCCACCTGCCCGAGCTGGACGGCTGCGAGGCCTGCGTACCGCTGCGGACGGCCCTCGCCGGCGGCGACGGAAAGACCCCGCGGAGCATCCGGCTGGCCAGCGTAGGAGGCCTGCCGACCTACCTGCTGGACGATGCCGACGGACGCACGCGTGCGCTGGCGGCGCGCGACGGCCGACCGCTGGCGGTGGACGCGGACAGGGTGCTGGCTTCGGCCCGTGCCTTCAGCGGCGAAGTACCGATGCAGTTGCAAGGGCGGATCGAGGAAGACGCCTGGACCCATACCCGCAACCTCGATCCGCACCGGCCGCTATGGCGGGTGCAGACCGCGGACGAGCAGGGCCGGCTGCTCTACCTGTCCTCGCAGACCGGCGAGGTGGTACGCGACGCCAGCCGCCGGGAGCGTGCCTGGAACTGGCTCGGCGCCTGGCTGCACTGGCTCTATCCGCTGCGCGGCGGCTGGTTCGACGGGCAGTGGGCGAATCTGGTGATCGGCCTGTCGCTGCTGGCGACCCTGGCGACCGTCCTCGGCATCCTCGTCGGCCTGCTCCGCTGGCGCTTCCGCAAGCCCTACCGCAGCGGCTCGCGCTCGCCCTATGTGGGCGGTTTCCAGCGCTGGCACCACCTCGCCGGCCTGCTCTTCGGCGCGCTGGTGCTGAGCTGGATCTTCAGCGGGCTGATGTCGATGAATCCGTGGAACCTGTTCGGCCGCGGCACGCCGCTCGACCTCGCGGCCTACCAGGGCGGTAGCTGGGACCGGGCGCTGCCCGCCGGACTGGAGGCGGACGCTGTCCTGCGGCGCTTGCGTGCCGCCGGGTTGCGGGTGCGCGAGCTGGAGTGGCGGGCGCTCGACGGCGAGCCCTATGCGCTCGGGCGCAGCGCCAGCGGCCACAGCCTGCTGCTGACGGCGGATGGCGAAATCCTCCGCGAGCTACCCGCGGATCGCCTGCTGGCGGCGGCTCGCACGCTGCTGCCGGGCGTGCCGATGCAGGCCGAACGGTTGGAACGCTATGACTTCTATTACTACCCGCGCGAAGAACACAGCATGATGGGCTACCTGGAACGGCGCCTGCCGGTCTGGCGCCTGCGTTTCGACGATCCCCGGCATACCTGGGTGCACCTGGATCCCTACAGCGGCGCGGTGGTTGGCGTGCTCGACGACGGTCGGCGCGGCAGCCGCTGGCTGTTTTCCCTGTTGCATAGCTGGGACTGGCTGCCGCTGCTGACCCGGCGTCCGCTGTGGGACCTGTGGATGCTCGGTTTCAGCCTCGGCGGCCTGGTGGTCTGCGCCAGCGGCTGCTGGATCGGCTGGCGTCGCCTGCGCGGCCGCCGTCCGAAGCGTCGCTGAGAGGGGCTACCTGGCAAGACTGGGCGTCGCCGCACGCCCGGATTTGCTGGTAGCCTTGGTTGAATTCGCAGTAATGGATCGCACATGGGCACACACAAGATCGAGATCCGCCGCCGCAACGTCGAGAAGATTCTCCTGGCCGCCGAAAAAGTCTTCGCCGAAAAAGGCTACGCCGGCACCTCCATGGGCAACATCGCCGAAGAAGCCGAACTGCCGCGCTCCAACCTGCACTACTACTTCAGCACCAAGGACGAGCTGTACCGCGACGTCCTCCTCGGCCTGCTCGAGGTCTGGAAGCAGGACGCCCTCTGCTTCGAGATGTTCGATGACCCAAGGGTGGTATTGACCAGCTATATCCGCGCGAAGATGAACCATTCGCGCACCCGCCCGCATGGCTCCAAGGTCTGGGCCAACGAAATCATGCATGGCGCGCCGCTGCTCGGCGCCACCCTCGACGACAGCCTCTACGAATGGGCCAAGATGAAGGAGGCGAAGATCCGCCAGTGGGTCGAGGAAAAGCGCATCCTGTCGATCGAGCCGAGCAGCCTGCTCTACATGATCTGGGCCTCCACCCAGCACTACGCCGACTTCGGCTACCAGGTCGAGGTGCTCAACGGCCACCAGCCGCTCAGCGACATGCAGTTCGAAAGGGCGGTACAGACGGTGACCAGCGTGGTCCTGCGCGGAATCGGATTGGAGCCCTGAGCAGCGGAGCCTTCGCTAGAAGGCTCCGGCGATGGCTCAGCTGGCGCGGGTGAAGTCCACCGCTTCCGCCTGTTCGAGGAACACCGTGGTCTGCGCCGGGACCGTCTCGGCGAGCAGCCGTCCGCCGCGGATCGAGTAGCGCACCGGGACCTGCCGGCGCACCGCGTCGAAGCCGTCGCGGGCCGGCAGCACCAGCAGGTTGGCCGGATGGCCGACCTCGATGCCGTATTCCCGCAGGCCGAGGGTGCGGGCGCTGTTGCGGGTGATCAGGTCGAGGCCGCCGTCGATCTCGTCGTAGCCCATCATCTGCGTCACGTGCAGGCCCATGTGCAGCACCTGCAGCATGTTCGCGGTGCCCAGCGGGTACCAGGGGTCGAACACGTCGTCGTGGCCGAAGCAGGTGTTGATCCCGGCACCGAGCAGTTCCTTGACCCGGGTGATGCCGCGGCGCTTCGGGTAGTCGTCGAAGCGACCCTGCAGGTGGATGTTCACCAGCGGGTTGGCGACGAAGTTGATTCCCGACAGTTTCAGCAGGCGGAACAGCCGCGAGGTGTAGGCGCCGTTGTAGGAGTGCATCGCCGTGGTGTGGCTGGCGGTGACCCGTGCGCCGAGGCCGTCGCGATGGGCGAGCATGGCCAGGGTCTCGAGGAAGCGCGACTGCTCGTCGTCGATCTCGTCGCAATGCACGTCCACCGGCAGGTCGTAGCGCTTGGCCAGGTCGATGGCCTTGTGCAGCGACTCGACGCCCAGCTCGCGGGTGAATTCGAAATGCGGGATCGCCCCCACCACGTCGGCGCCCAGGCGCAGCGACTCCTCCAGCAGTTCCAGGCCGTTGGGGTAGGAGAGAATGCCCTCCTGGGGGAAGGCGACGATCTGCAGGTCGACCCAGGGCGCCACTTCGCCGCGCACCTCGAGCATGGCCTTGAGCGCGGTGAGGGTCGGGTCGGAGACGTCGACGTGGCTGCGCACGTGCTGCACGCCGTTGGCGATCTGCCATTTCAGGGTCTGCCAGGCGCGCTGCTTGACGTCCTCGTGGCTGAGCAGGGCCTTGCGCTGGGCCCAGCGCTCGATGCCTTCGAACAGCGTGCCGGAGCGGTTCCACTCCGGCTGGCCGGCGGTCTGGGTGGTGTCGAGATGGATGTGCGGCTCGATGAACGGCGGCACGGCAAGACCGCCGGCGCCGTCCAGGCGCTCGCCGGCGTCGTCGGCGGCCTGTTCCATCGGCACCAGGGCGGCGATACGGCCATCGGCGACACGCAGTTGCCAGAGACCTTCGCGGCCGCGCAGGCGCAGGTTGTCAATCAGCATGGAGGACCTCTTCTGGTTTGTTCGGGCTGCGGCTCAGCAGGGGATTGAGCAGCAGGTAGGCGATGGCGGCGCCGAGCACCGCGTTGACCGGCACTATCCCCGGCAGCCAGTGGCCGGCGGCGGTGCCGCAGGCGACGGCGAGGATCGCCGCCCAGTTGATCGCCTGGATGTCCGCGCAGGGGTGCTGGCGGTAGCGCCGGCGGCGACTCAGGTAGTCGGCGATGATCACCCCGCCGATCGGCGGGATGGCGGCGGAGAGGAAGGTCAGCCAGCCGACGAAGTGGTTGTACAGCCAGAGCGCGGCGAGGGTGCCGAGGGCGCCGTTGAGCATCGCCAGGAAGCGGCTGGAGAGGCCGGTGATGTTGGCGAAGCCGAGGCCGGAGGCATACAGCGCGTTGTCGTTGGTGGTCCAGATGTTCAGGCCGAGGACCAGGATCGCCGGGATCAGCAGGCCCTGGGCGATCATCACGTCGGAGATGTCCGACTTGCCCACCGCCGCCGCGCCGGCCGCGCCGAAGATGAACATCAGCGAGTTGCCGAGGAAAAACGCCACCAGGCACACCACCACGGCGGTACGCGCGCTGCGGCCGAAGCGGACGAAGTCGGCGGTGAGGGTGCCGGCGCTGACGAACGAGCCGACCACCAGGGCGATCGCGGTCGAGAGGCTCAGCGGCGCGCTCGGCGTCACCTGCTGCAGCGCCGCCAGGCCGCCGGCGTCGCGCACCGCGAGCCACACCGAGTAGCTGCCGAGAACGACGATCGCCGGGACCGCGATGGCCGACAGCAGGGTCAGACCGGCGATGCCGAAGAACACCGTGAGGGTCATCAGCGCCCCGGAGACCAGGATCAGCAGGTTGACGTCGAGGCCGGTGGCCTTGGCCACCGGGATCGCGAACATCGCTACGCCGACGCCGAACCAGCCGACCTGGGTGCCGCCGAGCAACGCCGAGGGCAGCCAGGAGCCCTTGCTGCCGAACGAGTAATGCGCCAGCAGGTGGGTGGAAAGGCCGGTGCGCGCGCCGATGAAGCCGAGGATCGCGGTGTACAGGCCGAGCATCAGGTTGCCCAGCAGCACGGCGAGGAAGAAGTCGTCGTAGCTCAGGCCGGTGCCGAGGGTGCCGCCGGTCCACATGCTGGCGGAAAAGAAGGTCAGGCCGAGCATCACCACGCTCAGGGCCAGCGCGCTCTTGCGCGCCGCCAGCGGGACCGGTTGCTGGCTGTAGTTGCTGTCTGCGGACATGCGCGAGTCTCCATGGGGCGCCGGCCGTCCGGGAGCGTCGGCCGGGCCGCGGCGAATGGTAGTCGAAGGCGGGTCGATCCGACAGACGCCGTTGCGCGTCGTCGGACCGCAGCGGCACGCAGGAAGCGTGCCGGCGCGCGGCAGGGCGGCGTCCGCCGGGGATGCGGGCGCCGCCCTGCGTTCAGGAGGCTTCGCGGTAGGGGTTGCGCGGATCCTGGGTCCAGTTGAGATAGGGCTTGCCGGTGTCCTGCGGCACCATTTCGATGCAGTTCTCCACCGGACAGGTGATCTGGCACAGGTTGCAGCCCACGCACTCGGCGTCGATCACTTCGTAGCGGTGCGTACCGTCGGCCCGGGGCAGGCTGGCGATGGCCTGGTGCGAGGTGTCCTCGCAGGCGATATGGCAGCGGCCGCAACCGATGCAGGCGTCCTGGTCGATGCGGGCGATCACCTGGTAGTTGATGTCCAGGTACTTCCAGTCGGTGGTATTGCCCACCGCGCCGCCGCTGAAGTCGGACAGCCGCTGGTAGCCATGGCTGTCCATCCAGCGCGCGAGACCGTCCTGCATGTCCTCGACGATACGGAAGCCGTGCAGCATCGCCGCCGTGCATACCTGCACCGCGCCGCAGCCGAGCGCGACGAATTCCGCTGCGTCGCGCCAACTGCCGATACCGCCGATGCCGCAGATCGGCAGGCCGCGGGTCTGCGGGTCGCGGGCGATCTCGGCGACCATGTTCAGGGCGATCGGCTTCACCGCCGAGCCGCAGTAGCCGCCGTGGGTGCTCTGGGTGCCGACCACGGGGAGGGCGACCATGCGCTCCAGGTCGACGCTGGTGATCGAGTTGATGGTGTTGATCAGCGACACCGCGTCGGCGCCGCCGCGATGGGCGGCGCGCGCCGACTGGCGGATGTCGGTGATGTTGGGGGTGAGCTTGACGATCACCGGCAGCGAGCAGTGGGTCTTGCACCAGCGGGTGACCATCTCCACGTACTCCGGTACCTGGCCCACCGCCGCGCCCATGCCGCGCTCGGGCATGCCGTGGGGGCAACCGAAGTTCAGCTCGATACCGTCGGCGCCGGTGGCTTCCACCAGCGGCAGGATGTATTTCCACGACTCCTCGACGCAGGGCACCATCAGCGACACGATCAGCGCGCGGTCTGGCCAGTCCTTCTTCACCTGGGCGATCTCGCGCAGGTTGATCTCCAGCGAGCGGTCGGTGATCAGCTCGATGTTGTTGATCCCCTGCACCTGGCGGTTCGGTCCGAAGTGCGCGGAATAACGCGACGACACGTTGACCGCCGCGGGGTCTTCGCCGAGGGTCTTCCAGACCACCCCGCCCCAGCCCGCCTGGTAGGCGCGGACCACGTTGTAGGCCTTGTCGGTGGGCGGCGCGGAGGCCAGCCAGAAGGGGTTGGGCGACTTGATGCCGGCGAATTCGATAGACAGGTCGGCCATCACGCAGCCTCCACGTTGAGCATGAGTTGGGCGTGGATCGCTTCCGCCGCCAGTTTGCCGTGCTGCACCGCCTGCACGGTGAGGTCCTCGCCGAGCGCCACGCAGTCGCCGCCGGCGTAGATGCCGGGGATGCTGGTGCGCATCTGTCCGTCGACCTGGATGCGCTCGCCGTCGCGCCGCAGTTGCGCTGCCAGCGGATCGCCCAGGCTGGCGCCTTCGAAGGCCTGGCCGATGGCCTTGAAGATGGCGTCGGCGGCCAGTTCGAAGTGCTCGCCGGTGTCGCCCAGGCGACCGTTCTCCAGGCGCGTGCGGGCGAAGCGCATGCCGCGCACCCGGCCGTGCTCGTCAAGCAGTACCCGTTCCGGTCGGGCCCAGGTCAGCAGGCGCACCTGGCTGGCCTTGGCGATCTCCTGCTCATGGCCGGTGGCGCCCATTTCCTCGAAGCCACGGCGGTAGACCAGGTTGACGTCGCGGGCGCCGAGCCGGCTCATCTGCACCGCCATGTCGATGGCGGTGTTGCCGGCGCCGATGACGATGCAACGGTCGGCGACGGGCAGGTCGAGCAGGTCGTCGCTCTGCCGCAGTTCGCGGATGTAGTCGGTGGCGGCGAGCAGGCCGGGAGCGTCCTCGTCTTCCAGGCCGAGGCGCTTGCTGGCGGCCAGGCCGATGCCGAGGAACACCGCGTCGTACTCGTCGTGCAGGGCGCCGAGCGCCAGGTTGTCGCCGAGACGCTGGCCGTGGCGCAGTTCGATACCGCCGATCTGCAGGAGGAATTCCACTTCGCGCCGGGCGAAGTCGTCCACCAGCTTGTAGCGGGCGATGCCGTACTCGTTGAGGCCGCCGGCCTTGGCGCGGGCCTCGAAGAGCACCACGTCGTGGCCGTGCATGGCCAGGCGGTGGGCGCAGGACAGCCCGGCCGGCCCGGCGCCGACCACGGCGATGCGCTTGCCGGTGGCCGGCGAGCGCTTGAACGGATGTTCGCCGAAGCCGGCGTGGTCGAGGGCGTAGCGTTGCAACTGGCCGATCAGCACCGGTGCGCATTCCTGGGCGTTGTTGCGTACGCAGGCCCGCTGGCAGAGGATTTCCGTGGGGCAGACGCGGGCGCAGCTGCCGCCTAGGATGTTCGCCGAGAGGATCTTCTGCGCCGCGCCCTGGACATTCTCCTGGGCGATGCTGCGGATGAACCCCGGGATGTCGATCTCGGTCGGGCAGGCGTTGACGCAGGGCGCGTCGTAGCAGTACAGGCAGCGGGCGCTTTCCAGGGCGGCCTGGCGGGCGTTGAGCGGCGGCGCGAGGTCGGCGAAGCGCTCGGCGAGCGTGTCCGCGCCGGCGTCCGGACGGGGGAGGTGGTTCAGGGAATCGATCACGGTTGTAGCCTCTCTTCTGGTTTCTTCTCGGGGCAGTCAACGGCAATACGGCACCGTCCGGCCTCTACGGGCCGGTCCGGTATTGCGGGAAGGATCAGCGCTCGACGGCGACCGGGCGCTGGCGTTCGGCGCGGCGGCCGAGCACTTCGTACACCGACGGGTAGGCCGGGCGCTCCACGTAGCGTCCGGCGCCGGGTTCGGCGCGCAGGTCGCCGGCGGCCCAGAGCAGCTTGCCCTGGCTGATGGTGTGGCTGGGAATGCCGCGCACGGTGCGACCTTCGAAGATGTTGAAATCGACCCGCTGGTGGTGGGTGGCGGCCGAGAGGGTGCGGCTGCCCTGCGGGTCCCAGAGCACCAGGTCGGCATCCGCGCCGACGCGGATCGCGCCCTTGCGCGGGAACAGGTTGAAGATCTTCGCGGTGTTGGTGGAGGTCAGCGCGACGAACTCGTGCATCGACAGGCGCCCGCTGTTGACCCCGGCGTCCCACAGTAACGCCATGCGGTCCTCGATGCCGGCCGTGCCATTGGGAATCTTGCTGAAGTCGTCGCGGCCCATGGCCTTCTGCTCGGCGCAGAAGCAGCAGTGGTCGGTGGCGGTGGTATGCAGGTTGCCGGACTGCAGGCCGCGCCACAGCGCTTCCTGGTGTTCGACGGGACGGAACGGCGGGCTCATCACGTAGCCGGCCGCGGTGGCCCAGTCCGGGTGGCGGTAGACGCTGTCGTCGAGCAGCAGGTGCCCGGCCAGCACCTCGCCGTAGACCGGCTGGCCCTTGGCGCGGGCATAGGCGATCTCGTCCAGCGCCTCGCGGCTGGAAATATGCACCAGGTACAGCGGCGTACCCAGCGTCTCGGCGATGCGGATGGCGCGGCTGGCGGCCTCGCCCTCGACTTGCGGCGGACGCGACAGCGGATGCGCCTCGGGGCCGGTGAGGCCCTGGGCGAGGAGTTTCTGCTGCAGGTGGAAGACCAGTTCGCCGTTCTCCGCGTGCACCGTCGGCACCGCGCCCAGCTCCAGGCAGCGCTCGAAGCTGGCCACCAGGGTATCGTCGGCGGCCATGATGGCGTTCTTGTAGGCCATGAAGTGCTTGAAGCTGTTCACCCCGTGCTGTGCCACCAGCTCGCCCATTTCCCGGGCGACCTCGTCGCTCCACCAGGTGATGGCGACGTGGAAGCCGTAGTCCGCAGCGGATTTCTGCGCCCAGCCGCGCCAGGTGTGGAAGGCCTCCAGCAGCGACTGTCGCGGGTTGGGGATGACGAAGTCGATGATCGAGGTGGTCCCTCCGGCCAGCCCGGCCGCGGTGCCGCTGAAGAAGTCCTCGCTGGCCACCGTGCCCATGAAGGGCAACTGCATGTGGGTATGGGGGTCGATGCCGCCCGGCATCAGGTACTGGCCACCGCCGTCGAGGACGTCGCAGCCGGAGGGGGTTTCGAGGTTCTCGCCGATGGCCTGGATGAGGCCGTTGGCACAGAGCACGTCGGCTCGATAACTCTCTTCGTGAGTAACCACGGTGGCGCCACGGATCAACAGGGACATGCCGTCTTTCCTCGCAGGCTGACCGGTCGTTGCCGGTTCTTGAAATTGTTTTTTCGCCATGCGCCGAGGGCTTCTGTAATCCTGTCAGCGCTGACAGGATTCGAATCTAGATGCTGATCATCGATTGAGCAAGATTATTTTCAAATGGTTGTTTGAGTTTATAACTTATTGATTTTAAATAATTAAAAATAAATATCACCAAAATGGTGAGGGTTCTCACCATTTTGACGCGCTTGACAAGAATTCAAAAAGGTCGAGATTTCCCATGCAAAATCAGCCGCTTGAAAGCCGTGTTCGAGCGGTTGTGGGGAGATGAAAAAAGTTCGCCTGCACTCCTTTGGTTCCTGACCGGGGCGACAGGCTCGCGCATTTCCCCCGGTGACACGCCGGACTGCCCGTCGGCGTGTCACCGACGTTGTCGATGAAGTGTTTCAGATCAGTCGGTTACCTCCAGTAGACCGGCCTGCCCAGTGACGTCGCGGGGTTTTCGGCACGCTTATTGAGTGCCGCCCGCCACGGCATTGTCCGGACCGGAGGTGCAGTACTGGTGGTGCGGTACTCCGGCCATCGCATTAGCCCGATGAGCGAATAACTAAAAGAATTCTGGAGAGGCCCATGCAACAGAGCAGATCGGAAGTGACCGAGCGCGACGGCTTGGTCGAGCTGTCCGCCGGCAGCGACGTACTCGACAGTCCTCGCTACAACCACGACATCGCCCCGACCCGGGTGGAACAGCGTACCTGGAACAGGTGGCACATCACCGCGCTGTGGATCGGCATGTCCATCTGCGTGCCCACCTACACCCTCGGCGGCGTCCTCACCGCCTACTTCGGCCTCAGCGTCGGCGAAGCGCTGCTGGCGATCCTGCTGGCCAACCTGGTGGTGCTGATCCCGCTGACCCTCAATGCCTTCGCCGGCACCCGCTACGGCATTCCCTTCCCGGTGCTGCTGCGCGCTTCGTTCGGCATCATCGGTTCCAACGTGCCATGCCTGATCCGCGCCGTGGTCGCGTGCGGCTGGTTCGGCATCCAGACGCTGTTCGGCGGGCTGGCGATCCATCTCTTCCTCGGTTCGATCTTTCCCGCCTGGAAGGCCCTCGGCGGCACCGGCGAGGTGATCGGTTTCCTCCTGTTCTGGGGGCTGAACCTGTGGGTGGTGCTGCGCGGTGCGGAGTCGATCAAATGGCTGGAGACACTCTCGGCACCGCTGCTGGTGCTGGTCGGCCTCGGCCTGCTGGTGTGGGCGCTGCCGCACATATCGGTCAGTGAACTGCTGGCGCAGCCGCCGAAGCGGCCGGAAGGCGCCAGCGTCACCGGCTACTTCATGGCCGGGCTGACGGCGATGGTCGGCTTCTGGGCCACGCTGTCGCTGAACATCCCCGACTTCAGCCGCTATGCGCGTAGCCAGAAGGACCAGATACTCGGGCAGATCTTCGGCCTGCCGCTGACCATGTTCCTGTTCGCCGCCCTCGGCGTGGTGATGACCGCCGCCTCGGCCTCGCTGGTGGGCGAGACGGTTTCCGACCCGGTCAGCCTGATCGGCCACATCCCCAGCCCCGGCTGGGTGGCGGTGGCGATGGCGCTGATCATCGTCGCCACCCTCTCGACCAACACCGCGGCGAACATCGTCTCGCCGACCAACGACTTCCAGAACATCGCACCGAAACTCATCGGCCGCACCCGCGCCGTCTGGCTCACCGGTTTCATCGGCCTGGCGCTGATGGCCCACGAGTTGCTGAAGAAGCTCGGCTGGATCGTTTCCGACCTCAGCCTGGAAAGCGTCTACTCCAACTGGCTGCTCGGCTACTCCAGCCTGCTCGGGCCGATCGCGGGGATCATGGTGGTGGACTACTTCCTGGTGCGCAGGCAACGCCTCGACCTCGCCGGACTCTACCGCGACGACGTCTACCCGGCCTGGAACTGGCCCGGCTTCGCCGCCTTCGCGGTGCCGGTGGCGCTGACCGTCATGGCCCTCGGCAACCGCCAATTCCACTGGTTCTACGACTACGGCTGGTTCACCGGCTCGCTGCTCGGCGGCGCGCTCTACTACGGCCTCTGCGGCCGCCGCGCGCGGAGCCCGGCGGCATTGGCCAAACCGCTGCCCTGATGGGCATACAGGCGGCCGGGGAGCCGCCGACACCTACTCCAAGCCTGAGGAGACGACAATGAGCACTGCCCGGAACGTCCTGCAATCCACCCAGCGACACATCGATGGCCAGCGCCTCTGGCAATCGCTGATGGATCTCGCCCGCCTCGGCGCCACCGCCAAGGGTGGGGTCTGCCGCCTGGCCCTGAGCGATCTCGACCGCCAGGCCCGCGATCTCTTCGTGCAATGGTGCGAAGCGGCCGGCTGCACGGTCAGCGTCGATCGGGTCGGCAACATCTTCGCCCGTCGTCCCGGGCGTAACCCGGACTTGCCCCCGGTGATGACCGGTAGCCACATCGACACCCAGCCCACCGGCGGCAAGTTCGACGGCTGCTTCGGGGTGATGGCCGGCCTCGAGGTGATCCGCACCCTCAACGACCTCGGGGTGGAAACCGAGGCGCCGCTGGAGGTGGTGGTGTGGACCAACGAGGAAGGCTCGCGCTTCGCGCCCTGCATGATGGGCTCGGGCGTATTCGCCGGGAAGTTCACCCTGGAGGAGACCCTGGCCAAGCGCGATGCCGACGGTGTCAGCGTAGGCGAGGCGCTGGACGCCATCGGCTACGCGGGAGCGCGCGATTGCCTCGGACATCCGGTGGGCGCCTATTTCGAGGCGCACATCGAACAGGGGCCGATCCTCGAGGACGAGGAGAAGACCATCGGCGTGGTGCTCGGCGCGCTCGGGCAGAAATGGTTCGACCTGTCCCTGCGCGGCGTCGAGGCACACGCCGGGCCAACGCCGATGCACCTGCGCAAGGACGCCCTGGTCGGTGCCGCGGCGGTGGTCGAGGCGGTCAATCGCGCGGCCCTCGGCCATCAGCCGCATGCTTGCGGCACGGTCGGCTGCCTGCACGCCTATCCCGGCTCGCGCAACGTGATACCCGGCGAAGTGAAGATGACCCTGGACTTCCGCCATCTGCAACCGGAGCGCCTGGACTCGATGATCGCCGAAGTCCGCCAGGTGATCGCCGCGACCTGCGAGACGCATGGCTTGCAATACGAGCTGGTGCCGACCGCCGATTTCCCGCCGCTGTACTTCGACCAGGGATGCGTCGGCGCGGTGCGCGAGGCGGCGCAGGCGCTGGGCATGCCGCAGATGGACATCGTCAGCGGCGCCGGCCACGACGCGATCTTCCTCGCCGAACTCGGTCCGGCGGGGATGATCTTCGTGCCCTGCGAGAACGGCATCAGCCACAACGAGATCGAGAACGCCAGCCCCGACGACCTGGCCGCCGGCTGCGCGGTGCTGTTGCGGGCCATGCTCAAGGCCTCCGAGGCGATCGCCGGCGGCCGCCTGGCGGCCTGAGTGGCGCTTCCATCGAGGCGCCGGCATTGACTGCCTTCTGCACGGGGTCGGTAGGGCGAATAACGCCAGGGGCGTTATCCGCCGATGCGCGGCTGGGCGGCGGATAACCGCGTTGCGGTTATGCGCCCTACGTGGTGCTGCGCGGGGTACGGTGGGGCGTTGTCCGCCGAGGCGTCGCTGGGGCGGCGCGCGGGGCTCAGATCACCTTGCCGTCGCGCAGCCTTTCCAGCGCGGTCGCGTCCAGGCCGAGGAGCGTCTCGAGGACCTCGTCGGTGTGCTGGCCGAGGGTGGGCGGCGGGTTGCGGTATTCCACCGGCGTCTCGGACAGGCGAATCGGGCTGGCCACCTGCGGCACCGTCCCGGCCAGCGGGTGCGGTAGCTCCACGCGCAGGCCGCGGGCCTGCACCTGCGGGTCGGCGAACACCTGCGCCAGGTCGTTGATCGGCCCGCAGGGCACGCCGGCGCGCTCCAGGGAAAGAATCCACTCGGCGGTGGTGTGCAGCACCGTGGCCTGGCGGATCAGCGGGATCAGCACCTCGCGGTTGGCCACCCGCGCCTTGTTGGTGGCGAAGCGCGGGTCGTCGGCCCATTCCGGGTGGTCTGCCAGCTCGGCGAACTTGCGGAACTGGCTGTCGTTGCCGACCGTGAGGATCATGTCGCCGTCGGCGGTGGGGAAGTCCTGGTACGGCACGATGTTCGGGTGTGCGTTGCCCAGGCGCCGCGGCGGCACGCCGGTGGTCAGGTAGTTGAGGGTCTGGTTGGCCAGGCAGGCGACCTGCACGTCGAGCAGGGCCATGTCGATGTGCTGGCCGATGCCGCTGACGTCGCGGTGGGCGAGGGCGGCGAGCACCGCGGTGGAGGAGTACAGCCCGGTGAGGATATCGGTCAGCGCCACGCCGACCTTCACCGGACCGGCGCCTTCCTCGTTGTCGGCGCGCCCGGTGAGGCTCATCAGGCCGCCCAGGCCCTGGATCATGAAGTCATAGCCGGCGCGCTTGGCATAGGGTCCGGACTGGCCGAAGCCGGTGATCGAACAGTAGATCAGCTTCGGGTTGACCTGCTTCAGCGATTCATAGTCGAGGCCATAGGCCTTGAGCCCGCCGACCTTGAAGTTCTCCAGCAGGATGTCGGCCTTGGCCGCCAATTCGCGAACGATGCGCTGGCCTTCCGGCTGGGTGAAGTCCACCGTCACCGACTTCTTGTTGCGGTTGGCCGACAGGTAGTAGGCCGCCTCGCTGGTGTCGTTGCCTTCGGCATCCTTGAGGAACGGCGGGCCCCAGGCGCGGGTGTCGTCGCCGCTGCCGGGGCGCTCGATCTTGATCACCTCGGCGCCGAGGTCGGCGAGAATCTGCCCGGCCCAAGGGCCGGCCAGGACACGGGACAGGTCGAGTACGCGGATATGGGAAAGGGCGCCGGGCATGACGGTTCTCGCTGCTGGGGGCTGGAAACGGAAATGGCCGGGAAGACGGGTTCCTTGCCCGTCTCCCCGGCGGCCGGCGCGCTACCGTGAAAAAGCGCGCCGGGGTGTTGCTCGGTGGCTCAGAAGAATGCCTGGATGCCGGTCTGCGCGCGGCCGAGGATCAGCGCGTGGACATCGTGGGTGCCCTCGTAGGTGTTCACCACTTCCAGGTTGACCAGGTGGCGGGCGATGCCGAATTCGTCGGAGATGCCGTTGCCGCCCAGCATGTCGCGGGCCAGGCGGGCGATGTCGAGGGCCTTGCCGCAGCTGTTGCGCTTCATGATCGAGGTGATTTCCACCGCCGCGGTGCCTTCGTCCTTCATCCGCCCCAGGCGCAGGCAGCCTTGCAGGGCCAGGGTGATCTCGGTCTGCATGTCGGCCAGCTTCTTCTGGATCAGTTGGTTGGCGGCCAGCGGGCGGCCGAACTGCTGGCGGTCGAGCACGTACTGGCGGGCGGTGTGCCAGCAGAACTCGGCGGCGCCTAGGGCGCCCCAGGAGATGCCGTAGCGCGCCGAGTTCAGGCAGGTGAACGGACCGCGCAGGCCGCGCACTTCGGGGAAGGCGTTCTCTTCCGGAACGAACACGTTGTCCATCACGATCTCGCCGGTGATCGAGGCACGCAGGCCGACCTTGCCATGGATCGCCGGGGCGCTCAGGCCTTCCCAGCCCTTCTCGAGGACGAAGCCGCGGATCTGCCCTTCGTCGTCCTTGGCCCAGACCACGAAGACGTCGGCGATCGGGCTGTTGGTGATCCACATCTTGCTGCCGCTCAGGCGATAGCCGCCGTCGACTTTCTTCGCCCGGGTGACCATCGAGCCCGGGTCGGAACCGTGGTTCGGCTCGGTCAGGCCGAAGCAGCCGATGTATTCGCCGCTGGCCAGCTTGGGCAGGTACTTCTGCCGGGTGGCTTCGTTGCCGAATTCATGGATCGGCACCATTACCAGCGAGGACTGCACGCTCATCATCGAGCGATAGCCGGAGTCGACGCGCTCGACTTCGCGAGCGATCAGGCCATAGCAGACGTAGTTGAGGCCGCTGCCGCCGTAGGCTTCGGGAATGGTCGCGCCGAGCAGGCCGGTCTCGCCCATCTCGCGGAAGATCTTCGGGTCGGTCTGTTCGTGGCGGAAGGCTTCGAGCACGCGCGGGGCCAGCTTGTCTTGGGCGAACTGCTGGGCGCTGTCGCGAACCATGCGCTCTTCTTCGGTGAGCTGCTGGTCCAGCAGCAGGGGATCTTCCCAGTTGAAGCTAGCTTTGGTGGCCATGCGTACATCCTCGTCAAGCGGTAGCGGAGGCTGGCGTGGGCCAGCCGGAATGGAAGCATCCTAAGAGCCTAGCGAATGGGGCGGCAAACGAGGAATTCGCACGCACTTGTGCTATTTTCTCACTCCGAGAAAATGAGTCTCGTATTTCATGCCCTTGAAGAGGCGCGAGGAATCGTGACCTGGGCGTCATAGATGCGAAACCGGCACTCCGGAGTCCTCCATGCGACGCAAGATCCCTTCCACCGCCGCGCTGGTCAGCTTCGAATCCGCCGCGCGCCACGAGAGCTTCACCAAGGCGGCGGAGGAGTTGTCCCTGACCCAGAGCGCGATCTGCCGGCAGATCGCCACGCTCGAGGAGTTCCTCGGTGTCGAGCTGTTCCGTCGCTCGCGGCGCGGGGTCAAGCTCACCGAGGCCGGGCTGTCCTATAGCCGGCGGGTGGCGGTACGCCTCGACGCGGTGGAGCGCGACACCCTGGCGGTGATGGGGCACCAGGGCGGCGGCGCGATCGAACTGGCGGTGGTGCCGACCTTCGGCACCCAATGGCTGTTGCCGCGGCTCAAGCGCTTCCAGCGGCTGCACCCGGAGGTCACGGTCAACCTGACCAACCGCACCCGCCCGTTCCTCTTCGCCGACACCGAGTTCGACGCCGCGCTGTACTTCGGCGACGCCGACTGGTCGGGTACCGTCTCGCATTTCCTGATGCGCGAGAATCCGGTGCCGGTGTGCAGCCCGGAGCTGCTGGGCGGGCGTCGAACGCTGAGCGCCGAGCAGGTCGCCGGGCTGCCGCTGATGCAGCAGAGCACCCGGCCCTACGCTTGGCGCCAGTGGTTTCACTCCCAGGGACTGAACGTCGCCCACGACATGAGCGGGCCGCGCTACGAGCTGTTCTCCATGCTTGCCCAGGCGGCCATGCACGGCATGGGCGTGGCCCTGATACCGCCCTTCCTGATCCAGGACGAGCTGGCCGACGGAAGGCTTATCGTGCCCATGCAACATGCCTATTTGAGCGAGAATGCGTATTACCTGATCATTCCCGAGCGCAGGGTCGAATCGGCGATGCTCAATGCCTTCCGCGACTGGCTGGTGGAAGAGGCCAGGCAGTACCGCGAGGCCAACGGGCTGGGCTGAACGCGCAGGAACATCGGGCGGTGCAGGCAGGACGCGCCGCCCCGGGACCGGGCCGATCCGCCGGGTCCCGCGGAGCCGCGGCGGCGATACCGCCGGGCATCCTCCACGACGGCCAGGATGGCGGCCGTGGGGCACCACACCAGGAGTTCACATGAATTTCCACACCCGCAAGTGGGTCAAGCCAGAAGATCTCAACCCCAACGGCACCCTGTTCGGCGGCAGCCTGCTGCGCTGGATCGACGAAGAAGCGGCGATCTACGCGATCATCCAGCTGGGCAACCAGCGCGTGGTCACCAAGTACATTTCCGAGATCAACTTCGTCAGCTCGGCGCGCCAGGGCGACATCATCGAGCTGGGCATCACCGCCACCGACTTCGGTCGTACCTCGCTGACCATGACCTGCCACGTGCGCAACAAGATCACCCGCAAGAGCATTCTCACCATCGACAAGATGGTCTTCGTCAACCTCGGCCCGGACGGCCTGCCGGCGCCCCACGGCAAGACCGAGATCACCTACATCAAGGACCAGTTCAAGGAAGACGAAGTCCTGCCCTGAGCGGCGCGACGAGCGGCCGGCACCCATGCCGGCCGCCGTGTTTCAGAATAGCCGGGTGAGCAGCCAGTAGAGCGAGGCCGAGAGCAGGATCGCCGCCGGCAGCGTCAGCACCCAGGCCATCAGCAGGTTGCGGATGGTCTTCCACTGTAGTCCCGAACCGTTCGCCGCCATGGTCCCGGCCACCCCGGAAGACAGCACATGGGTGGTGGAGACCGGCAAGCCATATAGGTCCGCCGCGCCAATGGTCAGCATCGCCACGGTTTCCGCCGAGGCGCCCTGGGCGTAGGTCAGGTGGGTCTTGCCGATCTTCTCGCCGACCGTCACCACGATGCGTTTCCAGCCGACCATGGTGCCCAGGCCGAGGGCGATGGCCACGGCGATCTTCACCCATAGCGGGATGAACTTGGTGGCATCGTCGATCTTCCGCTTGAACGCCTGCAACTTGCCGTGGGTGTCGGCGTCGAAGCGGCCGACGCCGTCCTTGTCCATCAGGCGGATCGCCTCGGAGGTCAGGTACATGTCGTTGCGCACGTTGCCCATGGCTTCCGCCGGTACCCGCGAGAACGCGCCATAGCCTTTCACTTCCTGGCCGATCGAGCCGGTCAGGGCGGCCAGCGCCGGGATCAGCTCAGGCGATGCCTGCTTGCTGCGCACGTAGTCGGAGAGTACCTGGCGCGGATCGGCCGGCGCCGGTTGCGGCGCGCTCTTCACCAGCGCTTGCTGGGTGACCTCGGCGACGGCGGCGAACTGCACCGCCTGGTCCGCCGGCATGGTGCGGTTCAGGGCGTAGGCCATCGGCAGGGTGCCGACCAGGATCAGCATGATCAGGCCCATGCCTTTCTGTCCGTCGTTGGAGCCGTGGGCGAAGGACACCCCGGTACAGGTCAGGATCAGCAGGCCGCGGATCCACCAGGGCGGCGGCGCCTTGCCCTTCGGCGCCTTGTACAGCGCGCGGTTCTTCACCAGCAGGCGCAGCGCCAGGAGCAACAGGGCGGCGCAGGCGAAGCCGATCAGCGGCGAGAGCAGCAGGGAGTAGCCGACCTTGGTCGCCTGGCCCCAGTCCACCCCGCTGGTGCCATCGCGCCCGTGCATCAGCGCGTTGGCCACGCCGACGCCGATGATCGAGCCGATCAGGGTGTGCGAGGACGACGCCGGCAGGCCCAGCCACCAGGTCCCGAGGTTCCACAGGATGGCGGCGATCAGCAGGGCGAAGACCATGGCGAAGCCGGCCGAGGAACCGACCTGCAGGATCAGTTCCACCGGCAGCAGGGCGATGATGCCGAAGGCCACCGCGCCGCTGGAGAGCAATACGCCGAGAAAGTTGAAGCAACCCGACCAGACCACCGCGAAGTGCGGCGGCAGCGAGTGGGTGTAGATCACCGTGGCCACCGCGTTGGCGGTGTCGTGGAAGCCGTTGACGAACTCGAAGCCGAGGGCGATCAGCAGGGCCACGCCGAGCAGCAGGAAGGGCGTCCAGGTGGTGATCGCGGAACCGACGTCATCGACGTCCTGCATCAGGCTGTAGGCGCTGAACAGCAGTCCGGTGGCGAGCACGGCGAAGAATACGAGGGCGGTGAGGCGGCCGGGACGCTGCTCGAGATGGGGCTTGTGCGCGTTGCCGGCGGCACTGACGACGGCGTCGGCGGGAAGGACATCGGAGGTCATGGTGCGGGTCCGCGCTGGGGATGACCGGCACATGATGGGCAGGCGATTGTGACAAGTTATGTCTTGCGCATACCGGCTTCGTCTGGCGAAGAAAGGACAAGGGCCGCGGGAGGCCGCCGGAAGCCGGATGGGGTCGGGCGCCAGGCGGCCTGCCCGCTGCGGCCGCGAAGATTAATGAATTCCTGTGGCGAGTGCCATCATTTCGTCGCTAAAAAGTTGGCATGTTGAGGGATTTGCCGATCCGGACACGCGCGGGGAAGGCGAGAGCCACTGAACTAGACTGAGAAGTGCGCGGCGGGGCCGGTCGCTTGCCGGCCCGGTGCGCGGGACGAGCACCTTCGTCCCGGGGTGGCCCGGCCGGGCGGTCGGGGAGGTCGATATGCGGATGCCGTGCCGGCTCGCGCTGGCGCTGTTGTTGTGCTTCGCCGGCCCGGCCTGTTTCGCGGCCTCCGGCCCGGTTCGGGTGCTCTCGGTGGATGGTGCGATCGGCCCGGCCAGCGCCGATTACCTGGTGCGCGGCATCGAGCGTGCCGCCGAGGACGGCGCGCAACTGGTGGTGCTGGAACTGGACACGCCCGGCGGCCTGGACGCATCGATGCGGCGCATCGTCAAGGCGATCCTCGCCAGCCAGGTGCCGGTCGCCGGTTTCGTCGCGCCCAGCGGGGCGCGGGCGGCGAGCGCCGGCACGTACATCCTGTATGCCTGCCATATCGCGGCGATGGCGCCGGGCAC
Organism: Pseudomonas sp. KBN12P06040; assembly: GCF_037574965.1. Classification (NCBI taxonomy): domain Bacteria; kingdom Pseudomonadati; phylum Pseudomonadota; class Gammaproteobacteria; order Pseudomonadales; family Pseudomonadaceae; genus Pseudomonas; species Pseudomonas sp. KBN12P06040. The sequence continues at coordinate 549,153 of NZ_JBBELS010000001.1, forward strand.
CAACCTCGGCGCTGCCACCCCGGTGCGCCTGGGGACGCCGGACAAGCCCGCAGAGAAGCCCCCGGCGCGGGACGCCGAACCCATGGCGCGCAAGCAGGTCAACGACGCCGCCGCCTATATCCGTGGCCTCGCGCAACTGCGCGGGCGCAACGCCGAGTGGGCCGAGCGCGCGGTGCGCGAGGCGGTCAGCCTGGCGGCGCACGAGGCCGCGGCGCAGAAGGTGATCGACCTGCAGGCCCGCGACCTGCCCGACCTGCTGCGCCAGCTCGACGGCCGCAGCCTGCGCGTCGGCGAGCGCGTGCTGACCCTGGCTACCGGCGGCGCCACGGTCGAGCGCCAGGCACCGGACTGGCGCGCGCGGTTGCTGGCGGTGCTCACCGATCCCAGCGTGGCGCTGATCCTGATGATGATCGGCATCTACGGGCTGATCTTCGAACTGGCCAATCCCGGCATGGCGCTGCCCGGCGTGCTCGGCGGCATCTGCCTGCTGCTCGGCCTGTACGCCCTGCAGATGCTGCCGGTCAACTACGCCGGGCTGGCGCTGATCGCGCTGGGCCTGGCGTTCATGGTGGGCGAGGCGTTCGTCGCCAGCTTCGGCGTGCTTGGCATCGGCGGAATCGTCTCGTTCGTGGTCGGCGCGCTGATCCTGATCGATACCGAGGTGCCCGGCTACGGCATTCCGCCGGGCCTGGTGGTGGCCTTGGCGTTGCTCAGCGCCGCGCTGATCGTCGGTCTGCTGGGCATGGCCCTGCGTACTCGCCGGCAAGCGGTGGTAAGTGGCACCGCCGGATTGGTCGGCAGCCTGGCGACGGTGGCGGCGGTGGATTCCGAACAACCCTGCGCAGGCTGGGTGCTGCTCCAGGGCGAGCGCTGGCGGGTGCTCGCCGCGCGGCCGCTGGCGGTGGGCCAGCCGGTCTGGGTGCTGGCGCGCAAGGGCCTGCTCCTGGAAGTCGCGCTGGCCGATGAAGGAGGTGGATGATGGGTGTTTCCTATGGTTTGGCGATGTTGCTGGTGTTCCTCGCGCTGCTGCTGTTCAGCGCGCTGCGCATCCTCCGCGAGTACGAGCGTGGCGTGGTGTTCCAGCTCGGGCGGTTCTGGAAGGTCAAGGGGCCGGGGCTGGTGCTGGTGATCCCGGCGATCCAGCAGATGGTGCGCATCGACCTGCGCACCATCGTTCTCGACGTGCCGCCGCAGGATGTGATTTCCCGCGACAACGTTTCGGTGAAGGTCAACGCGGTGGTGTACTTCCGCGTGCTCGATCCGCAGAAGGCGATCATCCAGGTGGAGAACTACCTGGCCGCCACCAGCCAATTGGCGCAGACCACCCTGCGCGCGGTGCTGGGCAAGCACGAACTGGACGAGATGCTCGCCGAGCGCGAGCGCCTGAACCTGGATATCCAGCAGGTGCTCGATGCGCAGACCGACGCCTGGGGCATCAAGGTGGCGAATGTGGAAATCAAGCACGTCGATCTCAACGAATCGATGGTCCGCGCCATCGCCCGGCAGGCCGAGGCGGAGCGTGAGCGCAGGGCCAAGGTGATCCATGCCGAGGGCGAGCTGCAAGCCTCGGAGAAACTCATGCAGGCGGCGCAGATGCTCGGCCGGCAGAGTGGCGCCATGCAGTTGCGCTACATGCAGACCCTCGGCGCGATCGCCGGCGACAAGAGTTCGACCATCGTCTTCCCGATGCCGATCGAACTCTTCGGCGGCAAGTACGCAGGTCCCGCGCCGCGAAACGAAAAGGCCGCCGGAGAGGACGAGGAGAGGTGAAAGCGCGCGGTTTGTGATGGAAATATCATCGAGCCGCGACACGGGGACATGCGTGCCCGGGGTCGGGATGGCTATGCTGTGGCGATCCACTCCCGGGACGCTCCTTCATGCTGCGATGCGCACTCCTGCTGCTGACATTGCTCCTCCCTTGCGCGCTGCCTGCCGCCAACCTGCGCCTGGTCGGCGACTCCTGGCCGCCTTTCGTCGATTCGCGCATGCCTGGCAACGGCCTGGCGGTGGAACTGGTGACCACCGCGCTCAAGCGCGCCGGCTTCGACTCGAGCTTCCAGCAGGTACCCTGGTCGCGTGCCCTGCACGGCGTGCGCAGCGGTGACTACGACATCGCCCTGAGCGCCTGGTACGAGCCCGCCCGCAGCCTCTACGGGCAGTTTTCCCGCGCCTACCTGAGCAACCGCATTCGCCTGCTGCAACGCAAGGGGCGGGGTATCGAGTTTTCCCGCCTGAGCGACCTGCGTCCCTACCGCATCGCGGTCGTGCGCGACTATGCCTACGCGCCCGAATTCGACCGTGACAGCCGTCTGCAGAAGGTCAACGTGACCAGCTTCGCCAACGCCGCGCGGATGCTCGAGGCGGGGCGGGTCGACCTGGCGGTGGAGGACGAGCTGGCGCTGGGGGTCGCCTTCAAGGGCGAGCTGGCCGATTTGCGCGACAAGCTGGAGGTACTGCCCACCCCGCTTGGCGAGAACGGACTGCACCTGCTGGTGAGCCTGAGGAACCCCCGGCATGACGAGATCGTCGACGGCTTCGACCTGGCCATCCGCGGCATGCGCGACGACGGCAGCTACCAGCGTCTGCTGGAGCGCTACGGCGCGCGCTAGGGCTGGCCTGGCAGCGGCTGCGCGCCGGCCAGTTCCTTCTTCAGCAAGTGCGCGGCCAGGGTGCGCAGCGGGGCGAGCTGGCGACAGATGTGCGCCAGTTGGGTCTGTACCAGGCGATGGCTGTCGTCCATGTCCTCGGGCATCTGCTCCAGTTCCTTGGCCAGCGCTTCCTCCTCTTCGCTGTAGATGGCGACCGGGCGTTTCTGTTCCAGGCTCGCGGCGATTTCCTCGAGGCTGGCGGAGAGTCGCTCGGCGGCGCGCTCCAGGAGGCCGTCGCTGGCGTCCTCGGGCAGGCTTTCGCGGTGCGCGCCGAGGCCGGATAGATAGCTGAGCAGGGTGTGCGAGAGGACCAGGAAGCGGAAGCCGATCTCGGCGTCCTTCCTGAAGTGGCCGGGCTCCAGGAGCATGTTCGACAGGGTGGTCGAGAGCGCCGCGTCGGCGTTGTGCGCGTTGCGCCGGGCGGTGCGGTAGTCGAGGTCGTCGCGCTTGCCGGTGGCGTACTGCTGCATGATCTGCCGCAGGTAGCGGCTGTTGCAGGCGAGGGTGTTGGCGAGCATGCGGTTGAGCCGGCGGCCCTGCCAGTCGGGCAGCACCAGGAACACCGCGAGGCCGGCGATCAGGCTGCCCAGCAAGGTATCGAACAGGCGGGGCAGGATCAGCCCGTAGCCATCGCCGACCTGGTTGAAGCAGAACAGCACCAGCAGGGTGATCGCCGCCGTCGCCAGGGTATAGCGACTGCTGCGGGTGGCGAAGAAGGCGACCCCGGCGGCGACCGCGAACAGCGACTGCACCAGCGGGCTGGGGAACAGGTCGATCAGCGCCCAGCCGACCACCAGGCCGACCACCGTACCGAGGATCCGCTGCACCAGGCGCAGGCGGGTCGCGCCATAGTTGGGCTGGCAGACGAACACCGTGGTGAGCAGTATCCAGTAGCCCTGGGTCGGATGGATCCAGTGCAGCACGCCGTAACCGGCGGTCAACGCCAGGGCCATGCGCAGGCCGTGGCGGAACAGCAGCGAGGTCGGGGTGAGCTGCTGGCGCAGGCGCTCGAAGGCGTCCTTCAGGCTGCGCGGCGAGCGGTCGAGCAGGGCGCTGTCCTGTTCGTCGGCGATGGCGTCCGGGTTGCTCGCCCCGGCCAGCTTGCGGTCCAGCGTGGTGAGGTTGGCGGACAGGGCGCCGAGCGAGCGCAGCAGGCCCTTCCAGGCCGGGTTGCTCTGCTGGCGCAGGTGTTCGAGCGAGGCCTGGAGGTCTTCCAGGGCCAGCTCGCGGTCGGCGTAGTCGAACGGCTGGCGCAGGCGGATAGCCCGCGCCAGGGCCTGGCAGGCCTTGCCCTGCTGGTTGAGCAGGCGCTGGCAGCGGAACAGCACGTCGCTGTGGAAGAACGCCTCGGCCAGCCGGTTGTACGGGTAGTGCGAGGAACTGGCGCGCTCGTGGACGTCCTGGGCGATGAAATAGAGCTTCAGGTAGCGGCTCACCTTGGGGCCCGGCCGGCCATGGCCGAGGCGGTTGAGGATGGTCTCCTTGGCCTGGTTCAGCGCCACCACCACCTTGCCGTTCTGCCGTGCCAGGGCGAGGCGCTGGCCCTCTACGTCGAGCTGGCGCAACGGTTCGAACAGGCTCGACTTGATCCTCAGGTATTCGCCCAGCTCGAAATACAGGCGGGAAAGACTCTGCTGCACCGGCTGGTTGGAGAACAGCGCGTTCCACAGCACCGAGAGCAGCCCGTACCAGGCCGCCCCGGCCACCAGCAGCAGCGGTTCGTGCCAGACATCGGCGACCTCGCCGCCGCGCTGGTCCACGCCGATCATGGTGTAGATCGAGAGGATCAGGGTCGCCGAGGCGATCGCCGCATAGCGCTCGCCGAGGGCGCCGAGGAGGATCATGCCGAACGCCGACAGCGCCATCCCGGAAACGAACAGCCAGGGATAGGGGAACAGCAACTCGACGGCGAAGGCGGCGACGCTGAAGCACAGCAGGGTCACCAGCAGCGCTTGCAGGCGGCCGAGCCAGTTGTCGTCGGTCTCCGCCAGAGCGCTGGCGATGATCCCGAGGAACAGCGGGATCAGCAGCTCGATGCGGTCCTGCCACCAGCACAGCAGCAGGGCGCCGGCCAGGGCGATGAACACCCGCAGGCTGTAGGCGAACTTGTCGAGGGCCCAGAGGCGGCGGAGCGTGTGTGTCAACGAAGAGGGCGGCATGGGGGCGGAGTGCTATCCGATGGTCCGTGGTTCAGCCTATGTGGCCTGTCCGGCTAATTCAATCGGCCGATTTCGCGCGACTGGAAGTCCGCTGCCCGCCGCAGTCGCAGGAAACGCTGCCGTGGGCAACTCGGTCGAGCCGGGCATCTGGCGGATGCAGGCTTCGTGCCTGCGAACGCTAAGACGTCATTGCCGCGCCGGAAGTTACCCGGCGGCGATATCGCGCGCCGGAGCGGGCCCGGCGAGCGAAGCGGCGGCGCGCTACAGCAGGCGGACCTTGAACGAGCGCCCCTTGATCTTGCCTTCGCTCAGGCGCTTGAGGGCCTGATGGGCGAGGCCGCGCTCGATGGCGACGAAGGCCTGGAAGTCGAAGATGGCGATCTTGCCCACCGCGCTGCCGGGCAGCCCGGCGTCGCCGGTGAGGGCACCGAGCAGGTCGCCGGGGCGCACCTTGTCCTTGCGTCCGCCGGCGATGCACAGGGTGCTCATCGGCGGCAGCAATGGCTCCGGGCTGGCCTTCAACTGGCCGAGGGCGTACCAGGCCAGCGGCTGCTTCTGCAGGTCCTCGATGGCCTGCGCACGGCTGGCCTCGGCCGGTGCCACCAGCGACAGGGCCAGGCCTTTCTCGCCGGCGCGACCGCTGCGTCCGATGCGATGGATGTGGACCTCCGGGTCGCGCGCCAGCTCGACGTTGATCACCGTTTCCAGGGCGGCGATGTCCAGCCCGCGGGCGGCCACGTCGGTGGCCACCAGTACGTTGCAACTGCGGTTGGCGAACACCGTCAGGACCTGGTCGCGCTCGCGTTGCTCCAGGTCGCCGTGCAGGGCCAGGGCGGAAATCCGCTGCGCCTTCAGTGCGTCGGCCAGCTCCTGGCACTGCTGGCGGGTCTGGCAGAAGGCCACGCAGGACTGCGGCCGGAAATGCTGGAGCAGGCGTACCACGGCGTCCATGCGCTGCTTCGGATCGATCTCGAAGAAGCGCTGCTCGATCTGGCTGTCGGCGTGCAGCGACTCGACCTTCACCTGTCGCGGATCGCGCATGAAGGTCTTCGCCAGCTTCTCAATGCCGTCCGGGTAGGTGGCGGAGAACAGCAGGGTCTGCCGGCGCTCGGGGAGCTGGCCGATGATCTCGGCGATGCTGTCGTAGAAGCCCATGTCGAGCATCCGGTCGGCTTCGTCGAGGACCAGGGTATTGAGCCCGTCGAGGACCAGGGTGCCCTTGCGCAGGTGCTCCTGGATGCGCCCCGGGGTGCCGACCACCACGTGCGCGCCGTGCTCCAGCGAAGCCACCTGCGGGCCGTAGGGGACGCCGCCGCAGAGGGTGAGGACCTTGATGTTGTCGGCGGCGCGGGCCAGCCGGCGGATCTCCTTGGCGACCTGGTCGGCCAGTTCGCGGGTCGGGCACAGCACCAGTGCCTGGCAGCCGAAGTAGCGCGGGTTCAGCGGGCTGAGCAGGGCGAGGCCGAAGGCTGCGGTCTTGCCGCTGCCGGTCTTGGCCTGGGCGATCAGGTCGTGGCCCTGGAGGATCAGCGGCAGGCTCTGCGCCTGAATCGGCGTCATCTCCCGGTAACCGAGGGAGTCGAGATTGGCCAGGAGGTCCGCGGAAAGCGGCAGCGAGGAGAAAGCGGTGGAGGTCACGGGGCAGGGCTCGGCAGGCGATACGAGCGGCTAGTCTAGCAGCCTGCGGCGGCTTGCCGCGTGCGATCGCCGCCGGAGCAGCAGCGACAGGCAATGTATCTTTGGCCAGTACCGTTCGTCCGAAAAACGAAAAAAGCGCGTTTCTGTATTTTTATACAGGTTCGCTTTCCTCAGTTTTTTGTCGTAGAGTGCTGACACTGTGTTTGCATGGGTCGCCGTCGATCGTGACCTGATGCGGTCGGAAATTCCAGCCCGTCCTGCTCGACTCCTTGTAACTCCTTGCAACTCAGTTACCGGCTACGATTTCGTGGCTAAATCAATACCCATAGTTCCAAGGAGAACTTGCAATGTCCCGTCAGAACGGCACCGTTAAGTGGTTCAACGAAACCAAAGGCTACGGCTTCATTACCCCGGAAAGCGGCCCGGACGTTTTCGTTCACTTCCGTGCCATCGAAGGTAACGGCTTCAAGACCCTGGCCGAAGGCCAGAAGGTCAGCTTCGAAGTCGTACAAGGCCAGAAAGGCATGCAGGCCGAGCGCGTTCAGGTGATCAACTAAGATTCCTGGGCCCCAGCCCGAAGAACCCGGATGGAAGCATCCGGGTTTTTTATTGCCCGGAGAAAACCGTCACACTGTCTTCGCCTGCCGTTCACCCTGTCTTGACGAGTTCCCGCCCAGAGTGGCCCGGTCCCGTTCGGAGTCGTTTCGATGAAGCCTGTGCAATCCCGTCGTCTGGCCTTCGCCGCGCTGTTGTCGCTGTCGTTCTCTTCCGCGTCCTGCCATGCCGCCACCGAGCACTGGGGCTGGATCGAGCAGTCCTGGCTGATGCCCGAGCGCATGCAGGCCAAGGCCAAGCTGGATACCGGCGCGCTGACCTCGTCGCTGGACGCGAGGAATATCCATCGCTACAAGAAGGACGGCGAGCGCTGGGTGCGCTTCGATGTCGTGCTGCCCACCGCCGACAGCAAGGCGCCGGTCAGCGTGACCTTCGAGCGCAAGGTGCTGCGGCTGATCAAGGTGCGCGGCGCCGGTGGCAGCGACAGCCGTCCGGTGGTGGCGATGGACATCTGCCTGGGCGCCAAGCTGCTGCGCGAGCAGTTCTCCCTGCGCGACCGCGGCAACATGAACTATCCGGTGCTGCTCGGCCGCCGCACGCTCGAACACCTCGGCGCGGTCGACGTGTCCCGAACCTTCACCCGCAAACCCACCTGCGGCGCGCTTGCCGCTCAGTAGAAGAACCCGCGCGGCAGTCCGGCGGCCAGCGCCAGCCGGGGCAGCACGATCAGCGCCGTCATCCACAGGTTGCGCGGGCGCGCCTCGTCCTCGCGAGCCCGGCTAGAGGTCCGGGTCCTTTTCCGGATCGACCCGGCGTGGGCTGGTGCGGCCGTCCTCGCTGCCGAGCTGGAAGAAGATCGCTGCGGCCAGCATCGACATCAGGCCGACGCTGACATAGGTGGCGTGGAAGGCGCCGAGTACGGTGTCCTGCCCCGTATCCAGGTCGGTCTGGAAACCGCCCAGCAACGCCGCCGCGCAAGCCACGCCAAGGCTGATCGACAATTGCACGACCACCGACATCAGGCTGTTGCCGCTGCTGGCGTTGCTGTCCTGCAGGTCGATCAGGGTGAGGGTGTTCATCGCCGTGAATTGCAGGGAGTTCACCGCGCCGAGCAGGCTCAGGTGCAGCAGCAGCCAGACGTAGGGGGTGTCCTGGTCGACCAGGCCGAAGCCGGCGATCAGGCAGCCGAGGATCAGGGTGTTGCCGACCAGCAGCTTGCGATAGCCGAAGAAGTCCAGCAGTGGCTTGGCCATCGGCTTGGCGACCATCGCGAACAGCGCCAGCGGGATCATGGTCATGCCCGCGGTGGAGGGCGGGTAGCCCAGTCCCACCTGCAGCAACAGCGGGGTGAGGAAGGGCAGGGCGCCGCTGCCCAGGCGGGCGAACAGGTTGCCGAGGATGCCGACGGCGAAGGTCCGCGCCTTGAACAGGCTCGGTGGGAACAGCGGCTTGTCGATGCGTAGCGCGCGCAGCCAGTAGGCGGTGAGCAGGACCAGTCCGCCGATCAGCAGCAGGACCACGCGCAGGTGCGACAGGTGCAGCTCGCCGAGTCCTTCCAGGGCGATGGAGATCAGCACCATGGAGCCGCCGAAGAGCAGGAAGCCGATGCTGTCGAAACGGCTCGGCACCGGGCTGCGCAGGTCCGGCATCAGCTTCATCGCCACCAGGCAGCCGAGCAGGCCGACCGGCAGGTTGATCAGGAAGATCCAGTGCCAGGAGGCGTACTCCACCAGCCAGCCGCCCAGCGTCGGTCCCGCCAGCGGGCCGAGCAGGCCGGGAATGGTGACGAAGCTGAGCACCCGCACCAGGTCCTGGCGCGGGTAGACGCGCAGGATCACCAGCCGTCCCACCGGCATCATCAGCGCGCCGCCGACGCCCTGTACGATGCGCGCGCCGACCAGCAGTTCGAGGCTCGGCGACAGCGCGCAAAGCAACGAGCCGAGGCTGAACAGCAATACCGCGCCGAGGAATACCCGGCGTGTGCCGAAACGGTCGGCGATCCACCCCGAGGCCGGTATCAGCAGGGCCACCGTGAGCAGGTAGGCGATCACCACCGCCTGCATGCGCAGCGGGTTTTCGTTCAGCGAACTGGCCATGCTCGGTAGTGCGGTGTTGAGGATGGTGCCGTCGAGGGCTTGCATGAAGAAGGCGACGGCGACCAGCCAGGGCAGTTGGCGGGCGATGCGGGGGGTGAGCTGGAACGGCTCGCTCATGGACGGGCTCCCTCGGGCGGACAGGGCCCAAGCATAGAGAAGTTCTCGCCGCGATGGGACGGCCGACGACCGGATCGGGGCGAACAGCGGGCATTGCGGCGGAAGTCGCGGGCCAGAGCGGTCGCCTTTCATTGTCCTGGGTCAAGCCGAAGCGCTGGCGCTCGCCGGCTGCTGTGCTAGTACTCAAGAGTCACCCCGTCAGTGGCTGCGGATGCGACGCCGGCGCTTCGTCATCGCACGGACATGTCCCGCGTTGCATGCTCGACGGCGCGTGCTTCACCGCCTTGTCGCGATGTTCTCCACGCAGCGCTCGGCGACCCCGGTCGCCGCCGCCGTCGCCGAAGCCCACCTTCCGTGGAAACAGGAGCCCTCCCATGGCCCAGGAACTTTGCGCTATCTGCCACGAACGTCCCGCCGTCGCCCGCGTCAGCCTGGTACAGAACGGCCAGCGCCGCGAACTCGCCCTCTGCGAACTGCACTACCGCCAGTTGATGCGCCAGCAGCGCATGCGCTCGCCGCTGGAGTCGCTGTTCGGCGGCAGCAGCCCGTTCGACGAGATCTTCTCCGGCTTCGGCGAGCAGAGCCCGGTCACCCCGGTGCGCGCCCGCGAGCCGGAGGCGGTGGACATCGCCGAGTACTTCAGCAAGCAGACCACCGAGTACCTGCAACGCGCCGCGCAGGTCGCCGCCGAATTCGGCAAGCGCGAAGTGGACACCGAGCACCTGCTCTACGCCCTGGCCGACGCCGACGTGGTGCAGGCGGTGCTCAAGCAGTTCGGCCTGTCGCCGGCCGACCTCAAGCAGTACATCGAGGCCAACGCCGTGCGCGGCGCCAGCAAGGGCGAGGCGAGCGAGGACATGACCATCTCGCCGCGGGTGAAGAGCGCCTTGCAGCACGCCTTCGCCCTGTCCCGCGAACTCGGCCACAGCTATGTCGGCCCCGAGCACCTGTTGCTCGGCCTGGCGGCGGTGCCGGACAGCTTCGCCGGGACGCTCCTGAAGAAGTACGGCCTGACCGAGCAGGCGCTACGGCAGAAAGCGGTCAAGGTGGTCGGCAAGGGCGCCGAGGATGGCCGCGTGGACGGCCCGAGCAACACTCCGCAACTGGACAAGTTCAGCCGCGACCTGACCCGGCTGGCCCGCGAAGGCAAGCTCGATCCGGTGATCGGCCGCTCGAAGGAAGTCGAGACCACCATCGAGGTGCTCGCCCGGCGCAAGAAGAACAACCCGGTGCTGATCGGCGAGCCCGGCGTCGGCAAGACCGCCATCGTCGAAGGCCTGGCCCAGCGCATGGTCCAGGGCGAGGTGCCGGAGGTGCTGCGCGACAAGCGCCTGGTCGAACTGAACATCAACGCCATGGTCGCCGGCGCCAAGTACCGCGGCGAGTTCGAGGAACGCCTCAAGCAGGTGATGGACGAACTGCAGGCGGCGCAGAGCGAGATCATCCTGTTCATCGACGAGGTGCACACCATCGTCGGTGCCGGCCAGGGCGGCGGCGAAGGCGGGCTGGACGTGGCCAACGTGCTGAAGCCGGCGATGGCGCGCGGCGAGATGAACCTGATCGGCGCCACCACCCTCAACGAGTACCAGAAGTACATCGAGAAGGACGCCGCGCTGGAGCGGCGCTTCCAGCCGGTGTTCGTCCCCGAGCCGACGGTGGAGCAGACCATCTCCATCCTCCGTGGCCTGCGCGACAAGCTCGAAGGCCACCACAAGGTGACCATCCGCGACGAGGCCTTCGTCGCCGCCGCCGAGCTGTCCGACCGCTACATCGGCAACCGTTTCCTGCCGGACAAGGCCATCGACCTGATCGACCAGGCCGCCGCCCGCGTGCGCATCGCCAGCACCTCGCGGCCGGCCGAGATCCAGGAACTGGAGGCCGAGCTGGCGCAGCTCAAGCGCGAGCAGGACTACGCCGCCAGCCGCAAGTGGTACGACGAGGCGAAGGTCTTCGAGAAACGCATCCAGGAACGCAAGGAACACCTCGAGCAGATCACCGAGCGCTGGCAGCAGACCCAGGGGTCGAAGACCGAGGAGGTGCGGGTCGAGGACATCGCCGAGATCATCTCCAAGCTCACCGGCATCCCGGTCACCGAACTGACCGCCGAGGAGCGCGAGAAGCTCCTGCAGATGGAAGAGCGCCTGCACCAGCGGGTGATCGGCCAGCAGGAAGCGATCACCGCGGTCAGCGACGCCGTGCGCCTGGCCCGCGCCGGGCTGCGCCAGGGCAGCCGGCCGATCGCCACCTTCCTGTTCCTCGGCCCGACCGGGGTGGGCAAGACCGAGCTGGCCAAGGCCCTGGCCGAGGTGGTGTTCGGCGACGAAGACGCGATGATCCGCATCGACATGAGCGAATACATGGAGCGCCACGCGGTGTCCCGGCTGATCGGTGCGCCGCCGGGCTACGTCGGCTACGACGAGGGCGGCCAGCTCACCGAGCGGGTGCGCCGGCGGCCGTACAGCGTGATCCTGCTCGACGAGATCGAGAAGGCCCACGCCGACGTCAACAACATCCTCCTGCAGGTGTTCGACGACGGCCGCCTGACCGACGGCAAGGGGCGCGTGGTGGACTTCACCAACACCATCATCATCGCCACCAGCAACCTCGGCTCCGAGCTGATCATGAAGAACGCCCAGGCCGGCGAGTTCGCCCAGCCGCCGGAGAAGCTCAAGCGCGAACTGATGACTACCCTGCGCGGGCATTTCCGCCCGGAATTCCTCAACCGCCTCGACGAGGTGATCGTCTTCGAGTCGTTGAGCAAGGCGCAGATCGAGGACATCGTGCGCCTGCAACTGGAGCGGGTGAAGCGCGCCGCGCACGCCCAGGACATCTACCTGCACATCGACGACAGCCTGGTCGGCCACCTCGCCGAAGAGGCCTACCAGCCGGAGTTCGGCGCCCGCGAACTGAAGCGGCAGATCCGCCAGCAACTGGAGACGCGCCTGGCTACGGCGATGCTCAAGGGCGAGGTGAAGGAGGGCGAGACGGTCACCTTCTTCTACGACGCCAAGGACGGCGTCGGCTACCGCAAGGGCGCCGCGCCGAAGCCGGCGGCACGCAAGAAGTCCGGTGCCGGCGAGACGCCCAGGGGCCGCGCGACGGCGGCGAGGAAGCCGGCGGCGAAGAAAGGCGCCGCCGCCAAGGGCAAGGCCGACAAGCCGAAGGCCAAGTGACCCGACCAAGGTTGGGGAACAAGGCACCGGCCGGCCGGTCGAAATCTCACCCCGGCCTGCGAATGCGGCCGGGGCGTTCGATATCTCATGAGGAATTGCCGATGCGCGTCACCACTCACGCTACCCTGGCCGCGGCCCTGCTGCTCAGCGCCGCCTCCGCGTTCGCCTTCAATCTCGGGGATGCCGCCAAGGCGGTCGCCGGGGCGTCCCAGGGCGACTCCGCCCAGGTAGCCACCACCCCGCAGACCAGCGGTCTGCTCGGCGCACTCACCGGTCAGCTCGGGGTCAGCCAGGAGCAGGCGGTCGGCGGTACCGGCGCCCTGCTCGGCCTGGCCAAGAACCAGTTGGCCGGCAACGATTATTCGCAACTGGTTAAGACCATCCCCGGCCTCGACAAGCTGGCCGGCAACAACGCCCTGGCCGGTCTCGGCGGGCTCGGCAACGTGCTCGGCAAGAGCGGCGGCGACAGCAAGGGCCTCGGTTCGCTGCTCGGCAATGCGGACAGCATGGGCGACGTGAACAAGGCCTTCGGCACCCTGGGCATGGATAGCGGGATGACCGAGAAGTTCGCCCAGGTGCTGGTCGACTACTTCGGCAAGCAGGGCGCCAACAGCGAGCTGCTGGGCAGCCTGAGCAATCTCTGGGGAGTGAGCAAGGCGGGCGGCTCGTCGCTGCTCTGATCTGCCGCCAGCGGATCGGCGGATAACCGCGTTGCGGTTATTCGCCCTACGAAGTGGGTGCGGCGCCCGGGTATTCGCTGCCCGCACCGGTAGGGCGAATAACGCCCTCGGCGTTATCCGCCGCTGCGCCGTGGAAACGGCGGATAACCGCGTTGCGGTTATTCGCCCTACGAGGTGGGTGCGACCCCCGGGTATTCGTTGCCCGCACCGGTAGGGCGAATAACGCCCCCGGCGTTATCCGCCGCTGCGCCGTGGAAACGGCGGATAACCGCGTTGCGGTTATTCGCCCTACGAGATGGGTGTGCTTCGGCCGGTACTTCAGCGCAGTTGCCGCAAGCGGGCGATGCGTTCGTCCTTTTCTTCCCACATGCGCGAGACCCATTCCTGCACGTACTGGCGGAACACCGGGTCGTTCTCGTAGTCGCCCTGCCACAGGGCGGGATCGATCGGCCGGGTCTGGATGTCGACGATCACCTTCGGCACCCGTCCGCAGAGCAGGTCCCAGAATCCCGGCACCTTGTCGCTCGGGTAGACCACGGTGACGTCGAGCAGGGCGTCCAGCTGCTCGCCCAGCGCGGCGAGGACGAAGGCCACCCCGCCGGCCTTGGGCTTGAGCAGGTGGCGATAGGGCGACTGTTGCTGGGCCTTCTTCTGCTCGCTGAAGCGCGTGCCTTCCAGGTAGTTCACCACGGTCACCGGGATGCGCTTGAACTTCTCGCAGGCGGCCTTGGTGATCTCCAGGTCCTTGCCCTTGAGTTCCGGGTGCTTCTCCAGGAAGGCCTTGGAATAGCGCTTCATGAACGGATACTCCAGCGCCCACCAGGCCAGGCCGAGGAAGGGCACCCAGATCAGCTCCTTCTTGAGGAAGAACTTGAAGTACGGGGTGCGCCGGTTGAACACCTGGATCAAGGCGGGGATGTCGACCCAGGACTGGTGGTTGCTCACCACCAGGTACGAGGTGTCCTGGCGCAGGTCGCCGGCGCCGCGCACGTCCCAGACCGTCGGCGTGCAGGTGGCGAAGATCCACTTGTCGATCTCCGCCCAGGTCTCGGCGATCCACATCACGCCCCTGGAGCAGAGGTCCTTCAGGCGCTGGCCGGGGAGCACCAGCTTGAGCAGTGCGATCAGCATCATCGGGCCGATCAGGATCAGCGTGTTGAGAAGCAGCAGAAGGCTGCTGGTCAGGCCGGTCAACAGTTCCCGCATGGTTGGTTTCCCTGTCCTGGGTGTGGGTCGACGCGGCCCATCATACGCATCCGCGCCGCGCCGCCCAAGCCGCCGGCGTGGCGAACGAAACCGCGCCGTGCTAGTCCTATGTGGACCTCGTATCACTTCAGGAGATGCCCGCGTGAAGCGTGCCCTTGCCTTGCTCTCGCTGTTCGCCCTGCCGGTCCTCGCCGCCGAGCCCAACCTCTACGGCCGCTACGAATGGGTCTCCCTGCCGGAGCTGGACCGCACCCTGCAGGCGAAGATGGACACCGGCGCCTACACCTCCTCGCTGTCGGCCAAGGACATCGAGTTGTTCCAGCGCGACGGCGAGGAGTGGGTGCGCTTCCGCCTGGCCACCAAGGAGGCCGATGGCTCGGTGTTCGAGCACAAGCTGGCGCGCATCGGCAAGATCAAGAACCGCGCCGACAACCGCAACGGCGAGGACGAGGATGAGGACCGCCTGAGCGAACGCCCGGTGATCGACCTGCAGGTCTGCCTGGGCGGAGCGATGAAGACCATCGAGGTCAACCTCACCGACCGCAGCGCCTTCAACTATCCGTTCCTGATGGGCACCAAGGGCTTGCGCAAATTCCACGTCGCGGTCGATCCCTCCGAGCGCTTCGTCGCCGACAAGCCCACCTGCAAGTAAGCGTCCTACGCCACCGGCGGCGCGATTGACGCGCGCGCCGGCTTGCGGCACCGTTCCGGCATTCCCGTCAGCCGCCGTCACGCCATGCCGCATATCCTGATCGTCGAAGATGAAGCCGCGATTGCCGACACCCTGCTCTACGCCCTGCAGGCCGAAGGCTTCGCCACCACCTGGGTGACCCTCGCCGGCGAGGCGCTGGCGTTGCAGGAGCGCCAGCCGGCGGACCTGCTGATCCTCGACGTCGGTCTGCCGGACATCAGCGGTTTCGAGGCCTGCAAGCGCCTGCGGCGGTTCTCCGAGGTGCCGGTGATCTTCCTCACCGCGCGCGATGCCGAGATCGACCGCGTGGTCGGCCTGGAGATCGGCGCCGACGACTACGTGGTCAAGCCGTTCAGCCCGCGCGAGGTGGCGGCTCGGGTCAAGGCCATCCTCAAGCGCATGGCGCCGCGCCCGGCGGCGCTGGAAGGGGCCACGCCGAGCGGGCCGTTCCAGGTCGACGAGGAGCGCGTGCGGATCCACTACCGCGACACCCCGCTCAACCTCACCCGCCACGAGTTCCGCCTGTTGCAGACGCTGCTCGGGCAGCCCGAGCGGGTATTCAGCCGCGAGCAGTTGCTCGACGCCCTCGGCGTCGCCAGCGAGGCCGGCTACGAGCGCAACATCGACAGCCACATCAAGAGTCTGCGCGCCAAGCTGCGCCAGGTGAACGAACGCGGCGAAGCGATCCAGACCCATCGCGGCCTGGGCTACAGCTACAGCCCGGACCACGCCTGATGCCGCTCGGCGTTCGGATCTTCCTGGTCTACTTCCTGTTCGTCGGTCTCACCGGCTACTTCGTGCTGAGCACGGTGATGGACGAAGTGCGCCCCGGCGTGCGCCAGTCCACCGAGGAAACCCTGGTGGACACCGCCAACCTGCTCGCCGAGATCCTCCGCCAGGACGTGAAGAACGGCACTCTGGCACAGAGCGACCTGCCGGAGATGCTCGAGGACTACGGCAAGCGGGTGCCGCAGGCGGATATCTGGGGCTTGCGCAAGGAGGCGGTGAACCACCGCATCTACGTCACCGACGCCAGCGGCAAGGTGCTGCTGGACTCCGCCGGGGTGGCCGTCGGCCAGGATTATTCGCGCTGGAACGACGTCTACCTGACTCTTCGGGGCCAGTACGGCGCGCGCTCCAGCCGCGAAGACCCGGACGACCCGGATTCCTCGGTGATGTACGTGGCGGCGCCGATCAAGGATGCCGGGAAGATCATCGGGGTGGTTTCGGTGGCCAAGCCGAACAGCAGCCTGCAACCCTACATCGACCGCTCGCAGCGGCGCCTGGCCTGGCTCGGTGCCGGGCTGATCGCCCTCGGGCTGCTGGTCGGCGGCCTGCTCTCCTGGTGGCTCAGCGGCGCGCTGCGGCGCCTCACCCAGTACGCCCAGGCGGTCAGCGAGGGGCGCCGCGCCGAGCTGCCGCGCTATCGCGGCGGCGAGATGGCGCAACTGGCCGACGCGGTGGAGCGCATGCGCACGCAATTGGAGGGCAAGGACTACGTCGAGCGCTACGTGCATACCCTGACCCACGAATTGAAGAGCCCGCTGGCGGCGATCCGTGGCGCCGCCGAGTTGCTCGACGGCGAGATGCCGGCCGAACAGCGGGCGCGCTTCGTCGGCAACATCGCCGGCGAGAGCGAGCGCCTGCAACAACTGATCGAGCGCCTGCTGAGCCTGGCCCAGGTGGAGCAGCGGCAAGGCCTGGAGGAGGTCGGCAAGGTCGACCTGCGGGAGATCGCCGCGTCCCTGCTGGAAGGCCAGGCGGCGCGTATCCAGCGCCAGCGATTGCGGGTGGAGAATCGCCTGGAAGGTCCCTGCGAGGTTCGCGGCGAGCAGTTCCTGCTGCGCCAGGCGCTGGCCAACCTGCTCGACAACGCCCTCGACTTTACCCCGCCCGGCGGCATCCTTCGCCTGCTCGCCGAGGCCGACGGCGAGGGTATCGCCCTGCGCCTGTTCAACCAGGGGCCGGCGATTCCCGACTACGCCCTGGCGCGCCTCACCGAACGCTTCTACTCGCTGCCGCGCCCGGCCAGCGGGCGCAAGAGCACCGGGCTGGGACTGAACTTCGTCGCCGAGGTGGCGCAACTGCATGGCGGCCGGTTGCAGGTCGGCAATCGCGACGACGGCGTCGAGGCGCTGCTCTGGCTGCCGCGCGGCTGAGGCGTCTCCACGGAAACTCCATCGACTCTCCACACGGCGACCCGAAGCCCGCCATCGCGGCGCCGCAGACTTTCCGCCATCACCCCGACGGAGAGTCCCCCATGAACCGCACGCTGGCCTACAAGCTCGGCGCCATCGCCCTACTCATCCTGCTATTGCTGATTCCCCTGTTGATGATCGACGGCCTGATCCGCGATCGCCAGGAGGTTCGTGACGGCGTGCTGCAGGATATCGCCCGCAGCTCCAGCTACAGCCAGCGCCTCACCGGCCCGCTGCTGGTGGTACCGTACCGCAGGACGGTGCGCGAGTGGGTCACCGAGGAGAAGACCGAGAAGCGCGTGTTGCAGGAGCGCGAGCAGCGCGGCGAGCTGTACTTCCTGCCCGACCGCTTCGCCCTCGACGGGCAGATGCGCACCGAGCTGCGCTACCGTGGCATCTACCAGGCGCGCCTGTACCACGTCGACAACAAGGTTGCCGGCTACTTCCAGGTGCCTGCGCACTATGGCATCGAAGAAGACTTGGAGGACTACCAGTTCGAAACGCCGTTCCTGGCGATGGGCATCAGCGACATCCGCGGCATCGAGAATGCCCTGCGCCTGTCCCTCAACGGTGCCAGCGTCGACTTCGAGCCGGGTAGCCGGGTCGGCCTGCTCGGCAGCGGTGTGCACGCACCGCTGCAAGGCGTCGACGGGCGCCAGGCGCAGCGCCTGGAGTACGCCTTCGACCTGTCGTTGCTCGGCAGCGAGCGGCTGGACATCGTGCCGGTGGGCCGCGACAGCCAGGTCATCCTGAAGGCCGACTGGCCGCACCCGAGCTTCGGCGGCGAGTTCCTGCCCAGCGAGCGGGAGATCACCGCCCAGGGCTTCACCGCGCGCTGGCAGACCAGCTTCTTCGCCACCAACATGGAAGAGGCGCTGCGCAGTTGCGTGGAGGAGCAGCGCTGCGACGGTTTCCAGGCGCGCGCCTTCGGCGTCGGCCTGGTCGATCCGGTGGACCAGTACCTGAAGGCCGACCGCGCGATCAAGTACGCGCTGCTGTTCATCACCCTGACCTTCGCCGGCTTCTTCCTCTTCGAGGTGCTCAAGCGCCTGGCGGTACACCCGATCCAGTACGCGCTGGTCGGCCTGGCGCTGGCGTTCTTCTACCTGCTGCTGCTGTCGCTGGCCGAGCATGTCGGCTTCGAGCTGGCCTACCTGGTCTCCGCCGGAGCCTGCGTCGGCCTGATCGGCTTCTACCTGTGCTTCGTCCTGCGCAGCGTGGCCCGAGGGCTGGGCTTCAGCGTCGGCCTGGCAGGGCTGTACGGCCTACTCTACGGCTTGCTGAGCGCGGAGGACTACGCCTTGCTGATGGGCTCGCTGCTGCTGTTCGCGGTGCTTGCCGCGGTGATGGTGCTGACCCGCCGCCTGGACTGGTACGGGGTCGGCCGCAAGGACCTCCCGGCGGTACCCGCCAGGGCCTGACGACGAGGGCGGCGGCGCCGGCCGCCGCCGATTTCCAAGGAGGAAAAGCATGCGCCTGTTCTTCGAGTTCACCCTCTGTGCCGCCCTCGGCCTGCTGGTCAGCGGCGTGATCCTGATCTTTCTGCTGTTCTTCGGCAAGTTCGGCCTGATCGAGTACTGGATCGCCAGCGGCAAGCCCCTGGCCCACGCCATGCTGGTGCTGATGCCGGACGGATTCTGGGAAGGCCTCAGCGGCATCGAGGGCGCCGCCGGCAATCCGCACGTGCGCTCCTTCCTGGAGCTTTGCATGGGGCTCGGACAGAGCGCGCTGTTGCTGGGCCTGCTGCTGTTCCGCCTGGTGTGCTGGAAATGAACGGCTATGTCGGCCTGCGCGACGACCGTCGCGACGGCGAGCGCCTGGCGGCGCGGATCGGCCTGCTGTTCCCCGGCCCCTCGGCGGCCTGGCTGCAACGCGCCGAACGTCTGCGGCGGCAGCAGGCGTCGGCGGGCCTCGGGGTCAGGCGTGGGTGGCCTGCATCGACGGGCGCTGGCTGACTTCGGCGAACCAGGCGGCGAGTCGCGGGTAGCGGCCGCGCCAGTCCCACTCCGGCTGGCGCAGGTCGAGATAGCCCAGGGTGCAGGCGACGCCGATGGCGGCGATGTCGAAGCGCGCCTGCAGTTCGGCGATGCAGTCGCTCTCCAGCCATGCCAGGGACCGCGCGATCTTTTCCCGCTGTGCCTCGAGCCAGGCGTCCCAGCGCTTCTCCTCGGGGCGGACGAAGGTCTCGTAGCGGGTCAGCACCGCGGCGTCGAGGACGGCGTCCGCCAGCGAGGCGATGGTCAGGCGTCGCCAGCGGGCGCTGCCTTCGCGGGGGATCAGCGGTTCGCCGACGTGCTGCTGGTCGAAGTAGTCGCAGATCACCCGGCTGTCGTGCAGCACCTGGCCGTCCGGCAGGCGCAGGGCGGGAATCTTGCCGGCCGGGTTGCTGGCGTTGAGCTGCCGGATGGGCGCGACCGGCGTCGGCGTGACTTCCTCGAGCGCCACGCGCTCGCGTTGGCCGGTTTCGTGGAGCAGGACCAGGACCTTGCGCACGAAGGGCGAGGCGGCGGCGTAGAACAGCGTATGGGTAGCGCTCATGCGGGCTCCTTGGAAGGATCAGTCGCGGACGACGCGCAGACGATCGGCGGCAGGCTCGGCGCTCCAGGTTTCTCCGGGGCGACCGCCGAGCAGGGCGTTGCCGGGCGCCGGCCGGTCGCTGGGCAGGACGCGGAATGTCGCCTGCTCACTGTCGAAACGCAAGAGCGCCCCGCTGGCGGCGTCGTGCAGCCAGACACGGTCCATGGCGTCAACCCGCAGGCTGTCCGGGCGGGCCTGGCTGTCCGGCAGCGGCCAGCTCTGCCACGAGGCATCGCTGGGATCGTAGCGGTACAGCCGGGCGCCACCGCTGTCGCTGGCCCAGAGCCTGCCGATGGAGTCGGCGCCGATCCCGCGCAAGGCCTTCGTGCCTTCAGGCGCGGGCAACCGCTCGGCGCTGCCGTCGAGCGGATCGACATGCACCAGCGCGTCGTCCTGCGCGTACCAGACCTCGCCGTCCGGGGTGACGCAGATGCCGTTCGCCGCCTTGCCCTGGGGCGAGGGCCAGACCTCCACCAGGCGCCTGGCTGGGTCGAGGCGACCGTGGAAGCCGCGGCTGCCGGTGAACCAGAGGCGCCCGTCGTCGTCGAATACCGCGGACTCGAGCCCGGCCGGCGCGGCCTTGGCCGGTAGCGGGAAACGTTCGCTGCCCAGGCGCTCGCCGCCGATGCGAAGGATGGCGTTGAGGCCACTGTCGAGCACCCAGGCGTTGCCGCTCTCGTCGCTGACGATGGCTCGCGGCCGCGCGCCTTCGCCGAGCGGCACCTGCACGCTCTCGCCACTGGTCGGGTCGAGGCGCCCC
This sequence comes from Pseudomonas sp. KBN12P06040, assembly GCF_037574965.1. Classification (NCBI taxonomy): domain Bacteria; kingdom Pseudomonadati; phylum Pseudomonadota; class Gammaproteobacteria; order Pseudomonadales; family Pseudomonadaceae; genus Pseudomonas; species Pseudomonas sp. KBN12P06040. The sequence continues at coordinate 569,651 of NZ_JBBELS010000001.1, forward strand.
AGCGAATGCCCGCCGTCCGCGCCGTACCAGACCGCACCCTGTGCACTGGGCGCGACCGCGTAGGGCGCGGAGCCCTTGTCCAGCGGGTAGTACTGTTCGCCGGCCAGGGCGGCGCCGGTCGACGACAGGGCCAGGAGCAGGCCCAGCAGCGGGTAGGGCAGGTGACGCATACGGTTCTCCCGGAACGACGAGCGGAACGTGGAAAGGCTCTGTCTTGCTATTCTGGCAGCGCATTGAGCATAGGAGGAACTGCGAATGGCCACAGTGGAAATACTCGGGGCGGAATGCCGCGCGGGGGGCGCGGTGAACGACGATGCGCTGGGCTGCACGGCGCAGGCCGCCTGGGTGATCGACGGTGCCACCAGCATCGGTCGCAGCGTGCTGGGCGTGGAAAGCGACGCGCGCTGGCTGGCCCAGGCGGTGGACCGGCACCTGCGGTTGCTGCTGGAAGTCGAGCCCGAGCAATCCAGCGAGACCCTGCTGCGGCGCCTGCTCAACGATATCCAGGGCGACTTCCGCGCCCAGAGCGGCCGCGACTGGCACGACCTCGAAGACATGCCGGCGGCCTGCCTGAGCCTGCTGCGGATTCGCGGCGGAGAAATCGAACTGCTCAACATCGGCGACAGCCGGATTCTCGTCGAAGGCGCCGACGGCCAGGTACGCAGCTTCGGCGATTCGGCCCTGTACGAACTGGATCGGCAATCCCTGGCGCATTTCTGCCGGATGCGCGAGGAACATCCGCAGTGGGATCACGCCGAACTGTTCAAGGCCAGCCGCCCGCGCGTACGGCAGAACCGCCTGCTGATGAACAAGCCCGAGGGCTACTGGGCGCTGGACATCAGCGACCGCTGGCTCGGCCAGGTGCAGCGCGAGACCTTGCCGCTCGCCGCGTTGCGTTCCTTCGTGCTGATGACCGACGGCTTCGACCGGCTGGTCGAGCCTTTCCGCCGCTATACCGACGAACAGTTGCTGCGGCGCCTCGAGGACGTCGGAGTGAGCGCCATGCTCGACGAGTTGCGCGAGATCGAACAGGGCGACGACCAGGCCCTGGCTTTCCCGCGTTTCAAGATCCACGACGACGCCAGCGCGCTGTGGGGTCGGATCGCGGGGTGAACGACGATCTCCGGCGCCCGGAATGCAGGTCCTCCCCGATGCGCCGGCTACCGATATCCCGGCCCTCTCCCACAGGCGGGAGGAGGGCATCCGGTGCCCGGAAGGTACGTTCTGCGGTAGGGCGGATAACCGCGAAGCGGTTATCCGCCGTTGCGCACCTGTGACGCGTCGCTCACCACTTGTAGCTGACGCTGCCCACCACGCTGCGCTGGTCGCCGTAGTAGCAGTAGTAGCCGTCGCAGGACGCCAGGTAGTCCTTGTTGAACAGATTGTTGGCATTGACCGCCACGCTGACGCCTTTCAGGCTGCCGTTCAATTGGCCCAGGTCGTAGCGCACGGCGGCGTCGTACAGGGTGTACGAGCCGGCGTAGCCGTCGTAGGTGTTGGCCTGGTCGCCGTAGGTCGAGCCTACGTAGCGGGCGCCGGCACCCACGCTGAAACCGTTCAGCGTACCCTCGTGCCAGGTGTAGTCGGCCCATAGCGAGGCCTGGTTGCGCGGCGCCTGTTGCAGGCGGTTGCCTGCGTACTGGCCTTTTTTCACTTCGGTGTCGGCGTAGCTATAGGCGCCGATCATCTTCAGGTTGTCGGTGACGTTGCTGGTGGCTTCCAGCTCTATCCCGGAGACCTTCACTTCGCCCGTCTGCGAAGTGACCGGCGTGCCGCCTATGTTCTGCGACACGCTGACGTTCTCCTGGCGCAGGTCATAGACCGCGGCGGTGAACAGCGAGTCGGAGCCCACCGGCTGGTACTTCACACCGATTTCCCATTGCTTGCCTTCGGTCGGCTTCAGCGAACTGGTGCTGTTCATATCGGCGCCAGTGGTGGGTTGGAACGACTCCGCATAGGAGATGTAGGGCGCCACGCCATTGTCGAAGATGTAGCTGAGCGCCGCGTTGCCGCTGAACTTCTTGTCGCGGCTGGTATTGGTGGCGTCGCCCTTGTTGTAGAAGGTGGCCCCGGTGTGCACCCAGTCCTCGCGACCGCCGAGGGTCAGGCGCCAATTGTCGAGGGCGATCTGGTCCTGGACGTAGAGGCCGGTCTGGTAGGTCTTCTGCTTGTAGTCGTAGAAGGCCGTCGAACGATCCGGTTTGACGATCGGCTGGCCGTAGATCGGGTTGTTGACGTTGCTCGGCGGCGCGCTGCCAAAGATTGATGTGTATTGATTGTCGGTGCGGTTGTGATCCAGGCCTAGCAGCAGGGTGTGGCGCAGGGCGCCTGTTTCGAAGTCGGCCTGGAAGTTGTTATCTACTACGAACTGACTGACGTCTTCATCCACCGAGGTGGTGCTGCGTTCCAGTGTGCCGTCGGCATGAGCTGTGCCTGCTGTAACCGCCTGGAACGACAGGTCGTTGCGCAGGTAACGCAGGTTCTGGCGGAACTGCCAGACATCGTTGATCCGCTGCTCGAAGGCGTAGCCCAGCCAGTAGTAGGTGCGGTCGTAGTATTCCCAGTCCGGATCGCCGAGGTTCTTGTGGTGGGAAACCTTGCCGAACGGCGCGTCGTACTTGGTTCCGCGCAGCGGCAGGAACTGGCTGGTGATGCCGGTATCGTCGCGGTTGAACTGGCCGAGGAAGGTCAGCCTGGTGTCGTCGTCGATGTTCCAGGTCAGGCTCGGGGCGATGTTGTAGCGCTTGTCGTCGATATGGTCGACCTGGGTGTTGCTGTCGCGCACCACGCCGGAGACGCGATAGAGAAAGCGTCCCTCGTCGTCGAGCGGGCCGGTGCTGTCGAAGCTGACCTGCTTGTGGTTGTAGTTGCCGACCTCGGCCTTCACCTCGTGACTGGCGACGTTCTGCGGACGCAGGCTGACCATGTCGAGCATGCCGCCGGGCGGGGTCTGGCCGTAGACCGAGGAGGCCGGGCCGCGCAACAGGGCGACACGCTCCAGGTTCCAGGTTTCCAGCTTCGGGTTGTTGTAGACGCCGACCGCCATCGGCAGGCCGTCGAGGAACTGGGTCGGCTTGAAGCCGCGCACCTTCAACCAGTCGGAGCGGGTGTCGCTGCCGAAGCTGCTGGCGACGACGCCGGGCATGTAGCGCACCGCGTCGTCGAGGTTGTGCACGGCGCGGTCGGTCATCTGCTGGCGGGTCGCCACCGAGATCGAGCGTGGGGTCTCGAGGATCGGCGTATCGGTCTTGGTCCCGGTCATGCTGCGCTTGGCCACGTAGCCGCTGGTCGGCCCCAGTGGGTCTTCCTCGGCGCCGCTGACCGTCATCGCCTGCAACGACAGGGTGTCTTCCGGCACCTTGCGCAGGCTGTAGGTGCCGCCGACATTTTCCACCAGCTCCAGGCCGCTGCCCTTGAGCGCTTCGCGCAATGCGCCGGGCGCGTCGAAGCGACCTTGTACGGCGTGGGCGCTGCGTCCTTCGGCGAGCGCCGGGTCCAGGGTGAGGACCAGGCCGGCCTGGGCCGCGATGCGGTTCAGGGTGCCTGCCAGCGGCCCGGCGGCGATGCGGTAGTCGCGCACGCTGGCCTGTTCGGCCGGGGCGGCGTGGAGGAACGGTGCGGGAACGGCGAGGGCGATGGCTAGGGCGAGCAGGCCGGGACGGAACGTCGGGCGGGGCATGTGCGGGGCTCCTGGATGGAAACGAGTCTCAATGCCTCCTTGCCGGACGAGTCGGAAAAAGTGATAGGGCCGGCGGGAAAAATTTTTCGCCGGCCCGTTCGGTTCAGCGTGGCACCACTTCGAACCACCAGGCGTTGTGCCTCACGCTGCGCACCGGCAGGCTCGGCTCCAAAGCCTGAAGGGCGAGGCGGGTGTCCTTCAGCGGGAAACTGCCGGTGACGCGCAGGTCGGCGATGCTCGGGTCGACCCGCAGCAGCGCCGGCGAATAGCGCCCCAGTTCCGCCACCAGGTCGGCCAGCCGGGCGTTCTCCACCACCAGCATGCCTTGTGCCCAGGCGCCGGCCATGGCCGGGGCCGCTTCGCTGGCCTGCAGGCCTTGCGGCAGGATCAGCACCTGCTGGCCTTCCTTGATCACACGCTCTTCGCTGAGCGTTTCCGCGCGCGCGGCCACCGCCGACTGCAACACGGTGAGGCGCGTGCCGGGTTCCTCGCGGCGCACCAGGAAGCGCGTGCCGAGGGCGCGCATGTCGCCATCGGCGCTGCTGACCACGAAGGGGCGCGGGTCGCCATGGGCGGTTTCCACCAGGATCTCGCCGGCCAGTAGCACGACCTGGCGGCGTTCGCCGTCGAAGCGGACGTCGATGGCGCTGCGGCTGTTCAGGCGCACATGGGTGGCATCCGGGAGGGTCAGCTCGCGCTGCTCGCCGGTGGCGCTGTAGGCGTCGGCCAGCAGGTAGCGGACCGGGACGTAGCGGTTGGCCACGCCGAGCCCGACGCCCAGCGCCAGCACTAGCCCCAGGGCGCTGCCGCCGAGCCGGCGCAGGCGGCGCTTGAAGCGTGCGTTGCCGGACAGCAGGGCGTTGCGCGCCGGCCCGTTGGCGGCTCTCGCCAGGTGCCGGTCGAGGCCGCCGAGCTGTTCCCAGGCGCGTTCGTGTTCGGGATGCGCCGCGTACCAGCGGTGGAAGGCGCGGTGATCGTCGGGATGGGCTTCGCCGGAGTCGAGCAGCAATTGCCAGGCGATGGCTTCGTCGAGCACCCGCGCGCGTACCGGCGAATGACGATCGTCGGCGTTCACCGGGGCTCTCCGTAGAGGGCGATGTAGCACTGGCGCAGGCCCTGGGCCAGGTATTGGCGCACGCGCGGCACCGAGACTCCGAGACGCTCGGCGATCTCCGCGTGGGGCATGCCGTCCAGGCGGCTATAGAGAAACGCGCTGCGCGCCTTCAGCGACAGCGTGCCAAGCAGGCGATCGATCTCGCGGAGATCCTCGAGAATCAGGTACTGCTCTTCGGCCGAAGGCTGCTCCGCTTCCGGAACCAGCGCCAGTTCGGCGAGATAGGCCTGCTCAAGGGCGGCGCGGCGGAAGTGGTCGATCATCAGGCCGCGCGCCACCTTCGCCAGGAACGCGCGCGGTTCGCGCAGGCCGGGCAGCTCCGGGCGGCCGAGGAGGCGAACGAAGGTGTCCTGGCTGAGGTCTTCGGCGCGCTGGCGGCAGCCGAGGTTGCGGTTCAGCCAGGCAAGCAGCCAGCCGCGGTGGTCCCGGTACAGGCTACCCACGAATTCGCTGTTGCTGACGTCACCCGCCGACACGGCCGCTCCCCATCCCGAAACGGGATTGAATGGAAAAACGAGAATTATTCGCAAATGATCGCAAAGTGCGACTATCCCTGCAATTGGCGTCCGTCGGGAAGCCACTTGAGTCGTCCCACCGGTTTGCCGGAGGATCGGCGTTCCCATAACAAGAACAGGAGTCTCGCCGTGGCCGAACCTTTGCTGATCATCGGTTCCTATCTGTCCCCCTATGTGCGCAAGGTGCTGGTGCTGCTGGAACTGAAAGGCATCGCCTACCGCATCGACCCCATCGTGCCGTTCTTCGGCGACGAGGCCTTCGAGCGCCTCAGTCCGTTGCGCCAGATTCCGGTGCTGGTGGACGGTGACTTCGTCCTCAACGATTCCAGCGTGATCTGCCAGTACCTGGAGGAGCGCTACCCGCAGCCGAGCCTGTATCCCGCCGACATCGGCCAGCGCGCCCAGGCCCGCTGGCTGGAGGAATACGCCGATTCGCGGCTGGGCCAGGTGATCATCTGGCAGTTGTTCCACCAGTTGGTGATCAACCGCGGCATCTGGCAGCGCGAACCCGACCAGGCGATCCTGCAACGCACCTACGACGAAGACCTGCCATCGATCTGCAACTACCTGGAAGGGCGGGTCCCGCCAAGCGGCTGGTTGTGCGGCGAGCTATCCATCGCCGATGTCGCCGTCGCCTGCCTGTTCCGCAATGCCCAGTTGGCGCGCTACCAGGTCGACGGCGAGCGCTGGCCGCGCCTGGCGCGCCTGTTGGCTGACGCTTTCGCCCTGCCGGCCTTCCAGCATCTGGCGCGTTTCGAGAAGGCCACCGCGCAGACCCCGGTCGCCGAACAGCGCCAGGCGCTGCGCGAGGCCGGTGCGCCGCTCAGCGCGACCAGCCACGCCCGCGAGCGGCCGGTGCGCGGTCCGATGAGCCGCTGAGAGGGAGTGCGGGCGGCGCCCAGGGCGCCGTCCTGATGAAGCGCCATTCAGCGCCTCGATAAGACCTTCGCGGCGCTGGTGGATCCAGCGTCCGGGCATATTTTATATAGACCAGTCTATATAGAACGGAGGCCGCACCGTGATGAACGTCCCCGAAGGGTTCCAGCCGCTGTTCCGCAGCAGTCCGTTGCTCGACCTGCTCGGTCCTTTCTTCTGCCGGCACGACGCCCAGCGCCAGTTGGTGGTGGCGCTGCGCATCGACGAAAAGCACTGCAACCACGGTGGCACCGCCCACGGCGGCCTGCTCTCGACCCTGGCCGACGTTGGCCTCGGCTACGCCATGGCGTTCTCCCGCGAACCGCCGCAGCCGATGGTCACCGTCGGCCTGCGCCTGGACTTCTGCGGGGTCGCGCGGGTCGGCGACTGGCTGGAGGTGCATACCCGGGTCGACAAGCTCGGCCAGCGCATGGCCTTCGCCTCGGCCCGGCTGCACAGCGGCGAGCGCCTGGTGGCCAGCGCCAGCGGCGTGTTTCATCTGCCCTGAGGCTCGGGCATGCTTGCCCGGTCGTCTGCCGTGAGTTGGGGAGTCAGGTTTGCCGAAGAAGTCCAATGCCGCCGAACGGATCGTCCATGCCACCGCCTCGCTGCTGGCCAGCCGCGGGTATTTCGGCACCGGGCTGAGCGACATCATCGCTCGCGCCGAGGCGCCGAAAGGCTCGCTCTATCACTATTTCCCCGAGGGCAAGCCGCAGATCGCCAGCGCCGCGATCGGCTTCGTCGCCGACGAGGTGGCGTCCTTCCTCGACCGCGCCGGGACCCAGGCTCCCCATGCGCGCAACGTCCTCCGCCAGTTCACCGCGACCCTGCGTGGCTGGCTGGAGCATTCGCGTTTCGAAGAGGCCTGCCCGGTGCTTTCCACCAGCCTGAGCATCGACGCCGAGCTGGCCCCGGTGCATGCCGAATGCCGCCGGGCGCTCCGCGCCTGGCACGCCAGCATCGAGCGTGCGTTGCGCGCCGACGGACTGGCGGAAAAGCTCGCCGCCTCGCGCGCCTGGCTGATCCTCGCGGCGCTGGAGGGGGCGGTCGCGGTGGCCCGCGTCGAGCGGTCGTTCCAGGCGCTGGATGCGATCGAGGAAGAATTGCAGGCGCTACTGCCGGCCTAGGCGGGTGTCGCGCCCAGGCCGGCCAGGTATCCGTCAGTGCTGCACGCTGTCCACCGCGATCGCTTCGCCGGAAACTTCGCGGTAGGCCGTGCGGCGCTTGGCCAGGGCGTAGTGGATCAGGCCGGCCAGGCCGGCGCCGAAGAACCAGGAGAACGGCGATAGCTCGGCGAATGCCGGCAACAATGCCAGCAGGGTGGAGATGATCGCCGCCGGGACGAACGCGGCGATGGCCCGCGGGTTCACCCCTCGCGCGTAGTGATAGGCGCCGGCGCGGCTTTCGGTGTACAGCTCCGGCAGGTTCACCCGGCCTTTCCGCACCAGGTAGTAGTCGACCATGATGATCCCGTACAGCGGGCCGAGCAGCGCGCCGAGGCCGCCGAGGAAGTAGAGGATCACCCCGGGGCTGTTGTACAGGTGCCAGGGCAGGATCAGCACCGCGATGGTCGCGCTGATCAGCCCGGCGCGGCGGAAGTTCAGCAGGTTCGGCGCCAGGTTGGTGAGTACGTAGGCCGGGGCGACGAAGTTGGCCATGATGTTCACCGCCACGGTGACGATCAGCAGCGCCAGGCTGGCCAGCACCAGGAAGAGGGTGTCGGGGATCGCGGCGACGATGTCGGTGGGGCTCTGGATGAGCTGGCCGTCGATCCTGAACTGGGCGCCGGCGAGGACCACCGCGAACAGGCCGAACAGCAGGATGTTCACCGGCAGCCCCCAGAAGTTGCCGACGCTGATGGTGCGCCGATCCGGGCAGCCGCGGGCGAAGTCGCAGAAGTTCAGGATCATGGTGCCGTACAGGGTCACCCAGAACGCCGCGCCGCCGAAGATCTTCAACCACATCTGCGAACCGCTCATGGGTTCGCCGCTTGACCAGGCGATGGAGGCGCCGGCGCGCAGGTACATCCAGGCGGCGAGGGCGGCGACGGTGAGCAGGATCACCGGTCCGGCGAAGGATTCGTAGCGACGCACCATCTCCATGCCGTAGGCGAAGATCAGCAGTTGCACGCACCAGATGGCGACGAAGGTCGCCCAGCCCAGGCTCGACAGGCCGAGGATGGCGTCCTGGTCGTAGGCGGCCAGCCCCGGCCAGATCGCCGTCAGCAGCACGCGCAGGACGATGGAGGCGAGATAGGTCTGGATGCCGAACCAGGCGATGGCGATCACCGCGCGGATCAGCGCGGGGAGTTGCGCGCCGTGGATGCCGAAGGCGATGCGGCACATCACCGGGTAGGGCAGCCCGGTCTTCTGGCCCATGTAGCCGGACAGGTTCATCAGCCCGTAGACCATCAGCGCGCCCAGGGCCAGCGCGGCGAGGATCTGCGCGCCGCTCATGCCGAGGGCGAAGAGACCGATGGCGAAGGAGTAGTTGGCGATGTTGTGCACGTCGTTGGTCCACAGCGCGAACAGGCTGTAGCGTCCCCAGCGGCGCCCTTCGGCCTTGGTCGGGGCGAGATCGGCGCTGTACAGGCGCGGGCTCAGCGGCGGCAGTTCGGGGCCCGCGTGATGGCTGGCGCGGGGCAGGCAATCGAGACTGGCGGGAGTGCCCAGGTCCAGGCGCGCCGCCGAGAACTCCGCTGCGCGCAGCCCGGCGCGTGGCAGGCAGTCGAGACTGGCCGGAGTGCCCAGGTCGAGCAGTGAGGCGGAGAACTCCGCGCTCCGCTGACCGGCGCGCGGCAGGCTGTCGAGGCTTTCCAGGGTGCCGAGGTCGAGCAGCGAGGGAGAAAACTCGCGGGGCGAGGCGGGCGGCTTCGGGGTGCTGGACATGGCGGTCTCCTCCGGCAGTCGGAAGAACTCGGCGCGAGGTCGGGTTCGTCTATTGTTTTTGTATACAAGAATTTCGAAGATTTAAGCCAGTTATGTGCCAACCGATCCTCGACCGACTTTTCCGTGTTCTGCGGAAACCGGCCTTTCACCGGCAAGCCCCTGAAACCGCTTGGGAAAAAGCTGTCGCCTCGATCAGGTAAGAATTTCGAACCGATTCATGGGCTTATGCGGACGGACGAGGGAGAGGGGAAAAAAGCGTGGCGCCAGGAGAGCGTATTGGGAAAATTGTGCACAATAATTGTGCCCAGTGTTACCGCCGCGCCCGTCGACGGTGCGCGGCGCGAAGCTCAGCCCGTCCGGGAAATATCCAGGCCCTTCAACTGCCCGATCATCCACGCATGGGCATCACGCCCGACATGCTGGACGTGGCTGTAGAGCCGCAGCACGTAGGGCGGAATGTCGAACGGCGCGGGATACAGGGCGAGGCCGGCGGCTTCCGCCAGGGCCTGTGCGGCATGTCGGGGAGCGGTGAGCAGGAAATCGGTGGAGCCTGCCAGGAACAGCGCCGCCAGCACCGTCGGCAGTTGCACCGCCACTTCGCGACGCAGGCCGGAGCGGGCCAGCAGCCGGTCGATCACCCCACTGTCCTCGTTCCACGGCGTCACCACCGCATGCCGTTCGGCCAGGTAGCCCTCCAGCGTCGGCGCCCCGGCGAGGCGCGGGTGGTCGCGCCGCGCTACCACCACGTAGCGGTCGGCGAACCAGTCATGGGCCTGGATGCCTTCGGGCAGGCGCTCGTGTTCCTCGTCGTAGCCGAGGGCGAAATCGATCCGCCCGCTGGCCAGGGCCTCCACCGACAACTTGCGTTCCGCGTTGACCAGGCGCAGGCGCACTCCGGGCGCGCTGTGCTGCAGGCGGTTCATCAGCGGCGGAAGCAGGGCGAAGGCGGTGTAGTCGGTGGCGGCGAAGACGAAGGTACGCTGGCTCTGTCCCGGTACGAACGGCCGCCACTCTTCCAGCCCCTCGCCGAGGGCGCGCAGGGCGGCGGCCACCGCAGCGGCCAGGTGCTCGGCACGCTGGGTCGGCTGCATGCGATTGCCCTGGCGCAGGAACAGTTCGTCGTCCAGCCCCTGGCGCAGGCGCCCCAGCGCATGGCTGAAGGCCGAGGCGCTGATCGCCAGTTCGCTGGCTGCGGTGCCGACGTTGCGGTGGCGATACAGGGCGTCGAAGACAAGCAGGAGGTTGAGATCGAGACGGCGCAGCAGGGGATGCATGTTATTCAGTTGCCGATGAGAAGAATGCACTTCATGCATCTTAGCAGTCGCACTAGGATGGCCGGATCCTCCACCGGAAGGTTGCCCATGACTCTCGAAATCCGTCCCGCCGTACCGGCCGACGCCGAACAGATCCTTGCCTTCATCATCGAACTGGCCGACTACGAGCGCGCCCGCCACGAGGTGGTCACCGATGTCGAAGGCATCCGCCGCAGCCTGTTCGCCGAAGGCTCGCCGACCCGCGCGCTGATGTGCCTGAGCGAAGGCCGGCCGATCGGCTATGCGGTGTATTTCTACAGCTACTCGACCTGGCTGGGGCGCAACGGCATCTACCTTGAAGACCTCTACGTCACCCCTGAGTACCGTGGCGTCGGCGCCGGTCGCCGGCTGCTCCGCGAGCTGGCCCGCGAGGCCGTGGCCAACGACTGCGGACGCCTGGAGTGGAGCGTGCTGGACTGGAACCAGCCGGCCATCGACTTCTACCGCTCCATCGGCGCGCTGCCGCAGGACGAGTGGGTGCGCTACCGGCTGGATGGCGAGGCGTTGCGCAAGATGGCGGAGTAGCTGGCGGCAAGCCGGCGTTGATGCCGGGGGAGTGTGTGGGGGTAGGACGAATAGCGCCTGGCGATATCCGCCAGTTTCTCACCGAGGACGCCTGGCGCCCTCCGCCCTGTCGCCGCTTTTCCCCCGCAACGTCGTAGCGTTGTCCCGCAGGAACGCCCACAGGCGTTCCGCTACCGGGCCCTGCGCGCGATCGCGCCGGCGCGCCGCCACCACCTCTTCGCTGCGTCCTGGCAGATGCGGCCCGGCCAGGGCGAGCAGGCGGCCGTCGGCCAGTTCCTCGTCGACCAGGAAGTCCGGCAGGTGCCCCCAGCCGAGGCCCTGGAGGATCACCTCTTTCTTCGTTCGCTGGTCCGGCACGCTGCACTGTCGCGCGCCGGCGAGCATGAAATAGTCCGTCGGCGGCGAATGGCGGGCGCTGTCGCGCATCACGCACTGGGCGAAGGGGCGCAGTTGGTCCGGGCGCACCGATCGCGGCGGAGGATCGCCGAGCAGGCCCGGCGCGATGACCGGGACCAGCCCGACCCTGCACAGGTCGAGCCATTCCAGGCGTGGGTCGGACTTGTCCACGCGATGCAAGATCAGGTCGGCCTCGCCGTCCAGCAGGCGCTCCAGCGGGCCGCTGACGGTTTCGAACAGCAATTGCAGGCGGGTCTGCGGCTGGCTGCCGAAGAACCCTGCGAGCAGCGCCAGGGCCGGGCGCGGCGGGCAGAGGTCGCCCAGTACCACGCGCAGCTCGCTTTCCTCGCCCTGGGCCAGGTGCGCGGCGTGGCCCCGCAGCCCTTCCAGTTCGTAGAGCAGGGCCTGGGCACGCTGGTGGAAGGAGCGACCGGCGGCGGTCAGGCCGACCCGGTAGCCGCCTCGTTCCAGCAGCACCAGGCCGAGCTGGCGCTCCAGCCTGGCAACGGCGGCGAACACCGCCGGATGGGAGCGGTGCAGGCGCTGTGCGGCGGCCTGGAAGCCGCCGGCGTCGACCACTGCGTCGAAGCATTGGAGGTCGTGGAGGGTGAAATCGTGCATGTCAGCTTCCCTGACAGAGTCGTTCCATTCTTTGTAGTTTTTCCCAGGGGCCGTCGCAACTAGCCTGGCGTGCATGGCAATCACCCTGACCCCGGAGGCTCCCATGGGCAACCTGTCTTTTCTCGCTACTAGCGATGGCGCCAGCCTCGCCTATCGCCTGGACGGTGCGGCGGAGAAACCGCTGCTGGCGCTCTCCAACTCCATCGGTACCACCCTGCACATGTGGGATGCACAACTCCCGGCACTGACCCGGCACTTCCGCGTCCTGCGCTACGACGCCCGTGGCCATGGCGCCTCCAGCGTGCCGCCGGGGCCCTATACCCTGGCCCGGCTGGGCGAGGACGTACTGGAGCTGTTCGACGCGCTGGAGGTACGGCGCGCGCATTTCCTCGGCCTGTCCCTGGGCGGGATCGTCGGCCAGTGGCTGGCGCTGCATGCGCCGCAGCGGATCGAGCGGCTGGTGCTGGCCAACACCTCGGCCTGGCTTGGCCCGGCGGCGCAGTGGGACGAGCGCATCGCCGCGGTGCTGCAGGCCGAGGACATGAGCGAGACCGCCGCGGGCTTCCTCGGCAACTGGTTTCCGCCGGCGCTGCTGGAGCGCGCCGAGCCCGTCGTCGAGCGCTTCCGGGCGATGCTCATGGCCACCAACCGGCACGGCCTGGCCGGCTCCTTCGCGGCGGTGCGCGATACCGACCTGCGCGCGCAACTGGCGCGGATCGAGCGGCCGACCCTGGTGATCGCAGGGGCGTACGACACGGTCACCGCCGCCAGCCACGGCGAGCTGATCGCCACGTCGATTGCCGGGGCCAGGCTGGTTACGCTGCCGGCGGTGCATCTGTCGAACGTCGAGTTCCCGCAGGCGTTCGAAGGCGCGGTGCTGAGCTTTCTCGGCGCAGCCTGATTAGGCTATCGTCGCGGCTTTTTCCCTCGGCGCAGGAGCCGACATGAACGAGCCGGGCAGTTTCATCTGGACGTGGTACGGGCAGGATGAGCATCGATGGGTCCTGCTCAGCGCAGAGGCGTTCCTGGCGCTCGATTTCCTGGCCCTTGACGGTGCCATGCAGAGAGAGACCATCGGCAGTTGCCCGGGCTGCTCTACCTGGTCGGAGAAGATCGTGCCGCTGCACGAGTGGCTCGAAGGCTGTCCGGGTCACCAGGCCGGGAGTTTTCGCGATGCCTTGAGGCGTGTCTGGGCGCTGTGCAACGAGCTGCCCGAGGAAGCGCTGGGCTGCTTCGACTTCGACATCTATGCCCACCCCGGATGGCAGGCGGTACGTCGAGAGGCCTGGGAGGCGCTGCGGCAGAACGGTTGGGGCAGCATCCGTAGCCATGCCGAGGAGCTGCGTGACGACTGTTGGGAGCGTGTGCATGGCTACCCGAAGAAATGAAAAAGCCGCCCCTCGGGGCGGCTTTTCGTTGCGCTGCGGCGAACGGCCTACAGCCCGTTCTTCGCCTTGAACTCGCGGCGGCGGCGATGCAGGACCGGCTCGGTATAGCCGTTCGGCTGCCGGGTGCCTTCCACCACCAGCTCCAGGGCGGCCTGGAACGCGACGTTGTCGTCGAAGTTCGGCGCCATCGGCCGGTAGGACGGGTCGCTGGCGTTCTGCCGGTCGACCACCACGGCCATGCGCTTGAGGCTCTCGACCACCTGCTCCTGGCTGATCACGCCGTGACGCAGCCAGTTGGCCAGCAGCTGGCTGGAGATGCGCAGGGTGGCGCGGTCTTCCATCAGACCGACGTCGTTGATGTCCGGCACCTTGGAGCAGCCGACGCCCTGGTCGATCCAGCGGACGACATAGCCGAGGATGCCCTGGGCGTTGTTGTCCACCTCGTTCTTGATCTCTTCCGCGGTCCAGTTGGTGTTCGGCGCCAGCGGAATGGTCAGGATGTCGTCCACCGAGGCCGGGGTGCGCTTGGCCAGCTCGGCCTGGCGGGCGAACACGTCGACCTTGTGGTAATGCAGGGCGTGCAGGGTCGCGGCGGTCGGCGACGGGACCCAGGCGGTGTTGGCGCCGGCCAGCGGATGGCCGATCTTCTGCTCGAGCATGGCGGCCATCAGGTCGGGCATGGCCCACATGCCCTTGCCGATCTGCGCCTTGCCTTGCAGGCCGGTGGCCAGGCCGACGTCGACGTTGTTGTTCTCGTAGGCGCCGATCCACTTCTCCGACTTCATGGCGCCCTTGCGCACCACGGCGCCGGCTTCCATGGAGGTGTGGATCTCGTCGCCGGTGCGGTCGAGGAAGCCGGTGTTGATGAACACCACGCGATCCTTGGCCGCCTTGATGCAGGCCTTCAGGTTCACGGTGGTGCGGCGCTCCTCGTCCATGATGCCGACCTTCAGGGTGTTGCGCGGCAGGCCGAGGACGTCCTCGACGCGGCCGAACAGCTCGTTGGTGAAGGCGGCTTCTTCCGGACCGTGCATCTTCGGCTTGACGATATACACGCTGCCGGTGCGGCTGTTCTTGCGGCTGGTGTTGCCGTTCAGGTCATGAATGGCGATCAGGCTGGTGAAAAGGCCGTCCTGGATGCCTTCCGGCACTTCGTTGCCGTCCTTGTCGAGGATCGCATCGTTGGTCATCAGGTGGCCGACGTTGCGCACGAACAGCAGCGAGCGGCCGTGCAGGGTCAGTTCGGAACCGTCGGCCCTGGTGTAGACGCGGTCCGGGTTCATGGTGCGGGTGAAGGTGCTGCCGCCCTTGCTGACTTCCTCGGCCAGGTCGCCTTTCATCAGGCCCAGCCAGTTGCGGTAGATCACTACCTTGTCGTCGGCGTCGACCGCGGCGACCGAGTCCTCGCAGTCCATGATGGTGGTGAGGGCGGCTTCCATCAGCACGTCCTTCACGCCTGCGGCATCGGTCTGGCCGACCGGGCTGCTCGGGTCGATCTGGATTTCGAAGTGCAGGCCGTTGTGCTTGAGCAGTACCGCTTGCGGCTTGGCGGCGTCGCCCTGGAAGGCAAGGAACTGGCCAGCGTTCTTCAGGGCGGTTTCGCTGCCGTTCTTCAGCGCGACGACCAGCGCGCCGTTCTTCACGCTGTAGGAAGTGGCGTCGACATGGGAGCCGGACTCCAGCGGCGCGGCCTCGTCGAGGAAGGCGCGAGCGAAGGCGATGACCTTGTCGCCGCGAACCTTGTTGTAGCCCTTGCCTTTCTCGGCGCCGCCTTCTTCGCTGATCACGTCGGTGCCGTAGAGCGCGTCGTACAGCGAGCCCCAGCGGGCGTTGGAGGCGTTGAGGGCGAAGCGCGCATTCATCACCGGCACCACCAACTGCGGGCCGGCCATGCGGGCGATCTCGTCGTCGACGTTCTGGGTGCCGGCCTGGAAGTCTTCCGCCTCGGGCAGCAGGTAGCCGATTTCCTCGAGGAAGGCCTTGTAGGCAGCGGCGTCGTGGGCCTGGCCGGCGCGAGCCTGGTGCCAGCCGTCGATCTTGGCCTGGAGTTCGTCGCGCTTGGCGAGCAGGGCTTTATTCTTCGGCGCCAGGTCGTTGATCACGGCCTCCGCACCGGTCCAGAACGTGTCGGCAGAGACGCCGGTTCCGGGGATGGCTTCGTTGTTCACGAAGTCGAACAGGACTTTGGCGACCTGCAGGCCACCGACTTGAACGCGTTCAGTCATTGTTTGCCTCACTCTGCTCTAGACCAGCTCTGGACCCGGGCCGCACGGCCTTGTAGTCCGAGCCGCGGCATACTACATGATGCCGCGGGAAAAATCAGTGGTTACGCGTCGCGTTACGACTGGATGACGCTTCACGGTCACGTTGGCCAGGCTCAATGTTCGCAAAAAAACTGTACTTTGTTCCAGATAAATCTAAAAACAGTACACGATTTATCGCGAGCCCAACTGCGGCGCGGCGTCGCAGGATGTTTCACTGCGCTGCGAGCGCCTTGCCTATACTCCCGGAATCGCCCCAGGAGCCTCGCCATGCCCGTCCATGCCGCATCCCTCGCCGATCTCGCCGACCTGGTTCCGCTGTTTTCCGCCTACCTCGACTTCTACGAAGTGCCGGCGCCGGAAGAGCAGGTCCGCGCATTCCTCGCCGAGCGCCTGCGCCAGGGCGATTCGACCCTGTTCCTGGCCAGGGATGCCGAGGCGCGGGCGCTGGGCTTCGTCCAACTCTATCCGCTGTTCGCCTCCCTGGCGCTACGACCTTCGTGGTTGCTCAGCGATCTCTACGTCCGCCCGGAGGCGCGTCGCCGGGGTGTCGGCGAGGCCCTGATGAACCAGGCCCGGGGTTTCGCCGAAAGCATGGGCGCCTGCGGCCTGCAACTGGAGACGGCGAAGACCAACCACGCCGGGCAGTCGCTCTACGAGCGCCTCGGCTATGTCCGTGACGAACAGTTCTACACTTACTGGCTGCAGCTCTGAACTCCCATTCGTCCCAGCAGGAGGCAAGCTCATGGATCACCTGGTCCTGACCGTGATCGCCACCGACCATCCCGGCCTGGTCGAGCGCATCGCCCAATGCATCGCCTCCCACGGCGGCAACTGGCTGGAAAGCCGCATGTCGCGGATGGCCGGGCAGTTCGCCGGGATACTGCGGGTGGCCGTGCCGGCGGAGGGCTACGACGAACTGGTGGAAGGGCTACAGGGCCTGTCCAGCCACGGCATTCGCGTGCTCCTGGCGGAAAGCGGGATCGAGCCGGTATGCAACTGGAAGCCTATCCACCTCGACCTGGTGGGCAACGACCGCCCCGGTATCGTGCGCGACATCACCCGGTTGCTGGCCGAGCACGGGGTGAACCTGGAGAGCCTGTCCACCGAAGTGCGCCCGGCGCCGATGAGCAGCGAACCGCTGTTCCATGCCGATGCGCTGCTGGCGGTGCCGCTGACCCTGTCGCTGGACACCCTGCGCGAGCGACTGGAAGACCTGGCCGACGACCTGATGGTGGAGTTGGTGCTGGACGCGTCCTGAAGTTGTTCAGGAAAGCCGGGGACGGGCCTGTGGAAAAGCCTTGGGTGAAACCCTGAAGCCCAGGCGCCGCGAGGCTTGGAGGTCGTAGCGCGTTTTTTGACCAGCTACGTTGCGGTTATTCCCAAACCAGGTGGACCAGCCTGTGGGTATTCTGTGTGGATAACCTTGCAGGCCTTTATCCATGGGCGATACAAGGGTTTGCTCGTTTTCTGAGCAGCCTCTCTTGCGCTTTTTCTTGTGGATTAACCTTCGCCGCTGTCATTGCCCCTGTGCACAAATAACGTGGAGCAGTCTGTGGGTAAGCCGGGGAAGAATCCATGCAGGCCTTTATCCATCGGCACTCCAAGTATCCGTACGTTTTTTGATCGATGGCTCTTCCGGTTCATCCACAGTTGCTCACAAAAGCCTTGGGCAGCTTTGTGGATAAGCCTTGTGTATATCGCTGTAACCCTTGGTGAGCCTGGCATGTAGCGGTATGCTCAAAGACTGAACAGGCGCTTTGCAGGGCCTCTTCCGACCAGTTATCCACGCGCCTGCGGGGAGGAGAAGGCAGGTCTATGCACAAAGTACGTGCATGAACCTGTGGAAAAGCCTGGGGTGGATCGCTGAGCGTCAGTATTGACAGGGGCTAGGAAGGAGTGCGCGTTTTTTCGCCAGGCTTGCGGAGTTCCGCAAGCCTGGGGATAACGTCAGCCCGGTTGCGGCAGGCGGCGCAGGCTGCGCCAGGCGTCGAAGCTGTAGACGGCCAGGGCGAGCCAGATGAAAGCGAAGGCGGTCAGGCGGCTGGAGTCCAGGTGCTCGCCGAACAGCAGGATCGCCTGTAGCAGGACCAGCGTCGGTGCCAGGTATTGCAGGAAGCCCAGAGTGGCGTAGGGCAGGTGCCTTGCCGCAGCGTTGAAGCAGACCAGCGGAACCAGCGTCACCGGGCCCGCGGCGACCACCCACAGGGCTTCCGGGGTGCTCCAGAAAGCCGTTTCGCTGGTCGGCCCGTCGGCGAACAACAGCAACCAGACCAGCGCCAGTGGCAGCAGCAGCCAGGTTTCCACCACCAGTCCGGGCAGCGCGGCGACCGGCGCCTTTTTGCGGATCAGGCCGTAGAAGCCGAAGGTCAGGGCCAGCACCAGCGACACCCAGGGCAGGCTGCCGAGTTGCCAGACCTGCTGCGCCACGCCCAGCGAAGCCAGGGCCACCGCCAGCCATTGCAGAGGACGCAGGCGTTCCTTGAGCAGCAACATGCCGAGCATCACGTTGATCAGCGGATTGATGTAGTAGCCCAGGCTGGCTTCCAGCATGTGGCCGTTGTTCACCGCCCAGACATAGGTCATCCAGTTGCTGGCGATCAGCAGTCCGCTGGCGGCCAGCACGACGAAGCGCTGCGGATTCTGGCGCAGTTCGCGCCACCAGCCCGGGTGTTTCCAGAACAGCAGCAGGACGGCGCCGAACAGGGCCGACCAGACCGCGCGCTGGACGATGATTTCCACCGCGGGAATGCGTTCGAGCAGTTTGAAGTAGAGCGGGAACAATCCCCAGATCACATAAGCCGTCAGGCCGAGGACATAGCCCCGACGGAGGTTGGCGGTCGCCATGGAGAATCCTTGAAACGTCAGGCAGGTAAGAATGGCCGTGCACGGCATGCACGAGCGGATGACCTGTGAATTCTAGTAGGGGGGTGGCGGGCTTGTCTGCGCACAGTTCCCGCGGAAAAGCACCGGCACACTTGCCGTTCCCTCGCCTGCCCCGCGGCGGGACGGATAGCGCCGCGCGCCATTCGCCCTGTCCGCAGGAGGCTCAGAACAGCCGCAGCGGTTCCTCGTCCAGCGCCGCCAGTTGTTCGCGCAGCACCAGCACCTGCTCGCCCCAGTAACGTTCGCTGCCGAACCAGGGGAAGCTCGGCGGGAACGCCGGGTCGTCCCAGCGCCGCGCGAGCCAGGCGCTGTAGTGCATCAGGCGGAGGCTGCGCAGGCCTTCGAGCAGCGGTAGTTGGCGCGGGTCGAAGTCGTGGAACTCGTTGTAGCCGTCGACCAGTTCGGCAATCTGCGCCAGGCGTTCGTGGCGCTCGCCGGCGAGCATCATCCACAGGTCCTGGAGGGCCGGGCCCATGCGGCAGTCGTCGAGATCGACCATGTGGTAGACCTCGTCGCGGCACAGCAGGTTGCCTGGATGGCAGTCGCCGTGCAGGCGGATCGGCTGGTAGGGCACCTCGGCGAACAGGGCGTCGAGGCGTTTCAGCAGGTCGCGGGCGACCGACTCGTAGGCCGGCAGCAGGCTCCTGGGGATGAAATTGCCTTCCAGCAGGGTGGCCAGCGAGGCGTGGCCGAAGTTATCCACAGCGAGCGCCTCGCGGTGCTCGAACGGCCGCGTGGCGCCGACCGCGTGCAGGCGGCCGAGCAACTGGCCGAGGCGGTAGAGCTGGTCGAGATTGCCCGGCTCGGGCGCGCGCCCGCCGCGCCGGGGGAACAGGGCGAAGCGGAAGCCGGAGAATGCGAACAGGCTTTCGCCGTCGCGCGACAGCGGCGCCACCACCGGCACCTCGCATTCCGCCAGCTCGGCGGAGAAGGCGTGCTCCTCGCGGATCGCCGCGTCGCTCCAGCGGTCCGGTCGGTAGAACTTGGCGATCAGCGGCTCGCCGTCCTCGATGCCGACCTGGTACACGCGGTTTTCGTAGCTGTTGAGCGCCAGCACCCGTGCGTCGCTGAGATAGCCGAGGCTTTCCACGGCATCCAGGACGAGGTCGGGGGTCAGTTGGTCGAAGGGATGGGACATGACGGGGCATCCAAGGCTCGAAAGACCCCTAGTGTACGCAAGCCGGCGCGGGCCGGCAGGTTCACAGCGGCGTGCCGAGCAGGACCTGGGCTGGATCGAAGGAGGCGATCACCTTCTGGCCCTTCTTCAGCCCCAGGCTGGCCAGGCGTTCGCCGGACAGCAGCGCGCAGAGGGTAAGACCGCTGCCCAGGGCGATGCGCACCTCGCTGGGACCGGCCTTGGCCGCGAGGATTTCCTCCAGGGTGCCTTGCAACTGATTCGGCTGGTCCTCGCGCGGTTCCAGCCCGACGTCCAGCCAGCCGGCCTTTATCAGCGCCAGTACCGGGCGGCCGCGACCGAGTTCGAGTTGCTCGGTGCTGGCGCGGGTGATCAGCGCCTCGATGCGTTGCTGGCCTGGCAGCTCGATGGCGATGCGGTCGTGGAAGCCTTCGCCATGGATCGACAGGACCCGCCCGTGCAATTGGTTGCGTGCGCTGGTGCGGAGCATCAGGCGGCCGATCAGGTTGAGGTCCTCGGCGTCTTCAGCGGCCTGCAACACCTGCGCTTGCAAGGCTTCCAGGCGCCGGTAGAGAGCCAGCAGGCGTTCGCCCTCGGCGGTCAGCCGGGCGCCGCCGCCGCCCTTGCCGCCGACGCTACGCTCGACCAGCGGACGCTCGGCCAGGTTGTTCAGTTCGTCGATGGCGTCCCAGGCGCCCTTGTAGCTGATGCCCACGGCCTTCGCCGCACGGGTGATGGAGCCCAGTTCGGCGATCTGCGCGAGCAGGGCGATGCGTTGTGGGCGACGGGTGACGTGCTGGGCGAGAGTGGAGAGTGCGGACATGGAAGCTTCGCTATGAGCGGACGTATACGGCGAAGGCTCCAACAGCCATGGGCAAAACGCAAGGGCGTCACTCGGCGGCCTGGTAGAGACCGTAGCCGGCGGCGGCGCCGGCCAGGTCCCAGGCGAGGTCCTTCCAGCTCCAGCCGCTGCCGGCGGAACGGCTGTCGTAGAACTCCTTGCCGACGCCGAAGGCGAGCGAGAAGCTCAGGCCGAAGCGTGCCTGGCGAGCACCGTGCAGGCCGCGGTCGTGGGCCATCTGCATGCCCGCCGCGGCAAGGGCCGCGGAACTGGCGAAATGCAGGGCCTTGTCTTCGCCCAGCCAGTCGTCTTCGGCGAAATGGCTGCAACCGCCGAGCAACAGGCAGGCCGCGACCAGCAGTGCGCGCATGGATCCTCTCCCGTATCGGTTGCGCGGCAGTTTAGCCCAGCTCAGCCGGGCTTCGGCGTGCGCGCCAGGCAGTAGACGTCGACCCGCGCGGCGCCCGCCCGGCGCAACAGACGGGAAAGGCACTCGGCGGTGGCCCCGGTGGTGAGCACGTCGTCCACCAGTGCCAGGTGCAGCCCGCGAACATCGCTGGCGGGCGCCAGGGCGAAGGCGTGGCGCAGGTTGCGCCGCCGCACCGTCGCGTCCAGGCCCTGCTGGGCCGGAGTATCCAGCACTCGCCGCAGGCTGTGCGGATCGCTGCGCAGGTCCAGCTCGCCGGCCAGTCGCTCGGCGAGCTGTTGCGCCTGGTTGAAGCCGCGCCGACGTTCGCGCCGTGGCGCCAGCGGGACCGGCAGCAGGCGTGCCGGGCGCGGCAGGCCTTCGGCGTAGCGTTGCCGCAGGTGTTCCGCCAGCAACTCGCCGAGCAGCCGCCCCAGCGGCCAGGCCGCCTGGTGCTTGAAGCGGTTGATCAGGCTGTCGAGCGGAAAGGCGTAGCGCCAGGGCGCGATCGCCTGTTCATAGGCCGGCGGGCGGCGCAGGCACTCGCCGCACACCTGGCCGTCCAGCGGCAGGGGCAGGGCGCAGCGCCGGCACTGCTGGCGCGACCAGGGCAGGTCGGCGGCACAGGCGCGGCACAGCGGGCGGGGCGGCTGGTCGCTGCGGGCGGCGCAGAGCAGGCAGGCCGGCGGCGGCAAAAGCCAGCGCGTGAGAGGACGAAGCGGGAACGACATGGCGGGACTTCCTGGCGGATGTCGCACCATGCAACCGCAGGCGCGCGCCGCCGACCAGCCGTTGCCAGCGGGTTCGGAACTCGCCTGTGGATAACCGAAACCTTCCTTCGCTCCTTGCGGAAACGGCCGACGCGTGGATCAGTGGATGAGCCAGCTCATGACGATCAGGCCGAGCACCGTCCAGATCACCCCGCCGACTATCGAGCGGCGCATGAAGGCGCGTATGCCGCTGTAGAGCAGCAACAGGCCGAGCACCAGGAAGACGAAGCTGAACAGCGATGCGTCCATGCCGATGGCCCTGGCCAGGCCGTGGAGGAAGTCGTCCATGGCGCCCCAGATGCCGCCCAGCAGGCCGGAGAGCAGGTCCACCACGAAGCGGATCGCCCTGCCCAGCATCTCGCCCAGTCCGTCGAAAAAGCCTTCTGTACCCATGAGTGTCCTGTCCTGAGTGTTCCCAGCGTTGGATCAGAGATTAGCCGCCGGGTTCAGCGCCGGCTGCTGCTTTGCTGCGGAGCGAGGAACGACTGGCGGAAGTATTCGCGGAACGCGCGCATCCCGGCGCTCGCTTCGGTGTCGCGGCGCCAGGCCAGGCCGACGCTCATCGACGGCACCGGGTCGACCAGCGATAGCGTCTCGATGCGTTTGCCTTCCAGCGACCAGGGCCGGTACACCAGATCGGAGAGGATGGCCACGCCGGAGCCGTTGGCGACCATGCTGCGCACCGCTTCCACCGAACTGGTATGGAGGATCACCTGCGGCCGGTGGCCGCTCTGTTGCCAGTAGCGCAGCGCGCTCTGCCCGGCCTCGTCGACGGTGAGCATGATGTAGGGCTCGCCGGCCACGTCGGCCAGGCCCAGGTCGGCCTTCTCGCCCAGCGGATGGCGGCTGGGCAGCCACAACCGGCGCTCGGAGTTGAACAGGGTTTCGGCGGCGATCCCGGGCTCGGTGAGATTGCCGGTGAGCAGCACGGCGATGTCGTAGCGACCGTCGAGGAGGCCGCGCTCGATGCTGGCGCGCTCGTCCTCGAACAGTTGCAGCTCCAGTTCCGGGTACCACTGCGCCAGGCGTTGCAGGTGGTGGGGGAGGAAATAGCCCATCACGGTATAGCTGGCGGCGACCTTCAGGGTGCCGTCGACCCGGGTGTCCGGTTGCGGGCTGTTGAGCGCGTCGTCGACGCTGCGCTGGATCGAATAGGCGTGGTTGAGGAAGTGCCGGCCGCTGTCGGTCAGGTTCATGCCCTGGGCCGTGCGGGTGAACAGGGCGACGCCGAGCATGCCCTCCAGTTCCTGGATCGCGCTGGTCACCGCCGACTGCGAGATGTTCAGGTGGATGGCGGCCTGGGAGATCTGGCCGAACTCGGCGGTGGCGATGAAGTAGCGAACCTGGCGGAGGGTCAGGGCCATGGGCAGCATCCGGAAGAGGTATCTGTTTTTCAGAAACCAGTCTATCGAATAATAAATCTACCCAATACCTTTCCCGGCTTTTACCGTGGCTCCATCCAACAACAAGGCAGATGAGGCCAGCCGGCAATGACTGAAGTCGACCTCAATTCCGACATGGGCGAAGGCTTCGGCCCATGGACCATCGGCGATGGCGTGGACGCGGCGATCATGCCGCTGATCAGCAGCGCCAACATCGCCACCGGTTTCCATGCCGGCGACCCGAGCAGCATGCGCCGCACCGTGGAGATGGCCGCCGAGCATGGCGTGGCCATCGGCGCCCATCCGGGCTTCCGCGACCTGGTCGGCTTCGGTCGCCGGCACATCGCCGCGCCGGCCATCGAGCTGGTCAACGACATGCTCTACCAGCTTGGCGCCCTGCGCGAATTCGCCCGGCTGCAGGGCCTGTCGCTGCAGCACGTCAAGCCCCACGGTGCGCTCTACATGCACCTGGCGCGCGACGAGGCCGCCGCGCGCCTGTTCGTCGAGACCCTGCAACGCCTGGAACCGGAACTGCTGCTCTATTGCATGCCCGGTTCGGCCACCTGGCGCATCGGTCGGGAACTGGGCCAGCCGCTGGTGCGCGAGTTCTACGCCGACCGCGACTACGACCGCAGCGGCTCCATCGTCTTCACCCGGCGGGTCGCCGCCCTCGATCCGCAACAGGTCGCCGACAAGGTCCTGCGCGCCTGCCGCGAGGGTAAGGTGCGCACCGTCGAGGGCGAGGACCTCGACATCGCCTTCGACTCGGTGTGCATCCACAGCGACACCCCCGGCGCCCTGGAGCTGGTCGCCAGCACCCGCGCGCGCCTGGAAGGCGCCGGCATCCGCATCAAGGCGCCGCGTTGAGCGCCGCTCGCCTCGGCGAGCCTCGCGACAAGCTTTTCTGCCATTTCCTACAACGTTCGAATAATGAGGATTCGTCATGGCCGAACATAACGTGCAGTCCCCCTTGCCCGGCACCTTCTATCGCAAGGCCAGCCCCGACGCGCCACCCTACGCGGAGGTCGGGCAGGCGGTCGAGGCCGGCAGCGTGATCGGGCTGATCGAGGTGATGAAGCAGTTTTCCGAAGTGCAGGCCGGGCAGGCCGGCATACTCCAGGCGTTCCACGTGGAAGATGGCGAGGCCATCGAGCCGGGACAGGTGCTGGCGGTGATCGCCAGCGCTACCTGAGGAGGACGCCATGCACAAGCGACTGAACAAGCTGCTGGTGGCCAATCGCGGCGAGATCGCCGTGCGCATCATCCGCGCCGCGCAGGCACTGGGCATTCCCACGGTAGCGGTGTGCAGCGAGGCGGATCGCGATTCGCTGGCCGCGCGGCTGGCCGATGAGGTACGTCTGATCGGCCCTGCGCGGGCCGAGCGGAGCTACCTGGATATCGAGGCGATTCTCATGGCGGCGCGGGAAACCGGTGCCGACTCGATCCATCCCGGCTACGGTTTCCTCTCCGAGAACCCTGCCTTCGCCGAAGCGGTGCAGGCGGCCGGACTGGTCTTCGTCGGTCCGGATGCGCAGACCATCCGCCGCATGGGCGACAAGGCCGAGGCGCGGCGTACCGCGATGGCCGCCGGGGTGCCGGTGGTGCCGGGCTCGCCCGGCGAGCTGGACGACCTCGACGCGGCGCTGGCCTGCGCCGAAGAGGTCGGCTATCCGCTGCTGGTCAAGGCCTCCGCTGGCGGCGGCGGGCGTGGCATCCGTATCGCCCACGACGCCGACGAACTGCGTCGGGAATTCCCCATCGCCCAGCGCGAGGCGCAGGCCGCCTTCGGTTCGCCGGCGGTGTACCTGGAGCGCTTCATCCGCCAGGCGCGGCACATCGAAGTGCAGATCCTCGGCGATGGCGAGCGCGCGGTGCATCTGTTCGAACGCGAATGCTCGCTGCAGCGGCGGCGCCAGAAGGTCTTCGAGGAGGCACCTTCGGCGGCGCTGGACGGCGCGCAGCGCCAGGCCCTCTGCGAGAGCGCGGTGCGCCTGGCGCAGAGTCTCGGCTATCGTGGCGCGGGCACCCTGGAATACCTGTTCGACGCGCACAGCGGCGAGTTCTTCTTCATCGAGATGAACACCCGTATCCAGGTCGAGCATCCGGTCAGCGAGATGGTCACCGGCATCGACCTGGTCCAGGCCATGCTGCGCATCGCCGCCGGCGAGGCGCTGCCCTGGCGCCAGGAGGACATTCGCCTGAACGGCGCGGCGCTGGAGATGCGGATCAACGCCGAAGACCCGGCGCGCAATTTCTTCCCCAGCCCCGGCACCGTGGAGCGCCTGGAATGGCCGCAGGGCGAGGGCGTGCGAGTGGACAGCCACCTGTATCCCGGCTACCGGGTGCCGCCGTACTACGATTCGTTGCTGGCCAAGCTGATCGTCCATGGTCGCGACCGCGACGAAGCGTTCGCCCGCGCGCGCCAGGCGCTGGAGCGCACCGTGCTGGCCGGCATGGCCACTACCCTGCCGCTGCACCGCTGGCTGCTCGTCGATGCGCGGGTACAGGCCGCGCAGTTCGATACCGCTACCCTGGAAACCTGGCTCGCCGAGCGGACCGCAGCCGCGCAGGAGGTTTGAGATGCACGCCAACATCCGCTACAGCTTCGGCGGCGACGAGCACCTGTTCGCCGAGGTCGCCGAAGCCATGTCGCTGGAAGCCTTCTTTCGCGGCATGGCGATCACCCGCGCGATCGAGGCCCTGCAATTGCCCGGGGTGCTCGACGTGTGCCTGGCCAACGCCTCGTTCCAGGTCCGCTTCGACCCCGACCGGCTGGCCCCGGAGGCGCTGCTGGAGACCGTGCGCGGCCTGGAAACCGAGGCGGTCGCCGCGCGCAGCATCGAGACGCGTATCGTCGAAGTGCCGGTGTTGTACAACGATCCCTGGACCCACGAGACCCTGATGCGCTTCCGCGACCGTCACCAGGACCCGGACTCCACCGACCTCGAGTACGCCGCGCGGATCAACGGCTACGCCGACGTGCAGGCGTTCATCCAGGCGCACAGCGGCACGCCGTGGTTCGTCTCGATGGTCGGTTTCGTCGCCGGCCTGCCGTTCATGTACCAGATGGTCGAGCGCGAGCGGCAGTTGCAGGTGCCCAAGTACCTGCGTCCGCGCATCGACACGCCGAAGCTGACCCTCGGCCACGGCGGTTGCTTCGGCTGCATCTATTCGGTGCGCGGTGCCGGCGGCTACCAGATGTTCGGCGTGACTCCGGCGCCGATCTTCGATCCCCGCCAGGGCTTGCCCTATCTCGAGGAATCGATGGTGTTCTTCCGCGCTGGCGACATCGTCCAGTTCCGCCCCATCGAGCGGACCGAATACGAACGCATGGCGGCCGAAGTCGAAGCGGGCACATTCGACCTGCGCATCCGTCCGGTGAGTTTCGATCTCGACGCGTTCCTCGCCGATCCGCGAGGCTGCACGCAACGTCTGCAGGAGGTGCTGTATGTCGATTAAGGTGCTCAAGCCCGGCCTCGCCACCTCGGTGCAGGACGCCGGCCGCGAAGGCCACTATCACCTGGGTATCCCGCCGTCCGGCGCGCTCGACCAGTACGCCCTGCGCGCGGCCAACCTGCTGGTGGGCAACGCACCGACCGCCGCCGTGCTGGAGTGCGCGCTGCTGGGTCCGCAGCTGGAGTTCCAGCGCGACGCCCTGGTGGCCGTGTGCGGGGCGCGCATGACGCCTCGCCTGGAGGGCGCGGAGATGCCGCTGGATACTTCCTTCCGGGTTCGCGCCGGCCAGGTCCTGGGGTTCGACTTCATCCGTGCCGGCGCCCGTGGCTATCTCGCCATCGACGGCGGCATCGCGGTACCCGAGGTGCTGGGCAGCCGTTCGACCTACGGTCTGGGGGCGATCGGTGGCTTGCAGGGACGGCGACTGGCGGAGGGCGACCTGCTGCCCCTGGGGCCTGCCTCGCCCTCTGCCGTGGAGGGCTTGGCGCTGCCGCGTTCGTTGCAGGTGGAGGTCGGTGGCGAGGTGAGCTTGCGGGTGGTTCCCGGGCTCTACGTTCATCGCCTGACCCCCGACGCGGTCGAGCGTTTCTTCGCCGAGACCTGGACCGTCGGCTCGGAGGCGGACCGCACCGGCTACCGCTTCAAGGGCGGCACGGCGCTCCGGTTCGAGCCGCGCGAACAGCCATTCGGCGCAGGCTCGGACCCGTCCAACATCGTCGACGCCTGCTATCCCATCGGCTCGATCCAGGTACCGGGCGGGCTCGAACCCATCGTCCTGCATCGTGATGCGGTATCCGGTGGGGGATATGCCACGCTGGGCACGGTGATCAGCCCCGACCTGAACCGGCTGGCGCAGATGCAACCGAACCAGAAGGCGCGTTTCGTCGCCGTCAGCCTGGAGGAAGGTCTCGAGGCGCGTCGCCGTTACAACTGGCAAGTGCAACGACTCCAGCACTTCTTCCTGCGCTGAGTCGTCGATACCGGCCGCTTCCGTCTGCGAAGCGGCCTCCCGCTCACTTGTAGTAGATATCTATCGCAGTGGTGGCATTGAATCGACCCAACGTAGGTGCGTTGGTCATGCATTTCAGTTGGGCCAGGAAGTTCTTCACCACGACCTGGTCTTTGCTGTGTTCCACCAATTGGAATTCTTTGTTGAAGGGGACGATGCGACGGTCTTCTTGCCTGAGCACGGTGATGCCTACGGACTTGTTGTCTCCCGGCACCAACGTGGTCGCCTACGGTGCTGGAAGAATTCACGGGTCTCAGAAGGGCTCCCAGGCCATAGGCGCTATTGCAGTTCTTGCTTGCAGTGATCTGGAAGGGCTTTTCCTTGATGGTCTGGTTGGTGGCGGCTTGAAGCGCTTGAAGTAGGCCGAAGTCGAGTGTCTTGGGTGAAATGCTCAGGGGCGACGATCGCCGATGAAATGATCAAATATTGATCAGGTGTATACCTGTGTCCTGGTCTGGGTTGACAGCGTCCTAGAGCCACTTATGATGCCCCTTAAGCCTGACCCCGGCGTGCCGGGGCTCCCCGACAAAAGGCGCCATGCAAGCGTCGAAGGAATCTTCCCCATGAGTGCAACCGCTTCCGTCGCCACCCGTCACGACTGGTCCCTCGCCGAAGTCCGTGCCCTGTTCGAGCAGCCGTTCAACGACCTGCTGTTCCAGGCGCAGACGGTGCATCGCGCGCACTTCGACCCGAACCGCGTACAGGTCTCGACGCTGCTGTCGATCAAGACCGGCGCCTGTCCCGAGGACTGCAAGTACTGCCCGCAGTCCGGCCACTACAACACCGGCCTGGACAAGGAGAAGCTGATGGAGGTGCAGAAGGTCCTCGAGGCGGCGGCCGAGGCCAAGGCCATCGGTTCGACCCGCTTCTGCATGGGCGCTGCCTGGAAGCACCCGTCGGCCAAGGACATGCCCTACGTCCTGGAGATGGTGAAGGGCGTGAAGAAGCTCGGCCTGGAGACCTGCATGACCCTCGGCCGCCTGACCCAGGAACAGACCCAGGCGCTGGCGGACGCCGGCCTCGACTACTACAACCACAACCTGGATACCTCGCCGGAGTTCTACGGCAACATCATCACCACCCGCACCTACAGCGAGCGCCTGCAGACCCTGGCCTACGTGCGCGAGGCGGGGATGAAGATCTGCTCCGGCGGCATCCTCGGCATGGGCGAGTCGGTGGACGACCGCGCCGGCCTGCTGATCCAGTTGGCGAACCTGCCGGAGCACCCGGAGTCGGTGCCGATCAACATGCTGGTGAAGGTCAAGGGCACGCCCCTGGCGGAAGAGAAGGACGTCGATCCCTTCGACTTCATCCGCACCCTGGCGGTGGCCCGGATCATGATGCCGAAGTCCCACGTGCGCCTGTCCGCCGGCCGCGAGCAGATGAACGAGCAGATGCAGGCGCTGGCCTTCATGGCCGGGGCCAACTCGATCTTCTACGGCGAAAAGCTGCTGACCACGAAGAACCCGCATGCCGAAAAGGACATGCAGTTGTTCGCCCGTCTCGGCATCAAGCCGGAAGAGCGCGAAGAGCACGCCGACGAAGTGCACCAGGCCGCCATCGAGCAGGCGTTGGTGGAACAACGCGAATCGAAGCTGTTCTATAACGCCGCTTCCGCCTGACCATACTGGAAGGGAGGGCGCCGCCGTCCCTTCGTTGCAGCCGCTGATGTCGGCCCTGCGTGGACGGGTGCGCCTGCGTCCGTCCAGCAACACGAGCGACCTGCCATGTCCTTCGATCTCGCTTCCCGCCTCGCCAGCCGGCGCGCGGAAGACCTCTACCGCCAGCGGCCGCTGCTGGAGTCGGCCCAGGGCCCGGACGTCGTGGTCGACGGCCAGCCGCTGCTGGCCTTCTGTTCCAACGACTACCTCGGCCTGGCCAATCATCCCGAAGTGATCGCCGCGCTGCGCGGCGGCGCCGAGCGCTGGGGCGTGGGCGGCGGCGCCTCGCACCTGGTGGTCGGCCACAGCGGTCCGCACCACGAACTGGAGCTGGCCCTCGCCGAATTCACCGGGCGGCCGCGCGCGCTGCTGTTCTCCACCGGCTACATGGCCAACCTTGGCGCGGTGACCGCGCTGGTCGGCAAGGGCGACACGGTGCTGGAGGACCGCCTCAACCACGCTTCGCTGCTGGATGCCGGATTGCTCTCCGGCGCGCGTTTCTCGCGCTACCTGCACAACGACCCGGCAAGCCTCGCCGCGCGCCTGGACAAGGCCGAGGGCAATACCCTGGTGGTCACCGACGGGGTCTTCAGCATGGACGGCAATCTCGCCGACCTGCCGGCCCTGGCCGCCGTGGCGCAGGCCCGCGGCGCCTGGCTGATGGTCGACGACGCGCATGGCTTCGGCCCGCTGGGCGCCAGCGGCGGCGGGATCGTCGAACACTTCGGCCTCGGCCAGGAGCAGGTGCCGGTGCTGATCGGCACCCTCGGCAAGGGTTTCGGTACCGCCGGCGCCTTCGTAGCCGGCAGCGAGGAACTGATCGAGACCCTGATTCAGTACGCCCGGCCCTACATCTACACCACCAGCCAGCCGCCAGCGGTGGCCTGCGCCACCCTGAAGAGCCTGGAGCTGCTGCGCCGCGAAAGCTGGCGGCGGCAACACCTGGCGGCGCTGATCGCCCGTTTCCGCCATGGCGCCGAGGCGCTTGGCCTGACCCTGATGGACAGCTTCACGCCGATCCAGCCGATCCTGGTCGGCGGCAGCCGCCAGGCCGTGGCCCTGGCCGGCATGCTTCGAGCCCGCGGCATCATGGTCGGCGCGATCCGCCCGCCAACCGTGCCGGCCAACAGCGCGCGGCTGCGCGTCACGCTGTCCGCCGCGCACAGCGAAGCGCAGGTCGACCGCTTGCTCGAAGCCCTCGGCGAAAGCTGGCGACAGCTGTCGTCTAGCCTTCTGGCAGAGATCGAAGCCGAGGAGGGAGACGATGCGTGACCACCTGATCCTGTTGCCGGGCTGGGGCCTGGGCAGCGCACCGCTGGAACCGCTGCGCGACGCGCTGCACGAGCGCGAGCCGCACCTGAACGTGTTGATCGAGCCGCTGCCGTCGCTGGACGATGCCGCCGACTGGCTCGACGAACTCGACGACAACCTGCCGCGCGATAGCTGGCTGGCCGGCTGGTCGCTGGGAGGCATGCTCGCCGGCGAACTGGCGGCGCGCCGCGGCGACGATTGCCGGGGCCTGCTGACCCTGGCCAGCAATCCGTGCTTCCGCGTGCGCGAGGACTGGCCGAACGCGATGCCGGCGGAAACCTTCGAGGACTTCTTCGAGGCTTTCCTGCTCGAACCGCACCTGACCCGCAAGCGTTTCACCCTACTGGTCAGCCAGGGTGCGCGCGACCCTCGGACCCTGGCGCGGCAACTGCAGGTGGCGCTGCCGCAGCTGGAGCGCGAGGCGCTGGTCGCCGGCCTGCAGTTGCTCGGCCAACTGGATACCCGGGCCGCCCTGGAAAACTTCCGCGGGCCGCAATTGCATCTGTTCGCCGAAGCCGATGCGCTGGTGCCGGTGGCCGCCGCCGAGGCCCTGCTCGAGTGGCTGCCGGACGTCGAGGTCTCGACCCTGGCGGCCAGCCACGGCCTGCCGCTGGAATGCCCGGACGAGGTGGCCAGCGCAATCCTGAGATTCCTTCGCGAGGGTGACGATGCCTGACGATTCCGCGCCGCTGCTGGCGCCCCATGGCGTTGCCGCGCTGCCCGACAAGCGCCGGGTCGCCGCGTCGTTTTCCCGCGCGGCGGCCAGCTACGACGCGGTGGCTGAACTCCAGCGCGGCGTCGGCGAGAGCCTGCTGTCGGCATTGCCGGAAGGCTTCTCGCCGCGCCGCTGGGTCGATCTCGGCTGCGGCACCGGTCATTTCAGCCGGGCCCTGGAACGCCGCTTTGGCGCGGCCGAGGGCCTGGCTGTGGACATCGCCGAAGGCATGCTGCGGCATGCCCGCGCGCGCGGCGGCGCCAGCCATTTCATCGGCGGCGACGCCGAGAGGCTGCCGTTGCGCGACGGCAGTTGCGACCTGCTGTTCTCCAGCCTGGCCATCCAGTGGTGCGCCGACCTCCCGGCGGTGCTGGCCGAGGCGCGGCGGGTCCTGCGGCCGGGCGGCGTGCTGGCGTTCAGCAGCCTGTGCGTCGGTACCCTGGGCGAGTTGCGCGACAGTTGGCGGGTGGTGGACGGCTTCGTCCACGTCAATCGCTTCCGCGCCTTCGCCGACTACCTGCAACACGCGGCCGGCAGCGGTCTGCTGCCGCTGACCCTGCGCCACGAGGACCGGCTCCTGCATTTCCCCGACCTGCGCAGCCTGACCCACGAACTCAAGGCGCTGGGCGCGCACAACCTCAACCCCGGGCGGCCCGACGGCCTGACCGGGCGCCAGCGTATCCGCGCGCTGGTCGCCGCCTACGAGCGTTTCCGCCAGCCCGAGGGGCTGCCCGCTACCTACCGCGTCGTCTTCGGCGTGCTGCGCAAGGATTCCTGAACCATGCCGGCGTTCTTCGTCACCGGTACCGACACCGAGATCGGCAAGACCACCATCGCCGCCGGCCTGCTCCACGCGGCCCGGCGTGCCGGCCTGAGCACCGCCGCGGCGAAGCCGGTGGCCTCCGGCTGCGAGCCCACGGCGCAAGGCCTGCGCAATGGCGACGCGCTGGCGTTGCTCGGCCAGTGTTCGCTGGCGCTGGCCTACGAGCAGGTCAACCCGCTGGCCTTCGCGCCGGCCATCGCCCCGCACCTGGCGGCGCGCGAGGCCGGCGTCGAACTGAGCGCCGCACGCTTGCACGAGGCGGTGCGCGAGGTGCTGGCGCTACAGGCCGAACTCACCTTGGTGGAGGGCGCCGGCGGTTGGCGCGTGCCGTTGCAGGGTCGCGAGAACCTCTCCGACCTGGCGCGCCTGCTGGCGCTGCCGGTGGTGCTGGTGGTCGGCGTGCGCCTGGGCTGTATCAACCATGCGCTGCTCAGCGCCGAGGCGATCCTGGGCGACGGCCTGGCGCTGGCCGGCTGGGTGGCCAACGTGGTCGACCCGGCTACCTCGCGCCTGGAGGAGAACCTGGCGACCCTCGCCGAGCGCCTGCCGGCGCCCTGCCTGGGCCGGGTACCGCGCCTGGAGGAAGCCACTCCCGCGGCCGTGGCCGCGCACCTCGACCTGCGGCCCCTGGGCATCGGGCTATAAACAGCGGGCCGTCCATAACCAACGGGCGGTACCCAGCGCCGGCCAAGTCTGCTTGAATAGAAGCCACTTGCTATCGTAGCGGCGCGTGCGCGTCCCCAGGAGTAGACGGTGGAAATTTCCGGCAACGCTTTCGTCAGTGGCCTCAATGCGGTGCAGTCGGGTAGCGCCCGCGTCGCCCAGGCCGGCAGCGAGATCGCCCGCAACACCGTGGAGGCCCGTTCGCCCCAGGCCGAGCAGATGGTCGAGCTGACCCGCGGCAACCTCGAGGCGCAGAGCGGCGCCCGGGTCATCGAGGTAGCCGACGAGACCCTCGGCACCCTGATCGACACCCACGCCTGACTCCCTGGCGGCCGGCAGCGGTCGCCCCCGACTCTTTCTTTTCCGACTGTCACCCGGCGGCCCCTGAAGCCTGCCGGGCGCTTCGCCATGGGCTTTACTGAGAGAGACGAAAGCGCTTTGGATGGTCGTTGCAGCCAGTGATTTCGGGCATGACCGAGCGGTCGGTTCGGATGCTTGACAAGGGATTGGCGTAAACGTATGTTTCAAACGCCTGTTTGAGAGTCGGGACGCATGAGTGCGTCCGGCAAGGCGACCGGGAGCGATCCCGCACTGCGACCGCAGACTCTGGACATCCGTCCGGTCGCCGATTAACCAGAACCCTTCGTAGAGGTTGACTGCTATGCCTGATTACAAGGCCCCCTTGCGTGATATCCGTTTCGTTCGCGACGAGCTGCTGGGCTACGAAGCGCACTACCAGAGCCTGCCGGGCGCCGAAGACGCGACTCCCGACATGGTCAACGCCATCCTCGAGGAAGGTGCGAAGTTCTGCGAACAGGTGATCGCTCCGCTGAACCGCGTTGGCGACCTGGAAGGCTGCACCTGGAGCGCCGACGGCGTGAAGACCCCGACTGGCTTCAAGGAGGCCTACCAGCAGTTCGTCGAAGGCGGCTGGCCGAGCCTGGCCCATGACGTCGAGCACGGCGGCCAGGGTCTGCCGGAATCCCTCGGGCTGGCCATCAGCGAGATGGTCGGCCAGGCCAACTGGTCCTGGGGCATGTACCCGGGCCTGTCCCACGGCGCCATGAACACCCTGCATGCCCACGGCACCGCCGAGCAGCAGGCGACCTACCTGACCAAGCTGGTCTCCGGCGAGTGGACCGGCACCATGTGCCTGACCGAGCCGCACTGCGGCACCGACCTGGGCATGCTGCGCACCAAGGCCGAGCCGCAGGCCGACGGCAGCTACAAGGTCACCGGCACCAAGATCTTCATCTCCGCCGGCGAGCACGACATGGCCGACAACATCGTCCATATCGTCCTGGCCCGCCTGCCCGACGCCCCGCAGGGCACCAAGGGCATCTCGCTGTTCATCGTGCCGAAGTTCCTGCCCAACGCCGAAGGTAACGCCGGCGAGCGCAACGCGGTTTCCTGCGGCTCCATCGAGCACAAGATGGGTATCCACGGCAACGCCACCTGCGTGATGAACTTCGACGCCGCCACCGGCTTCCTGATCGGCCCGCCGAACAAGGGCCTGAACTGCATGTTCACCTTCATGAACACCGCTCGCCTGGGTACCGCGCTGCAAGGCCTGGCCCACGCCGAAGTCGGTTTCCAGGGCGGCATCGCCTATGCTCGCGAGCGTCTGCAGATGCGCTCGCTGACCGGTCCGAAGGCGCCCGAGAAGCCCGCCGACCCGATCATCGTGCATCCTGACGTGCGCCGCATGCTGCTGACCATGAAGGCCTTCGCCGAAGGCAACCGCGCGATGCTGTACTTCGCCGCCAAGCAGGTCGATATCGTCCAGCGCAGCCAGGACGAAGAGCAGAAGAAAGCCGCCGACTCGATGCTGGCCTTCCTCACGCCGATCGCCAAGGCGTTCATGACCGAAGTCGGCTTCGAATCCGCCAACCACGGCGTGCAGATCTTCGGCGGCCACGGTTTCATCGCCGAGCACGGCATGGAGCAGAACGTCCGCGACAGCCGCATCTCGATGCTGTACGAAGGCACCACCGGCGTTCAGGCCCTCGACCTGCTGGGCCGCAAGGTGCTGATGACCCAGGGCGAGGCGCTGAAGGGCTTCACCAAGATCGTGCACAAGTTCTGCCAGGCCAACGAAGCCAACGAAGCCGTCAAGGAATTCGTCGCTCCGCTGGCACAGTTGAACAAGGAGTGGGGCGACCTGACCATGAAGGTCGGCATGGCCGCCATGAAGGATCGCGAGGAAGTCGGCGCCGCTTCGGTGGACTACCTGATGTACTCCGGCTACGCCTGCCTGGCCTACTTCTGGGCCGACATGGCGCGCCTGGCCGCCGAGAAGCTGGCCGCCGGCACCGGCGAGGAAGCCTTCTACAAGGCCAAGCTGCAGACCGCGCGCTTCTACTTCCAGCGCATCCTGCCGCGTACCCGCGCCCACGTCGCCGCCATGCTGTCCGGCGCCAACAACCTGATGGAGATGGCCGAGGAAGATTTCGCCCTCGGTTACTGATGGAACGGGCCGCTGGTGGCCCGTTCCCCAGGTGAGAAAGAGCCCGCCCTTCGGCGGGCTTTTTCATGCCTGCGATCCGCTGCATCCTGGCCTTTCGACCTCGGGGTTATGGCGTTGCATTCAGCGTCCGCAGCGTGATTGTAGGCGCCCGCCCGGCGCAGTAGCTTCGAGGGATTCGCGCCTGTGGGGCGCCCCTGCCGAGGAGAACAGAGATGCCGGAATACAAGGCTCCGCTGCGCGACATGCGCTTCCTGATCGATGAGGTATTCGACTTCCATGGGCGCTACCAGGCGCTCGGCGCCAGCGACGCGACCCCGGACATGGTGGCGGCGATCCTCGATGAAGGGTCGAAATTCTGCGAACAGGTTCTGGCGCCGCTGAACCGCTCCGGCGACGAAGAGGGCTGCCACTTCGACAACGGCGTGGTGACCACGCCCAAGGGTTTCAAGGAAGCCTATGCACAGTACGTCGAGGGTGGCTGGAACGGTGTCGCCAGCGATCCCGCGTACGGCGGCCAGGGCCTGCCGCACTCGCTGGGTCTGCTGCTCAGCGAGATGATCGGCGCCAGCAATGTCTCCTGGGGCATGTACCCGGGCCTGACCCGCGGCGCCATGTCGGCGATCCACGCCCACGGCAGCCAGGCGCAGAAGGACCTCTACCTGGCGCGGATGACCGCCGGCACCTGGACCGGCACCATGTGCCTGACCGAGCCGCACTGCGGCACCGACCTGGGCATCATCAAGACCCGCGCGGTGCCGAACGCCGACGGCAGCCATGCGATCAGCGGGACGAAGATCTTCATCTCCGCCGGCGAGCACGACCTGAGCGAGAACATCGTCCACCTGGTGCTGGCCAAGCTTCCCGATGCGCCGGCCGGGACCAAGGGTATCTCGCTGTTCATCGTGCCGAAGTTCCTTCCCGACGCCGAAGGTAACGTGGGCGCGCGCAATGCGGTCTCCTGTGGCTCCATCGAGCACAAGATGGGGATCAAGGCCTCGGCCACCTGTGTGATGAACTTCGACGGCGCCACCGGCTACCTGATCGGCGAGCCGAACAAGGGCCTGCACTGCATGTTCACCATGATGAACCACGCCCGCCTGGGCACCGGCATGCAGGGCCTGTGCCTTGGCGAGACCAGTTACCAGGGCGCCGTGCGCTACGCCCGGGAGCGCTTGCAGATGCGCTCGCTGACGGGGCCGAAGGCGCCGGACAAGCCGGCCGACCCGATCATCGTGCACCCCGACGTACGGCGCATGCTGCTGACCATGAAGGCGTTCAACGAAGGCAACCGCGCGCTGGCCTACTTCACCGCCCAGTTGCTCGACACCGAGCACCTGTCGCAGGACGCCGCCGAGCGCGAGCGGGCCGCCGATCTGCTGGCCTTCCTGACACCGATCTGCAAGGCCTTCATGACCGAGACCGGGCAGGAGGTGACCAACCTCGGCATGCAGGTCTACGGCGGCCACGGCTACATCCGCGAGTGGGGCATGGAGCAGTTGGTCCGCGATTGTCGCATCGCACAGATCTACGAAGGCACCAACGGCATCCAGGCCCTCGACCTGCTTGGCCGCAAGGTACTGGGCAGCCAGGGCAAGCTGTTGCGCGGTTTCACCAAACTGGTCCACCAGTTGTGCCAGGCCCAGGCCGAGCATCCGCAACTGAAGGGACAGGTCGCGCAACTGGCGGCGCTGAACGCGCAGTGGGGCGAACTGACCCAGCAGGTGGGCCTGGCGGCGATGAAGAATGCCGACGAAGTGGGCGCCGCCTCGGTGGACTACCTGATGTTCTCCGGCTACGTGACCCTGGCCTATTTCTGGTTGCGCATCGCCCTGGTGGCGCGCGAGAAGCTGGATGTCGGCAGCGGCGAGGCCGCGTTCTACGAAGCCAAGCTGGCCACCGCCGACTTCTACTTCAGTCGCCTGCTGCCGCGCACCGCGGCGCACGCCGCGGCGATCCAGGCCGGCGCGGCGGGCCTGATGAGCCTGTCGGCGGAGCAGTTTTCGCTCTAGCGGCTGCCGGGGCAGGGGCGCGGCGCTTCTTCCCCCCGGTTTCTCCCCCACCCGCCGGGCCCGTCGGACTCCCGGCGAACTCGCTCGAGCCCGCGAAAAGCGGGCTTTTTCATGCCTGTCGCATAGAAGACCGATATAGACTTAATGGTCACGACGTGACGCTGCAAGTCCGAAATGTTGGTGGTGTAGACTCGGCCGCGGCACGCCTTTCGTGCCTCCATTTTGTTGCCGCTGGCCCCCGGCCGGCGATCGGTACGATCGAGGATTCCCCCACATGGCTGATTACAAAGCTCCGCTGCGCGACATGCGCTTCGTCCTCAATGAGGTGTTCGAGGTCTCCCGGCTCTGGGCGCAACTGCCGGCGCTGGCCGAAGTGGTCGACGCCGAGACCGCCGCGGCGATCCTCGAAGAGGCCGGCAAGGTCACCGCCGGTACCATCGCCCCGCTGAACCGTCCGGGCGACGAGGAAGGCTGCCAGTGGAACGCTGGCGCGGTGAGCACCCCGGCCGGCTTCCCCGAGGCCTACCGGACCTACGCCGAAGGCGGCTGGGTCGGCGTCGGCGGTGATCCGGCCTACGGCGGCATGGGGATGCCCAAGGTGATCTCGGCGCAGGTCGAGGAACTGGTCAACTCGGCCAACCTGTCGTTCGGCCTGTATCCGATGCTGACCGCCGGCGCCTGCCTGGCGCTCAATGCCCATGCCAGCGACGAATTGAAGGACAAGTACCTGCCGAACATGTACGCCGGTATCTGGGCCGGATCCATGTGCCTGACCGAGCCGCATGCCGGCACCGACCTGGGCATCATCCGCACCAGGGCCGAGCCGCAGGCCGACGGCTCCTACAAGATCAGCGGGACCAAGATCTTCATCACCGGCGGCGAGCATGACCTGACCGAGAACATCATCCACCTGGTGCTGGCCAAGCTGCCCGACGCCCCGGCCGGGCCGAAGGGCATCTCGCTGTTCCTGGTGCCGAAGGTGCTGGTCAACGCCGACGGTTCGCTGGGCGAGAAGAACAGCCTGGGTTGCGGCTCCATCGAGCACAAGATGGGGATCAAGGCCTCGGCCACCTGCGTGATGAACTTCGACTGCGCCACCGGTTGGCTGGTGGGCGAGGTCAACAAGGGCCTGGCGGCGATGTTCACCATGATGAACTACGAGCGCCTTGGCGTCGGCATCCAGGGCCTGGCCACCGGCGAGCGCTCCTACCAGAGCGCCATCGAGTATGCCCGCGAGCGTATCCAGAGCCGCGCGCCGACCGGCCCGGTAGCCAAGGACAAGGCCGCCGACCCGATCATCGTGCACCCCGACGTGCGCCGCATGCTGCTCACCATGAAGGCGCTGAACGAAGGCGGCCGCGCCTTCTCCAGCTACGTCGCGATGCAGCTGGACACCGCCAAGTACAGCGAAGACGCGGTCACCCGCAAGCGTGCGGAAGAGCTGGTGGCGCTGCTGACCCCGGTGGCCAAGGCATTCCTCACCGACATGGGACTGGAAACCACTATCCATGGCCAGCAGATCTTCGGCGGCCACGGCTTCATCCGCGAATGGGGCCAGGAGCAACTGGTGCGCGACTGTCGCATCACGCAGATCTACGAAGGCACCAACGGCATTCAGGCGCTCGACCTGGTGGGGCGCAAGGTGATCGGCAGCGGCGGCGCCTTCTCCCGTCACTTCACCGACGAGATCAAGGCCTTCGTCGCTTCCGCCGACGAGGCCCTGGGCGAGTTCAGCAAGCCGCTGGCGGCCGCCGTGGAGAATCTGGAAGAGCTGACCGCCTGGCTGCTCGACCGTGCCAAGGGCAACCCCAACGAGATCGGCGCGGCGTCGGTCGAATACCTGCATGTGTTCGGCTATACCGCCTACGCCTACATGTGGGCATTGATGGCGCGCACCGCGCTGGCCAAGCAGGGCGAGGACGACTTCTACGCCAGCAAGCTGGGTACCGCGCGCTTCTACTTCGCCCGCCTGCTGCCGCGCATCCATTCCCTGAGCGCCTCCGTGCGCGCCGGCAGCGAGTCGCTGTACCTGCTGGACGCCGAGCAGTTCTGAGGCCTGGCGCCTGAGACGGAAAGCCCCGCGATGCGGGGCTTTTTTCTGGGCGCCGGGGGCTCGGCGCGCGGGACGGGTGGGGGTGGATATCCGCTTGCGGCTATCCGCCATTCCCAGGGTTTTCTCGGGGCCGTGATGGGACAGGGTGATCGGCGGATAACGCCGTTGGCGTTATGCGCCCTACGGCTCCTCGCGTAGGGTGGGCGGTAGGGCGAATAACCGCTTGCGGTTATCCGCCATTCCCGTGGTTTTTCTCGTGCCGTGATGGGACAGGGGTGTCGTGGCCCGTCGCGGAGGATACGGGGATATCCGTTGATGGCGTCTCGCCCGAGCCTCAGTGCGAGGTTCCCTCCGCATAGCCGATCTTGTTGCCGACGTTGTACTTGCCCGACGGCTTGTTCATCGGCAGTCGCTTCACTTCCTCCAGGCTGTGCGCGTCGTAGACCACCAGCGCGCCGTCGCGGTCCCAGACGCTGAGCAGGGCGTAGCGGCCGTCGCGGGTGAACTCGACGTGGCCGGCCACCTTGCCCGGGCTGGGGCGCAGGCGATGGGCGATTTCCAGGGTCTGCTTGTCGATCAGCAGGATCTCGTCGTGTTTCTTGCCAAGGAAGGTATCGGTCCAGGCGTAGGGCGAGTCGGCATGGCTGCGCATGAAGAAGCCGGGGCCGTCGGTGACGATTTCCTTCAACGGCTTCCAGTTTTGCAGGTCGATCACCGAGATCACCCCGCGGCTGATGTTCGGCGTAGCGAACACCCAGCGCCCGTCGCGCTTCCAGTAGATGCCCGAGCCGAGGTGCGGCATGCCCGACAGCGGGATCGAGGCGACCCGCGCGCCGCTGTCCAGCTCGATCACCTCGCCGCCCCTGGCCTGCCGCGAGCTGCCCAGCAGGTAGCGGTAGTCGGGGCTGAAGGAGAAGTCGTCGAGGTAGTCGGCCACCGCCAACCGTTTCGGCGCGACCGGCTTGCCGTTGGCATAGGGCAGCTCCCACAGCTCGTGGACGTCCTTCAGGGCGACCACGAAGCTGTGCCGCGGCGGTGCCGTGTATACCGCGCTGACCCGCGAGGCCTGGCCCTGGGCGTCGGCCGCCGGGATGACCTGCACCAGGGACAGGTCGCGGGCGTCCAGCAGCACCAGGTTGCCGGGCAGGTAGTTGCCCACCAGGACCCAGCGCCCGTCGTCGCTGACCGCCAGGTTGCGCGTGTTGAGGCCGGCGCGGACCTCGGCGACCACCTTCAGGTTGTACAGGTCGTAGAGGGTCACCCAGCCGTCGCGCGAGGCGAAGTACACCAGGCGCCCGTCCGGGGAGAACTTCGGACCACCGTGCAGGGCGTAGCGCGATGGGAAGCGGGCGATGGGCTCGAAGCGATCGCCGTCGAGGATGGTCACGTGGTGGTCGCCGGATTCCACCACCACGAACAGGTTCAGCGGGTCGGCCTCGAAGCGCGGCCTGGACGGCAGGGTGGCGAGGGGATGCGGCTGAACCTGGCTGGCCCGGATGTCCTCGGCGCTCCACTGCGGTTCGCGCGGCGGCGTCTGGTAGAGATAGGCGACCAGGGCGTCCGCGGCGGCGGCGTCCAATTGACCGGCAAAGCCGGCCATCTGGGTTGCCGGGCGACCGTGCAGGATCACCTCGCGGGCCTGCGCCGGCTTCAGCCGCGAAAGGCTTTCCGGGAGCAGGGTCGGGCCGCTGCCGCCGAGCCGCCCGGCGCCGTGGCAGGCCTGGCAGTGCTGGCGGTAGAGCGCTTCCCCCGGCGCTTCGCCGGCCTGCGCGAGGGCGCCGAGGAGCAGGCCGAGGGTGAGACCGATCAGGCGCATGCGACGGCCTCGCGGCTGACCGGCGAGCCGGCGCCCAGGTATGAAGGATGCGCCATCGCGCGCTCGGCGAAGAGCGCCACCACCTGGCCGACGACGATCAGCGTCGGCGGCTTCAACTGGTAGCGTCGCGCCAGCGCCGGCAGCTCGGCAAGGGCGCCGCGGGTCACCTGCTGGCCCGCCTGGGTGCCCTGGCTGACCAGCGCCGCCGGGGTGTCGCCGGCGAGGCCGTGCTCGACCAGGCGCGCGGCGATCTCGGCGAGGTTGCCCAGGCCCATGTAGAACACCAGGGTCTGCTTGCCACGCGCCAGGCCGGCCCAGTCGAGGTCGAGGCGGCCGTCGTTCTGCAGGTGGCCGGTGACGAAGGTGCAGGACTGGGCGAGGTCGCGGTGGGTCAGCGGGATGCCGGCGTAGGTACTGCAACCGGAGGCGGCGGTGACGCCGGGGACCACCTGGCAGTCGACGCCGGCTTCGAGCAGGCGCTCCAGCTCCTCGGCGCCGCGACCGAAGATGAACGGGTCGCCGCCTTTCAGGCGGACCACCCGGCGTTGCTGCCGGGCCAGGCGCACCAGCAGCTCGTTGATTTCTTCCTGCGGCAGGCTGTGGTGGCCGCAGCGCTTGCCGACGTAGATGCGCTGGCAGCTTTCCGGCAGAAGGGCGATCAGCTCGCGGGCGACCAGGCGGTCGTAGACCACCACCTCGGCCTGTTGCAGCAGGGCCCAGGCGCGCAGGGTGAGCAGGCCCGGATCGCCGGGGCCGGCGCCGACCAGGGCGACGCTGCCGGCGGGAAAATCGACATCGAGGAGGAGGGACGGCGGAATCACGGTAGTGTTCATGAGGCTTTCCTTAGACGGCGTGCAGC
Organism: Pseudomonas sp. KBN12P06040; assembly: GCF_037574965.1. NCBI lineage: Bacteria > Pseudomonadati > Pseudomonadota > Gammaproteobacteria > Pseudomonadales > Pseudomonadaceae > Pseudomonas > Pseudomonas sp. KBN12P06040. Next base: position 611,528 of record NZ_JBBELS010000001.1, read on the forward strand.
GCGATGCGCTCGAGGCCGATTTCCTGATCGCTGAGGTAGCAGCCGGGGTCTTCGCCCCAGAGTTCGCCGCCGGCCCAGGCGCGGGTGCGGGTGTTGCCGTTGCAGATGTCCAGCCAGCGGCATTGGCTGCAGCGCCCGACCACCGGTCGCGGGCGCTGGCGCAGTTGCAGGAGCAGCGGGTCGGGGCGCTCGAACCAGAAGTCGGCGAAGCGCTGATGGCGGATGTTGCCGACGCTGTGGTGCCACCAGTAGCTGTCCGGATGCACCTCGCCGGTGTTGTCGATGTTGGCGATGCCCTCGCCCGAGGCGTTGCCGCCCCAGTCCAGCAGCAGCTCGCAGAGACGCGCCAGTTGCTGCGGGCGGCGGCGCTTGAGCCAGTCGAGGAGAAGGATCGCGTCGGCGTCGTTGTTGCCGGTGACGAAGTCGCTGTCGCGCCCCTGCCGGATGTCCTCGTCGGCCCGTTCGAAGAGCAGCGCGAGGGCCTCGCGGGTGCGCCGGTGGTGGGCGTCGAGGGCGCGGCTGCGGCGGCCGCGGCCACTGTAGTTGAGGTGCGAGAGGTAGAACTTCTGCACGTCGAGTTCGCGCATCAGGTCGAGCAGTGCCGGTAGTTGCGCGGCGTTCTCCTCGGTCAGGGTGGTGCGCATGCCGACGCGGATATCCGCCTCGCGGCACAGGCGCATGGCCGCCAGCGCGGCGTCGAAGCTGCCCTGCTTCTGGCGGAAGCGGTCGTGGGTCTCGCGCAGGCCGTCGAGGCTGATGCCGACGTAGTCGAAGCGGGCCTCGGCGACGCGCTGGATGTTGCCTTCGTCGATCAGCGTACCGTTGCTCGACAGCGCCACGAACATCCCGGCCTGGCGCGCATGGGCGGCGATCTCGAAGAGGTCCGGGTGCATCAGCGGTTCGCCGCCGGAGAGGATCAGCACGCGCACTCCGGCGGCGCGCAGGTCGTCGATGCCGCGAAGGATTTCCGCGGTCTCCAGCTCGCCACGGAAGTCGCTGTCGGCGGAGGTGGAGTAACAGTGCTTGCAGGTCAGGTTGCAGCGCCGCAGCAGGTTCCAGATCACCACCGGGGCGCGCCTGCCGCCGGCGCGGCGCGGCGCCGGCGCGTCCTCGGCGAGGCTGCGCAGGTAATGGCTGATCCTCAGCATGGACGTTCCTCCTTCTGCGCCAGGCGCAGGCCGGTCTTCTTCAGGATGCGGCTGCTCACCAGCATCTCGTCGGCGCGACAGTCCTCGCCGAGCAGCAGGCGGATCTGCTGGCGGTAGCCTTCGATCTCCGCTTCGCTGCGGCCGTGGACCATGGCGAACAGGTTGTAGCGCCACTGCGGCAGATGGCGCGGGCGCCGGTAGCAATGGCTGACGAAGGACAGCCCGCCTACCAGCCGGCCGAGGCGTTCGATGCGTTCGTCGGCGACGTCCCAGACGGTCATGCCGTTGTGCCGGTAGCCAAGGCGATAGTGGTTGGGCACCGCGGCGATGCGCCGGATCACCCCTGCGTCGCGCAGGCGCTTCAGCAGCGCCAGGGTCTCCGCCTCGCTCAGCCGCAGTTGCGCGGCGATCCACGCCCAAGGGTCGGCGACCAGCGGCAGGCCGGCCTGGGTCAGTTCGATCAGGCGGCGGGCGAGCAGGGCGTCAGAGGGGGAAATGCAGGCCGACATGGTAGGTCGCCTCCTTGGGCAGGTCGAGTACCGCCAGCCCGCTCTCGCGCTCCAGCCGTGCGAGGGTCTCGGCGACCTCCGCCGGGCTGTCGCAGGCGACCACCAGCCACATGTTCAGGGCGTGCTCGCGACGGTAGTTGTGGGCGACCTGCGGCCAGCCGGCGAGCAGCGCGGCGATCTCTTCGAAACGCGCCTCCGGCACGCTCATGGCGGCCAGGGTGAAGGCACCGCCGAGGGGCTCGATATCGAACAGCGGACCGAAGCGGGTCAGGGTGCCGTCGTCGAGCAGGTCGTCGAGGCGGCGCAGGATGTCTTCCTCGCGGCAATCCAGCTCGGCGGCGAGCAGCGCGTAGGGATGCGGCTCCAGCGGCAGGCCGTGTTGCAGGCGGTTCAGCAGGCGCCGGTCGAACTCATCCATGGCGGCGCTCCAGGTCGGCCGGCGGCGCGGTGTAGCGGCCGCCGCACTGCTTGTAGGCGCGCAGGCTGAACAGCCAGCGGTGCGGTGTCTGGCGCAGGGCGTGGCGCTCCAGCAGGGCCTCGATCTGGCGTTCCACTTCGCCGCGCTCGCGGCCGTGGATCATGCAAAACAGGTTGTATGGCCACATCGGCAGGCGACGCGGGCGGCGGTAACAGAGCGAGACGATCGTTTCGTGGGCGAGGGCGCGGCCGACGGCGTCGACCTCCGCGTCGGCGACGTCCAGCACCAGCATGGCGTTGGCGGTATAGCCCAGGGCGCGGTGGTGGAGGATCACTCCGAAGCGGCGGAACAGGCCGTCTTCGTCCCAGCGGCGGACCTGTTCCAGCACTTCGTCTTCGCCGGCGCCGATGCGTTCGGCGAGCACCCGGTAGGGCCGGCTGGCCAGCGGCAGGCCCTGTTCCAGCAGGTAGCGCAGGTGTTGCCGCTGCGGCGCGGCGAGGGGTTCGACGGGGTTCATCGGCTGGCCTCCAGGGGAAACGCGAGGTCGATGCAGTAGGCTTCCTGCATCGGCAGGTCGAGGGGTTGCAGGCCGGTGTCGGCGGCGATCTCCGCCAGTACCCGGTCGAGTTGCGCGCGGTCGCCGGCGGTGAGCACGAACCACAGGTTGTAGCGGTGTTCGCGCTGGTAGTTGTGGTTGACCTCGGCGTACTGGCTGATGCGCTCGGCGACCCGTTGCAGACGCTCCTCGGGCACCGCCAGGGCAGCCAGGGTGCTGGCCCCGGCGCGTTGGTGGCGGAGCACCGGGCCGACCCGCGACAACGCGCCGTCGGCTTCCAGGCGACGCAGCCGTTCGAGCACCTCGGCTTCGCTGCAACCCAGGGTCTCGGCCATCCGCCGATAGGGTTCCGCGCAGATCGGCAGGCCTTTCTGGTAGCGGGCGAGGAGGCGGCGGGAGAGGTCGTCCATGGTGCCTCCTAGAGTCCGATGTGCTGGGCGCGGTGGCTGAAGAAGATGCCGCTCGGGCTGCGGGCCGGAAGGCTGCCGATGCGCTTCAGGCGGTACGGGTCCCAGACCTGCAACTGGTCGGCGTCGCGCACCGAGATCCAGACCTGGTCGCCGCGCCCGCTGAATTCCATGTGCAGTACGCCGGGGCCAGGGCGCAGGGTTTCGATCACTTCGTGGGTCTCGCTGTCGATGACCTGCACCTTGTCGTTGTCCGGGTAGGCGAAGTTGACCCAGATCTGCCGGTCGTCCGGTCGAGTCATGACGAACACCGGCTGGCCGGCGACGTCGATGGCGTCGGTCTGCTTCCAGTCGCGCGCGTCGAGCACCAGCACCTGGTGATGGCCGACCGCCGGGACGAAGGCCTGGTCGCTGGCGATGGTCCAGCCCTCCAGGTGCGGCATCTTGTACACCGGCAGCTTGCGTTGGCCGCGGCCGTAGTCGCCGAGTACGCGCCTGACGCCGCGCTCCGGGTGCCAGAGGTCGAGCTGGGCCATGCCGTCCTCGCCGAACAGCCCGGCCATGTAGTAGCGCCCGTCGGGGCTGATGAGGGCGTCGTAGGGTTGCTTGCCGATATCGCGGAAGCGGGTCAGGTGCGGCGTGTCGCCCTGGCTGAAGTCGGCGATCCAGATCTCGCCGCTGTCGAACAGGCTGAACACGAAACGCTGCCCCGGCGCGTCGACCAGGCCGACCACCCGGGAGTTCCTGTCCTGGCCGGGGAGGCGGGTGGCGGGAATCTCGGCGACCAGCTCCAGGGTGCGGCTGTCGAACACCTTGACCCCGCCCGGCTCGTAGTTGGATACCGCGACCAGCCGACCGTCCTGGCTGATCGCTCCGCCGATGCTGTTGCCGCCCTGGATCAGGCGCTTGTCGATGCGCTGGGCCAGCAGGTCGAGCTTGGTCAGGCCGCCGTCGCGACCGAACACGTAGGCGTAGCGCTGGTCGCGGGAGAACACCAGGGAGGCGTGGGACAGGTCGCCGAGGCCTTCGACCCGCGCCAGCGAGGTCTTCGCCGTGCCGTCGAGGATCTGCACGCTGCCGTCGGCGCGTTCGATCAGCACGCCGAGGTCGCCGCTGCCGCGCAAGGGCGGCTGCTGGCTACAGCCGGCGAGCAGGGCGAGGAAAAGCGGCGCGAGGGGACGCAGGTTCATGGGGCGATCTCTCCTTCGATCAGGCGGTCCACCAGCCAGCCGGCGTCGTCTTCGCTGAGCAGGTCGGCCCAGGGGGGCATCGGGGTTTGCGGACGGCCCATGAGCACGGTGGCGACCAGCGATTCGCGCGGCTTGCCGCGCAGGGCCTCGGGGGTCAGCGCCGGGCCGAGGCCGCCGGTCAGGCGCAGGCCGTGGCAGGAGCCGCAGTCCTGCAACAGCAGGTGACGCAACTGGGCCTGGCGACGGGCATCGGGATGCTCGTCGGCCAGGCCCGGAAGAGGACAGGCGAACGTCAGCGCGAGGGCCAGCCACAAGGCGTGGCTGGCGGCGCGCCGGAAGTCCGGAGGGGCGTTCATTTCTGCGACAGGACCCACTTCGCCAGGGTCTGCGCCTCGTCGTCGCTGACCGCGTTCGGCGGCATCGGGATCGGGCCCCAGACGCCCTGGCTGCCGTTCTTGATCCGCTGCGCGAGTTCCGCTTCGGCGCCGGCCTGGCCGGCGAACTTGGCGGCGACGTCCTTGTAGGCCGGGCCGACCATCTTGGTGTCGATGGCATGGCAGGCCACGCAGCCCTTGTTCTTGAACAGCACTTCGGGGTCTTCGGCCCAGGCGCCCTGGGCGAGCAGGGTGCCGGTGGCGAGCAGCGAAAGCAGTGCGTACGGTTTCATCACGGTTCCTCGTAGGGGGGAGCGTGCGGGGCGTGCCCCGCACGCGGGTCTCAGTACACGTCGTGCTGGGTGTTGTAGACGTTGAACTTGCCGGTCGGGGTGATCAGCCGCGGGTCCTTGACCACGGCCTTGAGCTTCAGGGTCTTGTCGTCCACCACCACCAGCGCGGAGCTGTCGTTCTTGCCGTTCCACACCGAGAACCAGACTTCATCGCCGCGCTTGTTGTACTCGGGCTGCACCACCCGCTTGGCGCCTTCGCCGAGATCGGCCCATTCGGCGATCGGCAGCACCTGGTACTTGGCGTCGAGGTTCTTCAGGTCGAACACCGCGACGCTCTGGCTGATCCTGGCGTCGGGGTTGAAGGTGGTGTCGACGTAGAGGTGCGAGGACTTCGGATGGGTCTTGATGAACAGCGAGCCGCCGCCCTGGCCCTGTAGCTCGGCGACTTTCTTCCAGGCGTACTGCGGATGGTTCTTCGGATCGGTGCCGATCAGCGAGATGCTGCCGTCGCCCAGGTGGCTGGTGCTCCACACCGGGCCGTACTTGGGATGCACGAAGTTGGCGCCACGCCCCGGGTGCGGGGTCTTGCCGACGTCGACCAGGGCCGACAGGCGACGGTCCTTGGAGTCGATCACGGCAACCTTGTTGGAGTTGTTGGCGGCGGTCATGAAGTAGCGGTGGCTGCTGTCCCAGCCGCCGTCGTGGAGGAACGGCGCCGCACCGATGCTGGTGACGGTGAGGTTGTCGATATCCTTGTAGTTGACCAGCAGGACCTTGCCGGTCTCCTTCACGTTGACGATGAACTCGGGGTGCTCATGGGAGGCGATGATCGCCGCCACGCGCGGTTCCGGGTGGTAGGTCTGGGTGTCTACGGTCATGCCGCGGGTGGAGACGATCTGCTTCGGCTCCAGGGTCTCGCCGTCCATGATCGCGAACTGCGGCGGCCAGTAGGCGCCGGCGATGGTGTAGCGGTCCTCGTAGCCCTTGAACTTGGAGCTTTCCACCGAGCGCGCCTCGATGCCGATCTTGATCTCGGCGACCTTGGTCGGCTCCTTGGCCCACAGGTCGATCATGTCGATCCGCGCGTCGCGGCCGATCACCAGCAGATAGCGGCCGGAAGCGGACATCCGCGAGATATGCACGGCATAGCCGGTATCGATGACCTTGACGATCTTCTTGCTGTCGCCGTCGACCAGGGCGATCTGCCCGGCGTCGCGCAGGGTCACCGAGAACAGGTTGGGCAGGTCGAGGTCGTTGAGCTGTTTCTTCGGCCGGTCCTCCGGCTTCACCAGCACCTTCCACGATTCGCGCATCTCCGGCATGCCCCACTCCGGCGGTTGCGGCGGGGTGTGCTGGATGTACTTGGCCATCAGGGTGATCTGTTCCTTGCTCAGCTCGCCGGAGCTGCCCCAGTTCGGCATGCCCAGCGGGGTGCCGTAGGTGATCAGCGCTTCCAGGTATTGCTGGCCGCGTTGCTGGGTGATGTCCGGGGTCAGCGGCTTGCCGGTGGCGCCCTTGCGCAGGACGCCGTGGCAACCGGCGCAGCGTTGGAAGTAGATCTGCTTGGCCTCGTTGAACTCGCTTTCACTCATGTCGGGGGCACCGTTGGTGCGCACCACGTGAGCGGGATCGACGGCGGAAGCGGCACCCTGGTATTGCTCGGCGGCTTTCATGTCGTCCTTGGCGTGAGCGGTGGCCAGGCCCAGCAGCGTCAGCGAGGCGAGCAAGGTGCCCACCAGTGGCTTGCCAAATGGCATGGTCTATCTCCTCAGGAGCCCTGCGAGGCGCTCCCTTAGCAGTGTTTTGGGGGTGGCTGCGTCGGGAACTCCCGGGAATTCATGGCGCGAAAGGATCATAGAAAGCAGGGTCTTTACCCTTGCTTGACCGGAATCAAGATTGCGTTGCTTTGCGCTTGTGGCACCTTCCAACTGTGAATAGCGTGCGGTCCTAATCCCTAGCGCAGGAGTAGGACATGCGGGACGCGACACCCTTCTACGAGGCCACCGGCCATGAGATCGAAGTCTTCGAGCGCGCCTGGCGGCACGGCCTGCCGGTATTGCTCAAGGGCCCCACCGGTTGCGGCAAGACCCGCTTCGTCCAGTACATGGCGCGGCGCCTGGAACTGCCGCTGTACAGCGTCGCCTGCCACGACGACCTGGGCGCCGCCGACCTGCTCGGCCGCCATCTGATCGGCGCCGACGGCACCTGGTGGCAGGACGGCCCGCTGACCCGCGCGGTGCGCGAAGGCGGTATCTGCTACCTGGACGAAGTGGTGGAGGCGCGCCAGGACACCACGGTCGCCATCCACCCGCTGGCCGACGACCGCCGCGAGCTGTACCTGGAGCGCACCGGCGAGACGTTGCAGGCGCCGCCTTCGTTCATGCTGGTGGTGTCCTACAACCCCGGCTACCAGAACCTGCTCAAGGGCCTGAAGCCCAGCACCCGGCAGCGTTTCGTCGCGTTGCGCTTCGACTACCCGGCGGCGCAGCAGGAGGCACGCATCCTGGTCGGCGAGAGCGGTTGTGCCGAGGCCCTGGCGCAGCGCCTGGTGCAGTTGGGCCAGGCGCTGCGGCGGCTGGAGCAGCACGACCTGGAGGAAGTCGCCTCGACCCGCCTGCTGATCTTCGCCGCGCGCCTCATCGGCGACGGCATGGACCCGCGCGAGGCGTGCCGGGTGGCGCTGGCCGAACCGCTCTCGGACGACCCGGCGACGGTGGCGGCGCTGATGGACATCGTCGATCTCCATGTCGCCTGATACCGTCGAGCGGCGCCTGCCCGGCGACCTGGCGATGTGGTTCTTCATCCTCGCCGAACTCAGCGTGTTCAGCCTGCTGCTGCTGGCGTTCGCCGGTGCCCAGGCCTGGCAGCCGGAGCTGTTCCGCGCCGGCCGGGAGCAACTGGATAGCCGCTGGGGCCTGTTGCTGACCGTGGCCCTGCTCAGCTCCGGCTGGCTCGCCGCGCTGGCGGTGCACGCGGTGCGCCGCGGACGGCCGCGCCAGGCGAGCGGCTGGTTGCTGGCGGCGCTGCTGCTGGCGCTGGTCTATGTCGGCCTGAAGTCGCACGAGTACGGGCGGCTCGCCGACCTCGGCCTGGACATCGAACACGACACTTTCTTCACCCTCTACTGGTGCCTGACCGGCTTCCATTTCCTCCACGTCCTGCTCGGCCTGCTGATCCTCGGCTGGCTGGCGCAGGCCTGCTGGCGCCGGTGTTATACGCCGCAGGCTTGCTCGGGACTGGAGTCGGGAGTGCTCTACTGGCACATGGTCGACCTGGTCTGGGTGCTGCTGTTCCCGCTGGTCTACGTCCTGCAATGAGGTGCCGATGCGAACCCTGACCCTCTGCTGGCTGGCGTTGCTGGCGCTGGCCGTGGCCGGCGTGCTGCTGGGCGGCGCCGGCGACTCTCCCTGGCTGCTGGCGGCGGTGCTGGCCTGCGCGGTGGCCAAGGGCTGGCTGATCGGCGAGCGCTTCATGGAGCTGGCCCATGCCCCGGCGCTATGGCGCCGCCTGCTGCTGGCCTGGCCGCTGCTGATGGCCCTGGCGGTGGGCGCTGCGCTGTACCTGGCGCGGATGAATAACTGAGTAAATCGTTCGGGAATCTTGATTGCCATCAAGCGGGTTCGCCGCCGCCGCTTCCTAGAATCGCCGCACCACCCATTCCAGGAGGCCGCATGTCCGAGACCTTTACCAAAGGCATGGCCAGGAACATCTATTTCGGCGGGAGTGTGTTCTTCATCCTGCTGTTCCTGGCCCTGACCTACCACACCGAGAAGACCCTGCCCGAGCGCACCAACGAGGCCGCGATGAGCGCCGCGGTGGTGCGCGGCAAGCTGGTCTGGGAGCAGAACAACTGCGTCGGCTGCCACACCCTGCTCGGCGAGGGTGCCTACTTCGCGCCGGAGCTGGGCAACGTGGTCGGACGCCGTGGCGGCGAGGAGGGCTTCAACACCTTCCTCCAGGCCTGGATGAAGATCCAGCCGCTGAACGTGCCGGGCCGCCGCGCCATGCCGCAGTTCCATCTCAGCGAAGGGCAGGTCGACGACCTGGCCGAGTTCCTCAAGTGGAGCTCGAAGATCGATACCAACCAATGGCCGCCGAACAAGGAGGGTTGATGATGTCGCCCAATGGCTCCCTGAAATTCGCCTCGCAGGCGGTCGCCAAACCCTACTTCGTGTTCGCCCTGATCCTCTTCGTCGGGCAGATCCTGTTCGGCCTGATCATGGGCCTGCAGTACGTGGTCGGCGACTTCCTGTTCCCGGCGATCCCCTTCAACGTCGCGCGCATGGTGCACACCAACCTGCTGATCGTCTGGCTGCTGTTCGGCTTCATGGGCGCTGCCTACTACCTGGTGCCGGAGGAGAGCGACTGCGAGCTGTACAGCCCGAAGCTGGCCTGGATCCTGTTCTGGGTATTCGCCGCCGCCGGCGTGCTGACCATCCTCGGCTACCTGCTGGTGCCCTACGCCGGCCTGGCCAGGCTCACCGGCAACGAACTGTGGCCGACCATGGGCCGCGAGTTCCTCGAACAGCCGACCATCAGCAAGGCGGGCATCGTGATCGTCGCCCTGGGCTTCCTGTTCAACGTCGGCATGACCGTGCTGCGCGGGCGCAAGACCGCCATCAGCATGGTCCTGATGACCGGCCTGATCGGCCTCGCCCTGCTGTTCCTGTTCTCCTTCTACAACCCGGAAAACCTCACCCGCGACAAGTTCTACTGGTGGTGGGTGGTGCACCTGTGGGTGGAAGGCGTGTGGGAACTGATCATGGGTGCGATCCTCGCCTTCGTGCTGGTGAAGATCACCGGGGTCGACCGCGAGGTGATCGAGAAGTGGCTCTACGTGATCATCGCCATGGCGCTGATCAGCGGCATCATCGGCACCGGCCACCACTACTTCTGGATCGGCGTGCCCGGCTACTGGCTGTGGCTCGGCTCGGTATTCTCGGCGCTGGAGCCGCTGCCGTTCTTCGCCATGGTGCTGTTCGCCTTCAACACCATCAACCGCCGCCGCCGCGACTATCCGAACCGCGCGGTCGCACTGTGGGCCATGGGCACCACGGTGATGGCCTTCCTCGGCGCGGGAGTGTGGGGCTTCATGCATACCCTGGCGCCGGTCAACTACTACACCCACGGCACCCAGCTCACCGCCGCCCACGGCCACATGGCCTTCTATGGCGCCTACGCGATGATCGTGATGACCATCATCTCCTACGCCATGCCGCGCTTGCGCGGGATCGGCGAGGCGATGGACAACCGCTCGCAGGTCCTGGAGATGTGGGGCTTCTGGCTGATGACCGTGGCGATGGTGTTCATCACCCTGTTCCTCTCCGCGGCCGGGGTGCTGCAGGTCTGGCTGCAACGGATGCCGGCGGACGGCGCGGCGATGACCTTCATGGCCACCCAGGACCAGCTGGCGATCTTCTACTGGCTGCGCGAAGGCGCCGGGGTGGTGTTCCTCATCGGCCTGGTCGCCTACCTGCTGAGCTTCCGGCGCGGCAAGGCGGCCGCCTGAGATGGCCTTCGCCGTCGAGCTGGAGGAATGGGTCGGCGCCCACTGGCACCGCTTCATCACCCGCCATGCCAGCGGCGAGTTCGAGGCGGCGCGGGTGACCCTGGAGAGCATGCGGCGTCCGCTCGGCATGCTCTTCCGGGCGCTCGGCGGCGCACCGGGGGTAGCCCTCGAGGCGACCCCGGCGCGCCGCCTGCTGCTACGCCGCACCTGGTTGCAGCGGGTCGCCGGGACCTGCGAGCAGGCCCCGGTGTCCTGGTTCAACGGCGACAGCCTGCGCCTGCCGGAATCCCTCGCGGTCTATCCGCAGGCCGAGCTGAACCGCGAACTGTATCGCTGGCTGGCGCTGCTGGCGGCCAGCGCCGGGCCGCTGCGGCACTGGGCCCAGGACAACCAGCGCTGGGCGCGGCAGTTGCTCGATGCCTATCCGGCGCTGCGCCCGCGCTACGCCCGGCTGGTCGCCGCGCATCTGCGCCAGCGCCCGTCGCTGGACGATTGCCCGGCGGCAGACGCCGAACTGGAAATCGCCCTGCGCCGCGCGCTTGCCGAGCCGGGCAGCGTCGAGCGCTTCCCGCGAGTCGAGCGGGCGCCCTGGCCGGTGCCGCTGTGGCTGTATCCCGGCGAGCGCTGGACGCCTTCCGCCAGCGCGGAGGACGGCGAGGAAGCGGCCGCCGGCGCCGGCAAGCGCCAGGTCGCCCGCAGCGGAGCGCGCAAGCGCGCCGAGCGCATCGAGGAGCGCGACAGCGAACGCAACCTGCTGCTGTTCCGCCTGGAAAGCCTGCTCAGTTGGTCGGAGCACCTGGCCCTGGACCGCTGTAGCGACGACGAGGACGACCCGGACGGCGCGCGCGTCGCCGAAGACCTCGACTACCTGTCGCTGTCGCGCCAGCGCACGCAGAAGGGCGGCGGCCTGCGCCTGGATCTCGACCTGCCGGCCGCCGACTACGATGACCTGCCGCTCGGCCCCGGGCTGAAGCTGCCCGAGTGGGACTATCGGCAGCAGCGCCTGCTGAGCGACCACGTGCTGCTGCAACCGATGCGGCCGCGCGGCGCGACCAGCGCCAGCCTGCCGGCGCACCTGGAGAAGACCGCGCTGCATCTGCGCCGCCAGTTCGCCTGCCTGCGCGACGGCCGCCAACGCCTGCGCCAGCAGCCGCAAGGCGACGAGATCGACCTCGATGCCTGGCTCGACTTCCAGGTCGAGCGGCGGCGCGGCGGTTCCACCCAGCCAGGCCTGTTCCTCGAACAGCGGCCGCGCCGGCGCGACCTCGCCTGCCTGTTGCTGGCGGACCTGTCGATGTCCACCGAAGCTTACCTCGACGACCAGCGGCGGGTGATCGACAGCATCGTCGACAGCCTGCTGCTGTTCGGCGAGGCATTGCAGGCACTGGGCGACCCCTTCGCGCTGTACGGGTTTTCCTCGGTGCGCCGGCAGCAGGTGCGCTGGCAGGTGCTGAAGGACTTCGACGAAGGCTACGGCGGCGAGGTCCGCGGTCGCGTGCTGGCGCTCTCGCCGGGCTACTACACGCGGATGGGCGCGGCGATCCGCCGGGCCAGCCAGGTGCTCGGCGGGCAGCCGCAGAAGCGTCGCCTGCTGTTGCTGTTGAGCGACGGCAAGCCCAACGACCTGGACCGCTACGAGGGCCGCTACGGCATCGAGGACACCCGCCAGGCGGTGATCGAGGCGCGCAGCCAGGGACTGGTGCCCTTCTGCATCACCATCGACAAGGAGGCGGCGGACTACCTGCCCTACCTGTTCGGCGCCGACGGCTTCGCGCTGGTCGAGCGCGCCGGGCAGTTGCCCGAGCGCCTGCTCCAGCTCTATCGGCGCCTGCGCCGCTGAGAGGCCTCAGGGAACATCGCGCGGCAGCCAGAGCATCATGCCCAGGCAGAACAGCGCCAGCCCGACGCAGAACCAGGCGAAGCGCCGCTGCCGGCGACCCTGGAGCTGGCGCTGGGAAGCGCTGGGCAGTGGCATGCCGCACTGTTCGCAGGCGCTTTCCGCGCCTTCGGTTTCATGGAGGCAATACAGGCATTGGCGCATGGGCGTTCTCGCGGGCTCGACCCCGCCAGCTTGCCGGTGGACGGGCCGTGGCGCGCTTGACCGCGATCAAGCGGCGGGGCTGTTCACTCGAAGCACTCCAGGCGTTCGCGGTCGAGGATGCTGATTTCGCGGCCGTCGAGGCGGATGATGCCCTCGTCGCCGAGGCGGTGCATGATCCGCGAGAAGGTTTCCGGCTGGATCGACAGGTGACCGGCCACCAGTTGCTTGGCCACCGGGATTTCCACCCGGCAGTTCTCCCCCGGCGCGTGGGCGGCGAGGGTCAGCAGGTAGCGCACCACGCGGTGGGTGGCGTTCTTCAGGGAAAGCGTCTCGATCTCGTCGATGCGCTGGTGCAGGCGGGTGCTGAGCTTGGCCAGCAGGGCCAGGGCCAACGGGGTGTTGTCCTGCAACTGGCGCAGGTAGGCCTTGTTGGAGAAACGGAACAGCTGGCTGGGCACCACGGCCTGGGCGGTGGCCACGTAGTTCGGGGTGTCCATGAACATCATCGCCTCGGCGAAGGTGTTGCGTTCGTTGGTCACTTCGAGAATCTTCTCCTGGCCTTCCGGGGTCAGCCGGTAGATCTTCACGCAGCCGGAAATCAGGTAGTAGAAGGCGTGCGCCGGCTCGCCCTGGCGGAACACGTAGGCGCCCTTGTCGAGGTTGACCAGGTCGCTGCTGGCGAGCAGTTCCTGGAGCTGGACGGGAGAAAGCGGTTCGAACAGGTGGTGGCTTTGCAGCAACTGCTGGTGGACGCGCTGGAATTCCATGCTGGGAAGGCTCGCGATGATGAGGGGACTGGCCACTGTAGCGGGCCCGGCGCAGATCATCTTGACGCACGGCAAGCTCCCGGCGGCTGGGTGTTGCCGTCGGTCCGGCGAGCGGAACTATTACAGCGTGTAAGCCAAGGCTTACAAACGGCGGTGGTTTTGGCTGCTTTCTCCCCCTCGCGGAGATGCGTAATCTTCAAACCGTCAGGACATTGCGCAGGAAGCGCCAAAGACAATACGGAAACTCAGGGAATCCACCATGGATGGTGGCGTAGCACGGATGTCAGGATAGAGGTCTGCAAAACCCCGCCCAAAAGGCGGGGTTTTTTATTGCCCGAGGAAAACCGCGTCGCTCAGACCACGCCTTCCAGCAGCGAGCGCAGCAGCTCGACGCTGGCGTGCTGGCGTTGCGCGTCGCGGTAGACCAGGCCGACCTTCAGCGGGATGCGCGGTTCGCTGAGCGGTTTCCACAGCAGCCGCTGGTTCGAGTGCATCTGCCGTGCCTTGCCCGGTAGAACGGTGGCGAAGCGGGTCTGCGGCAGGCTGTCGAGAATCCCGCTCATGTGGTTCAGTTCCGCCTGCACCCGCGGCCGCCGGCCGATCGCGGCGAGTTGCTCCTGCCAGATCTGGCGCGCACGGAACTCCTCGCCGAGCAGCAGCATCGGCAACTCCGCGGCCTGGGCCAGGGACACCTTCCTGAATTCCTTCAACGGGTGTTCCTCGGGGATCACCAACTGCAATTCGTCCTCGTACAGCTCGACGCTGTGCAGGCCCGGCTGGCGCGGCGGCAGGAAACCGATGCCGATGTCCAGGTTGCCGGTGAGCAGGCGCCGCTCGATGTCGATTCCCGACAGTTCGTAGATCTGCACCCGCAGGTGCGGCTGCGCGGCATGCAGGCGTTCGACCATGTACGGCACCAGGCTGGCGTTGACCGTCTGCAGCACGCCGATCGCCAGGCTGCGCGGGGTCTGCCCGCGGAATACGCGCATCGCCTCGCGGGCCCTTTCCAATCCCTCCAGCAGCGGTACCGCATGGTTGTACAGGGTGTGGGCGGCGACGGTCGGCAGCAGGCGCTTGCCGCTGCGCTGGAACAGCGAGACGTCGAGGTTCTGCTCCAACTGGCGGATCTGCTGCGAGAGGGCCGGTTGCGACAGGGCCAGGCGTTCGGCGGCGCGGCCGACGTGGCCTTCTTCGTAGAGCGCGACGAAATAGCGGAGTTGGCGAAAATCCATAAGCTGTTCTTATCGATGAAACTGGAAAATCGAAATGGAGTGGGTCCCGCGTGAGGCACTAGTCTAGCTGCATTGGCGGTACATCGGGTGGTCGCGGAGCAATGGAGCAGATAGTCGTAAACGGTGTTTTCATAGGTAAAGTCGAAGAAACCTGGGGCGGATTGGTCAGCGCGATCGACAAGCTGCCGGTCGAGCAGGAGTTCTGGCTGGGCCACGATGGCCTGCCCGGCGACGAACAGGCCGACATCCGCCACCACGGCGGCCTCGAGCGCGCTCTCCATCACTATCCCGCCGAGCACTACCGCTACTGGCGCAAGCGCCACCCGCTGAACCGCTGGCAACTGCCGGCGTTCGGCGAGAACATCTCGACCTACGGCATCACCGAAGCCGAGGTCTGCATCGGCGACCAGTTCCATTGGGGCGATGCCCTGCTGGAAGTCAGCCAGCCGCGTTCGCCCTGCTATCGCCAGGGCCAGCGCTGGAATCTTCCCGAGCTGCCCGACGAATTGCAGAGCGGCGGCCGCTGCGGCTGGTTCTATCGGGTCCTGCGCAGCGGCATGGTGACTCCCGGGGACCAGCTGAAGCTGGTCCAGCGGCATTACCCTGAACTGACCGTCGCCCGCCTGTTGCAGTGGTATTTCGGCGATCCCCTGGAGCCTCTCGGGTTGCGCCAGATGATGGCCTGCGACGCGCTCTCCCAGCGTTGGCGCAAGACAGCGGCGAAACGCCTGTCCAGCGGCGTGGTGGAAGACTGGGGGCCGCGCCTGCACGGGCCGTCGGATTACCGGGAGCATGCCTCTTGAGCGACTACCTGATCACCCTGAGCCAGTCCGGCCGGCTGTTGGCCAGCATGACGGTGAGCGCCGCGCGCTTTGCCGAGGTGCGCGAGCTGATGCGCCAGCGCTTCCCCGCCGGCGACGGCTTCGAACTGCGCATCGAAACGCGCCGGGAAAGCCGCCGGCTGCTGGAACAGGGGCCGCAGGGCGTGCGCTTGCTGGCGGTGGAGTACATGACCGAGGAACTGAAAGATGGCTGATGCGCTGGATAGCCTGCGCCTGATGCGCACCCAGGAACGGCCCGAACAGGTGTTCGTCCGTGGCCAGGGCTCGTGGCTGTGGGACAGCGACGGACGTGCCTTCCTCGACTTCACCCAGGGCCTGGCGGTGAACTGCCTTGGCCACAGTCCCAGCGTGCTGGTCCAGGCCCTGGCCCGGCAGGCGCGGGAGCTGGTCAGCGCCGGCCCCGGCCTGCTCAACCGGCCGGTGCTGGCATTGGCGCAGCGCCTGTGCCTGGCGACCGGCAGCGACCAGGCCTACTTCCTCACCAGCGGCGCCGAGGCCAACGAAGCGGCCATCGCCCTGGCGCGCAAGTGGGGCCGCCTGCATCGCGGCGGCGCGCAACGGATCGTCAGCACCGTCAACAGCATCCATGGACGCACCCCGGGCACCCTGACGGCTTGTGGCAAGCCGGCGCAGCATGGCCTGGAGGGATTCGCCAGGGTGCCGTTCAACGACCTCGACGCCATGGCCGCGGCCATCGACGAAGAGACGGTGGCGGTGATGCTGGAGCCGGTGCAGGGCGATGCCGGGGTGATCCCGGCGACCCTCGACTACCTGCGTGGCATCGAGCGGCTGTGCCGGCAGCGTGGCGTCCTGTTGATCCTCGACGAGGTGCAGACCGGCATCGGCCGCTGCGGCGCGCTGCTGGCGGAGGAACTGTACGGGGTACGCGCCGACATCGTTACCCTCGGCAAGGGCCTCGGCGCCGGGGTGCCGCTGTCGGCGCTGCTGGCGCGTGGCAACGCCTGTTGCTTCGAACCGGGCGACCAGCTTGGCACCCACCACGGCAACGCGTTGATGACCGCTGCCGGGCTGGCGGTACTGAATACCGTGCTGGAGCCGGGTTTCCTGGAGCAGGTGCGCGAGCAGGGCACCCACCTGCGCGATGGCCTGGCCCGTGTCGCGCGTCGCTATGGGCATGGTCCGCTGCGCGGCCAGGGACTGTTCTGGGGGCTGCCGCTGATCGGCCAGCGCGCGCCGGCGGTGGTTCGCGCGGCGTTCGGCGAAGGCCTGCTGATCAACGCGCCGCAGCCGCACTGCCTGCGTTTTTCCCCGGCGCTGACGGTGAGCCGGGCCAACGTCGACGAAATGCTGCGGCGACTGGAGCGGGCCCTGGCCCGGGTCGCCAACCGACACGAGGAGGTGGCCTGATGCGCGCCCTGGTATTGCAACACGTTCCCTTCGAAGGCAGCGCGCGGATCGGCGACTGGATCGGCCGCCACTGCGAGCACGAGCACGTCTGCTACCTCTACGCCGACGCCCACCTGCCTGCGCTGGACAGCTTCGACCTGCTGGTGGTGATGGGCGGGCCGATGAGCGTCCACGACGAAGCGCAATATCCCTGGCTGGTGGCGGAGAAGCGTTTGATCCGCGCGGCGCTGGATGCCGGCAAGAAGGTCCTTGGCATCTGCCTCGGCGCGCAGCTGCTGGCCCAGGCGCTGGGGGCTGCGGTACGCCCGGGACGCCAGGCGGAGATCGGCTGGTGGCCGCTGCACAGGTACAGCCAGGCGCTGGGCTCGCCGCTGGGCGAGCGCCTGCCGGAACGGCTGATGGCGTTCCACTGGCACGGCGAGACCTTCGACCTGCCAGTCGGCAGCGTGCCGCTCTATGGTTCGGCTGCCTGCGCCAACCAGGGCTTCATCTGGAACGAGCAGGCTATCGGCCTGCAATGTCACCTGGAAAGCACCGCGGAGAGCATCGAGGCGCTGCTCGATGCCTGCCCGCAGGACCTGCAACGGGAAGGGGCGGTGCAGAGCGCCGGGAGGATCCGCCAGGGTGTCGCGCATTGCCGCGAGGTGGCGCCGGTGCTGTTCCTGTTGCTCGATTACCTGGCGCATCGGCCGGCGGAGATCGCACGCCGGGCCTGATCGCCAGAAAGATTCCTCTGTCCTCGCATGCGCCTCCGGACGTCGTTTTGGTCCTGTGGGGCGCTTTTTTTATTCTAGGCTGCGTGCTTTCCCAACCAGGGCTCCAGTAGTGCCAGGTCGCGACGCAGGCTTTCGGCGAACAGGTGCAGGCGGGTGGGGTTGTCCAGCTCGCCGGGCTGGATGCCGACGAAGGTGAAGGTTTCGTCGTGCTCTCGGGCGGCGACATTGATACTGACGGTGCCGTCGTAGTGCATCCGGCACTGGCAGTCGTAGCCTTCCAGCGCCTGGTTCAGGCTGCGCTGGATCTCGCCGAGATCGGGGTGCTTGTTCTTGCTCATCGCATCGCTCATGCAAGGGGATGGGGCTTTCTTCTCGTGCAGGGCGAGTCGGGTGGATGCGTCGACGACCTCGGGACCGAGGGGCGGCGTAGCCTCCCGGCCGGCGCGGCGTCTGGGCTTCCCGCCCGGACATTGCTTCCTGTATCGCCAGGGTAGGGGTGCCTCCGCTATCGTTTCGCGATGCAAATGCACTAGCACCGCTAGTGCAATCGTCACGCGTGCGCGGTCAGGGCGGGCGGGCATCCTTGCTGCCCCCGGAAAATCGCTCCATCCAAGAGGAACAGCATGAACGACCAGGTACTGCGTACCCATACCGACCGCCGCCAGTTGCAGCAGATCATCGCCGGTCTTACCGAAGGGGTGATCCTGATCGAGCCGGACCAGCGCATCCTCTGGGCCAACGAGGCGGCCCTGGCGATGCACGGCGTCGATTCGCTGCAAGGCCTGGGCGCCGATACCGGCGAGTATCGCGAGCGCTTTCGCCTGCGCTACCGCAACAATCATCCGCTGCAGGAGGGCCAGTACCCGGCCGAGCGCCTGGTGGCTGGCGAGTGCTTCAGCGACGTGGTGGTGGAAGTGTTTCCCGCCGCCGACGAGGACACCCGCTGGGTGCACCGCGTGCGCGGGTTGGTGCTGACCACCCCCGAGGACAAGCCCGACTGCCTGGTGCTGATCCTCCACGACGCCACCGAGTGGGCCAGCGCCGAGCAGCGCTTCGAGAAGACCTTCAATGCCAACCCGGCGCCGGCGGTGATCTGCCGGCTCAGCGACTACCGCTACGTGAAGGTCAATGTCGGTTTCCTGGAAATGACCGGCTATGCCCGCGACCAGGTGATCGGCCGTTCGGTGTACGAGCTGGACGTACTCGACCAGGCCGAGCGCCGCGAACTGGCGGTGGAACGCCTGGGCGCCGGCGAGACCATCCCGCAGATGGAGGCGAGCCTGCGGGTGGCGGAGGGCGGACGCAAGTGCGTGGTGGTCGCCGGGCAACCGATAGAGGTCGGCGAGGAGGCCTGCATGCTCTTCACCTTCACCGATCTCGAACCGCGGAAGAAGGCCGAGGAGGCCCTGCGCAAGAGCGAGGAGCGCTTCGCCAAGGCCTTCCGCATGGCACCGGTGCCGAGCCTGGTGCTGTACGGCGACGACCTGCAGGCGCTGGACATCAACCAGGCCTTCAGCGAAACCTTCGGCTACCAGGCCGAGGAACTGCTCGGCGAGTCCACCGTCGCCTGCGGGCTGTGGCAGGACGGCGGCGCCGAGCGCCTGGGCGAGCTGCTGGCGCAGAGCGGCAGCGTGCGCAACGTCCAGCTGCGCCTGCAGCACAAGGATCGCAACGGCCTGGACTGCCTGGTCTCGGCCGAGGCGGTGAGCCTCAACGAGCAGGACTGCGTGCTGGTGGCCTTGCTGGACATCAGCGACCGGCGGCGCACCGAAATGGAGCTGGTGCACGCCATCGAGACGGTGATGCAGGACGCTTCCTGGTTCAGCCGCACCCTGATCGAAAAGCTCGCCAACGTGCGCCGCGCCAACGCGCCGGGCACCGGCGCCGAACTGGCCGACCTGACTGCGCGCGAGCGCGAGGTGTTCGACCTCATCTGCCAGGGCCTGGCGGACAAGGAGATCGCCAAGGAACTGGGCCTGGCGCCGAACACCGTGCGCAACCACGTGGCGACCATCTACGCCAAGCTCGATGTCCACAGCCGTGGCGAGGCCATCGTCTGGGCACGCGAACGCGGATTCGCGCCGGAGCCGCGCAACGGCAACGGGCGCAAATAAACGAAGAGGGTACGAATGCACCAGGGCGGCTGGTGCATTCGTACCTGTCGCCCGCTCCCGTCGGCGCCGACACTGGCGCAGCACGCCCGGCATGCCCCCGCCCGTGGTCGTGCACCTTTTCTCCGCGGCGCGAGCCGCGCCGTCCGCACGTCTGTTCCCCTCGCCAGTTTCGCTCTGGCGGGGGGCTTCCCGCCTCCTTTCGAATATTTGCCCCTCTGCCTCTGCTGGTGCGCGACGGCATCCTGCCGGCCGTTTGCGAATGCTCGGGACTGGTGTCGTGAAATTTTAAGTGTTATTTTTCATGAAAAATAACCAATATAATTTCACGGAGGTCGCGATGTTCCTGCAATCCAACGAGCATGTCGGCACTTACTACGCCGCCGTCAATCCCGAACTGATCCAGCCGCGCCAGTCCCTGGAGGGCGACCTCGACTGCGAGGTGCTGGTGGTCGGCGCCGGTTTCAGCGGCTTGCACACGGCGCTGCGGCTGGTCGAAGGCGGACGCCAGGTATGCGTCATCGAAGCCAGCCGGATCGCCTGGGCGGCCTCCGGGCGCAACGGCGGGCAGGCGCTGCCCGGCTGGTCCAGCGACCTGCCGCCGCTGGAGGCCGACCTCGGCTACGAAGGCGCACGCCGTCTCTGGGACGGCATGCTCTGGGCGGCCGGCGAGATGCGCGAGTTGCCGCAGCGACATGGCTTCGACTGCGACTACCGGGTCGGCCACCTATGGACGGCGATCCTGCCGCGCCGGGTCGGCCTGCTCTACGACTGGCAGGCCGAGGCCAACCGTCGCTGGGGCTACGAGGGGCTACGCTTCGTGGCGAAGGACGAGTTGCCCGAATGGATCGCCAGCGAGCGCTACCTTGCCGGTCTCTACGATCCCCACGCCGCACACCTGAATCCGCTCAAGCTGGCGTTCGGCCTGGCCGCCGCCATCGAGCGCGCCGGCGGGCGTATCCACGAGCGGACCCGGGCCCTGAACTATCGCGAGGAGGGCGACGGCTACCGGGTCCGTACCGAGCACGGCGAGATCCGCTGCGCGGCGCTGGTGCTGGCCTGCAACGCCTACATCGACGGGCTGGACAGCGAGCTGTTGCAACGGATGCTGCCGGTGGGCACCTATCAGGTCGCCACTGAGCCGCTCGGCGAGGAACGGGCGAAGTCGTTGCTGCCGCGCAACTGCTGCGTGACCGACAACCAGTTCGTCCTCGACTACTTCCGCCTGACCCCGGACCACCGCCTGCTGTTCGGCGGCGGCTGCACCTACCTGGGCGGCATGCCCAGCGACATCCGCGCCGCCACCCGGCCCTATCTCGAACGGGTGTTCCCGCAGTTGCGCGGGGTGGCGCTGGAATACGCCTGGGGCGGGCATATCGACTGCAGCATGCGGCGCACCCCGGACATCGGCCGGCAGGGCAACCGCTACTGGCTGCAAGGCTACTCCGGCCACGGCGTGCTGCCGAGTCTGGCGGCGGCCAGGGCGGTCAGCGACGCGCTGCTCGGCGACGACGAGACCCTGGCGCTCTACCAGCGTCTGCGCAATCCGAAGTTTCCCGGTGGCCAGCGCTTCGCCGCGCCGCTGGAAGCCCTGGGCAAAGCGTATTACCGTTTGCGCGACCTGTTCTGAGAGGGCCCGGAGCCGAGATGAGCGAAGTAGCCGACGACCTGGCGGAGATCGCCAGCCTGGTGCGCGAATTGCGCAAGCGCAAGGGCATCACCCTGCAGGCGCTGGCCGACGGCATTCGCCGTTCGGTGGGCTTCGTCTCCCAGGTCGAGCGCGGCCTGTCGCGGCCGGCGGTGGACGACCTGGTCGCCATCAGCCAGGTGCTCGGGGTGCCGGCGACCTACTTCTTCTGCTCGCCGAAGACCCAGGCCTCGCCCTGGGTGACCCGTCCGGGCGAGCGTCGGACCCTGGCCTACGCTCGTGGCGCCAGCGACAACCTGGTGTCGCCGCGTCTTGGCGGTGCCTTCTTCATGCTCGAAACCTGCCTTGAAGCGGGTGCCGACAGCGGCGAGCGCGACCTGCTGGACAGCTCGGAGCAGGGCGGCTACGTGCTCGAAGGCGAGCTGACCCTGTGGCTGGAGGACGAGGAGCTGCGCCTGCAGGCCGGCGACGGTTTCCAGATTCCCAGCCATATGCGCAGCCGCTATGCCAACCGCAGCCAGGCGCCGGTCAGGGTGCTCTGGGTATACGCCTGACGAGGCGAGTTACCCTGTCGTTTGCCGGATAACGCCGGGGAAAGGCTGGCGTCGCCCGTTGCGCGAAGACTTCCGGCATCGGCGAGAACCGTCGCCGACCGATGAAAAAAGCCCGAGGCACAGGCCTCGGGCTTTTCGTCACCAGCGTCCGGAGGCGCCGCCGCCGCCGCTGGAGCCGCCGCCACCGCGGAAGATGCTGCCACCGCCGCTGCCGCCTCCCCCACCGCCGCCGCGACTATTGAGGATGGCGCTGAGAATGGCCATCAGCACTTCGCCGGGAAGCAGGAACAGGGCGTAGATGAACAGGGTCGGGGCCAGTACGCCGAGACTGTCGTCCGCCGCGCGGTCGACGTTCTGCCACAGGCCCATGCTCAACAGCCAGGCCAGGCCGGCGACCGCCGCGCTGCAAAGCAGGAAGCGGCCGATGCTGCGCCGCCGCATCCACTGCAACGGCAGCAGGCGTCCGAGCAGGGCCACGGCGAGCAGGACCGCCACATAGACACCGAGGTAGACCGGATTGCCCCAGAGCTGTCCGCTCAGGCCGCTCTTCTTCTTCGGCTCCGGCGGGGCGCTGTCATACACCTCACCCTCGTCGACCGGTGCCGGCAAGGCCCGCGGCGGCGTGGCCTCGGGAACCGCCGGCAAGGCGTCGACGGGAGCGCTGGCGGTCGCGCTGTCCGGGTTCTTCTCGGCATCGATCAGTTGCACCAGGCTGTCCACGCCGGCCTGGATGCCGCCATAGAAATTGCCCTGGCGGAACTGCGGCGTGATCTGCTCGCTGATGATCCGCCCGGCCTGGACGTCGGTGATGGCCCCTTCCAGGCCGTAGCCGACCTCGATGCGCAGGGTGCGGTCGTTCTTCGCCACCAGCAGCAGGACGCCGTCGTCGACCTTCTTCTGGCCCAGCTTCCATTTCTCGAAGGTACGCACCGCGTACTCCTCGATGGAATCGTCGCCGGTGGTCGGGACCAGCAGCACCGCGAGCTGCGCGCCGCTCTTGGCTTCCAGGGCGGCGAGCTGTTGCTCCAGGTGCTGGCGCTGGTCGCCGGAAAGGGTCGCGGTGAGGTCGGTGACCCGCGCCGTCAGCGCGGGTATCGGTGGCACATCGGCCCAGGCGACCAGGCTGGCGAGCAGCAGCCCGGCGCCCAGTAGCAGCCGGCGCATGGCTTACTGCGCCGGTTGCGGGTTGCCGAAATCGACTTTCGGCGCGGTGGAGATGGCCGCTTCGTTTTCCACGCTGAAGTTCGCCTTGGGCTTGTAGCCGAACAGCTTGGCGGTGATCACGCCGGGGAACTGGCGCAGCAGCACGTTGTATTCCTGTACCGACTTGACGTAGCGGCCGCGAGCGACGGCGATGCGGTTCTCGGTGCCTTCCAGTTGGGTCAGCAGGTCCTTGAACAGGCCGTCGGCCTTCAGTTGCGGGTAGTTCTCGGTGACTACCAGCAGGCGCGAAAGCGCCGAGCTCAGTTCGCCCTGGGCCTTTTGGAAGCGCTGCACGGCCTGCTCGTCGTCCAGTTGGTCGGCGTTCAGCTGCACGCTGCCGACCTTGGCCCGGGCCTCGGTGACCTGGGTCAGGACCGACGCCTCATGGGAGGCATAGCCCTTCACCGTGCTGACCAGGTTGGGCACCAGGTCGGCGCGCCGCTGGTACTGGTTGAGCACTTCCGACCAGGCGGCTTTCACCTGTTCGTCGCCGGCCTGCATGGCGTTGTAGCCGCAGCCGCTGAGCAGCAGGGCGAGGACGGGAAGGAGGGCATTTCTGAGGAATCGAGGCATGGTGGTACTCATCCGGGTTGAGAAAGCTCGATTGTAGACCAGCCAATGGCCAGCACGTTCCTTGTGCCGGCACGGATATCGGCGCTGTCAGGCGGTGCGGCGGCCGAACGCCAGCTTGGCCGCCAGGGCCAGCAGGCAGAACACGAACAGCGCCAGCGACCAGACCGCCATGGACTGGCCGAGCAGGGTCCAGACCACTTCGCCGCACAGCCCCTCGGGCTGGAAGACCTGCGGCAGCCAGGTGTCCAGCGGTATCCATTCGGGGAAGCCCATGAACATCTTGCAACTGCCCATGCCCTGGGCAGCCAGTTTCTCTTCCGCGACCAGCGACCAGGCGTGGTAGATCCCGCCCAGGCTGGCGGCGAGCATGCCCAGCGCGGCGATGCCGCCGGCGATCCGCGAACGCGGGGCGAGGCTGCCGACGATCCCGGCGAGCACCAGGCCGAGCACGTCCAGGCGAATGAAGATGCACAGCGAGCAGGGCGCGAAGCCGCGCACGTGCTGGAGGTAGAGGACGAAAGCGAGGATCAGCAGGCCGCCGATGGCGACCGCGGGCCAGAACAAGCGGTTGTCGAGGGGCTTGAGGAGAGCGCTCAAGGCAGGGATTCCTGTGTCGTTGATAAGGGAGGCCGGGCCGGCACTGTGCGGCGCTGGCCGATGGTAGTCCATCAGGATTGCCCGAAGATTAAGCCGTTTGACGTAACGATGTCTGCTGCATGTTTCTCCGCTTTCGTAGGAGCTTTCAGGGAAAAACGCCGCAACGGGGTGAGCATCTGGAGGCTCCGCCGGGATAGACTATCTTGGTCTATACCAAAAGGACCATCATGCTAGCCACCAGCCTGGTGCTGTGCGCCGCCGTTCTCCACGCCACCTGGAACACCCTGGTCAAGTTCAGCAGCGACCGCTTGCTGGTCGTCGCCTGCATGGACGTGGTCGGCGTGCTCTGCGCCATCCTGCTGTTGCCCTTCGTCAGCCTGCCGCCGGCCGAAGTCTGGCCCTGGCTGCTCGGCGCCACCGTCCTGCAACTGCTCTACCGGGTACTGCTGATCGAGGCCTACAAGGTCGGCGACCTGGGCCTGGTCTATCCGCTGATGCGCGGGCTGTCGCCGCTGGTGGTGCTGGGCCTGACCCTGGCGTTCGGCGGCGAGCAGCTCAGCGGCCGGCAGATCCTCGGCATCCTGTTGATTCCCTTCGGCATGCTTTGCCTGCTCTGGGGCGGCGGCGGTTCGCGGCTGCCCTGGCGGACCCTGCCGGTGGTGCTGCTGATCGGCCTGTGCATCGGCGGATACACCTGGAGCGACGGCAACGCCCTGAAGCGCTGGCCGTTGGCGCTGGACTACCTGGTCTGGCTGACGCTGCTCTCCGGCCTGCCGTTCCCGCTGATCGCAGCCGGCGCGCGAACCCGCGCCTTCGCCCGCTTCTGGGCGCTGGAGTGGAAGCTCGGCCTGGCGGTCGGGGTCTGCGTGTTGGCCAGCTACGGCCTGGTGCTGTGGGCCATGCAGCTGGGGTCGATCGCCGAAGCGGCAGCGTTGCGCGAGACCAGCGTGCTGCTGGCGGTGCTGTTCGGCATGCGCTTCCTCAACGAGCCGTTCGGACTGCCACGCCTGCTGGCGTGCGGCCTGGTGCTGGCCGGAATGCTGCTGATGAAGCTCTGAAGGAGCTGTGCCTTTACAGAACGAGCGGCGCCAGCTTGAGTTGCAGTTCCACAACTACAAGGAACTGCCATGACCATCGCTTTCTGGTGCGTGCTGATCGCGATCTTCCTGCCTTACGTCTGTACCTCCATCGCCAAGTTCGGCGGGGAGGGCTACGGCGGTCGGGCCAACGCCGACCCGCGGGCGTTCCTCGGTTCGCTCGAAGGCTTCCGCCGGCGTGCCAACAACGCCCAGTTGAACGCCTTCGAGGTGACCCCGGCGTTCGCCGCGGCGGTGATCATCGCCCATCTGGTCGGCAACGCTTCGCAGGCGACCCTGGATAGCCTGGCCATTGCCTGGATCACCAGTCGCCTGCTCTACGTCATCTGCTACCTCGCCGACTGGGGGCCGTTGCGCTCGCTGGTCTGGTTCGTCGGCATGCTGCTCATCGCCGCGTTCTTCGTGGTTTCCGCCTGAGCAGCCCGCTGCGGCCTATGGCCGCAGTGCGGGCGCGCGGCTCTGGATCAATCGGCGGTGGCGGCGGATAATCCGCCGCTTCCGTGATCGACCCTGAAAAAAGAGCCTTGCCATGAAGCTGAAGTCCCTGCTCGTCGTGCTGCTGGCCGGCGTCGCCCTGAGCGGCTGTCACCGTATGGATCCCAATTCGCCCGAGGCCAAGCGCCAGGCGATCTTCAAGGAAATGCTACGGACCAGCGAGGACATGGGCGGGATGCTCCGCGGACGCCTGCCCTTCGACGCGGAGAAGTTCCGCGCCGGATCGGCGAAGTTGCACCAACTGGCCGACCAGCCCTGGCAGTACTTCCCCAGTCCCAAGGCCGGCGAGGAGGGCGAGGACACCCGCGCCAAGGACGAGGTCTGGCAGCGCCAGCAGGAGTTCAAGGCCGCCACCCAGGTCTTCATCGACGCGATGAACCGTCTCCAGGACAACACTCGCCAGGCCACGCCGACCCCGGATGGCGTGCGCAAGGACTTCGCCGCGGTGGAAGACGCCTGCGAAGCCTGCCACAAGAAATTCCGCGCGCTCTGAGGCCGGACCGGGCGTCATACGCCCTGCCTGGAAGGCGCGAGGGGTAGGGCGAATGAGCGCTGGCGCTCATTCGCCGTTGCGGCAGCGCTGGGCGGCACCTGGTGTCCCGCTGCGGCGCGGATGGCGGGTAACGCCGTGGGTGTCATACGCCTTACGTGGGAGGCGCGAGGCGTAGGGCGGTACCTGGTGTCCTACTGTGCCTGGGCCTGTTCCAGGCCTTTCTTGGCCTCTTCCAGTTCGGCGCGGGCCTCGGCCAGCTTGGCCTTGCGTTTCTCGATCTTCTCCGGATCGCCCTTGCCCATGGCCTTGCGCAAATCCTTCTCGCGTTCGCTGACCTCGCGCTCGCTGTCGATCACCTTCTGCTTGTTCTCCCTCAGCAGGCCGGCTTCGGTGCAGTGTTCCTTGACCTCGGAGAGGGCCTTTTCCAAGCCGGCCACCTGGCCTTCGTTGGCGAACGAACGGGCCGTTTCCAGCTTCGCCTCGATGGCGGCCTGCTTGGCGGCGCAACCGCTGAGCGGGGCGCCTTTGATGGTGCCCGGCTGGGCGGCGGAGAGCGGCAGGGAGACGGCGAGCAGCAGCCCGGCCAGCGGCAGTGAAGGACGAATGGACATCGGTTGGCTCCTTGATCGAACGGCCGGTGCGGTTGCCGGACGACGGCTCGGCCGAGCGTCCTGGCAGGCGGATGAGGCAGGCGGCAGCCGGCGTGACAAAGGCGCAAGTGTGCCAGCAAACGGCACGGTTGTGGTTGTCCGGGAGCAAAGTACGCCGCCCCGGGGTCTCTGGAGAAGGGCCATGGTTCGGGCATTCCGGCGCAACCCGGCCTAACGTTGTCCGAAGACGCCGAGAACGGGAGAACCGCGATGCGTACGCTGATCCGCCTGGTTCGCACGCTTATCCTGCTGCTGGTCCTGGCGCTGCTCGCCGGCGCCTGGTGGTGGCTGCAGGACGAGGCCCTGCGCACCCCCGCGCTGGCCGGCCACAGCGAGGACTCGAGCCTGAAGGTCGCGGGCCTGCGCCGGCATTACCTGCTCTACGTGCCGCCGGGCGTGACCGAGGGAGCGCCGTTGCTGGTGGTGCTGCACGGCTCACGGGGCGACGGCGCGCAGATGCGCCGCATCAGCGGCTACGGCTTCGACCGGCTGGCGGCGCAAGAAGGTTTCCTGGTGGCCTACCCGGACGGCTTCGAGGGCCACTGGAACGATTGCCGCAAGGCCGCCAGCTATTCGGCGCGGCTGCGTGACGTCGATGACGTGGCTTTCCTCCGCGCGCTGGTGGCGCGGCTGGCCCAGGAATACCGCGTCGATCCGCAGCGGGTATATGTCGCCGGCTACTCCAATGGCGGCCAGATGGCTTTCCGCCTGGCCGCCGAAGCACCGGGGTTGCCGGCGGCGATCGCAACGGTGGCGGCGAGCCTGCCGACCACGGAGAACGATGCCTGTCGGCCGGTCGAGCGGCCGACCGCTGCGTTGCTGATCAACGGCACGCGCGATCCGATCAATCCCTATCTCGGCGGCAAGGTCAGCCTGTTCGGCTTCGGCGACCGGGGCGCGGTACGCTCGACCCTGGACTCGGCACGCTGGTGGGCCGGCCTGAACGGCATCGCAGCGCCGCCGGACGTGGCGCCGCTGACCCGTCCCGGCCCGGTCTGGACCGAGCGCCAGCGCTGGCAGGAAGACGGCCATCCGCCGGTGGAGCTGCTCAGCGTGCATGGCGCCGGCCACGTGCTGGCGCAGCCGGACTATCGCTTCCCGCGGATTCTCGGCAAGAGCGACCCGGAACTGGACGCGCCAGTGGAAATCTGGCGCTTCTTCAGCCAGTTGCCGCGCTGAGGCTCAGACCTCGAAGACGAATTCCGGACGGAACCCGCCTCTCTCGTGGGGATAGCCGCCCGGATTGGCCAGCACCCGTGCCCGGCCGATGCGGTAGTCGAGGGCATCGTGGACGTGACCGTGCAGCCAGTAGTCGGCCTGCGCCACCAGTTCGTCGAGGTTGGAAGCGAAGGCTGGCGAGAGCGGGTTGCCGACGAACTGCGGCGGGATCGACAGCGCACTGGGCGCGTGGTGGCTGACCACCAGCGTCGGGCCGTCGTGGGGCCGCGCCAGCTGTTCGGCGAGCCAGTCGCGCGAGGCTCGGTGCAGGGCGATGCTCTGCTCGGGGGTGAAGTCGCCGCCGAACCAGTCGATGCAGCTGAAGTCCGGCATCGATTGCAGGGCCAGCTCATGGGCGGGCGCATAGCCGTCCGCGCCATAGAGCTGGAAGTCGGTCCACAGGGTGGCGCCGAGGAAGCGCGCCGGGCCGATCCGTGCTTCGTCGTTTTCCAGGAAGTGGATCTCCAGCGCCCGGGCGATATTGCGCATCGCCTGGGTCAGGTCGGTCATTTCCGAGGAGTAGAACTCATGGTTGCCGGCGACGTAGACGATCTCGCTGTCGGCGAAGGTCTCGCGGGCCCAGTGCAGGCCTTCCAGGTGGCTGTGGATATCGCCGGCCAGCACCACCACGTCGGCCTCGACCTCTGGCAGTTGGCGTCGCCCGTCGAAATGTTCGTGGTGGAGGTCGGACAGCAGGCGGATCTTCATGGCACGGCTCGGCGGTAGGCGCGGCGGACCAGCATAGCTCCACCCACCCCGGGGTTGAAGGCCGACAACGATTGACGCAGGTCATGGCTGTGCGGGAAAACCTCGCTGGCCTCGCTAATTCCCCCATGAAGTTAAGGGACAATTAAGACTGGACGCGCAGGGTTCATTCCAGCGATTCGCGCGTTCTGTCGGGGAGTGGTGCCAATGAAACTGTTATGGGGAGTTCTCGCCGCCGCGCTGGCGGCCTGGGGCCTGACGCTGGCCGTCGATCCGCCGGCGAGCCTGGATATCTGGGTGGTGCGCAAGCAGGCGATCCTGCTTACCGGGGTAGCGTCCTTCGCCCTGATGTCGTTGATCATGCTGCTGGCGGTGCGTCCGGTCTGGCTGGAGAAGCCGCTGGACGGGCTCGACCGCATGTACCGCCTGCACAAGTGGGCGGGCATCCTGGCCATCGTCCTAGGCCTGTTGCACTACCTGCTGGAGTTGGCCGGTCCCTGGCTGGCGGGTATCGTCGGCAAACCGGTGAAAGGCCCGCGGGTGGAAACCTTCCTCGATGTCTTCCGTGGCTCGGCCAAGGAGTTGGGTGAATGGTCGGCGTGGATTCTCGGCGGGATGCTGCTGATCACTCTCTGGCAGCGCTTCCCGTATCACCTCTGGCGTTATGTGCACAAGGCGTTGGCCCTGGTCTACCTGGTACTGGCCTTCCATTCCGTGGTGCTCGCCCCGGCCAGCTACTGGAGCCAGCCGGCCGGTTGGCTGGTGGCGGCCTGCGCTCTGCTCGGTTCGGCCTGCGCACTGTTGTCTCTGAGCGGGCGGATCGGTCGCGCGCGCCGCCATGCGGGCGTGGTCACCGCCGTCGAGCGGCACGGCGAAAGCCTGCTCGAGGTGACCTGCCGGCTGCAGGGCGACTGGTCGCACAGGGCCGGGCAGTTCGCCTTTCTCACCTGCGACCGCCTGGAGGGTGCCCATCCGTTCACCATCGCCAGCGCCGACCGCGGCTGCGGCGAGGTGCGCTTCAGCATTAAGGCGTTGGGCGACTACACCCGGCGCCTGCAGGACAACCTGGAGGTCGGCGCCAGGGTCGAGGTGGAGGGGCCATACGGCTGCTTCGACTTCCGCCGTGGCCTGGCCGGGCGGCAGGTCTGGGTCGCCGCCGGGATCGGCGTGACGCCGTTCATCGCCTGGCTGGAGTCGCTGCAGGCCGCGCCGGAAAGCGCGCCGTCGGTGGAGCTGCACTATTGCGTGCGCAATTCCCAGGAAGCGCTGTTCGCCGGGCGCTTGCGCGAGCTTTGCGAACGCTTGCCCAGCGTGACCCTGCACATCCGCTATAGCGACGAGCAGGGCAAGCCGCAGGCGGCGCAACTGGGCGTGCTGAAGAGCGCCGAAGGACGCTGGCCGAGCGTCTGGTTCTGCGGTCCGCAGGGGCTGGCCGACAGCCTGCGCCGCGATCTGCGCCGGCAGGGCATGCCGCTGCGGCTGTTCCACCAGGAAGCCTTCCGCATGCGCTGAGCCTGCCGGAAACGAAAAAGCCCCGCCGAAGCGGGGCTTTTTCATCGCGCGGTCGCTCAGAGGCCGGCGGCGTCGCGCAGGAGAGCGGCCTTGTCGGTCTTCTCCCAGGTGAACGCGGTGAAGGTATCGCCGTCCACGGTCAGCTCGAACGGATGACGACCGAAGTGGCCGTAGGCCGCGGTCGGCTGGTACATCGGGTGGAGCAGGTCGAGCATCTTGGTGATCGCGTACGGGCGCAGGTCGAAGTGCTCGCGGACCAGTTGCACGATCTTCTCGTCGCTGACCTTGCCGGTGCCGAAGGTGTTGATCGAGATCGAGGTCGGCTGGGCCACGCCGATGGCGTAGGAAACCTGGATCTCGCAACGCTCGGCGAGGCCGGCGGCGACGATGTTCTTCGCCACGTAGCGGCCGGCGTAGGCGGCGGAGCGGTCGACCTTGGACGGGTCCTTGCCGGAGAACGCGCCGCCGCCGTGGCGGGCCATGCCGCCGTAGGAGTCGACGATGATCTTGCGTCCGGTCAGGCCGCAGTCGCCGACCGGGCCGCCGATCACGAAGTTGCCGGTCGGGTTGATGTGGAACTGGGTGTCCTTGTGCAGCAGCTCGGCCGGCAGCACCTGCTTGATGATCAGCTCCATCACGCCGTCGCGCAGGTCGTTATAGGAGACTTCCGGGTTGTGCTGGGTGGACAGCACCACCGCATCGATGCCGACCACCTTGCCGCCTTCGTAGCGGCAGGTCACCTGGGACTTGGCGTCCGGGCGCAGCCATGGCAGCAGGCCGGACTTGCGCGCCTCGGCCTGGCGCTCGACCAGGCGGTGGGAGAAGCAGATCGGCGCCGGCATCAGCACGTCGGTCTCATTGCTGGCGTAGCCGAACATCAGGCCCTGGTCGCCGGCGCCCTGGTCTTCCGGCTTGGCCCGGTCGACGCCCTGGTTGATGTCCACCGACTGCTTGCCGATGATGTTCAGCACGCCGCAGGTGGCGCCATCGAAGCCGACGTCGGAGCTGTCGTAGCCGATGTCGATGATGACCTTGCGCACCAGCTCTTCCAGGTCGACCCAGGCGGAGGTGGTGACTTCACCGGCGATGATCGCCACGCCGGTCTTGACCAGGGTTTCGCATGCCACGCGAGCGTACTTGTCCTTGGCGATGATGGCGTCCAGCACCGCGTCGGAGATCTGGTCCGCGATCTTGTCCGGATGGCCTTCGGACACGGACTCGGAGGTGAAAACGGAATATTCGCTCATCAATCGGTTCCTACATTACCGGTGGGTGAGGCGGCTTTCGGATGCATCCCTGGCGAAGTGCCGGACCTGGATCTGGAAGCCATTGCGTAAACCAATGTAAAGACTCTCGCCGGGCGTGAGCCCTGCGGCGTCGGCCCACTGGGCCAGGTCCTCCTGTTCGAAACCCAACCAGAGGTCGCCGCAGGCCTCCCTGGCCCAGCCCTGGTTGTGCCGGCACAAGTCCGTCACCAGCAGGCTGCCGCCCGGATGGACCAGGCGGGCCAACTGTTTCAGCGCCTCCGCCGGCGCGGCGAAGTGGTGCAGGACCATGTTCAGCACCACGCAATCGGCCGGTTCGGCGGCATCCTGCAGGGCATCGGCCAATTCCAGGCGGACGTTGCCCAATCCTTCTTCCTTGCAGCGCTGGCGCGCCAGTTCCAGCATCGCCGCGCTGTTGTCCAGCGCCGTGACCTGGCGGAAACGCCTGGCGAGTTCCGGCAGGAACCCGCCGTCCCCCGGGCCGACCTCCAGCGCCGTGGCGCCGGGGGCGAAGGCCAGTGCGTCGAGCAAGGCCAACACGCTCTCACGGTATTGCGGCAGTCCTGCGATCAGGTCCTGCTGGGCCTGGAACTTGTCCGCCGCGCGGGCGAAGAAGTCCTGGCTGACCGCCGCGCGCTGGGCGTGCACGGCATCGATCCGCGCCCGCACGTCGTCGGGTAGCGCCCGTTCGTCCACTTCCTCCAGCAGCGCCGCGTGCAGCGCGCCGCCGGTGCGTTCGGCCAGGGGCAGCGAACGTCGGTAGAAGATCGCGTTGCCTTCGCGGCGCGTCGCCACCAGCCCGGCCTGGGCCAGCACCTTGAGGTGGTGGCTCATGCCCGACTGGCCGATGGCGAAGATCTGCGCCAGCTCCAGCACGCCGAACGAATCGTTGGCCAGGGCGCGCAACACGTTCAGTCGCAGCGAGTCGCCAGCCGCCTTGCACAGCGCGGCGAGCGGGTCGTAGTCGTCTGGTCGTATCGAAGGCACGCGAAGGCTCATGGAGGCGCAGTCTAGTACCGGGTCCGAACCCCGGCAATGCCTGTATCAAAAATTTTTGATATTGATGACGGGTGGCCGTCGCGCAATTGCAATCCGGCTGCGCCAGGCTTCTGGCAAAACCGGTCGGCAGCGACATACTGTCCCCCTGCCGATCTGTCATTGCCCCTTGGGCCTTCGGTGGGCGAAAATGGCGCCCTTTTTTTCACTCCTGGTCTTCCGACCAGCAACCCCCGTAGGAGAATTGCGATGCCCAGCCGTCGTGAGCGAGCCAATGCCATCCGTGCACTGAGCATGGATGCCGTGCAGAAAGCCAACAGCGGCCACCCGGGCGCCCCGATGGGCATGGCCGATATCGCCGAGGTCCTCTGGCGCGACTACATGCAGCACAACCCGAGCAACCCGCAGTGGGCCAACCGCGACCGCTTCGTGCTGTCCAACGGCCACGGCTCGATGCTGATCTACTCCCTGCTGCACCTCACCGGGTACGACCTCGGCATCGAGGACCTGAAGAACTTCCGCCAGCTCAACTCGCGCACCCCGGGCCACCCGGAGTACGGCTACACCGCCGGCGTCGAGACCACCACCGGCCCGCTCGGCCAGGGCATCGCCAATGCGGTGGGCATGGCGCTGGCGGAGAAGGTCCTGGCCGCCCAGTTCAACCGCGACGGCCACGCGGTGGTTGACCACTACACCTACGCCTTCCTCGGCGACGGCTGCATGATGGAAGGCATTTCCCATGAGGTCGCCTCGCTGGCCGGCACCCTGCGCCTGAACAAGCTGATCGCCTTCTACGACGACAACGGCATTTCCATCGACGGCGAGGTCCACGGCTGGTTCACCGACGACACCCCGAAGCGCTTCGAGGCCTATGGCTGGCAAGTGATCCGCAACGTCGACGGGCATGACGCCGACGAGATCAAGACCGCCATCGATACCGCCCGCAAGAGCGACCAGCCGACCCTGATCTGCTGCAAGACCGTGATCGGCTTCGGCTCGCCGAACAAGCAGGGCAAGGAAGAGTGCCACGGCGCGCCGCTGGGTGCCGACGAGATCGCCGCGACCCGCGCCGCGCTGGGCTGGGAGCACGCTCCGTTCGAAATCCCGGCGCAGATCTACGCCGAGTGGGACGCCAAGGAAACCGGCGCCGCCCAGGAAGCCGAGTGGAACAAGCGTTTCGCCGCCTACCAGGCCGCCCATCCGGAACTGGCCGCCGAACTGCTGCGCCGCCTGAAGGGCGAGCTGCCGGCCGACTTCGCCGAGAAGGCCGCGGCCTACGTCGCCGATGTTGCCAACAAGGGTGAGACCATCGCCAGCCGCAAGGCCAGCCAGAACGCGCTGAACGCCTTCGGCCCGCTGCTGCCGGAGCTGCTCGGCGGTTCCGCCGACCTGGCCGGCTCCAACCTGACCCTGTGGAAGGGCTGCAAGGGCGTCAGCGCCGACGACGCCGCCGGCAACTACGTGTTCTACGGCGTGCGCGAATTCGGCATGAGCGCGATCATGAATGGCGTCGCCCTGCACGGCGGTTTCATTCCCTACGGTGCGACCTTCCTGATCTTCATGGAATACGCGCGCAACGCCGTGCGCATGTCCGCACTGATGAAGCAGCGCGTGCTCTACGTGTTCACCCACGACTCCATCGGCCTCGGCGAGGACGGCCCGACCCATCAGCCGATCGAACAACTGGCCAGCCTGCGCCTGACCCCGAACCTGGACACCTGGCGCCCGGCCGACGCGGTCGAGTCGGCGGTGGCCTGGAAGCACGCCATCGAGCGTGCCGACGGTCCGTCCGCGCTGATCTTCTCCCGCCAGAACCTGCCGCACCAGGCGCGCGACGTCGCCCAGGTGGCCGACATCGCCCGCGGCGGTTACGTGCTGAAGGACTGCGCCGGCGAGCCGGAACTGATCCTGATCGCCACCGGTTCGGAAGTCGGCCTGGCCGTGCAGGCCTACGATAAGCTCAGCGAGCAGGGCCGCAAGGTCCGCGTGGTATCGATGCCATGCACCAGCGTCTACGAGCAGCAGGACGAGTCCTACAAGCAGTCCGTGCTGCCGGTGGAAGTCGGCGCGCGCATCGCCATCGAGGCCGCCCATGCCGACTACTGGTACAAGTACGTCGGTCTCGACGGGCGCATCATCGGCATGACCAGCTTCGGCGAGTCGGCTCCGGCCCCGGCGCTGTTCGAGCACTTCGGCTTCACCCTGGACAACGTCCTGGCGGTGGCCGAGGAGCTGCTGGAAGACTGATGCACACGCTCTACTGGCGGGACCTCGAAAGCCCCGCCAATGGCGAATGGCTGGGCCTCGCGGTCCAGGTGGAGGGCGCCCATCGGGCGCCCTCTTTCCTTCATCTGCAATCCGGCGGCCAGGCCCGCATCCGTCTGATGCGCGGCGATCAGCCGCTGCTCTGGGCCACCCAGTTGCCGTACCACGATGGCATCTGGCTGGTGAAGAGCCTGGTCGCGGCGAGCCCGGCGCAGGCCAGCGTGCCGCCCATCGACTCGCCGACCCTGGAAGCCTTGCGCGGCCTGCGCGGCGAGGCCCGCTACAAGGCCTGGAGCCGGCATTTCGTCGAGGCCCTGCGCGCCAGCCCGGGCAGTTGCCTGGAGGCCGGGCGCTGGTTGCTGCGCCTGTCGCTCGCCGAGCAGGTGCCCGCCTGGCAGCCACCGCAGAGCCACGATCCGCGCGAACGGGTGCTGGAACGCTGGCGCTACCGCAGCGTCGGGCGCGACGCACTGTTGCCGGACTGGCGCTTCTACAGCCTGGAGAAGGTCCTCGACGACGACTGGGTGCAGTGGCTCGACTGGTGGGGGCGCGACAACGACGCCCTGATCGCCCTGCGCCGGGTCGAGGATGACGAGGGGCGGGTCAAGTGGTGGCGCAAGAAGGCCCGCGAAGGCGAGCTGCCGCCGGTGCTGGCGCTGCGCCTGAACTGCCTGGATGCCTGCGTGATCCTCGATGGCCACTGCCGGCTGCGCGCCGGCCTGCTGGAGAACGTCGCGCCGGAGATCCTGGTGCTCTGCGCCTACGACGAGCAGCCGATGCCGGTGGATACGGCACAGCGCGAACGGGTGCTGCAATCGCTGGCGCAGCGGGTCGACGCGCCGGTGCGCCGTGGACGCCGGCCGCTGGATAGCGAACAGCTCAACCAGGTGCTGCTGCGCCTGTTCGACGACCGTCCCTGGCCGCGAGTGCTGACCCGTGCACGCGCGGTGCTGAAGGAAGAACAGTGGTGCGCGGAAGTGCGCGACTGGCTGGCCGCCCGCGAGCGCCTGGACGCGCTGGAGCCGATCATCCGTCGCGTCGAGTAGCGCGCCAGCGCCGCAGCCATTCCAGGCCTGCCGAGGTGTCGCCGCGCGGACGGTACTCGCAGCCGATCCAGCCCTGGTAGCCGAGCCGGTCGAGTAGCTCGAACAGGTAGGGGTAGTTCACTTCGTTGTCGTCATCCGGCTCGTGGCGGTCGGGTACCCCGGCGATCTGGACATGGCCGATATTGCCGATGTCGCGACGCAGGGTGGTGGCCAGGTCGCCCTCGACGATCTGGCAGTGGTAGCAGTCGAACTGCACCTGCAGGTTGTCCGCGCCGACCTCGCGGCAGATGGCCTGGGCGTCGTCCTGGCGGGTGAGGAAGAAGCCCGGCATGTCGCGGTTGTTGATCGGCTCTATGAGCACCGTCAGCCTGGCGCCGGCGGCTTCGCGGGCGGCATGGGCGAGGTTGTCGAGGTAGGTCTCGCGGTGGCGGATGCGGTCGGCGCCGGCCGGCAGCAGTCCGGCCATGACATGGATGTGGCGGTTGCCGAGGACCTGGGCATAGTCGATGGCCTGGGCGATGGCGCGGCGGAATTCGGCCTCGCGCCCCGGCAGGCTGGCCAGGCCGCGCTCGCCCTTGTCCCAGTCGCCGGGTGCGGCATTGAACAGCACCTGGCGCAGGCCGTGGTCGTCCAGCCGGGCCTTCAGTTCGGCCGCAGGGTAGGCATAGGGGAACAGGTACTCCACGCCCTCGAAGCCGTCCGCCGCGGCGGCGGCGAAGCGTTCGAGGAAGTCGTGGCGGGGGTAGAGCATGCTGAGGTTGGCGGCGAAGCGGGGCATCTGGCGCTCCTGGCGGTCGGTGGATGCGGGCGAGCCTTGCACAGCGGAACGCGGTCGCGCCAGCCAGGTGTCGCATGAATCGTTTCAGCGCCAGCGCGCGAGCCGTCGCCGCGGCGCATGCCGCGCCGCGCGGGTCGCGGACGGTTCCCAGGCGGGCCCATCCCCCGCATAATTGGCGCCTTTCACTGGCCCCTTGCCGGAGCTATCCCTGCCGATGTCCACCCCGCCTTTTCGCGTCGCGCTCAATGGCTATGGCCGTATCGGCCGCTGCGTCCTGCGCGCGCTGCACGAGCGCCCGGAGCAACTGGGCTTCGAGATCGTCGCGCTGAACGACCTGGCCGACCAGGCCAGCGTCGAGTACCTGACCCGCTTCGACTCCACCCATGGCCGCTTTCCCGGCGAAGTGAAGGTCGACGGCGACTGCCTGCACATCAACGGCGATTGCGTGAAGGTGCTGCGCAGCCCGACTCCGGAAGCCATCGACTGGCAGGCGCTGCGGGTCGACCTGGTGCTGGAGTGCTCCGGCCAGTACACCAACCGCGCCCAGGCCGAACGTTTCCTCCGCGCCGGCGCGCCGCGGGTGCTGTTCTCGCAGCCGATGGCGAGCGAGGCGGACATCGACGCCACCATCGTCTATGGGGTCAACCAGCAGGACCTCAGCGGCCGCGAAACGCTGGTCTCCAACGCCTCCTGCACGACCAATTGCGGGGTGCCGCTGCTCAAGCTGCTGAACGAGGCGATCGGCCTGGAATACGTGTCGATCACCACCATCCACTCGGCGATGAACGACCAGCCGGTGATCGACGCCTACCACCATGAGGACCTGCGCCGTACCCGTTCGGCGTTCCAGTCGGTGATCCCGGTGTCCACCGGTCTGGCGCGCGGCATCGAACGCCTGTTGCCGGAACTTGCCGGGCGCATCCAGGCCAAAGCCATACGCGTGCCCACGGTGAACGTCTCGGCGCTGGACATCACCCTGCAGACTTCCCGCGACACCTCCGCCGCCGAGATCAACCGGGTGCTTCGCGAGGCCGCCGAAAGCGGCCCGCTGCGCGGACTGCTGGCTTATACCGAGCTGCCGCACGCCAGTTGCGATTTCAACCACGACCCCCATTCGGCCATCGTCGATGGCAGCCAGACCCGCGTTTCCGGGCCTCGCCTGGTCAACCTGCTGGCCTGGTTCGACAACGAATGGGGATTCGCCAACCGTATGCTCGACGTCGCCGGACACTACCTGCGCGCCGCCGTGCCTGATCAACAAGTACCCAAGGACTGATTGTCATGACCGTGTTGAAGATGACTGACCTCGACCTCAAAGGTAAGCGCGTGCTGATCCGCGAGGACCTCAACGTGCCCGTGAAGGACGGCCAGGTGCAGAGCGATGCACGGATCAAGGCCGCCCTGCCGACCCTCAAGCTGGCCCTGGAGAAGGGCGCGGCGGTGATGGTCTGCTCGCACCTGGGCCGTCCGACCGAGGGCGAGTTCTCCGCCGAGAACAGCCTGAAGCCGGTGGCCGAGTACCTGTCCAAGGCCCTGGGCCGCGAAGTGCCGCTGCTGGCCGACTACCTCGACGGCGTCGAGGTCAAGGCGGGCGACCTGGTGCTGTTCGAGAACGTGCGCTTCAACAAGGGCGAGAAAAAGAACGCTGACGAGCTGGCGCAGAAGTACGCCGCGCTGTGCGACGTGTTCGTGATGGATGCCTTCGGTACCGCCCACCGCGCCGAGGGGTCGACCCACGGCGTGGCCAGGTTCGCCAAGGTCGCCGCCGCCGGCCCGCTGCTGGCCGCCGAACTGGACGCGCTGGGCAAGGCGCTGGGCAACCCGGCGCGGCCGATGGCGGCGATCGTCGCCGGCTCCAAGGTTTCCACCAAGCTCGACGTGCTGAACAGCCTGGCCGGCATCTGCGACCAACTGATCGTCGGCGGCGGCATCGCCAACACCTTCCTCGCCGCGGCCGGACACAAGGTCGGCAAGTCGCTGTACGAGGCCGACCTGGTCGAGACCGCCAAGGCCATCGCCGCCAAGGTCAAGGTGCCGCTGCCGGTGGACGTGGTGGTGGCCAAGGAATTCGCCGAGAGCGCCGTGGCGACCGTCAAGGCCATCGCCGAGGTCGCCGACGACGACATGATCCTCGACATCGGCCCGCAGACCGCCGCGCAGTTCGCCGAGCTGCTGAAGACCTCGAAGACCATCCTGTGGAACGGTCCGGTCGGGGTGTTCGAGTTCGACCAGTTCGGCGAGGGCACCCGTACCTTGGCCAACTCCATCGCCGATAGCGCGGCGTTCTCCATCGCCGGCGGCGGCGATACCCTGGCGGCGATCGACAAGTACGGCATCGCCGAGCGGATCTCCTATATTTCCACCGGTGGCGGCGCGTTCCTCGAGTTCGTCGAGGGCAAGGTCCTGCCGGCCGTGGAAATCCTGGAGCAGCGCGCCAAGGGCTGACGCAGACGGGGCAAACCATTCGCCGTCCTCGGGGGTCACACCTTTGAGGACGACGAAAAAAGGAGGTGCCCCATGCGTTCCGTAACCTTGCCACTCCTGATGTTCTGCCTGGGCCTGGCCGCCTGTAGCGGCG
This sequence comes from Pseudomonas sp. KBN12P06040, assembly GCF_037574965.1. Taxonomy (NCBI): domain Bacteria; kingdom Pseudomonadati; phylum Pseudomonadota; class Gammaproteobacteria; order Pseudomonadales; family Pseudomonadaceae; genus Pseudomonas; species Pseudomonas sp. KBN12P06040. The sequence continues at coordinate 650,682 of NZ_JBBELS010000001.1, forward strand.
ATGGCGGTCGACGCCCGAGCACCTGCGAGGTGATCAGTCCGCCGGACGTGATGGTGCCGACCGAGCAGAACCGCCAGCGGGTCGAGCAGCAGAGCAGCGGCGATCCGACCGCCGGACAAAAGCCGGTGGAATGCCCGTAGTGCTTTTCTGCCAGTTTCTACGGAAAGGGCTGGGGATTCGCCAGCGTACGCAGTAGCATTGCGCCTTTCCTGTGACAGGCAAGGCCAGCCGGCCGCCGCGCGGGCCGCTTGCGGCCCGGCGAGGTGCGGTGGAGCGTTCCGCACGGATGGAGGATGGACATGAACTACTCGCGTATCGCCCTGTTCGGCGGCTTCGCCGCCGCGGCGCTGCTGGCCGGCTGCTCCGCTTCCTCCGGCAAGCCGGGCGGCAAGGACTGGACCCGCTGGACCTGCGACAGCAAGGCGGTGATCGAATGGCGCTATATCGACGGCAGCAAGAACATCGTCGACCTGCGCCTGAAGGACGAGGACGACGTGGTCCACCACTTGGAGCAGGAACCTGCGGCCGTCGGCGCTTTCTATAGCGACGGACGCCTGGGCTTCCACCTGGAGAACGACGAAGGCCTGGTGTACTGGGTCGAAACCGACGACCTCATCGGTCGCGGTTGCAAGGCGCGCTGAGTCGCGCCGGCAGGGGCGCGGCGCCGCGACCGCTCCTCGCAAGGAACTTGAACCGGGCCTGCCCCTGCGGCAGGCTTCTGAATCACTGAACGACCCCGCGATTGGGAGATACGAGAACCATGGCACTCATCAGCATGCGCCAGATGCTGGATCACGCCGCCGAATTCGGCTACGGCGTGCCGGCCTTCAACGTCAACAACCTCGAGCAGATGCGCGCCATCATGGAAGCGGCCGACAAGACCGATTCGCCCGTGATCGTCCAGGCTTCCGCCGGTGCTCGCAAATACGCCGGCGCGCCCTTCCTGCGCCACCTGATCCTCGCCGCGATCGAAGAATTCCCGCACATCCCGGTGGTCATGCACCAGGATCACGGCACCAGTCCCGACGTCTGCCAGCGTTCCATCCAGCTGGGCTTCAGCTCGGTGATGATGGACGGCTCCCTGCGTGAAGACGGCAAGACCCCTGCCGACTACGACTACAACGTCCGCGTGACCCAGCAGACCGTGGCGTTCGCCCATGCCTGCGGCGTGTCCGTGGAAGGCGAGCTGGGCTGCCTGGGTTCCCTGGAAACCGGCATGGCCGGCGAGGAAGACGGCGTCGGCGCGGAAGGCGTGCTGGACCACAGCCAGTTGCTGACCGACCCGGAAGAAGCCGCCGACTTCGTGAAGAAGACCAAGGTCGACGCCCTGGCCATCGCCATCGGCACCAGCCACGGCGCCTACAAGTTCACCAAGCCGCCGACCGGGGACACCCTGTCGATCCAGCGCATCAAGGAAATCCACGCGCGCATCCCGGACACCCACCTGGTGATGCACGGCTCTTCCTCGGTACCGCAGGACTGGCTGGCGATCATCAACGAGTACGGCGGCGAGATCAAAGAGACCTACGGCGTGCCGGTCGAGGAAATCGTCGAGGGCATCAAGTACGGCGTGCGCAAGGTGAACATCGACACCGACCTGCGCCTGGCCTCCACCGGTGCCATCCGCCGCTTCCTGGCGCAGAACCCGAGCGAGTTCGACCCGCGCAAGTACTTCTCCAAGACCGTCGAGGCCATGCGCGACATCTGCATCGCTCGCTACGAAGCCTTCGGCACCGCCGGCAACGCTTCCAAGATCAAGCCGATCTCCCTGGAAGGCATGTTCCAGCGCTACGCCCGCGGCGAGCTGGATCCGAAGGTCAACTAAGCGCCTTCGTTCGAACGGGAGCCCCGCTGGTCGGGGCTCTTGCACATCCGTCCCGGGGAAATCCGATGCGCCGCTGGCTCCTGACCCTGCCGTTCCTCCTGCTGGCCGGTTGCGCTGGCCTGCACACGCCGTCCCGCGACGTCGAGGAGGCCGCGTCGCCGAGCGTAGCGCGTGATCCCGCCGATCCGCAGGATTGCCTGGCGCGTAGCGACTGCACGACCAAGACTTCGCGCACCCTGTTGTTCGTCTTCGACTATGCAGAGGCCGGCGGCGAACTGGTGGTGCGCGACGGTCGCCGACTGGAAACCCCGCCGGCGCCGCACCGCTCCACCTGGCCGGCGTTGCGCATCCAGCTGGCCGAGCCGGTCAACGGTCGCTTCGAGTTCGAGAGCCCCTGCCTGCGCAAGAGCGGCAAGGGCTGCCGCTACAGCCAGGCTACGCTGCTGAAGGTCTACCGCAGTTACCTGGTCGGCAAGCCTTGCTCGCTGCTCAGCCCTCGCGCAGTGAAACGCTGCGTCGACCCGGCGACGACCGCCGCGCGGCGCTGAGTCAGGGCTGCAGGTCGAACAGCGCCTTGCCGTCCATGTCGAACGGCGCCGAGAAATGCTCGTGGATCACCTTCCAGCCGTCGCCTTGCTTGCGGTAGCCGGCGCTGACCCGCATCCACGAGGAGTGCGGCTGGCCGTCCGGGCCGGTGCCGCCGCAGTGGCAGAGGTAGTGGGCGAAGGCGACCTGCTGGTCGGCATGGATCTGCAGTTCGGCGATATCGAAGGTCATCGGTCCTTTGCACATCTCGGTGCAGGCCTGCCAGTGCTTCTGGTAGGCGTCGCGCCCCTTGAATTGCAATTGCAGGATGGCGTCGAAGGCGACGATGTCCTCCGCGTAGTACGAGACGATGCGCGGAACGTCGCTGGCGCGGACGGCGGCTCGCCAGTCTTCGATCAATTGGCGGATGGCGCTGACTTCGCTGCTCATGGCTGACTCCTGGTTGTGGCGGGGGACGCCGGCGTGTGCCGGGATGCTTTTACCCTGGTCGTCGGGTGGGCCTTCGGATCGACAATAGCCTCTTCCCCGAGAGGTCCACGAAGCCCCTGACCAATGGCTGCGAGCCACGCTGCGCAAGGCTTTGAACCGTTCGTCTGGAATTCGGAGGAAAACCGCTGTGCTATACCTCGGGCTTTCCCTGCCGCCCAGGAGGTCCCTCATGTCGTCCGTACACAGCGCCGCCCAGCAAGGTTTCAGCGCCGAGGCCCAGCGTTACGCCCAGGGCCGGCCCGAGTACCCGGAAGCGCTCTCCGACTGGCTGCGCGATGCCCTTGGCCTGCGTCCGCAGACCGTCGCGGTGGACCTCGGCGCCGGCACCGGCAAGTTCACCCGCCTGCTGGCCCGTACCGGTGCGCGGGTGGTCGCGGTGGAACCGGTGGATGCGATGCGCGCCCAGCTCGCCGAAGCCTTGCCGCAGGTCCAGGCGCTGGCCGGTAGCGCCCAGTCGATTCCGCTGGCCAACGGCTTCGCCGACGCCCTGGTGTGCGCACAGGCCTTTCATTGGTTCGCCACCGTGGAGGCGCTGGAGGAAATGCGCCGCGTGCTGACGGCGGAAGGCAGGCTGGGGCTGGTGTGGAACGTGCGTGACGAGTCGCTGGATTGGGTCGCCGAGATCACCCGCATCATCACCCCCTACGAAGGCGATGCGCCGCGTTTCTACAAGGGCGACTGGCGTCGGCCGTTCGAGCGTGCGCCCTTCGGACCGCTGCGACTTTCCACCTTCGCCTACGAGCATGTCGGCCCGCCGGAGCAGGTGATCGTCTCGCGCTTCCTTTCGGTGAGCTTCATCGCCGCCTTGCCGGAGACGGAAAAGAACGCCGTGGCGGCGCAATTGCGCGAGCTGGTCGCCAGCCACCCGGCGCTCAAGGGGAAGGAGCAGGTAGCGCTGCCCTATCGCACCGAGGCCTATCTGGCCGAGGCGCGCTAGGCGTACTGCCCCGCCGCATAACCCGAGGCCCAGGCCCACTGGAAGTTGAAGCCGCCGAGATGGCCGCTGACGTCCAGTACTTCGCCGACGAAATACAGCCCCGGCGAGCGCTGCGACTCCATGGTCTTCGACGACACTTCGTCGGTGCTCACCCCGCCCAGGGTCACTTCCGCGGTGCGGTAGCCCTCGGTGCCCGAGGGCGTGACCCGCCAGGCCGAAAGCTGCCCGGCGATACCCGCCAGTTCGGTCGGGGTGTACTGCTTCATCGGCTTGGAGACGAACCAGCGGTCGGCCAGCAGTCCGGCGAGCTTCTTGGTGAACAGCTCGGCGAGCAGGGTCTTCAGCTCGCTGTTGGGACGCTCGCGCTGTTGCTGTGCCAGCCATTCGCTGGCGTCGTGGTCCGGCAGCAGGTCGATTTCCAGGGTATCGCCCGGTTGCCAGTAGGAGGAAATCTGCAACATCGCCGGGCCGCTGAGGCCGCGATGGGTGAACAGCAGGTTCTCGCGGAACGCCTGGCCGTTGCAGCTCACCCGGCAATCCACGGAGGTGCCGGAAAGCTCGGCGCACAGCTCCTTCAGCTGGTCGGTGATGGTGAACGGCACCAGCCCGGCGCGGGTCGGCAGCACCTCGTGGCCGAACTGGCGCGCCACCTGGTAGCCGAAACCGCTAGCGCCGAGGGTCGGGATCGACAGGCCGCCGCTGGCGATCACCAGCGACTCGCAGCGCATCTCGCCGGCGCTGGTACGCAGGCGGTAGCCGGCGTCGTCGCGGGCGATCTCTTCGATCGAGGTGTCCAGCAGGATTTCCGCTCCGGCCTCGGCGCATTCGCGCAGCAGCATCTCGAGGATGTCGCTGGACTTGTTGTCGCAGAACAGCTGGCCGAGTTTCTTCTCGTGGTACGGCACCTGGTGCTTGGCCACCAGGCCGATGAAGTCCCACTGGGTGTAGCGGGCCAGCGCCGACTTGCAGAAGTGCGGGTTGCGCGAAAGGAAGTTGGCCGGCTCGGTGTACAGGTTGGTGAAATTGCAGCGCCCGCCGCCGGACATGAGGATCTTCTTGCCGGCCTTGTTGGCGTGGTCGAGTACCCGCACGCGGCGCCCGCGCCCGGCCGCCGTCATCGCACACATCAGCCCGGCCGCCCCGGCGCCAACGATCAGCACATCTGTACTTGCCACTGTCCCACTCCGCTCATCGGAAACGGCGCGCATCTTACCCGAAGCGGCGGTCGGCCGCCGGAGCTCCCGACGCGGTACACTGGGCGTTTTCCGCGAACCGCCGGACCCGTGCATGATCCCCCTCAAGTACCTCCAGGCCTATCCCGCATCGCTGCAGGACCAGGTCCGCCAGCTGATCGCCGAGAACCGCCTGGGCGAGTACCTCGAGCGCCGCTACCCGGGGCGTCACGATGTGCAGAGTGACAAGGCGCTGTACGCCTACACCATGAACCTCAAGCAGGAACACCTGCGCAACGCGCCGGGCCTGGACAAGGTGCTCTACGACAACAAGCTCGACGTGGTCCAGCGTGCCCTCGGCCTGCACACCGCGATCTCGCGGGTGCAGGGCGGCAAGCTCAAGGCGAAGAAGGAAATCCGCGTGGCTTCCCTGTTCAAGGACGCCGCCCCGGAGTTCCTGCGGATGATCGTCGTCCACGAACTCGCCCACCTGAAGGAAAGCGAGCACAACAAGGCGTTCTACCAGCTCTGCCAGTACATGCTGCCGGACTATCACCAGCTGGAGTTCGACCTGCGGGTGTACCTGACCTGGAAGAGTCTCTGACGCCCGGTTACGGCGTTCCCAGCGCCACTCGGCTCTCGCGGCGCAGGCGCGCCACGGTCTCCGGCAGTTCGCGCATGTGCTCGACGATGGCGATGGCGCCCAGCTCGCGCAGTACCTCGGCGTGCCCGGCGGGAATGTGCCCGGCGCCGACGAAGCCAATCACCCGCATCCCCGCGGCGAGGGCGGCGCGGGTGCCGGTGCTGCTGTCTTCCACCACCAGGCAACGCTCGGGGGCGACGCCGAGCAGGCTGGCGGCGTGCAGGTAGACGTCGGGTGCGGGCTTGGGCAGGGCGACCATATCGGCGCTGGCCAGGCGTTCGCCGATCAGTTCGCTGAGCCCGGCGCGCGCCAGCGAGCGCTCCAGGCTGTGGCGGCGGCTGTTGGAGGCCACCGCGACGGGCAGGTCCAGGGCCAGCAGCGCCTCGCGTGCGCCGGGAATGGGTTGGACCTGGGCGACCATCTCCTCGCTGCGCTGGCGCACCTCGCGGTTGAAGCTGTCGGGGATGCGCAGGCCGAAGTGCTTCTCGACGCGATCGAGGATGTCGCGGCTGGTCAGGCCGAAGGTGCCTTCCAGCAGGCGCTGCAGCTCCTCCAGCGGTGCGTAGGCGCTGAGCGCCTCGTACATCACGCGCTCGGCGATGACCTCGCTGTCGACCAGGACGCCGTCGCAGTCGGAAATCAGTGCGTCGATGGGATGGGGCATGGGCTACCTCGCTGCGGGCGTTGGCGCAGGGCGCCGGAGTGGGAGCGAGTCATTCTAACCCCGGTCAGGGGCGGGAAGGGAAACAGGGAGCGGGAGAACGCCGGGCCGTGCGGCCCGGCGGGAAGGAATCAGGCGATGCCTTTCGGGTTCTGGCCGTACTGGTTCTGGCCGGCGTCGCTGTCCTTGGCCAGCAGGTAGATCAGGTACAGGCCGACGATCGGGATCAGCGCGATCAGCATCCACCAGCCGCTCTTGTTGATGTCGTGCAGACGCCGGGCGGTGACGCCCAGGGCCGGCAGCAGTACGGCGAGCGAGTAGAGATTGGCGATCGGCAGGAGCTTTTCACTGATCAGGCCGAGCACGACGCTCAGCGCGACGGAGATAGCGCGACGGAGATGATGATGTTCACCAGGGTGAACATCCAGTATTCCTTGCGACGGGCGCGCCCGTTGAAGTCGAAGTAGTGTTCCTTCACGCATTTCAGAAACCATTCCATGTTTGCCTCCTGGGCGTACTGGTAAAGCGGGAGAGTGGGTGCCGCGACAAGTACCCCCGCGCCTCCTTGCCGGGAAAGCACAGTGTAGCCGTACTGTCAGTGAATTCGTACAGGATGTTGCGAAAATCATTCGCATTGCATAGCGGCGGATTACCGAAATGTGCGCCGGTAGCGCTTTCAGCGAGCGGGGTCGGCCTGGCGGCGGAAACGGCCGGGCGATTCGCCGAAGGCTTGGCGGAAATTGCGGGAAAACGCCGCCTCCGACTGGTAGCCGGTCTCGGCGGCGATATCCAGCAGGCTCTTCTGCGTTTGCCGCAGCAGGCCGCGGGCCTTTTCCATGCGGATGCGGGTCAGCAGGTTCCACGGCGAGGTCCCGCCGAGGGCGGAGAAGGCGCGGACGAAACTGGCCCGCGACATCGCCGCCTGCTGGGCAAGCTGTTCCAGGGTCCAGGCATGCTCCGGGCGTTCCAGCATGGCCCGCAGGGCTCGTCCCAGGCGGGCGTCGCCCAGCAGGCCGAACAGGCCGTCGCCCAGCGGTTGGCGGTCCAGGTAGGCGCGCAGGGCCAGGGCGAACAGCGCGGTGGCCAGCGCGTCGATGATCGAGCGGGCGCCGCTGCGGGTGCTCTCGGCTTCCTCGCGCATCAACCCGATCAGCGCGCGCAGGGGCTGCTGGGTCGACTCGTCCATATGCACCAGCAGGCGCTCGGGGAGCGCGCCGAACAGGCTGGCACCGGCGTGATAGCGGTAGCTGCCGCAAAGCATGTCGAGGGCCTCGCCGGGGCCGTTCAACTGGTACAGCGGGATGCTGCCGCGGTGCTCCACGGTGGGTTCGCAGGGTTGCGCCGGGCTGTCGCTGCGCAGCAGGTGCGGGGTGCCGCGTGGCAACAGGATCAGGTCGCCGGGGTGCAGGTCGAGGCGACCGCCATCGAGGAATTCGCAATAGCAGGTGCCGGCCATGACGATATGGAAGGTCGCCTCGCCGGGCACCGCTTGCGGATGCTCCAGCGCCCAGCTGCCCTGTAGCTGGCAGCGCTGGTCGAGGCGGCCCTGCAGGTTGGCGAGCTGGATGAGCCGGTCGAGTGGGTCCATGGGATGAGCCGATCAGGTCGAAAGTAGAGACGCATGGGCAGGCGGCGCGGTCCAGACTGGTCGAGACTGGTAACCCGACGCGCCACTCCCGGCGCGAAAGCAACGGAGAATATCACCATGCTGAACAACTGGACCGAGTTCGTACCCGCCGTGAAAAAAGCCTTCGGTGCCCTGGGCAAGCAACACCCGAAGATGCTCGCCGCCTATGGCGCGCTGGAGGAAGCCAGCGCCGAGGGCGCCCTGGATGCCAAGACCCGCGAACTGATCTCCATCGCCGTGGCCATTACCACCCGTTGCGACGGTTGCATCGGCGTACACACCGAGGCCGCGCTGAAGGCCGGCGCCAGCGAGGCGGAAATCGCCCAGACCCTGGCCACCGCCATCTCCCTGAATGCCGGCGCCGCCTACGTCTATTCGCTGCGCGCGCTGGAAGCCTACGAGCAGTTCAAAAAGTGAGGCCGTACAGGCGCTGCAGGTAGAACAGCAACCCCAGCCAGGCCACCAGGGCCAGCCAGCCCAGCCCCAGCAGGCCCTTGCGCAGCAGCGTCGAGGGCCTGCCGTGGAGCAGGTCGACCAGGCTCAGCATGCCACCGAGCAACAGCAGGCCGAGCAGTGCCTGGGTGTACTGGGCGAAACTCGGCGACAACGCCTCGTCGCCGTGGGCGGCATAGTTGTACAGGTTCCAGGCGCAGATCAGCGCCGCCGGCAGCAGCGCCAGCAGCGCGCCGAGCCAGCGCCCGCGGACATGCAGGAGGAAGCCCGCGAGCAGGCCGACCAGCCCGGTACCCAGCGGTAGCAGCGCCAGGCCCTGGCTGAGGTAGACCAGGTCGACGCCGTCGGCGAGCGCCATCGGGGTGACGAAACGGTAGCTGCCGCTGGCGCAGAGCAGCACCGAAAGCAGCAACAGGGCATAGCCCGGCAGGTACGGCCAGAAGGCGGGACGCGGGGGCAGGTCGGACATGGATGTTCCTTGCGGGTTGTCCGCTCGCATGAGCGTAGGCTCAAGCGTACCGCTGCGCGTGACAGGCGGCGAGTACCGTTGCGGTTGAACCCTCCGCGAATGGCGGGAGTCAGTCATAGGGTGACGCGAAAAAACGCCGGCTCACGCGCCGGACACCGTATCGACCCTGGACCAAGGAGTTCCGTTCATGGACCTGATCCGCATCCTCATCGCCATCCTCCTGCCGCCGCTGGGCGTGTTCCTGCAAGTCGGCTTCGGCGGCGCCTTCTGGCTGAACATCCTGCTCACCCTGCTCGGCTACATCCCGGGCATCGTCCACGCGGTGTACATCATCGCCAAGCGTTGAGGCCCCTGCTCAGGCGTAGTTCCATGGTTCCTTCACGGTGAAGTCCCGCCACGGGTCTTCGCCGTGGAAGGGGCCGACATAGAGCACCTCGCCGCCCCGGACGATCCATTCCATACCGTGTTCGCGGTCCCATTCGCAGTTCAGCGACAGGTGGATCACCGCTTCGTCGCCCTGTTCCGGGTCGGGCACGATCAGCTCGCCCGGCTCGATCCGTTCCAACACCGCGCGCGCCGGCGCGACTTCCTCCGCAGACTCGCCCAGCCGCTCCAGGCGCGCGGCGCGGTAGCGCAGGCTGGCGGCACAAAGCCGCTCGACCACGGCGTCATCCAGTTCGTCGAGGGCTCGGGCGCAGCGCCAGGCGTAGGCGTCGTCGGCCTCGTTCTCGATGAACAGGCTGATGTAGCGCCGGTACAGGCGCCAATACACTTCGCCCATGTTCGCATCGTCCAGGTTGCGGATCAGTTCCATGCGTGGTCTCCCTGTTCAGCAGCGTTCGGTGAGGGCGATGCCACGGCCGTCGCCGAAGCCATCGTGTACGTGCAGCCACAGCGGGATCGGCCAGGCCCAGCCGCCGGCCTTCCACCAGCACTCGGCGAACCAGGCTTGCAGCGTATCGGCGAGCAGGTCGACGCCGCCGAAGCCGTCGGCGAAGTAGGCTTCGTCGAAATCCGGGGCATGTCCCAGGCCGAGCGCCAGGTCCAGCGCCTTGCCGGGAAACAGGCGCGGGTCGCTGGCGTCGACCCGGTTGTTGGCGCCATTCAGGTACAACCACGCTTCCGCTGCGTCGCGTCCGTCCTCGCCGAGGAACAGTTGGATCTCGCCGTCGCGCAGTCCTTCCTCCAAGGGTTGCCGGAGCAGCTCGCGCAGGCGCTGGATCACGCCCGGCGCGGCGCGTTGCAGGTCGCGGCGGTAGCGCTCGCGGAATTGTTCGGGGCTGAGGCCGAAAGGAATCATGGGCGTTTCTCCGTCATTCGGGCAGGCAGGGCCCGGCTTCCAGCCAGGCCTCCAGGCTGGGTGCCAGGGGTTCGAAGCAGTCCGGCGTCATCGCGCCATGGTCGACCAGGAACAGCGCCTGCCGGTGATCGTCCAGGGCCATCACCACGGCGCGGCCGCCGCTGTCGTCGCCTATGGCCAGGTAGCCGGGGCAGTAGAGAGAGGTTTCGAAGGCCCGGTTGCGTTCCAGCAACTCGTCGGCGGCGTAGAGCAGCAGGCCCGGCTCGACGAGGCGGCCGCCGTGCTGCTCCAGAGCGGCGACGAAGGCAGCCGGCAGCGGTCGTCTGAGCCAGGCCTCCAAGGCATCCAATTCAGGCTTCATCGGGCTCGTCCAGGGCGAACAATGCATGGCGGCGGGCATGGGCCAGCAGGCGTTCGCCAAGCGCGTCGGCCAGGGCGTAGAAGCGCGTGTCCAGCGCATTCAGGGCCGCTTCGCAGTCGCGGTCGGGTTCATCGGCCCAGGTCGGCATGCGCAACTGGCGTTCGGCCTGGGAGACTGGCACCGGAGCGTCGCCGAACAGCAGGGCGGCGGCTCGCTCCAGCAGGGCCAGGGCGTCCTCCGCCTCCAACTCGCGAAGACCCGCGCGCGCCGCCTGGTACTGGTCGCCGGAGGAGTTGCCGAAGTACTGGTCGAAGCCGCCGTTGTGCACTTCGCCGCTGAGCACGCTCACTGCGTAGTAGCTCCGCTCGGCCGGCGACAGCCCGGCGAATCCCTCGCGGCCATCGTAGACGCGATTCACCAGCGCGCTCCAGTACAGCGCCTGCGGACTCGCCAGGTAGCGCCGTCGCTCCGTGTGGAAACGCTTGCCATCCTCGATGTTCTGCCGGTAGCCGCCCTTGCAGGGCATGCACAGTCCGTCGTTCCTCGCCGCCGTGGTCGGGAGGATGAGATGGCCGCAGGCGCGGCAGGGAAGGCGGTCGGTCATGAGCGGTCCTTGCTGGTGGAAGGGGCTCATTATTGCGCAGGATCGTTCAGCTTGAACGACAGTTTGGCTTGCCAGCCTGGCACGGCATTGCCCGCTGGCATGGCCGACCCTCTCTCCCGTCGGGGAGAGGGGCATGAGGACCGGCGCGGAGCGAGAAGCATCACCCCGCGCCAGCCCCCTCAGCTACGACTCACGGAAACGGCCACGTCGGCGACCCCTGGCTCATGTCCAGAAGCTTCACCGTGCTGTATTCGTTGGTCCGGTTGTTGGCATAGAAGAACGCCGGCTGCTCGGCGAAACCGTAGGCCGCCACCTGCGCCTGGGCCGCTGCCGAGGTACGGATGCCCCATAGCGCGAAGGTTGGCCGCTGGTCGCGCTGGGTCAGCCAGGACAGGCCGAGCAACAGGTTGTCGTTGCCGTCCGTGCTGCTGGCATCGCCGCTGTTTCCCGGGCGCTGGGCGTAGGTGCCGTAGCCGAGAGCGGCCTTGCTGGCGTCCCAGTCGGACTTGTCCACCTGGCGCTGGTGCAGGTAGAGCAGGGTCCAGATATCCCAACCCTGCAGCGGATCGTTCTTCAGGTCGGCCCAGTAGTGCACCCACTGGGTATAGAAGGCCATTCGCTCGCCGTTCAGCGCGTAGGTGCCCGGGTCTTCCCACAGGCGCTTGTATACGCCTGCCAGCGGATCGGCCTCGGCGCGCCCGGCGACGATCAGGTTGTAGGCGTTGCGGTAGTTGACCCGCGTATCGTCGAGGTTCTGCCCGAACTCGCGGAGCACGCGCCAGTCCTTGTGCAACGGGAATATCTGGTTGGAGATTTCGCCCGAGCGCCCGCCGTAGACCTTCAGTCGATTCACTTGCAGGTTGTGGCCCAGCTCATGGCTTTCGCCCCAGCCACGCGGGTTCAGGCCCCAGGTCTGGTCGTAGGGGTTGCCGCTGCAACCGCCGCCGCACTGGGCGTACTGGTCGACGTTGATGTGCTGGGTGCCGGGCAGCTTGTGCAGGGTCTCGCTGTCGCAGTCCCAGCCGCGCACCGCGCATTCCTGCTGGATTGCCGGAGTCTTCGCCTGGTTGGGAATGGCGAAGCCGGCCAGGGTGTAGGCGTCGTCGATGAACACCTCGTTCAACTCACGGATGAAGCGCTGGACGTCGCCGCCATAGTCCTTGTCGATCGAGCCACGGACCTTCTCCACCTTGGCGTGGACCTCCACCGAGCCGCTGCGGATCTCCAGCCAGTCGGCCTTGTCGGCGTCCAGCGCCTGGATGAAGTCGGCAATCGCCTGGCTGCTGTCCTCGCCCGGCTGGATGTCGAGGAACGGCTGGCTGGCCGCGCCGGTTACCTTGACGGTTACCGTCTGACCCGGCGTGGCGCCGCTGTAGACCAGTTGCAACAGGCCGCCGTAGGGCGATACCAGCGCCACCGACTGGTTTGCCTGGAGCTTGATGTCCGGGCTCTTGAGGAAGCGCGGGCGGTCATACTGGCGGGTATTCCACAGCCGCGTCGAGCCGATGCGCTGGGTGTTCAGGCCGACCGCCAGGCTGGCCTGGCCAGCGTCTTCGATGCGGATGCTCAGGCGCTTGCCCGGCGCCGCCATGCGGCCGATGGCGGTGAAGCCCTGGGCCGACGGCAAGGTGAGGGTCAGGGTTTCCTCCGAGCCCGATACCGGCATCGACTGTTGGCGCTGGCCGGCGTAGCTGCCCAGTTCCTTCTGCGCCGCGCCGGCCTCGCGCACGTAGCCGACGATGGCGTCGGCGACGAAGGTTTCCTGGAAGCGCGCCGTGTCGGCGGCCTTGTCCATCGGGTAGCGGATGTTCTGCCGCACCGCGTCGGCCCACAGCAGCCAGAGCCGCAGCGAGGTGGTGCCGGGCAGGGCGAAGAGGTTCTGCGCCTTCTGGTTGTAGGCGTCGAGGGCGCCTTTCAGTACATCGACGCGCTTGCTGAAGTCGCTCAGTCCCGGCACGTCGTCGCAGGTGGTGCGACCGACGTAGGAGGTGCATTTCGACCAGTCGTAGTCCGTGCGCCAGCTACCGTCGACGATCTGCTGCACCAGCGCCGGATCCTGGCCGTAGGCACCGCCCAGCTCGACCGAACGCGCCCGGGTGCGGCTGGATGGCACCGCGTCCTTGTCCCAGTAGTTGCCGCCGTAGGGGCCTTCCTGCAGGCCCAGGCCGGAGAGGATCTGCTGGCCGGTGCTGCTCTGGTTCCAGCCATTGGTGTGCACGAAGAGGATCGGCAGCCCGGCCTGTAGCCGTGCGCGCACCGTGGCGCTCAGGCTAGCGGCGCTGGCGCCGTTGCCCAGTACCAGCAATTTGCTGGCGCTGGCGCAACTGGCGTCGGTCAGCGCGTTGCAGGCGGCGTCCGCCGGTTGCAGGCCGGCGCTCTTCAGGCCGTTGAGGGTGGCGGTCTTGTCCACCCCGACCACGCTGACCTTGAAGTCCTTCGCAGTGGCCGCGCCCGGGTCGCCGTTCACCAGCCACTGCACCGCCCGCTTCAGCAGCGGCGCGTGGGCGGCATTGGCCCCGCTCAGTTGGGTGAGCACGTTGGTGCCATAGGCCAGCCCGCGGCCGCCGGCCTCCAGGCTCAGGCTGGCGAGCACGCGGCCCTTGTCGCCGATGAGGAAGGGCAGGGTATTGTCCGGGTTGGCCGGCAGGACCCACATGCTGGCGGCGCCAGGATCATAGGCTTGGCTGAGGTTCTGGTAGAGACCGTCGAGCAACTGCGTGCGGGTCTGGCGGATGCGCTCGACCTGCTGCTGCAGGCGGAGGGCGACCAGGTGGCTGTCGGTCAGTTGCGAGGAATCCCCGCTGACCAGTGCCGCATCGAGGATTTCTTCCTGGGTGGCCGCCTGGGCGGACAGCGCGCCAGCCAGGCAGAAACCGGCCAGCAACGCTCGGTGGCGAGGGATGGGTGAGCGACTCATGTTCTCTCCTTGCAGTGAGGGAAATGCAGTGGTGGACAAGCTCACAACTGGCGCTATCGGCCCGTGGAGGGCGGCATATTGTTATGGGTGCGCCGGGTATCGCGTCGAACAGGGAATGGGCCTCGGACAATGCCGGAAATACGCATGGGCGATCCGCTGCATCGAACGAGTCAAGGCGAGAGGAGCATGTTGGGAAAGGCGGAAAAACTATCTGTTCTGGTTGTTTTTGAACTGCGTCTGATTATTTGGATTTTATTTTTACCGATTGTTCGAAGCGCTCTGGAATAGGCGCTCCAGCGTTTCCTGTGACGAAACGATCCAGACTTTGGTTAGGGTCTTGGAAAATACCGAGGATGTATTTTCAGAGCTGTCGATCGAGTTGGAAGTTACAGTTTCATGAAGGTTTAAGTGCTTCGAAGTTACCGCGTTGGCGATGGAATCGATATCGTCCGGTAGTGCCTTCGGAAGTGCCTGATAAGTGCCTTCCCACGCTCAGGCGGCGAGCAGAGCGCCACGTCCATCGGATTCCGCTCCGCCAGCGCCAGTTCGCCTTCGCCGAAACTTGCGCTGCTGCCGCCGACACCCTGCAATTGATCGCGCAGTGGGGGGCGATTCACACCAAAGCCTGTGACCTGCAGCACGGCTCGCCGGTGCAACGGTAGAGACCTATCGGCAGGTGCTGGAAACCTGCCGTTTCCAGCACGAAGATGCCGTAGGGTGAGAAAAATACGTGGTCGATCTGTGTCGTGCCGTCCGGCGTGTTCAGGGTGACGTTGTGCAGGCGGCGGTAGGTTTGCCTGTCCAGCTGCCAATGGGCGAACAGGCGCACCAGCAGTTCACCGATCTGCCCCTTGGCCCAAGGCGATTTGAGCAGGCCGATCAGCAGGGCTGCCGGGATAAACCAGGTCAGCATGCCCCAGACCTGGGCGACTATCGGGCTGTAATCCACTTTCTTCCTTGAGCCGAGCTGCTTAATGGAGAGGCGACCATTGTCCTATGGCGCGATGACGCATCAAGGGCTGATGAGCCAGGTGCAGGCGCTCAGCGTGCTATCTGGTAACGGGTGCTACGCCCTCCGCCGGGCAGTCGCTCGA
Organism: Pseudomonas sp. KBN12P06040; assembly: GCF_037574965.1. NCBI lineage: Bacteria > Pseudomonadati > Pseudomonadota > Gammaproteobacteria > Pseudomonadales > Pseudomonadaceae > Pseudomonas > Pseudomonas sp. KBN12P06040. Next base: position 665,780 of record NZ_JBBELS010000001.1, read on the forward strand.
TGCAGCCCTTTTCCAGCAGGTCGCTCAGGTGGCGGGTCGCGGTGGCTTTGGAAACCTTGGCCACAGCTTGGTATTGCGCCGCACTGATGCCGTCCTCGAACCCCCTTTCGCCGCCATCGAGCAGGCGGTTAAGCACTTTGATCTGCTCCGCCGATAGCGTTTGGCTGCGATGTGCCTGCCAGAAGCGCGCCTTGACCAGCACGCGGTCTATACGGGCAAGGGCTTGCTCCAGGCTCTTGAGCAAGGTTTCGAGAAACCACTGCAGCCACTTGGTGATATCCAGCCCGCCTTTCTGACTGGCTTCTAGGATGCGGTAATAGCCGGCGCGGTCGTCGAGGATGCTCGCAGACATGGCGTAGAAGCGAATGGCTTGCTGCTCGCCCTGAGCCAATGCCAGATCGGTGATAGCGCGGGTGAGGCGACCGTTGCCGTCGTCGAAGGGATGCAGGGTCACGAACCAGAAATGTGCGATACCGGCGCGCAGAAAGGGGTCGAGGCTGGCATCGCTGCGGCTGCTTTCGAACCAGGCGAGAAAGTCCGCCAGTTGCGCTTCCAACCCTGCGCAGGGAGGGGCTTCGAAATGGACTGTCGGGCGGTCGATGCGACCGGAAACCACCTGCATGGGCTCTTCGCCACGCAGTGCACCGATGTGTAGCGGTCGAGCCAGAAGTTGGTCATCGGTGGGGAATAACCAACTGTGCCAGGTGAACAGTCGCTGTTCGTCTAGCGGCTCTTGATGTGCGTGGGTGGCATTGAGCAGCAGTTCCGCCAGGCCTTCGGAGCGAGAGGTGGTTCGACCTTCTTCGTGCAATCCCAGTCGCCGTGCCAGTGATGAGCGCACCGAACCGACATTCAGTTGCTCTCCCTCAATGGCTGAAGAGGTGACGATGTTCTGCAGCATGGCATCCAGGCTGCTCTGCACTTCGGTGTCACTCCCCACGGCACCGAGCATTCCTAACAAACGACCCTGAGCCTGGCTACAGGAGCGCAGCAGTGGTGCAAGCGCTTCGGCTTGCCAGTTGAACTGCGGCCAGTCGGGCTGCTGCCAGATCCAGAGTGGGTCGTTCATAAGGGATGTTCATCTTGAGCCGATTAGAGAGCCTATTCGGCTCATTTTGTGAGCCGATAATGCCAACTATTCGGCTCACTGTCTAATTCTCAAGCTGGGTTGATAGCTTGATGAGCATGCCTGTTCAGGGGGACTGAGTCAGCTAAAGCGCCTGTTTCAGCACGTCAAAAACCTTGTGGATAGAGGTCGGCCGTACCCCTTGGGCATCGATAAAATTTGATGCAGGGACATGTAGCTCTCGGGCTACAAAATGGGGGCAGGTCACATGCGCTCGGAGCCGCTGTGCTGGATGTACACGCCGCGTACCATCTCGTCTTCGGTGCGGCGTGCCCAGTCTTCGGCGTCGCGCTTGGTGCGGAAGGTTTTTTCGTTGGTCGGCCAGTCCGTTTTGCGGACCACGGGAAGGGGGACGATTGTTGCCATCAGATAAGGACTCCAAAGGCAGACTGGCTAACCAGTACTGTACCGATCTTGTACCTTTTGGCCGTGGAGCCGTTTATGAGGCCACTACCCCAGAAAGCGCAAAGCCGCGCAGTGCGCGGCTTTGAAGGTGGTGGGCCCACACGGACTCGAACCGTGGACCAAAGGATTATGAGTCCTCTGCTCTAACCGACTGAGCTATAGGCCCCCAGAGTCGGGTGGGGATGGGCCATTGCTGGCCCATCCCCCCCTAAGAACCGTACGTGCGCCTTTCAACGCATACGGCTCAAGCCTTTCAAAGCCCCCTAACGGGCCGGCTTGCTTACTGTCAGACCACGAGCATGGAGTTGCTGGTGGCAAGCGGGGTGCAATAGTACCCGGTTCTCCAGGGAGTCTCCACCGCCTTGTGAGCGATAGAGGATGTGGTGGTCGTGCCACCCGGTTTCCCTGGTTATCGGTTGGTTGCAGAGCGAGCAGAGCCCCTTCTGGGAGAGGTATAGGTTTCTGATCTGAGTTCGGTACTTCAGCTTTTTCAACATCCGTTCCGTTCGCAGTTTTTCACCTATTGCTTCCATGGCTGGATCGTAGGGGTTGTATTCCCCACTCACCTTCCTATGTCGCTCAATCGGCGTGCTCGCCAGCGAGTACAGCGCGACCTCCCGTTTCTTACCGTTGCTTTCCAGCACCGTGGTAGCGAACACCCAAGTCTTGTCCCCGTGAATCCGGAAATATCGCCTCCTGATCCAATCCAGTGACTTGTTCGGGTGCCGCCGTTTCGCCCAACGCCAGAGCTTGAGAAACACTCTGTTGTCCATGCGGCTGAACGTTTGCTTGGCAACCACTGGCTGGTGATACAGCGCCCAGCCGCGCAGAATCGGATTCAGCGTTCGGATCAAGTCCTCTTGCCTTGCCGTCCTGCTGGTTTCGATGACCTCCTTCACCTTGCCGTAGAACGCTTTCGCGTTCTTCTGGCTGGGTTTGATCAGAAGCTTCCCGTTGTACTTGCGGAAGTTCCAACCGAGGAAGTCGAAGCCCTGATCTATGTGGGCGATCCGCGTTTTCTCCAGAGAGAGCTGCAGCCCGCGTACCGCCAGGAACTGCTCTACCCAGGGTTTGACTTCTTTCTCCAGTACCTCGGGAGAGACACCGGTGATGACGAAGTCGTCCGCATAGCGCACCACATTGAGTTTCAGCTTCTTCGCCCTTGTCACGCCCAGGTGTCGCTTGAGCTGTGATTCCAGGCCATCGAGCACCATGTTTGCCAAAGTAGGCGAGATGATTCCGCCTTGAGGTGTTCCAGCATCCGTTGCCTGGAGCTGGCCTTTGTGGATCACGCCGGCCTTCAACCATTTCCGGAGGATCACCTTGTCCGTGGGGACATGGTTCAGTAGCCAGTCATGATTGATGTGGTCAAAACACCCTTGTATGTCCGCCTCCAGTATCCATTGGGCCGAAGCCTTTCCGGATAGGCAAACGAACAACTGGGACATTGCATCCGCCGTGGATCGCTCGATCCTGAAGCCATAGCTGTTCGGATCGCCGGTGGTTTCTGCAATGGGCGACAGAGCGAGCAGGTAGAGTGCCTGCATTGCCCTGTCAGTCATGGTCGGGATACCCAGGGGGCGCTCCTTTCCGTTCGACTTCGGGATGAACACTCGCCGTAGAGGCCGAGGTTGGTACCCGCGCCTTTTCAACCCTTGTGCCGCTTTCCACTTGGTGTCAGGCGTATCCCAGAGCACGCGGTCGACTCCCGCCGTGCGCTTGCCCTGGTTTTCAGTGACTCTCCGTACAGCCAGGTACCTGGCCGACGTCGAGCGGGTCAGCATCCGTTGTAGGGCCTTCACCCTGCGCCATTTGCCTTCCCGACAAGCCTTCGCAATCCGTACCTGCATTCCCCGGACATTCCGCTGGACCCGACACCAGTCGATGTCGTGCCACTGCTGCGGAGCGCCGGAAAGCGCAGACCCGGCCGATGGGCTGAGTTCTTTCATGCTGCTTTCCTCTCATGATGGTTAGTCCACCCGAGCGGAAGGCGCACGCCGGTCCCTGACGGGATGCGCGCACCCCGCCAAGGTTGGTTTGTGTGGGCTCGATGTTGCTGAGCCCTGGGTTCATTGAGACAGGTTCAATCAGAGTTCTTGCGACGAAAGACCACGCAGAAGTCTGCCCGGTTTCCCGTGGGGTGATGTTCCAACCCCTATCCAGACGATTACAGCCTGGCGTTCGCTTTCTCTGCGATCCCATACCCGCACCGCCAACAGTTCGCCTTACGGCTCCCCTGCCCCGAGGGCGGCGATACGGGCTTACCACGTTCCCTGACTGTCACACGACTGGGTTAGGACCTGCCTTTTCACCGGTGGTCTGAAGGCGACGTATCTCCACGACCTACGGAGATAACCGACCACGTACCTTTTGGTTCGAGCCTGTCAGCAGCTTTGGCTCGTCAATCCTTACGGTGTTTATCAGCAGTTCACCTAGGTTGCCCGTACCAGTCAGCCTAGCGCCTTGGGTCGGTGCTACTCCGACCCTCTGCGGTTCACCTCACGGTGAATTCGCACCCTCGCGGGGGCTACGTTGTCGGGAAAGCTTCGCACCCTGCCGTTACCAGCAACGCACGTTTCCCTAGGCTACCGTTGGTCGCACAACGAGTCCGCTGCCACTCCATACAAGCAGTGGTTGGACAATGACAGACAGAGCTTTCGCTCATGTCTCCTTTGGGGAAGGGAGAACAGGGACGACCTGCTGGCCGCCAGTTCCTGATTTATTACCTCCTGTTTCAAATTACGCAGGAGGTGACCCCAGCGGGGATCGACTCTCCCGCAGGGGTTGGTTTTAGGATGCGCTCCAAGACCGGTGTTCTGGTCCTGCGGTCGTGCTGCCGAGAGCTCAACGACCTTGGGTTTTTATTGCCACCGCCGCTGCGGCAAGTCCTTGAAGGCAAAAGACTTCTGGGCGAGTTTTGGTTCCCGGGGATGGATACCCAAGCGTTCGATTTCCTTGCGGAAATCCCCCAAGCTGACCCTACAGCTTGGAGACGGAGACACGCCACGCGTGTCGCACAGGTCGGCGGATTATACCGGCGCTTCTCGGGGAGCGCCAATCGGCTGGCGCGGTTTGAGGAATTTGCTGGCGAACAGCTCGGCCGGCAGCGGCGGGCTGAGGACGAAGCCCTGGATCTGCTCGCAGCCTTCGTGGGTGAGGAAGCTCTGCTGGCCTTCGGTTTCCACGCCTTCGGCGATCACCGTGAGCTGCATGCTGCGGCCGAGGGCGATGATGGCGCGGGTGATGGCGGCATCGTGGGGATCGTCGGGGAGGCCGCGGATGAACGACTTGTCGATCTTCAGGATGTCCAGCGGCAGGCGCTTGAGGTAGCTGAGCGAGGAGTAGCCGGTGCCGAAGTCGTCGATCGCCAGCTGTACGCCGAGGCGCTTGAGGCCATGGAGGACGGCGAGGGCCTCCTCGGTCTGGTTCATGATGAAGCTCTCGGTGATTTCCAGTTGCAGCCGCGACGGTTCCAGGCCGGACTGCTCCAGCAGTTGCTCGAGGCGTTCGATCAGTTGCGGCTGGCCGAGCTGGGCGCCGGCGAGGTTGACCGACAGCGGGCCGAACGGCGCGTGCAGCTTTTGCCATTCGCCCATCTGCTGGCAGGCGTGTTCCAGCACCCAGTCGCCGAGGGGCAGGATCAGGCCGCAATCCTCGGCGAGGGGGATGAAGCGCTCCGGGGAAATTTCCCCGAACAGCGGATGGTACCAGCGCACCAGTGCCTCGGCGCCGACCAGCAAGCCGCTCTCCAGGCTCAGCTTGGGTTGGTAGTAGAGCTGCAACTCGTCGCGCTCGAGGGCGCGGCGCAGTTCGGTTTCCAGCGCCATGCGCTCGGTGGCCAGGTAGGTCAGTTCGCGGGTGTAGTACTCGATGCGGCTGCGGCCCCGCGACTTGGCGCGGTACATGGCGGCGTCGGCGTTCTTCACCAGGGTCGGGGCGTCGTCGCCGTCCTTGGGGAACAGGGCGATGCCGACGCTGGCGCTGACGAAGAATTCATGACCGTCGGCCTGGAACGGTGCGGTGAAGGCATTCAGCAGCTTGCGCGCGACGTGCTCGGCGTCGCTTTCCTGGTGCAGGCCTGGGAGCAGGATGATGAATTCGTCGCCCCCCAGGCGGGCCACGGTATCGACGTCGCGCAACTGGTCGCGCAGGCGTTCGGCGATGGCCTTGAGCAGCAGGTCGCCGATGGGATGGCCGAGGCTGTCGTTGATGTGCTTGAAGCGGTCCAGGTCGATGAACAGCACGGCGCCGGGACGGCTCTCTTCGCGGGCCTCGTCGAGGGCGTGATTGAGCCGGCTCTCGAACAGCAGGCGATTGGGCAGGCCGGTGAGCGGATCGTGGTGAGCCTGGTAGTCGAGCCGGGCCTGGGCGTACTTGAGGGTGGAGATATCGGCGAAGACGCCGACGAAGTGGGTGATCTCGCCCTGCGGATTGTGTACCGCGCTGATGGTCAGCCATTCGGGGTACAGCTCGCCGGTCTTGCGTCGGTTCCAGATCTCGCCCTGCCAGTGCCCGTCGCGTTCCAGCTGGTTCCACATGGCCAGGTAGAAGCTGGAGTCGTGTTGTCCGGAGGAGAGCAGGCTGGGCGAGCGTCCCAGCGCCTCCTGCTCGCTGTAGCCGGTGATCTCGCTGAAGGCGCGGTTGACCGCGGTGATGCGTTGGCGGGTATCGGTGATCATCACGCCTTCGGCGGTGCTTTCGAAGACGGTGGCGGCCTGCTGCAGCTTCTCCTGCATGAGCTGGCGCTCGGTGATATCGCGGGCGATGGTCAGCACGCAGTCCTCGCCATCGATGCTGATCCGGTGGGCGGACATCTCGCACTGGCGGATGCCACCGTTGCGGTCCCGTACAGGGGCGGTGAAGCCCTGGGTCAGGGTGTGGTGGCGTACCAGCGAGATCAGGCGCTTGCGGTCCTCGGTGTCGACCCACAGGCCGAGTTCGAGCGTGGAGCGGGAGATGACCTCGTCGCGGCGGTAGCCGGTGAGACGGGTGAAGCCTTCGTTCACGTCGATCAGCGTGCCGTCTTCGAGGCGGCTGATCAGCAGACCGTCGGGGTAGGCATGGAAGGCGTTGGCGAACTTCTCCTCGGAGATCCGCAGCAGTTCCTGGGTCTCCACCAGGTGGGTGATGTCGCGGATCACCACCACCAGCGCCGGGGTCTGGTCGAGGGCCACGTGCTGGGCGCTGAGCAGCGCGCTGAAGGTACTGCCATTGCGGCGCCGCAGGGGGACCTCGAGGTTGGTCAGGTTGCCGTGGCCGAGCTTTTCCAGGACCTGCGGGCCCAGGCCGGGGAGCGCCCAGATGCCCAGTTCGGTGGCGGTCTTGCCGATGGCGTCGTCGGCGGCGATGCCGATCTGCTGCTCGAAGGTGTTGTTCACCGCGAGGAAGCGGCCGTCGGCGCCATTTGCCAGTACCACCATGTCCGGACAGTGGTGGAACACCGAAGCGAACTTCTGTTCGGACAGGCGCATGGCCTGCTCGGTGAGCTTGGCCTCGGTGATGTCGATCATCAGACCGCGCAGGAGCAGGTCCCGGCCTTGCGCGATCGGGGTGACCAGATCGCGAATCCAGACCACCCGGCCGTCGGCGGCGAGCATCCGGTAGTCGAAGCTGTGGTCGCGTCCGGCCTGGCTTTCGCTCATGCAGTAGTGGATGGCGTACTCGGCGTCCATGGGGTGCAGGGTCCGCTGCCAGAAGCCCGGCTGCAGCCATTCGCCGAGGGGGTAGCCGAGCAGGCGTTCGGCGTGGGGCGAGACGTAGGTGAAGCGGTTCTCCTCGAGGCGCATTTCCCAGGCGATGGCATTCAGGCTTTCCACCAGTCCCCGGTAGTGCTGTTCGCTGTCGCGCAGTTCGCGCTCCAATTGCCGCCGGCGACTCACCTCGCGGCGCAGGCGGCGATTCATGGCCAGCAGTATGGCGACCGAGACCAGGATCAGCAGGACGATGGGAAGGCCGTAGGTCGCCATCTCGCGCCAGGCCGGACGTCGGTCGAGCAGGCCGCCGACCCAGGGGGCCTGGAGTCGCTCGATCTCCTCGGCGCTGAGGTCGGCGAGGACCTTGTCGATGATCCCGGCGAGGATCGGTTGTCCGCGCGGCACGGCCATCGCCAGTTGGTAGCGGTATGGCGTCTCGCCGCTGATCTCCAGGCCGTTGAGCTTGAGCTGGCGGAGGTTCCACACGCTGGAGGCGAAGTCGCCGACGAAGGCGTCGGCCTGGCCGGTGGCCAGCGCCTGCAGGGCTGCCGCTACCGAAGGCAGCGGCAGCAGGGTGAGGTCGGGATGCTGGGCGATCAGCAGTTCGTGAGGAGCATAGTGGTCGACCACCGCTACCTTGAGCCCGTAGAGCTCGTCGATGCGTTTCGGCATCGGGCCGTTCTTGCGTGCCAGGATGATGATCGGGAAGTCCAGGTAGGGCCGGGTGAAGCTCAGGTACTCCTGGCGCTCCGGGGTAGCCATGATGCCGGGCAGCAGGTCCAGCCGACCGTCCTTGGCCTGCTCCAGGACCTGCGTCCAGGTCTTCGGTTCGACAGGCGTCAGGCTGACGCCCAGGCGTTCCTGCAGCAGGCCGACGTAGCCGGCGGCGAGTCCCTGGTAGCGGCCCTGTTCGTCGCGGAACTCGAATGGCGGCCAGGAGGTATCCACGCCCAGGCGGATGCTCGGGTGCTCGGCCAGCCAGGCCCGTTCCTCGGGCGTGAGCGTGAGGGCGCCGGCCAGCCCCGGCCAGCAGCAGGCCAGACACAGGAGAAGCACGGCCTGCAGACGCTGCATGAGGCGGTCTCGCGGTGGACGGGAATATAAGCGGAAGTGTAGACGCCGGGCGGCGGGGCAAGCGGCAAAGAAAAACCCCCGGTTTTTCAGGCCGGGGGTTCGTTCGTCACTCGTCGAGGAAGGAGCGCAGGTGCTCGCTTCGCGACGGATGGCGCAGCTTGCGCAGCGCCTTGGCTTCGATCTGGCGGATCCGCTCGCGGGTCACATCGAACTGCTTGCCGACTTCCTCGAGGGTGTGGTCGGTGTTCATGTCGATGCCGAAGCGCATGCGCAGCACCTTGGCTTCCCGGGCAGTGAGGCCGGCGAGGACTTCGCGGGTGGATTCCTTGAGGCTCTCGCTGGTCGCCATCTCGATCGGCGACTGCATGGTGGAGTCCTCGATGAAATCGCCCAGGTGCGAATCTTCGTCGTCACCGATCGGGGTTTCCATGGAGATCGGCTCTTTGGCGATCTTCAGTACCTTGCGGATCTTGTCCTCAGGCATGTCCATGCGCTCGCCAAGCTCTTCCGGGGTGGGCTCGCGACCCATTTCCTGAAGCATCTGGCGGGAGATGCGGTTGAGCTTGTTGATCGTCTCGATCATGTGCACCGGGATGCGGATGGTGCGTGCCTGGTCGGCGATCGAACGGGTGATCGCCTGGCGAATCCACCAGGTGGCGTAGGTGGAGAACTTGTAGCCGCGACGGTATTCGAACTTGTCCACCGCCTTCATCAGGCCGATGTTGCCTTCCTGGATCAGGTCGAGGAATTGCAGGCCGCGGTTGGTGTACTTCTTGGCGATGGAAATCACCAGGCGCAGGTTGGCCTCGACCATTTCCTTCTTCGCCCGGCGAGCCTTGGCTTCGCCGATCGACATCGCGCGGTTGATTTCCTTGATCTCGGCGACGGTCAGCTCGACCTCGCTTTCCAGGGCCGCCAGCTTCTGCTGGTTGCGCAGGATGTCGTCGCGCAGGCGCTCGATGGCCTCGGCGTACTTCGGCTTGCTCTTCAGGACACTGTCGACCCACTTCTCGTCGGTCTCGTGGTTCGGGAACAGGCGCAGGAAGTCGGCACGCGGCATGCGTGCGTCACGCACGCAGAGTTGCATGATGGCGCGTTCCTGGGCGCGCACGCCTTCCAGGGCGGAGCGCACGCGGGCGACCAGGGCGTCGAACTGCTTGGGCACCAGCTTGATCGGCATGAACAGCTCGGCCAGGCCGGTGAGTTCGGCGGTGGCCTGCTTGCTGCCGCGACCGTGCTTCTTCAGGGCCTTCTTGGCCTTGTCGAGTTGCTCGGAGACCGCGGTGAAACGCAGGCGGGCTTCTTCCGGATCCGGACCGCCGTCGCCTTCGTCGTCGCTGTCGCTGCTGTCGTCGCTTTCTTCTTCCTCGTCGTCCTTCTCTTTCGAGTCGGCGGAATCGTCCTTCAGGTTGACCGGCTCCACCTCTTCGGCGGGCAGGCTGCCGTCATCGGGATCGATATAGCCGCTGAGGACGTCGGAGAGGCGACCGCCTTCGGCGACGATGCGATTGTAGTCGGCCAGGATGCTGTCCACCGTGCCCGGGAACTGGGCGATGGCGCTCATCACTTCGCGGATGCCTTCCTCGATGCGCTTGGCGATTTCGATCTCGCCTTCGCGGGTCAGCAGTTCCACGGTACCCATTTCACGCATGTACATGCGCACCGGGTCGGTGGTGCGACCGATGTCGCTTTCCACCGCGGCCAGGGCCGCTGCGGCTTCTTCCGCTGCGGCTTCGTCGGTATCCGCCTCGGCCAGCAACAGGGCATCCGCATCCGGGGCTGTCTCGAATACGTTGATCCCCATGTCGTTGATCATGCGGATGATGTCTTCCACCTGTTCCGGATCGGAAATATCCTCCGGCAGGTGGTCGTTGACCTCCGCGTAAGTCAGGTATCCCTGCTCACGGCCTCGGGCGATCAACTCTTTCAGACGAGATTGCTGTTGCGCTTTTCCGGACATAACACCCTATCCACTGAAGGTCTTGGCGGGCAAAAAATAAGCAGAGGATTATACCTGATGCCTGGGCTGAGGCGCCAGTTCAGCTCTGGGAAGGCGATGAAGCGGCAACACTGTAGTGCTCTCTGAGCAAGGCTTTCTCTTCATCGGTCAGTTCACTGTAGCTCTTCTGCATGACGCTGCGTAAACGCTCCTCCCGCTCGCCGAAACGCTGGCTCTCGGAGAGTTTAGTAATGGTGTCGAAGAACTGCTTTTCAAGGTTCTCCTGGACGATCAGCCACTCCTTCTCGCCCAGGGCCTGCAGCAGGCGGCCCTGGGGCGTGCCGTGCCAGCGCGCGATGAGTTGCATCGAGCTCTGCCGCGGGTTCTTCTGCAGGGCTTCCAGCAGGGACACCAGCAACTGGGCGTAGGTATCCTGCTCCCTGGCGAGGGTGCCCGCATCGTCGACCTTCAAGGCCAACTGCGGATGATGCAGCAAGGTGCGCAGGGCGTTGAGGGTGGTGGACTCCACGCTGACCGGCGTTCGTTGCGGAGTCTTGAAGTCGCCGCGGCCGCCTTTGTCCCACTTCTTCTTGCCATCCCACTTCTTGCCGTCCCAGGGCTTCTTGTCCTTGTTCCAGCTCTTGCGCGGTTGCGCCTCGCCATAGCCTGGCGCAGCGTCGAACGGCGCATGGGAGGGCTCGTTCTCGTAGTAGGCGCTGGCGGCGAAATAGTCGTCGCCGTCCAAGGCGCCGCTCGCTCCGTGATCCATGGACGACGGTGGCGGGCTGTGGTGCGCCAGTTGTCCGATGTTTTCGCCGGACAGGCCGGTGATTTCCGACAGACGTTGCCGCATCAGCAGGCGCAGGTTGTTCCCGGGAATCTTCTCCAGCAGCGGTGCGGCGAGGGTCGCCAGGTGGGCCTTGCCTTCCAGGGTGGCGGGGTCGGCCTCCAGCATCAGTTGCTGGAAGAAGTACTCCGCCAGCGGCTGGGCCTGCTGGGTGATGCGTGCGCGGAAGGCATCCTCGCCCTCGGCGCGTACCAGGCTGTCCGGGTCCTCCCCCTCGGGGAGGAACAGGAAGCGCACGCGCTTGCCGTCCTGCAGGTTCGGCAGCACCGACTCCAGGGCGCGCCAGGCCGCCTTGCGGCCGGCCTGGTCGCCGTCGAAACAGAACAGGATGCTCGGTACCAGGCGGAACAGGCGCTTGATGTGTTCCTCGCTGGTCGCCGTGCCGAGGGTCGCCACCGCGTTGCGGATGCCTTGCTGGGCCAGGGCGATGACATCCATGTAGCCCTCGACCACCATGATCTCGTCGAGGTCGCGATTCTTCTGCCGGGCCTCGTAGAGTCCGTAGAGTTCCTGGCCCTTGTGGAAGACCGGAGTCTCCGGGGAGTTCAGGTACTTCGGCTTGTCGTCGCCGAGCGCCCGGCCGCCGAAGGCGATGATCCGCCCGCGGCTGTCGCGGATCGGGAACATCACGCGATCGCGGAAGCGGTCGTAGCGCTTGCCGGTGTCGCTGTTCTCCACCAGCAGGCCGGCGTCGAGCATGGCCTTGAGTTGCAGGTTGTCGCCACCCAGGTGCTTGAGCAGGTTGTCCCAGCCGGGCGGGGCGAAACCGAGGCCGAAGTCGCGGGCGATCTCGCCGGTCAGGCCGCGGCCCTTCAGGTAGTTCACCGCGGCCTTGCGCGCCGGGTGGCTTTTCAGCGCCTGCTTGTAGAACTCGGCGGCGGCGCTGAGCAGCGGGTAGAGCGGCGAGTCGGTCGGCTGGCGCGGCGTGTGCCCGCGTCCGCCGCGTTCCTCGCGCGGCACGTCCATGCCGGCGCGCTTGGCCAGTTCCTCGACCGCCTGGGGGAACTCCAGCTGGTCGTGGTCCATGACGAAGCCGAGCGCGTTGCCGCCGGCGCCGCAGCCGAAGCAGTAGTAGAACTGCTTGTCCGGGCTGACGGTGAACGAGGGAGTCTTTTCCTTGTGGAACGGGCAGCAGGCGCTGTAGTTCTTGCCGGTTTTCTTCAGCTGGATGCGCGAACTCACCACCTCGACGATGTCGGTGCGGTTCAGCAGGTCATCGATGAAGCTTTGCGGTATCAGGCCGGCCATGGTGTTCTCGAAAACGACGGCGCGTGGGCGCAGAGCGGCAGCATAGCAATTATCGCCGGGCCGATCAGGCCGGCGCGGTGTTTCAGGAGGAGAGGCGCGCCTTCAGGCGCTGGCTGACCTGTGCCATGTCGACGCGACCCTGGACCTGCGGTCGCAGCAGGTTCATCGCCTTGCCCATGTCCTGCGGACCCTGGGCGCCGCTGTCGACGATGCTGCGCTCGATCAGGGCGTCGATCTCATGGTCGTCCAGGGGCTTGGGCATGAAGTCCTGGAGCACGAGGATCTCGGCAGCCTCGACCTCGGCGAGGTCCTGGCGGCCGGCGTCGCTGAACTGGCGCTGGGCGTCGCGGCGCTGCTTGATCATCCGGTCTAGGATCAGCAGGGCTCGGGCGTCATCCACCTCGATGCGTTCGTCGACTTCGACGCGCTTGATGTCCGCGAGGGCCAGGCGCAACGTGGTCAGCCGCGGCTTGTCCTGGGCGCGCATGGCGACCTTGACGGCGTCGAGGAGGCGGGATTTGATTTCGCTCATGGCGGAAAGCCGAAAGCCCGGCCGAGGCCGGGCTGAGGCACGATCACTGACGCGTGGGCGTCGAGTGGATCAGTACAGGCGCTCGCGACGGCGCTGTTCGCGCTGTACTTTCTTCGCGTGGCGCTTCACTGCGGCAGCGGCCTTGCGCTTGCGCTCGGCAGTGGGCTTCTCGTAGAACTCGCGGCTGCGAACTTCAGCCAGTACACCTGCTTTTTCGCAGGAGCGCTTGAAACGACGCAGGGCTACGTCGAAGGGTTCGTTCTCTTTTACTTTGACGGCTGGCATCCAGGTCGTACCTTCACTGATTACCGGGGGTTGAACGTACTCCGGCAAGGTGGCGCGGATACGTCGGTTTTCAAGGGTTGCGGATATTAACGGTTCGGCCGGAGGAATGCAAAGCCTCCGATCGAAAAACACTGGTCTGGCGCAAAACCGCCGATTATCATGCGCGGCTTCGTATTTGCCAAGCTCTAAGGCTCAAGCCCATGCGCGTGCTGGGACTGGAAACGTCCTGCGACGAAACCGGCGTCGCCCTTTACGACAGCGAACGCGGCCTGCTGGCCGACGCGCTGTTCAGTCAGATCGACCTCCATCGCGTCTACGGCGGCGTCGTGCCCGAGCTGGCCTCGCGCGACCACGTCAAGCGCATGCTGCCGCTGATCCGCCAGGTGCTCGACGAGTCCGGCTGCACGCCGGCGGATATCGACGCGATCGCCTATACCGCCGGTCCCGGCCTGGTCGGCGCCCTGCTGGTGGGGGCTTCCTGTGCCCAGGCGATGGCCTTCGCCTGGGGCGTGCCGGCGGTCGGCGTGCACCACATGGAAGGGCACCTGCTGGCGCCGATGCTGGAAGAGCAGCCACCGCGGTTCCCGTTCGTCGCCTTGCTGGTTTCCGGCGGTCACACCCAGTTGGTGCGGGTGGACGGTATCGGCCGCTACCAGTTGCTTGGCGAATCGGTGGACGATGCCGCCGGCGAAGCCTTCGACAAGACCGCCAAGCTGATCGGCCTGGGCTATCCCGGTGGTCCGGAAATCGCCCGCCTGGCGGAGCGCGGCACTCCTGGCCGCTTCGTGTTCCCGCGGCCGATGACCGATCGCCCCGGCCTGGACTTCAGCTTCAGCGGGCTCAAGACCTTTACCCTGAACACCTGGCAGCGTTGCGTCGAGGCCGGCGACGACAGCGAGCAGACCCGCTGCGACATCGCCCTGGCGTTCCAGACCGCGGTGGTCGAGACCCTGCTGATCAAGTGCCGTCGCGCCTTGAAGCAGACCGGCCTGAAGAACCTGGTGATCGCCGGCGGTGTCAGCGCCAACCAGGCGCTGCGCAGCGGCCTGGAAAAGATGCTCGGCGAAATGAAGGGGCAGGTGTTCTACGCCCGCCCGCGCTTCTGCACCGACAATGGCGCGATGATCGCCTACGCCGGCTGCCAGCGCCTGCTCGCCGGCCAGCATGACGGCCCGGCGATCAGCGTCCAGCCGCGCTGGCCGATGGAGTCGCTGCCGGCGGTCTGAGTGGCCGCCAGGTCGCAGTCAGGCAGGTGTCGATGACGCAGCTGGGCCAGACTGCATGAAGTTTTTTCCTTTTATGGATTAGAAATGCCGTTCGCGGCCGGCGAATAGATCGCGTAAGTTGGCGCGGTGCCGCCAGACGATCAGGCCGGTCAGCACGGTCATCGGCAGCAGCGCTCCGGGCTGCTGCCAGGCCAGCAACGGCAGGGTCAGCGGGGTGGCCACCAGCGAGGCGAGCGAGCTGGTGCGCGACAGCTTGAAGGTCAGCAGCCAGGCCGCTGCGGCCAGCAGTACGGCCGGCGGATAGAGGCCGAGGAGCATGCCCGCGGCGGTGGCGACACCCTTGCCGCCGCGGAAGTTGAAGTACAGCGGATACAGGTGGCCGATCACGGCGGCGATGCCGACCCAGGCCTCCTCCATCACGCCGAGCCCCAGCCAGCGGGCGACCAGCACCGGCAACAGGCCTTTGCCGACGTCGCCGAGCAGGGTCAGGATGGCGAGTTTCTTCCCGGCGACGCGCAGCATGTTGGTCGCGCCGGGGTTGCCGGAACCGCTGGCGCGCGGGTCCTGGGTGCCGAACCAGCGGCTGAGCAGGACGGCGAAGGAGAGGGAACCGAGCAGGTAGGCGAGGATCGCCAGTAGCCAGACCATGGATTCCACCGAGGACGAGGATGTCCTCGATTCTAACGGGGCGGCGCACGCTTGTCGTGGCATCCCTTGGAGCGGGTAGCGAAGTGGACAGAGTTTTTATCGAAGGCTTGGAGGTCGATACCGTCATCGGCGTGTACGACTGGGAGCGCGGCATCCGTCAGTGCCTGCGCCTGGACCTGACCCTGGGCTGGGACAACCGTCCGGCCGCCGCGGGCGACGATCTCGCCCTGGCGCTGGACTATGCCGCGTTGTCCGAGCGGGTGCAGGAATTCGCCCGGGAATCGCATTTCCAGTTGGTGGAAACCTTCGCCGAGCGCCTCGCCGAGGTACTGATGGGCGAGCGCGGCATTCCCTGGCTGCGCATCCGCGTGACCAAGCCCGGCGCGGTGCCGGCGGCCCGTGGCGTTGGCGTGGAGATCGAACGCGGATGTCGCTGATCCCGGTCTACCTCGGCCTCGGCAGCAATGTCGAGCGTGAGCGCCACCTGCATGCCGGCCTCGATGCGCTGGCCGGTTTCCTTCATGACCTGCGTTGCTCGCCGGTGTTCGAGAGCGAGCCGGTGGGTATCAAGAGCGGGCCGTTCTTCAACCTGGTGGTGTCTGCCCGCACCGATCTGCCGCTGGCCGAACTGAGCCTGCGACTCAAGCACATCGAGGCCGACAACGGCCGCTATGCGCCAGAGCGCAAGGGACTGCCGCTGGATATCGACGTGCTGTTCTACGGCGACCTGGTTGGCGATTTCGATGGCCTGGTGCTGCCGCGCGCCGAAGTGCTGAAGAACGCTTTCGTGCTCTGGCCCTTGTCCGAGCTGGCGCCGAACCTGGAGCATCCGGTCGCCCGCCAGCCGCTGGGCGATCTCTGGCGCGAGGCGAGGATCCAGCAGAAGCTCTGGCCGGCGCCATTCGAATGGCGTGGCCAGGCGTTGACTCCCGAAGCGCTGCTTCAGGCCTTTCCGCGTTCTTCCTTGTAGGCCTTGAGTGCGGCGAGGCGCGCACGCTTCAGCGCCTCGCCCAGTTCCGCGCCCTTCAGGCCCTTTTCCACCAGCGGCTTCACGCTGACTGCCCGCGCTGCCTGCGCCGCGCCGAGCAGGTAGGCGGCCTGCGGATAGTCGCGCTGTTCCAGGCCGAGGCGGCCGCGCGCGTCCATCTCGCTGGCGGCGACGAACTCCTCGAAACGCTGCGGGCGGCGATACACGTCGAAGCTCTGCAACAGCTCCAGCAGTGTATTCGGGCGCAGCTCCAGCGCCCGGTGGGCATGGGTGTGGTACTCGCCCACCAGGCGCGCCAGTTCCTGGCAGTCGCGCGGCACCCTGAAGCGCTGGTTCACCGCATCGATCAACGGCACGCCGCGAGCCTCGTGGGCGATATGGCGGGGCCAGTCCGCTTCGCTGGTGAGTCCCTTGCCCAGGTCGTGCAGCAGGCAGGCCCAGCGTACGCTGAGCGGCTGCCGGTGGCGGGCGCATTGCTGCAATACCGACAGGACATGGACGCCGGTATCGATTTCCGGATGGTGGGCCGCCGGCTGCGGTACGCCGAATAGCGCCTCGACTTCCGGGATCAGTTCGGCCAGGGCGCCGCAGTCGTGCAGGACCTGGATGAAGACCTCGGGGTTGGGTTCCATCAGGGCTCGGGAAATTTCCTTCCAACTGCGCTCCGGGGTCAGCGCCTGCAACTCGCCGGATTCCGCCAGTTGGCGCATCAGGGCGAGGGTTTCGGCGGCGACCCGGAAGCCCAGGCCGGCGTAGCGGGCGGCGAAGCGCGCTACGCGCAGGACCCGCAGGGGATCCTCGGCGAACGCCGGGGAAACGTGGCGCAGCAGGCGCGCCTCGAGGTCGGCCTGGCCGCCGTAGGGGTCTATTACCCGGCCCTGTTCGTCCTCGGCCATGGCGTTGATGGTCAGGTCACGGCGAGTCAGGTCTTCCTCCAGGGTCACCTCGGGGCTGGCATGGAAGGTGAAGCCGCCGTAGCCGCGCCCGCTCTTTCGCTCGGTGCGCGCCAGGGCGTATTCCTCGCCGCTCTGCGGATGAAGGAAGACCGGGAAGTCGGCGCCCACCGGGCGGTAGCCGCGGGCGAGCATCTCGTCGCTGCTGGCACCGACCACCACCCAGTCGATATCGGTGACCGGACGGCCGAGAAGGCGATCGCGCACGGCGCCGCCGACCTTGTAAATCTGCATGGGAATCCTCCGCGTGATAGGCGGAAGTCTACCCCAGGGTGTCCTAGCGGGCGCGTGGAAGCTGCCGGAGCAGGGCGCCGACCGCCAGTTCGAGCTGTTCCGGATTGGCCCTGGCGGGGCTGAGGCCGGTGCTTACCATACCTTCCCAGAGAACGCGCTCCTCCAGGTCGACCAGGCGCACGCGCAATGTCCCGGTTTCGTCGCGCAGGCGGTGGATCGCCAGATAAGGCCCCATGCCGGAGGTGGGCGGAAGGTCGGGGCGGAACTCCAGCGGTGCGTCGCGTAGCGCCAGCCAGTAGTAGACGCGGAATTGCGGGGTAGCGCTCTCGTGGTAGCCGTGGGCCGCCAGTCCCTGGCGCAGCTCTGCGTTTATCAGCGGATAGCGGTTGCGGTAGGGAAGGGCGTCGACCGCCTGTTCCGGCGGCATCAACTGGAAACCTTGCAGGCCGGGCAGTCCGGCGCTGGCCGGATGGGTCACCCGGGCGCTGGGGATGTGGCTGGCGCAGGTGGCCAGGACGAGGCAGAGCAGGACGATGGCGAACAGGCGCATGGCGGCTCCCGTGGACGGCCGGCTTCTTGTTCTGCTGTGGGCGCCCCGACCGTGCCGGCATGCTGGCCGGCGGTCGGGGCGGACGTCAACCGATCAAATGGGCGGGATGATCAGGTCCAAACGCGGGTAGCCTTCCTCGCCCTCGCTGGCGCCCTTGGGCGGCATGTGGTGGGTCTGCACGAGCTGGTCGCCCTGCAGGGTCTCCAGGTGGATATCGAAGCCCCACAAGCGATGCAGGTGCTTGAGCACGTCGGCGGTGGAGTCGCTCAGCGGCTGGCGGTCGAACTGCTGGTGGCGCAGGGTCAGCGAGCGGTCGCCGCGACGGTCGACGTTCCAGATCTGGATGTTCGGCTCGCGGTTGCCGAGGTTGTACTGCGCCGCCAGGGTCTCGCGGATGGTGCGGTAGCCGGCTTCGTCGTGGATCGCCGCGACCAGCAGGTCGTCCTTCTGGTCGTCGTCGAGAATGCTGAACAGCTTCAGGTCGCGAATCACCTTGGGCGAGAGGAACTGGAGGATGAAGCTTTCGTCCTTGAAGCTCTTCATGGCGAACTTCAGCGTGGCCAGCCAGTCGCTGCCGGCGATATCCGGGAACCAGCGGCGGTCCTCGTCGGTAGGTTCCTCGCAGATGCGGCGGATGTCGCGGTACATGGCGAAGCCCAGGGCGTAGGGGTTGATGCCGCTGTAGTAGGGGCTGTCGAAGGACGGCTGGTAGACCACGCTGGTGTGGTATTGCAGGAACTCCATCATGAAGCCGTCGTTGACCAGGCCTTCGTCGTAGAGGTCGTTGAGCAGCGTGTAGTGCCAGAAGGTCGCCCAGCCTTCGTTCATCACCTGGGTCTGGCGTTGCGGGTAGAAATACTGGGCGATCTTGCGCACGATGCGGATCACCTCACGCTGCCAGGGCTCCAGCAGCGGCGCGTTCTTCTCGATGAAGTAGAGGATGTTCTCCTGCGGCTCGCTCGGATAGCGCGCCATGGATTGTTCCTTGTCCTTGCCGCCGACGCGCGGGATGGTCCGCCAGAGGTCGTTGACCTGGCGCTGGATCAGTTCCTCGCGCTCCTTCTGCCGCTGCCGCTCCTCTTCCGCGGAAATCGGGTAGGGCCGCTTGTAGCGGTCGACACCGTAGTTCATCAGGGCGTGGCAGGAGTCGAGCAGGTCTTCCACCGCGTCGATCCCGTAGCGCTCCTCGCACTGCATGATGTACTGCTTGGCGAACACCAGGTAATCGATGATCGAACTGGCATCGGTCCAGGTGCGGAACAGGTAGTTGCCCTTGAAGAAACTGTTGTGCCCGTAGCAGGCGTGGGCGATCACCAGCGCCTGCATGCACTGGGTGTTTTCCTCCATCAGGTAGGCGATGCAGGGGTCGGAGTTGATCACGATCTCGTAGGCCAGGCCCATCTGGCCACGCTTGTAGTTCTTTTCCGTGCTGAGGAAGTGCTTGCCGTAGGACCAGTGGTTATAGCCGATCGGCATGCCCACCGAGGCGTAGGCGTCCATCATCTGCTCGGCGGTGATCACCTCGATCTGGTTCGGATAGGTATCCAGGGCATAGCGTTCGGCGATCCTGCTGATTTCCCGGTCGTACTGCTGGATCAGCTCGAAGGTCCATTCCGAGCCGGTGGCGATGGGCTGGCGCTTGCTCATGCGACGAGCCTCCTCTGGAACAGCTCGCGGAACACCGGGTAGATGTCCGATGCCGAGACGATCTGCTGCTGGGCGAAGCTGTCTTCGAAGGCTTCGCGCACGCGCTCGTACTCGAACCACAGGGCCTGGTGTTCGCGCGGGGTGATCTCGACGTAGGTGTAGTACTGGACGAACGGCATGATCTGCTTGAGGAGGATGTCCCGGCACACCGGCGAGTCGTCGTTCCAGTTGTCGCCGTCCGAGGCCTGGGCGGCGTAGATGTTCCACTCATGGGTCGGATAACGCTCGGCCATGATCTCCTGCATCATCTTCAGCGCGCTGGAGACGATGGTGCCGCCGGTCTCGCGGGAGTAGAAGAACTCCTCCTCGTCGACCTCGCGGGCGCTGGTGTGGTGGCGGATGAACACCACTTCGATCTTCTCGTAGTTCCGCTTGAGGAACAGGTAGAGCAGGATGAAGAAGCGCTTGGCGATGTCCTTGGTCGCCTGGGTCATCGAGCCGGAGACGTCCATCAGGCAGAACATCACCGCCTTGGAGGTGGGGTTGGGCTGCTTGACCAGCAGGTTGTACTTGAGATCGAAGGTATCGAGGAACGGCACCCGGTCGATGCGCGCGCGGAGCTTGGCGATTTCCAGCTCGAGTTCCTGGATATCGCCGAGGTTGTCCGGTTCTTCGCGCTTGATCCGCTCCAGTTCCTTCAGCGCCGCGCGCAGCTTGGCCCGGCTGCCGCCGGACAGCGCGATGCGCCGCGCATGGGCCGAGCGCAGGGTGCGGACGATGTTGATGCGCGACGGGTTGCCGTCGTTGCTGATGCCGGCGCGGACGGTCTTGAAGGTGTCGGTGCCGGTGATGTGGCGCTTGACCAGGTTGGGCAGCTCCAGGTCCTCGAACATGAAGTCGAGGAACTCCTCCTGGGTGATCTGGAAGACGAAGTCGTCCATGCCTTCGCCGCTGTTGCTGGCCTTGCCGCCGCCGCGGCCACCCCCGCCGCCGGATGGGCGGGCGATGTGCTCGCCGGCGGTGAATTCCTTGTTGCCGGGGTGGACGACGGTCTGCCGCCCGCCGCGGCCATGGTGCAGCACCGGTTCGTCGATATCGCGCCCGGGAATGCTGATCTGCTCGCCGTGCTCCATGTCGGTGATGGAACGCCGGCTGACGGCCTCCTCGACGGCCTTCTTGATGTGTTCACGGTAGCGCCTCAGGAAGCGCTGGCGGTTCACCGTGCTCTTGTTCTTGCCGTTCAGACGCCGGTCGATGACGTAGCTCATGAATGCTCCTCAGGGCCTGTGGCGCCCCGCCGGAGCGGAGGCGCCGAGGTCCGAATGCGACGGCGACCGGTACGGTCGCAGCGACCGTACCGATGGCAGACTACTGCGACTTGCGAACCCGCAGGTACCATTCCGACAGCAGGCGGACCTGCTTCTCGGTGTAGCCGCGCTCGACCATGCGTTTGACGAAGTCGTTGTGCTTCTGCTGGTCCTCCTTGCTGGCCTTGGCGTTGAAGCTGATGACCGGAAGCAGGTCCTCGGTGTTGGAGAACATCTTCTTCTCGATCACCACGCGCAGCTTCTCGTAGGACAGCCAGCTCGGGTTCTTGCCGTTGTTGCCGGCGCGGGCGCGCAGCACGAAGTTGACGATCTCGTTGCGGAAGTCCTTCGGGTTGCTGATGCCCGCGGGTTTCTCGATCTTCTCCAGTTCCTCGTTGAGGGCGGCGCGGTTGAGGATCTCGCCGGTTTCCGGGTCGCGGTATTCCTGATCCTGGATCCAGAAGTCGGCGTACAGCACATAGCGGTCGAAGATGTTCTGACCGTATTCGCTGTAGGACTCCAGGTAGGCGGTCTGGATTTCCTTGCCGATGAACTCGACGTAGCGCGGCGCCAGGTATTCCTTGATGAAGCGCAGGTAGCGCTCGCGGGTTTCCGGCTGGAACTGTTCCTGCTCGATCTGCTGTTCGAGGACGTAGAGCAGGTGCACCGGGTTGGCCGCTACCTCGTGCGGGTCGAAGTTGAATACCTTGGAGAGGATCTTGAAGGCGAAGCGGGTGGAAAGCCCGGCCATGCCTTCGTCGACCCCGGCCGAGTCGCGGTATTCCTGGATCGACTTGGCCTTGGGATCGGTATCTTTCAGGTTTTCGCCGTCATATACCCGCATCTTCGAGTAGATATTCGAGTTTTCCGGCTCTTTCAGCCTCGACAGCACGGAGAACTGCGAGAGCATCTTCAGGGTGTCCGGCGCGCAGTGGGCATGCGCCAGCGAGCTGTTGACCAGCAACTTGTCGTAGATCTTGATCTCGTCCGCCACGCGCAGGCAGTACGGCACCTTGACGATGTAGATGCGGTCGATGAAGGCCTCGTTGTTCTTGTTGTTGCGGAAGCTGTGCCATTCCGACTCGTTGGAGTGAGCCAGAATGATGCCGCTGTAGGGCAGGGCACCGAGGCCTTCGGTGCTGTTGTAGTTGCCTTCCTGGGTCGCGGTCAGCAGCGGGTGCAGGACCTTGATCGGGGCCTTGAACATCTCGACGAATTCCATCAGGCCCTGGTTGGCCCGGCAGAGGGCGCCCGAATAGCTGTAGGCGTCCGCGTCGTTCTGCGGGTATTCCTCCAGCTTGCGGATGTCGACCTTGCCGACCAGCGCGGATATGTCCTGGTTGTTCTCGTCGCCGGGCTCGGTCTTGGCGATGGCGATCTGGTTGAGGATCGAGGGGTACAGCTTGACCACGCGGAACTGGCTGATGTCGCCGCCGAACTCGTTGAGGCGCTTGGTTGCCCAGGGCGACATGATCGAGCGCAGGTAGCGCCTCGGGATGCCGTAGTCCTCCTCGAGGATGGCGCCGTCTTCGTCGGGGTTGAACAAGCCCAGCGGCGACTCGAAGACCGGCGAGCCCTTGATCGCGTAGAAGGGCACCTTCTCCATCAGTTGCTTGAGTTTTTCCGCCAGGGAGGATTTACCGCCGCCGACCGGGCCGAGCAGGTAAAGGATCTGCTTCTTCTCCTCCAGGCCCTGGGCCGCGTGGCGGAAGAACGCGACGATCTGGTCGATGCATTCCTCCATGCCGTGGAAGTCGGCGAACGCCGGGTAGCGGCGAATCACCTTGTTGGAGAAGATCCGCGACAGCCTGGAGTCCACCGAGGTGTCCAGCAACTCCGGCTCGCCGATCGCCATCAGCAGGCGCTCGGCGGCGGAGGCATAGGCTGTCTTGTCTTGCTTGCAGAGGTCGAGATATTCCTGGAGGGAATATTCCTCTTGGCGGGTCGCTTCGAAGCGTTCCTGGAAGTGACTGAAAATGCTCATGACGTCTCCTCGCTCGATGCAGTGAGCCGGCGCGGGATCGGTCGTGCGGGTGCGGGGGGGCCGCCAGCCAGGCCGGCGAGAATCCCCCAGACTCCGTCGCTGTACGGTGCTTCCCTTTCCGCCAGCGCTCCTAACGGTCACAGCCGATGGCCCGGAAGCCGGTGTGCCGGCTCTCCCCTGTTTTGGATGGCCTGAGGAAAAGAATAGTTCGTTCTGGACGGAGTAAAGGAAGAAAGGCGAGAGAAGTTACAGTTTTTTTGGCGGGGTAGCGGCGCGGCCTACTCCGCTTCGCCGCTGCTGGTATCCGCGGGATAGACGCTGCGCCATAGCTCGAAGCCGCCGTCGAGGCTGTAGACGTCGCTGAAGCCCTGCTGGATGAAATAGGCGGCGGCGCTCTGGCTGGAGTTGCCGTGGTAACAGACCACCACCAGCGGAGCGTCGAGGTCGGCGGCGGCGATGAAGTCCGCCACCGAGTGGTTGTCGATGTGCCGCGAGCCGCTGATATGGCCGACAGCGAAGCTCTGCGGGTCGCGGATGTCGACCACCTGGGCGCCGTTTTCGCGGAGCTGGCGGGCCTGTTCGGGGGCGATGCGCTGGAAGGTGTCGCTCATGTCGGGGTACCTGTGTACAGGGCGTCCACCGGACGCCGGGGATTCATGCGGGCGTGGCGGCGGGTCTGGCCGGCGCGCGCTGTTCGGCGCAATCGCAGCTCAGGCGTTCGCCGCTGTCGACGTTCAACAGGGTCATCCGCGCGCCCCAGACGCAGCCGGTATCCAGGGCGAACAGGCCGGGCTCGTCGCAGTGGCCTTCGAGGGCCGCCCAGTGGCCGAAGATGATCTTCTCGCCGCGAGTCTTGCGCGAAGGGAAGCTGAACCAGGGGGCGTAGCCGGGCGGTGCGGTGTCGAGGCCTTCCTTGCTCTTCAGGTCGAGCTTGCCATCTTCGGTGCAGAAACGCATGCGGGTGAAGTAGTTGGTGATCACCCTCAGGCGATCGATGCCATGCAGCTTCTTGTCCCACTTGGCCGGCTCGTTGCCGTACATGCCGTCGAGGAACAGCGGCAGGCGCTGGTCGTCGCGCAATGCTTGCTCCACCTCGGCTGCGCGCAGGCGGGCTTTTTCCAGGCTCCACTGCGGGGGGATGCCGGCATGCACCAGGGCGACCTTGCGTTGTTCGTCGTAGTGCAGCAGCGGCAGGCGACGCAGCCAGTCGAGCAGTGGCTCGCGGTCCGGCGCCTCGAGGATTTCCCGCAGCGTGTCGGACTTCTTCAGGCGCTCGGACTTGTGCGCCACCGCCAGCAGGTGCAGGTCGTGGTTGCCCAGGACGCTGACCACCGACTCGCGCATGGCATAAAGGAAGCGCAGCGTCTCCAGGGACTGCGGGCCGCGGTTGACCAGGTCGCCGACCAGCCACAGGCGGTCCTTGGCCGGGTCGAAGGCGACGCGCTCCAGCAGGCATTTCAGGGGATCCAGGCAACCCTGCAGGTCGCCTACCGCGTAGACCGCCATCAGTGCAGCGCTCCCGGTACGGCCAGGCGAAACACCGGGATCGCGGCGTCGAAGGCGATTCCGTCGCTGCCGAGCATCTGATAGCTGCCGCGCATGCTGCCGACCCGGGTCGCCAGCACCGTGCCGCTGGTGTAGGTGTGTTGCGCGCCGGGGGCGATCAGCGGTTGCTCGCCGACCACGCCGGCGCCGCGAACTTCCTGGGTACGGCCGTCGCCGTCGGTGATGATCCAGTGGCGCGACAGCAGTTGGGCCGGAACCTCGCCCTGATTCTCGATGGTCACCGTGTAGGCGAAGGCGAAACGGTTCTGCTCCGGGGCGGACTGTTCCGGAAGGTAGCGGGTGTCGACCCTGACGTTGACCTGGTGCTGGGTATCGCTCATACGGCTTGCCTGATTCCTGACGAGTGTCTCACCAGACTAACGATTGCCTGGCAGCTCGGCCAGCCGGTTGGCCAGGCGGACGAATGCGGCCAGGTCGAGTTGTTCGGGACGAAGGGTCGGATCGACCTCTGCGGCCTCGATGTCCTCGACGCTCAGGAGAGGCTTGAGGGTGTTGCGCAGGGTCTTGCGGCGCTGGTTGAAGGCCTCGCGGACCACCCGTTCGAGCAGTTTCGGATCGCGTGCCGGATGGGGCGGCTCGGCGAAGGGGGTGAGACGGACGATGGCCGAGTCGACCTTGGGCGGCGGGTTGAACGCGCCGGGGCCGACGTTGAACAGGTGCTCCACCCGACAGTGATACTGGACCATGATCGAGAGCCGGCCCCAGTCCCCGCCGCCCGGCGTGGCCGCCAGGCGCTCGACCACTTCCTTCTGCAGCATGAAGTGCATGTCCTCGATCACCGGCGCGTGCTCCAGCAGATGGAAGATCAGTGGCGTGGAGATGTTGTAGGGCAGGTTGCCGACCACTCGCAGCTTCTCGCCGCTCTCCACCAGCGAGGCGAAATCGAACTTGAGGGCGTCGCCCTGGTGCAGGCTGAAGCGCGACTCGAGGCCGAATTTCAGCTTCAACAGGGGGATCAGGTCCTGGTCGAGCTCGATCACGTCCAGGCGTGCGCCGCTGCCCAGCAGTCCCTCGGTCAGGGCGCCCTGGCCCGGGCCGATCTCCAGCAGGCGCTGACCCTCGCGGGCATGGATGGCACGGAGGATGCGGTGAATCACCCCGGCATCGTGCAGGAAGTTCTGGCCGAAGCGCTTGCGCGCGCGGTGTTGGTAAAGCTCGGACATTGGAAACGGTTCCAGGCTGCGGGCCCCAGGCCAAGGCGGGAGGCGCGGATGCGAAAGGGCGCCATTTTAACAGCGAAGCGTCGGGCCGGCAGGGCTAAACGATGGCCGACCGCCGTCAGCAGCGGCTGGCCGCCATCTGGTAGGCGGTTTCCAGGGCGACCTGCAGGCTGCCGCTATCGATGCGGCCGCTGCCGGCCAGGTCGAGGGCGGTACCGTGGTCGACAGAGGTGCGGATGATCGGCAGGCCGAGGGTCACGTTCACGGCGGCACCGAAGCCCTTGTACTTGAGCACGGGGAGGCCCTGGTCGTGGTACATCGCCAGCACCGCGTCGCAATGCTCCAGGTGCTTGGGAGTGAAGAGGGTGTCGGCCGGCAGCGGGCCGATCAGGTCGAGGCCTTCGCCACGCAGGCGCTCGAGGCAGGGTTCGATCACCTCGATCTCTTCCCGGCCCAGGTGACCGCCTTCGCCGGCGTGCGGGTTGAGTCCGCAGACCAGGATGCGCGGATGGGCGATGCCGAACTTGTCGCGCAGGTCGGCGTGGAGGATGCGCGCGACCCGGGACAGGCGCTCGTCGCTAATGGCGTCGGCGACCTCGCGCAGCGGCAGGTGGGTGGTCGCCAGGGCCACGCGCAGGCCGCGAGTGGCCAGCATCATCACCACCTGGGCGGTGTGGGTGAGGTCGGCGAGGAATTCGGTATGGCCGGAAAAGGGGATTCCGGCTTCGTTGATCACGCCCTTGTGTACCGGTGCGGTGATCATCCCGGCGAAGTGCCCGTCGAGGCAGCCCTGAGCGGCGTGGGTCAGGGTTTCCAGGACGTAGGCGGCGTTGGC
This sequence comes from Pseudomonas sp. KBN12P06040, assembly GCF_037574965.1. NCBI lineage: Bacteria > Pseudomonadati > Pseudomonadota > Gammaproteobacteria > Pseudomonadales > Pseudomonadaceae > Pseudomonas > Pseudomonas sp. KBN12P06040. The sequence continues at coordinate 692,027 of NZ_JBBELS010000001.1, forward strand.
GCGGTCCAATTGCCCGGGGCGGACCGGGGCGGCCAGCGGCGTATCCCATACGTACAGTTGGCCGGCCTTGGCCGGTCGCTCTGGCCAGGCGGCCGGGGAAACGTCCTTAAGGTCGATCGCCAGGCCCAGTTGGCCGGCGCGCTCTTGCAGGAGCGTGCGGCTGGCGATGGCGATCAGGGGGTGGGGCTGGGCGGAGCGGGCGAGCAGCAGGCACAGATCGGGTCCGATACCTGCCGGCTCGCCGGGAGTGAGCGCGAAGCGCAGGCTCACTGCTTGATTTCCACGTAGGCCTCGTCGCGGATCTGCCGCAGCCAGGCTTGCAGTTCCTCGTCGTACTTGCGGTTGCGCAGAACGCTTACCGCCTGCTGCTCGCGGAACTTCTCGCTGCTGTCGGTGGCGCGACGGCCGAGGACCTGCAGGATGTGCCAGCCGAACTGCGAGCGGAACGGCTTGGACAGCTCGCCCTGCGGGGTATCGTTCATCACCTGGCGGAACTCGGGCACCAGGGCTTCCGGGTCGATCCAGTTCAGGTCGCCGCCGTTGAGGGCGGAACCCGGATCTTCGGAGAAGCTCTTCGCCAGTTCGCCGAAGTCCTCCCCGGACTGGATGCGCTCGTACAGCTTCTGCGCCAGCTTCTCGGTCTCCGCTTCGCTGCGGATTTCGCTGGGCTTGAGCAGGATATGGCGGACATGCACCTCGTCACGGACCATCTTGCTGCCGCCGCGCTTCTCTTCCAGCTTGAGGATGATGAAGCCGCCGGGGGTGCGGACAGGCTCGGTGACGTCGCCGACGGCCAGGGAGCCGATCATGCTGTCGAACGGCTGCGGCAACTGGGCGGCCTTGCGCCAGCCGATCTCGCCGCCTTCCAGGGCGTTGTCGCCGGCCGAGCGGGAAATCGCCAGTTGGCCGAAGTCGGCGCCCTGCTTGAGCTGCTGGTAGAGCTCCTGGGCCTGCTTTGCGGCGGCCTGGATCACGTCCGAGGACGCGGCTTCCGGCACCGGGATCAGGATATTGGCCAGGCGGTACTCTTCGGAAAGCTGGATCTTGCCCATGTCCGAGGCAAGGAAGTTCTTCACCTCCTGCTCGCTGACCTGGATGCGCTCGGCGACCCGGCGCTGGCGCACACGGCTGATCACCATCTCGCGACGGACCTGCTCGCGGGCGTCGGCGTAGGACAGGCCGTCGCGGGTGAGGGCGGCCTGGAACTGCTCCAGGCTCATGCCGTTGCGCTGGGCGATGGTGCCCATCGCCTGGTTCAGCTCCTCGTCGGAGATACGGATGCCGGAGCGGTCGCCGATCTGCTGCTGGATGTTCTCGATGATCAGGCGTTCCAGCACCTGCTGGGTCAGCACGTGCTCGGGCGGCAGCGGCGCACCGCGCTTGAGCAGCGTCTGGTGCACTTCACGCAGGCGCTGGTCGAGCTGGCTCTGCATGATCACATCGTTGTCGACGATGGCGACGACCCGGTCCAGTGGTACCACTTCGGCATGCGCGAAGGAGCAAAGGAGTGCTGCGCCCAATGCAAGGGGGCGCAGCCGGTTACATAGCTTGATCTTCACGTTGACGATAACCTTGGATGCCTTTGTCGAGGAACATTTCCGTCTTGTTGCCCACGATGCCGCCGAGGCCCTTCAGGACGATCTGCAGGAAGATGCCGCGGTCGGCCTTCTCGCTCTGCACGAGGAAGGCGTCATCGTCCACATCCAGCCAGTAGCGGTTGATCAGGCGCAGCTTCCAGCAGCAGCTGTCGTATTCGAAGCCGCCGAAGGCCTCGAGTGTGCGGTTCTTGTTGTAGTCGTACTGCCAGCGGGCGAGCACGGACCACTGCGGCACCAGCGGCCAGATGACCGAGAAGTCGTGCTGCTTGATGATGTCGTTTTCGCGACCATATTCGAAGCGCCCGGTGGAGCTGTTGAAGCGACGGGAGTCTTCGCGATAGCGATAGCCCGCATTGACGACCTTGTTCGGGTTGTTTTCCGGTTGGTAGTGGAACATTGCACTGCCGGACTCGGTGCGGCTGGTGTTTGGGTTCCAATTGAAATCGGAAGTGACATTCCAGTCACGATTGAAGCGGTACAGACCGGCCAGGGCATAAGGTGACCGCCAACTGTCGGTGTCTGGTCTCTTTACTTCTGGCAGAGCTGGATCTTCCAGCCTCTTTTGTTCCAAGAGATCCAGATCTTTTTCGCTCAGGCCTGGCAACTGGACTCGGCGATCACGGAAGTAGTAGATCTGGCCGGCACTCAGTGTGGCACGTTCAAAACCGTTCGATTCGATGAAGCGAGTCGTCACGCCCAAGGACAGCTGGTTGGCGTCGCCGATGCGGTCGCGGCCTGAGAAGCGGTTCTCACGCCATAGCGAGTCGTAGCTGAATGACGGTTCGCTGGTGTCGAAGACCGGGATATTTTCCTGGTTCTTGTATGGCACGTACAGGTACATGGCGCGAGGTTCCAGGGTCTGGCGGAACTGGGTGCCTGCGAAGCTGGTGTCCCGGTCGAAGTACAGGCCGCTGTCGATCTTGACCAGTGGTAGCGAGCGGTCCTGATTGCTATCGAAGGTTTCCTGATAGACGTTGAGGGAGTTCTTGCCCTTGCTGTCCAGATCCAGATCATATTTGGTGTAGAGATACTTCAGCGTCGGCGTCAGGTACCCCCAACTACGGGTCATCGGCAGGCTGACGCCAGGCTCGAGATGCATGCGGTCGCCGGTGGCACGGGCCAGGCCTTCCAGATAAGCGTCTGGGCGCTGTCCACGGATGCTGCCGTCATCGTTGAAGTAGACATTCTCGTCGAGGTCGCGGTCGAAGCGAACGAACTCGGTGGAGTAATCCAGTTTCAGGCCGCCCGGGTTATAGGGAAGGAAGCCGTTGAAGGTGATCTGCGGCAGGCGATCATAGGGCGTAATGTCAGTGGTGGTCGCCAACTGATACGACTGTGCGTTCAGGCGTGCTGTGAAGGTATCGCCACGATAGGTTAGGGCTCCCTGCTGGTTGACGTAAGTAGTACTGCCCACCTGCAGGTCACTGTTCAGGTCCTGAAAGTAATAGGGATCGCTGATCCGCGTGTAGTCGACCTCGGCCAGCCAGCGCGAATCGAGGCCGGTGGTGTTCTTGAGGCCGTACAGCCAGCGGTCCTTGCTGTAGTCCGGGAAGTTCTCGCGGTGGTCGTCCTTGTCGTTCAGGTAGGCGGCCGTCACCATCCCTTCGCTGCTGTGGGTCAGGTAGCGGAACTCGCCTTCCAGCATCATGCCGCGCTTGGCCATGTAGCGTGGGTACAACGTGGCGTCGTAGTTCGGCGCCAGGTTGAAGTAGTACGGGGTGACCAGGGTGAAGCCGGTGTCGCTGGTGCTGCTGAAGCTCGGCGGCAGGAAGCCGGACTGGCGGCGGTCGTCGATCGGGAAATAGATGTACGGGGTGTAGAACACCGGGAAATCTTTGACCCGGAGGGTCGCGTTGGTCGCGGTGCCGAAGCCGGTGGCCGGGTTCAGCTTGACGTTGTTGCCCTTCAGGGTCCAGGCGTTGCTGCTCGGTTCGCAGCGGGTGTAGGTGCCATCCTTGAGCATGATGATGGCGTTCTCGCTGCGCTTGGCGTAGAGCGCGCTGCCGCGGGCATGGGCCTTGTGGATCACGTACTCGGCGTTGTCGACCTGGGCCTCGCCGTTGTCCAGCTGGACCTGGGCGTGGTCACCGACCACCAGCATGCCCTTGTCGCGCAGCTTGACGTTGCCGACCAGTTCGCCGCGGTTTTCCAGCTGGTGCAGGTTGGCCTCGTCGCCTTCCACCTGCATGCTGCCCTGGCGCAGGACCACGTCACCGGCGAGGGTGGCGATCTGTTTTTCCTGCTCGTAGCGCGAAGCCTTGGCGGATACGTAGGTCGGGCTCTCGTCGCTGGGCGCGCCGTCATCCATGCCCGGACGCACCGGCTCGATGTAGGAGCCGCCGCAATAGGGGCCGATTTCCGCCAACTGGGCGGCGGTCAGTTTTTCCCGAGGAATCCAGTCGAGGTGCGAGTAGTCCGCACTGCGGGATTTCAGCGCGCGACCGCCGGACTCGGTGACCAGGCGCTGGGTCGGCTCTGCCTCGACGGTTTCGCCTCCGCTGCCGGATACACTGGTGCCCGCCGCGGCGGTGCTGACCGAGGTCGCGGTATGCGCCGGGCGCGGTGGCAGGTTGGCATTGGCGTTCTGCAGCGGGGAGCAATCCCAGCCGCCGGTGGCCGATACCTTGCAGTCGAACTGATCGGCGGCCTGTACAGTCAATGCTGCGACCGGCTGCAGAGCCAGCAGGCTGCCGGTGACCAGCAGGGGAAACTTTCTTCGAAACACGAGGGATTTCACTGCCATCTTGTTAATCCGGGCTTCCTGCGCGCCATCGGCCCGGTGGGCCGCACGCCTCTCGATGGGCTGAAAGTCGGGTGGGAACCAGCCATTACTGGCTGATCCCCCCCTAAGAACCGTACGTGCACCTTTCAGCGCTTACGGCTCAGGCCTATCCAAAACCCCCAAGGGGGCCGGTTTGCTCACATGCAGACCACGTGCGTGGAGCTGTTGGTGACAAATGGGGTGCAATAGTACCCGGTTCTCCAGGGAGTCTCCACCGCCTTGTGAGCGGTAGATAATGTGGTGATCGTGCCACCCGGTTTCCCTGGATATCGGCTGTTTGCATAGCGCGCATAACCCACTTTGGCTGGTGAATAGACTGGCGATTTGCTTCCGGTACTTCAGCTTGTTCAGCATCCGTTCCATGCGCAGTTTTTCGCCTGCCGCCTCCATGGTCGGGTCGTAGGGGTTGTATTCCCCACTCACCTTTTTGTGCCGCTCGATCGGTGTCCCTGCAAGCTGGTACAACTCGACTTCCCGTTTTGTTCCGTTCGCTTCCAGAACCGTGGTGGCGAACACCCATCCGCGTTCCCCTTGTGGACGGAAATACTTCTTCCGTATCCAGTCCAGGGACTTGTTTGGATGCCGCCTTTTGGCCCAGCGCCAGAGCTTAACAAACGCCCTGTTATCCATCCGGCTATACGCCTGTTTGGCCACTACTGGCTGATGGTAAAGCGCCCACCCCCGCAGGATTGGATTTAGCAGTCGGATCAAGTCCTCCTGCTTACTCGTCTTGTGGGTGTCGATCACCTCCCTGATCTTGCCGTAGAACGCTTTGGTGTTCTTCTTGCTCGGCTTGATCAACAACGTTCCGTCGTACTTCCGGAAGCTCCATCCGAGGAAGTCGAAGCCTTCGTCGATGTGGACGATGCGGGTCTTCTTGGGAGAAAGCCGCAGCCCGCGTACGGCCAGGAACTGCTCTACCCAGGGTTTGATCTCGTTCTCCAGTACCTCCGAGGAGGCTCCAGTGATTACGAAATCATCCGCGTAGCGCACCACGTTGATTTTCAGCTTCTTCGCCCTCGTCACCCCCAAATGTTGCTTGAGGAGTGATTCCAGCCCATCCAGTGCCAGATTTGCCAAGGTTGGGGAGATGATCCCCCCTTGTGGCGTACCTGCATCCGTTGCGTGCAACTGCCCTCGGTGTACAACACCGGCCTTTAACCATTGCCGGAGTACTCGTGTATCCGTGGGGACATTCCTTATCAGCCAATCATGGTTGATGTTGTCGAAGAACCCTTCGATGTCCGCGTCCAGCACCCATTGAGCGGAAGCTCGCTTGGATAGGCATACGAACAACTGCGCCATCGCGTCCGCCGTGGAGCGTTCGATCCTGAAGCCGTAGCTATTCGGATCGCCCCGGGTTTCTGCGACAGGAGACAGCGCCAGCAGATATAGCGCCTGCATGGCTCTATCCGTCATGGTCGGGATACCCAAAGGGCGTTCCCGGCCATCCGACTTCGGGATAAAGACGCGCCGTAGAGGCCGCGCCTTGTATCCCCGCGTCTTCAACTGACCAACCGCTTCCCATTTCGCGTTGGGTGTATCCCAGAGTTGCTTATCGACTCCCGTCGTGCGGCTCCCCTGATTTTCCGTGACTCTCCGTACGGCCAAGTATCTGGCCGACTTCGAGCGGGTCAGCATCCGTTGCAAGGCTTTCACCCTGCGCCATTTGCCTTCCCGGCAAGCCTTCGCAATCCGCACCTGCATTCCCCGGACGTTCCGCTGGACACGACTCCAATCGACGTCGTGCCATTGCTGTGGAGCGCCGGAAAGCGCAGGCCCGGCCTGTTGGCTGAGCTCTTTCATGCTGCTTTCCTCTCAAGTGAACTACCCGAGCGGAAGGTGCACGCCGCCCCTGACGGGGTGGGGCACCCGCCAGGGTAGGTTTGTTAAGGGCCGGTGGAAGCTGGCCCTGGGTTGATTGAGACGGTCTCTGTCAGAGCTGTTGCGACGGAAGACCACGCAGAAGTCTGCCCGGTTTCCCGTGGGGTGATGTCTCAACCCCTATCCAGACCATTACAGCCCGGCATTCGCTTTCTCTGCGATCCCATACCCGCACCACCAACAGTTCGCCTTGCGGCTCCCCTGCCCAGAGGGCGGCGATACGGGCTTACCACGTTCCCTATCTGTCACACGACTGGGTTAGGACTCGCCTTTTCACCGGTGGTCTTGAAGGCGACGTATCCCCACATCCCACGGAGATAACCGACCACATACCTTTTGGTTCATGCCTGACAGCAGTTTTGGCATGGCTATCCTTACGGTGTTTATCAGCGATTCACATGTGTTGCCCATACCAGCCAGCCTGGCACCTCAACCCGGTACTGCTCCGAGTATCTGCAGTCTGCCTCGCGGAAGGACTGCACCCTGGATAGGGGGCTACGTTGTCGGACGAGCTTCGCACAACGCCGTTACCAGCGATGCACGTCGTCGTAGGCTACCGTTGGTCGCACAACGAGTCCGCTACCGCACCCTGATGGGCGTGGTTGGACAATGACAGACAGAGCTTCCGCCCATGTCTCCAGTTTGATGTGAGCAGGTACTGCGGGCGCAGCGTGCTCTCGGGGAAGGTTTCCTCCTGTTTTGAGGCAGGAGGAACCCCAGCGGGGATTCTCTCCCGCAAGGGTTAGGCCACAAGGGCCGGGGTTAGTGCTTGGAGGGCGGTCGTTTGAGGTAGCTTTTGATCCTCGGCCAATCCGCCCAGGCTGCCATCCCTAAACAGACGAGAAGCAAGCCGGTGAGCATGATTATGCCGAAGGTATCTTGGCTCATCTCATTCATAACACCCTCCATTGGGCATGCACTCCAGAACCGAAAAGAGCCGGTTCGCAGTCGCGCTTCCGAGTGCTAGGCGACCTTGGGGTTGCCACCGCCGCTGCGGCAAGTCCTTGAAGGCAATGGACTTCTGGGCGGGTTTTGGTTCCTGGGGATGGATACCCAAGCGTGCGATTTCCTCTCGGAAATCCTCCAAGCTGGCCCTACAGCTTGGAGTCGGAGACACGCTACGCGTGTCGCACAAGATGCTGGATAATAAAGCATGACCTGCGCAACGGCTAGGGCCGTGGAGAACCCCGTAAATGTCTGATGATGCCCGTTTCCAGCAGCTGAATCGCTGGTTGGACTCTTGTTTGCCCGAGTTGTTCGTTGCTGAAGGTTGGGGGGAAGTGCCCCTTGCCGAACTGATCCCGGCCAGTAGCGACGCCAGCTTCCGTCGTTATTTCCGCTGGCAGGGAGGGGACCGCAGCCTGGTGGTGATGGACGCGCCGCCGCCCCAGGAAGACTGCCGACCGTTCGTCAAGGTCGCCGGACTGCTCGCCGAAGCCGGCGTGCATGTGCCGAGGATTCTCGCCCAGGACCTGGAGAACGGTTTCCTGCTGCTCAGTGACCTGGGCCGGCAGACCTACCTCGACGTGCTTCATCCCGGAAATGCCGACGAGCTGTTCGAACCGGCCCTGGATGCGCTGATCGCCTTCCAGAAGGTCGATGTCGCCGGTGTCCTGCCTGCCTACGACGAAGCGGTGCTGCGCCGCGAGCTGCAGCTGTTCCCCGACTGGTACCTGGCCCGCCACCTCGGCGTGGAGCTGGAGGGCGAGACGCTGGCCCGCTGGCAGCGGATCTGCGACCTGCTGGTACGCAGCGCGCTGGAGCAGCCGCGGGTGTTCGTCCATCGCGACTATATGCCGCGCAACCTGATGCTCAGCGAGCCCAACCCGGGCGTCCTCGACTTCCAGGACGCCCTGCACGGCCCGGTCACCTACGATGTCACCTGCCTGTACAAGGATGCCTTCGTCAGTTGGCCGGAGCCGCGCGTGCATGCCGCGCTGAGTCGTTACTGGAAGAAGGCGACCTGGGCCGGCATCCCGCTGCCGCCAAGCTTCGAGGACTTCCTCCGCGCCAGCGACCTGATGGGCGTGCAGCGCCACCTGAAGGTGATTGGCATCTTCGCCCGTATTTGTCACCGCGACGGCAAGCCGCGCTACCTGGGTGACGTGCCACGCTTCTTCCGTTATCTGGAAACCGCCGTGGCGCGCCGTCCCGAGCTGGCCGAACTGGGCGAGCTGCTGGCCTCGCTGCCGCAGGGAGCCGAGGCATGAAGGCGATGATCCTCGCCGCCGGGCGTGGCGAGCGCATGCGGCCGACCACCCTGCACACGCCCAAGCCGCTGATCGAGGCCGCCGGCGTGCCATTGATCGTGCGTCAGTTGCTGGCGCTGCGCCAGGCCGGAGTCGACGACTGGGTGATCAACCATGCCTGGCTTGGCGAGCAGATCGAGGCCTATCTCGGCGACGGCTCGCGCCTGGGCGGGCGGATCGCCTATTCCCCGGAGGGTGAACCGCTGGAAACCGGTGGCGGAATCTTCCGCGCCCTGCCGTTGCTCGGCGAGCAGCCGTTCCTGTTGCTCAACGGCGATGTCTGGAGCGACTTCGACTACTCTCGGCTGCATCTTGCCGACGGCGACCTGGCGCATCTGGTGCTGGTCGACAACCCGGCGCACCATCCCGCCGGCGATTTCCACCTGGATGCCGGCGGACGGGTGGGCGAGACCCGCGAAGCGGGCGGCAACCTGACCTACAGCGGGATCGCCGTACTGCATCCCGCGCTGTTCGAGGGCTGCCAGCCGGGCGCCTTCAAGCTGGCGCCGCTATTGCGCAAGGCCATCGCCGCGGGGCGGGTCAGCGGCGAACACTATCGTGGGCAGTGGGTCGACGTCGGTACTCACGAGCGCCTGGCGGAAGTCGAGCGATTGCTGGCGGAGCACGCCTGAGATGCTCTGGCCCGCTACGCTGATCGGAGCCGGAGCCGGCTGGGCCCTGGCCAGCATCCCCGGCGCCCTGCTCGGCGGCCTGCTGGGGCAACTGCTGGACCGCAGGTTACGCCTGGAGTCCTGGCGCGGCCTGCTGGCGCGCTTGCGCGGGCGGGCGGTGAACGATGAGGACGACCTGCTGTTCCAGTTGCTCGGCTATCTGGCCAAGAGCGGCGGGCGGGTGGAGGAGATGCATATCCGCCAGGCGCGCGAGGAGATGGCGTTGCGCAAGCTCGATAGGCGAGCCCAGCGGCGTGCCATCGCGTCCTTCGGCAAGGGCAAGGCCGGCATCGCCCATCTGCAGGCGGAGGTCGCGCGTCTGAAGGGCGAACGTGCGGAGGCAGTATTGCTCGCCTGCTGGCGGATGGCCTGGGCTGGCGGCGTGCTCAGCCAGTCGGCGCGACAACTGGTGTTGCAATGGGGGCGCTGGCTGGGTTGGTCGGCGGAGCGAACGGAACGCTTGTCGGCGCGGGTCATGCCGAAGCGGACGCGCGCTGTCGCCCGGGATAGCTACCGTGAGGCCCTGCTGCTGCTCGGCGTGGAGGCCGGAAGCGAGCCGGCGCTGATCAAACGCGCCTATCGCAAGCTGATCAGCCAGCATCATCCGGACAAACTGGCGGGAGCCGGCGCCAGCGTCGAGCGCGTGCGTGCGGCTACCGAGAAAACCCGTGAATTGCAGGCGGCCTACGCCCTGGTCCGAGAGCGTGAGGGGTTCCGCTGATCACTCCGCAGGTTTCTGCGCATCGGCCTGCAGGTGAAGACTGAGCCAGCCGCGGATTCGTCGGTACAGTTGCTCCTGCTCCGCCTTGGGGTCGGCCGGTAGCGCCTGCATCGCGATTTGTACGTAGGCCGGGTGTTTCTGCCGCTTGCCGGCCTGCATGCGCAGCCTGGCCGCCTCGCGGTCGGCGCGGGCGTCGCGGTAATAGAAGTCGCCGGTCGCCAGTTTCAGCTTCGGCACCATATCTTCCAGCGCCGGGCGAAAATCGCGCGGTACCTCCGCGGCAACCAGCAGCAGGTTGTGGATTTCCGCAGGCTCCTTCTCCGCCAGGTAGCGTGCCGCCCAATAGGCGCCCGTGCCATGACCGAGCAGGACGACGCTTTTCGGTTCGTGCTGCAGGGCCAGGTCGATGCTCGCCTGCAGGCGCGCCATGACCCGTTCGGCGTGCGCCTTGCGCTGCTCGACCGGATCGATGGCTGGGGGAGGGGCCTGGTCCTCGCTCTGCGCCGGTTCGCCGCTGCCGGCTTCGGCGGTGCTTTCCGGCGCCGGCGCGTTGCCGCTTTCGCCTTTCACGTCAGGCTTGCTTGCGCTGTCCGCGGCGCTGGCGTCCTTGTCGGCGCTGGCGCTGGCGGCGGATTCCGCAGGGCGGGTAACCGGCGCGGTGCTCTGCGGGTCGGGCAGGGCCAGGCTCAGGGTCTGCCAGCCGGCATCCGGCAGTTTGCGCCTTAGCGGGCCGATGGCTTGCGGCCAGTCCGGACTTTCGCCATCACCGGGAACCAGGATCACTACACCTTCGGCCTCGGCGGTGTTGGCTGGCAACCAGAGGGTGAGGAAGCTTTCGTCGCCGGCCTTGAGGATCTGCTGGCCGTCCTCCGGCAACTGGCGCTCCAGCCCCTTGGCCTCGTCCTGGCTGCGCTCGCTGACCGCCGGGCGTTCCACGGGGGCCGGCGGCTGGTCCTTGGCGGCCTCCTCTTCGGCTTGAACGAAAGCCGGCGGCAGGAACGCGGCGGCCAATAGCAGCGGCAGCAGGGCGGAGGGCTTCGGCAGTAGAGAGAAGGCCGGCATTGGAAATTCCCGATAGACAATCCAGAAGGCAGCCTAAACCCAGAGCACTTCTTTGTCAGGCCGAGCCTTCGCATGGTTCGCCGGTCGCGCTCGCGGTAAGGTATGCCCGCTTTTCCTTCCGTTGCGGTGTATTCCGTGGAGTGTCGCCGGCATGTTGCGTCGTTGCTGTCTGCTCTTCTTCTGTCTGCTGTTGAGCCTGCCCGTGCGAGCGGAGGAGTCGGTCGCCTTGCCGCTGACGGCGGAGCTACGGACCTGGCTGGCGGAGCATCGGGAATTGCGCGTCGGGGTGGTCACCGAAGCGCCCTATGCCCAGTACGACCGCCGCCTGCAACAGTACTCCGGGGCCAACGTGGAGCTGATGGGCTGGCTGGCCACGGCAATGCAGGTGACCTTGCGGTGGCAGGGCTATCCCGACCAGGCGGCGCTCGACGATGCCCTGCGCGCTGGGCGCGTGGATATCGCTCCCGGCCTCAGCCAGACCCCAGCCGGGTTGCGCTTGTGGCTGTTCTCCGATCCCTACCTGCGGGTTTCCCGGCTGGTGGTGGGGAAGCGCGATGGCAGCGGCAGCGTCGAATTGGAGCAACTGGAGCGCGATACCCGGGTTGCCGTGCGGGCCGGCAGTTCGGTAGCCGACTACCTCAGCAGCACCTATAGCGGCCTGCAATGGGTGTCGGCCGATTCCGAACGCGAGGTGCTGCGCGCCGTGCTCGCCGGACAGGCACGCTACGCGGTGATCGACGAAGCGCAACTCAGCCGCCTGACCCGCGAACCGGAGTTCGCCGAGCTAGCGGTGGTTGGCGACATCGGCTACCCGCAGCTGCTACGGGTGGCGACCCGCCGTGATAGGCCGGAACTGGCGATGGTGGTCGACCAGGCGTTGCGCTCGCTGCCGCGCAAGTCCCTGGACCAGTTGCACGAGCGCTGGTTGCAACCCAAGTATCCGCGCCTCGGCGAGTCGCCGGGGTTCTGGCAGAACCTGTCGATCCTCCTCGGCCTGCTGCTGGCCGGCGCGCTGGCTGCGGTGTTCCTCCAGCGGCGCCAGCAGCATGCGCTGGAAGCCCGGCTGTACGGCGCCCGCCGCGACCTGGAGCTGCGCCAGGCGGCCGAGGAGGCGCTGCGCCTGACCCAGTTCTCCATCGACAACAGCACCCTGGGCATCCTCTGGGTCAACTGGGACAGCCGCGTACGCTACGCCAACCGCGCCGCCGAACAGATGCTCGGCCATGCCGACGGCCAACTCGTGGACCGTCCGCTGGCCGACTTCGAGCCCGGCCTGGACATGGACCGCTGGTTGAATCTTTGGCGTCGTGCGCGCAATAGCGAGGAGGGCCCGCTCAGCTTCGAGACCCGCTGCCTGCGCGCCGACGGCAGTTGGCTGCCGGCCGACGTCTCGCTTAGCTTCCTGCGCTTCGGCACGTCCGAGTATCTGGTGGTGTTCCTCAGCGACGTCACCGAGCGCCGCCGTGCCCGCGAGGCATTGCAGGAAAGCGAGGCGCGGATGAAGGGCATCGCCTCCAACGTGCCGGGCATGGTCTTCCGCCTGGAGCGGCCGCGGGCCGGCGCGTTTTCCGACTTCGCCTATATCAGCGAGGGCAGCGAGGCGCTGGTCGGCTACAGCGCTCTCGAGCTGATCGAGAGCGGCCGCGGCATTCGTGGCCTGGTCCATCCCGACGACCGCGAGCGCTACTGGTCGAGCCAGATGGCTGCCCTCGACGAGAATCGCGACTGGCATTGGCAGGGCCGCATCCTCACCCGCCAGGGCGAATTGCGCTGGGCCGACATCAAGGCTTCGGCGCGCTGTTTCGAGGATGGTCGCGCGGTCTGGGACGGGGTGGTCTGGGACATCACCGCGAACAAGCAGATCGAACTCGAACTCGGCGAGTCGCGCGCCCAGCTCCGCGAGCTGTCGGCGCACCTGGAGTCGGTGCGGGAGGAGGAGAAGGCGCGTATCGCCCGCGAGGTCCATGATGAGCTGGGCCAGGTGCTGACGGTGCTGAAGCTGGAAACCTCGATGTGCGAGCTGGCCTATGCCGATGCCCAGGAGGGCCTGCGCGAACGCCTGGGCAACATGAAAAAGCTGATCGCCCAGTTGTTCCAGCTGGTGCGCGACGTGGCCACCGCACTGCGCCCGCCGATCCTCGACGCCGGAATCGGCTCGGCGGTGGAGTGGCAGGCGCGGCGCTTCGAGGCGCGCACGCAGATTCCCTGCCTGGTGGAGGTGCCGGAGAACTCGCCGCAGTTGGTCGACGCCAAGGCTATCGGCCTGTTCCGCATCCTCCAGGAGGCGTTGACCAATGTCATGCGGCATGCCGAGGCGCATACTGTGCAACTGCGTCTGCTGCGCGAGGGCGACGAGCTGTGCCTGAGCGTCAGCGACGACGGTCGCGGGTTCGATGTTGCCACGGTGGGGCGTGGCAGTTCCTTCGGCCTGGTCGGCATGCGTGAGCGGGTGCTGATGATGGGCGGTACGCTGGACATCGACAGTGCCCCCGGCGAGGGCACCACGCTCAGCGTGAGGATTCCGCTGGGCGTCGCGAGCCCGTGACAAGAACAACCGCCGGCAAGGCGGAACAGCGTGAGGCAGCAAAGAGTGGTGATCCGAGTCCTGGTCGCTGAAGACCACACGATCGTCAGGGAAGGCATCAAGCAACTGATTGGCATGGCCAAGGACCTGCAGGTGGTCGGCGAGGCCACCAATGGCGAGCAGTTGCTGGAAACCCTGCGCGGAACGCCTTGCGAGGTGGTCCTGCTGGATATCTCCATGCCCGGCGTCAATGGCCTCGAGGCGATTCCGCGGATTCGCGCGCTGAACGAGCCGCCGGCGATCCTGGTGCTGTCGATGCACGACGAGGCGCAGATGGCCGCCCGTGCCCTGAAGATAGGTGCTGCCGGCTATGCCACCAAGGACAGCGATCCGGCATTGCTGCTCACCGCGATCCGCAGGGTCGCCGGCGGCGGACGCTACATCGACCCGGACCTTGCCGATCGGATGGTCTTCGAGGTTGGCCTGACCGATTCGCGTCCGCCCCATGCGCTGCTCTCCGAGCGCGAGTTCTCGGTGTTCGAGCGGCTGGTGCAGGGCGCCAACGTCAACGAGATCGCCCAGCAACTGGCGGTCAGCAACAAAACCATCAGTACCCACAAGGCACGCCTGATGCAGAAGCTCAACGCGCATTCGGTAGCCGACCTGGTGCGCTACGCGATGGAGCACCGCCTGCTTTGACAGGGGCGTTCGCCCAGGTTTTGCTCGCGGCTTGTGCGCCAGGTCCGGTTTTCGCGATCTGCTGTCTACCTGGCTTCCGCGCGGCAGGGAATGATGCTTGCCGGCCAACACGATAAGGAGAAGAAACGATGTTGCCAGCCATGAGGACGGGCCTGTTGTGCGCCCTTCTCGGAGTTACCGCGCCCGCCTGGGCGGAATACGTGACCGTGATTTCCTTCGGCGGCGCCAACAAGGAAGCCCAGGAAACCGCGTTCTACAAACCCTTCAAGAGCGCCACCGGCAATCGCGTGGTGCATGGCTCCTACAATGGCGACCTGGCCAAGCTCAAGCGCATGGTGGAGATCAGCCACGTCTCCTGGGACGTGGTGGAAGTCGAGGCGCCGGAGCTGGCGCGCGGTTGCGAGGAAGGTCTGTTCGAGAAGCTGGACATGGCGAAGGTCGGCGATCCCGCGGATTTCGTTCCCGGCGCGGTGCAGCCCTGCGGAGTCGGCATCTTCGTCTGGACCACGCTGCTTGCCTACAACCCCGGCAAGGTTGCGGGCAGCCCGCAGGGCTGGGCGGATTTCTGGGACGTGAAGAAGTTTCCCGGCAAGCGCGGCCTGCGCTGGGGCGCCAAGTACAGCCTGGAGTTCGCCCTGATGGCCGATGGCGTGGCGCCGAAGGACGTCTACCAGACGCTGGCGACGCCCGCCGGCGTCGAGCGGGCATTCCGCAAGCTCGACGAGCTGAAGCCCTATATCCATTGGTGGAAGTCCGGGCAGGACCCTGTGCGCGACCTGGCTGATGGCACGGTGGTGATGAGTTCGGCCTACAACGGGCGGATCGCCGCGGCGCAGGCCGAGAAGCAGCGCCTGGCAATGGTCTGGAGCGGCGGCGTCTACGATTTCGACTTCTGGGCGCTGCCGGTCGGGGTTTGGAAGAAGCAGTTGGCCGAGGAGTTCATCCGTTTCGCCAGCCAGCCGGAGCAGCAGAAGGCTTTCGCCGAGAACATCGCCTACGGTCCGGCCAACCGCAAGGCGGTAGGCCTGCTCGATCCGCAAGTGGCTGCCAACCTGCCGACCGCGCCGCAGAACATGCAGAACGCGGTGGGTATGAACGTGGCCTTCTGGGCGGAGCACGGCGAGGCCCTGGAGCAGCGTTTCCAGAACTGGGCCAAGCGCTGAGGAGGCCGTTGCGCGCCAGCCGGAGAGCGCTGGCGCGCAAACCTTTGCCCTTCTCGAAAGCCCCTTCCCAGAGCGGTCTGGCCCATTCCGGGGTGCATCTTTTTTGTAGGGCGATTCCTACAAAGAGCTTTCCTTTCCCCTGATAGAAAACTCTCTTGCCGGCCGATTTGCGTCCTGCGCCGGGTTCTCTAGGCTGTTCGCACAGCATCCATAAAACGAACAAAGGTGCGGTTATGGCCGAGACTCAAGGCGGCGATGTACTGGTCAGCTTCCGTGGCGTGCAGAAGAGCTACGACGGCGAGACCCTCATCGTGAAGGATCTCAACCTGGACATTCGCAAGGGCGAATTCCTCACCCTGCTCGGCCCCTCCGGGTCCGGCAAGACCACCAGCCTGATGATGCTGGCCGGTTTCGAAACCCCCACCGCCGGCGAAATCCTCCTGGCCGGTCGCTCGATCAACAATGTCCCTCCGCACAAGCGCGACATCGGCATGGTGTTCCAGAACTATGCGCTGTTCCCGCACATGACCGTGGCCGAGAACCTGGCCTTTCCCCTCAGCGTCCGCGGCATGAGCAAGACCGACGTGAAGGAAAGGGTCAAGCGCGCGTTGTCGATGGTCCAGCTCGACGCCTTCGCCGGGCGTTATCCGGCGCAGCTTTCCGGTGGCCAGCAGCAGCGCGTGGCGCTGGCCCGCGCGCTGGTCTTCGAGCCGCAACTGGTGCTGATGGACGAGCCCCTGGGAGCGCTGGACAAGCAACTTCGCGAGCACATGCAGATGGAAATCAAGCATCTGCACCAGCGCCTCGGCGTCACCGTGGTCTACGTCACCCACGACCAGGGCGAGGCGCTGACCATGTCCGACCGGGTGGCGGTGTTCCACCAGGGCGAAATCCAGCAGATCGAGCCGCCGCGCAATCTCTACGAGCAGCCGCGCAACACCTTCGTGGCCAACTTCATCGGTGAGAACAACCGTCTATCCGGGCAGCTTCTCAGTTGCGACGGCGAGCGCTGCGTGGTCGGACTGCCGCGCGGCGAGAAGGTCGAGGCGCTGGCGGTCAACGTCGGCCAGCCGGGCGAGCCGGTGACCTTGTCGATCCGCCCCGAGCGGGTGCGCCTGAACGGTGCCAGCGAGTCTTGCGTCAACCGTTTCTCCGGCCGCGTGGCCGAGTTCGTCTACCTGGGCGACCACGTGCGTGTGCGCCTGGAGGTCTGCGGCCGCGACGACTTCTTCGTCAAGCAGCCGATCGCCGAGCTGGACCCGACGCTGAGCGTCGGTGATGTGGTTCCGCTGGGCTGGCAGGTCGAGCATGTGAGGGCGCTCGACCCTCTGCCGGCGGCGTGAGCGCCGGCAGTCCCGAACCGTACCGAAGCAACCCTGCACTGTGGAGAGAACAATAATGTCGAAATCCCTGAAAGCGGCCAGCCTGAAGTTCGCCACCCTGGCGGCCGGCCTGGCCTGCGCGGCCCAGGCCATGGCGGTGGACCTGACCGTGGTGTCCTTCGGCGGGGCCAACAAGAGCGCCCAGATCAAGGCGTTCTACGAGCCCTACCAGAAAGCCACCGGCAACAGGATCGTCGCCGGCGAATACAACGGCGAGATGGCCAAGGTCAAGGCCATGGTCGATACCAACAGCGTGTCCTGGGACCTGGTGGAAGTGGAGTCGCCGGAGCTGTCGCGCGGCTGCGACGAAGGCCTGTTCGAGGAACTCGACCCGGCGCAGTTCGGTAAGGCCGAGGACTTCGTGCCCGGCGCCATCCAACCGTGCGGCGTGGGTTTCTTCGTCTGGTCCACGGTGCTCGCCTACAACGCCGACAAGCTGAAAAGCGCGCCGACCAGTTGGGCGGACTTCTGGGACATCAAGAAATTCCCCGGCAAGCGCGGCCTGCGTAAGGGCGCCAAGTACACCCTCGAATTCGCCCTGATGGCCGATGGCGTGGCGCCGAAGGACGTCTACGGCGTGCTCGCCACCAAGGAAGGCCAGGATCGTGCCTTCAAGAAGCTCGACGAGATCAAGTCGAGCATCCAGTGGTGGGAGGCGGGCGCCCAGCCGCCGCAGTACCTGGCTTCCGGCGATGTGGTGATGAGTTCTGCCTACAACGGTCGGATCGCCGCGGTGCAGAAGGAAAGCAACCTGAAGGTGGTATGGAACGGCGGCATCTACGATTTCGACGCCTGGGCCATCCCGAAGGGGGCGAAGAAACAGAAAGAGACCCTGAAGTTCATCGCCTTCTCGGTGCAGCCCCAGCAGCAGAAGACTTACTCGGAAAACATCGCCTACGGTCCGGCCAACAAGCAGGCGGTGCCGCTGCTGGACAAGGCCCTGCTGAAGGACATGCCGACCACTCCGGAAAACATCCAGAACCAGGTGGCAATGGACGTGACCTTCTGGGCCGACTACGGCGAACAACTGGAACAGCGCTTCAACGCCTGGGCGGCCAGGTAATCCTCGCCTGACCCTCCAGTGAGGGCCGGAGGGGCCGCCGCGCGGCGGCTCCTCCTACCGTTCCACACTTTCCAGGGTCGTTCCCGACGGCCCGCTTTTTTTCCGGAGTTCGCTATGGCCACAGCTGTGCCCATGTCCCAGGCCACCGGCAGCACCCTCAAGCAACGCCTGGCGCGCGCCGAGCGGATGAACCGCCTGAAGTCCCAGGCGCTGATCCTGCCCCTGCTGGCCTTCCTGGTCCTGACCTTCCTGGTGCCGATCGCCGCGCTGCTCTACAAGAGCGTGTCCAACCCGGAAGTGGTTCGCTCGTTGCCGCTGACGGTAGAGGCCATCTCCGCCTGGGACGGCAAGTCGCTGCCGGCCGACGCCGTCTACAAGGCGCTCAGCCAGGATCTCGCCGAGGCTCGTCGCAACCAGACCATCGGCGATCTCTCCAAGCGCCTGAACATGGAGCTGGCCGGTTATCGCAGCCTGATGGCGAAGACCGCGCGCAAGCTGCCGTTCAAGGACGAGCCCGCTTCCTACAAGGACGCCATGGAGCAGCTCGACGAGCGCTGGGGCGACCCTGCCTACTGGCAGGTGATCCGCCGCAACGCCAGTAGCTATACGCCCTATTACCTGCTCGCAGCCCTCGACCACCGGATCGACGATCTCGGCGAAGTGGCGCGCGCCACCCCGGACCAGGCCATCTACCTGGACATCTTCGCCCGCACCTTCTGGATGGGCGCGGTGATCACCGTCATCTGCCTGCTGCTGGCCTACCCGCTAGCCTACCTGCTGGCCAACCTGCCGACGCGCAAGAGCAACCTGCTGATGATCCTGGTCCTGCTGCCGTTCTGGACCTCGATCCTGGTACGTGTCGCCGCCTGGATCGTCCTGCTGCAATCGGGTGGCCTGATCAACGGCGCGCTGCTCAAGCTCGGCCTGATCGACCAGCCGCTGCAACTGGTGTTCAACCGCACCGGCGTATACATCGCGATGGTGCACATCATGCTGCCGTTCATGATCCTGCCGATCTACAGCGTGATGAAGGGCATTTCGCCGAGCTACATGCGCGCCGCGATTTCCCTCGGCTGCCACCCGTTCGCCAGCTTCTGGCGGGTGTATTTCCCGCAGACCGTCGCGGGCGTCGGCGCCGGTTGCCTGCTGGTGTTCATCCTGTCCATCGGCTACTACATCACCCCGGCGCTGCTGGGCAGCCCGAACGACCAGATGGTCAGCTACTTCGTCGCCTTCTATACCAACAGCACCATCAACTGGGGCATGGCCACCGCCCTCGGCGGCCTGCTGCTGCTCGCTACCCTGGTGCTCTACGTCGTCTACAGCTGGCTGGTGGGCGCCAGCCGCCTGCGCCTGGGATAGAGCGCCTTCCGAGAAGGCCAACCGATTCCCCTCTCCCTTCGGAAAAAAGGCTGCCCGGAGGGCGGGGAGAGGGGGATCCGCACGAAACACATTGGAGAGCGAGTCATGCTGAGTCCCTACATGTCCCCGGTCGAGCGCCTGTGGTTCTACTCCCTGCGCATCCTCTGCGGCCTGGTACTGCTGTTCCTGGTACTGCCGGTGCTGGTCATCGTGCCGCTGTCGTTCAACTCCGGTACCTTCCTGGTCTACCCGCTGCAAGGGTTCTCCCTGCGCTGGTACGCCGACTTCTTCCAGTCCGCCGAGTGGATGCGCTCGTTGACCAACAGCATGATCGTCGCTCCGGCGGCGACCCTGCTGGCGATGGTCTTCGGCACTCTGGCGGCGATCGGCCTGACCCGCGGCGAGTTCCGCGGCAAGGCACTGGTGATGAGCCTGATGATTTCGCCGATGGTGGTGCCGGTGGTGATCATCGGCGTGGCCAGCTACCTGTTCTTCGCTCCGCTCGGGCTCGGCAACAGCTACCTGTCGCTGATCGTGGTGCATGCGGTGCTCGGCGTGCCGTTCGTGATCATCACCGTCTCCGCGACCCTGCAGGGGTTCAACTACAACCTTGTGCGCGCCGCCGCCAGCCTCGGCGCGCCGCCGCTGACCACCTTCTTCCGGGTGACCCTGCCGCTGATCGCTCCCGGGGTGATCTCCGGCGCGCTGTTCGCATTCGCCACCTCGTTCGACGAAGTGGTAGTGACCCTCTTCCTCGCCGGCCCCGAGCAGGCCACCCTGCCGCGGCAGATGTTCAGCGGCATTCGCGAGAACCTGAGCCCCACCATTGCCGCCGCGGCGACCTTGCTGATCGGTTTCTCCGTACTGCTGTTGCTGACCCTGGAATGGCTGCGCGGGCGCAGCGAGAAGATGCGTACCGCACAACCCGGCGCCTGAGGCGCAGGGCGCGCCCTGCTTGGTCCGGGCGTCGGCTGCTGCGGCGAAAAGTCGTCATTTTCACCGCCAAAAACCGATAACGGCTACAATGCGCGCCTTCCGTGATCCCCTTTGAGGTGCGCCATGCAACCCTTCGCCATCGCTCCGTCGATCCTTTCCGCCGATTTCGCCCGCCTGGGCGAGGACGTGGACAAGGTGCTCGCCGCCGGTGCCGACATCGTTCACTTCGACGTGATGGACAACCACTACGTGCCGAACCTGACCATCGGCCCGATGGTCTGCTCGGCGCTGCGCAAGTACGGCGTGAGCGCGCCGATCGACGTGCACCTGATGGTGTCCCCGGTGGATCGCATCATCGGCGACTTCATTGAAGCTGGCGCCACCTACATCACCTTCCATCCGGAAGCTTCCCAGCACATTGACCGTTCCCTGCAACTGATCCGCGACGGCGGGTGCAAGGCAGGCCTGGTGTTCAACCCGGCCACTCCGCTGGAGGTGCTGAAGTACGTGATGGACAAGGTCGACATGGTCCTGCTGATGAGCGTCAACCCCGGCTTCGGCGGGCAGAAATTCATCCCCGGTACCCTCGACAAGTTGCGCGAGGCACGCGCCCTGATCGATGCCTCCGGACGCGAGATCCGCCTGGAGATCGATGGCGGCGTCAACGTCAAGAACATCCGTGAGATCGCCGCGGCGGGCGCCGATACCTTCGTCGCCGGCTCGGCCATCTTCAACGCCCCGGACTACGCCGAGGTCATCCGCGCCATGCATGCCGAACTGGCCCAGGCGCACCAGTAATGAGCGCTGCGGAGCCGTTCTTCGCCACGCGCCTGCCGCGTCTGGTGATGTTCGACCTGGATGGCACGCTGGTCGATTCCGTTCCCGACCTCACCGCCGCGGTCGACAGCATGCTCGCCAGCCTCGGGCGGCCGCCGGCGGGCATCGAGAAGGTCCGCCAGTGGATCGGTAACGGCGCATGCGTCCTGGTGCGTCGCGCCCTGGCGGGGAGCATCGAGCACGACGGCATCGGTGAGGAAGAAACCGAAGCCGCGCTGGCGCTGTTCATGGAGGCCTATGCCGACAGTCATGCGCTCACCGAGGTCTATCCCGGCGTCGTCGATACCCTCAGGTGGCTCAAGCGCAACGGCGTGGAAATGGCGCTGATCACCAACAAGCCGGAGCGCTTCGTCGCTCCGCTGCTGGATGAGATGAAGCTGGGTCGCTATTTTCGCTGGATCATCGGCGGCGACACCCTGCCGCAGCAGAAGCCCGACCCGGCGGCGTTGCTGTTCGTGATGAAGATGGCCGGCATCGAGCCCGAAGATGCGTTGTTCGTCGGTGACTCGCGCAACGACGTGCTCGCCGCCAAGGCTGCCGGCGTGCGCTGCGCGGCGCTGACCTATGGCTACAACCACGGCCGGCCGATCGCCGAGGAAGCGCCCACCCTGGTCATCGACAACCTGCGTGACCTGCTGCCTTGCGCCGACCAGGCCGCTGAGATAGTGTTGCCGGACGACTCCCTTTCCCCCTCCGACCAGCGAGATCAAGCCGTGGCGGTCAGCAAACTCTGGATGAAGGTCATCAAGGCCCTGGCGCGTTGGCGCTGGCGCGCCTGACATCATCCTCCGCCGGATAGCCGGCGCGCGTTTGCACCCTGTTGACCGTTCTCTCCTCCGATGAGGCTGATCATGAATCGCGAAGAATTCCTGCGGCTGGCCGCCGATGGCTACAACCGCATCCCGCTGTCCTTCGAGACCCTTGCCGACTTCGACACGCCGCTGTCGATCTACCTGAAGCTGGCCGACGCGCCGAACTCCTACCTGCTGGAGTCGGTGCAGGGCGGCGAGAAATGGGGGCGCTATTCGATCATCGGCCTGCCGTGCCGCACGGTGCTGCGGGTCTACGACTATCAAGTGCGGATCAGCATCGATGGCATGGAAACCGAGCGCTTCGATTGCGCCGACCCGCTGGCTTTCGTCGAGGAGTTCAAGGCGCGCTACCAGGTGCCCACCGTGCCCGGCTTGCCACGTTTCGATGGAGGCCTGGTCGGCTACTTCGGTTACGACTGCGTGCGCTACGTGGAAAAACGCCTGGCCACCTGTCCGAACCCGGACCCGCTGGGCAACCCGGATATCCTGTTGATGGTGTCCGATGCCGTAGTGGTATTCGACAACCTGGCCGGGAAGATCCACGCCATCGTCCTCGCCGATCCCTCCGAGGAAAATGCCTACGAGCGCGGCCAGGCACGTCTGGAGGAGCTGCTGGAGCGTCTGCGCCAGCCGATCACCCCGCGTCGCGGCCTCGACCTCGAGGCGGCCCAGGGCCGGGAGCCGGCGTTTCGTGCCAGCTTCACCCGCGAGGACTATGAAAACGCGGTAGGAAGGATCAAGGACTACATCCTGGCCGGCGACTGCATGCAGGTGGTGCCGTCGCAGCGCATGTCCATCGAGTTCAAGGCGGCGCCCATCGACCTGTACCGCGCGCTGCGCTGTTTCAATCCGACGCCCTACATGTACTTCTTCAACTTCGGCGACTTCCATGTCGTGGGTAGCTCGCCGGAGGTGCTGGTACGGGTCGAGGATGGCCTGGTCACGGTGCGCCCGATCGCCGGTACCCGTCCGCGCGGGATCAACGAAGAGGCCGACCTGGCGCTGGAGCAGGATCTGCTATCGGACGCCAAGGAGATCGCCGAGCACCTGATGCTGATCGACCTGGGGCGCAACGACGTGGGGCGGGTGTCCGATATCGGCGCGGTGAAGGTCACCGAAAAAATGGTGATCGAACGTTACTCCAACGTCATGCACATCGTGTCCAACGTCACCGGGCAATTGCGCGAGGGGCTCAGCGCGATGGACGCGCTGCGGGCGATCCTGCCGGCGGGTACGCTGTCCGGCGCGCCGAAGATCCGCGCCATGGAGATCATCGACGAGCTGGAGCCGGTCAAGCGTGGAGTCTACGGCGGCGCGGTCGGCTACCTGGCATGGAACGGCAACATGGACACCGCCATTGCCATCCGCACCGCGGTGATCAAGAACGGTGAACTCCACGTGCAGGCCGGCGGCGGTATCGTTGCCGACTCGGTGCCGGCGCTGGAGTGGGAAGAAACCATCAACAAGCGCCGGGCGATGTTCCGCGCCGTGGCGCTGGCCGAGCAGAGCGTCGAGTAAGACGGCGCGAGGCGGAAGAAAAAAAGGCGGATGGCGTTTGCGTCATCCGCCTTTTTTGTGCCCGGCTGGACCCTCGCATTGGCTTCGCCCTACGCGGAACCGCTTTCGTAGGGCGAATATCGCGACGCGATATCCGCCAGGCGGAGCATGGTGTCGCTCCCTACGATGCTGGCAACGGCGGGCCGCTCAGGATGCGATGCTGTCCGCGCCTGGCTGTGCTCGACGGGCGCTTCCGGCTTGGTTCGCGCGCTGGTCGACGTAGGCGGCGAGGTGATCGAGGGCCACGAACTGCATGGCCTTGTGGCTATCGTCGAGGGTCGTCACTGGCAGGGCGATCCGCCCGCATGCCAGGGCCTTGCTGAAGTTTTCCTTGTTCAGGTTGCGAAACCAGCGTTCGCGGACCTGCTCCAGTGGCACCAGGACGTCGCCGAAGATGCGGTAGACCAATTCCACGGTTTCCTGGCGTGGAATTGGAGTGGTAGGGGCGATGGTTGGCTGCACGGTATTCCCTCCTGCGGCTACGCGTCGTTGGAGGAAATATAGCTCAGGTTGTTTTTCTGTGCAATAGCTGGAGTTGTAGTGCGGGCGAGCGCCAGGCGCTCACCGCACCAGGGACGGGGCGCGCCGGTGGCGTACGGTGGACCACCAGAAGACCCAGCCGATCATGCTGATCTGGCGGCTGCGCATGTCCTCCGGCGAGTACTCCTCGTCCGGGTATTCCTCGCGGTTGAAGCTGCGCAGCCGAATGCCGCCGCCGGGCAGGCGATAGACGAACTTCACCCGCAGCATGCCGTCATGTTCGAGAGCGTAGATCTCGCCATCGGTGATATGGGTGGTGGCGGTGTCCACGCCGATGGTGGAGCCATCCATGATCAGCGGTTCCATGCTGTTGCCGGTGAGTTGGGCGCAGATCGCCGCCGACGGATCGACGCCCGAGGCTCGCAGCGTGGCATAGGAAAAACGCAGCTTGCGCCCCTCTATCTCGCGTACCGCAGTGCGTCCGGCGCCGGCGGACATCTCCACTTCCTTGTACAGCGGCAGTTCCACTTCGTCTTCGTCCAGCGGTGTGTCGCTGTCCCACGGATGCAGCGGTTCCAGCACCAATGGGCTGCCATCGGCCACGGACACGGCACTGCGCGCGGCTGGAGCGCCTTCGCCGGTCTGCAGCCAGACCGGCGAGACGCCCAGGGCCGCCGCGATCTCGATCAGCTTGCGGGTGCTCTGGGCCTTGCCCGAGGTCAGCTTGTGAATGGTGTTCTGCGAAACCCCAGCCGCTTCGGCGAGGGTTTCCTGCTTCAGGTTGCGCATCGCCATGGCCTGCTTGAGGCGAGCGGCGAAGCTGTCGGGCGGGATCTGGGTGCTCTTGTCCATGCTCGGCAATCTACAGGCCGATGAATTTTCTGTAAAGAGCCTAGGTGTTGACGATAAATAGCTTTAGTTGTAATTTCTCTTCCGTCAGAAAGCGGAAGGGGTGAGTTCCACAACTTCCCACCCGCCTTTCAGAGATTTCACATGGGTGCAGGGACGCACCCGGTTGTCGGCGACCGACGATGCAGGTGCCGACTGCTTGGGTGCCGGGGCCATGGGAAAGCGCTCCGGCACCTGGAGGGCCGGAGCGCCGTCCATGCAGACGCTCCATCCCGCTCATTCATTCTGTCGCCGACCTGCTTCAGGTACGGCGGCGTCGTACAGGGAGTCATTGCCATGTCGCGAGATACGCACTCGCCATTTCCGCGCAGAGGAACGCAGGTCGCCGAACCGGCGCCGCGCATCTGTCATGTTCCATCCATTCGGCCGACGGGCGTTGTGCACGCCAGGGAGGCTTTCCATGGCTGACCTTGCCGATCACGCCAACGAACTGGTCCTGGCTCGCCTCGACGGCCTCCTGGCGGCGCGCCCGGCGCTGGCCATCCGCGAGTCCGCGGAAGACTGCGAGGACTGCGGCGAGCCCATTCCCCAGGCGCGCCGCCGGGCGGCACCGGGTTGCAGTCGCTGCATCGACTGCCAGGACCGCCACGAGCGCCGTTGAACCGACCTCATGCCGAGCCCTCGCGGGCAGTGAAAGGAGACACGACCGTGATCAAAGCCATCGATGAAATGCTCAAGCTCTGGGCCGAGGAAATGCACGCGCCAGGCAGCAACGGAGGCGGCTACGCCGGCGGCAACCTGATCGCCATGCTGATCGCCAGCAAGGGCGAGGTGGTCCGCGGCCACCGTGGCAGCCGGGTGATCCTCGACCGTGTGGCGGAGGTCGATCGCCTGGTAAATCGCCTACCCGAGGAACTGAAGAACGTGGTGGTGGAGCACTATCTCAATCGCGACAGCTTCCCCGAGCAGAAGTACCGCCACTGCGGTTGCAGCCGCAACACCTTCTATCTGCGCCTGCATGTGGCGCACCAGGGTATCCAGGACGGCCTGCTGCGGCGGGTGGCCTGAGTTCCTGGACCGGATACCGTGTCCCCCCTGGAATTTTCCAACCGGCCTTCGGGCCGGTTTTTTTATGCCTGTCGCCCATGGAGGCGGCGAGCCCCATGCACAGCAGCGGACCCTGCACGGTAGAGGCGGGGTCGGGCTGGCGGAGCCATCCTTTTCGTCAGTCGATGCCGGGCTTTTCCATATCGGAAGTGGGTACGCGCTTGCCCGGATGCCTGGCGAAGGTTCCCAGGGCGGTATATCACCCTTATATCGTGGTGCGTCTCCCCCCTATTGCAGTGGATTGTCGAGAAGGCATTGCCGGGCTGGGAATCGGGCGGTAAAAAGTAGTCATTCTTGTAAAGGTGCGTCCCCAGGGAGGCACTCGTGAAGCACCGGAACCCGGCCCTGGCGCCGGGTTTTTTATTGCCCGGGAAAACGTTCGTGCGGACGTGCCCGGCGCTGCCTGCCAAGGAGGGACCCATGGGCAACGAACCGCAGACACTGACGGAAATGCCGCTCTGGGTACTGATCCTGCTCGCCGCGCTGGGCGGCGTCAGCGGCGAGATGTGGCGTGCCGACAAGGCCGGTCTCGGCGGCTGGGCCTTGTTGCGGCGCCTGGCGCTGCGCTCCGGCGCGTCGATCGTCTGCGGCGTGGCGGTGATGCTGCTGGCGTTGGCTTGCGGCGCCGCGCTGCTGTTCGCCGCGGCGCTGGGCAGCCTGACCGCCGCGGCCGGCGCGGAGATCGCAGTCGGTCTCTACGAACGCTGGGCCGCCCGGCGCCTGGGGGTTTGCGAGCTGCCCGAGGAACAGTCGGGCGACCGTGGCCCCCATTGAAACTGATCGAAGGAGTCAACCATGCCTGAACAGGCTGTTACGCTCGAGGCTCTGTACGCGGCCATCGAGCAGGTACTGCGTGAGCGTCTGCCGGAGGCGCAGTTGATCGGCTTCTGGCCAGGCGTGCCGGAAAATACCCCGGCGGTTTCCCTGGAAATAGCCGAGCTACTGCCCGAGCGCGATCCCGGTACCGGCGAGAGTGCCCTGCTGTGCCGCCTGCAGGCGCGGATAATGGTGCCGCCTGGTGCCGATCGCCAGGCGGTATCCATTGCTTGCGGAATCGTTCGGACATTGCGCGAGCAGACCTGGAACCTGTCTCTGGAACCGGCGCGCTTCGTACGCTCGGCCGTCGACGGCAGTCGCGAGGAGCTGAAGAGCCTGCGTGTCTGGCTGGTCGAGTGGACGCAGTCGCTGCGTCTCGGAGACCCGGAGTGGGCCTGGGAGGACCAGCCGCCGGGCAGCCTGATGCTGGGCTTCGACCCGCAGACCGGCCCCGGCCATGAGCCGGACTACTTCGCTCCGGAGGCGTTGGCATGAGCTATGTCAGTGCGGAGCATGACCGCATGCTCGCCGCGATGATCCTGCCCTGCGTGGTGGTCGCCGTGGACCTGGCAGCGGCGCGGGTACGGGTGCGCTCCGGCGACTGGACCAGCGGCTGGCTGCGCTGGCACTCCCTGGCAGCCGGCAAGGTTCGCCACTGGCGTGCGCCGAGCATAGGCGAACAGGGGGTACTGCTCAGTCCGTCGGGCGGAGTGTCAATGGGTACCTTTATTCCCGGTTTGTACGGCGATGCGGGCACGGCGCCGGACAACAGCGCCAGCAGTGAGACCTGGCGTTTCGACGACGGCGCCTCGTTGAGTTACGACTGGGCTGCGCATCGCTACCGCGTCGAGCTGCCCAGCGGCACCGTGGAAGTGAGGGTCGGCGCCAGCGAGGTGCGGGTCAGCGACGGGGCGGTCAGTCTCAAGGCGCCGAAGATCAGCCTGGAAGGACCGGTGGAGATCGCCGGGACACTGACGGTCAGCGGAGACATCCTCGGCGGCGGCTCGATCATCGACACCGCCGGCAACAGCAACCACCACACCCATTGAACATACGACGGGGCTGCCGAAGGGCGGTCCGTCGAACATTCAACCGGCCCGCGCGAGCGGGCCTTTTCGTTTGCGGAGTTCGCCATGGGCAACACTCACAGCCATTCGGAGCCAGGCGCGGCCTGTCGCTGCCGGAGCGGGAGGACGGGGCGATGATCGGGATGGATCGCCGTAGCGGGCTGCCCCTGTCCGGCCTGGCTCATCTTAAACAGTCCGTCGAGGACATCCTGACCACCCCGTTGGGCAGCAGGCGCATGCGCCCCGAGTACGGCAGCAAGCTGCGGCGGATGGTCGACATGCCGGTGAGCGAAGGCTGGAAAAGCGCCGTGCAGGCCGAGGTAGCCCGTTCCCTGGGGCGCTGGGAACCGCGCATCGCATTGTCTGCCGTGCGAGTCGTCGCGGTCGTCGATGGCCGCGTGGATCTGCTCCTGAGCGGCGTGTTCGAGGGCGAGAACATCAATATGGAGGTCTCGGCGTGATCATCGATCTTTCCCAGTTGCCGGAGCCAGAGGTTATCGAAAACCTCGATTTCGAGACGATTTACCAAGAGCTGTTGGGCGACTTCCGCGAAGCCATGGCTGGCGAATGGACAGCGGAGGTGGAGTCGGATCCGGTTCTCAAGCTTCTGCAACTGGCGGCCTATCGAGAACTGCTGCTGCGGGCGCGGATCAACGATGCGGCGCGGGCGGTGATGCTGGCATACGCCAGCGGTGCCGATCTCGACCAGATCGGTGCCGGCTTCAATGTGCAGCGTTTGCTGATCAGGCCCGCTCAGCCCGAGGCGGTACCGCCGGTGGAGGCGCAGTACGAGAGCGACAAGTCGCTGCGCAATCGCATCCAGCTCGCGTTCGAGCAGCTATCCGTCGCAGGACCGCGGAACGCCTATATAGCCCATGCGCTGGGCGCGGATGGAAGGGTGGCGGATGCCTCTGCGACCAGTCCGGCGCCCTGCGAAGTGCTGATCAGCGTGCTCGGGGTGGAAGGCAACGGGCAGGCACCGGAAGCGGTGTTGCAGGCAGTGCGCCTGGCGCTGAACGCGGAGGACGTGCGTCCTGTCGCGGATCGGGTAACGGTGCGCTCGGCAGGAATCGTTCCCTATCAGGTCAAGGCGCAGCTCTACCTGTTTCCCGGCCCCGAGGCCGAGCTGATCCGTGCCGCCGCCGAGGCTTCGCTGCGCGACTACATTTCCGCCCAGCGCCGCCTGGGCCGCGACATCCGGCGTTCGGCCCTGTTCGCCACCCTGCATGTCGAAGGCGTGCAGCGCGTCGAACTGCAGGAGCCTGCGGCCGACGTGGTCCTGGATGAAACCCAGGCGGCCTATTGCACGGGGTACGCGATCACCTTGGGAGGCGTCGATGAGTAGCCGACTGCTGCCGCCAAACAGGAGTTCTCTGGAACGCTCTCTGGGTGATGTATTGCCTGCCGAACTGCCGGTGCCGCTTCGTGAGCTTAACGATCCGGCACGCTGTGAGGCGGCCTTGCTGCCCTACCTGGCCTGGACGCGCTCGGTGGACCGCTGGGACCCGGACTGGAGCGACGAGGCCAAGCGCAATGCGGTAGCGACGTCCTTCGTCCTGCACCAGCGCAAAGGCACGCTGACCGCGTTGCGCCAAGTGGTCGAGCCGATCGGTGCGCTGAGCGAGGTCACCGAATGGTGGCAGCGAAGCCCGACCGGCGTGCCGGGGACCTTCGAGATCACCGTGGACGTCAGCGACCGTGGCATCGACGAAGGCACCGTACTGGAGCTGGAGCGCTTGCTCGATGACGTCCGCCCGGTGAGCCGACACCTGACCCGCCTGGACCTGCGCATCACCCCGGTAATCCGGTCCCGTCACGGACTGGCCGTGACCGACGGCGACACCCTGGAAATCTTCCCCTGGAAACAGTGACATGACGACCAATACTCCGAAATACGGTGGCCTGCTCACCGACATAGGTGCCGCTGCGCTGGCTGCGGCCAGCGCAGCAGGCAAGAAATGGCAGCCGACTCATATGCTGATCGGCGATGCTGGCGGCGCACCGGGTGCTACTCCGGATCCGATACCCGCAGCCACGCAGACGAAACTGATCAACCAGCGCTACCGGGCGCAGCTCAATCGCTTGTTCGTGTCGGACAAGAACATCAATACTCTGGTTGCCGAGGTGGTGCTACCAGTTGAGGTAGGTGGCTTCTGGATCCGCGAGATCGGCCTGCAGGATGCCGACGGCAAGTTCGTCGCGGTATCCAACTGCCCGCCCAGCTACAAGGCAGCAATGGAAAGTGGCAGTGCGCGGACCCAGACCATTCGGGTGAACATCGCGCTCTCCGGCCTGGAGAATGTCCAGTTGCTGATCGACAACGGCATCATCTACGCCACTCAGGACTGGGTGAAGGAAAAGGTCGCTGCCGATTTCAAGGGCCGCAAGATCCTGGCTGGCAATGGCCTGGTCGGTGGGGGCGATCTTTCTGCCGACCGCAGCATTGGCCTGGCGCCTTCCGGCGTGACGGCGGGCAGCTATCGCTCGGTCACGGTGAACGCCAACGGGGTGGTCACCCAGGGCAGCAATCCGAGCACCCTGGCCGGCTATGCGATCGGAGATGCCTATACCAAGGCCGATACCGACGGAAAACTGGCGCAGAAAGCGAACAAGGCCACCACCCTGGCCGGCTATGGCATCACCGATGCGCTGCGAGTCGATGGCAACGCCGTGTCATCCAGCAGGCTGGCCGCACCGCGCAGCCTGGCAGCCAGTGGCGATGCCTCCTGGTCGGTGACCTTCGACGGCAGTGCCAATGTTTCTGCGCCGCTGAGTCTTTCCGCTACCGGTGTGGCAGCGGGCAGCTATCCGAAGGTGACCGTGGATACGAAGGGAAGGGTGACTGCTGGAATGGCGCTGGCGGCGACGGACATTCCCGGGCTGGATGCTTCGAAGTTGGTCAGCGGGGTGCTGGCCGAGCAGCGTTTGCCGGTATTCGCGCGCGGGTTGGCTACTGCTGTCTCGACCACTAGCGATCCGAACACCGCGACCGTGCCGTTGATGCTGACCAATCATGCGAACGGACCTGTTGCCGGACGGTACTTCTACATCCAGTCGATGTTCTATCCGGATCAGAACGGCAATGCTTCGCAGATTGCAACGAGCTACAACGCTACATCCGAGATGTATGTACGGGTGTCCTACGCGGCCAACCCTAGCGCCCGGGACTGGCTGCCCTGGAAGCGCTGCGACATAGGTGGTTCGTTCAGCAAGGAGGCGGACGGGGCCTTGGGCGGTGCGGTCAATCTCAACTCGCTCATCACGTCGGGATGGTGGTACCAGACGGCCAATGCACAGGCCGAAAGTGGGGCGAACTACCCGGTCCCCCGGGCCGGCTTGCTTCAAGTGCATAATGCAGGCACCAATTTCATCTACCAGACATACCAGGTTTATGACGGTGAAGGGTTCTATTTTCGTTGCCGCTACACCAACACCTGGTATCCATGGCGGCGTGTATGGCATGGAGCGGACTTCAATCCGAACGACTATCTGCTGAAAAGTGGCTTTACGTGGGCCGCCCTGCCAGGAAAGCCAGCGACCTTTCCGCCTACTGGCCACAACCACGACGCCGCCCAGATCACGTCGGGCATCCTGCCTCTGGCGCGCGGCGGTCTTGGTTCGAATACGGCAGCGGGGGCGCGCAACAATATCGGGGCTGGGGTTCCCGCGACGGCGAACCGATCGCTGAATGGCTGGTGGAAGGATAACGATACAGGACTCATCGTGCAGTGGATGACAGTGAGTGTCGGCGATCATCCGGGTGGAATCGTCAACCGCTCGCTGACCTTTCCGATCGCGTTTCCCACTACCTGCCTGCACGTGGTGCCGAGCGTCAAGGAACTGGGGCGGCCGGCGACGTCGGCATCGACCGTCACCCTCGCAGATGTCAGCGTCAGCACCACGGGGTGTGTGATTGTCGCTACCGAGTATCACGGTGCGGTCCAGAACTATGCGATCAGGCTTGTGGCCATTGGCTGTTGAGGTGACCCATGATTTTTTTCCATGCCGCCACTGGCGGTTTCTATTCGAAGGATGTCCACGGCGACCGCATGCCCATCGACGCGCGGATGTATCCCCTCGAGGAAGCTGAATACCTGGCGCTGTTGGTAGCCCAGAGCGAGGGCAAGCAGATCGTCGCCGACGCCGCCGGCCGTCCGTTCTGTATCGACCCGCCGGCCCCGGCAGAAGAGGTCCTGGCCCACCGTGAGCGCATCTGGCGCGATCGCCAGTTGACGCTTACTGATGGCCCCATCGCCCGTCACCGGGATGAGCTCGACCTGGGCAAGATTACGACCCTGAACCAGGCGCAACTGCTCGAACTCACGCTGTACCGCGCCAGCCTTCGAGACTGGCCGGCATCCGCGGCGTTTCCTGATTTAGGCGCAAGACCCGAGCCGCCGCTGTGGCTCGAACCGCTCATCACCCCCTGAACCCCGCCCCGTGCGGGGTTTTTCATTAATGGAGATCTACCTATGAGTTTCTTCCACGGCGTTACGGTAACCAACGTCGATATCGGTGCGCGCACCATCGCGCTGCCGGCCAGCTCCGTCATCGGCCTCTGCGATGTGTTCACGCCGGGGGCGCAGGCAAGCGCCAAGCCCAGCGTTCCGGTGCTGCTCACCAGCAAGAAGGACGCCGCCGCGGCGTTCGGCATCGGCTCGTCTATCTACCTGGCCTGCGAGGCCATCTATAACCGTGCCCAGGCCGTGATCGTGGCGGTGGGCGTGGAAGCCGCGGAGACTCCCGAGGCCCAGGCCAGCGCCGTCATAGGTGGTGTCAGCGCCGCCGGCGAGCGCACCGGACTTCAGGCTCTGCTAGACGGCAAGAGCCGCTTCAATGCTCAGCCGCGTCTACTAGTTGCGCCGGGTCATTCGGCCCAGCAAGCGGTGGCCACCGCCATGGACGGGCTGGCCGAGAAACTGCGGGCCATCGCCATTCTCGATGGCCCCAATAGCACCGACGAGGCGGCCGTCGCCTACGCCAAGAACTTCGGCAGCAAGCGCCTGTTCATGGTCGACCCGGGCGTGCAGGTTTGGGACAGCGCCACCAATGCCGCACGCAAGGCCCCGGCTTCGGCCTGCGCCGCCGGCCTGTTCGCCTGGACCGACGCCGAGTACGGCTTCTGGTCGTCGCCGTCGAACAAGGAGATCAAGGGCATCACCGGCACCAGCCGTCCGGTGGAGTTCCTCGACGGTGATGAGACCTGTCGCGCCAACCTGCTCAACAACGCCAATATCGCCACGATCATTCGCGACGATGGCTATCGCCTGTGGGGCAATCGCACCTTGTCCAGCGACAGCAAGTGGGCTTTCGTCACCCGCGTTCGGACCATGGACCTGGTGATGGATGCGATCCTCGCCGGGCACAAGTGGGCGGTGGACCGCGGCATCACCAAGACCTACGTGAAGGATGTCACCGAGGGCCTGCGCGCCTTCATGCGCGATCTGAAGAACCAGGGCGCGGTGATCAACTTCGAGGTCTATGCCGACCCAGACCTGAACAGCGCCAGCCAGCTGGCCCAGGGCAAGGTGTACTGGAACATCCGCTTCACCGATGTGCCGCCTGCCGAGAACCCCAATTTCCGTGTCGAGGTGACCGATCAGTGGCTCACCGAAGTTCTGGATGTCGCCTAAGGAGCGCCCGTGATGATTCCGCAAACCCTGACCAATACCAACCTGTTCATCGACGGCGTGAGCTTCGCCGGTGACGTGCCATCCCTGACCCTGCCCAAGCTGGCTGTGAAGACCGAGCAATACCGTGCCGGCGGCATGGATGCGCCGGTATCCATCGACATGGGCCTGGAGGCGATGGAGGCCAAGTTCTCCACCAACGGTGCCCGCCGAGAAGCACTGAATTTCTTCGGCCTGGCCGACCAGAGCGCTTTCAATGGCGTGTTCCGCGGCTCCTTCAAGGGCCAGAAGGGCGCCAGCGTGCCAGTGGTGGCTACCCTGCGCGGCCTGCTCAAGGAAGTCGACCCGGGCGACTGGAAGGCCGGCGAGAAAGCCGAGTTCAAGTACGCCGTTGCGGTCAGCTACTACAAGCTGGAAGTCGATGGCCGCGAGGTCTACGAGATCGATCCGGTCAACGGTGTCCGTGCGATCAACGGTGTCGACCAGTTGGCCGGCATGCGCAACGACCTCGGCCTGTAAGAGGAGCTCCGGACATGACCCAAGAGAATCGACTGCCGGGCTGGCTGACGCTGGATGCTGACGCCGCCCTCGTTCGTCTCTCGCGTCCGGCACAGTGCAACGGGGTCAGCGTCGACACGCTGACCCTGCGTGCACCCACCGTGCGTGATATCCGCCTGGCCGGCAAGGTGGCCGGCGACGATGCCGAGGAGCGCGAACTGCAACTGTTCGCCTCGCTGGCACAGGTCAGCCGCCAGGACCTGGAGGGGCTGAAGCTGAGCGACTACCAGCGGCTGCAAGGCGCCTACTTTCGCCTGGTGCAAGACGACACGGACGACACCTTCGCGTATGCGTCAACTGGCGAGGCGCCTGGCCATTGATCTGGGCTTCCAGGCCAGCGAACTGGAGCGCATGACCCTGGGCGACCTGCTCTGGTGGCTCGCCGAGGGCGAGGAGTGAGCGACGGCGCCGTCCGCCAGGCGAGCGGCGCCCGCGCTACTTCAGTAGGTCCGCGGTGGCGGACATCGATAACAGACGAGACGAACCGTCATGAGTAAAGACATGGACCTGGTGGTCTCCATCGGCGGCATCGCCGACCCCTCCTTGGGCAAGGCATTCGAGACCGTCAAGGCACGGCTCGACAGTCTCCAGGAACGTTCCCGCCAGGCGTCCAGCCTGAGAGATGTGCTGGGAGACGCCATACGCCTGGAGCGAGAACTCGCCGATATGCGCAAGGTCGGAGACCGCGGCGTTGCTGAGCATGCCCGGCAGCTTGGCGAACGCCAGGAGCAACTGAAGCGACTCGGCATCGAGGCCAGGGCCGCGGGCGATGCCTACGCTCGACTGGGCGAGATGCAGCGTGGCCTGGATATGCAGGTCCGCGGCCTGCAACGGCTGGAGCAGGCCAGCCAGGCAATGCCATTGGCTAGCGCATTTTCCGGACTGGTCGTGGAGGCCAGCAAGACGGCTGCCGGTTATCAAGCG
Organism: Pseudomonas sp. KBN12P06040; assembly: GCF_037574965.1. Lineage (NCBI taxonomy): Bacteria > Pseudomonadati > Pseudomonadota > Gammaproteobacteria > Pseudomonadales > Pseudomonadaceae > Pseudomonas > Pseudomonas sp. KBN12P06040. The sequence continues at coordinate 726,760 of NZ_JBBELS010000001.1, forward strand.
CGGTTGCGCGACCTGGCGATCCGCAACGGCCTGGACGTCGGCCGGGAGCCAGCCTTGGCATCCCTGATCCAGGACAGTGCCAGCCAGAGCGGCCTGGGACGCACGGCGACGCTGGACATGCTGGAGCACTTGAACGCCACCGGCATGGGGTTCGCCGCCGCGCAAATGAATCTGGGACTGGCGGGCCGCTTCGGCTTTGGCCAAGGGATTGCTTCAGCCGAGGTTGCGGGGCTGGTTCGAGCGTTGCAACTGGCCCAGGGTTCGGACTCGCCAGAGCAATTGTCCGCCTCCCTCGACCGCCTGGTCGTCCTGGGTAAAGGCAGAGTCGGCAGTGAGGCCCTGGCGCGTCGCCTGCCTGCCTTGTTGTCAGCGCTGGGCAATGCGGGAGAGGCCACGGCCGGCGATGTCGGTGCACTGGGGGCCTTGCTGGAGATTCAGGCAAAGAACACCACGCCAGACAAAGCGGACGTGCGGATGAAGGCCTGGCTGGAGTTCGTCGGCAGCGGCAGCTTGAAACGCGCTTATGGCCAGGACTACGACCGGGACCTGGAAGCGCTGCGCAAGGACGGAGCGAGTCTGCTGGAGGCCAACCTGGAGCTGGCTGCGCGCTATCGGGATAAGGGCAGCAAGCTCAGCGCCGGCGTGGCGTCGCCGGCGCTTGAAGCCTATCGAGCGTCGCGCGGCGAGTTCCAGGGCTTGCTCGAATCCCAGCAGTCTTCCGTAGGCTCTTCGGAGCGCGATGCGCAGCGTCGCAAGGGGATGTCCCAGGAGCTGTGGAAGGCTTCCAGCGACAGTTGGGAGAGGGCGCAGACCGCTTTGGGCAGCGCCCTGAATCCATATCTGGACAACCTGGCCAAGGGGAGCGCGGTACTCGGCGAGTCGACTGCGGAACTGCTCGAAGCCTATCCGCGGACGACGGCCGGTCTTACCGTCGCCGCAGGTGCGGTGTTATCCGGGTATCTCGCCTACAAGGGAGGGCGCGGCGCTATCGACGTGTTGCGTGGCGGTCGGCTCGGTCGGCGAGGGAGCGCTGCCGTCGGCGATCTGATCGAACAGGGCGCAGGCCGGGTATCGGGTGGTAGCGAAATACAGCGCGTGTTCGTTACCAACTGGCCGGTGCCGGGAAGCGACTCTACGCTGGAGTCCGCGAGGAGGCCGGCACAACGAAAGCGCGGTCAAACACCACGCAGGAAGAGAGGCAAGGGCGGTGGGGTGAAGGCCCGCTCCCTTCCATCCCTTGGCTTCTCGGCTGGAGGAGGCTTGGGGGCGATGGCAGGAAAGCTGCCGCGCCTGTCGCGTTTGCCCATACGCAACGCGCCGCTGCAAGTGGCCTCGTCGTTGATCGATGTTGCTGAGGTTTACTCCAGCGACCTGTCGGAGAGCGAAAAGACCATCGCCTATGGCGAGGCCGGTGGCTCCCTGGCTGGTTCCCTGGCTGGCGCCGCTCTGGGAGCGAGCATCGGCTCGGTGGTGCCGGTGGTCGGTACGCTGATCGGTGGATTGGTTGGCGGCGCTATCGGTGCCTGGGGCGGTAGCGAACTGGGGGGGCGCCTGGGGCGCAGTCTGGCTGGCGATCCGCCGGCGGCCTCGGACAACAAGCCGGCGGTGCCCGTACCACAGGCCGAACCCGTCGCGGCTGTGCCCAACTGGACCTTCGCGCCGCAGATCAACCTGACGGTGCAAGGCAACGTACACGAGCCGCAGCGCCTGGCCGACGAGTTGCTGCCCTACCTGCAACGCATGCTTGTCGACTTCGCCGACGAGCGGCAGCGGCGCAGCCTCTACGACCCGGCGATGGTCTAAGGAGTCCCCATGGCATATCTGGAACAATTGCAGGCCGGCCTGAGGTACCTGGGTCGCGCCGGCGAGTCCGGACGCAAGAGTCTGGACAAGGTGGTCGCTCCGGTGAACGGTGCGATCAGCGAGATCCGCGGCGCAGCCGCGGAGCTGGAGAACCTGCCCGGCGTATCGCCGGAAATGGCTGCCCGGCTGCAGCGTGCCATGCGCGGCATCGGCCAGGCGCAGGGCAAGGTGAACCGCGTGGTCTCCACCTATGACCGGGCGAGCCGGGCGTTGCTTGGTATCGACGAACGCCTGGATGCGCTGAAGGTGCAGGTGAACAGTGCCGCGCAGGCGGTCGGCAAGGTCGCTGGCGACATCAGTCCGACGCTGGCGGGAGTGCTGCCGTCGTGGCTGCTGGCACCCTCGGCGACGCCCCCGAGCGAGGCCGCAGCGCCCTTGCCGCACCTGCTGGTACTGCAGCCGCTGACCGCCAATGCCCAACCGTTCTACTTCAACCTGAATACTGCCGCCTTCGACGCCCTGCAGCGCAACAGTGCCTACAACTGGAGCGGGCAGGTGCGCCTGGGTCGGCGGCCGGCGCTGCAGAGCGTCGGCATGGGCGAGGAGAGCATCCTGCTCAAGGGTGCGGTATTCCCGCTGCGTCGACAGGTAGGTAACCAGGAAAAGGTCGTCGGTCTGGAGCAGCTCGAAGCGCTGCGCCGGTTGGCGGAGCGGCGTGAGCCGCTGATCCTGAGCAGCGGCTACGGCGAGGTGCAGATGGGCCTCTGGTGTCTGGTGCGGATCAGCGAGAACCAGAGCGCCCTACTGGGCAACGGCGCTCCCCGCAAACAAACCTTCGACCTGGAGTTCAAGCGCTATGGCGACGACCTGCCGAACCGCTGACGGCGACATGCTGGACAGCCTCTGCTACCACGTCTATGGCCATCTGTTGGGCTGCGTCGAGGCGACCCTCGACGCCAATCCCGGGCTGGCCGATGAGCAGCAGCCATTCCGCGCCGGCTTGCTGATCAGTTTCCCTGACATGCCGGTGGTCAATGTCGAACAGGTGCGCCTGTGGGATTGATCGACCGCTCACCCGCAACCCCGCCTTGGCGGGGTTTTTCTTTTCTGGAGAGATCAGGTGCAACCGAGTTTCCGTATCGTTGCCGACGGCACCGACGTCACCCAGCGGCTGAATGACCGCCTGCTCAAGCTGACCTTGCTGGACAAGCCGGGCATGGAGTCCGACAGCCTGACCTTGAGGCTCGACGATCGCGATGGACAGGTGGCCTTACCCAGGCGCGGTGCGGTGCTGGAGGTTCATCTCGGCTATGCCGGCGAGCCACTGATGCGCATGGGACGCTTTACCGTGGACACCTTGCAGTGGGCTGGTCCGCCGGACTGCCTGACCGTCACTGCCAAGGCCGGCGACATGCGCGGCAGTGGCAAGACGATACGCAGCGGCGGTTGGGAGGGCACTACCCTGGCTCAGGTCTGCCGCGATGTTGGCGCACGCAACGGCTGGCGCGTGGAGTGTCCGTTGCAGGTGGCGATCGCCCGGGTCGACCAGGTCAACGAGTCCGACTACCACTTCGTCACCCGTCTGGCGCGCCAGTACGACTGCACCGCCAAGCTGGCCGAGGGCATGCTCATGGTGCTGCCGCGACAGAGCGGGCAGAGCGCCACGGGGCGTCGGATCGAACCTTTGGTGTTGGGCCGTGCTGACGTCGGTAGCTTCGACGTTACCTTCGACGACCGCAGCCTGATGAGAACGGTGAAGACCCGCTACCAATTGCCCGGCAGCGGCGAGGTCAAGAGCGTCGAGTTGAAGAACCCGAAGGCACCGGCTACGGCTATGGGCGAGCATGTCGACCGGCACCTCTATTCCAGCCGTGGAGAGGCCGAGCAGGCGGCGAAGGCTCGCCTGGCGAGCTTCAGCCGCTCCAGCGCCAGTGTGCGCCTGGAACTGCCAGGGCGTGGCGATCTGTTCGCCGAGCGCAGCCTGCTGCTCCAAGGCTTCAAGGCGGGAATCGACGGCGAGTTCCTGATCGACTCGGTGGAGCACACCTACAGCTCCAGCGGATGGACCACTGTCGTGCAATGCAACGGCGGCCGAGGCGGCAAGGGGTGACGCCTGAAACCCATCGGAGTGCAGGAGGATCGATGAAACTGACCGAGCAGCAATTGCTGCGCATTTTTCCCAACGCCCGCCTCGTCGCGGGCGTTTTCGTTGTGGCGTTGCAACGGGCCATGGACGAGAGGGAGATCGACACACCGGCGCGGCGTGCCGCGTTTCTCGCCCAGGTCGGCCACGAAAGCAGCCAGTTGACCCGGCTGGTGGAGAACCTCAATTACAGCGCCCAAGGCTTGGCGGCGACCTGGCCGAGCCGCTATCTCGGCCCCGACGGGCAGCCTAACGCGTTGGCCTTGCGGCTGGCGCGCAATCCGCAGGCGATTGCCGACAACACCTACGCCACGCGCAACGGCAATGGCGACGAAGCGTCCGGCGATGGCTGGCGCTTCCGTGGGCGTGGCTTGCTACAGATCACCGGGCGTGCCAACTACCGGTTGGTCGGCGAGGCCCTAGGCGAGCCGCTGGAGGCCGAGCCCTGGCGCCTGGAGCAGCCCGTGCCGGCGGCCCGCAGCGCCGCCTGGTGGTGGGCCGGTCACGGGCTCAACGAGCTGGCCGACCGCGGCGAGTTCGCTGCCATCACCCACCGCATCAACGGCGGCCTGAATGGCCAGGCGGAGCGCCTGGCGTTGTGGCAGCGGGCCAGGGCGGTGCTGTCATGAGCCGGCTCGCTCTGCTCCTGCCGGCTGTGTTGCTGGTCCTGCTGGCCGGCGCCTTGCTCGGCGGCGGCCTGGTTGCCCGCCACTATCGTCCGCAACTGGAGGAGGCCCTGGGCCAACTCACTGCCAGCCGCGTCGCCAGCGGCCAGCTCGAGGCTTTGCTCGATGAGCAGCAGCGCGCGCTGGCGGCGGTGCGGGCGAGCGCCGAGAGGCGCGCGAAGGACGTCGAGCAGGCACTCGGCGAGGCCAGGGCACAGGCCGCGGAGCAGTATGCCGCGGCCGTGCGTCTGCTCCAGGAACCCGACATTGGCGTGGACTGCCAGGCGGCAGGTGCGGCGATCGACCGGGAGCTGGGACTATGACTCGTCTCCTGCTGGGGCTTTGTCTGCTTTTCGCGGGCTGCGCAGCCTCGCCGACGACACCTCGCCCCGTGCGCGTCGAGGTTCCCCTGGCAGTGCCTTGCCGTGTACCTGACGTGCGCCCGCCGAGCTGGGCCAGCGCCACGTTGCAGGCTGGCGATTCGCTGCAGGCCAAGGTTCGCGCATTGCTCGCCGAGCGCCGCCAGCGGCAGGGCTACGAACTCGAATTGCAGGCGGCGTTGCGTGCCTGCCGCTAAACCTTTCGGCCGATCCTCTCGGATCGGCCTTCCTTCCGACATCCCGCTGTTGCACCCATCCTCCCCACTGGGCTATGTTCCCCAACATGGCTCCGTGAGACCGCTATCGTGATCCACCTCAGCAGCATCATCACCTCCCTCATCAAGGCATTCGCCCGTTGGCGCTGGCGCGCCTGACTTCTTTTTCGCCGGCCTGGCCGGTCACGTCTCCCTGCGTCCCCCGTTTTCCACAGGCATAATGCCGACGATCCACTCCCCCTTCCTCCGCGAGCGCGCCGGGAACCGGGTGTGGCGAAAGCCGGGTGATGCGATTCGCATAAGAATGAAATCAAGAGGTTACAGCCAGCATGCTGCTGATGATCGATAACTACGACTCCTTCACCTACAACCTGGTGCAGTACTTCGGCGAACTCAAGGCCGAGGTCAAGGTGGTGCGCAACGACGAACTGAGCGTGGAACAGATCGAGGCCCTGGCGCCCGAGCGCATCGTCCTTTCCCCCGGTCCCTGCACCCCCAACGAGGCCGGCGTCTCGCTGGCCGTTATCGAGCGCTTCGCCGGCAAGCTGCCGCTGCTCGGTGTCTGCCTTGGCCATCAGAGCATCGGCCAGGCCTTCGGCGGCGAAGTGGTGCGGGCGCGGCAGGTGATGCACGGCAAGACCAGCCCGATCCACCACAAGGACCTCGGCGTGTTCGCCGGCCTGGCCAATCCCCTGACGGTGACGCGCTACCACTCGCTGGTGGTGCAGCGAGAGAGCCTGCCGGAGTGCCTGGAGGTCACCGCCTGGACCCAACATGCCGACGGATCGCTCGACGAGATCATGGGCGTACGCCACAAGACCCTGAATGTCGAGGGCGTGCAGTTCCATCCCGAGTCCATCCTCACCGAGCAGGGCCACGAGTTGCTGGCCAACTTCCTCCGCCAGCAGGGCGGCGTGCGTGGGGAGGGCAACTGAGATGGATATCAAGGGAGCCCTCAATCGCATCGTCAACCAGCTCGACCTGACCACCGAGGAAATGCAGGCGGTCATGCGCCAGATCATGACCGGGCAGTGCACCGACGCGCAGATCGGCGCCTTCCTGATGGGCATGCGGATGAAGAGCGAAACCATCGACGAGATCGTCGGCGCGGTGGCGGTGATGCGCGAACTGGCCGACGGCGTGCAGTTGCCTACGCTGAAGCATGTGGTCGACGTGGTCGGCACCGGCGGCGATGGCGCGAACATCTTCAACGTATCCTCGGCGGCGTCCTTCGTGGTCGCCGCCGCTGGCGGCAAGGTCGCCAAACACGGTAACCGCGCGGTCTCCGGCAAGAGCGGCAGCGCCGACTTGCTGGAAGCCGCCGGCATCTACCTGGAACTGACCTCCGAACAGGTGGCGCGTTGCATCGACACCGTCGGCGTCGGGTTCATGTTCGCCCAGGTCCACCACAAGGCGATGAAGTACGCCGCCGGTCCGCGCCGCGAGCTGGGCTTGCGGACTCTGTTCAACATGCTTGGCCCACTGACCAACCCGGCGGGAGTCAGGCACCAGGTGGTCGGGGTGTTCACCCAGGAACTGTGCAAGCCGCTGGCTGAAGTGCTCAAGCGTCTCGGCAGCGAGCATGTGCTGGTGGTGCATTCGCGCGACGGGCTGGACGAGTTCAGTCTGGCCGCGGCGACCCACATTGCCGAGTTGAAGGACGGCGAGGTACGCGAGTACGAAGTGCGTCCCGAGGACTTCGGGATCAAGAGCCAGACCCTGATGGGGCTGGAGGTCGACAGTCCGCAGGCCTCGCTGGAACTGATCCGCGACGCTTTGGGGCGGCGCAAGACCGAGGCTGGGCAGAAGGCCGCCGAGCTGATCGTGATGAATGCCGGCCCGGCACTGTACGCTGCCGATCTGGCGACCAGCCTGCACGAGGGCATTCAACTGGCCCACGATGCCCTGCACACCGGGCTGGCACGGGAGAAGATGGACGAACTGGTGGCCTTCACCGCCGTTTACAGAGAGGAGAACGCACAGTGAGTGTGCCGACGGTTCTGCAGAAGATCCTCGCCCGCAAGGCCGAGGAGGTCGCCGAGCGCCGTGCGCGCGTCAACCTGGCCGAGGTCGAGCGGCTGGCGCGTAGCGCCGATGCGCCGCGCGGCTTCGCCAATGCTCTGCTGGAGCGGGCCAAGCGCAAGGAGCCGGCAGTGATCGCCGAGATCAAGAAGGCATCGCCGAGCAAGGGCGTGCTGCGCGAACACTTCGTCCCGGCGGAGATAGCCCGCAGCTACGAGGCGGGTGGCGCGGCGTGCCTGTCGGTGCTCACCGACGTGGACTTCTTCCAGGGCGCCGATGCCTATCTGAAGGAAGCGCGGGCCGCCTGTGCGCTGCCGGTGATCCGCAAGGACTTCATGATCGATCCGTACCAGATCGTCGAGGCGCGGGCGATCGGTGCCGACTGCATCCTGCTGATCGTCTCGGCGCTGGACGACGTGCTGATGGCCGAACTGGCGGCGACTGCCAAGTCGGTCGGTCTCGACGTACTGGTCGAAGTGCATGACGGCACCGAGCTGGAACGTGCGCTGAAGACCCTGGACACGCCGTTGGTGGGCATCAACAACCGCAACCTGCACACCTTCGAGGTGAGCCTGGAAACCACCCTCGACCTGTTGCCGGAAATTCCCCGCGACCGCCTGGTGGTCACCGAGAGCGGTATTCTCAACCGGGCCGACGTGGAGCTGATGGAAGTCAGCGAGGTCTATGCCTTCCTGGTTGGCGAGGCGTTCATGCGGGCCGACGATCCTGGCCTGGAGTTGAAGCGCCTGTTCTTCCAGGAGCGTGGCGGCGTGGTGCTGGGCGCCGATCCTGACTGATCCGCGCTGTCGAATCCCATGAAAAAGGCCGGTTGCGACCGGCCTTTTTCATGGGTGCTGTTCAGCGGGTGCCGAAGACCACCATGGTCTTTCCTTTCACATGCACCAGGCCCTGCTCCTCCAGGCTCTTCAGCACGCGTCCGACCATTTCCCGCGAGCAGCCGACGATCCGGCCGATCTCCTGGCGGGTGATCTTGATCTGCATGCCGTCCGGGTGGGTCATGGCGTCCGGTTGCTGGCACAGGTCCAGCAAGGTGCGGGCCACGCGTCCGGTGACGTCGAGGAAGGCCAGGTCGCCCACCTTGCGGGTGGTCTTGCGCAGGCGGTCGGCCATCTGGCTGCCGAGGGTGTAGAGGATCTCCGAGTCCTGCTGCGACAGTTCGCGGAACTTCGCATAGCTGATCTCGGCGACTTCGCATTCCACCTTGGCACGAACCCAGGCGCTGCGTTCCTGTTCGCTGCCTTCCTTTTCGAACAATCCCAGCTCGCCGAAGAAATCACCGCTGTTGAGGTAGCCGATGATCATTTCGCGGCCGTCGTCGTCCTCGATGAGGATGGTGACCGAACCCTTGATGATGAAGAACAGCGTTTCGCAGCGATCGCCGGCATAGATGATGGTGCTCTTTGCGGTGTAGCGGCGGCGGTGACAGTGTGCGAGCAGCTTGTCTAGGTGTTTGAGTTTGGGTGTGTGGGTAATAGCTACCATGCCCGAGTCCCGAAAGAATAAAGAATATGCCTGACGTACAAGGCGATGTTTTTTTGAGTTCTTATGGAGAGACCTGCCAGGGCCCGGGAGCTCAGCGGAGAGCTCCCCCCAACCGGGCAGATCAGGAAGTGTGCCAGTAAACCGCGTCCAGCTTAACAGACGGACCATGAAGGTCGATGTGATTTTGCGACGCAGCTATCAGGACTGTGATCCCGTACTGTCCTTGGGCCCTGTGCTAAGCTGGCGCCCTTTGCCGGCGGGAGTCTGAACGATGAAAGCGCGTATCCAGTGGGCGGGCGAGGCGATGTTCCTTGGCGAGTCCGGTAGCGGCCACGTGGTGGTCATGGACGGTCCGCCGGACCATGGCGGACGCAACCTCGGGGTGCGCCCTATGGAGATGGTCCTGATCGGCCTCGGCGGCTGCACCAATTTCGATGTGGTCAGCATCCTGAAGAAGGCGCGCCAGCCGGTGGAGAGCTGCGAAGCCTTCCTCGAGGCCGAAAGGGCCGACGAGGAGCCCAAGGTGTTCACGAAGATCCACGTGCACTTCGTGGTCAAGGGCCGCGGTCTCAAGGAGGCCCAGGTCAAGCGCGCGGTGGAGCTGTCGGCGGAGAAATACTGCTCGGCGTCGATCATGCTCGGTCGCGGCGGGGTGGAGATCACCCACGACTACGAGATCGTCGAACTCGGCTGAGACGACATCCGGTCATCATAAAAGGGGCGCAAACTCTGGCGGAGGCTTGATTGGCTCTGCATAATGCGCCCCTTTTTTCGTGCCGCGCGATTCCGTCGGGCGGCCGTTCAGTTCGGAAGATTCTTCCGCTCTGATAGACGTTTCCCGAGCCATCCCGGTCGGGTGACCAATGGCGCCAGCCGGCGCCCGTGCAACTCAACAAACCACAATCGCCATCGCGAAGAGGTGTTAACCGTCCTACGCAGGTGCGTCGTTCGCATCTGACGGGCATGCCCCAACCCTGCGGCAGAGCCGCAAGCAACCGAGAGAGTTCCCCACGGTGAAAAGCAAACTCAAGCTCCACGGGTTCAACAACCTGACGAAGACCTTGAGCTTCAACATCTACGACATCTGCTACGCCGAGACGCCCGAAGACCTCCAGGCCTACGTGCAGTACATCGACGAAGAGTATGACGCGGAGCGTCTGACGCAGATTCTTACCGATGTTGTCGACATCATCGGCGCCAATATCCTGAACATCGCGCGTCAGGACTACGACCCCCAGGGCGCCAGCGTGACCATCCTGATCTCCGAGCAGCCGGTCACTCCGACCGACAGCCAGATCGAAGAGTCCCCGGGCCCGCTGCCGGACACCATCCTGGCGCACCTGGACAAGAGCCACATCACCGTGCATACCTACCCGGAAATCCATCCGGTGGACGGCATCGCGACCTTCCGCGTGGACATCGATGTGTCCACCTGCGGAGTGATCTCCCCGCTGAAGGCCCTGAACTACCTGATCCACCAGTTCGACTCGGACATCGTCACGGTCGACTATCGGGTCCGCGGCTTCACCCGCGACATCGAGGGGCGCAAGCATTTCATCGACCACGAGATCAACTCGATCCAGAACTATCTCTCCGACGACACGCGCGAGGCCTACCAGATGACCGACGTGAACGTGTACCAGGAGAACCTGTTCCACACCAAGATGCTGCTCAAGGACTTCGAACTGGAGAACTACCTGTTCGGCGACGCTACCCGGACGCTCTCGACGGAGCAGCGCGAGCAGGTCACGGAACGGCTCAAGCACGAAATGCTGGAGATCTTCTACGCGCGCAACATGCCGCGCTGATCGCACACGAGAAAGAAAAAGCCCGCTTCGAGCGGGCTTTTTCATGCGTGCGATTCAGATGCGGTAGGTGCTCTTGGTCATCACCTTCGCCAGCAGGCTCATGCCCAGCTTCACCGGTGCCGGGAAGCGCAGGCCGCCGGCGGCCAGGGCGTTGCTCGAATGCTGTTCCTCGTCGATACGCATCTGCTCGAGGATGGCACGGGATTTCCGATCCTCCTGGGGAATCTGCGCCAGGTGTTCGTCCAGATGCTTGCACACCTGGTCTTCGGTGGCGGCGACGAAGCCCAGGCTGACCCGGTCGCTGACCAGCCCGGCGGCGGCACCGACGCCGAAGGACAGGCCGTAGAAGATCGGATTGAGGACGCTGGGACGGCTGCCCAACTGGCGGATGCGTTGCTCGCACCAGGCCAGGTGGTCGATCTCCTCCTCGGCGGCTTCCTCCATCGCCTCGCGGACCTCGGGCAGCTTGGCGGTCAGCGACTGGCCCTGGTACAGCGCCTGGGCGCAGACCTCGCCGGTGTGGTTGATGCGCATCAGGCCGGCGATATGGCGGGTGTCTTCCTCGCTCAGTTCGCCATCGGGTTCCACGATGGCCGGCGACGGTCGCGCCGGCTGGCCGCTGAACGGCAGCAGGGTGCGCAGGGCGGAGTCGGCCTGCAGCAGGAAACGGTCGATGGGCGAATAGTGGCGGTCGGCGGACATGGCTCACCTCCGGAAACGAAAGATCGCACCAGTTTACCGGAAGTGCGCTGATAGCAGGATGTTGCGGACGGGCTGCGATGTCGCAGCGCCAGCAGGGACTCAGCCCGGCGGCCAGTGCATCTGGCGTTGACCCAGCACGTGCATGTGGATGTGGTGCACGGTCTGCCCGCCAAGGTCGTTGCAGTTCATCACCACACGGAAGCCTTCCTCGCAGCCCTGCTCCCGGGCCAGGCGCTGGGCGGTGAAGAGGATATGGCCTGCCAGCGGCCGGTCTGCCTCGGTCAGGTGCTCGAGGGTGGGAATGTGCCTTTTCGGGATGACCAGGAAGTGCACCGGCGCCTGCGGGCCGATATCGTGAAACGCGACAACTTCTTCGTCTTCGTAGAACTTGCGCGCGGGAACTTCCCCCGCCACGATCTTGCAGAACAGACAGTCCATGGGCGATTCCTCCGGCCTCGGGTGCTTTCCCGAGTGTAGCGGTGCCCGTCGCGACCGCCCAAGCGTGAAGGAGCCGCAGTGAAGAACGACATACACGACCTCGGCCTGGTCCTGGATTCCCGGGTCAAGCTGATCCTGATCGAGTCCTGGGACGAGCCGAAGGTGATGGAAACCCTCACCGGCCTGGCGGTCAGGCGCGGCCTTGGCCTGTATGCCTGGTCGGTGACCGAGGGCGTGCAGCGCCTGGGCTTCGGCGGCGAGCCGCTGGGCGGGGAGGAGAGCCGCGACCCGGTCGCGGCGTTGCGCTTGATCAAGCACGATCAGCAGGCGAATCTCTACGTGCTCTGCGACCTGCATCCTTTCCTTGGCGACAGCCCGACCCTGGTGCGCCTGCTCAAGGAAATCGCCATGGCCGAAGGCAATCATCGACCGACCGTGGTGCTGGTGTCCCATGCGCTGAAGCTGCCGGCCGAAGTGCAGCGCTTCGCCGCGCGGTTCTCGCTGTCCCTGCCCAGCGAGGACGAACTGCTCGGCATCGTCCGCGAGGAAGCGACGCGCTGGAGCGAGCGCAACCGTGGTGCCCGCGTGCGCACCGACAACCGCACCCTGCAGCAGGTGGTGAAGAACCTGCGTGGGCTCAGCCATGCCGAGGCGCGGCTGCTGGCGCGCAACGTGATCTGCAACGATGGGGCGATCACCCAGGAGGACCTGCCCGAGCTGAACCGCACCAAGTTCCAGCTACTCGACCTGGAGGGCGTGCTGAGCTTCGAGTACGACACCGCGCGCTTCGCCGAGGTCGGCGGGCTTGCCGCGCTCAAGCGCTGGCTCGGCGAGCGTCAGTCGGCGTTCCTCGCCGGCAAGCCTGGCGACCAGCCGAAGGGCATGATGCTGGTCGGCGTGCAGGGCGCCGGCAAGAGCCTGGCGGCCAAGGCGGTGGCCGGCCTCTGGGGCTTGCCGTTGCTGCGTCTGGATTTCGCCTGTCTCTACAACAAGTACTTCGGCGAAACCGAGCGCAACCTGCGCGAGGCGCTGCGCCTGGCCGAACAGATGGCGCCCTGCGTGCTGTGGATGGATGAAGTGGAGAAGGGCATTTCTGGCGGCGACCAGGACAACGGCGTCAGTCAGCGCGTGCTGGGTACCCTGCTGACCTGGATGGCCGAGCGCGAGGCGCCGGTCTTCATGGTCGCCACCGCGAACGCTATCGACCGCCTGCCGCCCGAACTGATCCGCAAGGGACGCTTCGACGAATTGTTCTTCGTCGACCTGCCGACGCCGGAGGTTCGCGCCGAGATCTTCCGCATCCATCTGCAACGCCGCGAGCTGGAGCCGGCACAGTTCGACCTCCTTCTGCTGGCGGCTGCCAGCGAGGGTTTCAGCGGGGCGGAGATCGAGCAGGCGGTGGTGGCGGCACTGTACGCCGGGCAGGCGCGACAGCAGGCGGTGGATCAGGAGCTGTTGCTCAGGGAGCTGTCGCGAACCTCGCCGCTGTCGGTGCTGATGGCGGAAAAGCTCGCCGCGCTGCGGACCTGGGCCAAGGGGCGGGCGGTGCCGGCAGACTGAGCCGACGGCTAACCTCGTTGCCCTGCGAGGAGAGGCCGATCAACCCCGTGGGACGGAGGGTACCGCCGAGGCGTTGATCCGCGCGGCGAGTCGGCGCACCAGCCAGCGTGGCGCCAGGCGTGGGCTCAGCGCCAGCAGGCGATTGCGCCAACCGGGGACGATCAGGGCGCGGTTCTTGTCCAGCCCGCGCAGGGCCAGCAGCGCGACTTCCTCCGGGGTCATCATCAGCTTGCTCCGGTCGAGCCTGCCGAGCCGCATCCCGGCTTCCCGGAAGAATGCCGTACGGGTTGGCCCAGGGCACAGCACCGAGACCTTGACGCCGCGCCCTTTCAGTTCTTCCCGCAAGCCTTCCGAGAAGTGCAGGACGTAGGCCTTGCTGGCGTAGTAGTTGCTCATCCAGGCGCCGGGCTGGAAGGCGGCCACCGAGGCGATATTGAGTATCTGGCCACCGCCCTGCGCCGCCATGCGGGCGCCGAGGGAGTGGCAAAGGCGGGCCAGGGCCAGGATGTTGAGTTCGATCAGCTCCTGTTCCCGCGCCCATTCCTGGTCGATGAAGGGGCCGGAGGTACCGATCCCGGCATTGTTAACCAGCAGGTCGATCTGTCGTTCGCCCTGTTCCAGTTCGTGCAACAACCCTGACAGTTGCAGCGGCTCGGAAAGATCGCAGGTGCGGAACAGCACTTCCACGCCGAAACGCTGCGCCAGCTCATAGGCGATGCTCTCCAGCGCGTCGCGCTGGCGCGCCACCAGGATCAGGGCGCGACCGCGCCGGGCCAGGGCTTCGGCTAGGGCCAGACCGATACCGCTGGAAGCGCCGGTGATCAGGGCATAACGGGGCATTCGAGACTTCTCCGAAACGGACGGGGAATTGGACCCCGCCCGTCGCGAGGGGTTGCGTGGCTACTGTTGGTCGTCGTCTTCCATGGCCTCTGCCGCCGCCGTGGCGGCTTCATCGGCTTCGGCCGCCGCTGCGGCGGCCTGCTCGTCCGTGGTGTACGGGGCGGCTGGAGCGCTGGCGCCGCCGTCATAGTTCGCGCGCTCCAGGTAACCCTGGTAGGACGGCAGGGCGATGGCGGCGATGATACCGACTATCGGCAGCAGGATGATCAGACTGGCCAGGACTTTCACCCCGGTGCTGCCGGGCAGGACCAGCATCAGGATGCCGAACACGCTGCCGACGAAGGGGACGAAGTTGAGCAGCCAGAGCCAGCCCGACCAGCCGAGGTCATGCAGGCGCTGCACGCCGATCATCACGGCAATGACGATGAAGGCGATCGAGGCCAGGGCGGTGACGGCCACGCCGACGGTTTCGCCGAGCAGGAAGCCCAGGCCCATGATGACCAGGAAGCACAGCGTCATCGCCATCGACCAGCCGAGATAGCGCAGGCGTCCGATCCGGCCGTTGGTGGTGAACACGTTCAGCTCGCCGAACTCGGGGAGGGCTTCGCCGACCTGGGCGCTGGGTGGTGTGTAGGGAGACGCGCCCGCGGCCGCGGAGGCCGCAGGCGCGGCGTTTTCGCCGAGCTGCGCCTGGCGCGCCAGGTACTTCTCGATGATGATGCCGCAAGCCGAACATTCCGCTCCGCTGGGCTGTTCATGGCCGCATTTCGGGCAAGTCATGGGAGGCAGGTCTTGCGCTGGGGTTTCCTCCGCGACCTGGGGGTTGTGATCGGGCGTTTCCACCAGGCTCAGGCTGGCCGCCAGGTCGACTTCCTTGTAGGCATTGGCGCCGGCCTGGCGCAGGGCGGTCAGGTAACGCTCCGCCTCGGCCTCTGGAAGTTCGCGTTTCAGCACCACCGGGCGACCGCCGAAGAGGGCGTCGATCTTGCCCGGTTCGCTCTTGAACAGGCGGGCGAGATTGTCCTTCACGGTTTCGAGCGATGCGTCGGGCATCAGCTCGCCGGAGAAGACGATCTTGAAGCGTTGGTCGGTCATGCAGGCATCCTTGTCAGCTGGGGTGAGAGAAATGCAGCCGACAGCCTAATCGGCGGCCTTGGCGCCCACAAGCGCGAGATGAGAACTCCCGCACAAGCCGGGGCGCCGTGACCCGGCGGTTTCAGCGCGGCCAGCGGTTGGCCAGGCTATCCATGTTCCGCAGGGCGTCTCGATATTCCCGGTCGAGGCGGGCGACCAACTCGTCGACGCCGGGCAAGTCGTCTATGTTGCCCGCGCCCTGGCCGGCGGACCACACGGTCTTCCAGGCCTTGGCCTCGTCGTTCACCGGCTTGAGTTTCTCGCCGTAGTTCATGTCTGCCTTGTCGGTCAGGCGCTTCAGATCGTAGCCGGCGGCCTCCAGGCTTTGCCGCATGAAGCTGGCCGGTACGCCGGACACCGCCGGGGTGTGCACGATGTCGGCGGCGCGTACCTCCAGGATCATCTGCTTGTAGGCGTCGGAGGCATTGCTCTCGCGGGTGGCGATGAAGCGGGTGCCGAGATAGGCCAGGTCGGCGCCGAGCATCTGTGCGGCGAGAATCTCGTGGCCGTGGTTGATGCAGCCGGCCAGCAGCAGAGTCTTGTCGAAGAACTGGCGGATTTCCGCGACCAGCGCGAAAGGGCTCCAGGTCCCGGCGTGGCCGCCCGCGCCGGCCGCCACCGCGATCAGGCCGTCGACCCCGGCCTCGGCGGCCTTTTCGGCGTGGCGGCGGGTGGTGACGTCGTGGAATACCAGGCCGCCGTAGCTATGCACAGCGTCTACCACTTCGCGCACTGCGCCGAGGCTGGTGATGACGATCGGTACGCGGTGCTCGACGCAGATCCGCAGGTCGGCCTGCAACCGCGGATTGGTGTTGTGGACGATCAGGTTCACCGCATAGGGCGCGGGATTGTCCAGCGCTTGCAGGCCGGCCCCGATTTCCTCCAGCCAACCCTCGAAGCCGCTGCTCTCGCGCTGGTTGAGCGCCGGGAAGCTGCCGACGATGCCGCTGCGGCAGCAGGCCAGCACCAACTGCGGGTTGGATACCAGGAACATCGGCGCGGCCACCATCGGCAGTCGCAGGCGTTGGTCGAGCAGGGCGGGCAAGGACATGGACAGGACTCCTGGGTCAGAAAGGTTTGAGCACCACCAGTAGGACGATCAGCAGCAGGAACAGTACAGGCACTTCGTTGAACCAGCGGTAGAACACATGGCTACGCCCCGGCTCGCCGCGGGCGAAGCGCTTGAGCATGGCGCCGCAGGCGTGGTGGTAGCCGATCAGCAGGACCACCAGGGTCAGCTTGGCGTGCAGCCAGCCTTGGCTCAGCCAGCCGGGGGTGAGATAGAGCATCCAGAGGCCAAGGACCAGGGTGGCGAGCATCGAGGGCATCATGATCCCCCGGTAGAGCTTGCGCTCCATGACGCAGAAGCGTTCCCGGCTGGTCTGGTCCTCGCTCATGGCGTGGTAGACGAACAGGCGCGGCAGGTAGAACAGGCCGGCGAACCAGCAGACTACGGCGATGATATGGAAGGCTTTGAGCCACAGGTACATCAGGACATCCTCTTGATCACGGTGCCCCGATAGTAGAGGGATGGCTGGAACGCGTCACCCTGGCGGCTTGCCGCTGTCTGATTTGCCGGCAGATATGGCCGCATAACAGGTAGGAACATTCGGATAGGGCCTCGCAGCAATTTCTGCCCGACGACCCCGGGGGCTAGACTGCCGACCGAAGGGCCGAACCGGTCGCAAAGCCGGACGCCCAGCGCTGTTCATGCCGGCGCTCGGCTCTTATCATTGGCCTCTTTTGGCTAGCTTGCCTCAGCGCGCGGAGTGATGGACAGATGATCAAGGTCGGCATCGTTGGCGGTACGGGTTATACGGGCGTGGAACTGCTGCGCCTGCTGGCGCAGCATCCGCAGGCCCGGGTGGAAGTGATCACTTCGCGTTCCGAGGCGGGGGTGAAGGTCGCCGACATGTACCCGAACCTGCGAGGTCATTATGACGATCTGCAGTTCAGCGTGCCGGACGCGCAGCGCCTCGGCGCCTGCGACGTGGTGTTCTTCGCCACGCCGCACGGTGTGGCGCACGCGCTGGCTGGCGAACTGCTGGACGCCGGGACCCGGGTCATCGATCTGTCCGCTGACTTCCGCCTGGCGGACGCCGAGGAGTGGGCGCGCTGGTACGGCCAGCCGCATGGCGCTCCGGCGCTGCTCGACGAGGCTGTCTACGGCCTGCCGGAAGTGAACCGCGAGAAGATCCGCCAGGCCCGCCTGATCGCCGTGCCGGGCTGCTACCCGACCGCGACCCAACTGGGCCTGATCCCGCTGCTGGAAGCCGGCCTGGCCGACGCCTCGCGGCTGATCGCCGATTGCAAGTCCGGGGTCAGCGGCGCCGGTCGGGGCGCCAAGGTTGGCTCGCTGTTCTGCGAGGCGGGCGAAAGCATGATGGCCTACGCGGTCAAAGGGCATCGGCATCTCCCGGAAATCAGCCAGGGCCTGCGCCGGGCCTCCGGCGGCGACGTCGGGCTGACGTTCGTACCGCACCTGACGCCAATGATCCGCGGTATCCATGCAACCCTCTATGCCCATGTCGCGGATCGCTCGGTCGACCTCCAGGCGCTGTTCGTGAAGCGCTACGCCGACGAACCCTTCGTCGACGTGATGCCGGCCGGCAGCCATCCGGAGACCCGTAGCGTGCGTGGCGCCAATGTCTGCCGAATCGCCGTGCATCGCCCCCAGGGCGGCGACCTGGTGGTGGTGCTGTCGGTGATCGACAACCTGGTCAAGGGCGCCTCGGGTCAGGCGCTCCAGAACATGAACATCCTGTTCGGGCTGGACGAGCGCCTGGGCCTCTCGCATGCGGCCCTGCTCCCCTGATGTCCGGCTGGGAACTCCAGTTCCGTGATCCACGGCGGGCCTGGCTGGTCCGCCTCGGGGTGGGTGCGCTGCTGCTGGCGGTTCCGCTGGCGTTTCTCGGCGGTCGCTGGTCGACCGGGGCGGACGCCGCTCGCAGCGAGGCCGATGCGCAACGCCAGGAAACCCTGATCGGCGAGCAGAAGGCCGAGCTGGAGCGCCTGCGTACCGAAATCGAGGTGTTGCGCAGCGGAGAACGCCTCAGCCAGCAGGCCACCGAACAGAGCCGGCAGACCATCAAGCTGCTTGAGGACCAGGTGTTCAAGCAGCAACAGGACATCGCGTTCTACAAGGGGGTAGTCGCGCCGGCCAGCAAGGCGGATGCGCTGGAAATCCGTGCCTTTGAGGTGCAGGGCACGGACGACCCGCAGCGCTTCCGCTATAAGGTGATGCTCAGCCGCCTGGGCAGGGACGACCGCAAGCTGGATGGGCGGCTGAAAGTCCGCATCAGCGGCAAGCTGGCGCGCAAGGACGCTACCTACGACCTCGAACAGCTCTCGCCGGAACTGGGCAAGACAGGGCTGTCGATTTCCCTCCGGCATTTCCAGTCGATCCCAGAAGGGGGGCGTTTCGCCGAGCTGGAGCTGCCGAAGAACTTCATCCCGAAGCTGATCGACGTACGTGCGGAGCTGAATGGCCAGTCCAAACCGCTACAGCGCCGTTTCGATTGGCCGAAGCAGTGAGTGAGCATTATGTGGAGCAAGAACAAAGGCCGGGCCGACGTCCAGCGTTTCACCGGGCAGACCAGCCTGATCGCCAGCGGCGCCGAACTGGTCGGTGACATGAACCTCAAGGGCGCGGTGCAGATCGACGGCACCGTCCGCGGAGCGTTGCAGGCGCACGAAGGGCTGGTGCGGGTCAGCGCCGGCGGTCGAGTCGATGGCGAAATCCGGGCCCCCCATGTGATCATCGACGGTCAGGTGGATGGCGACATCCATGCCATCGAACGCCTGGAGCTGGGGGCCCAGGCCCGGGTGAAGGGCAATCTTCACTATGGGCTGATCGAAACCGCCATGGGGGCCCAGATCGAGGGCCGCCTGTGCCCGATGACCGAGGCCAGTCCGCGCCCGCTGGAACTGCCTGCCAGCGTGGAAACTGTGGATTAGTTGACCATTTTTCTGGGACAAGAGGATAATGGGCGTAATGTTGTAACGCACGGCCTCAAGCCGGGAGATTCGGAAACATGAGCATCGAGACCTTCACCCCTACGCCCCTGCTCTTTACCCCAGGCGCAGCCAACAAGGTGAAGACGTTGATTGACGAAGAGGGCAATCCTCGCCTGAAACTGCGTGTATTCGTCACCGGCGGCGGTTGCTCGGGCTTCCAGTATGGCTTCACCTTCGACGAAGATATCGCCGATGACGATACCGTGATCGAGCGCGATGGCGTGGGCCTGGTGGTGGACCCGATGAGCTTCCAGTACCTGGCGGGTTCGGAAGTCGACTACCAGGAAGGCCTGGAAGGTTCGAGGTTCGTCATCAAGAACCCGAACGCCGCCACGACTTGCGGTTGCGGACAGTCGTTCTCGATCTGACGTCGATGGGGCCACTACGAAAACGCCGCGCTTATATGCGCGGCGTTTTCGTTTCAGGCGGGATACAGCGCGCCCAGAGTCCTGGGACCGAGCGCACCGGTCACATCAGGGCAGTTGCCGGGCAGACGCTCGAGAAACCGATGGGCTAGCCAGGCGAATGCCATGCCCTCCATCCAGGCAGGGGGAATGCCGTATTCGTCGGTACTGGCGACCCGAGCTTCGGGCATCAGCAGGGCCAGGCGCCTCATCAGCGCCGTATTGAAGGCGCCGCCGCCGCATACCAGCACCTCTTCGCAGTCCGGCTGGGCGTCCAGCAGCGATTCGCTGATGCTGCGCGCGCTCAGCTCCAGCAGGGTTGCCTGGATATCCGCTGCCGGCAAGGCAGGTTGACGAGCCAGGTGCTCCTGCAGCCAGGGCAGGTTGAAGCGCTCGCGCCCGGTACTCTTGGGGCCACGCGCGGCGAAGAATTCATCCGCCAGCAGGCTTGCCAGCAGTGCGTGGTTCATCTGGCCGCTGGCGGCCCACGCACCGTCCCGGTCGAAATGTTCACCGCGCTGGTGATGAATCCAGGCGTCCATCAGCACGTTGCCCGGGCCGCAGTCGAAGCCGCGTACCGGCTTTCCGGGGCTGAGCAGCGAAACGTTGCTGAAGCCACCGATGTTCAGGACCGCCCTGGAGGCGTCATCATCGCCAAACAGCGCCTGATGGAAGGCCGGTACCAGCGGGGCGCCCTGGCCGCCGGCTGCGACGTCGCGGCGGCGGAAGTCGGCGACGACATCGATGCCGGTCAGCTCCGCCAGCAGGGCGGGGTTGCCGATCTGCACCGTGAAGTGGCGAGCGGGTTCATGCCGGATGGTTTGACCATGACTGCCGATGGCACGGACTTCGTCGGGGCTCATCTGCTGCTGGAGCAGCAGTTCGCGCACGCCCTGTGCTGCAAGGGCGACCCAGCGTTGCTCGACTTCGGCGGCGCGGGCGATTTCATCGGGACCGGGGACGCACAGGGCGAGGATGTCTTCGCGCAGCCCGGCCGGCATGGGTAGGTAATGGGAAGCGAGCAAGGTGGTGCGATCACCTTGCTCGATCAGGACGATGTCCATGCCGTCCAGGCTGGTTCCGGACATCAACCCCAGGTAGCGCGGCACGATCAGCGCTGCTTGTTCAGGGCCAGGAGGGTTTTCTTCTCCTGATCCATGCGCGCGATCATCGGCTGGGTCTGCGCCATGAAGCGCTTGCGATCTGCGCCACCGAGCGGGTCCGCCATGGGCAGCTTGGCGCTCAGCGGATCGACGTGACGGCCATTGATCTGGAACTCGTAGTGCAGGTGCGGGCCGGTGGCCAGGCCCGTCATGCCTACGTAACCGATGATCTGGCCCTGCTTCACGCTGGTACCGGCGCGGATACCCTTGGCGAAGCGGCTCATGTGTCCGTAGATGGTCCGATAGCGCTGGCCGTGCTGGATCACCACGGCGTTGCCGTAGCCCCCCTTGCGTCCGGCCTCGAGGATCTCGCCGTCTCCGGTGGCCTTGATCGGTGTGCCGATGGGGGCAGCGTAGTCGACGCCCTTGTGCGCGCGGATCTTGTTCAGGATCGGGTGGCGGCGGCCCAGGGAGAAGCGCGAGCTGATACGGGCGAAATCCACCGGCGTACGGATGAATGCCTTGCGCATGCTGGAGCCGTCGGCGCGGTAGTAGCTGGTATTGCCCTGCTTGTTGGTATAGCGCACGGCGGTGTAGGTCTTGCCACGGTTGACGAAGCGGGCGGCGAGGATATTGCCGGTCGCCACTTGCTTGCCGTTGACCTTGTGTTGTTCGTAGATCACGTCGAACTCGTCGCCTTCACGCAGATCGAGGGCGAAGTCGATGTCGTAGCCGAAGATGTTCGACAGCGACGTGACCAGGTTATAGGGCAGGCCGGCGTTACGACCGGCAACGAACAGCGAGCTGGTGATGCGGCCATGGGCATAGGCGGTATGCAGGTCGATCTGGGCCTTCTCGCGTTTGAAGGAGTAGCCCTTGTCGGTCTTGTCCAGGCCGATGGTCTCGAGTTCGCTCTGCTTGACTCGCAGCGCCTGCAGCTCTCCTTTGGGGTCGAGCTTGAGCTTGACCTCCTGGCCGACCTTCAGATGGGTGAAGCGCTTGGCATCCTTGCTGCTGGTCAGCATGTCGTGCATGGCCGAGGTGGAAAGGCCTGCCTTGGTGAATACGGTCGACAGCGTATCGCCACTGGCGACGGTGATGGTCTTCCACTCGGGATCGACGGGCTTGGTGTCGGCAGCGGCTACAGATGCGCCCGGCTTGTCCGAGTCTTGCTCGGCGGTGTTGTCGTCGGAGGCGCCTTCTACCTGAGCGAAAGGCGTGCCTTCGTCGCTGGAATTGGTGACCGATTGCGGCAGGAGGTCGTCTTTCTCCTGAAGGAGGCGATCGGTGTTGCTTTCAAGCTCCAGATTGAGCGTGGTCCTCTTGGCCTCGACTTCGCTCGAGGGGAACACCAGTAGTGCCAAACTGAGGAGCGCTGCAACACCGCTGGCGGCCAACAAGTGGCTTTTCGGGTAATACGGCGGCGCTTTCTGATCGGATTGCGTCATGGCGTGATTGGTGTTTTTGGATTGTGAATAAATAACTGCCTAAAATATAACCAAAATCTCCTTGAATCAAGCCAAAAGTCGCGTCTGGCCTGGCTCCGTCCCCCTGACGGTCGGCAAAATTTGTTTTTAGTCTGCGATCTTGTATGGTTGGTTCCCTTTCGATTTTGGCAATTGGGCAGAACCTGTAAATGAAGTCGGTTGAAGAGCAGCTGGCGCTGATCCAGCGCGGTGCAGACGAGATCCTGGTAGAGGCGGAACTGGTGGCCAAGCTGAAGCGTGGCCAGCCCTTGCGGATCAAGGCCGGCTTCGACCCGACCGCTCCCGATCTGCATCTTGGCCATACCGTGCTTATTAATAAGCTGCGCCAGTTCCAGGACCTGGGGCATCAGGTGATCTTCCTCATCGGTGACTTCACTGGGATGATCGGTGACCCCAGTGGGAAAAGTGTTACCCGTCCTCCCCTGACGCGCGAGCAGGTTCTGGAGAATGCGGAGACGTACAAGTCCCAGGTCTTCAAGATCCTCGACCCGGCCAAGACCGAAGTGGCCTTCAATTCCACCTGGATGGACCAGTTGACCCCGGCTGACTTCATTCGTCTTGCCTCTCAATACACCGTTGCGCGGATGCTGGAGCGCGATGACTTTAGCAAGCGCTATGCCAGCAATCAGCCCATCGCTATCCATGAGTTCCTCTATCCGCTGGTTCAGGGCTATGACTCCGTCGCGCTGAAGGCGGACGTCGAGTTGGGTGGCACCGACCAAAAGTTCAACCTGCTGATGGGGCGCGAGCTGCAGCGTGCCTATGGTCAGGAGGCCCAGGTGATCCTGACCATGCCGTTGCTGGAAGGGCTGGATGGCGTGAAGAAGATGTCCAAGTCGCTGGGCAACTATATTGGTATCCAGGAAGCGCCGGGTGTCATGTACAGCAAGCTGGTCTCCATTCCTGACACGCTGATGTGGCGTTACTTCGAACTGCTCAGCTTCCGTTCCCTAGATGAGATCGATAGCTTCCGCAAGGACGTCGAGGCGGGCGCCAACCCGCGTGACATCAAGATCAAGCTGGCCGAGGAGATCGTCGCCCGCTTCCATGGCGAGGAGGCGGCGGCGAGCGCACACAAGTCGGCCGGCAATCGCCTGAAGGAGGGCGAGCTGCCGGAAGACCTGCCGGAGATCGAGCTGTCGTCCCCCGAGGATATGCCCGTTGCCTCTGTCCTTAATAAGGCGGGGTTGGTGAAGAATGCGGCTGCGGCTCGCGATCTCCTGGGTGCCGGCAGCGTCAAGGTGGATGGGCAGGTCGTCGACCGCACCTTCATGCTGGCGCTGGGTGAAACCCGTGTGTTCCAGGCGGGGAAGAAGGCTTTCGCGCGCATCACGCTGAAAGCTGAATAATTCTTTCAAATAAGTGTTGACGCCAGTTTCTATCTCCCTATAATGCGCACCACTCCCGGCGACGACGAAGAGTAAATGCTTGAAAATCAAGGATTTACGGATTCTCTCCCAGGAGTGGTGAAGCGCTCCGGCAGGTTGTTCGCCGCAGCGGTTCGGTCCCGAAAGGGGATCGAAACGAAGCTTCACCGAGGTGCTTGACAGCGAATTTGAACGCTGTAGAATGCGCCTCCCGCTGATCGGAAGATAGTTTGAAGGTCGGCGCAAGCGGTTGAGTAGAAAAGAAAATTTTCGAAAATAACGCTTGACGGAAAGAGAGGTTGCTGTAGAATGCGCGGCCTTGGTTGAGACGAAAGCCTTGATCAACTGCTCTTTAACAAGTCGAATCAAGCAATTCGTGTGGGTGCTTGTGATGTAAGACTGGTGATCGCAAGATTATCAGCAACGCAAGTAACACTCGTGAATTCGAGAGTTTTATCTCTTTTTAAGAGAATGCGATTGCTGAGCCAAGTTTAGGGTTTTCTCAAAACCCAAGCAGTATTGAACTGAAGAGTTTGATCATGGCTCAGATTGAACGCTGGCGGCAGGCCTAACACATGCAAGTCGAGCGGATGAAGGGAGCTTGCTCCTGGATTCAGCGGCGGACGGGTGAGTAATGCCTAGGAATCTGCCTGGTAGTGGGGGATAACGTCCGGAAACGGGCGCTAATACCGCATACGTCCTGAGGGAGAAAGTGGGGGATCTTCGGACCTCACGCTATCAGATGAGCCTAGGTCGGATTAGCTAGTTGGTGGGGTAAAGGCCTACCAAGGCGACGATCCGTAACTGGTCTGAGAGGATGATCAGTCACACTGGAACTGAGACACGGTCCAGACTCCTACGGGAGGCAGCAGTGGGGAATATTGGACAATGGGCGAAAGCCTGATCCAGCCATGCCGCGTGTGTGAAGAAGGTCTTCGGATTGTAAAGCACTTTAAGTTGGGAGGAAGGGCAGTAAGTTAATACCTTGCTGTTTTGACGTTACCAACAGAATAAGCACCGGCTAACTTCGTGCCAGCAGCCGCGGTAATACGAAGGGTGCAAGCGTTAATCGGAATTACTGGGCGTAAAGCGCGCGTAGGTGGTTCAGCAAGTTGGATGTGAAATCCCCGGGCTCAACCTGGGAACTGCATCCAAAACTACTGAGCTAGAGTACGGTAGAGGGTGGTGGAATTTCCTGTGTAGCGGTGAAATGCGTAGATATAGGAAGGAACACCAGTGGCGAAGGCGACCACCTGGACTGATACTGACACTGAGGTGCGAAAGCGTGGGGAGCAAACAGGATTAGATACCCTGGTAGTCCACGCCGTAAACGATGTCGACTAGCCGTTGGGATCCTTGAGATCTTAGTGGCGCAGCTAACGCGATAAGTCGACCGCCTGGGGAGTACGGCCGCAAGGTTAAAACTCAAATGAATTGACGGGGGCCCGCACAAGCGGTGGAGCATGTGGTTTAATTCGAAGCAACGCGAAGAACCTTACCTGGCCTTGACATGCTGAGAACTTTCCAGAGATGGATTGGTGCCTTCGGGAACTCAGACACAGGTGCTGCATGGCTGTCGTCAGCTCGTGTCGTGAGATGTTGGGTTAAGTCCCGTAACGAGCGCAACCCTTGTCCTTAGTTACCAGCACCTCGGGTGGGCACTCTAAGGAGACTGCCGGTGACAAACCGGAGGAAGGTGGGGATGACGTCAAGTCATCATGGCCCTTACGGCCAGGGCTACACACGTGCTACAATGGTCGGTACAAAGGGTTGCCAAGCCGCGAGGTGGAGCTAATCCCATAAAACCGATCGTAGTCCGGATCGCAGTCTGCAACTCGACTGCGTGAAGTCGGAATCGCTAGTAATCGTGAATCAGAATGTCACGGTGAATACGTTCCCGGGCCTTGTACACACCGCCCGTCACACCATGGGAGTGGGTTGCTCCAGAAGTAGCTAGTCTAACCGCAAGGGGGACGGTTACCACGGAGTGATTCATGACTGGGGTGAAGTCGTAACAAGGTAGCCGTAGGGGAACCTGCGGCTGGATCACCTCCTTAATCGAAGATCTCAGCTTCTTCATAAGCTCCCACACGAATTGCTTGATTCACTGGTTAGACGATTGGGTCTGTAGCTCAGTTGGTTAGAGCGCACCCCTGATAAGGGTGAGGTCGGCAGTTCGAATCTGCCCAGACCCACCAATTGTTGGTGTGCTGCGTGATCCGATACGGGGCCATAGCTCAGCTGGGAGAGCGCCTGCTTTGCACGCAGGAGGTCAGGAGTTCGATCCTCCTTGGCTCCACCATCTAAAACAATCGTCGAAAGCTCAGAAATGAATGTTCGTGAATGAACATTGATTTCTGGTCTTTGCACCAGAACTGTTCTTTAAAAATTCGGGTATGTGATAGAAGTAAGACTGAATGATCTCTTTCACTGGTGATCATTCAAGTCAAGGTAAAATTTGCGAGTTCAAGCGCGAATTTTCGGCGAATGTCGTCTTCACAGTATAACCAGATTGCTTGGGGTTATATGGTCAAGTGAAGAAGCGCATACGGTGGATGCCTTGGCAGTCAGAGGCGATGAAAGACGTGGTAGCCTGCGAAAAGCTTCGGGGAGTCGGCAAACAGACTTTGATCCGGAGATCTCTGAATGGGGGAACCCACCTAGGATAACCTAGGTATCTTGTACTGAATCCATAGGTGCAAGAGGCGAACCAGGGGAACTGAAACATCTAAGTACCCTGAGGAAAAGAAATCAACCGAGATTCCCTTAGTAGTGGCGAGCGAACGGGGATTAGCCCTTAAGCTTCATTGATTTTAGCGGAACGCTCTGGAAAGTGCGGCCATAGTGGGTGATAGCCCCGTACGCGAAAGGATCTTTGAAGTGAAATCGAGTAGGACGGAGCACGAGAAACTTTGTCTGAACATGGGGGGACCATCCTCCAAGGCTAAATACTACTGACTGACCGATAGTGAACCAGTACCGTGAGGGAAAGGCGAAAAGAACCCCGGAGAGGGGAGTGAAATAGAACCTGAAACCGTATGCGTACAAGCAGTGGGAGCCTACTTGTTAGGTGACTGCGTACCTTTTGTATAATGGGTCAGCGACTTATATTCAGTGGCAAGCTTAACCGTATAGGGTAGGCGTAGCGAAAGCGAGTCTTAATAGGGCGTTTAGTCGCTGGGTATAGACCCGAAACCGGGCGATCTATCCATGAGCAGGTTGAAGGTTAGGTAACACTGACTGGAGGACCGAACCCACTCCCGTTGAAAAGGTAGGGGATGACTTGTGGATCGGAGTGAAAGGCTAATCAAGCTCGGAGATAGCTGGTTCTCCTCGAAAGCTATTTAGGTAGCGCCTCATGTATCACTCTGGGGGGTAGAGCACTGTTTCGGCTAGGGGGTCATCCCGACTTACCAAACCGATGCAAACTCCGAATACCCAGAAGTGCCGAGCATGGGAGACACACGGCGGGTGCTAACGTCCGTCGTGAAAAGGGAAACAACCCAGACCGCCAGCTAAGGTCCCAAAGTTGTGGTTAAGTGGTAAACGATGTGGGAAGGCTTAGACAGCTAGGAGGTTGGCTTAGAAGCAGCCACCCTTTAAAGAAAGCGTAATAGCTCACTAGTCGAGTCGGCCTGCGCGGAAGATGTAACGGGGCTCAAACCACACACCGAAGCTGCGGGTGTCACGCAAGTGACGCGGTAGAGGAGCGTTCTGTAAGCCTGTGAAGGTGAGTTGAGAAGCTTGCTGGAGGTATCAGAAGTGCGAATGCTGACATGAGTAACGACAATGGGTGTGAAAAACACCCACGCCGAAAGACCAAGGGTTCCTGCGCAACGTTAATCGACGCAGGGTTAGTCGGTTCCTAAGGCGAGGCTGAAAAGCGTAGTCGATGGGAAACAGGTTAATATTCCTGTACTTCTGGTTACTGCGATGGAGGGACGGAGAAGGCTAGGCCAGCTTGGCGTTGGTTGTCCAAGTTTAAGGTGGTAGGCTGAAATCTTAGGTAAATCCGGGGTTTCAAGGCCGAGAGCTGATGACGAGTCGTCTTTTAGATGACGAAGTGGTTGATGCCATGCTTCCAAGAAAAGCTTCTAAGCTTCAGGTAACCAGGAACCGTACCCCAAACCGACACAGGTGGTCGGGTAGAGAATACCAAGGCGCTTGAGAGAACTCGGGTGAAGGAACTAGGCAAAATGGCACCGTAACTTCGGGAGAAGGTGCGCCGGCTAGGGTGAAGGATTTACTCCGTAAGCCCTGGCTGGTCGAAGATACCAGGCCGCTGCGACTGTTTATTAAAAACACAGCACTCTGCAAACACGAAAGTGGACGTATAGGGTGTGACGCCTGCCCGGTGCCGGAAGGTTAATTGATGGGGTTAGCGCAAGCGAAGCTCTTGATCGAAGCCCCGGTAAACGGCGGCCGTAACTATAACGGTCCTAAGGTAGCGAAATTCCTTGTCGGGTAAGTTCCGACCTGCACGAATGGCGTAACGATGGCGGCGCTGTCTCCACCCGAGACTCAGTGAAATTGAAATCGCTGTGAAGATGCAGTGTATCCGCGGCTAGACGGAAAGACCCCGTGAACCTTTACTGTAGCTTTGCACTGGACTTTGAGCCTGCTTGTGTAGGATAGGTGGGAGGCTTTGAAGCGTGGACGCCAGTTCGCGTGGAGCCATCCTTGAAATACCACCCTGGCATGCTTGAGGTTCTAACTCTGGTCCGTGATCCGGATCGAGGACAGTGTATGGTGGGCAGTTTGACTGGGGCGGTCTCCTCCTAAAGAGTAACGGAGGAGTACGAAGGTGCGCTCAGACCGGTCGGAAATCGGTCGCAGAGTATAAAGGCAAAAGCGCGCTTGACTGCGAGACAGACACGTCGAGCAGGTACGAAAGTAGGTCTTAGTGATCCGGTGGTTCTGTATGGAAGGGCCATCGCTCAACGGATAAAAGGTACTCCGGGGATAACAGGCTGATACCGCCCAAGAGTTCATATCGACGGCGGTGTTTGGCACCTCGATGTCGGCTCATCACATCCTGGGGCTGAAGCCGGTCCCAAGGGTATGGCTGTTCGCCATTTAAAGTGGTACGCGAGCTGGGTTTAGAACGTCGTGAGACAGTTCGGTCCCTATCTGCCGTGGACGTTTGAGATTTGAGAGGGGCTGCTCCTAGTACGAGAGGACCGGAGTGGACGAACCTCTGGTGTTCCGGTTGTCACGCCAGTGGCATTGCCGGGTAGCTATGTTCGGAAAAGATAACCGCTGAAAGCATCTAAGCGGGAAACTTGCCTCAAGATGAGATCTCACTGGGAACTTGATTCCCCTGAAGGGCCGTCGAAGACTACGACGTTGATAGGCTGGGTGTGTAAGCGTTGTGAGGCGTTGAGCTAACCAGTACTAATTGCCCGTGAGGCTTGACCATATAACACCCAAACAATCTGACGATTGTGTGTTGTAAGGTGAAGTCGACGAACCGAAAGTTCGCATGAACCGCAAAACACCTTGAAATCACATACCTGAATCCGGATAGACGTAAGCCCAAGCGAACGGATATCCAACCGAATTGCTTGACGATCATAGAGCGTTGGAACCACCTGATCCCTTCCCGAACTCAGAAGTGAAACGACGCATCGCCGATGGTAGTGTGGGGTCTCCCCATGTGAGAGTAGGTCATCGTCAAGCTCCTATCCCAAAACCCCTGGTCAGTGATGACCAGGGGTTTTGCTTTTGCGCGCGGAAAAGTCTGCGAAAATCCGGGGAAAAGGCAGCTATACGGCAGGGCTTTTCGTAGGCAAAGCGCAAGTGCCTCTATATGATGCGTGCCTGGCTAGTGTGGGGCGTCTATGCAGACCTTGCTGAAACTACTTCAAGACGGGCGATTCCACTCCGGTGAGGAGTTGGGGGCGGTACTGGGCATCAGTCGCAGTGCAGTCTGGAAACGCTTGCAGCACCTGGAGGCTGAACATGGCCTGCAGTTCCACAAGGTGCGTGGCCGGGGTTACCGCCTGGCGAGTCCCCTCAGTCTCCTGGATCCGCGGAAGATCGACAGCCTCTGGCCTGTCGAGATCATGCCCACCGTCGATTCAACCAATAGCGAGGCCATGCGCAGGCTCGCGGCTGGAGCCTCGACGCCTTTCGTTATCGTCGCCGAGCAGCAGACTGCCGGGCGTGGACGTCGCGGCCGAGCCTGGGTCAGTCCCTATGGAGAGAACCTCTATTATTCTCTGGCCATTACTGTCAGGGGGGGCGCTCGGGAGCTCGAAGGGTTGAGCTTGGTTGTCGGTCTCGCGGTGCTCCGGGCCCTGGAGTCCTTGGACGTCCGGGACGCCGGGTTGAAGTGGCCGAACGACGTTCTGCAGGGAGGCAAGAAGATCGCCGGAATTCTCCTGGAGCTGAGTGGCGACCCCGCGGATCTGTGTCATGTCGTTATCGGCATAGGGATCAACGTCAACATGAAGACCGCCACTGATATCGGCCAGCCTTGGACCTCCCTGCGCGAAGCGCTGGGGGAACTGGTGGATCGTTCGCGGCTGCTTTCTGCTCTCAATCGGCAGTTGGCCGATTATCTCGATAGGCATTCGCGCGAAGGCTTTGCTGCAAGTCGCGAGGAGTGGGAGTCCTGCAATCTCTGGCAGGGTGCCCAGGTCATTCTCTCGACTGCCCTGAGTTCCATCGAGGGTCGTGTGCTGGGTGTCGATAGCCGAGGAGCGCTGCGTCTCGAGGTGGATGGCGTGGAGCA
The DNA here is from genome assembly GCF_037574965.1 of Pseudomonas sp. KBN12P06040. NCBI lineage: Bacteria > Pseudomonadati > Pseudomonadota > Gammaproteobacteria > Pseudomonadales > Pseudomonadaceae > Pseudomonas > Pseudomonas sp. KBN12P06040. The sequence continues at coordinate 757,087 of NZ_JBBELS010000001.1, forward strand.
GAGGTTCAGTGGAGGGGAGCTTAGTTTGAGGTTGCGTCAATGATTCTTGAGCTCGACTGTGGAAACTCGCTGATCAAGTGGCGGGTCATCGAGGGCGCGGCACGGTCGGTCGCCGGTGGCCTTGCGGAGTCCGATGATGCCCTGGTCGAACAGTTAACATCGCAGCAAGCGCTGCCAGTGCGAGCCTGTCGCCTGGTGAGCGTTCGCAGCGAGCAGGAAACCTCGCAACTGGTCGCACGGTTGGAGCAGCTGTTCCCGGTTTCGGCGCTGGTTGCATCATCCGGCAAGCAGTTGGCGGGAGTGCGCAACGGCTATCTCGACTACCAGCGCCTGGGGCTCGACCGCTGGTTGGCCCTCGTCGCGGCTCATCACCTGGCTAAGAAGGCCTGCCTGGTCATTGATCTGGGGACCGCGGTCACCTCTGACCTGGTCGCGGCGGATGGAGTGCATCTGGGGGGCTACATATGCCCGGGCATGACCCTGATGAGAAGCCAGTTGCGCACCCATACCCGACGTATCCGCTACGACGATGCAGAGGCCCGGCGGGCGCTTGCCAGTCTCCAGCCAGGGCAGGCCACGGCCGAGGCGGTTGAGCGGGGTTGTCTGCTCATGCTCAGGGGGTTCGTTCGTGAGCAGTACGCCATGGCGTGCGAGCTGCTCGGTCCGGATTGTGAAATATTCCTGACGGGTGGGGATGCCGAACTGGTTCGCGACGAACTGGCTGGCGCCCGGATCATGCCGGACCTGGTTTTCGTAGGGCTGGCACTGGCTTGCCCGATTGAGTGAGAGGATCTATGCGCTGGTTCTTCCTGTTTCTCCTGGCCCTGAACGTCTTCTACTACGTCTGGCACCAGCAGCAATCCCCGCTACGGGCCAAGGAAATCGCACCGCTGGAACTCTATAAGGATGGGCAGAAGAACATTCTGCTGTTGGCCGAGAGCAACCTTGCTTCCAGGGCGCGCTCGGGATCGCAGGTGCCGGCGCCGAGTGTGCCTCCGGCTGCCGAAGAGTCGATCGCATCGGAGTCCGCCTGTCTCTATCTTGGCGGAGGCGGTGAGGAGGCGGATGCCCGAAGGTTGCAGCAGCGCCTGCTGGGTCTGGATATCGAGGCGGAGGTCGAGGCCCGTGGGGAGATGAGCGTCGATTACTGGGTCTATCTTCCTCCGCTAGCCTCGCGGGAGGCTGCGCTTCGTCAGTTGAAGGAGCTTCAGGCGCGCAATATCGACAGCTACCTGATTGGCGAGGGAGTGCTGGCCAATGGCATTTCTTTGGGGATGTTTTCCGCGCGGGATTCGGCTGAAAGTGCGCAGGTGCGTCTCAAGACGGCAGGTTACGAGGCGGAGCTGAAGGAATTGCCCCGCGGGCAGCGTGATTTCTGGGTAAGGGTGGCCCCCGGCAGCCGGCGCCTGGTGGATGAGCAACTGCTCCAGGAGCTGGCTCGGGACTTCAAGGGATTGCAGCATCAAATAATGTCGTGCAAAGGTGTTGCATCCCCCTGATGGTTTGCATAGAATGGCGCCCGCTTCGCAGGGGGAAGGCTGAAAGACTCCTACCATGAAGTTGCTGTTGAAACCTAAGTTCAGGTTTTTTAAGAGAAAACTCTTGACAGCAAGGTGGCAGACGTAGAGAATGCCGCCCACCAGTTTGGAGGGATTCCCGAGTGGCCAAAGGGATCAGACTGTAAATCTGACGTCATAGACTTCGAAGGTTCGAATCCTTCTCCCTCCACCAGTTTAAAAGCGTGAGCTTCGGGCTCCGCGGGTATAGTTCAGTGGTAGAACCTCAGCCTTCCAAGCTGATGATGCGGGTTCGATTCCCGCTACCCGCTCCAGTCAAGTTGCTTGTGTTTCGCTCATGTAGCTCAGTTGGTAGAGCACACCCTTGGTAAGGGTGAGGTCAGCGGTTCAAATCCGCTCATGAGCTCCATTTATCCAGGGGCAGATATGAAAATATCTGCCCTTGTTCTAATGGTAGCGTGATCCGCTCAATTCCTTGAAGGGGATGGTCTCCATGGCTAAAGAAAAATTTGAACGGAACAAGCCGCACGTCAACGTCGGCACCATCGGTCACGTTGACCATGGCAAGACCACTCTGACCGCTGCACTGACCAAGGTCTGCTCCGACACCTGGGGTGGTTCCGCTCGTGCTTTCGATCAGATCGACAACGCGCCGGAAGAAAAGGCCCGCGGTATCACCATCAACACCTCGCACGTTGAATACGATTCCGCTGTTCGTCACTACGCTCACGTTGACTGCCCCGGTCACGCCGACTACGTGAAGAACATGATCACCGGTGCTGCCCAGATGGACGGCGCGATCCTGGTTTGCTCGGCTGCCGACGGCCCCATGCCGCAGACCCGCGAGCACATCCTGCTGTCCCGCCAGGTAGGCGTTCCCTACATCGTCGTGTTCCTGAACAAGGCCGACATGGTCGACGACGCCGAGCTGCTGGAACTGGTCGAGATGGAAGTTCGCGATCTGCTGAACACCTACGACTTCCCGGGCGACGACACTCCGATCATCATCGGTTCCGCGCTGATGGCGCTGGAAGGCAAGGATGACAACGGCATCGGCGTAAGTGCCGTGCAGAAGCTGGTAGAGACCCTGGATTCCTACATTCCGGAGCCGGTTCGTGCCATCGACCAGCCGTTCCTGATGCCGATCGAAGACGTGTTCTCGATCTCCGGCCGCGGTACCGTGGTAACCGGTCGTGTAGAGCGCGGCATCATCAAGGTCCAGGAAGAAGTGGAAATCGTCGGCATCAAGGCGACCACCAAGACCACCTGCACCGGCGTTGAAATGTTCCGCAAGCTGCTCGACGAAGGTCGTGCTGGTGAGAACGTTGGTATCCTGCTGCGCGGCACCAAGCGTGAAGACGTAGAGCGTGGCCAGGTTCTGGCCAAGCCGGGCACCATCAAGCCGCACACCAAGTTCGAGTGCGAAGTGTACGTGCTGTCCAAGGAAGAAGGTGGTCGTCACACCCCGTTCTTCAAGGGCTACCGTCCGCAGTTCTACTTCCGTACCACCGACGTGACCGGTAACTGCGAACTGCCGGAAGGCGTAGAGATGGTAATGCCGGGCGACAACATCAAGATGGTTGTCACCCTGATCGCTCCGATCGCCATGGAAGATGGCCTGCGCTTCGCGATCCGCGAAGGCGGCCGTACCGTTGGCGCCGGCGTGGTTGCCAAGATCATCGAATAATATCGGTTGATCTTCCCCTCTCAGGCCGGCATAATGGTCGGCCTGATTTTGCTTCAGGCCAGTAGCTCAATTGGCAGAGCGGCGGTCTCCAAAACCGCAGGTTGGGGGTTCGATTCCCTCCTGGCCTGCCAGATTTCCCAAGTAAATCTGGCTTTTCTTCACGAGATTCCTAACAGATGAATGCCAAGGCAGAAGCCAAAGAATCACGTTTTGATCTCTTGAAATGGCTCTTGGTTGCCGTTCTGGTTGTGGTTGCCGTTGTGGGCAATCAGTACTTTTCGGCTCAACCAATCCTGTATCGCGTTCTCGGTATTCTCGTTCTGGCGGTGATCGCTGCCTTCCTGGCTCTGCAAACGGCCAAGGGGCAGGCCTTCTTTAGTCTTGCTAAGGAAGCGCGCGTCGAGATTCGCAAGGTCGTATGGCCGAGTCGTCAAGAAACAACTCAGACCACTCTGATCGTGGTCGCGGTAGTGCTGGTAATGGCGCTGCTGCTGTGGGGGCTCGATTCCCTGCTGGGTTGGTTGGTTTCCATGATTGTAGGTTAAGGGTGCGCCGTGGCTAAGCGTTGGTACGTTGTGCATGCATACTCGGGCTACGAGAAGCATGTCATGCGCTCGCTGATCGAGCGTGTCAAGCTTGCTGGCATGGAAGAAGAGTTCGGCGAGATTCTGGTTCCCACCGAGGAAGTGGTGGAGATGCGGAACGGCCAGAAGCGCAAGAGCGAGCGCAAATTCTTCCCTGGCTATGTGCTGGTTCAGATGGAAATGAACGAAGGTACCTGGCACCTGGTGAAGGATACCCCGCGCGTCATGGGCTTCATCGGCGGGACTGCCGACAAGCCGGCTCCGATCACCGATCGTGAGGCTGATGCAATCCTGCGTCGCGTGGCCGATAGCGGCGACAAGCCCAAGCCGAAGACCCTGTTCGAGCCGGGCGAGACCGTTCGTGTCATCGATGGTCCTTTCGCCGACTTCAATGGTGTCGTCGAAGAAGTTAACTACGAGAAGAGCCGGATCCAAGTGGCCGTGCTCATCTTTGGCCGCTCTACCCCGGTGGAGCTGGAGTTCAGTCAGGTCGAAAAGGTCTAGCTGAAAACGCATCCCTCACCCCGCAGCCCAAGGCTGCGGGGTTTTGTCGTCACTGGGATAAACGCGAAAGCAACCGGGGAGCCTTCAGGCGCTTGTACCCGAATTTGGAGTAGCAAATGGCTAAGAAAATCCAGGCTTATATCAAGCTGCAAGTAAAGGCCGGTCAGGCCAACCCGTCGCCGCCGGTCGGCCCTGCCCTGGGTCAGCACGGCGTGAACATCATGGAATTCTGCAAGGCGTTCAACGCCAAGACCCAAGGCCAAGAGCCGGGCCTGCCGACTCCTGTGATCATCACCGTTTACAGCGACCGTAGCTTCACCTTCGAAACCAAGAGCACCCCGGCTGCCGTCCTGCTGAAAAAAGCAGCTGGCATCACCAGCGGCTCCGCTCGTCCGAACTCCCAGAAAGTCGGCACCGTTACCCGTGCCCAGCTGGAAGAGATCGCCAAGACCAAGCAGGCTGACCTGACCGCTGCTGATCTGGACGCTGCTGTACGTACCATCGCTGGCTCCGCGCGCAGCATGGGCCTGAACGTGGAGGGTGTGTAATGGCTAAGCTGACCAAGCGCCAGAAGGCGATTGCCGAGAAAGTAGTTGCCGGCAAGCAGTACAGCTTCGAAGAGGCCGCCAAGCTGCTGGCCGAGCTGTCCACCATCAAGTTCAAGGAGTCCGTGGACGTTGCCGTGAACCTTGGCGTCGATCCGCGTAAATCCGACCAGGTCGTTCGTGGTGCCACCGTCCTGCCGAACGGCACCGGCAAGAGCGTCCGCGTTGCCGTCTTCACCCAGGGTCCGGCTGCCGAAGCCGCTCTGGCTGCCGGCGCCGACAAGGTGGGCATGGACGAGCTGGCTGCCGAAATGAAAGGCGGCGACCTGAACTACGACGTCGTCATCGCTTCCCCGGATGCCATGCGTGTCGTCGGTCAGCTGGGCCAGATCCTCGGCCCGCGTGGTCTGATGCCGAACCCGAAAGTCGGCACCGTGACTCCGGACGTCGCTACCGCCGTGAAGAATGCCAAAGCTGGTCAGGTACGTTTCCGTACCGACAAGAACGGCATCATCCACAGCTCCGTCGGTAAGGTCGATTTCGAACCGGCCAAGCTGCAGCAGAACGTTGAAGCACTGCTGGCTGACCTGAAGCGCCTGAAGCCGTCCTCGTCGAAAGGCGTGTACGTCAAGCGCGTGACCCTGAGCACCACCATGGGTCCGGGCCTGCAGATCGACCTGGCTTCCCTGGAAGCCTAAGTGAAATCGTGCAGCGGGTTCTGCCCGCTGCACAGGTATTGGGGTCCCTGCCTGGCGGGGGCTATCCAAGACCGTAGGTGGCGCAAGCCTTAAACCACAAGCCTACGCAGATGGTGCTCCCGATTCGGTTACCGAATCAGACACCAAAACGACGTCCGGCCCCGGCTGGACGAAACGGTAACATCCAGGAGTAAACCCGTGGCAATTAAACTCGAAGACAAGAAGGCCATCGTCGCTGAAGTCAACGAGGCTGCCAAAGCTGCCCTGTCCGCTGTCGTGGCCGATGCCCGTGGCGTGACCGTAGGCGCCATGACCGGACTCCGTAAAGAGGCCCGCGAAGCTGGTGTGTACGTGAAAGTCGTACGTAACACCCTGCTCAAGCGCGCCGTTGAAGGCACCCAGTTCGACGTGCTCAACGACGTGTTCAAAGGCCCGACCCTGATCGCTTTCTCCAACGAACATCCGGGCGCTGCCGCTCGTATCTTCCGTGAGTTCGCCAAGGGTCAGGACAAGTTCGAGATCAAGGCGGCTGCCTTCGAGGGTCAGTTCCTCGCAGCCAATCAGATCGACGTACTGGCAAGCCTGCCGACCTACGACGAAGCCGTATCGCAGCTGATGAGCGTGATTCAGGGCGCTACCAGCAAGCTGGCTCGTACTCTGGCGGCCATTCGCGACCAGAAAGAAGCTGCTGCCGCCTAAGTCGGCTCGTAAGCGCTTTCAATCTTATTTGTTTAATACGATGGCCGCAGGCCGTCCCCCAATACAGGAATTAGAGTCATGGCTCTGACCAACGAAGACATCATCAACGCCGTATCCGAAATGTCCGTCATGCAAGTGGTCGAACTGATCAAGGCGATGGAAGAGAAGTTCGGCGTTACCGCTGCTGCCGCTACCGTTGCCGCTGCTGGCCCGGCTGCTGCCGCTGCCGAAGAGCAGACCGAGTTCACCATCGTCCTGGCCGAAGCTGGCGACAAGAAAGTGAACGTGATCAAGGTCGTTCGCGAACTGACCGGTCTGGGTCTGAAAGAAGCCAAGGCTGTCGTAGACGGCGCTCCGGGCGTGGTGAAGGAAGGCGCTTCGAAAGAAGAAGCCGAAGCCGCCAAGAAAGCCCTGGAAGAAGCAGGCGCCAAAGTCGAGCTCAAGTAAGCGACGACCTTGCGTCTACAGCCCGAGCGTCAAGCGAAAGGCTGATGGCTGGTGGCTTTTGCCACCGGCCTTTTTCCGTTCTGGGTGGACTCGCCTCGGGCGTTCCACCCAAGACGTGAAAGTGCCCCGAGTGGGCAATGCAGGCCAAGGGGTCTGCAAGATTTTCCGGCTGCTCCCGTCGGAGACGCCAAACAAGCAGGTGACCAAGCTGGGGAACGCTGATGGCTTACTCATACACTGAGAAAAAACGTATCCGCAAGGACTTTAGCAAGTTGCCGGACGTCATGGATGTGCCGTATTTGCTGGCCATCCAGCTGGATTCCTATCGCGAATTCCTGCAGGCTGGCGCAACCAAGGAGCAGTTCCGCGATATCGGTCTGCACGCGGCCTTCAAGTCCGTTTTCCCGATTATCAGCTATTCCGGCAATGCTGCCTTGGAATACGTCGGCTACCGTCTGGGTGAGCCGGCATTCGATGTCAAGGAGTGCGTGCTGCGCGGCGTGACCTTCGCCGTACCGCTGCGCGTGAAAGTTCGCCTGATCATCTTCGACCGCGAGTCGTCGAACAAGGCGATCAAGGACATCAAGGAACAAGAAGTCTACATGGGGGAAATCCCCCTGATGACCGAGAACGGTACCTTCATCATCAACGGTACCGAGCGTGTCATCGTCTCCCAGCTGCACCGTTCCCCGGGCGTGTTCTTCGACCACGACCGTGGCAAGACCCACAGCTCCGGCAAGCTGCTGTACTCCGCGCGGATCATTCCTTACCGCGGTTCCTGGCTGGACTTCGAGTTCGATCCGAAGGACTGCGTGTTCGTCCGTATCGACCGTCGCCGCAAGCTGCCGGCCTCGGTACTGCTGCGCGCGCTCGGCTACAGCACCGAAGAGATCCTCAACGCCTTCTACGCGACCAACGTCTTCCACATCAAGGGCGAGACCCTGAACCTGGAACTGGTCCCGCAGCGTCTGCGCGGTGAAGTCGCGAGCATCGACATCAAGGATGGCAGCGGCAAGGTGATCGTGGAGCAGGGGCGTCGTATCACTGCCCGCCACATCAACCAGCTGGAAAAGGCTGGCGTGAGCCAGCTGGAAGTGCCGTTCGACTACCTGATCGGCCGTACCATCGCCAAAGCGATCGTGCATCCGGCTACCGGCGAGATCATCGCCGAGTGCAACACCGAGCTGACCCTCGACCTCCTGGCCAAGGTGGCCAAGGCCCAGGTCGTGCGCATCGAGACCCTGTACACCAACGACATCGACTGCGGTCCGTTCATCTCCGACACCCTGAAGATCGACAACACCAGCAACCAGCTGGAAGCCCTGGTCGAGATCTACCGGATGATGCGTCCGGGCGAGCCGCCGACCAAGGAAGCTGCCGAGACCCTGTTCGGCAACCTGTTCTTCAGCGCCGAGCGTTACGACCTGTCGGCCGTGGGCCGGATGAAGTTCAACCGCCGTATCGGTCGTACCGAGATCGAAGGTCCGGGCGTCCTGAGCAAGGAAGACATCATCGATGTGCTCAAGACCCTCGTCGACATCCGTAACGGCAAGGGCATCGTCGATGACATCGACCACCTGGGCAACCGTCGTGTCCGTTGCGTCGGCGAAATGGCCGAGAACCAGTTCCGCGTGGGCCTGGTGCGTGTCGAGCGCGCGGTCAAGGAACGCCTGTCCATGGCCGAAAGCGAAGGCCTGATGCCGCAGGACCTGATCAACGCCAAGCCGGTGGCTGCCGCGATCAAGGAGTTCTTCGGTTCGAGCCAGCTGTCGCAGTTCATGGACCAGAACAACCCGCTTTCCGAGATCACCCACAAGCGCCGCGTCTCCGCGCTCGGCCCGGGCGGTCTGACCCGTGAGCGAGCGGGCTTCGAGGTTCGTGACGTACACCCGACCCACTACGGCCGCGTGTGCCCGATCGAAACCCCTGAAGGTCCGAACATCGGTCTGATCAACTCCCTGGCGACCTACGCCCGCACCAACAAGTACGGCTTCCTCGAGAGCCCGTACCGCGTGGTCAAGGACAGCCTGGTAACCGACGAGATCGTGTTCCTGTCGGCGATCGAAGAAGCCGACCACGTCATCGCCCAGGCTTCGGCGACCCTCAACGAGAAGGGTCAACTGGTGGACGAACTGGTGGCCGTGCGTCACCTGAACGAATTCACCGTGAAGGCGCCGGAAGACGTGACCCTGATGGACGTGTCGCCGAAGCAGGTCGTTTCCGTCGCTGCCTCGCTGATTCCGTTCCTTGAGCACGATGACGCCAACCGCGCACTCATGGGCTCGAACATGCAGCGTCAGGCCGTGCCGACCCTGCGTGCCGACAAGCCGCTGGTGGGTACCGGCATGGAGCGCAACGTGGCGCGCGACTCCGGCGTCTGCGTCGTGGCTCGCCGTGGCGGTGTGATCGACTCGGTCGATGCCAGCCGTGTCGTGGTTCGCGTGGCGGATGACGAGGTCGAGACCGGCGAAGCGGGTGTCGACATCTACAACCTGACCAAGTACACCCGTTCCAACCAGAACACCTGCATCAACCAGCGTCCGCTGGTGAGCAAGGGTGACGTGGTCGCGCGCGGCGACATCTTGGCCGACGGTCCTTCCACCGACATGGGCGAACTGGCCCTGGGCCAGAACATGCGCGTAGCGTTCATGCCCTGGAACGGCTTCAACTTCGAAGACTCCATCTGCCTGTCCGAGCGCGTGGTCCAGGAAGATCGTTTCACCACGATCCACATCCAGGAACTGACCTGCGTCGCTCGTGACACCAAGCTCGGCCCAGAGGAAATCACCGCGGACATCCCGAACGTGGGCGAGGCCGCGCTGAACAAGCTGGACGAAGCCGGTATCGTCTACGTCGGCGCCGAAGTGCAGGCCGGCGACATCCTCGTCGGCAAGGTCACTCCGAAAGGCGAGACCCAGCTGACTCCGGAAGAGAAGCTGCTGCGCGCGATCTTCGGTGAGAAGGCGTCCGACGTGAAGGACACCTCCCTGCGTGTGCCGACCGGCACCAAGGGCACCGTCATCGACGTTCAGGTCTTCACCCGCGACGGCGTCGAGCGCGACTCCCGCGCGCTGTCCATCGAGAAGATGCAACTCGACCAGATCCGCAAGGACCTGAACGAAGAGTTCCGCATCGTCGAAGGCGCGACCTTCGAGCGTCTGCGTGCCGCCCTGGTCGGTGCGAAGGCTGAAGGTGGCCCGGCGCTGAAGAAGGGTACGGAGATCACCGACGACTACCTCGACGGTCTCGAGCGCGGCCAGTGGTTCAAGCTGCGCATGGCCGACGACGCCCTGAACGAACAGCTGGAGAAGGCCCAGGCCTACATCAGCGATCGTCGCCAGCTCCTGGACGACAAGTTCGAGGACAAGAAGCGCAAGCTGCAGCAGGGCGACGACCTGGCTCCGGGCGTGCTGAAGATCGTCAAGGTCTACCTGGCGATCAAGCGTCGCATCCAGCCGGGCGACAAGATGGCCGGCCGTCACGGTAACAAGGGTGTGGTCTCGGTGATCATGCCGGTGGAAGACATGCCGCACGATGCCAACGGCACCCCGGTCGACATCGTCCTCAACCCGCTGGGCGTACCGTCGCGTATGAACGTCGGTCAGATCCTCGAAACCCACCTGGGCCTCGCGGCCAAGGGGCTGGGCGAGAAGATCAACCGCATGCTCGAAGAGCAGCGCAAGGTCGCCGAACTGCGTAAGTTCCTGCACGAGATCTACAACGAGATCGGCGGTCGCGAGGAAAACCTCGACGAGCTGGGCGACAACGAGATCCTCGCGCTGGCCAAGAACCTGCGCGGTGGCGTACCGATGGCGACCCCGGTGTTCGATGGCGCCAAGGAACGCGAGATCAAGGCCATGCTGAAGCTGGCCGACCTGCCGGAAAGCGGCCAGATGCGTCTGTTCGACGGCCGTACCGGCAACCAGTTCGAGCGTCCGACCACCGTCGGCTACATGTACATGCTCAAGCTGAACCACCTGGTGGACGACAAGATGCACGCCCGTTCCACCGGCTCGTACAGCCTGGTTACCCAGCAGCCGCTGGGTGGTAAGGCACAGTTCGGTGGTCAGCGCTTCGGTGAGATGGAGGTGTGGGCGCTGGAAGCCTATGGCGCGGCGTACACCCTGCAGGAAATGCTGACGGTCAAGTCGGACGACGTGAACGGCCGGACCAAGATGTACAAGAACATCGTGGACGGCGATCACCGCATGGAGGCCGGCATGCCCGAGTCCTTCAACGTTCTGATCAAAGAGATCCGTTCGCTCGGCATCGACATCGAACTGGAAACCGAATAACACGTGACGCTAGACGGTGCGGCTGGTCAAGGCCGGTCGCACCGGGTCCGTGAGGAGGAAAGGCCTTGAAAGACTTGCTTAATCTGTTGAAAAACCAGGGTCAAATCGAAGAGTTCGATGCCATCCGTATTGGCCTGGCTTCGCCCGAGATGATTCGTTCCTGGTCTTTCGGCGAAGTTAAAAAGCCGGAAACCATCAACTACCGTACCTTCAAGCCGGAGCGCGACGGCCTGTTCTGCGCCAAGATCTTCGGCCCGGTGAAGGACTACGAGTGCCTGTGCGGCAAGTACAAGCGCCTCAAGCACCGCGGTGTGATCTGCGAGAAGTGCGGCGTGGAAGTCGCCCTGGCCAAGGTGCGCCGCGAGCGCATGGGCCACATCGAGCTGGCTTCGCCGGTTGCCCACATCTGGTTCCTGAAGTCGCTGCCGTCCCGTATCGGCCTGCTGCTGGACATGACCCTGCGCGATATCGAGCGCGTGCTCTATTTCGAGAGCTACGTGGTGATCGATCCGGGCATGACCACCCTGGAAAAGGGCCAGCTGCTGAACGACGAGCAATACTTCGAGGCCCTCGAAGAGTTCGGTGACGATTTCGATGCTCGCATGGGCGCCGAAGCCGTTCACGAACTGCTCAACGCCATCGATCTGGAGCACGAGATCGGCCGCCTGCGCGAAGAGATTCCGCAGACCAACTCGGAAACCAAGATCAAGAAGCTGTCCAAGCGCCTGAAGCTGATGGAAGCCTTCCAGGGCTCCGGCAACAAGCCTGAGTGGATGGTCCTGACCGTCCTGCCGGTGCTGCCGCCGGACCTGCGTCCGCTGGTTCCGCTGGATGGCGGTCGCTTCGCGACTTCCGACCTGAACGACCTGTATCGTCGGGTGATCAACCGTAACAACCGTCTGAAGCGCCTGCTCGACCTGGCCGCTCCGGACATCATCGTGCGCAACGAAAAGCGCATGCTGCAGGAAGCCGTCGACGCCCTGCTCGACAACGGCCGTCGCGGTCGCGCCATCACTGGCTCGAACAAGCGTCCGCTGAAGTCGCTGGCCGACATGATCAAGGGCAAGCAAGGTCGCTTCCGTCAGAACCTGCTCGGCAAGCGCGTGGACTACTCCGGTCGTTCCGTGATCACCGTGGGCCCGACCCTGCGCCTGCACCAGTGCGGTCTGCCGAAGAAGATGGCCCTGGAGCTGTTCAAGCCGTTCATCTTCGGCAAGCTGGAAGGTCGTGGCATGGCCACCACCATCAAGGCCGCCAAGAAAATGGTCGAGCGCGAGCTGCCCGAGGTCTGGGACGTTCTCGCCGAAGTTATCCGCGAGCATCCGGTTCTCCTGAACCGTGCGCCGACCCTGCACCGTCTGGGCATCCAGGCGTTCGAGCCGGTCCTCATCGAAGGCAAGGCGATCCAGCTGCACCCGCTGGTCTGCGCCGCGTACAACGCCGACTTCGACGGTGACCAGATGGCCGTCCACGTTCCGCTGACCCTCGAGGCCCAGCTGGAAGCGCGCGCGCTGATGATGTCCACCAACAACATCCTGTCGCCCGCCAACGGCGAGCCGATCATCGTTCCGTCGCAGGACGTGGTAATGGGTCTGTACTACATGACCCGTGAAGCGATCAACGCGAAGGGCGAGGGCATGGCCTTCGCCGACCTGCAGGAAGTCGACCGCGCCTACCGCAGCGGCCAGGCGTCCCTGCACGCTCGCGTGAAAGTGCGCATCAACGAAAAGATCAAGGGTGAAGACGGCCAACTGACCGCCAATACCCGTATCGTCGACACCACCGTCGGCCGCGCGCTGCTGTTCCAGGTCGTTCCGGCCGGCCTGCCGTTCGACGTGGTCAACCAGTCGATGAAGAAGAAGGCGATCTCCAAGCTGATCAACCACTGCTATCGCGTGGTGGGTCTGAAGGACACCGTCATCTTCGCCGACCAGCTGATGTACACCGGTTTCGCCTACTCGACCATTTCCGGCGTGTCCATCGGCGTCAACGACTTCGTCATCCCGGACGAGAAGGCGCGGATCATCAACGCCGCCACCGACGAAGTGAAGGAGATCGAGAGCCAGTACGCCTCCGGCCTGGTAACCCAGGGCGAGAAGTACAACAAGGTGATCGACCTGTGGTCGAAGGCCAACGACGAAGTGTCCAAGGCGATGATGGCCAACCTCTCGAAAGAGAAGGTCGTCGATCGCGAGGGCAAGGAAGTCGACCAGGAGTCCTTCAACTCCATGTACATGATGGCTGACTCGGGTGCGCGGGGCTCCGCGGCCCAGATCCGTCAGCTGGCAGGTATGCGTGGCCTGATGGCCAAGCCGGACGGCTCGATCATCGAGACCCCGATCACCGCGAACTTCCGGGAAGGCCTGAACGTACTCCAGTACTTCATCTCCACCCACGGTGCTCGTAAGGGTCTGGCGGATACCGCGCTGAAGACCGCGAACTCCGGTTACCTGACCCGTCGTCTGGTCGACGTGGCCCAGGATCTGGTAGTGACCGAGATCGATTGCGGTACCGAGCACGGCCTGCTGATGTCGCCGCACATCGAAGGCGGCGACGTGGTCGAACCGCTCGGCGAGCGCGTGCTCGGCCGTGTGATCGCGCGCGACGTGTTCAAGCCGGGCAGCGACGAGGTCATCGTGCCGGCCGGCACCCTGATCGACGAGAAGTGGGTCGACTTCCTCGAGGTGATGAGCGTCGACGAAGTGGTGGTGCGTTCCCCGATCACCTGCGAAACCCGTCATGGCATCTGCGCCATGTGCTACGGCCGCGACCTGGCCCGTGGCCATCGCGTCAACATCGGCGAGGCGGTCGGTGTCATCGCTGCCCAGTCCATCGGTGAGCCGGGCACCCAGCTGACCATGCGTACCTTCCACATCGGTGGTGCGGCCAGCCGGACCTCCGCGGCCGACAACGTCCAGGTGAAGAACGGCGGCACCATCCGCCTGCACAACCTGAAGCATGTGGTTCGTGCCGACGGCGCGCTGGTCGCGGTTTCCCGTTCCGGCGAACTGGCGGTTGCCGACGACTTCGGTCGCGAGCGCGAGCGCTACAAGCTGCCGTACGGTGCGGTGATCTCGGTCAAGGAAGGTGACAAGGTCGACCCGGGCGCCATCGTCGCCAAGTGGGACCCGCACACCCACCCGATCGTCACCGAGGTGGACGGTACCGTGGCCTTCGTGGGCATGGAAGAGGGCATCACCGTCAAGCGTCAGACCGACGAACTGACCGGCCTGACCAACATCGAAGTGATGGATCCGAAGGACCGTCCGGCTGCCGGCAAGGACATCCGTCCGGCCGTGAAGCTGATCGATGCCGCGGGCAAGGACCTGCTGCTGCCGGGTACCGACGTACCGGCGCAGTACTTCCTGCCGGCCAACGCCCTGGTCAACCTGACCGACGGCGCCAAGGTGAGCATCGGTGACGTTGTCGCGCGTATCCCGCAGGAAACCTCGAAGACCCGTGACATCACCGGTGGTCTGCCGCGCGTTGCCGACCTGTTCGAGGCTCGTCGTCCGAAAGAGCCTTCGATCCTGGCGGAAATCAGCGGCACCATCTCCTTCGGCAAGGAGACCAAGGGCAAGCGCCGCCTGGTCATCACGCCGAACGATGGCAGCGATCCGTACGAGGAGCTGATTCCGAAGTGGCGTCACCTGAACGTGTTCGAAGGCGAACAGGTGAACCGCGGCGAAGTCATCTCCGACGGTCCGAGCAACCCGCACGACATCCTGCGCCTGCTGGGCGTGAGCTCGCTGGCGAAGTACATCGTCAACGAGATCCAGGACGTCTACCGTCTGCAGGGCGTGAAGATCAACGACAAGCACATCGAGACCATCCTGCGTCAGATGCTGCGCAAGGTCGAAGTCAGCGAGTCCGGCGACTCCAGCTTCATCAAAGGCGACCAGGTGGAACTCACCCAGGTGCTGGAAGAGAACGAACAGCTCGGTACCGAGGACAAGTTCCCGGCCAAGTACGAGCGGGTTCTGCTGGGTATCACCAAGGCCTCCCTGTCGACCGAGTCGTTCATTTCCGCGGCGTCGTTCCAGGAGACCACCCGCGTCCTCACCGAGGCGGCGGTCACTGGCAAGCGCGACTTCCTGCGTGGTCTGAAAGAGAACGTGGTCGTGGGTCGCCTGATCCCGGCCGGTACCGGTCTGGCTTACCACAGCGAGCGCAAGCGTCAGCGCGACCTCGGCAAGCCGCAGCGTGTGAGTGCCAGCGAGGCGGAAGCCGCACTGACCGAAGCGCTGAACTCGAGCGGTAACTAAGCATCAACGACAAGCCCCGGCTATCCCGATAGCCGGGGCTTTGTCTTGACGGTGTACAAGAACCTCTTTACTATTTTGTACCCCGAAAATTGGCAGGGCGCACGCTCTGTCATTTCGTTTGTGTGTCGTAAGACAATCAGTGGAGCTATAGATGGCAACTATCAACCAGCTGGTGCGTAAGCCGCGCAAGCGCATGGTCGACAAGAGCGACGTGCCTGCGCTGCAGAACTGCCCGCAACGTCGTGGCGTATGCACCCGCGTATACACCACCACGCCAAAAAAGCCGAACTCGGCACTGCGTAAGGTATGCCGTGTACGTCTGACCAACGGTTTCGAGGTTTCCTCGTACATCGGTGGTGAAGGTCACAACCTGCAAGAGCACAGCGTAGTGCTGATCCGTGGTGGTCGTGTAAAGGACCTTCCGGGTGTGCGTTACCACACCGTGCGCGGTTCGCTGGACACCTCGGGTGTCAAAGACCGTAAGCAGGGTCGTTCGAAGTACGGCGCCAAGCGTCCGAAGTAATAGCGTTTTTATATTTATCTGAGTCGATAAGAGTAAGGTCGGGCGTAACTTGACTGTTATGGTCCCGGGCTAACCTGAAGACCGTTTGAGGGCTTATCAATGCCAAGACGTCGTGTAGCGGCCAAGCGTGAAGTGCTGGCTGATCCGAAATACGGAAGCCAGATCCTGGCCAAGTTCATGAACCACGTGATGGAAAGCGGCAAGAAAGCCGTTGCCGAGCGTATCGTTTACGGTGCGCTGGACAAGGTGAAGGAACGCGGCAAGGCCGATCCCCTGGAAACCTTCGAAAAAGCTCTCGATGCCATCGCTCCGCTGGTCGAAGTGAAGTCCCGCCGCGTAGGTGGTGCGACTTACCAGGTTCCGGTCGAAGTCCGTCCGTCCCGTCGTAATGCCCTAGCCATGCGTTGGCTGGTGGACTTCGCCCGCAAGCGTGGCGAGAAGTCCATGGCTCTGCGCCTGGCTGGCGAGCTGCTGGATGCCGCTGAAGGCAAGGGCGCAGCAGTCAAGAAGCGTGAAGACGTGCACCGTATGGCAGAGGCCAACAAGGCCTTCTCGCACTACCGGTTCTAATCGCGCTGCCCAACCCCCGAGGACCTTATTGTGGCCCGTACTACACCCATCAACCGCTACCGTAATATCGGTATCTGTGCCCACGTTGACGCGGGCAAGACCACCACCACGGAGCGGGTTCTGTTCTATACCGGCGTCAACCACAAGCTGGGCGAAGTGCATGACGGCGCTGCGACCACCGACTGGATGGTGCAGGAGCAGGAGCGCGGTATCACCATTACCTCCGCTGCCGTTACCACCTTCTGGAAGGGCTCGCGCGGTCAGTACGACAACTATCGCGTAAACGTCATCGACACCCCCGGCCACGTAGACTTCACCATCGAGGTGGAGCGTTCCCTGCGTGTGCTGGATGGCGCTGTCGTGGTGTTCTGTGGCACCTCCGGCGTAGAGCCGCAGTCGGAAACCGTATGGCGTCAGGCCAACAAGTACGGCGTACCGCGCATCGTCTACGTCAACAAGATGGACCGCCAGGGCGCGAACTTCCTGCGCGTCGTCGAGCAGATCAAGAAGCGCCTGGGTCATACCCCGGTTCCGGTCCAGCTCGCCATCGGCGCTGAAGAGAACTTCGTCGGTCAGGTCGACCTGATCAAGATGAAGGCCATCTACTGGAACGATGACGACAAGGGCATGACCTACCGCGAGGAAGAAATTCCTGCGGAGCTCAAGGACCTGGCCGAAGAGTGGCGTTCCAGCATGGTCGAGGCTGCGGCCGAAGCCAACGAAGAGCTGATGAACAAGTACCTCGAAGAGGGCGAGCTCTCCGAAGCCGAGATCAAGGAAGGCCTGCGTCTGCGCACCCTGGCGTGCGAGATCGTTCCGGCCGTCTGCGGTTCCTCGTTCAAGAACAAGGGCGTTCCGCTGGTTCTCGATGCCGTCATCGACTACCTCCCGGCTCCGACCGAGATCCCTGCGATCAAGGGCGTCAGCCCGGACGACGAGACCGTCGAAGACGAGCGTCATGCCGACGACAACGAACCGTTCTCGTCCCTGGCGTTCAAGATCGCTACCGACCCGTTCGTCGGTACCCTGACCTTCGCCCGCGTTTACTCCGGCGTCCTGAGTTCCGGCGACTCCGTCCTGAACTCGGTGAAAGGCAAGAAAGAGCGCGTCGGTCGGATGGTGCAGATGCACGCCAACCAGCGTGAAGAGATCAAGGAAGTGCGCGCAGGCGACATCGCTGCCCTGATCGGCATGAAGGACGTCACCACCGGTGACACCCTGTGCTCGATCGAGAAGCCGATCATCCTCGAGCGCATGGACTTCCCCGAGCCGGTAATCTCGGTCGCTGTAGAGCCGAAGACCAAGGCTGACCAGGAGAAGATGGGTATCGCCCTCGGCAAGCTGGCCCAGGAAGACCCGTCGTTCCGTGTCAAGACCGACGAAGAGTCCGGTCAGACCATCATCTCCGGCATGGGCGAGTTGCACCTGGACATCATCGTCGACCGCATGAAGCGCGAGTTCGGTGTCGAGGCCAACATCGGCAAGCCGCAGGTTGCCTACCGTGAGACCATCACCAAGGACAACGTAGAGATCGAAGGCAAGTTCGTTCGCCAGTCCGGTGGTCGCGGTCAGTTCGGTCATTGCTGGATCCGTTTCTCGGCCGCGGACGTGGACGAGAAGGGCAACATCACCGAAGGCCTGGTGTTCGAGAACGAAGTCGTGGGCGGTGTGGTTCCGAAGGAATACATCCCGGCGATCCAGAAGGGTATCGAAGAGCAGATGAAGAACGGCGTCGTTGCCGGCTATCCGCTCATCGGCCTGAAGGCTACCGTTTTCGATGGTTCCTACCATGACGTCGACTCCAACGAGATGGCGTTCAAGATCGCTGCTTCCATGGCGACCAAGCAGCTGGCCCAGAAGGGCGGCGGCAAGGTGCTCGAGCCGATCATGAAGGTAGAGGTGGTGACTCCTGAGGACTACATGGGTGACGTGATGGGCGACCTGAACCGTCGTCGTGGTCTGATTCAGGGGATGGAGGACACGGTTTCCGGTAAGGTTATTCGTGCCGAGGTTCCGCTGGGTGAGATGTTCGGTTATGCGACCGACGTGCGTTCCATGTCCCAGGGTCGCGCGAGCTACTCCATGGAATTCTCCAAATACGCCGAAGCTCCGTCGAACATCGTCGAAGCGCTGGTTAAAAAACAAGGTTGATTCAGCCCTTTAAGTAAGAGGTTTACTGTCGTGGCTAAGGAAAAATTCGAACGTAACAAACCGCACGTCAACGTCGGCACCATCGGTCACGTTGACCATGGCAAGACCACTCTGACCGCTGCACTGACCAAGGTCTGCTCCGACACCTGGGGTGGTTCCGCTCGTGCTTTCGATCAGATCGACAACGCGCCGGAAGAAAAGGCCCGCGGTATCACCATCAACACCTCGCACGTTGAATACGATTCCGCTGTTCGTCACTACGCCCACGTTGACTGCCCCGGTCACGCCGACTACGTGAAGAACATGATCACCGGTGCTGCCCAGATGGACGGCGCGATCCTGGTTTGCTCGGCTGCCGACGGCCCCATGCCGCAGACCCGCGAGCACATCCTGCTGTCCCGCCAGGTAGGCGTTCCCTACATCGTCGTGTTCCTGAACAAGGCCGACATGGTCGACGACGCCGAGCTGCTGGAACTGGTCGAGATGGAAGTTCGCGATCTGCTGAACACCTACGACTTCCCGGGCGACGACACTCCGATCATCATCGGTTCCGCGCTGATGGCGCTGGAAGGCAAGGATGACAACGGCATCGGCGTAAGCGCCGTGCAGAAGCTGGTAGAGACCCTGGACTCCTACATTCCGGAGCCGGTTCGTGCCATCGACCAGCCGTTCCTGATGCCGATCGAAGACGTGTTCTCGATCTCCGGCCGCGGTACCGTGGTAACCGGTCGTGTAGAGCGCGGCATCATCAAGGTCCAGGAAGAAGTGGAAATCGTCGGCATCAAGGCGACCACCAAGACCACCTGCACCGGCGTTGAAATGTTCCGCAAGCTGCTCGACGAAGGTCGTGCTGGTGAGAACGTTGGTATCCTGCTGCGCGGCACCAAGCGTGAAGACGTAGAGCGTGGCCAGGTTCTGGCCAAGCCGGGCACCATCAAGCCGCACACCAAGTTCGAGTGCGAAGTGTACGTGCTGTCCAAGGAAGAAGGTGGTCGTCACACCCCGTTCTTCAAGGGCTACCGTCCGCAGTTCTACTTCCGTACCACCGACGTGACCGGTAACTGCGAACTGCCGGAAGGCGTAGAGATGGTAATGCCGGGCGACAACATCAAGATGGTTGTCACCCTGATCGCTCCGATCGCCATGGAAGATGGCCTGCGCTTCGCGATCCGCGAAGGCGGCCGTACCGTTGGCGCCGGCGTGGTTGCCAAGATCATCGAGTAATCGCTGATCCTGCCATCAGAAAAGGGGCCCTTCGGGGCCCCTTTTTCGTTCGTTGGTTAAATATTGACACCCTGTGGGGGCATCCGTACAATTGCGCCTCCTTTTAACGGGCGTAGTCCGTCCGTTGGGAATGGTAAATTGGAGTCTGAGGTCAAATGCAAAACCAACAAATCCGGATTCGGTTGAAGGCTTTTGACCATCGCCTGATCGATCAATCAACCCAGGAAATCGTGGAAACCGCGAAACGTACTGGTGCTCAGGTGCGTGGTCCAATCCCTCTGCCGACCCGCAAGGAACGTTTCACCGTGCTGATCTCTCCGCACGTCAACAAAGATGCGCGTGATCAGTACGAAATTCGTACACATAAGCGTGTACTGGACATCGTCCAGCCGACGGATAAAACCGTCGATGCGCTGATGAAGCTCGATCTTGCTGCAGGCGTTGAAGTACAGATCAGCCTCGGCTAATGCCTTCGGCATTGGTCGTGTAACGCTCTGAAATGGGCGGCCATAGCGGGTGAAAGCCCCGTACACTCAAGAGGTTTACAACATGACAATTGGTGTTGTCGGTCGTAAATGCGGCATGACCCGCATTTTCACCGAGGAAGGTGTCTCTATTCCGGTTACGGTCATCGAGGTCGAGCCGAATCGCGTCACCCAGTTCAAGACTGAAGAAACCGATGGCTACCGTGCAGTGCAAGTCACCGCCGGCGAGCGTCGTGCTTCTCGCGTTACCAAAGCGCAAGCTGGTCACTTTGCCAAGGCGAATGTCGCCGCCGGTCGCGGCGTGTGGGAATTCCGTCTGGGCGAAGAGCAGTATGCCGCTGGTGACCAGATCACTGTCGATCTGTTCCAGGCAGGCCAGATGGTAGACGTTACCGGCGAGTCCAAGGGTAAGGGCTTCGCGGGCACCATCAAGCGCTGGAACTTCCGTGGTCAGGATAACACCCACGGTAACTCCGTTTCCCACCGCGTCCCGGGTTCCATCGGCCAGTGCCAGACTCCTGGTCGAGTGTTCAAGGGCAAGAAAATGTCCGGTCATCTGGGTGCGGAGCGGGTAACCGTTCAATCCCTGGAGATCGTGCGCGTCGATGCTGAACGCAATCTGCTGCTGGTCAAGGGTGCCGTTCCCGGCGCTACCGGCGGTGATGTGATCGTGCGTCCGGCAGCCAAGGCTCGCGGTTAAGGGGGAAGCTGAGATGCAATTGAATGTGAACGGCGCTCAGGCTATCGAAGTCTCCGAGCGTACCTTTGGTGGCGAATTCAACGAGACCCTGGTGCACCAGGCAGTCGTGGCCTACATGGCTGGCGGCCGTCAGGGCAGCAAGGCGCAGAAGACTCGCTCCGAAGTCTCTGGTGGTGGCAAGAAGCCGTGGCGTCAGAAGGGCACCGGTCGTGCTCGCGCTGGCACCATCCGTAGCCCCATCTGGCGTGGGGGCGGCACCACTTTCGCCGCTAAACCGCGTAGCCACGAACAGAAGCTGAACAAGAAGATGTACCGCGCAGCACTGCGCTCCATCCTTGCCGAGCTCGTTCGTCTGGACCGTCTGGTCGTCGTTGCCGACTTCGCTGTCGATGCACCGAAAACCAAGGGCCTGGTTGCCAAGCTGGACACCCTGGGTCTGAAAGACGTGCTGATCGTGACCGATGGTGTCGACGAGAACCTGTACCTCGCTGCGCGCAACCTGGCGCACGTCGATGTACGTGATGTCCAAGGTTCCGACCCCGTCAGCCTGATCGCCTACGACAAGGTGCTGGTCACCGTGTCCGCCGTGAAGAAGTTCGAGGAGCTGCTGGGATGAACCAGGAACGCGTATTCAAAGTGCTGCTTGGTCCGCACATCTCCGAGAAAGCCACGGGTCTCGCGGACGGCAAGAGCCAATTCGTTTTCAAGGTTGCCACCGATGCAACCAAGCTGGAAATCAAGAAGGCCGTAGAAAGCCTGTTCAGCGTGAAGGTACAGCGCGTCACTACCCTGAACGTCAAGGGTAAGACCAAGCGCACCGCTCGCGGTCTGGGCAAGCGTAACGACTGGAAAAAAGCGTACATCGCTCTCCAGCCGGGCCAAGATCTCGATTTCGCCACCAGCGCTGAGTAGAGGGGTGCATCATGGCAATCGTTAAGTGCAAACCGACTTCCGCTGGTCGTCGCTTTGTCGTCAAGGTGGTGAATCAGGAGCTGCACAAAGGCGCTCCCTACGCACCGCTGCTGGAAAAGAAATCCAAGTCTGGCGGCCGTAACAACAACGGTCGTATCACCACCCGTCATATCGGTGGTGGTCACAAGCAGCACTACCGTCTGGTCGACTTCCGTCGCAACAAGGATGGCATCCCTGCCATCGTTGAGCGCGTCGAATACGATCCGAACCGCACTGCACACATCGCTCTGCTGAAGTATGCAGACGGCGAGCGTCGCTACATCATCGCCCCCAAGGGCGTTGCTGCAGGTGACCAGCTGATCTCCGGTATCGGTGCGCCGATCAAGGCAGGCAACAGCATGCCTCTGCGCAACATCCCGGTGGGTAGCACTGTTCATGGTATCGAGCTGAAGCCGGGTAAAGGCGCTCAGATCGCTCGCTCCGCTGGCGCTTCCGCCCAGCTGGTCGCGCGTGAAGGTGCGTACGTAACCCTGCGTCTGCGCTCCGGTGAAATGCGTAAAGTCCTGGCTGAGTGCCGTGCGACCCTGGGCGAAGTCTCGAACTCCGAGCACAGCCTGCGTTCGCTGGGTAAAGCCGGTGCTACGCGCTGGCGTGGTGTTCGCCCGACCGTTCGCGGCGTGGCGATGAACCCGGTCGACCACCCGCATGGTGGTGGTGAAGGCCGTACCTCTGCTGGTCGTCATCCGGTATCGCCGTGGGGTCTTCAGACCAAGGGTAAGAAGACTCGCTCGAACAAGCGTACCGATAACATGATCGTCCGCCGCCGCAAGTAAATAGAGGGATACCACAGTGCCACGTTCACTGAAAAAAGGTCCGTTTATCGATCTTCACCTGTTGAAGAAGGTCGAAGTCGCGGTGGAAAAGAACGACCGCAAGCCGATCAAGACCTGGTCGCGTCGTTCGATGATTCTGCCGCATATGGTTGGTCTGACCATCGCCGTGCACAACGGCCGTCAACACGTACCGGTTCTCGTCAACGAGGACATGGTCGGCCACAAACTGGGCGAGTTCGCCGCTACCCGCACCTACCGCGGGCATGCTGCGGACAAGAAAGCCAAGCGTTAAGGGGTAAGGAAGATGGAAGTAGCCGCTAAGCTGTCGGGCGCTCGTATCTCCGCCCAGAAAGCCCGCTTGGTCGCCGACCAGATCCGCGGGAAGAAGGTGGGCGAAGCGCTCAACCTCCTGGCTTTCAGCAGTAAGAAAGCCGCCGAGATCATGAAGAAAGTGCTGGAGTCGGCCGTTGCCAACGCTGAGCACAACGAAGGCGCCGATGTGGATGACCTGAAGGTCTCCACCGTCTTCGTCAACGAAGGTCGTTCGCTCAAGCGCATCATGCCGCGTGCCAAAGGCCGTGCTGATCGCATCGTGAAGCGGTCTTGCCATATCACGGTCAAGGTTGCGGACAAGTAACGGAGTCGACAGATGGGTCAGAAAGTACATCCCAATGGCATTCGCCTGGGTATCGTCAAGGAGCACACCTCCGTTTGGTACGCAGACCGCAAGAACTATGCGGATTACCTGTTTGCCGACCTGAAGGTGCGTGAGTACCTCCAAGACAAACTAAAAAGCGCGTCCGTAAGCCGTATCGATATTCATCGTCCGGCTCAAACCGCACGCATCACCATCCACACCGCTCGTCCCGGCATCGTGATCGGCAAGAAAGGTGAAGATGTTGAGAAACTGCGCCAGGACCTGACCAAGCAAATGGGTGTGCCCGTGCACATCAACATCGAGGAAATCCGCAAGCCGGAACTCGATGCCATGCTGGTTGCGCAGAGCGTAGCCCAGCAGCTGGAGCGTCGCGTAATGTTCCGTCGCGCCATGAAGCGCGCCGTACAGAACGCCATGCGCATTGGTGCCAAGGGCATCAAGATTCAGGTCAGCGGTCGTCTGGGTGGGGCTGAAATCGCCCGTACCGAATGGTATCGCGAAGGTCGTGTGCCCCTGCACACCCTGCGCGCCGATATCGACTATGCCACCTACGAAGCGCACACCACTTACGGTGTGATCGGTGTCAAGGTTTGGATCTTCAAGGGCGAGGTCATCGGTGGCCGCCAGGAAGAGCTGAAGCCGGTAGCACCCGCTCCTCGTAAAAAAGCTGCTAGGTAAGGAGTACGCAAATGCTGCAACCCAAGCGTACGAAGTTCCGCAAACAAATGACCGGCCACAACCGTGGTCTGGCTCATCGTGGTAGTAAGGTCAGCTTCGGTGAGTACGCACTGAAGGCCACTAGCCGTGGCCGCCTTACTGCTCGTCAGATCGAGTCCGCGCGTCGTGCGCTGACCCGTCACGTGAAGCGTGGCGGCAAGATCTGGATCCGCGTATTCCCTGACAAGCCTGTCACCAAGAAGCCCCTCGAAGTTCGTATGGGTAAAGGTAAGGGTGGGGTCGAGTACTGGGTAGCCCAGATCCAGCCGGGCAAGGTCCTGTACGAGATCGAGGGTGTTTCCGAAGAGCTGGCGCGTGAGGCTTTCGCCCTGGCTGCTGCAAAGCTGCCCCTCGCCACCTCCTTTGTTAAGCGGACGGTGATGTGATGAAAGCGAATGAACTTCGTGAAAAATCCGTTGAGCAGCTGAACGAGCAACTGCTCGGCCTGCTGCGCGACCAGTTCAATCTGCGCATGCAGAAAGCAACTGGCCAGTTGGGGCAGTCTCACCTGCTCTCGCAGGTTAAGCGCGACATCGCTCGCGTTAAAACTGTGCTCAATCAGCAAGCAGGTAAGTGATCATGGCTGAAGCTCAGAAAACCGTCCGTACGCTGACCGGCCGCGTCGTCAGCGACAAAATGGACAAGACCGTCACCGTACTGATCGAGCGTCGCGTCAAGCACCCGATCTACGGCAAATACGTCAAGCGTTCGACCAAACTGCACGCACACGACGAATCCAATCAGTGCCGCATTGGTGACCTGGTCACCATTCGCGAAACCCGTCCGCTGGCCAAGACCAAGGCCTGGACCCTGGTTGATATCGTTGAACGCGCGGTGGAAGTCTAAGGACTAGGGGTCGGAGAAATTATATGATTCAGACTCAATCCATGCTCGATGTCGCTGACAACAGCGGCGCGCGTCGTGTGATGTGCATCAAGGTGCTCGGCGGTTCCCACCGCCGTTACGCCGGCATCGGCGACATCATCAAGGTCACCGTCAAGGAAGCGATTCCGCGCGGCAAAGTGAAGAAGGGCCAGGTCATGACTGCCGTGGTCGTTCGCACCAAGCACGGCGTACGTCGTACCGACGGTTCCATCATCCGCTTCGACGGCAACGCCGCCGTCCTGCTGAACAACAAGCAGGAGCCGATCGGCACCCGTATCTTTGGGCCAGTGACTCGTGAACTCCGTACCGAGAAGTTCATGAAGATCGTCTCGCTCGCCCCCGAAGTGCTGTAAGGAGTAGCCGTCATGCAAAAGATTCGTCGTGACGACGAAGTAATCGTCATTGCCGGCAAGGACAAGGGCAAGCGTGGCAAGGTGCTGAAGGTTCTCGCTGACGACCGTCTGGTCGTCGGCGGGGTGAACCTGATCAAGCGCCACACCAAGCCCAATCCGATGCTCGGCCAACAGGGCGGTATCGTCGAGAAGGAGGCGCCTCTGCACGTCTCCAACGTCGCCATCTTCAATACTGAAACCAGCAAGGCTGATCGCGTTGGCTTCAAGGTAGAAGACGGTAAGAAAATTCGTGTCTTCAAGTCGACCCAGAAACCGGTTCAGGCTTGAGGCTGCTAGGTAGATCACCATGGCACGATTGAAAGAAATTTATCGGAAGGAAATCGCGCCCAAGCTGAAAGAAGAGCTTCAGCTGGCGAACGTGATGGAAGTTCCGCGCGTTACCAAAATCACCCTGAACATGGGTCTTGGCGAGGCGGTCGGTGACAAGAAGATCATCGAGAACGCCGTAGCCGATCTGGAAAAGATCACTGGTCAGAAGCCGGTCGTGACTTACGCTCGTAAGTCCATCGCAGGCTTCAAGATCCGTGAAGGCTGGCCGATCGGCGTCAAGGTCACCCTGCGTAGCGACCGGATGTACGAGTTCCTGGATCGTCTGCTGTCCATCTCCCTGCCGCGCGTGCGTGACTTCCGCGGCCTGAATGCCAAGTCCTTCGATGGTCGCGGCAACTACAGCATGGGCGTGAAAGAGCAGATCATCTTCCCGGAAATCGATTACGACAAGATCGATGCGCTGCGTGGCCTGGACATCACCCTGACCACCACCGCTCGTACGGATGACGAAGGTCGCGCCCTGCTGCGTGCTTTCAAATTCCCGTTCCGTAACTGATTGGAGTAGGAACATGGCTAAAGAGAGCATGAAGAACCGCGAGCTGAAGCGTCAGCTGACGGTAGCCAAGTACGCCAAGAAGCGTGCCGAGCTGAAAGCGATCATCGCTAATCCGAACTCCTCTGCGGAAGAGCGTTGGAATGCCCAGGTCGCCCTGCAGAAGCAACCGCGTGACGCCAGCGCCAGCCGCCTGCGTAACCGTTGCCGCCTGACCGGTCGTCCGCACGGCTTCTACCGCAAGTTCGGCCTGAGCCGTAACAAGCTGCGCGAAGCCGCCATGCGCGGCGACGTACCGGGTCTGGTGAAAGCCAGCTGGTAATCGCAGCGAACGGTGTCGCCAGTCGGCACCGTTGATCGCGACATCGAATCAAGCCCCTCATGGGGCTTGATTCGTTTTGGCGCGATCTCTAGAATACCCGGCTCCCCTGAGCCTGGGTTTGTTTCGCCTGGCGTTTATGGGCGAATTGAAGTTGAAGGCTTATTCTTTTGTATCAGGAGCGTTAAGCCCATGAGTATGCAGGACCCGTTAGCAGACATGCTAACTCGCATCCGTAATGCCCAGATGGCTGAAAAGACCGTCGTAAGCATGCCGTCCTCGAAACTGAAAGCGGCGGTAGCCAAAGTCCTGAAGGACGAAGGCTATATTGCGGATTTCCAGATCAGCTCGGAAGTAAAACCCCAGCTGTCCATCGAACTGAAGTACTTCGAAGGCAAGCCTGTCATCGAAGAGGTCAAGCGCATCAGCCGTCCTGGCCTGCGTCAGTACAAATCCGTTGAGCAACTGCCGAAAGTTCGTGGCGGCCTCGGTGTGTCGATCGTCTCCACCAACAAAGGTGTGATGACCGATCGTGCTGCCCGTGCTGCTGGTGTTGGCGGCGAAGTGCTCTGCACTGTGTTCTAAGGGGAATCAGCATGTCTCGCGTTGCTAAGAACCCCGTCAAGCTGCCTGCCGGCGTTGAAATCAAACTGGCTGGTCAGCAACTGTCCATCAAGGGCGCCAAAGGTGCTCTGGAGCTCAAGGTCCATCCTTCGGTCGAAGTGATCCAGGACAGCGGTGAGCTGCGTTTTGCTGCGCGTAACGGCGACCAGCAGACTCGCGCCATGGCTGGTACCACCCGTGCTCTGGTGAACAACATGGTAGTCGGCGTCAGCCAGGGCTTCGAGCGCAAGCTCCAGCTGGTCGGCGTTGGTTACAAAGCGCAGGCCAAGGGCCAAGTGCTGTCCCTGTCCCTCGGCTTCTCCCATCCGGTTGATTACGAACTGCCGGCCGGCATCGTCGCTGAGACCCCCAGCCAGACCGATATCCTGATCAAGGGTATCGACAAGCAGCTGGTCGGTCAGGTTGCTGCCGAAATTCGCGACTTCCGTCCGCCGGAGCCTTACAAAGGCAAGGGCGTGCGTTACGCCGACGAAGTCGTCCGTCGTAAAGAAGCCAAGAAGAAGTAGGGCATAGCAAATGAGCGTCAAGAAAGAAACCCGTCTGCGTCGCGCTCGCAAGGCACGCCTGAAGATGCGCGAGCTGGAAACCGTACGCCTCTGCGTGTACCGCTCTTCCCAGCACATTTACGCCCAGGTCATTGCGGCCGACGGCGGCAAGGTCCTGGCCAGCGCCTCGACCCTGGACAAAGACCTGCGCGAAGGTGCCACCGGCAACATCGATGCAGCCAAGAAAGTTGGTCAACTGGTCGCCGAGCGCGCCAAAGCGGCCGGCGTCACCCAGGTGGCGTTCGATCGTTCTGGCTTCAAGTACCACGGCCGTGTGAAAGCGCTGGCTGATGCCGCTCGTGAAGGCGGACTGGAGTTCTAAGTTATGGCAAACAACGAGCAAAAGCGCGACGAAGGCTACATCGAGAAGCTGGTTCAGGTTAACCGCGTCGCCAAAACCGTAAAAGGTGGCCGTATCTTCGCTTTCACCGCACTGACCGTGGTGGGTGATGGCAAGGGTCGCGTTGGTTTCGGTCGTGGCAAGGCGCGTGAAGTGCCGGCCGCCATCCAGAAAGCAATGGAAGCCGCTCGCCGCAACATGATCCAAGTCGATCTGAACGGCACCACCCTGCAGTATCCGACCAAGTCCGCCCATGGCGCCTCCAAGGTGTACATGCAGCCGGCTTCGGAAGGTACCGGCATCATCGCCGGCGGCGCCATGCGTGCCGTTCTGGAAGTGGCTGGTGTGCAGAACGTCCTGGCCAAGTGCTATGGCTCCACCAATCCGGTGAACGTGGTTTACGCCACCTTCAAGGGCCTGAAGAACATGCAGGCTCCGGAAGCAGTAGCGGCCAAGCGTGGCAAGAGCGTCGAGGAGATTCTCTAACCATGGCAACTGTCAAAGTCACTCTGGTCAAGAGCCTGAACGGCCGTCTGGCCAACCACAAGGCTTGCGTCAAGGGTCTCGGCCTGCGTCGCATCAATCATACCGTCGAAGTTCAGGACACTCCTGAGAACCGCGGCATGATCAACAAGGCCTACTACCTGCTGCGTGTGGAGGGTTAATCCATGCAACTGAACGATCTGCGTTCCGCGCCGGGTGCCCGTCGCGAAAAGCACCGTCCGGGCCGTGGCATCGGTAGCGGTCTGGGCAAGACCGGTGGCCGTGGTCACAAAGGTCTGACCTCCCGCTCCGGTGGCAAGGTCGCTCCGGGCTTCGAGGGTGGTCAACAGCCTCTGCACCGTCGCCTGCCGAAGTTCGGCTTCGTTTCCCTGAAGGCCATGGATCGTGCTGAAGTGCGCACCTCCGAACTGGCCAAGGTCGAAGGCGACGTCGTCAGCCTGCAGACCCTGAAGGATGCCAACCTGATCAACCAGCACGTACAGCGCGTCAAAATCATGCTGTCCGGCGAAGTTGGTCGTGCGGTCACCCTGAAAGGTATCGCCGCCACCAAGGGTGCGCGTGCGGCTATCGAAGCAGCTGGCGGTAAATTCGAGGACTAAATGGCTAAGCAAGGTGCTCTCTCTGCGCTAAGCAACGGCGGTCTGTCCGAGCTCTGGGCACGTCTGCGTTTCCTGTTCCTGGCGATCATCGTCTATCGGATCGGCGCGCACATCCCAGTTCCGGGCATCAACCCCGATCGCTTGGCGGCACTGTTCCGGCAGAACGAGGGGACCATTCTTAGCCTCTTCAACATGTTTTCCGGCGGCGCGCTGGAGCGCATGAGTATCTTTGCACTGGGGATCATGCCGTACATCTCGGCATCGATCATCATGCAGCTCATGACCGCTATCAGCCCGCAGCTGGAGCAGTTGAAGAAAGAGGGTGAGTCTGGGCGTCGCAAGATCAGCCAGTACACCCGCTACGGTACTGTAGTCCTGGCACTGGTCCAGGCCATCGGCATGTCCGTTGGCCTGGGCAGCCAGGGCGTAGCCTTCTCCAACGACTTCGGCTTCTACTTCGTGGCTGTCACCACCTTCGTGGCTGGTGCCATGTTCATGATGTGGCTGGGCGAGCAGATCACCGAGCGCGGTGTCGGCAACGGCATCTCGATGTTGATCTTCGCTGGTATCGTTGCAGGCCTGCCGCGCGCCATCGGTCAGTCTTTCGAGTCTGCCCGTCAAGGTGACATCAACATCTTCGCCCTGATCGGCGTCGGCCTGCTGGCCGTGGCGATCATCGCGTTCGTGGTGTTCATCGAGCGTGGCCAGCGTCGCATCGCGGTGCATTACGCCAAGCGCCAGCAAGGCCGCAAGGTGTTTGCAGCGCAGACCAGCCATCTGCCGTTGAAGGTGAACATGGCGGGTGTGATTCCCGCGATTTTCGCCAGCAGTATCCTGCTGTTCCCGGCGTCCCTGGGCTCCTGGTTCGGTCAGTCGGAAGGCTTGGGTTGGTTGCAGGACGTCGCGCAAGCGATCGCTCCGGGGCAGCCGCTGAACATCTTGCTGTTCACTGCAGGGATCGTTTTCTTCTGCTTCTTCTATACAGCGCTGATGTTCAACCCGAAGGACGTGGCGGAGAACCTCAAGAAGTCCGGTGCATTTATTCCGGGCATCCGTCCGGGCGAACAGTCCGCTCGCTACATCGATGGCGTGCTGACCCGTTTGACCATGTTCGGTGCTCTGTACATGACGGCTGTCTGCCTGCTGCCCCAGTTCCTGGTGGTTGCGGCGCACGTGCCGTTCTATCTTGGCGGGACCTCGCTGTTGATCGTGGTCGTGGTTGTCATGGACTTTATGGCCCAGGTGCAATCTCACCTCGTTTCTCACCAGTATGAATCCCTGATGAAGAAAGCCAACCTGAAGGGCTACGGCAGCGGCATGCTGCGCTGATAGACCCGTAAGGTTCGAGGAGTTGGTGATGAAAGTTCGTGCATCGGTCAAGAAGCTGTGCCGTAACTGCAAAATCATCCGTCGCGATGGCATCGTGCGGGTGATCTGCAGCGCGGAACCGCGTCACAAGCAGCGCCAAGGCTGATTGTGATCCACGCGTGATAACCCGGCAGCTAGTGTGCTGCCGGGTTGATTATTTGCTATTACAGCGCTAATATCCGCGCCCTTTCTTGGCTTCCTGGGCGCAGGGTAGCTGTCAATTGGAGTTTTTCTGAATGGCCCGTATTGCAGGCGTCAACATTCCGGATAACAAGCACACTGTTATCTCGCTGACCTACATCTATGGTGTTGGTCGCACTACTGCTCAGAGCATCTGCGCAGCCACCGGCGTAAACCCGGCTGCCAAGATCAAGGACCTGAGCGACGAGCAGATCGATCAGCTGCGTAACGAAGTCGCGAAGATCACCACCGAAGGTGACCTGCGTCGCGAAATCAACATGAACATCAAGCGTCTGATGGACCTCGGTTGCTACCGCGGTCTGCGTCATCGTCGCGGTCTGCCGGTTCGCGGTCAGCGTACCAAGACCAACGCGCGTACCCGCAAGGGCCCGCGTAAGCCGATCCGCAAGTAATCGCGTAGGAATCTAGTCATGGCAAAACCTGCTGCTCGTCCCCGTAAGAAAGTCAAAAAGACAGTGGTCGATGGGATCGCCCACATCCACGCGTCTTTCAACAACACCATCGTGACCATCACCGACCGTCAGGGCAACGCACTGTCCTGGGCGACCTCCGGTGGTTCCGGTTTCCGCGGCTCGCGTAAGAGCACCCCGTTCGCTGCCCAGGTAGCGGCCGAGCGTGCCGGCCAGGCTGCCCTGGAATACGGTCTGAAGAACCTCGACGTCAACGTCAAGGGCCCGGGCCCGGGCCGCGAGTCCGCCGTTCGCGCTCTGAATGCTTGCGGCTACAAGATCGCCAGCATCACCGACGTAACCCCGATCCCGCATAACGGCTGCCGTCCGCCGAAAAAGCGTCGCGTGTAATAGGAGACAGTGAGAAATGGCTCGTTACATTGGTCCCAAGTGCAAACTGTCTCGCCGTGAAGGCACCGACCTGTTCCTGAAGAGCGGCGCCCGCGCCCTCGACTCGAAGTGCAAGGCTGAAAACGTTCCTGGCCAGCATGGCCAGCGTCGTGGCCGTCTGTCCGACTACGGTCTGCAGCTGCGTGAAAAGCAGAAAGTACGTCGCATCTACGGCGTGCTGGAGCGTCAGTTCCGCGGTTACTACCAGGAAGCTTCCCGTCGCAAGGGTTCTACCGGTGAGAACCTGCTGCAACTGCTCGAGTGCCGCCTGGATAACGTCGTATACCGCATGGGCTTCGGTTCCACTCGTTCGGAATCCCGCCAGCTGGTATCCCACAAGGCCATCACCGTCAACGGTCAGACCGTCAACATCCCTTCCTACCAAGTGAAGGCCGGTGACGTCGTAGCTGTTCGCGAAAAATCGAAGAACCAGCTGCGTATCGCTCAGGCTCTGGAACTCTGTGGCCAGCGCGGTCGCGTCGAGTGGGTCGAAGTCGACCTCGACAAGAAGGCTGGTACCTTCAAGAGTGCTCCGGCTCGCAGCGACCTGTCCGCTGATATCAACGAAAACCTGATTGTCGAGCTCTACTCCAAGTAAGGGCTAGAAAATAGGTGCATCCATGCAGAGTTCGGTAAATGAGTTCCTGACCCCCCGCCACATCGATGTGCAGGTGGTCAGTCAAACCCGCGCCAAGATCACGCTCGAGCCTCTCGAGCGTGGTTTTGGTCACACCCTGGGCAACGCGCTGCGTCGCATCCTGTTGTCCTCCATGCCTGGCTGCGCAGTGGTCGAGGCCGAGATCGACGGCGTACTCCACGAGTACTCGGCGATCGAAGGTGTGCAGGAAGATGTAATCGAGATCCTGCTGAACCTGAAAGGTCTGGCCATCAAGCTGCACGGTCGTGATGAAGTGACGCTGACCCTGGCTAAGAAGGGCTCGGGTGTTGTGACTGCTGCCGATATTCAGCTGGATCACGATGTTGAGATCATCAACGGTGACCACGTTATCGCCAACCTGGCAGACAACGGCGCGCTGAACATGAAGCTGAAGGTAGCTCGTGGCCGTGGCTACGAGCCTGCCGACGCACGTCAGAGCGATGAAGACGAAAGCCGCAGCATCGGCCGTCTGCAGCTCGACGCATCGTTCAGCCCGGTCCGTCGTGTCTCCTACGTGGTGGAAAACGCCCGTGTCGAGCAGCGCACCAACCTGGACAAACTGGTCCTGGACCTGGAAACCAACGGCACCCTGGATCCCGAAGAGGCTATCCGTCGCGCCGCTACCATCCTGCAACAGCAGCTGGCAGCGTTCGTGGACCTCAAGGGCGACAGCGAACCCGTCGTTGAAGAGCAGGAAGACGAGATCGATCCGATCCTCCTGCGCCCGGTCGATGACCTGGAACTGACCGTACGTTCGGCCAACTGCCTGAAGGCGGAAAACATCTACTACATCGGTGACCTGATCCAGCGCACCGAAGTGGAGCTGTTGAAAACGCCGAACCTGGGCAAGAAGTCCCTGACCGAAATCAAGGACGTTCTGGCTTCCCGTGGTCTGTCCCTCGGTATGCGCCTCGATAACTGGCCGCCGGCAAGTCTTAAGAAAGACGACAAGGCCACTGCCTGATCGTCGTAACTACCGAACGTAAAGTTTGGAAAGGAATTGAACCATGCGCCATCGTAAAAGTGGTCGTCACCTGAGCCGCACCAGCGCGCACCGCAAGGCTATGTTCCAGAACATGGCGGTGTCGCTGTTCGAACACGAACTGATCAAAACCACCCTGCCCAAGGCCAAGGAACTGCGTCGCGTTGCCGAGCCGCTGATCACCCTGGCCAAGGAAGACAGCGTCGCCAACCGTCGCCTGGCTTTCGACCGTACCCGTTCGAAAGCTGCCGTTGGCAAGCTGTTCAACGACCTGGGCAAGCGCTACGCCAACCGTCCGGGCGGCTACCTGCGCATCCTGAAGTGCGGTTTCCGCGCTGGCGACAACGCCCCCATGGCGTACGTCGAGCTGGTTGATCGTCCTGTCGGCGGTGAAGTCGTAGAAGCTGCCGAATAAGGCATCTGCTGCACAAGGAACCGGGCCTAGGCCCGGTTTTTTTATTACCAGCCTTAAAGTTTTTATCTATCGGCTCGCTGTCTTTAATAAATTGGATTGCGGGAGGGCTGTCATTCATCCTTAACCTGCTTTTACGAAAAGCTACGTTCGGATAAGCGAGATCAATGCAAAGGGCGCTTGGTTCAGCCGACAGGTTGTCCTCCGCCAATCCCTGGTCCACGCTGATGATTTCCGTGTAGCCGCTTCGCTTCATAGCACGTTAGCCGTTGAGGAGAGAGTAAATGGAAGAGAAGACCCGCCTGACCACTGCCGCTGGCGCACCGGTGGTCGATAACCAGAACGTGCAGACCGCCGGTCCGCGTGGCCCGATGTTGCTGCAGGACGTGTGGTTCCTCGAGAAGCTCGCCCACTTCGATCGCGAAGTGATCCCCGAGCGACGCATGCATGCGAAAGGCTCCGCGGCCTATGGCACCTTCACCGTCACCCATGACATCACCCCCTACACCCGGGCGAAGATCTTCTCCCAGGTCGGCAAGAAGACCGATATGTTCCTGCGCTTCTCCACCGTCGCCGGTGAGCGCGGCGCGGCGGATGCCGAGCGCGACATCCGCGGCTTCTCCATGCGTTTCTACACCGAGCAGGGCAACTGGGACCTGGTCGGCAACAACACCCCGGTGTTCTACCTGCGTGACCCGCTCAAGTTCCCCGATCTCAACCACGTGGTAAAGCGTGACCCGCGCACCAACCTGCGCAATGCGACCTTCAAGTGGGACTTTTTCTCTCACCTCCCCGAGTCGCTGCATCAGTTGACCATCGACTTCAGCGACCGCGGCCTGCCGAAGAGCTATCGGCACATCCATGGTTTCGGCAGTCATACCTTCAGCTTCATCAATGCGAACAACGAGCGCTTCTGGGTCAAGTTCCACTTCAAGACCCAACAGGGCATCGAGAACCTGACCAACGCCGAGGCCGCCGAAGTGATCGCCCAGGACCGCGAGAGTTCGCAGCGCGACTTGTACGAGAGCATCGAGAAAGGCGATTTCCCGCGCTGGAAGATGTACGTGCAGATCATGCCCGAGAAGGAAGCGGCCACCTATCGCTACAACCCGTTCGACCTGACCAAGGTCTGGCCCCACGGTGACTACCCGTTGATCGAAGTGGGCTTCTTCGAGCTGAACCGTAACCCGGACAACTACTTCGCCGAGGTCGAGCAGGCCGCTTTCACACCGGCCAACGTGGTGCCCGGTATCGGTTTCTCGCCGGACAAGATGCTCCAGGGCCGTCTGTTCTCCTACGGCGACGCCCATCGCTATCGCCTGGGCGTCAACCACCACCAGATTCCGGTGAACGCCGCGCGTTGCCCGCACCAGGTCTACCACCGCGACGGCGGCATGCGGGTGGACGGCAACAACGCCCATCAGCGCGTCACCTACGAGCCGAACAGCTTCAACCAGTGGCAGGAGCAGCCTGACTTCTCCGAGCCGCCGTTGAGCCTGGAGGGTGCGGCGGACCACTGGAACCACCGGGTGGACGACGACTACTACAGCCAGCCGGCCGCGCTGTTCCATCTGTTCACCGACGAGCAGAAGCAGCGGCTGTTCGCCAACATCGCCGAAGACATCCGCGATGTACCGGAGCAGATCCAGCGTCGCCAGATCGGCCTGTTCCTCAAGGTCGATCCGGCCTACGGCAAAGGCGTCGCCGACGCCCTCGGCCTGAAGCTGGACTGATGGCCTGATGAGGCCCCCGGCCCCCTTCCTAGGAAGGGGGCTTTTTTATCTGCATTGGCTTGACCCGGATCAGGCGGAGCCGGGAGCATATGCGGCTAGATTCCTAGTTTTCTCCAGGGAGAGCCCCCCGATGCAAGGCCATCCGGAAGTCATCGATTACCTCAACACGCTGCTGACCGGCGAGCTGGCCGCGCGCGACCAGTACTTCATCCACTCGCGCATGTACGAGGACTGGGGCTTCAGCAAGCTCTACGAGCGCCTCAACCACGAGATGGAGGAGGAGACCCAGCACGCCGACGCCCTGCTGCGCCGTATCCTCCTGCTCGAAGGTACGCCGCGCATGCGTCCCGACGATATCCACCCGGGCACCACGGTGCCGGAGATGCTCGAGGCCGACCTCAAGCTCGAGCGCCATGTCCGCGCCGCGCTGGCCAAGGGCATCGCCCTCTGCGAGCAGCACAAGGACTTCGTCAGCCGCGACATCCTCAAGGCCCAGTTGGCCGACACCGAGGAAGACCACGCCTACTGGTTGGAGCAACAGCTTGGCCTGATCGCGAGGATGGGCCTGGAGAACTACCTGCAGTCGCAGATCTGACCCTACCCCGCGGATACGAAAAAGCCCCTGCGCCTCACGGCCGCAGGGGCTTTTTCATGAGCGCCCGGCAATCAGGCGCGATCGCGTTCCAGCAGCGGCTTGAGGAAGTGGCCGGTGTGCGACTGGGGCATCTCGGCCACCTGCTCCGGCGTGCCGTTGGCGATGATCTGACCACCCTTGGAGCCGCCCTCGGGACCGAGGTCGACCAGCCAGTCGGCGGTCTTGATCACGTCCAGGTTGTGCTCGATCACCACCACGGTGTTGCCGTGGTCGCGCAGGCGGTGGAGCACGTCGAGCAGTTGCTGGATGTCGGCGAAGTGCAGGCCGGTGGTCGGTTCGTCGAGGATGTACAGGGTCTTGCCGGTGTCGCGCTTGGACAGCTCGCGGGACAGCTTGACCCGCTGTGCCTCGCCGCCCGAGAGGGTGGTCGCGCTCTGGCCCAGCTTGATGTAGGACAGGCCGACGTCCATCAGTGTCTGCAGCTTGCGCGCCAGGGCGGGGACGGCGTCGAAGAACTCGCGGGCTTCCTCGATGGTCATCTCCAGCACCTCGTGGATGCTCTTGCCCTTGTAGCGGATCTCCAGGGTCTCGCGGTTGTAGCGCTTGCCCTTGCAGACGTCGCAGGGAACGTAGATGTCCGGCAGGAAGTGCATCTCCACCTTGATCACGCCGTCGCCCTGGCAGGCCTCGCAACGGCCGCCCTTGACGTTGAACGAGAAGCGGCCGGGACCGTAGCCGCGCGAGCGGGCCTCCGGCACGCCGGAGAACAGTTCGCGGATCGGCGTGAACAGGCCGGTATAGGTCGCCGGGTTGGAGCGCGGGGTACGACCGATCGGGCTCTGGTCGATGTCGACCACCTTGTCCAGGTGCTGCAGGCCGTCGAACGAGTCGTACGGCGCCACTTCCAGGGTAGTCGCGCCGTTCAGCGCGGTGGCGGTGATCGGGAACAGGGTGTTGTTGATCAGCGTCGACTTGCCGGAGCCCGAGACCCCGGTGATGCAGGTGAACAGGCCGACCGGGATTTCCAGGTTGACGTTCTGCAGGTTGTTGCCGCGGGCGCCTTTCAGCTTCAGCAGCTTCTTCTTGTCGCGCGGGGTGCGCTTGGCCGGAACCGCGATTTTCTTGCGCCCGGAAAGGTACTTGCCGGTCAGCGAGTCGGGGTGGTTCATCACCTGGTCGGGCGTACCTTCCGCCACTACCTGGCCGCCGTGCACGCCGGCCCCCGGACCGATGTCGACGACGTAGTCGGCGAGTCGGATCGCGTCCTCGTCGTGCTCGACCACGATCACCGTGTTGCCGAGGTTGCGCAGGTGGGTGAGGGTGCCGAGCAGGCGTTCGTTGTCGCGTTGGTGCAGGCCGATCGAGGGTTCATCGAGGATGTACATCACTCCCACCAGGCCGGCGCCGATCTGGCTGGCCAGGCGGATGCGCTGGGCTTCGCCGCCGGACAGGGTGTCGGCGCTGCGGTCGAGGGTCAGGTAGTCGAGGCCGACGTTGACCAGGAATTGCAGGCGGTCGCGGATTTCCTTGAGGATCTTCGCCGCGATCTCGCCACGGCGGCCGGTCAGGCTGAGTCCGGCGGCATACTCGCAGGCTTCGCCGACCGGCATCGCGGTGATCGCCGGCAGCGTCCGGTCGCCGACCCACACATGCCGCGCCTCGCGGCGCAGGCGGGTACCGTGGCAATCCGGGCAGGGCTGGGTGCTGAGGAACTTGGCCAGCTCCTCGCGGACCGTGGCCGACTCGGTCTCGCGGTAGCGCCGCTCAAGGTTCGGCAGGATGCCCTCGAAGGGGTGCGAACGCTTGACGATGTCGCCGCGGTCGTTGAGATAGCGGAAGTCGACGTTTTCCCGGCCGGAGCCGTAGAGCACCACCTTCTGGTGTTCGGCGCCGAGTTCGTCGAAGGGTTCTTCCAGGCTGAAGCCGTAATGCTGGGCCAGCGAACCGAGCATCTGGAAGTAATAGACGTTGCGCCGGTCCCAGCCGCGGATCGCGCCCTCGGCCAGGGTCAACTCGCCGTTGACCACCCGGCGCGCGTCGAAGAATTGCTTCACGCCGAGGCCGTCGCAGGTCGGACAAGCGCCGGCCGGGTTGTTGAAGGAGAACAGCTTGGGTTCCAGCTCGCTGATCGAGTGGCCGCAGACCGGGCAGGCGAAGCGCGCCGAGAAGATGATCTCCTCGACATCCTCGTCCTCGTCCATCGGTGCTACCAGGGCGATACCGTCGGCCAGGGACAGGGCGGTCTCGAACGACTCGGCCAGGCGTTGCTGGAGGTCCGCGCGAACCTTGAAGCGGTCCACCACCACATCGATGCTGTGCTTCTTCTGCTTATCCAGCTTCGGCACTTCGTCGAGTTCGTAGAGCTTGCCGTCGACCCGGGCGCGGACGAAACCCTGCGCGCGCATCTCGTCGAACACCGCCAGGTGCTCGCCCTTGCGCTCGCGGATCACCGGCGCCAGCAGCATCAGCTTGCTGCCTTCCGGCAGGGCCAGGACCTGGTCGACCATCTGGCTGACGGTCTGCGCCTCCAGCGGGATGTCGTGGTCCGGGCAGCGCGGGGTACCGACGCGGGCATAAAGCAGGCGCAGGTAGTCGTAGATCTCGGTGATCGTACCCACGGTGGAGCGTGGGTTGTGGGAAGTGGACTTCTGTTCGATGGAAATCGCCGGCGACAGCCCTTCGATGGTGTCCACGTCCGGCTTCTCCATCATCGACAGGAACTGCCGGGCGTAGGCCGAGAGGGATTCCACGTAGCGCCGCTGGCCTTCCGCATAGAGCGTGTCGAAAGCCAGGGAAGACTTGCCGGAACCGGAAAGACCGGTGATCACGATCAGTTTGTCGCGTGGCAGTGTGAGGTCGACGTTCTTCAGGTTGTGGGTACGCGCCCCACGAATCAGGATCTTATCCACAGCGGCCTCGCATGGCGGGCGAAAACCGCTGATTATACGGCTGGCCGCTAGCGCGCGGCAAAGTGGCGCGCCTGTGCCGCGAGGGGGCGGACTGGTAGAATGCGCGGCATTTTTCCGGCGCGGGCATTGCCCCGGCCGCCCAGGAGCGGGCGGCGGCGCCATTGGCAGGGGCATGAGGCCTTGCCCTGCAGCGGTTTCTTCCATGAGGGTGTTATGCACGACTCACATACTGAGCGGATGAGCGGTACCGAAACGCGAGCGGCCGTCGGGCTGTCACTGGTATTCGCCTTCCGCATGCTCGGCATGTTCATGGTCCTGCCGGTGCTGGCCACCTACGGCCAGGACCTGGCCGGCGCGACCCCGGCGCTGATCGGCCTGGCCATCGGCGCCTATGGCCTGACCCAGGCGATCCTGCAGATTCCCTTCGGGACCATTTCCGACCGCATCGGCCGGCGCCCGGTGATCGTCGTCGGGCTGCTGATCTTCGCCGCCGGCGCGGCCCTCGCGGCCAATGCCGACTCCATCTGGGGGGTGATCGCCGGCCGCGTCCTGCAGGGCGCCGGGGCGATCTCGGCGGCGGTGATGGCGCTGCTCTCCGACCTCACCCGCGAGCAGCACCGGACCAAGGCGATGGCGATGATCGGCATGAGCATCGGCGTCTCCTTCGCCGTGGCCATGGTGCTCGGCCCGGTGCTGACCCATCTGTTCGGCCTGCATGGGCTGTTCTGGTTCACCGCCGGGATGGCGCTGGTCGGCTTGCTGCTGATCCTGTTCTTCGTCCCACAGCCGGACCACATGACCCAGCACCGCGAATCCAGCGTGGCGCGCCAGGCCCTGCTGCCGACCCTGAAGCACGGCGACCTGCTGCGCCTGGACGCCGGCATCCTGATCCTCCACGCCATCCTCATGGCCAGCTTCGTCGCCTTGCCGCTGGCGCTGGTGCACGAGGGTGGCCTGCCCAAGGAGCAGCACTGGTGGGTCTACCTGACCGCGCTGCTGGTCGGTTTCTTCGGCATGGTGCCGTTCATCATCTACGCCGAGAAGAAGCGTCGCATGAAGCGCGTGCTGACCGGCGCGGTGGCGACCCTGCTGGCCTGCGAACTGTTCTTCCTGGTCTTCGGTCACAGCCTGGCCATGCTGGTGGTCGGCACGGTGGTGTTCTTCACTGCCTTCAACCTGCTCGAAGCCTCGTTGCCGTCGCTGGTCAGCAAGGTCTCGCCGGCCGGCGGCAAGGGCACGGCGATGGGGGTGTATTCCACCAGCCAATTCCTCGGCGCGGCGCTGGGCGGCATCCTCGGCGGCTGGATGTTCCAGCACGGCGGGCTGAGCATGGTGTTCATCGGATGCGCGGTGCTCGCTGCCCTCTGGCTGGCGATTGCTGTTACCATGCGCGAACCGCCTTATGTGACCAGCATTCGCCTGCCGCTCGCGCCCGCCGCGCTGCAGGACGCGGTGCTGGTCCAGCGATTCAGGGCGTTGCCCGGTGTGGCAGACGCCGTGGTGGTGGCCGAGGAGGCCGCCGCCTATGTCAAAGTGGATACCCAACAAGTGGATCGCACCGCCCTCGAGCGCCTGGCCCAGGCCGCGCCGGGCGGATGCTGAACCTTAGGAGAACGTCATGGCCCGTGGGGTTAACAAAGTCATTCTGGTTGGTAACGTCGGTGGTGACCCGGAAACCCGCTACATGCCCAACGGCAATGCGGTGACCAACATCACCCTCGCCACCAGCGAGAGCTGGAAGGACAAGCAGACCGGCCAGCAACAGGAGCGCACCGAATGGCACCGCGTGGTGTTCTTCGGCCGCCTGGCGGAGATCGCCGGCGAGTACCTGCGCAAGGGTTCCCAGGTCTACGTCGAAGGCAGCCTGCGCACCCGCAAGTGGCAGGGCCAGGATGGTCAGGATCGCTACACCACCGAGATCGTGGTCGACATCAACGGCAACATGCAGTTGCTCGGCGGCCGCCCCTCCGGCGACGATTCGCAGCGCGCCCCGCGCGAGCCCATGCAGCGCCCGCAGCAGGCCCCGCAGCAACAGTCGCGTCCGGCCCCGCAGCAGCAACCGGCGCCGCAACCGGCCCAGGACTACGACAGCTTCGACGACGACATTCCGTTCTAAGCAACGCCCTTGCGGCGTGGCCCGTCCGCGCCACGGGCAGACCTTCGAAGACCCCCTGCCGCCCTCGGGCCGCAGGGGGTCTTCGTTTTCAGGCGACGCCGCGCTGCAAGGGCACTTCGTCCAGGCCGCCTATGGCGGACAGAGCGTCCCGCATGGCACTGAGCTTAAGGCAGGTTTCGCGATACTCGTGGGCCGGTTCCGAATCGCCTACCAGACCGCAGCCGGCGAACAGGTAGCCCCGGCCCGGCGTGAGCAGGGCCGAGCGCAGCGCCACCAGGAAATCGCCGTTGCCTTCGCCGTCGAGCCAGCCCAGCGGCGCGGCGTACCAGCCACGGTCCATCCCTTCGTGCTGGCGGATGTAGTCCAGCGCCGCGCTGCGTGGGTAGCCGCCCACCGCGGGGGTCGGATGCAGCGCCTGCAGCAGCCGCAGGATGCCGCCTGCGTCGGCGAGGCGGGCGCGGATCGGCGTGTTCAGGTGCTGGACTCGCGCCAGTCGTTTCAGGCCGGGCGCATCGGGGATTTCCAGTACCTCGCTGAAGGGTTCCAGGGCCGTACGGATCGCCTCCACCACCAACTGGTGTTCGTGCCTGTCCTTGGCGCTGTCCAGCAGGGCCTGTCCGAGCCGCGCATCTTCCTGGGCATCGCCGCCGCGGGCGATGGTCCCGGCCAGGGCATGGGTGAGTGCCTCGCCGGCGCGAATGCGGACCAGGCGTTCCGGGGAGGCGCCGAGGAAGCAGGCGTTGCCGCGGCGACAGGCGAACAGCTGGGCGTCGGCATGTTGCAGACGCAGGTGTTCGATGACCTGCCACGGCTCGATGTCGCCGAGAGGCCGGGCCTGGGTGCGGGCCAGCACGACCTTGCCGAAGCGTCCCTGGCGGACACTGCTTACCGCGTCGCTCACCTTGGCTTCCCATTGCCTGCGCTCCAGCGCCGAAGCGTCGCCCTGCGCGCCAGCGGTCGGCCCCGAGGGCCGGCGCCTGGCCGGCTGCCTCAGGCGCAGTAGCGCCGAGCAGTGGTAGGCGGCCAGGGCCAGGGCATCTTCGCCGGGCTTGGCCAGGTGTTGGCAGAGTACCCGGTAGCGTTCGCCCTCGCGCAGCACGGTGATGCCGGCGAGCATCAGGCTGGCATCGGCGAAGGCTTGCCAGTGTTCCTCGCGCGGGCCGCGCGGATCGAAGCGGAATCCGCCGCACAGGCGCGGCGCCAGCGGGCCCTCGACCACGGCGTCGGCGCAGAGCAATTGCCAGTTTTC
Source organism: Pseudomonas sp. KBN12P06040 (assembly GCF_037574965.1). Taxonomy (NCBI): domain Bacteria; kingdom Pseudomonadati; phylum Pseudomonadota; class Gammaproteobacteria; order Pseudomonadales; family Pseudomonadaceae; genus Pseudomonas; species Pseudomonas sp. KBN12P06040. The sequence continues at coordinate 799,215 of NZ_JBBELS010000001.1, forward strand.
CTCGATCCGGGCGAAGCGCTGTTCGCCGTGGCCTTGCAGCTCCAGGGCGCAGCCCCAGGCGAAAAACGCCAGCTCGGGCTGTTCCCAGTACAGGCAGGGCGTTTGCCGGTCGTCCCAGGCACCGAATACCTGCAGCGGGTCCAATGGGTCGATCTCGAACGACGCCGCCACCAGCACCGGACGATCGAGCGCCTGCGCCTGGCCGATGGCGCGCTGGAAGGTGCCGCGCAAGGCGTGCAGGCACTGGCTCAGGGGGGCCAGCCGGCTCATGCGGCACCCCGTGTCTGGCGCCAGTACTTGATCTGCTCGGCGATGTACCAGTGGATGATCTGCGCGAACAGTCCCTCGACGAAGGGCGCGTCGAGTCCGTTTTCCTCGGCCCAGCGGGCGCGCTCGGGGAGCATCGCGGCGACCCGCTCGGGCGCCGGAATCGCCGCCTCGCTGGCCTTGAAGCGCGACGCCGCCTTGACGTAGTCCATGCGGCGGCCGAGGGCCTGGACGATATCCAGGTCGATCCGGTCGATGGCCTCGCGGATGTCCGCCAGGCCGGTGCAGTCTTCGGGAGTTTTCATCATGCAACCTCTCGGGAAAGGGCGTCGGGATGTGCGAGGCGGCGCAGCAGGTGCTCGATCACCGCGTCGCGCCCCTCGCTCAGGTAGAAGTGCCCGCCAGGAAAGCGCCGCAGCCTGGCGGGAGTCCGGCTGGCGTCGCTCCAGGCCTGCGCCTCGGCCGCGCTGACTTCCTCGTCGTGCTCGCCGAGGAGGACGTCGAGGGCGCAGGCTAGGGCGATGGGCTGCGCCCGTCGGTAGGTCTCGATCGCCTGGTAGTCGGCGCGCAGGATCGGCAGGAACAGCGCGCGCAGGTCGGCGTCCTCGAGTAGCTCGCTGGCGCCACCCTGGCGGCGGACGTCCTCCAGCAGCGCCGCCTCGTCGCCGCGGTGCAATGCGCCGCCGCGTTGCCGGTGCGGTGCCGGATGGGCGGAGACGAACAGGTGGCGCAGCGGCGCGCCGGCGCTTTCCAGGCGCAGGGCGGTTTCGTAGGCCAGCGCCGCGCCGAGACTGTGGCCGAACAGCGCCAGGGGCGCGTCGGCGAAATCGCGCAGGGCGAGGGCGGCGCCGTCGGCGAGGTCTTCCAGGCGGGTAGCCGGCGCCTCGTTGAAGCGGTCCTCGCGGCCCGGGTACTGCAGGGCAAGCAGGTCGATGTCTGGCGGCAGGCGTTCGCTCCAGCTACGGAAGAAGCTGGCGCTGCCGCCTGCATGGGGGAAGCAGGCCAGGCGCAGGCGCGGCATCGGCGTCAGGCGGAACGGCCGGACCCAGGCGGCGCTCATGCGCGGGCCTCCAGCTCGCGGCGCAGGCGCTCGCGCAGGTCCTTCTTGCTGATCTTGCCGATGCCGGTCTGGGGGAAGGCCGGAACCAGCTCGATGCGGTCCGGCACCTTGAACGCGGCCAGCCCGCAGGCGTGCAGGTATTGCTTCAGCTTCAGCGCCGAGGGTGCCGGCTGGCGCGGGATGACGAAGGCACAGGTGCGCTCGCCGAGCAGGCTGTCGGGCATCGCCACGACGGTGGCGTCGTGCACCTGCGGATGGGCGATCAGCAGGTTCTCCACCTCTTCCGCAGCGATCTTCTCGCCGCCGCGGTTGATCTGGTCCTTGTCGCGGCCCTCCACCACCAGGTAGCCGTCCTTGTCGCGGCTGACCCGGTCGCCGGTGCGGTAGAAGCCGTCCGCGCTGAAGGCCTTGGCGTTGTGTTCGGGCAGGCGGTAGTAGCCGCGGATGGTGTAGGGACCGCGCACGGTCAGTTCGCCGACCTCGCCGGGGCCGACCTCGCGGCCCTCGGCGTCGACCACCCGCACTTCGTCGTCCGGCGACAGCGGCCGGCCCTGGGTATGCAATACGCGCTCGGGCGGATCGTCCAGGCGGGTGTAGCAGATCAGCCCCTCGGCCATTCCCAGCACCTGTTGCAACTGGCAGCCGAGCACCGGTTCGACGCGTTGCGCGGCACTGCTGCCGAGCCTGGAACCGCCGACCTGGAGCAGACGCAGGCTGGATAGATCGGCGCGGCGGCTTTCCTGGGCATCCAGCCAGAGCATCGCCAGCGGCGGTACCAGGGCGGTGTGGGTGACCCGTTCACGGGCGATCAGGGCGAAGCAATGCTCGGGATCGGCGCGCTGGCTGACCACCACGCGGCCGCCGGCCAGCAGCGTGCCGATCACTCCGGGGCAGCAGAGGGTGAAGTTGTGCGCCATCGGCAAGCCGGTGAGGTACACCGTGTGCTCGTCGAAGCCGCAGACCTCGGCGCTGGCGCGGACGTTGTAGAGATACTCGCGATGACGCCGGGGAATCAGCTTCGGCGTGCCGGTGGTGCCGCCGGACAACTGGAAGCAGGCGATATCCTCGGCGCGGGCGGCGCAGTCTTCCAGCGCGTCGGCCTGGTACAGCGGTGCCAGCGCTTGCAGCGGCGCCTCGGCCTCGCCGTGGATCAGCGCCATCCGGCAGGCGCCGCTGGCGAGCAGCTCACGGGCCATCGGCCGTGGGTCGAAGCCGTCGATCCGTTCGGCGCCGATGTAGGCCTTGGCCTCGGCGAAGCGGCAGAAACCGCTGATCTCATGCTGGCGATGGGCGGGGAGGGCGAGCACCGGGCGTACGCCGAGCTGGAACAGGGCGAAGCAGGTCTCGACGAAGGCGATGCCGTTGGGCAGGTGCAGCACCACCGTGTCGCCATGTGCGAGGCCGGCCTGGCGCAGTCCGGCTGCCAGGCGGCGGCAGCGCTGGAGCAGGTCGGCATAGCTGAGCCGCTGGTCGTCGTCGCATAGCGCGATCCGCTGCGGATGGCGCGCGGCGCTGGCGGCCAGGGCTTCGGCGAAGCTCCGGTCCTGCCAGTGGCCGGCGTCGAGATAGCGGCGGACGAAGGCGGCGGGCCAGTCGGGGGCGTCGTCGACGGCCGATGGGGTGACGGGCGAGGAAGTCATGCGATCTCCGTGGATGCGGTCGATTGCCATTGCTGGGAAATGAGATTTATTATCATTGGCGGGCGGCAGGGACCGCGCAAGCCCGCGCCTTTCGATTGCGGGGCTTTTTCATTCGCTGCAGGGGCGGAGTGCAGGGCGCTTTGTCCATCTCCGCTAAAAAGTCCCCCTGCCCCCACGTATCCAGGAAGGCGTCGCCGCGTCGGCAGCGCCCGGGCTACAGGAAAACCTGATGACCATCACCATCATTGCTCCGCCACAGGCCGATGCCGCCGCGCCGGCACCGGGCAACCGGCCCGGCATCGCGCACATCGATCCGAACATGAAGCTGGTGACCGGAACCTTCTGTTCGGCCAGCGAGGACTGGTTCGAGGAACCGCTGGAGCGCGGCCTGCGCCTGATCCTCGTGCAGAGCGGCCAGTTGCGCTGCCGGATCCCCGGCCAGCCCGAGCACCTCATCGAGGGGCCGAGCCTGTGCACCATCGCCAACGACGGCGACTTCACCTCGGCGCAGATCTACGGCACCGACAAGCCGTTGCGCTACACCATCGTCCAGCTCGGCGTCGAAGCCCTGGACAGCCGCCTCGGCTGGCTGCCCGAGCAACTGATACGCCGTCCCGGCGGCGATCCGCGGATCATGAGCTGCCCGGCGCCGCGGGCGATGCAGGCGTTGGCCTCGCAGATCGCCACCTGCCAGATGCTCGGTCCGACCCGCGATCTCTACCTCGGCGGCAAGGCCCTGGAGTTGGCCGCGCTCAGCGCCCAGTTCCTTTCCGGCGAGGGGCGCCCCGTCGAGGAGCCGCGCATCACCTGCTCGGAGGTCGAGCGCATCCACGCCGCCCGCGACCTGCTGGTCGGCGCCTTGCAGGAACCACCGTCGCTGGACACGCTGGCCAGCCGCGTGGGCATGAACCCGCGCAAGCTGACCGCCGGCTTCCGCAAGGTGTTCGGCGCCAGCGTATTCGGCTACCTGCAGGAATACCGCCTGCGCGAGGCGCACCGGATGCTCTGCGACGAAGAGGCGAACGTCTCCACGGTGGCCTACCGGGTGGGCTACAGCCCGGCGCATTTCTCCATCGCTTTCCGCAAGCGCTACGGCATCTCCCCCAGCGAGATCCGCTGAGTCTCCGCGACGACCCCCGACCCGGCCACGGGAGGGGTGTCGCCGCTGCGGGATGACGCTGCATCTAACGAAACAGTCCGGCTGTCTAAAGCATTGCCGGCCAGGCCTCCCAGTCAAGTGAGATAAGGTCGCATTTGATAATCGTTGCCAGGAACTGGCAACCGACCTCAGATGCTTGCCCTAGGGAGCCCCCATGGATCTGCCCCCCGATTCCCGTACCGCCCTGCGCGACTGGCTGACCGAGCAGCTCGCCGACCTGCTCGGTGAACCGCTTGCCGACGTGCGCGCCCTGGCGGACGACGACGACCTGCTGGGCTGCGGCCTCGACTCGATCCGCCTGATGTACCTGCAGGAACGCCTGCGCGCGCGTGGCTCGACGCTGGACTTCGCCCAGTTGGCGCAGCGCCCCTGCCTGGGGGCCTGGCTCGACCTGCTGGCCTGCGCGGACCGGCTGTCCGCCCCGGCAACGGTCGCGCTGCCGGCGGCGCAGGATCGCGACCAGCCGTTCGAGCTGTCTTCCGTGCAGCAGGCCTACTGGCTGGGACGTGGCGCCGGCGAGGTGCTGGGCAACGTCAGCTGCCATGCCTTCCTGGAATTCCGCGCGCGGGATGTCGACCCGCAGCGCCTGGCCGCGGCGGCGGAGTGCGTGCGTCAACGCCACCCGATGCTGCGGGCGCGCTTCTTCGACGGTCGCCAGCAGATCCTTCCGACGCCGCCGCTGTCCTGCTTCGACCTGCAGGACTGGCGCACCTTGCAGGTGGACGAGGCCGAGCGCGACTGGCAGGCGCTGCGCGACTGGCGCGCCCATGAATGCCTGGCGGTGGAGCGTGGCCAGGTGTTCCTGCTCGGGCTGGTGCGCATGCCGGGCGGCGAGGATCGCCTCTGGCTGAGTCTCGACCTGCTTGCCGCCGATGTCGAAAGCCTGCGCCTGCTGCTGGCCGAACTGGGCGTTGCCTACCTGGCGCCGGAGCGCCTGGCGGAGCCGCCGGCGCTGCATTTCGCCGACTACCTGGCGCGCCGTGCGGCGCAACGCGCCGAGGCCGCGGCGCGGGCCCGCGACTACTGGCTGGAACGCCTGCCGCGCTTGCCGGACGCGCCGGCCCTGCCGTTGGCCTGCGCGCCGGAAAGCATCCGCCAGCCGCGCACCCGGCGCCTGGCATTCCAGCTTTCCGCCGGCGAGAGCCGGCGCCTGGAGCGTCTTGCCGCGCAGCATGGCGTGACCTTGTCCAGCGTGTTCGGCTGCACCTTCGCGCTGGTCCTGGCGCGCTGGAGCGAAACCGCGGAATTTCTCCTCAACGTGCCGTTGTTCGATCGGCATGCCGACGACCCGCGTATCGGCGAAGTGATCGCCGACTTCACCACCCTCTTGCTGCTGGAGTGCCGGATGCAGGCCGGGGTGTCCTTCGCCGAGGCGGTGAAGAGCTTCCAGCGCAACCTCCACGGAGCCATCGACCACGCCGCATTCCCCGCCCTGGAGGTGCTCCGCGAGGCGCGCCGGCGGGGCCAGCCGCGCTCGGCGCCGGTGGTGTTCGCCAGCAACCTGGGCGAGGAGGGCTTCGTCCCGGCGGCCTTCCGCGACGCTTTCGGCGATCTCCACGACATGCTCTCGCAGACCCCGCAGGTCTGGCTCGACCACCAGCTCTACCGGGTGGGCGACGGTATCCTGCTGGCCTGGGACAGCGTCGTCGGCCTGTTCCCCGAAGGTCTGCCGGAAACCATGTTCGAAGCCTACGTGGGGCTGCTCCAGCGTCTCTGCGACAGCGCCTGGGAGCAGCCCGCCGATCTGCCGTTGCCCTGGGCGCAGCAGGCGCGCCGGGCCCTGCTCAACGGCCAGCCGGCATGCGCCACGGCGCGCACCCTGCATCGCGACTTCTTCCTTCGCGCCGCCGAGGCGCCGGATGCTGACGCGCTGCTCTATCGCGACCAACGTGTCACCCGCGGCGAACTGGCCGAGCGTGCGCTGCGCATCGCCGGCGGCCTGCGCGAAGCCGGGGTGCGCCCCGGCGACGCGGTCGAGGTCAGCCTGCCGCGCGGACCGCAGCAGGTCGCGGCGGTATTCGGTGTGCTCGCCGCAGGCGCCTGCTACGTGCCGCTGGACATCGACCAGCCGCCCGCACGGCGGCGCCTGATCGAAGAGGCCGCCGGGGTATGCCTGGCGATCACCGAGGAGGACGATCCGCAGGCCTTGCCGCCGCGCCTGGATGTCCAGCGCCTGCTGCGCGGCCCGGCGCTGGCCGCCCCCGCGCCGCTGGCGCCGCAGGCCAGCGCCTATGTGATCTACACCTCGGGCTCCACCGGGGTGCCCAAGGGCGTCGAGGTCAGCCACGCGGCGGCGATCAATACCATCGACGCGCTGCTCGACCTGCTGCGGGTGGACGCAGCGGACCGCTTGCTGGCGGTCTCCGCGCTGGACTTCGATCTGTCGGTCTTCGACCTGTTCGGCGGCCTCGGCGCCGGTGCCAGCCTGGTCCTGCCGGCCCAGGAACAGGCGCGCGATGCCGCTGCCTGGGCGGAGGCTATCCAGCGGCATGCGGTGAGCCTGTGGAACTCGGCGCCGGCCTTGCTGGAGATGGCCCTCAGCCTGCCGGCGAGCCAGGCCGACTATCGCAGTCTGCGGGCGGTGCTGCTGTCCGGCGACTGGGTGGCCCTGGACCTGCCCGGCCGCCTGCGCCCACGTTGTGCCGAAGGCTGCCGCCTGCATGTGCTGGGTGGCGCTACCGAAGCGGGCATCTGGTCGAACCTGCAGAGCGTCGATACGGTGCCGCCGCACTGGCGTTCGATTCCCTACGGCCGGGCATTGCCGGGACAGGCCTACCGGGTGGTCGACACCCACGGGCGCGACGTGCCGGACCTGGTGGTCGGCGAGCTATGGATCGGCGGCGCCAGCCTGGCCCGCGGTTATCGCAACGATCCCGAACTCAGCGCCCGGCGCTTCGTCCACGATGCCCAGGGCCGCTGGTATCGCACCGGCGATCGCGGTCGCTACTGGGGCGACGGTACCCTGGAATTCCTCGGTCGGGTCGACCAGCAGGTGAAAGTGCGCGGCCAGCGCATCGAGTTGGGCGAGGTGGAGGCCGCGCTGTGCGCCCAGACTGGCGTGGAGAGCGCCTGCGCGGCGGTGCTCGGCGGTGGCGTGGCGAGCCTCGGCGCGGTGCTGGTACCGCGCCTGGCGCCACGGGCCGAAGGCTCCATGGAACTACCGGCCGCACAGCCCTTCGCCGGCCTGGCAGAGGCCGAGGCGGTACTCACCCGGGAAATCCTCGGCGCGCTGCTGGAGGCGCCGCTGGAGCTAGACGACGGTTTGCGCCGGCGCTGGCTGGACTGGCTAGCGGACTCCGCCGCCAGCGCGCTGCCGCCGCTCGACGAGGCGTTGCGCCGGCTCGGCTGGCAGGCCGCGGGGCTGACCGCGATGGGCAACGCTCTGCGCGGCCTGCTCGCCGGCGAACAGGCGCCGGCCGCGCTGCTCCTCGATCCCTGGCTGGCGCCGCAGGCGGTGGCCGCGCGCCTGCCGGACGGCCGCGAGGCCCTGGCGCGCCTGCTCGAAGCGCTGCCGACGCCGGCAGCCGGCGAACGCCTGCGGGTGGCGGTGCTGGATACCCGCGCCGGGCTCTGGCTCGACCAGGGCATGGCCTCGCTGTTGCGCCCGGGGCTGGAACTGACCCTCTTCGAACGCAGCCGCGTCCTCCTCGACGCCGCCGCCACCCGCTTGCCGGAACGGATTGCGGTGCAGGCGCTGGATGACGGCCTGCTATCTGCCGAGCACCTCGGTCGCTACGACCGGGTGATCAGCTTCGCCGCGCTGCACGCCTACGAGGCCAGCCGCGAAGGCCTGGCGCTGGCGGCGGCGCTGCTGCGCCCGCAGGGCCGCTTGTTGCTGGTGGACCTGCTATGCGAGTCGCCACTGGCGCTGCTCGGTGCGGCCTTGCTCGACGACCGGCCGCTGCGCCTGGCGGAGCTGCCGGGCCTGTTGGCCGATCTCGCCGCTGCGGGACTGGCGCCGCGTTGCCTGTGGCGCAGCGAACGGATCGCCCTGGTCGAGGCGCTGGCGCCGGGGCTCGGTCTCGACGCCGCCGCGCTCCAGGCCGGTCTGGAGCAACGCCTGCCCCAGGCGATGCGGCCCGAACGCCTGTGGTGCCTGCCAAGCCTGCCGTTGAACGGCAATGGCAAGGTCGATCGTCGCCGCCTGGCCGAGAGCATGACCCGCGCACTCGGCGAGTGTCGTGACGAGCCCTCGGCGGAGGAGCCGCTGGAAGCCCATGAGCAGGCGCTGGCCGAGTGCTGGGAAGCGGTCCTCAAACGCCCGGTGCGTCGTCGCGAGGCGAGCTTCTTCAGCCTCGGCGGCGACAGCCTGCTGGCGACCCGCCTGCTGGCCGGCATACGTGAGCGTTTCGGCGTACGCCTGGGCATGGCCGACTTCTATCGCCAGCCGACCCTGGCCGGTCTTGCCCGCCACTTGCAGGCGCAGACCGTCGAAATCGAGGAAACCCAACTGGAAGAGGGCGTGCTATGAGCCTCGGCGAACTGCTGGAAACCTGCCGCAGCCGGCGCATCGAACTCTGGAGCGAGGCGGGCCGCCTGCGCTATCGCGCCCCTCAGGGCGCCCTCGACGCCGGCCTCGCCGAGCGCCTGCGGGCCGAGCGCGAGGCTCTGCTGGAACACCTGGAGGGCGGCCCTGGCTGGCGCGCCGAACCCGACCTGGCCCACCAGCGCTTCCCGCTGACCCCGGTGCAGGCCGCCTACGTGCTGGGCCGCCAGGCGGCCTTCGACTACGGCGGTAACGCCTGCCAGCTGTACGCCGAGTACGACTGGCCGGCCGACACCGATCCGGCGCGCCTGGAGGCGGCCTGGAACGCCATGGTCGAGCGCCACCCGATGCTGCGCGCGGTGATCGAGGACAACGCCTGGCAGCGCGTGCTGCCCGAGGTGCCCTGGCAGCGGCTGACCGTACATGCCTGCGCGGGGCTCGACGAGGCCGCTTTCCAGGCGCACCTGGAGCGGGTCCGCGAACGCCTCGACCACGCCTGCGCGGCGCTCGACCAGTGGCCGGTTCTGCGCCCCGAGCTGAGTATCGGCCAGGATGCCTGCGTGCTGCACTGCTCGGTGGATTTCACCCTGGTCGACTACGCCAGCCTGCAATTGCTGCTTGGCGAATGGCGCCGCCGCTATCTCGATCCGCAATGGACGGCGGAACCGCTGGAGGCGACCTTCCGCGACTATGTCGGCGTCGAGCAGCGTCGACGCCAGTCGCCGGCCTGGCAGCGCGACCGCGACTGGTGGCTGGCGCGCCTCGACGCGCTGCCGGGGCGTCCCGACCTGCCGCTGCGGGCGCAGCCGGACACCCGGTCCACGCGCTTCCGGCACTTCCACGCGCGCCTCGACGAGGCCGCCTGGCAGGCGCTCGGCGCGCGCGCCGGCGAACACGGCCTGAGCGCTGCCGGCGTGGCCCTGGCAGCCTTCGCCGAGACCATCGGTCGCTGGAGCCAGGCACCGGCGTTCTGTCTCAACCTGACGGTACTCAACCGGCCGCCGCTGCATCCGCAGCTGGCGCAGGTGCTCGGTGACTTCACCGCGCTCAGCCTGCTGGCGGTGGACAGCCGCCACGGCGACAGTTTCGTCGAGCGTGCCCGACGCATCGGCGAGCAGATGTTCGACGACCTCGACCACCCGACCTTCAGCGGCGTCGACCTGCTGCGCGAACTGGCGCGCCGGCGCGGTCGCGGCGCCGACCTGATGCCGGTGGTGTTCACCAGTGGCATCGGCAGCGTGCAGCGCCTGCTCGGCGATGGCGAGGCGCCGCGCGCGCCACGCTACATGATCAGCCAGACCCCGCAGGTCTGGCTGGACTGCCAGGTCACCGACCAGTTCGGCGGCCTGGAGATCGGCTGGGACGTACGCCTCGGGTTGTTCCCCGAGGGCCAGGCGGAAGCCATGTTCGACGACTTCGTCGGGCAGCTCCGGCGCCTGGCGCAGAGCCCGCGCGCCTGGACCGACGGTGATGCCACGGAACCCGTCGAGGCGCCGCCGCAGGCGTTGCCCGGTAGTGCCCGGAGCATCGCCGCCGGTTTCGCCGAGCGTGCCCTGCTGACCCCCGACGCCACGGTGATCCACGATGCCGCCGGCAGCTACAGCTATCGCCAGGTCGCCCAGCACGCCAGCGCCCTGCGCCGCGTCCTGGAAGCGCACGGCGCGGGCCGTGGCCGGCGGGTCGCGGTGATGCTGCCGAAAAGCGCCGCGCAATTGGTCGCGGTGATCGGCATCCTCCAGGCCGGTGCCGCCTATGTGCCGGTGGACATCCGCCAGCCGCCGCTGCGGCGCCAGGCGATCCTCGCCAGCGCCGAAGTGGTCGCGCTGGTCTGCCTGGAAAGCGATGTCCCGGACGTCGGCTGCGCCTGCGTGGCCATCGACCGGCTGGCCGCCGACAGCGCCTGGCCGCCACCGCCCGCGGCGGAGGTGGCGGCGGACGACCTCGCCTACGTGATCTACACCTCCGGCTCCACCGGCACGCCCAAGGGCGTGATGCTCAGCCATGCAGCGGTGAGCAACACGCTGCTCGACATCAACCAGCGCTACGGCGTCGACGCCAACGACCGCGTCCTCGGCCTCGCCGAGCTGAGCTTCGACCTCTCGGTCTACGACTTCTTCGGCGCCACCGCGATGGGGGCCCAGGTGGTCCTGCCGGACCCGGCGCGCGGCAGCGATCCTTCGCATTGGGCGGAACTGCTGGAACGCCACGCCATCACCCTGTGGAACTCGGTGCCGGCCCAGGGCCAGATGCTCATCGATTACCTGGAGAGCGAGCCGCAACGCCACCTGCCGGGACCGCGCTGCGTGCTCTGGTCCGGTGACTGGATTCCGGTCAGCCTGCCGACCCGCTGGTGGCGGCGCTGGCCGGACAGCGCGCTGTTCAGCCTTGGCGGCGCCACCGAGGCGGCGATCTGGTCGATCGAGCAGCCGATCCGCCCGCAGCACACCGAGCTGGCCAGCATCCCTTATGGCCGTGCCCTGCGTGGGCAGAGCGTGGAAGTCCTGGATACCCGCGGGCGGCGCTGCCCGCTGGGCGTGCGCGGCGAGATCCATATCGGCGGGGTGGGCCTGGCGCTCGGCTACGCCGGCGATCCGCAGCGCACCGCCGAACGCTTCGTCCGTCACCCCGATGGCCGTCGCCTGTATCGCACCGGCGACCTCGGCCGCTACCTGGCCGACGGCAGCATCGAGTTCCTCGGTCGCGAGGACGACCAGGTGAAGATTCGCGGCCACCGCATCGAACTGGCCGAGCTGGACGCCGCGCTGTGCGCCCATCCGCAGGTCAACCTGGCGGCCACCGTGGTGCTCGGCGAGACCCACGAGCGCAGCCTGGCCAGCTTCGTCACCCTGCATGCGCCGGCGGAGGCTGGCGAGGATCCGCGCACGGCGCTCGACGCGGTGCGCCAGCGGGCGGCCCAGGCCTTGCGCCGCGACTGGGGCAGCGAGGAGGGCATCGCCGCGGCGGTGGCCGCACTCGACCGTGCCTGCCTCGCCTCGTTGGCCGCCTGGCTGGCCGGCAGCGGTCTGTTCGCCAGTGCGACGCCGCTGGACTTCGCCACCCTGTGCCAGCGCCTGGGTATCGCCGAGGCGCGCCAGCGCCTGCTGCGCCACTGGTTGCGCCAGCTGGAGGAGGGCGGCTACCTGCGCGCCGAGGGCGAGGGCTGGCTGGGCTGCGCCGAGCGTCCCGCGCAGAGTCCGGAGGACGCCTGGACGGCGTTCGCCGGCTGCGCGCCGGCGGCGCTCTGGCCGGCCGAGCTGGTCGCCTACCTGCGTGACAGCGCGCAATCCCTCGGCGAGCAACTGGCCGGGCGGATCAGCCCGGCGGCGCTGATGTTCCCGCAGGGCTCGGCGCGCATCGCCGAGGCCATGTACAGCCAGGGCCTGCATGCCCAGGCGCTGCACGAGGCGATGGCCGAGGCCATCGCCGCCATCGTCGAGCGCCAGCCGCAACGGCGCTGGCGCCTGCTGGAGCTTGGCGCCGGCACCGCCGCCGCCAGCCGCGCGGTGATCGCCCGGTTGGCGCCGCTGGTGCAGCGAGGGGCGGAGGTGGACTACCTGTTCACCGACGTTTCCAGCTACTTCCTCGCCGCCGCCCGCGAGCGCTTCGCCGACCAGCCGTGGGTACGCTTCGGCCGCTTCGACATGAACGGCGATCTTCTCGACCAGGGCGTGGCGCCGCACTCGGTGGATATCCTGCTCAGCTCCGGGGCCTTGAACAACGCGCTGGACACCCCGGCGCTGCTGGCCGGCCTGCGCGAGTTGCTGAGCGCCGACGCCTGGCTGGTGATCCAGGAACTGACGCGCGAGCACAACGAGATCAGCGTCAGCCAGAGCCTGATGATGGAAAACCCGCGCGACCTCCGCGACGAGCGCCGCCAACTGTTCGTCCACACCGGGCAATGGCTGGAGTGGCTGGCGGCACAGGGTGGCGACCTGGCTTGTGGGGTGGTGCCGCCGGGCAGCGCTCTCGACCTGCTTGGCTACGATGTCCTGCTGGCTCGCTGCAAGACCGACCGCGCCCGCCTGGAGCCGGCCGAGCTGCTGGCCTTCGTCGAAGCGCGGGTGCCGCGCTACATGCTCCCGGCGCAGTTGCGCGTGCTCGAACGCCTGCCGGTCACCGGCAACGGCAAGATCGACCGCAAGGCCCTGACCGGCTTTGCCCGCCAGCCCCAGGCGGACCTTCGGCATGGCGTCGCGCAGGCACCGGCCGACGAACTGGAGAATGCGCTGCTGGCACTCTGGCGGGAGGTGCTGGACAACCCGTCGCTGGGCGTCGAGCAAGACTTCTTCGGGGCTGGCGGCGACTCGCTGTTGATCGCCCAGTTGATCGCCCGTTTGCGCGAACGACTGGAAAGCGCCCGCCGGCATCCGTTCGATCGCCTGCTACGCTGGGCGCTCAGCCAGCCGACGCCGCGCGGCCTGGCCGAACGCCTGCGCAGCGCGCCGGAAGAGGGCCGTGGGCCAGCCCTGGCCGCGGCGCGCGGCGTCGCCCCGGCGCAGACCGGCATGTCGCGCGCACCGCTCGCCGAGGGCGCGGTGGCGCTCGACCCGCTGGTGCGCCTGGTGCCCGGCGAGGGCGTGCCGAGGGTGCTGGTCCACGAAGGCCTCGGCACGCTGCTGCCGTACCGCCCGCTGCTTCGCGCCCTGGGTGAGGGGCGGCCGTTGCTGGGCCTGGCCGTGCATGACAGCGACGCCTACCTGGCGATCCCCGCCGAGCATCTCAACGCCTGCCTCGGCCGCCGCTACGCTGAGGCGCTCCATGGCGCCGGGCTGCGTGAGGTTGACCTGCTCGGCTACTGCTCCGGCGGGCTGGTCGCCCTGGAGACCGCCAAGTCCCTGGTCCAGTGCGGGGTGCGCGTGCGCCAGCTGGATATCGTCTCCAGCTACCGGATTCCCTACCGGGTGGACGACGAGCGCCTACTGTTGTTCAGCTTCGCCGCGACCCTCGGACTGGATACCGCGGCGCTCGGCTTCCCCGCGCCGGAACGTCTCGGCCAGGCGGTGCAGGCGGCGCTCGCGCAGACACCGGAGCGCCTGGGCGCCGAGGCGCTGGCGGAGCTACCGGGCCTGGCCGATCTCGTCGCCCTGCGCGGCCGCGTGCTACAGGCGGCCAGCGGTAGCGCCGACGCCGCCAGCGTCGAACGCGACACCCTCTACCGACTGTTCTGTCACTCGGTGCGTGCCAGCCAGGCCGCGGCGCCGGAGCCCTACGTCGGCGCGCTGCGGCTGTTCGTGCCGGACGCCGGCAACCCATTGGTGCCGTGCTACGCCGAGGCCCTGGAGACCCAATGGCGGGCCGCCGCGCTCGGCGCGTGCGGCATCCACGAGGTGCCCGGCGGGCACTTCGACTGCCTGGGCGAAGCCCTGGCGCAATCCCTGTCGAAACCCATGCCAGAGGAGGCGAGCCGATGAGCGACGTCCGTTCCGTGGTGGTCGCCGGTTCCCGGTTCGGCCAGTTCTATGCCGCCGGCGTCGCCGCCGATCCGCGCTTCGTCCTGCGCGGGATCCTTGGCCAGGGCAGCCGGCGTTCGCGGGCGTTGGCCGAGCGCCTCGGGGTGGAGACCTGGTGCGAGGTCGAGGCGTTGCCCGACGATGTCCGCCTGGCCTGCGTCGCGGTCGGCGGCGCGGCACGCGGCGAGCAGGGCCCGGCGCTGGCCGAGGCGCTGATGGCGCGTGGCATCGACGTGCTGATCGAGCATCCGTTGCTGCCGCGCGAATGGCAGGACCTGCTGCGCAGCGCCGAGCGCCTGGGCCGGCGCTGCCTGCTCAACACCTTCTATCCGCAGTTGCCGGCGGTGGCGCGTTTCATCGAACTGGGCCGCCAGTTGCACCACCGGCGCGGCATCCGCCACCTGGACGCGGCCTGCGGGGTGCAGGTCGGCTTCGCCACCCTGGACATCCTCGCCGCGTTGCTGGAGGGCGTCGGCCCCTGGTCGCTGGAGTCGCCCTCGAACGACCTGTCGGCGATGCGCGGGCTGTCCCTGGTGTTGGCGGAAGTGCCGTTGAGCCTGCACGTGCTCAACGAACTGGCGGCCGCCGACGACGGGCGCATGACCTTGTTGCAGCGCGTCAGCCTGACCACCGATCGCGGCACGCTGAGCCTGCTCAGCCCCCATGGCCCGTTGTTGTGGACGCCTGCGGTGGCGGTACCGGCAGAGGATGACGACGGCCTGTTCGCGCTGTTCGACGAGATAGCCGGCGAACCGCTGCCCAGCGCCCAGCTCTGGTATGCCGAACCGTGCAGCTGGGCCCAGGTGCACCAGCGCCTGTGGCCGGCGGCGGCGGCCGAGGCGCTGGCGCTGCTCGCCGACGGCGACGAGGTGCGCCGGCGCAACCAGCGCAGCCTGGAGGTCGCCGCCCTGTGGCAGCGGATCGGCGAGCGCCTTGGCTTCCCCGAGGCGCCGCCGGCGTCGCTGGCGCCGGCGAGCCTGGAACAGGTGCTGGAGCAAGCCTCGTGACCCCGGTGCTGTGGCGCCTGCTGCGCACCTATCGCTGGCGGCTGGCGGCGGCCATGGGGTTGCAGGCCCTGGCCGGGCTCTGCTCGCTGTTGCCCTGGATGCTTCTCGCCTGGCTCGCCGAGCCGCTGGCGCGCGGCCAGGCGCAGCCGGCCCTGCTGGCCCTGGTGCTGCTGGCGGTGCTGGCTTGGTTGGGCTGCCAGGCGCTGGCCGCGCACCTGGCCCACCGGGTCGACGCGGACCTCTGCAACGACCTGCGCCTGCGCCTGCTGGCGCACCTGCAACGGCTGCCGCTGGACTGGTTCGGTCGCCAGGGCCCGGACGGCGTGGCGCGCCTCGTGGAGCAGGACGTGCGGGCCCTGCACCAACTGATCGCGCACGCTCCCAACGATCTCAGCAACCTGTTGGTGGTGCCGCTCGTCGCGTTGCTCTGGCTGGCCTGGCTGCACCCCTGGCTGCTGCTGTTCTGCCTGCTGCCGCTGGTGCTGGCCGTCGCCGGCTTCCTGCTGCTGCGCTCGGCGCGCTACCGCGACCTGGTGCTGCGGCGCAACGCCGCGCTGGAAAGGCTCTCGGCGGACTATGGCGAATTCGCCCACAACCTGCTGCTGGCCCGACAGTACCCCGGCGCCGGCATACAACAGGGCGCCGAGGCGTCGGCGGCGGCCTTCGGCGAAGCGTTCGGCGCCTGGGTGAAGCGGGTCGGCCACCTCGCCGCGCTGGTCTACGTGCAGTTGTCGACGCCTTGGCTGCTGGCCTGGGTCCTGCTCGGCGCGCTGGTCCTGGATGCCCTCGGCGTGCCGCTGGCGCTCGGCCAGGCCTGTGCCTTCCTGCTCCTGCTGCGGGCCCTGGCCGCCCCGGTGCAGGCGCTCGGCCACGGCGGCGACGCGCTGCTGGGCGCGCGCGCCGCCGCCGAGCGCCTGCAGCAGGTATTCGACCAGGCGCCGTTGGCCGAGGGCCGCTCGACCCGCGAGCCGGTCGATGGCGCGGTGGCGCTGCACGGCCTGGGCCATGCCTATGAAGACGTGGAGGTCCTGGCCGATATCGATCTGGAGCTGGAGGATGGCAGCCTGGTGGCCCTGGTCGGCCCCTCGGGCTCCGGCAAGAGCACCCTGCTGCACCTGCTGGCGCGCTACATGGACGCGCAGCGCGGCGAACTGGAGGTTGGCGGCCTGGCACTGAAGGACATGCCCGATGCCGTGCGCCATCGGCATATCGCGCTGGTCGGCCAGCAGGCGGCGGCGCTGGAGATATCCCTGGCCGACAACATCGCCCTGTTCCGCCCCGATGCCGATCTCCAGGAGATTCGCCAGGCGGCCCGTGACGCCTGCCTCGACGAGCGCATCATGGCCCTGCCGCGTGGCTACGACAGCGTGCCGGGACGCGACCTGCAACTGTCCGGCGGCGAACTGCAACGACTGGCCCTGGCCCGTGCGCTGTTATCGCCGGCGCGCCTGTTGCTGCTCGACGAGCCGACCTCGGCGCTGGATCCGCAGACCGCCCGGCAGGTCCTGCGCAACCTGCGCGAGCGTGGCGGCGGCCGGACCCGGGTGATCGTCGCCCATCGTCTGGCCGAAGTCAGCGATGCCAACCTGATCCTGGTGCTGGTCGCTGGCCGTCTGGTCGAACGCGGCGAGCACGCGGCGCTGTTGGCGGCGGACGGCGCCTATGCGCGCTTGTGGCGTGAACAGAACGGCGCGGAGGTGGCGGCATGACCCTGTTCGAACGAATGCGTGCGCTGCCCGAAGACTGCCGTGCCGCGTTGCGCCGGGCGAGCGCTTGGGCGGTCCTGGCGGCGCTGCTGGACGCCGCTTGCGGCGTATTGCTGGTGCCGTTGGTCGAGGCCTGGTTCGCCGAAGGCGCGTTGCCCTGGCGCTGGGTCGCCGCGTTGCTCGGCTTGAGCCTGGCGCAGGCGCTGTTGCAGTACCTGGCCCTGCGTCGCGGTTTCGCCGCCGGCGGCTCGCTGGCGGCTGGACTGGTGCGCAGCCTGGTGGCGCGCTTGCCGCGCCTGGCGCCGCCGGCGCTGCGCCGGGTCGCGCCGGCCGAAGGCCTGCTGCGCGGCCCGGTGATGCAGGCGATGGGCATTCCGGCGCACCTGCTGGGGCCGCTGATCGCCGCGATGGTGACGCCGCTCGGGGTGATCCTCGGGCTGTTCCTGATCGACCCGTCCATCGCCCTCGGCCTGCTCGTCGCCGGTGCCGTCCTCGCCGCGCTGTTGCGCTGGAGCGGGCGGCGCAATCTGGCGGCGGAGGATGCCCGGCTGGCCGCCGAGCGCGACGCCGCACGGCAGTTGCAGGCGTTCGCCGAACGCCAGCCGCTGCTGCGCGCGGCGCAGCGCGAAAGCGTCGCCCGCCAGGGGCTGGAAGAGGCCTTGCGCAGTCTCCACCGCAGCACCCTGGATCTGTTGCGGCGCAGCCTGCCCAGCGGCCTCGGCTTCGCCCTGGCGGTGCAGGCGGCGTTCGCCTTCGCCCTGCTCGGCGGCGCCTGGGCGGTGGAGCGGCAATGGCTGGACGGCGCTCGGCTGGTGGCCGTGCTGGTGCTGCTGGTGCGCTTCATCGAGCCGCTGGCCCAGCTCACCCATCTCGACCAGGCGTTGCGCGGCGCCTGGCAGGCGCTGGATACCCTGCTGCGGGTTTTCGCCCTGGCTCCGCTGCGCAGTCCCGAGCCGGGCGAGCGGCCGCACGACGCCAGCCTGGCGGCCGAGGCCGTGGAATTGCGTCTGGAAGATGGCCGCGCCTTGCTCGAGGACATTTCCCTGAGGCTGGAGCCGGGTTCGCTGAACGTCCTCGTCGGACCCTCCGGGGCCGGCAAGAGCAGCCTGCTGGCGCTGCTCGGGCGGCTCTACGACGTCGATGCCGGGCGTGTCCTGCTGGGTGGCGTGGATATCCGCCGGTTGAGCGAAACGACCCTCGCCGCCAGTCGCAACCTGGTGTTCCAGGACAACGGCCTGTTCCGCGGCAGCGTTGCCTGGAACCTGCGCATGGCGCGAGCGGACGCCGATCTCGAAGCGCTGCGCGAGGCGGCGCGGGCGGTTGGCCTGCTGGAAGAGATCGAGGCCTGGCCGCAGGGCTGGGACAGCGATGTCGGCCCCGGCGGCGCGCTGCTGTCCGGCGGCCAGCGGCAACGCCTGTGCCTGGCTCGCGGGCTGCTCTCGGCAGCGCCGTTGCTGCTGCTCGACGAGCCCACCGCCAGCCTCGATGCCGCCAGCGAGGCGCAGGTGCTGCGCAGCCTGCTCGGGTTGCGCGGCCGGCGCACCCTGCTGGTAGTGACCCACCGCCCGGCGCTGGCGCGTCAGGCCGACCAGGTACTGCTGCTGGAGAAGGGGCGGCTGCGCCTGAGTGGACGTCACGCCGATCTGCTCGTCCGGGACGACTGGTATGCCGGCTTCGTCGGGCTGGCGGGCGAGGAAAGTTCCGCGACGGCCGTGGATCGATAAAGAAAGACCGGCAATCGAAAAAGCCCCGGAGATGATTTCTTCATAATGATAAGCATTATCAAATCGTATATCCCCCGAGGCTGTTCGAACGATGAAAACGGAGACGAAGGTGATCAAGGGACGCCAGGGCATCGCCCGCAATCGGCACACCCCGTTGTGCCTGGGCCTGCTGCTGGCGCTGAGTCCGCTGGCCGCGGCCGTGGCCGACGCGCGCAAGGACGGCGAGACGGAACTGCCGGACATGGTGATCAGCGGAGAAAGCACGTCTGCCACCCAGCCGCCGGGGGTGACTACCCTGGGCAAGGTGCCGCTCAAGCCGCGCGAGCTGCCGCAGTCCGCCAGTGTCATCGACCATGAGCGCCTCGAACAGCAGAACCTGTTCAGCCTCGACGAAGCCATGCAGCAGGCCACCGGGGTCACCGTGCAGCCGTTCCAGCTGCTGACCACCGCCTACTACGTGCGCGGCTTCAAGGTCGACTCCTTCGAGCTGGACGGGGTGCCGGCACTGCTCGGCAATACCGCCAGTTCGCCGCAGGACATGGCGATCTACGAGCGGGTCGAGATCCTCCGCGGCTCCAACGGACTGCTGCATGGCACCGGCAACCCGGCGGCCACCGTCAACCTGGTGCGCAAGCGGCCGCAGCGCGAGTTCGCCGCCAGCACCACCCTCAGCGCCGGGCGCTGGGACCGCTACCGCGCCGAGGTCGACGTCGGCGGCCCGCTGAGCGCCAGCGGCAACGTGCGCGGCCGAGCGGTGGCCGCCTACGAGGACCGCGACTACTTCTACGACGTGGCCGACCAGGGCACCCGCCTGCTCTACGGGGTGACCGAGTTCGACCTGAGCCCCGACACCCTGCTCACCGTCGGTGCGCAATACCAGCACATCGACTCGATCACCAACATGGCCGGGGTACCGATGGCCAAGGATGGGTCCAATCTCGGGCTGTCCCGCGACACCTACCTCGATGTCGACTGGGACCGCTTCAAGTGGGACACCTACCGCGCCTTCGGCTCCCTCGAACAGCAACTGGGCGGCGGCTGGAAAGGCAAGGTCAGCGCCGAATACCAGGAAGCCGATTCGCGCCTGCGTTACGCCGGCTCCTTCGGCGCCATCGACCCGCAGACCGGCGACGGTGGCCAGCTGATGGGCGCCGCCTACAAGTTCAAGAGCATCCAGCGCAGCCTCGACGCCAACCTCAATGGGCCGGTGCGACTGTTCGGCCTGACCCACGAACTGCTCGGTGGGGTCACCTACGCCCAGGGCGAGACCCGCCAGGACACCGCACGCTTCCTCAACCTGCCGAACACCCCGGTCAATGTCTACCGCTGGGACCCGCACGGCGTGCCGCGCCCGCAGATCGGCCAGTACACTTCGCCGGGCACCACCACCACCACCCAGAAAGGCCTCTATGCCCTGGGCCGGATCAAGCTCGCCGAGCCGCTGACCCTGGTGGTCGGCGGCCGCGAAAGCTGGTGGGACCAGGACACCCCGGCCACCCGCTTCAAGCCCGGTCGCCAGTTCACGCCCTACGGCGGGCTGATCTGGGACTTCGCCAGGGACTGGTCGTGGTATGTCAGCTACGCCGAGGTCTACCAGCCGCAGGCGGATCGCCAGACCTGGAACAGCGAGCCGTTGAGCCCGGTGGAAGGCAAGACCTACGAAACCGGGATCAAGGGCGAACTGGCCGACGGCCGCCTGAACCTGTCGCTGGCGGCGTTCCGCATCGACCTGGAGAACAATCCGCAGGAAGACCCGGACCATCCGGGGCCGCCCAACAATCCGTTCTACATCAGCGGCGGCAAGGTGCGCAGCCAGGGCTTCGAGCTGGAAGGCACCGGCTACCTGACGCCCTACTGGAGTCTCTCGGCCGGCTACACCTACACCAGCACCGAGTACCTCAAGGACAGCCAGAACGACTCGGGGACGCGCTACTCCACCTTCACCCCGAGGCACCTGCTGCGCCTGTGGAGCAACTACGACCTGCCCTGGCAGGATCGGCGCTGGAGCGTCGGCGGCGGACTGCAGGCGCAGAGCGACTACAGCGTCGACTACCGTGGCGTGAGCATGCGCCAGGGCGGCTACGCACTGGTCAACATGCGCCTGGGCTACAAGATCGACGAGCACTGGACGGCGGCGGTCAACGTCAACAACCTGTTCGACCGGACCTACTACCAGAGCCTGTCCAACCCCAACTGGAACAACCGCTACGGCGAACCGCGCAGCTTCAACGTCAGCCTGCGGGGCGCGTTCTGATGCCGCGCCGGTCGGGCTTCGGCTGGGCCTGGCGGGTTCCGCTGGCGCTCGCCGGCAGCCTGGCGGCGGCGACCGCCAGCGGCTATCTGTTGACTCGCGGGCTGCCCCTGGACGACCCGCTCGAGCGTCTCTACGCCGGGCTCTTCGGCGCGCTCGGGGTGGGCTTGTTGCTGCTTGTCGGCGGGTTGCTGGCGCGTGATCCGGGCAACTTCGCCTGGCGCCTGGGCGGTAGCCTGCTGGCACTGGGCCTGGCGTTGTGGCTGCTGGCGGGGCGCGGTTGAAGTGGCGGCGCGTCCTCTCCTGCTCTCGCTGCACGGTGGCGCCGGCGCGCTGTTCGGCGTGCTGCTGTTCGTGGTGCTGTTCAGTGGCGCCTGGAGTCTTGGCCACGACGACCTGCGCGAGTGGCTGCGGGCCCCGGCGCAGGCGGGAGGAGAAGCCCTTGCGCTGGAGCGCCTGCTCGAACGGGCGGGCGAGGAAGGCGTCGACATCGGCGATGCGACCCTGCTGCTGCCCGCTCCCGGCCATGCCGCCTTCAGCGTCTGCGATGCGCGCCTGGACTGCCGGCTGGACCTCGACCCGGCCAGCGGCCGGGTGCTGCCACCGACGCCGGCGCTGGACCTCCTGCTGAACCTGCACAAGAGCCTGTTCGTCGGCTTCCCCGGGCGGGTGCTGGTCAGCCTGTTCGGCGTATCGCTGTTGCTGCTGTGCCTGGCCGGCGTGCTGCTGCACAGCCGCCGCTGGCGCGACCTGCGGCGTTGGCGGCGGGATCGCGGGCTGCGCCTGGCGCTGTTCGACCTGCATGGCCTGATCGGCATCTGGGGACTGCCCTGGCTGCTGTTGTTCGGTTTCACCGGCGCGCTCAGCGGGCTGGGCGCTCTCGGGACCCTGCTGCTGGCGCCGGTGGCCTACCCGCAGGAACCGAACCGGGTGTTTGTCGAGTTGATGGGACCGCCGCCGCCCGCCGCCGAGGGGCGGCCATTGGCGTCCCGCATCGATCTCGACCGCCTGCTTGCCGGCGATGCCGTGCGGGCGCCCGGCTTCGTTGCCCAGCGTTTGAGCCTCAGCCATGCCGGGGATGTCGCCGGCAGCGTGGAGATCGCCGGTATCCAGCGTGGCCTGCCGAGTACCGCGAACTTCGAGCGGCACCGCTATCGGCTGGCCGACGGCGCCCTGCTCGGCGAGCGCAGCTCGGCGCAGCGCGGGTTCTGGCTGCGCGCCTTCATCGCCGTGCAGCCGTTGCATTTCGCCCAGTACCAGTGGCTCGGGCCGGGCTGGTCCGCCGCGTTGCGCGGCCTGCACCTGGCGATGGGCCTCGGCGCCTGCCTGCTCTGCGCCAGCGGCCTGTACCTGTGGCTGCAACGACGCGCCTCGGCGCCGGACGCCCGCGTACGGCTCTTGCAGCGCCTGAGCGAGGGTTTCTGTGCCGGCCTGGTGGCGGCGGCCGCGTTGCTCCTGCTGGGGCTGCAACTCGCCCCCTCGGAGCTACTCGCCGGACCCTGGCCGGGGCGGCTGTTCCTTGTCCTGTGGGCCGCCGCTGGCCTGGCGGCGTTGCTGCTGCCGGGCGACTGGCCGCTGGCGCGCGGGTTGCTCGGCGTCGCCGGGTTGGCCTGCCTGGCGGCCGCCGTCGCGCACCTGGCGCCCTGGCTCATGCGCGGCCGGCTGCCGGCCCTGGGCTCCGACCTCACCTTGATCCTCTGCGGCGCGCTGCTCATCCGGCACGCCTGGATGCAGGCGCGCGCCGCCGCGCCACCCGCCCACCCCCGTGTCACCGGAGACCACCATGCTTGAGCTGTATCGCCACCGCCGCCTGGTCATCACCCTGGCGTTGCTCTACCTGTCCCAGGGCATTCCCATCGGCCTGGCCATGGACGCCCTGCCCACCCTACTGCGCCAGGATGGCGCGCCATTGCAGGCGCTGGCGTTCCTGCCCCTGGTGGGGCTGCCCTGGGTGGTCAAGTTCCTCTGGGCGCCCTGGGTTGACAACCATTGGTCGCGCCGTCTCGGCCGGCGGCGTAGCTGGATCCTGCCGATGCAATGCATCGTCCTCGCCTGCCTGCTCGGCCTGGCGACGCTCGGCCTCGGCGTGGCCAGCGCCGGTTGGGCGGTCGGCCTGCTGGCGCTGGCTTCGCTGGCCAGCGCGACCCAGGACATCGCCACCGACGGCATGGCGGCGGAGCACTTCAGCGGCGAGCTGCTGGCCAAGGTCAACGCGGTACAGATCGCCGGGGTGATGATCGGCTTCTTCGGCGGCGGCGCCGGCAGCCTGATCCTCGCCGGGCATTTCGGCCAGCGCACGGCGTTCCTGGTCATGGCCTGCGTGCCGCTGGCAAGCCTGTGCTGCGTGCTCGCCCTGGGGCGCGGCGACCCCCACGAACTCCCCCCGGCACCGGCCGCCAAGGCCAGCCTGCTGCGCTTCCTGCGTCGGCCGCTGGCGCCTTCGCTGCTGGCGCTGGCACTGCTGTCGGCGATGACCGCGGTATCCGGCTTCGGCCTGTCCAAGCTGTACCTCAGCGATGCCGGCTGGGCCTTGCAGGACATCGGCCGGCTGGGCATGAGCGGTGGCCTGGTCACGGTATTCCTCGGCTGCGGCGGCGGCGCCTGGCTGGTCAGGCGGATCGGCCTGTGGCGCGGTTTCGCCCTTGGCGTGGTGCTCGCCGGCTGTTCGGCGCTGCTCTGGTATCTGCAGGCCGGTCGCTGGTTGGCACTGAGCGAAGGGTTGGCGTGGACCTGCGTGCTGATCGGCTCGCTGGCCACCGGCATCACCTCGGTGGCGATCCTCACCGCGGCGATGCGCTTCGCCGGCCAGGGCGGCCAGGCCGGCACCGATGTCACCGCAGTGCAGAGCACCCGAGACCTCGGCGAGATGCTGGCGTCTTCGTTCCTGGTCAGCCTCACCGCGCAGATCGGCTATGCCGGCGGTTTCCTCACCGGCAGCGCCCTGGCGGTGCTGGCCCTGCTGCTCGCCCTGCGCCTGCAGGCCGGCGAGGGGCGCGGGGAGTGGAAAGGGCGGGCGGAAGAGGCCTGAGGCGCTGCCGATAGGCGCGCAGCGCCCGGCACCCGCACGGATGCCGCCTCTCCCGCGGACGGGAGAGGGCAGGCGCGGTGGCCTGCCCGGTGTTGCTAGCGTGGCCGTTCCACCTGGTTGCGGTAGCTGCCGGTGATCGCTTCCAGCGCCGCGCTCTTCTCGGTCTTCGGTCGCGAAGCCGCGGCCCATTCCTCTTTTTCCCGTTCGCGGTTGGCCAGGATGATCTTGTTGGCGGTCGGCCGCCGCGCTTCTTCGTATTCGCGCAGGGCTGCGGCCACGTCGGCGTTGCGCGCCAGCGCGGCGGCCAGCTCGATGCCGTCGAGGATCGCCTGCGAAGCGCCGTTGGCGCCCATCGGATACATCAGGTGGGCGGCGTCGCCGAGCAGCGTGATGCGTCCCCGGCCCCAGTGCGGCAGCGGATCGCGGTCTACCATCGGGTACTGCAGGATCAACTGGTTGCGGGTCAGCAGGTCGCGGATGTCGAACCAGCCCAGGTCCCAGTCGGCGAAGAACGGCAGCACGTCCTCCAGGCGCCCGTCGCGGTTCCAGTCGGCCTCGTTGTCGAGCTGGCCGACGGCGGCGCTCGGCACCATGCACACCCAGTTCACCAGCGACTTGCCTTCGGCCGCGTGACGCGCCGAGATCGGATAGGCGACCAGGCGCGACCAGTGCTCGTCGTTGGCGACGATCATGGTCTTGCCGTCGAGGAAGCGGTCGAACTCGGTGACACCGCGCCACATGGTGATCCCACCGTGGGACAGCGGCCCCTGGTCGGGATGCAGGTGCGCGCGGACCGCCGAATGGATGCCGTCGGCGCCGACCAGCACATCGGCACCGAGCGCCTGGGGCTTGCCGTGTCCGTCGCGGGCGCCGATCAGCACGCGGCCGTCGCGCTCCTCGATACGCTCCACGCCGAGACCGGTGCGTACCGCCTGTTGGCCGAGGCGCTCGCGCACCGCGGCGAGCAGGATCATCTGCAGTTCGCCGCGATGGATCGAGTACTGCGGATAGGCGTTGCCGGCTTCCACCCCGCGCGGCTCGGACCATACCGTGGCGCCGCTCTGGTCGATGTAGCGCAGCTCGTGGGTGGGGATGGCGGTGGCCGCCAGAGCCGGGCCGAGACCCAGTTCGGCGAGGGCCTCGACCGCCGCCGGCTGGATATTGATGCCGACGCCAAGGGGGCGTATCTCGCTGCTGCTTTCCAGCAGCGTGACCTTGCCGATGCCGGCCTGGTGCAGGGCCAGGGCGCAACTGAGGCCGCCGATGCCGGCGCCGGCGATGAGGATATCGATGGGTTCGCTCATGGGTGCTTCCTTTTCTCGAGTGTTCGAATCGATGGGGGTTCGGCTGGGATGGATGACCGTTTACCGCGATGAAACGTCGGCGCAGCGGCGGATAACGCCGGTGGCGTTATCCGCCCTACGACCCGGCTCCGAGGCCGCGGTACGCATGACCGCGTGCGGTTGGATGGGCTCCAAGGCCGCGTAGGGCGAATAACCGCTTGCGGTTATCCGCCATGAAACGTCGGCGCAGCGGTGTCGTCACGGTTGCAGGTAGCGGTGCTTCCAGCCTCCTTCGTCGCGGTCGTAGCGCAGGCGCTCGTGCAGCCGCTCGGTGCCGTTGCCCCAGAACTCCACCGACTCCAGGCACAGTTCGAACAGGCAGTAGCCCGGTGGGCGCGGCAGCGGGCCGTCGGTTTCCGCCAGGCGCCGGGCTTCGGCGCGCAGGGCGTGGATGTCGGCGAGGGTTTCGCTCTGCCGCGAGGCGATCGACATCGGGTGGGTCTGGTACGGGCGGCTCAGCCACTGGGCGTCGGCGCGCTCGTCGGGCAGGCGTTCGGCGCGGCCGTTGAGGATGATCTGCTGGCTGCTCTCGCGCCAGTACAGCACCCCCGAGGCCCAGGGGTTCTGCGCCAGTTCGCGGCCCTTCTGGCTATCGGCGTGGGTGGCGAACACCACCCCGCGCTCGCCCAGCTCGGCGATCACCACGATCCGCGTCGACGGCCGGCCCTGCCCGTCGACCGTGGCCAGGGCCAGTGCCCGCGGCTCGCGCACGCCATAGCGGCGGGCGCGTTCCAGCCAGTTGCGCAGCACCTCCATGGGGTTCGCCGGCGGCGCCTCGAACTCCGGGAAAGGGGCTTCGATGGTCCCGGTGAGGGACTCGGAAATGTTCGCGTTGACGCCCATCACGGCGTTCCTCCGTTCTGCCCGTTCACAGGTAGGCCCGGCCTTCGGCGAAGGCCGCGCCGTTGCCCGACACTTCCACCGCCGAGACCCGCTCGCCGGCGCCCTCGGCGCGGGCGTACATGCGCGACGGCCGGCCGATCTCGACGCCCTGGAGGATCTCGATCTGCTGCCCGTAGGGAATCTGCCGGTGGCGCGCCAGGTGGATCGCCAGCGGCCCGGCGGCGGAACCGGTGGCGGCGTCCTCGACCACGCCGTAGGCCGGCGAGAACATGCGGCTGCGCCAGTGCCGCCCGGCGCCGGCGAAGCAGTTCACCGCCAGGTCCGGGAAGTCGCACAGCGCGCGGTGGTCGGGGTGCAGCGCGGACAGCGCGGCGACGCTCTCCAGGCCGACGAACACGTGGCGCGGGCCGTTGCGGTAGACCTCGATGGGAAAGGTCGAGCCCTTCAGGCCGAGGGCGGCGAGCAGCTCGGCCGGGCGGCTGAAGTGCTCCCAGGTGGGGATCGGCTGCTGCATGCTGCAGGCCACCACCTTGCCGTCCTGGCGCTCCAGGGCGAAGGGCACGGTGCCCATCCTGGTCTCCAGGAACAGCCTGTCCTTGTCGGTCTCGGCGCCCAGGGCGATGGCGGTGCCCAGCAGCGGGTGGCCGGCGAACGGCAGTTCGTTGACCGGGGTGAAGATGCGGATGCGCGCGTCGCCGTCCTGTTGCGGGCGGAGCACGAAGGTGCTCTCCGACAGGTTCATCTCCCGCGCCATGCGCTGCATGCGCTCGCCGCTGAGGTCGTCGCAGTCGAAGAACACCGCCACCGGGTTGCCTTGCAGCGGTTCGCTGGCGAAGGCGTCTATCACGACATATCTGTGCATGGGCTCTCCTGGCTCAGGGCCGCCGCTCGACCAGCGCGTGGCGCAGCAGGTCGGCGATGATGCGCGGACCCTCGCGGGTCAGCACCGATTCGGGGTGGAATTGCATGGAGGCGAAGCGCGGCCCGCGCAGGGCATGGACCTCGCCGGTCTCGCGGTCGCGGCTGATCTCGATCGGGCCGACCTCGGGGATCTCGATGCGGTCCTGCAGGGCGCGCGCGGCGAAGGTGTTGTAGAAGCCGACGCGCTCGGCGGCGCCGAACAGGTCGATCTGTTTCTGCACGCCCTGGTTGGGCTCCTGCCGGCGTTGCAGGTCCAGGCCCAGGCACAGGCTCAGCACCTGGTGGCTCAGGCACACGGCGAGGAACGGCCGGCGCTCGCTGAGCAGCGAACGGATGGCCAGGTGCAGGTGGCCGATCTTCGGCTGGCCGATCTCGGTGGGGTTGCCCGGGCCGGGGCCCATGATCACCAGGTCGTAGCCGTCGAACGAGTACGGCTCCTGGAAGCCGCGCACGGTCACCGTCAGGCCCAGCGACTTGAGCTGCTTGGCGATCATCGAGGTGAAGGTGTCCTCGGCGTCGACGATCAGCACCTCGCGTCCGGACAGGTCGGCCTGCAACTGCTGGCGCTCGCTGGCGCCGCGCAGCCAGAAGTCGGCGATCGGCGCGTTGCGGCTGGCCAGCGCCGCCACCACGTGCGGGTGCGAGCCCAGGCGCTGCGGCGCCTGGCTCTTCAGCGCGGCGATCAGCCCGGAAGCCTTGGCCCGGCTTTCCGCCGCCTCGCCCAGGGGATCGGAGTGACGCACGATGGTCGAGCCGACGCCGATGCGCAGGCGGCCGTCGCCCTCGATCTCGGCGGTGCGGATCAGGATCGCCGAGTCCAGCGTGCGCCCGCCCTGGCCGTCGCCGCCGATCAGCGCCGCCACCCCGCTGTAGTAGCCGCGACCCTGCGGCTCGTAGCGGCGGATCACCCGGCAGGCGCTTTCCAGCGGGCTGCCGGTGACGGTCGGGGCGAACAGCGTCTCGCGCAGCACCTCGCGCACGTCGCGGCTGGTCTGGCCCTCGATGAAGTACTCGGTGTGCGCCAGGTGCGCCATCTCCTTGAGGTAGGGACCGAGCACCCGGCCGCCGTCCTCGCAGATCCGCGCCATCATCTTCAGCTCCTCGTCCACCACCATGTACAGTTCGTCGGCTTCCTTGCGGTTGTCGAGGAATTCCATGACCTCGGCCAGGTTCGGCCCGGCCGGCGGGTAGCGGTAGGTGCCGCTGATCGGGTTCATCACCGCCAGGCCGTCGCGCACGCTGATGTGTCGCTCGGGCGAGGCGCCGACCAGGGTGCGTTCGCCGGTGTGGACGATGAAGGTCCAGTAGGCGCCCTTCTCGCGCAGCAGCAACTGGCGGAAGAAACTCAGCGCGCTGGCCGTGGCGTAGCCGTCGATGCGCGCCTGGAAGCGCCGCTTGATCACGAAGTTGGCGCCTTCGCCGCGACCGATCTCGTCGGCGATGACCCGCCCGACCACTTCGGCGTAGGCCTCGTCGTCGAGGTCGAAAGCTTCCTCGCTCAGTTCCAGCGCCTGGTTCGGCAGCAGCGCCAGGGCCTGCTCCAGCGGCAGCAGTTCCTGCTCCAGAACCTTCAGCGCCAGCAGCGGCGTGCCGTCGTCGAGCGCCTCGAAGCCGCGCTCAGCGATCTGCCGGTAGGGAATCAGCGCCAGCAGGTCATGGCGCGGCAGGCCCGGGCCGGGCTCGTCCAGCGGCAGGTCGGCCAGGCCGTGCAACTCGAGCGTCTCGCCGCGGATCACGTCGAGCAGGCCCGGGCCATTGCTTTCCGGGCGGTAGAGCAAGGCGAACGGCGCCGGCCGTTCGAGCAGGCGCTGCAACAGCGATGTGGGCAGGGCGTTCATTCCAGCACCTCGTCGGTGGTGACCACCATCGCGCAGCGGCTGGCGGCGTATTCCAGGGCCATGCGGTGGTGCGCCTCGCTGAAGTCGGCGATGGCGTCGGCCACCAGGAACGGCTGGATGTCGTTGGAGTAGGCGTCGACCGTGGAGATCAGCACCCCGACGTGGGCGTATACGCCGCACAGCACCAACTGGTCGCGGCCGGCGGCGCGCATCCGCTGGAGCAGGTCGGAGTGGAAGAAGGCGCTGTAGCGCCACTTGGTCAGCAGCCAGTCGTCCGGCCCCGGCGCCAGCTCCTCGACCACTTCGCGGTCGGCCGGACTGGCGCGCATGCCCGGCCCCCAGAAGTCCTTGAGCAGGCCGCGCTGCTCCTCGGTCATGCTGCCCGGCTGGGCGGTGTAGGCGATCTGCACGCCCTGCTCGACGCACCAGCGGCGCAGCCGCGCGGCGTTGGCCACCAGCCCGGCGCGCAGGCTCTCGGGCAGCGGGCGCAGGAAGTAGCGCTGCATGTCGTGCACCAGCAGCACCGCGCGCCGCGGCTCCAGGCTCCAGCGCGCCAGGTTGGCCGGCAGCTGCTGGGCGGTCGGCAAGGGATAGGCGGTGATTTCGGGAATGCGGCTCATGCCACGGTCTCCAGGGGGAAGGTTGCGCTCGGGATCGCTTCTGCGCCGGACCAGGCCATCACCGCGCTGAGCGCCTGCCAGGGGTTCAGCCGCGGATCGCAGAGGCTGGTGTAGTGCCGGCTGACCTGGTGCAGGCCGCTGGAATCGGCGACGCACTCGGTGACGTCGTCCGGGGTGGTCTCCAGGTGCAGCCCGGCGGCCACGCCGCCGGAGCCGGACACCGCCAGGCGGAACGCCGCCACCTCCTCGGCGATGCTGCGCACCAGGCGGGTCTTGTTGCCGCAGGGCGCGACGATGGTGTTGCCGTGCATCGGGTCGCTCAGCCAGATCACCGGGTGGCCGGCCGCGCGCACCGCTTCCACCAGCGGCGGCAGGCGCTCGCCGACCTTCTGCGCGCCCATCCGCGCGATCAGCGTCAGGCGTCCCGGCTCGCGGCGCGGATCGAGGCGCTCGCAGAGCGCCAGCAACTGGTCGCGGCCGATCTCCGGACCGACCTTGCAGGCCACCGGGTTGAGCACCTCGGCCAGCAGCGCCACATGGGCGCCGTCGACCTGGCGGGTGCGCTCGCCGATCCACGGCCAGTGGGTCGAACCGAGATAGACCCGGCGCTGCTCGTCCTCGCGCAGCATCGACAGCTCGTAGTCGAGCAGCAGCATCTCGTGGCTGGTCCAGACCGGCGAGGCATTCGCCTCCTGCCCGGACGCGGCGTCCCAGCCCAGGTGGCGCATGATGTTGCGCGCCGCCGCATAGCCCTTGAGAATCCGCTGCGGATCGGCCCGGCGCTGCTCGGTATGGGCCTCGCGGCCGTTGACCATGTCGCCGCGATAGACCGGCAGGGTCTGCTCGCCGACCTGCTCGTGCGGCTTGGAACGCGGCTTGGCGTACTGCCCGGCGATGCGCCCGACGCGGATCACCGGCCGCCGGCCGGCCAGGCGCAGGGCGCCGGCCAGCAGTTCCAGCACGGCGGCCTTGCGCGCCACGTTCTCGGCATGGTGGTCGTCCATGTCCTCGGCGCAGTCGCCGCACTGCACCACCAGCGCCTCGCCGCGGGCGACCCGCGCCAGGGTCGCGCGCAGGGCCAGGATGTCGCCGGCGCGGATCAGCGCCGGACTGCCGCGCAGGTACGCCTGCACGTCGCGCAGGCGCGACGGATCGCCCCATTCGGGTTGCTGCAGCGCTTCGCAGCGCCGTACGCGTTGCAATAGATCGTCCATGGTGGGTCCCCCTTCGGCAGGAGATATCGTTTCGATCAAGTGGGAATGCCTTCGCGTTTTATTTCCGGGACCGGAATGCTCAAGGCGCGCAATTGCTGGAAGACGTTCATGAATTCGCGGTTGCGCTTGATCTTGCCGTCTTCAAGTTCGAAGGAATGCAGGAAGTGGTTTTCGTAATAACCTTCGGGATATCCGGGGAAAAGAATCTTGCCGTGACCGTCGCATTCGACCCAGAAATGATTGGGGTCGTCGGTTCCGAATATATTTATGTTGTACCACTCCCAATCGGGAAAGCACTTCAATGACCAGACGGCATGTTCCGCAAGTTTGTCTTTGCCACGAATGACGATGGGCGAGCCGGTATCGGTGGTCCATAAACCGCCACAGCCGTCCTCGACGAAAAGTTCATGGCGGCGCAGGCGATCCTGGCCTTTGGTATTCATGTACTTCTCGACGGTGGCGCGATTCTTTTCGCGAAGTTCGTTGGCATCGGTGAAACCGATTGGATTTGTCGTGTCAGGCATCGTCAATGCTCCTTGGCGGTAGATGTCATTCAAGTGGGAATACCGTCACGTTTTATTTGCGGAACGGCTATTCCCAATGCACGCAATTTCTGTATCGGGTTCATGAACTCGCGATTACGTTTTATCCGGCCGTTCTCGAGTTCGAAGGAATGGATGTAGTGGTTCTCGCAATAGCCCTGCGGATACCCCGGGACCAGCGCCTTGCCGCGCCCGTCGCACTCGACCCAGAAGTGGTTCGGATCCTCGGTCTCGAAGATCCGCACGTTGTGCCACTCCCAGTCGGGGAAGCAGCGCTCGAGCCACTCGGCGAGCCGCCTGAGGCTCTCATGGCCCCGGAAAACCAGGGGTTCGCCGCTTTCCGTGGTCCAGTTGCCGGCGCAGCCGTCCTCGACGAACAGGCTGTGCCGCTGCAACCGTTCGGCCCCCTTCATGGCCATGTAGCGCTCCACCGTGGCGCGATTCAGGCGCCGCAGACGCTCGATGTCGAGGGGTGTTTCCCTGTACCGCTGACCGTTCATGCGCCGCCTCCGAGAGGGCTCTCCAGGTATGCCGGAGAAACTTTTCCCTCGCGGCATCGGTTATTCTCTGGCGCGCAGGAGTTCGTCGCTCGGTAAGGGAGCGATATTCGCTGGGCGCATTGTTTATACGTAGAGTGAAATTTCGCGTTACATATGTTCGCCTGTCGTTTCCAATTTTCGAAAGGCAATAGGAGTTTCATCCCGGTTTTCTTTTGAAAACCTGCCGGTAATGGATTCGCAATGCTTTCGTTAAGGTGCGACAGACGAGGTCGCGAAGACTTTCAGCGTCATTCCGTGAAGTGTTTCAAATAGCCAGCATCCCTGGTCGCTGATGTGGATTGCATAAAACACAGAACGCTCGTACCGGCTCAACTACAAGATCTGGTAGGTGCCAGACAGGGTATGCGGGATTGCTAAGCTGATGCTTCCTGCAATGCCGGAGGTTGTAGCCAAGTTGTAATTTTATTCTTTCGGTACGCAGGAAAAGGCTCTGGAACAGGCAGTTGGAAAGTTCCAGGGTTGTTTCCGCAACGAGATCCAGGGAGCGCTGATCCGGGGGATGAGCGCATTTTTTCTCAAAGTTCCGAATGAACCGGGGTGTTCTGCGGTATTTCTCGCCGAGCGGGCAAGAAGTGCGAAATAGAGCGCTTGGGTACTTCTCGGGTTACGGAAATGTGTAACGAGAGAGAATAAAAGATGAATAATTCGAATCTTGCTGCTGCGCGTAATTTGATACAAGTTGTTACCGGGGAATGGAAGTCCCGTTGCGTCTACGTCGCTACGCGCCTCGGGCTGGCCGATCTGATCGAGAGCGGGATCGACAGCGACGAGACGCTGGCCGCCGCGGTCGGTTCCGATGCCGAGCGCATCCATCGACTGATGCGCCTGCTGGTGGCCTTCGAGATCTTTCAGGGCGATACCCGCGACGGCTACGCCAATACCCCCACCAGCCACCTGCTGAGGGATGTCGAGGGCTCCTTCCGCGACATGGTGCTGTTCTACGGCGAGGAGTTCCACGCCGCCTGGACGCCCGCCTGCGAGGCACTGCTCAGCGGTACCCCAGGCTTCGAGCTGGCGTTCGGCGAAGACTTCTACAGCTACCTCAAGCGCTGCCCGGATGCCGGCCGGCGCTTCCTGTTGGCGATGAAGGCGAGCAACCTGGCCTTCCACGAGATCCCCAGGCTCCTGGATTTCCGCGGGCGTAGCTTCGTCGACGTCGGTGGCGGTTCCGGCGAATTGACCAAGGCCATCCTGCAGGCCGAGCCCAGCGCCCGGGGCGTGATGCTCGACCGCGAGGGTTCCCTCGGCGTGGCCCGCGACAACCTCTCCAGCCTGTTGGCAGGGGAGCGCGTCAGCCTGGTGGGCGGCGACATGCTGCAAGAGGTGCCGTCCAACGGCGATATCTACCTGCTGTCGCGGATCATCGGCGATCTGGACGAAACCGCCAGCCTGAGGTTGCTCGGCAATTGCCGCGAGGCGATGGCCGGCGACGGCCGGGTGGTGGTGATCGAGCGGACCATCTCGGCCAGCGAGCCGTCGCCGATGTCGGTGCTCTGGGACGTGCACCTGTTCATGGCCTGCGCTGGCCGCCACCGCACCACCGAGGAGGTGGTCGACCTGCTCGGGCGCGGCGGCTTCGCGGTGGAGCGGATCGTCGACCTGCCGATGGAAACCCGCATGATCGTCGCTGCCAGGGCCTGAATCGGAACTCTCAACGGTTGGCCCCGGCGGTTTCGCCGGCGGCCAGTTGGCCGGCGCCCGGCGCCAGGTCGCCGCTGCCCCAGCCGAGCGCCTTGTAGAGGGCGATGACGTTGACGAACGAGGCGGTCTCCGCCTGCGCCAGTTCCTCGCGGATCTGGTACAGCGCGCGCTGGTTCTCCAGCACCGCCAGGTAGCTGCCGGCGCCGGCGCGGTAGCGTTCGTTGGCGATCTCCAGGGCGTTCGCGCCATGGGTCGCGGACTGGAACAGGGCGACCAGCCGACGCTGGTGTTCGGCCAGTTGGTTGAGCGCGTTGCCGACGTCCTCCTGGGCCAGCAGCAGGGAGCGCTGGTAGCGCGCCAGCGCGGCGTCGGACTGCGCCTCGACGGCGCGCAGGCGGGCCCGCACGTTGCCCAGGCGGAACGCCGGCCAACTGACGCTGGGCGCCAGTTCGAAGGCGCGCGAGGCGCTGCCGAGGTCGCCGCTGCGCAGGGCGAAGAAACCGATGAAGCCGCCCAGGTCGAGGCGCGGATAGAGTTCGGCGGTAGCCGCGCCGACGTCTTCGGTGCTCGCTGCCAGTTGCCGCTCGGCGCTGACTACGTCGGGGCGCTGGAGGATCAGGCGGTCGACGTCGCCCAGCGGCAGGTTCTTCGCCAATGGCGCGGCGCCGCCACCGTCGAGGATCGGCGCGCCGCTGCCCGGTGCCTCGCCGCGCAGCACGTCGAGGCGATAGCGGGCGCTCTCCAGCGCGGTCGTCAGTGGCGGAATCGCCGCTTCGCTGCGCAGCAGGTTGGCCTGGGCGTTCTCCACGTCCTCCGGCAGGCCGCTGCCCAGTTGCAGGCTGCTGCGGGTCAGCTCCAGGGTGTCGCGCCAACTGCGCACCTGGGCGCGCGCCACGTCCAGTCGGCGCTGGTAGCCCTGGATCTCGAAGTAGGCGCGGGCGGTGTCGGCGGCGATGCTCAGGCGTACCAGCCGGAGGTCGGCGTCGGCCGCTTCGGCGCGGGCCAGGGCGGCGTCGGAAAGTCGGCCGAGGCGACCGAACAGGTCGATTTCCCACTGCGCGTCGAAGCCGGCGCGGTAGCTCTCCGCCAGGCGCCGGCGCGGCTCGCCGTCGTAGTCCAGCTGTTGTTCGATGCTGCGGTTGTAGCCGGCCTGGCTGGTGACCTGCGGCAACTGGTCGAGCCAGCGGTCGTCGAACAGCGCGCGGGCGCTGCGCAGGTTGGCGCGGGCCTCGCGGATGTCGTGGTTACGCGCCAACGCCTGGTCGACCAGGCGCACCAGTTGCGGATCGTCGAAGAAGCTCCACCAGGGCGCTTCCCGCCGCTCGCCGGAGAACTCGCCGAGGTGCTCGCTGGCGACGCGTGGCGGCGGCGACTGCGGACGCTGGTAGTCGGGGCCGACGCTGCAGGCGGCCAGGCCGGTGCCGACCGCCAGGGCCAGCGCCAGGCGCGAAAGGTTCGGGTAGGAGCGCTTCATGCCTTGTTCACCAGCAGATCGGCCTCGGCCAGTTGCCGGCTGCGCGGGCTCTTGTCGACTTCCGCGTGGTTGCGCGCCAGCAGGGTATAGACGGTGGGCAGCACGAATAGGGTGAAGAGGGTGCCGACCAGCATCCCGGAGACGATCACCACGCCCAGGCCGAAGCGGCTGGCGGCGCCGGCGCCGCTGGCGAAGAGCAGCGGCACCAGGCCGAAGACCATTGCCGCGGTGGTCATCAGCACCGGCCGCAGGCGGATCTGCGCGGCGCGCAGGATCGCCGCGCGGCGGTCGAGGCGCTCGTGGAGTTGCAGTTCGTTGGCGAACTCGACCATGAGGATGCCGTGCTTGCTGATCAGGCCGATCAGGGTGACCAGGCCGATCTGCGTATAGATGTTCATCGTCGCGTAGCCCAGCGCCAGCGGCAGCAGCGCGCCGCAGATCGACAGCGGCACGGTGATCAGGATGATCAGCGGGTCGGCCAGGCTCTCGTACTGCGCGGCGAGCACCAGGTAGATCACCACCAGGGCGGCGAGGAAGGCGAACACCAGGGTGTTGCCTTCCTGGGTGTATTGCCGCGAGTCGGATTGCCAGTCGTGGCTGAAGCCGGCCGGCAGGCCGCGCGCCACGTCGTCGAGGAAGGCCACCGCCTGGCCCATGGAGACGCCGGGCGCGGGGATCGCCTGGAGGGTCGCGGCGTTCTGCTGGTCGAACTGGATCAGCTTGTTCGGCTCGACCTGAAGCTCCACCCGGACCACCGTCGACAGCGGCACCAGGTTGCCGTCCTGGGTGCGCACGAACTGCCGTGCCAGCGCTTGCGGAGTGAAACGCTGGTCGCGCAGGCTCTGCGGGATCACGTCGTAGGAGCGGCCTTCCATGCCGAAGCGGTTGACGTAGTTCTCGCCCACCAGCACCGCCAGCGACTCGCCGATGTCCTGCATGCGGATGCCCAGGCTGTTGGCCTTGGCGCGGTCGATGCGGACCTGGACCACCGGGTTGTTGTAGTCGAGGTCGCTGTCGACCACCACGAACAGCCCGCTCTGTCGGGCCTTCTGCTTGATCTCTTCCATGGTCCGGTAGAGCACCGGATAGTCCTGCGGGCTGCGCAGCACCATCTGCACCGGCAGGCCGCCGGTGGAGCCGGGCAGGGCGGCCAACTGGAAGGCGAAGATGCTGCTGCCCTCGACGTCGCCGACCTTGCCTTGCAGCTCGGACTGGATCGCCGAGGCGTCGCGCTCGCGTTTTTCCCAGGCCGCCAGGTTGATCCCGCCGAAGCTCGCCGCCGGTCCGTCGGTGCCGTTGATGATCCAGGTGCTCACGGTTTCCGGGATGCTGGTGTAGACCTGGTCGAGCTTGCGCGCGAACAGTTCGACGTAGTCGAGGTTGGCGTGCTGCGGCGCCTTGATCGCGGTGAGCACCGCGGCCTGGTCCTCGGTCGGCGCCAGTTCGCGCTTGGGCATTGAATACAGCAGCGGCAGGCTGATGCACACCAGCAATGCCAGGCCGCCGGTCAGCCAGCGGTGGCCCAGGGAGAACTCCAGGACCTGCCCGTAGCGCCGCGTCAGGCCGCCGAAGAACCACTCGGCGGCGCGGCCCATGCGCCCCTCGTTCTGGTGTGCCTGGAGCAGCAGCGAACTCATCACCGGCGACAGGGTCAGCGCCACCACCCCGGACACGATCACCGCGCCCGCCAGGGTCAGGGCGAACTCGCGGAACAGCGCGCCGGTGAGGCCGCCCATCAGGCCGATGGGGGTGTACACGGCGGCCAGGGTGATGGTCATGGCGATCACCGGGCCGGCCACTTCGCGGGCGCCGATCAGCGCCGCCGCCACCGGCGACTTGCCTTCCTCGATGTGGCGGTGGACGTTCTCCACCACCACGATGGCGTCGTCCACCACCAGCCCGATGGCCAGCACCATCGCCAGCAGGGTCAGCAGGTTGACGCTGAAGCCGAAGGCCAGCATCAGCGCGGCGGCGCCGAGCATCGACAGGGGAATGGTCGCCACCGGGATCAGCACGCTGCGCAGCGAGCCGAGGCAGAGGTAGATCACCAGCACCACGATCAGCAGCGCTTCCACCAGGGTCCGCACCACCTCGTCGATGGAGGCCTGGATGAAGCGCGAAGTCTCGTAGGCGAGGTCGACGCGGACATCCGGCGGCAGGGTCTTCTGGATCTCCGGCAGCAGCTTGCGGATGCCGTCGACGATCACCAGCGGGTTGCCGGTGGGCGTCGGGAACAACCCCAGGTGCACCGCCGGGTCGCCGTCCATCAGTGCGCTGGTCTCGGTGGCCGCGGCGCCCAGTTCGACGGTACCGACGTCGCGCAGGCGCACCAGGCCGTTGCCATCGTTGCGGATGACCATCTCGCGGAAGTCGTCGACGTTGGTCAGGTCGGTGTTGACCCGCACGTTGGACAGCACGTACTGCCCCTTCACCATCCCCGGCGCCGCCTGGTAGTTGTTGCGGCGGATCGCCTCGGCCACGTCGGAGGCGGTCAGGCCGCGCCCGGCGAGGCGGTCGGCGTCGAGCCAGAGGCGCATGGCCAGGCGCTGGCCGCCAAAGGTCTGGACCTTGGCCACGCCGTCGATGGAAGAGAACATCGGCTCGACCACCCGCGACAGGTAGTCGGTCAACGCCGGGATCGGCAGGGTCTTGCTGGAAAAGCCGACGTAGGCTACCGCGGTGGTCTCGCCGGAAGAGCGTTCGATCACCGAGTCGTAGGCACGCTCGGGCAGCTTGTAGCGCACCGAGTTGACCTTGGCCATGGTCTCGGTCATCGCCTGGGTCGAATCGCGGTTGAGCAGCATGCGGATGGTCACCACGCTACGCCCCTGCACCGAGGTCGAGGAAAGGTAGTCGATGCCCTCCACCGACGACACCGCCTGGGCGATCGGCTGGGTGACGAAGCCTTGCATGAGATCGGCGGAGGCGCCGGGGTACTCGGTGGTGACGGTGATGGTCGAGCTTTCCAGCAGCGGGTACTGGCGGATCGGCAGCTTGCCCAGGGAGAACAGGCCGAGCAGCAGGATCAGCGTGCTGACCACCAGCGCCAGCACCGGCCGGCGGACGAACAGGTCGGTAAAGGTCATCGCGGGGTTCCTTCAGCGGCCGGCGACCGGCACGGGGGGCGCGGCACTGCTCAGGGTGTCTTCCTTGACCGGTTCCACGGCCATCCCGTCGCTCAGGTTGATCTGTCCGGAAGTCACTACCCGGTCGCCCTCGGCGAGGCCCTGGAGGATTTCCACGCGACCGTCCCAGCGCTCGCCGATCCGCACCGAGACGCGCTTGGCGCTGAGCGGCCGGTCGCCGTCCTGGTGGGCGACGAACACGGTGTCGCCGTAGGCGGTGTAGGTGACCGCGGTTTCCGGCACGCTCAGCGACGGCGCGTCGGCTTTGCGCGAGACCCGGATGCTGGCGAACATGCCGGCGGCGAGCAGGCCTTCGGGGTTGTCCAGCAAGGCCTGGACCTGCACCGTGCGCGACTTGCCGATCAGCGGGTCGATGGCGCTGATGCGCGCCGGGAAGCTGCGCCCCGGATAGGCGTCGACCAGGACCTCGAGGGGCTGGCCGAGCTTCAGCTCGGGGCTGGTGCTTTCGTCCAGGGAGAAATTGCTTTTCAGGGTCCGCGCATCCACCAGGCTGGCCACCGGCTCGGCGACGCCGAGGTACTGGCCGAGGTGCACGCGGCGGATGCCGAGCTGGCCGGAGAAGGGCGCGCGGATCGCCTTCTGGTCGATCAGCGCCTGGGTCTGGCGCACCGCGCCGAGCGCCATGTCGCGGGCGGCGACGGCGTTGTCCAGCTGTTCCTGCGAGGCGACGTTGCGCTCTACCAGCTTGCGCGCACGGGCATGGAGGATCTCGGCATTGCGCAACTGCGCCTTGAGACGGATCAGCTCGGCCTGTTCCACCGCGTCGTTGAGTTGCACCAGCAACTGCCCTTGCTGCACCTGCTGGCCCGATTCGAAGGCGATGCGGGTGATCCGTCCTGCCGCTTCGGCGGCCACCTGGACCTGGCGACCGGCCTCCAGCTCGCCGACGCCATCGAAGACGCGCGGCACCACCCGCCGCTCCACCGAGGCGAGGGCGACCTTCACCGGCGGGTAGCCGGCGAAACCGCCGGCGTCTTTCTTCGCCGAGCCGGTGGCGTAGACGGCGATGCCGATAACCGCCGCGCAGATGAGCGCGGCACTGGCGATCAGGACGGGTTTCTGCATGATCGCCTCAGGCCTTCTGGTAGGTGGCGGCCACGGAGACGTCCTGGCGCAGCCGCTGACGTTGCGCGCTGGCGATGGCCGTGGCGATCAGGCCGCCGATCACCGCGATGTGTTCGAGGGCGAAGAACATCGCCAGCTTGGCTTCGACGCCGGTCTTGCTCCAGAAGGTGTGGACGATGAGGATGGTCAGCAGCAGGAACACCGCCAGCGCCCCGGCGCCGAGCCATAGCTTGCGGTCCAGCAGGACCAGCGCGGAGCCGGCCAGCAGGGTCACGGCGGTGGCGATGTTGAACAGCCAGGCCGGCTCCAGGCCGGCGGCGCGCATTTCCTCCAGGCTGGCCTGATAGTCGAACAGCTTCGCCAGTCCCGAGGCGACGAACATCAGGGCCAGGCAGATCCGGGCGGTCAGCCAGAGCCAGTTGCTTTCGAGCGAGTTATCGATGAAGCGCTGCATGGGTCGTTCCTTGTGCTGGTCGCCATCCGGCGCCGCGAAGCGGCCGTGGGGGCGGTTCGTGGTCCTGGGGAAACGGGGCGGTATGACCGCAGCGGGGACTATAAAACCTCAAGTTAAGTTGAGGTCAAGGGCGTCTGTGATTAGCGCTATAGGCCTTGCTGGGCGTGGGTTGCAGGTGGATTCGTTGGTGTCGCGGAACGGTGGGATGAGGGGCTGACGATTGGTCGCGGGGACTATTGGGGGAGGGGCTGGGTGTAGCTTGCGGGCAACCCGTCGCGACGGTTCCCCCTGGAGCGAGACGCCTTCGCGGCATCACTGTCGCTCGACCCGCTGCGCGACGATTCGACCTCCTGCCGGGGCGAGTTAGCTACCCCATCGTCTGGAGGGCAAGCATGGCAAACCTCTACGTGGCGGATCCTGGTTCCGTAGGGCGAATAACCGCTTGCGGTTATCCGCCGGTTCTCCGGGACAGCGGCGGATAACGCCCCTGGCGTTATTCGCCCTACAGGACTTGCCGTATGTGGGCGGAAGCTCCATGCCTGTGGGCCTTGGAGCCAGGGCGGGCTTCGGGTCTGGCTCCGTAGTGCGGATGACCGCTTAGCGCCGATCCGCCGGCCCAGCGGCGTATCGGCGGATGGCCGAGCGCAAGGTCACGGCACCGCCACGAAGCGCAGATCGCTCGGTGACCCCACCTCGACGCTTTGCAGCGTCTTGCCCACCTGGCCGCTCTGCGGATCGCGGGCGAACACCCGCAACTGGTCGCTGTTCTGGTTGGCCACGAGGACGAAGCGCCCGCCGGGCGAGAAAGCGAATTCGCGCGGCTCGGTGCCTTCCACCGAGCGCCGTTCGACGAAACGCAACTGGCCGCTGGCCGGGTCGACGGCGAAGGTCACCAGTTGGTTGTCGTCGCCGCGATTGAGCACGCCGAGGAAGCGGCCGTCGGCGGACAGGTGCAGGGCGCCGGCGCCGACCTTGCCCTGGAAGCCGGCAGGCGCCAGGTCGTGGGTCTGCAACTGACGCAGGCGGCCATTGCCCTCATGGGCGAACACCATCACCTGGCCGCTCAGTTCCAGGGTCAGGTAGGCGAAACGCCCGTCGGCGCTGAAGATCAGATGGCGCGGGCCGCTGCCGGGCGGGGTCGGGACGAATGCCGGATCGGCCGCCTGCAGTGGACGTTCGGCCTGTTCCGGGGCGTAGCGGTAGACGAATACCTTGTCGGCGCCGAGGTCGGGGGCGAACAGGTACTGGCCGTCGGGCGAGGACACCACCGAGTGCACATGACCGGAAACCTGGCGCGGATGCACCTTGCTGGCCTGGTGCGACTCCACCTGCACCACCGGCGCCAGCGAGCCGTCCGCGCGCACCGGCAGTACCGCCACCGAGCCTTCCGGCTGTACCGAGTAGTTGGCGACGAACAGGTAGCGACCGTCGTGGCTGAGGCTGCTGTAGGTCGGATGATCGCCGAGGGTCTGGACCTGGCTGATCTGTTGCAGGCGGCCGCTGATCGGATCGAAACGGTAGGACGTGGCGCGACCGACGGTGTCGCCCTTGCCGCCCCGTCCGTTCTCGTTGACCACGAACAGAGTGCGTTGGTCCGGGGCGAAAGTCAGGTACGAGGGGTTGCTGGTATGGGCCACGCGCAGCGGGCCTTTCACCGAGCCGTCGGCGCCGTCGAAGCGGTATACCTGGATGCCTTCGCTGGAGCCTTCGGTATAGGTCCCCACCAGCAGGTTGTAGAGGCTGGCGGCCTGGGCCTGGGGCGCCATGCCGGTGAGCGGCGCGAGGGCCAGCAGGCAGAGGGTGGGCAGTCTTCTCATGGGCAACTCCTTGGCTCGCTATTGTTCTGATGGCTCGGGGTTGGACCGGAGCCAGGCCGTTGGGTTCGCCCCTGGCCGCTCAGCCGCCGGCCTGGCCCAGCACGCCGCGCCAGCGTTCGAAGGCGGCGGTCGCGTAGCCTTCGCGCCAGACCAGCCAGGTGTCTACTTCGGCAAGGGGCAGGCTGCGCAGCGGCGGTGTGCCGAGCAGTTGCAGCACCGAGCGCGGCAGCACGCCGACACAGGCGCCGGCGGCGACGCAGGCGAGGATCGCATGGTAGGAGCCGACTTCCTGCACCGTCAGCGGCGTGCCCAGGCTGTCCTCGGCCAGTTGCCGGTAGGTGCAGCCACGGGCGAAGCCGGCCAGGGTGCGCAAGCGCACCTCGGCGACGTCGTGGACCGGCGGGTGTTCGGTCGGCAGGATCATCAGCAGTTCCTCGCGGAACAGCGGCTCGCCGCGCAGGCCGCTGCCATCGAGTTCGCCGGCCCAGCCCGGGCCGGCGGCCACCAGCGCGCAGTCCAGGCGCCGCGCCCGCACCCCATCGAACAACGCGCGACTGGTGCCGGTGGAGACTTCCAGGGCGACCCGCGGACAGGCCTTGTGATAGCTCGCCAGCAGCGCCGGCAGGCGGCTGGCCGCGGTGCTTTCCATGCTGCCCAGGCGCAGGCGCCCGCCGGGCTCGGCGGGATGCATCGACTGACGCGCCTCGTCGGCGAGAGCCAGCAACTGCTCGGCGTAGGCGAGGAATTCGCTGCCGCGTTCGGTCAGGCTCATGCGCTTGCCGTCGCGCAGGAACAGTTCGACGCCCAGGTCCTCCTCGAGCTGGCGGATCCGCGTGGTGACGTTCGACTGCGCTCGCTGCAACTGCTGAGCGGCGCGGGTGACGCTGGCTTCGTGGGCGACCGCGCGGAAGATTTCGAGGGAGGAAAGGTCCATCGATCTATCTCTTTATGAGAATGAATTGTTAAAAATATTCTTTTATGAAGATATATTGGTCAAGCGTCGGCCGACGCGGTGTCGTCCGACCGGGAGAGGGAATCGCCATGACTGACCGCTTCACGCGCCTGCTCGGCATCCAGCAGCCGATCGTCCAGGCACCCATGCTCGGCGTCTCCACGCCGGCGCTGGCCGCCGCCGTATCCAACGCCGGCGGGCTCGGTTCGATCGCCATCACCGGTAGCGCCGCCGAGAAAGGCCGGGCGCTGATCCGCGAGGTGCGCGGGCTGACCGACAAGCCGTTCAACGTCAACCTGTTCTGCCACCGCCCGGGGCAGGCCGACCCGGCCCGCGAGCGCGCCTGGCTGGACTACCTGAAGCCGCTGTTCGCCGAGTTCGGCGCCGAGCCGCCGGCGCGCCTGAACAACATCTACCTGAGCTTCCTCGAAGACCCGACCCTGCTGCCGATGCTGCTGGAAGAGCGGCCGGCGGCGGTCAGCTTCCATTTCGGCGCGCCGCCCCGCGACCAGGTTCGCGCGTTGCAGGCGGCGGGCATCCGCGTACTGGTCAGTGCCACCACGCCGGAGGAAGCGGCTCTGGTGGAGGCCGCCGGCGCCGATGCGGTGGTCGCCCAGGGCATCGAGGCCGGTGGCCATCGCGGGGTGTTCGAGCCGGAGCGCGGCGACGCCGCCATCGGCACCCTGGCGCTGGTCCGCCTGCTGGCGGCGCGCGGTTCGCTACCGGTGGTGGCTGCCGGCGGGATCATGGACGGACGGGGCATCCGCGCCGCCCTGGAGCTGGGCGCGAGCGCCGTGCAGATGGGCACCGCCTTCGTCCTCTGTCCGGAGTCCTCGGCCAACGCCGCCTACCGCGAGGCGCTGAAGGGGCCGCGCGCGGCGCGCACCGCGCTGACCGTGACCATGTCCGGGCGCAGCGCCCGCGGCCTGCCCAACCGGATGTTCTTCGATGCCGCCGCGCCTGGAGTGCCGCCCTTGCCGGACTATCCGTTCGTCTACGACGCGACCAAAGCGTTGCAGACCGCCGCTCTGGCTCGCGGCAACCATGATTTCGCCGCCCAGTGGGCCGGCCAGGGCGCGGCGCTGGCGCGGGAGCTGCCGGCCGCCGAACTGCTGCGCACGCTGGTCGAGGAACTGCGCGGCTGAGGGAGGCCGTTCGCTGCGCGCGACGATGACTGTCTCTGTTCAGTTACCCCTGTGTTGTGCTTTTCTGCCTCCAGCACTGGAACGACAGGTGGAACATGGGACAGGACAAGTTGAAGGTCGCCGTTCTCTTCGGCGGCAGCAGTGAGGAACGGGACGTCTCCATCGCCAGCGGCGCGCAGGTGATCCAGGCGTTGCGCAGCGCCGGCCACCAGGTGCTGGCGGTGGATACCGCCAGCGGCCTGCTCGGCGCGGAGGAAGAGCGCCGCCTGTTGGCGAGCAAGGTCAAGGAGGTCCCGCCGGACTCCGACTCGCTGGCGATCATCCGCAGCGGCAAGCAGAGCCTGCTGAGCGCCGGCGAACTGGCTGGGGTCGACGTGTTCTTCCTCGCCCTGCACGGCGGCACCGGCGAGGACGGCACCCTGCAGGCGCTGCTGGATGCCGGTGGTTTCGCCTATACCGGCAGCGGCCACCTGGCCAGCGCCATGGCGATGGACAAGGACGTGGCCAAGCGCCTGTTCCTCGCCGCCGGGGTGGAGACCGCCAGTTGGCTGATGGCGCCGGCCTCGGAAGAGGCGGTGCGCGAGCAACTGGGCTTCCCCCTGGTGGTCAAGCCGAACAGCCAGGGCTCCACCGTGGGGCTGTCCATCGTGCATTCCCAGGCCGAATTGCAGCCGGCCATCGAGCTGGCCGGGCGCTATGGCGACCAGGTGATGCTGGAGCGCTTCGTCGCCGGCCGCGAGGTCACCGTCGGGGTGCTCGACGACCAGGCGCTGCCGGTGGGCGAGATTCTCCTCGGCGGCCAGGAGGTCTTCGACTACGAGCACAAGTA
Source organism: Pseudomonas sp. KBN12P06040 (assembly GCF_037574965.1). Classification (NCBI taxonomy): domain Bacteria; kingdom Pseudomonadati; phylum Pseudomonadota; class Gammaproteobacteria; order Pseudomonadales; family Pseudomonadaceae; genus Pseudomonas; species Pseudomonas sp. KBN12P06040. The sequence goes on from NZ_JBBELS010000001.1 coordinate 843,397, forward strand.
CCAGGCCGGCGCGGTGCGCGAGGTGTTTCCCGCCGACCTGCCGCCGGCGATCGCCGCCGAGGCCCAGCGTCTGGCGCTGAAGGTACACCGGGCGCTGAAGCTGAGCGGCTACAGCCGCACCGACTTCCGCCTCGACGAACAGGGCCGGCTCTGGTGCCTGGAGGTCAATACCCTGCCGGGCATGACCGCCACCAGCCTGCTGCCGCAGGCCGCGGCGGCGGCCGGGATCGGTTTCGCCGAACTCTGCGAGCGGATCTGCCGGCTCGGCATCGAGCGCTGCAAGGGCGCGCGCAAGGCGCGTTCCTGATTCCCGCGGCCCGCCGCCGGGGCGGGCCGCGCCTTTCGCTCAGGCCTCGAGGTTCTCGACCCGCTCGAGGATGTCGTAGAGGCTGTAGCGCTCCTGTTCGTCGCGTCGCACCCGGCCCATGGCGACGCACGGATCATGGGTGAAGACCAGTCGGCCGTTGCGGGCGATGAGGCTGTCCAGCAGGCGTTCCTTTTCCTCGATCAGGCCTTCCGGGAAGCGGTCGTAGCCCATGGTCAGCGGTAGGTGTACCCAGGGTGCGCCGGGGATCAGGTCGCCGCTGAATACCACCGGGCCGTCGGGCATGGCGATCTCCGGGAGCATCTGGCCCGGGGTATGGCCTTCGCTGAAATGGAAACGCCAGCCCTCGCCCAGGTGCGCCGAGCGCTCGCCGTCGTCGAGCAGCTCCAGGCGTCCGCTGGCCTGCAGCAGGTCGAGCAGTTCCGGCACGAACGAGGCTCGGTCGCGCGGGTGCGGCTGGCGCGCGCGCTGCCAGTGGCGGCGGCCGCTGACGAAATGCGCGTTGGGGAACAGCAGGCGCGCCGGCTGGCCTTCTTCCCAGGCGGCGAGCAGGCCGCCGGCGTGGTCGAAGTGCAGGTGGGTGAGCAGCACCACGTCGATGTCGGCGTCGTCCAGGCCGACCGCGGCGAGGCTGTCGAGCAGTACGTGGCGCTCTTCCTGGACGCCGTAGCGCTGGCGCAGGGCGGGCGGGAAGAACGCGCCGATGCCGGCCTCCACCAGTACGTTGCGCTCGCCGTCGCGCACCAGCAGGGCACGGCAGCCGAGGTCGATGCGGTTCTCCGCATCGGGCTGCATCCAGCGTGACCAGAGCGCGCGCGGGGCATTGCCGAACATGGCGCCGCCGTCGAGTTTCTGGCTGTTGCCGAGGAGGGTGGTGAGGGTTCGCATGGATATGTCCTTGTTCCTGGTCTAGCGAATAACCGGCGGTTGCGTCGTTTTTCAGGAATGCCTGGCCGGCTTCCCGGGCGTCGTAGGGCGAATGACCGCTTCGCGGTTATCCGCCGTTATCGCGGGCTGTCGGCGGACAGCGCGTTGCATGCTGTCCTGGAAAAAACACGCGGCCCACGGGCCGCGCGACAACGCTCGACGGAAGCTTCAGAACTGTTCCGCCTCCAGGCCGTACAGGCTTTCGCTGCCGGCTTCGACGGCGGCGGCGAGGGAGTGCACGCGGGGCAGGAGGCGGGCGAAGTAGAAGCGCGCGGTGGCCAGCTTGCCGTCGTGGAACGCCGGGTCGGCCTCGCGCTGGCGCAGCGCGGCGGCGGCCATGCGCGCCCAGAGGTAGGCGTAGGCGGTATAGCCGAACAGATGCAGGTATTCCACCGAGGCTGCGCCGATCTCGCGCGGGTCGTTGCCGGCGCGGGCGACGATGCCCTGGGTGAGGTTGTCCAGCAGGTCCAGGGCGGTCAGCAGCGGGGTGACGAATTCCGCCAGTTCGGCGTTGGCGCCGGCGGCGAAGGCTCGCACCTCGCGGCTGAAGATGGAGAGGAACAGCCCGCCGTTGGCGACCACCTTGCGGCCCATCAGGTCGAGCGCCTGGATGCCGTTGGTGCCTTCGTAGATCTGCGCGATGCGTACGTCGCGCACCAGTTGCTCCTGGCCCCATTCGCGGATGTAGCCGTGGCCGCCGAACACCTGCTGGCCGAGCACGCAGCTCTCCAGGCCGGTATCGGTGAAGAAGGCCTTGGCCACCGGGGTCAACAGGGCCACCAGGGCTTCGGCCTGGCTGCGTTCTTCCTGGTCCTCGGCGTACTTGGCCAGGTCGAGCTGCTGCCCGACATAGGTGGAAAAGGCGCGGCCGCCCTCGGTCAGCGCCTTCATGGTGAGCAGCATGCGGCGCACGTCGGGGTGCACGATGATCGGGTCGGCGGCCTTGTCCCTGGCCACCGGGCCGGTCGGCGCGCGGCTTTGCAGGCGCTCGCGGGCGTAGGCGACGGCGCTCTGGTAGGACATCTCGGCGCAGCCGATGCCCTGGATGCCGATGGACAGGCGCTCGTAGTTCATCATGGTGAACATCGCCGCCAGGCCCTTGTTGACTTCGCCGACCAGCCAGCCACTGGCGCCGTCGAAGTTCATCACGCAGGTGGCCGAGGCCTTGATCCCCATCTTGTGCTCGATGGAGCCGCAGTGCACCGCGTTGCGTGCGCCGAGCGCGCCGTCGTCGCCGACCAGGAACTTCGGCACCAGGAACAGCGAGATGCCGCGCGAACCGGCCGGCGCGTCGGGCAGCTTGGCCAGCACCAGGTGAATGATGTTCTCGGTGAGGTCCTGTTCGCCGCCGGTGATGAAGATCTTCGTCCCGCTGATCCTGTAGGAACCGTCGGCCTGCGGCTCGGCCTTGGTGCGGATGATGCCCAGGTCGGTGCCGGCATGCGGTTCGGTCAGACACATGGAGCCGGCCCAGGTGCCGGCGTACATGTTCGGCAGGTACCTGTTCTTCAGTTCCTCGCTGCCGTGCGCATCGAGGGCCAGGCAGGCGCCGGCGGAAAGGGTCGAGTAGAGGCTGAAGCTGGCGTTGGCCGCGTACATCATCTCCTCGAACTGCACCGCCAGCATCTTCGGCATGCCCATGCCGCCATGGGCCGGATTGCCGGTGAGGCCGACCCAGCCGCCCTCGGCGTAGGTCGCGTAGGCCTCGCGGAAGCCGGCCGGGGTGCGCACGGCGCCGTCCTGCCACTGCGCGCCTTCTTCGTCGCCGCTGCGGTTGAGCGGCGCGAGCAGGCCGCCGGTGACCTTGGCCGCTTCCTCGAGGATGGCGTCGGCGGTGTCGGCGTCGATCCGCTCGGCCAGTCGCGGCAGGCGCTGCCACAGGGCGGGGGCGTCGAACACGTCGTTGAGCAGGAAGCGCATGTCGCGCAGCGGGGCGTTGTATTCAGGCATTGCACACCTCGTCGGTGAACGGCCGGCGGGACGGCCGCAGGTACAGGGTTGCCCGTGCGCATCCTGCCTACGGCCGCCGTGGCACGGCCGCTGCACGGGCAATTCGGCTGGCGGCGCTCAGAGGGCGGCGGCCCACTCGCGCAGCACGTATTTCTGGATCTTGCCGGTGGAGGTCTTCGGCAGTTCCGAGAACACCACGGTACGCGGAATCTTGAACGCGGCCAGGTGTTCGCGACAGAACGCGACGATCTCGCTCTCGGCGAGCCCCTGATGATCGCTCTTCAGGGTAATGAACGCACAGGGCGTTTCCCCCCACTTTTCGTCGGGCCGTGCCACCACCGCCGCCTCCAGCACCGCCGGGTGGCGGTAGAGCACGCCCTCCAGTTCGATGGTGGAGATGTTTTCGCCGCCGGAGATGATGATGTCCTTGAGCCGGTCGCGGATCTCGATGTAGCCGTCCGGATGGCAGACCGCCAGGTCGCCGGTATGGAACCAGCCGCCGGCGAAGGCTTCCTCGGTGGCGCTGGGGTTCTTCAGGTAGCCCTTCATCACGGTGTTGCCGCGCATGAAGATCTCGCCGATGGACTGGCCGTCGCGCGGCACCGGCTCGAGGGTCTTCGGGTCGGCCACCATCACCCCTTCGAGGGTCGGGTAGCGCACGCCCTGGCGCGACTTGATCGCGGCGCGCCGCTCCAGCGGCAGTTCGTCCCACTCGCCGTGCCAGGCGCAGACCGTGACCGGGCCGTAGACCTCGGTGAGGCCGTAGACATGGGTGACGCGGATGCCCATCTCTTCCACCGCGCCGATCACCTTGGCCGGTGGCGCGGCGCCGGCGACCATGGCATGCACCGGGTGGTCGATGGCGGCCTTGGCCGAGTCGGGCATGTTGATCAGGGCGTTGAGCACGATGGGTGCGCCGCACAGGTGGCTGACCTGGTGCTCGCGGATCAGGGTGAGGACCTTCTGCGGATCGACCCGCCGCAGGCAGACGTGGACGCCGGCCAGCGCGGTCACCGTCCACGGATAGCACCAGCCGTTGCAGTGGAACATCGGCAGGGTCCAGAGGTACACCGGGTGCTGGCCCATGGACCAGGTCATCTGGTTGCCCAGCGCGTTCAGGTAGGCGCCGCGGTGATGGTAGACCACGCCCTTGGGGTTGCCGGTGGTGCCCGAGGTGTAGTTCAGCGAGATCGCCTGCCACTCGTCCCGGGGCCATTCCCAGGCGAACTGCGGGTCGCCCTCGGCGAGCAGCGCCTCGTAGTCCAGTTCGCCAACCGGGCGGCCTTCGCCATACTCGGGGTCGTTGACGTCGACCACCAGCGGCGGGTGGTCGAGCATGCCGATGGCGGCATGGATCACCTCGTGGAATTCGTAGTCGGTGATCAGCACCTTGGCTTCGCCGTGTTGCAGCATGAAGGCGATGGCTTCGGCGTCGAGGCGTACGTTGAGGGTGTTCAGCACCGCGCCGATCATCGGCACGCCATAGTGCGCCTCGAGCATCTCGGGGATGTTCGGCAGCATCACCGCCACCGTGTCGCCCTGGCCGATGCCGCGCCCGGCCAGGGCCGAGGCCAGGCGTCGGCAGCGTTGGTAGGTCTGCGCCCAGTCGCGGCGGATGTTGCCGTGGATCACCGCGGGGTAGTGCGGATAGACGCTGGCGGTGCGCTCGATGAAGCTCAGCGGCGTCAGGGCGATGTGGTTGACGGCGGCGGGCGCGAGACCCTGTTCGAAGATCGACATGAAGAGTACCCCGTGGCTGATTGTTAGCTCTGTTCTGGGTAAGGGTCACGATCTGCCGCGCGCGGAGAGACTGCGTCGAAAACGGCTGGTTTCTCTGGCTCGGCAGATCGTGAACAGCTTCCAAGGACCAGGCGAAGCGCTCCTTGGGTTGGGGCGATTTATAGCAACGATGAAAAATATATGGAAGTTAAACCATAAGCTTATAGTATAAATACCATATAAGTTCCCAGGATCATCTTCCGCCCATGAGTCCGCTTCCCGCTTCGCCTGCCCTCAACAGCCTCCTGCGCCTGCTGCGCGAGGGCGCGCCGCTGGTCGAGCGGGTCGGTGCACTGCGCCGCTTGCTGCTCGAACATCCGGGCACGCGCCAGGCCTGGTACCTGGCCTGGCAGCCGCAGGCGCAGACCTATACCCCGGTGCCGCCGTCGCCGGCGCTGCCGCCGGGCGCCGGCGAGCCGAACCGGGCCAGCGACCTGGCGTTGCGCGAGCGCCTGGCGCGCGACGGCCGGCTGGCGCTGGACGAATTGCGGCGTTCCGCGTCCTGGCTCGGCGCGCGCTTGCGGCGTGCCGGCGTGGAGCATGGCATGGCCTTCGCCCTCGACCTGCAGGCCGGCGACGAAGGCCTGTTGCTGGTGGCCAGCGATACGCCGCAGAGCGCTGCGCTGGACTGGCTCGGCCTGCTCCTCGCACCGTTGCTCGCCGCCGCCCGTGGCGTCACCCGCGCTGCGCCGTTCCTCGCCGCCGACCCGCAGCCGGCGCTGCTGCTCGACGGCGAGGCGCAGGCGGTGGAATTCAACCAGGCCTTCCTTGCCTTGCTTGGCGAGCGGCCGCGCGAGGCCTGGCGCGCTTACCTCCCGGCCAACCATGGGCAACTGGTGCGCGCCAGCCTGGGGCAGGCGCGGGCCCTCGGCGAGGTGGAGGCGGAGTGCGACGGGCGCATCCTGCTCTGGCAGTTCATTCCCGACAGCGCCGAGGCCCGGGTGCTGGCGCGCTGCCGCGACGCCACCGCCAGCCTGCGCGGCGAGCGCGAGGCGGCGCGGGCCAGCCGGCTGTACCGGCTGATCACCGAGAACACCACCGACCTGATTTCCCGGCATACCCTCGACGGCATTTTCCTCGACGCCTCGCCGGCCTCCTGGACCCTGCTCGGCTACTGGCCGGAGGAACTGCGCGGGCGACCGGCGCAGGCGCTGTTCCACCCCCAGGACCGCGGCCAGGTGGCGCTGCGCGCGCGCGAAGCGCTGGAGCAGGACGGCTACCTGACCATCACCTACCGTATCCGCCACCGCGACGGCCGCTACCGCTGGTTCGAGACCGCCAGCCGGGCGATCCGCGAGACCTACACCGGGGCGGTGGTGGAGGTGGTCAGCGTGTCCCGCGATGTCACCCGGCGGGTCGAGGCGGAGGAGAACCGCCGGCGCCTGGCCGAAGTGGTCGAGGCGAACACCGACCTGGTGCTGTTCGTCGAGCATGGCGGCCGCGTCACCTACCTCAATCCTTCGGCACGCGCCGCCCTCGGCATCGCCGACGGGCAGGAGGCGCCGGCGCTGGAACACCTGCTGGCCGGCGACACTCCGGCGCGGCTGGCCGAAGAGGGTTGGCGACAGGCGCGCGATGGCGGCGTTTGGAGCCGCGAGGGGCGCCTGCAACCGCAGGACGGGCGTCCGTCGCTGCCAGTCTCGCTGGTGTTGCTGGCCCATCGCGGTCGCGGCGAGGAGCGCTATTACTCGCTGGTGGCCCGCGACATGACCGAACGCGAACTGCGCGAGGCCCAGCAGCGCCGTCACCAGGACGAACTGGCGCACACTGCGCGGCTGGTCACTCTCGGCGAACTGGCCTCGGGCATCGCCCACGAGATCAACCAGCCGCTGGCGGCGGTGATGAACTACGCCAGCGCCAGCCAGCGTTACCTGGCTGTCCTCGGCAGCCAGCCCGAGGCCGCCGGGCGGGTGGCCGAGGGGCTGGCGCGGATCGGCGAGCACGCCGGCCACGCGGCGGAGGTGATCAAGCGCCTGCGCGCCTTCCTGCGCAAGGGCCAGCGGCGCCTGCAGGCGCTCGACCTCAACCAGGTGGCACGCGAGGCCATCGGCCTCTGCGCGTGGGAAGCCGGGCACTGGCAAGTGGCGGTGGAAGAAGCGATGACCGACAATCCGCCGCCGCTGTATGCCGACCGCGTGCTGCTCGAACAGGTGTTCCTCAATCTGCTGCGCAACGCCATCGAAGCCAACCGCGAGGCGCATCCCGGCTCGCCGTCGCGGGTCGTCATCGGTAGCCGCGTCGAGCCCGGCGGGCTGCTCTGCCTGTGGGTTCGCGACCAGGGACCGGGAGTGCCGGCGGATCAGCTGGAACACATTTTCACGCCGTTCCACACCAGCAAGCCGGAAGGGCTGGGCCTGGGCCTGTCGATGAGCCGCAGCATCGTCGAGGGCTTCGGCGGCACCCTCGAAGCCGAGCTGCCGGCGGATGGCGGGTTGCTCATGAACTGCCGGCTGCCGCTCGCCGCCGGCGCCACGGGAGGTTAACGATGGCTATGCCTGACGAAGCGCTGGTCTACGTGGTCGACGACGACCAGGGCATGCTCGAATCGACGGTCTGGCTGCTGGAATCGGTCGGCCTCAAGGCACGGCCCTTCACCCAGGGCCGGGACTTCCTCGAAGCCTGCGAGGGCGGCCGCCATGCCTGCGTCCTGCTCGACGTGCGGATGCCCGGCATGGGCGGGCTGAACGTGCAGGACGAACTGCTGGCGCGCGGCATCGACCTGCCGGTGATCTTCGTCAGCGGCCATGCCGACGTGCCCATCGTGGTGCGCGCCTTCAAGGCCGGGGCGGTGGATTTCATCGAGAAACCCTACAACGAACAATTGCTGCTCGACAGCGTGCAGCAGGCCCTCGATCGCCACGCCCGTCGGCGCCGCCACCGCGATCTCGACGCCGGGTTGCGCGAACGCCTGGACAGCCTCACCCCGCGCGAGCGCGACGTGCTCTTGCCGCTGGTGCGCGGCTATACCAGCCGCGAGGTGGCCGAGCAACTGGAAGTCAGCGTGAAGACCGTCGACCTCTACCGCGCGCGGGTGATGAAGCGCATGCAGGCCCAGACCCTGCCGGAGCTGGTGGGCATGGCCATCGCCGCCGGGCTGGTGGACCCGCTGCGCTTGCGCGAGGACGCCTGAGGGCTCAGCCGCGCGGAGCCTCCAGGGACGGCGACCGCACCGGCTGATAGGAACGCTCGCCGCCCAGGGCTTCCGGCGTACGGCTGCTGCCCTGCAGGGCGGTGTCGAAGACCCCGGCGAAGCGCTGGCGATCCTCCAGGCTGGTGGCCAGCGCATGGCCATAGGAGACGATCGCCTGGTTCACCGGGAAGCGTTCGGCCTGGTAGCCGGCCAGGGCATCCTCCAGCGCGCAGGCGTCGCGCAAGGCCAGGTCGAGGGCGTCGGCCAGGGCGCTGGCGTCCTCGATGGCCAGGTTCATGCCCTGGCCGGTGATCGGATGCACGTTGTGGATGGCGTCGCCGAGCATCGCCACGTTGTCCGCCCAGTAACGATCCAGGTTCAGGTAGCCGATGGGGATGCCCTTGAAGCGCGAAGTGCCGGTGACGGCGGCGATCGCCTCGGCGCTCTCGTCGCCGACGAAGCGTTGCAAGCGCCGGCGCAGCGACTCGCCGCGGGTGTCGGCCATCAGCTCGCGCGACTCTTCCCTGGGGAAGCTCACCACCAGTCGCGCGCGGTCGAGACCGATCGGGTAGAAATAGGCCAGCCCGCCCTGCGCGTCCACGTACAGGCGGTTGCGCTCGGCCACGCAGGGCGCCAGGGCGAAGGTGCCGACCAGCATCGGCGACGGGTAGGGGCGGCGTTCCACCTCGATATCGAGCAGCCGGCGGCGCACGTAGGAGGCGATACCGTCGGCGCCCACCACCACCCGCGGACGCAGCACGCGGCCGTCGTTCAGGCGCACCTGGTCGATCGCGTGGCGCTCGTCGCGCTGCACCGCTTCGATGCGGGTCTCGAACAGCATCTCGACGGTCGCTTCGCCGTCGATCTTTTCCAGTACCAGGCGGCGCAGCGACTCGCAGGGCATGAGGATGAAATAGCCGCGCGCGTCGACGCTGGAATAGTTGAAATAGCGAAGCAGCTCGCCGTCGTGATAGACCTCCAGCTCATGGCGGACCCGCCCGCCGCGACGGGTCACCTCGGCCAACAACCCGGCCGCCTCGACCACCCGGATGCCGGCCGGCTTGAGCAGGTCGGCGCCGTTGATCGCGCGTTCGCGCCGTGCCTGCTCCACTACCACCACGCGGTGGCCCTGGCGGCCGAGCAGGTAGGCGAGCATCGCCCCGCCGATGCCGCAGCCGTTGATCAGTACATCGATATGGTTGTCCGTCATGGATGAGTCTCCGTGTCGTTCCTGGCGGAAAAGGGAAGGGTGGAGGCAGCAGCATAGCGACGGAACGTTATGCAGAATGGGTGTTGTCTGCACTTGGTCGCCTGTCCGGCCCGGTTGTCCGGTCTCGCCGCCAGGCGGGAGTGCCGGCCCTTGCGGGCCGGACAGCTTCAGGAAGCGTCGATCCAGATGGTCTTCAACTCTGTGTACTGGTCGTGTGCCCAGACCGACTTGTCGCGACCGCCGAAGCCTGACTCCTTGTAGCCGCCGAAGGGCGTCGAGGCGTCGCCCTCGCCGAAGCAGTTGACGGTGACGATCCCCGCGCGGATCTCCCGCGACAGGCGCAGTGCGTGGCGCAGGCTGCCGGTGTAGGCCGAGGCGGCGAGGCCGTAGACGGTGTCGTTGGCCAGGGCGATGGCTTCGTCGATGTCGTCGAAAGAGGTGACCGAGAGCAGCGGGCCGAAGATTTCCTCGCGGAACAGCCGGCTGTGCGGCGAGACGCCATCGACCACGGTCGGCTCGACGAAGATGCCAGCCTCGGTGGCGCCGCCGAAGCGCACCGCCAACCGCTCCGTCCTGGCCTGGTCGAGGTACGCGCGGACCTTCTCGAAGTGCGCCGGGCTGACCAGCGCGCCGAGGCGATTACGCGGATCCAGCGGGTCGCCCATGCGCCACTCGCGGAGCTGCGCGCCGATGCGTTCGAGCAGTGCCTCGCGGACCTCGGCGTGGACGATCAGCCGCGAGGACGCCGAGCAGTTCTCGCCCATGTTCCAGAACGCGCCGTTGACCACGTGTTGCGCCACCAGGTCGAGGTCCTCGACATCGTTCATCACCACCGCCGGGTTCTTGCCGCCGCACTCCAGTACCACCCGCTTGAGGTTGGACTCGGCGGCGTACTTGAGGAACAGGCGGCCGGTCGCGGTGGAGCCGGTGAAGCTGACCATCGCCACGTCCGGGTGGCGGCCCAGCGGTTCGCCGGCCTCGCGGCCGCCGCCGGGGACCACGTTGAACACCCCGGCGGGGATCCCCGCCTGGCTGGCCAGTTCGGCGACGCGCAGGGCGGTCAGGCTGGTCTCGGGGGCCGGCTTGACCACTACGGAGCAGCCTGCCGCCAGCGCCGGGCCGATCTTCCAGGCGAGCATCAGCAGCGGGAAGTTCCACGGCAGCACCAGGCCGACCACGCCGATCGGCTCGCGCACCACCATGGCCAGCGCCGCCGAACCGACCGGGGCGGTGCTGTCGTAGATCTTGTCGATCAGTTCGGCATGCCAGCGCAGGGTATTGATGGTTTCCGGCAGGTCGGTGTGCTGGCATTCGCGGATCGGCTTGCCGCTGTCGAGGCTCTCCATCACCGCCAGTTCCAGCAGGTGCTCTTCCAGCAGCTCGGCCAGGCGCAGCAGCGCCGCCTTGCGCTCGGCGGGCGTGCGCGAGCGCCAGCGGCCGTCCTCGAACGCCCGCCGCGCGCTGGCCACGGCGTGCCCGACGTCCTCCGCGTCGCAGGCGGCGACCTGCGCCAGCAGCTCGCCGGTGGCCGGGTTGGTCGAGGCGAAGGTGCGGCCGCCGCAGGCATCGCGGAACCCTCCGTCGATGAAGGCGCGCTGGGGAAGGTCCAGCGTCGCGGCGATGGCCGCGTATTCCTCCCGGCTCAGCAGCTCAGTCATGGCGGCCACCCTCGACGATCCGCGCGACCTCGCCCTTGAGCCTGGCGACGATCTCCGCCAGTGCCGCCTTGCCGGCCTCGTCCAGCGCCTTCAGCGGCGCACGTACGCCGCCGGCGCGCAGGCCGGCCAGCTCGCAGCCGTGCTTGATCGACTGGACGAAGTGACCGCTTTCGAGAAAGTCCATCAGCGGCATCATCGCCGCCATGATGCGCCGGCCCTTGGCGAAGTCGTTCTCGACCACGCAGGCCTGGTACAGGGCGAGGTGTTCGCCAGGGATGAAGTTGGAGCCGGCGCAGACCCAACTGCGCGCGCCCCAGGCGAAGAACTCCAGGGCCTGGTCGTCCCAGCCGCAGGACAAGGCGATCCGCGGGTGGCGGCAGGCCAGGCGGTGCAATTGCGCGGTGGAGCCGGAGCTTTCCTTGATCGCGACGATGTTGCGGCAGCCGGCGACGGCGGCGAAGAACGCCTCGTCCATCTCCACGCCCATCCGCGCCGGATAGTTGTAGAGCATGATCGGCAGGCCGGCGGCGCGGTCCACCGCCAGCACGTGCTCGGCGATCTCCCGCGAGGTCGGCAGCGCGTAGGGCGGCGAGCCGACCAGGATGGCGTCGGCGCCGATGGCGCGGGCGGCTTCGGCGTAGGCCAGCGAGTCCTCGGTGCGGATCGCGCCGGTTCCCACCACCAGCGGCAGGCGCCCGGCGATGACTTCGCTGGCGTGGGCGGCGAGGGCCAGGCGTTCCTCGGCGGTGTGCGCGTAGTACTCGCCGGTGGAGCCGCCGATCACGATGCCGTGCACCTTCGACTCGACGAGAAACTCCAGGACCTCGGCGAAGGCTTGGGTGTCGATGCTGCCGTCGGCGCTCAGCGGGGTGATGGCGGGGGTATAGATACCTTCGAATTTCACGGGGTTTCCTCCTGTGGGATGCTGGGCCGCGGCGCACCCGGCGGACGCTGCCGCGGCGGGTGGTTCAGGTGAGCGAAGCCGCCTGCTGCAGGTTCAGCGAACGGGTTTCCGGCGCCAGGGCCCAGGTCACGAGCAGCCCGAGCAGGGTCACCAGCGCGGCGGCGTACATGGTCTGGGCGGTACCCAGGGTTTCCAGGGAAAGCGGCACCAGGTAGGTGCCCACCGCGGCGCCGACGCGCGATAACGAGGTGCCGACGCCGACCGCGAAGGCGCGGATCTCGGTGGGGAACAGTTCGTTCGGGTAGACCAGTTGCAGCACCTGGGCGCCGCCGATGAACAGCGCGTAGGCACCGAACAGGCCGAGGATGGTCGCCTCCGAGCCGGCGTGGAAGACGCCCAGCCCGAGCAGCGCCAGGCCGGACCAGAGGAAGCTGTGCAGCAGCATGCAGCGCCGGCCGATGCGGTTGATCAGGCGGGTGGCGATGATGCAGCCGATGACGAACAGCAGGGTGATCGCCACCGAACCGTAGGAGGCCCAGTCGCCCTTCAGGTTCAGCGCCAGCAGCACCTTGGGCGCGAAGGCGTAGACGGCGAACACGGGGATCACCGAGCAGGTCCAGAACAGGGTGACGAAGAGCATGCGCTTGCCGTAGCCGGCGTAGAGCAGGTGCCAGATGGTGACCTTCCGTTCCAGCGCCTGTTCGGGCAGGTTCGCCAGCGAGAAGGCTTCGCCGTAGACCTGGCGGATGACCCGTTCTGCGTCCGCGTCGCGGCCCTTGCTCAGCAGCCAGCGCGGCGACTCGGGGGTGCCGATGCGTAGCAGGAACAGCACGGCGCCGATCGCCGCGGTGCTGGCCAGTACCAGGCGCCAGGCGTCCTCGCCGCCGCTGCGCAGGATCAGGTCGCCGACCAGGTAGGCGAAGGCGGCGCCGGCGAACCAGAGGATGGTCAGGGTGGCCAGGCGCGGTCCGCGATACTTCTTCGGCAGGAACTCCACCAGCAAGGCGGTGGCGACCGGGTACTCGATGCCCACCGCCACGCCGATCAGGAAGCGCAGGACGAACAGCGTCGCCGCCGAGTCGACCCCGTACTGCGCCAGGGAAGCGAGGACGAACAGGCTGGGGCCGACGAAGAACAGCCTGCGGCGGCCCAGGCGGTCGGTCAGCCAGCCGCCGAGGAAACCGCCGAAGAAGATGCCGACCAGCGCCGAGGCGGCGATCATGCCCTGCCAGAAACTGCTCAGTTGCAATGCCGCGGTCATCTGCAGCATCGCCACGCCGATGATGCTCAGCACGTAGCCGTCGACGAAGGAGCCGCCGCCGGAGCGCAGGGTCAACAGCCGGTGGAAGGCGTTGAGGGGTACGTCTTCGATCGAGGTCGTAGGATTTGTCATTATTGTCTCCTGGTTCTAACCGCTGCCGGTGAATTCGGGCCGAGCGAATCCGCGAGGCTGGAACGCTCTCCAGCTCCGGTCTTCAATGGCCGTCTGAATCGAAGTCGGCGCCCGTGGGCGCGTTACTAGGGATGCCTAGCTTTCTCTACCTGCTCGATACTGCCCCCACCTCAGGTTGAGGTTCACGCCAAGGGAAAGGAGTGGTTCGGGTGGATTGCCGCTGGGACCGGGCGCGCGCAGCAGGAAGTCGATCAGCTCGTTGCGTTCGCCCGCCAGCCAGTCGGCCAGCAGCTTCCCGGTGACGGTCCCGCGGGTTACCCCCAGGCCGTTGCAGCACAGGGCGCCATAGACGTTGGGCGCCAGCTCGCCGAAGTGCCCCATGTGATTCCTCGACAGCGCCAGCGAGCCGCCCCAGGTGTAGTCGAAGCCGACTTCCGGGAGCATCGGGAAGCGCTGGCGGAACGAGGCGCGATGGCGTACGGCGAAGCGCTCAAGGTACTTCCCGGCGCTGCGTCCGTCAGGGTTGAAACTGAAGCTGTTGCGGATCAGCAGGCGGTTGTCCGGGGTACGCCTCACCGTGGTGCCGTAAGGGTCGGCCGGGATCAGGCCCCAGTAGGGGCGCCCGCCGAGGCTGGCCTGCTCCTCGGCATCGAGCGGCCGGGTCAGGCTGGCGTAGGTGAAGATCGGCAGCATCCGCCCCTGGAGGAAGCCGAAGCTCATGCCGAAGGCGTTGTTGGCGAGGACCAGGCGGTCGGCCAGGATGCTGCCGTGGGGATGGCTCAGCAGGGACCTGTCGCCATATTCCACGGCGGTGATCGGTGTGTGTTCGTAGAGGCTGACGTTGCCCGGCAGGCTGTCGGCCAGGCCCTTGACCAGGGCCGAGGGCTGCACCAGCAGGGTACCGGGGGTGAACAGGGCCTTGCGATAGAAGGCGGTGCCGATGTGTCCCGGGAGGTCGTCCGCCTCGATCACCTCGTAGGCCTGGCCGAGCCGATCGAGGCCGCGCCGGTAGGCGTCGAGCACAGCCACGCCGCGCGCCTCGACGGCCGCCTGGTACTTGCCGCAGGCCTTCATCTGGCAGTCGATGGCATGGCGCTGCACCTGTTCGCGGAGCAGCGACTGGCCGGCGAGATTGAGCTTCAGGCCGATCCGGGCTGTCGCTATGTCGCCGATGTAGTCGTCGGCGCCGATGTCGTGGGGCAGGTCGATGGCGAAGCCGGCGTTGCGCCCGGCGGTACCGAAGCCGACTTCCTGGGCCTCGACCAGGACGATCTCCTCGTCCGGAAAATGCAGCGCCAGCTGGCGCGCGGCGGCGAGGCCGGTGAAGCCGGCGCCGACCACCACCCAGCGGGCGGCGCTCCTGCCGTAGTGGGCCGGCTTCGGCCGCCGCGGCGGGCTGAGGTGGTACCAGCCGCAGGAACGGTCGTCGGCCGGGAGGTGGGTTACTTTCGTCATCGCAGGGACCTGACTCTTGTTATTGGAACCCGGTAACCATCCCCTGCGTGACCGCCTCCGCTTCTCGGGCGGGGCCGTGGCGCGGGGGGCTCGCTAACCCTCGTAGACCAGCGCCACCTCCACTCCGGCCGGCGCCGCGTACTCGGCCATGCGCCGGCGCGACAGCTCGAAATGCGCACGGACGATGTCCGCCGCCGCATCCGGATCGCGCCGCTGGATGGCATCGACGATCTGGTCGTGCTGGTCGCAGGCGAGTTCCAGGTCGCGTTGCATGTCGTCGGTGGTCGGATGGCGGTAGAAGATCTTGCCCAGCCGCGCATGGTCGATCAGCAAGCGGCGCAGGCTGGGCATGAGGTAGTCGTTGTGGGCCATCCTGCCGATCTCCAGGTGGAAGGCGTCGTTGTGGATGACGCGGTTTTCCACATGCTTCTCTTCGATGGCCTTGCGGAAATCTTCCTGGATCGCCTTGAGCGTCTCGATCTCCGCTTCGCTGGCATGGGTGGCCGCCAGTTGCGTGGTGGCGATGTAGATCAGCGGCGCGGCGAGAAAGAAGGCGTGCAGCGAGTCGTGGCTCATGGCCGCGACGCGCGGCGCACGATTGGCTTCCAGTTCGATGTAGCCCTCGGCGGCGATCTGCCGCAGCAGTTCGCGCACCGGCGGGCGCGAGAGGCCGAACTCGTCGCACAGGGCGAGTTCGTCGACGACCGCGCCGGGCGCCAGTTCCATGCTCAGGATCCGCCGGCGCAGCGCATCGCCCAGCACCGCCTTGCGGTCGAAGGGGGCATCGGCGCTGTTCGAGTCGACGTCGGGTTGGGCTTTCATGGAGGCCTTTCTACTTGTCATGGGCTGTGTCTACAGTTTGTATAATGACTATAGGATTCTGTTAGACAATATGTCTACAGGTTTTTCGGGGCGTTTCCGTACCGTTCGTCCGCGCTGTTTCCGCTGACGCCGTGGCGTGCGAAAGGGGCAGCCCCCCGAGGGCGTATTTGAGCATATTCCCCCGGCGCGCCAGGAAGGCGCCAAGTCACATGGCTTGCGCATATGATGGAGCGCCCGGGGTTTTCGCCGCGACGGCAGGCGTCGCGGCCCGCTGGCCGGGAACAAGAAGAACAAGAGGCACGAATCGATGGAAAGAAGGCGTTTCAGCGCCGCCCTGCAAGGGCAGAACCTCAGGTTCACCGGGGCCGGGGAGGGGGGCTCGGCACGGGCACGGGTGGGCTTCCTGCTGCTCGAACACTTTTCCCTGCCGGCCTTCACCCAGGCGCTGGACACCCTGGTGACCGCCAACCTGATCCGCAGCGAGTCCTTCGCGGTGAGCAACTTCAGCCTGAGCGGCGAGCCGGTGACCAGCGACCTCGGGTTGCTGATCTGCCCGGACCTGGCGCTCGCCTCGGCGGCGCGGCAAGGACTCGACCTGCTGGTGGTCTGCGGCGGTTTGCGCACGCCCCTGCGCTCGTCCGCCGCGCTGCGGGAAGCGTTGCAGGACGTGGCGTCGCGCGGCGTCGCCCTGGCCGGGCTGTGGAACGGTGCCTGGTTCCTCGGCGACGCCGGCCTGCTGGATGGCTACCGCTGCTGCATCCATCCCGAGCACCGCGCCGCCCTCGCCGAGATCGCCCGCAACAGCCAGGTGACCAGCGACAGCTACATGGTCGACCGCGACCGCCTGACCGCGGCCAGCCCCACCGGCGCCTTCAACCTGGCGCTGGAGTGGATCGCCCGGCGCCACGGGCGCGACCTGGTGGAGGCGGTGGTGGATATCCTCGCCTTCGAGGAGTCGCGCTACCGACGGGTGCGCCCGGCCCTGCACGAGAAGATGAGCGAGCCGCTGCGCGAAGTGATCAACCTGATGGCGGCGAATATCGAGGAACCGCTCAGCCAGGAGCAGCTCGCCCACTACGTGGGGCGCTCGCGGCGGCAGATCGAGCGGCTGTTCCAGCAGCAGCTCGGAACCACGCCGGTGCGCTACTACCTGGAGTTGCGGATCACCGAGTGCCGGCGCCTGCTGCAACATTCCGACCTGACCATGCTGGAGGTCCTGGTCGCCTGCGGCTTCGTCTCGCCCAGCCACTTCAGCAAGTGCTACACCGCCTTCTACGGCTACCCGCCGTCGAAAGAAGTGCGCTACGGCAACGTCCGCTCGACGAAATGAGGGCGTTTCGCCGGACGCGGCCGGCATGCTAGAACGGACCTTTCGCCCTGACCTGCGGAGGTCCTGCGCCATGTCCCAGCCTTTTCTCTGGCGTCGCGTCAACGACTCGTCCGGTTTCGCCGAGCCGCGGGTGTTCATCCGTGTCTACCTGGAACCGGGCAGCATCGATGCGGCCATCGCTTTCTACGAAGACCTGCAGGGCGTCGCCCACGACATGCGCTTCGACTTTCCCGAGAAACGCCTGACACTCGCCGCAGTCGGCGCCTTCCTCCTGCTGGAGGGCAGCGACGAGGCGCTGGCGCCGTTCCGCAGCACCACTGGCACCCTGCTGGTGGACGACATCGAGCCCTATCACCGGCGCTTGCTGGCTGCCGGCGCGCAGATCATCTTCGGGCCGGCGCGCGCGCCCACCGGTGCCTGCTTCAATGCGCTGCTGCCGGACGGCACGGTGGTCGAGTTCGTCCACCACCGGCCGCAGCCGGGCGAGGCCTGAGCCTCAGCCGTCGCGCCGGGCGGCGCAATCGTCCATGGCCGCGCCGATCGCCTGTTCGCCGCGGGCCAGCAGCGCTGCGCTGGCGCCGCGGATATCGCGGGCTTCCTTGTTCTGGCTGAGCTTGAACTTGCCGACCAGGCGGGTGATCTCGATTTCGATGCCGACGATCAGCCGGAGCATCTCGTCGATGTAGTCGGCGGGGCCGTCGGTCATTTTCCAGGGCGTTTCCTGGGTCGCCTCGTGGGTGCGGGTCAGGCGCGCCACCAGTCCGCGCACATAGCGTTCGTCGTCGCGGATCCGCACCCGGCCGTGGGCGTGGACCACCCGGTAGTTCCAGGTCGGCACCTGGCGGTGGTGCTCCTGCTTGCTCGGGTACCACTGCGGCGAGATGTAGGCATCGCCGGCGCGGAACACCACCAGCACCTCGTCGCCGTCGCGCAGCTCGCTCCAAACCGGGTTGTTGCGCGCGACATGGGCTTCCAGGGTGCCTTGCGCGCCCTTTGCCGGGCTCAGCTCGAACGGCAGGTGGTTGGCGTCCAGGCCCGCTTCGCCGTGGCTGACCAGCAGGCCCAGCGGATAGTCCCGGATCAGCGCGTGCAGCGCCTGCGGGTCGGACTCTTCGAAATGCGAAGGCAGGTACATGTTCTGTTCTCCTCGGGGACTGGGTCCTTATACGCTGTCGGCGGGTACCGTCGCCACGCACAGCAGGCGCGAGTCGGCGCGCATGCCGGGCATCATCAGGCGCAATTCGTCGAGCAGCAGGCCGCCCGCTTCGTGCAGGGCCGCCAGCGGCATTTCCGGCAGGCTCTCGAGGATGAACCACATGCGCCGGGCGCTGGCATCCAGGCGGGTGCGCACGCCCTGGCGCCAGTTCCAGCGGCGGCAGGTGACGCCGAGGTCGTCGCGCCAGACCACCTCGCCGGGGTCGGGGGATTCGTCGACCGCCTCGCCGTTCTTCAGGGTGTCGAAGGTCTCGCTGCCGTCGGCGACCACCAGGCGCGGCGGGCCGGCATAGGCGGCGAGATTCTCGCCGCCTACCGGAATGGCGAATTGCACGCTGATGGCGTTGTACAGGTCCACCACCGGGTCGATGCTCGGCAGCCCGCCGTCGCGCAGCGCGCGTTTGCGCAGGGCTTCGGCGGAGCAGGGGGTACGCTGCGGCTTGGCGCCGAAGCGGCGGAACGCCTCGGCCCAGGCTGCCAGGTGCGCCTCGGCCCAGTCCGGTTCGCCACGCGCCAGCGCCTGGCAGGCGCGCTCCACGGCGCGGCCGGCGATTTCCGGACGAACGATCGGCGCCGCCTCGACGGTGAGGCTCAGGGCGCGGAAACCGGGGGCGAGGGCGGCCACCTCGGCGGCGATGACGGGGAGGATCGGGGCGTGCTCGGGCATGGTCGTCTTCAGGGTTCGGTGAGATGGAGGGGCGCGGCGCGTAAAGCGGTAGGTGGATTTCTACCATCCGGGCTCCGCCCTCACCATGAAATCAGCGAATGAATTATTAGCTGTGCTGATGATCGGGTGGTCGGGTTCAGCTGCGCTAATGGCGGGAGCGGCGTTCGCTTGCCGGCGAAGCCGGCGCCAGAGCCTTCCGCCGGCCGGTCGGGGCTGGACAGCGAGGCGCGAGGGGCGCAGTGTTCGAGCGGTCAGAACCGCCACCACCCGAGGTAGAACGCAGATGGCCAAGGCAGCCGATGTGGTTGTGCAATGCCTGGAAAACGAGGGCGTGCAGTACGTCTTCGGAATTCCCGGCGAGGAGAATCTCGACCTGCTGGAGTCCCTGCGCAAGTCGCAGATCCGGCTGGTGCTCACCCGTCACGAGCAGTCGGCCGGTTTCATGGCCGCCACCTACGGGCGCCTCACCGGCAAGACCGGGGTCAGCCTGTCGACCCTCGGCCCGGGCGCCACCAACCTGGTCACCGCCGGCGCCTACGCCTACCTGGGCGGCATGCCGATGCTGATGATCACCGGGCAGAAGCCGATCAAGAAGTCCAAGCAGGGCCGCTTCCAGATCCTCGACGTGGTCGGCATGATGCAGCCGCTGACCAAGTACACCCACCAACTGGCCTCCGCCGACAACATTCCCTCGCGGGTCCGCGAGGCGTTCCGCCTGGCCGAGGAAGAGAAGCCCGGCGCGGTGCACCTCGAGCTGCCGGAGGACATCGCCGCCGAGCAGACCGACAGCCTGCCCATCCCGCCGAGCCTGAGCCGCCGGCCGCTGGCGGAATACAAGGCGATCTGCGCCGCGGTGGAGAAGCTGCGCGCCGCGCGCAGCCCGATCCTGGTGATCGGCGCCGGGGCCAACCGCAAGATGACCGCCAAGGTCCTCAAGCAACTGATCGACAAGACCGGCATTCCCTTCGTCACCACCCAGATGGGCAAGGGCGTGGTCGACGAGCGTCACCCGCGCTTCCTCGGCAACGCCGCGCTGTCCGCCGGCGACTTCGTGCATCGCGCGGTGGAGGCGGCCGACCTGATCGTCAACGTCGGCCACGACGTGATCGAGAAGCCGCCGTTCTTCATGGTTCGCGGCGGTACCGAGGTGATCCACGTGAACTTCCGTTCCGCCGAGGTGGACCCGGTGTATTTCCCGCAGATCGAAGTGGTGGGCGACATCGCCAACGCCATCTGGCAGATCGGCGAGGCGCTGGACGATACCGCGCACTGGGACTTCACCCGCCTGCTGGCGATCCGCGAGGCCAACGAGGCGCAGGTCGCCGAAGGCGCCGACGACCCGCGCTTCCCGCTCTATCCGCAGCGCCTGGTGGCCGACGTGCGCCGGGCGTTGCCGTCGCAGGGCATAGTCGCCCTGGACAACGGCATGTACAAGATCTGGTTCGCCCGCAACTACAAGGCGCACATGCCCAACACCGTGCTGCTGGACAACGCCCTCGCCACCATGGGCGCCGGCCTGCCCTCGGCGATGGCCGCGCACCTGGTCTACCCGGACCGGCCGATCGTCGCGGTGTGCGGCGATGGCGGCTTCATGATGAACAGCCAGGAACTGGAAACCGCGGTGCGGCTGAAGATGAACCTGACGGTGATCATCCTGCGCGACAACGGCTACGGGATGATCCGCTGGAAGCAATCGAACATGGGCTTCGCCGACTTCGGGCTGGACTACGGCAACCCGGACTTCGTGCGCTATGCCGAGGCCTACGGCGCCCACGGCCACCGGGTCGACAGTGCCGAGGGCTTCCTGCCGTTGCTGGAGCGCTGCCTGGGCACGCCCGGGGTGCATGTGATCGATTGCCCGGTGGATTACTCGGAGAACGACCGCATCCTCAACGTCGAGCTGCGCGAACGCGCCCTGGCGGTCTGAACCGCCGGAGCGTCGCGCCGGCGTGCGTTCCGGCGCGACGGCTCAGAACAGCGACAGGTTGTAGCTGGCGATCAGGCGCACCTCGTCCACGTCGCGCGCCGAGCGCTCGAAGTCGGTGCGGTAGGTGGCGTTGCGCAGGCGCAGGCTGAGGTCCTTGAAGCGGCCGCTCTGCACCACGTACTTCAGCTCGATGTCGCGCTCCCATTCCTTGCCCTCGTCGCCGTTGGCCAGGCGGATATGGTCGCCGTTGACGTAGCGGGTCATGAAGCTCAGGCCGGGCACGCCGACGCTGCGCAGGTCGAAGTCGTAGCGCAGTTGCCAGGAGCGTTCCTCGGGGTTGGCGAAGTCGTTCACCTGCAGGTAGTTGGCCAGGTACGGATTGCTGCCGTCGAGGTAGGGCATCGAGCTGGCGCCGTTCATCCGCTGCCAGCCGGCGCTGAGCGTGTGGCCGCCCTGGGCGTAGGCGAGCAGCAGGCTGAGGGCGCGGTTGTCGATCTTGCCGGCGCGGGCCGCGCCGGCGTCCTCGCTGTCGAACCAGCGCAGGTCGGCGCTCAGCTTGCCGGAGCCGAGCTGCCGCTTGCCCACGGCACCGAGGTAGCGCTGGCGATAGACGTTGCGCAGGCCGCCCTGGGCGTATTGCAACAGCAGGCCGTCGTTGACCTGGTAGTCGAGTTGGTAGGCGTCGAAGCGGTTGCCGGTGGTGTCGCAGGCGTAGCGTTTGTTCTTGCAGTGCAGGCGGATGTCCTGGGCATCGCTGGAGTCCCGCGCGGTGTAGCGCTCCAGGCGGGTGGCGGAGAGCCTGAGCCCGGCGATCTCCTCGCTGGTCAGCTGGGCGCCGTGGAACAGGGTCGGCAGCAGGCGTCCGTCGTTGTATTTCAGCAACGGCATGTCCGGCAGCATCGCGCCGTATCTGAACTGTGTCTGCGAGAAGCGCATCTTGCCGGCGACGCCGGCCTTGGCGTACTGGTCGACCGAGCGACGCGGATCGTGGCCGCTGGAAGGCAGCAGGCCGCTGTTGCTGTCCGCGGGGCTGGAGTCGAGCTTGATCCCGAGCATCGCCAGGGTATCCACGCCGAAGCCCAGCGCGCCCTCGGTATAGCCCGAGCGCAGGTCGAGGATGAAGCCCTGCGCGGCTTCCTCGCGCTTGGAGGCGCCCTGCGGGTTGGCCGAGCTGCCGTCGCGGAAGTCGCGGTTGAAGTAGACGGTGCGCGCTTCCAGGCGCGCGCTGCCGTCCTCGAGGAAGGCGGCAGGGGCCGGGGCGACGAATCCGCCGCACAGGGCGAGGGCGCCCAGGCCGCGAAGGGTGCGGGGCGAACGGGGGGAAAACGGGGCGGACATGCGGTGACTCTCGACAGCGGGGGGTAAAAAAGCGCGCGAAGGTGTCACAGATGGTCGGCGGGGTCTTTGCGACCTTGGTCTAGCCGAGAAGGCGCGCACGGATCGTCGGCCAGGCAGGCCTCTAGCGGGTCGGACGCAGCGTGCCGAAAGCGACGAAGAATCCTCCGCAGCCCCCTGTGAAACGCTGCCCCGCCCGTGCCAGCCTGATCGTCACGTTTGCGCCAGGATATCCGGAGGCTAGCGCTTCACGCAGACGAACAGGGCATTCCCGGAGCTGCCGGCCCAGGGCGTGATCCGTTCGTAGTCGTGTTCGAAGACCTGCACCTCGAAATGCGTCTGCAACAGGTGCTGCAGCTCGGCGAAGCTGAGGGCGACCATGGGGTGTTCGTCCTCCCAGGTCTGGGTCGTTCCGTCCGTGGTTTTCTCGATACCGAGGCGCAGCGCCTGGCGCTCGCCCTCGCCGCTGTAGTACCAGCCGGAACCGAAGGTGAAGCGGCTGCCTCGATGCTCCACGGAATGGCGGACGAACGAGCGATTGTCGATCTGCCCCTTGTCCACCGTGTTGAAACAGAACACGCCGCCATCCGCCAGTGCGCCATGCACGCTGGCCAGGCATGCGCGCAAGCGCTCCAGCCCTGCGTTGTAGTGGATCGAATAGAGGAAACAGGTGATCAGGTCCAGCGGCTCGTCCACCTGGAAGCCGGCCATGTCCTGCCGGCTGAAGTGCGCTTCGGGGCAGCGCTGTCGGGCGAGGTCGAGCATCGGCTGGTTGATGTCCAGGCCGGCGCTGCGATAGCCGAAATCGAGGAAGTGCCTCACGTGAGGGCCGGTACCGCAGGCCAGGTCCAGGTGCCGCCGGCCCTGGTTGCCGAACAACTGGTGCAGGCGACGCACGCAGTGGCTCTGCGCCTGGTAGTCGATGTCGGCGCACATCAGGTCGTAATAGTGGGACAGGTCGGTGTACAGCGCAGTGGCGGACATGGGCGGCAAGGACCGGCGGCGAAGGGCGCGGCATGGTACCCCAGGCCCGGGCTTTGCCGGCGAAAAAACAGGCACCGGCCGGCGGATCGCGGGCGGACTTCAGTCGAACCGCGGCCAGTCGTCGGCTATCCGGTACCAGCAGGCCATCGACGCGACCTGGACATGCTTCTGTTTCTCCGATGGGAAGGGCGTGTCCAGGCTGCCGAGGGCGACCGATACCCAGTCGGCGAACTTGCCTTCGCTCCTTGACCAGAACAGCGGCGAGCCGCAGCGCGAGCAGAAGCGCCGGAGCACGGCGGGGGAGGAGCTGAACGCGGCGAGCAGGTCGGCGCCGCGGTCGATGTGCAGGTCCGCGACGGGGACGCTGCCATAACTGGCGAATGCCGCCCCATGGGCCTTGCGGCACTGGCTGCAATGACAGTGGGAGAGCGCCCGCGGGGGCGACGACAGGCGGTAGCGCAGCGCGCCGCACAGGCAACTGCCGTGGAAAGTCTGGCTCATCGGAAGGCGTTCCCGGATTCGCAAAGGCGGCGAGTCAAGCAGCCCGCGCCATGCTTGTCGAGTGCCTCCTCTGGTCGTGGGCTGTCGGTGCTGGCGTCGATGTCTGCTAGGCTCTGCCGTTTCACCCTAGGAGTATTTCCCCATGGCCCGAGCCACTGCCCGCCACATCCTGGTTTCCAGCGAAGCCAAGTGCAACGAACTGAAAACCGCCATCGAAGGTGGTGCGGATTTCGCCGAAGTCGCCCGCGAGCATTCCACCTGCCCCTCCGGCCGCGACGGCGGCAACCTGGGTTCGTTCGGTCCTGGCCAGATGGTCCGCGAGTTCGACCAGGTGGTCTTCAGCGCGCCGTTGAACGTGGTCCAGGGCCCGGTGAAGACCCAGTTCGGCTACCACCTGCTGGAAGTCACCAGCCGCCAGGACTGAACGTGCGGCGGCGCATAACGCCCCTCTTCCACGCGCCGATCCGGGCGTGGGGCGAATAACCGCTGCACGGGGTAAACGGCGGATAACGCCGTTGGCGTTATGCGCCCTACCTGTCCCGGACCGATGAAGGAAGCCGCACTTCCACGCGCCAATCCGGGTGTGGGGCGAATAACCGCTGCGCGGGATAAACGGCGGATAATGCCGTTGGCACCTGTTCCGGACCGATGAAAGAAGCTGCACTTTCACGCGCCGATCCAGGCGTAGGGCGAATAACCGCTGCGCGGTTATCCGCCGGTGCGTGATCGATAGCCTGGCTGGCCTCAGGGCGCGAAGTAGCGGGATATCTGCGAATAGACGCCGCTGAAATCGGAGAAGTAGTCATTGCGCTGTGAGGTGGGCGCGCCGCAGTACGAGGGGCCGCCGTACAGGCCACCGCGTAGCTGGTAGGAACCGTCGCCGGCGACGGTCAGCAGGCCCGAGCCGGACGAGCCGCCTTCGACCACCGCCGACGGCCAGTCGACGCGGGTCAGGGCGGTATGCCCGTCGTAGGTGACGCCCACTGCCGAGACGTTGCCCTGCGAGTATTTCTTGGCGTCGCCGCGCGGATGGTGGATGTCATGGCCGAGCGAGCCGTTGGCGATCGGCGTGGCGCTCCAGCCCTGGTAGAACACGCCGGCCGGCGGAGTACGCTTGAGTTCCAGCAGCAGGGTGTCGCGCTTCGCGTCGCGGTGCAGGATATTCGCCCCGCCGGTCAGCACGGTGACGCTCTGGTTGATGGTCGAGGCGTCGCCGTAGCACTGGGTGGTGTTGTAGAACCAGATGGTCTGCAGCGTCGCGGCGGTGGCCTGGTCCTCGATGCAGTGCGCGGCCGACCAGAACAGCTGGCGCTTGGGCGAGTTGCCGTTGTTCAGCAGGGTGCCGGTGCAGATGTAGCTGCCGCCGTCCGCCGAGCTGGTGAAGACCATCTTCGCCACCGCGGCGGTGGCGTTGTCGTAGGCCCGCGTGCCGCTCTGGGTCGCGCAGACCGCATCCACCTCGCAGCTGCCGCTGGCGCCGAAGCCGTCGCGGTAGCCGGCCTTGTACAGGGAGTCGGCGAAATACGATACCTGGGGTACCGACAGGCGCAGGTCGCCCGGTTGCAGGTTGGCCGGCAGCACCAGTTCGACGGTCAGGGTATCGCCCTCGATGACCGGGCTCCAGTAGGGACGGTTGAGCGAGAGGTCCTTGCCGCTGGCCTCGAAGATTTCCTTGCCGGCGCCGGCGAAGTGCAGCAGCACGTCGTCGGGCAGCGAGCCGCTGCGGGTTTCCAGGCGAATCGCGGCGCGTAGGCTGGCGGCCCCCGCGGCGCTGATCGGGAAGCGCGCGGTGTGGCGCCCGTCCGGGGTGTCGATCCATTCGAGGGTTGCCAGGTCGATTTCCGGAGTCGCCGTCTTCAGGCCCACGCCTACTTGCAGCGGCGTACCCGGTTTCGGCGCCAGCGGCGCGGCGCGGGCCACGCGGCGGGCGGGGGGCGCGGCGAAGTGAATGCCGGCCGCCGAGGTCGCCGCGTTGGGGTTGGCGAAGCGGGCGTGGCCGGTGCTCGCCGGAGAAGCCTGGAGCACGGCGACGTCGCCAGCCATTTCGCTCGCACCGGGCGCGGCCGAGGCCTGGCTCGCGCCCGCAGCCAGCGCGAGAACCAGGCATGCATTCAGGTACGTTCTCTTATGCATGAATCGACTCCTTCAGTTTGGGGAGGGCAACTTCCTTAATCGTTCGCGTGGCGAAAGATATGCAGGGGTGACGGAGTCGTTCAAATATTTTTTATATTCGTTTCTGCTAGCTATTAAATATGAAGAATCGTTTATGGATAGCAGAATAGATAGCTATTCCCCTCACTTGTCATTGATGTTGGAGTGCTCTCTCTACCAACTAAAGTTTGGTCTGGAGTGCCGCTATAGAGCCTTCGGCTTGCTTCATAGAGGTGCAGGGTGTAGTGCGCGAGTGCTTTGCTGGTGCATCTGTCGATGTGATCGGGTTAACGAAATCCGGATTTTCAAGTTATCCGGTTTGACCAGTCCTGAATATAAGGCTGAGTGAATCTTTCATTCATCGCTCGGAAACCGTTCCGATGTCGGCTTGGTTGAATTTCAGGATATCCGGCTTATGATCGTATCAGTCATCTTTATAATCGCGGGGCATATATAGAGCCCTGGCCGCTTACCATTACTCCAGGGTTTTCCAGGATACGCCTCCGTCTTTGTTTCAGAGCGGCGGATGCAACGGCGGCGCATGCCGCGCGATCAGTTCGGCGACCCACTCGATGAACACCCGCAGCTTGCCGCTGACGTGGCGGTTCGGCGGGAACGCCAGGTACAGCGGCATCGGCTCCAGGCTCCAGTCCTCGAACAGCGGCAGCAGCTCGCCGCGGGCGAGGGGCTCACGCGCCATGTAGTGCGGCAGCCAGAGGATGCCCAGGCCGGCCAGCCCGGCCGCCAGGTAGGCGTTGCCGTCGTCCACCGCCAGCACATGGCGGCCCGCCACCCGCAGGCTTTCCTCGCCTCTGTGCATGGCGTAGGGCAGGGCCTTGCCGGTGCGCGCCCAGAGGAAGCCGACGATGCGCTGGTGGCTGTCCTCCAGTTCGCGCGGGTGGCTCGGCACGCCGGCGCGCTGCAAGTAGGCCGGTGCCGCGTAGACCCCCAGTTGCAGGTCGCCGACCCGCCGCGCCATCAGCGACTGGTCGCGCAGTTCGCCGCCGCGGATGACGCAATCGACGTTCTCGTCGATCAGGTCGACGAGCCGATCGCTCACGCCCAGGTCGATCTGGATATCCGGATAGCGCGCATGGAACTCGGGCAACGCCGGGATCAGCAGCAGCCGCGCCAGCGGGCTCGGCACGTCGATCCGGAGACGCCCGCGGGGCGCCAGGGCGGCGCTGGAGAGGCTGGTCTCGGCATCGTCCAGTTCCGCCAGCAGGCGTACCACCCGCTCGTAGTAGGCGGCGCCGTCGGCGGTCAGGTTGAGCTTGCGCGTGGTGCGGTTGAGCAGGCGTACCCGCAGCCGCGCTTCCAGTTGCTGGACCAACTGGGTGACGCTGGTGCGGCTCATGTGCAGCGTCTCCGCCGCCTTGGTGAAGCTGCCGGTCTCCACCACACGGGCAAAGGCCTGCATCGCATCGAAACGGTCCATCGGGACTCCGGGTCGTGGAGGATTGTTTGGATTCTACAAACAGTCATGGCCAGGGTTGCGCGTTTATCCACGGCGCGCACGACCTTACCGTTCTTCCATCGACGATGACGGGGCCGGGAGCCCCAGGATGGAGGTATCGCATGACTGTACGCGACGTGGTTTTCCCCGCCGGCCGCCAGGCCCTCTACGAGCGCAACCGCTATTCCCCGGCGGTCCGCAGCGACGGCCTGCTGTTCGTCTCCGGCCAGGTCGGCAGCCGCGACGACGGCTCTCCCGAACCCGAGCTGGAGACCCAGGTCCGCCGCGCCTTCGACAATCTGAATGCGGTGCTCGCCGCGGCCGGTTGCGGGTTCGACGATGTGCTCGACGTCACCGTGTTCATGGTCGACGCCGAGGCCAACTTCGAGCGCATCTGGAAGATCGTCCCGGAGTACTGGGGCGAGGCGCCGTACCCCACGCTGACGGCGGTGGGGGTGAACTGGCTGTATGGCTTCAGCTTCGAGATCAAGGTGGTGGCGAGGTTGCCGGAGGGGCGGTGAGAGCCGATGCGCAGTGCCGGGGCCAGCTCGGCTAGCGCCGGGGCTCTGAGGGACGCCGCAGGCTTACCCAGGCCGGTGCGTGGTCGCTGGCGTGCTCCTCGCCGCGCACCCAGCGATCCACCCCGGCGTCTTCCAGGTGGTCCGCCAGGCTGGCGCTGAGCAGCAGGTGGTCGATGCGCAGCCCGGCGTCGCGTTGCCAGTGCTGGCGGAAGTAGTCCCAGAAGGTATAGATGCGCCGGTCGGGGAAACGCTGGCGTAGCGCGTCCACCCAGCCCTGCCGCAGGAGGCGCTCGAAGCACTCGCGGGACTCCGGCTGGAGCAGGGCGTCCTTTTTCCAGGAGCGGGTGTCGTAGATATCGAAGTCGCTGGGCACCACGTTGAAGTCGCCGGCCAGCACCACCGGATGGCCGCTCTCCATCAGCTCGGCGGCGTGGCGGATGAGGTGCTCGAACCAGGCCAGCTTGTAGTCGAACTTCGGTCCCGGCTGGGGATTGCCATTGGGCAGGTAAAGACTGGCCACCAGCAGGCCGTCGACGGCCGCTTCGAGGTAGCGGCTGTGGGGATCACTGGCGTTGCCCGGCAGGCCGCGGCGTACCTCCAGCGGCTGGCTGTCGCGGGCGAGGATGGCGACGCCGTTCCACGCCGACTGGCCCTGCCAGATCGCGCCGTATCCGGCCCTCTCCAGCGCCGCGGCGGGGAAGCGCGCGTCGGGCGTCTTCAGTTCCTGCAGGCAGACGATGTCCGGCGCTTCCCGCTCCAGCCAGGCCAGCAGCGCGGCCAGCCGGGTCTGGATGCCGTTGACGTTGAAGGTGGCGATCTTCAGGGTGTCCACCGCTTGTCTCCGCGAATGACGATCAGGCGGCCGCCTGCAGGGCTTCGCCGATGGCTTCGTTGAACGCCTGCAGGTCACCCGGGTTGCGCGAGGTGATCAGGGTCCAGCCGTTCGCCGGGCAGACTTTCACCCGCGTGTCGACCCAGTTCGCGCCGGCGTTGGTCAGGTCGATACGCACGCTGGAATAGGAGGTCAGGGTCTTGCCGCGGGCGACGCCGGCGTCGATCAGCAGCCAGGGGCCGTGGCAGATGGCGGCGACCGTCTTGCCTGCGTCGCTGAATTCCCTGACCAGGCGCCGGGCCTCGCTGTCCTGGCGCAGGGTGTCGGCATTCACCGTGCCGCCGGGGACCAGCAGCAAGTCGTAGTCCTCGGCGCGCAGGCCTTGCAGCCTGGCGTCGGAATTGACGATCAGGTCCTTCTCGCTGTCGTGTACCCAGGTCTGCGCTTCGCCGCCCTCGATGGTCGCGTGGGTGACCGTGGCGCCCTGTCGCTTCAGGGTCTTCAGCGGTTCGAGCAGCTCGTCGCGCTCGATGCCGGTGTTGGCGGTGATGACCAGGACGTTCTTGCCTTGCAGCTTCGCGCTCATGGTTTTCTCCTCTGCTGGGGCGCCCGTGGCGGGCGCCGTGGCGTGACATGCAGGAGAGTGGAAAGCCGGAACGCCGGGGAGTTCGAAAGATTTGCCGGGCGGTGGGCCGGATCCTTGGCCTGTCAGCCTCCGGCGTCAGCGGAACAGCAGCGAATGATGCGCCGCGCCACCGGTGCGCGCGCCGTCGCCCACCGCGATGGCGACGTTGCCGGCCGCCAGCGCCGCGTCGCCGCAGGCGAAGACGCCGGGAACGCTGGTTTCGCGCATGCCGTCGGTCCTGATGAACGGCCCGCTCGGCCCGTCCTCGAACTCGCAGCCGAGCAACGCCGCCAGCGGGCTGGCCATGCGCGTACGCGGCTGGGTGAACAACCCCGCGAGCGTAATCGTGCGGCCGCTGGCCAGGGTCACGTCGGCGCGCGCGCCGCCCAGCGCGACCACGGCTTCGCGCTCGATCGCCACGCCGCGCCGGTCCAGCCTGGACATTTGCTCGGCATCCGGTTCGAAGACGCCGTTGAGGAAGAAGGTGGTCGCTCCCCAGTCGGGCAACATCAGGGCGTGGTGGATGGCCAGCGGCGAGGCCGCCAGTACGCCAACCGGCCCGCCGTCCAGTTCGTAGCCGTGGCAATACGGGCAATGGAACACGTGCCGTCCCCAGCGCTCGGCAAGACCGGGGATCTCCGGCAGGTCGTCGGCGACCCCGCTGGCGAGGATCAGCCGGCGCGCGGTGAAGCGTTCTCCGTTGGCGGCCTTCACCACGAAACCGTCCGCCTCCTTCTTCGCCGCGACGGCGGCTTCGGACAGCCACTCGACGCTGGGATAGGCCAGCAACTGCGCGCGGGCGTCATCGGCGATGGCCGCCGGATCGCGGCCGTCCTGGCCGAGAAAGCCGTGGGAGGCCCGGGCGAAGCGGTTGCGTCGCAGTCCCGTATCCATCACCAGCACCCTGCGCCGCGCCCGCGCCAGTTGCATGCCCGCGGAGATGCCGGCGTAGCTGCCGCCCACGATGATCACGTCGAAAGTCATGGCGTATCTCCCATTCGGATAGTCACGCAACAACGTAAGTTTCATGAGATGCGCTTGTCAACGCTCTCGTAACTTTTTCTGTAGCGAGACATACTCATGGTCTTTCCGTCACGAGCCCGCCGTTCATGAGAAACGACACCCGCCTCTCGCGCATGCTCCATGTGCTGATCCATATGGCCCGCCACGAAGGGCCGGCGACTTCCGAAGCCATCGCGCAGATGCTCGGCACCAACCCGGTGGTGGTGCGACGGACCATGGCGCTGCTGAAGAACGAAGGCTACGTGAGTTCGGAGAAGGGCCATCGCGGCGGTTGGCGGCTGGCCAAGCCGCTGGCGGACATCACCTTGCTGGATATCCACCAGGCGCTGGGAGCGTCCTCGATCTTCGCCATCGGCCTGTCTACCGATCATCCGGAATGCCTGGTCGAGCAGGCGGTCAACGAAGCGCTCGGCGAGGCGTTCGAGGCGGCGCAGGCGTTGCTCCTGGAGCGCCTGGGGAGCGTCACGCTGGAGCAGTTGGCGAGCGAGTTCGAGCGCCGCTATCGGCCCTGCTGAGGCGCCTGGAAGGGCCGTTCGGACACCGCCGCCGCGCCTGCGGAGGCACGCCGGCGGTCCGGGATCAGAGCGAGTACTTCACCGTGAACATCAGGTTGCGCGGCTCGCCGTAGTTGAGGTTGCCGAAGTCGATGCCGCTGTAATAGTACTTGTCGAACAGGTTGTTGAAGTTCAGCCGTGTGTCGATCCGTTCGCTGACCTTGTAGCCGAGCATGGCGTTGACCACGGTGTAGCCGCCCTGCTGGAAACCGGTGCTGCTGTCCTCGGTCTTGCTCTGGGTGGCCAGGTCGCCGCCGACGCGCCATTTGTGCAGTTCGCCGGGCAGCGTGTAGCTGGTGGCGAGCTTGAACAGGTGGCGTGGCTTGGCCGCGTCGAATGGCTTGCCCTCGTTGGCCTTGTTGCTGTCGTGCTTGTACTTGGCGTCGACGTAGGTATAGCCGGCCATCATCTGCCAGTCGTCGCTCAGCGCACCGCTCAGCTCCAGGTCGACGCCCTGGCTGCGGACCTTGCCCGAAGCGCGCGAGCAATAGCGCGAGGTGGGGCTGAAGGGGCATGGCGAGGGGCCGCCGACGTCCTCGGTGGCGCGGTTTTCCTGGTCGATCTGGAACAGCGCGATCTGCGAATTGAGCGCGCCGCCGAAGTGTTCGCCCTTCAGGCCGATCTCGTAGTTCTTGCCGGTGATCGGGTCGAGCAGGCCGCCGCCGGCGTCGAAGTTGCTCTGCGGCTTGAAGATGTCGGTATAGCTGGCGTAGACCGAGTAGGTCTGGTTCAGGTCGTAGATCACCCCGGCATAGCGGGTGACGTTGCGGGTGACCTTGTAGCTGTCGGTATCGGCGTCGGCCTTGTACCAGTCCAGGCGCCCGCCGAGGATCACTTTCAGCGGGTCGGCGAGGTTCAACCGGGTGGTGAGGTAGGCGCCTTTCTGTTCCTGGTCGAGCTTCATGCCCCACAGGCTGGTGTTCAGCCTCGGCTTGAGGGTCGAACTCGGGTCCCACTGGGTCGGGTCCATCGGCCCGGTCGGGGTGCCGTCCTTGTTGAACAGGCTGCCCCAGCCGCCGTGGCCGTCGAAGCGTTCCTGGCGATAGCTGGCGCCGACCACCAGCTCGTGCTCGCGGCCGAGCAACTGGAAGGGACCGTTGGCATAGGCGTCATAGCTGTCGTGGTCGTCGGTGTAGCTGTAGTCGCCGGGGTTCTGGGTCATGCTGGCGCAGCCGGTGGTCGAGTAGTAGCAGTCGTTGTACAGCCCGAGCATGTTGATTCGCGCCCACAGCTTGTCGGCGGCCAGCTTCATCTGCCAACCGTTGGCGAAGCGGTGGGTCAGGTCGCTGAACAGGTGGGTGGTGTCGGTATCCCAGTAGGACCAGTCGGCGCCGTAGTAGGACGAGCGCTTGAGGTCCAGGTGGCGGCCGCCCAGCGGGCTGGGCAGGCCTACCCAGTTGTCGTTGCGGTTGTCGTTCTGGTTCGAGGCGCCGATGGCGAAGGTGGTGTCCGGGCTCAGGTCGGCTTCGGCGATCCCGTAGAACACGCCGCGTTCGCTGCTGACGTGGTCCTGGAAACTGTTGCCTTTCTGGTAGGCGACCACCGCGCGGCCGCGCAGGGTTCCTTCGCTGTTCAGCGGACCGGAAACGTCGGCCTCGCTGCGATAGCGGTCCCAGGTGCCGACGCTGCCTTGCAGGGAGGCGCGGAAGTCCTGGGTCGGACGCTTGCGCACCATGTTGATCGCCGCCGCCGGGTTGCCTGCGCCCTGCATCAGGCCGGTGGCACCGCGCACCACTTCGACGCGGTCGAACATGGCCAGGTCGGCGGCGGAAATGACGTCCTGGGTATAGGTGGAAATGCTCGTCGGCAGGCCGTCGTACATGATGTTGTCGACGTCGAAGCCGCGCGCCGCGTACTTCACCCGGGCCGGCCCGTACTGTTGCACGGTTAGGCCGGTGACGCCCTTCACCGCGTCGTTGAGGTCGCGCATGCCCTGGTCGTCCATGCGCTGGCGGGTGACCACGCTGACCGACTGAGGGGTCTCGCGGATCGACATTGCCAGCTTGGTCGAGGTGCGCATCGCCCGGGTGGTGTAGGAGCCGCTGTCTTCGGTGATGGCGGCGGTGGCCGGGTCCTGGGTGGCGACCACGCTGAGCGCGCCGAGGTCGACGCTGTCGCCGGGGGCGATGCCGGCACCTGTCGCCGCGGCCTCGACCCAGGCGTCGCCGCCCCGTACCTCCCCGCTCAGTCCGGAACCTGCGAGCAGACGCTGCAGTGCCTCGCTCGGCTCCAGCGTGCCGCGTAGGGCCGGTGCGCGCCGGTCGGCCACGGCCGCGCGGTCGAAACGGATGCGCAGGCCGCTGGCGCCCTGCAATTGCTCGAGGGATGCGGCCAGGGGCTGGGCGGGAAGGTCAAGGGCGATGGGAGCGGCCTGGGCGGCCAGGGAAAGCGAGGAGAGACCGAGCAATAACGCACTGGAAACGACGTGTTTCATCTGCAGTGTCCTGGATGGCGGCGCAGGCAGGCCGTTGGCGCGACCGGCTGCGTTTCTTGTTTATGTGGGAAACCGGCGTAGGAATTCGCGGCGGGGCAAGTGTATGTAAATGTAAAAATGGAGTAAATGATAGAGATTATCGTTATCAGTAGTATTCGCGAGAATCCGATGAGCTGCGTTCTGCCAGCGGCTGGCGGGAGTTTCCGCTGGATACCTCCCGTGAAGGCCGCCTGGATTCGTGATTACAACGCAAATGAATTTGCTCGATTCGGGCCTTAATCGAAGAGATGTAAGCCGCCACACTGCGCTTCCTTCGAGTCATCCCGCCCACGGAGCGCAGCCATGTCGTCCACCATCCACCCCCTCCCGTCCTTCGGTCTCGGCACCTTCCGCCTCACCGGCCAGGTCGTCGTCGACTCGGTGCGCAGCGCCCTCGAGCTGGGTTATCGCGCCATCGATACCGCGCAGATCTACGGCAACGAGGCGGATATCGGACGCGCGATCGCCGAGAGCGGCGTACCGCGTTCCGAGCTGTTCCTCACTACCAAGGTCTGGGTCGACAACTACGCCTGCGAAAAGCTGCTCGCCAGCCTGCGCGAGAGTCTGGAGAAACTGCGCACCGACCGGTTGGACCTGGTCCTGATCCATTGGCCGGCACCCGGCAACGGCGTCGAGCTGGCGGAGTACATGGCGGCGCTGGCGGAAGCCAAGTCCCTGGGCCTGACCCGGCGGATCGGCGTCTCCAACTTCAACATCGAGCTGACCCGCCAGGCCATCGCCGCGGTCGGTGCGGGCGAGATATCCACCAACCAGATCGAACTCAGCCCTTACTTGCAGAACCGCGCGCTGACCGCCTACCTCGAGGAGCAGGGCATCGCGGTCACCTCGTACATGACCCTGGCCTACGGCAAGGTGCTGAAGGACCCGGCGCTGGCCGGGATAGCCGCCAGGCACCGGGCCACGGTCGCCCAGGTGGCGCTGGCCTGGGCGATGCAACTGGGCTACGCGGTGATTCCGTCCTCGACCCGCCGCGAGAACCTCGCCAGCAACCTGCTGGCGCGCGACCTGCGCCTGGACGCCGAGGACATGGCGCGCATCGCCGGCCTCGAGCGTAACGGCCGCGAGGTCAGTCCGCAGGGCCTGGCGCCGGCCTGGGACTGAGAACCGCGTCGAGGGTCCGCCGCGCCGAGGCTCCGGTCGCGCGGTCGGTTCAGAGCTCGATGCGGTATTCGATCACGCCCGGCTTGTCCGCCACCCAGTCGTACAGGCGCTGCGCCCTGTGGTTGCTTTCCTGGGTATGCCAGTAGAGCCGCGCGCAGCGACGTTCCTCGGCCTGCCGGCGGACGTACTCGATCAACTGCTTGCCGATCTGCTGGCCGCGCACGTCGGGCGAGACATAGAGGTCTTCCAGGTAGCAGACGTCCTGTGCCGCCCAGGTCGAGCGGTGGTAGAGGAAGTTGACGATGCCATGCAGGCGGCGACCGTCGCTGGCCACCGCGCAGTGCATCGGTTCGCCCTCGTCGAAGAAGCGCCGCCAGGTGGCCTCGGTGGTCTGTGCCGAGAGTTCGACTTCATAGAACGCCTGGTAGGCCTTCCAGTGTTCGAGCCACTGTTCGAAGTCCTCGTGTGCCACGGGGCGTACCGATACCAGTGTGTGCAGGGATTGCATCCAGTGCTTCCTTCTTTGGCTTGATGGGGCGATCCGGCGGAGGCCGGGACCGAGGGTCTTGACCCGGGTGTTTTTATAGCCGCCTAATGGCTTGCCATATCCCACCAATTAGATGATCGAGGGCAGACCATTTGTTCAGGCAATCACTGCTCGAATCGGTCAAGGCGCGACTCCTCCATCCACAGCTCCAGGCCCTGCCGCTGCATGCGCGAATCCAGCGCGCGATCCGCCAACTGATCCTCGACGGTGCCCTGGCGCCGGGCAATCCGTTGCCGGCCTCGCGGGCGCTGGCGCAGTCGTTGGGGGTATCCCGCGACACCGTCGAAGCGGCCTATTCGCACCTGCATGCCGAGGGCTTCATCGAGCGTCGGGTCGGCAGCGGCAGCGTGGTGGCCGCGGCTACCCGGCTGTCCCCCGGCCGGCGCGGCGCGGGCGCTCCACGGCGGGTCGGCGGCGCGCCGCGACTGAGCCGCCGTGGCGAGGCGATGCAGGCTGGCGGCGGGGTTCGCGAGCAGCTCGTCCCGCGCCCCTTCGCTCCCGGCGTGCCGGAGACCCGCACCTTTCCCCTGGCGACCTGGGAGCGCCTGCAGCGCCAGGTCCTCAAGGAATATGGCGCGCGCGCCCTGACCCACGGCGACCCGCAGGGCGCCGAGCCGCTGCGCCAGGCGATCGCCGACTACGTCAACCTGGAGCGTGGCGCACGCGCCACGGCCGACCGGGTACTGGTGCTGACCAGTTCGCAACAGGCGCTGGGTCTTTGCGCCAGCGTGCTGCTCGACGCCGGCGAGCGGATATTCGTCGAGGACCCGGCCTACTACGGCGCGCGCAAGGCCTTCGAGGCCGCCGGCCTGGAGTGCCTGCCGGTCCCGGTCGACGAACAGGGCCTGCGGCCCGAGCCGATCCTCGCCCAGCCGCAGGCGGCGCGGGCGCTGTGCCTGACCCCGTCGCACCATTACCCGACCGGCGTGACCCTGTCGCTGGAGCGTCGCCTGGCGCTGATCGAATGGGCGCAGCGGCAGCAGGCATGGATCATCGAGGACGACTACGACAGCGAGTTCCACTACGCCGGCCGGCCCACCGCCTGCGTGCAAGGCCTGGACGTCCACGAGCGGACGCTCTACATCGGCACGTTCACCAAGTCGCTGTTTCCCGGCCTGCGCATCGGCTACATGGTCCTGCCGCCGGCGCTGGTGGCACCGATGACCGTCGCCCGCTCCCTGCAGGACGGGCACAACGCCTCGCTGGCGCAACTGACCCTGGCGCGCTTCATCGCCGGCGGCCACTTCGGCGCCTACGTGCGCGGCATGCGCAACCTCTACGGCGAGCGCCTGGGATTCCTCGCGGAGCGGGTAGGCAAGCGTCTGGGCGGCCTGGTCGAGCCGCGCGTGCCGGCCGGCGGGCTACAGATGCCCGGGCTGCTCTGCGCGGAAATCGACGAAACGCGCGCCATCGCGGCGGCATACCGCGCCGGTGTCGAGCTGGTCGGGCTCAGCGCCCTGCATCTCGCCGCGCCACCGCGAGCGGGTTTCCTGATGGGCTTCGCCGCCTACACCACGGACGAGCTGGAGGCGGCGGTCGGGGTCCTCGCGAAGACCCTGCGCGGTTTGCGTGCGAATCCCTAGGCCGCCGGCAAGCGCTCAGTCGCGCAGGGCGTAGACGTAGGCATCGACCTGGGCGCCGTCGGCCAGCGTTACCCGGGTCGCCACGCGCCGGTATTCGGTGCCTTCGAATTCATCCAGCGCGGGCCAGTGCTCGGCGAGGCGGTCGGAGACGAACACATGGCCGTGGATTTCCTCGCCGTCGGCGTCGATCGCCAGGCCCGGAAAGCCCATCCCGGCGCCCCAGCCCTTTTCCAGCAGGCGACCGCGGAGGCTGGCCGCCTGCCATTGCCCGCCGATCTTCTGCATCAGGTGTTCGTTGGGACGGCCGGGGCCGAGGCTGCCGTAGACGAAGAGTCGCTGCATCGATAACTCCCTTGAACGGAACAGCGTGGGCGCAAGACGTGAAGCCTTCCGCCCGCGCCTTTCACTTGCTTGCCAGCGGTGGAGTACGCGGCGGCACGATACGCCGCGAGCCGGTCGACTCGAAGGCCGCGGCGAAGCGCAGCAGCGCCGAGTCGTCGTAGGCGCGGCCGGCGAAGGTCAGGCCCACCGGCATGCCGATGTCGGCCATCACCCCCATCGGTACGGTGACCGTCGGCACGCCGAGGTGGCGGATGGCGAGGTTGCCGTTGGCGACCCAGACACCGTTGCTCCAGGCGATGTCGGCCGAGGCCGGGTTGACGTCGGCGTCCGCCGGGCCGACGTCGGCGACGGTGGGGAAGAGCACGGCGTCCAGGCGCAGGCGTCGCATCCACTCCTCGAGGTCGATCCGCCGGGTTTCCTCGAGGCCGCGCAGGCCATCGGGGAGGGTCGCGATCCGGTCCCAGGGCTTGATGCCGCGCTCGGCCATCCGCACGTATTCGTCCATGCCGGCGGCCAGGTCGCCCTCGCGGTTGGGCAGGGTGCCGGGGTCGTGGGGGAAGATCTGCGGGCCGTCGACATCCGCCAGGCGGTTCAGCTTCGGATCGCCATTGGCGCGCAGGAAGTCGTCGAAGCCCCAGGCCGAGAGTTCCCACAGCTCGTCGTGGAGGAATTCCTTCGACACCAGGCCGCGGTTGAACACGGTGGGCGCGCCGGGTCGGTCGCCCTCGCAGTTCGACACCAGCGGGAAGTCCACCTCGATCACTTCGGCGCCGGCGGCTTCCAGGGCCTTGCGCGCCTGTTCCCAGAGGGCGATGACCGAGGGCCGGGTATGGATGCGCTGGCCGGTCGGGCCGCCGATCCCGGGGGACTCGCTGGTGCCCGCATCGGGGTCGGCGTTGATGAACATGCGCGGCACGCCGAAGCGCTTGCCGGCCAGGGCCTCGGCGCCTGCGGCCAGGGCCGGGTAGCTCGCCGGGCGTACCTCGGAGGCCTTGGGGATCGGCACCCAGGGCTGCATGCGCCAGAGGTCGCCGCGGGTATCGGGATCGTCGGCGACCACTACGTCGAGGATTTCCAGCAGGTCGGCCATGCTCCGCGCATAGGGCACCACCACGTCCATGGTCGGCGTCAGCGGCCAGTTGCCGCGCACCGAGATCACCCCGCGCGAAGGGGTGTAGGCGCACAGGCCGTTGTTCGACGCCGGGCCGCGCCCGCTCGACCAGGTTTCCTCGGCCAGGCCGAAGGCGGCGAAGCTGGCCGCGGTGGCGGTGCCGGCGCCATTGGAGGACCCCGAGGCGAAGGGCGCGGTGAGGTAGGCGGCATTGTACGGGCTCTCCGCGCGGCCGTAGACGCCGCGCTGCATGCCGCCGTTGGCCATGGGCGGCATGTTGGTCTTGCCCAGGCAGATCGCCCCGGCGGCGCGCAGGCGCTCGACGGTGAAGGCATCGCGCTGGGCCACCAGGTCCTTGAACGCCGGGCTGCCGGAAGCCGCGGTGAGGCCCTTGACCAGGTAGCTGTCCTTGGCGGTGTAGGGAATGCCGTCCAGCGGACCGAGGGGCTCGCCACGCGCCCGGCGGGCGTCGGAGGCCTGCGCTTCGGCCAGCGCATCGGGATTGCGCACCACCACCGCGTTCAGCGCGGTGGGCGTGCCGGGTGCATCGTAGGCGTCGATCCGCGCCAGGTAGGCCTGGACCAGTTCGACCGCCGTGGTACGACCGGACTCGAGCG
Source organism: Pseudomonas sp. KBN12P06040 (assembly GCF_037574965.1). NCBI lineage: Bacteria > Pseudomonadati > Pseudomonadota > Gammaproteobacteria > Pseudomonadales > Pseudomonadaceae > Pseudomonas > Pseudomonas sp. KBN12P06040. The sequence continues at coordinate 881,866 of NZ_JBBELS010000001.1, forward strand.
CGTCACGCAGCTCGGCGATGGAAACCTCGGTGACCTCGATCATGCTGTCACCGCCTGGCGAATGGAGACGGGGAGACCGTTAGCGACGCTCATCATCGTTCCTCTTGTTCTCTGCTTGCTGCGACGGGGGCCGCGAGGCGGCCGGGTCGATACAGGGGATGCAGTGTACATCCTGGCCGGCGTTCGCGGCTTCCCTGGCGGGGGCGCGGCAACGGCAGCCTGGGCGGTCGTTGAGGCCAGGGCTCAGATCCGGCGGCTGCGCAGCAGTAGCCAGAGCAGGTAGAAACCGCCGAGCAGGCCGGTCATCAGGCCGATCGGCAGGTTGGCGACGTATGCCAGGCGCTGGCCGAGCAGGTCGGCGGCCAGCAGCAGGACCGCGCCCATCAATGCGCCGGACAGCAACGGCACCCCGGCCGAGCGGGTCAGGCGCCGGGCCAGTTGCGGGCCGGCCAGGGCGATGAAGGCGATGGGGCCGGCCGCGGCGGTGGCGATGGCGGTCATGCCGACGGCGACCAGGACCATCTGCAAGCGCACGCGCTCCACCGCCACGCCGAGCTGGGCGGCGCTGGCATCGCCCAGCTCCAGCACCTCCAGGCGTCGACCGTGGTACAGCGCCAGCGGCACGCTGGCGAGCAGGCCCAGCGCTGCCGGGACGACGTGCGACCAGGTCCGGGTGTTCAGCGAGCCGGCCAGCCAGAGCTGGGCGTACATCGCCTGGTCGAGGTTGCCGGTGACCAGCAGCAGGCTGTTCAGGCCCGACAGGCTGGCGCCGACACCGATGCCCACCAGCACCAGGCGGTAGCCGCCGGCGGTGGCGCCCCGGCGCGCCAGCAGCACCACCGCCAGCGCCGTGCAGAGGCCGGCGGCCAGCGCCGCCAGCGAGGTGGCCAGCGGGCCGGCATCGAACAGGATGATCTGCACGATGGCGCCGCTGGCGGCGCCGGTGGTGAAACCGATGACGTCGGGCGAGCCCAGCGGATTGCGCGAGATCGACTGGAAGATCGCCCCGGCCATGCCCAGCGCGGCGCCGACCAGGCAGGCGGTGAGCACCCGTGGCAGGCGCACGCGCTGGACGATGCGCTGGGCGGTGGGGTCCTGGCCCTGGCCGAGTAGGCTGGCGAACACCTCTGCCGGGCCCAGCGCCAGGCTGCCGGTCCCCAGCAGGGCCGCCGCCAGCGCCAGCCCGATCCCCGCGAGGACCAGGCAGGCCAGCGCCGCCCGTGGCCGCCAACGCAGCGACAGGGAACCCAGGCGCAGGGCGTGGAGGCCGTTCACAGGCGACTCAGGCGGAAGCGCCTGACCAGGACGATGAAGGCCGGCCCGCCGAGCAGCAACGCGACGATTCCGGCGGCGATCTCCGCCGGCGACGCCAGCAGCCGCCCGAGGATGTCGGCGCCGAGCAGCAGGCCGGCGGCGATCAGCGCCGAGAAAGGCAGGATCCAGCGCTGGTCCGGCCCGGCCAGCAGCCGCGCGAGGTGCGGGGCGACCAGGCCGACGAAGGCGATCGGCCCGGCCAGGGCGGTGGCCGCGCCGGCCAGCAGCATCACCGCCAGGCAGGCGAGCAGCCAGGTCAGGCGCAGGTCGACGCCGAGCGCCTGGCCGATCTCCTGGCCCAGGGCCAGGGCATTGAGCCTGGCGGCGAGGGCGAAGGCGGCGGCCAGCCCGGCGCCGATGGCCAGGCCCGGCCATCCGAGCAGGGCGAAGCCGCTGCCGGAAAGCGAGCCGGCGGCCCAGTGGCGGAAGCGGTCGAAGACTTCCGGCGGGGCGTTCAGCACGATGATTCCGGTCAGCGAGGCGAGCATCACCGACAAGCCGGCACCCGCCAGCACCAGGCGCACCGGGTTGGTGCCGGTCTCGCGGGCCTGGCCGAGAAGGAATACGGCGATGCCTGCCAGGCCGGCGCCGAGGAAGGCGCAAACGAGGTACTGGCCCATGCTCGCCAGGTCGAACAGCGCGACCCCGACGATCACCGCCAGTGCCGCGCCGGCGTTGATTCCCAGCAGGCCGGGTTCGGCCAGCGGATTGCGCGTCAGCGCCTGCATCAGCGCGCCGGCCACTCCCAGTGCCGCACCGGCCAGCAGCGCCACCAGGGTGCGTGGCAGGCGCAGTTCGCGTACCACCAGGTGGCGATCATCGTGCGGATCGACGGCTTGCAGGGCATCCAGGGTGACCGCCAGGGGCACCGGCCGCGAGCCCAGCGCCAGGCTGGCCAGGGCCGCCAGCGCGAGCAGCAGCGCGCCGGCGAGCAGGCCCCAGGCGCGCAGGCGCCGGCGGCGCATCGGGGACGCCTGCATGAGCGGACTTCCGGCGAACGGGCGCATGGCTCAGCGGAAATGGCGGGCGACGTTGTCGATCATCTGCCGCCCCGAGTAGTAGTCGATGCGGAAGGAACTGGGGCCCAGGGCGTACACGCGCTTTTCGCGCACCGCCGACAGGTTGGCCAGCACCGGGTCGGCGAGGAACGCCTGCACGTCGTCGTCGCTGGCGCCGAGCAGGAACACGCTGTCGCCGGCGATCGCGGCGGGCAGGTTTTCCCGCGAGATGAACTGGAAGTCCGAGGCGCGCGTCACCTTGCCCGCCAGCGCCTCCGGCAGTTCCGCCACCTGGAAGCCGAGGGCTTCGAGCAGGCGTGCCTGGGGGCTGGCCTGGCGGCCGATGGAATAGCTGCCGGCGATGTTGTAGCCGACCACACTGACCGGGCCCTGCGGCGGCGCGATGGCCGCGGCGACTTCGGCGGTGTAGGCATCGAAGCGCTGGATGGCGGCCTGCGCCTGGCGTTCCAGGCCGGTGTGCCGGCCCAGCTCGGTAGCCAGTTCCTGCCAGCTGTGTTTCGAGTAGTCGACCACCAGCGTCGGTACGCCCTGCGCCTCCAGCTCCGCACGGTATGGCGCGGCGCTGTCGGCGCCGGTGGCGGAGGCGACCAGCAGGTCCGGATCCTGGGCGATCACCGCTTCGATGTCGAAGCGCAGGTTGCGGTAGAGCACCTCGACGCCACGTTGGTCGGCGACCTTCGCCCATTGCGAGAAGAAGCCCTTGGCGTCAGTCAGGCGACTTGGCGTGGTGGCGGCGCTGGCCACCAGCGGCGCGTCCATCGCCAGCAGGATGCCGGTGACGCTCGGGGTGGTGGAGACGATCCGCGCCGGCTTCGGCTCCCCGGCCGCGGCGAGGGTGGCGAACAGGCTCAGGGCGAGGGCGAGAAGCGGCAGGGCGGAGCGGCGGCGGGTCGGCATGAAGGCTGTTTTCGCTGTAGGGGAAGCCGGGCGGACGGATTCATATGATAATGCTTCTCATGCAGTCTATTCCATAATGTAGAATCGATTCCACATATTCGAGCCATTCTCATCCAGGAACCTCCCATGACCCATCGCCTGCACGCGGACGCCGTGACCTTGCGTCGCGACGCGCGGACCGTTTCGCGGAATCTCTCGCTGGCCATCCCCGAGGGTTCGTTCAGTGTGATCGTCGGGCCCAACGCCTGCGGCAAGTCGACCCTGCTGGCGGCATTGTCGCGCCTGTTGGCGCCGGCCGAGGGCCGGGTGGTGCTGGACGGTAGGGATATCCACAGCCTGCCGGGACGGGAAGTGGCGCGGCGTCTCGGCCTGCTGCCGCAGAGCGCGCTGGCGCCGGATGGCATCACGGTGGCCGAGCTGGTGGCGCGCGGGCGCTATCCGCACCAGTCGTTCCTGCGCCAGTGGTCGCCGGCGGATGAGCGCGCGGTAGCGGCGGCGCTACGCGCCACGCGGGTCGACGGCTTGGCCGAGCGACCGCTCGACGCGCTCTCCGGCGGCCAGCGGCAACGCGTGTGGATCGCCATGGTGCTGGCGCAGGAAACCCCGTTGCTGCTGCTCGACGAGCCGACCACCTACCTGGATATCGTCCACCAGATCGAATTGCTCGAACTGCTCGCCGAGCTGAATCGCCAGGGGCGCACCATCGTCGCCGTGCTGCACGACCTCAACCAGGCCTGCCGCTATGCCTCGCACCTGATCGCCATGCGTGACGGCGCGATCCTCGCCGAGGGCGCGCCGGCGCATATCTTCACCGAGCGTCTGGTGGAGGAGGTGTTCGGCTTGCGCTCGTTGATCATCGCCGACCCGGTCAGCGGCACGCCGCTGCTGGTGCCGCGCGGGATCGCCGCCGACGCGCCGGGCTGAGGTGGCTCAGCGCGGCGGCGGCCGCATGCCGGGATGGAGGACCAGGCCGCCGGTGGACTGGTTGACCTGCAGCGCCTCGTGGAACAGCGCGTCGCGGTCTTCCGCCGACTGCAACTGGCCGAGATCGGTCACCGTGGTCATCGCGCAGACGATCTCCTGCTGGGCGTCGAACACCGGCGCCGCCTGGCCGGTGACGTTCGACAGCAGGTGGCTGGTCAGTTCGGCCCAGCAGCGCTCGCGCACCTCGTCGAGCAGCGCGCGGCTCGGCGGGCTGCCGCGGAAGTGCGTCGGTTGCTGCTTGCGCGCGGCGTCGACCACGGCCTTCGGCAGGAAGGCCTGGAACACCAGGCCGCAGGCGGTGTTGTCGATGGGCAGGATATCGCCCAGGGCCAGCGGGTTGATCGAGAAATAGGCGCTGCGGTACCAGCGCACCAGGGTCGGGCCGCGCTCGGTCCAGATCGCCACCCCGCCGCTGGCGGCATGCCGTTGGGCCAGGGCCTTCATGTGGCGGGCGGCGATATCCACCGCGTCGATCCGCTTCAGCGCGCCTATGCCGATGCTCAGCGCCGCCGGCCCGAGGTCGTAGAGGCCGCTGAGCGGGTCCTGGCGGGCCAGGCCTTCCTTCACCAGGCTCTGCAGGTAGCGGTGCGCGGTGGAGCCGCCGGTGCCGGTGCGCCGGGCCACTTCGCCGAGGGCCAGCTCGCCTTCGGCGTTGGCCAGGGTCTTCAGGAAGCGCGCGGCGATGGACACCGACTGGATGGTGCCGGAGCGCTTTTCGCCCGGGGCGTCCGGCATCTCGTCCGCCGGGGGCTGCGAAGTATTCAACGGCTCGGTCTCCTCACCACGGTTGATCCATAGGCTTCGGTCCGCGCTGCGGTGGCGCGGGCGGCGCCCATGATACCGATTCCCCGGGGCGGTGGGGCGCCGCGGAAGGGACGGGCGTAGGAGATTTCATATTTCGCAATGAGGAATGTATTCCCCATTGAGGAATGATCTGGCGGCGTGATAGCCTGAATGGAAAAGAGAGTCATTCCCATTTGGAGAAGATCCTTGAACGCCCGCACGCACCGCACGCTCAACCGGGGAATCGGCGTCGTCACGCTGTCCACCCTGCTCGCCTCGCCATCGGCACTGGCCCGGGAAAACCCGCCCGCCGAGGACGAACCCGCCGCCCTCGAGGCGCTGGTCGTGACCGGCGAGAAACGTGAACGCTCGCTGAAGGACACGGCGTCCTCGGTATCGCTCACCAGCGCCCGCGACATCGACCGCAAGCAGACCGGCAACGCCTCGGTCGCCGAGGTGATCAATGGCAGTCCCAACGTGGTCTACACCGACTCGGTGGGCGCGCCGATCATCCGCGGCCAGGACACCCAGGGCCCGAACAACGGGCAGAACGTGTTCTGGGGCGGCACAGTGCCGCGGGCGACGATCAACCTCGATGGCCACTACCTGAACTACAACGAGATGTTCTTCGGCGCGACCTCGGTCTGGGACGTCGACAGCATCGAGGTGTTCCGCGGCCCGCAGACCACCTCCCAGGGCGCCAACGCCATCGCCGGGGCGATCATCGTCAACACCAAGGACCCGACCTTCAGCCCCGAGGCTGCCTACCAGGCGGAGATCGGCAGCTACCATTCGCGGCGCAGCTCGATCGCAGTGTCCGGCCCGCTGGCGCAGGACTTCGCCGGGCGCCTGGCGGTGGACTACGCGGGCCGCGACACCTTCATCGACTACGACAACCCGAAGTTCCAGGACAGCGGCACCGACCAGGACTTCCGCGCCCTCAACGCGCGCGCCAAGCTGCTCTGGCTGCCCAGCGGAATTCCGGGCCTGGAGAGCAAGTTCACCTTCTCCCACAACGACAGCAACCGCCCGACCCAGGAAGCGGCGACCCGCCCGTTCGACAAGCTCGACCATCGCTCGACCACCATGCCCAGCTGGGAGCAGGACACCAACACCAGCATCCTCGACGTCGCCTATGACCTCGACAACGGCATCCGCCTGTTCAACCAGGCGCAGTACTCGCTGTCCTCGGTGCACCGCACCACCGGCGCGGGCGGCGAGGGCGACGCCGACATCCGCCAGAAGAACGCCTCCAACGAATCGCGGATCAGCTTCGGCGAGCAGGAGGAACGGATCAGCGGCATGGGCGGGGTCTACTACGCCCGCACCCGCACCGACGAGACACTGCACCTGCGCGGGCTGTCGGCCTTCGACGACACGAAGAAGAACCTCGGTGTGTTCGGCGAGCTGAACTACCGCCTGAGCGACCGCTGGACCCTGACCACCGGCCTGCGCTACCAGGAGGATCGCATCGAGCGCAGCGGCAACTCGGTGCTGGCGCCGCGTCCGCTGGACTACCAGAAGACCTTCTCGGCCTTCCTGCCGAAAGTCTCCCTGGCCTTCGCCGCGACCCCGGACTGGACCGTCGGCGGCCTGGTCAGCCGCGGCTACAACCCCGGCGGCGTGTCGCTCAACCTGACTACCCGCAACTGGGCCTACTTCAAGGAAGAAACCATCTGGAACTACGAACTGTTCACCCGCGCCAGCCTGCTCGACGGCCGCCTGCTGCTGAACGGCAACCTGTTCTTCATGGATTTCAAGGACGCCCAGTACAACATCCCGGTGGTGGTTTCGCCGGGGGTGGCGCAGTCGTACACCATCAACGCCGAGAAGGCCCACGCCTACGGCATGGAGCTGGACCTCGACTACCGCCTGCGCGACGACCTGCGGCTGAAGGCCAGCGCCGGCGTGCTACGCACCCGGATCGACGAGATGTCCGGCAATACCGGCTACGAGCACAACGAGTTCGCCCGCTCGCCGGGCTATACCCTCAGCTTCGGACCGAGCTGGGACGTCACCGAGCGCCTCAACCTGAACGCCCAGGTGCGCTACCTGGACGGCTACTACTCGGACACCGCCAACACCAAGGCCTACTCGATCAAGGCCTACACCCTCACCGACGCCCGCGCCAGCTACCGCTTCAACGACCAGGTGCAGCTCTATGGCTACGTGAAGAACGTGTTCGACGACCGTTCGCCCACCTACATGCAGGAAAACCGGGGGATCGGTGGCATCGAGGCGAGCATGACGCAGCCGCGGACCCTCGGCATCGGCATCAAGGGCACCTTCTAGGCGCCCCGAGAAGCCGGCCCCGCGCAGGGCCGGCCCAGCCCCAGAGCCCATACAGGATATTGGCACGATGAGTACCCCGAAACGCCTGCACATCGGCATGTCGCTGGCCCCCACCTGGCTCAGCGTCGATGCCTGGCGGCGCCCCGACAGCAACATCGAAGGCATCTTCGGCAGCGATTTCGCCGTCGACATCGCCAGGCGCTCCGAAGCCGCCCACCTCGACTTCGTGTTTCGCCCGGACGTCAGCAGCCTGCCACTGGATGTGCTGGAGACCGGCTCCGGCTTCGCCAGCCTGGATCCCACCGTACTGCTTGCCGCGGTCGCCCGCGAAACCTCGCGGATCGGCCTGGTGTCGACGGTCTCCACTACGTTCTATCCGCCCTACGTGGTGGCCCGGCAGCTGCAATCGCTGCACTGGATCAGCAACGGCCGCGCCGGCTGGAACATCGTCACCGCGCTGCAGGGCCACGAGAACTTCGGCCTGGACGCGATGCCCGATGCGGAGCAGCGCTACGCGCGCGCCGCCGAGTTCACCCGGCTGGTGCACGACCTGTGGGACAGCTTCCCCCGCGAGGCACTCCTGGTCGACCGCGAGAGCGGCCGCTACGCCGACGTTTCCCGGGTGCGCCCGGTCGACCACGACGGCGAATTCCTCAAGGTCAAGGGACCGCTCAACCTGCCGGCCTTCGGCGAGGCGCGGATTCCCTTGGTGCAGGCCGGCGCCTCCGAGAGCGGGCGCGACTTCGCCGCCTCGGTGGCCGACCTGGTGTTCGCGCCGACCCCGGACAAGGAGGCTGCCCTGGAACTGCGCCGCGACCTTTCCCGCCGCGCCGAACGCCACGGTCGCTCGCCGCGCGACGTGCGCCTGCTGCCGGGCTTCAGCCTGTACCTGGCGGAGAGCCGCGAGGAGGCGCGGGAAATCTTCATGCAGACCCACGCGCGCCTGGACCGCGCGCGCAAGTTCGCCACGATCAGGCAGATGCTCGGCCTCGACCTCAGCGACTGGCCGCTGGACCGGCCGATTTCCGCGGCCGACCTGCCGCCGCCGGTGGCCAACCCTGGCAGCCGCACCCACACCGACCTGCTGCGGCGCCTGATCGAGCGCGAGACGTTACGCCTGGACCAGTTGCTGCTGCGCCCCGAGGTGGTTTCCGCGGCGCACTGGCAGGTCATCGGTACGGTGGACGATGCCGTCGAGCAGATCGTCGACTGGGCCGCCGCCGGCGCCATGGACGGTTTCATCGCCGCGCCGGGAGGCTCGGTCGGCTCGCTGCGGCTGTTCCTCGAACAGGTGGTGCCGCGCCTGGTGGAGAAGGGGCTGTTCCGCGAGCGCTACAGCGCCACTACCTTCGCCGGGCACCTGGCAGAGGAATGATGGAAAGGGCCGGCGACGGCCGCGACCTGGCGGCGATGGCGAGCGAGTGACCGCCTGCGGTTGGCCGCCTGACGGGCCCGCTGTATCGCAGCACGCCATCCGACCGGTGGGGCGTGGTACAGGCGAGGGAGCCTCTGCCTTGGCGTAGATACCGTCGTACCCCGGGGATCATCCGGACAGGTCGCAGCCTGGGCAGCGCTGGCCGTCGGCAGGCCTGGCATTCTGCTGTTACAACCATCCATCCATTCCTGCGGAAACGAGTGAACTCAATCGCCCCGAGCGCTGTCTGTCAGCCGTCGGCCCAACCGGGCCGGGCGCATGGCCCTTGGCCATGCGGTAGCCCCGCCCCGGTCGCGCGCTTGTCCATAACAATTCGACTGGCCGGCTTTTTCGCTCCCCTTTGCGGGTTTCGTTCTCTCGCCATGTGAAGATTGCCATGTCCCTATCCCGTCGCATCCCCGCCGCTCTTTCCCCGTTCCAGAACCGCGTCATCGGAGCCTGCCTGCTCGGCGGCCTGCTGGCGGCCGGCGCCCCGGCGCAGGCCGAGGAGGCGACCGGCAACGCGCGCTGGGTGAGCGACAGCCTGACCACTTTCGTGCGCAGCGGCCCCACCGATGGCTATCGTATCGTCGGCACCCTCACCTCCGGGCAGAAGGTCGAGCTGCTTGGCACCCAGGGCAACTACAGCCAGGTGCGCGGCGAGAACGGCAGCACCGTGTGGATTCCCAGCCGCGACTTGCAGGAGGTTCCCGGCCAGGCCGAGCGCCTGCCGCAACTGGAGCAGAAGGTGGCCGCCCTGACCGCCGAGCTGGACGGCATCAACGACACCTGGAAGACCCGCGTGCAGGGCATGCAGGAAACCCTCGACACGCGCAAGAAGTTGATCGACGAATTGCAGGCGGCGCGCAGCAACCTGGACGCCGAGCTCGGCAAGGCCCGCTCCGACCTGCGTGCGGTGCAGGCGCAACTGGGCGACGAGAACAAGCAGGTGCTGATGCGCTACATGGTCTACGGCGGCAGCATCGCCGGCGCCGGCCTGTTCGCCGGGCTGATCCTGCCGTCGCTGCTGAGGGTGCGGCGCAAGCGCAACGACAAGTGGTTCTGAGCCTCCGCCCGCGTCTCTGCGTTTCGTAAAGCAAGCCCCGCCGGCCGCGGGGCTGTGTCGCAAGCGCGACAAGGGCTGAAGCGTCAGCCGCCCGGCGAGACGATGATCTTCACGTTGTGCTCCTTGTTGTTCACCAACTCTTCGAAACCGCGCTCGACGATTTCTTCCAGGCCGATGCGACCGGTCACCAGCGGTGCGATGTCGAGGCGGCCGTCGGCTATGAAGGCGATCACGTCGGCGAACTCGCCGTTGTAGGCGAGGGCCCCGAGCAACTGCTTCTCGGTGGAAACCAGCTCGAAGAAATTGAATTCACTGGGCTCCTCGAAGATTCCTACAAGCACGCATTTGCCGGCCTTGCGGATGGCATCGATGGCCAGCTTGGCGGTGTGCTTGTTGCCGATGCATTCGAAGCTGACGTCGGCGCCAAGCCCGCCGGTGAGGGCGCGGATTTCGCCTAGGGCGTCGCACCGCGAGGGGTCGAGCACCTGGCTGGCGCCGACCTCCAGGGCCTTGGCCTTGCGCGCCGAGGACATCTCCAGGGCGATCACCTGTGCCGCGCCGGCGGCGCGCGCGCACATGATGGTGCACAGGCCGATGGTGCCGGCGCCGACCACCACCACGTTCTGCCCGAGCAGGCTGCCGGCCTTCTTCACCGCGTGCATGCCCACCGCCAGCGGCTCGATCAGCGCGCCGGCCTCGCTGGGAAATCCGGCCGGCAGGGCGTAGAGCAGGTTGGCCGGTACGTTGACGTATTCGGCGAAGGCGCCGTTGTTCATTAGCCCGGTGAAGGCCAGATTCTCGCAGATGTTGTACAGCCCATGCCGGCAGTAGTAGCAGGTGCCGCAATGCTGGCAGGCGTCTGCGGCGACCGCCTGGCCGACGGCGAAGCCGGTCACGCCGTTGCCGAGGCGGACGATTTCGCCGCTGAACTCGTGGCCGAGGATGCATTGGTCCTTGAGGCCGGTGAGCGGGTGCGGCGCCTCCACGGGGATGAATACCGGGCCGGCCAGGTATTCGTGCAGGTCGGAGCCGCAGATGCCGCACCAGTGCACGCGGATCTGCACCCAGCCGGGCGGCGGCTCGGCCGGGAGCGGCACGTCTTCCACGCGGATATCGTGGCGGCCGTGCCAGACGGCGGCGCGCATCGCCGCGTTGGCTTGCGGGGAACTGTTCATGTCGGTCGTCTCCTCAATGCTGGCGGAGGAAGTCGAGCAGCAGGCGGTTGACCTGCTCGGCGGCTTCCATCTGCACCATGTGCGCCTGTCCGGGAATGATCTCCACCTGGGCTGGCAGGCCCTCGGCATGCCGCGCCGGGATGATCGCGTCATCGCTGCCCCAGATCGCCAGGACCGGCTGGCGGCCCTCGCTCGCCACGGCACGCAGGTCGTTGCGCTGGCGACCGTCGGCGAACAGGTTGTCCAGCAACTGGCGCAGGGCCGCATCGACGCCTTCCAGGCGCTTGTAGCGGAGCATGTCCTCGAGCATCTGCCGGGTGACCAGCGCGGGGTCGGAGAACAACTGCACCAGTTGCGGCTTCAACGCGTTGCGGTTGGCCGCCTCGACGAAGCCGCGCAGGTAGTCGCCGTTGATCTCCTCGCCGAGGCCGGCGCTGCCGATCAGGCTCAGCGACAGCACCCGCTGCGGCGCCAGGCGCGCGCAGTTCAGCGCCACCGCTCCCCCCATGGAGTGACCGGCCAGGTGTACCTGTTCCAGGTCGAGGTGGTCGAGCAGGGCCAGCACGCTGCCGCTGAGTTCATCGAGGTCGCCGCGCACCAGGGCCTTGCCGGACTCGCCGTGGCCCGGCAGGTCTAGAGCGATCACCCGCCGCTCGGCGGCCAGCGCCTCGTGGTTGAACAACCAGTTGTTCAGGTCGCCACCGAAACCGTGGATCAGCAGTAGCGCCGGATCGCCCTCGCCGCGGTCGAAATAGCGCAGGAGGCGCCCGTCCAGCTCGACTTTCCGCGGTGCCGGTCCGCTATCCCCAGCGTCCTCGTCGGCGGGTACGAATTCGGCCTGGAAGCGTTGCACCAGTGCGTCGATCTCCTCGTCGCTCGCCTCGCCCTCGACCACCACGCCGAGCAGCGCGCCGACCGCCAGGGTCTCGTCCTCGCGCGCCACCTTGCGCCGCAGCACGCCCGAGAAGGGCGCCTCGACGCTGCTGGAGATCTTGTCGGTCTCCACGTCGAGCACCTCGTCGCCTTTCTCGATATGCGCGCCCTCTTCCTTGAGCCAGGCGTCCACCCGACCCTCGGTCATCGACAGGCCCCACTTGGGCATGGTCAGTGTATGGATCCGGCTCATGCCGCGTCCCTCCCTTCCAGGGCCTGGCGCACGGCTGCCTCGATCTTCGCCGCGTCGGGGATGTAGAGGTCTTCCAGGGCGTCGGAGAAAGGCACCGGCGTATGGGGCGCGGTGACCCGGCGGATCGGCGCGCGCAGCGCGGAGAAGGCCCGTTCGGCGACCAGCGCGGCGATGTCGGTGGCCATCGAGCAGCGTGGGTTGGCTTCGTCGACCACCACCAGGCGGCCGGTCTTTTCCACGCTTTCGAGAATGCTGTCCTCGTCCAGCGGGCTGGTGCTGCGCAGGTCCAGTACTTCGCAGGAGATGCCCTGGCGCGCCAGGCTGGCGGCGGCGTCCAGCGCCAGGTGGACCATGCGGCCGTAGGTCACCAGGGTGACGTCGTCGCCGTCGCGGAGGAAGTTCGCCTCGCCGAAGGGTACGCTGTACAGCTCCTCGGGTACCTCGCCCTGCATCGAATAGAGCAGCTTGTGCTCGCAGAAGATCACCGGGTCGTTGTCGCGGATCGCCTGGACCAGCAGGCCCTTGGCGTCGTAGGGCGACGACGGGCAGACCACCTTGAGGCCGGGGATGTGGGTCCATAGCGAAGTGAGCATCTGCGAATGTTGGGCGGCGGCGCGCAGGCCGGCGCCGACCATGGTACGGATCACCAGCGGGGTGACCGCCTTGCCGCCGAACATGTAGCGGAACTTGGCGGCCTGGTTGAGGATCTGGTCCAGGCAGCAACCGGCGAAGTCGACGAACATCAGTTCGCACACCGGGCGCATGCCGCGGGTGGCGGCGCCGACCGCGGCGCCGACATAGCCGATCTCTGACAACGGGGTATCCAGCACGCGGCCGGGGAACTGGTGGTAGAGGCCCTTGGTGACCCCCAGCACGCCGCCCCAGGCGTCGTCCTCGCCGGGCGCGCCGGCGCCGCCGGCATTGTCTTCGCCCATGATGAAGACGCTCGGGTCGCGGCGCATTTCCTGGGCCAGCGCCTCGTTGATGGCCTGCTGGTAGCTGATCTTTCTCGCCATGATGGTTCTCCTCGTTCTTGTTTTCGGGCGGCTCAGGGATAGGACACGTAGACGTCGCGCAGCAGGTCGTCCGGCTCCGGCTTGGGATCGTTCTTCGCGCGCTGCACGGCATCCTCGATGCGCGCCTCGACCTCGGCGTCGATGGCGTCCAGGTCGCTGGCGGAGAGCAGGCCGGCGTGGCAGGTGCGTTCGCGGAACTGCTTGAGGCAGTCGCGGGTTTCCCGGTAGTGCTTTACTTCGTCGGGATCGCGGTAGGTCTGTGCGTCGCCCTCGAAGTGTCCGTAGTAGCGGGTCAGCTTGACTTCGATCAGCGACGGCCCCTCGCCGGCGCGGGCGCGCTCGATGGCGGCGCCGGCAGCCTCGTGGACGGCGAAGAAGTCGAAGCCGTCGACGGTCACCCCGGGCATGCCGAAACCGGCGGCGCGGTCGGCGATGTGGTCGCAGGCCACCGACCAGTTGGCCGCGGTGGCCTCGGCATAGCCGTTGTTCTCGGCGACGAACAGGCACGGCAGGTTCCACACCGCGGCCAGGTTCATCGCCTCGAACACCGCGCCTTCGTTGGAGCCGCCATCGCCGAAGAAGGCCACCGCCACCGCATCGCTGCCTTTCAGCTTGGCCGCCAGCGCGGCGCCGGCGGCCAGCGGCGCGCCGGCGCCGACGATTCCGTTGGCGCCGAGCATGCCTTTCTCCAGGTCGGCGATATGCATGGAGCCGCCCTTGCCCTGGCAGACCCCGGTCTTCTTGCCATAGATTTCCGCCATCATGCCGTGCACGTCTACGCCCTTGGCGATGCAGTGGCCGTGGCCGCGATGGGTGGAGGCGATGCAGTCGTCGTCGCGCAGGTGCGCCATCACGCCGGCGGCGGAGGCTTCCTCGCCGGCGTAGAGGTGGACGAAGCCGGGTATCTCGCCCGTGGCGAACTCGACGTGCAGGCGTTCCTCGAAGGCGCGGATGGTGCGCATCACGCGGTAGGCATGGAGCAGTTGGTCGGTGCTCAGAGTGGACATCTTGTTGTTCTCCAGGTTGTCTTCACGGGGTCATCGGGGTTCGCTGGCCGGCCAGCAGGCGATGGCGGGCGGCGTAGGCGAGGGTGGCCGGCACATCGACGCTGAACGGGCCGGAAGGGTCGAGGGTGATGCTCGGGCGGTCGGTGGCGCTGAACTCGATCTCGCGCTCTCCGTCCAGCGCCAGGGTCCCGCTGGACAGGCTCGGCGCGTGGGCCACGCCGGGTTGCAGGTAGCCGGCGGCAGAGACCCCGCAGCCCACCAGCAGGCCCGGCGCCAGCGGCACCAGCAGGCTCTCGCGGGCGTCCGGATGCAGGCGCATCCAGGCGCCGTGGGGCTCCTCGCGGCTCACCGGCGACCACAGTCCGCAAAGCGCCGAAAGGCCGATGGCGTGGGGTTCGGCGAAGCTGACGAAGACTTCGGCGAGGTCTTCGGCGCGACTGATGGCGCGGGCGCCGATGAACGGCTGCGGCGACACCGCGACGTCCACCAGCGCCCACTCGCAGAGCCCGCGGCGCGGCTCGCGCACCAGCAGGCGCTTGTTGCGTCGCAGGCCGATCTCCGGCGGCACCCGGTTGCTGGCGCAGAGGCCGCCGGCGAGCCCCGCGCCGGTGGCTTCGCGCAGCTCCGGGAAGGCGTTGTTGGTCCCGGTGGACAGCGCCAGCAGGGGGACGTCGCCGACCTCGGCGGCCACTGCCTTGTGCGTGCCGTCGCCGCCGAGCACGGCGATCAGCGCCACGCCGCGCTCGACCATGCGCCGCGCCGCCAGGCGGGTATCCTCGACGCTCTGGCGCAGCGGCATGTCGAGGAACTCCAGGAACGGCCAGTGGCCGTCGCGGGCCTGGCGGGTCTGGCTGGCCCGGAGCACGGCGGCGGCGATGCCGGTCATGTCCGGCGGCAGCAACGCATGGCGGATGCCGGTGGCGCCGAAGGCGGCGAGCAGGCGTTGCACCACCGATGCCTTGTCGGTGCTGGAGTGCAGCCCGGCATGGGCGGTGAGGCGACGCAGGTCGCGACCGGAGGCCGGGTTGGCGATGATGCCGACGATCGGCGAGGGCGGGGTCATAGCGAGAATCCGCCGTCGACGGCGATGGCCTGGCCGGTGACGTGCGGCGCGCAGGCCAGGTAGACGACGAGCTGGCCCATGTCTTCGACGGTCTGCGCCTCGCCCTGGGGCAGCAGGCTGGCCTGGTGGCGTTCCCAGGACTGCGCCTCGCTTTCGCCGGCCTGCCGCCAGCGGCCCGACAAGCCGTCCTCGCCGCGCCACATTCCGGTGCCGACGATTCCCGGGCAGAGCGCGTTGACCGTCACCCCGTCGCGCGCGACCTCCTTGGCCAGGGCATTGCTGAAACCGATCACGGCAAACTTCGAGGCACAGTAGTGGGCGAGGTCTGGGAGACCGACCTTGCCGGCGATCGATGACAGGTTGACGATCCGCCCCCAGCGCTGCGCCTGCATCAGCGGCAGTTCGGCCTGGCAGCAGAGGAACACGCCGCGGGCGTTGACGTTCATCACCCGGTCCCAGTCGGCGAGGCTGAGTTCGGCGACCTTGCGGATGCTGATCACCCCGGCATTGTTCACCGCCACGTCGAGCCGGCCGAACTCCGTGGCGACCCGCTCGACCATCGCCCGGACGCTGTCGCCGTCGCTGACGTCGACCCCAAGGGCCAGGCTGCGGCGACCGAGGCTGCGGATCGCGGCGGCGGTTTCCTCGGCGACCTGCGGATCGAGGTCGGCCACCGCCACGTCGGCGCCGGCGCGCGCCAGGGCGAGGGCGATGCCCCGGCCGATGCCGCGTCCGGCGCCGGTCACCAGCGCGACCCGGGAAGAAAGGGAGAAATCGTCGGACGACGTAGCGTGCATGCTTCACCTCTGATTGTTCTTGTAGGTGTATGCGGCAGGGCGTTGGGAGGAGCGGACAGTCCGCCCTGCCGTCGCCGTGGCTGGAGCAAGGCCGATGCCAGGTTGCGGCGTGGCGGCCGGAAGGCCCGTCGTAGAGCGCCGGCATGGGAAGGCCGGCGACCGCCGGGGCGACGTCCGGCGAGACAACCCATGTCATCGCGCACGGGTTCCCGGCGAGACGCTGAGACGCTCCGTCTCAGTCGTCGGCTGTGGCGGCCCGGCGCTTGTCGAGGGTCGCCGATGGGCGCTTAATGGGCGGCACAACAACAAGATGCCGAGCAACGGAGGCCCCATGCTTTCCGCACACTCGAAGGACCATGTGGACTGTGTCAGCCGTGTCCTGAGGAACGCCGCGCGCCTGCCGCAGGCGCCGGTGCCGACGCCGATCCTCGACTCCTGGCGCCGCTCCATGGAGCAGCACCGTCTCGACCCGGGGTCCCTGCAAGGGCCGCGGATTCTCTCGCAGACCCTCCTCGACGAATGTCGCGAGCGTTCCGAACTGTTCCTGCGCATCGCCAGCGAAGAGGTGGCGCGACTGCATGGACGGGTGCGCGATGCCGACTACTGCGTACTGCTCACCGATGCCCAGGGGCGGACCATCGACTACCGTGTCGAGTCGACCATCCGCAACGACTGCCGCAAGGCCGGGCTGTACCTCGGCACCTGCTGGTCGGAAGGCGAGGAGGGCACCTGCGGGGTGGCCGCCGTACTCACCGACAGGACTGCGGTGACGGTGCACAAGCGCGATCACTTCCGCGCCGCCTTCATCGACCTGACCTGTTCCGCGGCGCCGGTCTTCGATCCGCAGGGCGAGTTGCTCGGTGTGCTCGACGTTTCCGCCGTGCAATCGCCGGACGACCGCCGTAGCCAGCATCTGATCCGGCAGATGGTGGCGCAGAGCGCGCGGGAGATCGAAAACGCCTTCTTCATGCACAGCGCCCAGGGCCATTGGGTGCTGCGCGCGCACCGTGCGCCGGGCTACGTCGACAGCCAGCCGGACTACCTGTTCGCCTGGGACGCCGATGGGCGCCTGCTGGCGTTGAACCCGGCGGCGCGGCACTACCTGCGGCAGCGCCTGGGGCAGGTGCCGAGCCACATCGGCGAGGTGTTCGACCTCGACGCCCTGCACGCCGCCGCCGACCAGGCGCCGTGCCTGCTGCGCGGCCAGGCCGGCGAGCTGCACGTGCGTCTCAGCGCGCCGCGGGCCAAGGCGCGGCGGCTGGAGCGCGAGGTGCCCGACGACGCTGCGCTCGACCCGCGCATCGCCGAAAGCCTGCGCCTGGCGGTGCGGGTCAAGGACCGCAACCTGCCGGTGCTGATCCAGGGCGAGACCGGCGCCGGCAAGGAGGTTTTCGCCCGCCAGTTGCACCAGGCCAGCGCCCGTCGCGACAAACCCTTCGTCGCGCTCAACTGCGCGGCGATTCCCGAAAGCCTGATCGAGAGCGAGCTGTTCGGCTACGTTGGCGGAGCCTTTACCGGCGCGGCGGCGAAAGGGATGCGCGGCCTGCTGCAGCAGGCCGATGGCGGTACCCTGTTCCTCGACGAGATCGGTGACATGCCGCTGGGCCTGCAGACCCGCCTGCTGCGCGTGCTGGCCGAGGGCGAGGTGGCGCCGCTGGGGGCTGCGCGCCGGCAGGCTGTGGATATCCAGGTGATCTGCGCCACCCACCGCGACCTGGCGGCGCTGGTGGCGGCCGGCGGCTTCCGCGAGGATCTCTACTTCCGCCTCGGCGGCGCCCGCTTCGAACTGCCGCCGCTACGCGAACGCAGCGACCGGCTGGCGCTGATCCGGCGCATCCTCGACGAGGAAACCGCGCACTGCGGCGTACGCATCGAACTCGGCGAGGCAGCCCTGGAATGCCTGCTCGGCTATCGCTGGCCGGGCAATGTCCGCCAGTTGCGGCATGTGTTGCGCTACGCCTGCGCGCTGTGCGGCGGCGCCACCCTGCAACTCGCCGACCTTCCGGCAGAGCTGCGTGGCGAAGGCCGGACACCGGCCAGTGCGTGCGAGAGCGGCGGCGGTCCGGAGCGCGACGCCCTGCTCGACGCCCTCGTGCGGCATCGCTGGAAACCCATGGCCGCGGCGCGGGAACTGGGTATCTCGCGAGCGACCCTGTATCGGCGGGTGCGCCGGCATGGCATCCGCATGCCGGGCCAGGCGGACGACTGAGGTGCGCCGGCGGCCGGCGCAGTCGTCAAGCGCGGAAAATCAAAACCAGCCTTGAGCCTTGCCCCGTTAATGCCGGTGGGCTTTCCCTGTAGCGTTCCGGGCAGCGGCGCAACCCGTTCGGTCGCGCCCCGCCAGGAGCCTACGGAGGAAACCCATGCCCGCCCCGCACCAGCCAGCCCGCAACCCGACCGGGGAGTTCGACCCATGCCGCTAGCCCTGCTGCTCGCCATGGGCGCGTTCTCCCTGAGCCTGTCGATTTCCCCCGGTCCGGTGAACCTGACCATCGTCGCTTCCGGCGCCAACCATGGTTTCCGCCGGACCCTGCCGTTCGTCACCGGCGCCACCCTCGGCTTCGTCCTGCTGCTGGCCTTCGTCGGCTTCTGGTTCGTCCGCGCGATCGAGGCCTACCCGCGCTTCTTCGACTACCTGGGGATGGCCGGCGCGGCGTTCATCGCTCATGTGGGCTACCGCATCGCCACCGCGGATCCACGCCTGGCCCTGGAGGAAAACGGGGTCCCCGGGTTCTTCCAGGGCGTGCTCCTGCAATGGCTCAATCCCAAGGCCTGGATCGCCTGCGCTTCCGGCGTGGCCTTGTTCGCCAGCCCGAGCACGCACGCGCCGCTACTGGTCTTCATGGCCATCTACCTGGTGGTCTGCTACCTCTCGCTGGCCGCCTGGGCGCTGCTCGGTGACCGCGTGGCGCTGCTGCTCGACAGCCCCTGGCGGGTGCGCCTGTTCAATCGGGCGATGGGCGGCACCCTGGTGCTGACCGCCGGCTACATGCTCTACCTGCAGCTCGCCGCTAGCCTGGATTGAAGGCCTCGTAGAGGCGATTGATGAGGGTATAGGCGATGCTGCTGGCGGGTACGTTGGGCGGCCACACCGCATACACCTTCAACGGCTCCAGGCGCCATTCCGGCAGCACCGCGCGCAACTCGCCGCGGCGGATCGGCTCGTCGCTCAGGTAGGTCGGCGGCGCGGCCAGGCCGACGCCGAGGCGGGCCAGGCGGCAGGAGGCTTCGACGCTGTCGACGCGCACCCGCGGGGTGTAGTCGACGCGTACCTCCTCGTCGTCCCGCGCATGACGGAATAGCCGGCTGTCGGGGCGCATGCCGAGCCCGATCCATTCCAGCCGCTGCAGGTCGCGCGGGTGTTCCAGCGGCGCGTGCCGGGCCAGGAATGCCGGCGCCGCCACTACCTGGCGCGGCAGCAGGAACAGGTGACGGGCCTTCAGCGAGCTGTCCGGCAGGTCGCCGATGCGGAAGGCGATGTCGATGCCGTCGCCGATGATGTCGTGGCGGCTGTCGTCGCAGGCGATGCCGAGGTCGAGGTCGGGATGCTCCTCGATGAAGGCTGCCAGGTGACGGGTGAAGTCGCCGTTGACGAACACCGCGGGCATCGAGATGCGCAGGCTGTTGCGGGTCGAGACGGCGCGCTGGCGGAACTCGATGAAGCCCTTCTCGTAGAGTTCCAGCATGGAGCGGGCGGTGTCCAGCAACTGCGTGCCGTCCTGGGTCAGCGACAGCTTGCGGCTGTTGCGGTAGAGCAGCGCACGGCCCAGGTTCCGTTCCAGCCTGGACAGGTGCAGGCTGGCGGTCGCGGCGCTCAGGCCCAGCGCCTCGGCGCCGCCGGAGACGGAGCCGGTCTCGGCGATCTTGGCGAATACGATCAGGTAGCGGATGTCGTCGATCATGCGGTCTCTCGTCGCGGGGGCTGGGTGCATCCTGCGCGATGGCGGCCAGCCGGACAAGCGCGAGAGGTAGAGGGCGGCGGCGCTTCCCGGGCTTTTCAGCGCAGGCTCCAGAAGCCCAGGCGACCGAGGCTGGCCGCCAGTCGCAGGCGCGAGGTCTGCCAGTTGCCGAGGGCGCGGATGTGCTGGTCCTCGGCGCTGGCGTAGGCGGTCAGGGCGTTGAGCAGCTCGATCATGCTGCCGACCCCTGAGCGGTAGCGGCCCTGCACCACCTCCAGGCTTTGCCGCGACTGTTCGACCAGTTCGCGGGTGCGCGCCAGGCTGCGGGTCTCGACGCTGAGCGACTGGTAGTTGTTCCACACCTCCAGCGAAACCTGCTGCTCGGTGTCGGCCAGCTCCGCTTCGCTGGCTTCGCGGCGGGCCAGGGCGTTGCGGACCTGGTAGGTGCGTTCGAAGCCTTCGAACAACGGGATGTTCAGTTGCAGGCCGATGCTGCGGTCGCGTTCGCGGGTATCGCCGTTGAAGGCCATCGCCTGGTCGCTATGGCTGCGTGCCAGGTTGGCGCTCAGCGCCAGGCTCGGCCGGCCGGCGGCGCGGCTTTCCTCCACCGAGGCGGCGGCGGCTTTCAGCCGCGCCTGGGCGGCGAGCAGCGCCGGATGCTCGCGGCGGGCTTCGGCGAGCATCTCGTCGATGGCCTTGACGAAGCCGGTGTCGGGTTGCGCCTCCAGCTCGCCGGAGAGGCGCAGCGGGGTATCCGGCGCCAGGCCCATGCGCAGGGCGATGACGCCGAGGGCGTTGCTCAGGGCGCCTTCGTCGCGGACCTGGGCGAGGCTCGCCTGGGACAGCGCGGTCTGCGCCTGCAGGCGATCGGAAAGGGCGGCGGCGCCGGCCCGGTACTTGGCGTCGGCGGCTTCCAGGTTCTGCGCCGCCAGCTCCGCGACCTGCCGCGAGGCGGCCAGGCTGCGCTGGGCGGCGAGGGCGTCGTAGTAGGCCTGGGCGGCGAGGGCGAAGGTGTTCTGCAGGGTCGCGTCCTGGCTGGCGTTGGCTGCCAGCAGCAACTGCTGGGCGTTGCGCAGGGCGGCGCTGCGGCGGCCGAAGTCGAACAGGACCCAGCTCAATTGGAGGCTGGCGCCGCGCCGGTGGCGATGGCCGTCGCCGGAGAGGTAGGGGGCATCGCGATAATCCATGTCGCTGTAGCCGCGACTGGCGTCGAGACGGCCGTCCAGGCGCGGCAGGTAGGCGGACTTGCCGATCCCGACCTGGGCCGCCTGGGCCTTGGCATTGGCCCAGGCGAGGCGGGTCTGCGGGTCGTGGCAGAGGATCCGCTCGATGGCTTCCTCCAGGCTCAGCTCGGTCGGTGGCGGCCCGCCGCGGCAGGGCAAACCGCTGCCGCCGAGGTCGTAGACCGCCTGGCCGGCGACCTGGCCGGCGGTGCCGAACACGTCCGGCTCGTAGGCGGCGGCGCCGGGAACCAGGCCGAGCAGGCCGCACAACAGGCCGGCGAGGGCACGCATCAGGCCTGCTCCCGCGCCGCGGCGGCCTGGCGTTCGGCCAGGCGCGCGGTGCTTTCGTCGAGGCTTACCTTGCCCTGGCCGAGGACTATCACGCGGTCCGCCGAGGCGATGGTCTCGGGCCGATGGGCGACCATGATGCGGGTGATGCGCAGCGCGCGAATGGCGGCGTTGACCCGCTGTTCGCAGTGTACGTCGAGGTGGCTGGTGGCTTCGTCGAGGAACAGGATGCGCGGCTTCTTGTACAGCGCCCGGGCCAGCATCACCCGCTGCTTCTGGCCGCCGGAGAGCACTGTGCCCATGTCGCCGACCAGGGTGTTGTAGCCCATCGGCATGGCCTGGATGTCATCGTGGATGGCAGCCATCTGCGCGCACTGCAGCAGCCAGGGCATGTCCGGCTGCGGGTCGAAGAAACTGATGTTGTCGCTGAGCGAACCGGCGAACAGCACGTCGTCCTGCAGCACCGTGCCGACCAGTTCGCGCAGGCCGTCCAGGCCCAGTTGCGCAAGGTCCAGGCCGGCCATGCGGATCTGTCCCTCCACTGGCGGGAGGATGCCCAGCAGGACGTTGAACAGGGTGCTCTTGCCGCAGCCCGAGGGGCCGACGATGGCCACCGACTCGCCGCCGGCGATGCGCAGGTCGAGGCCGTCGAGGACCCAGGGCTCCTGTTCCGCGTAGCGGTAGCGCAGGCCCTGGATCTCGATGCTCGCCTCGCGCTCGCGGAGGTTCTCCGGGAGGATGTCGCCGTGGCTGACCTCCGGGGCCTGGAGGACGATGTCGGCCAGGCGCTCGCCCTGCAACTGGAGCATGCGCAGCTCGAAGAACTTGTCGATCAGGCTGCCGACGCGGCTGTCGAACTGCGACTTGTAGGCGTTGAAGGCCATCAGGATGCCGACGCTGAACTGGCCGTCCATCACCATGGTCGCGCCGAGCCAGATCACCAGCAGGTTCTCCACGCCGAACAGCAGGCCGTTGAGCTGCTGGTAGAACAGTTGCAGCTTCTGCGTACGCAGGCCGGCGTTGATCTGTTCCACCAGCAGGCCGAGCCATACCGAGCGGCGCTCGTCCTGGCGCTGGAACAGCTTCAGCGGGCGGATGCCGCGCACCGTCTCGAGGAAGTGGCTCTGCTGGCGCGCGGCGTGGACGATCTGCTCCTCGGTGGCGTTGCGCAACGGCCGGTACCAGATCCAGCGGCCGAGGGCGTAGAGGCTCATGGCGGCGATGGCGATGGCCGCCAGTGGCGGACTGTAGAGCAGCATCATGCCGAGGGTGGCGACGGTCATCAGGCCGTCCAGCACCGCCGAGAGGAAGGCCGCGGTGAGGGTCTGCTGGATGCTGTTCACCGCGCCGAAGCGCGACACCACGTCGCCCAGGTGGCGCTTCTCGAAATACTGCGCGGGCAGCCGCAGCAGGTGACTGAAGACGTTGGCCTGCCACTGCACGCCGAGCAGGGTGCTCATGTGCATCATCACCCAGGCGCGCACCCCGCTGACCGCCTGCTGCATCAGCAGCAACAGGCCGAAGCCGATGGCTAGGGTGCTGAGCAGGTCACGGTCTTCGCTGACGATGACGTTGTCGATGGTCCATTGCAGGAAGAACGGACTGATCAGCGAGAACACTTCCAGCGCGCCGGCGAGCAGCAGCACCTGGGCCAGCGAGCGGTACAGCCCGGTGACCTTGCCGAGCATGCCCAGCAGCTTGATCCGCGGCGGCGCCTCCTGTTTCTCGAAGCCGCTCTCCGGCCAGAGTTCCAGGGCTACCCCGGTGAAGCTCCGCGAGACTTCCTCCAGGCCCAGCCGGCGCTGGCCGTGGGCGGGGTCGTGGAGCACCGCGCCGCGCCCGTCGACCGCCTTGAGCACGACGAAGTGGTTGAAGTTCCAGTGCAGCACGCAGGGCAGCTTGAGCTTGCCGAGGTCGCCGAGGTCGAGCTTCACCGCGCGGGTGCCCAGGCCGAGGCGGTGGGCGGTCTGGATCAGTTGCTTGAGGGAGATGCCCTTGAGCGATACGGAGAAGCGCCGGCGCAGTTCCATCAGGCCGGTATGGTGGCCGTGGTAGCCGGCGATCATCGCCAGGCAGGCCAGGCCGCATTCGGTGGCTTCGGTCTGCAGCACCAGCGGCAGGCGGCGGCCCAGGCGCAGGGCGAGAGCGTCGAGAAAGGCCATGGGTCGTTCCTAGAGTTTGCCGGTCAGGCTGTAGAGCGGTTCCAGCACCCATTCGTAGAGGCGCCGGGTGTCCTGGAGGATGTCGGCGTCCAGCAGCATGCCGCTCTGCAGCGGACGCGGCTGGCCGTAGGCGGTCACCGCCTGGTCGTCGAGGGTTACCCGCAGCCGGTACAGCTGCTCGCCATCCTGGCCGAGCCCCGGTACGCCGCCGACCATGCTGGAAAGCTCGGCATAGGAGACGCTGGCGCGGGAGATCGACTGCACCTTGCCGTGGTACTGGCCGAACTTCTGGTACGGATAGGCCTGGTAGCGGATCAGCACCGCGTCGCCCGGCCGGATGAAACCGATGGACTTGCTCGGCGCGTAGAGTTCGGCCTGCAACGGGGTGTCGGCGGGAACGATGCTCAGCAGCGGACGCGAGCTGTCGACGGTCTGCCCGGCTTCGGCGAGCACGGCGGTGGCGATGCCGCTCTCCGGCGCGGTGACCAGCAAGGTGCGCTTGGCTTCGCTTTCGGCCAGGTCCTGCTCCACCGCGCTGAGCTGGCGGCGGGTTTCAGCGAGCTGGTTGGCCTGGCGCGCGGAAAGCCCGGCGAGTTCGTTGCGGCGCTCGGTCAACTGCTGCCGCAGCGACGTGCGTTCGCGCTCCAGGCCTTGCAGGGTCTGGCGCTGGCCGAGCAGCTCGGCCTGGCGCTGCTGCAACTGGTCCATGGAGATGTAGCCCTTGTCCATCAGCCCCTGGTAGCGCGCGGCGGCGTCGCTGGCCAGCGCCAGCAGGCGTTGCTGGCTGTCGGTTTGGGCGGCGAGGGTGGTCAGTTCGCGCTGCAGGCTGGCGACCTTGCTGGTCAGGCTGTCGCGCTCGTCGTCTTGCAGGCGGCGAAGCTTTTCCAGTTCGTCGCGCAGGGAGTCGCGGCGTTGTTCCAGGCGCCTGCTGATACCGGCCTGCACCGGGCCGGCATCGCTGCCGTAGCGTTCGCTGGAAAGCACCATCAGGCGCTCGCCACGTCGTACCGCCTGGCCTTCCTGGACGAACTTGCGCAGCACGATGCCGGCCTGCGGCGCGTGCACCTTGACCTGGCCGCTGGCGGGAACCAATTGGCCGCTGACGGTGCTGCGCTTGGTGTAGCTGCCGAACAGGAAGAAGCCCACCACCAGCAGCGCCATCGCCGCGGCCAGCAGGGTGAGAAAAGTGAAGGAGACCGGGCGGATCAGCACGATCTCGCCCAGGCCGCCGGCATGCTGGGCGTCGAGGGCTTCCTGGCGAAACATGGTGGCTGGATCCTGGATTCGAATAATACTTGCATGACACTCCGACACCCTTGCGAAAGTTCAAACGCATGAAGTGCCGGAGTGCGACTTTTCTAATTAGATGGTGGTGCGGCCTACATCACCGGGACCGAAGTTTTCCCGGTATTGGCCCAAGTAACCGACAGCCGTCTCTGCATTGGTGAAGAGACCGACCGTGCCCCCGGCAATAGCGCCCATCGCGGTTGGCACGACCAGGCCGACCAACTGGGAAAGTGCGCCGAAGCCGAAGCCGCCGGCACCGCCCCATTTCCCGCCGATTGCCATGCCCGTCGCGGCGCCGTCGACGGCGCCTACGATCATGCCGGAAAGAGTTCCACCCGAAACGCAGGTGACTTCAATGTCATTGAGTTCTTTCATTTCATATATCTCCTTTAGGCTTCCCGTGAGTCTGGAAAGCCATTCGATGGTACTAATCCGAAAGAGTGGGATGAACTGCCAGGATTAGCGGTTTTTCATGGGCTCGATAATTCGTTTGACAATGAGTTTCAAT
The DNA here is from genome assembly GCF_037574965.1 of Pseudomonas sp. KBN12P06040. Lineage (NCBI taxonomy): Bacteria > Pseudomonadati > Pseudomonadota > Gammaproteobacteria > Pseudomonadales > Pseudomonadaceae > Pseudomonas > Pseudomonas sp. KBN12P06040. The sequence continues at coordinate 907,186 of NZ_JBBELS010000001.1, forward strand.
ATTCGGCGGATGAAGGTTTGCCACTCCGGGTAAACTTTGCGAATGATTAAGGCCGGTTCGTGCGACACCTCGATAAGACCTGTTGAACAAGTCAACGCCGTATCGAGGGCTCATTCATATCGGCTCCGGCCAACCGCTCTTCGTCCGAGTCAGTACGGCCTCGCATAGCGGCATTTCATGGCATCAGCCGGTCGAGCAGCGGCGAGCTGAACAGCCGATGCGGATCGGCTTCGTTCAACTGGCGCGCCGCGGCGTCCCAATCGTTGTCTGCGACCAGGCCCTGGCGTAGCGACTGCGCCACCAACTGGTCGACCACCGTCGGCTCGGCCCAGGCGGCGGTGGGGCTGTAGCCCCAGCCCTTGCTCCACTCCACCCGCAGCGAGGCGTAGTCGCCGCTGAAGTGGTCGAACAGCCAGGCCTCGAACTCGTGGTAGAAGGCGTTGGCCTGCGGAGTGCCGGGCAGGCTGAGGATGTCCAGCCAGATCGCCGTGTCCCACTCCGGCTGGTCGGGGCGCGGACGGATCGCCGACAGGCTGGGCACCTGGGCGCCGGGAACGATCGACTCGCCGGGCTGGTCGAGCCCGCTGACGCGAATCTCCACCGGGCCGTTCATGGGGTAGTGGCCGTTGGCGCGGTAGGCGGCGACCATCGTCTGGTACTGCAGGTAGAACTCGTTGATCACCCGCTGCACGTCGCGACGCCGGGTCAGCACCGCGTAGCCGTTGGCGGTGACGCGCAGGGTGCTGGGCTTGATGTACAGCAGCAGGTCCTTGCTCCACCCCCAAAGGTCGTAGCCCAGGGTCAGCGCCATGCCGCCCACTACCAGGTCGTACTGCAGCTTGCCGAGCAGCGGGGTGAGTTCCGGGTGGCCGGTATTGATCGCCGCCAGCAGGTCGGACAGCGCCTTGGGAATGTTGTCGGAGAAGGGGTAGTTGAACGGGCCGTTGACCGCGCGGGCACCGAACGGGCAGCGCGGGGTCGGCGTCCAGACCTTCAGCCAGGGCTTGTCGGTGAAGGGGAACCAGATGGCCTCGGCGCGTCCGCTCTTTTGCAGGAAGCTGTCGAAGGTCCTTCCGCCGCTGCCGGCCGCGGCGAACATCTCGCTCGCCGGGATGTTCACGTAGCTCTGGCAGCGCATGCGCTTGTTGACCCCGGCCTGGAGGGTCGCCTCGACGATGAAGGCGCGTCCGAGGTGGACGAGGAACGGCGCGCAGGCCGGATCGTCGCGGCGGAAGGTCTTCAGCACGTATTGTCCGGCGGCGCCGTCCCAGACCACCGCGGTCAGCGCCACGATGCTGTTGCTCAGGGAGCCGTAGCTCTGCCCCGGCAGGCGGCTTTCGCCCTGCGCCGGGATGCCGGTGCCGTGGCCGTCGATGGCGAGCACCCCGCCGAGGGTCAGGTCGCCCGGCGCCGGCGTGGCGACGAAGCCGAGCTTGACCCGCTCCAGCTGTTTCAGCAGGGCTTCCATGGTGACGCCGGTCTGCGCGCTGAACAGGCCGAACTCGCCCTGGGCGTCGATCCGTACGCGGGTCAGGTAACGGCTGGTTTCCACCAGCATGATGCGGCTCTCGCAGTTCTCGCCGCCTTTCAGCAGCAGCGGGGACCAGTTGTGACCCATGCCGCGCGGGCGCACCTTGAAGCCGTTCTGCCAGGCCCAGTTGACCACCGCGAGAACCTCTTCGTTGGTGCGCGGGGCGCAGCTCCAGAGGTCGTCGGCGGCGATTTCCCCCGACCAGTTGCGGAACGCCCGCCGATAAAGTTCGAGGCCGGCCGGAAAGCCTGCCGGCGCCGGACAGCTGCTGGCGGCGGCTTCGGCGGGCTGGATGACGAAGGCCGGGGTCCAGCCGGCCACCAGGCCGACCGCGCCGAGCGTGGCACTCTTGCCGAGGAAGCTGCGGCGCGACAGGCCGCCGGACTCCTGGTCGGGATCGTCGACGAAGGCGTCGGCTTGCTGGATGGGGTCGTGCATGGCGGTTCTCCTGATCGGGGCGCTGGTCGCCCCTTCCCGGTTGCCGGGTCCTTGGTCGCCGCCGGGGGCGCCCAGGCCTCCGGCGACGGGGGAGGCCCGCTCCGCGACGGGAGCGGGCCGAGGTCCTGGGATCAGGTCCACTCGGTGTCGTAGTGGTAATCGATACGGCTGGTATCGCCGCCGAGCAGGCCGCCGACCGCGGCGACGCCCTTGAACACGCCGTAGCCGAGGGTATCGGCCAGTTGATGGATGGGGGTCAGGCCGACGGCGTTGAACACCTTGCCGACCGAAGAGATGACCGACGTGTTGAGCAGGTCGTTGGACACCTTGACCACATCGACGATGGCATCGCCGACGAAGCTGAAGAGTCCGGCGCCCGATACCTGGTCGATTTCATCGAAGCTCAGTTCCTGAAGTGTGGCGAGTTGCATGGCGCTATTCCTTCATCAATCAAGTTTTGAGCGATAGCCGGCCCTCTCGCATAAACATCGGTTTGCGAAGATAGAGTGACTATCGGTTGCCAGCCGCTCTGGAAAAGTACTTTTCTGGCTGGTCGCTGAAAATTACTGATCTGCCGGCGAGAGTGTCAATCTGGGAAGTTGATAGGGTGAACTTGGAATATCCATGTTAGGCAAATGACGCCGATATTTTGTCAGTGGAATTGGTCGATGTTTTTTCGAATGCCGCGATAAGCATCTGGATATTGCTGATCCATTGATATTCGTGGGTGCTGGGAAGCGGTTCGCTATTTTTACGAGATGATGCGCCAATCCAGAAAAGTATCGAATTATTGCTTTCGGAAAAAATTCAACTGCCTTGCTGATAGGTTTCTTCCGGTCGAGTTGTTGAAGTACACGTCCGGTCGGGCGTTGTTTTTCAAAGTAGAGAAACCGGCGTCATAAATTTGTGCGGATAACTGGCGGGTAAACTTTCCCAGGCTGCGCTTCTGTTGCGAGGAAGTGCCTCGGTTCGTGTCGAGGCGCTTTCCAGCCTTGACAGCCCGGCACAGGCGCGTAGAGTGCCGCGCATGAATCGTGCAGCCCTGACCTTCAAGCGCTATTACGCCTATCTGCTCCCTCATTGAGGCGGTAGATGCGTCGCTGCATTCCCGAACCGCCCGAGGCGGCGGTCCGGTGAACTCCCTCCCAACCTGTCTCCTCGGGCATCCACCGTGCCAAAGGAGATACCCGTGTCCGTCCCGACCCATCAGCAAGACCTGATCGCCCTGCTCGAAGAGCGTGGTTTCGTCCACCAGTGCACCGACCGCGACGGCCTCGCCGCGCACCTGGCCGCCGGTCCGGCAACCGCCTACCTGGGCTTCGACGCCACCGCCGACAGCCTGCACGTCGGCCACCTGCAGGGCCTGATGCTGATGCGCTGGCTACAGAAGGCCGGGCACCGTCCGTTGCTGCTGATCGGTGGCGCGACCACCCGGATCGGCGATCCGAGCTTCCGCGATTCGAGCCGGCCGATCCTCACCGAGGCGCAGATCCAGGCCAACATCGACGGCATCGCCCGGGTCTTCTCGCGCTACGTCGAACTGCACGACGACAGCCTGGTGAACAACGCCGAATGGCTGGACGGCGTCGGCTACCTGGAGTTCCTCGACCGGGTCGGCCGGCACTTCTCGATCAACCGCTTGCTGACCTTCGACGCCATCAGGCAGCGCCTGGACCGCGAGCATTCGCTGTCGTTCCTCGAGTTCGGCTACACCCTGCTGCAGGCCTACGACTTCGTCGAACTGTCGCGCCGGCGCGGCTGCACCCTGCAACTCGGCGGCGCCGACCAGTGGGCGAACATCATCAACGGCGTGGAGCTGTCGCGACGCCAGGGCGGCGCCCAACTGTTCGGCCTGACCATGCCGCTGCTGGCCACCAGCGACGGGCGCAAGATGGGCAAGTCGGCGCAGGGTGCGGTATGGCTCAACGCCGAGCGCCTGGCGCCGTTCGACTTCTGGCAGTTCTGGCGCAACTGCGACGATCGCGACGTCGGTCGCTTCCTCGCCCTGTTCAGCGAACTGCCGATGGATGAGGTGCGCCGCCTGGGCGCCTTGCAGGGCGCCGAGCTGAACGAAGCGAAGGTGGTCCTGGCCAATGCCGCCACCGCCCTGGCGCACGGCGAGCACGCCGCGCGATCCGCCGCCGATGCCGCGCGCGGGGTGTTCGCCGACGGTACGCGGGACAGCGGCCTGCCGGTGATGAAGCTATCCCGCGCGCGCCTGGCGCAGGGACTGTCGCTGACCGACCTGCTGCTGGAACACGCGATCCAGCCCTCCCGCAGCGCGGTCCGCCGCCTCGCCGCCGGCGGCGGCCTGCGCCTGGACGGCTCGCCGGTCAGCGATCCGGACGCGCCGCTGGCGGGCGAGGTCGACGGGCTGCGCCTGAGCCTGGGCAAGAAGCAGCATTTGCAACTGCGACTCGAGGATTGAAGTGCCTGCGGCCCCAAGGGGCCGCGCTTCACCAGAGCTTCAGCGTGTAATTGACGATGAAGCGGTTCTCGTCCAGGTCCGCACCGTAGCGGCTGCGGTAGGTGATGTTGCGCCATTTCAAGGCGACGCTCTTCAGCGGTCCGCTCTGGATCACGTAGGACAGGTCGGTGTTGCGCTCCCATTCGCTGTCGTCGGCGCGGCCGGCGCCGCGGTCGATGTCGCGGCCCTGTACATAGCGGGTCATGAGGTTCAGGCCGGGCAGGCCGAGGCCGGCGAAGTCGTAGTCGTAGCGCAGTTGCCAGGATTTCTCCTGCGGTCGGGTGAAGGTCTGGTAGGCCATCAGGTTGGCCACGTAGGGCGTGGTGTAGCCGTTGAGCACCGGAAAGGCGTCGTTGCCGATCATCTTCTGGACACCGATGCCGAAGGCGTGGGCGCCGGCGCGCAGGGTGAGCATGGCGTTGAGGTTGCGATTGTCCACCGGCCCGGAGATCGCCGCGCCGTCTTCGCCGCTGTCGAAGTAGCGTAGGTCGCTGCGCAGCGACAGCCCTTCGCCCAGCGGCAGGGTGTGCAGCAGGCCGAGATAGTGCTGCTGGTAGATGTCCTTGAGCTGGCCGTAGTAATAGCTGGCGCTGAGCCGAGGGGTGAAGGCGTAGGTCGCGCCGGCGAGATTGAACTCGTCGCTGGCGTGGGCCTTGTCGCGGCCCATGATGTACATGTCGTCGCTGCCGGCCGACTCGCGGGTGCGCGACTTCCACAATTGCCCCGCGGTGAGGGTGAGACCCTCGATCTCGCTGGAGGTCAGCAGCGCGCCGTCGAAGGTCTGCGGCAACAGGCGCACGTCGTCGCGAAACGCCACCGGCAGTTGCGGCATGAGGATGCCGACCTGTAGCTGGGTCTGCGAATAGCGCAGCTTGGCGGTCAGGCCGAGGTGACTGTAGTCGTCCACCGGCTCCTTCGAATTCGCTCCGAACGGCAGCGTGCCATCGTTGCTACGCCCGCGTCCCGAGTCGAGCTTGACGCCGAGCAGCCCGGTAGCGTCCAGGCCGAAGCCGAGCGGGCCGTCGGTGAAACCGGATTGCAGGCGCAGGACGAAGCCCTGCGACCAGTTGCCGGCCTGCGATTGGGGCGCATCGTGCTGGCGGTAGTCGCGCAACTGGTAGAAGTTGCGGAGGTCGAGGTGGGCGCTGCTGTCCGCGAGGAATTCCGCTTGCGCGGCGAGGGGCAGGAGGCCGAGGCCAAGCGCATAGCAGCGCCAGGCGCACGGGCGGGGGCATGCCGTGATCATCGATTCTTCCCTTGGTTGTTGTTCTTGTAGGTATGGGTGACGCCGATTGCACGGTGAGTTTTAGCATATTGTTAACTTGTTAATGAAGTGTTGGCGATCCTCCCGGAAGCTTCGCTAGCCTCTGCCCCTTTCCATGCTCATCGAGCATTGACGGTAAGGCGCTGGAGAGCGAAGCCAGCCTGGAATCTTTCGCCTTCTGCGCATTTGGTTAATCTGTTAACGTTGTCGGCCCGCGAAAGGAGCCAGGCCCGCGCGCTGCCAGGGTGAACGAGGTCGCGGCGCGAGGATTTCCCGGACGGCGAACTTGCATCCGCGTGCACGGCGGTGTCGTCTGGACCGAAAGGCGAAGAAGAGGAGGGCGAGCGTGCCTGCGAGTGCATCGAGGATTCAGGTCGGAAGCGGCGAACGACGCCTGTTGCTGCTGTTGTCGGCGCTGGTGGCGTTCGGCCCGCTGTCGATCGACATGTACCTGCCGAGCCTGCCGGCGATCGCCGCCGATCTCGGCGCCAGCGATGCCCAGGTGCAGCGGAGCATCAGCGGCTTCCTGGTCGGCTTCTGCGTCGGCATGCTGTTCTACGGCCCCTTGTCCGACCGTTTCGGCCGGCGCCCGGTGCTGCTGGCCGGTATCGCCTTGTACCTGTTCAGCAGCCTGGCCTGCGCGCTGGCCGACAGCGCGGGGCAACTGGTCCTGCTGAGGGTGCTCCAGGCCCTCGGCGGCGGCGCCGCGTCGGTGCTGGCGCGGGCCATGGTGCGCGACCTCTATCCGTTGGGCGAGGCCGCCCGGATGCTGGCATTGATGCACATGGTGACTATGCTGGCACCGCTGGCCGCGCCGCTGCTCGGCGGCTACCTGATGCTCTGGGCCGGCTGGCGCGCGTTGTTCGTGGTCCTGGCGCTGTTCGCCGGGCTCTGCCTGCTGGCGGTCTGGCGGGTCGCCGAAAGCCACCCGCCGGAGCGCCGCGGCGGCAGCCTGGCCCAGGCCTTTCTCGCCTATGGGCGGCTGCTCGGCGACCGTCGCGCGCTGGGCTACGTGCTGTGCATGGGGCTGGCGTTCGCCGGGATGTTCGCCTACATCAGCGCCGCGCCCTTCGTGTTCATCGAGCATTTCGGCGTGCGCGCGGAGCGCTTCGGCTGGTTTTTCGGCCTGAACATCCTCGGCGTGATGCTCGCCACCTGGTGCAGCGCGCGCCTGGTGCGCCGCCACGGTTCGCGGCCGCTGCTGCGGGCCGGCAGCCTGCTGGCCTGCGTGTCCGGGCTGTTCCTCCTCGGCTATGCGGCGCTCGGCGAGCGGGGCGGGTTGTGGGCGCTGGTGCCCGGGCTGCTGTGCTTCGTCAGCGTCACCGGCCTGCTCGGCGCCAACTGCATCGCCAGCCTGCTGGCGTTGTATCCCGGTCAGGCCGGGGCGGCTTCGGCGGTGGCGGTGTCCGGGCAGTTCGGCCTCGGCTGCCTGGCCAGCCTGGCGGTCGGCTGGCTGGCGCTGCCCGGCGTGCTGCCGATGGCGCTGGTGATGGCCGTCTGCGGCGTCGGCAGCCTGCTCGCGCTGGGCTTGGCCCTGCACGGCGGAAACCGTTGATTTCCTTCTGCATACCCGCATGCAGCCTGTGTTTTTTCCGCTACTCTTCTGCACTTTCGAAACCAGTCATCCAAGCTCGGACCCTATGTCAACGCCAAGACCCTCCCTGACCCTGACCCTGTTGCAGGCTCGCGAAGCCGCGATGAGTTTCTTCCGCCCCTCCCTCAACCAGCACGGCCTCACCGAGCAGCAGTGGCGGGTGATCCGCATCCTGCGCCAGCAGGGCGAGATGGAGAGCTACCAGTTGGCCAACCAGGCCTGCATCCTGCGCCCGAGCATGACCGGCGTGCTGGCGCGCCTGGAGCGCGACGGCATCGTCCGGCGCTGGAAGGCGCCCAAGGACCAGCGGCGGGTCTACGTGAACCTGACGGAAAAGGGCCAGCAGTGCTTCGTCTCCATGAGCGGCGACATGGAGAAGAACTACCAGCGCATCCAGGAGCGGTTCGGCGAGGAAAAGCTCGCGCAGTTGCTGGAACTGCTCAACGAGCTGAAGAAGATAAAGCCCTGAAGCGACTGGCCGGCGTCATGCCGGCCAATTCTTGTCCCAGTGCCGGCAGTCGCCCTGGCAGCGACCGGGACAGCCGCAGCCGGTGCGGCTCCTGCCGGTTTCCCGCTCGACCCGGCGGGCCACCTCCTCGTCGTCGGCGAACGGCAGCATGCTCGCCTGGTCCAGGGTCTTGGCGTGGCGCAGGCTCCAATGCACGCCGAAGAACAGCACGGCGACCGCCAGCAGCTCCAGCAGGATCTCGCTCCAGCTGAATTCCATGATGATTCTCCTCGTCGGCTGTCGAGCCTTGCCCGCAGCGTGGCGGGCGAGGCTCGGGAAGGGAAGGGACGCGCTGTCGCGGCTCAGGCCATGCGGGCCGCCGCGAGGATTCCTTCCGGGCGCGCCTGGCGTACCGTGCGCCAGGTGTTGTAGCTCATCAGCAGCATGCCGGTGAGGAAGAACCCGCCACCGACCAGGCGCACGATGAAGCCCGGATGGCTGGCCACCAGCGACTCGACGAAGGAGTAGGTCAGCGTGCCGTCCTCGTTGACCGCGCGCCACATCAGGCCCTGGGTAATGCCGTTGACCCACAGCGAGGCGATGTACAGCACGGTGCCGATGGTGGCCAGCCAGAAGTGCGCATTGATCAGGCCGACGCTGTGCATCTTCTCGACCCCGTAGACCTTGGGAATCAGGTGGTAGAGCGAGCCGATGGTGATCATCGCGACCCAGCCGAGGGCGCCGGCGTGGACGTGGCCGATGGTCCAGTCGGTGTAGTGGGAGAGGGCGTTGACGGTCTTGATCGCCATCATCGGGCCTTCGAAGGTGGACATGCCGTAGAACGCCAGGGACACCACCAGGAAGCGCAGGATCGGGTCGTCGCGCAGCTTATGCCAGGCCCCGGAGAGGGTCATCATGCCGTTGATCATGCCGCCCCAGCTCGGCGCCAGGAGGATCAGCGACATCACCATGCCCAGCGACTGCGCCCAGTCCGGCAGCGCGGTGTAGTGCAGGTGGTGCGGGCCGGCCCAGATGTACAGGGTGATCAGCGCCCAGAAGTGGACGATGGACAGCCGGTAGGAGTAGACCGGGCGCCCGGCTTGCTTGGGCACGAAGTAGTACATCATGCCGAGGAAGCCGGTGGTCAGGAAGAAGCCTACGGCGTTGTGCCCGTACCACCACTGGACCATGGCATCGGTGGCGCCGGAGTACATCGAGTAGGACTTGAACCAGCTCACCGGCAGCGACATGTGGTTGACGATGTGCAGCATCGCGGTGGTCAGGATGAACGAGCCGAAGAACCAGTTGCCGACATAGATGTGCTTGACCTTGCGCTTGATCAGGGTGCCGAAGAACACCACCGCGTAGGCGACCCAGACGATCGCCAGCCAGATCGCGCCGGTGAACTCGATCTCGGCGTATTCCTTGGTGGTGGTGTTGCCCAGCGGCAGGCTGACCAGCAGGATCACCGCCACCGCCTGCCAGCCCCAGAAGGTGAAGGCGGCCAGGGTGTCGGAGAACAGGCGTACCTGGCAGGTGCGCTGCACCGTGTAGTAGCTGGTGGCGAACAGCGCGCAGCCGCCGAAGGCGAAGATCACCAGGTTGGTATGCAGCGGCCGCAGGCGGCCGAAGCTGGTCCAGGGCAGGTCGAAGTTCATCTGGGGCCAGACCAGTTGCGAGGCGATCAGTACGCCCAACCCCATGCCGATCACGCCCCATACCACGGTCATGATGGCGAACTGGCGAACCACCTTGTAGTTGTAGGCAGGTTCCGTCGTTGCTTTGTTCATCTGTACAGTCCCGAAAGAAATGAACAGCCGGCGACCGCCGTCGAGGGGGGAGACGGGGCGCCGGCCGGAGCCTGCAATCTAAGGGCTGGGGCGGGGGTAAAACAGCTTCAGGTCGATATGGAATTTGGGTATCAGATGGGGCGGGGGAAGGCGTTCGCGCAGGGCGGCGGCGCATACCGGGATGGGGGACGCGAGCCGATCATGGCGGATGACCGCGCGCGGTTATCCGCCCTACGCCGGGGTGGCTTTCCGTCTGCGGGGCGTCATCCCGCCAGCGACTGGGCGATCCGCCCGAGGGTCTCCATCGCCTTCTCCTGCCGCGCGCTCCACGGGTGCCCGTAGTTGAGCCGGGCGCAATGGGCGAAGCGGCGGGTGGCGGAGAAGATCGGCCCCGGGGCGAGGCTGATGCCCTGGGCCAGGGCCAGTTGGAACAGGCGCAGCGAGTCGACCGCCTCGGGCAACTCCAGCCAGAGGAAGTAGCCGCCGCTGGGACGGCTGACCCGGGTCTGCTCGGGGAAGTAACGCGCCACCGCCGCGAGCATGGCGTTCTGCTGGGTCTCCAGGGCGTAGCGCAGCTTGCGCAGGTGGCGGTCGTAGCCGCCGTGCTGGAGATAGTCGGCGATGGCCGCCTGGGCCGGGATCGACGCCGACAGGCTGGTCATCAGCTTCAGTCGCTCGATCTGCTCGGCGTAGCGTCCGCCGGCCACCCAGCCGACCCGGTAGCCCGGCGCCAGGCTCTTGGAGAAGGAACTGCAGTGCATCACCAGGCCTTCCTGGTCGTAGGCCTTGACCGGTTTCGGCGCCTGCTGGCCGAAGTACAGTTCGGCGTACACGTCGTCCTCGATCATCGGCACCTGGTGGCGCGCCAGCAGCTCGGCGAGGGCGCGTTTCTTCTCGTCGTCCATGCTCGCGCCCATCGGGTTCTGGAAGTTGCTCATGAACCAGCAGGCCTTGATCGGCAGGCGCTCCAGGCTGTCGGCGAGCACTTCCAGGTCGATGCCTTCGCGCGGATGCACGGGGATTTCCACCGCCTTCAGCTTCAACCGTTCCAGCACCTGCAGGGTGGCGTAGAACGCCGGCGCCTCGATGGCCACCAGGTCGCCGGGACGGGTGACCACCTGCAGGCAGAGGTTGAGTGCCTCCAGCGCGCCGTTGCTGATGACCAATTCTTCCACCGGCAGCAGCAGGCCGCCGACCATGTAGCGCAGGGCGATCTGCCGGCGCAGGCCATGGTTGCCCGGCGTCATGTCGGCGACCACCGACTGCGGGTCCATGTCGCGCACCGCGTGGGCCATCGAGCGCGCCAGGCGCGGCAGGGGAAACAGTTGCGGACTGGGGAACGCCGAGCCGAAGGGCACGGTGTCCGGGTCCTTGATCGAACTGAGTACGGAGAACACCAGCTCGCTGACGTCGACCTCGGTGGCGTCGGCCTGGCGCGGGCTGATCTCCGGCTCCGGCAGCGGCCGCTGCACGTGCTGGCAGACGAAGTAGCCGGAGCGTGCGCGGGCCATGATCAGCCCACGGCTTTCCAGCAGGTAGTAGGCCTGGAACACGGTTGAAGCGCTGACCCCGTAGGTACGGCTGGCGTGCCGTACCGAGGGCACCTTCTGCCCGGGGGCGAGGACGCCGGTGCGGATCAGCTCGGCAATCTCGTCGGCGAATTTCTCGTAGCGCTTCATCTTGTCCTGGCCGCTGTCCTGGCTGGCCGTGGGCACGGCCGCTGGCGCCCACTCTATGCGCGCCGGGACCGTGTTGTCATGCCTCATCGCGGCCTCCTCAGCGCGCCGGCGAAACGAAGGTGCTGGTGCTGCCGACCGCCAGGCTCGGGTCGTCGATGCCGCGCAGGCTGAACGCCAGCGGTTGCGAGCCGGCCCTGGCGCGTTCGGCGGTAGAGGCCACCGACACCGGGAAGTCGAGGATCTCGCCGGGCTTCAGGCTCAGGGTGTGCTCGCCCTGCAGGCGGAACTCCGGTGCGTCGTCGAGTTGCAGGCGATAGCGCTGCGGCTGCTGGGTCTTGTTGATGACCTTGAGGGTGTAGATGTTCTCGATCTGCCCGGCGGCGTTCTCGCGGAACAGCCCACGGTCGCGGGTCACGTCCAGCGAGGCCAGCGGGCGGGCATCCAGGGCGACGACGAAGGCGCCGATCATCGCCAGCATCACCGCCGCGTAGCCGACCAGGCGTGGACGCAGGAAACGGGTCTGGCCACCTTCCAGGGCGCGTTCCGAGGTGTAGCGCACCAGGCCGCGTTCATAGCCCATCTTGTCCATGATCGAGTCGCAGGCGTCGACGCAGGCGGCGCAGCCGATGCAGGCGATCTGCAGGCCGTCGCGGATGTCGATGCCGGTGGGGCAGACCTGCACGCACTGCTGGCAATCGATGCAGTCGCCGAGCCCCTGGGCGCGCGGATCGCTGCCTTTCTTGCGGGCGCCGCGGGATTCGCCGCGGGCGGCGTCGTAGGACACGATCAGGGTGTCCTTGTCGAACATCACGCTCTGGAAGCGTGAGTAGGGGCACATGTGGATGCACACCTGCTCGCGCAGCCAGCCGGCGTTGACATAGGTGGCGGCGGTGAAGAACAGCACCCAGAACAGGCTTTCCAGGTCCAGCTGGAAGCTGAACAGGTCGGCCACCAGCGGTCGTACCGGAGTGAAGTAGCCGATGAAGGTGACCGCCGTGACCAGGCTCACACCCAGCCACAGCGCGTGCTTGGCCGTTTTGCGCAAGAGCTTGGCGGCGCTCGCCGGACCCTGGTCGAGCTTGATCCGCGCGTTGCGGTCGCCCTCGGTGACCTTCTCGCACCACATGAACACCCAGGTCCATACGCTCTGCGGGCAGGTATAGCCGCACCAGACGCGGCCGGCGAACACGGTGATGAAGAACAGGCCGAAGGCGGCGATGATCAGCAGCGCCGAGAGCAGGATGAAGTCCTGCGGCCAGAAGGTCGCGCCGAAAATGTAGAACTTGCGCTCGGGCAGGTCCCAGAGCACCGCCTGGCGGCCGTTCCAGTTCAGCCACAGGGTGCCGAAGAACAGCAGGAACAGCAGGCCGCCGCCGAGGCGGCGGAAGTTGCGGAACAGACCGGTGAAGCTGCGGGTGTAGATCGGGCCGTTCACCGCCGACGGCAGCTTGCCGGGCGCGGGCGGCTGTTTCGACGGAGCGGCCGGTACGGCGGGCTCGACCTGGATCGCGGGAATTCTTTCGCTCATTTTTCGTAGGCCCATCAGGCTGGAGAGGCGGTTGCGACTATAGGAACCGGCTGATGGGCGAAACAGCGGCAGATTGAGCGGGAAAAACCATATCAGATGCCTCCGGAAAGCAGCGGCCCAGCATTGCCGCGGGTTACCGGGCGTCCTCCGGCAGTACAGATATGCACCCCGTGGCAACCGGTCGCAGGCGGCGCGAATTCGCCGTCGTCGGCCATCTGATGTGTTTTTTTCGGCGGAATCTGCCGCTGTTTCGCTGTCTGTACGCGGGCGATAGTGGGTGCCAGTGAACACCGGCCCATCCTGTCGCCAGAAACAGGGGCGCAGCCGGTCCCCGGTTTCTTCGCCACCCACCCTGCCCGTCATCGGTGGAGAAACCCTGTCGATGAGGGCTTTGCGATGTACCAGTACGATGAATACGACCAGGCGCTGGTGAGCGAGCGGGTGGCGCAGTTCCGCGACCAGATCGCCCGCCGCCTCGACGGCGAACTGAGCGAGGAGGAGTTCCTCCCGCTGCGCCTGCAGAACGGCCTGTACCTGCAGAAGCACGCCTACATGCTGCGCGTGGCGATTCCCTACGGCACCCTGTCGGCGCCGCAACTGCGCGCCTTGGCGCACGTCGCCCGGCACTACGACCGCGGCTACGGGCACTTCACCACGCGGCAGAACATCCAGTTCAACTGGATCGAACTGGAGCAGGTCGGCGATATCCTCGAACACCTCGCCGGCGCGCAGATGCACGCGATCCAGACCTCCGGCAACTGCGTGCGCAACATCACCACCGAAGCCTTCGCCGGGGTCGCCGCGGACGAATGGACCGACCCCCGGCCGCTGGCCGAGATCCTGCGCCAGTGGTCGACGGTGAACCCGGAGTTCCTGTTCCTCCCGCGCAAGTTCAAGATCGCCCTCAGTTCGGCGGTGGAAGACCGCGCCGCGGTGCAGATGCACGACATCGGCCTGTACCTTTACCGCCACCCCGACGCCGGCGGGTTGCGCCTGCGGGTCTTGGTCGGCGGTGGCCTGGGACGCACGCCGATGCTCGGCCAGGTGATCCGCGACGACCTGCCCTGGCAGCACCTGCTGTCCTACGTCGAGGCGATCCTGCGGGTCTACAACCGCCACGGCCGGCGCGACAACAAGTACAAGGCGCGGATCAAGATCCTGGTCAAGGCGCTGGGCATCGAGGCTTTCGCCCGCGAGGTGGAGGAAGAGTGGCAGCACCTGCGCGACGGCCCGGCACAACTGACTGCCGAGGAGTGCCAGCGGGTCGCCGAGCGCTTCGTATTGCCGCGCTACCTGCCGCCGGCCGGCGGCGAGCTGGCCTACGGCAGCGCCCGTGCGGTCGATCCGGCCTTCGCCCGCTGGGCCTCGCGCAACGTCCAGGCGCACAAGGTGCCGGGCTACGCCTCGGTGGTGCTGTCGACCAAGCCCGGCGCCAGCGCGCCGCCGGGCGACGTCACCGCGGAGCAGATGGAACGCGTCGCCGACTGGGCCGAGCGCTACGGTTTCGGCGAGATCCGCGTGGCCCACGAACAGAACCTGGTGCTCCCCGACGTGCGCCTGGAGAACCTCCACGCGCTGTGGCGCGAGGCCTGCGCAGCCGGCCTCGGCACGCCTAACCAGGGCCTGCTCAGCGACATCATCGCCTGTCCCGGCGGCGACTACTGCGCGCTGGCCAACGCCAAGTCGATCCCCATCGCCCAGGGCATCCAGCAGCGCTTCGAGGACCTCGACCACCTGCACGACATCGGCGAGCTGAGCCTGAACATCTCCGGCTGCATGAACGCCTGCGGCCACCACCACATCGGCAACATCGGCATCCTCGGCGTCGACAAGAACGGCAGCGAGTGGTACCAGGTCACCCTCGGCGGCGCCCAGGGCAAGGACAGCGCGCTGGGCAAGGTGATCGGGCCATCGTTCAGCGCCGCCGAGGTGCCGGCGGTGATCGAACGGATCGTCGAAACCTTCACCGACCTGCGGGTCGGCCCGGAACGTTTCATCGACACCTTCAACCGGGTCGGCCTGGAGCCGTTCAAGGCCCGGGTCTACGCCAGGATGGAGGAACCGGCATGAACAACCTGATCCGTTTGCGCGATGGCGTCGCCGAGGTCTGCCGCGACGATCCCTGGCAACTCCTGCGCGAGTTGCCCGACGCGTTGCCGCCGGGGCCGTTGCTGCTGCCTCTGGCGGCCTGGCTGGAGCGCCGCGGCGAGGCCGGAGCCGCCGCGCCCTGGCTGGCGCCGGACGATGAGGTGGAGGCCTTGCTGCCGCACTTCGCCGAGCTGCCGCTGATCGCCGTCGACTTCCCCAGCTTCCGCGATGGGCGTGGCTACAGCCTGGCCTACCTGCTGCGCGTGCGCCTGGGCTGGAGCGGCGAGTTGCGCGCAGTGGGCGACGTGTTGCGCGACCAGCTCAGCCATATGCGCCAGTGCGGCTTCGATGCCTTCGCGGTGCGCGAGGACAAGAACGTCGAGGACGCGCTCAAGGGGCTGGCGGGTTTGAGCGTGCTCTACGGCCGCTCGGCGATCGAGCCGCGACCGTTGTTCCGCCGACGCTAGGCATACGCCCCCGGACCGACGCCGATACCTGCCGCAACGCCGACCTGGCCCCTCTCCCGCAGCGGGAGCGAGGCGCGCCCCTCAGCCGTAGATCGAGGAACTGGCGGACGGCGCCGTCGCGCCGCCCTTGAAGCGCCCCGCCAGCTCGCGCAGCGAACGCATCAGCAGGCTGGTGTCCACGCCCACCGCGACGAACGCGCAGCCCAGCTCCAGGTAGCGCCGCGCCAGCGCCTCGTCGGCGGAGAGGATGCCGGCGGCCTTGCCGGCCGCGCGGATGCGGCGGATGGCGTCCTCGATGGCCGCCTGCACCTCGGGATGGCCGGGATTGCCGCGATGGCCCATGGCTGCGCTGAGGTCGGCCGGACCGATGAACACGCCGTCGACACCCTCGACAGCGGCGATCGCGTCGAGGTTGGCCAGGCCCTCCAGGTTTTCCACCTGGACCAGCAGGCACATCTGCTCGTCGGCGTGGTCCAGGTATTCCGCCACGCTGTTCCAGCGCGAAGCCCGGGCCAGCGCACTGCCGACCCCGCGCACGCCCGCCGGCGGATAGCGCACGGCGCGCACCAGGCCTTCGGCCTGGGCGGCGCTGTCGACCATCGGTACCAGCAGGGTCTGTGCGCCGATGTCGAGCAATTGCTTGATCAGCGCGGTGTCGCCCTGCACCGGGCGAATCACCGGCTGGCCGGGGTAGGGCGCCAGCGCCTGCAACTGGCCGAGCAGGCTGCGCAGGTCGTTGGGCGCGTGCTCGCCGTCCAGCAGCAGCCAGTCGAAGCCGGCGTTGGCGGCCAGCTCCGCGCAGTAGGGATCGGCCAGGCCGAGCCACAGGCCGATCTGCGCCTCGCCGCTGCGCAGGCGTTGCTTGAAGCGATTGACGGGCAGGTCCATGGAAATGCCTCCTCAGACGAAACGGCAGGAGATGCTGCCGAGCAGGTCGTAGTCGACGTGGAAGGTGTCCCCCGGCGCGGCCGCCACCGGGCGGGTGAAGGAGCCGCCGAGGATCACCTGGCCGGCCTCCAGGCAGACGCCGTAGGGCGCCAGCTTGTTGGCCAGCCAGGCGACGCCCTTGGCCGGGTGGTTGAGCACCGCGGCGGAGACGCCAGACTCCTCGATCACGCCATTGCGGTAGAGGATCGCCGGTACCCGCCGCAGGTCGATATCGCCTGGCCGCACGGCCCGGCCGCCCATCACCACGCCGGCGTTGGCGGCGTTGTCGGAGATGGTGTCGAAGACCTTGCGCGTGACTTTCGTTTGCGGGTCGACCTGCTGGATGCGCGCATCGATGATTTCCAGCGCCGGGATCACCCACTCGGTGGCCTCGAGCACGTCGAACAGGGTGCAGCCCGGTCCCTTCAGCGGCTTGCCGAGGATGAACGCCAGCTCCACCTCGACCCGCGGCACGATGAAGCGCTGGAAGGGGATGTCGCTGCCCTCCTCGAAGAACATGTCGTCGAGCAGCGAGCCGTAGTCCGGTTCGCTGATGTTCGACGAGACCTGCATGGCGCGCGAGGTCAGGCCGATCTTGTGGCCCTTGAGCACGCGCCCGTCGGCGATCTTGCGCTCGACCCAGGCGCGCTGGATGGCGTAGGCGTCCTCGATGGCGATGTCCGGGTAGTCGAGGGAGAACTGCCTTACCTGCTGGCGCGAGCGTTCGGCGGCGTCGAGGCGGTTGGCGGCTTCCTGGATCAGACGGGGATCGAGCATGGTCGGGGTCTCTCGGTTCAGCGTGGGTTGACCACGGCGGCGGGGGTCCGCAGGACCAGGCCGGCGCCGAGGGCGATGAGGATGGCCAGCAGGTACAGGGCCAGGCTGGCGCTCTGGGTGGTGTCGCGCATCCAGCCGATCAGGTAGGGCGCGAGGAAGGCGGCGATGCTGCCGAAGGAACTGATCAGGGCGATTCCGGCGGCCAGGGTGGTGCTGGAAAGGAAGGCCGGCGGCAGTTGCCAGAACATCGGCAGGGCGGCGCTGGCGCCCATCCCGGCGATCACCAGGCCGCCCATCACCAGCCAGGCGCTGGTCGGCGCCAGGGCCGCCAGGCTGAGCCCGGCGGCGGCCATCAGCAACGGAATGCCGAGGTGCCAGCGGCGCTCGCGCAGGCGGTCGGAGGAACGGCCGATGAAGATCATGAAGGCGCAGCCGGCGAGATAGGGCACCGCGCTGAGCATGCCGATGCGGCTGTCCTGGGCGATGCCGGCGCCGTGGATCAGGCTCGGCATCCAGAACGCGATGGTGTTCACCGCCAGCATCACCGCGAAATAGATCGCCACCAGCAGCCACACCTGCGGATTGCTGAAGATGCCGGAGAAGGAGGTGATGGTCTTGCGCTGCTCCTCGCCGGCCAGTTCCTCGCGCAGCAGGTGCTTCTGTTCGTCGCTGAGCCACGTCACCCGTTCGAAGCTTTCCGGCAGCGAGCACCAGACCACCACGCCGAGCAACACAACCGGCAGGCCTTCGATCAGGAACATCCACTGCCAGCCGCGCAGTCCGAGGGCGTCATGGAAGCCTTCTAGGATCCAGCCCGAAAGCGGTCCGCCGATCACCCCGGCCATGGGCACGGCGATGGCGAACAGGGCGGTGATCTGCCCGCGTCGGCGCGCCGGGAACCAACGGTTCAGGTAGACCAGGATACCGGGGAAGAAGCCGGCCTCGGCGACCCCCAGGAGAAAGCGCAGCAGGTAGAAGCCGCGCGCGGTCTCCACCAGCAGCATGGCGGTGGAGAGACAGCCCCAGACCAGCATCAGGCAGGCGATCCAGCGGCGCGGGCCGATCCGTTCCAGCATCAGGTTGCTGGGCAGGCCGAACAGCGCATAGGCGATGAAGAATAGCCCGGCGCCGAGACCGTAGACGGTGTCGCTGAAGTGCAGGTCGGCGCTCATCTGCAATTTGGCGAAACCGATGTTGATGCGCTCCAGATGGGCGAAGACGTAGCACACCAGCAGCAGCGGCATCAGCCGCCAGGTGACGCGGTCGTGGGTGCTGTCGCTGAGAGGCAGGGTGGTGCTGTTCAGGGTGCTGGCTGTGCTCATGATCTTGTACTTTTTGTGAGCGCCCGGACGTCCCGGCGATCTGTCGGTGGCCGGGAGGCGAGCTGGGTGAGTGCAGCGTTATGGCGGGCCGGTCAGTCCGCCGGGTTGTTCAGGAATTCATGCACGTTGTTGCGCTTGTAGTTCAGCTCCGCGTCCAGTTCGGTGAGTTCGAAGGACAGCGCCAGCAGGCGTCGCGCCTGGAGCTCGGCGAAGTGCGCGGTGATCACCTCGAAAAGTGCCTCGGCGACTTGCCGGCGAGTCTCCAGGTCGCGACCGGCGCCGACTTTCAGGGTCATGTGGACGAAGGCGTAGTCGTGCTTGCCGTCGGCCATGCGCCAGGTGTCCAGGCGCACGCCGCGGCTGCGGATGCCGCCGAGCGGGAACACGCCGCTGGCGCCAAGGCAGGCGTGGACCTTCTCGAACAGGCCGGGCAGGTCGGCTTCGGCTTCGATGTTGTCGGTGTATTCGGCGATGAAGTGCGGCATGGCGGCGTCCTCAGAGGCGGCTGGCGCAACTGGCGCCGGCCGGGTTGCCGGCTTGGGCGGCGGGGATCGCCGAGCCGTCCTGGGCGGTGACCGGGAATACCGCGTTGATCTGCCCGGTGCCGGAAGAGCCGAAGTAGGGCGTCACCACCTCCGCCTTGCCGTCGTAGGCCGACCAGCCGAGGGCGCCGAGGAGCATCGCGGTGTCGTGCATGAAGCCTTCGCCATGGCCCTTGGAGGCGTACTCCGGGAGCATCCCGCAGAATTCCGCCCAGCGGCCTTCCTGCCACATCTGCACGACTTCATGGTCGAGGACCTCAAGGAACGGGCTCCAGATGCGGTCGGAGAAGTCCGGCGCCTGGCCGTTCTGGGCGAAGCGGTGGGACAGCGAGCCGCTGGCGAGGAACGCCACCGTGCCGTCGTAGTGCTCTTCCACCGCCTTGCGCATGGCCCAGCCCAGGCGCGCGCTGTCGTTCAGGTAATGCACGGTGCACAGGGCGGAGACCGAGACCACCTTGAAGTGGCGGTCCTGGTTCATGTAGCGCATCGGTACCAGGGTGCCGTACTCCGGGCCGAGGGTAGTGGCGTCGTGGGCCAGGGTCTCCACGCCGAGCGCGTTGCAGCCTTCGGCGAGGATGCGGCCCAGCTCCGGGTTGCCGGGGAAGCCGTACTCCATGTTGGCGATGAAGTGCGGCAGCTCGTTGCTGGTGTAGAGCCCCTCGAAGTGCGGCGCGCAGTTGATGTGGTAGCCGGCGTTGACCAGCCAATGGGTGTCGAACACCACGATGGTGTCGACCCCCAGTTCGCGGCAGCGCCGGCCGATCTCGCGGTGCCCGTCGATCGCCGGCTGGCGGCAGCCGTGGCGCGGGCCGGGCAGCTCGGACAGGTACAGCGAGGGTACGTGGGTGATCTTGGCAGCCAGAGCGACTTTGCCCATGACGATTCTCCTGGTGGCCCGTTGGGCCTGGCAGCGGGCGCGGCCGCTGGCGGCTCGCCCGGATTCTTCTGATTGTGTCTGCACGCCGGCGCTGCTGGCGGCCTCGGGCGGCCGCTCTGCACGAGCGCGCCCTACACGCCCCAGCGGGGGATGTGATGGCTGCCCATGGATATACACACGTTCTTGATCTCGGCGAATACCTCGAAGCTGTATTCCCCGCCTTCGCGTCCGGTGCCCGAGGCCTTCACCCCGCCGAACGGCTGGCGCAGGTCGCGCACGTTCTGGCTGTTGATGAAGACCATCCCGGCCTCGATGCCGCGTGCCAGGCGATGGGCCTTGCCGATGTCCTGGGTCCAGATGTAGGAGGCCAGGCCGTATTCCACGTCGTTGGCCAGGCGCAGCGCCTCGGCTTCGTCCTTGAACGGGATTAGGCAGACCACCGGGCCGAAGATCTCCTCCTGGGCGATGCGCATGCGGTTGTCCACGTCGGCGAACACCGTGGGCTGGATGAACTGCCCCTTGCTCAGGTGCGCCGGCAGGCCGGTCGGACGCTCCAGGCCGCCGGCCACCAGGGTGGCGCCTTCCTCGAGGCCGATGCGGATGTAGCCGGTGACCTTGTCGTAGTGGGCCTGGGTGATCATCGAGCCGACCTGGGTCTTCGGGTCCTGCGGATCGCCGACGATCAGGCGCCTGGCGCGCGCGGCGAACTCGGCGACGAACTGCGGGTAGACGCTTTCCTGGACGAAGATGCGACTGCCGGCGGTGCAGCGCTCGCCGTTCAGCGAGAAGATGGTGAACAGCGCGGCGTCCAGCGCCCGCTCGAGGTCGGCGTCCTCGAAGACCAGCACCGGCGACTTGCCGCCCAGCTCCATCGAGTATTTCTTGATGCCGGCCGCCTCCATGATTCGTCGCCCGGTGGCGGTGCCGCCGGTGAAGGACACCGCGCGCACGTCGCGGTGGCGAACCAGCGCGTCGCCGGCGCTGGCGCCGTAGCCCTGGACCACGTTGAACACCCCCGGCGGAATGCCCGCCTCGTGCACCAGGCGGCCCAGCTCGTTGGCGGTCAGCGGCGACAGCTCGGACATCTTCAGCACCGCCGTGTTGCCCAGCGCCAGGCACGGCGCGGTCTTCCAGGTGGCGGTCATGAACGGTACGTTCCACGGCGAGACCAGGCCACAGACGCCCACCGGCTGGTACAGGGTGTAGTTGAGCATCTGGTCGTCGACCGGATAGCTGTGCCCGTTCATCCGCGTGCAGACTTCGGCGAAGAACTCGAAGTTGTGCGAGGCGCGCGGGATCAGCACGTTCTTCGTCTGGTGGATCGGCAGGCCGGTGTCGAGGGTCTCCAGTTCCGCCAGGTGCGGCACGTTCCGGTCGATCAGCTCGCCGAGCCGGCGCATCAGGCGCGCGCGCTCCTTGGCCGGGGTATTGGCCCATTTCGGGAAGGCTTCCCGGGCCGCCGCCACCGCCGCGTCGATTTCCGCCGCGCCGCCGCTGGCGACCTCGCCGATCAGCTCGCCGGTGGCCGGGTTGTAGTTCTCGAAGACGTCCTTGCTTTCGACCTCGCGGCCATTGATCCAGTGTTTGATCATTCTGCGTGCTCCTGTGCGCGGGCGCGGAAGAATTCGGCCTCGCTGACGATTCGGTTGACCAGGCGACCGACGCCTTCCACCTCCACCACCACTTCGTCGCCGGGGACCACGTCGGACAGGCCTTCCGGGGTGCCGGTGGCGATCATGTCGCCCGGCTGCAGGGTCATGAAGCTGGAGAAGTATTCGATCAGGTAGGGAATGTCGAAGATCATGTCCGCGGTGCTGCCTTCCTGGCGCAGCTCGCCGTTGACCCAGGTGCGCAGGGTCAGCCGGTTCGGCTCGGGAACCTCGGCCGCGTCGACGATCCACGGCCCCACCGGGGTGGTGGCGTCGCGGTTCTTCACCCGCAGGTTGGGCCGGTAGTAGTTCTCCAGGTAGTCGCGGATCGCGTAGTCGTTGCACACCGTGTAGCCGGCCAGGTAGCCGAGGGCGTCCTCGCGGCGGACGTTGCGCGCCGGCTTGCCGATCACCGCCACCAGTTCGCACTCGTAGTGCATGTAGTCGACGTTGTCCGGACGCCAGCTGACCTGGCGGTGGCCGGTGTAGGTGCCCGGCGACTTGATGAACGCCAGCGGTTCGCTGGGCGCCTTGAACGACAGTTCGGCGGCATGGTCGGCGTAGTTCAGGCCGAGGGCGAACATGCTCCCGGTGGCCGGCGGCAGCCACTCCACCCGGTCCTCGGCGAGCAGGGTGCCGTCGGCCAGGCGGACGGCGTTGGCGTCTTCCACGGTGACCTGGTGAACCCGGCCCTGGTAGCGGATGCGTGCGTGTTTCATGGTCGGTTCCTCATTCCGCGACGATGCTGTTGGCGAGGCGGCCGAGGCCGTCGATCTCGACCTCGACGCGGTCGCCGGGATGCACGTCGACGCGCCCTTCGGGGGTGCCGGTGATCAGCACGTCGCCGGCGTGCAGGGTCATGAACTCGCTGATCTCGGCGATCAGCCGCGGGATGTCGCGCACCAGGTTGGCGGTGTTGTTGCGTTGGCGCAGTTCGCCGTTGATGTACAGCTTCAGCTCCAGCGCATGGGGATCGGCGATCTCTTGCGCCGGCACCAGTTGCGGACCGAACGGGCAGAAGCCGTCGCGGCACTTGGCTTTCACCGCCGGACGGTAGTAGCTGTCTTCCGGCAGGCTGAACTCGTTGACGATCACGTAGCCGGCGACATGCGCCATGGCCTCTTCCTCCTTCACCCGGCTGGCGTCGCGAGCGATCACCACGCCCAGCGCCGGGCCCGGTTGCAGGCGCTCGACGCCGCGCGGGAAGAGCACCGGGGCGTCGTGCTCGTTGCGGGTATTCGGTGTCTTGATGAACAACACCGGCTTCACCGGCGGCTTCTGGTAGGGCGGCTGCTGGAACTCCGGCAGGCGGCTGTCGAGCAGGCCCTTGTAGTTCAGCGCGACGCCGAACAGGGTGCCGGCGGCGACGTCATTCAGTGCGCGGCTCATTGTGGTGGTGTCTCCTGGCGCGATAAGCGAACGGCGAGGGGGCCGTCCTGGCGAAAACTCGTTAATGTGTTAACGTTATATTTAACATGTTAATGATCGTCAACCCCGGCTGCTGCGCCATTCGTCCCGGGGAGGTGGCAAGAGGCGCCGTCTGCGGTATACGGATGCCCGCGACGGCTTGCGTGCGCAGCCGGGAAGAACAACAAAGAGAAGATCGCCATGCCAGAGCGCCAGCCGATCCCCAACATCAACATTGGGCAGGTCTACGACCAGCGCTATGCCGACGCCGAGGTGCACTACGATGCGCTGGGCAACCTGGCCGGATTCTTCGGCCGTAACATGCCGGCGCACCGGCACGACCGTTTCTTCCAGGTGCACTACGTGAAGAACGGCGCGGTGCGGGTCTATCTCGACGAGCGCCAGTACCTGGAGTCGGGGCCGATGTTCTTCCTCACCCCGCCGACCGTGCCGCACGCCTTCGTCACCGAGGCGGACGCCGATGGCCATGTGCTGACCGTGCGCCAGCAACTGGTGTGGAGCCTCACCGAGGCCGAGCCGGGCCTGGCGCCCGGCCCGCAGGTGGCGCCGGCCTGTGTGGCGCTGGGCAACCTGGAGGGCGGCGCGGCCGAGGAGGCGGCGCGCCTGGCGCTGCTCTTCGAGCAGTTGCGCAGCGAGTCGATGGCCAGCCGTCCCGGCCGCCAGCAGACGCTGCTGGCGCTGACCCGCCTGGTCATGATCAGCCTGCTGCGTCTCTCGGCCAATTCGGTGGCTGCGCGGCCGATGCGCCACGAAGACCTGCAGATCTTCCAGCGCTTCAACGCGCTGATCGAGGAGCGCTATGCCGAGCACTGGCCGCTGTCGCTCTACGCCAGCCGGATCGGCGTCACCGAGGCGCGCCTCAACGACGTCTGCCGGCGCATCGCCGACCTGCCGTCGAAGCGCCTGGTGTACGAACGGCTTATGCAGGAGTCCAAGCGCCTGCTGCTGTTCACCGGCGGCTCGGTGAACGAGATCTGCTACCAGCTCGGCTTCAAGGACCCGGCCTACTTCAGTCGTTTCTTCGTGCGTTACGCAGGGCTTACCCCCAGCGCTTACCGCCAGCGACAGGCCGACGGGGAGTCCCGTCGCTGAGCGGGTGGGCGGGTATACTCGCGCTCCCACTCGAACAGGAAGCGTTTCTCCATGCATGATGCAGCCACCTCCATGCCGCCGCAGGCTCCCTCAACCTGGGCCGACTACCTTGCCGGCTACCGCTGGCGAGGGCAGGGCGAAGGATGTTCCGCAGCCACGGTCCACCGCCTGGAGGCTGCGCGGCGGCCGACCCTGTTCGTCAAGCAGGAAGTGCTGTCCGCACATGCCGAGCTGCCCGCCGAAATCGCCCGCCTGCGCTGGCTGCACGGTGCCGGCATCGATTGCCCGCAGGTGCTGAACGAAACCCAGAGCGACGGCCGGCAATGGCTGCTGATGAGCGCAGTGCCGGGGGACACGCTGTCCGCGCTGGCGCAGCGCGGCGAGCTGGAGCCCGAGCGCCTGGTGCGCCTGGTGGCCGCCGCCCTGCGCCGGCTGCACGATCTCGATCCGGCCGCCTGTCCCTTCGACCATCGCCTGGAACGGCGTCTGGACACCGTGCGCCAGCGGGTCGAGGCCGGGCTGGTGGACGAGGCGGACTTCGACGACGACCATCGCGGTCGCAGCGCCACGGAGCTGTACCGCCTGCTGCTCGACCGGCGTCCGGCGGTCGAAGACCTGGTGGTCGCCCATGGCGACGCCTGCCTGCCAAATCTGCTGGCGGAGGGGCGGCGCTTCAGCGGCTTCATCGATTGCGGGCGGCTCGGCGTCGCCGACCGGCACCAGGACCTGGCCCTGGCCGCGCGGGACATCGAGGCCGAACTCGGCGCGGCCTGGGCCGAGGCCTTCCTCGTCGAATACGGCGGCGATATCGACGGCGAACGGCTGGCGTACTTCAGGCTATTGGACGAGTTCTTCTAGAGTAGGGCCGGTTCGGATCCGGTGCGGATTCGGCCTGTCTTTGCACGGAAACGGGGTACGACGGCACCCGCCATCGCGTCTTTTCTTGACTGCTCCGTAGAGTCGCCGGCTCAGTTCAGCCGGTACTGCGCCAGTTCCTTCGCCGAAAGCACGCGCATCCGTTTGGGATCGGTGCTTTGCATGGCCTGTACCAAGGTGCTGGGGATATCCATTTCGCGGAAGTAGGCGGCGGAGTCGTAGCGCATGCCGTTGGCCGAGCGCGAGTGCAGCGAGTCGCCGTGGGCGTAGTAGGGGCGGTGCAGGCCGACGTAGCCGCGTACGGTCTTGCGCTTGCCGGCTGCCAGCAGGTAGACGCAGGTGCCCTGGCAGACGCTGCTCGACGGCACCAGCGCGTCGAAGCCGGATTCGCGCAGCAGGCGGCCCATGCGGATCGCCTCCGGCACGCTGCCGCCGATGCTGTTCAGCAGGAGCAGCTTGCGCGAGTAGGTTCCCGGATTGTTGCGCAAACCCTTGAGCAGCGTTTCGTAGTCGCCCGGCGCGATCTCCTCCGAGACGCGGACCGTCAGCACCCGCCCCATGCTCTTGTGTTGCAGCGAATGCACTTCGACCCTGGCCAGTGCGGGAGTCGCGCAGAACACGGCGAGGCAGGCGAGGACGGTCCGGAGGCGGAGGCGGGGCATGGAACGGGGCGATCCTGTCAGACGGCGATGGCTGCCGAAGATACCTGCAAGCGTTGCATTGTGCACGGTCCTCGTCGTCAGGACGAGGAGCCGGTCTCCGCCTGGCGCACCGGCAGGCGCAGGCAGAAGGTGATGACGTCGTCGCGGCAGTCCACGTCGATACGCCCCTGGTGGGCCTGGGCGATGGCCTGGGAGATGTACAGGCCGATACCGAGGCCGTTGCGGTTGCGCTGGTTGTCCGCCGACTCGCGCTTGAACGGTTCGAACAGGTTGGCCAGCTGCGCTTCGGAGAGGCCGCTGGTTTCGTTGAGCACGCTCAGGCACACCTCGTCGCCCTGGCGGGTCAGGGTGACCAGCACCGGCCGGCCGGGCAGGCCGTGATGACGGGCGTTGCTCAGCAGGTTGGCAGCGACCTGGGCGTAGCGGTCCGGGTCGACCACGGCACGAACCCGCGGGTCGATGGCGATCTCGATCACCAGGCCGGGATAGGCGACGTCGGTTTCGCAGACGATCTGCTGCACCAGTTGCGAGACGTCGGTGTCGACCGGGTTCACGGTGAGGCCGATGCCCGATTGCAGGCGGCTCATGTCGAGGATCTGGCTGACCAGCCGTTCCATGCGGCTGCTGGACGCGGAAATGTGTTGGCGCAGTTCGGTGGTGCGGGTGTCGCTGGAGGACAGCAGGGCCGCCGCCATGGAGATCGACTGCAACGGGTTGCGCAGGTCGTGGCCGAGCACCGCGATCAGGCGCTGGCGCATGCGGTCGACCTCGGCCGCATGGTTGAGGCACAGTTCCATCAGGTCCAGGCGCAGCTTTTCGGCGATCGCCAGGTCGGTTTCGCTCCAGGGCGTGGAGTGGCCGCGGACCACTTCCTCCCAGGCCTCGAACGAGCCGCGCGGGGTCAGCCGCGGGCCGGAGGGGCCGATGGTCAACAGCTTTTCCGGCTTGCCGCCCCAGCGGATGCGGTGCACTTCCTCGTGGCGGAACCAGAAGATCCAGCCCGATTCCTGGCGGTGGAAACGGATCGCCAGCACACCGCAGCAGTCGCCGCCGTCCGGAGAGTCCTCGCTGGGCTGCGGCCAGTTGTCGGTGTGGTAGATGTCCCGTTCCGGGTCGCGCTGCAGGCGTTGCAGGACATTCCCGGCCTGGCGCTCGAAGTCGCCGCGGATGCTCAAGGTGCGGCCGCCGAGCATGACCAGGGCGCCGTCGCAGGGAATCAGTGCGGCGATGCCATCGTCCGGGTGGGCCAGTGCGCCGAACAGGTCGTCGGCGTCCCGCGCGCGGCGAGCCAGGGCCAGCCTGCGCTCGGTGGACACGCGCAGCAGTTCGGCGATACGCCCCTGCTCCAGGCGCTCGACGATGGCGCTGCAGACCTGGGAGAAGATCTGGAACGACATGCGCACCGGGTAGGGAATCAGTTTGGGCGACATGTGATGGCAGGAGAACAGTCCCCAGAGCTTGCCGCCGACCACGATGGAGATGCTCATCGAGGCGCGCACGCCCATGTTGGTCAGGTATTCGCAGTGGATCGGCGAAACGCTGCGCAGCACGCTGTAGCTGAGATCGAACGATTCGTTGGTCTCCGGGTTCAGCGCGGGAAACACGCGCATCGGCGTATAGGCCACGTCGGCGATCAGCCTGATCGGGTTCTGGATGTACAGGCGACGCGCCTGGGCCGGGATGTCCGAGGCCGGGTAGCGTTGCCCCAGGTAGCTTTCGAGGTCTTCGCGACGGCTCTCGGCGACCACCTCGCCGGAGTCGTCATGACGGAAACGGTAGGCCATCACCCGGTCGTAGCCGGTCATCCGGCGCAGTTCGTCGGTGACGTTGCTGAGCAGGCTGGCGGTGTCGTTGTGCAACTGGACCTGGGCGATGATGCGCTGGGCGTTGAGGGTGAAGGAGGTGATCGACAGCGTGTCCGCGGTGCGGATCTCGAACTCCAGGTAGAACACTTCCTTGTAGCTGTGGCCGATCACGTCGAACAGGTGTTCGCCGATCCGCGTCTCGACGCTGTTCGACCATGGGCCGTTGCCGGTCAGTCCCTCTTCGAGCATGCGCAGGACCTCCGGCCCCACCTGCTCCTGCGTCAGGTAGGAACCCGGCGAGGCGACGAAACCCAGTAGCGCCTGGATGTTCTCGCTTGCCGCGAGGACCATGCCGTCCGCGCGCAGGGCGATCAGCGCCCCGTGCGGCTGGATCGCGCCAGGCACGTGGATGGGTTCGTCCTCGCAGTTCGCCAGGGTAACCGGGGTGATGCTCGTCATCTATCGTCCAGCCTGGTCTCCAGGCAGTCAGGCTTCGTCGAGAACCCATCGACGAAACGAAAGGAATGTAGCCTGTGCCGCATCCTGCGCAAGGCCGATGGCTTCGGGGCTGTCGATCTGCCGGGCGAGCTGTTCGAGAAACTCCTGCCAGCGCACCCCGGTTGCCTGGCCGTAGCCCCGCAACCACTGTAGCGGCAGACCGGGCAGGCGTGGAGCTAGTCGTTTGTAGAGATACGCGCCGCCCAGCGTCGCGCCTTCCATCACGTAGGCCACCCCGAAGACCTCCGCGGCCCGTGTCGCATTCGGCAGGTCGGCGCAGCGCGGTAGCGCCTCCACCTGCGCGCGGCTCATGCCGCCGGCCAGCAGGTCGCTTTCCAGCCAGGCGCTCTTGACCAGCCGCGCGTCGGCCCGCAGCGCCGCCGGCCAGCCGCTGCGGTTGTCGCGCAGCGCGCGCTCCAGAGGCTCCAGCCAGCCAAGGATACGTCCGGCATGGTCGAGGTAGGCGCGGTCGTCGAGATCGTCGTCGCCCAACGGCGAACGGCGGTCCAGTTCTGCGTGCAGGTCACGGGTGGCGTCGCGGAGTGCGGCGAGGGCTGGCGATGGAGATGGGGACATGAGGTCAGGGCCAGCGATTCGAGGCATGAACGGAAAAGAGTAGCAGGAAGCCGTACGCCCGGCTCGGAATAAATGGGCATCCCCGCGCGTGGCGCAGGGATGCCGGAGCGGGCGCGCTCAGGCCGCCTCGGTCTGCACCACCCGGTAGCAGGGGACGTAGGCCGCGCCGCCGGGCAGCTTCATCCGGTGCTGCTTGACGAAGGCCTGCAGCAGGCGGTCCAGCGGCAGCATCACCGCCGGGTCGCCGTGGATCTCGTAGGGCCCGTATTGCTCGATCATGCGGATGCCGTTGTCCTTGACGTTGCCGGCGACGATCCCGGAAAACGCGCGGCGCAGGTTGGCCGCCAGTTCGTGGGGCGGCAGGCTGCGGCTGAGCTGGAGGCTGGCCATGTTCTCGTGGGTCGGCTCGAACGGGCGCTGGAAGCTTTCATCGATCTTCAGCATCCAGTTGAAGTGGAAGGCGTCGTTGCGCTCGCGGCGGAACTGCTTCACTTCCTTCAGGCCCTGGGCCATCTGCTTGGCCACCTCGGCCGGGTCGTCGATGACGATCCGGTAGTGGCGCTGCGCCGCATGGCCGAGGGTCGCCCCGACGAATTCATGGAGCTGCTGCAGGTAGGCTTCGGCGCTGCGGGGACCGGTGAGGATGACCGGGAAGGGCAGGTCCTGGTTGTCCGGGTGCATGAGGATGCCCAGCAGGTAGAGGAACTCCTCCGCGGTCCCGGCGCCGCCGGGGAAGATGATGACCCCGTGGCCGACGCGGACGAAGGCTTCCAGGCGCTTCTCGATGTCCGGCAGGATCACCAGTTCGTTGACGATCGGGTTCGGCGCCTCGGCGGCGATGATCCCCGGCTCGGTCAGGCCCAGGTAGCGGCCGCCGACGATGCGCTGCTTGGCGTGGCTGATGGTGGCGCCCTTCATCGGCCCCTTCATCACCCCCGGTCCGCAGCCGGTGCAGACATCCAGGCTGCGCAGGCCGAGTTCGTGGCCGACCCTCTTGGTGTACTTGTATTCCTCGCTGCTGATCGAGTGGCCGCCCCAGCACACGACGATCTTCGGCTCGACGCCGGGGCGCAGCGTACGGGCGTTGCGCAGCAGCTGGAAGACGTAGTCGGTGAGGCCCTGGGAGCTGTCCAGGTCGACGTGCTGGCTGTCCAGCCCGCTCTGGGTGTAGACGATGTCGCGCAGGGCGCTGAACAGCATCTCGCGGGTGCTGGCGATCATCTCGCCATCGACGAAGGCGTCGGCCGGCGCGTTGATCAGCTCCAGGCGCACGCCTCGGTCCTGCTGGTGGATACGCACCTCGAAGTCCTTGTAGGCGTCGAGGATGGTCTTGGCGTTGTCGCTGTGGGCGCCGGTATTGAGGATCGCCAGGGCGCACTGGCGGAACAGTTGGTAGGTCTTGCCGTTGGCGGTTTCGCTCAGTTGTTGCACTTCGCGTTGGGAGAGGGTTTCCAGCGTGCCTTTCGGACTGACCGAGGCGTTGATCACAGGGCGATGAGACATGTGCGATTCCATGCAGGGGATGCGGCGGCGTAGAAGAACCGCGGCATCCGGATAAGGGAGCGCCGGGCAGGTTGCGTGCCGGGGGAGAGGGCGATCAGCCGTCGGAGTGGGGCGACGAGGCAACCGTGCGCTGGGGCTTGGCTCCAGGGTCTTGGTTAAATGTAATAGCGAGAACCTGACTGATCTGACAAGGAAAATCTCGAATTTATCTGTCGCCGGCCTGGCAGCGGGGAAATCCTGCCACTAGCCGTGGACGAAAAGATCCGGCATCGGCTGGGATAATCGACTCTTCTCCTGATATCGTTGCGTTTCCGCCGGATGCTCGGCCAGTCAAAGGGAGGAACGAAGCATGTCGTATGAACAGTCCAGCAGCGTACCTAGCGACTTTCTTTCCTCCTTTTTCCAAGAGCCTGTCATCCATGATCGAACTCAGAACCATCACCCGCGACGACTGGGAAACCTGCATTGACCTGAAGGTCGCCCGCCACCAGGCGCACTTCGTCGCTTCCAACCTCTATTCGCTGGCCCAGAGCCGCTTCCTGCCGGGGTTCCGCGCGGTCGGCATCCACCACGGCGGGCGCATGGTCGGCTTCGCCCTCTACGGCCCCGACGCCGACGACGGCCACTACTGGCTCTACCGCCTGATGATCGACCGCCGCTACCAGGGCAAGGGGCATGGCCGCGCCGCCCTGCAACGGATCATCGCCAGCGTGCGCCGGACGAGGCGGCGCAGCGATCGCCTGATGGTCGCCTACGCCGTCGACAACGACGTGGCCCGCCAGCTTTATCGGGACGCCGGCTTCGTCGAACAGGGCCTCGCGCCCTGGGGCGAGACGATGGCCTGCCTGATGCTGCCGGAGCCGTCCCATCGCTCCGGGACGGTCGCCGGAGCGCCGGGCGGGCGTGCAGCGCACGGCGTCCCGGCGTAGAATCGCGGGATTCGGCAGTTCCCTCCAATACCTATAACGACCATCCAACGCACATCGCCGCCCCGGACCCTTGCGTCCGGGGCGTTTTCCGTCGTGCGTGGCGAGGGTCGCGGGACCTGCCCGTCCGCCCCCTGCTCCGGAACCGAACGCCCCATGGACAGCACCTCCGAAACCCGCAGCGGCAGCTGGCTGAGCGTGATCGCCCTGGCCCTGGCCGCCTTCATCTTCAACACCACGGAGTTCGTCCCGGTCGGCCTGCTCAGCGACATCGGCCACAGCTTCGAGATGCCCACCTCGCAGGTCGGCCTGATGTTGACCATCTATGCCTGGGTGGTGTCGCTGGCCTCGTTGCCGATGATGCTGCTGACCCGCAATATCGAGCGGCGCAAGCTGCTGGTCGGGGTATTCCTGCTGTTCATCGCCAGCCACGTGCTGTCCGGGCTGGCCTGGAGCTTCCAGGTGCTGATGCTCAGCCGGATCGGCATTGCCTTCGCCCACGCGGTGTTCTGGGCCATCACCGCTTCGCTGGCGGTGCGCGTGGCGCCGCCGGGACAGCAGGCCAAGGCGCTAGGGCTGCTGGCCACCGGCACCACCCTGGCGATGGTCCTGGGCATCCCGCTGGGGCGGGTGGTCGGCGAGGCCCTGGGCTGGCGTACCACCTTCATGGCCATCGCCGGACTCTCGGTGCTGACCCTGCTCTACCTGGCGCGCTCCCTGCCGCTGCTGCCAAGCCAGAACTCCGGTTCCCTGCGCAGCCTGCCGATGCTGTTCCGACGCCCGGCGCTGGTTTGCCTGTACGTGCTGACCGTGGTGGTGATCAGCGCCCAGTTCACCGCCTACAGCTACATCGAGCCCTTCGCCAAGCAGGTGGCGCGGATGAGCGGCGAGGCGACCACCCTGCTGCTGCTGTTGTTCGGCGGCGCCGGGATCTTCGGTTCGATCCTCTTCAGCCGCTACAGCGAGGCTTTCCCGCGAGGCTTCCTGCTGGCCGCGATCCTCGTCTTGGGCAGCAGCCTGGCGCTGCTGTTGCCGCTGTCCGCGCAGCCGACCTGGCTGATGGCGCTCAGCCTGCTCTGGGGCATGTCGATCATGTGCTTCGGCCTGGCCCAGCAGTCCCGCGTCCTGCGCCTCGCCTCGGACGCCACCGACGTGGCCATGGCGCTGTTCTCCGGCCTGTACAACGTCGGCATCGGCGCCGGCGCGCTGCTCGGCAGCGTGGTCAGCGAACGCATGGGCCTGGCCTCGATCGGCAACGTCGGCGCCGCGCTGGCACTGGCCGGCCTGCTGCTCGCCCTGTTCGCCGCACTGCGCTACGCGGAGGCGCTGAAAACCACGTCGTTGTGAGTGCTCATTCACTGGCCCGGATGATTCGGCGGAGGAATCCGCCCGCTTGATCTAGTCTTCTGTGACGAAAAGGCGCAGGGAGTGCGGGATTGCCCCGCGCCGGGCCGGCGCAGGGACGGAATATCGGGTGAACGTACAACAGAGCAAGTTCAGGCTGAGCCGCTGGGCGGGCGCGACACTGGCGCTCGGACTGCTGCTGTCCGGGCTGGGCGCCTGGGGGCTGGCGCTGGTCAACGAGCAACAGGCGCGGATGGCGCTGGAACGCGAGGCGGAACTGCTGGCCGAGGCGGTGACCCGCCGCGTGGAACTCTACCAGTATGGCTTGCGTGGGGTGCGCGGTGCCTTGCTGACGGCGGGCGAGGCGCACATCGACCGCGAACTGTTCCGCCGCTACAGCCTGACCCGCGACATCGACCGCGAGTTTCCCGGCGCCCGCGGCTTCGGCTTCATACGCCGGGTGGCGGCCGCCGACGAGGCCGGGTTCCTGCGCCAGGCGCGGGCCGACGGCCAGCCGGAGTTCCGCATCCAGCAACTGACTCCGCACGATGGCGAGCGCTACGTCATCCAGTACATCGAGCCGGTGGCGCGCAACGGCCAGGCGTTGGGCCTGGACATCGCCTCGGAAGCCAATCGCCGGGAGGCCGCCCGCGCCGCCCTGGAGACCGGGCAGGTGCGCCTGACGGGGCCGATCACCCTGGTCCAGGCCAGCGGCTTGCGCCAGCAATCGTTCCTCATCCTGATGCCGATCTACCGCAGCGGCATCACTCCACCGCCGGGGCCCCAGCGCGAACTCGAAGGCTTCGGCTGGAGCTATGCGCCGCTGCTGACCGGCGAGGTGCTGGCCGGGTTGCCCATCGACAATGCGGCGATCCACCTCGAACTCAGCGACGTCACCGGCGACGGCGCTGCCGTACCCTTCTTCGTCAACGGCGCCGCGGCGCCGGCTCAACGCCTGTTCGGCCACATGCTGCGGCGGGAGATCTACGGTCGGCACTGGCAGATGGCGTTCAGCGCACTGCCGCTGTTCGTCCAGCGCCTGCACCAGCCTTCGCCGCGCATCCTGTTCCTGGCCGG
This sequence comes from Pseudomonas sp. KBN12P06040, assembly GCF_037574965.1. Lineage (NCBI taxonomy): Bacteria > Pseudomonadati > Pseudomonadota > Gammaproteobacteria > Pseudomonadales > Pseudomonadaceae > Pseudomonas > Pseudomonas sp. KBN12P06040. The sequence continues at coordinate 940,361 of NZ_JBBELS010000001.1, forward strand.
CAGCCTGGTCAGCCTGTTGCTGGCGGCGCTGGTCAACGCCAGCGCCCTCGGCCGCCAGCGCCGGCATCGGGAGGCGGCGACCCAGGCGCGGCTGGCGGCGATCGTCGGCAATTCGGCGGACGGCATCATCGGCGTCGGCCTCGACGGCGTCATCAGCGACTGGAATCGCGGGGCCGAGGCGTTGTTCGGCTACCGCGAGGAGCAGGCGGTCGGGCGGCGGGTGGTGGACCTGCTGGTGCCGCCATCCAAGGAGAACGAGGAACTCGACATCCTCGCCCGCATCGCCCGTAAAGAACAGGTGGTCAGCTTCGATACCGTGCGCCGGCACCAGGACGGCCACCTGCTCGACGTGGCGGTGACCGTCTCGCCGATCCTCGGTCCGGACGGCGGCGTGGTCGGCGCCTCGAAGACCGTACGCGACATCTCCGCGAAGAAGGCCGCCGAGGCCCGCATCCGCGAACTCAATACCGGCCTGGAGCACCAGATCGCCGAGCGTACCGCCGAACTGCGTCGGTTGAACGTACTGCTCGGCAGCGTGCTGCAGGCGGCGTCCGAGGTGTCGATCATCACCCTCGACCGCGACGGCATCATCAGCGGCTTCAATCTCGGTGCCGAGCGGATGCTCGGCTACCGCGCCGACGAGGTGGTCGGCAAGGCCTCGCCGACCCTGCTGCACAGCGAGCGGGAGTTGCTCGCCCGCGGCCAGGAGCTGGGCGAGGAGGGTTTCCGCGTGCTGGTGGCGCGGGCCGAACAGGAGGGCGCCGAGACCCGCGAATGGACCTATCTGCGCAAGGACGGCTCGCCGCTCAGCGTGACGCTTTCGGTTACCGTCCTGCGCGACGAGGCTGGGGCGATCAACGGCTACCTGGGCATCGCCGTCGATGTCACCGAATGGCGCAACGCCGAGCGCGAGATGGCCGCGGCGCGCGACCAGTTGCAAATGGCCGCCGACGTGGCGCGCTTGGGCATCTGGCGCTGGAACCTGGCCGACGACAGCCTGCAGTGGAACGAGCGCATGTGCGAGCTGTATGGCCAGCCGCTGGCGTTGCGCGACGGCGGCCTGGTCTACGAGCATTGGCGCAGCCGCCTGCATCCGGAAGACCTCGAGCGCACCGAGGCCAGCCTGCGCGCGGCGGTGGAGGGGCGCGGCAACTACGATGTGATCTTCCGCGTGGTGCTGCCCGACGGCGGCATCCGCTTCATCCAGGCCGGCGCGCAGGTCGAGCGCGACGCCGATGGCAACCCGCTGCAGGTCACCGGGATCAATATCGATATCACCAGCGACCAGCAACTGCAGGCGCGCCTGCGCGAGGCCAAGGAGCAGGCGGACGCCGCCAGCGCGGCGAAGTCGTCGTTCCTGGCGAACATGAGCCACGAGATCCGCACGCCGATGAATGCCGTGCTGGGCATGCTGCAACTGGCCCGGCAGACCGATCTCAACGAACGCCAGCGCGACTACCTGGACAAGGCCAGCTCGGCGGCCACCTCGTTGCTCGGCCTGCTCAACGACATCCTCGACTACTCGAAGATCGAGGCCGGCAAGCTGGTCCTGGAAATGCTCCCCTTCGAGCTGGAGCCGCTGATGCAGGACCTGGCCGTGGTGCTCTCCGGCAACCAGGGCGACAAGGACGTCGAGGTGATCTTCGACATCGATCCCGAGCTACCCAGCGCGGTGGTCGGCGACCGCCTGCGCCTGCAGCAGATCCTCATCAACCTGGCCGGCAACGCACTGAAGTTCACCGCCCGCGGGCACGTCCTGGTGAGCTTGCGGCGGCTGGCGCACGACGCCCACCTGGTGCGCCTGCGGGTGCTGGTGGCGGACACCGGCATCGGCATCAGCGCGGAACAGCAGCAGCGCATCTTCGAAGGTTTCACCCAGGCCGAGGCGTCCACCTCGCGACGCTTCGGCGGCACCGGCCTCGGCCTGTTCATCTGCAAGCGCCTGGTCGACCTGATGGGCGGCGAGTTGCGGGTCGAGAGCGCGCCGGGCAGCGGTAGCCGGTTCTGGTTCGACCTGGACCTCGACGTCGCCCACGACCAACCGCTGCGTGCGGCCTGCCCCGGGGCCGGCGAACCGCTGCGGCTGCTGGTGGCGGACGACAACCTGGTGGCCGGCGAGCTGCTCGAACGCACGGTCGGCGCCCTCGGCTGGCGCGCCGACTGCGTCGGCAGCGGCAGCGAGGCGGTGGCACGGGTCCAGGCGGCGATGGCCGAAGGCCGTCGCTACGACGTGGTGCTGATGGATTGGCGCATGCCCGATCTCGACGGCCTCAGCGCGGCGCAACTGATCCGCCAGTTGCAGGGCGACCTGCCGCCGCCCATGGTGATCATGATCACCGCCTATGGCCGCGAGGTGCTGGCCGATGCGCGCGACCACAGCGCGCCGCCCTTCGTCGATTTTCTCACCAAGCCGGTCACGCCCAAGCAACTGGCCGACTCGGTGCTGCATGCCCTGCACGGTGAACAGGGCGCCCCGGCCAACCCGCCGCCGCGCCCGGTGGAGCGCACCCAGCGCTTGCGGGGCGTGCGTCTGCTGGTGGTGGAGGACAACGCGCTGAACCGCCAGGTCGCCGCCGAACTGTTGAGCAGCGAAGGCGCCCGGGTGGCCCTCGCCGACGGCGGGCTGGCGGGCGTTCAGCAGGTGCTGGAGGCGAGCGTGCCGTTCGACGTGGTGTTGATGGACATGCAGATGCCGGATATCGATGGTCTCGAGGCGACCCGGAGAATCCGCGCCGACGGGCGCTTCGCCGGGCTGCCGATCCTGGCCATGACCGCCAACGCCTCGCTGGCCGACCGCGAAGCCTGCCTGGCGGCGGGCATGAACGACCATGTGGCGAAGCCGATCGACAAGGAGCGCCTGGTGCTTTGCCTGCTCGGTCATCTCGGCAGGAGCGGCGACAGGGGGGCGCCGGCAACGACAGCGGACGCGGGCGAACTGGTCGAGGCGCGGGGCGATATCGTCGGGCGTTTCGGCGGCAGCCTGGAGCTGATCGTCCAGGTGCTGCGGCGCTTCGTTCCGGATATGCAGGACCTCTTCGCCCAGCTCGAACGCCAGCTCGGCGAGGGCGATGTCCAGGGCAGCGCCGCGACCCTGCATACCATCAAGGGCAGCGCGTCCACCGTTGGCGCCAGCGCCCTGGCCGGCCGTGCCAGCGAGCTGGAGCAGGCCCTGCGCCGCGCCGATCCGCTGCGCGGTATGGAAATCCTCGCCGGCATCCGCCTCGACGAACTGCGCACCCTGTGCGATGCCTGCCTGCTCCGCCTGCAGGCGATGTTCGGCGACGTGCAGGCGGAGTCGGCGAGCTGAACCCCGGCGCGGTGGCCTGTCCCGCCAAGAATTCAGGCGGACCCGGGGCTCGCCTGCATCCGCTGCGGCCTGTAGGGCGAATAACGCCATGGGCGTTATCCGCCGATACTCCTGAAGCCCGCCCAGGTCTTGAGCGACATCCTCTTCCTGTCGTTCAGTGCCTTCAGGCGTCGCGCAGCAGGTCGTGGGCGTTGAGCAGGGCGTAGGCGACTTCCGGGCGCTTCTCCAGGCCGCGGCGGATGGCGGCGGGAATCGCCTGGCGGGTCTTGCGGCAGAGCCCCGGCTGCTCCTCGAAGCGCATGCGGATGCCGCGCATGCTGCGCACCTCGCCGAAGGCCGGGGCGATCCGCAGGCGGATGCCCAGTTGTTCCTCCATGCGCCGCAGCAGGTGTTCCAGGTCTTCCAGGCTGCGCAGGGCTTCCAGGCGAGCGGCCAGGCGCTGCTCTTCCTGGCGGGTCAGGAGGAGGATGCGACGGTCCGCGCCGGGCGCCTCCAGGCGCTCGCGTTCGCAGACGCAGGCGCCGGGCGGGCAGGGCTGGCGGAGGGGCGGGGAAGCGCTCATGGCACCATCATAGCCAGGACCGGCGTCCCGCGCCGCTACGCTCCGTCGCCCTCGCGAGCGCGCCTCAGCGCTTCAGCGGCACCTTGGCCTGCTGCTCCAGGCCGCTGAGGATGGCGTAGGCGATCTTCACCCGCTCGGCATTGGGATAGTTGCGGTTGGCCAGGATCACCAGGCCCAGGTCGCGGCCCGGGACGAACGCCACGTAGGCGCCGAAGCCGTTGGTGGAGCCGGTCTTGTTCAGCAGGCGCTGGCCCTCCAGCGCCTGTGGCGCGGGCAGCCTGGCGATCCTGTGTGGTTGCAGCGCCATCGGCGTCGAGTTGCCGGCCTGCAGGCGCTTCAGGGAGATCGGCCAGTCGTAGGCTTCCCAGCCCAGGCCCTGGGTCATGTCGCCGACCTTGTAGTAACCGCGATGGGTGGCATCGAGCGCCTGCGCCCAGGGCCTGTCCAGGCGCTCCGGATGCAGGTTGGCATCGACGAAGCGCAGCAGGTCGGCCGCGCTGGTCTTCACCCCGTAGCCTTCGGCATCCAGCGGGCCGGGACCGACCCGTAGCGGGCGGTCGTCCTTGCCGTAGCCCTGGGCGTACTGCGCCAGCGCCGCCTCGGGCACGTCGAGGTGGGTCTGTTCGAGGCCCAGTGCCGGGAACAATTGCTGCTCCATGAGCCGTTCGAACGGCTGGCCCAGGCTGCGCGCGGCGAGATAGCCGAACAGGCCGATGCTCGGGTTGGAATAGAGGCGCTGACTGCCCGGCGCGTAGGTCGGCTGCCACTGGCGGTAGTAGTCGCGGATCTGTGCCTGGTCCTTCTGCACCGAGTCGGGGAACTGCAGCGGCAAGCCGCCGGCGGTATAGGTCGCGAGGTCGAGCAGGCTGATGCCGTCGAAGCGGCTGCCCTGCAGCGCCGGCCAGTGCTGGCTGGCGCGGTCGTCGAGGCGCATCTTGTCCTGGGCCAGGGCATAGCCGGCGAGGGTGGCGGTGAAGGTCTTGCTCACCGAGCCGATCTCGAACAGGGTCTCCGGCGTCACCCGGCGGCCGTCCTCTTTCGAGGCCAGCCCATAGCTGAAGTAATGCGGTTCTCCTTTCAGGCTGATGGCTACGGCCAGGCCCGGAATGTCATTGGCCTTCATCACCGGTTGTACGGCGGCGTCGACCAGTGCCTTCAGGCGATCCGCCGGGGCCTCGCCGGCAATGGCCGGGGTGGTGGCGAACAGCAGTGTGGAAGCGGCGATGCCGCACAGGCAGGAGAATCTGGTATCGCGCATGAGGATTGGCGTCCTTTGTCGTTGGCTGCATGAGAAACCGCCCCGGGAGCGCTCCTTGATCGGCGGGCGGGGAAAATCTAGGCTTGCGCAGGATTTGCGGCAAACGACGAATACTCGCGGCAGCCATTAGAAAAATTTGGAGCAGAGATTGGTTCGACCCCATTTGCCGCTGAACGCCCTGCGCGCCTTCGAAGCTTCGGCCCGGCACCTGAGCTTCACCCGCGCGGCCATCGAGCTGTGCGTGACCCAGGCGGCGGTCAGCCACCAGGTGAAGAGCCTCGAGGAGCGTCTCGGCGTGGCCCTGTTCAAGCGTCTGCCGCGCGGCCTGATGCTGACCCACGAGGGCGAGAGCCTGCTGCCGGTGCTGTGTGACTCCTTCGACCGCATCGCCGGCCTGCTGGAACGCTTCGAGGGTGGCCACTACCGGGACGTGCTCACCGTCGGCGCGGTCGGAACCTTCACGGTCGGTTGGCTGCTGCCGCGGCTGGCGGACTTCCAGGCGCGCCATCCCTTCATCGATCTGCGCCTGTCCACCCACAACAACCGCGTCGACATCGCCGCCGAGGGGCTCGACTACGCGATCCGCTTCGGCGGCGGCGCCTGGCACGGCACCGAGGCGCTGGCGTTGTTCGAGGCGCCGCTGACGGTGCTCTGCTGCCCGGAGGTCGCCGCCCAGTTGCACACTCCCGCCGACCTGCTGCAGCACACCCTGCTGCGCTCCTACCGCGCCGACGAGTGGCCGCTGTGGTTCCAGGCGGCCGGACTGCCGGCGCACGCGCCGCTGACCCGGAGCATCGTCTTCGACACCTCGCTGGCCATGCTCGAGGCGGCCCGCCAGGGTGTCGGCGTGGCCCTGGCGCCGGCGGCGATGTTTGCCCGGCAACTGGCCAGCGAGAGCATCCGGCGTCCGTTCGCCACCGAAGTGAGTACCGGCAGCTACTGGCTGACGCGCTTGCAGTCGCGGGGGGAGACCAGCGCGATGCTGGCGTTCAGGGAGTGGTTGCTGGAGAGGGCTGCCGTTGAGGCGCGGGGGAGATAACGGTTATGCAGGCGATTGAAGTGTCGATGAAGAAGTAATCACCTTCCTCGCGCCTTTCTTTATACGCTCGGGCTCTCCCAAGGTTGATACGGTTTGAGGCGTTGGGGTTGTGATTGGAATTGCTGACGGCGTGGTGGATATGGACCGGCTCGTCGGCGTTGCTGATCGCTCCGCTAAGCGTCACTCCCAGGCTGGCGGCATAGGCCCGGCGTGCCGCAACGATCTCGCTCTCGAGCATGCCTGCTTTCCCTGCTGCGGCAACGACGGCAAGTTCGCATAGGCGGCCAGCCTTCCTCGGGGAAACCCTCAGGTCGGCGCCTGCGGACCACAGGGCAAGCAGCGCTTTGGATGGAGCACAGCCATTTCTGCTGCGCTCTTCGATTGTCTCCAGGAGCGGACTCATATGGCCTCTTGAAAACTGTCGGTGGATTGCCAGCAGTATCGACGATGGTGCGCTTAAAGCAATGCGGAGCAGGCGGAGATTGCGGCGAAACGGCGGATAACGCTTCGCGTTATGCGCCCTACGGGAGCGGTGCTCGGCTCGCCGGCGGAAGGCGTCTACGGCTTTCCGGTTCCCGCGTCGAAATACGACCCGCCGTTGCTCGGCAGTCCCGTCCACATCTCGTCGAGATTGCGGAAGTTCCAGGCTTCCGCCGGCTCGAAGCCGACGATCCGGTCGGTCTGTCCGGCCCTACCCAGGTCTATCACCTGCTGCGGGATCGGCACCTTCGAGCGGGCCGAGAAGAATACCTTGACCCGTGGCGTCAGCAGCGAGCGGCCGTGTTGCTCGAGGACCACGCCGAGGCGCCCGCTTTCCAGCCTGACCAGCGCGCCGACCGGGTAGATGCCCACTGCCTTGACGAAGGCGCGGAACACCTGCGGGTCGAAGTGCCCGTTCCATTCGGCCATGCGCCGGATCGCCTCGGCGGCGTTCCAGCCCTTCTTGTAGGGACGGTCGGAGGTGATCGCGTCGTAGACGTCGCACACCGTGCCCATCCGCGCCAACAGGCTGATCTGCTCCTGCGCCAGGCCGAAGGGGTAGCCGGTGCCGTCGATGCGCTCGTGGTGGTGCAGGCAGACATCCACCACCAGGGCGCTGACCTGGCGGCAATCGAGCAGCATCCGCGCACCGTTCTGCGGATGCCGGCGGACCAGGCCGAATTCCTGCTCGGTGAGCTTGCCGGGCTTGTTCAGGATCGGGTCGGGTACCGCCATCTTACCGATGTCGTGCAGCAGCCCGGCCAGCCCCGCCTCGTGTACCAGCGGGTCGGACAGTTCGAGCTGGCGGGCGAGGGCGATCATCAGCGCGCAGACCGCCACCGAATGCATGTAGGTGTATTCATCCGAGGTCTTCAGCCGTACCAGGCTGACCAGCGCGTTGGGATGGCGCAGCACCGAGGCGGAGATTTCGTCCACCAGGTCCGATGCATGCGCGGTGTCGATGGCCTGGCCCATGCGCGCGTCGTGGAACATGCTGACCACGGCGGCCTTGGCACGGCTGCAGAGCAGGGCGGCGTGGCGGATTTCCTCCTCCAGGGCGACCCGCGCCGGCGAAGGGCCGGCCGGCATGGTGACCGGCAGGACCGCAGCGGCCGAGACCGCCGCTTCCTCCGGGAGGTCGAGGCCCTTGCCGGCGTCGATCCAGACCTCCTTCACGGCGCTTTCGCGCAGGCGCTGCAGGTCGGACTGGTTGTCGAGCAGGAAGCCGCCCTTTTTCCAGAACGGGTGGTCCAGCCACGAGCCGCAAAGGCTCTGGACGAACATACCGAGGCGAAGCTGGGTTACCGGAATGCGTTTCAGCACGATGGGCTCGACCTCGAGACTGGGCCAGGTGGCTGTCTCCTAACGGTAGCCGAGATGGGCCGGCGGGAGTGAGAGATGCCCGTCAGTTCGTCGGCGTGACCTTCGCTTGGCTGCGTATCGTTCTGTATCCGCGTACTCCCGGCATACAAATCCCTCCGCCGACGGTACAGCCCCGATACATCGCCCTGGCGAAGTGGCCCTATCCAAACCGGCGCCAGCCAGGTCCTCGCGCTGGCGGAGACGGCGGTGGAAACCTACGGCGGCGATAGCACGGGCCAAATCTCAGTCGCGGCGCTCGACGAGCGCGTCCTGGTGTACAGCCATCAAGCGTTGCGCGTTGGGCGTGAGATGGCCGCTGTGCCAGATGAAATGGATCTCGGTGGTGCCATAGTCGCGCAACGGATGCGCGCGGACCTGGTGGTTGCCAGGTAGCGTCGCAAGCACGGAGCGCAGCACCCAGGCGGCACCCATGCCTGCGCTGACGCAGGCGAGCATGGTGTGGTAGGACTCGATTTCCAGCACTGGCAGTTGTTGCAGGCAGTCGGCTTCCTCCAGCCAGCGATCCATGCGGAAGCGGAACGAGCAGTCGTGACGGAACCCATACAGTTCGGCGCAACGCAGGTCGCGCGGACTGGTGATCGGTGGATGATCCAGCTCGGTAACCAGCACCATTTCGTCGACGAAGGCCAGGCTACTTTCCAGGGTCTGAGAGCGCACGGGACCATCGCTCAGGGCCAGGTCTAGCACTCCATCCGAGACCTGCTGCACCAAGGCTTCCGAGGCTTCGCTGCGGATGTCCAGTTCGATCGCGCGGTGGCGTTGGCGGAACCGCCCGATCAGGCATGGCATGAAGGCGACCAGAACCACGTCGAGGGCACCTACCACCAGGCGGCCGCCGCTCTCTTCGTTGCGCATCATGGCCCGGGTACTGTCGCTGAGATCGAGGATTCGCCGGGCATGCTCCAGCAGACGCCGACCGTCCGGCGACAGGCGCAGACGCTGGTGCTCGCGCAGGAACAGCTGGCAGCCGAGGTCTTCCTCAAGCTGGCGGATGCGTACGGAGAGACTCGACGGGACACGGTTCAGCGCCTTCGCCGCGGCGTTGATCGAGCCGGTGTGGGCCACGGCGCAGAAGGCGCGGAGCTGAGACAATTGCACCTGGGTATTCTCGCTTTGCGAATCGTTGGCTGAATATTTTTCGATTTCCAGAATACCTTGTCGTTCGCTACCGTTCGCCCGTCCTTACGTCCGGTGATCGGATCCCGGCGTTCCTTCCCGGCTTGCGGGCCCATCGCGTCCGCTCATGGAGAGATTACATGGATCTGCAACTCGCACAGCGCAGGGTGCTGGTTAGTGGCGGTTCGCGCGGTATCGGCCGCGCCATCGTCGAACATTTTCTCGCCGAAGGGGCCGAGGTGGCCTTCTGCGCCCGTGGTGAGGCGGGCGTGGCCGAAGCAGCGGATTGCTTCGGCGAGCGTGCCTTTGGCATGTCTGTGGACATCACCGACCCGCAGCAGGTGCGCGGTTGGGTAACGCGCTCGGCGCTGCACTTGGGCGGCATCGACATCGTTGTGCCCAACGTCAGCGCGCTGGCCGGTGGCGGAGACCTGGACACCTGGCGGCGCGCTTTCGAGACCGACCTGCTGGGTAGCGTGGGCATGGTCGCTGCCGCCCTGCCGTGGTTGAAACGCTCCGAGGCTGCCTCGGTGGTGCTGATCTCCAGTGTTTCCGGCCGCGAGGTGGACATGTTCGCTGAGCCCTATGGCGTGCTCAAGGCGGCCCTGGTCCACTACGGGAAGACGCTTGCCAGCCGCCATGCGGAGGACGGCATTCGGGTCAATACGGTGTCGCCGGGCAACGTCTATTTCGAAGATGGCGTATGGGGCGCGATCGAACGGGATAGCCCGGAAACCTTCGCCCGTTGTCTCGCCGCCAATCCCATGGGGCGCATGGCGCGACCCAACGAGGTGGCGCGGGCGGTGCTGTTCCTGGCCAGCCCGGCGGCCAGCTTCACCACCGGAACCAACCTGCTGGTGGACGGCGGGTTGACCCGGGGCGTGCAGTTCTGAGCAGAGAGCCGGAGGCTCAGGCCTCTACCAGCTCCGGCGCATCCCGCCGCTGTTCCGTCGGCGCATGGGGCGCCGGCTTGCCGAGGATCAGGTCGGCGGCCTTCTCGCCGATCATGATCGCCGGGGCGTTGGTATTGCCGGTGATCAGCGTCGGCATGATCGACGCATCGGCCACCCGCAGGCCTTGCAGGCCGTGCACGCGCAACTGGTCGTCGACCACCGCGAGCTGGTCGTGGCCCATCTTGCAGGTGCCCACCGGATGGAACACGGTGCCCAGGTTGGCGCGGATCCAGGCCTCGATCTGGCCGCGGCTGGAAACCTGCGAGCCCGGTACCAGCTCGCCCTTGAGGTGACGGGCGAAGCTGCGGCTGGCGGCCAGTTTGCGGACCAGTTGGAAACCCTGGACCAGGGTATCGAGGTCGGCAGGGTGGCTGAGGAAGTTGGCTTCGATCAGCGGCCGGTCGTGCGGGTCCGGCGAGTTCAGGCGGACCCGCCCGCGGCTCTGCGGGTGCATCACCGCGACGTGCAGGCTGACCCCGTGGCCGAAGGGGACCAGGCGCTGCGGCTGGTTCTTCAGCGCGGGGGCGACGATCAGACCCAGCTCCGGGGTCTCTGCCTGCGGGTCGAGGCGGAGGAAGCCACCGGACTCGACGGTGTTCGAGGTCAGCGCCCCGCGCCGGCCGAACAGGTACTGCCAGGGCGAGCGCAGCAGCGGCAGCCAGCCCTTCGGCGAGAAGCCCAGGCCGTAGCCGAGCTTGGCCTCGGTGCGGTACATCAGCACGATGTCCTGGTGGTCCTGCAGGTTCTCGCCGACCCCAGGCAACTCATGGCGCTGGACGATGCCGTGGCGCGCCAGTTCCGCCGCCGGGCCGATGCCGGAGAGCAACAGGAGCTGCGGCGAGTTGATCGAGCCGGCGCTGAGGATCACTTCGCGGCGTGCCTGCAATTGCACGACCTCGCCAGCCTGGCTGATCTCCACGCCGGTGGCGCGGGTACCTTCCAGCAGCACGCGCAGGGTCAGCGCCGAGCTGAGGACGGTGAGGTTGGGCCGCGCCAGGGCCGGGTGCAGGAAGGCGCGCGCCGCGCTACAGCGTTCGCCGTTGACCTGGGTGACGTGGAACGGGCCGATGCCTTCCTGGCGCTCGCCGTTGAAGTCGGCGTTGTACGGCCAGCCCATTTCCTCGGCGGCCTGGAAGAACACCTGGTTGATCGGCCCCGGGCTGCGCTGCGCGGCGACGTTCAACTCGCCGCCGCGCCCGTGCCAGGGCGATTCGCCCGGCTCGAAATGTTCCGAGCGGCGAAAGTAGGGGAGCAGCTCGTCGTAGCTCCAGCCACGGTTGCCGAGGGATGCCCAGCGGTCGTAGTCGTGGCGGTCGCCGCGGATGTAGATCATCCCGTTGATCGCGCTGGAGCCGCCCCAGACCTTGCCGCGCGGGCAGGCGATCGGCTGGTTGGCGGTGCCGGGCTGGGCGGCGAAGCGATGCATCCAGTTCCACTTCGGGTTGGCGATCAGGCGGATGATCCCGGCCGGCGTGCGGATGTAGGCGGCGGGGAGCGGCGTGCGGTCGCTGGGGCCGGCCTCGACCAGGCAGACCGAGACGGCGGGATCGGCGGAAAGCCGGTTGGCCAGGACGCAACCGGCGGAGCCGGCGCCGACCACGATGTAGTCGAACGAGCGGCGGGCAGTGGAAGTCATGTCGGCACCTTTCTGGGTGTGCTGCCGGGCCTCGCCCGGCGTTCTTTTTCGCCCCGCGCCCATGGGCGCGACGCTACTCCATTGGACGGGGAAGCGCGCCCGGCCGCTTGTCCCAGCCTGCCGGCGGGGTTGACCGAGGCTGCCAGGCGGCGCGCTACAGCCCCAGCAGCGAGCCCATGTCGACCATCAGTTGCAGGCCGACGACGAAACCGTCTCCGCTCAGTTCGCGAGCGCCGGGGTTGTAGTAGTTGTCCGGGTTGAAGATGTACTGCACCGACGGCTCCAGCGCGATGTGCGGGGTCAGTGCGATGTGCGCATTGGTTTCCAGGGCGTACACGTCGCGCTGGCCGAGTTTCGCATCGCCGCCAGCGGCGATCCGCGCCTGGCGCTGGAACTCCAACTGGTGATCGTTCAGGCGCAGGTAGCTGGCCTTGAGGTTGAGCTTGTCCCGCGTGCGGTCGAAGGGCGCATGGTAGGTCAGGCCCAGCTCGGCGAAATGACGGAACGGCTGCTTGTCGTCGGCCGAGACCGACAGCGAGCCGAACAGCCCCAGCGCCCTCGGCGAATCGAGGCGGCCGCCGTCGGCGCGCCAGAACAGCTGCTGGAACTTGAAGAAGCCGCCGGCGCTGCCGTGGTCGCTGGCGCCGGTGAGCGGGTCGACCTGGTTGGCGGTGTTCAGGTAGGCGTTGAGTTCATAGTGCGAGCGGTAGGGATCGAGGCTTTCCTCGCGCTTGTCGCCGATCCCCAGCAGCAGGCTGGTGCCGCTGGCGTCGTCGGTGCCGAAATCGAGGCCATGGCGCTTCTTCAGGTAATCCACCGGGTTGGACTCGAAGGCCCCGGCGTGCAGGTACAGGGTCGGGGTCGCCCGGTACTTCAGGTAGCCGCCCCAGGCGCCGTAGGGCGGCGGCAGGATGCCGGTGGAGGCGTCGATGATCGGGTCGTTGCAGGTGACCACGGTCTCGCAGTTGTAGATCAGGAAATAGCGCCGCGCATTGGTCCGTCCGAGATGGCTGTCGAGGCGTCCGCCCAGCCACTGCTGCTGCCAGGTGAGCAGGCTCAGCTGGTTGGCGCCGATGTCGTTGTGCAGCGGCGCGCCGCCGAAGTAGCTGCCCACCGCGCCCTGCCAGCTCGGCCCGGTGGGCTGACCGGTGCCGCGGTCGAGGATGAACAGGGTTTCCTCGATGTGCAGCGAGGCGCCGTCCAGGCCGGCGAGGGTGGCGAGGTCGAGGTCGGCGCCGAGGAACAGGTCGCCGCTGTTGCCGAAGCTGTGCTGGCGCGGGCCGGTGTCGAGGTTCTTCAGCGACAGGCTCCAGAACTGCGCGTGGGTCTTCACGCCGTGGCGCTGGAGTCGTTCGCCGAACCCGGCCAGCGGGCCGCTGCGGCTGTCTTCGGCGGCCTGCGCGGAGAGACCGAGGAAACCGGCGCAGAGCAGCGCCGGCAAGGTGCGGAGGGTTTTCATGGCAAGGCACTCGTCTTGTTGTTGTTCTGTCGTGCGAATCGCTGTCCGCCCCAAGCGGACAGGTGCATCCGGAGCGAAGGCGGCTCAGGCGCAGAGATAGCCGCCGTCCACCGCCAGCACGGCGCCGGTGACGAAGCTGGCGCCGGGACCGCAGAGGAAGGCCGCGGCGCTGGCCACCTCGGGCGCCTCGCCCCAGCGCGCCAGCGGCGTGCGCTGCATGATCCGGCGGGTGGCCTCGACGTCGGCCTTGAGCCCGGCGCCCAGCGGCGTGTCGATCCAGCCGGGGGCGATGGCGTTGACCCGGATGCGCTCGGCGGCGTACTCGCAGGCCAGGGAACGGGTCAGCTGGACGATGGCGCCCTTGCTGGCGCTGTAGGCCGGGCGGTCGGCGGAACCGAAGGTGCTGTACATCGAGGCGATGTTGAGGATGCTGCCGCCGCGCTGTGCCAGCAGCGGACGGGCCAGTTGGCTGGCGAGCATGGCGGCGCTCAGGTTGAGGCGCAGCACCCGTTCGAAGGTCGCCAGGTCGTATTCCTCGCGGTCGCGGCTGATGCCGGCGTTGTTCACCAGCACATCCAGGCGCGGCAGCGCTTCGAACAGCCGTTGCAGGCGCTGGCTGTCGGTGATGTCCAGTTCTTCCCGGCGAATCCGCGGATGACGCGGTGCGTGCACGCCGTCGGCGTCCAGGCCGAGGGCGACGACTTCGGCGCCGAGTTCGGCGAACTGCATGGCGATGGCCGCGCCGATGCCGGAGCTGCCGCCAGTGACCAGTACCTGCTGGCCGGCGTAGATATCGTGTTGGAAAACCATCGGTGATCGTTCCTTCAGGCGTCGGCCAGGGCCGGGTTGGGATTGACCAGCACCTTGAGCTGCGATTTGTCGCGCAGCAGGGCCTCGAAACCGTGCTCGACGGCCTGCTCCAGGGGCACGCTGCGGGTCACTGCGCGGGCCAGGTCGAGGCGGCCATCGGCGAGCAGGGCGATCAGCTCCGGGTAGGCGTCGCGGTAGCCGACGCTGCCGAGCAGGCGCAGTTCGCGGTTGACCAGGTCGAAGGCGTCCAGCCTGACCTCGCCCATCAGGCTCACCAGCACCAGCTCGCCCCCCTTGCGCAGGCTGGCCAGGGCGGCGTCGAGGCTGGCCTGGCTGCCGGCGGCCTCGAAGGCGCAATCGAGCGCGCCGCCTTCGCGCAGGCGCGCCGCCGTGTCGCCGTCACGGGCGTCGAGCGCCCGGCTGGCGCCGAATTCGCCGGCTAGGGCGAGGCGCTCGGGACTGACGTCGACCGCGGCGATGTCCTCGATTCCGCGCAGGCGGGCGAGCATCACCAGCAGCAGACCGATCGGGCCAAGCCCGAACACCGCGCAGCGCTGGCCTGGCGCCAGGCTGCTGCGGCGCAGCGCGTGCAGGGCCACGGCGGCCGGTTCGAGCACGGCGGCCTGGCGGAAGCCCACCGCGTCCGGCAGGCGGTGCAGCATGTAGGCCGGCACCCGCGCGCGCTCGGCGAAGCCGCCGTCGCCCATCAGGCCGATGAAGCCCATCGACTCGCAGAGGTTGTAGCGGCCTTCCCGGCAGTAGCGGCATTCGCCGCAGCGGTATTCCGGCTCCACCGCGACGCGGTCGCCGATGCGCAGTCCCTCCACGCCAGGGCCGAGCGCGGCGACCACGCCGCAGAACTCATGGCCGAGGGTCAGCGGCGCGCGGCAACCGGACAGCGGGTGCGCCTCGGCCTGGGGAATCGAGTGCGGGCCGCTCTGGTATTCGTGCAGGTCGCTGCCGCAGATGCCGCAGTAGGCGACTTCCAGTTCGACTTCGCCGGGCCGCGGCGCCTGGCGTTCCAGTTCGCTCAGGCGGAGGTCGCGGGCGGCGTGCCAGCGCAGTGCTTTCATGGTTGGTTTCCTTGCAGGACGGAGGTAGGCGCGCTGCGCTGGCGCGCCAGCACGGCGGGCGCGGTTTCGCGCAGGAACAGCGAGAGGAACGCGGCGAGCAGGGCGCCGCCGCAGGACATCCACATGACGATGGACAGGCCGAAGCGGTCGGCGGCGAAGCCGGCCACGGTCGGCGCGAGGAAACCGCCGACCAGTTCGCCGAGGCCCATGATCAGGCCGAGGGCGGTGGCGATGACGCTGCGCGAGACGGTCTCCGCCGGGATGGTCGCCATGAACAGGGTGAAGCAGCCGAGCCCGGTGTAGGTCAGCAGCAACAGCAGGCCGAGGCTGGTCGCGTTCGGCGCATAGAGCAGCGCCAGCGGGCAACACGCGGCGAGCAGGGAGAACGCCACCAGGGTCGGCCGACGGCCGATGCGATCGGATATCGCCGGTACGGCGAAGCCCCAGACCACCCAGGCGACGCCCAGGCAGCTCATCAGCCTGCCCATGGTCGCCGGGCTGAAGCCGCGGGCGTTGACCAGGAAGGTCGGGGTAAAGGAAATCAGCACGATGAACCAGGTGACGAATACGCAACTGATCAGGGTGCAGAGCAGGATGTTGCGGCTCTTCAGCAGTGCCAGGCGCTTGCCTTTCGCGTCCTCCGCGCGCGGCGCCGGGCGCTGCGCACGGGGCGGGTCGGGACGCACATGGCGCCAGATCAGCCAGGCGATCAGCAGGCCCGGCAGCAACGAGACGATGAAGGCGTGACGCCAGCCGAGGGCTTCGGCCAGGGCCACCAGCAGCGGCGGGCCGATCACTGCGCCGAGCAGGCCGGCCGCCGAGCCCTGTAGCAGGCCCATGTTGAGGCCGCGGCGATGCGGCGAGGAGGCCTCGACCATCAGTGATTGCGAGAGCGGCAGGATCGGCCCCTCGGCCAGGCCCATGATGCCGCGGAACAGCAGCAGGCTGAGGAAGCCGCCGACCAGCCCGGACAGCGCCG
Organism: Pseudomonas sp. KBN12P06040; assembly: GCF_037574965.1. Lineage (NCBI taxonomy): Bacteria > Pseudomonadati > Pseudomonadota > Gammaproteobacteria > Pseudomonadales > Pseudomonadaceae > Pseudomonas > Pseudomonas sp. KBN12P06040. The sequence continues at coordinate 956,416 of NZ_JBBELS010000001.1, forward strand.
AGCACAGCGAGAACAGGATCACCGCCACGATCAGCAGCGGCTTGCGCTGCCCGCGGCGGTCGGACCAGGCGCCGACCAGCGCGCCGGATACCGCCCAGGCCAGGGCCAGCACCGAGGAGAGCATGCCCAGGTGGCTGTTGCTCAGTTGCAGCTCCTGTTCCATGAAGGGAAACAGGAAGGACAGCGCCAGGCGGTCGAAGAAGACGAAGCCGAAGGTCAGGAACAGCACGCAGAGCAGGACGTTTTCGTAACTGGCGGAATTGTTGTTATGCGCCATGTCGGTCTCCAGGCCGGGCGGGCCGGCCGGCGGGGAGGCGCGCATCCGCCGGGGCTGTGCGCGCCCGGGGTCAGCGGAACAGGGAGTCGATGTAGGCGGCGCCGACGCCGATCTTGTCGTAGTGCGCGCGGCACATCGCGATGTAGTCGTGGACGTCGAAGATGCCGTCCGCGTTGCCCTTCTCGTCGAGCCAGACCAGCGGCCCCTTGACGATGAAGAACGCACGCATCGGCTGCTCGTGCTCGTAGGCCACCAGGGTGTGGCCCTCGCCGGGCGTCTCGTAGACGAAGTCGCCGGCGGTGGCGGTCCAGTCGTGCTCCAGGTAGCCCCACTTGCCGCTGATGGTGTAGGCGAACACCTCGTGCGGGTGGTAGTGGCGGTTGACCAGGCCGGCGCTCGTCGCCATCAGGATGTCGCACCAGCGGTTTTCGCTTGGCGAGATCCACAGCGGACGCGACTTCACGGTTTCGGTGAAGGGCACGTAGAGGCGCTCGTCCTCGGTCGGCGCGTTGCGCAGGTAGACCTCGGGCTTGGCGTCCGGCTTGAAGCAGTCGGGAATCGGTTGCAGGTCTTTCCAGAATTCACGGGTGGCGAGTTCGGGCATGGGGCGGCCTCTGTCGTTGTTATCGTCGGGCCGACTCTAGCCATGGGCGGGCCTCCGGGTTTGACCCTGGCGGCCAGGAAACTTGCGCTTTTCGGACATGGCCTGGCGTGACCCGCGGCGCGCCGCCAAGCTGGCCTGCCCAGCGTCGGAGCCGGCTGGGGGGCGATTGACGGAGGAAAGGATTCAGATGTTAATGACGGGGTGCCAGGCGCCTCGCCGACCGACCGCGACAGGTCGGCGGAGCGGCCCGGCGCCTGGCCCCGGAGGCCTTGCCTGAGGTCCGGGAGGTCCACGCAGCGTTCGACGAGAAGAATAAAAATGCCCGCACATGCCTTGCTCGAAACCCGGCGGGCCAGCACCCAGGACATTCCCCTGGAGCAGCGGCTGGCGTTCTGGGAGGACTACAACGCTTCCATCCTGGTTGGCCTGAAATGTTCGTCGTATTCCCAGGCCGGCTTCGCCGCGACCCAGGACAACCTCTGCCTCGAACGCCTGCGGCTGGCCCGCATCGGCGGCAACGAGCACGTGGTGGAGCGCGACCGCTCGATGATCCGCGCAGTGCCCAAGGAGTCGATCTTCGTCTCCCTGGTGCAGGGCAGCCAGTCGTTCTTCTACCAGGACAACGGCTGCAACCTCCTGCAACCGGGCGAGCTGGTTATCTACCGGACCGACAAGCCCTACCTGTTCGGTTTTTCCGGACCGATGCGGCAGTTCATCTTCGACATTCCCCAGGACGATTTCGCCGAGCGCTGCCTGCGCGACTTCAAGGGACCGCTGAAGATCGGCGCGGAAAGCCCGGTGCAGCGCCTGCTGGTGCGGACCCTCGGCGAGCGTACCCGGGATTTCCTCGACAGCCCCCATGGCGAGGATGCCGAGCGCTACCAGGAGGAAGCCTACGACCTGCTGGCGAGCATCATCAGCGACCATGCCGGCGAGCACCGTGCCAGCGCCCTGGGCGCGTCCTACCTGCTGGCGGCCAAGCAGTACATCCAGCAGCACCTCGACGAACCCGCCCTGAGCTGCGAGCGGGTGGCCGCCGCCACTGGCGTCTCCAGCCGGCACCTGGCGCGGCTGTTCGCCCAGGAAGGCAGCTCGCCCGGGCGCTACCTGCAGGAGCGGCGCCTGGAGCGCGCCCGCCAGTTGCTCGCCTCGCCCCAGGGCCGGCGCCTGGACGTCGCCGAGGTCGCCTATCGCCACGGTTTCTCCAGCCAGGCGCATTTCGCCCGGGCCTTCAAGGCGCGCTACGGGATGACGCCGAGCGAGGCGCGTGGCCGCTAGACCCGACTACCGTACCTTTCCTCCTCCTACTGCCAAGGACCCGTTCCGTGACCGACAAGAAAGAGCAGATCGCCCGTTTCATCCAGCGCGAATTTCCCCAGACCCGGGTCGTGGTCGAAGCCGTCGGCGAGCGTAGCGCCACGGTCTGGCAGGCGGTCGACGCCAGCGACCTGCGCCCCGGCGGCACGGTCTCCGGGCCGACCCTGATGGCCATCGCCGATGTCGCGCTGTACGTGGCGGTACTGGGCGAGATCGGCATCGTCCCGCTGGCGGTGACCACCAGCCTGACCATCAACTTCCTGCGGCGTCCGGCGGCGGACCGCCGGGTGGTCGCCGAGTGCCGCCTGATGAAGGTCGGCAAGACCCTGGCGATGGGCGAGGTCTCGCTGTTCTCCGAAGGCGACGCGGAACCGGTCGCCCATGTGGTCGGCACCTACTCGATCCCACCGGCGCACCGCCGCTGAGGGCCTGGCCGGGTTCTCGGCGGCGGCTGCGAAACGCTGGCGGAGGATTCCTGGAGGCGCCGTTCAGGCCGCCCGCCGGGGGCATTGCAGGCGATGGAAGCTGCGGCTGAAGTAGACCAGGCCGTCGCCCTGTTCGAGGACCTGGATGTCCTCCAGCTCCAGCAACAGCACCGAATGGGTGCCGATCTCCTGGACCTCGGCGATGCGTCCCTGCAGGTTGGCCAGGGCGCCGTGCAGCACCGGCAACCCGGCGAGGCCCTCGCGCCAGTCATGGAGGGCGAAGCGGCGTTCCATCGGGACCTCGGTCATGCCGGCGAAGTGGCGGGCCACCTCTTCGTGTTCGCCGCTGAGGACGTTCACGCAGAGTCGACCGTTGGCCTTGAACACCGTGTTCATCTCGCTGTTGCGGTTGATGCAGAGCATCAGCGTCGGCGGGCTGTCGGTGACCGAGCAGACCGCGGTGGCGGTGATCCCGCAGCGTCCGGCTGGGCCGTTGCTGGTGATCACGTTGACCGCCGCCGAAAGATGCGCCATGGCGTTGCGGAAGGCTTGCTGCCTGGGTTCGAGCTGGGACATGGGAATAACCTCCGGACGCGACGCGGGCGTCATTGGCGGATGCGATCGAGTACGTTGATGTCGTCCGGGTTGTGCAGGTGCGGCACGGTCCAGCCGTTCTCGTCGTAGTCGCCCATGCACTGCTCGACCATGCCGAGCATGCCCTTCATCGCGCCGCTGCCGACCGCCTGGCGCAGGGCCTGCATGCGGATCTCGTCCTGGCTGCCGGCGTAGTTGATCTCGTACAGCTCGTGGCGGCCGCCGAACTCGCTGCCGATGGCGTCCCAGAGCAGCTTGAGGATCTTGATCCGCTCCCGGTGGCCCATGCCGCCGGAGCCGCGGCAATAGGTGGAGAGGTACTTGTCGAGCTGCGGATTGTGCAGGTCGCGAACGCCGGAGGGCAGGTAGATCAGGCCGCTGGCGACCACCTGCTCGATGGTCTTCTTGATCTCCGGGTAGGCCTGCGGCGCCAGCACGCGGTAGGCCTGCAGGGCCTCGGCGCTGGGCAGGAAGGCGCCGCTGTGCCATTCGCTGGCGTTGCCGTACATGGCGTCGGTCAGCGACCAGAACAGGTTGCGCCAGGCCACCACTTCGCCGACCTGCGCCTGCACGCCGCGGAACTCCAGGGAGCCGGTGCATTGCAGGGCCTTGTAGAGGGCGCCGGTGATGAAGTCGAGCTTGACCGCCAGGCGGGTGCAGCCCTGCATCGGGAACAGCCGGCCGAAGCCGCCCTGGGGGAACCACTGCTTGCAGCGTTCGAAGTCGCGGTAGATCAGTACGTTCTCCCAGGGGATGAACACCTTGTCCATCACCAGGATCGCGTCGTTCTCGTCGAAACGGCTGGACAGCGGGTAGTCGAACGGCGATCCGGCGATGCCTGCCACCAGTTCGTAGGAGGGGCGGCAGATCAGCTTCATGCCGGGGGTGTTCATCGGCGCGATGAACATCAGGGCGAAGTCGGTGTTGTCGCCGAGCAGTTGCGCCGAACCCTGGCCGACGAAGTTGTAGTGGGTCAGCGCGGAATTCGTGGCGACCACCTTGGCGCCGCTGACGACGATGCCGCCGTCGACTTCCTCGTCCACCGAGATGAACACGTCCTTGACCTGGTCCACCGGCTTGTCGCGGTCGATCGGCGGGTTGACGATGGCATGGTTGAGGTACAGGCAGGCTTCCTGGATGCGCTTGTACCAGGTTTTCGCGTTGTCCTCGAAACGCCCGTAGAAGCCCGGGTTGGCGCCGAGGGCGCTGCCGAAGGCGGCCTTGTAGTCCGGGGTGCGGCCCATCCAGCCGTAGGTCAGCCGCGACCACTCGGCGATGGCGTCGCGCTGCTGGCGCAGTTCGTCGGCGCTGCGCGCGTAGCGGAAGAATTTGTGGGTATAGCCGCCGTTGCCGGTATCGGTCTCCCAGCAGAGCTTTTCCTTGCTCTGCGGATCGTGCAGGGCGTCGTAGAGCCGGGCCATGGAGGCGGCCGCGTTGCGGAAGGCGGGGTGGCTGGTGACGTCCTTGACGCGGTCGCCGTAGATGTAGATCTCACGGTCGTCGCGCAGGCTGGCGAGGTACTCCTCGCCGGTGAACGGACGGGTGGCAGAGGCACGGAAATCTTCGGGTTTCATCATCGTCTCCAGTCATTGTTGTTATCTGCGCGAGAGCGCCTGGAGGGGATGATGGGACGGGGGCGGAGCGAGCTGAATGGCTTTTCCGGGGAATGAATTGCACTTTCCATGGCCCCGCGTGACGCCCGGCGCCCGGCCGCGAAGGGCGGCCGGGTGGCGGCGCGTTCAGCTTTCGGCGGGCTGCCAGGCAATCTCCAGGCTTTCGCTGTTGGCCATGCGTTGCAGGTGATCGGCGACCACGTTCTGCATGTGGGCGAGGCTGTCCTCGTCGGGGCTGTTGAGAATCATCAGGACATGGTCGGGGTGGGCGAGCAGCTCGCAGTTGGAGTCGCCGAAGTCGATGAAGCCGCGCTCGGGAGTGAGTTCGACTTCGAACTTGTGGCCCCAGTGCTTGCACAGGCGATTGACGTAGCGTGCCGCCGATTCGGTACGGACATGGGAGGTGGAGCGGAACATGAAGCGAATCCTCTCGGTTGGGGATTTCCGATACTAACCTGCTGAGAGTCATTCTTATTCATCCATTTTGCAGGGGCTTTCGATAATCGCCCGGCAAATGGTCGGCCCTTGTCCGTGGGACAGGGCGAGCGCCCTACCGGAGCCGTCGGAAGTGTTTGCCGGATACGTCGGAAGGCGCTCTCTCTGGAGGGAGAGGGCGAACGCCAGCGGCTTCAGGCCAGCCCGCCGTTCTCCGGCAGCAACGCGCCGCCATCCACAACCAGGGTCTGCCCGGTGATGTAGCTCGCCTCGTCGGATGCGAGGAAGAGCATGGCTTGGGCGATGTCCAGCGGCTGGCCGACACGCCCGAGGGGGATGTGCGCGGCCAGCGCGGCGGCGTCGCCGAGGCTGCCCAGCGCCGGAGTCGCGACCAGGCCAGGCTCGACGCCGTTGACGGTGATGCCGTCGCCGGCCAGCTCCAGCGCGGCGGCGCGGATGAAACCGTTGACCCCGGCCTTGCTCGCCGCATAGTGCGAGAGCCCAGGGATCGCCGTGCGCGGGCCGGTCACCGAGGAGGTCACCAGGACGCGCCCGGCCACGCTGCGGCGCAGGGCGGGAAGGGCGGCCTGGGTCAGCCGGAAGCAGCTTTTCAGGTTCACCGCCAGGGTCCGTTCCAGGGTGCCTTCGTCCAGTTCCGCGAGGGCGCACTGGGGAAAGGCAGCGGCGTTGTGCAGGAGGATGTCCAACTGGCCGAAGCGCTCCAGGGTCGCGCTCACCGCTCGTCTCGCGGCGTCGTGCTCGCTCAGGTCGACGGCCAGCAGTTCGGCCGTGCCTCCGCCCAGGCGGATCGCCTCCAGGACGGCCTGGCCGCGGCTGGCGGTACGCGTCGCCAGCAGCACCCTGGCGCCTTCGGCGGCGAAGCATTCGGCGATGGCCCGGCCGATGCCCTGGCCGGCGCCGGTGACCAGCGCGACGCGGTTCTCCAAGCGCCTCACGATGGGCGCTCCAACAGTTCGCCCAGGCAATCGCGGAGCAGGCGGTTGTGCAGTTCGACGTCCTCCGCGCGGGTCGCCGGGCAGGTCAGCGCCATGTTGTGGAATGGCGTCAAGAGCACGCCGCGGTTGAGCAGGTAGAGATGCAGGCAGGCCTCGACCAGGCCGTTGCGTGCGTGGTGGGCCTCGCCGCCGTTGCGTGGGGCGTGGGTCATGAACAGGTACTCGACGCGCGCGCCGATGCGCGTCACGTGCCAGGGCAGGCGCAGTTCCTCGAGCGTCGCGCGGACGCCTGCCTCGAGCTGCGCGGCGAGCTGGAACATGTGCCGATAGGCGTCCTCCGTCATCACTTCGGCGAAGGTCGCGCGCATCGCCGCCAGTTGCAGCGCGTTGCCGGCCAGGGTGCCGCCAAAGCCGAAATGGTTGATCGCCTGCCCCGGTCGGAAGTGCGGCAGTACCGCCCAGATCCGCTCCGCCTGCGCCTGGCTGCATCCCCAGACGGCGCTGGGAATGCCGCCGGCGATGCATTTGCCGAGGACGAAGAAGTCCGGCTCGAGGCCATGCGTGCCGCTATAGCCGGCGGGACCGCAGGAGATGGTGTGGGTCTCGTCGATGATCAGCGCCACGTCGTGGCGGCGGGTCAGTTCGCGCAGGCCGGCGTGGAAGCCTTCGGCCGGCGGGACCATGCCGACGTTGGTCATGAAGGGTTCGGTGAGCACCGCGGCGACGTCGCCATGGGCGAGGGCGGCCTCCAGCGCGTCGAGGTCGTTGAATTCCACCAGGCGGGTGGTGGTGGCGTGGCGTACGCCATTGGGGTGAACGCCCGCGCGCGGAACCATGCGCCCGGCGGCGTCGAATTCCACCTGCGATTCGTCGACGCTGCCGTGGTAGTTGCAGTTGAACACCACCACCTTGTCGCGTCCGCTGAGCATCCGGCACAGGCGCAGGACGAAACGGTTGGCGTCGGTGGCCGAGGTGGTCACCTGCCAATAGGGCAGGCCGAAGCGCCGCGCCAGTTCGGCGCCGACCCACAGGCTGTCCTCGGTCGGCAGCATCAGGGTCGAGCCGCGCCGCGCCTGGCGGGCGATGGCGTCGGCCACCGCCGGTTGGGCGTGGCCGAACATGGCGCCGCTATCGCCGAGGGCGAAGTCGACGTACTGCTGGCCGTCGATGTCGGTGACGCGCGCGCCCTGGGCCTCCTTCACCAGCAGCGGGCAGTTGCCCGGCCACTGTTGCATCCAGTGCAACGGTGCGCCGTACAGCCAGTGGCGGCGGTTTTCCCGGTAGGCCTGGGCGGAGCGCGGATGCAGTTCATCGAAGCGTCGCAGCTCGTGCTTGAACAGCGCTTCGACGCGGGCCAGGTCGAGGCCGAAGGTGGTATCCATGGGCGTCCTCACAGGTCGTGGCGGGTCTGGTTGAGCACCTGGGCCAGGGCGCCGACCGGGAAGTTAACCGGGGTGGCGAAGTCGTCGTCCTGGTAGCCGAAGATCTTGCCGTCGGTGCGCCCGGCTTCCAGGTCGATCAGCAGCACGCCGAGAGTCGGCACGATCTTCTCGCGCCAGACGAACAGGTACAGGCGTTCGGCCAGTCGGTAGCAGTGGCAGCGGTCGGTATCGGCCAGCCCTCGCTCGGCGCCGCGCAGGCATTGCCAGGTGTAGAAGTCGGGATTGAGGTAGACGTGTTCGTAGGCCTCGCTGGCGCTGTAGACGTAGCGGTTGCGCAGGCCGACCAACTCGTCGCTGGGGACGTGCGGGCAGGCGCCGGGCTGCCACGGGCGGTCGAGGCTGCCATGCAGGAACTCGGCCTCGACGCCGGTCAGTTCCCGGCCGGCCAGGGCCCGGGAGAACAGACCCTGTTCGCAGGCCGTGCGGTCGGGCAGATGGCCGAGCACCGCGGTGAACGCCTGGTTGTCGAAGTCCAGCACCAGGCTGACCGAGACCGGCCGGCCGTTTTCCTGCTTGAGGAAATCCACCAGGTAAAGGTTCTCCCGCAGTGAACTGGCGCGGTAGTCCGACTCGCCGCTGGCACTGCCGTCGGCCAGGCGCCAGCGCAGGCGCTGCGAGTCGAAGGCATGTTCGATGACCCAGCCGTTGGCGAAGTGCAGGACCCGTTCGAGCCCGGCGAGATCGCCGCAGGCGGGAAGGACGTGGTTGTTCGGAGCGAAGCCGTCGGCTAGGGCGCCGACGGTGATCCATCCGGAATGCGAGTGGGCGGACATAGGGTTCTCCTCGTCGTGGGAAACCCATGCTGGCCTGTCTTCGAGTATCCCGATATCGACCGGATGGTTGATAGGTCGATATGCCACGGAAATAGCACGGAGCGGCGAAGGGAAAGTTATCGAAGATGAAGTATTAGATGGGTTTTCGTTTCTTCTTTTTTGGTTTTTTAGTTAATGGGTTCCTGTTCTTCTATAAGTATTTTCTGAATGTATTCTTATGTACCTATTGGCTGTTATCGGAAATGGACTACATATGTTTTCGTATGATTATTATTTTTAAATCCTGTCTTTCTTTCTAGTATTTGGGTCTGCGTTTATCAGGGCGCAATCTTCGGCTGTCGCATAATGGTCGGAGGCGCTCTAGGCGGCCGTCCCGGTTGCGCGCAAAGGCTTGGCTACCTTGGCCGGTTCGTACTGCATCGGCTCTCCAGGGAGCAGCCAGGATGTTCCACAACTCCAAAGGAAATCAGATGAACAAGTTCAAACGTGCAATTCTTGCGCCCCTCGTTGCGTCGGGCACCCTTCTCGCGCTGATGTCCCCCGCGGCCCATGCGGTCGATGGGATCGTCAACTTCTCGGGCAACATCACCGACGTCGCGTGCGATATCAACGGCCAGGCGCCGGGTGCGGGCAACGTCACCAACGTCGACCTGGGTATCGTGGCGCCGACCCATTTCACCGCCGTCGGAACCAACTCCACTTTCCAGGAGTTCGACCTGGTCCTCTCCGGTGCCGGCTGCACCAATGACAAGAAGGTTTCCATCGCCTTCGACCCGGTCACCAACGTCGACCGCATCAGCGGCAACCTGATGCTGATGGGGCCGTCGAAAGCCAAGGGCGTGCAGATCCAGATCTTCAACAATTCGGCGGCCAACACCACGAAGATCCCGCTGGGCTTGGTCGAGGCCGCCCCGCAGAAGGCAACCATCGACAAGAACACGGCCACCCTGAAGTACAAGGCCTCCTATGTGTCCACCGAGAAGACCGTGATCGCGGGTACCGGCCTGTCCCATATCCGCTACCTCCTGGCGTACGAGTAAGCGGCGGTCGACGGACGAAGAGGTGAGGCCATGGCGCCGCTAATGCATCGTTTTCATTCTTTCGTGGCGGCAAGCGCCGTGGCCATCGCCCTGTGCGCCGGAACGGCTCATGCCGGGCTGATCGCACAGGGCACTCGCGTCGTCTTTCCGGCCAGCGAGCGCGAGGTCACCTTGCGGGTCAGCAATACCTCCGGCACTCCCGTGCTGGCGCAAGCCTGGATCGACGATGGCCGGCAGGACGTTCCCCCCGAGGAACTGCAGGTCCCCTTCAGCGTCACGCCGGCCGTGACGCGAGTGGACCCCAATGGCGGCGCCGTATTGCGCATCGCCTACCTGAAGGCCCCGTTGCCGACGGATCGCGAATCGCTGTTCTGGCTGAATATCCTGGAAGTTCCGCCCAGGGACGAAGACGAAAACAATGCATTGCAGTTTTCCTTTCGTTCGCGCTTCAAGCTCTTCTTTCGACCCAGCCAGTTGAAGAGTGTCGATTCGGCTGCCGGGAAACTTCAATGGAAGTTTCTGGAGTCAGGGGGAGCAGGAAAAAAGACCGTAGTACAGGTAAATAATCCGACGCCTTACTACGTTTCGTTCGCCAGCGTCGAATTGATTGTCGATGGCCGTGTCATGTCCGTGGGAAAGGGAATGGTCGCGCCATTCTCGACGAAGGAGTTCGACTGGCAGGGAAATCCGAAGAACATGGAAGCCGCTTCCGTCAGATACGAAGTCATCAACGATTACGGTGGCCGCAATACCCTCGATAGGGCACTCGGCAAATAACCCCTCCGTTTCCCCGCTTTTTACTTACGGCCCGACATATGAGTGGCGATTTTAAAATCGCTGCAGGGATTACATATGCCCAAAGTTTCTCTTCATAGGTGCTTGTCCGCTCCCGCTTACGGTGGGCAGGTCGCCCTGTTGCGAATGGCGATACAGGGAGGGATCGCCGTTCGTTCCCTGCGATTCGCCTGTCTGCTGGCACTGTTTCCTTCGCTGTCCTCCTGCCAGTCCTGGTCCTCCGTCGGCGCCGCCGGCGTAGCCGGGGCGAAAGCGAAGGAGGCCAGGGCGGGAGCACCGGCGAAACAGCCGCAGGCGCCCGCGGTGGCCGTTGCGTCACCGGCCGGCGGGTTGGACGCACCGTCGCGGCGGATCGTCTTCGACGCGCAGATGCTGGCCCTGGGGCCGGGCGGACGCTCGATCGATACGTCGCGTTTCGAGCGCGGCGACGTCATCGAGCCAGGCCGCTATCGCCTCGACCTGCTGCTCAACAGCCGATGGCGCGGTGTCGAGGAAGTCGAGCTGCGCCGCCAGCCGGGGCGGGAAAGCGCGGTCTTCTGCTACGACCGGGGCCTGCTGGAGCGGGCGGGCATCGACCTGGAGAAGAGCGCGCGTGGCCAGGATCGTTCCTCGGCTCGCGATCCTCTGCCCGAAGGTTTGCACTGCGACCCGCTCGAGCGCTATGTGCCGGGGGCCCGGGTCAAGCTCGATATCGCCGAGCAGTCGGTCTATGTCTCGGTGCCCAGCTATTACCTGAGCCTGGATTCGTCGAAGACCTATGTCGATCCGGCGAGCTGGGACAGCGGCATTTCCGCCGCCTTGCTCAACTACAACAGCAATCTCCACGTCAGGGAAAACCACGGCAGGAGCGCCACCAGCGGCTATGCCGGGATGAACGCCGGCTTCAATTTCGGGCGGGCGCGCCTGCGCCACAACGGCACGGCCACCTGGTCGCGCCGCATGGGCAGCCACTACCAGCGCAGCGCCACCTATGTGCAGACCGACCTGCCGGCCTGGCGTGCGCAGTTGTTGCTGGGAGAAAACTCCACCAGCAGCGAGTTCTTCGATGCGGTGTCCTTCCGTGGCGTGCAGCTTTCCAGCGATGACCGGATGCTGCCGGATTCGCTGCGCTACTACGCTCCGGTGGTCCGTGGGACCGCCAGTACCAATGCGCGGGTATCGGTCTACCAGCGCGGCTACCTCATCTACGAAACCACGGTGGCACCCGGGGCGTTCGCTCTCGACGAACTGCAGACCGCCAGCTATGGCGGGGACCTGGAAGTGCGGGTGACCGAAGCCAGCGGGGAAGTCCGCAGTTTCATCGTGCCGTTCGCCACCACCGTGCAACTGCTGCGCCCCGGGACCACGCGCTACAGCCTGACGGCCGGGCGGCTCAACGATCCCAGCCTGGAGCGTCGGCCGAACATGCTGCAGGGCGTCTACCAGCGCGGCCTGGGCAACGACGTCACCGCATACGCGGGCGGGGCCTTCACCGGCAGCTACATGTCCGGATTGATGGGCGCGGCGCTGAACACGCCGGTGGGCGGATTCTCCGGTGACGTGACGCTGGCGCGTACCGAGGTTCCCGGCGACGACCGCCTTAGCGGCTCCAGCTACCGTCTCGCCTACAGCAAGAACCTGCCGAACACCGGCACCAACTTTTCGCTGCTCGCCTATCGTTACTCCACCGGTGGCTATCTCGGCCTGCGCGACGCGGCCTTCATGCAGGACCGGGTAGAGCGAGGCGAGCCGCTGGAGTCGTTCTCGCGCTTGCGCAACCGTCTCGACGCCAACATCAGCCAGCAACTGGGCAACGGCGGCAACCTGTACCTGAACGGCTCCTCGCAGCGCTACTGGAGCGGCGGCGGGCGGGCGGTCAACTTCTCGGTCGGCTACAGCAACCAGTGGCGCGACGTCAGCTACTCCATTTCCGCGCAACGCCTGCGCAGCCACTACGAAGGCTTTTCCAGCGGTGACAGGCGCGGCGAGACCAGCACGCTGTTCAGCCTGAACCTGTCCATTCCGCTCGGCGGCGCGGGACGCGGGTCGCCGACCCTGAGCAGCTACCTGACCCGCGACAGCAACAGCGGAACCCAGCTCACCAGCGGGGTTTCCGGCATGCTGGGCAAGCGTGGCGAGGCCTCCTACTCGCTGTCGGCCTCCCATGACCGCGACAGCCGGCAGACCTCGAAGAGCGCCAGCCTCGACTATCGACTGCCGCAGGTCGAACTCGGCTCCAGCCTCTCGCAGGGGCCGGGCTATCGGCAGTTGTCGCTCAAGGCCGCCGGCGGCCTGGTCGCGCACAGCGGCGGGATCACCGCGGCACAAACCCTGGGCGAGACGATCGGCCTGGTCCACGCGCCAAACGCCAGGGGCGCGGCTGCCGGCTACTCGGGAAGCCGGGTCGACCGCCACGGCTATGCGGTGATTCCCAACCTGCTGCCCTACCAGTTGAACAGTGTCGACCTCGACCCCAACGGCATGGCCGACGAGATCGAGCTGAGGTCCAGTTCGCGCAACGTGGCGCCCACCGCCGGAGCGGTGGTGCGCCTCGACTATCCGACGCGGGTAGCGAGGCCCTTGCTGGTGGATAGCCGGATGCCCAGCGGCGAGCCCCTGCCGTTCGCCGCGGAAGTGCTCGATGCCCACAGCGGGCAGCCGGTGGGCGCCGTCGGCCAGGGCAGCCGCCTGGTGCTGCGGGTCGAGCAGGATCGCGGCTCGGTTCGGGTGCGCTGGGGCAACGAGCCGCAGCAGCAGTGCCTGGTCGACTATGCGCTGGGCCCGCGCGAGACGACGCCTCCCGTCCTGCAACTGGCATGTCGCCCGGCGTCGGCCGCCGACCGGGAGCGCACGCTGTGACCGGCGTCGGCCTGGGACGATGCGGCACGGCCTGGGTCCTGCTGGTGGCGCTGGTGGCCGATGCCTCCGCCTCGCTGTCCGTGATCGGGACCCGTTTCATCTATCCGGCGGGCGTTTCCGCGCTGACGATTCGCGTCGGTAACGTCGGGACGCGCCCGGCCCTGGTCCAGGCCTGGCTCGATCGCGGCGACGAGACGGCGGACCCGAGCGCTGTCACGGTGCCGTTCATCCTGTCGCCGCCGCTGTTGCGTATGGACCCGCAGGAGACCCAGGCGCTCCAGCTTCGCCATACCGGCGAGCCGCTGCCGGACGACCGGGAATCGCTGTTCTGGGTCAACCTGCTGGAGGTGCCGGGGCGGGAGGACGGCAGCGGCAACCTGCTGCTGGTGAGCTACCGCCTGCGGATGAAGCTCCTGTTCCGTCCGCAGGGTCTGGCCGGCGATCCGCGAGCCGCCGCGCGCCAGGTCGTCTGGCGCCTGCGTCCGGCGGTACGGCCGGGGCAGCGGGCGCTGCTGGAGGCGGACAACCGCAGTCCCTATCACGTTTCCCTGGTGCGCCTGGAGCTGGGCGAGGGCGACCTCGCCATGTCCCTCGGCAGCGTCACCTTGCCACCTTTCGCCGTTACCCCGTTGAGTCTGCCGGCCGTGCCCGGCGAGGCGGTGCGGGTCCATTTCGATGCGGTGGGGGATGACGGCCAGATCGAGCGCGGCGACGCGCCGGCAGAGAGATACCCGTAGGAGTTCGGCAGGGCCCGGGGAGTTGGGCTCCTGCCGTAGCACGGCCCTGCGAATAGGTCGCGGGGTTTCACTGGAGGAAGGAAGCACATGAACAAATGCTATGCACTGGTCTGGAACGTATCCCAGGGCTGCTGGAACGTCGTCAGCGAAGGCAGTCGCAGGCGCGGCAAGCCCGCCGGCGCCAAGGCGGCGATCGCCTCCGCCCTGGCCCTGCTGGGCGCCACGGCCCTGGCTCCGGCCTATGCGCTGCCAAGCGGGGGAACGGTGGTCGGCGGGAGCGCGAACGGGGAGATACACCTGTCGGGCGGCAACAGCCTGTCGGTCAACCAGAAGGTCGACAAGCTGATCGCCAACTGGGACTCCTTCAGCGTTGCCGCCGGCGAGCGGGTGATCTTCAACCAGCCGAGCAGTAGCTCGATTGCCCTGAATCGGGTGATCGGTACCAAGGCCAGCGATATCCAGGGCCGGATCGATGCCAACGGCCAGGTCTTCCTGGTCAACCCCAACGGCGTGCTCTTCGGTCGCGGCGCCCAGGTCAATGTCGGCGGCCTGGTGGCTTCCACGCTGGACATCACGGATGCCGAGTTCAACGGCAACTCCTCCAGATACCGTTTCACGGGTCCCTCTACCAACGGTGTCCTCAACCAGGGAGGCGCCATCACCGCGGCGGAAGGCGGCAGCATCGCCCTGCTGGGCGCGCAGGTCGACAACCGCGGGACGGTCCTGGCGCAGATGGGCGGTGTCGGGCTCGGCGCGGGCAGCGACCTGACGCTGAATTTCGACGGCAACAAGCTGCTCGACATCCGCGTCGACGCCGGGGTCGCCAATGCGCTGGCAAGCAACGGCGGCCTGCTCAAGGCCGACGGGGGGCGAGTCCTGATGGCGGCCAGGACCGCCAATGCGCTGCTCAACACGGTGGTGAACTCCCAGGGTGCCATCGAGGCCCGTTCGCTGCGCGGCAAGAACGGGCGGATCGTGCTCGATGGCGGCCCGGACGGCAAGGTCATGGTGGGAGGCGCCTTGTCCGCCAATGCGCTGAACGGACCGGGGCACGGCGGCACGGTCGAGGTCCGGGGGCAGGCGGTGGAGGTGGCCCTGGGCACCCAGGTGAACACGCTCGCCAGCAATGGCCTCAACGGCACCTGGAAGATTGCCGCCGACAAGATCGACGTGCGCCCATCGGCGGTGTCGGATGGCGTCACCGTTCATGCCGACACCCTGTCGCGGAACCTGGCGAGCACCAATATCGAACTGGTTTCGACCAAGGGCGACCTGGACCTCGACGGCTCGGTGAGCTGGGCATCGGGCAACCGGCTGGGGCTGGGCTCCGCGGCCGACCTGACGCTGAATGGCAGGCTGAATGCCAGTGGCGCCAAGGCTGGGCTGGAGCTGAAGGCCGAAGGCGCTATCGATATCAATGACAAGATCGTTCTCGGCGGGGCTGGCAGCGCGCTGGCCATGGATGCCGGCGAAGGCCACCGGGTGAACGGCACGGCGTCGGTCTCCCTGGCCGGGGCCAACGCGACCTACGTCTCCGGCGGCTATTACTACACGGTGGTGCAGAACCTGGCGCAGTTGCAGGCGATCAACAAGAACCTGGACGGCCTGTACGTGCTCGGCGGCAATATCCTGGGCGGCAGCTATTACTGCACGGCACTGCAGTCCATCGGCGGGCCCGCCGGCGTCTTCAGCGGCACCCTGGACGGTCTCGGCAACAGCATCGGCAATCTCTCGATCAGCAACACCGGGCCGAATGTCGGGCTGTTCGCCCGCTCCTCGGGCACCCTGAGCAACCTGAAACTGAACAACCTGCGGGTATCCGATAACACCTACGGCTCCGGTCCGTCTTCGCTCGGCGCCCTGGTCGGGATCAACAGCGGGCGTATCGCCAACGTCAGCGCCAGCGGGGTCTCGGTCGTCGGCAGCCGACTGCGCTCCAACGCACTGGGCGGCCTGGTCGGGCGCAATATCAACGGGCAGATCACGAACGCATCCGTCAGCGGCGGCGTCACCGCTTATGCGGCGAGCACGGCGGTCGGCGGTCTGGTGGGGGAGAACTTCACCACCGCCTGGGGGCCGGAGGCGGTCATCGAGAACGCCCACAGCAACGTCCATGTGGCTGCACAGTCCACCGAGCGCAACAGCCTGGGCGGCGTCGGCGGCCTGGTCGGACTGAATGCGAAGGCCACGATCAGGGCGTCCGGCAGCCAGGGGAAGGTCGAGACCTACCGGCCCGGCCTGAACGTCGGCGGCCTGGTCGGCTACAACATGTTCGGCCACGTCTCCGATAGTAGCGCCAGCGGCCAGGTGGAGGCCGGCGGCGCGGGGTATACCGGCGGGCTGGTCGGCCTGAGTTCCGGCGGCGAGATATTCCGCTCGCAGGCGAGCGGGTCGGTGTACAGCAAGGGCGGCCTGGCGACCGGAGGGTTGATCGGCAAGGCAGAAGGCAACGGCATGCTCGGAAACCTGAAAGCCAGCGGCAGCGTCATGGACCAGGGGGGCGCGGATCTGGGCGGGCTGGTCGGCAACAACAGCCAGGGTGCCATCGAGACCGCCGAGGCGACGGGCAAGGTCAGCGGCGGCAGCAACAGTCGCGTCGGCGGGCTGATTGGACACAACCTCGGCGGTTCCGTCGCCCATGCGATCTCGCGCGGCGACGTGAGCGGCGGCTTCAACAGCCTGGTGGGCGGGCTCGTCGGCCACAACGGCGGCGAACTGGTCAACGTGGATACCAGCGGCAGGGTCAGCGCCGCTGCGAGTGCGTCGGTTGGCGGCCTGGTCGGCAGCAACGCCGGTTCGATCCTGTCGGCGCGCAGCAGCAGTACCGTCAACAGCGGCGGGCGCAGCCGCATCGGCGGCCTGGTCGGCGAGAACCAGATCCAGGGACGCATCGTTTCGTCCATGTCGGAAGGCACCGTCAGTGGCGACTACTACGTCTCCATGGGCGGGCTGGCCGGCGTCAACCTGGGATCGATCGAGTACTCCGGCGTCAGCGGCAAGATCGACTTCAAGCCTCAGTCCCATTACGGCCAGATCTACGGTGCGCAGGTCGGCGAGAACCATGGGGTCCTGGGCGGCAACTACGTGATCGGCGAGGCGGCGCTCCTGCCGCCTGCCGGTATCGACTACGGCAACATCTGGTAAGGCCGGCAGGGGAGGTCCCTGGCGGACCTCCCTTCCCGGCCGGGGCCGCTCTCGCCTGGAGTGTGGCCCTCTTCCGCAGGCGCAATCTTGGAGAGTTCCATGAGCATGAGGTTATTTCCCGGCCGCGTTTCCCTGCGCCGCCGGCTTGGCGCGCAGGCTCGGCAGGCGCTCGTTCTCGGCCTCTGCTGCCTGACCAGCGGCCAGGCCTGGGCCCTGAACGAGGTCGCCCTGAACTGCTCGTTCGGCAATGGCAAAGGCTTGCCCTGGCGTGTGGTGAACGAGCTGACCAGCGGCACGGCGAAAGGCACGGTGCTGTTCGCCAGGCCGGTGAGCCTGTTCCTGAGCTACAAGCCCCAGGCTTCCCAGGAGGCGCATGAGCTGGTCCTCGGGGGGAACTGGTCCGGGGTGGGCTATCCGGGGCCCTACGGCACGGTGGCGTCCGACGTCAAAGGCATCGGCTATCGGATCTCGGTGGATGCCCAGGACGGCGTCAAGCGGGTGATTCCGGTCGACAACCAGCCCCATGCGCTGGACAAGCGAGTCACGAGCTTTTCCGGAAGCACGACCAGCGACTACCTACAGGAACTGGTCCTGACGGTCGACCCCGGCGAGTTGCCTGCCGGCGACCTGAAGGTAACCAGCGTATCCGGCAGCGCCACCCTGAATCTCTGGGCGGTGGACAGGCTGAAGGGCGAAGCGTCCATCGGCAGCGTCCTGGCGGTGCCTGCGGACAACTACCCCACCGGGGTTTGCCGAAAGCCCTATTCGCTGATCGGCCCGGCCTCCATCGCTATCGGCGGCGGTCCCCCGCCACCGCCGATAGCGAAGAAATGCAAGGTCGAGGTGGGACGGGAAATCAACGTCAAACTGGGTAGCGTCGCGTTGAAGAACTTCCCGCGGGTCAACGACACCTCCACGGAGCGCTCCTTCGATATCTCTCTCAGCGAGTGTGCGGCGCTGGCCAAGCCGGAAATCGCTTTCCGCGACAAGTATGTCTCGGCGCAGCAAGCGGACCCGACGATCCTCAGCTTGAAGAGCGGCGGCGCGGCGGGGTTCGGCATCGTCGTGAAGAACGGCCTGGACCAGCAGCGGATACGTTTCGACGGCACGCCCTACCCGATGCGGCGTGTCGGCGACAGCGCCGACCTCCCGCTGAGTGCCGCCTACATCCGTATCGGCGCGGAGGGCGAATTGAAGGCCGGGGTCGCCGACGGCGCCGCCGAGTTCACGTTTACCTTCCCCTGAGCGGCGCCGCCGCTCTTTCCCCGGCGTTTCCCGCCCCGCCTCGGGAAGCGCCGTCGGCCGCTTTCGCGCCAGCCCTCGCGAAGGCTCGGCCCCTCACCTCCAGTGGTTGCAGATCGCCGAAGGCGCTCTGCATATCGCTCCGCTGCTCGTCCTGGGTCTCGTGCGCACATGCCATTCCCGCACGCGGAATACCGATATTGCGTATGGGCGAAGGCTTTCTGAGGGATATGCAAGTTTCCTCGGTAGGATTTCGCGCAAATAAACGAACGCTATTTTCCAGGCGATAGTTTCAGCTTGTCGCGGAACTCTTTTTTCAAACTTTTTGCTGCTCTGGCTTGTCCGTTTCGTATTTCATCGTTTTTCATAAGTGTCTACGTAGACGTTTTTTGGGGGCTGTTTCAAGTGTCTTTGTTGTTAGTTTACGAGGCGAAAAAATAGTAGTTTTACTATATTAAATATCGTCGGTTTCACTAGAAAATACACATGTTCACTTTGAACCGGGGCAGTGGCGTCGGCGGATTCCGGACCGCGCTTTCCTCCTTGCCGGCCGAGCGGCGGCCGCCTGCCTGCGGCAGGCATGACCGAGACCACAGGTTTCCTGGTAACGCTTTCGCCTGCCGTGTACCGCTTAAGGAGACGCAAGGATGTCCCTACATCGCATTCGCGTAATGGTTGCGGATGATCATCCCGCCATTTCGCTGGGTATTTCCTACGAACTGAGTCAGTGCGGTTCTTTGGAGATGCTCGGTCAAGTTTCCAATTCTACCGAGCTGATCGGTCGGCTCAACGAAGGCGACTGCGATGTCGTTATCGTCGACTATACGATGCCGGGCGGGAAATATGGCGATGGACTGGCATTGTTGTCATTGCTGCGGCGACGTTATCCGCATCTGCAATTGGTTGTCTTTACCATGCTGAACAATCCGGGCCTTATCCGGGCCATTCTCAAGCAGGGTATCAATTGCATCCTCAGCAAGTCCGACTCGACCAGTCACCTGCTGGCGGCGGTGAGCGCGGCCTATTCGCGAAACCAGTATTTCTCGCCGTCGATCAGGGACATCTTCGTCAACCAGGTGCTTTCCTCGCACAACGAACGGCTGACGCCCCGGGAGGCGGAAATCGTCCGTCTGTTCGGCTCCGGACTGACCATCACCGAAATCGCCGAGCGCTCGCATCGCAGCGTGCAGACCATCAGTACGCAGAAGGTCAGTGCCATGAAGAAGCTCGGCATCAAGCGCGATGCCGACCTCATCAGGTATGCGGCCGAGGGCTATTGCCGGATGCCCTGACGGATCGGCCCGCTTCACCAGGGCAGCGGCTGGTTCCGATAATCGACGAAGCGACAGGCATTCACGCCCGCGGCATCCTCCACCGCCGCGACCAGTCCGGCGGCGCTTTCCTCGACGCTCAGCGGCGCGCTGTCGCCGCCCATTTCGGTACGCACCCAGCCGGGATGCAGGAGCAACAGGCTGAACGGCAACTCCTCGAACTCGCCCTCCCAGCTGCGTACCAGGCTGTTCAGCGCCGCCTTGCTGGCGCCGTAGAGCGGCATCGTGGCCGACAGGCCCAGCGCCAGGCTGGCCATCTGCGAACTCATGAACGCCACCACGCCACCCCGGCTAACCCGCCCGGACAGTGCCCTGGCCAGGCGCAGCGGCGCGATGGCGTTGGTCAGGAATAGCTGGGCGGTCTGCTCGGCGTCGATTTCCGCCACATCCTGTTGCTGCGGGCCGTAGATGCCGGCGTTGACGATCAGGCGATCGATCCGCCGCTCGCCCAGCATCTCGCCAATGCGTTCGGCGCAATCGCGTTGGTTGAGGTCGCCGGTCACCGCTTGCAAGCGCTCCCCGGCCCGCTCCGCCAGTGCCTGTAGCCCGGGAGAGCCTTGCGGTCGCCGGGCGACGGCGAATACCTGTGCGCCGCGTTGCAGGAAGGCATCCGCCAGTCCCAGGCCGATGCCGCGCGAGGCGCCGACGATCAGAACGTTGTGCATGAGGTTCTCCGGGCGATAAAGCGGACAGGATACCCAAGCGCGTCCCGCTGCGGTAACCGCCGCGGCGACCGGCCGCGGCGGCCTCGACCTTACCGCATGGCGCTGCCGCCCAGGCCGGCGAGGTACAGGTCGAGCAGGCGGTCGTCGAACTCCGGCTCGCGCACGGCGCTCCCGCGCAGGTGTTCCTCGACGTTGGTGCAGTCCCAGAGATAGGTATCCTGGTACAACTCGACGGTGCTGCGGCCGGCGTACATGTTGTCGCGGAACATACTCAGCAGGGGATAGAGCGGGGCGTCGCGATTGTCTTCCCAGAGACTTACCCAGTCGTCGAACGGCATCTGCCGGAGGGGACGCCCGGCGCGTCGCCCGAGACGGTCGAAGAACTCGTCCAGGGTCAGGCAGCGCGGAATGCTCGGCACCAGGTTGAATTTCTTGCCCAGCGCCGAAGGCTGGCGGGCGATGACGCTGATCGCCTCTACCATGTAGTCCACCGTGGTCAGGCCCTCGCGCAGCTCGCGCAGGAGCGGCACGGCCCGGTACTCCAGGCAGGTCCGCGCCAGCCGGCTCCACCACTGGTAGTCGGCATGGGCGCCGGTACGGCTGTGGCAGGTGGCGTAGCCGAGGCGGAAGGTCATCAGCGGCAGGCCGCGTTCGGCGGCGAGGTCGGCGATCTTTTCCATCACCCATTTGCTGCGCACGTAGCCCATGTCGGTGACCACCGCCGGCAGGTTCTGGTCGATGTCGTCGTCCTCGCGCATCAGGCGCTTGCCGGTATGCAGGTGGCCCCAGCTGTACACCGAGATGCTCGACAGCAGCATCAGCGGCTTGCAGCGGCCGCTGGCGCAGAAGCGCAGGACCTGGCCGAGCCCCTCGACGTTGTCGCGCTTCATGTAGCTGTATGGCTGGATGAAGTTCACCGCGCTGGCGGAATGGAAGACCTGGTCGACGCTGCCGGCCAGCTCGCGGTAGGTTTCCGCCGGTAGTCCGAAACCTGGTTCTGCGAGGTCGGCGGCGTAGGCCCTGACCCGTCGCCAGTCCGACTCGGCGAGTTCGATGCGGTGCTGCCGGGCGGCCTGGCGCAGGCGTTCGAGGGCGTGGGCGTCGTTTTGCGCACGGACCGGACAATGCAGGTCGGCCTCGCGGCTGGCCAGCAGCTCGGCGAGCAGGTGGGCGCCCATCAGCCCGCTGGCGCCGGTGAGCAGGATGTGCCGTGGCGCGAGCAATTGGGCGGTGTCCATGGGCCGGCTGAAATCCACGTCGGCGGGCAGGCGCACGTCCCGTTGCAGCTCCTGGGCCGGTTCGCTGTCCAGCGCCGGCGGCGCTTCGCCGGCGCGCCGCGCCAGGCTGGCCGCCAGTTGGCGCACGCTCGGGGTGCGGTAGATGTCGTGGATGTAGGCACGGTTGCCGAAGCGTCGGCTCAGTTCGCGCACCAGGGCGGCGGCCAGCAGGGAATGGCCGCCGACCTCGAAGAAGCTGTCGTCCAGGCCGAAGTCGGTATGCCCCAGCACTTCCTGCCAGGCCAGAGCCACTTGCAGTTCGCCGGGAGTGCCGAAGCGTTGCTCGTCGAGTCGTTCCTGGCATTGTTCCTCCAGGCGTCGACGCAGGGCTTGGCGGTCGATCTTGCCGTTGACCGTGGTCGGCAGGCTGTCCAGCGACAGATAGCGGCTGGGCAGCATGTAGTCGGGCAGTTCCTGGCGCAGGGCGGTCTTGATGGCGGCGAGCACGGCCCTGGCATCGCCGCCCCGCTGGCGGGGGACCACGAAGGCGCTCAATTGCTGGCTACCGCAGCGTGGGTCGGCATGCGCCAGCACCACCGCGCCATGGATCGCCGGCTGGCGCAGCAGCGCGGCTTCGACGTCGCCGAGTTCGACGCGGTGGCCGCGGATCTTCACCTGGTCGTCCAGCCGACCGAGGAACTGCAGGCTGCCGTCGGCCAGCCAGCGGGCCTTGTCGCCGGTGCGATAGAGCCGGCGCCGCAGTGCCTGCGAGTAGTGGAAGCGCCTGGCGGTCATGTCCGGGTCGCGCAGGTATTCGCGCGCCAGGCAGACGCCCGCCAGGTTCAGCTCGCCGGGCCGGTCGCCATGGCAAGGCCGGTCGTCGGCGTCGAGAATGAATGCCTCGCAACCGTCGATGGGCGTGCCGATCGAGGCGGGCCGCCGATGAGCTTCGGCGTCGACGATGCGGCAGGTGGCGAAGACCGTGGCTTCGGTCGGGCCGTAGTAATCCACCACGGTATAGGGCAGCCCGCCGGTTGCGACCGGCGGCAGTTTTTCCCCGGCGCAGAACAGGTAGCGCAGCGCCAGCGACGGCGGAGCGGGTTGCTCCACCAGCGCAGGGACCATCACGGTAGGCGCGAAGGCATGGCTGATCCGCTGCTCGGCGAAGAATGCCAGCAGCGCCGCCGGGTCCGGGCGCACCTCGTCGGGCACCAGGTGGAGGCAGGCGCCTGCGCACAGGGTGGACCAGATTTCCCATTGGCAAACGTCGAAGCCGACGCCGGCCATCAGGGTGGTGCGGCTCCGTTGGTCCATCTCGAAGCGCCGGTTGTGCCAGTCCACGAGGTTGCTCAGGGAGCGGCTCTCGATCACCACGCCCTTGGGTTCGCCGGTGGTGCCCGAGGTGAAGATCACATACAGCGCTTCGCTGCCGTCGAGCGCCGGTCTCGGCGCGGCACCCGCCGCACTCGTCGCGAGCGCCTGTGCGATGACCTCCACCGGTTGCCCCGGCAGGTCCTCGGCCTGGGTGGCGAGGGCCACGGGGGCCTGGCACTGGCGGAGGATTTCCTGCTTGCGCCTGTCGGGTTGCCGACGGTCCACCGGTACGTAGGCCGCTGCGCACTTGGCGGCCGCCAGGATGGCGATGACCAGTTCGGCCGAGCGTTCGGCCAGCAGGGGCAGCCGCTCGCCCCGGGCGACGCCGCGCCTGGCCAGGTGGGCGGCCAGCCGGTCGCTGAGTCGGTCGAGTTCGCGGTAGCTGAACGAGCGCTCGCGATCGACGAGGGCGGGGCGTTCGGGATGGGTATCTGCGTGTTGCCTGAATAAGCCAAGAACAGAATCTTTCGACATGGCTGAGACTCCTGTCTTGCCGGTTGAAAAGACGTTATCCGTGGTTTTTCAGCGTATCGAGCGGGGACCAGGGGGAAGGCTGGCGATAGGCCTGGTCCAAGGCTAGCCCCGAGGGGAAATGCGGCAACTGCCATTTGGTACAGGGTAAGGGGGGCTCGCCGCCGGGGTCGCCAGGGGGCGCCCCGGACATTTTCGGCAGCGGGACCGGACTCAGTCCAGCTGGCCTTCCCGGTCGTCGAAGATCGCTTCTATCGCCAGTCCGAACACCCGGGCGAGCTTGAAGGCCAAGGGCAGGCTTGGGTCGTAGCGGCCGGTTTCGATGGCGTTCACCGTCTGCCGCGATACCTCCAGCTTTCCGGCCAGCTCCGCCTGTGACCAGCCGCGCTCCGCGCGCAACTCGCGAACCCGGTTCCTCATGCGTAGCGCCTCAGTCCCAGGACGCAGCCGATGGCCCAGAACGCGCCCATCAGGGGCCAGACGAAGAACATCGAGAGTTTCGGAAAGCCGGTGGTTTCGAGGAAACCGTAGGCGAAGGTGAGCAGGGCGGTGCCGACGAAGGCCAGGGCGAGGGCTTCGAGATGGATGCGCCGGGCCATTTCGTCGAGGCGCCGCAGGTAACGGATCACCACCAGCGCCAGGGCGACCATCGGTGGCACCGGCAGCAGGGCGAGGAAGACCCGGCCGGCGCCCGGTTCCGTGCCTGCCAGCAACTGGCCGCTGATCAGAACGGCAGCGGCATAGCCGACCAGCGCGAGAAGCAGTTCGAGGAAGAAACGTTTGTGGGTCATGGTTGAACCGTCCATGTAAAGGGGGCTTTACATTGGCCGGAATGCTCTTCTTTGTCAAGCAAGCTTTACATTCTCCATGGGCTTGCCTTGGCGAGGAGACTCGGGGATGGTAGCGGGCGGTCTCTGGGAGAACGGCGAAATGGCGACGGGCGACGAATTCGACGCGCTGCTGGTGGAAGCCGGCCGCACACCGATGCGCGGCTGGGAATACGACTATGGCGGACGCATCCGCCTGGAACCGCCGCCATGGGATTTCCCGGGGCGCATGCTGGAGCGCTGCCGGGCCGCCGCCAGCCTGCTGGACATGGGCACCGGCGGCGGCGAATGGTTGAGCCGGCTGCCGTATCGTCCGCCGCTCACCGTGGCTACCGAGGGCTGGGCGCCCAACCTGGAGATTGCCCGGGGTCGCCTGGAGCCCCTGGGCATCCGCGTGGTCGAGGTGGAGGGCGCGCCGGACAACCATCGCCAGGGCCGGGAGGGCGATGGCGGCGGGGCGTTGCCGTTCGCCGATGGCACCTTCGACCTGGTCGGCAACCGCCACGAGTCCTATCTGCCATCGGAGGTCCGGCGGGTGCTGGCGCCCGGCGGCTGTTTCCTCACCCAGCAGGTGGCCGGCGACTTCAACCGCGAGTTCTACGCGTTGCTCGGCGAACCGGCGCCGACGCCGGAGGCGCCGCATTGGAACCTGGGTTTCGCCCGGGCCCAGCTGGAGGCCGCGGAGTTGCCGCCGGTGGCAGGCGGCGAAGGTTGGGAGGTGTTGCACTTCGCCGATGTCGGCGCCCTGGCCTGGTACCTGTTGAACCTGCCCTGGGTATTTCCCGGTTTTTCCTTCAGGCGCCACCGCGAGCGCCTGCGCGGCCTGCACGAGAGCGGCAAGCCGCTGGCGGTGCGGCAGTTCCTCTTCTGGCTGGAGGCGCGCAGCCCCCAGGCCGCGCGCGGCTAGAGGAAGAGTCGCTTCACCAGCTCGGTGCGGCTGCGCGCGCCGGTCTTGCGGAACAGGTTGAGCAGGTGGGTCTTCACCGTCGGCAGGCCGAGTCCGAGGCACTGAGCCAGGCATTTGTTGCTGACGCCGTCGCGCAGCAGCAGGGCGATCTCCCGTTCCCTCGGTGTCAGGCCTTGCAGGCGCTCGGCGCTGGCCGTTGGCGTGGCGCATGCCTGCGCCGCCAGCTCCATCAGGCCATGCAGGGCGCGCAACTGTCGCAGCTCCTGGTCGGAGAAGGCCCCTAGGCGGGCGTCGCGCAGCAACGACAGGGCCGCCACCGGACGCTGATGCGCATGCGCCAGCACCTCGACCACGTCGCAGATCCCGTGGCGTCGCAGGAAGCCCTGGTACAGCGCGCTGTCCTCCGCGGGCTGGCGGGCGATGCCCTGGCGCAGCGGCACCACCGGCGAAACGCTGGCCAGGCAGTGGCGCGGCTGCAGCGGATCGTAGTCGCGGTAGTGGCGCAGGTAGTCGCGGTGCATGCCGGCCGGCATCCGCAGGAGCTGGAAATCGTGTGCGCGGCAGTCCTCGTCGATGCGATAGAACACGCACAGGCTGGCCGGTACCACCTGGGTGAAGGCCTGCATGCAGCGCGGGCCGAGGTCGGGCGACAGGGTCGAAGGCATGGCGCGGGACTCCCGTGGGACGAGGCGGCGGGACGTCCACTGTCCCGCCTGCCGGGCAGAATGTCCATGCCCCGGCGTGCCGTCTTGTCTCTCTCTGCCTGGCTTGGCAGGCAGCGGCAAGAAACCCGGCAGGCTGGAGCAAGCGAGCGGGGGAGCGGCGGGTCCAGAGTATTCCCGGGTAGTAGGCGCATGCATGACGCAGCGCCGTCGCCAAGCCGAGGAGCACACATGAGTATTGCCATCGACCCGTCCGTCAGCGCTTTCTTGCGCAGTCCCCATGGCCTGCTGATCGACGGTGAGTCCGGGCCGGCGCGTTCCGGCGCCGACATGCCGCTGTACGACCCGGCGACCGGCGCCGAGCTGGCGCGCGTGGCCCGCGCCGGCGCCGAAGACGTCGACCGGGCAGTCGCTGCCGCGCGGCGCGCGTTCGAAGGCAGCTGGGCAGGCCAGCGCCCGGCCGATCGCGAGCGCCTGCTGCTGCGACTGGCGGAACGGGTCGAGGCGCATGGCGAGCAACTGGCGCAGTTGGAAACCCTGAACAACGGCAAGTCGATCAACCTGTCGCGGGCTCTGGAGGTCGGCGCCTCGGTCGAGTTCATCCGCTACATGGCCGGCTGGGCGACCAAGATCGAGGGCCGCAGCCTCGACCTGTCGATCGCCGCGGTCCCAGGCGCGCGCTACCGGGCCTACACGGTGCCGGAGCCGGTGGGCGTGGTCGGAGCCATCGTGCCGTGGAATTTCCCCTTGCTGATGGCGATCTGGAAGATCGTCCCGGCCCTGGCCTGCGGCTGCACCGTAGTCCTCAAACCGGCCGACGAAACCCCGCTGACCGCCCTGCGCCTCGGCCAGTTGTGCCTGGAGGCGGGGATTCCACCAGGGGTGGTGAACATCGTCACCGGCACGGGCGCCGAGGCCGGCGCGGCACTGGCGGCGCACCCGGGCATCGACAAGCTGGCGTTCACCGGCTCGACCCCGGTGGGCAAGCTGATCGGGCATGCGGCGGTGGAGAACATGACGCGTTTTTCCCTCGAACTCGGCGGCAAATCCCCGGTGATCATCCTCGATGACACCAGCCTGGACATGGCTGCCGCCGGTTCCGCCGGCGCGATCTTCTTCAACCAGGGGCAGGTCTGCACCGCTGGCTCGCGCCTCTATGTGCAGCGCAAGCGTTTCGACCAGGTGCTGGAGCGCCTGGCGGCCATCGCCGGCGACCTGAGCATCGGCCCCGGCCTGGATCCGACCACGCAGATCAACCCGCTGGTCTCGGCCAGGCAGCAGGAGCGGGTGCTGGGGATGATCGAAAGCGGGGTGGCCGAGGGCGCCAGCGTGGTCTGCGGCGGGGCGCGCCAGGGCGAGACGGGGTTCTACGTGCAGCCGACGATCCTTGCCGACGTTACCCCGGGGATGCAGGTGGTGCGCGAGGAAATCTTCGGGCCGGTGCTGGTGGCGACGCCCTTCGACGATCTCGACGAAGCGGTGCGTCTGGCCAACGACAGCATCTACGGGCTCGGTGCGAGCATCTGGTCCAACGACCTGCGCCAGGTCATGGACCTGGTGCCCAGGATCAAGGCCGGCACGGTATGGGTGAACGCCCACAACCTGCTCGACCCGTCGATGCCGTTCGGCGGCTTCAAGCAGTCCGGCATCGGTCGCGAGATGGGCCATGCGGCGATCGAGGCGTACACCGAGAACAAGTCGGTGTGCATCGCCTACTGATATCGATGAAATCGGGGTGAGCCGATTCGTTCGGCTCTTTCGCTGCCCTCCGCGGCAGCCTTTTGTTCGACACGCTTCGCCTGCCGGCGGAGCGTACGGGACGCCGGCGCGTCCCGCAGGGCGCCTGGCGCGCCCTGGCAGGGCCTGACGCAAGAACAACAACAGCAACGCTGCCGTCGAGGATACGTCGATGTCCAACTCCAGACTCACCCAGCACCTGCTCCGCGGGCGGGTTGGTTTCCCCACCGCCCTGGCCAGTTCGGTCGGGTTGATCATGGCCAGCCCGGTGATCCTCACCGCCACCACCGGCTTCGGCCTGGGCGGCGGAACCTTCGCCGTGGCGATGCTGGTGGCGCTGCTGCTGATGCTGGCGCAGTCCACCACCTTCGCCGAGGCCGCCTGCCTGCTGCCGACCCGTGGCTCGGTCTACGACTACCTGTCGTGCGGCCTCGGGCGCTTCTTCGCGATCACCGGCACGCTGTCGGCCTACCTGATCGTCCATGTGTTCGCCGGCACCGCCGAAACCATGCTCAGCGGCACCATGGCGCTGGTCAACTTCGAGTCGCTGAATACCCTCACCGAGCCGGGCGGCGGCGCCTGGTTGGTGGGCGTCGGCATGGTGCTCTGCTTCGGCCTGCTGAATGCGCTGGGGATCACCGCCTTCGGTCGCGCCGAAGTGATCCTCACCTTCGGCATGTGGAGCACCCTGATGATCTTCGCCGTGGCCGGTCTGCTGCGCCTGCCCGCGGTGGAGTTGCAGGGCTGGTTCGGGGCCTCGATGGTCGGCGACGACCTGCCGACCCTGCTGTCGCTGGTGGGCATGGCGATGTTCATGTTCGTCGGTTGCGAATTCGTCACGCCGCTGGCTCCGGAGGTGCGCCACGCTTCGCGGACCCTGCCGCGGGCGATGGCCCTGGGGTTGGTCGGGGTGGCCTGCTGCATGTTCCTCTATGGCGCGGCGATGCGCCGGCAGGTGGAAAACCTCGACCTCGGCGGCGGCCTGCATCTGCTGGAGACGCCGATGGCGATCCCGCGATTCGCCGAGCAGGTGATGGGACCGTTCGGACGCATCTGGCTGGGCGTGGGCCTGCTGTTCGCCGGGGCCGCCACCATCAACACCCTGATGGCCGGCCTGCCGCGGATTCTCTACGGGATGGCGCTGGATGGCGCCTTGCCGAAGGCCTTCACCTACCTGCACCCGCGCTTCAAGACACCGTTGCTGTGCATCGCCGTGGCAGCGGCGATTCCCTGCCTGCACGCCTGGTGGCTGGGCGGCGACAGCGAAGGGATCATCCACCTGGTCCTGGCGGCGGTCTGCGCCTGGGGCACCGCCTACCTGCTGGTGACCCTCTCCGTGGTGCTGCTGCGCATCCGTCGCCCGGACCTGCCGCGCGCCTACCGCTCGCCGCTGTTCCCGTTGCCGCAGCTGTTCTCCAGCGCCGGAATCCTGCTGGGGATGTTCTACATCACGCCGCCGGGGATGAACCCCGCCGACATCTACCTGCCGTTCGCCCTGATGCTCGGCCTGGCGGCCGCCTACGCCCTGTTCTGGACCCTGTGCGTACAGCGGGTGAATCCGTTCCGTCCGCTGGCGGTGGAAGAGGTGCTGGAGAAGGAGTTCGCCGAAGAGGACCAGCAGCAGCGGGAGAGGGCGCATGTCCGCCTGGGCGCGCTGGTATGAGCGCCACTGGCGCGACTGGCGGCCAGCCGCCTATCGCCCCGGAGCCACCCTGGCCCTGGTGCGGCGCAACCTGGCTGCGTGCGACGGCGAGGCGCAGGACGGCAGGCTGTTGCTGCGTACGAAAGAGCTGAGCTTCGAGGTTCGCGAGCGGGTCCAGGCGCACCTGTTCATGCATATCGTCAGCACCGAGTTCAGCCTGTTCGTGGCGGCGCCTGGGGGGCCGCCGGCCAGCCTGGAGCTGCGTCACGCCGGTTGCTTGCGGCGTCGCGGCATCCTTTGCAAGGTGCGCAGCGGGAGCGGGCTCGAGCCGTTGCGGGAGGCCTTGCAGGGGGGCGACCGGGCCTTGCTGGAGCAACTCATGCCGCTGGACTTCCGGAGTTTGCGCCTCTGCCGCGACGACAGGGGCTGGACCGTGAGCCTGGAACACCTGGGGGCGTGCGAGGTGGTCAACCGCTTCCCCGCCTATCGCCGCTACATCCCCCTGGTCGCCGAGCAGCGCCTGGCCCTGCTGGGTGCCTTCGCCCAATTGCAGCGCCTGCTTTCTCCCGCCTGAACGGCCCTTGCCGGCTCTCCCGGATGCGTATCCGCCGGTCTATTTGCGCCAGCTTGTGGGTATATCGATAACATGTTAATAATTTCGGCAGCGCTGCGTGGCTTGGTAATTGCCGCGCCATACAACAATAACGATGGCCGTTGCCGTCAGGAGGTGCCCGGTGCATACCCTGTCTTCCGCACACAACAGCTTCGAAGCCTGGAACCAGGCGTTGCGCCAGGTCTGCGGGCGCTTCGAATCGCAGCCCGCGCTGAACCGGACGCTGTTCATCGGCGATATCTCGCGGCAGGACCTCGGCGGCCTGGAGCTGGCGCAGATCCGCACCAACGCCGGGCGCATCGCCCGCCAGGCCACCCATGCCGATCATGACGACGACCGTCACTGCTTCCTGGTCGTCCAGCGCAGCGGCCATGCGCAACTGCGCCAGGGTGGGGACAGCATAGAGCTGGCGCCAGGGGAAATGGCGCTGATGGACTCCGCGGGCGGCTGCGAGATCATTCCCCACGGACTCATCGAACACACCTCGTTCCATCTCTCCCGCGACCAGGTATGCCGGCACCTGCCACCCAGCCAGCGGGCCTTCGGCAAACTCTCGCCGAACTGCGCCAGTGGTCGCCTGCTCGGCCTGCTGGTGCAGCAGGTGTGCGCCGGAGAACTGCAACCGTGGGCGGTGGCGGACGAAGGCGGGGCGTTGCAGGAGGCGCTGATCGCCCTGCTCGGGCCGGCGTTACAGCACGCCGGCGAGGAATTGGAGGGACCGCTGGCCGGGCTCTATGGCTACAGTCTGCGCCGGCACGCGGAGCGTCTGATCGAGCAATCCCTGCGGGAGCCGCGCCTGAGTCCGGACATGCTCGCCGGCCGCCTGCGCATCTCGGTGCGCCAGTTGTACCGGTTGTTCGAGGAGCAGGGCGACAGCGTCTGCCGCTACATTCTCCGCCAGCGCCTCAGCCGCAGCGCCGCCGACCTTGGCAACCCCCGGCTGCGCGGCGAATCGATCACCTCCATCGCCTTCAAGTGGGGTTTCAGCGACTCGGCGCATTTCAGCCGGGCGTTCAAGAAGCAGTTCGAGGTTTCGCCCAAGGACTATCGGGCCGGCGCGCTACCGGCCTGACGCCGCCGCGCACTGCCATTCGTCCCGCCGATCCGCGCCGCTGGCGGAGCTGGCCCGGTGAATGCTTGACGCTTCACCGGAGGCACAGCAAGAATGCGGCGTGTCAGGTTGCATGAAAATAACGGCGGCGCTGTCCGGGGTACCTGCCGCGACAAGCAGCACCCGATGCCCGCACCTTTCATGTCGCCAGCGAGGCGCAGGATGTCATTGCCTTGGGGCGTGCGCCGCGTCGCTATTCACTATCAGATTTCGAGTGCCCCCCTACACCATGCGAATGCGCCTGATGCTTTTGGGCGGCGGTAATGCCCTTGGACAGGCGCTGATCCGCCTAGGGGCGGAGGAAGACATCGGTTTCCTCGCGCCCAGACCACCCGAGCAGGGCTGGGATGCCGCCAGCCTCACCACCCTGCTGGACGAAACGCGCCCCGACGCGGTGATCAACCTCGCCTTCTACCACGACTGGTTCCAGGCCGAGCAGGTCGAGGCGGAGCGCCTGGGCGCCCAGGAGCGCGCCGTCGAGCGCCTCGCGGAACTCTGCCAGCACTACGAGATCCTGCTGGTCCAGCCGTCCAGCTACCGGGTCTTCGACGGCGCCCGCGCCACCGCCTACAGCGAGAAGGACGAGACCCTTCCGCTGGGCCTGCGTGGCCAGGCGCTCTGGCGCATGGAGCAGAGCGTGCGCGCGGCCTGCCCGCGACATGTGCTGATCCGCTTCGGCTGGCTGCTGGACGAAAGCCCGAACGGCTTGCTGGGACGTTTCCTCAGCCGCGCCGAACAACCGCAGCCGCTGTTCCTCGCCGACGACCGGCGCGGCAACCCGACGCCGGTGGACGACGCCGCGCGGGTGGTGCTCTCGGTGCTCAAGCAGCTCGACTGCCAGGCGCCGCTGTGGGGCACCTACCACTACGGCGGACTGGAAGCGACCACCACCCTGGCGCTGGGGCAGGTGATCCTCAACGAGGCGCGTACCTATCGCTCCAACCTGATCCAGGAGCCTTCGGCGGAGGCCCATGCCGCGCGCCCGGACGCGCTCGACGAACCGCAGCACGCGGTGATGGTCTGCAAGAAGATCCTCCACACCTTCGGCATCAAGCCGCGCGCCTGGCGCGCAGGTTTGCCGGCTCTATTGGACAGGTACTACAGGCATGTTTGAACGCCCCATCCTGATCACCGGCGGCGCCGGTTTCATCGGCTCCCACCTGACCGACGCGCTGCTGGCGCGCGGCTACCGCGTGCGTGTGCTGGACAACCTGTCCACCGGCAAGCGCGACAACCTGCCCCTGGACGACGAACGGGTAGAGCTGCTCGAAGGCGACGCCGCCGACGCGGCGACCCTGGCGGCCGCCCTGAAGGGCTGCGCGGCGGTCGCCCACCTGGCCGCGGTCGCCTCGGTACAGGCCTCGGTGGACGACCCGGTCGCCACCCACCAGAGCAATTTCATCGCCACCCTGAACCTCTGCGAAGCGATGCGCGAGCAGGGCGTGAAGCGCGTGGTGTTCGCTTCCAGCGCAGCGGTCTACGGGCAGAACGGCGAAGGCACGGCGATCGACGAAGACACCCCGAAGTCGCCGCTGACGCCCTACGCGTCGGACAAGCTGGCCAGCGAGTACTACCTCGATTTCTATCGCCGCCAGCATGGGCTGGAACCGGCGATCTTCCGCTTCTTCAACGTCTACGGGCCGCGCCAGGACCCGTCCTCGCCCTATTCCGGGGTGATCAGCATATTCACCGAGCGCGCCCTGAAGGGGACGCCGATCACCGTGTTCGGCGACGGCGAGCAGACCCGCGACTTCATCTACGTCGCCGACCTGGTCGATTTCCTGGTCCAGGCGCTGGAGGCGACGGCGGTGGAGCCCGGGGCGGTGAACGTCGGCCTGAATCGCAGCATCAGCCTGAAGCAGTTGCTGGCGGAGATCGGTCAGGTGCTCGGTGGCCTGCCGCCGGTGACCCACGCCGACGCGCGAGCCGGTGACATCAGGCATTCGCGGGCGAACAACGAGCGCCTGCTGCGGCGTTTCCGCTTCGACCAGCCGACGCCGATGGGCGTGGGCCTGGCGCGCCTGCTCGGCCGCTGATCACCACCAGGGCTTGTTCAGCGCCAGGTAGAAGATCCCGCCCAGCAGGGCAAGGCTGAGGACGCTGAGCAGGCCCTTGCCGGGGCCCCGCGCCATCCGCAGGGCGAACGCCGCGCAGACGATGTAGCCCAGCAACAGCCCCAGCTTCGCCAGCAGCCAGAGCGGCAGCGGCCAGGGCATCGCCAGGTGCACCAGGCCGAGCGCGCTGAGCAGCAGCAGGGTGTCCACCAGATGCGGTCCCCAGCGGCGGATGCCGCTGGCCTTGCGCCCCGACCAGTTCCAGGCCAGGCGCCAGACGAACAGGGCGGCGCTGCTGAGGGCGAAGGTGATGTGCAGGGTCTTCAGCCAGAGGTACATGGGCCCGTTTCCGCAGGATGAGAAAAGGCGCCCGAAGGCGCCTTTTTCCGTTGGGGGCGCAAGCCCCGCGACAGTCTACGACTCAGAACTTGTAGCCGAAACCGATCATGTAGACCCACGGATCGACGTCCACGTCGACCTTGGTCTTGTTCACGCCCAGGGCGCTCGGGCCGTTGATGCTGGCCTTGGTGTCGATGTCCATGTACCAGACGGCCATGTTGAACAGCGCGTGCTCGTTGAGCATGTAGTCGAAGCCCAGTTCGCCGGCCAGGCCCCAGGAGTCCTGCAGCTTCATGCTGCTGAAACCCTGCGCCTTGCGGTTGCTGGCGAGGTCTTCGTCGAAGAAGGTGGTGTAGTTCACGCCCAGGCCGCCGTAGGGCTGGAAGGCGCTGTTGGTACCGCCCATGGGGTAGTACTGGAGCAGCAGGGTCGGCGGCAGTTGCTTGATGTCGGCCAGCTTGCCGTCCAGGCCCGGGCCGAGGCCCTTGACGTCGACCTGGTGGTTGAACGGAGTGGCGGCGACCAGTTCCACGCCCCACTTGTCGGCGAACATGTAGGTGAAGGTCAGGCCGAGCTGGGTGTCGCTGTCGACGGTCGCCTTGGTACCGCGCTGCTTGGCGCCGTCCAGCTTGATGTCGGAACTGCTGTCGTCGGGATCGACGGTGGCGAAGCCGCCACGGATGATGAAGTCACCGGCCTTGTGTCCTTGAATATCCGCAGCGGCGAACGGGGAGGCGACGGTGAGGGCCAGCAGGGAAGCGGTAAGCCAGGACTTACGCATGATGAGCTCCATTCCTTGTATTAGAAAGTGTTGGTGCTGCTAATGGTCAGCCAGCTAACAGTTGCCTTCCTTGACACAGCTCAATCAATCCTAGGAGCAAATGTGACCGCCGCAACGTAAACGGCGCGGCGGATTGTCGCATGTCGTTCAGCCACCTTCGTATTCGTAGGGCGTCACCTTGCTCGCCTGCATGCGGTAGCCGGCCGCCGCCAGCTCGCTGCTGGCGTTCTCCACCTTGAAGGTGCCCTCGACCCAGAACGGCTGGTACAACTCGTCCATCTGCACGCCCTTGGCGGTCTTCACGTAGACGATCTGGTTCGACGGCGGCGGCGGTACGTGGATGCAGGCGCCGTAGTAGGGCACCAGGAGGAACTCGGTGACCAGCCCGGCCTCGCTGATTTCCAGCGGCACGATGTAGCCCGGCAGCTTGGCCTCGATGCCGTCCAGTGCCTTCACCACCGGGGCGTTGGGGCTCTGCTGGCTGGCCGCCGGGCCGGCTTCGCTGAGGGCGTTGGCGAGGTCGTGGATCGGCAGCGGCACCGGGGCGGGCGGGGCGCCGGCCGGGATCAGTTGCGACCAGGTCAGTTCGCGCGGCGCGGCGCGCGCCACGGCACTGCCCAGGAGCAGGGCGAAAGCCAGCAGGAGGACGGTCAGGGAGCGCAGCATCGGGGAATATCTCCGGGTCATAGGCGGATCGACAGGCCATCGGCCAGGGACTGGCGGTAGGCGCGCCAGGCCGGCACGCAGCCGATCAGCACGGCGGCCGCCAGGATAGCCCCGAGCAGGCTCCACTCATAGTCGCTCGGCCAGGCCAGCGGCAGGTAGATGCCGTAGTTGGCCTGGACGTAGCCCTGGCTGGCGGCGATGCCGAGGTAGAGCAGGCAGAGGCCGAGGGCGACGCCGGCCAGCGCCAGGCTGAAGGCCTCGGCCAGCAGCAGGCCGAAGATGTGCCAGGGGCGCGCGCCCACCGAGCGCAGGATGGCCATCTCCCGGCGGCGCTCGTTGAGGCTGGTGAGGATCGCCGTGAGCATGCCGATCAGGCCGGTGAGAACGACGAACAGCGAGACCACGAACAGTGCCTTCTCGGCGGTGCCCATCAGGCCCCACAGTTCCTGCAGGGCGACACCGGGGAGGATCGCCATCAGCGGTTCGCCGGGATAGTCGTTGACCTCGCGTTGCAGGGCGAAGGTCGCCACCTTGCTCTTCAGGCCGACCAGGAACGCGGTGATCGCCTGTGGTTGCAGGTCCATGTGCCGCGCCTGTTCGGCGCTGACGCGCCCGGCGCCCATCGCCGGCACCCCGTTGCGCCAGTCGACGTGCAGCGCCTCCATGCCGGCGAGGGATATGTGCAGGGTGCGATCCACCGGGGTACCGGTGCGCTGGAGGATGCCGACCACGGTGAACGGCTTGTCGTCGTGCTTGACCAGGCTCACCGTGCTCACCCCATGGGCCAGCACGATCTTCTCGCCGAGCCTGTAGTGCAGGGCTTCGGCCACCTCGGCGCCGAGCACCACGTCGAACAGGTCCTGGCCGAAGGCGCGGCCCTCGGCCAGTTGCAGTTCCTGGCCGCGGCCGTAGCGGTAGTGCTCGAAATAGCCGGCATCGGTACCCATTACCCGGTAGCCGCGGTGCGAGTCGCCGAGGGAGATCGGGATCGCCCACTTCACCCGCGGGTTTTCGGCGAAGTGCCGGTAGCTGTCCCAGCGGATGTTGTTGGTCGCGTTGCCGATGCGGAATACCGAGTAGAGCAGCAGGTTCACCGAGCCGGAGCGCGCGCCGACGATCAGGTCGGTTCCGGAGATGGTACTGGCGAAGCTGGCCTTGGCCTCGGTGCGGACCCGCTCCACCGCCAGCAGCAGGCAGGCGGAGAGGGCGATGGCGAAGATCGTCAGCAGGGCGGTGAAGCGGCGGTTGGCCAGGCTGGCCAGTGCCAGTCGGAAGAGATACATGCTCAGAGTCCTGCCGGCCGGGCGGCGCGGTTGAGATCGGAAAGGGTCAGGCTGCGGTCGAACAGCCCGGCCAGGCTCTGGTCGTGGCTGACGAACAGCAGGCTGGCGCCGGCCTCGCGGCATTCGGCGAAGAGCAACTGGAGAAACGCCTCGCGGCTGTCGGCGTCGAGCGCCGAGGTCGGCTCGTCGGCGATCACCAGCTCCGGCTGGCCGATCAGCGCGCGGGCGGCGGCGACCCGCTGCTGCTGGCCGATGGACAGGCTGTCGGCGCGGCGTTCGTGCAGTTCGCCGCCGAGGTCGAGCTGGCCGAGCAGATGGCTGGCGGCCTGCGCCGGGCTACCGTGGCGTTCGCGGGCGCGCTGACGGCGCAACGCGGAAAAGTGACAGGGCAGCTCGACGTTCTCGCGTACCGAGAGGAACGGCAGCAGGTTGAACTGCTGGAAGATGTAGCCGGTGTGGTCGACGCGGAAATGGTCGCGGCGCGCGGCGGACAGCTTTTCCAGGTCCTCGCCGAGCAGGCGGATGCTGCCGCGGCCGGGCTTCTGCACGCCGCCGAGGAGGCCGAGCAGGGTGGTCTTGCCGCTGCCGGAAGGCCCTTTGAGGAACAGGCTCTCGCCGCGTTCGAGATGGAAGCTGGGAATGTCCAGCAACTCCGCCTGGCCGGGCCAGGCGAAGCCGAGGTTGGTCAGGGTGATCAGTGCGCTCATGGGGGTAGGGGCGGAACGCTCCGCCGGAGCCTCGAGAATGGATGGAGGGGCGCCGCGCCGAATCCCTCGCGGCGCCTCCGGAACGATCCTACAGCTTCAGCTCGGCGCTGGCCGGGGCCAGGTCGGCGCCTTTCTGGCCGTCGGGACCGATCAGTTGTACCTGAATTTTCTGGGTGGCGGGGAAGCGCTTGAAGAACTCGGCGAGGGTCAGCAGCTTGAGCAGCTCGGGCTTCTCGCAACTGAGCTGGTAATGGGCGTGGATATCGGCATGACCGTTTTCGTGTTCATGTTCATGTTCATGTTCGTGGCCTGCCTTCTCCTTGTGCGCGTGGGCCGGCGCCTTGTCGCCGAACAGCGGACTCCGCAGTTCCTGGCTGGCCACCGAGCAGCCGGCGGTGACCGGCAGGGCGAACAGCTCCAGCGGTTTTTCCAGCTGCGCGCGGGCCTTGGCCACGGCGGCCTTGTCCGCGTCGGTGCTGGCGGCGTGTTCGAAACCGACCAGGTTCATCGCCGGGCTGTCCAGCTCCAGTTCGAGGGTCTTGCCGTCCAGCGCCACGTTCAACTGGGCGACGCCGTGCTCGTGCTTGCCCAGGCTGCCGTGGGCGTGGTCATGGTCGTGGTCGTCATGGGCCTGGGCGGCGAACGGCAGCAAGACGAGGGCTAACAGCAGTGGGCGCATGAACGGGACTCCGGCAAGGAAGGAAAAGAGTTTGTTACGTTATAACGAATTTTTCCGCCTGCCTAGCCTGGCCGATTTGGCCCCTACGCGCCGACGTGGGAGCATGGCGCGATTCGCTTGTGGAGAAACGAGATGGTGCGGATTCGCGGAAGCATCGGCGACTGGCCGGTGGACCTGACCCTGGAACTGGACGCCGAGGATTGGCGCCAGCTGGCGCAACACGTGCCCCCGCCGCCGCTGGGCGAGCCGCAGGCCGCGGCGGCCAGGGCGCCGGCGTCGGCAGCGCCGGTGGATCGCCTGTGGCAGACCGCCCAGGACCTGCTGCGCGGCAGCGGGCGGATCGAGGGGCCACAGTTGCTGGCGGAGCTGGAGGCGTTCAGCGGCAACGCCGGCGCCGCCAAGCAACTGCTGGTGCGCCTGCGGCACGACGCCCGGGTCAAGGTCGAGGTGGTCGACGGCACCCAGGTGTTCGTCTGGCTGGAGGACTGAGCCCCGCGGACGGGGCTCGGCGACTCAGTAGAGCGCCTGGTACAGCTTGCGGCGGTAGGCGGTGACCAGCGGGTGGTCGTTGCCAAGCAGGTCGAAGACCTGCACCAGGGTCTTGCGCGGCAGGTCGTCCTGGTAGCCGCGGTTGCGCAGGAACAGCTTGAGCAGTCCGTCCAGAGCCGCCTCGTACTGCTGCCGGGCGAGCTGCTGGACGGCCAACTGGTAGGCCGCCTCGTCGTCGCCGGCATCGGCGGCCAGACGGCTCTTCAGTTCTGCACTGTCGGGCAGGTCGGCAGCCTGGCGCAGGAAGGTCAGTTGCGCGCGGGCGCCGGCCAGGGCCTGCTTGTGCTCGTCGCTCTTCACCGCGTCGAGGATGGCCTGCGCCTCTTCCAGTTCGCCGCGCTCGGCCAGGCAGCGGGCGTAGAGGATCAGCGCCGCGGGGTTGTCGTTGTTCTCCGCCAGCAGGGCTTTCAGGGTCGCTTCGGCGTCGCCGATGCGGCCTTCGGCGAACAGCGCCTGGGCCACTTCCAGCGGGTCTTCGTCGGGCAGCGCCGGTGCTTTCACATGGGGTTCGAGCAGGGCGCGGATCTGCGATTCGGGCTGGGCACCGGCGAAACCGTCGACCGGCTGGCCATCCTTGAACAGGACCACGGTCGGCAGGCTGCGGATGCCGAAGCGCATCACGATGTCCTGCTCGACGTCGCAGTTGACCTTGGCCAGCAGCAATTCGCCCTGGTAGGACTCGGCGATCTGCGCCAGCAGCGGCATCAGCGCCTTGCACGGGGCGCACCAGTCGGCCCAGAAGTCCACCAGGACCGGCTTGTGGAACGAGTTCTCGATGACCAACTGCTCGAAGTTGGCGCCGGTGACGTCGAAGATGTAGGGCGTATCGCTCATGTCGATTCTCGGAAACGCAAGGTGGTGACCACTATAAGTGGGGGCGCGCCGCGCGCAAACAAGCCCGTGCCTCAGGCTTGCCCGCGTTCGGCGTGATACAGGCTGACCAGGCGGAATTCGGCGGGCTCGGCGAGGTCCGGCCAGGTACAGGCGTCGAGCACGTCCAGGCGCCGGTACAGCGGATGACGGAAGTCACGGACCCGCGAGTCGGCGACCAGCGCCTGGCGGCCGCGGCTGAGGAACTGGTCGAGCAGCGGCAGGTTGGCGCGGTCGTAGAGCACGTCGGCCACCAGGATCAGGTCGAAGCGATCGTCCTCGGCGAAGAAGTCCGCCGAATAGCTCAGCTCCACTCCGTTCAGTTCGGCGTTCGCCCGGCTCGCTGCCAGCGCCAGGGGATCCAGGTCGCAAGCCACCACCTCGGCGGCGCCGGCTCGGGCCGCGGCGATCGCCGCCACCCCGGAGCCGCTACCGAAGTCCAGCACGCGCTTGTCGCGGACCCACTGCGGGCGCTCCGCCAGCCAGCGCGCCAGGACCAGCCCGCTGGCCCAGCAGAAGCACCAGTACGGCGGCTCTTCGAGGATGCGGCGGGTTTCCTCCGGGTTGAACTGGCGGTCCATGTTCTGCGCGTCGATCAGCCACAGGCGCAGGTCGGTGCCGGGCAGCGCGGTGGCGCTGAGCCGGGCGTCGCCGAGCAGCTCGCCCAGCGCCTGGGTCAGGGCTTGGGGTGCCGTCACGGCGCGCGTACCAGGCGCAGTTCGCCGAGGGACTGGGTGGTCGGCTGGGCGATCCGCAACGGATGCAGGCGCCAGGCCAACTGGCCGGACTGGATCACCCGCGCGTGCAGTTCGACGCGCAGCGCGCCACCGGCCGGCGGGAAGGACTCGGGGTTGAACGGCAGGCGGAAGGGCATGAGTTCGCCGGTGGCCAGCACCGTCTCGCTGGCCAGCAGCCGCTGTGGGCGGTCGCGCTCGTCGATCACCAGCAGTGCCATCTGCACCTCGCTGCCGCGTGGCAGGCTGCCCTGGATGCTGCTCAGCGTTCCGCTCAGCTCGCGCAGGTGGGCCGGCAGCACCGGCTCGACCATGGTCACGCTGCGCGAAGCTTGCGGCGTTGGCGCAGGCTTCGGCTTGTCGCTGGAACAAGCGGCGAGGAGAAGGACGGCCAGCAGGGCGATCGAGCGCAGGGTCATGGGCTACTCCATAGCGGTGGAATCCGGGCGGCGCTTGTATAGCGCAAAGTGTGATTCTTGTCGCGCTTCGCGTAGGCCGCAACGTCCGATTCTTCCCGCCTCTCCCATCGTGCCGGCGCCGGTCGATTCTGCGGGTGCTCGGTCGGGCGCGGATGCGCTACCATGCGGCTTCCTTCAGCTACGCCTGTATCAGCACCATGCATTGTCCCTTCTGCGGTGCCCATGACACCAAAGTGATTGACTCGCGACTGGTCGCCGAGGGCGATCAGGTGCGCCGGCGCCGCGAGTGCCTGGCCTGCGGCGAACGCTTCACCACCTTCGAGACCGCCGAGCTGGTCATGCCGCGCCTGATCAAGCAGGACGGCAGCCGCCAGCCGTTCGACGAGGACAAGCTGCGCGCCGGCATGCAGCGCGCCCTGGAGAAGCGTCCGGTCAGCGTCGAGCGCCTGGAAGCGGCCATCGGCCACATCAAGCACCAGTTGCGCGCCACCGGCGAGCGCGAGATCAAGTCGCGGGTGCTGGGCGAACTGGTGATGGCCGAGCTGCAGAAGCTCGACGAAGTCGCCTACATCCGCTTCGCCTCGGTTTACCGGCGCTTCCAGGACCTCAACGAATTCCGCGAGGAGATCGAACGCCTCGCCCGCGAGCCGGCCAAGGAATGAACGCCGCCGACCCGCTGTACATGGCCCGCGCCCTGGAACTGGCGCGCCAGGGGCTGTACTCCACCCATCCGAATCCGCGCGTCGGCTGCGTGCTGGTCAAGGACGGCCAGGTGGTCGGCGAGGGCTGGCACGTCCGCGCCGGCGAGCCGCACGCCGAGGTCCATGCCCTGCGCCAGGCCGGCGAGAATGCACGCGGCGCCACCGCCTACGTGACCCTCGAGCCCTGCAGCCACTTCGGCCGCACCCCGCCGTGCGCCGACGCGCTGGTGGGCGCCGGGGTGGCGCGGGTGGTCGCGGCGATGCAGGATCCCAACCCCGAGGTCGCCGGTCGCGGCCTGCTGCGTCTGATGCAGGCCGGCATCGTGGTGCAGAGCGGGGTCCTCGAAGCCGAGGCGCGGGAACTCAACATCGGTTTCATCAAGCGCATGGAACATGGCCTGCCGTTCGTCCGGGTCAAGCTGGCGATGAGCCTGGACGGGCGCACCGCCATGGCCAGCGGGGAAAGCCAGTGGATCACCGGGCCCTCCGCGCGTTCGGCGGTGCAGCGCTTGCGCGCTCGCTCCAGCGTGGTGTTGTCCGGCGCCGATACGCTGCTGGCGGACGATGCGCGGCTCAACGTACGCCCCGACGAACTGGGCCTGAACGCCGAGCTTACCGCGCTCGCCGCGGCTCGCCAGCCGTTGCGGGTGCTGGTCGACGGGCGCCTGCGGGTGCCGCTGGAGTCGGCGTTCTACCAGGCCGGTCCGGCACTGGTGGCGACCTGCGCCGCCGCCTCGGCGCGTGAACGCTTCCAGGACGCCGGTCACGAACTGCTGGCGCTGCCCTCCGCCGAGGGGCATGTCGACCTGCACAAGTTGCTCGTGGAACTGGCGGCGCGCGGCGCCAACGAAGTGCTGGTGGAGGCCGGCCCCCGCCTGGCCGGCGCCTTCGCTCGACTGGGGCTGGTGGATGAGTACCGGCTGTTCGTCGCGCCGAAGTTCCTCGGCTCCAGCGCCCGTCCTTTGCTCGACTGGCCGCTGACGCGGATGGCCGATGCGGCGCAGTTGCGGATCGACGACATCCGCGCGGTGGGCGACGACTGGCTGGTCACCGCGCGGCCCCATCCGCGGGACGCTTGAACTTCGCTGCGCGGCGACGCGGCGAACGATGCACAAGCGGCGCAACTGTGGTAAAACGCCACACGGCCATCTCGGTGGCCGTAACGTTCTCAGGGCGGGGTGAAAGTCCCCACCGGCGGTAATGGCGCGCAAGGCGCCTAGCCCGCGAGCGCTTGCCGGACCGGCCACCGCCGGACGACAAGGTCAGCAGACCCGGTGCGATTCCGGGGCCGACGGTCATAGTCCGGATAAAGAGAGAACGGGATTGCCTGCCTGGGCGTACCCTGTGCGCCCGCAAGATCCCCTTCGATCCAAAAAGCCCTGTTTTTCACGAAACAGGAGTTCGTCATATGTCTTCATCTTGGAATACCCGCGCTATGGCACGCAGGCCGCTCGGCGTCGCGCCGGCCATGCTGCGCGCCTGTGCGGCGGAAAAACGGGAGGTCGCATGTTCACCGGCATAATCGAATCGATCGGCAGCGTCCGCGCGATGACGCCCAAGGGCGGCGACCTGCGGGTCTACATCGCCACCGGCAAGCTCGACCTGGGCGACGTCAAGCTTGGCGACAGCATCGCGGTCAACGGCGTCTGCCTGACCGCGGTGGAACTGCCCGGCGATGGCTTCTGGGCCGACGTCAGCCGCGAGAGCCTGGCGCGCACCGCCTTCCAGCACCTGAAGGTGGGCAGCCGGGTGAACCTGGAAAAGGCCCTGACGCCGACCACCCGCCTCGGCGGACACCTGGTGAGCGGCCACGTCGACGGCGTCGGCGAGGTGCTCAAGCGCGAGGAGAACGCCCGCGCCATCCAGTTCACCGTGCGTGCCCCGCGCGAACTGGCCAGGTACATCGCGCACAAGGGCTCGATCACCGTCGACGGCACCAGCCTCACGGTGAACGCGGTGAACGGCGCGGAGTTCGAGCTGACCATCGTCCCGCATACGCTCAGCGAAACCATCATGGCC
This sequence comes from Pseudomonas sp. KBN12P06040, assembly GCF_037574965.1. Lineage (NCBI taxonomy): Bacteria > Pseudomonadati > Pseudomonadota > Gammaproteobacteria > Pseudomonadales > Pseudomonadaceae > Pseudomonas > Pseudomonas sp. KBN12P06040. The sequence goes on from NZ_JBBELS010000001.1 coordinate 999,006, forward strand.
GAGTACCAGCCCGGACGCCGGGTCAACCTCGAGGTCGACCTGCTGGCCCGCTACCTGGAGCGCCTGCTGCTTGGCGACAAGGCCGCCGAGCCCAGCGCCTCCGGCATCAGCGAAGCGTTTCTCGCCGAGAACGGTTTTCTCAAGTAACCCACGAATTGCATAAGGGGGTGCCCATGGCACTCAACACGATCGACGAACTGATCGAAGACATCCGCCAAGGCAAGATGGTCATCCTGATGGATGACGAGGACCGCGAGAACGAAGGCGACGTGATCATGGCCGCCGAATGCGTCCGCACCGAAGACATCAACTTCATGGTCAAGCATGCCCGCGGCCTGGTCTGCATGCCGATGACCCGCGAGCGTTGCGAGCGCCTCGGCCTGCCGCTGATGGTGCAGCGCAACGGCTCCGGCTTCGGCACCAAGTTCACTGTCTCCATCGAGGCCGCCGAGGGCGTCACCACCGGCATCTCCGCCGCGGACCGCGCCCGCACCGTGCAGGCTGCGGCGGCGAAGAACGCCGTGGCCGCCGACATCGTCAGCCCCGGCCACATCTTCCCGCTGATGGCCCAGCCAGGCGGTACCCTGGCTCGCGCCGGGCACACCGAGGCGGCCTGCGACCTGGCGCGGATGGCCGGGTTCGAACCGTCCGGGGTGATCTGCGAGGTGATGAACGACGACGGCAGCATGGCTCGCCGGCCCGAACTGGAGGCGTTCGCCGCCGAGCACGGGATCAAGATCGGCACCATCGCCGACCTGATCCACTACCGGCTGATCCACGAGCGCACCGTCGAGCGCATCGCCGAGCAGCCGCTGGACAGCGAACTGGGCCACTTCAACCTGATCACCTACCGCGACTCGGTGGAGGGCGACGTGCACCTGGCGCTGACCCTCGGCAAGGTCTGCGCGGAAGAGCCGACCCTGGTCCGCGTGCACAACATGGACCCGCTGCGCGACCTGCTGCAGGTCAACCAGCCGGGCCGCTGGAGCCTGCGCGCGGCGATGACCAAGGTCGCCGAGGCGGGCAGCGGCGTGGTGCTGCTGCTCGGCCACCAGATCGGTGGCGACGACCTGCTCGCCCATGTCCGCGAGATCGCTTCGGCGCCGGCCCCGGCGCCCAAGGCCACCACCACCTACAGCACCGTCGGTGCCGGCTCGCAGATCCTGCGCGACCTCGGCGTGCGCAAGATGCGCCTGCTGAGTGCGCCGATGCGCTTCAATGCGATATCCGGTTTCGACCTGGAAGTTGTAGAATACCTGCCCGCCGAATAAGGCCTGTCCCGCCCGCCGCGTGCAAGATCGCGGCGGGCGCTATGCTGGACCGACCTTTCGACCCTTTTCGCTCGGGGCGCAACGGCGCCCCGGCTCTTTAACAGATGAGACCTGCTCATGACCCTGAAGACCATCGAAGGTACCTTCATTGCTCCCAAAGGCCGCTACGCCCTGGTGGTCGGCCGCTTCAACAGCTTCGTCGTGGAAAGCCTGGTCAGCGGCGCCGTCGACGCCCTGGTCCGCCACGGCGTGGCTGAAAGCGAGATCACCATCATCCGCGCCCCGGGTGCCTTCGAGATCCCGCTGGTGACCCAGAAGGTCGCCCAGCAAGGCGGCTTCGACGCCATCATCGCCCTCGGCGCGGTGATCCGTGGCGGCACCCCGCACTTCGAATACGTGGCCGGCGAGTGCACCAAGGGCCTGGCCCAGGTGTCCCTGCAGTTCGGCATCCCGGTCGCCTTCGGCGTCCTCACCGTCGACTCCATCGAGCAGGCCATCGAGCGCTCCGGCACCAAGGCCGGCAACAAGGGCGCCGAAGCCGCGCTGTCGGCCCTGGAAATGGTCAGCCTGCTGGCGCAGTTGGAGGCCAAGTGAGCAATCAAGACAGCGGCAACCCGGCAGCCAAGCCGCCGAAAGGCAAGACCGCCGCTCGCCGCAAGGCCCGCAGCCTGGCCGTCCAGGCCCTGTACTCCTGGCAGATCGCCGGCCAGCCACTGCACGAGATCGAGGCGCAGTTCCGCACCGACAACGACTTCTCCGAGGTCGACGGCGCCTACTTCCACGAGATCCTGCACGGCGTGCCGCGGCAGAAGAGCGAGCTGGACTCCACCTTCGAGCCCTGCCTGGACCGCCCGCTGGCCGAGATCGACCCGGTCGAGCTGGCCATCCTGCGGCTGTCCACCTACGAGCTGCGCAACCGCATCGACGTGCCCTACAAGGTAGTGATCAACGAGGGCATCGAGCTGGCCAAGACCTTCGGCGCCACCGACGGCCACAAGTTCGTCAACGGCGTGCTCGACAAGCTGGCGCCGCGCCTGCGCGCCGCCGAGCTGCGCGGCGGCAAGCGCTGATCCCGCGCCGGCGGCGTCATGGGTGAGTTCGAGCTGATCCGCCGCTTCTTCGCCGCGGCCGCCTGCGCGGCGCCGGCGACGGAGGTGGCCCTCGGCATCGGCGACGACTGTGCCTTGCTGGCGCCGCCTGCCGGCGAACAGCTGGCGGTCTCCACCGACACCCTGGTGGAAGGTGTGCATTTTCCCGCCGGTTGCGACCCTTTCCTTCTTGCCCAGCGCGCCCTGGCGGTCTCCGCCAGCGACCTGGCGGCGATGGGCGCCGCGCCCCTGGCCTTCACCCTGGCCCTGACCTTGCCGCAGGCCGACGCCGAGTGGTTGCAGGGCTTCGCCCGCGGCCTCGACGCCATGGCCCGGCAGTGCGGCCTGGCCCTGGTCGGCGGCGACACCACGCGCGGCCCGCTGAGCATGACCCTGACCGTATTCGGCAGGGTGCCGGCCGGCCAGGCGCTGACCCGCGCCGGTGCGCGCCCGGGCGACCTGCTCTGCGTCGGGGGCCCGCTCGGCGAGGCTGGAGCGGCGCTGGAACTGGTGCTGGAGCGAAGATCGGCGCCCGCCGAGGTGGCCGAACCGCTGCTGGCGCGCTACTGGACGCCGGCCCCGCAATTCGGTCTGGGCCTCGCCCTGCGCGGCAAGGCCAGCGCCGCCCTGGACATCTCCGACGGGCTGCTCGCCGACTGCGGGCATATCGCCCGCGCTTCCGGCGTCGCCCTGCTGGTCGAATGCCAGCGCTTGCAGGCAAGCGCCGCGTTGAGCGGCCTGCTCGCCGGCGAGGAAGCCTTGCGCCAGCAACTGGCCGCCGGCGACGACTACGTGCTGGCCTTCACCCTGCCGCCTGCGTACCTTGGCGAGATTCGCGCCGCGTGGCCGGCCATGGCCGTCATCGGCCGGGTCGAGGCGGGGCAGGGGGTGCACCTGCTCGACGCCGATGGAAGGGAACTCATACCGGCCGTGGCCGGCTACCAACATTTCGGAACCCAACGTGACTGAGCATCCTGATCAGGCGCCGGCGCAGCCGGTGCCGCCGTCGGTCTGGCGCAATCCCTGGCATTTCCTCGCCTTCGGCTTCGGCTCCGGCACCCTGCCCAAGGCGCCGGGCACCTGGGGGTCGCTGGTGGCCATCCCGTTCATCCCGCTGTGGCAGATGCTGCCGGACTGGGGCTACTGGCTGATGCTGGGAGTGACCATGCTGTTCGGCTTCTGGCTGTGCGGCAAGGTCGCCGACGACCTGCGCGTGCACGACCACGAAGGCATCGTCTGGGACGAGATGGTCGGCATGTGGATAACCCTCTGGCTGGTGCCGGAGGGCTGGTGGTGGCTGCTGATCGGCTTCATCGTGTTCCGCATCGTGGATATTCTCAAACCCTGGCCGATCAGTTGGGTGGACCGCAACGTGCACGGCGGCGTCGGGATCATGCTCGACGACGTCCTGGCCGGGGTATTCGCCTGGCTGGTCATGCAGGGTCTAGTCTGGGGATGGGTACACTGGCTGGTCTGAGGCCTCCCATGCGTCTGCTCGTCCTGTTCTGCTGCCTGTGGCTGCTGCCCGGCGTCGCTTCCGCCGAACCCTCCGTGGGCGAGATCCGCGTGGTCAGCGAAACCTGGACGCGCTACACCCAGGAGGACGGTCGCGGGGTGGCCTGGGACCTGCTGCGGGCCGTCTACGAGCCGGCCGGGGTACGCCTGCGGATCGCCAACGAGCCCTATACCCGGGCGGTCGGCCTGGTCCTGCGCGGCGAGGCCGACGCCTGGGTCGGCGCCTACCGCGGGGAAATCGACGAAGCGCTTTACCCTCGCTGGCCCTATGACGTCGATCCGATCGCCGTGCTTTCCCTGAAGGACAATCCGCCGCCGCCGCTGGAGGGCCTGAGCCGGTTCCGCCTGTCATGGATGCGTGGCTACGCCTTCGCCCGCTATTTCCCTACCCTGACCCCGCACAGCGAGTTGCAGCGCCGCACCTCGGCGCTGCCGATGCTGCTCAACCACCGGGTCGACTATTTCATCGATTCGCGCCCGGAACTGGAGGAAATGCTCGCAGGGGCCGGAGCGCTGGCGGCTGAGTACCGCATCACCGACGTCACTCGCTTGCCGCTGTATCTTGGCTTCTCCGATTCCCCCAGGGGCCGTGAGCTGCTGGCGCTGTTCGACCGGCGCATGCGGCAGTTGCATGCCAGCGGCGAGCTGGAGCGGATCTTCGCCCGCTGGAACTGGCCCTATGCGCCGTTGAAGGCAATCCTGCCACCCAAGGAGTGATCATGCTGCGGCTGTGCGTCGCCCTGTTTTCCAGCGTTCTCGCGTTGTCCTCGCTGGCCGCGCCCCAGGTGTTCGTGGTCGGCCTGTTCCCCGGCGCGGCGGTACTCAACGTCGATGGCCAGCGCAAGCTGGTCAGGGTCGGCCAGACCGGCCCGCAGGGCGTCCAGGTGGTCAGCGCCGACAGCCGCAAGGCGGTGCTGCGGATCGACGGCGTCGAGCGCACCTACGAACTGAGCCGCGAATACAACGAGGCGGGCTATTCGGCGCCGCAGCGGCAAAGCTTCAGCATCGCCCGCGGTACGGGCGGGCACTATTGGGTGGCTGGCTCGGTGAACGGGCAGAACATGCAGTTCCTGGTGGATACCGGCGCCACCAGCATCGCCATGAACGAGAACGAGGCGCGCCGCCTGGGTATCGATTACCGGGTGGACGGCAAGCCGATGGTCGCCTCCACCGCCAGCGGCACCTCGCGCGGCTGGCGGGTGACCCTGGACCGGGTGAAGATCGGCGGTATCGAGTTGCTGGGCGTCGAGGCGGCGGTGATCGAGGGTGGCTATCCGACCGAAGCCCTGCTCGGCATGAGTTTCCTCAACCGGGTGCGTTGGCGCGAGGAACAGGGGATGCTGCTTATCGAGGCCAAGCATTGAATGTCGCTCGCTCATAACCCCGGGTTCTATTCATCGTCCATCTCGATAGGTATTTGCGGCATTTCGAGCTGACCGGGCGCCGGACGCTGCTGGTACAATGGCGGACTTCCGTTTCCCTAGGAGTTCCCCGGTGTCCGTCGTGTTCGTCGCCGCCTCCAAACTGCCGACTCCCTTCGGCGAATTCACCATGCATGGCTTCCTCGACGAGGAGAGCGGCAAGGAACATGTAGCCCTGAGCATGGGCGACATCGCCGATGGCGCGCCGGTGCTTGGCCGCCTGCATTCCGAATGCCTGACCGGCGACGCGCTGTTCAGCCTGCGCTGCGATTGCGGTTTCCAGCTGGAAGGCGCGCTTGCCGCCATCGCCGAGGAGGGCCGCGGCGTGCTCCTCTACCTGCGCCAGGAAGGTCGCGGCATCGGCCTGCTGAACAAGATCCGCGCCTACGAGCTGCAAGATGCCGGCGCCGATACCGTCGAGGCGAACCTGCAACTGGGTTTCGGCGCTGACCAGCGCGACTACGCCATGTGCCAGCCGATGCTCGCGCACCTGGGCGTCTCCTCCCTGCGCCTGATGACCAACAATCCGCGCAAGGTCAAGGCGCTGGAAAGCTACGCCATCACCGTGGCGGAGCGCGTGCCGCTGCAAAGGGGCCTGAACAAGCACAACAGGCGCTACCTGGCGACCAAGGCCGGCAAGCTCGGGCACATGCTCGGCAGCCTGCACCAGGGCGAGGCGGAAACCACGTGAGTCGCCAGCAAGCCCGCGGCGCGCTGGGACGTGCCTGGTGGTTGCAACTGGCGTTGGCGCTGTTGCCGCTGATCCTGGTCGAGTTCTTCCTCGGCGAACTGCAACCCCTTCCCCATGGCCTGGCGATGCCGCTGTTCATCGCCGCGCTGCTGTCGATGTTCGTCAACCTGCCGCTGTTCGGTGCCTACAAGCGTGGTCTCATCGCCACCCAGAAAGCGCTGGATACTACGGAGGAAGCCGCCGCCTGGACCCGTCTGGCGCAGGTGCGCCGCAAGGCCCTGTTCGGCGCCAGCCTGCCGGCCTGGATCGGCGTGCCGGGTGTGTTCGCCGGGCTCAACGGCGTTGCGCTGATCCTGCTCGGGGTCACCAGCCTGGTGCTGTTCTGGCTCTACCGTATTCCGCGTCAACTCGGTTGATGCGCTCGTTCTGGCTGCTCGCCTGCCTGCTCCTCAGCCTTTCCGCCGGGGCGGCGCAGCGGGTGGTCAGCCTGGCGCCTTCGCTGACCGACAGCGTCCTCGAACTCGGCGCAGCGCGCCGCCTGGTCGGCGTGCTGGATGGCGGCGAGCGTCCGGCGGCGATTGGCGACCTGCCTTCCGTCGGCCGCTACGGCCAGGTCAATCTCGAACGCCTGCTGGAACTGCAGCCCGACCTGATCCTGGTCTGGCCCGGCAGCGTGCCCGAGGCGCAGTTGCAGCGCCTGCGGGACTTCGGCATCGCCCTCTTCATCGCCGAACCGCACAGCCTCGACGAACTGGCCCTGCAACTGGCTGCGCTGGGCGAGGCATTGGGCGAGGCCGAGGCCGGCCAGCGGCTGTCGACCAGGTTCCGCGAAGGCATGCGGCGCCTGGCCGAGCGCTACCGGCGGGACAAGCCGCTGAAGGTGTTCTACCAGGTCTGGGACCGGCCGCTGTACACCATTGGCGGACGCCAGGTGATCAGCGATGCGCTGCGCGTCTGCGGTGCCGAGAACCTGTTCGGCGACCTGCCGCAGCCGGCGCCGCAGGTCAGCGTCGAGGCGGTTCTGGCGCGGGATCCGGCGGTCATCGTCGCCGGCAGTCACGCCCAGCTCGAACTCTGGCGGCAATGGCCGGCGCTGGCGGCGACGCGGCGCGGACAGCTGTACCGGATCGAAGACAAGAACCTCGAGCGGCCGAGCTTCGCCATGCTGGCGGCGACCGAGAAACTCTGCCGCTCGCTCGCCGGGGCGCGCTGAACGCTTGCCGGTATCGCGCTGTACCGGCGGATAACGCCGGTGGCGTTATTCGCCCTACGGGCAATTGGGGGGTAGGGCGAATAACCGCAACGCGGTTATCCGCCGTTGTTGCTGGGTTTGGCGCTACTGCCGGTCGAGACGCTGGCGTACTGCCTTTTCGATGCCCGCGGCATCCAGGCCGCATTCGGCGAGCATCTCGCTGGGCTTGGCGTGTTCGACGTAGTAGTCGGGCAGGCCCAGTTGCAGCAGCGGGACTTCGAGGCCCTCGCTGGCGAGGAACTCGCCGACCGCCGAGCCGGCGCCGCCCATCACGGCGTTTTCCTCGATGGTCACCAGCAGTTCGTGGCTGCCCGCCAATTCGCGTACCAGGGCTTCGTCGAGGGGTTTGACGAAACGCATGTCGACGACCGTGGCGTCGAGGCTTTCGGCGACCTTCATCGCCTCCGCCAACTGCACGCCGAAGACCAGCAGTGCGACCCTGCCGCCGCGCCGACGGACCACGCCCTTGCCGATCTCCACCGGTTGCAGGTCCGGATCGATCGGATGGTTGGGGCCGCTGCCGCGTGGATAGCGCACCGCGGCCGGGCCATCGAACAGATAGCCGGTGGTGAGCAGCTTGCGCAGCTCGTCCTCGTCGCTGGGGGTCATCACCAGCATGCCGGGGATGCAGCGCAGGTAGGAGATGTCGAAGCTGCCGGCGTGGGTCGGGCCGTCCTCGCCGACCAGGCCGGCGCGGTCGATGGCGAACAGCACGTCGAGGTGCTGCACGGCGACGTCATGGATCAACTGGTCGTAGGCGCGCTGGAGGAAGGTCGAGTAGATCGCCACCACCGGCTTCATGCCCTCGCAGGCCATGCCGGCGGCCAGGGTCACGGCATGCTGTTCGGCGATGGCGACGTCGAAGTAGCGTTCCGGGTAGCGTTCGCTGAAGGCCACCAGGTCGGAACCTTCCTTCATCGCCGGGGTGATGCCGAGCAGGCGCGCGTCCTGGGCGGCCATGTCGCACAGCCACTGGCCGAAGACGCTGGAATACTTGGGGCCGCCGGTCTTCTTCGGCGCACTGCCGGGAGCTTCCAGTTTGGTGATCGCGTGGTAGCCGATCGGATCCAGTTCGGCCGGGGCGAAGCCCTTGCCTTTCTTGGTCACCACATGGAGGAACTGCGGGCCCTTCATGTCGCGCATGTTGCGCAGGGTAGCCACCAGGGTCGGCAGGTCGTGGCCGTCGATCGGGCCGATGTAGTTCCAGCCGAGTTCCTCGAACAGGGTGCCGGGGACCAGCATGCCCTTGGCGTATTCCTCGGTGCGCCGGGCGATCTCCCAGGCCCCGGGCAGGCGCGAGAGCACCTTCTTGCTGCCCTCGCGCATGCTGCTATAGGTGCGGCTGGAGAGGATCTTCGCCAGGTAGTTGGAGAGCCCGCCGACGTTGTGCGAGATCGACATGTCGTTGTCGTTGAGGATCACCAGCATGTCGGCGTCGACTTCCGAGGCGTGGTTGAGTGCCTCGAAGGCCATGCCGGCGGTCAACGCACCGTCGCCGATCACGGCCACCGACTTGCGCTCCTTGCCTTGCAGGCGGGCGGCGATGGCCATGCCCAGGGCGGCGCTGATGGAGGTGCTGGAGTGGCCGACGCCGAAGGTGTCGTACTCGCTCTCTGCGCGGCGCGGGAAGGCCGCCAGGCCGTTCTTCTGGCGCAGGGTGCCCATCAGCTCGCGGCGTTCGGTGAGGATCTTGTGCGGATAGGCCTGGTGGCCGACGTCCCAGACCAGGCGGTCGTCCGGAGTGTCGAAGACGTAATGCAGGGCGATGGTCAGCTCGACCACGCCGAGGCCGGCGCCGAAATGACCGCCGGTCTGGCCGACGGTATACAGCAGGTACTGGCGCAGCTCGTCGGCCAGGGTTTCCAGGTCCGCCTCGCCCAGCCGGCGCAGTTCGGCCGGCGAAGAGGCGCGGTCGAGCAGGGGCGTGGCGGGGCGCTCGCGGGGAATCTCATGGAGCGTCTTGGGCATCAGGCTGTCGTTATGCAATCCGGAGAGGCCAGCAGTTTACCTGATGCACCGGCCGCGCCCAAGCAAGGGAGCCCCTACCTTTGCCGGGGACTTCCGACGACCCGTCGGTCAGTTGCGTCGCTCGACGATGTAGCGGGCCAGTTGGCGCAGCGGGTCGGCGCTCGGCGGAAAACCGTCGAGGGCGGCCAGGGCCTGGTCGCGCAGCTCCAGGGCATAGCCTTTGGCGGCCTCCAGGCCGAGCAGGGCGGGATAGGTCGGCTTGTTGTGCGCCTGGTCCTTGCCCTGGGTCTTGCCGAGGGTGGCGGTGTCGCTTTCCACGTCGAGGATGTCGTCCTGCACCTGGAAGGCCAGGCCGATCGCCTCGGCGTAGCGCTCCAGGGCGGCCAGCGCGGCGGGCTCGGCGCGACCGCTGGCGAGGGCGCCGAGGCGCACGCTGGCTTCGATCAGCGCGCCGGTCTTGTGCCGGTGCATGACTTCCAGGGCCGCCTGGTCGAGGGCCACGCCGACCGAGCCGAGGTCGATCGCCTGGCCGCCGACCATGCCGGCGGAGCCTGCGGCGCGCGCCAGGCGGGTGAGCATTTCCAGACAGACGGCATGTTCCTGCGGATTGCGCCGGGTGTCGGCGAGCACTTCGAAGGCCAGCGCCTGCAAGCCGTCGGCGGCGAGGATCGCGGTGGCCTCGTCGAAGGCCCGGTGGGTGGTCGGCTGGCCACGGCGCAGGTCGTCGTCGTCCATTGCCGGCAGGTCGTCGTGGACCAGCGAGTAGGCATGGATCAGCTCCACCGCGCAGGCCGCGGCGTCGGCGCGCTGCGGCGCACCGCCGAGGGCCTCGCAGGCGGCGTAGGCGAGCAGCGGGCGAACCCGCTTGCCACCGTTCATCACGCTGTAGCGCATCGCCTCGTAGAGGCGTTGCAGTTCTTCGCGGGGAGCGACGAACAGGGCGTCCAGGGCGGCATCGACGCGCGCCTGGCAGCGCGCCTGGTAGGCCGCGATCATGCCTCGTCGCCTTCCGCATCGAACGGCGCTTCGCTGAGTTCGCCGTCGCGTTCGAGGAGGATCTGTACCTTCTGTTCGGCCTGGCTCAGCGACGTCTGGCATTCGCGGGTCAGGCGGATGCCCTGCTCGAAGGCGCCCAGCGACTCTTCCAGCGACAGCTCGCCGCTTTCCAGGCGTTCCACCAGGGTTTGCAGCTCGGTGAGGGACTGTTCGAAATCGAGGGTTTTCTTGCGGGCCATCGGGGGAGTCTCGGCGAGGTGTACAAAACCCCGCGACACTAGCAGAGGGGCGGGGGCCGGGCAAATCGGCGGAAGGTCGCTACGACCGATCGGGACGACCATGGCGGCGGCCTTGGCTAAGGTGGAGAGAGGTCCAGCGAGGAGGAGCCGACAGGCGATGCGCATCCAGGAGGTCCGGGAACGCAGTATTCCCCTTTCCCGTTACGCCGGCGTGGCGGCTGCCACCGGTGGTTTGAGCACCAGCCTGGTGGCGGTGCTCACCGATGCCGTGCGTGACGGTCGGCGTGTGGTCGGCTACGGCCACGCCTCGGTAGGGCGCTACGCCCAGGGCGGGCTGATCCGCGAGCGTTTCGCCCCGCGCCTGCTGGGGGCTCCGGCGGACAGCCTGGCGAGCGACGACGGCAGTGGCATCGATCCGTTGCGTGCCTGGGACCTGATGATGCGCGACGAGAAGCCCGGCGGCCACGGCGAACGCTGCGTCGCGGTGGGCGCCCTGGACATGGCCCTGTGGGATGCCGCGGCCAAGGCCGCCGGCCTGCCGCTGCATCGTTTCCTGGCGCGACGCCTGGGGCTGGCGGAAGACTATCCGCAGCGCGTACCGGTCTACGCCGGCGGCGGCTACCCCTATCCGCACGACGACCTGGGACGCCTGGAGGAGGAGCTGCGGCGCTTCGTCGATCTCGGCTACACCCACGCCAAGATCAAGATCGGCGCGGCCGGGCTGGACCAGGACCGGCGCCGTATCGACAGGGCGCTGCGGGTTCTCGGCGACGCTTCGCGGCTGGCGGTCGACGCGATGAACCGCTACGACGCGGGGGGCGCCGTCGACGCAGCGAAAGCCCTGGCGCCGCTGGGGTTGTGGTGGTTCGAGGACATCTGCGACCCCCACGATTTCCCTACCCAGGCCGAAGTGGCGGATATCTATCCGGGGCCCATCGGTGCCGGCGAGGCCTTGTTCTCCCTGGCCGAAGCTCGCTTGCTGGACCTCTATGGCGGCTTGCGGCGGGAGCGTGACGTGCTGGTCTTCGACCCCGTGCATTGCTATGGCCTGCCGGGCTACCTGGCGATACTCGACCACCTGTGCGCCCGGGGTTGGCCGCGCGCGGCCTTCCGCCCGCACGCCGGCTACCTGTTCAGCCTGCACCTGGTGGCGGCCCTGCGCCTGGGCTGGGCCGAGGCTACGCCGTCGGCTTTCCGGCCATTCGACGATTTCGCCGGTGCCCTGCCGTTTTCCTCGGGATTGGCGGGATTGCCACAATCGCCTGGTATCGGCTTCGAGCGCCAGGCGACACTTGCCGGGCTGTTCCGCAAGCTTCTGGAGGCCTAGCGAACGGCGGTTGGCTGGGGTTGTGCGGAGGCATTAAAAAAGCCGGCTTGTGGCCGGCTTTTCTGGGGTGGGGTTGGCTTACTTCTGATAAGCCGCGCCTGCCTTAGGAATTCTGCATCGACGAGCCGAGGGCTCGTGAAGGAGGCGCTACTCTAGCAAACTCGGCCGGTCCTGCCCAGCATCCCGCGGGGCTCTATTTCGCCGGCTGCGAGCGGCGCCTGGCGAGAGCGCTCAGCACTTGGGCGACGAGGGCTTGGCCGGCTTGCTTTTCTTCACCGGCGATGCCTTGGGTAGCTGGGGCGCGGGAGCGGTATCCGGACTCAGACCCTCCACGCGGTAGCGCCAACCCTTGACGGCTGAGACCTGCCCGTCGGCGAAGCCCTTGCTGTCGGTCAGTTGCAACCAGTACTGGCGCTCCAGTTCCAGAAGCTGGCCCTGCAGCGTGCCGCCGGCGAAACTCTTGAGCGTGAAGGTCAGCAGCGGTTTTTGCCGCGAAGCCTTGGCCGGCGCGACCTCCAGCAGCCTGAGCGCAGCGAACAGGCGTGCGGCCTGCTCGGCTTCCGCCTCGCCCATCAACTGTGGCCTGGATGGGAACTGTCGCAGGCGGATGCCATCGTCCTTTTCACTGGCTCGGGAAATGTTCAGCCGTACGCCGTTGCCATAGGACAGGGTCAGTTCGCGCAACTGTTCGAATGGCAGGTCGGTCAACCGAGGGTCGAGCAGGGCCAGGTCGTTGACCGGCAGGCCGACCGTTCGGTCGATCAGCCAGGCCCCCTCATCGTCGGCCTGCCTGACCAACTGCCCGCCCTGCGAGGTGCGCTTGCCCAGCAACAGAACCAGCGGCGGCGCGTCGCCGCGCTCCAGGGTGATCCGGCTGGCCTGGCCCTTGCCCTGGTCGGAGAGTCCCATGCGCTCGCGGTTTTCCGGCGAGGCGCTCTTTTCCTCCAGCAGGCGCGCGTCGGCCAGGCTGCGCAACAGCTGCCGGATGGTTTCCCCCGAGGCGGGATAGCCGTCCTTGCTGGCGAGCGTCCAGTCCTTGCCATCGCGCCTGGCGCGGATCGTCGGTTGGCCGGGGGTGGCGATGCACAGCGCGGTCACCTGGTGCGGTTTCAGCCCTGGCAGCCAGGCGCGGCTCGCAGGCGGTTGCGCGGGCGGTTGCTGCCGTTCGTGGAGCCAGCCCAAGGTTCCGGCGAACAGCGCCAGGGCGAGAGCGAGTCCCGCTATGCTACCCAGGCGCATGTCAGCCCCTCCTCCGGCGCATGCTGCGCCAGCTCCAATGCAGCAGGAGGAGCAGGGTGAGGAGCGCCGGCAGCAGGACCGTATTGGCCAGTTTCACCTGTTCCGCCAGGCGCTCGACATCGGCATTCAGTTGGAACTGCAATTGACGGAGTTGCTGGCGGATGCGCAATTTGTCATCAATGAAGCGGCGCAGCGTCGCTTCCATTTCCGGAGTCACCTCCTGGTCGCCGTCGTCCATCGATTGCTGCAGGGCCCGCAGGTTCTTGTCGGTATCGTTGAGGCTCTGCTGCAGCGCGTTGAGCTGTTCCTGGGCGCGCATCCCGGCTTCGCGTCGGAGCGCTTCCACGCGGGTGAACGGGCGCTTCGTATGGCCTCGCGAGCGTAGGTCGATCAGCGCGTCCGAACCGGAGAGATAGTCGAGGGCATTGCCGACGAACAGGTCGTTGTCCGCCCATACCTGCGGCTCGTTGTGGCCGGGCTGTTCCTGGAGCCAGAGCGGATTGCTCAGCAGGTCCGTATCGGCGACCAACAGCACATGGATGTTCGCGCTGTCGGTCAGGCCTTCGCCTTGCTTCCCGCGGTCCGCGGGGAAGGCACTCGTCGCCGGCCCCTCGACCTTGGCGGCCAGCACGTAGCGTTCTCCGGTCGGGACCAGGGTGGCGTTGAGCTGCTCCGTCGAGGATTGGCGGAAGCGCTCCAGCGACAGCGGCATGCTGTGCGCCGAGCTGTGCAGCAACGGAATGAAGCGCGTCGAGGCTCCGCCGAGAGGTTCGAGCAGGCCGACGCTGGCGAGGTTGAGGCTTTCCAGGCCGGTGGTCAGCACGTTGTCGTGGGGGAACGTGTCGCCGGGGAGGTGCAGCCAGGTCGGATTGCGCTCCGGGCGACGTTCGGCGTTGGGTTTGATCATGGCGAACGAGGCATCCGCCAGCAGGGTATCCGGCCGCAACTGGACGCCCCAGGAACGCAGCAACGGGGCCAGGTCGGAGCCTTTCCCGCCGTCCGCATCGGCGAGACTCAGAGGATCGACGAAGGCCAGCAGCTTGCCGCCGCGCAGGACGAACTGGTCGATGGCGTATTGGGTCTGTTCGGACAATTGCCTGGGGTGCACCAGCATCAACACCGAGATGTCGGCGGGGATTTCCGTCGAGGCGAGCCCCAGGGTGCGGATGTCGAACTGTTGGTAGAGCTTGTCCATCATCGCCCACGGCCTGCTGCCCGACTGCCCGTCGGTGGGCGCCTGCCCGGTCATCGGCAGCGAACTCATCAGGCCGACTACCGTGCGCTCCCGTTGCGCGAGCGCCTGGACCAGGCGGCTGAGATCGTATTCCAGAAGCGGCTCTTCTTCCGGCGAGAAGAACGGGATCACCTGGAGGCCGTCGGTCGGGTTGGTGGCCGCCAGGCCAAAGTAGATGGCTTCGCCATTCGGGCCGATGGGCGGCGCCTGCAGGCCGAAGCGCGCGGCACGGTCCTCGTCGTCGGAGAATGGCAGGGGATCGATCACGAACAATCGGACATTGCCATGGCTCCGCCGTGCATAGAGGTCCAGCACTTCCTCGACGCGGCGGGCGTAGTTGCGCAGGGCGGGTAGGTCACTGGCGCGGCTTTTCGAAAAGAACAGGTAGAGGTTGAGCGGTTCGTCGAGGCTGTCGAGGACTTCCTGGGTGCCGGCGCTGAAGGTGTAGAGCTTCTGCTGGGTGAGGTCGAACTGCTGGTCGCGCAGCAGCAGGCTGGACAGCAGGTTGAAAGCGAGGAACAGCAGGCCGACCAGCAGCAGGCCGACGCCCGAGTACAGGGTTCGTTTCATGGGTGTTTCCTACGCCGCCTTTTTCAGGTCGATGATGATGGTGGTGGCGACCAGCCAGGCGACGATCAGGCTGAAGAAGTAGGCCAGGTCGCGGACGTCGAGCACGCCCCGGCCGAGCGCCTCGAAACGGACCAGCACGCTCAGCGAGGCAATGCCGTCCAGCAACCATTGCGGAAGCCAGCCGGAGAGCGCCTGTTGCACGTGGGGAGTGCCGGCGCCGACGAACAGCAGGCAGACGAGAACGGTCAGGGCAAAGGCGATGATCTGATTCTTCGCCAGCGCCGACATGCAGGATCCGATGGCCAGGTAGCCGCCGGACAGCAGCCAGCCGGCCAGGTAGCCGGCGATGATCGCGCCGTTGTCGGGCGAGCCGAGGTAGTTCACCGTCAGCGGCATCGGGAAGGTCAGCAGCAACGCCAGCCCGGCGCAGAACCAGGCCGCCAGGAACTTGCCGGTGACCAGGGTGGCGCGGGAGACGGGCAGGGTCATCAGCATCTCGATGGAGCCGGACTTGCGCTCCTCGGCCCACAGGCGCATGGCCAGCGCGGGGATCAGCAGGAGGTAGAGCCAGGGCAGGCTGGAAAAGAACGGCGCCAGGTCGGCCTGGCCGCGCTCGAAGAAGTCGCCCAGGTAGAAGGTGGCCACGCCGGAGAGGACGAGGAAGATCAGGGTGAACACATAGGCGAGCGGCGTGGCGAAGTAGCTGCCCAGCTCGCGTCTGAAAATGGTGCCGATGGCGGTCATGCGGGGGTTTCTCGGGTCAGTTGGCGGAACACTTCTTCCAGTTGGCCGTGTTCGGTACGCAACCCGGATACCCGCCAGCCGTTGCCGTGGATCAGGCGGTTGAGCGCGGGAAGGATCTGCGCGCCGGGGCGGGCCAGGATGGTCAGGGTGCCGGCTCGGTCGGGGCGTCCTTCGATACCGGCGACGCCGGGGAGCATGGCGATGGCCAGCGGGTCTACCGGTGCTTCGATGCTGAGGCTGACGGCATGGTGGTAGCGGCTGCGGGTCCTGAGTTCGCCCGGGGTGTTGTCGGCCAGCAGGCGGCCGCCGTTGATCACCAGGGCGCGGCTGCACATGAACGAGACTTCTTCGAGGATGTGCGTGGAAATCACCACGATCTTGCTTTCCGAGAGGTTCTTCACCAGTTGCCGGACCTGGTGCTTCTGATTCGGGTCGAGGCCGTCGGTGGGCTCGTCGAGCAGGAGCAGCTCGGGATCGTGGAGGATCGCCTGGGCCAGCGCGACGCGACGCTTGAAGCCCTTGGACAGGGTTTCGATGATGCTCCTGCGCTCATCCCGCAGCTCCATGCAGTCCATGGCGCTGTCGATGCGCCGACGTTTTTCCCGTCCGCTGTAGTCGCGGATGGACGCGACGAAGGCGAGAAAGCCCTCGACCGTCATTTCTCCGTAGCTGGGAGCGTTCTCCGGCAGGTAGCCGATCAGCTTCTGCGCCTGGCGCGCCTTGTCCTGCATGTCGAAGCCGAAGATGCGTATGCTGCCGGCGCTCGGCGCGAGGAAGCCGGAAAGCATCTTCAGGGTGGTCGACTTGCCCGCTCCGTTTGGGCCGAGGAGACCGACGATCTCTCCCCGGTCGATGCGGAAGCTCAAGTCGTTTACCACCGTCCGGCCGGAAAAGCGTTTGCTCAGTCTGTCTATGTCGATCATGGTTTCACTGGAAGTTGAGCCGTTTGCTGTTATGCGTAGGGGATCGCATGAGCGCGGTAGATTACCGGGAGTTATTGGCTGGTTTTTCCAGTGGGCTCTTTTTGAGATTAGTTACTTATATTGTTGGGAAACTTCCTACGAATTATCGTTAAAAGATGGAAGTTATCGAGACTTCCAGGGCAGCCCTGGAGCTGGCGCAGCGCCTTGGTTCCGCTGCGGGAACGCGGCCATGTCGCGCTCGCTGGTGCCTATGTTGGGGACGCGTCGATTCCCCCTGCGGAGTTTCACGAGGGAAGGCAGTTGCCGTTTCGATAGACGGGAAGCGGAATAGTCCGGCCGCCTGGATATTCCGAACTTCGAGACCAATGCAAGTTGGAGGAAGACCCGACTTCCGCCAGTAGCGGTTATTCCTCGCCTTTCAGCAGCGGAAGGCGAATCTCGAAAGTGGTGCCCTGGCCAACCTGGCTCTGGCAACCGATCCTGCCGCCGTGCCGGTCGATCACCGTCTTGACCATGGCCAGCCCCAGGCCCAGGCCGGTGCTGCCCTCGGCGGAAGCGAAGCGCTGGTACTGGCTGAACAGGCGCGGTAGTTCGGCGGCCGCGATACCTTTGCCCTGGTCGACGATCCGGCAGCTCAGCCAGTCGCCTTCGAGGCGGATGCTCAGGCTGACGACGGTCCCCGCCGGGCTGTACTTGACCGCATTCTCCAGCAGGTTGAACAGCGCGCGCGTGAGCAGGCCGGGGTCGGCCCAGACCATCGGTTCCTGCTCGTCGTCCCAGTCGCGCCGCAGGTCGATGTCCTTCTGTTGCGCGAGGGGCCAGAGCTGGTCGGCGGCGTCCATCGCCAACATGGTGAACATGCACGCTTCGAAGCGGTAGGCGTCGGATTCGGCCTTGGCCAGTTGCACGAAGGCGTCGGTCAGGCCCAGGGCGCGACGGACCTGCTGCTCTATCTGTCGGTAGACCTGCTGGCCGGCTTCGTCCTCGGCGGGGCGAACGTCGAGCAGGGCGAGGATCGCCGAGTGCGGCGCGCGCAGGTCGTGGGAGAGGAAGCGCAGGAGGGTGGCGCGCTGGCGCTCGGCATCGCGTTCGGCGCTCAGGTCGATCAGGCTCACCAGCCAGCCGATGGCGGTTTCGCTTTCGACCGGCAGCAGGCGCGCCAGGTCGAGGCGCAGGTCGCGTTCCCGATGGTCGCGGAACTCGATGGCTTCCAGGGTTTCCAGCGTTGGGCGGGCGCCGCCGGCGAGGCTCGGATGGCCGAGTTCGGCCAGGCACTGGCGCAGTTCGGCGCCGCGCAGCTCGCCGCCGAACAGGTCGCGTGCCTTGCGGTTGGCCAGCAGGATCTGCCCCTGCGGGTCGCAGATCAGGGTCGCCACCGGCAGGCCTTCCAGGCCGTCGGCCATGAACCGCCGGCTGTCGCGGGTGCGGCTGACCGCCTGCTCCAGGGCGGCGATGCGGTTCTGCAATGGATCGTTGCCGGCGCGCGGGGGGCTGGCCCGCTCGGGCAGCACCTTGGGCTCGCGGTCGAGACGCGCCAGTTCCCAGCCAAAGTAGGCGAGCACCGCGTTCAGCCGGCGCCAGCTCCAGATCAGGTAGGCCAGCAGCAGGCCGACCAGGCTGGCCAGCGGCGACCACCACCAGCCGTTGAGCAGCAGCGCCCAGGAAAGACCCAGGGCCAGGGCCGCGCAGGCCAGGGTGAGGAGCAAGGCGTGGCGCGAGCGGAACAGCATCAGGCCGAGCAGCAGCGCTACGCTGGCGGCGGAGAGCAGGGCGGCGAGCCAGGGTTGCAGGTCGACGGCGGTGCGCTGCTGCAACAGGCCGTTGAGAATGTTGGCCTGGATCTCCACCCCCGGCGTGGTGCCGAGGCTGGCCGACAGCGGGGTGACATAGCGGTCGCCGAGGCCCGGCGCGGTGGCGCCGACCAGGACCAGGCGGTCGCGCAGCAGGCTGTCTGGCACCTCGCCGCGCAACACGCTGACGTAGGGCACGCTGGGGAAGCCCGCGTCGGCACCGATGAAGGGAATGCGGATGGCGTGGTCACGCTGCCAGCCGGGCAGGTTGCGCATGTCGTCGAGGCCGGGCATGGGCATGGGCATGGCGCCGGCATCGGCGAATGCTTGCCAGGCGAGCAGCGGGCGCGGCTGGCCGAGCGGTCCTTCGCGCAGGTAGACGCTGCGCACCGTGCCGTCGCTGTCCGCTTCGACGTTGATATGCCCGATGCCGGCGGCGCAGCCGGCCAGCGGCGCGGTCGGCGGTATCTCCCGTGGCGGTTCGCCGTAGCGCGGCACGCTTTCGCGCAGCAGTGGCAGGAGGACGTTGCCGGCCCGGCACAGCGATCTTGCCAACTGGCGGTCGCTGTCCGGATTGGAGGAGGGTTCGCTGAAGATCACGTCGAGCAGTACGCTGCGTGCGCCGGCGGCGGCCAGGCGATCCAGCAGCTCGGCGTGGACGCTGCGCGGCCAGGGCCAGCGACCGAGGCTTTCCAGGCTACGGTCGTCGATGGCGACGACGAGGATGCGCGGATCGACGGCCAGTGGGGCGAGGTTGCGCAGGCGGTCGTAGAGCAGGTTGTTCAGCGGCAGGCCGCTGCTCAGCGAAAGCACGGCGGTGAGCGGAAGGAGCAGCAGGCTGACCAGCAGCCATTCGCGCACCAGGCCGCGGAACAGCCGCTGCGCCTGGCTGGGCTCGTCCTGGCGGTCGAGCGCTTTCATCGGCGAGGCCCCGGCGCCCTATCGGGCACTGCCGCCTCGCGGGTAGTAGAGAATGTCGTAGACGCTGGTCTCGCCCTCCAGGCCGTCGTTGTCGAAGGCCGAGAGACGGACGTGGTAGAAGGCCGCCTTGAGTCCGCTGAAACTGACTTCCGGGGTGCTCGAGAAACGCTCCTGCTGGATGCGCAGGAAGTCTGGATCGCTGGCTACCTGGGCACGGTAGCGCTTGGCGCCGTGCAGCGGGGCAAGATAGAGCTTCCAAACCGGCGACTCGCCGTGCTCGCCGCCCTGGCCGCGCAATTGCGGGGCGGGTAGCAGGTCCACCGGCGTCAGCTCGCCCTGCGGCTTGACCTTCAGGCCGCGGCGGGCGTCGACCAGCACGTCCTCGTCCGGCTCGGCCTGCGCCGCCTTGCGGGCCGGGCGCCTGCCGTTGAGCGGCAGGTCGTCGCTGGTCAGCTCGCGGTTCACCGCGACGCGCCCGTCGAGCACTTCGGTCAGCGCCTGGCCGTCTTCGGTGCGGGCGCGGAAGTGGGTACCGCGCACGCCCAGTACGCCGACCGGGGTCAGCACCTGGAAGCGGTCGTGATCGCTCTTTCTCTTCAGGACATAGGACTCGACCTGCCCCGCGCGCAGGGCGATCTGCGGAATGCCGGTGTCCTCGTCGAGGTGCAGGGTGACTTCCGAGCTGGAGGGCAGGACGATGCGGCTGCCGTCGCCGAGCAGCAGGCTGACGAAGGCGGTCGGAGAGGTCTTGACGCCTTCCAGTTCGTCGATGTCCATGCCTTCTTCCAGGGGTGTCTGGTTGCCCTTGGCGTCGAGCTTCCAGGCGTCGCCGGCGAGATAGAGCACGCTGGCGGGGAGCGGCTGGGGCAGGCACGTTTCGCCCTGCTCGATGAACGGCGGCCGTTTCGTCTTGGCCGGCGCGGCCGCGACGGAGCCGGCGAGCAGCGTCAACAGTCCGCCCAGCGCCAGGGCGGCGCAAGCCGGGAAGAGGGATCGGGAAGTAAGGGCGAGGGCTGTCATAGGCTTCACTGGGCGGCGGGTCAGGTATCGCTGGCGGTCCGGTCAGGCTGCAATCTGCCTGATCGGGCGCCGGTTTCGCAATCCTTGCAACGACATCGGGAGCCCGCAGGCTCCCTTGTCGTTTCCTCGGCCGCAGCGCCTGGCGGTTGGGTCAGGCGCTTCGGTTCAGTCGTTCTTGTCGCCGATCAGGCGATAGGCCAGGGCGCCGAGTACCGCACCGAGAATCGGCGCGACCCAGAACAGCCACAGCTGGGAAACCGCCCAGTCGCCGACGTACAGGGCGACCGCGGTGCTGCGCGCCGGGTTCACAGAGGTGTTGGTGACCGGGATGCTGATCAGGTGGATCAGGGTCAGGGTCAGGCCGATGGCGATCGGCGCGAAGCCCTGCGGCGCGCGCTTGGAGGTGGCGCCGAGGATGATCAGCAGGAACATGCCGGTGAGTACCACTTCGCTGACCAGCGCGGCCTGCAACGAGTAGCCGCCCGGCGAGTGTTCGCCGTAGCCGTTGGAGGCGAAGCCGGCGGCCAGGTCGAAGCCGGCCTTGCCGCTGGCGATCAGGTACAGCACGCCGCCGGCGGCGAGGCCACCGAGGACCTGGGCGACGATATAGGGCAGCAGTTGGCTGGCCGGGAAGCGCCCGCCGACCCACAGGCCTACCGATACCGCGGGGTTCAGGTGGGCGCCGGAGATCGGGCCGATGGCATAGGCCATGGTCAGCACGCTGAGGCCGAACGCCAGGGCCACGCCGAGGTAGCCGATTCCCAGTTCCGGTACGCCGGCGGCGAGTACTGCGCTGCCGCAGCCGCCCAATACCAGCCAGAAGGTGCCGAAGAACTCTGCTCCGTATTGCTTCATGATGAGGTCCTTTTCAGATCCAGGGTGGGACGCGGATCGAGGCGTCCGGATAGCGGGAGGGGATGATTCGAACAAGGAAGGGGAGATGACACATCCGTGTGTCGAAGCCAGCCCTGGGGGGATTGGCTCGGTTGCCTGGGGCGATCGTCCGTTGCCGACCCCTGACTGTGGTTCGAGTGGTCTCGTCCCACGGCCCGCCGGAGCGGGTTTACACATCCCTGTGTCGGAGCAATCCATTTGCTCCTTGGCCTACTCAGCGGTTGGAAATCTACCAAGCGCGATTTGTCTGCTGTGAGATTTGCCATATTTCTTCAGATTCTTCCGCGCTATTTCAGATTCGTCGCGTTCAAAACACCCAGCGCAACTCGTCACGCACGCTGACGGCGCCGGACAGGCCGACGTTCCACATCTCGGCCCTGGCGCGGGCCGGGCCGTCGAGGCCGAGCGGAGTGGCGAAGGACGGGCTGGCGGTGCCCTGGCTGAACGATGGGGCCTGGACCGGACCGGCCGGATGGCTCACCGATTCCAGGCCGAGGACCAGGGCAAGGCAGGAAAACTTGCCGAGGGCCTGCAGGTTGATGTCACGCAAACGTTGGCTAACTGGCCGGAAACCCATGGCTACGACTCCTTGATAGGTCAGGCTGGCGCTGGCTCACGGGCTCTTCGTCCCGCTTAATGGCTATTTGGAATCAGGCTATCAAGGGCTGGTCGCGACCAGAGAGATTCGTCACAATTCTTCAGATTTGTACGTAATTCGCCGTTCCTGGAGCGAAAAAGGGGCGTTAGCCCGATTGAACAGGACCAGCTTTTATGCGTGTCGCGATACTGGACGACGAGTCGGCCGAACTGGACCGGGTCGAGCAGACCCTGCAGCAGATACCCGCGCAGGGCGAACAGGCCTGGACGGTGCACCGTTTCGCCCGTGGCGAGGACCTGCTCAAGCAGCTCAAGCGGGAAACCTTCGACCTGCTGATCCTCGACTGGCAGTTGCCGGACCTCAGCGGCCTGCAATTGCTGCGCTGGAGCCGCGAGCATCTGGATGCGCCTCCGCCGGCGATCATGCTGACCAGCCGTGACGCCGAACAGGACATCGTGCAGGCGTTGAACAGCGGCGCCGACGACTATGTCAGCAAGCCGTTCCGGCCCAACGAACTGAAGGCGCGGGTAGCCGCCGTGCTGCGTCGCCACGGGGGAACGCGTCCCGCGCAGCATGAGGTGCAGACTTTCAACGACCTCAGCTTCGACGATGCCGAGCTGACCGTGACCCGGGCCGGCGCGCCGATCAGCCTGACCGAGCGCGAATACCGCCTGGCCCGCTGCCTGTTCGCCAACCTGGGACGGCCGTTATCGCGGGAATATCTCTACGAGCGCTTCTGGCCCCACGAGGAAGTGTTGTCCTCGCGGCCGCTGGATACCCACATCTATCGCCTGCGCAACAAGCTTGGCCTGACCGCCGAGCGCGGTTGGCAGTTGCTGACCATCTACGGCTACGGATATCGGTTGGAGAGCGTGGCGACGGTCGACTGAGCGGAGCGGGGTGGCGAGACCGACCTTGGCGGTCGGCGAGGGAGAATGAAAAAGCCCCGCGGCTGCGGGGCTTCTTTTCGGCGAGGCGCGCTTACTTCTGGAACGCGGCCACGGCCTTGGTGATCTCGGCGCGGGCGGCGTCGGCGTTGCCCCAACCTTCGACCTTGACCCACTTGCCTTTCTCGAGATCCTTGTAGTTCTCGAAGAAGTGCTTGATCTGCTCCAGCAGCAGGGCCGGCAGGTCGGTGTATTCCTTCACGTCCTTGTACAGGACGCTCAGCTTGTCGTGCGGCACGGCGATCAGCTTGGCGTCGCCGCCTGCCTCGTCGGTCATGTGCAGGACGCCAACCGGACGCGCGCGGATCACCGAACCGGGAGCGACCGGATAGGGGGTCACCACCAGCACGTCCAGCGGGTCACCGTCGTCGGCCAGGGTGTTCGGGATGAAGCCGTAGTTGGCCGGGTAGAACATCGGGGTGGCCATGAAACGGTCGACGAACAGGCAGTCGGTGTCCTTGTCGATCTCGTACTTGATCGGCGCATGGTTGGCCGGAATCTCGATAGCGACGTAGATGTCGTTCGGCAGGTCCTTGCCGGCCGGGATCTTGCTGTAGCTCATGGGGGACTCCAGAGGTTTCTGGCCAAAAAAGAGGCCGCGATTATAGGCATATTCGGTTGTCGATGCCATGTACCGGCATTCAGCCGTTAGTCGTGTCGCCCGCCGCCTCGCGGTAGTCCGGATGCTCGGCCTGCAGGCGGCGCAGGCGTTGCAGCGGGTCCTGGCGGTAGAAGAGCTGGAGCTGCCGGTACACCGCAGGGTAGGCCTCGTGGAGGAGATCCGGGGCGGTGAAGAAATACTCGCTGGTAACGGCGAAGAACTCCGCCGGATCTTCCGCCGCATAGGGATCGATGGCGGTCTGCGCGTCGGGATCGCGGTCGAGCAGGGTGTTCATCTCGTCGTAGGCGGCCTGCATGGCGCTCGCCCAGTCGCCGATGCGCATGCCGGCGTGCAGCGGCGGCAGGCCGTTGGCGTCGCCGTTGAGCATGTCCAGCTTGTGCGCCAGTTCGTGGATCACCAGGTTGTAGGCATCCCAGCCACCCCCGCCGACGACGCCGGGCCAGGCCAGGACCACCGGCCCTTGCAGGGAGGTCTCGCCGCTGCGTTCGTCGTCGAACTCATGGACTACGCCGCTGGCGTCGCGGTGTTTCTGCGGGCTGACGAAATCGTCGGGATACAGCACCAGCTCGTGGAAGCCCTGGTACCAGTTCAGCTCCGGCAGGTGCAACAGCGGCAGTTGCGCTTGCGCCGCCAGCAGCAGGCGGCCGAAGTCGTCGAGATCGACGCCGGCGAGTGCGGTCAGGTGCTTGTCGGCGAGAAACAGCACGGCCCGCTCGCGCAGGCGGCGGTCCTCGTCGGCGTCCAGGCCGTCGAGGATCGGCAGGTGCCGGCGTACCCGCTGCCAGAGTTCTTCGGCCACCGGGTGGCGCGCCAGCAGGCGCCGGCGCCGCCAGGCGCGGAACGACCACATGCTCAGTCGCTCTGGGCCTTGGCCTGTTTGGCGGCGCTCGCCTGCAGGCGATGGCGAATGAAGCCGAGGATCATCGGCAGCAGCGACAGCAGGATGATGCCGATCACCAGCAGCGACAGGTTCTTCTTGATGAACGGCACGTTGCCGAAGAAGTAGCCCAGGGTCACCAGGCCGCCGACCCAGGCCACGGTGCCGACCACGCTGAACATGACGAAGCGCGGATAGTGCATCTTCGCCATGCCGGCGACGAAGGGCGCGAAGGTCCGCACGATGGGCAGGAAGCGCGCCAGGGTCACGGTCTTGCCGCCGTGGCGTTCGTAGAACTCATGGGTGCGGTCGAGGTAGTCGCGGCGGAATACCTTCGAGTCCGGGTTGCTGAACAGCCGCTTGCCGAGGGTCCGGCCGATCACGTAGTTGGTGCTGTCGCCGGTGATCGCCGCGACCATCAGCAGCCCGCCGAGCAGCCATGGGTCCATGCCGCCGGTGGCGCAGATGGCGCCGGCGATGAACAGCAGCGAGTCGCCGGGGAGGAACGGAGTCACCACCAGGCCGGTTTCACAGAAGATCACCAGGAACAGGATGGCGTAGATCCAGACGCCATAGTTGCTGACCAGCATGGCCAGGTAGGTATCCAGGTGGAGAATCAGATCGATTGGGTTGAAGTCCATTGAGCAACCTGCGGAGACAACGCGTTGAGCGGCAGAGGGCCGCCATTATAGGGGGGCGTCCGGATGGGTGGGGGGCTGTTTGTCGCGATCCCGGCAAAACCACTGATTGCAGGATGTTTCGGTAATTTTTCCGAAATTGGTCGGCATAAAGTCTGCAAGAACAGGAGAAATTTCTAGCAGGGAAGGGCGTGCGATGACACTCCAGCCTTTTGCCCAGCCACCGCTCAGTCTCGCCCTGGGCGCCGGGCGCGACTTGCCGGGGCAGGCCGCGCGGGTTCGCGCCGAATGGCTCGCGCCTCGCCCCGGACGGGCTCCGGCGTTTCTCCTGGCGCTGCTCTGGGGACGCGGTTGCGCCAACGTGGTGCAGGCCATCGAAGGCCATCTCGACGCACTGTTCGCCGACTACGCCTGTACCCCCGAGGGTTGGCCGGAAGCGCAGGCGGCGCGGCAGGTCCTGGCTTCGCTGAACATGCAGCTGTATCGCCGGCGCCGCGAAGGCGAGCCGGGCGTGCTCGAGCTGGCGGCGGGGTTGCTGCTGGTCCATGCCGGGGGCGTGCACTTTCTCCAGTGCGGCGCCGTCGGCCTGCTGCGTTATCGCCAGGGCAGCCTGCAGCGCCTGGGAGGGAGCGGCCAGCCGCTGGGTAGCAGCGCGGAGCTGGCGCTGGTCCAGCACAACCTGACCCAGGTGGCCGGCGAGCCCTTGGTGCTGGCGCCCCAGCCGTTGCTCGAAGTGGCCGACCTGCGCGCCCTCGGAGAACGTTGTGCCGGGCTGACCACGGGGCGCCTGGAGGGCGTGCAGCAGCCGTTGCTGCATGCGCCGGGGGCGGTGGCGCTGGTCTTGCCGGGGGCGCTCGAGCGCGCCCCAGCGGCGCCACGGCATACCGGCTGGCCAGCGCTGGGCGCGGCGTGCCCCGGCGACTGCGTGGATGGCTGGACCTTGCAGGCGGCTTGCGCGTTCGGCCCACCCGGGCGGCTGTTCCGCGCCTGCGACGAGCAAGGACGCGAGGCGTTGCTGCTGCTCGCGGCGGCCGATGCCGACGAAGCGTTCTGGCAGCGCGAATGGGCACTGCGGCGCTGCCGTGCGGAGAGCCTGCCGCGAGTATTGTCGTCGCCCCGGTTGCGTCGTCATGCCTTCCAGTTGTTCGCTCCGCCGCGCTGGCCGATGCGCAGCCTGCTGGATTGGGCGCCAGCGCACCTGCCGCTGGAACCGCAATGCGCGCTGGTCCTCCTGGAACAACTTATCGATGCGGTTCGCGCCTTGCAGCGGCGCGGTGTACAGGGCTTGTGGCTGGCGCCGCGGCAGATCCTGCTGGACGAGGGCGGGCGCCTGCTGTTCCTCCCCGAGGCAGCGGCGATCCTGCCGGGCGTGGCGCGCCAGGCGCTGCCTGCGGACAGCGTGCCGCTGGCGCCGGAGTTGCGTCGCGGCGAGGCGCTCGATGGCCGGGCCGACCAGTTTGCCCTGGCGGCGCTGTTCTATTGGCTGCTCTGCGGTCGCTGGCCGTCGATCGCCTGCCCGGAGAGCGACGGCGGATGCCGCTACGAGCCGCTGGGCGAGCGTCAGGCGGACCTGCCGGTCGGCTGGGACGGGGTATTGGCGCGGGCCCTGGCGCCGCGTCCGGAGGCGCGCTTCGAAGCGTTGTCGGAATTCTGGCTGGCCTTGCAGAAGCCGCTAGCGCATCCCCAGCGGGTCTTTGCGCCACGCCGGTTGCAACGGGGCGTGCTGGCCCTGGCCCTGCTCCTGGCCGGGGCTGCGCTGCTGGTCGGCCTGGCCGGTTAACGGATCGACGGCCAGCGTGCGGGTCTGTCCGCTGCGTTCGAGGTGCGCTTCGGCGATCAGTTGTTCCAGCCGGCCGCTGCGACGCATCAGGCGCAGGTTGCGGTCGAGGCTGGCGGCAAGGGCGGCGCCGCGGGCGTGTCTTTTCGGCACCAGTACATAGAGCGGCTTGACCTCCAGCGGCGGTTCGATGAACACCAGGCGATCCTTCAGCGCCGGCACGTTGCGCGCCAGCAGGTGGTAGCCGGTGTAGCGATCGACCACGGCCAGGTCGATACGCCCGCGCAGGAGCTTCTCGAGGTTCTGCCAGTCGTTGGTTACCGCGTCCTTGGTCAGGCTGCGGTCGGCGTCGAAATCCTCCCGGTTGACGTAGCCGCGGACCACACCGATGCGGTACGGACGCAGGCTTTCCAGATGCGCGGGATTGACCGGCAGCAGGCGCTCGCGCTGGCGGAAGAAGCCCAGTTGCGAGTCGAGCAGGGGGATGGTGGCGTGGAACAGTTCGCGCCGCTCGGGCGACAGGTAGGCCGGCATGAGGGCGTCGAAGCGCCCTTCGGCGGCTTCTTTCAGGGCACGTTGCCAGGGCAGGAACACCAGTTCGGCGCGGTGCCCGTCGAGGGCCAGGGCTTCGTCGAGGATGCGGCTGGCGAGGCCCTTGCCCGGCAGGTCGGGGCCGACGTAGGGCGCCCAGTCGAGGGTCGCCACGCGCAGGGTGTCGGCCTGCGCGCCGGCCGTGGCGAGGAGCAGGCCGAGCAGGACGCCGGGCCAGTGCCAGGTGCGCGAACCCATGGATGCCTCTGCTCTGAGCGATCGGTTGGGAAGTGCCGTGCCTTTGTCTTCAGCTTAGTTCGTCGCTGATCGGCAGGGTGTAGTT
This sequence comes from Pseudomonas sp. KBN12P06040, assembly GCF_037574965.1. Taxonomy (NCBI): domain Bacteria; kingdom Pseudomonadati; phylum Pseudomonadota; class Gammaproteobacteria; order Pseudomonadales; family Pseudomonadaceae; genus Pseudomonas; species Pseudomonas sp. KBN12P06040. The sequence continues at coordinate 1,026,442 of NZ_JBBELS010000001.1, forward strand.
CTTGAACTCCTGGTCTTCGCGGAAGCCGATCGACTCGTAGACTTTCTGCGCTACCTCGTTGTCGACGCTGGTGGAGACACGCATGCGCACCGCATGGGTTTCCCGGGCCATCTGCTTGGCGTGTTGCAGCAGGTGGTCGGCGACCAGTTGCCGGCGCGCCTCCTCGGCGACGTAGATGTCGTTGAGGATCCAGACGCGCTTGAGCGACAGCGAGGAGAAGCTCGGATAGAGCTGGCAGAAACCGAGCAGCCGGTCTTCTTCGTCGGCCAGCGCCAGGTAGATCACCGACTCCTTGCGGCGCAGGCGTTTCTCGAGGAATTTCCGCGAGGACTCGGGGTAGGAGAGCATGCCGTAGAATTCGCGGTACTTGACGAACAGCGGCGCCAGCAGGTCGAGGTGTTCGAGGGTGGCTTGCACGATTCGCATGACGGGCCTCGCATTGCGGGAAGGGGCTGCCGGGACGATGCAGGCTGCATGCCAGCAACGCTTCGATGCTGCCCAATCTCCCTGGAAAGCGCAATCCAAGCGAACGTTTGAATCGGCCGAAGGAGGGGCGTCGCGCGCCGGCCCATCCTTCGGCCGGGAGGCTCAGTCCCTCGCCAGGAGGAAGTTGCCGGTGCGCGGAGCCTCGCCTTCCAGCGCCTGGACTTCCGCCTCGTCCTTCAGGTTGACCCCGGAAAGCTGCCGCCGGCAGGCCTCGCGCATCAGGTAGAGCAGGCGGTGCGCGGCCATGCCGTAGCTGAGGCCTTCCAGGCGGACGTTGGAGATGCAGTTGCGATAGGCGTCGGTGAGGCCGACCCGCGGGGCCCAGGTGAAGTACAGGCCGAGGCTGTCCGGCGAGCTGAGGCCGGGACGCTCGCCGATCAGGATCACACTCATCTTCGCCCGCAGCAATTCACCGATCTCGTCGGCCACCGCCACCCGTCCCTGTTCCACCAGGACCACCGGCGACAGCGACCAGCCTTCGGCCAGCGCCTGTTCCTCCAGGCGTTCGAGGAAGGGCAGGGTGTGACGCTGCACGGCCAGCGCGGAGAGGCCGTCGGCGACCACGATGGCCAGGTCGATCTGCCCGTCGTAGCCGGCGGCGTGTTCGCGCAGGCGTTGCACTGAGGCCTCGTCGAGGCGCCGGCCGAGGTCCGGGCGTTGCAGGTAGACGTGGCGGTCGGCGGCGGCGCTGTGCAGCAGCAGGCTGTCGCGGCCGCGCTGGCGCAGGCCGTCGCTGATGGCCGCATGGTCGAAGGGCAGGTGCACGGCGTCGCGCGCCTGGGCGTGGGCGTACTGGAAGTCCAGTTGCGGGCGGGTCGGCAGGCTGGTGCCGGTGCGGCCCAGGGCGATCCGCGCGGGGGTCAGCTGGCGCAGCGGCAGCCAGGGGTTCTCGGCGCTGGCGTCGGGCAGGTGCTTGTCGTTCATCGGCATCTCCTCAGGCCAGTTGCGCCAGGGCCTGGCGGAACGCCGGCGGTAGCTCGTCGCCGAAGCGGATGCGCCCGTCGGCCTGGGTGAAGATTCCCATCCGCTGCAACCAGTCCTCGAATTCCGGCGCCGGCTTCAGGCCCAGCGTCTGGCGCGCATAGAGGGCGTCGTGGAAGGAGGTGGTCTGGTAGTTGAGCATCACGTCGTCGGAGCCGGGAATGCCCATGATGAAGTTGATCCCGGCGACGCCCAGCAGGGTCAGGAGCATGTCCATGTCGTCCTGGTCGGCCTCGGCATGGTTGGTGTAGCAGATGTCGCAACCCATCGGCACGCCGAGCAGCTTGCCGCAGAAGTGGTCTTCCAGGCCGGCGCGGATGATCTGCTTGCCGTTGTATAGGTACTCGGGACCGATGAAGCCGACCACGGTGTTCACCAGGAACGGCTTGAAGTGACGAGCCACCGCATAGGCGCGGGTCTCGCAGGTCTGCTGGTCGACGCCGTGATGGGCGTTGGCCGAGAGCGCGCTGCCCTGGCCGGTCTCGAAGTACATCAGGTTGTTGCCGAGGGTGCCGCGCTTCTGGCTGAGCCCGGCCTCGTAGCCTTCCTGGAGGATCTTCAGGCTGATGCCGAAGCTGGCATTGGCCGCCTCGGTGCCGGCGATCGACTGGAACACCAGGTCCAGCGGCACGCCGCGGTTGATCGCCTCGATGGAGCTGGTGACGTGGGTCAGCACGCAGGCCTGGGTGGGAATCTCGTAGCGCTGGATGATCGCGTCGAGCATCTCCAGCAGGGCGCAGATCGAGGCCATGCTGTCGGTGGCAGGATTGATCCCGAGCATCGCGTCGCCATTGCCGAACAGCAGGCCGTCGAGGATGCTCGCGGCGATTCCGGCCGGGTCGTCGGTCGGGTGGTTCGGTTGCAGGCGGGTGGAGAGTCGGCCGCGAAGGCCGAGGGTGTTGCGGAAGCGGGTGACCACGCGGATCTTCTGCGCCACCAGGACCAGGTCCTGGACACGCATGATCTTCGATACCGCCGCTGCCATTTCCGGCGTCAGGCCCGGAGCCAGGGCGCGCAGGCTGGCCTCGTCGGCGGCGTCGCCGAGCAGCCAGTCGCGGAAGCCGCCGACGGTGAGATGGGACACCGGGGCGAAGGCGTCGCGCTGGTGGGTGTCGATGATCAGGCGGGTGACCTCGTCGTCCTCGTAGGGAATCAGCGCCTCGTCGAGGAAGTGTTTGAGCGGGATGTCGGCCAGGGCCATCTGCGCGGCGACCCGCTCGCCGTCGTTGCTCGCCGCGACGCCGGCGAGGAAATCGCCGGAGCGCGCGGGGCTGGCCTTGGCCATCACGTCCTTGAGGCTGTCGAAGCGGTAGGTCTCGCCGCCGACGCTATGGGTGAAACGTGCCATGTGTGTCTCCAGTGCCCGGCCTCGCCATGCGGCGGGCCGGGCTTTGTCGTTGTCGCTCTCAGCGCAGGTCCTGTTCCGCCGCCTGGATCGCGGCGAACTCCTCTTCCGGGGTGCCGGACACCAGGTGATGCCGACTGTACAGGGCGAAGTAGCCGATCAGTACAGCGTAGATCGCCACCGCGCCGACCACGACCCGCGGGTCGACCAGGAAGCCGGCGACCACCGCGACGCAGGCCAGCGCCAGGGCTACGCCGGAGGTGAGGATGCCGCCAGGGGTGCGGTAGGGGCGCTGCATGTCCGGGCGGCGGATGCGCAGGGTGATGTGCGCGGCCATCATCAGCACGTAGGAGATGGTCGCGCCGAACACCGCGACCAGGATCAGCAGGTCGCCCTGGCCGGTCAGCGACAGGCCGAAGCCGATCACCCCCGGCACCACCAGGGCCAGTACCGGCGCCTTCTTGCGGTTGGTCAGCGAGAGGCTGCGCGGCAGGTAGCCGGCGCGGGAGAGGGCGAAGATCTGCCGCGAGTAGGCATAGATGATCGAGAAGAAGCTGGCGATCAGCCCGGCCAGGCCGACCAGGTTGACGAACTGGCTCATCCAGGTCGAACCCTTGTAGGCCGACTCCAGCGCTTCCACCAGGGGATTGCCCGAGCCCATCAGCTCCTTGGCTCCGGCAGCCCCGGGACCGACGACCAGAATCAGTGCGGCGAAGGCGAGAAGCACCAACATGGCGCCGATCAGTCCGCGCGGCAGGTCGCGCTTGGGGTTCTTGGTTTCCTCGGCGGCCAGCGGCACGCCTTCGACGGCGAGGAAGAACCAGATCGCGTAGGGGATCGCCGCCCAGACCCCGACATAGCCGAACGGCAGGAAGCTGCTGGCGCCGGTCGCCGCGGTCTGCGGGATGTTGAACAGGTTGGCCGAGTCGAAGTGCGGAACCATCGCGACAATGAACACGCCAAGGGCGATGGCCGCCACCGCGGTGATGACGAACATCAGCTTCAGCGCCTCGCCGGCGCCGAGGATGTGGATGCCGATGAACACGATGTAGAACACCAGGTAGATCAGCCAGCCGCCGACGCCGAACAGCGACTCGCAGTAGGCGCCGATGAAGCAGGCGATGGCCGCCGGGGCGATGGCGTATTCGATGAGGATCGCGGTGCCGGTGAGGAAGCCGCCCCAGGGCCCGAAGGCGCTGCGGGCGAAGCCGTAGCCGCCGCCGGCGGTAGGGATCATCGAAGACAGCTCGGCGAGCGAGAAGCACATGCACAGGTACATGGTGGCCATCAGCAGGGTGGCGAGGAACATCCCGCCCCAGCCGCCCTGGGCCAGGCCGAAGTTCCAGCCGGCGTAGTCGCCGGAGATCACGTAGGCGACGCCGAGCCCGACCAGCAGGACCCAGCCGGCGGCGCCTTTCTTCAGTTGACGGTGTTGGAAGTAGTCAGCGTCGACGCTTTCGAAGTCGACCCCGGAAGTTGCGGGCGCATGGCCGGTTTGTTCGAGGGACATGGGTTTTTCACCTCAATCTTGTTGTTATCGACCCCGGTTTTCCCGGTGGTGTGCTGTACGTGGTGAACGCAGGCAATAGCTATGCCAGCCGCTCTGCAATCGGCCTGGCGAGGAGGTGGAAGGGACGCCGCCGTCAGCCTCGGCGGCGTGTTTCACGAGCCGGCGCGACCGCTCCGGGAAAGAGCGGTCGCGGCCGGTCCGGGGTCCTACTAGAAGAAGCCCAGCGGGTTGATGTCGTAACTCACCAGCAGGTTCTTGGTCTGCTGGTAGTGGTCGAGCATCATCTTGTGCGTCTCGCGACCGACGCCGGACTTCTTGTAGCCGCCGAACGCGGCGTGGGCCGGGTACAGGTGGTAGCAGTTGGTCCACACGCGACCGGCCTTGATCCCGCGGCCCATGCGGTAGGCGCGGTTGATGTCGCGGGTCCAGAGGCCGGCGCCGAGGCCGTACTCGGTGTCGTTGGCGATGGCCAGGGCCTCGGCTTCGTCCTTGAAGGTGGTGACGCCGACCACCGGGCCGAAGATTTCCTCCTGGAACACGCGCATCTTGTTGTGTCCCTTGAGCAGGGTCGGCTGGATGTAGTAGCCGCTGGCCAGGTTGCCTTCGAGCTTCTCGACGCTGCCGCCGGTGAGCACTTCGGCGCCTTCCTGCTGGGCGATGTCGAGGTAGGAGAGGATCTTCTCGTACTGCTGCTGGGAAGCCTGGGCGCCGACCATGGTCTCGGTGTCCAGCGGGTCGCCGCGCTTGATCGCCCTGACCTTCTTCAGCACCTCTTCCATGAACGCCGGGTAGATCGACTCCTGGACCAGCGCGCGGGACGGGCAGGTGCACACCTCGCCCTGGTTGAAGAAAGCCAGCACCAGGCCCTCGGCGGCCTTCTCGATGAACGCCGGCTCGGCCTGCATGATGTCTTCGAAATAGATGTTCGGGCTCTTGCCGCCCAGCTCGACGGTGGAGGGAATGATGTTCTCCGCCGCGCACTTGAGGATGTGCGAGCCGACCGGGGTGGAACCGGTGAAGGCGATCTTGGCGATGCGCTTGCTGGTGGCCAGGGCCTCGCCGGCCTCCCTGCCGAAGCCCTGGACGACGTTGAGCACGCCCGGCGGCAGTAGGTCGCCGATGAGTTCCAGCAGCACGCAGATGCCCAGCGGGGTCTGCTCGGCCGGCTTGAGCACCACGCAGTTGCCGGCGGCCAGCGCCGGGGCCAGCTTCCAGGCAGCCATCAGCAGCGGGAAGTTCCACGGGATGATCTGCCCGACCACGCCCAGCGGCTCATGGATGTGGTAGGCCACGGTGCTGTCGTTGATCTCGGCGGCGGAGCCTTCCTGGGCGCGGATGCAGCCGGCGAAGTAGCGGAAGTGGTCGGCGGCCAGGGGGATGTCGGCGTTGAGGGTCTCGCGCACGGCCTTGCCGTTGTCCCAGGTCTCGGTGACGGCGAGCAGTTCCAGGTTCTGCTCGATGCGGTCGGCGATCTTCAGCAGGATGTTCGAACGCTCCTGCACCGAGGTACGGCCCCAGGCGTCGGCGGCGGCGTGGGCGGCATCGAGGGCCTTGTCGATGTCCTCGGCGGTGGAACGGGGGAACTCGGCGATCGGCTGGCCGTTCACCGGCGAGGTGTTGGTGAAGTACTGGCCCTTGACCGGAGGCACGAACTCGCCGCCGATGTAGTTGCCGTAGCGGGCCTTGAAGGAAACGATGGCGCCTTCGCTACCGGGATGGGCGTAACGCATGATGGTATCTCCTGGCTCTTGTGCTTATTAGGGGAGGACGCGCTGTCGCGCTTGTCGTAAGCCTGGAGCAAGGGCCGGGCCAGAGTGGCGAAAGGCCCGGAGTAGAGCGTCCTGAAGGTTTCGCAGGGGAGCTTGCGAACGCTCCCTGTCACGCGGGCGGGACGCTCGTGAGTGACACTCTGTACCGTTTTTGGCGCAGCGCATGACTCATCGGTCAGTCCGTCGTTGCATTGCGCCCCGGCCTGTTGGATGCTGCACCGATAGCCGTCCGGAGACTCGCGGACCGATCCACCGCGCCCAGGCAAGAGACGGCCCGTCCCTCGCGGAGAACCATAACAATGCCTGCCAGTTCCATGAGCCGCCACGCGCGGCAAGTGCTGACCGTCGCCCAGGGCAAGATCCCGCCGGGCGGCCCTGCGACCGATCCGTCCATCGCCCGCTCCTGGCTGCGCTGCCTGGAACAGCACCATCTCGATCCCGGCCAGCCGATGGCGCCGATGGTGCTGGAGCACGCGCGCATGCTCGAACGCCGCGAGCGCCTGCAACAGGTGCTGGAGATCGCCGATGGCGAGATGCACAGCCTCTACCAGCAGCTTTCCGGCAACGACCACGCGGTACTGCTCACCGATGCCCGCGGGGTGATCCTCAATTGCGTCAACGCCGACGCCCAGCGCCAGACCTTCGAACACGCCGGCCTCTGGCTCGGCGCCGACTGGAGCGAGCCCTGCGAAGGCACCAACGGCATCGGCACCTGCGTGGTCGAGCGGCAGGCCCTGACCATCCAGCAGGAAGAGCACTTCCGTAGCCGCCACACCGGCCTGACCTGCTCGGCGAGCCCGGTGTTCGATCCGCAGGGCGAGCTGATGGCGGTGCTCGACGTGTCTTCGGCGCGCCAGGAAGTCTCGCGGCAGAGCCAGTTCCACACCATGGCGCTGGTCAACCTGTCGGCGAAGATCATCGAGGGCTGCTATTTCCTCCGTCGCTTCGAGGGCTCCTGGCTGCTGCGCTTCCATGTCCAGGGCGACTATGTCGGCCTGTTCAGCGAAGGGCTGCTGGCCTTCGAGGAAGACGGGCGGATCCGCGCGGTGAACCAGAGCGCGCTGAACCTGCTCGGTTGTCCGCGCCAGCGCCTGCTCGGCCAGCCGGTGGAGACCTTCTTCGATTGCCGTCTCGACGACCTGCTCGGTCGCGCCTCGCCGCAACCCAGCGCCAGCTGGCCGCTGCGCACCCGCGAGGGACGGACCCTGTATGCCATGCTGCGCGGCGCGCCGCGGGCGATACCCCAGGGCCTGGCGGTGCCCACGGCAGCGAAGCCGGCGCCTGCCGCGCCCGGCCTGTGCCTGGGCGACGCCGAGCTGGCCGCCGATTTCCGCCGGGCGCTGAAGGTCTACGCGCGCGACGTGCCGCTGCTGCTCAACGGCGAGACCGGTTCCGGCAAGGAGGCCTTCGCCAAGGCCGTGCACCTGGCCGGCCCGCGCGCGGAACAGGCGTTCGTCGCGCTGAACTGCGCGGCGATCCCGGAAACCCTGATCGAGAGCGAACTGTTCGGTTATCGCGGCGGCAGCTTCACCGGCGCGCGCAAGGAGGGCATGCGCGGCAAGTTGCAGCAGGCCGACGGCGGCACCCTGTTCCTCGACGAGATCGGCGACATGCCGCTGGCCTTGCAGACCCGCCTGCTGCGGGTGCTGGAAGAGCGCCGGGTAGTACCGCTGGGCGGCGAGCCAGAGGATGTCGACGTGCGCCTGATCAGCGCTACCCACCGCGACCTGGCCGAGCTGGTCGCCGATGGACGCTTTCGCGAGGATCTCTACTACCGCCTCAATGGCATGGTCGTGAGCCTGCCGCCGCTGCGCGAGCGCAGCGACCGCGAGGAGCTGCTGGACTACCTGCTGGCCGAGGAAGCCAGGGGCCAGCGCATCCAGCTCGACGGCGAGGTTCGCCAGGGCCTGCTGGCCTACCGCTGGCCGGGCAACGTCCGGCAGATGCGCACGGTGCTACGGACCCTGGTGGCACTCTGCGAGGACGGCCGGGTCGGCCTGCGCGACCTGCCCGCGGATATCCGCCAGGCCCTGGCGGCGCTGCCGCCCGCCGCAGCGGCGCCCGCCCCGGCCGCGGGCAACAGCCTGGACGACGCCGAGCGAGCCGCGTTGCTGGCGGCGCTGGACGGCCAGCGCTGGCACGTGAGCCGGGTGGCCGAGCAACTGGGGATCAGCCGCAACACCCTGTATCGCAAGCTGCGCCGGCACGGCCTGGTGCGCGGCCAGGCCTGACGGGCGGGACGTCTCCAGGCGGGCCGCCGCGAGGCCGGCGGGAACCCCGCCGACGCCGCGTCGTCTGATGCCGCGACGCCGGGCGGCCGGCGCCTCCGCTGTGCTAATCTGCCGCCCATTCACAGCGCCTTCGACGGCTTGATCTGCAGGAGTCTGCATGCACATCCACGTACTCGGCATCTGCGGGACCTTCATGGGCTCGCTGGCCGTGCTGGCCAAGGAACTGGGCCACCGGGTGACCGGTTCCGACGCCAACGTCTACCCCCCCATGAGCACCCAGCTGCAAGCCCAGGGCATCGAGCTGATGCAGGGCTACGATCCGGCCCACCTGGAGCCGGCGCCGGACCTGGTAGTGATCGGCAACGCCCTGTCGCGCGGCAATCCGGCGGTGGAGCATGTCCTGAACAAGGGCCTGCCCTACGTTTCCGGCCCGCAGTGGCTGGCCGACCACGTGCTGCAAGGACGCTGGGTGCTGGCGGTGGCCGGTACCCACGGCAAGACCACCACCACCAGCATGCTCGCCTGGGTTCTGGAGCACGCCGGCATGAGCCCGGGCTTCCTGATCGGCGGGGTGCCGCAGAACTTCGGGGTTTCGGCGCGCCTGGGCGGTACGCCGTTCTTCGTGGTCGAGGCCGACGAGTACGACAGCGCCTTCTTCGACAAGCGCTCGAAGTTCGTTCATTACCGCCCGCGCACGGCGATCCTGAACAACCTGGAATTCGACCACGCGGATATCTTCCCCGACCTCGCGGCCATCGAGCGGCAGTTCCACCATCTGGTGCGCACCGTGCCGGGCGAGGGCCTGATCATTCGCCCGAGCGCCGAGAAAGCCCTGGAGCGCGTACTCGGGATGGGCTGCTGGACCCCGGTGCAGACCACCGGCGAAGGCGGCCAGTGGCAGGCGCGCCTGCTCGCCGAGGACGGCTCGCGCTTCGAGGTGCTGTTCGACGGCATCGTCCAGGGCGAGGTGGACTGGCCGCTGACCGGCCTGCACAACGTCGCCAACGCCCTCGCCAGCCTGGCGGCGGCGCGCCATGTCGGCGTGGTGCCCAGCCAGGGCGCGGCGGCACTCAGCGAGTTCCGCAACGTCAAGCGGCGCATGGAGAAGGTCGCGGAGGTCCGGGGCGTGACCCTCTACGACGACTTCGCCCACCATCCGACCGCCATCGCCACCACCCTCGACGGCCTGCGCAAGCAGGTTGGCGCCGATACCCAGGTGATCGCCATCGTCGAGCCGCGTTCCAACTCGATGAAGCTCGGCGCTCATCGCGACGGCCTGCCGGACAGCGTGCGCCAGGCCGACCAGGTGCTCTGGTACGCGCCGCCGAACCTGGGCTGGGACCTGGCCGCCACCGCCGCGCAATGCGCGATACCGTCGCAGGTCTGCGATACCCTGGAGGCGATCATCGAGCAGGTGCGCCAGCAGGCCAGGCCCGGCGCGCAAGTGGTGATCATGAGCAACGGCGGCTTCGGCGGCTTGCACGGCAAGCTGGCCGCGGCGCTGGCCGAGTGAGGGGCGCAATGAGCGGTCCGGAACGCATTACCCTGGCGATGACCGGCGCCTCCGGCGCCCAGTACGGCCTGCGCTTGCTCGATTGCCTGGTGCAGGAAGAGCGCGAGGTGCACTTCCTGATCTCCAAGGCCGCGCAACTGGTGATGGCCACCGAGACCGACGTGGCCCTGCCGGCCAAGCCGCAGGCGATGCAGGCCTTCCTCACCGAATATTGCGGTGCCGCCGCCGGACAGATCCGCGTGTTCGGCCAGAACGACTGGATGGCGCCGCCGGCCTCCGGCTCCAGCGCGCCCAATGCCATGGTGATCTGCCCGTGTTCCACCGGCACCCTGTCGGCGGTCGCCACGGGGGCCTGCAACAACCTCATCGAGCGCGCCGCCGATGTCGCCCTGAAGGAGCGCCGGCCGCTGGTGCTGGTGCCGCGCGAGGCGCCGTTCTCCAGTATCCACCTGGAAAACATGCTCAAGCTGTCCAACCTCGGCGCGGTGATCCTGCCGGCGGCGCCGGGCTTCTACCACCAGCCGCAATCGGTGGAGGACCTGGTGGACTTCGTCGTCGCGCGAATCCTCAACACCCTGGGGATTCCCCAGGACATGCTGCCGCGCTGGGGGGAACAGCACCTTGTCAGCGACGAGTAGGGTGCTGCTACTGGTCCTGGCGGTGCAGTTGGGCGGTTGCGCCACCGTGCGCACCCTGGATGCGGCCAAGCCAGGGGCGCCGGTGGTCTACGCCGGCACCCGGCTGGACTGGTACAGCCTGCACGGCGGCTGCTGCCCGATGGAACGCTTCGGCGCGGAGGCGCCGGCCCATCCGGGGCTCGACCTGCCGGGCAGCGCGCTGCTGGACACCCTGTTGCTGCCGTTCTCGCTGGCCACCGCCATCGGCCTCAACCTCGGCGTCAGCGGCGGCATGTAGGGCGGGACCCGCCCGCGGCTCATTTCCCCAGCTTGCGCAGTTCGTCGGACTCGACGATGCGCACGCCCTTGCCTTCCTCCAGCGCCAGGCGCCAGAGCGCGCGGGCCAGGTCGCAGGCCTCGATGCCGTGGTACTTGCCGGGAAGGATGCGGGCGATCGGCGCGGCGAGGATCTCGGCCAGGCGGAATTCCTCGCGCGGGCCGAACAGCAGCGATGGCCGGGCGATGGTCAGCTGTGGCCAGCCCTGTTCCTGCAGGGCCTGCTCCAGTTCGCCCTTGACCCGGTTGTAGAAGATCGACGACTTGGCGTCGGCGCCCAGGGCGCTGACCACCAGGTAATGCCGGGCGCCCATCTCCAGCGCGCGCTTGCCCACCGCCAGCGGCAGGTCGAAATCGACCGCGCGGAAGGCCTCCTCCGAGCCGGCTTCCTTGATCGTGGTGCCGAGGCAGCAGAAGGCGGTATCGATGCTGCCGTTGAGTTGCGGCAGCAGCTCGGCCAGCGGGCCGACCGGGTTGTCCAGCCGCGGATGCTCGGCCAGCGCCTTGCGGGCAGGGGCGATGACCTTGGCCAGGGTCGGCTCGCTCAATATCCGATCCAACAGGTGCTCGCCGGTAAGACCGGTCGCGCCGGCGAGCAGAACGCGCTTGGGCGTCGAGTGCATGTGTGTTTCTCCCCTTCCACACCAATGAGCGTAGTGCGCGGCGTATCTATTTGCCCGCCGCGCCCTCGCCGGTTTTTCCTTCCCGGGACGCGAGCGCGCGCTCGGCTTGCTGCCCCCGCAGCGTCCGCCAGTGCGCGAGCACGCGTTCCGGTAACCAGGCTTGCGGTTCCGAAGCTTCGAAACCTTCCTCCTTCTCCCTTTGACGCACTTCCTCTTTCGCCAGTTCGAACGCTTTGGACAGATCGTCGGTGCGGTTCAGCGCATTGGCCAGCAAGGCGCGGCCGAAATAGGTGAAGTCGGCGTCGTCGGAACAGCCGAACGAGACCCGGTCGGCACGCGCGGCGGTCAGGATCAGGGTACGTTCGTCTTTCAGCGGCGGGATGAAGCCCCCGCTGTAGCAGGCCGATACCACCAGCACCTTGTCGCGCTGGCGCAGCGGCGCGAGCAGTTCGGCCAGTTCCGCGGCCGGCAGGTCGCCGAGGTTCAGGCCGGGCATGTCCAGGGCCAACTGGTGGTCGCTGGAGCCGTGGCTGGTCAGGTAGATGAAGACCAGGTCTTCCGGCCCGCTGCGTTCGGCCAGGGTGCGCACGGCGCGGGACAGGCTTTCCCGGGTAGCCAGCGGGCGGTCGCCGAAGTGGTCGCGGTGGTTGACCAGGCGAATCACGCCACGAGCGGCGAAACGCTGGCCGAGCAGGTCGCCGGCGTAATCGGCCTCGCGCAGGAACACGCCCTGGCGGCCATCGCCGCCCAGGCTCAGGGCATAGAGTTCGCTGGCCGGCGTCGAGGCCGGGATCTTGCGCAGTTCTTCGTCGAGCAGGCGACCCTGGGCCAACAGGCCGATTTCCAGGGTGTCGGGCAGGGCCTTGCCGGCGGCGTCGCGGATGCGCTTGCCGTCGGCCCAGAGTCCCTGCTCACGGCTGCCGTCGGCGCGGTCCAGGGTGCCTTGGCCGGCATAGGCGCCGGCGGCGAAGCCGCCTTCGTAGCGGGTGCCGTCCAGTTGTTCGAGCAGGCCCTGGCCATGGAAGCGCCAGAACTGGAAACCGCCGCGGTAGCGGCTGCCGTCGGCGCCGAGAAGCTCGCCGGGGCCGTTCAGCGCGCCTTCGCTGAAGCGGCCGATCCAGACATCGCCGCTGGCGCTTTCGTAGCGCCCCTGGCCATGGAACTGGTTGTCCTTGAACTGGCCGACGTAGCGGTCGCCATCGGGCCCGCTCCAGCGCCCCTTGCCGTTCAGTTGCCCGTCGCGGAAGGTACCGGCGTACTGGTTGCCCTGGCTGTCGCTGAAGCTGCCTTCACCTTCCAGGCGACCCTGGCGGAAGCTGCCCTGGTAGCGGCTGCCATCGCTGCCGTCCAGCGTGCCCTGGCCGCTGTACAGGCCCTTGCGGAAACCGCCGCGGTAGCGAGTGCCCTGTTGTTCCAGGCTGCCTTCGCCATCGAACAGGCCCTGGCGGAAGCCGCCCTGGTAGACGCTGCCATCGGCCATCGCCAGGCGTCCCTGACCGTCGAACAGGCCGGCCGCGAAGCCACCGCTGTAGCGGCTGCCGTCGGCGCCCTGCCAGGTGCCATGGCCGTGCAGCAGGCCATGCTCGAAGCGGCCGGCGTACCAGGCGCCGTTGTCGTAGTCCAGCCGGCCCTGGCCTTCCAGGCGCCCGTCCACCAGCTCGCCGCGATAGCGCGCGCCGTCCGGCAGGCGCGCATCGGCCGGGAGCAGCGGTTCGCCCTCGCCACAGGCGGCGAGCAGGATGACCAGGGCGGAGCAGAGCGAGAGAGACCTGGCGGGGCGAAGCATGCGGCGTTCCCGATGAGTGGTTCGGTCCGAGGGTGGAGGGGAGACAGTGTGGCGGAAAAATCGTTGCCTGGCAGTAGGGTATTTCCCTGCCGGCCCAGAGCGCCCCCGCGAGCGGGGGCTTTTGGAAGGGGGGAGAGGGGCGCGAAGGCGCCTGGCCGTCAAGCGAACGGCAGCGCTCGCTGGGGCGGGCTCAGACGAAGCAGAGGCTGAGGGTCTCGGCGATGTAGGCGGGTTTCTCCTGGCCTTCGATCTCCAGGGTGGCGCGCGCCTTGATCAGCCACTGGCCGGGATTCTTCTCGTTGACGTCGAGCAGGGTCAGGCCCAGGCGGACCCGCGAGCCGACCCGCACCGGCTGGATGAAGCGCACCGTATCGAGGCCGTAGTTGACCGCCATCTTCAGTCCTTCGGGAAGCACCAGCAGGCCTTCCATCAGCTTCGGGATCAGCGACAGGGACAGGAAACCGTGGGCGATGGTGCCGCCGAAGGGCGTCTTCGCCGCCTTCTCCGGATCGACGTGGATGAACTGGTGGTCGCCGGTGCATTCGGCGAACTGGTCGACCCGCTCCTGGTCGATGGTGAGCCATTCGGAATGGCCGAGATCCTTGCCGACATAGTCCTTGAGCGCTGCTACGGGTACGAATGGCATAAGTCCTCCGGGAGGATGGCTGTTGTTCTCATGGTGCAGGAAGATCAGCACGCGTTGGCGACCGGGTCAAGAAACCATCGGCCTGGCGAATATCGCGTCATGCGGTGCCGCGACTGCGACTGATGGATAGGCGAGGAGCGTGCCAATGTCCCGGCGGGCTGGGCATAATGGTCGGCCCTTGCTGGAGGTGCCCATGTTGCTTCGTGGTCTGACCTGGCTGGTGCTGTTCCAGTTGCTCGGCACAGGTCTGAACGTTCTGTTGTTGCCCATGCTGCCCGGTCCGATCATCGGCCTGGTGCTGCTGTTCGGTTATTTCCTGGCGCGTGGCGAGGTCGGCAAGCCGGTCAACGAGGCGGCCGGCTCGTTGCTGCGCTACCTGCCGCTGCTGCTGGTGCCGGCGGCGGTCGGGGTGATGGCCTATGCGCGGGAGATCGCCGCCGATTTCTGGGCCATCGTCGGCGCGCTGGTACTGTCGCTGCTGCTGTCGTTCCTGTTCGCCGGCTGGATGATGCAGAAGCTCATCGATCGCCAGCAACGTCGCCGGGAGGAGTCCTGATGGCCTGGCACGCCGCCCTCGAGGCGGTGATCCACCATCCGCTGTTCGGCGTCGGCGTGACCCTGGGCGCCTACCAGTTGGCCCTGGCCGCCTATGAACGGACCCGCTGGGTGTTCCTGCAGCCGGTGCTGGTATCGATGCTGGTGGTGATCGGCGTGCTGCTGCTTTGCGGCATCGACTACGACGAATACAGTGCCAGCGCCAAGGTCCTGACCATTCTCCTCGGCCCCGCCACGGTGGCCCTGGCGGTGCCGCTGTTCCTCAACCTGCGGCGTATCCGCCAATTGTTCTGGCCGACCCTGCTGACCCTGGTGGTCGCCGGTACGCTGGCGACGGTGCTGGGCATCGCATTCGGCTGGTTGTTCGGTGCCGAGCCGCGGATGCTGATGAGCATGGCGCCGAAGTCGGTGACCTCGCCGATCGCCATGCTGGTGGCCAGCCAGATCGGCGGCGTGGCGGCGCTGGCCGCCGTGTTCGTACTGATCACCGGGGTGCTCGGGGCGATCCTCGGGCCGGAGCTGCTGCGCGCCATCGGCGTCCGGCACCCCGCCGCGCAGGGCATGGCGCTGGGCATGACGGCCCACGCGGTGGGCACTTCGCGGGCCTTGCAGGAAGGCGAGGAGTGTGGTGCCTTCGCCGCCCTGGCGATGAGCCTGATGGGCGTTGCCACCGCAGTGCTGCTACCGTTGGCGGTAGCGCTGGTTGCCTGACGATGCCCGAGGAGTCGCGATGAAGTTGCCGTTGTTTCCCCTCAACGCCGTGCTGTTCCCCGGTTGCCGCCTGGACCTGCAGATCTTCGAGGCGCGCTACCTGGACATGATCAGCCGCTGCATGAAGCAGGGCACCGGTTTCGGCGTGGTGACCATCGGCGAAGGGCGGGAGGTCGGCGAAGCGCCGAGCCGCCTGGCGATGGTCGGCTGCGAGGCCTCGGTCCGCGACTGGCAGCAGCGCCCGAACGGCCTGCTGGGCATCCGCGTGGAGGGCGGTCGGCGTTTCCAGGTGCTGTCGGTGGAGGTCCAGGCCGACCAGCTCAGCGTCGGCGAGATCGAGTGGTTCGAAGACCTGCCGGAGCAACCCCTGACGTACGAACACAACGATCTCGCCGCGTTGCTCAGCGTGCTGGCCGAGCATCCGATGGTGGCCGCGCTGGAGATGGGCGGCGAGCCCGGCGGCCAGCAGGACCTGGCCAACCAGTTGGCCTACCTGCTGCCGTTCGATACCGAACGCAAGCTCGAACTGCTCGCCCTGCCCGACGCGCAGATGCAACTGGCGCGGATCCAGGTGCTGCTGGAGCACCTGCAGGGCGAGTTGGGTATCGACTGAGCGCCAACCCTCACAGCGGCCGGTAGCGCGCAATGGCTTCCGGCAGGGCCCAGCCGGCGGCGATCGCCAGGGTCGCCACGCAGACCGGCAACAGCAGCCACCAGACCCGTTGCGGCAGCGCCGGCAGCGACTCGCGGCGCTGGCTCAGCCACAGGCTGGCGGCGCAGACCGTAGTGGCGAGCAGGGCGCCGGCGACGATGTCCGACGGCCAGTGCACGCCAAGGTAGACCCGCGACAGGGCGATGCTCAGCGACGGGATCACCGCCAGCAGTACCCAGGTCAGGCGCCAGCGCGGCGGTTGCTGGCGGCTGGCGAGGACGCCCAGGGTGAGGAAGAAGGCGAAGGACGCCGAGCTGTGTCCGCTGGGGAAGCTGAAGCTGCTCAGCGGTTCGGCCAGCACTTCCGGGCGGGCGCGGGCGAACAGGGTCTTCAGGGTCTGGTTGGCCAGCGCGGTGCCCACCAGGGTGCCGATGGCGAAGATGGCCGGACGCCATTGCCGGGTCAGCAGGAGGATACCGCCGAGCAGCGCGCCGGCGATGAACTGGGTGCGGAAATCGCCGAGCCGGGTGACCACCACCATCACCGGGTTCAGGTCGGCGTTGCGGTGCTCCTGGACCAGCGTCATCAGGCCTTGGTCGAGGTCCTGGAGGTACGGCCAGGCGACGGTCATCGCCAGCAGCAGGACCAGGCTCAGCGCGGCCGCCACAGCGGTTGCCCAGCGTTTGCGTCGCAGGCTGGCCTGGACTACCACACCGACCAGCACCGCCAGGCAGGCCGCGACGATCCCGGCTTCGCTCCAGAAGCCTTCCGGCAACGGCAGGCGCAGGGCTGCGCCGGTGGCCCAGCCGGGCAACAGGTAGGCGACCGCCCAGCCGGCGGCGGCGATCAGCGAAACGCCGAGAAAACGGCCGAACGGCATGTCGAGCATGCCGGCGACCATCGGCAGCATCGGCCGCAGGGCGCCGATGAAGCGGCCGACTAGCAGGCTGGCGATACCGTAGCGCTCGAAGTACACCTCGGCGGCGGTGATCCACTGCGGATGGCTGCGCAGGCCGGGCAGGCGGCGGATGTTCTGGTGGAAGCGGCGGCCGATCCAGTACGAGCTGAGGTCGCCCAGCACCCCGCCGGCGTAGGCCAGCATCAGGGTTTCGCCGAGGCTGAGGGCGCCGCTGCCGGCGATCACCGCGACGCCGAACAGCAGCACCACGCCGGGCAGGACGATGCCGACGATGGCCGCGCATTCGAGGAAGGCGATGAGGAAGATGGCCAGCCCCAGCCACTCGGGGTTGGCGGCCATCCAGGCGTTGAAGCTGTCGAGACTCATTGCAGGTGCGGGTCCTGGTGTCCGAGTAGATGATAGTCGCGCCCGGCGACCTGGCCGCGGCGCAGTGGGTTGCGGGTACAGAAGGCGGCGAAGGCGGCATCGACGAAACGGTACGGCAGGTGTTCGTCGCGCCCCTTCGGAATGCCCAGCCGAGCGGCCTGGATCACCTGGCTGGGGCGCTCGCCGACATCGTCGACGAACAGTCGCTGCGGATCGAAGCGCTGTGCGTCCCACTCCGGCACCTTCAGCCCCATGGCCTTGCACAGCAGGGTCTGGCCGGCGCACAGGCGGCCGATCTCGCGGGGCCGGCCCTGGCTGTCCGGGTTCAGGCTCTGCATCCGCTCCAGCGCCGCGTGGTCGCTGATGCGATCCAGCCAGGGATGGCCGGACTTGATCAGCACCGCATTGCCCGGCCCGCCGGCGCTGAAGTTCAGCGAGTCGCCGCCGCGCGCGTAATACATATAGATGTGCCCGCCGTCGAGGAACAGTGCCTTGCGCTTCTCGGTGTAGCCGAGCGAGGCGTGGCTGCCTTTCTCCTCCAGGTAGTAGGCCTCGGTCTCGATGATTCGCGCCGCCAGCCAGAGATTGCCCTGGCGATGGCGGATCACCTTGCCCAGCAGCTCGCGGGCGACCAGCAACGCATCGCGGTCGAAGAAGGTGTCGGGGAGTGGCCGGGCGTCGGGCCAGGGCAAACTAAGGATGGGATCGCGGGACATGGGATTGTCGCTGGGACCATGGCAGTCATAGGCTGGCGAATGATAACAACAAGAGCCTGAATCATGGTTGAACGAGAGCGTGTCGACAGTGCCCACATCACGCCCAGCGCCCATTACACTGGCTACGTCTGGTTCCGCCATCGACTCGCCGAACCGGCCTTCGCCACCGTCTTCGGCCGCTGGGTACACGGCTTCGTCGCGCCGATCAACTGGGGCGCGCAGCTCGGTTTCGGGCTGAACATCGAGGATTTCCTGTTACAAAGACACCTCATGATCGACGCGCGCCTGACCCAGGCCGTCGAACGCGAGGGAGTGGTCCAGGTGGTGGAAATGGCCTGCGGGCTCTCGCCGCGCGGGCGACGCTTCCGGCAACGCTATCCACAGTTGCGCTACCTGGAGGCCGACCTGCCGCCGATGGCCGCGCGCAAGGCGGCGCTGCTCCGCGAGCAGGGTTGGCTGGGCCCGGAGCACGCGGTGGCGGCTGTGGATATCCTCGCCGAGGACGGCGAGCGCAGCCTCGCCGCGCTGTTCGCCGGGCTCGACCGCGAGCGCCCGCTGGTGGTGATCACCGAGGGGCTGGTGAACTATTTCCAGCGTCCGGTGATCGAGGCCTTCTGGAGTCGCCTGGCGACCGAACTTAAACGCTTCCCCCAGGGCACCTACCTGACCGACCTCTATCCCGATCTCCGCGAGCACCCGCGCTACCGGCAGATCCGCTGGGGAGTGGGGATCATCGGGCGGCTGACGCGGGGAAGCTATCCGTTGCACTACCGCAATGCCGCGGAAATCGAGGCGGCCTTCGCCCGCTGCGGCTTTGCCTCCACCCTGGTGCTCGACCCGCAGCGCGAAGGCGCCGCCCTGGGCTTGCCGCAGGGACGCCTGCCGAGCCTGGTGCGGGTGATCGAAAGCCGCACGGCATAGCCGCCTTTCAGGCGACCTCCGCTCGCTGCCAGGCGGCGAGGAGGTCGGCCAGTCCGGCGCTGGCCGCCGGATCGGAGTGCGGGAAGATGAAGGCGAAGCCGCCGGCGGTCGAGCGCAGGGGCAGGATGTCCAAGTCCGCCAGGCCGTCGTAGCACAACCGCCAGCCGCGTTGCGGGCGGGATTCGGGTAGCTCGGCGTGCAGCCGCCCGCCGAAATAGCCGAGTTCCACCAGTTCCGCCGCATAGACGCCGAGCTGCGGATGTTCCAGCCGAGCGTGCGCCTGGGCTGGCCGATGGCGGACCTCGAAGCGTCGCTCCAGGCCGAGCAGGCGCGTGCGCGGGATCCGCGTGCTGCCCTCGGCGCGCTCCGGCAGCGCCTCGCCGCGCAGGAACGGGCCGTAGAGCCGGGCGCAGGCCTCGCGTCGTTCGAACTGGGCAAGATGGTCGGCGTCGTGGATCAGGGCGAACTCGGCGTTCCCGCAGGCATGGGCGAACACCGCATGTTCCCAGGGCTGGGTGAAATGGTCGTACTCGCCGGCGAGCACCAGGGTCGGGCAGGTCGGGTGCCGCTCGAAGCCGCCGAAGGCCAGCAGGCGCCGGCTATTCTGCCGGTAGCGTTCGATCTCCGCCGCGGTCAGGCGTTGCAACTGGCGCAGCATGGCCTTGCGAAATACCGGGGAGACGCCGGTACGTTCCAGCTGTAGCGGGTTGATCAGGCCGGTCAGTACGCCGTGGGCGAAGGCGCTCTGGTCGCCCTCGTCGAGCCGGGCCAGGGCTTCTTCCAGCAGCAGCCGCGCACCGGGGCGGCCGAATGCGGTGATGCCGGCCAGTAGCAGGCGCGCGCAGCGGCGCGGATGGCGGGCGGCGAACAGCGCGGCCAGGGCCGAGCCGTAGGACAGGCCGATGGGCATCAACGGCGGCAGGCCGAGCCGTTCGGCGAAGGCCGCGATCAGGTCGGCGAGGTCTTCCAGGCTCAGTTCCGCCGCCAGTTGCAGGTTGCCGCCCTGGCTCGGCAGGTCGAGCAGGATCACCGGGTGCTCGGCGAGCAGTTCGCTGACCTCGCCGGCGAACGAGCGGAAGCTCTGGAAGGCGCCGCCCAGCAGGAGCACCGGCGGGCACGGGTCGTCGGCACGGGCGGCGAAGGCCTGGTAGCGCAGTTGCCAGCCGTCGAGGAGGAGGATATCCGGTTCGCTGCTCAGCGACTGCGCGCTGTAGTCGGTACGGTAGCGCATGGTGAGGCCCCGCAGTGTGTGCGTCGTTATTGTTGTTCTGCCGAGCGGGTGCCGGTGGGTGGCAGCGGCCAGGCTCGCTTCGAAGGTAAACAGAGGTAGCAATTTTGTTTACCTATCCTTCGGCCGGCGCCTGCGCCCGGGTGTCACCGTCTCGCGCACAGGCCCAGGCGCAGCGGGGCCGCCGCGTTACCGCCGGGGGCCGCGGAACGCACTGTCTACCGACCGGCTGTTGCGGCTGGGCGCGCCGGGGCTGGCTCGCTATAATCGCGCATTTCCCTGACGCCAGATGCCGAGACCATGACCGAGTCCGTCCTCGACTATATGAGCCGCCTGGGCCGCGATGCCCGCGCCGCCTCGCGGTTGCTCGCGCGCGCCGCCACCGCGCAGAAGAACCGCGCCCTGCTGGCCGCGGCCGATGCGCTGGACGCCGCCCGCGCGGAGTTGTCCCACGCCAACGAGCAGGACCTCGCCGCCGGCCGCGCCAATGGCCTGGAGCCGGCGATGCTGGACCGCCTGGCGCTGACCCCGGCGCGCATCGACGACATGATCGAGGGCCTGCGCCAGGTCGCCACGCTGCCCGACCCGATCGGCGAGATCCGCGACATGCGCTATGTGCCCTCGGGCATCCAGATCGGCAAGATGCGCGTGCCGCTGGGCGTGGTCGGGATCATCTACGAGTCGCGGCCGAACGTGACCATCGACGCCGCCAGCCTGTGCCTGAAGTCCGGCAACGCGACCATCCTGCGCGGCGGCTCCGAGGCGATCCACTCCAACCAGGCGATCGCCCGCTGCATCCAGCAGGGCCTGGCCGAGGCCGGCCTGCCGGCCGCCGCCGTGCAGGTGGTGGAAACCACCGACCGCGCCGCGGTCGGCGCGCTGATCAGCATGCCCGAATACGTCGACGTGATCGTCCCGCGCGGCGGCAAGGGCCTGATCGAGCGCATCAGCCGCGAGGCCAAGGTGCCGGTGATCAAGCACCTGGACGGCATCTGCCACGTCTACATCGATGTCGCCGCCGACCTGGACAAGGCGATTCGCGTCGCCGACAACGCCAAGACCCAGCGCTACGCGCCGTGCAACACCATGGAGACGCTGCTGGTGCATGCCGGTATCGCCGAGCGGGTGCTGCCGCCGCTGGCCACGATCTACCGCGAGAAGGGCGTGGAACTGCGCGGCGACGCCGCGACCCGTGCGCTGCTCGGCGCAGACGTGCTGGAGGCTACCGAGGAGGACTGGCGTACCGAGTACAACGCGCCGATCCTGTCGATCCGCATCGTCGACGGGCTGGACGCGGCGATCGAGCACATCAACACCTACGGCTCGCAGCACACCGACGCGATCATTACCGAGAACTTCAGCGATGCGCGGCGTTTCCTCGCCGAAGTGGATTCCGCTTCGGTGATGGTCAACGCCTCGACCCGCTTCGCCGACGGCTTCGAGTACGGCCTCGGCGCCGAGATCGGGATTTCCACCGATAAGCTGCACGCCCGCGGTCCGGTCGGCCTGGAAGGCCTGACCAGCGAGAAGTACGTCGTCTTCGGCGACGGTCACGTGCGCACCTGATGGGCAAACGTATCGGCCTGTTCGGCGGCACTTTCGACCCCGTGCATATCGGACATATGCGCAGCGCCGTGGAAATGGCCGAGCAGTTCGCCCTCGACGAACTGCGCCTGCTGCCCAATGCGCGGCCGCCGCACCGGGAAACCCCGCAGGTGTCGGCCGCGCAGCGGTTGGCGATGGTCGAGCGGGCGGTGGCGGGAGTCGAGCGATTGACGGTCGATCCCCGCGAACTGAAGCGCGACAAGCCGTCCTACACCATCGACACCCTGGAGTCGGTGCGGGCGGAACTGGCGGCTGACGACCAGTTGTTCATGCTGATCGGCTGGGATGCCTTCTGCGGCTTGCCGACGTGGCACCGCTGGGAGGCGTTGCTGGATCACTGCCACATCGTCGTGTTGCAGCGTCCGGATGCCGACAGCGAGCCGCCGGAGTCGCTGCGCGACCTGCTGGCGGCGCGGAGCGTGGCCGACCCGCAGGCCCTGAAAGGGCCGGGCGGGCAGATCACCTTCGTCTGGCAGACGCCGCTGGCGGTGTCCGCCACCCAGATCCGTGCGCTGCTGGGTGCCGGGCGCTCCGTGCGTTTCCTGGTGCCGGACGCAGTATTGAACTACATCGAGGCGCACCACCTGTATCGTGCGCCACACTGATAAAGAAACAGAGACCGACTCAATGCAAACCGAACAACTCGTCCAAGTGGCCATCGATGCCCTGGAAGATCTCAAGGCCCAGGACATCGTGACCCTCGATGTGCGGGACAAGACCAGCGTCACCGACTACATGGTGATCGCCTGCGGCAGTTCCAGCCGCCAGGTCAAGTCGCTGGCCGACAACGTCCTGACCAAGGCCAAGGAAAACGGCGTCAAGCCCCTGGGCAGCGAAGGCCTGGAGTCCGGCGAATGGGCGCTGCTCGACCTGGGCGACGTGGTGGTCCACGTGATGCTCCCGGCGACCCGCCAGTTCTACGACCTGGAGCGCCTGTGGCAGGGCGCCGAGCAGAGCCGCGCCCAGCACCAGCCGGAAGAGTGACGCCGGCATGCGGTTGCGCCTGATCGCGGTTGGCTCGCGCATGCCTCGCTGGGTCGAGGAAGGCTGGCAGGAATACGTCAAGCGCCTGCCGGCCGAGCTGTCCCTCGAACTGGTGGAGATCCCGCTCAACACCCGCGGCAAGAACGCCGACGTGGCGCGCCTGATCCGTCAGGAAGGCGAGGCCATGCTGGCGCGCGTGCAGCCGGGGGAACGGGTGGTGACCCTGGAGGTCGAAGGTCGGCCCTGGAGCACCGAGCAACTGGCTCGCGAACTGGATCGCTGGCGTCTCGACGCACGCACCGTGAATCTCATGGTCGGCGGCCCGGAAGGGCTGGCGCCGGAGGTCTGCGCGCGCAGCGAGCAGCGCTGGTCGCTGTCGCCGTTGACGCTGCCGCACCCGTTGGTGCGGATCCTGGTCGGCGAGCAGATCTACCGGGCCTGGACCGTATTGTCCGGGCACCCCTACCACAAATAGTCCCCAGTCCCGATGCCGCAGCCGATCCACCTGAAAGACCACGAGAAAGACGCCCGCCTGGTGCGTCGGCGCGTCATCGTCGGGGCGGTGGCGGTGGTCTTGCTGACCCTGGTGCTGGTGGCGCGCATGTACCACCTGCAGGTGACCCAGTACGAGTACCATTCGACGCTGTCGGAGAACAACCGGGTTCATGTGCAGCCGATCCCGCCGACCCGCGGGATCATCTTCGACCGCAACGGCGTGATCATCGCCGACAACCGGCCGAGCTTCAGCCTGACCATCACCCGCGAACGCACCGAGGACCTGCAGAAGACCCTCGACACGCTGGTGGAGATCCTCGGCCTGACCGAGGACGACCGGGCCATCTTCGAGAAGCGCATGAAGCAGGGGCGGCGTCCGTTCGAGCCGGTTCCCATCATGTTCGAACTCAACGAGGAACAGATCGCCCGCATCGCGGTGAACCAGTTCCGCCTGCCGGGCGTCGACGTGGCGACCCAGTTCGTCCGCCACTACCCGCTGAAGGAGCACTTCGCCCATTCGGTCGGGTACGTCGGGCGGATCAACGAGCAGGAACTGAAGAACCTCGACCCGATCAACTACAGCGGCACCCACCATATCGGCAAGACCGGCATCGAGCGCTTCTACGAGAGCGAGCTGCACGGCACCGTTGGCTACGAGGAAGTCGAGACCAACGCCCGCGGGCGGGTGCTGCGGGTGCTCAAGCGCACCGACCCGATTCCCGGCAAGGACATCGTCCTGAGCATCGACAGCCGCCTGCAGGAGGCCGCCGAGAACGCCCTGGCCGGGCGGCGGGGCGCCATCGTGGCGATCCAGCCGTCCACCGGCGACGTGCTGGCGATGGTCAGCCAGCCGAGCTACGACCCCAACCTGTTCGTCACCGGCATCAGCTTCAAGGCCTATGCCGAGCTGCGCGACTCCATCGACCGGCCGCTGTACAACCGCGTCCTGCGCGGGCTCTATCCGCCGGGCTCGACGGTGAAGCCGGCGGTGGCACTGGCCGGCCTCGACGCCGGGGTGGTCACGCCGACCTCGCGGGTCTTCGACCCCGGCTACTACCAGTTGCCCAACTACGACCACAAGTACCGTAACTGGAACCGCTACGGCGATGGCTGGGTGAGCCTGGAGTCGGCGATCTACCGGTCCAACGACACCTATTTCTACGACCTCGCGCACAAGCTGGGGATCGACCGCCTGCACGCCTTCATGAGTCGCTTCGGTTTCGGCCAGAAAGTCGCCCTGGACATGTTCGGCGAAGCCGACGGGCTGATGCCCTCGCGCGAATGGAAGCGCAAGACCCGCCGCCAGGTCTGGTACCCGGGGGAGACCCTGATCCTCGGCATCGGCCAGGGCTACATGCAGGCGACGCCGATCCAGTTGGCGCAGATGACCGCGCTGCTGGCCAACAAGGGCCACTGGATCCGCCCGCACCTGGCCAAGACCATCGACGGCCAGCCGCCGGTCGACCCCGACCCGATGCCCGACATCGTGCTGCGCGACCCGGCCAACTGGGACCGCGTCGACTACGGCATGCAGCAGGTGGTGCATGGCGCCCGCGGCACGGCGCGCAAGGTCGGCGCCACCTCGGCCTACCTGATCGCCGGCAAGAGCGGTACCGCCCAGGTGGTGGCGATCAAGCAGAACGAGCGCTACGACCGCTCCAAGCTGCTCGAGCGGCACCGCGACCACGCCCTGTTCGTCGGCTTCGCGCCGGCCAACAACCCGCAGATCGCGGTGGCGGTGATGGTGGAGAACGGCGAGTCCGGCTCCGGCGTCGCCGCCCCGGTGGTCAAGCAGGTGATGGACGCCTGGCTGCTCGACGAGCACGGCAAGCTCAAGGCCGAATACGCGGAACCCGTCGCGCCGCTCGCGGCGGCGGTGGCCAAGCCCGAACCCACGGCAGCCGAGCCGGAGGCGCCCGCCCTTGAACAGTAACTTCGACCGCACCCTGTCCAACGAAGACGTGATGCGCCGGCGCGCCAGCCTGCTGCAGCGCCTGCACATCGACGGGATTCTCCTGCTGCTGTTGCTGATCCTCGGCGCCACCGGCCTGTTCGTCCTCTATTCGGCGAGCGGCAAGAGCTGGGACATGCTGATGAAGCAGGCCACCTCGTTCGGCCTGGGACTGGGCATGATGGTGGTCATCGCCCAGATCGAGCCGCGCTTCATGGCCCGCTGGGTGCCGCTGGGCTACCTGGTGGGGGTCGCGCTGCTGGTGGTGGTCGACGTGATCGGCCACGACGCCAAGGGGGCGACGCGCTGGATCAACATCCCCGGGGTGATCCGCTTCCAGCCCTCGGAGTTCATGAAGCTGCTGATGCCGATGACGGTGGCCTGGTACCTGTCCAAGCGCAACCTGCCGCCGGGGCTCAAGCACATGGTGATCAGCTTGGCGATCATCATCACCCCGTTCGTGCTGATCCTGAAACAGCCCGACCTCGGCACCGCCATGCTGATCCTCGCTTCCGGCGGCTTCGTGCTGTTCGTCGGCGGCCTGCGCTGGCGCTGGATCGTCGGCGCGGTGTCGGCGGCGGTGCCGATCGCAGTGGCGATGTGGTTCTTCATCATGCACGACTACCAGAAACAGCGGGTGCTGACCTTCCTCGACCCGGAAAGCGATCCGCTGGGCACCGGCTGGAACATCATCCAGTCTAAGGCGGCCATCGGTTCCGGCGGGGTATTCGGCAAGGGCTGGCTGCTGGGCACCCAGTCGCACCTGGATTTTTTGCCGGAAAGCCACACCGACTTTATCATTGCGGTCCTCGGCGAGGAGTTCGGCCTGGTCGGCGTCTGCCTGCTGCTGGTGCTCTACCTGCTGCTGATCAGTCGTGGCCTGGTGATCACCGCCCAGGCGCAGACGCTCTACGGCAAACTGCTGGCCGGTGGCATCACCATGACGTTTTTCGTTTATGTCTTCGTGAATATCGGTATGGTGAGCGGGTTGTTGCCGGTGGTGGGGGTACCGCTGCCTTTCATTAGTTATGGCGGAACTTCGCTGGTTACCCTGTTGTCAGGGTTCGGGGTTCTGATGTCGATCCATACCCATCGGAAGTGGATCGCCCAGGTTTGAGACCAAGAGTGAAGAACGCAATGCAAGTACTGCGTACATGGGCGGCCAGGGGCGTCCAATGGGTCGGCGTAGCCGGCGTCATTGGCCTGTCCGGGGCGGCCCAGGCGGGGGACTACGACGGCTCGCCGCAAGTGGCCGAGTTCGTCAGCGAAATGACCCGCGACTACGGCTTCGCCGGAGAGCAGCTGATGGGGCTGTTCCGCGACGTGAACCGCAAGCAGTCGATCCTCGATGCGATCTCGCGCCCGGCCGAGCGGGTCAAGCAGTGGAAGGAATACCGGCCGATCTTCATCAGCGACGCGCGCATCAGTCGTGGTGTCGACTTCTGGAACAAGCATGCCGAAGACCTGGCGCGGGCAGAGAAGGAATACGGCGTGCCGGCCG
The DNA here is from genome assembly GCF_037574965.1 of Pseudomonas sp. KBN12P06040. Classification (NCBI taxonomy): domain Bacteria; kingdom Pseudomonadati; phylum Pseudomonadota; class Gammaproteobacteria; order Pseudomonadales; family Pseudomonadaceae; genus Pseudomonas; species Pseudomonas sp. KBN12P06040. The sequence goes on from NZ_JBBELS010000001.1 coordinate 1,052,889, forward strand.
AGATCATCGTCTCGATCATCGGCGTGGAAACCTTCTTCGGCCGCAACACCGGCAGCTACCGGGTGATGGACGCGCTGTCCACCCTCGGCTTCGACTACCCGCCGCGGGCCGACTTCTTCCGCAAGGAGTTGCGCGAGTTCCTCCTGCTCGCCCGCGAACAGCAGGTCGACCCGCTCAGCCTGACCGGCTCCTACGCTGGCGCCATGGGCCTGCCGCAATTCATGCCGAGCAGCTTCCGCGCCTACGCGGTGGACTTCGACGGCGATGGCCACATCAATATCTGGAGCGACCCGACCGACGCCATCGGTAGCGTCGCCAGCTACTTCAAGCAGCACGGCTGGGTCACCGGCGAGCCGGTGGTCTCGGTGGCCGAGATCAACGACGAGAGCGCCGAGAGCGCGGTGACCAGGGGCGTCGACCCGACCATGAGCCTGGGCGAGCTGCGTGCCCGCGGCTGGCGCACCCATGATGCGCTGCGCGACGACCAGAAGGTCACGGCGATGCGTTTCGTCGGCGACAAGGGCATCGAGTATTGGGTCGGTTTGCCGAACTTCTACGTGATCACCCGCTATAATCGCAGCGCCATGTATGCCATGGCGGTTTATCAGCTGGCGGGCGAGATTGCCCGCGCGCGAGGTGCCCATTGAGCAAGCGTGTCCGCTCCTCCCTGATCCTGCCCGCCGTCTGCGGCCTCGGGCTGGCGGCCGTGCTGTTGAGCAGTTGCTCCAGCAAGGCGCCCCAGCAGCCGGCCAGGCAGGCGGGTATTTCCGGGCCGGGCGACTATTCCCGTCCGCATCGCGACGGCGCCCCCTGGTGGGACGTCGACGTGTCGCGGATCCCCGATGCGGTGCCGATGCCGCACAACGGTTCGGTGAAGGCCAACCCCTACACCGTGCTGGGCAAGACCTACTACCCGATGAACGATGCGCGGGCCTACCGGATGGTCGGCACCGCGTCCTGGTACGGCACCAAGTTCCACGGCCAGGCCACCGCCAACGGCGAGACCTACGACCTCTACGGCATGACCGCCGCGCACAAGACCCTGCCGTTGCCGAGCTACGTGCGGGTGACCAACCTGGACAACGGCAAGAGCGTGATCGTCCGCGTCAACGACCGCGGCCCGTTCTATTCCGACCGGGTCATCGACCTGTCCTTCGCCGCGGCGAAGAAGCTCGGCTATGCCGAGACCGGCACCGCGCGGGTCAAGGTCGAAGGCATCGACCCGGTGCAGTGGTGGGCCCAGCGTGGCCGGCCGGCGCCGATGGTCCTGGCGCAGCCCAAGCAGGCGGTGGCCCAGGCCCCCGCTGCGACGCAAACTCAGGCGGTGGCGATGACCCAGCCGATCGAGACCTACACCCCGCCGCCGGCGCAGCACGCGGCCGCCGTGCTGCCGGTGCAGATCGACTCAAAAAAAAACGCTTCATTACCAGCCGATGGCCTGTATCTCCAGGTGGGCGCCTTCGCCAACCCGGATGCAGCGGAGCTGCTGAAGGCCAAGCTGAGCGGCGTGACGGCTGCGCCGGTGTTTATCAGCTCGGTCGTACGCAACCAGCAGATTCTGCACCGGGTGCGGCTGGGACCGATCGGTTCGGCGGACGAGGTTAGCCGCACCCAGGACAGCATCCGCGTGGCCAACCTTGGCCAGCCGACGCTGGTACGCCCCGACTGAGCGCCTACTCACGCAGGGAATTCCCGCAAGGGATTGTTTGACCATTGGTAGAACCAGAGAGACGGATGAACATCACCACTATCGCGAAACGCTTGTCACTGCTTGTCCTGTTCATCGCCCCTACGGCTGGCTGGGCTGCTGAATCCATGGTTCCGGCGCCGCCGCAACTGGCCGCCAAGTCGTACGTCCTGATGGACGGCGAGAGCGGCCAGGTTCTGGTCGAGAACAACGGCGACCAGCGCCTGCCGCCGGCCAGCCTGACCAAACTGATGACCGCCTACATCGCCACCAAGGAGATCGAGGCCGGCCGCATCGGCGAGAACGACCTGGTCACCGTCAGCGAACATGCCTGGCGCACCGGCGGTTCGCGGATGTTCATCAAGGTCGGCAGCCAGGTATCGGTGAGCGACCTGCTGCATGGCATCATCATCCAGTCCGGCAACGACGCCAGCGTCGCCCTGGCCGAGCATATCGCCGGCAGCGAAGACGCCTTCGCCGACATGATGAACACCACCGCGCAGAAGCTGGGCCTGACCAACTCCCACTTCATGGACGCCACCGGCCTGCCCAACCCGGACCACTATTCCTCCGCCCGCGACATGGCGGTGCTGGCCCGCGCGATCATCTACGGCGAGCCGAGCCACTACGCGATCTACGCGCAGAAGGAATTCCTCTGGAACAACATCAAGCAGCCGAACCGCAACCTGCTGCTGTGGCGCGACAAGACCGTCGACGGCCTGAAGACCGGCCACACCGACGAAGCCGGCTACTGCCTGGTGGCTTCCGCGGTACGCGACGGCCAGCGCATGATCGCCGTGGTGTTCGGCACCAACAGCGAGCAGGCCCGCGCCGCCGAGACCCAGAAGCTGCTGACCTATGGCTTCCGCTTCTTCGAAAGCCGCAACTTCTACAAGAAGGGCACCGAGCTGACCAAGGGCCTGGTCTGGAAGGGTTCCGAGCATGAAGTGAAAGCCGGCCTCGCCGAAGACCTGACCATGACCCTGCCGCGCGGCCAGATGCAGAAGCTGCAGGCCAGCATGGTCCTGGAGCCGCAGCTGATGGCGCCGATCCAGCAGGGCCAGGTGATCGGCAAGGTGGAAGTGAAGCTGGACGACAAGGTCATCCGCAGCGCCGACCTTGTCGCCCTCAACGCCGTCGAGGAGGGTGGTTTCTTCCGCCGCCTGTGGGATAGCATCCGCCTGTTCTTCTACGGTTTGTTCAACTGACCGACCGGCGCCCGCCCGCTCACGAGGCCAGCGGGCGCCCGTCCCCGCGGACCACGGGTCCGCCGCCGCCATGACCGATACCCCTGACGTTCAACCCCCGAAAATCGAATTCCCCTGCGAGCGCTATCCGATCAAGGTGATCGGCGACGCCGGCGAAGGTTTCTCCGACCTGGTCGTGGAAATCATCCAGCGCCACGCGCCGGATCTCGACGTCGAGACCCTGGTGGTCCGTGACAGCAGCAAGGGGCGCTTCCTCTCGGTGCAGGTGCTGATCACCGCCACCGATGTCGACCAACTGCAAGCCATCCATAACGACCTGCGCGCGACCGGACGCGTGCACATGGTGCTCTGATGGGACTCGAGCTGGGCTTCCGTGAGCTCGGCGAGGTTCCCTACGAACCGACCTGGCATGCCATGCAGCGCTTCGTTGCCGAACGCGACAAATCGGTAATGGACGAAGCCTGGCTGTTGCAGCACCCTGCGGTCTTCACCCAGGGGCAGGCCGGCAAGGCGGAGCATGTGCTGTTCCCCGGCGACATCCCGGTGATCCAGGTGGATCGCGGCGGCCAGGTGACCTACCACGGCCCCGGCCAGTTGGTCACCTACCTGCTGCTCGATGTCCGCCGCCTGGGACTGGGCGTGCGCGAGCTGGTCAGCCGGATCGAGCAGAGCCTGATCGGCCTGCTGGCGTCCTATGACGTGCAGGCCGTGGCCAAGCCGGACGCGCCGGGTGTCTACGTCGACGGGGCGAAGATCGCCTCCCTCGGCCTGCGCATCCGCAACGGCTGTTCCTTCCATGGCCTGGCGCTGAACCTGGACATGGACCTGCGACCGTTCCAACGAATCAATCCCTGCGGCTACGCCGGGATGCCCATGACCCAACTGCGCGACCTGGTTGGGCCGGTGGATTTTGCCGAGGTGTGTACCCGATTGCGCGCTGAGCTCGTCTCACGCCTTGGCTACGCTGAACAGAAGACCCTTACGGGCGGGATCGAACTGACATGAGCACTGTTGTGGAGAAGTCCGGAGAAGCCAAGCCGGGCAAGGTGGAAGTCGGCGTGAAGCTGCGCGGCGCGGAAAAGGTCGCGCGGATTCCGGTGAAGATCATTCCCACCGAGGAACTGCCGAAGAAACCCGACTGGATCCGCGTGCGCATCCCGGTTTCCCCCGAGGTCGACCGCATCAAGCAACTGCTGCGCAAGCACAAGCTGCACAGCGTCTGCGAAGAGGCGTCCTGCCCGAACCTGGGCGAGTGCTTCTCCGGCGGCACCGCGACCTTCATGATCATGGGTGACATCTGCACCCGGCGCTGCCCGTTCTGCGACGTCGGCCATGGCCGGCCGAAGCCGCTGGACGTCGACGAGCCGACCAACCTGGCCATCGCCATCGCCGACCTGCGGCTGAAGTACGTGGTGATCACCTCGGTGGACCGCGACGACCTGCGCGACGGCGGTGCCCAGCACTTCGCCGACTGCCTGCGCGAGATCCGCAAGCTGTCGCCGGGGATCCAGCTGGAAACCCTGGTGCCCGACTATCGCGGTCGCATGGACATCGCCCTGGAGATCACCGCCAACGAGCCGCCGGACGTGTTCAACCATAACCTGGAGACGGTACCGCGCCTGTACCGCTCCTCGCGGCCGGGCTCGGACTTCGAGTGGTCGCTGGACCTGCTGCAGAAGTTCAAGCAGATGGTTCCGCACGTACCGACCAAGTCCGGGCTGATGCTCGGCCTGGGCGAGACCGACGATGAGGTCATCGAGGTCATGCAGCGGATGCGCGAGCACGACATCGACATGCTGACCCTCGGCCAGTACCTGCAGCCGTCGCGCAACCACCTGCCGGTGCAGCGCTTCGTGCATCCGGACACCTTCGCCTGGTTCGCCGAGGAAGGCGAGAAGATGGGCTTCAAGAACGTCGCGTCCGGCCCGCTGGTGCGTTCGTCCTACCATGCCGACCAGCAGGCGCACGGCAACAAGATCGGCTGATCGACGCCGCGCCAATGCCTCCGACGCCGCGTCCCTGCACAGGGACGCGGCGTTTTTCTTTGGGCAGCCACCAAGCCTCTTCGGACGTAGGACGAACAACCGCTTGCGGTTATCCGCCGGCGCGTAGGTGAGTACCGTTTGCGCTCATCCCTGTGCGGTAACGAAGCGACTGCGCTGGCCGAGCTGCCGCACCGCCTCGATCAGTGCATCGGCCGCCAGGCTGGGTTGGCGCGAGAAGGCGTAGAAACGCGCCTCCGGCAGCGTCGGAAAACCCTGTTCCGGGCCCAGTTCGCGCAGCCCCTCGCGCATCTGGCTGCGCGCCACCACCGTCACGGCGAAACCGGCCAGCGCGGCGGACAGGCAGCCGGCCATGCTGGCGCTCTCGAACACCAGGCGCCAGGGACGCGCAGCGGCGCCGAGGGCTGTAATCGCCGCTTCGCGGTAGACGCAGGGTTCGGGGAACAGCGCCAGCGGCAGCGGTTCGCCCACGGGCAGCTCGATCGCGGTCGCCGCGGCCCAGACCAGCGGTTCCTCCCAGAGCAGTTCGCCGTCGTCTCCGACCCGCCGGCACTGCTTGCCGAACACCACGTCGGTGCGCCCCTGGGCCTGCTGGCGGAGCAGGTCGGTGGTGATACCGACCTTGAGTTCGATGGATGCTTCGGGGTGCCAGCGGCGAAAGCGTTGCAGGACGCGTGGCAGCCAGGCGCTGGCGAAGTCCTCCGAAGCGCCGATGCGCAGGCGGTCGCGGATCGGCGTGCCGTGCAGCCTGGCGCGGGCCTCGCGCTCCAGCTCGACGATGTTGCGGGCATAGGCGTAGAGCGTCTCGCCCGCCTGGGTCAGCTCCAGGCGGCGGGTGGTGCGGCTGAGCAGGCTGACGCCGGCTGTCTGTTCCAGGCGCTTGATATGCCCGCTGACCGCGGAGGGAGTGAGCGCGAGATTGTCCGCGGCGAGGGCGAAGCCGCCACTGTCGACCACTTCGAGAAAGGTACGCAACAACACGATATCCAGGGATTGGGAGGTGGGGACGGCAAGCTCCATGAGGTCTTCCATTCATCTCGTTTCATGAATAGTAGACGCTAACTATTCATGAATCACGCTTGGCAAGCGTCCTAGGATGTCCCTTCGCTTTCTCTTGGAGAGGTCCGATGAGCCGCTATGCCTTCGTTTCCACCGATGTCCTGGATATCGCCTACCTGGAGTGGAATCCGCAGGGGGCGCGCAGCGCCGTCTTGTTGCACGGTTGGCCGGACAGCCCGCATACCTGGAAAGACCTGGCGGAGTCCCTGGCGGACGCCGGCTATCGGGTGCTGGCACCAGCCCTCCGGGGATTCGCCCCGACCCGCTTCCGCGATGCGTCTACTCCGCGCAGCGGGCAACTGGCGGCTCTGGCTTGCGATCTGCTGGCATTCGTCGACAGCCTGGCATTGCAACGTCCCCTGCTGGTCGGCCATGACTGGGGGGCTCGCGCGGTGGCCAGTGCCTGCGGACTGCGCGAGGGCGGCGCCTCGCACCTGGTGATGCTCTCGGTGGGGTACGCCAGCAACGATCCGCAGCAAGTTCTTTCCCTGCCGCAGGCCCGTAGCTTCTGGTACCAGTGGTTCATGGCTACGCCACGCGGAGAGCGCGCGCTGCGCGAGGAGGGCGAGGCGTTCGCCCGGCAGATGTGGGACACCTGGTCGCCGCCGGGATGGTATGCCGAGCGCGATTTCCAGGAGGCCGCCCAGGCCTTCTCCGGGCCGGACTGGGTTGCCGTGGTGCTGCACTATTACCGGCATCGCTGGGGCTTCGTCGCGGGGGAGCCGCGCTACGGGGCGGCGGAACAGCGCTTGCTCCCGGCACCGCGCCTGGCGCTGCCGACCCTGGTGCTGCACGGCGGCGCGGATGCCTGCACCCACCCCGACGGCTCCCGCGGACGCGAGCACTACTTCAGCGGGCGTTACCAGCGGCTGGTGCTGGAGGGCGTCGGCCATTTTCCGCAGCGCGAGGCGGCCACCCAGGTGGCTGACGCTATCCTGCGGTTCTGCGCGGATGACTAGGTCCTGGACGCCGCAGCGGCGGATAACGCCCGTGGCGTTATCCGCCCTACGAATCGGTGCGAAAGGTCTTGCTCGGCGGGACGAATGATCGCGTCGCGGTTATCCGCCGATGGGGCGGGGGGACGGCGGATAACTCGCCCTACGAACCGGTGTGCCGCGAGCGGTCGCGGCGGACGTGGGGTCGTAAGCTCCGCCGGCGGCCCTATGGCGTCCGCAGGCGGTCGAGCAGCGCCGGGGTCGGATAGCCGTCCGCCGGCCAGCCGAACTCCTGCTGGCAGGCGCGGATCGCCTTGCGCGTATTGGCGCCGATGATGCCGTCCACCGCGCCCGGATCGTGTCCGCGGGCGGCCAGTTGCCGTTGCAGCTCGATGCGCTGCGAGCGGCTCAGCGGAACATCCTCCAGTGGCCAGGCGCCGACTATCCGGCCGCCGCCCTTGAAGCTGTCGGCGAGCAGGCCGACGGCCAGGGCATAGGCACTGGAGTTGTTGTACTTGAGGATGGCGCGGAAGTTGTGCAGCACCAGGAAGGCCGGGCCGCGGTGCCCGGCCGGCAGCAGCAGCGAGGCCTGTTCGCCGGAGAGCCCGGAGGGCAGGGGGCCGCCGTTGACGCCTTGTACGCCCATCCCTTGCCACTCGCCCAGGGGCTTGCGGATGGTGAGTTCCGCCAGGGAATAGTCGAAGCCTGCCGGCAGGCGGACTTCGAACCCCCAGGGTTGTCCGGCGATCCAGCCGGAGGCTTTCAGGTAGTTGGCGGTGGAGGCCAGGGCGTCGCCGGGCGAGCCCCAGATGTCACGCTTGCCGTCGCCGTCGAAGTCCACGGCATACTGGTTGTAGGTGGTTGGGATGAACTGGGTCTGGCCCATGGCGCCGGCCCAGGAGCCGATCATGAAGGAGGCCGGAACGTCGCCGTGCTGGAGGATCTTCAGGGCGGCGAGCAACTGGGCGTGGGCGAATTCCGGGCGGCGTCCTTCATAGGCGAGGGTCGCCAGGGAGCGGATCACGTTCTTGTTGCCCATGTGCGAACCGTAGTTGCTCTCCATGCCCCAGATCGCCACCACCGCATCCGCATCCACCGCATAGCGCGCGTCGACTTCGCCGAGGATGCGCGCGTGCTGCGCCAGGCGCGCCTGGCCCTGGCGAACGCGCAGCGGATCGAGGGCGCCTTCCAGGTATTTCCATACCGGCCGGGTGAATTCCGGCTGGCTGCGGTCGGCTTCGACCACGGCGGGATCGGGCTCGACCCCGGCGAAGGCGCGATCGAAGGTCTGCGCATCGATTCCACCGGCCAGCGCCTGTTGACGGAAGGCGTCGCGCCACTGTTCGAAGCTCTGCCCAGGCTGGGCCTCGCTCGGCGCGCCAGCGGACACCGAGGCGGCCGGGCCGGCGCCGGTGAAGGGCGCCTTGGTCTGCAGGGGAGCGGAAGGCTGGTTGTATTCGATTATCGGGTTCTTCTGCGCGCAGGCACTGGAGAGGCCAAGCCCCATGGCGACGACGGTGCTGCCCAGCAGCCCGCTCACCTTCAGCAGGGCGGATCGTTCGGGGTTACGCATTGCTCTCCTCAGCAGGGTCCTCGGGACGGGCCACCTTAGCACGCCGGCCAGAACGCGTCTGCCGTCGTTGGACGCGCCGGCAGGGCCCCGGGTTCGCCAATACGGTTCCATCGGCTTCGACATAGGTTCGGTCACTGTCGGGCGGCCAATGGTTTCGTCCGTACCGCTCCGCCGCCTGTCGAAGCCTCGCGGCGCACCCGAGTCGGGATCGGCGACGGGCCGCGCGGCATGCTCGAGGCCTTCGACTTCTTCTTCCTGGCCTTCGTTCTGCGCGACATGGCTACCCGCTTCGGCGTCGGCATCGAACGCCCGAGCCTGGTTCGTGCGCTGCAATGGCCAGAGGGTTGCCAGTCGGCCGCGCGGGATGTCGAGGCCGCGGATCATGATGGAGGAACCATTGGCTTTTCGCCCAACCCGATGGGGCCAGGGCTTGCGCGCCGACGATAGTGTGCCCATGGGCGGCAGGCTGGCGGTGGGGTTGGTCTTTGTCGACGGGCTTCGGGCGGGGTAGGCGGGGCGCGTGGGTGAGGAGGGCGTTGCGGGAGGATGGACCAGCGGCTGTTTCAGGCCGCCATAACGAAAGAAGCCTCCCAGTTACGGGAGGCTTCGCGGCGGTAGCTGCCTTTGCCTTTCTTCGCCTGTTCCTGGCGGCTGCGGAACAGTGGCTGGGCGACCAGGGATTTGGCCTTGTTCGGCCGCTTGCTTTTCTTTGCCATGGCATAGGTCCTCGAAGGTGATCGGGCTGGCGCTCGCCAGCGCGCGCATCATCTGCCTGTCGCCGCGGATTGTCCAGTGCCGGTTGCGCCTTCAGGCTGCCGGCAGGCCGAGACGCTGGCCGGCGAGGCTCAGGGCGAGAAGCGAGAGACCGCTCCAGGGGCTGCCGGGTGCCTGTCCCTTGATCTGCGCGTCGATCAACTGGGCATCCCGCAGCATCTGGTTCCAGCGGCTGCTGGAGTGGCGTTGCAGGGCACGGGTCAGCAGCGGACGGCGCTTGTCCCAGATCGGCGGACGCGCCTGGGCGAAGGCTTTCTCCAGCGGGATGCCCTGGCCGTATTGCTGGGACAGGCCAGCCAGCAGGCGGATCTCGCGGGCCAGGCCCCAGAGGATCACCGGCGGCTCGATGCCTTCGCCGCGCAGTCCTTCCAGGATGCGCAGGGCGTGGGCCGCTTCACCGCCAAGGGCAGCGTCGATCAGGCCGAAGACATCGAAGCGTGCGCTGTCGGCGACCGCGGCCTGTACGGTGGCGGCGTCGATCTGGTTGCCCTCGGCGAGCAGCTTGAGCTTTTCGATTTCCTGGGCGGCGGCGAGCAGGTTGCCTTCCACGCGCGCGGCGATCAGCTCCAGGGCTTCGGGGCTGGCGGACAGGCCGGCCTGGGACAGGCGCTGGCGAATCCACTGCGGCAACTGGTGGACGTCGACCGGCCAGACCTGGATGAACTGCGCGGCGTTGCCATCGATCAGGGCCTTGGCCCACTTGGTCTTCTGCGTGCTGCCATCGAGCTTGGGCAGGCTGAGCAGGAGCACGGTGTCTTCCGGCGGCCGTTGCAGGTATTCCTGGAGAATCGCCGCGCCTTTGTCGCCGGGCTTGCCGGAGGGCAGGCGCAGTTCGATCAGGCGCTTCTCGGCGAACAGCGACAGGCTGGCGCCGGCCTCCAGCAGCAGGCCCCAATCGAAGTTGGCTTCGGCATTGAATACCTGGCGCTCGCCGAAGTCGCGCTCGCGGCAGGCCTGGCGAATGGCATCGCAGGCTTCCTGGCAGAGCAGCGGTTCATCGCCGCTGACGACATAGACGGGCGCCAGGGGGCCCTGGAGGTGCTTGGCGAGTTGCGCGGGAGTCAGCTTCATAGGAGAAGACGGGGCCGGCGAAACCGGCCCCGGGGCATCACGGGGTGGGGAACTCGATCGGCGACTGCTGCGGCTCGGCGGCGCGGCGCTGGCGCTCCGCCTCGTCGGCGGCGCGCAGGGCTTCGGCTTCCGCCTTGGCCTTGGCTTCTGCCTGGCGCTGGGCTTCGTCGAGTTGCGCCGGGGTCAGCGTCTGGAGGCGCATGGACAACTGCTGGATCAGGTCGCGCCGCATCTCGCTGCGCAGCTGCGCGGCTTCCTGGTCGGAACCGATCAGGTTGTTTTCGTCGTGCACGTAGACCTTCTGCACCTGTACCTGGTTGCTCATCAGGACCAGGTCGTTGGAGCCGACGATCTCGTAGTTGATCGTGTTGGTCAGCTCGAACTCCGCGCCGCGCGCGGAACCGGTGTAGCTGACGGTGCGCTGCTGGTTGTCCTCGCGGACCAGCACCAGGTGGTAGGGCGCGTTGCTGGTGACCTTCACGCCGCTGTTTTCCAGGGTTTCCTTCAGTTCGCGCACGGTCGGGCCGTAGGCGTTGCGCGCGGACACGTCGATTTCCTTGAGCGCGAATTGCGCATCGCCCAGGCCGCGCAGTTGGAAGCCGCAGGCGGCCAGCAGGGTGGTCATACCGATCAGCGCGGCGCTGGTCAGGATACGTTTCATCAAGCTTCCCTCACTCCTGTTGATCAGCGCCCCCGGATGGCCGGGGGCGTCCAATGGAATCGCGTATCAGTTGGCGACGATGTTGACCAGTTTGCCCGGTACCACGATGACCTTGCGGATGCTCAGGCCTTCGGTGAAACGCAGCACGTTCTCGTTGGCGCGCGCGGCGGCCTCGACATCCTCGCGGCTGGCGCTGGCGGCCACGTCGATGTGCCCGCGCAGCTTGCCGTTGACCTGCACCACCAGTTGCAGGGTGTCCTGCACCAGTGCGCTCTCGTCGACGCTCGGCCAGCGCGCATCGATCACCGCTTCGGCATGGCCGAGCTGGCCCCAGAGCACGTGGCAGATGTGCGGAGTGATGGGCGCCAGCAGCAGGACCACGGTTTCCAGGCCTTCCTGGATCAGGGCGCGGTCCTGGGCGTCCTGGTTCGGCGCCTTCTCCAGCACGTTCATCAGGGTCATCACCGCGGCGATGGCGGTGTTGAACTTGTGGTGCTGGCCGACATCCTGGCTGGCCTGCCTGATCGCCAGGTGGATGGCGCGGCGGACCTGCTTCTGCGCGTCGTTCAGGGCGGCGACGTCCAGCGCGCCGGGGAGGCCGGCGCTGACATGGGCGTGAGCCAGGCGCCAGACGCGGCGGAGGAAGCGGTTGGCGCCCTCGACGCCGGCGTCCGACCACTCCAGGCTCATGTCCGGCGGCGAGGCGAACATCATGAACAGGCGGCAGGTATCGGCACCGTACTGGTCGATCATCGATTGCGGGTCGACGCCGTTGTTCTTCGACTTCGACATCTTCTCGGTGCCGCCGATCTCGACCGGCTGACCGTCGCTCTTCAGGCGCGCGCCGACGACCTTGGCCTTGGCGTCACGCTCGACCTCGACGTCGGCCGGGTTGAACCAGTCCTTGCCGCCGTTGGCGGTGGTCCGGTAGTAGGTATCGGCGACCACCATGCCCTGGGTCAGCAGGTTCTTGAACGGCTCGTCGCTGCCGACCAGGCCCTCGTCGCGCATCAGCTTGTGGAAGAAGCGCGCATAGAGCAGGTGCAGGATGGCGTGCTCGATGCCGCCGATGTACTGGTCGACCGGCAGCCAGTAGTCGGCCGCCTTCTTGTCCAGCATGCCGCCTTCGAACTGCGGGCAGGCGTAGCGGGCGAAATACCAGGACGACTCGACGAAGGTGTCCATGGTGTCGGTTTCGCGCTTGGCCGGCTGGCCGCATTTCGGGCAGCTGCATTCGTAGAATTCCGGCATCTTCGCCAGCGGCGAACCGGAGCCGTCCGGTACCACGTCTTCCGGCAGCACCACCGGCAACTGGTCGGCCGGCACCGGGACGTCGCCGCAAGCCTCGCAGTGGATGATCGGGATCGGGCAGCCCCAGTAGCGCTGGCGGCTGATGCCCCAGTCGCGCAGGCGGAACTGGGTGCGCGCCTGGCCCAGGCCCTTGGCCTCGAGGTCGGCGCCGATGGCGTCGAAGGCGGCCTGGTAGCCGAGGTTGTCGTACTTGCCGGAGTTGACGGTGAGCACGGACTCGTCCTTGGCGCCGTACCACTCCTTCCAGACGCTGGACTCGAAGTCGTCGTCGCCCTCGACCTTGGCGATCACCTGGCGGATCGGCAGGCCGTACTTGTTGGCGAACTCGAAGTCGCGCTCGTCATGGCCGGGCACCGCCATCACCGCGCCTTCGCCGTAGTTCATCAGCACGTAGTTGGCGACCCATACCGGCAGCTTGTCGCCGGTCAGCGGGTGTTCGACGAACAGGGAAGTGGCCATGCCTTTCTTCTCCTGGGTGGCGATGTCGGCCTCGGCGACGCCGCCGCGCTTGCATTCGTCGATGAACGCCTGCAACTGCGGGTCGTTCTGCGCGGCCTGGGTGGCCAGCGGGTGTTCGGCGGCGACGGCGACGTAGGTGGCGCCCATCAGGGTGTCCGGACGGGTGGTGAACACCTTCAGTTGGCCGGCGTGGCCGATGGAGGCCTGGTCGTAGGGGAAGCCGATCTCCATCCCGCGCGACTTGCCGATCCAGTTGCGCTGCATGGTCTTCACCTGCTCCGGCCAGCCGGGCAGGTTGTCGAGGCTCTCCAGCAGTTCCTCGGCGTAGGCGGTGATCTTGAAGTAGTACATCGGGATCTCGCGCTTCTCGATCAGCGCGCCGGAGCGCCAGCCGCGCCCGTCGATCACCTGCTCGTTGGCGAGTACGGTCTGGTCGACCGGATCCCAATTGACCGTGCCGTTCTTGCGGTAGATCACCCCTTTTTCGAACAGGCGGGTGAACAGCCACTGCTCCCAGCGGTAGTAGTCCGGCTTGCAGGTGGTGACCTCGCGGCTCCAGTCGATCGCCAGGCCGAGGCTGTCCAGCTGCGACTTCATGTAGGCGATGTTGTCGTAGGTCCAGGCCGCCGGGGCGACGTTGTTCTTCATCGCGGCGTTTTCCGCCGGCATGCCGAACGCGTCCCAGCCCATCGGCTGCAGCACGTTGCGGCCCTGCATGCGGTGGTAGCGGCTGATCACGTCGCCGATGGTGTAGTTGCGCACGTGGCCCATGTGCAGCTTGCCGCTCGGATACGGGAACATCGACAGGCAGTAGAACTTCTCCTTGTCGGGTAGCTCCCTGACGAGGAAGGACTGGTGTTCTTTCCAGTAGTTCTGGGCCTGGGTTTCGATCTCGAGTGGCTGATATTGCTCGTGCATGGCGCTACTTAGACGTGACTGTTCGAAAGCCTCGTAGCATACATGACCCCCACTCCTGTCGATAGCCCGCGCCGTTTGTCGCCGGGGGCGGTTCAGCCGAACGGGAACGCTAAGCTTGCCCTATGGACGGTCGATGGCTGGCTGCCCAGTGGTACCTTCAGAGGTGTTCGATGGCTGAGCTGCAACGCGCGAGTGTGACGGGAGGTGGGCTGTACGAGAGGCTGCTGCAGCGTCTCGCCCTGGCTCTGGATGAAGCGGATACGGCCGAGCGCCTGCGTGACGAGCATCCCACGGAGCTTGAGTTGCGTGGTTTGAGCGAAGCGGAGATGGGGCTGATACGCGCCTATCTCGACCAGGACCTGCACTGGTTGCGCGGCTGGCATGCGGCCGCCGAGGAGCTGGCGCTGCTCGAGCGCCAGCCCGGCAGGACACCCCGGCCGCCCCGGCCGCAACCGCCGGCGCCGCGTCGGCACGTCTCGTTGAAACAGCGGCAACTGCTCTGTGCGCTCTGCGGTGCGCCGGTGCAGTGGAGCAAGGGGCATGGCGTGTTGCCGTGCGGCCATTGCGGCTCGCAACTGTTCCGTTCGGGCAACGGCCGCTAGGGTCTCCTTCCGGGAAGTTTCGCCAGGCGTCGCGCAATCCTTTAGATTGCCTCTTCCGACAGGGAGGGGGCGATGCCGATCCGTTATTTCTTCAAGCAACTGCTGCTGCCGCCGGGCGGCCTGTTGCTGCTGCTGTTTTTCGCTTTCTGGTGGCGCACCAGCCGACCGCGGCTGGCGCGGCTGTGCGGTGTCTGCGGGTTCTTCGGTCTGTGGCTGATGAGCATGCCGCTCAGCGTGGAGTGGATGGGGCGCTGGCTCGAAAGCGAACCGGCCCTACTGGCGGAGGATCTGCCGGGCCTGGCGCAGCGCGCCGACGCCATCGTCATCCTCGGTGCCGGCCGGCAGACCAACGACCCGGCCTGGGGCGACGATGCGCCGAGCCTGCTGGCGGCCGAGCGGCTGCGCTATGCCGCGCGGCTGGCCAAGACCTCGGCGCTGCCGGTACTGATCAGCGGCGGGTTGCATTACGGACGCCCGCCCAGCGAGGCGGCGCTGATGGCCAATGCCCTGCTGCAGGACTTCGGCGTGCCGACGCGCTGGCAGGAAGGTCTCAGCCGTACCACCTGGGAAAACGCCACCCTGAGCGCCCCGCAGTTGCGCGAGGCCGGCGTGCGCCGGGTGGTGCTGGTGACCCAGGCCTGGCACATGCAGCGGGCACGCTGGAGCTTCGAGCGCCAGGGGTTCGAGGTGATCCCGGCGCCGGTCGGCTTCCTCGGCGGGGCCAACCTGCGGCCCTTCGGCGGCTGGCTGCCGGAAGCGCAGGCCTTCTGGCAGAGCGGCATGCTGCTGAACGAGGCGATCGGCCTGGTCGGCTATCGCCTGTTCTACCGCTGAGACGCAACCGGCGCCGCAGGGGCGCCGGTCTATCCAGGAGGGGCTGGCTTCAGCCGAACAGGCGTCGCTCCTGCGGGCGCAACTGGCGGCCGAGCAGAGCCCATAGCAGCAGCACGCCGGCCAGCCCGGCCAGCGGCCAGACGCGGTATTGCAGATAGGGCGTCAGGCCCTGCATGGGAATCACCTCGCCGCGCAGGATGCCCTGCTGGAACTGCGGGATCTGCCGGACGATCCGGCCATAGGGATCGATCAGGCCGGTGACGCCGTTGTTGGTCGCGCGGATCATCCAGCGACCGCTTTCCAGGGCGCGCATCTGTGCCATCTGCAGGTGCTGCAACGGGCCTATGGAAGTGCCGAACCAGGTGTCGTTGCTCACTGTCAGCAACACCTGGCTCTGCGCCGCGAGCGCGGCGGCGAACTCCGGGTAGACCACTTCGTAGCAGATGTACGGGGCGATCTCGTAGCCCTTGGCCTTGAGCAGCGGCTGGTCGGCCGGGCCGCGAGCGAAGTCGGACATCGGCAGGTCGAAGAAGGCGATCAGGCCGCGCAGCAGGTCCTGCAGCGGCACGTACTCGCCGAACGGCACCAGCTTCTGCTTGAGGTAGGTGCCCGTGCCTTCGCCGACCACGGTGATGCCGTTGAAGTAGCGACTCTTGCCGTCGGCGAGACGTTCGCGCACCGGGACCCCGGTGATCAGCGCGGCGTTCTTCTCGTCGGCGACCTGGCCCATGGCGCCGAGGTAGCCGCTGGCCATGTCCTGGAGAATCGGCACCGCGGTTTCCGGCCAGACGATCAGGTCGACGTCCTGCTGCGGCAGGCTCAGGTCGCGGTAGAGGTCGAGTTGTGCGCGGACCTGATTCGGGTCCCATTTCAGCTCCTGGGCGATGTTGCCCTGGATCGCCACGACCTTCAGCGGTTCGCCGGCCGAATGGGTCCAGGCGTGGCCCTTGAGATAGAGGCCGGCCGCCCACGGGCCGAGCAGCAGGACCAGCCCCAGAAGCAGGCTGGCACCGTGCGGGAAGAGGCGCGGCAGGTTCACCAGCAGGGCCGCGCTGAGGGCGATGACGAAGGAGGACAGCCATACGCCGCCCACCGGCACCAGCCCGGCCAGCGGTCCCTGCAACTGGCTATAGCCGGCGTAGAGCCAGGGGAAACCGGTAAGGAACCAACTGCGGAACAGCTCCAGTGCCAGCCACAGGGCGGCGAACGCCAGGGCGTCGCCCAGCGGCGCGTTGTCGCGGCGCAGGCAGCGCGCCCACAGCCAGGCCGGCAGGGCGAAGAAGAAGGCGACGCCGGCGGTGAAGCCGAGCATGAGGAAGCTCGCCAGCGGCACCGAGGCGGCGCCGTAGTCATGGATACTGACGTAGATCCAGCTGGTGCCGGCGCCGAACGCGCCGAAACCGTACCACCAGCCGCGCCACAGGGCGGACTTGCCGGGAAGGCCGCGCAAGCCGAGATAGAGCAGGGCGATCGAGAGGATCGCCAGCGGCCAGTAGTCGAAGGGCGCCAGGGCCAGGGGTGTGAGCGCGCCTGCGGCGAGTGCCAGCAGGTGTCCGGGCCAGCCGGGACGAGAAATCCAACGCATCGAATGTCCTTAGAGCCTGTTCAATGTCCGACTGCGCAGACCGGGGCCGCCTTCGGCTGCCGGACGGCAACGTCCGCGGCGACAGGGGAGTCTGGCGCAAGGCGCAAGAGTAAAGGAGGGGCTGGCGAGACGCCAGAAGGACGGCGCGGGAAGATGCCCCCTCCGCCGCGGCGGAGGGGGCGCGCTCAGTTCTGCAGGGGAGACAGGCGCAGCAGATGGACGCGGCGGCTGTCGGCGTTGAGTACGCGGAAACGGAACTCGCCCAGCTCGACCACTTCGTTGCGCTTGGGCAGGTGGCCGAAGGCGCTCATCACCAGGCCGCCCACGGTATCGAATTCCTCGTCGGAGAATTCCGAGCCGAAGAAGTCGTTGAAGGCGTCCACGGGGGTCAGCGCCTTGACGATGAAATCGCCGCTGGGCAGCGGCTTGATGTAGCTGTCCTCCTCGACGTCGTGCTCGTCCTCGATATCACCGACGATCTGTTCCAGCACGTCCTCGATGGTCACCAGGCCGGCCACGCCGCCGTATTCGTCGATGACGATGGCCATGTGGTTGCGGTTGGCGCGGAATTCGCGGAGCAGCACGTTGAGGCGCTTGGATTCGGGGACGAAGGTAGCCGGACGCAGCAGTTCCTTGATGTCGAAGGGACGCTCGTCGTTGTGCAGGATCAGTGGCAGGAGGTCCTTGGCCAGCAGTACGCCCATGACGTCGTCGAGGCTTTCGCCGACCACCGGGTAGCGCGAGTGGGCGGCTTCGATGATGGCCGGAAGGAATTCCTTCGGCGTCTGGGTCGAGCGGATGCTCATCATCTGCGAGCGCGGCACCATGATGTCGCGCACCTGCAGGTCGGCGACCTGGATCGCCCCCTCGACGATGGACAGCGCCTCGCTGTCCAGCAGCTTGTTGTCGTGGGCATCGCGCAGCAGCTCGAGTAGCTCCTGGCGGTTTCTCGGCTCGTGGGCAAAAGCCTGGGTGATCTTGTCCAGCCAGGACTTGTGCCCGTTGCTCGATCGGTCTTCGCTCATTTTTCCTTGCTCGGTGGCTCTTCGTCGTCGCAGGCGTACGGATCGGGATGTCCCAGTTCCGCCAGCAATTCACGTTCCAGTGTTTCCATTTCTTCCGCTTCGGCGTCGTCGATGTGGTCGTAGCCGAGCAGGTGCAGGCAGCCGTGGATCACCAGGTGGGCCCAGTGGGCCTGCAACGGCTTGCGCTGTTCCAGGGCTTCGCGGGCGACCACCGGGGCGCAGATCACCAGGTCGCCGAGCAGCGGGATATCGAGAAGCTCGTCCGGGACATCGGCGGGGAAGGACAGCACGTTGGTCGCGTAGTCCTTGTGCCGGTAGGTGCTGTTCAGTTCCAGGCCTTCGGCCTCGTCCACCAGGCGGATGGTCAGCTCCGACTCCGGACGCTGGCGTAGGGCCAGTTCGCACCAGGCGCGGAACTGTGCTTCGGAGGGCAGGTCCGGGGCGGCGCTGGCGACCTGCAGGTCGAGCTCAAGCGGCATCGTGACCGCCCTTGCCCGTTCCCTCGACCGGCCGCACCTGGCCTTGCTGGCGGTTCTCATGGCGCTCGTAGGCTTCGACGATACGCTGCACCAGCGGGTGGCGGACCACATCCTTGGGCTTGAAATGGGTGAAGCTGATGCCGGGGACGTCCTGCAGGACCTCGATCACGTGCTTGAGGCCGGAGCGGGTGCCGCGGGGCAGGTCGACCTGGGTGACGTCGCCGGTGATCACCGCGGTGGAGCCGAAGCCGATCCGGGTGAGGAACATCTTCATCTGCTCGACTGTGGTGTTCTGGCTCTCGTCGAGGATGATGAAGCTGTTGTTCAGCGTGCGCCCGCGCATGTAGGCCAGCGGCGCGACCTCGATGACGTTGCGCTCGATCAGCTTGGCCACGTGTTCGAAGCCGAGCATCTCGTAGAGCGCGTCGTAGAGCGGGCGCAGGTAGGGGTCGATCTTCTGCGACAGGTCGCCGGGAAGGAAACCGAGCTTCTCGCCGGCCTCGACCGCCGGGCGCACCAGCAGGATGCGGCGGATCTGCTCGCGCTCCAGGGCGTCGACGGCGCAGGCCACGGCGAGGTAGGTCTTGCCGGTGCCAGCCGGACCGATGCCGAAGTTGATGTCGTGGTCGAGGATCGCCTTGACGTAGCGCTGCTGGTTGGCGCCGCGCGGGCGGATGTGCGCCTTGCGCGACTTCAGGGTGACCTGCGGCGCGCTCTGCAATTCCTCGAGGTCTTCCAGGCCGGACTCCTGCAGGTACAGGTGCACGGTGTCGGGAGTGAGATCGGTGCCGTTCTGCGCCTCGCGGTAGAGACGCTGCAGCAGGCGTTCGGCGACCTTGGTCCGGCGCGGTTCGCCGGCCAGTTCGAACTGGTTGCCGCGGTTGCGGATCTCGATGTCGAGGCGTTTCTCGATCTGGTGGAGATGCTCGTCGAACTGCCCGCAAAGTGTCGCGAAGCTGCGGGCGTCGAACGGCTCGAGGATAAAGCGATGAAGTTCCTGGGGGGCGTTCAAGGTGTTCTGTCGTACTCGCCAGTGGCTGATTGATAGGGAAGAGAATAACCGCTGGATATCGTCGCGCAAAGTTGCCGTATCGCGGCGGCGCTTTCCCGGTTCCCGCTGAAACGTTGGTGCACCGTGGCGGCGGGAAGGTTCAGCGAGCCCGCCGTACGGTCGTCGGCCTCAATGCAGGGTGCTGTCGATCAGGGTACCGCGCAGCGAGTGCGGCAGCGCGTCGTCGATGTGCACCTGGGCGAACTGGCCGATCAGGCGTGGATTGTCGCAGCGGAAGTTGACGATCCGGTTGTTCTCGGTGCGCCCCTGGAGCATGCCCGGGTCCTTCTTCGAGAAGTCGGTGACCAGGATCCGCTGGGTGCTGCCGACCATGCGCCGGCTGATCTCGTAGCCTTGCTGGTGGATGCGGCTCTGGAGGATCTGCAGGCGCTGTTTCTTCACTTCTTCCGGCAGGTCGTCGGCGAGGTCGGCGGCGGGCGTGCCGGGCCGCGCGCTGTAGATGAAGGAGAAGGAGAAGTCGAAGCCGACGTCCTCCACCAGCTTCATGGTCTGCTCGAAGTCCTTCTCGGTTTCGCCGGGGAAACCGACGATGAAGTCGGAGCTGATGCAGATGTCCGGTACCGCGGCCTTCAGCTTGCGGATACGCGACTTGTATTCCAGCACGGTATGGTTGCGCTTCATCGCCGCCAGCACGCGGTCGGAGCCCGACTGCACCGGCAGGTGGATGAATTTCACCAGCTCCGGCACCTCGGCGTGGGCCTGGATCAGCGCGTCGGAGAATTCCAGCGGGTGCGAGGTGGTATAGCGGATGCGTTCGATACCGTCGACGGCGGCGACCACCCGCAGCAGTTCGGCGAAGTCGGCCAGGCGGCCATCGTGGGTCAGGCCGCGGAAGCCGTTGACGTTCTGTCCCAGCAGGGTGACTTCGCGGACGCCGTTCTCGGCCAGGTGGATCACTTCGGCGATCACGTCGTCGAATGGTCGGCTGACTTCCTCGCCGCGGGTGTAGGGCACCACGCAGAAGCTGCAGTACTTGCTGCAGCCTTCCATCACCGAGACGAAGGCGGTGGGGCCATCGACCCGCGGTTCCGGCAGGCGGTCGAATTTCTCGATTTCCGGGAAGGACACGTCGACCTGCGGCTTGCGCGTGCTGCGCGCGGCGTCGATCATTTCCGGCAGGCGGTGCAGGGTCTGCGGGCCGAAGACCACGTCGACATAGGGCGCGCGCTCACGGATCGCGGCGCCTTCCTGGCTGGCCACGCAGCCGCCGACGCCGATCACCAGGTCGGGATTCTGCTGCTTCAGCTCGCGCCACATGCCGAGCTTGGAAAACACCTTTTCCTGGGCCTTCTCGCGGATCGAGCAGGTATTGAGCAGGATGACGTCGGCCTCGGCGGCGTTTTCGGTCACCTCGAGGGCTTGGTGTTCACCGAGCAGGTCCGCCATTCGCGACGAGTCGTACTCGTTCATCTGGCAGCCGTGGGTTTCGATGAAAAGCTTCTTGGCCATGCGCTTCGTCGGACAGTTCGAAAAGGACCGCGCATTATAGAGGGCGGGGCCCCCGGTTCCTAGCGTTGCTGGCCGAAAGGCTGTGCTATGATTCGCGCCCTTCATTTTCCGGCATTGCTTTCCCCGCCATGAACAAGCGCGAAAACCCCATCTACAAGGTGATTTTCCTCAACCAGGGCCAGGTCTTCGAGATGTATGCCAAGCAGATCTACCAGAGCGATCTGTGGGGCTTCCTGGAAATCGAGGAGTTCGTCTTCGGCGAGCGCACCCAGGTGGTGGTGGACCCCAGCGAGGAGAAGCTCAAGGCGCAGTTCGAAGGCGTTCTGCGCAGCTTCGTGCCGATGCACGCGATCGTCCGCATCGACGAGGTCGAGCGCCTGGGTACGCCGAAGATCAGCGAGGCCAAGGGCGCGGGCAACGTCATGCCGTTCCCCATGCCGATGCCCGGCAAGAGCGACTGATTCGCGAAAGGGACGTCAGGGCAGCGGCGCGAAGGGCGTGACGCCGCCGGCAGTCTGCAGTTCGATCAGGTAGTTGCGGAAGATCTGCCCCAGCACCCGGGTGGCGATGTCCAGTTCGTCGCGGTTCATCTGCTCGGCTACCAGGTCGGCGCTGTCCAGGGCGTCCTCGGCGCCGTTCACCGCTGCCATCTTCAGCACGATGTAGGCCTGTACGTTGTTCGCCGGAACCCCTTCGCCACGGAAGAACATGGTGCCGAGGTGGTACTGGGCCTGGGCATGGCCCTGTAGAGAAGCTTTCTCGAACCAGTTGAGGGCGGCCTGGAGGTCGCGCGGGATGCGCTCGCCGTCGTAGAAGAATTCGCCCAGTTCGTATTGCGCCTCGGCGTCGCCGCCATTGGCGACCTGCTGGCAGGCGGCGAGCGCCTGTTGCAATTCTTCGGGAACGGTGTTCAGCGCGCAGCGGCCGGTCGCTGGAATCAGCAACGAGTTGCCTCCCGCCTGCGCGAGCAGCGGCTGGAGGATCAACAGGCAACCCAGGGCGAGGGTGCGGCCGGTACGGAACATGAGGGGAAGACACCTCCTGGATCGGGGCGGGCAAGGGCTGCCCGGCCAACGAAATGCGCTGACCCTCACATTATGAAATAAGCCGACGCCTCCTTACAAAGTCTTTACTGTCTTTTCGGGAACTTTGTCGGCGCGTTTATGCATTTCGGCTAGGAAGGCGTTCCGGCGGGGTGGAGGGCGGCGCCCGGGAAGGGCGCCGCGAAGAGGGTCATTTCAGCGCGGCGAAGGCTTTTTCGGCGGCGTTCAGCGTGATTTCCAGCTCCTTGTCGCCATGGGCGATGGAGGTGAAGCCGGCCTCGAAGGCGCTAGGCGCAAGGTACACGCCACCGTCGAGCATCAGGTGGAAGAAGCGCTTGAAGCGTTCGACGTCGCTGGCCATCACGTCCTCGAAGGTGACGATGGCGTCGGCACCGCTGAAGTACAGGCCGAACATGCCGCCCGCCTGGGTGGTGACGAAGGGGATGCCGGCGGCGTCCGCGCGCTGTTGCAGGCCGTCGAGCATGCGCGTGGTGTAGGCGGTCAGTTCGTCGTGGAAACCGGGGCGGCTGATCAGGCGCAGGGTGGTCAGCCCGGCGGCCATCGCCAGCGGGTTGCCCGAGAGCGTGCCGGCCTGGTAGACCGGGCCCAGTGGGGAAATCTGCTGCATGATCTCGCGCTTGCCGCCGAAGGCGCCCACCGGCATGCCGCCGCCGATGATCTTGCCGAAGGTCGACAGGTCCGGGGTGACCCCGTAGTAGGCCTGGGCGCCGCCGAGGGCGACACGGAAGCCGGTCATCACTTCGTCGAAGATCAGCACCACGCCGTGTTCGTCGCAGGCTTCACGCAGGCCTTCGAGGAAGCCCGGCGCCGGCGGCACGCAGTTCATGTTGCCGGCAACCGGCTCGACGATGATGCAGGCGACCTCCTTGCCGACTTCGCCCAGGGTCTTGCGCACCGCCTCGATGTCGTTGAACGGCAGGGTCAGGGTGTGCTTGGCGAAGGCCGCCGGAACGCCCGGGGAGTTCGGCACGCCGAAGGTCAGGGCGCCGGAGCCGGCCTTCACCAGCAGGCTGTCGGAGTGGCCGTGGTAGCAGCCTTCGAACTTGATGATGCTGTCGCGCCCGGTGTAGCCGCGGGCCAGACGGATGGCGCTCATGGTCGCCTCGGTGCCGGAGCTGACCATGCGCACCATCTCCATCGACGGCACCATGGAGCAGACCAGGTCGGCCATTTCCACTTCCAGCGCGGTCGGCGCGCCATAGGACAGACCGTGGTCGAGCTGCCGGCGCACCGCGTCGAGCACGTCCGGATGGCTGTGGCCGAGGATCATCGGGCCCCAGGAGCCGACATAGTCCACGTAGCGCTTGTCGTCCTCGTCCAGTACATAGGCGCCTTCGGCGTGCTTGAAGAACAGCGGGGTGCCGCCGACGCTCTTGAAGGCGCGCACCGGGGAGTTGACCCCGCCGGGAATGTGTTTCTGGGCGTTGTTGAACAGCGTTTCGGAACGGGACATGGCTAGCTCTCTATCTCTCGGGCGAGGCGCGGAGGCGTCAGGCAGGTTCGAACAGGGCGCTGAAGGCGCGGGCGCGGCGTTCCACCTCGGCGGCGGACGCGGCGGCGAACAGCGCATGGATCACGGCGACCAGATCGACGCCGCGGGCGATCAGACCGGGCGCGGTATCGAGGCTGATGCCGCCGATGGCGGTGATCGGCAGGTGCAGGCGCGGCCGGGCCTGGTCGAGCAGTTCGACGCTGGCGGCGGGGGCGCCGGGTTTGGTGCTGGAATTGAAGAAGCGGCCGAAGGCGACGTAGCTGGCGCCCTCGGCCACCGCCTGCTCGGCCAGTTCCAGTTGGGCGTGGCAGGTGGCGCCGATGATCGCCTGGCGGCCGAGCAGGGCGCGCGCCGCCGACAGCGAACCGTCGGTCTGGCCGAGGTGCAGGCCGACGCCCAGGCGCGCGGCGAGTTCGGCGTCGTCGTTGACGATCAGCTGCGCGCCGTAGCGTTCGCAGAGTTCGCGCAGGCTTTCCGCCTCGCGCAGGCGCCGCGCCTGGTCGCTGGATTTGTCGCGGTATTGCAGCAGGCGCGCGCCGCCGCGTAGCGCGGCTTCGACGTAGGGCAGCAGGCGGCCGTCGTCCAGTAGCTGGCTATCGGTGATGGCGTACAGGCCGCGCAGTTTCATCGGCTGGCTCTCAGTGACAGAAGTCGGTGGGCAGGCGGCGCGGCACGTATTGGCCGTGGCCCGGACTCTCGGCGTCGCGCAGGGTCCGCCAGGTGTAGTCGAGGGCGCTCTGTACGGCGCCGTGCAGCGCTTCGCCGAGGGCGATGCGACCGGCCAGGGCGCTGGCCAGGGTGCAGCCGGAGCCATGGTAGCTGCCGGGCAGGCGCTGGCAGGTGAAGGTGCGGCGGCTGCCGTCGCGGCTGTACAGGCGATTGTGCACTTCGCTTTCGTCGCCGTGTCCGCCGGTGATCAACAGGTGCTCGCAGTGTTCCAGCAGGCGCTCGGCGCACTGGTCGGCGCTGCCCTCGGGCAGGTCGGCGAGCAGGCGCGCTTCCGGCAGGTTCGGCGTGGCGATGGTGGCGCGCGGCAGCAGCCGCTCGCGCATGGCGAAGCCGACGTCGCCCTTGCCCAGCGCACCGCCGCCGCCGGCGCGCAGCACCGGATCGCAGACCACCGGCAAGTGCGGGTGGGCGGCGAGGATCTCGGCCACCGTGTCGACCATCTCCAGCGAACCGAGCATACCCAGCTTGACCGCCGCGACGGGCAGGTCGGCGAGTACGGCGTTGGCCTGGGCCAGCACCCACTCGCGGTCGAGGACGCGGAAGTCGCTGACGTTGACGGTGTCCTGCACGGTCAGCGCGGTGACCGCCGGGGCGGCGTGGCAGCCCTGGGCGAGCAGGGCTTCGATGTCGGCTTGCAGTCCGGCGCCACCACTGGGGTCGTGACCGGACAGGCAGAGCACTACGGGGCGGGAAGTCGGTGTTTTCATGGCGCGTGAGCTTACCACTAAAAGCGCTTCGTGGCGGCTGCGCGGACGACCTTTCGGGCGCCGCGCCCGGGCCCTGCGTGACACGTCCCGGGCCTGACGTGGCGTGGCGTGTGCTAAAGTTCGGCGAATATTCATACAACGCTCGCCAAGGGCGGACCATGACGAGGGAGGTGGGGCTCCCGGTCCGTTCGAGGAGCACTGCGGGGCATCATGCGGCACTGGCTGATTCTCTTTCTTCTTGCGTTGCCGTGCCTGGCGGGTGCGGTGAGCTTCAACGAGCAGGTCGAGCGCCTGCCGCTGGGGCAGTCCATCGACGTGTTCGAGGACGTGCGCGGTAGCGCCGATATCAACGACATCACCTCGCGGGCCATCGACAGCAGCTTCCGCCGCCATGACAAGGACGTGCTCAATGCCGGCTATTCGCGCTCGGTGTTCTGGTTGCGCCTGGACCTGGACTACCGGCCGGTCGCCTCCAGCGATCCGCGCACCTGGCTGCTGGAGCTGGCCTATCCGCCGCTGGACAAGCTCGACCTCTACCTGCCCGATGGCCAGGGCGGCTACCGCCTCGCCCAGCGCACCGGCGACACATTGCCGTTCGCCAGTCGGCCGATCCGGCAGAACAACTACCTGTTCGAACTCGGCCTCGAGCCGAACAAGCCGCAGCGTGTCTACCTGCGGCTGGAAAGCCAGGGGTCGATCCAGGCGCCGCTGACCCTGTGGTCGCCCAAGGCCTACCTGGAGGAGCAGCCCGAACGCATCTATGTGCTCGGCATCATCTATGGCGTGCTGCTGGTGATGCTGATCTACAACCTGTTCATCTTCCTCAGCGTCCGCGATACCAGCTATCTCTACTACATCCTCTATATCGCTTCCTTCGGGCTCTACCAGGTCTCGGTGAACGGCGCCGGCATCGAGTACTTCTGGCCCGACAGCCCCTGGTGGGCGAACGCCGCCACGCCATTCCTGATCGGTTCGGCGGCGCTGTTCGGCTGCCAGTTCGCGCGCAGCTTCCTGCATACCCGCGACCACAGCGTGTGGGTCGACCGCGGCCTGCTGGCGCTGATGGCGGTCGGCGCGCTGGTCATGCTGATGGCGCTGACCATGAGCTACGCCGTGGCCCTGCGCCTGGCCACCTACCTGGCGCTGGCCTTCACCGGCCTGATCTTCGCCGCCGGCATCCTCGCCTGGCTGCGCGGCATGCGCGTGGCGCGCTATTTCATCATCGCCTGGACCGCCTTCCTTCTCGGCGGCATCGTCAATACCCTGATGGTCCTCGGCTACCTGCCGAACATGTTCCTCACCATGTATGCCAGCCAGATCGGTTCGGCGCTGGAGGTGGGCTTGCTGTCGCTGGCGCTGGCCGACCGGATCAACGCGATGAAGGAGGAGCGCGCGCGAATCCTCCAGGAGTCCAGCCGCAAGCTGGAAGCGCTGAACCAGGAACTGGCCAACAGCAACCGCCTGAAGGACGAGTTCCTCGCCACCGTCACCCACGAACTGCGCACCCCGATGAGCGGGGTGATCGGTTCGCTGGAGCTGATGCAGACGGTGCCGATGGACGTCGAACTCGCCGAGTACCAGCGCACCGCCGCCGGTTCGGCGCGGGACATGATGCGGATGGTCAACGACATCCTCGCCCTCATCGAACTGCAGGCCGGCAAGCTCTACCCGCGCCGCGAGCCGTTCAGCCTGCGCGGCCTGTTCGACAGCCTGCGCGCGCAGTACGCGCCGCGCGCCGAGGAGAAGGGCCTGCGCTTCGCCCTGCAACTGGACGACAGCCTGCCGGACACCCTCGAAGGCGATGCCGGCAAGCTGGCCCAGGCGCTGGGCTACCTGGTCGACAACGCGATCAAGTTCACCGCCAGGGGCAGCGTCACCCTGCGCGTCGCCGCCGGGCGTACTCATGACGGGGTGGCGCTGCGGGTGGAAGTGATCGACACCGGCATCGGTTTCGACATGGCCGCCGGCAGCGACCTCTACCAGCGTTTCGTCCAGGCCGACAGCTCGTTGACCCGTGGCTACGGAGGCCTCGGCATCGGCCTGGCGCTGTGCCGCAAGCTGGTGGAACTGCTTGGCGGCGAGCTGACCCACGAGTCCCGGCCGGGACAGGGCAGCCGCTTCCTCCTGCGCCTGCAACTGACCCAGCCGGCCCAGGGCCTGGCGCCGCCGCCGCGGCGCGCCGGCGGGCAGGCGGTGCGGCGTCCCGAGGAGTGCACGGTGCTGGTGGTGGAGGACAACGCCATCAACCAGTTGGTGACTCGCGGCATGCTGCTCAAGCTCGGCTACCGGGTGCGCACCGCCGACAACGGTAGCGAAGCCCTGGAGTTGCTGGCGCGCGAGCGGCCGGACGGCGTACTGCTCGACTGCCAGATGCCGGTGATGGACGGCTTCGCCACCTGTCGGGCGATCCGCGCGCTGCCCGGCTGCGCGGAACTGCCGGTGCTGGCGTTGACCGCCCACAGCCACAGCGGCGATCGCGAGCGCTGCCTGGCGGCGGGCATGAGCGACTACATGGCCAAGCCGGTCAAGTTCGAAGAGTTGCAGACCCTGCTGCACGATTGGCTGCTGTGCCAGCCGATCGTCACCAAGTCCGCCTGAAGCCGTTCCGCGGCTGGCTGAAATGCCGGCCTGCGCGACCTGTATGTCTCTTTAGGCAAAGCCTGAAGCGTGATTCACTGGGAAAAAGTGAATCCGGATTCAGTCATGGTCTATCGTGTCACCGAACGCCGCCTGCAACGCGATTCCGCGCTGCGCGAGCGCATCCTCCAGCTAGGCCTGCGGCGTGTCGCGGAGGGCGGTTTCGCCGCGCTGACCATGCAGGCCCTGGCCGACGACGCGGGGATCGCCACCGGCAGCCTGTACCGCCACTTCCGGGGCAAGGGCGAGCTGGCGGCGGAAATCTTCCGCCGCGCCAGCCAGCGTGAGGTCGATGCCCTGGCCGTGGTCCTGCGCGGTCCCGGCGCGCCCGCCTGGCGCCTGGCCGAGGGCTTGCGGCGCTTTGCGGCGCGCGCCTGGAGCAGCCAGCGGCTGGCCTTCGCCCTGATCGCCGAGCCGGTGGATCCTGAAGTCGACGAGCAGCGCCTGCGCTATCGCGAGGCCTACGCCGCACTGTTCGTCGAACTGCTCGAGGAGGGCCGGCGCAGTGGCGCATTCCAGCTTTCCCTGGTGCCGCTTGCCGCGGCCTGCCTGGTCGGGGCCATCGCCGAGGCGCTGGTCGGCCCCTTGTCTCCCCCGGCACGCGCCGCTCGCGACAGCGGCCAGCCGGAACCGAGTCTGGAGCCGGTGAGTACGGCTCTGGTGAACTTCTGCCTGCGCGCGGTGGGCGCGCCTGTCTGCGAGGAACCCTCATGAACCTGCACCAGTACGCCGAAACCCACGAAGTGACCAACCAGGTACCGTCGCTGGATGGTGCCAACCTCTACCGCCTCGACCTGCCTCTCCAGGAGTGGGTGCGTCGCTACCAGGGCGGCTGGGCCGAGGAGCGCCTGCAGCGCTACGGCGAGCTGGCCGGCGGCCCGCTGATGGCGGCCGGCTTCCTGGCCAACCAGCACAAGCCGGAGTTCCATAGCCACGACCGCTACGGCAACCGCGTCGACCTGGTGGAGTTCCACCCCGCCTACCACGAGCTGATGCGCGCCGCCATCGAACACGAACTGCCCTCGCTGCCCTGGACCGACCCGCGCCCCGGCGCCCAGGTGGCGCGGGCCGGGCTGTCCTACCTGCACAGCCAGGCGGAGGCCGGCACCGGTTGCCCGTTGACCATGACCTACGCCAGCGTGCCGGCGATTCGCCTGCAGGCGGACCTGGCCGAGAAATGGCTGCCGAAGATCCTCTCCCGCGAGTACGACCCGCGCAACGTGCCGATGGAGCAGAAGGCGGGCGTCACCATCGGCATGGCGATGACCGAGAAGCAGGGCGGCACCGACGTCCGCGCCAATACCACGCGGGCCTACCCGGTGGGGATTCCCGGGCCGGGGCAGGCCTACGAACTGGTCGGGCACAAGTGGTTCTGCTCGGCGCCGATGTGCGACGCCTTCCTCACCCTGGCCTACACCGACAAGG
Source organism: Pseudomonas sp. KBN12P06040 (assembly GCF_037574965.1). Classification (NCBI taxonomy): domain Bacteria; kingdom Pseudomonadati; phylum Pseudomonadota; class Gammaproteobacteria; order Pseudomonadales; family Pseudomonadaceae; genus Pseudomonas; species Pseudomonas sp. KBN12P06040. The sequence continues at coordinate 1,081,648 of NZ_JBBELS010000001.1, forward strand.
GCCTGACCTGCTTCCTGCTGCCGCGCCACCGGCCGGACGGCAGCCGCAACCAGTTCTACATCCAGCGCCTGAAGGACAAGCTGGGCAACTGGTCGAACGCCTCCAGCGAAATCGAGTATCGCGGCGCCCTGGCCTGGATGGTCGGCGAAGAGGGCCGTGGCGTGCCGACCATCATCGAGATGGTCGCCATGACCCGCTTCGACTGCATGATCGGCTCCAGCGCACTGATGCGTCAGGCGTTGACCCAGGCCGCCCACCACTGTGCCTACCGCAAGGTCGGCGGGCGGGTGCTGGCCGAGCAACCGCTGATGCAGAACGTGCTCGCCGACCTGGCCCTGGAAAGCGAGGCGGCGCTGGCCCTGACCCTGCGCATGGGGCATGCCCTGGACCGTGCCCACGACGAGCAGGAGGAGAAGTTCGCCCGCCTGGTCACCGCGGTGGGCAAGTACTGGATCTGCAAGCGCGCCCCGGCGATGATCAACGAAGCCTCCGAATGCATGGGCGGTGCCGGCTACGTCGAGGAAACCATCCTGCCGCGGCTGTACCGCGAGGCCCCGGTGAACTCGATCTGGGAAGGTTCCGGCAACGTGCAGTGCCTGGACGTGCTGCGTGCCCTGTCGAAGGAGCCGGGGGTGCTCGACGCGCTGTTCGCCGAACTGGGCGACGGCCATGGCGACGCCCGTCTCGCCGCGCACATCGGCAACCTCAAGGCGGCCTTCGCCGACACCGCCGACATCCAGTACCGCGCCCGCCAGCTCACCGAGGACGTGGCGATCGCCCTGCAGGCCAAGCTGTTGCTGGAAGCCGGCAACTCCGCGGTGTCCGACGCCTTCATCGGCAGTCGCCTGGGGGACGGCGGGCGGGTCTACGGCACCCTCCCGCGCGGCGTCGAGGTCGAGGCGCTGTTGGCTCGCGCCACCCCGCACCTGGCCTGAGGCGCGCCGCGATGCAGGCGCATCCGCGCTACCGGGAGCTGGTCGAGCAGGGCTTCGCCGCGGCCAGTTTCGTCGGCGACCTCGGCATCCGTCCGCTGGACTGCGGGCCGGGTTGGGTCGAAGCGGGGCTGGACATCCTGCCCCGCCACGCCCAGCAGAACGGCTTCATCCATGCCGGGGTCCAGGCGACCCTGGCCGACCATGCCGCCGGGGCCGCCGCTGCGACCCTGGTGGAGGAGGGGCAGACGGTGCTGACCCTGGAGTTCAAGCTCAACCTGTTGCGCCCGGCGCTTTGCCAGCGCCTGTTGTGTCGCGCCGAGGTGCTCAAGGCCGGGCGCCAGGTGACGGTGGTCGAGGCCGAGGTGTTCGCCGAGCGGGACGGTCGGCGGCGCCTGTTCAGCAAGGCCACCGTGACCATGGCGGTGGTGGCGCTGGCCGAATGAGGTAACGGGAGAAAAGCGCTGTGTTTTCCTGTCGGTACAGGCAAGATGTTTTCCATGCGAACCGACAGGAAGCCCACCATGAGTATCGATTCCGACGACGGGTTCGTCGTCGCCCGCACGGCCGAGGAGGCCGTCGACCGTCTTGCCGAGCTGCACCGCCAGGCCACCGCGGCGCTGAGCCAGGCGCTCAAGCGCTACATCAAGGAGCGCATCGAGCCGAGCGAGGCCGAGCGGCAGAACTTCCACTACCCGCAACTGCGCATCGGCTACCGCTGCCAGGGCGAGGTGCCGTCCACCACCCGCGCCTACGCCAAGGTCCAGGTGCCGGGCGAATACAGCGTCACCGTCACCCACCCCGACGCCTTCCGCAAGTACCTGCTGGAACAGTTGCGTCCGCTGATGGACGATTTCACCGTGCAGGTGCAGGTCGGCCCGAGCCAACAGGACATCCCCTATCCCTACGTGGTCGAGCAGGGCGATGAGCTGGCCGGCTCCGGGGTGACCGCCGCCGAGCTGGCGCGGGTGTTCCCCAGCACCGACCTGTCCGCCGCTTCCGACGACATCGCCGACGGCCTCTACGAATGGGAACGCGCTGACCAGTTGCCGCTGGCGCTGTTCGACGCCGCGCGGGTGGACTTCTCCCTGCGCCGCCTGGTGCACTACACCGGCAGCGACTGGCGCCACGTGCAGCCGTGGATCCTGCTGACCAACTACCACCGCTACGTCGACCAGTTCATCCGCCTCGGCCTGACCCGCCTGCGCGAGGACCCGCGCTTCGTGCGCATGGTCCTGCCGGGCAACGTGATCATCGAGCGCGGGATGGACGAAGGCGAGGCCAACGCCATCGTCGCCGGGGTGGTCTGGCACCGCTACCAGATGCCGGCCTACCACCTGATCGCCGCCGATGGCGACGGCATCACCCTGGTCAACATCGGGGTCGGCCCGTCCAACGCGAAGAACATCACCGACCACCTGGCGGTGTTGCGTCCGCACTGCTGGCTGATGATCGGCCACTGCGGCGGCCTGCGGCAGTCGCAGACCATCGGCGACTACGTGCTGGCGCACGCCTACATGCGCCGCGACGGCATCCTCGACCGCGCGCTGCCGCCGCACATCCCGATCCCGGCGCTGGCCGAGGTCCAGGTCGCCTTGCAGGAAGCCGCCGCCGAAGTCACCGGCGAGCGCGGCGAGTCGCTCAAGCGACGCTTGCGCACCGGCACCGTGCTCACCTACGACGACCGCAACTGGGAGCTGCGCTGGGCCCAGGAGCGGCCACTGATCAACCTGGCGCGGGCCATCGCGGTGGATATGGAGAGCGGCACCATCGCCGCCCAGGGCTACCGCCTGCGGGTGCCCTACGGCACGTTGCTGTGCGTCTCGGACAAGCCGCTGCACAGCGAGATCAAGCTGCCCGGCTCGGCCAACGCCTTCTACGAGCGCGCGGTGAACCAGCACCTGAGGATCGGCATCGCCGCCCTCGACCTGTTGCGCAGCCAGCTCAACTCGCTGCACTCGCGCAAGCTGCGGAGTTTCGACGAGCCGCCGTTCCGTTGATCGGACGCGCCCCGGTTTCCGCGCGGAAACCGGGGCGCGCTTCTACGCCTCGCGGCGCCGAGGCCCTACAATGACGGCCCTTCGCCCTGCGTGGAACCGCGGCGCCTTCTGCCGGTCGGAACGACCACGCCTGCCATCGATGTGAGCCCCATGCCGTTCAGCGCCCCCACTCATCTCAGCAACCCGCTCCGTCGCTTCGCCCGCCGCCTGGTGCCCGATGCCGCGCCAGAAGTGGCAGCGCCGTTGCCGATGCCGGAAAGCCTGGCCGGCGAACCGTGGTTCTCGGTCGGTCGGGCGGTCGAAGCCCTCGGCGGCGAGCGGGTCGACGGCTGGATCCTGGAAGAATGGCGCGGCCTGGCCCTGCGCGCGCGTTTCAGCGCTTGCTGGCGCGATCCGCGCGGCAACCTGTGGAATGTCCTGCCGCAGGCGGGCGCCATCGCTTTCCTGGCCGACCCGCAGCGGCGCTACGAAGGCGTGCCGCTGGCCGACCAGTACCAGGCGCTCAGCCGCGATGTCCTGCTGGAAGACTACCTCGGCCTGCGGCGCCAACTGGCCCGCGCCGGCCTGGACGACGAGGCCCGCGAGCGCCTGGCCGGGATGGCCGCGCGCCTGGAAAGCTGGCTGGCCCTGGGCGGCCGTGGCGACCAGGCTTGTCCGTGCGGCAGCGGCAAGCGCTACCGCAACTGCTGCTCCCGCCTGGTGGCCTCGGCCTCCTGAGCGACGTTGCGCGGTGCGACGCGCCACTGCTCGCCGGGTTTCGGCGTGCCGAAGGTCGCCGGGTCCACGCCTTGGCTGCGCAGCGCCGCCTGGAGCGCCTTGGGCGGGTCGTCCTGCTGTTCGTCGGTGAGATTGAAGGTACCGAAGTGGATGGCCATGCTGGTCTGCGCCTGCAGCGTGCGATGGGCCTGCACCGCGTCGTCGGGATTCATGTGGTGGTCGCGCATGAACCAGCGCGGCTCGTAGGCGCCGATCGGCAGGGCGGCGAAGCGCATCGCCCCGAAGCGCTGGTTGATCAGCCCGAACTCCGGGCCGAGCCCGGTATCGCCGGGAAACAGCAGCGGGCCGTCCGGCGAGTCGATGACGAAGCCGAGCCAGAGCGTGCGGTTGGTGTCGCTGCGGGTGCGCGACGACCAGTGCTGCACCGGTACGCCATGCAGCGTCAGGCCAGCGCCCAGCGGCACGGCCTGCCACCAGTCGATCTCCACGACGTCGGCGAAACCTGTCTGGCGGATCAGCCCGGCGTTGCCCAGGCCGCTGACCACCTTGGCCGTCGGCCAGCGCCGGTGGAGCTGGCGCAGGGTTTCCAGGTCGAGGTGGTCGTAGTGGTTGTGGCTCACCAGCACCAGGTCGATCGGCGGCAACTGGTCGAGCGTCAACCCGGGCGGATGGTGGCGCTTCGGGCCGATGAAGGCGAGCGGGCTGACCCGTTGCGACCAGACCGGGTCGGTGAGGATGTTCAGGCCGCGGTGCTGGATCAGCAGGGTGGCGTGGTTGATGTAGGTGACCCGCAGTTCTTCGCCGCGGGCGCGCTCGTTCACCCTTGGCGGCGTTGCCGTCGGCGGCAGGGCGACCCACGGGCGTTGCGGCGGGCGGTTCCACTGCCACTTGAGCAGGTCGCGCAGGCTCTTGTGCGCGGTCGGCTGGATATTGCGGAAACGTTCGCCGTCGAAATGGTCCGAAGGCGGACCCTGATAGGCGCTGCCAGCGCAGCCGGCCAGGGTCAGCAGGCTGATCAGCCAGGTGGGACGCAGGGAGGGCATGAGGGGATGCTCTTGCGGTCAGGCTCTCGGACAACCTAGCATGCCGCCCGGTACCCCGATCAAGCCAACTCGTTTCCAGTCATGTCCCGTCCCCCGCGTCCTTCCCCGCGTCATCCCGTCCGCCCTGCGCCACGCCGGGTGGCCAAGGCGCCGCCGAGCGAGCCGAAGCTGCTGCTGTTCAACAAGCCGTTCGACGTACTGACCCAGTTCAACGACGAGCAAGGGCGCTCGACCCTCAAGGACTTCATCCCGGTGCCGGGCGTGTATCCGGCCGGGCGCCTGGACCGCGACAGCGAGGGCCTGTTGCTGCTGACCAACGACGGTCGCCTGCAGGCGCGCATCGCCGACCCCCGGCACAAGCTGCCGAAGACCTACTGGGTGCAGGTCGAAGGCACGCCGGACGAGGAGCAATTGCGGCGCCTGCGCGAGGGCGTGACGCTCAACGACGGCCCGACGCTGCCCGCCGAGGCGCGTCTGCTGGATGAGCCGACGTTGTGGGAGCGGGTGCCGCCGGTGCGTTTTCGCAAGTCGGTGCCGACCCACTGGCTGGAACTGGTGATTCGCGAGGGGCGCAATCGCCAGGTACGGCGGATGACGGCGGCGGTGGGCTTGCCGACGCTGCGGCTGGTGCGGGTGCGGATCGGCCCCTGGAGCCTGGACGGCCTGGGCCTCGGGGAATGGCGGGAAGTGCCGGCGCGGCTGGACTGACGAGAGGGGCGTCGTCCAGCGGGCGCGGAACGATCAGTAGTACGACTTGATCACGGCGATGCCGCGACCCATCACGTCGCGCCAGGCGTCGCGGGTCTCGGCGTCGCAGTCGCGGTCGTGATCGGCGACCGCCATCAGCAGGGCGTCCAGCCACAGGTCGTAGAGTTCCGGGCGGATATCCAGCGCGGCGCGCGAATGGCTGGCGCCGAGTGCGCGCAGCTTGCTGTCGGACATGCCGCGGGCGTACATCACCAGGTTCATGATCCCGGCACGCAGCAGGTGTTTCTGCGCAGTCATGTCGGTGGTGGCGAACTTGGCGCGAATCTGCGGGGAACTGGCAAGGAAATGCCGGTAGAAATCATCGAAGAATCCGGTGCTGGCACAGCAGCGTCCATAACTCTGCATGACGCGGTCGGCGGCGTTCATGGCGACTCCCTTGTTCTAGGCAATGGCAAGGCGAGCCGGCCCCGTTGGCCGGGGCCGGCGGATGATTACGAGTGGTTGGATGACGCGCGTGGCGCCGGGGTTACATGCCCGCGCCTTCGAGGCTGCCGATGACCAGGCCCTTGATGATGAAGCCCAGTACGCCCAGGCCGAGGGCGAAGAACAGGATCAGGGTTCCGAACTTGCCGGCTTTCGACTTCTTCGCCAGGTCCCACACGATGAAAGCCATGAACAGGATAAGCACGGTCACCAGACCGGTCATCATCCACTCTTCGAACAGTTCGGGATCCATTGGCAACCTCCGGATTTTCAAGCAAACGAAGTCCGGCTCGCGGTCGGACGGAGCGTGCCATGGGGGGCGGGCAAGGCGTTTATCGTTCTACGAGCAGGCTGCTCTTTATATGCGGGGGCCACGCGGGCATGACAACTGAAACAGGCTGCCGATTATACGGCATGCCGCCTGTTCCGTGTCATGTCCCAGGTCTCGCTACGATCAATCGCGCAGGTGCTCCAGCGGCAGTTCGGTACTCGCCAGCACCTGGTTGAGGACGAAGCTGGAGCGCACGCTGGAGACCCCCTCGATGCGCGTCAGGGTACCCAGCAGGAGCTTCTGGTAGTGGTCCATGTCCGGCACCACGACCTTCAACTGGTAGTCCGCGTCCATCCCGGTGACCAGGCTGCACTCCAGCACTTCCGGGCATTTTCCGATGACTTCCTGAAAATGTTCGAAGCGTTCCGGGGTGTGTCGATCCATGCCTATGAGGACGAAGGCGGTGAGGCTCAGGCCGAGCTTCTTGCGGTCCAGCAAGGCTACCTGGCGGACGATGTAGCCGTCGTCCTCGAGCTGCTTGACCCGTCGCGAACAGGGCGATGGCGACAGGCCTATCCGTTCTGCCAGTTCCTGGTTGGAGATGCGTGCGTCGCGCTGGAGTTCTTCGAGGATACGCAGGTCGTAGCGGTCGAGTTTGTTCATGGCGAGGATTTCTTTCAGGTTGATTGCCATCGGCAAGGTGAATTTGAGTGATTTATTGCGCAATCAAGGTTCTGGTGAGCAATATTAGCAATCATTGGTCGCGCCTGGCGACGTATTCTTTTACCCAGATTCACGGCCCGGACATCTCGTCCATCACGGCTCGCCCAATCAGGCCAGCCGTGGCCGCCGACCCTACAGGGTTGCGCCGGCCTCCGGGTTGCACACCGCCCAGAAGGTGGAGTGAGGTGAGCCGTCGCCAACAGCGCCGAGCCAGGACAGTTACCCCAGAAGGGAGGTCGACGGGCCTCCCTTTTTCTTTGCTCGCGATCCGGCCCGTGCCGCGCTTTTACCCATTCTTTACCCGGCGTTTACCCACCCTTGGCGGAAAACGGCGGAAAGTCGTTCCCGGGATCATTCGAACGTGGCCGGGCGACCAGGCCCGGGGCGAGGCAGACGATGAACGGTGGATGGTGGCGAATGCTCGGGGTGGGCGCTCTCTCGCTGAGCCTGTGCGTCCAGGCGCAGGCTGACGACGGCCGAGGGGGACGCGGCGGACCCGGCGGCGAGCGCGGTGTTGCCCACGGACAACCGGGACCTGGCCGCGGCGAAGCGTACGGCGGCAGTTGGGGACCGCATCCCGACTGGCGTCCGGGCCGGGTGGTGGAGGCCTTGCCGCGCGGACACCTGCGGGTGCCCTATCGCGGCGGCGAGTATTTCTTCGACGACGGCTACTGGTACCGACCCGACGGCCCGCGCTATGTGCTGGTCGTGCCGCCCCGCGGGGTGCGCGTCCGCAGCCTGCCGCCCTATGCGGAGCAGGTCTGGCTGGGCGGCGTGCTGTACTTCCTTGCCGCCGGCACTTACTACCTGTGGCATGCCGACACTCGCGAGTACGAAGTGGTCAGCCCGCCGCCGCGGGCAGCGGGACCCGTTTATCCGGTCAGCGGGCCGGCCGCCAGCTACGACGTGGTGGCCTACCCCGCGCGCGGCCAGGGGCCCGACCAGCAGGGCCGCGACCGCTACGAGTGCCACCGCTGGGCGGTGGGCGAGAGCGGCTTCGACCCGGCGGGGGCGACCTACGCGCCGGCCGCCGAGGTCGCCAACGGCTACCGCCGGGCCATGGCCGCCTGCCTGAGCGGGCGCGGCTACAGCGTCAACTGACGGTTTCCTTGCCGACCACTTCCTGCGGGTCGGCATGGATCAGCACCTCGGCCTTCGGGTATTCGCGCTTGATCGCCAGCACTGCGCGGTCGGTCAGGGCGTGGGCCACCGACAGGCTCAGCTCGCCGGGCAGTTCGAGGTGCAACTGGACGAACCAGTGGTTGCCGGAAATCCGCGTGCGCACGTCGTGCGCGCCGAGCACTCCCGGCACGCTGCAGGCGAGTTCGCGCATGCGCTCGCTGATGTCGGTAGGCAGTTCCCGGTCCATCAGGATCGACACCGACTCGCGAGCGATCTGCAGAGCGCTCCAGAGGATGTACAGGGCGATGCCCAGGCCGAACAGGCCGTCGCTCTGTGGCCAGCCGTAGCGGGCCAGGAGCAGTGCCACGAGGATGCTGGCGTTGAGCAGCAGGTCCGAGCGGTAGTGCAGCGAGTCGGCGCGTATCGCGGTGGAACCGGTGCGGCGGATGACGTGGGTCTGGAAGGCCAGGAGAAGGGCCGTGAGCAGCAGCGACAGAAGCATCACCGCGATGCCCCAGGTGGCCGCGCCGAGGGGCTGCGGGTCGCGCAATTGCTCGACCGCCTGGATAGCCACCAGCACCGCGCTGGCACCGATGAACATGGCCTGGGCCAGGCCGGCCAGGGCCTCGGCCTTGCCGTGGCCGTAGCGGTGGTCGTCGTCGGCCGGGCGTAGCGAATAGTGCACCGCCAGCAGGTTGAGCAGCGAGGCGGCACTGTCCAGCAGGGAGTCGGTGAGGCCGGCGAGCAGGCTCACCGAACCGCTCAGCCACCAGGCAATGGCCTTGCCGATGACCAGGGTGACGGCGACACCGAGCGAGGCCAGGGTGGCCAGGCACAGCAGGCGGGCGTGGGGGGAATCGGGACTCATGGGGCGCTTCTGTCAGGAGGGACGGCGCCACTGTAAACCAACCGGGCGGCGACCGGGCACTGACGCACGGTCGCGCTCGGAGGGCGGATCAGGCGGCCGGCTTCAGGCCATAGGCCGCCAGTTGCTCGACGCTGCCGCTGTGGCGGATGAGGCGCGGGTCGTCGAGCGGCAGTTCACGGCCGATCTCGCGTTCGAGGATGGCCTTGAGCTTGCGGTTGTCGACCTTGCCGTCCGCGCCGACGGCATCCTTGAGCACTTCCGGGGCGACCGAGTACTTGGCGTCGGGCAGGTAGATGGCGCCGGTGGCGAAGTCGACGCCGAAGGCGATCAGGCCGGGGATGATATAGAACAGCAGGCCGATGGCGTCGAAGGCGACGATGGCCGGATCGATGCGACCGTCGATCTGGCCGCGTCGCTCGGGGTAGAACAGCGTACCGCAGGCCGACAACTGGCTCAGCAGGGCTGCACTGAGAACGGCACAGGAAACGCGGGTGGCAAGGCGCATGTATGACCTCCGGGTGAACATGACGGCGAACTATAGCAATCGACCAGCGTTCGGCAATCTTCTGCCGCGACGATGACGATAAGACCGTCGAAAGCGCCTGCCGGTTCGCCGGTATACTTCGTCGGTCAGTCCGGAGCCAGCATGATTTCCCTACCCATCGACGCCGTTGTTCCCGCCCTGCGCCAGGCCCTTGGCGCACAACACCAGGCCGTCCTGGAAGCCCCGCCGGGTGCCGGCAAGACCACCCGGGTGCCGCTGGCCCTGCTCGACGAGCCCTGGCTCGCCGGCCAACGCATCCTCATGCTCGAACCGCGACGCCTGGCGGCGCGGGCCGCGGCCGAGCGGCTGGCCGCCGAGCTGGGCGAAAAGGTCGGCGAGACCGTCGGCTACCGGATCCGCCTGGAGAGCAGGGTCGGCCCGAAGACCCGCATCGAAGTGGTCACCGAGGGTATCCTTGCCCGTCGCCTGCAAGACGACCCGGCGCTGGACGGTGTCGGCCTGGTGATCTTCGACGAATTCCACGAGCGCAGCCTGGATGCCGACCTGGCCCTGGCGCTGACTCTCAATGGCCGCGAACTGTTGCGCGACGAGCCGCCGCTGAAAGTGCTGGTGATGTCGGCGACCCTGGAGGGCGAGCGTCTTGCGGCGCTGCTCGGCGAAGCGCCGGTGGTGCGCAGCGAGGGCCGCATGTTCCCGGTGGATATCCGCTGGGGACGGGCGGCGCAACCCGGCGAGTTCATCGAGCCGCGGGTGCAGCAGGCGGTGCTCCAGGCGCTGGCGGAGGAAAGCGGCAGCGTGCTGGTCTTTCTTCCCGGCCAGGCCGAGATCCGCCGCGTTCACGAAGGCTTGCGCGAGGCCCTTGGCGGTCGCCCCGAGGTGCTGCTCTGCCCGCTGCATGGCGAGCTCGACCTCGCCGCCCAGCGCGCCGCCATCGAGCCGGCGTCGCGGGGCACGCGCAAGGTGGTGCTGGCGACCAACATCGCCGAGACCAGCCTGACCATCGACGGCGTACGGGTGGTGATCGACGCCGGCCTGGCGCGGGTGCCGCGCTTCGATCCGGGTAGCGGCATGACCCGCCTGGAGACCCAGCGCATCTCCCGCGCCTCCGCTACCCAGCGTGCCGGCCGCGCAGGGCGCCTGGAGCCGGGCGTATGCTACCGCTTGTGGTCGGAGAGCCAGCATGAGCAGTTGCCTGCCTACGGCACGGCGGAAATCCTCCAGGCCGATCTGGCCGGGCTGGCCCTGCAACTGGCGCGCTGGGGCGTGGCGCCGGAGGAGCTGGCCTGGCTCGACGCGCCGCCCGCGGCGGCCTACGCCCAGGCCCGCGAGCTGCTCGGGCGGCTGGGGGCGCTGAACGCCAGCGGCGCGTTGAGTGCCCATGGCCAGGCGATGGCCGAATTGCCGACCCATCCGCGCATTGCCCACCTGCTGCTGCGCGGCCAGGCCCTCGGCCTTGGCGAACTGGCTTGCGACGTAGCGGCGCTGCTCGGCGAACGTGACATACAGCGTGGCGGCGGCGCCGACCTGCACAGCCGTCTCGCCCTGCTCGCCGGCGAGGCCCGCACTGGCGCCTCGCGCGGCGCGGTACAGCGCGCCCGGCAACTGGCCCGGCAGTTCCGCGGTTACCTGCGCGGCGCCGCCAGCGAGGCGGTCGTCGATCCCGGTCATCCGCGTTGGCTGGGTTGCCTGCTGGCCTTCGCCTATCCCGACCGCATCGCTCGCCAGCGCCGCGCCGGTGGCGGCGACTACCGGCTGGCCAATGGACGCGCTGCGCAGTTCGGCGAACCGGACAGCCTGATGAAGCAGCCCTGGCTGGTGATCGCCGATCTGGGCAGCCGCCAGGGCCAGCGCGAAGAGCGGATCTACCTGGCCGCCGAACTCGATCCGAGGTTGTTCGATACGGTCCTGGCGGAGCAGGTCAGCCAGCGCGACGAGCTGCAGTGGGACGAGCGCGAAGGCGTGCTGCGCGCCGAGCGCCAGCGCCGGGTCGGCGAACTGGTGCTGTCCAGCGAGGCGCTACCCGGCCTCGACGAAGCGGCGCGCAGCCAGGCGCTGCTCGGCCTGGTCCGGCGCAAGGGCCTGGAGTTGTTGCCCTGGACCCCGGAACTGCGCCAGTGGCAGGCGCGCATCGGCTTGCTGCGCCGGCTGGACCTGGAAGACAAGGGCGAGAGCGAGTGGCCGGACGTCAGCGACGCCGCGTTGCTGGAACGGTTGGAGGGATGGTTGCCGGCCTATCTCGGCAAGGTCACCCGCCTGGCTCACTTCGCCAACCTCGACCTGGCTTCGATCCTCGCCGGGCTGTTGCCCTGGCCATTACCGCAGCGTCTCGACGAGTGGGCGCCGAAAACCCTGGAAGTCCCCTCCGGCTCGCGCATCCGCCTGGACTACAGCGAAACCCCGCCGATCCTCGCGGTGCGCCTGCAGGAACTGTTCGGCCTCGGCGACACTCCGCGCATCGCCCAGGGCCGCCTGGCAGTGAAGCTGCACCTGCTGTCACCCGCGCATCGCCCGGTGCAGGTGACCCAGGACCTGGCGAACTTCTGGCGCAGCACCTATGCGGAAGTCAAGAAGGACCTGAAGGGACGCTATCCGAAGCATTATTGGCCGGACGACCCGCTGGTGGCCGAGGCCACTGCCCGGGCCAAGCCACGCAAGTAGTCGACGGCGCTCAGAGCACCCGGGTCAGGTCGTCGTCGAGGAAGTGCCGGAAACTCAGGCGCTGGCCGTCGGCGAAGTCGAAGTGGCTGTCCAGGGTCGGGCCGTTGAGGACGAACTCCAGGGCCAGCAGGCGCACACCGACCAGGCCGCGCTGCCGGCCGAGGTCGTGCAGGCGGTACTCGCCCGGGCCTTCGTCGTTCTCGCAGGGCCGCGGCGCTTCGCCGCTGCGCCAGAACACCGTCTCGCCCTCGAAGTAGAGGCGATACCAGCGTTGCTCGAACTGCAGGTAGACCACGTTCACCGGATCGGCCGGACGGCCTTCCCACCACCATTCCTGGATCAGCAGCGACTGGCAGACCTGTCCGCGCAGGGCGGGCTGTTCGCCGTTGATCGTGCAGCAGGGGATGGCGGTATGCATCGGGCTCCTCCTCCGGGGTCGGTTCACAGCAGGGACAGGTCGGCGCCGTCGCTCCGCAACTGGTCGTAGGCCTGGTCCAGGCGGTCGCGCAGCGCTTCGGCGCCGGGAATGTGGCGCGAGACGATCATCCGCAGCGGCAGGCGGTACAGTTCCTGGCTCGCCAACGCCTGGCGGCTGGCCGCTTCCACCGGCGCCTGGTAGTCGAGCAGGTAGTCGCCGCGCCCGAGTTCGAGCATGCGCAAGGCGGCGTGGTGGGTGCCGGTGCGGTACAGGCGCAGGTGCAGGTTGGGGTCCTGGATGAAGTCGGTGACCGGTTTCCAGTAGCTGTAGCCGCTGATCAGGATCAGCCGGCGTCCGGCCAGGTCCTGGGGAACCCGCGGTGCCGGCTGGTGCGCCGGGTAGTACAGGTTCAGGCTGACGTGGCCGAGCACGCGCCGCGCCTGGAGGGTGTCGGCGGCCAGCTCCGGCTTGGCCGCGCCGGCCCACAGCGCCACGCTGCCGTCCTGCAGCCCCAGGTACAGGCGCGCGCTGGGCAGGGCACGGAACGCCGGACGATAGCCGGCCCGCTCCAGCAGCAGGCGGACCAGGCGGGCGCCGGAACCGGCGGCGTGGCCATCCCGGGCGGTATAGATGTAGGGGGGGAATTCGTAGTAGCCGACGTTCAACGACGGCCTTGCGTCCTGCGCATGGAGCTGCGGGGCGGCCAGCAGGGCGAACGCCAGCAGCGCGAGCAGGGGCGTTGTGTTGCGTAGGGGCATGGTGTGCGGCCTTGCCGTTTTTTGTTGTTATGAATGGGGGCGAAGCATGCGGCGCGCCGGGCCGCTTGTCCAGCCCGGCGCGCGCCCGGTCAATGGGGCAGCAGGAAGCGCGCGGCGAGCGGCAGGTGGTTGGAGATCTGCAGCGTATCGCTGCGCCGGACCCGGGCATCGAGACGGGTCAGCGAGGGGCTGTGGAACAGGTAGTCGAGGGTCCGATCCGGCCCCTGGACCCGTGGGTCGTTGGGGAAGTGCGTGTACCAGCGAACCTGGTCGACGCCACTGGCCTCTTCCAGCGACGGCACCATCGGGAAGCGCCCGCTCAGGACGGCCAGCTCGCTGTCTTCCCGGTAGGGCGCGCGCAGCGGCGCCAGCAGGTAGGGATACTGGCCGGGCGGCAGCAGGTTGAGGTCGCCGCCGAGCAGCCAGGGCGTGCGCCTGGCCTGCAGTTCGTCGAGCAGCGTACGGGTGGTCTCGACCTGGCGCTCGAGGGTGTCGTCGTTCGCCTGCGGGCGGTCGAAGCGGGCGTTGAGCACGGCCAGCTCGCCGCCGCCGTCGATCGGCAGGTGGCTGACCAGGATCGCCGGGCGCGGCCCGAACAGGCGGTCGAACAGCCCGCCATCGCGTGGCGGCAACTGGCGCCGCTCGGCGCTATCGATGCGATAGCGGCTCAGGGTGGCCTGCTTGCGGCCGACGCTGCCGAAGATGTGCGGCGTCGGCACGAAGGCCGACTTCCACTCGTAGGCCTGGGCGCTGCAATGGTAGAGATCGTTGATGCGCTCCTGGATCAGCGCCAGTTGGTCCTGATCGTCGGTGGCGCTGGAGCCGTCGTCGATCTCCTGGAGCAGGACCAGGTCCGGCTGCTCGTCGCGGATCACCCGGACCACCTCGTCGAGGGTGAACGCCAGGTCTTCGGCGGTGGGGCGCTGGTCCGGGCCGGTGGCATCCGGCAGGTCGTCCCAGAAGACGTAGCGCTTGCCGGCCAGGTACTGGATGTTCCAGGTCATCACCTTCAGGGCCTGCCCCGGCTTCAGCGCCGGCGCGGCGCCCTGGCAATGCAGGGGCGCGGCTTCGCGATCGGCGGGTTGCCAGCTCAGCAGGTAGCTGGCGAGCAGGGCACCGCCGACCAGCAGGAGCAGGCCGACGAACAGCAGGTTGCGTAGACGGGGCAGTGACATCGCAATCGAGACTATGCTGGAAAGGACCAGAGCATAGAGCTTGCCGCCGCGCATTTCACCCTTGCAGGTCGAATTGACGCAAGGGTTCGCGTTTTTTCGAGCGGGAGGGTATCGCATGCCGCGCAAGGTATTCAGCAGCCAGGCCTACCGCCACAAGGTGGTGCTGGTCAGTGGTGGTTGTTCTGGCATCGGTCGCGCGCTGGCGCTGCGTTTCGCCCGGGCCGGTGCGCGACTGGCGATCCTCGACCTCGACCAGGCGGCGCTGGACAGCCTGGTGCAGCACCTGCGCGACCATCTCGGCGGCGAGGCGCTCGGCCTGCGCTGCGACGTCGCCGACGCCGATGCGGTGGAGCGTGCCGTGGCGCTGGCGGTGGAGCGCTTCGGCGGCATCGACGTGCTGGTCAACAACGCCGGCATCACCCACCGCGGTACCTTCGCCGAAACCGGCCTGGGGGTTTTCCGCAAGGTCATGGCGGTGAACTTCTTCGGCGCCGTGCATTGCACCCGCGCGGCGCTGCCGAGCCTGCTCGAACGGCGCGGGCAGATCGTCGTGCTCAGTTCGCTGACCGGTTTCGCCCCGTTGCTCTACCGCAGCGCCTACAACGCCAGCAAGCATGCCTTGCACGGTCTGTTCGACACCCTGCGGATGGAGCTGGAAGGCACCGGCGTCAGCGTGACCCTGGCCTGCCCGGGATTCACCGCCACCGACCTGCGCAAGAATGCGCTGGTCGGCGATGGCTCGGTGACTCGCCAGCCGGTGCAAGTGCTGGGCAGCCAGGTGGCATCGCCGGTGGAGGTCGCCGAGGCGATCTTCCAGGGCGCCGCGCGGCGCCGGCGCCTGCTGGTGCTGTCCAACGTCAACTGGCGGGCGCGGCTGCTGGCGCGCTTCTTTCCGCGTCTCTTCGAAAAGCTGCTGGTGCCGCGCCTGTCGGGACTCAAGCCGCAACCCTGACGGCGCTCAGTGGGCGTGGTCGTGGGCGTCGAAGCCCTGGCTCATGTCCCAGTAGGAGGCCTCGACCTTGTGCCCGTCGAGGTCGCGGATGAAACACCCGTAGTAGGGCTCGCCGTAAAGCGGACGCGGGCCCGGCGCGCCCTCGTCGTCTGCGCCGGCGGCCAGGGCCGCGGCGTGGAAGGCGTCGACCTGGGCCTTGCTGTCGGCGAAGAGGCCGACGTGGCTGCCGTTGCCGACGCTGGCGGGACGGCCGTCGATCGGCGCCTGCACCCAGAACTCCGGATAGAGCTTGCCGTAGGCCACGGCGCCGGGGTATTCGAGGATCACCTTGCAGCCGAGGGCGGCCATCACCGCGTCGTAGAAGGCTCGGGCACGGGGAAAGTCGTTGGTGCCGATGGACAGGTGGGAAATGCAGCTGGGGTTGGCCGATTCGTCGCTCATGGTCCGTTCCTCGAGGCAGGGCTCGTCAAGCATAGGCCAGCGCGGCGAATCGGCGCGCGGCGCCGTTCACATCCCGTTGCGTGGCGCCGGACCGAGGCTGTAGATGCGGAAGGCGACGATGGTCAACAGCAGCTGGAAGAACCCGCTGAGCGTATGCAGGGCGACCCGCAGCACGACGGCGTCGCCGGCCGAATCGGCGAGCCAGGCTTCCAGGCTCCAGACCGGCAGCAGGATCACCAGCGAACAGGCGAGGATCAGGAAGAATCGCCCACGGGTGAACTCGAAGCTTTCCCGCAGCGCCTGCAGCGGACTACGGCCGCGCAGCACCAGGCAGAATTCGGCGAAGGCCAGCTTCACCATGACGAAGATGCCCGGCAGGATCAGCAGCGACAGGCCGAGCACGATCAGCAGCGAAGTCAGCGCCGCGAGTAGCGCGAAGGCTGGCCACAGGCGCAGCGCGGCGCTCCACAGCTGGCCGACGCGAGGCCGCTCGTCGCGCCCGCGCGCGTCCATGAACAGGATCAGGGCTGCGGTGTAGAGCGGGTAGAAGAGCAGTCCGGCGACCAGGCTCCAGGCGCCCATCTGCTGGGGGCCGACGGCTTCGTCGATCTGCTGCTGGAGCAGGCTTTCGAGGAATATCCAGGGCAGGCAGAGCGGCACCAGGGTGGTCAGGTGGCGGGTGAAGAAGAACCAGGCGTCACGCAGCGGCAGCAGAGGATTCATCGCGGGTCGGCAGATCGGATACGAGCCCGCGACTCTAACCCAGCCGGCCGCCGAGGCCAACGCCTGGCGGCCGCCGTTGCCGATCAGGCCGCTTCGCGGGCCTGGGCCTGCTCCAGTTCGCGGACCAGCGGCAACACGTGCTTGCCGAAATACTCCACTTCTTCGTGGAAGTGCAGGAAGGCCGACAGCACCAGGTCGACCCCGGCCGCCTTCAGCGCGACGATGCGTTCGGCGATCTGCCGTGGCGTGCCGATCAGGTTGGTCTTGAAGCCGTCGTTGTATTGCACCAGGTCTTCGAAGGTGGATTTGGCCCAGTTGCCATCGCCCTCCGGCGAGGCCTTGCCGGCCTGTTTCACCGCGTCGCCGAAGGCGTTCACCGCCTCGTAGTCGGCCTTGGCGATGATCTCGTCGAGCACCGCCCGCGCTTCCTCCTCGGTGTCGCGGGCAATGATGAAGGCGTTCACTCCGACCTTGACCGAATGGCCGTTGGCCGCCGCCTTGGCGCGGATGTCCTCGACCTGGGCGCGGATGCCGTCGATGCTGTTGCCGTTGGTGAAGTACCAGTCGGACACGCGCGAGGCCATGTCCCGCGCCGCCCGCGAGCTGCCGCCCTGGAAGATTTCCGGGTGCGGCTGCTGGATCGGCTTGGGTTTCAGGGTGTAGTCGTGGAAACGATAGAAATCGCCCTTGAAGGTGAAGTTTTCCTCGGTCCAGATGCCTTTCAGCACGCGGATGAACTCTTCGGAGCGCCGATAGCGTTCGTCGTGCTCCAGCCAGGGTTCGCCGATGCCGGTGAACTCTCCCTTGAACCAGCCGCTGACGATGTTCACCGCGACCCGGCCATTGGTCAGTTGGTCGATCGTCGCCAGTTGCTTGGCCACGACCGCAGGATGCCAGGGGCCAGGCAGGATCGCCGCGATCACCTTGAGCTTCTCGGTGGCCGCCAGCAGGGCGTGGCTGATGGCCACCGACTCGTGCTGGTACTCGGCGCCGTAGCCGGCGGTGAAGCGGATCTGCGAGAGGGCGTAGTCGAAGCCGTTGCGTTCCGCCAACTGGGCCAGCTTGCGGTTGTAGTCGATGTCCCAGCTGGTGCGCTGCTCGATCTTGCTCACCACCAGGCCGCCGCTGACGTTGGGGACCCAGTAGGCGAAGTGGATCGGCTGTTGCTCTTGGCTCATCGGGGGTATCTCCGGGTAGGGGCGTGGTCCGGTGTCTATGAAGGAACCGTGCCATCCCGGATTCATGTTTTCGAATCAATGGCTTATGGGGGATATGGCGGAGGCGGCCTGTCTTCTGCCGGACAGCCCTGTTGTCCCGCTGTTGCCCGGCAGACAGTCAGGCCGGCAAGCGCTGCAACAGTTCGGCGGCGCGCAGTACCACGGCGTACTCGCCGTGCAGGTTGGCCAACGCCATCGCATGTACCTCGTCGGCGCTGCGCGGGGTGCCATGGAAATCGGGCTTGGCGAAGGTGAAGCAGGCGTCGGCCACTACCCAGGTCTGGAAGCCGAGGTTGCCGGCGCTTCGTGCGCTGGCTTCCACCGAGTTCTCCGTGGCTACCCCGACGAGCGCCACCTGGCGGATGTCGCGGACATGGAGCCAGCGTTGCAGGCCGCTGTTGATGAAGGCGTCGGGAACGTTCTTCTCGAACACCGCCTCGTCGTCGCGCGGCGCCAGCGCTGGCTGGAACTCCACGCCGGGCTGGCCGGGCGCGAAGGGCGAGCCGGGCTGCCGGGAAATGTGCCGGACGTGCACCACCGGCCAGCCGGCGGCGCGCCAGGCGGCAAGCAGTTCGACGATGCGCGCCTCGGCGCCGGGATTGTTGCGCGGCGGCAGGTCGTGGCGCTGCATGCCGCGTTGCAGGTCGACGATCAGCAGGGCGACCTGGGGCCGTGCGGAGCGCTGGGCGTGGTCATTCATCGGGAATTCACCGGAGGAACTTGAGATCGTGCAGGGTGCTCCAATATTTCCCTTTGGTGCAATCCATCCTTCCTTCTCGAAATGCAGTCGAGGCGTGCGATGAAATCCGATGAGAAAACCCTGATCGACGGCCTGTTCAGCCGCCTGCGCGAGGCCGAGGGGCAGTCCGCTCCGCGTGACGCCGAGGCCGAGGCGCAGATCAACCAGCACCTGGTGCGGCAGCCGGCGGCGCCGTACTACATGGCGCAGGTGGTGCTGATCCAGGAAGCCGCGCTGAAGCGCCTCGACCAACGGGTGAAGGAGCTCGAGGCGCAGGTCGCCCAGTTGCAGCAGAGCCGTCCGAGCAGCGGCGGCTTCCTCTCCGGCCTGTTCGGTGGCGGCGCGCGCGACGAGCCGGCGCCGAGCCAACCGGGGCGCCCGGCGGGCTGGGGCGAGACGCGTTTCTCCAATCCGGCGGCGGGGGCCGGCGACATGCGTCCGGGTATGGCGCCCGCCGCGTCGGCCGCGCCTTCGCGGGCCAGCGGTTTTCTCGGCGGCGCGTTGCAGACGGCCGCCGGGGTCGCTGGCGGGATGCTGGTGGCCGACCTGCTCACCGGCATGTTCCGCCACAGCCAACCGCAGGAAATCGTCGAGGTGATCCAGGACGTCCCGGTGGATAACCTCGACGCCAGTCAGTTTGCCGATCCCGAGCCGGCAACCGAGCGCTTCGCCGATAGCGACTATCCCGCCGACGGCGGTTTCGCCGATGGCGATTTCAGCGATAGCGACTTCAACGACGACTCCAGCTTCCTCGGCGACGACGATTTGTTCACCTGACCGTTAGGGTTGCGGGCCGTGGGCTGCGATAATGGTGGCCCACTGCCGTCGTTCCGGAGTTCCCCTTGAGTCGTCCCGAGTCGCCCGCGGCGAAGAAGATCGCTGTCTTCGCCGATGTGCAGAACCTCTACTACACCGTGCGCCAGGCCTACGGCTGCCATCTCAACTACGCCGCCCTGTGGGCAGACATCGCTCGCGGCGGGAGCATCGTCGAGGCCTATGCCTACGCCATCGACCGCGGCGACCCGCGTCAGCAACAGTTCCAGCAGATTCTGCGCAACCTCGGTTTCACGGTGAAGCTGAAGCCCTACATCCAGCGTGCCGACGGCTCGGCCAAGGGTGACTGGGATGTCGGCATCACCATCGACGTACTGGATGCCGCGCCACGGGTGGACGAAGTGGTGCTGCTGTCCGGTGACGGCGACTTCGATCTGCTGCTGGAGAAGGTCATCCGCGCCCACGGCGTCGTGGCTACGGCCTACGGGGTGCCTGGCCTGACCGCCAACGCGCTGATCCGAGCGGCGTCGCGCTACGTGCCGATCGAGGGCGGACTGCTGCTCAAGGGCTGACCGGCCGCGCTCCAGAGGACGATGGGAGACGGCGAATCCGCTAGAATGCCGTCCGTTTCCTTTTTTCCGAGTCGCTCATGACGTTCGCTTCCCTCGGTCTGCTCGACCCCCTGCTCAAGGCCCTCGAAGGGCTCGGCCACGGCACGCCTACGCCGATCCAGGCCCAAGCCATACCCCCGGCGCTCAAGGGCCGCGACCTGCTCGCCGCAGCACAGACCGGCACCGGCAAGACCGCCGGTTTCGCCCTGCCGTTGCTGCAGCGGCTGACCCTAGAGGGGCCGCAGGTCGCTGCGAACTCGGTGCGTGCACTGGTCCTGGTTCCGACCCGCGAACTGGCCGAGCAGGTCCACGCCAGCGTCCGCGACTACGGCCAGCACCTGCCGCTGCGTACCGCGGTGGCCTACGGTGGGGTCAGCATCAACCCGCAGATGATGAAGCTGCGCAAGGGAGTGGATATCCTCGTCGCCACTCCCGGGCGGCTGCTCGACCTGTATCGGCAGAACGCGGTGAAGTTCGCCCAGCTCCAGGCGTTGGTGCTGGACGAAGCCGATCGCATGCTCGACCTCGGTTTCGCCCGCGAGCTGGACGAACTGTTCGCCGCGCTGCCGCGCAAGCGCCAGACCCTGCTGTTTTCCGCGACCTTCTCCGACGCCATCCGCACGCTGGCCCGTGAACTGCTGCGCGACCCGCTGTCCATCGAGGTCAGTCCGCGCAATACCGCGGCGAAGAGCGTCAGGCAATGGCTGGTGCCGGTGGACAAGAAGCGCAAGGCCGAGCTGTTCTGCCACCTGTTGCAGGCCAATCGCTGGCGCCAGGCGCTGGTCTTCGCCAAGACCCGCAAGAGCGTCGAGGAACTGGTCGGACTGTTGCAGCGGCAGGGTATCGCCGCCGACTCGATCCATGGCGACAAGCCGCAGCCGGCGCGGCTGCGCGCCTTGCAGCGGTTCAAGGCCGGCGAGGTAGACCTGCTGGTAGCCACCGACGTGGCCGCGCGTGGCCTGGATATCGAGGAAATGCCGCTGGTGGTCAACTTCGACCTGCCGATCGTCGCCGAGGACTACGTGCATCGCATCGGCCGTACCGGCCGTGCCGGGGCCTCCGGCCAGGCGGTGTCACTGGTCTGCGCCGACGAAGTGGAGCTGCTGGCGGCGATCGAGACACTGATCGGGCAGACCCTGCAGCGCCGCGAGGAGCCCGACTTCGCGCCGGAACACCGGGTGCCGCAGACCGCGCCGGGCGGCGTGGTGCTGAAGAAACCGAAGAAGCCGAAGAAACCCAAGGCCGCGGAGAGCGCCGGCAAGCCCGGCAAGATCCACTTGGGCAGTTGGTTCGACAGCAGCGCGCCGACGGTCAAGGCGGTGCGCAAGGCGCCGGGCTTCGGCGCGGGCGCGGCGGGCAAGCCGAAGAAGCGGCCGTCCGGCAAATAGCGAGGCGCTGGCGTACCGGTCTCTAGCGCCTGCCGCGCAACCAGGCCAGCGCGCCGAGTCCGGCCACGCGCCCGCTGGCGAAGCAGGCGGTCAACAGGTAGCCGCCGGTGGGCGCCTCCCAGTCGAGCATTTCCCCGGCGCAGAACACGCCGGGCAAGCCAGCGAGCATCAGGTTGCGGTCGAGCGCCTCGAAGCGCACGCCGCCGGCGCTGCTGATCGCTTCGTCCAGCGGACGCGGGCGCAGCAGCGTCAGCGGCAGGCGCTTGATCGCCGCCGCCAGGCGGGCCGGCTCGGCATAGGTGGCGGCGGGGGTGAGTTCACGCAGGAGGCCGGCCCGAACCCCATCGATGCCCAACTGGCTGCGCAGGTGATTGGCCATCGACCTGGAGCCGCGCGGGCGAGCCAGGGCTGCCTCGATCTGCTCGCGACGCCTGTTCGGCAACAGGTCCAGCCATACTTCGGCCGATCCCTGTGCCTCGATCCGTTCGCGGATGGCGGCGGAGAGGGCATAGACCAGGCTGCCCTCGATACCGTCGCGGGTCACGACGAATTCGCCCTGGCGCGGCGTTTCGCCCGCCAGTCCCATGGCCACCGGTTTGACCGGAGCGCCGGAGAACTTGTCGCGAAACAGCTCGCTCCAGCCGCCGATCTCGAAACCGCAATTGCTTGGCCGCAGGGGCTCGACCTCGACGCCGCGGGCCCGCAGCAGGGGCACCCAGGCGCCGTCGGAGCCCAGGCGCTGCCAACTGCCGCCACCGAGCGCCAGGATCACGGCGTCGGCGCGTATCGACAGGCGCTCGGCGGCGCTCTGGATGTCCAGCGTACCGTCCGCGTTCCAGCCCAGCCAACGGCAGCGGGTGTGGATGAGCACGCCTTGCTCGCGCAGGCGCTTGAGCCAGGCACGGAGCAACGGCGCGGCCTTCATGTCGGAGGGGAACACCCGGCCGGAACTGCCGACGAAGGTGTCGATACCCAGGCCGTGGATCCAGGCGCGCAACGCATCCGCGTCGAATTCGCCGAGCAGTGCGGCGATTTCCTTCTGGCGCCTGCCATAGCGGCCGAGGAATTGTTCCCTGGCCTCGGCATGGGTGATGTTCATGCCGCCGACGCCCGCGAGGAGGAATTTCCGGCCGACCGAGGGCATGGCGTCGAACACTTCCGTGCGTACGCCCGCCTGGCTCAGGACCTCCGCGGCCATCAGGCCTGCGGGACCGCCGCCGACGATGGCGACCTGGGGGGAAGGGGAGGATGCTTGACTGGGCATGTGGACGACGAGCGAGACCTGGGGAAACCGGCGTGCAGTGTAACCGAGGCGAAGACCGCCTCCGAGCCTTGTCGATGCCACCTGGTCCGCTCGCCGTGCGCCTGGTCAGGAACTGATCAACCGTCGCAAGGCCAGGCACGATGCGCTGCACGGAGCGTTTTTCGCACCTTATCCACAGGCGGTTCCACATGCTTTGTGGAAATCCGCCGATGCTCGTGGCGTGGCAGGAACGGCTTCCGGCCGCGCTTGCTCGAAGGTGCCTAGGCCTGGGCTTCGACAGCGAAGCGCCAGGTCAGTGGATCAGCGAATTGCGCTTGGCGAACTCTGCGAGGTCGACCAGCGAACCCAGGCCGAGCTTCTGCAGCAGGCGGGTCTTGTAGGTGCTGACGGTCTTGTTGCTGAGGAACAGCTTCTCGCCGATGGCCTTGTTCGAATAGCCCATGGCGAGATGCTGGAGGACGATCATCTCGCGGTCGGAGAGCAGGCCGATAAGCTCGCTTTCGGAAATGCGCTCCGGCGGGGTGCCGAGGGTATCGAACGTGAGCGAAGGAAAGAACGTGTAGCCAGCGATCACGGCGTTCAGGGCGTTGATCAGGTTGTTCAGGTCTTCTTCCTTGTTGACGAACCCACGGGCGCCGACCTGGATACAGCGCTTGCAGAACGCCTCTGCGGATTGTGAAGTGAGTACCAGCACCTGGGTGCGCAGTTCCAGCGACTTGATCCGCGAGATCACGGTCAGGCCGTCGAGCTTGGGAATGCCGATGTCGAGAATCACCACGTCCGGTTCGTGCTCCCGGACCAACTGGATGGCATCCACGCCATTGTCCGTCTCGGCCACCACCTGCAAACCATGCTTTTCCAGCAGGACGCGCACGGCGAGGCGGATGACGGGGTGGTCGTCGACGATCAGGACGGTATGCATAAATTCGATTTACCTTGAGGGACCGGGGCAGGGTCGGGATTCGATTTCCCGGGCGCTGCCGCCGGTGGTCATCCATGTTGGGCGCTAGGCCGAGATCGCCGTCCAGAATAGCCTGTTGAGGCGGGGCGATTCGGTTTTTCATGTGGAACCATGCTAATCCAACCGAACCTCCAAATCAGTAGGAAAATTCCCACAAAACATGGGGACTTGTCCCATAGGTCTAGTAAGGGAAACACAGCAGTATATCGCCGGTATTTCCTGGAAACCCTGTGTGGACCGTGATGAATGATTTGAATGTTCTGGTGTTGGAGGATGAGCCTTTTCAGCGCCTGGTAGCCGTCACAGCCCTGAAGAAAGTGGTGCCCGGATCGATCCTCGAGGCGGCGGACGGCAAGGAGGCGGTGGCGATCCTGGAGTCCTGCGGACACGTCGACATCGCCATCTGCGACCTGCAGATGAGCGGCATGGACGGCCTGGCATTCCTTCGCCACGCAAGCCTGAGCGGCAAGGTTCATTCGGTGATCCTCAGCAGCGAGGTGGATCCCATCCTGCGCCAGGCCACCATTTCGATGATCGAGTGCCTGGGCCTCAATTTTCTCGGCGACCTCGGCAAGCCATTCAGCCTGGAGCGGATCACCGCCCTGTTGACCCGCTACAACGCTCGTCGCCAGGACCTGCCGCGACAGATCGAAGTCGCCGAGCTGCCCTCCGTGGCGGACGTGGTGCGCGGCCTCGACAACGGCGAGTTCGAAGCCTACTACCAGCCCAAGGTGGCCCTGGATGGCGGCGGCCTGATCGGCGCCGAGGTCCTGGCACGCTGGAACCACCCGCATCTCGGCGTACTGCCGCCGTCGCATTTCCTCTATGTGATGGAAACCTACAACCTGGTCGACAAGCTGTTCTGGCAACTGTTCAGCCAGGGTCTGGCGACGCGCAGGAAGCTGGCGCAGTTGGGGCAGCCGATCAACCTGGCGTTCAACGTCCATCCTTCGCAACTGGGTTCGCGTGCGCTGGCCGAGAACATCTCGGCGTTGCTGACCGAGTTCCACCTGCCGCCCAGTTCGGTGATGTTCGAGATCACCGAGACCGGGTTGATCAGCGCTCCTGCCAGCAGCCTGGAGAACCTCGTGCGTCTGCGGATCATGGGCTGCGGCCTGGCGATGGACGATTTCGGCGCCGGCTATTCGTCCCTCGACCGGCTCTGCGAGTTTCCCTTCAGCCAGATCAAGCTGGACAGAACCTTCGTCCAGAAGATGAAGACCCAGCCCAGGAGTTGCGCCGTCATCAGCAGTGTCGTGGCGTTGGCGCAGGCGCTGGGAATTTCCCTGGTGGTGGAAGGGGTGGAGAGCGACGAACAACGGGTACGCCTGATCGAACTCGGTTGCTCCATAGCCCAGGGCTACCTGTTCGCCAGGCCGATGCCGGAACAGCACTTTCTCGACTATTGCTCCGGATCCTGACGCCGCCGCCCTGGCCTCGGCTGCCGCTAGCCGAACGCCGGGCCTCGCGCCGGACGCGTTTCCTTTCCATACAACTGCCGGCCCTGCCGCACAGACCTTTCATGCGATCAAAACTATTCCTGCTGTTCTTCTGCCTGCTGCTGTCGGGCGGACGCCTGTTCGCCATCGAAGCGCATCCGTCCCTGACGCTGTTCAGCCAGTTGCGCATCGAGCACGAGGACATGGCGATCGCCGAGGACGACTGGGCCTGGCTGCGCCACAAGGGTCACCTGAGGCTCGGCGCGGCGCTGGACGAGACCTCGCCCTTCAACGTCCGGCTCGACGACGAGAACTACGAAGGCATAACGGCGGACGTCGCCACGCTGGTCGGGCAGTTGCTCGGCATGCGCATCAAGGTCGTGAGCTTCGATACCCATGCGGATGCCGTGGCGGCGCTCGCTGCCGGAAAGATCGACCTGCTTGGCAGCCATTACAGCTCGGCGGGCGATTCCTCCCTGGTGCTCAGCCAACCCTATGCCCGTGATCGATTGGCGGTGTTCAAGCGGATGGGGGAAAAGCGCAACTCGCCGGAGGATCTCGCCGGACTCAGCGTGGCGGTGGCCCGGGAGCATGTCGGGGAATTGCGCCAGCGTTTCCCGCGGGCGCGTTTCGTGGTCTTCGGCAGCCATGACGAGGCCGTTGCCGCGGTAGCTTTCGGACATACCGACCTGTATCTCGACGATGTGCTCAGCGCCTACCACCGGATCAATCGATCCTATTACGGCTACGTGAGGTTCGAGCGGTTTGCCGATGCTCGCCTGGAAGGGGGCTACGGCTTCCTCCTTCGTCGCGGCGACACGAACCTGTTGCGCGTCGTCAACTCGGCGATCGGTGCGATCAACCAGGACCGTCTCGAAAGCATCGCCAGGCGCTGGGTCGGCAGCGGTTCCCTGCCAACGGGCCAGCGTATCGCGCTGACGCCGCAGGAGAGTCGCTGGATCGCTCGCCACCCGGTGGTGCGGTTGGTCATCAACGACGACCTGGCGCCGCTGGCCTTCTTCAATTCCGACGAGACCTTCTCGGGCATCGCCTCCGACCTGCTGGACATGATTTCCCGCCGCACCGGCCTGCATTTCCAGGTCACGCCTCGCAGTGGCGGCTTCCCCGAGCAGATCGGCGTATTGGCCAGGAAGGAGGCGGACCTGGCGATCATGAGCCGCAGCAGCAAGCGCGAGGAAATGCTGCGTTTCACCCGCTCGTTCCTGTCCACCTCGTACGTCCTCGTCACCCGGGCGGACGACAAGGGACGCGCGGAGAGCCCCGGAAGCCTCGACGGCAAGCGCATAGCGATTCCCGCCGGCCATGTGGGCATGCAACAGGTGCGCGAGCGCTATCCGCAGGCCACGATGGTGGAGGTCGGCGTCGCGCTGGATGCCATGAACCTGGTCTACGAAGGACGGGCCGATGCGGCGGTGGTGCCGCTGGTCACCGCTCGCTACTACATCGTCCGGTTGTTCCGCGAGAGGCTGGCGATCGCCGACCTGGTTCCCATCGGTGCGGCCACCGCCCACTTCGCCGTTCGCCGAGGCGACGCCGAACTCCAGTCGATTCTCGACAAGGCCTTGCTGAGCATCTCGCCAGACGACCTGAGCGATATCGTCAATCGCTGGCGCTCGCCGCCGGGAATGAGCGGCCAGACCTGGGTCGACTACATCCTGGTGATCACCGAGATCCTGGCGATCGCAGCGGCCTTGCTGCTGTTCTGCCTGGGCTGGGTCACTTATCAGCGCCGGCAGATCAGGGCGCGCGCGCGGGTCGAACAGGCGCTCAGCGACCAGTTGCGGTTCGTCGAGGCCCTGACCGACTGCATGCCCCCGCCGCTGTATGTGCGCGATGTCAACGGACGGATGCTGTCTTGCAACCGCAGCTACTTGCAGAGCGTCGGCCTGAGTTCCGATGAGGTGATGAACCGCACCGTGCTCGAGCTGCCCATGGAAAACTTCGAGACCGCTCCGGAGTTCCATCGCAGCTACCTGATGGCCATGCGCGAGGGCAGGATCATCGAGGCGGTCTACCCGGTGGCGCTGGGCGGCCGGGAGCGCTGGATCGACCACTGGATCCAGCCGTTCCGCGATTCCAGCGGGACCATCCGCGGTGTCATCTGTGGCTGGCTGGACATCACCGAGCACCGCCAGTTGATCGATGAGCTGGAAGAGGCGAAGAACCTGGCCGACGAAGCGAGCCGGGCCAAGACCACCTTCCTGGCGACCATGAGCCACGAGATACGCACGCCGATGAATGCGGTGATCGGCATCCTCGAACTGGCGCTCAAGCGTGCCGAGACCGGTCGGGTGGACCGTTCCAGCATCGAGATCGCCTATGCCTCGGCGAAGAGCCTGCTGGAGCTGATCGGCGATATTCTCGACATCGCCCGCATCGAGTCAGGTCGCCTCAGCCTGTCGCCGAAACGGGCCAACCTGCGCGAGCTGGTGGAATCGGTGGCACGGGTATTCGAAGGCCTGGCCCGGCAAAAGCGCCTGAGCCTGGTGCTGGAGATCGATTCGAGCATCAACGGCGACGTACTGCTGGATGCCATGCGCTTCAAGCAGATCCTCTCCAACCTGGTCAGCAACGCGATCAAGTTCACCGACGAGGGCTCGATCCGCATCCGCATCGATGGCCGCCAGGTGGAGCCGTCGCTGTTGCAGGTCAATCTCTGTGTGGAAGACACCGGCATCGGTATTTCCCTGGGCGACCAGCAACAGTTGTTCCGGCCTTTCGCCCAGGTCAACCGCAACCTGCAGAACACCGAGGGCACCGGGCTCGGCCTGGTGATCTCGCGCTCGCTGTGCGAAATGATGGGAGGGCGCCTGGTGATGAGCAGCGAGCTGGGGCAGGGGACGCGGATCGACGTCGAGCTGCGCCTGCAAGTGCTGGAACCGATCGTCGAGAGCGTGCGGGCGATCCCGCTCGGCAATCGCCAGGCGCGGCGGTTGCAGGTCCTGGTGGTGGACGATCATGCGGTCAACCGGCAGATCCTCCATCAACAGCTGAGCTTCCTCGGCCACGACGTAGAGGAGGCGGAAAACGGCCTGAGCGCTCTCAACCTGTGGCATGGGCAACCGTTCGACATGGTCATCACCGACTGTCACATGCCGCTGATGAGCGGCTCCGACCTCGCCCGCTCGATCCGCCAGGAGGAGCGCGAGAATGGCGAGGAACCGGTGGTCATCATCGGCCTCACCGCGGACGCCCAGCCGGAGGAGATCGAGCGCTGCATCCAGGCTGGAATGAACGAGTGCCTGATCAAGCCCATCGGCCTCGATGTTCTCGAGGAGCGTCTTCTGGCCCTGGGCTTCGCCGACGACGACCTGCCCGTCACCATCGACGCCGAACCCGTCGCGATACCGTCGGCCCCCCGTCTCTACGACCTGGATTCCCTGCATGCGCTGACCGGCGGCGAGCCGACGATGCTCAGGCGGCTACTCGATGAACTGCTGACCAGCAACCGCAAGGACCTGGAGACCCTCGAGGGACTGGTGCAACGCCAGGAGACCGGCGAACTGGCCGAGCTGGCGCATCGGATCAAGGGCGCGGCGAGGGTGGTGCGTGGCGAGCAACTGGTGGAAAGCTGCCGGCGCCTCGAGGATGCCTGCCTCAGCCCGAACGCCTCGTTCGCCTGGGTGGAGGAGTGCGCCGTTGGGGTGAAACTGGCGATCCTCGCCCTGGACGAGAGTCTGGTGGAAGAGTGCACGGATTGACGTGGCTTGCGCCCGTTGCCCGGGCGGTAAACCAATCGTCATCGCTTTGCCCGAGGATCGGGCATGTCCAGGCGCGGAAAAGACTACACTCCGGTTGGGTAGCCTTTTCCGCGAAGCCTGACCAAAGATCGGAATACCGCCCTCGCGGGCACCCCAGCCGATTCCTGCGGTCAGATAGTCCTTCTGGAGTGCGTTGAACGAAAGGAACCAAGCGATGGCCGACCTGACCAGCCTGAGCATCGAGCATCTGCGCTCGCCACGGCTGTATACCCACCGTCTGATCCTGCGGCCCTGGCTGGTGCAGGACCGAGCCAGGTTCGCCGAGCTGAATGCCGACCCGCGGGTGATGGAGTTCTTTCCGTCCTGCCTGGATCGCGCCCAGAGCGACGCGTTGCTGCGCCGCATCGACGCGCACTTCGCCGAGCACGGTTTTGGCTGGTGGGCGCTGCAGGTCAAGGGCGGCGATCCTTTCATCGGCTACGTGGGGCTGGAGGTCGTGGACTTCGATGCGCCCTTCGTACCCGCGGTGGCCATCGGCTGGCGTCTCGCCGCCGAGCATTGGGCGGAGGGCTTCGCCCACGAGGCGGCCGAGGCGGCGCTGAGCTACGCCTTCGATACCCTTGGCCTGGACCAGGTGGTGGCTTTCACCGTACCGGCCAACGAGAACTCCCTGGGACTGATGGAGCGCCTGGGGATGCATCGCGATCCCACCGACGACTTCGAGCATCCCGACCTGCCTCCCGGCCACCGCTTGCGGCATCATGTGCTGTACCGGTTGACGCGCGAGGACTGGCTTCGCAGATGAGTCGGCCGTTTCCGAAAAGGCCTCCCATGAACGCGAACCTTCCCCCTTCCGCCATTTCCGAACTGCATGGCCCGCGCCTGCTGCTGCGCGCCTGGCGCGACAGCGACCGCGAGGCGTTCGCCGAGATGTGCGCCGATCCGCAGGTAATGGAGTTCTTCCCCAGTGTGCTCGACCGCGCGCAGAGCGACGCCTTGGTCGATCGCGTCCAGGCGCATTTTGCCGAGCGTGGCTACGGGCCCTGGGCCCTGGAGCTACCGGGCGAGGCGGCGTTCATCGGATTCACCGGCCTGTTCGACGTGACCATGGACGTGCACTTCGCCCCGACCGTGGAGATCGGCTGGCGCCTGGCGCCCGCCTACTGGGGCCGTGGATTCGCCCGCGAAGCGGCGGAAACCGCCTTGGACTTCGCCTTCGAGCGGCTGCGCCTGCCCGAGGTGGTGGCCTTCACCACGCCGCCCAACCGCCGCTCCTGGGGCTTGATGGAGCGCCTGGGCATGCGTCGCGATCCGGCCGAGGATTTCGACCACCCACTCCTGGCAGCGGATCACCCGATGCGCCGGCATATCCTCTATCGCGTCGACGCGGCCCGCTGGGCGGAGCGGTGAACATGGGCGACGGCGGCGGCGAGGTGCTCTCCTACCATCGCCTCAGCATGCATCGCCCGGAGCGCTACGCTCCCGGTCCCGGCGGACTGGACTGGGCGACCCAGCCGGCGCCGTTCCGCCAGTACCGGGGCTGCCGGCAAGTCGAACTGCTGCATCGGCCGCTGGAGGAGTCGCCACCCTACGACGGGGTGTTTTCCGGGCCGGCGGCCGCGCCCTCCCGGCTCGATCGCCGCAGCCTCTCGCAGATGCTCTACGACGGATTGGCGCTGTCGGCCTGGAAGGAGGCCGGCGGCACTCGCTGGGCGCTACGGGTCAATCCGTCGAGCGGCAACCTGCATCCCACCGAAGCCTACCTGCTGCTTCCCGGCGGTACCCTGGAGCCGGCGCCACTGCTCGCCCACTACCGTCCCGACAAACATGCCCTGGAGGTGCGCGGCGAACTGCCGGCGCCGCTGGCTTCGCTGCTGGATGACTGCTTGCCGGCCGGCGGCTGCCTCCTGGCATTGACCAGCGTGCCCTGGCGCGAGGCCTGGAAATACGGTGAGCGAGCCTATCGCTACTGCCAGCATGACCTCGGCCACGCGCTGGCCTGCCTCTCGATCGCCGCGGCGATCCAGGGCTGGGAGATGCGCCTGCTGCGCGGCGTCGCCGAAAGCGCACTGGACGGCCTGTTCGGCCTTGACCGGGACGGCTTCGCCGAGTGCGAGAGCGTCGACGCACTGTTCTGGATCGGGCCGGCGCTCACGCAGGAGCCTTCCCTTTCGCCGCGCCTGTGCGAAGGGCTGGCGGCCCTGCCATTGGCCGGCGCACCGAACCGGCTGTCGCGGGAGTACCGGGACTGGCCGGAGTTGCAGCGGATACATGGGCTATGCCGGGCGCCGCGCCTGCCGGCACGCCCGTGGAGGGTCGCACCGGGCGTGCCCGGCAACGACAACCCCGGCCTGCCGCTGCGACCGCTGCTGCATCGGCGGCGTAGCGCGCAGCGCATGGACGGGCGCGCCGGCATCGATGTCGAACTGCTGCGGGCCTGGCTGCGCAGGCTGCTGCCGGAGCGCTCGCCGGTGCCTTTCGCGGTCACCGGTGAGGCCGCGCGGGTCGATCTACTGCTGTTCGTCCATCGCGTCCGGGGCCTGGTGCCGGGGTTGTACTGGCTGGATCGCAGCGGCCTGCGGCGGCCGCCGATGCGCGAGGACTTCCTCTGGCAGCGCGTCGATCCGGAGTTGCCGCTGTACCTGTTGCAGGAAGGCGATGCGCGCGCGCTGTCGGCGTATCTCTCCTGCCAGCAGGACATCGCCGGCGACGGCTGCGTCCGCTCGCCATGCTCGCACATCTCGGCGCGGCGCTCGAAGAAGGCCCCTGGTGCTATCCGCGGCTGTACTGGGAATGCGGGCAGCTCGGCCAGTTGCTCTACCTCGAGGCGGAGGCCGCTGGGCTGTCTGGGACGGGTATCGGCTGCTACTACGACCCCCTGGTGCATGAGCTGCTTGGACTAACGGATGAGTCCATGGCCAGTCTCTACCATTTCACCCTCGGCCGCGCGGTGTGGGACACTCGTCTTTGCAACATGCCCGCGTACCCGGCCTTGCGCCGCGACTAGCCCGTCGACAGCCCGAATTCGAGGAAACACCCCATGACCCAGATACTGGACAACCTGGTGGCTTTGCTGAGCCTGGAACCCATCGAGGAGAACCTGTTCCGGGGCATGAGCCAGGATCTCGGCTTCCGCCAGCTCTATGGCGGCCAGGTCCTGGGCCAGGCACTGTCGGCGGCCAGCCAGACGGTGGAGGACGATCGCCACGTACACTCCATGCACGGCTACTTCCTGCGTCCCGGTGACGCCAGCATGCCGGTGGTCTACCAGGTGGACCGGGTGCGCGACGGCGGCAGCTTCAGCACCCGCCGGGTCACCGCGATCCAGAAAGGCCAGCCGATCTTCACCCTGAGCAGCTCCTTCCAGTACGACGAGGAAGGCTTCCACCACCAGATCGAGATGCCCGAGGTGGTCGGCCCGGATAACCTGCCTTCGGAGCTGGAGCTGACCCGCCAGCGCGCCGAGCGGATTCCCGAGCGCATCCGCGACAAGCTGCTGTATCCGAAGCCCATCGAGATTCGTCCGGTCACCCAGCACGACCCCTACGACCCGCAGCCCGACGAACCGGTGAAGTACCTCTGGTTCCGTGCCGACGGCAAGCTGCCGGACGTCCCGGCGCTGCACAAGTACCTGCTGGCTTACGCCTCGGACTTCGGCTTCCTTACCACCTCGATGCAGCCCCATGCCGTTTCGGTGTGGCAGAAGACCATGCAGGTCGCCAGCCTCGACCACGCCCTGTGGTTCCACCGCGACCTGCGCGCGGACGAGTGGCTGCTCTACGCCATCGACAGCCCCTGGGCCGGCAACGCACGCGGTTTCGTGCGCGGCAGCATCTTCAACCAGAGCGGCCAGCTGGTCGCCTCGTCGAGCCAGGAAGGCCTGATCCGCAAGCGTGAGGACTGGGCGTGAGGCTGGCCGACATCCGCCACTGGGTGTTCGACATGGACGGCACCCTGACCCGGGCCGTGCACGACTTCCCGGCGATCCGCCGAGCGCTGGACATCCCCGAGCAGGACGACATCCTGCTGCACCTCGCCGCCCTGCCCGAGGCCGAGGCGGCGGCCAAGCACGCCTGGCTGCTCGAACACGAGCGCGCCCTGGCCGAGGCCGCGCGGCCGGCGCCGGGCGCACTGGAACTGGTGCGCGAGTTGCAGCGGCGCGGCGTGCGCCTGGGCATCCTGACCCGCAACGACCACCAGTTGGCGCTGATCACCCTCGAAGCGATCGGCCTGGGCGGCTGCTTCCCCACCGAGCACATCCTCGGGCGCGGCGAGGCGCGGCCCAAGCCGGACCCTGATGGCTTGCTGCGCATCGCCCGACGCTGGAACGTGACGCCGGCGGAGCTGGTGATGGTCGGCGACTACCGTTTCGACCTCGACTGCGGACGCGCCGCGGGTAGTCGCACGGTGCTGGTCAACCTGCCGGAAAACCCCTGGCCGGAGCTGGCCGACTGGCACGCTGCCGATTGCCATGCGTTGCTCGAGCAACTGCAAACGCCGTAGGAATATCCGGCGGAAAACCTCGAGGGCGGCAGCGCCAGCGGCTCCCCGAAAACGAAAAAAGCGCAGGAGGCCAGGCTCCTGCGCTTTTTTCCTGCGCATCCGTGCGGGATGCGGCGGCCGTTATCAGCCGTTGATCGCGTCGGTCAGCGCCTTGGCCGGAACGAACTTGGCTACACGCTTGGCAGCGATCTCGATCGCCTTGCCGGTCTGCGGGTTGCGGCCGGTGCGCGCGGGACGCTCGGAGACCTTCAGCTTGCCGATACCCGGCAGGGTGATTTCGCCATCGTTCTCCAGGGCGTCCTTGACGATCTCGGCGAGCTGGTCGAGCGCGCTGCGAACGGTGGTCTTCTGCGCGTCGATGGCTTCGGCGATGTCCTGGATCAGTTGGTCTTTGGTCAGTGCCATGGTGGTGTAGCTCCTTGGTAAAAGACTGCGCGAGGGGCCTCGCACAGAAACGGGCGTGATTTTAAACAGCTTGGCGCGAATAAGGTTCCCTTTTCTCCGCTTATTTGTTTCCTCGCACGACGCGCATGACAGAGCCGTTACAGAGGTTTTCGCGGCTGTCCGGAATGATGCCGGCGTCGGTTGCCCGACGCATCCTCATGGTTCTGCCAGGGGCGCATGCCTCCGGTTCTTAGTTAAGGATTATTGGTTATTTATGAGTTAGGGTTTCATCCATTAGGGTTATAAGCAGGACATCCCGTCCCTTTCCATCACCGGAGCCTGCTTACCTCGCGCCAACGCCTGGCCCTCGCTCCCCGTTCGAGGTGCCGCATGAGCGAAGCCCGGCTCCACTCGCCCGACCCCAGGACACCGCGACCCATGGCCGGTTGGGCGGCAAGCCTGCGCGACAGTGGACTGCTGGCGCTGGCAGTGCCGCGCGTGTTCGCCGGCATGGAGCGGGGCTGGGGGGAAATCTTCGCTGGCGTCCGCCACCTGGCCGAGCAGGAACTCGAGCTGGCACGGCGCCTGGCCCTGCATCATCTGCAGATCGCTTCGATTCGCCTGCTGGGTAGTCCTGAACAGCAGTGCCGCCTGTTGCCGGCCAGCGTCGAGCGCCGCTGGCTGTGGAGCGAGGCGGTCGATCTGCGGCGCGCCCAGCCCGAAGCGCAGGAGCACTGGCGGGGCGGTTTCCTGGTGGGTGGACGGGGTAGCGATTGCTTCGCCGTGGAAGACGTGGATCGCTTGCTGATCTCAGCCTGGCACGCGCCCTCCCGCGCTCACCTGATCGCTGTCGCCGAAACGGGGCGGGCAGGCATCGACATCTCCGGCCTCGCCGATGGCTCGGGGCTGTTCCTGCCCGCCGGGCAGCGGCTGCATTGCCAGCGGCTGCGGCTGCATCCCGAGGACATCCTGGTGCCGCCCGGCCTGCCGCCGACCCCGTGCGGGCAACTGCGCGAAGGCTTGACCCGATTGGCCCAGGCCAACCTCGACCTGGGCCAGGCTGCGCGGGTGCCGGGCGACGTGGCGGGGCAGGGAGAGGCGCCGCGTCTCCTCGCCCTCGCGCTGCGTCTTGTCGAACTGGCGGCGGAGTCCTTCCAGACGGCATTCGCCCGCGGCGGCGCGCTGACATTCCGCGAAAGCGCGGCGGCGTCGCTGCTGGCGAGCGAGGCGGAGGCGGTGGCCCGCGCCGGGCTGCTCGCCTGCCTGCGCCGACAGGCCCTGGAAGCCCGTGTGCTGGGCGCGGCCCTGTAGGGACGGGGGCATGGAGCAAGGGCGGAAGGGCATCCGGGTGCGCATTCGCGCTCATAAACTAATTCCAAAATATTATTTATATCGCTTTTTTTATATCTGTAATCTGCATCGCACCGGACCACCGGACTCGCTGTCGCCACCCATTGCCCGTCCCTGGTCCGTTCTCCTCCGGAGCGCGGCACCGTTGCCTCCGAGGTTCGCCCGATGAAACGCCCGAATTCCCTGCACCGCCTGGTGGCAGCCCTGGCCTTTGCCAGCCTTTCCGTCGCCGCCCAGGCCGCCGACATCACGGTCGGCTACCAGACCGGCATCGACCCGACCAAGGTGCCCCAGGCCGATGGCCTGTACGAGAAAGCCATCGGCGAGAAGATCGACTGGCGCCGCTTCAACAGCGGTCCGGAAGTGATCGCCGCGCTCGCCTCCGGAGACCTGCAACTCGGCAACATCGGGTCCAGCCCGCTGGCAGCGGCGACCTCGCGGAAGCTGCCGATCGTCGCCTTCATCGTTTCCGCGCAGATCAACGCCGCCGAGGCGCTGGTGGTGCGCAATGGAAGCGGGATCGGGAAACCCGAGGACCTGACCGGCAAGACCATCGCTACCCCGTTCGTTTCAACCTCCCACTACAGCCTGCTCGGCGCCCTCAAGCACTGGCAGATCGATCCGTCCAAGGTGAAGATCGTCAACCTCAACCCGGCCGAGATCGCTGCCGCCTGGCGTCGCGGCGACATCGACGGGGCCTTCGTCTGGTCGCCGGCGCTGGGCGAGATCAAGAAAAGCGGCAAGGTCCTCACCGACGCCGCCGAAGTCGGCCAGTGGGGTGCGCCGACATTCGAGGTGTGGGTGGCGCGCAAGGACTTCGCCGAGAAGCATCCTGAAATCGTCGCCCGCTTCGCCCGCGTCAGCCTCGATTCCTTCGCCGACTACAACGCGCACAAGGCCGAATGGACCGCCGACTCCGAGCCGGTGAAGAAGATCGCCCGGCTGACCGGCGCCGATCCCAGGGACGTCCCCGAACTGCTGGCCGGCTCGACCTTCCCGGAAAGCCAGGCGCAACTGTCCGCCGACCTGCTCGGCGGCGGCACCGCCAAGGCTATCGCCGGCACTGCCGAATTCCTCAAGGAACAGAAGCGCGTGCCGGCCGTCCTCGGCGACTACTCGCCCTACGTCAGCGCCGACTTCGTGCGCCAGGCGGAGCAGGTCCAGGTCGGCCAGCGCTGAATTCCGCGACTCCGCTCCGGCCTGTCGAAGCGGAGGCTTTCTTACCCTACGGAGGGCAGAACACATGAGCCGTCTGACGGCCGAGGCGATCAGCCTCTCATTCGAACAGCGCGGCCAGCGCCGCGCCATCCTCCGCGATCTCAGCCTGGGCCTGGCCAAGGGCGAGTCGCTGGTGGTGCTGGGTCCTTCGGGCTGCGGCAAGTCGACACTGCTGAACATCCTCGCCGGTTTCCAGAAGCCGGACCAGGGACGCGTGCAGATCGACGGCCGGACACTCGAAGGGCCCGGCGGCGAGCGCGGCGTGGTGTTCCAGGACGACGCCCTGATGCCCTGGCTCAACGCCCTCGAAAACGTCGCCCTGGGCCTGCGCATCCGTGGCCTGGGCAAGGCCGAGCGCACCGCGCGGGCGCGCCAGGTCCTGCAACTGGTGGGCCTCCAGGAGTACGCCGAGCAGTCCGTCGCTCAGCTCTCCGGCGGCCAGCGGCAACGCCTCGGGCTGGCACGCGCGCTGGCGGTCGAGCCGGACTTCCTGCTGCTCGACGAGCCGTTCGGCGCGCTCGACGCGCTGACCCGCGAGCGCATGCAGGTGCTCCTGCTGGACCTGTGGAAGCAGACCGGCAAGGGCCTCTTCCTGATCACCCACAGCGTCGACGAAGCCCTGTTCCTGGCTACCGACCTGGTGGTGATGGACGGCCCGCCGGCGCGCATCGTCAAGCGCCTGCCGGTGGACTTCGCGCGGCGTTACGCCGCCGGCGAAACGGTGCGTTCGATCAAGGCTGATCCCGAGTTCGGCCGTTTGCGCCAGGCGTTGCTGGACGAATTCCTCGATGTCGCGGAGGCCGAACATGCCCACTGATACCCTCGGACTCGCCGTTGCCAATCCTGTCCCGCGCAAGCGCCGTCTGCCCGGCGACCGTCGGCGCTGGGCCGCCGGTGCCAGCGTGCTGGCCCTGGCCCTGCTGTGGTGGGCGGCGACCCGTTTCGGCTGGGTCGACGTGCTGTTCCTGCCGGCGCCCGAACAGCTCTTCGAAGCCCTGCAACGGCTATGGCAGGAGGGCTACCTCGATGCCAGCCTGCTGCAACACGTCGGCACCAGCCTGCTGCGGGTGCTCCTGGCGCTCGGCGCGGCGGTGCTGACGGCGATCCCGCTGGGCGTGCTGATGGGCCTCAATCCCTTGGCCGGAGCGGCCCTCGATCCGCTGGTGGAGTTCTACCGGCCGATCCCGCCGTTGGCCTACCTGCCGTTGATCGTCATCTGGTTCGGCATCGGCGAGCTGAGCAAGGTGCTGCTGATCTACCTGGCGCTGTTCGCGCCGCTGCTGATCGCTACCGCCGCCGGCGTGCGTCGCGTAGACCGATCGCGGGTGCAGGCGGTGCGCTGCCTGGGGGCCAGCCGCTGGCAGGTGGTGCGCTACGTGATCCTGCCGAGTGCCTTGCCGGAGGTCCTCACCGGCCTGCGCATCGCCCTCGGCGTCGGCTGGTCGACCCTGGTCGCCGCCGAGCTGATCGCGGCCAACCGAGGCCTCGGCTTCATGGTCCAGTCCGCCGCGCAATTCCTCGCCACCGACGTGGTGGTGGTCGGCATCCTGCTGATCGCCGCCATCGCCCTGGCCTTCGAACTGGGGCTGCGCTGGGTCCAGCGGCGCTTCGCCGCCTGGGGTTGAGCGCGAGAGTCCCGAGTCATTTCCGAACCGGCCTTCACTCACGCGGCGAAGGCCGGAGCGAGGGCGCGCAGGGCGCGCCCGCAACCTGCCCGACGAGTAGCACGACATGAGCCTGACCATCCAACCCATCAGCCCGGCCCTGGGCGCCATCGTTTCCGGCATCGACCTCGGCGCGCCGCTGGACGACACCGGCCAGCGGGCCATCGAGCAGGCCCTGCTCGAACACCAGGTGCTGTTCTTCCGCGACCAGTCGCTGGAACCCAGGAGCCAGGCGCGCTTCGCCGCCCGCTTCGGCGACCTGCACATCCATCCTATCTACCCCAGCGTGCCGGAGCAGCCGGAGGTCATCGTCCTCGACACCGCGGTCACCGACGTGCGCGACAATGCCATCTGGCACACTGACGTGACCTTCCTCGAGACCCCGGCGCTGGGAGCCGTGCTCGCCGCCAAGCAATTGCCGCCGTACGGCGGCGACACCCTCTGGGCGAGCAGCACGGCGGCCTACGAGGCGCTGTCGGCGCCGCTGCGGCGTCTGCTGGACGGCCTCACGGCGACCCACGACATCGGCAAGTCCTTCCCCCGCGAGCGCTTCGGCGTCACCGAGGCCGACCTGGCGCGCCTGGA
The DNA here is from genome assembly GCF_037574965.1 of Pseudomonas sp. KBN12P06040. Taxonomy (NCBI): domain Bacteria; kingdom Pseudomonadati; phylum Pseudomonadota; class Gammaproteobacteria; order Pseudomonadales; family Pseudomonadaceae; genus Pseudomonas; species Pseudomonas sp. KBN12P06040. Next base: position 1,119,964 of record NZ_JBBELS010000001.1, read on the forward strand.
GGAGGCCCGCCTGAAGAATCCGCCGCGCTCGCATCCGGTGGTGCGCACCCATCCGGTCACCGGGCGCAAGGGCCTGTTCGTCAGCGATGGCTTCACCACCCGCATCAACGAACTGGAGCCGGCCGAGAGCGATGCGCTGCTGACGTTCCTCTTCGCCCATGCCACGCGACCTGAATTCACCGTGCGCTGGCGCTGGCAGGAAAACGACGTGGCGTTCTGGGACAACCGCGTGACCCAGCACTACGCGGTGGACGATTACCGGCCACAGCGGCGGGTCATGCATCGCGCCACCATCCTCGGCGACAAGCCCTTCTGACGACGCCGCGCGCGGGCTTGCTCCGGCGGCCCGCGCCGGCAACTGTCCGTTCCGCCAGCTTTTCCTCTCGAAAAGGTCGCCTCTGCGACATTCGCTGTCGTGTCCCGGCGTGCCGCTCTCGCCTAAGCTTGGCGGGTCCAATTGTTTCGAGAGTTTTCATCCATGCAAGAACGCATCCCGGATGAGCTGACCCTGCCAGAGCTCACCCTGCGTGGCCTGATCCTCGGTGCGCTGATCACCGTGGTCTTCACCGCCTCCAACGTCTACCTCGGTCTAAAGGTCGGCCTGACCTTCGCCTCGTCGATCCCGGCGGCGGTGATCTCGATGGCCGTCCTGCGCTACTTCTCCGGCGCCAACATCCTCGAGAACAACATGGTGCAGACCCAGGCCTCGGCGGCCGGCACTCTGTCCTCGATCATCTTCATCCTTCCCGGCCTGCTGATGATCGGCTACTGGAGTGGCTTCCCGTTCTGGCAGACCGCGGCGATCTGCTCCATCGGCGGCATTCTCGGGGTGCTCTATACCATTCCGCTGCGCCGGGTGATGGTGGTGCAGAGCGAACTGCCGTATCCGGAAGGGGTGGCGGCGGCGGAAATCCTCCGGGTCGGCAGCGACGGCGCCGAGGACGAGGAAGACGCCCGCGCGCCGCGTGCCGCCGGTAACGCGCCGGGGCTCTACGACATCCTCGGCGGCGGCCTGGTGGCGGCGCTGTTCAGCCTCTGGAGCAGCGGCTTCAAGGTTCTCGCCGAAGGCTTCAGCGTCTGGCTCAGTGCCGGGCAGGCGGCGTTCCGCCTTTCCACCGGTTTTTCCCTGGCGCTGGTCGGTGCCGGCTACCTGATGGGCATCACCGCCGGCATCGCGATCCTCATCGGCGTGGTGATCTCCTGGGGCGTCGCGGTGCCGTTGCTGACCGTCAACAGCGTGCCGGCCGACGGCCAGAGCCTGTCGGACCTAGCCACCCAACTGTGGAGTTCGCAGGTGCGCTTCCTCGGCGCCGGCACCATCGGCGTGGCCGCGCTGTGGACCCTGGCGACCCTGTTCAAGCCGATGGTGCGGGGCGTCTGGGCCTCCCTCGGGGCAGTGCGCGGCAATAGCCAGGCGAACAGCCTGCGCACCGAGCTGGACATGCCGGCCAAGTGGATCCTGCTGATCGCCGGGATACTGCTGGTCTCGCTGTTCGTGGTCTTCAGCCACTTCCTCGGTGCCGCCGCGCCGGACATGGCCAGCCCGCAGTTCTGGAGCCTGGTGGCGGTATGCGTGGTGTTCGCCTTCTTCTTCGGCTTCCTGATCGCCGCCGCCTGCGGCTACATGGCCGGCCTGGTCGGTTCGTCGAGCAGTCCGATCTCGGGGATCGGGATCATCGCGGTCATCCTGGTGTCGTTGCTGATACTCGGCTTCGGCAGCATCGAGGGCGGCCTGCTGGACCGCCAGAACGGCAAGCTGGCGATCGCCCTGGCGCTGTTTACCACCTCGGTGGTGCTGGCCATCGCGGCGATCTCCAACGACAACCTGCAGGACCTCAAGACCGGCTACCTGGTCGGCGCCACGCCCTGGCGCCAGCAGGTCGCGCTGATCGTCGGCTGCATCGTCGGCGCGCTGGTGATCCCCCCGGTGCTGGAACTGCTCTACAGCGCCTACGGCTTCACCGGGGCCCTGCCGCGCGAGGGAATGGACCCCGGCCAGGCCCTGGCCGCGCCGCAGGCGACCCTGATGACGGCGATCGCCAGCGGGATTTTCCACGACGCGCTGAACTGGAACATGATTCTCATCGGCGTCGCCCTGGGCATCGCCCTGATCCTCGTCGACCTGCTCCTGCGCCGTACCGGCAAGGCCTGCCTGCCGGTGCTGGCGGTGGGCCTGGGGATCTACCTGCCGCCGACCATCGGCATGACCCTGGTGGTCGGCGCGCTGATTTCCTGGCTGCTGGAAAATGCCCTGAAGAAGCGCGCGGCGGCAGCCGGGGTCGACGAAGAGACCTATGCCGAAGAGCCGAAGCGACGCGGCGTGCTGCTGGCCTCGGGGCTGATCGTCGGCGAGAGCCTGATGGGCATCCTGCTCGCCGGGGTGATCGGCGCCACCGGCGAGGACGCGCCGCTGGCGCTGGCCGGCGCCGGCTTCGCGGGCATCGCCCAATGGCTGGGACTGGTGGTATTCGTCGCGATCTGCGTGCTGTTCTACCGGCGAGTGCTGGCGCGCTGAGGGATTCGTGGCTGCACGGGGAGGGGATGTTGCCGCTAGCGTCATTCCCTGCGGTCAGGGACGGAAGATGAGGGAAGGGGCGCCCTGCGCGCGCCCCTTTTCCTGCGCTCAACGCACCAGGTGCAGGAACTGCAGGTGCCGCTCGTACTGGTCGAGCATGTCGTTGATGATCTGCTCCTTGGTGTAGCCCATCAGATCGTAGTCCTGGCTACCTTCGGCGAGATGCACCTCGGCACGGAAGTAGCGGCGATTCTTCAGGTGCAGGCCGCCCATGCCGGCACGCGCGAAGGACGGCGTGAAGTAGCCGCGCATCAGCACCTGGTAGAGGAACCGATGCTGCTCGCCATGACCGATCTCCAGGCTCAGCGAGGCGTTGCCCGGGTCGAGCTGGGCGTCCACCGCCAGGCCCTTCTCGCGGAACACCTCGGAAACCTCGCTGATCGCCGGGCGCACCACATCGTTCATGAAGCGGTACACCTCGTCCCGCGAGGGGAAGTGCACGGCCTGCGACAGGCGTCGCTTCCAGCCGCCGGAGCGCTTGCCGTTGCCGCTCATCAGCGGCGCCAGGGAGTGGCTCCGCGCCCGCTGGCGCTGCGACTCCATGTAGAAGGCCTTGTGCAGGCCCCACATCATCAATAGCAGGATCAGCGAGAAAGGCAGGGAGGTCAGCACCACCGCCGACTTCAGCGCGTCGATGCTGCCGGCGAACAGCAGCCCTCCGGTGACCAGCGCGGTGACCGAGCCCCAGAACACCCGCAGCCACTTCGGTCCGTCGTCGTCGGCGCTGCCGCCGTGGGCGGAGAGGGTGGAGAGGACCACGGTGCCGGAGTCCGCCGAGGTGACGAAGAAGACGAAGCTGACCAGCACAGTGACGGTGATCACCGCGCGGCTCCAGGGGTAGTTCTGGAGCATCTGGTAGAGGGCCATCGACGGCTGCTCGATGGCCACCCGGCCGAGTTCGCTGGCGCCGCCGAGGGCCTGCTCCAGGGCGCTGTTGCCGAAGATCGACATCCACGCCAGGGTGAAGCCGAGCGGGATGAACAGCACGCCGAAGACGAATTCGCGGATCGTCCGGCCGCGCGAGATGCGCGCGATGAACAGGCCAACGAAGGGCGCCCAGGCGATCCACCAGGCCCAGTAGAACACCGTCCACGAGCCCAGCCAGTCGCTGGGACCGCCGTAGGCGTAGAGGTCGAAGCTCTTGCCCGGCAGGTGGCCGAGGTAGTCGCCGACGTTCTGCACCAGGGTGTTGAGCAGGTGCTGGGTCGGACCGGCGAACAGCACGAACAGCAGCAGGCTGCAGGCCAGCAGCATGTTGATGTCGGAGAGGATGCGGATGCCCTTGTCGACCCCGGAGACCGCCACCGAGATCGCCGCGCCCATCATCAGCACGATGAGCGCCATCTGCACCGGGTGGGTATGCGGGATGGCGTACAGGTAGTCCAGCCCGGAGTTCAGCTGGAGCACGCCGAAGCCCATGTCGGCGCCGAGGCCGAACACCGTGGCGATGATGCCGAAGCAGTCCACCGTGTAGCCGATCGGCCCGTTGATGCGCTTGCCGATCAACGGGTAGAGCGCCGAGCGCAGGGCCAGTGGCAGGTTGTGGCGGTAGGCGAAGTAGGCCAGGGCCATCGCCACCAGGGCGAACACGCCCCAGCCGTGCAGGCCCCAGTGCAGGAACAGCAGTTCCATGGCCTGCCGCGCGGCTTCCTGGGTACCGGCCTCGCCTTGCGGCGGCTGGAGGAAGTGGGTCAGCGGTTCGGATACGCAGAAGAAGAACAGGGTGATGCTGATGCCGGCGGCGAACAGCATGCCGGCCCAGGACAGATAGCTGAATTCCGGCTCGTCGTGGTCGGCACCGAGCTTGATCTTGCCGTAGCCGGAAAGCGCGGTGACCACCACGAAGATCAGGTACAGCGTCATCGCCAGCAGGTAGTACCAGCCGACGGTCTGCGAGGCCCAGGTCTGCGCGGCCAGCAGCCATTCGCCGGCGCGCTGGGGGAAGCCGATGACCACTGCTGCGAACAGCAGGATCAGGATCGCCGCACCGTAGAACACCGGGGGATTCATGCGGATGGGCGTGGGGGTGGAGGGGGTGGCGGAGGGCGATTGTGCGTCAGTCAAAACAGGCTGGTCTCCTCGTCCTTAATTTGATCAAGCGTTCAATATAAACACGATCGAGGGCCCGGGAGCCAATCCTTCGGACGTATGGAAGCCTTCGGCGCCGCGCTTTTCCCGCACGTTCGCCGAAGGATTCCTTCAGTTCGCCGCCAGTCCCAGGCGCCGCCTTCCCGCCTCCTCGTCGCCGCCTGCCTGCTCGGTGGCCAGTTGCAGGAGCAGGGCCTGTACCTGCTCCAGCGACGGCGCTCCGGCTTGGCCGAGCAGGCGCCGCAGACCGGCCAGCGATGGGTCTGGCGTTGCCCCGCCAAAATTCAGATGCTGCGGCAGGATTTCTTCCTTGTCGCTGACCAGCAGGGCGAAGTGGACGACGTTTTCCAGCTCGCGGATGTTGCCTGGCCAGGGATAGCTCTCGAGGATCCGCTGGGTCTCCACGCCGATGGCCGGCACCGGCAGGTCCAGGCGCTGGGCATAGACACCGACGAAGTATTCCGCCAGCGGCAGGATGTCTCCCGGACGTTCGCGCAATGGCGGCAGGCTCAGGCGGCCGTCGTGCAGGTACTGCTGCAGGCCGGCCAGGAACTTGCCGGCGCGCACCGCCTGGTCCAGGTCGACGCTGGTGGCGGTGACCAGGCGCACGTCATGTGGAATCGGCTGCTGCGCGCCGACCCGCAGCACCTCGCGTTCCTCCAGCGCCTGCAGCAGCCTGGCCTGCAACGTCAGCGGCAGGTCGCCGATCTCGTCCAGGTACAGGGTGCCGCCATTGGCCGAACCGAACCAGCCGGCGCGGCTGCCGACCGGGCCGTTGTGGGCGCCGGGGGCGTAGCCGAACAGCTCGGCTTCGGCGTGGTTGCGACTGAGGGCGCTGCAACTGACCGCGACGAACAGACCGGCGCGTTCGCTGTGGCGGTGGATCTGCCGGGCGAGCAGCTCCTTGCCGGTGCCGGTCTCGCCTTCGATCAGCACCGGCTGGCCCTGCGGCGCGAGGCGCTCGAGTTCTTCGCGGACCCGGTGCGAGCGTGGGTCGAAGAACACCAGGGCCTTGGCGCGGATGCTCAGCGGACTGCGGTCGGCGTCGGGGAAGGTCAACGGCGCGGGGCGTGGTTTCTCGCTCATGGGTAACTCCTTGACGGCACGGGGCGCCTCCAGCGCCTGCGCCGCGACGACGGACCGGGACGGCTGCGGGCGGGGGCCGTTGCGGAAAAAGAAACGCCGGTGCAAGCCATGCGACACCGGCGTGAACAAGGGGCGCTGCAACGGCGCCCAGCGTGGGAGTCGGGACGGGCTGGGGTCAGAAGGCCGGGACCACCGCGCCGGCATATTTCTTCTCGATGAAGGCTTTCACTTCCGGGCTGGTCAGCGCGGCGGAAAGCTTCTTCAGGGCGTCGCTGTCCTTGTTGTCCGGACGCGCCACCAGGTAGTTCACATAGGGCGAGTCGCGGTCTTCCAGGACCAGCGCGTCCTTGGCCGGGTTGAGCTTGGCCTCCAGCGCGTAGTTGGTGTTGATAAGGTCCAGGTCGACCTGGTCCAGCACGCGCGGCAACAGGGCCGATTCGAGTTCCTTGAACTTCAGGTTCTTCGGGTTCTCGGCGATGTCCTTGGGCGTGGCCAGGGCGTTGTTCGGGTCCTTCAGCTTGAGCAGGCCGGCCTTCTGCAACAGCAGCAGGGCGCGCCCGCTGTTGCTGCCTTCGTTGGGGATGGCGACGGTGGCGCCGTCGGGCAGCTCGGCCAGCGACTTGTATTTCCTCGAATAGCCGCCGAAGGGTTCGACGTGTACGCCGACCACGGTGACCAGGTTGGTGCCCTTGCCTTTGTTGAAGTTCTCCAGGTACGGCAGGGTCTGGAAGTAGTTGGCGTCCAGACGCTTCTCGGCGACCTGCACGTTGGGCTGCACGTAGTCGGTGAACACCTTGATCTGCAGGTCGACGCCTTCCTTCGCCAGGGTCGGCTTGATGAGTTCGAGGATTTCCGCGTGAGGGATCGGCGTGGCGGCGACGATGAGCTTTTCCGCGGCGCTGGCGGAAACGCTGATGACGGAGGCCAGGGCAGTCAGCAGGAGCAGTTTTTTCATTCTTCGATCCTTGTAGGGCGATGTCCGCCGCTGCGCGCAGGGCGGTGAAGGAGGGGCGCCAACACGCGAGGGGCGGCTTGAAGGGGAGAGTAGCGACTCTTTTTATTCCATAAAAATATTATTTGTTTATTTTTATATTCTATTAATGAATATGCGAGAGCTGAGGCAATTTGTCTCGCGACAACCGACCACAGCAGGACGGTCTAGGCTAACGGGTAAGATTTTCGTACCGAATTGCTCTGCATCAAGGCGGGTGGTCCGGGAATCTGCTTGCGACCCTTCCCGCATTCCTGCCATCCAGGGCTGCGGTCGCTTTCCAATGACAAGAACGATAGCTGAAGGATGTGTTCCAAAACCTTGCGTAGCGTTGCGCGTGAGGAAGCACGGCCGAATCCGCACGTAAGCCGGAAGGGCCGAGAACCTGAAGAGGAGTTGCCATGTTCGGATTGGAGGCTATCGACCTTGCCCGCATCCAGTTCGCGTTCACCGTGTCCTTCCACATCATCTTCCCGGCGATCACCATCGGGTTGGCCAGCTACCTGGCCGTACTGGAAGGCCTCTGGCTGAAAACGAACGAAGAGGTCTACCGCGACCTCTATCATTTCTGGTCGAAGATTTTCGCGGTCAACTTCGGCATGGGCGTGGTGTCCGGGCTGGTCATGGCGTACCAGTTCGGCACCAACTGGAGCCATTTCTCCGACTTCGCCGGGTCCATCACCGGTCCGCTGCTGACCTACGAGGTGCTCACCGCGTTCTTCCTCGAGGCCGGTTTCCTCGGCGTCATGCTGTTCGGCTGGAACCGCGTGGGACCGGGCCTGCATTTCTTCGCCACGGTGATGGTGGCGATCGGCACGCTGATCTCGACGTTCTGGATCCTCGCTTCCAACAGCTGGATGCAGACCCCGCAGGGCTTCGAGATCGTCGACGGTCGGGTGATCCCGGTGGACTGGGTGGCGGTGATCTTCAACCCGTCGTTCCCCTACCGCCTGCTGCACATGTCGGTCGCCGCGTTCCTCGCCACCGCCTTCTTCGTCGGCGCCTCGGCCGCCTGGCACCTGCTGCGCGGGCGCGACAACCCGGCGATCCGCAAGATGCTCTCGATGGCCATGTGGATGGCGCTGATCGTCGCCCCGGTACAGGCGCTGATCGGCGACGCCCATGGCCTCAACACCCTGGAGCACCAGCCGGCGAAGATCGCCGCGATGGAAGGCCACTGGGACAACAGCAGCGGCGAGCCGACCCCGCTGATCCTGTTCGGCTGGCCGGACATGCAGCGCGAGGAAACCCGCTTCAAGGTGGAGATCCCGGTGCTCGGCAGCCTGATCCTCAAGCACAGCCTGACCGAGCCGATCCCGGCGCTGAAGGACTTCCCGCCGGAAGACCGGCCGAACTCCACCGTGGTGTTCTGGTCGTTCCGGATCATGGCCGGCCTCGGCATGCTGATGATCCTGGTCGGCGTCTGGAGCCTGTGGCTGCGCTGGCGCGGCCAGGACAAGCTGTTCAACTCGAAGGCCTTCCTGCGCCTGACCCTGCTGATGGGACCGTCCGGCCTGATCGCGATCCTCGCCGGCTGGTTCACCACTGAGATGGGCCGCCAGCCCTGGGTGGTCTACGGGCTGATGCGCACCGCCGACGCCTCCTCGGCGCAGAGCGTGACGCAGATGAGCCTGACCCTGCTGACCTTCGTGGTGGTGTACTTCTCGCTGTTCGGCGTCGGTATCGGCTACATGATGCGCCTGGTGCGCAAGGGCCCGGTCACCCATGAGGGACGCGAGACCAACCCGGGAGGCGCCGGGCAAAAGCGCACGCCGGCGCGGCCGTTGTCGGCCGCCGGCGAAGGTTTCGACGAAGAGCACGACGGCCACGCGCAAGCGGCCGACCGCGACCAGGACAAGAGGAACTGAGACATGGGTATCGATCTTCCCCTCATCTGGGCGGTCATCATCATCTTCGGCATCATGATGTACGTGGTGATGGACGGCTTCGACCTGGGCATCGGCATGCTCTATCCGTTCTTCAAGGACAGCGGCGACCGCGATGTGATGATGAACACCGTGGCGCCAGTCTGGGACGGCAACGAGACCTGGCTGGTGCTGGGCGGCGCGGCGCTGTTCGGGGCCTTCCCGCTGGCCTACGCGGTGGTCCTGTCGGCGCTCTACCTGCCGTTGATCTTCATGCTCGTCGGGCTGATCTTCCGCGGCGTCGCCTTCGAGTTCCGCTTCAAGGCCAAGCCGGCCAAGCAGCACATCTGGGACAAGGCGTTCATCGGCGGTTCGCTGGTGGCGACCTTCTTCCAGGGCGTGGCGCTGGGCGCCTTCATCGAAGGCATCCCGGTGGAGAACCGCAGCTTCGCCGGCGGTTCGCTGGACTGGATCGCGCCGTTCCCGCTGTTCTGCGGCCTGGCCCTGATCGTCGCCTACACCCTGCTCGGCTGCACCTGGCTGATCATGAAGACCGAAGGCCGCCTGCAGGAGCGCATGCACGACCTGGCGCGCCCGCTGGCGCTGGTGCTGCTGGCGATCATCGGGGTGGTCAGCCTGTGGACGCCGCTGGCCCATGCCGAGATCGCCGCACGCTGGTTCAGCCTGCCGAACCTGTTCTGGTTCCTGCCGGTGCCGATCCTGGTCCTGGTGACCTTCTATGCGCTGCTGCGCTCGGTGGCCAACAACGACCACGTGAAGCCGTTCGTGCTCACCCTGGTGTTGATCTTCCTCGGCTACAGCGGCCTGGGGATCAGCCTGTGGCCGAACATCATCCCGCCGGCGGTGAGCATCTGGGAGGCCTCGGCGCCGCCGCAGAGCCAGGGCTTCATGCTGGTCGGCGCGCTGTTCATCATTCCCTTCATCCTCGGCTACACCGCCTGGAGCTACTACGTGTTCCGCGGCAAGGTGAAGCACGGCGATGGCTATCACTGAGGAGGCGCCGCATATGGTCCGTACGCCGAGTCATCCCGAACGAGATAGCGCGGCCAAGCCACCGCTCTGGCGACGCCTGGCCTGGCTGGCGGGTATCTGGACCGCCAGCGTGCTGGCCCTGGGCGTCGCCGCCTGGCTGATGCGCCTGTTCATGAGCGCGGCGGGGCTGGGCGTCCCGCACTGATCGACGATCCCATCCGGGCGCTCCGGCGCCCTTTTCCGAGAGCCCTCCGCTGGAGGGCTTCTTTTTGTCCGCCGATCCGCCAGTGCTCGGTGTTGCGCCGTAGGGCGTCAATCCTCGCGTTCCCGCCTTGCACCATGGCGGATAACCGCGCTGCGGTTATGCGCCCTACGGGAGCCTTGGCGGCGGATGCGCCCTAGCGGCGCCTTGGTAGGGCGGATAACGACGCAGGCGTTATCCGCCGAATTGCCATGGCTTGGCGTTGCGCCGTGGGGCATCAGTCCTCGCGGCCCCTGACCCGTGCCAGTTGCTCCAGTCGCCCCAGGTAGTCGCGCGGGGTTTCGCCGAGCAGGCGGCGGAACATGCTGCTGAAGGCCCGCGTACTGCCATAGCCGAGGTCGCGGGCGACCACCTGCACGCTGTCGCCGGCCAGCAGGCGCGGCAGGGCTTCGGTCAGGCGCAGTTGCTGGCGCCACTCATGGAAGCTCATCTGCAATTCCTGGGCGAACAGCCGCGCCAGGGTGCGCGAGCTGGCGCCAACCCGCAGGCCCCAGTCATCGAGGGTCAGCCCCAGTTCCGGCTGTTTCAGCAATGCCTGGCAGATCGCCTGCAAGCGGCGGTCGCGGGGCATCGGCAGGTACAGCGGCATCCGTTCGAGGTTGGCGATCTCGCTGAGGATCAGCCCTTGCAGGCGCTGGCGGAAGTCGTCCAGGCGCGGCTGGCTCTCGAGGTGGATGGCGCGCAGGATCATTTCCCGCAGCAGCGGCGTCACCGCCAGTACGCAACAGTCGCTTAGCGGTGTCGGCGTTTCGGGTTGCTCGATGAACAGGGTGCGCATGTGCACCTCGCCGGACATGAATATCTCGTGCTCCACCCGGGGCGGAATCCATACCGCGCGGGTCGGCGGGATCACCCAGGCGCCGTGGTGGGTGGCCAGGCGCATCAGGCCGCGAGCGGCGTAGAGGAACTGCGCCTGCGGGTGGAAATGCCGCCCCAGGTGATGGCTGTCGGGGAAGTCGAGGGAGATGGCGGCCAGCAGGCCGTCCGGGCGGTGCTCGATCAGCATGCCCGTTTCGATGACCTCGCTGTCCTGTCTGCGCTTTTCGGTCAACCTATCATGCCCGGGTCATGACGCCCATTCCTCACCGACCATTCAGACCGCACGCCATGAACCGACCTCGAACCGTTATCCGCTTCATCAACGCCGCGCATGTCATCGACCACATGTTCATGCTGATCTTCCCCGCCGCCGTGCTCGGCATGGCCGGCAGCTTCGACCTCGACTACGCCGGTCTGATCGGCCTGTCGCTGGGCGGTTTCATCGCCTTCGGCGCCTGTTCGCTGCCGGCCGGCTGGCTGGGCGATACCTGGAGCCGGCGGCGGATGATGCTGCTGTTCTTCTTCGGTATCGGCGCCGCCGCACTGCTCACCGGGCTGGCCGGCAGCGTACCGATGCTGGTGACCGGGCTGACCCTGATCGGGGTATTCGCCGCGATCTACCACCCGGTCGGCACCGCGATGCTGGTGGCACACGCGGAGAACCGCGGCCGCGAGATCGGCATCAACGGCATGTGGGGTAACCTCGGGGTCGCCTTCGCCGCGCTGCTTACCGGCTTTCTCACCGCGCACTTCGGTTGGCGTGCGGCGTTCATCCTGCCCGGCGGGGTGGCCGTCCTGCTCGGCATCGGCTTTTTCTTCTGCGTGCGCGAGGAGCCATCGCCGCACCTGTCGGCCAAGGCCGCGGCGCGTGGCGAGGACAGCGAGGGTCTGTCGATGCGCCGGGTGTTCGGCGTGCTGGCGCTGGTCACCGCCACCGGCGGGGTGGTGTTCAACGCCAGCACCGTGACCTACCCGAAGCTGTTCCAGGAGCGCCTGAGCGACTTGCTGGCGTCGCCGCAGACCCTCGGCGTGGTGGTCAGCCTGGCCTATGCCTTCGGCGCGGTGGCGCAACTGATCATGGGCCGCCTGATCGATCGCCTGAACCTGAAGTTGCCGTTCGTCTTCCTCACCTTCTGCCAGGTGCCGCTGCTGCTGGCCCTGGCCTACGGCCACGGCAGCGCGGTGGTGCTGTTCGGCGCGCTGTTCATGTTCGCGGTGTTCGGCCAGGTGACGGTGAACGACGCGATGGTCGCCCACTTCGTCGCGCCGCAGTGGCAGGCGCGGGTCTTCGCCCTGCGCTATTTCCTGTCGTTCGGCGCCAGCGCGGCGGCGATCCCGATGATCGCCTACCTGGAGCCACGGCAGGGGCTGCTGGGGTTGTACCTGGTGCTGGCGGGCTTCGCCGCGCTGACCTTCGCCGCGGCGCTGGTGTTTCCGCGTCCGGCGCGCAGCGCCGCGGTGGGCACCTGAGGAAGAGGGCGCCCGGACAGTGCGAGCCGGCCGGGCGCCGATGGCTCAACGCCGTATCAGAGCAGTTCGAGCGCCACGGCGGTGGCTTCGCCGCCGCCGATGCACAGCGAGGCGACGCCGCGCTTGCCGCCTTTCTGGCGCAGGGCGTTGATCAGGGTGAGGATGATCCGCGAGCCGGTGGAGCCGACCGGATGGCCCTGGGCGCAGGCGCCGCCATAGACATTGACCTTGGCATGATCGAGGCCGTGTTCGCGCATGGCGAGCATGGTGACCATGGCGAAGGCTTCGTTGATCTCGAACAGGTCGACGTCGTCCTTGTTCCAGCCGGTCCTGGCGAACAGGTTGGTCATCGCGCCGATCGGCGCCAGGGTGAACTCGCTCGGGTCCTGGCTCTGGGTGGCATGGCCGACGATTCGCGCCAGCGGCTTCAGGCCACGGCGCTGGGCTTCCTCGGCGGTCATCAGGACCAGCGCGGAGGCGCCGTCGGAGATCGAGCTGGCATTGGCGGCGGTGATGGTACCGTCCTTGCGGAACGCCGGCCTGAGGCTCGGGATCTTCTCCAGGTTGGCGGTCAGCGGTTGCTCGTCGTCCTTCACCACGCTCTCGCCCTTGCGGCTGGTGACGGTGACCGGGACGATTTCCGCCGCCAGCGAGCCATCGGCGATGGCGGCCTGGGCGCGCTTGAGCGATTCGATGGCATAGGCGTCCATCTCCTCGCGGGTCACGCCGTACTTGTCGGCGGTCTCCTGGGCGAACGAACCCATCAAACGGCCGGTACGGGCGTCCTCCAGGCCGTCGAGGAACATGTGGTCCTTGATCTCGCCGTGGCCCATGCGCAGGCCGCTGCGGGCTTTCTCCAGGACATAGGGCGCGTTGGACATGCTTTCCATGCCACCGGCGACCATCACCTGGTTGGTGCCAGCCTTGAGCAGGTCGTGGGCCAGCATCACCGCCTTCATCCCCGAGCCGCACAGCTTGTTGATGGTGGTGCAGCCGGTGGCGGCGGGCAGGCCGGCCGCCAGCGCGGCCTGGCGGGCCGGGCCTTGCTTCAGGCCGGCGGGCAGGACGCAACCCATGATCACTTCCTGTACGTCCTCGGCGGCGATGCCGGCGCGCTGCACCGCTTCGCGGATCACGACGGCACCCAGGTCGACCGCGGAAACGCCGGCCAGGCTGCCCTGGAAGCCGCCCATGGGAGTACGGGCGCCGGCGACGATGACGATATCGGACATGGAACGTTACCTCTTGTTCTGGATAGGGTCTGAACGATTCAGTGGGCGGATTCTATCTTGTGACCGGGAGGCTCCGAAAGGTCACGGGGCAAATCACTCTTTTGACTGATGAACAAAGCCCGCCGACGGCTCTAGAGTCGGCCTCATCCTGACAACGAACCCGCTCCCAGGTGTACGCCCCATGCTGAAGACCCGTCTCATCCCGGCCGCCGCCGGCGCTTATCAGTATCCGTTGCTGATCAAGAGCCTGATGCTTTCCGGCCGTCGTTACGAAAAGAGTCATGAAATCGTCTACCGCGACCAGGTGCGCTACAGCTACGCCACCTTCAACGAGCGCGTCGCGCGCCTGGCCAACGTACTCAGCGAGGCCGGGGTGAAGGCCGGCGACACGGTGGCGGTGATGGACTGGGACAGCCATCGCTACCTGGAATGCATGTTCGCCATCCCGATGATCGGGGCGGTGCTGCATACCATCAATATCCGCCTCTCCCCGGAGCAGATCCTCTACACCATGAACCACGCCGAGGATCGCTTCGTGCTGGTGAACAGCGAGTTCGTCCCGCTCTACCAGGCGGTGGCGGGGCAGCTGGCCACGGTGGAGCGGACCATCCTGCTCACCGACGGCACGGAGAAGAGCGCGGAACTGCCCGGCCTGGTCGGCGAATACGAGTCGCTGCTGGCCGCGGCCAGCCCGCGCTACGACTTCCCCGATTTCGACGAGAACTCCATCGCCACCACCTTCTACACCACCGGCACCACCGGCAATCCGAAAGGTGTGTATTTCAGCCACCGGCAACTGGTCCTGCACACCCTGGCGATGGCTTCGACCATCGGCAGCCTGGACAGCATCCGCCTGCTCGGTACCAGCGACGTGTACATGCCGATCACCCCGATGTTCCATGTCCACGCCTGGGGCACTCCGTACGTGGCGACCATGCTCGGGGTCAAGCAGGTCTATCCCGGGCGTTACGATCCGGAACTGCTGGTCGAACTGTGGAAGCGCGAGAAGGTCACCTTCTCCCACTGCGTGCCGACCATCCTGCAGATGGTGATGAACGCCAGGGCTGCCCAGGGCGTGGACTTCAAGGGCTGGAAGGTGATCATCGGCGGGAGCGCGCTGAACCGCTCGCTCTACGAGGCGGCCAAGGCGCGCGGCATCCAGCTGACCGCCGCCTACGGCATGTCGGAGACCTGTCCGCTGATTTCCTGCGCCTACCTCAACGACGAACTGCTGGCCGGAAGCGAGGACGAGCGCACCACCTACCGGATCAAGGCCGGCGTGCCGGTGCCGCTGGTGGATGCGGCGATCATGGACGAACAGGGCCGCTTCCTCCCGGCCGACGGCGAGTCCCAGGGCGAGCTGGTGTTGCGCTCGCCATGGCTGACCCAGGGGTATTTCCGCGAACCCGAGCGCGGCGAGGAGTTGTGGCGCGGCGGCTGGATGCATACCGGCGACGTGGCGACCCTGGACGGCATGGGCTTCATCGAGATCCGCGACCGCATCAAGGACGTGATCAAGACCGGCGGCGAGTGGCTGTCCTCCCTGGAGCTGGAAGACCTGATCAGCCGCCATCCGGCGGTACGCGAAGTGGCGGTGGTCGGGGTGCCCGATCCGCAATGGGGCGAGCGCCCGTTCGCCCTGCTGGTGGTGCGCGAGGGCCAGCAACTGGACGCCCGTGGCCTGAAGGAGCACCTCAAGCCTTTCGTCGAGCAGGGCAACATCAACAAGTGGGCGATCCCCTCGCAGATCGCGGTTGTTACCGATATTCCCAAGACCAGCGTCGGCAAGCTGGACAAGAAGCGCATCCGTATCGAGATCGCCCAGTGGCAGGAAGCCGGCAGCGCCTTCCTGTCGACCGTCTGACGGGGCTTTCCTACACCGCTGAAACGCCCGGAGGCCAAGCAAACGCTTGGTCTCCGCGTTTTCGCGACCGCCCGGTCATTCTCCATCCGCCGCAAAGGCGCGAGCCAGAGTGGTTGCGCCGCGCAAATCACACTTTCGAGGGATCAAGCGGCAGGCAGCGCTAGCTATAGTCCACGCACTCATAACAAAAAACACACATGGAGTAGCGTCGATGACAACCCGTAATCCGTTCTCGCGTCGGGCCCGGTTGCCGTTGGCCGTCAGCCTGGCTTCCTCGCTGGCGGCTCCGGCCTTTGGGGTGACCTTCAACATCGGGGAAATCGAAGGTTCCTTCGACTCGGCGTTGTCGGTCGGGGCCAGCTGGTCGACCGCCAAGCCGAACAAGAACCTGATCGGTGTGAACAACGGCGGCAAGGGACTTTCCCAGACCTCCGACGACAGCCACTTGAACTTCAAGCGTGGGGAAACGTTCTCGAAGGTCTTCAAGGGCATCCATGACCTCGAGCTGAAGTACGGCGATACCGGTGTGTTCCTGCGCGGCAAGTACTGGTACGACTTCGAACTGAAGGACGAGCACCGCGAGTTCAAGGACATCGACGACAGCGGCCGCAAGACCCTGGCCAAGTCCTCCGGCGCCGAACTGCTCGACGCCTTCATCTACCACAACTATGCCATCGGTGACCTGCCGGGCAGCGTGCGCCTGGGCAAGCAGGTGGTGAACTGGGGCGAGAGCACCTTCATCCAGAACGGCATCAGCGCCATCAACCCGATCGACGTCACCGCCTTCCGCCGGCCCGGCTCGGAGATCAAGGAAGGCCTGATCCCGGTGAACATGTTCTACCTGTCGCAGAACCTCACCGACAACCTGTCCGCCGAAGGCTTCTACCAGATCGAGTGGGACCAGACGGTGGTCGACAACTGCGGCACCTTCTTCTCCCAGCCGGACGTGGTGGCCGATGGCTGCGACCAGAACCTGGCGGTGCTGACCAACAACAAGGCGTCCATCAATCTGCTCAACAGCCTGTTGTCCGGAGCAGGTCTGGGAATCACTCCGTCTCCCTGGAACGAAGGTATCGTAGTGCAGCGTGGTCCGGATCGTGACGCTCGTGACAGTGGCCAGTACGGCTTCGCCCTGCGCTACTTCGCCGACGAACTGAACACCGAGTTCGGCGCCTACTACATGAATTACCACAGCCGCCTGCCGATCTTTAGTGGTCAGGGACCGTCCGCCGCGAAGATGGCGGCCATCAACAACTTTGCGACCAATATCGCTGCTATCAGTCCCAGCCTGGCTGCTCAGGCAGCGGCGGCAGCCACTGCGGGCAACTCCAATTACTTCATCGAGTATCCAGAAGACATTCGCATGTTCGGGCTGAGTTTCTCAACCACGCTGCCCAATGGTACCGCCTGGAGCGGTGAGGTCAGCTATCGGCCGAATGCTCCCGTACAACTGAACACCACCGATATTCTCTACTCCGCTCTGGACCCCGTGAATATCGGTGGTAGCCGGCCTTATGAGAACGCATCGTTGCTGAACGGTCGGCCGGGTGAGGACATGCATGGCTATCGGCGCAAGGAAATCACCCAACTGCAGACCACCCTGACGCACTTCTTTGACCAGGTCATGGGTGCCGAGCGCTTGACAGTGGTAGGTGAGATCGGCTGGACCCATGTCGGCGGGCTGGAAAGCAGTTCCGTCGTTCGTTACGGGCGTGATCCGTCATTTGGCTCCGGCCCGATGGAGGGAACGTTAAATGGCCTGAGCACTTGTTCAGGCTTAGCCGCAAGTGTGACGGGAAATCCGAACGCCAATAACGTCACTCGCTATTGTGAAAAAGACGGCTACACCACGACCGACGCATGGGGTTATCGCGCCCGTGCGATCTGGGACTACAACGACGTGTTCATGGGCGTGAACCTCAAGCCCAGCGTGGCCTGGTCGCACGACGTCGATGGCTATTCGCCCGGCCCCGGCGCCAACTTCGAGGAAGGCCGCAAGGCGGTCAGCCTGGGGGTGGACGCGGAGTACCAGAACACCTACACCGCGAGCCTCTCCTACACCAACTTCTTCGACGGCAAGTACACCACCGTGGACGATCGCGACTTCGTCGCGCTCAGCTTCGGCATGAACTTCTGATGTACGCCGGCCCGGTGCGAACCGGGCCGGCGAGCAGGACTTAACGAGGACGACGAGCGAATGAAAACAACGAAGATTCTTCTGCATACCGGTGTACTGGCCCTGAGCCTGCTGGCCACCCAGGTGATGGCGGCGGTATCCGCCGACGAGGCGGCCAAGCTCGGCACCAGCCTGACTCCGTTGGGGGCGGAGAAGGCCGGCAACGCCGACGGCAGCATCCCCGCCTGGGATGGCGGCCTGGCGACCAACGCCGGCAGCGTCGACAGCCGTGGCTTCCTCGCCAACCCCTATGCCAGCGAGCAACCGCTGTTCACCATCACCGCGCAGAACGTCGACCAGTACAAGGACAAGCTGACTCCCGGCCAACTGGCCATGTTCAAGCGCTACCCGGATACCTACAAGATCCCGGTATACAAGACCCACCGCAGCGCCACCGTCCCGGCGGCGGTGCAGGAGGCGGCCAAGCGCAACGCCACCACCACCAAGCTGGTGGAAGGCGGCAACGGCCTGGAGAACTTCGATACCGCCAACCCGTTCCCGATCCCGCAGAACGGCCTGGAGGTGATCTGGAACCACATCACCCGCTATCGCGGCGGCAGCGTCCGGCGCCTGGTGACCCAGGCCACTCCGCAGGTCAACGGCTCCTACCAGCTGGTCTACTTCCAGGATGCCTTCACCTTCCGTACCAACCTGAAGGACTACAACCCGAACAAGCCGAGCAACGTGCTGTTCTACTTCAAGCAGCGGGTCACCGCGCCCTCGCGCCTGGCCGGTAACGTGCTGCTGGTCCACGAGACCCTCAACCAGGTCAAGGAGCCGCGCCTGGCGTGGCTCTACAACGCCGGCCAGCGCCGCGTGCGGCGGGCTCCGCAGGTGTCCTACGACGGTCCCGGCACCGCCGCCGACGGCCTGCGCACCTCGGACAACTTCGACATGTACAACGGTGCGCCGGACCGCTACGACTGGAAGCTGGAAGGCAAGAAGGAAATCTACATTCCCTACAACAGCTACAAGCTCGACGATCCGAAGATCAAGTACAGCGAAATCGTCAAGGCCGGCCACATCAACCAGGACCTGACCCGCTACGAGCTGCACCGCGTCTGGCATGTGGTCGCGACCCTGAAGCCGGGCGAGCGGCACATCTACGCCAAGCGTGACTTCTACATCGACGAGGATACCTGGCAGGCCGCCGAGATCGACCATTACGACGGTCGCGGCACTCTGTGGCGCGTGGCCGAGGCGCATGCCGAGCAGTACTACGACAAGCAGGTGCCCTGGTACGCGGTGGAAACCCTCTACGACCTGCTCTCCGGCCGCTACCTGGCGCTGGGCATGAAGAACGAGGAGAAACAGGCCTACGACTTCAACTACAGCGCTTCGGAAAGCGACTACACCCCGGCGGCGCTGCGCCAGGAAGGGGTACGCTGAGAAACGGCGTTCCTAGCCACGAAGAAACCGGCCTTGTGCCGGTTTCTTCGTTTTCGCGGGCGGCGTGCCGCTCCGGCGGTCAATTCATTACAAAGTGTTTTCCCGCCTCGCCCGCGGATTCCGTCGTCGCCATCCTCCCGGCGGGCACCTGTGTGGCCGGGAAACGTTTGCCGCGCCTGGACCGCGCCGGGAAACCGGTCTTTCCTTGGTTATCGAGCTGAAGCGCCGGTGCGCTATTTCGTCCGAGCCGATGGATAGTGCTTCAAATAGCCATCACTTGTGGTTAGTCTCCGGAGCGTTCACGCCCCATACATAAACCAAGAAACCGGGTGATGACTGACTTCTCGCGTACCTTCTCGGGCACTCCATCCGCCGTCCTGCCGACGGCCAACCGCTTTTTCCGCCCCCCGCTGCCGTCGGCCCATGTGGCGCGCCCGCGTCTTTGCCGTCGACTGCGCGACGGACTGGACGGTCGCCTGCTGCTGATCGCTGCGCCCGCCGGATTCGGCAAGAGTTCCCTGGCCATCGAGTTCTGCGAAAGCCTCGACCCGCGCTGGCAGAGCCTCTGGCTGGGACTGAGCAGCCGCGAGAGCGATCCCGGACGTTTCCTCGAACGCCTGCTCGATGGCTTGCGACAGTACCACCCGACCCTGGGCGAAGAGGCCCTCGGCCTGCTGAAGATGCGCCAGCGCCACCAGCCGTTCGCCTTCGAGACCTGGCTCGACGACCTGCTCGACGAACTCGGCCCCTGCCTGGACCCGCAGCGTCCCCTGCTGCTGGTGCTGGACGACTACCACCTGGCCCAGGGCGCGGTGCTCGACCGCTGCCTGCAATTCCTCCTCAACCACCTGCCCGAAGGCCTGGTGCTGCTGGTCACCAGCCGGCAGCGGCCGGACTGGCACCTGGCGCGCCTGCGCCTGTCGCGGCAATTGCTCGAACTCAGCGAACAGGACCTGCGCCTGACCGCCGAGGAGAGCGGGGCGCTGATGGCCGCCAGCGGCCTCGAACTCGACGAGGACGCGCTGGACGCGCTGCTCGAGCGCAGCGAAGGCTGGGTCGCCGGGCTGCGCCTCTGGCTGCTGGCGCGCGGCGATCCAGAGGAGCAGGTCAGTCCCGGGGTACACGGCGCCGACGAGCTGATCCGCGACTACCTGCTGGAGGAGGTGATCGAGCGGCAGCCGCCCGAGGTCCAGGCGTTCCTCGCCCAGACCGCACGCTTCGAGCGCTTCTGCGCCGAACTCTGCGATACCGTGCGCGAGGCCGGCGACAGCGCGGCGATCCTCGACCACCTGCAGCAGCACCAGGTTTTCCTCGTGCCGCTGGACGAAAACGGCCAGTGGTTCCGCTACCACCACCTGTTCTCCGACCTGCTGCTGGCGCGTCCCTTGCCCGACTTCGGTCCGTCCGCCGGCTCCCTGCACCTGCGCGCCTGCGGCTGGTTCAGCCGCCATGGCCTGCTCGACCAGGCGGTGGAACAGGCGCTGCGCGCCGGCCAGCCGGACGTGGCGGCGAGCCTGGTGCAGAACCTGTCGGAAGAGCAACTGCTGGCGGAGCAGAACATCGCCACCCTGCTGCGCTGGAAGATGGACCTGCCGGACAGCCTCCTGGCGAGCACGCCGCGCCTGATCCTGCTGTACGGCTGGGCGCTGGCGCTGGCCTGCCAGCTGGATGCCGCGGAAGAGCTGGCCGGCCAACTGGCGCGTTTCCTGCCGGCGCCGGACGAGTCCGAGCAACGCGACCTGCTGGCCCAGTGGCAGGCCCTGAGCGGGGTGATCGCGCGCGGCCGCGGCGACATCGACAAGGCCGAGGCGCACTGCCGCGAGGCCTTGCAGGACCTCGCCGGGGAGCGCTACGGCACCCGCCTGCAATGCCTGTCGACGCTGAGCAACCTGGCGGTGACCCGTGGCGACTTCTGGCAGGCGCGCAACTACAACCGCGACGCCCTGGAGTTCGCCCAGCGCTACGGCAACCCGCTGTTCGAGGCACTGGTCCATTACGACCGCGCCCGCGTCCTCCAGGCGCGCGGCGAGGTGGCGCGCGCCGAGGAGGAGGTGCGCCAGGGCCTGGAACGCCTCCAGCACCTGCCGGCGCAACGCCGCTACGCGGTGCGCGGGCGGCTCCTGCTGTACCGCGGCTACCTGCGCAGCCTGGCGCTGCAGCCGGACGAAGCGCGCAAATGGATCAAGCAGGGAATCGAGGAAACCCGCAGCTGCCGGGATGTCAGCCTGGTGATCGGCTATTGCGTCCTGGCCAGCCTGGAAGGGCGCCTGGGCAACTACGCGGCGGCGTTCGCCCGGCTTGGCGACGTCGAGCGGCTGATGCATGCCTGGGATATCCCGCCGATCTACTACCTGGCGGCGATCACCCTGATCAAGTGCGAACTCTGGCTGG
The DNA here is from genome assembly GCF_037574965.1 of Pseudomonas sp. KBN12P06040. Classification (NCBI taxonomy): domain Bacteria; kingdom Pseudomonadati; phylum Pseudomonadota; class Gammaproteobacteria; order Pseudomonadales; family Pseudomonadaceae; genus Pseudomonas; species Pseudomonas sp. KBN12P06040. Next base: position 1,141,165 of record NZ_JBBELS010000001.1, read on the forward strand.
CCCAGGGCCAGACCGAACTGGCCGGCGTCTGGCTACAGCGCCTGGGCGGCACCTACGGCGGGCAGGCGGCCACGCCGCCGGAATGCAGTCCGCTGCTGCCGCTGCATGTGGAGTTGCTCCAGGCCGGCCTGGAGCGCCGCGAAGGACGCCCGGAGGAGGCCGCCCGGCGCCTGGATCGGCTGGCCCGCTCGACGCGGGAGAACGGCGCGTTGCTGCCGGCTCGCCTGGCCCTCGGCCAACTGGCCGCGCTGCACCTGGAGCAGGGCCGCGAGCGCGAGGCGCTGGCGACCCTGCAACAAGCCATGGAGGGCGCAGTCGGCGGAGCCTTGCTGCCGCTCCACGAATTGCTCGTGCAGCAGCCGGAATGGTTGCGCGAACAGTTGCAGCGCTTCCCTGCCTGTCCCGGCGCCCAGCGCATGCGCGCGCTGTTGCCGGAGCCGCCCGCCGAGCCCGCGGGCAGTGCGGGCGAGGTGCTCAGCGGGCGCGAACTGGCGGTGCTGGAGCTGATCGCCCAGGGGTTGTCCAACCAGGAGATCAGCGAGCGGCTGTTCATCTCGCTGCATACGGTGAAGAGCCACGCCCGCCATATCAACGACAAGCTCGGCGTCGAGCGCCGCACCCAGGCGGTGGCGCGGGCCAAGCACATGGGGTTGTTGCGCTAGGCGCGCCACCCCATGTGCCTGGCGTGCTGGCTCAGGGCTTCCAGCGTCGCAGGAGCAGGGCGTTGCCGACTACGCTGACGCTGGAGAAGGCCATCGCCGCGCCCGCCACCATCGGGTTGAGCAGGCCGAAGGCCGCCAGCGGGATGCCGATCACGTTGTAGATGAAGGCCCAGAACAGGTTCTGGCGGATCTTCGCGTAGGTCCGCCGCGAGATATCCAGCGCCGCCGGCACCAGGCGCGGGTCGCCGCGCATCAGGGTGATGCCGGCGGCGTGCATGGCCACGTCGGTGCCGCCACCCATGGCGATGCCGACGTCGGCGGCGGCCAGCGCCGGGGCGTCGTTGATGCCGTCGCCGACCATCGCCACCACTCGGCCCCGGCCTTTCAGCTCGGCGACCGTGGCGGCCTTGTCCGCCGGCAGCACTTCCGCGTGTACGTCGTCGATGCCCAGGGCCTTGGCCACCACCGCCGCGCTGCCGCGGTTGTCGCCGGTGATCAGGTGGCTGTGGATATCCCGTCCGCGCAGGGCCTCCACCGCTTCGGCGGCGCCGTCCTTGAGGCTGTCGCCGAAGGCGAACAGGCCGAGCACGCGTTTCTCTGGAGCCAGTTCCAGCAGCCAGGACAGGGTGCGGCCCTCGGCCTCCCAGTCCGCGGCGGCACTCGCCAGCGCGCCGGGCTTGAGTTCCTGTTCGTCGAGCAGGCGGCGGTTGCCCAGGGCCAGCCGGCGACCCTCGACCTCGCCCTGGATGCCGCGACCGCTGAGGGCCTGGCTGGCGTTCACCGGCGGAACCTCCAGGTCGCGCTCGGCGCAGCGCTCGAGCACGGCCTTGGCCAGCGGGTGCTCGCTGCCGCGTTGCAGGGCGCCGGCGAGCCTGAGCAGTTGCTCCTGATCGTCGCCGCCGAGGTGGATGATCTGCGGTCGCCCGGAGGTCAGGGTGCCGGTCTTGTCGAAGGCCACGCTGGTGACCGCATGGGCGACTTCCAGGGACTCGGCGTCCTTGATCAGGATGCCGTGGCGTGCGGCCACGCCGGTGCCGGCCATGATCGCGGTCGGGGTGGCCAGGCCGAGGGCGCAGGGGCAGGCGATCACCAGCACCGCCACGGCGTTCACCAGGGCCTGCTCCAGGCCGACCCCGGCGACCAGCCAGGCGCCGAGGGTGACCAGTGCGATGAGGATCACCACCGGGACGAAGACCTGGCTGACCTTGTCCACCAGCTTCTGGATCGGCGCCTTGGCGGCCTGGGCGTCTTCCACCAGGCGGATGATCTTCGCCAGCACCGTTTCCCCGCCGAGCGCGGTGGTGCGCAGGAGCAGGCGGCCTTCGCCGTTGATCGCGCCGCCGGTGACCTTGTCGCCGGGAGCCTTGGGCACCGGCAGGCTCTCGCCGGTGATCAGCGCCTCGTCGGCGTGGCTGCTGCCGTCGAGCACCTCGCCGTCCACCGGGAAGCGTTCGCCGGGACGCACCACCACCTCGTCGCCGAGGCGCAACTCGGCGATCGCCACCTCTTCCTCGCGACCGTCGCGCAGGCGCACCGCGCGCTCCGGGCGCAACGCCTCGAGGGCGCGGATGGCGCTGGCGGTCTGGCGCTTGGCGCGGCTTTCCAGGTACTTGCCGAGGAGGATCAGGGCGATCACCACGGTCGAGGCTTCGAAGTAGAGGTGCGGCATGTGGCCGGGCGGGGCGGTCAGCCAGAGGTAGACGCTGAGGCCGTAGCCGGCGCTGGTGCCGAGGGCGACCAGCAGGTCCATGTTGCCGGCACCGGCTTTCACCGCGCGCCAGGCGGAGACATAGAAGCGCGCGCCGATGACGAACTGCACCGGGGTCGCCAGGAGGAACTGCGCCCACGGCGGCAGCATCCAGTGCAGGCCGGCCCATTCCACCAGCATCGGCAGCACCAGCGGCAACGCCAGCAACAGCGCGGCGATCACCCACCAGCGTTCGCGGCGCAGGCGGCGCTCGGCATCGTCCTGGCGTGGTTGCCCCGCGTCGAGCAGGCGGGCCTTGTAGCCGGCCTGTTCCACCGCCTGCAGCAAGGCCTGGCTGTCCACGGCGCCGAGCAGGTCGAGGTGGGCGCGCTCGCTGGCCAGGTTGACGCTGACCTCGCGTACGCCGGGCACCTTCTTCAGCGCCCGCTCGACCCGGCCGACGCAACTGGCGCAGGTCATGCCCTCGATGGACAGTTCCAGGCTGCGCGCCGGAACCTGGTAGCCGGCCTGCTCGACCGCCGCCACCAGGGCCGGCAGGCTGTCCGCCGGGGCCTGTACGCGGGCCTGCTCGCTGGCCAGGTTGACCGAGGCGGCCGCGACCCCGGGCACTTTCTTCAGGGCTCGTTCGACACGGCCGGCGCAGGACGCGCAAGTCATGCCGCTGACCGGCAGATCGAGCTCGGTTAGCGTGGCGCTGTTCATGAGTCCTCCTTGGAATGGACAGAAGTGGCACCGCAGACGCCCTGGGAGGCGCCGGTGAGATCTGTCGCCAGGTTCAGCCTTGACATCGTGTCAAGGTCAAGCCCCGGATTCATACAGGAAGGCGGCGCAGGGCGCAGTGGCGGCTTTATGTCGCAGGGGCAGGGGGGAGGGGGAATGGCGCTGGAAAACCGTTGCGGCACGGAAAAGCGCAGGGTTTTCACAGGGGTGGGACCGATAACACTAGACCTCGCGAAGGGCTGCGCCAAGGTATTTCGTCGCTTGCGGAAAAAAAACCTGCTGATGACGAAAAGTACTTTTTACCGTCATATTTTTTGCGGTATTTGTGGAACCGTAGACCGCCGAACCCTGCAGCACAGGTGGCGGCCCCGGCCCTCACCTCTGCTGTCAGGCTCTCCCCACCGGAAGAGAGAAGGCGGCTCGCCCCCCGGCGGAGCGCCGACCCGGCATTCCGTCGCCAGGCCCTTAGCAGAAGGTGATCGCGTATGGATGACCACGGACGTTCCCGCCCCACCCAGCCCACCCTGTACGTCCTCGATACCAATGTCCTGATCCACGATCCGAATGCCCTGTTGAACTTCCAGGAACACCGCGTCGCGATCCCGATGACGGTGCTCGAAGAGCTGGACAAGCTGAAGACCGGAAAGCACACCATCGCCGCCGAGTGCCGCCAGGCCATCCGCCTGATCGACCAGGTACTCGGCGAGGCCACGCCCGAGCAGGTCGAGGGAGGGGTACCGATCCAGCGTGGCAAGAACGGCCCCAGCGGCAGCCTGTCGATCCTCATGAGCAAGCGTGCCGAGCCCATCACCTGGCTGCCGGAGCACCTCAACGACAACAAGATCATCAACCAGTTGGTCGAGCTGAAGAGCCGCCACAGCGGCGTACGCGTGGTGCTGGTGACCAAGGACATCAACATGCGCCTGAAGGCGCGCGCCTGCGGGGTGGACGCGGAGGACTACCACACCGACCAGCTGATCGACGACGTGGCCCTGCTGTCGCGCGGCTACCATTCCCTCGCCGGCTCTTTCTGGGACCGCGTGAGCAAGGTCGAGACCCGCCAGGACCACGGCCGTACCTGGCATCGCGTGCAGCTCACCGACAACCTGCCGGCGGTGCACATCAACGAGTTCATCGTCGACGAACAGGGCTTCGTCGGCTGGATCAAGGGCATCCAGCAGGACGAGCTGACCATCCTCGACCTGCACCAGGAGCCGCTCCTGCACCAGGAAGCCTGGGGCCTGCGGCCACGCGACGTGTACCAGTCGCTGGCGCTGTACGCGCTGCTCGACCCGGACATCCACCTGGTCAACCTGTCCGGTGCCGCCGGTTCCGGCAAGACCATCCTGGCGCTCGCCGCGGCCATCGAGCAGACCATGGTCAGCAAGCGCTACCGGCGCATCATCGCCACCCGCAGCGTGCAGGGCCTGGACGAGGACATCGGCTTCCTGCCCGGCACCGAGGCGGAAAAGATGGAGCCCTGGCTCGGCGCCATCACCGACAACCTCGAAGCGCTGCACATGGACGACGAATGCACCCACGGCAGCGTCGACTACATCCTCAGCAAGGTGCCGTTGCAGTTCAAGTCGCTGAACTACATCCGCGGTCGCAGCTTCCAGCAGAGCCTGATTCTCATCGACGAATGCCAGAACCTCACGCCGCACCAGATGAAGACCATCATCACCCGCGCCGGCAGCGGTTCGAAGGTGATCTGCCTGGGCAACCTGGCGCAGATCGACACGCCCTACCTGTCCGCCACCAGCTCCGGCCTGACCTACCTCACCGAACGCTTCAAGGACTTCCCCCACGGCGTGCACGTGACCCTGCAAGGGGTGCCGCGCTCGGTGCTGGCGGAGTACGCCGAGGCGCATATGTAACCACGCGGCGTCGCAGGCGTTGCGCTGCGCCCGGCCTCGAGCCGGGCGCAGCGGCTGGCGTTCACGGATCTGCAACATGTCCTAGACTTCGGGCCCCAGTTCCGGGAGTCCGCCGTATGGCTTTCGCCGCATCCGTGATTCGCACCGTTTCCGGCCTCGAAGTCGAGGTCATGCATGCCTATGCCAGGATCGTCGAGGGCACCGACCCGGAAGCGCTGCACGATCTGCGCGTCGCCGCCAGGCGCCTGCGCAGCCTGTTGAAACCGTTGCGCCTGGGGGCTCTGGCCGAGGACCTGGATCGCGCGGCGAAAGCCCTCGGGCAGGCCACCAATCCGATCCGCGACATGGAAGTGATGGCGGCCGAGCTGGAGCGCCATGGCCTGCTGATTCCGGCTTCGCTGCGCAGGCAGGCGGTGCTCCGCTGGTATCGGCAGGCAGGGAGCAGTCCACAGATCAAGGATTTGCTGGACGCGCTGGACGCCTGGCCGGACGGTGTCCGGCGGGCGATGACGGAAGGTCGCCTCGACGATCTCGAGGCGGAGGCGAGCAAGCGAATCAGGCACCAGTTGCGCAAGCTGCTGGCGGCGCTCGACGATCCCGGACACGATCTTCACGACATCCGCCTGTTGGTGAAGCGCGCACGTTATTCGCAGGAGGCCTACCCGGACCTCTGCCCCCTGCCGGGAAAGGTGCTCGACACGCTGAAAACGCTACAGACCATGCTGGGGGATTGGCACGACCACCAGCAATGGTGCCTCAGGGCCGATGAGCAGGCCGACCTGCGCCCCCTGAGCGCGGAATGGCGCAGGTCCGAGGCCGCCGCCCTGGACCGGGCCGACGAATCCGTTCGGCGCCTTGCCAGGTTGCTGGGGAAAGCCATCGGCCGCACCTGAGCGGGTCGGCTACCTGGCCTGGCGGATTATCCGGGGCTTGGGCGAACCGGGCAGCGCGTGGGGGGCTTCGATCCGCTCGCGCAGTTTGCGCAGATATTCCCGACCTTCCCGTTCGGTATGGAAGGGGATGCGATAGGCGCCGACCTGGACGATCCATCCGCCCTTGGTCGAAGGGGGCATTCGCAGTTGCATGGGGCACCTCCCTGTGGGCCCTGTCCAGCGCTCCCGGCGCGGTATAGGTATTGACCAACGCTAGTCGAGCTTTCTCGACGTCGTCATCAAACCTTCATCTACCTGTCAGGACTGGCAGGTCGCCGGGAGGCACGGCGACTGGGGCGTCGCTGGTGGCGCGGCTCAGGAGCGTTCCCCATGGGGGCGGTTCTTCACTGCCAGGAACAGCCGGACCCGGTCGTTCAGCTCCTGCAGGACATGGCTGAATCCTTCCAGGCCTTCCTGGAGGGTCGGGTCGCTGCAGCTCCAGGCGAGGGTCTGGGCGGAGTGCGGCAACTGTGCGAGTTCGTCGGTGTCTTTGTCGCAGAGGTCGATGAGATAGTCGAAGGACTCCCCGGCGAAGGTCTCCAGCGGCTTGCTACTCAACCCTTGGGTCGGGATGCCGGCGTGTTCGAGCACGCTCAGGGTGCGCGGGTCGACGCCAGCGGGGCGCACGCCGGCGCTGAACGCGGCGAAATGTTCGCCGTCGGTGTGCCGCAGGATGGCCTCGGCGATCAGGGAGCGGGCGTCATTGGCGATACAGACGAAGAGTACGCGCAGTCGGTCCGTCATCTTTCCGTTCTCCGGAGCGGGAAGCCTGTTGCGATCTTAGTCCGATCGTCACGGACCGGCAGGGCTGTCAGGAAAATTTCACCGGGTGGTCATTCGCCAACGAGGGCATACCTCTTTCTGTATACAATCATTCCCCTTCAGAATCCGGCCAAACCATCCCCGCTCGCGTCCCAGGGCTTACAATGACTGGCCAGTACCTTCCATCAGGAGCACCCACGTGCTGACCCATCTCGATTCCCAGGGCCGCGCCAACATGGTCGACGTCACGGAAAAGGCCGTGACCTCCCGTGAAGCCACGGCCGAGGCCGTGGTGCGCATGCGCCCGGAAACCCTGCAACTGATCCAGGACGGCGGCCATCCCAAGGGCGACGTCTTCGCCGTGGCGCGGATCGCCGGCATCCAGGCGGCCAAGCGCACCCACGAACTGATCCCGCTGTGCCATCCGCTGCTGCTCACCAGCGTCAAGCTCGAACTGCAGGCCGAGGCGCCGGACGCCGTGCGCATCCGCGCGCGTTGCCGGCTGGCCGGGCAGACCGGCGTGGAGATGGAGGCGCTCACCGCCGCCAGCGTCGCGGCCCTGACCATCTACGACATGTGCAAGGCGGTGGACCGCGGGATGGTCATCGAGCAGGTCCAGTTGCTGGAGAAGCTCGGCGGCAAGAGCGGCCACTACCGCAAAGAGGAGGAAGGGCAGGCATGATCCGCGTGCAGTATTTCGCCCGTTACCGCGAAGCCCTCGGCATCGACGGCGAGCAGTTGAACTGGGACGCCGGGCTGGCGACCCTCGGCGCCTTGCGCCAGCTCCTGGTGGAGCGCGGCGGGGCCTGGGAGCGTACCCTCGGCGAGCAGAACCTGATGTGCGCGCGCAATCAGGAACTGTGCGGCCTCGACGAGCCGTTGCAGGACGGCGACGAAGTCGCCTTCTTCCCCACCGTCACCGGAGGTTGAACCCATGGCCATCCGCGTCCAGCAGGCCGCTTTCGATCCGGGGCAGGAGCTTAACGCCCTGCATGCGCAGAACGTCGGCATCGGCGCGGTGGTCGGCTTCGTCGGCTACGTGCGCGACTTCAACGACGGTCGCGAGGTCGGCGGGATGTTCCTCGAACATTATCCGGGCATGACCGAGAAGGCCCTCGGCAAGATCGCCGCCGAGGCCGGGCAGCGCTGGCCGCTGCTGCGCCTGGAGATCCTCCACCGCATCGGCCGCCTGGAGCCGGGCGAGCCGATCGTCTTCGTCGGTTGCGCCAGCGCCCACCGGCAGGCGGCGTTCGACGCCTGCAACTTCGTCATGGACTACCTGAAGACCCGCGCGCCGTTCTGGAAGAAGGAAGACACCGCCGAAGGCCCGCGCTGGGTCGAAGGCCGCTGCAGCGACCAGGCCGCCGCGCAGCGCTGGGAGGAGTGACGTCTACCTCCTCGCGCCGCCGGCTTACCTCTTCGGAGGAATAGCCAGCCGGGGGCCCGCGGTTCAGGCTGAGGCATCGCCCGTTCCTAGGACCCCTTCCATGAGCCACCTGGCCACCTCCACCTTCCAGCCGCTGAACATCGCCATCCTCACCGTCAGCGACACCCGTACCCTGGAAACCGATACTTCCGGCCAGACCCTCGCCGACGCGCTGCTGGCCGCCGGTCATCGCCTGCACCAGCGGAGCCTGAAGTCCGATGACATCTACCAGATCCGCGCGGTGGTCTCGGCCTGGATCGCCGACCCCGAGGTACAGGTCGGCCTGATCACCGGCGGCACCGGTTTCACCGCGCGGGACAACACCCCGCAGGCGGTCGGGCCGCTGTTCGAGCGCGAGGTCGAGGGCTTCGGCGAACTGTTCCGGCAGGTCTCGCAGCGCGAGATCGGCACTTCCACCATCCAGTCGCGGGCGCTGGCCGGGCTCAGCAACGGTACCCTGGTGTGCTGCCTGCCCGGCTCGCCGGGCGCCTGTCGCACCGCCTGGAACGAGATTCTCCTGGCGCAACTGGACAGCCGCACCCGCCCGTGCAATTTCGTCCCGCACCTGAAGACCCCGCCAGCCGTGGCGCCGGTGGCCGGCTGCGGGTGCCGCTCGTGAGCGCTTGCGCCTGCGATGGCGGCCAACTGCGCCCGCTCGACGAGGCGCTGGCCGAACTGCTGGCGCGCGCGCCGCGCCCGCCAGCCTGCGAGAGCCTGGCCCTGGAGCGGGCGCTGGGACGAGTGCTCGGCGAGGACCTGCTGGCGCCGATGGACCTGCCGCATTGGGACAACAGTGCGATGGACGGCTACGCCTTGTGCTCCGCCGACCTGCCGCGCAGCGGCGGCAGCCTGACGGTCGGCGCGCGGATCGCCGCCGGCGACACCCGCGGCATGAGCCTGCCGCTGGGCCAGGCGGCGCGGATCTTCACCGGCGCGCCGCTGCCGACCGGCGCCGACTGCGTGGTGCCGCAGGAACTCTGCGTGGTCGACGGCGAGCGCGTGCAGTTGCCGCCGGTGAGCGCCGGCCAGCATGTGCGCCGGCGCGGCGAGGAGTTGCGCCGCGGCGCGCCGGTGCTGCGTGCCGGACAGCGCTTGCGCCCGCAGGAACTCGGCCTGCTGGCGAGTCTCGGCGTCGCCACGGTCTCGGTGCGTCGGCGCTTGCGCATCGGCCTGCTGAGCAGCGGCGACGAATTGCGCGAGCCCGGCCAGACACTGTTGGCCGGGCAGATCTACAACGCCAACCGTTACTGCATCGGCGCCTTGCTGCGCGGTCTCGGCTTCGAGGTGCACGACGAGGAAGTGCTCGCCGACGAACTGGTGGCCAGCCGCGATGCGCTCAGCCTGGCGGCCTCCGAATGGGACGCGCTGGTCACCAGCGGCGGTGTCTCGGTAGGCGAGGAAGACCACCTCAAGCGCGCCATCGCCGAGCTTGGCGAGGTCAACCTGTGGCGCCTGGCGATCCAGCCGGGCAAGCCGTTCGCCTTCGGCTCCGTGGCCGGCAAGCCCTGGCTGGGGCTGCCCGGCAACCCTGCGGCGGCGCTGGTCACCGCATTGCTGGTGGCGCGTCCGTTCCTGCTTCGCCAGCAGGGACTGTTCGACGTAGTGCCGCGGCCGCTGGCGCTGCCGGCGGCCTTCGACTGGCCGCAACCGCGGGCGCGTCGCCAGTACCTGCGGGCGCGGCTCGATGAACGGGGGCGGGTGGAAATCCACCCGCAGCAGGGCTCGGCGATGCTGCTTGCCGCCAGTTGGGCGGACGGGCTGGCGGTGATCGAGCGCGGCGCCACCCTGGGCGTGGGTGATGCGATCGACTTTCTGCCGTTCTCCGCACTGATGGCCTGAGGCCTTCTTGATCCCGGTCAAGCGCCGACCGGGAGCGTCTTTCTAGAGTGTGGCGCCTGTGCCCCGGGGTTGCCCACTGCCGCGGAGCGCGTTTTTCGCCAGAGGAGCAACCCCATGCAACTGGTCTGTCCGGCGGGCAGCCTGCCCGCCTTGAAGTCGGCCCTGCGACAGGGCGCCGACGCCATCTACGTCGGTTTCCGCGACGACACCAACGCCCGCCATTTCGCCGGCCTCAACCTTGACGAACGCCAGTTGCAGGAAGGCCTGCGGCGAGTCCACGAGGCCGGGCGGCAGCTCTACGTAGCGGTCAACACCTATTCCAGCGCGCAGGGCTGGGAGCGCTGGCAGCGCGCGGTGGACCAGGCCGCCGACCTCGGCGTCGATGCGTTGATCGCCGCCGACGTGGCAGTGCTCGGCTACGCCGCGAAGCGTTATCCGCGGCTCAACCTGCATCTGTCGGTGCAGGGCTCGGCAACCAATGCCGCGGCCCTGGCCCTCTATCACGAACGCTATGGCATCCGTCGCGCGGTCCTGCCCCGCGTGCTATCGCTGGCGCAGGTACGCCAGGTGGCGGCCGGCAGCCCGGTGCCGGTGGAGGTGTTCGCCTTCGGCAGCCTGTGCATCATGGCCGAGGGCCGCTGCCACCTGTCCTCCTACGTCACCGGCGAGTCGCCGAACCTCTGCGGCGTCTGTTCGCCGGCCAGGGCGGTGCGCTGGAGCGAGGAACCGGAGGGATTGACCTCGCGCCTCAACGAAGTGCTCATCGACCGCTACGCCGCCGGCGAGGCGGCCGGCTACCCGACCCTCTGCAAGGGCCGTTTCCTGGTCAATGGCCAGCGCTTCCATGCGCTGGAGGAACCGACCAGCCTGAACACCCTGGACCTGGTCCCGCAACTGGCGGAAATCGGCGTGGCGGCGGTGAAGATCGAAGGCCGCCAGCGCAGCCCGGCCTACGTCGAGCAGGTCACCCGGGTCTGGCGCCAGGCGCTGGACAGCTACGCCAGCGCGCCGGGCGCCTATAGCGTGCAGCCGCAATGGCAGCGCGCGCTGGCCGGACTTTCCGAAGGGCACCAGACCACCCTGGGCGCCTATCACCGTTCCTGGCAGTGAGGACCGCCGCGATGAAACTGAGCCTGGGACCGCTGCTGTTCTACTGGGACAAGCGGCAGATATTCGATTTCTACGCCGAGATGGCCGGCCAGCCGCTCGACGTCATCTACCTCGGCGAGACCGTCTGCGCCAAGCGCCGGGCGCTGTCCCTGAACGATTGGCAGGCGCTGGCCCGCGAGCTGGCGCAGGCGACCCGTGCCGAGCTGGTGCTCTCCGGGCTGGCGCTGATCGAGGCCGCTTCGGAGCTGTCCAGCCTGCGCCGGCTATGCGAGAACGGCGAACTCCGGGTCGAGGCCAACGACATGGCCGCCGTCTATTACCTCAGCCAGCGCGGCGTGCCCTTTGTCGGCGGTCCGGCGCTGAACCTCTACAACGGTCATGCCCTGGCCGAACTGTATTCCTGGGGCATGCGCCGCTGGATTCCGCCGGTGGAAGTCTCCGGCAAGCTGCTGCGCGGGGTGCTCGACCAGGCTGCGCAGCTGGGCCTGGAGCAATTGCAGACCGAGGTTTTCGCCTACGGTCACCTGCCGCTGGCCTACTCGGCGCGCTGCTTCACCGCGCGGGCGGAGAACCGGCCCAAGGACGACTGCCAGTTCTGCTGCCAGCAGTATCCCGAAGGTATCCCGCTGCTCAGCCAGGAGGGCGAGGCGCTGTTCACCCTCAACGGCATCCAGACCATGTCCGGCAAGGTCAGCAACCTGCTGGCCGACTACCGCTCGCTGGAACATAGCGGCGCCGACCTGCTACGCCTGAGCCCTCGGGCGCAGGGCATGGCCGAGGTGATCGCGGCCTTCGACCGGGTACGCCAGGGTGCCGCTCCGCCGCTCGCCGTGGAAGGCTGCAACGGCTACTGGCACGGCCGGCCGGGGATGCTGCGGGCAGAGGAGGCGGGGCTATGCTGAACCGCCAACGCCTGCTCCTCGGCGTCGCCGGACGCCTGTTGCCGCTGGCGGCGAAGGTTCCGCGCGGGCTCCAGCACCTGGTCCTGCAACGGGTCGCCAACCGGCTGTTCGCCCAGCCGCTGGAGGAGGGCGCCTTCGACCTGCTGGAAGGTCGCTGGCTGCGCCTGGAAGTCAGGGACCTCGGCGTCGGCTGGTGCGTCACCCGGGTACCCGGCGGCCTGCGCCTGGTCGAACGGCCACGGGCCAGCGTGACCATCCGCGGCGACTGGCGCGACTTCCTGCTGCTGGCCAGCCGGCATGAGGACCCGGATACCCTGTTCTTCCGCCGCCGCCTGGTGATCGAGGGCGACACCGAGCTGGGCCTGGCGGTCAAGAACCTCCTCGACAGCCTCGATCCGGAGCACCTGCCGCCCTGGTTGTGGAGCGCCGTGGAACGGGCCGGGCGGGCCGTGCAGGAGGAGCGCGGCGAGGCGCCCCAGGGGCCGGTCCAGGGGGCGCGGGGCGGCTGAGGTCGGTGGAAAGGGGCGTATAGCGACGCCAATGTCGCTGGGCGCGCCCCTCCGATTGGGTGTATTCCCTGAAGCCTGAAACTCACTGAGGCTCTTTTCAGCGAGGCAACGCCCGGTTCGTTGCCGCATGGGCGGCGCGGAGCGAATGGGCGTTTCCCCTGACCAAACGGATAGCCTGTCTGTCCCCGTAACGCCCCTGTCAACTTGCCCCGGTAAACCGGACCTTCGTGAAGCCTGCGGAGAACTCCGGTATGAGTGGGATGGACCTCAAGCGCCGCCGCGTCGTGCAAGGCCTGGGCGCTGGACTGCTGTTGCCGGCGCTGGGCGCGCCGGCGGTGATCGCCTCGCCCAGGGCGCGGCCGAAGCTGACCGATGGCGTGCAATCCGGCGATGTGCAGGGCGACCGCGCGCTGGTCTGGAGCCGCACCGACCGCCCGGCGCGGATGATCGTCGAATGGGACACCCGTAGCGTCTTCAGCGAGCCGCGCCGGCTGGTCTCGCCGGTCACCGACGAGCGCCTCGACTACACCGCGCGCATCGACCTGCGTGGCCTGCCAGCCGACCAGTCGATCTTCTACCGGGTGCGCTTCGAGGATGCCCGCGACGGCAGCCTGAGCAAGCCCTGGTTCGGCCACCTGCGCAGTGCGCCGAGCGAGACGCGCAATATCCGTTTCGTCTGGAGCGGCGACACCTGCGGGCAAGGTTTCGGGATCAATCCGGATATCGGCGGCATGCGTATCTACGAAGCCATGCGCCGGCGCCAGCCGGATTTCTTCCTGCACAGCGGCGATACCATCTATGCCGATGGGCCGATCCCCGAACGCATCGAGACCGAGAGCGGGCGCATCTGGCGCAACCGGGTGACCGAGGCCAAGAGCAAGGTCGCCGAGACCCTCGACGAGTTCCGCGGCAACTACCGCTACAACCTGCTCGACGACAACCTGCGCCGCTTCAACGCCGAGGTGCCGCAGATCTGGCAATGGGACGACCACGAGACCACCAACAACTGGTCCTCCAGCAAGCAGCTCGACGAGCGCTACCAGGTGAAGGACATCGACGTGCTGGCGGCCCGCGCGCGCCAGGCGTTCCTCGAATACGCGCCGCTGCGCTTCCAGCGCCAGGGGCGCGACGGGCGGATCTACCGCAAGGTCGCCTACGGCCCTTTGCTCGACGTGTTCGTCCTCGACATGCGCAGCTACCGCGGCGGCAACAGCGCCAACCTGCAGGCGCGGCGCAGCGCCGCCACCGATTTCCTCGGCCGTGAACAGTTGCAATGGCTCAAGCGCGAGTTGCGCGGTTCGCGCGCGCAGTGGAAGGTGATCGCCGCCGACATGCCGATCGGCCTCTGCGTGCCCGATGGCAAGGACGCCCAGGGGCGCGACCGCTGGGAGGCCATCGCCAATGGCAACGACGGTGCCGCCCTCGGCCGCGAGCTGGAGATCGCCGACCTGCTGCGCTTCGTCCAGCGCGCCGGGGTGCGCAACACCGTCTGGCTGACCGCCGACGTGCATTACTGCGCAGCCCACCACTACAGCCCGGAGCGCGCCGCGTTCAAGGACTTCGCGCCGTTCTGGGAGTTCGTCGCCGGGCCTCTCAATGCCGGTAGTTTCGGACCCAACGCGCTGGATGGCACGTTCGGCCCGCAGGTGATGTTCCAGAAGGCCCCGCTGGTCCAGAACAGTTCCCCCTTCGCCGGCTACCAGTTCTTCGGCGAGGTGGAGATCGATGCGCAAAGCCGCGCGCTCACCGTCACCCTGCGCGACCTCGACGGCGAGCCGGTGTTTTCCCAGGAACTGCAGCCCGACGGCGCCTGAGCCGCGGCTACCCCATTCCGATAAAGGAGTATCCCGATGCACCCCTTGCGTAACGCCGCCCTGCTGGGCGGCCTGGCCCTGCTGGGGCTGCCGGTGGCCAACGCCGCCGAGCTGATCATCTCCGAGTATGTCGAAGGCAGCGGCAACAACAAGGCGCTGGAGTTCTACAACAGCGGCAGCCAAGTCCTCGACCTCTCCGCCTACCGCGTCGAGTTCTATTTCAACGGCGCCAGCGCGGCGGGCCGCAGCATCGACCTGAGCGGCAGCCTGGCGCCGGGCAAGACCTTCGTCCTTGCCAACGGCGTGGCCGACCCGGCGTTGCTGGCGCTGGCCAGCCAGCGGGTGGAAGGCAACTGGTTCAATGGCAACGACGCGGTGCTGCTGCGCCGGCGCAGCGGCGAGATCCTCGACAGCCTCGGCCAGGTCGGCTTCAACCCCGGCACGACCTGGGGCAGCGGCGATGTGCAGACCCTCGACCGGAGCCTGGTGCGCAAGGCCGACATCCGCGACGGCGACAGCGATCCCAGCGACGCCTTCGACCCGGCGGCGCAATGGCTGGGCTACCCGCGCGACACCTTCGCCAACCTCGGCCAGCATGGCGCTGGTGAGCCCGGCGGCGGCGAGGAGGCCGGCCTGCGACCGATCCACGAGGTGCAGGGCGCCGGCGCTGAAAGTCCGCTGGTGAACCAGCGGGTCGCCATCGAGGGCGTGGTGGTCGGCGACTTCCAGAACGCCAGCGAGCTGAAGGGCTTCTACGTGCAGCAGGAAGATGCCACGGTGGACGGCGACCCGGCGACCTCCGAAGGCATCTTCGTCTACGACGGCGGCAACGGCAGCGACGTCAAGCTCGGCGACCGCGTCCGGGTGACCGGCCAGGTCCGCGAGTTCAACGGCCTCACCGAGCTGGTCGGGCCACTGCAGGTCAGCGTCCTGGCGAGCGGCGTGGCCTTGCCGACGCCGGCCGGCATCAGCCTGCCGCTGGCCAGCGCCGATGCGCTGGAGCGCTACGAAGGCATGCGCGTGCAGCTCCGCCAGACGCTGACCGTCAACGAGGTCTACAACCTCGGCCGCTACGGCGAGGTCCTGCTGTCCTCCGGCGGCCGCCAGATGACTCCGACCAACGTGGTGGCTCCCGGCGAACAGGCCAAGGCCATGCAGGCGCGCAACGACCTCGACCGGATTCTCCTCGACGACGGCCGCAGCGGGCAGAACCCCGACCCGATCCGCTACCCGGCGCCGGAACTGAGCGCCTACAACAGCCTGCGCGTCGGCGATCGCACCAGCGCCATCGACGGCGTGCTCGACTACTCGGCCGGCAGCTACCGTATCCAGCCGTTGCAGACGCCGACCTTCGAGGCGGCCAATCCGCGTCCGGCCCAGCCGGCGGTGGAAGGGCGCCTGCGGGTGGCCAGCTTCAACGTGCTCAACTACTTCAACGGCGATGGCAAGGGCGGCGGTTTCCCCACCTCGCGCGGAGCCAACACGGCCGAGGAGTTCCAGCGGCAGAAAGCGAAGATCGTCGCGGCGATCCTCGCCTCGAAGGCGGACATCGTCGGCCTGATGGAGATCGAGAACGACGGCTACGGCGAGTTCAGCGCCATCGCCGACCTGGTCAACGGCCTCAACGCCAGCCTGCCTCAGGGCCAGCGCTATGCCTTCGTCAACCCGAACCGGGCGAAGCTGGGCAGCGACGAGATTGCCGTGGGGCTGATCTATCGCGGCGACAAGGTCCGCACCTATCGATCCGCGGCGGTGCTCGACAGTTCGGTGAACCCGGAGTTCGACGACACCCGTAACCGTCCGACCCTGGCCCAGACCTTCCAGGAGATCAATGGCGGCGAACGCCTGACCATCGCGGTGAACCACCTGAAGTCGAAGGGCTCGGCCTGCGACAGCGACCCGGACACCGGCGACGGCCAGGGCAACTGCAACCTGACCCGGGCGCGCGCCGCCCAGGCCCTGGTGGACTGGCTGGCGGGCGATCCGACGGGCGCCAAGGAACCTGACCGCCTGATCATCGGCGACCTCAATTCCTATGCCAAGGAAGACCCGGTGAACGTCATCCGCGGCGCCGGCTACACCGACCTGGTGGCGCGTCAGGCGGGCGCAGGAAAGGGCTACTCCTACGTGTTCTCCGGGCAGTCCGGCTACCTCGACCACGCCCTCGCCAACGCCAGCCTGGCGCGCCAGGTACGCGGCGCAGTGGAGTGGCACATCAACGCCGACGAGCCCCGGGTGCTGGACTACAACGTCGAGTTCAAGACCCCTCGGCAGCAGGACAGCCTGTACAACGCCGAGCCGTACCGGGCCTCCGACCACGACCCGGTGGTGATCGGTATCGACCTGCGCCGGGTGGCGATGAAGAAGCACCGCAGGTAGGCAGCGGATAGCGCCCGTGGCGTTGGTCGCCATGCAGAAAGGCCACCCTCGGGTGGCCTTTCTGCATGGCACGTGGGCCTGTAGGGCGAATAACCGCTTGCGGTTATCCGCCGTTGCGGCGGATGCCGGCGGATAACGCCGGTGGCGTATTCGCCCTACGGAACGCAGGCGGCTTTTGCTTCGTACGTCGTCAACCGCGCAGCGGCGGCAGGTAGCCCAGTTCCATCAGCTTGATGTCCGCTTCGCCGACGCGCTCGAAATGTTCGCGACGGGTTTCGTCCATCGGTTCGCGGCCGTTCAGCAGCAGGGTGCCACGGCCGGGAATGTCGACCAGCTCCGTAGCCGCCGGGAAGTCCGTGGCCCTTAGCGGATGCGGGCAGAAGCCGATCCAGCCGATGCTGCGGCGGTCCGGGAAGGTCCGCTGGTGTACGAAATACGTATGCGGAGCGAGCATGCCCCAGGTCGTTTCGGGCCAGATTTTCAGCGCCGCGAGGAAGATCGCGACGAAGGAGGAAGCCGGTGCGTCGGACACCTGCAGCAGGCTGCCGGCATCTTCCAACTGGAGCCTGGTCGAGACGGCCCTGCCGCTGGCCTCGTAGTCCAGCGACAACCCGCCCTTGAACGGATCCTCCTCGCCGTTCCATAGCACCAGTTCCACCGCCCGGGTGCGCCGGTCACGCGACAGGGCCTTGGCGAGATCCTGGCGGTGCTCGGTGACGTTGTGGCTGAGGGCGTCGCGCAGGGAGTCGCCGCACAGGTACCAGTTCTCCAGCACCGGATGGAGGGGCGCGAGGGCATCGAGGAAGCGCTCTATCCGTTGCAGGTGCTGGTCGTCGTCCAGTTCGAGGAGCCGTGCCGGATCGAAGTACAGCTCGAATATGTAGCGCCTGAAAGCCTTGGCGTCCGTCATGCGCAATACCCCGGGTTCTCTTCGCAAAACCTTTTCATCTCTTCCTGTTCCTTCGCGCGGGTTTCCTGGTAGTCGTCGTGCTCGTCCGTTCCCGGCATCGGATTCCAGAATGCCTTCAGGTTGGCCAGTCCCATGCGCAGGTACTCCGCGGCGCAGTACTCGTAGACGATCCGCTGCAGGAAGTGCCATTCGACGAACACCGGCGGGGTCGGTCGGGCCTTGTCGCTGTGGACCTCGGCCTTCTGCAGCAGGTCCGACTTCACCTTGGCCCGCGCCCAGGGCCTGGGCACGCCGAGCAGCGGGACGAACAGGAAGGCGTAGTTGGCCTTCGCCTCCAGCAGGGTGCAGCGCGGCTCGTCGAAGCCGTCCCACCAGGTGCCGCTCCAGAACCATTCGTGGGGAAACGGGAAATTGGTCACCCACTGCTGGTAGCGCGCGGACAGGTCCGACATGCTGTGGCCCTTGCCGTTATTGGCGATGGCCATTTCGCCCTGGGACGGCGGGCACTCCACGCAGTCCTTGTCGCGGCCCTGGCTCTTGCTGCAATCGCGCTCGGCTTCCCGGGTCCGGTCGCGGCTCAGCGTGCCGGTCTCGGTCCTGGGCAGGGTCTGCGGAACCGGCATCGGACGCGGTACCGGCCTGGGCAGCGCGCCGGGGGCCGGTCGCGGCAGCGGGCGCGGCGCCGGCATCGGCAAGTGCGGCCGGGGCGGCGCGGGTAGCTCGAAGGGCAGCCGCGGGCCCATGCGGGGCAGCGGTCGGAAAAGCGCGCCTATGCCGCTCATGCCGGTCTCCCCGAGGTTTCGTACGCGCGCCATTTCTGGCTGGCCAGGCGAAACTCGACGATCCGTTCGTAGTCCTGGAAGCGTTGTTCCGGGCTGTCCGCCAGCGGCCGGCGCATGTGTGCGAGAAACGCCGGCGTGTCCTGGAAAGCGGGGAAGGCCAGGCCGTGCAGAAGAAAGCGTTCGATCGTCCCGGGCTCTTCGATACCCAGTTCCAGCGCCGTCGTGCGCAGCTCGCCGAGTTGCCGGATGGCGGGCAGCAGGCCGCGTCGTTCGAGCCAGGCGGGAGCCTCCCGGCGTACCTCCAGCAGGACCCGCTCGATGACTTCGTCGTCGCGGACCCGTTGCAGGCGATCCAGTTGGCCGGCATCCAGTTCAAGCATCGGCGGTCCGCTCCGTTTCCCGGTCATAGACGAGATAGCCGCCCTGCAGGGGCTGCCAGACCTGCCAACGCTCCAGCGGCGCCATCACTTGCGTCCATTGCCGCGCGGTCATGACCTGTTCCAGCGCCCGGCGCACTTCCGGGCTGTAGTAGCGCAACAGCGCCCGGCGGCCGTCGGGCATGCGGGTGAAGAGCAGCCCGGCGAAGTGTTTCGCGAGGTTTTCGAAGGACGCCCGGCTCCACAGCCAGGAGGCCATGGGCGAGCGGCGGTCCCAGTCGCGCAGCCAGCCGAGGAACTCGCCCGATGACGAAAGCGGGGCGCTGTCCATGAATTCGATCAGGACCGGCCCGGCATGGGCGATTTCGTCCAGCTCGCTCCCGGCCAGCAGCCAGCGCGAGCTGATTTCCCCCGCGGCCTTTTCCAGGCGGGTGTCCAGGGTCAGGTAGCGGGCGCCGTCCGCCAGGGCGAACAGGCGGCTGTCCGGCGTAGGCGCCGCGAGCGCCGGCTGGAGCCGGCTCACGGTGCGCCGCCGAGGCTTTCCAGGGGCACCAGGGCCTGGTTGCGGCGTGCCGCCAGCAGCAGGCATTGCAGGCACAGCTTCGGTGGGGCGAGGGCGAGAGCGGGTGCGCCGCCGCCGCTGTTGCCGATCAGCACCGTGCCCGCGCCGCCGACCACCAGGTTGCCGTGGGTGCCGACGCTACCTACCACGGTGGCGGGCTTGCCGTTGATCAGTACGTTGGCGATGACGTTGGCGCTGAGGGTGGCGCCGCAGGCGGTGGCGTCGCCCTGGCGGGCGGCGGACCGATGGTCGAAGAAGACGTCGGGCGAGCCGCCGACGATCGGGTTGCTGCCGTGGCCCGGCAGCGGACACGCGGTCGGATCGCCCAGGCGCGCAGCGGGTTTGCCGCTCATGCTCAAGTCCCTATGAGATAAACCCTGGCACTCTGCCGTGCCACTCGGGGGCGGACAACCTATCTGAACTGCTCAGGAGGCACCTTCGGAAACGGCTTGGGCAACCGCGTCCTTGCCTGGTTGCGCTTGAAGGGATTTCCTACCTGGAAGTCTCGTCACCCGCCTGCGAAAGGCGCAGGCGTACGGAGCGATGGCGCGATGGGGAGGGGAGCCTGGGAGGAGGGAAGGAGGCGTTTCGCGCAGCGTCGCGTTCGCTTTGCCTGCGCAGGGGCTGTCCGCCGATACCGCGCTGGAGCGACGGATAGCCGCGATAGGGTTATCCGCCCTGCGCCGAGACCGCCGCGGGAGGAGACAGGGAGGCTGTTCCTGGCTCCTCCCGTGCGATCAGTGATGCTCGCGCGTCGCGCGGAAGCGGATGTCCGGCCAGCGTTCTTCCATCAGGCTGAGGTTGACGCGGGTCGGCGCCAGGTAGGTGAGGTGCCCGCCGCCGTCCACGGAGAGGTTCTCGAAGGCCTTGTCCTTGAACTCCTTGAGCTTCTTCTCGTCGTCGCACTCGATCCAGCGTGCCGACCAGACGTTGATCGCCTCGTAGGCGCACTCGACCTTGTATTCCTCCTTCAGGCGGCTGGCGACCACGTCGAACTGCAGCACGCCCACCGCACCGAGGATGATGTCGTTGTTGCGCTCGGGGAAGAACACCTGGGTCGCACCTTCCTCGGCCAGTTCCTGCAGGCCCTGGCGCAACTGCTTGGACTTCAGCGGGTCTTTCAGGCGCACGCGGCGGAACAGTTCCGGGGCGAAGTGCGGGATGCCGGTGAAACCGAAGTTCTCGCCTTCGCTGAAGGTGTCGCCGATCTGGATGGTGCCGTGGTTGTGCAGGCCGATGATGTCGCCGGCATAGGCCTCTTCCAGCTGCTCGCGCTCGGAGGAGAAGAAGGTCAGCGCGTCGGCGATCTTCACGTCCTTGCCCAGGCGCACGTGGCGCATCTTCATGCCTTTCTCGTACTTGCCCGAGCAGATGCGCATGAAGGCGATGCGGTCGCGGTGCTTGGGATCCATGTTCGCCTGGATCTTGAACACGAAGCCGGAGAACTTCTCCTCGGTCGGCTCCACGCTGCGTTCGTGGGTGGCGCGCGACAGCGGCTGCGGCGCCCAGTCGACGATGCAGTCGAGGACCTGGTCGACGCCGAAGTTGCCCAGCGCGGTGCCGAAGAACACCGGGGTCATCTCGCCCTTGAGGAAGGCGTCCTTGTCGAATTCGTGGCAGGCGCCCTGCACCAGCTCCAGCTCCTCGACGAAATTGTCGTAGAGATCGCCGAGGTGGGCGCGGGCTTCGTCGGAGTCGAGCTTTTCGATGACCTTGGTCTCGATGCGCTCGTGGCCGTGGCCCGGGACGTAGACGATGATCCTGTCGTCGGCCAGGTGGTAGACGCCCTTGAAGTCCTTGTAGCAGCCGATCGGCCAGGTGATCGGCGCGGCCTTGATCTTCAGCACCGCCTCGATCTCGTCGAGCAGTTCGATGGGGTCGCGGATGTCGCGGTCGAGCTTGTTGATGAAGCTGACGATGGGTGTGTCGCGCAGCCGGCAGACTTCCATCAGGGCGATGGTCCGCGGTTCGACGCCCTTGCCGCCGTCGAGCACCATCAGCGCCGAGTCCACCGCGGTCAGGGTGCGGTAGGTGTCTTCGGAGAAGTCTTCGTGGCCGGGGGTGTCGAGCAGGTTGATCATGTGCTCGCGGTAGGGGAACTGCATCACCGAGGTGGTGATGGAGATGCCGCGCTGCTTTTCCATCTCCATCCAGTCAGACGTGGCGTGGCGGTCGGACTTGCGCGACTTCACGGTACCGGCGACGGCGATCGCCTTGCCCATCAGCAGGAGCTTCTCGGTGATGGTGGTCTTACCGGCGTCGGGGTGGGAAATGATCGCGAAGGTACGGCGCTTCGCGACTTCGGCGGCCTGAGTGGTCATGGATGCGTGCCTGCTGGAATCCGTTGGCGTGGGCGCGGGACGGCCCGGAAAAACGCGGGATTATAGCGGTAAAACGCGGCGCGTCGGGATGCCTGTCATCCGGCGATCGATGGAATTGCCGGTGGACAGCGAACTTGTCGCAGTCGTGCCGTTCCAAGCAGCCAGCGGCGGCCACCGCCGGATAGACTGCTTTCATTTCACCCGATCGAAGGAAATCACCATGAACGGAGTATCCAGACTGCTCTCCCTGGCGTTGCTGGGCGCGGCGCTGCACTGGGCGCCGGCGCAGGCCGAGGAGCAGCCGCGGCTGTTCGAACTGCTCGGCCAGCCCGGCTACAAGGCCACCTGGCACGCCATGTTCAAGGGCGAGAGCGACGTGCCGAAATGGGTTTCCGACGCCAGCGGCCCGAGTTCCCCGTCCACCAGCCTGAGCCTGGAGGGCCAGCCCTACGTCCTGGCCAACAGTTGCAAACCCCACGATTGCGGCAACAACCGCCTGCTGGTGGCGTTCCGTGGCGACAAGAGTGCCGCCTACGGGCTGCAGGTGAGCCTGCCGGACGAGCCCGCCGAAGTCATGCAGACGCCGAGCAAGTACGCCACCTATCGCTGGTACGGCGAACCCTCCAGGCAGGTCCGCGAGCTGCTGATGAAACAGTTGGAGAGCGATCCGAACTGGAAGTGACGCCGGGCCTGAGGGGGACCAGGCCCGGCGGCGGGAAGGGCGGATGATCGCTGGCGATCGTCCGCCGTTGCGCCATGCGCTCCCGCGGTCTTCCTTCAGAAACCGACCGAGGCCTGTACGTACAGGGTGCGCGGCTGGCCGACGTAGAGGCCCTTGTTGTTGTCGTCGAACGAGCGGGTGTAGTAGCGGCGATCGAACAGGTTCTTCACCCCCAGGCCGAGCTTGAGGTCGTTCAGTTGCGGGCCGAAGTCGTAGGTGCCGCGCGCGCTCCAGACCATCCAGCCGGCGATCCGCCCGGTGCTGCCGTCGGCGCTTTCGCTCTCGGTGTTGGCGTTGTCGGCGTACTGGCTGGTCTGGAAGCTGCCGTCGAGGTTGTAGCTCCAGGCACCGGTGCGGTAGTTGGCGCCAAGGGTGCCCTTGTGCTTCGAGGAGAACGGCACCTGGTTGCCCTTGTTCGGCCCGTCCTCGCGAATGCTCGCGTCGACGTAGGCGTAGCTGGCATAGACGTCGAAGCCGGAGAGCAGCGGGTCGAGATCGGCCAGGTCGTAGGCGATCGCCGCCTCGATGCCCTTGTGCCGGGTCTTGCCGCGGGCGGTCACGCTGTCGGTCTGCTGGTTGCTCTCGTACTGGTTGTCGAAGTTGATCAGGAAGGCGCCCAGTTCGGCGCGCAGGATGCCGTCGTCGTAGCGGCTGCCGAGTTCCCAGGTGCGGGCCTTCTCCGGCTCGATGTCGCCGCTCTGCACTGCCTTGCCCATCTGGCTGTACTGCACGGTGCCGAACGAGCCCTCGGTGTTGGCGTAGAGGTTCCAGCTCGGCGTGAGGTGGTAGATCACGTTGAGCGCCGGCAGCGAGGCGTTGTAGCGGCCGCTGTCCTTGCTGTTCTTCAGCAGGTTCTTCTGTTCGGAGTCGATCTTCTCGTAGCGGATGCCAGGGGTGATGGTCCAGTTGCCGATGTCGATGCGATCGTCGATGTAGAACGCGTTGGCTTCGGTGCTGCCGCGGGTGTCGCGGTCGTTGCGGCTGCCGGTGCTGGGTAGCTGGCCGCTGTCGGCGCGGGTCCAGTAGCGCAGCTCGTGGCTGGCTTCGTTGACGTAGCGGTGGCCGATGCCCACTTCGTGGCGACTTTCGCCCAGCTCGAAGCCCTGGCTGAAGCGGGTTTCCAGGCCTCGCACCCAGTATTCGCGCGGCGACAGGGTGAGGTTGCGGCCCTGGTCGAGGTAGCCGCTGCGCAGGGTCTTGGTGAAGAAGCCGGTGACGTTGAGCTTCTGGCTGGCGTTGGGGGTGTATTCGTAGCTGGCGCTGGCCAGGGTACGGCGGCCCCAGAACTTGTCGTAGGGACGGGTCGACTGGTACGGATCGTCGCGGTAGGCCGCGGCGCTGAGGCCGCCGGGCATGTCGGCCTCGCCGTCGTAGTACTGGGTCATCGCCGAAAACGCGTGTTCGTCGCTGGGCTGGAAGCGGCCCTTGAGAATCAGGTCGTCGATCCGCGTATCGCTGTGCTCGCGCCAATCGCCGCCGCGGGTGCCGGAGTAGAGCAGGGCGCCGCCGAGGCCGTTGGCGCCGGTGCCGCCGATCAGCACGTTGTGGGTGGTCTTCAGGCCGTCCTGGCTGGAGCTGGGGCTGAGTTCGCTGTGCACGTCGAGCTTGGTGGCGAAGTCCTCGGGGATCGCACGGGTCACGAAGTTGACGATGCCGCCGACGTTCTGCGGCCCGTAGCGCACCGCGCCGCCGCCGCGAACCACGTCCACCGCGTCCATGTTGCCGATGGACACCGGCGCCAGCGACAACTGTGGCTGGCCGTAGGGGGCGAAGGGCACCGGGATGCCGTCCATCAGCACCGTCGAGCGCGACGCCAGGCGCGGGTTGAGGCCGCGAATGCCGAAGTTCAATGCCAGGTCGTGGCTGCCGGTGCCGTTGTTGAGCGGCGCGCTGACCCCGGGAATGCGCTCCAGCACTTCGCGGGTGCTGGCCGCGCCTTGGGCCTGGAACTGCTCGCGGCGGACCACGTCGCGCGCACCGGGATGCTCGAAGACGTCGGCGGCGCTGGCGTCGGCCAGCCAGTCGCCGACCACGGTGAGCGCCTGCAGGTTGGCCGGGTCTTCCACCGGCAGCGCCTCCAGGGTATAGGCGCCGTCGCCGCGGGCGCGCGCCTCCAGGCCGGAGCCGGCGAGCAGGGCGGCCAGGGCTTCCTCCAGGGTGTACTCGCCGTCCAGCGCCTGGCTGCGCCGCGCGGCGGTCTGTTCCGGGCTGAAGGCGATCAGCACGCCGGCCTGGCGGCCTAGGTGGTTCAGCGCCTGCTCCAGCGGCTCGGCAGGCAGGCGGTAGTACTGGCGGGCATCGGTGCGGATCTCGGCGGCGCAGGCACTGCCGGCGGAAACCAGGACGGGACCGCCGAGGCAGGCGAGGAGCAGGGCGCGGCTGAGCGGCGACAGGGCGCGTGACGGGGACATGAGGGACACTCCAGTGGATCGTTCGAGGTTGGCTTTCCTCCTCTGTCACGCGAGGTGGGGAAAAAGGCTCAGGTACGCGGAAATATCTTTCCGCTCATTCGCGCGGGTGCACGCCGACCCAGTAGCGGGTGACGCGCCGTACCTCCACAGGCAGCACCGCCGGCAGGGTGGCGAGGATCCGCTCGCTATCGTCCAGCGGATAGCTGCCGGAAATCCGCAGGCCGCCGATGCGCGGGTCGCAGCCCAGCCGGCCGGGGCGGTAGCGCGCGACTTCGGCGAGGAATTCGTCCAGGCGCATGCCGGCGGCCACCAGCATGCCGTCGGTCCAGGCGCCGCTGCCGACCGGCAACGGCTGCGGAACGCCGAGTCGCTCGCGGTCGAAGTCCAGCTGCCGGCCGCTGGGCAGCAGCAGGCCTTGGCCGGCGTGGTTCTCCACCTGCACCGCGCCTTCGTGGACGGCGACGCGGGTGCGTCCGGCGAACTGGCGCACGTCGAACCGGGTGCCCACCGGTCGCAGCCGGCCTTCCGCGCTGTACACGTGCAGCGGGCGCGGGTCGTGGCCGGTGCTGAGCTGGATTTCCCCGCGCAGCAGGAGCAGGCGCCGTTCGCCGGCATCGAAGCGGACATCCACCGCCGTGTCGCTGTTCAGCTCGAGGCGACTGCCGTCGGCCAGGGCCAGGCGCCGGCGTTCGCCGACGCCGGTGGCATAGTCGGCGCTCCAGCGCTGCAGGCTGCCGCTCTCGCGCAGGCCCCAGGCGCTGCCGCCGGCGGCCAGGACCAGCAGCAGGGTCTTCAGCGCGCGCCGGCGTTGCGGCGAATGCGGTGCGTTGATGGCGGCCAGGGCCAGTGGCGTGCCTATCCCGGCCAGGCGCTGGTTGACCGCCTCGATGTGGCGCCAGGCCTGCTCGTGTTCCGGGGCCGCCTGGCGCCAGCGCTGCCAGGCCTGGCGCAGGCGTTCGTCGTCGGCGCCGCCCTGCAGCTCGACCAGCCAGCGCACGGCCTGTTCAGCCACCTGCGGCGGCACCTTGGGTGCGGCGGGCAGGCTCATGGCAGCTCGGCGAAGTAGCAGCGTTGCGCAGCCTTGAGCATGTAGCGCTTGACGCTGCTCAGGGAGATGCCCAGCTGCGTGGCGATCTCGGCGTAGCCCAGGCCGTCGAGCTGGGCCAGCAGGAAGGTCTCCTTGGCCAGCGGCGGTAGGCCGTCGAGCAGGCGGTCCAGCTCGACCAGGGTCTCCAGGACGATGGCGCGGGTCTCTTCGCTGGGGACTTCCCGCTCGGGCAGGCTGGCCAGGGCTTCCAGGTAGGCGCGCTCGACGTCCTGGCGGCGGTAGTGGTTGCACAGCACGCGGCGGGCGATGGTGGTGAGGAAGGCGCGCGGTTCGTCGATGCGCGCGGCCTGGCGCGAAACCAGGACCTTGACGAAGGTGTCCTGGGCCAGGTCGGCGGCGTTCTGCGGGCAGCCGAGGCGGCGCCGCAGCCAGCCCGTGAGCCAGTGGTGGTGGTCGCTGTAGAGGGTATGCAACGCGGCCGCGTGGGCGAGGTCGGCGCTCGACACCTGGACATTCCCGGAGCAGAAGGATTAACGAATGATAATAGTTATCATTTTATGCTGCGGGAATGCCTGCCTACAACCGCAGGCTGTCGGCGCCTGGCTTTCAGGAGGCTTTCAGGGCGGCGCGGTACTGCCCCGGGGTGGCGCCATGGGCTTCGCGGAAGCGCCGGTTGAAATGGCTCGGACTGGCGAAGCCGCAGGCCAGCGAGACCTCCTGGAGCGACTGCGCGGAGTACGCCAGCAGGTCGCGGGCCCGCGCCAGGCGTCGTTCCAGCACGTAGCGGTGCGGCGGCAGGCCGAAGGAGACGCGGAACATGCGCGCGAAGTGGTACTCGGAGAGCGCCGCCAGCTCCGCCAGCGACCCCAGTTCCAGCGGCTGCTCCAGGTGGCTTTCGATGTAGTCGGCCAGGCGCCGCCGCACGTGCGCGGCCAGCCCGCCCTGCCAGCGTACGTCGGTACGCCTGCCGCACCCGGTGAGCAGCAGGTGGTCCACCGCCTGGTGGGCGAGGCTGGTGCATAGCAGGCGCTCGCCGGGTTCGTTCCAGTCCTGTCGTTCCAGGGTCCGGCACAGGGCGGCCAGCGGCTCGTCCTGGATGTAGGTGCGCTCCTCCAGTTGCAGGCTGCGTGGTTCGCAATCGAGGGTGCGTACCGCCGCGCCGGCCAGGCGTTCCGGGCTGATGTACAGGTGCATGAAGCCCAGGCCGCGTGTCACCGCCCAGTCGGAGTGGTGTTCGGCCGGCATCACGCAGAAGCGGTCGGGGCCGCCATAGAGCCCGGGACGATCGCGGCGGAAGGTCTGCCAGCCGCCCTGCAGGTAGAGCGACAGGGTGTGATGGCCGGGGTCGCTGTAGCCGAGGATCTCCGCTTCGTCGCGGTACCAATGGGCGAGCGCCAGGCCGTCGCTGAGCGTGCTGCTGCGCAGCAGGCGCGCATTGGAGGTCCGGTCGAGGGTGCGGAATACCTGGAAATCGCTGGGTTGGTGCATGCCGGCCATGCTACCCGCGCCCGGACGCTGCCGCGAGAGGCGGCGGATGAAAAGCGCAAGAATGGACAATGGTCGCGCCCGGCTTCGCCCGCAGACTGACGGCATCCTGTCGTTGCGGAGTCGCCATGAATCTTTCGCTGTACCTGCTCACCGTGCTCATCTGGGGCACCACCTGGATCGCCATCAAGCTGCAGATGGGTCCGGTGGCGATCACCCTGTCGATCGCCTACCGCTTCGCCCTGGCGGCGCTGGTGCTGTTCGCCGTGCTGCTGCTCGGCCGCCGCCTGCAAAGGCTGGACGCGCGGGGCCAACGCCTGTGCATGGCCCAGGGCGTATGCCTGTTCTGCCTGAATTTCATCTGCTTCTATACCGCCAGCCAGTGGATTCCCAGCGGCCTGGTGGCCGTGGTGTTCTCCACCGCCACCCTGTGGAATGCGCTGAACGCCCGCCTGTGGTTCGGCCAGCGCATCGCGTCGAACGTGATGGCCGGTGGCGGTCTCGGCCTGATCGGCCTGGGGCTGCTGTTCTGGCCGGAACTGGTGGGTCACCAGGCCACCCCGGAAACCTTCTACGGCCTCGGCCTGGCCCTGCTCGGCACGCTGTGCTTCTCCACCGGCAACATGCTTTCCAGCCTGCAACAGAAGGCCGGCATCCGCCCGCTCACCGGCAATGCTTGGAGCATGCTCTATGGCACCCTGATCCTCCTGGCGCTGTGCCTGTTCCAGGGCGTGCCGCTGAATTTCGACTGGAGCGCGCGCTACGTCGGCTCGCTGCTGTACCTGGCGATCCCCGGCTCGGTGATCGGCTTCACCGCCTACCTGACCCTGGTCGGGCGCATGGGCCCGGATCGCGCCGCCTACTGCACCGTGCTGTTCCCGGTGGTGGCGTTGAACATCTCGGCCTTCGCCGAGGGCTACCGCTGGACCGCACCGGCGCTGGCCGGGCTGGTCCTGGTGATGCTCGGCAACGTCTTGGTGTTCCGCAAGCCGAAGGCGCCGGCGCTGGCCGGGCCGGCGCGTTCGACCTAGCGGAGAGGTGGCGCGCTCAGCCGCGTCGCCACACCTGTGGATTGACCAGGTCCAGCGGCCGCTCGCCGCGCAGGGCCGCCTCGAAGTTCTGCAGCGCCCGCTCGGCCATGGCCCGGCGGGTCTCGTGGGTGGCCGAGCCGATGTGCGGCAGGGTCACCACGTTGTCCAGGGCGAACAGCGGCGATTCGGCCAGCGGTTCCTTCTCGTAGACATCCAGGCCGGCGCCGAGGATGCGTTTCTCCCGCAGGGCGGCGACCAGCGCGGCCTCGTCGACCACCTGGCCTCGGGCGACGTTGACCAGGATCGCCGAGGGCTTCATCAGGCCCAGTTCGCGCGCGCCGATCAACTGCCGGGTCTGCGCTCCCAGCGGCACCACCACGCAGACGAAGTCGGCCTCGCCGAGCAGTTCGTCGAAGCCGAGGAAGCGCGCGCCGAGTTCCTGTTCCAGTTCCGGCTTGCGGTTGTTGCCGTGGTAGAGCACCTGCATGCCGAAGCCGAAACGGCCGCGCCGGGCGATGGCCGCGCCGATCCGGCCGAGGCCGAGGATGCCGAGTTTCTTGCCATGCACGTCGGTGCCGAACTGCGGGGCGTCGACGGTGCGCTTCCAGTTCCCGGCCTTGACCCAGGCGTCCAGCTCGGCGACCCGTCGCGCGGCGCTGATCAGCAGGGCGAAGCCGAGGTCGGCGGTGGTCTCGGTGAGGACGTCGGGCGTGTTGGTGAGGGCGATGCCGCGGCGGTTCAGGTAGTCCAGGTCATAGTTGTCGTAGCCGACCGAGACGCTGGAGATGACTTCCAGTTGCTTCGCCTGTTCCAGTTGCCTGGCGCCGAGCGGCCGGCCGACGCCGATCATGCCGTGGGTATCGGGCAGGGCGGCGGCGTACTGGGCGTCGATGTCGCCCTGTTTCGGTTCGAGCACGCGGACGTTGAACTGGCGTTGCAGGCGTTCGAGATGCTCGGGGGCGAGGCGACTGAAGACGAAGACGTTCTTTTTCATGACGGGACTCTGCAAGCGGGAGCGAAAGCGCCGACCATACCACCGCCATCGAAGCGGCGGGCAGGGGCCCGCCACTGGGCGGGCGATTATCGGCTCAGGAGGGTCTTCCGAGTTCCAGGCCCAGCTCCACCAGCGCCGCTTCGTCGCGCTGGAGCAGGCCGGGCAGGCTTTCCTTGAGGTATTCCACCCAGGTCTTGATCTTCGCGTCGAGATACTGCCGCGAAGGGTACAGCGCATAGACGTTGAGCTGTTGCAGGCGGTGTTGCGGCAGGACCCGCACCAGGGTGCCCTTGCCCAGGTCCTCGATGGCCGAATACACCGGCAGGATGCCGATGCCCAGCCCGGAGCGGATTGCCTCGGTCATGGCGTCGCCGACATTGACCTGGAACGGCGAGGCGCCGATGGAGACCATTTCCTGGCCGTTGGGACCGTCGAACAGCCAGCGATCCAGCGGCACCACCGGGCTGACCAGCCGTAGGCAATCGTGGCTGGCCAGCTCCGAAGGCTCGCTCGGCGTGCCGTTCAGGCGCAGGTACTCCGGCGAGGCGCAAAGAATGCTGTAGGTCTCGCCGATGCGCTGGGAAATGAAGCCGGAATCGGGCAGCTCGGAGGCCACCACGATGGCCACGTCGAAGCCCTCGTCGAGCAGGTCCGGCACGCGGTTGGCCATGGTCAGGTCGAAGGTCACGTCGCGGTACTGCTGGCGGTAGCCGGCGATGGCGCGGATCACGTAGTGCTGGCCGATGCCGGTCATCGAATGCAGCTTCAGCTTGCCGGCGGGACGGGCATGGGCGTCGCTGGCTTCGGCCTCGGCTTCCTCGACGTAGGCGAGGATCTGCTCGCAGCGCAGCAGGTAGCGCTGGCCGGCTTCGGTGAGGGCGATGCGACGAGTGGTACGGTTGAGCAGGCGGGTGCGCAGGTGCGTCTCGAGGTTGGCCACCGCCCGCGAAACATAGGCGGTGGTGGTGTTGAGCTGCTGGGACGCCGCGGTGAAGCTTCCGGTTTCCGCCACGCAGACGAAGGCTCGCATGTTTTGCAGGGTGTCCATCGACGGGGCCTCCTAGGCACGCGCAGAAGTGTGTCAGATTGTTGCGAAGGCGGATTATTTCACATTACGCAATAAACAATCGCACTTGAGCCAGCTTATCAGCAGCCGCCAGCCTCTTAAAATTCATCGGCCCCCGAGCGCACGAACGCTCGAGCGGGTTGAACGGCGCCCGTACCGTTCAAATTCCGTGCTTCGCCCCTCCAGGATCAGACAACGTGCCGCGTGCTCTCAGGAAGGAACTGACCTTGGTCGGCTCCTTCGTCGGTTTTCTCGTCGTTTTCTCCGCAATATCCGGTTGTGTCAGTACAGGCGATATCGCCCCCGAGGCCGCCACGCTCGACGCCAACGCCCTGGCCACCGACCATGCGATCCAGGCTGCCGCCCGCGAGGCCGGCTGGCCGCAGGCGCAGTGGTGGAAGGTGTATGCCGATCCGCAGCTGGACGCCTGGATCGAGAAGGCGCTGGACGGCAATCCAGGCCTGGCGGTAGCCCATGCGCGGGTACGCCAGGCGAAGTCCATGGCCGGGCTGGTGGAGTCCATCGAGTCGCCGCAGATCGAGGGCAAGGGCTCGCTGGTCCGCCACCGCTGGCCGGACGACTATTTCTACGGCCCCGGCGACCTGGCGCGGACCACTTCCTGGAACAACTCCACCGAGATCGGCCTGAACTACAAGCTCGATCTCTGGGGGCGCGACCGCAGCGACAGCGAGCGCGCCGTCGACCTGGCCCACATGGCCGCCGCCGAGGCGCGCCAGGCGCAGCTCGAGCTGGAGGGCAACATCGTCCGCGCCTACGTCCAGCTCTCGTTGCAGTACGCCGAGATGGACATCGCCAAGGCCATGCTGCAACAGCAGCGCGACATCCTCGCCCTGGCCCAGCGTCGCCTGCGCGGCGGCATCGGCACGCATTTCGAGGTCAGCCAGGCGGAAGTGCCGCTGCCCGAGACCGAGCGCCGCATCGAGGTGATCGACGAAGAAATCCAGCTCACCCGCAACCTGCTCGCCGCCCTGGCCGGCAAGGGCCCGGGCGAGGGCCGCACGATCCGCCGGCCAAGCCTGAACCTGGCGGCGCAGCCGAGCCTGCCCAGCGCCTTGCCGGCCGAACTGCTCGGTCGCCGCCCGGATGTGGTCGCCCGCCGCTGGCAGGTCGCCGCCCTGGCCAAGGGCGTGGACGTGGCGCGCGCCGACTTCTACCCCAACGTCGACCTGATGGCCTCGGTCGGCTTCAGTGCCGTCGGCGGCGGCATGCTGGAGTTCTTCCGCAGCGCCAAGTACACCTACAGCGCCGGCCCGGCGGTGACCCTGCCGATCTTCGACGGCGGCCGCCTGCGTTCGCAGTTGGGCGAGGCGGCGGCCGGCTACGACGCGGCGGTGGAGCAATACAACCAGACCCTGGTGGATGCGCTGAAGAACATTTCCGACCAGTTGATCCGCCTGCATTCGGTGGACATCCAGAAGGACTTCGCCGCGCAATCGGTGGCTTCCGCGCAGAAGACCTACGATATCGCCACCCTGGCCTACCAGCGCGGCCTCACCGATTACCTCAACGTGCTCAACGCGCAGACCCGGCTGTTCCAGCAGCAACTGGTCCAGGAGCAGGTGCAGGCCGCCCGGCTGGCCGCCCACGCCAGCCTGCTCACCGCCCTCGGCGGCGGCGTCGGGGCCGGCGCCGATACGCCGGCGCAGCGGAAGCTGGCGCCGGAGAACGTCCCGGTCAGAGCGGTGTCTTTGCGATGAGTGGCCGCTCCGCTGGTTTCGCCCTGCCCAGCCGCGACGAGTGGCGGCGCGCGCTGGCCGAGTGGGCGCGCAGCGACGGGGCGACCTGGATCTACGTGTTCAAGGTGCTCTGCGCGGCCTTCCTGACCCTCTGGCTGGCGATGCGCCTGGAATTGCCGCAGCCGAGCACGGCGACCATCACCGTGTTCATCGTCATGCAGCCGCAGAGCGGCCAGGTGTTCGCCAAGAGCTTCTACCGCATCCTCGGCACCCTGGTCGGCCTCAGCGTGATGGTCACCCTGATCGCCCTGTTCGCCCAGGAGCGAGTGCTGTTCCTGCTCAGCTCGGCGATCTGGATCGGCCTCTGCACCGCCGGGGCCGCCCGCTACCGTGACTTCCGCTCCTACGCCTGCGTGCTCGCCGGCTACACCGCGACGCTGATCGGCATCCCCGCCACCAGCCATCCGGAAGGCGCCTTCATGCAGGCGATTTGGCGGGTCCTGGAAATCAGCCTGGCGATTCTCTGCTCGGGGGTGGTCAGCGCGGTGATCATGCCGCAGACCACCAGCGCGGCGATGCGCAATGCGCTGTACGTGCGCTTCGGCCTGTTCGCCGCGTTCGTCCTCGACAGCCTGCGCGGGGTCGGCGGGCGCGAGCGCTTCGAAAGCAGCAACGTGGCCTTCGCCGCCCAGGCGGTGGGCCTGGAGACGATGCGCGCGGCGAGCGCCTTCGAGGATCCGCACATGCGCCTGCGCAATGGCCGGCTGATTCGCCTGAGCAGCGAGTTCATGGCCATGAATACCCGTTTCCACGCCCTCCACCAGTTGCTCGAACGCTTGCGCGCGCAGGGCTCCACCCAGGTGCTGGATGCGTTCGAGCCGTGCCTGGAGGAAATCACCGGGCTGCTCGAGGAGATCCGTGGCCGCGCCGTCACCGACCATGACGCCGAGCGCTTCGCCCAGCGCCTCGCCGACTGCCGCGAACGCCTGATGGCGCGTATCCGCCAGGCGCGCGGCGAGCTGCTGGCGCGGGAGCCGGGTGAAGAGGCGCGGCTGGACTTCAATACCGCCGCCGAGCTGCTCTACCGTTTCGCCGAGGAGATGCACGACTACGCCCTGACCCATGCCTCGCTGGCCGCCCACCGCCACGAGCGCGAGCAGTGGAAGGACGCCTTCACCGCCAAGGCCAACGCGGTGGCGGCGGCAGTGGCGGGGATGCGCACCGGGTTGATGATCCTGCTGTTCGGCTGCTTCTGGATCTACAGCACCTGGCCCAGCGGCGGCACCTTCGCCCTCAATGCGGTGGCGGTCTCGGCGCTGGCCTCGGCGGCGCCGAACCCGAAGAAGGTCGCCATGCAGATGGCCATCGGCACCATGGCGGCGGCGCTGCTCGGCTTCAGCGAGATGTTCTTCGTCTACCCGCACATCGACGGTTTCCCGCTGCTGTGCCTGGTGCTGGCGCCGGTGTTCGCCCTCGGCGCGTTCATCTCCTCGCGGCCGCAGTGGGCCGGCTACGGTCTCGGCCTGCTGGTGTTCTTCTGCTTCGGTTCGGTGCCGGCGAACCTGACCGTCTACGACCCGGCCCACGTGATCAACGAGTACATCGCCCTGATCCTCTCGATGCTGCTCTCGGCCGCGGCCGCCGCGGTCATTCTGCCACCCAACAGCGCCTGGCTGTGGAAGCGCCTCGAGCGCGACCTGCGGATGCGCGTGGTGTTCGCCATCAGCGGCAGGAGCAGGGGGCTTGGCTCGGCCTTCGAAAGCGGCACCCGCGACCTGCTGAACCAGGCCTATGGCGTCGCTGCCGGGCGCCCGGACGTGCAGCGCGGCCTGCTGCGCTGGATGTTCCTGGTGCTCGAGGTCGGCCACGCGATCATCGAGCTGCGTCGCGAGCAGGAGCGCCTGCCGG
Source organism: Pseudomonas sp. KBN12P06040 (assembly GCF_037574965.1). NCBI lineage: Bacteria > Pseudomonadati > Pseudomonadota > Gammaproteobacteria > Pseudomonadales > Pseudomonadaceae > Pseudomonas > Pseudomonas sp. KBN12P06040. Next base: position 1,175,118 of record NZ_JBBELS010000001.1, read on the forward strand.
ACGAACCCTGCTACGCCGAGGCCATGCCCTGGCGCCAGGCGATCCGCGCCATGGGGCGGGCCCTGATCCGGCTGTTCGTGCGCCCCGGCGCGGAGAACCTGGAGCGCGCACTGGCGGCCGTCGACCAGGCCATCCACGCGGCCAGGCACACCGACGAACCCTGCGCGCCGCACTTCGACAGCTCGCCGCTACGGCGGGTGCGCAGCTACCTGCACTTCATCCGTTCTTCCTTGCTCGCGCCGACCTCGCCGCTGACCGAACTGGCCGGTCGGACGAGCGGCCAAGGTACCGTCCATGCCTCGTGAAATCGCCATCCATGGGGTCTACATGCCGACCCTGACGCTGTTGTTCGTGATCGCCGCGGCGCTCACCTGGGGGCTCGACCGGATCTTCGCCTCGGTTGGCCTGTATCGCTTCACCTGGCACCCGGCGCTGTTCCGGGTCAGCCTGTTCGCCTGCCTGTACGGCGGCCTGTCCCTGACCATCTACCGCTGAGGCGGTAGCGCACCTCTTCGTTATCGTGAGCCGACCATGACCTTGAAATCCGTAATCAGCCTGCTGGCGACCCTGCTGATCCTGCTGGTCGCCGTATTCATCGGGCGGACCCTGTGGGTCAACTACATGGACACCCCCTGGACCCGTGACGGTCGCGTGCGCGCCGACGTGATCAATGTCGCCGCCGACGTTTCCGGGATCGTCGTCGACGTCCCGGTGCGCGACAACCAGTTGGTGAAGAAAGGCGACCTGCTGATGCAGATCGACCCCGACCACTACCGCATCGCGGTGAAGCAGGCCGAATCGCTGGTCGCCTCGCGCAAGGCGACCCTGGAGATGCGCCAGCTGAACGCCCGGCGGCGCGCGGAAATGGATGAGATGGTGGTCTCCCGCGAAAGCCGCGACGACGCCCACAACACCGCCGCCGCGGCGATGGCCGACTACGAGCAGGCCAAGGCCCAGCTCGACGCCGCGCGCCTGAACCTGGAGCGCACCCGGGTGGTGGCGCAGGTCGACGGCTACGTCACCAACCTCAACGTGCACCGTGGCGACTACGCGCGGGTCGGCGAGGCGAAGATGGCGGTGATCGACAAGAACTCCTACTGGGTCTACGGCTACTTCGAGGAAACCAAGCTGCCGTACATCCGCGAAGGCGACCCGGTGGACATGCAGCTGATGAGCGGCGAACACCTCAAGGGCCACGTGGAAAGCATCGCCCGCGGCATCTACGACCGCGACAACCCGGAAAGCCGCGAGCTGACCGCCGACGTCAACCCCACTTTCAACTGGGTGCGCCTGGCCCAGCGCGTGCCGGTGCGGGTACACATCGACGAAGTGCCGGACGGCGTGCTGCTCTCGGCGGGGATCACCTGCACGGTGATCGTCAAGCCGCAAGGGCGCGACGACCAGGCCTCGGCGGCGCAGGCGCCGGGGCGGGCCGGTTGAGTGGAAGGGGCAGGGAGAAGCCCGGCGGATGCCGGGCTTTTTCGTTTCGGCGGGGCGGAAGAGGGCGCCACTCGCCAGGAATACGCTGCGGTTGGCGGCTGCCGGCGGTGAATATCCACCCGGCGGCCTAGGCCCCGACCTGTTCGGCCGGCGACACGATCAGGCCCTTGCCGCCGCGCGAGCGGCCGGAGCTGAGGTAGTCGGCGATGGATTCCTGGGTGACCTCGCCGAGGAACTGCTGGTCGGGGTCGAGCACCGGCAGCCAGGAGCTGTTGAACTCGTACATCCGCGACAACAGGATGCGCAGGTGCTCGTCGTGGCTGGCGGTGACCCGGAACGGGGTGACGAACGGCGCGCAGGTGCCCTCCTGGCGGCGCAGGTCCTTGCGTCGCACGTAGCCCAGGCCCTTGCCCTGGTCATCCACCACGATCAGGTAGCGCCGGTCGTTCTCGTCCATCAGTTCCAGCGCCTCGGCCACCGGGGTCTGCGGCCGGGCGGTGACCAGGCTGCTGTCGGCGGCGTCTTCGGCGCGCACCAGGAGCAGGCGCTTGAGCGTGCTGTCCTGGCCGGTGAAGGCGCTGACGAACTCGTCCGCCGGGTGCGCCAGCAGGGTGTCCGGGTGGTCGTACTGGAGCAGCCGGCCGCTCTTGAACACCGCCACCTTGTCACCCAGCTTGATGGCTTCGTCGATGTCGTGGCTGACCATGATCACGGTCATGCCGAGCTTGCGCTGCATTTCGAAGAACTCGTTCTGGATCGACTCGCGGTTGATCGGATCGACCGCGCCGAACGGCTCGTCCATCAGCAGCAGCGGCGCGTCCGCCGCCAGCGCGCGGATTACCCCGACGCGCTGCTGCTGGCCGCCGGAGAGTTCGCGCGGGTAGCGTTGCAGGTACTGCTTGGGCTCCAGCTTGACCATGCTCATCAGCTCGCGGGCCTTCTCCTTGCAGCGCGCCTTGTCCCAGCCGAGCAGGCGCGGCACGACCATGATGTTTTCCTCGATGGTCATGTTCGGGAACAGGCCGATCTGCTGGATCACGTAGCCGATGTGGCGGCGCAGGGTGACCTCGTCGAGGTCCGCGGTGTCCTGGCCGTCGATCAGCACGCGGCCGGAGGTCGGCGGGATGATCCGGTTGATCATCTTCAGGGTGGTGGTCTTGCCGCAGCCGGAGGGGCCGAGGAAGACGCAGATCTCGCCTTTCTCCACGGTCAGGCTGACGGAATCGACGGCGCGGAACTCCTTGCCGTTCTTCTGGGTGAAGGTCTTGCTGAGCTTGTCCAGTTCGATCATGTTCGGCTCCTGTCAGTGCGCGCTGGCGCGCAGTCCCTTGGGGGTGAGGATGCGTTGCAGCCATTGCAGCAGCAGGTCGGCGACGATGGCCAGGAGGCTGACCAGTACCGCGCCGACCACCAGCATCGGCATGTTGCTCTGGCTGATGGAAGTGAGGATCAGCACGCCCAGGCCGCCGGCGCCGATCACCGCGGCGATGGTCATCACGCCGATGTTCATCACCACGGCGGTGCGTACGCCGGCGAGGATCACCGGCACCGCGAGGGGAATGTCGACCATCCGCAGGCGTTGCCAGAAGGTCATGCCGATGCCCTTGCCGGCCTCGCGGATGCCCGCTTCGACGCCGGTCAGGGCGAGGTAGGTGTTGCGCAGGATCGGCAGCAGCGAATAGAGGAACACCGCGGTGATCGCCGGCAGCGGCCCGAGGCCCTGGCCGAATACCGAGTAGACCGGCATCAGCAGGCCGAACAGGGCGATCGAGGGGATGGTCAGCATCACCGTGGCGGCGCCCTGCAACGAGCCGGCCAGCCACGTGAAGCGGGTCATCAGCACGCCCAGCGGCACGCCGACGAGGATCGCCAGGCCTACGGCGACCAGTACCAGCAGCAGGTGCTGGAGGGTGAGCTGGCCGACCTGGGACCAGTCGAGATGGGAAAGCACGCTGAAGAAGTCCATTACTGGCTACCTCCCTGGCCGGCCTGGCCGTCGTCGAGCAGGTGGTGTTCGCGGAGGAAGTCGGCGGCGACCTTCTGTGGCGTCTGCTGCTCGATATCGACCCGCGCGTTGAGCGCCTGCATGGTGGCGTCGTCGAGCCGCTCGATGATCGGATCGAACAGCGTGGCGAACTCCGGATGGCGCTGCATGACCTCCTTACGCACCACCGGGGCGGCGTTGTAGAAGGGGAAGTACTGCTTGTCGTCCTTCAGCACGCGCAGCTTGAAATCCTTCAGGCGGCCGTCGGTGGTGTAGACGAGGCCGAGGAACACCTGGCGGTTCTTCAGCGCGGTGTAGACCAGCCCGGCGTCCATCTGGCGGATGTCGTTGCGGGTGAAGTGCAGGGCGTACAGCTCGCTCATGGGGCCGAGGCCGTCGGGGCGGCCGGCGAACTCCGGGTCCATGGCGAACAGGTGGGTGCTCCCGGGCTCGGCCTCCTGCTGTTCGGCGAGCACCCGCGCGAGATCGCTGACGCTCTGGATGCCCAGGCGCTCGGCCTGTTCCTCGGGCATGGCCAGGGCATAGGTGTTGTTGAAGCGGGTCGGCTTCAGCCAGACCAGGCCCTGGGCTTCGTCGAGTTGCTTGACCCGGCGGTAGGAAGCCGCGGCGTCGAGCTTCTCGTCGATGTGGTTGTAGACGATCAGCGACGAGCCGGTGTACTCCCAGACGATATCCAGTTGGCCGCTTTCCTGGGCGGCGCGGGCCAGGGTGCTGCCCAGGCCGGTGGTGACCGTCACGTCGTAGCCGCGCTTCTGCAGGAACTGCGCGGTGATGGCGGTGAGGATGCGCTGCTCGGTGAAGGTCTTGCCGCCGATGCGCAGGGTTTCCGCCTGCGCCAGGCCGGCGGCGAACAGGCCGGCGCAGGCCAGGCAGAGTGAGCGGATCAGTCGGTTCATCAGGCCTCCTTGGCGGTCAGGCCGCGTTCCAGGAACATGCGGCTGAACAGCACCACCAGGGCGTCCAGCAGCAGGGCGAGGAGCGCCGTGCAGGCGGCGCCGAGCAGCAGTTGCTGGTGGTTGTTCAGGTAGATGCCGGGGAAGATCAGGCTGCCCAGGCTGTTGGCGCCGATCAGGAACGCCAGCGGCGCGGAGCCGACGTTCAGCGCCAGGGCCACGCGCACGCCGCCGACGATGATCGGCACCGCGTTCGGCAGTTCCACCCGCAGCAGCACCTGGTTGGGCGTCATGCCGATGCCGGTGGCGGCTTCCTTCAGCGCCGGCGAGACATTGCGCAGGCCCTCGTAGGTGTTGCGCACGATCGGCAGCAGCGAGGCGAGGAACAGGGCGAGGATTGCCGGGCCGTTGCCGATGCCGATGATCGCCAGGGCGATGGCCAGCACCGCCAGCGGCGGGATGGTGTTGCCGACGTTGAACACCTGCATCAGGCGTTCGGCCTGGGCCTGCATGCCGGGACGGCTGAGCAGGATGCCGGCCGGCACGCCGACCAGCAGGGCGGCCGCCATCGAACTGAAGACCAGCACCAGGTGGGCCTGCAAGTAGAACAGCAGGTCCTCGCGGTAGTGGAGGATGGTCGCGGGGGTGATCCAGTGGATCAGCAAGGCCAGTACGGCGGCTGCGGCGCAGAGGCCGAGCAGGGCCTTGCCACAGGTTTTCACCATGGTCGGGACTCCCTTCGGAATGAGCGTTGGCTACGCTGTCGGGCGCTTCGTCGAAGCGCGGAAACAGGCCGGAAATCAAAGGCTTCGGATGGGCACCGAATTGCCGACCCTGAAAGGGTTGACCGTTCGTCGTTCGCGGAGGTTCAACGAAACGGCCATGCTTGTGCCATGACCGGGCCTGGGCAAGCGGCCGCAGCCGCCGTCTCGCCTGGGCTGGCGGCGAACGAAGAAATTTTCCCGGGGGAGCGGGCGAGAAGGGCGTTGCCGCGTCGGCGGCGCGCCATGCACCGTATCGGTGCGATCGACGCCCAGGGCTTTTCTGCGGTTATGATGCGGGTTCCGAAATTTTCTCGGGCTTTTCCAGACATTCGCACCCCACGGTTCACGGATCGGCCTTTTGGGGTAGGTGTTTTACCTTCTGCTAAGGGAGTACCCCGCGTCATGCTCGATCTCGTCGCGGCATTCATTGCCTTGACCACCTTGCTCACCTACGTCAACTACCGCTTCATCCGCCTGCCGCCGACCATCGGCGTGATGGCCACGGCGCTGGTGTTCTCGCTGATCGTCCAGGGTCTGTCGGAACTGGGCTATCCGATCCTCGAGGTGGAGATGCAGGAAATCATCCGCCGCATCGACTTCTCCGAAGTGCTGATGACCTGGTTCCTGCCCGCGCTGCTGTTCGCCGGCGCACTGCACGTCGACCTCTCCGACCTGCGCAGCTACAAGTGGCCGATCGGCCTGCTGGCCACCGCCGGGGTGCTGATCGCCACCTTCGTCATCGGTGGCCTGGCCTACTACACCTTCCCGCTGTTCGGCTGGCAGGTGGATTTCATCTACTGCCTGCTGTTCGGCGCGCTGATCTCGCCGACCGACCCCATCGCCGTGCTCGGCATCCTCAAGTCCGCCGGCGCGCCGAAACCGCTGGCGACCACCATCGTCGGCGAGTCGCTGTTCAACGACGGCACCGCGGTGGTGGTGTTCGCCATCATCCTCGGCATCCTCCAGCTCGGCGAGGCGCCCACGGTCAGCGCCACGGCGATCCTCTTCGTCCAGGAAGCCATCGGCGGCGTGCTTTTCGGCGCGGTGCTCGGCTACGGCGTGTTCGTGATGATGCGCGGCATCGACCAGTACCAGGTGGAGGTCATGCTGACCCTCGCCCTGGTCATCGGCGGCGCCGCGCTGGCCGCGCGCCTGCACGTATCGGCGCCGATCGCGATGGTGGTGGCCGGGCTGATCATCGGCAACCACGGACGCCACTACGCGATGTCGGACGAGACCCGGCGCTACGTGGACAAGTTCTGGGAGCTGATCGACGAGATCCTCAACGCCCTGCTGTTCGCCCTGATCGGCCTGGAGCTGCTGCTGTTGCCGTTCTCCTGGCTGCACGTGGCGGCGGCCTTCGCTCTCGGCGGCGCGGTGCTGGTCTCGCGCCTGCTCACGGTGGGGCCGGCGATCCTGGTCCTGCGCCGTTTCCGTGGCGCCAACCGGCAGGTACCGGCGGGCACCATCCGCATCCTGGTCTGGGGCGGGCTGCGCGGCGGCGTCTCGGTGGCGCTGGCGCTGTCCCTGCCGCTGGGGCCGGAGCGCGACCTGATCCTCAGCCTGACCTACATCGTGGTGCTGGTATCGATCCTGCTCCAGGGGCTTTCCATCGGCCCGCTGGTGCGTCGTATCTACGCCGGCCAGCCGCTGGAGAAAAGCGAGGGGGCGCACTGAGCGCGGCCTTCGCAAGGCGAGCGCCCGCCGTCATGGCGGGCGTTTTCGTTGGCGGCCATCAGGCGCTGTCCTGTGGCGCTTCGTTGCGATGGGTGCCGCGCAGGTTCATCGCCGCCAGGCAGACCTGCAGCAGGATCAGCGCATAGGCCTGGGCGTACAGGCCCCAGGCGATCCACAGCAGGTTGCTGGCGAGGAACACCCAGAAGCCGACCTTGCGTCTTCGCCGGTGCGCCGACGCCACCAGCCAGGCGGCCACCACCGTGACCAGCATGGCGGGCCATTGCAGGTAGTCCAGCCAATGCATGCGCGCATCCTTTTTCCGACCTTTGAGGGGTCAGACCAGCCCTGGCGCGGCAAAGTGCGGTCGGATCGGATAGCCGTGCAGCAGCGACCTGACCCGTTCCTCGTCGAGCGCCCCGTTGAACTCGGCGCCCAGGGCTTCGCGGTGGATGCCGGTGGCGCCCAGCCAGAGGGTATCGATGCGCGCGGCGAGGGCGCCGGGGACGTCGGTCACCAGCGAGTCGCCGACGAACAGGATGTGCCGCGCGCCGCGCGCTTCCAGTTGCCGCTGGGCGATGCGGAAGGCCGCCGGGTCGGGCTTGCCGTACCAACTGACCTGGCCGCCTTCCTCGCTGAACAGCTCGGCGAGCATACCCGCGCCGTATACCGTGCGGCCGCCGGAAACCACCACGCGGTCCGGGTTGGCGCAGAGGAACGGCAGGTCGGTGGCGCCGCGCAGGGGCGCGAAGCGCTGTTCCAGTTCTTCCTGGGGAAAGCTGCCGACGCCGACGATCAGCGCCGCCTGGGCGATGTCGTCGACGAAGCGCTCGCGGATTTCCGCCGGCCAGCTCTGCTGGGCCAGGCCGACGCCGGCCAGGTAGATGCCGCCACGCCGGTAGTCGGCGGTTTGCAGCAGGGCGTCGATGGTCAACTGGCCGGAGGTGGTGATGCCGGCGAACCAGTCGCGCTGGATGCCCAGGCGCTCGAGCCCGGCGCTCATTTCCACCACGCTGCTGGACGAGTTGCTGAGGAACCAGACCGGGCGGCCTTCGGCGTGCCGCCGGGCGAGCCAGGCGAGGGCGCCGGGGAACGCCTCGGCGCCGTCCATCACTACGCCCCAGAGATCGAGAAGGAAGCCGTCATAGTCGGCGCAGAGCGCTTCCAGTTGCGCATGGTCGAGCAGGCGGGTGCTGGTGGCGGCGCTGAAGCGCGGGGAGGTCGGGGCATCGCTCATGGGAGTCTCGTCGCGGCTGTCGAAGTGGGCCGCCGCGTGCGGCGGCGAGCCCCAAGGGTGCCAAACTTGCGTGACGGGACCAAGCCTTTCGGCCCTGCGCGTGTTTACGGCCGGTCGAGCGCCTGGGCCATCCACTCGCGCACATGGCAGAGGGCGAAGCGCGATGGGCTGCATTCGCCGTTGGCCATCGCCAGGCGCAGGCCGTCGACGTCGGCGCCGCGCACATAGGCGCTGGCGTCGCGCATGTCGTCCTCGTCGCCGAACCCGCCGCGCTGCATTTCCTCCAGCGCGGCCTGCTTGTCCCAGCCCTGCACGACGATGCGGTACATGGCGGCGAACAGTCCGGTGCGGTTGTTACCGTGCTTGCAGTGCATCAGTACCGGGCCTTCGCGCTCGGCGGCCTGCAACTGGCGGAGGACGCTGAGCACCTCGGCGTCGTCGACCCGGTCGGCGTGGGTCGGCAGGCTGACCACCCGCACCGGAGCCTGGCCCAGCCAGGCGCGGTCGTCGTCCTTGATGAAGCTGACCACCGTCTTCACCTGCAGGCGTTGCAGCAGCGCGACGCTCTGTGCGTTGGGCAGCGCGCTGCGATAGAGGGTGGGGCTCATGCGGTAGAGGTTGATCGACGGGTCGACCGCTTGCGCCCAGGCTGGCGAACGCGGGGCGGCAGTCTCGGCGGCATGCAGCGGGCCGCCGAGCAGGAAGGCGCCGAGCACGGCGGCGAGGAGCAGGCGGAGCCAGGCGAGCGGTGAACGGTGCATGTCGGCCTCGTGCGGTGGGTGGCCAACACTAGGCGAGGGCGGGTCAAGCCGAGCTGAAGAGAATGTGAAGAATTCGTTGAGGCAGCTTCACCCGTCACGCAGGAAGAATCCATAGACCCTGCCGGAGAAGAACACCAGCAACAGCGCCGGATAGCACAGGTAGTGCAGCACCACGATGAGCAGTGCCGCCGGGCTGGGATCGCCTTTCAGCGAGGCGAGGCCGACCAGTAGCAGGTAAAGGATCCCGAGCACTCCGCCATACAGGGCGACCAGGCGCAAGCGCTCGCCCCAGGTCGGCCAGCGCCGCTGCGCGCGGGCGAACCACCAGGCCAGGCCGCCGGCGACCAGCGCGGCGATCAGCAGGCTGGCCGGCAGGCCGCCGAAGCGGACCACCCCGCGCAGCAGCACGTTGAGCAGGATCGCCGCGGCGATCCCGGCCAGGGCGTAGTAACGGATGGGTACGGCAAGGCGGTCGCCCATAGCGGTATCTCCTGGCGGTTTCAGAGGCGCGTGTCGAGGCCGAAGCGCTTCTTCAGCAGCCGCTCCAGCAGGCCGCGCGGCATCCAGCGGGCCAGCGCCGGCAGGGCCCGGCTGCCATTGCCGATGCGCACCAGCGGCGGGCGCGGACGGCGCTGCACGGCGGCGAGCAACTGGCGGGCGAAGTCTTCGGCGGGCGTGGGATTGTCCTGGGATGCCGCGGCGCGCGCCTGGATCTGCCGGCGCAACGGCCACCAGGGCGAGCGTTCGTCGACCACGCTGTCCATCTCGCGGCTGGCGCTGGCGCCGAAGTTCGAGGCGATGGCGCCCGGCTGCACTTCCAGCACCTCGACGCCGAACGGTGCCAGTTCCAGGCGCAGGGCATCGCTCAGCGCATGCACCGCGGCCTTGGAGGCGCAGTAGGCGCCGGCGAAGGGCGTGACCAGCACGCCGGAGACGCTGCCGACGTTCACCACCAGGCCGGACTTGCGCCTCAGTAGCGGGAACAGTGCGCGGGTCACGCCGACCACGGCGAACACGTTGGTCTCGAACTGCCGGCGCATGGCGTCGACGCCGCCGTCCAGCAGCGGACCCATGGCGCCGTAGCCGGCGTTGTTGACCAGGACGTCGAGGCCGGCGGCTTCGACTTCCAGCTCCTCGGCCAGACGGGCCAGCGCGGCGGCGTCGTTGACGTCCAGTTGCACCGCCTGGAAGCCGGCCTTGGCCAGGGCGCGCACGTCGTCTTCCTTGCGTGCGCTGGCCCAGACCCGGTAGCCGGCGCGCTGGAAGGCGTCGGCGAGGGCGCGGCCGATGCCGCTGGAGCAGCCGGTGACGAAGGCGACGGGTTGGCTCATGGGGCGGCGTTCCTTGGCTGGGAGTTGGAAGGAGGGCGGCCTACCGTACTGGATTCGCCGGCCGCGGAAAACCGCCCGAAGGCTCGGTCAGGCGTCCTTGCGCGCGATCCGCAGCGCCAGCGGCATGCGAACCCTGCGTGTCGAGGTCGGCTCGCCCCAGAGCGCGGCGACCCGTTGCAGGGCCTGGCGCACGAAAGCGTTGCCCTGCGCCTCGCGGCACAGGCGGCTGGCCGACCAGGTGGCCATGTAGTCGAACAACCGGGCCAGGCTCCATTGTTGCTCAATGACGAAGGCCGGCGCGGGGAGTTCGCCCAGCGGCAGCTCGACATCCCGGTAGGCGTTCCACAGCAGGCGGTTCTGTTGCGCCCAGTACGGGCCGATCGGGCGCAGGTATTCCTCGTCGATGGCGGCATCGATCTGCGCGTCGATGCTGAACCAGCCGTAGCCCCAGGCGGCGAATACGCCGCCGGGACGCAGCACGCGCAGCAGCTCGCGGTTGAAGCGCGAGTGGTCGAACCAGTGCCAGGCCTGGGCTACGCAGACCAGGTCGAAGGCGGCGTCGGGATAGTCGGTGGCTTCGGCGTCCTGCACGCTGTAGCGGATACCCGGATGGACAACGGCGTGTTCGATCTGCTGCGCGCTGGTGTCGCTGGCGAGGACTTCGCCGAAGTGCTGCGCCAGGCCGAGCGCGGCCTGGCCGGTACCGGTGGCGCAGTCCCAGGCGCGCCGGCGCTGGCCGCAGAGCCCGGCGAGATGGCGGTAGAGCGCATCGGGATAACGCGGGCGGGCGCTGGCGTAGGCAGCGGAGCCCTGGTCGAACAGACGGCGGGTTTCCATCGGGTCCTCCCTCGGTCAGTTGCCGAAACGCCCGTCCAGGCGTTCGGCGCGGAATTCCAGGGTGCTGGCGCGATAGCCCGGACGCAGCGGCGGCAGCGGCAGGCAGTCGTGCCAGCTGTCGCCGCCGAGCAGGGCGTTCGGCGCCCGGTAGCGCGGGCTGTCGAAGCTGGTGTCGGCCAGGTTGACGCTGTCGCCGGGGCGGTAGGCGGCGATCCTCCAGCGTAGCTCCAGCAACGGACGGTCGCTGCCGTTCTTCAGCTCGACCGCCAGCGGCCGGTCCACCGGACAGCGTTCCGGCGCATAGCTCAGGCGCAGTTCCTGGCGTTGCAGGTGGCGGCTTTCGTCGTTGTCCTGCCAGATCACCCAGGCCGCCACCAGGCCCAGCCCGGCGAGAGCCGCCAGGGAGACCGGCAGGGCCTTGGCCGGGTATCGGACGAGGAGGATGACCCAGGTGAGAACCAGCAGCGCACCGATCAGCATTGAAATGTCCTTTCTTCGAAGCCGAGGGGACATCCTAGCGCACTGCTGCGTATCGCAGGCGGTACGGGCTCGCTTACGCGGCGGAGGCGCCGCGATATGCGCGAGGGAGGCCGAAAGGCGGGGATGCGGGTTTCGGCAGGATAGCCGCCGCCCCCGGCCGCGCCGTCATTCGCAGCGGCGCTTGCCGCCCGGCGTCAGCAGACGCTCCAGCTCGACGAACAGGCGCTCGGCGTCCTGCGCCTCGCAGTCCTCGCCGTAGCGCTTCTTCAGGCCGTGTTCGCTGAGGGTCAGGTGCAGGGTCGGGACTACCTCGTGGCGCGCCAGGCAGCCTTTCACGCAATGCAGCGGGCAACCGTCGAGGGCCAGGATCGGTCGCCCGGAGCGGGCCCGGCGGACCAGCAGCGGGACGTCGCCGCCGACTCCGGCGATGCAGGACATCTCCGCCAGCCGGGCGCGATCCAGGCGCAGCGCGAGATCGTTGGCCAGTTGCGCCACGTTGGAGCAGCCGGAGCAGGCGTAGACCAGGGGAAGGGGATCGTCGGGGCTGCGTTCGAACATCATGACGGGCGCCTCGTGGAAGGAAGCCGCCAGTATCGACGCAGCGCCGCGGTGGATTTCTTGACCGGAATCAAGCCCGCGCGCGGCTTACACCAGGTCGTTCTCCACCGCCCACACCGCCGCCTCGACCCGCGAACGCATGCCGAGCTTGTGCAGCACCCGCTTGACATGGACCTTCACCGTGCCTTCGGTGATGTCCAGCTTTCGCGCGATCATCTTGTTGCTGTAGCCGTGGGCGATCTGGCGGAGGATCTGCCGTTCGCGCTCGGTCAGCTCGTCGAGGCTCTTCGAGCGGTCGTCGCCCCGCAGGGCCTGGGCGAGGATCTGGGTCAACTGCGGGCTGAGGGTCATCTGTCCGGTGGCGGCCTGGCGGATGTGCTCGAGCAGGCGCTCCGGCTCCATGTCCTTGAGCAGGTAGCCGTCGGCGCCGGCGCGCAGGACGTTGACCACGTCGCCCTTGTCGTCGGACACGGTGAACACCACGATGCGCGCGTCGACTCCGGCCTCGCGCAACGCGCGCAGGGTGTCCAGGCCGTTCATGCCCTTCATGTTCAGGTCCAGCAGGATCATGTCCGGGTCCAGCTCGGCGGCCAGGCGCAGGGCCTCCTCGCCGCTGCCGGCCTCGCCGACCACGCTGAGGTCGTCTTCCAGTTCGAGCAACTGGGCGACGCCCTTGCGCATCATCGGATGGTCGTCCACCAGCAGCAGGCGAACCGGTTCGTCGGCGGTGGCTGGCATGTCCGTCATGGGGTCGGCTCCTTGGCGGCGGAGGGTTGCAGGGCGGTCGGCACGAAGCTGAAGAGCACTCGCGTGCCGTGGGGCGCGCGCGCTTCGAAGCGTAACTGGCTGCCGAGGGTCTGGCCGCGCTCCTGCATGATGGTAAGCCCATAGTGGCCGCTGCGGTTCTGCTGCGGATCAAAGCCGACGCCATCGTCCTCTACGGCGATGCTCACCTGGCCGTCGGCCTGGCTGCTCAGGCGCACCCAGGCCCGTTGCGCCTGCGAATGGCGAACCACGTTGGAGAGCGCCTCGCGGACGATCTGCAGGACGTGGATTTCCTCGTTGGGGCTCAGCGGCACGTGTTGCAGGCGGTTGTCCAGTTCGATCGCCACCTCGCCGCGCTCGCCGAACTCGGCCACGGCGTTCCCCAGCGCGGCTTCCAGGCTCGGCTCGTCGAGGCTGAGGCGGAAGGTGGTGAGCAGTTCGCGCAGTTGCCGGTAGGCGCCGTTGAGGCCTTCGCGCAGTTCGTCGAGGGTGTCCTCGATCTTCTCCGCCGGCGCCTCGCGCTTGAGCAGGGTGCCCAGGCGGCTGACCTGGATCTTCAGGTAGGACAGCGACTGTGCCAGCGAGTCGTGCAGTTCACGGGCGATGGTGCCGCGCTCGGCGAACAGGGCCAGGCGGCTTTCCTGTTCCTGTTGCAGGGACAGGGCGAAGGTGCGGGCGATGTTGTCGCAGAAGGTCTCGATCAGTTGCTGCTGCCAGTTCTCCAGGCGGCCGCTGCGGCTTTCGATGAACAGTTCGCCGAAACGGTGGCCGGCGATGGACAGGGGCTGCATCAGCAATGGCTGGGCCAGGGACGAGGGTTGGTCGCAGGCGCTGGCCTGCTCGCGGCAGCTACCGCAGTCGCCCTGCAGGCAGAAGTCCGCCGGGCGCTCGGTGGTGGTCAGCGAACTGTAGGCGCGCTCGACCCCGTCCTTGTTCAGGCAGAGGGTCACGCGGCCGGCGTCTAGCACTTTCTCCAACTGGTTCAGCAGCGGTTGCAGGGTGCGGCTGTCGTAGGGGTTCTCGCCCAGCCGGCGGGCGCTGGCGTAGAGCAGTTCGAGGCGCTGGTGGCTCTGCGAGAGGGCGCGGGTCTTGTCCTCCACGCGCTCTTCCAGGTCGCCGTAGATGCTCTTCAGCTCGCCGGCCATCTGGTTGAAGCGCTCGCCCAGTTGCGCCAGTTCGTCCTCGCCGCTGTAGGTGACCCGCGCGTCCAGCTCGCCGCGGCCCAGGCGGCGGGCGGTGCTGGTGAGTTCGCGCAGCGGGCCGATGACGTGGTAGCTGAGGTCGTAGAGGGTGACGAACACCACCAGCAGGCTGAGGAACAGGCACAGGCCCTGCACCGTGCTGAGCAGTTGCGAGCGGCGCTCGGCCTTGGCCTGGAGGATGCCGACGAAACGGTCGATGTCGCCGACGTAGGCGTCCAGCACGGCGCGTCCGGGCAGCGCGCGCGGGTCCAGGCGCGCCAGGCCCTCGCGCAGCTCCTGGTGCAGCTGGCGGATCGGGTCGTCGGCGTCCTGGCGTTGCAGCAGGCGGCGGATGTCGCCGCTGTCGAGGCGTTCGCCGAGGGTCCCGAGCAGCGCCTGGCGGCCTTCCAGGCTGGGCTCCAGGGCGACCCGGTAGGTGAGCATGCGCAACGAGCCGGCGTGGTTGATCACCGCGGCGTCCTGGTGCGTGTAGTCGGCGAAGAGCAGGGCGCTGAACATCCCGATCAGCGCCAGCGATACCAGCAGGGTGAGGTAGCAGCCGAAGCGGACTACCAGGGAGCGGCGCAGGATCGGCTTTCCGGCCCTGTCACTACCTCCAAAGAATCTGTCCCGCTGGTCAGCGTCCGGCGCGGTCGCCTTGTTCATGTAAAAAGCCTTTTAAAACAGTGGGTTGCGCAATAATTCAGACCATACCTCTTTCGAGGTAGGGGCGCGCATCTAGGCACGGAACGGCCGGTATTTCATTGATTCCTATCAAATTTGCATAGGAACACCTTCCCTAGGCTCTCGCTGAACGCTGTCCGTGCAGAGAGTTTAGCCATGGCTTCCCTACGTCAGAAACAGTACTCCGTCCTCGGCATGAGTACCTTGTCCTTCGCGGTGAATTTCGCCGTGTGGACGATGTTTTCGATCATCGGCATCCGTATCAAGGACGAGCTTGGCCTGAGCGAATCCCAGTTCGGCCTGATGGTCGCCCTGCCGATCCTCACCGGCTCCCTGGTGCGCCTGCCGCTGGGCCTGATCACCGACCGCTTCGGCGGCCGCATCGTGTTCTTCATCCACATGCTGCTGGTGGCCATCCCGATCTACGGCCTGGCCTTCGCCAGCCAGTACTGGCACTACCTGGTGCTCGGCCTGTTCGTCGGCCTGGCTGGCGGCTCCTTCGCGGTCGGCATCGCCTACACCTCGGCCTGGTTCGAGAAGGAGCGCCAGGGCACCGCGATGGGCATCTTCGGCGCCGGCAACGCCGGCGCGGCGATCACCAACCTGGTGGCGCCGATGATCGTGGTCGCCTTCGGCTGGCGCATGGTGCCGCAGGTCTACTCGGTGGCCATGCTGGTCACCGCCGTGCTGTTCTGGCTGTTCACCTGGACCGATCCGGCGCACCTCAAGGGTGCCGCCGAGGCCAGCCAGCGGCCGAGCCTGGCCAAGCAACTGGCGCCGCTCGCCGAGCTGCGCGTCTGGCGCTTCGGCCTGTACTACTTCTTCGTCTTCGGCGGCTTCGTCGCCCTGGCCCTGTGGCTGCCGAAGTACTACATCGCCGAATACGGCCTGGACCTGAAGACCGCGTCCTTCATCACCATGCTGTTCACCCTGCCGTCCGGCCTGATCCGCGCCCTCGGCGGCTGGTTCAGCGACCACTACGGCGCGCGCTCGGTGAACTGGGGCGTGTTCTGGGTCTGCCTGGTGTGCCTGTTCTTCCTCTCCTACCCGCAGACCACCATGACCATCCACGGCATCCAGGGCGACCTCAGCCTGGGCATCGGCCTGAACGTCTGGCTGTTCACCTTCCTGGTGTTCGTCGTCGGCATCGCCCAGGGCTTCGGCAAGGCCAGCGTGTACCGGATCATCCACGACTACTACCCGAGCAACATGGGCACCGTCGGCGGCATGGTCGGGGTGATCGGCGGCCTCGGCGGCTTCTGCCTGCCGATCCTGTTCGGCTACGCCGCCGACCACATCGGCGTGCGCTCCTCCTGCTTCATGTTGCTGTTCGGCCTGACCGTGGTCTGCATGGTCTGGATGCACTACGCGATCAAGCAGCAACGCCGCATCGACGGCCAGGCCGCCTCGGCCGACGTCGACCTTCCTCCCACCCTTCCCACCCACTCCTGAGGTAATGCCGTCATGGGCATGATCGCCAATACCCAACTGAAAGCCGCACGGGGACCGCTGCTGCTCGACTGGCGCCCCGAGGACCCCGAGTTCTGGGCGCGCAACGGCAAGCGCATCGCCAGCCGCAACCTGTGGATCTCGATCCCCGCGCTGCTGCTCGCCTTCGCCGTGTGGATGATCTGGAGCACGGTGACCGTGCGCCTGAACAGCGCCGGCTTCGCCTTCAGCAACGACCAGCTGTTCCTGCTCGCGGCGCTGCCGTCGATCTCCGGCGCCACCCTGCGGGTGTTCTATTCGTTCATGGTGCCGATCTTCGGCGGCCGTCGCTGGACCGCCCTGAGCACCGCCTCGATGCTGATCCCGTGCATCTGGCTGGGCTTCGCCGTGCAGGACCCGAGCACCCCGTACTGGGTGTTCGCCCTGATCGCGCTGCTCTGCGGCTTCGGCGGCGGCAACTTCGCCTCGAGCATGTCCAACATCAGCTTCTTCTATCCGAAGAGCCAGCAGGGCACCGCCCTCGGCCTGAATGCCGGGCTCGGCAACCTCGGCGTCTCGGTGATGCAGTTCGCCGTGCCGCTGGCGGTGGCCGGCGGCCTGTTCGGCGCCTTCGGCGGCGAGCCGCAGCAGCTCGGCGACGGCGGTCGCCTGTGGCTGCAGAACGCCGGCTGGATCTGGGTGCCGTTCATCGCCGTGGTATCGGTCGCGGCCTGGTTCGGGATGAACGACATCGCCGACGCCAAGGCCTCGTTCCGCGACCAGGCGGTGATCTTCAAGCGCAAGCACAACTGGCTGATGTGCTGGCTGTACGTGGCCACCTTCGGCTCGTTCATCGGCTTCTCGGCCGGCTTCGCGATGCTCAGCAAGACCCAGTTCCCCGACATCAACCCGCTGCAATACGCCTTCCTCGGTCCGCTGGTGGGCGCCCTCAGCCGGCCCCTGGGCGGCTGGCTGGCGGACAAGTTCGGCGGCGCGCGGATCACCCTGTGGAACTACGCACTGATGATCGGCGGGGTGTTCACGGTGATCGCCTTCCTGCCGGGCGACGGCGGCCAGGGCAACTTCTTCGGCTTCCTTGGCGCCTTCATCCTGCTGTTCTTCTTCGCCGGCATCGGCAACGGCTCAACCTTCCGCATGATCCCGGTGATCTTCCGCAACGAGTGGGCCCGGCGGGTGCGCGACGGCCAGGCCGACGAAGCCGGCGCGGCGCGCAACGCGAGCATGGAGTCGGCCGCGGTGATCGGCTTCTCCGCCGCCATCGGCGCCTTCGGCGGGTTCTTCATCCCGAAGGCGTTCGGCACCTCGCTGCACATGACCGGCAGCGCCGAGGGCGCCCTCTACGTGTTCATCGCCTACTACCTGAGCTGCATCGTCGCCACCTGGTGGTGGTACGCGCGCAAGGGTGCGGAGAGTCCCTGTTGAGTCCGTCGGCAGCAGCCCGCGGCAACCCCTGATTAGCGTTGTAACGCCCGGCACAGACCGGGTGAGGAGATCAAGATGAGTCACCTGCTCGACCGCCTGCAGTTCTTCAAGAAGAAGCAGGGCGAATTCGCCGATGGCCACGGCGAGACCAGCAACGAGAGCCGCGCCTGGGAAGGTGCCTACCGGCAGCGCTGGCAGCACGACAAGATCGTGCGCTCCACCCACGGGGTGAACTGCACCGGCTCCTGCTCCTGGAAGATCTACGTGAAGAACGGCCTGATCACCTGGGAAACCCAGCAGACCGACTACCCGCGCACCCGTCCGGACCTGCCCAACCACGAGCCGCGCGGCTGCCCGCGCGGGGCCAGCTATTCCTGGTACATCTACAGCGCCAACCGCCTGAAGTACCCGAAGGTGCGCAAGCCGTTGCTCAAGCTCTGGCGCGAGGCGCGGGCGCAGCACGGCGACCCGGTGAACGCCTGGGCCAGCATCGTCGAGGACGCCGCCAAGGCGAAGAGCTACAAGAGCCAGCGCGGCCTGGGCGGCTTCGTCCGTTCCAGCTGGGACGAGGTCACCGAGATCATCGCCGCGGCCAACGTCTACACCGCCAAGACCTACGGTCCGGACCGGGTGATCGGCTTCTCGCCGATCCCGGCCATGTCGATGGTCAGCTACGCCGCCGGCGCCCGCTACCTGTCGCTGATCGGCGGGGTCTGCCTGAGCTTCTACGACTGGTACTGCGACCTGCCGCCGGCCAGCCCGCAGATCTGGGGCGAGCAGACCGACGTGCCGGAGTCGGCCGACTGGTACAACTCCAGCTACATCATCGCCTGGGGCTCCAACGTGCCGCAGACGCGGACCCCGGACGCGCACTTCTTCACCGAGGTGCGCTACAAGGGCACCAAGACCGTCTCCATCACCCCGGACTATTCCGAGGTGGCCAAGCTCACCGACCTCTGGCTCAACCCCAAGCAGGGCACCGACGCCGCGCTGGGCATGGCCTTCGGTCACGTGATCCTGAAGGAATTCCACCTCGACCGGCCGAGCGCCTACTTCGTCGACTACTGCCGCCAGTACACCGACATGCCGATGCTGGTGTTGCTGGAAGAACACGCCGGCGGCGCGTTCAAGCCGACCCGCTACCTGCGCGCCGCCGACCTGGCGGACAACCTCGGCCAGGACAACAACCCCGAGTGGAAGACCATCGCCTACGACGAGCGCAGCGGCGGGCTGGTCTCGCCCACCGGCGCCATCGGCTATCGCTGGGGCGAGTCAGGCAAGTGGAACATCGCCGAGCTGGACGGCAGGAGCGGTGACCAGACGCGCCTGCAACTGTCGCTGCTCGATGGCCCGGAACATGCCTGCGAGGTGGCCTTCCCGTATTTCGCCGGGCAGGAGCACCCGCACTTCAAGGGCGTCGCCAACGACGAGGTACTGCTGCGCCGGGTGCCGTTCCGCGAGATCGTCGCGGCGGACGGCAAGCGCCTGCGGGTGGCCACCGTCTACGACCTGCAGATGGCCAACTACAGCATCGACCGCGGCCTGGGCGGCGACAACGTGGCGACCTCCTACGAGGACGCCGACACGCCCTATACCCCGGCCTGGCAGGAGCGCATCACCGGCGTTCCGGCGGCGCGCGCGACGCAGGTCGCCCGCGAGTTCGCCGACAGCGCCGACAAGACCCGCGGCAAGGCGATGGTGATCATCGGCGCGGCGATGAACCACTGGTACCACATGGACATGAACTACCGCGCGGTCATCAACATGCTGATGATGTGCGGCTGCATCGGCCAGAGCGGCGGCGGCTGGGCGCACTATGTCGGCCAGGAGAAGCTGCGCCCGCAGACCGGCTGGGCGCCGCTGGCCTTCGGCCTGGACTGGAGCCGGCCGCCGCGGCAGATGAACGGCACCAGCTTCTTCTACCTGCACAGCTCGCAATGGCGCCACGAGAAGCTGTCGATGCACGAGGTGCTGTCGCCGCTGGCCGACGCCAGCCGCTTCGCCGAACACGCCCTGGACTACAACATCCAGGCCGAACGCCTCGGCTGGCTGCCGTCGGCGCCGCAACTGAACCGCAACCCGCTGCGCATCGCCGCCGAGGCCGAGGCCGCCGGCCTGCCGGTCGCCGACTACGTGGTGCGCGAACTGAAGAGCGGCGGCCTGCGCTTCGCCAGCGAATCGCCGGACGATCCGCAGAACTTCCCGCGCAACATGTTCATCTGGCGCTCCAACCTGCTGGGCTCCTCCGGCAAGGGCCACGAGTACATGCTCAAGTACCTGCTCGGGGCGAAGAACGGGGTGATGAACGATGACCTCGGCAAGGCCGGCGGTCCGCGTCCCACCGAGGTCGACTGGGTCGACGACGGTGCCGAGGGCAAGCTCGACCTGGTCACCACCCTGGACTTCCGCATGTCCTCCACCTGCATGTACTCGGACATCGTCCTGCCGACCGCTACCTGGTACGAGAAGGACGACCTCAACACCTCCGACATGCACCCCTTCATCCATCCGCTGTCGGCGGCCACCGATCCGGCCTGGGAAGCCAAGAGCGACTGGGAGATCTACAAGGCCATCGCCAAGAAGTTCTCCGCCGTCGCCGAAGGCCACCTCGGCGTGGAGCAGGACCTGGTCACGGTGCCGCTGCTGCACGACACCCCCACCGAGCTGGCGCAGCCGTTCGGCGGCGACGGCCATGACTGGAAGAAGGGCGAGTGCGAGCCGATGCCGGGACGCAACCTGCCGACGCTGCACCTGGTCGAGCGCGACTACCCGAACGTCTACCGCAAGTTCACCTCGCTCGGTCCGCTGCTGGACAAGCTGGGCAACGGTGGCAAGGGCATCGGCTGGAACACCGAGAAGGAAGTGAAGCTGGTCGGCGACCTCAACCATCGCGTCGTCGAGAGCGGCGTCAGCCAGGGCCGGCCGCGCATCGACAGCGCCATCGACGCCGCCGAGGTGGTCCTCGCCCTGGCTCCGGAAACCAACGGCCAGGTCGCGGTCAAGGCCTGGGAAGCGCTGTCGAAGATCACCGGCCGCGAGCACGCCCACCTGGCGCTGCCCAAGGAAGACGAGAAGATCCGCTTCCGCGACATCCAGGTGCAGCCGCGCAAGATCATCTCCAGCCCGACCTGGTCCGGCCTCGAGGACGAGCACGTCAGCTACAACGCCGGCTACACCAACGTCCACGAGCTGATCCCGTGGCGCACCATCACCGGTCGCCAGCAGTTCTACCAGGACCACCCGTGGATGCAGGCGTTCGGCGAAGGCTTCGTCAGCTACCGGCCGCCGGTCAACACCCGGACCACCGAGAAGCTGTTGAACAGGAAGCCCAACGGCAACCCGGAGATCACCCTGAACTGGATCACCCCACACCAGAAATGGGGCATCCACTCCACCTACAGCGACAACCTGCTGATGCTCACCCTGTCGCGCGGCGGTCCGATCATCTGGCTCAGCGAGCACGACGCGGCCAAGGCCGGGATCGTCGATAACGACTGGGTCGAGGTGTTCAACGCCAACGGCGCGGCGACCTGCCGCGCGGTGGTCAGCCAACGGGTCAAGGACGGCATGGTGATGATGTACCACGCCCAGGAACGCATTGTGAACGTACCCGGCAGCGAGACCACCGGCACCCGTGGCGGCCACCACAACTCGGTGACCCGCGTGGTGCTCAAGCCGACCCACATGATCGGCGGCTACGCCCAGCAGGCCTGGGGCTTCAACTACTACGGCACGGTCGGCTGCAACCGCGACGAGTTCGTCGTGGTGCGCAAGATGAGCAAGGTCGACTGGCTGGACGAACCCCGCCACGGCGGACTCGGCGGCGACGCCCTGCCGCAACCGCTGCCCCAGGACATTTGAGGAGAGACGCCATGAAAATTCGTTCGCAAGTCGGCATGGTGCTGAACCTCGACAAATGCATCGGTTGCCACACCTGCTCGATCACCTGCAAGAACGTCTGGACCAGCCGCGAAGGCATGGAGTACGCCTGGTTCAACAACGTCGAGACCAAGCCCGGGATCGGCTACCCGAAGGAATGGGAAAACCAGGAGAAGTGGAAGGGCGGCTGGGTGCGCGCGGCAGACGGTTCGATCCGCCCGCGCATCGGCGGCAAGTTCCGCGTGCTGGCGAACATCTTCGCCAACCCGGACCTGCCCGAGATCGACGACTACTACGAACCGTTCGACTTCGACTACCAGCACCTGCATACCGCACCCAAGGCCGAGCACCAGCCGGTGGCGCGCCCGCGCTCGCTGGTCTCCGGGCAGCGCATGGAGAAGATCGAGTGGGGCCCGAACTGGGAGGAGATCCTCGGCACCGAGTTCGCCAAGCGGCGCAAGGACAAGAACTTCGACCAGGTCCAGGCGGACATCTACGGTGAGTACGAGAACACCTTCATGATGTACCTGCCGCGCCTCTGCGAGCACTGCTTGAACCCGGCGTGCGTGGCGTCCTGCCCGAGCGGGGCGATCTACAAGCGCGAGGAGGACGGCATCGTCCTGATCGACCAGGACAAGTGCCGCGGCTGGCGGATGTGCATCTCCGGCTGCCCGTACAAGAAGATCTACTTCAACTGGAAGAGCGGCAAGTCCGAGAAGTGCATCTTCTGCTACCCGCGCATCGAGGCCGGCCAGCCCACCGTCTGCTCGGAGACCTGCGTCGGGCGCATCCGCTACCTCGGCGTGCTGCTCTACGACGCCGACCGCATCCACGAAGTGGCCAGTTGCGAGAACGAGCGCGAGCTGTACGAGAAGCAACTGGAGATCTTCCTCGATCCGTTCGACCCGGCGGTGATCGCCCAGGCGCGCAAGGACGGGGTGGCCGACAGCGTCATCGAGGCGGCGCAGAAGTCGCCGGTGTACAAGCTGGCGATGGACTGGAAGCTGGCCCTGCCGCTGCACCCGGAATACCGCACGCTGCCGATGGTCTGGTACGTGCCGCCGCTGTCGCCGATCCAGAACGCCGCCGCCGAGGGGCACATCGGCAGCGACGGGGTGATCCCGGACGTCGAGTCGCTGCGCATCCCCGTGCAGTACCTGGCCAACCTGCTCACCGCCGGCGACACCGCGCCGGTGCTGCTGGCGCTCAAGCGCCTGCTGGCGATGCGCGCCTACAAGCGCGCCGAGCACGTCGAAGGCCGCCAGGACCTGGAGGTGCTGGCCAAGGTCGGGTTGAGCGTGGAGCAGGTGGAGGAGATGTACCGCTACCTGGCCATCGCCAACTACGAGGATCGCTTCGTGATCCCCAGCGCGCACCGCGAGGAAGCGCTTTCCGATGCCTTCGCCGAGCGTTCCGGCTGCGGCTTCAGCTTCGGCAACGGCTGTTCCGGCGGCAGCAACTCCGCCGTCAACCTGTTCGGCGGCAAGCCGACCAACCGCCGCGACGTGATCCAGGTCGTGCAGATCCAGGAGTGAGCGCCATGAACGATCACAGCCAACTGTTCCGCCTGCTCGCCCTGCTGCTCGACTATCCACGCGCCGAGCTGCGCGAGGAGAGCCTCGGCCTGCATGCGCTGATCCGCACCTGCGAACTGCCGGAAGCGCTGCGCGACGGCCTCGCGGCGCTGCTCAACGAGCTCTGCCAGGGCGACCTGCTGGACGTCCAGGCGCGCTACGACGGTCTCTTCGAGCGCGGCCGCTCGGTCTCGCTGCTGCTCTTCGAGCACGTCCACGGCGAGAGCCGCGATCGTGGCCAGGCGATGGTCGACCTGCTCGACCGCTATACCGGGGCTGGCCTGCAGATCGACGTACCGGAGCTGCCGGACTACCTGCCGCTGTACCTCGAATACCTGTCGCTGCTGCCGTTCGCGGCGGCCAGCGAAGGGCTCGCCGAAGTGGCGCACATCCTCGGCCTGCTGGCGCTGCGCCTGGAGGAACGTGGCAGCGCCTACGCGGCGATTTTCGAGGCGTTGCTGGAACTCGGCGGCGAGCGCCCGGACCTCGGCGCGTTGCGTCGCGACCAGGCCCAGGAACAGCGCGACGACAGCCTGGAGGCCATCGACCGGGCCTGGGAGGAAACCCCGGTGAGCTTCACCGACCCTGCCGGCGGTTGCCCGTCGAGCAGCGGCCGCCGTCCGACGGCGTCCACCGAACAACCATTGCAATGGGTCGCCCAGCCGGTACCGCAGATGCAGTACCGCGCGGCCCGCGAAGGAGTCTGAGCATGTCGACCAATCTTCTGTTCTTCGGGATCTATCCCTATGTCGCGCTGCTGATCTGCCTGGTCGGCAGCTGGGCGCGCTTCGACCTCTCGCAGTACACCTGGAAGGCCGGTTCCAGCCAGATGCTCAGCAAGAAGGGCATGCGGGTATACAGCAACCTGTTCCACGTCGGCGTGCTGTTCATCCTCGCCGGCCACTTCGTCGGCCTGCTGACCCCGGCCTCGGTCTACCACCACCTGATCAGCACCGAGAACAAGCAACTGCTGGCGATGGTCTCCGGCGGCTTCTTCGGCGTGCTCTGCTTCATCGGCCTGAGCGGACTGATCCTGCGCCGCCTGACCGACGCGCGGGTGCGCGCCACCGGCAACGCCTCTGACCTGATGATCCTGCTGGTGCTCTACGCCCAGCTGATCCTCGGCCTCTCCACCATCGTCGCCTCGACCCATCACATGGATGGCTCGGTGATGGTGATGCTCGCCGACTGGGCCCAGGCCATCGTCACCCTGCGTCCGCTGGCGGCGGCCGAAGCCATCGCGCCGGTGGGCCTGGTCTACAAGCTGCACGTCGGCCTGGGCCTGACCCTGTTCGTGCTGTTCCCCTTCACCCGCCTGGTGCACATCGTCAGCGCGCCGGTGTGGTACCTGGGCCGGCGCTACCAGATCGTGCGCCAGAAACGTCCTGCCTGAACCCTGGGCGGCCGGCGCATCCGGCGCCGGCCCGCCGAACCGAGGTGATCGATCATGAGTTGCTCCCACTACGAAGAACGCGTCGAGAAGGTCGAACTGCCGCAACTGAAGGTCAACGGCGTGGCCATCGGCGAAGACCTGCTGGCCCGCGAGCTGCAATACCACCCGGCGGACAGCTACGCGCTGGCGCTGGAGGCCGCCTGCCGTGCGCTGATCGTCCGCCAGTTGCTCCTGCAACGGGCCGACGCGCTGGGCATCGAGGCCCGCTGCGAAGACGGCGAGACGCCGGAGGAAGCGCGCATCCGCCAATTGCTGGAGGAAGAGGTGCAGGTCCCGGAAGCCGACGAAGACGCCTGCCGGACCTGGTACGCGGCCAATCCGGGGCGCCTGCTCGGCCCCTGGCGCCTGCAATTGCGCCATGTGCTGCTGGCCTGCGCGCCGGACGACCTGGAAGGCCGCGAGACGGCGCGCAAGCAGGCCGCGGAGCTGCTCGACGAGTTGCGCGGGCATCCCGAGCGCTTCGTCGACCTGGCCCGGCGTTTCTCCGCCTGTCCGTCGAAGGAGGCGGGCGGCGACCTCGGCTGGATCGAGCCGGGGCAGACCGTCCCCGAATTCGAGAAGCGCCTGCTGCGCCGCGCGCCCGGGCTGCTCGAGCATCCGCTGGAAAGCCGCTATGGCCTGCATGTGGTGGAACTGCTGGGGCGCGAGGGCGGCGAGCCGCTCGACTTCGACGCGGCCCGCGCGCAAATCGCCGCGCACCTGCAAGCGCAAGTGTTGCAGCGGGCCGTGGGGCAGTACATCGGCGTGCTGGCGGGAGACGCCTGCATCGAGGGCTTCGCCTTCGAGGGCGCGGATGGGGCGCTGGTGCAATAGGTTTCGGCGCCGTTGTTTCCCTCTTCCTCCCGCACATCAATCGGAGTACCCAGGACATGACCGACTGGATCGATGGCCAAGGCCGACAGATCGACTACCTGCGCCTGTCGGTCACCGACCGTTGCGACTTCCGCTGTGTCTACTGCATGGCCGAGGACATGCGCTTCCTGCCGCGCCAGCAGGTGCTGACCCTGGAGGAGATCGAGCGGGTCGCCCGGCTGTTCGTCGCCGGCGGTGTGCGCAAGCTGCGCCTGACCGGCGGCGAGCCGCTGGTGCGGCCCGGCATCGTCGGCCTGTGCGAGCGCCTGGCGGCACTGCCGGGGCTGCGCGAACTGTGCATGACCAGCAATGGCTCGCAACTGGTGCGCTACGCCCGGCCGTTGTACGACGCCGGCCTGTCGCGTCTCAACATCAGCCTCGACACCCTCGATCCGCTGCGCTTCCGGGCGATCACCCGCAACGGCGAGCTGGACAAGGTGCTGGCCGGCATCGACGCCGCCCAGGCCGCCGGTTTCCGCCGGATCAAGCTGAACGCGGTGGTGATGAAGGGGCGCAACGCCGATGAGGTGCCGGCGCTGGTGGACTTCGCCATCGCCCGCGGCCTGGATATCAGCTTCATCGAGGAGATGCCGCTTGGCCAGGTCGGCCGCGAACGTGGCGAGAGCTTCTGCTCCAGCGACGAAGTACGCGCGCTGATCGCCCAGCGCCACGCCTTGCTCGACAGCGCCGAGCAGAGCGGCGGGCCGGCGCGCTACGTGCGCCTGGTTGAGCATCCGCAGATACGCATCGGCTTCATCTCGCCGCACTCGCACAACTTCTGCGCCACCTGCAACCGCCTGCGCCTGACCGTCGAGGGCCGCCTGCTGCTGTGCCTCGGCCACGAGCATTCGCTCGACCTGCGCGCGCTGCTGCGCCGCCACCCGCTGCACGACGGGCCGTTGCTGGAAGCGATCGGCGAGGCGCTCCAGCGCAAGCCGGCGCGCCATGAATTCAGCGCCGCCGGCGAGGTGCAGGTGCTGCGCTTCATGAACATGAGCGGCGGCTGAGGCGACTCAGGGCGTAGCCAGCGGGCCTGGTGGCAGGCGCACCACCTCGAGGCCGTCGAGCCACTTGACGTGGCGCGGGCCGCTGCGCAGATCGCTTGTCGAGACCAGCGCCAGCGGGCCTTCGCCAGGATCCAGGGCGAGGCCGTTCTTCTGGTAGGCCACCAGGATATCGTCGCCGGCCTCGCTGTTGTACAGCTCGCCCCAGGAAAACACCACGGCATAACCGTCCCTGGAACTGCGCGCGACCACATAGCTGCGCCGCGCGTCCTGGTGGCCGGGCATGTCCAGCCCGGCCTGGTCCAGCACGTCGCTCAGGCGCACCCCCCGGTACTCGCGCTCGGCGCCGACCTGGGCGCCAGACTGGCAGACCATCGCCAGCTTGCCGCTGTCTTGCGCCGGTAGCTGGCGTAGCGCGGCGAGGTCGAGGCGCAGCTCGCGCTGCACCGCGCCGTACACGTGCAGCGAGGCGTCCGCGGCGACGCCGAGGGCGGGCAGGGCCGTGCACAGGGCGGCCAGTGCGAGGCGTTTCAATAGCGGTATTTCATGCCGAGCCATAGGGTGCGTCCTTCTTCGATGAATCCTTCGTTGTAGGCGTATCGGCGATCCGCCAGGTTGTTCAGCGCCAGGCTCAGGGCCAGTTCGCGGCTGGCCTGGTATTCGCCATGCAGGTTGAGCAGCGCGAAGCCGGCGGCGCGCCGGCTGCCGCCGGTATCGCTGTAGGTCCGGGAACGGGCTTCGCCGCTGAGCACCAGGTGCAGCGGCTCCAGGGCTTGCCAGTCGGCCCAGGCGAACAGTTTGTGGCGCGGCAGGCCGGTGACCACGCCGGCCTCGCTGCTGCGCCAGTCGCTGTCGATCCAGCTGTAGTTGGCGCCCAGCTCCAGGCGCTGCGCAGGCCTGCCGCGCAGGCCCAGGTCGAGGCCCTGGTAGACGATCTCGCCGACATTGCGGTTCTGCGCCAGGTTCGGCCCGAGGTCGGTGGCCTGGATGGCATCGCGCACCCGGTTGTGGAACAGCGCGAGGTCCAGCGTGGTGTCCTGGCCGAAGGCGCGGCGGTAGCGCAGTTCGACCAGGCGCGCGCGCTCCGGGTCGAGGTCGGGGTTGACCAGCACGGTCTGGCCGACGGCGGGGCGGAAGGTGGTGTAGCGGTCCTTGAGGGTGGCGAAGCGGCTACGGTCGGCCAGGTTCAGCTGGACTTCGCTGGCTTCGTCGAGCGGATGCACCAGGCTCCATTGCCAGTTGAACGCCTCGGCGTCGTTGTCCGGGTATTCCTTCTCGCTGGTCCGGCCCTGGCGGTCGGTCTTGTACTCCCGTGCCTCCAGGCTTTCCCGCCAGTCGTAGCTGACCCCGAAGATCATCCGCGTGGCCGCGTCGAGGGCCCACTGGTATTCGCTGGAGAGCGACCAGGTGCGGTCTTCGAAGCGCCCCCAGGGTCCGCGGTCCTGGCGTTCGCGGTGGACGTCCTGCTTCCAGTGCAGGGCGAAGGCCAGGCTGTCGTCCTCGCGCAGGCCCTGGCTGAGTTCCACCCCGGCGCCGTCGGACCAGTCGTCGTACTGGCTGCGACTGCCCTTGCGGGCCTCCAGGTCGGCGCGACTGTTGTACTGCTCCAGGGTGTTCTGGAAGGTGTCGCGGTAGAGGCGCGTACGCAGGCGCGTGCGTTCGCCGAGCTGGGTGCTGGAGTTGAAGTACAGGCCTTCCTTGTTCCAGTCCGGCCAGCGCCAGTAGCGGCTCTGGAACGACGGATCGCTGCCGGCGTAGGGTGGCGACTGCTTGTCGCCGTCCTGCTTGAAGTAGGTCAGCACGTATTCGTCGCTGGCATTGGGCGTCAGGCCCAGCTTCAGGGTGCCGCGGGCGTCGCGGCTGGCCGAGTTGGCGCGTTCGCCGTGGCTACCCAGGTCGTCGCTGTCGCGCAGGCCGCCGGGGAGGGCGCGGGCGTCGCGGTCGAGCCAGGCGCCGCTGGCCTGGAAGAAGCCCTGGCGGCCCTTGCCGCCGAGGGAGAAATCCGCCGCCCGGCCGACCCGCCCTGCGTCGCGCGCCCAGCCCTGGCTGAGGCCGAAGCCGGCCTCGAAGGGGCGGGTCGGGCGACGGGTCGCCAGGTTGATCGCCCCGCCGAGCATGTTCGGCCCCTGCAACAGCGAGGCGTAGCCCTTGGACACTTCGATGCCGGCCAGGTCCGAGGTGAGGAAGCGGCCGAGGTCGATGTTGCCGTCGTAGGGCACGTAGACCGGCACGCCGTCGATGAACAGCGGCACCTGGCGCGAGTCGAAGCCGCGTACGCTGACCTGGCGTTCGTTGCGGTTGCCGCCGCCTTGCAGGTAGACGCCGGGGAGGGTGTTCAGCGCCTCGCCGACGTCGCGGCGGTCGAAGCGCTGGAAGTCTTCGCGGGCGACGCTGTCCGGCGGGCTGAGGGAATTGCCCCAGGTGCTGACTTCCATGTCGGGAAGCGCGATCGGCGTCTCCGCCTGGGCAGTGGCAGCGCCCAGCAGGGACAGTGCCAGGCTGGGGACCAGCCGGTTGGAAAGAAGGTTTTGCATGGTAGCGGCGATCTCGTTATGTATTTTTTTACATAACGATCTATGAAATATTCATCAGGGTAAATACCCATTAAGAGCAATTCGGAATTATTTATCTATATAGCGAATTCGGAAGGGCGGCGGCGGGACGAAAAAATCCCCGCGGCATGAGCGTGACGCGGGGATCCAGGCGTAAATAGAGCCTTAACCGTGATAGCTGAAATGGAGCAAGGGGGTGATGTCTGCGTAGCGGAACACCTCGCGGGTGGCTGTGTATGGCTCAAGACTAAGTCCCGCGGGCCGGCGGGCCTATTCCTCGAAGGAGGTAAGGAGGGGTAGCGGAGGAGGGACGGCGATTGACGATGTATACTTTTTGGTCCAGATTGGACGAAAAGTATAAAAGCGGATCACCGTCTGTTTCCCGCCCGGGCCGCGGGCGCACCTTCGTCACCCCTGGAGTCGTCCATGATCAAGTCGCTGAACACCAAGAACCTGCTGGGAGGCCTGCTGCTCGGCGTGCTCGCCAGCGGATCCGCCGTCGCCGCCGATGGCAACCTGCGAATCGGCATCGAGGCCGCCTACCCGCCGTTTTCCTTCAAGACCGCCGAAGGCGAACTGGCCGGCTTCGACTACGACATCGGCAACGCGCTGTGCGCGCAGATGCAGGTGAAGTGCCAGTGGATCGAGCAGGAGTACGACGGCCTGATTCCCTCGCTGAAAGTTCGCAAGATAGACGCCGCGCTGTCCTCCATCACCATCACCGAGGAGCGCCGGCGCTCGGTGGACTTCACCCACAAGTACTACTTCACGCCGGGCCGCCTGGTGATGAAGGAAGGCGCCCAGCTCGACGACAGCTTCAGCCAGTTGGCCGGCAAGCGCATCGGCGTGCAGCGCGGCGCTACCGCCGACCGCTTCGCCAGTGCGGTGCTGGCCAAGGTCGGTGCCGAAGTGGTGCGCTACACCAGCCAGGACGAGATCTACCTGGACCTGGTGGCCGGCCGCCTCGACGCCACCTTCGCCGACTCCATCCCGTTGCAGACCGGCTTCCTCGATACCCCGCGCGGCAAGGGCTACGCCTTCGTCGGGCCGGAGTTCAAGGACCCGAAATACTTCGGCGAGGGCGCCGGGATCGCGGTGCGCAAGGGGGACGCCGAGCTGGTCGGCAAGCTCAACGCGGCGATCGACGCGATTCGTGCCGACGGGACCTACAAGCGCATCGAGGGCAAGTACTTCAAGAGCGACATCTACGGCGACTGACCGCTCGCCGGCGGCGGCTGCCGTCAGTCGCCGCCTTCCTTCAGCTCCTTGAGGTGCTTGTAGACCGTCGCCCGGCCCATGTTCAGCACGTTGGCCACATAGTTGGCGGCGCTCTTGCCCTTGAACGCGCCCTCGGCGTGCAGGGCCAGGACCAGTTCGCGCTTGTGCTCGCGGGTCAGCAGGTTCAAGCCGAGCTGGCGCTGCCGCAGCCAGCCGTGCAGGAAGGTGTTGATGCGCTCCTGCCAGTCGTCGCGGAACAGCGCGTCCGGTTGCGGGATCAGCTTGCTCGGCGAGAGGAACAGGTCGAGCGCCGCCTTGGCGCTCTCGAACAGGCTGATATTCAGGTTGATGCACAGCACCGCCAGCGGCTGGCCGGCGGCGTCGAGCAGCACGGTGCTGACCGAGCGGATCTTCTGCCCGTCCCAGTTGAGCTTCTCGTAGGGACCGATGTTGCGCTCGTCGCTATCGCCTTCGAGCATGTCTTCCAGCGCCGAGTCGTCGCCGACCTCGCGCTTGGACAGGTTGTTGGCGATGTAGTCGACCCGCTGGCTGCGCAGGTCGTGCAGGACCACTTCGGCGTGGGGGAAGAACAGGGTGGCGATGCCGTCGGCGATCGCCCGGTAGTTCTCCAGGCTGGGGTCTTGGCTCGGGCTCATGCGCAGGAACTCTCGTGGGACGGCGGGCGAGGCGAGTGTGCCGCAAACCCGCCGCCGGGTCATCAGGGAGACAGGCGGCGCGGCGACAGCATCGCCTCGTCCAGGCCGTGCTCGCGCAGGTGCGCCGGCAGCGGCTGGTGGCGGATCAGCGCGGCGCTGGCCTCGCCCATCGCCGCCGAGGTCTGGATACCGTAGCCGCCCTGGGCGGCGACCCAGAAGAAGCCTTCCGCATCGGCGGCGTAGCCGGCCACCAGGTCGCCGTCGGCGACGAACGAGCGCAGCCCTGCCCAGGTGTGTTCCGGGCGGCGAATGGTGAGGGTGGTGGCTTCTTCGATCAGGTACATGCCGGTGGCGATGTCCAGTTGCTCGGGCTGCACGTCGTGGGCCTCGACCGGATCGGCGTTGGCCGGCGAGCCGAGCAACATGCCAGCGTCCGGCTTCAGGTAGAAGGATTCGTCGAGGCTGACCAGCATCGGCCAGTCGTGGCAGTCGATGCCCGGCGGCGGGGCGAAGATGAAGGCCGAGCGGCGCTTGGGTTGCAGGCCCAGCGGGCGGACGCCGGCCAGCCCGGCGATGGTGTCGCACCAGGCGCCCGCGGCGTTGACCAGCACCGCCGCGCGGTAGCTGCCGGCGGCGCAGCGGACTTCCCAGGCGCCGTCGACCCGGCGGATCTCCAGCGCTTCGTGGTTGCACAGGACCTGCCCCTGGTTGCGGCGGATGCCGCGCAGGTAGCCCTGGTGCAGGGCGTCGGTATCGATGTCGGCGCCGGTGGGGTCGTAGGTGGCGCCGAAGACCTTGTCGCGACGCAGCACCGGCACGATCGAGCAGGCCTGTTCCGCGTCCAGCAGGCGCATCTGCGGCACCAGCGCCTTGCCGCTTTCGTATTGACGGCGGAGTTCTTCCGGATCGTCGCTGAAGTCGACCACCATTTCCGGACGCGGGCTGAGCAGCTGATGCTCGCAGAAGCCGGCCGGCGGGTTGTCGAAGAAGGCCCGGCTGGCGGCGGTGAGCGCGCGCACCTGGGGTGTGCCGTAGGCCACCGTGTAGTGCGCGGCGGAGCGGCCGGTGGAGTGGTAGCCGGGCTGCGCCTCGCGCTCCAGCACCACGACCCGGCCGTGGGCCGACAGCCAGTAGCCGGTGGATGCGCCGGCGATGCCGGCACCGATGACGAGGTAATCCGCTTCGATCATGCTGCTCTCCTGCATCGCGCGATCAGCCTGCCTGGCGCAGGCGGTAGAGGGCGTTGGCCAGGGCTACGTCTTCCAGGCCCAGGCCGATCGAGCGGAAGAACGCCGGGCGCCGGTATTCCGGACGTGGCGCCTGGCCGCCGAGCAGCTCGGCGAGGTCGCCGCGGATCGCCTCGGGGCTCCAGCCATGCTGTTCGGCGGCGATCAGCATCTCGCCGGCGGAGCCTGGGGTGGTGTGCCGGTAGTCGCAATAGACGTCCATGGCCGCCAGGCTTTCCGCCGGTACCTCATGGGCGCGGGGCGCGTTGGTACTGATCGAGGTGACCAGCGCCGGGCGCTCGAGTTGGCGCGGGTCGATCACCGCTCGGGCCGAGGAAGTGCAGAGCAGGATCACATCGGCTTCGTCCAGCGCTTCCTCCAGGCTGCCGGCGGCTTCGGCGCGCGGGTCGATGGCGCGCAGGCTTTGCAGGCGGCGCTCGTCCAGGCACGGCGAATGGACTCGCACGCCCTGCCAGTCACGCAGGCCCTTCACGTATTGCAGGTGGGCATGGGCCACCGGTCCGCTGCCGATCAGAGCCAGGCGGCCGGCTTCGGCCGGAGCCAGGGCATCCACCGCCACCGCGGTGGTGGCGGCGGTGCGCGCGGTGGTCAGCCGGGCGGCATCGCAGAGCAGCAAGGGCTGGCCGGTCTGCATCGACATCAGCAGGGTCCAGGCGGTGACCAACGGGCCCTGTTCGCGGACGATGTAGGGCGAAGTCTTGACCCCGTAGACCTGTTCCTGGGCGAGCACGCCGAGGTAGTTGATGAAGTCGCCGCGACCGGCGGGGAACTCCACCAGTTGCTGGGCCGGCTGGAGCGCCTGGCCGGCGGCCAGGTCGAGGAACAGCTGGCGCATGGCCTGGAGGACGTCGATACGGGCGAGCAGTTGCTCGGCTTCGGCCTGCTGGACGATCAGGGGAGTG
The DNA here is from genome assembly GCF_037574965.1 of Pseudomonas sp. KBN12P06040. Classification (NCBI taxonomy): domain Bacteria; kingdom Pseudomonadati; phylum Pseudomonadota; class Gammaproteobacteria; order Pseudomonadales; family Pseudomonadaceae; genus Pseudomonas; species Pseudomonas sp. KBN12P06040. The sequence continues at coordinate 1,207,936 of NZ_JBBELS010000001.1, forward strand.
GCGGCGCTCATGCGATCTCCGGAATGGATGTAAACAATTTGTCCATTCTGGACTTTAAGGTATTGCCGGGCAAGCGCCGACCCGCCTCGATGACCGACGGCGGCACCTGCGTGTCGCAGAAACGAAAAAGGCGAAGCCGGATGGCTTCGCCTTTTTTCTCCACGCCTGCGTTCAGTGCTTGCGCGGTACCGGCTTGAGCAGTTCGGCCGGCGGCATCTCGCAGGTGATCTTGCGGCCCAGCAGTTCTTCGATCGGCGGCAGGGCGAAGGCATCGTCCTCGCCAGCGAAGCTGATCGAGGTGCCCGAGGCGCCGGCGCGGCCGGTACGACCGATACGGTGCACGTAGTCGTCCGGGTCCTCCGGCAGGGTGAAGTTGATCACATGGCTGATGCCGTCGATGTGGATGCCGCGGCCGGCCACGTCGGTTGCCACCAGGACGCGGATCTTGCCTTCGCGGAAGCCTTCCAGGGTGCGGATGCGCTTGTGCTGCGGCACGTCGCCGGACATCTGGGCGGCGCTGATGCCGTCCTTGGTCAGGCGTTCCTCGATGCGGCGGACTTCGTCCTTGCGGTTGGCGAAGACCATCACCCGTTCCCAGTTGTTCTGTGCCACCAGGTTGTACAGCAGCTTGTACTTGTCGCTGCCGGCCACGGCGTAGACATGCTGCTCGACGGTGTCGCTGGCGACGTTCTCCGGCTCGATCTCGACGATCGCCGGATCGACGGTCCACTGCTTGGCGAGGTTCATCACGTCGTCGGTGAAGGTCGCCGAGAACAGCAGGGTCTGGCGTTCGCCCTTGTGCGGGGTCTGCCGGATGATCTGCCGGACCTGCGGGATGAAGCCCATGTCGAGCATGCGGTCGGCTTCGTCGAGGACCATCACCTCGACCATGTCCAGGTGCACCTCGCCGCGCTGGTTGAAGTCCAGCAGACGGCCGGGGGTGGCTACCAGGATGTCGCAGAAGCGCGCTTCCAGCTGCTTGAGTTGCTTGTCGAAGTCCATGCCGCCGACGAAGGTCATCACGTTCAGCCCGGTGTACTTGGTCAGCGCCGCGGCGTCCTTGGCGATCTGTACCACCAGTTCGCGGGTCGGGGCGATGATCAGCGCGCGCGGCTCGCCCATGTAGCGCTCTTTCGGCGGCGGGGTCTGCAGCAACTGGGTGATGATCGAGATGAGGAACGCGGCGGTCTTGCCGGTACCGGTCTGGGCGCGGCCGATGGCGTCCTGGCCGCGCAGGGTGAAGCCCAGTACCTGCGCCTGGATCGGCGTGCAGTAGGGGAAGCCGAGGTCATGGATGGCGTGCATCAGGCTCGGGGCGAGGTTGAAGTCGTGGAAGCGGGTCTTGCCTTCCTGCGGTTCGACCACGAAGTCTTCCAGCTTCCAGTTGTCCACCGGCTTCGGCTTGCGTTCGCGGCGCGGCTTGTCGCTGCGCGGCTTGGCGTCCCGGCCTTCTTTGGCGGCGGGTTTGGCGGGCTTTTCGCTTTTCTCGGCCTTTTCAACGGCGCGCGGGGCGCCGGACTCGTTGTCGGCGCGCGGGGCGCGCGGTTTGCGTGGGCGTTTCTCGGTCGGCTTTTCGCCGGTGGGGGCGGTACCTTTCGCGGTAGCGCCGGCAGGGCCTTGCGGGACCGGGGAGGAACCGCTCTGCGGCTGGGTTCCGTCGGCCTTGCCGAAGATTTTCTTGAGTGCTTTGAGCACGGCGATCTCGTAGTGGTTAAGGAATGAACGGGCGCCAGTGTAAAGCATGTTGCCAGCGGGGAGAAATCCATGCTTGGCCGGTCACCTCCAGGCTTGGCCGGACGGGGCCTGGAGGCGGCTGCGCGAAGCTCCCGGGGCAGCCTCCGGGAGGGCTCGTACGCGCGACCGGCGGCGCGCTACAAAAAGACAACGGTAGGGCGACGACGGGGGTGGCATCTTCGGGACGGTGCCGGAGCGATCCGGCGAGTGTCCGCCCACTCACCAACGGAAGAACAAGAAAACCATGAATCCGTCCCCATCGATCGCCGGGCTGAGCGATATCGAAGCCCTGGAACGCGTGCCGCTGGAACAGCGCGACCTGCCGTCCAGCACCTACGAACTGTTGCAACGCTCGGCCCAGCGCCACGGCCAGCGTATCGCCCTGAGCTGCCTGCTGCATGGCAGCGCCGCCGAAGAACCGTTGCGGATCAGCTATGCCGAGCTGTTCGCCCGCGTCACCCAGACCGCCAACGCCTTGCACCGGCTGGGCCTGGAAAGCCACCAGGCGGTGTCCTTCCTGCTGCCCAACCTGCCGCAGACCCACTACGTGATCTGGGGCGGCGAAGCTGCCGGGATCGTCAATGCGATCAACCCGCTGCTCGAGCCGGAGCACATCGCCGAGCTGATCCGCGCCTCCAACACCCGGGTGCTGGTGACCCTGGCGCCGTTCCCCGGCACCGACCTGTGGCAGAAGGTCGCCGGCCTGCGCGCGCAGCTGCCGGAGCTGTACGCGATCGTCGTGGTCGATCCGGCCAACCTGTTGCCGGCGCCGCAGCGCGAGGCGCTCAAGGCCCAGCGCGGGCCGCTGCCGGAGGGCGTGCTGGACTTCGATACGCTGATCGCCGACTGCCCGGCAGACCGCCTGGAGAGCGGACGGGCGATCCATCCGGACGACGTCGCTTCCTATTTCCACACCGGCGGCACCACCGGCACGCCGAAGCTGGCGCCGCACAGCCACTTCAACGAGGTGGCGATGGCCGAGATCATGGGCCTGAACGCCGACTACGGGGTGGACGACGTGCTGCTCTGTGGCCTGCCGCTGTTCCACGTCAACGGCGTGATGGTTACCGGCCTGGCGCCCTTCCATCGCGGCGCCCAGGTGCTCCTGGCCGGGCCCCAGGGCTACCGCAATCCGACCCTGATCCAGGACTTCTGGAAGCTGGTGGAGCGCTACCGGGTCACCAGCTTCAGTGGTGTGCCGACCATCTACGCGGCGTTGCTGCAGGTCCCCAGCGATGGCCGCGACCTGTCCAGCCTGCGTTTCGCCCTGTGCGGCGCGGCGCCGATGCCGGTGGAGCTGATCCGCCAGTTCGAGGCGCGTACCGGGCTCAAGGTGATCGAAGGCTACGGCCTCACCGAAGGTACCTGCGGCACCAGTTGCAACCCACGTGGCGGCGAGCGCCGGCCGGGTTCGATCGGCCTGCGCCTGCCGTATTGCCAGGTGAAGGTCGCGGTGCTCGACGGCGAGGGCAATTACCTGCGCGATGCCGCGCCGAACGAGGTGGGCAACCTCTGCCTGAAGGGCCCGACGGTGTTCAAGGGCTACCTGCAACAGGACCGGAACCGCGATATCTGGGTCGGCGATGGCTGGTTCAATACCGGCGACCTCGGTCGTATCGACGAGGACGGCTACATCTGGCTCACCGGGCGCAGCAAGGACCTGATCATTCGCGGTGGCCACAACATCGACCCACAGATGATCGAAGAAGCGCTGCACCGGCATCCGGCCGTGGCCCTGGCGGCGGCGGTGGGCAAGCCGGACGCCAAGGCCGGCGAGCTGCCGGTGGCGTATATCCAGCTCAAGCCCGGCGCCAGCGCCAGCGAGGAAGAGCTGCTGGAACACGCCAGCCGCCACGTACCGGAGCGCGCGGCGGTGCCCAAGGATGTCTGGCTGATCGAGAGCATGCCGGTCACCGCGGTGGGCAAGACCTTCAAGCCGGCGCTGCGCCTGGACGCGATCCGCCGGGTGCTGGAGGAGGAAAGCCGGAGGATCGCCGAGGATATCCGCGTGGAGGTGGTCGCCGACGAGCGCCACGGCCAGCTCGCCCACCTGCACGTTCCCGCGCTCGACGAAAGACGCCGGGCGGCGCTGGAAGAGCTGCTCGGCGGCTACGCGCTGAACTACCGGCTGCACGCCGTCTGAGAGAAGCTGCGCGCGTCAGAGGCGCTTGCGCAGCCAGGCGCCGATGTCGTGGATTTCCTCCAGGGACACCTCGTGGCCCATCGGGTAGTCGTGCCAGCCCACCTCCACACCCTGCGCCTGCAAGGCGTCATGGGCCGCGCGGCCGAGCGCCGGGTCGACCACGTCGTCCTGGCTGCCATGCAGGTGCAGGACCGGAATCCGCTTGTGGCGCTCGTCCAGCGCCAGGTCGTCGAAGGTCGGCGCGTAGGTGGATAGCGCCAGCACCCCGCCGAGCGGCTGGGCGTAGCGGCGGAAGGCGGTATGCAGGACCACCGCGCCGCCCTGGGAGAAACCGGCGAGGATGATCCGCTCGGCGGCGATGCCCTTGGCGCGCTGTTCATCGATGAGGGCGATGACCTGGTCGGCGGAGGCGTTCAACTGGTCTTCGTCGATGGCCCGCGCCGGACTGAAGGCAAGGATGTCGTACCAGCTCGGCATGACCCAACCGCCATTGACCGTCACCGCCTGGCTCGGCGCCTGGGGAAGGATGAAGCGGGTGCTCGGCAGGACCACCTGCAGGGCTTCGGCCACCGGCTTGAAGTCGGTACGGTCGGCGCCCAGGCCGTGCAGCCAGATGATGCAGGCGTCGGCATTCGGGGCATCGAGGATCAGGGGTTCGCTCATAACGGCTCCAGGCAGGGGGCATATGCGTTCGGAATGGGAGGACCATTCGACAACAGGCGCTTTCCCGCTCGCAAGTCGGCCAGATTGTCGCAGATCATGCATTCGCCAATTTCCCGCGGATGCGCTTTGCTAAGGGAAGTGCGCCGGGCACGCCGTTCGTCGCCCGCCGCCGTCGCACCGCCGGCTGCCCCTGCCGGTGCCGCGGCGCTTGCGGTTACAGTGCGGCGACCGGCCCGGGAAGCGACCGGCGCGGGGCCGGCGGTTCACCCAGGGGCGGCGAAGGGAGTGGCGAACAGATGACAATAATGAAAGGTACCTGGCTGCTGCTGGCCGCCGTCTGCCTCGGCGCCAGCGCCACGGCCGAGGCCGGTGCGACGCTGGATGCGGTGAAGCGCAAGGGCTACGTGCAGTGCGGCGTCAGCGACGGCCTGCCGGGGTTCTCCTACGCCGACGCCAAGGGCCGTTTCAAGGGGCTCGACGTCGACATCTGCCGGGCGCTGGCCGCCGCGCTGTTCGGCGACGCCGGGAAGGTGCGCTTCACCCCGCTGTCCGCCACCGAGCGGTTTTCGGCGTTGCAGTCCGGCACGGTCGACCTGCTGTCGCGCAACACCTCATGGACCAGCTCGCGGGATACCGCGCTGGGCATCCACTTCACCGGCGTCACCTATTTCGACGGCCAGGGCTTCCTGGTCAATCGCAAGCTCGGCGTGTCCAGCGCCCGCGAACTGAAGGACACGACGGTGTGCATCCAGTCCGGCACCACCAACGAGCTGAACGTGGCGGACTACTTCCGGGCCCACGGCATCCGCTACAAGGCGGTGCTCGACGACAGCTACGAGAAGAGCGCCCGTGCCCTGGAGGCGGGGCAGTGCGACGTGCTCAGCTCCGACCAGTCGCAGCTCTACGCCCAGCGCCTGAAGCTGGCCAAGCCGGACCAGTACGTGGTGCTGCCGGAAGTGATCTCCAAGGAGCCGCTCGGCCCGGCCGTGCGGCAGGGCGACGAAGCCTGGTTCAACATCGTCCGCTGGACCCTGTACGGCCTGCTCAACGCGGAGGAGCTGGGGGTCACCTCGAGCAACGTCGAGCGCCAGGCCAGGGACAGCCGCAACCCGGACGTCGCCCGCCTGCTCGGCAGCGAGGGCGACGCCGGCAAGGACTTGCAACTGCCGCGCGACTGGGTGGTGCAGATGGTGCGCCAGGTCGGCAACTATGGCGAGATCTTCGCCCGCAACGTCGGCGACGGCAGCCCGCTGAAGATGCCGCGCGGCCTCAACGCGCAATGGAATCTCGGCGGCCTGCACTATGCGCCGCCGATCCGCTGACCGGCGGGGGCTGGCTGAACTCTCGCCAGCACCGACAATCCGATAACAGACAGACGCACCGGTGCCGGTGCACTATAGAGCGACGCGTCATGCCGAACACCGAACAAGAGAATTGCCCGTGAACCTATCGATGACTCCCATCAACAAAGCCAAGGCCTGGGGCGTCCACGCCGTCACCGCCAGCGGCGTGATCCTGGCCTTGCTGGCCCTGCTCGCGCTGGTCGACAACAAACCCCAGGCCTGCCTGCTCTGGCTCGGCCTGGCCCTGCTGGTGGACGGCCTCGACGGCACCCTGGCGCGCAAGTACGAAGTCAAGGAAATGCTGCCGCATTTCGACGGCTCGGTGCTCGACCTGGTGATCGACTACCTGACCTACGTGTTCATCCCGGCCATCTTCATCTACCGCTACATCCCCCTGCCGGAGCATTTCGAACTGCTGGCGGTGGGCGTGATTCTGGTTTCGTCGCTGTTCTGCTTCTGCAACGTCAACATGAAGAGCACCGACAACTACTTCGTTGGCTTCCCGGCCGCCTGGAACGTGGTGGCGGTGTACTTCTACGTGCTCGACCTGCACCCCTGGGTCAACCTCGCCACGGTGCTGGTGCTGGCTGCCCTGACCCTGACCCGGATGAAGTTCCTCCACCCGTTCCGCGTGCGCCAGTTCATGCCGTTGAACATCGCGGTGACCTTCGTCTGGCTGATCAGCAGCGGTCTGCTGATCGTCCAGCAGCCGGCCGACCTGCCGATCCTGCTCGGCCTGTGGTTCGCCGCCTCGGCCTATTTCGTCGGTATCTGCCTCTGGCGCAGCGCCCGCGAGTGGTTCGGCTGAAACGACCCGGCGCGACGGCGTTCCCGCCTGGGGACGCCTGGCAAGTCCCTCTCATCGCAAGGAACCCCGCATGGCCCACCCCAACGCCGAACTGATCGAGCGCTTCTACCAGGCCTTCCAGCGCCTCGACGGCGAGGCCATGGCGGCCTGCTACGCCCCCCAGGCGACCTTCCACGACCCGGCCTTCGGCGAACTGCGCGGGCGCGAGGTGGGCGACATGTGGCGCCTGCTGACCAGCCGGGCGCGGGACTTCCGCCTGGACTACGCGAACGTCCGCGCCGACCAGAACGAGGGGCGTGCGCAATGGGTGGCCCACTACCTGTTCACCCAGACCGGGCGCAGGGTGGAGAATCGCATCGAGGCCCGTTTCCGCTTCGCCGACGGTTTGATCGTCGAGCATCGCGACCAGTTCGACCTGTGGCGCTGGAGCCGCCAGGCGCTTGGCGCCAAGGGCCTGCTGCTGGGCTGGGCGCCGCCGGTGCAGCGGGCGATCCGCGGGCAGGCGCGCAAGGGCCTGGCCGCCTACCAGGCTGCCCATCCGGCGGCCGGCTGAGGCTGTCGGTGGCCGAAGCGCGGATAATCTCCTAAGCTCGCCGCGGACAACCCGCAGGACGCCGCGATGATCACGCTCTTCCAGTTCCCCGCCGCATTCAACGTACCCAATGCCAGTCCCTACTGCCTGAAACTGGAAACCTGGTTGCGCCTGGCCGGCCTGGAGTACCAGGTGAAGGTCGTCAGCGACCCACGCAAGGCGCCCAAGGGCAAGCTGCCCTACGTGCGTATCGAGGGCGAGGCGATCGGCGACAGCGAGATCGTCATCCGTACCCTCGGCGAGCGCTACGGGGTCACTCTCGACGCTGGCCTGGACGCCCGGGGCAAGGGCTGGGCACGGGCGATCACGCGCCTGTGCGACGAACACCTGTACTACCTGATGCTGTATTTCCGCTGGTTCGACGAGGACAGCTGGCGCGTGCTCAAGCCGGTGTTCTTCGGCTCGCTGCCATTCGGCGTGCGCGACGCGGTGGCCTGGGCCATGCGCCGCAAGGTCCGCGCTACCCTCAGGGCGCAGGGACTCGGGGTCCACGGCAGGGACGAACTGCTGGCCTTCGCCCGCGACGACCTCGATGCCCTCGACGGCCTGCTTGGCCAGGTCCCGTACTACGGCGGCGAACATCCGTGCAGCGCCGATGCTGCCGCTTACGGTATCCTCGCCAACCTCATCGAGGCGACCCTGGATACCCCGCTCAGCCATGTGGCGCGAGGCTATCCGCGCCTGGTGGCGTATTGCGAGCGGATGCGGGAGCGGGTCTGGAGTGAGTGAGGCGACGGCCGCCACGGCGGCGATCGGGAAGTGTTGGTCGGTCTACCTGGTGAGGGCGGAAAACGGCGCGTTGTACTGCGGCATCAGCGACGATCCGCTGCGCCGCTTCGACACTCATTGCAGCGGCAAGGGCGCGCGGTTCTTCCATTCCAGCCCCGCCCGCGCGCTGGTCTACGTCGAGGCCTGCGCCAGCAAGGGCGACGCCCTGCGCCGCGAGCGGGCGATCAAGGCCCTGAGCAAGCGCGCCAAGGAGCGCCTGTTGGTCGGCGTACCGGTGTTGCGCGAGGTCGGCGAGCCGGCAATCTAGGACGTTCATCTGCGGTCATGGGGTATTCGTGGGTTACCTGAAGAATCATTGGTGGAAACGCTGGATCCGCCGCCGCGGCTGCAAGCTGGCCGGCGGCCCGGCCAGTGTCGGCAAGCGCACCACGCTGGTGCTCGAGGAGCAGGTCGAACTCGGCCACCTGCGCATCGTCCCGCCGAGGCTGGAGATCGGCGCCTACAGCTATGTGCGCAGCGGCACCGACCTGTCCCTGGTGGCGTCCATCGGGCGTTTCTGCTCGATCGGCTCGGACTGCTTCATCGGCCAGGAAAAACATACCCATCCCAGCGACTGGGTGAGCAGCCACCCCTTCCAGCACACCGGCACCGCGCTGCGCTACGAGCCGGCGCTGAGCTACGCGGAAATCGGCCACGACGTCTGGATCGGACACAGCGCGATGGTGATGGAAGGGGTCAAGGTCGGGACTGGGGCGATCATCGCCACGCGCGCTGTGGTCACTCGCGACGTGCCGCCCTATGCCATCGTCGCCGGGACTCCGGCGCAGGTGATCCGCTACCGGCATCCGCCGGAGATCATCGAGGGCCTGCTCGCCTCACGCTGGTGGGAGCTGGATAGCGCCTTCCTCACCGGCCTGCCGCTGGACCGACCCCGGGAGTTCCTCGCCGCCCTGGAGGCGCGCGAGGCGCCGCGTGCGGCGTACCGGCGGATGACCATCACCCGCCAGGGGTGCCGGCTGGATTGAGCGCGCCCATCGCCAGGCCCATCGGGCCAGGCGATGGGGTGCCCTTCATGTCCCGGATTGTCATAGGCGCGTTTTCCCAGCCGCGCTAAGCTGGTGCCTCACATCCGCCCGGAGGCGCCCATGTCAGAGCTGATCCTGCATCACTATCCCACTTCGCCCTTCGCCGAGAAGGCGCGCCTGCTGCTCGGTTTCAAGCAACTGTCCTGGCGCTCGGTGATGATTCCGCCGGTGATGCCCAAGCCGGACCTGGTGGCGCTGACCGGCGGCTATCGGAAGACCCCGGTGTTGCAGGTCGGCGCCGATGTGTATTGCGATACCGCGTTGATCGCCCGTCGCCTGGAGCAGGAAAAGGCGGTCCCGGCGCTGTTCCCCGAAGGCCAGGAGATGGTCGCCGCGAGCTTCGCCCAGTGGGCCGACGCGGTGCTGTTCCAGCACGCGGTAAGCCTGGCGTTCGCCCCGGAGTCCATCGCCGTGCGCTTCGGCAAGCTGCCGCCGGAATTCCTCAAGGCCTTCATGGCCGATCGCAGCCAGCTATTCAGCGGCGGCAGCGCCGGCCGCCTGCCGTTGGAACAGGCGCGCCACCAGTGGCCGGCATTCATGGCGCGACTGGAGCGCCAGTTGTCGCGCGAGGACGGCGATTTCCTGTTCGGCGAAGCGTCCGTCGCCGACTTCGCCGTGGCGCACTGCCTGTGGTTCCTCAAGGGCACGCCGGTCACCGCGCCGCTGGTCGACGATTACCCGCAGGTGCAGGCCTGGTTGGGCCGGGTGCTCGGCTTCGGCCATGGCGCGCCAGCCGAGATGAGTGCGGAGGAAGCCCTGGAGGTGGCTCGCGGCAGCCAGCCCGCGGCATTGCCGGACGAATCCTTCAGCGACCCCAACGGTTTCCGGCCCGGCCAGGCGGTCGCCATCGCCGCCACCGACTACGGTGTCGACGCGGTACAGGGCGAACTGCTCTTCGCCGGCAGCGAGGAACTCATCCTGCGCCGCGAAGACCCGCGGGCGGGTACCGTGCATGTGCATTTCCCGCGCCTGGGCTTTCGCATCGAGGCGCGTTGAGGCATGCCGGCGGAGACCCCGCCGCCGCGCCCGGACGCCGATCCGCCGCAGTGCGCGTTGCCCGAGGCGAGGCCGGACCGCGACGCTGGCACCAAGCTGCGCGCCGCGGTGCTCGGCGCCAACGATGGCCTGGTGTCGAACCTGTGCCTGGTGATGGGCGTGGCGGGTGCGAGCATGGCGCATTCGTCCATCGTCCTCACCGGGATGGCCGGACTGGTGTCCGGGGCCTGCTCGATGGCCCTCGGCGAGTGGCTGTCGGTGACCAACGCCCGCGAGATGGCGAGCAAGCGCATCGCCGAGGAAGAACGCTTGCTCAGGCTCTGCCCGGACACCGAGACCCAGGAACTGATCGATATCTTCACCGCCAAGGGGCTGAGCGAGGTGTCCGCCCGGCGCGTGGCCCTGCAACTGATGAACGACGGTCGTGGCGCGCTGGACACCTTGTCCCGCGAGGCCCTCGGCATCGATCCGACGGAGTTGGGCGGCAACCCGTGGAACGCGGCGGGTACGTCGTTCCTGCTGTTTTCCCTTGGCGCTCTGGTGCCGGTGGCGCCGTTCCTGTTCCTTGACGGTGCCGCGGCGCTGGTCGCAAGCCTGCTGTTCAGCCTGCTTGCGCTGCTGTTCAGCGGCGCGGTCACCGCCCGTTTCACCGGGCGGCCGCTGGCGTTCTCGGCGTTGCGCCAGGTGCTGGTCGGTACCCTTGCCGCGGCCTTCACCTATGGGTTGGGTACCGCGCTCGGCGTGGGCCTGGGCTGAAAGTCCTTCGCCTGCGGGGGACTCCGTTTTACACTGCGACACCCGGCCGGCGTGGCCGGGACCAGGAAAAACCGACCAGGGAGTGGCCATGAACGCCTACGACATCGAAATCGTCAACGACGCCGCGCACGCCGGCGAAGCCAACCACGGCTGGTGCTTCGGCCTGCCGCCGGGCATCCGTCCGGAGCAGTGGCCGCTGGATCCGGACACCGGCTATCCGCTGATGCACGGCTTCACCCTGCTGCTGCCGGAGGACTACCGGGTGCATGGCCCGGAGATCGTCGCGCTGAGCTTCTTCTCCCTCGCCCCGGACCAGAACGACGGTGGACCGACCAGCGTCGACGGCATTCGCGAGATGCTCATCGATCCGCCCGCGCAACCGCCGGCCGACGCGGAACTGCGGCCGTTCTGGGAGGCCGGGCGCAATAGCCATCCGCGTCTGCACCGGATGGAGGACATCCTCGGCGGTGCCTATGCGTTGATCCTGCTCGACGCCGCTGAATTCAGCGGCGCGCCCTGCCAGCCGCCGGCGCTGCCGGCGGGCAACCCGCTGCTGGCGCAGACCGAGCCGCCGCAGTGGCTGGAGGCTGGTTCGGCGGCCAGCTTCGTGCCGGACTGGGCGGAGGACGACTACTACCTGCTGCGCGCCCTCGGTGGTCGCCCCGCGGCCGGCCACCAGCAGCGCTACCCGCTGCGCTGGACGGCGCGGGCGCAAGACCCCAACGCCGGGGTGGTGCCCAGCGAATACGGCGACGGCGGCTACCAGCTGCCGCACTACTGGCTGGACGGCAAGATCGAGCGCGACAACTACCGCGAGCATCCCTGGGTGGAAGGGCACCTGCCGAACCATATCGGCGGCACCATGCGTCCGGTGCAGGGTGTGCCGGAGATGAGTCCCTTCTACGTAGAGTTCGAGGAATACCTGGGCGGCTACAACTTCGGCGGCGGCAACGCCCAGCTCGATTTCCGCGACATGCGCTTCGACTGGGCCTGCGGCTGAGGAGGGAAAGGGAGCGCCGGCGGCGCTCCGGGGCGGCGCGGGTCAGTCCATGCGCCGCTTGAGCTGGTCCTTCAACTGGGTCGGCAACTGGCGGATGATCAGCATGTCGCGCTCTTCGTCGTATTCCACCTTGGAGCCCAGCAGGTGCGCCTCGAAGCTGATCGACAGGCCTTCGGCGCGGCCGGTGAAGCGGCGGAACTGGTTGAGGGTGCGCTTGTCCGCCGGGATTTCCGGCGACAGGCCGTAGTCCTTGTTACGGATGTAGTCGTAGAACGCCCGCGGTTGCTGGTCGTCCATCAGTTCCGAAAGCGCGTCGAGGGTCATCGGCTCGCCGATGCGCGCCTGCGAGGTGGCGTAGTCGACCAGCGTCTCGGTCTTCTCGCGGGCCTGTTCCTCGGCCATGTCCTCGCTTTCCACGAAATCGCTGAAGGCTTTCAGCAGGGTGCGCGTCTCGCTCGGCGAATCCACCCCTTCCTGGCAGCCGATGAAGTCGCGGAAATAGTCGGAGACCTTCTTCCCGCCCTTGCCCTTGATGAACGAGATGTACTGCTTCGACTGCTTGTTGTTGCGCCATTCGGAAATATTGATCCGCGCGGCCAGGTGCAACTGGCCGAGGTCCAGGTGGCGCGACGGGGTGACCTCCAGCGACTCGTTCACCGCCACGCCTTCGCTGTGGTGCAGCAGGGCGATCGCCAGGTAGTCGGTCATGCCTTGCTGGTAGTGGGCGAACAGGACGTGGCCGCCGGTGGAGAGATTGGACTCCTCCATCAGCTTTTGCAGGTGCTCGACCGCTTCGCGGCTGAAGCCGACGAAGTCGCGGTCGCCCTCCAGGTACTCGCCGAGCCAGCCGCTGAACGGGTAGGCCCCGGACTCGCCCTGGAAGAAGCCCCAGGCCTTGTTCTTGGCGTTGTAGCTTTCGTTGAGGTCGGCCAGCAGGTTCTCGATGGCCTGGGAGTCGCCCAGCTCGGCGTCGCGCGCGTGGAGCACGGCCGGGGTGCCGTCGGGCTTCTTCTCGATCAGGTGGACGATGGCGTGATGGATCGGCATGTCAGGTTCGACCTTTCAGGTAATCGGCGGCGCCGCGCAGGTTTCCGCGACGCTGCGGGACACGCCGCTGGCGCGCCCGCGGATCGGCCAGTTTACCCGAGGTTGCCGGCTTCTGCCTGCGTCGCCTGGCGTTCCTGCAGACCGTGCAGGCGCTTGATCACGAAGTTCAGGTGCAGGTGCAGCTCGTACAGCTCGTGGTAGTAGGAGAGCGGCACCTCCACGGTGTTCAGCTCGCTCTCCAGTTTCTCCAGCCGCTCGATCTCGCTTCTCAGTTGCTCGGCGTCGGTGCCGCTGTCGAGCTTGCGGTCGATGTCGCGGATGTAGCGGTACCAGCGGTAGATGCGCGCGCGGATGCGCCAGCGATACAGCGGGCCGATGGACTTCATCAGCGGGATGAGGATGGCGATGAACGGGATCAGCAGGATGATGTAGCGGTCCGCCAGGGAGGCGATGCGGAACGGCAGGTAGCGCTGCAGCAGCGGCAGGCCGCTCTTGTAGTAGCGCTCGGCGTCCTCGTGCAGGCGCAGGGTGCGCGGCTCGGCGCTGGGGAAGGCGCCGGGCTTGTCGAGCAGGCTGCCGTCCTTCATCACCTCGCGCGCGGCTTCCAGTACCAGCGGGATCAACGCCGGGTGGAAGCGCTCGTTGATCACCAGGGTGGCCACCGGCGACAGGGTGCTGATGTTTCGTTCCGGCACGTTGCGCGGCAGGTTGAGCAGGCCTTCGCCGACCTCGACCCGCTTGAGGAACGGCAGGCGCGCCTCGTAGGCGGCGCTGCGGCGGAAGTTGACCAGGCGAAGCTGGTCGTTGTCGGCCAATTTCTGGATCGCCGGGTTCTCCGCCGGCCCGACGATGAACGCCGCGTCCAGCTTGCCGGCCAGCAGGTCGTCGACCACCGCGTTGCCGCCGCGGGCTTCCCAGGTGATCGGATAGTGTCCCGGGGCGATGTCGTTGGCCTGCAGGATCGCCTCGGTGGCGGCGCGGGTGCCGCTGCCGTCGCTGCCGATGGCCAGGCGCAGGTGCAGCAGGTCGCTGAGCTGGTCGATGTGCACGTTGCTGCGGTGGAACAGCCAGAGCGGCTCCTGGTAGACCGCGCCGAGGGTCTGCAACTGGCGCGCCTGCCCGGCTTCGAGCTGGCGCTCCTGGCCGCTCTGGACCAGGGCGATGTCGACCTCGCCGGTGCCGAGCAGGCGCTCCAGGTTGTCGCGCGAGCCGGCGCTGGGCACCAGCTTCAGTTCGAAGCCCTGCTCCTTGAGCTTTTCCCGGAGCTTGCCGGCGAACACGGCGTAGCCGCCGCCCTCGGCGCCGGTGGCCATGGTCGCGCTCATCGGCGGCGGCGGGGCGACGAAATAGAACACCGCGGCGACCAGGGCGGCGATCACCGGGATCAGCCAGAGGTTGGCGCGGATCAGGATGGCGAGGTCCTTGAGCAGGTGCTTGATGCGATTCATGAGCGGTCCTTGTGCTGCTCTCCAGAAGGGTATGGCGGATGCGGGCGGGCGTACTCCTCAGCGTAGCCGAGGGTCACCGGCGGTCCGTGCGGAACTGCCGGCAGAGCACCCGGTGGCGATGCCGGAAGATGCGGGTGAGGAACCAGCGTACCAGCCCGGCGGCGAATAGCGGGCGCACGGTCAACTGGTCGACCAGCAGGCATTCCCCGGCCTCGCCCGGAGCCGGCAGGATGCGTCGCTCGTGGCGCCAGAGGCGCATGCCGGTCATCGGCGACTGTTCGATGAAGCCGCGGCCGGGCGTCAGCTCCAGCAGGGTCAGTTGCGAAGTGCCCAGCGGCAGCAAGCCGAACAGGCGCATGTGGCTGCGGAACAGCGGGCGCCGGGGCACCACCTCCAGGTCTTCGAGGCTGTGGATACCGGGCGGTACGCTCATGCTCAGCAACGGGCGTATCTCGCGGAGTATCCCGTCAACCGAGGTGATCCACCGCCAGAGCTGTTCGGGGCTGGCCTGCAGGCGCGATTCGAAATGCAGGCTGATATTCATCGCAGGCTCCTGCTAGGGTTGTGGGAGGACGCGCTGTCCATGGCGCCCGTGCCGTGCAAGCCTAAGACAGACGAACCGAGACGTCGAACCGAAGGAGGACGCCATGCTGATCCGCGCCGCAACCTCGACCCTGCTGGTGGTCGATATCCAGGAACGCCTGCTGCCGGCCATCGACGACGGCCCGGCGCTGGTCGAGTACAGCCAGTGGTTGTTGCGCGTGGCCCGCGCACTGGGCGTGCCGGTGCTGGCCAGCGAGCAGTACAGCAAGGGCCTGGGGCCGACGGTGGCGCCCCTGCGCGATGAGCTGGACGCCACGCAGATCCTCGAGAAGCTGGACTTCTCGGCCGCCGCCGACGGCGCCCTGCTGCGCGCGCCCGGCGGCGACCGCCGGCAGTTCGTGGTTTGCGGCAGCGAGGCGCACGTCTGCGTGCTGCAGACCGTGCTCGACCTGCTTGGCCGTGGTCGCGAAGTGTTCGTCGTGGAGGAGGCGATCGGCTCGCGGCGGCCGAGCGACAAGGCGCTGGCCGTGGAGCGGATGCGCCAGGCCGGGGCGATGATCGTGTCGCGGGAGATGGTCGCCTTCGAATGGATGGAACGCGCCGGCAGCGACCGCTTCCGCGAGATCAGCCGCAACTTCATTCGCTGAGCGGCGGTTGCTCGGCCTGGTAGCGCCGGGCCTCCTCGCGCAGCCAGTCGGCGAAGGCCTGGTGGCGGTCGCTCGGCGGCTCGCGCTGCGGCCAGACCAGCCAGTAGGGATAGGGGTAGGGCACGCGGATGTCGCCCAGTTGCACCAGGCGGCCCTCGGCGAGGGCGCCGGCGACCAGGCTGCGACGCTCCAGGGCGATGCCCTGGCCCAGGCGCACGGCTTCCAGCAGCAGGTTCGAGTCGTTGATCAGCAGTCCGTGCTGCGGTTCCGCCACGCCGGCACGCTGGCACCAGAGTGCCCAGGATTCGGTGGAGCGCAGGGTAGGGCAGGCGACGATCTCGCTCGGCGTGCGCGGCAGGCGGCCGCCGTTGAAGTCGGGCGCGGCGACCATCAGCAACTCGTCGTCGAACAGGCGTTCCCGACCGACCCCTTCCCAGTCGCCCTTGCCGATGCGTACGCCGAGGTCGGCCAGGCCCTGGCGCAGGTTCTGCACGTCGAGACTGGCCACCAGCCGCACGCGACAGTGCGGATGGCGCTCGCGAAAGCGCGGCAGGCGCGGCAGCAGCCAGTTCAGGCCGAAGGACGGCATCACCGTGACCACCAGCTCGCCCTCCCGCGGACGCGCCCGCACCACCCGCGTGGCGTCGGCGATCTCGCCCAGAGAGGCGCGTACCTGCAGGGCGTAGAACCGGCCGTTCTCACTCAGGCGCAGGCCGCGCCCCTCGCGGACGAACAGGGCCAGGCCGAGGAGGTTTTCCAGCAGCTTGATCTGCTGGCTGATCGCCGAGTGGGTGACGTGCAGCTCGCTGGCGGCCTGGCTGATGCTGCCGAGCCGGGCGACCGCTTCGAAGCTGCGCAGCGCGGTGAGGGGAGGGAGGTCGCTCATGTAAGTTTTTCTAAAGGGTTCGCTGAATTTATCTCGATATTTTTCGCGTTGTGCAACGACTAGAGTGATTTTCCCAGGCGTCGCCCTCTTAGCGGCGCTTAATCATCGACAAAGGATGCCGCGATGCAACTGATCGGTATGCTGGATTCGCCTTTTGTGCGCCGGGTCGCCATCGCCCTGCGCCTGCTGGACCTGCCCTACGAGCACCGGCCGCTGTCGGTGTTCCGCAATTTCGAGGCGTTCAGCCTGTTCAACCCGATGGTCAAGGCGCCCACGCTGGTGCTGGACGATGGCACCGTGCTGATGGACTCCAGCCTGATCCTCGATTACCTGGAGTGCCTGGCCGGCCGCGAACGCAGTCTGCTGCCGCAACGGCCGCAGGCCCGTGCACGGGCGCTGAGTCTGATCGGCGCGGCGCTGGTGGCCTGCGAGAAATCCGTGCAGATCTACTACGAACTGAACCTGCGTCCCGAGGAACGCCGCCATGGCCCCTGGCTGGAGCGGGTGGAGGGGCAGTTGCTGGCGGCCTACGACTGGCTGGAGGCAGCGCTGCGCCAGGAGCCGCTGGCACGCGACGGCGGCATCGAGCTGGTCGGGGTGACTGTTGCAGTGGCCTGGCGCTTCAGCCAACTGGTGGTCGCGGAGCGGGTCGCCGCCAGCGAATACCCGGAACTGGCAAGCTATTCGGATTATGCGGAAGGGTTGCCGGTGTTCCTCGAGACGCCGCCGGTCTGAGCCCGCGAGGGGCCAGGCTGGCGCCCCTCGAACGGCTCGATTCCGCCTGCGCCCGGCCTCGGTTCGTCGGCTGGCCGCCCCGACCTGGGTGCTGCGGGTCGGTACCGGGCACATGCCGGGGCGGGCCGCGATCGGGGCCCGTTCCGCGCCGTGGCGTCAGCGGGCGAACGCCTGTGCGGGATCGACCGACGGCTCGACCGCGATCGCGATTTTTCCCCGGATGCCATTGTCGCGACTCTCCAGGCGGGCGTGGGCGAGGGGGATGTCGGCAAGCGAATAGACGGCGCCGACATGCGGGCGCAACCGGCCGCGCTCGACCAGGGCGCTCAACTCGTCGAGCTTGCCGCGGTTCTGCCGGGTGAAGACGAAGTGATAGCTCGCGTTCCGGCCCCAGGCCTGGAGGAGGTTCTGCGGCTGGGCGAGGTCGACGATGCTGACCACGCGGCCGAGCTGCGCGAGTACCTCGGGGCTGCGCGACAGGGTGTCGCCGCCGATGCTGTCGAACACCACGTCGACGCCGTGGCCTCCGGTTTCCCGCAGGATGGCCTCGACGTAGTCCTGCTTCTGGTAGTCGATGAGCACATCGGCGCCCATCTGGCGGGTGAACTCGAAGTTGACCTCGCGCACTGTGGTGAAGACCCGGGCTCCCATGGCCTTCGCCAACTGGATCGCGACATGCCCGACGCCGCCGGCGCCGCCATGCACCAGGATGCTTTCGCCGACCCTCAGCGCCGCGCGTGTGACCAGCGCTTCCCAGGCCGTGCCGCCGACCAGGCTGAGGCTCGCCGCCTCCAGGTGGCTCAGCGCGGCGGGCTTCCTGCCGATGATGCCTTCCGCTGCCAGGTGGTACTCGGCATAGCTGCCCTGGCCTTCGAAGATCTGCGGGGTGTACCAGACCTCGTCTCCCGGTGCGACGGCGGTCACTCCCGGCCCTACCGCTTCGACGACGCCGGACACGTCATGCCCGGTGATGGCCGGAAGCGCTACCAGGTCGGGGTAGTCGCCGCGACGGACCTGGTAGTCCAGCGGATTGATCGAGGTCGCATGGACCCGCACCAATACCTGTCCCGCCTGCGGCACCGGTTTGGGCACTTCGCGCAGCTCGAAGGATTCCGGACCGCCAAACGCCTTGAGTATCAACGCTTTCATTGCATATCCTCGTTTCGGTAAAAAGGGATATCGGGAATTTTCGATATATTGTGGTGTAGAAAGAACTACAGTTCCGCGCCGATTAGCTCGACGAGGGCACGGATATTCGCTTCGTTGCGCTTGTAGTAGGTCCATTGGCCGATCCGCCTGACTTCGACCAGGCCCGCCCGTTGCAGGATCGCCAGGTAATCGGACACGGTCGACTGCGACAGGCCGACGCCCTCCTGGATACTGCTGACGCAGACGCCCACGGTGTCGACGTCGCCCTCGTCCTGCGGAGGAAAGTTCTTCGCCGGGTCCTTCAGGCCTTTCAGGATTTCCAGGCGTGTCCGATTCGACAGGGCTTTGAATGTTTCGAGCAGGTCCATGGCGGCGAGGATATCGGGAATTTCCGATTTGTCAATCCGGGACGACGGAGACCTGCCGTCGCTGTTGACCTCAAGTTAGGTTCAGGTCCTAGAGTGCCATCCGGCGTTCCCGCCGTTCCTCCCGATCAGCGCAGGCCCTGCGCTCGTTGGCGCCGGAAGGGCGTCGAGCGACGACCGCCCGTACTCTGCAAAGGACCCGGAATGGACACCCAGACTTCATTGATGATCTTCCAGCTCACCTGCTGCCTCGGCTTCGCCCTGTGGCTGAGCCTCGCCCTGATCAACAACCTGCAGGCCTTCGCCAGCTCGGTGGGGGCGATCGGCGTGACTATGTCGATGGCTCCCCTGGCCCAGCCGCCCGCGATCGACATGCCCTTGCTGGCGCGGGCGGTGCGCTCGCCGCTCATGCACCGCCTGGCCTTGTCGATCATCGTCGCGCTGCAGGTCGCTGCCGTCGTCACGGCCTGGACCGGCTGTTACGAACTGCTGTTCGGCGCCGGCCTGGAGACGGCCCGGCCCTGGCTCAACCTGGCCCTGAGCGCGGCCCTCGGCTTCCTCTTCGGCATGCTGCTGGGCGGGCTCTGGTTCGGCTATTGGATCCGCCAGGAGGGATTGCAACTGACCCACCTGCTGCTGGTGGTCTGGGTGCTGGCGAACTTCTTCGTGCTCAACGTCCGCTGAAGCTGACGGGGACTGCCGGTACGAGGGCGCAGGGCGCGAGGACGGCGACGGTGGAGCGAGCCGGACGCCCGTCGATAGCGCGAAGTCGCATCTCGCTCCTGCCACCCGGTCCCTCGGCTCCCCTCTGTTCGCACGCGCTGCATGGGCTGACGCAGCTGGAACTGCCCCCGGGCAGTGGCAGCCGGCTGCCTCGAGGACAGGTGCTCCGGCTGGCTCGGCATGGTCACTGGAGTTCAGCCCCGGGGTTCTTCGAGGAAAGCAGAACCTGCGGCATCGGCTCCTTTCGCCCGACTGGGCTCAGCGCAGCTCTTCGGCGGCGGCGACCAGTTGTTCGAGTTGATGGTGGATCTGGGCCCTGTCCAGCAACTGCAAGGGCTGGCGGTTCCAGAGCAGCCGTTCGCCGCTTTCGGGGTCGCGGCCCAGGATCGGCTTGCAAGGGTCCTGGCTGAACAGGTTCTGCTCGCTGGCCGTAGCGTCTCCTTGTCCTTCCAGGCGGGTGAACATCAACAGGTGATCGGTCGGATGTTCTGCCAGATGGCAGAGATGCGGGCCCACCTGCAGGCTGAGTACGCTCTCCTCGTCATTGGGCGTCGGGAGATCGAGAGCGAGAAAAAGCTGGTGGATGGTGGCGCGGTAGAGTGGATTCATGGCGTGTTCCGAGTCACTGGAGGCAGCCATTAGAGCAGTGCCAGCCCGGAGAAACTGTTAATCGGGGTTCTCTTTTTTTAGGTTTTGCCGCTGCCGATTCCAGTGGAAAAACGGTGGCCGATCCTGATAGGCGATGGGGTGTCCGTTTTTGGGCTCGGCAGCGGAGCCGGGTGGCGAGGCGTGCTGGCTATTCGCCCAGTGGTTCCAGGAGGGCTGCTGTCCAGCGCTCCTTGCGCCAGGCCCGGCGCTGCTTCTTGTCGAGGTAGGTCCAGGCGACGAAGCGACTCTGCTTCTGTCCCTGGGCCATGTCCACCACGCGGATATCGCTGGCGCCCAACGTCTTCAGGCGCTCCTGGAGGTTCGGCAGGTTGCTCGCCTTGGACACCAGGGTGGTGAACCAGAACACCTGCGTGGCGAACGCCCGGCTTTCCTCGGCCATGCTGGCCAGGAAGGCCGCTTCGCCGCCCTCGCAGTACAGCTCGGCGCCCTGGCCGCCAAAGTTCAGTAGCGGCAGGGTACGGGTCGGGTCGAGCTTGCCGAGGTTCTTCCACTTGCGCCGGCTGCCGCGCGTGGCTTCGTCCAGCGAGGCGTGGAAGGGCGGGTTGCAGAGGGTCATGTCGAAGCGCTCATCGACGCCGATCAGGCCCTGGAATATCTGCCTGCGATCAGGCTGCCGGCGCAACTCGATGGCAGCGGCGAAGCGTGGGTTGGCGGCGAGGATCGCAGCGGCCGAGGCCAGCGATTGCGGGTCGATGTCGGCGCCGACGAAGCGCCAGCCGTATTCGTGGTGGCCGAGCAGGGGGTAGATGCAGTTGGCTCCGGTTCCGACGTCCAGCGCACGCAGGCTGGGACCGCGTGGAATCAGGCCATCGTGGCTGGCGCCGAGCAGGTCGGCCAGGTAGTGCAGGTAGTCGGCGCGACCGGGAATGGGCGGGCACAGGTAACCATCGGGTATATCCCACTCGCGTAC
Source organism: Pseudomonas sp. KBN12P06040 (assembly GCF_037574965.1). Lineage (NCBI taxonomy): Bacteria > Pseudomonadati > Pseudomonadota > Gammaproteobacteria > Pseudomonadales > Pseudomonadaceae > Pseudomonas > Pseudomonas sp. KBN12P06040. The sequence goes on from NZ_JBBELS010000001.1 coordinate 1,228,907, forward strand.
GTCGTAGAACTGTTGCAGCAGCGCGCGGTTGAAGGCTTTCACCGCCGCCGGATCAGCGAAGTCGATGCTCTGCCTGCCGTACGGATTGAGGATGACGAAGCGCTCCAGTTCCGGGCTGCCGGCGATCAGGCGCGGAAAGTCGTAGCGTCCCAGGTGGCGATTGCGCGGGTGCAGCGGGCTGGCGCTCTTGCGCTCGGCGTCGGGATGCGGGCTGGTCGGGCGGGGCATGTTCTCGGTTTCCGTGACGGCGAGGCGGGCATTATTCACATCCGCCGGAGGCTGGCCAGTGTTTCTGCCGAGCGGCGCGCTCCTGGCCCGGTCACAATGGAAACAGCCACGGAATCACCAGCACGCAGACGAACATCACCAGCAGGGTAAATGGCACGCCGATCCGGACGAAGTCGCCGAAGCGGTATTGGCCAGGGCCCAGCACCAGGGTGTTCACCGGCGAGGAAATCGGCGTCATGAAGGCTGCCGAGGCCGCCACCGCCACCACCATGGCGAAGGGGTAGGGCGAGGCGCCGATCTGGTTGGCGGTGGCGATGGCGATCGGCGCCATCAGCACCGCGGTAGCGGTGTTGGAGATGAACAGGCCGATGGCCGCGGTGAGCAGGAACAGGCTGGCCAGCAGCACGCGCGGGCCGGCGTCGCCGAGGGCGTCGACCAGCAGCGAGACCACCAGGTCGATACCGCCGGTCTTCTGCAGGGCCAGGGCGAAGGGCAGCATGCCGACGATCAGGACCAGGCTTTGCCAATGGATGGCGCGGTAGGCGCCGTCCATGTCGATGCAACGGAACAGGCCCATCAACAGGCAGCCGACCAGCGCCGCGACCACGTTGGGAACCACTCCGCTGACCATCAGCGCCACCATCACGGCCAGGCTGAGCAGGGCGTGCGGCGCCTTGCTCAGGGCCGGCGCCACCTCGTCGATCTCCGCCGGCAGGCTGAGCACCAGGAAATCGCGGTTGCGTCCCTGCAACTGGCGGATCGCCTTCCAGGCGCCGATCACCAGCAGGGTATCGCCCAGGCGCAGCTTCTCTTCCAGCATGCCGTCGGTGAGCGCTTCGTGGTCGCGACGCAGGCCGACTACGTTGAGCCCGTACTGCGAACGGAAGCCCAGCTCCAGGACGCTCTTGCCGAGCAGGGTGGAGTCCGGCGGCAGAGTCACCTCGGCCATGCCGACCTCCCGCGACTGGTCGATGAAGTAGCTGGCGCGGAACGGCAGGCGCACCAGGTTCAGCTCGGCGCAGCGCCGGTCCATGTCCTCCGGAGGGGCGAAGACGTCCAGCAGCAACACGTCGCCCGCCTTCAGCTCGGTGCTGCCGCCGACCTTGACCACCTCGCTGTGGAACTTGCGCACCCGCTCCAGGCCGACCACGTTGGCGCCCAGGCGGGTGCGCAGTTGCAGTTCTTCCAGGGTGCTGCCGATCAACGGCGAGCCGAGCTGGACCTGCAGGCGCCGTTCGCGGCCGGCCAGGCGATAGTCGCGGATCAGGTCGCGCAGGGTCCGCCGTGCCTTCGGCGCGCCGACTTCCGCCGGGCTGGCGGCGTTCAGCCAGTTGCGCGTGAGCAGCATGTAGGCTACGCCGATGGCGAGCACCATCAGGCCTATCGGGGTGAAGGCGAAGAAGCCGAAGCCGGCATGACCCTCGCGCGCCAGCTCGCTGTTGACCACCATGTTCGGCGGTGTGGCGACCAGGGTCATCATGCCGCTGATCAGTCCGGCGAAGGCCAGCGGCATCATCAGCCGGCCCGGAGGGATCTTCAGCTTGGCGGCGATGCTCAGGACCACCGGGATGAAGATCGCCACCACCCCGGTGGAACTCATCACCGAGCCCAGCCCGGCCACCGCCAGCATCAGCAGTACCAGCAGGCGCGCTTCGCTGCTGCCGGCGCGGGCGATCAGCCAGTCGCCGACCTGGTAGGCCACCCCGGTACGCACCAGGCCTTCGCCGATCACGAACAGCGCGGCGATCAGTATCACGCTGGGATCGCTGAAGCCGGCCAGGGCTTCGTTGAGGGTAAGGGTTCCGCTGACGCTGAAGGCCATGATCACCAGTAGGGCGATCACGTCCAGGCGCAGGCGGTTGTGGATGAAGAGGGCGACGGTGGTGGCGAGCAGGCCGACCACCCAGAGCAGTTCGAGGTTCATGCGGGCATCTGAGCGGGAGGATGCCTGCGAGTGTGGCAGACGGACGCGGATCGCGCCTTGATCTGCTGCAGGTCGACGGCGCCTCCCCGCTTCGCAGCGGAGAGGCGCCGTGGCCCTGTCAGCCGAGGAGGAGGGCGTCGTCGGCGAGCTTCTCGCCGCGCACCTTCTCGAACATCGCCAGCAGGTCCGGTACGTCGAGGCCCTTGCGTTGCTCGCCGGAGACGTCCAGCACCACCTGGCCCTGGTGCAGCATCACCGTGCGCTCGCCCACGTCCAGCGCCTGGCGCATGCTGTGGGTGACCATCATGGTGGTGAGTTTCTTCTCGGCGACGATCCGTGCGGTGAGATGCAGGACGAAGTCGGCGGTGCGCGGGTCGAGCGCCGCGGTGTGTTCGTCGAGCAACAGGATGCGCGACGGCTGCAGCGCCGCCATCAGCAGGCTGACGGCCTGGCGCTGGCCGCCGGAGAGCAGGCCGATGCGGTCGCCGAGGCGGTTCTCCAGGCCGAGGCCGAGGGTCGCCAGGCTTTCCCGGAAACCGTCGCGCATCGATGCCTGCACCGCCCTGCCGAGGCCGCGACCGGTACCGCGACGCTGCGCCAGGGCCATGTTCTCCTCGATGGTGAGGTCCTCGCAGGTACCCGCCATGGGGTCCTGGAACACCCGCGCGACGCGGTTGGCGCGGGCCCAGACCGGCTTGCGGGTGACGTCTTCGTCGTCGATCAGGATCTGCCCGCTGTCGATCGGCAGGTCGCCGGATACCGCGTTGAGGAAGGTCGACTTGCCGGCGCCGTTGGAGCCGATCACGGTGACGAACTGGCCGGCCGGGATGTCCAGCGACAGGCCGCGCAGGGCGCGGGTCTCGATGGGGGTGCCGGGGTTGAAGGTGATCTTCAGGTTCTTCGCGCTGAGCATGGTCAGGCTCCCTTCTTGCCGAGCAGGCGTTTCTTCATCATCGGAATCACCAGGGCGATGGTGACCAGCACCGCGGTGACCAGGTTCAGGTCCTGGGCCTGCAAGCCGATGAAATCGCTGTTCAGCGCCAGGGCGATGAAGAAGCGGTAGACGATGGCACCGAGGATCACCGCGAGGGTCGCCAGGATCAGCCGGCGCGAGGGCAGGATGCTCTCGCCGACGATCACCGCGGCCAGGCCGATGACGATGGTGCCGATACCCATGGAGATATCGGCGCCGCCCTGGGTCTGCGCGAACAGCGCGCCGGCCAGCGCCACCAGCGCGTTGGAGATGGCCATGCCGAGCAGGATCATGCCGCCGGTGTTGACCCCCTGGGCACGGGCCATCCGCGGGTTGGAGCCGGTGGCGCGGATCGCCAGGCCTTTCTGGGTGGTGAAGAACCAGTCCAGCAGCAGCTTCGCGGCGATCACGATGAACACCAGCAGCAGCGGGCGGAACACATAGTCGCTGAGCCATTCCGGCTGCAGCAGGGTGAACAATGTCGGCTCGGCGATCAGCGGTACGTTGGGCTTGCCCATGATGCGCAGGTTGATCGAGTAGAGCGCGATCATCATCAGGATGCTGGCGAGCAGGTCCATGATCTTCAGCTTGACGTTGAGCAGGCCGGTGGCCAGCCCGGCCAGTGCGCCGGCGGCGGTGGCCGCCAGGGTCGCGCTGTACGGGTCCCAGCCAAGGGCGATGAGGGTCGCGCAGACCGCGCCGCCGAGCGGGAAGCTGCCGTCCACCGTGAGGTCGGGGAAGCGCAGCAGGCGGAAGGAGATGAACACGCCGAGTGCCACGAGGCTGAAGATCAGGCCGATCTCCAGGGCACCGAACAGGGAAAACAGAGACATGACTTCGTAACCGAGTGCGTGAAGGCAGGATTATCGTGCCGTCCGGCCACGGGCGGGACGCCCGCGGCCGGCGGCCGCTTTTTTTACTTGATGACTTCCGCGGCCGACTTGAGCAGTTCGTCGGACAGGGTCACGCCCTGCTTCTGCGCGGCCCCGGGATTGACGAACAGCTGCAGGTTGTCGCTGGTCTCCGGCTTGATCTCGCCCGGCTTCTCGCCCTTGAGGATGCGCACCACCATGCGGCCGGTCTGCTTGCCCATCTCCTTGTAGTTGATGCCAAGGGCGGCGATGGCGCCGCGCTTGACGCTGTCGGTGTCGGAGGCGATCAGCGGGATCTTCGCGTCGTTGCCGACCTTGACCAGCGCCTCGTAGGCGGACACCACGTTGTTGTCGGTGTTGGTGTAGATCGCGTCGACCTTGCCGACCAGGCTGCGCGCCGCCGAGCTGACGTCCACCGAACGCGGGGCCGAGGCTTCGACCAGGCTCAGGCCCATCTTCGGCAGCAGCTCCTTCAGCTCCTTGACCACCACCACGGAGTTGGCTTCGCCCGGGTTGTAGACCATGCCGATGCGCTTGGCGCCCGGCACCACTTTCTTGATCAGCTCGATCTGCTTGTCCAGCGCGAGCATGTCGGAAACCCCGGTGACGTTGGTGCCGGAGGCTTCCCAGCTCGGCGTCAGGTGCGCGCCGACCGGGTCGGTGACGGTGCTGAAGACGATCGGGATGCTCTTGGTCGCGGCCACCAGCGCCTGGGCCGACGGAGTGGCGATGCCGACGATCACGTCGGGCTTGTCGCCGATGAACTTGCGGGCGATCTGCGCGGCGGTGCCGGTGTTGCCCTGGGCGCTCTGGTACTGCCACTTGAGGTTCTTGCCGTCTTCGTAGCCGGCCTCCTGGAGGGCCTCCTTGACCCCGTCGCGAGCGGCGTCCAGCGCCGGGTGCTCGACGATGGCGGTCACGGCCACCGACTTCTGCTCGTCGGCGTTGGCGCCGAAGGACAGGGCCATGCCAAGGGCCAGGGCACTGAGGGGCAACCATTTATTCTTATAGGCCTGCATCATGCGGCGATCTCCTGATTGTATTGGCGCGCTGTAGCGAATTGTTCTGATTGGGCGGTGCGGGTACAGCGTGGCCGAAACATCGCATTTTTCGCGCAAGTCGTCAGCAGGTTTGATGTTTTTTCTTGCGGTGGGATTACCGCTGGGGGTGATCCGGGTAAGGTGTCGGCGTCGGGCCGTGACCGAAAGGAGGCGACATGCTCACGACCATCGGCCGTTTTTCCCATCCCCTGGAGGCGCAGATCGCTCGCGCCCGCCTGGAGGCCGCTGGAATTCCGGCGTTCGTCGCCGACGAGCACACCATCAACATGCAGTGGCTGTACTCCAACGCACTGGGCGGCGTGCGCCTGCAAGTGCCCATGGTCTGTCGCGAAGACGCGGTGGCGCTGCTGGCCACCGATGAAAGCGATGCGCTGCGGGCCGAGCAGGGCAGCAGCGAGTTCCAGTGCTTGCGTTGTGGCAGCGACCAGGTGGCCTGGAAGGTGGACGGCCGCCGCCTGGCCTTCCTTGGGATCCTGCTGCTCAACGTACCGCTGTGGCCGATCCGGCGTCGGTTGGTGTGCGAGGTCTGCGGTTTCCGCAGCGAAGTACCGATGCCTCTAAGCGAGTGAAAGCAAAACGCCCGCCTCTGGGAGGCGGGCGCTGGAGTTAGAGCGCGGCGATCTTTTGCCGTTGCTCGGCCAGCTTGGCCAGGGCCTGTTCGGCCTCGGCGAGCTTGGCGCGTTCCTTCTCGATCACGTCGGCCGGGGCCTTGGCGACGAAGCCTTCGTTGGACAGCTTGCCGCCGACGCGCTTGACCTCGCCTTCCAGGCGCTGGATCTCCTTGTCCAGGCGCCCCAGTTCGGCGCTCTTGTCGATCAGGCCGGCCATCGGCACCAATACTTCCATGTCGCCGACCAGGGCGGTGGCGGACATCGGCGCTTCCTCGCCGGCTTCCAGCACGCGGATGCTTTCCAGCTTGGCCAGTTTCATCAGCAGCGGCTCGTTGTCGGCCAGGCGGCGGTGGTCGCTGGGCGAGGCGTTCTTGAGGATGATGTCGATGCGCTTGGCCATGGAGATGTTCATCTCGCCGCGGATCTGCCGCACGCCGAGCATCAGCGCCTTGACCCATTCGATGTCGCCTTCGGCGGCGGCGTCGATCCTGCCTTCGTCGGCCACCGGCCAGGGTTGCAGCATCAGGGTCGGGCCTTCCTTGCCGGCCTGGCCCTTGATGCGTTGCCAGATTTCCTCGGTGATGAACGGCATGAACGGGTGCGCCAGGCGCAGGGCCGTCTCCAGCACGCGGATCAGGGTGCGACGAGTGCCGCGCTGGCGCTCGATGGGGGCGTTCTCGTCCCACAGCACCGGCTTGACCAGCTCCAGGTACCAGGCGCAGTACTCGTCCCAGATGAACTCATAGAGGGCCTGGGCGGCCAGATCGAAGCGGAAGGCGTCGAGCTGGCGGGTGACTTCCTGCTCGGTGCGCTGCAACTGGGAGATGATCCAGCGGTCGACCGAGGACAGCTCGACCGGCTCGCCGTTGACCCCGGTGTCCTGGCCATCGGTGTTCTCGATGACGAAGTTGGCGGCGTTCCAGATCTTGTTGCAGAAGTTGCGGAAGCCTTCGACGCGGCCCATGTCGAACTTGATGTCGCGGCCGGTGGAGGCCAGCGAGCAGAAGGTGAAGCGCAGGGCGTCGGTGCCGTAGCTGGCGATGCCTTCGGGGAATTCGGCGCGGGTCTGCTTGGCGATCTTCTCCGCCAGCTTCGGCTGCATCATGCCGCTGGTGCGCTTTTGCAGCAGGGTATCGAGGTCGATGCCGTCGACGATGTCCAGCGGGTCGAGCACGTTGCCCTTGGACTTGGACATCTTCTGGCCCTGGCCGTCGCGCACCAGGCCGTGGACATAGACGGTCTTGAACGGGATCTGCGGGGTGCCGTCGGGGTTCTTCACCAGGTGCATGGTGAGCATGATCATCCGCGCGACCCAGAAGAAGATGATGTCGAAGCCGGTGACCAGCACGTCGGTGGGGTGGAAGGTCTTGAGGAACTCGGTCTGCTGCGGCCAGCCGAGGGTGGAGAAGGTCCACAGGCCGGAGCTGAACCAGGTGTCGAGAACGTCTTCGTCCTGGCGCAACTCGACCTCGTTGCCGAGCTTGTGCTTGGTGCGCACCTCGACCTCGTCGCGGCCGACGTAGACGTTGCCGGCCTCGTCGTACCAGGCCGGGATGCGGTGGCCCCACCAGAGCTGGCGGCTGATGCACCAGTCCTGGATGTCGCGCATCCAGGAGAAGTACATGTTCTCGTACTGCTTGGGCACGAACTGGATACGGCCGTCTTCCACGGCGGCGATGGCGTCTTCGGCCAGCGGCTTGGTGCTGACGTACCACTGGTCGGTCAGCCAGGGCTCGATGACGGTGCCGGAGCGGTCGCCCTTCGGTACTTTCAGTGCGTGGTCGTCGACCTTCTCGAGCAGGCCCATGGCCTCGAACTCGGCGACGATGGCCTTGCGCGCGGCGAAGCGGTCCATGCCGGCGTAGCTCTGCGGCAGGCTGGGGTCGAGGTTCGGGTTGACGCTGCCGTCGAGGTGGAACACCTGGGCCTGGGCCAGCACCGCGGCGTTCTTGTCGAAGATGTTGATCAGCGGCAGGTCGTGGCGCTTGCCCACTTCGTAGTCGTTGAAGTCGTGGGCCGGGGTGATCTTCACGCAGCCGGTGCCGAATTCGCGGTCGACGTACTCGTCGGCGATGATCGGGATGTGCCGGCCGACGATCGGCAGTTCGGCGAACTGGCCGATCAGCTTGGCGTAGCGCTCGTCTTCCGGGTGCACCGCGACCGCGGCGTCGCCCAGCAGGGTTTCCGGACGGGTGGTGGCGACCACCAGGTAATCCAGGCCTTCGCTGGTCTTCGCGCCGTTCACCAGCGGGTAGCGCAGGTGCCAGAGGTGGCCCTTCTCGTCGTGGTTTTCCACTTCCAGGTCGGAAATCGCGGTGTGCAGCTTGGTGTCCCAGTTCACCAGGCGCTTGCCGCGGTAGATCAGGCCGTCTTCATGCAGGCGCACGAAGGCTTCCTTGACCGCTTCGGAGAGGCCGTCGTCCATGGTGAAGCGCTCGCGCGACCAGTCCACCGAGGAGCCCAGGCGACGAATCTGCCGGGTGATGTTGCCGCCGGACTGTTCCTTCCATTCCCAGATCTTCTCCAGGAACTTCTCCCGGCCGAGGTCGTGGCGGCTCACGCCCTGGGCGCCGAGCTGGCGCTCGACCACCATCTGGGTGGCGATGCCGGCGTGATCGGTGCCCGGCTGCCACAGGGTGTTGCGGCCCTGCATGCGGCGGTAGCGGATCAGCGCGTCCATGATCGCGTTGTTGAAGCCGTGGCCCATGTGCAGGCTGCCGGTCACGTTCGGCGGCGGGATCATGATGGTGTAGGGCTGGCCTTCGCCGCTCGGAGCGAAGTAGTCGTTGGACTCCCAGGTCTCGTACCAGGAAGTCTCGATGGCGTGCGGCTGGTAAGTCTTGTCCATGCGAAAGGGGACCAAAGCTGAATATGGCTGGGGAAAATGCGAAGAAAGTTCGGGAGTATAGCGGGGATGGCGGCCCGGGGGTAAGGCCGCGGGCCGCGGCGGGCGCCCGCCGCGTCCGGATCAGCCGTTGCGTTGGCCGAGCAGGCGACCCAGGCGGGCTTGCAGGCGGCGGCGCAGTTCGGCTTCGATCTGCGGGGCGAAGTCGTCGATGACTTCCTGCAGGATCAGTTCGGCGGACGCTCGCAACTCGTCGTCCAGGCGCTCCTGTTCGGCGGGCGCCAGCCCTGCCGTGGTAGGTGCCGCGGCCTGCGGCTCTGGCGCGCGCGGGGCGGTACCGGGGGAGACGACGTCGGAGAGCAGGGGAATGTTGTCTGGCTCGAAGGATTCGGTCAGCAAGGGCGGCTCGTTCCGTTCGTAGAGCAGGTCGTGGATCGACTCCAGGTCATCGAGCAACTGCTCCGGGGGTTGTGTCGGTTTGTGGCTGTCCATGGTCGTGCACTTCAGATACGCGGCAGGCGATGGTCCTGTAGAGGATAGCCCTGCTCCCGGTAGAAGCGGAATTTATCCCGTGCCGCCTGGCGGATCGCCGGCTCCTCGACCACCAGTTCGGCCACCCGCGAAAAGTTCGCGACGAAGCCGGGGGCCTCGAGGGTCAGGTTGATCAGCAGGTCGCGATGGTTCCCCGGGGGCTCGCCCAGGCCCAGGGCGACGGGCGCCTCGGCGTCTTCCTCGGCCAGGCTGTGAGGAATGAAGGCCTCGCCGCGGAAGCTCCACAGGCGGCCGTCCAACTCGCTGCGCTGCGCCTCGTCGGCGCAATGCAGGTAGACCTGCATGCCCTGCCGCCAGGCCTTCTCGGCCAGGCGGCAGGCGACCTGCAGGCGCGCCGACGGATCGGCGCTGGGGATCACGTAGAAATCGACCCGGGTCACTTGGCCCGTTCCAGCAGGTACTGGGTCAACAACGGAACCGGGCGGCCGGTGGCGCCTTTGTCCTTGCCGCCGCTGATCCAGGCGGTGCCGGCGATGTCCAGGTGCGCCCAGTGGTATTTCTTGGCGAAGCGAGAGAGGAAGCAGCCGGCGGTGATGGTGCCGGCTTTCGGCCCGCCGATGTTGGCGATGTCGGCGAACGGGCTGTCCAGCTGTTCCTGGTATTCGTCGAACAGCGGCAATTGCCAGGCGCGGTCGTCGGCGAACTCGCCGGCCTTGAGCAGTTGCCTGACCAGCGCTTCGTTGTTGCCCATAAGGCCCGAGGTGTTGCTGCCCAGGGCGACGATGCAGGCGCCGGTGAGGGTGGCGATGTCGATCACCGACTGCGGCTTGAAGCGCTCGGCGTAGGTCAGTGCGTCGCACAGCACCAGGCGCCCTTCGGCGTCGGTGTTGAGGATCTCGACGGTCTGCCCGCTCATGGTGGTGACGATGTCCCCCGGACGGGTGGCTCCGCCGCTGGGCATGTTCTCGGCGCAGGCGAGCAGGCCCACCAGGTTGATCGGCAACTGCAGTTCGAGCACCGCGCGGAAGGTGCCGAAGACGCTGGCGGCGCCGCACATGTCGAACTTCATCTCGTCCATGCCCAGGCCCGGCTTGAGGCTGATGCCGCCGGTGTCGAAGGTGATGCCCTTGCCGACCAGCACGTGCGGGGCCTGGTCCTTCTTCGCGCCGTTGTATTGCAGGACGATCAGCCGCGGCGGCTGGTCGCTGCCCTGGGCGACGGCGAGGAACGAGCCCATGCCCAGCTCGCGCAGTTTCTTCTCGTCGAGAACCTCGACCTTCAGGCTCTTGAACTCCTTGGCCAGGCCCTTGGCCTGCTCGCCGAGGAACGTCGGATGGCAGACGTTCGGCGGCAGGTTGCCGAGATCGCGGGTCAGGGCCATGCCATTGGCGATGGCCTGGGCTTCCTTGCTGCCTTGCTCGACGGCGGCGCTGTCGGCCTTGTCGGCGAGCAGGGTCAGCTTCTTCAGTTTCAGCGGCTCGGCTTTCTGGCTCTTGTAGCGATCGAACACGTACAGGCCGTCGGCCAGGGTTTCCACCAGCAGACGCGCCTTCGCATGGGCATCGCGGCCTTTCACCGCGAGATCGCCGAGGGCCAGCGCGGCATCGGCGCCGGCCAGGCCCTTGAGGGTCGACAGCACGGCGGAGGCCAGCTTGCGGTACTGGCGGTCGCCCAGTTCGCGCTCCTTGCCGGCGCCGACCAGCAGCACGCGCTCGGCCTTGAGATTGGGCAGGCTCTGCAGGAGCAGGGTCTGGCCGACCTTGCCGGCCAGGTCGCCACGCTTGAGCACTGCGCTGATGGCGCCGCCGGTGGCGTCGTCGACCGCCTTGGCGCTGGCGCCGAGCTTGCGGCCTTCGCCTACGGCGAGCACCAGGGTGGCGGTTTTCAGGGTTTCCGGGCGTACGCTTTTAACAAGGAATTCCATGGAAGAGGTCCCCAATACAGACAGTCGGGATGGCGCAAGGGGCGGCATCCGTTAGCGGTAAGCGATTGTTCCGAGCACGATTCGTCCCGAGGACTGACGGTCGCCGCCGGGGCGGTGACGCAGGCAGCGACAGCTTAGTCGTTGCGGCGGGGGTCGTTCCATGCCGAGGATGGCAACCGAGGTTCTACAGCGCCGGAGCCGGGTTGGCGGTGCCTCCCGGCCGTTGCCGCACATGGTCGCACAACTGCGGCGTGTCTGGCACGACTGTGTACGCACGGGAACCCGCGGCCATGCCGCGTCCCTATAATGAACGTTTCGTTCCGCAGGAGTCGCACCGTGCCCGCCAGCAAACCTGTCGCGGATCCCGCCCGGAGTACCGACCCACGCGATTACCAGCGAGTCGGCCGGCCGCTCGGGGTCATGGCCAAGACCTTCCCGGCGGGTTTCGTGGTCGCCGAGCATCGGCACGAGCGGGCGCAGTTGATCCATGCCCTGTCGGGCGTGATCGAACTGCATATCGGTCGCACGCTATGGCTGGTCCCGCCGCAGCGCGCGGTATGGATGCCGGCGGGGATGGCCCACGCGATGCTGGCGCGCGGCGAGGTCCGCTTGCACACCGTCTATGTCCGGCCGCAGTCCTGCCCGCCGGAATTCCCCCGGGTGCCGCGCGGAGTGATGGTCAGCCCATTGTGGCGCGAGTTGATCGTGCGCGCCGCCGGCCTGCCGTTGTTGTACGACGAGCGCGGCCGGGAGGGGCGGTTGATGGCGGTGCTGCTGGACGAACTGGAGTGGTCGCGGGAACAGCCCCTGGCCTTGCCCGACCCCGCGGACCGACGCCTGGGAAGAATCTGCCAGGCGCTGCTGGAGAACCCGGCCGACCCTCGCGGGCTGGAGGAGTGGGCGCGCTACGTGGGGGCGTCCTCGCGGACCCTGGCACGGCTGTTTCTCTCCGAACTGGGAGTGACCTTCGTCCATTGGCGCCACCAGGTGCGCCTAGCCGCCGCCCTGCCACGCCTGGCGGCTGGCGAAGCGGTGGCGCGGATCGCCGTGGATCTCGGCTACCAGACGCCCAGCGCATTCAGTGCCATGTTCCGACGCCTGACCGGGAGCACGCCGAGCCGCTACTTCGCCTTGTCCGATTCGGCGTAGCCTTCGTCCGTTGGCGGACGGCGCCGACGCGGCAGGATTCCTATGCTGGGCCCGTTTCTAGACGACTGCCCCGGGAGGCAAGCATGCAACGACTGAACGTGGAATTCCGCTCCGAGGGTGTCGCCCTGCGCGGCTGGCTGTATTTGCCGGAGGCGCGTGCCGAGCGGCCGGCGATCGTCATGACGCACGGTTTTTCCGGGGTGAAGGAGCAGTACCTGGACCGTTACGCCGAGGTATTCGCCGCCGCCGGCTTCGTCGTGCTCCTCTACGATCATCCGAACTTCGGCGACAGCGACGGCGAACCGCGTCAGGAAATCGATCCGGTGATGCAGCGCCGTGGCTATCGCGACGCGATCACCTGGTTGGGCGCCCAGGCCCGGGTCGACGCCAGCCGCATCGGCATCTGGGGAACCAGCTACAGCGGCGGACATGTGCTGGAAGTGGCCGCACTGGATCGGCGGGTGAAATGCGTGGTGGCGCAGGTGCCGACCGTCAGCGGCCATGCCTCGGCGTTGCGCCGGACCCGCGCCGAGCAGTTGCCGGCATTGCTGGCAAGCTTCGACGCGGACCGCCAGCGGCGCTTCGAGGGCTTGCCGCCGGCGCTGTTGCCGGCGGTCGCCGCGAGCCCCGACGAGCCTTGCGCGATGGCCGGCGCGGACGCCCACCGGTTCTTCACCGACAGCGCGGCGCTGGCACCGAACTGGTGCAACCGGGTGACCCTGCGTAGCGCCGAGCTGGCGCGAGAGAACGAGCCGGGCATTCACATTGGGCGGATCAGCCCCACGCCGCTGCTGATGATCGTTGCCGACCGGGACCTGCTTACGCCCACGGACCTTTGCCTGGAGGCCTACCAGCGGGCGTTGCCGCCCAAGCGGCTGCTGATGCTCGCCGGCGGCCATTTCACGCCGTACATCGAGCATTTCGACGCCACCAGCCAGGCTGCGGCAGACTGGTTCGTCCGTCATCTCGGAGAAGGCGGCGAGCAGCCAGCGACAGTCGTCGAATAAATCGGCAAGCGCTGAACGAGCGTTCGCCTCGACGGTCTATCGGGCTCTTGGTTCGGCCTGCGCAGTGACAGGCCCGCCGAATCGCAGGATAATGCCGGCTATTTTCTCCGCGCCATGCCGCCATGGCCGGAAACGCGTGATGACGGGGCCGACGGGCCCCGTCAGAGCCTGGCAACCCAGGAGTGTCCGGATTGATCGTTTTCCGTTATTTGTCCCGTGAAGTGCTGGTCACCATGAGCGCCGTCAGCGCCGTGCTGCTGGTGATCATCATGAGTGGCCGTTTCATCAAGTACCTGGCGCAAGCGGCGCAGGGGTTGCTCGACCCCGGTTCGCTGTTCCTGATCATGGCGTTCCGGATTCCCGGCTTCCTGCAGCTGATCCTGCCGCTTGGCCTGTTCCTCGGCATCCTCCTGGCCTACGGGCGACTCTATCTGGAAAGCGAGATGACTGTGCTCTCGGCGACCGGCATGAGTCAGAAGCGCCTGCTCGGCTATACCATGGCCCCGGCGCTGCTGGTGGCGATCCTGGTGGCCTGGCTGAGCCTGTTCCTGGCGCCCCAGGGCATCAACCAGTTCGCCCTGCTGTTGAACAAGCAGGATACCCTGACCGAGTTCGACACCCTGGTCCCGGGCCGTTTCCAGGCAATGCGCGACGGTACCCGGGTGACCTATACCGAGGAACTGTCGAAGGATCGCGGCGAACTGGCCGGCATCTTCATTTCGCAGAAGGACCTCAACAGCAGCAACCAGGAACGCGGCATCTCCATCCTGGTGGCGGAGAAGGGCACCCAGAACATCCAGGCGGATGGCAGCCGTTACCTGATCCTGCACAACGGCTACCGCTACGACGGCAATCCCGGGCAGGCCAACTACCGGGCGATCCAGTACGACACCTATGGCGTGATGCTGCCCAAGCCCGAGGCCAGCAGCGAGGTGAGCGAGCGCGACGCGGTGCCCACCGCCGATCTGTTCGGCAGCGACAACCCACGCTACCAGGCCGAATTGCAGTGGCGCCTGTCGACACCGCTGCTGGTATTCGTGGTGACCCTGCTGGCGGTGCCGCTGTCGCGGGTCAACCCTCGGCAGGGGCGCTTCCTCAAGCTGCTGCCGGCGATCCTCCTTTATATGGGCTACCTGGCTCTGCTGATCGCTGTCCGTGGCCAGTTGGACAAAGGCAAGATCCCCATGGCCATCGGCCTGTGGTGGGTCCACGGACTATTCCTGGCGATCGGTCTTCTTCTGTTCTATTGGGAACCCTTGCGCCTGAAGCTGGCGTCCTCCCGTGCCGGTCGCGAGGTGGCGCATGGTTAAGCTCGATCGTTACATCGGTGTCACCGTCTTCGTCGCGATCCTCGCGGTGCTCGGGGTGATCCTTGGCCTGGCGCTGCTGTTCGCCTTCATCGACGAACTCAACGACATCAGCGCCAGCTACGGCATCGGCGACGCCCTGCGCTTCATCTTCCTCACCGCGCCACGGCGCGCCTACGACATGCTGCCGATGGCGGCGCTGATCGGCTGCCTGGTCGGCCTCGGCACCCTGGCCAGCAACAGCGAACTGACCATCATGCGCGCGGCCGGGGTATCCCTGTCGCGGATCGTCTGGGCGGTGATGAAACCGATGCTGGTGCTGATGCTGGCCGGCATCCTGGTTGGCGAGTACGTCGCGCCCTGGACCGAGAACATCGCCCAGAGCGGCCGCGCCCTGGCCCAGGGCGGCGGCGATTCGCAAAGCTCCAAGCGCGGTCTGTGGCATCGCCAGGGGCGCGAGTACATCCACATCAACGCGGTGCAGCCCAATGGCGTGCTGTACGGCGTGACCCGCTACCGCTTCGACGAGCAGCGTGGCCTGGAATCGGCCAGTTTCGCCAAGCGCGCGCGCTTCGAGACCGATCACTGGCAACTGGAAGAGGTCACCACGACCTTGCTGCATCCGAGGGAAAAGCGTTCCGAGGTGGTCAAGCTGCCGACCGAACGCTGGGATGCCCAGCTCAGCCCGCAACTGCTGAACACTGTGGTGATGGAGCCCGAGGCGCTGTCTATCAGCGGTCTCTGGCAGTACATCCACTATCTCGCCGACCAGGGCCTGAACAACAACCGCTACTGGCTGGCGTTCTGGACCAAGGTCCTGCAACCGCTGGTGACCGCCGCGCTGGTGCTGATGGCGATTTCCTTCATCTTCGGTCCGTTGCGCTCGGTGACCCTGGGCCAGCGGATCTTCACCGGCGTGCTGGTGGGCTTCGTCTTCCGCATCGCCCAGGACCTGCTCGGACCCTCCAGCCTGGTGTTCGACTTCCCGCCGCTGCTGGCGGTGGTGATCCCCGCCTCGATCTGCGCACTGGCGGGTGTCTGGCTGCTACGCCGGGCGGGCTGACAGGCCCGGCAGGCCGGGTATGAAAAAAGGCCACCCACGGGTGGCCTTTGTGCTTCCTTGTCGCGTCGGGCTGGAGCCTGGCCGCCGGCGCGACAAAGGCCAAAACAGCGCGTTCTGCGGACCTGTTTCGCTCACTTCTTGTGAGTGTTCTTCGGCAGCCTGACCACCTGGCTCTCCGAATAGCGGTCGTGCCAGGTACGCTTGTCCTTGTCCCAGAGCATCCAGAGGAAGCCGAGGCCGAGGCACAGCCAGGAGGCGATGGCGATCATGAAGCGCAGCAGCGCCTGGAGCAGGCTGATGGCGCTGCCGTCGCGGTTCTGCACGCGCAGTCCCCAGACCTGCATGCCCAGGGTCTGGCCGTTGTGGGTCCAGAATTTGGCGAAGAAGCCGAACAGGGCGAACACCAGCAGGGTCGAGAGCAGCGGGTCGCCGATCAGCGCGCCGCGGTCGGCCAGTTCGCGCAGATGCTCGCTGCCGTAGATCAGTCGAAGGATGCCTTGCTGGTAAACCAGGGTGACCACCATCATCAGCGCCACGCAGAGCAGGAAGTCATAGAACATCGCCGCCAGGCGGCGGACCAGACCGGCAGGGGCATAGTCGCCCTGGGGAGAAAGCATGTGTTTCGGCATCGGCGTGTTCCGTGCGGGGCAAAGCCGGGGATTATACGTCCATCCGCAGCTTGCGCCGCCCACCCGGGCAACGCTTTTCCCCGGCTGTTCTAGTCTTTGCGCAGACCCCAATCATTACGAGTCTTTTCTATGCCGATTCCGGTGAAGCGAGCCAGGAGAAAGGCGCTCCGGCTGTCGTTGTCCGTGCTGGTCGGGGTGATGCCGATCGTCCTGGGGCTGCTCATCCTCTACTGGCAGGCCGAGCGAAGCCTCCAGGAGACGTCCGAGCAGGCAGCCGGGAATGCGGTGCGGCAGTTCGAACGGATGCTCTACAACGCTGCGCTGGCGGCGCGCAAGGTCATGCCGGTGGCGGGGCGCCCCTGTCCCGAGGCCGAACTGGCGCTGCGCGAGCAAGTGGCGATCATGCCGTTCGTACGCTCGGTCAATTTGACGCGCGACAATACGATCTATTGCACGTCGTTGTTCGGCGGCTTCGACGAGCCGGTGCGGATCGAGAACTATGTCGACGGACGCCTCTTGCTGATGCCCGGCAACCAGGTCACGCCGGACGCCGCGCTGCTGGTCCTGCGGGACTCCGACGGCAAGCGCGGGGTATTGGCGGCGATCGACGGGCGCTACTTGAGCTACGTGCTGGACCTCGTCGACCGACGTAGCCGACAGGTGCTGGTGGTCGGTCCCAATTGGCTGGATGCCGAGGGCCGCACCCACCGCGACGCGCCGCCCACCTATGAGGTCGCCGCCGTATCGCTCGCTTCGCAGCGTTATCCGTTGCGGGTGCTGTCGGGCTTCCCCGAGGGCGAGGAATGGCGATCGATCCGCTCGCAGAACCCGGCGATGTTCGGCCTGCTACTGTTCTTCGGACTGCTGGCCGGCACTCTGTGCTACTGGCTATCCAGGCGGGTCGCCTCGCCCAGCAGCGAACTGCGCCGGGCCCTGGAGGCCAACGAGTTCATTCCCTACTACCAGCCGCTGAGTCCCGGCCAGGGCGGACGCTGGATAGGCGTCGAGGTGCTCATGCGCTGGCGTCATCCGCGCGAGGGACTGATCCGGCCCGACCTGTTCATACCTTTCGCCGAGCGCTCGGGACTGATCGTACCGATGACGCGCGCGCTGATGCGCCAGGTCGCGGAAGACCTGGGCGGGCATGCCGGGAAGCTGGAGCCAGGCTTCCACATCGGTTTCAACATCAGTGCCACCCATTGCCACGAACTGGCCTTGGTGGACGACTGTCGCGAGCTGTTGGCGGCGTTTCCGCCCGGGCACATCACCCTGGTCCTGGAACTGACCGAGCGCGAGCTGATCGAGTCGAGCGAAGTCACCGACCGCCTGTTCGACGAATTGCATGCCCTGGGAGTGAAGATCGCCATCGACGATTTCGGCACTGGACATTCCAGCCTGGCCTACCTGCGCAAGTTCCAGGTGGACTGCCTGAAGATCGACCAGAGCTTCGTCGCCCGCATCGGCATCGATACTCTTTCCGGGCATATTCTCGACAGCATCGTCGAGCTGTCCGCCAAGCTCGACCTGGATATCGTCGCCGAAGGCGTGGAGACCCCCGAGCAGCGTGACTACCTGGCCGCCCGCGGGGTGGATTACCTGCAGGGCTACCTGATCGGCCGGCCGATGCCGCTGGAGAGTCTGCTTTCCAGCCTGACTGTGCAGGAAGGGCAGGGGGCTTCCGTCGTCGCACTGCCGGCGGACCGAGGCTAGCGGCTGAAAGTCCCGCGCCAGGGGCGAGCTGCCAGCTTATTCGTCACGGATGAGCAAAAGACCCGCAGACCGAACAGGTGCAAACCGCCCCTGGCGCGACAAGAAGCCCGCATCCGCGGGGCTTCTTTTTGGCGTCGGCTGTGGTAGATTTTTTTCGCCGAGCTGGGAAGACAGCAGCTCGGGTAAAAGGCAGCGTCTCGACTCCAGCGCTGCCTTTTTTTATTTGCAGGCCGGATCAGCCAGATCGCAGACAACAAAAAACCGGCGCGAAGGCCGGTTTCTCTGCTGTCCTGTGCTCCCCTGGAAACGCTTGGGAAGTCAGGATGGTGCCTCGGGAGAGACTCGAACTCTCACTCTGTCGCCAGAAACGGATTTTGAATCCGCCGCGTCTACCGATTCCGCCACCGAGGCAATGGCGGCGCAGTATAGGGAGGCGCCTACCGTTGGTCAATCGGGTTCGTGGCGGGGAAAACACATTTCCGGTAAGCTACGCGGCCTTTCGAGAGTCTCCCCATGCGTGTCGCCGATTTTCATTTCGACTTGCCCGAGGCCCTGATCGCCCGTCATCCCCTGCCTGAACGCCGCGCAAGCCGCCTGTTGGCGCTGGATGGCCCGACGGGAACCCTCGCCCACAGACAATTCGCCGATCTCCTGGACTACCTGCGTCCGGGCGACCTGATGGTGTTCAACAATACCCGGGTGATCCCGGCGCGCCTGTTCGGTCAGAAGGAATCCGGCGGCAAGCTGGAAGTCCTGGTCGAGCGCGTGCTCGACCAGCACCGGGTGCTTGCCCACATACGCGCCAGCAAGGCGCCCAAGCCCGGTACGCGGATCCTCGTCGAAGGCGGTGGCAGCGCGGAGATGCTGCAACGCCACGACGCCCTGTTCGAACTCGCTTTCGCCGAGCCTGTGCTGCCTTTGCTGGAGCGGGTCGGGCACATGCCGTTGCCTCCCTATATCGACCGACCGGACGATGCGGCCGACCGCGAGCGCTACCAGACCGTCTACGCCCAGCGCGCCGGTGCGGTGGCGGCCCCGACCGCCGGCCTGCACTTCGATGAGGCGCTGCTCGAGGCGATCCGCGCGAAGGGGGTGGATACCGCCTTCGTTACCCTGCATGTCGGTGCCGGTACCTTCCAGCCGGTGCGTGTCGAGCGTATCGAGGACCATGTGATGCACCGCGAATGGCTGGAGGTCGGCCAGGACGTGGTGGACGCGGTTTCCGCCTGCCGGGCCCGCGGCGGCCGGGTAGTCGCCGTCGGCACCACCAGCGTGCGCTCGCTGGAAAGCGCGGCACGCGACGGTGAGCTGAAGCCCTTCAGCGGCGACACCGACATCTTCATCTACCCGGGCCGGCCGTTCCATGTGGTCGATGCTCTGGTCACCAACTTCCACCTGCCCGAATCCACCCTGCTGATGCTGGTCTCGGCCTTCGCCGGCTACCCGGAGACCATGGCCGCCTACGACGCGGCGGTGGCGCAGGGCTATCGCTTCTTCAGTTACGGTGATGCCATGTTCATCACCCGCAATCCCGCGCCCCGCGGACCCGAGGACTGATCCATGAGCTTCATGAACTTCGAGCTGCTGGCGACCGACGGCAAGGCCCGTCGCGGCCGCCTGACCTTCCCCCGCGGCGTGGTCGAGACCCCGGCCTTCATGCCGGTGGGCACCTACGGCACGGTGAAGGGCATGTTGCCGCGCGACATCGAGGACATCGGCGCGCAGATCATCCTCGGCAACACCTTCCATCTCTGGTTGCGCCCGGGCACCGAGGTGATCCAGCGCCACGGCGACCTGCACGACTTCATGCAGTGGAAAGGCCCGATCCTCACCGACTCCGGCGGTTTCCAGGTGTTCAGCCTGGGAGCCATGCGCAAGATCAAGGAGGAGGGCGTGACCTTCGCCTCGCCGGTGGACGGCGCCAAGGTCTTCATGGGGCCGGAGGAGTCCATGGCGGTGCAACGCGCCCTGGGCTCGGACATCGTGATGATCTTCGACGAGTGCACGCCGTACCCGGCCGACCATGACGTCGCCAAGCGCTCCATGGAGCTGTCGCTGCGCTGGGCCAAGCGCTCGAAGATCGCCCATGGCGATAGCCCGTCGGCGCTGTTCGGCATCGTCCAGGGCGGTATGCACGAGGACCTGCGCCTGCGCTCGCTGGATGGCCTGCAGGAGATCGGCTTCGACGGCCTGGCCATCGGCGGCCTGTCGGTGGGCGAGCCGAAGAAAGAGATGATCCGCGTGCTCGATTTCCTGCCGCCGCAGATGCCGGCCGACAAGCCGCGCTACCTGATGGGCGTGGGCAAGCCGGAAGACCTGGTGGAAGGCGTGCGCCGCGGCGTGGACATGTTCGACTGCGTGATGCCGACGCGCAATGCGCGCAACGGCCACCTGTTCGTCGACAGCGGGGTGATCAAGATCCGCAACTCGGTACACAAGCACGACGACTCCACGCTCGACCCGACCTGCGACTGTTACACCTGCAAACATTTTTCCCGCGCCTATCTGCACCACTTGGACAAGTGCGGGGAAATGCTCGGTAGCATGCTCAATACCATCCACAACTTGCGGCATTATCAGCGGGTTATGGCTGGTTTGCGCGAGGCAATCCAACAGGGTACATTGGCCGCCTTTGTCGATGCCTTCTATGCCAAGCGCGGCCTTCCCACGCCGCCGCTGGATGCCTGACTTTCCTTTATCCAACTCTATTGCTTTGTGACAGGAGTGCTACATGAGCTTTCTAATTCCCGCTGCCTACGCCGACGCAGCCGCTCCGGCAGCCGCTGGCCCGGCCGGCACCGGTTTCGAGTGGGTCTTCCTGGTTGGTTTCCTGGTCATCTTCTACCTGATGATCTGGCGTCCCCAGGCCAAGCGCGCCAAGGAACACAAGAACCTGCTGGGCAACCTGCAAAAAGGTGACGAAGTCGTCACTTCCGGCGGTATCGCCGGCAAGGTGACCAAGGTCGCCGACGATTTCGTCGTCGTCGAGGTTTCCGACAACGTCGAGCTGAAGTTCCAGAAGGCCGCGATTGCCGCGACCCTGCCGAAAGGCACCCTGAAAGCGATCTGATTTTCACCTAAACACATGACGGGGCGCGCAAGGCGCCCCGCGTCATAACGGGCGGTGTCATGCTCAACAAGTATCCTCTGTGGAAATATCTGCTGATCCTGGCGGTCCTCGCCGTCGGGTTCATCTATTCCGCACCCAACCTCTACCCGGACGACCCGGCGGTGCAGATCAGCGGCGCCAGCACGGCGCTGCAGGTCACCCAGGCCGACGTCGACCGCGCTGCCAAGGCGCTGACCGACGCCGGTATCGCGGTGAAGGCCAACAGCCTGTCGAAGAAGGGCGGCCTGATCCGCCTGGTCAAGCAGGACGACCAGCTTCCCGCCAAGGAAGTGGTGCGCCGGACCCTGGGCGACGACTACGTGGTGGCGCTGAACCTGGCCCAGACCACTCCCGAGTGGCTGCGCAAGCTGGGCGGCAGCCCGATGAAGCTCGGCCTGGATCTGTCCGGCGGTGTGCACTTCCTGCTGGAAGTGGACATGGACAAGGCGGTCGATGCCCGCCTGAAGGTCTATGAAAGCGAAGTGAAGAGCCTGCTGCGCAAGGAGCGCGTGCGCTACCGCAGCCTGCCGATCCAGGATCGCGCGATCCAGCTCGGCTTCACCGACAGCGAATCCCTGGACAAGGCGCGCAGCCTGATCGCCAAGGACTTCCGCGATTTCGAGGTCGTGCCCGAAGAGCGCAACGGCCTGCAGGTCCTGCGCGTCGCCCTGACCCAGGCCAAACTGGCGGAAATCCGCGAATACTCCATCAAGCAGAACCTCACCACCGTCCGCAACCGGGTCAACGAGCTGGGCGTATCCGAGCCGCTGGTGCAGCGCCAGGGCGCCAATCGTATCGTGGTCGAGCTGCCGGGCGTGCAGGACACCGCGGAAGCCAAGCGAATCCTCGGCAAGACCGCCAACCTCGAATTCCGCCTGGCCGCCGAGCCGGACGCCCTGAAGTCCGCCACCGAGACCTTCGAGTTCCGCGAGCCGCGCCGTCCGCCGGTGCCGCTGGAGCGCGGGGTGATCATCACCGGCGACCAGGTCACCGACGCCAGCGCCAGTTTCGACGAGAACGGCCGCCCGCAGGTGAACATCCGCCTGGATGGCCACGGCGGCGAGCTGATGAACCGCGCCACCCGCAACAACGTCGGCCGCAGCATGGCGGTGGTGTTCATCGAGCAGAAGCCGGTGACCCGCTACACCAAGCAGATGGTCGATGGCGTCGAGAAGGAGGTCGCGGTTCCGGCGTTCAAGGAAGAGAAGCAGATCATCAGTCTGGCGACCATCCAGTCGCCGCTGGGCAACCAGTTCCGCATCACCGGCCTCGATGGCCCGGGCGAGTCCTCCGAACTGGCCCTGCTGCTGCGTGCCGGCGGCCTGGCTGCACCGATGTACTTCGCCGAAGAACGCACCATCGGCCCGAGCCTGGGGGCGGACAACATCGCCAAGGGTGTCGATGCGTCGCTCTGGGGCATGCTCTTCGTATCGCTGTTCATCATCGTCATCTACCGTTTCTTCGGCGTGATCGCCACCGTTGCGCTGGCCTTCAACATGGTCATGCTGGTAGCGCTGATGTCGATCCTCGGCGCGACCCTGACCCTGCCGGGCATCGCCGGTATCGTGCTGACCATGGGCATGGCGGTGGACGCCAACGTGCTGATCTTCTCGCGGATACGCGAGGAGCTGGCCAATGGCATGTCGGTCCAGAGGGCGATCCACGAAGGCTTCAACCGTGCCTTCACCGCGATCCTCGACGCCAACCTGACCTCGCTGCTGGTCGGCGGCATCCTCTACGCCATGGGCACCGGCCCGGTGAAAGGATTTGCCGTGACCATGTCGCTCGGCATCATCACCTCGATGTTCACGGCCATCATGGTCACCCGCGCAATGGTCAACCTGATCTTCGGCGGGCGTGACTTCAAGAAGCTGTGGATCTAAGGGGACTGAGATGAATATCAAGATCGGTACCATCAACTTCATGGGCATCCGCAACATCGCGTTTGCCGTCACCCTGATCCTGACCGTCATCGCCCTGGGCAGCTGGTTCACCAAGGGCATCAACTTCGGCCTCGACTTCACCGGCGGTACGCTGATCGAGCTGACCTACGAACAACCGGCCGATCTCGGCAAGGTGCGTGGTCAACTGGTCGGCGCCGGCTACGAGGACGCCGTGGTGCAGAGCTTCGGCGACGCCCGCGACGTGCTGGTGCGGATGCCCAGCGAGGACCCGGAACTGGGCAAGAAGGTCGCTACCGCCTTGCAGCAGGCCGATACCGGCAACCCGGCGAACCTGAAGCGGGTCGAGTACGTCGGCCCGCAGGTGGGTGAAGAACTGCGCGACCAGGGCGGCCTCGGCATGCTCCTGGCGCTGGGTGGCATCCTGCTGTACGTCGGCTTCCGCTTCCAGTGGAAGTTCGCCCTCGGGGCGATCCTCTCGCTGGTGCACGATGCGATCATCGTGATGGGCGTGCTGTCGTTCTTCCAGGTGACCTTCGACCTGACCGTCCTCGCCGCTGTGCTGGCGGTGGTCGGTTACTCGCTGAACGACACCATCGTGATCTTCGACCGGGTGCGCGAGAACTTCCGCGTGCTGCGCAAGGCCAGTCTGATCGAGAACCTGAACATCTCCACCAGCCAGACCCTGTTGCGCACCATCGCCACCTCGGTCTCCACGCTGCTGGCCATCGCCGCGCTGCTGTTCTTCGGCGGCGACAACCTGTTCGGTTTCTCCATCGCCCTGTTCGTCGGTGTAATGGCGGGTACCTACTCGTCGATCTACATCGCCAACGTGGTCTTGATCTGGCTGAACCTGACCAGCGAGGACCTGATCCCGCCGCAGGCCAAGGACACCGTCGACGATCGCCCCTGAGGCGCTCTGGTTCGGCACTCCGGCGCCTGCCGGTCACTCGAGGACTCCCGCTTTTGGCGGGAGTTTTCGTATCTGCGCCAACGAAACGTTTGCCGGGAGCCTGGAACTTGGTGGTTTTTGCCCAGTCCTAGGCAAGGCAAAGGGCGAACATAGCCCGCATTGGATGAAAGCCAGGAGGTACATGTGAACAAGTCGATGCTCGTCGGGGCCGTTCTGGGTGCCGTAGGCGTGACCGCAGGTGGCGCGGTAGCCACCTATAGCCTGGTGGATCGCGGTCCCGACTACGCCGAGGTCGTCGCTGTCCAGCCGGTCAAGGAAACCATCAAGACGCCGCGCCAGGTCTGCAAGGACGTGGCCGTGACCCGCCAGCGTCCGGTCAAGGACCAGCACCAGATCGCCGGTACCGCCATCGGTGCGGTGGTCGGCGGCTTGCTGGGCAACCAGATCGGCGGCGGTACCGGCAAGAAGATCGCCACCGTGGCCGGCGCCGTCGGCGGCGGCTACGCCGGCAACAAGGTGCAGGAAGGCATGCAGGAGCGTGACACCTACACCACAACCGAAACCCGCTGCAGCACCGTGCATGACAGCAGCGAGAAGGTCGTCGGCTATGACGTGAAGTACATGCTCGACGGCAAGGCCGGGCAGATCCGCATGGAACGCGATCCGGGCAGCCAGATCCCGGTCGACAAGAATGGCCGGCTGATCCTCAGCCAGGGCGAAACGCTGCGCTGAGCCTGACTGTCGCAATGATGCACAAGGGCGCCCGCGGGCGCCCTTGTGCATTTTTATGGAGATGAAAAACCCGGCGCCAGGCCGGGTTCTTCGTCAGCGGCGGATCAGCGCTTCAGCGACGGCGGCAGGTGCGGCTGGATGGTGGTCAGCAGTGCCTTGAAGCATTTGGTGTTGCCGGCGACGATGTGACCCTTCTCGAGGAATTCGTGGCTGCCGGTGAAGTCGCTCACCAGGCCGCCGGCTTCCTGTACCAGCAGGGCGCCTGCCGCCATGTCCCATTCGGACAGGCCGAATTCCCAGAAGGCGTCGTAGCGTCCGGCGGCGACGTAGGCCAGGTCCAGGCTGGCGGCGCCGGCGCGGCGGATGCCGGCGGTCTGGCCGACCAGGCTGCGGAACATGTTCAGGTAGTTGTCGAGATTGTCGATCTGGTTGTCGCGGAACGGGAACCCGGTGCCGAGCAGGGCGCCTTCCAGGCTCTTGCGGCCGCTGACGCGCAGGCGGCGACCGTTGAGGGCGGCGCCGCGACCGCGGCTGGCGGTGAATTCTTCCTGGCGTACCGGGTCGAGGACCACGGCGTGCTCCAGGCGGCCCTTGTACTTGCAGGCGATGCTCACGGCGAAGTGCGGTACGCCATGGATGAAGTTGGTGGTGCCGTCCAGCGGATCGATCACCCAGAGGTAATCGGCGCCCTCGCCGCTGCCTTCGATGAAGCCGCCTTCCTCGCCCATGATCGCGTGAGTCGGATAGGCCTTGCGCAGCGCGGCGACGATGGTCTGCTCGGCGGCGCGATCGACTTCGGTCACGTAGTCCTTGGCATCCTTCTCGTTGACCGAGATGACATCCAGGCGTTCGATGGAGCGGAAAATCAGTTCACCGGCGCTGCGAGCGGCGCGCAGGGCGATATTCAGCATAGGCTGCATGGAGAGGTCACCTGGGTCGTTAAAGAAAGCCGGCCATTCTAGCAGAAACCGATGGCGTTTGAAGGGCGACCTGTCGGCCGCATGGTATAAAGCTGACCTCTGCTGTAGGATTTCACACCCTTCAGTAACTTGGCGTTGGAGAGCATCGGCGTTGCTCGACCGTATTCGTGTGGTGTTGGTCAACACCAGTCATCCCGGCAACATCGGCGGGGCGGCCCGTGCCATGAAGAACATGGGCCTGTCGCAACTGGTGCTGGTGCAGCCGGAAAGCTTTCCCCACGGCGACGCGGTGGCGCGGGCTTCCGGCGCCACCGACATCCTCGACGCCGCAAGGGTGGTGGACACCCTGGAAGAGGCCCTGAGCGGCTGCAGCGTGGTGCTCGGCACCAGCGCCCGCGACCGGCGGATTCCCTGGCCGCTGCTGGATCCGCGCGAGTGCGCGACGACCTGCCTGGAGCACCTGGAGGCGAATGGCGAGGTGGCCCTGGTATTCGGGCGCGAATATGCGGGTTTGACCAACGAAGAATTGCAGCGCTGCCAGTTCCATGTGCATATCCCCTCCGATCCCGAGTTCGGTTCGCTGAACCTGGCGGCCGCGGTCCAGGTGCTCACCTACGAGGTGCGCATGGCGTGGCTGGCGGCCCAGGGCAAGCCGACCAAGATGGAAAAGTTCGAGTCCACCTCGATGCTCAACACCGAGCTGGTGACGGCCGACGAGCTGGAGCTCTATTACGCGCATCTGGAGAGGACGCTGATCGATATCGGCTTCCTCGATCCGGAGAAGCCGCGCCACCTGATGTCGCGGTTGCGGCGCCTGTATGGGCGCAGCGCGATCAGCAAGCTGGAAATGAATATCCTGCGCGGGATCCTGACCGAAACCCAGAAGGTGGCCCGAGGCCTGTCCTACAAGCGGAGTGACGACTGATGTTCGAACGTGTGCGTGAAGATATCCAAAGCGTATTCCACCGTGATCCGGCGGCTCGCAACGCACTCGAGGTCCTCACCTGTTATCCGGGCCTGCACGCCGTCTGGCTGCATCGGCTGGCCCACGGCTTGTGGACGTCCGGCTGGAAGTGGCTGGCGCGCCTGGTGTCCAATTTCGGCCGCTGGATGACCGGCATCGAGATCCACCCGGGGGCCAGGATCGGCCGGCGCTTCTTCATCGACCACGGCATGGGCATCGTCATCGGCGAAACCGCCGAGATCGGCGACGACGTCACCCTCTACCAGGGCGTCACCCTGGGCGGTACCACCTGGAACAAGGGCAAGCGCCACCCCACCCTCGGCAACAACGTGGTGGTCGGTGCCGGTGCCAAGGTGCTCGGCCCGTTCACCGTCGGCGAGGGCGCCAAGGTCGGCTCCAATGCCGTGGTGACCAAGGAAGTCCCGCCGGGTGCCACCGTGGTCGGCATTCCCGGGCGGATCATCATGCGCGAGGATACCGAGCAGCAGGCCAAGCGCCAGGCGATGGCGGAGAAACTCGGCTTCGATGCCTACGGAGTCAGCCAGGACATGCCGGACCCGGTGGCGCGTGCCATTGGTCAGTTGCTCGATCACCTGCAGGCCGTCGACGGCCGGCTCGAGGGCATGTGCCAGGCGCTCACCGCCTTGGGGAGCGACTACTGCGCGAAGGATCTGCCGGTATTGCGCGAGGAGGATTTCGCCGGGGTCAAGGACGAGGATGGCAATCCGGCCGCGTAATGCGCGGCCGGCGGCTTTCTGCTAGCATGTAGCGCCCTGAATTTGCCTAATCCTGAGTAATTTGATCGGTCTTATAGTTGACCTAATTACTCGGATAAGAGCATAATCCGCGTCAACCCCGAATGATCCCGATGGGAAAAGCCCATGCGTCTGACCACCAAAGGCCGCTACGCCGTAACCGCCATGCTCGACCTGGCGCTGCATGCTCAGCAAGGTCCGGTCTCGCTGGCCGATATCTCCGAACGCCAAGGCATTTCCCTGTCCTATCTCGAACAGCTGTTCGCCAAGTTGCGCCGTGGCAACCTGGTGACCAGCGTGCGCGGCCCGGGCGGCGGCTACCAGCTGTCCCGCCATATGTCGGGCATCCATGTGGCGCAGGTGATCGACGCGGTCAACGAATCCGTCGACGCGACCCGCTGCCAGGGGCAGGGCGATTGCCACTCCGGCGATACCTGTCTGACCCACCACCTGTGGTGCGACCTCAGTTTGCAGATCCATGAGTTCCTCAGCGGCATCAGCCTGGCCGATCTGGTCAGCCGCCAGGAGGTCCAGGAGGTCGCGCTGCGCCAGGACGAACGCCGTTGCTCAGGCAAGACGCCTCGTCTCGACAAGATTGAAGCGTCCGCCATCGACTGAGCAGGGCGCCAGCCTGTAGGAGTTACCTGATGAAATTGCCGATCTACCTCGATTACTCCGCGACCACTCCCGTCGATCCCCGCGTCGCCCAGAAAATGAGCGAATGCCTGCTGATGGACGGCAACTTCGGCAACCCGGCTTCGCGTTCCCACGTGTTCGGCTGGAAAGCCGAGGAGGCCGTGGAGAACGCCCGTCGCCAGGTGGCCGAACTGGTCAACGCCGATCCCCGCGAGATCGTCTGGACCTCCGGCGCCACCGAGTCCGACAACCTGGCGATCAAGGGCGTTGCGCACTTCTACTCGGGCAAGGGCAAGCACATCATCACCTCGAAGATCGAGCACAAGGCGGTCCTCGATACCTGCCGCCAGCTGGAGCGCGAAGGTTTCGAAGTGACCTACCTGGAGCCGGGCGAAGATGGCCTGATCACTCCGGCACTGGTCGAGGCGGCGCTGCGTGACGACACCATCCTGGTCTCGGTCATGCACGTGAACAACGAGATCGGCACCGTCAACGACATCGCCGCCATCGGCGAGCTGACCCGCTCCCGCGGCGTGCTGTTCCACGTCGACGCCGCACAGTCGACCGGCAAGGTCGAGATCGACCTGGACAAGCTCAAGGTCGACCTGATGTCCTTCTCCGCGCACAAGACCTACGGCCCGAAAGGCATTGGCGCGCTCTACGTCCGGCGCAAGCCGCGCGTCCGCATCGAGGGCCAGATGCACGGCGGCGGCCATGAGCGCGGCATGCGTTCCGGCACCCTGGCCACCCACCAGATCGTCGGCATGGGCGAGGCGTTCCGCATCGCCAAGGAAGAAATGGCCCAGGAGAACGCCCGCGTGCTGGCGCTCCGCGACCGCTTCTTCGCGCAGATCGACGGCCTGGAAGAGCTCTACATCAACGGCAGCATGACCTCCCGCGTCCCGCACAACCTCAACGTCAGCTTCAACTACGTCGAGGGCGAGTCGCTGATCATGGCGCTCAAGGACCTCGCGGTCTCCTCCGGTTCGGCCTGTACCTCGGCGTCCCTGGAACCGTCCTACGTATTGCGCGCCCTGGGCCGCAACGACGAACTGGCGCATAGCTCCATCCGCTTCACCTTCGGTCGCTTCACCACCGAGGAAGAGATCGACTATGCCGCGAAGAAGGTGGTCGAGGCCGTTTCCAAGCTGCGCGAACTGTCGCCGCTGTGGGATATGTACAAAGAGGGCGTCGACCTGTCCCAGGTCGAATGGCAGGCGCACTGAGCGCCTCGTGCCCCGGAAAACGTGAGGATTAGCCATGGCATATAGCGAAAAGGTCATCGACCACTACGAAAACCCGCGCAACGTCGGCAAGCTCGACGCTGCCGATCCCAACGTCGGCACCGGCATGGTCGGCGCGCCGGCCTGCGGCGACGTGATGCGCCTGCAGATCAAGGTCAACGAGCAGGGCGTGATCGAAGACGCGAAGTTCAAGACCTACGGTTGCGGTTCCGCGATCGCCTCCAGCTCCCTCGCCACCGAGTGGATGAAGGGCAAGACCCTGGACGAGGCGGAAACCATCAAGAACACCACCATCGCCGAAGAGCTGGCCCTGCCGCCGGTGAAGATCCACTGCTCCGTTCTCGCCGAAGACGCCATCAAGGCCGCCGTTCGCGACTACAAGCAGAAGAAGGGTTTGCTCTAAGCCGCTCGTGACGAGTAAGGAGTTGCAATGGCCATCAGCATGACCGAAGCCGCCGCCAAACACGTGCAGCGCTCCCTCGAGGGGCGCGGCAAGGGCGAGGGTATCCGTCTTGGCGTGCGCACCACTGGCTGTTCCGGGCTTGCCTATGTCCTCGAATTCGTCGATGAACTGGCGGCCGAGGACCTGGTCTTCGAGAGCCATGGCGTGAAGGTCATCATCGACCCGAAAAGCCTGGTCTATCTCGATGGCACCGAGCTGGACTTCACTCGCGAAGGGCTCAACGAAGGCTTCAAGTTCAACAATCCCAACGTTCGTGGCGAATGCGGCTGCGGCGAAAGCTTCAACGTCTGAGGCCGGCGTGGGTAAACCCTGTCATTTCGCCCAGTTCGACCTGCAACCGGCTTTCCTGGTCGATCTCGACGAGCTCGGCCAGCGCTATCGCGAGTTGGTGCGCAGCGTCCATCCCGACCGTTTCGCCGATGCTCCCGAGCGCGAGCAGCGTCTCGCCCTGGAGCGCGCGGCGCAACTGAACGAGGCCTACCAGACCCTGAAGAGCGCTCCGCGCCGGGCCTTGTACCTGTTGACCCTGAGTGGTCACGAGTTGCCCTTGGAGGCTACGGTGCAGGATCCGGAGTTTCTCCTGCAGCAGATGCAGCTGCGCGAGGAACTGGAGGAGTTGCAGGACAGCGCCGACCTGGCCGGCGTGGCGACCTTCAAGCGTCGGCTCAAGGCCGCCCAGGCCGAGCTGGAGCGCGAGTTCGCCGCGTGCTGGGACGATGCGCAGCGCCGCGAAGAGGCCGAACGCCTGGTCCGTCGCATGCAGTTCCTCGACAAGCTCGCGCAGGAAGTGCGCCAGCTGGAAGAGCGACTCGACGATTAATCCCTGCGGCCCCCGGGTCGCACCCCATAGTTAAGACAGAGCATGGCCCTACTGCAGATCGCCGAGCCCGGTCAGAGTCCCAAGCCCCATGAGCGTCGCCTGGCGGTTGGGATCGACCTGGGTACCACCAATTCGCTGGTCGCCGCGGTGCGTAGCGGCGTCGCCGAGCCCTTGCCGGATGCGCAGGGGCGCCTGATCCTGCCTTCCGCGGTGCGTTATCACGCCGAGCGGGCGGAAGTGGGTGAGAGCGCCCGCGCGGCCGCCGCGAAGGATCCCTTCAATACCATCATTTCGGTCAAGCGTCTGATGGGGCGCGGCCTGGAGGACGTCAAGCAACTGGGCGAGCAATTGCCCTACCGCTTCCGCCAGGGCGAGTCGCACA
This sequence comes from Pseudomonas sp. KBN12P06040, assembly GCF_037574965.1. Taxonomy (NCBI): domain Bacteria; kingdom Pseudomonadati; phylum Pseudomonadota; class Gammaproteobacteria; order Pseudomonadales; family Pseudomonadaceae; genus Pseudomonas; species Pseudomonas sp. KBN12P06040. The sequence goes on from NZ_JBBELS010000001.1 coordinate 1,259,541, forward strand.
TGCCCTTCATCGAGACCGTACAGGGGCTGAAGAGTCCTGTGGAAGTCTCGGCGGACATCCTGCGTGAGCTGCGCCAGCGCGCCGAAACCACCCTCGGTGGCGAGCTGGTGGGTGCGGTGATCACTGTGCCGGCTTATTTCGACGACGCCCAGCGCCAGGCTACCAAGGATGCCGCGCGCCTGGCCGGACTGAACGTCCTGCGCCTGCTCAACGAGCCGACCGCCGCCGCCGTGGCCTACGGCCTGGACAAAGGCGCGGAAGGCTTGGTGGCCATCTATGACCTGGGTGGTGGAACCTTCGACATTTCCATCCTGCGCCTGACCCGCGGTGTCTTCGAAGTCCTGGCCACCGGCGGCGATACGGCCCTGGGCGGCGACGACTTCGACCATGCCATCGCTGGCTGGGTGATCGAGCAGGCTGGCCTTTCTGCCGATCTGGACCCGGGCAGCCAGCGGCAGTTGCTGCAAATCGCCTGTGCGGCCAAGGAGCGTCTTACCGACGAGGCGTCGGTCCGGGTCGCCTACGGCGACTGGAGCGGCGAGCTGAGCCGGGCGACGCTCGACGAGTTGATCGAGCCGTTCGTCGCTCGCAGCCTGAAGTCCTGTCGCCGAGCGGTGCGCGACTCCGGTGTCGATCTGGAAGAAATCCGCTCTGTGGTGATGGTCGGTGGCTCGACCCGCGTGCCCCGTGTGCGCACGGCGGTTGGCGAGTTGTTCGGCTGCGAGCCGCTGACCGATATCGATCCGGACCAGGTGGTCGCCATCGGCGCGGCCATCCAGGCCGATGCCCTGGCCGGCAACAAGCGCGGCGAGGAATTGCTGCTGCTGGACGTCATTCCGCTGTCGCTCGGCCTGGAAACCATGGGCGGGCTGATGGAGAAGGTGATTCCGCGCAATACCACCATCCCGGTGGCGCGCGCCCAGGAGTTCACCACCTACAAGGACGGCCAGACGGCCATGATGATCCACGTGCTGCAGGGCGAGCGCGAGCTGGTGAAGGATTGTCGTTCGCTGGCGCGCTTCGAGCTGCGCGGCATTCCGCCGATGGTGGCGGGCGCGGCGAAAATCCGGGTGACCTTCCAGGTCGACGCCGACGGCTTGCTCGGCGTGTCCGCACGCGAACTGAGTTCCGGCGTCGAGGCCAGCATCCAGGTCAAGCCGTCCTATGGGCTGACCGACGGCGAGATCGCGCGGATGCTCAAGGACTCCTTCGACTACGCCGGCGACGACAAGGCTGCCCGCGCCCTGCGCGAACAGCAGGTCGAGGCGCAGCGGCTGCTGGAGGCCGTGCAGTCGGCGCTGGACGTCGACGGCGAGCGGCTCCTGGACGAAGAGGAGCGCCTGGCCATCGCGGCGCAGATGGACACCTTGCGTGAACTGGCCGGTGGTAGCGACACCGCGGCCATCGAGAACCAGATCAAGCGCCTGTCCCAGGTGACCGACGCTTTCGCCGCACGGCGGATGGACGCGACCGTCAAGGCCGCGCTCTCCGGCCGCCGGCTCAACGAAATCGAGGAATAAGCGAAGATGCCGCAGATCGTGATTCTGCCCCATGCCGACCACTGCCCCGAGGGGGCGGTATTCGAGGCGAAGCCCGGCGAAACCATACTGGATGCCGCGTTGCGCAATGGCATCGAGATCGAGCATGCCTGTGAGAAATCCTGCGCCTGCACGACCTGCCACGTAATCGTCCGCGAAGGCCTCGACTCCATGGAGCCGTCCGACGAACTCGAAGACGACATGCTGGACAAGGCCTGGGGCCTGGAGCCCGATTCGCGGCTATCCTGCCAGGCAGTGGTGGCCGACGAAGACCTGGTGGTCGAGATTCCCAAGTACACCATCAACCAGGTGTCGGAAGGCCACTGAGCCCGGCGGTAGAGAGGAGCGTGCAATGAGCCTGAAATGGACCGATGTGCTGGAAATCGCCATCCAGCTCGACGAAAGCAAGCCGGAGGTCGATCCGCGATACGTCAACTTCGTCGATCTGCGGCGCTGGGTGGTGGAACTTCCAGAGTTCTCCGACGATCCTCAGCGTAGCGGGGAGAAAGTCCTGGAGGCCATCCAGGCCGCCTGGATCGAGGAACGGGACTAGCCATAGGCCCGCCCTACGCATTTGCCGGGAACCCGCGTATAATTCGCGGGTTTTATTTTAGGTAAGGCCTGAAATCGTCCGCGGGCGCATTCCAGGCTAGGCGCGCCGGGCCCGATGCCAGGCGCAGCCACGCTGATTCCGGCCCTTTCGGGCCGTTTTCGTCAGCGTCCTGAACGAATCACGGCGTCCCGCCCCGCTGGCGGGGCCGCCCATGCTAGACAACCTTGTTTCGGAGTTTTACCAATGGCACTGCAACGCACCCTGTCCATCATCAAGCCGGACGCCGTTTCCAAGAACGTGATCGGCGAAATCCTGACCCGCTTCGAGAAAGCCGGCCTGCGCGTCGTCGCCGCTAAAATGGTTCAGCTGTCCGAGCGTGAAGCCGGCGGCTTCTATGCCGAGCACAAAGAGCGTCCGTTCTTCAAGGACCTGGTTTCCTTCATGACTTCCGGTCCGGTTGTAGTCCAGGTCCTGGAAGGCGAGGACGCCATCGCCAAGAACCGCGAGCTGATGGGCGCCACCGATCCGAAGAAAGCCGACGCCGGTACCATCCGCGCCGACTTCGCCGTCTCCATCGACGAGAACGCCGTCCACGGTTCCGATTCCGAAGCTTCCGCCGCTCGCGAGATCGCCTACTTCTTCGCGGCTACCGAAGTCTGCGAGCGCATTCGCTGATCGAGCGTGGGTGAGGGTGAAGCCATGACAACGACCACCGCCGGCAAGGTGAACCTGCTGGGCCTGACCCAGCCGCAGCTGGAACAGTTCTTCGAGTCCATCGGCGAGAAGCGTTTCCGGGCCGGCCAGGTCATGAAGTGGATTCACCACTTTGGCGTCGACGATTTCGACGCCATGACCAACGTCGGCAAGGCCTTGCGCGAAAAGCTCAAGGCCTCAGCCGAGATACGCGGTCCCGAGATCGTCAGCCAGGACATCTCCGCCGACGGCACCCGCAAGTGGGTGGTCCGGGTGGCGTCCGGCAGTTGCGTCGAGACCGTGTACATCCCCCAGGGCGGACGCGGCACCCTGTGCGTGTCCTCCCAGGCGGGCTGCGCCCTGGATTGCAGTTTCTGCTCCACCGGCAAGCAGGGTTTCAACAGCGACCTCACCGCCGCCGAGGTGATCGGCCAGGTGTGGATCGCCAACAAGTCGTTCGGTACCGTTCCGGCCAAGATCGACCGCGCCATCACCAATGTCGTGATGATGGGCATGGGCGAGCCGCTGCTGAACTTCGACAACGTGGTCGCCGCCATGAACATCATGATGGACGACCTCGGCTACGGTATTTCCAAGCGCAAGGTGACCCTGTCCACCTCCGGCGTGGTGCCGATGATCGACAAGCTCGGCGAGGTGATCGAAGTGTCCCTGGCCCTGTCGCTGCACGCACCGAACGACGAGTTGCGCAACAAGCTGGTGCCGATCAACAAGAAGTATCCGCTGGGCATGCTGCTGGATGCCTGCCGCCGGTATATTTCCCGGCTCGGCGAGAAGCGCGTGCTGACCGTCGAGTACACCCTGCTCAAGGATGTCAACGATCAGCCCGAGCATGCTGAGCAGATGATCGCATTGCTGAAAGACACGCCTTGCAAGATCAACCTGATTCCGTTTAATCCATTCCCGCACTCCGGCTACGAGCGCCCGAGCAACAATGCCATCCGGCGTTTCCAGGACATGTTGCACAAGGGCGGCTTCAACGTGACCGTGCGTACCACCCGCGGCGACGACATCGACGCGGCCTGTGGCCAGCTGGTCGGCCAGGTCATGGATCGTACCCGCCGGAGCGAACGTTATATTGCCGTGCGCCAACTGGCCGAGTCCGAGTCGGCGGCGAATCGAAATTGAGTGAGAGGAGGGTTCCGATGACTGTACGCGCCGCGCTGGTGTTCCTGTTGGCAGTTGGGCTGACAGGCTGCGTGACGAGCGGAGATCAGAATCCCCTGAAAACCGACAAGGGCCGTGACGAGGCGCGCAATGCCTATATCCAGCTCGGCCTCGGCTATCTCCAGCGGGGGAACACCGAGCAGGCCAAGGTGCCGCTGCGCAAGGCCCTCGAGATCGACCCTTCCAGCGCCGACGCGCATGCCGCGCTGGCGGTGGTGTTCCAGACCGAGATGGAGCCCAAGCTGGCCGACGAGGAGTACCGCAAGGCGCTCGCCAGCGATAGCCGCAATGCCCGGGTACTGAACAACTACGGCGGTTTCCTCTACGAGCAGAAGCGCTACGAGGAGGCCTACCAGCGTCTCCTGGAGGCCAGCCAGGATACCCTCTATCCCGAGCGCTCGCGGGTCTTCGAGAACCTCGGCCTGGTTTCGCTGCAAATGAAGAAACCGGCCCAGGCCAAGGAGTACTTCGAGAAATCCCTGCGTCTGAACCGTAACCAGCCCAGCGTCGCGCTGGAGATGGCCGACCTGCTCTACAAGGAGCGCGAGTACGTGCCGGCTCGCCAGTACTATGATCTCTTTGCCCAGGGCGGCGGGCAGAACGCCCGCAGCCTGTTGCTGGGCATTCGTCTCGCGAAGGTCTTCGAGGACCGCGACACGGCCGCCAGCTATGGCCTGCAGTTGAAACGCCTGTACCCAGGCTCTCCCGAATATCAGGAATTCCAGGCGGAAAAATGATGAAAGCGCCGCAGCCCGAAGTCGTAGCCACCGCTTCCCGTCAGAACCCCGGGGAAACCCTGCGCCAGGCGCGCGAGCAGAAGGGCTTGTCGTTGTCGCAGGTGGCCGGGCAACTGAACCTGACCGAGAATTCGCTGCGTCAGCTGGAAAACGGCGCGTTCGACAAGCTGCCGGGGCACACCTTCTCGCGCGGCTACATCCGCGCCTACGCCAAGCTCATGGGCCTCGACCAGGCCGAGCTGGTCAACAGCTTCGACCATTTCACCGGCACCAATGCCAGCGGCAGCACCGTACAGAGCCTGGGACGGGTCGCCGAGCCGGTGCGCCTGTCGCGCAACGTGCTGCGTATCGTCAGTCTGTTACTGCTCGCCCTGCTGATCGGCTTCGGCTACTTCTGGTGGCAGGAGCATTCCGCGCGCACGCCGGAAACCGCCGGTCTGAGCCTCGAGCATGTCGAAGTGGAAAGCGCCGACGGCACCACCGAGATCCATACCCTGGACGAGCCTGAAGACCAGGCGGTGATCGAAGCGCAGAAGGAAGGCGAGCAAGCGCCCGCCGAGGTTTCTCCGGAAGTCGCCGCCCAGGCCGAGGGTTCGCCGCCGGTGGCGAGCGAGGGCGCGCAGGTTCCCGCCGCTCCGGCCCAGGGCACCCCCGCCGCGCCCCAGCAGCCCGTTACCGCCGCGCCTGCCGGCACGGCTCCCGCTCCCGGTACTGCTCCAGCCGTTCCGGCGACGGCCAGTCCGGCCGCCCCGCCAGCGCCGAGCGAACCTGCCGCCGCGCCCGTGGTGGCAGGCGAGGGCCAGGGGGTGGTCAAGGTACAGTTCGTCGCCGATTGCTGGACCCAGGTCACCGACGCCAACGGCAAGGTCCTGGTCAGCGCGCTGAAGCGCAAGGGCGACAGCCTGGAACTGGCCGGCAAGGCCCCGCTGGAGCTGCGCCTCGGTTTCGCTCGCGGCGCCCAGGTCAGCTACAACGGCCAGCCGGTGGACGTGACCCCCTTCGTCCGCGGCGAAACGGCCCGTCTGAAGGTAGGACAATGAGCATTCATAGCGCTTCTCCGATCATTCGCCGCAAGTCTCGGAAAATCTGGGTCGGCAACGTCCCGGTGGGCGGCGATGCGCCGATCGCCGTGCAGAGCATGACCAACACCGAGACCTGCGACGTCGCTGCCACCGTCGCGCAGATCCGCCGCCTGGAAGATGCCGGCGCGGACATCGTGCGGGTTTCCGTCCCCGACATGGACGCCGCCGAGGCGTTCGGCAAGATCAAGCAGCAGGTCAACGTGCCGCTGGTCGCCGACATCCACTTCGACTATCGCATCGCCCTGCGCGTCGCCGAGCTGGGAGTGGACTGCCTGCGCATCAATCCGGGCAACATCGGTCGCGAGGACCGGGTCAAGGCCGTGGTCGACGCCGCGCGCGAGCGCAACATCCCGATCCGTATCGGCGTCAATGCCGGTTCGCTGGAAAAGGACCTGCAGAAGAAATACGGCGAACCGACCCCGGAAGCCCTGCTCGAATCGGCCATGCGCCACGTCGATCATCTCGACAAGCTGGACTTCCAGAACTTCAAGGTCAGCGTCAAGGCCTCCGACGTCTTCATGGCCGTCGCCGCCTATCGCCTGCTGGCCAGGCAGATCGAGCAGCCCCTGCACCTGGGCATCACCGAGGCCGGCGGCCTGCGCTCCGGCACGGTGAAGTCGGCGGTGGGGCTGGGCATGCTCCTGGCCGAGGGAATCGGCGACACCATCCGGATTTCCCTGGCTGCCGATCCGGTCGAGGAGATCAAGGTCGGTTTCGACATCCTCAAGTCCCTGCACCTGCGCTCCCGTGGCATCAACTTCATCGCCTGCCCGAGCTGTTCGCGGCAGAACTTCGACGTGGTGAAGACCATGAACGAGCTGGAAGGGCGCCTGGAGGACCTGCTGGTACCGATGGACGTGGCCGTGATCGGTTGCGTCGTCAACGGTCCGGGCGAAGCCAAGGAGGCCCATGTCGGCCTCACCGGCGGCACTCCGAACCTGGTGTATATCGACGGCAAGCCGTCGCAGAAACTGACCAACGACAACCTGGTGGACGAGCTGGAACGGCTGATCCGCCAGAAGGCGGCCGAGAAGGCCGAAGCCGATGCGAGCCTGATCGCCCGCGGCTGACCCGTTTAAGGACCCTACGTGAGCAAGTCCCTGCAAGCCATTCGTGGCATGAACGACATCCTGCCGGAGCAGACTCCGGCCTGGCGCTATCTGGAACGCACCTTCGCCGGCCTGCTGGACGGCTACGGCTACAGCGAGATCCGCCTGCCCATCCTCGAGTTCACCGAACTCTTCGCCCGCGGCATCGGCGAAGGCACCGACGTGGTCGACAAGGAGATGTACACCTTCCTCGACCGCAACGGCGAATCCCTGACCATGCGTCCGGAAGGTACCGCCGGTTGCGTGCGCGCCGTGCTGGAGCACGGCCTGAGCGGCGGTGGCCAGGTGCAGAAGCTCTGGTACACCGGGCCGATGTTCCGTTACGAGAAACCGCAGAAAGGTCGCTACCGGCAGTTCCACCAGATCGGCGTGGAAGTCTTCAACCTGCCCGGTCCGGACATCGACGCCGAGTTGATCATCCTCACCTGGCGTCTGTGGCAGAAGCTCGGCATGGCCGAAGCGGTGACCCTGCAGCTCAATACCCTCGGCTCCAGCGAGGCCCGCGCACGCTATCGCGAGGCCCTGGTGGCCTATCTGCAGGAGCGCTTCGAGCAACTCGACGAAGACAGCCAGCGGCGCATGACCACCAATCCGCTGCGAATCCTCGACAGCAAGGTGGAGAGCACCCAGGCGTTGCTGGTCGGCGCGCCGACCCTGCACGACTATCTCGACGAAGAATCGATCGCCCACTTCGAGGGTCTCAAGGCCCGCCTGGATGCTGTCGGACTGCGCTATGAAATCAACCAGAAGCTGGTGCGCGGCCTGGACTATTACTGCCGCACGGCTTTCGAGTGGGTCACCGACAAGCTTGGCGCCCAGGGCACCGTTTGCGGCGGTGGCCGCTACGACGGGCTGGTCAGCCAGTTCGGCGGCAAGCCGACCCCGGGTGTCGGTTTCGCCATGGGCGTGGAACGCCTGGTGCTGCTGCTGGAGACCTTGGGGGTGATCCCCGCCGAACTGAACCGTCCGGCCGACCTCTACGTCTGCGCCTTCGGAGAACCGGCCGAGCTGGCCGCCCTGACCCTGGCCGAACAGTTGCGCAGCGCCATTCCCGGCATACGCCTGCTGGTCAACGCCGGCGCCGGCAGCTTCAAGAGCCAGTTCAAGAAGGCCGACAAGAGCGGCGCGCGCTTTGCCCTGATCCTCGGGGAGGACGAGGTGGCCAATCGCGTGGTAGGTTTCAAGCCCCTGCGTGACGAGGGCGAGCAACAAAGCATTGCCTGGGATGCTCTGCCCGAGCACCTGGCAGCCTGTCTGGCACAGGCTTGAGAACATAAAGAATAGGAGTGATTGGGGTGACATCGCGTACCGAAGACGAAGACCTGGCGCAGATCAAGGACTGGTGGCAGCGCAACGGCAAGCCCCTGGTCACCGGCGGCATCCTCGCGCTGGCAGTGGTATTCGGCTGGCAGGCCTGGCAGAAGTACCAGACCAACCAGGCGCAGGGCGCCTCGATCGTCTACCAGCAACTGATCGAAACCGCGCTGAATCCGGCCGGCCAGCCGGATCCGGCGAAGGTGGCGGAGCTGGCCGGCAAGCTGAAGAGCGAGTTCGGCGGCACCCATTATGCCCAGTACGGCAGCCTGTTCGTGGCCAAGGTCGCGGTCGACAGCGGCAAGCTGGATGACGCCGTTGCCGAGCTGAAGGCGGTCATGGACAAGCCGGCCGACGCCACCCTCGGCGAACTGGCGCGGCAGCGCCTGGCCCGGGTCCTGGCGGCCCAGGGCAAGGTCGAGGAAGGCCTGAAGCTGCTCGATGGCGACGCCGACAAGGCCTACGTCTCTACCCGCGAGGAGCTCAAGGGCGACCTGCTGGTGCAGCTCAAGCGCACCGACGAGGCACGCGCGGCCTACGAGAAAGCCAAGCAGTCGCTGCCCGAAGACGGTGCCGGCGATGCCCTGCAGATCAAGCTCGACGACCTGTCCAAGGGAGAGGCCTGAGATGGTGCAATGGAAACACGCGGCGCTGCTCGCCCTGGCCCTGGCGGTCGTGGGTTGCAGCAGCAACAGCAAGAAGGAACTCCCGCCCGCCGAACTGACCGACTTCAAAGAGGAAGTCGTGTTGAGCAAGCAGTGGAGCCGCTCGGTCGGTGATGGCCAGGGCGACCTGTACAACCTGCTCGAACCGGCCGTCGATGGTTCCACCATCTACGCCGCGTCCGCCGAAGGGCGGGTGATGGCGATCCAGCGCGAAACCGGCGACGTGCTCTGGAAGAAGGACCTCGAGCGTCCGGTTTCCGGCGGTGTCGGCGTTGGCTACGGCCTGGTGCTGGTGGGTACCCTGCGCGGTGACGTGATCGCCCTCGACGAAGCCACCGGCAAGAAGAAGTGGACCAAGCGAGTCAACAGCGAAGTGCTGTCGGCGCCGGCCACCAACGGCGACGTGGTGGTGGTGCAGACCCAGGACGACAAGCTGATCGGCCTCGATGCGGCCAGCGGCGACCAGCGCTGGATCTACGAAAGCACCGTGCCGGTGCTGACCCTGCGCGGCACCGGCGCGCCGCTGATCGCCGGCAATATGGCCCTGGCTGGCCTGGCCAGCGGCAAGGTGGTGGCGGTCGACGTACAGCGCGGCCTGCCGATCTGGGAGCAGCGGGTAGCGATTCCCCAGGGGCGTTCCGAACTGGATCGCGTGGTGGACATCGACGGCGGCCTCCTGCTGTCCGGTGACACCCTCTACGTGGTCAGCTACCAGGGCCGTGCCGCGGCGCTGGATGTGAACAGCGGCCGCCTGCTCTGGCAGCGCGAAGCGTCGAGCTACGTCGGCGTCGCCGAAGGCTTCGGCAATATCTACGTCAGCCAGGCCAGCGGTTCGGTGGAAGGCCTGGATTCGCGCGGCGCCTCTTCGCTGTGGAACAACGACGCCCTGGCGCGTCGCCAACTGTCGGCTCCGGCGGTGTTCTCCAGCAACGTGGTGGTCGGCGACCTGGAAGGCTACGTGCACCTGCTGAGCCAGGTGGACGGTCGCTTCGTCGGTCGCGAGCGGGTCGACAGCGATGGCGTGCGGGTTCGTCCGCTGGTGGTCGGGAGCTGGATGTACGTGTTCGGCAACGGTGGCAAGCTCGTCGCCTACACCATCCGCTAGACTGGGTTTCAAGTGTCCGGCCGCTGCCGTCCGACGTCAGCGGCCTTTGTGTTTTCTGAATTCTCGTGGAGAGCCGCATGGTTCCCGTTATTGCCCTGGTGGGTCGCCCGAACGTCGGCAAGTCCACTCTGTTCAACCGCCTGACCAAGTCGCGCGACGCCATCGTGGCGGAGTACGCAGGCCTGACCCGCGATCGCCAGTACGGCGAGGCGCGCTGGCAGGGCCGCACCTATATCGTCATCGATACCGGAGGCATCTCCGGCGATGAGGAAGGCATCGATGCGAAAATGGCCGAGCAATCGTTGCAGGCCATCGAGGAGGCGGATGCCGTCCTGTTCCTGGTCGATTCGCGCGCCGGCATGACCGCCGCCGACCAGATGATCGCCGAGCACCTGCGCAAGCGGAACAAGCGCAGCTTCCTGATCGCCAACAAGGTCGACACCATCGATCCCGATCTCGCTCGCGCCGAGTTCAGCCCGCTGGGCCTGGGCGATGCGTTGCCGATCGCCGCCGCCCACGGTCGCGGCATCAACCATATGCTGCAGGAAGCCCTGGGGATCTTCCCCAAGGACAACGCGGAGGAAGAAGGCGAGGGCGAGCCGGCGAGCGAAGAGGTCGCCGAAGGCGAGGAACCGACCCGGATTCCCGGTCCCAGCGAGAAGGACGGGATCAAGATCGCCATCATCGGCCGGCCCAACGTGGGCAAGTCGACCCTGGTCAACCGCATGCTCGGCGAAGAGCGGGTGATCGTCTACGACCAGGCCGGCACCACCCGCGACAGCATCTACATCCCGTTCGAGCGCAACGAGGAGAAGTACACCCTGATCGACACCGCTGGCGTGCGGCGCCGCGGCAAGATCTTCGAGGCGGTGGAAAAGTTCTCGGTGGTGAAGACCCTCCAGGCGATCCAGGACGCCAACGTGGTGATCTTCGTCATGGACGCCCGCGAAGGGGTGGTCGAGCACGACCTCAACCTGCTCGGCTTCGTCCTCGAGACCGGCCGTGCCCTGGTCATCGCCCTGAACAAGTGGGATGGCATGGAGGCGGCCGAGCGTGACTACGTGAAGACCGAGCTGGAGCGGCGCCTGCTGTTCGTCGACTTCGCCGACATCCATTTCATTTCGGCCCTGCATGGCACAGGCGTCGGCCATCTCTACAAGTCGGTCCAGGAGTCCTTCCGTTCGGCGGTGACCCGCTGGCCGACCAGCCGCCTGACCAGCATCCTCGAGGACGCCGTGCAGGTGCACCAGCCGCCGATGGTCAACGGTCGCCGGATCAAGCTGCGCTACGCCCACCTGGGCGGCGCCAACCCGCCGCTGATCGTGATCCACGGCAACCAGGTGGACGCGGTGCCGAAGGCCTATACCCGCTACCTGGAGAAGACCTACCGGCGGGTATTGAAGTTGGTCGGCACGCCGATCCGCATCGAGTACAAGGGCGGCGAGAACCCCTACGAGGGCAAGAAGAACTCGCTGACCGCGCGCCAGGTCAACAAGAAGCGCCGGCTGATGTCGCACCACAAGAAAGCCGAGAAGAAGAAGAAGGACAAGCGCCGCTGAGGGGGGCGTTTCCTTCGTCGAAAGGCCCGGCGGGTATCCCTGTCGGGCCTTTTTCATTGGCCGCGGCTGTAGAACCAGGCCGTCGGCGTTGACCGCCGATGCCCTGTCGTGGCGACGAATGATCGCGAGGCGGTTATTCGTCCTGCGCCATCGCCTGGCGCATATTCCCCTCTGTCCTGAAGCGGCCACGGTTTTTTCTAAGGCGTGCCCCTGCAGCGTCGCTCCCGGATCGGCTATCCTGCCCTGCCACCCGTCTGGCCGGGCTGTCGTCCGGCGAGTCTCTGCAGGAAGTCCCGATGATTCAGAGCAAGCTGCCGAATGTCGGCACCACCATCTTCACCCGCATGTCGCAACTGGCCGCCGAGTGTGGCGCGATCAACCTCTCCCAGGGCTTTCCCGATTTCGACGGTCCGCCGGAGCTGCGCGAGGCGGTAGGCCGGCATATCGCCGCCGGGCACAACCAGTACGCGCCGATGACCGGCTTGCCGGCCCTGCGCGAGCAGGTGGCGAAGAAGATCGAGCAGTTCTATGGACGCCGGGTGAGCGCCGACAGCGAGGTGACCATCACGCCGGGGGCGACCGAGGCGATCTTCAGCGCGATCCAGGCGCTGGTCCATCCGGGCGACGAAGTGGTGGTACTCGACCCGTCCTACGACAGCTACGAACCCTCCGTGCAACTCGCCGGCGGGCGTTGCGTGCACGTGCCGCTGGCGCTGCCGGACTTCTCCATCGACTGGCAGCGCATGGCCGAGGCCATCGGGCCGCGTACCCGGCTGGTCATCATCAATACCCCGCACAACCCCAGCGGCGCGCTGATCGACCGCGAGGAACTGGACCGCCTGGCCGCGCTGATTCGCGACCGGGATATCTACCTGATCAGCGACGAGGTATACGAGCACCTGGTGTTCGACGGTGTCGCCCATACCAGCGTGCTGTCCCACGACGAGTTGTATCCGCGCTCCTTCGTGGTCAGCTCGTTCGGCAAGACCTACCACGTCACCGGCTGGAAGACCGGCTACGTGGTCGCGCCGCCGGCGCTCAGCGCGGAGCTGCGCAAGGTCCACCAGTACGTCAACTTCTGTGGCGTCACGCCGCTGCAATGGGCATTGGCGGACTACATGGCCGGCCATCCCGAACATTTGCGGCAATTGCCCGGTTTCTACCAGGCCAAGCGCGACCTGTTCTGCGACCTGCTGCTGGACTCTCGCTTCCGTTTCACCCGTGCGCCGGGCACCTACTTCCAGTGCGTGGACTATTCGGCCGTCCGTCCGGACCTGGACGACGTGGCCATGGCCGAGTGGCTGACCCGCGAACACGGAGTGGCGGCGATCCCGGTTTCGGTGTTTTATGAAAAGGCGCCGGACGCCATGCGGCTGGTCCGGTTCTGTTACGCCAAACGCGAGGAGACGCTGCGTCAGGCAGCGGAAAAGCTATGCGCGATCTGACGGTTCTGCCGGACCTGGACATCGCCCTGGTCCAATCCTCCCTGGCCTGGCACGACGCCCAGGCCAACCGCGAGCATTTCGCCGCCCTGCTGGAGAGCGCCGCCGGCGCCGACCTGGTGGTCCTCCCGGAGATGTTCACCACGGGTTTCAGCATGGCTTCGGCCGAGCAGGCCGAGCCCGAGCTGGGGCCGACCCATGCCTGGCTGCTGGAGCAGGCCCGGCGCCTTGGTGCAGTGGTCACCGGCAGCCTGATCGTCCAGCTCGCCGACGGCAGCCATCGCAATCGCCTGCTCTGGGCGCGCCCGGACGGCGAGATGCTGCACTACGACAAGCGCCATCTGTTCCGCATGGCCGGCGAACACGAGCACTACAGTCCCGGCGAACGCCAGGAACTGTTCGAACTCAAGGGCTGGCGGGTGCGCCCGTTGATCTGCTACGACCTGCGTTTCCCGGTGTGGAGCCGCGACCCGCACGACACCGACCTGTTGCTCTACACCGCCAACTGGCCCGCGCCTCGTCGACAGCACTGGAACCGCCTGCTGCCGGCGCGGGCGATCGAGAACCTTTGCTACGTGGTGGCGGTGAACCGTATCGGCGAAGACGGCAACGCCTTGCGCTACGCTGGGGATAGCCAGGTCCTGGACTTCCAGGGCGACAGCCTGTTCAACGCGGCGGACGCCGACGGCGTGTTCCGCGTCCGGCTGGACGCGGCGGCACTGGCGGCCTATCGCCAGCGTTTCCCGGCCTACATGGACGCGGATCGCTTCGAAATCCATCCTTGAGTGCCGGAACGTCCGCTTCCGGTCGATGTCCGAGGCCATGACCCGGCGCTGCGCATGATGGCGCAGTGCCGGGAATGGAGTTACCCGTATCCCGCGGCGCCGCGCCGTGGGCATCAGATCAGGAGGAAGACCAATGGGACTGCTCGATTCGATTCTCGGTTCGGCGCTGGGTGGCTCTGAAGGACAGGGAGGTGCTCGCGATCCGAAAGTGGCCCTGTTGATCGGGCTGGTGACCATGCTGATGTCGCGCCAGGGCGGTGCGGCACAGGGCGGTGGCGATGGCGGTGGTCTGCTCGGTTCGCTGGGCAGCATCCTTGGTGGCGCCGGCGGCGGGGCTGCAAGCGGCGGGCTGGGTGGCGTCCTCGGCGATCTGCTCGGTGGCGCCGCGGGCGGTGCCGGGCAGGCGGCGCCGGGCGTGGAGGCCGGCTCCCTGGGCGGACTCGGCGGACTCGGCGGATTGTTCCAGATGCTCCAGAACGCAGGCCTGGGCGATGCCCTGAATTCCTGGATCGGCGCTGGGCCGAACCAGTCGGTGTCGGCGGCGGACATTTCCCGCGCCTTCGGCGACGGTCAGTTGCAGCAACTGGCGGACTCCGCCGGAGTCAGCCAGGGCGAGGCGGCCGAACACCTGAGCAGCCTGCTGCCGGAACTGGTCAACAAGCTGACGCCGGACGGCCAGGCGCCGCAGGGCGACCTGGACATCGGTTCGCTGCTGGCGCGCTTCAGCTAAGGCTTTCCCGTCGATGCGGGGCGGATAGCCGCGATACGGTTATCCGCTCTACGCAACGGGGCGAGGCCGCCCTCGACGGCAGGTCGGTCAATAGGCGCTGGCGCTGTCCAGGCGGTGGATCGCCTGTTCGTCGAGCTTCAGGTGGGTGGCGGCGATCAGGTCGTCGAGCTGTTCCAGGCTGGTGGCGCTGGCGATCGGCGCGGTCACCGTCGGGCGAGCGATGAGCCAGGCCAGGGCGACCTGGGTCGGGTTGGCGTTGTACTGCTCGGCCACTTCGTCGAGCGCCGCGAGGATGGCCACGCCGCGCTCGTTGAGATAACCCTTCACCTTCTCCCCCCGGGCTCGCCCGGCGGTGTCGGCCTGGCTGCGGTACTTGCCGCTGAGGAAGCCGCTGGCCAGCGAGTAGTAGCTGATCACCCCGATACCGAGTTCTTCCACTGTCGGCTCCAGGTTGGTCTCGTAGTCGGCGCGATCGTACAGGTTGTATTCGGGTTGCAGGCTCTGGTAGCTCGGCAGGTGGAGCCGGGCGCTGACCTGGCGTGCCTCGAGGAGGCGCCGGGCGTCGTAGTTGGAGGCGCCGATGACCCGCACCTTGCCTTTCTTGATCAGTTCGCCATAGGTGGAAAGGGTTTCCTCCAGGTCGGTGTGGGGATCGTCGGTGTGCGACTGGTAGAGGTCCAGGTAGTCGGTCTGCAGGCGTCGTAGCGAGCGCTCCAGGGCCTGCTCGATATAGGCGGCGGAGAGGCCTTTGTGGCCATTGCCCATGTCCATCCCGACCTTGCTGGCGATCACCACGCGGTCGCGTTTGCCGGTGCGTTTCAGCCACTTGCCGATGAGGGTTTCCGACTCGCCGCCCTGGTGCCCGGGAACCCAGCGCGAATAGACGTCGGCGGTGTCGATGCAGTTCAGGCCGGCGTCGAGCAGGGCGTCCAGCAGCCTGAAGGAGGTGCTTTCGTCGGCAGTCCAGCCGAAGACGTTGCCGCCAAATACCAGTGCCGGTATCTCCAGGCCGGAGTTGCCGAGTTTGCGTGTGGTCATGCGTCATCCCTCCTGAGTGCGGTCCTGTGTGGGCGCTTTCGTTCGCACGTCTTGCTGTGACTCCCGGCGGGCGCGGAATGTTCAGCCGGCGCGCAGCGTCCTATAGACTCTGCCGGTTGCCGGGATTTTCCAATGCCGGCCCTGGTAAAGCTTCAGTAAATATCCGCAGGGAGCACACGCATGAACAGCGACACCGAGAATCCGTTCCGCCCACCGGAGGCCCGCCTGGACGAGCCTGACGCCACCCATGGCGAGCCGCTGTACAGGCTTTCCGCGATCGGTCTGGGTACCTTCATCGGCACGCCCCTGGCCGGTGCCTTCCTCGCGGCGGTGAATCTCCGTCGCCTGGGACGGGCGCAGGAAGTCGGGAAAACCTGGCTGGTCGGCCTCTGCCTGTTTGTCCTGCTGCCGGTCCTGGGCGCGATACTGCCGGAGAACATCCCCTCGATCGGCTTCACGGTGGCGCAGATATTCGGCATGGTCTACTACGCCAAATCAGCCTTCGGTCCGGCCCTGGACAGCCACAAGGCAGCGGGCGGAGCGTTCATTTCCAACTGGCGGGCGGCGGGGATCGGCCTGCTGTTCATGTTGGTGGTCCTGTCGGTAGCGATCCCGGTGGTGATGCTGGTGGTGTGAGGGGCAGCCCGCGCTTTGCCTTATCATGAGTTCTTTATCCGCGATGACTGGCCATGACTACACAACGCTACCTGCTCGATGAACTGGAAACCGCCGACATGCTCGAGATCGACGGTCTGCACGCCTGGCGCTTCGAACTCAACGAGAACCTGCTGGACCAGGCGGACCTGGCGGCGGAAGCCGACCAGCCGTTCGCCAGCGAAGACTGGGTGCTGGCGGTGGAAAGCCTGGATGGACGCACCCGTCGCGAGTGGCGTTTTTCCTACAACGCGGTGATGGAAGCCGAGCCCCAGGCCGATGGTGAGTCCTGGCGCCTGACCACAGGGGAGGGGGCGTACCAGCTCCGTTGCCTGGGAGCGGTCAGCGCCAGCGGCGAGGATGAGTGAAGCGACTGAGCTGAAAGATGCCCATGAAAAAAGGGAGCCGCCTGGCTCCCTTTTTTCCCTTCCGTGCCGGTCAGGCCGCCTTGGCCTCGGCCTGGGTCACCGCGCGGTTCAGCGCGCTGAACAGGGCGCGGAAGCTGGCGGTGGTGATGTTCTCGTCGATGCCGATGCCGTGCAGCGGGCGCTGGCCCTCCAGGCGGATCTCGATATAGGCCGCGGCCTTGGCATTGGCGCCGGCGCCGATGGCGTGCTCATGGTAGTCCATGATTTCCGCCTTGACCGGCAGGGCGGCCACCAGGGCTTCCAGCGGTCCCTTGCCGATCCCGCGCCAGTGCTGCTTCTCGCCGTCGAAGGAGACTTCCAGGTCGACGGCGCTGGTGCCGTTCTCTTCCTGCAGGCGATGGCTGGCGAGGACGTAGGGCGAGGTTGCCTTGAGGTATTCGTTTTCCAGCAGCGAGTAGATCTGTTGTGCGGTCATTTCCAGGCCGAGACGGTCGGTCTCGCCTTGCACTACCTGGCTGAACTCGATCTGCATGCGCCGCGGCAGGCTGATGCCGTACTCCTGTTCGAGCAGGAAGGTGATGCCGCCCTTGCCGGACTGGCTGTTGACCCGGATCACCGCTTCGTAGTCGCGGCCGATGTCGGCCGGATCGATCGGCAGGTACGGCACTTCCCAGATCGCGTCTTCCTTCTGCTGGGCGAAGCCTTTGCGAATGGCATCCTGGTGCGAGCCGGAGAAAGCGGTATGGACCAGGTCGCCGACATATGGATGGCGCGGGTGGACCGGCAACTGGTTGCACTCTTCGACCACCTTGCGCACCGCGTCGATGTCGGAGAAGTCCAGTTGCGGATGCAGGCCCTGGGTGTACATGTTCAAGGCCAGGGTCACCAGGTCGACGTTGCCGGTGCGCTCGCCGTTGCCGAACAGGCAACCTTCGACGCGGTCGGCGCCGGCCATCAGGCCCAGCTCGGTGGCGGCCACGCCGGTGCCACGGTCGTTGTGGGTGTGCAGGCTGATGATCACGCTGTCACGCTTGTCGACGTGGCGGCCGAACCATTCGATCTGGTCGGCGTAGACGTTCGGCGTGGCGCACTCCACGGTGGCCGGCAGGTTGAGGATGATCTTGTTGTCCGGGGTCGGTTGCCAGACGTCGATCACCGCGTTGCAGACCTCCACCGAGAACTCCAGCTCGGTAGAGCTGAAGATTTCCGGCGAGTACTGGAACGACCACTGGGTATCCGGTTGCTCGGCGGCCAGCTTCTTGATCAGTTTCGCGGCGTTGGTGGCGATGTCCACGACGCCCTGCTTGTCCTGGTTGAAGACGATGCGGCGGAACGACGGGGCGGTGGCGTTGTAGACGTGGACGATGGCCTTCTTCGCCCCGCGCAGGGATTCGAAGGTGCGGGTGATCAGGTCTTCGCGGGCCTGGGTCAGCACCTGGATGGTGACGTCGTCCGGGATGTGGTTGCCTTCGATCAACTCGCGGACGAAGTTGAAGTCGGTATCGGAAGCCGACGGGAAGGCCACTTCGATCTGCTTCAGGCCGACCTGCACCAGGGTCTTGAAGAACCGCATCTTCTTCGCCGCGTCCATCGGTTCGATCAGCGACTGGTTGCCGTCGCGCAGGTCGGAACTGCACCAGATCGGCACCTCGGTGATGGTCTTCGACGGCCAGGTGCGGTCGGGCAGATTGATGGCCGGGAATGGGCGGTATTTCTGCGAAGGGTCTTTCAACATGCTCATGGGGCTAATCCTTTGGAGTCGGTTCCTGGGCCGGCGGGGCCAGGCGAACGCAGTGACGAGATGAAGAGAAGCGTCGCTCAGCCACGCAGTCGCGGGCTGACCAGGCACAGGCAGGCGTGTTGGCGGAGCAGGATGAGGGTGTGTGGTGTTTTCATGCGTACCACACTAGTGAGACTGCATTTGAATGGCAAGCATTAAAGGAAAATTAGTAGAATTTCCCATTTGTGCGGCTTTTGTGGGTTTTTATTCTTTCTCGGCGGTGAAAGCTTGTCCTCGATTGCGCCGCCGGCACGCTCTCCGCAATGGAAAATTCTGCGGCCCCATGCCGCAGAAGAGCCAGCCGCCCTTGTGCGATCATTTCGTTCCCCGTGCCTGGGGCGTATAACGACAGGCGCATTCTTCTTTTCGGCATGACCCGGCGCGAGCGGCCATCCGGCCCGCTACGCGGTGGTCTTCATTCAAGACGGCGGGAGTCGCAGGTGGCGACCACTCTGAAACGACAAGGCATCGGTGCATGGCTGGCTCTGTTCGCCATGCTGATGATCTTCGTCGGGCCGTTGATCTCCCAGTCGATGCCGATGGACCACCCGATGCCGATGGGCGTGGGGATGGGCCACGAAGGCATGTCCCACGAGAACATGGACCATGGCGACATGGCCCATGCCGGCTGTTCCGATGCCCAGCGCTCCGTCGTCCATGCCGGCATGCCGGGGATGGGCGGCGAGGAAGGCAATCGCCTGGCCA
Source organism: Pseudomonas sp. KBN12P06040 (assembly GCF_037574965.1). NCBI lineage: Bacteria > Pseudomonadati > Pseudomonadota > Gammaproteobacteria > Pseudomonadales > Pseudomonadaceae > Pseudomonas > Pseudomonas sp. KBN12P06040. Next base: position 1,278,583 of record NZ_JBBELS010000001.1, read on the forward strand.
GCGACGTGCTCTGGGAGAAGTGCGGTTATTGCAGCCTGTTGTTCCACAGCCCGCCGCTCACCGAAGACGCCTGCCTGGCGCTGTTCTCCGTTCCCTTCGCGACGGCGCCCGCCGTCGCTTTCCTGAACGAGGCGTTCGTCGCCTCGCCGGTGTTTCCCGGCGCCCGTACCCGTGCGCCGCCGTTCCTGATCGCCTGACCTCTTTCAATCCGATAGCCGCCGCTTCCTGGGGGCACCGGCGCGTCTTCGCCGCGCCGGTGACGCGAGCCTGGCCGGGTGCCTGCTCGCCGTGGGGGCGGGGCGGAAGTCACATAGATCATGGAAAAACGTATGTCTACTCAACAACGAGCGGCCGGCGACGCCTGCCCGACCGCCGCTTTCAGCTTCGACCCTGCCCGTCTCGCACAACGCCGCCGCTGGGCGGGAGCCTTCGCCGCACTGTGCGGCCTGGCCCTGTCTCCTTCGGCGCTCCTGGCCGAGGAGCACTCCCAGCACCAGGATCACGCCGTGGAGCTGGCGCCGAGCGTGGTCACCGGAGTCGCCCAGAGTTCGCCGCTGACCATCGTCACCAATCCCAAGGAGCCGCGCCAACCGGTGCCGGCCAGCGATGGGGCCGACTACCTGAAGACCATTCCCGGCTTCGCGGTGATCCGCAACGGCGGCAGCAACGGCGACCCGGTGCTGCGCGGGATGTTCGGTTCGCGCCTGAACATCCTCACCAACGGCGGCATGATGCTCGGTGCCTGTCCGAACCGGATGGACGCGCCGACCTCCTACATCTCGCCGGAAACCTACGACAAGCTCACCGTGATCAAGGGCCCGCAGACGGTGCTCTGGGGGCCGGGCGCGTCGGCCGGGACGATCCTCTTCGAGCGTGAGCCGGAGCGCTTCGGCGAACTCGGCTCGCGGGTCAACGCCAGCCTGCTGGCCGGCTCCAACGGCCGCTTCGACAAGGTGCTGGACGCCGCCGCCGGCAACCGGCTCGGCTACCTGCGCTTCACCGGCAACCACGCGCAGTCCGACGATTACGAGGACGGCGCCGGGAATACCGTGCCGTCGCGCTGGAAGAAGTGGAACGGCGACGTCGCGGTCGGCTGGACCCCCGACGAGGACACCCTGATCGAACTCACCGCCGGCAAGGGCGACGGCGAGGCACGTTACGCCGGGCGCGGCATGGACGGCTCGCAGTTCAAGCGCGAGAGCCTGGGCCTGCGCTTCGTCAAATCGAACGTCAGCGATGTGCTGGAGAAGGTCGAGGCGCAGGTCTACTACAACTACGCCGACCACATCATGGACAACTTCCGCCTGCGCACTCCCGACCCGTCCAGCATGATGCCCATGCCGATGGCGTCCCAGGTGGACCGACGCACCCTCGGCGGTCGCCTGGCGGCCACCTGGCGCTGGGACGACTTCAAGCTGGTCACCGGGGTCGACGCCATGCGCAACGAGCACCGCGCGCGCGGCTCCAAGTACGACATGATGACCGACTACTACACCGACGCCGACCAGTTCCCCTGGAGCAAGGACGCGGTGTTCCACAACTACGGGGCCTTCGGCGAACTGACCTGGTTCGCCGCCGAGCGCGACCGGCTGATCGGCGGGTTGCGCCTGGACCGCGCCTCGGTCAAGGACTACCGGCAGACCCTGAAGTCCGGGCACATGGGCCACGCCATGGCCAACCCGACGGCCAACGACACCCGCGCCGATACCCTGCCCAGCGGCTTCGTGCGCTACGAGCACGACCTCGCCGACTCGCCGACCACCCTCTACGCCGGCCTCGGCCATGCCGAGCGCTTTCCCGACTACTGGGAGCTGTTCTCGCCCAAGCGCGGGCCGAACGGGTCGGTCAACGCCTTCGACAAGATCAAGCCGGAAAAGACCACCCAGCTCGACTTCGGCCTCCAGTACAACGGCGACAAGCTGCAGGCCTGGGCCTCCGGCTACGTCGGGGTGGTCCAGGACTTCATCCTGTTCAGCTATCGCGAGGGCATGATGGGCTCCTCGACCCAGGCGACCAACGTCGACGCGCGGATCATGGGCGGCGAGCTGGGCGCTTCCTACCAGCTCACCGGCAACTGGAAGACCGACGCCAGCCTGGCCTATGCCTGGGGCAAGAACAGCTCGGACGACCGCGCGCTGCCGCAGATCCCGCCGCTGGAAGCGCGCTTCGGCCTGACCTACGAGGAAGGTGACTGGAGTGCCGGCAGCCTGTGGCGGGTGGTCGCGCCGCAGAATCGCATCGCCAGGGACCAGGGCAACGTGGTCGGCAAGGACTTCGACAAGAGCGCCGGCTTCGGCGTCTTCTCGCTCAACGGCGCCTACCGGGTGACTCGCAACGTCAAGCTGAGCGCCGGTGTCGATAACCTGTTCGACAAGGATTACACCGAGCACCTGAACAAGGCCGGCGACGCCGGCTTCGGTTTCTCCGCCAACGAAACGGTTCCCGAGCCGGGCCGGACCTTCTGGACCAAGGTCGACTTCAGCTTCTGAACCTTGAACGAGGCCCCGTCCAGCGGGGCCCGCCTTGCCTACGTGCGCTCCGATGAGGTGATCCATGCAATCGAACGAAAAGAACGGCCGTGACTTCTACGCGCTGGCCTGGCGCTGGCATTTCTACGCCGGCCTGTTCGTCGCGCCCTTCATGATCCTGCTGGCGCTGACCGGAATCGTCTACCTGTTCAAGCCGCAACTGGATGCGCTGCTCTATCCGCAACTGCTGCGGGTCGAAGCCGGTGCGCAGATGCGCAGCGCCGACCAGTTGCTCGCCGGGGTGCGCCAGGCGCACCCGCAGGCCGCCGTCAGCCAGTACCTGCCGCCGAGCGAGGCGGGGCGCAGCGCGCAATTCGTGATTGGCGAAGAGGGCAGGCAATGGAACCTCTTCGTCGATCCCTACAGCGGACGCGAACTCGGCCGCCAAGATGCACAACTGAATCTCCAGGCGGTGGCCCGGGCACTGCATGGCGAGCTGATGGTCGGGACCGTCGGCGACCGGCTGATCGAGCTGGCCGCCGGCTGGGGCATCGTCCTGGTGGTCTCCGGTCTCTATCTGTGGTGGCCGCGCGGGCGGGCGGCGAGCGCGCTGTTCTGGCCGCGCCTGCACCTGCGCGGACGACCGCTGTGGCGAGATTTACATGTGGTCGCCGGTTTCTGGGGCAGCCTGCTGTTGTTGTTCATGCTGCTCAGCGGGATGACCTGGACCGGCTACTGGGGCAAGCAGTTCGCCGATGTCTGGAACCGCTTCCCGGCGGCGATGTGGAACGATGTGCCGACCTCCGACATGCAGGCCGGTAGCCTCAACAGCGCGTCGCGCCAGCAGGTGCCCTGGCCGCTGGAGAACACTCCGCTGCCGCGCTCGCAGCCGCCGGCGGCCGACGCCCATGCCGAGCATCGCGGGCATTCCGCCCAGGCCGGGCACGCGATGCCGATGGACATGCCGATGCCGGCGGGCATCCCTCTGCAAAGGGTGGTGGATATCGCCCGCGAGCGCGGCGTGGCGGCGGGCTACGGGATCGCCCTGCCGAGCGGGATGGAGGGGGTCTACACGATTTCCGTGTTCCCCGACGATCCGCGCCACGACGCCACCCTGCACATCGACCAGTACAGCGGCAAGGTTCTCGCCGACGTGCGTTGGCAGGACTACAACGCGGTGGCGAGGAGCGTGCAGATGGGCGTCGTGCTGCACGAAGGCAAGCTCTTCGGCCTGGGCAACCAGTTGCTGATGCTCGCGGTCTGCCTGGCGATCCTGCTCAGCTCGGCGAGCGGCCTGTGGATCTGGTGGAAGCGCAAGCCGGCCGGACGCCTTGGCGTGCCGCCGCTGCGCCACGAGCTGCCGCGCTGGAAGACCGGCATCGCCATCATGCTGGCGCTGGGCGTGGCCTTCCCGTTGGTGGGGGCCTCGCTCCTGCTGGTCTGGGCGCTGGACTGGCTGGTGCTGTCGCGGCTGCCGGCGGTTCGCCGGGTCCTGGCTTGAGACCTGCTGCCCGGCGCTCAGTCGAGGTCGAGCTGGCGGGTCTTCCAGAGTGCCGCCAGCAACAGCACGCAGAGCAGCGCCTCGGCGCCGAGCCAGAGGAAGGTGGTTAGCGCCGGCGAGGCGTCGATCAGCACACCGTAGAGACGCGCCGCGCCGCCGCTGGCGATCACCGCCAGGGCGGCGAGCAGGCCGATCACCAGGTAGCGGGGGCGCAGGGCGGCATAGCCGAGCAGCAGGCCGATGCCGAAGCTGGTGCCGCCGTAGCTGGCGCGCAGGTCGGTGAGGGCGGCGGGGGTGAGCGGTTCGCCGCTGGTGAGCAGGGAGGCGAGCGGGCCGGGGAAGAAGACGAAGCCCAGGCCGAGGACCACGAACAGTGCCGAGCACAGCCAGAGCAGGCGAAGCGGGTGAGTCATGCGGTGTCTCCCTTGGTCATGAAAGGGGCGCATCGACGCGCCCCCTGTTCCTTCTGACCTCAGCCGGCGCCGCGTTGCTCACTTCTCAGGGCTGGAAGGCACCGATGAAGATCGCCGGGTCGACCCGCGCGTCGTTCAGGCTGACGTTCCAGTGCATGTGCGGTCCGGTGGCCCTGCCGGTGGCGCCGACCTTGCCGAGTACGCCGCCGCGCGGCACCTGCTGGCCGAGCTTCACGTCGATCTTCGACAGGTGGCAGAACATGCTGATGAAGCCCTGGCCATGGTCGACGAACACCGTCTTGCCATTGAAGAAGTAGTCGCCGATGAGGATCACCTTGCCGGCCGCCGGCGCCTTGATCGGCGTACCGGCCGGTACCGCGAAGTCTAGACCGGAATGCGGGTTGCGCTCTTCGCCGTTGAAGAAGCGGCGCAGGCCGAAGGGGCTGGAGAGCGGACCGTCGACCGGCTTGTCGAGCATCAGGTTGCTGGGCAGGCCGGGACTGAAGCGGCGGTAGGCGGCGGTCTGCTCGGCGAGTTCGCGCTCGATGCGCTTGAGGTCTTCCGGCAGCGGATTGACCTGGCGCTTGTTCTTCAGGGTGATGCGCTGCTCGCGGTAGTGCTTGCTGCCGACGCTGAAGCGTTCCTCGTGGTTGCCGGTCGCCGCCCGCACTTCCAGCTTCTGCGGGCCTGGCTTGGTGCTCAGCGGGATGCCGACCACGGCGATCCAGCGGCGGCCTTCCTCGCGCACCACCAGCACCGGCTTGCCCTGGTAGAAGGCCCGCGGCGGCGGGCCTTCCTCGCCGAGGTCGACCACCGCCACCCCGCCGGGCACCGGCTTGTTCAGCAGGCGCATGATGAAGCTGTCGGCCTGGGCGGGCAGGGCGCAGAAAGCGGCGAGCAACAACGTGGAAACGAAGGCTAGGGTGCGGGGCATCGGCTTCTCGACTCGTCGGGCGTCAAAGCCGTCTATGCTGGCGGAAGAGCGCGGCGGGGGAAAGCCCGCAAGGGTTGCAAACGTTTTCACCTGCGGCACTCTGTCGCGCCCGGCGTTTTTACTTTTGCCCCGCGCTCAGGCATAAAGGGCCCATTCTCCGGAGAACCGACGATGCCCCTGTCACGGCGCCCCGTGGCCTGGCTCGCCAGCCTGGCCGTGCTGATGAACCTGTTCGTGGTGCCGCTTTCGCAGGCGCTGACGACGCAGGAGCGCGCCTCGTTGCTGCTCGGCGGCTTCTGCAGCACCTCGTCCGATTCGCTGCTGCGCCTGAAGCTGAGCGCCGCGTTCAAGGACATCGATCTTCCCGACGACCACGAAAGCCTGGCCCCGCACCTCTGCTGCTGCGCCGGCGCCGCCGGCACGCCCGGACTGGTCGCCTCCTGGCCGGCATTGCCGCTGGCGCCGCTGGCCAGCCCGGCCCGCAACGCCTTCTCCGCCATCGACCTGCCTCCCCTGCGCTATTGGCGCCTCGCCAATCCGCGCGCCTCTCCTGTCGCCTGACTCCTCCCCCGCGCCTTCGACAACCTGGACCTTCGGGTCGGGGCAGGTCGCGGCGCAATACCCTAGCTTCCCCCATGGAATCGCCGGTCCGACGGAAAAAGACCGGTCATACGCTACTGGAGAGTCACCATGCGCACATCCTTCTTCGCTGCCGCGGCCCTGCTGGCCGTTTCCGCTTTCGCCCAGGCCCACGAGTACAGCGCCGGCCAACTGCACATCGAGCATCCCTGGGCGCTGGCCCTGCCGCCGACCTCGCCGAACGGCGCGGCCTACTTCGTGGTGCAGAACCACGGCAAGGAAAACGACACCCTGCTTGGCGCTGACACGCCGCGCGCGGCTTCCGCCGAGGTGCACGAGCATGTGCACAAGAACGGCATGATGAGCATGCAGAAAGTCGACAGCGTCGACGTCGCACCAGGCAAGGACCTGCGCTTCGCTCCCGGCGGCTACCACCTGATGCTGATGGGCCTGAAGCAGCCACTGGTGGCCGGCGAGCGCTTCCCGCTGACGCTGCATTTCCGCAAGGCCGGCGACGTGCCGGTGGAAATCGTCGTCGAGTCCAAGGCGCCGGCCGAACAGGGCGGGCACGAGCAGCACGGCCACTGAGCGCCGTGTCGAGCAGGGGCGCCCGGCGCCCCGCCTTTGCGTGCGAGGTTCAGAGCATGAACAGCAACAGATATCCCTTGCCGGCGCAGACCGGCCTGGTGGTGGCTCCCAGCCTGCCGCCGAAGAACTCCACCCTGCGTCCGGACCAGCTCAACAAGCGCCTGAGCAGCGCCTGGCACCATCTCTACGACCTTTGCCCGGAACTGCTGAAGATCGATCCGCCGGATGGCCTGACCATCCTCCGCGGTTTCCTGCAATGGGCGGCCGAGCAGAAGGCCGCCTGGAACTGGGCGATGCACCTGCGCCTGTACTGCTGGCTGCTGCAGTCGCCGTTCGGCGCCAAGGTGACCGACGAGCACCTGGAGGTGCTGATGGACGCCTCCGCCGCGCGTTGGACGGTGGACGACACCAGCGCCAACCGCGGCATCCTCCTGGCCAGCCAGGGCGGTGCGCACATCACCCAGGACTGGAAGGCGCCGCAGGCCGGCGCCGGCACGCGCGTGCCGCTGGAGCGCCTGGACCTGCCGGCGCCGAACTGGACATTCGCCTATTGCGCGGTGCCTGACCCGCGGCTGCGCGAGTTCCCGGGCTGGAAGCCGTTGCCGGCGCGCGGCTCGCTGGTCGGTTGAGCGCTCGCCGCCCCGCGTACGGGGCGGCGCCGTTTCAGCGGTTGGCCAGGGCCCGCTGGTTGGAGTCGTAGATGTTGTCGCGTTCCGGAACGTGCCGGCCGGCGAGGCTTTCCAGCCATTCCTCGGTGCTGAGCACGGCGGCGAAGGAGGACTGCAGGACGATGCCGAAGATCCGGTGGATCTCTTCCGCGCTGGCCTGGCCGGCGCGGTTGCGGTAGGGCACCGAGCCGCTGGCGTCGTGCAGGTATTCCACTTGCCAGCCTTCGTGGATCGCCTGGCGGATGGTCGAGTCGTCGCAGTGCTGGGTCATGTAGCCGACCACGGCGAGGGTGTCGATGTCGCGCTCGCGCAGCCAGTCGGCCAGCCCGGTGCCGACGAAGGAACTGGCCAGTTGCTTTTCCACCTTGTGCTGGTAGGGCCGCGAGGCGACCACCTCGTGCAGCTCGGCCTGCCGGCTGCCGCGCGCGAACAACGGCGAGTCCGCCGGCGCCAGGTGCTGCACCACGACGATCGGGATGCCCGCCGCGTGGGCGGCATCCATGGCGGCGCCGATACGTTCCAGCGACGATTGGATGGCGGGAAATTCGATACGCAGGTTGCCGCTGACGTATTCGTTCTGTACGTCGATGACCAGCAAGGCGCGTTTGGGTTGACGTGCGGACATGGCGTTTCCTCCTGAGTGGGTGAGGCGGATTCTGGTCCCGGCGCGGCGTAGCGAGTGAGTGGCCTGAGAGACAACTTTCGCTAGAATCGGGCCAACCCGCTCATACCCACCGAGGTGCGCATGTCCCGCCAGTCCGTGGCCGTGGTGGCCTTCGACCGCATCAGTCCGTTCCACCTGTCGGTGCCCTGCCTGGTGTTCGGCCAGGAGTGCTACGACCCCTGCGCGCAGGCCTTCGACCTGCGTGTCTGCGCCGCCGAGCCGGGCCGGCTGCGAACCACGGTGGGGTTCACCATCGAGGCCGAGGCCGGGCTGGAAGCGCTGGCCGAGGCGCAGACCGTGATCGTGCCGAGCTGGCGCGATCCACACGAGCGTCCGCCACAAGCGCTGCTGGATGCGTTGATCGCGGCCCGTGCACGCGGTGCGCAACTGGTGGGCTTGTGCCTGGGGGCCTTCGTGCTGGCCGAGGCCGGGTTGCTCGACGGTCGCCGCGCCACCACCCACTGGATGTGGGCGGAGGATTTCGCTGGGCGCTTCCCTGCGGTGCGGGTGGAGCCCGACGTGCTGTACATCGAGGACGACGGCCTGCTGACCTCGGCAGGCACCGTCGCCGGCATCGACTGCTGTCTGCACCTGGTCCGCCAGCGGCTCGGTGCGCAGACTACCAATCACCTGGCCCGGCGCCTGGTGGTGGCGCCGCATCGGCAGGGCGGCCAGGCCCAGTTCATCGAGCAGCCGCTGCCGGACAGCGCCCAGGACGGCCGTCTCGGCGAGCTGCTGGTGTGGCTGCGGCAGAACCTCGACCAGGCGCACAGCCTGGACAGCCTGGCACAGCGGGTGCTGATGAGCCGGCGGACCTTCACCCGGCATTTCCGCCAGCTCACCGGCACCACCGTCAGCCAGTGGCTGCAGGCCGAACGCCTGGCCCTGGCCCAGCGCCTGCTGGAAACCACCGAGCATTCGGTGCAGGCGATCGCCGGGCTGGCCGGCTTCGGTTCGGCGGTGTCGTTGCGCCAGCAGTTCTCCGCCGCGTTCGGCCTGCCGCCGCTGGGCTACCGGCGCGCCTTCGCCTCCTAGTCCGCCGGAGGGCGCTTCTGCAACTGCTGGCGCCAGAGCGCGTCCATCGCCTGCAACTGCACCGGGCCGAACAGCGCCTGCGTCGCGCCGGTGTGCCAGGCCCAGAGCTGGTCGCCGAAATCGTAGTGCCACCATTCGCTGGGCAGGTTGCTGAAACCGACGTCGAGCATCGCGTGATAGAGCAGGCGACGGTGATCGCGGACGCGTCGCTGGCGCGTGTCGGGCTCCGCCAGGCGTTCGAAGTAGGCGGTGTAGGAGGCCGGCACGGCTTCGTCGAAGGCGCTGCCCATGTCCAGCCAGCGGCCCTGGGCGTCGCACAGGGTGACGTCCACCGCGCCGCCGGTGAGATGCGGGCTGGGCGCCTCGCGGCTGCTGCTCGGCGGCGAGACGAACTGGCGGGTGAGCCGTTCCAGCTCGGCTTCGCCGGCCCGTGGGTAGTGCGCGGCCAGGGCGCTGGACAGGCTGTCGTAGAGATACTGCTGCACGGCGAACGGCCGCCAGGCGTCCAGCACCACCAGGCGCACGCCGCCGGGGAGGGCGGCGGCGACCCGCAGGAGACGCTCGAAGACCTCGCCGCGAGCGTGGCACTCCGGGATCGCGTGAGGAATGCCGAGCTTGTGGTAGGCCGGCCAGACGCTGAAGTCACGGCTCAGCCCGAGCGCCTCCAGCGGCGTGCCGGCATCGACGATGGGGATGCCGGCCACGGCGTGCCAGTCGGGCTCCGGGAGAACGGGGATGGCTTGGGTGAAGTCGGTCATGGTGTCAATTGAGCAGGCGTGGCAGCCACAGGGTCAGGGAGGGGAACAGGATCAGCAGCGAGAGTACCCCCAGGGCCAGCAGGATGAACGGCCAGATACCCTTGAACATTTCCAGGATATCGAGGCGGCTGATGGTCGCCACGATGAACAGGCAGGCGCCCATTGGCGGGGTGATCAGGGCGATGGTGATGTTCAGGGTGAAGATCAGCCCCAGGTGCACCGGATCCACGCCGGCGGCCAGCGCCACCGGAGCGACTATCGGTGTCAGCAGCATCAGTACCGAGACCTCCTCCATGAGCATGCCGCAGACGAAGATCACCGCACTGATGATGAACAGCATCAGGGTCGGCGAGTGGCCGAACGGCTCCAGCAACTGGGCGAACTCGCTGGCGACCTGGGCGTAGTTGAGCAACCAGTTGACCACCGAGGCGGCGGCGATGATCACGTAGATGCTGGCGGTCAGGCGTACCGTCTCGCGCAGCGAGTTCCACAGCCCGACCAGGCTCAGTTGGCGCTGGAGCAGGCCGACCAGCGCCACGTAGAGGGCGATCAGGGCGCCCGACTCGGTGGGCGTGACCAGGCCCAGGACGATTCCGGCGACGATGATCACCGGCGCGATCAGCGCGGTCAGGGCGCCGGACAGTGCCGCCAGGATCTCGCCCCAGGCCGGTGCCGCATGGCGCGCCTGCAGCCCGTTGCGGTAGGCGTACACCGCGTTCAGCAGCATGAAGGCGGCGGCCAGCAGCAGGCCGGGAATCACCCCGGCGAGGAACAGCTCGCCCACCGAGGTGTTGGTCAGCGAGGAGTAGAGGATCATGAAGATGCTCGGCGGGATGATCGGACCGATCAGCGAGCTGCCCGCGGTCAGCCCGGCGGCGAAGCGCCGCGAGTAGCCTTCCTTTTCCATGGCCGGCACCAGCAGGGTGCTGAGTGCCGAAGCGTCGGCCGCGGCGGACCCGTTGACCCCGGCGAAGAACACCCCGGCGACCACGTTGACGTGGCCGAGGCCGCCGCGGAAGTGGCCGACCAGGGCGTTGGCCAGGCGCATCAGGCGCGGGGTCATGCCGGAATGGTTCATCAGGTTGCCGGCCAGCACGAACAGCGGGATCGCCATCAGCGAGAAGATGTCCATGCCGCCGAAGAAGCGCTGCGGCAGGGTGTTGGCGAACAGCGCCGGGTCGACGAAGAGGAACCCCACCAGTGCGGTGAGCAATAGGCAGAGGAACAGCGGCAGGCCGAGCAGGAGGTTGACCACGAAGGCCGCGATCATGGCGATGGCCATCATGCCTGCGTCCCTCCCTCGACGGTGGTGCTGGCCGGCTGCCGCGGCCAGGGCCCCTGGAGCAACAGCATGAGGGTCAGCAGGCCGAAGCCGAGCGGCAGGCTGAGCAACGGCCAGGTGCGGCTGACGCCCAGGCCGAGGCTGCGGAAGCGCCCGGCGTTCAGCGCGTAGCGGGTGCTGACCCAGGCAGCGAAGGCGAAGAAGGCCAGCGCCAGCAGCCACTGGTAGAGCCTGAGGACCTGCGCCAGGCGCGGCGGCAGGCGTTGTTCCAGCAGGTTGACGCGCATGTGCCCGCCTTCCATCCATACCGCGCCGAGCGCCAGCATTACTGCGCCGATGATGAGGTAGCGGGCCAGTTCGTCCATCCAGATCGGCGAGCTGCCGAGCAGGTAGCGGGCGAACACGCCGTAGATGAGCAGGACCAGGTCGAGCAGCAACAGCAGCGTGGCGAGGTTCAGCAACGCGGCGCGCATGCCCTTGAGCAATGACGGCATGGGAGGTACTCCGGAAGTCGGACAGGCGCGCCCGACCGACGGCAGCGGCCGTCGGGGGCAACGCGCGAAGGTCAGGGGGCGGTGGCGAGACCGGCGTCGCGGAAGGCCATCTCGGTCCAGCGCGGCTCGATGTCCTGGGTCTTCAGCCAGGCCAGGTAGGACGGCTGGCCTTTCTCGCGGAAGGCGGCGAGGTCATCGGCGGACGGCTGGATGATCTGCATGCCCTTTTCCTTGAGGAACGCCAGGTCGTGCTCCTGCTGGGCGGCGACCGCCTCGCGGTTCAGCCGGGTGGCTTCGGCGGCGGCGTCGAGCAGGGCCTGGCGCGCCTTCGCCGGGAGGCTGGCGAGCAGATCGCCGTTGGCCACCAGGAACTGGTCGGAGTACTGGATGTTGGCCAGGGTCAGGTACTTCTGCACCTGGTAGAGGCTGCCGAGGATGATGTAGGAGGTCGGGTTCATCTGGCCGTCGGCGACGCCGGTGCGCAGGCCCATGTACAACTCGGTCCAGGGGATCGGCGTGCCGGAGGCGCCGAAGGCTTCGTAGAGCGCCACCTGGCTGGGATCCATGGCGCGGAAGCGCAGGCCCTGGAAGTCCGCCGGGCCGTGGATCGGCTTCTTGCCGTTGGTGAAGTTGAGGAAGCCGCCTTCCTCGACCACCGCCAGCAGCTCGGTGCCGGTGCGCTCGCGGAAGGCCTCGCGGGCGGCCTTCCAGTAGCTGCCGCTATCGAAGAAGGCGTGGGCCGCGGCGGCGTCCTTGAACATGAAGGGCGTGGCGCTGACGTAGATCTCCGGGAACAGCGGGGCGATCCCGGCGAAGGAGGCGATGTTCAGGCCGGGGCCGGTCATCACCTGTTCCATGCGCTGCTCCTCTTCGCCGAGCATGCTGTTGGGGTAGAGCTTGAACTGCAGTTCGCCGCCGCTCTTTTCCTCGGCCAGGCGCTTGAGGTTGCTGGCGAACAGGTGCACCAGGTTCTTCTCGCTGTCGGCGGCGCCGTTATAGCTCAGGTTGAGGGTGGTGGCGGCCTGGGCGAGGCTGCCGCCCAGGCCCAGGGCGGCGGCCAGCAGTCCGGCGGCGAAGCGGCGGGCGAGGCTGCGGCGCGGATTCGTGTGCATGTTGTTTTCCTTATGGCAGTCCGAACGGTCGAGGGATCGGCGGCACTTCTTGTCGGGGCGCGGGGCCGGGTGCTCGCACGAAAGCGAAGCAACGCTAGCCGTTGTCTCGTTGACTATTCAAGTCCGGACGTGATGCGAAAAAGACAACGCCTCAGCGCTGCGAGAGCCCGGGCGCGTCGCCACTGAAGAAGCGCATGCCACGGCGCAGGTGTTCCAGGCAGGCGATCGCCGCCACGGTCAGCTCGCGGCCCTTGTGGCTGACGATCCGCGCGCGGGCGTCGCGCAGCGCCGGGTGGGCCAGCGGCAGGCAACGGATATGCCCGGCCTCGATCTCGTGGCTGACCGTCAACTCCGGCATGAAGGCCACGCCGATGCCGGACTTGACGAAATTGGTCAGCACCGCCACCGAGTTGGTGCGCAGCTTCGGCCTTAGCTCGATGCGCTCCAGTTGGGCGGCGATCACCGCCAGTTGGCCCATGCCGGTGCTGTTGTGGATCAACGCCAGCGACTCGTTGCGCAGCGCGCGCATCGGCACCGCGCCGCGGTGTCCGGCGAGGGCATGGTTGGCGGGGATGATCAGGTCGAGGGGCTGGCGGGTGTCGACGTGCACGTCCAGTTCGCCGTCCTCGACCGGGGCGTAGACCAGGGCCAGGTCGACGGCGTCTTCCTTGACCAGCGCCACGCCTTCGTTGGCCCCGGCCATGCGGACCTCCAGCTCGATGCCGGGGTAGCGCAGGATGAAACTCTGCAATGGCTGGGAGATCAGGTCGGCGATGAAGCCCTCGCCGACCGCCAGGCGCACCTTGCCCTGGCGCAGCCCCTGCAGGGCCGACAGACGCGACAGCACGCCCTCTTCGTTGGCCCGTTGCTGGCGGTAGTGCGCCACCAGCAGCTCGCCGGCCTCGGTAGGCGCCACGCCCTGCGGGGTGCGTTGCAGGAGGCGCACGCCGAGATGTTCCTCCAGGCTGGCGAGCTGCCGGCTGATGGCCGAGGGGTCGATGTTCAGGTGCTGGGCGGCGCGGCGAAGAGAACCGTGGTGGATCACCTCGTTGAGGTAGGCCAGGGCGCGCTGGCTGAGGCGGATCATCGCGGCTCAGTCCAGCAGCGACAGGGTCACCGGCGTCCGGTGGTTGTCCTCGACCCGCACCTCCAGTTCGCCTTCCGCGAGGCGCGCCTTCAGGCGCTGTCCCGGCTGGGTCTGGCCGGCATCGCGGATCGCCCGGCCACGCTCGTCGAGGAGGATGCTGTAGCCGCGGCCCAGGGTCGCCAGCGGGCTGACCACGTTGAGCGTCTGCGCCAGTCCTTCGAGGCGCTGACGACGATCCTTCAGTACCTCGCGGGCGGCGCGCGGCAGGCGCGCGGCGAGGCTGTCGAGCTTCTGCCGGAGCAGCGCCAGGGTGCGGCCCGGATGCTGTGCGGCGAGACGCGTCTCCAGGCGGACCAGGCGTTCGTGGCGGACCGCCAGCTGGCGCTCGAAGGCACGGCGCAGGCGCATGTCCAGGTCGTCCAGGCGCTGCGCCTGCTGGCGCAGGCGTTCGCCGGGATGGCGCAGGCGGCGGGCGACGCCTTCCAGGCGCAGGCGTTCGCGCAGCAACTGGTCGCGCATGCGCAGCACCAGGCGCCGGCGCAGGCCGTCGAGACGCTGCTGCAGGTCGCCGGCGTTGGGCGCCAGCAGTTCGGCGGCGGCCGAAGGCGTCGGGGCGCGCACGTCGGCGACGAAGTCGCTGATCGATACGTCGGTCTCGTGGCCGACCGCGCTGACGATCGGCGTGGTGCAGGCCGCCACGGCGCGCGCCACCGCTTCTTCGTTGAAGCACCAGAGGTCTTCCAGGGAACCGCCGCCCCGGGCCAGGATCAGCGCGTCGAAGCCTTGCCGGTCGGCCAGTTGCAGCGCGCGGACGATCTGCGCGACGGCCTCGCGGCCCTGCACTGCGGTGGGCACCAGGGTCAGCTCGACCTGCGGTGCGCGGCGGCGGAACACGCTGATGATGTCGCGGATCACCGCCCCGCTGGGCGAACTGACGATACCGATGCGGCGCGGATGGGCGGGCAGCGGACGCTTGCGTTCGCTGGCGAACAGGCCTTCGCCGGCGAGTTTTTCCTTCAATGCCTCGAAGGCCAGGCGCAGGGCGCCGTCGCCGGCCGGCTCGACGGTATCGGCGATCAACTGGTAGTCGCCGCGTCCCTCGAACAGCGAGATCTTCCCGCGCACCTTTACCGCCAGCCCGTCGCGCAAGGCCTGGCGTACGCGCAGGGCGTTCTGCCGGAACAGCGCGCAGCGGATCTGCGCGTTGCTGTCCTTGAGGGTGAAGTAGACATGGCCGGAGGCCGGCCGGGCGAGGTTGGACAGCTCGCCCTCGACCCAGACCTGCGGGAACATGTCTTCCAGCAGCAGGCGGGCGCGCTGGTTCAGTTGGCTGACGGTCAGCACCTCGCGATCGAGGCCGAGCCGTTGGAAGGGATCGTTACGCATGGGCGGCATGATAAGGCGGCGCACCGGGATGTGCGATCAATCCTTGGCTTCGTTCGGCAGATTCTCCAGGAAATATTCGACGAAGCCTTCCACCAGGGGGCTATCGTCGCGTCGCCAGGCCAGCGCCACCTCGCTGTATGCCTCGGCCTCGGCCAGAGACATGAAGCGCACGGCGGGCGGTGCGATGGCGCGCATCGAGGCGGGCACCAGGGCGACGCCGAAGCCGGCCTCGATCAGTTGCAACTGGCTGGTCTTGCGCGACAGCGCGCGCGCCGGGCGTGGGTAGAAACCGGCGCCGAGGCAGAGTTCGGCGGCGCGATAGCTGAGGCCGCCGCGTTGCAGGTGGGGAATGGAGACGAAGGTTTCTCCGGCCAGGGCGGCCAGGGCCACGGGGGCTTCACGGCGGGCCAGCGGATGGTCGGCGGCGAGAGCCAGGAGCAACGGCTCGCGGTACAGGGCGCGCAGGTGCAGCCGGGGATGCTGGCGCAGCACCGGCAGGCGCAGCAGGCCAAGGTCCAGGCGTCCTTCGGCGAGATCGGCGAGTTGCTGCTCGGAGGATTGCTGGGTCAGTTCCAGGCGGACGCCGCTCTGCGCCGCGAGGTAGCCGCGCAGCGCCGCTTGCAGGCCGCCCACCAGCGGCACCGAGCTGGAGTGCCCCAGGCGCAGCAGGCCATGGCCGCCTTCACCGACCTCGCGAGCCAGGCGCCGGGCGGCCTCCAGGTCGCCGAGCAGGCGCTGCGCGCGTGGCAGGAAGGCGCGACCGGCCGGCGTCAGCTCGACCTGGCGCGGACCGCGGCGGAGCAGTGGGGTGCCGATGCTGTCCTCCAGTTCGCGCACCTGCCGGCTGAGCGCCGACTGGGCGACGAACAGGCGTTCGGCGGCACGGCTGAAGCCGCCGGACTCGACGATTTCGACGAAGTAATGGAGTTGCCGCAAAGAGATCATCGGAAGATTCCCCATGCCTTTTCGAGATGGCTACAGGGCTCGGATTGTATTGGCTGGCGCGCCGTTGCGCTCGCTAGAGTGCGCAGGTCGTCGTTCCGGGAGTCGCCATGTCCTCGCTCGATCCGTCAGTCCTGTTCGCCGCCCTGCCGTTCAGCCTATGGCAATGGCTGCTGGTTGAACTGGCCATCGTCCTCGCCTATGTGGTGTTCGGCATCGCCGGCTTCGGCACCGCGCTGGTCGCCGGCCCGTTGCTGGCCGGGGTGCTGCCGCTGTCGCAGATCATTCCGCTGCTGGTCCTGCTGGATTTCAGCGCGTCGTTCGGCAACTGGCTGCCGGCGCGGCGGCAGATCGCCGTCACTGAGCTCAAGCGTCTGCTGCCCTGCATGTTGCTGGGCTGTGCGCTCGGGGCGTACGGACT
Organism: Pseudomonas sp. KBN12P06040; assembly: GCF_037574965.1. Lineage (NCBI taxonomy): Bacteria > Pseudomonadati > Pseudomonadota > Gammaproteobacteria > Pseudomonadales > Pseudomonadaceae > Pseudomonas > Pseudomonas sp. KBN12P06040. The sequence continues at coordinate 1,294,915 of NZ_JBBELS010000001.1, forward strand.
TCTGGCGCTACGCGCGGAGCTGCTGATGCTGGCCCTCGGCGTGTTCGTCAGTTTCTATGCGCTCTACGCGCTGTTCCTCCAGCCACGCGGCCAGCCGCGCTGGCGGGCGACCTGGGCGTTGCCGTTCGGTGTCTTCGGCGGGCTGTTCGGCGCGTTGTTCGGCAGCGGCGGCTTCCTCTATTCGCTGTACCTGAACGGACGCCTGGCGAGCAAAGAGCAGATGCGCGCCACCCAGAGCGCGTTGATCGGCTGTAGCACCTTCGTCCGCCTGGGGCTGTTCCTGCTCGGCGGGCTGTATGCCGCGCGCGAGCCCTGGCTGCTCGCCGCCTGCCTGCTGCCGGGCATGGCGCTGGGCCTGTGGATCGGCCGTCGGGTGACCCTGCGTCTGTCGCGTGAAGCCTTCGTCCGCCTGGTCACCTGGCTGGTGCTGTGCAGCGGCCTGGCGCTGGTCGGGCGCTACCTGGCCGCTTGAAGCGGCTGCGCCGGGCACAGGCCGAACTGTGCGGCCAGCTCTTCGAGGCGCTGGCGCTGGAAGTCGCGGAACGCCGCGTTGGGCTGCTGCAACTCGATGAAGTCGCGCAGCGGGTCGCGCACCGCGCTGCGCACGCCGCTGAGTTCTTCGATCACAGCCAAGCCGCAGAACGGCACGTAGGCTTCCGAGTAGCCGCCTTCGTGGACCACCACCAGGCGTCCGCCGGCATGCCGCTCGGCCGCGTCGCAGACCATCGCGGTCATCGCCCGGAAGCTGTCGCTGTGCAGTTGCATGCGTGCCAGCGGGTCCACCGCGTTGGCGTCGAAGCCACTGGCGACCACGATCAATTGCGGGCGGAAGCGCTCCAGCGCTGGCAACACGATGCGTTGCATGGCCTGCATGTAGGCGTCGTGACCGCCGCCGGGAAGCAGCGGCACGTTGAGGTTGAAGCCACGACCGCGATCCTCGCCGATGTCTTCGGCGCCGCTGTAGCCAGGCGGGAAGCAGCCGTCCTGATGCAGGGAAATGCTCAACACGTCGTCGCGCCGGTAGTAGATCGCCTGGGTGCCGTTACCGTGGTGCACGTCCCAGTCCAGTACCGCGACCCGCTCGACGCCGTGGCGCGCCTTGGCCGCCTCGATGGCCACGGCGATGTTGGCGAAGAAACAGAAGCCCATCGCCTGGTCCGGCAGGCAGTGGTGACCTGGCGGCCGCGACAGCGAGTAGGCGTTGTCCGCCTCGCCGGCGAGCACCACGTCCAGCGCGGCGATGGCCAGGCCGGCGGAGAGCCGGGCGATCTCGTAGCTGCCCGGGCCGATCGGCGCGTCCTGGCCGAGGCTGCCGCCGCCGGCGTCGCTCAACGCCTTGAAGCGTTCCAGATAGTGCGCCGGATGCACGCGCAGCAGGTCCTCGTCGCTCGCCGGCGGTGCGCTGCGCAGTTGCAGGCGGGCGGTCAGGCCGGACACGTCGAGCAGGCTTTTCAGCCGGCGCTTGGTTTCCGGTGATTCGGCGTGTCCGGCGGCGGCAGGCGGTTGCACCCAGCCGCCGACCGGCAGGGTCAGCGCGTGCGGGCCGGCGGCGTGCCAGAGGCAGAGTTCGTCGAAGAAGAAAGCGGTACGTCGGGTCATGGCGGGTATCCGTGGTTCGAGAAAGGGTTTCAGCGTGGCCGGCAGGCCAGGGCCAGCAGCAGCGAGAGGCCGGCCAGGCCGGCGGCGATCGGCAGCAGCGGGAGGAAACCGCCGCTGCTTTCGATGAGTCGTCCGGCCAGCGCCGGGCCGATGGCCAGCCCGCCGCCGATGACCAGGTTGGAGGCGTTCATCAGGCGGCCGGAGCGGTCCAGATCGGCGAGGCAGGCGAGGATGAACGGCAGGGCGAAGGTCCAGGTGAACTTGAACAGCAGCGCGGCCAGGGCGAAGCGCGCCAGCGGTGGCTGGCCGATCAGCAGGAGGATCGCCGCGGCCATCGCCAGGTAGCCGCCGAGCAGCATCAGGTCGCGCGGCAGGCGGTTGCCGATGAAGGAGGCGCAGGCCGCCCCGGCGATGCCCATCAGGGTGGCGACGGCGAGTACCTCGCCGCTGGCGCCGGCACCGATCCCCGCGCCTTCGGCGATGGCGCCGATGAAGGTCCAGACGCCGCTGAGGCTGATATAGAAGGTGAGCACGGCGAGGATACCCAGCCCGACCCGCAGTCGCGAGTGAACCGCGCCGGTACTGGCGCGGGCTTCCGCTGGCGGGCTGCCACTGGGGAAGGCCCGCGACAACGGTAGGGCGAGGCCCATCAGGCCGGCCAGCAACAGGTAGCAGGCGGCCAGGCCGAAGCGTTCGAACAGCGCCGGCAGCAGTGCCAGGCCGACGGCGCCGACCACCAGTTGGCCCATCACCCAGAGCCCGTAGACCCGGCTCGGGGTGGCGGTGCTGGCGGCGCTGGACAGGCAGAGGATCATCAGCGAGCCGCCGGCGAGGGCGCTGCAGAAACGCAGGGCGAGCAGCAGCGGGTAGCTGCCGGCCAGCGCCGAGGCCAGGTTGGCGGCGATGAACAGCAGGCCGGCGAGCAGCGCCGCGTGGCGCCAATCGACGCGTTTCAGCCAATGGAAGGCCGGCAGCGTCGCCAGGCTCATGGCGCCTAGCTCCACCGAAAACAGGTCGCCGACCCGCGCCGGGCTCAGTTGCCACTGGGCCGCCAGTTGCGCGGCGACGGCGGGGGCGGTCATCAGGATGGTCGGGGTGATCGCGGCGAACACCACGATGGCCGCGAGCAGCGCGAGGTTGCCGGACGCCGGAGAGGCGCTGGCGAGAGTCTTGTCGGAAGCGCTCATGGCTGCGCCTCCTCAGAACACATGGACCAGGCGCAACAGGGCCTGGCTGCCATGGAAAGCATTGTCGGTGGCGACGTTGCGCGAGAGACCGAACATCAGGCTGTTGCGCCGGTCCAGCCAGTGGCCTAGCTCGAAGCCGAGTTGGGTGTAGCGCTGGTGGGTGTCGTCGAGGGTATGGCCCTGCAGCTTCAGTTCGCCGCCATCGGCGTGCACCAGCTTGAGGGCGCCGTAGGTGCTCTGGCTGAAGTCGTAGGAGGCGAAGGCCTGCAGGCGATAGAGCGGTTTCTGTTCCAGGTCGCTGCCGAAGTAGTCGTCGTTCTTCGCGTAGAACTGCGCTTCCAGGTTGGCTTCCAGCACCCAGTCGCGGCCGATGCCCTGGGTGTAGTTGTAGACGAAGGTGGCGCCCCAGCGGTTGGCGCCGGGCGAGACATCGGGGTTCTTCGCGTGGTACTCGCCCAGCGGCAGGGTGATCAGGGTCAGCAGGCCGCTGTAGCGGCGCTGTTCCGGGTCGTTGACGAAAAATAGGGTGCCGCCGACCTGGGGATCGCCGAAACCGGTCTCGCCGGTATGCCCGACGCTGCCGGGCAGGCGCGCATCGATGTCGACGAAGGGAATGATGAACTGCGGCGTGCAGAGAGTGCCGCAGATGTCGCTGAAGAACACCTGGCGGTAGGCCACCGCGTTGGTCTTCAGTTCGGCCATGCCGTTGCGATCGGCCGGCCCGTGGAACTCATGGGCGCGGGTCGCCGGCAGGTAGAGCACGCCGAGCGTGGTGCCTGCTGGGGCGCCGAAGAAGTCGCGGGCGTTGAGGTCGGCGGCGCCGGCCTCGGCGCCCAGCAGGAGCTGGATGCCGAGCAGCGTGAGGGCGCTGGCGGTCGGTGCGGCCATCGAGGCGGTGCGGTGGGTCATGTGTCGGTCTCCCCGGTCGTTGTGTGCCCGGCGTTCGTCGCGCCGGTGGTGGTTGCGCCTTTTCGCAGGCGAAAGGGCGCCCATGCCGCCCTTGGCGGGGCGGTCGAAGCGGTGATGGCAGGGGTGGAGGGCTGTCAGCCAGGCGGGAACTGGTGCAGCAGGTGGGCGATGCTCGCCTTGTCGTTGACGCCGAGCTTGGAATAGATGGTGCGTATGTGATGGCGCACGGTGTTCGGCGCCAGGCCGAGGTCGCGGGCGATCTGCTTGTAGGTCTTGCCTTCGCTGAACAGCAGGGCGACGTCGCCTTCGCGATTGCTCAACTGTTCGATCGCGCTCGGTTGCCGCGCGGTGAGCAGGTAGAGGTCGCCGACCTGCCGCGAGTCGATCACCAGGCGCGCATCGCGATAGCCCTGCGGGCTGGTTTCCTCCGGCAGCTGCGGACCGGTCCAGCCCGGCCAGGCGCCGAGCAGCAGGTCGACGAAGCCGCGTTCGGCGCAATGCAGCACGCCGTAGCGGTCGCATACCGCCATGGCCAGAGCCTGGCGTTCGAGGGATTCGCGCAGGGCCACCAGGGTACGGATCTGGTTGGCCGAGACGGCCGCGGCCAGGTGCGCCGAGAGTTGCCCGAGGAGCAGCTTCTCCTGGTCCGCGAAGGGCGGGCCGCCAGGCGTGCGATAGAGGGCGACATGGTCGCTGAGGCGGGTGATCGGATCGACGTGGATCACGCAGAGCAGCTCACCGATGTCGTGACGCGCGCCAAGCCAGCGCAGCCCGGCGGTGGCCTGCATGTCGACGGCCACGGCGGTGCCCGGGCGGGCGTGTACCAGGCCGACGGTGATGTCGTCGTGGCTGATCGATTTCCAGTCCTCGACATAGTGCTCTTCGAGGTTGAACAGGTGTGCGCTGTGCTCCACCGGCACGCCGTCGATCAGCGCCGCGCGGCCCCACCAGGCACGCTGGAACGGCACCAGTTGCTGCAGACGTTCCAGCGCGGTGCGATGGAAACGCTCCAGGGTCTTGTCGCGCGCCAGCCGGTTGATGTCCAGCACGGCGGCGCCGAACGCCGCGAGCAAGGCTGCGGATGACGAATGCGGGTCAGTGCTCCCTTTCATTCTCTCCCCCGTCCCACTTTTATAGTTCTTGGAATCGGCGTCCCGCCGCCTGGGCGGTCGCTGGGTGACGTACGCAGTATCCGGCCATCCGCCGCCGCGCTGCCATCCTGCAAATGCGGGATAGGACAGGCGGAACGGGACCTGGCGGGCGCCTTGCAAGATATTTGCCCATTCGCCGTTTTCGGCGATCAACTGCGTTGAGCGGAAGCGCGTGGCTGGGTATAATGTCGCGCTTCCATTTTTCCCGTCTGGGAGCGCCCGCCATGCTGCGAATCAGTCAAGAAGCCCTGACTTTCGACGACGTCCTTCTGATCCCCGGTTATTCCGAAGTCCTGCCCAAGGACGTGAGTTTGAAAACTCGCCTGACCCGCGGCATCGAACTGAACATCCCGCTGGTATCCGCCGCGATGGATACCGTGACCGAAGCCCGCCTGGCCATCGCCATGGCCCAGGAAGGCGGCATCGGCATCATCCACAAGAACATGGGCATCGAGCAGCAGGCCGCGGAAGTCCGCAAGGTCAAGAAGCACGAAACGGCCATCGTCCGCGACCCGGTCACCGTGACCCCCTCGACCAAGATCATCGAACTGCTGCAGATGGCCCGCGAGTACGGCTTCTCCGGTTTCCCGGTGGTGGAGCAGGGCGAGCTGGTCGGTATCGTCACCGGTCGCGACCTGCGGGTGAAGCCGAACGCCGGCGATACCGTCGCCGCGATCATGACCCCGAAGGACAAGCTGGTCACCGCCCGCGAAGGCACCCCGCTGGAAGAGATGAAGGCCAAGCTCTACGAGAACCGCATCGAGAAGATGCTGGTAGTCGACGAGAACTTCTACCTGCGTGGCCTGGTGACCTTCCGTGACATCGAGAAGGCCAAGACCTACCCGCTGGCGTCCAAGGACGAGCAGGGCCGCCTGCGCGTCGGTGCCGCCGTCGGCACCGGCGCCGATACCGGCGAGCGCGTCGCCGCGCTGGTCGCCGCCGGGGTCGACGTGGTGGTGGTGGACACCGCTCACGGCCACTCCAAGGGCGTGATCGAGCGCGTGCGCTGGGTCAAGCAGACCTTCCCGGACGTCCAGGTGATCGGCGGCAACATCGCCACCGCCGAGGCCGCCAAGGCCCTCGCCGAGGCTGGCGCCGACGCGGTCAAGGTCGGCATCGGCCCGGGCTCGATCTGCACCACCCGCATCGTCGCCGGTGTCGGCGTGCCGCAGATCTCCGCCATCGCCAACGTCGCCGCCGCCCTCGAGGGCACCGGCGTACCGCTGATCGCCGACGGCGGCATCCGCTTCTCCGGCGACCTGGCCAAGGCCATGGTCGCCGGCGCCTACTGCGTGATGATGGGCTCGATGTTCGCCGGTACCGAGGAAGCGCCGGGCGAGATCGAGCTGTTCCAGGGCCGTTCCTACAAGTCCTACCGCGGCATGGGTTCGCTGGGCGCCATGTCCGGCTCCCAGGGCTCGTCCGACCGCTACTTCCAGGACGCCTCCGCCGGCGCCGAGAAGCTGGTGCCGGAAGGCATCGAGGGTCGCGTGCCGTACAAGGGCGCCCTGTCCGCCATCGTCCACCAACTGATGGGCGGCCTGCGCGCCGCCATGGGCTACACCGGCAGCGCCGACATCCAGCAGATGCGCACGCAGCCGCAGTTCGTCCGGATCACCGGCGCGGGCATGGCCGAGTCCCATGTCCACGACGTCCAGATCACCAAGGAAGCCCCCAACTACCGGGTTGGTTGAGGCTGATTGAAATGAGTGCTGCACGGGGCTGTTCGATTCAGCCCCGTGTCGTTTTCGAATTCCGTAGCGAGAGATGGCCATGTCCCAAGACATTCACGCCCACCGTATCCTGATCCTCGATTTCGGCTCCCAGTACACCCAACTGATCGCCCGCCGCGTGCGCGAGATCGGCGTGTATTGCGAAATCCATCCCTTCGACATGAGCAACGAGGCGATCATCGCCTTCGCGCCGCGCGGCATCATCCTCGCCGGCGGTCCCGAGTCGGTGCACGAAGCCGACAGCCCGCGCGCGCCGCAGGCGGTGTTCGACCTGAAGGTGCCGCTGTTCGGCATCTGCTACGGCATGCAGACCATGGCCGAGCAGATGGGCGGCAAGGTGCAGGGCTCCGACCTGCGCGAGTTCGGCTACGCCCGCGTCGACGTGGTTGGCAAGGCGCGCCTGCTGGACGGCATCGAGGACCACGTGGACGACGACGGCGTGCTCGGCCTCGACGTGTGGATGAGCCACGGCGACAAGGTCACCGAGATGCCGGCCGGCTTCCACATCCTGGCCAGCACCCCGAGCTGCCCGATCGCCGCCATGGCCGACGATGCCCGCGCCTACTACGGCGTGCAATTCCACCCGGAAGTCACCCACACCAAGCAGGGCCTGCGCATTCTCTCGCGCTTCGTCCTCGACATCTGTGGTTGCGCCGCGCTGTGGACCCCCTCGAACATCGTCGACGACGCCATCGCCACCGTGCGCGCCCAGGTCGGTTCCTCCAAGGTCCTGCTCGGCCTCTCCGGCGGCGTGGACTCCTCGGTGGTCGCCGCGCTGCTGCACAAGGCCATCGGCGACCAACTGACCTGCGTGTTCGTCGACAACGGCCTGCTGCGCCTGCACGAAGGCGACCAGGTGATGGCCATGTTCGCCGAGAACATGGGCGTGAAGGTGATCCGCGCCAACGCCGAGGACAAGTTCCTCGGCCGCCTGGCCGGCGTCGCCGATCCGGAAGAGAAGCGCAAGATCATCGGCCGCACCTTCATCGAAGTCTTCGACGAAGAAGCCACCAAGCTGCAGGACGTGAAGTTCCTCGCCCAGGGCACCATCTACCCCGACGTGATCGAGTCGGCCGGCGCCAAGACCGGCAAGGCCCACGTGATCAAGTCGCACCACAACGTCGGCGGCCTGCCGGAGGACATGCAGTTCGAACTGGTCGAGCCGCTGCGCGAACTGTTCAAGGACGAAGTGCGCAAGATCGGCCTGGAGCTGGGCCTGCCCTACGACATGGTCTACCGCCACCCGTTCCCCGGCCCGGGCCTGGGCGTGCGCATCCTCGGCGAGGTGAAGAAGGAGTACGCCGACCTGCTGCGCCAGGCCGACCACATCTTCATCGAGGAACTGCGCGCCTTCGACTGGTACCACAAGACCAGCCAGGCGTTCGTGGTGTTCCAGCCGGTGAAATCGGTCGGCGTGGTCGGCGACGGCCGTCGCTACGCCTGGGTCGTCGCCCTGCGCGCGGTGGAGACCATCGACTTCATGACTGCACGCTGGGCGCACCTGCCCTATGAACTGCTGGAGAAGGTCTCGAACCGCATCATCAACGAGATCGCCGGTATCTCCCGGGTCACCTACGACGTGTCGAGCAAGCCGCCGGCGACTATCGAGTGGGAGTGAGTTGACGTCCTTCGGGGACTATCGCCAGCTATCGAAAAACTGCCGTAACGTGTTGATTTTCAAGTGGATACGTCGCGGCAGCTATCGGTGACTATCGCCGGCCAGCAGAACGGGTTGGCGGTGAAAGTGGCGGTAAGAACCGGACGCCGGATTAAGACCCTCCCGTTCACTATTCGGACCAAAGCCGTCTTTGACGGTAAAAGTCTCCTCGGGAAAGCTTGTTTCATGCGGCTTTCCGAGCATCAGCAGGTCTCCTGGCCCCTGACGGTAAAAGCCGTCACGAACAGGAGGAAAAACCTCGATGCTTACCGACACCGCACTGCGCAACCTCAAGCCTAAGTCCAAGATTTATAAGGCTTCTGACCGCGATGGGATGTACGTGACGGTATCGCCTACCGGTACCGTCACCTTCCGCTACGATTACCGTCTCAACGGGCGCCGCGAGACGCTGACCATTGGCCGCTACGGTCCGGCGGGCATTTCGTTGGCATTGGCTCGCGAAAAGCTGATCGACGCCAAGAAGGCCGTCGCCCAGGGCAAGTCCCCCGCGCTGGAGAAGCAGCGCGAGAAGCGCCGGCTGACTGCCGCGAAGACCTTCGGCGACGTGACCGCGAAGTGGCTGGAAGGTGCCCGGATGGCCGATAGCACCAAGGCGATGCGCAAGCACATCGTCGATCGGGACATCCTGCCGGTCTTCCAGAACCGACAACTTAACGAAATCACTGCCGATGACCTGCGCGCCCTTTGCAGCAAGGTGAAGGCACGTGGTGCGCCCGCCACTGCGGTACATATCCGCGACATCGTGAAGCAGGTTTATGCCTTCGCCATCCTGCATGGCGAGAAGGTGGACAATCCCGCCGACGGCGTCGGCGCGGCGTCGATCGCGACCTTCGTGCCGAAGGATCGGGCGTTATCGCCGCTGGAAATCCGGTTGATGGCACGGCAGATGGAATCGGTAGCCACCTATCCGACCATCCGGCTGGCACTACGCATGATCTTGCTGACGCTAGTGCGCAAGAGCGAACTGATCCAAGCCACCTGGGATGAGGTCGATTTCGAGAGCGCGACCTGGACGATACCGAAGCAGCGGATGAAGGGACGCAATCCGCACGTGGTCTATTTGTCGCGCCAGGCACTAGATATCTTTGTGGCGTTGCATACCTGCGCGGCTGGCTCCAAGTTCGTGTTGCCGTCCCGCTACGACGCCGACCGTTGTATGTCGAACGCGACCTTGAATCGGGTCACGCAGATTGTTGCGGAGCGTGCGAAGGCGGCTGGTCTGCCGCTGGAGTCGTTCACCGTCCACGACCTGCGCCGTACCGGCTCGACACTGCTCAACGAAATCGGTTTCAACCGCGATTGGATCGAGAAGTGCCTGGCACATGAGGAGGGGCGTTCCTCGCGTTCGATCTACAACAAGGCCGAGTATGCCGAGCAGCGACGCCACATGTTGCAGGAGTGGGCCAACATGGTCGATGCCTGGATCGAGGGCCAGACCTACGTGCCGAAGCTGATGCCAGAAAACGTCGTCGTTCCTACGTTGAGCGCAACGGTCTGAAAGATCGGCAAGGTTGTCACTTGACAACCTTGCCGATCATCCTCATACTGGAGATCACTGATGACCCGTTCCTCTCATCCGAAGAAAGAGGTCGAGGAAGCTCTCAGGCACGCCGAAGGGCAGGGCTGGCGCGTCGAAGTCGGCGGGAGCCACGCCTGGGGGCGGATTTACTGTCCGTACAAGGACGAGGAATGCCGCTGCGGCGAGTTCTGTATCACGTCGATATGGAGTACGCCGAAGAGCCCTGGCAACCACGCCCGCGCATTGCGGCGTGTCGTGGACAACTGCACCACGCATCGCAAGCAGCGCGAGGCTGATGACGATGCCAAGGAGTAGCACGATGGAATACACCTTCACCTTGAAGTACCAGCTTGCCGACGACGACCGCGACCCAGACGCGCTGGTCGAGCGCCTGGGCGAGGTCGGCTGCGACGATGCCTTGGTCGGCATCGGTCAGCCAGGTCGCCTGGCGCTGGAGTTCACCCGCGAGGCGACCGACGCGGAGGCTGCCGTGCGCAGTGCGTTGGTGGACGTGCGCAGCGCCGTACCGTCGGCCAAGCTGATCGAAGTCGCACCGGATCTGGTCGGGCTGACCGACGTGGCCGATATCGTGGGTGTTTCCCGGCAGAACATGCGCAAGCTCATGCTGGCGCATCCGGGCAGCTTTCCTGCGCCGGTGCACGAGGGCAGTGCGTCGATTTGGCACCTGGCCGACGTACTGACCTGGTTACAGGCCAAGGGCAGCTATTCGCTGGCCAAGGACGTGCTGGATGTGGCGAGGGTAGCCCTGCAGGTCAACGTGGCGAAGGAGGGCCAGCGGTTGTCGCGATCGGCGTCCAAGGAACTGCAGGCTCTGGTCGGATGAGGCACATTGCCGGAATCATCCTTCGCTCGAACCCGCCCGAACAGGGCGGGTTTTTCGTAGGTGGACATCTGGTTTCGAGCTGCTGCCGCGTGGGGCTTGTTTGCGTTCTTCGATCCAGGCTTCCACTTCGGCCAGGTCCCATACGACGCAACGAGGCGTCAGATTGAAGCGACGCGGGAATTCGCCGCGGCGCTCCATTTCATAGATTGTCGTTTCAGCCAGAGGAACGATCTGCCGCAGCTCCTGACGGCGGATGGTCCGGCGAAAGGGCAAAACGCCGGACTTCGGAAACTGTGGGAGTTCCCCATAGGCGGCCGAGCCGGGCAGCGGAGCGGCTACGGGGCTCGCGGATTCTTGGGCTCCGCCCATTTTGGGTAACGGGGTATTCTCCATATCGCACTCCATGAGTGTTGATGCCGCAAACCATGAAGCAATGGTGGCTTTCATTGGCTATCGGCGAAACTCGTTGGGGCGAAGCGGGGCGTATTAATGAATAGATAACTACAGGAAGAGCAGGGACATGGCAACGGTGATGGTTTCTCCAATCCATTTTGAGGATTACAGCGGCATCCAGTTCGAGCGTCTTGTCTTTGCATATCACGTGCGTGCAGGTTGGCGTGACCTAATCTGGCGTGGACAATCCGGGGGCGACCAAGGACGAGACATCACGGGCGTTGAACCTTTTGATGACCAGCCGGCCCGCAAGACCATCATCCAATGCGCGAACAGGGACACACTGACCTTGGCGAAAGCCAAAGGCGACATGACCAAGGCGGTCAAGGTCGCAGGCGGGATGCCCGATGCCTTCAAATTCGTTTCTCGTGGCGCTGTTTCGGACACCAGCCGAGGCAGGATCGAGCAGGCTGCTGCGTCCCTTGGTGTGGCCCATGTGACGATCTGGTCGGCCGTGGAGTTCGAGGAGAACCTGCGGCTTCGCGCGGAGTACCTGCTGCACCGTTTCGTTCAGGGCATCGAGTTTCCTGATGCCGAGACGGACATCCGCAAATTCGTTGACGACTTCCCCAATCTCTCGGATGACGATGCGCTACAACTGATGGCAGCCGTATTCGATCGGCCGGCTTTTCGCACGCCATTTCAACAGGAAAGCTCCCTGCCTGCTTTTCAGCAGGCGATTGAGGACACCATCGGCGCATTGAACACTGGAGTATGGCGGACTCGGGAAGGGGACGAGATCAGGCGCATTCCGTCGATTCACCATCTTCGAGATCAACGCATCCGGACTGTGTTGGAAAAAGTCGTTCGTCAGGTCGACGAGCTGCGACGTGTCTTTGTGACCCGTCTTAAGGAAGGAGAGATCAGGCACTGCGAGTGTGGACAGCCGGATTGCCCTACATACATGCTCACGCATCGAGTTGCCGATGAACTGGACCAAGCCAGAGAGAAAACCCTGGCGACATTTCGATCGGTGTACCTGTCCTTCAATGTGAGTCTTCGATAGGCGGCCCCGTAATGGCATTGTCAGAGGATCAGATTCAATACCTCAACCGTCAGCCACCAGGCGAGGCTGTGGCGCGTGCGTTGTCCGAACTATTAGTCAATGACCCAGACTTGCTCGGCATCGACGCTAACGAGCGATCCATCACCTTTCGCTTCGCGATGTATCTACAGCAGTGTTTCGCCGGTTGGACCGTGGATTGCGAATACAATCGAGATGGCATTGAGCCGAAGAGGCTTGGACATCTGGAGCTGTACCCGGACAGCGAAGATGACGAGGCGAAGACGGTATTCCCAGACGTGATAGTTCATCGACGCCAAACGAAAGAGAACTATTTGGTCTTGGAGTTCAAAAAATCTACGAGCCGCGTTGATCGACAGATCGACCTTCGAAAGCTTCGAGGATATAAGCGGCAACTAGGCTACGAGCACGCCCTGTTTGTGGAGGTCGGGACTGCGGGAGAAGCGATCATCACGGCACTTGAGTGGGCCTGAGTGCGGAAGAGAAAGAACCCATGACACCTATTGCACCGTTCAGCTCGCAGCACCTCGAAGCCGCTTGTCTCGTCCTTGCTGATACCGAGCGCGGTTTGAGCGGAACTCAGATCGAGCGATTGCTGCAGGAGATAGATGTTGCGGACACGTCGCCAGGCATGACGAAATGGAAGCGACTGTTCAATGCGCTGGCTGGTGCGCAGAATCGGCATCAGCTCGGCAATCATCTCATCATGTTCATCAACCGAGCGATGAACCCGGTGAACTATGCCCGTGATGCCGCGGCGTTTGCATGGCGACGAGACGAACTAAACGTTGTCCTGGCCTTCTCCGGCTTCTACGTTCGTGAAGATGGCAAGGTAGCGCATGCCGATAAGGCAACAACGCTTGATGCCGCGCGCGCTCGTGCGGGAAGACTCAAGGCCGCGCTGGAAAGTCGCATGGTGCATGCGGAAGTGCTGAACTACTGCCGCGCGGAGTTGCTAGACGAGAATTACTTCCATGCGGTGTTCGAGGCAACGAAGGGCGTTGCACAGCGGATTCGCCAGCTGTCAGGTCTGAACGGCGATGGCGCTGAGCTGGTGAACAAGGCATTCGCAGGCCAGCAGCCCATCCTGGCCTTGGGGCCGCTCACCACGGAGTCCGAGAAGAGCGAGCAGAAAGGCTTTGCCAACTTGTTGATCGGTCTGTTCGGGGCCGTGCGCAATCCGCTTGCCCATGCACCCAAGACGAACTGGCCTATGTCCGAACAAGACGCACTGGACATCTTGACCCTGGTATCGCTAATTCATCGCAAGCTGGATGGTGCCGTGAAAGCAGTTGGTATCTCGCCATAAGTTAAAGGCAAGAAGGGATTCAAGTATCGTCGTCGCGTCCACGAATCCAGTCGTGATCGGGGATGATCAGTGAGCCAACAAGGCCACTTGTCCTCTGTGCTAGGCCCTGTTCGTGCTGCGAGATCGAAAGCGCAAGCATTTGGATGGCCGACCTGGCAACACGCAAAGCGCGCAATACTTCCTGAGTGAACGGTTCCCTTCGGTGATGTTCGATTTCAGGCGCCTGTCTGCTTTGCGTTGGGTCGCCAATGTCATGAAGTACCACGAATCGATGCGTGCCGGCGTTGCGAAGGTCTTTTTGAGAACGCAAGATGCCCACGCTGCTGTCATAGTCCTCGGCAAGCTCCACAAGGCCATAGAGAGCGCTGACGCCCCCGCGAATTGCCTTCTCCACCTTCTCGGCAAGTGGGGACACGCCAGTGGTCTTGTCAGGCTTTCCTCGCCACAATTTTCCGAAGTAAACCTTGTCTGGCGATTGCCCAAGCTCAAAGTAATGGTTCGCTGTTACGGCGATCTTGTCGAGCAGATCGAGAGCCGTGCGGTGTGCCAAGATAAGTGCAGACGCATCCGGGCCATAGGTGGCGTAGTCAAGAGTGTCCCCAAATCGCCCCGTCGTTGGCCACACGTCTTCGTCCATAGCCCGCCATAGCAAGTCACGCGCGAGGATGAAGTCGCTCTTCAGCACGTTGAACATGGCGAAGACGGGCGGTGGTGTCCCGCCGGCACCTGATTCTCGCTCCAGAATCCCGGGAAGCATGAGCCAGTCCAGCTTGCCCATGGTGGGGTCGACGAGTTCCACGGCTGGCGCAAGCGTTAGGCGCTCACGCTCGACCCAACTGATGAATGGATCTTGATGTTGTGATCGCGGTGGTGGATCTCCCAATTCGCTTGCGAACGCAGCGATCTGTTCTGCGGCCTGTTCGCCAGCATATTGGATGACTCGATCCCGATGCCGATCCGCAATCTTGGCCAACATGATCGCCTCGGTGCGTGTAAGTTCTGAGCAGCCGCCGCGCGCATAAAGCCATAGGAGATTGCGGGCCGCGGAACTTGCAGCAACCCCGTTTTCTGGATCGATTTCTAGCGCTGCAAGCCAACCATCTTGAGCTTCGCCAAGCCGATAGCTGCTGCTGAACTGATTGGCAAGATTTGTCCAAGCCTGAGTTCGCAGCGCAAAATCGGCATCCGTGTTCTGCGCGACCTTCCAGAAGCATCTTCGCGCTTCTGCGCGAAGCTCTTTAGACGATTCCAGATGGTCCAACCAACTGTCGTTACGAGGTGGGAAGCCTATCGCGGCGACCAGGCCGTTTGCTAGGTTGTAGGTGAGATCAGCAGTTGGAAATAGGGCGTGGAGTTCACGAAACAGCGTGATTCCTTCTTCAATCGCATCCTGTTGTTGAGTCAATGCGCCGCCATCTACCAGGATGGCGGCGCGCAGCCCCATCATATTGAATCGCTCATTAGTAGCGAGATCGAGATTGATCTCCCTGGCCTGTTTCACCGCCTCGGCTGGGTTGCTGTTCAGTAAGGTGTTCAGTCGAGCGGACTGCTCGTAGAACCTATCCAACATTGAGGACATAGTGGGACCCTATCAACGGCAGTAGACACCGCGCATGCTTGCCTGACGGAGCCGCGAACTGTCGCTCGTAAGGCTTGTTGTTGGACCTTGTGTATTCAAGTCAGGAGGTTCAAGTTTGTGATGTACGCACGAGATGGTTCTTGAGTAAGAACCAGCACATGTTGAGTGCAAAGGAGCGGCCAAGCCGAGTCATCTGATCTTCGGGGATTCCCACCGGGCGGTGAGCGCCTGGGCTGAGAAAACCGAAAACACCAGCCAAGCCTTTTTCCTCCTCTGTCGTGATCTCACCGCTAATGCGCAGGAACGCAAGCACCTCGCCCCACTTCGATGGGTTGTAGGTGGCTGGAGCCTGCCCCTGCGAGGCAACGTGCGCAGCTATGTCGCCGGCCAAAGTCTCCAGCGCCACCCGGGCGTTCACAAGCGACGCGTTGTAGTCGGGCGGTGCTGCCCGAAACGCGCCAGCCGAATCGTTGATCTTGGCGATGATCTCTTGCGCACGAGGAGCTCCGGAATTCTGTAGCGCAATGATCAGATCATCCTCCAAGGGGGCCGCATCTGAAATCGACGGATCGGTTTGGATGAGCTTTCTGTCCTGGATGATGTAGCCATCCAGCAGGAGGCATTGCGCCAGATCGTGCTGGCGCTCGTCGAATCGATACTTCGGATTGACTCTGGCGCGCAGATCGCCCGAAGTCGCAACAACCTCCGCCAACACCAGCATCAGCGTGCGGTCATCGAGGGCGCGTAGCGTGTTCAGCAACCCGTACAACAGTTGCCCTTGTGAAAGTGATAGATGCTGGACACCGTACTTGCCCAAAAGCACGATTGAAGTCATCGGCTCCTGCAGCTCCAGGAATTGGGCGAACGAATAGCGAGTTCTTTGTCCGATCATGCTGCCTCTCGAAAATTGCAGATGGGCGTAACCAGCTTGGTCTTTCCCAGGTCCTCACAGCTTGGCTGAGTCGGACGCTCTAGGTTTCAATCAAACTGGCACTCATCCAAATCGGATGCCAAACAGCCCGCCATCCTCCGTTGCGTCTGTCAGCCGCGTCGGAAGTACATAGTCGTTTAGATCGAAGCCCTCGATGGTCTCCTTGAAGGCATCGTCTTCATTCATCGTAACGATGTATTGAAAACCAAGCTCCTGCGCGATCTCCGAGCCTAGGCGCAAAGCACTGATGACCTGGCGGCCGTCGACGCCATCGAATAGATGGCTGTCATGGATCAAGAACCCAGGCCCGATCTTTCGGCCGGCGCACAGTCGCATGAGCATCATGTCGAAGCAGAATATCTGCATGTTCTTGATACCCTTGCTGCGCTGCCCTTGCATCGGAAATTTGAAGATCGGACCATTCGAGGTCTCATCGACCGTCATGCTGCCGGCTGACTCATACAGTCGTTGAGATGTCTCCTCGAAGGCGACGATGGCCTCCGCGAGTCGGTCCTTCTGTTCCGTAAAGTCGCGCCGCAAGCGGATCGTGAGCCGGTTGCGCTCGATTTCCAATTCGTTCTTTGTGCCTTCGAGCTGCTCCGCAGCCTCAAAGCGTTGTCGCAGCGATTCCACTTCAGACTCCAGCCGCCCCAGTTCGCCCTGCAGCTTGAGGAACTGTTCGAGTGCGCCATGACTCTTGAGAATGCCAAGAATCTCGCCGCGCCGCTGATCGAGTTGCGCCTTCTTACTGTCTCGCAGTTCGATTCGCAGCCTCGCAGCTTCGAGTTCACTGGACAGATAGTCTTTACGATTGCGAACCACTGAGTCGTGGAAGCTTTTAACATCCTCGTAGCGACGCTTGACCAGGCCCGGTAGTACGACGCCTGCTTCCTGATAGACCGCCTGAAGATCTTCATGGTCTGGCGGAACCTCAGAGGCCAGCGCGCCTTCCAAGTCGCGAATAGCAGAGAAGTCGATGGTATTGGCGTTGGCCAGTTCGTTGAGCTGGCGGGTCAAGCTGGCGCTTTCGACTTCCAACTCCCGGTACTCCGGCAAGACCTGAAAAGATTCGACTTCCACATGAAGTTTCTTGAGACGAGCTTCCTGAATGGTTAGCTCCGTACGCAAGTCGGCGGCCTTGCCGATGATTGAACCGAAGGCACCGTTCCCAGCCGCCTTCTTCAACTCTTCGAGGGTCTTTTCCCGATCGCGCACGGCTTGCCAATCTCGGGCAATCTGCCAGTCCAGTCCGAGCAGGAACATCAGCGCCATCTGCACGTCGCCAGTTCCCTGCATCGCGGCCTGCTTTTCCGGCGTTGTGAAGGCTCCGCTTGCCTGTCGGCGTACAAAATAGGCAAACAGCGACCGGAAAGAGGGTGGCTTGCTGCCTGCGGTTTCAAGGCTGCTGAGGCCAAACATCTGTTCGCCCAGGAACGTACACCACTCGGTGGCCGAGAACTTGACCTTCCCGGCAGGCGGAGCCGTCACAAAGATTTTGGCTTTGGAGCCGCCGCTGCGCTCGACGACCGTACGCTCCGACTTCAAATCAAAATCCATGCCGAAGGTCTGTTCCACCAGCTCCGGTGTGCGAAAAATCGACTCCGGGCCAGCATCGGCGCCGAGCAGAAAATGCACTAGCTCAATGAAACTAGTTTTTCCGGCGCGATTGCGCGTTTGCTTGGTAGTTGCCCCTTCGGTCTTTTGGGCCAGCAGTACGTTCAGGCCGGGCTTCAGTTCTCCGAGATTCTTGAAGCTGGGTAGCGTGCTGAAGATGTGGTGAATCACGCTGTCCTCCTTGCCACCAGTCCACTTTCGAGTTCGATGGTTCCCAGGGCATAGAGGAGGTCGAGGGCTAGCAGAAACCAGTCATAGGTGATTCGTCGAGGCATTGCGGCCGGCCCAGCGTCATGCCTGTTCAAGTCCTCCCAAAGCGCGGAGACGGTCTTAGGGCGTGCGAGGAACGTCAGCACATGCGCGCCGACGGTCAGTAGCGCGCGATCCTGCGGTAGATGCTTGGAGGGCAGAATCATGCCGCCCCCAGTGCTTGAGCATCTTCAAAGATCTCGCACTTGTCGAATAGATATGCCATCACCGCCAAAACCGCCGCCTTGTGGGCGGGTGTAGTATTCACCGTTCCGCCAGCCCATGTTTCTAGGCGGCCGAATATTTCATCAGGATGGAGCGGTGGAACGCTGTCCCGCAGTCGCACATATTCGCGCTTGAACGCCTGCGCGATCTGTTCGCCGTAAGTAGGGTTCTTCCAATTATTGAAGAATTGTGCAACCAGCGGCGACTTCTGCATGCCGATTTTCAGGAAGTCGGCAACAGCCTGAGATAGGAGGTTCGCCTCGATCTTTCCGCGAGACACGTCCTTTACCTCACTCGTCGTGGGGGCTGGGGTGATGCTGATATGGGTAAGCACCGCGGCGAGGTCGCTGAAACCTAGATTGACGTTCGCTTCCATCGTAAGCGATGGACCAAACCACGACTCAAGGTCCTCAAGGCTCAGCTGACGGAACTTCGCCAACATCTCCTCGTACCCACAGTGTCCGATTTTGATTTTCGGGTTGTCTTGGCCGAGTTTGGCCAGGGCTTCGATGATGTGAGGACCTAAACGCCCATCAGGAGCGTTATGAACAAAGGTCCATTCATCGAAATGTTCTTCCCAATGTTCTTTGGCTCCGTCGAAGTCCTCGTTGACCTTCTTAATGGCTTCGGCTGCGGTCAGCTCATTGGGGGCATAGCTCTGGTACAGGATTCGCTCAGAAGGCAGATATCCGTCGTTCTTTCGGTCTCCAACATTGCCCCAGGGCCGGCACGCCATGAAGTCGTTGGGGTGCACCTTCGACATCAGTTTCTCGAACAGACGTTGAAACCCATCCCCCTTGGATTCCAAGAAGGCGATGCGAAAGTCCTTTTCGTAGTTGAGCTGCTGTATGCGATCCATGCCTTGGGCTCTAGCCTTAATATTTTTGGAGTTGTTCAGGCAGAAGCTCATCGCTTCTTGGTTTCGGGCTGGGCTTGGGCACGATTGATATCGAAAGGAAGTGCCTTGTCGGCTGCAATGCGCGTGAGCAGAACACGAATGGCGTCCGAGACGGATAAGCCCATGCCAGCCAACACGCTCGTGGCTTCCTCTTTGATATGCCCATCAATTCGGGCGCGCACGACATCACTGCTGTTGGCCATCAAATGCCTCAAACTTTGTTGTAGCTACATTGTGCCTCATTTGGGCCTAGGTGTCATTGGCCGTTTTGCAACATGAGTCGCCGTCGGCGGCGCGGCCGCTATTAGTCGGGGAGGGGCGTCATCACGATGCCAGCGGCAGGATGGAGAGGCTGCAAGGTTGTTGTACTTGTTGGGGCGGCCTTGCTGTTCCCTTCACAGTATCACGGCGTTCTCGCCGTCACCGGCCATAAAGCGGCCGGCCGCGCTCTCGTGCTCCGCATCGAGCCTCGCTACGCGAGTCTCGCCCCTGACGGGCTTCCATCGTTCCCTCGCTCCGCTCGGCTGACGCCTCCGGCCCGGCTTCCAGCTTCGGGCCTGCGCGCTTCGCTTGCGTGCGGTCTGCACATCGAGGGGGCCGTTGCCATATTCAGCCGTCTCCCCTGACTTCATCACCTTGTCCGCGACTGTGGCCCACGTCCGTGTGCCGTCAAGGCGCGCAGGGCCGTGTCCTCGGCTACGCCTGCGGGCCGCACCAACCCCGCGCTTTTCTCCTTGACGGCCCCCGTCCGCGCGCTCCTGACCGTCGCGGGCGATGAACTCAGGAAACACGGTGGCAACAGGGCCAACCGGGTTCCTCGTGCCAACCGCACAGAACAGCCGAAAGGCTGGGCTCCGAATCTAGAAATCCGGTGTGCGGTTTGAACAGCAAACCCTTTTCGTCAGGAGAAAGACCATGCAACTCGCTTCCCGTTTCGCTTCTCGTTCCCCGGTGCTGCGTTCCGACCATCCGCTTTCGGACAACGAGATCCGCGCCGTTGCGCCGTCCATCTTCGCGGACGCCGCGCATGAAAGCCGTTCAGAGCGGTACAGCTACATCCCCACCGCGACCGTGTTGCAAGAACTGCGCGGCGAAGGCTTCGAGCCGTTCATGGTTTGCCAGACCCGCGTGCGCGCTGACGACCGCCGCAACTACACCAAGCACATGATCCGCCTGCGCCATGCCAGTCAAATCAGCGGACGTGAAGCCAACGAAATCATTCTACTGAACTCACATGACGGCACGAGCAGCTATCAAATGTTGGCCGGAATGTTTCGGTTCGTCTGCCAGAACGGCCTCGTTTGTGGCGACACCGTGGCGGACGTGCGCGTCCCCCACAAGGGCGACGTAGCTGCCCATGTCATCGAAGGCGCTTACGAAGTCCTGCACGGCTTCGACCGGGCACAGGAATCCCGCGATGCCATGCAGGCCATCACGCTGGACCCCGGGGAATCGGAAGTGTTCGCCCGCGCTGCACTGGCGTTGAAGTACGACGACAAGCCCGCGCCCATCACGGAATCGCAAATCTTGCTGCCGCGCCGTCATGACGACAGCTACCGCGACTTGTGGAGCGTGTTCAACCGCACCCAAGAAAACCTGACCAAAGGCGGTCTGTCTGGGCGCAGTGCCAACGGACGCCGCCAGCAGACCCGGCCGGTGCAGGGCATCGACCAGAACATCCGCCTCAACCGCGCTCTGTGGCTGCTGGCTGACGGCCTGCGCCAATTGAAAGTCTGAATCCCCACGTGGCAGGGGCAGGCAGCAGCCCTTGCCGCTTCTTTCGCCGCTGCATCCTATGCAGGGATTCCGAGGTCGGCCAAGTCTCCTTTCGGAAGCGGGCGGCCCCTGCGTCCTAGGCTTGTCGTGAATCCTGGCGGGCACGGCTGCGCCTTGGGCTTCATGGCGGCAACCCTCCAGCGAAAACAATTTCCCCCTGCGCTGCGCGCATTCCTCGCGGGACAAATTCTTTTCGCTTCCTGGTGCTCCACGGTGTTGCGCTCGCTGTGCGGTGCAGCCAGCCCAGCCCCGGCCAGTTCACAACAAGGACGCGATGGGCGCGACCTTGTTCAACCTGAAAGGAGAACATCATGGCTAACATCGGCACCTTCACCGTAGTGAACGACGGCTTCACCGGCACGCTGCGCACCTTGACGCTCAACGTCAAGGTCAAGCTGGTTCCCAACGACAAGAGCGACAGCGAGAACGCCCCGACCTCCGCCTCCAGGCGGCGGGGCACGACATCGGCGCGGCGTGGAAGAAAGTCAGCGAGGCCAAGCGAGAGTACCTGTCCGCGACCCTCGACGATCCTTCGTTCCCAGCAGCGGTGTATGCCCGCTTGATCGAAGGCGAGGACGGCACGCACGACCTGATCTGGTCGCGCAGCAAACCGCAGGAGGCTTAATAGCCGCCCACCGCGCCCCGTCCACTGCGTCGAGGCGCCACCGTCACCACGACATCTTGTTGGCGTAACGCTTGAAGCTTTCCACAAAAAGCTCAAGAAAGCGGCGACTGTTTTTTGCGAAACCAGCGTTGAGCAGGGCGAGAATCGTCGCCTCTGACTGAAGCTCATGAATGAGCCCTGTGGCAGAAGACTCATGCCATCCCGCGCGTCCGACTGGCATTCTGGCGAAGAGCCCATGTGGGGTGCTGGCAACTGCTTGTTCCAAGCTCGCTTCCTCGTTTTCCTCAAGGAATGCCAGGGCCGCCAGTATTTCAAATCGCTCAAACGTCAGTTCAAAATCAGATGAAACACCAGCAAAGCTGGCTCGCCAAGCCGACATGACATCATGCAGGTGATCGCTGAGGGCAGTCTTTCGGCGATCAAAACCGTCCAACTGCTTCCAGACGTCCTGTTGTTCTCCCTTCCATGCCCATAGGAACAGCACGGATACCACTCTTCGGGGTTCATGGTATTCCCTCGGCCAGGGGGCAACTAGAAGATCATGAAGCGTGTTCCAGCGTTGCGAGCGCGTCAGTCCAATTCCATAGGCGGTGAACACCAGAACGGCGGGATAGGAGCGAAGTCCTAGCCAGACGGTGAGGCCATTTCCGATCTTTTCTGCTTGACGATAGATGCCCTTTAATATGTCAAGCATCAATGGCAGCTCGGCACCATCTCCCCATCGTCCGAGTACACCGGCCATGCGAGCGAGTGGCTCTGTCAGAGCCTCATATCGCTGTACCCTGGACCGAAACTCTTCCTGGTTCCATTGCCCATGTGGCGCGAATTGATTGTCATCGAGCCTCGTTAGCAACCGTTCTGTTTCTTGCGAAAACAGCTCGTCTAGCTGTATGCGGTATTCTGGCTTGGCGAGGTAGCGTTTAGCGCTGTTGACGAGCAGTTCAACGCTTAAGGGATTCTGGCGTTGGCTCTGTTCAAGGGTCTCTACACGTTGCTGCAATGTCTCGAAGAATTCGTCAGCACTCGAGATTGGTATTGTCTTGGCACTGCGATGTGCCACCAGTTCGCTGGCTCCGGTTCCTAGCGATCCGCGAGCGGTCCAATAGACGGAATAGCGTCGGTTCGGTGTGCGTAGAAATGCGGCACGCAAGGCATGATCCCATTCGCCTGACCAGCCGCTAATGATCAACCCATGCTCATCAAGAATTCTGTCCAGCAGCCTGTCATAGCTTTCAGGGTAGGTGCTCAGTTCCTGGTCGGTGTTCAGGATGCGCGCGTCCTTATAGTCGCCATGTAGCTTGAGAAGATAACAGCGGCTATGAGTCAGCGGCTCCGCGCCAGCAAGTGCGTCCGCAGAAGCTACGACTGTCGGCTCGACTCCTTGCTCACGCAGCGCATTCTCCATGAGCCGGTCAAAATTGGTGGTGATGATGACCCGTATGTGGCCGGAGCGAACCAGTTGCGCTATCGCGTGGTGTGCCTTCGTGGGAACCTTGCGGCCTTCCTCGCGGTCCTGCGCGTCCGGTTCTATGTAGCGATGCAGGATTGCCCTCCGTTCATCGGGTGAAGTAGCAATCTCTTCCAGCAGCACGGAATAGTTGGGCTCCTGGCCTGTCGTGTCCCGATACCACTGCGCCCAATCGGACTGTTCCTCGATGCCTTGAGCTGCTGCAACACGGCGCACCAGATCCAAAGTGATTTCCCAGCCAGTGGGGATCTCCGCAGAACGCGACAGGCCCGACCCCAGAAGAACCGCGAAGACTCCTTTGTTCTCGTAGACGGAAAAGGCAAGCTGAGTGATGGGGTCGTTTTGAAGAAGTGTCATTAATTGGAAGTCCTTTTCAATAGCTCAAGCTCCTGCCGGACCTGCGCCAGCAATCGATCGATCTCGGTTGAATTGTTGCCGGCATAGGCCAGTGTCAGCAGCGCGAGTGGATGCACTTCCATGACCTCGCACAACTCGGTCAGTTTGTGCATGGTCGGGCTTTTCTGGCCGCGCTCCAGCGAACTCATATAGGTACGGCTCGATACCTCGGAGAACGCTTCTTGGCTCAGGCCGCGCGCTTTCCTAACCGTCCGTATCGCTGTTGCCAATGAGTGTTTCGCAGCCACCTGTGGTTTCCCCTAGAAAACCAAGATGACAGCCGATTGCATCCTATAGGGCTACAATCTATAGTGTTCATTCTATGGCAAGAGTGCCCATGTTCGTGCCTTTGCGGAAACCCGCATCGGCGGATTTGGACTGAACCAGAGAGTCGCATCCGTGTCTTTCCTGACCTGCACAATTCCGCCTTCACGTTTCCGCGCGTGTACGAATTTAATGGTATGCGCATCTGCGCTTGCACATGAAAACACGAACCTGGTTTGGTGGGGCCGTGCTTCGGTGGAAAATCGTATCTGTGCAATCTCGGCTTTGCGGGTTTCTGATCATGACCCAGCCGCTGACCACGCTTGAGGAGCGCGCGCAACTGCTCGCCAACGGCGCGGCACGCGCCGCTGGCCAGACCTTTGATCCGCTACCGGTGGTGCGGCTTTTCACGCCGGATGCGTACGCGATCTGGCTGCTGGCCGCGCTCGACCCGGCCGATCGCGACACCGCGTGGGGATTGATCGGCCTCGGCATCGGGATGCCGGCGCTGGGGACGGTGAAGCTGTCCGACTTGGCCAGCATCGTCGGGCCGCCTCAGCGGTCCGTCCTGCGCGATCAGTATTTCCGCGCAGCACGGCCGCTATCGGAGTATGTACAGCTTGGGCAGCGCGATGGCTCGATTCCCGACTAATCGCAGCGCATGGTTCCGTGGCGGTGCGGCATCCAGATACAGGGCATTGCGGCGCATTGTGTCTTTCTCGGTCCGATTCAAGACGACCACGGTCTGAATCGACACTCTTGCACCAAGCGGGTGCGAGCCTGATCGAAAGAGACATGATGCGTGGTACGACTTGCGGCAGGGTGTCCGGTGCTGCGCGCCATTTTTGAGCGGTGCAGCCGCCGCACTCGGACGATCCATGCAAGGCTTCGGAGCGAATCTGCCTTGATATCGATCATCGCCGTTTGACTCTGCGCTTTCCAGATGGCGCTTTGATGTCGTAGCTCTTTCGACGCCCGTGGCGACGTTCCTTCTCAACAGGGAGGTTGCGTCATGGCTTATCGAAGCGCCGATGCCTGGTATCCGACCGCCGCGTATCTTTACGTGCTGCACCTGGACGGCCTCGCGCTGGCCTGGGAATACCTGCGCCGAAATCCCGACTACCGCCTCGACTGGCTGCGCCGTCGCCGACGACCGGACGCGGCGCAGGCTTGGGGCCTGCGCCTGCTGGAAGACCCGTCCCTGGATGCGCGCGACGCGCATCCCGCCTGGTTCCCCGATCACGATGGCGTGGTGCAGCTTTATCCCGATGCCGACCCGCCGCCCGATGCTCACGCCTTCGAGTTCTGGCGCGTCCCTGGCCGCAAGCACCTGATCCACGATGGCAAGCGCCTGGTGCTGGTGTCGCACTGGCCCGGCTGCTGCCTACGTCTGGCTCTTGCGCCGGGCCTGGAGGAAGGCATGACCTATCTCTACGCCACCCGCGCCTGCGCCACGCCCTGCGCGCGCTATCGCACGCTCGCCGCCGAGCTGGACGCTCTCGCCGCAGCCACGGTGGCCACGCCTGCAGCGGCGGCCCGTTCCCGGCCCACGCCGGCCGCGGTGCTGGAACTGCATACGCTTCAGGCGCTCGACGCGACTCTGGCGGGCGCGTCCTTGCGCGAAGTCGCCGAAGGGTTGTTCGGCGCGGATGTCGCTGCAGCCGATTGGCACAAGGACAGCGCCTTGCGCGCCCGCGTACGGCGGCTGGTGCGCCGTGGCGATGCGCTGATGCGCGGCGGCTATCGCCGCCTGGCACAGCTTCCGCTACTGCCGTTGCAGTAGGGGGACGTTTCGCGTCCCCCGCAGATCGTCCCTTAGCAAGCAGCCTCGCTTTCTTGAAAGTGCCTCTATCCGGCCGTGTGGTGTGGCCGGGCTTGATGGAGGTACATCCCATGCGACCCGCTCCCTTGAGGCCTGCCGCCGCTGCTGTCGCTGCGCCCGCGCAGCCCCAACGCTACCTGACTAACGACGAAGCCGCCGACTACCTGCGCTTGTCGCCGCGCACGCTGGAGAAACAGCGCGTGATCGGCGGCGGCCCGAAGTTCCGCAAGTTCGGCCGTCGCGTCATGTACGCGGTGTCCGACCTCGATGCCTGGGCCGATCAGCGCAGCTACGAGGCGACTTCCGACCCGGAATATGCCGAACGCCACGCGGGTGACTACCGTGATGGTCGCTGATCGCTGGCGCGTGGGTGGCCGTCGCCATGTCCAGCCCGCCAGGGCAAGCCTTGCAGCGCGAACAGCTCGACCTGTTCCGCGCGCTGCCGGGCGACATGGCTCCCCGCGACAGCCAGGATTTGATGGCCTTTCCGTTCTTCTCGCTGGCGAAGTCGCGGCGCACAGCGCCGATCGACTTCCGCGCCGGCGGCATCACCATCCGCGTGGAGGGTACGCAGGAGCACGGCATCGCAACGATATGGGATGCCGACCTGCTGATTTGGGCCGCCTCGCAGATCGTGGAGGCACGCGACGCGGGCATCTGCCCGTCGCGCTGGATACGCGCCACGCCCTACGAGATCCTGCGCTTCATCGGGCGCGGCACGTCCCTCAACGACTACCTGCGCCTGAAAGCCGCGCTCGACCGGCTGCAATCGACCACGGTGGCCACGTCCATCCGCGAAACCACGGGAAGGCGATTGCATCGCTTCTCGTGGATCAACGAGTGGAAGGAACTGGCCGATGCCAGCGGCGTGCCGCTGGGCATCGAACTGATCCTGCCGGACTGGTTCTATGCGGGCGTGCTCGATGCCGCCCTGGTGCTGACCATCGACCCAGCCTATTTCCGCTTGAAGGGCGGCATCGAACGCTGGCTGTACCGCCTGGTGCGCAAGCACGGCGGCAAGCAGCCGGGCGGCTGGCAATTCGACTTCCGGCACCTGCATCGCAAGTCGGGCAGCGCTGCGCGCTTCTCCGACTTCGCCTACGACCTGCGCGCCCTGGTGGCGCGGCAGTCGTTGCCCGGCTACGTCCTGGGCATCGAGCGGATGCCGGACGACGGAATGGAGCTGCTGACGTTCCGGCCCGTGCTGCACACGGCACGGGGATAACTCGGGGAAAAGGTGTGGACGGCCTCGTGCTATCAGGAGTACCGGGTATCGTGCTATCGGGAGTACGCCTATCGTGCTATCAGGAGTACGAAAACGCCGGAAAGCCAATAACGGCGCGGGTTTGTGGCCCCTCTAACTTCCCTAACAAGAAATACATAACTTCTAGTAGAAGCGCGCCGTTTCGGTGGACAACCGAGAAACGGTACGGCGAACAGCGTTTTGCACGGCAGGCAACGCCTGGCTTTCCAGTCTGGAGGGCCACGCCATGATCGTCGCCCTGCTAAACCAGAAAGGCGGCGTGGGCAAGACCACGCTCGCCACCCACATCGCCGGCGAACTGGCGCTGCGCGGCCAGCACGTCGTTCTGCTCGATGCCGACCCGCAGGGTTCATCGCTGGACTGGACGCAACGCAGAAGCCAGCAAGGCTTGCCACGGCTGTTCAGCGCCGTGGGCCTTGCCCGCGAGACGCTGCATCAGGAAGCGCCAGAATTCGCCAGGCGGGCCGATCACGTCGTCATTGATGGGCCACCTAGGATTGCCGCCTTGGCGCGCTCCGCGCTGCTGGCTGCTGAGCGCGTGCTGATCCCGGTGCAGCCCAGCCCCTACGACTTGTGGGCCAGCGCCGAGATGGTCGCGTTGATCCGCGAGGCGCAGGTGTTCCGGCCTGCGCTGCGCGCGGCTTTCGTCATCAACCGGCGCGTCAGCACCACCATCATCGGCCGCGAGGCGCGGCAATCGCTGGCCGAACAGCCGCTGCCTGCGCTGCACAGCGAAGTGCGCCAGCGCATCGTGTTCGCCGACAGCGTGGCCGCTGGCCGGCTCGCACGCGAGACAGCGCCCGGCAGCGCCGCCGCCCGCGAAATCACGGCCCTGGTGGACGAACTACTGCGGTGGCCGACATGACAGCCAAGCAGCCACCACGCGGCAAGCGCGTCGGCATCGGCGCACGTCCGCCCGCGAATCCGCACGCCGAGGCGTGGATTCGCCAGGGCGACGCCGATGCACTCAATAAAGGCGACCTCTACACTGCCCGCCTCACGCTCGACATTACGCCCGCCATGCGGGCGCGCATCAAGGTGTCGGCCTTCACGCGAGGCGTGACCGTGGCCGATCTGCTGCGCGGCCTGCTGGAGCGGGAGTTTCCGCCGGAGAGCACACCATGACCGCATCCGCTTTGCCTGCCGCGAACGCGGCACCGGCTACGCCGTTGCCTGCGCTTTCGACACTCGCCGGACAGGCCAGCATCGTGCCGCTGACGCGCGTTTCTCTGGTATACCTCGAACACCGCTTCAAGCTCTACCTGCGCTTCGGCGAACCTGCGCACACGCTGTGCCTGGACGACTGGTGGCGCTGCGCGGTATTCCTGCCGGGCGCGATGCTCTGCCGCATCCGCTGGCAGGCCAACGACTACGGCACGATTCGCTGGCAGCTCATGGTGATGCAGACTTGCACTCCACTGGACGCGGCGCAGCGCATCCCCGGCGTGCAGCCGGGCGCACGCTTGCTGCTGCACGCCGAAGGCGATGCCAATGTGCGCGCCATGCTGGAACGTATCGGCGGCATCGAGGCGCTGGGCATCGCTGCCATCGACGTGTCGCCCGCGTACTGGTGCACGCTGGGCAACCGCCTTGCGGCGCGCTTGGCGCTGCCCGAATACACCGCCGAGCGGCACGCCGCCTGGCTGGCCGGGAAGGTGTTGCTATGACTGCCCCAAGCAGCACGGCCAGCACCACAGGCACCGCGACGCGTCCTCGCTCGCGCCTGCGCGCTCGCATCGTCGTGGCGACACTGGCCGCGATCGGCTTCGCTGCGATGGCCTTGGCGGCTTTCGTGTCGCCGCTGCCGCGCCTGACCTACAACCCGTCCGACAGCGTGGCGGTCGGCTGGTATCGCATCGACCCGTTCGATCCGCGCACCGCCTCACTGCCACGTCCGTTGCCCGTGGACAGCATCGTGCTGGTGCCGCTGCCGGCCAGGGCCGCCTTGCTGGCTGCACAGCGCGGCTACCTGCCGACCCGCGTGCCGCTGCTTAAACGTGTGGGCGCAGTCGCGCCGCAACACGTCTGCATCGTTGCCGGTCAGGTACGGATTGACGGCGTGCCATCGGCCGCCGTTCTTCCGAACGACCGGTTGGGTCGGCCGCTGCCGTCCTTGCAGCTTTGCCGCCGTCTCGAACCGGGCGAACTGTTCCTGTTGAGCATGACCAATCCGGCATCGTTCGACAGCCGGTATTTCGGCCCGGTCAGCGCATCTGCCGTGATCGGCGTCGCGCGCCCGATCTGGCTGGAGTCACGCCCATGATGGTCGCCGATTCGCTGCACGTTGCCGTGCATCTCATCGTGCCATCGGGCGTGTCGTTCCGCTGGCTGCTGCAGTGTCGCCGCGCCTGCCGTGGTGGTGCATTCGCACTGCACAACGCGCTGCATCCGGCGCAGCCGTCCGACGTGCAGGCGTCTTGCCTCGAATACGCCGGGCCTGCGGCCATTGGCGCGTTCGCCGGCGGGCTGGCTGCAAGCAGTGCAGCGCTGCCGGGGCGCCGACGCCCGGAGCGACAGCGAAGGGCAAAGGCGGAAGGCAAGACAAAAGGACGCGGCACCGGGCCGCGTCGAAAGGCAGTCTGCACATGGGGGTGGTGCGGCACGGAGCGGCTTTGCCGCCGTGCCGCGTTCGGCGCGAAGGTCGCGCCAATACAGGCATGTCCGCGTGCTTCGCACGACCGGACACGCCAGAGCTTGCAGGGAGAACGGCGATGACCGACCGCCGCGACGACGATTTCCGCGTGCGCCCCAGCGCCCCTAAGAACCGGGGCAAAGGCCAGGGGCAGAGCTTCGTTTCCGAGGTGCTCAAGCAGGCCGGCAAGGCCAGCAGCGGCAAGTCCTCGATGCGCCATTCCGCAGCCGGTGGCAGCGGCGCACGCGCCGGCCAGCGCCCCGGCTCGCGCCTGGGGCGCGGCCACACAGCGGCGCGCTTCGCCGGGGCGAAGCTCACGCCCATGTCGCGGCGCGTGACCATCAAGACGCTGCTGGTCAATCACCAGCGGGCCAGCCCGCAATCGCTCGCCAAGCACCTGCGCTACGTCGAGCGCGACGGCGCGGGCCGCGATGGCGAACCGGGCCGGGCCTACGGGCCGCAGACCGCCGAAGACGACCTGGACGCCTTCAAGGAACGCTGCGCCGATGACCGGCACCATTTCCGCTTCATCGTCTCGCCCGAGGACGGGGCCGAACTGGACGACCTGCGCACCTACACCCGGCATCTGGTGGATCGCATGGAAGCCGACCTGGGCACGCGGCTGGATTGGGTGGCGGTGGATCACTGGAACACCGACAACCCGCACACCCACCTGATCGTGCGCGGGCGCGACGACACCGGCAAAGACCTCATCATCGCCGGCGACTACATTGCCCACGGCTTCCGCCATCGCGCCGCCGAACTGGCGACTGAATGGCTGGGGCCGCGCACCGAACTGGAGATCCAGCAGACCTTGGGGCGCGAGGTGGAACAGGAGCGGTGGACGAGCTTGGATCGCACCTTACAACGCGAGGCTGGCGAGGATGGCCGGGTGCATGTCGAACGGCTCAACGAACCCCGCTTGCAGCGCCAACGCCTGCTGCTGATCGGTCGCCTGCAACGCTTGCAGCGCCTGGGCCTGACCGACGAGGTGCAGCCCGGCGCCTGGGCCGTCCATACGGACGCGGAGAAGACGTTGCGCGCCTTGGGCGAGCGCGGGGACATCATCCGCACCATGCAGCGGGCCATGAGCGGCGAGCCGCGCGACCTGGCCGTGTTCGAGCCGGGCGAGAATGGCCGTACCCTCATCGGCCGTGTGGCCGCGAAGGGGCTGGCCGACGAGCTGCGCGACCGTGGCTATCTGGTCATCGACGGCGTGGATGGCAAGGCCCACTACGTCGCGCTGAACGCCCGCGACGAGCTGGCGAACTACCCCACCGGCGCGGTGGTGGAGGTGAAGAGGGCGGCCGACGTGCGCGCCGCCGATAAGAACATCGCCGCGCTGGCGAGCGATGGCCTGTACCGTGCCGACCATCACCTGGCCATCGAACAGGGCCGGGCCACGCCCGGACGCGACCCGCAGGAAGTCGTCGCTGCTCACGTCCGGCGGCTGGAAGCCCTGTGCCGGGCCGGCATCGTGGAGCGCGTGGCCGAAGGGCTATGGAAGGTGCCGGACGACCTGGCCGAGCGTGGCCGCCAGTACGACGCGCAGCGCCTGGGCGGCGTGGCGGTGGAACTTAAATCGCACCTGCCCATCGAGCGGCAGGCCCGCGTCATCGGTGCGACCTGGCTTGACCAGCAATTGATCGGTGGTGGCCGAGGGCTGGGCGACCGGGGCTTTGGCGGCGATGCTAAGCAAGCCATGCAGCAGCGTGCCGACTTTCTGGCCGAACAAGGGCTGGCCGAACGTCGCGGGCGGCGCGTGATCCTCGCCCGGAACCTGCTTGGGACACTGCGGAGTCGGGAGCTGGCACAGGCCGGGAAGGACATTGCTGCCGAAACCGGCCTGGAGCATCGCCTGGTGGCCGATGGCCAGCGCGTGGCCGGCATCTACCGGCGCTCCGTCATGCTGGCGAGCGGGCGTTACGCCATGCTCGATGACGGCATGGGGTTCAGCCTGGTGCCGTGGAGGCCAGTGATTGAGCCGCGCCTTGGGCAATCTCTTAGCGCCACCGTCCACAGCCATACCGCGTCTTGGCATCTTGGCCGAGAACCAGGAAGGTAGTTGAATCAGCTAGCCCAAGGTGAGGGACGTGCTACATGCAGCTCGGCTGGCCCTGACTTCGACGCTCTGCAGCCTCACCGACTTCTGGAATTCGGCGCAGACCAGCATGTTGGATGTAGGGCCCTTTGGCACGCTGATGCAAGACGCAGTGTGTTCCATTGCGATTGGCAGGATTTAGCGATTCTCCGTCAGTTGTTAATAACAATCATTCGCATTGAAAAAATACGATAGAGGTTCTACGGCTGCGCGTATCGAACACCCGGCCTGAAACGAACTCTGTCAGGGCAATGTCGTGGCTCGTGCACGTCTTTTCTATTTGTTTGGATTCCTATGCATCGCGTCGCTATTCGTCGGTGTGAAGCAATTGTCGTGGGGGCAGGCTTATACGCTGTCCGATGATGCTTGGCTAACACTGACAGTGAGTCGTATTCCACGCTTGGCAGCGCTCATTCTGACCGGAGTGGGACTGTCTATTTGCGGTGTGATTCTGCAGCAGATTGTTCGGAACAAATTTGTAGAGCCTGCGACGTCTGGTGGTTTGGACGCGGCGAAACTGGGAATTCTGCTCTCGTTGGTGTTGGCGCCAGGGCTGGGAACCATGGGCAAGATGCTGTTCGCGCTCTTGTTTTGCTTCTCGGCGAGCATGCTCTACGTCGCAATCATCCGGCGCATAAAGTTCAAGAACACGGTATTGGTTCCCGTCGTGGGGTTGATGTACGGCAGCGTCTTGAGTGCCGTCGCGGAGTTTTATGCCTATCGCCACAATATTGTGCAGAGCATGCAAGGCTGGCTATTGGGTGATTTCTCAAAGATCATCCAAGGCAATTACGAGATCATCTATTTAATCCTCCCCATCGTTGCGCTCACCTACCTGTTCGCACATCGTTTCACTGTAATGGGGATGGGGGAAGACGCAGCAACCAGCTTGGGCTTGAGCTATTCGCGGACTGCGGCATTGGGCTTGCTGCTGGTGGCCGTCACCGTCTCTGCCTGCGTCATTGCCGTAGGGGCCATTCCCTTCGTCGGTTTGGTGATCCCCAACCTGGTGGCGCTGCGCTGTGGAGAGAACCTACGCCGAACCCTGCCTATCGTGGCTCTGGCGGGTGCGTCACTTCTGCTTGTGTGCGACATCGTTGGCCGTCTTCTGATCTTTCCGTTTGAAGTGCCGATCGGCATGACGGCAGGCAGCCTGGGCGGCTTGCTGTTCCTTGTGCTCCTGCTGGGGAAACTCAAATGATGCGCATGGCCAACAGGTACGGGCTTTGGACGCTGGTCATCGCGGCTGCGTTGATCTTCATTTTTGTGCAATCGGGTTTCGATTTCGGCTATGTCATCCCTAAGCGGCTGAACCGCTTGGCGACCATCGTGATCGGTGGCATCTGTGTCGCGGTTTCCTCGATCATATTTCAGACCATCGCAGGCAACCGAATACTCACCCCCGCTGTAATGGGATACGAAGCGGTTTACCTGCTTCTTCAATCGTTGCTGATGCTGATCGTGGGCGGGCATGGGTTGATCGCCATTGGCCGCAACGAGGGCTTCTTTCTATCGATCGCCTTCATGTTGGCTTATTCGTGGGTCGTCCATCGCTATTTGTTCAGAGATGGCAAGCGCAACGTGTACTACCTGTTATTGCTTGGTCTGGTGCTGACCATGGTGTTCAGCACGATTATCCAGTTCGTCCAGCTCAAGATCAGCCCGGGGGACTTCGGCATCGTCCAAGGGTTTATCTACGCGTCGTTCAACAGGGCGCGGCCAGAGCAACTGGTCTATGCGGGGGTTCTGGTGGCCGCGATAGCCATTGTGTTGGCCAAGACGCTTCCTTCTTTGGACGTTCTAGCGCTTGGGCGCGAGCAATCCGCGTCACTGGGATTGGACTACAAGCGGAGCGTGAGGCTCTACCTGGCCCTCACTGCCGCTCTGGTGGCCATCTCCACCAGCCTGATTGGGCCGACAGCCTTTATGGGGATCTTCGTCGCCAACATTACGTACTCGTTGACCAGATCGACATGGCATCGCCTGACGCTACCAACCGGATGCGCGGTCGCGATCGGAATTTTCATAGTCGCCCAACTCCTGGTCGAGCACGTTTTCAATTACACAACCACCGTCAGCATCCTCGTCAACCTTGTTTGCGGGGCCTACTTCCTCATGCTGACGGTGCGTACGCGAGGTGGCGCATGATCGCGACAGAAGGCCTTTGCAAGGCATACAACGGCAACTGGGTGCTGTCCAAAGTCAGCACCCAGTTTCCTGCAGGAAAACTGACCTCTCTTATTGGCCCGAACGGCGCAGGGAAAAGCACCCTGTTGATGCTGGTCGCCCGTCTGCTGGAGCCCACCAGTGGCGCAATTAGGATCGGCGATAGGCCTGTGTCAGATTTCCGCCCGCGGGACTATGCAACACGTGTCGCTACGCTGCGTCAGGCACCTGATATCAACCTTCGCCTGACAGTCGAAGAGCTGGTGGCTTTCGGGCGTTTTCCCTATACCCGCGGCTCACTCGATGCCCGTGACCACAGCGAGATCGACCAAGCCTTGGCCTTTCTCTCTCTTGATGGGTTGAGAGAGCGCTACATCGATGAACTCAGTGGCGGCCAACGTCAGATGGCGTTCTTGGCGATGACGATTGCACAGCAGACCGACTGCCTGCTGCTCGATGAGCCGCTCAACAACCTGGACATGAAGCATTCCGTACAGATCATGCAGGCCCTTCGCCGTCTGTGTGACGAACGCGGCCGCACGGTGGTGATGGTGGTTCATGACATCAATTTCGCTGCCAACTATTCGGACCACATCGTGGCGATGAAGTCCGGGTCCGTTTGCTTCAGCGGCCGGGTTGCCGAGGTCATTTCAGAGGACAGACTACGAGAACTGTTCGAGTTGGATTTCGAAATCACGCGTACCGCTCGTGGGTGCGTGTGCAATTACTTCAAACCATCAGGAGAATCTAGATGAAGTGGAACAAAGGTAAGGAACGATGGGCGACAGCTCTGCTCTTGCTTTTGGTTGCCGCGTTGCAGGGCTGCGATCAGAAGCACGAGCAATCGGCGCACGGGGAAGCGCCGGCTGTGACAGCCCAGCAACAGGTGGTTGCTGATACAGACTCCATAACGGTCGTGCACGAATTGGGTACTGCCATTCTCAAGTCCAGGCCGACGCGCGTGGTTCCCTACGACATGAGCGTGCTCGACTCCCTCGACCAGCTTGGCATTCCGATCGTCGGCATGCCTAAGGACTATGTTCCTCGCTTCCTCTCGAAGTATCAGGACAACCCGGCGATCCAGGATGTGGGTTCGGTGTTGCAGCCGAATTTCGAGCAACTCCATGCGGTGAAGCCTGACCTGGTGTTGATTTCTCCTTTGGAAGCAGGCAGCTATCAGGAGCTTTCGCAGATCGCGCCAACGATCTACTTCGATGTGGATTACATGAATCAACACGGCGACTACATCGGGGGCGTCAAGAAGCAACTCATGACGTTGGGGCATGTGTTCGGGGTGGAAGACCAGGCGCGCAAGAAGAGTCTTGAAATCGATCAGAAGGTTGAAGAGGCACGCGCCACAATCAATGGTCGTCCCGAGAAGGCACTCATCGTGATGCACAACAACGGTGCCTTCACTGCCTTTGGCATTCAATCCCGATACGGATTCATCTTCGACACCCTCGGTGTCAAGCCTGCCAGCCAGCACATCGAACCTGGACTGCATGGTCAGCCGATCTCGAACGAGTTCATTCACGATGCTGATCCCGACATCCTCTACGTCGTCGATCGGACCGCCGCTCACGACCGCAAGCCGGTGGATCCCAAGGCGCTCGACAATCCGCTGTTGCGGCAGACAAAGGCATGGAAGACCGGCCATGTGGTCTTCGTGAATCCGGATGTTTGGTATCTCACCGGCGCCGGTGTCACTTCGCTGGAAATGCTCATCGATGAGGTCCTGAAGGGATACTCCGGCGGTTAGGGCTGCGTCTTCGCATTCTCTCCAGCGGCGCGGCAATACCCAGCGCCTACCACGCTGACGGCAACGAACGGGAGTTAGGTTCGCAAGTGCCGTTGCGTTTCTGAATTCGAGGAGTTTATTGAAATGGCTATTCATCGCCAGGGGCCCGCTTGCGCCCGGAAAAAGTACCGAAACCAAATGACGTGGCTCTGCGCGTTGTTCCTACCGACCGTGCTGCCTGCATATGCCGGGCCCATGGAAGCGGAGGAGCCCGCCTCGGCATCGTCGCAGTCCAAGGAGGACGGCAGAGGTGTCGCGGTCTTGCCCGCTGTGACGGTCTCCGCGCAGAGACCAGGCTCCGACACCGAAGGAACTGGCTCATACACCACCGGCACAACGAGAGCGGCGACCGGGCTGAGCCTTTCGCCAAGAGAAACCCCGCAGTCGGTTACCGTCGTGACGCGCCAACGCATGGACGATCAACAACTGAATTCAATCAAAGACGTGTTGGAGAATACGACCGGGATCAGCTCCACCACATTGGACACGGAGCGCGTTTCTTACTATTCGCGTGGTTTCAGTATCGACAGCTTCCAGTACGATGGCGTGCCCACGACATACATTCCCGGATCGTTCCTGCCAGGTGAGGGAGTGCTGGACACGGCCTTTTACGATCGGGTCGAGGTGGTACGTGGCGCCACTGGTCTGCTGCAAGGGGTCGGCGATCCGTCAGCCTCGGTCAACCTCGTTCGCAAGCGGCCTTTGCGTGAGTTCTCTCTGACTGGTTCGCTGGGGGCTGGTTCTTGGGACAACTATCGTGGAATGCTGGACGTATCCACGC
The DNA here is from genome assembly GCF_037574965.1 of Pseudomonas sp. KBN12P06040. NCBI lineage: Bacteria > Pseudomonadati > Pseudomonadota > Gammaproteobacteria > Pseudomonadales > Pseudomonadaceae > Pseudomonas > Pseudomonas sp. KBN12P06040. The sequence goes on from NZ_JBBELS010000001.1 coordinate 1,330,910, forward strand.
CGCTTACCTCCACCGGCAATGTCCGCGCGCGGATGGTGGGTGCCTATCAGGATCGCAATTCCTTCCTCGACTATTACCAGCAGCGCCGGCAGGCCTTCTACGGTGTGGTCGAGGCAGATCTGACGTCGAGCACGACCCTGAGCCTGGGCCACGAATACCAGGACAGCGATCCCAAGGGGATTACCTGGGGTGGCCAGCCGCTGTTCTATTCCGATGGTTCGCGCACCGATTGGTCCCGGACCAAGAACACTGCGCCGCGTTGGAGCCATTGGGGCAATCGGATTAATACGACCTTCACGCGCTTGGAACATGAGTTCGATAACGGATGGAGCGTTCGCGCCAACGCGGAGCACCGACGTGTGGACAGCTCAAGCGAGCTGTTCTCGATGAATGGCTATCCAGATCGCGCCTCAGGGGAAGGCTTGTGGCCGATTGCCCTGGGAGGCCGCAGCAATAGCCGGCAGAACAATTTTGATGTTATGGCCTCTGGACCGTTTGCGTTGTTCGGGCGTGATCACGAACTGATGGTAGGTGCGTCAACGTCCCGGCTCCGTGCACATGACAACTCTGCTTTCATCTTCCCGACGGACCCTATCGGTAGCATCTACGACTGGAGTGGAAACTATCCAAAGCCGGATTTCGCCAGCTTCCCGCACGACGCATCCAGTACGACTATCAAGCAGAGCGGCCTCTATAGCGCGGCCCGCTTCTCGTTGGCTGATCCGCTCAAGCTGATTGTCGGTGCTCGGCTGAGCAACTATGAAATGGAGCGGGACAGCAGCAGGGGGGAGCCATTTCACTATAAGAAGGACAACAAGCTGATCCCGTACGCGGGGCTGGTCTATGACATTGACGACACGTACTCGGCATACGTCAGCTATACGGAAATCTTCAAGCCACAAACCGACCGTGACCGCAACGACAAGGTGTTGGGGCCGACCAAGGGCAAGAACACGGAAGTCGGCATCAAGGGGGATTATCTGGACGGTCGCCTGAACGCGTCCATCGCGATGTTTGAAGCTCGCCTTGACGGGGTGCCGCAGATCGACAGCGGCCATTTGCTGCCCGACGGCTCTCAAGCGTATTACGCCGCCAACGGCACCAAATCGCGAGGATTCGACATCGATGTCCAGGGCGAGATCATGCGTGATTGGAACCTTTACGCGGGCATTTCTCATTTCACTGCATCGCAAGGCGACGGCCAGCGCTTGAGCACGCAGATCCCTCGAACGACGGCGCGCCTGTTCACCACTTACCGGCTGCCGGGTGACTGGAATCGCTTGACGATCGGCGGTGGCGTGAACTGGCAGAGCCGCTTTTATGGGACGGCGACGGGACCTCAAGGGGAAGTCCAAGTTGGTCAGGCTTCTTATGCGCTTGCCACGGTGATGGCACGCTACGACGTCTCGAAAAGCACCAGCATCACGGCAAACATCAACAACCTGTTCGATCGCAAGTACTACACGATGACCGGCTTCTACAACCACTATCTGTATGGCGAACCTCGCAACTTCATGGTGAATATGACGTACAAGTTCGAGTGATCCGGATGCCCCTATTGCTCGTCGGCTTGCGTGATATCGGCGAAGTAGCGCGCAGGGGGCTTTCCGACCGCCTTCTTGAACATGGTAATGAAGGCGGTGACCGAGTCGTAGCCCAATTGGTCCGCTACTCGCTGCACCGTCTGCCCGGAGGAAAGCTGGCGCATGGCAACGATCAAGTGCAGTTGCTGACGCCAGCGGCCGAACGTCAGGCCTGTCTCCTGTTGGACGAGGCGGGCTAGCGAGCGTTCGCTCATGGCGACCAGCTTGGCCCAATCGGCAAGTGTCCTTCGATCCGCCGGATCGTCCGAGAGCATCTTCGCGATTTTGCGCATCCGCGGTTCGCTCGATGTTGGCAGGTATAGCTGCTCGACCGGCATTTGTGCGAGTTCCTCCAGAAGCACGACGGCCTTGCGTCCCACTCGGCTGTTTGGAAGGTATTCGGGAGCCTGGTCAGCCATGTGCAGCACCAACTCGCGCACCAGGGGAGTGATGGAGAGCGTGCAGCATTGGTCCGGCAATTGCGCTGCACCTGGTTGCACGAAGAGGTAACAAATCCGTGCGTTTGCGGTGGCGCGAACACTGTGGGGCATTTGTCCTGGAATCCACACGGCGCATCGCGGAGGGACCATCCAAATAGCATTAGGTACTTCGCAGGTCACGCCACCCTTCAGAGCAAGGACCAGTTGTCCTTGTCGATGTTGATGTACCGGGACTTCGCTCTTTTGCTCGGCGATGTCCACACGCATCCCCACTACCGGGCCGCGCACCTTGGTTTCGTCGAAGTTTTTCAACGATGGTTCTAGTGATATGGCCATTGGAATTACATTGGCTGAATTTAGCGATCTATTGTCATTCTAGCTAAATTCATATTTATGTCCAAGCGATAGATTGCGGTACTGGTTGTCTGTTTTTTGGAGTTATGAATGAGTAATCGTGATGCAGCCTTGGCGGTTGCCCGACCAGCTTTGCTGATAGCAGGGCTCCTTTTGATCGCGACGAACCTGCGTGCGCCAATTACGGGCGTTGCTCCCGTTCTGGAGACACTGCAGTCGGCGTTTGCGCTGTCGCCCGCGCAAGCGGGGCTCTTGACGACGCTACCGTTGCTAGCGTTCGGCATCATTTCCCCATTTGCCGCGATGTTCGCGAGGGAGTACGGCCTGGAGCGTTCACTGTTCGGGGCGCTGCTACTGATCGCTGCCGGCGTGGTCGTTCGATCTATTGGATCTGTGTGGACCCTGTATCTGGGCACGGCCACCATCGGTGCCGGCATTGCCGTGGGCAATGTACTGCTCCCAAGTTTGGTCAAACGCGATTTCCCGGCGAAAGTGCCCACCATCATGGGGGTCTGCTCCATTGCAATTGGCGGCGCAGCCGCGTTGGCATCCGCCAGTGCCGTTCCACTGGGAAATGCATTCGGATGGCAAGGTGCGCTTGGCGCCACGGCTGTCTTTCCGCTGGCTGCCGCCCTGGTGTGGACCAGCCAACTGAGCGGTCATACCGCGCCGGCCAAGGGAACCGCATCGGCTCCTCATGGTGGACGGGTATGGCATTCCCCGTTGGCGTGGCAGGTCACCTTGTTCATGGGCATCAATTCACTGGTGTACTACGTCCTGGTCGCGTGGCTACCGTCCGTTCTTACTTCCTCGGGAATTGCTCCAGAGGTCGCCGGCTCGCTTCACGGCGTCATGCAACTTGCTTCAGCCGTGCCTGGTCTCTTGCTTGGCCCCATTGTCAGTCGCATGCGGGATCAAAGGCTGGTCGCTGCCACCATGGGCGGGTTGATGACCGCGGCCCTTCTCGGATTTTGCGTGGCGCCGTCCTGGGCCTCCTTGTGGGCGTTCTGCTTCGGTCTGGGCTCCGGCGGCGGCGTATTGCTGGCGCTGATGTTCATGGGCCTGCGGGCTAACAGCGCCCATCAGGCCGCTTCGCTTTCAGGCATGGCCCAGTGTGTTGGCTACTTTCTGGCTGCATGCGGTCCGGCGCTTGCGGGAAAGTTCCACGACCTTACCGGTAGCTGGACCGCCGTGCTGTACATCGGCGCGGTCCTCTCGATCGTCATGGTGATCTTTGGTTTGCTCGCAGGTCGTTCTCGAACGATCGGGGGTGAGCATCCGACCGTTCGTCATTGATGTTTTCGTATACGCGGTCCGTGGCTATCTGAGGGCGGCCCGTGCTTTTGGAAATTGCAGGTTTGCGAGATAACGAAATGAGCAACAAGACGACCTTTCTGAATATCTCCAGCACCTCCGCTGATTGGCGTGGGCTGGCTCTTTCCAACTTCGGGCTCTCGCCGTTCGTGCTTGACGACATGCTGTTCGCCTCCGTTGAGGGCTTCATCCAAGGTATCAAGTTTGCGGAGAACGATCCGCGCCGTCTGCAGGCGTTTCAGTTGAGTGGATGGGAGGCCAAGCACCTCGGCGATCAAGCGGATCGCAGCGGCGCCTACTGGAGCGGCCAACGCTTGGCCTACGGATCGACGCAGCATCATCAACTTATTGAAGCGGCTATTCGGGCGCGAATCGATCAATCCATAGGATTGCAGAGGGCGCTGCTGTCCACGAATGGGCTGGAGCTGGTCCACGATACCGGGCGGGAAGAAGCATCGACGACATCTCTGCCAGCTACCGTTTTTTGTCGAATTCTGACTGCTATTCGGGAGGAACTGTTGCGTGCACGTTCGACAGTGCTGTGATTCCCCGACGTGCTCGGGTAGTCAATCATTCAAAGGAGCAAACTGGCTATGAACCTTAACCCTCAGGACTTCCTGGTGCATGACATTAGCCACCATCCAATGGTCGTCTTCAGGAACGACTCTGCAAGACCTGGCTACGCAAAGCAATGGGAGGTGGAAACTGTTTCTCTTATTGGGCAAGGGGCCCCCTTCGTCATTGTGTATGACCAGCTTCGGGGCGATGAAGATCACGAGGATCGCAAGCATAGGGCACTTTGGCTCAAGCAGAACAAGGCAGACATGAGCCGTGTGTGCAAAGGATTCATCAGCATTGAGCCTGACCCTGTGCGCCGAGAGGAGGCAAGGCAGATGGGGGCGATGCTGGCAAAAGCATTCGGCATCCAACATGAGGGAGTCGAAACGTGGGAGGAAGCTCGAAAGCTTGTCCACTTCTGGATCTCCGAGCCATGCTTAGGTAGTTAGTTTCCATGGACCTGCGGCACCTACGATGTTTTCTCGCCGTGGCCGAAGAGCTGCACTTTGCACGTGCAGCAGAACGGCTGCACATCGAGCAGTCGCCACTGTCGCGGGCGATCAAGGAGTTGGAAGAAGAACTGGGCGTCGTGCTGTTTGCCCGCACCACGCGCAGCACGCGGCTGACCCGTGCCGGAAAACTGTTCTTGGAGCATGTGCGTCGCGTGTTCTCCGCATTGGAGCAGGCACGCGACAGCGTGAAAGCCGCGGCCAATGGTTTTCATGGGCAGTTGCGCGTGGCCTTATCCGACGGTATTACACCGTCGCGCCTTCCTGCTTTGCTTGCACTCTGCCGTCAGGAAGAGCCCGAAGTTGAAATCCGCTTCTTCGAGGTTCCGCTCTCGCAGCAGATCAAGGGGTTACACGACGACCTATATGACGTTGGGTTTGCGCAGTCCGAAGATGTGGGCGATGGCATCGTCACCATGCCTGCTTGGAGCGATGCGCTCATGGTGGCGGTGCCCGCACGACATCCGCTGCTGGCCCACAAGCGCATTCCGCTGGACGAGTTGCTGCGTTATCCGCTGGTCTTGTGCGATCCGCAAGCGTGCGAAGGTCATGCAAAGCATGTCGAGCGCGTTCTGCGCCGGGCGGACATGGAGCCGCTTATCGCTGAACGAGTTGCAACGTGCGATCTGATGATGGCATTGGTATCGGCGGGCTTTGCACTCGGACTTACGGGCGAGACGCATATTGCCACGAGCCGTGAGTCGGGCGTGGTGGCTCGACCACTGGCTTCGCGCGTGCCGCCACTGACGACCTATCTGCTGCGTGTCGAAGGCGAGCCGTCCGATGAACTGGCGCACTTCATTGAGCGCGTGCAGGCCATCGAATCGCCGGACTTCCCTAGGCCTACGCTGGGTCGCGATGCTGATCCACCAGAGGTACTCAAGCCATGAGAAAGATCATCCCATACTTGCTGATGGCCGTGTTGACCGCCTGCGGCCAATCCGAGGCACCGCAGAAAGCCGCCGATTCGGTGGGAAACATCCCAACGGTGGAAGAACTGGCAGCCAATCCCGAACGGCTCAAAGAGTTGCGTCAGCAATGCAAGACCGATCGCCCCAAGCTGGGCGACATGCTCTGTAACCGAGTGGCCGAAGCCACGCGCAAGCGATTCTATGGCGATGGCAAGGTGCCTTATACGCCACCGGAGAATCCGCCCAAGCTCTGATCGTAGGCGAATCGCCACGAAACTTCCGACCTCTTGCTCGACACGCCGCAATGCGCCATCGCTTGCGGCGTTTTTTCTGCCTGCGCCCCTGCGCGAAATCTTGCTTTTTACTCGACCTTTCTTCCGATAACGGTCTTTGACCGGCACCGACCCGGCACTGATCCTCGCGCTATGCGGCACGTCCTTGTGCCGCGTGTGAGCGAGGAATCAGCGCAGGAGAAATCGGAGGCCAGTCATGCAAGGTCAGGGCGTGCTGTTCGGGCAGATCGCCGCTGTTTTCAGCATCGTGATCGCCGGCGTATGGAGTGCAACGCAATGGACAGCCGCCGCCCTGGGCTATCAACTACGCCTTGGCTCGCCGTGGTTTGATTTCTTCGGCGCGCCGGTCTATCACCCGTGGCGGCTGTTCGAGTGGTGGTTCTTCTTCGATGCCTACGCGCCGCATGCCTTCGACATTGGCGGGGCCATCGCAGGCGGCAGCGGCCTTGTGGCCGTGGTGGTCGCCATTGCCATGTCGGTGTGGCGCTCGCGCCAGGCCAAGCTGGTCACGACCTATGGTTCGGCGTGCTGGGCCGAAGCGGATGACATTCGCAAAGCCGGGCTGACGCAGCCGATCGGCGTCTTCCTCGGCAAGTATCGCAACGAGTATCTGCGACATGAAGGCCCGGAACACGTCCTGACCTTCGCGCCCACGCGCTCGGGCAAAGGCGTCGGCTTGGTCGTCCCGACATTGTTGTCCTGGCCGGCTTCGGCCGTCATCCACGACATCAAGGGCGAGAACTGGCAGATCACCGCGGGCTGGCGCAGCCGGTTCAGCCACTGCCTGCTGTTCAACCCGACCGATGCGAAGTCGGCGGCCTACAACCCGCTGCTGGAAGTCCGGCGCGGCGCGCATGAGGTGCGCGACGTGCAGAACATCGCCGACATCCTGGTCGATCCCGAAGGCGCGCTGGAGAAGCGCAACCACTGGGAGAAGACTTCGCACGCGCTGCTGGTTGGGGCCATCCTGCATGTGCTCTACGCGGGAGAGGACAAGACGCTGCGCGGCGTCGCCAACTTCCTGTCCGACCCGGCCAGCCCGTTCGAGCTGACCTTGCACCGGATGATGACGACGAAGCACCTGGGCGATGCACCGCACCCGGTTGTCGCGTCCGCTGCGCGCGAAGTGCTGAACAAGTCGGACAACGAACGCTCGGGCGTGTTGAGCACCGCCATGTCGTTCCTCGGCCTGTACCGCGACCCCACGGTGGCCGAAGTCACTTCGCGCTGCGACTGGCGCATCGCCGACCTGATCGCGTCAGAACATCCGGTGTCGCTCTATCTGGTGGTGCCGCCGTCGGACATTTCGCGCACCAAACCGCTTATTCGCCTGATCCTCAACCAGATAGGTCGGCGGCTCACCGAATCGCTCGACGGCAGTGATGGCATCGAGCGCCGCCACAAGCTGCTGCTGATGCTCGACGAGTTTCCGGCGCTGGGCCGCCTGGACTTCTTCGAGACGGCGCTTGCCTTCATGGCGGGCTACGGCATCCGCAGCTTCCTGATCGCACAGTCGCTCAACCAGATCGACAAGGCCTACGGCCAGAACCATTCGATTCTGGATAACTGCCATGTCCGCGTGACGTTCGCCACCAACGATGAACGCACGGCCAAACGGATCTCCGAAACGCTTGGCACCGCCACCGAACTGCGCGCACAGCGCAACTATGCCGGGCACCGATTGGCCCCGTGGCTCGGGCACCTCATGGTGTCGCGGCAGGAAACCGCACGGCCGCTGCTGACGCCGGGCGAAGTGATGCAGCTTCCGACCGACGAAGCCGTGGTGATGGTGTCCAGCGTGGCACCGATCAAGGCGAAAAAGCTGCGCTACTACGCCGACGCGAATTTCAAGAGCCGCGTATTGCCGCCGCCCGCGCTCGCGGCCGGGCAGTACGCCGATGCGCCACCAGCCCGGCCCGACGACTGGAGCGGCCTGGCGATCCCAGCCGTGCCAACGGCCCCGGCTGCGGGCCTGTCCAGCGACGCCGCAGGCACCGCCGACGACGGTGGCCCGCGCCGCCAGCCAGAGCTATCCGAAGTCACCGAATACAGCCCCGAGGCGCAGCCCGCCGGCAACGACCTGGCACTGCTCGATGACGACGACGACCTGCCGCTGCCGCTTCCCGGCCAGCTCGACCCGGCCATGCAGCGCACGGCCCGGCTGGCTTCCCTCGACCCCAACGACGGAATCGACTTATGAGCCAATACCGCCTCAATCTGTTCATCCAGCCCGAGCACGCCAAGCGCCTCGAAGAACTGGCCGCCAAGAAAGGCGTGTCCAAGTCGTCCATCGTCGCGGCGGCGCTCGCGTCCTGGCTGTCGCCCGATGCCGGCGACCAGCGCGAGGCGGCCATTGCCAAGCGGCTGGATCGCCTGTCGCGGCAGGCCGAGCGCATGGAGCGCGACCAGAACATCCAGATCGAAACGCTGGCGCTGTTCATCCGCTACTTCCTGACCGTCAGCACGCCAGTTCCCGAGGCCCATCAGGACGCGGCACGCGCCCATGGCCGGGCGCGCTTCGAGCAGTTCGTTGAACAGTTGGGCCGCCACCTGCTGCGCGGCCGCAGCCTGGTGCGGGACGTGGTGGAGGAACTGCATCCCGATCCGGTGCGAATGGATGACGCGGCGGCGCTGGCTGAAGCGCAGGAGCGTGCGTCATGAGCGCCGTTCCGCAAACCCCGCCCGAACGCTCATCTGCCGCGGCTTCGCTGGATCGCCGTATCCAGATGCTGCGCACGGCAATGGGGCCGGTCATCGCCGCCGCGCTGGCCGACCCGGACGTGGTGGAAATCATGCTCAACCCCGACCGCACCCTATGGGTGGATCGGTTGTCTTCGGGCCGCACGCCGCTGGGCGTGGAGCTTTCCGAAGACGATGGCGAGCGCATCATCCGCCTGGTGGCCGCGCACGTCGGCGCGGAAGTGCATCGCGGTCGACCATTGCTGACCGCCGAGTTGCCCGAAACCGGCGAGCGGTTCGAGGGCATATTGCCACCGGCCGCGCCCGGCCCGGCCTTCGCGCTGCGCAAGCGCGCCGTGAGCATCATCGGCCTGGATCGCTATGTGGCCGACGGCATCCTGACCACTGGGCAGGCCGAGTTCCTGCGTCGCGCCGTGCGCGAACGGCAGAACGTCCTGATCGCTGGCGGCACCAGTACTGGCAAGACCACCTTGGCGAATGCGCTGCTGGCCGAGATCGCTGCCACCGGCGACCGCGTGCTGGTGCTCGAAGACACCATCGAGCTGCAATGCGCGGCCCGCGACCATGTGCCGCTGCGTACCCGCGCGGGCGTCGTCTCGATGCAGGAACTGGTGCGCGCCACGATGCGCCTGCGCCCCGACCGGGTGATCGTCGGCGAAGTGCGCGGCGGCGAAGCCCTCGACCTCATCAAAGTGTGGGGCACCGGACACCCCGGCGGCATCGCCACCATCCACGCTGGTTCCGCGCTGGGCGCGCTGCTGCGCCTCGAACAGTTGATTCTTGAAGTGGCGGTGAACCCACCGCGTGCGCTGATCGCCGAGGCGGTCAACGTCGTGATCCACATCGCCGGGCGTGGCCGCAAGCGCCGCGTCGAAAGCATCGCCCGTGTCGTCGGTTTCGACGGCACCGGCTACCGCCTGGCGGACGCGCTGGAAACACCGTTTCCCGAGCTGATGCCGGTTCCTCTCGCAGCCGATGCCGCTACGCCTTTGCCAGCCCCTGACCAACCTGGAGAACTGCCATGACGCAGATGCACGCTTACGCTTTCCGCTTTTCCGTAAATCCGCTTCCCCATCTGTCCAGCCTCGCGCAGCTGCGCAGCCTGGCCCGCCCTGCGGGACAAGGACTGCTGCTGGCCGCGCTGCTGCTGTTCCTGGCCGGAACGGCGCAGGCCGCCGGTTCCTCAATGCCGTGGGAAGGCCCGCTGCAATCCATTCTGGAGTCGATTCAGGGGCCGGTGGCGCGCATCGTCGCGGTCATCATCATCATCGCCACGGGCCTGGCGCTCGCCTTCGGCGACACGTCGGGCGGCTTTCGCAAACTCATCCAGATCGTCTTCGGATTGAGTATCGCGTTCGCCGCGTCCTCGTTCTTCCTGTCGTTCTTCAGCTTCTCCGGCGGGGCGGTCGTATGAGCGGGCCGGACAGCTTCGCGGCCGGCTTCGAGGTGCCGCTGCATCGCTCGCTCACCGAACCGATCCTGATGGGTGGTGCGCCGCGCACTGTGGCGATTGCCAACGGCACGTTGGCCACCGCTGTCGGGCTGGGCCTTCAACTCTGGATTCCCGGTGTCGTGCTCTGGATCGTCGGTCACTCGCTGGCCGTGTGGGGCGCGCGTGTCGATCCGCAGTTCATGCAGGTCTTCGCTCGGCACATCAAGCACAAGCCGTTGCTGGACGTGTAGGGGGATGCCGCCATGCTGAACCTTGCCGAATACCGCCAGCGGCCCGCCTTGCTGGCCGACTGGCTGCCCTGGGCCGGACTGATCGCGACAGGCGTGGTGCTGAACAAGGATGGTTCGTTCCAGCGCACGGCGCGCTTTCGCGGCCCTGATCTGGACAGCTCCACGCAGGGCGAACTGATCGCCACTACTGCGAGGCTGAACAATGCGCTGCGCCGGCTGGGTTCAGGCTGGGCGCTGTTCGTGGAAGCCGAGCGCCAGCCGGCGGCGGACTATCCGCACTCCGATTTCCCCGAACCGCTGTCGTGGCTGGTGGACGAGGAACGTCGCGCCGCCTTCGAGGAATCAGGCAATCACTTCGAGAGTACCTATCACCTGACGCTGGCCTACCTGCCGCCCGAGGAGTCCCGCGCCCGTGCGGCCAAGCTGCTTTATGAGCACGCGCCGGGCGATGGTGTGGACTGGCGCGGCCGGCTCGATGCCTTCGTGGCGGAAACGGATAGGGTCTTTAACCTGCTCGATGGCGTGATGCCGGAAATCGCCTGGCTCGATGACGCGCAGACGCTGACCTACCTGCACGCCACGGTTTCGGCGCGGCGCTACCGGCTGGCCGTGCCCGAGGTGCCTTTCCACCTCGACGCGCTGCTAGCCGATTCCGCCCTGGTTGGCGGCCTCGCGCCCATGCTGGGCGACCAGCACTTGCGCATGGTGTCGGTGCGGGGCTTCCCGACCTCGACCTGGCCGGGCCTGCTGGATGACCTCAACCGCCTGGGCTTTGCCTATCGCTGGAGTACCCGGTTCCTCTGCCTCGACAAAGCCGAGGCGGAAAAGGAGCTGGGCCGCCTGCGCCGCCAATGGTTTGCGAAACGGAAGAACGTCATCGCGCTGCTCCGCGAAACGATCTTCCAGCAGGAAAGCCCGCTGGTCGATACCGATGCCAGCAACAAGGCGGCCGACGCGGACGCCGCCATGCAGGAGCTGGGCAGCGATCAAGTTGCCTTCGGCTACCTCACCGCTACGGTGACGGTGCTCGATGCCGACCCGGCCGTGGCCGACGAGAAGCTGCGCATGGTGGAGCGCGTGATTCAGGGACGCGGCTTCGTGACCATCCCCGAAACGCTCAACGCCGTGGATGCGTGGCTGTCATCCATACCGGGCAATGCCTATGCCAACGTGCGCCAGCCCATCGTCTCGACGCTGAACCTGGCGCACATGATGCCGGTGTCCGCCGTGTGGGCCGGGCCGGAGAAGAACGCCCACCTCGACGGCCCGCCGGTAATTGTCACGCGCACCGATGGCGCAACGCCGTTTCGGCTGGTGACGCATATCGGCGACGTGGGGCATACGCTCGTCGCCGGCCCGACCGGCATGGGCAAATCCGTCCTGCTGGCGATGCTCGCCTTGCAGTTCCGTCGCTATGGCGGCTCGCGCATCTTCGCCTTCGACATGGGGCGCTCGATGCGCGCCACCATCCTCGGCTTGGGCGGCGAGCATTATGACCTGGGCGCAGATGGCGGCATTGCCTTCCAGCCGCTCGCCCGTATCGACGTCGAAGGCTATCGCACCTGGGCTGCCGAATGGATCGAAGGCCGATTGCTGCATGAAGGCGTGACCGTCGGCCCGGACGAGAAGGTGGCCATCTGGTCGGCACTCGGCAGTCTTGCCGGTGCGCCGGTGGAACAGCGCACGATGACGGGCCTTTCGGTGCTGCTGCAATCGAACGCGCTACGGCAGGCGTTATCGCCCTATGTGCTGGGCGGCGCGCACGGCAAGCTGCTGGACGCCGACCGTGACAGGCTCGGTAGCGGAGACGTGCAGGGCTTCGAGATGGAAGAACTCATGCATAGCCCAGCGGCCGTGCAAGCGGTGCTGCGCTATCTGTTCGCCCGCTTCGATGCGCGTTTCGACGGTGCGCCCACGCTGCTGTTCCTCGATGAAGCGTGGCTGTTCCTCGATGAACCGTCCTTCGCGGCGCGCATCCGGCAATGGCTAAAGACACTGCGCAAGAAAAACGTGTCGGTTATCTTCGCCACGCAGAGCCTGGCCGACATCAAGGATTCGACCATCGCGCCCGCGATCATCGAAAGCTGCGCGAGCCGGATTTTTCTCCCTAACCCGCAGGCGACCGAGCCGCAGATTCGCACGATCTACGAAGGCTTCGGGCTGAACTCGCGGCAAATCGAAATCGTCGCCACCGCGCAGCCCAAGCGCGATTACTACTACCAATCGCGCTTGGGCAATCGCCTGTTCGACCTCGACCTTGGGTCGGCCGCGCTCGCCTTCGCGGGCGCATCCACACCGCAAGACCAACGCGACATAGACCGCATGCTGACGCAGGCCGGCGCTCCCGGCTTCGCCGGCGCGTGGTTGCGCCATCGCGGCCTCGATTGGGCCGCCGACCTGCTGCCGTCCTCACCGGCGGCGGCTTCTTTTCTTTCCCAACCACGACAGGAGAACCTGCCATGAAGACCCGTGTGCTTTCCGTTTCGCTCGCCGCCGCACTGTCGGTGGCCCTGCTGGCCGTGCAGCCCGCATCGGCGCTGACGGTGTTCGACCCGTCCAACTTCGTGCAGAACACGCTCACCGCCGTTCGCACGCTGGAGCAGATCAACAACCAGATCAACCAGCTCCAGAACGAGGCGCAGATGTTGATGAACCAGGCCAGGAACTTGGCAAACCTGGACTTCAACATCGTCAACCGGCTGCGCTCGACGCTCGCCACCACTGAGCGCCTGATCGCTGAGGCGCGCGGCTTGACCTACGACGTGCAGAGCATGGATGCCACGTTTGCCCGCCTGTACCCGGAGCAGTACGCCGCCACTATCAGCGGCGACCACATGGCGCAGGACGCCCGCGAACGCTGGCAGAACACCTTGAACGGTCTGCACACCGCGATGCGGATGCAGGCGCAGGTGTCGCAGAACCTGGCGCAAGACGAAAGCGCACTGGCCGATCTCGTGAGCCAAAGCCAATCGGCCACGGGTGCGTTGCAAGCCATGCAAGCGACGAACCAGCTCCTCGCCTTGCAGGCCAAGCAGTCCATCCAGGCCCAGCAACTCCAGATCACGCAAGACCGGGCGGCCTCGCTGGAACTGGCGCGGCAGGCGGCGGCCACCGAGCGCGCCCGCGAAGTGCGGCGGCGTTTCATGGGCACCGGCACGCCGTACACGCCGCAGTCCGTCAACTTCTACAACAACTGACGGGAGGCGGCCATGCGATGCGTTCCTGTCCTGCTGGCCGTGCTGCTGACCGCGCGCGGCCAGTCGTCTGACCAGCAAAGGGCCGAAGACCTGGCTGCCACCTTGGCCACCGATCCCGTGCGGCTCAAGGCACTGCGCGCCCAATGCGCAATCGACCTGCAAGCCATGGGCGAAGACGCCTGCCGCGCCGCCGCCGAAGCCTTCCGGCGGCGGTTCTTCTCCGGCCAGACCGGGCCTGACGAGTACCGGACGCTTGCCGAACTGCCGCCGATCCCGGCGAGCTTCGACACGCCCGCCGACGACACGCCGGAAGGCGATGCGCCGCTCGCCGCTAAGGAGGACGGGCCATGAATGACGTGACGATCATCGACAGATTCCTCGATACATTCTCGCGCTACATCGACTCGGGTTTCGGGCTGCTGCAAGGCGAAGTGGCGTTCCTGACCGCCACGCTCATCGTCATCGACATGACCATCGCCGGTCTGTATTGGGCAATGAGCCATGCGACCGGCCAGGGCGAGGACGTCATCGCCAAGCTGCTGCGCAAGGTGCTCTACGTCGGCGCCTTCGCCTACATCATCGGCAACTTCAACTGGCTGGCCAGCATCGTCTTCCGGTCGTTCGCTGGTCTGGGCATCACCGCCACCGGCTCGGCCATCACGATGGAGAACTTCTTGCAGCCGGGCAGGCTGGCGAAGACGGGCATCGACGCGGCTGCGCCGATTCTCGATCAGATCGGCGACATGGCCGGCTTCCCCGAAGTGTTCGTGAACCTCGACCCCATCGTGGTGCTGTTCATCGCCTGGCTGGTGGTGATCCTCTGCTTCTTCGTGCTGGCGGTACAGCTTTTCATCACGTTGATCGAGTTCAAGCTGACCACGCTTGCCGGCTTCGTCTTGATTCCGTTCGCACTCTGGAACAAGACGAGTTTCCTGGCGGAAAAGGTGCTCGGCAACGTGGTGTCGTCGGGCATCAAGGTCTTAGTGCTGGCCGTCATCGTCGGCATCGGCTCGGGCCTGTTCGCGGAGTTTCAGGTTCATCCCGACGAGCCTTCCATCGACCATGCGCTGGTCGTGATGCTGGCCTCGCTCGCGCTGCTGGCGCTCGGCATCTTCGGCCCTGGCATCGCAACCGGCCTGGTTTCCGGTGCGCCGCAGCTAGGCGCGGGCGCGATGGCCGGGGCTGCGGTCGGCGCGGTCGGCACCGGCGTTGCCATCGGTGCCGCCGCGACCAGCGTGGGCGGTGCGGTCATGGCAGGCGCACGCATGGCCCCGGCCGCCGCCAAGCTGGCCGGCAGCGGCGCACGCGCGGCCATGTCGGCGGCCAGCAGCGCCAAGTCGGCATTCCAAGCAGGTTCCGCCGCTGCAGGCGGCGGGACTAAGGGTGCGGCTGCTGGCCTCGGCAACGTCGCCAAGACCGGCGCGCAGGCGGCGGGCCGCCGCGCTGCATCGGGCGCTTCCGCTGCCGGGCAGAAGGTGGCCGATTCCTTCCGGGCTGGATGGAACGGCGTGGATGCCGGCGCTGCCGATTCCGGCCAGGCCGCCACAGGCGAAGGCGAAGGCAGTGCGCCGAAGCAGGAGCAACCCGCCTGGGCCAAGCGGATGCACCGCCGCCAGCAGATCACCCATGCCGCGACCACCGCCGCCCACACGCTGCGCGGTGGCGACAGCGGCGGCTCCGGGCAAGGCCCGAGCCTGCGCGATTTCGATACCTGACCACCAAGGAGAGCCCCTATGCGATTCAAGCGACCGCAGGTGCGCTATGCCGATACGCCGCAACCTGCCACCCCGTACCAATCCGCCGCGCAGGTGTGGGACGAGCGCATCGGCTCGGCCCGCGTCCAAGCCAAGAACTGGCGATTCATGGCCTTCGGCTGCCTGACGCTCGCGCTGCTGATGGCCGGCGGCCTGGTGTGGCGTTCGGCGCAATCCATCGTCACGCCCTATGTCATCGAAGTCGATCAATCGGGGCAGGTACGCGCCGTGGGCGAAGCCGCCACGCCGTACCGGCCCGCCGATGCGCAGATCGCGCACCACCTGGCGCGCTTCGTGACGCTGGTGCGCTCGTTGTCCATCGACCCCATCGTGGTGCGGCAGAACTGGCTGGATGCCTACGACTACACCACCGACAAGGGCGCGGCGGTGCTCAACGACTACGCCAGCAAAAACGATCCCTTCGCCCGCATCGGCAGGGAGTCGGTGACGGTGCAGATCACCAGCGTGGTACGCGCCAGCGATGCCTCGTTCAACGTCCGCTGGACGGAACAGCGGTACGTCAACGGCGCACCGGCTGGCACCGAACGCTGGAACGCGGTGCTTTCCACTGTCCTGCAAACCCCGCGCACCGAACAGCGCCTGCGCAAGAACCCGCTGGGTATCTACGTCAATGGCCTGTCGTGGAGCCGCGAACTGGATTCTTCCGAAGGAGCCAAGCCATGACTGCACTTTTCCGTAAACCCGTCTTGCCGTTGATCCTGCTGGCCCTTTCGGGTTGCGCCTCGCAGGGCAAGCCGCCGCCATCCATCTCACTCGATGAGCCGGTGCAGGCGCAGCCGCTGCCGGAGCCACCCGCGCCGGTGGCTGTGGTCGCCGTGCCCGAGCCGCTGGCGCTGCCGGCACAGTTGAAGCCGCTGCCCGAGGTGGACGCGGCCCCGGCCGCGCCGGAGCCGACCGACGAGAAGGTGCGCGTCTCGCGTGCGAATGCCGAGGCGCGCATCGCGCCGACCCGCGAGGGCTACGTCAACGCGATTCAGGTGTGGCCCTTCACCGATGGCGCGCTCTATCAAGTCTATGCGTCCGTGGGCCGCGTGACCGTGATCGCGCTACAACCCGGTGAGGAACTGGTAACGGTGGCCGCAGGCGATACTGTGCGCTGGATCGTTGGCGACACGTCCAGCGGCAGCGGCGACGCGCTGCGCGTCAATGTGCTGGTCAAGCCCATTCGCTCGGGCCTGAAAACCAATCTGGTCATCACCACCAACCGCCGGACGTACCTGCTGGAGCTGACATCGACGGAAAAGGCGTGGATGGCTTCGGTGTCCTGGGACTATCCGAAAGACCGGATGCTGGCCTTGCAGCGCCAGGCGCAGGCGGCCAGCGCCGCCGCTCCGGCCGATACCGGTCTCTCGCTGGAGAAGATCCGTTTCCGCTACGCGGTCAGCGGTGGCAATCCGCCGTGGAAGCCGCTGCGCGCCTTCGATGATGGCGAGAAGGTTTATATCCAGTTCCCCGCCGGCATCGCCCAAGGCGAGCTGCCGCCACTGTTCGTGATTGGCGCGCAGGGCGACGGGCAACTGGTGAACTATCGTTTCCGCCCGCCGTACTACATCGTGGATCGGCTGTTCGGCGCGGCCGAACTGCGCCTGGGTGGTGATGGCGGCGACGTGGTGCGTATCGAACGCACGGATGGCGTGGCGCGGAGGAACTGACCATGAGCCAGGACGATACCCCCGACCTCGCCACGCCGCAGGCGGGCAAGGTTGCGCCCGAGGCGGTGGCGCTACGCGCGCAACCGCGCCCGGTCACGCGCCTGAACCGGCGCACGCTGGCCATCCTCGCAGGCGGCCTGTCGGTCGCCGTGCTCGGCGCGCTGATGTGGTCGCTGCAACCGCAGCGGCGCGTTGCGGGCGAGCAGAACGAGCTTTACAACGTCGATCGCGTCTCGAAGTCGGAAGGGCTGGACGCGCTGCCGGCCGACTACTCGAAGCTGCCGCCCCTGCCAACATCCGTGCCGGAGCTGGGGCCGCCGCTGCCGGGCGATCTTGGCCCGGCCATCGTGAAGTCGCAGCAGCCGGTGACGGCCGCTTACGCGGCCCCCGGCCACGATCCGAACGACGCGCTGCGCAAGGAGGCAGAAGCGGCGGCGGCTTCGTCGGTGTTCTTCCGCTCGGGTTCGCAGCAGGCCGCGCCGGTGGTGCAGACGCAGGTGGCCGCTGCGCCGGGCTTTGCTGCCAATGCAGCGTTCGATCCGATGGCTGCCGGGCCGGCCTCGACGGCGGCCCAGCCTGCCGACCCCACCGCCGTGCAGAACCGGCAAGACCAGAAGGAGGCGTTCCAGAAAGCCGGAACCCCGGAAACTCGTAATTCCGGCAATCTGACACTGCCGGCTTCGCCGTATCAGGTCATGGCCGGAACGGTGGTCGCCGGTGCCTTGGTGACAGGCATCAAGTCGGACTTGCCGGGCGACGTGATCGCCACGGTGACGGAGCCGGTCTATGACACGGCCACAGGCAACTTCCTGCTGATCCCGCAGGGTTCGCGCATCCTGGGCAAATACAACAGCCAGGTCAGCTACGGGCAGACCCGCGTGCAGGTGGTGTGGAACCGGATCATCCTGCCGGATACGTCCTCGCTCACGCTCGACAACCTGGCCGGCACCGACCCGGCCGGCTATGCCGGCCTGGAAGACGATGTGGATTGGCATTGGGATCGCATCTTTGCTGGCGCGGCGCTGACTACGCTACTGGGCGTCGGCGCCGAGTTGGCTGCGCCGGAGAACCGGCAGGACGGCGATCGCGTCATCATCGCCGGCCGCGACAGCGCCCAGGACAGCATCAATCAGGTCGGCCAGGAGATGACGCGGCGCAACCTGAACATCCAGCCCACCTTGACGCAGCGCCCCGGCTTGCCGGTACGCATAATCGTCAACCGCGATCTGGTGCTGAGGCCGTACCAGCCGCTTTTCTTCAACCGGGGGACTTCACGATGACGACGCGCAAGCTGCGGCTGGGGCCGCTACCGAAGACGGAATCCACGAAGCTGACCTTCGCGTGCCCGGCCAGCCTGAAGGCCGACCTCGACCGTTACGCCGCGCTACACGCGCAAGAGCATGGCGAGGCGGTCGATGCAGTGACGCTGGTTCCGCACATGCTGGAGGCGTTTATGGCAGGGGATCGTGGTTTCAAAAGGGGAGGGCAGGCAGCGTCGAAGCCGTCGACGAAGTGAGGCTTAGAGGAAGACTGCTGCGCTTGTCTGCGCTATCCTTGAGGGCGATTGACAATGGAGTTGCCAGAGTCGTCGCCCGTCAAATTCTTCGATCTTCCGCACCAGGCAAAGCTCTTTTCGGATGACGGTAAATTCGACGGTAGCGGCCCATGTCGATCATCGCAAATCCCTTTAAACACGCGGGCTTGCGAGACCTATTGATGATCGAGTGGGAATGATCGGCTCGCGCCGATGAGAGGAAAGGGCAGCTTCGGCTGCCCTTTTCGTTTGCTCCGGATCAGCAAAGAGGCAGTTGCACGGAGCGATGGCTCGCCTTCGCGGCTGGGAAATGAGAAAATCTATCATTTCCCAGCCGCAGTACCCGCGAAGGTGAAGGCTCCATGACATTTACCCGTAGACAAGTGCTCGGCGGCCTCGCCGGGCTGGCGGTAGTCGGCCTCGGCGCCGGCGGCGCGCGCCTCTGGCTGGCGCGTCCGCAGGTGGCGCAGGAGTACGACTACGAACTGATCGCCGCGCCGCTGGATCTGGAGATCGTCCCGGGCTTCAGCAGTCCGGCGCTGGCCTATGGCGGCCAGTGCCCCGGCGTGGAGTTGCGGGCGAAGCAGGGCGAGTGGCTGCGGGTGCGCTTCACCAACAGGCTGGACGAACCGACCACCATCCACTGGCACGGCATCCGCCTGCCGATCGAGATGGACGGCGTACCGTACATTTCCCAGCCGCCGGTGCAGCCGGGCGAGAGCTTCATCTACCAGTTCAAGACCCAGGACGCCGGCAGCTACTGGTACCACCCGCACCTGATGAGCAGCGAGCAGCTCGGCCGCGGACTGGTCGGCCCGCTGATCATCGAGGAGCGCGAACCCACCGGGTTCCGCCACGAGAAGGTTCTCTGCCTGAAGACCTGGCACGTGGACGAGCAGGGCGCCTTCACCCCCTTCAGCGTGCCGCGCCAGGCCGCGCGAGAAGGCACCCGCGGGCGCTATTCGACGATCAACGGCAAGCATGTGCCGACCATCGACCTGCCGGCCGGGCAGATCGTCCGGGTGCGCCTGCTGAACGTCGACAACACCGTCACCTACCGTCTCAACCTGCCCAACGGCGAGGCGAGGATCTATGCCATCGATGGCCATCCGGTGGAACCACGCGGCTTCGAGGGGCAGTACTGGATCGGCCCCGGGATGCGCCTGGAGCTGGCGCTGAAGGTGCCGGAAGCGGGCACCGAGCTGTCCCTGCGCGACGGGCCGGTACGCCTGGCGACGATCCGCAGCGTGGCCAGCGCCGAGGCACCTGCCGGCGACTGGCCGAAGCCGTTGCCGGCGAATCCGGTGAGCGAACCGGACCTGGCCAATGCCGAGAAGATCGGTTTCCGTTTCGAGTGGGTCGGGGCGATGTCCGATACCAGCGGCAAGAATCCCTATCCGTCGTTCTGGCAGATCAACGGCAAGGCCTGGGAAGGCGGCGAGGAGCACAAGCACAACGCGCCGCCGCTGGCCAAGCTCAAGGAAGGCCAGAGCTACATCTTCGAGCTGCGCAACATGGCGCAGTACCAGCACCCGATCCACCTGCATGGGATGGCCTTCAAGGTGCTGGATTCGGATCGCCGGGAGATCATCCCGTACTTCACCGACACCTACCTGCTGGGCAAGAACGAGACCGCCCGCGTCGCGCTGGTGGCGGACAATCCGGGCCTGTGGATGTTCCACTGCCACGTCATCGACCATATGGAGACCGGCCTGATGGGGACCATCGCGGTCGGCGAGGCCTGGTGCGGGTGACTAAGCTGATCAGCAACGGCAAGGGCTACCCGACGGTAAAAGGCGTGCGTCCGATCATCGATCGCAGCCGGGACCCGCATTTCATGCGCGAGGCCCTGGCAGAGGCGGAAAAGGCCGCGGCCCTCGGCGAAGTGCCGGTGGGCGCGGTCCTGGTGCGCGAGGGCGAGATCATCGGGCGGGGCTTCAACCGGCCGATCAGCAGCCACGATCCCAGTGCCCACGCCGAAATGCTGGCGATCCGCATGGCAGCGGCGGAGGCGGGCAACTACCGGCTGCCAGGCAGCACCCTGTATGTGACCCTGGAACCCTGCAGCATGTGTTCCGGACTGCTGGTGCACGCACGCATCCAGCGCCTGGTGTACGGCACGGTCGAGCCCAAGTCGGGCGCAGTGGAAAGCCGTGGGCGATTCTTCGAGCAGGAGCATCTCAACCATAGGGTCATGGTCGAGGGCGGCGTGCTGGCGGAAGAATGCAGCCAGGCGCTCTCGGCGTTCTTCCGCGCGCGGCGCGAAGCGGCGAAGAAGCCTCGCGAAGACTGACGGATGTTTCTCTTTTCGAACGCTCCGGCTGAAACGTTAAAGCACGCCCTGGCGCCTTCCTCTCCTTCAAAAGCCATCTGCATCAATTATTTATCCGGATATTTCGGACGATCGGCATAGGCGTAAAGTCGTAGTCGCCGCGCGCTTCCTTCGTCGAATTGTGTGATATTTTGCACGGCCGCTTGAGCAAGCGGCCCGCAGGCAATGGCTTCAGGTGAGAGCGAGCCCGCCTGCGGATACCCCCGCCGGACCGCGCAGCCGAAAAGCGCGGCCGGTCCGGAGGCGTCCGCGATTCCCGGCCCAGCATTGTCCTCGAAGAAGGCCATCGGTACGGCGGTCCTGGCCGCCTCCCGCACAATGCCAATTCGAA
This sequence comes from Pseudomonas sp. KBN12P06040, assembly GCF_037574965.1. Classification (NCBI taxonomy): domain Bacteria; kingdom Pseudomonadati; phylum Pseudomonadota; class Gammaproteobacteria; order Pseudomonadales; family Pseudomonadaceae; genus Pseudomonas; species Pseudomonas sp. KBN12P06040. The sequence goes on from NZ_JBBELS010000001.1 coordinate 1,352,076, forward strand.
ATGCAGGGAGTTGTTGTCATGAGTGATACCCGGGTCCAGCAGTATCAGGATCACGCCGGGGCGGAAGCCGTCGATTCCTCGGGACTGGAGGTCAAGCGCCTGACGTTCCTCGAGGCGGTGGCGATGATCGTCGGAACCAACATCGGCGCAGGCGTGCTGTCCATGGCCTACGCCAGCCGCAAGGCCGGCTTCATGCCATTGCTGCTCTGGCTGGCGGTGGCCGGCCTGTTCACCACCATTTCCATGCTCTACGTCTCGGAAACCGCCCTGCGCACGCGCACCCACAACCAGTTGAGCGGCCTTGCCCAGCGCTATGTCGGCTCCTTCGGCGCCTGGGCGATTTTCCTGTCCGTGGCGGTCAACAGCATCGGCGCACTGATTGCCTATATGAGCGGCAGCGGCAAGATCCTCAGCGCCTTCTTCGGCATCAGCCCGGCCCTGGGCAGCGTGCTGTTCTTCATTCCGGCCGCCGGCGTGCTGTACCTGGGACTGAGCGCCATCGGCAAGGGCGAGAAGTTCATCAGCATCGGCATGGTCAGCATGATCCTGATCCTGGTGGCGGCCACCCTGCTCAACGACAACACCGAGTTCGCTTGCCTGCTCGAAGGCGACTGGATCTACATGGTCCCGGTATTCAACATCGCGGTGTTCTGCTTCTCCGCCCAGTACATCGTCCCGGAGATGGCCCGTGGTTTCAGCCACGCCCCGGAGCGCCTGCCGAAGGCGGTGATCACCGGGATGCTGACCACCTTCGTCCTGCTCAGCATCGTGCCGCTCTCGGTGATCGCCCTGACCGGCCTGGAGAACCAGTCCGAAGTCGCCACCCTGGCCTGGGGCAAGGCGCTCGGCGAATGGGCCTTCTTCACCGCCAACACCTTCGCCCTGTGCGCCATGCTGACGTCCTACTGGGGCCTGGGCGGTAGCTTCCTGACCAATATCTTCGACAAGTTCCACAAGCTCGGTCCGGAGAACCGGCCGAAGACCCGCCTGCTGGTGCTGGCGATCGTCGCGCTGCCGCCGTTCGTCCTGGCCTACAGCGGGCTGGTCGGCTTCGTCAACGCGCTGTACTTCGCCGGGGCCTTCAGCGGAGTGATTCTCTCGATCATGCCAATCCTGATGCTGCGCTCGGCGCGCAGGAACGGCGACTTCGAGCCGGCCTGGAAATGCGGCTGGATCGCCCATCCGGCGATCCAGGCGGTGATCGTGACGATCTACCTGGCCAGCGCCGCCTACGCCATTTGCAGCGCCATGAACCTGCTGCCGGCCGGCTGGTAGGTCATCGCTGCCGGAAGAGGCCGCCATTAGGCGGCCTTTTTCATGGGATTTATTTTATCCGGATAATATTGTCGCTCTATTTATATCCGGGTATTATTCGGGCGTTCCATCCATGGGAGCCTGTCATGGCCAATGATCCATACATCCAGTCCTTCACCTGCTTCGACGGCACGCGCCGGCTGCTGACGGCGGCGCTGCCGGAGGTCGCGCTGGCCTTGAAGCAAGCGGTCGCCGGCGGTGCTGCCGGGCCGCTGCTGGTGTTCGACAATGCCACTGGGCGCTCCGTCGATCTCGATATCCGCGGTTCCAGCGAGGACCTGCTGGCGCGCCTGGTCGGCGCAGGCGAGCGGCAACCGGCGGAGGAGGCCGCGCCGCGTGGGCGCGGGCGGCCGAAGCTGGGCGTGGTGGCGCGCGAGGTGACCTTGTTGCCGCGCCACTGGGAATGGCTCGCCGCGCAGCCCGGGGGCGCCTCGGTGGCGCTGCGCAAGCTGGTCGAGGAGGCGCGCCGCAGCCAGTCCGGGCGTGCGCGGCAGGCGCAGGAGCGCGCCTACCATTTCATGAATGCGATGGCCGGCGACCTGCCGGGCTTCGAGGAGGCGACGCGGGCGCTGTTCGCCGGGGATCGCGAGGGCTTCGCCGAGCGGATCGCCGGCTGGCCGACCGATGTGCGCGAGCACGCCGCCTGGCTGGCAAGCGACGGAGAATCCTGAGGGGAGGGGGCGGCTAGAGTTTCTCGTCGCCGCTGTCTTCTTCCGGGCGCGTCTTGTTCACGCCGGGCAGGTGCAACCCGCTCTCGGCGATCTGGCTGCCTTCCATCTGCGGCTGGGTCACCCAGGTGAGGATGTCGTAGTAGCGCCGCACGTTCTGTACGAAGTGCACGGTCTCGCCGCCGCGCGCATAGCCGTAGCGGGTCTTGGCGTACCACTGCTTCTGCGCCAGGCGCGGCAGCATCTTCTTCACGTCCAGCCACTTGTTCGGGTTGAGGCCTTCCTTCTCGGCCATCTTGCGCGCGTCTTCCAGGTGCGCGCCGCCGATGTTGTAGGCGGCCAGGGCGAACCAGCTGCGGTCCGGTTCCTTGATGCTCTCGGGCAGTTCGCTGCGGATCTGCACGAAATACTTGCTGCCGCCCTGGATGCTCTGCTTCGGGTCGAGCCGGTTGGACACCCCCATCGCCTGGGCGGTGCGGTTGGTCAGCATCATCAGGCCGCGCACGCCGGTCTTGGAGGTAGCGCCGGGCTGCCACAGCGATTCCTGGTAGCCGATGGCGGCGAGCAGGCGCCAGTCGGTATCCAGCTGCTTGCCGCTCTGCTTGAAGTGGCTTTCGTAGCGCGGCAGGCGTTGCTGCAGGTGCTGGGCGAAGGTGTAGGCGCCGACGTAGCCGAGTACGTCGACATGCCCGTAGTAACGGTCCTTCAGGCGTTGCAGCAGGCCTTCCTTCTTGGCCTGGTCGAGGAACGCGTTGACCTCGTTCATCAGGCTGTCGTCGTCGCCCCCCGGCAAGGCCCAGGCCAGCCCGCGGGCTTCGCCGAAGTCGAAGGCGACGCGGACGTTGGGGAAGTACACCTGGTTCATCGCCAGTTCGTTGGAGTCGACCAGGGTCAGGTCGATGTCGCCGACGTCGACCATGCGCAACAGGTCGACCACTTCGACAGCATCGGATTCTTCGTACTTCAGTTCGGGATACTGCTTCTTCAGCTCGGCGAGCTGCTCCGCGTGGCTGCTGCCCTTGAGCACCATGATGCGCTTGCCGACCAGGTCTTCCGGGCGGGTCGGGCGCTGCTGGCCGTTGCGGTAGATGATCTGCGGGGTGACGTCGAGGTAGGTGTGCGAGTAGCGCACGCTGGCGTCGTCTTCGCGTCCCGGGGTCAGGCCGGCCGCGGCGAGCGCCGGGCCGCCCTCGCGGGAAAGCTGGGCATAGAGGTCGTCGAGGTTGTCGGCGGTCTCGATCTTCAGCTCGACGCCGAGACGCTCGGCGAAGCGCTTGGCCAGTTCGTATTCGAAGCCGGTTTCGCCGTTGCGGTCCTGGAAGTAGGTGGCCGGGCTGTTGCGGGTGATCACGCGCAGTACGCCCTCCTTCTGCACGCGCTCCAGGGCGGTAGGGGCTTTCGCCTCGCTACAGCCCGCAAGCAGCAGAAAGATGCCGGTCGCCAACAGCCAGGCGGCGCAACGTAAGCGGTACGCGGTCAGGGCAAACATCGGCGCAGTATACGCAAAGGCGAGACGGCGCCATATCTCGACAGCCGGGACCTTCTCTGCTATCGCCGGGATACCGTTCGTCCGCCGTTTCGCTTGCCCCGTCGCAGAGCGCTGCGGCGCCGTTCTCGAAGTGCTTCGAAGCGGGCCGCCGCGGATCCGATGGAGGGCTATGCGATAGCCATCGGCGCGGGTGCCGCCGGACGGTGCTTTACGGTAGAATGCACGGCCTCTGCGGGCCGGCCCGGCCGGCCCCCACACCTTCCCGTCTCCAGAGGCTGTTCCGACAATGCTGATCCTGCGCGGCGCTCCCGCCCTTTCCGCTTTCCGCCACGGCAAACTGCTCGAGCAACTGACCCAGCACGTACCTGCCGTTACCGGGCTGTACGCTGAGTTCGCGCATTTCGCCGACGTCACCGGCGCGCTCACCGCCGACGAGGAGCAGGTGCTGGCGCGGCTGCTGAAATACGGCCCGAGCGTGCCGGTGCAGGAGCCCAGCGGCCGGCTGTTCCTGGTGGTCCCGCGCTTCGGCACCATCTCGCCGTGGTCGAGCAAGGCCTCCGACATCGCCCGCAACTGCGGCCTGGCGAAGATCGACCGGCTGGAGCGCGGCATTGCCTACTATGTGCAGGGCGAACTGTCCGAGAGCGATGCCCAGCAGGTCGCCGCCCGCCTGCATGACCGCATGACCCAACTGGTGCTGGACCGCCTGGAAGGCGCCGCCGAGCTGTTCAGCCATGCGCAGCCCCGCCCGCTCACCGCCGTCGACGTGCTTGGCGGCGGTCGCGCCGCGCTGGAGAAGGCCAACGTCGAGCTGGGCCTGGCCCTGGCCGAGGACGAGATCGACTACCTGCTGAAGAGCTTCGGCGAACTGGGGCGCAACCCGCACGACGTCGAGCTGATGATGTTCGCCCAGGCCAACTCCGAGCATTGCCGGCACAAGATCTTCAATGCCAGTTGGGACATCGACGGGCAGGCCCAGGACAAGAGCCTGTTCGGCATGATCAAGAACACCTACGAGATGAACCGTGAAGGCGTGCTGTCCGCATACAAGGACAACGCCGCGGTCATCGTCGGCCATGTCGCCGGGCGTTTCTTCCCCGATCCGCAGACCCGCGAATACGCCGCCAGCCGCGAGCCGGTGCAGATCCTGATGAAGGTGGAGACCCACAACCACCCGACCGCCATCGCGCCGTTCCCCGGTGCCTCCACCGGTTCCGGCGGCGAGATCCGCGACGAGGGCGCCACCGGCCGCGGCGCCAAGCCGAAGGCCGGCCTGACCGGCTTCACCGTGTCCAACCTGCAGATCCCCGGTTTCGAGCAGCCCTGGGAAGTGCCCTACGGCAAGCCTGAGCGCATCGTCACCGCGCTGGACATCATGGTCGAGGGCCCGCTGGGCGGCGCCGCGTTCAACAACGAGTTCGGCCGTCCGGCGCTGACCGGCTACTTCCGTACCTTCGAGCAGAAGATCGCTACCCCTCACGGCGAGGAAGTGCGCGGCTACCACAAGCCGATCATGCTCGCCGGCGGCATGGGTAACATTCGCGACGAACACGTGCAGAAGGGCGAGATCAGCGTCGGCGCCAAGCTCATCGTCCTTGGCGGCCCGGCCATGCTGATCGGCCTGGGCGGCGGCGCCGCCTCTTCGATGGCCACCGGCGCCAGCTCCGCCGACCTCGACTTCGCCTCGGTGCAGCGCGACAACCCGGAAATGGAGCGGCGTTGCCAGGAAGTGATCGACCGCTGCTGGCAGCTCGGCGAGCGCAACCCGATCAGCTTCATCCATGACGTCGGTGCCGGCGGCCTGTCCAACGCCCTGCCGGAACTGATCAACGACGGCGGCCGCGGCGGTCGCTTCGAGCTGCGCGCGGTGCCCAACGACGAGCCGGGCATGAGCCCGCTGGAAATCTGGTGCAACGAGTCGCAGGAGCGCTACGTGCTGTCGGTGGACGCCGCCGACTTCGAGACCTTCAAGGCCATCTGCGAGCGCGAGCGCTGCCCGTTCGCGGTGGTCGGCGAGGCCATCGAGCAGCGCCAGCTGACCGTCGCCGACAGCCATTTCGACAACAAGCCGGTGGACATGCCGCTGGAAGTCCTGCTCGGCAAGGCGCCGCGCATGCACCGCGCGGTCACCCGCGAGGCCGAGCTGGGTGACGATTTCGACGCCGCCGGGCTGGAGCTGCAGGAAAGCGTCGAGCGCGTCCTGCGCCATCCCGCCGTGGCCAGCAAGAGCTTCCTGATCACCATCGGCGACCGCACCATCACCGGGCTGGTGGCCCGCGACCAGATGGTCGGGCCCTGGCAGGTGCCGGTGGCCGACTGCGCCGTCACCGCCACCAGCTTCGACGTCTACACCGGCGAGGCCATGGCGATGGGCGAGCGCACCCCGCTGGCGCTGCTGGACGCCCCGGCTTCCGGACGCATGGCCATCGGCGAGACGGTCACCAACCTGGCTGCCGCGCGTATCGGCAAGCTGTCCGACATCAAGCTTTCCGCCAACTGGATGGCCGCCGCCGGCCACCCCGGCGAGGACGCGCGCCTGTATGACACGGTCAAGGCCGTGGGCATGGAACTGTGTCCGGAACTGGGCATCACCATCCCGGTGGGCAAGGACTCGATGTCCATGAAGACCCGCTGGCAGGACAATGGCGAGGACAAGAGCGTCACTTCTCCGGTCTCGCTGATCGTCACCGGCTTCGCTCCGGTCGCCGACGTGCGCCAGAGCCTGACCCCGCAACTGCGCCTGGACAAGGGCGAGACCGACCTGATCCTGATCGATCTCGGCCGCGGCAAGAACCGTCTCGGCGGCTCGATCCTGGCCCAGGTCCACGGCAAGCTCGGCCGCGCCGTGCCGGACGTCGACGACGCCGAGGACCTGAAAGCCTTCTTCGCGGTGATCCAGGGGCTCAATGCCGACGGCCATATCCTCGCCTACCACGACCGTTCCGACGGCGGCCTGATCACCAGCGTGCTGGAGATGGCCTTCGCCGGTCACTGCGGCGTCGAGCTGAACCTCGATGCCCTGGCCGATAGCCGCGAAGAGTTGGCGGCCGTGTTGTTCAGCGAGGAACTGGGCGCGGTGATCCAGGTTCGCGAGGGCGCCACTCCGGAAGTCCTCGCGCAGTTCAGCGCCGCCGGTCTCGACGACTGCGTGGCGGTGATCGGCCAGCCGGTCAATGGCTACGAGATCAACCTGAACTACAACGGCGAGACCGTCTACAGCGCCCAGCGCCGCATCCTGCAACGCATCTGGAGCGAGACCAGCTACCAGATCCAGCGTCTGCGCGACAACGCCGACTGCGCCGAGCAGGAGTTCGACGCGCTGCTGGACGAAGACAACCCCGGGCTGTCGATCAAGCTCAGCTACGACGTCAACGACGACATCGCCGCGCCCTACATCAAGAAGGGCGTGCGGCCGAAAGTGGCGATCCTCCGCGAGCAGGGCGTCAACGGCCAGGTGGAGATGGCCGCGGCGTTCGACCGCGCCGGCTTCGCCGCGATCGACGTGCACATGAGCGACATCCTCGCCGGGCGGGTCGACCTGGACGCCTTCAAGGGCCTGGTGGCCTGCGGTGGCTTCTCCTACGGCGACGTGCTCGGCGCCGGCGAGGGCTGGGCCAAGTCGATCCTCTTCAACGCCCGCGCCCGCGACGGCTTCCAGGCCTTCTTCGCGCGCAAGGACAGCTTCGCCCTCGGCGTCTGCAACGGCTGCCAGATGATGTCCAACCTGCACGAGCTGATTCCCGGCACCGAGTTCTGGCCGCACTTCGTGCGCAACCGTTCCGAGCAGTTCGAGGCGCGGGTGGCGATGGTCCAGGTGCAGGAGTCGTCGTCGATCTTCCTGCAGGGCATGGCCGGTTCGCGCCTGCCGATCGCCATCGCCCATGGCGAAGGCCATGCGGAGTTCGAGTCGGAGGAAGCGTTGCTCGAGGCCGACCTTTCCGGCTGCGTGTCGCTGCGTTTCGTCGACAACCACGGCAAGGTCACCGAAGCCTACCCGGCCAACCCCAACGGGTCGCCGCGCGGCATCACCGGGCTGAGCAGCCGCGACGGTCGGGTCACCATCATGATGCCGCACCCCGAGCGGGTGTTCCGCGCCGTGCAGAATTCCTGGCGCCCGGACGACTGGCAGGAAGACGGCGGCTGGCTGCGCATGTTCCGCAACGCCCGGGTCTGGGTGGACTGATCCGGCATGGCGGGCGATGCGGACTCCAGCTCGTCGCCCGACCTTCTTCCCGAGGTTCGCCGGGTCTCTCCCGGCGACACCTTGCGGCTCTGTACCTGCGGGGCTTCGGCTTCGCTTCCCGACTGTCCCGCCGACTGCCGCAACGGTCTGACGCTCCACGCGACCCGCGAGCGCCTGTTGCTGTTGTGCCGCTGCGGGCGCTCTGCCGACCTGCCGTATTGCGACGGTAGCCATGCGCCTTCCGCCTCCGGGCTGAAGGCCAGGTGGCGGCGTTTCCGCGGCTGAACGTAAATCTGTGAACGCCCGCACGAAGGTGTTGTGACGGGCGAACAAATGTTGCGCTTATCTGTCGTAAAGACAGCGTCAAATATTCATCATGTCAAGGCAAAGTGCCATTATTTGGCGTCGGCAGTCGCACAACCACCGACCGCCTCGTGCAGCATTCGATTCGTGCGGAGAAAACGATGTACAAGCTGTGTTTCTATGTGCCTGAGAGCCATCTGGATGTCGTCAAGCAAGCGGTGTTTGCCGCGGGTGGCGGGCGCATCGGGGCGTACGACAGTTGCTGCTGGCAGTCCCTTGGCCAGGGCCAGTTCCGGCCCCTGGACGGTAGCCAACCCTACCTGGGCCAGGTCGGCCAGGTCGAGCACGTGGCGGAGTGGAAAGTGGAGCTGGTGGTGGCCGACGAGCTCATCCACGCCAGCGTCAAGGCGCTGAAGGCGGTGCATCCCTATGAGACCCCGGCCTACGAGGTCTGGCGCCTGACCGACATGGTCTTCTGAGTTTTCCTCGGACAAGCAAGAAGGGCGGCCAGTGGCCGCCCTTTTCGTTATCCGCCTCACGGGGAGAGCCCGACCCGGGGCTGTGGCGTGGCGCGAACAACCGTCTCGCGATTATCGAACCCGAGCGTGGGAGCTGTGGCGTAGGGCGGATAACCGCTTGGCGGTTATCCGCCGATTGGCCGAGGTCCAGCCCTCCTGCCGTCAGCGCCGCAGCAGCGGTTGCAGGGCCTGGCTCAAGGCCGCGGCGCGGGGGCCCACCAGGATATGGCAGATGCCGCCGGCGAGGGAACTGACGCCCTGTCCGCCGAGACGACGCAGTTGCTCGGTGGCCAGCTTGCGTTCGTCCGCCACGCTGACCCGCAGGCGGGTCAGTGCGACGTCCCGTACCTCGCGCAGGTTGCCGGCGCCGCCGAGGGCGCCGAGCCAGGCCTGGGCTTCGGCGGCGTCGACGGTGGCCTGCATCGACACCACCTCTTCGGCTGTGTTCGGACTGCCCAGCGGCGGTACGGCTTCGCCCGGTTGCGTATCGAAGGGCAGGGCGCGGCGGATCTCGTCGGCGATGCTGTCGGCCTGTGGGCCGACCACCACCTGCAGGCTGCCGGCCTTGCCCGGACGTACCACGGCCATCGCACCGAGGGCCTTGAGCTGGGCGTCCGAGGCCTTGTCGCGGTCGACCAGGCGCAGACGCAGGCGCGTGGTGCAGGCGTCCACCACTTCGAGGTTGGCTGCGCCACCCAGGGCGCGGATGAATGCCGGGGCGCGCTCGGCTTCGGTGTTGTCGCCCGATTCGCTGCTCGCGTCGTCTTCGCGGCCCGGGGTCTTCAGGTTGAAGCGGCGGATGCAGAAGTCGAACACCAGGTAATAGATGCCGGCATAGAGCAGGCCCAGCGGCCAGAGCATCCAGCCGTGGGTGGAACGGCCCCAGCCCAGGGCGAGGTCGATGGCGCCACCGGAGAAGGTGAAGCCGAGGCGGATGTCGAGCAGGTCGGTGAGGGCCATGGACAGGCCGGTGAGCAGCGCATGCAGCAGGTAGAGCAGCGGCGCGAGGAACATGAAGGCGAACTCCACCGGCTCGGTGACGCCGGTGAGGAAGGCTGTCAAGGCCATCGACAGGAGCAGTCCGCCGATCAGCTTGCGCCGCTCCGGACGGGCGTTGCGGTACATCGCCAGGCAGGCGGCGGGCAGGCCGAACATCATCACCGGGAACATCCCGGCCATGAACTGGCCGCCCTTCGGGTCGCCGGCGAAATAGCGCGCCAGGTCGCCGGTGACGACGCGCCCGGTTTCCGGGTCGGTGAAGCTACCGAAGACGAACCACACCAGGTTGTTGAGGATGTGGTGCAACCCGGTGACGATCAGCAGGCGGTTCAGCACGCCGAAGGCGAAGGCGCCGAAGCTGCCGCTTTCCAGCATGAGTTGGCCGAGGCCGTTGATACCCTGTTGCAGCGGTGGCCAGATCACCCCGAACAGCAGGCCCAGGCAGACCGCGCTGATCCCGGTGGCGATCGGCACGAAGCGGCGGCCGCCGAAAAACGCCAGGTATTCCGGCAGCTTCACGTCCTTGAAGCGGTTATACAGGGCGCCAGCCACCAGGCCGCTGATGATGCCGGAGAGCACGCCCATGTCGATGCCCGGATCGATCACCTTGAGCACCGAGATCATCACCAGGTAGCCGATGGCGCCGGCCAGGCCGGCGGTGCCGTTGTTGTCGCGAGCGAAACCGACGGCGATGCCGATGGCGAAGATCAGCGCCAGGTTGGCGAAGATCGCCTTGCCGGCGTCGTGGACCAGCGGAATGTCGAGCAGGTCGACGTCGCCCAGGCGCAGCAGCAGGCCGGCGATCGGCAGGATCGCGATCGGCAGCATCAGGGCTCGGCCCAGGCGTTGCAGGCTTTCGATCAGGAACGGGGGCATGGCGGTGGTCTCCGATTGTTCTTGTCAGGCCAGCGGCCAGTGTTGCAGGCAGGCGTCGCGCACCGCCCGGGCGCTGCCCAGGTCCAGCAGCGCCTGGGCGTGGCGGCGGCATTCGGCGGCGTCGAGCTGGCGCACCCGGGTCTTGATCTCGCCGACCAGGTTCGGGCCGACGGACAATTCCTCGACCCCGAGGCCGACCAGTACCGGTGTCGCCAGCGGGTCCGAGGCCAGCGCACCGCAGACGCCGACCCAGCGACCGTGGCGGGCTGCTCCGGCGCAGGTCTGGGCGATCAGCCGCAGCAGGGCCGGGTGCAGGGCGTCGATGCGGTCGGCCAGGCCGGCGTGGCAACGGTCCATGGCCAGGGCGTACTGCGACAGGTCGTTGGTGCCGATGGAGAGGAAGTCGGCGTGTTCGGCCAGTTGATCGGCGAGCAGGGCGGCGGAAGGCACCTCGATCATCACCCCGAGTTCGGGCAGGCGCTCGATCCCCAACTGCGTGGCCAGCTCGCCGAGGCGGCCACGGATGGCGCGCAGTTCATCGACCTCGCTGACCATCGGCAGCAGTATCCGGCAGCGTTCCAGTGGTTCGACCCTGAGCAGCGCGCGCAACTGCTGGTCGAGCAGCTCCGGGCGCGCCTGGCCGAGGCGGATGCCGCGCAGGCCCAGTGCTGGGTTTTCTTCCACCGGCAGCGGCAGGTAGTCGAGGTGCTTGTCGCCGCCGACATCGATGGTGCGGATGATCACCTTGCGCTGGCCCATGGCGTCCAGGACCTCCTGGTAGGCGTTGCGCTGCTCCTCTTCGTCGGGCGCGGCGCGGCGCTCGAGAAAGAGAAACTCGGTGCGTAGCAGGCCGACCCCGTCGGCACCGTAGGCGAAGGCTTCGGCGGCCTCGCGCGGCGAGGCGACGTTGGCGCCGATCTCGATGCGCCGGCCGTCGCGGGTGAGCGCCTCGCGCTGCGCATCGGCCTGCTGGCGGCGGCGTTGTTCCTCGCGCTGCGCCACTTGCAAGGCGACCTGCTCCAGGCGTCGAGCGTCTGGGCTGAGTTCCAGCCGGCCCTGGCCGGCGTCCAGCACCACCTGCCGGCCTTCCTCCAGCTCCAGCAGCCCGGCGCCGAGCGCCACCAGGCACGGCAGGCCCTTGCTGCGGGCGAGGATGGCCACGTGGGAGGTGGCGCCGCCTTCGGCCATGCACAGGCCAGCCGCGCCGGCATCCACCAGCGGCGCGAGGTCGGAGGGGGTGATCTCCCGGGCGGCGACGATGGCGCCAGCAGGCACCCGCAATGGCGCGGTGTCGCCGAGCAGTACCCGCAGCACGCGTTTTTCCAGGTCGCGCAGGTCGTTGGCGCGCTCGGCCAGCAGCAGGTTGCCCAGCGCCTGGAGAATCTCGCACTGGGCCTGGATCGCCCGGTGCCAGGCGTGGGCGGCGCCGACGCCCTGGTCGATCAGCATGTCGGCGGCGTCCAGCAGACCCGGGTCTTCCAGCAGCGCGAGATGCGCGGAAAAGATCGCCGCTTCGTTCTCGTCGCCGCCGAGCCTGGCCTGCTGCAGGCTCCCCTGTACGTCGTCGCGCACCCGTTGCAGGGCCTGGTCCAGGGCGAGGTGCTGTTCCTCGGGACGATGCCGGCCGTCATCCGCCGGCAGGCTGATGGCGCCGAGCCGCGCCAGGGGACCGCTGGCCAGGCCGGGCGAAGCGCAGACGCCGGCCAGGGTACCGGCGACAGCCGCAGGTCGCGCCGCCTCGCCCGGGGCGATGGCGCGCGGAGCCTCCTTCGGAGCCCCCGCGGTGGCGCTGGCGAGGGCCGCGAGCAGGGCGCCGAGGGCCGCCTCGCTGTCTTCGCCGCGACAGATCACCTCTACCTCGTCCTGTTCGGCGACCCCCAGGCCCATGATGCCGACCAGGCTGTCGACGCTGGCCACCTGCCCGGCGAAGTGCAGTTCGGCCTGGCTGGAAAAGCCCTGCGCGGTCTTGCGTAGCAGCGCTGCCGGGCGTGCGTGCAGACCGCCATGATGGGCGACCCGCGCCCGCCCGCGAACCTGGCGCTGCGCGGAGCCTTCGCCAGGCGCGGGATTGGCCGGACGTTGCTCGGCCTTCTCCGGACTCAGTTGCAGGAGCGGCGCGCCGACCTCCACCGGGTTGGTGGTCAGCGGGCGTACCTGGAAGCCGTCGCCGTTGGTCAGGATCATCACCGTGATCAGACTGCGGCTGCCGCGGGCGACGCGGTCCAGGTCGAAGCGCAGCAGCGGCTGGCCCTCGATCACCCGCGCACCTTCCTCGACCAGCGCTTCGAAGCCCTCGCCTTGCAGCTGTACGGTGTCGAGGCCGACGTGCAGCAGCAACTCGGCACCGTTGTCGGCGCGCAGGCTGAGCGCGTGGCGGGTTCGCGCCAGGTGGCTGACCAGCCCGGCGCAGGGCGCGTGCAGGCAGTCGTTGAGTGGGTCGATGGCGATGCCTTCGCCCAGGGTGCCGCTGGAAAACACCGGGTCGGGTACTCGGTTGAGCGGCATCACGGGGCCGCTCAGGGGCGCTTTGAGGGCGAGATTCTTGTTGTTCATGGGCGCGCGCTCAGGCTCAGTGGGTTCGGGTGACTTTGCTCAGGTGCCGTGGCTGGTCCGGGTCCATGCCGCGGGCTTCGGCCAGGCCGGCGGCCATGACGTAGAAACTCTGGATCGCCAGGATCGGATCGAGCGCCGGATGCGCGGCGCGCTGCAGCGGCAGGTCGCGTTCGGCGATGTCGTCCGGGGCGGCGAGCAATACCTGCGCACCGCGCTGGCGCATATCCTCGGCGAGCGCCAGCAGGCCTTCCTGCTCCGGGCCGCGGGGAGCGAACACCAGCAGCGGATAGCGCTCCTCGACCAGCGCCATCGGTCCATGGCGGACCTCGGCGCTGCTGAAGGCCTCGGCCTGGATCGCCGAGGTTTCCTTGAATTTCAGCGCGGCCTCCTGGGCGATGGCGTAGCCGGCGCCGCGACCGATCACCATCAGCCGCTGGCAGTCGCGCAGGGCCTCGATGGCCGGCGACCAGTCGAGCCTGGCGGCCTGCTCCAGCCCGGCCGCCAGGCCCTGGCCTGCGGCCAGCAGGGCATTGTCGCGCTGCCAGTGGGCGAGCAGGCGGGCGCTGGCGCTGAGCGTGGCGATGAAGCTCTTGGTCGCTGCGACGCTGCGCTCGCTGCCGGCGCAGAGCGGCACGACGAATTCGCTGGCGGCTTCCAGCGGCGAATCCTCGGCATTCACCAGGGCGATGCCCAGGGCGCCGCGTTCGCGCAGGATGCGCAGGCTGTCCACGAGGTCGGGGCTCTGCCCGGACTGCGAGAAAGCGAAGACGGCCTGCCCGGCGACACGCAGCGGCGAGCGGTTCAGGGTCACCACCGACATGGGCAGCGAGGCCACCGGCAAGCCGGCGTGCTGCATGGCCAGGTAGGCGAAGTAGCTGGCGGCATGGTCGGAGCTGCCGCGCGCGACAGTCAGTGCCAGGTTCGGATCGACCTCCCGCAGACGCTGGCCAAGCGCCGGCAGGCAGGCGTCGAGCACGGCCAGTTGACGGCTCGCCACCGTGGCGGCGGAGAGCGCTTCCTCGAGCATCAGCGAAGTCATTCGAGTTCTCCTTCCACCATCACGGCGTCGAGTTCCAGGGAGCGATCCAGGCGCACCACATCGGCCCAGGCTGCGGGCGCCAGGCGGCCGCGCTCGGCGAGGCCGAGGTAATCGGCGGGGAATTGCGAAAGGCGTTGCGAGGCTTCGGCCAGGGGCAGGCCGATCTTCACCAGGTTGCGCAGCGCCTGGTCCATGGTCAGGGTGCTGCCGGCCAGAGTGCCGTCGGGCAGGCGCACGCCGCCCAGGCACTTGGTCACCGTGTGGCTGCCGAGCTTGTACTGGCCGTCGGGCATGCCGGCGGCGGCGGTGGAGTCGGTCACGCAGTACAGGCACGGGATCGAACGCAGGGCCACCCTGATGGCGCCGGGATGGACATGCAGCAGGTCGGGGATCAGCTCGGCGTAGCGTGCGTGGGCCAGGGCCGCGCCGACGATACCCGGTTCGCGGTGGTGCAGGCCGGTCATCGCGTTGTAGAGGTGGGTGAAGCTGCTGGCGCCGGCTTCCAGTGCGGCCACGCCATCCTCGTAGCTGCCCAGGGTATGGCCGATCTGCAGGCGTACGCCGCGCTCGGCGAGGGCGCGGATCAGCGGCCGGTGTCCGGCGATCTCGGGGGCGATGGTGATCACCCGGATCGGCGCGCGGCGCAGGTAGTCCTCGACTTCCTCGAGCACCGCGGCATGGGCGAAGTTGGGCTGCGCGCCGAGCTTGCCGGAGTTGATGTAGGGGCCTTCCAGGTGCACGCCGAGTATCCGTGAACCGCCCTCCAGCGAGCGGCGGCAGTAATCGCCGAGCTGGCTGAGGATGTCGGCGATCTCCTCGCGCGGAGCGGTCATGGTGGTGGCCAGCAGCGAGGTCGTGCCGAAGCGCCGGTGGGTGCGGGCGATGGTGGCGAAGGCGTCGCCGCCTTCCATGATGTCGCGGCCGCCGCCGCCGTGCACATGCAGGTCGATGAAGCCTGGCAGCAGGTACGGATCGGCGTTGTCGGCCGGATCGCAGGGCTCGCCTTCGATCCGCTGGATACGTCCGTCCTGGATGTGCAGGCGGCCGAGGACCCAGCCTTGCGGGGTGAGAATGTTGCCTTCGAGCATGGCGGCTCCGTGTCGGTCAGCGTCGCAGTTCGGCGACGAAGTCGTAGTAGTCGTTGCGGCAGTAGGTGTCGGTCAGCTCGATCGGGGTGTTGTCCTCGAGGTAGCCGATCCGGGTCATCAGCAGCATCGCGGTGCCCGGCGCGATGCCGACCAACGCGGCATCGGACGCGGACGCGTTGATCGCGCGCACGTGCTGGAGGGCGCGGACCACCGGGCGACCGATGCCGTCCAGGTATTCGTAGAGGGAATCGCCGACCGCTGTCGGATCCGGCAGCAGGCGTGCCGGCAGGGTGCTGTTCTCGATCGCCATCACCGTGCCGTCGGCCTTGCGCAGGCGCTTCATGCGCGCGACCTTTTCGGTCGGCGAGAGGCCGAGGCGGATCAGTTCGTCGTGGGTGGGCAGGGCGATGCCGCGCTCCAGCCAGGTGGAGCCGGGGGTGAAGCCTTTCAGGCGGAGCATCTCGCTGAAGCTGGAGAGACGCGACAGCGGTTGTTCGAGACGCGGCGTAATGAAGGTGCCGGAGCCCTGGTTGCGGCGGATCAGCCCCTGCTCGAAGAGTACTTCGAGGGCCTTGCGCGCGGTGACGCGGGAAATGTTCAGGGTTTCGCTGAGGTTGCGTTCGGAGGGCAGCGCTTCCTCCGCTTTCCACTGGCCGGCATGGATCGCGCTCTCGAGATTGCGCGCCAGCTGCAGATAGAGGGGGGTGGGTTGCGCCTCGTCGGGACGCAGGGCCAGGAGCAGGTCGTGGGCTGTCTTCATGAGAGGTTCCGATGCGGATTGTGTTGTTGTCGCCCGGTAATGCTGGGAAAACTAATACCACTTGAATACCACGTCAATGCCAGTTGTGCGTCGCGCACGCGTCAGCCAGCCGTCCCGTCGATTGACTTGGCCTGAGTAAGGGCTGCAAGGGTTTGACGGATAAAAGAAAACGCCGCCGGAAAATCTCGCGGCGGCGTTCCTGGTGTGGCTGACGGCTGACGAGTGGTATCAGCCTGGTTCTGTCAGGGGCGGATCTCGATCAGCGTGCCGTCTTTCACCACGCTCCAGACTTCGCGCATGTCGGTGTTGTTCATGGCGATACAGCCATTGGTCCAGTCCAGGGTGGAGAAGTACCACTCCGGGTATTCGTCATCCAGCGGGGTGCCGTGGATCATGATCATGCCACCGGCCGGCAGGCCCTTTTCCCGGGCCTTGGCCACGTCGCGGGCGTTGGGGTAGGAAATGTGCATGGAGAGGTTGTAGTTGTTGCTGGTCTTGCGCCAGTCGATCCAGTAGAAGCCTTCCGGGGTGCGGTTGTCGCCTTCGGCCAGCTTCGGGCCGGTCGGGCGCTTGCCCAGCGAGACACGGTAGCTTTTCAGGACGTTGCCTTTGTTGAGGAGCAGCAGTTTTCGCTCGGACTTGAGCACCAGGACCTTGTCCACCTTGCCTTCCAGGCTCGGCGCGGCATTGGCCTGGGTCAGACTGGCGAAGGTCAAGCACAGCAAAGCAAGCAACCAGCGCATGGAAGTGAAATCCCCGATGTTCCCTTGAGCCGCAACGGCGGCGGTGTTCGAGTGTTTGGCGTTCAGTCTTTCTTATAGGAAGCCAGCATAGGTGCAATGGCTTCGTTGCGCACCGGGAAGCAGCCTTCGCGGCGGTCGCTGAAGTAGCATTCTAAGGTACGGCCGATGGTCGGAAAAGCCAGCTCCGACCAGGGAATCTCCGCTTCGTCGAAAAGCCGCACCTCCAGGCTTTCATCGCCGGCGGAGAAATCCAGGTCGAGCAGCTCGGCGCGGAAGAACAGGTAGACCTGGCTGATGTGCGGCAGGTCGAAAAGGGTATAGAGCTGCAGGTCGCCGATCCGCGCGTTGGCTTCTTCCTCTGTCTCGCGGGCCGCCGCCTGGGCGAGGGTCTCGCCGTTCTCCATGAAGCCGGCCGGCAGCGTCCAGTAGCCCAGGCGCGGCGCAATGGCGCGACGGCAGAGCAGGACCTGGCCGTCCCACACCGGCAGGCTGCCGGCGACGATACGCGGGTTCTGGTAGTGCACGGTGTGGCAGGCGTCGCAGACGTAGCGCAGGCGGTTGTCGCCGTCCGGGATGCGCTGGACCACCGTGGCGCCGCACAGGCTGCAGAATTTCATGCCAGGTTCTTCTTCGGGGAAAGGCCTATCTTGCTCGGCTGGCCGGGAGGCGACAAGGCCCCGTGCGGGAGGGGTGGGCTGGCCGGGGCTTTCGTGCCATGATCTCGGGGAAACGACAAGACCTCGGAAACCCCGGCAGTATGAACTGCACGCTCGACGAGCTGCGCCAACGCATCGAGGCGCACCGCCCCCGCCAACTGGATACCGACCAGCGCTTCCCCCAAGCGGCCGTGCTGGTGCCCATCACCCGCAGCGACGATCCGGAGCTGGTGCTGACCCTGCGCGCCGCCGGTTTGTCCACCCATGGCGGCGAGGTCGCCTTCCCCGGCGGGCGGCGCGACCCGGAAGACGCCGACCTGGTGCGCACCGCCCTGCGCGAGGCGGAGGAGGAGATCGCCTTGCCGCCGGGCCTGGTGGAAGTGGTCGGGCCGCTGAGCACCCTGGTCTCGCGGCATGGCATCGAGGTCACTCCCTATGTCGCCTTCATTCCCGACTTCGTCGAGTACCAGCCCAACGACGGCGAGATCGCCGCGGTGTTCAACGTGCCGCTGAGTTTCTTTCGCGACGACCCGCGCGAGGTCACCCACCGTATCGACTACTTCGGCCGCAGCTGGTACGTGCCCAGCTATCGCTTCGGCGAGTTCAAGATCTGGGGCCTGACGGCCATCATGGTGGTGGAGCTGGTCAACCTGCTGTACGACGACCCCATCGACCTGCACACGCCGCCGGCTTCGTTCATCAAACTGAGTTGACCGACGGGGCGCAGACCCCGGCCATGAGGAGATCGCGATGAAATACCGCCTGGGCGATGCCCGCGTCGAAACCCATCCCGACAGCTGGATCGCGCCCAGCGCAGCGGTGATCGGCAAGGTTCGCCTGGATGCCGGCGCCAGCGTCTGGTTTGGCGCGGTGCTGCGCGGCGACAACGAGCTGATCCATATCGGCGAGCACAGCAACGTCCAGGACGGCTCGGTGATGCACACCGACATGGGCTATCCGCTGACCCTCGGCAAGGGCGTCACCGTCGGCCACAACGCCATGCTGCATGGTTGCAGCGTGGGCGACTACAGCCTGGTAGGGATCAACGCGGTGATCCTCAATGGGGCGAAGATCGGCAAGTACTGCATCATCGGCGCCAACGCGCTGATTCCCGAGGGCAAGGAGATTCCCGACGGCTCGCTGGTGATGGGCTCGCCGGGCAAGGTAGTGCGCGAGCTGAGCGAGCCGCAGAAGAAGATGCTCGAGGCCAGCGCCGCCCACTATGTGCACAATGCCCGCCGTTACGCCCGCGACCTCGTCGAGGACCCGGCGTGAACGAGCGACCGGTGGCTTCGCCCTGCGTGCATGTCTGCGCGCTGGACGAGCAGGACATCTGCATCGGCTGCCAGCGCACGGCGGCCGAGATCACCCGCTGGGGCCTGATGAGCAACGACGAGCGCCGCGAGGTGCTCGGTCGCTGTTTCGAGCGCGCCAAGGCGCAAGGGCTGGTCAGCGGTTCCGCCTGAAGCGGATTCCGTTTTCTTTCATTTCCGAGGTTCTTCCATGACCCGTATCGGTACCCCCCTGTCGCCGAGCGCGACCCGCGTCCTTCTCTGTGGCTCCGGCGAGCTGGGCAAGGAAGTCGCCATCGAGCTGCAACGCCTGGGTTGCGAAGTGATCGCCGTCGATCGCTATGGCAACGCGCCGGCCATGCAGGTGGCGCATCGCAGCCACGTGATCAGCATGCTCGACGGCGCCGCCCTGCGCGCGGTGATCGAGCAGGAGAAGCCGCACTACATCGTGCCCGAGATCGAGGCCATCGCCACCGCCACCCTGGTCGAGCTGGAGGCCGAAGGCTACACCGTGGTGCCCACCGCCCGCGCCGCGCAACTGACCATGAACCGCGAGGGTATCCGCCGGCTGGCTGCCGAGGAACTCGGCCTGCCGACCTCGCCCTATCACTTCGCCGATACCTTCGAGGACTACCGCCGTGGCGTCGAGCGCGTCGGCTACCCCTGCGTGGTGAAGCCGATCATGAGTTCGTCTGGCAAGGGCCAGAGCGTCCTGAAAGGCCCCGACGACCTGCAGGCGGCCTGGGACTATGCCCAGGAAGGCGGGCGCGCCGGCAAGGGCCGGGTGATCGTCGAGGGCTTCATCGATTTCGACTACGAAATCACCCTGCTCACCGTGCGCCACGTCGACGGCACCACTTTCTGCGCGCCGATCGGTCACCGCCAGGTCAAGGGTGACTACCACGAGTCCTGGCAGCCGCAGACGATGAGCGCGCAGGCCCTGGCCGAGTCCGAGCGGGTCGCCCGGGCAGTGACCGAGGCCCTCGGCGGACGCGGGCTGTTCGGCGTCGAACTGTTCGTCAAGGGCGACCAGGTGTGGTTCAGCGAGGTGTCGCCGCGACCGCACGATACCGGCCTGGTGACCCTGATTTCCCAGGATCTTTCCGAGTTCGCGCTGCACGCGCGGGCGATCCTCGGCCTGCCGATCCCGGTGATCCGCCAGCTCGGCCCGTCGGCCTCGGCGGTGATCCTGGTGGAAGGCAAGTCCCGGCAGGTCGCTTTCGCCAACCTCGGCGCCGCGCTGAGCGAGGCGGATACGGCGCTACGCCTGTTCGGCAAGCCGGAAGTGGATGGCCAGCGGCGGATGGGCGTGGCCCTGGCGCGCGACGAGTCGATCGACGCCGCCCGCGCCAAGGCGACCCGGGCCGCCCAGGCGGTTCGCGTCGAACTCTGAGATGCGCCGGCTGGCAACGCTGGCCTGGTGGGCGGCGGCTCTGCCGTTGCTGCCGCTGGCGGTGCCGCTGGCTATCCGCACCCGCCGCCGAGCCTTGCGCCTGGCGCCCGCGGCGGGACCTCGCGAAGGGCTGGTCGGTGGGTCCGGTGCCGAAGAGCCGCTGCGCTTGCTGTTGTTCGGTGAGTCGACAGTGGCCGGGGTCGGCGCCAGTTGCCTGGACTACGCCCTGGCCGGCCGCCTGGCCGCGGCGCTGGGCGAGCGTCTGCGCCGCCCGGTGGCCTGGCAGGCGCTGGGCGAGAACGGCATCACCAGCGGCGAGGCGCGCGAACGCCTGCTACCGCAGGTGGCGGGACGTTTCTTCGACCAGGTGATCCTGGTCTTCGGCGTCAATGACACCACCAGCCTGCGCTCCCTCGAACGCTGGCGTGCCGACTGTGCGGCCCTGATCGAAGGCTTCCAGGCGGCCGGCGCGCAGGTGACCTGCACCGCGGTGCCGCCGCTGCGGCATTTTTCCGCCTTGCCCGGGTTGCTGCGGGCCCTGCTGGGGTGGCGCGGGCGGTTGCTCGACGAGGCGCTGCGCGATCTCGCTGGCGCGACCGGCGCCGGCTACTGCCCGATCTCGCTGGACCTGCTTCCGGGCTACCTGGCCATCGACGGCTTTCAT
Organism: Pseudomonas sp. KBN12P06040; assembly: GCF_037574965.1. Classification (NCBI taxonomy): domain Bacteria; kingdom Pseudomonadati; phylum Pseudomonadota; class Gammaproteobacteria; order Pseudomonadales; family Pseudomonadaceae; genus Pseudomonas; species Pseudomonas sp. KBN12P06040. The sequence continues at coordinate 1,372,614 of NZ_JBBELS010000001.1, forward strand.
CCGTCGCAGCTGGGCTACCAGGTCTGGGCCGGGGCCCTCGCCGACTGGTTGGCGGCGAGGGAGAAGGGCGGCGTCGCGGTAGCCTGAGCGAGACTCAGGACACTGCGCCGAGGTCGTTGTCGCGGGTTTCCTTCAGGCACAGCACCGCCAGCAGGCTGAGCAGCGCCGCTGCGGAGACGTAGCCGCCGACCCAGCCCAGGCCGCCGATGCCGACCAGCTTCTGGGCTATATAGGGCGCCACCGAGGCGCCGAGAATGCCGCCCAGGTTGTAGGCCGCCGACGCGCCGGTGTAGCGCACGTGGGTGGGGAATATTTCCGGCAGCAGCGCGCCCATCGGGGCGAAGGTGACCCCCATCAGGAACAGCTCGATGCAGAGGAACAGGGCGACGCTGAACGTCGAGCCCTGGCTGAGCAGCGGCTCCATGGCGAAGCCGGAGGCGATCGCCGCCAGGCTGCCGAGCAGCAGTACCGGCTTGCGTCCGAAGCGGTCGCTGAGCCAGGCCGACAGCGGCGTGGCGGCGGCCATGAAGAGCACCGCGAGGCACAGCAGACCAAGGAACTCCTCGCGGCTGAAGCCGAGGCTGGCCACCCCGTAGCTCAGCGAGAACACCGTGGAGATATAGAACAGCGCATAACACACCACCATCGCCAGGGCGCCGAGCAGGGTCGGCCGCCAGTGCTGGGCGAACAGCTCGGCGATCGGCAGGCGGACCCTCTCGTGCTTGGCCATGGCCTTGGCGAACACCGGGGTTTCCGCCAGCTTCAGGCGTACGTAGAGGCCGACCACGACCAGCGCCGCGCTGAGCAGGAACGGGATCCGCCAGCCCCAGTCACGGAACTGCTCCTCGCTGAGCAGCATCGCCAGGGCCAGGAACAGGCCGTTGGCGGCGAGGAAGCCGATCGACGGGCCGAGCTGGGGAAACATGCCGAACCAGGCGCGCTTGCCGGCCGGCGCGCTCTCCGTGGCCAGCAGCGCGGCGCCACCCCACTCGCCGCCGAGGCCGAGGCCCTGGCCGAAGCGCAGCACGCAGAGCAGCAACGGCGCCCAGTAGCCGATGCTGTCGTAGCCGGGGAGGACGCCGATCAGTGTGGTGGATACCCCCATCAGCAGCAGCGAGGCGACCAGGGTTGACTTGCGCCCGATGCGGTCGCCGAAGTGGCCGAACAGCGCCGAGCCCAGCGGGCGAGCGAGGAAGGCGATGCCGAAGGTGAGGAAGGCGCTGAGCATCTGCGCGGTGCCGGATGTCTGCGGGAAGAATACCGGACCGATCACCAGGGCGGCGGCAGTGGCATAGACGTAGAAATCGTAGAATTCGATGGCGGTGCCGATGAAGCTGGCGACTGCGACCCGGGTGGTCGAGTTGGCCGGTTCCGGAGCGGCGTCGGCGGCGAGGGTGGCGGCGGTCATGGTGGGAAGGTCCCTGGCAGTCGGGGCACGACGGAGTGCTTCCGTGCGGCCGGATGGTTATGGCCAGTGCGCCGATGCGGCGGCGCGGCGCCCGGGTGGGGCGGACGAGATCGGTCGCGCAGGGAGGATGGGGCTGCGCGCCGTGCGCCGGCTGGTACCGTCGGCATCGGGGCCGGGCGGGCAGGCGGGACTGGCGGGTGACTGGCCGGGGCTCGGGCTGCGGGTAGCGGCGGAACCGGCGGCAGGGCTGGATAAGCTGGGGTCGATTATAGAGCGCCGCAGGGCGGGTTCGGCAATCCCGGATCAGACGCTGGCGTCGCTTTCGACCAGCGGGGTCAGCGCGCGGGGATGCCAGGCGCGCACGCTTTTCACACGGTTTTCCGCCGACTGCTGGATTTCCAGGCAGTAGGGGCCGATGCGCAGGCACACCGCGCAATCGGGGATCTGCTCCAGGGCTTCGGTGACCAGGCCGTTGAGGGTCTTCGGGCCGTCGCAGGGCAATTGCCAGCCAAGCGACTTGTTCAGCTCGCGCAGGTTGGCGCTGCCGTCGATGACGAAGCTGCCGTCTTCCTGGGCCTGGATATCCGGGTTGTCGAGGCTGTCGAGGTCGTTGAAGTCGCCGACGATCTCTTCGAGGATGTCCTCCAGCGTGACGATGCCGATCACCTCGCCATATTCGTCGACCACCACGCCGATACGGCGCTTCTCCTTCTGGAAGTTCACCAGCTGGGTCGACAGCGGCGTGCTTTCCGGCACGAAATACGGCTCCATGCAGGCCTGGCGGAGATTCTCCTTGGTCAGGCGGCCCTGGGTCAGCAGGCGCGCGATCTGGCGCATGTGCACGACCCCTTCGATCTGGTTGACGTCGTCGCGGTAGACCGGCAGGCGGGTGTGGCTGGTGGTGCGCAGTTGCTCGACGATGACCTCGAGTTCGTCGTCGAGGTCGATGCCTTCGATTTCGTTGCGCGGGATCATCAGGTCGTTGACCGTGACCTTCTCCAGGTCCAGCAGGCCGAGCAGCATGTCATGCCGGTTGACCTCGCTGGCCTGGGGATTGTCGGCCGGATGCAGGGCCTCTTCGTCGCGGCTGCGTCCGCTGTCGTCCTGTTCCGCCGCGGCGACGCCGAGCAGGCGCAGCAGCGCGTTGCTCAGCAGGGTCAGCAGCCACAGCAGGGGCCAGCACAGGCGCTGCAGGATCAGAAGCGGCAGGCTGAGCGGCAGGGCGACGCGTTCTGAGCGAAGGGCGCCGTAGCGGCGCGGCAGCAGGGCGCCGAACAGCAGCAGGAGCAGGGTCATGCCGGGGATGGCGACGGCCAGGCCGATGACGCCCCAGTGGTGCAGCGCGGCCCAACTGGCCAGGGCGGCGGCGCTGACGTTGACCAGGGTGCGGCCGAACAACAGGGTGCCGCGCAGGCGGTCGTCGTGCAGCAGCAGCCAACTGCTGCGCCGGGCCCCGCGCAGGCCTTGCTTGGCCTGTAGGCGCAGGCGGTAACGGTCGAGGTTGAGCAGGGCGGTCTCGACGCAGGAGAAGAACGCCGAGCAGGCGACCAGGAGAACCAGCAGGCCGACCAGGTACCCGGGGTGCAGCTCATCCATGAAGGAGGCCCATCAGATGTGCAGGATGAATTCCCGCACCAGCTTGCTGCCGAAGTACGCCAACATCAACAGGCAGAAACCGGCCAGGGTCCAGCGGATCGCCTTGTGGCCCCGCCAGCCGAGCTGGTGGCGACCCCAGAGGAGCACGGCGAAGACCACCCAGGCGAAGCAGGACAGGATGGTCTTGTGCGCCAGGTGCTGGGCGAACAGGTTGTCGACGAACAGCCATCCGGACAGCAGCGACAGCGAAAGCAGCGACCAGCCGCCCCAGAGGAAGCCGAACAGCAGGCTTTCCATGGTTTGCAGGGGCGGGAAGTTGCGAATCAGCCCGGACGGATGCTTGTGCTTGAGGCGGTAATCCTGGAGCAGCAGCAAGAGCGCCTGGAACACCGCGATGGTGAGCAGGCCGTAGGCCAGGATCGAGAGCAGGATGTGGGCCAGGATGCCTGGTTGTTCGTTGATCGGCTCGACGGTGCCGTGGGGGATGAGTACCGCCAGCAGGGTGGTGAGGGCGCCCAGCGGGAATAGAAGGAGGAGCAGGTTCTCCACCGGTATCCGCAAGGTCGCCAGCAGGGTCAGGAGGATTACCGCGGCGGCGATCAGGCTGGCGGCGTTGAAGAAGTCCAGCACCAGGCCGGCCGGGGTCAGCAATTGCTGGTAGAGGCTGAAGGCGTGGGCGACCAGTGCCAGGAGTCCGAACAGGAGCAGCAGGGGTTTGCCCGGCGCGGTGCGCTTGGACACACAGGCACCCTGGTAGGCGGCGGTGCCGAGATAGAGAACAGCAGCGATGAGGCTGGGCAGCAGGGGATGCATAAGTCCTTGTAATCGCGGGCCCGAAAGGATGGGAGTTTGGCATAGATCGAGCGTCGCGAGAAAGCCGTTGCGAACAGTTCTCTCGTACCTGTGGCCGGGTTGGCGGACCGCCTGCCGCGGGCGCCGCGACCTCATGGTCCGGCGGTCGCTTCGGCAAAGACGGAACGCATCGGCAAATCAAGGACTTGAGGCTGGCCTCCGGTCGTCGCCGGACACACACTCCGTCTTTCATCGCGTGTCCCGCGACGCGCTCTTGGTTATAATCCGCCGCTTGCCGCAACCCCCGTGGAAGGATCGCGCATGTTCGAAAACCTTACAGACCGCCTCTCGCAGACGCTTCGCCATGTCACCGGCAAGGCCAAGCTGACCGAGGACAACATCAAGGACACTCTGCGCGAAGTGCGCATGGCCCTGCTCGAGGCCGACGTGGCCCTGCCGGTGGTCAAGGACTTCGTCAACAAGGTCAAGGAGCGCGCCGTCGGCACCGAGGTCTCGAAGAGCCTGACCCCGGGACAGGCGTTCGTGAAGATCGTCCGCGCCGAACTCGAGGAGTTGATGGGGGCGGCCAACGAGGACCTGGCGCTGAGCGTCGCGCCGCCGGCGGTGATCCTGATGGCCGGCCTGCAGGGCGCGGGCAAGACCACCACCGCGGGCAAGCTGGCGCGCTTCCTTAAGGAACGGAAGAAGAAGTCGGTGATGGTGGTTTCCGCCGACGTCTACCGTCCCGCCGCGATCAAGCAGCTGGAAACCCTGGCGGGCGAGGTCGGCGTAACCTTCTTCCCTTCCGACGTCAGCCAGAAGCCGGTGGCCATCGCCGAGGCGGCGATCCGCGAGGCGAGGCTGAAGTTCATCGACGTGGTGATCGTCGATACCGCAGGCCGCCTGCACATCGATGCCGACATGATGGACGAGATCAAGCAGGTGCACGCGGCGATCAAGCCGGCGGAAACCCTGTTCGTGGTCGATGCCATGACCGGCCAGGACGCCGCCAACACCGCCAAGGCCTTCAATGACGCCTTGCCGCTGACCGGCGTGGTCCTGACCAAGGTCGACGGCGACGCGCGTGGCGGTGCCGCGCTCTCGGTGCGGGCCATCACCGGCAAGCCGATCAAGTTCCTCGGCATGGGCGAAAAGAGCGAAGCGCTCGATCCGTTCCATCCCGACCGCGTGGCCTCGCGCATCCTCGGCATGGGCGACGTGCTCAGCCTGATCGAACAGGCCGAGCAGAACCTCGACCGCGACAAGGCCGAGAAGCTGGCGAAGAAGATCAAGAAGGGCAAGGGCTTCGACCTGGAAGACTTCCGCGACCAGTTGCAACAGATGAAGAACATGGGCGGCCTCGGCGGGCTCATGGACAAGCTGCCGATGCTCGGCGGGGTCAACCTGGCGCAGATGGGCAATGCCCAGGGCGCTGCGGAGAAACAGTTCAAGCAGATGGAGGCGATCATCAACTCGATGACGCCCGGCGAACGGCGCGATCCGGAAATGATCAGCGGCTCGCGCAAGCGCCGCATCGCCCTTGGCTCCGGTACCCAGGTGCAGGACGTTGGCCGGCTGATCAAGCAGCACAAGCAGATGCAGAAGATGATGAAGAAGGTCACCGCCAAGGGCGGCATGGCCAAGATGATGCGAGGCATGGGCAGCATGTTCCCGGGGGGCATGCCCAAGCTTTGATCGGACGCGCGGCCGCTGGCCACGCCGGCGGTTCCGCGCCGTCGGCCGGCGGGCGGACCGCGCGCTTCTCGCGCTCTCCGCGCCGGCCGATGGGTGGCCGAAAAAGAGATTTGCAAATTCCCCGATAATCCTTAGAATATGCGGCCTTTCGGGCCGTGGGCCCAGCGTGCATTCATTTTGCAAGCACCGACTACAGGAACGAAGTTCACATGGTAACCATCCGTCTTGCTCGTGGCGGCTCCAAAAAGCGCCCCTTCTACCACCTGACCGTGACCAACAGCCGCAATGCGCGCGATGGTCGCTTCGTCGAGCGCATCGGTTTCTTCAACCCGGTTGCGACTGGTGGCGAAGTGCGTCTGTCCGTCGACCAGGAGCGTGCTACCTACTGGCTCGCCCAGGGTGCACAGCCGTCTGAGCGCGTTGCTCAGCTGCTCAAGGACGCTGCCAAGGCAAACGCCTAAGCCGTCATGAGTGAAATGCCGACACCCGCCGACGACCTGGTCGTGATCGGCAAGATCGTTTCGGTGTACGGCATCCGCGGTGAGGTGAAGGTGTATTCCTTTACCGACCCGTTGGACAACCTGCTGGACTATCGCCGCTGGACGCTCCGGCGCGACGGCGAGATTCGGCAGGCCGAGCTGGTCAGGGGGCGCCTGCATGGCAAGGTCCTGGCCGCCAAGCTCAAGGGGCTCGACGATCGCGAAGAGGCCCGCACCTTCACCGGTTACGAGATCTGCATCCCGCGTAGCGAGTTGCCCTCTCTCGAGGAAGGTGAGTACTACTGGCACCAGTTGGAAGGCCTGAAGGTGATCGACCAGGGCGGGCAGTTGCTCGGCGTGATCGACCATCTGCTGGAAACCGGTGCCAACGATGTCATGGTGGTCAAGCCCTGCGCGGGCAGCCTGGACGACCGCGAGCGCCTGTTGCCCTACACCGGGCAATGCGTGCTGTCGATCGACCTGGCCGCTGGCGAGATGCGGGTGGACTGGGACGCGGACTTCTGATCATCCATGGACAAGCGTTTGTGGGTGGGCGTCGTCAGCATCTTTCCGGAGATGTTCCGCGCGATCAGTGACTATGGCATCACCAGCCGTGCGGTAAAGCAGGGGTTGCTCACGCTGACCTGCTGGAATCCACGGGACTACACCGAGGACCGCCACCAGACGGTGGACGACCGGCCCTTCGGCGGTGGCCCTGGCATGGTGATGAAGATCAAGCCTCTGGAGGGCGCGCTGGCGGATGCCAGGCAAGCCGCCGGGGGCAGGAAGGCGAAGGTGATCTACCTTTCGCCGCAAGGCCGCCAGCTGACGCAGGCGGGCGTACGCGAACTGGCCGAAGAGGAAGCGTTGATCCTCATCGCCGGGCGCTACGAAGGCATCGACGAGCGCTTCATCGAAGAGCACGTCGATGAAGAATGGTCGATCGGCGATTATGTCCTGTCCGGCGGTGAGTTGCCGGCCATGGTGCTGGTCGATGCAGTGACGCGGTTGCTGCCCGGTGCATTGGGTCATGCAGATTCCGCCGAGGAGGACTCCTTCACGGATGGCCTGCTCGACTGCCCGCACTACACCCGACCCGAGGTGTATGCGGACAAACGTGTTCCTGAAGTGTTGCTCAGTGGCAACCATGAACACATCCGGCGTTGGCGTTTGCAGCAGGCCCTTGGGCGGACCTGGGAACGACGCGCCGATCTTCTGGATAGCCGCTCGCTTTCTGGAGAAGAGCAGAAGCTGCTGGCGGAATACATCCGTCAGCGGGACGATAGTTAACGTATCGATGGCTGGCCGATTGCCGGTCTTAGGAGCACAGCATGACCAACAAGATCATTCAGCAGATCGAAGCTGAACAGATGAACAAAGAGATCCCGGCGTTCGCCCCCGGCGACACCGTGATCGTCCAGGTCAAGGTGAAGGAAGGCGACCGTCAGCGTCTGCAGGCCTTCGAAGGCGTCGTCATCGCCAAGCGCAACCGTGGCCTGAACAGCGCCTTCACCGTGCGCAAGATCTCCAACGGCGTGGGCGTGGAACGTACCTTCCAGACCTACAGCCCGATCGTCGACAGCCTGAGCGTCAAGCGTCGCGGCGACGTGCGCAAGGCCAAGCTGTACTACCTCCGCGCCCTGTCCGGCAAGGCCGCGCGCATCAAGGAAAAACTGGTCTAATCCGGTTCTTCTCCGAGAAAAGCAGCCCGAGGGCTGCTTTTTTCATGTCTGGCGTTCGTCTTTCCGGCGGCGCTTCCTACTGCCCACGGCAGCGCATAACCAGTACAACATCCGCGGCACCCAGGCAGCCACTCCATCCGGTATTCGTGGCATGACCCCCAGAGAGCAAGAAATCCTGCGTCGCACCGAGCTTTCCGAAACCCGTGTGACCAAGGCGGTATTCCCGCCCACCACCAATCACCACAACACCCTGTTCGGCGGGACTGCGCTGGCCTGGATGGACGAGGTCTCGTTCATCACCGCGACCCGTTTCTGCCGCCTGCCGCTGGTGACCGTCTCCACCGATCGCATCGACTTCAACCACCCGATCCCGGCGGGCTCGATCGTCGAACTGGTCGGCCGGGTGGTCAAGGTCGGCAACACCAGCCTCAAGGTGGAGGTCGAGGTGTACCTGGAAAGCATGTACGCCGACGGTCGCGAGAAGGCCATACACGGCCTGTTCAGCTTCGTCGCCATCGACGACGAAAAGCGGCCGGTTCCGGTCCTGCCGGGGTTCCCGGCCAGCCAGGCGGCTTGAGCCAGGCGGAAAGAAGGCACCCAGGGGTGCCTTTTCCATATCCCCGGACGATCCGGCCCTGGGTTGGGGTCAGGGCCGCAGGCTGATCTTCAGGGAAGCCTGGGACAGGTCGATCTGTTGCAGGCTGACGCTGCCGAACGTCTGCTCGCGCGGCGCGCCGGCAATGCGGATATTGTCGAAGCGCACCTCGCCGATACTGCTCGGCAGGCGCAGGTTGACCGAGCCGTCGGGGTTGAGCGTGCTTTGCGTCTTGCCGGTTTCGTAGCGAACGTCGCTCATCGAGGTTTCCGCCTCCAGGCTGTCGAGCACCGGCATCACCAGCTTCGCCAGTTGCTTCACCGCGGCCAGGCCGTCGCCGCCCTCGGCCTTCAGGAACAGGCCCTCGAGGCTTTCGTTGAGGCCCTGGGCGTTGACGTTGCTCATCTCGACGTCGGTCAGCGGACGCAGGTTCTTCGGCAATTCCTGGCGGCTCATGGCCGCTGGCGGCTGCATGCGCTGGATGTCGGCGCTGGCCATCTGGAACGGACTGAGCAGGGCGGCGACCAGGGTCGCGGCCAGGCGCAGGTTGGTCTGCTTCTTCAGCGCCTTCTTCAGTTGCCGTTCGCTCAGCAGGCCCTGCTCGATCAGGGTTTCGCCCAGGCGCTTGTGGTTGCTCAACTGCGCCTGGATCGCGGCGTCCAGTTGGGCGGCGCTAATCAGCCCCTTGTTGATCAGGATCTGGCCCAGGCGGGAATGTTGTTGATTGGACATGGTCATGGCCTGATGAAAAAAGAGGATGATGGCTAGATGCAATCATCCTCTTCGTGGGCTTCGTTTGTCACCCAACCTTGGATAGGGTGACGACGGTCTTTCGTCGGTTCGTTGAAGTCTAGTCGGCGATTTCCGTGGCCTGCGACTTGCTGACTGACGGTTCCGCCTCGATCAGCGACAGCAGCGTCCAGCCGGTGCCCGGCGCCAGCGTGGACTGTGGCGTGGCGACGTGCATCCTGCCGTTTGGATCGCGGGCGAACAGCAGGATCGCGGACTCGCCGTGCAGCGCCTGGTAGTCGTTCCAGCCGAAGGTGTCGGTGAGCAGGGTGGTGCGGATTTCGGCGCCGCGCGACAGCAGGCTGGCGAACTGCGCGTAGGTCAGCGGTCGCTGGCCAAGCGGGCGGCCACGGTGTTCGTCGCTGGAGCGGTGCTTGTCGGTACGCTTGGCTTCCTGGCTGGTCGGCAGGCCGAACAACTGGCGATGGCCGAACTCGTGGCGGAAGCGCATGGCCGCCAGGGTGTTCAGCTCGCCGGCCGGAGAAACCCCCAGCAAATGCCCGATGCCGACCAGGTCGAGGTGGGCTTCGGCGTGCTGCGAGGTGGGATTGCCGAAATAGGTGGGCAGGTTGTCCATGCGGGCGGCGCGGATGTTTTCCCAGCTCGAATCAGTCAGCAGCACGCGGCTGCCGAGGCTCTTCAGGGCCTTGCCGATGGCGCGCCCGACCGGATTGGCGCCGACGATCAGGTAGCCGCTGGGCGAGGGCTCGGCGACCTTCAGCAGGCGCGCCAGGGGGCGGGCGGTGGCGCTTTGCAGAACCACCGTGCCGATGATCACCAGAAAGGTCAGCGGCACCAGCAGCGCCGCCTGGGCATGGCCTTCGGCGCTCAGGCGGATGGCGAAGATCGCCGAGACCGCCGCGGCGACGATCCCGCGCGGGGCGATCCAGCTGAGCAGGGCGCGCTCGCGCCAGCTCAGCGGCGAACCCCAGGTCGACAGCGCCACGTTCAGCGGCCGGGCGACGAACTGGATCAGCAGCAGCACCAGCAGCGCCGCCGGGCCCAGGCCGAGCAGGGCATTGATGTCCAGGCGCGCGGCCAGGAGGATGAACAGGCCGGAAATCAGCAGGACGCTGAGGTTTTCCTTGAAGTGCAGGATCTGCCGTACGTCGACGCCCTTCATGTTGGCCAGGCCCATGCCCATCAGGGTGACGGCGAGCAGTCCGGATTCGTGCATCACCCGGTTCGAGGCGATGAATACGCCCAGCACCGCGGCCAGCGTCGCCAGGTTGTGCAGGTAGTCCGGCAGCCAGTGGCGGCGCAGGACGATGCCCAGCGCCCAGCCGCCGAGGATGCCGAACAGGCTGCCGCAGAGGATCACCCCGCCGAAGGTCTGCAGGCTATGCAGCCAGCCGTCGCCTTCGCCGCTGGAGATGATGAAGCTGTACACCACTACCGCCAGCAGGGCGCCGATGGGATCGATGACGATGCCTTCCCAGCGCAGGATGTTCGCCACCGCGGCCTTGGGCCGGACCACCCGCAGCATCGGGACGATCACCGTGGGCCCGGTGACCAGGGTCAGGGTGCCGAACAGCAGGGCCATTTCCCAGCTGAAGTCGAGCAGGTAGTGGGCGGCCAGGGCGATCACGCCCCAGGTCGAGAGCGCGCCGATGGTCACCATTCGGTGCACCACGGTGCCGATTTCCTTCCATTCGCTGAAATGCAGGGTCAGGCTGCCCTCGAAGAGGATCAGCGCCACCGCCAGGGATACCAGCGGGAACAGCAGGGGGCCGAACATTTCGTCCGGATCGAGCCAGCCGAGCAGGGGGCCGGCGACGATCCCGGACAGCAGCAGGAAAAGAATGGCTGGCAGGCGCAGGCGCCAGGCCAGCCATTGACTGAGCAGGGCGGCGGCACCGATGCCGCCGAGGGCGAGCAGGATAGCGTTCTGGTCCATCGAGGATTCCTTGTCAGCGTCGCTCCGCTCGTCCTGAGCCGGGGCGAACCATCGAGCCACATGGCTCCGCTTTTTCCCGCGGGCACGGGAAGCCGGCCGACCTCCTGTCGACCGGCCTGACTAACCATTACGTGGCGATGACGGCCAACGCTCGCGATAGCGCCCAGGCTATGAAAGACTAGCCGCGCTTTCATTTGGTTCGCAGCCTTCATCCATGAGTACCCTCGAACATCCCCTGATCGACCGTTTCCTCGATGCCCTGTGGCTGGAAAAAGGCCTTGCCGACAACACCCGCGAGGCTTATCGCAACGACCTCCAGCAGTTCAACGCCTGGCTCGATGGCCGCGGGTTGCGCCTGGAGGGCATCGGCCGCGACGCCATCCTCGATCACCTGGCCTGGCGCCTGGAACAGGGCTACAAGGCTCGCTCGACCGCGCGCTTCCTCTCCGGCCTGCGTGGCTTCTACCGCTATTGCCTGCGCGACGGCCTGATCGCCGAGGATCCCACCTTGCAGGTGGACCTGCCGCAACTGGGCAAGCCGTTGCCGAAATCCCTCTCCGAAGCGGACGTCGAGGCATTGCTGGCGGCGCCGGAAGTCGACGACCCGCTGGGCCTGCGCGATCGCACCATGCTCGAAGTGCTGTATGCCTGCGGCCTGCGGGTCAGCGAACTGGTCGGCCTGACCCTGGAGCAGGTCAACCTGCGCCAGGGCGTGGTCAAGGTCTTCGGCAAGGGCAGCAAGGAGCGCCTGGTGCCGCTCGGCGAGGAAGCCATCGGCTGGCTCGAACGCTACCTGCGCGAGGCCCGCGGCGACCTGCTCGGCGGGCGGCCCAGCGACGTGCTGTTCCCCAGCCTGCGCGGCGAACAGATGACCCGCCAGACCTTCTGGCATCGCATCAAGCATCACGCGCAGGTGGCGGCGATCGGCACGTCGATTTCGCCGCACACCCTGCGCCACGCCTTCGCCACCCACCTGCTCAACCATGGCGCCGACCTGCGGGTGGTGCAGATGCTGCTCGGCCACAGCGACCTGTCGACCACCCAGATCTATACCCATATCGCCCGGGCCCGCCTCCAGGATCTGCACGCACGCCACCACCCGCGAGGCTGACGCTTTGTCCGAAAAGTCCGTACCTATCCGAAAAGAGGCGCTTTCGTAGCGTTCTGCGACAAGCGTCGGGCCCGTCGGGATAGCGGTCTATGGTAGGCTTCGCCGACCGCACGACAGGAGTGACACATGCGCGTGACCCGTTTTCTGGCTGCTGCCGCCCTCGGCCTGATGAGTACCCTGGCCCTGGCAGACAATGCCGATCAGAACATCCGCAAGACCCTGCAGGCCCTGCAACCGGACCTGCCCATCGACTCCATCGCCAGCAGCCCGCTGCAGGGGCTCTACCAGGTGCAGCTGAAGGGCGGCCGGGTGCTCTACGCCAGCGCCGACGGCCAGTTCGTCATGCAGGGCTACCTCTACCAGGTGAAGGACGGCAAGCCGGTCAACCTGACCGAGAAGGCCGAGAGCCAGGCGATCGCCAAGGCGATCAACGGCGTGCCCGCCAGCGAGATGGTGGTGTATCCGGCCAAGGGCCAGGCCAAGGCGCACATCACGGTGTTCACCGATACCACCTGCCCGTACTGCCAGAAGCTGCATGCCGAGGTGCCGGACCTGACCGAGCAGGGGATCGAGGTGCGCTACATGGCGTTCCCGCGCCAGGGGCCGCAGTCGGCGGGCGACAAGCAACTGCAGGCGGTCTGGTGTGCGAAGGAGCCGACCAAGGCGATGGACGCCATGATGAACGGCAAGGAGATCAAGTCTTCCGAGTGCAAGAACCCGGTCGACAAGCAGTTCCAGATGGGCCAGATGGTCGGGGTGCAGGGAACGCCGGCGATCGTCCTCGCCAACGGCCAGTTGCTTCCCGGCTACCAGCCGGCCAAGCAGTTGGCCAAGCTGGCGCTGGAGGCCAAATAGCGCCGGGTCTGCCGAACAATTGACTAATAAAGAGCCGCTTCGTAATGTGCGGCTCTTTTGTTTTCATCATTGGCGATTTCCGTCGCCCGCTGGCGGAATCCATCGCCAGGATGTGTCGTGGCCCGTACAGTGGTCGCGTCAACCTCGATTCGATCGGGGAACCATAGCAGGCCGGCGCGTCCGGCCGTCGTAGGTGAGATGGGGAGTTCCAGCGTGAAACCGGTCAAAGTAGGCATCTGTGGGTTGGGGACCGTCGGTGGCGGTACCTTCAATGTACTCGAACGCAACGCCGAGGAGATTGCCCGCCGTGCCGGGCGCGGTATCGAGGTTGCGCAGATCGCCGCCCGCCGGCCGAACCCGAAGTGCGATACCGGTGCGACCCCCATCACCGCCGATATCTTCGACGTAGCGTGCAATCCCGAGATCGACGTGGTCGTCGAGTTGATCGGCGGCTACACCCTGGCCCACGAGCTGGTGCTCAAGGCCATCGAGAACGGCAAGCACGTGGTCACCGCGAACAAGGCGCTGATCGCCGTGCACGGCAACGAGATCTTCGCCAAGGCCCGCGAGAAGGGCGTGATCGTCGCCTTCGAGGCCGCTGTCGCCGGCGGCATCCCGGTGATCAAGGCGATCCGCGAGGGGCTGTCGGCCAACCGCATCAACTGGCTGGCCGGGATCATCAACGGTACCGGCAACTTCATCCTCAGCGAAATGCGCGAGAAGGGCCGTACCTTCCCCGACGTGCTCGCCGAGGCTCAGGCCCTGGGCTATGCCGAGGCCGACCCGACCTTCGACGTGGAAGGCATCGACGCCGCCCACAAGCTGACCATCCTCGCCTCGATCGCCTTCGGCATTCCGCTGCAGTTCGACAAGGCCTACACCGAAGGCATCTCGAAGCTGACCAGCGCCGACGTCAACTACGCCGACGCCCTCGGCTATCGCATCAAGCACCTGGGCGTGGCGCGTCGCACCGAGAGCGGCTTCGAGCTGCGCGTGCACCCGACCCTGATTCCCTCGGATCGCCTGATCGCCAACGTCAACGGCGTGATGAACGCGGTGATGGTCAACGGCGACGCCGTCGGCTCGACCCTCTACTACGGCGCCGGTGCCGGCATGGAGCCGACCGCTTCCTCGGTGGTGGCCGACCTCGTCGACGTGGTCCGCGCCATGACCTCCGATCCGGAGAACCGCGTACCGCACCTGGCGTTCCAGCCGGACGCGCTGTCCGACCACCCGATCCTGCCGATCGAAGCCTGCGAAAGCGCCTACTACCTGCGCATCCAGGCCAAGGACCACCCGGGCGTACTGGCCCAGGTGGCCACCATCCTGTCCGAGCGCGGCATCAACATCGAATCGATCATGCAGAAGGAGGCCGAGGAACAGGACGGCCTGGTGCCGATGATCCTGGTTACCCACCGGGTCATCGAACAACGCATCAACGATGCCATCGCCGCCCTGGAAGCGCTGGAAGGCGTGTCCGGGCCGGTGGTCCGCATCCGTGTCGAACAACTGAATTGATCGAACGCCGGGCGCCGTTCGCGGGCCCGCGTCAACAGCGAAGGTTTTGAACATGCGTTACATCAGCACCCGCGGCCAAGCGCCCACCCTGAACTTCGAAGATGTCCTCCTCGCCGGCCTGGCCAGCGACGGCGGCCTCTACGTCCCGGAAAACCTGCCACGCTTCACCCTCGAGGAGATCGCCTCCTGGGTCGGCCTGCCCTACCACGAGCTGGCCTTCCGGGTGATGCGCCCGTTCGTCGCCGGCAGCATCGCCGATGCCGACTTCAAGAAGATCCTCGAGGAAACCTATGGCGTCTTCGCCCATGACGCAGTGGCGCCGCTGCGCCAGTTGAACGGCAACGAATGGGTGCTGGAGCTGTTCCACGGCCCGACCCTGGCCTTCAAGGACTTCGCCCTGCAACTGCTCGGCCGCCTGCTCGACCATGTGCTGGCCAAGCGCGGCGAGCGCGTGGTGATCATGGGAGCCACCTCCGGCGATACCGGCTCCGCGGCCATCGAAGGCTGCCGCCGTTGCGACAACGTCGACATCTTCATCATGCACCCGCACAACCGCGTGTCCGAGGTGCAGCGCCGGCAGATGACTACCATCCTCGGCGACAACATCCACAACATCGCCATCGAAGGCAACTTCGACGACTGCCAGGAGATGGTCAAGGCCAGCTTCGCCGACCAGGGCTTCCTCAAGGGTACCCGCCTGGTAGCGGTGAACTCGATCAACTGGGCGCGGATCATGGCCCAGATCGTCTACTACTTCCATGCCGCGCTGCAGCTCGGCGCGCCGCATCGCTCGGTGGCGTTCTCGGTGCCGACCGGCAACTTCGGCGACATCTTCGCCGGCTACCTGGCGCGCAACATGGGCCTGCCGGTCAGCCAACTGATCGTCGCGACCAACCGCAACGACATCCTGCACCGCTTCATGAGCGGCAACCGCTACGACAAGGACACCCTGCATCCCTCGCTGTCGCCGTCGATGGATATCATGGTCTCGTCCAACTTCGAACGCCTGCTGTTCGACCTGCACGGCCGCAACGGCAAGGCCGTCGCCGAACTGCTGGATGCCTTCAAGGCCAGCGGCAAGCTGTCGGTGGAAGACCAGCGCTGGACCGAGGCGCGCAAGCTGTTCGACTCCCTGGCGGTCAGCGACGAGCAGACCTGCGAGACCATCGCCGAGGTATACCGCTCCTGTGGCGAGTTGCTCGACCCGCACACCGCCATTGGCGTGCGTGCCGCCCGCGAATGCCGGCGCAGCCTGAGCGTGCCGATGGTGACCCTGGGCACTGCGCATCCGGTCAAGTTCCCCGAAGCGGTGGAGAAGGCCGGCATCGGCCAGGCGCCGGCGCTGCCTGCGCACCTCGCCGACCTGTTCGAGCGCGAGGAGCGCTGCACCGTATTGCCGAACGAGCTGGCCAAGGTACAGGCTTTCGTCAGCCAGTACGGCAATCGCGGCAAGCCGCTCTGAGCCTGTCGTGAAGGGAAAAAGCCCGCCTTGATGGCGGGCTTTTTCATGTCTTCTCAAAGGGCGGCGGCGAGTTTGTTGCGCGAGGGGCGGAGCAGTCTCAGCGGATCGTTGAACTGGATGTCGCTGGCCAGCTTGTAGTAGCGCCCGACGAAATAGTCGCGGGCCTGGGCATCGTTCTTTCCCTGGTACAGCGCCCAGGCGACGCTGATGCCGGCGAACTCGTTGTACTCGATCTGTCGCAGCGGGCTGAAGTGGGTCGCCGTGGTGGCCGTGGCGCCCCAGGCGGGCACGTCGCGGATCAACGGGCCCTGCCAGAGGATCGGCCAACTGAGCGGCGGCACGACCACATCGGCCAGTCCGGTCAGCAGCAGGGTCGGGGTCTTTACCGTGGAACCGATGGCCAGGGGGCCTGGCTCGATCGGCAGGGCGCCGACCAGCTTCAACCGTGGCTCGATGAGTTGCAGGGCTTGTGCAGAGAGGCTGGCGCTCTGCAGCGTGGCCTGGCCGCCGGCGGAGTGCCCGGCGACCAGCGTCCGGGAAAAGTCGGCCCGGCCATGCAGGGCCGAGGCCGGGTCCCTGTCCAGTTTCGCGACCTCGAGGATGCCGAGGGCGTGCATCAGCGGGAAGGAGTTGATGAAGTCGGAAGAGATCACCACGATGAAGCCGTGGCTGGCCCATAGCTTCATCAGTTCGTGATAGTTGCCGGCGTTGGAAAGTATGCCGCCGACGAAGGTGATGACCGGAAGCTTGGCGTCGGACGCGGCGATGTCCGCCGGATAGTAGACGCTGGTACTGATCGGGCTGGCGAAGCCATAGGGGAAAGCCTCGTTGCAGTGGATCGAGCCGTCCAGCAGGACGATCCTGGCGATGGTCCCGACGAAGCCACGGCAATCGGCGAGCACGGCGGTGCTGGCGATCTCGGTGTCGGCGACCGGACGCGCGTACTGGTCGTTGGCCAGGCCGACGGCGCCGAACAGCAGTGAGCCCTGTGCCGTGCCGGCGGCGAATGCCAGCGCGAGGATGAAGGCGCGCCAGGCGCCGCAGGGGGATGCGAAGGCAGTCATGAGATCCTCGCTGTTCGACACGCAGGGGGAAGTCTCGTTGTTACTGCCTGACGGACGCGCCGGATACTGCAATTTCAAGCAGGTGAAGGCGTTGCGCGAGGGTGGGATGGTTGGAGTTTTTCCCGGTGCTTTCCTTATAGCGGGCTGATCGTTGCGTTGGCCTGGCTCAGCTCGAATGGCTATTTGCGCCGGCTCGTGGCCTTTCGCCAGATGCTGCCGTTAGTCCGGTAAATGCTTGCATCGACGAACCCTATTCGCGTTTTTTCGGTCTTTGACGAGTCTTATCGTCGAAACAGGAGACCTGATTTGGACAGCCTGAAGCAACGACTGGCCGATGCCTTCGCTCCCCATCCCTTCACCCTCAGCCAGCCCCGGCCCGATGGCGGACGGGTGGTCACGCTGGTCGATCCGCAGGGGGAAACCCTGTTGCAGCGGGTCATCGCCAAGGTGCAGTTGAACGACGAAAGCTATCTCGAGGATGCCGTGCAGACCATTCGCCGGGAATTGCAGGTGCTGGTCGGGCGGATGGAGGAAGACGTGCTGGCGACCTTCCGCGAGCGGGATCACGTGCTGCTGTATTCGTCGCGCTAGCGCCGTCTCGTTCGAGGGCGCGTTGCGCATCGGGCGGTCAGGCGAAGGCGCGCGCCGGTGCAGCGGCTCTTGCCGGATGGCGCCATGCTCGTGGAAGCGTGCGGATAACCCCTCTCCCTGGCTGGATAGGGGAGAGGGGCCGCCCTGTCCGCGGAGCACCGATGAAGGGCTCCGCGTACCGTTCAGATGGCGCCTTCCCGGCGCAGGGCGGCGATGCCCTCGCTGTCGTAGCCCAGCTCGGCGAGCAGGGCATCGGTATGCTCGCCCAGTTCCGGGCCTACCCAATCCGCCGAGCCTGGCGTGGCGGACAGCTTGGGCACGATGCCAGGCATGCGGAGTGGCTTACCGTCCGGCAAGCGTGCCGAGAGGAACATCTCGCGGGCAAGGAATTGCGGATCGCGGAACATGTCTTCGGCGGAGTAGATGCGGCTGGCCGGGACTTCGGCTCGCGCCAGCACCGCCAGCACTTCCTCCAGGGGCTGCGAGGCGACCCAGCGGTCGATAACCCCATAGAGTTCGTCGCGGCGCGCATCGCGCCCGTCGTTGCTGGCCAGTCGCGGGTCGCTGGCCAGGTCGTCGCGGCCGATGGCATGCATGAAGCGGCGGAAGATCGCGTCGCCGTTGGCGCCGATCTGTACGTGGCGGCCATCGGCGCTGGTGTGGATGGAGGAGGGGGTGATGCCTGGCATGATGTTGCCGGTGCGCTCGCGGATGAAACCGAACACGTCGAATTCCGGAACCATGCTTTCCATCATGGCGAAGATCGCCTCGTAGAGGGCGACGTCGACCATCTGTCCCTCGCCGCCGTTGACCTCGCGGTGTCGCAGCGCCATCAGCGCGCCGATCACGCCCCACAGGGCGGCGATCGAGTCGCCGATGGAAATCCCGGTGCGAACCGGCGGGCGGTCCTCGAAGCCGGTAATGTAGCGCAGTCCGCCCATCGACTCGCCGACCGCGCCGAAGCCCGGCTGGTCCTTGTAGGGACCGGTCTGGCCGAAGCCCGACAGGCGCACCATCACCAGGCGCGGGTTCAGCGCGTGGAGGACATCCCAGCCCAGGCCGAGCTTTTCCAGTACGCCGGGGCGAAAGTTCTCGATCAGGATGTCGGCATCGCCGAGCAGGCGTTTCAGGATCGCCTGGCCCTCGGCGTGCTTGAGATTGAGGGTCAGGGATTTCTTGTTGCGTGCCTGAACGAACCACCACAGCGAGGTGCCTTCGTAGAGCTTGCGCCACTTGCGCAGTGGGTCGCCGCCGTCGGGCGACTCGATCTTGATCACTTCGGCGCCGAACTCGGCGCAGATCCGCGAGGCGAAAGGGCCGGCGATCAGGGTGCCAAGCTCGACCACCTTCAGGCCGGCCAGCGGTTTGGGCGAATGTTCCATGCGGTGTCCGTCAGGCTGCAGTGTGCGCATAGCCTAGAGCATTTGCCGGCGGTGCGGGCGGGTGCCGCGGTAGGGTGAGACGTTTCCCGTTTTTTCCCGATATGCCCGGCGGTCCTTCAATTCCTTTTGCATAGAGGGTTTAATGCGGGAGTCGATACAGGATGTAGCGCGCCAGACACCGAGCCAGGGAGGCCCCTCGTGCCATTTCTTTCTCTCTTTCCTCCCCGTGTTTCTTTTCCATGCTCCGGCCGGCCCGGCGTAGATATGCGCGTGCGTTGGATTTTATTACATGTGAGCTGTTGAAATCTTACATGTGATCTCGTAGTGTGAGTCCATGCAACGGAAATCATCAGCCCATTATCAGCGTGTCTTTCGCCAGCGCCTGCGCGAGCAGGGCCTGGTGAAGAAGGAAGTCTGGATCTTGCCGGAGAACGCCGCGGCGCTCGCCGGCATCGAGCGGATGCTGCGTCGCCCGGCTGCCGGAGCGGCTCATTTGGAGAAGGAGGAAGACATGACGGAAGCCCGGGTATGGAACGCTCGCTCGCTGGCCGAGGCCCTGAGCGGCACCGAGCTGTTCAGCAGCGGCGAGGCCCAGATCGAGCTGATCGAGGGGGCGGAAGCGAGTCTCTACGTGATCATGCGCGAATACGGCGACCTGCCGGTGTTCGTCGCGCCCCAGGGCGAGCAGATCATCGTCGAGGCGCTGCTCTGGCCGGAAAGCGACGTTACCGACGCGACCGCCTTCAACGAAGAGGTCCTGCTCAGCCGGCAACTGTTCCCGCTGTCGAGCATCGGCCTGCTCAACCTGCCGGGCGAGGAGCGCTGCTACAGCATGTTCGGCGCGTTGAGCACGACTTCGTCGCTGGCCAGCGTGCTGCACGAAATCGAAACCCTGGCCGGCAACGTGATCCGCGCCACGGAAGTCTACGCCGGCTACCTGAAAGCCCGGGCCTGAGGGAGGACACCATCATGACGGTATGGAGCAAGCTGCTGAGCGCCCTGCGCGGCGGAGCCAACGAGGTTGGCGAGGCGATCGTCGACAGCCAGGCGCTGCGCATCCTCGACCAGGAGATCCGCGACGCCGACGTCGAACTGCGCAAGTCGCGGGAAGCGCTGGCCTCGATCATGGCCCGCCACCGCCTGGCCCAGGAGCGCGTCGAGAAGGGCGCGGCCCAGGTCGCCGAGTACGAGCAATACGCGATCAAGGCACTGGAGGCCGGCAACGAGGAGCTGGCCCGGGAGGTCGCGGAGAAGATCGCGACCCTGGAGAACCAGCTCGAGGGCGAGCGTGCCCAGGTCGCGGAATTCGCCGCCAGCGTAGCCCAGTTGCGCAAGTCGGTGAGCCAGGCCGAAGGCAACATCCGCCAACTCAAGCAACAGGTGGATACGGTCAAGGCCACCGAGAGCGTGCAGAAGGCGCAGATGGCCGTTGCCCAGCGCTACGGCAACTCGAAGAGCAAGCTGCAGACCGCGGTGGACTCCCTGGAGCGGATCAAGCAGCGCCAGGCCGAACGCGCGGCGACCATGGATGCCGCGGCCGAACTGGCCAGCGCGGCGGCGCCGGACGATGCGCTGGACGCCAAGCTGCGCGCGGCCGGGATCAAGGCCTCGGGCAACAGCGTGGATGGCGTGCTGGCGCGCCTGAAGGAAAAGGGCAAGGCCTGATAGGCCCGCGGCCCGGCGAAGGCGTCCGGGCCCGTTTTTCAGGGATAGAGCGACAATGGAAGGTTTCCTGCAGACGGCGCTGTCGTTCCCGACCGTGCTGTTCAGCTTTCTTCTGATCCTCGCGATCATCTACTGGGGCATCGTCGCCCTGGGCATGGTCGAGATCGATGTGCTCGATCTCGACGCCGAGTCGGTCGTCGATGGCGCCGGCCAGGCCGAAGGCCTCGCCGCGCTGCTGGCGAAGCTGAAACTCAACGGCGTACCGGTCACCCTGGTGCTGACCCTGCTGTCCTTCTTCGCCTGGTTCCTCTGTTACTTCGTCCAGTTGTGGCTGCTCAGCGCATTGTCGCTCGGCTGGCTGCGCTACCCGTTGGGCGCCGTGGTGGCGGTGGGCGCGCTGTTCCTGGCGGCGCCGCTGGCGGCCACGCTGTGCCGGCCGTTGCGGCCGCTGTTCCGCAAGCTGGAAAGCACCAGCAGCAAGTCGGTGCTGGGCCAGGTCGCGGTGGTGCGCAGCGGGCGGGTCACCCTGCAACATGGCGAGGCGTTGCTGGAAGACGGCGGCGCCGGGCTGATCTTGAAAGTTCGTGCGGAAGAGAACAAAGGCTTCAAGCGCGGCGATCGCGTCGTGCTGCTGGAGTACCTGGAGGCGGAGCACGCCTATCGGGTCGTTACCGAGGAAGAGTTCCGCGGTATCTGACCCGGGCTCGGTGAGAATCAAGGAGAACTGCTGCTATGGATATGACGTCGCTGATGCCCCTCCTGCTGGGAGTGGGCCTGGTCGTTCTGCTGGTCGTGGGCCTGCTGGCCCTGTTCAAGGCCTTCTACATCAAGGTCCCGCAAGGCACCGCGCTGATCGTCAACGACATGTCGTCGACGCCCAAGGTGCATTTCACCGGTGCGCTGGTCTATCCGGTGATCCACCTGAAGGAGTTCATGCGCATCTCGCTGATCACCCTGGAGGTCGACCGGCGCGGCAAGGACGGCCTGATCTGCCGCGACAACATGCGCGCGGACATCACCGTTGCCTTCTACCTGCGGGTCAACGAGACCCAGGACGACGTGCTCAAGGTGGCCAAGGCCATCGGCGTCGACCGTGCTTCCGACCGTTCGGCGGTGAACGAGCTGTTCAATGCCAAGTTCTCCGAGGCGCTGAAGACCGTCGGCAAGCAGTTCGACTTCGTCCAGCTGTTCGAGAATCGCCAGGACTTCCGTGACCGCATCATCGAGGTGATCGGCAACGACCTGAACGGCTACGTCCTGGAAGACGTCGCCATCGACTACCTGGAGCAGACCGCGAAGAACTCGCTGGACCCGAGCAACATCCTCGATGCCGAGGGCATCCGCAAGATCACCGAGCTGACCGCCACCCAGAACGTCATCACCAACGAACTGGAGCGCAACGAAGAGCTGGCGATCAAGAAGAAGAACGTCGAGACCCGTGAGGCTGCCCTGGCCCTGGAGCGCCAGCAGGCTGACGCCGAGGCCCGGCAGAAGCGCGAGATCGAGACCATCCGTGCCCGCGAGGAAGCGGAAACCGCGCGGGTCAAGGAAGAAGAGCGGCTGAAGGCCGAGCAGGCGCGGATCCAGGCGCAGCAGGAAATCGACGTGCGCACCGAGAACCACCAGCGCGAGGTCGAGGTGGCGCAGCAGAACCGCCAGCGCGCGGTGGTCATCGAGGTGGAGAAGGTCACCCGCGCCAAGGACCTGGAGATCGTCGCCCGCGAGCGTGAGGTGGAGCTGCAGAAGATCGAGAAGGAAAAGGCGCTGGAAGAGCAGCGCAAGAACATCGCCAATGTGATTCGCGAGCGCGTCGCGGTGGAAAAGACCGTGGCCCAGGAGGAGGAGCGGATCAAGGAGGTGCGCGAGGTTTCCGAGGCCGAGCGGGTCAAGCAGGTGATCCTGCTGCAGGCCCAGGCGGAAGCCGAGCAGGAGCTGGTACGCCAGGTCAAGCAGGCGGAAGCCGACGAGGCCCGCTCCAAGCACAAGGCGGTGGAAATCAACACCATGGCGCAGGCCGAGCTGGAAGCGGCGTCGAAGCAGGCCGAGGCGAAGAAGCGTCTGGCCGAGGGCATCGAGGCCGAGCGCGCAGCGCCGGGCCTAGCCGATGCGCGGGTGCTGGAAGTCACCGCTGCGGCTAAGGAAAAGGATGGCTTGGCAGCGGCGCGGGTACGTGCCGAACAACTGATCGCCGAAGCCAGGGGCGACGAGGAGCGCGGCCTGGCCGACGCCCGGGTGCTCGAGGCGCAGGCCGCTGCCAAGGAGAAGGACGGCCTGGCCGAAGCCAAGGTGCTGGCCGAGAAGCTCGGCGCCCAGGCGCGCGGCGAGGAGCAGCTCGGCGCGGCCAAGGCCAAGGCCACCAAGGACCAGGGCAGCGCGGAAGCGGAAGTACTGCTGCAGCGCCTGAATGCCGAGGCCGAGGGGCTTGGCAAGAAGTTCGGCGCCCTGGATGCCCTCAGCGACAGCGCTCGCCAGCACGAAGAGTTCCGCATGCAGCTGGAGAAGAGCTTCGAGGAGGCCATGGCGGCCATCGCCGCGAACAAGGACATCGCCAAGGACCAGGCCGAGGTGCTCGCCACCGCGCTGGGCAAGGCGAACATCGAGATCGTCGGCGGCGAGGGCGACTTCTTCAACTCCTTCGCCAAGTCGCTGTCGGTGGGCAAGGCCATCGAAGGTGTGGTCGGCAAGAGCCCGGTGGTGCAGGACGTCCTCGCCCGTCTGCTCAACGGCCGTGGCGCAGCCGCTGCGGTGGTGCCGGAACGCAAGAGCGGCCACGAGAACGAGCCGGCGGCGGAAGTCTGAGCCGACCCGCAGCTTCCTCCGCCAACTGCGGAGGCGTTCCGCCCGCGCCCTGAGCGGCGCAGCACCTGGCGTGGCCTGTTGGCTGCGCCCGGGGCAGGCCGCTCGGGCCGGTTTCCATCGATGACCGCCGTAGACCCAGGAAGACCAGGATGTCGGACACTCAAGCCGCAACTCCCGCGCAGGACGTATTGGACAAGGCCGTTGCCGAGGGCGGCGCCTACGAGGTGCTGCACAAGCGCCTGCTGGAGCAGGGCCAGCGCCTGCGGCAGACCGCCGAAAGGCTCAACGCCAGTCGCCTGGAGGAGTTCGGCGACAGCCAGATGGATGTGATCGGCCGGGTCCGCATCCGTACCGAGAACAACTGCATCGCCCGCGATATCGTCCAGGTCGGCGATTGCCTGCTGTTCGGCTACAACGTGTTCATCGGCCTGCGCAAGGAAACCGGCGTGGCCGACGTGTTCTCCCTCTACCGCCTGGTGGAGGGCAGCGAAGGCTACGAGGCGGAGCCTGTGCCACTGGGGGACAGCTTTCTCGCCGCGCCGGGCTTCGTCAACGACTTCAACGAGCTTTACACCTACTACAAGAACACCCGCCTGCTGCAATTGGCGATCCGCGACGGCAAGCTGCTGGCCAGCTTCCAGATCGGCGAGCGGATCACCGACATCCGCGTGTTCCGCTGGTCGATCTCCAGCGACGGCAGCGAAGTCCGCTACATCGACAACCGCGGCGAGCGCGACATCGCCTTGCCGGCACCGTTCGACTTCGAATGGCAGCGGGCTACCCGCGAGATGGTGGTGGAGGGCCGTTTCCCGCACCTGAACATCCTCGACACCCTGTTCGTCGAGACCATCGGTGGCGACCTGACCATCAAGGTCGAGAACAACACCGAGGTCGGCCTGGGCATCTATCGCGAAGAGGTGATGGACAAGACCCAGTCGCTGGACGACGCGCAGGTTGAATTCGCCCGCCTCGGCAGCCTGCTGCTGCTCAAGGTCCTGCCCTATCGCGAAGAGCAGTGGCGCTACCTGGTGTTCAACAGCCTGACCGGCAAGGTCGAGCGCATCGACGCCATCGGCCTGGCCTGCATCCAGTTGCCGGAGGACCACGGGATCATCTTCCCCGGCGGCTACTACCTGCAGAACGGCGAGTACCGCACCTTCGAGCAATCCATGGAAGGCATGCGCTTCAAGCGCTCGGTACGCTCGCCCAACGGCGAGGACGTGCAGTACGTTTTCTACCATCCCGAGCAGGGGCGGAACGTGCTGCTCACCTACAACCTGATCAACCGCCAGTTGCAGAATCCGCTGTTCGGCCACGGCTACGCGCGCCTGGAGGACGGGCGCATGGTGATCTTCGCCGCCGAAGGCGAGGAACCGACCCGCATCCATCCGATGCAGGTCTGGCAGACGCCGTTCTGCACCGAGGAGTACGCGGCCCGCCAACCGGCGCGTAGCGGTTTCCTCGGGCGGATCGGCAATGCCGAGCTGGTGCGCGGCGTCTCCGACCTCTACGACCTGTGCCGGGAGATCGAGACTCCGGCGGTTTCGATCCAGCGCTACTCGCTGCTGTGCCAGAACACCCAGCGCCTGTTCGACGTCTACCACTGGCTCGGCAGCGACCAACTGGACGGCTTGGCGCCGCTGTTGCGCGAAGTGGCGGCGACCGCCGAGCTGGTGCTCGACGAATACGAGAAGGTCGAGAGTATCCGCCGCCAGTCGGCCCAGGCGATGGTCGACGCGGAGGAGCGGCACAAGGCGCTGCTCTCCGGCTTGCTGCCCGACGGCTGGGACCGGGTGCAGCAGTTCGTCGACGGGCTCAACGGCATCACCGCCCAGCGTGGCTTGCTGCTGACCATCCGCGAGTACCGCTACATCGACGTGGCGCGACTCGACGCCATGGAGGCCGAACTGCTCGCGGCCCACGAGCGGGTGGCCGCCGCCACTGCGACCTTCCTCGCCAGCGAACAGGCCCTGCAGCCCTTGCTGGAGCGCCTGCAGAGCCTCGATGGCGAGGCGCAGAAAGCCGAGACCGTGGCCCAGCTCGGCGAGCCGCTGGCGGCCCTGGAGGCGATGGCTGGCGACCTCGACATGCTGTCCTCGCTGATGGCTTCGCTGCGCATCGACGACGCGACCCAGCGGACCCGCATCATCGAGTCGATCTCGGAGATCTACGCCCGCCTGAACCAGGCCAAGGCGCGCGCCGAGCAGCGGCGCAAGGGGCTCGGTTCGAGCGAGACCGTGGCCCAGTTCGGTGCCCAGTTCAAACTCTTCGGCCAGGGCATCACCAACGCCCTGGCCCAGGCCCAGGACCCCGAGCGCTGCGACGAGCAACTGTCGCGCCTGCTGGTGCAACTGGAGGAACTGGAAAGCCAGTTCGGCGACCATGAGCAGTTCCTCGGCGACATCCTGGCCAAGCGCGAGGAGCTGCTGGAAACCTTCGAGGCGCACAAGCAGACCCTGCTCGACGAGCGCCAGCGCAAGGCCCAGGGATTGCTCGACGCCGCCCGGCGAATCCTCGACAGCCTGCAACGACGCACCGCGCGCTTCACCCAGGCGGAGGAACTGAACGCGTTCTTCGCCGCCGACCCGCTGATCCTCAAGTTGCGCGAACTGGCCGAACGTCTTCGCGAATTGAAGGACAGCGTCAAGGCCGACGACGTCGAGGCGCGCCTGAAGGCCGCGCGCGACCAGGCGGTCCGCGCATTGCGCGACAAGAGCGAGCTGTTCGAGGAGGGCGGCGACGTCATCCGCCTGGGCCCGCGCCACCGCTTCAGCGTCAACACCCAGGAACTCGACCTGACCCTGATGCCGCGCGGCGACGCGCTGTACCTGCACCTGACCGGCACCGATTTCCTCGAACCGCTGCAGGACCCGCGGCTCGATGAGTTGCGCGGGTTCTGGCAGGTGAACCTGGAGTCCGAATCGGAGACGCTGTACCGCGCCGAATATCTCGCCGGCGAAGTGCTCGCCGCCGCCGACGCGGGCCGCGATGGCTTCAGCCTGGAGCGCTTGCAGGCGCTGCTGGCGCAGCCGGACGAGCTGGCGCGGGCGATCCGCGATTTCGCCGCGCCGCGCTACAAGGAGGGCTACGAGAAAGGTATTCACGACCACGATGCGGCGGCGATCCTGGTTCGCCTGCTGCCGTTGCGCGAGAGCGCCGGACTGCTACGCTACGCGCCCTCGGCGCGGGCTTTCGCCAGCCTGTTCTGGAGCCGCCGGCGCGAGGAGCGGGAGGTCGCCGGCTGGCCCGAGCGGGCACGCAGCAGCCGCGGCATCCAGCAGATGTTCGGTCGTGACGACGGCCTGCTCGCCCTTCGCGGCGAAGTGGCCGCGGCGATGCGTGCGCTGCTCGCCGAACAGCCCATCGCGCTGGACCCGCAGCATATCGACGAGGCGGCCGAGTACCTGGTCTGGGAATTGTCCGCCGAGCGTCCCGAATTCATCTTCAGCAAATATGCCCGGCAATTGCAGGAAGGACTCAAGCTGCGCCTGCAAGGCGCGCGTCTATGGGACGACTACCGGCAGACCCTGGAGCGCCTCGACGAGCGGCCCGCCGCCCAGTGGGAACTGGCCGGCAACTGGCTGCGCGGACTATGTGGCGACGCCGAGTTCCAGCCGCTGGCGGCCTACCTGGACGAGGCGGTGGCGCTCTCGTTGCTGGACGAGGAGATGCCACGACGGATCACCGAGGTCGACCTGCGCTTCCAGGTCGACGGCCTGATGGGCGAGCATCCGCGCATCGTCGAACGCGGCCTGGCGCTGGCGGTGGACGACTTCTTCGGCCGCCTGCGTCGCCATCGCCAGCAATTCCTGCCGGGGCTGCGGCGCTACCAGGCGCTGCGCCAGGAGATCGTCGAACACGAGCGCGAGGCATTGCGCCTGGCCGAGTTCAAGCCGCGACCGCTGTCCTCGTTCGTTCGCAACAAGCTGATCAATGACGTCTACCTGGGTGTCATCGGCGACAACCTGGCCAAGCAGATGGGGACGGTGGGCGAGAACAAGCGCACCGACCTGATGGGCCTGCTGATGCTGATCTCCCCGCCAGGCTACGGCAAGACCACCCTGATGGAGTACGTGGCGCACCGCCTGGGGCTGATCTTCATGAAGATCAACGGTCCTGCCCTCGGCCACGAGGTGCGCTCGCTCGACCCCGGGCAGGCGCCGGACGCGACTTCGCGGCAGGAACTGGAGAAGCTCAACCTGGCGCTGGAGATGGGCAACAACGTGATGCTCTATGTCGACGACATCCAGCACACCCATCCGGAGTTCCTGCAGAAGTTCATCTCCCTCTGCGACGGCACGCGCCGGGTGGAAGGGGTGTGGAAGGGCCGGACCAAGACCTACGACATGCGTGGGCGGAAGTTCTGCGTGGTGATGGCGGGCAACCCCTACACCGAGTCCGGCGAGGTCTTCCGCATTCCCGACATGCTCGCCAACCGCGCCGACATCTACAACCTCGGCGACACCCTCAGCGGCATGCAGGAGGCGTTCTCCCTCAGCTACATCGAGAACGCCCTGACCTCCAACCCGGTTCTCGCGCCGCTGGCCACCCGCGACATGGCCGACGTCTATCGCTTCGTCGCCAAGGCCGAGGGCAAGCCGTTCTCCAGCAACGAGTTGGCCCACGGCTACAGCGGTGCCGAGATCAACGAGATCAGCAGCACCCTGCAACGCCTCATGCAGGTGCGCGACGTGGTGCTCAAGGTCAACCAGCAGTACATCGCCAGCGCCGCCCAGGCCGACCAGTACCGCAGCGAGCCGCCGTTCAAGCTGCAGGGCAGCTACCGCAACATGAACAAGATGGCGGAGAAGATCTCCGCGGTGATGAACGATGCCGAGCTGCTGCAACTGATCGCCGACCACTATCAGGGCGAGTCGCAACTGCTGACCACCGGAGCCGAGGAGAACCTGCTGAAGCTCGCCGAACTGCGCGGCAACCAGAGCCCCGAGCAGGCCGAGCGCTGGGCGCAGATCAAGCGTGACTTCCTGCGCAACAAGTCCATGGGCGGCAGCGACGCCGACGTCGGCGGACGGCTGGTGGCGCAGCTCAACGATCTGGTGGAAAGCGTCCGTGGCCTGGCTCGCGAACCCCAGCCGGTACAACCGGCGCCCTGGGACGAGTTGCTGGCTGGATTGCGCCAGCTCGGCCAGGGCGCGCCGGCGCTGAACGTCGAGGTGACGGCGCCTGCGCAGCCGGGCGTGCAGCAGGTGCTGGAGAGCCTTGCCGCCTGCCTGCAGGACAGTTTCCTGCCGCTGATCAAGGTGATGGACCGCAAGATCGACGTCGACCTGCGCACGCACAACCGCATCAACGAGATATCCAGCCGCCTCGACGAACTGGGCCGGTTGCTGGGCGGCGAGCAGAGGCCGCTGGAGAACGATCAACCCTGAGGACACGAGGAGCGGGAAATGGACTTCGACGGATTGGACCGCCAACTGCGCGACAGCCTGGCCGACCTGAAGCTGAGCAACGAGGAACGGGACGAACTACGCCAACTGGGCAGCGAGCTGGCGCCCGACCAGGTGCGTTTCCTGCGCAACCGTGCCTTCGACCTGGTGCGTGAGCTGGTCCTCGTGGAGGAGCAGGGCGAACGGATAGCCGCCCTGAAGTGGCTGGAGCAGGTGGTGCGCACCCTGGAGGTTACCGCGGCGGCGCCGCGCAGCCGCGCCAGCGCCTATTTCAGTCCCGGCGAGGAGTGTCGGCGGAAGATCCGCGAGCTGTGCCGGCAGGCCAGGCAGAGCCTGGACATCTGCGTGTTCACCATCTCCGACGACCAGCTCAGTGCGGAAATCCTGGCCTGCCATCGGCGCGGCGTTCCGGTGCGGATCATCAGCGACGATGACAAGCAGTTCGACGAAGGCAGCGACATCCATGCGCTGCGCGAGGCCGGCGTGCCGCTGCGAATCGACGACAGTCCCTTCCACATGCACCACAAGTTCGCCCTGGTGGATGGCGCCTGGCTGCTCAACGGCAGTTTCAACTGGACCCGCAGCGCCAGCGTCAACAACGAAGAGAACCTGCTGGTAACCGACGACGCCGTGCTGATCGGCGCCTATCGGCGCGAATTCGAGGAACTCTGGGGCCGCTACGCCCCGCGCTGAGCGGCAGGGACGCGAGAAAGGCAGGGCAGGCGGTCGGCCGGCGGACCGCACGCGGGCGGGTTTCAGGTTAGACTTGCGCCCTTTCGCTTCCCTCGCCGGTATTCCCATGGCCCTGCAATCCACGCCCTATAAAGCCGATATTTCCCTCACCGACCTGGACCGCGGGGTCTACGAGACGTTGCGCCTGACCGTGGCCCGGCACCCCTCCGAGACCGAGGAGCGCCTGGCCGTGCGCTTGCTGGCCTACGTGCTGTGGTACGGCGAGCAGATCGCCTTCGGGCGTGGCCTGTCGGACGTGGACGAACCGGCGCTCTGGGAAAAGAGCCTGGACGGCCGGGTCCTGCACTGGATCGAAGTCGGCCAGCCGGACGCCGAGCGCATCACCTGGTGCTCGCGTCGCTGCGAGCGCTTCAGCCTGCTCGCCTATGGCAACCTGCGGGTCTGGCAGACCAAGGTGCTGGACAGCGTGCGCAGCCTGAAGAACATCAACGTCGCGGCAGTGCCCCAGGAACCCCTGGAGAGCCTGTCCCGCGACCTGCCGCGTTCGATCAACTGGACCGTGATGATCAGCGAGGGCACCCTGTTCGTCACCGACGAGAACGGCCAGCACGAGTTGCAGCTGGAATGGCTGCAGGGCGAGCGTTGATCGCCGCCGCCGTTTCCTTCCGTCGAGCCGAACGAGTGACCTGATGCGTATCGAACCCCGCCCCCTGCCCGAAACCCTGCCCGATCTCGGCGACCTTCCGCCATTGCTGGCACGCCTGTACGCAGCTCGTGGCGTGCGTTGCGCCGAGGAGCTGGACAAGGGCCTGGCGCGGCTGATTCCCTTCCAGCGGCTGAAAGGCATCGAGGAGGGCGTGGCGCTGCTGGTGGATGCCCTGGAGGGCGGCCAGCGGATTCTCATCGTCGGCGACTTCGACGCCGACGGCGCCACCGCCAGCAGCGTCGGCGTGCTGGCCCTGCGCATGCTCGGCGCGGCCTGGGTCGATTACCTGGTGCCGAACCGCTTCGAGTACGGCTACGGCCTGACCCCGGAGATCGTCGGCGTGGCCCTGGAGAAGCGTCCCGACCTGCTGGTGACGGTGGACAACGGCATCTCCAGCGTGGACGGCGTCCAGGCGGCGAAAGCCGCGGGGCTCAAGGTGCTGGTCACCGACCACCACCTGCCTGGCCCGGAACTGCCGGCGGCGGATGCGATCATCAACCCCAACCAGCCGGGCTGCGAATTCCCCAGCAAGGCCATGGCCGGGGTCGGGGTGATCTTCTATGTGATGCTGGCGTTGCGGGCGCGCCTGCGCGAGCTGGACTGGTTCGCCCGGCGCGGGCTGAAGGAACCGAACCTCGCCGAGCTGCTCGACCTGGTGGCGCTGGGCAGCGTCGCCGATGTGGTGCCGCTCGATGCCAACAACCGCATCCTGGTCCACCAGGGCCTCGCGCGCATCCGCGCCGGCCGCGCCCGGCCGGGCTTGCGCGCGCTGCTGGAGGTGGCCGGGCGGCCTCCGGTACGGATCACCTCCACCGACCTGGGTTTCATCCTCGGTCCGCGCCTGAACGCGGCGGGTCGGCTCGACGACATGTCCCTCGGCATCGAATGCCTGCTCTGCGACGACGAAGCGCTGGCCCGCGACATGGCGGTGCAGCTCGACCAGTTGAACCAGGACCGCAAGGCCATCGAGCAGGGTATGCAGCGCGAGGCGCTGGCGCAGCTCAAGGAGCTGAGCCTGGAGCAACTGCCGTTCGGCTTGTGCCTGTTCGACGCCGACTGGCACCAGGGCGTGATCGGAATCCTCGCCTCGCGCCTGAAGGAGCGTTACCACCGGCCGACCATCGCCTTCGCCGACGCCGGCGACGGCAGCCTGAAAGGCTCGGCACGGTCGATTCCCGGCTTCCACATCCGCGACGCGCTGGACGCGGTAGCCGCCCGTCATCCCGGGCTGATCAGCAAGTTCGGCGGCCACGCGATGGCTGCCGGACTATCGTTGCCGCAGGAAAACTTCGGCGCTTTCTCCGCCGCCTTCGATGCCGAAGTACGCCGCCAACTGGCCGAGGAGGACCTGGCCGGGCGCCTGCTCTCCGATGGCCAGTTGAGCATCCAGGAGTTCCACCTGGAGCTGGCGCGCGCGTTGCGCCAGGCAGGTCCCTGGGGCCAGCACTTTCCCGAGCCGACGTTCCACGGGGTGTTCCAGCTGGTGCAGCAGCGGATCGTCGGCGAGCGTCACCTGAAGCTGGTGCTGAAAAGCGAATGCGGCTCGCTGCAACTGGATGGCATTGCCTTCAACATCGACCGCGAGCAGTGGCCCAACCCTACCGTGCGCTGGGCCGAGCTGGCCTACAAGCTCGACGTCAACGAATTCCGCGGCCAGGAAAGCGTGCAACTGATGATCGTCCACATGGCCCCTCGCTGAGCGCGTCCCGGGGCTGGGGGCAACCTAGCTGCCACCTGCTTTTCTGCTAGCTATTCCAGCGAAAACATACAGATTTCCGGCGAAATCAAGGCTACCTGCCAGTTCTGGCAGGTTTGGCCGCGGGTTCTTTTTGGTACACGAAAGCACCGTCGAAAACGGGACCGAGCCAGGGGAGTGCAGTTCCTTCTACCCGAAGGACTGATACGGCTGTTCCGATCAGCCCACAAGGCGGCGGTAAGCGTCGGCCGAGTACTTCGGCCTGAAAAAACCAGGAGAACTGAACAAGATGAAGAAGGTTTCTACGCTTGACCTGTTGTTCGTTGCGATCATGGGTGTTTCGCCGGCCGCTTTTGCCGCCGACCTGATCGACGTGTCCAAACTCCCCAGCAAGGCTGCCCAGGGCGCGCCCGGCCCGGTCACCTTGCAAGCCGCGGTCGGCGCCGGCGGTGCCGACGAACTGAAAGCGATCCGCAGCACGACCCTGCCCAACGGCAAGCAGGTCACCCGCTACGAGCAATTCCACAACGGCGTACGGGTGGTCGGCGAAGCCATCACCGAAGTCAAGGGTCCCGGCAAGAGCGTGGCGGCGCGGCGCAGCGGCCATTTCGTCGCCAACATCGCCGCCGACCTGCCGGGCAGCACCACCGCGGCGGTATCCGCCGAGCAGGTGCTGGCCCAGGCCAAGAGCCTGAAGGCCCAGGGCCGCAAGACCGAGAATGACAAAGTGGAACTGGTGATCCGCCTGGGCGAGAACAACATCGCCCAACTGGTCTACAACGTCTCCTACCTGATTCCCGGCGAGGGACTGTCGCGGCCGCATTTCGTCATCGACGCCAAGACCGGTGAAGTGCTCGATCAGTGGGAAGGCCTGGCCCACGCCGAGGCGGGCGGCCCCGGTGGCAACCAGAAGATCGGCAAGTACACCTACGGTAGCGACTACGGTCCGCTGATCGTCAACGACCGCTGCGAGATGGACGACGGCAACGTCATCACCGTCGACATGAACGGCAGCACCAACGACAGCAAGACCACGCCGTTCCGCTTCGCCTGCCCGACCAACACCTACAAGCAGGTCAACGGCGCTTATTCGCCACTGAACGACGCGCATTTCTTCGGCGGCGTGGTGTTCAACCTGTACCGGGACTGGTTCGGCACCAGCCCGCTGACCCACAAGCTGTACATGAAGGTGCACTACGGGCGCAGCGTGGAGAACGCCTACTGGGACGGCACGGCGATGCTCTTCGGCGACGGCGCCACCATGTTCTATCCGCTGGTGTCGCTGGACGTGGCGGCCCACGAGGTCAGCCACGGCTTCACCGAGCAGAACTCCGGGCTGATCTACCGCGGGCAATCCGGCGGAATGAACGAGGCGTTCTCCGACATGGCCGGCGAGGCCGCCGAGTTCTACATGCGCGGCAAGAACGACTTCCTGATCGGCTACGACATCAAGAAGGGCAGCGGTGCGTTGCGCTACATGGACCAGCCCAGCCGCGACGGGCGATCCATCGACAACGCCTCGCAGTACTACAACGGTATCGACGTGCACCACTCCAGCGGCGTGTACAACCGTGCGTTCTACCTGCTGGCCAACTCGCCGGGCTGGGATACCCGCAAGGCCTTCGAGGTGTTCGTCGACGCCAACCGCTACTACTGGACCGCCACCAGCAACTACAACAGCGGTGCCTGTGGAGTGATTAGCTCGGCGCAGAACCGCAACTACTCGGCGGCTGACGTCACCCGGGCGTTCAGCACTGTCGGCGTGACCTGCCCGAGCGCGTTGTAAGCTCGGTGGCCCCGGCCGGCACTCCAGGAAGGAATGCCGGCCGGGGCCGCTCAAGCCGTCTTCCGCCAGGAGGACGGCTGCTTTATGTCGCTTGGGCCGCTGGCCTCCGCGAACCCGGTCTAAAGTTCAGGTGTGAGCATTTATTCCAAGACCGACCGGGAGTCCTGCCATGAGTCTGCTGTTCGAGCCTCTTAGCCTGCGTCAAATCACCTTGCCCAACCGCATCGCCGTATCGCCCATGTGCCAGTATTCGGCGCAGGAGGGCCTGGCCAACGACTGGCATCTCGTGCACCTGGGCAGTCGCGCGGTGGGCGGCGCCGGCCTGGTGATCGTCGAAGCCACCGCGGTGTTGCCCGAGGGGCGCATCACCGCCGACGACCTCGGCATCTGGAGCGACGCGCATGTCGAGCCGTTGCATCGCATCACCCGTTTCATCGAGTCCCAGGGCGCGGTCGCCGGGGTCCAGCTGGCCCACGCCGGGCGCAAGGCGAGTACCTGGCGGCCGTGGCTGGGCAAGCACGGCAGCGTGCCGATAGGCGAGGGCGGCTGGATACCGGTGGCGCCGTCGGCGATCCCGTTCGATCCCCAGCACACGACCCCCGAGGCTCTGAGCGAGGCGCAGATCGAGGCGCTGGTGCAGGCCTTCGTACGCGCCACCGAGCGCTCCCTGGCTGCCGGCTTCAAGGTCGCGGAGGTGCATGCGGCCCACGGCTACCTGTTGCATCAGTTCCTCTCGCCGCTGTCGAACCAGCGTCGCGACCAGTACGGCGGCTGCTTCGAGAACCGCATCCGCCTGCTTCTGCAGGTCACCGCCGCGGTGCGCAAGGCCTGGCCGGAAGAGTTGCCGCTATTCGTGCGGCTATCCGCCACCGACTGGGTGGAGGATGGCTGGAACCCCGACGAGACCGTGGAACTGGCCCGGCGCCTGAAGGACCTGGGCGTGGACCTGATCGACGTGTCTTCCGGCGGTACCGCGGCGAATGCGGAAATCCCGGTAGGACCGGGCTACCAGACCGAGTTCGCCGAACGGGTGAAGAAGGAGGCCGGCATCGCCAGCGGAACGGTGGGCATGATCACCGAGCCGGTGCAGGCCGAGCATATTCTGCGCACCGGCCAGGCTGACCTGATCCTGCTTGCCCGTGAACTGCTGCGCGATCCGTACTGGCCGTTGCACGCTGCCGACGAACTGCGCAACGAGCAGATGCCCTGGCCGCCGCAGTACCTGCGAGCCGCTCATCGCAGCACGCCGCCGCGCAAATCCCTGGAAATGCAGTGAGCGGTCGGGGCCGTCGGCGCGGCGAGGCACCGGCGGCCCACCTGATGGAAACCTTTGCCGCCCTTGGCGGTCTGCCTGGCATCAGGAAATCATCCTGAGCGTTTCGCGGGAGATATTGCGTAATGGCAATATGATGCTATTCTCCCGCGACGTTCGCTCCGGACCGCACTTCGAGAAAGGATGCTCGCATGCACGCTACCGCCGGTTCTCCCCACGCCTCCCTGCCTGACAGCGATGTCGCCCTGCTGGCCAATATCCTGGTCCTGGCGACACGCAACATGAACAACATGACCACCATGCTGGCGCACCTTTCGGTGGAACTCAGCCAGAGCGAAGAGCCACGCCTGCAACGGGTCGGTCATCGGGTCCTGAACGAACTCTCGGAGCTGGGGGCCGCCCTGGAGACCCAGTGGGACCTGATCGGCGCGCTGTCGCGTTTCTCGCCCCTGCTCGATCGCACCCTGCCGCGCCAGGAACCCCTGGTCACCGAGATCCACCTCACCGATCTGCCGGGCCAGGCGCTGCCGCCCTCCGCCTGAACGGCGCGTCGCTCAGCCCTGCGCGGGGCGCTGCGACAGGTGTTCCAGGTAGCAGGCGATGATGTCCACCGACAGCTTGAGGCGGGTTTCCAGCAGCGCCATGGTCGGCTGGAAGTCGGCCACGCTGAGGGCCTTGAGGAACAGGTCGGCCTTGAGCATCTCGAGAAACTGGCAGGCCACCGCGTAGAGCGTTTCCTCGTCCATGTGGGGGGCGACCGCTGCCAGTCGCTCGCTGAGCAGCAGGTAGCTCTGCTGCGGCCCCTGCTCGTAGAAGGACTTGCCGATTGCCGGAAACCTCGGAGATTCCGCCACCACCAGGCGATAGAGGCTCTGGCAGCGGGGATCGAGCAGGCTGGTGAGAAAGCGCCGGCCGAAATGCTCGAGGGTGGCGCTCAGCGTGGCGGCGGGGCGCGGCTGATCGGCGCTGTCGTCGAAGATTTCCTCGATCATGTGGGCGATCACCGCGGCGAACAGGCCTTCCTTGCCGCCGAAGGAGCTGTACAGGGTTCCCCGTGAACCACCGGCCCGTTCAATCACCATGTCCAGGGTGGTGCCTTCGAAACCGTGTTCGAGAAAGGCCTGGGTGGCGGCGTCGAGCATGGCGCGGCGGCGTTGCCTGCCGCGTTCGGTCAGACGGGGGGACGCATCGTTCATGGGCGGTATCGGGCCTCGCGGGGTGGCGGTCGGAAGGTGCGCATGGTGGGCCGTCGGGACGGTCCGTTCAAGTCTCCAGGCGGTTTGCTGAGAGCGTTTCTCGTTAGGGTTGACGCTGGTCATTTAAGAACTGTATCGTACAGTACTGTTTTGGCAAGCACTTCCGCTCATTCCTCCGCCTTGCCTCCCCGCAGGAGTCCCCCATGAATGCCCCCGCTAAGAGCCTGTTGGATATCGATGCCTTTCCCCTGGTCCAGGTCCGCGAGATGCCCCGCGAGCTGGCCGATGTCGAGCGCTGGTTGGAGGAGGTCGAAGCGCTGCTGGCCGTCGAGTGCGATTTCGCCCTGGTCTATCCGCCACTCCCGCAGGAAGAAGCTGAAGGCGACCAGCAAGCGCGCAAGCGCCTGGTGTTGTGGCTCAAGGAAAATCGCCAGCGCTTCGCCGAGCATTGCCGGGGCATCCTGCTCAGTGCCAACGGCCAGCCGGACAACCTCGCCGACCTGCAGCAGCTGGCGCCGGTGCTGCAGGCCGTCTACGGCCCGCCGGTGAGCGTGGCGCCGGACCTGGCGTCCGCCCGCGGCATGGCGAAGGCGCTGCTGAGCGGGCCGGCGACGGGGATGAACTGGTGACGCCGCCATGTCCCTGAACACTCCGCGCAACAAACCGTCCCGCACCGAGACCGAAGCTGTCGCTGCCACCTCGGGACGATCCGCCGTCGGTCGGCGGGATTGCACCGAGCAGCTGCGCCGGGCGGCCCGGCGCAATGCCTGGGACCTCTACGGCGAGCACTTCTACTGAGTGGGCGTGCCGGATTGCCATTGGTGCGGGCGATGGAACACATCGTTTGATTCCTGGGCTCTTTACCTCAAGTTAACTTGAGCTATCAGAATCCGCGCAGAGCGTCTGGCGACCTTGCCGGGCGCCACTCCATGCCCGGAGGCAACGATGGATAGCCCGTCCACTCCCGCTCGTCCGCACCCCCAGGCCAGCCCGCGATGGCTGGCAGTTGCCAATGTGATCTTCGCCGGCATCGCCGCCGCCCTGCATGTCGGCAAGGCGACCATCGCCCTGCCGTCGCTGCAACGGAGCTTCGGCGGCGACCTCGCCGCGCTGAGCTGGATCATGTCCGCCTTTCCGTTCGTCGGCGTATTCGGCGGCATCGCCGCTGGCCTCCTGGTGCGTCGCTGGGGAGATCGCCGGCTGCTGACCGGCGGACTGGCGATTCTCGGCGGAGCGAGCCTGCTCGGTGCGTCGATGCAGGACTTCGCCTGGTTGCTCGCCACTCGCTTCGTCGAGGGGCTCGGTTTCCTCATCGTGGTAGTGGCGGCGCCCGCCGTGTTGCACAGGATCACCAGCGAGACGCGGCGCAGCGTGGTGTTCGGTCTGTGGAGCACCTTCATGGCAGGCGGAATCGCCCTCTCGATGCTGTTCGGGCCGCTGCTCGCGGACTGGCGCGCCGACTGGCAACTGAGCGCACTGCTGGTACTGGTCGCGGCGCTGCTGCTGCCGCTCAGCGTCCCTGCCGACGATGGGCGCAGGGCGGCAGGCGTGAGGCCGGCCGGTCTTGGCACGTTGCTCAAGTCTCCGGCGATCACCCTGCTGGCGCTCGGCTTCACCACCTACAACCTGCAGTTCTTCGCCCTGATGACGTTCCTCCCCGTGTTCCTCATGCAGCGCCTGGGTGTCGCCCTGGAGACTGCGGGACTCATCGGCGCGGCCATCGTCGCGGCGAACGCCCTGGGCAATGTCGCGGCGGGCTTCATCCTTTCCCGCGGCATACGTCCCGGCGCCTTGCTGGCGACCACCGCGATCCTGATGGGAGTCACCGGTGCGGCGTTCTTCCATGCCGCGACGCCGGGGCTCCTGGCGATTGCGCTGGGGTTCGTCTTCTCGGCGGTCGCCGGCATGCTTCCCACCACCGTGCTGGCGACCGCGCCGCTGGCCTCGCCCACGCCTTCGCTGACGCCACTGGCCATCGGCTGGGTAATGCAGGGCAACTACCTGGGGCAGGTGATCGGCCCCTTGCTGAACGGCCTGATCGTCAGCCGTTTCGACTGGTCGGGCGCGATCGGCCTGATGCTGGTCGCGGGCGCGGCGGGGGCCGTCCTGGGGTTCTGCCTGCTGCGTGCGCTGGACGGCCTGCCTCGCGCCATTGCCACGGGTTCCGCGGCTCGCCCCGCGGATTAGAAGAGAAACCGGCTTCGTGCAGGGCGGATAGTCGAGCGACTATTCGTCCTGCGCATGGCGGCCAGAGGCCGCCGCCGTCCCTCGGCTCAGTCGTCGCGGGTGAGCACTTCCAGCAGTTCGATCTCGAACAGCAGGTTGGAGTGGGGCTTGATGTGCGCGCCGACCTGCCGTTCGCCGTAGGCCAGGTGGGAAGGGACGAACAGCCGTCGCTTGCCGCCGACCTTCATGCCCATCAGGCCCTGGTCCCAACCCTTGATCACTCGTCCGGTGCCGATCACGCACTGGAATGGCCGGCCGCGCTCGTAGGAGGAGTCGAACAGCGTGCCGTCTTCCAGGGTGCCCTTGTACTGGGTGGTGATCAGCGCACCCTTCACCACCTCCTTGCCGTCGCCCAGGAGGAGGTCTTCGATTTGCAGTCGGTCGTTCATGGGGCGGTACCTGCGCGGTTTGCGGAAAGCCGCGATTCTGCCAGCAAGCGCGCCGCCTGTCGCCGAGCCGGCGGACCAGGGCATTGCCAGGCGGTCCGCGGCACGGGCATCATGCCCGCGCCTTTCCGCCGGGAAGGCTACCGCGTTCCGCGATGTCGCGCGCATCGCGGCTGGACACATATCTCAGGGATCATACGAGAACATATCCGCATGCAAAGACTGTCGCGTATCGGCCGCAACACCCTCGCCGTCTCCGTTTCCACCTTGCTCCTCAGCGCCTGCAACCAGGGCGACGATGCGCCGAAGCCTGCGGCGGTCGCGCCGCAACCGGCCGCACCGAGCATGGCTGCACTGAGCATCCCGCTATGCCTCAACGGGCAGTGCGCGGTGATCGACCAGGACGCCAAGCTGCTCGTGCCGTTCGACAACGACTACGACAATATCGTCGCCAGCGCCTACCAGGGCACCCTGATGGCGGCGCGCGAGGAGCGCTGGAACCTGATCCAGGCGAAGGACGGCAAGGTGTTGCGCGACGATATCGGCGAAGCCCTGTCGCTGCTCACCCCCGACCTCTATGGCTTCGTCCGCGACGGCAAGTACGGCGTGGTCGACGGCCAGGGCAAGGAAGTCCAGGCGCCGCGTTTCGACGACATCTACCCCAACAGTGCCAACGAATTCATCATCTACGAGATCGATGGCAAGCGCGGCATCCTCGATGCCAAGGGCAAGCAGCTCACCGAGGCGCTCTACGACACCACCCTGGTCAACGGCAGCGTCGCCGAACACGGCGGCTTGATCAGCGCCGAGCGTGGCGAGGAGAAGTGGATCATCAACCTCGCCACCGGCGAACAGAAGGCCGTGGCCTACGAGAGCCTGGGCGACCTCCACGACGGCGTGATGAGCGCCAGCGTCATCGGCAAGGGCTCCCAACTGGTGGATGCCAAGGGCGACGTGGTCGGTGACGGCAAGAGCTACGATTACCTGGGCACCCCGGCCAACGGCCTGGTCGCGTTCCGCGAGAAGTACGACAGCCCCTGTGGCTACCTCGACTACCAGGGCAAGGTGGTGATCGCCGCCCAGTTCGCCGGTTGCGGCGCCTTCGGCAAGCAGGGCGGGCTGGCCCAGCAGCGCATGGAAGATGGCTCGTCGGGCAAGTACGGCCTGATCGATCGCAGCGGCGCCTGGAAGGTGCAGCCGCAGTACGATTCGGCCGACAGCGCCGGCCTCACCGCGCTTGGCTACACCGTCGACGTGCCCGGGCTGGCTGCCGTCGGCGTGAGCACCGGCCTGTTCAGCGCCGACTTCGGCATCTTCAACCTCGACGAAGGCAGCGAGTGGGTGAAGCCGGGTTATGCGCAGATCGGCGCGCTGGGCAACGACCTGTTCGTCGTGGCGAAGAAGGGCGGGCCGCAGAAGACCGTCAGCTTCATGGGTTCGGAAAGCCAGGTGCCGGTGGTGGGCCTGATGGACCGCAGCGGCAAGATGCTGCTGGAGCCGGGCGAACTGATCAGCATCCAGTCTGCGTATGACGGTCGTTTCCTGGAAGCTCTCGACGGTATGGACAACGCTGCCCACACCGTGTTGCTCGATCGCCAGGGACGCACGCTGGTTCCGGCGCTCTGGCAGAAGCTGGAGGTGAATCCGCAGCAGGGTTACATCCTGGGCTACGAAGTCAGCGGCACTGGCGACGAGGCGACGGAAACCTTGCGCGCACTGTACGACCTGAACGGCAAGCCGCGCTTCACCGTGGCCACCACCGATTGCGGCGCCGAACAGTTGCTCGACGGCAATGGCAAGGCGATCTGGCCGCAGGACCCGACGCCGTATTGCCAGTCGGACGACGAGCAGGGCGACGAAGGCGAGCCGGAGCAGGAGCCGGCGCCCGCCGAAGAGAGCGAGGAAACCAGCGAGAGCTGAGTTCCCTGCGCGCGTCCGCCCCTTGCGGCGGGCGCGCGGTTCCGCTGTTTCGCCGTGGCTGGTGGCCACGGCCTTCCCTCACTGGCGGTGCCAGAAGTCCGAATACTCCTCGAACGGGTAGCGCTCGCCGTCGTAGCGCAGCGTGCGCTTCACCGTGCGCAAGGGTTTGCCGTTCTCCGTTTCGCCGTCGCTGACCCGCGAGGTGACGACCAGGTCGGCAAAGCCGTTGGAGCGTCCGCGGCCGAGTTCCAGGGTCAGGTGCGAGACTTCCTGTTCGAACCCGGGCTCGGCGGAGCAGACCGAGCCTTTCAGCGTCCTCCACTGGTCCAGGTAGGTGTTGAGCACCGGCCGCAGCTTGCCTTCGCCGGCCGGCACCACCAGGGTCAGCAGGTTGTCGAAGCCGGCTTCCGGACAACTGGCGCCACGCGCCACGCTATGGAATACCACGCCGAAGGCGCGCACCGTCGGGCTCAGGCGATAGCGTGCGGTGTCCAGCCAGAGGCTGTCGCTGCCGACGGCGACGGACGCGTCTTCTTCGAAGTCGCTGTCGTAGCGTTCGAGCAGCCTGCCGCTGCGGCTGTCGGCCTTGGCCAATAGCAGATGCGGGTGGCGTTCGCCTTCCACGGCGGTGTCGCCCGGATCCAGGTAGGCCATGGCGATCACCGTCTGCGCGGGGTCGTCCGGCCAGGGCTTGCAGGCCACGGCGAGGAACGGACCGGAAGATTCGTACGAAGGGGCTATCCAGCCATCGTGGCCGACCTGCCTGGCTACGGCGTCAAGCAGTCGCGACGCGCAGGGCTGCGGTTCGCGGGCTTCGGCCTGGCTGGCGAGTCCCAGCAGCAGGAGGCAGAGTCGGGCGGAGAGGCGGCGGTTACGGTCCATGTGAAAAGAGTCCTTTGGCGGAGGCGGGCACGGATGACGCCCGGCGCTGCGGGACATTCTAGCTGCTGCGCGGACCTTGCGAAGCGGGCTGGCGGGGCGGACATATCGCGGCCGCGCTGCTCAGGCCAGGCCGTTTTCCCGGATGTAGATAAAGAGTCCGGCATTGCTGTCCAGGCCAAGCTTGCGCATGGCGCTGCTCTTTTGCGCGCTGATGGTCTGCTTGCTGCGGCACAGTCGGATGGCGATTTCCCCGACCGCCAGGCCGCTGCCGTACAGGCGCAGCACTTCCACTTCGCGCGGGGTGAGTTGTTCGAGGCTGGCCAGCGGCTTGCCGTGTTCGGCTTCGCCCACTTCCAGCAGGTGTGCGATGGAGCTCGAGATGAATGGTCGACGGCCGGTGTGGCGGATCGCCTTGGGCAGATCGTCGAGCATGCCGCGTTTGCTCACCAGGCCGTGAATGCCCAGCTTGAGCAGGGATGAAACGAGTGCCGGGTTGCCGAGCATGGTGACGACGATGATCGGCAGGTCCGGATAGCGCCGCCGGACCTTCTGCACCAGGCGCAAGCCGTCGGCCTGCCGGCTGCCGGGCATCATCAGGTCGGTGATCAGCAGGTCGCAGGGGTGCGCTTCGAGCTGCGCCAGCAAGCCGTCGGCGTCCTGGGCCTGGGCGACGATCCGCAGGTCGTCGTACGCACTCAGCAGATAGCGCATGCCGATCAGGGTGAGGGCGTGGTCGTCGACGAGGATGACGCGTGTTTTCATGAAATCGAACCCGATCGAGGTGGAGGTTTCCGCGGCGGCTACCGGCAACGCCGGCAGGCGGATAATCCGCCAGGAGGCAGCTCCGGACGGGCTCGAATTCTAGCGATGGTGTCTGTCGGTTTAATCAGGACTTTTCTGAATGCTAGTAGGAAATTTCCTATGTGTTTTCCCTAGGTTATTTCGAGGGGAGGCCGAGAAACATAGGGTCTTTGAACGGCTTTCGTGGAGTAGGGGTTGAAATCTCTGTCAGTACATTTCTGTCAGTCTTGCTGGACATCGGAAGGGCGCGACGGCAGCGCGGGTTCCGCTGCCGTCGCCGTCCTTCAACCCAGTTCGCGGACTGCCCGCACCGCCTGGTCGATGGCGGCATGGGCGTAGGCATCCCAGGCCGCATCCGAGTTGGCGATGGCGACATTGCCGACCTTGCTTCGCGCCAGTTCCATCAGCGCTTCGCTTTCCGCCTCGTCGTCGTAGAGGGTATTCATGAAGTAGGAGTAGCCGTGCGACCAGCGGTTCACGGTGATGCCGGTGATGTCGCGGCGGTGGTCGAAGCCCGCCGGGCCGAGCATGGCCTGGAGCTGGTCGCGGATGTCCTTTTCCAGTTGCTCGAAGCTCATCGCGTAGAGCTTGCTGCGGCCTACGCGAGCCTGGGTGCGGGCGTCCATGCCGGCGTTCGGGGTGGTCGGCACGTAGACCATGTGCACGCCGATCGGCTGCCGCGGGTCGCGTGGATGCCGGTAGCTGCCGAGGTCGACCGGGAAGTCCAGCTTGATCCGCGAGTAGGGCAGGGTCGGCGCGTAGATCTCGTGGATGCCGAGGGTCTTCCAGGCCTGCCAGTTGCGCAGCAATACCTTGGTGTACACCAGCGGGAACTTGACGTTCTGGCTCAGCGCGTGGGCCTGCTCCTCGGAGAGGTCGCGCAGCAGGTACGGCACCATCATGTTGTAGCAGGCCATCACGCAGTGCTTGCCGCGTACCCGGTGCAG
The DNA here is from genome assembly GCF_037574965.1 of Pseudomonas sp. KBN12P06040. NCBI lineage: Bacteria > Pseudomonadati > Pseudomonadota > Gammaproteobacteria > Pseudomonadales > Pseudomonadaceae > Pseudomonas > Pseudomonas sp. KBN12P06040. Next base: position 1,415,914 of record NZ_JBBELS010000001.1, read on the forward strand.
GCGGCCGGCGCGGCTGTAGCCGACATCGACGCCGCCGGCGCGGTTGCGCACGCTGACGGCGGTGCTGTTCAGGCGCAGGCGCACCGGATGCCCGGCGAGGTCCAGCTTCGAGTAGTCGAAGCGGGCCATGACGATGTCCTCCATGCCTCGGCCCGGCGCCACCGCGGGGATCAGGTCGCGCACCATGAGCCGAGCCAGCGAGGCGTTGCCGTCGGGGAAATGGTAGATGTACGGCTCGTCCATTTCCGCCTGGGCCTCCTCGCTGGGTTGCGGCAGGCCGAGGGCGTCGAAGCCGGGGAAGCCGGCGGCGTATGCGTCAGCCGCCGGCAGGGCGTCGGTGCCTAGGGCAGAGAAGTCGTTGCTGCGGCCCTGGAAGTACTTCACCGAGGTTTCCGAGAGCCCGACGTTCTTGAGCAGGTAGTCGCGGTAGCTGGTCTTCGCCAGGTAGGTTTCCTTTTCTTCCACGCTCTTGCCGGCAAGATAGTCGCGAGGTGATTCGTACAGCGCGATGAGCGCCTCCCGGTCTTCGCGGCTCAGCGGGAAATCGCCGATGAAGGCGCGCCAGGAGCGGGCATTGAGACGATCGCGGGGGACCTCGTCGGCAACCATCGGCGTCGGGTCGCCGCTGACCAGCTTGTCCACGCCGAAGCTGGCCTTGTCGAAGAACACCGCGCGGGACAGGCCCAGGCCGGGGTAGAAGTCGGTGTCGAAGGCTGTCTCGAAGCGCTTGAGCTCGACGCCCAGGCGTTTCAGCAGGTGTTTGGCGTCTTCGCTGTAGAGGGCGTTCGGCGATTGCAGCGACTCGCTGCCGCCGTAGCCGAGGATGGTGCGCCCGCCGGCCTGGAATTCGTTGCGCTTGGCATGGCCGCCGAAGTCGTCGTGGTTCTCGATGACGAGGATGCGCGCCGCGGGGTGCCGTTCGCGATAGAACCAGGCGGCGGCGAGGCCGCTGATGCCGCCGCCGACCACCACCAGGTCGTATTCCTCTTCGATCGGCAGGTGGTCGACATCGAAGGTCTTCTTCTCCCAGCCCATCTGGTGTGCGACTTCGAAGGCGCCCGGATGGCTACCGCGCAGGCCGGTGAGCGCGGGCGGATAGTAGCGGCCGCCGGGGGCGGCGCGGAGGATCTCGGCGGGGGTCAGGCCTGCGGCGATGGTCAGGGCTACGCCGTTCAGGAAGTCGCGGCGGGAGATGGTCATGGGAAGTCCTTTGCGAGGCAGTGGGTGGCTCGGGGGAGCCATGTTCACAGTTTGCTGTTGCGAATGCGCGCGGAGCGGCTGGCGTCGGACGCCGACCCGCAGTCGCGGGCGGGCGCGGAGTTTAGAGGGCCATGCCGGCGCGTCGAAGGGCTTTCTGCTGGCACTAGGCCTCTATCTGGAGAAATGTGACATGCGTCGCGCTTTGCCACGGTGTCCGCGGAGGCCGGCAATATCTCGAAGCAAACTCCCGGCGGGCAGCGCGGACGCGAAGGGCTAGAGTCGGTCGAATCCGGTTGTTACCGAACGTCCTGGAGGCTCCTCATGAATACCCGTGGTTTGCTCGACCAATTGCTCAAGTCCGGGCAGGAAATGTTGCAGAACAAGACCGGCGGCAAGCCCGGCGCCAGCGGTGGCGGACAGCTCGGCAGCCTGCTTTCCGGCGCCGGCGGCGGAGCCCTGGCGGCTGGCGCCATCGGCCTGCTGCTGGGAAACAAGAAGGCGCGCAAGTTCGGCGGCAAGGCGATCACCTACGGCGGCCTTGCCGCGCTCGGGGTGATCGCCTACAAGGCCTACAACAACTGGCAGCAGCAACAGAGCGGCGCCGCGCCGCAGGCGCAGCCGCAGACCGTCGACCGCCTGCCGGAAGCCCAGGCCGAAGTGCATAGCCACGCGATCCTCCAGGCCATCGTCGGTGCGGCCAAGGCCGACGGCCACATCGACGAGCGCGAACGGCAGATGATCGAAGGCGAGGTGGCCAAGCTGACCAGCGACCGCGAGGTGCAGGGCTGGCTGGAGCGCGAGCTGAACAAGCCGCTGGATCCGGCCGAGATCGCCCGTGCCGCGAGCACCCCGGAGATCGCCGCGGAGATGTACCTGGCCAGCCTGCTGATGGTCGACGAGGAAAGCTTCATGGAGCGCTCCTACCTCGAGGAGCTGGCGCGGCAGCTGCGCCTGGAGCCGTCGTTCAAGCTGGAGCTGGAGAACCAGGCCAGACAGGCGCTGCAGCGCCTGGCCTGAGACGGCGGAGCGTCGCTCCGCGGATAACCGCCGCCATCATGGCGGCGGCGTCGCCGAAGGGCCGAGCAGAACCTCCCGCTCGCGCTGGCACAGCTCCAGCAGGAAGTCCCAGACCACCCGCAGGCGCACCGAGCGGTGCAGCTCCCGCCGAGTGCTCATCCAGTACTCGCGCTGGATGCTTTCCTCGGGTAGCACCGGTACCAGCAAAGGATCGCGGCTACCCATGAAGTGCGGCAGGATCGCCAGGCCGATGCCGGCCTGTGCCGCCTGCTGCTGGGCGACCACGCTGGTGCTGCGGAACACGACCTGCGGGTGGCGGCAGAAACTGTGGTGGAACATCAGTTCCTGGCTGAACAGCAGGTCGTCGACGTAGCCGATCCACTGGTGCCTGCCGAGGTCGTCGCGGTCGCGTAGCGGCGGCGCCTGTTCCAGGTAGGCGGGGCTGGCGAACAACGCCAGGCGATAGCGGGTCAGCAGGCGGGTGATCACCAGGTCGGCGCTCGGCCGGTCTAGGGAGATGGCGATGTCCGCTTCGCGGTTGGTGATGCTGACGAAGCGCGGCACCGAGACCAGCTCGACCTCCAGGCCCGGGTAGTGGCGCATCAATTGCGCCAGGCGCGGAGCGAGGAAGACGCTGCCGAGGCCTTCGGTGACGCCGATGCGGATCTGCCCCAGCGGCGAGATGCTCTGGCTCATTTCTTCCTGGGCGAGCAGCGCGGTGTTCTCCATCGCCTCGGCGTGCTTGAGCAGCGCCTGGCCGGCCGGAGTCAACTGGTAGCCGCCGGTGTGCTGGGCGAACAGTTGGGTGCCGAGGTCGCGCTCGATGTTCTCGATGTGCCGGGCCACCGTGGCGTGAGTGGTGCCGAGACGCTTGGCGGCGGTCAGCAGGCGACCGCTGCGCTGCAACTCGAGGAAGAAACGCAGGTCATTCCAGTCGAACATGGGGAGCGCCTTCTGCCGGGCCGAGGGGGCGTTGTTAGAAAACGAACAATAGCTGCCCCGAAACGTTTGTTTTTTTATCGCGAATGAACGACTAGCCTCAAGCCGTTCGAGACTTGCCGGTCATCCGCAGGTCCGACGGCCCATCACAAGAACGACAAGACGAGGCTCGCCATGCCCGAGGTACTGGATACCTACGACTACCTCATCGTCGGCGCCGGACCTGCCGGCTGCCTGCTGGCCAACCGGCTTTCCGCCGACCCTGCCAACCGTGTCCTGCTGCTGGAAGCCGGCGGTCCGGACAACTATCCCTGGATCCACATTCCCGTCGGCTACCTCTACTGCATCGGCAACCCGCGTACCGACTGGTGCTTCGACACCGACGAGGTCCCCGGGCTCAACGGTCGTTCCCTGAAGTACCCGCGCGGCAAGGTGCTCGGAGGATGCTCCTCGATCAATGGCATGATCTACATGCGTGGCCAGGCCCGCGACTACGACCAGTGGGTGGCCGAAGGCAATCCGGGCTGGAGCTGGAGAGAGCTGCTGCCGCTGTTCCGCAGGATGGAGGACCATTTCGCCGGGACCAGCGAAATGCACGGCGCCGGCGGCGAATGGCGGGTAGAACGCCAGCGGCTCTCCTGGAAGCTGCTCGATGCCTTCCAGCAGGCGGCGGCGCAGACCGGAATCGCCAGCGTCGAGGATTTCAACGGTGGCGACAACGAAGGCTGCGGCTACTTCCAGGTCAACCAGCGCGGCGGGGTGCGCTGGAATGCCTCGAAAGGCTTCCTGCGCGGCATCGCCCAGCGCGCCAACCTGACGGTTCTGACCCATGCCGAAGTCCAGCGGGTGCTCCTCGAGGACGGCCGCGCCAGGGCCCTGTCGGTCCGTTGGCAGGGCCGCGAGCAGCGCTTCGAGGCGCGCCGCGAGATCGTCCTGAGCGCTGGCGCGATCGGTTCGCCGTGCCTGCTGCAACGCTCCGGGATCGGCCCGCGGGACCTGCTGGAGCGGCTCGGTGCCGGGGTCGTCCACGAGTTGCCCGGGGTCGGTGGCAATCTCCAGGATCACCTGCAGCTGCGCATGATCTACAAGGTCGACGGCGTTCCCACCCTCAACCAGATCGCCGGCAGCCTATGGGGCAAGCTGGGCATGGGCCTGCGCTACCTGGCGAGCCGCAGCGGGCCGTTGTCGATGGCGCCGAGCCAACTGGGCGCCTTCGCCCGCTCCGATCCGCAGCAGCCCTCGGCCAACCTCGAATACCACGTCCAGCCGCTCTCGCTGGATCGCTTCGGCGAGCCGCTGCATGCCTTCCCGGCGTTCACCGCGTCGGTCTGCGACCTGCGTCCGCACAGCCGGGGAACGGTGCGCATCCGCTCGCTCGACCCGGGCGAGGCGCCGTCGATCCAGCCCAACTACCTGAGCGATCCGCGCGACCTCAAGGTCGCCGCCGACGCCATTCGCCTGACCCGCCGCATCGCCGCCGCGCCGGCGCTGGCCGCCTTCCGTCCGCAGGAGTACAAGCCCGGCCCGGAATACCGCAGCGAAGAGGATCTGCAGCGCGCCGCGGCGGAGATCGGCACCACCATCTTCCACCCTGCCGGCACCTGCCGCATGGGGCAGGGGGGGCAGGCAGTGGTGGATGCGCAATTGAGGGTGCACGGAATCCCCGGCCTGCGTATCGCCGATGCCTCGATCATGCCCAGCCTGACCTCCGGCAACACCTGTTCGCCGGTGCTGGTGATCGCCGAGAAGGCGGCGCAGATGATTCTCGCCGAGCGCCGCCGCGAGGCCGCACCGCAGGTCGTCGAAAGCGCCATGGCCGCCGGCGGCAAGGAGGCGGTGGAGGCCTGAGGATCGCTACACCCCGTATCGCGTGGCGCCCGGCGCCGCAGCGGTCGACGCTGAAAACGGAAATGGCAGACAACAATAAGAGCCCCCACAAGGGGCGGGAGAGCCGCAATGACCGAGTACGCAACGACCCCTTCCTACACAGTGCCTGCGACCACGCCCCAGGAGGAGCGCAAGGTGATCTTCGCCTCCTCGCTGGGCACGGTCTTCGAGTGGTACGACTTCTTCCTCTACGGCGCCCTGGCGGCGGTGATCAGCAAGCAGTTCTTCGCCGGCGTCAACGACACCACCGCCTTCATCTTCGCCCTGATGGCCTTCGCCGCCGGCTTCCTGGTGCGGCCCTTCGGCGCGCTGGTGTTCGGCCGCCTGGGCGACATGATCGGGCGCAAGTACACCTTCCTGGTGACCATCCTGCTGATGGGGCTGTCGACCTTCGCCGTCGGCCTGCTGCCCACCTATGCCTCGATCGGTGTCGCCGCGCCGATCATCCTGGTCACCTTGCGCATGCTCCAGGGCCTGGCCCTGGGCGGCGAGTACGGCGGCGCGGCGATCTACGTCGCCGAGCACGCCCCGGCGAACAAGCGCGGTAGCTACACCAGCTGGATCCAGTCCACCGCGACCCTCGGCCTGTTGCTCTCGCTGCTGGTGATCCTGGCTTGCCGCCAGTTGACCGGCGACGAGTTCGAGACCTGGGGCTGGCGCCTGCCATTCCTGCTGTCCATCGTCCTGCTGGGCATCTCCACCTGGATCCGCCTGTCCATGCGCGAGTCGCCGGCGTTCCTCAAGATGAAGGCCGAGGGCAAGGTCAGCAAGGCGCCGCTGCGCGAGTCCTTCACCCAGTGGGGCAACCTGAAGGTGGTGCTGACCGCGCTGTTCAGCATCAATGCCGGCCAGGCGGTGACCTTCTACACGGCGCAGTTCTACGTGCTGTTCTTCCTCACCCAGGTGCTCAAGGTCGATGGCGGCACCGCCAACGGTCTGCTGATCGTCGCCCTGGTGCTTGGCGCGCCGTTCTTCATCGTCGCCGGCTGGCTGTCCGACCGCATCGGCCGCAAGCCGGTGCTGCTGGCCGGCCTGCTGCTCGCCACGCTGTTCTACTTCCCGCTGTTCAAGGGCTTGACCCACTACGCCAATCCGGCCATCGACCAGGCCAGCCGGCAGTCGCCGATCAGCGTGGTGGCCGACCCGGCGACCTGCACCTTCCAGTTCGACCCGGTGGGCAAGGCGACCTTCGACAGCCCCTGCGACAAGGTCAAGACCTTCCTGGTCAAGTCCGGCCTGCCCTACTCGACGGTGGCGGCGCCCGCCGGCAGCGACGTCAGGATACGGGTCGGCGAGACCGAGATCGCCGGCTTCGACGCCGAAGCGATGGCGGCCGCGGTGAAGGCGGCAGGCTACCCGCAGCAGGCCGACGGTAGCCAGGTGAACAAGCCGATGGTGATCGCCATCATCTTCGCCCTGGTACTGATCTCCACCCTCTGCTACGGCCCGCTGGCGGCGCTGATGGTCGAACTGTTCCCGACCCGCATCCGCTATTCCTCGCTGTCGCTGCCGTACCACATCGGCAACGGCTGGTTCGGCGGCTTCCTGCCCACGGTCTCGTTCGCCCTGGTGGTGTACACCGGCGACATCTTCTACGGCCTCTGGTATCCGGTGCTGATCACCGGCGGCAGCCTGGTCTGCGCCTTGCTGTTCCTCCGCGAAACCCGCCATACCGACATCCACCGGTGAAATCGCGCCCCGTTCCCGGCATGGGGACGGGGCGCTCATTCCCTCCGTGATGTGCCTGTCTTCTCAGAAAAGTCTGGCTTGCCAGTTTTCTTTCTTTGTCTTTCTGCCACACTTCTGGCGTCAAAAAACGCCTTTCCAGCGCCTACAATAGCGGGAAAACCCTATGGCGCTGCTTGCCGGTGCCGGGGACGGCCTATACAGTCCGCGCGATTGACGGGCCGTTGTGGCGGCAGGAACGAATCCGGACTCGAGTCTTGGGGAAAAATGTGAAGAACTGGACTGTTCGCCAGCGAATCCTGGCAAGTTTCGCCGTGATCATCGCGATCATGCTGCTGATGGCCGCTACTGCGTACGTGAAGATGTTGACGGTGGAAAAGGGCGCCTACCGTGTCCAGGACGACGCCATGCCGGGGATGTACTTCATCACCCTGGTACGCAGTTCGTGGACCGACAACTACCTGCAGACCCAGGAACTGTTCGGCGTCACCGACGACCACGAGCTGAGCAAGGCCGAGGCTGACAGCATCCTTGCCAGCGAGGAGCGCCTGGACCAGCAGATCGCCTCCTACCAGAAGACCATGAACCCGGACGAGGCCCGCGACCACGAACTGCTCGCCGGCTTCCTGGGTGTGCGCAAGGCCTACCTGGAGCAGCACGACAAGGTGCTCGAGCTGTATCGCGAGAAACGCTTCGAAGAAGCCGGCAAGCTCGTCGCCGGCCCGTTGACCGAGCACTGGCGCGACGGTCGCAAGTACCTCAACGAGCTGATCGAGCTGAACAAGGACATCGCCGATCGCGCCTCGGAGAACATCGTCAACGCGGTGGACGACGCCGAACTGAGCATGCTGGTGACCCTGTTGCTGGCGGTGGTGGTAGCCGGCATCTGCGGGTTCCTGCTGTTGCGGGCGATCACCCAGCCGATCCAGAAGATCGTCCGCAGCCTCGACCTGATGGCCGGTGGCGACCTCACCGCACGCCTGAACCTCGGCCGGCGTGACGAATTCGGCGCCATCGAGACCGGTTTCAACGGCATGGCCGAAGAGCTCAAGGGCCTGGTGTCGCAGGCCCAGCGTTCTTCGGTGCAGGTCACCACCTCGGTCACCGAGATCGCCGCGACCTCCAAGCAGCAGCAGGCCACCGCCACCGAAACCGCTGCGACCACCACGGAGATCGGCGCCACTTCTCGCGAGATCGCCGCCACCTCGCGCGACCTGGTGCGGACCATGAGCGAAGTCTCCGGTGCCGCCGAGCAGACTTCGACCCTGGCCGGTTCCGGCCAGTTGGGCCTGGCGCGCATGGAGGAAACCATGCACCACGTGATGGGTGCGGCCGACCTGGTCAACGCCAAGCTGGCGATCCTCAACGAGAAGGCCGGCAACATCAACCAGGTGGTCACCACCATCGTCAAGGTCGCCGACCAGACCAACCTGCTCTCGCTGAACGCCGCCATCGAGGCGGAGAAAGCCGGCGAGTACGGCCGCGGGTTCGCCGTGGTGGCCACCGAGGTGCGCCGGCTGGCGGACCAGACCGCGGTCGCCACCTACGACATCGAGCAGATGGTGCGCGAGATCCAGTCGGCGGTATCGGCCGGGGTGATGGGCATGGACAAGTTCTCCGAGGAGGTCCGCCGCGGTATCGCCGAGGTCGGCCAGGTCGGCGAGCAATTGTCGCAGATCATCCAGCAGGTGCAGGCGCTGGCGCCGCGGGTGCAGATGGTCAACGAGGGTATGCAGGCCCAGGCTACCGGTGCCGAGCAGATCAACCAGGCGCTGGTGCAACTGGGCGAGGCCACCGGGCAGACCGTGGAGTCGCTGCGCCAGGCCAGCTTCGCCATCGATGAGCTGAACCTGGTGGCGAACGGGCTGCGCAACGGCGTATCCCGCTTCAAAGTCTGAGGCTGTGACCGTGTCCCGCTCCACCGGCGATCATCGACGCACCAGCAAGCTGTTCCTGCTGTTCCGCATGGAAGGCGACCGCTATGCCCTGGATGCCCGCGAAGTGGTCGAAGTGCTGCCGCTGCTGCGCCTGAAGCGCATTCCGGAGGCGCCGGAATGGGTCGCCGGGGTGTTCTCCCATCGCGGCGTCCTGGTCCCGGTGCTCGACCTCTGCGCAATGGCCTTCGGCCGCGCGGCGCTGGCCCGCACCAGCACGCGCATCGTGCTGGTCGAATACCGCGCCCGCCAGGACCGGGAGCCGGTCTGGCTCGGACTGATCCTCGAACAGGCCACCGATACCCTGCGCTGCGAACCGTCGGCGTTCCGCGACTATGGCCTGGACAACGGCGAGGCCCGCTATCTCGGTCCGGTTTATGAAGGTCCGCGGGGACTGGTGCAATGGGTGCGGGTCGAGGCATTGCTGCCTGACGAAGTGCGTGCCCTGCTGTTTCCGCCGGAGTGCGGCGAGGGGGCGGCATGAACGATCGCTTCGAACGCCTGCTCAAGAGCAGGATCGGCCTGGATGCCAGCTCGGTGGGCAGCGCGGTGATCGAGCGCGCGGTACGCCAGCGCATGAGCGGCCTCGCGCTGCACGACGAGGACGAATACTGGATGCGCCTGAACGGCTCGCCGGGCGAGGTGCAGGCGCTGATCGAAGCGGTGGTGGTGCCGGAGACCTGGTTCTTCCGCTACCCGGAGTCGTTCACCACCCTCGCCAGGCTGGCCTTCGAGCGCCTGCCGAGCCTGGGCGGCGGACGCGCGCTAAGGATCCTCAGCCTGCCCTGTTCCACCGGCGAGGAGCCGTATTCCATCGTCATGGCCTTGCTCGATGCCGGGCTCTCCGAGTACCTGTTCGAGGTCGACGCCCTGGACGTCAGCGCTCGGGTGATCGAGCGCGCCAGCCTCGGGGTGTACGGCAGGAATTCCTTCCGCGGCGATGAACTGGGGTTTCGCGACCGCCATTTCAGCGAGGTTGCCGATGGCTACCAGTTGGCCGAGCAGGTTCGCCGCAAGGTGCGCTTCCGTTGCGGCAATTTGCTCGATCCCGGGCTACTGGCGGGCGAGGCACCCTACGATTTCGTGTTCTGCCGCAACCTGCTGATCTATTTCGACCGCCCGACCCAGAGCGAGGTGGTCGAGGTGCTCAAGCGCCTGTTGCGGCCGGACGGCGCGATGTTCATCGGACCAGCCGAGGCGAGCCTGCTCAGCCAGCATGGCATGCAGCCGATCGGCGTGCCGCTGTCTTTCGTGTTCCGCCGGACCAGCGAGGCGCCCCGCGGCGCGCGGCCCAAAGCGGTGAGCGACGGAGCGCGCCCGGTCGTTGCCGCCGCCGCGGAACGTGCGAGTGTTCGGCCTTCGCCGCCGCCACCGGCGAAACCGCGCCAACGCCTGTCCAGCCTGGTTCCGCCAGCCAGCGGCCAGCCCCTCGCCAGTCCCGTCGGCGAGTTCGACGAAATCGCCCGCCTGGCGGATGCCGGCCAGCACCGCGAGGCGCGCGCCGCCTGCGAGCGCCAACTGGCCGCGCGTGGGCCGTCGGCCACGGTCTTCTACTGGCTCGGGCTGCTCAGCGATGTCGCCGGGCAGGAGCAGGAAGCCCAGGATTTCTACCGCAAGGCCCTGTACCTGGAGCCGCAGCACGCCGAGGCGCTGGCGCACCTGGCGGCGCTGCTCGCCGCTCGCGGCGACCATGCCGGCGCCCGGCGCCTGCAGCAACGTGCGGCCCGTGGAGTGAACAAAGATGGTTGAGGCGAGCCTGACCTTGCTCGATACCCAACAGGTGGATGACTGCTGGAACCGCATCGGCGTGCATGGCGACAAGTCCTGCGAACGCCTGGCCGAGCATGTCCATTGCCGCAACTGCGAGGTTTACGCTGCCGCGGCGACCTACTTGCTGGACCGCATCGCCCTGCGCCAGGACCAGCTCGACAGCGCCGAAACGATGGACAGCCAGCGCGAACAGAGCGACCTCGGCGAGACGCGTTCGATCCTGGTGTTCCGCCTGGGCGAAGAGTGGTTCGGCCTGGCCACCGGCAGCCTGGTGGAAGTGGCGCCGATGAACCCTATCCATTCCCTGCCGCACCAGCGCTCGCGCGCCCTGCAAGGGGTGACCAACGTGCGCGGCGCGCTGGTCGCCTGCCTTTCCCTCGGCGAACTGCTGGATCTCGAACCCGGCGCCGCGCCGGTCAGCGAGCGCCGGGTGGTTCCGCGCATGCTGATCATTTCCGCCGCCGGCGGTCCGGTGGTGGCGCCGGTGGAGGAAGTCGACGGCATCCATGCGATTCCGCTGGCGCGGATACTGCCGCCCAACCACGCCGACGGCCAGGCCTCGCGCCGGCACGTGGCCGGCGTGCTGCAATGGCGTGAGCGGAGCATCACCCTGCTCGACGAAGGCCCTCTCCTGCAAGCCGTAGCGCGGAGCCTGGCATGACCCCGGACCAGATGAGAGACGCGTCGCTGCTCGAGCTGTTCCGGCTCGAGGCGGAGGCCCAGACCCAGGTGCTCAACGCCGGCCTGATGGCGCTGGAGCGCAGCCCGACCCAGGCCGACCAACTGGAAGCCTGCATGCGCGCCGCGCACTCGCTGAAAGGCGCGGCGCGGATCGTCGGGCTGGACGCCGGCGTGCGCGTGGCGCACGTCATGGAGGATTGCCTGGTGGAGGCGCAGGACGGGCGCCTGCTCCTGCAATCGGAACATATCGATGCGTTGCTCCAGGGCTGCGACCTGTTGCTGCGTATCGGCACCCCGCCCGCCGGCGACGCAGGCTGGGCCGAAGGCGCCGGGCGGGAAGAGATCGACGGTCTGGTGCAGCGCCTCGAAGGCCTGGTGCGCAGCGGCCTGCCGCTGGCCCGCGCGGAGCTGCCGGCGACGACTCCCGGCCTGCCGGAAGCGGCCCCCGAGGCGCCGCCAGCGGCGTCAGCGGCCGCCAGCGACGACAACGACGAGGAGCCCGCCGGGCAGGCGGGCGGCGAACAGGCCGAGGAGCGCCGCAGCCGGGTCCTGCGGGTCACCGCCGAGCGCCTGGACCGGCTGCTGGATATCTCCAGCAAGTCGCTGGTGGAGTTCCAGCGCATCAAGCCGCTGGCCGATTCCCTGCAACGCCTGCGTCGCCTGCAGTCCAGCGCCAGCCGCGCGCTCGACGTGGTACGCGAGACGGTCCAGGAAACCGCCCTCGACCCGCAGGCCCAGGCCATGCTCGGCGAGGCGCGGCAACTGATCGGCGAATGCCAGCAGATGCTGGTGCAGCACATCGCCGATCTCGACGAGTTCGCCTGGCAGGGCGGCCAGCGCGCCCAGGTGCTCTACGACGCGGCGCTGGCCTCGCGGATGCGACCGTTCGCCGACGTCCTTAGCGGCCAGGCGCGGATGGTTCGCGACCTGGGCCGCTCGCTGGGCAAGCAGGTGCGCCTGCTGGTCGAGGGCGAAAGCACCCAGGTCGACCGGGATGTCCTGGAAAAACTCGAAGCGCCGCTCACCCACCTGCTGCGTAATGCCGTCGATCACGGTATCGAGGCGCCGGAAACCCGCCTCGCCGCCGGCAAGCCGGCCGAGGGCAGGATCACCATCCGCGCCCGCCACCACGCCGGCATGCTGGTCCTGGAACTGAGCGACGACGGCGGCGGCATCGATCTGCAGCGCCTGCGCGAGACCGTGCTCAATCGCCAGTTCGCCACCGCCGAGACCGCGGCGCAATTGAGCGAGGAGGAACTCCTGGCGTTTCTCTTCCTGCCCGGCTTCAGCATGCGCGAGCAGGTCACCGAGGTGTCCGGTCGCGGCGTCGGACTGGACGCCGTGCAGCACATGGTCCGCCAGTTGCGTGGCGGCGTGCGCATGGAGCAACGCCAGGGGCAGGGCACGCTGTTCCACGTCGAGGTGCCGCTGACCCTGTCCGTGGTGCGCAGCCTGGTGGTGGAGATCGGCGAGGAGGCCTACGCCTTTCCGCTGGCGCACATCGAGCGCATGTGCGAGCTGGAGGCGGAGGAGATCGTCCAGCTCGAAGGTCGCCAGCACTTCTGGTACGAGGGGCGCCATGTCGGCCTGGTCTCGGCTGCGCAACTGCTGCAGCGGCCCGAGAGCAGCCGCACCGAAGGGGCCATCCCGGTGGTGGTGGTGCGCGACCGCGATGCAGTCTACGGCGTCGCCGTGGAGCGTTTCGTCGGCGAGCGCACCCTGGTGGTGATGCCCCTAGATCCGCGCCTGGGCAAGGTGCGCGACGTTTCCGCCGGCGCCTTGCTGGACGACGGTTCGCCGGTGCTGATCCTGGACGTCGAGGACCTCCTGCATTCGGTCGGCAAGCTGCTCAGCAGCGGCCGCCTGGAGCGCATCGATCGCAGCCGGCGGCAGGCCGGCGGGGCGCAACGCAAGCGCATCCTGGTGGTCGACGACTCGCTCACGGTGCGTGAGCTGGAACGCAAGCTCCTGCTCGGCCGCGGCTACGACGTGGCAGTGGCGGTGGATGGCATGGACGGCTGGAACGCCCTGCGCTCGGAGCATTTCGACCTGCTCATCACCGATATCGACATGCCGCGCATGGACGGTATCGAACTGGTCACCCTGGTGCGTCGCGACAGCCGCCTGCAGTCGCTGCCGGTGATGGTGGTGTCCTACAAGGATCGTGAGGAGGACCGTCGGCGCGGTCTCGACGCCGGCGCCGACTATTATCTGGCGAAGGCCAGTTTCCACGATGAGGCCTTGCTGGATGCCGTCGTCGTCCTGATCGGAGAAGCACAGGGTTGAGGATCGGAATCGTCAATGACATGCCGTTGGCCGTCGAGGCGCTGCGCCGCGCGCTGGCCTTCGAGCCGCAGCACCAGATCGTCTGGGTCGCCAGCAACGGTGCCGAGGCGGTGACCCAGTGCGCCGCCGATACGCCCGACGTGGTGCTGATGGACCTGCTCATGCCGGTGATGGACGGCGTCGAGGCAACTCGTCGGATCATGGCGGAAAGTCCTTGCGCGATCGTGATTGTTACCGTCGATATCGAGCAGAATGTGCACCGGGTTTTCGAAGCGATGGGATATGGGGCGCTCGATGCGGTGAACACGCCGGCGCTGGGCATCGGCAACCCGCAAACGGCGGCGGCGCCGTTGTTGCGCAAGATTCAGAACGTCGGCTGGCTGATCGGCCAGCGCGATAACCGTGGCAAGGTCCAGGTGGTGCCGCCGAAGGCCGGCGGGGCGCGCCAGCGTCTGGTGGCGATCGGCGCCTCGGCTGGCGGTCCGGCGTCGCTCGCGGTGTTGCTCAAGCAACTGCCGGCCAGTTTCAATGCCGCGGTGGTGCTGGTGCAGCATGTCGACGAGGTCTTCGCCGCCGGCATGGCCGAATGGCTGGCCAGCGAATCGAAGCTGCCGGTGCGCCTGGCGCGCGATGGCGAGCCGCCGATACCGGGGCAGATCCTGCTGGCGGGGACCAACAATCACATCCGCCTGTTGCGCAACGGTTCGCTGGTGTACACCGCCGAACCGCGTTCTTTCGTCTACCGGCCGTCCATCGACGTGTTTTTCGAGAGCGTGGCGAACTACTGGCGTGGCGACGCCGTGGGCGTGCTGCTGACCGGCATGGGCCGCGACGGCGCCCAGGGCCTCAAGCAGATGCGCGAGCGCGGCTTCCTCACCATCGCCCAGGACCAGGCCAGTTGCGCGGTCTACGGGATGCCGAAGGCCGCGGCGGCGATCGATGCCGCGGTGCAGATCCTTTCCCTGGAAAAGATCGCCCCGCGCCTGGCGGAGGTATTCGATTAGCCGGGCGCGAGTCCGGTCAGGCGCCAGGGTAGGCGCCGGCGCCCGCCGTGGCGGTGCGTGGAACAGCATTCAATTTGATACGAGGGGCCCCGGTCCCGGAGAGAAACATGCACAACCCTCATGAGAGCAAGACCGACCTGGGCGCCCCTCTGGACGGCGCGGTCATGGTACTGCTTGTCGATGATCAGGCCATGATCGGAGAGGCTGTGCGTCGCTCGCTGGCGAGCGAGGCGGGCATCGACTTCCACTTCTGTTCCGATCCGCAGCAGGCGGTGGCGGTGGCCAACCAGATCAAGCCGACGGTGATCCTCCAGGACCTGGTGATGCCCGGCGTCGACGGCCTCACGCTGCTCGCCGCCTACCGCGGCAACCCGGCGACCCGCGACATCCCGATCATCGTCCTGTCGACCAAGGAAGAGCCGACGGTGAAGAGCGCGGCGTTCGCCGCCGGCGCCAACGACTACCTGGTCAAGCTGCCGGACGCCATCGAGCTGGTGGCGCGGATCCGCTACCACTCGCGTTCGTACATCGCCCTGCAGCAACGCGACGAGGCCTATCGGGCGCTGCGCGAGAGCCAGCAGCAGTTGCTGGAGACCAACCTGGTGCTGCAGCGGCTGATGAACTCCGACGGCCTGACCGGGCTCTCCAACCGTCGTCACTTCGACGAATACCTGGAGATGGAGTGGCGCCGCTCGCTGCGCGAGCAGTCGCAACTGTCGCTGCTGATGATCGACGTGGACTATTTCAAGAGCTACAACGACACCTTCGGCCACGTCGCCGGCGACGAGGCCCTGCGCCAGGTCGCCGGGGCCATCCGCGAGGGCTGCAGTCGCTCCTCGGACCTGGCGGCGCGCTATGGCGGCGAGGAGTTCGCCATGGTCCTGCCGGGCACCTCGCCGGGCGGCGCGCGGCTGCTGGCGGAAAAGGTCCGGCGTACGGTGGAGAGCCTGCAGATCAGCCACGACCAGCCACGCCCGGGCTCGTACCTGACCGTCAGCATCGGCGTCAGCACCCTGGTGCCGGGCGGCGGCGGACAGACCTTCCGGGTTCTCATCGAGATGGCCGACCAGGCGCTCTACCAGGCCAAGAACAATGGCCGCAACCAGGTTGGCCTGATGGAACAGCCGGTGCCGCCAGCCCCGGCGGGCTGAGCGGCGCGCGGCGGCCATGCGTCGCCGGCCGGCATTAAATAGAGGCCGGCGTACTGCCCGCAGGGCGCAAGTGCAGTATACTTCGCAGCTTTTCGACGTTTTCCCGCGAGTGAGCGCCAGCCATGGAAATCAACCCGATCCTCAACAGCATCAAGGACCTCTCCGAGCGCACCCAGACCATTCGGGGGTATCTTTGACTACGATCAGAAGCATGATCGCCTGGTCGAAGTAAACCGCGAGCTCGAAGACCCCAACGTCTGGAACAACCCCGAATACGCCCAGAACCTCGGCCGCGAGCGCGCCCAGCTGGCGCAGGTGGTGGAAACCCTGGACGACCTGACCAGCGGCCTGGCCGATTCCCGCGACCTGCTGGACATGGCGGTCGAGGAAGACGACGAGGGCGCCGTCGACGACGTTGCCAACGAAGTCGAGCGTCTGCGCGAGATCCTCGAGAAGCTGGAATTCCGCCGCATGTTCAGCGGCGAGATGGACCCGAACAACGCCTACCTGGACATCCAGGCCGGCTCCGGCGGCACCGAGGCCCAGGACTGGGCCAACATGCTGCTGCGCATGTACCTGCGCTGGGCCGACAAGCACGGCTTCGACGCCACTATCATCGAGCTGTCCGAGGGCGAGGTCGCCGGCATCAAGGGCGCCACCGTGCACATCAAGGGCGAGTACGCCTTCGGCTGGCTGCGCACCGAGATCGGCGTGCACCGCCTGGTGCGCAAGAGTCCGTTCGACTCCGGCAACCGTCGCCACACCTCGTTCACCGCGGTGTTCGTATCGCCGGAAATCGACGACAACATCGAGATCGAGATCAACCCGGCCGACCTGCGCATCGATACCTACCGCTCCTCCGGCGCGGGCGGTCAGCACGTGAACACCACCGATTCGGCGGTGCGGATCACCCACGTGCCGACCAATACCGTGGTGGCGTGCCAGAACGAACGCTCCCAGCACGCCAACAAGGACACCGCGATGAAGATGCTGCGGGCCAAGTTGTACGAGCTGGAAATGCAGAAGCGTACCGCCGCGTCCCAGGCCCTGGAGGACTCCAAGTCCGACATCGGCTGGGGCCACCAGATCCGCTCCTACGTGCTCGACCAGTCGCGGATCAAGGACCTGCGTACCGGTATCGAGCGCAGCGACTGCGACAAGGTGCTCGACGGCGATCTAGACGAGTACCTCGAAGCCAGCCTCAAACAGGGGCTGTAAAGCTGCTGCGCCTGGCCAGGCCGCGTTGGAAAATGGTTCGGACTGCTCGTTTTTTACGATCGTGAACTCCGTGTCCTCGCCATTTCCCGCCTTGCCTGGCCGGCGTTCGCTACGCTTTTCGCCCCTGTTGCAATCCGTTTCCACAGGCAAGAGAGCCTAACCAGGAACCACCAAGACCATGAGCGACCAACAACTCGACCAGCACGAACTGCAACAGGAAGAAAACAAGCTGATCGCCCAGCGCAAGGAAAAACTTGCCGCCGTGCGCGAAGCCCGGGCCATCGCCTTCCCCAACGACTTCCGCCGCGACGCCTACTTCGCGGACCTGCAGAAACAGTACGCCGACAAGACCAAGGAAGAGCTGGAAGCCGCAGCGATCCCGGTCAAGGTGGCCGGTCGGATCATGCTCAACCGCGGTTCCTTCATCGTCCTCCAGGACAGCAGCGAGCGCCTGCAGGTCTACGTCAACCGCAAGACCCTGCCGGAAGAAACCCTGGCCGAGATCAAGACCTGGGACCTGGGCGACATCATCGGCGCCGAAGGCGTGCTGGCCCGCTCGGGCAAGGGCGACCTGTACGTCGACATGACCAGCGTGCGCCTGCTGACCAAGTCGCTGCGTCCGCTGCCGGACAAGCACCATGGCCTGACCGACACCGAGCAGCGCTACCGCCAGCGCTACGTCGACCTGATGGTCAACGAGGAAACCCGCCACACCTTCCGCGTGCGTTCCCAGGTCATCGCCCACATCCGCCGTTTCCTCAGCGAGCGCGGTTTCCTCGAAGTGGAGACCCCGATGCTGCAGACCATCCCCGGCGGCGCTGCGGCCAAGCCGTTCGAGACCCATCACAACGCGCTGGACATGGCCATGTTCCTGCGCATCGCCCCGGAGCTGTACCTCAAGCGCCTGGTGGTCGGCGGTTTCGAGAAGGTCTTCGAGATCAACCGCAACTTCCGTAACGAAGGCGTCTCGACCCGGCACAACCCCGAGTTCACCATGCTCGAGTTCTACCAGGCCTACGCCGACTACGAAGACAACATGGACCTGACCGAGGAACTGTTCCGCGAACTGGCCCAGGCGGTACTCGGTACCACCGACGTGCCCTACGGCGACAAGGTCTTCCACTTCGGCGAGCCGTTCGTGCGCCTGTCGGTGTTCGATTCGATCCTCAAGTACAACCCGGAGATCAGCGCTGCCGACCTCAACGACGTCGAGAAGGCGCGGGCCATCGCCAAGAAGGCCGGCGCCAAGGTCCTCGGCCACGAAGGCCTGGGCAAGCTGCAGGTGATGATTTTCGAGGAACTCGTGGAGCACAAGCTGGAGCAGCCGCACTTCATCACCCGCTACCCCTTCGAGGTTTCGCCGCTGGCCCGCCGCAACGACGAAGACCCGAGCGTCACTGACCGCTTCGAGCTGTTCATCGGCGGCCGCGAGATCGCCAATGCCTATTCCGAGCTGAACGACGCCGAGGACCAGGCCGAGCGCTTCATGTTGCAGGTCAAGGAGAAGGACGCCGGCGACGACGAGGCGATGCACTACGACGCCGACTTCATCAATGCCCTGGAATACGGCATGCCGCCGACCGCCGGCGAAGGCATCGGCATCGACCGCCTGGTGATGCTGCTGACCAACTCGCCGTCGATCCGCGACGTGATCCTGTTCCCGCACATGCGCCCGCAGGCCTGAGCGCCGCAACAGTCCATGGAAAAGCCGCCTTCGGGCGGTTTTTTCATGGCCGCGCGGTGTCCCGGCCGCCGGGCCAGGGGTCGATAGCCGCCGATCTGCCGGCTGACCACGGGAGGTGCGGGTGGGATCGGAGCTTCCCCGGTAGCGGCCGATTGATTCCACGCGAAAAAGTCCGAACAATGCTCCATCGTCCGCGAGCGGAGGAAACACCGTGTCCCGAGTAGCTCCCAGAGACAGCGCCGCGCAGGCCGCCAGCGCGGTAGCCGAAAGCGTTCGTTACCAGGGCCGCAAGGCCAGCCGCCAGGGCAGCGAGCAGCGGCGCCAGGCGATTCTCGATGCCGCCATGCGCCTGATCGTCCGCGACGGCGTACGGGCCGTGCGCCACCGCGCGGTGGCCGCCGAGGCCCAGGTGCCGTTGTCGGCCACCACCTACTACTTCAAGGACATCGACGATCTCATCACCGACACCTTCGCCCTCTTCGTCGAGCGCAACGCAGAGGCGCTGTCGGCGTTCTGGAGCAGCGTGGAGGGCGACCTCCAGGAGATGGCCGCGGTGCTGGCCGACGACCCCGGCGCCCGTGGCTCGCTGGTGGAACGGATCGTCGAGCTGGCCGTGCAGTATGTCCAGGTCCAGCTCACCGAGCGCCGCGAGCACCTGCTGGCCGAACAGGCCTTCCGCCAGGAGGCGCTGCTCAACCCGCGCCTGCGCGAACTGGCCGATGCCCACCAGCGGATCCTCTCCCTCGGCGCCGTGCATTTCTTCCAGGTGCTCGGTTCCGGGCAGCCCGAGCAGGACGCCAAGGTGTTGACGTCGATTATTCTGCAGATGGAATATCAGGGCCTCGTGGACGGGGTCGAGCAACTGGCCGTGGACGAAATGCGCGCCATACTCAGACGGTACCTGAATCTGGTCATGGGCCTGTGACCTGAGCGTCAACCCCGCCATGGCGGGGTTTTTCATACCCGAACCTTCCCTCGGCCAGCCGGTCGCAGGTTGCGGAGGGTTCCTAAGGAGCGTGTGATGAAAGCCTGGCGTTGCCTGGTGGTCCTGAGTTTCCTGCTGTTGGGCGGTTGCCTGGTCACCTTCAAGGAGCCGATACCGCCGCGCGAGGCGGCGCCGAGCCACCTGCTCGGGACCTGGAGCCGCGAGAACGAGTGGAAGGAAGAACAATTCCTGGAGATCACCCGTTCCGGCAGCAATGTCTACCGCGCGCTCAGCTACGTGGACAGCAAGGACAATACCGAGAGCCTGGAGGACTACGGCTTCACCGTCTCCCACCAGGGCAAGCGCTGGTACCTGTCGGCCGGCCTGCCGAAGAGCCTGGGCGGCAACTTCGTCATCGCCGGCTTCGAGATCACCGACGGTGACGAGCTGGTGATCTACAACCTCGACGTCGAGCGCATCGTCGAGGACCTCGGCGCCGGCCAGCTCGACGGCGAGACCGTCGACAGCGAGCAGGGCAAGGGCGCGCTGGTGCGCAGCCCGTTGGAGAAGGTCTTCGCCTACCTGAACGATCCCGCCAATTCCGACGTGTTCGTCGAGGCCGCCCGCTTCCAGCGGGTCACCCAATGAGATTGCCGATGAGCCAGCGCAAGGCGCAGAACGACTACCAGAAGATCATCCGCTCCCTGTCCGATCGCATCGTCGAGGCGCAGACGCCGATCCGCGTGCTGGATGCGATCAAATGGGACGACGGGATCCGCCAGGACTTCCTCAAGGGCCGCGGCAAGCATGCGCCGAAGGTCGACCGCGGCTACTACGACAGCCGCCCGCTGGCCTTCGACGCCAGCGCCAAGAAGCAGGAATTCCAGAACATCGAGCGCGACATCACCCGCCAGTTGGGCCAGTTCAACCCGGTCGGGCAGATCATGCGGCGGATGTGCAAGGAATACCGGATGGTCATCCGCATGCTCGAGGCGCGCGGCACCCCGGACCTCGGGCTGATCTCCCAGGAACTCTACGGCTCGGCCTCGGACGCCTTCCATGCCGGTGATCCGACCCTGGCCGACCTCGGCCTGATGCTCTCCGACTACCTGAACAACATCGCCGACCGCGGCGATCTTAAGGACGAACCCAAGACCCTGACCGCCAAGGAGGTCGTGCCGATCCTCCAGGCGCGGCTGAACACCGTGTTCGGCGAGGAGGAGGGCACCATCCGCGTGTTCGAGTCCGACGGCATCGTCGCCGACGCGGCGGCCGGCGCCGACTACATCAAGGTGCGCGCCGACGCCCTGTTCAACGAGCGCGACGTGCGCGCGCTGGAGGTCCACGAGGGCCTGGTGCACGTCGGCACCACCCTGAACGGCCTGAGCCAGCCGATCTGCACCTTCCTCGCCAAGGGGCCGCCGTCCTCCACCGTGACCCAGGAAGGCCTGGCGATCCTGATGGAGGTGATCGCCTTCGCCTCCTACCCGACCCGCCTGCGCAAGCTGACCAATCGCACCCGGGCGATCCACATGGCCGAGGAGGGCGCCGATTTCCTCGACGTATTCCACTTCTACCGCGAGCAGGGCTACAGCCTGGAGGACAGCTACCAGAACGCCAGCCGGGTCTTCCGTGGCTCGACCCCGGATGGCCTGCCGTTCACCAAGGACCTGTCCTACCTGAAGGGCTTCATCCTCATCTATAACTACATCCAGCTCGCCGTGCGCAAGGGCAAGCTCGAACAGATCCCCCTGCTGTTCTGCGGCAAGACCACCCTGGAAGACATGCGCACCCTGCGCCAACTGGTGGACGAGGGCCTGGTGGCGCCGCCGAAATACCTGCCGCCGCAGTTCCGCGACCTCAACGCGCTGTCGGCCTGGATGTGCTTCTCGAACTTCCTCAACCACCTCAGCCTGGACCGCATCGAAGCGGACTACGCGAACATTCTCTGACCGCTCCCCGCCGTGCCGGTCTTTCCCGGTGCGCGCGGGCGGTCGGCCGGCAAGCAAGGAGAACGGCGATGGCCAGCCACGAACTCGACTACCGCATCCTCGGCGAATCCATGCAGACCGTGGAGATCGAACTCGACCCCGGGGAAACCGTGATCGCCGAGGCCGGGGCGATGAACTACATGACCGGCGACATCCGCTTCACCGCGCGGATGGGCGACGGCTCCGACGGCAGCCTGCTGGGCAAGCTGTGGAGCGCCGGCAAGCGCAAGCTCGGTGGCGAGTCGGTGTTCATGACCCACTTCACCAACGAAGGCCAGGGCAAGCAGCACGTGGCCTTTGCCGCGCCCTATCCGGGCAGCGTGGTGGCGGTGGACCTGGACGATGTCGGCGGGCGCCTGTTCTGCCAGAAGGACTCGTTCCTCTGCGCGGCCTATGGCACCCGGGTCGGCATCGCCTTCGCCAAGCGCCTGGGCGCCGGTTTCTTCGGCGGCGAGGGCTTCATCCTGCAGAAGCTCGAGGGCGATGGCCTGGTCTTCGTCCACGCCGGCGGTACGCTGATCCGCCGCCAGTTGAATGGCGAGACGCTGCGGGTCGACACCGGTTGCCTGGTGGCCTTCACCGATGGCATCGACTACGACGTGCAACTGGCCGGCGGCCTGAAGAGCATGCTGTTCGGCGGCGAAGGATTGCTGCTGACCACCCTCAAGGGCAGCGGCACCGTCTGGCTGCAGAGCCTGCCGTTCTCGCGCCTGGCCGGGCGCATCTACGACGCCACCTTTCGCGCCCGCGAAGAGGTAAGGACCAACAACGGATGAAGCGCCTGCTGATCCCGCTGCTGGTACTCGGCGCGCTGTTCCTCGGTGGTTGCAGTTCGCTGCTGTTCTATCCCGAGCCGGTGGTGCAGATCACCCCGGCGCGCGCCGGGCTGGAGTACCGCGACGTCACCCTGACCACCGCCGACGGCGTGCGCCTGCGCGCCTGGTGGCTGCCGGCGAAGAAAGGCGTGCCGGTGAAAGGCACCGTGCTCTACCTGCACGGCAACGGCGGCAACCTGTCCTGGCACCTCGGCGGCACCTGGTGGCTGCCCGCCGAGGGCTACCAGGTGCTGATGCTCGACTATCGCGGCTACGGCCAGTCGGAGGGCGAGCCGGGACTGCCGGAGGTCTACCGCGACATCGACGCGGCGTTCGCCTGGCTCGACCAGGCGCCGGAGGTGAAGGGCACCGAGCGCGTGCTGCTGGGGCAGAGTCTCGGCGGCGCGCTGGCGATCCACTACCTGGTCGAGCATCCGCAGCGCCAGGGCCAGTTCAAGGCGCTGGTGTTCGACGGGGTACCGGCGAGCTACCGCGGCATCGCCCGGCACATGCTGGACGGTTCCTGGCTGACCTGGCCGCTGCAGGTGCCGCTGTCCTGGCTGGTGCCCGACGACGACAGCGCCATCCATTCGGTGGCGCGGCTTTCTGGCGCACCCATGCTGTTCTTTCACAGTATCGACGATACCATTGTGCCCCTCGAGAACGGCATCGCCCTGTACCGCCAGGCGCGGCTGCCGAAGGTCCTGCAACTGACCCGAGGCGGCCACGTGCAGACCTTCGCCGAAGCGACCTGGCAGGAAGTGATGCTGCGCTTCCTCGACGATCCCCATGGCTTCACCGGCCTGCGCCGGCTGGCCGAAATCCCGAACCGCGAATCCGCGAAACCCGAAGGCAATCCATGAGCGACCGTAACGTACTCCCCTGCATCCTGACCGGCATCGGTGCCATCTTCGTCACTGTCGGCGTGCTCTGGTACTACGGCTACCTGCATTTCGCCAAGCCGCAGGACGCCCTGTTGCTGGCCGATTTCACCATGCTGAAGAGCCTGCCCGGCGAAGATGTGAAGCTGTCCCTGGAGCCGGCCAAGCAGGTCGCGCAGTGCATCGATGGCGTCCTGGTGCTGTTCGACACCGAGCAGAAGGGCCTTTCCGGCGTGCTGGTGGACAACAGGAAGCACGCCGTGCGCTGCGCCGGACAGGAAGTCCCGCAGGAAGTGAAATGACCGAGGTCCGCGTCTGGCAGGGGGACATCACCCGTCTTGCGGTGGATGCCATCGTCAACGCGGCGAACTCCTCGCTGCTCGGTGGGGGCGGGGTCGACGGCGCCATCCACCGCGCCGCCGGTGCCGAGCTGGTGGCGGCCTGCCGCCTGCTGCACGGTTGCAAGACCGGCGAGGCGAAGATCACCCGCGGGTTCCGTCTGCCGGCGGCCCACGTGATCCACACCGTCGGCCCGGTCTGGCGCGGCGGCGACAACGGCGAAGCGGAGCTGCTGGCCAGCTGCTACCGGCGCAGCCTGGCCCTGGCCGAGCAGGCCGGGGCGACCAGCGTCGCGTTCCCCGCCATCAGCTGCGGCATCTACGGTTATCCCTTGGAGCAGGCCGCGGCCATCGCCGTCGAAGAGGTCTGCCGGCGACGCCCGGCGCACAGCAGCCTGGAGGAAATCGTCCTGGTTGCCTTCGATAGCTCGATGGCCGAGCGCTACCAGCGCTTGCTCGGCGAGCGGCCTGTGGCCCGCTGATACCTGGAAAGCTCGGGCCACGCCCATGAAAAAGCCCCGCCGGATGGCGGGGCTTTTGGCTTCCGTAGGGCCTATCAGCCGCTGACGGAGGAGCGTGGCGCGACCGGCTTGGCGTCGTTGGAAATGGTGACTTCCACCCGACGGTTCATGGCACGGCCGGAGCTGGTGCCGTTGCTGGCCACCGGATATTCCTTACCGTAGCCACGGGTGGCTACGCGTTCCGGGCTGATGCCGCGGCTGAGCAGGGCCATGCGCACCGAGTCGGCACGACGCTCGGACAGGCGCTGGTTGTAGTTGGCGGAACCGGTGCTATCGGTGTAGCCCTCTACGATCACCTGGCGCTCCGGGTTCTGCTGGAGGAACTCGGCCAGTTGCTGGATGTTGCGCATGGCGCCGGGCTTCAGGTCGGACTTGTCGAGATCGAACAGAACGTCGCCGAAGGTCACCATGGTGCCGCGCGAGGTCTGCTTGGCATTCAGTTGGCTACGCAGCTTGTCCAGTTGCGCGGTGCGCGCGTCGAGGCGGGCCTGGGCGCGCTGGGCGGAGGCGTTCTGCAACTGCGCCTCGGCATTGCGCAGGACGATGGTCTGCTTGGCCAGTTCGATGCGCTGGTTGGTCAGGTAGGCCAATTGGTCCACGTCGCGCTGGTCTTCGCCATCCTGATAGGCCTTGTCGGCCTTGGCCAGCCAGTCGCCGGCGTCCTTGGTTTCCAGGGCCGCGACCTTGGTCGCGTCGGGCTGCGACTGCAGCGCGGAGAAGTTGCTGCGGGCCTGTTCCAGGTTGGCGTTCGGCGGCGTGGAGCAGGCGGCCAGCGCCAGGGCCAGCAGGGATACGGCGGGGAGGGCAATGTACTTACGCATAGGGGTCATCCTTAATCACGAATCGACGAAAGAAGGGCGGAATCCGGCTTAGTGCTGCGTATCGCGCATGCCTTCCTCACGCAGTTCCATGACGCCCTGCTGGGCATCCTTCACGGCTTTCTGCGCCTTGGCGGCCTGGGTCTTGCGCTCGGCGACCCGGGCGTCCCACTCGGCCTGCTGCGCCAGGCGCTTGGCCTGGTCGTATTCCTTGTCGTTCATGGCGATGCGCGCCTGGCTCAGCTTGTCCTGGGCGGACTTCATCTCGACCGGGGCATATTCCGGGCCGCCGGCGCTTACCGCGTTATTCACCGCGGACTCGGTCACGGCGAACTGCTCGGTCGGCGGGTTGCCGGCGCAGCCGGCCAGGACCAGGCTGCTGCCTACGGCCAGCAGGGCCAGCTTGAGGCCACGCAGGGAACCGGTGTGTTGCTTGCTCATCGCTTTTTGCTCCATGGGAAATTTCCTCTGACAGGGATGCTGATTCCTTGGCTTTCATCTCTGGCCATTACCGTGGGCGCGTTTCCGGCCCTCCGGTCTTTTCTTCCTGCTCACTGAGCAAGCCTCTGCCAGGCCTCTGTTTCAGGGGCTTGGCGATTGGCCATGTACTTTTAGTGACTCCCCCGCTGGTTCAGGGGTTCAAAAAAAAATCTGAAATTTTCTGACTGAACAGTCGGCTTCCGGCGTGGTCGCAGAACGCCACCTCTGCTCACTAAAGCCCGTCCTACAGGGCTCTAGTCCACGAAACGCACAACTGCCGCAGCGCTCCAGGACGGAACACTCGGGCAGAAAAAAAGCCCCACCTGAGTGGGGCTGGAGGAGGCCAGTGGGGCCTTTCAGAAACGCTTGCGCAACAGTCGCAGACCGTTGAACACCACCAGCAGGCTGGCGCCCATGTCGGCGAATACCGCCATCCACAGGGTGCCTTCGCCGGCCAGGGTAAGGGCGAGGAACACCGCCTTGATGCCCAGGGCCAGGGTGATGTTCTGGACCAGGATCGCGTGGGTGGTGCGCGACAGCCGGACGAATTGCGGCAACTTGCGCAAGTCGTCGTCCATCAGCGCGACGCCGGCGGTCTCGATGGCCGTGTCGGTGCCCGCCGCGCCCATGGCGAAGCCGATGTCGGCGCGGGCCAGGGCCGGCGCGTCGTTGATCCCGTCGCCGACCATGCCGACCCGCGAGCCGTCGGCCTGGCGCGCTTCCACTTCACGCAGCTTGTCCTCCGGCAGGAGGTTGCCGCGAGCTGCGTCGATGCCTACCTGGGCAGCGATGGCGGCTGCGGTGTGCGGGTTGTCGCCGGTGAGCATCAGGGTCTTCACGTCCAGCGCGTGCAGCTCGCGGATCGCCTCGCGGCTGCTGTCCTTGACCCCGTCGGCGACGGCGAAGAGGGCCCGCACGCGCTGCGGATCGCACAGCGCGATGACCGTCTTGCCCTGGCGCTCCAGGGCGTCCAGGCGCTCTTCCAGGGCCGGCGAGCAGAGGCCCAGTTCCTCCACCAGGCGATGGTTGCCGAGGTGGTAGAGGACGCCGTCGATGCGTCCGCTGACGCCTCGTCCCGGCAGGGCGGCGAGGTCCTCGACCACGCCCAGGGCAAGGCCGTCCTCTTCCGCTGCGTTGGCCACGGCGCGCGATACCGGGTGGTCGGAACGCGCGGCCAGGCTGGCGGCGAGCAGGCGCGCATCCGTCCCGTCAGCCTCCGCGATCGGCAGGTAGTCGGTCTGTTGCGGTTTGCCATGGGTGATGGTGCCGGTCTTGTCGAGGGCGACCCAGGACAGCTTGCGCCCGAGTTCGAGGAACACCCCGCCCTTGATCAGGATGCCCAGGCGCGCCGCGGCGGAAAGGCCGCTGACGATGGTCACCGGGGTGGAGATCACCAGCGCGCAGGGACAGGCGATCACCAGCAGCACCAGGGCGCGGTAGATCCAGTCCAGCCAGGCGCCGCCGAACAGCAGCGGCGGCAGCACCGCGGTGGCGAGGGCGATGAGGAATACCACCGGGGTGTAGACGCGGGCGAAACTGTCGACGAAACGCTGGGTCGGTGCGCGGGAACCCTGGGCTTCCTCCACGGCGTGGATGATCCGGGCCAGGGTGCTGTCGTCGGCGCGGCGGGTGACGCGGTACTCCAGCGCGCCCTCGCCGTTGATGCTGCCGGCGAACACCGGCTCGCCGACCTCCTTCTCCACCGGCAGGCTTTCGCCGGTGATCGGCGCCTGGTTGACGCTGGAGCGGCCGCTGGTCACCTCGCCGTCGAGGGCGATGCGTTCGCCGGGCTTCACGCGCACGGTGGCTTCCAGTTCCACTTGCTTGGCCGGCAGCTCCTTCCATTCGCCGCCGACCAGTACCGTGGCCTGTTCCGGAGCCAGTTGCAGCAGGCCGCGGATGGCGTTGCGCGCGCGATCCAGGGACTTCGCCTCGATCAGCTCGGCGATGGCGAACAGCACGCTGACCATCGCCGCTTCCGGCCACTGGCCGATGAGCACGGCGCCGGTCACGGCGATGCTCATCAGGGCGTTGATGTTCAGGTTGCGGTTCTTCAGGGCGATCCAGCCCTTGCGGTAGGTCGGCAGGCCGGCGCCGAGGATGGCCAGCAGGGCGAGGCCGGCGACCACCCAGTCCGGCGCCAGGCCGAACCATTCGACGATCTCCGAGGCCAGCGCCATCGCGCCGGCCAGGGCCAGCGGCCACCAGGGTTTCGCCGGCGCTTGCGAGGGGCCGTCGGTATTTTCGCCGGCATCCAGCGGCACCGCTTGCATGCCGAGGCCGGCGATCAGCTTCTGCAGCGGCTCGACGCTGTCGAAGCGATGCTGGACGCGCAGCAGGCGCTGCATCAGGTTGAATTCCAGCGACTCCACTGCCGGCTGGCGACCGAGGGCGTCGCGGATCAGGCGTTCCTCGGTCGGGCAGTCCATCGCTTCGATGCGCAGGTCGCTCCAGCGCAACTCGGCGTTGCCGGCCAGGGTTCCGATGGCGGCCACCGCCGGGCGAGGCGCGTGGCGGTGCCCATGATCATGTCCGTGACCGTGACAGCAAGTGTCGGCGTGTTCGTGGCTCATGGAAACAATTCCCGTTTGACGTGTTGGGTGCGATTGCACACCCTGTAGCAACTACAGAGTCAAGCGGTACTGCCAATTCGGGTAGCCGCGTCGGCGATTGGAGGAGGGTTGGCATGAAGATCGGTGAGCTGGCGAAGAGAACCGGTTGCCCGGTGGAGACCATCCGTTACTACGAGCGCGAAGGCCTGTTGCCCGAGCCCGCGCGTAGCGAAGGCAACTATCGGCAATACACCCTGGCGCATGTCGAGCGCCTGTCGTTCATCCGTCACTGCCGCTCGCTGGACATGACCCAGGAGGAAATCCGTACCCTGCTGGCGTTGCGCGACCGTCCCGAGGCGGATTGCGGCACCGCCAACCGGCTGATCGACGAGCACCTGCATCACGTCGAGGTGCGCATCGCCGAACTCCAGGCATTGCGCGAGCAACTGCAGGATCTCGGCTCACGCTGTACGGTCGCCGGCAACAGCCAGGCCTGCGGCATCCTCCGCGAACTGGAGCAGCCCGCGCCGCTGTCGCCTATCCCCGAGGAATGCGCCGAGGCCGGGCACATGCACGTTCCCGGCGTGCACCGCCGGCATGGCTGAAGTCGCGCTCAGTGACTGGAGGTGTCCTGTTGCGCGACCAGTTCGTGCAGGTACTTGCGCGAGAGCGACAGGAAGCGTGGGGTAGGGCCGACATCCTCATAGAGCGGATCGCCCTGTTCGTCGGTGGCCACCACCTGACTCCCCTTCACGTAGGGGAAGCTCGCCTCCAGTTCTTCCAGGGCGGCGCCGACCAGCTCGCCCAGTAGTTCCTCGACGCTGCGCCGCGGATACATCTCGTGCAGCGCGGCGAGGCGCGCGGCGCTTTCGACGTCCAGCGGGATGCTGTAGTGGTTGCGGGCCATGCGGCCCTTGGCGGTGTGTTCCCAATGGCGGACAAGCTCACGGATCTTCATGCTGACCTCTTCAGCCCGGTCGTGGCGGGCGTGCTGGGGTGCCCTCGTGGGGCCGTGCCTCGGTGCGGGCACTTCCTTCAGACTAGACCCGATCGGCGCCGGCAGCCTCGCTTCCGGCCCGGCGGCGCCGTACTGGCACCCTGCGGGCTTGTAAGCGCGGGGGCGCCTGAGCCAAGCTGGTTTCCCACCCGCAGTGGAGACAGGTCATGCCGGAAATCGATGCGCGCCTGCGCGAGGACGTCCACCAACTGGGCGAATTGCTCGGCGACACCATCCGCGAGCAGTACGGCCCGCGGTTCCTCGACAAGATCGAGCTGATCCGCAAGGGCGCCAAGGCTGCCCGCCGCGGTTCCGCGGAGGGCGCCCAGCAGCTCACCGCCACCCTCGACGGGCTCGAGGAAGACGAACTGCTGCCGGTGGCGCGGGCCTTCAACCAGTTCCTCAACCTGGCCAATATCGCCGAGCAATACCACCGTATCCGCCGGCGCCGGCCGAACGAGCCGGAACCCTTCGAGAACCTGGTGCTGGAAGAGCTGCTGGGGCGTCTCAAGGACGCCGGGCATGCCCCCGGGCAACTGGCTCGCCAGCTCGCCGGGCTGGAGATCGAACTGGTGCTGACCGCCCATCCCACCGAGGTGGCGCGGCGCACGCTGATCCAGAAATACGATGCGATCACCGCGCAGCTGGCGGCCAAGGACCATGCCGACCTGCTGCCGGAGGAGCGCAGTCGCATCCAGCAGCGCCTGCAGCGGCTGGTGGCCGAGGCCTGGCATACCGACGAGATCCGCAAGGTCCGGCCGACCCCTGTGGACGAGGCGAAATGGGGCTTCGCGGTGATCGAGCATTCTCTCTGGCAGGCCTTGCCGAACGTCCTTCGGCACGTCGACGAGGTACTCCTGCGCAGCACCGGCGAACGCCTGCCGTTGACCGCCGCGCCGCTGCGCTTCGCGTCCTGGATGGGGGGCGACCGCGACGGCAATCCCAACGTCACCGCCAGCGTGACCCGCGAGGTCCTGCTGCTGGCGCGCTGGATGGCCGCCGACCTGTACCTGCGCGATATCGACCGACTGACCGCCGAGCTGTCCATGCAGCAGGCCTCGCCGCAGTTGCTGGCGCGGGTCGGCGATAGCGCCGAGCCCTATCGCGCCCTGCTCAAGCAATTGCGCGAGCGCCTGCGCGTGACCCGCAACTGGACCCACCAGGCCCTGGCCGGCGAGGTGCCGGCCGCGGAGGGCGTCCTGGAGCACAACCGCGACCTGGTCGAGCCGCTGCAACTGTGCCACGAGTCGCTGCACGCCTGCGGCATGGGCGTGATCGCCGATGGCGCGTTGCTCGACTGCCTGCGCCGCGCCGCCACCTTCGGCCTGTTCCTGGTACGCCTGGACGTGCGCCAGGACTCGGCCCGCCATGCCGCCGCGCTGAGCGAGATCACCGAGTACCTGGAGCTGGGCAGCTACGACGAGTGGGACGAGAAGACCCGCCTGGAATTCCTTCTCGAGGAACTGAACAGCCGCCGCCCCCTGCTGCCGGCGCACTACCAGCCTTCGGCGGATACCGCCGAGGTGCTCGCCACCTGCCGGGCGATCGCCGCCGCGCCACCGGCGTCGCTGGGTTCCTACGTGATCTCGATGGCCGGCCAGCCGTCCGACGTGCTGGCGGTGCAACTGCTGCTCAAGGAAAGCGGCGTCGACTGGCCGATGCGCGTGGTGCCGCTGTTCGAGACCCTCGACGACCTGGACAACGCCGGCCCCTGCATGGAGCGCCTGCTGACGCTGCCGGGCTACCGTTCGCGGCTCTCCGGGGTGCAGGAAGTGATGATCGGCTACTCCGATTCGGCCAAGGACGCCGGTACTCTCACGGCGGCCTGGGCGCAGTACCGGGCGCAGGAGAAACTGGTGGAGATCTGCCGCCAGCATGAGGTCGAGCTGCTGCTCTTCCATGGCCGCGGCGGCACCGTCGGCCGCGGCGGCGGGCCGGCCCACGCGGCTATCCTGTCGCAGCCACCGGGTTCGGTGGCCGGGCGCTTCCGGGTCACCGAACAGGGCGAGATGATCCGCTTCAAGTTCGGCTTGCCGGACATCGCCGAACAGAACCTCAATCTCTACCTCGCCGCAGTGCTGGAGGCGACCCTGATGCCGCCGCCGGCTCCCGAGCCGGCCTGGCGCGCGCAGATGGACCGCCTGGCGAAGGACGCGCTGCTGGCCTACCGCAGGGTGGTGCGCGACGATCCGCAGTTCGTCGAGTATTTCCGCCTGGCCACGCCCGAGCAGGAACTGGGCCGTCTGCCGCTGGGCAGCCGCCCGGCCAAGCGCCGCGAAGGCGGGGTGGAGAGCCTGCGGGCGATTCCCTGGATCTTCGCCTGGACCCAGACGCGCCTGATGCTGCCGGCATGGCTTGGCTGGGAGACCGCCTTGCTGAACGCCATCGAGCGTGGCGAGGGCGCGCTGCTCGGGCAGATGCGCGAGCAATGGCCGTTCTTCACCACCCGCATCGACATGCTGGAAATGGTCCTGGCCAAGGCCGACGCGGATATCGCGCGGCTCTACGACGAACGTCTAGTGCCGCTCGAGCTGCGTCCGCTGGGGCGTCGTTTACGCGACCTATTGTCGCAGGCGGTGCGCGTGGTGCTGGGACTGACCGGGCAGTCGCTGCTGCTCGCCCACGCCAGCGAGACCCGCGAGTCGATCAGCGTGCGCAACAGCTATCTAGACCCGCTGCACCTGCTCCAGGCTGAGCTTCTGGCCCGTTCGCGGCGCTGCCAGGGCGACGCCTGCGGCGGCCTGGAGCAGGCGCTGCTGGTGACGGTCGCGGGGGTCGCCGCCGGACTGCGCAACACCGGATGAGGGAAGGCGGGGGGCAACTTTCGGTGTCTTGTGCGGTGGGGGGGCGCTGTGTATCTTGGACAGCCTTTTCGGCGCCATACAGTGCCGTTTCCTGCAAATACGAGATTGGCCCCACGAGGCGGATCCAGACTTTCGCTTACCAATTCTAAGGAGCATATCGATGCGTGTGATTCTGCTCGGGGCACCCGGTGCCGGCAAAGGCACCCAGGCACGGTTCATCACCGAGAAGTTCGGCATTCCGCAGATCTCCACCGGCGACATGCTGCGCGCCGCAGTCAAGGCCGGCAGCCCGCTCGGCCAGCAGGTGAAAGGCGTGATGGACAGCGGCGGCCTGGTATCCGACGACATCATCATCGCCCTGATCAAGGAACGCATCACCGAGGCCGATTGCGCCAAGGGCTTCCTGTTCGACGGCTTCCCGCGGACCATCCCGCAGGCCGAAGCGCTGAAGGACGCCGGCGTGACCATCGACCATGTGGTCGAGATCGCCGTCGACGACGAGGAGATCGTGTCGCGTATCGCCGGTCGTCGCGTGCATCCGGCCTCCGGCCGCGTGTACCACACCGAGCACAACCCGCCGAAGGTCGCCGGCAAGGACGACGTTACCGGCGAAGAGCTGATCCAGCGCGAGGACGACAAGGAAGAGACCGTGCGTCACCGCCTGTCGGTCTACCATTCGCAGACCAAGCCGCTGGTCGACTTCTACCAGAAGCTGTCGGCCGCCGAAGGCACCCCGAAATACCACAGCATCGCCGGCGTCGGCTCGGTCGAGCAGATCACCGCGAAAGTGCTTTCGGCCCTGAGCTGATCCGCAGCGCTGTAGCACCGACGGCCCGCTTGCGGGCCGTCGGCGTTTCCGGGGCGGAGAAGGCTGGTACAATCGGCGTCTTTTTCACCACGCGGAACCGTCGATGTCCACTCTGTTGGCCCTGGATACCTCCACCGAAGCCTGCTCCGTCGCCCTGCTCCACGAGGGGCGGGCGCTCAGTCACTACGAGGTGATCCCGCGCCTGCACGCCCAGCGCCTGCTGCCGATGGTCCGCGACCTGCTCGACGAGGCCGGCGTCGCCCTGTCCGCGGTGGACGCCATTGCTTTCGGGCGCGGTCCGGGCGCCTTCACCGGCGTGCGCATCGCCATCGGCGTGGTCCAGGGTCTGGCCTTCGCCCTGCAGCGCCCGGTACTGGCGGTCTCCGACCTGGCGATCCTGGCCCAGCGGGCCTACCGCGAGCAGGGTGCGGAGCGGGTCGCCGCGGCCATCGACGCGCGGATGGACGAGGTCTACTGGGGTTGCTACCAGTTGCAACAAGGCGAGATGCGCCTGGCCGGCAGCGAAGCGGTACTGCCGCCCGAGCGGGTCGCCGTACCGTGGGACGCCGCTGCCGCGGATTGGTTCGGCGCCGGCACCGGCTGGGGCTACGTCGAGCGCATGCCGCAGCGCCCGGCCGCGCTGGACGCGAGCCTGCTGCCGCATGCCGAGGACTTGCTCAGCCTGGCCGGCTTCGCCTGGGCGCGCGGCGAAGGCGTGGAGGCGGAACAGGCGCTGCCGGTGTACCTGCGCGACAACGTGGCGACGCCGAAAAAAACGCCCTGAAAATGCCGCGCAGCGGTAATTGCCAAGCCTTTCGGGGCTGGCTAGAGTGTGGAGACTTCCCCGGGTTTTGATCATGCGTATCGACGGACTTTCTTCCTCTTCGTTGCCGCTGGAGCGCAGCGCCCGACCGGGCTCCGCGGTCACGCCGTATCGCGACGTGCAGCGCGAGGTCGAGGCGCGGCGCGAGCAGCCGGCGCCGGTTTCCGGCAGCCAGGGCTTCGAGCAGGCGCCGCAGGCGCGCAAGGTCCAGGCCAGTTCGGCGGGCGGCGACAGCCTGCCGGTGAGCGCCCGCGACCTGCTGGCGTTCCAGCGCCCGGTAAGCAGCCATGCGGCGATGGCCCTGGCCAGCTACAACTCCACCGCCAGCCTCAACATCGACGCCGGCGCCGAGGATGTCCTCGGCCTCGACCTCTACGCCTGAGCGGCTCCGCGCGCTCCCGTGGTTTCCCTTCCTTATTTCCTCGGTTGTCCATCCTGGAACGAGGCGGCCTGGCGCGGCAGCTTCTATCCGCGCGAATTGCGTTCCGCCGACTACCTCGGACACTACGGCGGCATCTTCAACGCGGTCGAGGGCAATACCACCTTCTATGCCCGGCCTTCGGCGGAAACCGTGCGGCGCTGGGCCGAGACGATGCCGGCGGGGTTCCGCTTCTGTGCCAAGTTTCCCCGCGATATCAGTCACGAAGGCGACCTGCGCGAACGGCTCGGGGCCGCCGGCGACTTCCTCGAGCTGCTGGCGCCGCTTGGCGAAAGGGTCAGCCCGCTGTGGCTGCAACTGTCGGCGGCGTTCACCCCGCAGCGCCTGGGCGAACTGCTGTATTTCCTCGATGAGCTGAGTCCGCGACGGATTGCCGTGGAAGTACGCCACCCGGCGTTCTTCGATAAAGGCGAGGACGAGCGCCTGCTCAACCGCCACCTGCGCGAGCGTGGCGTGGAGCGCATCTGCCTGGATTCGCGGGCGCTGTTCAGTTGCCGTTCGGACGATCCGGCGGTGCTCCACGCCCAATCGAAGAAGCCGCGCCTGCCGATCCGTCCGGCGGCCTTCAGCGATACGCCGCAGGTGCGTTTCATCGGCGGTCCCGACCTGCCGGCCAACGAGGTGTTCCTTTTGCCCTGGGTCGACAAGGTGGCCGACTGGATCGAGGCCGGCCTGACTCCATATGTATTCCTGCATACCCCCGACAATCACCTGGCGGCCCAGCAGGCCCAGCGTTTCCATGCGCTGCTGCGCCAGCGCCTGCCAGGCTTGCCGGCGCTACCCGAGCCGATCCCGGTCCCGGAAGTGGAGCAACTGGGCCTGCTCTGAGCGCGGTGCTCGACGCTCCGCCGGCCTGCGCCTAGGCTAGGGAGTCCTTTCCCCGCCACGGAGCCCGCCGCCATGACCAGCCAACGCCAACGCGCCGAACGTTTCCGCGACCTGCACCAGGGGCCCGGTATGCTGGTCCTGCCCAATCCCTGGGATGCCGGTTCGGCGAAGATGCTCGCCAGCCTCGGCTTCGACGCCCTTGCCACTACCAGCGCCGGCTTGGCGTTCTCCCTGGGCCGGCGCGATGCGGAAGGCGCGGTGAGCCGGACCGAGGCGCTGGAAAACGCCCGGGCGATCGTCGCCGCCACCGATCTGCCGGTCGCCGCCGACCTGGAAAACGGCTACGGCGATGCTCCGCAAGACTGCGCCACGACCATCCGCCTGGCCGCCGAGGCCGGCCTGGTCGGTGGTTCCATCGAGGATGCCAGCGGGCGCGCCGGACAGCCCATCTATGAGTTCTCCGCCGCGCTGGAGCGGGTCGCTGCCGCGGTCGAGGCGGCCCGTGCGTTGCCATTCCCATTCACCCTCTGCGCCCGCGCGGAGAATTTCCTGCATGGTCGCGAGGATCTCGACGACACCCTGCGGCGCCTGCGCGCCTATGCCGATGCCGGCGCCGATGTGCTCTACGCGCCTGGCTTGAACCGCCGCGAACAGATCGTCGCGGTGCTCGAAGCGGTGGCACCGAAGCCGGTCAACGTACTGGTCGGTTCGCCGCGCCTGGAGCTGTCGCTGGACGAGCTGGAAGCCCTCGGCGTCAAGCGCGTGAGCCTGGGCTCGAACCTTGCCCGGGTCGCCTTCGGCGCTTTCCATGAGGCGGCGCAGGCGCTGGCGCGGCGCGACCTGGAAGCGACCCGTGCGGCGATGCCTTTCGACCGTATCAACGACCTGTTCCGCTGAACCCGTGCGCCGCCTGGCCTGGTTGCTGCCATTGCTGCTGCTGGCGGGGGCCGTCGGCGCCCTGCGCTACCAGTGGCTCGATCTGCCGGCGCGCTGGAATCCCTGGCTGCCGCTGGACGTGCGCGAACCGCCGAACCTGCTGACCCGCTATAAACTATGGCGGCTGGCCGACGACCGGAGCCTCTGCGACGCCGCCCTGGCCACCTCGCAACTGCGCTACCAGCGGGTCGCCGACGATCCGCCATCGGCTACCTGCCCGTTGAGCAACAGCCTGCGCGTGCGTGGGGCGGCATTGGAGTTGAGCAGCAGCTTCCTCGCCAGTTGCCCGTTGGCAGTGAGCTATGCATTGTTCGAGCGGCACGTGCTGCAACCGGCAGCCCTGGATATCTATGGCCAGCCGGCGACGCGGGTCGAGCATATCGGCAGCTTCGCCTGCCGCAACGTCTACAACCGCGAGAACGGCCGGCGCAGCCAGCATGCTTCGGCCAATGCCCTGGACATCAGCGGTTTCCGCCTGGCCGGCGGGAGGCGAATCCGCCTGGCCACGGACTGGACCGACCAGGGCGCCGACGGGCGCTTCCTGCGCCGCGTGCGGGACGGCGCCTGCGCCAGTTTCAATGCGGTGCTGGGGCCCGACTACAATGCCGCCCACCGGGATCACTTCCACCTCGACATGGGCCTATGGAAGGTCTGCCGGTGAGCGCGCGCGGGCCAACTCTGGCAAAATCCGCGCTTTCCACGACGATTGCCCGACCATGACCGATTCCACCGCTCCTCGCCTGCATGTCCAAGCCCTGTCCGCCGCTTGCGCCGAGGCTGCGCGGCGCTGGGCGGAGCGACTTGGCCTGCCGTTGGCGGCGGACGACGAGGCGGAGTTCGCCGTGCAGGTCGGCGAGCAGGGCTTGCAGGTCTTGCAACTGGGGGCGGACTCCCCCGGTCCGGTGCGGGTCGATTTCGTCGAAGGCGCCAGCGCCCACCGGCGCAAGTTCGGCGGCGGCAGCGGGCAGATGATCGCCAAGGCAGTCGGCGTCCAGCCAGGCATCCGCCCGCGCGTCCTGGATGCCACGGCCGGCCTGGGCCGGGATGGGTTCGTCCTCGCCAGCCTGGGTTGCGAGGTAACCCTGGTCGAGCGCCAGCCGCTGATCGCCGCCCTGCTCGAGGATGGCCTGGAGCGCGCCGGGCGCGATCCCGACGTGGCGCCGATCGCCGCGCGGATGCGTCTGCTCGGCGGCAACTCGGCGGACCTGATGCGCGCCTGGGACGGCGAGGCGCCGCAGGTGGTCTACCTCGACCCGATGTTTCCCCATCGCGACAAGAGCGCATTGGTGAAGAAGGAAATGCGTCTGTTCCGGCCGCTGGTCGGCGACGATCTCGACGCTCCGGCGCTGTTGCAGGCGGCCCTGGCCCTGGCCAGCCACCGGGTGGTGGTGAAGCGCCCGCGCAAGGCGCCGATCATCGAAGGGCCCAAGCCCGGCTATAGCCTGGAAGGCAAGTCCAGCCGCTACGACATCTACCCGAAGAAGGCCCTGGGCAAGGGCTGAGTGTCGACACCGCAGGGAGGCGGCGAGCATGCAGCAGACCATCGATTGTCCGATTCGCCGGCGCCTGGCGCACCTGCCCTGGGCCAACGACGGGCGTGCCGGCGCCCGCCACTGGCTGGAGATGCAGCGCGATCCGCTGGCCTGGTTGCAGAAGATGCACGTCGCGCAGCCGGACCTCGCGGTCGCCCGCATGGGCCCGCAGCGCCTCTGGTGCCTGTTCCATCCGCAGGGGGTGCAGGAATTGATGGTCGATTGCCGCGATGACCTGCAACGCTGGCAGCCGGCGCTGTGCATGCTGAAACAGTGGAACGGGCGCAGCTTCATGATGCGCGAGGGCGCCCCCGCCCAGGCCCGGCGCAAGGAGGTACGGCCGCACCTGGCGCCGCCGCCGGCCAGCGAGGTTCGCCGCCTGGCCGCGGAGTGGGGCGAGCGGGTGGAGGAGGGGCGAGAATACGACCTCGACCTGGAAATGGCTGCGTTCAGCGTCACCCTCAGCGGTCACGCGCTGTTCGACGTCGACCTGCAACCGTCGGCCTATCGGATCGCCAAGGCGGTGCGCCTGCTGTCGCGGGTGGCATTGCTGGAAATGAGCACCGGCCTGCCGCTGGGCCACTGGTTTCCGAGCAAACTGTGTCCGCGCAAGCGCTGGGCGCTGGGCCAGTTGCGCGAGGCGGTGGGCGAGGTGGCGGAGCGCTCGCCGCGGCCGCTGGCGGACCTACGCGATGAACTCTGCACCCTGCTCATGGCGTCCCACCAGTCCACCGGCGTGACCCTGACCTGGAGCCTGTTGCTGCTGGCCCAGCGTCCCGAGTTGCTCGCGCGGCTACGCGCCGAGCTGGCGGGAGTGAATTGGACGGCGATCCGCTCGGTCGCCGACCTGCGCGATTGCGCGCTGCTCAGGGCGGTCCTGCAGGAGTGCCTGCGCCTGTACCCGCCGGCCTACGGCCTGGCGCCGCGGCAGGTGACGGCGGACATCGAGGTGTTCGGCCAGCGGCTGAAGCGCGGCGACGTGACCATGGTCTCCAGCTGGATCACCCAGCGCGATCCCCGTTGGTTCGAGGCGCCGCTGGAGTTCCGTCCCGAGCGCTTCCTCGAACCGGCGCGCTGGCCGCGCGGCGCCTACTTCCCCTTCGGCCTCGGCGACCGCGCCTGCCCCGGCACCGCGATGGCGATGATCGATCTGGCGGCGGCGCTGGCCTACTGGGTCGAGCACTGGGACATCATGCACGACGGCGACCTGGCGCCGCGCGGCTGGTTTTCCCTGCGTCCGCAGCGAGCGCGGGTGCGTTTCCGCCGTCGCGCCTGAGCCGCGTCAGCCGCCCGCGGCGAAGGCGCGCAGGAACAGCGCCACCACTTCTTCCACGTGCCGCTCGCCTTCGGCCTCGTCCAGCGGTTCGGCGCAGCCGATCAACAGGCGGTAATTGGCGCAGCCCTTGACCAGCATGAAGAAGTGTTCGGCGGCGTGGCGCGCGTCCGGGAACGCCAGCTTGCCGCTGCGGCGGGCCTGCTCGAGGAGGCGTTCCATTTCGTCGATCACCTGCTTCGGCCCGGCCTCGAAGAACAGCTCGGAAAGCTTGGGGTTCTGCCCGGCCTGCGCGGCCATCAGGCGGGTCAGGGCGATCGCCTCGTGGCTGTTGATCAGCCGGTGGAAGCCGCGGGCGATATTCAGCAGGACCTTTTCCAGCGGCGCGCCTTCGGCCAGCTGGAAGTACAGGGCGGGAAGCTGCTCGGCGCACTTGGCCTTCACCGCTTCGCTGAACAGGGTTTCCTTGTCGGTGAAGTGGCTGTAGACGGTGAGCTTGGAAACGCCGGCTTCCGAGGCGATGGCTTCCATGCTGCTGCCGTCGTAGCCGTTGCAGAGGAACAGGCGCTTGGCCGCCTCGAGAATGGCTTCCCGTTTGGCCGGGTCCTTGGGCCGGCCGGGACCGACGGAGGAGGTGGGTTCTGACATGCGCTTATACAATTGAAATACTGGACTGATGGGTTCTGTATTTTTACTATACCGCCCAGTATAAGAACTCGAACGCAGTTTGCGGAAGGTGTCACATGTACCGCCATATCCCGCTCGTCGCCCTGTCCCTGCTTTCCTCCCTGTTCCTCGCCGCCTGCGGCAACGGCACGCCGCCGCCAGCCGCGGCGCGTCCGGCGATCGTCGTCCAGCCCCAGCCGGCGGGGGAGGTGAGCCAGGCCTTTCCCGGCGAGATCCGCGCCCGCCACGAGCCTGAGCTGGCCTTCCGCATCGGCGGCAAGGTCATCCGCCGGCTGGTGGAAGTCGGCGAGCGGGTGAAGAAGGACCAGCCCCTGGCCGAACTCGATCCCCAGGACGTGCGCCTGCAACTGGAGGCGGCGCGGGCCCAGGTCAGTGCCGCCGAGGCCAACCTGCAGACCGTGCGCGCCGAGTACCGGCGCTACCGCACCTTGCTCGACCGCAACCTGGTCAGCCATTCCCAGTTCGAGAACATCCAGAACAGCTACCGCGCCGGCGAGGCGCGATTGAAGCAGATCCGCGCCGAATTCAACGTCGCCGACAACCAGGCCGGCTACGCCGTGCTGCGCTCGCCCCAGGATGGCGTGATCGCCAGCCGGCGCGTCGAGGTGGGCCAGGTGGTGGCGGCCGGGCAGACGGTCTTCAGCCTGGCCGCCGACGGCGAGCGCGAGGTGCTGATCGGCCTGCCGGAACACAGCTTCGAACGTTTCCGCATCGGCCAGCCGGTGTCGGTCGAACTCTGGTCGCAACGCGACAGACGCTTTGCCGGGCATATCCGCGAACTCTCGCCCGCGGCCGATCCGCAATCGCGTACCTTCGCCGCCCGGGTGGCCTTCGACGACCGCGCGACTCCGGCCGAACTGGGCCAGAGCGCGCGGGTCTACGTTGCCGCCGCCGAGGCGGTGCCGTTATCGGTTCCCTTGTCGGCGCTGACCGCAGAGGCCGGTCAGGCGTTCGTCTGGGTGGTCGAACCGGGCAGCTCGACCCTGCGCCGGCAGCCGGTGCGCACCGGTCCCTATGCCGAGGACCGGGTGCCGGTGCTCGAAGGCCTGAAGGCTGGCGACTGGGTGGTGGCCACCGGGGTCCAGGTGCTTCGCGAAGGGCAGCAGGTGCGTCCGATCGACCGGGCCAACCGCACGGTGAAACTGGCGGCCAAGGAGTAGTCGCATGTCCTTCAACCTTTCCGCCTGGGCGTTGCAGAATCGCCAGATCGTCCTGTACCTGATGATCCTGCTTGGCGCGGTTGGCGCGCTGTCCTACAGCAAGCTGGGGCAGAGCGAAGACCCGCCGTTCACCTTCAAGGCCATGGTGGTGCAGACCAACTGGCCGGGTGCCAGCGCCGAAGAGGTGGCCCGGCAGGTCACCGAGCGTATCGAGAAGAAGCTGATGGAAACCGGCGACTACGATCGCATCGTGTCCTTCTCCCGCCCCGGCGTCTCGCAGGTGACCTTCATGGCCCGCGAGGACATCCATTCCAGCGAGATCCCCGAACTCTGGTACCAGATCCGCAAGAAGATCAGCGACATTCGCGCCACCTTGCCGCAAAGCATCCAGGGCCCGTTCTTCAACGACGAGTTCGGCACCACCTACGGCAACATCTATGCGCTCACCGGCAAGGGCTTCGACTATGCGGTGATGAAGGACTATGCCGACCGCCTGCAACTGCAATTGCAGCGGATCAGGAACGTCGGCAAGGTCGAACTGATCGGCCTGCAGGACGAGAAGATCTGGATCGACCTGTCCAACACCAAGCTGGCCACCCTCGGCCTGCCCCTGGCGGCGGTGCAGAAGGCGCTGGAGGAACAGAACGCGGTGGCCTCCTCCGGGTTCTTCGAGACCGCCAGCGACCGCGTGCAATTGCGCGTTTCCGGGCGTTTCGATTCGGTGGAGGAGATCCGCGACTTCCCCATCCGCGTCGGCGACCGCACCTTCCGCATCGGCGACGTGGCCGAGGTTCGCCGCGGCTTCAACGATCCGCCGGCGCCGCGCATGCGCTTCATGGGCGAGGACGCCATCGGTCTTGCGGTAGCGATGAAGCCGGGCGGCGACATCCTGGTGCTGGGCAAGGCCCTGGAAACCGAGTTCGCCCGCCTGCAGCAGTCGCTGCCGGCCGGACTGGAACTGCGCAAGGTGTCCGACCAGCCGGCGGCGGTACGTACCGGGGTCGGCGAGTTCATCCGGGTGCTGGCCGAGGCGCTGGTGATCGTCCTGCTGGTGAGCTTCTTCTCCCTCGGCCTGCGCACCGGCCTGGTGGTGGCGCTGTCGATCCCGCTGGTGCTGGCGATGACCTTCGCCGCCATGCATTACTTCGGCATCGGCCTGCACAAGATTTCCCTCGGTGCCCTGGTGCTGGCGCTGGGATTGCTGGTGGACGACGCGATCATCGCGGTGGAGATGATGGCGGTGAAGATGGAGCAGGGCTACGACCGCCTCAAGGCGGCCAGCTTCGCCTGGACCAGCACCGCCTTCCCGATGCTCACCGGCACCCTGATCACCGCCGCCGGCTTCCTGCCGATCGCCACCGCGCAGTCCGGCACCGGCGAATACACCCGCTCGCTGTTCCAGGTGGTGACCATCGCCCTGGTGGTCTCCTGGTTCGCCGCGGTGGTCTTCGTTCCCTACCTGGGGGCCAAGCTGCTGCCGGACCTGGCCAGGCTGCACGCGCAGAAGCACGGCGGCAGCGCCGACGGCTACGATCCCTATGCAACGGCCTTCTACCAGCGCTTCCGGCGTCTGGTGGAGTGGTGCGTGCGCTACCGCAAGACGGTGATCGTCCTGACCCTCGCCGCCTTCGTCGGCGCGCTGCTGCTGTTCCGCCTGGTGCCGCAGCAGTTCTTCCCGCCCTCGGCGCGCCTGGAGCTGCTGCTGGACATCAAGCTGGCCGAGGGCGCCTCGCTGCGCTCGACCGGCGA
This sequence comes from Pseudomonas sp. KBN12P06040, assembly GCF_037574965.1. Lineage (NCBI taxonomy): Bacteria > Pseudomonadati > Pseudomonadota > Gammaproteobacteria > Pseudomonadales > Pseudomonadaceae > Pseudomonas > Pseudomonas sp. KBN12P06040. Next base: position 1,457,728 of record NZ_JBBELS010000001.1, read on the forward strand.
GGAAGTCCAGCGCCTGGAAAAAATGCTGCAGGGCCATGACGGCATCGACAACTACGTGGCCTACGTCGGCACTGGCTCGCCCCGCTTCTACCTGCCGCTGGACCAGCAGTTGCCGGCGGCCAGCTTCGCCCAGGTGGTGGTGCTGGCCAAGGACCTGGAGAGCCGCGAGGCGCTGCGCAAGTGGCTGATCGAGCGGATGAACGAGGACTTCCCGCACCTGCGCAGCCGCATCAGTCGCCTGGAGAACGGGCCGCCGGTGGGCTATCCGGTGCAGTTCCGGGTTTCCGGCGAGGACATCCCGCAGGTTCGCGAACTGGCGCGCAAGGTCGCCGACAGGATGCGCGAGAACCCGCACGTGGTGAATGTGCACCTGGATTGGGAAGAGCCGAGCAAGGTGGTGTACCTGAGCATCGACCAGGAGCGCGCCCGTGCCCTGGGGGTGAGCACCGCCAGCCTGTCGCAGTTCCTGCAGAGCGCGCTGACCGGTTCGCATGTGAGCTTCTTCCGCGAAGACAACGAGCTGATCGAGATCCTCCTGCGCGGCACCGAGCAGGAGCGTCGCGACCTGTCGTTGCTGCCGAGCCTGGCGGTGCCGACCGAGAATGGCCGGAGCGTGGCGCTGTCGCAGATCGCCACGCTCGAATACGGTTTCGAAGAGGGGATCATCTGGCACCGCAACCGCCTGCCGACGGTCACCGTGCGCGCCGATATCTACGACGATTCGCTGCCGGCGACCCTGGTCGCGCAGATCGCCCCGACCCTGGAACCGATCCGCGCCGAGCTGCCGGACGGCTACCTGCTGGAGGTGGGCGGAACGGTGGAGGACGCGGCGAAGGGCCAGAGTTCGGTGAACGCCGGCGTGCCGCTGTTCATCGTGGTGGTGTTGAGCCTGCTGATGGTGCAGTTGCGCAGCTTCTCGCGGATGGCGATGGTATTCCTCACCGCACCGCTGGGCCTGATCGGCGTGACCCTGTTCCTGCTGCTGTTCCGCCAGCCGTTCGGCTTCGTGGCGATGCTCGGGACCATCGCCCTGGCCGGCATGATCATGCGCAACTCGGTGATCCTGGTGGACCAGATCGAACAGGACATCAGCCATGGACTGGATCGCTGGCACGCCATCATCGAGGCTACCGTGCGGCGTTTCCGGCCCATCGTGCTGACCGCGCTGGCGGCGGTGCTGGCGATGATCCCGCTGTCGCGCAGCGTGTTCTTCGGGCCGATGGCGGTGGCGATCATGGGCGGGCTGATCGTCGCCACCGTGCTCACCCTGCTGTTCCTGCCGGCGCTCTATGCCGCCTGGTTCCGCGTGAAGAAGGACGAGGCGCGGGCCTGACGGGAGAAGGGGACGGGGCGATCGCGCCCCGTCCGTCGACTCACCTGGCCGCGCCGAAGACCTTCTTGGCCAGGCCGGTGGCGGCCGCCGCCGGGTTCTGGCGGATGCTCTTCTCCTGCTTGGCGATCATCTCGAAGAGCCCGTCGAGGGCCTGTTCGGTGACATAGCCCTCGACGTTGGCGCTCTTCGCATCGACCACCCCAAGGGTCGCCGCCTGGCTGGCGAAGGCGTTGTACTGCTTGACCAGGCCGACCTCGTCGGTGGCCTGCTTGACGATCGGCAGGAACTTCGCGCGCAGCTGTTCGCGGCTGGACTTGTCCAGGTATTCGGTGGCGGCGTCGTCACCGCCCTTGAGGATGCCCTTGGCGTCGGCCACGGTCATCTTCTTCACCGCCTCCACCAGCAGGCCCTGGGCCTGCGGCACGGCAGCCTCGGCGGCGCGGTTCATGCTCGCCTCGAGCTGGTCGACCTGGGCGCCCATGCCGAACTGCTTCATCAGCTTCGCCGCCTTGCCCAGCTTGCCGGGCAGTTCGATGCGCACGTCCGGGTTGTTGTTGAAGCCGCCCGGCTGGCCAAGCTGGCGGACGGCGATCTGCGCGCCCTGGGTCAGGGCGTCCTTCAGGCCGCTGGAGGCGTCGTTCTGCGACAGGTCGGCGAGGGACAGGGCGAGGGCGTTGGCCGAGAGCAGCAGGCCGGCGCAGAGGGCAGTGAGTCGGAACATGACAGCGTCCTTGATGTGGAACGTACGGGGTATCCGGCCGCTCGTCGTGAGGTGGATCGGCAACCGGTAGCGAATAGGAGGTGGAGTGTACTGGAGGGAACCGCCGATTCGCACCGGCGGCTTGCCGCGGTGTGCTTCAGCGCGCCGATTCGACCTGCACGCGATAGGGCTGCGGGTCGCTGCCGTCGAGTTTCACCGAGTGGCGGGTGGTGTTGATGAACAGCAAGCGGCCGTTCAGCTCGATGCGCGCGCTCACCGCGTAGCTGTGGCCCGGCTTGACCTGCTTCGGGTCGTACTCCAGGTGGAACGCCAGCGGCACCTGGCTGGTGATCTCGCGGGTCTGGCTGGCCAACTGCACCGAAGGGGCGTCGGCCAGGGACACGTCTTCCAGGCTCACGCTCAGGCGCGCCGAGGGCGGCAGGGCGATACGCTCGCGGTAGAAGACCTCACCATCGAAGCTGGCGTTCGAAGTCGATTGCTGGGTACCGCAGCCGGCGAGGATGCTGGCGGCGAGCAGCAATGGCAGTTTTTTCATGGGAGCCTCCTTTCAGACGGAACAAAAAACGAGCGGGCCTCTGACCCGGGAAACCAGCATAGGTTGCCGGGCCGGAACAGGGAAAGGTCGCAGGATATTTCAGCGGAGCGGCGCCCGTCCCTCGCAGGGCGGGCGCCGGGTCTCAGGTGGCGGCTGCGTCGTTGCTTTCGGCGGCGGCTTCCTCGGCGGGACGCTCCAGCGCCACCTGGCGGATCGACAGGCGGATCTCCGCCGGCAGCACGCGCTTGGCGGCGCCTTCGGCCAGTTCGCCGAGCAGTTCGTGGTAGCTCAGTTTGCCGGCCTCGTCCTTGCGCAGCACACGCAGGTCGAGAAGGGTCTGGATGAAGTGGCGGAACAGGCTCTTGTCGAAGAACTCCGGGGCGTTCAGGCCATGCAGGATCGACAGGCGCTGGGCCATCACGGTGCAGAGGTTCTCCAGTTCCTCGGCGGTCAGGGCGTTCTGCCCGGCGTTGAGCAGCAGGGCGATGGCCATGTAGAAGCGCTGCAGGGTCTGGGTCACCGAACGAGCGAGGAGGATCAGCAGCACGTATTGCCGCGAGCTTGGCGCCGGGCGGATGAAGGTGTCGTTCTCCTGGCGCAGCAGGCCCTGCTCCACCAGGGCCGCCAGCCACTGGTCGATCACCGCGTCGAGTTCGTCCAGGCTCCAGCGGATGAACAGTTCCGCCTGCAGGTAGGGATAGAGCGCGCGGGCGAAGCGCAGCAACTGTTCGCGGCTGATCCGCGAGTTGCTCTGGAAGAAGCTGGCGATCAGCGCCGGCAGGGCGAAGACGTGGAGGACGTTGTTGCGGTAGTAGGTCGCCAGCACCGCGTTCTGTTCGTCGAGATAGAGGATGCGGCCCAGCGCGTCCTTCTGCTCGGCCAGCAGGTTCATGCTCTTCACGTATTCGATCAGGGCCTGGCCGTCGCCGTCCGGCAGGGTCGCGCTGGGCGAGTAGGGCACCTTGCGCAGCAACGCCAGGTAGAGGTCGAGGATTCGCGCCAGGGCGCTTTCGTCGAGGGCCTGGCGGCTGGTGGAGAGCAGCGCCAGGGCGACCAGGTTGACCGGGTTGATCGCCGCCGCGTCGTTGAGGTGGCGGGCGACGTCCTTGGCCAGCAGGTTGGTGGTCTGCGGCAGCCAGTCGGGGCGGTATTCCGGGCCGAGGTCCTGGTCCTGCCAGTCGGGCTGGTGGCGGTCGAGGAACTGGTCGAGATGGATCGGCTCACCGAAGTTCACCCAGACCTGGCCAAAACGCTGCTTCAGGGCGCCGACCACCTTGAACAGGTCGAAGATCGACTCCTTCTTCTTGGTCGCGCCGCGCAGTTCGCCGAGGTAGGTGCGGCCTTCCAGCACGCGCTCGTAGCCGATGTAGACCGGCACGAAGACGATCGGCCGGCGCGAGTCACGGAGGAAGCTGCGCAGGGTGATGGCGAGCATGCCGGTGCGTGGGTGGAGCATGCGCCCGGTACGCGAACGGCCGCCCTCGACGAAGTACTCGGTGGAGAAGCCGCGGGAGAACAGGGTGTGCAGGTACTCGTTGAACACCGCGGTGTAGAGCTGGTTGCCCTTGAAGCTGCGGCGCATGAAGAAGGCCCCGCCGCGGCGCAGGATCGAGCCGATCACCGGCATGTTCAGGTTGATCCCGGCGGCGATGTGCGGCGGGGTCAGGCCGTTGCGGAACAGCAGGTAGGAGAGCAGCAGGTAGTCGATGTGGCTGCGGTGGCAGGGCACGTAGACGATCTCGTTGCCCTGGGCCACGTCCTGCACCCGCTCGATGTGGTTGACCTTGACCCCTTCGTACAGCTTGTTCCAGAACCAGCTGAGAATGACTTCGAGGAAGCGGATCACCGGATAGGAGAAGTCCGAGGCGATTTCATTGGCGTAGCGCAGCGCGATGCCTTCGGCCTTCTCCTGGGATATCCGTTCGCTCTCGCATTCCTCGTTGATCGCCTGGCGTACCAGCGGCGCGCGCAGCAGGCCCTTGACCAGGTTGCGGCGGTGCGACAGGTCGGGACCGATTACCGCGGTCTTCAGGTTGCGGAAGTGCACCCGGAGGATACGGTTGACCATGCGCAGCGTGCGTTCGTGGCCCTTGCCCTGTTCCACCAGCTCGCGCAGGTGGATCGGCGCGGAGAACTGCACGCGGGTCTTGCGTCCGAGAATCAGGATGCGCGCCAGCTTGCGCAGGCGCCCGGTGACCGCCCAGTTGTCGGCGAACAGCAGCTTCCAGGGGCTCGATTCGCTGTCCGGCGATTGTCCCCAGAACACGCTGACCGGAATGATCTGCGCGTCGTCGAGACCGTTCTGGCCGACCGCGGCGAGCATGCGCACCAGGGTCGGCGAGGCGCCGCGCTTGTCCTGGCGGCCCAGCCAGTCGGGTTCGGGCGTCAGGTAGAAGAACGCCGCCGGCTCGATGGCGTCGCCTACCGCTACCGGCATCACCGGACGCGGCAGCCCGGCCTTGCGGCATTCGGTATCCACTACCGCGAGATCGCTGACCGAAGGCTGTTGCAGCACGTAGAGCACCGGCTTGCTGCGGTCGATCTTCAGGGTGAAGGCCGATTGGTTGATGGTTTCCGAGCGTACCCAGAGGTACAGCAGGCGGCGCAGGGCGCCAAAACCAAAGCGGCGGAAAGGGTAGCGGGGCATACGGTGTCTACTGGCAGTTGATCGGGACCCGGCGTGACGGGCGCGGCTAGTTTGCCGCAATCCCCGGAGGGCCGCAAAAGAACGCAACGCGTCCTACGGCGAACGGCGGCGAACAGGTTGCGAATGTAGAACCTTCGGCAGGCGTTCGGGTTCTGTCACGTTTTGCCAAGGTTCTCCCGATGCCCCGTATTGCCAGGCGGCGGGGCGCTTCGGCTATAGTCCCTGCGCGTTTTTCGCGGCCCTGGCCGGACATGGCGGCGGCCGCCGGAACAGGTAGGGGACCATGATCGAAACAAGAAACCTCGGCAAACGCTTCGGCTCGCGGGTGGCGGTGGACGACCTGTCCTTCCAGGTGGCGACGGGGGAGGTACTGGGCTTCCTCGGTCCGAACGGCGCCGGCAAGTCCACCACCATGAAGATGCTCACCGGCTTCCTGGCGCCCAGCGCCGGCACCGCGAGCATTTTCGGCTTCGACATCCGCAACCGCACGCTGCAGGCGCAGCGGCTGATCGGCTACCTCCCGGAAGGTTCGCCCTGCTACGCGGAAATGACCGTGCAGGGCTTCCTCGATTTCATCGCCGAGATCCGTGGCTACCGTGGTGCCGGCAAGCGCGAGCGGGTCGCCCGGGCACTGGGGCTGCTGGAACTGGACGAGGTGCGCCGGCAGACCATCGAAACCCTCTCCAAGGGCTTCCGCCGGCGTGTCGGCCTGGCCCAGGCGATCCTCCACGAACCGCGGGCGCTGGTGCTCGACGAGCCCACCGACGGGCTCGATCCGAACCAGAAGCACCAGGTCCGCGAGCTGATCCGCGGCCTCGCGCAGGAGCGCATCGTGATCATCTCCACCCATATCCTCGAGGAAGTCTCGGCGCTATGCAGCCGCGCCCTGGTGATCGGCGGCGGGCGGCTGCTGGCCGACAGCACGCCGCTGGAACTGGCCAGCCGCTCGCGCTACCACCAGGCGGTGACGCTCTACAGCGACGACCCCCTGGATACCGTGGCGCTGGCGGTGCTGCCGGGCGTGGCGGGCATCGAGGAGAACCCCGCCGAAGGCAGCCTGACCGTCCTGGCGCAGCCGGGCGCGGTGATCTTTCCCCAGGTCAGCGGGCTGGTCGCCGAGCGCGGCTGGCGGATCCGCGAACTGGACGTGGAGCGCGGCCGGCTCGACGAGGTATTCCGCAACCTGACCCGGGGGACGGAGGCATGAAGCAACTGCCGGTGATCTTCAAGCGCGAGCTGGCGAGTTATTTCGCCACGCCGCTGGCCTATGTGTTCATCGTGATCTTCCTGGTCCTGGCGGGCGTGTTCACCTTCTACCTGGGCAACTTCTACGAACGCAGCCAGGCCGACCTGGCCTCCTTCTTCGCCTTCCATCCCTGGCTCTACCTGTTCCTGGTTCCCGCGCTGGCCATGCGCCTGTGGGCGGAGGAGCGCAAGTCCGGCTCGATCGAGCTGCTGATGACCCTGCCGCTGACCCGCTTCGAAGCCGTGGCCGGCAAGTTCCTGGCCGCCTGGGCGTTCGCCGGAATCGCGCTGCTGCTGACCTTCCCCATGGTGCTCACGGTGAACTACCTGGGCGAGCCGGACAACGGTGCGATTCTCGCCGGCTATCTGGGCAGTTGGCTGCTGGCCGGCGGCTACCTGGCCATCGGTTCGTGCATGTCGGCCCTGGCGAAGAACCAGGTGATCGCTTTCATCCTCGCCGTGGCCGCCTGCTTCCTGTTCATGCTCAGCGGCTTTCCGCTGGTGCTCGATGCGTTCAGCCAGTGGGCGCCGCAGTGGTTGCTCGATGCGGTGGCCTCGCTGAGCCTGCTGACCCGCTTCGATGCCGTCAGCAAGGGCGTCATCGACCTGCGCGACCTGCTGTATTTCGTCAGCCTGATCGTCGCCTGGCTGGCCGCCACGGCGGTGGCGGTCGAGCTGAAGAAAGCCGAATGAGGGGGAGTCGATGAAACGCGTGTTGTCCTCTGGCGCCGGGCTGTTGCTGATCGCGCTGGCGTTCCTGGCCTTCAACATGGTCTCCGGCCTGCTGTTCAGCGGCGCGCGGCTCGACCTGACCGAGCAGAAGCTCTACACCATCAGCCCCGGCACCAAGCGGATCCTGGCCGGCCTCGACGAGCCGATCAACCTGTACTTCTTCTATTCGGATAGCGGTGCCCGGGAACTGGTGCCGCTGCGCAACTACGCCAGGCGCGTCGAGGAACTGCTGCGCGCCTACGAGCGCGAGGCGAACGGCAGGATTCGCCTGCAGGTGATCGATCCCGAGCCGTTCTCCGAGAACGAGGACAAGGCCACCGAGTTCGGCCTGCAAGGAATTCCCCTGCAGCAGGGCGGCGGCAACCTGTACTTCGGCCTGGCCGGCAGCAACGTCCTGGACGGAGTCCAGGTCATACCCTTCTTCCCGCTCGATCAGGAGGAGTTCCTCGAATACGACATCAGCCGCCTGGTGCAGACCCTGGCCCAGCCGCAGCGGCCGGTGGTCGGCCTGATGTCGTCGCTGCCGCTCAATGGCGGCTTCGACATGGCCAGCCGGCAGCCGACCTCGCCGTGGATGGTCATGGAGGAAATCCGCCAGCAATTCGACCTGCGCAGCCTCAAGAGCGATGCCACGGAAATCCCGCCGGAGGTCTCGGTGCTGCTGCTGGTGCATCCCAAGCAGTTACCCGAGCAGACGCTATACGCCATCGACCAGTTCGTCCTGCGCGGGGGCAAGCTGCTGGCGTTCGTCGACCCCTTCAGCGAGGCCGACAGCGGCAGCGATTTCGCCGCTACGCTGGATGGCGACAAGTCGTCCGACCTCGCGCCGCTGTTCGAGGCCTGGGGGCTGCGGCTGCTGCCGGGCAAGGTACTCGGCGACGGCGCCTATGCGATGTCCATCAGTCTTGGCCGGGACCAGCGTCCGACCCGGCATCCGGCCTGGCTCAGCTTGCCGCGCGAGGCGCTGGATCAGGACGACATCGCCACTGCCGGCCTGGAAAGCCTGACCCTGGCGACGCCCGGCATCCTCGAAAGGCTCCCCGGAGCGAGCACCAGCTTCACGCCTTTGCTGCAAAGCTCGGCCCAGGCGATGCCGTTCGATGCCTCGCGTTTCGGCCTGCTGCGTGACCCCGGCGATCTGATGCGCGAGCTGCGCCCGAGCGGCCGGCGGCATACTCTCGCCGCCCGTATCCAGGGGCCGGCGAAGAGTGCCTTCGCGGAGGGCATCGAGGGGCATCGCGAAGGCCTGAAGGAGGCGCGCAACATCAATGTCATCGTCGTGGCCGATACCGACCTGCTCAGCGATCGCATGTGGGTCCAGGTGCAGGACTTCTTCGGCCAGCGCGTGCCGCAGCCCTGGGCCGACAACGGCGCGCTGGTGGTCAACGCGCTGGACAACCTGTCGGGCACCGACGCGCTGATCAGCGTGCGCTCCCGCGGCCGGTTCAGCCGGCCGTTCGTGGTGGTCGAGCGCCTGCAGCGCGAGGCCGAGACGAGCTTCCGGCAGAAGGAGGAGCAGCTCAAGCAGCGCCTCGCCGATACCGAGCAGCAACTCGCCGCCCTCCAGCAGGGTGCCGACCCGGAGAAGGCCGTCGAACTGACGCCCGAACAGCAGGCCACGGTGCGCCAGTACATGCAGGAGAAGCTGCGCATCCGCAAGGAGCTGCGCGAGGTGCAGTACCAGTTGAACGCCGATATCGACGCACTGGGCCGCACCCTGAAGCTGGTCAATATCGCCCTGGTTCCCTCGTTGCTCACGGTCGGCGTGCTGCTCGGCTGGCTCTGGCGGCGCCGGCGCATGGCCCGGGGAGGGCATTGACGCATGCGGCGCAATACGCTGATCGTCCTGCTGGCGCTGGTGGCGGCGCTGGCCGGAACCTTCGCCTGGCTGCAGCGCGAGCGCGCAGCCGAGGTACCTGCCTTGCCGGTGGCAGAGCGCTGGCTGCCGGAACTGGACAGCGCGACGCTGAGTGGCCTGCACGTGCAGTTTGCCGACGGTTCGCCGGATATCCGGGTCGAGCGGCGTGCGGGCGCGTGGGTCCTGCCGGCCAAGGCCGGCTATCCGGCCGATCGGCTACGCTTGTCGGCGCTGCTCGAGGCACTGGCAGAGGCGCGCAAGGTCGAGGCGAAGAGCGCCAACCCGAAGAACCACGCGCTGCTTGGCCTGGCGGAGCGTGGCGAGGGGCAGGCGCTACGCCTGAGCCTGCAGCGGCAGTCCAGCGAGCCTCTGGTGCTGCTGATAAGCAAGGATGCGCAGCATGGCGGTAGCTTCGTACGACGACTGGGCGATCCGCAGGCCTGGCTGATCGACAAGCGGCTGCCGTTGCCGAACAACGAACTGGAGTGGCTCGACCGGCGGATCGCCACGCTGCCCTTCGCCCGGGTGCGCGAACTGCAACTGCGCTATCCGAAGGGCGAGCGTCTGGATCTCTATCGCGACGACGCCGGGCAGCCGAACCTGCAGGTCCGGCAATTGCCCTCAGGGCGCAAGCTGGCCTATGAGGCAGCGGCCAACGGCGCGGCGGCGCTGTTCGCCGACCTGCGTTTCGCCGATGTAGCGCCGCTGGCGCAGGTGGGATTCAGACAGGCGCCATTGCTCCTGGTGTTCAGCCTGCGGACGTTTTCCGGCGCGCGCCTGGATGGCGAGATTCGGCGCCAGGGCGAGCAATACTGGTTGTTGCCGAAGAGCGTCGAGGGCTTCGCCGAGGGCGAGGTCGCCGCCCATCCTGACTGGGCCTATCGGATCGAAGAGGACCGCTACCGCGCCCTGGCCCGGCACCTGCCGGAACTGCTGGCGCGCTGAGCGGGCTCAGCCGGCGGTCTGGCCGGCCAGTTCGCGCATGCGTTGCAGCACGGCGTTCAGGCCGTTGCTGCGCGAGGGCGACAGTTGGCGGGAAAGACCCAGGCAGGTGAACCAGTCGTTGAGGTCCAGGCGCGCCAGTTCGCGGGTCTCGATGCCGTCGACCCGTGCCAGCAGCACCGCCAGCAGGCCGCGGATCAGGCGCGCGTCGCTGTCGGCACGGAAGCGCCAGTGGCCGTCGCGCTGCTCGCCGAGCAGCCAGACCAGGCTTTCGCAACCGTGCACGCGATGCTCTTCCTGGCGTTCGTGTTCCGCGAGCGGCGCCAGGCGCTCGCCCCATTGCAGCAGCAGACGCGCACGCTGTTCCCAACTGGCGGTGTGACCGAAGGCGTCCAGTGCCTCCTGGGCCTGTTCGGGGAGAACCGGGTTCATCGCAGCAACTCCAGTGAGCGGTCGAGAGCCAGGAAGAAGCGCTCCAGGTCGTCGGCATCGTTGTACAAGCCCAGCGAGACACGCAGGGCGCCGGGTACCTCGAGGCGTTGCAGCAGCGGCATCGCGCAATGGTGGCCGGCGCGCACCGCGATGCCCTGTTCGCCGAGCAGGTGGGCGAGATCGGCGACGTGCACGCCGTCGACGCAGAAGCTGGCCAGCGCCGCCTGCGGTTCGCCGAGCAGGCTGACGCCGTCGCGCGCCAGCAGGCCGGCGAGCAGGCGGGCGTGGAGGGCGCCTTCGTGGGCGGCGACTTCGGCTTCGTCCAGGGTGGCCAGCCAGTCGATGGTCGCGCCCAGGCCGATCGCCGCGGAAACCGCCGGGGTGCCCGCCTCGAAGCCGAGCGGAGCGGCATGGAAGCTGGCTTCGTGGAAGCCGGTGTGGCGTACCATCTCGCCGCCGAACTGCCAGTGCGCCAGTTGCTCCAGGGCCTGTGGGCGACCCCAGAGCACGCCGATGCCGTCGGGGCCGTAGAGCTTGTGGCCGGAGAATGCGTAGAAGTCGCAGCCCAGGCCCGGCAGGTCGTGGCGTCCGTGGACGCTGCCCTGGGCGCCGTCGACCAGGGTCCAGGCACCGCGCTCGCGGGCCAGCTGGATCAACTCCACCACCGGTTGCCAGGTGCCGAGAACGTTGGACAACTGGCTGATCGCCAGCAGGCGGGTACGCTCGCCGATGATATGGCGAGCCTGCTCCAGGTCGATCACCCCGCGCTCGTCCAGCGGCAATACGCGCAGGACCAGGCCGCGGCGCAGGGCCAACTGCTGCCAGGGAAGCAGGTTGGCATGGTGTTCCAGGGCACTGACCAGCAGTTCGTCGCCAGGCCGGAAATGCCGCTCCAGGCCATAGGCCACCAGGTTGATCGCCTCTGTGGTGCCGCGGGTGAACAGCACCTCGGCCGGGTTGCCGGCGTGCAGCCAGTGGGCGACGCGGCTGCGCGCGGCCTCGAAGGCCCGGGTGGCGCGCTCGCCGGGGACATGTTGGGCGCGGTGGACGTTGGCGGCGCCGCCGAGGTAGTAGCCGTTCAGGGCGTCGAGTACGGCCTGTGGCTTCTGGGCGGTGGCGGCGCTGTCGAGGTAGGTCAGGCCTTCCGCGGCGAAGGCGGAAAAGGCCGGAAAGTCGGCGCGCCAGGGAGACGGCAGGGACATGGCGGACACTGTGCGAGGACGGTTACAGGGGAAAGGGTAGCGCACCCGGCGGCGCTGGCGAGCGCCGTCGGGCGAGCGGGGAGGCGAGCTGGGCTCAGTTGTGCGCGTGCAGCGCTTCGTTCAGCTCGATGGCGGTCTTGTTGGTCTTGCACTCCACCGCACCGTTCTGCGAGTTGCGGCGGAACAGCAGGTCGGGCTGACCGGCCAGGTCGCGGGCCTTGACCACTTTCACCAGAGCGTTCTGCTCGTCGAGCAGGGCGACCTTGGTGCCGGCGGTGATGTACAGGCCGGCCTCGACGATGTTGCGATCGCCCAGCGGGATGCCGATGCCGGCGTTGGCGCCGATCAGGCAGCCTTCGCCGACGCTGATGACGATGTTGCCGCCACCGGAAAGGGTGCCCATGGTCGAGCAGCCGCCGCCCAGGTCCGACCCCTTGCCGACGAACACGCCGGCGGATACGCGGCCTTCGATCATGCCCGGGCCTTCGGTGCCGGCGTTGAAGTTGACGAAACCTTCGTGCATCACCGTGGTGCCTTCACCGATGTAGGCGCCCAGGCGCACGCGGGCGGTGTCGGCGATGCGTACGCCGGCCGGGACCACGTAGTCGGTCATCTTCGGGAACTTGTCGACGGAGAAGACTTCCAGCAGCTTGCCCTTCAGTCGCGCTTCCAGTTGCAGTTCGGCCAGTTCGGCCAGGTCCACCGCGCCGATGTTGGTCCAGGCCACGTTCGGCAGGAGCGGGAAGATGCCGCTCAGGTTCACAGCGTGCGGTTTGACCAGGCGGTGGGAGAGCAGGTGCAGCTTGAGGTAGGCCTCCGGGGTGGAGGACGGCGCGGCGTCTTCCGCCAACAGGGTGGCGACCAGCGGCTTCTGGCTTTCCGCCAGGCGCGAGAGCAGGGCCGACTGAGCGGCGTCGATACCCTTCAGGGCGTCGGCCAGCTGGTAGGCCTGCTGCGAAGTGAAGGTCAGCGCCTGGTTGCCGGCTGCGTAGCCAAGGATCGGTGCGACGGCAGCGACGATTTCGCTCGAAGGCTTGAGCAGCGGCAGCGCGTAGAACACTTCCAGCCAGGCTTCCTGGCGGTTCTGGGTGCCGACGCCGAAGGCCAGGCTGAACAGGGATTGCGACATGTGGGTTTCCTCGAAACGGAGTGGAACGGTCAGGCCGGACGGCGGCTGAGCAGCAGGCCCAGTCCCGCGCTGCCGAGCAGCGCGGCGCAACCGCGGTTGAACAGACGCCGGGCCCGCTGGCCGGCGAGCAGCCGGCCGAGGTGGAGCCCGGCATAGGAATAAAGAGCGATGGCCAGCCATTCGAGCAGCAGGAATGCCGCACCGAGCTGGGCGAACTGGGCGCCCAGCGGTTGGCCGGGATCGACGAACTGCGGCAGGAAGGCGGTGAAGATCAGGATCGCTTTCGGGTTGCCCGCCGCCACCAGGAACTCCTGGCGCCCCAGGCGCCAGAGGCTGGGACGCGCCGGGCTGGCTTCGTTCGCCAGTGGCTGCGCATCGGCCCGCCACAATTGCACCGCAAGCCACAACAGGTAGGCAGCGCCGAGCAGCTTGATCGCCAGGAACAGCCAGGCCGAGGTGTGCAGCACCAGCGCCAGCCCGGAGGCGACCAGGGCGAGCATGCCGGCGAATGCCAGCAGGCGCCCGCCGCCGGCCAGCGAGGCGGTGGCGAAACCGTGCCGCGCGGCGTTGTTCAGCGACAGCAGGTTGTTCGGCCCCGGCGCCAGGTTGAGGGCGAAGCAGGCGGGTACGAACAGGGCCCAGGCGATGCTCATGCGGCCTCCCGTTCAGGCCAGCGCGGCGGCGTAGGCGTCGGGCTTGAAGCCGACCAGCGTCCTGCTGCCCAGTTCCAGCACCGGGCGCTTGATCATCGACGGCTGGGCCAGCATCAGCTCGATCGCCTTGGCTTCGTCGAGATCGGCCTTCTGCGCTTCGTCGAGCTTGCGGAAGGTAGTGCCGGCGCGGTTGAGGACGGTCTGCCAGCCGTGCTCCGCGCACCAGCGCTGCAGGTGTTCGCGGTCGATGCCGACGGCCTTGTAGTCGTGGAAGTCGTAGGCGACCTTGTGCTCGTCGAGCCAGGTCCGAGCCTTCTTCATGGTGTCGCAGGCTTTGATGCCGTAGAGAACGTAGGTCATTGTTTTTCCTTTGGGGTTTTGGCTCCTCCAAAACCCCTCCAATATTCCTCTAAAATTCCCGCCGGATTATGCCACGTCGTTCCGCCCCTGTGCGGTCTCGGGGCTACCGCGCTCGGGAGCGGCGTGACGGCAGATAGCCGTGGACGGGCGGGCGGACAGGGAGCCGGGCTGTTTCCCTGGCCGGGAACGGAGAGAGCGCAGGTTGAACAGGTCGATTCGGCTCGCTGGAGAGCATCCTTACCGGTACTTTCGGAATGCTCCGGTCCGCGCTGTACAATCCTTCCCCCGCCGAGGAGATTTCCCATGAGTTGCATCGGTCGCCAGATAGACCAATTACGCCTGCAGATACCGGGCTTCGCCTGCAAGCCCGGCTGCCACGATTGCTGCGGGCCGGTTACCGCCTCGTCGGAAGAGATGGCTCGCCTGCCGCTGAAGAGCGAGGCCGAACACGACGCCGCCCTGGCCGAGTGGAACTGCGTCCATCTCGGACCGAACGGCTGCGAGGCATATGAGGAACGTCCGCTGATCTGCCGGCTGTTCGGCACCACGCCGAACCTGCCCTGCCCGGAGGGGCGGGGGCCCGAAGTGCCGGTGGCGGAGCAGGTGGAGCGACAGGTCCATGCGCTGATCGCCAGCACTCGCCAGGTGCTGGTGTAGCGGCCTGCCCGCCGCTAGGTTTCCGCGGTCTCGGTGGCGCGGGACTGCAGGGACGGTTCGAAGGCTGGTTCGGGCGGCGTTTCCTCTAGGGGCATCGGCTCGTCCGCAGAGAGTTTCTGGAGAACCGCGGCGATCCGCTCGATGCTCTCTTCGAGCTCGAGCACCCGGTTGACCATGTACAGGATCATCTCCGGCGAACTCAGGTGCGCCAGCCGCATGGTCGCCTGCAAGTCGTCGTGGCGGTTGTCCCGGTCGGCCATCAGTGTTTCCGCCAGGCTCTTCAGCAACAGCATCTCGGCGCGCCTCATGGGCCGCTGCTCCGCGATTCCGCGGTAGGGGAAAAAGCTCGTTCCATCTCGCGACCTACCCGAAACGACTACATCCAAAGGTGTAATTCTACATTGCCATCACTTCGATCGTCGGACAATAGCCGCGTTCCAGACGCCTTGCACAGGTGACGAACGGGACTCGAAGCGGCCTGGTCTGCATGGCCGGGTGATGGGCGAGTTCCTTGATGCGGGGCGGCGGCTGTTTGGCGCAGGACAAAAAAAGCCCCGCCGGGTAGGCGAGGCTCAGGGGGAGAACAGCGTGCGGGGGCTCGCTGTCCGGGATGAATCGTCGTGGTGCGCTTAGCCGCAGGGCTGCTGCGGACCGCCGGTCATGCTCTCGACGCTGTCCAGCACGGCATGGCCCTTGCCGACCTTCTGCACGTCGTCGACGTCGCGCATGATGCTGCCGCCGTCGCTCATCTGGTTGCGGGTCTTGATCAGGTTGGTGGTGATGTCCAGCAGGCTGCGACCGGTAGCGATCAGGTCATTGGTGGCGCTGGGGGTGCAAGGGGTGTTGGCGGAGGCGACCTGGGCCTGGCCGGGTTGCCCGGGCTGGGTGGTGCGGTAGCCCTGGGTCAGTGCGTTCTGCTGGAGGCAGCCGGAGGTGGCGGCGAACATCGAGGCGAGCAGCAGTGCGGAAGTAAGTCCCTTGCTTGTCATGGCGGCATTCCTTTGTCTGAGTGGGCGCTGCACCCCGTACTCCTTCGGGGCGTCGTCCTGGCCGACGCTACGGCGGGCCTGGACTGAAGGGGAGTGTAGGAGCGTCTCGCACCGCTATGAAATAGCTCGGATGTACTAGTGCGGGAACCTTGGCCGGGCGGCCCGGTCGTCGCCGCGGAGGGGGCGGACGCGCGGGGTAGAGCGGCGGGGCTAGGAAAGACCGTACGGATTGTGCGAATGTCGGATAGCTGCCTACCGATCGCGATGGTGCAATCGGCGCAGTCGCATCGTCCAGGGACGAAGCCGGAGATCCCCGCCCTCATGCAAACCGTGTACACCGTTCTGACCCTGCTGCTGGTCGTCGGCGCCACCCGCCTGGCCGCCCAGTTGCTGCCCTTGCCGCTACCGCTGATCCAGATCGCCGCCGGGGCCCTGCTGGCCTTGCCGTCCCTCGGGCTGCACATTGCCCTCGACCCGGAACTGTTCCTCTTCCTGTTCATTCCGCCGCTGCTGTTCGTCGACGGCTGGCGCATTCCCAAGCGGGAAGTCTGGCGGATGCGCTGGCCGATCCTGATGATGGCGTTCGGCCTGGTGTTCTTCACCGTGGTCGGCGCCGGCTATTTCATCCACCTGCTGATCCCGGAAATTCCCCTGGCGGCTTCCTTCGCCCTCGCCGCCGTGCTGTCGCCCACGGACGCCCTGGCGGTCTCGGCGATCACCCAGGGGCGGCTGCCCAAGCGCCTGATGCACCTGCTGGAGGGCGAGGCGCTGATGAACGATGCCTCTGGCCTGGTGGCATTCAAGTTCGCCATCGCCGCGGCGATGACCGGCGTGTTCTCGCTGGTAGACGCCAGCCTCAACTTCCTCCTGGTCGCGGTCGGCGGCCTGGCCATCGGGGTGTTCCTCAGCTGGTCGCTGGGCCGCATCCGCGCCTGGATGATCTCCCGTGGCTGGGACGACCCGGCGACCCACGTGGTACTGATGCTGTTGCTGCCGTTCGCCTCCTACATGGTGGCGGAACATCTGGGCGTCTCCGGGATTCTCTCGGCGGTGGCGGCCGGCATGATGCAGAGCTGGGTCGACCTGCTGCCGCGGCAGACTTCCACGCGCCTGCTCAACCGCAGCGTCTGGTCGATGCTGGAGTTCGCCTTCAACGGCGTGGTGTTCCTGCTGCTCGGCCTGCAGTTGCCGGACATCATGAAGTCGGTGGCCAACCACCACGGCGACCTGCTCTGGCGTTCCTCGCTGCTGCTGGCCTACGTGGCGGCGATCACCGCCGTGCTGATGCTGATCCGCTACGGCTGGGTCTATGGCTACTGGAAGCTGTCGCTGCGCATCGATCGCTGGCGCGGCAAGAGCCCGCCCGGGCTGAGCGGCATCTCCCTGCGCCGTCTCTCCGCCCTCAGTGCATTGAGCGGCGTGCGTGGTGCGGTGACCCTGGCGGCGGTGCTGTCGGTACCGATGAGCCTGATGGATGGCAGCGCCTTCCCGCAGCGCGACCTGATCATCTTCATCGCCACCAGCGTGATCCTGATTTCCCTGATCGGCGCGACCATCGGCCTGCCGCTGCTGCTGCGCGGACTGCCGGCGAGCAACAATGGCGCCCACGAGCGCGAGCGGCGCGAGGCCTGGCGCAAGACCGCGGAGGCGGCGATCCGGGCCCTGGAGAGCGAGGAACTGCCGCAGGTGGAAGGCAACGATGCGGCGAATACTTCGCGGGTCGCCGAGGCGCGTGCGCAGATCATGGCCGAATACCGCCAGTCGCTGGATACCGCACCGACCACCGATGAGGCCCGCGACCAGGCCCAGGCCCTGGAGATCGCCGACAAGGCCTTGCGCCTGAAGGCGTTGCGCGCGCAGCGCCTGGAACTGTACCGGCAGCGGCGTAACAACGAGATCGACGACGAGACCCTGGGCGATATCCTGCGCGAGCTGGACCAGCAGGAAAGCTGGCTGACCAATCGCTTCGCCCGCTGGGTGTGAACGAAAAAGGGATCGCCGCGGCGATCCCTTTTCGTTTCTCCGCGCAGGCTTCAGCGCGCCCGCAGGTAGTCGCGGATGCGCTCGGCGGCTTCGACGCACTCGGCCAGCGGTGCCACCAGGGCCATGCGCACGCGGTTGGCGCCGGGGTTTTCGCCGTCCACCTCGCGCGACAGGTAGGAACCCGGCACCACCGTCACGTGCTGCTGCTCGAACAGTTCGCGGGTGAATACGGTGTCGTCCACCGGGGTGCGTGCCCACAGGTAGAAACTGCCGTCCGGGCGCTGTACGTCGAGCACGCCATCGAGGATCGCCAGCACGGCGTCGAATTTCTCGCGGTAGAGGCTGCGGTTGGCGCGCACATGGACCTCGTCGTTCCAGGCGGCGATGCTCGCCAACTGGGTCTGCACCGGCATGGCGCAGCCGTGGTAGGTGCGGTAGAGGAGGAATTTCTTCAGGATCTCCGCGTCGCCGGCGACGAAGCCCGAGCGCAGGCCGGGCAGGTTGGAGCGCTTGGACAGGCTGTGGAACACCACGCAGCGGCTGAAGTCCGTGCGGCCCAGCTCGGCGCAAGCGTTGAGCAGGCCGGGCGGCGGGGCGTTTTCGTCGAAGTAGAGTTCGCTGTAGCACTCGTCGGCGGCGATCACGAAGTCGTAGCGGTCGGCCAGGGCGATCAGCTTCTTCAGGGTCTCCAGCGGTACCAGGGCCCCGGTGGGGTTGCCCGGCGAGCAGAGGAAGAGAATCTGGCAGCGCTGCCAGGTCGCCTCGTCGACCGCGTCGAAATCGGGGTTGAAGCCGTTTTCCTCGCGGCAGGGCAGGTAGTGCGGCACGGCTCCGGCGAGCAGCGCCGCGCCTTCGTAGATCTGGTAGAACGGGTTCGGGCTGACCACCAGGCCGGGCGCCTCGCCGGGCTCGCTGCGGCGGACCACGGTCTGGGTGAAGGCGAACAGCGCCTCGCGGGTACCGTTCACCGGCAGTACGTGGCGCGCCGCATCCAGCCAGCCGGCCGGTACCGAGAAGCGCCGCTCGCACCAGCGCGCGATGGCTTCGCGCAGGGCCGGCAGGCCGAGGGTGGTCGGGTAGACCGCGAGCTGGTCCAGGTTCTCCGCCAGGGTTTCGGCGACGAAGCTCGGCGAGCGGTGCTTGGGCTCGCCGATGGACAGTGCGATCGGCTTCAGCGTCGCGGGCGGCCGGGCGCCGCCGAGCAGGGCGCGGAGCTTCTCGAAGGGGTAGGGCTGGAGGTTGTCGAGTGCGGTATTCATGGCGTTGGCAAGGCTTCTCAGAAGTTTATCCGGGTAGGCAGGGTGTCCCGTCCGTTGTCTTGTGACAGCTGCTCGACCAGGGCGGCCTGCAGGCGTTTGCACAGGTCGGGGTCGGCGAGCGGCTGGTTGCGCGCATCGGTGATGTAGAAGACGTCCTCCACGCGCTCGCCGAGGGTGGCGATCTTGGCGTTCTGCACCGACAGGTCGAAATCCAGGAAGATGCCGCCGATCCGCGCCAGCAGGCCGGGGCGGTCGGGGGCGATGACTTCGAGCACCGAGACCTGGCGCAGCGCGTCGGTGGAGATGGTCACCTGCGGGGCGAAGGCGAAATGCTTGAGCTGGCGCGGCACCCGGCGCTGGATGATGGTCGGGTAGTCGTCGGGGTTCTTCAATGCGTCGATAAGCCCCTCGCGGATCTCGGCGATGCGCTCCGGGTTGTTGCCGATGGAGTCGCCGTCGGCGTCGAGCACGATATAGGTATCGAGGGTGAACTGGCTGGTGGAGGTGATGATCCGCGCGTCCTGGATGCTCAGGTTGAGCTGGTCCATGGCGGCCACGGTGACCGCGAAGAAATCGTGCTGGTCGGCGGCGTAGATGAATATCTGCGAACCGCTCTCGAACTCGCGCTGGGTGGTTTCCTTGATCAGCACCAGCGGCGTGCCGTCGTCCGGGTGCTGGAGGATCGCCTCGGTGTGCCAGGCCACGTCGCCGGCGGTGTGGCGCAGGAAGTAGTCGTCGCCGAGCTGGCTCCATAACTGCTCGGCATCGTCCTGGTCGATGCCGTTGCGTACCAGTTGGTCGAGGGCCGCGGTCTGCGTCTGGCGGATCTGCTCCTCGCGGTCCACCGGGTTCTCCAGGCCGCGGCGCAGGGCGCGCTTGGTCTCGGTGTAGAGCTGCCGGAGCAGGCTGGCGCGCCAGGAGTTCCAGAGCGTCGGGTTGGTGGCGTTGATGTCGGCCACGGTGAGCACGTACAGGTAGTCGAGGTGGGTCTGGTCGCCGACCAGTTGGGCGAAATCGAAGATCACCTGCGGGTCGGAGAGGTCCTTGCGTTGCGCGGTGGTCGACATCACCAGGTGGTTCTGCACCAGCCAGGACACCAGTTGGGTGTCCCAGAGCGGCAACTGGTGGCTCTGGCAGAAGGCCTCGGCGTCCACCGCACCGAGTTCCGAGTGGTCGCCGCCACGGCCCTTGGCGATGTCGTGGTAGAGGCCAGCGATGTAGATCAGTTCCGGCTTGGGCAGACGATCGATGATCTTGCTCGCCAGCGGATATTTCTCGGCCATCTCCGGCCGATTCAGCTTGCGCAGGTGCTTGATCAGGTTGAGGGTGTGGGCGTCCACCGTATAGATATGGAACAGGTCGTGCTGCATCTGCCCGATGATATGGCCGAACTCCGGCAGGTAGCGACCGAGGATGCCGTAGCGGTTCATCCGCCGCAGGTTGCGGTGGATACCCTGGCTGCTCTTGAACAGCTCGATGAACAGGCTGGTGTTGCGGATGTCGTGGCGGAACTCGTCGTCGATCAGGTGTCGGCTGTCGCGCAGCAGGCGAATGGTGTCGGCGCGCACGCCCTTGATTTCCGGGTGCTGGGCCATCAGCACGAAGATTTCCAGGAGGGCGAACGGGGTGCGCTTGAAGACGTTCGGGTGCGTCACCTCGATGTAGCCGTCGCGCAACTGGAAGCGACTGTTCAGCGGTTGGATCTGCACCGGCTGCTCGCAGGGCAGGATGACTTCCTCGAAGTGCTGGATGATCAGGTCGTTCAGCTCGGAGATCGCCATCACCACCCGGTAGTACTTCTGCATGAAGCGTTCGACCGCCAGCTTGACGTCGTTGTCTTCGTAGCCGAACAGACGGGCGATGCTGCGCTGGTGATCGAACAGCAGGCGATCCTCGGCGCGCCCGGCGAGCATGTGCAGGGCATAGCGGACCCGCCAGAGGAACTCCTGGCTGGAAGCCAGCATGCTGCACTCGCTTTCCACCAGGAAGCCTTCGCGCACCAGGGCGTGCAGGTTGAGGCTGCCGAACTGGCGGCGGGCC
The DNA here is from genome assembly GCF_037574965.1 of Pseudomonas sp. KBN12P06040. NCBI lineage: Bacteria > Pseudomonadati > Pseudomonadota > Gammaproteobacteria > Pseudomonadales > Pseudomonadaceae > Pseudomonas > Pseudomonas sp. KBN12P06040. The sequence continues at coordinate 1,478,445 of NZ_JBBELS010000001.1, forward strand.
ATCCAGAGGATGGTCTGGATGTCGCGCAGGCCGCCGGGGGAGCCCTTGACGTTGGGCTCGAGGTTGTACTCGGTGTCGTTGTACTTGGCGTGGCGGCGCTGCTGTTCGTGGCGTTTGGCCAGGAAGAACTCCTTGCTCGGCCACATGTGCGCGCTGCCGGTAACCCGCAGCATGCGCTGGCGCAGGCTGTCAGGGCCGCAGATGGTGCGGCATTCCATGAGGGTGGTGATCACCGTCAGGTCGGCGCGTGCTTCCTCCGCGCACTGCTGCACCGAGCGCACGCTCTGGCCGACTTCCAGGCCGATGTCCCAGAGCAGGGTGAGGAAGCCTTCGATCGGCTCGCGGAAGCTCTCCTGGTCCTCGCTGTCGAGGAGGATCAGCAGGTCGACGTCGGAGTAGGGGTGGAGTTCGCCGCGGCCGTAGCCGCCCACGGCGACCAGGGCGATGTCGGCGTCGTCTCCCCAGTCGAAGCGCTGCCAGGCCTGTTGCAGGATCTGGTCGACGCACCAGGCGCGATCTTCGATCAGGCGGCGGATGTCGCGGCCGCTGTTGAAGCGGTTGTCGAGCACTTCGCGGAATTGCCGGATGGCCTTCTTGAAGGCGGCGATCGGGCTGGACTTCAAGGCCAGTTCCGCCTGGAACTGCCCGCGATCGAACAATTCGGGATCCACCTGCGGCATGCGGCCTTCCTTTATCTGCTAGCGGTTGGGTTCGATACGCGAGCGCCCCGTCTTGGTGCGTTTTTGCGCTGTATTGGTGCGCGCGCTGCGCCGAATCGGGGCGTCGGCCCCGCCGGAATGGGGCGGGGCGTCGAGGCGCACGGCTGGCAGCAAAAGCCGGGCCGGATCAGGCGGCCGAGGTGCGCGGGAAGGTTTCGTCGTTGCGCAGGGTGAGGATCTCGTAGCCATCGGCGGTGACCAGCACGGTGTGCTCCCATTGCGCGGACAGCTTGCGATCCTTGGTGATCGCGGTCCAGCCGTCGCCGAGCAGGCGGGTCTCCGGGCGGCCCTGGTTGATCATCGGCTCGATGGTGAAGATCATGCCTTCCTTCAGCTCGATGCCGGTACCCGCACGACCGTAGTGGAGGACCTGCGGCTCCTCGTGGAACACCTTGCCGATGCCATGGCCGCAGTATTCGCGGACCACCGAGAAGCCGTTCTTTTCCGCGTGCTTCTGGATGATTTCGCCGATATCGCCCAGGTGCGCGCCCGGACGCACCACGGAAATGCCCTTGTACATGCATTCCTGGGTGATCTGGCAGAGGCGGTCGGCCCATTCCGGGGTCTTGCCGACCAGGAACATCTTGCTGGTGTCGCCGTGGTAGCCGTCCTTGATGACGGTGATGTCGACGTTGAGGATGTCGCCTTCCTTCAGCGGCTTCTCGTTGGGGATGCCATGGCAGACCACATGGTTGATCGAGGTGCAGATCGACTTGGGAAAGCCCTTGTAGTTCAGCGGGGCGGGAATCGCCTTCTGCTCGTTGACGATATAGTCGTGGCAGATGCGGTCCAGCTCCTCGGTGGTCACGCCGGGCTTGATGTGTTCGCCGATCATTTCCAGCACTTCGGCGGCCAGGCGGCCGGCGATGCGCATCTTCTCGATATCGTCCGGCGTCTTGATGGTGACGGTCATGCGAATTCTCTTCGGGCGTGCAAGCACGCATGAATAATAAGGAATACGCGATTCTAGCAGACCTGACCGACCGATCTACTCCCGCCCGGCCATCCGCGGCGGGTTTCACTGCGTCCACGGTTATGGTATAAAGCGCCCCGCTCCGAGGCTGCGGCCTTTTCCGGAGCACAAACCCACACATGCATCGACACGATGGCCTGGGTGCCCGCAAGGGTTGGTCATTGGGATGCGTGGAGGCCTAACCCGACTTATCGAGGAACTATCATGTCCCAAGTCAACATGCGCGATATGCTGAAGGCCGGTGTGCACTTCGGCCACCAGACCCGTTACTGGAACCCGAAAATGGGCAAGTTCATTTTCGGCGCGCGCAACAAGATCCATATCATCAACCTCGAAAAGACCCTGCCGATGTTCAACGAGGCCCTGACCTTCGTTGAGCGCCTGGCCGCTGGCAAGAACAAGATCCTGTTCGTCGGCACCAAGCGTTCCGCCGGCAAGATCGTTCGCGAGGAAGCCGCTCGTTGCGGCATGCCGTACGTCGACCATCGCTGGCTGGGCGGCATGCTCACCAACTACAAGACCATCCGTCAGTCGATCAAGCGCCTGCGCGACCTGGAAACCCAGTCCCAGGACGGCACCTTCGACAAGCTGACCAAGAAAGAAGCCCTGATGCGCAGCCGTGACCTCGAGAAGCTCGAGCGCAGCCTGGGCGGCATCAAGGACATGGGCGGCCTGCCGGACGCTCTGTTCGTGATCGACGTCGACCACGAGCGCATCGCCATCACCGAAGCCAACAAGCTGGGCATCCCGGTCATCGGCGTTGTCGATACCAACAGCAGCCCGGAAGGCGTCGACTATGTAATTCCCGGTAACGATGATGCCATCCGCGCCGTGCAACTCTACCTGAACTCGATGGCCGAAGCGGTAATCCGCGGCAAGCAGGGCGCTGCCACCAGCGCCGACGAGTTCGTCGAGGAAGCGCCGGCCGAATCCGCCGAAGGCTGATTCCGGGACGTTCAGACGTCCGACGGTGCGCAGGAAGGGGGCTAGGCCCCCTTTTTGCCACCTTTGAGTTTCTGCCCGGCAGGCCGGGCACAAAGGTTTTTTGAGAGCTACCACTCAAGAGGATTTCGAAATGGCAGAAATTACTGCAGCCATGGTTAAAGAACTGCGCGAGCGTACCGGCTTGGGCATGATGGAGTGCAAGAAGGCGCTGACCGCCGCTGGCGGCGACATCGAGAAGGCCATCGACGACATGCGCGCTGCCGGTGCGATCAAGGCTGCCAAGAAGGCCGGCAACATTGCCGCCGAAGGCTCGATCGCCGTCAAGATCGCTGCCGACAACAAGGCCGCCGTGATCATCGAAGTCAACTCCCAGACCGACTTCCTGGCCCTCCAGGACGACTTCAAGGGCTTCGTCGCCGAGAGCCTGGAAAAGGCCTTCAACGAGAAGCTGACCGACGCCGCTCCGCTGGTCGAAGCGCGTGAGGAGGCTCGTCTGGCCCTGGTCGCCAAGACCGGCGAGAACGTCAACATCCGCCGCCTGACCCGCGTCGAGGGCGACGTGGTCGGCGCCTACCTGCACGGCCACCGCATCGGTGTCGTGGTCAACCTGAAAGGCGGCAACCCGGAACTGGCCAAGGACATCGCCATGCATGTCGCCGCCAGCAACCCGCAGTTCCTGAGCGCTTCGGAAGTTTCCGAAGAAGCGATCGCGAAAGAGAAGGAAATCTTCCTGGCGCTGAACGCCGACAAGATCGCCGGCAAGCCGGAGAACATCGTCGAGAACATGGTCAAGGGCCGCATCAGCAAGTTCCTCGCCGAAGCGAGCCTGGTCGAGCAGCCTTTCGTGAAGAACCCGGAAGTGAAGGTCGGCGACCTGGCCAAGCAGGCTGGCGCCGAAATCGTTTCCTTCGTTCGTTACGAAGTGGGCGAAGGCATCGAGAAGGCCGAAGTGGACTTCGCTGCCGAAGTTGCCGCTCAAGTAGCCGCCACCAAGCAGTAACAAAGACGGTTTCGACTGTCGCCCCGGAAGAGGCTGCCCGCTGATGCGTGCGGCCTCTTCGTCAAATGGGGAAGCGTTCGGGGCAGCTTCCGCGTTGCCGGCCCGCTCGGCGGGCTCGCACGCAACGCAGGCGCAAAGTCGTCTCCGCCCACGACGGCCCGGCCGTCACGTATTTTTATCGCCGCAGGAGAAAAGGTCATGGCTCAGCAACTGAGCGCTCGTCAACCTCGCTATAAACGCATTCTTCTAAAGTTGAGCGGCGAAGCCCTGATGGGCTCGGAGGAGTTCGGCATCGATCCCAAGGTGCTGGACCGCATGGCGCTGGAAATCGGCCAGTTGGTCGGGATCGGCGTGCAGGTCGGCCTGGTCATCGGCGGCGGCAACCTGTTCCGCGGCGCGGCGCTGTCCGCGGCCGGCATGGACCGGGTGACCGGCGACCACATGGGGATGCTGGCCACCGTGATGAACGGCCTGGCGATGCGCGATGCGCTGGAGCGCTCGAACATCCCCGCGCTGGTGATGTCGGCGATCTCCATGGTCGGTGTGACCGACCACTACGACCGCCGCAAGGCCATGCGCCACCTCGGCGGTGGCGAGGTGGTGATCTTCTCCGCCGGTACCGGCAACCCGTTCTTCACCACCGACTCGGCGGCTTGCCTGCGCGCCATCGAGATCGACGCCGACGTGGTCCTTAAGGCTACCAAGGTCGATGGCGTGTACACTGCCGACCCGTTCAAGGACCCGAATGCCGAGAAGTTCGAGCGCCTGACCTATGATGAAGTGCTCGACCGCAAGCTCGGCGTGATGGACCTGACCGCCATCTGCCTGTGCCGTGACCAGAACATGCCGCTGCGGGTGTTCAACATGAACAAGCCGGGCGCATTGCTGAATATTGTTGTTGGTGGTGCCGAAGGCACCCTGATCGAGGAGGGTTGAGAATGATCAACGAGATCAAGAAGGAAGCGCAGGAGCGCATGGGCAAGACCCTGGAAGCGCTGGGCCATGCCTTCGCGAAGATTCGTACCGGTCGCGCGCATCCGAGCATCCTGGATAGCGTGATGGTTTCCTATTACGGGGCCGATACGCCGCTGCGCCAGGTCGCCAACGTCACCGTGGAAGACTCCCGCACCCTGGCCCTGGCCGTGTTCGACAAGAGCATGATCCAGGCGGTCGAGAAGGCCATCATGACCTCCGACCTGGGGCTCAACCCGGCCACCGCCGGCACCACCATCCGCGTACCGATGCCGGCCCTGACCGAGGAGACCCGCAAGGGCTACACCAAGCAGGCGCGTGCCGAGGCCGAGCAGGCGCGGGTTTCCGTGCGCAACATCCGTCGCGATGCGCTGGCCCAGCTGAAGGACCTGCAGAAGGAAAAGGAAATCAGCGAGGACGAAGAGCGCCGCGCCGGCGACGACGTGCAGAAGCTGACCGACAAGTTCATCGGTGAGATCGAGAAGGCACTGGAAGCCAAAGAAGCGGACCTCATGGCTGTCTGAGGCCGGGCTGACGTCATGGAAAAGACCCGGAAGGATGTGTGCGTGCCACGCCACGTGGCCATTATCATGGACGGTAACAATCGCTGGGCGAAGAAGCGTCTTCTGCCCGGCGTCGCCGGCCACAAGGCCGGTGTCGATGCCGTCAGGGCGGTGATCGAGGTCTGCGCCGAGGCAGGGGTCGAGGTCCTCACCCTGTTCGCGTTCTCCAGCGAGAACTGGCAGCGTCCGGCGGACGAAGTCAGCGCGCTGATGGAGCTGTTTCTCGTGGCCCTGCGCCGCGAGGTGCGCAAGCTCGACGAGAACGGCATCCGCCTGCGCATCATCGGCGATCGCACGCGTTTCCATCCGGAGTTGCAGGCGGCCATGCGCGAAGCGGAAGCCGCCACTGCCGGCAATACCCGTTTCCTCCTCCAGGTCGCCGCCAACTACGGCGGCCAGTGGGACATCGTCCAGGCCGCACAGCGCCTGGCGCGCGAGGTCCAGGGCGGGCACCTGGCGGCGGACGATATCTCCGCCGAGCTGCTCCAGGGCTGCCTGGTGACCGGCGACCAGCCGCTGCCCGACCTGTGCATCCGCACTGGCGGCGAGCATCGCATCAGCAATTTCCTTCTCTGGCAGCTGGCCTACGCCGAGCTGTATTTCTCCGACCTGTTCTGGCCCGACTTCAAGCACGCGGCGATGCGGGCTGCCCTGGCGGATTTCTCCAAGCGCCAGCGCCGCTTCGGCAAGACCAGCGAGCAAGTCGAGGCCGAGGCCCGTCCGTCATGCTGAAACAACGGATCATCACGGCGCTGGTGCTCCTGCCCATCGCGCTGGGTGGTTTTTTCCTTCTCGAAGGGGCGTTCTTCGCCCTGTTCATCGGCGCGGTGGTGAGCCTGGGGGCCTGGGAATGGGCACGCCTGGCCGGCTATGAACAGCAGTTCGGCCGCGTTGCCTACGCGGCGACGGTCGCCGTACTGATGGTCGCTCTCTACCATCTGCCGCAGCTTGCCGGAGCCGTGCTGCTGCTGGCGTTGGTCTGGTGGACGCTGGCCACTGTGCTGGTGCTCACCTACCCGGAAAGCGTCGGCTACTGGGGCGGACGCTGGCGCCGCCTGGGCATGGGCCTGCTGATCCTGTTGCCGGCCTGGCAGGGGCTGGTCCTGCTCAAGCAGTGGCCGCTGGCCAATGGCCTGATCATCGCCGTGATGGTGCTGGTCTGGGGCGCGGATATCGGCGCCTACTTCTCCGGCAAGGCCTTCGGCAAGCGCAAGCTGGCGCCGCGGGTCAGCCCCGGCAAGAGCTGGGAAGGCGTTTACGGCGGCCTGGCGGCCAGCCTGGCGATCACCCTGGCGGTCGGCCTCTACCGCGGCTGGTCCCTCGGCGCGCTGCTCCTGGCCCTGCTCGGCGCGGCGCTGGTGGTGTTCGTCTCGATCGTTGGCGACCTCACCGAAAGCATGTTCAAGCGCCAGTCCGGAATCAAGGACAGCAGCAACCTGCTGCCCGGCCACGGTGGCGTGCTGGATCGCATCGACAGCCTGACGGCAGCCATCCCGGTATTCGCGGCCCTGCTCTGGGCCGCCGGCTGGGGTGCGCCATGAGTCGACCGCAGCGGATCAGCGTGCTCGGCGCGACCGGCTCGATCGGCCTGAGCACCCTGGACGTCGTCCAGCGTCATCCCGATCGTTACGAAGCCTTCGCCCTGACCGGCTTCAGCCGCCTGGCCGAACTCGAGGCGCTGTGCCTCAGGCACCGCCCCGTCTATGCGGTGGTGCCGGAGCAGGCCGCGGCGATCGCCTTGCAGGGCTCGCTCGCCGCGGCGGGTATCCGCACCCGGGTGCTGTTCGGCGAGCAGGCGTTGTGCGAAGTGGCCAGCGCGCCCGAAGTGGACATGGTAATGGCGGCCATCGTCGGCGCCGCCGGGCTGCCGTCGACCCTGGCGGCCGTCGAGGCCGGCAAGCGCGTACTGCTGGCCAACAAGGAAGCGCTGGTGATGTCCGGCGCGCTGTTCATGCAGGCGGTCAAGCGCAGCGGCGCGGTGCTCCTGCCGATCGACAGCGAGCACAACGCGATCTTCCAGTCGCTGCCGCGCAATTATGCCGATGGCCTGGAGCGGGTCGGCGTGCGCCGGATCCTCTTGACCGCCTCCGGCGGCCCGTTCCGCGAGACGCCGCTGGAGCAACTCGCTTCGGTGACGCCGGAGCAGGCTTGTGCGCACCCGAACTGGTCGATGGGGCGGAAGATTTCCGTCGATTCCGCCAGCATGATGAACAAGGGGCTCGAACTGATCGAGGCGTGCTGGCTGTTCGACGCCCAGCCGAGCCAGGTCGAGGTGGTGATCCACCCGCAGAGCGTGATCCACTCGATGGTGGACTACATCGACGGCTCGGTGATCGCCCAGCTCGGCAATCCGGACATGCGCACGCCGATTTCCTATGCCATGGCCTGGCCGGAGCGAATCGATTCCGGCGTTTCGCCGCTGGACATGTTCGCCGTCGGTCGCCTGGATTTTCAGCGCCCCGACGAGCAGCGCTTCCCCTGCCTGCGCCTGGCGAGCCAGGCCGCGGAAACCGGCGGCAGCGCCCCGGCCATGTTGAATGCCGCGAACGAGGTGGCCGTGGCCGCATTTCTCGAGCGGCGCATCCGCTTCAGCGACATCGCGGTTATCATCGAGGACGTGCTGAACCGCGAGGCGGTGACCGCAGTCGAATCGCTCGATCAGGTCCTGGCCGCCGATCGCCGCGCCCGTTCGGTCGCCGGGCAATGGTTGACCCGACACGCCGGCTAGTCTTCGGACGGCCTGGAGGTAGGAGATGAGTGCGCTTTACATGATCGTCGGTACCCTGGTGGCCCTGGGCGTGCTGGTGACGTTCCACGAATTCGGCCACTTCTGGGTCGCGCGACGCTGCGGGGTGAAGGTCCTGCGCTTCTCCGTCGGCTTCGGCACGCCGCTGGTGCGCTGGCACGACCGGCACGGCACCGAGTTCGTGGTGGCGGCCATTCCGCTGGGCGGCTACGTCAAGATGCTCGACGAGCGCGAGGCGGAAGTACCGGCCCATCTGCTCGAACAGTCCTTCAATCGCAAGACGGTCCGTCAGCGGATCGCCATCGTCGCGGCTGGTCCCATCGCCAATTTCCTACTGGCGATTCTGTTCTTCTGGGGCGTCGCCCTGCTCGGTAGCCAGCAGGTGCGCCCGGTCATCGGTTCCGTGGCGCCGGAGAGCCTGGCCGCCCAGGCCGGCCTGGAGGCCGGGCAGGAACTGCTGGCGGTGGACGGCGAGCCCGTCACCGGCTGGAGCGGGGTCAACCTGCAGCTGGTTCGCCGTCTCGGCGAGAGCGGTACGCTGGAAGTGCGGGTGCAGGAAAAGGGCTCGAATGTCGATTCCACCCACCAGGTGCGTCTGGATGGCTGGCTGAAGGGCGAGGACAATCCCGATCCCATTGCCTCGCTGGGCATCCGGCCCTGGCGGCCGGCCTTGCCGCCGGTGCTGGCCGAACTCGACCCCAAGGGGCCGGCGCAGGCCGCCGGGCTGAAGCTCGGCGACCGCTTGCAGAGCATCGATGGCATCGCCGTCGACGACTGGCAGCAGGTGGTGGACAGCGTCCGTGCCCGTCCCGGGCAGCGCGTCCAGCTCAAGGTACTGCGCGACGGCGAAGTGCTGGATGTTGCCCTGGAGCTGGCGGTGCGCGGCGAGGGCAAGGCCCGGAGCGGCTACATGGGGGCGGGGGTCGCCGGTACCGAATGGCCGGCGGAAATGCTCCGCGAAGTGAGCTACGGACCGCTGGAGGCGGTGGGTCAGGCGCTTTCCCGAACCTGGACCATGAGCCTGCTAACGCTCGACTCCATAAAGAAAATGTTGCTCGGCGAGCTCTCGGTAAAAAACTTGAGCGGGCCGATAACCATTGCTAAAGTGGCGGGCGCTTCAGCCCAGTCTGGCGTGGGGGATTTTCTCAATTTCCTGGCCTATCTGAGCATTAGCTTGGGGGTTCTCAACCTGCTGCCGATCCCTGTCCTCGATGGCGGGCATCTGCTGTTCTATCTGGTTGAGTGGGTGCGCGGGCGCCCATTATCCGAACGGGTACAGGCTTGGGGGATGCAGATCGGCATCAGTCTGGTCGTTGGCGTGATGTTGCTCGCTCTGGTCAACGATCTGAGTCGTCTGTAGTCATGTTGAATTCGAATCTGCCGCCCTTTGCGGCAGATTCTCTATTTGTCAGTTGGAAAAAAAGGACTCCATGAAACGCTTTCTGCTACCCGCGCTGCTGTCAGCGCTGATGATCGCCGAGGTTCACGCCGAGTCCTTCACTGTTTCCGATATCCGGGTCAATGGCCTGCAGCGCGTGTCCGCCGGTAGCGTGTTCGCCGCCCTGCCGCTGAACGTCGGCGAGACCATCGACGACCAGGCCCTGGTCCAGGCCACCCGCTCCCTGTTCAAGACCGGTTTCTTCCAGGACATCCAGCTCGGCCGCGATGGCAACGTGCTGGTAGTCACTGTAGTCGAGCGCCCGTCGATCTCCAGTATCGAGATCGAGGGCAACAAGGCGATTTCCAAGGAAGACCTGCTCAAGGGCCTGAAACAGTCCGGCCTGGCCGAGGGCGAGATCTTCCAGCGCGCCACCCTCGAAGGCGTGCGCAACGAGCTGCAACGCCAGTACGTGGCCCAGGGCCGCTACTCGGCCGAGATCAACGCGGAAGTGATCCCGCAGCCGCGCAACCGCGTCGCGCTGAAGATCAACATCAACGAAGGCACGGTCGCCGCGATTTCCCACATCAACGTGGTGGGCAACACCGTCTTCTCCGAAGAAGACCTGACCGACCTGTTCGAACTGAAGACCACCAACTGGCTGTCGTTCTTCAAGAACGACGACAAGTACGCCCGCGAAAAGCTCTCCGGCGACCTCGAGCGCCTGCGCTCCTATTACCTGGACCGCGGCTACATCAACATGGATATCGCCTCCACCCAGGTATCCATCACCCCGGACAAGAAGCACGTCTACATCACCGTCAACATCAACGAGGGTGAGAAGTACACCATCCGCGACGTGAAGCTGACCGGCGACCTGAAGGTGCCGGAAGAGGAAGTGAAGCGCCTGCTGCTGGTGCAGAAGGGCCAGGTGTTCTCGCGCAAGGTGATGACCACCACCTCCGACCTGATCACCCGTCGCCTGGGCAACGAGGGCTACACCTTCGCCAACGTCAACGGCGTGCCGGAAGCCCATGACGACGACAAGACCGTCTCGGTGACCTTCGTCGTCGACCCGGGCAAGCGCGCCTACGTCAACCGCATCAACTTCCGCGGCAACACCAAGACCGAAGACGAAGTGCTGCGCCGCGAAATGCGCCAGATGGAGGGCGGCTGGGCCTCCACCTACCTGATCGACCAGTCCAAGGCCCGCCTGGAACGCCTCGGCTACTTCAAGGAAGTCAACGTCGAGACCCCGGCGGTTCCCGGCACCGACGACCAGGTCGACGTCAACTACAGCGTCGAAGAGCAACCGTCCGGCTCGATCACCGCCAGCGTCGGCTTCGCCCAGAGCGCCGGCCTGATCCTCGGTGGCTCGATCAGCCAGAACAACTTCCTGGGTACCGGCAACAAGGTCAGCATCGGCCTGACCCGCAGCGAATACCAGACCCGCTACAACTTCGGCTTCGTCGACCCCTACTGGACTGTCGACGGTGTCAGCCTCGGCTACAACGCCTTCTACCGGAAGACCGACTACGACGAGCTCGACGTCGACGTCGCCAGCTACTCGGTGAACAGCCTGGGCGCCGGCATGAGCATCGGCTACCCGATCAGCGAGACCTCGCGCCTGACCTATGGCCTGAGCGTGCAGCGCGACCAGATCGACACCGGCCGCTACACCGTGGACGAGATCTACGACTTCCTCGACAAGGAAGGCGACAACTTCACCAACTTCAAGGCTTCCATCGGCTGGTCCGAATCGACCCTGAACAAGGGCGTGCTGGCCACCCGTGGTCACTCGCAGAGCCTGACCCTGGAAACCACCCTGCCGGGCAGCGACCTGTCGTTCTACAAGATCGACTACCGCGGGCAGGTCTTCGCCCCGCTGACCGACAACTACACCATGCGCTTCCACACCGAGTTGGGCTATGGCGACGGCTACGGATCCACCGAGCGCCTGCCGTTCTACGAGAACTACTACGCCGGCGGCTTCAACTCGGTGCGGGGCTTCAAGGACAGCACGCTGGGGCCTCGTAGTACTCCGAGCCGTGGAGAGGCGGAAGGTGGTCGACCTGGAACCGTCAGGGATCCAGACCAGGATCCCGAAGCCTTCGGTGGTAACATCCTGATCACCGGCGGCGCCGAGCTGCTGTTCCCGCTACCGTTCGTCAAGGACCAGCGCCAGTTGCGTACCGTGCTGTTCTGGGACGTGGGTAGCACCTTCGATACCGATTGCCCGACCAAGACCACTCAGAACTGCGACGGCATCAAGACCGACAACCTCGCCAGTTCCGTGGGCGTCGGCCTGACCTGGATCACCGCGCTGGGCCCGCTGAGCTTCAGCCTGGCGACGCCGATCAAGAAGCCGGACAACGCGGAAACCCAGGTCTTCCAGTTCTCCCTGGGCCAGACCTTCTGATTTGTACGTAGTACCGAGTAACGAAACCATGCTTTGTGCAGGAGTGCATCGTGCGTAAGTTCACCCAGTTCGTCCTGATCACCGCAGCCATCATGGCGGCTCCTTCGGCGTTCGCTGAAATGAAGATCGCGGTGCTCAACTACCAGATGGCGCTGCTCGAGTCCGATGCCGCCAAGCAATACGCCGTGGATGCCGAGAAGAAGTTCGGCCCCCAGCTGAACAAGCTGAAGAACCTCGAACGCGACGCCAAGGCGCTGCAGGACAAGCTGGTTTCCAACGGCAGCAAGATGTCCCAGGGCGACCGCGAGAAGGCCGAGCTGGACTTCAAGCAGAAGGCCCGTGACTTCCAGTTCCAGTCCAAGGAACTGAACGAGTCGAAGGCCGCCGCCGACCGCGACATGTTGAAGAAGCTCAAGCCGAAGCTGGACCAGGCCGTCGAGGAAACCATCAAGAAAGGCGGCTACGACATGGTCATCGAGCGTGGCGCCGTGGTCGACGTCAAGCCGCAATACGACATCACCCGCCAGGTGATCGAGCGGATGAACCAGCTGCGTTGATGATGAGCACCTTGTCCTACACCCTGGGCCAGCTGGCCGCGCATGTCGGCGCGGAACTCCGTGGCGACGCGGACCTGCCGATCCAGGGCCTGGCGACCTTGCAGGAGGCCGGACCGGCTCAGCTGAGCTTCCTGGCCAACCCGCAGTATCGCAAGTACCTGCCCGAAAGCCGTGCCGGCGCCGTCCTGCTGACGGCTGCCGACGCCAACGGGTTCTCCGGTACCGCGCTGGTGGTGGCCAATCCCTACCTGGCCTATGCCAGCCTGTCGCACCTGTTCGATCGCAAACCGAAGGCGGCCGCCGGTATCCATCCCACCGCCATCGTCGCGGCGGACGCCGAGGTCGATCCGAGCGCCAGCGTCGGCGCCTATGCGGTGATCGAGAGTGGCGCCCGCATCGGCGCTGGCGTCAGCATCGGCGCGCACTGCGTAATCGGCGCCCGTAGCGTGATCGGCGAAGGCGGCTGGCTGGCGCCGCGGGTCACGCTCTACCACGACGTCACCATCGGCGCGCGGGTGAGTATCCAGTCGGGCGCGGTGATCGGCGGCGAAGGTTTCGGTTTCGCCAACGAGAAGGGCGTCTGGCAGAAGATCGCCCAGATCGGCGGGGTGACCATCGGTGACGACGTCGAGATCGGCGCGAACACCACCATCGACCGTGGAGCACTGTCCGATACGCTGATCGGCAACGGTGTGAAGCTGGACAACCAGATCATGATCGCGCACAACGTGCAGATCGGCGATCATACCGCCATGGCCGCTTGCGTCGGCATTTCCGGCAGCGCCAAGATCGGCAGGCATTGCATGCTCGCCGGCGGCGTTGGCCTGGTCGGCCATATCGAGATCTGCGACAACGTTTTCGTGACCGGCATGACCATGGTGACCCGCTCGATCACCGAGCCGGGATCGTATTCCTCCGGTACCGCCATGCAACCGGCGGCCGAATGGAAAAAAAGCGCCGCGCGCATTCGTCAACTGGACGACATGGCGCGTCGACTTCAGCAGCTGGAAAAACGCCTGGCTGCCGTGACCTCAAGCGGTGACGCTTCATCTGATGCGTAATTGACGTTTTTTGCGTCACCCTTTTCTGAACAGGCTCCCCCTAACATGATGGACATCAACGAGATTCGCGAATACCTGCCTCATCGCTATCCTTTCCTGCTGGTGGATCGGGTGGTAGAGCTGGACATCGAGGGCAAGCGCATTCGCGCCTACAAGAATGTCAGTATCAATGAGCCGTTCTTCAACGGACATTTCCCCGAGCACCCGATCATGCCGGGCGTGCTGATCATCGAGGCGATGGCCCAGGCGGCCGGTATCCTCGGTTTCAAGATGCTCGACGTGAAGCCCGCCGACGGCACCCTTTACTACTTCGTCGGTTCGGACAAGCTGCGCTTCCGCCAGCCGGTCCTGCCGGGCGACCAACTGCAACTGCACGCCAAGTTCATCAGCGTGAAGCGCAGCATCTGGAAATTCGACTGCCACGCTACCGTCGACGACAAGCCGGTATGCTCGGCTGAAATCATCTGTGCGGAACGCAAACTATGAGTTTGATCGATCCTCGCGCCATCATCGATCCGAGCGCCAGGCTGGCGGCTGACGTCCAGGTGGGCCCGTGGTCCATCGTCGGGGCGGAAGTGGAGATCGGTGAAGGGACGGTGATCGGTCCGCACGTGGTGCTCAAGGGCCCCACGAAGATCGGCAAGCACAACCGCATCTACCAGTTTTCCAGCGTCGGCGAGGATACTCCCGACCTGAAATACAAGGGCGAGCCGACGCGCCTGGTGATCGGTGACCACAACGTGATCCGCGAAGGCGTGACCATCCATCGCGGAACCGTCCAGGATCGCGCGGAAACCACCATTGGCGACCACAATCTGATCATGGCCTATGCGCACATCGGCCATGACAGCGTGATCGGCAACCATTGCATCCTGGTGAACAACACGGCGCTGGCTGGGCATGTCCACGTGGACGACTGGGCGATCCTGTCCGGCTACACCCTGGTGCACCAGTACTGCCGGATCGGCGCGCACAGCTTTTCCGGCATGGGCAGCGCCATCGGCAAGGACGTCCCGGCCTACGTGACGGTCTTCGGCAACCCGGCCGAAGCCCGCAGCATGAACTTCGAAGGCATGCGTCGGCGCGGCTTCAGCAGCGAGGCCATCCATGCCCTGCGGCGTGCCTACAAGGTGGTCTATCGCCAGGGACATACCGTCGAGGAAGCCCTGGCCGAGCTGGCCGAAAGCGCTGCCCAGTTCCCCGAGGTCGCGGTGTTCCGTGATTCCATCCAGAGCGCAACCCGCGGCATCACCCGCTGAGCCATGGCTGACGGATTACGCGTAGCCCTGGTCGCCGGCGAGGCCTCCGGCGACATCCTCGGGTCCGGACTGATGCAGGCGCTGCGGGCGCGGCACCCGGATATCGAGTTCATCGGCGTCGGTGGGCCGCGCATGGAGGCCGAAGGGCTGTCCAGCTATTTCCCCATGGAGCGCCTGTCGGTGATGGGCCTGGTCGAAGTACTGGGCCGGCTGCCGGAGTTGTTGCGACGGCGCAAGCGCCTGATCCGCACGCTCATCGAGGCCCGGCCGGATGTGATGATCGGCATCGACGCTCCCGACTTCACCCTCGGCGTCGAACACAAGCTGCGCCAGGCTGGCCTGCGCACCGTGCATTACGTCAGCCCTTCGGTGTGGGCCTGGCGGCAGAAGCGGGTGCTGAAGATTCGCGAAGCCTGCGACCTGATGCTGGCATTGTTCCCCTTCGAAGCACGTTTCTACGAAGAGCATGGGGTGCCCGTGCGTTTCGTCGGCCACCCCCTGGCCAACACCATTCCCCTGCAGGCGGATCGCGCTGCGGCCCGCGCGCGGCTCGGATTGCCGGCGGACGGACAGGTGGTGGCGCTGATGCCGGGCAGTCGCGGCGGCGAGGTCGGCAAGCTCGGCGCCTTGTTCCTCGACACCGCCCAGCGCCTGCTCGTCGAACGGCCGGGCCTGCGTTTCGTGCTGCCCTGCGCCAGCGCTGCACGGCGCGAACAGATCGAGCAGATGCTCCAGGGCCGCGAGCCTCTGCCGCTGACGCTGCTCGACGGCGCTTCCCATGAAGCGTTGGCCGCCTGCGATGCGGTGCTGATCGCCTCCGGTACCGCGACCCTCGAGGCGCTGCTCTACAAGCGGCCCATGGTGGTGGCTTATCGGGTCGCCGGGCTGACGTACCGGATTCTCAAGCGCCTGGTGAAAAGCCCTTACATCTCCCTGCCGAACCTGCTGGCCGGGCGCCTGTTGGTGCCGGAACTGATCCAGGACGCCGCCACCCCGCAAGCGCTGGCCGCAACCCTCTCGCCGCTGCTGGACGACGGCTCGCAGCAGGTGGAATTCTTCGATGCCATCCATCGGGCCTTGCGCCAGGATGCTTCGGCACAGGCGGCGGAAGCCGTCCTGCAACTGGTGGAGCGCCGCTGATGCAACTGGGCCTGGATTTCAATCTGGTGGAGGATCTGGTCGCGGGCGTCGACGAGGTCGGTCGCGGTCCGTTGTGCGGTCCGGTGGTCACCGCCGCGGTGATTCTCGACCCGAGCCGCCCAATCCTCGGCCTGAACGACTCGAAGAAGCTCAGCGAAGCTCGTCGCGAGGCGCTGTTCGAAGAGATCCGCGAGAAGGCCCTGGCCTGGTGCATCGCCCGCGCCGAGGTCGAGGAGATCGACCGGCTGAACATTCTGCATGCCACCATGCTTGCCATGCAGCGCGCGGTCGAAGGCCTCAGCGTGACTCCGCGGCTGGCCCTGATCGACGGCAATCGCTGTCCGAAACTGGCGGTGCCCAGCGCGCCGGTGGTCAAGGGCGACAGCCAGGTACCGGCAATCGCCGCGGCGTCGATCCTGGCCAAGGTCAGTCGCGACCGGGAAATGGTCGAGCTGGACCGGGTCTATCCGGGCTATGGCATGGCCGGGCACAAGGGCTATCCGACCGCTGTCCATCTCGAGGCGCTTTCCCGTCTCGGCCCGACGCCGATCCATCGACGCTCGTTTGCTCCGGTTCGCGAATTGCTGGATGTCCCTGTTCAATAATTGAGCGGATGTCGCGTGACTGACCGTATCCGTCGCCTGGTGACAAGCGGTGAGCGGCGTCAATAGCGGAAAGTCCTGCCCCTTCCTGCCAGGTACCATTCACAGCGAAATTTCCTTCGGCTCGCACGTCATTCCGTGTGTGTCCGAAACACGCGGCCTTCTACCCGGGAGGTCGGCTGACAACAATCCGCCATAAGCGGAACAGGGGAGTTATCCATGCAAGAATTCGCCACTCAGGTCGTCGACCTGCTCAACGGCCTTATCTGGGGCAAGATCCTCATCTGGCTGCTGGTCGGTTGCGGCCTGTACTTCACTGTGCGCCTGGGATTGATCCAGTTCCGCCACTTCGGCCATACCTTCAGCGTGCTCAAGGGCAGCCGCCAGTCGGACGACTCGGGAATCTCCTCGTTCCAGGCGCTCTGCACCTCTCTGGCGGCGCGGGTCGGTACCGGCAACGTCGCCGGCGTGGCGGTAGCGATCACGCTCGGCGGTCCCGGCGCAGTGTTCTGGATGTGGGCGATCGCCCTGGTGGGGATGGCGACCGGCTTCGTCGAGGCGACCCTGGCCCAGTTGTTCAAGATTCGCGACGACAAGGGCCAGTTCCGTGGCGGCCCGGCCTACTACATGGAGAAGGGCCTGGGCGCGCGCTGGATGGGCATCCTGTTCTCGATCTTCCTGATCATCGCCTTCGGTTTCGTCTTCAACTCGGTGCAGGCCAATACCATCACCGGTGCCATGCAGGGCGCCTTCGGCGTGCCGACCTGGATCAGCGGCATCGCCGTGGTGATCCTCACCGCGTTGATCATCTTCGGCGGCCTGCGCTCCATCGCGCGCTTCTCCGAGCTGGCGGTACCCTTCATGGCGGTGGCCTACCTGCTGCTGGCGGTGGGCATCATCCTGTTCAATCTCAGCGAACTGCCGGGCGTCCTGGAGATGGTGGTGAAGAGTGCCTTCGGCTGGCACGAGGCCGCCGCCGGCGGCATCGGCGCGGCGATCCTCAACGGCTTCAAGCGCGGCCTGTTCTCCAACGAAGCAGGCATGGGCTCGGCGCCCAACGCCGCCGCCTCGGCCACGCCCTATCCGCCGCACCCGGCGTCCCAGGGCTACGTGCAGATGGCCGGCGTGTTCATCGATACCCTGCTGATCTGCACCGCTTCCGCCGCCATCATCCTGCTGGCCGGACCGCAGGAAGGCGAGGGCATCATGCTGGTGCAGAATGCCCTGACCAGCCAGGTCGGCGACTGGGGCCGCTACTTCCTGGCGGTGATCATCCTGTTCTTCGCCTTCACCTCGATCGTCGCCAACTACTTCTATGCCGAGAACTGCCTGGTATTCCTCGAGCACAACCACCTGGCGGGCCTGTTGATCTTCCGCCTGATCGTGCTGGCGATGGTGATGTTCGGCGCGCTGGCTTCGCTGCCGTTCGTCTGGAACCTCGCCGACGTGTCGATGGGCCTGATGGCGATCACCAACCTGATCGCCATCCTGCTGCTGTCCAACCTCGCGATCAAGCTGGCCAAGGACTATAACGCCCAGCGCAAGGCCGGCAAGCTGCCGACCTTCGACGCCAGCCAGTTCCCTGAAGTCCAGCAGAAGCTCGAACCGGGCATCTGGGACGACCGCCGCGCCTGAGCGCGGGGCGGGCGACGTTTCTCGGCGCAGCCGAGGCGCATCGTCCGCTCTTGAACCTGTAGCTTTGCCACCGGGCCCGGTACAATCCGGGCCTTGTCGTTTTTGCGTTATTTCTGCTCCGGGGCCTTCATGACCGTATCCTTCGTTCACCTGCGTCTGCATACCGAATTCTCCCTGGTCGACGGCCTGGTCCGGGTCAAGCCCCTGGCCAAGGCGGTGGCGGGGCTGGGCATGCCGGCGGTGGCGGTCACCGACCAGAGCAACATGTGCTCGCTGGTGAAGTTCTACAAGACCGCCATGGGCGCCGGCATCAAGCCGATCTGCGGGGCCGACATCTGGCTCGCCAGCCGCGAGGAAGATGGCCCGCTCAGCCGCCTGAGCCTGCTGGCGATGAACGCGAAGGGCTATCGCAACCTCACCGAGCTGATTTCCCGCGGCTGGAGCGAAGGCCAGCGCAATGGCGAGATCATCATCGAGCGCGACTGGGTCAAGGAGGCGGCGGAAGGCCTGATCGCGCTGTCCGCGGCCAAGGAGGGCGAGATCGGCCACGCGCTGCTCGACGGCGAGGAGGCCAAGGCCGAGGCGCTGTTGCGCGAGTGGATGGAGGTGTTCCCCGAGCGCTTCTACGTCGAAGTGCAACGTACCAGTCGGGTCAACGACGAGGAGCACCTCCACGCGGCGGTGGCTCTGGCGTCACGCTGTAACGCGCCGCTGGTGGCGACCAACGACGTGCGCTTCATCAAGCAGGAAGACTTCGAGGCCCACGAGACCCGCGTCTGCATCGGCGAGGGGCGGACCCTCGACGATCCGCGGCGGCCGCGTACCTATTCGGACCAGCAATACCTGAAGTCGCCGGCGGAAATGGCCGAGCTGTTCAGCGACCTGCCGGAAGCGTTGGAAAACACCGTCGAGATCGCCAAGCGCTGCAACATCGAGGTGCAGCTGGGCAAGTACTTCCTGCCGGACTTCCCCACGCCCAATGGCATGGGCATCGACGACTACCTGCGGCACGCCTCCTTCGAAGGTCTCGAGGAGCGCCTGGAGGTGCTGTTGCCGAAGGACACCCCGGACTACGAGGCTAAGCGCCAGGTCTATGTCGACCGTCTGAACTTCGAACTCGATATCATCATCCAGATGGGTTTCCCCGGTTACTTCCTCATCGTGATGGACTTCATCAAGTGGGCGAAGAACAACGGCGTGCCGGTAGGCCCCGGGCGGGGCTCGGGCGCCGGCTCGCTGGTGGCCTACGTGCTGAAGATCACCGACCTCGATCCGCTGGCCTACGACCTGCTGTTCGAACGTTTCCTCAACCCGGAACGGATCTCCATGCCCGACTTCGACGTCGACTTCTGCATGGAGGGCCGCGACCGGGTGATCGACTACGTGGCCGACGCCTACGGGCGCAACGCGGTGAGCCAGATCATCACCTTCGGCACCATGGCGGCGAAGGCGGTGGTACGCGACGTGGCGCGGGTCCAGGGCAAGTCCTACGGTCTCGCCGACCGGCTGTCGAAGATGATTCCGTTCGAAGTCGGCATGACCCTGGATAAGGCCTACGAGCAGGAAGAAATGCTCCGCGACTTCCTCAAGAGCGACGAGGAAGCCGCCGAGATCTGGGAGATGGCCCTCAAGCTGGAAGGCATCACCCGCGGTACCGGCAAGCACGCTGGTGGCGTGGTGATCGCGCCGACCAAGCTGACCGACTTCTCGCCGATCGCCTGCGACGAGGAAGGCGGCGGCCTGGTGACCCAGTTCGACAAGGACGACGTGGAGGCGGCCGGCCTGGTGAAGTTCGACTTCCTCGGCCTGCGGACCCTGACCATCATCAAGTGGGCGATGGAGATCATCAACCGCGAGCAGGCCAAGAAGGGCCTGGAGCCGGTGAACATCGACTTCATCCCGCTGGACGACAAGCCGACCTATTCGCTGCTGCAGAAGGCCGAGACCACTGCGGTGTTCCAGCTCGAATCGCGCGGCATGAAGGAGCTGATCAAGAAGCTCAAGCCGGACTGCCTGGAAGACCTCATCGCACTGGTGGCGCTGTTCCGCCCGGGTCCTCTGCAGTCGGGCATGGTGGACGACTTCATCAACCGCAAGCACGGTCGCGCCGAGCTGTCCTATCCGCACCCCGATTACCAGTACGCCGGCCTGGAGCCGGTGCTCAAACCCACCTACGGCATCATCCTGTACCAGGAACAGGTGATGCAGATCGCCCAGGTCATGGCCGGCTATACCCTCGGTGGCGCGGACATGCTGCGCCGGGCGATGGGCAAGAAGAAGCCCGAGGAAATGGCCAAGCAGCGCGGCGGTTTCATCGAGGGTTGCAAGAACAACGGCATCGATGCCGATCTCGCGGGCAACATCTTCGACCTGGTGGAAAAATTCGCCGGCTACGGCTTCAACAAGTCACACTCGGCAGCCTACGGCCTGGTCTCCTACCAGACCGCTTGGCTGAAGACCCACTTCCCGGCGCCGTTCATGGCCGCGGTACTCACCGCGGATATGCAGAACACCGACAAGGTGGTGACGCTGATCGAAGAATGCCGGCACATGAAGCTGCGCATCGTGGCGCCGGACGTGAACAACTCCGAGTTCCGCTTCACCGTCGACGACGATGGCCGGATCGTCTATGGCCTGGGTGCGATCAAGGGCGTCGGCGAGGGGCCGGTGGAGGCGATCACCGAATGCCGCGCCGAAGGCGGGCCGTTCAACACCCTGTTCGACTTCTGCGACCGCGTCGACCTCAAGCGCATCAACAAACGCACCCTGGAGGCGCTGATCCGCGCCGGTGCGCTGGATCGCCTGGGGCCGCACTACCACGACGAGCTAAAGGCCTACCAGGCTACCGTCGACCTCAACCGCGCCGTGCTGCTGGCGGCGATGGAGGAAGCGATCCAGGCTGCGGAGCAGACCGCGCGCAGCCACGACAGCGGGCACATGGACCTGTTCGGCGGAGTCTTCGCCGAGCCGGAGGCGGATGTCTACGCCAACCACCGCAAGGTCAAGGAGCTGACCCTCAAGGAACGCCTGAAGGGCGAGAAGGACACCCTCGGCCTGTACCTGACCGGCCATCCGATCGACGAGTACGAAGGCGAGGTGCGGCGCTTCGCCCGCCAGCGCATCGTCGAGCTGAAGCCGGCGCGCGATACCCAGACGGTGGCCGGGCTGATCGTCAACCTGCGGGTGATGAAGAACAAGAAGGGCGACAAGATGGGCTTCGTCACCCTCGACGACCGCTCCGGACGGATCGAGGCCTCGCTGTTCTCCGAAGCCTTCGCCGCGGCCCAGTCGCTGCTGCAGACCGACGCGCTGGTGGTGGTCGAGGGCGAGGTCAGCCAGGACGACTTCTCCGGCGGACTGCGCCTGCGCGCCAAGCGCGTGATGAGCCTGGAGGAGGCGCGTACCGGCCTGGCGGAGAGCCTGCGGATGAAGCTGCACGCCGACCTGTTGAAGGGCGATCGCCTGCGCTGGCTGGGCGAGCTATTCAACCGCCATCGCGGTTCCTGCCCGATCACCCTGGACTACACCAGCGCCGACGCCAAGGCCCTGCTGCAGTTCGGCGAGAGCTGGCGGGTGGATCCGGCGGACGATCTGATCCAGGCATTGCGTGACCAGTTCGGGCGCGACAACGTCTTCCTCAATTATCGTTAATCGCGATGGGCGATAACGCCGTTGTTCCGCGCTCTGCGGCGGGAAAACGCGGATCGCCCTTGCTCCCGGCTCGACCCCTGGCGCCCGATCCCGTAAGGTAGGGCGCCAAACGGAAACGGCCCACTAGAATCTGCGCACGACGGAAGCCTATGAACCCGAACTTTCTTGATTTCGAACAGCCGATCGCCGACCTGCAAGCCAAGATCGAAGAGCTGCGCCTGGTGGGCAACGACAATGCGCTGAACATCAGCGACGAAATCTCGCGTCTGCAGGACAAGAGCAAGGCGCTCACCGAAAACATCTTCGGCAATCTGTCCAGTTGGCAGATCGCCCAGCTCGCGCGCCATCCCAAGCGTCCCTATACCCTCGACTACATCGGCTACCTGTTCAGCGATTTCGAGGAACTGCACGGCGACCGGCATTTCGCCGACGACCCGGCGATCGTCGGTGGCGTTGCCCGCCTCGACGGTTCCCCGGTGATGGTCATCGGCCACCAGAAGGGCCGCGAAGTCCGTGAGAAGGTCCGGCGCAACTTCGGCATGCCGCGTCCGGAAGGCTATCGCAAGGCCTGCCGCCTGATGGAAATGGCCGAACGCTTCAAGATGCCGATCCTGACCTTCATCGACACGCCCGGCGCCTACCCGGGGATCGATGCCGAGGAACGCGGCCAGAGCGAGGCGATCGCCTGGAACCTGCGGGTGATGGCGCGACTGAAGACGCCGATCATCGCCACCGTGATCGGCGAGGGCGGTTCCGGCGGCGCGCTGGCCATCGGTGTCTGCGACCAGTTGAACATGCTGCAATACTCCACCTATTCGGTGATCTCGCCGGAGGGCTGCGCCTCCATCCTCTGGAAGACCGCCGAGAAGGCGCCGGAAGCCGCCGAGGCCATGGGCATCACCGCCGAGCGCCTGAAAGGCCTGGGCATCGTCGACAAGGTCATCGACGAACCGCTGGGCGGCGCCCATCGCGATCCGGCGAGCATGGCCGAATCGATCCGTGGCGAACTGCTGGCGCAACTGAAGATGCTCCAGGGCCTGGAAATGGGAGAGTTGCTGGAGCGTCGTTACGACCGCCTGATGAGCTACGGCGCGCCGTAAACCATCCGGCGCACTGGTACGATCGACAAGCCCGGCATTCGCCGGGCTTGTCGCATGAGGAGCGCAAGCATGCCGGCGGTGCCGCTCGAATCCCGTCTGTTACAGGCCCTGGCGCCCTGGCGCGAAGCGGGGGGCTGGTGCGTGGCGTTTTCCGGCGGGCTGGATTCCACGGTGTTGCTGCATCTGCTCGCCCAACTGGCCCGGAGCGAAGCCTTGCCGGCGCTGTCGGCGCTGCATGTCCACCATGGCTTGCAGGCTGCGGCGGACGGTTGGCCGGCGCACTGCCAGGCGGTCTGCCGGTCGCTGGGTATCCCGCTGCGGGTCGAGCGGGTGCAGGTCGCCGTTGGCGGCAGCATCGAGCAGGCGGCGCGCGACGCCCGCTATCGCGCATTCCAGGCGAACCTGGGCGAGGGACAGGTGCTGCTCACCGCGCAGCACCTCGACGACCAGGCCGAGACCTTGCTGTTCCGCCTGTTGCGTGGAGCGGGCCTGCGCGGCCTGGCGGCGATGCCGGCGAGCCGGCCGCTGGGCGGCGGCCGCCTGTGCCGCCCCTTGCTCGGGGTTTCCCGCGCCGAACTGGAAGCCTATGCGCAGGCGCACCGGCTGGACTGGGTGGAGGATCCTTCCAACCAGGATCCGCGCTTCTCGCGCAACTACCTGCGCCGGGAGATCATGCCGCGTCTCGCCTCCCACTGGCCGCAGGCCGTCGCCGGCATGGCGCGCTGCGCGGCGCATCTGCGCGAGGCCGAAGACCTGCTGGCTGAACTGGCCGCCATCGACCTCCGGGCCTGCCGCCAACCCTCGGAACTGGATTGGCCGGACTGGCTGGATCTGCCCCGGATCGCCCTGGAGCCTCTGCGCCGCCTCAGCGCTGCGCGCCAGCGCAACCTGCTGCGGGCCTGGCTGGGACAGCTGACGCGGTTGCCGGACAGCGACCACTGGGCCGGCTGGGAGTCGTTGCGCGATGCCGGCGACGATGCCGACCCGATCTGGCGCCTGGAGAGCGGCGAGTTGCGTCGCGGCGCGGGGCGGATCTGGTGGTTGCCGGCGGACTGGCGTGCAGCGGCGGGACCGTTCGTCTGGGAGTGTCCCGCTCATCCATTGCTTCTTCCCGGCAATGGCCGGCTGGCGTTGCTCGGCGAGGTTCCGGCGGGACCGTTGCGCGTCGACTACCGGCGGGGTGGGGAGGTGCTGGCCCTGGCCGGGCGCGGTCGCCGCGACCTCAAGCGATTGCTCAACGAAGCGGGCGTACCGAGCTTCCTGCGCGGTCGTTTGCCGCTGCTCTTCCGAGCCGACGAACTGCTCGCGGTGGCCAACATTCCTGGCCTGGACAGTCCCCGCGAGGGGGGCTGGCGACTGTCCTGGAGCCCGCCGACGAACGACCCGGGTTTGAGCTAGTAAGCCGTTTCCAGTAGACTACGCTCCCGTCTTGTACTGCTCCCGCCGATTCCCTCCGGAATCAGCAGGAGTTTGCTTTGCCCACGGATTTGTCCGTGGCGGGAGCTGGCCTCCCTTCTCCGAATCCCCGGCGGTTGATCCCGCCTAAACGCTGACTTCTAGGGTTTTTCATGACGCGCTACATCTTCGTCACGGGTGGTGTTGTTTCTTCATTGGGGAAAGGCATCGCTTCGGCTTCTCTGGCTGCGATCTTGGAAGCGCGTGGCCTGAAGATCACGATGCTCAAGCTGGACCCTTACATCAACGTGGACCCGGGCACCATGAGCCCGTTCCAGCACGGTGAGGTCTTCGTGACCCAGGACGGCGCCGAGACCGACCTGGACCTGGGCCATTACGAGCGCTTCGTTCGTACCACCATGACCCAGAACAACAACTTCACCACCGGCCGCGTCTACATGGACGTGTTGCGCAAGGAACGCCGCGGCGACTACCTGGGCGCCACCGTGCAGGTGATCCCGCACATCACCGACGAGATCAAGCGGCGCATCATCAAGGGCGCCGGCGATGCCGACGTCGCCCTGGTGGAGATCGGTGGCACCGTCGGCGACATCGAGTCGCAGCCGTTCCTCGAGGCGATCCGCCAACTGCGCGTCGAGATCGGCGCCAAGCGCGCGATGCTGATGCACCTGACCCTGGTCCCGTACATCGCCACCGCCGGCGAGACCAAGACCAAGCCGACCCAGCACTCGGTCAAGGAGCTGCGCTCCATCGGCCTGCAACCGGACGTGCTGGTCTGCCGTTCCGACCACCCGATCGACGTCTCCTCGCGGCGCAAGATCGCGCTCTTCACCAACGTCGAGGAGCGCGCGGTGATCGCCCTGGAAGACGTCGACACCATCTACCGCATCCCGTCGGTGCTGCATGCCCAGGGCCTGGACGACATCGTCGTCGAGCGCTTCGGCCTGGAGTGCGGGCAGGCCGACCTGTCCGAATGGGACCGGGTGGTCGATGCCAAGCTCAACCCCGAGCGTGAAGTCACCATCGCCATGGTCGGCAAGTACATGGAACTGCTGGACGCGTACAAGTCGCTGATCGAGGCGATGACCCACGCCGGCATCCAGAGCCGCACCAAGGTCAACCTGCGCTACATCGACTCCGAAGACATCGAGCAGCAGGGCACCAGCCTGCTGGAAGGCGTCGACGCCATCCTGGTCCCGGGCGGCTTCGGCCTGCGCGGCGTGGAAGGCAAGATCAGCACCGTGCAGTACGCCCGCGAGAACAAGATCCCCTACCTGGGCATCTGCCTGGGCATGCAGGTCGCGGTCATCGAATACGCCCGCAACGTGCTCGGCTGGAGCGACGCCAACTCCACCGAGTTCGACAAGTCCAGCGGCCATCCGGTGGTCGGCCTGATCACCGAATGGCAGGACGCGACCGGCGCCACCGAGATCCGCACCGAAGCTTCCGACCTGGGCGGCACCATGCGCCTGGGCGCCCAGGAGTGCCAGCTGCAGACCGGCACCCTGGTGCACGACTGCTATGCCAAGGACGTGATCGTCGAGCGCCATCGCCATCGCTACGAAGTGAACAACAACCTGCTGCCGCAACTGGAGCAGGCCGGCCTGAAGATTTCCGGCCGCTCCGGCGACGGCGCCCTGGTGGAAGTGGTCGAGGCCCCGGAGCATCCGTGGTTCGTCGCCTGCCAGTTCCACCCGGAGTTCACCTCCACACCGCGTGATGGCCACCCGCTGTTCAGCGGTTTCGTCAACGCCGCGCTGAAATATTCCGGGAAGGCCTGAGCATGGCACAGAAGATCGTTCGCGTCGGCGATATCCAGATCGGCAACGACCTGCCGTTCGTGCTGTTCGGCGGCATGAACGTGCTGGAGTCGCGCGACCTGGCCATGCAGGTCTGCGAAGAATACGTACGGGTTACCGAGAAACTCGGTATCCCCTATGTGTTCAAGGCCAGCTTCGACAAGGCCAACCGTTCCTCGATCCACTCGTTCCGTGGTCCGGGCCTGGAAGAGGGAATGAAGATCTTCGAAGAGATCAAGAAGACCTTCAAGGTACCGGTCATCACCGATGTCCACGAGCCGTTCCAGGCCCAGCCGGTGGCCGAGGTCTGCGACATCATCCAGCTGCCGGCCTTCCTCTCGCGACAGACCGACCTGGTGGTGGCGATGGCCAGGACCAACGCGGTGATCAATATCAAAAAGGCCCAGTTCCTCGCGCCCCAGGAGATGAAGCACATCCTGACCAAGTGCGAGGAAGCCGGTAACGACCGCCTGATCCTCTGCGAGCGCGGCTCCTCCTTCGGTTACAACAACCTGGTGGTCGACATGCTCGGCTTCGGCATCATGAAGCAGTTCGAGTACCCGGTATTCTTCGACGTCACCCACGCCCTGCAGATGCCTGGCGGTCGCGCGGACTCCGCCGGCGGCCGGCGCGCCCAGGTCACCGACCTGGCCAAGGCCGGGCTCAGCCAGAAGCTCGCCGGGCTGTTCCTCGAGGCCCATCCGGACCCCGAGCACGCCAAGTGCGACGGTCCGTGCGCGCTGCGCCTGAACAAACTCGAAGCCTTCCTGTCCCAGCTCAAGCAACTGGACGAGCTGATCAAGAGCTTTCCTGCAATCGAGACTGCCTAGTCTCCTCAGACCGCCCCGTTCATTCACTTCGGAGTGTTAACAAGAATGGCAAAGATCGTCGACATCAAGGGCCGTGAGGTCCTGGACTCCCGCGGCAACCCTACCGTTGAAGCGGACGTGATCCTGGACAACGGCATCGTCGGCAGCGCCTGCGCGCCTTCCGGTGCTTCCACCGGTTCCCGCGAGGCCCTCGAGCTGCGCGATGGCGACAAGAGCCGTTACCTGGGCAAGGGCGTGCTGAAAGCCGTGGCCAACATCAACGGCCCGATCCGCGACCTGCTGCTGGGCAAGGACGCGGCCGACCAGAAAGCCCTCGACCACGCGATGATCGAGCTGGACGGCACCGAGAACAAGGCCAAGCTGGGCGCCAACGCGATCCTCGCGGTGTCCCTGGCTGCCGCCAAGGCCGCCGCACAGGCCAAGGGCGTACCGCTGTACGCGCACATCGCCGACCTCAACGGCACTCCCGGCCAGTACTCCATGCCGGTGCCGATGATGAACATCATCAACGGCGGCGAGCATGCGGACAACAACGTCGATATCCAGGAATTCATGGTCCAGCCGGTCGGCGCGAAGAACTTCGCCGAGGCGCTGCGCATGGGCGCCGAGATCTTCCATCACCTCAAGGCCGTGCTGAAGGCCCGTGGCCTGAACACCGCCGTCGGTGACGAAGGCGGCTTCGCGCCGAACCTGTCGTCCAACGAAGACGCCCTGGCCGCCATCGCCGAGGCCGTCGAGAAGGCCGGCTACAAGCTGGGTGACGACGTGACCCTGGCCCTGGACTGCGCCTCCAGCGAGTTCTTCAAGGACGGCAAGTACGACCTGGAAGGCGAAGGCAAGGTATTCGACGCCGCCGGTTTCGCCGACTACCTGGCCGGCCTGACCCAGCGCTACCCGATCATCTCCATCGAGGACGGCATGGACGAGTCCGACTGGGCCGGCTGGAAAGGCCTGACCGACAAGATCGGCGCCAAGGTCCAACTGGTCGGCGACGACCTGTTCGTGACCAACACCAAGATCCTCAAGGAAGGCATCGAGAAGGGCATCGGCAATTCGATCCTGATCAAGTTCAACCAGATCGGTTCGCTCACCGAGACCCTGGAGGCCATCCAGATGGCCAAGGCCGCCGGCTATACCGCGGTGATCTCGCACCGCTCCGGCGAAACCGAGGACTCGACCATCGCCGACCTGGCCGTGGGTACCGCCGCCGGTCAGATCAAGACCGGTTCGCTGTGCCGCTCCGACCGCGTGTCCAAGTACAACCAGTTGCTGCGCATCGAAGAGCAACTGGGCGCCAAGGCGCCGTACCGTGGTCGCGCGGAATTCCGCGGCTGAGCCTAGTCTGGTACGGTGAAGGGGTGGCAAGAGCCACCCCTTTTCTTCTCAAGGAGTTCGAGGCTTGAGGTTACGTAGCCCCTACTGGCTGTTCGTGGTGCTGATCCTGGCGCTGGCGGGCCTGCAATATCGCCTGTGGGTCGGCGATGGCAGCCTGGCGCAGGTGCGCGACCGGCAGAAGCAGATCGCCGACCAGCATGGCGAGAACGAGCGCCTGCTGGAGCGCAACCGGATTCTCGAAGCCGAAGTCGCCGAGCTGAAGAAAGGCACCGAGACCGTCGAGGAGCGTGCGCGGCACGAGCTCGGCATGGTCAAGGACGGCGAAACCCTCTACCAGCTCGCCAAGTGAGCTGACGACCCTTCTCCCGATGACGACTTCCGACCTTCCCGCCTTCTGGACGGTGATCCCCGCCGCCGGCGTGGGTTCGCGCATGCGCGCCGACCGCCCGAAGCAATATCTCGATCTTGCCGGTCGCACCGTGATCGAGCGCACCCTCGATTGTTTCCTCGAACACCCGATGCTCAGGGGCCTGGTGGTCTGCCTGGCCGAGGACGATCCCTACTGGCCCGGGCTGGACTGCGCCGCCAGCCGGCATGTGCAGCGCGCCGCCGGGGGCGCCGAGCGCGCCGGCTCGGTGTTGAACGGCTTGCTGCGCCTGCTGGAGTTGGGGGCACAGGCCGACGACTGGGTGCTGGTGCATGACGCCGCGCGGCCGAACCTGACCCGCGGCGACCTCGACCGCCTGCTCGAAGAACTCGCCGAAGATCCGGTCGGCGGGCTGCTGGCGGTGCCGGCGAGGGACACCCTCAAGCGCTCCGATCGCGACGGCCGGGTCAGCGAAACCATCGACCGCTCGGTGGTCTGGCTGGCCTATACGCCGCAGATGTTCCGCCTCGGCGCCCTGCACCGGGCGCTGGCCGATGCGTTGGTGGCCGGCGTGGCGATCACCGACGAGGCTTCGGCGATGGAGTGGGCCGGCTATGCGCCGAAGCTGGTGGAAGGGCGCGCCGACAACCTGAAGATCACCACCCCGGAAGACCTGCTGCGCCTGCAGCGCAGTTTTCCGCACTGAACCCTGGCACAAGAAAGCCGACCCGAGGGTCGGCTTTCTTGTCGTTGCAGGCTCGCTCGTTCAGCTTTCCAGCGGCACCTCTATGAGGAAGCGGAACAGCGCGCCATGCTGCTCCACCGCCAGGCATTTGTAGCCCTGGCGCTGGGTATCTTCGGGAATCCCGTGGACCGATTGCGAGCAGTCGGTGACCACTTCCAGGCGTTCGCCCGGCTGCATGGTCGCCAGGGTTTCCAGGGTGGCGATGGCGTTGTACGGGCAATGTTCGCCGCGCAGGTCAAGCGACAGGGTCGGTTTGTCGGTCTGGCTCATGGTTCGGTTTCCGCGGTCGGGTGAATCGGGAGGCGTTCAGTTGCACCAGCAGCAGGCACAGGGCCAGGCCGGCGAAGGTCAATAGCAGGCCGTTGCCGGGCCCGAAGCTTTCCAGCAGGTTGAGCTTGGGATAGGGCAGGGCGAGGCGGGTGCCCAACTGGTCCCAAAAGACCGCCACCAGGGTTCCGCCGATGACGTTGCCGATGCCGACCACCCAGAAGTGCACCTGGCCTTCCATCGAACGGTACATCCAGCCGGTCTCGCAACCGCCGGCGAGGACGATGCCGATGCCGAAGAGAATGCCGCCGATGATCGCATTCGGGCCCATCCAGAAGATCTTCGGCGCGACGCCCAGGCGGATCGCGGCGAAGGTACCGATGCAGGCGGCCGCCATGCCGAGCAGGATGCCGAAGGCGGCGCGGGTCCGGCCGGTGGTCCAGAGGTCCCGTGCGGCGCTGGTGAAGCAGATCTGCGCGCGCTCGATCAGGCCGCCGAACAGCAGGCCGAACAGGCAGGCCATGCCCAGCACCAGCGATACCTCGAAGCGCCAGGCGGCGAACAGCGCGGCGAGCGCCAGCACCGCCAGGCCCAGGCGGGCCTGCAGGCGTGCGCGTCGGGCCAGGCTTTCGGCGCTGGGCAGGGCGCTGGCCGTGGCGCCGACTTTCAGCGGTGTGCGCAGGAACGGCAGCAGGCTGATCTTCACGCCGATCCAGGCGCCGCCGACGGTGGCGAACATGAAGGCCCAGGCGTGCAGGGAAAACATCGGGATACCGGTGAAGAACGCCGCCAGGTTGCAGCCCATCGCCAGGCGCGCGCCGAAGCCGGCGACGATACCGCCGACCAGGCCCTGCAGCAGGCGACGTTTGCTGGTCGGCCAGCGCAGGCTGACGTTGCCGGCCCAGAGGGCGCAGCACAGGGCGCCGAGGAACATGCCGATGATCATCACTCCGTCGATCCGGTCCAGCGGCGTGCCTTGAAGGCCGATCAGCCTGAAGTAGCTCCAGTCCTGTGGCTGGTAGCCGAACCAGGACAGCACGTGGCCGCCCCAGCGGGTGAATTCGCCGGTCACCGCCCAGAAGGTGCCGGTGAGCGCGAAGTAGTAGGCGGAGGCGACGCCGAGGGCGACCAGCGCCGGCAGCGGCGACCAGAACCTCACCAGGTAGCGTTGGCGAAACGCATTGAGGGCAGACATGCGACTTCCTTGAATCGATAGCGGGTGGAACGGGAAACCGCCAAGTCTATCGCAGCGGCGAAACGCCTTACTGCTTCAGCGCAGGTTTTTCTCCCCGGCGAGTCCCGGATGGGATTGCGCCAGGCCTTCCTTGAGATAGTCCACCAGTTGCCGGACTTTCGGCGACAGGTGCCGCTGCTGCGGGTACAGCGCCCATACCGCGGTATTCGGCGGCTGGTGGCCTTCCAGCAAGGAGACCAGGCGGCCGCTGCGCAGATGCTCGATCACATAGTAGTCGGGCAACTGGCACAGGCCGAAGCCGCGCAGGGCGGCGTCGAGCACCGCCTGGCCGCTGTTGCAGCGCCAGTTGCCCTGGACCCGGTGCTGGGTTTCCCGGCCGTCCTCGAGGAAGCTCCACAGGTCACTGCTGCCGATCAGGCAGTTGAACTGGCCGAGTTCCGTCGGCGACTGCGGAGTGCCGTGGCGGCGCAGGTATTCCGGGGTGGCGCAGAGGTACATGAGGCGTGGCGCCAACCGTGTGGCGACCAATCGCGAATCGCTCAGGCGGCCGAGGCGGATGGCCAGGTCGAAGCCCTCGTGGAGCAGGTCCAACTGGCGGTTGGACAGCTCGATGTCGACCCGCAGTTGCGGATAGTCGGCCATGAAGGCATTCACCAGCGGCACGATGAAACGTTCGCCGTAGGCCACCGCGCAGGTCATGCGCAGCAGGCCCTTGGGCTCCGCGGAGAGGTCGCTGACCGCGCGCAGGGCTTCGTCGCGGGCGTCCTGCAGGCGCTGGCAATGTTGCAGGAAGGTCTGTCCGGCTTCGCTCAGCGACACTCGCCGGGTGCTGCGGTAGAGCAGGCGGGTCTGCAGGCGCTCCTCCAGGCGGGCGACCTGGCGGCTGATGTGCGACGAGGAAACGCCCATGCGTTCGGCTGCCGCGGTGAACTGCCCGGTTTCGGCGACAGCGACGAATTCGTCGAGTCCTTCCCAGCGATTCATCTGGATTGTCCCTGTATGGCAATAATGTTTTGATTATTGCCTGATTATTCCTTGAAACGCGGTTTTCTACACTTTCCGTTTCAGTGGGTCGCTTAGCGGCCCGCCGGCTTCCATCGTTCAGGAGTTCCCAGATGATCAAGTCCCGTGCCGCCGTCGCCTTCGCCCCCAACAAGCCGTTGGAAATCGTCGAGGTGGATGTGGCGCCGCCGCAGAAGGGCGAGGTACTGGTGCGCATCGTCGCCACCGGCGTCTGCCATACCGACGCGTACACCCTGTCCGGCCAGGATTCCGAGGGGGTGTTCCCGTGCATCCTGGGCCACGAAGGTGGCGGTATCGTCGAAGCGGTGGGCGAGGGCGTGACCTCCCTGCAGGTGGGCGACCATGTCATCCCGCTCTACACCGCCGAGTGCGGCAAGTGCAAATTCTGCCTGTCCGGCAAGACCAACCTCTGCCAGGCCGTGCGCGCCACCCAGGGCAAGGGCCTGATGCCCGACGGCACCAGCCGTTTCTCCTACAAGGGCGAGCCGGTCTTCCACTACATGGGCTGCTCGACCTTCTCCGAATACACCGTGCTGCCGGAAATCTCCCTGGCGAAGATTCCCAAGGACGCGCCGCTGGAGAAGGTCTGCCTGCTTGGTTGCGGCGTCACCACCGGGATCGGCGCCGTGCTGAATACCGCCAAGGTGGAAGAGGGCGCTACCGTTGCCATCTTCGGCCTGGGCGGTATCGGCCTGGCGGCGATCATCGGGGCGAAGATGGCCAAGGCCGCGCGCATCATCGCGGTCGACATCAACCCGGGCAAGTTCGACATCGCCAGGGAGCTGGGCGCCACCGACTTCATCAATCCGAAGGACTACGACAAGCCGATCCAGGACGTCATCGTCGAACTGACCGATGGCGGCGTCGACTACTCCTTCGAGTGCGTCGGCAACGTGCAGTTGATGCGCGCCGCGCTGGAATGCTGCCACAAGGGCTGGGGCGAGTCGGTGATCATCGGTGTCGCCGGCGCCGGCCAGGAAATCAGCACCCGGCCGTTCCAACTGGTCACCGGCCGCGTCTGGCGCGGTTCGGCGTTCGGCGGGGTGCGCGGGCGCAGCGAGTTGCCGAGCTATGTCGAGAAGGCGCAGAAGGGCGAGATCCCGCTGGATACCTTCATCACCCACACCATGGGGCTGGAGGACATCAACGAGGCCTTCGAGCTGATGCACGAAGGCAAGAGCATCCGCACCGTCATTCATTACTGACAAGCCGTCGCGGCGGGCCCTGCGGCTCGCCACGACCGTTTCACGGAGGTCACGTGAAGGATTCCCTCGAACTGATCGGCAGCCAGAAGTCCTTCGGCGGCTGGCACCAGCGTTACCGTCATTTTTCCCGGACCCTGAACTGCGAGATGGTCTTCGCCATCTACCTGCCGCCCCAGGCCGAGCCGGAGGCGGCGCTGCCGGCCCTGTACTGGCTGTCCGGGCTGACCTGTACCGACGAGAACTTCATGCAGAAGGCCGGCGCCCAGCGGGTCGCCGCCGAACTGGGATTGGTACTGGTGGCGCCGGATACCAGCCCGCGCGGCAGCGGTGTCCCCGGCGATCCCGACGGCGCCTGGGACTTCGGCCTGGGCGCAGGCTTCTACCTGAACGCCACGCAGGAGCCCTGGGCCGCGCACTACCGCATGCACGACTACGTGGTGCACGAGTTGCCGGCGCTGATCGAGGCGCATTTCCCGGTGTCCCGGCGGCGCGGCATCAGCGGGCACTCGATGGGGGGGCATGGCGCGCTGGTCTGCGCGCTGCGCAACCCGGGGCGCTACCTGTCGCTGTCGGCCTTCGCGCCGATCTGCCATCCGAGCGATTGCCCCTGGGGCCAGAAGGCGTTCTCTCGCTACCTGGGCGAGGACCCGGCGGCCTGGCGCGAGTGGGATGCCTGTGCGTTGCTCGAGGGTGCGTCCGAACGCTTGCCGATCCTGGTCGACCAGGGCGAGCGCGACGACTTCCTCGCCGTCCAGCTCAAGCCGGAAGCGCTACGCAATGCGGCGGACAAGGCCGGCCACCCGCTGGAGCTGCGTCTGCAACCAGGCTACGACCACAGCTACTACTTCATCGCCAGTTTCATCGAGGATCACCTGCGCCACCATGCCCAGGTTCTCAACGGTTGATCCGCGATACCTGAAGCCTGCCCCGATCCGGGGTAGAATCACGCCCTGATTCCAACCAGGGCGTTTTTTCATGCGAATTGGCCATGGCTACGACGTGCATCGCTTCGGCGAGGGCGACTTCATCACCCTCGGCGGCGTGCGCATTCCCCACAAACATGGGCTGGTCGCCCACTCCGACGGCGACGTGCTGCTGCACGCCTTGTCCGATGCGCTACTCGGCGCGGCGGCGCTGGGCGACATCGGCAAGCACTTCCCGGACACCGACCCGCGGTTCAAGGGCGCCGACAGTCGCGCGTTGCTGCGACATGTGGTCGCCATCGTCGCCGAGAAGGGCTGGAAGGTCGGCAACGTCGACGCCACCATCGTCGCCCAGGCACCGAAGATGGCGCCGCACATCGAAACCATGCGCGGGTCGATCGCCGAGGACCTCGGCGTCGCGGTCGACCAGGTCAACGTCAAGGCCACCACTACCGAGCGGCTAGGTTTCACCGGACGCGAAGAGGGCATTGCTGTACATGCGGTCGCTTTGCTGATGGCCCGATGAGCGTTCTCGGCGAACTCGACCTGCTCGGGCCGCGCGCCCATGGGGCAGCCTGCGGCGAGGCGGTGCTCAAGGCCGTGGCCGAGGACTTCCAGGTCGACGAGGTGCTGGACATTCCCCTCAGCGGTGAAGGCGAGCACCTCTGGTTGTGGGTGGAAAAGCGCGGATTGAACACCGAGGAGGCGGCCCGTCGCCTCGGCCGCGCCGCCGGCGTGCAGCAGAAGAACGTCAGCTACGCCGGGTTGAAGGACCGCCAGGCCCTGACCCGGCAATGGTTCAGCCTGCACCTGCCGGGCAAGGCCGATCCCGACCTGGGCGCAGCCGAGGGCGCGGACCTGCGGATTCTTCGCCGCACCCGTCATTCGCGCAAGTTGCAGCGAGGCGCGCATGCCGCCAACGGCTTCACCCTGCGTCTGACCGGGCTGCGGGCGGAGCGTGCCCTTCTCGACGCGCGCTTGGAACGTATCGCCGCGGACGGCGTGCCCAACTATTTCGGCCTGCAACGCTTCGGCCACGGCGGCGGCAACCTGGTCGACGCGCGCAGTTGCGCGGAACAGGACCTGCTGCCGGCGAACCGCAACCTGCGTTCGCGCTTCCTTTCCGCCGGGCGCAGCTACCTGTTCAACCGCCTGCTCGCCGAGCGGGTCGCGGAGGGTAGCTGGAACCGGGCAGCGGTTGGCGACCTGCTGGCCTTCACCGACAGCCGCAGCTTTTTCCTCGCTGGCGAGGAAGAATGCCGCGATGCCCGTCTGGCCGCCCTCGACCTGCACCCCACCGGACCGCTCTGGGGCGAGGGCGATCCGCCGAGCGGCGCCGGCGTCCTCGACCGCGAGCTGGCCCTGGCCGGGAGCGAGCCGGCGCTCTGCCGCTGGCTGGCGAAGGCGGGCATGGCGCACGAACGGCGCATCCTGCGGCTCCCCATCCAGGGGCTGGCGTGGCATTATCCCGAACCTGATGTTCTGCAACTGGAATTCGTCCTGCCGGCCGGTTGTTTCGCCACCGTAGTGGTGCGTGAAATCCTCGACCTGGTACCGACAGGGCAGACGGAAAACCCATGCGCATACTGATTGCCAACGACGACGGGGTGACCGCACCCGGTATCGCCGCGCTTTACGACGCGCTGGCGGATCATGCCGATTGCGTAGTGATCGCCCCCGACCAGGACAAGAGCGGCGCCAGCAGTTCCCTGACGCTGGACCGCCCGCTGCACCCGCAGCGCCTGGACAACGGATTCATCAGCCTCAACGGCACGCCGACCGACTGCGTGCACCTGGGCCTGAACGGCTTGCTGGAGGAATTGCCGGACATGGTGGTCTCGGGTATCAACCTGGGCGCCAACCTCGGCGATGACGTCCTCTATTCCGGTACCGTGGCGGCGGCCATCGAAGGGCGCTTCCTGAAGGGGCCGGCCTTCGCCTTCTCGCTGGTCTCGCGGTTGACGGACAACCTGCCCACCGCCATGCACTTCGCCCGCCTGCTGGTCTCCGCCCACGAGCGCCTGGCCGTGCCGCCGCGTACCGTGCTCAACGTCAATATCCCGAACCTGCCGCTGGATCGCGTACGCGGTATCCAGCTGACCCGCCTCGGGCACCGCGCCCGTGCCGCCGCACCGGTGAAGGTGGTCAATCCGCGCGGCAAGGAAGGCTACTGGATCGCCGCGGCCGGCGATGCCGAGGATGGCGGGCCGGGGACGGATTTCCACGCGGTCATGCAAGGCTACGTGTCGATCACTCCGTTGCAGCTGGACCGTACCTTCCACGAAGCCTTCGGCGGCCTCGACGAGTGGCTGGGAGGACTGACGTGATGTCCGAAGACCTGCATCGCCGGGGTATCGGCATGACCTCCCAGCGTACCCGAGAGCGCCTGATCCAGCGCCTGTACGAAGAAGGTCTGTCCAACGCCCACGTGCTCGAGGTGATCCGCCGCACGCCGCGTCATCTGTTCGTCGACGAGGCGCTCTCGCATCGCGCCTACGAAGACACTGCCCTGCCGATCGGCCACAACCAGACCATTTCCCAGCCGTTCATGGTGGCGCGGATGACCGAGTTGCTGCTGGCGGCCGGCCCGCTGGACAAGGTCATGGAGATCGGTACCGGGTCCGGCTACCAGACCGCGGTGCTGGCGCAACTGGTCGAGCGGGTCTTCTCCGTCGAGCGGATCCAGGCGTTGCAGGACAAGGCCAAGGAGCGTCTTGCGGAGCTAAACCTGCGTAATGTTGTCTTTCGTTGGGGCGATGGCTGGGAGGGCTGGTCGGCGTTGGCTCCCTACAATGGAATCATCGTCACCGCGGCGGCCACGGAAGTCCCGCAGTCGTTGCTGGACCAGTTGGCGCCGGGGGGCCGTCTGGTGATCCCGGTCGGTGGCGGCGAGGTCCAGCAACTGATGCTGATCGTCCGCACCGAGGACGGGTTCAGCCGCCAGGTACTCGACTCGGTACGTTTCGTCCCGCTGCTCAACGGCCCGATCGCCTGAGCCGGCGGCCGGCGTCGCCGGCCCGATTGAACGAAAGCGAAGAAGATGGATAAGGGGGAAGGATTGAGGCTAGCAGCGACCCTGCGGCAATGGACTCGGCTCTACGGTGGCTGCCACCTGTTGCTCGGGGCCGTCGTCTGTTCCCTTCTCGCCGCCTGTTCGTCGTCGCCTCCCGGCGGGGTCAAGGTCGTCGATCGCAACGGTTCCGCGCCTGCCGCTGCGCGGCGTACGCCGGTCACCAGCGGGCAGTACATCGTGCGCCGCGGCGACACCCTGTATTCCATTGCCTTCCGCTTCGGCTGGGACTGGAAAGCCCTGGCCGCGCGCAATGGCATCGCGCCGCCCTATACCATCCAGGTCGGTCAAGCTATCCAATTTGGTGGGCGGGCACCGGCGCAACCGTCCGTCGCTAAAAACACGCCGGTCGTCGCTCCGTCCGTGGCGACCAAGCCTGCCCCGGTTCCACCCGCTGTTAGTACGTCGGTACCTGCCAAGCCCGTACCGGCTCCGGCCTCGACCACGACCCCACCCAGCAGCGGCGCGACTCCCGTCGTTGCGGGGTCTGCGGTGGGCGGTTGGGCATGGCCTGCGAGCGGTAGTCTGATCGGCCGTTTTGCCTCAAACGGAAGTTTGAATAAAGGGATTGATATAGCCGGTCAATTGGGCCAGCCTGTCCTGGCTGCGTCTGGTGGGACCGTTGTATACGCCGGTAGTGGTTTGCGGGGCTACGGCGAGTTGGTCATCATCAAACACAACGAGACCTACGTGAGTGCCTACGGTCACAACCGCAGGCTGCTGGTGCGGGAAGGGCAACAGGTCAAGGTAGGGCAATCGATTGCCGAGATGGGCTCCACAGGAACCGATCGG
The DNA here is from genome assembly GCF_037574965.1 of Pseudomonas sp. KBN12P06040. Classification (NCBI taxonomy): domain Bacteria; kingdom Pseudomonadati; phylum Pseudomonadota; class Gammaproteobacteria; order Pseudomonadales; family Pseudomonadaceae; genus Pseudomonas; species Pseudomonas sp. KBN12P06040. Next base: position 1,516,132 of record NZ_JBBELS010000001.1, read on the forward strand.
GTGAAGCTGCACTTCGAGATTCGCCGCCAGGGTAAGCCTGTCGATCCACTGCAATATTTGCCACGTCGCTGACCGGGAGTTCGCCCGCCCACATCATGTAGGTGAGCGGGTCCGGGCGTGTCCAGCGGGAAAGGAATCGCCCGGGCTTGAGTCGAACTCATGCAAGGGATAACGACATGGCACTCAAAAAAGAAGGGCCGGAGTTTGACCACGATGATGAAGTGCTCCTCCTGGAGCCCGGCATCATGCTGGACGAGTCGTCTGCCGACGAGCAGCCTTCTCCCCGGGCAACTCCAAAAGCCACCACTTCCTTCTCTTCCAAACAACACAAGCACATCGACTACACGCGCGCGTTGGACGCAACGCAGCTGTATCTCAACGAAATCGGTTTCTCGCCCCTGTTGACGCCCGAAGAGGAAGTCCACTTCGCTCGTCTGGCGCAGAAGGGCGATCCCGCTGGTCGGAAGCGGATGATCGAGAGCAACCTGCGGTTGGTGGTGAAGATCGCCCGGCGCTATGTCAATCGCGGACTGTCCCTGCTCGACCTGATCGAGGAAGGCAACCTAGGCCTGATCCGCGCCGTGGAGAAGTTCGATCCGGAGCGCGGATTCCGGTTCTCGACCTACGCCACCTGGTGGATCCGCCAGACCATCGAACGGGCCATCATGAACCAGACCCGGACCATTCGCTTGCCGATCCATGTGGTCAAGGAGCTCAACGTCTACCTGCGTGCGGCGCGGGAACTGACCCACAAGCTCGACCACGAACCTTCACCCGAAGAAATCGCCAACCTGCTGGAGAAGCCGGTCGCCGAGGTCAAGCGCATGCTCGGCCTGAACGAACGGGTGACTTCGGTAGACGTCTCTCTTGGTCCGGACTCGGACAAGACCCTGCTGGATACGCTCACCGACGATCGCCCCACCGATCCGTGCGAGCTGCTGCAGGATGACGATCTCAGCGAAAGCATCGACCAGTGGCTGACGGAACTCACCGACAAGCAGCGTGAGGTGGTGATTCGCCGCTTCGGCTTGCGCGGGCACGAAAGCAGCACGCTGGAAGAGGTCGGTCAGGAAATCGGCCTGACCCGCGAGCGGGTTCGTCAGATCCAGGTCGAGGCGCTGAAGCGCCTGCGGGAGATCCTGGAGAAGAACGGCCTGTCGAGTGACGCGCTGTTCCAGTGACGGAAAACCTTAGACCCACTGAAGACCCGGCGTTCGCCGGGTTTTTTGTGTCTGCTCTTGTAAGCATTAACTTACACGGCGTGTGAGCCTAAGTAGATAAATGCCCGGGAGGTTTGCCAAAAACGCTCGGTGAATTTAAGTAACTTATTGAAAATAAAGGAATATATTTTTCTAAAATGACTGCCGAAGAAGCTTCGCTGGGTTTTCTGGCAGGTTGCGGGAGCACAGGGAATCGCTAATATCACTCCTGCGTACAGGGAACACGCAACCCCGAAGGATCGGGGAAGGGACGTCGCCAGGGAGGCGATTCATCAGGACGATGACGAGGGACTGAAGAGTGGGCGGGGTAATACCCCGCCCCTTTTTTTTGCCTGCCGTTTTACTCGTCGCCAAAGAAAAGGCCCGCTGTTTGCGGGCCTTGGCGTATCAGCGCTCCAGATGCTGGAGCTTGCCGGCGACGCCGTCCCATTCCTCAGCGTCGGGCAGGGCATCCTTCTTCTCGGTGATGTTCGGCCAGACTTCCGCCAGCTCGCTGTTCAGCTCGATGAATTCCTGCATGTTCTCCGGCACTTCGTCTTCGGAGAAAATCGCCTGGGCCGGACATTCGGGCTCGCACAGGGCGCAGTCGATGCACTCGTCCGGATGGATGACCAGGAAGTTGGGTCCTTCGTAGAAGCAGTCTACCGGGCAGACTTCCACGCAGTCGGTGTATTTGCACTTGATGCAGTTGTCGGTGACGACGAAGGTCATTTTCTAGTTCTCTCCTCAGGCGGGCGGCTAAGCGCGCGCGATTCTAGCAGCTTGTGCGGTAGTCCGTCAGACCCGCATCTTCCATGCATATAACAGATCGAGAGCTTGCCGCGGGCTGATATCGTCGGGATTGATCCTCGACAATTCATCGATCACCGGGTGCGGCAGGCTGGCGAACAGGTCGCTCTGCATCGGCGAGGCGGGCTTGCCGCTCTGCTGGCTCGGCATCTCGTGCGGCAGGCTGGTGGTTTCCAGGCGCTTGAGGTGTTCGCGGGCGCGCTGGATTACCGGGGCCGGCACGCCGGCCAACTGGGCCACCGCGAGGCCGTAGCTCTGGCTCGCCGGTCCCGGCAGTACATGGTGCAGGAACACGATGCGTTCATTGTGCTCGGTCGCGTTCAGGTGCACGTTGGCTACCGCGGGCTGGCTTTCCGGCAGTACGGTCAGCTCGAAGTAGTGGGTGGCGAACAGGGTGAAGGCGCGAGTCCGGGCCAGGTCCTCGGCCGCTGCCCAGGCCAGCGACAGGCCGTCGAAGGTGCTGGTGCCGCGGCCGACCTCATCCATCAGCACCAGGCTCTTGTCAGTGGCGTTGTGCAGGATGTTGGCGGTTTCGCTCATCTCCACCATGAAGGTCGAGCGGCCGCCGGCAAGGTCGTCGGACGAGCCGATGCGGGTGAAGATGCGGTCCACCAGGGACAGCTCGCAGCGCGCAGCCGGAACGAAGCTGCCGATATGCGCAAGCAGCACGATCAGCGCGGTTTGCCGCATGTAGGTGGATTTACCGCCCATGTTCGGACCGGTGATCACCAGCATCCGGGTGTCGGCATCCAGCGCCAGGTCGTTGGCCACGAACGGTGTCTCCAGCACCTGCTCGACCACCGGATGGCGGCCCTGCTCGATGTGCAGGCAGGTGTGTTCGACGAACCGCGGGCGATTCAGGTCGAGGTTCAGCGCGCGTTCGGCGAGATTCGCCAGCACGTCCAGCTCCGCCAGCGCCGAGGCGCTGTCCTGGAGCGGAGCGAGATGGCCGATCAGGCGTTCCAGCAGCTCTTCGTAGAGCGCCTTCTCGCGGGCCAGGGCGCGGCTCTGGGCCGACAGCGCCTTGTCCTCGAAGGCCTTCAGTTCCGGCGTGATGAAGCGCTCGGCGCCTTTCAGGGTCTGCCGGCGGATGTAGTCGGCCGGCGCCTGTTCGGCCTGCACCCGTGGCAGCTCGATGAAGTAGCCATGGATGCGGTTGTAGCCGACCTTCAGGTTGGGCAGGCCGGTGCGGGCCTTCTCGCGCGCTTCCAGGTCCATCAGGAATTGCCCGGCGTTTTCGCTCAGCGCCTGCAGCTCGTCCAGCTCGGCGTCATAGCCGGTCTTGATCACGCCACCGTCGCGGATCACCGCCGGCGGGTTGTCGATGATCGCCTTGGCCAGCAGTTCGGCGAGTTCGGGATAGGTGCCGATGGTGGTGGCCAGCGCCTGCAGGTGCGGCGCTTCCAGTTCGGTCATGGCGTTCTGCAGGTCCGGCAACGCCGCCAGCGCGTCGCGCAGGCGCGCCAGGTCGCGAGGGCGGGCGTTGCGCAGGCCGATGCGGGCGAGGATACGTTCGAGGTCGCCGATTTCCTTGAGCTGCGGTTGCAGGTTCTCGAAGCGATAGCGTTCCAGCAGGCAGGCGATGGACTCCTGGCGGGCTTCCAGCACCGCGCGGTCACGCAGCGGACGGTTCAGCCAGCGGCTCATCAGGCGGCTGGCCATGGCGGTCTGGCAGCGGTCGACCACCGATTGCAGGGTGTTCTCGCGGCCACCGCTGAGGTTGATATCCAGCTCCAGGTTGCGGCGGCTGGCGCCGTCGAGGATCACCGTGTCATCGAGGCGGTCGTGGCGCAGGCTGCGCAGGTGCGGCAGGGCGGTACGCTGGGTTTCCTTGGCGTAGGCGAGCAGGCAGCCGGCGGCGCCGATGGCCAGGGTCAGGTTCTGGCAGCCGAAGCCTTTCAGGTCCTGGGTGCCGAATTGCTGGCAGAGGCTCTTGTGCGCCGAGTCGCGATCGAAGTCCCACGGCGCGCGGCGACGTACGCCGCGGCGCTTCTCCGCCGGCAGGCCCTGTGGCCAGTCGTCGGGAATCAGCAGCTCGGCCGGGTTGAGGCGCTCCAGTTCGGCCAGCAGGGTTTCCCAGCCTTTTATCTCCTGGACGCTGAAGCGGCCGCTGGTGATGTCCAGCACGGCGAGGCCGAACAGGCGCTCGTCGCCGAGGATCGCCGCCAGCAGGTTGTCGCGGCGTTCGTCGAGCAGCGCCTCGTCGCTCACCGTGCCGGGGGTGATGATCCGCACCACCTGGCGCTCCACCGGCCCCTTGCTGGTGGCCGGGTCGCCGATCTGCTCGCAGATCGCCACCGACTCGCCGAGCTTGACCAGCTTGGCCAGGTAGCCCTCCGCCGAATGGAAGGGAATGCCTGCCATCGGGATCGCCTTGCCGCCGGACTGGCCGCGCGCGGTCAGGGTGATGTCGAGCAGCTTGGCGGCCTTCTTCGCGTCCTCGTAGAACAGCTCGTAGAAGTCGCCCATGCGATAGAACATCAATTGGTCGGGGTGCTGATGCTTCAGTTTGAAGTACTGCTGCATCATTGGCGTGTGCTGGGAGAGGTCGGAAATTGCTTTGTTCATCAATTAGATAGGTTGGTTATGACAAGGGGGTGGGGCAGATTTGGGGCCTATCGCATCGCCATCAAATGCCTTTTATAGGCGCACGACTTAGTAGCTGAGTAGTCAAGGAGCCGCAGCATCAGGTTCTGCTCCAGCCTGGTGAGTTACGCCAAATCATTGCCTGCTGGATGGCAAGGGTAGCATGGGCAATCTTGGCTCGACATGAATCCATCTGTCGCCTGTCTATGGCGGTTTGGCTTCACTTTCTTGAGTCAATGATGGCTAAGCGATATAGTCGCCGACCCAGGATATTTGCAAGGATTCGCTAGAGTGACGGGAATGCAGATGAGTTTTTCGGATGATGCTATCCCTTTCCCGTCTTCGTTAAGCGAGTCCGATCCACGAGCGTTGTTCGACTTTTGCGCTAAGCTCAATGCTGGCGTCGGAGACGTCCATTTGGACGCTTCTGCTCTTCAATTTGTCGATCCCCTTGGGTTAGCTGTGCTGAGGGCGACCTTGGAGTGCCAGCCGGCAGAAAAGACCTTTTTCATCCAATTCATGCAGGCCAGGATGATTAGGTACTTCGTGCGTATGGAGTTTTTCTCGGGGCTGCGCGTCGAAGGGATCGACGTTGAGCAAGGGAGAAACCCGGAAGGTGAGCCCGACAGGTGTGTTGAACTCATTAAGGTAGGGGATGGTCAATCAGAAGCGGTAGCTTCCCGTCTAGTACAGGCGATGACCGGCCAGGCCGCTGATAGTGACGATCCTTTGACGGAGGCGTATAGGCGGCCAATTGAGTATGCTTTGAAGGAATTGCTTGAAAACGCCTGCTCTCATGCCAAGAAGGAAGGCAACGGCGCTTCGTCAGTTTGGGTTGCTTGTCAACACTTTCAATCGAACGGTGTGGTACGGTTGGCTATCGTCGACAACGGTTGTGGTTTTTTGGCGACCCTTAAAGGGCATCCTGCGCTGAAAGACCCAACGGATGCTGCTGCGATTGCCGCAGCCTTGGAAGCGCGAGTCAGTTGCAATCGTGGTCCCCTCATCGGCTATGAGACCGATAGTCAAAATCAAGGGGTGGGATTGACGACTACAGCTAGAATAGCCCATGCGGCTAGTGGTTTTTTAGTCGTAGCCAGCGGAAACGCTTGGCTAAGGACGGATTTGGGGCAGACGGAGAGTAGCGGCTTGGCCGATTGCCCCTGGAAGGGAGTGGCGATTTCCTTCCATTGCAACCGTGACCAGTTACCTCAGGTAGACATTCCTGCCTTGCTGCCTGCGGTGGAAGACGACGTCGGTGATGAGATCAGGTTCGACGACGATCTGTAGGTGGCATGAGTTGCTTGAAACGAAACTTTTTCTGATGCGTACGATACAGTGCGCAAATTGCCGAGGGAAGCGTCATGCAAACGATCTATCTAGCGACTGGGCGTGAGTCCATAGGAACGCTGGGGATGAGAGCCTCTGCTACACCCTACCGACAGGAAATCGAAGGGTGTCTCAGAAGAGGGGCAAAGGTGGCGATCGATTTTTCTGGTAAGGATGCCACTCAGTCCTTCGTGGACGAACTGATTGGTGGGGTTGTGCTCAGGTACGGTCGTACCGCTCTGTCCAGCCTAACGTTCAAGAACTGCTCTGAAGATGTCAAAATGATCATCAAATTTGTCATCAATGATCGAGTTCACCAGAAGGAGTCCGAGCGAGCTATCGCTTGATTGGATTCGATTCCTAAGAAAAAGCCCCCGCAAGGGGGCTTTTTTAATGTCCTGTCCTTTGCTTTCTGAGCCCCTGCATTCCTTTCCAAATGCGTTGGAGTTCATTGGGTGACTCGTCGTCCATCCATTTTGCGTACACTTGAACCAGCATGGTGAAGTCTTTATGGCCCATCTGCTTGGCGATAAATGCAAGGTTGCCACCTGCAATTAGGCACCAGCAGGCGTAGGTATGACGAGTCTGGTATGGGCGCCGAGGGCGGATACCTGCCCGGCGCTGTATGTTCGCCCACTTCGAGTTCCAGGATGTGGGCACGAACCAAGGGTTCACATTCCTTCTCCTGGCTTGAACGGCCGGAGAGATCAGTGGTGTGACTACTTCCTGTATCGATTCGTGGCGGTTGAGCTGAACCGTGATCGTCTGCTGTGGAACGCATGACTCAGTGGAGAGTAGCTGCCGGCATGCTTCTAGTGCGGGAGGGAGCAAGAGTACTGTTCGTTTCCTGCCGGTTTTCGGTAGCTTGAAAGCGCCAGTGCTAGTAATGGCGCGCCTCACCAAAATCTGCCCTTTCGCAAGATCGATGTCTTCCCGGGCAAGCGCCCCCAGTTCGCCAGGCCGCAGCCCGGTATATACCGCAAGGGTTACAGCGGCTCTATCCATTGGATGTAGGCAGCCCTTGGTTAATAGAGCGTCGAGTTCATCCTTGGCCAACGGATCGGGGTCACGCTCGGTCATTTCAAAACGGATACAAGCGCTTGCAAGCCCCTCTCGGCAGTAGCTATTTGTCTCGCACCAGTTCAGGAAGCCGGCGAGAGTAGCGAGATAGTGGTTGACCGTCGATATGGCTCGCTCCTCGATCAATTCTACGCGCAGCTTTTGAATATCCTCGGGCCGTAGAGCGCTGGCCAGGCGGTCCCTGCCCAGCATGCCAATGCAGATATCGAGCGCCAAGTTGTAACGACGCTCGGTCTCTTCTGTGATATCCACCGCCTTGAGCGGTTTGTAGCGATCAAGCAATACGTGCAGCCGCTCGTCGCGGCTGCTGCTGTGATTGCCAGCGCGCCGCGAGTTTGGAAAATGCCGGGCGTAGTCGAATGTCCCCATCTTTATGTCGTGGAGCACCGCCGCCCGGAGCTGGGCGGCGTGCTTGATATTGGCTTTGGTGATGGGGAGACCGAGGGTTTCGCGGTAGCGTCGTTTCTGCCACATGAACACGATGCGAATGCTGTTGCCATGCACTTCTACTCCGGAGTGCTTCGCTAGCTCCGCCTCTATGCCGCGTCCTGCGGCGCGCTCTCCACCCACCTGTCGACCTCCTCTATGTTGATGAATATGCGGCCGTCGCGTGCCTTTCTCCAGATTCTCCCCTGTGGCCAAGTACCGTTCTTGACCTTGTGGGTGATTGCATCCTTGGAGTAGCCGGTAAGTTCTGCGGCTCGCTTAATCAGTACCCAGCGTGGCATTCCGAGAAAGTGGGTGGTCATCAGTGGCACCCCACTTGCCAGGCGGCCAACGTGCGGAGGATCGGGAATACCTCCATAGCAAGCACCACGGCCAGGCCAAGGGCGGCGATAATGCCGAGGGCGGTCAGTGCTCTACGCATCGCGTGGCTCTCCCTGACTCACCGCTGCCTCGGTCATGTTCGCCGCGAAGAACCCGCAGTGCCGGCACTCTCGGCCGGTCTTTGTCACGCCCCTGTCCTTCCACCAGACGCCATAGAAGTCGTGCCGGCAGGTCTGTTCGGTGGTGCTGAAACGGTGCTGCGTACCGCGCTCGGCGAGTTCCGTCGAAGGGGAAGGCCAGGCGCGCTGGATCAACTCCCCCAGCGTCAGCGGATCCACCAACTGCTCTCCGTTGCAGACGGCTTCGAATCTGGAGCGATAGATGCCGCGCTGGCCTAGCCAGGCGGCGGGCAGTGGCCGGGATACGCCGGCGCACGGTGCGGAACCGGTCAGAAACTCGGTGGAGTGCTCCACGCTGATCTCTGGAAGGTCGACCGCCTCGGCGTAGGGCATGCTGTCGGGTTGGGTCTTCTGGCTCATGCTGCCTCCCGTTGGTAAAGGTCGATTAGGTCCGCGGCGTTGGCGGCGATGAGGTCTTCCGCTTCATCCGGGCAAACACTGTTGCCGATGAGGCGGATCTGTTCGGTGTTGTTGATGGGGCGCCATTCGAGTTGGCCATCGGCGGTCTCGAACAAGCCGCGATCGATGATGTAATCGGGGCTGAAGCCCTGCGCCATCTTCAGCTCCGGTGCCTTGAGCATGCGCAGGGTGAAGTCCACCAGGGCATAGTCCCCCAGTAGCACCACGTCGGCGGGCTCGCTGAAGTGCTCCGGCAGATACTTGCGTAGGAACTCCGCGCACCGCTTTGCGCGCTCCAGCAGCTCGGGCGGCAGGATGCTGGCAGGAACCTTGGTCACCGTAACTAGGGCCATGCGCTCTCTGGTGGGAAGCGTATGCATGGGCTCGCGCATGTCCTGCCACTGGCCGCCGGTGCCGTAGTATTTCACCAGGTACGCAGTAGCCAGGCGTTGGTTCGTTCCGCGTCCCAGGATCGTACTGAGCGGCGCATCGGCAGCCCGACCGTCACCGGTATAGAACCCTCCGTTGGCTTGCTCGAAGTGGCATGCAGCTATGGCGTGGTGCCCGCTTCCGGTGGTAATGGCGTTCATCGGCTGAAGGAGCCCATTGCCCACAGAGCCCTTGCGCAGCGTCACCATCGCTGCGGTGACCAGTGCGTGCTTCCGACCGCTCGCCACGACGGTGCCTAGAGGCTTGGCCAAACCGGGGGCGCGGGGGGCTTGTCCGGCTCGCTCGCCGTAGCCGATCTCTACCAGCGTTGCGGCTGACAGTGCGAAGTGTCCGCCCTTGACCTGGGCAACTTGCGTCCGCAGGGGCTCGGCCACGCTGAAGGTGCGTTGGTTGCTCGCGTTGGCGAACTCCGTGAGACTGGCCGCCGCCAGGTGTTGAGCATCCATCGGGACAAGGTAGGGCTGGTCGGCCATGACGGTGTGCCTCCAGAACCCCTTGGCCACCCTGCGGCAGGTGTTGTCCACCAGTGGTCGCGCGCGGTCAAACAGGCTGGTGCCCAGGTCGCTCCAGTCGATGCACTCAGCGGCAGAGCGCCAAGGTAGCTGGCCCGGCTGCGGAGCCTGGTGACGTTTCGGGGAGGTCCAGACGATCGGGCGTCCGTCGGTGCGGCCGATCATGAATAGGCGCTTGCGGATTGTCGGGGCGCCTGCGTTGGCTGCTCGGCGTTCACGCCACTGAACATCACAGCCCAGGCCACGCACCAGTGCTTGCCTGGGAACCCAAAGCCCGATTGCGTCGATTATCTCGGGCATGTCCGGGTGGTCCTCGGCCAAGCCGGTGGTCAGGCAAGCGATGAATGCCCTGAACGTGCGGCCGGCCTCGCTCTTGATCGGCTTGCCGGACTCGTCGAGAGGCCCCCAGTCTTGGAACTCCTCCACATTTTCGAGGAAGAACATACGTGGGCGCGTAGCGTGTACCCAGCGGACCACGACCCAGGCGAGGGAGCGGACCCGCTTACTGCGAGGCGCGCCTCCCTTGGCCTTGCTGAAGTGGCGGCAGTCGGGCGAGGCCCACAGAATGCCCACGGGTTGCCCGCCGGTAGCCTCTAGCGGATCTACTTCGAAAACGTCTGTCCTGAAGTGGAGGGTGTTCGGGTGATTGGCTCGGTGAACGGCAATGGCAATGGGGTTGTGGTTGATTGCAATGTCTGGATCTCGATAGACGCGAGCACCCCCGCTGCCTGCGCCTCCGGCACCGGCGAAGAGGTCGACATAAAGCTCTTTCTGGAACGGGAGGGCGCACTGTTGGGCTGCCTGGTGGAGGTGCTGCTGAAAGCTGCTCATGCCCGTCCCCCTTCGGCTTTCTCCAGGCGCTGGAGGAGGTCGGTGTTCGCGATGCGCAGCGCGGCAATCTCTTGGTTCTGCTCGCGGATCTGCGCGCACAGCGTGCGGATTAGTGCGTTATCGGCGGGCTTCGGTGGGCGCTTTCCCCCCTCGACAAGCTGCGCGGGCGAGCGAGTCATTAAGCGAAGCGTGGCTATGTGCTTCGCGCCCCGGCGCAGCCTTTCGTGGGGTACGCGTGCCTTCGGCGTGTGCTGAAGGTTGGGTTGGAATATGCCTGCTGCTGCGCAGCAGTGGCTTTCTATAGCGCCACCCTCGGGCATCGGTTGGCGGCCTTGGGCGATGGCGATCAGTTGGATGCGACGTGCCAGGCCGCCGCCGCGCTTTTGCGCGGCCGGGGCTTGGGTGCTGTGGGTGGCGTGTGCCAGGGCGGCGCCCTGGTCTTGTGCCGCTACGCGGCTAGCCGGGATAGTAGTCATCGCGCTGCCTCACATGCACATCGGTGCGGTGTCGCCGGAGTAGTCGAGGTCGACTGACTCCCAGCCGCTCGGACGAAGGTGGTCATCGATCTCGCGGATCTGGTCGCTGATATCGGCCATCGTGATTTCCCCGCGTCGAGCATCGTCCTCGTCCCACTGTGGCTGGGCGCGGCGCAGGCGGGTCAGGCTGTCGACGTGGTGGCTGCGGTGCTTCAGCAGGTCGTAGGTGGAGAGGCTGGAGTAGTTCATGCCGCCTCCTGCGCTTCAGCTTCTGCGCTCTGGCTGGCCAGTTCCGTGATGGCGAGCCGCTGGAGGATCGCGGCGAGCTGCTGTTGGGCTTCGGCGTCTGCGTTGCGCTTGGTGGTGCCGGTCTTTTGGAACTGTCGAGCGTGGCCGCTGAGGAGGCGACTGGCGGTGCGGATGGCGTCCAGTTCTTCGGCGGCCAAGTTCTGCTCGCGGAGGAGCTTCGCGGTCTCAGCCTGCCGATGATTGGTCGCGATGCTTGTCTCCAGCTCCGTCTCCAGGCGCTTCAGTTCCGCTTGTTGCTCTTCGTGGCGCTGCTGCCAATTCGCAAGTTTCTCGGTGGCCTCGGCTTCGATGCTTTGACGAAGCTCCTTCTGGTCGCTGATCTCTTCCTCCTGCTCATCTATGACCTGTTGCAGGCGCTGGGCATTGGTGCGCAGCTTGATCAGGTCGGTATGCAGCGCAGTCAGTTCCTGGCCGTGCGAGACGCGGCAGAGATAGAGTGCCTCGTCGACCGACTGCTGTTGCGCGTTCTTTCTGTCCTTGCGCCCGGCAAGGTAGGCGGTGGTGATCAGGATCAGCACCGCGGCAAGCGTGGTGGCTGCGAGAATGATGTGTTGGGTATGCATGGTGGTTTTCTCCATTGGTGGTGGATGGCCGGTGGTGGCGGCCGGTGTGGTTACTCGTTACTGCCGAGGCGGGCGTATGCCTCGTCGGCCTGCCAGGCTCGGGAGTCGATCCAGGCCGCCAGGTGGCGCACATCGACAAATGGCTGGGCGCGCTGACTCGGGTCGACGGTGGTGATGGGCAGGCGGATTCGGCGTTCCTTGATCGAGCGGCTGAACGTGTCTTCGTTGAGGTTGTGGAAGTACCGAATGCGCAGGTGCTCCAGCGGGATCAGCACGTCACCGAAGGTGCGGTAGAGGAGTTCCACCGTCTCCGGTCGCGGGGCCGGGGTTAAGCGAAGCTCGGGTTGGTTGTCGTGCGGAGTGCTCATGCAGCAACCTGTGCAGTGTCGCGGAGAGTCTTGGCGAATTTCGCGCCGGTGTATGGAGGTTGGCCGTAGATCAGTTCTGTACGGCGCTCATGCGTCGCGTTTTGTACGAGGCTGATCAGTGCGTCGAAAGCGGCGGCGGTGATCGCGTCGCTGTGATAGGCCAGATAGATTGCTCCGCGAGCGCGCCCTTGGGCATCGTCGATGGAATAGTCGCTTTCCGCTTCGCGTGCTATTCGAAGGGTCTGCCGCAGTAGGTATGCAAGCGCGGATTGCACTGCCTGCTTTGTGGTCGGGTTGCGTTTCATGCCTTGCCTCCTTTGGGATGGTTCCAGGCGATCTCTACGTGGGTTCGTACAAGTTCCCGTAAGTGTTCCGGCACCCGCTCCAGGGCCGCCCTGCGTTCCTCTTTGGTTCGAAGGGCGACGATCTGGCGGGCGTATTCGCGGGGCCGGGGCTCGTCAGCCAACCTCGCGGCGGTCCGGGGCCGCCGGCGGGCAGACGCGAGGGATGCCGAGCTTGTCGGCCAGCCATGCCACTCCGGCCGGGCGCACCTTCGTCGAGTGGCTGTACTGCATGCCGAGTTCGGGGTGATGCCAGGGCGTTTCCTTTGCGCGCAGGTAGAGGCGGTCGCGGACCGGAGCGGCTGGAAGAGTGTTGCTGTCGAGCAGGCCGGCCGCCTTCATCCGCTTGATCAGCTCGGGACGGGTCAGCCCGAGGCGCTGCGCTGCCTGGTGCAGTGACAAGTCTTTCATCGCGGCCTCCTACGCTGCTTGGTTGAAACGGCGGCGAGCCGGGGTGTCGTCCGCCGTGTCCAGGCGGCCATTTGCGATGGATTCGAGGTAGTCGGCCACGGTGTTGGCGTTGGAAGGGGCATCGATAGGGAGGCCCAGGCTATTCAGCGTGGAGCCCATTCGAACGACGACGCTGACCTGTTCAGCGCCGCGCTCAATGTCAAGAGTGGCGTGGACTGCCTGGCGGGTTTCGGCGTCGTAGAGGGCGTGGTTGAAGCGGCCGTTTAGGCTGAGTTGAGCCTTGAGCCGCACAAAGGACGGTTGACGGAGTGCGTAGGTCATGCTGCGTCACCTCCAAACGGGGAGGTGGCGGTTACCGAATGACGGCGGCCCGGGGTGCGGCTGGCTACAAGCTGGGCTTTGCCGTTGAAGATGACGACAAGGCAGCCAGTGTCGGCCTGGAGGCGTTGGATCTGCTGGGGGGAGGAGGTACAGGCCGGGTGGACGTGTACCGTGGCGGAACGTTGCATGGTGTTACCTCGTCTCTGTGGTGGAGAGTCGAGGTAAAGCTACAGTTTGTTTTGTTGGCTGGTCAACAGTTTTGTTTGTAGATTTTGTTTGTTGCTACAGCTTCTGTACGCGCCAAACCGCCTTGCCACATATCTGCCATTCTTCGTTGACGCGAATGTATCGGGGTTCCCAAGCGGGATTCAGTGCTTCCAAATACCACTCGCCATCTTCCATCTGAAGGCGTTTGAACGTGACGCGATTAGAGTTGGTCAGCTTCGCTGCGACAAGATCCCCCGGCTTTGCCTCGATTGATGGATCGATGACCACGCGGTCTCCGCTTTCGAAACTCAAGGGGCCGGTGGGATTCTTCATGCTTATCCCGTCGACAATCAAAACAAAGGCATCCGGGCCTACAGGCCCTGGAGCATCTACCCATTCCTCAGCATCACCCGGCTGGAATAAATCGACTGCCTCTACCCAGGCGCCTGCTGCAATGGAGCCTACCACTGGCAATTTCCTCCCTGTAGGGCCGGCTACTGTTGCCCGCTCTGCCGCTGTGATTGTAGGGGGCATGATGCTTGCGGCGGCGGGAAACGTGGGGTCCACCGATTGAGGGGGAATGCCTAGCACTCGGGCAATGACTGCCAGGTATTTAGAGTGCTTGGTTTTCCCTTGCTCAATTGCAGCATAGGACTGTTGCGTAAAGGCTTGGCCGCCTAGCAGCTCGCGGACCCCTTTCGCTACCTCGCTTTGGGAAAGCTTTAGCTCTTCGCGGCGCTTGCGAATCGTGGCGGCAATTGCAGCTTGGCGTTCAGTTGGTGTGTTCATGGGGTGAACGCTACAAAAGGATTTGTTGCCTCTCAAACAAAAGTGTCTGTTGAAATTCGACAGCTTTGTTTGTAGGCTGGGCGCCAGTTCCATCCGAGGAAGCCTTATGTCAGATCAAGAACCAATGAAAGTCGCGTTTCAGCTTGCGATTTCCCGGGCAGGGGGCCAATCCGAGCTTTCACGAAAGCTCGCCGCGTTCGGGGTCAATCTGTCCCAGCAAATGATTTCTCACTATTTGCGAGGTAGTGGGCACTGCCCGGCAGAAATGGTGCTGAAGGTCGAGGCTCTGACCGGCGTCAGTCGCCACCGGTTGCGGCCGGACGTGTTTGGCGAGCGCGACGATGGATTGGCTGTTGCCTAGTCAACGTAATAACCCTCGCCACCACCGAGGGAGGGGAGCCAGGCCGGCTGGAGCAGCACGCTAAGTACCACCACAGCCGGCCGAGCTTCCCAGGCCCGAGGCACGGATGCCTCGGGGTTGCCAGCCTCTCCACCACAGAGCTGCTGGCTGTAACGGTCGGGTGATCAGGGATGCCGATCACCCGGCCATCGTGGCAGTTGGCGTTTCCACCACAGAGCGGCCATCTGCCTTGTGACCACCATGCAATGTGACCACGGCGCCTACTCTAACCCGGTTGATGGCTCCGTGGCACTGGCAGCATCAAGGAATAATTGCCATGTCCCGACCCTCGTTCGCGGATCAGTTCGACCGCATGGGCCGCGAGGTGCTTCCCCTGGGCGAAGCGCTCAACCTCGTTGCCCGCAATCAGCGGATGTGCCACGGCGGCATTACCGGCTTCGCACACTCCACCGGCCGCAATGTCTCGACCACGGCCCACAAGTTCGACCCGAACCATCCCAGCCACATCCTCAACATCTACGACGTGCTTGATTTCCTGCGGTACGTGTCGGCCGAGGGGCGGGCGGTAGTGCTTGACGCGCTGCATGCCGAGCTGGGCGACAGCCTGTGGTTCTTCGTTTCGCCGCTTCAGTTCGAGGATGTGCCGGCCAGCCTGATTGCCGGCGCCGGCGAGATCCTGCACACGTCGGCCAACGCAGCGACCACCATCGCGCGCCATATCGAGGACGGCCGCATTGACGCGGCCGAGCTGGCCGAAACCCAAAAGCTGGCGATGAGCATCATCCGCGCAGCGGTCGGCCTCTACGAGCGTGCCCGCTACGTCCACCAGACCACCAAGGGCGCCGAGCGCGGGGAGGTGAGCAATGGCTGATATCGCGGATCACGCCAATGACCTGGTGCTCGAACGCATGGAGGCGGCACTGGCTGCCCGTGCGCTGGTCGCGGTTGGCGAATCGGCTCATGAGTGCGAGTGCTGCGGTGAGCCGATTCCGCCGCGCCGCCGCGAAGCTGTGCCGGGGTGCCAAACCTGCATCGAATGCCAGTCCTTCAACGAGCGGAGGGGGCGCCGGTGAGTAACGAAGCCTTGGACGAAGTGCTGAATCAGCTTCGAGACCATGGAATTGAACCCTTCACCAAGCGGAGCCCGAGCTGGGTGTTCGGGAAGCTGGTGCGCTGCAAGGTCGAGGGCGACCGGAACGGGGAGGCTACTGGCTGGTACGTCCTGCACGAATACACCACTGCCAGCGGCAAGACCCTCTATTTCGGGCGCTTCGGCAACTGGCGGCAAGACCTCAACGAGAAATTCAAGCTCAAGGGTGTTCGCCTGACTGCCGAGGAGCGCGAGCTGATGCACGCGCGGCAGGAGGAGGCCAAGCGCAAGGCGGCAGCGAAGGCCGCCAAGGCCGCCCAGCGTGCCGCCCAGGGCGCCGCGCGGCTGTGGGAGCGGTTATCGGAGAAAGGCAAGGCGCCGTATCTCGACCGCAAGCAAATCGTCGGGATCGGCGGTCGCTACGGTTACGGCGGGCGTTTCATGGTGCCCATGCGGACCCTCAAGGGGCTGGTGGGACTGCAAATCATCTACCCCGAAAAGCAGCCCGATACCGGCCGGGACAAGGCTTATTGGCCCTATGGCATGCAGAAGGAAGGAGCGTTCTGCCTGATCGGTCCTCGCCCCGAGCCCGGCGAGCCGGTGTTGATCGCTGAGGGGTACGCAACCGGCGTCAGCCTGCACATGGCGACGGGCTGTGCGGTGGCTATTGCGTTCGATGCCGGCAACCTGCTGCCGGTCGGCAAGGCGATGCAGACCGAGTACCCGTCTCGGCCGCTGATCTTCTGCGGCGATGACGACTGGAAGACCACCCGCCAGGACGGGTCGCCTTGGAACCCGGGCGCTCAGGCTGCGGAGAACGCCGCCACGATCCTCGGCGGCCAGTTCGTACTCCCTCGCTTCGGCAGCGAGAGGGAGGAGGGCTGGACTGACTTCAACGACCTGCACTGTGCCGAGGGGCTGGAGGTGGTCCGGGCCCAGGTCATGGCGGTGGTCCGACCACCCGCTGAGGGGGGCTGGCGTGACTGCCTTCTGCGGATCAAGGGCGGCGGCCTGGCAGCGCACATGGTGAACATCAGTCTGATCCTACAGAACGATGAGCGCTGGCACGGAGTGCTCGGCTACGACGAGTTCAGTGCCAAGACGATGAAGCTGCGGACGCCGCCCTATGGTGGTGGTACGGGGGAGTGGACAGATCTGGACGACATGCTGGCGTGCGAGTGGCTGGCCCAGCAGTACGGTTTGCTGACGAAGGTGCCGCCGGTGCTGGAAGCGGTGTCGGTGGTGGCCAGCAAGAACAGCTTTCACCCGGTGCGGGCGTACCTTGAGGGCCTGGAGTGGGACGGTACGCCGCGGATCGAGCATTGGCTGAACAGGGCCCTGGGCGTGGAGGAGACCCCGTACTCGATGAAGGCCGGCAAGCGCTGGCTGATCGGCGCTGTTGCGCGTGTTATGCGCCCGGGCTGCAAGATGGATACGGTGCTGATCCTCGAAGGGTTGCAGGGCGAAGGCAAGTCGACCGCCATGTCGGTGCTGGGCGGCGAGTGGTTCATGGATACCCCGTTCGTGCTAGGTGACAAAGAGACGTTCCAGATGTTGCGCGGCAAGTGGATCAGCGAGCTGGGCGAGCTGGATGCGTTCAACAAGGCCGACAGCACCAAGGCAAAGCAGTTCTTTTCGGCCTCGGTCGATACCTTCCGCGAGAGCTACGGTCGCAGAACCCGCGATGTGCCACGACAGTGTGTTTTCGTGGGTACGACCAACCAAGACGAGTACCTGAAAGACACCACCGGCAACCGTCGATACTGGCCGGTCCTCTGCACGAAGGTGGATCTGGACCTGTTGCGCGAGATCCGGGACCAGCTATGGGCCGAAGCGCTGTTCTGCTACCGCGCCGGGGATCAGTGGTGGGTCTCGCGTGAAGAGCGCGCGCTGTTCGAGGAGGAGCAGGACAAGCGCTACACCGTCGACGCATGGGAGCACAAGTTGATCGGTTGGCTGGAGGGATACGTCGGCGAGACCGTCACCAGTGCTGACCTGCTGGGGGGAGCGCTCAACCTCGATTTCGGGCATTGGGGCAAGCCGGAGCAGATGCGAGTAGGCCATATCATGCATCGTCTGGGCTGGCGGCGCAGACGCCTGCCCGCATCCGGTAAATCGCCGGTGCGACCGTGGGGCTACGAGCGGCCGCCGTCGTGGAAGGGACAGCCGACGCAGAAGGAGGCCGCATTTTGATCAAGCCAATTGACGAGATGCTACGGACCTGGGCCGCCGAGCTGCACCCGCCGAATGGCGTCGGCTCTGCCGGCAACGCTAGCGGCGGGAGCAATGTGATTGCTATGCTGATGGCGACCAGGGGAAACCTGACTCGCTCCACAGCGGGGGCTCGCTGTCCCCTGGATCGCACGGCGGACATTGAGCTGATCGTGAACAAGCATCTTCCGCCGCCCATCGAGCGGGTGGTGCGGTTGCATTACACGGACTACGACATGTCGGACCCGATGAAATGGGAAGCGTGCGGGTGCGGTAGAACCCAGTATTACCAGCGCCTGCACCTGGCCCATGCGGCCATTGCTGAAATCCTGCTGCGGCGGGCGGCCTGACTTGGCCGGGCGCTGTCCCACCGTCCTACTCTGTCCCGCTTCGTTTTTCGAGGCGGGACAGCGCAAAGCCCCGTCGCTGCTGGGGTTGTCCCACTGTCCCACCTTTCACATACCCGCCCGCACATAGGCGCGTATCGCGCGCATGCGCGTAGCGTGCGCTCTTATTATTCTTCTCTTATATGCGTAGAAAGTAGTAGGACAAGTGGGACAGTAGGACAACGCCATATAAAACAATGGGTTATCTGTCCCACCTGCTGACCCACCTACTGACCAGTAGGACAGCGCCGGAGGCGCTTGATAACCGTAGATGGATATACGCCGGACGAGTCCGGGACGAGTTTGGGGCGACTCCGGGATAAGCTCGGGATGGCAATAAAACTGGGTTGCTGCCACCGAACTGAAGGGGTAAAAAGTAGGCACTCTCGTAGAGGTGCGCCACTGAGGCACACGCTCCACATCATCCGAACCCGGCCATCGCGCCGGGTTTTTTATTGGCTCGATTTCGGCGCCTCTGGCCTGCCAGGCGGGGCGTCGGGACCGGGGGCGGGCCACCACTCAGACCGAGGTGAACATGGCGACAGAGAACGACGTTCAGCAGACGCTGAGCGATATCCCGACCTGGCTGTTCGTGCTGGTGTCGATGGCCGGCCTGTCCGGGGAGCTGTGGCGCGCCGAGGCGGCAGGGCTGACGGTCAGCGATCTGCTCAAACGTGTCCTGCTACGCTCGGGGGCGTCGGTGGTGTTCGGCCTGGCCTCGGTGTTGCTCGCCACGGCGAGCGGTGCGGGGCTGCCGGTTGCCGCCGCGCTCGGTAGCGTGGTCGCGTGCCTCGGCGCCGATGTGACCTCGGGGTTCTACACGCGCTGGCTTGCCCGGCGCGCCGGGATGCCGCCGGCCGGCGATGAGCAGCGGGGCGGGCCGGCCAGCCCCCCCTGAAATCCCGATTTTTTGGGTCCTTCCCCGGTCCCCGGCCCTATACGGGTACGCGGACTCGCGTTTTCCCTCTAGCTGTGATTTCTACAGGAATGTCCGTCTTTTCAAGGGGTTAGCATGGGTCGCAGAGTGACGAAAGCCGACCTGGCCGAGATCGTCGGGCGCGACGAACGCACCTTGAGCCGGTGGCAGCGTGAGGGAATGCCGGTGGTGTCGGTCGGGCTCGGTCGCGGGAACGAGAACGAGTACGACACCGAAGACGTGATCGGCTGGCTGGTGCAGGTCGCCTCCCTCAACGGCAAGAAAGAATCGGTACGAGACCGATTGGACAGGCTGCGCGCCGACCGCGAGGAGATCGCCCTGGCCCGCGATGTGGGCGAGGTGGCGTTGGTGGCCGATATGGCGACCGCATACGAAGCGATGATCACTGCGGCCAAGGTCGAGTTGCTCAACACCTACCCCGACGCGCTGGCAGCGTCGTTATCGGCCCGCTATGGCATTGAGATCGACGAAAGCCTGATTCGCGAACCGATGGAAGAGACCCTAAGGAAACTGGCCGAGTATGAACCGGATGACGCCCCGTCAGACGGGGATACTGACTACGCGCTCCCTGAAGAGGGCTTTGAAGAAGACGGCGATTAACGCCGTTCGCCGTATGGCCCGCAAGTGGTCTCCTCCGCCGCGGATGAGCATTGCCGAGTGGGCGCGGAAGTACCGTTGGCTGTCTCCCGAGGAGGCGGCGAAGCCTGGTCCGTATCGGTTCGAGGTGACCCCCCATCTGGTGTGGCCGGGTGGTCCTCTGGAGGCCCTGGACGATCCGAATGTGACCGAGGTAGTCGGGCGCAAGTCCGCCCAGGTCGCATGGACCTCCGGCGTGCTGGGTAACGCCCTCGGCAAATGGATCGATCTTGACCCCTCGCCGATCCTGATCCTGTTTCCGAAGGCCGAAGCTGCGAAGCAGTATGTGGCCGAGAAACTGGAGCCGATGGTGGAGGCCACGCCTCGGCTGCGCAAGAAGATCGATCTTCGCAGCCGCAAGCTCCAACAGCGGCAAGATTTCAAGCGCTTCCCCGGTGGCTTCCTGAAGCTGGTCGGCTCCAACAGCCCCTCCAGCGTGAAGTCAACGCCGGTACCCCGTGTCGGCGTCGAGGAGCCCGACGACTGCAACCTGAACCTAAGGGGGCAGGGCGACAGCATCAAGCTGGCCAAGGAGCGGCTGAAGACCTACCGACGATCCAAGGTGATCATCGGCGGCACGCCGACGCTCAAGGGGCTGTCGGCCATCGATGCCGAGTACGAGCTGTCGGATAAGCGCATTGCCATGGTTCCTTGCCACGACTGCGGCCAGGAGCACGAACTGAGCTTCGATCACCTGCACTGCCCGGAGGATCCGACGCAGTATCACGAAGTGTACGGGCACAAGCGCCCCGAGCTGGCCTACTACGCCTGTCCGCACTGCGGGTCGGTGTGGGACGACGCGCAGAAGAACGCGAACCTACAGCATGGCCGCTGGGTGGCGACTGCTGAGTTCCGCGGTATAGCCGGCTACGACATGAACGAGCTGATCGCGACGTTCTACGGCTCACGCTTCGCGGTGCTGATGGAGAAGTGGCTACAGGCCGAGTATGCCGCCGCCCAGGGCAACATCGGCCCCATGATCGCGTTCGTGAACAGCTCGAAGGGTGAAAGCTACGAGTTCAAGAGCAATGCGCCTGGGATCGAGGAGCTGGTGAAGCGCGCCGAGGCTTACGGCGAATGGACGGCACCGGCTGGCGTGCTGCTGGCTACCGCAGGGGTGGACGTACAAGGCGACCGCCTGGCGGTGATTGTCGTCGGTTGGGGGCGTGGGGAGGAGTCCTGGCGTCTGTTCTGGAACGAGCTGCGCGGCAATCCGGCCGACCCCAGCGATGGGGTCTGGTCTGAACTGGATGCGCTGCTGGCAAAGCCGATCCCGATGGAGGGCGGCGGCGAGCTGGCTATATCGGCGGTGAGCATCGACAGCTCTGACGGGAACACCAACCACGCCGTCTACGCGTACGTCCGGGACCGCCAGCGCTTCAACATCATGGCGATCAAGGGGGCCTCCCGAGATAGCTTGGAGAAAGAGATTTTCTCCCGGCCGTCTGCCTCTGTGGATACCGCGCGCGACAACACCAAGGCGGCGAAGTACGGCCTGCGGGTGTACATCGTCGGCACGCACAAGGCCAAGACCCTGCTCGACTCCCGTGTGCGCCTGGTGGGTGCTGGGGCGGGGCGGATGCACTGGTACACCGATATCCGCCAAGACTACTTCGAGCAGTTCACCAACGAGGTGTTGGCGCCGCACCCGCGGATTCCCACAAAGATGATTTGGCAGAAGAAGGCGGGTCGGCGTAACGAGGCGCTGGATTGCGAGGTGTATGCCCTGCATGCCGCGCGCAGCCTGAAAACCCACCTTCTGCGGGATGACGAATGGGATGCCCTGGAGCGCCAGGTGCGGCAACCCACATTGTTCAGTGGCGACCAGCCCGTGGCACCAATGCCCAAGCGGGCGGTGCCGCGCGGTCGCGGTACACGCAGCCGGGTCGGCTGACTGAGGGAAATCATGACCACAGCGAAACAGCGCCTGGAGGAAGTCCGGGCGGCGATATCTGACGTCCTGTCAAAGGGGCAGCGCCTGAAGCGTGGCGAGCGCGAGGTCTACAAAGCCGAGCTGGCGTCTCTGCGGATGCTCGAACAACAGTACGCCGCAGCCGCCGCTCAGGAAGAGGCCGCCCAGCACGGGCGGGGTCGTAACCGCGTTTACTACCTGAAGATTTGACCATGGGCTTTTTCCGACGCTCACCCGAGCAACAACTGATGCGCGAAGCCCTCCGTCTGGCCAAGGCGGCGGCCCGTCCCTCGGCGCCGATGGCGCAGGGGGGTGGCGGTGGCACGGAAACGCGCTGGCGGGGAGCTTCACGCATGCTCCGCAGTATGGCCAGTTGGATTCCTGGCCTGGGCAGTCCTCGTCGAGACCTGAACCGCGGCGAGCGCAATATGCTGATCGCCCGTTCTCGGGATGCCCTGCGCAACCACCTGATTGCGCGGGCTGTCGTGATGCGCCTGCGCACGAACGTGGTCGGCACGGGGCTGGTCTGTCGGGCGCAGGTCGACCACCAGGCGCTCGGGATCTCCGGTGAAGAAGCGGAGCGGCTGAACGCTCAACTGGACTGGATCTGGAACCACTACGCCGACAGCCCGGCCGAGTGCGATGCCGAGGCGACGTTGAACCACTACCAGCTCCAGGCGCTGACCCTGGTGTCGTCGCTGGTCGGCGGCGATGTGCTGGTGGCAACACCCTTCGAGGAGCGGCCCGGCTGCATCTTCGGCACGCGCCTGCAACTGATCGAGGCCGAGCGCGTTTGCAATCCCGGGCACGGCCTGGATAGCGCAGGGCTGGTCGATGGCATCGAGTCCAACGGACTCGGCGCACCGGTTGCCTATCACGTCTGCTCGGGCTATCCGAACGACCTGCCGACTGCCGGGCCGCTAACCTGGCAGCGTCTACCGGCATTCGGTGCGCAGACCGGACGGCGCCGGGTGTTGCACGTCATGTCGGACAAGGAGCGGCCCGGCCAGAAGCGCGGCGCGCCGTACTTGGCGCCGGTGCTGGAGCCGTTGCAGAAGCTGGAGCGCTACAGCAGCGCCGAGCTTATGGCGGCGGTGATCTCGGCAATGTTCACCGTGTTCATCAAGAAGGGCTCCGACTACAACAACGCCGGCGGCCTGCCGATGACGGGCCTGGTGAACGGTGGTGGTAGTGCCTCCACCGACGACGAAGCACCGGCCCTGGAGCTGGGCGAGGGGGCGGTGGTTGACCTGGGCGAGGGCGAAGAGCCTGTTGTCGCCAACCCCGCCCGGCCGAATGCGCAGTTCGATCCGTTCTTCATGGCGGTCGTCAAGGAGATAGGCGCCGCCCTGGAGATCCCCGCGGACGAGGTGCTGTTGCATTACAGCACCAGTTACAGCGCTGCGCGGGCCGCCATGCTGCAAGCCTGGCGATTCTACAGTCTGCGCCGCTGGTGGCTGACCTGCGATTTCTGCCAACCGAGCCGGGAGCTGGTGATTGACGAAGCGGTGGCGCGCGGCCTGATCGACCTGCCCGGCTATCACGATCCGATCAAGCGGCGTGCGTACTGCCAGGCGCTATGGATCGGGCCGGCGCGTGGCGCCATCGACGAGCTGAAGGAGGCTAACGCCGCCGGTAAGCGCATCGAGTACGGCCTGTCGAACGAGACCCTGGAGACTGCGGCGATGACTGGCGAGCCCTGGCAGCAGGTGTTCAACCAGCGCTTGCGGGAGATCGAGCAGCGCCGCGCCAACAACCTGTACACGCTGCCGAAGGGCCGCGAAACCGAGGCGCCGCCGGCGCCCGGTCCCGACGACGAGGAATAACCATGCGCGCATTCGAGCTGGCTGCATCGCAGCCCTGGCTAATGCTGCCCGAGCATCTGGAGAACCTGCTGGCCATCGCTGAGCGAATGGGTGACCCCCAAGCGCTGGTGACCCGCGAAGGCGAGCGCCTGAACAAGGCCCGCACGGTGACTGTTCGCAACGGCGTGGCCATCGTGCCTGTGACCGGCCCAATCTTCCGTTACGCGAACCTGTTTACCGAGATCAGCGGAGCCACCAGCACCCAGGTGCTGGCCACGGACATTCAGCGGGCGCTCGACGACCCGGCAGTCCGCAGCATCGTACTGAACATCGATAGCCCGGGCGGTGTGGCATCCGGCATCAACGAGCTGGCCGAGCTGGTGTACGAGGGGCGCAAGCGCAAGCGGATCGTTACCTATGCCGGTGGCTACCTGGCAAGCGCTGCGTACTGGATCGGAAGTGCTGCCGAGGAAATCGTTGTCGACGAGACGGCGATGGCCGGGAGCATCGGCGTCATCGTTGAAGCGGTGGTTCAGCCCGATGGACCGGACAAGCCGAAGCGCTACCAGGTGGTCAGTCGCAACGCCCCGAACAAGCGGCCTGACGTCACCACCGAAGAAGGGCGCAAGAAGATCGGCGAGACCGTCGATGCCCTGGCTGAAGTCTTCGAGAACAAGGTGGCCCGCAATCTCGGCGTGGCTGCTGAACGTATCCCGGAAATGGGTGACTACGGCGGCCTTCTGGTCGGCGCCGCGGCGGTGAAAGCCGGCCTCGCGCACCGACTTGGCAGCCTGGAAGCCCTGATCACTGAACTGGCCAAACCGGCCGCAACCCAACCGAGGAAAGCAAGTATGAAAGTCGTGAAGACCACGGCGGAGCTGCGCGAGGCGCTGGCCAGCGGCATCGACCCGAACACCATCGAAGTGGCCAGTGCCGGCGCCGAGGAGATCCAGGCGGCCCGTACCGACGCGGCTGTCGCTGAGCGCAAGCGTATTCAGGGCATCAGCGCACTGGCCAGCAAGGGCTTCGAGAAGGAGGTGGCTGCTGCCATCGAAGCCGGTACCAGTGTCGAAGCGACCGCCCTGCAACTGCTCCAGGCGGCCTCTGATCGCGGCATTACCCTCGCCGGAATCGTTGCCGACTCCACCGGGGCCTCGGCCTCCACGCCGGCTGGCGACGACGCGGCCAGCAAGGAGCGTGGCGCTGCGGTATCCGCCATCGTGAACGGTGCCAAGCGCCGCTAAAAGGAGATCCGCCATGTACGAAGTTCAACGCAATACCTACGTCCCGGACCAATTGGCGGCCGGTGATTTCCCCATTGCCACCGGCTCCGGTGTGATCGCTGCCGGCCAGGTACTCAAGCGCGGCGCGGTGCTGGGCCGGGTCACTGCTTCGAAGGAGTACAAGCTGTCGGTGGCTGCCGCCGACGATGGCTCCCAGGCGCCGAGCGCGGTTCTGCTGGAGGCCGTCGATACCTCGGCAGGTGCCAAGGTCGCGCCGCTGCAACTGACCGGCGATGTGCGTTTCGGCGCGCTCACCGTAGGCGAGGGCCACGGGCGTGACAGCCTGGTCGATGCTCTGCGCCCGTTCTGCCTCTTCGTTCGCTGATAGGAGTTCAACCAGATGACCGATATTTTCGACTGCCGCACGATGCTCGATGCGGTGGAGCAGATGGTGCGGCCGCGTACCTTCCTGCGTGACCTGTTCTTCAATGGCGCCAACCCGGTGACCTTCGGTACCACTGCGGTGGATATCGATATCGTGAAGGGCACCCGCAAGATGGCTCCGTTCGTGCATCCCCGCCTACCGGGGAGCCTGTCGCTGCGCTCCGGCTACCGGAGCACCACCTACAAGCCGCCGTACATCCAGCCCAAGCGTGAGACCACCGCGGAGCTGATCCTGAAACGTTCGCCTGGCGAAAACCCGTTCGCTACCAAGTCCGCGCTCCAGCGGGCCGGCGAGCAATTGGGCAAGGATCTGGCGGATCTCGACGACGAGATTACCCGTCGTGAAGAGTGGATGTGTGCTCAGGTGCTCAGCGGCGGCCGTCTCAACGTGAAGGGCGAGGGCGTAGATGATGTTATCGACTTCCAGATGGAAGATACCCACAAGGTGACGCTTGCCACCGGCAAGTGGGGGACCAGTGTCGCCGACCCGATTGGCAATCTGCGGACTTGGAAGCGCCGCATTGCCAAGGATTCCGGGCGCACAGCGAACGTGTCGGTGTTCAGCGGCGAGGCCCTGGACGCGTTCCAGAACGACGAAAGCGTCATGAAAAAGCTGAACACCCGTCGCGTCGACCTGGGCATGATCAACCCCGAGGAACTGCCTGATGGCGTTACGTACCTCGGCTATCTCAACGATCCGGGGTTGGATCTCTACGGCTACGATGAGTGGTTCGTGCCCGACGATGGCGACGAGGAGGAGCAGCCGATGATCTCGGCGGGTGGCATCATCCTGGGCTCGACCAACACCCGTAACGCGATGTTGTACGGGGCGATTCAGGATCTCGACGCCATCGAGAGTGGCCTGGTCGAGGCGTCGCGCTTCCCGAAGAGCTGGACGACCAAGGAGCCGAGCGTTCGCTGGGTGAAGCTCCAGGCTGCTGCGCTGTCCGGCCTGCTGGAGCCGGATGCCTTCCTGTTCGCGAAGGTGGTGTGACATGGCCGCCGCAAAGTCGAAGTACATCGTCATTAGCGGTTGCGTGCAGGACGGGCGCGATATCTATCGGAAGGGCGATCCCTACGAACCGGCCAGCGCGGAGCTGCGGGAGGAGTTGCTGGCTGCGGGCGTTATCGGCCTGGCCAAGGACCACGCCCAAGCGCAGAGCGGCGAGGACGGCGAATAGCCATGCGCTTTCATGAGCGATTCGCTGATCTCGATGCGCTGCTGTTCGATGAGCTGGGCGACCCTGCCCATTTCGAAGGGCGGGCAGAGCCTGTGCTGGGGGAGTTTACCGCCCCATGGCAAGCTCCGCGCATGGGTACCGCGCCGCTTCCATTGCGTGAGCCGCGGTTCACCGTTCTGGCCAGCGATGCGGCGAGCGTGGAGGTCGGGCAGGGAATCGTCGTGGATCTCCCTCCGCCAGACGGCGGCGCCTATATCGTCGTGCGGCGGGAGCCTGATGGCACCGGCCTGGTCGCGCTGCTGCTGAGGAGGGACTGATGGCTATCGGTACCACCCATCGGGTGACCGCGCGAGGCGGTACGCTGAACGTCCAGCCGAAGGCCGCCGATATGGCGGCCTTCTCGACTCTGGCGGCGGCGTACCCGAAGGCGGCGATGAACGCGCAGCGCCGGGCGATCAACAAGACGCTCGGTTGGCTGCGGACGCATATCGCCAGGGCGGTCGGCCAGAAGGAGCGCATAGCGGTTCGGGCGGTGCGGCAGCGGCTGATCGCGTATCCGGTGCGTGGCTCGGGTACCCAGGGCAAGCTCTGGTTTGGCATCAACCCCATCGAGGCCAGCCGAATCGGTCGGCCTCGTCAGGGAAAGGCGGGGGTGACGGTGGCCGGGCGAACCTATCGCGGGGCCTTCTATGCCCGTGTGTACGGGGGCGAGCCAGATATCTGGATTCGAACGGCCAGCCCGCACTTCGACCCGAGCGATTACCCGGCCAGCGACGTTCGATCGATGGCCTACGGTCGCCGCGGTTCGATGGACGCGGACATGTACGGCCGCTTTCCCTTGGCCAAGGCAAAGGTGCTGCTGGACGACGTGCGTCCGCTGTTCGATGCCTGGGCCAAGCGGGCCGACCAGAAACTGCTTGAGTTCGCCCAGCGCGAACTTGCCTACGAACTGCACAAGCTGACCAAGGGAGGCGCGCGTGGCTGACTTCGTGCTGCTCGACTTCTACCGAGCGATTGAGGCAGAGCTGAACGCATCGCTCGCCGGTATGCGCTCTATCGCGTTCGATACGCAGATCGAGGACCGGATGCCAGCGCCGTGCATCCTGCTGGAGGTGTCGGAGTTCGAGCCGAGCCAGGACCCCGACCAGGGCACTGGCGAGGTGGGACTGACCTTGCATGTGCAAGCCCGGATCGTCGTAGGGCGGGAGCGCGCGGAGAACCGCACCAAGGCCGTTCAACTGGCAACCCAGCTTGCCCATCTGCTGCGGGGCCAGACATGGAATCTGGACGATGTTTCGCAAGCCGAGTTCGTGCAGGCCGGCGAGGACTACACGAAGCCTGAGCTGGACGCCTTCTGTGTCTGGCTCGTGGAGTGGACGCAAACGGTCTATGTAGGGGCCGAGGAGTGGCCCTGGAAGGACGAGTCTGGCGAGGAACTGCTGTTCGGCATCGATCCCGACACCGGCCCCGGTC
Organism: Pseudomonas sp. KBN12P06040; assembly: GCF_037574965.1. Classification (NCBI taxonomy): domain Bacteria; kingdom Pseudomonadati; phylum Pseudomonadota; class Gammaproteobacteria; order Pseudomonadales; family Pseudomonadaceae; genus Pseudomonas; species Pseudomonas sp. KBN12P06040. The sequence goes on from NZ_JBBELS010000001.1 coordinate 1,543,719, forward strand.
ATGAGGGGGACTACTTCGCGCCCGAGGATATCCCGCTATGAGCTACGCGACAGCGGAACATGACCGCATGATTGCCGCGATGATCAAGCCGTGCGTGGTTGCTGCGGTGGATCTCGCGGCCGCTCGGGTGCGCGTGCAGGCAGGGGCTTGGATCAGTGGCTGGGTGCGCTGGCATAGCCTGGCCGCCGGCACGGCGCGGCACTGGCGAGCGCCGAGCCTCGGCGAGCAGGGTGCGCTGATCAGCCCTAGCGGCGTAGCCGACATGGGAACGTTCATTCCCGGCGTGTACGGCGTTGCCGGCGACCAGCCCGACAACCGTGCGAACGTGGAGGTCTGGCGGTTTCCCGATGGCGGCTCCCTGGTCTACGACTGGCAGGCGAAGAGCTACGCGGTGACCCTCCCGGCAGGTACCTGCACGACGACCGTTGGCGGCGCCTCGGTCACCGTCACCCCGGATCAGGTAGCCGTCCAGGCCGGCGAGATCCTGCTGGCTGGCAAGGTCACGGTGGCCGGTACGCTGCACGTCACCGGCAATATCACCAGCGGCGGCTCGATCATGGACACCACCGGCAACAGCAACCATCACACACACTGAACATAACTCAACGCTGAGCCCGCCCTTGTGCGGGCTTTGTCGTTTCAGGAGGGACCAATGGCCAAAGCCAAGACTGAAGAAGCGGAAGCCGTCCAGGCGCCGGTTCAAGACCATCCGACGCCCGAGTTGCCGGTGACGTTCATCGATCAGGCCTACCGACAGCGCACGCTGATCATGCCCGGCGGCGTGACGGTGCAGGTGCGCAATAGCGAGGTCGTCGCCGACACCGAAGAGGTGTTCGAGTGGTTGGTGGCTCGCGCTGAATTCGTTCGTAAGTAGGGGTGATCGATGATTGGGCTGGATCGACGGACCGGGCAGCCGCTTTCCGGCGTGGCCCACTTGAAGCAATCCATCGAGGACATTCTGACTACCCCGTTGGGCACCCGGCGCATGCGCCCGGAGTACGGCAGTAAGTTGCGACGCTTGGTCGATCTGCCGGTGAACGACGGTTGGAAGAGTGCCGTGCAGGCCGAGGTCGCGCGGGCGCTTGGCCGGTGGGAACCTTGGCTGCGCCTGGAGCGTGTCCGGGTGGTGGCGGTCATGGGTGGGCGGATCGATCTGGAGTTGGCTGGGGTGTACCTGGGTGACTCCGTAATGCTGGAGGTCAGCGCATGAGTACCGTGGATCTGGCCTCACTGCCGGCGCCCGAAGTGCTGGAGCCGTTGGAGTTCGAGGCGGTATATGCCGAGGAGCTGGCGGATTTCAGGGCTTACATGGGCGACCAGTGGAACGCGGCGCTGGAAAGCGACCCGGTGGTGAAGCTTCTCGAACAGGCGGCCTACCGTCGAATGCAGAACCGCGCTCGGGTGAACTCAGCGGCCAAGGCGTTGTTGCTGGCCTATGCCGAGGGTAGCGACCTCGACCAGTTGGCGGCGAACGTCAAGCTACAGCGCCTGGTGATACGGGAGGCCGACGAGTCGGCGTTTCCGCCGACCGAGCGGGTGATGGAGGACGACGCCGCGTTGCGGGAGCGCGTACAGCTAGCCTATGAAGGCCTGACCACCGCAGGGCCTCGGTCCAGCTACATACTGCACGCGCGCAGTGCGTCGGCCCTGGTGGGGGATGCGACGGCCGAAAGCCCCAGGCCGGCGGAAGTGGTGGTTACCGTGTTGCACGTCGAAGGGCAGGGCGTCGCCGACCAGGCGCTGCTCGATACCGTCTATGCCCGCCTGAGTGATGAGGATATCCGGCCGGTCGGTGACCGGCTGACGGTGCAGAGCGCCGAGGTGCTGCCGTACAGCATCGATGCGGTGGTGTACATGGAAGGCGTCGGGTCGGAGAACGAGGCGATCCTTGCAGAGTGCCAGCGTCGGATAAACGCCTGGATCAATCCGCGCCGTCGCCTGGGTGTCGAGGTGTCCCGGTCGGCGATTGACGCCCAATTGCATATCACCGGCGTTCGCAAGGTGGTGTTGAACGGTTGGGTCGATATCGTGCCGACCAAGGCTCAGGCGGCCTACTGCACGTCCGTGAAGGTCGTACAGGGGGACGCATGAGTCAGCTACCGAGCAACGCGACCGAGCTGGAGCGCGCCCTGGAGTTCGCGACGGATGAAGAAACGGACGTGCCTCTGCGGCTGCTGGTCAACCCCGATACCTGCCCGGAACACATCCTGCCGTGGCTGGCCTGGGCCTGGTCAGTGGATCGCTGGGACAACGAATGGTCGGTGCCGACAAAGCGGTCAGCAATCCGCTCTGCCTTCGAGATCCACGCGAGGAAGGGCACTATCGGCGCGCTACGTCGGGTGGTCGAGCCAATTGGCTACCTGTTGACGGTGACCGAGTGGTGGCAGACCGACCCGCCCGGCGAGCCCGGCACGTTCTCCATCGAGGTTGGCGTGAGCAGCGGCGGTATCACTGAAACCACCTATCGTGAGGTGGAGCGCCTGCTGGATGACGCGCGGCCGGTCAGTCGCCATATCGTCGGGCTCGACATTCGCTTCGAGCCCAAGCTTCAGGTCTTCACTGCGGTTGTAGAAACCGATGGTGACATCTTGGATGTATTCCCGAGGTTCATTCCATGAGCAAGCAATACGGGGGCTTCCTTACCGACAAGGGGGCTGCCAAGCAAATCGAGGCGGCGGCTGGCGGGCTGCGGCGTGACATTACCCATATGTTGATTGGTGATGGAGGCGGTGCGCCCGGGGAGACTCCTGATCCGGTCCCTAGTCCGTCGCAAACCGCGCTTATCCGACAGCGCTACCGGGTCAAACTAAACCGGTTGGTAGCGGCCGAGGATAGTCCTAGCGTGCTAGTGGCCGAAGCCATTCTGCCGCAGGAAGTGGGGGGCTGGTGGATGCGCGAGCTGGGACTGGAGGATTCCGATGGCGACCTGATCGCTGTAGCGGATTGTGCGCCTAGCTACAAGCCGTTGGTCAGCGAGGGGGCGGGGCGAACCCAGACCGTCCGGTTGCATATCGCAGTCAGCCACGCAGAAATCGTTAACCTTCTGATCGATCCCAATGTAGTTACCGCGACGGTGGCAGATCTGAATAAGGCCCTGTTGGAGGTTCGGGCGATCAATGATGCCACTGGGCAGATGACGCTAGAGCAGGGCGGCGGTATTACACTGCCTTTATCCTTGAGTCCGACGGGGGTTGCTCCTGGTACCTACCGCAGCCTCACTGTTGACGCGAAGGGCCGAGCAACCAGTGGCAGCAATCCTACTACCCTGGGTGGCTATGGCATCACCGATGCTCTGGCGAAGAGTGAGGCGGTGGAAGAGCCAACACCGCACAAGCTGCTACGGCTCAATGGCGCGGGCCAACTGCCGGCGTCGATTACCGGTAATGCAGCGAGCGCTACGAAGCTGACGTCGGAGCGGGTTCTTGCGTGTAGCGGTGCTGCAACAGGCAGCGCAGTATTCGATGGAACACGGGACGTTTCCATCGCGCTGACCCTCGCAGATAGCGGAGTGGTGCCCGGTGTCTATCCCAAGGTGACAATCAACGCCAAAGGTTTGGTGACAGCAGGTGCATCGTTGTCCGCCGCTGATATCCCAAGTTTGGATTGGAGCAAGATCAACAGCGGCAAGCCCAATACGCTGGGTGGCTATGGCATCACCGATGCCCTGGCGAAGAGTGAGGCGGTGGAAGAGCCAACACCGCACAAGCTGCTACGGCTCAATGGCGCGGGCCAACTGCCGGCGTCGATTACCGGTAATGCAGCGAGTGCTACGAAGCTGACGTCGGAGCGGATTCTTGCGTGTAGCGGTGCTGCAACAGGCAGCGCAGTATTCGATGGAACACGGGACATTTCCATCGCGCTGACCCTCGCAGATAGCGGAGTGGTGCCCGGTGTCTATCCCAAGGTGACAATCAACGCCAAAGGTTTGGTGACAGCAGGTGCATCGTTGTCCGCCGCTGATATCCCAAGTTTGGATTGGAGCAAGATCAACAGCGGCAAGCCCACTACGTTGGCGGGCTACGGGATTACCGATGCGCTGAACGCAGGATTCAACAGTCAGAGTCCAATTTTCTATTCGGCGGTGGCAGGCGATGGGCTCGCGCAAGCCGCCATCCAAATTCGTGAAGCCGAATTGATTGGCGCGAACGGGCGAATTTACAAATATGCGCCGCGACTCTGGTTTCACTGGAGCGGCGTATACGCGGGCGACCTCGGGATGAACGATGTTGGAAATCTGCTTTGGCGCGGGAGTCCAATCTACACCGCGGCGAATCTGGATCTCTCGGTGTATGCCCGTGTCTCGCATACGCACGATGCTAGCCAAATCACTTCAGGGATTCTCCCGGTACATTTGGGGGGAACGGGCGCGAATAACTCCACGGGGGCAAGGGAGAGTCTTGGAGCCGGTGTACCTTCGACCGCGTGGCTCTATTCCACCGGCTGGTGGCGGGATAACGACACTGGATTTATCCGCCAGTGGGGGCGCGTGACGGTAGCGGGTGACGGGACGGCGACTATCACGTTTCCGATTCCTTTCCCGAACGAATGCCTAGGCGGTTTCGCTGGTCAGACCGCCTATTTCCATCCGGGCACCGACGCGAGCACCGCATTCTATGGACAGACAACGACAGGGGCGACCCTCGAAAATAGCTATCAACTCCAATCCGTATTGTTCTGGGAGGCATTCGGTCGATGAGTTCCAGTGACTATGTTTTCTCGCCGTCTGCGGTGGCGTTCTATCCCGTTTCGTTGCGGAAGGTCTACGAGGAAGGCAGCGGTTGGCCGCTCGATGCGGTGCCGGTCAGTACAGCGCTCTATGAGCGGATATTGGCCGGGCAGGAGTCCGGTAAGCGAATTTCCGTCGATTCCTCTGGCCTTCCAATGTTGGTCGATCCTCCGCCGCCAGACGAGCAGCGGCTCGTCGCGCGGGCTCGTGCATGGCGCGACGCACAACTAATAGTGACCGATGGCCTAGTGGCGCGGCATCGCGACGAGCGCGAACTCGGCAAGCTGGCCACCTCCCTGTCGTCTGAACAGTTCCGCGAGGTAATGAGCTACCGCGAGGCCCTGCGCAATTGGCCGGACGACCCGGCATTCCCCGACCCCGCCTCCAGGCCGGAGCCGCCTGCCTGGCTGGCCGAAGAAGACACCAACTAAACCCCGCCCTAGTGCGGGGTTTTTCATTCTAGGAGATCCACCAATGAGCTTTTTCCATGGCGTCACGGTAACGAATGTGGACGTGGGCGCGCGGACCATTGCTTTGCCCTCCAGCTCGATCATCGGTCTGTGTGACGTGTTTACTCCGGGAGCTGGAGCGACCGCCAAGCCGAACGTGCCGGTCCTGATCAGCAGCAAGAAGGAAGCGGCAGCGGCGTTCGGGATCGGTTCGCCGATCTACGCTGCGTGCGAGGCCATCTACATGCGCGCCCAAGCTGTCATCGTGGCGGTCGGTGTGGAAGCGGCGGGCACGCCCGAAGAGCAGGCCAGCGCGATCATCGGCGGCATCAACAGTACCGGCGAGCGTACCGGCCTGGAGGCGCTGCTGGACGGCAAATCGCGTTTCAACGCTCAGCCGCGGCTGTTGATTGCGCCTGGGCATTCCGCACGGCAGGCAGTGGCCAGTGCGATGGACGCCCTGGCCGGCCGCATGCGGGCAATCGCGATCATCGACGGCCCGGGCAAGGATGATGAGACCGCCATAGCCTACGCCGCGAACTTCGGCAGCAAGCGCCTGTACATGGTCGATCCGGGGGTGCAGGTCTGGAACACCGAGACCAGCAGCACCACCGACGCTCCGGCCTCGGCCTGGGTGGCGGGTCTGTTCGCCTGGACCGATGCCGAGTATGGATTCTGGGCCAGCCCCTCGAATAAGGAGTTCGTCGGGATCACGGGCACCACGCGGCCCATCGAGTATCTGGACGGCGACCCGACCTGCCGAGCCAACCTGCTGAACAATGCCAACATCACCACGATCATCCGCGATGACGGCTACCGCCTGTGGGGCAACCGCACCTTGTCTTCGGATGCGAAGTGGGCATTCGTCACCCGCGTGCGGACGATGGATATCGTGATGGACGCGATCCTGGCAGGGCACAAGTGGGCGGTCGACCGCTCGATCACCAAGACCTATGTGTCTGACGTGACCGAGGGGTTGGAGTCCTTCATGCGCGACCTGAAGAACCAGGGCGCGGTCATCAACTTCGAGGTCTACGCCGACCCCGACCTGAATACGGCCAGCCAGCTCTCCCAAGGCAAAGTGTATTGGAACATCCGATTCACCGACGTTCCGCCGGCCGAGAACCCCAACTTCCGCGTCGAAGTCACCGACCAGTGGCTGACCGAAGTCCTCGACGCAGCATAAGGAGCGCGCGCAATGGCAATGATTCCGCAGGTACTGACCAATACCAACCTGTTCATCGACGGTATCAGCTTCCAGGGCGATGTGCCGTCGTTGACCCTGCCCAAGGTCACCGTGAAGACCGACGAGTTCCGCGCCGGCGGCATGGATGGCTCCATCGACATGGACATGGGGCTGGAGCGCATGGAGTCGTCGTTCACCACCAACGGGGTGCGGCGCGAGGCGCTGAACTTCTTCGGCCTGGCCGATGGCACCGCGTTCCGTGGCGTCTTTCGCGGCTCCTTCAAGGCGCAGAAAGGCAAGGTAACGGCGGCGGTCGCGACGATCCGCGGCACCCTCAAGGAAGTTGATCCGGGCGACTGGAAGGCCGGCGACAAGGCCGAATTCAAGTATTCGGTGGGCGTCACCTACTACAAGCTCGAAGTCGACGGCCGCGTGGTCTTCGAAATCGATCCCTTGGCGCCGTTGCGGGTTATCAACGGTGTCGACCAATTGGCTGAAACGCGCGCAGCGCTGGGCATTTAAGGAGTGAGTATGAAAGAGAAAACCCCCGCGTGGTTGGAATTGCGTGCCACCGGCGCCACGGTCAGCTTGCGTTCCACGGCCGAGGTCAACGGCGTGAAGGTCGACAAGCTGACCCTTCGCGCGCCGACAGTCCGTGACATCCTGGCGTCGGAAGAGCAGGGCGCTGAGACAGAGGCACAGCGCGAGCTGGCCCTGTTCTCGACCCTGGCCGAGGTTGGCCGAAAGGATCTGGAGGGGCTGACCATGGTCGATTACCGGCGCTTGCAAACCGCCTACTTTCGCCTGGTGCAGGACGACGGGGTATAGCGTTCAGCACCACAAGCGCATGGCCAGGCGTCTGGCGGCGGAGTTCCATTTCTCCGTCGCCGATATCGAGGCCATGCCGTTGGCTCGCATGATCTGGTGGCTCAGTGACTGAGCCACTTTCAACCGACAGAGAATCCTATGGCGTCCAATCAACTCTCCCTCGGGCTGCTGATCGGCGGCGCCGTGAGCGGTTCGCTGAATGCAGCATTCCGCACCGTCGAGGGCAGTATCGACCAGCTCCAGGCCAAAGGGCGGGAGCTGGATCTGTTCAAGGCCCAGACCAAGGCGGCGTTGGAGTTGGGCAACACACAGCGCCGCAGCACCTTGCGGGCCTATGGCGAGCAGCAGAGGGTCGGCGCGGCGCTGGAGTCTCAGCATGCAGCAGCCACCGCCCGGCTGGCATCGCTCAATCGCGAGTTGGCCGCGGCGGATCAGGCTCGGACCCGGCGACTGGCTACGCAGTCGACGGAAATGGACCGCCTGCGCTACCTCCAGTGGCAGCTCGCACAAGAGGCCAACCGGCAAGCCGACGGCGGCAACAAGGGGGAGGCGAAGCGGTTGCGGGGCCAGGCTCAGGCGGCGGCCGAACTGTACAAGCAACGCCAAGCCCAGGCGGCGGCCGACAACAAGGCCGACGCGGAAAAGGTCCGGGGGATTCAGCGCCGGATCGAGGTGGCGCAGCGTGAAGCCCAGCAAGCCAAGCGCAGCCTGGCGGACCAGCAAACGGAAATGGGCCGGCTGCGTAACGTGCTGCGAGACAACGCCAGGGAGGCGGGGCGACTCGGCGATGCCTTCCGCCAGGCCGCCCGCGAGGCGCAGGGCATCAAGCTCCAAGCCAGCGGCATGGCTCGCCTGGAGGCCGGGAAGTCCGGTATGCGCTCGACGGTCGGCCAGGCGGTCGCCGGTACTGCCGCTCTGGCTGTGCCTACGAAGATCAGCGCGGACTACCAGGCAATCGTTCGGGATATCGCGATCAAGGCTGGGGTGGCCGGTTCCGCTGAAGAGCGGGATCTGTCGCGCACGGTCATTACCACTTCCCGCGACACCGGGATGGCGCGCAACGAAGTGGCCGATGTGATCAACCAATTGGTCAGCGCGGGCATGGATCTGGACGTGGCGTCGGGGTTCTCTCCGGTCGCGGCCAAGTTCGTGGTGGGGCAAGGCGCGGGCGGCGTGGATACCGCGAGGATGATGCAGGCGCTCCAGCAGAACGCGAAGATCTCCGATCCCAGGGTGATGGAGAAAGCACTGGAGGCTATCGCCTTCCAGGGCCAGGCCGGCTCGTTCGAGGCCAGTGACATGGCCCGATGGTTTCCCCAACTGCTCGCGGAAATGGGCAAGCTGGAGATCTTCGGTATGGATGCCGTCACGCAACTGGGCTCGATGCTTCAGGTGCAAATGAAGACCGCCGGCGGTGCCGATGAGGCGGCTAACAACCTGAAGAACTGGATGGCCAAGATCGGCTCCAGCGATGTTGTGCGAGCCTACCAGAAGGCTGGCATCGACTATCAAGGCTCGCTCAATACTGGCTTGCAAAGCGGAATGTCGACGCTGGAAGCCAGCTTTGCATTGGCCCAGCAGTACATCCAGCGCACCGATCCAGCCAAGGCCAAGAAGATGGCCGAGGCAACCGCAGCCATCAGCAAGGAGGCGGACCCGGCCAAGGCCAGGGCGATGATGGAGGCCCTGGAGCAGACACTGCGCACCGGCGATATCTTCGCGGATATGCAGGTTAAGGCGGCTCTCACCGCCTACACGCAGAACAAGGCGCTGTACGAGTCGCTGAAGAGGGAATCGGCATCGGTCACAGGCATTCTGGACCAGAACCTGAGGGAGCGTCGGGAGGCCTCAGCCCAGCGCTGGGCTGAAGTCGCCCAGGCCGCGAACGAAGGGATGCGGGCGGTTGGTGACGCGATTCGTCCGATGACTGATGCGGCGGCCGACGCCGTGCGGCCATTGTTCCAGGGGCTTACTCGACTCACCGATGCCGCACCTGGGGTAACTGCCGGAGTCGTGGGCGTCGGTGCCGCGTTGGTCGTGCTCCGGGGGATCGTCAACGCCTGGAGGATTGGCCGTGGACTGATGGATATTGCCCGGGGCCGCTCGATGATGGGCAACCCGAATATCGTTCAACGTGTGTTCGTGACCAACCCCGGCGCCGGCGGCTTGGGTGGTGATGTGGGCGGTGGTTCTGGTCGGCGCGGCCGGGCAGGTGGTGGTCGCAGTGGGCGCCTCGGCGCCGCAGGGCGCGGTGCCTGGGGTGTGCTCCGGGGCGCTGGGCGCTTCGCCAAAGGGGCGGGACCGCTGGCTCTTGTCGGTGCAGGCCTCCAGGCGGCCGACACCTTCGTGAACGCGGAGACGCGAGACGAAAAGGCCGAAGGCTACGGCGCGGCTCTGGGCGGCCTCGGTGGCACGCTCGCCGGCGCTGCGGCGGGAGCGGCGATTGGATCTGTCGTTCCGATCATTGGAACTGCGATTGGTGGCCTGATCGGCGGGATGATCGGGGCCTGGGGTGGTTCCGAGCTGGGGGCCGCCGGCGGCAAAGCGCTGTTCGGCAGCGGCGGCCTGTTCGGTGGGTCTCCACCGGCAGAGCCCGCGAAGCCCGCTGTTCTGCCTGTCACTGCGGTGGTGGCGGAGCCGGCGAAACCGGCGCCGGTGCCGGTGAAACAAGAGTTCAGTTTCTCGCCGAACATCAGTCTCACTGTCCAGGGGGATGCGAAAGATCCCCAGGCGTTGCTCCAGGCGATCATGCCAGAGCTTCGCCGGCAGCTCGCCGACTTTGCCGGGCAGATGCAGCGGGTGTCCCTGTTCGATGAGCCCAATGTGTAGGAGGGTGAATGCCGTATATCGAAATGATGGAATCCGGCCTGCGCCAAGTGGTGCGGGCCGGGGAGGAGGGGCGTAGGAGTGTCGACGGCATGTTGGCGCCCATCACGGGTGCGGTTTCCGATCTCACGGGCGCTGCCGATGAGCTGTCCACGCTGCCCGGCTTCCCGGCCGGGTTGGGCGACCGGGCGCTGCGACTGACTCGCAGCCTGGGCGTGGCACAGGCAAAGGTGGGTGGCGTCATGAATACCTACAGCAGTGCTGCCCGTGCGCTATCTGGGCTCGATCAGCGGTATGGAGCGTTGTCCGACGCCGTGTCGAAGGTTACCGGGCAGGTCGGGCGGCTCGCCGGCGTTGCCAGTCCCAAGCTGGCCAACATCATCCCGACCGGCTTGCGTTCGAGCATGACGCCGAGTGCGGCCGCCTCCAAGCCGTTTGCGCATCTGTTGGTCATGCAGCCGCGGGACGTGAACAGTAGCCCGTTCTACTTCAATCTCGACACGGCCGCGTTCGATGAGCTGCGGAGACAGACGGCGTTTCGTTGGGCTGCTCAGGAACGACTTACCCGGCGGCCGGCGCAACAGGCGGTCGGGGAGGGGGAGGACAAGCTGACGTTGAAGGGGGCTGTCTTCGGTGTTCGGGTCGGCCTGGGGCAAATCGAGCAGCTACGTGAAATCGGGCGGCGCCAGGTGCCGCTCAGCCTGACCACGGGTTACGGCCAGGTGCTCGGCCTGTGGTGTCTGGCGAGTATCGAGGAGGAGCAGTCGGCCCTTGTTCAAGGCGGCGCCCCTCGCAAACAAGCATTCAGCCTGGAGTTTGTCCGCTATGGAGACGATCTGCAGAACGTCTGACGGGGATCTGCTGGACACGCTCTGCGTCCAGTATTACGGGCATCTGGTGGGGACAGTGGAGGCGGTCTACGACGCGAACCAGTGGCTCGCCGATGAGCCGCAGCCCTTCCGGGCCGGCCTGCTGATCGTCATGCCCGAGGTCGAAGTGCCGGTGACCGGCGAGGTGCAGTTGTGGGGCTGACCCTGGAGGATGAATGAAGCCGATATTTCGGGTGATCGCGGACAAGGCCGATATCACCGCGCGTATCAACGACCGGTTGTTGCTGCTGCGCACGGTCGACAAGCCGGGAATGGAGTCCGACGAGTTCGAGTTGCGCATTGACGACCGCGACGGTGCCGTGGTGTTGCCGGAGCGGGGGGCGTCGGTCGAGATCCAGATAGGCTATGACGGGCGCGGGCTGACCCGGATTGGCATCTACACCGTGGACGAGGTGGAGTTATCCGGCCCGCCGGATACCATCGTCATCCGCGGCAAGGCCAGCAGCATGCGCGGCAGCGGCAAGACGATCCGCGACGGAGGCTGGGAGGGGGTGACGCTCGCGCGGATAGTGGCGGACATTGCCGCACGCAACGGCTGGCAGAGCCAGTGCCCGGTGCAGACGGTGGTTCCGCGTGTCGACCAGATTGGCGAATCGGATTTTAACCTGATCACGCGGCTGGCCAGACAGTACGGCTGCACGGCCAAGGTGGCGGCGGACAAGTTGCTTGTACTGCCTCGCGAAGGTGGGGAGCGAGCATCCGGCGCGCCACTGACGACCGTCACGCTGACCCGGCCGGAGATCACCCGGTTTCAGTTTCGGTTCAGTGACCGGGCCACGCACAAGGCGGTCAAGGCCGCGTATCAGGACAAGAAGACGGGCAAGCTGGAGGTTGTCGAGCTGGCGAATGCAGAGGCTCCGGCCGGGCTTCCGCCCGTGCATACCGACCGCCACATCCATCCGAACAAGAGCGCTGCTGAGCAGGCCGCCAAGGCGCGGTTGGCTGCGTTCAACCGCTCCACGGCTGGGGTGCGCCTGGAAATGCCAGGGCGAACGGATCTCTTCGCGGAACGAACAATAGTCGTCGCCGGCATTAAGTCGGGAATCGATGGTTCCTACCTGGTGGAGTCGGTGGAACAGGTCTTTACCCAGGCTGGCTGGAGCACGACGGTTGAGTGCAACGCCGGCAAGAAGGGCAAGGCCAAGGCCGCCGGCAAGAAGAAACAGAAAAAGCCACTTCAGGTAGTGGCCATCGGGAAAGCATCGTGAAGGGCCCGCCGCCTGTATGAGCAGGCGGGCGGTTGGGTCACCAGTCCTCTGACCTGTACTCGTCGGGCAGGGACTGTTCCCGTTCCCAGCGTTGTTCGAAGTGGTCGACCAGCAGGGTCATAAGGGCGTCGCCGAGGAGGTCTTTTTCCTTCAGTTCGGCCAGCGCTTCAGCGCCGGTTAGTTGTTTCTCGGCGTACCGTTTAGCGATGTTCCTTACGCTCACTGTTCTCCTTCCTCTCTAGCTCGCGGTTCCTAGCGGGCTGCATTGTGCCATCAGAACCTATCCATTAGTACCCAAAGCCCGCGCATGCGGGCTTTTTCATTGGAGTTCGACATGCCTATCACTGAAAGCCAACTGCTGTACATCCTCCCGAGGTGCCGCCCGGTTGTTGGGGTCTTCCTGCCCGCGCTGAACCGCGCCATGTTGCAGTTCGATATCCAGGGCGGAGCCAGGCAAGCGGCGTTCCTTGCACAGGTCGGACATGAAAGCGCCCAGCTCACGCGGCTGGTAGAGAACCTGAATTACTCGGCGCAGGGGTTGGCGAATACCTGGCCGAGTCGATATCGCGGCGCCGACGGACACCCAAACGCTTTGGCGTTGAACCTCGCTCGGCACCCCGAGGCCGTTGCGAATAACACTTACGCCAACCGCAACGGCAACGGCGATGAGTCCAGCGGAGACGGCTGGCGGTTCCGCGGTCGAGGGTTGCTGCAAATCACCGGCCGTAAGAACTACCGGGCTGCCGGCGCCGGCCTTGGCCTGCCGCTGGAGGCTGAGCCCGAGTTGCTGGAGCAGCCCGAGCACGCGGCCAGGTCGAGCGCCTGGTGGTGGGCGGCGAATGGGCTCAATGGTCTGGCCGACCGGGGCGAGTTCGCCGCCATCACCCGCCGGATCAACGGCGGGCTCAACGGCCACGCCGAACGCCTGGCGCTGTGGGAGCGGGCGAAGAGGGTGCTGTCGTGATCTCGTCCCGTGTTGTCTCGGTCGCGCTGGGCTGCCTGCTACTGGTCGGCCTCGGCGCCGCCGGCGGTGTCTGGCTCGGCGCGCGGCACTACCGGCCGCAGCTCGATGCTGCGCTGGCGGATCTGGTCGCCTGCCGCGCCGCCAGGGGAGGCCTGGAGGACGCAGTGGCGGAGCAGGTCCGGCAGGTCGCCGCGCTGCGTCAGGCTGGCGAACAGCGGTCCCGGGATGCCGCGCAGGCGATGGGGCGGGGCCGGCAGCAGGCCGCCGAGCAGTATGCCGCGGCACAACACCTGCTGAGCCAGCGGACCGCCGGCGAGCAGTGCGCGGCTGCCGATGCGGTCATTGATCAGGAGCTGGGTCTATGAGGGTGGTGCTAATGCTGGTGATGGTTGCGCTGGCGGGATGCGCCGGCCAAGTCGAGCCTGAGCCGCGAACGGTGCGCGTGGAAGTGCCTATTGAGGTGCCGTGTCGTGCACCTGATATAGCAGAGCCGGCGTGGGCCACGGCGGGGCTGCGGAGAGACGACGACCTGCAAGTGAAGGTGCGCGCGTTGCTTGCGGAACGCCGGCAAAGGATCGGATACGAGGAGGAACTCAAGGCCGCCGTGGCGGCGTGCAAATAGAAGGAGCGACCGCAACGGTGCTGTCACATCGTCGCGGTCGCTGAACCTGCAGACCTACCCTGCAAGCCCAGCCCAGGCTCCTGCCTCGTGCACGAAGCGAGCGGAGCCTAACACCTGTTTATTCATACAGTAAAGGCTTGCAATATGACCAGTCCTGTTTTCCCCTGGATGGGCGGAAAGCGGCGCCTTGCCGACCGTCTCATCCCTCTCTTCCCGCCCCATGAATGCTATGTCGAGGCCTTCGCCGGTGGTGCGGCGTTGTATTTTCTGCGTCCAGTTCCTGCTCAGACTGAGGTGCTGAACGACTTGAACGGCGATGTCGTGTGCCTCTATCGGGTGGTGAAGCATCACCTCGAGGAGTTCGTGCGCCAGTTCAAGTGGGCGATCTCGTCGCGTCAGGTATTCGAGTGGCAGAAGATGACACGACCAGAGACGTTGACCGACATTCAGAGGGCCGCTCGTTTCTTCTACCTGCAGCACCATGCTTTCGGCGGTAAGGTCAGCGGGCAAACGTTCGGCACCGCGACAACAGGCCCGGCCGTCAACCTCCTGCGCATCGAGGAAAACCTGTCAGCTGCATGGCAGCGGCTGGCGGGAACCTATGTTGAGAATCTGCCGTGGCTTGAGTGCGTTGAGCGCTACGATCGCCCGCACACCTTTCATTACATGGATCCGCCGTACTGGCAGACCGAGGGCTACGGCGTGGACTTCCCGTTCGAAGAGTACGAGCGGATGGCCGACTTCATGCGCCGCTGCAAGGGGAAGGTAATGGTCAGCATCAATGACCATCCAGATATCCGCCGGGTGTTCGAAGGCTTCCATATGGAGCGCCTGGATATCCGCTACAGCAACACCAACCAGCGGCAAGGCTTGGCTGAGGTCACTGGCGAGTTGGTGATCATGAACTGGGAGCCTGCCACTCTCGGCGGTTTGTTCGTCGGGATGTAGCCTGTCATGCCGGCCAATTGGCCGGCTTTCGCTCCCCCCCCTCCGGGCCGTAGGTTTGTACCAATTCTTATAACAAGCCTGCTAAAAGAGGGTGTTTTAGGTGGCTTTATGGTGGAGATAGAAAACTAAATACCTTGGTTCTACTACTATTGCGCACGCTGCGACACCCTAGGTTACTATGCCATGCAGTATTGCGTAAAAGCGGTCGGCGTGGATGCCGAATGCTGTAGAATCTCGGCCCGCGAAAAGGGGGGAATATGACTCACACGGCACAGGCAAAGCAGGCACGGCAGGCAGACCAAACGGCTGCGGAATCTCCGAGCCAGGTACTGGCCTCGGCCAGAGTCATGGCCCGTGCCTTGGCAACTACCTTCCCGGCGGATCACCAACTGGCCCTGGCCCGTGCGTTCGGCGTTCGCCTGATCGAGGCCTGGTGGTGCGGCCTGACTCGCGTCGATATCGTTCCCCAGGAGCTGCGCTCGCCACTCCAGTCGTTCCCTACAGAACCGCTGCCGGAGGCCGCAGCCGCTCTCGCGGAAACCATCGGCCGTACTGCTGCGAATTTTGATGCCGAAACAGCCGCCTATCAGATCGGCCTGACCTACACCGGTATGCTCCCGGCCGAACATCGCGGGGAGTACGGTATTTTCTACACCCCGCCCGTCCTGACCGCTCGCCTGATCGACCAAGTAACGGCAGCCAATGTTGACTGGGCGAAGTGCCGTGTGCTTGATCCAGCTTGCGGCGGGGGGGCCTTCCTAGCACCCATCGCCCGGCGGATCATGGACGAGCAGAAGGATTGCAGCCCGAAGCTGCTGATGCAGAGCATCGGTAATCGCTTGCGCGGCTACGAGATCGATCCCTTTGGAGCTTGGCTCAGCCAGGTCACTCTGGATGCCATGGTACTGCCGATCAGCCGGCTGGCCGGGCGTAAGCTGCCTGTCATGGTTACAGTTTGCGACTCGCTGCGTCGCAGTCCGCCGAAAGACCGTTTCGACCTGGTGATTGGCAATCCTCCATATGGCCGGGCCAAGCTCGATGTAGAGGCCCGCGAACGCTACAAGCGCTCGTTGTATGGTCATGCCAACCTTTATGGACTGTTCACCGATCTGGCGCTGCGCCATACCAAGTTGGGCGGCGTGATTGCCTACGTGACTCCGACCTCCTTCCTGGCCGGCGTTTACTTCAAAAATCTACGGGCCTTGCTGGGGCGCTCAGCGCCGCCGCTGACTATCGATTTCGTCACCGCCCGTAAGGGCGTTTTTGATGACGTGCTGCAGGAAACTGCACTGACGACCTATCGTCGAGGCGCGGATAGCGCTCCGGTTGTCGTTGCCGAGATTGCTCCCACCAGGGACGGGCTTGAGGTCCATCAGACGGGCGAGATCGCCCTTCCTGCGGACCCATCGCAACCCTGGCTCTTGCCGCGCACGACTGAGCAAAGCGCCTTGGTCGAGTGCCTGACGCACATGCCCCATCGTCTGGCCGATTGGGGCTATGGAGTGAGCACTGGCCCGCTGGTGTGGAACCGTTACAAGAGCCAGCTCGCACAGCGTCCAAGCAGCAAGCGCCTGCCACTGATCTGGGCCGAGGCAATCACAGCCGATGGCCGTTTTGTATTCCGCGCGGACAAGAAAAATCACGCTCCCTACTTCGAGCTGAAAGCCGGAGACAATTGGCTTGTGACTACTAAGCCCTGTGTCCTGCTACAACGGACCACGGCCAAGGAGCAGAGTCGCCGCCTGATTGCCGCGGCACTCCCTGCCGAGTTTCTGGAGAAGCATGGTGGTGTCGTCGTTGAGAACCACATCAACATGATTCGTCCGATCACCGAAGCGCCCCAAGTTAGCGCCGAGGTGTTGGGGGCATTCATCAACAGCGCGGCCGCAGATCGCGCGTTCCGCTGCGTCAGCGGCTCGGTCGCGGTCTCGGCCTACGAACTGGAATCGTTGCCGTTGCCAGCACCCGAGGACCTCATAGAGCTGGCACGATTGGTCGATGCCGGTGCCGACCGCGAAACCATCGAGACTGCATGCAGTCGATTGTTTGAAGGGGATATGTAGTGCTGCCACCGTACGTACCAAGGGAACTGGTCGCTGAAAGGCTCCCGCTGATCTTCCCGGAAGGAACTCCAAATCGGACATACTGCATTCGCGAGTTGTCAGCCAGCACAGTATTCACCATGCTATATATCGGTGCCGTCGAGCTATCCACGGTACGACTAGGGCCGGTGCATGTCTATCGCATGACCGACCTGCAAGCAGCGGATGGCAGTGACGAGGCGCGCATCAGCTACAGGACGAACGTGCGAAAGCGGAAGTTCAAAATCCCTGGTGAACGCTGGTATGCAGACAACACTCGCGAGCCAATTCGCGATGAGACCCTCCGCGAGGGCCTGATAGCTGTTGGCGCTGTCGTAGAAGATAAAGAGATTGCCACCACAGCAAGCGTTCCACGCTACGCACTTAAGACTGACCTGGCGGCTCTGTTCGATCCTGCGCTCCAAGGCGAGCCCCTGAGGGCTGCTATTCTCAAGTGGCAAGAAGAACACCTGAACAAAGGTGCCCTTGCGCGAATTTCGTTGATGCGTATGGGGGCTGCCGGTAAAGACGGTGTGCTGATCCACTTCCCGAACGGTGAAACCCGTACGCTAGCCCATGGTCCTAGTTCGAAGATTTCACAGGCAGTTGTGGAGGTTTTCTCCAAGCTGTTCCTGGAGAAGCCAGCAGTTCTCTGGCTCAGTGAATCGAGCAACAAGGTCGCCATGCAAGACCTGCGTATGGCTTCGAGTATTGGCCTCGACATCGAGGCGCAAAAGAACCTGCCTGACTTAATTCTGGTGGACCTCGGGCCGAGCAATCCCTTGATTGTCTTTATCGAGGTTGTGGCCACCGATGGTGCGATCACGGCACGGCGCCAGAGTGCCCTGTTCGAGCTAACGGACAAAGGCGGCTTCAAGCGCTCGCAAGTGGCTTTTGTCACTGCCTATGCAGACCGAGAATCAGCCGGCTTCAAGAAGACCGTCACTGGCTTGGCTTGGGGTTCGTTCGCCTGGTTCATGAGCGAGCCCGACAAGGTTTTCATGCTGCGAGATGGAACCAGTCAGCTGTCTAGCCTGAATCAACTGCTTACTGATTAGATAGTCTGAGTGCGTCCAAGTGGGGCCATCCTGCTCCAAGCCCCAGGCGCTCGACGAACCTGCTTAACCCGGGTTTTGGTTTTGCACGTTCCGGAAAGCGCGAGATATGGGCGCTTTACTGTTCGTCACGTTCTCGGTGGCGCATCTCTGGGGCAAAAATGGGGCAATTCGTTCGCCAGACTATGCCATTCAATGCCATTTGAGGCTTGGAACCACAGGGTCGAAAGAGAAGCCATGTCCTTATCTGGCCTGACTTCCGGGGATTTCCTGCCTAGTAATGCAGCACAATTGGCGTGTGCTGAGAGAGGTCGGTCATACGGGCCTTCGGAAGCGGGCTTTGGACGGTGCAAAAGAGGGCAATGTTAACCCGATTCACCGGCCTGTGTCGGGTCCGTTCGGAACCGGCGCGGACCCTCAGGTCCGCGCCTGTGCGGGCTGCTTTCAGCGTGCCGCGGTATAGCTGGCGCCGAGCTTCTGCCGACCGTCGGGCAGGTTGATCTGCGCCGGGTCGAGACGCCAGACCCGCGCCGCGGCGATGTCGCCGAGGAGCAGGCTGTAGGTCGGGTCGAACGAAGTGCTGGAGAAGATCAGGTAGTCCTCGTTCACCGGCGCGGCGTCGGAATTGTCGCCCTGGCAGTGGTTGAGCGGCAGGATCGCCGGGGTGCCGGGCGGGCTGTTGGGTACGACCATGGCCAACTGGTCGTTGCCGGCCGGCTGGGTGCGCGAGAGGAAGTAGGCGGTATAGTCGCGTACCACCGGGTAATAGTCGCGGCCCCCCGCGGCCGGGGTGGCGAGGGCGCTGACCTGGCCGTTCTCCAGGTTTCTGCGCACCACCCGCAGGCTGTCGCCGGCTCCTGTCGCGTAGACCACGTACTTGCCTGAGGGTGTGAGGAACGGCATCGACTCCTCGGTGCTCCAGCCGTCGCCGGTCACGGCTTTCCAGGCGCTCACGCCGACGCTGCCATCGCCATTGAAGACCAGGGTGGCGAGGCGGATGTCGCCCTCGTGCTTGAGCACGACCTGGCGGCCGTCGAAGGAGAACTTCGGATCCTCGTTGCGACCGCCGATGGCCGCGGTCAGGTTGCTCGGCGCCTGGGTACCGCCGATGGCCCAGGCGAACACGTGCCAGGCGCCATTCTGGCGGCCCATGAAGGTCAGGTAGCGGCCGTCCGGGGAGAAATGCGCATTCATCGGGTCCTCGATGTTCCAGCCGGGCTGGTTGAGCTGGCGGGTGCTCTTGCTCTTGAAGTCGTGCAGGTAGAGGTTCGAGGAGCCGTCCCCGTACTCCATATAGCTGTGGTAGACCAGGCGCCCGCCGAGCGCGGGCAGGCTGCTGGCGGGTTGCAGGGCCAGGTTGGCGGTGCAGGCCGCATGGGCGGGGAGGCTGGCTACGGGGGAGAGGAGCAGGGCGAGGGAGAGCAGAGAGACCTTGAGTGGCGCGATGTTCATGGGGTGCCTTTCCTTGGACGGTGATGGAACACGCATGTTCGCGCATTCGCTGCCTTCGCGCGGTTGCGCTTGTCCGAAAGCTGCTTCTGAATGGAAAAGCCGATGGTGTAGGGTAGTCCCTTTCCGTTTCTACCCTGGAGAACAGTGATGACCCTGATGGAGTCCGACCTGACCGCACTGGCCGCCCGCCTCGGCGAAAGCCTTCGTTACCTGGGCGAGCAGGTCAGCACGGCGGAATCCTGCACCGGTGGCGGCATCGCCGAGGCGATCACCCGCATCCCGGGGAGTTCGGGCTGGTTCGAGGCTGGCTACGTGACCTACTCGAACCGCCAGAAGACCCTCCAGCTGGAGGTGCCCGAGTCGCTGTTCCCGGCAGTCGGCGCGGTCAGCCGGGAAGTGGTCGAGGCCATGGTGCGCGGCGCCCAGCGGCACAGCGGGGCGCGTTTCGCGGTGGCGGTGAGCGGTGTCGCCGGGCCCGACGGCGGCTCGCCGGAAAAGCCGGTAGGCACGGTCTGGCTGGCCTGGGCCGACGGCGAGCGGCTGGTCAGTGAGCGCTGCCAGTTCAACGGCGACCGCGACGCCGTGCGCCGGCAGACGGTGGCGACCGCGCTGACCGGCCTGCTGCGCATGAGCAACGGCGAGAACCCGGGCTAGCCGCGCCTGCGGGCAACCGTTCGGAACATTCTTCCCGTCGGGGGTAGGCGAGCGACTTGCCCTGTGGAATAATACTGTCTACTTATACAGTTGTTCGTGGCCGTCCGGCCGCCCTGACTTCGCGAGGACTTCAATGGACGAGAACAAGAAGCGCGCCCTGGCCGCGGCCCTGGGACAGATCGAACGCCAATTCGGCAAAGGCGCGGTCATGCGCATGGGCGACCATGAGCGCCAGGCGATCCCGGCCATCTCCACCGGCTCCCTGGGCCTGGACATCGCCCTCGGCATCGGCGGCCTGCCCAAGGGCCGGATCGTCGAGATCTACGGTCCGGAATCCTCGGGCAAGACCACCCTGACCCTCTCGGTGATCGCCGAGGCCCAGAAACAGGGCGCCACCTGTGCCTTCGTCGACGCCGAGCACGCGCTCGATCCCGACTATGCCGGCAAGCTGGGCGTCAACGTCGACGACCTGCTGGTCTCCCAGCCGGACACCGGCGAGCAGGCCCTGGAAATCACCGACATGCTGGTGCGCTCCAACGCGGTCGACGTGATCATCGTCGACTCCGTGGCCGCGCTGGTACCCAAGGCCGAGATCGAAGGCGAGATGGGCGACGCCCACGTCGGCCTGCAGGCACGCCTGATGTCCCAGGCGCTGCGCAAGATCACCGGCAATATCAAGAACGCCAACTGCCTGGTCATCTTCATCAACCAGATCCGCATGAAGATCGGCGTCATGTTCGGCAACCCGGAAACCACCACCGGCGGTAACGCACTGAAGTTCTACGCCTCGGTCCGCCTGGACATCCGTCGTACCGGTGCGGTGAAGGAAGGCGACGAGGTGGTGGGTAGCGAAACCCGCGTCAAGGTGGTGAAGAACAAGGTTTCCCCGCCGTTCCGCCAGGCCGAGTTCCAGATCCTCTACGGCAAGGGCATCTACCGTACCGGCGAGATCATCGACCTGGGCGTGCAATTGGGCCTGGTCGAGAAGTCCGGCGCCTGGTACAGCTACCAGGGCAGTAAGATCGGCCAGGGCAAGGCGAACGCCGCCAAGTACCTGGAAGACAATCCGGAAATCGGTTCGGTACTGGAGAAGACCATTCGCGACCAGTTGCTGGCCAAGAGCGGCCCGGTGAAGGCCGACGCCGAAGAAGTGGCTGACGCCGAAGCCGATTGAGGCCAATGGCGATCGTGCTCGATACGCCCGTCGCCGTGCGGCGGGCGGCCATGGATCTGTTGGCGCGCCGTGAGCACGGGCGCGCCGAGCTTTCCCGCAAGTTGCGCCAGCGTGGCGCGTCTGCCGAGTTGATCGATCCCGCCCTCGACCGCCTGGCCGAGGAAGGTCTGCTCGACGAATCCCGCTATCTCGAAAGCTTCATCGCCAGTCGCGCCCGCGGCGGCCATGGGCCGTTGCGCATCCGTGAGGAACTGGCGCAACGCGGTCTGCCGCGCGCCGATATCGAAAGGGCGCTGGGTGCCTGCGAGGTCGACTGGAGTGCGCAATTGCGTGAGGTCTGGCGCCGCAAGTTCGCCCGCCTGCCGCAGGACGCCAGGGAAAAGGCCCAGCAGGGCCGCTTCCTGGCGTACCGGGGTTACTCCATGGAGTCGATCAGCCGCCTGTTGAACGGCCGCAGCGACGATTGAGCGCGTGCCGGAGCGGCAGCTTCAGTCCCAGTTTTCCGGCAGGTTGATGTAGTCCAGCAATTCCCGCAGCCGCCCCTGGTCGCGCCCGTTGAACACGAAGGCGAGGCGGGTCAGGTTGCGGAACTCCGGTTCGTCCTGTTCCTGCTCGCTGTAGGCCTGCTGCTGGAAGCCGCCGCTCAGGCAGAGGCTGGCGAAGTGTTCGTGCAGGTGCGCCAGCGCGGCTTCGTTCAGGGCGTGGTTCAGGCGAATCACGAACGTGCCTTTCAGCCAGCGGCTGGAGTGGAAGTTGCGGTAGAACTGGGCGATTTCCTTCACCGCGTCTTCGGCCGAATGCACCAGGCGCATCAGGCGCATGTCGGCCGGCAGGATATAGTGATTCTCCAGCAACTGTTCCTGCATGAACTCCAGGGCGTGTTCCCAGTAGCGGCCGCCCGGCTGGTCGAGCAGCACGATCGGCACCAGCGGGCTCTTGCCGGTCTGTACCAGGGTCAGCACTTCCAGTGCCTCGTCGAGGGTGCCGAAGCCGCCGGGGCAGAGCACCAGGGCGTCGGCTTCCTTGACGAAGAACAGCTTGCGCAGGAAGAAGAAGTGGAACGACAGCAGGTTGCCGCTGCCGTCCACCGTATGGTTGGCGTGCTGCTCGAAGGGCAGGGTGATGTTGAAGCCCAGGCTGTTCTCCAGCCCGGCGCCTTCGTGGGCGGCGGCCATGATGCCGCCGCCGGCGCCGGTGATCACCATCAGGTCGTAGCGGGCCAGTTCCTCGCCCAGCTTGCGCGCCAGGGCATAGACCGGATGTTCGACCGGCGTGCGCGCCGAGCCGAACACGGTGACCTTGCGTCGCCGCTTGAACTGCTCGAGGACGCTGAAGGCATGCTCCATCTCGCGCAGGGTCTGCAGCATGATCTTGGCGTCCCAGCGGTTGCGGTCGGCCTGGGCCATGCGCGTCACGGTGAAGAGCATCTCGCGGTAGAGCGCGAGATTGGGGCTGTCGCCGGGAGCCGCAAGGGCCGCCAGTTCGTCGACCTTCCGCGCCAGGTCGGTGCCGCTGGTCTGGAAGTGCCGGGAAAGATAGTCATCGGCTTCGTAGGGCATTCGCATACTCCTTCTACAACCACCCTGGACAGGCGGTCATCCGCATACTGCCACGGACTGCGTGACAGTTGCGGACGGCGGCTCAGATCTCGATGCGTTCGCCGGGCTCCGGTATCTCGGCATCCCAGTCGAGACGCTCGCGGATCGCGCCTTGCAGCGCTTCCATCTTTTCCCGCTCGCCATGTATCAGGTATAGCGCTGGACGGTGGGCGAAGTGACCGACCCAGTCGAGCAGCTGCGATTGCCCGGCGTGGGCGGAGATGCCGCCGAGGGTATGGATCTGCGCCTTGACCGCGATGCGCTGGTGGAACACGCGAACCGCGCTGGCGCCGTCGACGATGTTGCGGCCCAGGGTGCCGCGCGCCTGGAAGCCGGGGAATACCACATGGCATTCCGGGCGCCAGAGGTTGTGCTTGAAGTGATGGACGATACGGCCGCCGGTGCACATGCCGCTGCCGGCGATGATGACCGCGCCGCTCTTGATCCGGTTGATCGCCATCGACTCGTCGGCGCTGCGGGTGACGCGCAGCACCGGCAGCCATTCCTCCAGGCGGGTGGTGCCGGTGCCGCGAATGTACTCGCGGTCGCGGTCGTCGAACTCGTTGCTGTGGCGCAGGTAGATGCCATTGGCACGGGCGGCCATCGGGCTGTCGAGGAATACCGCCTGTTGCGGCAGGCGGCCCTCCTGGTAGAAGCGGCCGAGGTAGTAGAGCAGGTCCTGGGTGCGACCGACGGCGAACGACGGGATCAGCACGTTGCCGCCGTCGCGATGCGCCTGGTCGAGAATCGCCGCCAGTTCCTCCAGGGTGTCGTTGCTGTCGCGGTGATCGCGATCGCCATAGGTGGATTCGAGCATCACCACGTCGGCCCGGCTCAGCGGCGAGGGCGCGCGCATCAACGGCGAGCAGGTGTTGCCGAGGTCGCCGGAAAACACCAGGCGGCGCGGTTGCACCTGGTCGTGGAATTGCACTTCGACGATCGACGAGCCGAGGATGTGCCCGGCGTTGTGAAAGGTCACCCGCACGCCACGAGCGACCGCCACGGTGCTGCCGAGGCTGATCGGCCGGCGCAGCTTGAGTGCGCGTTCGGTGTCGGCCTGGGTATACAGCGGCTTGATGCTCGGCTTGCCGATCCGGTTGCGCCAGCGGTTCTCCCACTCGGCGTCCTTTTCCTGGATGTGCGCGGAGTCCAGCAGCATGAGTTCCAGCAGTTCGCAGGTGGCCTCGGTGGCGAAGATCGGGCCCTTGAAGCCCTCGGCCGCCAGGCGCGGCAGGAGGCCGCTGTGGTCCAGATGGGCGTGGGAGATGACCACCGCGTCGATGCTCGCGGGATCGAAGGGGAAGGGCGCGCGGTTGCCGTTGTCGGCTTCGCGGCGCCCCTGGCGCATGCCGCATTCGAGCAGGACCTTCACGCCATCGAGGGTTTCCAGCAGATAACAGGAGCCAGTGACCTCCTGGGCGGCGCCTAGAAACGTCAGTGATGCCATCGAGCCTCCTCCGTCAGAGCTCTGTCGACACCCCGATACCTTTCGGGGATCGTGGAATGCCATGGAACCTTCGTACAGGGCCAGGGTGAACGAATCGGGGGCGGGGAGCTTGATGCAGGTCAGCGCCCTTTGCCGTGTGCTGCCTAGACTGCAAGGCACCACTAGGGAGGCTACCCACCATGAGTCAGATTCTGCCCAGTCAGGACGAGTTGCTTGCCCATGCGGCGGCCGAGCCGGCGTTTGCCGCGTGGCTGCAAGGCCATGGTCCGCTCCAGCATAGCGCAGAGACCCGCGCCGCCGTGTTCCGCACCGCTCATCAATTGGTCCAAGCCGGGCTGCAACCGGACCTGGCCAGCGTCTACCAGCTGTTCCGCGCCCTCGACCGGCTGACCGCCAGCGCCCTGCGCATCGTCGTGCACATGACCTACGCCCGGCGCATCCGCCTGGACGGCCAGCCGTTGCAGGCCGAGGATTTCAAGACACAGCCCGAGGGCCACACCGGCGGAGCCCTGAACATGGTCCCGGCCTACGCCGGCTATCTGGCACTCAACGTCCTGACCGGCAAGACTCGCGCCTGGCTGATGGGCCAGGGCCATTGCGTGGCCGCCATCGACGCGCTGAACGTCCTCACCGGCAACCTGCACCCGGAGCAGGAGCGCGCCTATGCCGACGGCGAGGAAGGGCTGAACCGCTTGCTGCAGGACTTCTACGGCTATGCCCAGGCCCCCAACGGCGCACCGGCGGCGCCACTGGGCAGCCACGTGAATCCGCATACCGCCGGCGGTATCGCCGAGGGCGGCTACCTCGGCTTCGCCGAATTGCAGTACGCGCACATGCCGCTGCCCGGCGAGACCCTGGTGGCGTTCCTCTCCGATGGCGCCGCCGAGGAACAGCGCGGCAGCGACTGGATTCCGCGCTGGTGGCGAGCCGAGGATTGCGGGGCGGCGCTGCCGGTGATGATCGCCAATGGCCGGCGCATCGAGCAGCGCACCGAACTGGGCACCCATGAGGGCCTGGAGGGCTTCAAGCTGCACCTGCGCCGCTGCGGCTTCGATCCGATCAGCTTCGATGGGCGCGACCCGGCCGCCTTCGTCTGTACGCTCTGGGAGATGGAGCAGCGCCTGGAGCGGCGCGTGCAGGAGAAGAACAGCGGCATCCTCCGCTACCCGCTGCCGATTCCCTACGGCATCGCCGAGACGGTCAAGGGCTTCGGCTTCTATGGCGCCGGCAGCAACGCCGCGCACAACCTGCCGCTGCCGGGCAATCCGCATAACGACGAACAGGCCCGGCAACTGTTCAACCAGCATGCAAATGAACTCTGGGTCGAGCCTGAGGCTCTCGAATTGGCCCGCCGGCTGTTCGCCGAGCAGCGCGGCGAGCGTCCCCTCGAACGGGACAACCCGCTGGCCCTGCGCCATCCCATCGAACCGATCATCCCGCCGCTGCGCTATCGCGACGACGCCTGCTCGCCGATGGCCGCGCTGGACCGCTTCTATACCGAACTGGTGGAGGCCAACCCCGACCTGCGCGCCCGGGTCGGCAATCCCGACGAATTGGCCAGCAACCGCCTCGGCGGCGTGCTCAAGGCGCTCAAGCATCGGGTCAGCGAGCCGGAGAGCGAACTGGAATCGGTGAGCGGTCGGGTCATCACCGCGCTCAACGAGGAGGCGGTGGTGTCCGCCTGCCTGGCCAACCAGGGCGGACTCAACCTGGTTGCCAGCTACGAGGCGTTCTGCGTGAAGATGCTCGGCGCGGTGCGCCAGACCCTGATCTTCGCCCGCCAGCAGAAGGAAGTCGGGCGTCCGGCCGGCTGGCTGGGCTGGCCGCTGGTCGCTACTTCGCATACCTGGGAGAACGGCAAGAACCAGCAGTCGCACCAGGACACCACCTTCTGCGAGGCCCTGCTTGGCGAGATGAGCGACATGGTCCGGGTGCTCTTCCCGGCCGATCACAACAGCGCCCTGGCGCTGCTACCGACGATCTACCGCAGCCGGGGGCAACTGGCCTGCCTGGTGATCCCCAAGCGCGACCGGCCGATGGTGTTCGACGCCGTCCAGGCCGAGCGCCTGGCCCGCGACGGCGCGATCCTGGTCGAGGAGCGCTGCGGCTCCGATCCGCTGCTGCTGATCGCCAACGGCAGCTACCAGCTCGAACAGATGCGCCGCGCCGCGCAGCGTCTGGCCGAGGCCGGGCAGGCCTACCGGCTGGTCTACCTGCAGGAGCCGGGACGCTTCCGCGCGCCGCGCGATCGCTGGGAGGTCGAGGCGGTGGCCGACGAGGCGTTGGTGGAACGACTGTTCCCGGATAGCCATGAGCGCCGCGTGCTACTCACCCATATGCGCGCGGAAGTGGCGCGCGGTCATCTTTGGCCGATCCTGCCGGATGCCCGGCGCACCTCGGTACTCGGCTATCGCAACCGCGGCGGCACCCTCGACGAGGCGGGCATGCAGTTCGCCAACCGCGCCTGCTGGGGCAACGTGCTGGCGGCTTGCGCCCGCTTGATGGAGGTGCCGCGCACCGCGCTGCTGACCCCGGAGGAGGCGGCGGCGGTGGCCGGCAAGGGCGATCCGGCGTTGTTGCGCTGAGTTCGGCTGCGTATCGGCGGATAGCGTCGGCGACGTCATTCGCCTACGGAGCGGGGGGACGAAGCGGCTTGAGCAGCCCGTCCAGCCCGTCGATCTTCAGTTCCAGGGTCAACTGCATCAGCCGCCCGAGTTCACCAGGCGGGAAGCCTTTCTTGTAGAACCACAGCAGGTACTCCTCCGGCAGGTCGACCAGCATCCGTCCCTGGTACTTGCCGAACGGCATCGGCGTCCTGGCGATCTTCAGCAGATGCTGCTTGTCCAGCATAGCGACCGCGCGGCGCGCTTACTTCTTGCCCTGGATGCGGCAGCTGCCGGCATCGAAGCGTTCGGTGGCGACCGGCTGGTTGGTCTTGTACTCGGTGAAGCTGTAGGTGAGGATCGCGCCGCGGGCGAGCAACTGGCGATAGCCGGTGTTGCTGCACACGCTATCGCCGAGCTGGCTGCGCACGCTGTCCGGGTTGGAGCGCATGCGCTCGGCGTGGCTGGCGCGTACGCTGAGGTGATTGATCAACTGGTTGCCTTCGACGGTGTAGCCCTGGTCGAGGATGTCTTCGTTGATGGCGCGGGGAGTGCCTACGCTGCTTTCCTTGGCCACTTTCTCCAGCATCTTGCTCAGTTCGAAATCCTTGAGCGAGGCGGCATGGGCGGCGGTGGGCAGGACGAAACAAAGGGCAAGGGCCATGAAGCGCGACATCGAAGATCTCCTGGGGCAATAAGCGGATTCGACCGATGGAGGGGGCGAATTGTTTCCGTCGGCCCATTCCCGGGACGGACGGTGGCGAATGGGCGCCATGTTACCGCGTTCGGGGCGGGGCACGGAAACGCAAAAGGGCGACCGAGGGTCGCCCTTTCGTCGATAGCGGTGCGGATCAGCGCAGCTTGATCTCTGTCCAGAGCTTGTTCAGGGCGCGTCGCTGGCGCGAGTTCAGGTCCTTCAGCGGCTCCAGCCTGGCCTGGGTGGTGGCGTCCGGGAACAGGGCGGCGAGCGTCTTGATTTCCGGCTTGATGAAGGGCAGGGCGGCGGCGTTGGGCGTGCCGGTACCGATCTGGTTGGTCAGTTCGGAGGCGTTCCGACCGTCGAGCATGAAGTCGATGAAGCGGTAGGCCAGGTCGGGGTTCTTCGAGCCCTTGTGGATCACCATGTTGTCGATGGCCAGTACCGCGCCCTGGCGGGGCAGGGCGAAGTCGACCTTGAAGGCGCGGCCGGCAGCCTCCGCGTCGGCCCTGGCCTGGTACATGTCGCTGGAGTAGCCATGGGCGACCCAGATGTTGCCCAGGGTCAGCTCCTTGATATAGCTCGACGAGTTGAACGCGGCCCAGTACGGCTTGGCCGCGAGGATCAGCGCCTGGGCTTCCTTCCAGTGCTGCGGGTCGGTGTCGTTGGCGGAGTGACCGAGGTACTTCAGGGCGGCGCCGAACAGTTCCTGCGGGTCGTCCATCACCGTGACCCTGCCCTTGATCTTCTCCAGGACCGCCGGGTCGAAGATCACCGACCAGTCGGCGGGGTCGATGCCCAGTTTGTCCAGCTCGGTCTTGTTGTAGCCGACCAGGGTGGTGGTGAAGGCGTAGGGCAGGGAATAGCGGTTGCCCTTGTCGAAATCCTTGTCGAGGTAGCCCGCGGCCTCGTTGCTCAGGTTCGCCAGGCGACTCTTGTCCAGCTCCAGCAGGTCGCCCTTGCGGATCAGCGCCTCGACCGCGTTCTGGGTCGGGATGATCACGTCGTAGCCGCTGGCCCCGGCGGCCAGCTTGGCCATCATTTCCTCGGTGCCGGAATAGAACTCCTGCACCAGCTCGCAGCCACATTGCTGCTCGAAGCGTTTCAGCGTGTCCTCGGCGATGTAGTCGTTCCAGTTGAACAGATACAGCTTCTCGGCG
Organism: Pseudomonas sp. KBN12P06040; assembly: GCF_037574965.1. Classification (NCBI taxonomy): domain Bacteria; kingdom Pseudomonadati; phylum Pseudomonadota; class Gammaproteobacteria; order Pseudomonadales; family Pseudomonadaceae; genus Pseudomonas; species Pseudomonas sp. KBN12P06040. The sequence continues at coordinate 1,572,287 of NZ_JBBELS010000001.1, forward strand.
GCGGTGGCCTGGGCGGCTCCTGCCATGAGGGTTGCGACGAGCAACAGCTTTTTCATCATGGTTCCTTGTTACGGGGTGGCAGGGCTCCGGAAACCGGAGCAGGGCAAGGCCGCGGGCCTCTCCGGGAGGCCCGCGGGTTTCGGCGGATCAATGGCCCTTGATGGCGCTGGGGGAGAGTTTCGAGGCGATCACGATCAGCACCAGGGTGAGCAGCATCAGCAGGGTGGAGACGGCGTTCACTTCGGGCGTCACGGCGATCTTGATCATGGTGTAGATCTGCGTCGGCAGGGTGGCGAAGCCGCCGCCGGCGGTGAAGAAGGTGATCACGAAGTCGTCGATGGACAGGGTGAAGGCCATCAGCGCGCCGGCGACGATGCCCGGCATGATCAGCGGCAGGGTCACCAGGCGGAAGCTCTGCCAGGGCGTGGCACCGAGGTCGCGGGCCGCCTCGGTGAGGCTTTCGTCCATGCCCGACATGCGCGCCTGCACCACCAGGGCGACGAAGCCGACCGAGAAGGTGATGTGCGCGAGGGTCACCGAGAGCATGCCCAGGCTCATGTTCAGGCCGATGAAGAAGATCACCAGCGAGACCCCCATCAGGAGTTCCGGAATGGCGATCGGGGTCAGCACCAGCAGGGGCAGCACGCGCAGCTTGAAGCGATGCAGGGCGACCCCGGCGAGGGTGCCGAGCAGGGTCGCCACGCTGGCCGAAACCAGCGCGATGACCAGCGAGTTGGCGGCGGCCTGGAGCATGTCGCGGTTGCCGAACAGCTTGCGGTACCAGTCCAGGGTGAAGCCCACCCACTCGGCGTTCAGCCGCGAGTCGTTGAAGGAGTACAGCACCACGATCACCAGCGGTACGTAGAGGAACAGGTACACCAGCGCGGTGGCGCTCCAGAGCAGGTAGGGCCTACGCATGGGCGCCTCCCTTGCGGGCGCGCGCGGCGCCCATGCCGAGGGCGACCAGCAGCAGGATGCAGCCGGTCAGGGCGATCGACAGCGCGCTGCCGAACGGCCAGTCGCGTGAGTCGAGGAACTGGCTCTTGATCAGGTTGCCGATCATGATGCCGTCGGTACCGCCGACCAGGTCGGGGATGGCGAACATTCCCAGCACCGGGATGAATACCAGTGCCGCGCCGGCGGCCACGCCCGGCAGCGAGAGCGGGAAGGTCACCCGCCAGAAGCGTTGCCAACGACCGGCGCCGAGGTCCTGGGCGGCGTCCAGCAGGGCCGGGTCGTGTTTCTCCAGGTTGGCGTAGAGCGGCAGGATCATGAACGGCAGGTGCACGTAGACCATGCACAGGATCACCGCGAACGGGGTGAACATCAGGCTGATCGGCTGCGCGCCGAACAGGTCCAGCGCGGCGTTGATCCCGCGGGTCAGGGCACCGGACGGCGAGAGGATGATCATCCAGGCGTAGACGCGTACCAGCAGGTTGCTCCAGAACGGCAGGATCACCAGCAGGATCAGCAGGTTGCGCCACTTCGCCGGGGCCCGGGCGAGGGTGGTCGCCACCGGGTAGGCGAGCAGCAGGCAGGCCAGGGTGGTGACCAGGGCGTAGCCGAAGGATTTGACGAACAGTTGCAGGTACACCCAGCTCTCGGTGAGCCGGGTGTAGTTCTCCACGCTGAGGTCGTAGACGGTCTGCCCGTCCTCGCTGTACATCCAGGGCGCCAGGCCGCCGTAGTCGCCGGGAAAGCGGAACGAGGCGAACAGCATGATCAGCGCCGGAACCAGGAAGAAGAACAGCAGATACGCTTGCGGCGGCCAGACCAGCAGCCACTTGCCGAGGTTCTTTCTCATCGTCTCAGGCCCTGACCAGATGGCCGGCATCGAAGCGCCAGGCGGCTTCCACCGCGTCGCCCACCTCGAAGAACTTGGCTCGGCCGGGCGTGGCGTTGGGCAGCAGGGTTTCCAGGCGCTCGCCGTTCTCCAGCTCGACGATGTACAGGGTCACGTCGCCCAGGTAGAGCAGTTCGGCGACGCGACCGCGGAAGTGCACCTCGTCGCTGTCGGCGGTGACGCTCTGCGCCAGGCGGATCTTCTCCGGCCGCAGGGTCAGCACGCAGGCCTCGCCGGGCTGGGCGTCGAAGGATTTCAGCGCCTGGACCTCGCCCAGGCCCCGGAGGTCGATGCGCACGCGTTCGCCGTCGACCGCCTCGACTGTGGCGTCGAGCAGGTTGCACTGGCCGATGAAGTCGGCGACGAAACGACTGCGCGGGAAGCTGTAGATGGTTTCCGGGGCGTCCAGCTGCTCCACCCGGCCCTGGTTCATCACCGCGATGCGGTGCGACAGCGCCAGGGCTTCGCCCTGATCGTGGGTGACATAGACGAAGGTGATGCCAACGTCCTTCTGCAGGTTGATCAGTTCGATCTGCATTTCTTCGCGCAGCTTGGCGTCCAGCGCCGACAGCGGTTCGTCGAGCAGCAGCAGGCGCGGCCGGTTTACCAGCGCGCGGGCGATCGCCACGCGCTGGCGCTGGCCGCCGGAAAGCTGTGTCGGCATGCGCCCGCCCTTGTCCGCCAGGCGCACGTCCTTCAGGGCTTGTTCGACGCGGGCGTCGATCTCGCTCTTCGCCACTCCGGCCATCTTCAGCGGGAAGGCGATGTTCTGCGCCACGCTCATGTGCGGGAACAGCGCGTAGCTCTGGAACACCGTATGCACCGGGCGCTTCTCCGGCTCGACGCCGGCGAGGTCCTGGCCGTTGAGGCGGATCTCGCCGCTGTCCGGCTGGTCGAAGCCGGCGAGCATGCGCAGGAGGGTGGTCTTGCCGCACCCGGAAGGGCCGAGGAGGGTGAAGAATTCGCCGGTGTTGATCGTCAGGCTGACATTGTCGACGGCGGTGAAGTCGCCGAAGCGGCGGGTCACGTTGCGGATCTCGAGCAAGGGGGGCGTCACTCGTCTGGAGAGGCAGTAAGGTCAGCGGGCGGAGCCGGCTGCCCGGTGTCGAAAAAGGGGGCGGATTATAGGGATCGCGTCCCGCTCTAACTAGACGTCTGAGGCCCCTGTGAAGAATTTTTTTTCGCGGCCTCGGAAGTTGTCCGACAAAGCAGGAGCCACGCGGGCTCTGATAGAATTTCGCGGTCGCTTTCCAGCCCGTTTCCTCGAGTCTTCGATGTTCCTTCGCCCGTCCTTTCCGTATCGGGAGCCTGCCCGATGAGCCATGCCGTTTCCCGCTTGCGCCAGGAGCGCCTGGCGCGCAGCCTGAAACCCTTCGTCGCGCGCGGTTCGCGCATGCTGCGCTGCGAAAGCTGTCGGCTGCTGCCCAGCTATTGCATGTGCGCCTGGCGGCCGCGGGTCGAGGCGCGCGCCGGCATGTGCCTGGTCATGCACGACATCGAGGCGCTGAAACCGACCAACACCGGCTGGCTGATCGCCGATACCGTGGCCGACACCTTCGCCTTCGGCTGGTCGCGCACCGAGGTCGACCCGCGCTTGCTGGAGTTGCTGGCCGACCCGCAGTGGCAGCCATACCTGGTGTTCCCCGGCGAATACGTGGCGGCGGAGCGGGTGGTGAACGAGGTCGCCCCGCTGGCGGAAGGCAAGCGACCGCTGTTCATCCTGCTCGACGCGACCTGGACCGAGGCGCGCAAGATGTTCCGCAAGAGTCCTTACCTGGAGCCGTTCCCGGTGCTCAGCCTGCTGCCCGAGCAGCTCTCGCGCTATCGCCTGCGTCGCTCGACCCGTGGCGAGCACCTGTGCACCGCCGAAGTGGCGGCGCTGTGCCTGGAGCTGGCTGGCGACGAGGCTGCGGGCGAGGCGCTCGGCGCCTACCTGGAGGTGTTCAGCGAGCGCTACCTGGGCGCCAAGCGGCACATTCCGCTGGACGAGGCCAGCCCGGCGCACCGTGCCCTGGCGCCGTTCCGTGGCTGAGCGTCAGGCCGGGCGCGCTTCGGCGGCGAGCTTGCGCGGCCACAACTGCGCCACCAGCATGCCCGCCAGCATCAGCGCGCAACCGAAATAGCCGCGCAGGTGCAGGGTCTCGGCGAGGAACAGGGCGCCGGCGATGGCGGCGAACACCGCTTCCAGGGACAGGATGATCGCCGCATGGGAAGCGATGGCGTGCTTCTGCGCCACCACCTGCAGGGTGAAGCCGGTGCCGACGCCGAGCAGGCCGCCGTATAGCAGGGCGGGACCGGCCTGGACGATGGCGTCCCAGTGGATTTCCTCGAAGACCAGTGCCAGCAGCAGGCTGACCGCCGCGCAGGTGGCGAACTGCAGGAAGGCCAGGCGGATCGGGTCGTAGCGGCTGGCGAACAGGCCTACCAGCAGGACGTGCGCGCCCCAGACCACCGCGCCGGCCAGTTGCAGCCAGTCGCCGGAGGCGACCTGGAAGCCCGGGCCGATGCTCAGCAGGGCCATGCCGAGCACCGCCAGCGACGCCCCCAGCCAGGTGCCCGCGCCGGTGCGCTGGCCGAACAGCAGGCCGAGCAACGGCACGACGATCACGTAGAGCCCGGTGATGAAGCCGGAGTTGGTCACGCTGGTGAACAGCAGGCCGACCTGCTGCAGATTGATCCCGGTGGTCAGGGCGACGCCGAGGATCACACCGGCGAGCAACTGTCCGCGATTGAAGGGTTGCGCGCCGTCGCGTCGCGAGCGCAGCATCAGCAGTGGCACCAGCACCAGGGCACCGAGGACGAAGCGCAGGCCGGTATAGAGGAACGGCCCGATGGCGTCCATCCCCAGGCGCTGGGCGACGAACGACACCCCCCAGATCATGGCGGTGATCAGCATCAGGACATCGGCACGCAGGGCTTGGCTTCGCATGGCTCGCTCGACGGGGCGGGGAGGGTCCGCCACTCTGCCAGCAAGCCGGGGGGTTTGAAAAGACGAACGCGGTGTACGAGGTATCCCTCATTCGGCTTGACCGGTCCGCCCTCGGTCGGCATCCTGAGCGCCGCCTCGGCTGGGCCGAACAAACTAGGACATGTCATGGCTTCTTACGAGATCCTGATCGCCGACGATCACCCCCTGTTTCGCAGCGCTTTGCACCAGGCCCTCACCCTCGGGCTGGGCCCCGACGTGCGCCTGGTGGAAGCCGCCAGCATCGCCGAACTGGAAGCGCGGCTGAACGAGAAGGCCGATTGGGATCTGGTCCTGCTGGACCTCAACATGCCGGGGGCCTATGGCTTCTCCGGCCTGGTGCTGTTGCGCGGGCAATACCCGCAGGTGCCGGTGGTGATGATCTCGGCACAGGAGGAGGCCGCGGTGGTGCAGCGCTCCCGCGAGTTCGGCGCCAGCGGCTTCATACCCAAGTCCAGTCCGCTGGAAACCCTGCAGCAGGCGGTGCGCGCGGTGCTCGACGGGGACACCTGGTGGCCGCCGCAGGATGCCGCCGCCGAAGCCCTCAGCGAGGAGGCCAAGGCCGCCAGCGCCGGGCTCGCCAGCCTCACCCCGCAACAGTTCAGGGTACTGACCATGGTCTGCGAAGGGTTGCTGAACAAGCAGATCGCCTACGACCTGAACGTTTCCGAGGCGACGGTGAAGGCCCACGTCACGGCGATCTTCCGCAAGCTCAACGTGCGCACCCGGACCCAGGCCGCGCTGCTGCTGCAACAAATGGAGACGGTTCCCGCTTCTCATTGAGAGACGGCTTAACGCTTTTTTGACCAGCCGGCGGCTAGACTGCCGGCCTTCCGAATCGATGAGAACCCGACGTGTCGCCTTCCCCCTTCAAAGGCCAGACCGGCCTCAAGCGTATCCTCAATGCCACCGGCTATTCCCTCGCAGGTTTCCTCGCCGCCTTCCGCGGTGAAGCCGCCTTCCGCCAACTGGTGCTGCTCAACGTGGTGCTGATCCCGGTGGCCTTCCTCCTCGACGTCAGTCGCGGCGAACGCGCGCTGATGATCGCGGTGTGCCTGCTGGCGCTGATCGTCGAACTGCTCAACTCGGCGATCGAGGCCACCGTCGACCGCGTCTCGCTGGAACGCCACCCTCTGTCGAAGAATGCCAAGGACATGGGCAGCGCCGCGCAGTTCGTGGCCCTCACCGTGATCACCGTGACCTGGGCGACCATCCTGCTGGGCTGATCTACGCGGACATGAAAAAGCCGGAGGCAGCGATGCCTCCGGCTTTTTCTTGCGTGCGAGGGCGGCGGCTCAGGCCGCCGCGTCGAAGCTGTCGGCCCGCGCCATGTTCCACATGCGCTCGTAGAACTCGCCCTCGATCTTGCCGGAAAGCAGTTCGCCCGGCTTGAGGAAGTAGTGCAGCTGCGAGAACAGGCGGATCTCGGTGTCGGTGATGCGTCGCACCAGGTGCTTGGCTTCGAGCTGCGAGGGATGTTCCAGGCCCGCCGCGGCGAGCATCTCGGCCAGGCCCTTGAGGGTGTTGCGATGGAAGTTGCGCACCCGCTCGGCCTTGTCCGGCACCACCAGCGCGCGCTGGCGCAGCGGGTCCTGGGTGGCGACGCCGGTCGGGCACTTGTTGGTATGGCAGCTCTGCGACTGGATGCAGCCGATGGCGAACATGAAGCCGCGCGCCGAGTTGGCCCAATCCGCGCCGGTGGCCAGGACGCTGGCGATATCGAAGGCGCTGACGATCTTGCCGCTGGCGCCGACCTTGATCTTGTCGCGCAGGTTGAGGCCGACCAGGGTGTTGTGGACGAACAGCAGGCCTTCGCGCAGCGGCACGCCGATATGGTCGGTGAACTCCAGCGGCGCCGCGCCGGTGCCGCCTTCCTTGCCGTCGACGACGATGAAGTCGGGGAGGATGCCGGTCTCCAGCATGGCCTTGGCGATGCCCATGAACTCCCATGGATGGCCCAGGCAGAACTTGAAGCCGACCGGCTTGCCGCCGGACAGTTCGCGCAGCTGGGCGATGAACTGCATCAGCTCGATCGGCGTGGAGAAGGCGCTGTGGCGCGACGGCGAAACGCAATCCTCACCCATCGGCACGCCACGGGTGGCGGCGATCTCGGGGGTGACCTTGTGCTTGGGCAGGATACCGCCGTGTCCCGGCTTGGCGCCCTGGCTGAGCTTGATCTCGATCATCTTCACCTGCGGGTCGAGGGCCTGGGCGGCGAAGCGCTCAGGGTCGAACTTGCCATCGCGGGTGCGGCACCCGAAGTAGCCGCTGCCCAGTTCCCAGACCAGGTCGCCGCCGTTCTCGCGGTGATAGGGGCTGATGCTGCCCTCGCCGGTGTCGTGGTAGAAGTTGCCCATCTGCGCGCCACGGTTCAGCGAGCGAATGGCGTTGGCGCTGAGGGCGCCGAAACTCATCGCCGAGACGTTGAACAGCGAAGCGGAGTACGGCTTGCTGCATTGTGGCCCGCCGATGTCGACGCGGAACTCGCAGGGATCGCTGAGCGGCGCCGGACGCATCGAGTGGCTGATGAATTCGTAGCCTGCGGTGTACACGTCGATCAGGGTGCCGAAGGGCTTCTCCGAGCTTTCGTTCTTCGCCCGCGAGTAGACCAGCGAGCGCTGGGCGCGGGAGAAGGGCAGGGCGTCGCCGTCGGCTTCCAGCAGGTACTGGCGGATCTCCGGGCGGATGCCTTCCACCAGATAGCGGATGTTGCCCAGGATCGGATAGTTGCGGCGCACCGCGTGGGGCGTCTGGATCAGGTCGAACAGGCCGAGCAGGCTCAGGGCCACGCCCAGGAGGGTGAACGGCCAGAGCCATTCGGTGCTGCCGAGGAACGGCAGGCTGAGCAAGGTGAACAGGGCGATACAGGCGAAAAACGCATAGCGACTGAGTAGCGACAGATTCATCATGTCTCCAATCTTCAGGCTTCGGTTCAAAATGGTAGTCACCTTCTTCGAGGCGTCTACGACGGGTTCCCCCCGCGCTAACCAAGCGCTGATTATGGGAAACAAACGGGGATAGAAAGCAAGCTAATAATTGTGTCTGGATGGTCGAGCAGCCGAATGGTCGCCGGGAACTCTTTCCGGAGTTGCGAATTATTCTTATCGGAGTAATATGTAACTATATAACATTATGTAGGAGGCATCCCCATGAAACCCGGCATCCATCCCGAATACCGTCCCGTCCTGTTCCATGACACCTCGGCCGACGTGTACTTCCTGATCGGCTCCACCGCGGAGACCGACAAGACCCATACCCATACCGACGGCAAGACCTATCCCTACGTGACGCTGGACGTTTCCAGCGCCTCGCACCCGGTCTACACCGGCGAACAGCGCAAGACCAAGAGCGAAGGCCGCGTGGCCGGGTTCAACAAGCGTTTCGCCGGCTTCGTCGGCGGCAAGGGGGCCTGATGAAAGTCCTCGCCTCGCTGAAACAGGCCAAGCTGCGCCATCGCGATTGCCAGGTGGTGAAGCGCCGTGGCCGGCTCTACGTGATCTGCAAGTCGAATCCGCGCTTCAAGTGCGTGCAGGGCCGGCCGAAGCCGAAGATCAAGCGCCGCTGAGCGGCGACGGGACGGTCGCCCGTCCCGTCAGCCCTGGGCCTGGAGGAACAGGCCGAACAGCTCGGACTGCGACTTGATGCCGAGCTTGCCGTACATGTGCTTGCGGTGGACCTTCACGGTTTCCGCCGAGATCGCCAGCTTGCGGGCGATCTCCTTGCTTGAGCAGCCGCTGAGCATCAGCCTGCCGACCTCCAGTTCGCGAGCCGTCAGCGGCGTGCCCATCTGCTCCGCGACCTTCTCCAGCGAACCCTGCCAGCCCGGCTCCGGCGCCGCGGGGCTGTTCAACACTTCGTCCTCGAAGGCCAGGCGCTGGCGCATCAGCCCGGCCACCCAGGGCCGCACCAGACCGAGCACGGCGAGTTGCTCGGGGGTGAAGCGGCGCCGCGAGCCGAGCGACAGGCAGAGGGTGCGTTCGCCGGAGAGCTGGACGTTGATCTGGATTTCATCGGCCACCACGTTGAGGCGGAAGTAACGCTGGTAGTAATCGGTCTGCTCGAAGCATTCCGGTGCCACGTCGGCCAGACGGAACAGGCCGCTGCACGGGTTCTCGCGGCTGGCGATGTAGAACGGGTCGAGCAGGTAGAGGCCTCGCAGGTAGTCCTGGAACAGCGGGTCCGGCCCGCCGTCGGCGCCCGGGCATTCGGCGAACACCTGTGGCCGGCCCTGGCTGAACAGCAGGGCCACCCAGCTGTCGAACGGAACGTACTGTTCGAGCAGGCGTACCAGGCGAATCCAGAAGTCCGGCGCATCCAGCGCCTCGACCAGTTGCCCGACGGAGCGGTGCCAGGCGATGTCCTGCAAGGTGAAACTCATCTTCTACCCCTGTTGGGTTAACCCTCGGACGTAATTATCGGCGCGGGGAACGCCAAGCATACTGTGCCGACCCCTGCATACGAACAGCGCGCGTGCCGAACAGCGCCGAGAACAACAAGGAATTCCGATGAAAGTCGAACTCGTCCAGATCGCCGGTCGCGATGGCGACACCGCGCACAACCTGGAACGCGCCCTGGCGGCCATCGCCGACTGTGCGGCGGACACCGAACTGGTGGTGTTCCCGGAAACCCACCTGACCGGCTTCCCCAGCGAAGACAACATCGCCGCCCTCGCCGAGCCGCTCGACGGCCCGACGGTCAGCGCGGTGCAGCGCGTCGCCCGTGAACGTAACGTTTCGGTGGCGATCGGCATCGCCGAGGCGGACGCCGGCCGCTACTACAACACCACCCTGCTGATCGCTCCCGACGGCATCGCCCTGAAATACCGCAAGACCCACCTGTGGGCCTCCGACCGCGGCATCTTCACGCCTGGCGACCGCTACGCCACCGCCCTGTGGAACGGCATCCGGGTGGGCCTGCTGGTGTGCTTCGACATCGAGTTCCCGGAAAGCGCGCGGGCCCTCGGCCAACTGGGTGCGGAACTGATCATCGTGACCAATGGCAACATGGACCCCTATGGCCCCACCCATCGCACCGCGATCATGGCCCGCGCCATGGAAAACCAGGCCTACGCGGTGATGGTCAACCGCGTCGGGCATGGCGACGGTGGGCTGGTCTTCGCCGGCGGTAGCGCGGTGGTCGATCCCTACGGCCAGTTGCTCTGCGAGGCCGGGCGCGAAGAATGCCGGCAGATCGTCGAACTGGACCTCGGCCGGTTGCAGGATGCGCGTCGGGATTACCGTTACCTCGAAGAGCGTCGCCTGGTCCTGCCCGGCGAGCGCCGCGAGCACCCGGACGGCCTGCGCGAACTGCTGATTCCCTGATTCACCGCGGCGCGACAGGAGCGTCGCGTCGTCCTCCGTCCGCCAGCGAGCGGGCGAGGATCGGCCCGGAAAGCCGTAGCACAACGATGGGCGCCCAAGCGTCCGCCGGTCTCCCGGGTGAGGGGAGGCCCCTGCGTCCCGCGGCCCGGCCGGCTGCGGGCCACTGCCATAACAAACGATAATTCCGGAGTAAGCAGTAATGGCCAGACTCAAGCGCACCCTGTCGCTGGGTTCCGTGGTGCTGTTCGGCATCGCCTACATGACCCCCATCATCGTCCTCGGGACTTTCGGCATCCTCGCCGAGACCACCCAGGGACACGTCCCCGCCGCCTACATCGCCGCTTCCCTGGCGATGCTCTTCACCGCCCTCAGCTACGGGCGCATGGCCGCGGCCTTCCCGGTGGCCGGCTCGGCCTATACCTACGTGCGCAAGGCCATCGATTCCCGGCTTGGCTTCATCGCCGGCTGGGCGGTGCTGCTCGACTACCTGTTCCTGCCGATGGCGATCTGGCTGATCGGCGCCGCCTACCTGCACTCGGCCTTTCCCGCGGTACCCAACGCGGTCTGGGTGCTGGCGTTCATCGGCGTGACCACGACGATCAACATCGTCGGCCTGCGCCTGGCGAAGAACGTCAATGGCCTGCTGATGCTGGTGCAGTTCCTGGTCCTCGGCGCCTTCGTCGCACTCTGCGTGCACTACGTGCTGGGCGACCCGGGCAAGCCGCTATGGTCACTGCAACCGTTGCTCGGTGGCGACCTGCAGGTGCCGCTGGTGATGAGCGGTGCGGCGATCGCCTGCTACTCGTTCCTCGGTTTCGACGCGGTCAGTACCCTGACCGAGGAAACCCGCGACCCGCGGCGCAACATCCCGCGGGCGATCCTGCTGATCACCCTGCTGGGCGGGTTGATCTTCATCGTCACCTCGTACTTCGTGCAACTGGCGCACCCGTCGTTCGCCTTCGATAGCGCGGACTCGGCGGCCTACGAGATCGCCCGCAACATCGGTGGCGACCTGTTCGTGACCTTCTTCCTGGTCGGCCTGATCGTCGGCCAGTTCACCTCCGGCCTCTCGGCCCAGGCCAGCGCCTCGCGCCTGCTCTTCGCCATGGGCCGCGACGGCGTCCTTCCGCGGCCGTTCTTCGGGCGTCTCGGCAAGCGCTTCGAGACGCCGGTGAACAGCATCGTCCTGTGCGGCGTGGTGGCCCTGCTGGCGCTGCAGATGGACGTGACCACCTCCACCTCGTTCATCAACTTCGGCGCCTTCCTCGCCTTCAGCCTGGTCAACCTGTCGGTGGTCTTCCACTACTACCTTGGCGCCGAGCGCCGCGGCCCACGGGAAACCCTGTTGTTCCTGGTATTCCCTGGCATCGGCCTGGTCGCCGACCTGTGGCTGATGGCCAGCCTCGACCATCTGGCGATCATCCTCGGCCTCTGCTGGCTGGCGCTGGGCGCGGTGTACCTGGCGGCGATCACCCACGGTTTCCGCGAGCAGCCGCCGGAGATGCGTTTCGAGGAGGGCTGAGAAAGAATCGACGCCCGTTTCGCGGCGGCAAGGCGCAGGCTCCTGGCCTAGAGTGGCTATCCATCGCCTCCCTGGTTCCGGAGCCGGCCATGTCCGACGCAGCGTTGTTCCTTCCCCTTCCCGATGACGACACCCTGTATGCCGCGCTGTTGGCGCGCGACCCCGCCTACGATGGCTTCGCCTTCGTCGGGGTGAAGAGCACCGGGGTGTTCTGCCGCCTGACCTGCCCGGCGCGCAAGCCGAAGCGCGAGAACACCCTGTTCTTCGATTCGATCAAGGGCTGCGTCGAGGCCGGCTTCCGACCCTGCCTGCGTTGCCGGCCGCTGGAGCGGCTCGGCACGCAGGGGCCGCTGGTCAGCGACCTGCTCCAGCGCCTCGGTCGGCAACCGCAGCGGCGCTGGTTCGAAGACGACCTGGCGGCGCTGGGCTATGACCCGTCCACCGTGCGCCGTGCCTTCAAGCGCGAGTTCGGCGTGACCTTTCTGGAAATGGCTCGCCTGCGCCGTCTTGGCCAGGTCGCCGAGCGGCTGTCCTCGGGCGCGCGGGTAATCGACGCGCAACTGGATGCCAGCTTCGACTCCGACAGCGGCTTCCGTAGCGCCTTCGCGCGCCTGCTGGGCGAGCCGCCGTCGCAGTTGCGCGGGCGCGAGCTGCTCAAGGCGGACTGGCTGCAGACCCCGCTCGGCGCCATGCTCGCGGTGGCCGATGCGCAGGCCCTGCACCTGCTGGAGTTCTTTGACCGCCCGGCGTTGAGCGGGGAGCTGAAACGCCTGCAGAAGAGCAGCGGATCGAGCATCGGTTTCGGCCGTTTCGCCTCCATCGACAGGATCGAGGCGGAACTCGCCGACTACTTCGGCGGTACTCCAGTGCGCTTCCAGACCCCCTTGGCGCTGAACGCCTCGGCCTTCACCCGCACGGTCTGGCAGGCGCTGCGCGAGGTACCGTGCGGCAGCACGCAGAGCTACGCCGGGCTGGCCAGGTCCATCGGCTCGCCGTCGTCGGTGCGCGCCGTGGCCCGCGCCAACGGAGCCAACCAGATCGCCATCGTGATTCCCTGCCACCGCGTCATCGGTTCGGACGGTTCCCTGACCGGCTATGGCGGTGGCCTGTGGCGCAAGCGCTGGTTGCTGGAGCACGAGCGGCGCATGGGCGCTGCCGGCTAGCCGGGATCGCCGCCCAGAAGCCGGGCGGGGGCGCGCAACACCGGTTCCCGCTCGACCGCTGCGGGCCGCTGCAAGTCCTCGGCGTCGGCGCGCTCGGCGGTCGACAGGTCGCTGGCGTGGAATCCGGTGATCCGCAACAGGGCCAGGGTACAGGCCAGCGAGACCAGCGCGTAGCAGGCTGAGGCCAGGGCCACGCCGACGATGCTGCCGGTACTGTTGAGAATCCACTGGGCCAGTACCGGCGTACCGCCGCCGACCAGCAGCGAGCAGAGCTGGTAGGCCAGCGACAGGCCGGTGTAGCGCACCCGCGCCGGGAAGGCTCGGGCGAGGATACCGCCCACCGCGCCGTAGAACATCGCGTGCGGCACCGTGGCCAGGCACATGCCGACCGCGGCGATCCAGTAGACCTTGGTTTCCACGGCGAAGAACATCGCCGGCATCAGGATGAACTCCGGCAGCACCATCAGGCATGCCGCCTTGCGCATGTCGATGCGCGAAGTGAGCAGCGCCCCCAGCGGCTGGCTGAGGAACTGCACCACCAGCGCGACCACGATGATGCTGAGGAAGGTGCCCTGGCTGTAGCCGAGGGTCTTGGTCGCCCAGGAGAGGGCGAAGGTGCTCTTGAAGTAGGTGACGTGGATGATCGGCAGCACGCCGGCGCCGAGCAGGACGATCTTCCAGTGCTTGCCCAGCACCTCGGCGAGCGGCAGCTTCACCGTGCGCTTCTGCGCCAGCACGCGCTTCATGTCTTCCGACTCCTCCAGCTTCAGGCGGATCACCATGCCGACGATGACCAGCACCGCAGAGAGCAGGAACGGCGCGCGCCAGCCCCAGAGAATGAAGTCCGAGGCGGGCAGGGCGCTGAGGGCGAAGAACGCCAGGGTCGCCAGCAGGTTGCCGGTGGGCGAGCCCTGCTGGGCGAAGGCGGCGTACAGGATGCCCTTGCCCTTGGGCGCGCTTTCGCTGGCGATCAGGATCGCGCCGCCCCACTCGCCGCCGACCGCGATGCCCTGGACGATACGCAGCGCCACCAGGGAGATCGGTGCCCAGATGCCGATCTGCGTATAGACCGGCAACAGGCCGATGCAGGTCGTGGCGATGCCCATCATGATCAGGGTGATCACCAGGGTGGTCTTGCGGCCGATGCGGTCGCCGAGATGGCCGAAGATGATCCCGCCCAGCGGGCGGGCGATGAAACCCGACCAGAGGGTGACGAAGGACAGCAGGGTGGCCAGGCCCGGATCCATGTCGGCGGGGAAGAATACCTTGCCGAACACCAGGGCGGCGGCCAGGCCGTAGATGTAGAAGTCGTACCACTCGATGGTGGTGCCGATGAAGGAGGCGATACCGGCCCTGCGGGCTTTCTTGTGCAGGTCGGCGTCTTCGGGAGAGGGCGTGCGCGGCATGGGTCGAGTCCTGTTTATTGTTGTTCTCGCCGACACGCCGCTCCCTACCGCCCTTCGCTGAAAGGCGGGGCGGAAACGCTGGTTTCCGTGGATGGAGAGCGTGCGTCGGTGTTGACCCGGGTGCCTCGGAGTCTAGGTGGCACCCCCGCAAATCAATAGTCTTTTAATCTTATGGCTCGATAAGGGATTCCATATCGACGTTTTCCGTCAGCCCTCGCTCAGGCGTCGTCCAGGCCGCTCTTCAGCGTCGCCAGGAACGCCTGCGCCGCCCGGGAAGGTTCGCTGGCCGGAAGGATCGCGTGGATCTCCGAACGCGCGCCGGCCGGCTCGATCTCCAGGTAGCGCACCTCGTTCCGCCAGGCCAGGCAGAGGGTCTCCGGGATCAGCGCGACGCCCATGCCGAGACCGACCATGGCGGCGACGGTCTGCCACAGGCGCGCCTCGTGGCGGATGCGCGGGCTGAAGCCGGCGTCCACGCAGCGGGCGATGATCAGGTCGTGGTAGTGCGGGGAGACATGGCGCGGGAAGAGGATGAAGTCTTCGTCGCGCAGTTCGGCGAGGTCCAGACGCGCCTGGCCAGCCAGGCGGTGCCCGGCGGGCAGGCAGCAGAGGAACGGGTCGCTGATCAAGGGTTCGGAGACGATTTCCGCCGGCAGCCTGCCCCAGTGCACGAAGCCCAGGTCGATCTGCCCGCGCTGCAACGCCTGGGCCTGCTCCGCGCTGTTCATTTCGCCGAGCACCACCTCCATGTTCGGGTGCTCCCGTTCGAAGCGGGACATGGCCCTGGGCAGGCCGCGGTAGAGCATGGAATTGACGAAGCCGACGCGCAGTTGGCCGACGTCGCCCTCGGCGGATAGCTGGGTCAGGCGTTTCACCTTCTCTGCCTGCAGCAGCAGGTTGCGCGCCTCCACCAGCAGGACCTGGCCGGCGCCGGTGAGCTTCACCGACTTGTTATTGCGTAGCAGCAATTGGGTTCCGAGCTGTTCCTCCAGCTTCTTGATGTCGAAGCTCAGCGCCGGCTGGGAGATGAACAGGCGAGCCGCGGCGCGACCGAAATGCAGTTCCTCGGCGACCGCGATGAAGTAGCGAAGCTGTCTGAGATCCATGGCAGGCACCTGGCTCTACGATCTGTTTTTCTTATCGTCGATGATTTTTTTTGTATTGGATACTTATCGAACCACTCGCCTAGTCTCGGCGCAAGACAAGCAGGAGCCGCGCCATGACCGCCATGCCCGAAGTACTTCGCGAAGATACGCTGAACATCCCCGACAGCCGTGGGCTGAATCTCTACACCTGCGATCCGGCCCTGGAGCGGCTGCTGGAGGTATACCTGCCGCCGGCGTTGCTCGCCGAATGGCGGCCGCTCCTCGAACGGCTCGGCGCCCGTGCCGGCGGCGAGCTGGACGTGCTGGCGCTGGCGGCGGACAAGAACCCGCCGGTGCTGGCGCCGCGCACCCGACGCGGCGAGGATTTGCAGAGCATTCGCAAGCATCCGGACTACGTCGCCCTCGAACGGGTGGCCTATGCCGAACTCGGCCTGGCTTCCATGAGCCATCGCCCGGACGGCCCGCCGCCGCTGGTGAAGTATGCGCTCACCCACCTGTTCGTACAGGCCGAGTTCGGCCTTTGCTGCCCGGTCAGCATGACCGACTCGCTGACCCGTACCCTGCGCAGGTTCGGCGCGCCGGAACTGGTCGAGCGCTACCTGCCGTCCCTCGCCTCGCGGGATTTCGACGAGCTGTTCCAGGGCGCCATGTTCATGACCGAGCAGGCCGCCGGCTCCGACGTGGCGCGGACCCGTACCGTGGCGCGGGAGCAGGGCGGCGAGTGGAAGCTCTACGGCGACAAGTGGTTCTGCTCCAACCCGGACGCCGACCTGGCGATGGTCCTGGCCCGGCCCGAAGGCGCGGCGGAAGGAATGAAGGGCGTGACCCTGTTCCTGTTGCCGAAGGTCCGCGAGGACGGCACGCGCAACGCCTATCGCATCGTCCGCCTGAAGGACAAGCTGGGCAGCCGCTCCATGGCCAGCGGCGAAGTCCGCCTGGAAGGCGCCAGCGCCTACCTGATCGGCGAGATCGGCCGCGGCTTCCAGCAGATGGCCGACATGGTCAACATGTCGCGCCTGTCCAACGGCGTGCGCGCCGCCGGGCTGATGCGCCGGGCGCTGAGCGAGGCGCTGTTCGTCGCCCGCCATCGGCGCGCCTTCGGCAAGCACCTGATCGACATGCCGCTGATGCAGAAGCAGTTGCTGAAGATGATGCTGCCCACCGAACAGGCGCGCTCGATGTTCATGCAGATCGCCACGCTGCTGCCGCGCGCCGATGGCGGCGAGGTCGAGGCGCAGAAATGCGTGCGGATCCTCACTCCGCTGATCAAGTTCCGCGCCTGCCGCGATGCGCGACGGGTCACCGGCGACGCCATGGAGGTGCGCGGCGGGGTCGGCTACATCGAGGAGTGGAGCGACCCGCGCCTGGTGCGCGACGCCCACCTGGGGTCGATCTGGGAGGGTACCAGCAACATCGTGGCGCTGGACGTCGCCCGTGCGGTGAGCCGCGAACAGGCGCTCGAACCCTTGCAGCGCCACCTGCGCCGGCTGCTGGATGACAGCGATCTGCCAGGGGACGCCCGCGACCTCTTCGACGAACTGCTGGTGCGAGTGGTCGCGACCATGGCCGACGTCGCCGAGCGCCGCCAGGATGAGCAGGTGCGCCAGGCCGGCAGCGCCCTCTACCACCTGTGCACGGCGATCTTCATGGCCTGGGAAGCCAGCCGCCAGGCACCCGACCAGCGCCGCCTGGCCCTGGCCTTCCTGGTCGCCCGGCACAAGCTGCTGCCGCGCGACCCGCTGCACCTGGAGGGCTGGACCGACCAGGCCGAACTGCTGGCCAGGGTGGTCGGCGAGGTGCCGCTGAGCCAGGCCGAAGCCATGCAATTGCTGCCGGCCTGACTGCCCGCATTCCCGCTCACAACAACCAGAGAGTCGCCATGACCAATCAGACGGGCGCCCTGCGTGGCCTGAAAATCATCGATCTCAGCCGGGTCCTCGGCGGACCCTACTGCTCCCAGGCGCTGGCCGACCACGGCGCCGAGGTGATCAAGCTGGAACCCCTCGGCGGCGACGAGACCCGTGGCTGGGGGCCGCCCTTCGAGGGCGACACGGCGTCCTACTTCAAGGGCGTGAACCGCAACAAGAAGGGCATCGCCGTCGACCTGGCGACGGCGGAGGGCATCGAGCTGCTGCTGCGCTTGCTGGAGGACGCTGACGTACTGCTGGAGAACTTCAAGCCCGGCACCCTGGCGCGCTGGGGGATCGGCTACGAGGAGGTGCTTCGCCAGCGCTTCCCGCGGCTGGTCCACTGCGCGGTATCGGGCTTCGGCGCCGACGGCCCGCTCGGCGGCCTGCCCGGCTACGACGCGGCGATCCAGGCGATGGCCGGACTGATGAGCGTGAACGGCGAGGCCGGCGGCGACGCGTTGCGCATCGGCCTGCCGATCGTCGACATGGTCACCGGGCTGAACGCCATGGCCGGCATCCTCCTCGCCCTCCACGAGCGCCAGGTCAGCGGGCGCGGGCAGTCGGTGGACATCGCCCTGTACGACTGCGGTATTTCCCTGCTGCACCCGCACCTGCCGAACTACTTCGCTTCCGGACGTACGCCCCGGCGTAGCGGCAACGCCCATCCGAACATCGCGCCCTACGACAGCTACCGCACCGGTACCGAGCCGATCTTCCTCGCCGTCGGCAACGACCGCCAGTTCGCCCGCCTGTGCGAGTACCTGGGAGCCGATGAACTGCCGGGGGACCCGCGCTTCGCCGACAACGGCAAGCGCTCGGTCAACCGCGAGGCGCTGAAGCGCGCTCTGGAGGACTACCTGGCGGCCCACGACGGCCGCGAGCTGGCCGAGCGGCTGATCCGTCTCGGCGTGCCCTGCGGAGCGATCGCCACGGTGGATCGGGTGGTGGAACACCCGCACACCCGCCATCGCGGGATGGTCGTCGAACTCGAGGGCTATCGCGGCATCGCCTCGCCGGTGAAGCTTTCGCGCACCCCGGCCAGCTACCGCGCCACGCCGCCGGTACTGGGCGGAGACACCCGGGAAGTCCTGGCGGAACTGGGATTGAGCGCCGAGGCGATCGACGCGCTGGTCCGGCGCGGCATCGTCCGCGTCTGAAACCCCGCACGGCACGGCCTGCGCCGTGCAACTCAATCCCCGAGCAATTGGAGATGGCCATGGATTCCTCCCCTGGGGCGGTGAGCCCCGAACTCGTGCTGCTGGAGCGGCCGGAGCAGGGCGTGGCCCTGTTGCGACTGAACCGCCCGGCAGTGCTCAACGCCCTGAACATGCGCCTGCGCGAGGCTCTGGCGGAGCACGTACGGCGCCTCGACGAGTGCGCCGATACCCGGGTCATCGTCCTCACCGGAAATGGCACGGCGTTCGCCGCCGGCGCCGATCTCAACGAACTGGCGGAGGCGTCCGCGCTGGAGATCCAGCAGCGCGGGGTGGAGCGCCACTGGCAGGCGCTCGCCACCTGCCGCAAGCCGCTGATCGCCGCCGTGGAGGGCTATGCCCTGGGCGGAGGCTGCGAGTTGGCGATGCACTGCGACCTGATCGTCGCCGGTGCCTCGGCGCGCTTCGCCCAGCCGGAAGTTCGTGTCGGCGTGATGCCCGGCGCCGGCGGCACCCAGCGCCTGGTGCGAGCGGTGGGCAAGTTCCAGGCGCTGCGCATGCTGTTTACCGGTTGCACGGTACGGGCGCCGGAGGCCCTGGCCATAGGGTTGGTCAGCGAGGTGGCGGCGGATGGCCAGGCATTGGATCGCGCCCTCGAACTGGCTCGCCAGATCGCCGGCCTGCCGCCGCTGGCGCTGGCGCAGATCAAGGAAGTGGTCCTGGCCGGCGCCGACCTGCCGCTGGACCAGGCCCTGGCGCTGGAGCGCAAGGCCTTCCAGTTGCTGTTCGACAGCCACGACCAGAAGGAGGGCATGCGTGCCTTCCTGGAAAAACGCACAGCGGAGTACCTGGGAAAATGAGCGAGCCACCGATCGTTCTCATCGGTATCGTCGGTACCGGTGCCATGGGTCAGGGCATCGCCCAGCTCGCTGCCTGTGCCGGGCTGTCGGTGCTGCTCTACGACAGCCGCCAGGGGGCGGCGCTGCAAGCGCGCGAGCAGATCGCCACGGTCCTTGCCCGGCAGGTGGAGCGGGGCCGGCTGGAGGCGGAGGCTGTCGAGCGCGCGATGGGCAATCTGCGGGTGGTCGAGGACTTGCGGGTCCTAGGCGGCTGCCAGTTGGTGATCGAGGCGATCGTCGAGAACCTGGAGGCCAAGCAGGCGTTGTTCCGCCAATTGGAAGAGGTGGTCGGCGACGAAGCGATCCTCGCCAGCAATACCTCCTCGCTGTCGGTTACCGCGATCGCCTCGGCCTGTCGCGATCCCGGCCGGGTCGCCGGTCTGCACTTCTTCAATCCGGTGCCGCTGATGCGTCTGGTGGAGGTGATCGACGGTCTCGCCACCCGCACCGGCATCGCCGAGCGACTGTGCGCCCTGGTGGCGACCTTCGGCCACCAGTCGGTGCGTGCCACGGACAGCCCCGGCTTCATCGTCAACCATGCCGGACGGGCCTTCGGCACCGAGGCGCTGCGTATCCTCGGCGAGGGCGTGGCGCCGGTGGCGGCGATCGACGAAGTCCTGCGCGAGGGCGCCGGCTTCCGCATGGGCCCGTTCGAGCTGTTCGACCTGGTCGGGTTGGACGTCAGCCTGCCGGTGATGGAGTCGATCTACCGGCAGTACTACGAGGAGCCGCGTTATCGTCCGCATCCCTTGCTGCGCCAGATGCTCGCCGCCGGCCGCCTGGGGCGCAAGAGCGGCCAGGGCTTCTACCGCTACGACGGCGCTGGGCAGGTGCCCGCCGCCGCCCCGGCGGTTGCGCCAGGCGCGGCGTTGCCGCCGGTGTGGCTGGGCGTCGACGACGAACATGACCGCGCGCCATTGCTGACGTTGCTACAACGTCTGGGCGCCGAGGTGGAGAATGGCGAGCGTCCTTCCGGGGCGGCGTTGTGCCTGCTTGCGCCGCTGGGCGCCGACGTCAGCGCCGCAGCGCGGCGGTTCGCCGTCGATCCGACGCGCAGCCTGGCCATCGACGTGCTGTCGGACCTGGAGCGACACCGCTGCCTGATGGCCTGCCCGGCGACCCGAGCGGAGCTGCAGCAGGCCGCTCGCACCCTGTTCGCACGGGACGGCGTGGGCGTCACGCTGATTCGCGACAGCGCCGGGTTCATCGTCCAGCGCACCCTCGCCTCGATCGTCAATCTCGCCTGCGACATCGCCCAGCAGGGTATCGCTTCGGTGGAGCACATCGACCTGGCGGTGCGCCTCGGTCTCGGCTATCCGCTGGGGCCGCTGGAGTGGGGCGACCGACTGGGCGCCGGGCGCGTGCTGCGCATCCTCGAACGCCTGCATGCGCTCAGCGGCGACCCGCGCTATCGCCCCAGTCCCTGGCTGCGCCGGCGCGCCCAACTGGGCCTTTCCCTGCGCCAGCCGGACAGCCCGTTGGCCTCCTGATCCCTTCGCGGAGAAACACACCATGCTCGATGCCTATATCTACGCCGGCCTGCGTACGCCTTTCGGCCGGCATGCCGGTGCACTCTCGACGGTGCGTCCGGACGACCTGGCCGGCCTGCTGCTGGCGCGTCTCGCGGAAACCTCCGGGTTCGCCGTCGACGACCTGGAGGATGTGATCCTCGGTTGCACCAACCAGGCTGGCGAAGACAGCCGCAACCTGGCGCGCAACGCGCTGCTCGCAGCCGGCCTGCCGGCGCGGCTGCCCGGGCAGACGGTCAACCGCTTGTGTGCCAGCGGACTGTCGGCGGTGATCGACGCGGCGCGCGCGATCAGTTGCGGCGAGGGCCGGCTGTACCTGGCCGGCGGCGCCGAAAGCATGTCCCGGGCGCCGTTCGTCATGGCCAAGGCGGAGAGCGCCTTCAGCCGCACGCTGGAGGTCTTCGACAGCACCATCGGCGCGCGCTTCGCCAACCCCAGGCTGGTCGAGCGCTATGGCAACGACAGCATGCCGGAGACCGGCGACAACGTGGCCCGCGCCTTCGGCATCGCCCGCGAGGACGCCGACCGTTTCGCCGCTTCTTCCCAGGCGCGCTACCAGGCTGCGCTGGAGGAGGGCTTTTTCCTCGGCGAGATCCTTCCGGTGGAGGTGCGTGCCGGACGCAAGGGCGAGACGCGGCTGGTGGAGCGCGACGAGCATCCGCGGCCGCAGGCCGACCTGGCGGCCCTGGCGCGCTTGCCGGCGTTGTTCGCCGGCGGGGTAGTGACCGCCGGCAATGCCTCGGGGATCAACGACGGGGCGGCGGTAGTGCTGCTGGGCGATCGCGCGATCGGCGAGCGCGAGGGCATCCGGCCGCTGGCGCGGATCCTCGCTAGCGCCAGCGTCGGCGTGGAGCCCCGGTTGATGGGCATCGGCCCGCAGCAGGCGATCCTCCGCGCGCTGCAACGCGCCGGCATCGACCTGGACGAGGTCGGCCTGATCGAGATCAACGAAGCCTTCGCGCCGCAGGTCCTGGCCTGCCTGAAGTTGCTCGGCCTGGACTACGAGGACCCGCGGGTCAATCCCCATGGCGGCGCCATTGCCCTCGGCCATCCGCTCGGCGCCTCCGGTGCGCGCCTGGTGCTCACCGCCGCCCGCGGGCTGCAACGCATCGAGCGGCGCTACGCGGTGGTCAGCCTGTGCGTCGGGCTCGGCCAGGGCGTGGCGATGGTGATCGAGCGCTGCCGATGAGACACCGTTCCCCCTAGAAAAAGAGGCGCCCAGGCGCCCGTTCGGAGTGCGTATGAACAACAACAAGAAATGCGCGTTTTTCCTGCTGCCGATCCTTGCCGGCGATAGCGTTCCCGCCCTGGCCGAGGGCTTCCTCGAAGACTCGCGGGCCAGCCTGGCCTTGCGCAACTTCTACATGAACCGCGACTTCCGCGATGGCGTGGGGCGTGCGAAAAGCGAGGAGTGGGCCCAGGGCTTTCTCTTCGACTACCGCTCGGGCTATACCGAGGGCACCCTCGGCGTGGGTCTCGACCTGCTGGGCAAGCTCGGCGTCCGGCTCGATTCCGGCGCGGGGCGTAGCGGCACCGGTCTGCTTCCGCTTCGCGACGATGGCAGCGCGGCGGGCGACTACGCGCGGCTGGACGCGACCGCCAAGCTGCGCCTGTCGCGCAGCGAGCTGAAGGTCGGCGGCCTGGTGCCGAAGCTACCGACCATCCAGCCCAACTACGGGCGGCTATTCCCCCAGGTGTTTCAGGGCGCGCTGCTGACTTCCGGCGAACTGAGCGGACTGAGCCTGAACCTGGGACGGCTGACCGAGGTCAGCCAGCGCAACGAGGCGGGCACCAGCGACCTGGCGCTGTTCAACCGCAACCGGCGTTTCGCCGGCGCGGCGCAGGCGGACCGTTTCGACCTGGCCGGCCTGGACTACCGTATCGCCCCGGACTGGACCGGCAGCTACCACTATGGCGAACTGGAGCAGGTCTACGCCCAGCATTTCCTCGGTCTCAAGGGGCGCATCGGCGTCGCTGCGGATAGCCTGGAGAGCGACTTGCGCCTGGCGCTCAGCCGGGATACCGGCGGCGCTCGCGGCGGGCGCATCGACAACCGTTCCTTCAGCGGGTCGCTCACCTACCGCCTGCGCAACGGCCAGGCCTTCGGCCTGGGCTACCAGCGGATGAGCGGCGACCACGGCTTCCCCTACCTGGAGGGGACCGATCCGTACTTGGTCAATTTCGGCCAGTACAACGACTTCGCCGAGGCTGGCGAGTCCTCCTGGCAACTGCGCTACGACTGCGACTTCGCGCCGCTCGGGGTGCCCGGCCTGAGCCTGATGACGCGCTATTTCAGCGGCCACGGCGCGAAACCGAAGGGCGCCGACGGCAGTCGCGAGTGGGAACGCGACAGCGACCTGCGCTACGTGTTGCAGGGCGGTCCGCTGAAGGGACTGGGGCTGGTCTGGCGCAACGCAACCTACCGTTCGGCCTTCAGCCGTGACATCGACGAGAACCGCCTGTACCTGACCTATGAGCTGTCGCTGTTCTGAGCCGCTCAGCCCTTGGCGGCGCTGACCCCTTCGAGGGTGGCGAAGGAGGTGTCCTTGGCGGTGAGCAGGAAGTCGCGCATGAATGGCGCATCGAACATGTCCGTGCGGATGGCGGCGAAGAGCGTGCAGTACAGGCCCTTTTCACCGAGGCGCCGGGCCGTCACGTAGCCGCGCGAGCTGTACTCGTGCAGGGCCCAGTTCGGCAGGCAGCAGACGCCGCGACCGGAGGCCACCAGCTGCATCATCATCACGGTCAGCTCGGCTATGCGCACCTGCGCCGGCTCCACATCGGCGGGGTCGAGGAAGCGGGTGAAGACGTCGAGACGATCGCGTTCCACCGGATAGGTGATCAGGGTTTCCCGCTCCAGGTCCTCCGGGACGACGTACGGTCGACCAGCCAGGGCATGCTGGTTGGCCACCGCCAGCAGCGCTTCGTAGGTGAACAGTGGCACGTAGGTGATGCCGGGCAACTCGATCGGGTCGGCGGTCACCACCAGGTCGAGGTCGCCGCGGGCCAGGGCCGGCAGCGGCGCGAAGGAGAAGCCCGAGGCCAGGTCCAGTTCGACTTCCGGCCAGGCGTCGCGGAACTGGTCGATGGTCGGCATCAGCCACTGGAAGCAACTGTGGCATTCGATGGCCATGTGCAGGCGTCCGGCGGTACCGCCGGCGAGCCGCGCCAGGTCGCGCTCGGCGGTGCGCAGTTGGGGCAGCAGCGAGTCGGCCAGTTGCAGCAGGCGCAGCCCGGCGCTGGTGAAGCGTACCGGCTTGGTCTTGCGCACGAACAACTGCATGCCCAGGCGCTCTTCCAGTTCCTTGAACTGGTGCGACAGCGCCGACTGGGTAAGGTGCAGGCGCTCGGCGGCTTCCACCAGGCTGTCGGCTTCGCGCAGCGCGTGCAGGGTCTTGAGGTGGCGAAGTTCGAGCATGGCGGCCTCTGTATGAGCAAAACTTGATAGCGGTGCGGATTCGTTGAGTTTGTCTCATACGCCAGGGGCTGTCGACAAGCGATGGCCTCGATCCCGCAGAGCGCGCGATCGTGGAGCGACGGGGAGAATAGCCCGGCACACGGGACGGCGGCCCGGAGCAGCGGCGCAACGCCGCAGAGCCACAACGCCACGACCGCCTGGCGGCATTCATCAAACTGTCACGCTACTGTGGCAGCGCGCTGGACGAAATTTAATCAGAATCGCGCTCCACTGGGGTTTTGCGTTCTGGGTTTTCTTCATGCGTGCTTTCATCTTCCTGGCCGCCTTGTTGTGCAGCCTCTCCTCCTTTGCGGCGGCGCGTTGCGACGCACGCGTACCTACCGAGACGGTCGAACTGGGCGACGTGCGCCTGGCCTACCAGAGCATCGGCCGCGACAGCGATCCGGCCCTGCTGCTGGTGATGGGCCTGGGTGGGCAACTGATCCACTGGCCGGACGAGGTGGTCAGCGCCCTGTGCGAGCAAGGCTTCCGGGTGATCCGCTACGACAACCGCGACGTCGGCCTGTCGGCCTGGAACGTGCCGGTGCCCAGCTCGCGGCTGACCTACGAAGTGGTGCGTTATCGCCTCGGCCTGCCGGTCAGCGCGCCCTATACCCTCACCGACATGGCCGGCGATGCCCTGCATCTGCTCGATGCGCTGGATATCCCCCAGGCCCATGTGCTCGGCGCCAGCATGGGCGGGATGATCGCCCAGCACATCGCCGACATGGCGCCGCAGCGCCTGCTCAGCCTGACCCTGGTGATGACCAGCTCCGGCGCCGAAGGCCTGCCGGCACCCAGCGAGTCGCTGCTGCGCCTGCTGGCGCGGCGCGAGGCGGCCAGCCGCGAGCAGGCGGTCGAGCAGCAGGCCGACCTGCTGGCGGCGCTGGGCAGTCCGGAAGTGCGCGACGATCGCCAGCAGCTCCTGTTGCAGGCCGCACGTTCCTACGACCGCGCGTTCAACCCGGAAGGCGTGCAGCGGCAATTGCTGGCGATCCTCGCCGAACCCAGCCGGGTGCCGCTGCTGAACCGTCTGCAGGTGCCGACCCTGGTGATCCATGGCACCGCCGATCCGCTGCTGCCGGTGATGCACGGCGTGCACGTGGCGGCGCATATCCGTGGCTCGGAGCTGAAGCTGATCCCCGGTCTCGCCCATCGCTTCCAGGAAGCCTTCAAGGAGCCGTTGCTGGCGGCGGTGGTGCCTTACCTGAAGGCCCATCGGCAGGCCAGCGTCGTCCAGCTCTGAAGCCGCGCTCGCGGTCTCAGGCGTGCAGGCGTACCCAGAGGCCCACCAGCACGCTTGCCGCCACCAGCCAGGCCAGCGCCGCCAGGGCCAGCGAGGTCTCCAGGCGGAAGCGCTCGACCAGCAGGTAGAGCGCGGCGAGATAGACGAAGTAGGGGATGATCGACCACATGCCGAAGACGATGGTGGTCTTCAGGTCGTCCAGCGAACGGCCCTTGCCGACGATGTAGTGGGCAATCAGGGCGAAGGTGGGAAACAGCGGCACCAGGCCGGCGATGTAGTAGTTGCGGGTCTTCGACAGGACGGCGAGGAGCACGACCACGGCGGCGCCGATCAGCGCCTTGAACATCAGGTCCACGGGATTCTCGACTGCGGCGGCGCCACCGGCTTGGTGGCGTCGCGCATTATGCCCGGATCGTCCCGTACCCTTCCATAACGAACGAGGCCCGCAAAAGCGGGCCTCGACGTTTCTGGCTGGCGATCAGGCCGCATGCACCCGCGGGCGATGCGGATGCTCGCTCTGCAGGTACTGGCCGAGGCGCACCTGCTGGCTCGGCGAGAGGAACAGGCCGAGCTTGCTGCGGCGCCAGAGGATGTCCTCGGCGTCCTGGGCCCACTCGTGCTTGCACAGGTAGTCCACTTCGCGGGCATACAGGCCGCCGCCCAGGTGCTCGCCGAGATCGGCTTCGCCATTGACCCCGTCCAGCAGGCGCCACACCCGGGTGCCGTAGGTGCGCGCCCAGCGCAGCGCCAGTTCGCGGTCGAGCCAGGCGTAGCGGTTGGCCAGTTGCTCGGTGAGCGCCTCGACGCTCTGCATCTGCTCGCCGCCCGGCAGCGGTGCCTTGGCGGTCCAGGCCGGGCCGAGATTGGCGAAGAACGGCTGGAGCTGCGCCAGCGCCGATTCGGCCAGCTTGCGGTAGGTGGTCAGCTTGCCGCCGAACACCGAGAGCAGCGGCGGCTCGCCGTTGCCGGCGGAGAGCGACAGGGTGTAGTCGCGGGTGATCGCCGAAGGCTCGTCGGACTCGTCGTCGCACAGCGGACGCACGCCGGCGAAGCTGTGCAGGATGTCGGCGGCCGCAAGCTGCTGCTTGAAATGGGCGTTCACCACTTGCAGCAGGTAGGCGGTTTCCTCTTCGCTGATCGCCACCTTGGCCGGGTCGCCCTGGTACTCGCGATCGGTGGTGCCGATCATGGTGAAGCGGTCCAGATAGGGGATGGCGAAGACGATGCGGCGGTCTTCGTTCTGCAGGATGTAGGCGTGCTCGCCTTCGTACAGCTTCGGCACGATGATGTGGCTGCCCTGGATCAGGCGGATACCGTAGGGCGACTTCTGTTTCAGGTCGTCCTGGATGAAGCGCGCCACCCAGGGGCCGGCGGCGTTCACCAGGGCGCGGGCGCGGATCGAATACAGGCTACCGTCGCTGCGCTCCAGGTGCAGGTGCCAGAGTCCCTTGCTGCGACGGGCGCTGACGCAGCGGGTGCGGGTATGGACGTGGGCGCCGTGCTCGCGGGCGGAGATTGCGTTGAGCACCACTAGGCGCGCATCGTCCACCGCGCAGTCGGAGTACTCGAAGCCACGGCGGATCTCGGCCTTCAGCGGGCTGCTGCCGGTGAAGCGCAGGCCGCGCGAGGCGGGCAGCTTCTCGCGCTTGCCGAGGTGATCGTAGAGGAACAGGCCGGCGCGGATCATCCAGGCCGGGCGCAGGTGCGGACGGTGCGGCAGGACGAAGCGCAGCGGCTTGACGATGTGCGGCGCCTTGGCCAGCAGGACCTCGCGCTCGGCCAGGGCTTCGCGGACCAGGCGGAATTCGTAGTGTTCGAGGTAGCGCAGGCCGCCGTGGATCAGCTTGCTGCTGGCCGAGGAGGTGTGCTGGGCCAGGTCGTGCTGTTCGCAAAGGAACACGGACAGGCCGCGCCCGGCTGCGTCGGCGGCGATCCCTACACCGTTGATGCCACCGCCGACCACGGCGACATCGTAGACTTCGGCGAGTGGAGCGGAGGGGGTGTGCGCTTGACTCATGTGAAAGGCCCTGAAGTCGAAAGTGAACGTAATTTTGTTCGAATTCGAAAATAGCTTAGTCGATTGCGCAGTTATTGACCAGCCCGATTCGCCAGGCTTTTTCAATTTCGAAGGGTTGCCCGGGCGCTACCGGTTTGCCCGTCCGCGCGGGAACAGCCCCTCTTCCGCATGCGGGAAAGCGACCGCCGAGGATCGCGGCGCATGGACGGGGGGCGGCAGGTGGTTTTTCTGAAACGAACATTCACGGCGCCGAACGGCGCCGTGGCAGGGGAAATGCCTCAGACCAGGTCCAGGTGAACCTTGTGCTGTGCCATCAGGCGGGCGATGGCGGCGGGCGGCGGGCTGTCGCTGATGACCCGGTTGACCAGCGAGATCGGTCCCAGGCGGACCACCGCGTTGCGCCCGAACTTGCTCGAGTCGGCGGCCAGGAACACTTGCCGCGCGTTGTCGATGATCGCCTGGGATACGCGCACTTCCTGGTAGTCGAAGTCGAGCAGGCTGCCATCCTCGTCGATGCCGCTGATGCCGACCAGGGCGAAGTCGACGCGGAACTGCTGGATGAAGTCCACCGCGGCCTGGCCGACGATGCCGCCGTCGCTGCGTACGGTGCCGCCGGCGACCAGCACTTCGAAGTCTTCCTTGGCGCTGAGGGTGGCGGCCACGTGCAGGTTGTTGGTGATGATCTTCAGGTTACGGTGGTTGAGCAGGGCGCGGGCGATGGCCTCGGTGGTGGTGCCGATGTTGATGAACAGCGAGGCGTTGTCCGGCACCAGGCTGGCCACGGCTTCGGCGATGCGCTGCTTCTCGTCGCGCATCTGGTCGGCGCGCATGGTGTAGGCGGTGTTCTCGATGCTCGAATCGTAGGCCGCACCGCCGTGGTAGCGGCGCAGCAGTCCCTGTTCGGCGAGCTGGTTGATGTCGCGGCGGATGGTCTGCGGGGTGACCGCGAACATCTGCGCCATCTCCTCGATGCTCAGGTAACCGCGCTCGCGGACCTCCTCGATGATGCTTTGCTGTCGGGGGGGCAGGTTCATGGGTTGTTCTCGTGCTGCCGGGCCGGGACCCTGGAAAGTCGCCAAGAATGCCGCACGCGGGGGGCCGTTGTCAGCCGTGCATGAGTCGTAGAGCGCGCCGCGGCGGCACCCGGCCGCCGCGCGCAAACGTTACCCAGGGCATGCCAGAGCGGCGCCGGGGAACACGCCATTCGCCGCATCGCGGCGGACGAATGGCGCCAGCTCGTCACAGTTCGCCGTCGTCCCAGCCGCGAGTGCGCTCCACCGCTTTTTTCCAGCCGGCATAGAGCTTTTCGCGCCGGGGCTCGTCGCACTCCGGCTCGAACACCCGCTCGATCACCGCCTTGCTCTTCAGCTCGTCGAGGCTGCTCCAGAAGCCGCAGGCCAGGCCGGCCAGGTAGGCGGCGCCGAGGGCGGTGGTCTCGCGCATCACCGGGCGCTCCACGCGGGTGCCGAGGATGTCGGCCTGGAACTGCATGAGGAAGTTGTTGGCCACCGCCCCGCCGTCGACGCGCAGGGCGCGCAGGCGTTCGCCGGCATCGCGCTGCATGGCGTCGAGCACGTCGCGGGTCTGATAGGCGATGGATTCCAGGGTGGCGCGGATCAGGTGGTCGGCCTTGACTCCACGGGTCAGGCCGAACACTGCGCCGCGCGCATAGGGGTCCCAATAGGGCGCGCCGAGTCCGGTGAAGGCCGGTACCAGGTAGACGCCGTTGCTGTCCTTGACCTTGGTGGCGAAGTATTCGGAATCGAAGGAGTCGTTGATCACCTTCAGTTCGTCGCGCAACCACTGCACCGTGGAGCCGCCGTTGAACACCGCGCCCTCCAGGGCGTAGCCGACCTCGCCGCGCGGGCCGCAGGCGATGGTGGTGAGCAGGCCATGGGTGGACTTCACCGCCTTGTCGCCGGTGTGCATCAGCAGGAAGCAGCCGGTGCCGTAGGTGTTCTTCGCCTGGCCCGGTTCCACGCACATCTGGCCGAACAGGGCGGCCTGCTGGTCGCCGGCGATCCCGGCGATCGGCAGCTCGCCGCCGCCGACCCCGCCGATCCGGGCGTTGCCGTAGACCTCCGAAGAGTTGCGCACCTCGGGCAGCATCGAGCGGGGAATGTCGAGCACCTCGAGCATCCGCGCGTCCCAGTCGAGGCTGTGGATGTTGAACAGCATGGTCCGCGAGGCATTGGTGTAGTCGGTGACGTGGACCTTGCCTTCGGTGAGCTTCCAGATCAGCCAGGTGTCGATGGTGCCGAACAACAGGTCGCCGTTGCGCGCGCGTTCGCGGGCGCCTTCGACGTTGTCGAGGATCCACTTCAGCTTGGTCCCGGAAAAGTACGGGTCGGTGACCAGACCGGTGGTTTCGCGGATGTAGTCTTCCAGCCCGTCGCGCTTGAGCTGCGCGCAGATCGCCGCGCTGCGCCGGCACTGCCAGACGATGGCGTTGTGGATCGGCCGACCGCTGTGACGGTCCCAGACCACCGTGGTCTCGCGCTGGTTGGTGATGCCGATGGCGGCCACCTGGTCGTGCTCGATGCTGGCCTGGGCGAGGGCCTCGACCAGGGTCGAACTCTGCGTGGCCCAGATTTCCATCGGATCGTGTTCGACCCAGCCGGCCTGCGGATAGAACTGGGCGAACTCGCGCTGGGCCTGGCTGACCACGTTGGCATCGCGGTCGAAGACGATGGCGCGGGAGCTGGTGGTGCCCTGGTCCAGGGCGACGACGTATTTCTTGTTGTGCTTGTCGGTCATGGCTGTGGCCTTGTGGCTATGGCAGGAAAGAGCGGGCGGTCAGGAAGCGCGAACCTTCTCCGGCTCGGCTTCGGCGGGCGCCGCGGCGCTCGGCAGATGGCGCGCGATCAGTACACGATAGCCGCCGGCGCCGAGGCAGGCACCGAGGATCGGGGCGAAGATCGGCACCAGGAAGTAGGGAATCTCGCGGCCGCCGGTGAAGGCGATGGGCCCCCAGCCGGCCAGGTAGGTCATCAGCTTGGGGCCGAAGTCGCGCGCCGGGTTCATCGCGAAACCGGTCAGCGGGCCCATGGCGCTGCCGATCACGGCGATCAGCAGGCCGATCAGCAGCGGCGCCAACGGACCGCGCGGCAGGCCGTTGCCGTCGTCGGTAAGAGCCATGATCACCGCCATGAGGATGGCGGTGATCACCACTTCGACGAGGAACGCCTGGCCGACCGACAGCGCCGGGTGCGGATAGGTGGAGAACACCGAGGCCAGGGCCAGGCTGTCCTGGCTGCCGCGGACGATGTTCTGCGCCTGTTCGAACTCGATGAACAGGCTGCTGTAGAGGGTGTAGACCAGCGCTGCGGCGCAGAACGCACCGGCCACCTGGGCGGTGATGTAGAACGGCAGCTTGCGCCCCTCGAAGCCGGCGAACAGCCACAGCGCGATGCTCACCGCCGGGTTCAGGTGGGCGCCGGAGACGCCGGCGCTGAGGTAGATCGCCATGCTCACGCCGACCCCCCAGATGATGCTGATTTCCCACAGGCCGAAGCTGGCGCCGGCGACCTTCAGGGCCGCGACGCAACCGGTGCCGAAGAAGATGAGGAGGGCGGTGCCGAGGAACTCGGCCAGGCATTGGCCGAACAGGGACGGGGTCGGGGCGGCGGTGGTCATGGGGCCTCTCTTGTCTGTTCTTGTAATTATGGCGGGCAGCCGTGAAAATTGTTCAGTTTCGAAAAAATATATTCACAAAGGAATGCTGTCAAAGCGCGAAGATGAACGTTTGTCCGAAAAACGACCCTCCGGTTTCGTTTTCGCGGCCAATCGAATATCGCTACCGAGGCACGCGGGCCGCGGCATCGGCGCCCGTGCAGCAGGGGCGGCGATGGCTTAAGGTAGGCGCCGGTTTTCAGCCAACGTTCTTCTCCGGGAGTGACCATGACCCCTGCCATCGACCTGCTGAAAAAGGCCCGCGCCGAGCACAAGGTGCTCAGCTACAGCCACGACCCCAAGGCACCTTCCTATGGCCTGGAGGCCGCGGAAAAGCTCGGTCTGGACCCGCAGCGGGTGTTCAAGACGCTGCTCGCCGCCACGGAGAAGGGCGAGCTGCTGGTGGCGGTGGTGCCGGTGATCGGCAGTCTCGACCTGAAGGCCCTGGCCCATGTGGCGGGGGCGAAGAAGGCCGACATGGCCGATCCGCAGGCGGCGCAGCGGGCCACCGGCTACCTGGTGGGCGGGATCAGCCCGCTGGGGCAGAAGAAGCGCCTGCGTACCTTCATCGATGAAAGCGCGCGGCAGTACCCGAGCATCCATGTCAGCGCAGGACGGCGCGGGCTGGAAGTGGAGCTGGCGGCCGAGGTGCTGGCCCAGTTGACCCAGGGTTCGTTCGCCGCCATCGGCCGCGAATGAGCCGCTAATCCCGCCGGCCTAGCGGTCGGCATTCGTCTTACTTTTCAATCTGTCAGGTTTTCCATGTCCCACTATCTCCTCGCCATCGACCAGGGCACCACCAGCTCCCGCGCCATCGTGTTCAGTGCCCAGGGCTTGCCGGTGGCGAGCTGCCAGCAGGAATTCAAGCAGTACTTCCCGAAGGACGGCTGGGTGGAGCACGACGGCGAGGAAATCTGGCTGACCACCCTCCAGGTCTGTCGCGACGCGCTCGCCCGCAAGGGCTTGCGCGCGGCCGACATCGCCGCCATCGGCATCACCAACCAGCGCGAGACCACGCTGGTCTGGGACGCCGCCAGCGGCGACCTGATCCACCCGGCCATCGTCTGGCAGGATCGTCGTACCGCCGACTACTGTGCCGAACTCAAGGCCGCCGGCCACGAGGCGAACGTCAGCGCGCGTACCGGGCTGCTGATCGATCCGTATTTCTCCGCCACCAAGCTGCGCTGGATCCTCGACAACGTGCCCGGCGCCCGCCAGCGCGCCGAACGCGGCGAGCTGCGCTTCGGCACCGTCGACTGCTTCCTGCTCTGGCGCCTGACCGGCGGCCGCTCCCATCGCACCGACGCGACCAACGCTTCGCGTACCCTGCTGTTCAACATCCACAGCCAGGACTGGGACGAGGAATTGCTGGCGCTGTTCGAGATCCCGCGCAGCCTGCTGCCGGAGGTGCTCGACTGCGCGGCGGAGTTCGGCGTCAGCGAGCCGTCGCTGCTTGGCGCGGCGATCCCGGTGTTGGGCATGGCCGGCGACCAGCAGGCCGCGCTGATCGGCCAGGCCTGCTTCCAGCCGGGCATGGTGAAGAGCACCTACGGCACCGGCTGCTTCATGATCCAGAACACTGGCGAGCAGCCGGTGACCTCGAAGAACCGCCTGCTTACCACGGTCGGCTACCGTCTGGACGGCAAGGTCAGCTACGCGGTGGAGGGCAGCATCTTCGTCGCCGGCGCCGCGGTGCAATGGCTGCGCGACGGCATCAAGCTGATCGACCACGCCCACGAGAGCGAAGCCCTGGCGATCCAGGCCGGCGACTCCAACGGCGTCTACCTGGTGCCGGCCTTTACCGGCCTCGGCGCGCCCTACTGGGACCCGAAGGCGCGCGGCGCGATCTTCGGCCTGACCCGCGACACCGGAATCAAGGAGATCGTCACCGCCGGTCTGCAATCGGTCTGCTACCAGACCCGCGACCTGCTCGAAGCGATGCGCCAGGACGGCACGCCGCCCAGCGCGCTGCGGGTGGACGGCGGGATGGTGGTGAACAACTGGGTGATGCAATTCCTCACCGACATCCTTGGCGTCACCGTGGAGCGCCCGGAAGTCACCGAGACCACCGCCCTCGGCGTGGCCTACATGGCCGGGCTGAAGGCCGGCTTCTATCGTGACCTGGACGACATCGCCAGCCACTGGCACCTGCAGCGCCGCTTCGCCGCACACATGGCCGAGGAGCGCCGCGGCGAACTCTACGCCGGCTGGCAGAACGCGGTGCGACGGGTGCGCAGCGAGGCCTGAGCGGCGTTTCGCGGAAAAAGGCGGCGTTTTTGCCGGCGGCTTCACAACGCCGGCAGGTCGCCGCAAACGCCCGCTCGGGCAATGGGTCGAAGGCAGAGCGAAGTCCCACTGTTACGATCGGAAAAGATCGCACTGTATCGCCCATCCCGGAGCCTGCGGCGGCATGCTGTGGCGATCGTTCCCAGGAGGTCTGCCATGCAGCTCGAGTTCCACCAGGTCGACGCGTTTTCTTCCCGCCCGTTCAGCGGCAATCCCGCCGTGGTCTATCGCCTCGACGCCTGGCTGGCGGACGAGCTGATGCAGATGATCGCGACCGAGCACAACCTCTCCGAGACCGCCTTCGTCGTTCGCGAAGGAGAGGCCTGGCGGATCCGCTGGTTCACCCCGAGCGTCGAGGTGGCGCTCTGCGGCCACGCCACACTGGCTGCGGCCCACGTACTGTTCGAGGTCTACGACGAGCCGGGCGAGCGCCTGGAATTCATCTCGCGCTCCGGTGCGCTGCGGGTCAACCGCGAGGACGAGCGGCTGGTCCTGGATTTCCCCGCGCAGTATCCGAGCGAGGTCGGTAGCACCGTCGAGCTGGAGCAGGCCCTGGGCCTGCCGCCGGTGGACGTGCTGGGCTCCACCGACAAGCTGCTGGTGCTGCTCGAGTCCGAAGAGGCGGTGCGCGCCTGTCGTCCCGACTTCGCGGCCCTGGCGCGGCTGCCCTGGCGTGGAGTGATCGTCACCGCGCGGGGCCTGCAGAAGGATTTCGTCTCGCGCTTCTTCGCCCCGGCGATGGGCGTCGACGAAGACCCGGTCACCGGCTCCGCGCATTGCAGCCTGATTCCCTACTGGGCCCAGCGCTTGAACAAACTGTCGCTGACCGCCCAGCAGTGCTCGGCGCGCGGCGGCGAGCTGTGGTGCCGGTTGGAGGGCGAGCGAGTGAGTATCGCCGGGCATGCGGTGCTGGTGGCGAGCGGAAGGATTCGATTGGGCTGAGGGGCGCTTCAGGGGGGGGGATGACCTCGTGCATGCCAGACCTCCACATACCGAAGCCCTGATCCGTAGGGTGAATAACTGCTTGCGGTTATCCGCCGCTTATCCGGGGTATCGGCGGATACCGCCTGTGGCGGTATTCGCCCTACAGGCCCTAGAAACGCCGGACAGCTCCCCCGGACATTTCCGCAGGCTCTCTCAGAAGCCCGGGAATTGGATAAAAACCCAGTAGGAGGATGATGGAGGGGCCGGCAAATCCATCCCGCAGGGACAGGACGAACGGCACTGCCCTCTGTTTTTGAGGGCGGAAAGACGCGGGCCGCAGGTGGTGGAACACCTACGACCCGCTAACCACAACCCAGCTTACTAAGGAGCTGACCCATGGCTAAGCCGAATGATACGTCCAACCCCGAGGTAACAGAATCGTCCCCCCGCTTCGTCCCGCTGCTACCCACCTCCCAGGCCGACATGTGTCCGCGTAGCGCGACCCTGTACGTGGACACCCATGCACTCCCCACGCACTTGTTCGACAACGCGAAAGTGCGCCTGAGGTCGGCAATCAACATCCTGGCCATGACCCGTTTGCTCGATGAGAAAGAAGAGCCCGGCGGCACCCTGGCCTACATCAACGGTGCGTTGCTGTCGCTGCTCAGCGATGCCTTGTCCGAAATCGAGGCGGGCCACCCGAGCCTGTAGCGCCGCTCCCTGGCGCGACGCCCCCGGCCTGGCCGGGGGCTTTGCGGCATCGCTCATCACAGGACCTTTTGCCCTCGAACGGCACGGTTGATCGCCGTCCCGGTCCTCGCGAAACGGCTTCTAATTGCCCGAAGCTTCCGACCCTTTTTTCGGACGATTTCTTACACCCTTATAAATCAGTAAGTTACGAGGCCTCGAAAAAAGAGGGTTTCTGGCAGGAAAAACTCGGTATTTCCTTTTCCTTCAAATGGTTATAGGTTTTCAGGGCTAGTTCACTGCCGTATAGGCAGCTAAGAAATGTGGGTGATCGAGCGCGTCACCGAGACGCGAGTTCACTGCCGTATAGGCAGCTAAGAAATGGAACTGGCACAACGCATCTGGTTCCGCGCAGTTCACTGCCGTATAGGCAGCTAAGAAATTGATGGGTTCGTACTCAGGCCCGGAAAACTCGTTCACTGCCGTATAGGCAGCTAAGAAATGGGTGGCCGACATCGTTGCGTCGAACTCGTAGTTCACTGCCGTATAGGCAGCTAAGAAAGCATGCTGTCCGGCCTGTTGATCGGCCCGCTGGTTCACTGCCGTATAGGCAGCTAAGAAAAGTTCGGGACACTGCTCCAGCAGCAGGACGCAGTTCACTGCCGTATAGGCAGCTAAGAAACTCAAGAAAGAGCAGAACGGCCAGCCTGCGCCGTTCATTGCCGTGTAGTCCCGTAGGGCGAATGCCGCCATAGGCGGTATCCGCCCTACGGATCGGGTTCCTGGCATCCACGAAGTGAGGCTTGCCCTCCAAGTGGTGGGGCGGCAAACCCGCCCCGTCAGGAGGCCGAGCGGAATCGTTGCGGAGGGGGACGAGTGGCAGGATGCCGCGAGAGCCGCCTCGGTCCACGAAGGACCGTGGCGGCGTGCCGCCGGGAGCAACGATGCAGCGAGGGCACCCCAGCCGAGAAGCGGCTGGGGCCGGATGCCGGGGCGAGTCTTTTGGTTCCTTTTGGACGCTTGCAAAAGGAACTCGCCTGGGAAGGCGAAACAAGAGACCAAGGCAGGCACAAAGAACAGCTTGACCACCAAACATGACGCCCGCTCAAGCGCTAAGCAACAGCGACCCCCCCCTCACTGCCGTGTAGCTAAGAAATCGCGAGCGATATAGTCCCGTAGGGCGAATACCGCCACAGGCGGTATCCGCCGATGCCCTGGAGAGCCGGCGGATAACCGCAAGCGGTTATTCGCCCTACGGATCGGGCTCCTGGCATGCCCTCCGAGTGGCAGGGCGAGTCTTTTGGACGCTTGCAGAAGGAACTCGCCTGGAAAGGCGAAACAAGAGGCCAAGGCAAGCACGACAAGCAGATTGACCGGCAACCACGACGCCCGCTCAAGAGCTAAGCAGCAGCCTGCCCCTTACTGCCGTGCAGGCAGCGACGGGAGCTGGGGGCCAGTGCACGCATTCACGGCCCGCCAGGCAGTCCCCGTGCACCCGATGCCGAAACGCCACCTTCGTGCCCTGAGTCATGGCGAATGCCCCACGGCAAGTCGCTACCCCTCAGTACCCATCCGCCACCGGCGCCAGGTAGAGCCCGCCCGCACCGAGGGCAATGCGCAGGTTGCGGATCTCCCCGGCGCGCAGGGTCAGGGTCTGTCCGGCGAGGATGGTCATGCCGTTCCGGCAGGCGTCGCCAGGACCGTTCGGCGCAAGACGCACGTCCACCGCGCCGGGTTGCAGGTTCAGGGCCAGGCTGGCGCCCGGTTGCAGGTTGCCGACCAGTTCGTCGTGGACGTACAGGCCGACATCGCAGGCAGTGCCGGACTCGACCCGCTCGCGGGAAACGTTCAGCACCGCATAGCCGATCGGCGCCGGGTCGGGTTGCGCCCAGCCGCCGCTGGCCGGTTGCGGGTCCGCGGCGAGCGCCGGGAGGGCGCAGGCCAGGGCGGCGGTATGGAGCAGCGGGCGAAGGATGGGGAACATGGCGGGCCTCGGCGGCGGGGGGCGTAGGGAAAAGCTTGGCCGAAGCCGGGGTCCGGGACAAGTCGGGACGGGCATCCGCGTGCCCGTCCGTCGCTGGGATCAGGCGCCGCGTTGCGGCAGCATGGCGCGCAGTACGTCGTCCTTCTGCACGCGGTGGTGCCAGATGGCCGCGGCGGCGTGGCCGAGGATCAGCGCGAAAAGCAGGTACTGGACGGTGACGTGGGTGCCGCCGGCGAACGCCTTGAAGGCTTCCGGCAGGTCGAACGGGCCGATCTGCACCAGCCAGAACAGGTCCAGCGGACGCTTGCCGGCGAGCATGCCGGAGAGCGGCATGACGATCAGCACCGCGTACAGCAGGAAATGCCCGGCCTTGGCGGCCGCGCGCTGCCAGTCCGGGTTCCCCTCCAGGGTATCCGGGACACCCTGGACGCGGCGCAGCGCCAGGCGTGTCAGGGTCAGCAGGAGTACCGCCACGCCCAGCGACTTGTGCAGGGTGAAGACGTTGCCCTTGCCGCCGAGCAGGCCGGCGAAGAAGTCGGCGCCGTAGGGCAGGGCGATGATCAGCAGGACCGCGACGGCGCTGAGCCAGTGCAGGGCGATCTGTGACGGGGAATAGCGGCGGATGGACATGGTTCTACCTCGTGAAGAACAAGGTGAACATGTTAACCATGTGCTTTGTAGGGTTTAAGCCTCTTTACTCCGCCTTTACCCGTTCTTGACGCTTTGTCGGTTACCGGATATTTCGAGGATTGACCTTGACACCATGTCAAGGTCGAAAATCGCCCCATCGATGACCAACAGGAGGCAATACCATGCAAGTCTTCAAGGTTCAGGGCATGACCTGCGGCCACTGCGTACGGGCGATCACCCATGCGGTGCAGGCGAAGGATTCGGCGGCGGACGTCCAGGTGGATCTTGGCGCCGGCGAAGTCCGGGTCGCCAGCCGGCTCGACAGCGCCCAGGTACTCGAGGCGATCCGTGAGGAGGGCTACGGCGCCGAGCTGGCCTGACCCCAGTCGCGCACCAGGCCACGGAACATCGGCTCCAGCAGGTGTTCCGCGTCCGTATCCGGATCGAACAGGCGCGGGTCGCGCAACCAGTCGTTGAACAGGCCCAGGATCAGCGCGTGCAAGGCGCGCGAGGCGATCCTCGGGGTCATGCCCGGATGCAGCCGCACACGGCATTCGTCGCGGGCGAACAACTGCTCGCAGAGTTCGATGAACATCTGCACGAAGGCGTTGTTGCGTTCCTGCGCCTCGCGCAGTTCCTCGGTGAATTCGCAACGTTGCATCAGGATGGTCAGGATGCGGCGCTTCTTCTCCTGCGTCAGCAACGATTGCACGGCCTCCAGGCAGAGGTCGTAGAGCGAGCGCAGCGGGTCGCTGCCATCGCAGCCGGACAGGCGCTCGGTGAGTTGCTCCGGCGGCAGGCGTACCTGGTTGAGCATCTCGTTGAACAGGTGGGCCTTGTTCTGGAAGTGCCAGTAGACGGCTCCACGGGGCACCCCGGCGGCCCTGGCGATCTGTTCCAGGCTGGTATGGGACACGCCCTTTTCCAGGAACAGTTCCTCGGCGGCCAGGAGGATGGCCGTACGGGTTTTTTCAGAATCTTCCTTTGTGCGTCGCATGCTGTGCTGGGTAGTCGAATCGGTCTCGGCAACGGGGCGGGGAGTGTACCGATTTTAGCCGCGCTCGGGCGGACTCGAAGTATTTCGACACCACCTTTGTCTAATGCTGCTCATTCATGAGCCGTGGATTCCGCGGTTCCACGGTCTCCGGCCATGATCGGCGGGCGTCTTCGGTGTTATGCTGCGCGCTGCTTTTTCGGCGACTCCCCGGCTGTCCGTAGCATCTTCCCGCCAGTACCGGCCTTCAGGCCTGGAGCCGCCCGCCCTCACAGACGATTCAATGATAGGCGTCGTCGTCCCGCTTGCCGGGAGCCGCAGGGAAGTGCCTTGCCTGCCACCGACGCGCCCCGTGCCGAGCGATCCATGAACCTGCGCATCCTGCTGATACTGGGAGCCCTGA
Organism: Pseudomonas sp. KBN12P06040; assembly: GCF_037574965.1. Taxonomy (NCBI): domain Bacteria; kingdom Pseudomonadati; phylum Pseudomonadota; class Gammaproteobacteria; order Pseudomonadales; family Pseudomonadaceae; genus Pseudomonas; species Pseudomonas sp. KBN12P06040. The sequence continues at coordinate 1,611,405 of NZ_JBBELS010000001.1, forward strand.
GCGCCTTCGGGCCACTGGCCATCGACTTCTACCTGCCGAGCTTCCCGACCCTGGCCAAGGCCTTCGCCACCGACGTCGAGCACGTCCAGCTGAGCCTGGCCGCCTACTTCGCCGGCCTGTCCATCGGCCAGTTGCTCTACGGCCCGGTGGCCGACCGCTATGGCCGGCGCCTGCCGCTGCTGGTGGGGGTGAGTATCTTCACCCTGGCCTCGGCCGCCTGCGCCCTGGCGCCGACCCTGGAGTGGCTGATCGCCGCGCGCTTCGTCCAGGCTCTCGGCGGCTGCGCCGGGATGGTCATCTCGCGGGCAGTGGTGCGCGACCTGTGCGATCCGATCGGCGCCGCCAAGGCGTTTTCCCAGTTGATGCTGGTGATGGGCCTGGCGCCGATCCTCGCCCCCGTGGCCGGCGGCCTGCTGCTGGACTGGCAGGGCTGGCAATCGATCTTCGTCTGCCTGACCCTGTTCGCCGCCCTGGCCGGCCTCGGCGTGGCGTTGTGGCTGCCGGAAACCATCCCGGCCGACGGCGAGCGACCGCCGCTGTCTGGCGCGCTGGGGCAGTACCGGCGGCTATTCGCCGACCGCCTGTTCCTCGCCTATGGCCTTTCCGGCGGGGTGGCGATGGCCGGGATGTTCGCCTACATCGCCGGTTCGCCCTACGTGTTCATCCAGCTCTACGGGATTCCCGCCGAGCACTATGGCTGGCTGTTCGGCAGCAATGCCGCGGGCTTCATCGTCATGGCACAGGTCAACGCGCGGCTGCTGCGCTATCGCGGGCCGGCGTTCTGGCTGCGGCGGATCATCTGGGGCTACCTGGCGTGCGGCCTGGCCCTGCTGGGCATCGCTTCGCTGCAACCGGCCACGCTGTGGCCGCTGCTGGTTCCGCTGTTCGGATGCGTGGCCAGCCTCGGCTGCATCATTCCCAACGCTTCCGCCTGCGCCATGGCCGGACAGGGACAGCACGCCGGCAGCGCCTCGGCGCTGATGGGCAGCCTGCAGTTCAGCGTGGCGGCGGGCGCTTCGGCGCTGGTCGGCGTACTCCACGACGGCACGGCGATCCCCATGACTCTGGTGATCGCCGTCTGCGGCGCGGTCGCGACCCTGCTCGCCTGGCAGACCGGGCGCCTGGAGCGCCAGGCCGCCTGAGCGCGGATCAGGCCGTTCGCTGCTTCAGTTCGGGCAGCACATGGGGCGCGCGCAGGCGCGCCTCGAGGCGGTCGACGAAACGCCGGGCCTCGCTTTCGCTACGGAAGTTGACGGCCTGCTGGTCGAGGCAGACCTGCCAGCATTGGCCTTTCGGGGTTTGCGACGGGCGGACGAGGATGTTCATGGCGATTCATCCATCGGGGCTGGAAAGGGAGCTTCAGTCTAGTCCTGTCGGCCCGGAAAACACTGACCGGGATCAGTTTGCCGACAACTGGTCGCCGCTTCGTTTACAGCCCCGCCGCAGAGCGCTTCAGGCTCCTCCCTCGCCCTGCCTTACCCGCTGCCGGTAGGCGCTCGGCGACAAACCCATGACCTTGCTGAACAGGCGCGAGAAGTAGTAGCTGTCGTCGTAGCCGACCGCCTGGCCGACCCGGGCCACGCTCTGGTCGCTGCTGTCCAGCAACTGGCAGGCGTACTCGATCTTCAGGTGCAGGAAGTGCTGGATAGGCGTACGGCCGGTGATCGCCTTGTAGCGACTGACGAAATGGAACTTCGACAGGTTGCAGAAGGCCGCCAGGCGTTCCAGTTCGAGGCGCGCATGCAGGTGTTCGCGCATGTAGGCGTGCAGCCCGTCGAGGTCCAGGCTGCCCTCGCGCAGCGGGCGCAGCAGCGGTAGCTGGCAGAGCAGGCTGCGCAGGCGGCTGGCGGCGAGCAGGAAGTGCTGGAAGCGGTAGCCGCTGTGGCGCACTTCCAGCAGTTGCTCGAAGCCGCCGAGCAGGGCGTGTTGCAGGCCCCAATGGCGCAGCGGGGTGTCGCGGTAGCCGGCGCTGTGTTGCAGCCAGGTGGCGCTGTCGCCGCGCAGGTGGGTCCAAAAGATGGTCCAGGGTTGGCGGTCGTCGGCGGCGTAGTCGTGGGCCATGCCCGGCGGCAGCCAGAGCAGGTCGCCGCTGCCGACCCGGTATTCGCGCCAGGCCTCGCCCTCGCGCACGCGCAACAGGCCCTGGCCTTCGCTGCAATAGATCAGCAGGTGCTCGTCATGGCGCTCGCGGCTCATGCGGTGGTCGCGGGCGCGCCGGTAGTGGCCCAGGGAGGTGGGGTAGAGGTCGCGGCTGAGCGGGTGGACCGCCAGTTTCTCCAGCAGCGCCGCCGGGATCGGCAAGCGCAGGCTGTCGGCCGGCAGGGGCCAGTCGGAGGTGTGCGACATGTCGGTAGCCGGCTCCGCAATATAGTCCATGAACAACACAATTTAGTCGATCTCGCGACCTTCCGCCCAGTGATAGCTTCTTGGCCAAAGCGAGGTCCGAATCGACCTCGTACCAGTCCGCCACAACAATAAAAGCCGGCCTGGCCGGTGCAGGAGGGTTCATGTCAGTCCCAGTCCGCCACCTCATCGCGGGAGCCTTCGTCGAAGGTCTCGGCGCCCAGCGCATTCCGGTCAGCAATCCCCTCGACAACAGCACCCTGGCGGAGATCGCCTGCGCCAGCGCGGAGCAGATCGAGCAGGCGGTGGCCAGTGCCCGCGAAACCTTCGCCAGCTGGAAGGAAACCCCGGTTTCCGAGCGCGCGCGGGTGATGCTGCGTTACCAGGCGTTGCTCAAGGAACACCACGACGAACTGGCGAAGATCGTCTCCAGCGAGCTGGGCAAGACTTTCGAGGACGCCAAGGGCGACGTCTGGCGCGGTATCGAGGTGGTCGAGCACGCCTGCAACGTGCCCTCGCTGCTGATGGGCGAGACGGTGGAGAACGTCGCCCGCAACATCGACACCTACAGCATCACCCAGCCGCTGGGCGTGTGCGTTGGCATCACCCCGTTCAACTTCCCAGCGATGATCCCGCTGTGGATGTTCCCGCTGGCCATCGCCTGCGGCAACGCCTTCATCCTCAAGCCTTCCGAGCAGGTGCCGCTGACCAGCGTGCGGCTCGCCGAGCTGTTCCTCGAGGCCGGTGCGCCGAAGGGCGTGCTGCAGGTGGTGCATGGCGGCAAGGAACAGGTCGATCAGTTGCTCAAGCACCCGCAGGTGAAGGCGGTGTCCTTCGTCGGCTCGGTCGCCGTCGGCCAGTACGTCTACCACACCGGCACCGCGCACAATAAGCGCGTGCAGAGCTTCGCCGGGGCGAAGAACCACATGGTGATCATGCCCGACGCGGACAAGGCACAGGTCATCAGCAACCTGGTCGGTGCCTCGGTGGGCGCGGCCGGGCAGCGCTGCATGGCGATCTCGGTGGCGGTGCTGGTGGGGGCCGCCCGCGAGTGGATTCCGGAAATCCGCGACGCGCTGGCCAAGGTCCGCCCCGGCCCATGGGACGACAGCGGCGCCAGCTACGGCCCGGTGATCAACCCGCAGGCCAAGGCGCGCATCGAGCGCCTGATCGGCCAGGGCGTGGAGGAGGGCGCGCAACTGCTGCTGGATGGCCGCGGCTACAAGGTCGAGGGATACCCGGACGGCAACTGGGTCGGCCCGACGCTGTTCGCCGGGGTGCGCCCGGACATGGCGATCTACCGCGAAGAGGTGTTCGGCCCGGTGCTCTGCCTGGCCGAGGTCGACAGCCTGGAGCAGGCGATCCGCCTGATCAACGAAAGCCCCTACGGCAACGGCACCTCGATCTTCACCAGCTCCGGCGCCGCGGCGCGGACCTTCCAGCACCACATCGAGGTCGGTCAGGTCGGCATCAACATCCCGATTCCGGTACCGCTGCCGTTCTTCTCCTTCACCGGTTGGAAGGGCTCGTTCTACGGCGACCTGCACGCCTACGGCAAGCAGGGCGTGCGCTTCTACACCGAGACCAAGACCGTGACCGCGCGCTGGTTCGACAGCGACAGCGTGGCCGGGACCAACTTCTCGATCCAGATGCGCTGAAAGGGAGACGGACCGATGACCGACATCGCATTCCTCGGCCTGGGCAACATGGGTGGGCCGATGGCCGCCAACCTGCTCAAGGCCGGCCACCGGGTGAATGTCTTCGACTTGCAGCCCAAGGCCGTGCTGAGCCTGGTCGAGCAGGGCGCGCAGGGCGCCGATAGCGCCTTGCAGTGCTGCGAAGGCGCCGAAGTGGTGATCAGCATGCTGCCGGCCGGGCAGCACGTGGAAAGCCTGTATCTCGGCGACGACGGCCTGCTCGCGCGGGTCGCCGGCAAGCCCCTGCTGATCGACTGCTCGACCATTGCCCCGGAGACCGCGCGCAAGGTCGCCGAGGCCGCCGCGGCGAAGGGCCTGACCCTGCTCGACGCGCCGGTTTCCGGCGGCGTCGGCGGCGCCCGCGCCGGCACCCTGAGCTTCATCGTCGGCGGCCCCGCCGAAGGCTTCGCGCGGGCCCGGCCGATCCTCGAGAACATGGGCCGGAACATCTTCCACGCCGGCGATCACGGCGCCGGTCAGGTGGCGAAGATCTGCAACAACATGCTCCTCGGCATCCTCATGGCCGGCACCGCCGAGGCCCTGGCGCTGGGGGTGAAGAACGGCCTCGATCCGGCGGTGCTGTCCGAGGTGATGAAGCAGAGTTCCGGCGGCAACTGGGCGCTGAACCTCTACAACCCCTGGCCGGGGGTGATGCCGCAGGCGCCGGCGAGCAACGGCTATGCCGGCGGTTTCCAGGTGCGCCTGATGAACAAGGACCTCGGCCTGGCGCTGGCCAACGCCCAGGAGGTGCAGGCCTCGACGCCGCTCGGCGCGCTGGCGCGCAACCTGTTCAGCCTGCACGCCCAGGCCGATGCCGAGCACGACGGGCTGGACTTCTCCAGCATCCAGAAGCTCTACCGCGGCAAGGACTGACCCCTACGACCAAAGGTTGATGGCGGGTGCCCGGCGCCCGCCCATACTCCAAAGCTCACTCACTGCTTCATCCCTAATAAGAACAATCAGAGGGCTGGAACATGACGTACCTGCAGCAGCACGCCCGCTCGATCGCCGAGCCGGCCGCGTTCTGGGCCGAACAGGCCCGTTCCCTGGCCTGGTACCAGGCGCCCGCGAATATCCTCGAAAGCCTGCCCGACGGCACCCATCGCTGGTTCGCCGATGGCCGCCTGAACAGCGCCTACCTGGCCCTCGACCGGCAGATCGAGGAGGGGCGCGGCGAACAGACCGCGCTGATCTACGACTCGCCGGTGACCGGCACCCAGGACCGCTACAGCTACCTGCGGCTGCGCGACGAAGTGGCGCGCCTGGCCGGCGCCCTGCGGGCCCTCGGGGTCGGCAAGGGCGACCGGGTGATCATCTACATGCCGATGGTGCCGCAGGCGGCCATGGCGATGCTCGCTTGCGCGCGCCTGGGCGCGGTGCATTCGGTGGTGTTCGGTGGCTTCGCTCCCTACGAACTGGCCCTGCGCATCGACGACGCCACGCCGAAGCTGGTGCTCACCGCTTCCTGCGGGCTGGAGTTCGACCGGGTGATCGAATACAAGCCGCTGGTGGACAAGGCCCTCGAACTGGCGATCCACCAGCCTGCCCACGTCATGGTCTGGCAACGCCCGCAGGCGCTCGCGCGCCTGCACCCGGGCCGCGACCTGGACTGGCAGGACTGCCTCGCCGCCGCCGAGCCGGCCGATCCGCTGCCGGTGGCCAGCGGCGATCCGCTGTACATCATGTACACCTCGGGCACCACCGGTAAGCCCAAGGGCATCGTCCGCGACAACGGTGGCCACGCGGTGGCGGTGCGCTACGCGGTCCGCACTATCTACGGCATGCAGGCCGGCGACGTCTGGTGGGGGATCTCCGACGTCGGCTGGGTGGTCGGCCACTCGCTGATCGTCTACGGCCCGCTGATGTGCGGCTGTACCACAGTGTTCTACGAAGGCAAGCCGGTGCGTACGCCGGACGCCGGCGCCTACTGGCGGGTGATCGAAGAGCACAGGGTGAACAGCCTGTTCTGCGCGCCGACGGCGATCCGCGCGATCCGCAAGGAAGACCCGCATGGCGAACGGGTGAAGCGCTACGACCTAAGTTCGCTGCGCCACCTGTTCCTGGCCGGCGAGAAGCTCGACAGCAGCACCCAGCACTGGCTGGAGGAGCACACCGGGCGGCCGGTCCACGACCATTGGTGGCAGACCGAGACCGGCTGGCCGGTGACCGCGCCCTGCATCGGGATCGCCGGCCACGACCTGCGGGCCGGTTCGACCAACCGCGCGGTGCCCGGCTACCACGTGCAGGTGCTGGACGACGAAGGCCGGCCGCTGGGAGCGAACCGCCAGGGCGCAATCGTCATCGCCCTGCCGTTGCCGCCGGGCTGCGCGCAGACCCTCTGGGGCGACCACCCGCGCTACCTGCAGGCCTACCTGGGCAACTATCCCGGCTACTACCACACCGGCGACGGCGGTTATCTCGACGAGGACGGCTTCGTCTACATCATGGGGCGCACCGACGACGTGATAAACGTTTCCGGGCATCGCCTCTCCACCGGCGAGATGGAGGAACGCGTGGCGCAGCACCAGGCGGTTGCCGAGTGCGCGGTGATCGGCGTGCGAGACGAACTCAAGGGCCACGTGCCGCTGGGCCTGGTGGTGCTCAAGGACGATGCCGGGATCGCCGCCGAGCAACTGCAGCGCGAGCTGGTGGCGCTGGTCCGCGAACAGATCGGCGCGCTGGCCTGCTTCCAGCGGGTGGTGGTGGTCAAGCGGCTGCCGAAGACCCGCTCCGGGAAGATCCTCCGCGCAGTGCTGCGCAAGATCGCCGATGGCGAGGACTACGCGGCGCCATCGACCATCGACGACCCGACGATCCTTGGCGAGATCGAGACTGCGCTGAGGGTGCGCAAGGCGGGATAGCAAAGGCCAGGGGCACGGCGGTAGGGTGGAAAACGCCGCGCCCCGTGGTCCTGCCGTTCAGAACCCTTCGAGAACGATCTTGCCCTTGGCCCGGCCGCTCTCCAGCAGCGCGTGGGCGCGGCGCAGGTTGGCCGCGTCGATGCGGCCGAAATGCTCGCCGACGGTGGTCTTCAACACGCCTTCGTCGATCAGCCCGGCGACCCGCTCCAGCAGCCGGTGCTGCTCGATCATGTCGTCGGTCTGGAACATCGAGCGGGTGTACATGAACTCCCAGTGCAGCGACAGGCTCTTCTGCTTCAGCTTGCCGATGTCCAGCGACGCCGGGTCGTCGATCAGCGCCAGGCGGCCTTGCGGGCGCAGCGCGGCGACGATCTGTTCGAGGTGCTGGTCGGTGTGGGTCAGGCTGGCGACGTGGCTGACCTCGGCGATGCCGATCCGCTTCAGCTCTTCGGCCAGCGGCTTGCCGTGGTCGATCACATGGTGCGCGCCGAGGTCGCGGACCCAGGCCTGGGTCTCTGCGCGCGAAGCGGTGCCGATCACGTTCAGGCCGGTCAGTTGCCGGGCCAGTTGGACCAGGATCGAACCGACCCCGCCGGCGGCACCGACCACCAGCAGGCTCTGGCCCTGGTCGGCCTTGCCTTCGGCGATCTGCAAGCGCTCGAAGAGCAGTTCCCAAGCAGTGATGGTGGTCAGCGGCAGGGCCGCGGCCTGGGCGAAGTCGAGGCTTTTCGGCAGGTGCCCGGCAATGCGCTCGTCGACCCGATGCAGCTCGCTGTTGCTACCGGGGCGGGTGATGTCCCCGGCGTACCAGACCCGATCGCCAGGACGGAACAGGCTGACCTCGCTGCCGACCGCGCGCACCACGCCCGCCGCGTCCCAGCCCAGCACCTTGGCCTGGCCGGCTTCCGGCTGGGCGCGCTGGCGGACCTTGGTATCCACCGGGTTGACCGAGATGGCGCGGACCTCCACCAGCAGGTCGCGCGTGCCCGGCGTGGGCTCGGGTAGTTCGAGGTCGAGCAGGGCATCGGGATGGTCGATGGGCAGGGACTGGTAGTAACCGACAGCTTTCATGGGGGCTCCGGGAAACGGGCCTCAGGCGAGGCGATAGAGTTGGTCGATCTTCACGTTCTGCAGCAGGGCTTCGTTGCCGCGGCTGAAGCGCAGGAAGTGCTCGGTGTTCTGGTGCCGCTCCAGGGCGGCGTCGTCGCGCCACTGCTCGATCATGTAGAACAGGTGGGAGTCGTGGCGGTCCTGATGCAGGTCGTACTGCAGGCAGCCGGCCTCGGCGCGCGACGGGGCGACCAGGGCGCGCAATTCGCGCTCCAGGGCCTCGGCGTGGCCGGGGGCGGCGGCGATGGTGGCGATCAGGGTGAGGGGTGTGCTCATGGTGGAGTCCTTCGATGAGGTGGAGTCAGGATGGGCTATTTCAAATCGCTGAAAAACAGGCTATCAGGGAAGACTCTTTCAAAGGAATCTTGAAAATGCTGCGTTACGACGACCTCCAGGTGTTCGTCCACACCAGCGACAGCGGCTCGTTGTCCGCCGCCGCGCGCCAGTTGGAGATTTCCCCGGCGGTGGCCAGCGCGGCGCTGAAGCGCCTGGAAAGCGAGCTGGAGGTACGCCTGTTCGCCCGCTCCACCCGCAGCCTGCGCCTGACTCCCGAGGGCGACGCGTTCCTCCTGCATGCCCGCGCCTCGTTGCGCAGCCTGGAGGAGGGGCGCCGGTTGCTGCAGGGCGGCAAGGACCAGATCGCCGGGGTACTGCAGCTTTCCGCGCCCTCCGACTTCGGCCGCAATCTGCTGCTGCCCTGGCTCGACGAGTTCCAGGCGCGCTATCCGCAACTGAGCCTGCGCCTGCTGCTCGGCGACCGGGTGACCGATCTCTACCGGCAACCGGTGGACGTGGCGATCCGCTACGGCGCACCGGCCGACTCCAGCCTGGTCGCCCTGCCGCTGGCGCCGGACAACCGGCGAGTGCTCTGCGCCGCGCCGGGCTACCTGGCGGAGCGCGGCGAGCCGCGCCAGCCGGACGACCTGCGCGAGCACAATTGCCTGCTCTACCAACTCGGCGGCCGGGTACACGACCGCTGGGCGTTCCAGCGGGGCCGCCGCAGCCTGACCCTGACGGTCGCCGGCGACCGTGTCTGCGACGACGCCGACGTGGTGCGGCGCTGGGCCCTGGCCGGCAAGGGGCTGGTCTACAAGTCCTGGCTGGACGTGGCCGAGGACGTGCGCGCCGGGCGCCTGCGCCTGCTGCTGCCGGAGTGGCAGGGCGAAGCGACGCCGATGAACCTCTTGTGTACCCACCGCGCTCAGTTGACCCGTCCGGTGACCCTCTTGCGCGCGTTCGTGCGCGAGCGTTGCGACGCATTGCTGGCGGAGGCTCCATGGACGAGGAACTGAACCGGGCGGCGAGCCTGGCCATCGAGCTGGCGGACGTGGACAGCGCCGCGCGCTTGCACGAACGCCTGCGCGAGGCCCTGGCGTTGCCGCCGTGGTACGGATGCAACTGGGATGCCTTCTGGGACGCCATCAGCGGCCTGGTGCCGATGCCCCGGCGATTGCGTCTGCAAGGCTGGAGCGACTTCGCCCGGCGCCTGCCGGAGGAAGCGGCGCAGCTTTCGGCCTGCCTGGAGGCGTTGCGCGAGACGTACCCGCAACTGGCGCCGGAAGTCCTGCGCGACGCTTGATCAGTCCCAGCCGAACAGCTCGGCGGCGTTGCGGCTGCTGCTCGCCGCCAGTTCCTCGGCGTCGACCCCGCGCAGCTCGGCGAGGGCGCGGCAGATGTCCGGCAGGTGCTCCGGACTGTTGCGCTGGCCGGGATACATCGAGGGCGCCATGTCCGGCGCATCGGTTTCCAGCACGATGGCCTCGGCCGGCAGCTCCGCCGCCACCTTGCGCAGGCGGTTGGCCTGCGGCCAGGTCGGCGCGCCGCCGAGGCCGAGGCGGAAGCCGAGCTTGAGGTACTCGCGGGCTTCCTCGCGGCTGCCGGCGAAGGCATGGATGATGCCACGGCGCTCCAGGCGGATGCGCTTGAGGGTGGCGATGGTCGCCGCGTGGGCGCGGCGCACGTGGATCAGTGCCGGCAGGCGGAATTCCGCGGCCAGCCGCAGTTGGGCCTCGAACAGCGCCTGCTGGGCGTCGCGGTCGAGGTGTTCCAGGTAGTAGTCCAGGCCGATCTCGCCGACCGCGCAGAGCTTCGTCTCGCCGCGCAGGCGTTGCAGCCACTGGCGCAGGTCGTCCAGGTGCTGCGGGCGGTGCCGCGCCAGGTAGACGGGGTGCAGGCCGAGCGCCGCGTACAGGCCATCCTCGGCCTGCGCCAGGTCCCAGACCCGTTGCCAGTTCTCGCGGTAGACGCCGAGCACCACCTGGCGCTCGACCCCCAGCGCGCGGCTGCGTTGCAGCAGCGCGGCGCGGTCGGCGTCGAAGTCCGGGAAGTCGAGGTGGTTGTGGGTGTCGACCAGGCGCATGGCGGCCGGCTCAGTCGCGCAGCTTGAGTTGCCGGGGGACGGCGTGCAGGCCCGGCCGGTAGTCGTTCTCCTCGACCGCGCGGAGCGCCAGTTCGAGGGCGTTGGCGGCGATCAGCGCGTGCTGCTGGTAGATCGAGTTGACCTTCAGCGGCACGAAGTCGAGCAACTGGGTGTCGCCGAAGGTCGCCACCCGCAAGCCTTCGGGCCAACCGTCGGCGCGCGCCTGGAACACATCGAAGACGCCTTCGAGGAGTACATAGGCAGTGGTCACCAGGGCGTCGGGCAGGTAGCCCAGGCGCTCGAGCAATTGCTCCATCAGGCGGCGTCCGCACTCGCGGCTGAACACCTCGGCATGCTCGACGATGACCTCGCCGCGGAAGTCTTTCAGCGCCTGGCGGAAGCCGGCGGCGCGGTCGTGGCTGATGATCAGGTCCGCCCGCGCGCCGAGCAGGGCGATATGGCGCGGCGCCGGTTGCAACAGGGTTTCGGTGAGGCGGCGCGCGGCGTCCTGGTCGTCGCTGATCACCGAGGCGAAGCGCTGCGGGTCGAGCTGGCGGTCGATGGCCACCACCGGCAGGCCTTCGGCGACCAGCCGGGCATGGGTATCATCCCCGGCCGGCAGGCAACTGGCGACGATCAGCGCGTCGCAGCGGCGCGCGCGGAACAGGTTGACCACCTGGCGCTCGGTCTCCGGCTCGTCGTCGGAGCAGGCGATCAGCAACTGGTAGCCGCGTGCCCGGGCGCCTTGTTCGAGTTGCTTGGCGAGGCGGGCGTAGCTGGGGTTTTCCAGGTCCGGGAGGATGAAGCCGAGGGTGCGGGTCTGCCCGCGGCGCAGGCCGGCGGCCTGCTGGTCCGGCTGGTAGCCGTGTTCCTCGACCACGGCAAGCACGCGCTCGACGGTGGCGGCGCTGATGCGCCGCTGGGCGGCCTTGCCATTGATGACGTAGCTGGCGGTGGTCACCGAGACCCCGGCCAGGCGGGCGATATCACTGAGTTTCAAACCGATCTCTACTGGAGGCGACGACAAGTTGGGCTTCAAGGATCAATCATTATCGGGTAACGTGCCAATTTAATTAAGTGAATCGATTCAGCAAAAGATTCCGGCGAAGCCGGCGCCCCTGCCCCAGGCTGCCTCGCGCAGCCCGAACGCGGCGCCGCCTACGCTATGGCAGGTCAATGACAACAAGCGGATCACCGCCCCAGGCTGTACGGAAGGCTCCCGCGAGCCGCTTTCCGCTACCGCCGGCACATCCCGCGCCCGCGCCTCGGCGCGGCGGGACGATCCGGACGTGAGACGGGGAGCCGTTCGCTCCTGAGGAGGTTTCCATGCTCGAACTCGATACCCGGCAGATCCGCATGGGCCAGCGCGCCGCGGACAAGGCCGAAGCCCTGCGCCTGCTCGGCGCGGCGCTGGTCGCCGACGGCCTGGCCGCGCCCGGCTATGCCGAGGGCCTGAAGGCGCGCGAGGCACAAGGCTCCACCTACCTCGGCCAGGGCATCGCCATACCCCATGGGACCCCGGATACCCGCGAGCTGGTCTTCAGCACCGGTGTGCGCCTGCTGCAATTCCCCGAGGGAGTGGACTGGGGCGATGGCCAGCAGGTCTACCTGGCCATCGGCATCGCGGCGAAGTCCGACGAACACCTGCAGCTCCTGCAATTGCTCACCCGCGCCCTCGGCGAGGCCGACCTGGGACCGGCGCTGAGCGCGGCCGCCAGCGCCGAGGACGTCCTCGGCCTGTTGCAGGGCGCGCCGCAGGAACTGGCGCTGGACGCACAACTGGTCGGCCTCGGCCAGAACGCCGAGGACCTCGACGAACTGGCCTGGCTCGGCGCGCGCCTGTTGAAGAAGGCCGGCTGCGTGGAGAACGGCTTCGCCGCCGTGCTCCAGCAGACCGAACCGTTGCCGCTGGGCGACGGGCTGTGCTGGTTGCACAGCGAACAATTGGTGAAGCGCCCCGGGCTGGCCTTCGTCACTCCGGCGCAACCGTTGCAGCACCAGGGGCAACCGGTCACCGGGCTGTTCTGCCTGGCCAGCCTGGGCGAAGCGCACCAGGCGCTGCTCGAACGCCTGTGCGACCTGTTGCTGGAAGGGCGTGGCGCCGAACTGGTGCGCGCCACCAGCAGCCGCAGCGTACTCGCGGCGCTCGGTGGCGAGCTGCCGCCGGACTGGCCCAGCGCGCGAGCGGTCCTGGCCAACCCGCATGGCCTGCATGCCCGCCCGGCGCAGGCGCTGGCGCAGCTGGCCAAGGGCTTCGCCGGCGAGATCCGGGTACGCCTGGCCGACAGCGAGGCGGCCCCCGTCTCGGCGAAGAGCCTGAGCAAGCTGCTCGCCCTCGGCGCGCGACGCGGCCAGACGCTGGAGTTCAGCGCCGAGCCGGCGATCGCCGAGGACGCGCTGCCAGCCTTGCTGGCCGCGGTGCGCGAGGGGCTCGGCGAGGAGGTCGAAGCGCTGGCGGAGGAAGCCTTGCCCGATGCCGTCGGCGAGGCGGAAGAGGATGCCCGGCCGGCGCCGCTGCGCGCCGGCGAGCGCCTGCAGGCGATCGCCGCGTCGCCGGGCATCGCCAGTGGTCCGGCGCATGTCCAGGTGGCGCAGCGCTTCGAGTTCCAGCCGCGTGGCGAGTCGCCGGCCCATGAACGCGAGCGCCTGCTGCGGGCCAAGCGGGCGGTGGACGAGGAGATCGTCGGCCTGGTCGAACGCAGCACGGTGAAGGCGATCCGCGAGATTTTCGTCACCCACCGGGAGATGCTCGACGATCCGGAACTGGCCGAGCAGGTGCAACTGCGCCTGAATCGCGGCGAAAGCGCCGAAGCGGCCTGGAGTCGGGTAGTGGAAGACAGCGCGGCGCAGCAGGAGGCGCTGCACGACACCTTGCTCGCCGAGCGCGCCGCCGACCTCCGCGACCTCGGCCGGCGGGTGCTGGCCAGGCTCTGCGGGGTGGAGGCGCCGCGCGAGCCGGAGCAGCCGTACATCCTGGTGATGGACGAGGTCGGCCCCTCCGATGTCGCCCGCCTCGACGCCCAGCGGGTCGCCGGCATCCTCACGGCGCGCGGCGGCGCCACTTCGCACAGCGCGATCATCGCCCGCGCCCTCGGCATTCCGGCATTGGTCGGCGCCGGCGCGGCGGTGCTCGGCCTGGAGCCGGGCACGGCACTGCTGCTGGATGGCGAACACGGCTGGCTGCAGGTGGCGCCGAGCACCGAACAGTTGCAGCAGGCCGCCGCCGAGCGCGACGCCCGCCAGCAGCGCCAGGCCCGCGCCGACGCGCAGCGTCTGGAGCCTGCGCGGACCCGCGACGGCCACGCGGTGGAAGTCTGCGCCAACCTTGGCGACACCGCCGGCGCCGCGCGCGCGGTGGAGCTGGGCGCCGAGGGCGTTGGCCTGCTGCGCACCGAGTTCGTCTTCATGAACAACGCCCGCGCGCCGGACCTGGCGACCCAGGAAGCGGAATACCGTCGGGTGCTCGACGCCCTCGACGGACGTCCGCTGGTGGCGCGGACCCTGGATGTCGGCGGGGACAAGCCGCTGCCGTACTGGCCGATTCCCCACGAAGAGAATCCCTATCTGGGCCTGCGCGGTATCCGCCTGACCCTGCAGCGACCGCAGATCCTCGAGACCCAGTTGCGCGCGCTGTTCCGCGCCGCCGGGGAGCGGCCGCTGCGGGTGATGTTCCCGATGGTCGGCAGCCTCGACGAATGGCGCCAGGCGCGTGACCTGGCGCTGCGCCTGCGCGAGGAAATCCCGCTGGCCGACCTGCAACTGGGGATCATGGTCGAGGTGCCCTCGGCGGCGTTGCTCGCGCCGGTGCTGGCCCGCGAGGTGGATTTCTTCAGCGTCGGCACCAACGACCTGACCCAGTACACCCTGGCTATCGATCGCGGCCACCCGAGTCTTTCGGCCCAGGCCGACGGCCTGCATCCGGCGGTGCTGCAACTGATCGACATGACCGTCCGCGCCGCCCACGCCGAGGGCAAGTGGGTCGGCGTCTGCGGCGAACTGGCGGCCGACCCGCTGGCGTTGCCGCTGCTGGTCGGCCTGGGAGTGGACGAGCTGAGCGTCTCGGCGCGCAGCATCGCCCTGGTCAAGGCCGGCGTGCGCGAACTGCAGCTGGTCGCTGCGCGCGGCCTGGCCCGCAAAGCCCTGGGCCTGGCGAGCGCCGCCGAGGTCCGGGCCCTGGTGGAAGCGGAGGTGCAGTAATGGCGCGGATCCTGACGATTACCCTGAACCCTGCGCTGGACCTCACCGTGCGCCTGCGCCAGCTGGAACTGGGGGCGGTTAACCGCAGCGAGGCGGTGCTGACCCAGGCCGCCGGCAAGGGTCTGAACGTCGCCCAGGTGCTTGCCGACCTCGGCCATCGGTTGACGGTCAGCGGCTTCCTCGGCGAAGACAACCAGCCGCCGTTCACCGCCATGTTCCAGCGTCGTGGCTTCGCCGATGCGTTCGTCCGGGTGCCGGGCGAAACCCGCAGCAACATCAAGCTGGCCGAGCGCGGCGGGCGCGTCAGCGACCTCAACGGGCCGGGCCCGGAGGCCGACGAGCGAGCCCAGGCGGCGTTGCTCGAACGCCTCGACCGGCTTGCCGGGGAGCACGAGCTGGCGGTGGTCGCCGGCAGCCTGCCGCGCGGGGTCGAGCCGGAATGGCTGGGAGAACTGCTGCGGCGCTTGCGGCGCCTCGGCCTGAAGGTCGCCTTCGACAGCAGTGGCGCGGCCCTGCGCGAAGGTGTGAAGGCTGCGCCGTGGATGATCAAGCCGAACGTCGAGGAACTGGCCGATCTCTGCTCGGCGCCGATGGATGACCTGGTCGCACAGCGCCAGGCGGCCGAACGTCTGCGCCATGACGGGGTAGGCCAGGTGGTGATTTCCCAGGGCGCCGCGGGGGTCAACTGGTTCGCCGCCGAGGGTGCCTGGCAGGCGCGGCCGCCGGCGGTGGAAGTGGCCAGCACGGTGGGCGCCGGCGATTCCCTGCTGGCCGGCATGCTGCACGGCCTGGCCAGCGGCTGGCCGGCCGAGCGGGTGCTGCGTCAGGCCACCGCCATCGCCAGCCTGGCGGTGACCCAGTTCGAGTTCGGCATCGGCGATCCGCAGCGCCTGGCGCGGATCGAAGCGGGCGTCGTGGTACAGCCATTGGTCGAGGAGGCCTGAGATGAAACTAGCGATCGTCACCGCCTGCCCTGGCGGACAGGTCACCAGCGTGCTCGCCGCGCGCCTGCTGCGGGGCGCCGCCGAGCGCCTGGGCTGGGAAACCTGCGTCGAGGCGAATGCCGGGTCGAGGCCCGAGGGCGAACTGAGCGCCGAACAGATCGCCGAAGCCGACTGGGTCCTGCTGGTCGGCGTCGAGCCGCTGGCGGCGGCGCGTTTCGTCGGCAAGCCGGTGTATCGCGCGCGTCCCGCCGAGGCGCTGGCCGATCCGCGCGCCTTCCTCCAGCGGGCCGCCGCCCTGGCGAGCGTGGAGGTCGCCGGGGACGAGGCCGGCCTGGTTGCGCCGGAGGCCGGAGCGGCACCGCGGATCGTCGCGGTGACCGCCTGTCCGACCGGCGTGGCGCACACCTTCATGGCCGCCGAGGCGTTGCAGCTCGCGGCGGGGCAACTGGGCTTCGCGTTGCAGGTCGAGACCCAGGGCTCGGTCGGCGCGCGCAACCCGCTCGACCCGGCGGACATCGCCGCCGCCGACGTGGTCCTGCTGGCCGCCGACATCGACGTGGACACGGCCCGTTTCGCCGGCAAGAAGATCTACCGTTGCGGCACCGGCGTGGCCCTCAAGCAGGCCCGCGCGACGCTCGAGCGGGCGCTGGCGGAAGGGCAGGTCGAGAGCGCGGGCGCAGCCAGCGCGGTGGTCGCCAGGGACGAGAAGCGCGGGGTGTACAAGCACCTGCTGACCGGGGTGTCGTTCATGTTGCCGATGGTGGTCGCGGGCGGCCTGCTGATCGCCCTGTCACTGGCCTTCGGCATCGATGCCTACAAGCAGCCGGGCAGCCTGGCGGCGGTGCTGAGGACGGTCGGCGACACGGCTTTCGTCCTGATGGTGCCGATGCTCGCCGGCTACATCGCCTATTCCATCGCCGACCGCCCGGGCCTGGCGCCGGGCATGCTCGGCGGCCTGCTCGCCGGGACCCTCGGCGCCGGGTTCATCGGCGGGATAGTCGCCGGCTTCATCGCCGGCTATGCGGCGCGGGCCATCAGCCACGGGCTGAGGCTGCCGGCGAGCCTGGAAGCGCTGAAGCCGATCCTGGTCATCCCGTTGCTGGCCAGCCTGGTCACCGGCCTGCTGATGCTCTACGTGGTCGGCAAGCCGGTGGCCGGGATGCTCGCGGCACTGACCGGGTTCCTCGACGGCATGGGTACCTCCAATGCCATCCTCCTCGGCCTGCTGCTCGGCGGGATGATGTGCGTCGACCTCGGCGGACCGGTCAACAAGGCCGCCTACGCCTTTTCCGTCGGCCTGCTCTCGTCGCACAGCTACGCGCCGATGGCGGCGGTGATGGCGGCGGGCATGGTGCCGCCGATCGGCATGGGCCTGGCGACCCTGCTGGCGCGGCGCAAGTTCGCCGAGAGCGAGCGGCAGGCCGGCAAGGCAGCCTCTGTGCTGGGGCTGTGCTTCATCTCCGAAGGCGCCATCCCGTTCGCCGCCAAGGACCCGTTGCGGGTGATCCCGGCGAGCATCGCCGGCGGCGCGCTGACCGGCGCCCTGTCGATGTACTTCGGCTGCAAGTTGCAGGCGCCTCACGGCGGGTTGTTCGTGATGCTGGTGCCCAACGCGATCAACCACGCCCTGGCGTACCTGCTGGCGATCGTCGCCGGCAGCCTGCTTACCGGGCTGCTCTACGCCGTGCTCAAGCGCGGCGCCGAGCCGGGACTGGCGTTGGGGACCTCGTCCTCGCGGGAGCCGGCGGCTGGCGGATAGCCGCGAGGCGGCCATGCGCCCTACGCCACCTGAGCGACGTGGCAGGGGGTAGGGCGAATAACGCCGCAGGCGTTATCCGCCGATACTCCGGCGAACCAGCGGATAACCGCAGCGGTTATTCGCCCCAGCGGTCGATCCGACCTGGGGCGGCCTCAGGCCTGGCGCAACAGGCGCACGCCATCTTCCTGTGCGAGGCTGGCCTCGTTGATCGGCAACGAGCAGGACTGCCCGCGTCCCATCGGGTAGTAGTGGAAGCCGTGGCGGGCCATGCGCTCGGGGTCGTAGAGGTTGCGCCCGTCGAAGATCACCGGGGCCTTCAGGCGCTCCTTGAGCAGCTCGAAATCCGGTGCCTTGAATTGCTGCCACTCGGTGCAGATGACCAGCGCATCGGCGCCTCCCAGGGTCGCCTCGGGGGTGCCCATCAGGCTCAGGCGTTCGTCGTGGCCATAGAGCCGCTGGGTTTCCTGCATGGCTTCGGGATCGTAGGCGCGCACCTGCGCGCCGTGGCGCCAGAGCGCTTCCATCAGTTCGCGGCTGGGCGCGTCGCGCATGTCGTCGGTGTTCGGCTTGAAGGCCAGGCCCCAGAGGGCGAAGGTCTTGCCGCGCAGGTCGCCGTCGTAGAACACCCGGATGCGTTCGAACAGCTTGTGCTTCTGCCGCCGGTTGATCGCTTCCACCGCCTGCAACAGGTCGCTGGAGCAATGCGCCTGCTCGGCGCTGTGGATCAGCGCGCGCATGTCCTTGGGGAAGCAGGAGCCGCCGTAGCCGCAGCCGGGGTAGATGAAGTGGTAGCCGATCCGCGGGTCGGCGCCGATGCCCTGGCGCACCGCCTCGATGTCGGCGCCGAGGTGTTCGGCCAGTTCGGCGATCTGGTTGATGAAGCTGATCTTGGTCGCCAGCATGCCGTTCGCCGCGTACTTGGTCAGTTCGGCGCTGCGCAGGCCCATGAACAGCATGCGGTCGTGGTTGCGGTTGAACGGCTCGTAGAGTTCGCGCATCACCTGGCGCACCTCTTCGTTGTCGCAGCCGACCACGATGCGGTCCGGGCGTCGGCAGTCGGCGACGGCGGAGCCTTCCTTGAGGAATTCCGGGTTGGAGACGATCTCGAATTCCAGTTCGCGTCCGTCGGCTTCCAGGCGCCGCTCGATGTGCGCGCGCAGGCGGTCGCCGGTGCCTACCGGGACGGTCGATTTCTCCACCACGATGACGGGCTTGCGGCGATGCTCGGCGATGGCATCGGCCACCGCGAAGACCGCGCCGAGATCGGCCGCGCCGTCCTCGCCAGGCGGGGTGCCGACCGCGATGAACTGCACCCGGCCGTGCTCCACGGCCAGGCGCGCATCGCTGCTGAAACGCAGGCGGCCGCTGTCCAGGCCTTCGCGCAGCAAGGCGTCGAGCCCGGGTTCGTAGATGCTGGCGAGGCCCTGCGCGAGGCGTTCGACCTTGTTCCGGTCGATGTCCATGCACAGTACATCGTGGCCCACTTCGGCGAGGACGGCGGCCTGCACCAGTCCTACATAGCCACTGCCGAATACGCTGATCTTCATGGTGCTTTCCTCGACGGATGATGCGCGGGCGCGGCAGCGGTGCGGCGGGCGTTGACGGTCAACACGCCGAGCACCACCAGGCCTACGCCCAGGGTCTTGCTGGTACTGAAGGTTTCATCGAACGCCGGCAGGCTCGCCGCCAGCAGGTAGACCAGCGCGTAGCTGGCGCTCAACAGGCTGTAGGCGCGGCCCAGCGGCAGGTGGCGCAGGGCGGCCAGCCAGCACAGCAGGGAGGCGGCGTAGGCCGCCACCGCCAGGGCTACCGCGAGCAGCGCGGCGCGCTCCGGCGTTTGCCCGGCCCAGGCTTCCGGCAGCGGCAGGCGGCTCATGCCCCAGCGCATGCCGAGCTGGGCGGCGCTGGCCAGCAGCACGCTGCCCAGGGCCGCCAGCCAGCCGCGTAGCGCGTTCATGCGCTCCTCCCGAGCAGGGCCACGCCGGCGACGATCAGCAACAGGCCGGCGAGGTGGCGGCGATCCACCGGCTCATCGAAGACGAAGCGTGCCGCCAGGGTGACCAGGACGAAGTTCAGCGCCAGCATCGGATAGGCGCTGCCGACTTCCACCCGTTGCAGGAGCAGCAGCCAGCAGAGCAGGCCGAGCCCGAGGGCGAGCAGCGCCAGCCACGGCCACGGACTGCGCAGGCGCGCCGTCCAGCCGTCGGCGGCGACCAGGTGCCAGTGCTCCACGGTGAGCTTCTGCGCAACCTGGCCGAGGCCGGTCATGAGCAGGGTGGCGAGCAGCAGCGCGGCGCTCATGGGCGCACCTGCGGCAGGATCGCCAGGACCAGGTTGCCGTTCCGGTAGCGTTCGCCGTCGCCCGGCAACAGCGCCAGCTGGTAGCGGTCGCTGGCGCTGTTGATCCGCAGCAGCACGGCCACCGAGCCGTCCTGGCGTGCCCGCCAGAGCCACTGGCGGATGTCTGCCAAGGGCACGCTGCGCTGGCTGTGCTCGGGGTAGGAGAGGCCGTACTTCAGCTCGCCGCGCGTGTCGTAGAGCGTCACGTCGCTACGGCGCAGGCGCCAGGCGAGGGCCGAGGCGGCGCCGAGGTCGTTGCTCAGCAGATGGCGGGCGCCGGCCAGTTCGTCGAGGTGTTCGGCGACGAACAGGTCGGGGGTCTTGTTCTGCACCACATGGTTGGGCATCGCCGCCGGCAGCAGTGCGATCAGTACCCAGCTCGCCAGCAGCGGCGCGGCCCAGGCGCGTAGCGGGTAGCGCCACTGGGCGAGGCCGGCGGCGGCCCAGGCGCCGATCACCAGGAGGACCAGGAACAGCTCGAAGGGTTCTTCCTGGTACACCGGCTTGCGCAGTTGCAGGTAGGCCAGGGCCGCCAGCGCGAGGAGCGCCAGGCCCAGGTTGAGCAGCCCGTTGCCGCGCAGCGCGACGCTGTTCCCCTGGCGCAGCCGCTGCACCAGAGCGTGGCCCATGAGCAGCGCCAGCGGCAGCAGGCAGGGCATGATGTAGGTCGGCAGCTTGCCCCGGCTCAGGCTGAAGAACGCCAGCGGCAACAGCAGCCATAGCGCCAGGAAGACCACCGGCGCCTGGCGCCGCTCGTGCCAGGCCTGGCGCAGCGCGCTCGGCAGCAGGCCGCTCCAGGGCAGGCAGGCGACCGCCAGCAACGGCAGGTAGAACCACCACGGGCGAGAGTGCTGGGCGTCTTCGCCGGCGAAGCGACGGATGTGTTCGTGCCAGAAGAAGAACCGCCAGTAGTCCGCTTCCCGCGCATGCACGGCGAGCGCCCAGGGCAGGCAGACGAGCAGCGCCGCCAGCACCGCCAGCGCGCCGTAGCCAAGCAGCTCGCGCCAGCGCCGCTGCCAGAGCATGTAGGGCAGGGCGACCAGCACCGGCAGCAGCCAGGCGAGGAAGCCCTTGGTCAGGAAGCCCATGCCGCAGGCGAGGCCGAGCAGGGTCCAGCCGAGCAGGCGCGCGCGGCGGCTCCCCGCGTCGAGGGCGTACCACAGCGCCACCAGGCTCAGGTTGACCCAGAAGGTGAATTGCGGGTCGAGGTTGGCATAGCCGGACTGCCCGGCGATCAAGCCGAAGCTGGCGTAGAGCAGCGCGCACGCCAGGCTGGTGCGCGGGTCGCGCCACAGGCGGCGGGCCAGCAGGTAGGCGAGCAGGACGCTGAGGGCGGTGGCGACGACCGAGGCGATGCGCACGCCGAACAGGTTTTCGCCGAAGACCGCCTGGCCGAGGGCGATCATCCAGTAGCCGGCGACCGGCTTCTCGAAGTAGCGCAGGCCGAGGAAGTGCGGCGACACCCAGTCGCCGCCCAGCAGCATCGCCTGGCTGATCTGCGCGTAGCGGGTCTCGTCGGGAATCCACAGGCCATGGTTGCTCAATGGAACCAGGTAGAACAGGCCGAAGGCGATCAGCAGCAGCGACCAGGTCTGGCGGCGGCTCATGGCTGGCGCACTCCCAGCCAGCCCTCGCGGCCGGCCAGGCGGCCTCGCACCAGTTCGGCCAGCGGCAGGTTGCGCGGATCGTCCGGCAGCAGTTCGCCCAACGGTCGGAAGCGGATGCCACGCCGTTCGGCGCGCCGCAGCAGTTCGCGGAACGCCGGGGCGAGGAGCAGCCCCTCGACCTCGGCGTGGATGGTGTAGACGTTGTCGCGGCCAGCGGCGAAGCGTTCCAGGATGAAGTCGTTGTAGGCCTCGCGCGGCAGGCCGGGACCGACCACCTCGTCGAAGGTCGGCAGGTTCACCGGCACCTGCGGGATGCCGGGGCTGCCGTCGGCCAGGCGTGGGCGGAACGCGCCGCGTCCGCGGCAGTCGCTGTTGTAGCGGAAGCCGAAGGGCTGCTTGGCCTCGACCACCCGGCCGTCGGCGCGCCAGCCGGCGGCGGCGGAACAACGCACCGGCTGGCCGAGGATGTCCGCCAGGCAATCGCTGCCGCGGCGGATCTGCTCGCCGAGCTGCTGCACGCTCCAGACGCCGGCGTGGGTCTGCCAGGCATGGTGGTCCCAGGCGTGCAGGCCGACCTCGTGGCCGGCGGCCTGGGTCCGCCGCATCAGCGGGCCGAGTTCGCGGCCGATCGGCTTGCCCGGCCAGGCGGTGCCGGCCAGCAGGATGTCCCAGCCATACAGGCTGGCGGCGCGCGAGCGGAGCATCTTCCAGAAGAACGCCGGGCGCGCCAGGCGCCAGAGGTGGCGGCCCATGTTGTCCGGGCCGACGCTGAAGAAGAAGGTCGCCTTCAGCCCGGCTTCGTCGAGCAGCTCGAGCAGCCGCGGCACCCCGTCGCGGGTGCCGCGGAAGGTGTCGACGTCGATGCGCAGGCCGGCCTGGATCACGCCTGTGCCTCGCGCTCGCGGAGCGCTTCGTGGAGGAAGAAGTCGAGGGTCTTGCCGATGGTCTCGCGCAGTTCGATGGTGGGCTGCCAGTCGAGCAGGCGCCGGGCGTTGTCGATGCTCGGCTTGCGGTGGGCCACGTCCTGGTAGCCGTCGCCGTAGAAGCTGCGGCTCTCCACCTCGCGGAAGCCGGCGAAGGGCGGGAACTGCGCGCGCAGCGGGTGGGCCTCGAACTGGCGCAGCAGTTCCTCGCCGAGCTGGCGGATGCTCGCCTCGTTGTCCGGGTTGCCGATGTTGACGATCTGCCCGTCGCAGCGGCCGTCGCGGTTGTCGATGATCCGCGCGAGGGCCTCGATGCCGTCGTCGACGTCGGTGAAGCAGCGCTTCTGCGCGCCGCCGTCGATCAGGCGGATCGGCGTGCCTTCGACCAGGTGCAGGATGAGCTGGGTGATCGCCCGCGAGCTGCCGATCCGCGCCGAATCCAGGCGGTCCAGGCGCGGGCCCATCCAGTTGAACGGACGGAACAGGGTGAAGCGCAGGCCCTGCTGGCCATAGGCCCAGATCACCCGGTCGAGCAACTGCTTGGACACCGAGTAGATCCAGCGCTGCTTGTTGATCGGCCCGACCACCAGGTTCGAGCGGTCTTCGTCGAAGTCCGGGTCCTGGCACATGCCGTAGACCTCGGAGGTGGAAGGGAACACCACGCGTTTGCCGTATTTCACGCAGTAGCGGACGATCCGCAGGTTTTCCTCGAAGTCCAGTTCGAACACCCGCAGCGGGTTGCGCGTGTACTCGATGGGCGTGGCGATGGCCACCAGCGGCAGGACCACGTCGCATTTCTTCACATGGTATTCGAGCCACTCCGAATGGATGCCGATGTCGCCTTCGACGAAGTGGAAATGCGGGTCGGCTTTGAGCCGTTCAATGGCGTCGGAGCCGATGTCCATGCCGTGGACCTCGTAGCGCCCGTCGCGCAGCAGGCGTTCGGACAGGTGGTTGCCGATGAAGCCGTTGACCCCGAGGATCAGCACCCGCGTGCGGCGCTGCGGGCCGGACGCCGCGCCACGCAGGCGCGCGCCCTCGACCAGGCCCAGCTCGGTGGCCAGTTGCGTGCCGGCCAGGTACAGGCCGCGCTCGCCGCGCTGGCCGAAGCGCAGCACCAGCGAGTCCTCGCCGCAGGCGATCCGCAGCGGGTCGCAGGACAGTACGCTGCCCGGCTCGCGACCGTGGTTGCCGGCGACCACCTCGGCGCTCCAGACGATCAGCTTCTGTTCGCCGACCTGGCAGAAGGCGCCAGGGTAGGGCTGGGTCACCGCGCGCACCAGATCGTACAACTGCCGTGCCGGCCTGTGCCAGTCGAGCAGGCCGTCCGCCGGGGTGCGCCGGCCGAAGTGGCTGGCCTGGCTCTCGTCCTGCTCGACTTCCGGCAGCACGCCGAGGGCGAGCAGCGGCAGGCTGTCGCGCAGCAGGGCGCCGGCGGCCTTGCGCAGCTTGCCGTGCAGGCTCAGGGCGGTGTCCTCGGGGTCGATGGCGACGGCCTGCTGGGCGAGGATCGGCCCGGCGTCGGCGCGCTCGATCATGCGATGCAGGGTCACCCCGGTCTGCGTTTCGCCGTTGACCAGCACCCAGTTCGCCGGGGCGCGTCCGCGGTAGCGCGGCAGCAGCGAACCGTGCAGGTTGTAGGCGCCGCGTGCGGCGCAGGCGAGCAGCTCGGCGCCGAGCAGGCGGCGGTAGTAGAAGGAGAACAGGAAGTCCGGGCGCAGTTGGCGGATGCGCTCCAGCCACAGCGGATGGTTCACGTCCTCGGGCGCGTGCAGCGGAATGCCGCGCTCGGCACAGAGGCGTGCGACCGAGGCGTAGAAGGTGTTTTCCCGTGGGTCGTCGGCATGGGTGAAGACGGCGGCGATCTCGTAGCCGGCATTGAGCAGGGCTTCGATACCGGTGCAACCGATGTCGTGGTAGGCGAAGACGACGGCTTTCGAGGTCATGGCGTGGAAGGCTCGCTGGATGAAGAGGTGAAACCGACCCGCTGTAGGGCCGAGGGAAGCGCGGAGGGCGTGGCGCGGACCACGCGCTCGATGAAGAAGCGCGGCCGCGCGCGCACGTCGCTGTACATGCGCCCGAGGTACTCGCCGAGCAGGCCCATGCCGAGCAACTGCACGCCGCTGAACATGAACAGCACGGCGAACAGCACGAACAGGCCGTTGCCGGCCCAGGCGGCGCCGAAGGCCAGGCGCAGCACGAGGAGGAACAGGGCGAAGAGGAAGCCGGCCAGGGCCATGCCGCCGCCGACCAGGCTGAGCAGGCGCAGCGGCGTGGTGGTCATGCAGGTGACCAGGTCGAACATCAGGTTGAGCAGGCGCATCGCGCTGTATTTCGATTCGCCGTGGGCGCGCTCGGCGTGGGCGACGCGGATCTCGCAGGTATGCCGGGCGAAGCCGTTGGCCAGGATCGGGATGAAGGTACTGCGTTCGCGGCAGGCCAGCATCGCTTCGACGATGCTGCGCCGGTAGGCGCGCAGCATGCAGCCGTAGTCGTGCATGGCGACCCCGGTGGAGCGCTGCACCGCCAGGTTCACCAGGCGCGAAGGCCAGCGCCGCCAGGCCGAGTCCTGGCGCTCGGCGCGGATGCTGCCGACCACGTCGTAGCCCTGCGCGGCGCGCTCCACCAGGCGCGGGATTTCCTCCGGCGGGTTCTGCAGGTCGGCATCGAGGGTGATCACCAGGTCGCCACGGGACTGTTCGAAGCCGGCGAGGATCGCCGCGTGCTGGCCGTAGTTGCGGTTGAGGATCACCGCCACCACGGCGCTGCCGTCGCGTTCGGCGGCGGCCTGCAAGAGTTCCGCGGAGCGGTCGCGGCTGCCGTCGTCGACCAGCACGATCTCGAAGGCGCGGCCCAGCTCCAGGCAGGCGGCCTCGGTGCGGCGCAGCAGTTCGGGCAGGCTGGCTTCCTCGTTGTAGACCGGGATCACCACCGAGACCAGGTCGATCGGATAGGGCTTCATCGACGTTTCTCCAGGATGTCCTTGATGGCGCGGGCGACGCGCTCGATGTCGTCGTCGCGCATGTCGGGGAACAGCGGGATGGAGCACAGGCGGGCCGAGTTCCACTCGCTGTTGGGCAGGCTCAGGCACGGCTGGCGCTGGCGGTAGTAGTGGTGCAGGTGACTGGCGATGAAATGGATGCCGCTACCGATGCCGCGCGCCTTCAGGGCTTCCATGAAGGCGTCGCGGCCCAGGCCGCAGGCCTCGGCGTCGATGCGCAGGATGAACAGGTGCCAGGCGTGGCGCTGCTCGTGCGCGGGCAGGCCGAGCGGCGCCAGCGGCAGGCCGGCGAGGCGTTCCAGGTAGCGTTCGGCAAGGGCCTGGCGGCGCGCGTTGAGCGCGTCCAGGCGCTTGAGCTGGACCAGCGCGAGGGCGGCGTTGAGGTCGGCCAGGTTGTATTTGAAACCGGGCTCGATCACTTCCGCCTGCGGCTTGCGTCCATGGCTCAGGCGGTCGTAGGCATCGACCCCGAGGCCGTGGAACTTGAGGCGGCGGACCCGTTCGGCGAGGGCGCTGTCGTCGCTGACGAACATCGCGCCTTCGGCGCAGGTCAGGTTCTTGATCGCGTGGAAGGAAAAGATCGCCGTGCCGCGGGAGCCTACCGGGCGCCCGCGGTATTCGCTGCCGACCGCGTGGGCGGCGTCCTCGACCAGGGCGATGCCGTGGCGCCCGGCGACCGTGCGCAGGCCTTCGAGATCCAGGGTGGAGCCGGCGTAGTGCACCGGCACGATGGCGCGGGTGCGCGGGCCGATGGCGGCTTCCACTGCCTGCGCCGAACACATCAGGGTGTCGCGGTCGACGTCGACGAACACCGGGGTGGCGCCGAGCAGGGTGATGACGTTGGCGGTGGAGACCCAGGTCAGCGACGGCGTGATCACTTCGTCGCCGGGGCCGATGCCCAGCGCCAGCAGGGTGACGTGCAGGGCGCCGGTGGCCGAGGATAGCGCCACCGCGTGGCGGCAGCCGAGGCGTTCGGCGAAGCGCTGTTCGAGCTCCTGGTTCTTCGGCCCGGTGGTGATCCAGCCGGAACGCAGGACCTGCTCCACGGCGGCGATTTCGTCCTCGCCGATGCTTGGCCGGGAGAATGGCAGAAAGTCCAGTGACATGTAATGAAGCCTCGGTACTGGGAGGGCGGTACGAAGAGGTTATTTATATGTCGCTGAATGCTGCCTGAACGTTTGTTAAGACTCGCTTAACAACGGCTGAATGAAGACTGAACGAACTCGAAGAAACTGGAGGATAAAGCCGGAAGCCGCGTTTTCAGGGGCTTGCAGGGTTGGTTGGAATGGATCTCGGGTGTTTTCTGAGTGGCTTTTATTAATAACCCGAGTCCTGTTTCTTTAAGGGTTCATTAATACTTGATGTCCGCTCCCCGTGAATATTCCGGAAACTTCATGGAAACATGGGGAGGGCCAGGGAAAGTCAATCCCGTGGGTTGTCGGAAAAAAACAACCCCCTGGCGGATCGCTCCGCCAGGGGGCCGGGTCGACGCTTCAGCGGCTGCCGGCGACCACGTGCAGGGCCGGTTCGGCGGTGCGCCCGTAGACGTCTTCCAGGCGCTCGATGTCGTCCTCGCCGAGGTAGCTGCCGGACTGCACCTCGATGATCTCCAGCGGGATCTTGCCGGGGTTGGCCAGGCGGTGCACGGAGGCGATCGGGATGTAGGTCGACTGGTTCTCGGTGAGCAGGAAGGTCTTGTCGTCGCAGGTCACCTGGGCGGTCCCGGAAACCACGATCCAGTGCTCGGCGCGGTGGTGGTGCATCTGCAGCGAGAGGCGCGCGCCGGGCTTCACGGTGATGTGCTTGACCTGGAAGCGGCCGCCCATGTCCACCGAGTCGTAGGAGCCCCACGGACGGTAGACCTCGCAGTGGTTCTGGGTCTCGCTGCGGCCCTGGGCGTCGAGGTCCTTGACCACGTGCTTGACGTCCTGCACCCGGTCCTTGTGGGCGATCATCATGGCGTCCTTGGTTTCCACCACCACGATGTCCTCCAGGCCGATCACCGAGACCAGCTTGCCGTTGCCGTGCACCAGGCAGTTGTGGCTGTCGTGGACCAGCACGTCGCCCTTGGTGACGTTGCCGTTGGCGTCCTTGGCGTGCACGTCCCAGATCGACGACCAGCTGCCGACGTCGTTCCAGCCGGCGGACAGCGGCACCACGCAGGCGCGCGAGGTCTTCTCCATCACCGCGTAGTCGATGGAGTTGTCCGGGCAGCATTCGAAGGTGGCGGCGTCGATGTTCACCAGGTCGCCGTCGTGCTGGCTGCGCTCCAGGGCCAGCAGGCAGGTGTCGTAGATGTCGGCGTCGTGCTTCTTCAGTTCTTCCAGGTAGCGGCTGGCGCGGAACAGGAACATGCCGCTGTTCCAGTAGTAGCCGCCGGCGGCGACGAACTCGCGGGCGCGGGCTTCGTCGGGCTTCTCGACGAAGCTCTGCACCCGGCTGACGCCTTCCGGCAGTTGCGCATCGGCGCTCGCGCGGATGTAGCCGTAGCCGGTCTCGGGGCGGCTGGCGGGAATGCCGAAGAGCACCATCTCGCCCTTTTCGGCGGCGTTGGTGGCCAGCGCCAGGGCCTGCTGGAAGGCGCGCTGGTCCTCGATCACGTGGTCGGCGGGAAGGATCAGCAGCAGTTCGTCGCGGCCTTCGGCGACCAGTTTCATCGCGGCGATGGCCACCGCCGGCGCCGTGTTGCGGCCGAAGGGTTCGAGGAGGATCGCCTGGCTCGCCAGGTTCTGCGCCTCCAGCTGTTCCTGGACGATGAAGCGGTGCTCCTTGTTGCACACCAGCAGCGGCGCCTGCATGCCGTCGAAGGCCAGGCGCTTGATGGTCTGCTGGAACAGGGTGTCGTCGCCGGTGAGGGCGAGGAACTGCTTGGGGTACTGCTTGCGGGAAAGAGGCCAGAGTCGCGAGCCGCTGCCACCGGAAAGGATTACTGGGATCATGTTGTTTCTCCTTGAAGCGATGCGTCTGTCTAGGGATCCCGCCGCGCGGCGGGATATCTCGTTACCGGGCTCCACGGAGCCCCGGGTGACCTCTCCAGTGCGCTCCTTCTGCGGGAGCGCTGACGGTTGGTGCGCCGGTGTCGGGCCGGTCTTGTTGTGTGGAATGCCGGGAGGGGCGAGCCCCTCCCGGTCGGTCTCAGTCCGCCTTCACCGGGCGCTTGACCCAGACCGGCGCGAGCTTGCCGCCGCTGCCGGTGACATACAGGCAGACCACCTCGCCGCGGGCCAGGGTGACCGGCTTCAGGTCGCTGACCTTCTTGCTGCCGTCGAACAGCGCCAGGTTCACCTTCACCGGGTTGATCTCGCGGTCGCCGTGGCTTTGCGGGCCGACGTCCTTGACCACGTCGGTCTTGCCGTCGGCGGTCTTCAGGGTCAGCTTCGAGCCGCTGAGGTTCTGCACCCGCACCAGCGCCTTCTGCTTGTTCTTGAACGGCGGCTCGGCCACCAGCTGCGGCTTGCCGCCGGGCTGGCTGACCAGGGTGTAGTAGCTGTCCGGGTCGAGCTTCACCGGCAGGCTCTGCTGGCCGACCTGGGCGGTGTAGCTGCCGGGGGGGAGGAACTTGAAGTCGCTGGAGCCGAGCGGCGCGACGTCGTTCAGGCTGGTGCTGCCGACCGACACGTCGAGTTCGCTGTTGCCGGCGTTGTAGGCGCGGACGAAGGCCGAGCCCTTGGGTGCCTGGGGCCCGTACAGGGCGCCCTCGTCGGCCTGCGCGGCGAATGCGGCGACGCCGAGGGAAAGTGCGCAGGCCAGGCGGGTCCAGGTGTGGCGGCGGGTCATCGGGTTCATGGGTATTCCTCCGTTGCTTCTTCTTCAGCGGGGCGTTCGGCCCCGTGGGTAAACAGCCTTGGCTGTGTTCGTTCAATCGTTGCGGCTGGCGGCCAGGCGCTCGTCGCGGCCGCCGCTGGCCTTCAGCTGGGCGACCCAGTCGGCGTCGAACTGGCTGAGGTCGCTGGCCATCGGCAGGTAGCGCTCGGGAAACTCCCAGACCAGCAGTTGCGGCGGGTCCTTGCGGAAGCCTTCGTCCTGCAGCAGTTCCAGCATCGGTTCGAGGGGGCCCTTGCCTTCCTTCGCGTAATTGATCAGGTCGGCGGACAGCGCCTGTTTCAGCGCGCCCTCGAAGTTCCACCTGGGGTTGGCGCTGTAGCTGGTGCCGACCAGCGCCAGGCGCGGTTGCTGGCTATCGCCGAAGAGGTCGTCGCCCGCGCCGGACTGCTGGTCGCCCGGCAGTGCCGGCGCGGCTTCGGTGGTGCGTTGCTGCAACTGCTCCGGACGTGGCAGCAGTTCGTCGAACAGCGGGTCGAGCGGCAGGAAGCTGAGCAGGTCGCCCTTGTGCGTGCGTTCTTCGCCGACGCGGGTGACGAAGTTCTGCGCCGGCACATCCAGCAGGTGCGTCTCGCGGATCTCCGCGCCGAGGCGCTGGGCCACGGTTTCCGCGCCGAGCGGCGACCAGTGGGTGTCGGTGCGCAGGAACACCGCGCCGTTGTCCTTGGCCTGGCGCAGGCTGCCGAGCAGGTCGGGACTGTCGATGCCGGCGGCGCGGGCGCGGGCCAGGAAGTCCTGGTAGAGGCTGTCGTGCAGCGCGGCCGGCTGCTCGCGGCCGATGTGCTCGGGATACAGGCGGGCCTTGGCCGGGATCACCGCGAGCACCAGCTTGACGCCGCGCCGGTTCAGCTCCCGCTGCACGCCGCGCACCAGTGCCCAGTTGTCTTCCAGTTGCTGGCCGCTCGGCGCCGGCTTGAACTCTTCGTCGGTGAACAGCCAGCCGTCCTTGCCGATCACCACGCCGGGGCGGCCTTCGTGGAACAGCGTGTAGTCGAGTGCGGCCCAGAGGTTGGTGCCCAGGCGCTTGATCGGGAATTCCTTGTCGTAGTGGGCTTCGAAGGCGTGCGCCAGCTTGCCGTTGAGCAGTGGCGTATCGGCCGCGGCGGAGAAGCCCGGCACGCTCTTCAGCGACCATCCGGCGAGCCCCAGCAGCAGCCCGCCGAAGGCGGCGATATAGGCGTACTGCAGGGGGCGGGAAATGCTCTGTGTCATGGCGTGGGCCTCGCTCAGAACTGGAAGTAGAGGAATGGCGAGTAGCTCTGCGCGGAGAGCTTCAGCACCGAGGCGGCGAACAGCAGGAGCAGCGCCAGGCGGGTGGCCAGGACGGGCAACTGGCTGAGCCAGCTCGGCTGGTAGACCAGCGCGCCGCTCGGCGAGTAGGCGATCGCCGCCGGGTCGCCGGCGGCCTCGCGCGGGGCGCGCGGCTGGGCACTGGCCGGGCCGTCGGCGGCCACTTCGTCGCTGTTCGCCGCGGCTTTGGGCGCCTTGGTCTGCAATGGCTGGTTGTAGAACTGGCGCAGGCCGAAGAACGCCAGCACCAGGTAGGCCAGGACCAGGGTGCCGACCTGCAGGCCGGTGAGGCTGGCGCGGTTCAGTTCGGAGAGCTGCCAGGTGCCGAAGCTGAACATGGCTTCGTACATGCGCCAGGCGACCTGCAGGTTCTCGGCGCGGAAGATCACCCAGCCGATCACCACCAGGAGGAAGGTGAACGCCCACTTCAACGGGTTGAGCACGCGCGGCGCGGCGTTCACCCCGAGGGCCCGCTCGATCGCCAGCCACATGCCGTGCCAGGCGCCCCAGATGATGTAGGTGAAGTTGGCGCCGTGCCACAGGCCGCCGAGGAGCATGGTCAGGAACAGGTTGCGGTAGGTCTGGAAGGTGCTGCCGCGGTTGCCGCCCAGGCTGATGTAGAGGTAGTCGCGCAGCCAGGTCGACAGGCTGATGTGCCAGCGCCGCCAGAACTCGGTGATCGACTGGCTGATGTAGGGCTGGTTGAAGTTCTCCATGAAGCGGAAGCCCATCATCAGGCCGAGGCCGATGGCCATGTCGCTGTAGCCGGAGAAGTCGAAGTAGAGCTGCGCGGTGTAGGCCAGGGCGCCGAGCCAGGCGTCGCCGGTGGTCGGGTTCTGCAGGGCGAAGCAGTGGTCGGCGAGGGCGGCCAGGGTGTCGGCGATGAACACCTTCTTGACGAAGCCCTGCATGAAGCGGGTGCAGCCTTCGGCGAACTTGTCGACAGTGTGGGTGCGGTGGTTGAACTGGTCGACCAGGTCCTTGAAGCGCAGCACCGGGCCGGCGATCAGGTGCGGGAAGATCGCGACGAAGGCGGCGAAGTCGATCAGGTTGTGGGTCGCCGGGGTATCGCCGCGGTAGACGTCGATGATGTAGCTGATCGACTCGAAGGTGTAGAAGGAGATGCCGATCGGCAGCAGGATGTGGGTCAGCACGAACGGCTGCATGCCGAACGAGGTGATGATCTCGTTGAGGCTGTCGACGCCGAAGTTGGCGTACTTGAAGTACCCGAGCACGCAGAGGTCGACCACCACGCCGAGGATCAGCCAGCGTTGCGCGGCCCTGGTGCGTACGCCGGCGGCGCCGATGCGCAGGCCGATCCAGTAGTTGAAGACGGTGACCCCGGCGAACAGCAGGAGGAAGTCCACCCGCCACCAGGCGTAGAACAGGTAGCTGGCGATCAGCAGCAGCAGGTTCCGGTAACGTTCGCCGCTCAGGTAGTACAGGCCGAGAAAGACCGGCAGGAACAGGAACAGGAACACGTTTGAAGAAAAGACCATGCCGTCTCTCTCTCTAGAGCGTCAACCATTCAGGTCGGCCCTGCCTTTCCGCGCCCTGGAGCGCTCGAGGAAAGGCGGGACGACCCGCCGTTTTCCTCCCCGTGGTGTTGCCTAAGGTGTTGCGCCCGCCCGCGTCTGTCGCGCATGGGTCGGGGTGTGGCGCCTGTTGGGACGCCTGGTCGGCGAGCGGGGTAGAGGGGCGCGTGGCCCCCGGCCTGTGCGCCCGCTTCCCGCCACGCCCTCAACTTCCCCCTTCGCGGCTGAACACCCGCGTCACTTCGCCGCCGAGGCGGAAACTGTTGAACGGCTCGCGGTCCTTCTTCGCCTCGAGCATCTTCGGCTCGCAGCGGTAGAGGGCGCAGTAGGGCTCCAGCCAGGCGTACTTGTTGTCGACCTTGAGGTCGGTCATGTCCTGGTCCTCGCCGGTCTTCTCCTCGAAGGTTTCCTCGTCGTCGACTCCCTTCATCACCCGCTCGGCCAGGCGCTGCAGGGCGCCGTGGTTCTCCTGGCGCAGGTCGACGCCGTTGACCTGGGCGAACGCGGCGATCATCGCCAGCGGCGGCAGCGCATAGTTGTGGTAGGCGAGGGCGCGCTGGCGGCGCTTGAGTTCGTTGGGCAGGAAGCCCTGCTCGTCGACCTGGTTGGCGGCGACCTTGAACTCGCTCACCGCCCAGTCGAAGAGGTCGCGGCGGTTGGTCACCACCGCGGTGGACATCACCGACCAGGCCGCCCAGTAGGAATGGTTGTTGATCTTCTTCAGCGGCAGGCCGCTCCAGTCGCGGACTACCTGGGTGCCGAGCCGGGCGAACCAGTCCTCGATTTCCCGGCTCTGCTCGGCGTGGGCCGCGAGCGGCCGCGAGCTGGAGAACTTCAGGCGCATGTAGGCGCCGGAGAGGCTGCCCAGCGCCCATTTGCGCATGGACTTGCCGGTGTGGTTGAAGTCGTCGCTCTGCAGGGCGCCGGCGCGGGCCCAGGCGCTCATCCAGTTCAGTGCGCAGGCCAGGTCGCCGTCGCGGCCGCTGCGCATGTACTGGGTGACCAGCTTGGTGGCGCCGCGCTCCATGTCGGTGATGTCCTTGATCTGCGAGCGGAAGGTCTTCTCCGCCTTGACGTTGAGGGTCGCCCGCGCCGAATCGGAGCCTTCGTACTTGCTGGTGAAGACCAGGCTGCCGGTATACGGCGGCGGCACCGCGGGGCAACTGCCGGCGCTGCCCTTGCGCTCGCCGACCGCCGCGTAGTAGCCGGGCGGGGGTACCAGGTCGGCGGCCTGGCTGACCTGGCTGGCGAGCAATGCCGCGGCGAGGGCGCCGGGCAGGGCGATACGGATCAGGTGGGACGTTTTCATCGTTTACCTCCCGGCCACCGACTGGCTGGCCTTGGCGGGCGCCGCCTGGCAGATGCTGGCCTGGACCTCCAGGCCCTGGGGCATGTCCTCCGGCGCTTCGATTTCCAGGGAAAGGAACTGCTGGTCGGCCCAGTCGCTGTCGTTGCGCAGCTGGAAGACGTAGCGGCCGCCGGTATCGACGGCTTTCGACTGCTCGATCTTCAACTGCTCGCGGCGGCCGTTCATGTACCAGATGGTGTTCTTCAACTCGTGTACCGAAGGGTCGCTGTAGGTCACGTCGGCGACGTAGCTGCCGCTGCGGATCGGTAGCGCGGCGCTGTTCAGCAGCACCTCGTTGCGGCCCTGGCGCAGCTTGACCTTGCGGCTGAGCACGGTCTTCCGGCCGGAGCAGCCGTTGTCCACCAGCGGCATGGCCTGGCGGTAGAAGCTCTTCTGCGCCATGTCGTAGTGGGTGGCGAATTCCCAGATGAGGATCTTCGGCGGGTTCTTGTGGAATTCCTCGCTGGTCATGTACGCCAGCAGCGAACTGTCGAAGCCGCCGCCGGACACCGCGTTGTTGAGGATGTCGGCGCCGCTGAACTCCTCCAGGAAGC
This sequence comes from Pseudomonas sp. KBN12P06040, assembly GCF_037574965.1. Lineage (NCBI taxonomy): Bacteria > Pseudomonadati > Pseudomonadota > Gammaproteobacteria > Pseudomonadales > Pseudomonadaceae > Pseudomonas > Pseudomonas sp. KBN12P06040. Next base: position 1,645,095 of record NZ_JBBELS010000001.1, read on the forward strand.
CGGCGAAGTTGTAGGCCGGGCCGCTGTTGGAGGTGCCGACCAGGGCGATCTGCGGGTTGCCGCCGTCGCCGAACAGGTCGCCGCTGTCGCTGGCGCCCACCGGCTCGGTCTCGAAGCGGTCGACGTACTGGGTGGCGTAGCTGTTGCCGCAGAGTTGCGCGGCGGCCTTGTGGAAGGTGCCGAGCTTGGACAGCAGGCCGACGCGCTTGCTTTCGAACTGCTTCTTGGGGATCTCCTCGAAGCCGGGCACCTGCTTCAGCGTCTCGGCCACGATCTTCGCGCTGCGCCGGGCGCCATGGGGAGTCCAGTGGTGGTCGCCCTTGAAGTAGTAGGCGTGCTCCTCCTTCTCGTCGAACAGCGGCGAGAAGTCCGGGGTCCAGATGCCGGCCTGGCGGAAGCGGGCGATGGTCGCCAGGTAGTTCTTCTTCGCCAACTCGTAGTCGAAGCCGGCCTTTTCCGCCGGGCTGAGCTTCTCGCGGTTCACCAGGCCGCGGGTCGGCTGGTAGACCACCACCAGCTCGATGCCCTTGCGCTTGAGTTCGTCGCGCAGTGCGCGGAGTTCGCGCCAGCCTTCGGCGCTGGTGCCGAAGTCGGTACGCAGGTCGTAGGTGGTGCGGAACAGCCAGTCATCCTGGGCCTGCACCAGGTGGGTGAAGAAGCCCAGGTACTTGGTGTTGTAGCGCGAGTCGTCGGCGGCGGCCGGGCACAGGTTGCCGGCCGGCAGCGCCTGGTAGCTCGGCGCCGCGCCGGGGTCGGCGGCGAGGGCTGCCTGGGCCAGGCAGAGGCCGGCGGCCAGGGCGCTCAGGCGGAACAGTCGGGAAGTGCGGGTTTTCATGCGTCTGGGTCCTCAGTCCTGGAGTTCGGCCTGGCTTTCCACGGGGTCGATCAGCACCGCCTTGTCCTGGCGCACCAGCAGGTCGAGGATCTGGTCCTGCTTCTCGCCGAGAACGCCGGGCAGGCTGATGCCGGAGGATTTGGTCGGGGCGAGCATCGCCACCCGGTACAGTTCGAGGCTCAGCGGCGAATCCACCGAGAGCGGGCCGGAGCCGTTGCCGGCGAGCTTGCCGCCGACCACGATCAGCGAGACCTTGGTGTCGAACGGGTCGAGGGCGATGTTGCGGTCGGTGTTGGTGAGGTCCTTGATGTGGCCGTACACGCCGATCAACTGGTTGCCCGCCGCGAGGTTCTCGTAGAGGCGGATGTTCACGCTGTTGCGCACGCGGATGCCGTGGCGGCGGTTGGCCAGGACCTGGTTGCCCCAGAGCAGGTTGTCGCCGCTCTCGTAGAGGGTGATGCCGTCGGAATGGTTGCGGTAGACCTCGTTGTAGGCCACCAGGTTGCCCTCGCTGTTACGGTCGAGGACGATCCCGGAAAGCTTGTTCTCGTAGCTGCGGTTGTTGAAGATGAAGCTGTCGTTGACTTCCCGCGAGACGATGATGCCGTGCTTCTTCCTGGTCCCGTGGACGGTGTTGTCGGCGATGATCAGGCGGTGCGAACGGTCGTGCGGGTCGATGCCGTAGACGATGTTGTCGCGGTAGGTGTTGCCCTTCACCACCAGGTCGTCGGCCTCGTAGCAGTAGAAGCCGTACCAGCTGTCGACGATGGTCGAGTCGATCACCCAGCCCTTGGGGCGCGGGCGCTTCATCTGCTTGTCCATGCCCGGGCTGTACTGCGAGATGGAGATGCCGTAGGCCTTGGAGGCGTTGTAGCCGAAGCTGGTGAAGGTGCTGTTGCTCAGGTACACCTCGGCGCCGCCCCAGGAGATCAGGAACGGACGGAACTCGTTGGGCGTCCTGAACCAGGCCGGCTCCTTCTTCGATTCGCTCCAGCCGGTGACCTTGCTGTCGCGGACGAACAGCATGCCGTCGTTGACCAGGAACGCGCCGCGCTCCTGGGACAGGCGCAGTTCCTTGACCTGCTTGTCGATGTCGAGGGTCGCGCCCTGGCTGACCACGATCGGCAGGCGGGCGACGAACACCCCCGGCTCGACCTGTTCCAGCGCGCTGGCGGGAAGCTTGCCGGCGAGCTGGGCGAGGTTCACGTAGCCGCCTTCGATGAAGATCGCCTGGGGCATCTGGCGCTGGCGCTTGACCCATTCGGAGAGGCGGTTGCTGCCACCGGTGAACTCCTTCAGCGGCTGCTGCTGGACCATCCGCTGCACGCTGGCGCGGCCACCCGGCTTGCGCACGATCTTGGCTTCCACCGCGGCGGCGGTGTAGCCGGAGAGGTCGGGCAGTTTCGGCGGGTCCAGGTGCAACGGTTCGGCCGGCGCGGTGGTTACCGTGTAGTTGCCGGTTTCCTTCAGGCCCTGGGTCAGGCCCGGCTCGTTGCCGGCCTGCGCCGGGACCGGCTGCGGTTTCTCCACCGGCTGCGCCGCCCACGCCTGGCCGTGCAGCAGCACCGCGCCGAGCACTGCCGCGGCCAGCGGGCGCAGGCGCGGGAGCCGGCGGCGGGGGATCGAAAGGGAAATGTCGGGCATGTCCGGTTTCCTCGCGGGGCTCAGAAGCGCCAGATGAAGTCGACGAAGGCGCGGTGCATGGTCGAGTCGGTGCCCGGCCCGTAGGCGTCGCCCGGCTTGAACAGGCCGCCGCGGAAGCGGATCAGCGCCGAGGGCTCGTCGACGTACTGGCTCATCGAGGCCGGCAGCAGGCCTTGCTTGAAGTACTTGGTCACCACCAGGTCGAGTTCCTGGCCGATGTCCTTCTCGCCCGGTTGCAGGGCGGCGTTGATGCCGCTGGTGCCGATGTCGGAGTCGTCGTCGACGCGCCAGAACTTGTGGTAGACCAGGCTCGCGTCGTAGTCCTCGCGCAGTTGCCAGGAGCCGAACAGGGTGGCTGCCTGGAGGTTGCTCAGTTCGCCGCGGAAGGCTTCGCCGAAGCGGTGCACGCGCGAGCGGGTGCCGGTGAAGTTGGAGCGATTGCTCTCCAGACCGGTCTGCTGGAACTGCTCCTCGCCGTCCTTGCCACCGCCGCTGCCACGGGCGTAGCCGACGCCGGCCTTCCACTGCTCGTCGATGTTCCAGCGCAGGCCGAGGTCGACGCCGAAGGCATTGACGTCGCCGCTCTGCTTGCCGGTGGCGATGCGCCGGTCGTCGACCGTGGTGGTGGTCAGGTTGTCGCGGTCGCCGGTCAGCCAGGTGGCGCTGGCCCAGTAGTTCAGCGGCATGCTCGAACGATAGTTGTAGGCATCGCCGGTAGCCTCGATGCCGAGCCAGGTGAGCTGGCCGGTATAGGTCTTGTCGAGGTTGTCGACTTCCTCGCCGGGGCGGCGCAGGTGGCCGCTGTCGTCGGCGTGGTGGATGCGCACGCCGATGCGGTGGTGCGGCGCCCACTGGGTGGAGATGTCGCCGAACACATGGGTGCGGTCCTTGTCCTCCGGAGCCAGTTCGTCGAGGTCGGTGCGGTATTCGCTGAAACGCTGGGCGACCCCGGCGTGGGCGTTGAGCAGGGTGGTCTCGAAGCTCCAGTTCAGCGCCTCGATGTTGGTGTCCTGCCACTGGCCGCTGTCTTCCCGCAGGCGCTGGCGGCCGAAGCGCAGGTGCTCGCCGGGGTAGGCGGTGAGGCCGGCGTAGTCGACCCAGAATTCGCGTGCGGCGAGGTAGCTCTTGTCCGGCTCGCGACCGTCGTTGCGGCTGTTGTTGCCGTCGTCGGTGTCCGATTGCAGGGTGTCGGTCTCGATGGTGTCGGTGGCGGCCACCGCCTGGCCCATGAAGTAGGCGCTCCAGTCGCCCCACTGGCCGAAGGCCCAGGGCCGCAGGTCGATACCGATGTCGTTGAGGGTGCCGCCGGGAGCGGTGCCGAGGTCGCGATCGTTTTCCGATTCGCCGGTGATCTTCACGTCCAGGCCGAAGTTCTTCGGCGCCTCGCCGCTGTTGGCGGCGAACGCCGGCGCGCCGAGCAGCAGGGCGATGGCCAGGGACAGGGCGCGCGGCGCGAAGGACGGCCGCGGGTTGACGGAACGGGAGCTGTTCATAGGCTTTCTGGCTCTTCTTCGTTGATCGGCGAGTCCTGGCTCTGCAGCAGGCTGACGGTGGCCTGCCAGTTGTTGCCGCGGCTCTGTTGTTCGCGCTTGAGCAATTGCTGCGCTTGGCTGCGTTCGGCCGGCGGCAGTTGCGCTTCGATCTGCCCGAGCAGGTCGCTGGCCTGCGGTACCTGCTGCTGCACGGCGAGCTGGCCGAAGACGTAGGCGTTGACCCGGTTCGGCTGGATGCCGCGGCCCTGCGACCAGAGCTGGGCCAGGGCCATGTCGGCGCTGGCCTGGCCGGCGCGGGCGGCGAGGATCAGGTGGTCGACGGCCTTCTGCGGATAGACCTTGCCGAGGAAGCCGCGGCGGTAGATCTGCCCCAGGTAGTAGTTGGCCTGGGGTTCGCTGGCGGCGGCCTTGAGCAGGTGCCGCTCGGCCTTGCGCGGGTCCTGCGGCGCCCACTTGCCGTCGTAGTAGAGGCGCCCGAGGAGCAGTTCGGCGCGTGGCTGGGCGGCGTCCTGGGCGTTCTTCAGGTAGCCGAGCATCTTTTCCAGGTCACCCTGGTCGGGATAGTCGTAGAGCAGCTTGGCCAGGCTGACCCAGGCCGCGGGGTAGCTCGGCGCGATCTCTTCCAGCAGCGCCTGGGCGGTCTGCGGGTCGGGCTGGCCGAGTTCGCCGTCGGCGAGCACCCCGGCCACCGAGTCGACCCGCTCTCCGGGCACCCGGCCGGCCTTGTAGGCGGCGCGCAGCTGTTCGAGCAGGGCCTTCTGCTTTTCCGCGTTGCCCTGCATCTGGTAGACCGTGGCCAGTTCGTACCAGCACACGTCCATGCGCCGCAGCCAGCGCTGGCAGACCTGCTCGATCTCGCCCAGGTGCTGGGCGTAGGTGCCCTGGGTGCGGTAGAGGATGATCTGCGCCAGGTCGGCCTGCGGCAGTCCGCGCGCGCGCCACTGGTCGATGCGCTGCTGCGGGTCGATTTCCGGCCAGGACTGCGGGTATTGCAGGTAGAGCACGATGAGCGGCACCAGGGCACTGTCCTCGCCCTGTTCGAAGGCCTGGCTGAGCAGGCGCTCGGCCTCGCGGTGCTCGGCGTCGCTGGCGCCGGGCTTGGCAGCCAGCCACTTGCCAAGGCGCGCGCGGGCCCGCGGCGAGGTCTGCGCGGCCTCGCGGTAGAGCTTTTCGGCCTTGGCCTGCTGGGCGCTGTCGCCGCTGGCGACCTGCATGTCGGCGAGGCCGACCTGGGCGTCGGCGTAACCCATCGCGGCCAGGGCCTGGTAGTTGCTCTGGGCGGTGGCGAGGTCGCCGCGCTCCAGGGCCTCCTGGGCCAGGCGCTGGTCGGGCAGCCCGGCGCAGCCGGCGGCCAGGGCGATGGCCGAGGCCAGCAGCAGGTGCCGGGACGCCAGGGGCAGGGGAGGGAGGATGGGCATCTTCATGGTCGGGTACCGGTCAGCGAGCGGTGGCCAGGGTCACGGCCTTGTTCAGCAGGGTGCGGCCGGGCAGGCCGCCGATGCTGACCTCGGCCGGGCGGCCGGCGTACTGGGCGTCGAGCGGCTGGTCGGGCTGGATCTGCACGCGGATTTCCGAGGACAGGTCGCCGTCCACCGGCGCGGTGTTGACGATGCGGCCGCTGCGGTTGACGCCGTCGCCGGCGACCTGGAAGTTCACCCGGGTGCCCGGCGCCAGCTCGGCGGCGTTGCGGTAGGGGAAGCGCGCCTCGATGCTGGCCACGCTGTCGCGCGGCGCGAGGGTGAAGATCACCTGGCCCTTGTTGGCGTATTGCCCGTCGGCTACCAGTTGCTGGACCACGCGGCAGTCGCAGGGGCTGGTCAGGGTCCCTTTCATCTGGTGGCCGAAGAGCTTCTCGATGTTGCCCGGGTTGAGCTGCTCCTCGGTCAGGTTGCCCTTGAGCATGTCCAGCAGGTTGGCCGAGAAGGTGGCGATCGGCGCGCCTTTGGCGACTTCCGCGTTGGGCCCGAGAAGGCTCTGCACGGTGCCCTCGCGGGGCATGGTGATCTGCTGGTTGGGGACGCTGACCACGCCGGAATCGGCATGGGTGACGAAGTACAGGTTGTACATCTGGTTGAGGATGAAGGCGAAGGCGCCGACTCCGACGACGAAGATCGCGGTGCTCAGGGTCACCGCCCGGACCCGGCCGAAGAAACCCATCCCGCCGTTGCCGCCGCCCTGCTTGCGGGCCTTGGTGAAGTTCTCGCGCTGGAGGGTATTGAGCATGTCGCCGACGCCGATCACCTCGCCGGCCAGGTAGGAGGTGATCAGGTAGCGCAGGGCCGCCACCTCGCGCGGCTTGAGGTTCTGGAACTCGCAGCCGACCCGGCGGCTGGCGGGGTCCACCGAGCGCACCTGGAACTCCACTTCGAGGGAAAAGCTGATGCTGTCGACCTGGAACAGCAGCTTGCCCTTGTACAGGTCGCCGGGCTGGATCGGCGCGCCGCTCGCGGTGAAGGCGAAGCCGCCGGCGGAGAGATCCAGCAGGCGTGCGTCGACGCCTTCGCGGTTGGCGCCGATGTAGCGGATACGCGCCGGCAGCTTGACCCGGGCGAACTGGCGCTGGGCTTCGGATTCGTGCACGACGTTGACGTTGACGGCTGTATTCATGGTGTCGGGTCCTGTTCGGTCCAATCTGGGTCGATTTGCGCGCGGGCCGCGGCCCTGGCGTTGTCCGTAGTCGATTCGGTGGTCATACGATGGTCAGCAGCACGGCGACGAAGATGCTGGCGGCAGAGAAGGTCATGGCCCGCGACGACCAGGCGTTGAACCAGCGCTGGAAGCTGGCCAGGCCGCGCTCCAGCTTGGTCGGCTGGCGGGTCCAGGACTGCCGGTCGAGGCGGAAGAACACGTAGATCTTCACCAGCGCGCCGACGATCTGGTTGTAATAGAGGATCAGCGGATAGGCCGGGCCGATGCGGTGCCCGGAGAGCGAGAGGAGCAGGGTCAGCACCAGGCGGGTGAGGCCGATCCAGAGCAGGTACACCAGCAGGAAGGCGATGCTGTACTTGAGGCTGGCGAGGATCGCCACCACCAGGCCGAGCAGGCTGGTCCACATCGAGACGCGCTGGTCGAACAGCACCAGCATGGTGAACCAGCCCAGGCGCCGCGCGCCGAGCTTGAGCGCGCGCGAGTTCTGCCGCAGGTTGTTGCCGTACCAGCGGTACATCAGCTTGCGGCTGGCCTTGATGAAGCTCTTCTCCGGCGGGTGCTCTACCGTGTTGATCGCCGCGTCGGGCACGTAGAAGGTGTCGTAGCCCAGGCGCATCAGGCTGAACCAGCTGGACTTGTCGTCACCGGTGAGGAACTTGAAGCGACCCAGGCGCCAGTGCTCCAGGTGGTCGTTCTCGACGTCGGTGATGAACTCGGGGTTGGTCACCACCCGGGCGCGGAACACCGACATCCGTCCGGTCATGGTCAGCACGCGCTTGGACAGGGCCATCGAGCACATGTTGATGTGGCGCTGGGCGAAGCGCAGCTTGTGCCACTCGCTCATCACGTAGCCGCCCTGCACTTCGCAGAATTCATTGGTGGTGAGGCCGCCGACGTTGGGGAAGAGCTTGAACCAGGGCACGGTCTTCTTCACCACGCCGTGGTCGAGCACGGTGTCGCCGTCGATCACCGCGACCACCGCGTCGTCGTCCGGCAGGTGCCGGGAAATCGCGCGGAAGCCATAGGCCAGGCCGTCGCGCTTGCCGGTGCCGGGAATCCGCACGAAGTCGAGGCTGACCCGGTCCGGCGGGTTCATCTTCTCCCACAGAGAACGGACCAGGACCTCGTCGGACATCTCGACGATGGAGCAGACCACGGTGGTCGGGTAGCCGCTGTCGATGGCTTCGCGGATCACCGAGCGATAGACCATGGCAGTGGTCAGGGCGTCGATGCGGAAACTGGTGACCATCAGGAACACGTGCGACGGGTCGGCCGCGCTGCCCAACTGGCGCACGCGCCGGCGGTAGTACGGGTAGACCACGTGGAGGAACAGCATGCCGCGCAGGAAGTGCACGCCGCCCATGGAGTAGCGCCAGATGCCGACGGCGCCGATAAGCAGGATGAAATCCTTGGAGTCGGCGTCGAACACGGTCTTCGGCACTGCCAGCGCGAGCACCATCAGCAGGCTGAGGAACACCAGCCAGCCGGTGGCTTCGGCGAGGCCACGTTTGTAAGTTTCCATCATCAGTTCCATCGGGCTGGGGACCTTGGCCTCGACGCCGGCGTGCGCTTGTTGTTGTTATGGCGCACGCCGCGGAGACGGCCTTCGGTCCGAGGGCGATAAAGAGGTTCTTTACCGGCTCACGGGGCCAGGGGCGGCCCGCTACCAGCAGATGCCCTCGGCCTGGGCAGTGGTGGTGTGCGGCATGAAGCCCACCAGGTCGACCAGCTTCTTGCCGCTCGGGGTCTTGTTCACCAGGTCGACGAACAGCTCGTCGCCATTGCCCAGCACCAGCACATCGGAACTCGCCACCACTTCGTCGAGGTCGGAGACCAGCAGCGAGGAGACGTGCGGGATCTTCGACTCGATGTATTCCTTGTTGGCCCCGTGGACACGCGCGTATTCGACGTTGCGGTCGAAGATGCGCAGCTCGTAGCCCTTGCCGATGAGCATCTCGGCCAGCTCCACCAGCGGGCTTTCGCGCAGGTCGTCGGTGCCGGCCTTGAACGACAGGCCGAGCAGGCCGACCTTGCGGGTGTCGTGGCTGGTGATGAGATCGAAGGCCTTCTGCACCTGGTTGGAGTTGCTGCGCATCAACGAACCGAGCATCGGGTGCTCGACGTCCAGCTGGCTGGCGCGATAGGTGAGGGCGCGTACATCCTTGGGCAGGCAGGAGCCGCCGAAGGCGAAGCCGGGACGCATGTAGTAGCGCGACAGGTTGAGCTTGTGGTCCTGGCAGATCACGTCCATCACCTCGCGGCCGTCGACGCCGACCGCCTTGGCGATGTTGCCGATCTCGTTGGCGAAGGTGACCTTGGCGGCGTGCCAGACGTTGCAGGTGTACTTGATCATCTCGGCGACCTCGACGGTCTTGCGGATGATCGGCGCGTCCAGCTCGCGGTAGATTTCCTCGAGAAGGTCGCCGGTCTGCTTGTCCAGTTCGCCGATCACGGTCATCGGCGGGAAGTCGTAGTCCTTGATCGCGGTGCTCTCGCGGAGGAATTCGGGGTTGGTGCCGACGCCGAAGTCGACCCCGGCCTTCTTGCCCGAGCAGTCCTCGATCAGCGGGATCACCACGTTGTTGACGGTGCCCGGCAGTACGGTGCTGCGCACCACCACGGTGTGGCGTTCGGACTTCTCGCGGATGGCGAAGCCGATCTCGCGGCAGACGGTCTCGATGTAGCCCAGGTCCAGGTCGCCGTTCTTCTTGCTCGGCGTGCCGACGCAGATGAACGATACGTCGGAGTCCAGCACGGCCTTCTTGAAGTCGGTGGTGCCCGACAGCCGTCCGGTCTGCCGGCCTTGCTGCAACAATGCTTCCAGGCCCGGTTCGACGATGGGCGACTTGCCCTGGTTGATCAGGTCGATCTTGGTGCTGGAGACATCCACACCAATGACTTCATGACCGCGTGCCGACAGGCAGCCAGCACATACTGCACCGACATAGCCCAAACCAAAGATGCTGATTCGCATCGCATTCACCTCGATTGTTTGTCGCGCCGTTAATGAGGTGGCCGTATGGCCACTTCCCTATCTGGCGAGCCGTTACTACGAGCCCCGATCCAGAGCCCTTGATCCGCCTTCAGGCAGTTTCGAATAGAGTGCTTAGTTGTTCGGCACTCTAATAGGGCAAGTTATAAGTTCATGCCCTTTAATGTTTCAGGTGGGTTTCAATAACGGTGCATAACCCGACCTTGGATGCTTCGTTTTAGTTCGGTCCATAGAATTCAAGTTTCTAAAGGCCTTTAATTTCAACAGGTTGAGTTTGTCCCTCGGAGCGGAGCCCGATTATTCGAGACGGTTTCAAGTTGCTCTGCCCATAACTATCGATAGGCATCGCGGTGATAGGATGTTTTCTCTGCGAGGGAAGTTCCGGCCGTTTGTCCCGCTCGCGAAATATTTGGAAATATCCGTTTGATATCACTTGATACCAACTTGATGGCCTTTCCGTTAAATGCCTGCCAATGGCCACTAGTTGCAGAATGCATGGCGGCTGAAAGTTCCGCGTCACCGGAATGAAACAGAAGCCGCTTTTACCGCCTTAAGCAAACCTTAAGGATTCCTTAATCTTCGATCCATGCACTTTGCAATCGTAATTTGCATGTAATGGCGGGAGGCTGGTAATGGCCAATGGATTACGCCGGAGATGGCATTTCCGCCTTGAATTGGGGAAAAGTCTGTGGGCTGGGCGTGAAAAAATGTGATGCAGTTCCGCATGACTTGCAGACGAACGGTTGAGTAGGCCTATTCGCCACAAGGGCTTTTCCGGGGAGAAAGGCGACGCAGCAGGGGTGCCGGAGGGACGAACGGTAGCGCCAGGAGGCGTCGGCGTGCCGAAAGAGGAGCGGCCCGCCAGGGCGGCGGGCTGGGGGAGGTCAGTCGTGCGGGGCGTCCCTGAGGAATACCAGCTGATCCGGGCCGGACTGCTCGGCGCTGAAGTAATAGCCGTGGGCGTTGAAGTCCTTCAGCCCGGCCGGGTCGCGCAGGCGCTCGCGGATCACGTAGCGAGCCATCATGCCGCGAGCCTTCTTGGCGTAGAAGCTGATGATCTTGTACTGGCCGTTCTTCAGGTCCTTGAACTCGGTGTCGATGACCCGCGCTTGCAGCGCCTTGCGCTTCACCGCGCCGAAGTACTCGTTGGAGGCCAGGTTGAGCAGCACGTCGTCGCCCTGGGCGGCCAGCGCTTCGTTCAGCCACTGGCTGATACGCTCGCCCCAGAAGGCGTAGAGATCCTTGCCACGGGCGTTGGCCAGGCGGGTGCCCATTTCCAGTCGATAGGGCTGCATGAGGTCGAGCGGGCGCAGCACGCCGTAGAGACCGGAGAGCATGCGCAGGTGATCCTGGGCGAAGGCGAAATCGTCCTCGCCGAAGTCTTCCGCGTTGAGGCCGGTGTAGACATCGCCCTTGAAGGCGAGCAACGCCTGCTTGGCGTTCTCCGGGGTGAACTCCGGATGCCAGCTGGCGTAGCGAGCGGCATTCAGGCCGGCGAGCTTGTCGGAAAGCTTCATCAGTTCGCTGATCTGCAGCGGCGTGAGCTGGCGCAGTTGCTGGATCAGTTCCTGGGCGTGGTCCAGGTATTGCGGCTGGGTGAAGCGGTGGGTGACCGGCGGGGTCTCGTAGTCCAGGGTCTTGGCGGGGGAAATCACCATCAGCATCGTTCAGGCTCCTCGAATCGTCGGGCGATTGTAGGGGCTGGAGACGTCCGGCTCCACCTATGCGGTCGATAGGGAAAGGCGCCGCCGACCGAACGGCGCCGAGGTATCAGGCCTGGACGGGGGCGAGGTGCGCGGCGACGCTGCCCCGGGCGGCGAACACCACCAGGTGGTCGGCGGCGACGCGGATACCGACGTCATCGCCCGGCTGGTGGTCGGCATGGCTGGGGAAGATCGATTCCAGCTGGGTACCGGTGGGCAATTGCAGGCGGTACAGGGTGGCGGCGCCGAGGAAGGTCTTGCCGACGATCCGCGCCTTCAGCTCGCCCTGCGGCGCGTGCACCAGGTCGTCCGGGCGCAGCAGGACGTCTACCGCGCTGCCGGAAGGCAGGCTGTAGGCGCGATTGCCGCGGATCACGCCGAGTTCGGTCTGCACCGTATCGGGGCTGAGCAACTGGCCGCGAATGAAGTAGCCCTGGCCGACGAAGCTGGCGACGAAGGGCGTCAGCGGCTCGTGGTAGAGGTTGTAGGGAGTGTCCCACTGTTCCAGGTGACCTTCCTTGAACACGCCGATGTGGTCGCAGACGGCGAAGGCTTCTTCCTGGTCGTGGGTCACCAGGATCGCGCTGGTGCCGCGTGCCTTGAGGATCTCGCGAACCTCCTGGCTGAGGCTGCGGCGCAGTTCCACGTCGAGGTTGGAGAAGGGTTCGTCGAGCAGCAGCAACAGCGGTTCGGGCGCCAGCGCGCGGGCCAGGGCCACCCGTTGTTGCTGGCCGCCGGAGAGTTCGTGGGGGTGGCGCGCGGCGAGGTGGTCGAGCTTGACCAGCTCCAGAAGCTCGCGCACCAGGCGCTCGCGTTGTGGATGCTTGCGGATGCCGAAGCCGACATTGTCGGCCACGCTGAGATGGGGGAACAGCGCGTAGTCCTGGAACACCATGCCGATCCGGCGTTTCTCCGGCGCCAGGGTGAAGCCGGGACGCGAGATGACTTCGCCGCCCAGCTCGATCTGCCCGGTCAGCACCGGTTCGAAGCCGGCGATGGCGCGCAGGGTGGTGGTCTTGCCGCATCCCGAAGGACCCAGCAGGCAGCCGATGTCTCCGGCATTGAGGTGCAGGTCGAGGTCCTGCACCACTTTCTGCGAGGCGTAGCCGCAGGCGAGATCTTTCAGGTTCAGCAGCAGGTCGTGGCTCATGGGCTCAGGCGTAATGGGCGTGTTCGATCAGCAATTCGAGGAGGGCCTTCTGCGCGTGCAGACGGTTCTCTGCCTGGTCCCAGGCTACCGAGCGCGGGTCGTCCAGCAACTCTTCGCTGATTTCCTCGCCGCGGTGGGCCGGCAGGCAGTGCATGAATAGTACATCGTCGGCGGCCCCATCGAGCAACGCGGCGTTCACCTGGTAGGGACGGAACAGGGCGATGCGCGCGGCGGCTTCGTCTTCCTGGCCCATCGAGGCCCACACGTCGGTGCTCACCAGGTGCGCGCCGGCCACCGCCTCGCGCGGGTCGCGGACGACGCGCAGGCGGTCGCCGGCAAGGGCGACGAACTCGGCCTTCGGCTCGTAGCCCTCGGGGCAGGCCACGCGCAGCTGGAAGTCGAACTTCAGCGCCGCTTCTATATAGCTGTTGCACATGTTGTTGCCGTCGCCGATCCAGGCCACGGTCTTGCCCTGGATGCTGCCGCGGTGCTCGTGGAAGGTCTGCATGTCGGCGAGCAACTGGCAGGGGTGCAGGTCGTCGGACAGGCCGTTGATCACCGGCACCTTCGAGTGCGCGGCGAATTCCGTCAGGGTGGCGTGGGCGAAGGTGCGGATCATCACGCCGTCGAGCATCCGCGACATGACCCGGGCGCTGTCGCCGATCGGCTCGCCGCGGCCGAGCTGGGTGTCGCGCGGGGAGAGGAAGATCGCCTGGCCGCCGAGCTGGATCATCCCGGCTTCGAAGGACAGGCGGGTACGGGTCGAAGCCTTCTCGAAGACCATGCCCAGGACCCGGCTCTTCAGCGGCTCGTAGAGCACGCCTCGGTTGCGCAGGTCCTTCAGCTCGCTGCCGCGGCGGATCAGACCGATCAGCTCTTCGGGGCTGTAATCCATAAACGAGAGAAAGTGCCGTACGCTCATCGCTGACTACCTTTTATTTTTACTGCTGGCCGAGGCACTGGCCGGCTTTCGCGAGAGAAAACGGGACTGGACCTGCGGCGGGACCGCAACGTGCGGGAAAATAGGGGAAGGCGCGATCTTATAAGGAAATGTCGCGGAAACACAAGGAGGGGCTTGGAAGGCGCGGGTTACGGGGTTTTTCCGGGTCTTCGCGGTTGTCCCGCCGCCAAAGTCCCGCCTCGTCGATCTATCGGTTGAGCGGGGCGACGCTTTATGCTGTGCGCGCCCGAATGCCTTCATGGAGGAGGCGGGTTTCGGACCAGGGAGGTCGAACATGCACACGGGAGAAACACTCGCCGCCGCGCCGCCGGCACGGCCATTGCGCCAATCGCGGCTGGGCGGCCTGTCGCTGTTCCTCGCCCTGGCCGGGGTCGCCATCGCGCTGGCGGTGATGGCGCTGGCGCTCGGCGAGCGGATCGACCTCAGCGACGAGAACCATCTGCTCGGCCTGTTCGCCGCCTTGCTGGCGGTCTTCGCGGTATCGACCTGCGGCCTGGTGCTGGGCCTGGCCGGCCTGCTCAGGCGTAGCCGCAAGCGTCACCTGGCCCTGGCCGGCATCGTCCTCAACCTGTCGTGCCTGCTCTGGGGCTGGCATGCGCTGAGCACGGCGGCGGCCGCGATCCTGGTGGTCCTGGGGCAAACCGGGTTGTCGTTCCTCAGCGCCCTGGCGGTGCTGTTCGGCATGATCTTCTTCCGCCAGGCCTGACCCGTTCAGCGACTGTGCGCAGGCAGCCTGGGCGCCCGCCGTTCGGCCGCTCGTTCATCGGATTGCCGGATTGCGGCCATTCGTCGCGGATTTGCAGGGGCAGGGGCTCAGCCGGGGAAGGAGGGCGCGAGAGGAGCAAAAGGTGAGCCCCGGAGGTGCGGATCTCCGGGGCTCGTGCGGCACGGTGGTGCGGGCACCGGGTCGCGATCAGCGCTGGAAGGGATAGTACAGCGCTGGATGGACAGTATAGCGCTATGCATTTCGCATGAATCCTTTAGTTAGGTCTTTTTCTCATATTTGCAGCGGTTTCGTGACCGAGGGCAATGAAGTGGCTTTTTCCCCTTGCCGCCCGCCGGAACCCATCCAACGGACGGCATGCCCTCGTAACCGAAGTCAGAAACGCCAGTCGACGGCCAGTCCGACGCCATGGTCCTTCTCGCGGCTGCCCAGCAGGCCGTTGTAGCCCAGCCGCACGCTCACTTCGCGATTCACCGCGAGGCTGGCGTCGACGCCGAGCAGCGCGGCGTCGCGGGACAGGGCCACGCTTTCCACGCTGAATGGCTGGCTGCCGCTGGCGAACGCCAGGTGGCGTTGCGGGGTGGTGTCGCTCAGGTTGTGGCGCCAGCCGAGGGTGCCGGAGAGCGCCAGGCGGCGTTCGGCATCCAGCTCGAAATGCCGTTTCGCGCGCAGGCCCAGGGTGGTGAAGGCGGCGTCCAGGTTGTCGTCGCCACCCTCCAGGGCCGCGGCACTACCGCGTTCGCGGAAGTCATCGCTGGCGACGTGCACGTAGGCCAGCCCGGCGAAGGGTTCCAGCTCCAGGCTGCGCCAGCCCAACGCGTAGGCGGCCTCGGCGAACAACTGGCTGCTCTGTGCGTCGAGCTTGGCCTTCTGCTTGCCGGCCACGGCGCCGTATTGCAGGTCGCGCTTGACCTCGGCGCGGTGCCAGGCGTGCGCCGCGCCGAGGCTCAGGCGCCATTGCTGCAATTGCCGGCCGAGGTAGGCGCCGAGGTGGTAGCTGTCGATGCTGGCGGAGGATTGCAGGCTACTGTCCATGTTCAGCGAGCTGTTGCTGTAGCCGGCCACCAGGCCGAGGCGCGTGTCGCTGGCGACCTGGCTGTCGACGCCGAGCAGGAAGCCGCCGACCGAATGCCGGTAGCCTTCGCTGCCGTGGCTGCCATCGGCACTCTTGCCCCAGGAGCCGAGCGCCTTGAACCAGCCTTCGGGAGCCTCCCCGCCGGCCTCGCCGTCGCTGGCCTGGCGCAGGCGTTCGCTGACGCTGTCGCGCAGATAGCGGCTGTCGTTGAGCAACAGGCCGGCGAGCGCCGGGTAGATTTCCCCGGACAATTGCTGGAAGGCCCGTTGGGCGGTTGCGGCGTTTTCCGACAGGAGCAGGCTTTCGTAGACCGGGTTGCCGGCGCCGAGCGCTTCCACGGCACCAGCGACCGCCGCCTGGTTGGGCGTCTGCGCGACGCTGGCGAGGGCCGTGCCGTTGCGTCCGATATCCAGGCGGATGGCGTTGGCCGCGTAGTCCAGGGTGCCGCCGAGGAACAGGTAGTTCGGCAATACCGCGTCGAAGCGCCCCTCGATGCCGCCGGCGGCGTCGAGGATGTCGTAGCGGCGGCCGACCAGGCTCTCGACCTGGGACTGGCTGAGCAGGTCAGGGCTGTTTTCCATGGCCAGGGTGACATTGCCGCCCGCGATGCTCGCCTTGCCGCTGGCGACGATCCGGTCGCTGGCGCTTTCCGAAAGCTCCACCGCGTAGGTCGAGCCGGATTCGAAGCGCAGGTCCCCGGCGACCTCCAGGGTGCCGATGGAGTTGCCCGCGGCCACCGTGCCGCCGGAGCGCGCCAGCAGGCCGCCGATCCTGCCGTTGCCGCCGAGGGTGCCGCCGGCATTGACTTCGACGGCGGACAGCAGCGAACCGTCGACGCTCAGCAGCCCGCCATCGACCAGGGTCGGCCCGCGATAGGTGCTGTCGCCGCTCAGGACCAGGCTGCCGGCTCCGGCCTTGACCAGGCTGCCCTGGTACTGGCGCTGGGCGGCGGCCTGGTCGCGGGCCATGCCGATGGCATAGTCGGTGCGTTCCTGCTGGCTGGCACCGGCCGGCAAGCCGTTTTCCCAGCCCTTGTCCTTCAGCGTCCGCTGCCAGGCCGCGTGCTCGGCGGCGTCCTCGGCCTGGCGCTGGAGCAGGGCGCTATCGGAAATCGGGTTGCTCCATTCGTCGCGCAGGCCGGCCGGAAGGTTGGCCTCGAAGCGGCCGAGCAATTGTCCAGGCCCATGCATCGCCCGACCGAGATCCGGCACGCCCCAGCCGACGGTGTCGGTGGGGGCGCCGGTCGGCGTGCCGTCGAGCTGGGTGGCGGTGGTCAGCAGAACCTGCAGCGCCTGCTCGTTGTTCAGGTACGGATAGCGCTGCATGACCAGGGCCAGCGCGCCGGTGGCGTGGGGCGCGGCCATCGAGGTACCGGACTTGTTGGCGTAGCCGCCGCCGGGCATGGTGCTGTTGATCAGGCGGCCGGGCGTGGTGATGCACCAGTACTTGGCGATGCCGCAGCGGTTGTAGCGCTGGCCGTTCTGCTGGTCGAGGCCGGACACGGCCAGCCAGTGGCCTTCCAGGTCCGGCTGGAAGTAGGGCAGGGCGGAGCGCACGCTGGCGTTGGCGTAGCCGCTGTTGCCGGCGCTGAAGACGTTGATCACGCCCTGGCGGGAGACACCGGCGGCGGCGTCCAGCCAGGTGGAGCGCCCGTAGTGCTGGGCATAGGCGGCGTGCAGGCCGTCGAGGGTCTCGTAGCTGACGTCCTTGGGCTGGCTGCCCCAACTGTTGTTGATCGCCCGCACCCCGGCGTCGGCCAGCGCCTGGTAGGCGGCCTTGAAATAGTTCGGGTCGGGCGTCGGGCCGAACAGGAAGCTGTCGTTCTGGTTGGTGTTGGCGACGTACACCTGTGCCGCGTAGGCCACCCCGTGCATGCCGACGCCGTCGCGCGAGGCGCCGAGGGTGCCGCCGACGTGGGTGCCGTGGGAGTCGTTGTTGCCGTTCATCGCGCCGCTGACGCTGAACGGCGTGCCGTCGACATAGGTGCCGCTGGCCGTCACCGGCTGGTAGCGCGAGGCGGGGGTATCCGGATGGCTCGGGTCGAAACCGGAGTCCATCTCGCCGATCTTCACGCCCTGGCCGTCGATGCCGGCGGCATAGGCCTGGTCGGCCCGCATCCGTTCCAGGCCCCAGTCCTGCTGGTATTCGGCGGAGCGCCAACTGGCCGGATCGCCGGGCCGACCGGTTTCGACATAGGCGGCCGTGGCCGGCTGGGCGATCCAGGCGCCCAGCAGCAGGGCGGCTGACAACGAGGTGGGGTGAGGGCGGAAGGGGCGGGCGTCGGTCATGCGGTCTCCACGCTTTATTGGTCTTGTCGGACAGGGGCGGACTCGAAGAGACAAGGTTTAGCACCGGCTTTCGCCGCGCCGGAATTCCCAGGTGGATAGTTGACAGCCGGACAAACGGCACGCCTCCCCTCTACCGCGCCCATCGGCCAGCCTGATGCCTGGCGATTCAGCCGACTGACGCTGCTGGCGCGGCGGCGGAAGGCGCCGCATAGTGCCGATTCGACGACTAGACCGGTCGTCTGGTCCTCGCGTACGCGCCGGGCCGCGACGGCCGGCGACGACAATGAAGAGGCGAGCCATGAGCAAGACCCTCCACTACCGTGCGTGCCATCTCTGCGAGGCCATCTGCGGGCTCGCCATCGAGACCGAGAGCGACGAGGGCGGCGTGCCGCGGATCCGCTCGATCAAGGGCGACCCGCAGGACAGCTTCAGCCGCGGCCATGTCTGTCCCAAGGCGGTGGCCCTGCAGGACATCCAGGACGACCCCGACCGCCTGCGCCAGCCGTTGCGCCGGGTCGGCAGCGAGTGGCAGCCGATCGGCTGGGACGAGGCCTTCGCGCTGGTGGCCAGCCGCCTCGGCGAGATCCGCGAGCGCCATGGCAACGATGCGGTGGCGGTCTACCAGGGCAATCCGAGCGTGCACAACTACGGCCTGATGACCCATAGCAACTACTTCCTCGGCCTGCTGAAAACGCGCAACCGCTTCTCCGCGACTTCCGTCGACCAGTTGCCGCATCACCTGGTCAGCCAGCAGATGTACGGCCATGGTTTGTTGATCCCGATCCCCGACATCGACCACACCGACTTCATGCTGGTGCTCGGCGGCAACCCGCTGGCGTCCAACGGCAGCATCATGACCGTGCCGGACGTGGAGAAGCGCCTGAAGGCGCTGAAGGCCCGCGGCGGCCGGCTGGTGGTGGTCGATCCCCGGCGCAGCGAGACCGCGGCTATCGCCGACCGGCACCTGTTCATTCGTCCCGGCCAGGATGCGGCGCTGTTGCTCGGGATACTCAACACCCTGTTCGAGGAGCACCTCGGTCGCCCCACGCCGCTGCCGGTCGACGGGCTGGAGCGGGTGCGCGAGGCGGTCGCGGTCTTCGACGCCGAGTCCATGAGCGTGCGCTGTGGCGTGCCGGCCGAAAGCATTCGCCAACTGGCGCGGGATTTCGCCGCCGCCGAACGGGCGGTCTGCTATGGCCGGATGGGCGTTTCCACCCAGGCCTTCGGCACGCTCTGCCAGTGGCTGGTGCAACTGATCAACCTGGTCACTGGCAACCTCGACCGGGTCGGTGGCGCGCTGTGCACCTCGCCGGCCCTGGACCTGGTGGCGAGTACCTCGGGTGGCCACTTCGACCGTTGGCGCAGCCGCGTCTCGGGGCTGCCGGAATATGGCGGCGAACTGCCGGTGGCGGCATTGGCGGAAGAAATCCTCGGCGAAGGCGAGGGGCAGGTGCGCGCGCTGGTCACGGTAGCCGGCAACCCGGTGCTGTCCACGCCCAACGGGAGGCGGCTCGAACAGGCCCTGGACGGCCTGGAGTTCATGCTCAGCATCGACCTCTACATCAACGAGACGACCCGCTACGCCGATCTCATCCTGCCGCCCACCGCGCCGCTGGAGCACGATCACTACGACACCACCTTCAACGTCTTCGCCGTGCGTAACGTGACCCGTTTCAACGAGGCTGTGCTGCCGCGTCCCGAGGGTGCGCTGCACGACTGGGAGATCTTCGTCGGCCTGGCGCGGGCCTTCGCCGCGCGCAACGGCCTGGAGCTGAAACCGACCCTGGAACCGCAGCAGATGATCGACCTGGGCCTGCGCGCTGGTGCCTACGGCGACCGTTCCGAGCACAGGCTGAGCCTGGCCACTCTGCGCGAACATCCCCACGGCATCGACCTCGGGCCGCTGCGGCCGAACCTGGCGCCGCGCCTGAAGACCGTCGGCCAGCGCATCCAGGCCGCGCCGCCGCTGTTCGTCGACGACCTGCAACGCTTCGCCGCACAGCCACTGCCTGCGTCCGACCAGTTGCTGCTGATCGGACGACGCCACGTGCGCAGCAACAATTCCTGGATGCACAACTACCATCGCCTGGTGAAGGGCAAGCCGCGTCACCAGTTGCTGATGCACCCGCGGGACCTGGAGGGTCGCGGCCTGGTCGACGGGCAGCGGGTGCGGGTGCGCTCGCGGGTCGGCAGCGTCGAGGTGGAGGTGGCGGCGAGCAGCGAGATGATGCCCGGGGTGGTCAGCCTGCCGCACGGCTGGGGCCACGCGCGGCCCGGCGTGCAACTGGCGATCGCCCGCGCCCAGGCCGGCGCCAGCGCCAACGACCTGACCGACGAGCGTCATCTCGACCTGCTGTCGGGCAACGCCGCGCTCAACGGCCTGCCGGTGGAGGTGGAAGCGGCCTGAGCGGGTCGACGGAACGCGAGAGTAAAGCCGAGCGTCGCGCTAGGCTTTCCGATACAATACCGGTCATTATTTGCCGAGTTACCGTGTCGAAACGTTCCTGTTGAGGTAAGCCATGGACATCATCGAAACCATTAAAGAGCAGATCGCCAACAACCCCATCCTGCTGTACATGAAGGGTTCGCCGAACGCCCCGCAGTGCGGTTTCTCCTCGCGCGCGGCCCAGGTGCTGATGGCCTGTGGCGAGAAGTTCGCCTACGTCGACATCCTGCAGAACCCGGAAATCCGCGCCAACCTGCCGAAGTACGCGAACTGGCCGACCTTCCCGCAACTGTGGGTCAATGGCGAACTGGTCGGTGGCAGCGACATCCTCGCCGAGATGTTCGAGAAGGGCGAACTGCAGACCCTGGTCAAGGACGCGGCGGCCAAAGCCAACGCCTGATCCGCGCATCCGACGAAGAGCCCCGCCTTGTGCGGGGTTTCTTTTTTGTCCGGAGAAGCCAGCAAGGAAACCGGGAGCCTCCATGTCGGAAGTCAATCCTCGCCAGGGTCGCCTGGCTTGCATCTATTTCTTCGCCATGGCCGGGCTGGTCATCGGCAACCTGATGGGACGCATCCCGGCGCTCAAGGAGCAGACCCAGCTGGACGAGCGCGCGCTCGGCCAGGCCCTGCTCGGCGTCGGGGTCGGCGCGCTCACGGCGTTCCCGTTGAGCGGTTTTCTGGTCCAGCGCATCGGCAGTCGCAGCGTAGTGATCGGCGGTTGCCTGATCATGCTGCTGGTGTTTCCGCTGCTCGGCCTGAGCCAGGGCTGGTGGCAACTGGCCCTGGCCTTCTACGTGCTGGGCGTGAGCTTCGCCGGGATGGACGTGGCGATGAACATCCAGGCGGTGGATGTCGAGCGCCTGCTCGGCAAGCCCTGCATGTCCATGCTGCATGGCATGTACAGCCTCGGCTGCCTGGTCGGTGCGTTGAGCGCCGCGGCCCTGGCCGGACTGACGCCGTTCTGGCATTTCCTCATTCTCACCGCACTCGGCCTGCTGAGCCTGCCATTCTTCGTACGCGCGTTGCTTCCGCCGGACCCGAGCAAGGCGGGCGCGCGCAAGGGCGGCGGCTTCACCTTGCCGCCGCGGGCCTTGCTCGGCCTGGGCCTGCTGATTCTCTGCGCGTTCGTTTCCGAGGGCGGCGTGGCTGACTGGAGCGCGCTGTTCCTGCACAGCGTTCTGGATGCTTCCGAGCGGGTGGCGGCGCTGGGCTTCGCGGCGTTTTCCGCGGCGATGGTGGTGGGGCGCCTGTTCGGCGACCGCCTGCGCGGACGCATCGACGATGCGCCATTGCTGCGCGGCCTGGGTTCGCTGGCCACGCTGGGCATGCTGGTGGCGCTGTTCAGCCCCTGGCCGGCGCTGAGCATCGCCGGTTTCGGGGTGGTTGGCCTGGGACTGTCGGTGATGGTGCCGATCGTGATCAGCGCTGCTGGCAACCAGCCGGGCATCGATCCGGTGATCGGGGTCGCCGCCGTCTCTACCGTGGGGTATGGCGGACTGCTGATGGGGCCGCCGCTGATCGGCCTGCTGGCCCACGAGATCGGCCTGCGCTGGGCATTGCTGGTGCTGGTCGGTCTTTGCCTGTTGCTGGCCCTGCGCGCCGATCTGGTCCGGCGCAGGCCGCGCAGCGCCTGAGGCTTTCTGGCGGGCAAGAAAAAAGCGCCGACGGGGCAGGCCGCCGGCGCTTCGTCGTGGTTCCCGATCAGTCGTCTTCGTGCATGTGCGACTGCAGGTAGTTCTCCAGGCCGACTTTCTGGATCAGGCCCAGTTGGGTCTCCAGGTAGTCGATGTGCTCTTCTTCCGACTCCAGGATGTCCTTCAGCAGGTCGCGGCTGACGTAGTCGTGCACCTGCTCGCAATGCACGATGGCTTCGCGCAGGTCCTTGGTCGCCTTCAGCTCCAGGTTCAGGTCGCACTGCAGCATTTCCTGGGTGTTCTCGCCGATCAGCAGCTTGCCGAGGTCCTGCAGGTTGGGCAGGCCTTCGAGGAACAGGATGCGCTCGATGAGCTTGTCGGCATGCTTCATCTCGTCGATCGACTCGTGGTACTCGTGGGCGCCGAGGCGCTTCAGGCCCCAGTCGTTCCACATGCGCGAGTGGAGGAAGTACTGGTTGATCGCGATCAGCTCGTTGCCGAGGATCTTGTTGAGGTGCTGGATGACTTTCTTGTCGCCTTTCATGCCGAATCCTGCCGTCGTAGTGGGTGTGATTCGCCAAGTTTGGCCGCGACGAAGCAGGGTGTCAAACCTAAGTTATTGAAATATAAGGGAAAAAGAATATGAATACGAATGTTTTCTTTCCGCGTTCTGCCGCTAAGTCATTGAATTGAAGGCATAAAAAAACCGGGCGCCAGGCCCGGTTCTTCTGAAAGAGGGATAAAAAATATTTTTCAGGCAGCGACGAACGCCGTAGTCCCGAACGCCGGTACCGGCTGGGCACTCTGCAGGTCGTTGAGGGTTTCGCGTACCACCTGCTTGGCCAGGCATGCGCACTTGCCGCACTGGGTACCGACGCCGGTGGCTTCGCGAACCTCACGATAGCTGCAGCAGCCTTCGTAGATGGCATCGCGGATCTGGTTGTCGGTAACACCTTGGCAGAGGCAGACGTACATGGCGATCTGGCTACTGGGAAGTTGAGTTGGAAAAGATACTAATAATAATGAGAATGATTGTCAAAGTTCCCTGGAGCGTTTTAGTCGGGTTTTTTTCGCCCCCCGACAAATGGCTTTGTCGGACAAAGACTTAGCGCCGGCTGGGGCGGGGTGTATGATGGTTGTTTCCCGGGGAACGGCGCCCCTGCCATCGAGGCTTCACGAGGAGCCGGCAGGCTGCGGTGCCGTCCTTCAACCTTCCGCTTAAAGGAGACATGGAATGAGCGTACTCGTAGGTAAGAAAGCGCCTGACTTCAACGTTGCCGCGGTACTGGGCAATGGCGAGATCGTCGAGAGCTTCACCCTGTCCGAGGCCATCAAGGGCAAGTACGGCCTGGTGTTCTTCTATCCGCTGGACTTCACCTTCGTCTGCCCGTCCGAGCTGATCGCCCTGGACCACCGCATCCCGGAATTCCAGGCGCGCAACGTCGAGGTGATCGGCGTTTCCATCGACTCCCACTTCACCCACAACGCCTGGCGCAACACCCCGGTGGACAAGGGCGGCATCGGCGCCGTCAAGTACACCCTGGCGGCCGACACCAAGCACGAGATCGCCAAGGCCTATGACGTCGAGTCCGACGGTGGCGTGGCCTTCCGTGGCGCGTTCCTGATCGACAAGGAAGGCGTTGTGCGCTCGCAGATCGTCAACGACCTGCCGCTGGGCCGCAACATGGACGAGCTGCTGCGTCTGGTCGATGCCCTGCAGTTCCATGAGGAGCACGGCGAAGTCTGCCCGGCCAACTGGAAGAAGGGCGACAAGGGCATGACCGCATCGCCCGAAGGCGTGGCCAAGTACCTGGCCGAGAACGCCAGCAAGCTGTAAGAAGAGCCTGCTTCGCGCGTTGGAAAAAGCCCCGCTTCGGCGGGGCTTTTTCATGGGCTCGCGAGGGCCGGCAGCCCCATCCCAGGTCACGCGCCTCGCTCCGAAGAGGGGGAGATTGCCTGACCGGTCGCGTAGGACGGATAACGTCCTGGCGTTATCCGCCTAAGTGGGCCGAGGCTCAGTCGTCGTCATCCATCCAGCCGCCCATTTCCTTCCAGCGGTTGACGATGCCGCAGAACAGCTCGGCGGTCTTCTCGGTGTCGTAGCGTGCCGAGTGCGCCTCGCGGTTGTCGAACTCCATGCCGGCGGCCTGGCAGGCCTTGGCCAGGACCGTCTGGCCGTAGGCGAGGCCAGCCAGGGTGGCGGTGTCGAAGCTGGAGAAGGGATGGAACGGATTGCGCTTGATCCCGGTACGCGCCACGGCGGCATTGAGGAAACCGAGGTCGAAGCTGCTGTTGTGGCCGACCAGGATCGCCCGCTTGCAGCCATTGGCCTTCAGCGCCTTGCGGATGCCGCGGAAGATCTCGGTGAGTGCCGCTTCCTCCTGCACCGCCATGCGTAGCGGGTGGTCGAGCTTGATGCCGGTGAATTCCAGCGCGGCCGGCTCGATGTTGGCGCCTTCGAAGGGCTCGATGCGGAAGAAGTAGGTGTGTTCCGGGAACAGGAAGCCTTTCTCGTCCATGCCGACGGTGGTCGCGGCGATTTCCAGCAGCGCGTCGGTGGCCGAGTTGAAGCCGCCGGTCTCGACGTCCACCACTACCGGCAGGTAGCCGCGGAAGCGGCGCGCCATCGGATGGCGCGGGCCGCTGGGGAGACTGCCGTCGAATTCGTCGTCGAAGTTGTCTTCGCTCATGCCCCGGCCTCCAGCAGTTTCCAGCGGAGTGTCTCGCCGGCGCGCAGCGGCACCACGTCGAAGTCGCCGAAGGGGAGGCTGGCGGGCGCCTGCCACTCCTCGCGGACCAGGGTGATCCGGTCGGTGTTGCGCGGCAAGCCATAGAAATCCGGGCCATGCAGGCTAGCGAAGCCTTCCAGCTTGTCCAGCGCATTGCGCTGTTCGAAGGCCTCGGCATACAGCTCGATGGCGGCGTAGGCGCTGTAGCAGCCGGCGCAACCGCAGGCGGCTTCCTTGGCGTGGCGGGCGTGCGGCGCCGAGTCGGTGCCGAGGAAGAATTTCGGGTTGCCGCTCACCGCGGCGTCCAGCAGGGCTTCCTGGTGGGTGTTGCGCTTGAGGATCGGCAGGCAATAGAAATGCGGACGGATACCGCCGACCAGCATGTGGTTGCGGTTGTACAGCAGGTGATGGGCGGTAATGGTCGCGCCGACGTTGGCCGGGGCTTCCCGGACGAACTGGGCGGCGTCGCCGGTGGTGATGTGCTCGAAGACCACTTTCAGGGTCGGGAAGCGCTCGACCACCCGGCGCAGGTGCTCGTCGATGAACTGCTTCTCACGATCGAATACGTCGACCTCGGCGCGGGTCACCTCGCCATGCACCAGCAGCGGCATGCCGACCTCGGCCATCGCCTCGAGCGCTTCGAAGATATTGTCGATGCGGGTCACGCCAGAGTCCGAGTTGGTGGTGGCGCCTGCCGGATAGAGCTTGGCGGCATGCACGAAGCCGCTGGCCTTGGCGGTACGGATTTCCTCAGCGCTGGTGCGGTCGGTGAGGTACAGCACCATCAGCGGCTCGAAGCGGCTGGCGGCGGGGCGGGCGGCGAGGATGCGCTGCCGGTAGGCGTCGGCTTCGGCGGCGTTGCGCACCGGCGGCACCAGGTTCGGCATGACGATGGCGCGGCCGAAGGTGCGGGCGGCGTCGCCGACGGTATTGGCCAGCGCGGCACCGTCACGCAGGTGAATGTGCCAGTCGTCGGGGCGCAGGAGGGTGAGACGGTCGGACATGGGGCTTCCAGGACGGGATTTCGTGGGGGGAAATGCTACCGGAAAAGGGGGGGCGGGGCACTCGCTATCAAGTTTTGTCCGGCCCGTCCGATACATCCTTCGTATTTGGACGCTTTCCCGGAGCCCGCCGTCGTGCAGCCGCGCCTTCTTCTATTGCCTTTCCTGCTCAGCAGCCTGCCGGCACTGGCGGTGACCTTCCAGACGCGGCTGGAGAGCGTCGAGTGGAAGGTCGAAGGCGACCAGTTCGAATGCCGCCTGTCGCAGCCGGTGGCGAATTTCGGGGTCGGCGAGTTCGTCCGGCGTGCCGGCGAGCAGGCGACCTTCCGCCTGAAGCCCGAGGCCCAGTGGCTGGGGCGCGGGTCGGCGACCCTGCTGGCTGCCGCGCCGCCCTGGCGACCGGGACAGGGCGACATCAACCTTGGCCAGGTCAGCATCGGCAGCGGCGAGGTGCCGTTCAACAGCAGCCAGCAACAGGCCGGTCGGTTGCTCACCGGCCTGCTCGAGGGGCGCAGCCCGCTGGTCCGCCATCGCACCTGGCAGGGCGATCGCCTGGAGGTGCGCCTGCTGCCGGCGCGCTTCGCCAGCGTCTACAGCCAGTACCAGGCCTGCATCGCCAAGCTGCTGCCGGTGAACTTCGAGCAGGTCAAGCTGGCCCAGGTCGGCTTCCCCGACGGCGGCACGGCGCTGAACGACGTGGCGCGAGCCAAGCTGGACATCATCCTGCAACTGCTCAAGGCCGATCCGAGCATCAACCGGATCGAACTCGACGGGCACTCCGACAACAGCGGCAACCGCCTGACCAACCGCGACCTGTCGCGCCGCCGCGCGCTGGCGGTGCAGGAGTACCTGAAGAGCAACGGGGTGCCGGAAAGCCAGATCAACGTGCGCTTCTACGGCGAGCGCTACCCGCTGGTGGCCAACAACAGCGCCGCCAACCGTGCGCGCAACCGCCGGGTCACCGTGCACCTGTCGCGCGAGGCGGTGGTCGAGCCGGCGACGGAAGCGCCGAAGGCCGAGGACAAGCCGGCGCCGCCCGCGGCAGAACCTGCCGCACCGAAGCCTCCGGCCGCCTCGCTTCAGGGAAAACCCACGGTTTGAGTCGCGCAAACGATAGAATCTGTCGCTTTTGCGTCTAAAGCTGTCGCCCCTCTGTAATTTCCCGAATGCCCTGCGTAGAATTGTCGCTTTTCGTGACGACCCCCGTGGAGTGATGGCATGGCGGATGTGAAGAAGGTAGTCCTGGCGTATTCCGGCGGCCTGGATACCTCGGTAATTCTGAAGTGGTTGCAAGATACCTATAACTGCGAAGTGGTGACCTTCACCGCCGACCTCGGCCAGGGCGAGGAAGTCGAACCGGCTCGCGCCAAGGCCCGCGCGATGGGCGTCAAGGAAATCTACATCGACGACCTGCGCGAAGAATTCGTCCGCGACTTCGTCTACCCGATGTTCCGCGCCAACACCGTCTACGAAGGCGAGTACCTGCTGGGCACTTCCATCGCTCGTCCGCTGATCGCCAAGCGCCTGATCGAGATCGCCAACGAGACCGGCGCCGACGCCATCTCCCACGGCGCCACCGGCAAGGGCAACGACCAGGTCCGCTTCGAGCTGGGCGCCTACGCGCTGAAGCCCGGCGTCAAGGTGATCGCGCCCTGGCGCGAGTGGGACCTGCTGTCCCGCGAGAAGCTGATGGACTATGCCGAGAAGCACGGCATCCCGATCGAGCGCCACGGCAAGAAGAAGTCGCCGTACTCGATGGACGCCAACCTCCTGCATATCTCCTACGAAGGCGGCGTGCTGGAAGATACCTGGACCGAGCACGAAGAAGACATGTGGAAGTGGACCGCTTCCCCGGAAAACGCGCCGGACACCCCGACCTACATCGAGCTGACCTACCGCAAGGGCGACATCGTCGCCATCGACGGCAAGGACATGACCCCGGCCGAGGTGCTCACCGAGCTGAACCGCGTCGGCGGGATCAACGGCATCGGCCGCCTCGACATCGTCGAGAACCGCTATGTCGGCATGAAGTCCCGTGGCTGCTACGAGACCCCCGGCGGCACCATCATGCTCAAGGCCCACCGCGCCATCGAGTCGATCACCCTGGACCGCGAAGTGGCCCACCTGAAAGACGAGCTGATGCCCAAGTACGCCAGCCTGATCTACACCGGCTACTGGTGGAGCCCGGAGCGCCTGATGCTGCAGCAGATGATCGACGCCTCGCAGGTCAACGTGAACGGCGTAGTGCGCCTGAAGCTGTACAAGGGCAACGTCGTGGTGGTGGGCCGCAAGTCCGACGACTCGCTGTTCGACGCCAACATCGCGACCTTCGAGGAAGACGGCGGCGCCTACAACCAGGCCGATGCCGCGGGCTTCATCAAGCTCAACGCGCTGCGCATGCGCATCGCCGCGAACAAGGGCCGCACGC
This sequence comes from Pseudomonas sp. KBN12P06040, assembly GCF_037574965.1. NCBI lineage: Bacteria > Pseudomonadati > Pseudomonadota > Gammaproteobacteria > Pseudomonadales > Pseudomonadaceae > Pseudomonas > Pseudomonas sp. KBN12P06040. The sequence continues at coordinate 1,672,847 of NZ_JBBELS010000001.1, forward strand.
TGTCCTGACCGACGTGCGCCGCCTGCGATGGAACGAAGAACCCCGGCCATGAGCCGGGGTTCTTCGTTCCTGATTGCTGAAAGCGATAGCCGGGGCCGTTCAGGAAGACTTCTGGATCAGTTCGATCTTGTAGCCGTCCGGGTCGGTCACGAAGGCGATCACGGTGGTGCCGTGCTTCATCGGCCCGGCTTCGCGGGTGACCTGGCCGCCGTTGTTGCGGATGTCGTCGCAGGCCTGGTAGGCGTCGTCGACCTCGATGGCGATATGGCCGTAGCCGGTGCCGATCTCGTAGGCATCCACGCCCCAGTTGTGGGTAAGCTCGATCACCGCGGAATCCGCCTCGTTGCCATAGCCCACGAAGGCGAGGGTGAACTGGCCGTCGGGATAGTCGTTCTTCCTGAGCAGGGTCATGCCTAGCACCCGGGTATAGAAATCGATCGAGCGATCGATGTTTCCGACCCGGATCATGGTATGGAGAATGCGCATTTTCAGTGCCTCGAGCTTCACGGTCAAAGGCGGATTTTACCATGCGGCCGGCAACCGGCTGCGAGATCGGGATCGTCCCCGTCCCGGCGACCGGCCCTTTGCCGGACTTCCCTTCCTACAGGGTTTTTCGCCTCTTCCCTGAGCTGGCCGTCGATAGCCGGTCGGCCTGCCTCCGCCACCCTCCCGGGCTGCCCGCTGCGTCTCCGAGCGTGCCAGGTGTCCCGCCTCCGGTGAGCTGCCGAAAGCTCGCTGCGCCTTCGCCATGAGGACGGAAAAAGGGGGGTTGACCTTACCAAGGTGTCAAGGTCGATAACCGGCCACGGAAGCGGTTTCGTCCAGCCAGGCCACGCAGGCTCAGACCAGGAAGGCATAACAATGAATCTCAGACACTTCATCCGCATCACCGCGACGCTAGGCGTCGCGGCCCTTATCGCTGGCTGCGGGGAATCGGCGCCGCCCGGGGCGGCGAGCGCCCCGCCAAGCGTTCCCGTCGCCGAGGTGGTGGTTCGCCCGGTGACACCCTACGCCGAGTTCACCGGCTCGCTGACCGCTGTCGAGCAGGTAGAACTACGGCCGCGCGTCGCCGGCTACATCCAGGACGTTACGGTGCCGGAAGGCCGCCTGGTAGAGAAGGGCCAGCAACTGTTCCTCATCGACCCGCGCGTGTTCAAGGCGGCGCAGGATGCCGCCAGGGCACGCCTGCGCGAGGCCGAGGCCGCGGCGTTGCTGGCGCGCACCGAACACGAGCGAGCCGAGCTGCTGTATGCGCGGAAGGTCGTCGCCCGGGAGCGGCTCGACAGCGCCATCGCCTCGCGCAATGCCAGCAAGGCCCAGGTCGATGCGGCCAGGGCCGCCCTCGACGCGGCGCAACTGGATCTCGGCTTCACGCGGGTGACGGCACCGATCGGCGGGCGTGTCGGGCATATCCAGGTCACCGAGGGCAACTACGTCACCAATGGCGTCACCGCGCTGACCAGCATCGTCTCGGTCGATCCGCTGTACGTGTACTTCGATGTCGACGAGCGCACCTACCTGCAGGCCCTGGCGCCGACCCGCGGCAGGGAGGGCGAGCAGGCCCCCAGGGTCAAGGTGGCGTTGCTCACCGACGAGTCCTATGGACGAAGCAGTCGCCTCGATTTCCTCGCCAATGCCGCCGACCGCGGGACCGGCACGGTCCGGGTTCGGGCGGTGGTCGACAACCCGGACGGGCAACTGACGCCGGGGCTGTTCGCCAAGGTCAGGCTGGAGACCGGCAAGCCTCGCGCGCAGGTGCTGGTCGCCGACCATTCCATCGGCACCGACCAGGGCCGGCGCTATGTGCTGGTCGTCGACGAAGGCAACAAGACCCAGTACCGGCCGGTGGAACTTGGCCCGATGGTCGACGGCCTGCGGGTCGTCCGCCAGGGCCTGCAGCCGGGCGAGCGCATCGTCGTCAAGGGCCTGGTGCGGCCGGACATGCAGATCACGCCGCTCCTTGCGGAAATCGATGGCACGCCCGTCGACCTGTCGAAGACCGTGGGGGCCGCACAATGACATTCCCACGCTTCTTCATCGATAGGCCGATCTTCGCCATCGTTCTTTCGGTGCTGATGATGATCGGAGGCATCGTTTCGTTCTTCCAGTTGCCGCTGAGCGAATACCCGGCGGTGACGCCGCCGACCGTGCAGGTGACCACCGCCTATCCCGGCGCCAACCCCGACGTGATCGCGCAGACGGTGGCGACGCCACTGGAGCAGGCGATCACCGGGGTCGAGGGGATGCTGTACATGTCCTCGCAGTCGGCCACCGACGGGCGAATGATCCTGACCATCACCTTCGACCAGCACATCGATCCCGACATGGCCCAGATCCAGGTGCAGAACCGGGTCTCGCGGGTGCTCTCGCGCCTGCCCGACGAGGTGCAGCGGCAGGGCGTGGTCACCCAGAAGACCTCGCCGGACATCCTCATGGTGGTGCACCTGCTGTCGCCGGAACAACGCTACGACCCGCTGTACATCTCGAACTACGCCTACCTCCAGGTGCGCGACGAACTGCTGCGCCTGCCGGGGATCAGCGATGTGGTGGTGTGGGGCGCCGGCGAATACAGCATGCGCCTGTGGCTCGACCCCGACCTGATCGCCGCGCGCGGGCTGACGGCGGGCGAGGTGATCGCCGCGGTTCGCGAACAGAACGTCCAGGTGGCGGCCGGCGCTGTCGGCCAGGCGCCGGACTCCACCGCGGCCTTCCAGGTCACGGTGAATACCCTCGGGCGCCTGAGCGACGAAGAGCAGTTCGGCGACATCATCGTCCGCACCGGCGCCGACGGCCAGGTGACGCGCCTGCGCGACGTCGCGCGGATCGAGATGGGCGGCGATGCCTATGCGCTGCGCAGCCTGCTGGACGGCGAGCCGGCGGTGGCCTTGCAGATCGTCCAGAGCCCCGGAGCCAACGCGCTGGATACCGCCGAGGCGGTGCGTGCCATCGTGGCGAGGCTCGAAGGCAACTTCCCGGCCGGCCTGAGCGCGCGCATCGCCTACGACCCGACAGTGTTCGTCCGCGCTTCGTTGCAGACCGTGGCCACCACCCTGCTGGAGGCGATCCTGCTGGTCGTGGTGGTGGTGGTGCTGTTCCTGCGTAGCTGGCGTGCTTCGCTGATTCCGCTGATGGCCGTGCCGGTCTCGCTGGTCGGCACCTTCGCCATCATGCATCTGATGGGTTTCTCGCTGAATACCCTGTCGCTGTTCGGCCTGGTGCTGTCGATCGGCATCGTCGTCGATGACGCCATCGTGGTGGTGGAAAACGTCGAGCGCCACATCGAGAACGGCGAGCCGCCGCTCCAGGCCGCGCGGCGTGCGATGGACGAGGTCACCGGGCCGATCATGGCGATCACCTCGGTGCTGGCGGCGGTGTTCATCCCCACGGCCTTTCTCAGTGGCCTGCAGGGCGAGTTCTATCGTCAGTTCGCCCTGACCATCGCCATCTCCACCATCCTGTCGGCGCTCAACTCGCTGACCCTCAGCCCGGCCCTGGCGGGCCTGCTGTTGCGTCCGCGGCCGGCCGGAGATGCGGTGGCGGGGCGTTTCCAGCGACTGCTCCAGGCCCTCGGCCGACCGTTGCGAAATGCCCCCGAGGCCTACGGCAACGCGGTGCGCAAGGTGGTGCGGGTGAGCGGCCTGGCCCTGGTGGTGTATGGGGGCCTGCTTGGCCTGACCTGGGTCGGTTTCCAGGCGGTGCCACCGGGCTTCGTGCCAATGCAGGACAAGTACTATCTGGTCGGCATCGCCCAGTTGCCGAACGGAGCGTCGCTGGAGCGTACCGATGCGGTGGTCAGGCAGATGTCCCGGATCGGCCTCGAGGAGCCGGGGGTGGAGAGCGTCGTGGCCTTCCCGGGCCTGTCGGTGAACGGTTTCGTCAACGTGCCGAACGCCGCGGTCATGTTCTTCATGCTCGATCCGTTCGAATCGCGCACCTCCGCCGATCTCGGCGCGCTGGCCATCGCCGGGCGCCTGCAAGCCAGGTTCGCCAGCATTCCCGACGGCTTCCTCGGGGTCTTCCCGCCGCCGCCGGTACCGGGGCTGGGAACCATCGGCGGCTTCAAGATGCAGGTCGAGGATCGCGGCGGCGCCGGGCTGGAAGCCCTGGCCAGGCAGACCCAGGTGCTGATGATGAAGGCCACTGAGTCCGGCCAGCTCGGGGGCTTGATGACCAGCTTCGATATCAATGCCCCGCAGCTCGAGGTGGTGGTCGACCGCACCAAGGTGAAGAGCCAGGGCGTTCGCCTGGCCGATGTGTTCGAGGCATTGCAGGTCTACCTCGGCTCGCTGTACATCAACGACTTCAACCGCTTCGGTCGCACCTACAAGGTCACTGCCCAGGCCGATGCGCCGCACCGCATGCAGGCCGAAGCCATCGGGCGCCTGCAGGTACGCAATGCCGCCGGGGCGATGTTGCCGCTGTCCTCGTTCGTCACCGTGACGCCCAGCTCCGGTCCCGACCGGGTGATCCACTACAACGGCTATCCGTCGGCCGATATCAGCGGCGGCGCGCTTCCCGGCGTCAGTTCGGGACAGGCGGTGGCGTTGATGGAGCGCCTGGCCGGCGAAGTGCTGCCCGAGGGCATGACCTTCGAATGGACCGACCTGACCTACCAGCAGAAGCTGGCCGGCAACAGCGCGCTGTTCATCTTCCCGCTGTGCGTGCTGCTGGCCTACCTGATCCTCGCCGCGCAGTACAACAGCTGGCTGTTGCCGCTGGCGGTCCTGCTGATCGTGCCGATGTGCCTGCTCAGCGCGATCGCCGGGGTGTGGCTGGTGGGCGGCGACAACAACGTGTTCGTCCAGATCGGGCTGGTGGTGCTGGTCGGCCTGGCGGCGAAGAACGCGATCCTGATCGTCGAGTTCGCCCGCACGCTGGAGGCCGAGGGCGCCCGTGCGCTGGAGGCGGTGGTCGAGGCTTGCCGCCTGCGCCTGCGGCCGATCCTGATGACCTCGCTGGCGTTCATCGCCGGCGTGGTGCCGTTGGTCATGGCCAGCGGCGCCGGAGCGGAAATGCGCCAGGCCATGGGCGTCGCGGTATTCGCCGGGATGCTCGGGGTGACGCTGTTCGGCCTGTTCCTCACGCCAGTGTTCTACGTACTGGTACGGGCACTGGCGGCGCGCCTGGAGCCACGCGCCGGCGGCAGCCTGGCGCATCTGGAGGGAGGCCGTCCATGAAGCCATACCTGCGGTCTTCGTTGAGCGCGCTGATCCTGCTGGGCGGCTGTGCCGCGGTGGGGCCCGACTATGCGCCGCCGAGCGCGTCCGCACCGGCCAGCTTCGGCGCGATGCCGGCGGGTATCGATGGCAGTGGCGTGGAAATCGAGTGGTGGCGCGGGTTCGACGAGCCAGCCCTGGAGTCTCTGATCCAGCGGGCGCTCGCGGCGAACCTCGACATCGCCCTTGCCGGCGCGCGCCTGGACGAAGCGAAGGCGCTGCTGCGCGAGAACCGCGAGGAGTTCCTGCCGCGCGGCGGGCCGGCGTTCGATTACCAGGCCCGGCGGCGCGGCGAGGTGGAAACACCGGCCGGCCAGCAGCGCGACATCGAGACCTATCGCGGCGCGCTGGATGCTTCCTGGGAAATCGACCTGTTCGGCCGGGTGCGGCGCTCGGTGGAGGCCGCCGAGGCGCAGGCGGGTTCGCGCGAGGCCCTGCTGCGCAACGTGCAGGCGAGCGTCGCGGCTACGGTTGCCATGACCTGGTTCCAGCTACAGGGCATCGAGGCCGAACTTGCGGTGGTCCATGACATCGCCGGCAACCAGCGCGACAGCCTGGAGATGGTCGAGCGCCTGGTCAGCGCCGGCTCCGCCCACGAGTTCGACCGGTTGCGCGCCGAAGCGTTATTGCACAACGTCGAGGCGGCCGTGCCCGACCTCGAACGGCGCCGCGCCGCCACCCGCAATGCGCTGGCCGTTCTCCTCGCGGAAGCCCCGCAGGCCTTCAGCCCGCCGGTCGCCCGCGCCTCCGGGGAAAGGCTGACGCTCCGCACCCTCGGGGTCGGCGACCCGGGGGGACTGCTGGCGCGTCGCGCCGACATCGCCGCGGCCGAACGCAACCTGGCGGCCGCGACCGCACGTATCGGCGTCGAGACCGCGGGGCTGTATCCGCAGGTCGAGGTACGCGGCTCGATCGGCCTGGTCGCCGGCAATCTCGATGCTTTGGACGAGAGTGGTACGTCCTTCAACGTCTTGAACCCGGTGATTCGCTGGGCGTTACTCGACCGCGGTCGCGTGCGGGCGCGGATCGCCGCCAGCGAAGCCCGTGCGCAGGAGGCATTGATCCTCTACGACCGGACGGTGCTGCGCGCCCTGCAGGAGACCGATGATGCCTTCAACGGCTATGGCGCTGCCGCTGACAGGCTCCGCCTGCGCCTGCTCGAGGCGACGGCCAATCGCGAGGCGGCGCGCCTGGCCCGGGAACGCTTCGTCCAGGGGGACGGCGAGTACCTGGACGTGCTCGAGGCGGAACGCTCGGACTACCTCAGCCGGCGCGCATTGAGCATCGCGCGCACCGAGCAGCGCCTTGCCGTCGTGGGTATCTACAAGGCGCTGGGTGGTGGCTGGGAAGCCTGTGCGGGGGCGCGGCGCTGTGGCGTGGCTACCGACGATACCTCTCCAGGCGTGGCACGGCAGCGCGACAGTCGCTCCTGATCAGCCGCCGGCGGCTTCCGGCCGCCGGCCTTCGCTCGACTGCCTGGGTCGAGGGCCGTGCGGCGCGTCCTCCGGTTATTTGGCGAACCCCGGGAGTACGGATTGCCTGGCGCGGATCGCTCGTCCCTGTCCGCCTTATCGATAAGTCGGTTCCGAACTCTTTTCGGTAGTTCATTCAGATGGATGAGTGAAGAGGGCAGATGGAAAGTATCTGCTCGGGACTTCAATGTTCAGAAGAGTGGGGAAGCATTACTTTCTCACTGTTCTTCAGGTACGTTACGGCTGCCCGCCGTTTCTTATTGAACGAAGTCACTCCTGTGCCTCTGCGCTCGCGCCGCACGGAGAATATCGTCGAGAGGTTCTTCAATGGTGAGTGGAGCTGGCTGACGCGGTATCTCGGTTGTCTGGCGGAGTTGTTCTATATGTTCGAACTTGGCTTTGCTCGTTGTTTTAAGTTTGCGGAATAACCTCTGGAACTATTCATATGAATTCTTGAAAGTTTAGTTTACCTGAGAGATTTATGAGTTGACCTTGTCACGATGGCAGGACTCATGGTTCGCAGGAGTCAACAAACCAGGAGGTTGCGATGTTTTCTTTCCATATTCCGAACATGACCTGCGGCGGTTGTGCCAAGACTGTCACCCGTATCCTGCACGGCGTCGATCCCCAGGCGCGCGTAGAGACCGATCCCCCTCGGCGCGAGGCCAGGGTCGAGAGCACTCTGGACAAGCACGCATTCCTCGAGGCGTTGAGCGAGGCCGGTTATCCGGAGGGCCGTTGAGTGCATGGGCATGACGCAGGCGTAGGGTCGGATAGTAGCGTTTCGCCCAGTGCCGGCAATAGGAAAATGATTTTCATTGAAGTTCGCGTTCCATATGCCATCAATGGCGCTTGGCTATTGTGGAAAGAACTCTTTGGAATTTGTAAATCAATATTTCAGTCGGCCGCGAGGTGACAGTTATGTGAACGGCAAGAGGCGCTGACAGGAAACCCTAAAAGTTATTCGCCGATGGATTCGCAGGCCTTTAGCTCGGGGTTTTTCGCAGCGCATCCAATGTTATCGAAGAGCACCTTTCGGCGAACTCCGTTGTCCGCCGACAAGGCCGCTGCATTGCTTGACCTTGCCACCGTGGCAAGCTTTACGGTCGCCCCGCACAACAACAAAAACAAGGGTGATCCAAATGACTTCAAATCCGTTACAGCAATGCTGCAATTCTTCCTCCGATATGAATATCCGCCACCAGCGGACAATGTCGGAACCTGCCCGAAATGCATCGGTTCTCCTGGCTGAAGCCTTGAAACCGGGTGCCTCCCTGGACCAGATCACGCTCGCGCTCGAGGCGATTCTCGCGGTCACGGCCAAAGGCCTGGGCGGCGATGCTTCGGCTTACGCGCAGTACCAGGCGTTGCTCCTGGAACTGCATGTAGGCAGCGATCCGCATACGGAGCCGACCCGCCGCTGGATGGCGAGCCAGGTCTACCTGGTCGAGGATCGTTTCGCTCCCGAGCCGGCCGGTTTCAGCGCCGTCCCGGTGGAGGAGTTCCGCAAGAAGGTCGACGCCGAGATCGAGGCGCGCAGCCGGGTGCGCCATCCCATGTCGGTCCACCTGTTCCAGGGCACGCCGCCGGTCGAGGACGTGCGCTTCTTCCTGGAACACCATTGGGTCCGTTCCTACAACTTCTACAGCCTCCTGGCGGAGCTGGCCTTCCGCTTCGAAAACATCGAGGACGCCTCGGTGTTCTACCGCAACCTCTACGGCGAGGCCGGGGCGGAGACGCCGGAGCGCTCGCACCCCGCGTTGCTGTCCCACCTGATGACCTACTTCGACATTCCGCTGCGCATCGATTTCCCGGCGCTGCATCCGCTGGAGAAGGCCTACCTCAACAACCGTATCCGTTGCGTGCGGCACACCGATGTCGCCTGGGGCCTTGCGCTCCTGTACGCGGTCGAGTCGGTGAGCTGCGTCAACCACCGGCGCATCTACGAACTCCTGCAGCGCCTGGGCGTGCCCGAGCAACCCAGCGAGTTCCATCGCCTGCACGGCACCCAGGACGAGATCGATACCGAGGAGATGTGGGCGCTGATCGCCAAGTTCGCGCCGAGCGAAGACTTCCAGCGCAAGTTCATGCAGTCGCTGGCGCGCCACTTCGAAATCAACCGGGCCTACTTCGACCTGCTCTGGGAGCAGATGCAGGCGAATTCCCTGGCCATGGCCTGATGCCTATCCAGAACAAGAACAAGGAGTACAGGATGAATACCCGCAATTTTTCCCTGCCGCAGTTGCAGAACCTGCCCATCGATGAAGCACGCAGCGTTGCCGATGCGCTGGCCGTCCACGCTACTTCCCGCCAGATCGATAGCGCCGCGAGCAAGCTGGCCGCGCTGGCCGAGGCAGGGCTCAAGGGCGACCGCCAGGCCTATGCCGCGTACCAGCAGTTGCTCTACGTCCTTTCGTTGAGCGACGACGTGGCGACCGCCCAGACCCGGCGTTGGATGGCCCGGGCGATCTATCGCGTCGAAGAGCGTTTCATGCCCGCCGCCGATCTTTCCAGGGCGCTGTCCGAGGAGGATTTCCAGAAGCGTCTCGAACAGGAAATCGCCGCGCAGTCCCGCGAGCGGCACCCGATGTCGCAGTACGTGTTCTCCGGCTCGGCCTCCCGCGCGCAGCTCCAGGTGTTCCTCCGTCACCAGTGGTTCCGCACCTTCCGCCTGTACCGCGATGCGGCCGATCTGTTGGTCAACCTGACCGATGTGGACGAGGCCGCGGCGCTCGCGCGCTACCTCTATGGCGAGTTGGGCGAGGAAGACGAAAAGGGTTCGCATCCGCGCCTGCTGGCCAAGCTGCTCGAAGCCATCGGCCTGGAGGCGGACTTCCAGGCCGTCTCGACGATGCCCGAGGAAATCGCCTACCTGAACAATCGCGCCCGTGCCTTCCGGCATGCCGAGGTCGGTTGGGGGCTGGCGGTGTTCTACATCACCGAACTGGTCGTGCCGGGGAACCACGAAAAGCTCTATCGGGCCCTGCTCCAGGCCGGCCTGAGCGAGGACCAGGCGGAGTACTACAAGGTCCACATCAGCCTCGTACCGCCGCGGGCCAAGCGCGAATGGCAACTCATCGCGCGGCGGATTCCGGACGTGCAGTTCCAGAATGCGTTCCTGACCTCGCTATCGCAGCACTTCCGTGTGGAAAGGGCCTATTACGACGCGATCTGGGAAGAGATGCAGAGCGTCAAGTGACTTCCACCGGGACAAAGCGAGCACTCGAAAATGCCAAGTCACATTACGGAATCCCGTATACACGGGGGCGCCTACTCGTCCCCGGCATTCGCCGCGATCTTTTCCGATACCAACCAGGTGCGGAGGTGGCTGGATGTCGAGCGAGCCTTGGCGGCGACCCAGGCCGAGATGGGCATCATCCCCCACGAGGCGGCGCGGGAGATCGACCGCGCCGCCCAGGTGGAGCGCTTCGACCTCACCCAACTGGGCCGCGAAAGCCTGGAGACAGGGCACCTACTGGTGCCTACCATCCGCGCCCTGGCGAGGTCGTGCGAGGGTAGCTGGGGGGAGTACGTGCACTATGGCGTGACCACCCAGGACATCCTCGACACCGGGCTGATGCTGCAGGTCAAGGAAGCCTGGGGCCATGCGCTCGGGCTCCTGCACTCGATCCGTGGCCATCTGCTGGCGCTTGCCCTGCGCCACCAGCACACGCCGATGGTTGCACGCACCCACGGGCAGCAGGCGCTGCCCACGACCTTCGGCTACAAGGTCGCCGTCTGGGTGGATGAAATCGACCGTCACCTGGCGCGCTTCGACGAAGCGCGCGAACGCGTCCTGGTCGGCAACCTGACCGGTGCCGTGGGAACCCTGGCGTCGTTCGGCGCCCAGGGCTTCGAGCTACAGCGGCGAACCCTGGCCAGGCTTGGCCTCGGCGCGCCGTCGACCAGTTGGCACAGCGCCCGGGACCGGGTGCTGGAGGTTGCCGGGTTGCTGGTCCAGGTGTCGGTGACGCTGGGCCGGGTGGCGAACGAGATCTACCACCTGCAGCGCAGCGAAATCGACGAGGTACGCGAGGGCAGCCGGCCGGGACAGGTGGGCAGCAGCACCATGCCGCACAAGCGGAACCCGTCGTCGGTCGACCTGGTCAGCGCGCTGTCGCGGCTGGTGCGGGCGCAGATGGTGGCGCTCACCGATGCCGCGTTCCAGTTGCACGAGCGCGACGGCACCGCCTGGCGCATCGAGTGGGCGGCGTTGCCGGAGCTGTTCGTCTACGCCGGAGCCTTGCTGACCCGCATGGAGGCGGTGCTGGCCGAGGGGCTCGAGGTGCGCGAGGAACGCATGCGCACCAACCTCGACCTGCTGGGTGGGCTGATCCTGTCGGAGCGGGTCATGCTCGCGCTGGCGAGGCAGTTCGGCAAGCAGACCGCCCACGAACTGCTCCATGAGATAACCCAGGCCTCCCAGCGGCAGGGCGTTCCGTTCCGCGAGGCGCTGCTCGGGCAGCCAAGGTTGCGCGGCTGTTTCAGCGCCGAGGCGCTCGAAGAACTGCTCGACCCCGTCGGCTACGTCGGCCTCGCCGCGGAGATGGTCGACCTGGTCGCCGACAAACCACGAACCGGCGCGTCGGGCGACAGGCTCGAAGGCGCCGCCTCTTCCCAAGGAAATCCCGGTCAGTCCCAGTACGTGATGGAGGATAGGTGATGGATGCTGAATCGCTGGAAATGCTTGCCCGTTCCTCGTGCACCGCGCATCCGCAGAGCTTCGGCGGCGCACCGGCCGAGTCGTCCTGCAAGCACGAACACAGTCACATCGTTGACTCTAAAACCCATGGCGGCGGCTACGCCGGTCCGGTGAGCCGACGGATCTTCTGTAGCCACTGCCGCCTGCAACGCTGGCTCGACGTGGAGGCGGCGCTGGCGCTGGCGCAGGCCGATGTCGGCGTCATTCCGCCCGAGGCCGCGCTGGAGATCGCGAAGGCCGCCAGGCTTTCGGCCGTCGACCTGCAGCAGATCACCGACGGCGTGGCCAGCACCGGGCACTCGCTGATGCCCCTGCTGGGTGCGCTGCAACGGAACTGCAGCCCCAGCGCGCGCGAGTACGTGCATTTCGGCGCGACCACGCAGGATATCCAGGACACCGCGCAGTCCCTGGAAATGCGCGATGTGCTGGATGAAACGGAGCGGGCGCTGGACATCCTCCTGGACCGGCTCTCGGTGCTGGCGAGCGGGACCCGCAATGCGCTGATGGTCGCCAGGACCCACTCGATCCCGGCGTTGCCAACCACCTTCGGGCTGAAGGTGGCCGGCTGGATCGACGAGTTGCTGCGTCACCGCGAACGCCTGGGCGAGGCGCGCAAGCGGATCCTGGTGGTGCAACTGTTCGGCGGCGTGGGCACGATGGCCGCCTTCGGCGACGAGGCCATGCTCCTGCTCGAAAGCTTCGCGCGGCGGCTGTCGCTGGACGTGCCGCTGGCGGGTTGGCACGTGTCCCGCGACCGGGTTACCGAGTTCGTCAGTACCCTGGCCATGGTCACCGCGTCCCTGGCGCGGATCGCCGACGAGATCCGCACCCTGAACCGCTGGGAGATCGGCGAGCTGGAGGTGGGCTGGACGCAGCAGCAGATCGGTAGCAGCACCATGCCCCACAAGCGCAATCCGGAAGGCTGCGAGCAGGTCGTGGTGCTGGCCCGGCTGGCCAAGGCCCAGGTCCTGCTCGCGCTGGACGCCATGATCCTCGAGCACGAGCGGGACTACCGCGGCACGCGCCTGGAATGGTGTGCGGTGGCGGACGTTTCCCACTATGCGCTGATGGCGCTGTCGCTGCTGACCGACACCATCGACGGGCTCACGGTCCACGACGAGACCATGGCGCGGACGGCGAATGCATACAGCGATGCGATCTGTACCGAGGCGTTCGTCTTCGAGATGGCCAAGCAACTGGGCAAGAGCAGCGCTTACGAAATCATCTTCGAGATCACCCAGGCCTGCCAGCGCAAGCGGATTCCGATGCGCCAGGCGCTCGAGTCGGATCCGCGGGTGGGCGCCGTCATGCCGAAGGAAACCCTGGCCAGGCTGTTCGAGCCGCGGAGCCATCTCGGCATGGCCGGGACCATCGTCGACAAGGTGCTGGACAAGGTCGCCAGCCACCACTGAATCACCCGCCGCCAGAGGCGGCGGTACTGCACATCAACGGAGAACAAGAATGACAAAGGCTAACGAGATCGAAACCGCGAAGGTCAAGCAGTTTTCAGCGCGGATCATGGAGGACTACGGCAATACCCTGCGCGGCGCGATGCTCTACATCGGCGACCGCCTGGGGCTGTTCAAGGCGCTCGCCCATGGCCAATGGGTGACCCTGGAGGAGCTGGCGCAGCAGACCGGCTACACCACCCGCTACCTGCGCGAATGGCTGGGCAGCATGGTCACCGGCAACTACCTGGCCTACGATCCGCAGAGCAGGAGCTATCGGTTGCCGGCCGAGTTCGTCCCGGTGCTCGCCGACGAGGACTCGCCTTATTTCGCCGGCGGGATCATCCAGTTGAGCGTGCCCTTCGTGAGCATGGCGCCGAAGATCATCGAGGCCTTCCGCTGCGGCGGCGGTTGCCCCGAGGAATCCTTCCCGCTGGAAACCTGGGAAGGCATGGAGCGCATGACCATGCCCTGGTACAAGCACTTCCTCGTGCAGCACTGGATCCCTTCGCTGGATGGCGTCAAGGAAAAGCTCCAGGCGGGTGGCAGCGTGCTCGATTTCGGCTGCGGCAGCGGGCTGGCCGCGATCATGATGGCCAAGGCGTTCCCCGAAGCCCAGGTCTATGGCTGTGACTTCCACGCGCCGTCCATCGAACGCGCGCGGGCGAACGCCGAGGCCGCGGGGGTCGGCGACCGGGTGCGCTTCGAGGTCAGCGATTCCGATGCGCTGGCGGGCAAGAAGTTCGACTTCGTCACGACCTTCGTGGTCATCCACGACGCGACCGACCCGCAGCAGATGATGAAGGACCTGCGCGAGTCGACCGCCGACGATGGGACCTACCTGATGGTGGAACTCAACCTGTCGCAGGAACTGCACGAGAACATGAACCTGTTCGGTCGCGTGATGTACCCGCAGAGCACGCTGTATTGCATGACCTGTTCGCTGTCCCACGGCGGCGAGGGCCTCGGCGCCTTCATGGGCGAGGACCGCGCGCGGCAGATGGCCGAGGCCGCCGGCTTCAGTCGCTTCCGCAAGGTGCCTTCGGAGTGGCCGCCGCTGCCGGCGCTGTTCGAACTGCGACCCTGACGGCGTTATCCGGGACGGCCGGGACGGCAACCGTCGGATAGCGGTTGCCGTGGCCGCCGCCCGGCGCGTGCCGGCTGGGCATGGCGGTCTCGGCTCGATCGCACTGGTGTTCAGGCCCGCTTCGGCGGGCTTTTCATGGCCGCCGGAAAAACGAAGCCCCGCCAATTGCGGGGCTTGCTTGCGGTGTGGACGGCGCTGCTCACAGGTCGAAGTCGTAGTCCGACAACTGGCGCTGCAGGCGGCGTTCTTCCAGCAGGTTGTCGATGATGCGACGCTTGGTCAGGTTGGTCTTGGCCACCTCGACGCTGGTTTCCTCGCCGTCATCCTCTTCAACGCCGGCTTCGTCGTCGATCTCGAGTTCTTCTTTGGCTTTTGCCATGACATTCACTCCAACTTATGGGGTGGTAATGGCGCACCTTATAGCGACAAAGCCGTGGCTGGTAAAAAAGATTTTTTCAATCGTAAAGATAGGATTTCGAATAGTTGATCAATCGTCTGAAGTCTTGTGCTTGTATTCGCACAGGTCCTCGATCCGGCAGCTTCCGCATTGCGGCTTGCGCGCCTTGCAGACGTAGCGGCCATGCAGGATCAGCCAGTGGTGGGCATCGAGCAGGTACTCGCGCGGCACGAACTTCAGCAGTTTCTTCTCCACCTCCAGAACGTTCTTTCCCGGTGCTATGCCGGTGCGGTTGGCGACGCGGAAGATATGCGTGTCCACCGCCATGGCCAGTTGCCGGAAAGCGGTATTGAGCACCACGTTGGCGGTCTTGCGGCCAACCCCGGGCAGGGCTTCGAGGTCCTCGCGGTTGTCGGGGACCTGGCCGCCGTGCTTTTCGATGAGGATGCGGCAGGTTTCGATGACGTTCTTCGCCTTGCTGTTGTAGAGGCCGATGGTCTTGATGTACTCCGACAGCCCCTCGACGCCGAGGGCGTGGATCGCCTCGGGGGTGTTGGCCACCGGATAGAGGCGGGCGGTGGCCTTGTTCACCCCGACGTCGGTGGCCTGGGCGGAGAGGATCACCGCGATGAGCAGTTCGAAGGGGGTGGTGTAGGCCAGTTCGGTCCTTGGCTCGGGGTTGTCTTCGTGCAGTCGGCGGAAGATCTCCGCGCGCTTGGCGGCATTCATTCAATCACTCCGGTGACGCGGACGCGCTGGCGCTGGGTGGCGGGTACGTCGCCCGCCTGCACCTTGGCGCGTTCCGCCAGGCTTTCATCGATACGGTTCTTCAGGGCGATCAGCAGGCCGAGCATGATGAACGCGCCCGGCGGCAGGATCGCCAGCAGGAAGCCCTGGTACTGTGGGAACGGCTGGATCTTCCAGTCCGCCGCCGCCGGGCCGAACAGCAAGTGCATGTCGGCCAGCAGGGTACCCTGGCCGAGCAGCTCGCGCAGGCCGCCGAGGACCAGCAGGACCAGGGCGAAGCCGAGGCCCATCAGCAGTCCGTCGAAGCTGGCGCGCAGCACGCCGTTCTTCGCCGCGAAGGCCTCGGCGCGGCCGAGGATCACGCAGTTGGTGGTGATCAGCGGGATGAAGATACCGAGGACCTGGTACAGCTCGTAGGTCCAGGCCTGCATCAGCAGTTCGATGCAGGTGGTCAGCACGGCGATGATCATGACGAACGCCGGCAGCCGGATCGCCTCGCTCACCGCGCCGCGCACCAACGATACCGCGGCATTGGAGCAGGCCAGCACGAGCATGGTGGCCAGGCCCAGGCCGAGGGCGTTGACCGTCGAGTTGCTGGTGCCCAGCAGCGGGCACAGGCCGAGCAACTGGACCAGACCCGGGTTGTTGCGCCACAGGCCGTTGCGGGCGATCTCGCGGAAATCTTGTTCACTCATGTCCGGCAGCCTCTTCGGGGGCGAGCAGGCGTTCGCGGTTGGCGTCGAAGTAGCGCAGCGCCTTGTGCACGGCGCGGACCACGGCGCGCGGGGTGACGGTGGCGCCGGCGAACTGGTCGAACGTACCGCCGTCCTTCTTCACCGCCCAGCCGGCGTCCGCCGGATCGCCCAGGCTCTTGCCGTCGAAACCGTGCACCCAGGGACTCTTGGCCAGTTCGATGCGGTCGCCGAGGCCGGGGGTTTCCTTGTGCGCGACGACCCGTACGCCGAGCAGCCGGCCCTGGGCGGTGACCCCGACCAGTAGCTGGATGGCGCCGCTGTAGCCATCCGGCGCGCTGGCCTGGAGGATCACTGCGCTGGCCTGGCCGTGCAGGCGGGCGACATAGGCCGGACGCGGCGCATCCAGGCCGAGCAGCTTCGGCGCGAAGGTTGGCACCTGGCTGTCCAGCGGATGGTTGTCGTAGCTGCCCGGCGGCAGCAGTTCCAGCAGGGCGCGGCCGCGCGCCTCGCGCTGGGCTTCGGCGATGCGCGCTTCGGTGAATTGCTGCACCAGTGCTACCAGGCCCACTCCGACCAGGGCGAAGAGCCCGAGCAGGAGGGCATTGCGCAGCATCGAACGGCGAGTCGCGGCGTCCATCAGTCGCCTGCCTTGAAGCCGCGCTCGGCCTTGCGATGGCCGTAGGTGCGCGGCCGGGTGTAGTAGTCGATGGTCGGCGCCGCCAGGTTCATCAGCAGCACGGCGAACGCCACGCCATCGGGATAGCCGCCCCAGGCGCGGATGACGTAGGTGAGGACGCCGACGCCGAGGCCGAAGACCAGCCGCCCGCGATTGCTGGTGGCGCCGGACACCGGGTCGGTGACGATGAAGAAGGCGCCGAGCATGGTCGCCCCGCTGAACAGATGGAACAGTGGCGAGCCATGGGAATCGGAGCCGGAACCATTCCAGAACAGCAGGCTCATGGCGAACAGGCCGGCGAGCATGCCCAGCGGCGCGTGCCAGGTGAACAGCCGGCGCCAGAGCAGGAACAGGCCGCCGAGGAGGAACGCCAGGTTGACCCACTCGCTGCCGGCGCCGCCGAGATGGCCGAAGGCCGGGTTGCCGGCGAACAGCTCGTCGACGGTCAGGCTGCGGTCGGTCTTCAGCACGTCGAGGGCGGTGGCGTGGGCCCAGGCGTCCGGCCGGGTAGCGAGGCCGAGGAATTCGCGGAGGCTGTCGGGCAGGCCGAGGGCGCTGTCCGGCGAGGGCCAGCGGGTCATTTCCAGGGGAAACGAGACCAGCGCCACGACGTAGCCGAGCATCGCCGGGTTGAACGGGTTCTGTCCGAGGCCGCCGTACAGGTGCTTGCCGAATACCAGGGCGAAGAAGGTCGCCACCAGGGTCAGCCACCAGGGGGCGTAGGGCGGCAGGGCGACGGCCAGCAACAGGGCGGTGACCAGCGCGCTGCCGTCCTTGAGGAACACCCCCGGCGGACGTTTGCGCAGGGCCAGCATGGCGGCTTCGCAGGCCAGCGCGACGAGGCTGGCCCAGGCCAGGTTGAGCAGGGTGCCCGGGCCGTACAGCCAGGTCAGCGTCAGCAGGCCGGGGACGCAGGCGCCGAGCACCAGGCGCATGATCGCCGGGGTACGGTTGGAGCCGCGGGCGTGGGGCGAGGTGGGGCGGGGCAGGGCCATGGTCACTCCGTACCGTGTTCGGTCAGGGCGCGCTCGGCGGCGCTCAGGCGCGCGCGGGCGGCGGCGAGTGCGGCGGGGTCGGCGTTCGCCAGGCGTTCGAGCTTCTTCAGGGCGGCGCGGGCGTAGGCCAGCTCGGTCTTCAGCTCGCGGGTGTGCGGGTCGACCGGGCGCTTGTCGATCCGCACCAGCTCCGGCGCCGGCTTGCCGCAGGCGTCCTCGGCGGCATGCAGGTCGCGCTCGGCGGCTTGCAGCTCGCCGCGCAGGCGTTCCAGCTCGCTGTCCATCACCCCGGCCTGCTCGGCCTTCTTCAAGGCCGCGCGCTTGCCGACCAGGGCGATCTTCGCCCGCTTCAGCGCCGCCTGGCCGTCGTCGCCGGGCGCCGCGGGCTTCGGCGCGTGACGCTCGAGGCGGGCCAGGGTGGCTTCGCAACGCTCGACCTCGGCGCGCAGTTCGTCGAGGGTCGCCCGCTGCTCGGCGCCGGGCGCTTCGCCGAAGGCCTTTTCCGAGCGCTTGAGCTGGGCGCGGGCCATGGCGGCCTGGGCCTTGGCCTTCTTCAGTTCGGCTTCGTCGTCGAGCGCGGCAGGCGGTGCGCTGGGTAGGTCGCGCGGCAGGCTGGCTTCGGCATCGGCCAGGGCCTTGTCGGCGGCCTCGGCGGCGGCGCGCAGTTCCGCGACCAGGCCATGCTGTTCCGGGGTGTCGTGGCTGAGCAACTGTTTCTCGGCCTTCTTCAGGGCCACCCGCGCCATGCTCGCTTCGATCTTCAGCCGCTTCAGCCGTTCGCTGCCGCTACCGGCCTGCTTGCGCGCCCTGGCCCGCTCGATCGCCGCCTGCACCGGGTCGACCGCCGTGGCGGGGGCGGCTTCCTCGCGCTCGGCCTGGGCGGCGCGCGCCAGCGCGGCCTTCTCGGCGCGTTGGGCGCGTTCTGCGGCCCGGCGCTCCTCGTCGCGGCGCAGGCGAGCCTGGCGTTGCTCGAAACGCTCACGGGATTGTTCGGCCTTCAGCAACTTCTGCCGCTGCTCGCGGATCTCCGCCTTGGACGCGCGATAGTACTGCACCAGGGGGATGCTCGACGGGCAGACGTAGGCGCAGGCGCCGCATTCGATGCAATCGAACAGGTTGTGGGCGAGCAATTGCTCGTGCTCGTCGCCCAGGGCGAAGAAATGCAGTTGTTGTGGCAGCAGGCTGACGGGGCAGACCTGGGCGCAGTCGCCGCAGCGGATACAGGGCATGGCCGGCACTGGTTCCGGCAGCTCCGTGGCATCGCCGGCGAGCAGGCAGTTGCAGGTCTTGATCAGCGGCACCGAGAGATCGGGCAGGGCGAAGCCCATCATCGGCCCGCCCATCAGCACGCGTTGCAGGCGTCCCTCGGCGAGGCCGGCGAACGCCAGCAGCTCGTGCACCGGCGTGCCGATCAGCGCCTCGACGTTCATCGGCCGCTCCAGGGCGCCGCCGGCGAGGGTGGTGATCCGCGAGATCAGCGGCCGACCGAGGACGACGGCATCGTGCACGGCGGCCAGGGTGCCGACGTTCTGGCACAGGATGCCGATGTCCGCCGGCAGGCCGTCCGCGGGGACTTCCCTGCCGGTGAGCAACTGGATCAGCTGGCGCTCGCCGCCCGAGGGATAGCGGGTCGGCAGGGCGACGATGCGATAGGGCCGTTCACCGAGGGCGGCGCCGAGGGCGGCGATGGCTTCCGGCTTGTCGTCCTCGATGCCGACCAGCACCTCTTCGGGGCGCAGGATCTGCACCAGGATATCGATGCCGCCCAGCACCTGCGTGGCGCGCTCGCGCATGAGCAGGTCGTCGGCGCTGATGTAGGGCTCGCATTCGGCGCCGTTCACCACCAGCGTATGGATCTTGTCCGCCGGGCGCGCGGCGAGCTTGGCGGCGGTGGGGAAGCCGGCGCCGCCGAGACCGCCGATGCCGGCCGCGCGGATACGTTCGAGCAGCGCCAGCGGGCTTTCGGCGCGGAAGTCCGGGCAGGGATGCAGCTCGGTCCAGCGCTCCAGGCCGTCGCTGGCGATGACGATGGCCGGCGCGGGAAGACCGGAGGCATGCGGATAGGGGTGTGCGCCGATCGCCACCACGGTCCCCGAGGTCGGGGCATGCAGCGCGGCGCTGACGGTGCCGTCCGGGAGGGCGATGGTCTGGCCTTTGAGCACGGCCTGGCCGACTTCCACGCAAGGCCGCGCCGGCGCGCCGATGTGCTGGCCGAGCGGCACGATGTAGCGCTGCGCCAGCGGCGCCTGCTGGATCGGCAGGGCGGTGGAGCGCTCCTTGTTGGCCGGCAGGCAGAGGCCACCGGGGAAGGCGTGCAGGGCGCTCATGCCGCTCGCTCCCGGTCGCTGGCGATCAGTCGCGGCGACGGCTGCGGCCATTTCCAGTGGCGCACGTCGTCTGGGGTTTCGCGCATCTCGATGCAGTCCACCGGACAGGGCTCCAGGCACAGGTCGCAACCGGTGCATTCGTCGGCGATCACCGTGTGCATCAGCCGTGCGGCGCCGACGATGGCGTCCACCGGGCAGGCCTGGATGCACTTGGTGCAGCCGATGCATTCGGCCTCGCGGATGTAGGCTACCCGCGGCGGGGTTTCCTCGGCGGCGTCGAGCGGCTCGGGCTCCAGGTCGAGCAGGTCGGCGAGGGCGCGGATGGTCGCTTCGCCGCCCGGCGGGCACTTGTTGATCTTGTCGCCGGCGGCGATCGCCTCGGCGTAGGGCTTGCAGCCGGGGTAGCCACACTGGCCGCACTGGGTCTGCGGCAACAGGGCGTTGACCTGCTCGGCGACCGGGTCGCCCTGGACGCGGAAGCGCACCGCCGCATAGCCGAGCAGCGCACCGCCGGCCAGGCAGATCGGCAGCAGCGCGCCGATCGCCAGGAACACGCCGTTCATGGCCGGACCAACCCGCTGAAGCCCATGAACGCCAGCGACATCAGGCCGGCGGTGATCATGCCGATGGCCGCGCCGCGGAACGGCGCCGGCACGTCGGCGATGGCGATGCGCTCGCGCAGGGCGGCGAACAGCACCAGCACCAGGGAAAAGCCCAGCCCGGCGCCGAAGCCCTGGGTAGTGGCCTGGAGGAAGCCGTATTCAGCCTTGTTGGCGTTGAGCAGGGCGACGCCGAGGACGATGCAATTGGTGGTGATCAGCGGCAGGAAGATGCCGAGCACCCGGTACAGCAGCGGGCTGGTCTTCTTCACCAGCATCTCGGTGAACTGCACCACCACCGCGATCACCAGGATGAAGCCGATGGTGCGCAGGTACTCCAGGTCCAGCGGGCGCAGCACGTAGCGTTGCAGGATATGGCTGCACATCGCCGCCAGGGTCAGGACGAAGGTGGTGGCGAGGGACAGGCCGATGGCCGTCTCGATCTTCCGCGACACGCCCATGAACGGGCACAGGCCGAGGAACTGCACCAGGACAAAGTTGTTGACCAGGATGGCGCTGACCAGGATCAGGGCGAGTTCAGTCATACGCGAAGCATTCGTTGCAGGGCCGGGGCCGTCGGGGAAATCCCCTATTATCGGGTGGGATTGCCCTGCAAGGCTAGCGTACCTTCGCAGTTTGGCATGGCAACCCAGTCAGTCGCAGGCGCCGCCAGGACCCATGGTCCATGGCGGAGGCTCGTGCAAGTGCCCGCGATGTGGGTTTCAGCGCGCCAGCCGCTGCTCGATGCTTTGGCTCAGGGCCTTCAGGCGGGGCAGTACTTCTTCGGGGGGCGGGGTGTAGTCGGTGAGGTCGTCGGTGCCTTTCTGGAAGGTCTGCACCTGGATCGCTACCAGCGGATCGAGGGTGCCGCCTGTATGGGCCAGGCCGAACCAGGCGCGTTCCCGTTCGCCGGAGTCGGGGCGCGGGTCGAGGCGCCAGCCTTCGAAGGCGGCCAGGCGCTTGCCGATGTGGAGGCTGTCGAGCAGCGCGCTTTTTTTCCATTTCTGCCGGTCGTAGCCGGGACGGAAGTCGCTGTCGTAGAGGCCGCTGGTGGGACGGGTCTGCCAGGGATCGTTGGCCGAGGCGGTGAGCAGGCTGAAGATCACGTTGGGCGTGCGGGTGAAACGCAGGCTGTTCTTCAGTTCGTAGGCGGTCTTGCCGTCGTCGGCGATAAAGCCGTAGGGGAAGCAGATGCCCGGTTCGTTCGGCACTTCGTAAAGCTCGCGGGTGCGGAAACGGGCGATTAGGTCCTTGATGCGCTGGGCGGAGTTCTCGGTCGGCTTGGAGAAGGTGAAGTAATAGACCCGCTGGTTGCGCCAGAGCAGGACATGGAAGGGGATATTCTTGCTGCCAAGGATATGGGATTCGGGGATGCCGAGATCGTGTTCGTAGATCTTGGCGAGAGGAATCTTGGCCTCCATTTCTGCGATTCCTTTTTTTATCCGTTCAATACTTTTCTCTTCGCTCTTGTTTTTTTGGAGCGTACTTATTGCTTTCTTGTCTAGTTTTATGTTTTCTCTAAGATGGTCTTGGTATATTTCTGCTGTTCCTTTTATGTAGTTTGAGGCGTTATGGAATTCATTTTTATCAACCTTTTCGGAAACGTAAAAAATCATACTGTCGTAGTCATAGCTGCCGTTGTCACCTACGGCGGTCACCTCGGCGGTAAAGTTATGCCCCCCCCCTTTGGATATCTGCCAGACTCGTGAGGCATCATAAGTTGCCCACTCCATCTCCTCCGGTATCTCGAAGGTCATTCGACCCAGACACTCCTGGTATTTACTTGAGGGGGCCTCTGCCCAAGTTATATTCGAGCTGCTCAATAGGATAAGCCCCATCAAAACCCTTTTCATGTGCGATGCTTTCCTTGTGCCGAGCTATCTCCATTCATGGCGACCTGGGTGGGAAGCGATCTGCTGTCCTGATGTGCCAGGATGCTTAGATTCAAGCCAGAATCATTGCGCTCACCACGGGTCCAACTGGTTGGTAGAGCCGTGATGAAACCGGAAACCCCGTTGGGTGGTGGGAAGGTTTTCACCGAAGTGAGATTAGATGAGCGCCAGAAGATTTCCTGATATGGCATCGGCTCCATCAGTTGTCCGCCCGCCCTTAACTCGCCAGGTTTTCTGTATGCCCAGGTTGGCCATATGGAGGCGGGAAATCCGTCCTCAAATCCTTTAGGCGGCTCTGGAGTCAGTTGCAGTTGAGTCTGGCTGATATTTTGGGGAATAAAATTGAAAGTCCGTTCATAGGCACGAGTATTCTCCTTGGCTAATGTTTGTATAGCTTCCCAGGCCTCTTGAGCCGCCGGGATGGACAGATAAGCACTCAACTCGCTGGCCGGCTTGACGAAACCGCCTGGCCCCTGGCTCAAGCCAAAATGCTTCTTCCACAAATTCACCCGCAACTGGTGGATGGCCTTGCCGACGATGGCGTCGTTCTTGCCGTCCAGCCTGACCGTCAGCGGCTCGCTGTCGCGCACCATCACCGCCAGCTCGGAGTCGCGCTCGCCTTGCAGGCTGCGGTCGTTGATATTGGCGCTGCCGAGGATGGCCACCCGGTCGTCGGCGATCAGCAGCTTGCTGTGCACGTAGATCTGTTCGGTGACCACCCGCCCGCCGAGCACCGCCCAGGTGCGCAGGTTGAGCAGGGTCAGGTAGCGGCTCCAGTCCTGCTGTTCGTAGACCGGGCGACCGCGAGCGTCCTTGCGCTCGATGATTTCCCGGGCCTGGGCCGGGTCGGACTTGCCTTCCAGGGCCTTGAGCGCCATCTGCCGCTGAATGCGCTTGACCAGGCTCTGTTCGCCGAACACCAGGCTCTGCTGGGTCAGGTGCACCTGGTGCATGATGTTCGGCACGTTCAGCGCGCCCTCCGGGTGCACCGGCAGGACCAGGTAGACGTGGAACGGGTGCTCGCGCTGGATGGCCCGTTCGATGCGCCGCGCCAGGGCTTCGCCGATCTCGTTGAGCAGGCCGTGCTGGGCCTCGCCGAGCTTGTGGGTGAGCCAGCCCTGGGCGTTCACGCCCCACATGGCGAGCATCGACTTGAGGAACTGGCGGGCCTCGGTGCCAGGCTCCTGGGCGATCTTCTCCACTTCGGCCCAGTCCAGCAGCCAGAGGTCGCGCTGCTCCAGGGCTTCCTCCAAGCGTATCCGGACGACGAAGTCGCGTCGCAGGCTGCCAACGTCGCGCAGACTGGCCATGGGGCCTGAAAGGGGCAGATCCTTGAAAACTTCGCCTTCCTTGCCGAACTCGCTCTGGAAGAACTGGTTCTCGATATAGATGAACTGCTGCGCCCCGGAAATCGCCAGGAGCATGGCGTCCTTGCAGTTGCTCTGGACTCCTTCGGTGGAGACGCCGACCTGCAAGGGCAGGTTCACTCCCGCGCCGAGGCGGCCGGCCTGCTCCTGTTCGAGCATGCGCGCCGCGGCGCTGCGCAGTACCTGTACGGTCATGCCGCCGCGGCGCACCTCCGGTTCTTGCGGCAACTGTTCCGGCGCGTTGATCCAGCAGGGCGTGGGTGGGTCCAGTTCGAGCCGGAGGTTGCGCTTCTCGTCCAGGTAGTTCTCCAATCCCGCGGCGGCGGCCAGGCTGTTCAGCCACTTCATCACGGCTTCCAGGGCGCTGCGTACCAGCGCCGTATCCTGTAGCGCCGGCGTCTTGGCCAGGTAGGCCTGCTGGCCGTTCCAGCGGTCGATGAAGTTGCGCGCCAGGTCGTACACCGACGGCCCTTCGATGCGGCAATGCACATCCTGCCAGGGCATGCGCGGCTGGTCGGCGGCCAGCCGGGCGTTGTCCGGCGAGGCCAATGGCTGAGGCGCTTCGTCCAGGTAGCGATAGGGTTGCTGGTGGCCTCCGGCGCGGGCCTGCAACAGCCTGTGGAGTGTCCAGAACAGCGAGCCGGCCAACTCGCCGGCCTTGCCGCTCAGGTTCTGCGGGATATCTTCGAAGCCCTTGCCGCTGATCAGGGTCAGGACCTGGCCCAGTTCGGTTTCGCTCATCCACTGGTTGATCAGGAGCAGGCTCTTGATCCGCAGGGCTTCCGGCAGGTTGAGCGCGGCCGTGCGCAGTTCCTCCAGCCAGGCGCGCAGGCGGCGTTCGAGTTCAGGCTCGATGGGCAGGGCGTCGAGGTTGTCGGCGATCAGGTTGGCAATGGCGCGGATGCTGCTGGCGACCATCTGCCGCCTGAGCGCATCGAGCCGTTCGAAGCCTTCGTCCAGGCCTTCTTTCGAGCTGTTGTAGGCGCGGCCGAGCCATTGCAGGGAGGGCAGCATCGGGCTGCGGAACAGGTCGGAAAGGTAGGCGCCGCCGTTGAGGGCGCGGGCGCGGCTGGGTGCGAGGGGAATGCTCAGCAGCGGTTCGTCGCTGGCGGCGATGTGCGGGAAGGGCGACAGGCGAAGGGTGGGCGCATGCAGCGTCAGGCTGGCGAGCGGCCTGGAAAGGTCGAACAGGGTGGCCATCATCAGGCCCATGGAGCTGACGTGTTCGTCCTCCGCCATCCAGCCAAGATGCGGTAGGCCGGGATTATAGGCGTCGTTGCCCCGGCGCCCGGAGGCGTCGAGGCTGAAATCGTTGTCGTCGCGACGGCCATAGGCAAGGTCGATCCCGCCGACATAGCCGATGCGGTTGTCGATCACCACGGATTTCTGGTGGTGGGAGAAGGCGACGCCCAGTCCCTGCATGTCGCTCTGCTGGATCGCCGGCGTACAGAAGGCGCGCGCGCCGCCCTCGAGTCCGGCGTTGAGCTGGAACACCGCGAGCATGGTTTCGAAGTCATAGGTGCCGAGGCTGCCGGAAGGGCTGAGCCAGGGCATCACGTAGACCTTCAGCGCGGGCGAGCGCTCCAGCGCCTGGCGCAGGCACTGCCAGAGGCTGCGGCGGCCGTCGAGGAGGACGTCGTAGTTGACCTGCCAGCCGGTGATGAAGATGCTCGAACTGGCGCTGTCGAGGGCGCTGGCCAGGTCGCTGAAGTAGTCCCGGCCGGTGGTGAAGAAGCGGACCCGGTTACCGGCCCGCTTTTCGGAAAAGAGGTTGGACCCCTTGATGAAACAGCCCGGTGCGGAAATGGCTACGCAGGGGCTGCCATCCTGCTGGTTGATCTGGTTGAGTTCCTTTTCGTGGAGGCCGTTGTAGGGCTTCTTCTGCAACATGGATCAGTCCTTGGCCAGTAGGTGGGAATAAAGGTCGCCTTCGCAGCAACTGTCGAGCTTGCCGCGCTGGTGTTCGAGCGGGGTGGGCGCGCGCTGGCCGCCCAGGGTGTCATGGAAGTCCAGCGCGCCCAGCGCGTGGCGCGTGGCGTCCCAACCCTCACGCTCCCGATGCGGACGGATGCCTATTCGTTGCCCCGGATACACCAGCCAGACATCGCCAGGCGCACGCTCGCAGGCGTTCGATAGCTGACGCTGTTGAGTGTCGTCCAGCACCAACCGTCCCTTCTCGTCGCTCTCGCCTTCCAATACCAGGTTGTGCTCCTTACCCTGGACGATGCGCCAGGGCGTATGAATCAAGGGGAATCCTTCGTCTCCGGGAATATCCTGCAAACGGATATCGAAGCGGTATTCGCCGTTCTGCTTCGGATCGCTGGCGTGGAGACCGGCGTTGGCGGGTTGTAGCGGGCGTCCTGCGACATCGGCGTCCGCCGCCCCCGGCGTCAACGGCATCTTGATCGCGATCCCCGAGCCGCTTCCCGGCGCGCCGCCTGCATTGATCCGTGCCAGCGGGCCGCTGATGGCGATGCCGCTTGCGTCGAGCCGGATGAAGCTGCCGCCGGCCTTCACCGTCAGTTCGCTGTCGGCCTCGATCACCATCTTCTGCCCGGCCTTCAGGTGGATCTCGCGCCCGGCCTTGGCCAGGTAGGCACGACCGAGCTTCACATGCTGGCTGTCGCCGACCGTCAGGTGGTCATCGGCCTTCAGCTCGACCTTGCGCTCTCCGCGTACGGTGTGATGCTCCTCGGCCTTGAACTCGCTGTAGCTGTTCGCCTCCACGGTGTCGTGGCGTTCGTGGCCGACGCGGATCTTCTGGTCGTGCTCGATGTTCTCGTCCCAGTCGCGCTGGGCATGGACGAAGATCTGTTCCTGGCCCTTGCGATCCTCGATGCGCAGCTCGTTGTAGCCACCGCCGCCAGGGCTGCTGAGGCTCTTGAAGACGCTGCGGGTCTGGTTCGCCGGCAACTCGTAGGGCACCGGGTGGGCGGCGTGGTAGACGCAGCCGCTGACCAGCGGCTGGTCGGGATCGCCTTCGAGGAAGTCCACCAACACTTCCATGCCGACCCGCGGAATGACGATGCCGCCATAGCCGTTGCCGGCCCAACCGCTGGCTACGCGCAGCCAGCAACTGCTCTTGTCGTCGCCCTGGCCCTCGCGGTCCCAGTGGAACTGCACCCTGACCCGGCCGTAGCGGTCGCAGTGGATTTCCTCGCCTGGCGGGCCGGTCACCACCACGGTCTGGCTGCCCAGCACGCGCGGCTTCGGGTGCTCCAGCGGCGGGCGGAAGAACACCTCCCAGGGCGTGGCGAGGAAGCGGTTGCGGTAGCCCTGCTGGAAGTCGTCCGTGCTGGCCGACGTGTCGGAGGTAACGTTCTCTTCCAGCACCTGCGGCTGCTTGCCTTCGTGGAAGACTTCGCTGAGCAGCCACAGGTCGTTCCACTCCGCGCGCGGGTGCTCGGCGATCTTCAGGAAATGCCCGCTGACCAGCAGCGGCTGGTCGCTGACCCCTTCGCCCAGGCGCCGGTCGGCGCGGTGCCGCTCCAGGGCGCGCTGGCTGAGCAGCTTGCCGCGCTGGCGATCGACGAAGCGACCGGGGTAGTCGTAGTCCTCCAGGTCCGGCTCGGCCGGGGCGTCGGCAGCGGGGCGATTGCCGGCCTCCAGCAGCAGCCGCGGCTTCTCGAAGTCGTAGTCGCGGCGAGTGGTGCGCGTGGTGCGGCTGGCCAGGCGCAGGCTGAAGCGCTTGATCACCGGTTCGTCGGCGACCAGCCCGCTGTCGTGCACGTAGGCGGTGGGACGGCCCAGGCGGGGGAACACCGTCTGGTCGTCGCCGAACACCAGCAGGTGCGCCTCGGCGCTGTGCCGGAAATGGAAATGGATGCCCTCTTCGGCACAGAGGCGCTGGACGAAATGCAGGTCGCTTTCGTCGTACTGCACGCAGTATTCGCGCTCGGGATACCGGGTGCCGAGCTGGAAGCGGTAGGCGTCGGCGAGGATGCCGTGCTCCTCGAGGATCAGGGCGACGATCTGCGGCACCGTGAGGTGCTGGAAGATCCGCTGGTTGTTGCGCTGCGCGAGGTAGGCCAGTTGCGGCACGAGGGTGAGGCGATAGCGGGTCAGGCGCTTGCCGGCATCGCCTTGGGCAGCGCCGTAGACCAGGCCGTGGACACCCTGGCCCTGCGGGGTGAAGGCGAGGAAGGCGGGCCGGTGCAGGAACGCTTCGAGGTCGAGGCCGGCGCGCGCTCCGACCAGTTCGAGTTCGAAACGATAGGGGCGACTGATGCCTTCGTGGCCGCTGAATTCGAGAACCTGCAGGTCGTGACGGAGGCCGTCGAGGCTGAGGCTGAAGTGGGTCTGGTTGGCCGGGTTGAACATCCGCTGTCCCCTGTTTCTCGAAAAACCTGCACGGCTGGCGTCCCTGTTCGCCGTGCTCGATCCGAAGTGCGTGATCGCGCGGATGCTACGTCAAAAAAACTGTGCAAATTGTTGCGCACATCGCCGGAAAACCGCGGCGCGCCTGAGTCTCAGTACTATGAAACAAAATATGTCAGGGAAAATCCGATGGGCGCAGACTGAGCGAAAAAGCGCTACCGCAACCCGAGCAGGATGCTGCTCCGCCCGGATCGACGGAGGTTCCACGGAGCGTCCGGCACTCCGCAGAGAGCGGTTCTATTGCAACCTGGCCCGCTCCAGCAGCGCCCAGGCCAGGGCGAAGGTCGGTTCGCCATCCTCGCTCTGCTCGCTGGCGCTGACCACGATCCACCGCGCGCCCGCCGGCTTGGCTGCCCACAGGCGGTATTCGCTGCCTGCGGAGCCGCCGTCGTCTTCCTCTACCTTGTAGCGCGCCTCGCCGTCGCCCAGGCGCCTGCTCGCCAGGTCGGGCGGGGGCGGCGCGTCTTGGCGCTGGACCTCCAGTTGGCGTGGGTTGCGCAGCTTGCCGCCTTCGTCGAAGCGGAAGCCCTCGGCGCTGCGCCGCGCGTCGAAGCCGACGGGGCGCTCCACCACCAGGCCGTTCGGGTGGGTCAGGGTCTTGTCGAAGTCCACCCCGGACTCCGCGGTGCAGGCCAGCAGGGCGAGGCTGGCGAGAATCAGGGTGACTGTCTTCATGGGAACCTCATTCCAGGGTCGAGGAAGGTGGCGTAGGCATCGTCGACGAACATCGGCCAGCCCGGCGACAGGTTGTCGTCCCAGGGACGCGAGGTGTATTCCGAGGCCAGCGCGCGGACATTGTCCCGCGGCCAGTTGCGCGGATTGCCGGCGTAGGCGCGGAGATCGATGGAGGGAAATGCACCGCGGGTCTTCGGCAACTTGCGCAGGTCCTGTTGCGACGCCAGGTTGGCGACGTAGCGGATGTAACGGGCGGTGGCGAAGATGTTGAATTCGTCGGAAGCCAGCAGGGTGGCGACCGCCTTGCGCGACAGGCCGCGGCGCACCGGCTGGCCGAGCAGGTCGGTGAACAGCTCGTACTTGATCGCGGTGGAGACCACCACCTGGCCGAGGCCGATGGAGGTGTTGGCGCTCTTGATGCTGACTGCCGCCTGATAGTCCTTGGCGTCTTCGTCGCGGGTTTGGTCACGCTGCTCGGCGAGGATGATCGCGCCGATCAGTTGCGGCGTCAGGTCGTACTTGCGCGCAGCCGCGGACATGACCTTGGCCCGAGACGGCGGGTTGCCCGGATAGGCGTCGGGGAACAGCGTGCTGATCGGCTGGCCGACCAGCGTCTGTGCCTGGTTCAGCTTGTCTTGCGGCGACAGTTGGCTCAGGTAGGCGCCCAGGTCGCCGAGCGGGTTGCTGTACTTGGTGACGGTCGCCGGGTCCTTGTTGAGCAGCTTGAGCTGGTCGCCGAAGGCAATGGACGGCAGGTCGGTCGGATTGACGCCGGTGGCGCCGACCCCGCTGAACGGACCCTGGATCGCCTGGCTGGCCACCCCGGTGGCGCCGGCCGCGGCGAAGCCCAGGCGACCGGCGGCGTCGGCGAGGTCGGCGCAGATGTCGAAGAAAGTGATGGTGGGGAAGTAGATCCAGTTGTCGGTCTGGGTGCCCAGGGGATTGTTGATCAGGCTGCGGATCAAGGCATTGCGTGCCTGGTAGCGCTGCATGGTGGTGCGCCCGGCGATGCTGGCGATCAGCGAGCGCGCCAGTTCCGGCGGGCCCACCCGCTGGAACAGCTTGATCAGCGAGCCGCTCTTGTCGAGTGCGGCGATGGTCGCATCGGGCACGTTGTCGTTGCGGATCGCGGCGATCACCCGGCGGGCTTCCTGGCGGGTCACCTGCCAGTCGTCCCAGCTATAGGAAATCAGTGACTCGATCAGGTCGCTGGTGGCGGTCATCGGTCTTCCTCCTTGTGAGTTGCCAGGCCCGTCAGGCGGTCCTGGGCGAAAGAGCGGACCCTCCCGGTCCGCCCGTATGCCTGGGCTCAGCGCGCCTTGTTCTTGCCGGGCCGCCGCAACCAGCGCCACAGGCCGCGCAGCAACAGGCCCAGCGGCAGCAGCACGACGAGGAACGGCAGGCTGTAGGCGAAGAACTTCATTGCGGCGATGGTGCCATCGACAAGGTCGTCGAGCAGTTGCCCGGCGGCCGTGGCGAGCTGGCCGAGGCGGCTGTCCGGCTGCGCCTCGCTGCTGAAGCTCAGGGTCAGCAGGTTGGTAGCGATGCGCCGCTGCTGCTGGGCGCCGGCCTGGGCGTTGTCGGCCAGTTGGGCTTCCACCGCGGCGATTTCCTTGGCCAGGGCCAGCAGGTCGCCAACGCTCATGTCCTTGCGCCCCTGGTATTGCTGCAGGGTCTGGTACTCGCGTTGCAGGCGCTCGCGTTGCTGGCGGGTGTCGGCGACCGCCTGGGCCAGGTCCTCGGCGCGGGTCTGCCGGCTTTCCAGCGTGCCGCCCTCGGCAGCGGCCGCGACCAGCTTTTCCACGCCGTCCGGGACGATGCGCACGGTGAGTTCGGCGTAATGGCCGATACCGCCGCGTTGTTCGATGGCGAGCACGTCGCACTGGCCGAAGCGCTCGCTGTTGCAGGCGTCGCGGCTGGCGGCGAGTTGCGCGTCGATACGCGCGGCGGGAAGGCGGATGCCGACGCGGTGTTCGTAGGCGAGGGCGGTGCCGGGTTTGCCCGTCTCGCCCTGGAAACCGGCATTGCCGGAGACGCTTTCGGCGTGTTCGGCGGAGCATCCGTAGAGCGCCGCCAGCAGGACGCCGGCGGCAAGCTTCCATGCGTTCATTCTATCGAGCCCTCCGTGGCTTCGTGGTCTGCGTTACTTGACGCGCTGGCCCGGCTTGGCGCCGCTGTCCGGACTCAGCAGGTAGATCTCCTCGCCACCCGGGCCGGCGGCCAGGACCATGCCCTCGGACACCCCGAACTTCATCTTGCGCGGCGCCAGGTTGGCCACATAGAGCGTCAGGCGGCCTTCCAGGGCGCTCGGGTCGGGATACGCGCTCTTGATCCCGGAGAATACGTTACGCTTCGCGTCGCCGATGTCCAGCGACAGGCGCAGCAGCTTGTCGGCGCCTTCGACGAACTCGCACTTCTCGATCAGGGCGATGCGCAGGTCGACCGCGGCGAAAGCGTCGAAGTCGATCTCCGCGGCGATGGGTTCCTTGACCAGCTCGCCGTTGCCGGCGGGTTGGGATGCGGCGGCGGCGAGGTCTTCCTTGGAGGCTTCGATCATGGCTTCTACTTTCGCGGGCTCGATACGGGTCATCAGGGGCTGGAACGGGTTCAGTTGGTGGTTGGCCAGCAGGGTCCGGTGGTCGGCCCAGGTCAGCGGGGCGACGTTGAGGAAGGCTTCGGCGGCGGCGGCCAGCTTCGGCAGCACCGGCTTGAGGAAGATCACCAACTGGCGGAACAGGTTGATGCCCAGGCCGCAGACGGCCTGGACCTTGTCCTGCTGGCCTTCCTGCTTGGCCAGCGCCCAGGGCGCCTGTTCGGCGATCCAGGCGTTGGCGCGGTCGGCGAGGGCCATGATCTCGCGCATGGCGCGATTGAAGTCGCGGGCCTCATAGGCCTCGGCGATGCCCGGTGCGGCCTCGCGGAAGGCGGCGAGCAGCTCCGGCGCAGGATCGGCGCCGACCAGCACGCCGGCGTTGCCCTTGTGGATGAAGCCGGCGCAGCGGCTGGCGATGTTGACGACCTTGCCGACCAGGTCGGAGTTGACCTTCTGCACGAAGTCCTCGAGGTTCAGGTCGAGGTCCTCGACGCCGCGGCCGAGCTTGGAGGCGTAGTAGTAGCGCAGGTATTCCGGGTCCAGGTGGTCGAGGTAGGTGCGCGCCTTGACGAAGGTGCCGCGCGACTTGGACATCTTCTGGCCGTTCACGGTCAGGTAGCCGTGCACGTTCAGCGCGGTCGGCTTGCGGTAGCCGGCGCCTTCGAGCATGGCCGGCCAGAACAGCGCGTGGAAGTTGACGATGTCCTTGCCGATGAAGTGGTACAGCTCGGCACTGGAGTCCTTGCCCCAGAACGCGTCGAAGTCCAGCTCGGGACGCCGCGCGCAGAGGTTCTTGAAGCTGGCCATGTAGCCGATCGGCGCGTCCAGCCAGACGTAGAAGTACTTGCCGGGAGCGTCGGGAATCTCGAAGCCGAAGTACGGCGCGTCGCGCGAGATGTCCCACTGCTGGAGGCCGCTGTCCAGCCACTCGGCGAGCTTGTTGGCCACCGACTCCTGAAGGGCGCCGCTGCGGGTCCATTGCTTGAGCATGGCCTCGAAGTCCGGCAGCTTGAAGAAGTAGTGCAGCGATTCCTTGAGCACCGGGGTGGCGCCGGAGATCGCCGATTTCGGGTCCTTCAGTTCGGTCGGGGCGTAGGTCGCGCCGCAGGCCTCGCAGTTGTCGCCGTACTGGTCGGCGGTGCCGCACTTCGGGCAGGTGCCCTTGATGAAGCGGTCGGCGAGGAACATCTGCTTTTCCGGGTCGAAGTACTGGGTCACCGGGCGGGTGTCGATGTGCCCGGCGTCGCGCAGTTTCAGGTAGATCGCGCTGGACAGCTCGCGGTTCTCTTCCGAGTGGGTCGAGTGGTAGTTGTCGAAGTCCACCAGGAAGTCGGCGAAGTCGCCCATGTGCTCGGCGCGCACGGCGTCGATCAGTTGCTCGGAGGTGATGCCCTCGCGCTCGGCGCGGAGCATGATCGCCGAACCGTGGGCGTCGTCGGCGCAGACGTAGACGGCCTGGTTGCCACGCATCTTCTGGAAGCGCACCCACATGTCCGTCTGGATGTACTCCAGCATGTGTCCCAGGTGAATGGAACCGTTGGCGTAGGGGAGGGCGCTGGTAACGAGGATCTTGCGTGGTTCGGACATGGGTTCGGCTTATCGGCTGAGAGCTAAACGGATCGGTCACTATAAAGAAGCGGCGGTTTTTTTTCATCCGCGCGCCACTCGGGTAGGATGACCGGCATCGATTCCCCGCTTAACCCTCAGGAAATCCCCCATGTCCGCTATCACTCGCCAAACGGTGGAAGCCACCCTCCGCCAGTACCAGGACCCCTATCTGAACCAGGACCCCGTCAGCGCCGGCTGCCTGCGCGAGGTGGAGATCCAGGGCGACCGCGTGCGGGTGCGCCTGGAACTGGGGTACGCCGCCGGGCTGTTCAGAAACGGCCTGGCGCAAACCCTGCAAATGGCCCTGGAGGCGCTCGACGGCGTCGCTCGCGCCGAGGTCCGGGTCGACTGCGTGATCCAGCCGCACAAGGCACAGCCGCAGGTCGAGGTGATGGGCAACGTGAAGAACATCGTCGCGGTGGCTTCCGGCAAGGGCGGCGTCGGCAAGTCCACCACCGCCGCCAACCTGGCCCTGGCCTTGGCCCGCGAGGGTGCGCGGGTGGGCATCCTCGACGCGGACATCTACGGACCCAGCCAGGGCATCATGTTCGGCCTGCCGGAAGGCACCCGGCCGAAGGTCCGTGAGCAGAAGTGGTTCGAGCCCCTGGAGGCGCACGGGGTGCAGGTGATGTCGATGGCCTTCCTCACCGACGACAGCACGCCGGTGGTCTGGCGCGGGCCGATGGTCTCCGGTGCCCTGATCCAACTGATCACCCAGACCGCCTGGGACAACCTCGACTACCTGGTGGTGGACATGCCGCCGGGCACCGGCGACATCCAGCTGACCCTGGCGCAGAAGGTGCCGGTGGCCGGCGCGGTGATCGTCACCACCCCGCAGGACCTGGCGCTGCTCGACGCGAAGAAGGGCGTGGAGATGTTCCGCAAGGTGAACATCCCGGTGCTCGGCGTGGTGGAGAACATGGCGGTGCATATCTGTTCCAACTGCGGCCATGCCGAGCACCTGTTCGGCGAGGGCGGCGGCGAGAAGCTGGCGGCGCAGTTCGGCGTCGAGCTGCTGGCGTCCATGCCGCTGTCGATCGCCATCCGCACCCAGGCCGACAGCGGCCGGCCGACGGTGATCGCCGACCCGGAAAGCCAACTGGCGATGCTCTACCAGGAAATCGCCCGCCATGTCGGCGCGCGCATCGTTCTCAGCGAGCGGGCCAGCGTCGGCCTGCCGAACATCAGCATCAGCGACGACTGAGGCGCTCGGGCAGCCGTCGGCGACGGCTGCCTTTGCCCTGGGGCGGCGGCCCCGGTAAGATTCGCGATCATTTTTCGCAGCTTTCGACAGGACACCCTCCATGACCATCAAATCGGACAAGTGGATTCGCCGCATGGCTCAGGAGCACGGCATGATCGAGCCGTTCGTCGAGCGCCAGGTGCGCGGCGCGGACGACAGCCGGGTGATTTCCTACGGGGTGTCCAGCTACGGCTACGACGTGCGCTGCGCCGCCGAGTTCAAGGTGTTCACCAACATCCATTCGGCGGTGGTCGATCCGAAGAACTTCGACGAGAAAAGCTTCGTCGACATCAACAGCGACGTCTGCATCATCCCGCCGAACTCCTTCGCCCTGGCGCGCACCGTCGAGTACTTCCGCATCCCGCGCGACGTCCTGACCATCTGCCTGGGCAAGAGCACCTACGCGCGTTGCGGCATCATCGTCAACGTCACCCCGCTGGAGCCGGAGTGGGAAGGCCATGTGACCCTCGAGTTCTCCAATACCACCAACCTGCCGGCGAAGATCTACGCCAACGAAGGCGTGGCGCAGATGCTCTTCCTGCAATCCGACGAGGCCTGCGAAGTGTCCTATAAGGACCGTGGCGGCAAATACCAGGGCCAGCGCGGCGTGACCCTGCCAAAAGCCTGACGCCAGAGCGTTTCGACACCGGAAACCGGGCCTGGCGCCCGGTTTTTTCATGCCTTTTCCGCCAACCCCTCGCTGTTCCCCGCCGGCCGCTCTGGCACGCCTTATCGCGGGCGGGCAGGGGCTTATGCGCAGGCGACCGCCCGTCCTGTGAAATCTGGCAGTTACCGTTAGCTTTCGAATTGGCTAAAAAGTGTTCATCGGCTACGCGTGAACACGGACGCCAATCGTTTGCGCAGGCCGATCTGCAAGACCCACACAAGCCCCTCGCCTGAAGGGGTACGCATCCGCCGTGGCTGGTCCGCGCGGATGGCCGCTGAGTTACTTGTCTGCCGTTCGAACAATAAGAACGAACTCTACGTAATGCCGGGATACCCGTGGCAGCGATAGCTGTTTGCCTGTTCGAAAATTTTTGGGAGGTGTGAAATGCGGCGCGAAAGTCTGTTGGTATCGGTTTGCAAGGGCCTGCGGGTACATGTCGAGCGCGTTGGGCAGGATCCCGGGCGCAGCACGGTGATGCTGGTCAACGGCGCGATGGCGACCACCGCCTCGTTCGCCCGGACCTGCAAGTGCCTGGCCGAACATTTCAACGTGGTGCTGTTCGACCTGCCCTTCGCCGGGCAGTCGCGTCAGCACAACCCGCAGCGCGGGTTGATCACCAAGGACGACGAGGTGGAAATCCTCCTGGCGCTGATCGAGCGCTTCGAGGTCAATCACCTGGTCTCCGCGTCCTGGGGCGGTATCTCCACGCTGCTGGCGCTGTCGCGCAATCCGCGCGGTATCCGCAGCTCGGTGGTGATGGCATTCGCCCCTGGACTGAACCAGGCGATGCTCGACTACGTCGGGCGGGCGCAGGCGCTGATCGAGCTGGACGACAAGTCGGCGATCGGCCATCTGCTCAACGAGACCGTCGGCAAATACCTGCCGCCGCGCCTGAAAGCCAGCAACCATCAGCACATGGCTTCGCTGGCCACCGGCGAATACGAGCAGGCGCGCTTTCACATCGACCAGGTGCTGGCGCTCAACGATCGGGGCTACCTGGCTTGCCTGGAGCGGATCCAGAGCCACGTGCATTTCATCAACGGCAGCTGGGACGAATACACCACCGCCGAGGACGCCCGCCAGTTCCGCGACTACCTGCCGCACTGCAGTTTCTCGCGGGTGGAGGGCACCGGGCATTTCCTCGACCTGGAGTCCAAGCTGGCAGCGGTACGCGTGCACCGCGCCCTGCTCGAGCACCTGCTGAAGCAACCGGAGCCGCAGCGGGCGGAACGCGCGGCGGGATTCCACGAGATGGCCATCGGCTACGCCTGAACCCTTGACCTGCGAAGACCCGGCCTGGCCGGGCTTTGCGGTTGCATAACGCACGGAGTAGCCCCATGCACGCCATCCTCATCGCCATCGGCTCGGCCGGCGACGTATTTCCCTTCATCGGCCTGGCCCGGACCCTGAAACTGCGCGGGCACCGCGTGAGCCTCTGCACCATCCCGGTGTTTCGCGACGCGGTGGAGCAGCACGGCATCGCGTTCGTCCCGCTGAGCGACGAACTGACCTACCGCCGGACCATGGGCGATCCGCGCCTGTGGGACCCCAAGACGTCCTTCGGCGTGCTCTGGCAAGCCATCGCCGGGATGATCGAGCCGGTCTACGAGTACGTCTCGGCGCAGCGCCATGACGACATCGTGGTGGTCGGCTCGCTATGGGCGCTGGGCGCACGCATCGCTCACGAGAAGTACGGGATTCCCTACCTGTCCGCGCAGGTCTCGCCATCGACCCTGTTGTCGGCGCACCTGCCGCCGGTACACCCCAAGTTCAACGTGCCCGAGCAGATGCCGCTGGCGATGCGCAAGCTGCTCTGGCGCTGCATCGAGCGCTTCAAGCTGGATCGCACCTGCGCGCCGGAGATCAACGCGGTGCGCCGCAAGGTCGGCCTGGAAACGCCGGTGAAGCGCATCTTCACCCAATGGATGCATTCGCCGCAGGGCGTGGTCTGCCTGTTCCCGGCCTGGTTCGCGCCGCCCCAGCAGGATTGGCCGCAACCCCTGCACATGACCGGCTTCCCGCTGTTCGACGGCAGTATCCCGGGGACCCCGCTCGACGACGAACTGCAACGCTTTCTCGATCAGGGCAGCCGGCCGCTGGTGTTCACCCAGGGCTCGACCGAACACCTGCAGGGCGACTTCTACGCCATGGCCCTGCGCGCGCTGGAACGCCTCGGCGCGCGTGGGATCTTCCTCACCGGCGCCGGCCAGGAACCGCTGCGCGGCTTGCCGAACCACGTGCTGCAGCGCGCCTACGCGCCACTGGGAGCCTTGCTGCCATCGTGCGCCGGGCTGGTCCATCCGGGCGGTATCGGCGCCATGAGCCTGGCCTTGGCGGCGGGGGTGCCGCAGGTGCTGCTGCCCTGTGCCCACGACCAGTTCGACAATGCCGAACGGCTGGTCCGGCTCGGCTGCGGGATGCGCCTGGGCGTGCCGTTGCGCGAGCAGGAGTTGCGCGGGGTGCTGTGGCGCTTGCTCGAGGACCCGGCCATGGCGGCGGCCTGTCGGCGTTTCATGGAATTGTCACAACCGCACAGTATCGCTTGCGGTAAAGCGGCCCAGGTGGTCGAACGTTGTCATAGGGAGGGGGATGCTCGATGGCTGAAGGCTGCGTCCTGAACGGTGCTGGCATAACAGATAGGGTTGCCATGATTTTGCCGTATCGGCAAGGCTGCGCGCTTGACAGCGTCATACCCCGGGCCAATTCTGCTGTGATGCATTTTATCGATCAGGGCTTACTGCAATGAGGAATGACGGAGGCTTTTTGCTGTGGTGGGACGGTTTGCGTAGCGAGATGCAGCCGATCCACGACAGCCAGGGCGTGTTCGCCGTCCTGGAAAAGGAAGTGCGGCGCCTGGGCTTCGATTACTACGCCTATGGCGTGCGCCACACGATTCCCTTCACCCGGCCGAAGACCGAGGTCCATGGCACCTATCCCAAGGCCTGGCTGGAGCGATACCAGATGCAGAACTACGGGGCCGTGGATCCGGCGATCCTCAACGGCCTGCGCTCCTCGGAAATGGTGGTCTGGAGCGACAGCCTGTTCGACCAGAGCCGGATGCTCTGGAACGAGGCTCGCGATTGGGGCCTCTGTGTCGGCGCGACCCTGCCGATCCGCGCGCCGAACAATTTGCTCAGCGTGCTTTCCGTGGCGCGCGACCAGCAGAACATCTCCAGCTTCGAGCGCGAGGAAATCCGCCTGCGGCTGCGTTGCATGATCGAGTTGCTGACCCAGAAGCTGACCGACCTGGAGCATCCGATGCTGATGTCCAACCCGGTCTGCCTGAGCCATCGCGAACGCGAGATCCTGCAATGGACCGCCGACGGCAAGAGTTCCGGGGAAATCGCCATCATCCTGAGCATCTCCGAGAGCACGGTGAACTTCCACCACAAGAACATCCAGAAGAAGTTCGACGCGCCGAACAAGACGCTGGCTGCTGCCTACGCCGCGGCGCTGGGCCTCATCTGAAGCGTAGGGCGCGCCGGCCGGCGCGCCCTACCAGATCTGGCAGGTTGCCTGCCGTTCATCCTCCTTTAGTCTTCCCCCTCATGTGTGTGCTGGTATGTCCTCCGACTGAGAGGGCCCAGGAGTATCAGGGTAGGGATGCCGCCTTTTTTTCTCGGCCGGCACGACACGGGGACTTGGTCATGATCGAATTGCTCTCTGAATCGCTGGAAGGGCTTTCCGCCGCCATGATCGCCGAGCTGGGACGCTACCGGCATCAAGTCTTCATCGAGAAGTTGGGCTGGGACGTGGTCTCCACCTCCAGGGTCCGCGACCAGGAATTCGACCAGTTCGACCATCCGCAAACCCGCTACATCGTCGCCATGGGCCGCCAGGGCATCTGCGGTTGTGCCCGCCTGCTGCCGACGACCGACGCCTACCTGCTCAAGGACGTCTTCGCCTACCTGTGCAGCGAAACCCCGCCCAGCGATCCGTCGGTCTGGGAGCTTTCGCGCTACGCCGCCAGCGCGGCGGACGATCCGCAACTGGCGATGAAGATATTCTGGTCCAGCCTGCAATGCGCCTGGTACCTGGGCGCCAGTTCGGTGGTGGCGGTGACCACCACGGCCATGGAGCGCTATTTCGTTCGCAACGGCGTGATCCTCCAGCGCCTCGGCCCGCCGCAGAAGGTCAAGGGCGAGACGCTGGTCGCGATCAGCTTCCCGGCCTACCAGGAGCGCGGCCTGGAGATGCTGCTGCGCTACCACCCGGAATGGCTGCAGGGCGTACCGCTGTCGATGGCGGTGTGAGGTCGTCAGCCGTTTCGCGCACTTTTTTCCGCTTCTCCTGCCGCATGCTCGGCCCGCGCCCCGGCGTCATCGGGCGTTCCCTTGCATTCCGGGATTTGGCCGCGGCTGCCGACTTGCGTAGTCTCTCTGCGGTCCGCCATCCCGAGGAGTCGCCATGCCGAAGTCATTCCGCCATCTCGTCCAGGCCCTGGCCTGCCTTGCGCTGCTGGCCAG
The DNA here is from genome assembly GCF_037574965.1 of Pseudomonas sp. KBN12P06040. Lineage (NCBI taxonomy): Bacteria > Pseudomonadati > Pseudomonadota > Gammaproteobacteria > Pseudomonadales > Pseudomonadaceae > Pseudomonas > Pseudomonas sp. KBN12P06040. The sequence continues at coordinate 1,712,096 of NZ_JBBELS010000001.1, forward strand.
CGCCAGCCTCCAGGCGCAGGAGAGCCGCCTCGACCGCATCCTCGAAAGCGGCGTGCTGCGCGTCGCCACCACGGGCGACTACAAGCCCTTCAGCTACCGCACGGAAGAGGGCGGTTACGCCGGTTTCGACGTGGACATGGCGCAGCGCCTGGCCGAGAGCCTGGGGGCCAAGCTGGTAGTGGTGCCGACCAGTTGGCCGAACCTGATGCGCGATTTCGCCGACGACCGCTTCGACATCGCCATGAGCGGCATCTCGATCAACCTGGAGCGCCAGCGCCAGGCGTATTTCTCGATTCCCTACCTGCGCGACGGCAAGACGCCGATCACCCTCTGTAGCGAAGAAGCGCGTTTCCAGACCCTGGAGCAGATCGACCAGCCGGGCGTGACGGCCATCGTCAACCCCGGCGGCACCAACGAGAAGTTCGCCCGGGCGAACCTGAAGAAGGCCCGGATCCTGGTGCATCCGGACAACGTGACGATCTTCCAGCAGATCGTCGACGGCAAGGCCGACCTGATGATGACCGACGCCATCGAGGCCCGCCTGCAGTCGCGGTTGCACCCGGAACTCTGCGCCGTGCATCCGCAGCAACCCTTCGACTTCGCCGAGAAGGCCTACCTGCTGCCGCGCGACGAGGCCTTCAAGCGCTACGTCGACCAGTGGCTGCACATCGCTGAGCAGAGCGGCTTGTTGCGCCAGCGCATGGAGCACTGGCTCGAATACCGCTGGCCCACCGCGCACGGCAAGTAGTACAGGGGCGGCGAGGTTGGCCGCGGGCCCGCGCGGCCTTCCTTGGCGGCGGCAAAAACGTTATGGTCGGCGCCCCATCCTGGTGCCTGGTCCATGCGTTATCTACTGTTCGTCACCGTCCTCTGGGCGTTCTCCTTCAACCTGATCGGCGAGTACCTCGCCGGCCAGGTCGACAGCTACTTCGCCGTGCTTACCCGGGTCCTTCTCGCTGGCCTGGTGTTTCTCCCGCTGACCCGCTGGCGCGGCGTCGAACCGCGTTTCGTCGGCGGGGTGATGCTGGTCGGCGCGCTGCAGTTCGGCATCACCTACGTCTGCCTGTACCTGAGCTTCAACGTGCTGACGGTGCCCGAGGTGCTGCTGTTCACCGTGCTGACGCCGGTCCACGTGGCCCTGTTCGACGACCTGCTCAACCGCCGCTTCAACTTCTGGGCCCTGGCCGCCGCGCTGGTGGCGGTGCTGGGCGCGGCGATCATCCGCTACGACGGGATCACCGGCGAGTTCCTCCAGGGCTTCCTGCTGCTGCAACTGGCCAACGCCACCTTCGCCGCCGGCCAGGTGCTGTACAAGCGCCTGGTGCGCAAGTACCCGTCCGAGCTGCCGCAGCGCCAGCGCTTCGGTTATTTCTTCGTTGGCGCGCTGCTGGTGGCGTTGCCTGCCTGGCTGCTGTTCGGCGATCCGCAGCGCCTGCCGGCCGGCGAGCTGCAATGGGGCGTACTGGTATGGATGGGGCTGCTGGCCACCGCCCTCGGCCAGTTCTGGTGGAACAAGGGCGCCACCGAGGTGGACGCCGGTACCCTGGCGGTGATGAACAACCTGCACGTGCCGGTCGGGTTGCTGCTCAACCTGCTGATCTGGAACCAGCACGCCGACCTGCCGCGCCTGGCCCTGGGCGGCGCGGTGATCGTCGCTTCGCTGTGGGTCAACCGGCTCGGCCGGCGCGAGGTGCGTGCATGAGGATTTCCGGACAGGGCGTGCTGCTGTCGCTGGCCGCCTCGGTGCTGTTCGTTACCCTGCCGGGCTACGTCCACCTGCTGGAGCCGCTGGACAGCCTGCAGGTGGTGGCGCATCGGGTGGTCTGGTCGATCCCGATGGTATTCCTGCTGGTCGTCGCCACCCGCCAGTGGCCGACCCTGCGCGCCGCCTGGCGCCGGCTGTTCGCCGAGCCCTGGCTGCTGGCCTGCTTCCCGCTGACCGCGGCGATGATGCTGCTGCAATGGGGCATCTTCATCTGGGCGCCGTTGGCCGGGAAGACCCTTGAACTGTCGCTGGGCTACTTCCTCCTGCCGCTGGCGATGGTGCTGGTGGGGCGGGTGTTCTACGGCGAGCGCCTGACGCCGCTGCAGGCTATCGCCGTGGCCTGCGCGCTGGCCGGGGTGCTCCACGAGTTCTGGCTGACCCGCGCGTTCTCCTGGGTCTCCCTGGTCACCGCGCTGGGCTATCCCCCGTACTTCATGCTGCGGCGCAGGATGGGCGTGGACGCGCTGTCCGGGTTCGTCTTCGAGATGCTCTTCCTGCTGCCGCTGGCGCTGGCCGCGCTGTACTGGCTGGGCGACGAGAGCCAGGCCTTCCGCGAGGCGCCACGCCTGTGGCTGTTGCTGCCGATGCTGGGGCTGATCAGCGCGCTGGCCTTCGGCGCGATGATGGCTTCCAGCCGACTGCTGCCGATGGGGCTGTTCGGGATTCTCAGCTACGTCGAACCGGTGCTGCTGTTCCTGGTGGCGGTACTGTTCCTCGGCGAGGCGTTCCGTCCCGAGCAGCTATGGACCTACGCGCCGATCTGGCTGGCGGTGCTGTTGACCGGCTGGGACAGCGCGCGCCTGCTGAGGAAACAGGCGCGGCGGGGCATCTGAGCGAGCCGCAGGCGCCGGAATCAGCGCTTGCGGGTGCTTTCGACCTGGGCGAGGGTGGTCGGCAGGATGCGCTTGCCGGCCAGGTAGTGGCGTTTCCAGTAGCTGCTGTTGAGGTCGGAGACGCGGACCTTCTTGCCGCGCCGCGGCGCGTGCACGAAGCGGTCGTTGCCGACGTAGATGCCGACGTGGTCGACGCTGCGGCTGCGGATCCGGAAGAACACCAGGTCGCCCGGTTGCAGCTTGCCGCGGGAGACCTTGTTGTTGTCCATGTTGTAGATGGCGCGGGCGGTCCGCGGCAGGTCGACGTCGTCGACATCCTGGAACACATAGTTGACCAGGCCGCTGCAATCGAAGCCTTTCTTCGGCGTGGTGCCGCCCCAGCGGTAGGGGGTGCCGATCATGCTGAAGGCGCGGTCGGTGACTTCGGAAGCGGCGGCCGCGACCACCGAGCGGTTGGCGGACTGGCGGGTGCTGACGACCCGGCTGGGCGACAGGGTGGAATTCTTCGACGGCTTGAAGGTGTGGGTGACCTGGTTGGAAGCCAGGCTGGGCGTCGAGAGGGCGGCCAGAAGGGCCGCGAAGCCTACAGACAGGCATGTCAAAAAGGGTGAACGCATTTCGGCATGTCTTCGCGTGCGTGAATAACGGTCCAGGCTTCCGCTGGTTCGTGGTTACTCTCTGTTCATCGGAGTGTCTTCTGGGTGACCGGAACGAGCCCTCCTGACTCTTCCGACCAGGCCGTCAAACGAAACGGCCAACTGCTTCCGGGCCTGGATGCATTCAGGTTGTCCCGGCGATAACGGGCTTCACGAAGGAAAATCGGGGACTCATCGGCGTTCCCAGCGTATTCCCCTACGAAAGCGGCGGCTATTGTGACCTATTTTGACGCCAGCCTTCTGACCATTCGTCGAATGGTCGGTTCCGGATGTGACGCGCCGGTTTCGCCGTGCAAGTGGCGATACTTGCGGGTCCGGCAATGACCTGTTGTTCGCCGTGGCCTTGGAAAGCCTCTGCGCCGGGGGTATGTTCGTGGTCCCCGTACCCGAGTGAAGCCCGTAGAAGCGAGTCCAGATATGACCGAAACAGCCAAGAGTCCCTTGTACGTTCCCCATGCCGGCCCTTCGCTGCTGGAGATGCCGCTGCTGAACAAAGGCAGCGCGTTCAGTACCCAGGAACGCATCGATTTCAACCTGCAGGGCCTGCTGCCGCACAACATCGAGACCATCGAGGAGCAGACCGAGCGCGCCTACAGCCAGTACAACCTGTGCAACACCGATCTGGACCGCCACATCTTCCTGCGCTCGATCCAGGACAACAACGAGACCCTGTTCTTCCGCCTGCTCGAGGAGCACCTGGAAGAAATGATGCCGATCATCTACACCCCCACGGTCGGCCAGGCCTGCCAGGAGTTCTCGAAGATCTACCGGACCCACCGTGGCCTGTTCATCTCCTACCCGGACCGCGAGCGGATCGACGACATCCTGCGCAGCGCCACCAAGAACAACGTGAAGATCGTGGTGGTCACCGACAGCGAGCGGATCCTCGGCCTGGGCGACCAGGGCATCGGCGGGATGGGCATCCCGATCGGCAAGCTGTCGCTGTACACCGCCTGCGGCGGTATCAGCCCGGCCTACACCCTGCCGGTGGTGCTGGACGTCGGCACCAACAACCCGGACCTGCTCAACGACCCGATGTACATGGGCTGGCGCCACGAGCGGGTGAGCGGGGCGCAGTACGAGGAGTTCGTCGACCTGTTCATCCAGGCGATCAAGCGCCGCTGGCCCAACGTCCTGCTGCAATTCGAGGACTTCGCCCAGACCAATGCCATGCCGTTGCTGGAGCGCTACAAGGACGAGCTGTGCTGCTTCAACGACGACATCCAGGGCACCGCCGCGGTGGCCGTGGGCACCCTGCTGGCGGCTTGCAAGGCCAAGGGCGAGAAGCTCAGCGAGCAGACCGTGACCTTCGTCGGCGCCGGCTCCGCCGGTTGCGGCATCGCCGAGCAGATCATCGCTGCCATGCAACTGGAGGGCCTGGACGAGGCCCAGGCGCGTCGGCGCATCTTCATGGTCGACCGCTGGGGCCTGCTCACCGACGACATGAGCAACCTGCTCGACTTCCAGCACCGCCTGGCGCAGAAGCGCGCCGATCTCGGTGCCTGGGGCGGCCAGCAGGGCGACGACCTGGCGTTGCTGGAAGTGATCCGCAATGCCCGGCCGACGGTGCTGATCGGCGTCTCCGGGCAGCGCGGGCTGTTTTCCGAAGAGGTCATCCGTGAGCTGCACAGCCATTGCAAGCAGCCGCTGGTGATGCCGCTGTCCAACCCGACCTCGCGGGTCGAGGCGACTCCGCAGGAAATCCTCAACTGGACCGACGGCCAGGCGCTGGTCGCCACCGGTAGCCCGTTCCAACCGGTGCAGGTGGGCGACAAGCGGATTCCCATCGCCCAGTGCAACAACGCCTATATCTTCCCCGGCATCGGCCTGGGGGTGATCGCCGCGCGGGCCAACCGGGTCACCGAAGGCATGCTGATGGCCGCGGCCAACGCCCTGGCCAACTGCTCGCCGATCGTTACCCGGGGCGAGGGCGCCGTGTTGCCGGCGCTGGGTGACATCCGCGAGGTCAGCAAGCGCATCGCCGTCGCCGTGGCCAAGCAGGCCCAGGCCGAGGGCAAGGCCCTGCATACCAGCGACGAGGTATTGAACGACGCCATCGAGGCGAACTTCTGGTTCCCGCGCTACCGTGCCTACCGCCGGACTTCGTTCTGAGGCTTAGCCGCAGGCTGCGCACAAGGGAGAGGCGTTAACCGCCGATATTCCGCGCGATCGGTGCGAGAACGCGAAAAGGCCACCCCGAGGTGGCCTTTTTCGTTGACGGTAGCGCTAGCGCTCAGCGCACATGATCGGGGCGCGTCCGGTGTTCGGCCTGGGTTTCCGGGTTTTCCGCCGCGCGCCGCGCCAGGGCCGGCAGGACATGATCGCGCAGCAGCGGCGCGAGATTGTCCGGCTGCGCTTGGCCGGGGACCAGCCAGGCCAGTTCCTCCAGCTCCGCCTGCGCACAGACGGCGTGGGGCAAGCGGGCGACGTAGATATCGGCATCGACGCGGGTGTTCGCCTCGTTGGCCGCCGGCGCCTGGAAGCTGCCGAGGTGCTCGAAGGTCGAGGCGCCCATCGGCAGGCGCAGTTCCTCCAGCAGTTCGCGCTGTAGCGCGGCGAGGGGCGTCTCGCCCGGCTCGCGCTTGCCGCCCGGGAGCATGAAGGCCTGGGTGCCGCGCTTGCGCACCAGCAACAGGTTGCCCTGGTCGTCGAACAGGCAGGCGGCGGAAATGCTCAGCAGGTTGTCGGTCATTGCGGGTCGTCCTCGGCGATCACCTGGTAGCGCATCTGTACGATGCCGCTGTTGTAGCCATGTTGTTCCAGCAGTTGCAGGCGCCGCTCGCGGCCGCCGGCGAACAGCGGGATGCCGGCGCCGAGCAGCTGCGGAATGACGCTGACGATCACCTCGTCGAGCAGCCCGGCAGCCAGGCAACTACCGGCCAGGCTGCCGCCGCCGGCCAGCCAGATCCGCCGGCAGCCCTGTTCGCCGAGGCGCGCGAGGCCTTCTTGGGGTGTGACGTGGCGCAACTCGACGCCTTCCGCTGCGCTTTCCTGCGGGTTGCGGGTGAGTACCTGGCAGGGTTTGCCCGGATACGGCCAGTCGCCGAAGCCGCGCACGATATCGTAGGTGCCGCGGCCCATCAGCAGGCCGTCGATGCCCTGGTAGAAGCTCTTGTAGCCGTGGTCGTTGCCGCCCTCGGCGAAACGGTCGAGCCAGTCGACGCTGCCGTCGGGGCGGGCGATGAAACCGTCCAGGCTGGCGGCGACGTAGTAGGTCAGGTGCGGTTTCATGGACGGTTTTCCTCGGTTCAGGCGGTGGCTTCGTCGCTGCGGCTCGGCGCGGCCAGCGCCTCGAACGAGCGGGCCCCGGCGTCACGCCCTTCGAGCATGCCTTGCAGCCCCTGGCGCAGGTCCTGCCCGCTGGGCTGCTGGTAGGCGCCGAGGCCGAACTCCGGCATCACCGCCAGCAGGTAGTCGAACACGTCGCCCTGGATGCGCTCGTAGTCGACCCAGGCGGTGGTGCGGGTGAAGCAGTATATCTCCAGCGGGATGCCCTGGGCTGTCGGCTGCAACTGGCGGACCATGCAGGTCATGTGCGGATGGATGTCCGGGTGGTTCTGCAGGTAGGCGAGGGCGTAGGCGCGGAACGTACCGATGTTGGTCAGCCGGCGGCGGTTGGCGGCCAGCGGGGCGACCCCGCCGTTGGCGGCATTCCACTCCTGCAACTCGGTCTGCTTGCGGGCCATGTATTCGGTGAGCAGGCGCACCTGGCTCAGGCGCCGCTCTTCCTTCTCGTCGAGGAAACGCACCTGGCTGGAGTCGACGTAGATCGCCCGCTTGATCCGCCGTCCGCCGGACTGCTGCATGCCGCGCCAGTTCTTGAACGACTCCGACATCAGGCGCCAGGTCGGCACCGAGACGATGGTCTTGTCGAAGTTCTGCACCTTCACGGTGTACAGGGTGATGTCCACCACGTCGCCGTCGGCGCCGACCTGCGGCATCTCGATCCAGTCGCCGACCCGCAGCATGTCGTTGCTGGTGAGCTGCACGCTGGCGACGAAGGACATCAGGGTGTCCTTGTAGACCAGCAGGAGGACCGCCGACATCGCGCCGAGGCCGGACAGCAGCAGGAGCGGCGAGCGGTCGATGATGATCGAGACGATGATGATCGCGCCGAACACGAACACGGCGATCTTCGCCAGTTGCACGTAGCCCTTGATCGAACGGGTGCGGGCATGCTCGGTACGCGCGTAGATGTCCAGCAGGGCATTCAGCAGCGCGGTGAGGGCGAGGATCAGGAACAGCACGGTGAAGGCCAGTGCCAGGTTGCCGAGGAAGTGCGCGGCCTTGTCCGGCATCTCCGGGATCCATGGCAGGCCGAATTGCACCAGCAGCGAGGGCGTGGTCTGTGCCAGGCGCTGGAACACCTTGTTGCGGATCAGGTCGCCGAGCCAGTGCAGCGCGGGCTGGCGGGCGAGCAGGTTGGCGGCGTAGAGGACGATGTAGCGGGCCACCCGGCCGAGAATCAGGGCGCCCACCAGCAGCAGGCCGAAGGCCAGGCCGGCGTGCAGGATAGGGTGTTGGTCGAGCGCCGACCAGTACCCGGAGAGCTGGTCGAGAAGGGATGTGGAGTCCATGGACAGGCGACTTCCTTTGTTGCGGGCGGGGGGGACGGGCCGGCCCCGCGGTTGAACGGAGATCCCGACGCGGGGGCCGGGAACGCACAAAGGAACCAAGAGTGCCCCATCGGGCGCCGGATCGCATCCCCGACGTGTCTACAAAGGTTTTCCGCCGACGCGCGGGCTCAGCCGGCAAGCTCCTCCAGGGTGCGCCCGCGGGTCTCGATGCCGAAGGCCCAGACCACCAGGGCAGCGACGCCGAAACAGAGGGCGCCGAGGGTGAACACCCCGCCCTGGCCGGTGAGCGGCAGGACCAGCCCGGTGACCAGCGGGCCGAGCAGCGAGCCGATTCGCCCGACCGCCGAGGCGAAGCCCGAGCCGGTGGCGCGCGCGGAGGTCGGATAGAGTTCCGGCGTATAGGTGTAGAGCACCGCCCACATGCCGAACAGGAAGAACTGCATGGCCAGGCCGAAGCCGATCAGCAGCGCCAGGCTGCCGCCGAACACCGCGGTCTGGCCGTAGGCGTAGGCCATCGCGCCGCCGCCGAGGAGCATCAGCACGCAGCTCGGCTTGCGGCCCCAGCTTTCCACCAGCCAGGCCGCGCAGAGGAAGCCGGGTATCCCGGCCAGAGAGATCAGCACCGTGTAGTACACCGACTGGGTGACGGCGAAGCCGGATTGCTGGAGCAGCGCGCTGAGCCAGGAGGTCAGGCCGTAGAAACCGAGCAGGGCGAAGAACCACAGGCCCCAGACGGTCAGGGTGCGGCGCCGGTAGGCTGGCGACCAGAGTTCGGCGAAGGCGCTGAAGAAGCCCGGACGGCTGCGTTCCCGCTGCGGCTGGCGCAGCGGCGGCGGCAGCTCGGTCAGGCCCAGCGAACGCATCACCCGTGCTTCTATGTCGCGCAATACCCGGTCCGCCTGTTCGCGCCGGCCGGCCTGCTCCAGCCAGCGCGGCGACTCGGGAATCAGGAAGCGGATGGCGAGGACGAACACCGCCGGCAGCGCCAGCACCAGGAAAATGCTGCGCCAGCCGGTCAGCGGCAGGAGGAAGTAGGACAGGCAGCCGGCGGCGACGAAGCCCAGCGGCCAGAAGCCGTCCATCAGCGCAATGTACTTGCCGCGGCGGCTGGCCGGGATCATCTCCGACAGCAGCGACTGGGCGATGGGAAACTCCATCCCCATGCCGATCCCCAGCAATACCCGGTAGAAGGTCAGGCTGCCGAGGTCGCCGGCGGTGGAGCACAGGTAGCTGGCCAGGCCCCAGAGCACGATGCTGGCCTGGAATACCGGCTTGCGCCCGAAGCGGTCGGCGAGCATGCCCGACAGGGCCGCCCCGATCACCATGCCGAAGAAGCTCGAGCTGGCCAGCAGCCCGGCCTGCGCCGAGTCGAGCCCGAACTCGGCTTTGATCGAGCCGAGCAGGAAGGTCATCATCGCCAGGTCCATCGAGTCGAAGAAGAACGCCAGCGCGATGATCACGAAGATCAGTCGGTGATACGGACTCAGCGGCAGCCGTTCGAGGCGTTCGGCGGCGGATGCGGGCGCGTCGGGCATGACCTGGTTCCTCTGGGCGGCGGGCGTCGAACGAGTCTGCGATCGCCGCCCGCGCCGCGCTTGCCTGGCGGCGACCCGGCGTCGAGCCGATTGCGACGCCGGCGCTGGCCGTCGCGCCGCGCGAATAAAGCCTGCGCGCCGGCGCGGCAACCGTTAGGCTATGCACCTGTCCATTTTCACGTGCAATGCCGAGGTCTCCCTTGTTCAGCCAATTTCCCCTCCACGAACGCCTGCTGAAGGCACTGGAAAGCCTGTCCTTCAGCGAGCCGACGCCGGTCCAGGCCGCGGCCATTCCCAAGGCGCTGGAGGGGCACGACCTGCGGGTCACGGCGCAGACCGGCAGCGGCAAGACCGCGGCCTTCCTGCTGCCGCTGCTGCACCGCCTGCTGGCCGAGGACAAGCCGCGCTCCCTGGCGCGCGCGCTGATCCTCCTGCCGACCCGCGAGCTGGCCCAGCAGACCCTCAAGGAAGTCGAGCGCTTCGCCCAGTTCACCTTCATCAAGGCCTGCCTGATCACTGGCGGCGAGGACTTCAAGGTGCAGGGCGCGCGCCTGCGCAAGAACCCGGAGATCATCATCGGCACCCCCGGCCGCCTGCTCGAGCAGCGCAACGCCGGCAACCTGCCGTTGCAGGACATCGAGGTGCTGGTGCTGGACGAGGCCGACCGCATGCTCGACATGGGCTTCGCCGACGACGTGCTGGCCCTGGCCAATGCCTGCCCGGCCGAGCGCCAGACCCTGCTGTTCTCCGCCACCCACAGCGGCGCCGGGTTGAACAAGGTGATCGCCGAGGTGCTGCGCGAGCCGCAAGTGCTGCGCCTGAACCAGGTCGGCGAGCTGAACGAGAACGTCCGCCAGCAGGTCATCACCGCCGACGACGTGGCGCACAAGGAACAGTTGCTGCAATGGCTGCTGAGCAACGAGACCTACACCAAGGCCATCGTCTTCACCAATACCCGGGTCTCCGCCGATCGCCTGACCGGGCGGCTGATCGCCAACCAGCACAAGGTCTTTGTCCTGCATGGCGAGAAGGACCAGAAGGACCGCAAGCTGGCCATCGAGCGCCTGAAGCAGGGCGCGGTGAAGATCCTCGTCGCCACCGACGTCGCCGCACGCGGCCTGGACGTCGAAGGCCTGGACCTGGTGATCAACTTCGACATGCCGCGCAGCGGCGACGAGTACGTGCACCGCATCGGCCGCACCGGTCGCGCCGGCGCCGAGGGCCTGGCGATCTCGCTGATCTGCCATGGCGACTGGAACCTGATGTCGAGCGTCGAACGCTACCTCAAGCAGAACTTCGAACGACGCAACATCAAGGAACTGAAGGCCGCCTACCAGGGGCCGAAGAAGCTCAAGGCCTCGGGCAAGGCCGCCGGCAGCAAGAAGAAAAAGCAGGACAGGAAGGGCGCCGCCGCCAAGCCCGCGGCCAAGCGCAAGCCCGCCGCGCGGCCGAAGGCCGGGCCGTCGGCGGTGGTCAGCGCCGACGGCATGGCGCCGCTCAAGCGCAAGAAGCCGACGGCGGAGTGATCGCGCCGGCGTTGGATTGCGGATAACGCCGCTGGCGCTGTCCGCCCCGGGGGACTGCCAGGCCCCGTTCTCAACTCCCCGCCGTCGCGCCTGCCTCGTCGTTGGCCGGCGGCGTGGCGCTCTTCACCAGCGGCGTATCGTAGCTGCTCGCCTCGTAGCTCACGCAATGGCGGATCTGCGGCGGACCGTCGCCGGCATGCAGGGCAGTGACGTTGTCGATGACGATCTTGTCGGCCAGGGTCATGCGGTCGAGCATGCGCAGGTGCTGGATCCAGTTGTCCACCAGGAACAGTTCCTGCCAGACCTCCGGGTTGCTCACGTCGCGGAACAGCGACCAGCGCTCCGCGCCGTTGCGCAGGCGCAGGCGGCGCAGCGGCTGGGCGGCGCGAACGAAGTCGCGGGTGCGCTCGGCGGGAATCCGGTATTCGATGGAGACCAGCACCATGCCCCGCCGCGTGTTGAAGACGAAGCTCGGCTGCCCGGGCATGCTCGCCGGCGCGCGGGAAATACTGGCGGCGTCCATTTCCGGCAGGCGCGAGTTGTACAGGAGGATCACCGAGGCCAGCAGCAGGCAGCCGGCGGCCAGCAGCGCACCGTGCACGGTCATGGTCTCGGCGAGATGGCCCCAGAGGAACGAACCCAGCGCCAGGCCACCGTACAGCGCGGTCTGGTACAGCGCCAGGGCGCGCGCCTTGATCCAGTCGGGGACGAGGATCTGCACCGCCGAGTTGTAGGTGGCGAGGGCGCCGATCCAGCAGCCGCCACCGAGGATCAGCACCGGGAACAGAACCCAGAGGTTGTCCACCAGGCCGAGGGTCAGCAGGATCAGCGCCAGGGTGAAGCCGGCCAGACTGATCAGCCGGCTGCTGCCGATCCGCTGGCGCAGGCGCGAGACCTGGGTGCTGCCGAGGATCGCGCCGAGGCCGAGGGCGCCGAGCATGTAGCCGTAGATCGCCGCGTCGCCGTCCGGGTTGCGGTGCGCCAGCAGCGGCAGCAGGGCCCAGACCGCGCTGGCGGAGAGGCCGAAGGCGAAGGAGCGCATCATCACCAGGCGGGTGACGGTTGAGTACTGGGTGAAGCGCAGCGCCGCGGTGACGCCTTCGAGGATGCCTTCCGGCGGCAGGCTGCGCTTGGGCACGTCGCGCCGCCACTGCCAGATCGCCCAGATCAGGGCCATGTAGCAGAAGCTGTTGAACAGGAACACCCAGGCCGGTCCCACCGCGCTCAGCAACAGGCCGCCGAGGGCCGGGCCGGCGGCGCGGGCGACGTTGTAGTTGACGCTGTTGAGCAGCACCGCGTCGCTGACCATGCGCGCCGGCACCTGCTCGTTGACCGCCGCCTGCCAGGCCGGGATGGTCACCGACCCGCCGAGGGAGATCCAGAGGATGGAGATGATCAGCAGCACCGGGTCGAGGTAGCCGAGGAAGGCCAGCAGGGTGGCGAACATCGCTCCGGTCATCTCGAAGCTGAGCCCCCAGAGCATGATCTTGCGCCGGTCGTGGTTGTCGGCGATGACCCCGGAGAGGATCGACAGCAGCACCAGCGGCAGCGCCGCGGCGACCTGGATCATCGCCACCATCAGCGGGCTGGCGTGGGCGTCGGTGACCACCCAGGCGGCGGCCACCGACTGGGCCCAGGTGCCGAGGTTGGCGAACAGGTTGCAGATCCAGATGATGCGGAAGGCCTGGATCGAGAACGGCGCCCAGGTGCCGGTGCGTTCTGGCTTGGCCGCTTGGCCTTCGGGTTTGAGGGGCAGGTCGTGCTTGGGCGAAACGGACTGGAGCATCAGATGGGTGCCTTGTATCAGCGTGCCTGATGTCGGGAAAGTCTAGCCGCCTGGCGCCTGGGCGCCATTGATGGCGGTCATGGGGCCGGCCCGGCGTGGATAGACATTGGTCCGATGGCGCTATCGGAGAGTTCCGATGTCCAGGCAGGACAGTGCCCTGGGTGTCCCGCATTGGTAGGCTTGCCGGCACCGAGTCGAGACAAGAGCGAAAAGCCGATGAAGTTGCTGTTGCGTTGCCTGCTGCTGGGGGCGTGGGTCGTCTCGCCGAGCCTGTGGGCCTGGTCCAACCATACGGTGGGCAGCTACCTGGCATTGCGCGAGCTGGCGGCCATCCGCGAGGCGCCGGAAGTCGAGGTGGAGCCGCTGGAGGCGTTCCTCGCCGCCGAGCGCGGCGGACTGGCCGCCCTGCTGGATGAGCAGGAAGCCTACGCCCGTGCGCATATCGGCAACTACCCGGCGCGTCCGGACGCCCTGCGCTTCGCCGCCGACGGCGAGGCCGGCGACTTGCGCCAGGCGTTCCTCGCGGCGCTGCGGGTCAACCCGGAGATCCGCCTGGCGCTGGCGATCCAGCCGCTTCCCGGGCAGGACCAGCCGCAGCGCCCGCACCTCAAGCCACAGGAGGTGCTGGTGTTCCAGAACCTCTCGCCGTGGACCGCCTGGCGTTTCATCCGCCTGGAGCCCGGCGAGCGAGTCGCGCCCCTGGCAGTGCTGGCCACCGCCGCCGACGAACCGGACTACGGCCACGACATCAACCTGTTCAGCGACAACCCCGGCGAGGCCGGCCAGCGCTACGGCTTCGGCACCCAGCCATTCGGCGACCCGCGCTTCGAGTTCAGCTCCCAGGCGCCGTTCCACATGGGCTTCTACCACGAGGCGGCGGTGATCTACAGCGGCGCGCCGTTCCTCGCCCGGGCCTGGCCGGAATGGCGTGCCTACCAGTACTTCGGCCTGTCCCGCTTCGCCTTCGCCAACGGTCATCCCTACTGGGGCTACCGGTTCCTTGGCTGGGGCATGCACTACATCCAGGACATCACCCAGCCCTACCACTCCACGCCGCTGCCCGGTGCCAGCCTGGCGGCGATGCTACAGATGGAGGGCAAGGCATTGCTCGGCTACCCGGAGGAAAAACAGGCGGCCATCGAGCGTGTCGCGAACCGCCATACCGCGGTGGAGAAATACCAGTTCGACTGGCTGCGCCAACTGCTCCGCGACGGCCGCCCGCAGCCGATGCTCGACGCCTACGCCGACACCCGCCGCGACGGTGCCTATCCGGCCTATTCGCCGACCTACTTGCGCGAGGTGGTGGCCGCCGAGTCGAACGCCCACGCCGCGGCCTTCGACGCCGCCATCGGCGAATGGCTGGCCGCCCGCCCGGCCTCCGCCGCGCAGGACTTCAGCGAGAGCAACCAGCCACGCCCCGAGGCCCACGACAATGCGGCGCTGAACGCGCAACTGATCGAACTGATCGGGCATTTCGGCGCGCATAGCCGGAACATCGCCAGGGCGGCGTTGGAAACGGAGGAGGGTGGGGCGAAGGAGTGAGGGGGCGGGCGGATGAGCGGCGGATAACCGCGAGCGGTTATTCGCCCTGCGGAGCAGGGGCGCTGTCCGGCGTTTCCGGGGTGTGCAGGGCGGCGAACCCGCCCCGCCAGGCGGGTTGATGCCGCGACTCAGTCGCGCAACAGCTCCGCAGGCACCTCGCTGCGCAACATCAACTGGCACTGCTGGCTCTCCGGGTCGAACAGGATCACCGCCTCGCCCCGCCGCAAGGCATGCCGGGCGCGTTCTACACGCACGTCCAGCGGGGTCTCGTCGCCATTGTCGGTGCCTTCGCGGGTGACGAAGTCTTCCAGCAGGTTGTTCAGGGTGTCGGCTTCGAGCAGGTCGTGGGGGATCAGCATGGCGGTACTCCGGTATGGCGGCGAATGCTAGCGCGACGCATCGCGTACTGTCATGCCTGTCGCGAAGGCTGGCCGAGCAGGTGTTCGAGGGTGGCATAGAGTTCCGCCCGGTCCACCGGCTTGCCGAGGTAGGCGTCCATGCCGGCCTCGATTCCGGCCCGGCGGTGTTCGTCGAGGATGTGCGCGGTCAGGGCGACGATCGGGACGCGCGGCCAGCCCTGGGCACGCTCCTCCCGGCGGATCAGGCGGGTCGCCTCGAAGCCGTCCATTTCCGGCATCTCGCCATCCATCAGGATCAACTGGATGCCGTTCGGGTCGCGCAGGTACTCGTCCAGCGCGAGCCGCCCGTTGCCGGCCAGGCGCACCGCGTAGCCGCGCTTGGCGAGGAAGCCGCGCACCACCAGCTGGTTCACCGGGTTGTCCTCGGCGACCAGGATGCATGGGGCGTCCAGGCGTTCGTCCGGGGCCGCCTCGCTGCTCCGCCCTGGCTGTCGGCGCCGCTCCCGGTACAGTTCCAGCAGGGCTTCGCGCAGGGCCTTCACCGCCACCGGCTGGGCCAGGGCCAGCAGGCGCAGGCCTTCGTGCGGCGGCAGGTCCTGGCAGTGCTGCGGCGGGCATAGCAGGAGGATGCGCTGGCCTTGCTCCAGTTGCGCATAGAGGGTGTCCAGCCAGATCGACGGCGGCCCCGGCCAGGGCGCCGCCAGGACCAGCAGGGGCGGTGCGCTGAAGTCCTCCAGGTAGGCGTTCAGCCGTCTCGGCTGCAGGCAGCGTTCGACCCGCAGCCCCCAACGCTCCAGCAATGCCTGCAGGCAGTCCAGGGTCAGGTTGTCCTCGCTGGCCAGCAGGGCCGGGCGGTGTTGCAGCAGTTGCGCCAGTTCGTCCGCTTCGCCGGCCTCGAGGGCGGGGCTGAGCGGCAGGTCGACGCTGAACCGGGTGCCCTTGCCCGGCTCGCTGCTCACCTCGATGCGCCCGCCCATCATCTGCACCAGTTCGCGGCTGATCGCCAGGCCCAGGCCGCTGCCGCCGTAGCGGCGGGTGGTGCTGGAGTCGGCCTGGGAGAAGGATTCGAACAGGGTCTTCTGCGCCTGGGCGGATATCCCGATGCCGCTGTCGCTGACGCTGTACAGCAGGCGCTCGCGTCCGCCCTCGTCGAAGCGCCGCTGCACGCGCACGGCGACATGGCCTTCGGCGGTGAACTTGAGGGCATTGCTGAGCAGGTTCATCAGTACCTGGCGCAACCGCGTCGGGTCGCCGTTGAGGCGGCGCGGCACGCCCCTGTCCAGGCCGAGGTGCAGGCGCAGGCGTTTTTCCACGGCCTGGGCGCTGAACAGCGCCAGGGTGTCGGAGAGCAGTTCCTCCAGGTCGAAGTCGATGCGCTCCAGGTGCAGCTTGCCGGACTCGATGCGAGCGTAGTCGAGGATATCGTTGATCACCGACATCAGCGCGCTGCCGGAGCTGGCGATGGTCTCCACGTAGGCCGCCTGGCCGCGATCCAGCGGGGTATCGCGGAGCAGTTGCAGCATGCCCAGCACGCCGTTCAGCGGGGTGCGAATCTCATGGCTCATCTTCGCCAGGAAGCGGCTCTTCGCCTCGTTCTCCACCCGCGCCTGCTCGGCCGCCTGGCGCGAGCGGAAGCCTTCCTCCTTGAGCGCATTGATGCGGTCGGCGAGGCCGATGGACAGGGTCACCAGTTCCACGGTCATGCCGATCTTGACCACGCTGCTGCCGAACAGGCCGAACAGTTCGAAGCCCAGCGAGGCGGCGGTGGTGACCAGGAACGACAGCAGCAGCGCGCCCCAGGCCAGGATGTAGTAGAGGCCGTAGCGCAGGCCCTGGCGCCAGACGTGGACGCCGGCCAGCAGCAGGCTGAGGGAGACCAGCATCACCGTCAGGCTGGCGAGGACGTTCCAGGCGCGCAGCCCCACCAGCGGCTCGCTGGCCAACAGGACCACGCAGGCCAGCAGCAGGCCGCGGAGGAAGCGGTCGAGGCGCGGGAAGTCGCGGCGGGTGTAGAGGTAGCCGCGGCTGAACTGGATCGACACCAGGCAGCTCAGGTACATCAGCAGGTAGATGCCGGCCGACTCCAGCGCCACGTGTCCGGGCAGCAGCTTGAACAGCAGGCCGTCGAAGCTGGCGGAAAACAGGCCGAGGCTGAGGTTGTACAGCAGGTACCAGGCGTAGGTGGCCTCGCGCAGCGAGACGAAGAGGAACAGGTTGTAGCAGAACAACCCGAACAGCACCCCGTAGAAGGCCCCGTTGAAGCCCATCAGGGTTTCCTGGCTGGCCGCGCTGGCCGCGTAGGTGCTGAAGTACAGCGGCACGTAGACGGTGCTGCTGCTCTGCACGCGCAGCAGCAGGGTGCTCTCGCCGGGCGGCAGTCGCAGCGGGAACCAGAAGTTGCGCACCTGCACCGGGCGCTGGGAGAAGGCGAACAGGTCGCCGCTCTCCTGCTGTTCGATGCGCCCATCGGCGGTCAGCAGGTAGACCTTGAGGTCGTCCAGCAGCGGGTAGTTGACCTCCAGGAAACCGGCCAGGTCGGCGCCGTTGCGGTTGTCCAGGCGCACCCTGAACCACCAGGCCGCGGCGTTCTTGCCGAAGTTCGCGTGGTCGCCGCGCAGGGCGGCGAAGGCCTGGGCCGGCAAGGCGAGGATGTCGCCCAGGCGCGCCTTGCCGCCGGCGTCGCGGTAGTACTCGGCGTATGCGCCCAGGGACAGGCGCAGGTCCTCTCCGTCCAGCGGCGCGGGCGGCTGCGCCCGGGCCGGCAGCGCGCAGCAGAGCAACAGCAGGACCAGGCAGAGTCGGGACATGCAACTACTCCATGGACACGAGTCGGCACGCATGATGCTACGGAGGAAATGAGACAGGCGAGGGAATCTGCCATCAGCCTAGCAGTTGGCTGGAGAGGAGGGCGGCCTCCCCGGGGGGCGGGGAGGCCGGCGCGGGCTCAGCCCTTGTCGCTGTTGTTGCTGCTGTCGAGCACTTCGTCCACCGGCGGGACGTGGGTGCAGCTTTCCATGTGCACCGGATGCTCGAGCTGCTTGTTGAAGCGTTCCAGCGAGGTTTCCCGGGGTTTGGCGTCGCTGGCGAAGACCGGCGGGCTGAGGATGTAGGCGGTGAGCAGCCGGCTCAGCGCGGCGAGGCTGTCGATGTGCGTGCGCTCGTAGCCGTGGGTGGCGTCGCAGCCGAACGCCAGCAGCGCGGCGCGGGTGTCGTGGCCGGCGGCGATCGCCGACTGCGCGTCGCTGTGGTAGTAGCGGAACAGGTCGCGGCGCAGGGCGATGTCGTGGCGCTCGCCGAGCCGCAGCAGGTGCCGCGACAGATGGAAGTCGTAGGGCCCGCCGGAGTCCTGCATGGCCACGCTGACGCTGTGCTCGTTGGAATTCTGGCCTTCGGCCACCGGGGCGATGTCGATGCCGACGAACTCGCTGACGTCCCAGGGCAGGGCGCCGGCGGCGCCGGAGCCGACTTCCTCGGTGATGGTGAACAGCGGGTGGCAGTCGATCGGCGGCTCCTGCCCGCTTTCCTTGACCGCCTTCAGCGCCGCCAGCAGCGCCGCGACCCCGGCCTTGTCGTCCAGGTGGCGGGCGCTGATATGGCCGCTCTCGGTGAACTCCGGCAGCGGATCGAAGGCCACGTAGTCACCCACCGAGATGCCCAGGCTCTCGCTGTCGGCGCGACTGGCGGTATAGGCGTCGAGACGCAGCTCGATGTTGTCCCAGCTGATCTTCAGGTTGTCCACCTCGGTATTGAAGGCGTGGCCCGAAGCCAGCAGCGGCAGCACGCTGCCACGGAACACGCCCTGTTCGGTGAACACCGTGACCCGGCTACCCTCGGCGAAGCGGCTCGACCAGCAGCCTACCGGGGCCAGGCCGAGGCGACCGTTGGGCTTGATCTCGCGGACCAGCGCGCCGATCGTGTCGAGGTGCGCGGAAACCGCCCGGTCGGGGGTATTCAGGCGGCCCTGGAGGGTCGCCCGGATGGTTCCCCGGCGAGTCATCTCGAAGGGCACGCCAAGTTCGTCGAGCTGCTCGGCGACATAGCGCACGATGGTATCGGTGAAGCCGGTGGGGCTGGGGATGGCGAGCATCTCCAGCAGCACCCGTTGCAGGTAGTTGAGGTCCGGTTGTGGCAGAGGGGTCATGAAGGCACCTCGCGGCTGAGGGGGAAGAGAAGATCGACGAAGCGTTCGGCGGTCGGCTGCGGCTCGTGGTTGGCCAGGCCGGCGCGCTCGTTGGCTTCGATGATCACGTAGTCGGGCTGGTCGGCGGCCTCGACCAGGAAGTCCAGGCCCACCACCGGTATTTCCAGGGCCCGCGCGGCCTGGATCGCGGCCTCGCGGAGGGCCGGATGGAGGGCGTCGGTGACGTCCTCGAGGATGCCGCCGGTGTGCAGGTTGGCGGTGCGCCGCACGGCCAGGTGTTCGCCGCTGGGCAGCACGTCGTCGTAGCCATAGCCGGCGGCCCGCAGGGTGCGCTCGGTCTCGTGGTCGAGCGGGATGCGGCTTTCCCCGCCGGTGGCGGCCTGGCGCCGGCGGCTCTGCGCCTCGATCAGCTCGCGGATGCTGTGCCGGCCGTCACCGATCACCGCGGCGGGACGACGGATGGCGGCGGCCACCACCTCGTAGCCGATCACCAGCACGCGCAGGTCGTGGCCGGCGTGGTAGCTCTCCAGCAGCACGCGCGAATCGAAATGGCGGGCGGCCTCGATGGCCTCCTCGACCTCGTCCGCGGTGCGCAGGTCCACCGCCACGCCCTGGCCCTGCTCGCCGTCCACCGGCTTGACCACCAGCGAACCGTGCTCGGCGAGGAACGCGGCGTTTTCCTCCGCGCTGCCGGCCAGGCGCTGCTGCGGCTGGCGCAGGCCGGCGTGCTGCAGGGCGCGGTGGGTGAGGACCTTGTCCTGGCAGAGGGTCATGCTTACCGCCGTGGTCAGGTCGGAGAGCGATTCGCGGCAGCGGATCTGCCGGCCGCCCTGGGTCAGGGTGAACAGGCCGCCCTCGGCGTCGTCGACGCGCACCTCGATGCCGCGCCGGTGGGCTTCGTCGACGATGATCCGGGCGTAGGGGTTGAGGTCTTCCTCCGGGCCGGGGCCGAGGAACAGCGACTGGTTGATGCCGTTCTTGCGCTTGATGGTGAAGGTCGCCAGTTCGCGGAAGCCGAGCTTGCGGTAGAGCGCCTTGGCCTGCTGGTTGTTGTGCAGCACCGATAGGTCGAGGTAGGCCAGTTCGCGGCTCATGAAGTGCTCGACCAGGTGCCGCACCAGCGCCTCGCCGACGCCCGGCCGGCTGCATTGCGGGTCCACCGCCAGGCACCAGAGGCTGGAGCCGCCCTCCGGGTCCTGGAACGCCTTGGCGTGGTTGAGGCCCATCACCGTGCCTACCGCGACGCCAGTGTCGGCGTCCTCGGCCAGCCAGTAGATCGGCCCGCCCTGGTGGCGCGGGCTGAGGCGCTCGGTCTGCACCGGAAGCATGCCGCGCGCCAGGTACAGGCGGTTGATCGCCGCCCAGTCCTCCTCGGTATGTACCCGGCGGATGCGGAAACCGCGTGGCGGACGGCGCGCCGGGCGGTAGTCGGTGAACCACAGGCGCAGGGTATCCGAGGGATCGAGGAAGAGCTGCTGCGGGGCGTGGGCCAGGACCTGCTGCGGCGCCGCCACGTAGAGCGCGATGTCGCGTTCGCCGGGGGCTTCCTGCAACAGGTCGCGGGCCAGTTCCTCGGCGTCCGGGTAGGTCTGCCCGATCAGCAGGCGGCCCCAGCCGCAGTGGATGCTCAGCGGTTTCTCGGTGGGCTCGCTGTGATCTTCGGCGAGACGCGCCTGCAGGCGTTCGTAGGTGGGCGCCTGGATACGTTGCAGGCGCTGGTTGTGCGGGTGAGGCAGATGCAAGTGGCCTTTCATGATCGCTCCTGGTTCGGGCCCCTGCGTTGGGGGCCCATTTTCAAAGTCCCTGTTCGCTGAGCCAGAGGTTGAGGGCGGCCAGCTGCCACAGCTTGGAGCCGCGCAGCGGTGTGAGGTCTCCGTCCGGATCGCTCAGCAGGCGATCGAATATCGCCGGCTGGAACAGGCCGCGGTCCTGGCTCGGGTCGAGCAGCAGTTCGCGTACCCATTCGCGGGTGCGGCCCTGCAGGTGCTTGAGACCGGGCACCGGGAAGTAGCCCTTGGGCCGGTCGATGACTTCGCTGGGAATTACCTTGCGCGCGGCGCCCTTGAGCACCTGCTTGCCGCCGTCGCCGAGCTTGAAGCGGGCGGGAATGCGCGCCGACAGCTCGGCCAGGCGGTAGTCGAGGAACGGCACGCGGGCTTCCAGGCCCCAGGCCATGGTCATGTTGTCGACCCGCTTGACCGGGTCGTCGACCAGCATGATCGTGCTGTCCAGGCGCAGCGCCTTGTCCACCGCGGCCTCGGCGCCGGGGCTGGCGAAGTGGTCGCGGACGAAGCGCCCGGCGACGTCCTCGACGCGGAAGCGCTCACCGACGGTGGCCAGGTATTCCTCGTGGTCGCGGTCGAAGAACGCCGCGCGGTACGCGGCGAAGGCGTCGTCGGCGCCATCCACCTTCGGATACCAGTGGTAGCCGGCGAACAGCTCGTCGGCGCCCTGGCCGCTCTGCACCACCTTGCAGTGCTTCGAGACTTCCCGCGCGAGCAGGTAGAAGGCGATGCAGTCGTGGCTGACCATCGGCTCGCTCATGGCGCGGAAGGCCGCCGGTAACTGCTCGATCACTTCGTGCTCGCCGATGCGCAGGCGATGGTGGCGGGTGTGGTAGCGCTCGGCGATCAGGTCGGAATACTGGAACTCGTCGCCGCGCTCGCCGCCGGCATCCTCGAAGCCGATGGAGAAGGTCAGCAGGTTGTCCACCCCGGCCTCGTGCAGCAGGCCCACCAGCAGGCTCGAATCGACCCCGCCGGAGAGCAGCACGCCGACCTCGCGGGCGGCGCGCTGGCGGATCGCCACCGCTTCGCGGAGGCCGTCGAGGACGCGCTCCTGCCAGTCGTCGAGCGTCAGCTCGCGCTCGTCCGGGCGCGGGCCGTAGTCCAGCGTCCACCAGGTGCGCTGCTCGCAGCTGCCGTCGAGGTCGACGCTCATCCAGGTCGCCGGCGGCAGCTTCTTCACGCCCTCCAGCAAGGTGTGCGGGGCGGGAACCACGGCGTGGAAGTTGAGGTAGAAATTCAGCGCCTGCGGATCGAGGTCGCTGGCGATGTCGCCGCCCTTGAGCAGGGCCGGCAGGCTCGAGGCGAAGCGCAGGCGCGAGCGGTCGAGGCTGTAGTAGAGCGGCTTGATGCCGAGGCGGTCACGGGCCAGGAACAGCCGCTGGCGATCGCGCTCCCAGACGGCGAAGGCGAACATCCCATTGAGCCGGGGCAATAAATCGGCGCCCCAGGCATGGTACCCCTTCAAGAGAACTTCGGTGTCGCCGCCGGAGAAGAACCGATAGCCAAGGCTTTCCAGTTCGCCACGCAGTTCGGGGTAGTTGTAGATGGCGCCATTGAACACCATGGCCAGGCCGAGATCGGGATCGATCATCGGTTGGCCGGAAGCTTCCGCCAGGTCCATGATCTTCAGCCGTCGATGTCCGAGGGCGATCGGGCCCTGGGCATGGAAACCCCAGGCGTCGGGGCCTCGAGGGGCCAGGTGGTGGGTGATGCGTTCGACCGCTGCGAGGTCGGCTGCCTGGTTGTCGAAACGAAACTCTCCTGATATGCCGCACATATTCCTTACCGGTTCTCCGTTGGGGAAGTGGGTTACGTACTCCTTCCGGGTACATGACTTACCTAACAGAGGACCGTTACAGTTGGAAGGAGTTCTATACGAATTTTCCGGGCCTATCAGGACCCTTAACGAAGAATTTATTATGGTTGAAAGTAATAAGACCGCTGCCGATACCTATTCGCTCGCTATTTTCCGCGCCATCCGCCGCCTCCAGCAGGCCGCTGAAATCCACTCCAAGCGTCTCAGCCGATACGGCGGCCTGACCCCTCTGCAATTGCTGATCCTGCATGTCCTGGCGGTGGAGGGAGAACTGACCGCGACGCAACTGGCCAAGCTGGTCAGCCTGTCCCAGGCATCGCTCTCCGGCGTGCTCGACCGCCTCGAAGGACGCGGCCTGCTCTATCGTCGGCGCGACGAACAGGACCGGCGCAAGTCCTGGCTGCACCTCGACCCGGCCGGCCACGAAGCCCTGGCGGAGGCGCCACCTCTGTTGCCGGAGTACGTGATCGAGCGCTTCGCCGCGTTGCCCGAGTGGGAGCGCCACGGCCTGCTGGCCGCGCTGCTGCGCGCGGCCGACCTGTTCGGCCTGCCGGAAGAGGACGTCGAAGAAGAGTGAGGGAGTCAGGTTCGCTACGAAAGACAGTCGCGTCGGCGGTCTTTACCTGGCGAACCTGCCGATGCCTTGCCGGTGCAGGCTGGTGGACAAGCGCGTTGTACGCCATGGCGTGACCTCCGCGTAGGGCGGATAACGCCGTCGGCGTTATCCGCCGACCCAGCGATATCCGCCCGACGACATGGCATGACCGTCGAGCAGGGCGCATGACGCCGCTTCCCCGGTGCCCCGGCCGCCGAGGAAAGCTACCCGCCGTAGAGCTTCTGCGCCGCCAGGGAGAAGCTCACCGCCACCAGCATCAGCGCGAACAGGCGTTGCAGGGTCGGGCCGCCGAGGCGCTGCGCCAGCAGGTTGCCGCCGAGCACGCCGACCGCGCCGCCGGCGGCGAGGCCGCCGAGCAGCGGCATCGGCGGGTGGGCGCCGGTCAGGTAGATCAGGAAGCCGCCGCCGGAGACCAGCGCGATCACCGCCATCGAGGTGGCGGTGGCGGCCATCATCGACAGCGGGGTGAACCAGAGCAGCCCCGGCACCACCAGGAAACCGCCGCCCACGCCCATCAATCCCGACAGCAAGCCGACCGCCAGGCCGATGCCGAGCAGCGGCAGGCTCCGTGCCTGGTCGCTGGCCTCGCGTTTCATCCCGGCGCCGCGCCACATGCGCCAGGCCGACCAGAGCACCAGCAGGCAGAAGGCGACGATCAGCACGCCTTCCGGGACGAAGCGGCCGAGCCATTGGCCGACGGCGTTGCTCGGCAGGCCGGCCAGCGCCAGGACCAGCACCGGCCGCCAGGCCACCTGGCCCTGGCGCGCGCGCGGGATGGCGCCGATCAGCGCCGACAGGGCGACCGCGCCGAGGCTCACGCCGATGGCGTCGCGCAGCGGCAGGTGCAGGCTGAGCAGCAGGGGCAGGGCGACCAGCGAGCCGCCGGCGCCGGTGAGGCCGAGCAGCAGGCCGAGAACGGCGCCGATGCCCAGGGATTCGAAGAGCAGTACATCCATCGTCGATCAACTGTTTCCGCGGGTGAGCCAGCCGGTGGTCCGGTATGGCCTGCGCGTGCGGCAGGCCCGAAGGGTAGCGCAAATCGGTGCGCCCGGGGCTTCAGCCGCGCTGCCCGCGCACCAGGTCGCGCAGCAGGAAGCGGTTCGGGTGGCAGGCCTCGGCCACCGCGCGCGGCAGCGGCAGCGGCTCGCCGCAGATCCACGCCGCCAGCAGTTCGCCGGACAGCGGCGCGCTGATCAGCCCGCGCGAGCCGTGGCCGCTGTTCAGGTACAGGCCTGGCAGCCAGGGGCAGGCCCGCTCCGGCACCTGGCGGGCGTCGCGGGCGAGCACCGCGTAGGCCTCGTCGAAGGCCGCGCGCTCGGCCAGCGGGCCTACCAGGGGCAGGTAGTCGGGGCTGGTGCAGCGGAATGCCGCGCGGCCTTCCAGGCGCTCCAGCGGCAGGTCGTCGGCGCCCAGGCGCTGCAGCAGGTCGGGGGATATTTCCCGCAGCAGTTCGAGGTTGCCCTGGTGTTCGGCGAGGGTCGGCGCCAGGTCTTCGCTCTTGAAGTCGAAGCTGGCGCCGAGGGTGTGTTCGTCGCCACGCGGCGGTGCGACGTAGCCCTCGGCGCAGACCACGGTGCGCAGCGCCCGACTTTGCGGGGTGGCCGGCAGGCGGGTGACCTGCCCGCGAATGCGCTTCAGCGGCAGCTCGGCGGCGGGCGGGAAGTCGCGGATGTCGGCGGCGGTGGCGAGGATCGCGAGTGGCGCGCGGGCCAGGCATTCGTCGCCGGCGTAGGCGCACCAGTCGTCGCCCTCGCGGCGCAAGCGTACCGCCCGGCCGCTCAGCAGGGTGATCCCGGGGGTGGCGGCCAGGGCCTGGCACAGCGCGGGCGGATGGACCCAGCCGGCTTCGGGATAGAACAGGCCGCCGGCGGGCAGGGCGACGCCGGCGAGGCGCTCGGCCTGCTCGCGGTCCAGGCCGTGCAGCAGGTCGGCGGGGAAGGCTGCGGCCAGTTGCGCCTGGCGTTGCGCTTCCTTGGCGTCGAAGGCCAGTTGCAGTACGCCGCAGGCGTCCCAGTCGCGGCCGCGCCGCAGGCGTTCGAGCAGCCGGCGGGTATGGCCGAAGCCGCTGAGCACCAGGCGCGACAGCGGCGTGCCGTGGGCCGAGAGTTTCAGGTAGAGCACGCCCTGGGGGTTGCCCGAGGCTTCCCGGGCGAGGCCGGGATGGCGTTCGATCAGGGTCACCTGCCAGCCGCGCGCGGCGAGGCTGGCGGCGCTGGCGCAGCCGGCCAGGCCGCCGCCGACCACCAGTGCCGCGCGGCGCCCGGCGTGGGGCGCGGGGCGTGCGTACCAGGGCTTGCCGGCGTTCGCCGGCGGCCCCTGGTAGGTGCCGCCGAGCATCTCGCGCTTCTGCCCGTAGCCCGGTACCCGTTGCATGGCGAAACCGGCCTCGATCAGCCCGCGGCGGACGAAACCGGCGCTGGTGAAGGTGCCCAGGGTCGCCTGCGGCGCCGACAGTCGCGCCAGTTCGGCGAACAGCGCGGGCGACCACATGTCCGGGTTCTTCGCCGGGGCGAAGCCGTCGAGGAACCAGGCGTCGACCCGCGCGTCGAGCTGCGGCAGGCACTCCAGGGCATCGCCCAGCAGCAGGGTCAGGCCGACCCTTCCGCCCGCGAACGCCAGGCGCTGGAAGCCCGGATGCAGGGCGAGATACTGGTCCAGCAGGGCTTCGCTCCAGGGCGCCAGTTCCGGCCATAGCGCCAGGACGCGGCGCAGGTCGGCGGCGGCGAGGGGGAATTTCTCCACGCTGACGAACTCCAGACGCGCGCCGGCCGGAGCAACCCGTTCGAACAATTGCCAGGCGCAGAGGAAGTTCAGTCCGGTGCCGAAGCCGGTCTCGCCGATGCACAGCACCTCGCCGTCGCCCAGCGCGGCGAAGCGCTCGGCCAGGCGGTTGGTGGCGAGGAACACATGGCGCGTCTCGTTGAGCCCGGAATGCCGGGAAAAATATACGTCGCCGAAGGCGCGGGATAGCGGCTGGCCGTTTTCGTCCCAGTCGAGCTGGGCATGCTGGAAGTCGGACATGGCAGAACCTGAAAAAGCGGATGGCGCATTTTACGGGGCTTTGCCGGCCAGCGGCGAGGCGCTGCGCGAACATGCCGCGGCGCCGCGCAGACAGCCGCACGCCGATCCGCTACCTTGAAGGACTCAGGTTAAGGGAGACCTCCATGTTCGAATCCGCGGAAGTTGGCCACAGCATCGACAAGGACACCTACGAGAAGGCCGTCATCGAGTTGCGCGAAGCGCTGCTCGAGGCGCAGTTCGAGCTCAAGCAGCAGGCGCGCTTCCCGGTGATCATCCTGATCAACGGCATCGAGGGCGCCGGCAAGGGCGAGACGGTCAAGCTCCTCAACGAGTGGATGGACCCGCGCCTGATCGAGGTGCAGAGCTTCCTCCGTCCCTCCGACGAAGAACTGGAGCGGCCGCCGCAGTGGCGCTTCTGGCGGCGCCTGCCGCCCAAGGGGCGGACCGGTATCTTCTTCGGCAACTGGTACAGCCAGATGCTCTACGCGCGGGTCGAGGGGCATATCAAGGAGGCCAAGCTGGACCAGGCCATCGATGCCGCCGAACGCTTCGAGCGCATGCTCTGCGACGAAGGCGCGCTGCTCTTCAAGTTCTGGTTCCATCTCTCCAAGAAACAGTTGAAGGAGCGTCTCAAGGCGCTGGAGAAGGACCCGCAGCACAGCTGGAAGCTCAGTCCGCTGGACTGGAAGCAGAGCGAGGTCTACGACCGCTTCGTGCATTACGGCGAGCGCGTGCTGCGCCGTACCAGCCGGGACTACGCGCCCTGGTACGTGGTGGAAGGCGCGGACGAGCGCTACCGCGCCTTGACCGTCGGCCGCATCCTTCTCGAAGGGTTGCAGGCCGCGCTGGCCACCAAGGAGCGCGCCAAGCGCCAGCCGCACGCCGCACCGCTGGTGTCGAGCCTGGACAACCGTGGCCTGCTGGACTCCCTGGACCTGGGCCAGTACCTGGACAAGGACGCCTACAAGGAGCAGCTCGCCGCCGAGCAGGCGCGCCTGGCCGGGCTGATCCGCGACAAGCGCTTCCGCCAGCATTCGCTGGTCGCGGTGTTCGAGGGCAACGACGCGGCCGGCAAGGGCGGCGCCATCCGCCGTGTCACCGACGCGCTGGACCCGCGCCAGTACCATATCGTGCCGATCGCCGCGCCGACCGAAGAGGAGCGCGCGCAGCCCTATCTCTGGCGCTTCTGGCGGCACATCCCGGCGCGCCGCCAGTTCACCATCTTCGACCGTTCCTGGTACGGCCGCGTGCTGGTAGAACGCATCGAGGGCTTCTGCGCACCGGCCGACTGGCTGCGCGCCTATGGCGAGATCAACGACTTCGAGGAGCAGCTCAGCGAGTACGGGATCATCGTGGTGAAGTTCTGGCTGGCGATCGACAAGCAGACCCAGATGGAGCGCTTCAAGGAGCGTGAGAAAACCCCCTACAAGCGCTACAAGATCACCGAGGAAGACTGGCGCAACCGCGACAAGTGGGACCAGTACGTGGACGCGGTGGGCGACATGGTCGACCGTACCAGCACCGAGATCGCGCCCTGGACCCTGGTCGAAGCCAACGACAAGCGCTTCGCCCGGGTCAAGGTGCTGCGCACCATCAACGACGCCATCGAGGCGGCGTACAAGAAGGACAAGTGAGGCCTGCCGGAATGCGGCGCCGTCCTCTCCAGGGGATGGCGACGCATACGCCGGATGAATGATCGGTGCCTCGCGCGATTGCCTCGCCTTATCCTCGCTCGATCCGGCCGCTGCCCCGGCGGCCGCCCGACAATAACAGCGAGGGTTCCCCCATGCGTGAAGTGGTGATCGTCGACAGCGTCCGGACCGGCCTGGCCAAGTCCTTCCGCGGCAAGTTCAACCTGACCCGGCCGGACGACATGGCCGCCCACTGTGTCGACGCGCTGCTGGCGCGCAACGACCTCGACCCGCTGCTGGTGGATGACTGCATCGTCGGCGCCGGCTCCAACGAAGGCGCCCAGGGCCACAACATCGGGCGCAACGTGGCGGTGCTCTCCGGCCTCGGCATCCAGGTGCCGGGGATGACCCTCAACCGCTACTGTTCCTCCGGCCTGCAGGCGATCGCCATCGCCGCCAACCAGATCGCTTCCGGTTGCAGCGAGGTGATCGTCGCCGGCGGCGTCGAGTCGATCACCCTGACCCTGAAGAGCGTCAACACCGACCACCTGGTGAACCCGCTGCTGCAAAGGGAGGTGCCGGGCATCTACTACCCCATGGGGCAGACCGCCGAGATCGTCGCCCGTCGCTACGGCATCACCCGCGAGGCCCAGGATGCCTACGCCCTGCAGAGCCAGCAGCGGATGGCGCGAGCCCAGGCGGACGGGCTGTTCGCCGACGAGATCGTGCCGATGACCACCCGCTACGCGGTGGAGGACAAGGCCAGCGGCGAGAAGCAGGTGCTCGACGGAGTGGTCGACCGCGACGACTGCAACCGCCCGGACACCACCCTCGAAGGCCTGGCCTCGCTGAAGCCGGCGTTCGCCGAGGACGGTTCGGTCACCGCCGGCAACGCCTCGCAACTCTCCGACGGCGCCTCGATGACCCTGCTGATGAGCCTGGAGAAAGCGCTGGCGCTGGGCCTGGAGCCGAAGGCCTTTTTCCGTGGCTTCACCGTGGCCGGCTGCGAGCCGGACGAAATGGGCATCGGTCCGGTGTTCTCGGTGCCGAAGCTGCTCAAGGCGAAGGAGCTGAAGATCGCCGACATCGATCTCTGGGAACTCAACGAAGCCTTCGCCTCGCAGTGCCTGTACTGCCGCGACCGGCTGGAGATCGACAACGAGAAGTACAACGTCAACGGCGGCTCCATCGCCATCGGCCACCCGTTCGGCATGACCGGCTCGCGCCAGGTCGGTCATCTGGTCCGCGAACTGCGCCGGCGCAACCTGCGCTACGGCGTGGTGACCATGTGCGTCGGCGGCGGCATGGGCGCCAGCGGGCTGTTCGAAGCCGTACGCTGAGCCCGTGCGCGACGGCGGGCCCCGCAGGCCGGGGTTCGCCTCATGGGTTTTATTTACATGACGCTCCGTGCCATCCCCGGCGACTCGCGCTAGGCTAGGCGCCTTTTTCCTTGCATAGGGATGTAGCGATGTCCACCGAGCCCAACTCGCCGTTCGTCGACGACCCGCTGAGCGCCGTCGATGCACGGATTCTCGGCAGCCTCGTCGAGAAGCAGGCGACCACTCCGGAAACCTATCCGCTGACCCTCAATGCCCTGGTCCTGGCCTGCAACCAGAAGACCAGCCGCGATCCGGTGATGAACCTCACGCCCGGCCAGGTCGGCCAGAGCCTGCGCCAGCTCGAGGGGCGCGGCCTGGTCAGGCTGGTGATGGGCAGCCGCGCCGACCGCTGGGAGCACACCCTGGGCAAGGGCCTGGAATTGGTGGCGCCACAGGTGGCGCTGCTCGGCCTGCTGTTCCTGCGTGGTCCGCAGACCCTCAACGAACTGCTCACCCGCAGCAACCGCCTGCACGATTTCGACGACGTCGAGCAGATCCGCCACCACCTGGAACGCCTCGCCGGCCGTGGCCTGGCCGTGCACCTGGAGCGTCGCGCCGGGCAGCGCGAGGAGCGCTACATGCACCTGCTCGGCAGCCAGGCCGACCTCGAGGCCGCCGTGGAGGCGATGGGCAGCGACCCGGAACGCGCCGCGCCGGCCGCTCTGTCGGCCGATGCGGAAGCGCGGATCGCCGAGCTGGAGACGCGCCTGGCGGCGCTGGAGGAGCGCCTGGCCAGGCTCGAAGGAGGGGCGTGATATCGCGGGTGGGCGCAATCGGTGACATGCAGGTTCCGGCGGATAACCGCGAGCGGTTGTTCGTCCTACGGCCCGCAGTGACTTTGTGGGCGGCGCTGCCTGTCGGGTAGGGCGAATAACGCCAGCGGCGTTATCCGCCGATGCGCCGCCCCGCAAGGGGAACGCCAACCCAAAAAAGCCCGGCTATTGCCGGGCTTTTTCATGCGCGCGCGTCGGTGGCCGATCAGGCCTCCGGCTGTACCGGCACGTGGATCAGTTGCAGGCGCTCGCTGCTCCAGGCACGGGTGCTGTTGGTCAGCTCGATGTCGTTGTTCAGCTTGCGCCCGTAAGACGGCACGATTTCCTTCAGGCGTGCCTGCCACTCGGGGGTGGCGACCTTGTCCTTGAAGGCCTTCTCCAGCACCGACAGCATGATCGGCGCGGCGGTCGAGGCGCCCGGCGAGGCGCCGAGCAGGGCGGCGACGGAGCCGTCGGCGGCGGTCACCACTTCGGTGCCGAATTGCAGTACGCCGCCTTTCTCGGCGTCCTTCTTGATGATCTGCACGCGCTGGCCGGCCTGCACCAGCTTCCAGTCCTCGTCGCGGGCTTCCGGGAAGTACTCGCGCAGCGAGGCCATGCGGTCGTCCTGGCTGAGCATCAGCTGGCCGATCAGGTACTGGCTGAGATCGAAGTTGTCGATGCCGGCGTTGAACATCGGGCCGATGTTGCTGCTGGTCACCGAGCCCGGCAGGTCCCACAGCGAGCCGTTCTTCAGGAACTTGGTGGAGAAGGTGGCGAACGGACCGAACAGCAGAACCGGCTTGCCGTCGATCATGCGGGTGTCGAGGTGCGGCACCGACATCGGTGGCGAACCCACCGAAGCCTTGCCGTAAACCTTGGCCAGGTGGCGCTTGACCACGTCCGGGTTGGTGGTGGCGAGGAACGAACCGCCCACCGGGAAGCCGGCATAGCCTTCGGCCTCGGGGATACCGGACATTTGCAGCAGCTTCAGCGCGCCGCCACCGGCGCCGATGAAGACGAACCTGGCCTTGACGCTGGTTTCCTTGTCGCCATTGGCCAGGTCGGCCATGGTCACGGTCCAGGTGTTATCGTCGTTGCGCTTGAGGTCGCGGACCTCATGTTGCAGGCGCAGCTTGAAGGTGTCCTTGGCCGACAGCGAGCCCACCAACTGGCGGGTGATCTCACCGAAGTTGACGTCGGTGCCGATCGACATGCGCGTGGCGGCGATCTTCTGCCCCGGCTCGCGGCCTTCCATCACCAGCGGCACCCACTGCTTGATCTGCTCGGGGTCTTCCGAGTACTCCATGCCGCGGAACAGCGAGCTGTGCTGCAGGGCGGCGTGGCGCTTCTTGAGGAAGGCGACGTTGTCGTCGCCCCAGACGAAGCTCATGTGCGGGACGTTGTTGATGAACGACTTCGGATCGTTCAGCACCTTGCGGTCGACCTGGTAGGCCCAGAACTGCTTGGAGATCTCGAAGTTCTCGTTGATCGCCACCGCCTTGCTGATATCCATCGAGCCGTCCGCGGCCTCGCTGGTGTAGTTCAGTTCGCAGAACGCCGAGTGACCGGTGCCCGCATTGTTCCAGCCGTTGGAGCTTTCCTCGGCGACCTTGTCCAGGCGCTCGACCATCTCGATGGTCCAGCCTGGTTCCAGTTCGTTCAGATAGGTACCCAGGGTGGCGCTCATGATGCCGCCACCGATCAGGAGCACGTCGACCGGTTTTTCCGATTCGACGCTGTTTTTGGAGCAACCCAGCACGCTGACGCACAAAAGCATCAATAAGATTTTTTTCATGGATTTACCGCTAGAAAACGTGGAGAAGCGTGGATACGCACGACGTGGCAGGTATTCACCGGGTGAATGATACTGGAACTCACCCCCGATGTGAGTGCGTTCACATGCGGTGACATTTGCCTCGGCGTTCCGCCGAGAATACTTGCCTTCCCTTTCTTGAACGTTTCAGCCGCCGGGAAATAAATTCCGCGCCTGTATCGTTTCAGTGGGAACCCGGCGCCTGGATTTCCGCCGATTGGCGCATCCTGCGGATATACGCGTCGATTTCCCGCTCCGCGTCGAAACGGGTGAAGTAGGGACCTTCCAGGGTCCCTTCGCGGGTGGAGAAGAAGTACTGGCCATTCACCGAACTTATGCGATCGCTGCGGAAGCGGGTGGCCGGGACGGGATCGGTGGAACGTTTCCCCAACATGGCGGCGACTCCTGGATGGCGGGCCAAGGTGATTTCAGTGTAGGCGGGGGTTGGCCGGGCGGCAGGCCGGCGGACGAAAGGAAACGGATTTCCAGGCGAAGGGTTGGGTATTCTATTTTTGGTTATAAGAAAATCTTAATTTATTCTTTTTAACGTCGAACGGCCTTGGGCATAGTGGGTTCCAACACGAACAAGGAGTGACCCCATGAGCCTCAGACTCGGCGACATCGCCCCCGATTTCGAACAGGATTCCAGCGAAGGGCGCATCCGCCTCCACGAATGGCTGGGCGACAGCTGGGGCGTGCTGTTCTCCCACCCGGCCGACTTCACCCCGGTGTGCACCACCGAGCTGGGCTTCACCGCCAAGCTCAAGGACCAGTTCGCCCAGCGCGGGGTCAAGGTCCTGGCGCTGTCGGTGGACCCGGTGGACTCGCACCTGAAGTGGATCGACGATATCAACGAGACCCAGGACACCCGGGTCAACTTCCCGATCATCGCCGACGCCGATCGCAAGGTCTCCGAACTCTACGACCTGATCCACCCGAACGCCAACGACACGCTGACCGTGCGTTCGCTGTTCATCATCGACCCGAACAAGAAGGTGCGCCTGATCATCACCTACCCGGCGAGCACCGGGCGCAACTTCAACGAGATCCTCCGGGTGATCGATTCGCTGCAACTGACCGACGAGCACAAGGTCGCCACGCCGGCCAACTGGGAGGACGGCGACGAGGTAGTGATCGTGCCTTCGCTGAAGGACGAGGAAGAGATCAAGCGGCGTTTCCCCAAAGGCTACCGCGCGGTGAAGCCCTACCTGCGCCTGACGCCCCAGCCCAACCGCTGAGGCCGGATTCGTCCCGCCTGCATGGGCAGGCACGGCAGGCGGGACCTTTTATTCGACGGTGCGTGCCGTCATGCAACGCTGTTTAGCCACGAGCAGGGTTTTTGGCCGGTTTCGACCGGCCCTCTTTTTTATGTGCGCCAGCGCGTCGCCGCGACGCTTTCTATCCGCCATCCGTTTCCGAAACCGGCTCTGACTTGCCCGCCAGACGGGGAGAAGGCTCGCTCATCCACCTCCTTCCAGGAGCAGACGCATGATCGCCGCTCTCCGTCGCTGCCGGGCCTGGCTGGCCCTGCTCGCCGTTCTTGCCGTGTTTCCCGCGGCCGAAGCCGCCGACGCCCCCGCTGAAATCCGTCTCGACTATGCCTACTACGCCCCCACCAGCCTGGCGCTCAGGAAGTTCGGCTGGCTGGAGAAAAGCCTGGACGGCAGCGGAACCCGGGTGCGCTGGGTGTTCAGCCAGGGCAGCAACCGTTCCCTGGAGTACCTCAACGCCGGCAGCGTCGATTTCGCCTCGACCGCCGGCCTCGCCGCGGTACTCGCGCGGGCCAACGGCAGCCCGGTACGTACCGTATACGTCGCCAGCCGCCCTGAGTGGACCGCGCTGCTGGTGCGCAAGGATTCGCCGATCCGCAGCCTCGCCGAACTCAAGGGTCGCAAGGTGGCTGCCACCAAGGGCACCGATCCCTACCTGTTCCTGCTCCGCAGCCTGCACAGCGTGGGCCTGGACAAGAACGACCTGCGTATCGTCCACCTGCAGCATCCCGACGGCCGGGTAGCCCTGGAGAAGGGCCAGGTCGACGCCTGGGCCGGGCTCGATCCGCACATGGCGGCCAGCGAGTTGCAGGCCGGCTCGCGGCTGCTCTACCGCAACCTCGGCTTCAACAGCTACGGCGTGCTCAATGTCCGCGAGGATTTCGCCGAAGGCCATCCGCAACTGATCCGCCAGGTGCTGGCGGCCTACGAGCAGGCGCGCCACTGGGTGATCGGGCATCCCGACGAGGCCGCGCAACTGCTTGCCGAGGAAGCCGGCCTGCCGCTGGAAGTGGCTCGCCTGCAACTGTCGCGCACCGATTTCAGCCAGCCGCTGCCGGGCGCCGAACAGGTCGCCGCGCTCAAGGCCGCGGCGCCGATCCTGGCGGACGAGCGCCTGGTGCGGCCGGGCGTGGACGTGCAGAAGGTGGTCGACGAACTGATCGCGCCGCAGTGGGCTGCCGAGGTCATCGGCGGTGCCCCGTTGGCGCGCACGGAGCCCTGAGCCATGGTCAGCCAGAGCCTGCGACTGGCCCGGCGAGTCTCGCGCCGGGCGTGGCGACTGCGCGTGCCGGGCGCCTGGCGGGCCTGGGCCTTGCCGCTGCTGGCACTATCGTCGTGGGAGGCGCTGGTGCGCCTGGGCTGGCTGCCGGCCTACCAGATGCCGGCGCCGAGCGGCATCCTGCTGACCCTGGTGGAACTGGCTCGCGGCGAGCTGTGGGGGCATGTCGGCGCGAGCCTGGCGCGGGTCGCCGCCGGCTTCGCGATCGGCAGCGGCCTGGCCCTGGCGGTCGGAACCTGGGTCGGCCTCAGTCGTCGCGCCGAAGCCTACCTCGAGCCGAGCTTCCAGGCCCTGCGGGCGATCCCCAGCCTGGCCTGGGTGCCCTTGCTGCTGCTCTGGTTCGGCATCGACGAGACGCCGAAGATCGTCCTCATCGCCCTCGGCGCCTTCTTCCCGGTCTACCTCGCGCTGGTCGCCGGGGTACGCGGGGTTGATCGCAAGTGGGTGGAACTGGGGCGGCTCTACCGTTTGTCGCGCTTCGCCCTGGTCGGCCGCATCCTCCTTCCGGCGGCGCTGCCGAACCTGTTCACCGGCCTGCGCGGGGCGCTCAGCCTGAGCTGGATGTTCCTCGTCGCGGCGGAGCTGATCGCCGCCACCCAGGGCCTCGGCTACCTGCTCAGCGACGGTCGGGAAACCTCGCGTCCGGACCTGGTGATCGCCGCGATCCTGGTCCTGGCGGCCCTCGGCAAGCTCAGCGACGGCCTGCTCCGCTCGCTGGAGCGCCGGGCCCTGCGCTGGCGCGACAGTTTCGACGGGGAGGGCGGCGCATGAGCGGCCTGCTCGACCTGCTGGAGATTCGCAAGGCCTATGGCGATACGCGGGTGCTGGAGGGCGTGGCGCTGTCGCTGGCGCCCGGCGAGGTGGTCAGCCTGCTCGGCCCCAGTGGTTGCGGCAAGAGCACCCTGCTGCGGATCGCCGCCGGACTGGACGATGACTTCCAGGGCACTGTCGAACGCAACCCGATCCTCGGCTTCGGCCCGGACGGCGAGAACGGCCGCAGCGGCGGAATCGGCGTGGTGTTCCAGGAGCCGCGCCTGTTGCCCTGGCTGACGGTGGCGCAGAACGTCGGTTTCGCCGACGGCTGGCTGGAGGACGAGCACTGGGTCGAGCGCCTGCTCGCCGATGTCGGACTGGCCGGCTGCGGAGGATTGCTGCCCAAGCAACTGTCCGGCGGCATGGCGCAGCGCGCGGCGATCGCTCGCGGTCTCTACGGACGGCCGCAGGTGCTGTTGCTCGACGAGCCGTTCAGCGCGGTCGACGCCTTCACCCGCATGCGCCTCCAGGACCTGCTGCAGGACGTGGTGCAGAACTACGAGATCAGCGTCCTGCTGGTCACCCACGATCTCGACGAGGCGTTCTATCTCGCAGACCGCGTGCTGCTGATGGGCGGCCGTCCCGGACACATCCGCCGCGAGTTCCACGTACCGCTGGCGCGTCCCCGCGATCGCCGGGCGGTGGAGCTGGCCTACTTGCGCGGCGAGGCCCTGACCGAAATGCAGCGGGCGCACGTGCTCTGAGGCAAGACCCCGAGCCGGGTTCTTATATTCTTTATGGAATAAATAAATGAATAAAAAACATTTATTGGAATATGAGGCCGCCTGTTAAGGTCTATGCAACTTGGTTAGCAAGCCAAACGAATATTCTGTTTTCCGGTTATAAGGAATCCCCCCATGCTCGTCGTTTCCATCGCCGGAAGTCCCAGCGTACGCTCCCGCTCCGGGGTGTTGCTGG
Organism: Pseudomonas sp. KBN12P06040; assembly: GCF_037574965.1. NCBI lineage: Bacteria > Pseudomonadati > Pseudomonadota > Gammaproteobacteria > Pseudomonadales > Pseudomonadaceae > Pseudomonas > Pseudomonas sp. KBN12P06040. The sequence goes on from NZ_JBBELS010000001.1 coordinate 1,747,915, forward strand.
AGCGTGCCAGGGACTGGCTGAGCCGTCGCGGCGTCGAGGTGGCCAGCCACCAGGTGCTGGATTTTCCCGCCGAGGACCTGCTGCGTGCCCGCCTCGACAGTCCGCCGGTACTGGCGCTGGCCGAGCAGATCGGCCGCGCCGACGGCCTGCTGGTCGCCACCCCGGTGTACAAGGCCTCGTTTTCCGGCGCGCTGAAGGTCCTGCTCGACCTGTTGCCCGAGCGCGCCCTGGAGCACAAGGTGGTGCTGCCGTTCGCCACCGGCGGCAGCAGCGCGCACATGCTGGCCGTGGACTACGCATTGAAGCCGGTACTGGCCGCGCTCAAGGCCCAGGAGGTGCTGCACGGCGTATTCGCCGTGGACAAGCAGATCGCCTACGCCACCGAGAGCGACCCGGCGCGCCTGGAGCCGGTCCTCGAGCAGCGCCTGGAAAACGCCCTGGAAACCTTCCACCTGGCCCTCTCGCGACGGCCGCAGCCGATCGACCCGCAGTTGCTCAACGAGCGCCTGGTGAACGCCCGCTGGAGCATCTGATCCGTCCGCCGCCAGCGCACGCGCGCCGCGGCCCGATTGCACAACGCACACACGACGACCTCACTGTTCCGTCAACGGCGCGGCAGGTTCGGCACCCACAACGACAAAGGAGAGCGCCATGCGCACCATCGCTTTGCGTCGTGGACTGGCGGCCCTGCTGGTGGCGGCCCTGTCCTACGGCGTCCTGGCCGACGAGAAGTCGGCCAACACCCTGCGGATCGGTTATCAGAAATACGGCACCCTGGTCCTGCTCAAGGCCCGCGGCACCCTGGAGAAACGTCTCGCCGAAGACGGCGTGAAGGTGCAATGGACCGAGTTTCCCGGCGGCCCGCAATTGCTCGAGGGACTCAATGTCGGCAGCATCGACTTCGGCGTGACCGGGGAAACCCCGCCGGTATTCGCCCAGGCCGCCGGCGCCGACCTGCTCTACGTGGCCTACGAACCGCCGGCGCCGACCAGCGAGGCGATCCTCCTGCCGAAGGACTCGCCGATTCGTTCGGTGGCCGAGCTGAAGGGCAGGAAAGTCGCCCTGAACAAGGGCTCCAACGTGCATTACCTGTTGGTCCGCGCCCTCGAGCAGGCCGGCCTGAAGTACAGCGACATCCAACCCGTCTACCTGCCGCCGGCCGACGCCCGCGCCGCCTTCGAGCGTCACAGCGTCGACGCCTGGGTGATCTGGGACCCCTACCAGGCCGCCGCCGAGAAGCAGTTGTCCGCGCGGGTCCTGGTGGATGGTCGCGAGCTGGTCGACAACCACCAGTTCTACCTCGCCACCCGGACTTACGCGCAACGGCATCCGCAGGTGCTCGACAAGCTGGTGGACGAGATACGCCAGGTCGGCGACTGGTCGCGGGCCAACCCGCAGCAGGTGACCGAGCAGGTCGCGCCGCTGCTCGGGCTGCCCGCCGACATCACCCTGACCGCGGTGAAGCGCCAGGGCTACGGCGCGCAGTTGATCACCCCGGCGGTGGTCGAGGCGCAGCAGAAGATCGCCGACACCTTCACCCAGCTGAAGCTGATTCCCAAACCGCTGAGCATCAAGGACGTGATCTGGACGCCATCGGCCGGCAAGGTCGCCAGCGCACCCTGAGCCCGTACCGCCCACATACCGATACGATCATCGCGCGGCTACGCCACGCCGGCGCGCTCACCCTGGAGTCAATTGCGATGAGCCTCGAGATTTTCTGGTTCCTTCCCACCCACGGCGACGGCCACTACCTGGGCACCACCCAGGGCGCCCGTGCCGTCGACCACGGCTACCTGCAGCAGATCGCCCAGGCCGCCGACCGCCTGGGCTTCGGCGGCGTACTGATCCCCACCGGACGTTCCTGCGAGGACTCCTGGCTGGTCGCCGCCTCGCTGATCCCGGTAACCCAGCGCCTGAAGTTCCTCGTCGCGCTGCGTCCCGGGATCATTTCGCCGACCGTCGCCGCGCGCCAGGCGGCGACCCTGGACCGGCTGTCCAACGGCCGCGCGCTGTTCAACCTGGTCACCGGCGGCGATCCCGACGAACTGGCTGGCGACGGCCTGCACCTGAGCCACGCCGAACGCTACGAGGCGTCGGTCGAATTCACCCGCATCTGGCGTCGCGTGCTGGAGGGCGAGACCGTCGACTACGCCGGCAAGCACATCCAGGTGAAGGGCGCCAAACTGCTCTATCCGCCGTTGCAGCAGCCGCGTCCGCCGCTGTACTTCGGCGGCTCCTCGGAGGCCGCCCAGGACCTCGCCGCCGAGCAGGTCGAGCTGTACCTGACCTGGGGCGAGCCGCCGGCGGCGGTTGCCGAGAAGATCGCCCAGGTACGCGAGAAGGCCGCCCGCCTGGGCCGCCAGGTGCGCTTCGGGATCCGCCTGCACGTGATCGTCCGAGAGACCAGCGAGGAAGCCTGGCAGGCCGCCGATCGCCTGATCGCGCACCTCGACGACGACACCATCGCCCGCGCCCAGGCCTCCCTGGCGCGCTTCGACTCGGTCGGCCAGCAACGCATGGCCGCGCTGCACGGCGGTTCGCGCGACAACCTGGAAGTCAGCCCCAATCTCTGGGCCGGTGTCGGCCTGGTGCGTGGCGGCGCCGGCACCGCGCTGGTCGGCGACGGGCCGACGGTGGCGGCGCGGGTCAGGGAGTACGCCGAGCTGGGCATCGATACCTTCATCTTCTCCGGCTATCCGCACCTGGAAGAGTCCTACCGGGTCGCCGAACTGCTGTTCCCGCACCTCGACGTGCAGCGCCCGGCGCAGCCCGAGGGACGCGGCTATGTCAGCCCGTTCGGCGAGATGGTGGCCAACGACATCCTGCCCCGGCAGGCCGCGCAGAGTTGAGAGCGGTCGGAGCGAACGACATGAGCATTTCCAAACGACTGGCCGAGCGCCTGGCGCCCTGGGCGCTGCCGCTGGTCCTGCTGGCGGTGTGGCAGGCGGCGGTTGAGTTCGGCTGGCTGTCCAGCCGCATCCTCCCCGCGCCCAGCGCCGTGCTCGAGGCCGGCTGGGCGCTGCTGCGCAGCGGCGAGATCTGGCAGCACCTGGCGATCAGCGGCTGGCGCGCGGCGATCGGCTTTCTCATCGGCGGCACCATCGGCCTGGTGCTTGGCTTCGTCACCGGTCTGTCGAAGTGGGGCGAACGCTTCCTCGACAGTTCGGTGCAGATGATCCGCAACGTGCCGCACCTGGCGCTGATCCCGCTGGTGATCCTGTGGTTCGGCATCGACGAGTCGGCGAAGATCTTCCTGGTCGCCCTCGGCACGCTGTTCCCGATCTACCTGAACACCTACCACGGCATCCGCGGCATCGACCCCGGCCTGCTGGAGATGGCGCGCAGCTACGGGTTGTCCGGCTTCGCCCTGTTCCGCCAGGTGATCCTGCCCGGCGCGCTGCCGTCGATCCTGGTCGGGGTGCGCTTCGCCCTCGGCTTCATGTGGTTGACCCTGATCGTCGCCGAGACCATTTCCGCCAGCTCTGGCATCGGTTACCTGGCGATGAACGCCCGCGAGTTCCTGCAGACCGACGTGGTGGTCCTGGCGATCCTGCTCTATGCCGTCCTCGGCAAGCTCGCCGACCTCGCCGCCCGCGGTCTGGAACGCGTCTGGCTACGCTGGCACCCGGCCTACCAGGTCAAGGGAGGTGGCGCATGAATGCCCACAACGCCGCCCTTGGCGGCACTCCGCAGCGCCTCAAGCGCGGTATCCCGCTGGCCCTGCGCGGAGTGGCGCGGCGCTTCGGCGAGCGCGAGGTGCTCAAGGACATCGACCTGCTGGTTCCGGCCGGGCAGTTCGTCGCCATCGTCGGCCGCAGCGGCTGCGGCAAGAGCACCTTGCTGCGCCTGCTGGCCGGCCTCGACCAGCCCAGCCGCGGCGAGTTGCTGGCCGGCTCGGCGGCGCTGGCCGAGGCCCGCGAGGACACCCGGCTGATGTTCCAGGACTCGCGCCTGCTGCCGTGGAAGCGGGTGATCGACAACGTCGGCCTCGGCCTGCGCGGCGACTGGCGGGCGAAGGCCCTGCAGGCGCTGCGGGCGGTCGGCCTGGCCGAGCGTGCCAACGAGTGGCCGGCGGCCCTGTCCGGCGGGCAGAAGCAACGCGTCGCGCTGGCTCGCGCGCTGATCCACGAGCCGCGCCTGCTGTTGCTCGACGAGCCGCTCGGCGCGCTCGATGCGCTGACCCGGATCGAGATGCAGCACCTGATCGAAGGACTCTGGCGCGAACACGGTTTCACCGTCCTGCTGGTCACCCACGACGTCAGCGAGGCGGTGGCGGTGGCCGACCGGGTGATCCTTATCGAGGACGGCGAGATCGGCCTCGACCTGCCGGTGGAACTGCCCCGGCCGCGCTCGCGTGGCTCGGCGCGACTGGCCGCGCTGGAAGCCGAAGTGCTCAACCGGGTGCTGGCGCAGCCGGAGCTGCCGCCGCAACCCGAACCCGTTTCACCCCTGCCCACGCAACTGCGCTGGGCGCTCTAAGCAACCATGCCTCGTTCCGAATCCCCCCAGGAGAAACGCCATGACCATCAAAGCCATCAACGTTCGTAACCAGTTCAAGGGCACCGTGAAGGAAATCATCGAAGGGCCGGTGCTCTCCGAGATCGACGTGCAGACCGCCGCCGGGATCGTCACTTCGGTGATCACCACGCGTTCGGTGAAGGAACTGGAGCTGGCCATCGGTAGCGAAGTGATCGCCTTCGTCAAGTCCACCGAGGTCTCCATCGCCAAGCTGTGACGCTGGCTGCGCCGCGCTTGCGGCGGCGAGAAGGGCGGGGACCCCGATGGGGCCCCGCCTTTTTTCGTCGCGTATCGGCAAGGCCGGCCGGTGGCGACGGCTGGCGTGGGTCGCTATGGAGCGGTCGGTAGGGCGAATAACCGCTCGCGGTTATCCGCCGTGGGGGCGACCGGGACTTCTCAGCCCCGGCGCGACAGGGGCTGGCGCTCGAAATGCACGCCGGCCAGGCCGGTCTGTTGCAGGGCGCGGATGTTGGCGTGGTCGTCGCCTTCCGGGTTGTCGCGCACCGCACGGTAGTGCTCGCCGAAGGCCAGCAGGGTTTCCTCGAGGCTGAGGCCTTCGAGGATGGCGAAGCCCAGGGTCTTGCAGGAACCTTCGTTCTGCCCGGCCGGGTTGCTCACGCTGCCGTTGTCGAAGGCGCTCGGCGTGTAGCTGTAGTGCTCGGCGATGAACGCCAGGGTGTCGGTGAACAGGTGGTGTTCGCTGCGCAGACGCGCGCGGAAGTCGGTCAGGGTCATCGAAACAGGCTCATGGTGTCTGGGGCAGGGTTGGCAAGGGGCCCGGTGGCCTCAGGCGTTGCCCTGGCTCTTGGCGAAGGCGGCCTGTTGTTCCGGGCTCGCTTCTTTCTGGTACTTGGCTTTCCACTCGGCATAGGGCATGCCGTAGATCTCTTCGCGGGCCTGGTCATTGCTGACTTCCACCCCGAGGTCGTCGGCGGCGGCCTTGTACCACTTGGACAGGCAGTTGCGGCAGAAACCGGCGAGGTTCATCAGGTCGATGTTCTGCACGTCCTTCCGGGTCTGCAAATGATGGACCAGGGTGCGGAAGGCGGCGGCTTCGAGTTCCAGGCGTTGCTGTTCGGTGAGGTTGGCTGCGGTCATGGCGGTGTTTCTCGACGATGGCTCGGGGCAGGGTGAAGGCACAGGGCCAGGTCCGGCGATGATAAGAGTTGGCGCGGCCGGCGGGCAACGCTTGTGCGCGTCTTCGCGCGGTTCGCTCGTCGGCCGCCTCAGCGGTGGCCGGCGAGGGTGATCGAGACCGACTCGGCGAAGCGCAGCGCGTGCGGCTTGTCCACTTCCACCTCGGCGTAGCGCACCGCCGGGTTCTCCATCACCAGGTCGAGGATTTCCTGGGTCATCCGTTCGAGCAGGGCGAAGCGGTTCTCCTCGACGTGGCGGATGATCGCCTTGGTGATGGTGCGGTAGTTCAGCGCGTGCTCGATGTCGTTGACCTCCACGGCGTCCGCGGCCGGGTAGAGGATGGTCAGGTTGATCAGCACGTCCTGCTTGTTGAGGATTTCCTCCTCCTTGATCCCGATGAAGGTGCGCAGGCGCAGGTCCTTGACGCGGATTCGCGCCATTCCCGGTTCCAGTCGCGGCATGTCACTTGCTCCTTCCGATCAATTGCAGAAATTCCTGGCGGGTGGTGTTCGAGTCGCGGAACGCGCCGAGCATCACCGAGGTGAACATCTGCGAGTTCTGCTTCTCCACCCCGCGCATCATCATGCACATGTGCTGGGCCTCGATCACTACCGCCACGCCGGCGGCGCTGGTCACCTGGCGGACCGCCTCGGCGATCTGCCGGGTGAGGTTCTCCTGGATCTGCAGGCGGCGGGCGAACATGTCGACGATCCGCGCCACCTTCGACAGGCCGAGCACCTTGCCGGTGGGAATGTACGCCACATGAGCCTTGCCGATGAAGGGCAGGAGGTGGTGTTCGCACAGGGAGTACAGCTCGATGTCGCGGACGATGACCATTTCATCGTTGTCCGAGGCGAACAGCGCGCCGTTGACGATTTCCTCCAGGGTCTGGCCATAGCCGTGGCAGAGGTACTGCATGGCCTTGGCCGCGCGCTTCGGGGTGTCGAGCAGGCCTTCGCGCTGCGGGTCTTCGCCGAGACCGACGAGGATCTCCCGGTAATGCTGGGAAAGTGCTGGGTTCATAAGGGGTCCTTGGCGCCTCACTTGACGTGGCGGCCGCCGTTCACGGTCAGGGTGGTCCCGGTGACGTAGGGGTTGTCCAACAGGTAGCGAAGGCTCTGGTAGATGACTTCCGGCCCCGGCTCGATGCCGAGGGCGGATTTCGCCAGGGTGCGGGCGCGGTATTCGGCGTCGTCCCCGTCGTTGAACATCACCAGCGCCGGTGAAATGGCGTTGACCTTGATCCTCGGCGCGAAGCGCGCGGCGAACGACAGGGTCAGGTTGTCCAGCCCGGCCTTGCTCGCGCAGTAGGCGATGCGCCGGGCGCTGCCCTTGCGCGCCACGTCGTCGGTGAGGTGGACGATGTCGGCGGGCTGCGAGCGTTCCAGCAGCTCGGCGCAGTGCAGGTTGATCAGGTAGGGCGCGAGCATGTGCACGCTGAACAGTTGCTGGAACGCCTCGGCTTCGTGGCCGGGCGTCTCGGCGACCCAGTCCGAGGCGTTGTGGACGATCGCTCGCAGGCTGTCGGTATGCTGCCGGAGGGACCCGATGAAGGCGAAGATGCCGGCCTCGCTGGCGAAGTCGGCGTGCAGGGTCAGCGCGCCGGCCTGGCGCAGTTCGTCCAGCGCCGGGCGCTCGCTGCGGTAGCTGACGATCACCGACTCGCCGTCGGCCAGCAGGCGGCGGGCGCAATGCAGGCCGACACGCTGGCTGGCGCCGGTGATCAGGATCGGGGCTGTCGCCATGGGACTCTCACAGCAGGCGAAGGGAATCGGATGGATGCAGGGTACCCGACTGAGCCAGTCGGGCAAAGCCTTGCGCTACGGCCCACCCCGCCGGGGTGGGCGGCAAGCCGTCAGTGCGCTTCCGGCAGGCTGGCGGCGCGCTGCGGGCGGCGGTGCAGCCAGGGGGCGAGCAGGCGGCTGGAGAGAGGGATGAACCAGTAGGTCATCAACGGGGTGAGGACCAGGGTGCTGAGCAGCACCCGCGCGGCCAGCGACAGCTCGCCGAGGTAGGGGCCGGCGCCGAGGTTGAAGGCCAGCGAGACCGGGAAGAACGCCAGCCAGATCGCCACGCTCTGCTTCCAGCGCGGCGGTTTGCGGTTGTCGTCGAACCAGGCGGCGAGGCCGTGGGCGCGGTGCTCGCGCGGTTCGTCGAAGAGTCCCTGGCCGCGTTCGAGCCAGGCCTGGCGCGAGGCGGAGTGGGCCCAGGCGGCGAGGGTGGCGTCGTCGGCGAAGCGAAAGATCATCTGGAATTCGTCTCCGCCAGCGGGCGGCGCCAGCGCCCCGGAGCCGAGGTAGCCGGGGAAGTCGGCGGCGAGGGCTTCGCCTTCGCGCTGCCAGGCGAGGAAGTCGCGGTAACGGCCGGCGGCGACGCGGCGGGCCACCAGCAGGGTAACGGGAGCGGTAGACATCGTGTATCTCCTGGAACGGTTGAGCGCGCTTCGTGGGCGCCCTCGGACAACGGCGCAGCGCCGGGGGTGGTGGGCTGCGTCGGAGGACAGGCAAGGATCGTTCCCGCCGTGGTGGCGAAGGTTCGCTGCCGTGTCTACGGCAGCGCGATGACATCCCGATGACAGGATATGCACCGAAATGGTGCTTGCGCGGCCTGTCTGCATTGATTCGGTGCGTCCCGCTCGGCGAGCGCATGCGGCATAATGCCCGGCTTACCCCTGTTGGCTTACGGAGTGTTCATGAAAGTCGCCATTCTCTCCGGCTCGGTCTACGGCACCGCCGAAGAAGTCGCCCGGCACGCCCAGAAATTGCTGTCCGCGGCCGGCCTCGAGGCCTCCCATCTGCCCCGCGCCAGCCTCGACGAACTCAAGGCCTTCGCCCCCGAGGCATTCCTGGTGGTGACCTCGACCACCGGCATGGGCGAACTGCCGGACAACCTGCAACCGCTGTACTACGCGATCCGCGACCAACTGCCGGCCTGGCACGGCCTGCCGGGTGGGGTCATCGGCCTGGGCGATTCGAGCTACGGCGACACGTTCTGCGGTGGCGGCGAGCAGGTTCGCGAACTGTTCGGCGAACTGGGCGTGCGCGAAGTGCTGCCGATGCTGCGCCTGGATGCCAGCGAAACCGTTACCCCCGAGGCCGACGCCGAGCCCTGGCTGGCCGAGTTCGCCGCCGCCCTCAAGGGCTGATCCCGGGCGTACCCCGCCGAGGCGGCGGATAACCGCGAGGCGGTTATTCGCCCTGCACGGAGAAGGAGCAAACGGTAGGGCGAATAACGCCCCAGGCGTTATCCGCCGAAACGCCTGCCCAGGCGGCGGATAACCGCGTAGCGGTTATTCGCCCTACACGGGGAGGGGACAAGCGGTAGGGCGAATAACGCCTCCAGGCGTTATCCGCCGTAGCCTCTGCCGAGCTGGTGGTTATTCGTCCTACGCCGGGCTTTCCTCCAGCGGCTGCTCGCGCAGCAGCTCCAGCCAGGCCTGCGCCGCCCGCGACAGGTAGCCGCCCCGGCGCCAGATGAAGGCGATGTCCCAGCGCAGGTCCGGCTCCCTGAGCAGGACCCGCACCACTCCCGGGCGTTCGATCTCGCGAGCGATCGCCCGCGGTAGCAGCACCACCCCCTGGTTGGCCGCCACCAGCGCGCCGAGGAAGTCGGCCTGGCCGCTGCGGCCGCCTTCGCGCGGGCTGAAGCCGGCCTCCAGGCAGGCGCGCAGCAGGCGGTCGTTGAGGGTGAAGCTCTGCTGGTAGAGCAGGAACGGGCTGTCCGCCAGTTCGCCGAGGGCGACGCTGGCGGCAGCGGCCTTGGGATGCCCGGCCGGCAGCAGCACGTCCAGCGGTTCGTTGCAGAACGGCTGGTAGTCGAAGCCGTCGTCCGCCGGGGTGAGGCTGCCGGCCAGTTCCAGCTCGCCGGCCAGCACCGCCTGCTCCATGGTCTTGCTGCCGCCTTCCACCAGGTGCACGGCGATGTTCGGATAGCGCCGCCGGTATTCGGCGAAGCGTTGGGCGAACAGCGCGTCGGCACCGAGCAACGGCAGGCCCAGGCGCAGTTCGCCGCGGTTGAGTTGGCTGAGGTCGTCCAGTTCGCTGAGCAGGTCGCGGCGCAGCCGCAGCATCTCCTCGGCGCGGCGAAACACCACGGCGCCGGCGTCGGTCAGGCGCACGTGCGGCCCGTTGCGTTCCAATACCTGCACGCCCAGGCTCTGCTCCAGTTGGGCGACCTGCTTGCTGATGGTCGACTGGCTGGCGTGGCGGACCTGCGCCGCCTGGGTGAAGCTGCCCTGGCGGACCACTTCGACGAAGCTGCGGAGTTGACGGAATTCCATTCTGGAATGGCTCTCATGCGGACAATTCGCTTTGGGGATGATAGGCCGGGCCTTATCCTTTCTCCATCCCCGATTTCCCAGCCAAGGCCTTTCCCATGTTGCCCCCGCTCGTCCGCCGTCTGTCCCGCCTTGCCGCCGAACTGGCGGTACTCATCGCCTTCTGGTGGGCCGGCGGCTGGCTGGCGAAGGCCATCGGCCTGCCGCTGCCGGGCGGGGTGGTCGGCCTGGCGGCGCTGTTGCTGCTGTTCGCCAGCGGCCTGCTGCGTCCGGCCTGGCTGCAGGCCGGCGCCGGCCTGTTGCTGGCGGAGATGTTGCTGTTCTTCATCCCGGCGCTGATGAGCCTGCTCGACTACGGCGCGCTGCTACGCAGCGAGGGCTGGCGCATCCTCCTGGTGATCATGCTCAGCACCCTGCTGGTGATGCTGGTCACCGCGGTGTCGGTGGAGTGGATGTGCCGCTGGAGGGCGCGCCATGAGTCTCGATAAGCAAGCCCTGTTCTGGTTGGCGGCGACCGTCGGCGGCTACCTGCTGAGCCGCCAGCTGTACCGCCGGGTGAAGTGGTACTGGCTGTCGCCCATCGTGTTCGTCCCGGTGCTGCTCTATGCCCTGGCGATTCCCACCCATACCCGCTACGCCGACTACGCCCGCGACACCAATTGGCTGGTGGCGCTGCTCGGTCCGGCGACGGTGGCCTTCGCCATCCCGATCTGGCAGCAGCGCGAGCTGCTGATGCGCCACTGGCCGGCGCTGCTGGCCGGGATGTTCGCCGGCACCGCAGTGGCCATCGGCAGCTCCTGGGCGCTGGCCCAGGCCCTGGCGCTGGACGGCCAGGTCACGCTGTCGTTGCTGCCGCGCTCGATCACCACGCCGTTCGCCATGGAGATGTCCCACGACCTGGGTGGCGTGCCGGAACTGACCGCCGCCTTCGTGATGATCACCGGGGTGTTCGGCGCGGTGATCGGCGGCACCCTGCTGCGCGTCCTGCGCTTGCGCACGCCGCTGGCCCGCGGCGCGCTGTTCGGCGTCGGCGCGCACGGCGCCGGCACCAGTCGGGCCTACGAGTTCGGCGGCGAGGAAGGTTCGGCGGCCGGTCTGCTGATGGTTCTCACCGGGCTGTTCAACCTGCTGGTCGCACCCCTGGTCGCCCACTGCCTGTAGCCTGCGCGCATAGGCCGGCTGAATCCTCCGCCATTCAGCCGGCGCGCGAGTGTAAGCCCGGCGACAGTCGCCGGAGGAGGGCGGGGCTAGACTGCGGGCATCCGATAACGACAAAAGAGGATGCCGCCGTGACCGCCGTTCACTCCCTGCCCGCCGATGTGCAAGCCCAGGTCTCCGCCGCCGAATGGCAGACCCGCGTCGATCTCGCTGCCTGCTACCGGCTGGTCGCCCTGCACGGTTGGGACGACCTGATCTTCACCCACATCTCGGCCAAGGTGCCGGGCACCGAGGACTTCCTGATCAACCCGTTCGGCCTGATGTTCCACGAGATCACCGCCTCCAGCCTGGTGAAGGTGGACGCCAGCGGCAAGAAGCTGATGGACAGCCCCTACGAGATCAACCCGGCCGGCTACACCATCCACAGCGCGGTGCACGAGGTCCGCCACGACGTCGAGTGCGTGCTGCACACCCATACCGCCGCGGGGATCGCGGTGTCCTGCCAGAAGCAGGGCCTGTTGCCGCTGTCGCAGCAATCGTTGTTCGTGCTCTCCAGCCTGTCCTACCACGCCTACGAGGGCGTCGCCCTGAACCATGAGGAAAAGGCCCGCCTGCAGGCCGACCTGGGGACCAGCAACTTCCTGATCCTGCCCAACCACGGCCTGCTCACCTGCGGCGGTTCCATCGCCGATACCTTCCTCATGATGTTCACCCTGCAACGCGCCTGCGAGGTACAGGTGATGGCGCAGAGCGGCGGCGCCGAGCTGATCCACATCCCGGGGCAGATCCTCGCCGGCGCGCGCGACATGATCGCCGGGGTGATGCGCAGCAAGACCGGCATGGGCGGCCAGCTCGCCTGGCCGGCGCTGCTGCGCAAGCTCGACCAGCAGAACCCGGGCTACCGCCAGTGACCGCGGCGCTGCCCGGCATTCCCCTGGAGGCCTGGCGGAGGCGGGGCCGCACCCTGGATTTCAAGGGCTTCCCGATCCGCTACTGGGAAGCCGGGCAGGGGCGGCCGTTGCTGCTGATCCACGGTTTTCCCAGCGCCGCCTGGGACTGGCACTACCTCTGGGAGCCGCTGGCGCAGCGCTACCGCGTGCTGGTCTGCGACCTGCTCGGCTTCGGCGATTCGGCCAAGCCGCGCGCCCATCGCTACAGCCTGCTGGAGCAGGCCGACCTGCAACAGGCGCTGCTCGGCCGCCTGGGAGTCGACGAGCCGCTGCACGTGCTGGCCCACGACTACGGCGACAGCGTCGCCCAGGAACTGCTCGCCCGCCATCACGAAGGCCGGCTGCGGCTCGCTTCCTGCGTGTTCCTCAATGGTGGGCTGTTCCCGGAAACGCACCGCCCGGTGCTCAGCCAGAAGCTGTTGCTGAGCCCGTTGGGCGGGCTGTTCGGCCGGCTGTTCGACCGCCGCGCCCTGGCGCGCAACTTCGCCAAGGTCTTCGGCCCGCGCAGCCAGCCCGGCGAGACCGAGCTGGATGCCTTCTGGAGCCTGATCGAAAGCAACCAGGGGCAGCGGGTGATGCATCGCCTGATCCGCTACATCGTCGACCGCCGCGAGCAGCGTGAGCGCTGGGTGGCGGCGTTGCAGCACGGCGGGGTGCCGTTGCGGGTGATCGACGGCGCCGTCGACCCGATCTCCGGGGCGCACATGGTCGAGCGCTACCGGCAACTGGTCGCCGATGCCGACTGCGTGCTGCTCGATGGCATCGGCCACTATCCGCAGATCGAAGCGCCGGCGGCGGTGCTCGAACATTACCTGGCGTTTCGCGCCCGACTGGATGATTCAGAGTTTTCTTAAGCGAGTTTGAGATTGCAGCAAGTGCCATCGCGCAAGGATCGGGGCTAGGGTGCTGGCGCCTCGCTGGACGAGGCGTTTCGTCACCCATGGAGGTCTCCATGCACGATCCCGTTTCTCCCTTGCGCGTGTTCGACGAGGGCTCCTGGTTGTTCCGCCAGATGGTGCAGGCGCAGCCGTTCATCCGCCAGTCCGGGATGGTCCTCGCCGAACTCGGCCTGCTGCTGGCGCTCGGGCTCGGCTACCTGTGCTGGCAGGAAGGCAGTCGCTGGTACGCCGTCGGCGCCGGCTTCGCGTTGCTCGGCAGCCTGCTGCTGGTGGTGGTCCGGCACAACTACGACTGGTGGCTGTTCAAGCTCGGCCCGCGTGGCCGGCTGTACATTCCGTTCGACTGAAGCGGAACATCCCGCTGCCTTATCGGGCGCCATTCATGGTGGCGCGAAGCCTTGTCCCCGCCGGCGGGCTGGCCGACACTCGGGCAATCCTTCCTACTGCCCTGGAGTCCCGAACATGAGCGATGCCCTGCGTTTCGACGACCAAGTCGTGATCGTCACCGGAGCCGGCGGCGGCCTTGGCCGCGCCCATGCCCTGCTGTTCGCGAAGCATGGCGCCAGGGTGGTGGTCAACGACCTCGGCGGCAGCACCCATGGCGAAGGCGCCAGTGCCTCGGCGGCGGACAAGGTGGTGGCGGAGATCCGTGCCGCCGGCGGCACCGCGGTGGCCAACCACGACTCGGTCACGGACGGCGGCAGGATCGTGGAGAACGCGCTGGACGCCTTCGGCCGCGTCGACGTGGTGGTCAACAATGCCGGCATCCTGCGTGACAAGACCTTCCACAAGATGGAGGACGCCGACTGGGACCTGGTCTACCAGGTGCATGTCGAAGGCGCCTACAAGGTCACTCGCGCCGCCTGGCCGCACTTGCGCGAGCAGGCCTACGGGCGGGTGGTGTTCACCTCCTCGACCTCGGGCATCTACGGCAACTTCGGCCAGAGCAACTACGGCATGGCCAAGCTCGGCCTCTACGGCCTGACCCGCACCCTGGCCCTGGAAGGGCGCAAGAACAATATCCTGGTCAACGCCATCGCCCCCACCGGCGGTACGCGGATGACCGAGGGGCTGATCCCGCCGCAGGTCTTCGAGCAGCTCAAGCCGGAGCTGGTCAGCCCGCTGGTGGTCTACCTCGGCAGCTCGGCCTGCGAGGATACCTCGGGGCTCTATGAGGTCGGCGGTGGCTGGATCGGCAAGGTGCGCTGGGAGCGCAGCCTGGGCTTCGGCTTCGATCCGAAGGCCGGCTTCGATGCCGAGGACGTGGCCGCGCACTGGCAGCAGATCTGCGACTTCGAGAACGCCGCGCACCCGGCGGACAACGTCGAGGCGCTCCGTGAAATGATGGCCAACCTGCAGAGGCACGCGCTCTGAGACGCCCGGCGGATGCGGCGCGGCCGCGGGAAAAGGACTAAGGTGAAGACCGGCTGACGCCGGTCTTCTGCCATCCGGCCGGTGTCTTTTTTCGCTTTTTCCGCAGGGAGTCTGTCATGAGTGTCATCGTCGAACGCAACGGCCCGGTCACCACCCTGGTCATCGCTCGCCCGGAGCGGCGCAATGCGGTGGACCGGCCGACCGCCCAGGCCCTGGCCGACGCCCTGCGCGAGTTCGAAGCGGACGATACGGCGCGGGTCGCGGTACTCACCGGCAGCGGCGGCAATTTCTGCGCCGGCGCCGACCTGGCGGCGGTAGCCGAGGATGGCGAGCGGCGCAATCGCCTGGAGGCGGAGGGCGACGGACCGATGGGGCCGAGCCGCATGCAGCTCGGCAAGCCGCTGATCGCCGCCATCGAAGGCTATGCGGTGGCCGGCGGGCTGGAGCTGGCGCTGCTCGCCGACCTGCGGGTGATGGCCGAGGACGCCATCTGCGGAGTGTTCTGCCGGCGTTTCGGGGTGCCGCTGATCGATGGCGGCAGCGTGCGCCTGCCGCGGATCGTCGGGCAGGGCCGGGCGCTCGACCTGATCCTCACCGGGCGTCCGGTGAAGGCCGACGAAGCGTTGCAGATCGGCCTGGCCAACCGGGTGGTGCCGAGCGGTTCGGCGCGAGCCGAGGCCGAGGAGCTGGCGGCGGAACTCGCCGCCTTCCCGCAGACCTGCATGCTCGCCGACCGCGCCAGCGTATATGCGCAGTGGGAACTGTCCTTCGACGTGGCCCTGGCCAACGAATTCCAGGGCGGGCTGGCGGTGATCGAGAGCGGCGAGACCCTGGAGGGCGCGCAGCGCTTCAAGGACGGCGAGGGGCGCCACGGGCGCTTCGAGTGACGCCGTCGCGCCGCCCGGGCTAGCGGTGGATGATCACGTAGCTCTTGCGCACGGTTTCCTGCACATCCCACACGCCGAGACTGTTCTCCGGCAGCAGCAGGGCATCGCCGGCCTCGATGCGGATGGTCTCGCCGCCGTCCGGGGTGAAGGTGCAGCGGCCTTGCAGGAAGTGGCAGAACTCCTGCTCGACGATCTGCCGCCGCCAGCGTCCGGGGGTGCATTCCCAGATGCCGGTTTCCACCTGGTCGGTGCGCTCCACGGCGTAGGCGCGGGTCTGCGCGACCGGCTCGCCAAGGGGCACCGCGACCGGGCTGGCGGCGCCAAGATCGGCGCCGGCGGTATTTTTCAGAAGGGTCAGGGCCATGCGGTTTTTCCTCTGTGGGAGGTGGAGGGGATTCTCAGCGCATCAGGCTTTCCATGCCGGCCGCGAGGGTTTGCGCCAGGCTGCGGCGCCAGGGCGCGCTGTGCGGGTCGGCAAGGACCCGGTCCTCATGGACGAAACTGCGGATGATCGCGTTGTAGCCGAGCCAGCGGCAGGGTTCCGGTTCCCAGCGGGCCAGGCTGTCCAGTGGACGCTCGCCCAGCACCCAGGGCTGCCGCAGCAGCTCGCTGTCCTCGCCGAGGATCAGCGCGGCCAGGGTGCGGCCGCCGAGGTTGCTGGCGCCGACCCCTTCGCCGCCGTAGCCACCGGAGAGGGCGATGCCGCTGGCGCGGTCGAGCAGCATGTGCGGGCGGAAGCGCCGGGCCATGCCGAGGTTGCCGCCCCAGGTGTGGCTGATCCTGGCGTCCTTGAGCAGCGGGAAGAGTTCGCCGAACAGGTAGCGACGCAGGCCGACTTCCTCGTCGTCGAGGCTGAAGTCGTTGCGCAGCTTGCCGCCGAAGCGGTAGCCGCCCCGCGCGCCGAAGGCCAGGCGGTCGTCGGCGGTGCGCTGGCCGTAGGTGACCTGGCGGCTGAATTCGCTGAAGGCCTGGCCGCGCTCCAGGCCGATCTCCGCCCAGACCGACGACGGCAGCGGCTCGGTGGCCACCAGCAGGCTCTGCACCGGCAACTGGTAGTGGCCCAGCGGCGGTAGGCTGGCGGCATAGCCTTCCACCGCCGGCACGATCCATTCGGCGCGCAGTTCGCCGCGCTCGGTGCGCAGCAGGCCGCGTTGCCAGTGCAGCACCCGGCTCTTCTCGAACAGCCGCACGCCCAGGCGCTCCACCGCGCGGGCCAGGCCGCGCGCGAGCCTGGCCGGCTGGATGGTGGCGCAGTGCGGCGAATGGATCGCCCCGTAGCTGCCGGGGATGCGCAACTGCTGGTCGAGTTCCTGCGGCGTCAGCCAGCGGTAGTCGCTTTCGTCCAGGCCTTCGGCATAGAGATCATGCAGATAGGCGCGCAGGCG
The DNA here is from genome assembly GCF_037574965.1 of Pseudomonas sp. KBN12P06040. Taxonomy (NCBI): domain Bacteria; kingdom Pseudomonadati; phylum Pseudomonadota; class Gammaproteobacteria; order Pseudomonadales; family Pseudomonadaceae; genus Pseudomonas; species Pseudomonas sp. KBN12P06040. The sequence goes on from NZ_JBBELS010000001.1 coordinate 1,764,499, forward strand.
GCGTTCCTGTTCCGGGTAGCGCGCCGCGCAGTAGAGCACGCCGCCCTTGCGGTAGTCGCAGTCGATGCCTTCCTCTTGCAGCACCCGCGCGACCTCGTCGGGAATCCCGTGCAACAGGTCGTAGCCGGCCCGGCGCCGTTCCGGCGGCAAGCCGGCGAGCAGGCCGTCCTCGCCGAGCAGGTTGCCCATCAGCCAGCCGCCGTTGCGCCCCGAGGCGCCGAAGCCGGCGGTTTCCGCCTCGACGATGGCGACGCGCAACTGCGGCGCCCGGCGCTTCAGGTAATAGGCGGTCCAGAGGCCGGTGTAGCCGGCGCCGACGATGGCTACGTCGACCTCGAGGGATTCTTCCAGGGACGGGCGCGCTTCGAGCGGATCGTCCAGTTGATTCATCCACAGGCTGAGGTGGCGCCAGGCCGACATAGAGGGCTCCATCGCGAGAGGGAAGGGGGAATGCGGCGAGAGTAGGAAGATGCCGTGCGCCTGTCGTGCGCGCGGGTCCGCTGGGAAATCTCAGCGGCGCGACGACAGGCGCTTCAGGTATTCGCGCGGAGACTGGCCGGTGTGCTGGCGGAAGCAGCGGTAGAAGGCCGACAGCGAATTGAAGCCGGCGGCGAAGGCCAGTTCGTCGACCCGTCCGGGCAGCTCGCCGGAAAGCTGGCCGAGCAGGTGTTGCAGGCGGGTCTGGTTGACGTACTGGTAGAAGCTCAGGCCGAGCACCTGGTTGAGCAGGTAGGAAATCTGGTTGCGCGTATAACCGGTGGCGTTGGCCACCTGGGTCAGGTCCAGGTCCGGATCGAGATAGGGCTGGGCCTGCTGGAAGTAGTGCTCCAGGTCGCGCGCCAGCAGGCTCAGCTGCTTGGCCGAAAGCCCCAGGCGGCTGGCCGGCGGCCGGCCGTCGCCGCCGGCCTGGGCTCCGCCGCCGCTTTCGTGGACCAGCGAGGCGTATTCGTTGATGCGCCAGATCAGGCCGTCGCGCACGGTGATCGCCTCGCTGGCGCGGAACGAAGCCAGGCGGCCGCTGAGGGTCACCCGCAGGCGGTACTGGATGAAGGCGGTATCGCCGTCGAAGCGGATACGGTCGGTGTGCTCCAGCGACTCGTCGGGGCCCTTGGGCATGGTCGCCTCGACGTACTCGCGGAGATCGGCCAGGCGCATCCGGCGGTTCTGGAAGAAGTCGTTGTATTCGACCTCGGGATGATAGAGCGCCATCACCGCGTCGATGTCGCGGTGTTTCCAGCTGAGGTGGTAGCGCATGACCGTCTCGCGGGTGGCGTCGGCGAGGTCGCGGTCGGCGGGAATGGTCTGTTCGGGCTGCATGCAGCGAAGGATGCCATCGCCGCCGCCGGCGGAACAGTGCCGCGCCGTCATCCATGCACTGGATGACGGCGTATCCATCCTGCATATGGCGTTCGCCGAGGCGCTTTCCAGGGCCCCTGTTCACTCTTTCGGGCGACAGCCGGAATACCTCCTTGGTGCGCTTACCGCCGTTCGGGTCGCTGGGTAGGGTGTAGCCACCTCGACCCTGTCAGGAGAGCCGCATGACAACAACAAAAAGGCGCGGAATCTTCCCTCTGCACGCACTCGCTGCGGCCACAGCCCTGGGTTGCGCCACCCAGGCCTCGGCCGTGTCATTCAACATCGGGGAGATCGAAGGGCAATTCGACTCGTCGCTGTCGGTGGGGGCCAGCTGGTCCATGCGTTCCGCCGACAAGGACTACATCGGCACCCGCAACGGCGGCCACGCCTCGTCGCAGACCTCCGACGACGGCCGGCTCAACTTCAAGAAGGGCGAAACCTTCTCGAAGATCTTCAAGGGCATCCACGATCTCGAACTCAAGTACGGCGACACCGGCGCGTTCTTCCGTGGCAAGTACTGGTACGACTTCGAGCTGAAGGACGAACACCGCCTGCTCTACGACATCGACGACCACAACCGCAAGGAGGGCGCCAAGTCCTCCGGGGCGCAGCTGCTCGATGCCTTCCTCTACCACAACTACAGCATCGGCGACCTGCCCGGCAGCGTGCGGGTCGGCAAGCAGGTGGTGAGCTGGGGCGAGAGCACGTTCATCCAGAACTCGATCAACAGCATCAACCCGATGGACGTCGCCGCGTTCCGCCGGCCCGGCGCGGAGATCAAGGAAGGCCTGATCCCGGTGAACATGCTCTACCTGTCCCAGGGCATCAGCGACGCGCTGACCGTCGAAGGCTTCTACCAACTGGAATGGGACCAGACGGTGATCGACAACTGCGGTACCTTCTTCTCCACCACCGACGTGGTCGCCGATGGCTGCGAGCGGATGGTCTACGCCGGCAGCGACTTCGACCCGAACCCGGCCAACGGCTACCGCTACCTGCCACGCGCCGGCGATCGCGATGCCCGCGACAGCGGCCAGTGGGGCCTGGCCCTGCGCTGGTACGCGGCGGAGCTGAACGACACCGAGTTCGGCCTGTACGCGATGAACTACCACAGTCGCAACCCGTACTACAGCGTGATTGCCGGCAACGGCCTGGCCACCTCCGACCCGGTCACCGGGCGCTCCACCGGCTATTACTTCATCGACTATCCCGAGGACATCCGCCTCTACGGCCTGAGCTTCCAGACCAACATCGGCAGCACCTCGGTGGCCGGCGAGCTGAGCTACCGGCCGAACATGCCGCTACAAATCAACAGCACCGACATGTCGATCGCCGCGATCTACCCGACCACCCTGTTCGGTAACCCGATCTACGACAGCGGCTTCGCCACCCCGCGCGCCGGCGAGGTGATCAACGGCTACGTGCGCAAGCCGGTGACCCAGGCACAGGTGACCGTCACCCAGTTCTTCGACCGGGTACTGGCGGCCGACCGCCTGACCGTGGTCGGCGAAGTCGGCTACAACCACCTCAGCGGGGTCGACGGCGACGACCTGCGCTACGGCCGCGACGCCATCTACGGCATCGGCGAACTGCCGAACAACGCCTTGTGCACCGGCGCGCTCAACGTGGCCAACCCGCAGGAGTGCAACGGCCACGGCTTCTACACCCGCAACTCGTGGGGCTACCGCCTGCGCGGGATCCTCGAATATCCCAACGTGTTCGCCGGGGTCAACCTGAAGCCGAACCTGGCCTGGTCGCACGACGTCGAGGGCTACGGGCCGAACTTCAGCGAGGGCGCCAAGGCCGTCAGCGTCGGCCTCGATGCCGACTACCAGAACACCTATACCGCCAGCATCAGCTACACCGACTTCTTCGGCGGCAACTACAACCCGATCAACGACCGCGACTTCCTCGCGGTGAGCTTCGGGGTGAACTTCTGAGGTCCGCCGCCCCTCGGGGCGGCCGCTTTCGCGGATACGAACAAGGATAACGACGCATGAAAACAGCACGACTCCTGTCCTCCGGGGCGCTGGCCCTCAGCCTGCTGGCCGGTTCGGTGACGGCGGCGGTTTCGCCCGACGAGGCCGCCAAGCTCGGCAGCAGCCTGACCCCCATCGGCGCGCAGAAGGAAGGCAACGCCGACGGCAGCATCCCGGCCTGGACCGGCGGCCTTGCGGCCAGCGCCGGCAAGGTCGACGGCAAGGGTTTCCTTTCCGATCCCTTTGCCGACGAGAAGCCGCTGTTCACCATCACCGCGCAGAACGTCGAGCAATACAAGGACAAGCTCTCCGACGGCCAGTTGGCGATGTTCAAGCGCTACCCCGAGACCTACCGGATCCCGGTGTACAAGACCCATCGCACGGTGGCCCTGCCGGCCGAGATCGACGAGGCGGTCAGGCAGAGCGCGCTGAACGTGCAGCCGATCAACGACGGCAACGGCCTGTCGAATTTCGAGAAGAGCCGCTACTACGCCTTCCCGATCCCGAAGAACGGTGTCGAAGTGCTCTGGAACCACATCACCCGCTACCGCGGCGGCAACCTCAAGCGCATCATCGTCCAGGCCACCCCGCAGACCAACGGCAGCTTCACGCCGATCCGCTTCGAGGAGTCGGTGGCGTTCCCGCAGAACATGCCTGACCTCGACCAGAGCAAGGCGGCCAACATCCTCACCTTCTTCAAGCAGCAGGTGACCGCGCCGGCGCGCCTGGCGGGCAACGTGCTGCTGGTCCACGAGACCCTCGACCAGGTCAAGGAGCCGCGCCTGGCCTGGGTCTACAACGCCGGCCAGCGCCGCGTGCGGCGCGCCCCGCAGGTGGCCTACGATGGCCCGGGCACCGCCGCCGACGGCCTGCGCACCTCGGATAACTTCGACATGTTCTCCGGCGCCCCGGACCGCTACGACTGGAAGCTGGTCGGCAAGCGCGAGATGTACATCCCCTACAACGCCTACAAGCTCAACGACCCGACCCTGAAGTACGGCGACATCATCAAGGCCGGGCACATCAACCAGGACCTGACCCGCTACGAGCTGCACCGGGTGTGGGAAGTGGTCGGCACGGTGAAGCCGGGTGAGCGGCACATCTACGCCAAGCGCCACATGTACATCGACGAGGACAGCTGGCAGATCGCCCTGGTCGACCACTACGACGGTCGCGGCCAGCTCTGGCGGGTCGGCGAGGGCCACGCGCAGTACCACTACGACCAGAAGGTCGCCGGCTACACCCTGGAGGCGCTCTACGACGTGATAGCCGGTCGCTACCTGGCGCTGGGCATGAGCAATGAGGAGAAGCGCGGCTACGAGTTCGGCTTCAAGGCCTCGTCCGCCGACTACACGCCGGCCGCCTTGCGCAACGCAGGGGTACGCTGAGTCCCGCCCAGTCGCGACGAGCGTGGCGGCTTGTGCCGACGCGCTCGTTCGTTATGACGGCCCATCACCCGGCGCAATCATCGTTCAGCAGCGGGGCAGGCGCGGTCTAGGCTCCCGGCAAGGCGCTTCGACAGAACAAGAGCACTGCCATGACCGAGCCGACCGAGCTGCCCGCCGCCTTGCCGCGGCTGCCGCCGCAGCACCTGCCGCGGCCCCGTTTGCACCAGCCGCTGCTGCGCGGCGAATGCCGCCTGCGACTGCTCTGCGCGCCCGCCGGCAGCGGCAAGACCGTCCTCCTCGGAGAATGCGCGCGGCGGGCGCCGCCTGGCGTGCAGGTGGTCTGGCTGGCGCTGGGCGGGGAAGCGCTGGACCCCGCGACCTTCCGCCGCCGCCTGGCCGGCGCCCTCGGCTTGGCCGAGGACAGCGACGAAGCGCAGCTGTGCCGGCGGCTGCGCAACGCTTCCGCGCTGTGGCTGCTGCTCGACGATTACCCACGGCATCCCGATCCCGCCCTCGACGCCTGCCTCGATCGCCTGTTGAGCGCGGCCTCGCCACGGGTGGGCTGGTGGCTGGCGAGCCGGCGGCGGCCGCAGTGCAACCTGGCGCGGTTGCTGCTGGAGGGGGAGTTGCTGGAGGTCGACGGCGGCCTGCTGGCGTTCGATGCCGACGAGGTCGCCGAACTGCTCCGCCTGCACGGCCGCAGCGCCGATGCCGCTGCGGCCGGGGCACTGCTGGAACGCAGCGGCGGTTGGTGCGCCGCGTTGCGCTTGCGCCTGCTGGTCGGCGAAGAGACGGCCGGACCGTTGTTGCAGGAATACCTCCAGCACGAGTTGCTCGACGAGCTGCCGCCGCCGCTGGCCGACGCTGCGCGCGCCCTGGCCTGGCTGCCGCAAGTCGGTCCGGAGCTGTTCCGCCGGCTGTTCGAGGAGCTGCCCCACGGGCTGGACGACCTGTTGGCGCGGGGCTTCCCCCTGCTGGCCGATACGAACCAGCGCTACAGCCTGCCGCCGGCGATCCGCGAGGCCTGGCGCGAAGCGCCGCAGCGCCCGCAGCGGGACTTCCACCGGGAAGCCTGCGAATGGTTCGCCGAACACGGCGAGACCCGCGAGGCGGTCGACCAGGCGCTGGCCGCCGATGAACCGGAAACCGCCGCCGGATTGTTGCAGAAGCTCACCGAGGAGCAATTGCTGCACGGCCACAACATCGGCATGGTCCTGGCCCTGCGCGACGAACTGCCGGCGGCGCTGCTGGCCAGCACGCCGCGCCTGGTGATCCTGAACGCCTGGGCGCTGCTCTACGCCGGACGCCTGGCCGAAGCCGAGGACTGCATCGGCCAGTTGGCGCGCTTCCTGCCGATGCCCTCGGCGTCCCGCCAGCGGGTGCTGCTGGCGCAATGGCAGGGCTTGTTCGGGATCCTTCTGCACTGCCGTGGCGAGCGCGGCGCCGCCGACTACCTGCGCGAGGCGCTGGAGCAACTGCCGGAGGACGCCTGGTCGCAGGGACTGATCTGCCGCTCGGCGCTGATGCAACTGGCGATGATCGAGGGGCGAATGGACCAGGCGCGGTTGATCGGCCGCGATGCCTTGCGCCTGGCGCGCGAGCACGACAGCCTGATCTTCGAGGCGCTGATCGAACTGGAGCGGGCGCAGTGGCTGGAGCAGCGCGGCGAACTGCTGCGCGCGGAAGGCGTCCTCGATCGCGCCCAGCGCTACCTGGAGGACCTCGGCCAGCAGGGCAGCCCGATGCTCGGCCGGATCGCCCTGCGCCGCGCGCGCCTGTGCCTGCAGCAGGGTCGCGAGGTCGAGGCCGGGCACTGGTATCGGCTGGGGCTGGAGCAGGCACGGGAGAATCTCGATCCCTGGGTGCTCTACGGCTACCTGGGACTGGCCTTGCTGGAAGCCGGGCAGGGCGACCTGGACGCGGCGTTCAACCGCCTGCTGGAGGTCGAGCGGCTGATGCAGCAGCGCCATGTCCCCGATCCGCTGTATCGCGGCGCGTTACTGCTGGTCAGCTCCGCCCTGACCCTGCAGCAGGGAAGGCCGGCGCAGGCGCGGGAGATCCTGCTGCGGGTCCGCGCCTACTTCCAGCCGGGACGGGCGCGCCTGTCGCCGCCCTCCGAACCGGAGCTGGAAGCGCGGGTAGAGCACCAATTGGCGCTGGCCGAACTCTACAGCGGTGAGGCTGCCGCCGCCGAAGCGCGGCTGCGCGGGCTGCTCGCCATTCTCGAGGCGCAGGGGCGGCAGACGCTGCTCTGCGAAGTGCGCATGGGTATCGCCGAGTGCCAGTTCCTCTCCGGACAATTGCCCCAGGCCCAGCAAACCCTGCGCAGCGGCCTGGAACTGGCGGAGCGGCTAGGCCTGCAACTGCCGCAGCGGCGACTGCGGGATCGCCAGCCGCAACTGTTCGCCGCCCTGCCGGGGGAAGAAGAGGAGGGGCTCAGTCCGCTCAGTTGCCGGGAGCTGGCGGTGCTCGGCCTGATCGCCCAGGGCTGTTCCAACCAGGAGATCGGCGAGCAACTGTTCATTTCCCTGCACACGGTGAAGACCCACGCCCGGCGGATCAACGGCAAGCTCGGGGTGGCCCGCCGGACCCAGGCGGTGGCGCGGGCCAAGGCCCTCGGCCTGCTCGCCTGAGCGGCCTCAGTGCAGGGCGCGGCCGGTCGGCGGGGCGAGTTCGCCCAGGCGCTGGCCGAGGCGCAGTTGCTCGGTGGGATCGTCGCTGAGCAAGAGCGCGCGTTCCAGGTCGTAGCGTTCCGCCTGCGGGCAATCCAGTTGCCGATAGAGGCCGGCGCGGGCCTCGTGGTCGGCGGCGCCCACCGGGCCGAGTTCGATCACCCGCTGGGCATCCTTCAGCGCGGCCAGCGGCTCGCCGGCGGCGCTGTGCAGTTGTCGCAGGTTGCGCGACAGACGCTGGAGGATTTCCCCGGGAGAGGCCTGCTTCAGGTAGGCGGCCTGCAGCTCGCTCTTCGGCCCCTGCAGGCGCAGCAGCAGTTCGCGGCAGTCGGTGGGATAGAGGCGCCGTCCGGTGGCCGGGTCGAGCAGATGGTCGGCCTGCGGCACGCGCAGCAGGAAGCGTCCCGGGAAGTTCACTCCGACCAGCGGAATGTCCAGCCGCCGCGCCAGTTCCATGGCCACCAGCGCCAGCGACAACGGCTGTCCCTGGCGCCGCTGCAGCACCAGCGGAAGCAGGGCCGAGCGCGGTTGCAGGGGGAAGTCGTCGTCCTCGCAGAAACCCTGTTCGCTCATTCGCCGCAGCAACCCCTGGGCGCGCTCGCTGGCCGAGGCGCGATCGTCCAGGCTGGCGCCGATCTGCCGGACGAGTTCGTCGAGCTCCCGCAGGGACTGTGCGGGCGAATACGCCGGAAGGTGCTCCGCGGCAATCCACAGGGCCGCCTCGAACAGCGCTGGCGGTTCCTGGGCGAGACAATCGAGGCAGGCTTGACGCGGGTCCATGGCTTTCCTCCTGGTGCGCCTGGATCGCTGCGGACGGGCCGTTCGGAGCACGCCGGGGCCGGTTTCGAGCGGGCGGACCCCAAGGTTGTAACCGTCCGCCGAAGCTTCGTCCAGTACCCGGCTCGGCGAGCGCCGCCGCCTGGTCGTCGGCCTTGCGGGCGTTTCGCCGACGCCTGCCTATACTGAAGGTGCCGGGCGGCAACGGCCCGGCCCGGACAACAAGCAGCAAGCAGGGGAGCCCCAGCATGTTCGACATGATGGACGCGGCCCGGCTCGAGGGTCTCCACCTCGCCCAAGACCCGGCCACGGGACTCAAGGCCATTATCGCCATCCACAGCACGCGACTCGGCCCGGCGCTGGGTGGTTGTCGCTACCTGCCTTACCCCAACGACGAAGCCGCCATCGGCGACGCCATCCGCCTGGCCCAGGGCATGAGCTACAAGGCGGCCCTGGCCGGGCTGGAGCAGGGCGGCGGCAAGGCGGTGATCATCCGCCCGCCGCACCTGGACAATCGCGGCGCGCTGTTCGAGGCCTTCGGGCGCTTCATCGAAAGCCTCGGCGGACGCTACATCACTGCGGTGGACAGCGGTACCTCCAGCGCCGACATGGACTGCATCGCCCAGCAGACCCGCCACGTCACCAGCACCACCCAGGCCGGCGACCCCTCGCCGCATACCGCCCTCGGCGTGTTCGCCGGGATTCGCGCCAGTGCCCAGGCGCGCCTCGGCAGCGACGACCTGGAAGGCCTGCGGGTCGCGGTGCAGGGGCTCGGCCACGTCGGCTACGCATTGGCCGAGCAACTGGCGGCGGTCGGCGCCGAGTTGCTGGTCTGCGACCTCGATCCCGGCCGGGTGCAACTGGCCGTCGAGCAGCTCGGCGCCCATCCGCTGGCGCCGGAGGCATTGCTTTCCACCCCATGCGACATCCTCGCGCCCTGCGGCCTGGGCGGCGTGCTCACCAGCCAGAGCGTCAGCCAGTTGCGCTGCGCGGCGGTGGCCGGGGCGGCGAACAACCAGTTGGAGCGGCCGGAGGTCGCCGACGAGCTGGAGGCGCGCGGCATCCTCTATGCGCCGGACTACGTGATCAACTCCGGCGGCCTGATCTACGTCGCCCTCAAGCACCGCGGCGCCGATCCGCACAGCATCACCGCGCACCTGGCGCGGATTCCCGCGCGGCTCACCGAGATCTATGCCCATGCCCAGGCCGACCACCAGTCGCCGGCGCGGATCGCCGACCGTCTGGCGGAACGGATTCTCTACGGCCCGCAGTGACGGGCCGGCGTTTCCGGCGAGGCCGCCAGCGGGCCTCGCCAGCGGCAGTGCGGGCCACCCCCGCGGTGCCGCGCGTGCACGCCGCCACCCGCGGCGCGACCCTGAGCGGCACGCCTACCCGGCGTGCGGAGGAGGTTTGCGATGGTTCACAACCGGATCGACCCGCCTTTCACCCGCTACCTCGACAGCGACGGTCGGCCCCTCGGCGAGTTGCCCGCCTGGGCCGGCGACAGCGACGCGCTGGTCGGCCTCTACCAGCAGATGCTCCTGACCCGCCTGTTCGACCAGAAGGCGGTGGCCCTCCAGCGTACCGGACGGATCGGCACCTATGCGCCAACCCTCGGCCAGGAAGCCATCGGCGTGGCCATCGGCAGCCAGATGCGCGCCGAAGACGTGCTGGTGCCCTATTACCGCGATACCGCGGTGCAATTGATGCGCGGTGTGCGCATGGAGGACATCCTCCTCTACTGGGGCGGCGACGAGCGCGGCAGCGACTACGCCGAACCGCTGGCGGCGCAGGACTTTCCCATTTGTGTGCCGATCGCCACCCAGGCCCTGCATGCCTGCGGGGTCGCCTCGGCGTTCCGCATCCGCGGCGAGCACCGGGTGGCGGTGACCACCTGCGGCGACGGCGCCACCAGCAAGGGCGATTTCCTCGAGGCGCTGAACGTGGCGGGCGCCTGGCAGTTGCCGGTGCTCTTCGTGGTCAACAACAACCAGTGGGCGATCTCGGTGCCGCGGCGCATCCAGTGCGGCGCGCCGACCCTGGCGGAGAAGGCGGTGGGTGCCGGCTTCCCCGGCGAACAGGTGGACGGCAACGACGTGCTGGCGGTCGCCGAACGCGTCCGCGCGGCCCTGGAGCGCGCGCGCCAGGGCAAGGGGCCGACCCTGCTGGAGTGCATCAGCTATCGCCTGTGCGACCACACCACGGCCGACGACGCCAGCCGCTACCGTTCCGCCGAGGAGGTCAACCAGGCCTGGCGCGAGGAGCCGATCAAGCGCCTGCGCGCCTTCCTCGCCGGCCGCGGCCAGTGGGACGAGGAGCGCGAGCAGGCGCTGGTGGGCGAGTGCCAGGCGCGGGTGCAGGAGGCGGTGGAGTGTTTCGAGACGTTCGCCGCGCAGGCGCCGCAGGCACTGTTCGAGCATGTCTACGCGCGCTGGCCGGCGGCCCTGGAGGAGCAGCGCGAGCAATTGCTGGAACGCGCCGCGCGGCGGCAGGGAGGGGCCGAACATGAATGAGCGCAACGGCGAAGCGAAACGCCTGGCCCTTCTGGAGGCGGTCAACCTGGCGTTGCACCGGGCCATGGCCGAGGACGAGGCGGTGGTGGTGCTGGGCGAAGACGTCGGGGTCAACGGCGGGGTGTTTCGCGCCACCCTCGGCCTGCGCGAGCGCTTCGGCTTCAAGCGGGTGCTGGATACGCCGCTGGCGGAGAACATGATCGCCGGGCTGTCCATCGGCATGGCCGCCCAGGGCCTGAAGCCGGTGATGGAGATCCAGTTCATGGGCTTCATCTACGCCGCCATGGAGCAACTGGTGTCCCATGCCAGCCGCCTGCGCAATCGCACCCGCGGCCGCCTGGCCTGCCCGTTGGTGCTGCGCACGCCGATGGGCGCGGGAATCCGCGCGCCGGAGCACCACAGCGAGGCGACCGAGGCGATGTTCGCGCACATCCCCGGCGTCCGCGTGCTGGTGCCGTCGTCGCCGGCGCGGGCCTACGGCCTGCTCCTGGCGGCGATCGACGATCCCGATCCGGTGATCTTCCTCGAACCGACCCGGCTCTACCGGATGAACCCGCAGCCGCTGGCGGACGACGCCCGGCGCCTGCCGCTGGACAGTTGCTTCACCCTCCGCGAAGGCGGCGACCTGACCCTGGTCAGCTGGGGCGCCAGCGTCCACGAGACCCAGCAGGCCGCCGAGCGCCTGGCGCAGCGCGGCATCGAGGCCGAAGTGATCGACGTCGCCTGCCTCAAGCCGCTCGACCTCGACACCCTCGAAGCTTCGGTGCGCAAGACCGGTCGCTGCGTGATCGTCCATGAGGCGCCGAAGAGCGGCGGCCTCGGCGGGGAAATCGCCGCGAGCCTCTACGAGCGTGTCCTGTTCGATCTGCGGGCGCCGATCCAGCGGGTCGCCGCGGCCGATATCCCGCCGCCGCTGTACCGCCTGGAACCGCTGTACATGCCCGCCGTGGAGGACATCCTGGCGGCCTGCGACACCGTGCTCGGCTACGCCTGAGCCGAGGGGAGACGACCATGAAGCACTTCAAGCTGCCCGACCTGGGCGAGGGCCTGCAGGAAGCGGAAATCGTCGAATGGCACGTCAAGGCCGGCGACAGCGTGCGCGCCGACCAGCGCCTGGTCTCGGTGGAAACCGCCAAGGCGCTGGTGGACATCCCCGCGCCCTACGACGGGGTGGTGGGCAAGCTGTTCGGCGCCGAGGGCGACATCCTCCACGTCGGCGAACCGCTGGTGGGCTTCGAGGGCGAGGAGGCGGACGCCGGTACCGTGGTGGGGCGCCTGGAGGGCGGCGGTAGCGCCCTGGAGGACCGTTTCTTCATCGGCGCCGCACCATCCACCCGCGAGCACCTGGCACCGCGCGCGACCCCGGCGGTGCGCCAGTTCGCCCGCCAGCAGGGCGTCGAGCTGGCCGGCCTGAGCGGCTCCGGCCCGGATGGCCTGATCACCCGCGGCGACGTCGAGGCCGCTGCCCAGGGCGCCCGCGAACGCTTCGGCGGCGAGCGCTTGCGCGGGGTACGGCGGAGCATGGCGCTGAACATGGCGCGCTCGCATGCCGAGGTGGTGCCGGTGACGATCTACGGCGACGCCGACCTGCATCGCTGGAAGACCGCACGCGACCCGTTGATCCGCCTGGCCCAGGCGCTGGCCGAGGCCTGTCGCGCCGAGCCGACCCTCAACGCCTGGTTCGATGGCGCCTCGTTGTCGCTGAAACTGCATGAGCGGCTCGACCTGGGGATCGCCGTGGACACCCCGGACGGCCTGTTCGTGCCGGTGCTGCGCGACGTCGGTGCGCGTTCGGCGGAGGACCTGCGCGCCGGTATGCGGCGCCTGCGCGAAGACGTCCAGGCACGCTCGATCCCGCCGACGGAAATGCTCGGCGCGACCCTGACCCTATCCAACTTCGGCACCCTGTTCGGCCGCTACGCCAACCCCGTGGTGGTGCCGCCGCAGGTGGCCATCCTCGGCGCCGGCGGCATCCGCGACGAAGTAGTGGCCTGGCGCGGCGAGATGGCGATCCACCCGATCCTGCCGCTCTCGCTGACCTTCGATCACCGCGCCGCCACCGGTGGCGAGGCGGCGCGTTTCCTCAAGGTACTGGTGAACGCCCTGGAGCAACCCGACGGCTGATCAGCGCCGGTGCTCCAGCCACCACGCCAGCAGCGCGCCGAGGGCGTAGGCGAGCAGGTCGAAGCCGTCGGCGGTGCTGCCGAGAACGATGCGCAGCACGGGGCTGGAGAATTGCCAATGCAGTTGCGCCGCCAGGTACTGGCCCAGTTCCAGCAGCGCGCCGACGGCAAAGGCGGCGGATGCCAGCCAGGCGGCCGGCGCCCTGAGCGCACTGCCCATCAGGTAGTAGAGCCAGACCACCGCCAGCAGGTCGCCGCCGAAGCTGCGTATCCAGCCCCAATGCCGGCCCAGGGTGGCGAGCAGGACCAGCAGGCCGAACAGCAGCAGTGCCAGCAGCAGGCTGCGCCGGTCCAGGCGCCAGCGTCGGGAGCGGACGGGGGAGGCGGGGAGAGCGGGCATGGGGCCTTCCTGGTCGATGGGGGTCGGACAAGCGCCGCGCGGACTCAGCGGCGTCGCAGGCTGGCGAGCAACTGCTCGATGAAGGCGTCGCTGCCGGAGCTGTCGAGGTAGTGCACCTGGGGACCGTCGAGCAGGTAGAGCGCGTGGTAGGGCTTGCCGGCCTGGCTGCCGCGCAGGCGATAGACCTCGGTGCCGGCCACGCGGTAGCGGCTGGCGCTGGCGCGCCGGTCGCACAAGCCGAGGGCCTGGCGCTGCGCCTGGAGACGCTCGCGCTCGGCGTCGGGCAGGCCGTCCAGCGGCAGGGCTCCGAAGAGCAGGCGAACCTGTCGCGGAAGGTCGAGCCGTTCGCCCTCGTCCGCGCCCATCTCGTTGCCTTCGAGCAGGCGATGGGCGAGGTAATGACCCTCGGCGTAGCGGGCGATCAGCAGGTCGCCGCTGTGCAGCAGGGTGGCGGGGGCCCGTTGCAGGTCGAGTTGCAGTCTGCCGGTGCCGCCCAGGGCCAGGACCTGCGCGGCGCCGGCAGAGGCTGCCGGTGTCTCGGCGTCCGTGGCCCGGAATGGGCAGGCGAGGGCAGGGGCGCCGGCGAGGCCGAGGAGGACGCACAGCAGGCCGGCAAGTTGTCGCGGCATGTTTCGGCTCCTTGCGCTTTGCTTGCAGCGGCGGCTCATTCGTCCGCGGCGTTTTCCTCGAACAGTTCGTTGAGGGCGTCCGGCTGGTTCTTGAAGGCGCGGGCGAAGGCGTCGCGGTTCTTCGCCATGAAGATGCCGAGTTCTTCCACCTGTTCCTCCTTCAGCGACGGCACCGCCTTCTGCAGCACCTCGGCCAGCGTTTCCGCCAGCTCCAGCATCTTGTCGTAACGATCGGCTTCAGCCTTGTCCATGAACAAACGCTCCTGATCCCGGCTGCTGCGGTACACCACTTCGACGGCCATTCATCACCTCTGTGCCTTCTGAGTCGCAAGGTTGCTTTGACTGGTTATCCATACAGTATATGGCGTCTTGCCGTCCGTGGATAGCGCCAGGATTGCTGGCGCATTGCCGGGGCGGTCGTCGTCTGACAGAAATGTCACGCCGGGCTCATGAGCCTGACAGTCTCCGCAGCGTAGTTTCAGGCTGAACGTTCTACCAAGGAGACATCCTCATGAGAGTGATCCCGTTGGCACTTGTCGCGCTGCTCGGCCTGGCACCGCTGGCCCAGGCGCAGCAGCAGCCCTACGGACCCAACCCGGACTCGAAATCGCTCCGCCAGCATTACGTGGAAGGGCGCCTGGACATCGCCCGGGTGATCTACAAGACCGACCTGTGGAGCTCCTGTGGGATCGTCCCGGCGCGCCTGGTCTACGAGGACTCGCAGGGCGAGCGGCATACCGTCGAGTACAAGGCCTGGGGCAGCGGTTGCAGCGGCAATTGAGCGAACCCGGCGCGGCACGGGCCGCGCCGGGTTTTCCTCGGCTCCCGCGCTTCTGCTAAGGTTGCGCGCCTGCCGCCCGTTGCGCGGCGCATACCTTCCGCCCCGCAAGGATGCCCGGCATGCAAGACCTCGGTTTCGCCCTCCTGCTCATCGGCTACGTCTGGTCCGTGGCCAGCGGCGGCCGCCGTTCGATCCCCTGCGCATTGCTCTGCCTGCTGCTGTTTCCGCTGGCGCAACTGGCCTTCGCCATCAACGACGCGCCGATGCGCCCGCCGCTGGCGCTGGCGGCCTTTGGCGCGGGCCTGGCCTACCTCGGCGGCGGCTCGGTGTTCGGCTGAGCCCGGCATCTCACAAGAATACGATTGAAAATCATTATCATAAAAAATATGCTGCTGCCCTTCTGAAAGGACGTGGGTGGATGCGCCGTTGGCGGAGCAGGATCTCAAGGCACTGTTTCTCAGGCATGCCCGGCAGTTGCAGTCGTATCTGTTGCGCAAGACCCGCGATCCGCACCTGGCGGCGGACCTGGCGCAGGAAAGCTTCCTGCGCCTGGCCGAGCAGCGGCACAAGGAGCCGATCGAGCATGTCGACGCCTATCTCTACCGCACCGCGCACAACCTCACCATCGACCATTACCGGCAGGAACGGCGGCGCCGCACCGAGACCCGCCCCAACGACGACCTCGCCGGGTTCGTCGCCGACCAGCCCGGCCCCGAGGAGTCCGCGGTGGATGCCGATGCGCTTGCCCGCCTGCGCGAGATAGTCGCCGAACTGCCGCCGCGCACCCGTGAGATCTTCCGTCTCAACCGTCTGGAGGGGCTGACCCATGCCGAGGTGGCGAGACGCCTGGAAATCTCCGATAGCTCGGTGCAGAAGCACCTGGCCCGCGCCCTGGCCCATGTGATGCAGGCACTCGAGGATTCCCGCTGAATGGATTACCGAGTCTTGCCGGTTCGCGCGTCTGAACCTCTATAACGACCAACGAGAGCCGCACGTGAACAGCCCCCAGGAACAACAGCAGATCCGCCAGCAGGCCGCCGAATGGGCGATCCGCCTGGACGGCGGCGACCTCGACCGGTCCCGGCGCGAAGCGCTGGACGGCTGGCTGGCGGCCGACCCCCGGCACCCGGCCGCGCTGGCGCTGGCGCAACGGACCTGGAAACAGCTGGGATCGTTGGCCGAACCGCGGACGATGGTTCAGACGCCGGTCGCCAACGCGCCGCGCCGCGCCGGGGGGCGGCGCAAGGGCTGGCGCGGCTGGGCCGCGGCGGCGGCGGTGCTGCTGGCCCTGGGCAGCGCCTGGAACGAACGCGACGCCGGCGTGAGCTGGCTGGCCGACCACGCCACCGGCAAGGGCGAGGTGCGCATCCTGCGGCTGGTGGATGGCAGCGAGGTCGAGCTGGACGCACAGAGCGCCATCGATGTCGCCTACGACAGCCGCGAGCGACGGGTGCGCCTGCTCGAAGGCAGCGCGATCTTCCGCGCCGCCCCCCGCGCGGGCCGGGAGACCCGGCCCTTCGTGGTGGAAAGCGCCGGCGGCAGCACTCGCGCGCTGGGCACTCGGTTCCTGGTCAGCCGCAACGACGACGGCAGCGTCCAGGTCGGGGTGCTCGAACACCGCGTCGCGGTGGCCCTGGCGCATCCGCGCACGGGGACCGTCGGGCGCCGCGAGCTGGGCGAGGGCGAGAGCCTGCGCTACAGCGCGGAGGGCGGCGTCGAGGCGCCGCTGGGCGGTCGCCTCGACGACCTGACCAGTTGGCGGCGCGGCCTGCTGGTCTTCGACGAGCAGCCGCTGGGCGAGGTGGTGGCGCGCCTCAATCGCTACCGGCCGGGGCATTTGCTGGTGGCTCCCGGTGCGTTGGCGCAGCGGCGGGTCAGCGGGGTATTCCGGGTCGCCGACCTGGAAGCCTCGTTACAGTCGATCAGCGATGAGCTGGGGGTGCGCAGCCTGAGCCTGGCGGGAGTGACGCTGCTGTACTGAGCGGCGTGATCGCTTCCGAGAGCCTCGACCACGGGCCGGGCAGTCGTCCCGTGCGCTTGTTCCGGCAGGGGCCGGGAAGCGCATTTTCGAGCCGTGGATCCCGCCGGCGAAAAATTTTCTCGATTTCCGTTACTGACTTTCCCTGCCTCCATCGTTCTCTTAACGAGACTGATTCTTATTACACAAAAACGATGGAGTGTAGGCGCTGTCATGAAACATCGTGGATGGAGTGCCGTGCGAGGCGGTCGCAAGGGGGCGCAACTGGCCCTGGGGCTGGGCCTGGTCCTGCTGGGAACGGCCGCGCTACCGCTGCATGCGCAAGACGGGGCGGACTCGGCGAGCCAGCAGCAGACCGCGTTGCGCCGGGTCCGGCTGGACATCCCGGCACAACCGCTGAACCGCGCCCTGCTGCGATTCGCCGAGCAGGCCGGGGTCCAGGTGTTCTTCGACAGCCAGCGTTTCGCCGGTCTCGGCAGCGCAGCGGTGCACGGCGAATATGTGCTGGCCGACGGCCTGAGCCAGATGCTCCAGGGCAGCCCGGTGGAATACCGCTTCTCCGGCAAGGACCAATTGAGCCTGATCCGCGTCAGCCAGGACGACCTGGTGCAGATGTCGCCCTCGGTGATCTCCGCCGCGCGTCCGGACGACTGGGTCTACCAGACGCCGCATTCGGTCAGCGTGATCGGCCGCGAGCAGATCGAGCGCAACCCGCCGCGGCATGCCGCCGACATGCTCGAGGAAACCCCCGGGGTGTACTCCTCGGTGAGCCAGCAGGATCCCGGCCTGTCGGTGAACATCCGTGGCATCCAGGACTACGGGCGGGTCAACATGTCGGTCGACGGCATGCGCCAGAACTACCAGCAGAGCGGCCACCAGCAGCGCAACGGGACGCTCTACGTCGATCCCGAGCTGCTCAGCGAGGTGGTCATCGACAAGGGCGCCAGCTCGGCCATGGGCGGCGCCGGGGTGATCGGCGGGATCGCCAACTTCCGCACCCTGGAGGCCCGCGACCTGGTCAAGCCGGGCAAGCAGGTCGGTGGCCGGGTGCGCCTCACCAGCGGCCTGGGCGGCGACGCCAACGGCACCCACTTCATCGGCAGCGCGGCCTTCGCCATCGGCACCGAGGCCTGGGACATGCTGGTCGCCGCCAGCGAGCGCCACCTGGGCGACTACGACCCGGGGACCAAGGGCAGCATCGGCGAGCTGCGCACCGGCGCCTGGTTCAATCCCGAGGCCGGGCAGCGGGTCAAGCATTCGCCGGTGGCCTACTCCGGCTACGTGATGCGCTCGCGACTGGCCAAGCTTGGCGTCGCTCTGCCGCAGGACCAGCGCCTGCAGTTCAGCTACCTGACCACCCAGGTGTCCTACGACGACGCCAACATGCTCAACACCGAGAACCAGGCGCTCTGGGAAAAGCTCGGCAGCAGCGACGTGCGTGCGCAGAACTTCGCCATCGACTACGGCTACGCGCCGGACAACCCGCTGGTGGACTTCAAGGCCAAGCTCTACTACGTCGACAACCGCAACCGCCAGCAGACCTTGCAACGCGGTATCACCCCCGGCTACTCGATCACCTACCAGACCGACACCTACGGCGCGCAGGCGCAGAACACCTCGACCTTCGCTCTCGACGATCTCTCCACGCTGCGCGCCAACTATGGCCTGGAGTTCTTCTACGACAAGGTGCGGCCGGACTCCAGCCAGCCGCGGGCGAGCACCTCGGCGGTCGGCTTCCCTGCGGCCGAAGGCATGACCCCCAAGGGCGACCGCGCCCTCGGTAGCCTGTTCGCCCGTCTCGACTACGACTACGACGACTGGCTCAACCTCAACGCCGGGCTGCGTTACGACCGCTACCGCCTGCGCGGCGACACCGGCTTCAACGCGCGCACCTTCATCCTTGGCACCACCCGGCAGACCGACATGCCGCTGCAATACGCCGTCGACCGCGAGGAGGGGCGCTTCTCGCCGACCTTCGGCCTGTCGGTCAAGCCCGGTGTCGACTGGTTGCAGCTGTTCGCCACCTACGGCAAGGGCTGGCGCCCGCCGGCAGTGACCGAGAGCCTGATCACCGGCCGCCCCCACGGCGGCGGCGCGGAAAACATGTACCCCAACCCGTTCCTCAGTCCGGAGCGCTCGAAGGCCTGGGAAGTCGGCTTCAACGTGCTGAAGGAGAACCTCTGGTTCAGCGACGACCGCCTGGGCCTGAAGGTCGCCTACTTCGACACCCGGGTCGACGACTTCATCTTCATGGGCATGGGCATGCAGCCGCCGGGCTACGGCATGGCCGGGATCGGCAACAGCGCCTACGTCAACAACCTCGACAGCACGCGCTTCCGTGGCGTCGAGTACCAGCTCGACTACGATGCCGGGCTGGCCTACGGGCAGCTCTCCTACACGCACATGATCGGCAGCAACGACTTCTGTTCGAAGACCGCCTGGCTCGGCGGCGTCACCCAGACGGTGAAGGGCAGCGGTCGCCGCCCGCCGGTGATCGACATGCGGCCGGACGAGCAGGCTAACGCCGCCACCCATTGCAGCGCGGTGCTCGGCTCCGCCGAACACATGCCGATGGACCGCGGCTCGCTGACCCTGGGCATGCGCTTCTTCGACCGCAGGCTGGACGTCGGCGCCCGTGCCCGCTACAGCGAAGGCTACTCGGTGGCTGGCGGCGCCACGGTGTCGCAGGCCGGCGTGTACCCGGCGGACTGGAAGGAATACACCGTCTACGACCTGTACGGCAGCTACCGGGTGAGCGACGAACTGACCCTGCGCCTGGCCATGGAGAACGTCACCGACCGCGCCTACCTGGTGCCGCTGGGCGACGTGCTGGCCTTCACCCTCGGCCGCGGGCGGACCCTGCAAGGCACCCTCGAATACCAGTTCTGACCCCCGTTTTGCCCAGTGAAGGGCAAAACCGGAGCGGGCATCCGTGCGCTCCGGCATTCACCACTCGTTGAATTGGAGTTTTGGCATGAGCATTTCGATTTCCTACAGCACCACCTACAGCGGCTGGACCGTAGCGGATTACCTGGCGGACTGGTCGGCCTACTTCGGCGACGTCAACCATCGTCCGGGCCAGGTGGTGGACGGCAGCAATACCGGCGGCTTCAACCCCGGTCCGTTCGACGGCAGCCAGTACGCGCTGAAGAGCACCGCCAGCGACGCGGCCTTCATCGCCGGCGGCGACCTCCACTACACCCTGTTCAGCAACCCCAGCCACACCCTGTGGGGCAAGCTGGACAGCATCGCCCTCGGCGACACCCTGACCGGCGGCGCCTCCAGCGGTGGCTACGCCCTGGACAGCCAGGAGGTGAGCTTCAGCAACCTGGGCCTGGATTCGCCGATCGCCCAGGGCCGCGACGGCACCGTGCACAAGGTGGTCTACGGCCTGATGAGCGGTGACAGCAGCGCCCTGCAGGGGCAGATCGACGCGCTGCTGAAAGCGGTCGACCCGAGCCTGTCGATCAACTCCACCTTCGACCAGTTGGCCGCGGCCGGCGTCGCCCATGCCACCCCGGCTGCGGCAGCGGCGGAAATCGGCGTGGTCGGCGTGCAGGAACTGCCGCACGACCTGGCCCTGGCGGCCTGAGCAACTGTCCACGATAGCGTTCGTGGACTGCTTGCGCTAAAGGCCGGAGAGGAGTTGGCGCTCCTCTCCGGCGCACGAACCGCCGTCGTTGCGCCTCGCACCCGTGGCGACGGCGGCCCCCGGATTGTTCCTCCGCCGGCCGTGCCCGGCAAGCGGAGACTGCCGCAATGTCCTCCGGGCCCGCTCGCGGCCCGGACACCCACAGGACCCGACTCCGATGAAGCTCCGGCCGGCCTCGCCGCGCAATGAAATCCTCGCCACCCTCGGCCGCTTCCGCCCGGCGCTGCGCAGCGTCGCGCTGTTCACCGCGGTGATCAACCTGCTGATGCTGGCGCCGTCGCTGTACATGCTGCAGGTCTACGACCGGGTGCTCGGCTCCGGCAACCACATGACCCTGCTGATGCTGACCCTCATGGTGCTCGGCCTCTACCTGCTGCTCGGCGCCCTGGAGTGGGTGCGCAGCCTGGTGGTGATCCGCCTCGGCGGCCAGCTCGACATGCAACTCAACCAGCGCATCTACGACGCCTCGTTCCGCGCCAGCCTGGAGCGCGGCGAGCAGGCCGCCGGGCAGGCGCTGAACGACCTGACCAGCCTGCGCCAGTTCCTCACCGGCAACGCCCTGTTCGCCTTCTTCGACGCGCCCTGGTTCCCGCTCTACCTGCTGGTGATCTTCCTCTTCAGTCCCTGGCTCGGCCTGCTCGCCCTGGTTGGGGCGCTGCTGCTGGTGCTGCTCGCCTGGGTCAACGAAAGCCGCTCGCGCGAACCGCTGGCCGAGGCCGGGCAACTGTCGATCCTCGCCACCCAGCAGGCCTCGGCCAACCTGCGCCAGGCGGAAACCCTGGCGGCAATGGGCATGTTGCCGGCCATGCGCGCGCGCTGGTTCGCCCAGCACCAGGCCTTCCTTGCCCGGCAGAACCTCGGCAGCGAGCGCAGCGCGGCGATCGGCGCGACCTCCAAGGGCGTGCGCCTGGCCTTGCAGTCGCTGGTGCTCGGCCTCGGCGCCTGGCTGGCGGTGGAAGGCCTGATCACCCCGGGGATGATGATCGCCGGCTCGATCCTGATGGGCCGCGTGCTCAGCCCCATCGACCAGTTGATCGCGGTCTGGCGCCAGTGGAGCGGCGCGCGGCAGGCCTACCAGCGACTGGCGCGGCTACTCGAGGAGAATCCGCCGGCTGCCCTGGGCATGCCGCTGCCGGCGCCGCGCGGCGCGTTGCGCGTCGAGCGGCTCTGCGCGGCCGCGCCGGGACGCGAGCAGGCATTGTTGC
This sequence comes from Pseudomonas sp. KBN12P06040, assembly GCF_037574965.1. NCBI lineage: Bacteria > Pseudomonadati > Pseudomonadota > Gammaproteobacteria > Pseudomonadales > Pseudomonadaceae > Pseudomonas > Pseudomonas sp. KBN12P06040. Next base: position 1,785,952 of record NZ_JBBELS010000001.1, read on the forward strand.
AGGACCTCGGTTTCGCCCTGGAGCCTGGCGAAGCGCTCGGCGTGATCGGGCCGTCCGGTTCCGGCAAGTCGACCCTGGCGCGCTTGCTGGTGGGCGCCTGGCAGCCGCTGTCTGGCGCGGTGCGCCTGGACGGCGCCGACCTGCGGCAGTGGAGTGCGGCGGCACTGGGGCCGCACATCGGCTACCTGGCCCAGGACGTGCAACTGTTCGCCGGCAGCATCGCCGAGAACATCGCGCGCTTCGCCGAGGTGGATGCCGAGAAGGTGGTGGCGGCAGCGCGCCTGGCCGGCGTACACGACCTGGTGCTGCGCCTGCCGCAGGGCTACGACACGCGCCTTGGCGACGGCGGCGCTGGACTCTCCGGCGGCCAGCGCCAGCGCATCGGCCTGGCCCGCGCGCTGTACGGGCGACCGGCGCTGATCGTGCTCGACGAACCCAATGCCAGCCTCGACGAGGCGGGTGAGGCGGCCCTGGCCGAGGCCATCGCGGCGATGCGCCGGCACGGCAGCAGCCTGGTGCTGGTCACCCACAAGCCGGCGGTGCTGGCGCTGACCGACAAGCTGTTGTTGCTGCATGGCGGACGCCTGCAGCGTTTCGGCGCGACCGCCGAGGTGCTTGCCAGCGCCTCGCCGCCGGCCGCTGCGGCCCCGGCGCCGACACGGCCGACGCCGGCGTTCGGTTTCGGCTACCGGCCGGGACCGGGGATGCCGGTCGGCGGTGTGCCGGGAGGAGCGGCGCGATGAGCGGGCAGGCGCGGTTGCGCGAAGTCGGCGGCGCGGCGCTGGAACTGGACGAGAAGCGTTTTTCCCGGCTCGGCTGGGGGTTGGTGCTGCTCGGCTTCGTCGGCTTTCTCCTGTGGGCCGGGTTGGCCCCGCTGGACAAGGGTGTCGGGGTCTCCGGCACGGTGATGGTGGCCGGTAGCCGCAAGGCCGTGCAGCACCCTACCGGTGGCCTGGTCAGGCACATCCGCGTGCACGAAGGCGAGCGGGTGGAGGCAGGACAGGTGCTGCTGGAGATGGACGCTACCCAGGCCCGGGCCCAGGCCGATGGCCTGTTCGCCCAGTACCTGGCGGCGCTGGCGAGTCTGGCGCGGCTGAGCGCCGAGCGCGATGAAAAGGCGCGGATCGAGTTTCCCGCCGAGCTGCTGGCGCTGGACGACCCGCGCCTGCCGACCCTGCTGGAACAGCAGCGGCAGTTGCACGACAGCCGTCGGCGGGCGCTGCGCCTGGAACTCGATGGTCTCGCCGAGACGGTCGCCGGCAGCCAGGCGCAACTGGACGGCCTGCAAGCCGCGCTGCGCAGCAAGGAGCAGCAGCGCGCCGCCCTCGAGGAACAGTTGCGCGGCCTGCGCCAACTGGCCAGCGAGGGCTACGTGCCGCGCAACCGCCTGCTCGACAGCGAGCGCCTGCTGGCCCAGGTCAACGGCGAGATCGCCGGCGACCTCGGCAGCCTCGGCAGTACCCGCCGGCAGATCCTCGAACTGCGCCTGCGCATGGCCCAGCGGCGGGAGAAGTTCCAGGAAGAGGTGCGCGCCAGCCTGGCCGACGCCCAGGTGCGCGCCGAGGAGTTGCGCAATCGCCTGGCCAGCGCGCGCTTCGACCTGGCCAACAGCGAGGTACGGGCGCCGGTCGCCGGCCTGGTGGTCGGCCAGGAAGTGTTCACCGAGGGCGGCGTGATCGCGCCCGGCCAGCAACTGATGGAAATCCTCCCGGAGCGCCAGCCGCTGCTGGTGGACGCTCGGCTGCCGGTGGAGATGGTCGACAAGGTCCGCGTCGGCCTGCCGGTGGAGCTGATGTTCAGCGCCTTCAACCAGAGCACTACGCCGCGGGTGGAGGGCGAAGTGACCCTGGTCTCGGCCGACCGCCTGCTGGACGAGCGCAGCGAGGCGCCGTACTACCGGGTGCGCATCCGCGTAGGCGAGGAGGGCGTACGTCGCCTGGCCGGCCTGGAGATCCGCCCGGGGATGCCGGTGGAGGCCTTCGTTCGCAGCGGCGAGCGCTCGCTGTTGAACTACCTGTTCAAGCCGCTGGCCGACCGTACCCACCTGGCGCTGGGGGAAGAATGAATCGCCTGCGAGCCTGCCTGCTGTCCTCCGCGCTGCTTTCGGCCTCCTCGGCCCAGGCGCTGGGCCTGCTGGACGCCTACCAACTGGCGGTGCGCCACGACCCGACCTTCCAGGCGGCGCTCCACGAGCGCCGCGCCGGCAGCGAAAACCGCGCCATCGGCCGTGCCGGCCTGCTGCCGAGCCTGCGCTACGACTACAACAAGGCGCGCAACGACTCCACCGTCAGCCAGGGCGACGCCCGCGTCGAGCGCGACTATCGCAGCTACGCCTCGACCCTCAGCCTGGAGCAGCCGCTGTTCGACTACGAGGCCTACGCGCGCTACCGCCAGGGCGAGGCCCAGGCGCTGTTCGCCGACGAACAGTTCCGCGGGCGCAGCCAGGAACTGGCGGTGCGCCTGTTCGCCGCCTACAGCGAAACCCTGTTCGCCCGCGAGCAGGTGGTCCTGGCCGAAGCCCAGCGGCGCGCCCTGGAAACCCAGCTGGCGTTCAACCAGCGTGCCTTCGAGGAAGGCGAGGGCACCCGCACCGACCTGCTGGAGACCCGCGCCCGGCTGAGCCTGACCCGCGCCGAGGAGATCGCCGCCAGCGATCGCGCGGCGGCGGCGCGGCGTACGCTGGAGGCGATGCTCGGGCAGGCACTGGAGGATCGCGAACTGGCCGCGCCCATCGAGCGCTTCCCGGCGCTGCGCCTGCAACCGGCGACCTTCGAAGGCTGGCGCCAGGTGGCCCTGCAACGCAGCGCCGAGCTGGGCGCCCAGCGCCATGCGCTGGAGGCGGCAGCCTACGAGGTGGAGCGCAATCGTGCCGGCCACTTGCCCAGGCTCAGCCTCTACGCCAGCAGCAGCAAGACGCACTCGGCTTCGGAAAGCACCTACGAGCAGAAATACGACACCGACAGTGTCGGCCTGCGTCTCAGCCTGCCGCTGTTCGAGGGCGGGCGGGTGTCGGCGGCGACCCGCCAGGCCGGCGACAAGTACGCCCAGGCCCAGGCCGAGCTGGATGCCCAGGTGGCCAGTGTGATCAATGACCTGCACAGCCAGTTCGACCTGACCGCCAGCAGCCTGGCCAAGGTGCGTGCCTACGAGATGGCGGTGGCGGCGGCGCGCGAACAGGTGACAGCGACGCGGCGCAGCGTCGCCGGCGGGGAGCGGGTCAATCGCGACGTGCTGGACGCCGAACAGCAGTTCTACGGCGCCCGCCGCGACCTGGCGGAAGCGCGCTACGCCTACCTCAACGCCTGGCTGCGCCTGCGCCAGCTGGCGGGGGTGCTGGAAGACCGCGACCTGGCGGTGCTGGCTGCCTATTTCGGCGCCGGCGAAGGACGCGCGCAGGTCACCGCTGCCATCAGATAGCTATCGGCCAGCGTGCCTTGCCTTGGGTCATCGCCTGCAACAGTTGCGGCGCGCTGGTGCCGTTTTCGATGGCGATGCCGAAGCGGATGCTCTCGATCATCCGCTGCAACTGTTCCAGGTCATGCAGTTGCGCCGGTCGGATCAGGCGCTTGGCGGCGACCCCGCGTTCGTTGGAGAGGGTGAGGACGATGCTGCCGTCCGGCCGCTCCAGGCTGAGGTTGACCCGGTACTCGGCCTGGAAGGCCTCGGTGAGGAGCTGGAAAGGGCTGCTGTCGGTCATGGTGGACCACCTGAATGCTGTCGTGCTGGTTGGGACTGGGTACCGCCCGGAAAGTTCTTTGTCACCGCCGGGCTGTACCCTGCGCCGACGTGCGGACGTCTATCTGCGCACGTGCCTTGGCCTGGGCCTTGCACGCTTCGGGCCAGGTGGCCGTCGTCTTTGTCGGGAGAAGCTATGAAACAGAATTGGGCCGAGCGCCTGCGCGCAAGCATGCACCACCAGGCGGAGAGCCTCGGCAACCTGCTGGTGGAGGCCTTCCACTACCTGGCCCTGTTCGCCATCGGCGCCACGGTGTTCTGGGCGGCGGGCGCGGCTTTCCTGGGGATGGTGAACAAGGGGCATGCGTCGATCGACGACATCCTCCTGCTGTTCATCTACCTCGAGTTGGGCGCGATGGTCGGTATCTACTTCAAGACCAACCACATGCCGGTACGCTTCCTGATCTACGTGGCGATGACCGCGCTGACCCGCCTGATGATCGCCGACATCCAGCACAACCATACGCCGGACGATGGCATCATCCTGGTCTCGGTGGCGTTGCTCCTGCTGGCGCTGGCGATCCTGGTGGTGCGCTTCGCCTCGGCGCGCTTCCCTTCGGCGAAGTCCGACGGCGCCGCCGCGCGGCGGGTGGCGAGCGAGGACGCCGAAGGGGAAGCCTGATTCGTCGCCGCGCCGGAGCCGGTCTCCGGCGCGCTTCCGGCCAGCGCAACGGCCTGGCAATGTACTACCATCGCCCGGTCGTGTTCAGGAAGCCTGCCCCATGAAGGGATGGAAACTCTTTACCCCGCTGCTGATCCTCGCGATCGTCGCCATCACCCTCTACCTGCGCCTGCACAATCCGCCCCTGCTGTTGCAGGGCGAGGCGGACGCCACCAACGTCATCGTTTCCTCCAAGGCCAAGGGCCGGGTCCAGGTGCTGCACGTGCGGCGCGGCGACGAGGTGAAGCAGGGCGACCTGCTGATCAGCCTCGACAGCCCCGAGCTGGAAGCCCAGCTCGATGCCCTGCACGCGGCGCGCAACCAGGCCCAGGCGCAGCTCGACGAGTCGCTCCACGGTACCCGCGAGGAGAGCATCCGCGCGCTCAAGGCCAGCCTGGCACAGGCCGAGGCCGAGTTGCGCAACGCCGAGTCGGATTTCCAGCGCAACCAGCAGATGGTCGAGCGCGGCTTCCTCTCGCGGACCCAGTTCGACCTCTCGCGGCGTGAGCGCGATGTCGCCCGCGACCGCGTCGCCGAGGCGCGGGCCAATCTCGACGAAGGTCTCAAGGGCGACCGCGAGGAGCGCCGCCAGGCGTTGCAGGCCGCGGTGCGCCGGGCCGACGCGCAGATCGCCGAGCTACAGGCGCAGATCGACGACCTGCAGGTGCGCGCGCCGGTCAACGGCGAGGTCGGGCCGATCCCCGCCGAACAGGGCGAACTGATCAACGCCTACAGTCCGCTGCTGACGCTGGTGCGGCTGGACGACAGCTACTTCGTCTTCAACCTGCGCGAGGACATCCTGGCCAAGGTGCGCAAGGGCGACCGCATCGTCATGCAGGTGCCCGGCCTGGGCGGCGCCGAGGTCGAGACCGAGCTGCGCTACATCGCCCCGCTGGGCGATTTCTCGACCAGGCGCGCGACCCGCGCCACCGGCGATTTCGACCTGAAGACCTTCGAGACCCGCTTCTACCCGTTGCAGCCGACACCCGGCCTGCGCCCGGGCATGAGCGCGCTGTGGCGCTGGACGAACTGAGCGATGGCGTGGGCCGCGCTGAAGCGCAACGCCAGCCGTTTCGTCCAGGCGTTCAACACCGAGACGCGGATCGCCTGCCGCAGCTGGACCATCCACTGGCTCGGCTGGTGCTGGCCGCTGCTGCTGTTCGGCGTGATCAGCGGCGTCTACCAGGCCGGTACCCTGCTGGACATGCCGCTGGCGGTGATCGACAAGGACCATAGCCAACTGTCGCGCAAGTTGATCCGCGAACTCGACGCGACCTCCCACGCCCAGGTGATCACCGTTCCCGCCGGCGTCCAGGAGGGGCTCGACGCGATCCGTCGGGCCGATGCCTACGCCTTGCTCTACATCCCGCCGGACTTCGAGGCCGACGTGCTCGGCGGGCGCGCGCCGAAGGCCGAGCTGTACTACAACGCGCTGCTGTATTCGGCCGGCTATGCCGCCACCCAGGACTTCTCGGCGCTGGTCGCCAGCCTCAACGGCGAATTGCGTCCGCGCCTGGCCGCCGGGATGCCGGCGGCGCTGCCGCACCTGGCGAGCATCAGCGTGTCCTACGACAGCCTGTTCAATGCCAGCGGCAACTACATCTATTACCAGCAGTTCGCCGCCATCGTGCACCTGCTACAGCTGTTCGTGATCGTCACCATGGTCCATGTGCTGGCCCGCGAGGCGCCGGAACTGCGCGCCTCCTCGCCGCACATCCTGCGGGCCAAGGCCCTCGGCGTACGCCTGGTGGGCAAACTGGCGCCCTACACGCTGCTGTTCACCGCGCTGCTGATGCTGGAAATCTTCCTGCTGGTGGCGTTCTCCGGCGCGCGCATCAACGGCAGCCCGCTGGCGATGCTGATGATCACGCTGTTCTACGTGATTGCCGCGCAGAGCGTCGGGTTGGTGCTGTTCGTCTTCACCGCCAACCGCTTCACTGCCTATTCGCTGGTGGGCATGCTGATCGGCGTCGCCCAGACCTACTCGGGAGTGCTGATCCCGGAACTGGCGATGCCGACCCTGGCGCGGGTGATCGCCGAGGCCGAGCCGCTGACCCACACCCTGCACGGCCTGTTCGACCAGTTCCTGCGCCAGGCGCCGCCCAGTTCGGCGCTCTACACCTGCGCCAAGCTGGCGCTGTACCCGCTGATCGCCTACATGATCGCCAAGATGCGCCTGCGCAGCCGCCTGGACCTGAGCCCGATATGAAGAACTACCTGCAGATCCTCCGGGAAACCCTGAAGGCCATGCTGTCCAAGCCGATGTGGCTGATGGTCGTGGCCTCGGTGTGCATCACCTCGCTGCCGTACATGAACCACACCGCCCTCGACCTGCCGGTGGCGGTGGTCGACGAGGACCACAGCGACGTGTCGCGCGAGCTGGTCCGGCTGCTCGATTCGGCGCCGAAGGTCGCCGTGGTCGGCTACGACAGCCTGCCGCAGGCCAAGCGCGACCTGGCCTGGCGCGAGCTGTACGCGATCATCGTGATCCCGCTGAACTTCGAGAAGCGCCTGCTGCGCGGCGAGGCGCTGGTGATCCCGTACTTCGGCGATGCCACCAACCGCATGGCCAACGGCCAGATCCAGCAGGACATCTCGGCGGTCTACAGCGCGCTGACCAACCGCTACAACGCTGCCCTGCTGGAACGCGAAGGCTTCACCGCGACCCAGGCGCAGGTGGTGCTGAGCCCGCTGGTAGGGCAATTGACCGACCTGTTCAACCCCGGCATCAGCTTCGCCGCCATCGTCCTTCCGGGGTTGCTGTCGCTGATCCTGCAACACAGCCTGCTGCTCGGCTGCACCCGCGGCAACATCATGCTGCGCGGCGGCACCCCGCGCTACATGCGCCAGCCGCTGTCGACCCGCTTCGGCCGCTACAGCGCGCAACTGCTGATCTGGACCGTGCTGGCGATGCTCTTCTACGTGATCTGGCCGCACCTGCTGGGCTATCGCCAGTCGGCCTCGTTCTTCATGCTGCTGGGGATCGTCCTGCCGTTCCTGATCGCGGTGATCGCCCTCAGCGAGTTCATCGCCGAGCTGCTGCCCACCGAGGAATCGGTGTACCTGACCATGACCTTCATCACCCTGCCGCTGTTCTACATGGCCGGCTACAGCTGGCCGGAACAGGCCATGCCGGACTGGGTACGCTGGCTGGCCGACGCGATCCCCTCGACCTGGGCGATTCGCGCCATCGCCGAGATGAACCAGATGGACCTGCCGCTGCGCGAAGTCAGCGACCATGCCCTGGTGCTGCTGGGCATGGCCGCCACCTATGCGTTGCTGGGTACGCTGCTGTACCAGTACCGCAACTGGCGCTGGGACAACGTCAAGGGTTGGTGAAGCGGCGCAAGGCCGGCCATACTCGGCTGGCGTTCGCACAGGGAGATGAAGGAATGTTTCGCTCGGGGCTTTCTTTGCTGGTGCTTCTGGGGCTCGCCACGCTCGGCGGGTGCGGTTCCGTCAACACGCTGGTGCGCGACGACGCCAGCGCCGCCCACGACCTGCGCCTGAAGGCGACCGCCTGCACCAGCCTGCCGCGGGTGTACAGCGGGGTCAGCTACACCTTCTGCCGGCTCAACGTGAAGACCGGGTCGCCGGTGGCGCCGGCGCAAGCCGACGGCATCCTCGAGGTGCTGGCCCTCGACTTCGCGCTGTCCGGGGTGATCGACACCCTCGCGCTGCCCTATACCTCGTACCGCCAGTACCGCGACGGCAACCTGTCCCTGGCCAACTGAGTCAGGGAATCAGCGGCAGCACGATCTCGTCGCTGCGGCTGATCCCGGCGGTCTCGCTGCGGCACAGGTCGAGGAACTCGCGCATGGTCGCGGTCTGGTACTTCTGCTTGTGCCAGATGAAGTAGAACTGCCGGCGCAGGTCCAGGCCGGGCGTTTCCACCGGCACCAGGCTGCCGCGGCGGAAAGCGTCGCGCAGGGCCAGGCGGGAAATGCAGCCGATGCCCAGGCCGGACTCCACGGCACGCTTGATCGCCTCGGTGTGCTCCAGCTCCAGGCGGATGTTCAGCGGCCGCGGGTGATGACGCATGGCCTGGTCGAAGGTCAGGCGGGTGCCGGAGCCCTGCTCGCGGAGGATCCAGGCCTCCCGCGTCAGCCGTTCCAGGTCGGCGCCGCCCCGCCGCGCCAGCGGATGCTGGGGGGCGCAGAACACCACCAGTTCGTCCTCCATCCAGGGTTGCACCTCGATGTCCGGATGCCGGCAGTCGCCCTCGATCAGGCCCAGGTCCAGCTCGTAGTGGGCGACCTGCTGCACCACCTGGGCGGTGTTGTGCACGTGCAGGCGCACCCGGCAGTCCGGCTGGCGCTGCATGAAGGCGCCGATCAGCAGCGTGGCCAGGTAGTTGCCGATGGTCAGGGTGGCACCGAGGTCGAGGGAGCCGAAGGCGGTCTTGCCGTTGAGCAGGTTCTCGATTTCCTCGCCGCGGTCGAGCAGCGCCACCGCCTGCGGCAGCAGTTGGCGGCCGAGGGCATTGAGGGTCAGGCGCTTGCCGGCGCGGTCGAACAGCTTGCAGTCGAACTGCCGCTCCAGCTCGCCGAGCGAGGTGCTGGTCGCCGACTGCGACAGCGACAGCCCCTCGGCGGCACGGGAGACGCTCTCCTGCTGGGCCACGGCGACGAACACCTCGAGCTGGCGGAGGGTGAATTTCATCCAGGCTTCCTCGTCTAGAGCGAAAGGCCCCGCGACATTTTGCCGTTCCGTCGGCGGGGTTGGCTCGGTTATCCTTGCGCCCCGTCCGCGGGAGCGATGGGAGCCCTCGGCGGCCGGCGGCTGACCGATATCGTGTTATCCCATATCCATATTCTGGATAAGCATTATCCAGACAATTCATTTTGCGGATATTTTGGCAACCGATAAAATGCCGCGCAACTGCGTCACGTCTGCTGCTGTTGGTGTGCGCCCGCGTTTTCCTAGGAGTCTTTGATGAGCAATCTGTACACCGAGCGCGTTCTCAGCGTGCACCACTGGAACGACACCCTGTTCAGCTTCAAGACCACCCGCAACCCGGGTCTGCGCTTCAAGACCGGCCAGTTCGTGATGATCGGCCTGGAAGTCGACGGTCGTCCGCTGATGCGCGCCTACAGCATTGCCAGCCCGAACTACGAAGAGCACCTGGAGTTCTTCAGCATCAAGGTCCCAGACGGCCCGCTGACCTCGCGCCTGCAGCACCTGAAGGAAGGCGACGAGCTGATGGTCAGCCGCAAGCCGACCGGCACCCTGGTGCACGACGACCTGCTGCCCGGCAAGCACCTCTACCTGCTCAGCACCGGCACCGGCATGGCGCCCTTCCTCAGCGTGATCCAGGACCCGGAAACCTACGAGCGCTACGAGAAGGTGATCCTGGTCCACGGCGTGCGCTGGGTCAGCGAACTGGCCTACGCCGACTTCATCACCAAGGTCCTGCCGGAACACGAGTACTTCGGCGACCAGGTGAAAGAGAAGCTGATCTACTACCCGCTGGTGACCCGCGAGCCGTTCCGCAACCAGGGCCGCCAGACCGACCTGATGCGCAGCGGCAAGCTGTTCGAGGACATCGGCCTGCCGCCGATGAATCCGCAGGACGACCGTGCGATGATCTGCGGCAGCCCGAGCATGCTGGAAGAGACCAGCGCCGTGCTCGATAGCTTCGGCCTGAAGATCTCGCCGCGCATGGGCGAGCCGGGCGACTACCTGATCGAGCGCGCCTTCGTCGAGAAGTAGGCCTCCGCCGCGCCTCGTCGCGCCAGGCGAAGAAAGCCCCTGCCGTATCCGCGGCAGGGGCTTTCTGCTTTCCGGCTCCCGCTCAGTGCGCCGGGTGCCGGTGCGGGTGGTCGCCGCCCACGCCTTGCAGTACCGCCTGGTCGATCTCGTCGAAGCGCAGTACCCGGCCGCCTTCCTCGGCCGCCAGGCGCGTCGCGGCCTCTTCGTCGGCGAACGAGGCGAGGGTGGCGCCCATGCCGCCCGGCCGCTGGATGCCGACCACGTAGTAGGCGCGGGTGGCGTCGATCAGGCGGGCATCGTCGGGGTGCCGCCAGTCGGCCTGGCTCATGTCGTGGACATACAGGCGCGCCTGGCCCTGGCGGTTTTCCGGTTGCAGCCACCAGCCGAACAGTTCGGCGGTGGAGCAGAACTTGCGCACCGCGCCGGGAAGCACCGCCTCGCCCTTGGGACCGGGCATTTCCTCGATGAGCATGCCGCAGACGTGGCATTCGTCGCCGCTGGCGATCGGCACCGGGCCGAGTGCCGTGGCGTCGTCCCGCGACGCATCGCAGCCGGCCAGCAGCAGGCCGAGCAGGAGCGTGCCGAGCAGAGGGCGCAGGGGGAGGGTATGACGTTGCATGGCGGAACCTCGTGAGTCAGATGGGGCGGCGGCGGAACAGGCCGTAGGCCAGCGCCAGGGCAGCGCAGGCCCAGAGGGCCAGGGCCAGCCAGAGGGCGCTGGCGGACACCGGCAGGTCGCTGGCCAGGGGAACCACCCCGCCGGCGGCGGCTGCGTCGAAGCCGGACAGGTTGATCAGCCGGTAGAGGTCGGTCGGGTTGAGCAGCAACAGCCAGGGCAGCAGCCGCGGGCTCAGGTGACCCTGGCTGAGGACCAGGATCGCCAGCAGGGCCAGGTCGAACAGCAGGACGAAGAAGAACCACAGGCCGAGCGCCTGCCCGGCGGCGCTGGATTTCTCGCTGGCGCGGCTGCTCAGGGCGTAGGCCAGGGCGAGGAACACGCAGCCGAGCAGCAGCGAGGAACCCATGAAGCGGCCGAAGGCGCCCAGCAGGATGGCCGCCTCGACCTCCGGCACCAGCGCGAGGATCGCCAGCGCCGCGCTGCCGAAGCCGATCAGGGTGGCCAGGGCGAGGATCAGGCCGTGACCGAGGAACTTGCCGAGCAGCAACTGGCCGCGCCCCAGCGGGTAGGTCAGGAGCAGCAGCAGGGTGCCGCCTTCCTCCTCGCCGACGATGGCGTCGTAGGCCAGCAGCAGGGCGATCAGCGGCATCAGGAAGGTGGCCAGGCTGGTCAGGCTGGCGACCGTCGCCGGCACCGAGGTGAAGCCGACCTGGCCGGCCGCGGCGGCGCCGAACCAGGCGATGCCCACCGAGAGCAGGGCGAACAGCAGGCTGATCGCCAGCAGCCAGCGATTGCGCAGGCCGTCGGCCAGTTCCTTGCGGGCGATGGTCCAGACTACGGGCATGGCGTGGCTCCGGCGGGGGCGGGGGACATGTGGTGGCGATAGAGGTCCTCCAGCGACGGCGGCAGGATCTCCAGGTCGAACTCGCGCGCGGCCAGCAGCGCTTCCAGTACGCCGTCGCGCTCGGCATCGTCCAGCAGTACCTCGATGCGCTGGCCGTCCAGTCTCCGCGCCGCCAGGCCGGCCCGGTGCCAGCGTTCGAGCCACTGCGGGTTATGCGGGCTGGCCAGGCGCACGCGGGTCGGCAGAGCCGCCTTGCGGCGCAGTTCGGCGAGGCTGCCGGCCACTTGCAGGCGGCCGCCGGCGAGAATCGCGGCGCGGTCGATATGCGTCTCGACGCCGGGCAGCACATGGGAGCAGAGGACGATCCCGGTGCCCTGGCCGCGCAGGCGGTCGAGCAATTGGTAAAGCTCGACGGTGGCCAGCGGGTCGAGGCCCACCGTCGGTTCGTCGAGCAGCAGCAGGCGCGGTTCGCCGAGCAGCGCCTGGGCCAGGCCGAGGCGCTGGCGCATGCCCTTCGAGTAGGTTTTCAGGCGCCGCCTGGCGGCATGGCCGAGGCCGACCTGTTCCAGCAGGCGCGCGGCTTCGGCCGGCGCCACGCCCTTGAGGCGGGCGAAGTGGCGCAGGGTTTCCGCGCCACTGAGCTGCGGGTAGAAGGTCACGTTCTCCGGCAGGTAGCCGAGCTGGCGGCGCGCCTCCAGGCTTCTTGCATCGTGGCCGAGGACCCGCACGCGGCCTTCGCTGGGGGCCAACAGGCCGAGGACCAGCTTGATGGTGGTGGTCTTGCCGGCGCCGTTGTGGCCGAGCAGGCCGAGCACCTCGCCGGGCTCCAGGCGCAGGTCGAGCCCGCTCAGGGCGGTGAGGGCGCCGTAGCGCAGGGTCGCGCCGTCGATCTCGACCAGGCTCATGGCCTCGGCTCCGCGGCGGGCATCCGCATCAGCGGATGGCTGTCGCGCACGCCGGGCGAGCGCACCACCGGGAAGGCGCGCTGGACCCAGCGCAACAACTCGATGCTCGGGCTGTTCAACAGCAGGCGTACCTGCGGGTACAGCCAGATCAGCCGGTCGACGTTGTCGTTGGGCTCGTAGGCGACGTCGCCGAGACCGTCGTCGTCGCGGTCCCAGCCCAGGTAGTCGCTCCAGTAGTTGCCGCGGCCGTCGGCGGACCACTCCTGCTCGCGGCTGGCGACGTACTTGACCTGCTGGCGGTTGCCTATGAAGGCGTTGCCGGCGATGCGATTGTCCTCCGAGCCGGCGGTGAGGTGGATGCCCAGGGCGCTGTCGGCGAAGCTGTTGCCTTCGATGCGGTTGAACAGCGAGTTGTAGATGAACAGCGCCTTGCCCTCGGCGCCGGAAATCATCGCGTCGCCGGTGCTGCCGCTGCGCACGCCCTCGACGCGGTTGCCGGCCAGGGTCGAGTAGGTGATGTAGTTCATCAGGATGCCGTAATTCTCGTCGTCGATGGAGCGGTTGCCGGTCACGGTCAGCTTGCGGCTCTGCATCAGCGCGTAGCCGGTGCGGGTGCGCCGGGTCAGGTTGTCGGTCACCCGGCTGTTGTGGGTGAACATGTAGTGCACGCCGTAGCGCAGGTCCTCGAAGCGGTTGGCTTCGATGCTGCTGTCGTTGGAGGTGTCGATGTAGACCCCGTCGCGGGTGTGGCTGACCCGGTTGCCGCGGACCAGGGCGTCCTTCACCGCATAGAGGTGGATGCCGTTGCCGCGATCCTGGGAGCGCACGCTTTCGTCGCCCTCGATGCGGTTGTCGAGCACCTGCGCGCCCGCCGTGGCGTCGAGCCAGACGCCGAAGCCCGCGCCGCGCAGGTCGTTGCCGCGGATCACGGCGCCGCTGGCGGCCTTGCCGACGAAGATCGCGGCGTCGAGTTCGGTCAGGTTGCGCCCCCAGTTGCGCAGCCGGCAGCCCTCGATGGTGATCCCGGGGCTGGTCAGGGTCAGCAGGCTGCCGTGGCCGCCGCCGTCCAGTTCGGCGCCGGCCTCGCAGCGCAGGTGCAGCGGTCGGTCGATGACGAAGTTGCCGGCGTAGCGGCCCGCCGCCAGGCTCCAGCGGCCATCGCCGTCGGCCCGCAGCGGCAGGCCGTCGACCGGCTCCGCGCGGGCCGTGGCGAGGCCGAGCAGGAGCAGGGCGAGGAGCGGCCCCGCCCGGCGCCCGGCCAGCGACCGCGCTGAGTGGATCAAGCCTTTTCCACCAGCATCCGCCCGCACATTTCCATGTGCAGGGCGTGGCAGAACCAGCTGCAGTAGTACCAGTGCACCCCGGGCTTATCGGCGACGAAGGTGATCGACGAGGTCTGTTGCGGGCTGATCTCCATGCAGACGCCGTGGTTGACCATGACGAAGCCGTGGGTCACGTCCTCGATCTCGTCGAGGTTGGTGATGGTCACGGTGACTTCGTCGCCCTGCTTCACCTTGAACTCGGTGAGGCCGAAGGAGGGCGCCATCGAGACCATGTAGACGCGGACCTTGTTGCCCTCGCGGATGACCTTGTTGTCCTTCATCAGGTCGATGCCGTCCTTTTCCGCGCGCTTGACCGTCTCGGCGAAGAACGGGTCCTTGCGGTCCCAGATCTTGCGGGTCTTGATCTGGTCGCGGCGGGCGAGGATGCAATCGTGCGGTTCGGCGAAGGTCGGGCCGTCGTGGACCAGCTTCATTTCCTCGCCGGAAATGTCGATCAACTGGTCGTTCTCCGGGTGCAGCGGACCGGTGGGCAGGAAGCGGTCCTTGGAGAACTTGCTGAGCACCACGATCCACTTGCCGTCGGCTTCGCTGGTCTCGCACAGGGTGGCGTGGTTGTGCCCCGGCTGGTACTGCACGTCGAGTTTCTGGCGGATGTAGTCGACCTTCTCGCCCTTGTAGGCGCGCACCGCGTCGGCCAGGTTCCACTTCACCAACTGGCTGTCGATGAACAGCGTGGTATAGGCGTTGCCTCGGCCATCGAAAGTGGTGTGCAGCGGGCCGAGGCCCAGTTCCGGCTCGCCCACCACCACGTCGCGCGGGTCGGCCAGCTTGCCGGCGAACAGGTCGCCGAGGCGCTCGATGGCGATCATGGTGCAGGTCGGCGAGAGCTTGCCGTTGGCGATGAAGTACTTGCCGTCCGGCGAGGTGTTCAGCCCGTGGGGGTTCTTCGGTACCGGGATGTAGCGGGTCACCGGGCTGTCCTTGCCGTCCTTGCGCCGGCCGTCGACCACCGGCACCTTCGAGTCGCCGAGGGTGACGAAGCGCTTCGCCTTGATCTCGGCCTCGATGCGCGGGATGTCGAACACCACCACCCAGTCGCGCTCGTTGCGCATCATGCCGCCGAGGTCGACGGCCTTCTCCGAGTTGTAGCAGGTGGAGGCGGCGAACCTGCCGCTGTAGTCCATGTCGGTGTTGTCGAGGTTGCCGTCGACGATCACCTGCCAGGCCACTTCCATGGTCTCGGCGTCGATGGCGTTGTACAGGGTGAAGGCGTTGTCGCCGGACAGGTCGAAGGTCGAGCCGTCGTTGGGATGGGGGATGATGAACTCGGCGTTGCAGAACACGTAGCGGGTATGCGGCACCTTTTGCAGGCGCAGGCCGTGGATCGCCTGGACGTTGGGAATGGTGACGATGCGGTCGCATTTCATGACGTCCAGGCGGATGCGCGCGACCCGGCTGTTGGCCTTGTCGTTGATGAACAGGTACTTGCCGTCGTACTTGCCGTCGGTCATCGAGATGTGCGGATGGTGGCAGTCGCCGTTGAGGAAGCGCGCGCCGTCGCCGAGGACCCGCTTGCTCTCGTTGGTCAGGCCCCAGCCGGTGGCCGAGTCGACGTTGAACACCGGTATGCGCATCAGCTCGCGCATCGACGGCACGCCGAGCACGCGTACTTCGCCGGAATGTCCGCCGCTCCAGAACCCGTAGTACTCATCCAGTTCGCCGGGGGCGACCTCGGCCTTGCTGCGCTCGCCCTTGCCCGCGGCCCGGGCCTCGCGGCCGACCACCGCGCTGCCCAGGGCGCTGGCGCCAACCAGGGCGGCGGCTCCGGTCAGCGCCGAGGCGCCGAGGAAGCCGCGGCGGTTCAGGCCGTGGGTTTCTTCGTGGGGGCTTTTCGTGTCGTCGCTCATCTTGTGTCGTCCTCAAGGGCAGTCAGGGGAAAGGGAGCCAGGTCAGAGGTTCTCCGCGGGTATCCGCGCGCTGTCCGCCGGCGCGCTTTTCGCGCGCTTCTTGCGCTTGTTCACCAGCGGCGGGCACTTGTCCTGGTCGTGGTAGGTCATCTGGCAGTCGAGGCAGTAGTGGCATTCGTTGGCCTCGATGCGGCCGTCCGGATGGATCGCCTGGATCTCGCATTCGCGGGCACAGAGCTGGCAGGGCCTGCCGCATTCCGCACGGCGCTTGAGCCAGTCGAACAGGCGCGCCTTGGCCGGGATCGCCAGGGCCGCGCCCAGCGGGCAGAGGTAGCGGCAATAGACCTTGCGGGTGAACAGGTTGACCACCAGCAGCGCGACGGCGTAGGCGACGAACCACCACTGGCGGTCGAAGCCGAGGGTGATGGCGGTCTTGAACGGCTCCACCTCCGCGGCCTGCTCGGCCAGCGCCAGGGATTCCAGGGAGAGACCGAAGAGCACCAGCAGGATGATGTACTTGATCGCCCAGAGCCGCTCGTGCCCGGCGAACGGCACCTGGAACTGCGGCACGCGGAGCTTGCGCGCGAGTTCGTTGAGCAGTTCCTGTAGCGCACCGAACGGGCACAGCCAGCCGCAGAACACGCCGCGGCCCCAGAGCAGCAGGCTGGCTGCGGTGAAGGTCCAGAGGATGAACAGCAGCGGGTCGCTGAGGAACAGCTCCCAGCGGAAGCCTTCGAACAGCGCGTGGACGAAGGTCAGCACGTTGACCACCGATAGCTGGCCGAGGCTGTACCAGCCCAGGTAGACCAGGGTGAACGCCAGGTAGCCGGTGCGCAGTCGCTGCATCAGGCGCGGCCGTCGCACCAGGCGGTCCTGGAGGAAGAGGATCGCCAGGAGCAGGACGAGGGCGGTACAGAGGACCCCGATCTGGAAACTCTTCTGGTACCAGACCCGCAGCCACAGCGGCCGGGCAGCCTCTTCCAGGGCGGCCAGTTCCTCGGCCGTTGGCTGCGGCCGCTCCAGGTATTCCTCGGGCGTCTGGCAGGCCAGCTCGAAGCTGGTGAATACCCCCGCCACCGGGCCAGTCTGGCGCCGCACGAGTAACTCCAGGGTCCAGGGCGAGCCCGGATCGAAACGCTGGCTGGCGCGGGCGACGAAGATCGCCATCTCGCGGAACTCCGGCATGCCTTCGGCGTAGACGTCCGACAGGCGCTGGTAGTCGAGGTCGCGGAAGCTGATGATGTCGCCGAACTGGCGCAGTTGGACCCGATCGAAGATGCCACCGCGCACGTAGCCGGAACCCTTGAAGGAATACTCGCCGTCGCCGAGCACGACGAAGGCGTATTCGCCTGGCTTCAGCGACGCCATCAGTTCGCGGTACTGGTTGTCGCCGAGCAGGCTGCGGCCCACCGCGGGAGGGTTGAGCAGGGCGCTGTAGAGATCGATGAACGGCTCGTCGCGGTGCGCCGCGTCGGCTTCGCCGATGCCTTCGGCCTCGCTGCCCTTGAAGGCGTCGTCGATCTGCCCGCGACTCAACTGCAGGCGGCGGATCGCGCCGTTGCCGAGCAATTCGCTCCAGCTCGCCGTCGCTGCCGGTTGCTGGCGCACCTGCGCCGGCTTGGGCCGCACATTGCCGCGGTCCTCGATCAGGCCGAGGGCAACCGCCACCGTATGCGCGGCGCGCATGACGATCTCGTTGACCACCATCACCGTCACCGTGGCGCCGCTCACCGCGTCGACGGTAACCGCCTGCGGGTCGCTGGAGCGGCCGACCACCACCCGCTGGTCGGCGCGTACGCCGTCGTACCTGGCGCTGAAGGCGTGCAGCTTCTCTTCCGGGATGCCGATCAGCAGGATCGGTTCGTGGTGTTCGAGGACGTAGGCGTCGCGGATAACCGCCTGCGGATCGAGGATCACCTGCAGGTTGATCGGCTTGCCGGAGTAGGCCGGGATGTCGGTGACGCTGAGGGTCTGGAAGGCGTAGCCGAGGGTTTCCTCGCCCTTGCTCAGGCGGCGTACGCCGTAGTCGCCTTCGGGGTCGCCGATCCGCTCGACCGCGGGGAATACCTGGGCGATGCGCAGACGCTCCAACTCGCTGAGTTCGGCACCCTGGGCGGCGAGGCCGACCAGCAGGAGCATCCAGGCGAAGACACACCGCCACGATCCGGCGGAAAAACGAAGGGCGCGCATAGGTTCCATCTACTACTGGCTACCGGCGAAAAAAGGGACGCCGCGCTGCGGTGGGGTCTGCGCCTGGCGGTGGAATCGCTTCCGTTGCCGGATGCTAGGAGGTGCGGGGGCGGAACGCGCTTGATGAAAGTCAAGAAGTGGAGATGAGGAGCCAGCGAGGTTGCTGGCACTGAGTGTACCGAGTCGCCCCTCTCCCTTCAGGGAGAGGGGGAGAGGGCTGCCCGAGGCTCAGGCCAGGCGCTGCCCGGATACCGCCGGATGGTACAGCGGCTGCACCTTGTTGCCCGCCGGGTCGAGCAGGTGGAAGCTGCGCGCGCCGTCGCCGTGGTCGAAGGGTTGGTCGAGCAGGGTCACGCCCAGCGCCTTCAGGTAACGGTACCAGGCTTCCAGTTCCTCCACGCTGTCGACGACGAAGCCGTAGTGATCCATGGTCTGCAGGCCGTTGCTGGCGGCGTGGGCGCGGCCGAGGGAAAGGTTGTCGTTGCCGCAGGTGAGATACACCAGGTCTTCGTTGGCGCGGTTCAGCACTTCCATGCCCAGCACGTCGACATAGAAGCGCTCGCATTCTTCCAGGTTGGGCACCAGCAGGGCGAGGTGACGCAGGCCGTTGAGGCGGGAGGGGCGGGCAGGGCGGTCGGACATGGGTTTGCTTCCTTTTTTGTATACAATAATTTTGTAAATCTAAAACAAAAGGAAGTTTCCGTGTACTGCATCTTTATCAAGACCCGCCTCAGGGCCGGCTGCGCCGAGGCTTTCATCGATGCCATCCAGGTCAACGCCGCCGCTTCCGTGTCCACCGAGCCCGGCTGCCTGGTGTTCGACGTTTCCCGCGACCGACAGGACCCTGACCTGGTCTATCTCTATGAGATCTATCGCGATGACGCGGCCTACGAGGCGCACACCCGCACCGCGCATTTCCGCGACAGCCGGCCGTTGGTCGAGCCGCTGATCCTCGAACAGGAAGTCTTCGAAAGCGACGCGCTGGCGCTCAATCCGCTGCGCTGAGAAGGCTCAATCGCCGCCGGCGACGTCCAGCACGCGGATCAGGTCCGGGCGCGGGTAGTGCCAATGCACGTCGAGGTCCCACAGGCGCACCCCGTAGCGGCGCCCGGGCTCCGGCTTCTGGTAGGCCGGACGCGGGTCCTGGGCCAGGCATTGCTCGATCAGCTCGGCCACCGGCTGCCGCAACCGCTGGCCGTGCTCATGGGCCTGGCGCCGCGCCTGCTCGCTCCACTCCACCGCGATGCCCGGCGGCGGCGCGTCGGCGATGCCGTTGCGGGCGTCGGCCACGGCGTCGGCGTAGGGTACGTAGGGCTTGATATCGAGTACCGGGGTGCCGTCGAGCAGGTCGATCCCGGACAGCCACAGGCGCCCCGCTTCGAAGCCCTCCAGGCGCACCACCGACTGGCCGATGCCGTTCGGCCGATGGGTGGCGCGGGTGGCGAAGACTCCCAGCGAGCGGTTGCCGCCCAGGCGCGGCGGGCGCACCTTCAGCCGCGGCTTGTCTTCCAGGGCCTGGTGGAAGAGGAACAGCAGCCAGACATGGCTGACCTGCTCCAGGCCTTCCAGCGCTTCCGCCTGGTCGAACGGCGGCAGCAGTTCCAGGGTCCCCCGCGCCGCCGGCGCGAGCAGAGGCTGGCGCGGGATGGCGAACTTCTCCATGAAGCAGGAGCGGATGTAGCCGATGGGAGAAACGCTGTGGGTCATGGCGGGACGAGGCGAGCGGTCGGGGGCGTCATGTTACCCGGATTGGCGGCGCTCAGAGATGAAAACCGCCGTCGATGGGGATCACGTTGCCGGTCATGTAGGCGCCGGCGGTGCCGGCCAGGCTGATCGCCAGCGCCGCCATCTCCTCCGGGCGACCCCAGCGGCCCATGGGAATCGACGCGCTGTCCGCCTCCAGTGCCTGCGGGTCATTGGCGATGTGACGGGTCATGCGGCTCGGGAAGCGTCCGGGAGCGATCACGTTGACATTGATGTGCTCGCCGACCAGTTCCTTCGCCAGCATCCGCGACAGTTGATGCAGCGCGGCCTTGCTCGGCCCGTAGGCATAGGCTTGTTCGCCCATGGCGCTGATGCCCGCCACTGAGCCGATGTTGATCACTCGCGCCGGATTTTCCGCGCTGGCCGAGCGGCGCTGCAGCGGCAGCAGTTGCTGGATGCAGGAAAACACCGAGGTGACATTGAGCTGCATGACCTTTTCCCAGCCGGACACCGGATAGCTTTCCAGCGCTGCGCCCCAACTGGTGCCGGCGTTGTTCACCAGGATATCCAGCCGCGCGCT
Source organism: Pseudomonas sp. KBN12P06040 (assembly GCF_037574965.1). Classification (NCBI taxonomy): domain Bacteria; kingdom Pseudomonadati; phylum Pseudomonadota; class Gammaproteobacteria; order Pseudomonadales; family Pseudomonadaceae; genus Pseudomonas; species Pseudomonas sp. KBN12P06040. Next base: position 1,806,092 of record NZ_JBBELS010000001.1, read on the forward strand.
GAGTTCGCCGAGCGCCTGCGCCAGGCGCCGGGCACCGGCTTCGCTGGAAAGGTCGGCAGGGATCGCCTGGCAATCGCCGTAGGCCGAGAGGTGTGTGGCGGTGTCGGCGCAGGCCTCTGCGTCACGTGCGCAGATGAAGACGCGGGCGCCGGCTTCGAGAAGACCCTGGGCGATCATCTGGCCGATGCCGCGGCTGCCGCCGGTGACCAGGGCGACGCGGCCGGCGAGGCTGAAATAGGGATGCATGGGAAACACTCCGGGCTGGGCAGGGGAGACCAGCCTACGATTCGCCTCGCTGCCGGCGCAGCACTATCCAGATACGGAATGACGTGGCATCCGTGGCTCAGCGGCTACTGCGGCGATGCCACAGATACAGGTAGGCGATCAGGTTGACCAGCAGAACGATGGCGCCAAGGATCCATTGCACCGCCGGGGTCAGGCCGGCGGGATAGATCAGCGGCAACAGGTAGTGCTCGACGAAGCCGCCGCTGTAGCCGGCGTCCCCGGCGGCCCGGCGCAGACGATTCTCCAGCGGGGTCAGCGGACAGGGCAGGCCGAGGAACTCAACGGCGCAGCCCCAGGCCACCGCCGGCAGGTGCAGCCAGGCCAGGCGTGGCCAACGCAACGGCAGCAGGCCGCCGAACAGGACGAACAGGATGAAGCCCAGGTGCAGCCAGACCAGGGCATCGGCGGCCAGGCGATAGCTCATTCGGCTCTCCCTCGTGGCGTTGGAGGGATAACGCCACCGCTACAGGGGCCGGCGGATAACCGCCTTGCGGTTACTCGCCCATGGTTGGGCCACCCATAAAGAAAAAGCCGGCGAATGCCGGCCATTTCAAGCGCTACGCGTGGGCTTCGGCGCTCAGGCCTGGGCCAGCTCCGCATCGTGTGCGATCAGGGCGACCAGCGCGTTCTGCTGACGGTGGGTCAGCTGGCGGAAACGCTGCAGCAGCTCGCGCTCGTGCAGGCTGAGTTCCGGGCTGTCCAGGCGAACACCGAGATTGTCTTGCAGCGCCCCTTCCTGGAGCAGGCTCTGCTCGAGTCGGGCGATGATCTCGGAGTTCATGCTGCGGTGATGGCTGCGAGCGACTTCTGCGATCTGCTCACGCATGCCCTCGGGCAGACGAACGACGAATTTGTCAGCGGTACGGCTGGAGTAGGTAGGAGTTGCCTGTTTCAGTGGGCGCATACATTGAACCTGTAGAGTCAGGGAAAAGCGGTGCCGAGGAAGCGTTCATTGTTCTCGGGCCTATGACCACGATTTCCGCCAGCCGTTCAGTCTGTTATTTCGGAAACAACAATTAGTTGACGTCAATTGTGCGTTGCGTGACGGCGTTTTGCCAGTACCAGCTATCTGAAATGCGAGCGATTCAACAAAAGCCTAGTTTTTTACTGGGGTTAGATGATGGCCTTCTGACCACCGGTCGTTCAATGGATTGTCACTCGACTGTCATCGTCACTTCACCGGTCTGACACAGTCTCCTCCTATCTTGGTCTACACCAGATGGCGCCGCTGGCGTCTTCGTGCAACCGATTGGAGGGGAGAACGATGAGCGCGGTGATCCGTGTCGACAGCCTGAACAAGACCTTTGCCCGCAAGCAGGCGCTTTTCAACCTGAAGCTGGAGATCCAGGCGGGCGAGATGGTGGCGTTGATCGGTGCATCCGGCTCCGGCAAATCCACGCTCCTGCGTCACGTCGCCGGGCTCGCCCGCTGCGACCGCGACAACGGCGGTAGCATCGACGTGCTGGGTCGCCGCCTGCAGGCGTCCGGTCGCCTGAGCGGCGAAGTGCGCCGCCTGCGCGCCGACATCGGCTACATCTTCCAGCAGTTCAACCTGGTCAACCGCCTCAGCGTGCTGGACAACGTCCTGCTCGGCTTCCTCGGTCGCATGCCGCGCTGGCGCGGTTCGCTGGGGCTGTTCAGCGCCGAGCAGAAGCGCCAGGCCCTGGAAGCTCTGGCGCGGGTCGGCCTGGCCGATCTCGCCGGGCAGCGCGCCTCGACCCTCTCCGGCGGCCAGCAGCAGCGCGTAGCCATCGCCCGCGCCCTGACCCAGAAGGCCGAGGTGATTCTCGCCGACGAACCGATCGCCTCGCTCGACCCGGAGTCGGCGCGCAAGGTGATGGACATCCTCGCCGACATCAACCGCCACGACGGCAAGACCGTGGTGGTGACCCTGCATCAGGTCGACTACGCGTTGCGCTATTGCCCGCGCGCGGTGGCCCTGAAGGGCGGCCGGATCCTCTTCGACGGCAGCAGCGAGCACCTTTCCGAAGGCTTCCTCAACGAACTCTACGGCGCCGAAGGGGATACCCCGCTGCTGTTTTCCGACCGTGCCCGGCGCGGGGCGGAGAGCCAGCCGGAACTGACCCTCGCGCGCGCCTGACGTCATTCGAACCGCATAAAAACCCGCCAAACCCTGCCCAGGAGTTCTCTCCATGTTGAAACGCTTCAGTCGTGTGCTCGCGGCTTCCGCCCTGCTCGCCGGCTCCCTTGCCGGGATGGCGCACGCCGACCAGCCGGTGATCAATTTCGGGATCATCTCCACCGAGTCGTCGCAGAACCTCAAGAGCATCTGGGAACCCTTCCTCAAGGACATGAGCCAGCAGACCGGCTACCAGGTGAAGGCCTTCTTCGCCCCCGACTACGCCGGGATCATCCAGGGCATGCGTTTCGACAAGGTCGACATCGCCTGGTACGGCAACAAGGCCGCCATGGAAGCGGTGGATCGCGCCCACGGCGAGATCTTCGCCCAGACCGTCGCCGCCAGCGGCGCGCCGGGCTACTGGAGCCTGCTGATCGCCAACAAGGACAGCAAGATCGACAGCGTCGAGGACATGCTGGCGAACGCCAAGAGCCTGACCTTCGGCAACGGCGATCCGAACTCCACGTCCGGCTACCTGGTGCCCGGCTACTACGTGTTCGCCAAGAACAACGTCGATCCGGTCAAGGCCTTCAAGCGCACCCTCAACTCCAGCCATGAGGTCAACGCCCTGGCGGTGGCCAACAAGCAGGTCGACGTCGCCACCTTCAATACCGAGGGCATGGAGCGCCTGGAACTGACCCAGCCGGAGAAGGCCAGGCAGCTCAAGGTGATCTGGAAGTCGCCGCTGATCCCGGGCGACCCGCTGGTGTGGCGCAACAACCTGAGCGACGAGCAGAAGAACAAGCTGCGCGACTTCTTCTTCAAGTACGGCGCCAACGCCGAGCAGAAGAAGGTCCTCGCCGACCTGCAATGGTCGAAGTTCCAGCCCTCCGACGACGACCAGTTGCTGCCGATCCGCCAGCTCGAGCTGTTCAAGCAGCGCACCGACGTGGCGAACAACGCCAACCTCGGCGCCGAGGAGAAGGCCGCCAAGCTGAAGGCCCTCGACGAGGAGCTGGCCAAGCTGGAGAAACGCATGGCCGAGCGCGAGCAGAAGACCGCCGCCAACGCCGGCTGATCCACCCCGGGCGCGACCGGCGCCGCGCCCCACCCGATTCGCCAATACCGCTGTCGAGATTCCCGATATGAGCACTCTGAGCACCACCGCCGCGGCGGCCGCCACTGGCAAGCCATCCTGGGGACGCCTGGTCGGCTGGGGCCTGTTCCTCGCCATCCTCGCCTGGTCCTGGAAGGGCGCGGAAATGAACCCGGCCGTGCTGTTCCGCGACGCCGGCAACATGGCGACCTTCGCCGCCGACTTCTTCCCGCCGGACTTCGGCAACTGGAAGCTCTACCTCAGCGAGATGCTGGTCACCGTGCAGATCGCCCTCTGGGGCACGGTGCTGGCCATCGTCTGCGCCATCCCGCTGTCGATCCTGGCCTCCGAGAACATCGTGCCCTGGTGGGTCTACCAGCCGGTGCGGCGGGTGATGGATGCCTGCCGTTCGATCAACGAGATGGTCTTCGCCATGCTCTTCGTGGTCGCCGTCGGCCTGGGCCCGTTCGCCGGCGTGCTGGCGCTGTTCATCAGCACCACCGGGGTGCTCGCCAAGCTCTTCGCCGAGGCGGTCGAGGCGATCGACCCCGGTCCGGTCGAAGGCGTCCGCGCCACCGGTGCCAGCGCCCTGCAGGAGGTCATCTTCGGGGTCATCCCGCAGGTCCTGCCGCTGTGGATCTCCTATTCGCTGTACCGCTTCGAGTCCAACGTGCGTTCCGCCACCGTGGTCGGGATGGTCGGCGCCGGCGGCATCGGCGTGATCCTCTGGGAGGCCATCCGCGGCTTCCAGTTCGGCCAGACCTGCGCCGTGCTGATCGTGATCATCGTGGTGGTGAGCCTGATCGACGTTCTGTCACAACGCCTGCGCAAGCTGTTCATCTGACGACGCGAGGAGGGCGCCTGGTGCGCCCTTTCCAAACCATGCACTTGTCTAGACAAAGCGAACCGCTGTACCGCGAACTGGCCGAACGGCTGCGCCAGGAACTGCTGGCCTACCGCCCCGGCGACTACCTGCCCGGCGAGATCCAGCTGGCCCAGCGCTTCGCGGTGAACCGCCATACCCTGCGCCGGGCGCTCGACGAACTGGTGCTCGAAGGCCGCGTGCTGCGGCGCCAGGGCAAGGGCACCCAGGTCCTGGAGGCGCCGACGATCTACCCGATGGGCGCCGCCAACGCCTACACCGAGTCGCTCTCGGCCCAGGGCCACCGGGTCGAGGCTCGGCTGCTGGAGGCGCGCCAGCGTCCGGCCGGCGCCGCCGAGGCCACCCACCTGGGGATCGGCGAGGGCGGGCGGGTGCTGGAACTGACCACCCTGCGTTACCTCGACGGCCAGCCGGTGAGCCTGATCCGCCACTGCTACGCCGTTTCCCGCAGCGAGCTGCTCGCCGACTACCAGGGCGGTTCGCTGCGTCGCTACCTGGCCGACAAAGGCCTGCCGCTGACCCGCACCTACAGCCTGATCGGTGCGCGCCTACCCAACCGCGAGGAGGCGGCGCGCCTGCTGATGCCCCGGCACGCGCCGTTGCTCACCGTCCTCACCCTGTCCCGCGACCGTACCGGCCAACCGGTGGAACTGGCCCAGTCGATCAGCCGCGCCGATCGCTTCCAGTACCAGGTTGCCCCCTAGGAGAAGCCCATGACCGCCTTGCATTCCGATCCCACCATCGCCGCACGACAGCGCTGGATGGGCGTGCTCGCCCGCGCCCGTCGCGAGGAGCTGGACGCCCATGCGGACGCCCTGCGCGATGCCGACTATCACCTGCTGCGCGCCGCCGAGACCGGCATGACCCTGGTGCGCGGACGCATGGGTGGCACCGGCAGCCCGTTCAACCTCGGTGAGATGACCGTGACCCGCTGCGTGGTCCGCCTCGCTGACGGACGTACCGGCTACAGCTATGTCGCCGGGCGCGACAAGCGCCACGCCGAACTGGCCGCCCTGGCCGACGCGCACCTGCAGGGCGCCGATGCGGCGGCCTGGCAGGCGCGCCTGATCGAACCGCTGGCCCGTACCCAGGCCGAGCGCCGTGCCGCCCAGGAGGCGGAAATCGCCACTACCAAGGTGGAGTTCTTCACCCTGGTCCGAGGAGAAGATTGATGACCAGCGCTTCGCTTCCCAGCCCGGCGGATACCGCCGCGCTATTGCAACCGGCGTTCCAGGACCCGGTCCTGGACGCCCAGCGGAGTTTCCGCGCGGCGCTCAAGGCCCTCGCCGAACCGGGGCTGGTACGCAACCTCGACCGCGCACCGGCGCTGGCCGCGTTGCAACCGGCCAGCTACGCGCTGTGCCTGAGCTTCCTCGACTCCGACACCCCGCTGTGGCTGGCGCCGGGTCTCGACAGCCCGACGTTGCGCGCCAACCTGGCCTTCCATTGCGGCTGCCCGATCGTCGCCGAGCGCGAGCAGGCGCTGTTCGCCTTGCTCGACGAAGGCGAGCTGGACGACCTGAGCGGCTTCGACAGCGGCAGCGACCGTTATCCGGACCAGTCCTGCACCCTGCTGATCCAGCTCGCCGGCCTCGATGGTGGCGACTCGCTGGAGTGGCGCGGACCGGGTATCGCCGAGGTGCGCCAGGTGGCGTTGCCGGTGAGCGCCGGGTTCTGGGCGCAGCGCGCCGCACGCACCGAATTCCCCAGGGGCCTGGATGCCTTCTTCGCCGCCGGCGAGCGCATCCTCGGCCTGCCACGCAGTACCCGGGTCAGCGAACCCGTCGAGGAGGTGGCCTGATGTACGTAGCCGTCAAGGGTGGCGAGAAGGCCATCGACAACGCCCATCGCCTGCTGGCGCGCAAGCGCCGCGGCGATACCGCGCTGCCGGAGCTGTCGGTGGAGCAGATCCGCCAGCAGATGCCGCTGGCCGTGTCGCGGGTGATGACCGAGGGTTCGCTGTACGACGAGCAACTGGCGGCACTGGCGATCAAGCAGGCGGCCGGCGACCTGATGGAAGCGATCTTCCTTCTCCGCGCCTACCGCACCACGCTGCCGCGCTTCGCCGCCAGCCTGCCGCTGGATACCGCCGGGATGCGCCTGCAACGACGGATCTCGGCGACCTACAAGGACCTGCCGGGCGGGCAACTGCTCGGTCCGACCTTCGACTATACCCATCGCCTGCTCGACTTCAGCCTGCTCGCCGAGGGCGACTACCCCGGCCCCGAAGTGGAGCGGGGCGCGTCCCTGGAGCCTTGTCCGCGCGTGCTCGGCCTGCTCGACCGGGAAGGCCTGATGACGCCGGAGTACGAACTGCCCGGCGCGGTGCCGGATATCACCCGCGAGCCGCTCGACTTCCCCACCGGCCGCGCCCAGCGCCTGCAGGCCCTGGCCCGCGGCGACGAGGGCTTCCTTCTCGCCCTGGGCTATTCGACCCAGCGCGGCTACGGCCGCAACCATCCGTTTGCCGGGGAGATCCGCATCGGCGCCTGCGAGGTCTGGCTGGAGCCCGAGGAACTCGGCTTCGCGGTGCCGGTGGGCGAGATCGAGGTCACCGAGTGCGAGATGGTCAACCAGTTCGTCGGTTCCCGCGAGGAGCTGCCGCAATTCACCCGTGGCTACGGCCTGGCCTTCGGCTACGCCGAGCGCAAGGCGATGGGCATGGCCCTGGTCGACCGCGCCCTGCGCGCCGAGGAATACGGCGAGGAGGTGGTGTCGCCGGCGCAGCAGGAAGAGTTCGTCCTGATGCACTGCGACAACGTCGAGGCCGGTGGCTTCGTCTCGCACCTGAAGCTGCCGCACTACGTCGATTTCCAGTCCGAGCTGGAGCTGATTCGCAAGCTGCGTCGTCCCGGCGTCGCCGAATCCGCGCAACCCACTGTCCAGGAGAAGCGCGCATGAGCCTTTCCCCGCAAGCCAGCGCCGCGCCGGAGCAGGGCTACAACTTCGCCTACCTCGACGAGCAGACCAAGCGCATGATCCGCCGCGGCCTGCTCAAGGCGGTGGCGATCCCCGGCTACCAGGTGCCCTTCGGCGGCCGCGAGATGCCGCTGCCCTACGGCTGGGGCACCGGCGGCATGCAGGTGACCGCGGCCATCCTCGGTGCCGACGACGTGCTCAAGGTGATCGACCAGGGCGCCGACGACACCACCAACGCGGTATCCATCCGGCGTTTCTTCGCCCGCACCGCCGGGGTCGCCACCACCGAACGGACCCCGGAGGCGACGGTGATCCAGACCCGCCACCGGATACCGGAAACCGCCCTGAGCGGCGAGCAGATCATGGTCTACCAGGTGCCGATCCCCGAGCCGCTGCGCTTCATCGAGCCTTCCGAGGCGGAGACCCGGACCATGCATGCGCTCAACGACTATGGGGTGATGCACGTGAAGCTCTACGAGGACATCGCCACCTTCGGCCACATCGCCACCAGCTATGCCTACCCGGTGACGGTGGACGAGCGCTACGTGATGGATCCCTCGCCGATTCCCAAGTTCGACAACCCCAAGCTGGACATGAGCCCGGCGCTGATGCTGTTCGGCGCCGGTCGCGAGAAGCGCCTGTACGCGGTGCCGCCGTTCACCCGGGTGGCGAGCCTGGATTTCGAGGACCACCCCTTCGAGGTCCAGCGCTGGGAGGAAAGCTGCGCCTTCTGCGGCAGCCACGAGTCCTACCTGGACGAACTGATCGTCGACGACCGTGGCGGCAAGCGCTTCGTCTGTTCCGACACCGATTACTGCACGCAGCGGCGTGCCCGCCAGGAAGAAGGGGAGGACGCGCAATGAACGCGGTCTGCGAATCCATCGATGCGAGCCTCGACGCGCGCGACCGGCCGCTGCTCTCGGTGCGCGGCCTGACCCGCCTGTACGGGCCGGAAAAGGGCTGCCAGGAGGTCGACTTCGATCTCTACCCCGGCGAAGTGCTGGGCATCGTCGGCGAGTCCGGCTCGGGCAAGTCGACCCTGCTCTCACTGCTCTCCGGGCGCTGCCCGCCGGACGCCGGCACGGTCGCCTACCGCGACGACGGCGACCGCTGGCTGGACCTCTACGCCGCCAGCGAAGCCGAGCGGCGCACCCTGCTGCGCACCGAGTGGGGCTTCGTCGAGCAGAACCCGCGCGACGGCCTGCGTATGGGCGTGTCCGCCGGCGCCAACATCGGCGAACGGCTGATGGCCCAGGGCGTGCGCCACTACGGTCGGCTGCGCCAGGCCGGGCTGGACTGGCTGGAACAGGTGGAGATCGATCCGCTGCGCATCGACGACCTGCCGCGAACCTTTTCCGGCGGCATGCAGCAGCGCCTGCAGATCGCCCGCAACCTGGTCTCGGCGCCACGCCTGGTGTTCATGGACGAACCCACCGGCGGCCTCGACGTGTCGGTGCAGGCGCGCCTGCTCGACCTACTGCGCGGCCTGGTGCGCGAGCTGGACCTGGCGGTGGTGATCGTCACCCACGACCTGGCGGTGGCGCGCCTGCTCGCCGACCGCCTGATGGTCATGCGCCGTTCGCGGGTGGTGGAAGCCGGTCTCACCGACCAGATTCTCGACGACCCGCAGCATCCGTACACGCAATTGCTGGTGTCGTCGGTCCTGCAACCCTGAGCCGAAGCGTCGGCGCCGGTCCGCGCGACGGGCGCCCGGAGAAGTAGCGATGAACAACCTGATCGAGGTCCGCGACCTCAGCAAGACCTTCACCCTGCACCAGCAACAGGGCGTAGTGCTCAATGTGCTGCGCGGGCTCAACTTCAATGTCGCCGGCGGCGAATGCCTGGTGCTCCACGGACGCTCCGGCGCCGGCAAGAGCACCCTGCTGCGCACGCTCTACGGCAACTACCTGCCGGCCGGCGGCAGCATCCGCCTGCGCCACGCCGGCGACTGGCTGGAACTGGTCGGCGCCGAGCCTCGCGAGGTGCTCGCCGTGCGCCGCCAGACCCTCGGCTACGTCAGCCAGTTCCTGCGGGTGATCCCGCGGGTGGCGACCCTCGACGTGGTCATGGAGCCGGCCCTGGCCCGTGGCTGGAGCCGCGACAGCGCCGAACTGCGGGCGCGCAGCCTGCTGGCCCGGCTGAACATCCCGGAACGCCTCTGGCAACTGGCGCCGGGCACCTTTTCCGGCGGCGAGCAGCAACGCGTCAACATTGCCCGCGGCTTCATGGTCGAGTGGCCGATCCTGCTGCTCGACGAGCCGACCGCGTCCCTCGACGAAGCCAACCGCCAGGTAGTGCTGGAACTGATCGGCGAAGCCAAGGCCGCCGGCGCCGCGTTGATCGGCATCTTCCACGACCGCGCCGCCCGCGAGGCGGTGGCCAGCCGCTACCTGGACATGAGCCAGGAGCTTTCACGCCAGGAGCAAGCCCATGTCGTCTGAACGCGTTCTCAGCAATGCCCGGGTAGTCAGCGCCGAGCGGGTCTTCGTCGGCAGCGTGCTGCTGCGCGACGGCCTGATCGCCGCGGTCGACGAAGGCCGCAGCCACCTGGCCGGGGCCGAGGACCTGGGGGGCGACTACCTGCTGCCCGGTCTGGTCGAGCTGCACACCGACAACCTGGAGAAGCACATGACCCCGCGTCCCGGCGTCGACTGGCCATCGGCCTCGGCGGTGCTGGCGCACGACGCGCAGATCGTCGCCGCGGGAATCACCACGGTGTTCGACGCGCTGTCCATCGGCGACGTCAACCCCAAGGGCAAGCGCATGCAGCAGTTGCCGAAGATGCTCGAGGCCATCGGCGAGGCCGCCGCCAGCGGCGACGCGCGCGCCGACCATCGCCTGCACCTGCGTTGCGAGGTCAGCCATCCGCAGACGCTGGAGGTGTTCCGCGAACTGGTCGAGCATCCGCTGGTGCAACTGGTCTCGGTGATGGACCACGCCCCCGGCCAGCGCCAGTTCGCCAGGCTGGAGAAGTACCGCGAGTACTACCAGGGCAAGTACCACCTGAGCGATGCCGAGATGGACGCCTTCATCGTCGAGCAGGTAGCCAACTCCGAGCGCTACAGCGACGCCGCCCGTGCGGCCATCGTCGATGTCTGCCAGGGACGCGGCCTGTCGGTGGCCAGCCATGACGACGCGACCCTCGCGCATGTCCGCGAGTCGGCCGGCTACGGCATGGCCATCGCCGAGTTCCCGACCACCGTGGAGGCCGCCAGGGCCAGCCACGAGCACGGCCTGCAGGTGCTGATGGGCGCGCCCAACGTGGTCCGCGGCGGTTCCCACTCGGGCAACGTGGCGGCGGCGCAACTGGCGGGAATCGGCGTGCTGGATATCCTTTCCAGCGACTACTATCCGGCCAGCCTGCTGCATGCGGCCTTGCTGCTCGCCGGCGAGCACAGCGAGTATGATGCGATCCGCTACGACCTGCCGCGCGCGGTGGCGATGGTCAGCCGTACCCCGGCGCTGGCCGCCGGGCTGACCGATCGTGGCGAAATCCGCGTCGGCCTGCGCGCCGATCTGCTGCAGGCGCGGGCGCTCGGCAACAACCAGCCGGTGGTGCGCCAGGTCTGGCGCGGCGGGCAGAGAGTGTTCTGATGACAGGCAGACTGATTTATCTGATGGGGCCTTCCGGCTCGGGCAAGGACAGCCTGTTGCAGGCCGCGCGCGAGCCCCTGGCGCTGCGCGGCTGCCGTATCGTGCGGCGGGTGATCACGCGCTCCGCGGAAGCGGTGGGGGAGGACGCCCAGGCGGTGACTCCGGCGCAGTTCGACACCCTCGAGCGGGCCTCGGCGTTCGCCATGAGCTGGCGCGCCAACGGCCTTTGCTATGGCATCCCAGTGCAGATCGACGAGTGGCTGGCGCAGGGCTACGACGTGCTGGTGAACGGCTCGCGCGGCTACCTGGCGCAGGCCCGCCGGCGCTATCCGGATCTGCTCGCGGTCCTGCTCGGGGTGAAACCCGAGGTGCTGCGCCAGCGCCTGCTGGCGCGCGGCCGGGAAAGCCCCGAGGAAATCGAGGCGCGCCTGGCGCGCAACGCCGAGTTCGCCGCCGGCCTGGAGGGCCCGCTATTCCAACTGGACAACTCCGGTGACCTCGACGACACGCTACGCACCCTCCTGGCCCGTCTCGGCAGCGACCGCGCATGCGCCTGACCCTGCTCGGCACCGGCGACGCCCGCCAGGTGCCGGTCTACGGTTGCGATTGCCCGGCCTGTCGCAACGCCCGCGCCGACGCCGGCCTGCGTCGCCGTCCCTGTAGCGCGCTGCTGGAGTGCGCCGGCCAGCGCTGGCTGATCGACAGCGGCCTGGTCGATCTCTGCGAGCGCTTCCCGCCCCATAGCCTCGACGGCATCCTCCAGACCCATTACCACGCCGACCACGCCCAGGGCCTGCTGCACCTGCGCTGGGGCCAGGGTCTGGTGATCCCGGTGCACGGCCCGGCCGACCCGGAGGGCCTCGCCGACCTCTACAAGCATCCGGGCATCCTCGATTTCAGCCAGCCCTTCGGCGCCTTCGAGCGGCGCCAGTGGGGCGCGCTGGCGGCGACCGCGCTACCGCTGGTCCACTCGAAGCCGACCTTCGGCTACTTGCTGGAGGGGGCTTCCGAGGAGGGAACGATACGGCGTCTGGCCTACCTCACCGATACCGTCGGGCTGCCGGCGGACAGCGCCTCGCGATTGCTCGCGGCGCCGCTGGACCTGCTGGTGCTGGACTGCTCGATGCCGCCGCAGGAGCGGCCGCCGCGCAACCACAACGACCTGACGCGGGCACTGGAGTGCATCGAATCGCTGCGTCCCCGGCGGGCCGTGTTGACTCACGTCGGGCATGCGCTGGACGCCTGGCTGCTGGACCACCCCGCTGCGTTGCCCGAGGGGGTGGAACTGGCACACGACGGCATGTGCCTGCCGCTGTAGCGCCCGGCAAGGCGTTGTGGGCGAAATCAGTCCAGGCTGGGATCGAAGCGGATTCGCCGACCTACCACCAGCGCAAACAGCAGCCAGGCGCCGGATATGCCCAGCAGTCCCCAGGCGCACCAGGCGAGGAGGGTGGCATCGGGCGGCAGGCTCAGCGCCAGGATCGCGCTGGCGATCACCACGAACAGAAGAATGACGGCGGATCGTGACATGGTTTCACTCCCGGAGCCCTCTCCGTCGGGCTCGCTGTTCCTTGTGCCGGCTCAGTGGCGCCGAGGTTCCGTGGCGCCCTTGTCGCTCAGCGGAAGCTTCGCTGGATATTCGTCTCCTCCGCGCTCTATCAGCCAGAGCAGCCCGTAGACGCCGACCGAAAGGGCCAGGGCGGTCAGCGGCAAAGCCAGGATCCACATGTTCTTTCTCCCTTCCGCCCGCCAGCATCCCGGGGACCTGTGCGGCGGTGTAGCGTCGTTGGATGCCGGTCTCCCGGCGCTTGCTTCGTCAGAATGTCCAGGCCTGTTCGTCGGCCGCGGTCACCAGCGCCGTGCCGCGCTCGTCCTCGCCTACGGTGACGATGCGCGGGGATTCTTCGGGCGCCTGGATCACCAGTCGCTGCGCAGCGGGTGCCCACTGCGGTGTTGCGTTGCTGTCCAGCACTACCGGCTTTTCGCCGTTGCGTTCCTGCGTCCTGTCCTCGTCGCCCAGTGCGCTGTTCTGGAAGACTACGAGAGCCAGCAGGGAAAGAAGTCCGGTGCCGACCAGGTTGCGTGAGCTGCTCATGTTCACCTCCATTTCGTAGCTTTGCCAGGCAGATGGCCAAGGTTTGATCCTGAGGGTCTTGTAGCAGCGGTTGTGCCAACTTTTTTCTATAAAAAATCCTTTTAAATCAATGAATTATATATGTGTCCGAGACTCTCTCGCATGCACTTTGCACGGATTGGCATTTTGCCGGTTGCAAAATGCATGATGCTGTCAGCCCAGATGCAGCGCCAGGCTTACGCCGTGGCTGGTGAACCCTAGCGCGGCATAGAAGCGCTGCGCGGTTTCCCGGTCCTGGTGACTGGAAAGCGCCAGTTTGTAGCAGCCCCAACTGCGCGCGCGCTCCACGGCCCGGCCGATCAGCTCGCGGCCTACGCCCTGGCCGCGGGCGTGGCGGTCGACCACCATGTCTTCGAGAATCGCCGAGCGGGCGAAATCGTGCGCCAGGTGTTCGATCAGATGCAGGGTGCAGGTGCCGAGCAGGCGCTCGCCGCGCTCGGCCACCAGGGTGACCCGGTCGCCGCGCGGTCGTTGCAGTTGGATGGCCAGCAACGCCGGGTCCGGGCGCGGATCGGCGCTACCGAGTTGCTGTAGCAGCAACGACAGGCGCGGCGCGTCGTGCTCGCTGGCGATCCGCACGTCGAAGCTGGCGAAGGGGGAGTCCGGTATCCGCGGCTGGCGCGGGGCCTCCGGCAGGTCCTGTGCGGCGGGAATGGTGACGGTCTGGTTCATGCTGCACCTCCAGGGTTGCGGAAAATTATGCGCAGCCTTGGTGGCAGTGGCATGACAAACGCTTTCTCTGCCGTTAACATGCCGCCCGGACGCGGCGCACCGCTCGCCATGTCCGGCGTGTCCCGGTAGCTCAATTGGATAGAGCATCCCCCTCCTAAGGGGAAGGTTGGAGGTTCGACCCCTCTCCGGGACGCCATTTCATGCTCTGCTCCAGCTTCCCTCGCCGCTTCGACAGTCCGCTTGCCGTCACTTTCTCCGATAGCTTTTCTTGCCGCCCGGCGTCAGGCAGTACACCCCTCCGCGCGGGCCCGTGCAGAACGAGCCGCTGCCACAGGCACAGCCCTGCGTCGTGCCTTGCAGACGCTGTACGGCGGGTTGTCCGGTACGTCCGCCGGCGTTGCCGAAGTAGGCCGCGCAACTGCGCTTCGAGGCGCTGATGGAGCCGTCGTTGCAGAGGAAGATATCGCCGTCGCAACCGGCGATACCGCCTTTCTTTCCCGAGCAGGGGCTATTGGCGGCCAGCGCCGGAAGTGCGCAGACCGACAGGAGGAAGAGGGCGATCGAGGCGAAGAGTCCGAATTTCATTGGCGAAGCTTCTGTGCGAATGATGGCTGCATGCTATCTCAGGCGCGCGCCGTGCGCTTTCGCGAGCGCGCCGATTACATGGTCTTACCCGAGCCTTGACAGGTCTTTTCAACGGGGCTTATAAGTGGCGCCATCAGGTCATGCGCATCAGCGTCGATGTCGCGGGACCTAACCTAACGCATACGTACAGAGCAAATGGGCTCTCCCGGGGTTACCCGGGAGGGCCTTTTTTCGTCCCGAAAAAATAACAACAAGAGGTGATATCCATGCGTCACGGCGATATTTCCAGCAGCAACGACACCGTCGGAGTAGCGGTGGTCAACTACAAGATGCCGCGCCTGCACACCGCGGCGGAGGTCCTGGACAACGCCCGGAAGATCGCCGACATGATCGTCGGCATGAAGCAGGGCCTACCCGGCATGGACCTGGTGGTGTTCCCCGAGTACAGCCTGCAGGGCATCATGTACGATCCGGCGGAGATGATGGAAACCGCGGTGGCGATCCCCGGCGAGGAAACCGAGATATTCTCCCGCGCCTGCCGCAAGGCCAACGTCTGGGGCGTATTCTCCCTCACCGGCGAACGGCACGAGGAGCATCCGCGCAAGGCGCCGTACAACACCCTGGTGCTGATCGACAACAACGGCGAGATCGTCCAGAAGTACCGCAAGATCATTCCCTGGTGCCCCATCGAGGGCTGGTATCCCGGTGGCCAGACCTACGTCAGCGAAGGGCCGAAGGGCATGAAGATCAGCCTGATCATCTGCGACGACGGCAACTACCCGGAAATCTGGCGCGACTGCGCGATGAAGGGCGCCGAGCTGATCGTGCGCTGCCAGGGCTACATGTACCCGGCCAAGGACCAGCAGGTGATGATGGCCAAGGCCATGGCCTGGGCCAACAACTGCTATGTGGCGGTGGCCAACGCCGCCGGCTTCGACGGCGTGTATTCCTACTTCGGCCACTCGGCGATCATCGGCTTCGACGGTCGTACCCTCGGTGAGTGCGGCGAGGAGGAAATGGGTATCCAGTACGCCCAGCTGTCGCTCTCGCAGATCCGCGATGCGCGCGCCAACGATCAGTCGCAGAACCACCTGTTCAAGATCCTCCACCGTGGCTACAGCGGCTTGCAGGCATCCGGCGATGGCGACCGGGGCCTGGCGGAATGTCCGTTCGAGTTCTACCGCACCTGGGTCACCGACGCCGAGAAGGCGCGCGAGAATGTCGAGCGTCTGACCCGCTCGACTACCGGCGTGGCGCAATGCCCGGTCGGCCGGCTGCCCTACGAGGGACTGGAGAAGGAGGCCTGACGGCAGACGCCGCCAGCCCGGCGTGCCGTCGCGCGGCACGCCGTCTCCGCCATTTCCCCCCTGTGGCAGAAGGAGTTTCATCCATGCCTTTTCTGAGCGACATGCTCGACCAGTCCCGCCGGCAGCAGGACGAGGAACAGGCCCTGGCGCGGGAGAATCTCGCCGAGGCGAGTCTGCTCCAGGCCCACCTGAGCCACCGCAGCGCCCTGCACAGCCGCTTCCGTTTCGACCCGGCGGCGGTGATGGACTGCCTGCGCGCCGAGGTGCTCGGCCAGGAACCGGCGCTACAGGCCGTCGAGGACATGCTCAAGGTGGTTCGCGCGGACATCGCCGACCCGCGCCGTCCGCTGTTCAGCGCGCTGTTCCTCGGCCCCACTGGGGTCGGCAAGACCGAGATCGTGCGCGCCCTGGCCAGGGCCCTGCACGGCGACGCCGAGGGGTTCTGCCGGGTGGACATGAACACCCTGTCCCAGGAGCACTATGCCGCCGCCCTCACCGGTGCGCCGCCGGGCTACGTCGGGGCGAAGGAGGGCACCACGCTGTTGGAGCAGGACAAGCTGGACGGCAGTCCCGGGCGCCCCGGCATCGTTCTCTTCGACGAACTGGAGAAGGCCAGCCCGGAAGTGGTCCATGCGCTGCTCAACGTGCTCGACAACGGCCTGCTGCGGGTCGCTTCCGGCGAACGCACCTACCATTTCCGCAACACCCTGGTGTTCATGACCAGCAATCTCTGCGCCCATGAGATCCAGCGCTACGACGAGCGTCGCCAACGCGTGCCCTGGCGCCTGCTGCCGGTCGGCGGCGAACGCCGGCGGCGGGACATCGACGGGATGGTCCGGGCCCGGCTGCTGAAGACCTTCTCGCCGGAGTTCGTCAATCGTCTCGATAGCGTGGTCACCTTCAACTGGATCGAACGCAACGTCGTCGCGCGCCTGGTCGAGTTGGAGGTGCAGCGGCTCAACCGGCGCCTGGAGAAGCATCGCTGCCGCCTGGAGGCGACCCCGGAGGTGCTGGCGAAGATCGCCCGCGCCGGCTTCGACCGGCAGTTCGGCGCCCGTGCGTTGCGCCGCAGCGTCCGTCATCATCTCGAGGTACCGCTGGCCGAGCATCTGCTCGACCACCACCAGCCGGGCGACGGGAACTGCACGACCTACCTGGCGAGCCTGGAGCACGAGCGGGTTCGCTTCGTGCGGCGCTGAGCGACAGTCACAGGAGAGGAAACGGATGGGATCGCACCAGGAGCGGCCGCTGATCGGCCTGCTGTTCTCCGAAACCGGTGTCACCGCCGATATCGAGCGCTCGCAGCGCTATGGCGCATTGCTCGCGGTCGAGCAACTGAATCGCGAGGGCGGCGTCGGCGGTCGCCCGATCGATACGCTGTCCCAGGACCCCGGCGGCGATCCGGACCGCTATCGGCTGTGCGCCGAGGACTTCATTCGCAACCGGGGGGTACGGTTCCTCGTGGGCTGCTACATGTCGCACACGCGCAAGGCGGTGATGCCGGTGGTCGAGCGCGCCGACGCGCTGCTCTGCTACCCGACTCCCTACGAGGGCTTCGAGTATTCGCCGAACATCGTCTACGGCGGTCCGGCGCCGAACCAGAACAGTGCGCCGCTGGCGGCGTACCTGATTCGCCACTACGGCGAGCGGGTGGTGTTCATCGGCTCGGACTACATCTATCCGCGGGAAAGCAACCATGTGATGCGCCACCTGTACCGCCAGCACGGCGGCACGGTGCTCGAGGAAATCTACATTCCGCTGTATCCCTCCGACGACGACGTGCAGCGCGCCGTCGAGCGCATCTACCAGGCGCGCGCCGACGTGGTCTTCTCCACCGTGGTGGGCACCGGCACCGCCGAGCTGTATCGCGCCATCGCCCGTCGCTACGGCGATGGCAGGCGGCCGCCGATCGCCAGCCTGACCACCAGCGAGGCGGAGGTGGCGAAGATGGAGAGCGACGTGGCGGAGGGGCAGGTGGTGGTCGCGCCGTACTTCTCCAGCATCGATACGGCCGCCAGCCGCGCCTTCGTCCAGGCCTGCCATGGCTTCTTCCCGGAAAACGCGACCATCACCGCCTGGGCCGAGGCGGCCTACTGGCAGACCTTGCTGCTTGGCCGCGCCGCGCAGGCCGCAGGCAACTGGCGAGTGGAAGACGTGCAGCGGCACCTGTACGACATTTGCATCGACGCGCCGCAGGGGCCGGTCCGGGTGGAGCGCCAGAACAACCACAGCCGCCTGTCTTCGCGCATCGCGGAAATCGATGCGCGCGGCGTGTTCCAGGTCCGCTGGCAGTCGCCCGAACCGATTCGCCCCGATCCTTATGTCGTCGTGCATAACCTCGACGACTGGTCCGCCAGCATGGGCGGGGGAGCGCTCCCATGAGCGCCAACTCGCTGCTTGGCAGCCTGCGCGAGTTGCAGGTGCTGGTACTCAACCCGCCGGGAGAGGTCAGCGACGCCCTGGTCTTGCAGCTGATCCGCATCGGTTGTTCGGTGCGCCAGTGCTGGCCGCCGCCGGAAGCTTTCGACGTGCCGGTGGACGTGGTCTTCACCAGCATTTTCCAGAATCGCCACCACGACGAGATCGCTGCGCTGCTCGCCGCCGGAACTCCGCGCACTACCCTGGTGGCGCTGGTGGAGTACGAAAGCCCCGCGGTGCTCTCGCAGATCATCGAACTGGAGTGCCACGGCGTGATCACCCAGCCGCTCGACGCCCACCGGGTGCTGCCTGTGCTGGTATCGGCGCGGCGCATCAGCGAGGAAATGGCGAAGCTGAAGCAGAAGACCGAGCAGCTCCAGGAACGCATTGCCGGCCAGGCCCGGATCAACCAGGCCAAGGCGTTGCTGATGCAGCGCCATGGCTGGGACGAGCGCGAGGCGCACCAGTACCTGTCACGGGAGGCGATGAAGCGACGCGAGCCGATCCTGAAGATCGCCCGGGAGTTGCTGGGAGACGAGCCGTCCGCCTGAGCGATACCGGCCTGTTTTCTGGCAACAGGCTGGGGCATGCCGATGTCGGAACGTTCGTCGAAGCATCTTCCTTGGGTTGCGGCGATTCTCTCCAAGTTCTTCGATTCTGTTTGGGAGTGGATCGTCTTCCGCAGGCGCTCGGGTAGAATTCGAAGCCGCTGTCCAGTGCGACTTTAATATGCCCGGAAGTTCGGTAGCGTTCGGGCGGGAAAGCGCAGGCTTGCCCTGGACAGACGGGGGGCGGCGCGCCTGCGGGCCGTCGCTGTGCGAAGAGGCGCAGATGAACTGCGGCTCCCGCGGTTAGGGCTTCTCAATATTCCGGAGCTGGGTTTTCCTGCGCATTCATAACAGTTCTGAAATGAAAAGGAATTCGCTCTTCGAGAGTTGCGGAGCAATTCCGAATATAGCGTCGGCAAGCGATTTCCGTTTTTGCAACTTCTGCCTATATTCTGAGCGACTCGCTCTCGACTGAGCGTTTTCCATTGTTCGGCGACATTCCTTTCCCTGTTCGAGGCTCTTAATGAAACGACTTCGAGTTGCCGTTTCCTGCGCGCTGCTGGCGGCGCTGGTGGGTTGTTCCAATGGTCAGGTCAAGCCGGAAAACTACTCGGGCTTCATCGGTGACTATTCGACGCTGGCGCCTGCCACCGCGCCTTCCGGAGCGCCGCTCCTGCGCTGGGTAGACCCGCAGGCGGACGTGCGGCGCTACCAGCGGATCTACATCGAGCCCAGCAGGTTCTATCCGGTCCCGAAACCGAACGACAAGGTTTCCGCGAAGACGCTTGCGGACATCACGACCTACTACGATCAGGCATTGCGCCGTGAGCTGGGCAAGAGCCTGCCGCTGGCCAGCGCCCCCGGCCCGGGGATCCTGGTGCTGAAACCGGCGATCACCGCAGTTTCCAGCCATACCCAGGGTCTACGGCCATACGAGGTCATCCCCATCGCGCTGATCGCTGCTGGGATGAGCACGGCGGTCGGGATTCGCGACCAGGATACCCAGATCGCCACCGAGGCCATGCTGCTCGACGGTGGGGACAACAAGGTATTGGCGAAGATGGTGCGCCAGGGCACCGGCAAGGCGCTGGACGATTCCGATCAGCCGATCACGGGAGACGATGTCAAGGCGGTGCTGGACGGTTGGGCGGCCGACATGCGCATGTCGTACGAGAAGACTCTCGGTTCTCGTCGATGACGGTCGGCGGGGAACTGGCTAAGCGTCCCCGCCGCCTTTTCCTACGCTAGCCGAGCGGCCAGTTGATCACCACGACGGCGTCGTTGTAGTCGTTGTCGGTGCTGTCTTCAGAGCCGACCAGGGCGAAGTTCAGCTCATTGGCCAGGATCACCTGCGCCGAAACCAGATCCGAAGAGCGGCCATTGACGCTGACCAGGATCTGCACCTTGCCGCCGCCGCCCGAGTTGAGCACCTTGCTGCCGATGATGCCGTTGTTGGTGCTTTGCCCGGTGAAGGTCGCGACGGTTTCGTTGTTGACCTGCACGTTCACCGTCTGGGTTCCGGCCGAGTTGGCGAAGGCGGTGACGCCGAACTGGGTGTTGGCGGGAAGGGTGAACACTCCTTGTGTTGCCATGATGTATCTCCACTGAATACCTGGCCTGCCTTTTCAGGCAGCCGTCTGGCGCGCGGTATGGCGTGTCGGGAGAGATCCGCAGTCCTTGGCGGCAGGCGATGCGCAGGCAGGAAGGACGCATCGTTCAGCCAATCTACGCCGTCGACCGGGCGCGACCACTGCTAGAGTTCGCAGGAGGGCTACAGGGGTGTCCGGGCACTGGCGATGCATGGCCCGGTGCCGGTCTATGGCAGCCGCCTGCCGGCCCGCTCGTTCGATTGTTACGCTGTCTGTAATGATCTATTGCCGATGCCGGCAGGCCAGGGGCGATTGTCTCGAAATATACTGCGTCACCTGGTCGCCGCAGCGGCGACGGCTACCCACTGGCCGTCGTCCGGGTCGCCGGTTCCATCCCGGCCGCGCCAACCCCCGCATTCAGGCCCCGCTGCGGCGACTGCATTCCCGCTGGATTCGAGGCTCGTACCCTATGACTCCCGATCAACGATTTGCCCGTTGGGTTCAAGTCGCTATCGCGGTATTCGTGTTGCTGTTCGTCTACTTCCTGGTCGCCGACCTGTGGATGCCGCTCACCCCGCAGGCCCAGTTGACCCGGCCGGTGGTGCGCGTCGCGCCGCGTGTCAGCGGTCAGGTCGCCGAGGTGCTGGTGTCCAACAACGGCCACGTGCAGCCCGGCGAAGTGTTGTTCCGCCTCGATCCCGAGCCGTTCCAACTGGCCGTGCGCCAGGCCGAACTGGCACTGGAGGAAGCCGAGCGCACCAACCGCGAGCTGGATGCCGCCATCGCCTCGGCCAAGGCCGACCTCCTGGCCGCGCGCAGCAGCGCCGGCGAGCTGGACAGCGAGGCGCGCCGCACCGCCCAACTGGTGCAGCGCCACCATGTGTCGCAGCAGATGCACGAGCAGGTCAGCGCCCAGGCCCAGGCCGCCCGTGCCCGGGTCGCCGCGGCCCAGGCGCGGATCGGCGAGCTGACCGCGCGACGCGGCACGGCCGGCGAGGACAACCTGCGCCTGCGCCAGGCGCGTAACGCCCTGGCCCAGGCCCGTCTGCAACTGCAATACAGCAGCGTCCGGGCCGACCGCGCCGGGACCCTGAGCAACCTGCAACTGACCCCGGGCACCTACGTTCCGGCCGGTACGCCGGTGGCGGCGCTGGTGGACGACCGCATCGACATCGTCGCCGACTTCCGCGAGAAATCGCTGCGCTACGTGCGCCCTGGCGACCGTGCGGCGGTGGTGTTCGACGCGCGTCCCGGCGAAGTGTTCGGCGCGCGGGTGGCGGCCATCGACGCCGGGGTCAAGGAGGGCCAGCTGGACGCCAACGGCGACCTCGCCGCGCCGGTCACCTCCGACCGCTGGGTCCGCGACGCTCAGCGCCAGCGCCTGCACGTGGTGCTCGACGAACTTCCCGAAGGCTTGCTGCCCACCGGTGCCAAGGCCACCGTGCAGCTGTATCCCGGCGACGGCCTGAGCCACCTGCTCGGTCGCGCGCAGATCGTCGCCATCAGCCTGCTGCACTACGTCTACTGACGCCATGCCGGCCAAGCTCGCGATGTCCGCCAACGACCTGCGTCAGTGCCTGCGCATCGCCGGCGGCGGCACCCTGGGGTTCTTCGTCTGCAAGCTGATGAACTGGGACTACGGCTCGTTCTTCGGCGTCTACCCGATGCTGCTGCTCGGCCTGACGCCGGTGATCAACCTGCACATCGTCCGCCAGTTCCTCGCCAACTCGGTGGTGATCAGCGTCGAGGTACTGGTGCTGTACGGGTTGTTCGGCGACCGGCCGCTGCTGATGACGCCTATCGTCTTCGGCCTCTTCGTCTACCGCTTCGCCCTGATGGCGCGCGGCCCGCTGTTCTTCTTCGGCGCACTGAGTTCGGTGTTCCTCTCGATGCTGCTGCACTTTGCCAGCTATCCGGACGTCGATCTGTTCGACATGCTCGCCAGCAACATGGTCGCCACCTGGCTGACGGTGGCCATCGCCGTGCTGATGTTCTACCTGTTCCCCGACGTCGAACCGCGGCCGCCGCGCCAGGCGCCGGCCAAGGACGCCCCCAGCCGGCGCCACGAGACGCTGCTCGGGGCCACGGTGGCGACCCTGTCCTTCGTGGTCTTCCAGACCTTCGACCTGAAGGACTCGCTGTCGGCGCAGATCGCCTCGATCCTGGTGTTGTTCCCCATGCACTGGAAGGGCGTGCACTTCGCCGGGCGCATCCGCGCCCTCGGTACGCTGCTCGGCTGTGCGCTGGCGGTGGGCTTGCAGGTGCTGCTCTACGATCACTACGACATCCTGCCCTTCGTCGCCCTGTTGCTGTGGATCTCGGCGATGTTCTGCGCGCGCATCCACATGCTGGAGAACGGCGTACCGGGGATCGGTTTCGGCGCGCTGACCACCCTGGCGATCGTCCTCGGCCAGTACCTGACGCCGACCCACGACATGATGTACAGCGTGCTCTACCGATTTACCTCGGTGTGCTTCGCGGTGCTGATCACGCTGATGACGGTGCTGGTGATCCACCTGTTCCTCAACCGCTTCGCCGCCACCCGGCACTACAGCCACTGAGGCCTCAGGCGCGTCGGCCCGGCCAGTTGACCAGCGCGACGCCGAGCATCACCAGCAGCATGCCGCCGATCGCCGCCGGCGCCAGGCGCTCGTCGAACAGCAGCCAGGAGGCCAGCGCGGTCACTGGCGGCACCAGGTAGAACAGGCTCGCCACCTTCGATGCGGCGCCGTGCCGGATCAGCGTGTAGAGCAGGCCGACGGCGCCGAACGAGAGTCCCAGCACCAGCCAGCCGAGGGTCAGCACGAACGGCGTGCTCCACTGCACCTCGCGGCTTTCGAAAAGCAGCGCGGCGAGGCCGAGCAGGGCGCCGCTGGCCAGGTACTGGACGACGCCGCCGGTGCGCAGGTCCATGCCGCCGCAGAAGCGCTTCTGGTACAGCGTGCCGCAGGTGATCGCCGCCAGCGCCACCAGCACCGCGGCCCAGGCCAGGCCGTCGGCGCCACCGTGGATGCGGCCGAGCACCACCAGGGCTACGCCAGCCAGGCCGAGCGCCAGGCCCAGCCATTGCCGGCGGCTGACCTGCTCGCCGAGCCAGATGCCGGCCAGGGCCGCGGTAGCCAGCGGTTGCAGGCCGACCAACAGGGAGGTCAGGCCGGCCGACATGCCGTGCTCGATGGCGAGGAACACCCCGCCCAGGTACAGGCCATGGACCAGCAGGCCGGCGACCGCGACATGCCCGGCCAGCCGTGCCGAGCCCGGCCAGGGCGCACCGCTGAGCAGGGCGAAGGCGGCCAGCAGGGCGGCCGCGAGGAGCAGGCGGATGGCCAGGAAGGTGAAGGGCTCGGCGTACGGCAGGCCGAACTTGGCGCCGAGGAATCCAGTGCTCCAGAGCAGCACGAAGAGCAGCGGCATGCCGCTGCCGAGCCAGGCGGGTGTGCGCATGCAAGGTCCTCGTCGGGAGGTGGCGGGACGGTCGTGGCGCCCCGCGCGTGTCGGTGTCAGTCCAGCAGCGAGCGGCCTCGCTCCAGGTAGGCGCGCATTTCCGTCTCGGGCACCATGCCGCCGCCGGTGGCCCAGACCAGGTGGGTGGCATTGGCCAGGCGCGCCGAGGTCAGCCCCATGCGTTCGCGATAGCCCTGCGGCTCACGGGTGACCCGGGCGATGCCCGGCGCGCCGGCCAGGGCCGAGGGTTCCAGGCGGATGCCCTGGCTGCGCTCGAGCAACGCGAGCAGGCGGAACAACTCGTCGTCGTCCACCGTGTAGTAGCCGTCGAGCAGGCGCTGCATGGCGCGGCCGACGAAGCCCGACGGACGCCCCACCGCCAGGCCATCGGCGGCGGTGTGGTTGTCGATGCCGAAGTCCTGCACCGAAACCTGCTCGTGGCGGCCGGTATAGACGCCGAGGAACATGCAGGGCGAATGGGTCGGCTCGGCGAACAGGCAGTGCACCGCGTCGCCGAACGCCAGCTTGAGGCCGAAGGCCACCCCGCCGGGACCGCCGCCGACCCCGCAGGGCAGGTGGACGAACAGCGGGTGCTCGCTGTCGACGCGGATGCCGGCGGCGTCCAGCTGGCCGCGCAGTCGCTCGGCGGCGACGGCGTAGCCGAGGAACAGGTCGCGGGAGTTTTCGTCGTCGACGAAATGGGTGTAGGGCTCGCCGGCCGCTTCGCGGCGGCCCTGTTCCACCGCGACACTGTAGTCGGAGGCGTACTCCACCACCGTCACGCCGTGGGCGCGCAGCTTGTCCTTCTTCCACTGGCGGGCGTCGGCGGACATGTGCACGCTGGCCTGGAAGCCCAGCGCGGCGCCGATGATGCCGATGGAAAGGCCCAGGTTGCCGGTGGAGCCCACGGCTATCCGGTGGCGGGCGAAGAATGCCCGGCAATCCGCCTCGGCCAGCCGCGAGTAGTCGTCGTCGAGGCCGACCAGGCCGTGCTCCAGGGCCAGGCGCTCGGCATGGGCGAGCACTTCATAGATGCCGCCGCGGGCCTTGATCGAGCCGGAGATCGGCAGGTGGCTATCGCGTTTCAGCCAGAGCCGGCCGGGCAGTTCGGCGGCGTAATGCTGGCGCAGGGCATCGTGGAAGGCGGCGACCTCGACCAGGTCGGACTCGATGATGCCGCCGCTGGCGGCGGTTTCCGGAAACAGCCGGGCGATCAGCGGGGCGAAGCGCTGCAGGCGGGCGCTGGCGTCGGCCACGTCGGCGGCGCCGAGGCCGACGTCGGCCAGGGCTTCGGCGCTCGGCGCGATGGCCGGGTTGAACCACTCGCTCGGGCGCAGGGCGATCAGGTCGGCCAGGCGCGGGAATTCGGCGAGCCAGTCGGCCTTGGGTGTTCCGAGAATCAACGGCAGTACTCCTGTGGCGGGTAGGGCGGCGAAGGCACAGAGGATATACGCCTGGCCGGCGTTTTTCCTCGTACCCGGCAGGCAAGGCAGAACGCCTCTGCGGCGAAAGGCTTTGCACACGCGAGAATGTGCCGCATGCTTGATATCTTGAACAAGCGATGCGTATTTTGTACGCGGCCGCCGCCCGGTGCGGCATCCGCGATACCAACAAGGATAAGAAGTCATGACTATCGAAGGCCAAGGCTCACTCGCCGAACGGCTGGCTGGAGTTGAAGAAATCGAATGCGTCACCCCCGACCTCAACGGGGTGCCGCGCGGCAAGGTGATGACCGGCGAGGGCTTCCTCAGCGGCCGGCGCCTGCAGCTCGCCCGTGGCGTGCTGCTGCAATGCATCATGGGCGGCTACCCGCCGGCGCGCTTCTATGGCAGCGACGATGGCGACCTGGCGCTGGTCGCCGAGCCGACCCAGGTCCATCGCCTGCCCTGGAGCAACACTCCGCGCGCCTTCGCCATCTGCGACGCGCAGGAACTGGATGGCACGCCGTCCGGGTTGTCCACCCGCGGCCTGCTCAAGCAGGTGGTGGCGCGCTACGCCGCCCACGGCTGGCAACCGGTGGTGGCCACCGAACTGGAATTCTTCGTCTTCGCCCCGAACACCGATCCCAACGAGCCGTTCCAGGCCCCGCTGGGGCCGGATGGCCGGCGCGAGCTGGGCTATTCGGCCTTCAGCGTGTCTTCCAACAACGGCCTGCGGCCGTTCTTCGAGGACGTCTACCGCTGCATGGATGCGCTGGGCCTGGTGCGCGACACCTTCATGCACGAGATGGGCACCAGCCAGTTCGAGATCAACTTCCTGCATGGCGACCCGGTCCTGCTGGCCGACCAGACCTTCCTGTTCAAGCACCTGCTCAAGGAGGTCGCGCTCAAGCACGGCCTGATCGTGGTGTGCATGGCCAAGCCGCTGGCGAAGACGCCGGGCAGCTCGATGCACATCCACCAGAGCATCGTCGAACTGGACGGCGGGCGAAACATCTTCAGCGAAGCCGATGGCGAGCCTTCCGCCGCGTTCCGCCACTTCATCGGCGGCCAGCAGGCCTGCCTGGCGGACTTCACGCCCTTCTTCGCGCCGCACGTGAACTCCTTCCAGCGCCTCTGCCATCCCTACGCATCGCCGAACAACGCCTGCTGGTCCCACGACAACCGCGCCGCCGGCCTGCGCATCCCGGCCAGCGGAGCCTCCGCGCGGCGCGTCGAGAATCGCCTGCCGGGCGCCGACGCCAACCCTTACCTGGCCATCGCCGCCAGCCTGGCCGCCGGTCTCTACGGTCTGGAGCACGAACTGGAGCCGAGCCCGGCGATCCAGGGCGAGTTCGAGGTACCGGAGGAGCTGACCCTGCCCTGCACCATGTACGATGCCCTGCGGCGCCTGAAAGGCAGCGCGCTGGCGCGCGAACTGTTCGGCAGCGAGTTCGTCGAAGGCTACGTGGCGACCAAGAGCATGGAGCTGACCAGCTTCTTCGACGAGATCAGCCCCTGGGAGCGTCGCGTCCTGGCAGCCCAGGCCTGATCCACCGTGGTACTTTCCTAGCCCTGTGTCACCCCCTGCCGCCTCGCGGCGGCAGGGTCGTGGTGTCGGGTGCCGGCTTCGGCATCCCGCGTCCTGTCCCGGGGCCTCCCCGGGACTCCAACGCTGTGCGAGCCGGGCAGTCCGCGAGCGGCGCCGGCTCCCTTGTACGGGACCGGAGGTCCGATGCGGCGGATTTTCTTCTCTTTTCGCGCTCTCTATTTCGCTACCCTGCTGATGCTCACCGGCTCCGGCCTGCTCAGCACCTACCTGGCGCTGCGCCTGGCGGCGGACAAGGTCGACGGCCTGTGGGTCGGCGCGCTGATGGCAGCCAACTACTTCGGCCTGGTGCTGGGCGGCAAGGTCGGTCACCGGCTGATCGCCCGGGTCGGCCACATCCGCGCCTACGTCGCCTGCGCCGGGGTGGTCACCGCCGCGGTCCTCGGCCATGGCCTGCTGCCCTGGCTGCCGGCGTGGATCGCCTTGCGCATGGTGATGGGCCTGGGCCTGATGTGCCAGTACATGGTGATCGAGAGCTGGCTCAACGAGCAGGCCGATGCCAGCCAGCGCGGCGCGGTGTTCGGCGGCTACATGGCGGCTTCCTACCTGGGCCTGGTGCTCGGCCAGATGATCCTGGTGGCGCATCCGCAACTGGGGCCGGAATTGCTGATGCTGGTGGCCTTCTGTTTCGCCCTGTGCCTGGTGCCGCTGGCCCTGACCCACAAGATCCACCCCGCGGCGCTGCGCCCGGCGCCGCTCGAACCACGTTTCTTCATCCGCCGGGTGCCGCAGTCGCTGACCACCGTATTGGTCTCGGGGCTGGTGGTCGGCTCCTTCTATGGCCTGGCGCCGCTGTACGCCAACCAGTTGGGGTTGCCCAACGAGGAGGTCGGCCTGTACATGGGCGCCTGCATCTTCGCCGGGCTGCTGGTGCAGTGGCCGCTCGGCTGGCTGTCCGACCGTCGCGACCGCGCCTGGCTGATCCGCGCCTGCGCCATCCTGCTGTGCCTGTTCGCCTTGCCGCTGGCATTGTTGCAACAGATGCCACTGGCGTTGCTGCTGGCCCTGGGAATCGCCGCGAGCATGTTGCAGTTCACCCTCTATCCGCTGGCAGTGGCCTTTTCCAACGACCACGTGGAGACCGAGCGACGGGTTTCGCTAACGGCCATGCTGCTGGTGACCTTCGGCGTCGGCGCCTGCATCGGGCCGCTGGCGGCCGGCGCGCTGATGCGGCTGTTTGGCGCTAACATGCTATATGCGTTCGTCAGCGCCTGCGCGCTGATCCTGGTATGGCGGGTCCATCCGGAGAAGGTCAGCGGCCTGCACCGGGTCGACGACGCGCCGCTGCACCACGTGCCGACCCCGGACAACATGACCAGCTCCCCGCTGGTCGCGGCGCTCGATCCGCGGGTAGACGAACAGGCGGTGCAGGAACAGATGGTCGATGGCGAGCCCGACGCGCCGCAGGCCGACGGCGCGATGCAGAACTGAATTCCGCTCGCCGCGGGAGCCGATAGGCAGGAGAGGTTGCGATGAGTCCGACGCTTTCCCTTCACCTGATGGTGCGCAACCTGCCGCCAGGGCAGCGGCGGCCGAAGATCGCCCAGGCCATCGGCGAGGAGAGCGCGGGACGCTTGCAGCGGGTATTGCTGGAACGCGCCCTGCGCCTGCCCGATCGCGGTTTCAGTGCCCGCATCCTCTGGTTCGACGACGATCTGGACAGCGATCTGCAGACGCTGGCTATGGCATTGGGCTGGAGCCTGATGAGCCAGCCGGCCGGCGATCCCGGCGAGCGCATGCGGCGTATCGCGGCGCTGGGGTTGGCGGAAAGCGAGGCGGTACTGCTGATTCGCCACGACTGCCCGGTGCTGGACGGCGACTACCTGGAAGCGGCCTGCACCGCCCTGGGCCGCCACCAGGCGGTGCTGGGGCCGGTGGAGCGGGGCGGCTACGCGCTGCTCGGCCTGACCCGGGTCGACCCGCTGTTGTTCGAGTCGATGCCCTGGGGCGGAGACCGCCTGCTGGCGCTGACCTGCGAGCGTCTCCGGCAACTGGGCTGGGAGCATCACCTGTTGCCGGCGCTCTGGGACGTCGACCGTCCCGAGGACCTGCCGCGCCTGGCGGCGCTGGGAGTGGTCCTGTGAGACTCAGAACAGTTCGTCTTTCTCGAAGCGCCGGGCTTCGCGTTGCAACTGGTAGACGAAGCGATCCACCTGGCGCTGGGCGAGGCCGCTCATCTCGCTGAAGCGGACGCCGGCGAAGGTCGCGTCGAGCTTTTCGTCGAAGCGCACGTGACGCAGTTCGATCGCGCTGCTGATCGCGCCCTGTGGCAACTGGGCGCTGAAGTCTTCGTAGATCTCGCCGGGATGCAGGCGTTCGGCGACATTGCCGGCGAAGCGTAGCTTGGCGCCGGTGGCGGAGATATCCAGCAGTTGTCCGCTCAGCGGCGCGCGGAGTTTTTCCCCGGCGATTTCCGCGGCGATCGGCTGGCTCTGCTTGATGCTGGCGCGGTAGGCGTTGCGGCGCTGGTGGTAGAGCACTTCGGCGGGAAGGGCGGCCCAGTAGCAGGGAACGCCGTCGTGTTCGCCGAACTGCACCGGGCGCTCGCATTCCCAGGCGATACGCACGCCTTCGTGGAAGGCTTCGACGCGAAACGCCTCGCCATTCTGCAGGAAACGTTCGCCGGTGTTGGGGATGAGTTCGTCCAGCGCGACCATCCCGCGGTCGCGGTCGATGTCTACCAGGAAGCTCTGGAAGCGCTGGTTGCGATCGGCAAAGGTGATCAGCAGGGAGTCGCGGCTATCCTGCAGCAGGCGCAGGTTGGCCTGGATTTCCACGGGGGCCTTGAGCACCTTCGGGGGTTGCGGCCCCGCTTCTTCGACGAACGGGTTGGGCACCTTCAATGCTCTCCTGGGGCACGAATGCCTCAATGATAGCACTGTGCCTTGATACGTGTGCTGGTCGGGTTCAGGCCTGGCTGAGCGGGCGTTGCCGGCTGCTCGAGGCGGTGCCGCCGCGGCTGTCGTACAGGCTCGGGGCGTCCTGGCCGCGGAGGATGTTCAGCAGGCTGCCGGTGGAAGCCTGGTTGGCGCGGATGATCCGCCCGTTGCGCAGATTGGCCTGCTGGCAACGCTCCAGCAGTTCGCCCAGTTCGTCGCCGCGCGCCAGCAGCTCGGCGCCATCCGCGCGCTCGCGGGCGTAGCGGGCAAGGCCTTCGCGGTCGAGGGAAACGCCGGCTTCGCGGAGGATTTCCGCGCGGGCCCGGCCATTTCGCTCCAGTTGCTGCATCAGTGGCTGCTTGGCCCCGAGAAGCTGTTGCAGGACCGGCAGCTCGCGCCGTTCCAGGGCCTGGAATTCTTCGTCGACCAACTGCAGGAGTTGGCTGGCGTGGCCGATATCCTCGGCGAACAGATCGAGCAGGGTAGGGGAGTCAGGCATCTCGGGCTCGGGAGTTCATTCGGCGTCCAATGTCCTCCAGCGCGTCCTTCGAGGTCAGCGCTGGGATTCGAAGTCGAGCAGCTTGATGGCAACACGCTCGCTGTCGACCTGATAAGTGCCATCGGCGATCGCTTGCTTGATCCGGGCAACCTTATCGTTGTCGACCACCGGCAGGGTCTGCAGCTGGTCCGTGACTTTCTGCATGTTCTGGGCGGTTTCGCTGATCTGCACCGACTCGCCGCTCTTCGGAGCGGAAGTCGCGGCCTGGCCTGCCTTGTCGGCGCCAGTGGCGTCGGGACGCCCCGCGGCGGTGCTGCCGGTACGGCCGGTGGTGGCTGGCGTGCTGCCGGGATTCAGCCGGTTGAAGTCGATGACCATGGTTGTAAACCTCGAAGGTATTGGACGCTTGCCTAGCTTTTCGGCGAAGGCTTGAAAAACTTTAGGACTTATTTTCGTGCGTCGTTTCCCAGTTTAGAGAAACCCGCCGGGGTAGCGCCAGCGCTACCGGCCACGGCTTTCCCTCTACATATTCACCTCGACCGTGCCGGGCTCTATCACGCGGGCCTTGATCACCCGCTGCGAGCGCAGGTTGCGCACGCGGATCTGCTGGCCCGGGGCGCCATCGGACAGCGCCTCGCCGGGGATCTTGACGTTGATGGTGGCGGTGCGCGCGAGAATCACCACCTGATCGCCCTTGCGCACGGCTTCGGCCTGCTCGAGGAAGACCGGCGCCAGCACCTGGTCGTTGACCACCGGTCGGCGCAGTTTCTGCCCGACGACGCGGGCCGGATCGGTCAGGTAGCCCTGGGTCAGCAGGCCGACGTCGCGCTCGACCAGGGCGATGTCGGCATCCTCCAGCACGTGCGCGCGCTTGAGCGGCTGCACTGCGACCACCACCTGGCGGAACAGTTTCACCTGCGCCGGCATGAAGATGGTCCAGGGCGCACTGCCTTCGCAACCGATGCGCACGGTGACCCTGCCGATCGGTTGTGCCGGACTTTCCTGGGTGAGCGTCAAGTCCCTGTCGCATTCGGCCAGGCGCAAGCGCGGGTCGACGCGATTGACCTGAATCTGGTAGCGCCCGTCGAGTCCGCTATTCTGCAGATATTCTTCTACCTTGAATTCAAGAAACCCCTGGGTGGAGCCGATAAGTACCTCGGGAGCGGTAAAACCCTGGGCCTGGCTGTTGTTAGCCGCGCACAGGTAGCCGAGCCCGAGCAAAACGGGTAAAAACCGTAGAGAAATATGGCTACGGGCCATTATTCGTCGAAAAACTGTCGTTGTCTGTTTCATGCAACGGGTTAAGCAATGGTCGTGCCGGAGTCCGGTACGACCGTCTGAGGGGAGCGCCAATGGCCGGTGTTTTGGATTCAGTCAACCAGCGCACGCAGTTGGTCGGACAGAACCGTCTGGAGCTGCTTCTGTTCCGTCTGGACGGTAACCAGCTCTACGGCATCAACGTGTTCAAGGTGAAAGAGGTGTTGCAATGCCCGCGCCTGACGGTGATGCCCAAGTCCAGCCCGGTGGTGCGCGGGGTGGCGAACATCCGCGGAGGCACCATTCCGATCCTCGACCTGGCGCTGGCCACCGGCCGCCGCGGGTTGCAGGACCTGACCAACAGCTTCGCGATCATCACCGAGTACAACACCAAGGTGCAGGGCTTCCTGGTGCGCTCGGTGGAGCGCATCGTCAACATGAACTGGGAAGAGATCCATCCGCCACCCAAGGGCGCCGGCCGCGAGCATTACCTGACCGCGGTGACCCGGGTGGACAAGCAGTTGGTGGAAATCATCGACGTGGAAAAAGTGCTCGCGGAGGTCGCACCGACGTCCGAGGAAGTGTCCCACGGAGTGGTGGACGCCGAGACCCAGAGCCGCGCGGTGACCAAGCGGGTGCTGGTGGTGGACGATTCGTCGGTGGCGCGCAAGCAGGTGACCCGTTGCCTGGAGGCGGTCGGCGTGGAAATGACCGCGCTCAACGACGGGCGCCAGGCCCTGGAGTACCTGCAGAACATGCTCGCCGAGGGACGGCGTCCGGAAGACGAGCTGCTGATGCTGATCTCCGACATCGAAATGCCGGAAATGGACGGTTATACCCTGACGGCGGAAATCCGTAGCGATCCCCGCCTGCAGAAACTGCACATTCTCTTGCATACTTCGTTGTCCGGGGTCTTCAACCAGGCGATGGTGAAGAAGGTCGGTGCGGACGACTTCCTCGCCAAGTTCCGTCCGGACGATCTGGCGGCGCGGGTGGTGGAGCGGATCAAGGCGGTGGACGCGGGCTGAGCGATCGGCCCTCGACAACAATGTGAATACGGGCGACCGGCTGCGTTCCGGTCGCCCAGGGCGAAGAGGCTTATGCGTGTCGGCAGCTAATGCGGATTTCGAGTTGTTCAGGGTCTTCCTCGAGAAGACCTGCGGCATTGTGCTGGGCAGCAACAAGCAGTACCTGGTCTCGAGCCGGCTGAACAAGCTGATGGAGCAGCAGGGCATCAAGAGCCTGGGAGAGCTGGTGCA
The DNA here is from genome assembly GCF_037574965.1 of Pseudomonas sp. KBN12P06040. NCBI lineage: Bacteria > Pseudomonadati > Pseudomonadota > Gammaproteobacteria > Pseudomonadales > Pseudomonadaceae > Pseudomonas > Pseudomonas sp. KBN12P06040. The sequence continues at coordinate 1,838,567 of NZ_JBBELS010000001.1, forward strand.
GCGCATCCAGACCCAGCGCGGCGGCCTGCGCGAGATGGTGGTGGACGCGATGACCACCAACGAGACCCTGTGGTTTCGCGATACCTACCCGTTCGAGGTGCTCAAGCAGCGGGTTCTTCCCGAACTGATCAAGGCCAACGGCGGGCAGCGCCTGCGGATCTGGTCGGCGGCCTGTTCGTCCGGCCAGGAGCCGTACTCGCTATCGATGGCCATCGACGAGTTCGAGAAGACCAACCTGGGGCAGTTGAAGGCGGGCGTGCAGATCGTCGCCACCGACCTGTCGGGGTCGATGCTCACCGCCGCCAAGGCCGGTGAATACGACACCCTGGCGATGGGCCGCGGCCTGTCCCCGGAGCGTCTGCAACGCTATTTCGACGCCAAGGGACCGGGGCGCTGGGCGGTCAAGCCGGCGATCCGCAGCCGCGTCGAGTTCCGCGCCCTGAACCTGCTGGACAGCTACGCCAGCCTCGGCAAGTTCGACATGGTGTTCTGCCGCAACGTGCTGATCTATTTCTCCGCCGAGGTGAAGCGCGACATCCTGCTGCGCATCCATGGCACGCTCAAGCCTGGCGGCTACCTGTTCCTCGGCGCCTCCGAGGCGTTGAACAACCTGCCCGACCACTACCAGATGGTGCAGTGCAGCCCGGGCATCATCTACCGGGCCAAGTAGCGCAAGGAAGCGGACCCGCGCCAGGTTGCGCCGGGGGTGACCTGGCAGCCTGGCGCGGGTCCGCTTGGGACGGGCAGGTGGGACGAGACTTTCGCCCACTGCCCAGGCTCCGAGCGCCACGCGCGGCGGCGCCGTCGCAGCCCGCTCGGTACAGGACGGCTGGCTCGGAGCGGGGCAGTTTAGGACTGCGCGATCTAGTTGTATTGACAGATATTTCTGATAGTCAGGTGATCTGGCAAGTTGCCGCTTTGCCGGGGAACTGCTTACATGATTCAAGCGTTCCCTCGATCCGCCACGCCTACCAGGAGACTTCCATGGCCATCACTGCGCTGCCCTCGGCCGATGGGCAAGAGTTGACCATCCAGATCCAGGGGCGCTTCGACTTCGGGGCCCATCAGGACTTCCGCGACGCCTACGAGCGCGTCGCGATCACTCCGCGACGCTATGTCGTCGACCTGCGCAACGCCACCTACCTGGACAGCTCGGCCCTCGGCATGCTCCTGCTGCTGCGCGACCACGCCGGCGGCGAGAACGCGCAGATCAGCCTGGCGAACTGCAGCCCGGAAGTGCGCAAGATCCTCGCCATCTCCAACTTCGAGCAGTTGTTCAAGATCAGCTGAGATGAATCCCCCGGCGGCGCGGATCGAGAGCCTGACGATTCTCATCGCCGAGGACAACGCGGCCGACCGCCTGCTGCTGTCGACCATCGTCAGCCGCCAGGGGCATCGCGTGCTGACCGCCGGCAACGGCCTGGAGGCGGTGGCGCTGTTCGAGACCGAGCGGCCGCAACTGGTCCTGATGGACGTGATGATGCCGGTGATGGATGGCTTCGAGGCTGCCCGGCGGATCAAGCAGCAGGCTGGCGAAGAGCTGGTGCCGATCATCTTCCTCACCTCCCTCAGCGAAACCGAGGCGCTGGTGCAGAGCCTGGAGGCGGGCGGCGACGACTTCCTCTCCAAGCCGTACAACCGGGTGATCCTCGAAGCCAAGATCAACGCCATGGGACGCCTGCACCTGCTGCAACGAACGGTGCTGGAGCAGCGCGACCTGATCGTCCGGCACAACGAGCACCTGCTCAACGAACAGCGGGTGGCCAAGGCGGTGTTCGACAAGGTGGCCCATTCCGGCTGCCTGAACGCCAGCAACGTGCGCTACCTGCAATCGCCCCTCGCGCTGTTCAACGGCGACCTGCTGCTGGCCGCCTACAAGCCGTCCGGCGGCATGCACGTGCTGCTCGGCGACTTCACCGGCCACGGCCTGCCGGCGGCGATCGGCGCGATGCCGCTGGCCGAGGTGTTCTACGGGATGACCGCCAAGGGCTATCCGATGGCCGACATCCTCCGCGAGATGAACGCCAAGCTGAAGCGCATCCTGCCGGTCGGCGTGTTCTGCTGCGCCACCTTGCTCAACCTGAGCTTCCAGCGCGAACTGGTGGAGGTCTGGAACGGCGGCTTGCCGGACGGCTACCTGCTGCGCGCCGCCAGCGGCGAGCGGGTCGCCCTGGTGTCCCGCCACCTGCCGCTGGGAATCCTCGAGCCGGCGGCGTTCAGCGACCGTTGCGAAACCTATCCGCTGGATATCGAAGATCGGATATTCCTGTTTTCCGACGGTGTCCTCGAGGCCAGCAACAAGGCTGGCGAGATGTTCGGCGAGGCGCGGCTGCTCCGGCTGTTCGAGCACAATCGCCAGCCGTCCGCGCTGTTCGACGAGATCCAGCGCAGCCTGGCGCAGTTCCGCGGCTCGGTGCAGGACGACGTGAGCATGCTCGAGGTGCGGCTGCAGCCGGATAGCGGCCTGCAATGTCCGCCGCTGGCGTTTTCCGATAGCGGTGTGAGCAGTCCGCTGGACTGGTCGGTGAGCTTCGAATTCCGCGCCGAAACCCTCAAGCATTTCAACCCGCTGCCCCATGTGCTGCAACTGCTGCTCGAGGTCCACGACCTGCGCGCGCGCGGCGGTGCGCTATATACGGTACTCGCCGAACTCTATTCGAACGCCCTGGAACATGGCGTCATCGGCCTCGATTCGACGATGAAGAGCGACGCGGCGGGATTCGCCCGCTATTACCAGGAGCGGGTCAGCCGCCTGCAGGCCTTGCGCGACGGCTACGTGCGGCTGCACCTGGACCTGGCGCCGCATGGCGCGGGGGGGCGTCTGCTGGTGCGGGTCGAGGACAGCGGCGAAGGTTTCGACGTGGAGCGCGCGCTGAATGCCGTGGAGCGTCAGGAACGCCTCTGCGGCAGGGGTTTGCGCCTGATCCGCGAATTGTCCGATCGTTGCCAGTGGTCGGCCGACGGAAAGGTGGTGTCCGTGGAGTTTTTCTGGTCGCCTCAGGCATAATCGCGCTTTCGTCGCGGTGCTCCTAATGGGTAGGGCATCGGAAGTCGACTTCAGGGAGCGATCGAATGTCCGCGCCGCATCTCGATGATCGTGTTCTGGCTTCGTTGCAGGAGGTCATGGAGGACGAATATCCGGTCCTGCTGGATACCTTCGTGCTCGACTCCGAGGAGCGCCTGCGCAGCCTGCATGCCGCCCTCCAGGCCGGCGATGCCCAGGCTTTGCGGCATACCGCACACAGCTTCAAGGGAGGCAGCAGCAACATGGGCGCGGTACTCCTCGCCGGCTACTGCAAGGAGCTGGAAGAAAGCGCCAGGCGCGGCGACCTGCAACGGGCGCCGGCGCTGATCGAACAGATGGAGCGCGAATTCGCCATCGTCCGCATCCTTTTCAAACAGGAACGTCAGCGCTATCGCTGAGGTTTTCGTCCTTTCCGGCGACAAGGTACCGGCCCGATCGAGCCTCCCTGGCGTATAATGCGCCGCTCGATTTGGAGTCCTTCATGCGCGAGCAAGCCCTACGCATCCTCAAAGACGTTTTCGGTTACGACGCCTTCCGTGGCAACCAGGCACGGATCATCGAGCGGGTGGCCGAGGGTGGCGATGCGCTGGTACTGATGCCCACCGGCGGTGGCAAGTCCCTGTGTTTCCAGGTCCCGGCGCTGCTGCGCGAAGGCCTGACGGTGGTGGTGTCGCCGCTGATCGCGCTGATGGAGGACCAGGTCGCCACCCTGGACGAACTCGGCGTGCCGGCGGTGGCGCTGAACTCCACCCTCAACCCCGAGCAGCAGCGGGACATCGCCGAGCGCCTGCAGCGCGGCGAGATCAAGCTGCTCTACCTGGCACCGGAACGGTTGGTCCAGCCGCGCATGCTGGCCTTCCTGCAACGACTGCCGGTCGGCCTGTTCGCCATCGACGAAGCGCACTGCGTGTCGCAATGGGGCCATGACTTCCGTCCCGAATACCTGCAGCTCGGCCAGCTTGCCGAGCTGTTCCCGCAGGTGCCGCGGATCGCCCTGACCGCCACCGCGGACATGCGTACCCGCGAGGAGATGATCCAGCGCCTGCACCTGCAGAACGCCGAGCAGTTCCTCTCCAGCTTCGACCGGCCGAACATCTTCTACCGCATCGTGCCCAAGGAGCAGCCGCGCAAGCAGTTGCTCGGCTTCCTCTCCGAGCGGCGCGGCGATGCCGGCATCGTCTACTGCCTGTCGCGGAAGAAGGTCGAGGAGGTCGCGGAATTCCTCGGCAACCAGAGCTTCCCCGCGCTGCCGTATCACGCCGGACTGTCCAACGAACTGCGTGCCCACCACCAGAAGCGCTTCCTCAACGAGGAAGGCTTGATCATGGTGGCGACCATCGCCTTCGGCATGGGCATCGACAAGCCCAACGTGCGTTTTGTCGCCCACCTCGACCTGCCCAAGAGCCTCGAGGCCTATTACCAGGAAACCGGCCGCGCCGGCCGCGACGGCCTGCCGGCCGACGCCTGGATGGCCTACGGCCTGCAGGACGTCCTGCTGCTGCGGCAGATGATGCAGAGTTCCGAGGGCGACGAGCGGCACAAGCGCGTCGAGCGGCACAAGCTGGAAGCCATGCTGGCGCTCTGCGAGGAAACCCGCTGCCGGCGCCAGGCGCTGCTGGCCTATTTCGACGAGGAGATGCCGCAGCCCTGCGGGCATTGCGACAACTGCGTGGACGGCGTGGAAACCTGGGATGCCACCGAATCCGCGCGCCAGGCGCTGTCGGCGATCTACCGCAGCGGCCAGCGCTACGGCGTCGGCCATCTGGTGGATATCCTGCTCGGCCGCGAGACCGAGAAGATCCGCAGTCTCGGCCACCAGCACCTGGCGGTGTTCGGGATCGGCAAGGGGCGCGGCGAAGACGAGTGGCGGACCCTGTTTCGCCAGTTGGTCGCGCGCGGCCTGGCCGACGTCGACCTGGACGGCTTCGGCGGCCTGCGCCTGACCGAGGCCTGTCGTCCGCTGTTGCGTGGCGAGGTGCGGCTGGAGCTGCGCCGCGACCTCAAGCCACAGCGCGCCAAGGGCTCCTCCAGCGGCGGCGCCAGCGCCGCCAGCCAATTGGTGCGCAGCGAAGAGCGGGAAATGTGGGAGGCCCTGCGCGCGCTGCGGCGCAAGCTGGCCGAAGAGCATTCGGTGCCGCCCTATGTGATCTTCCCCGACGCGACCCTGCTGGAAATGCTCCGCAGCCAGCCGCGCTCGCTATCCGACATGGCCCAGGTCAGCGGGGTCGGCGCGCGCAAGCTGGAGCGCTACGGCCAGGCCTTCCTCGATGTCCTCACCGACTCGCCGGCGGCGCCCGCCGCGCCGCCGCAGGACCTGCGCCACGAATTGGCCAGCCTGGCCTGTGCGGGGATGACCCCGGCGCAGATAGCCCGCCAGCTCAATTGCAGCGAGAAGAACGTCTACGCGATGCTCGCCGAGGCCATCGCCGGTCAGCAGGTGAGCCTGGAGCAGGCGCTGGATCTGCCCGAGGAACTCCTCGGCGAAATCCAGGACGCCTTCCTCGAGGAAGACGGCGAACTGCCGCCGGTGGCGGCGCTGGAGGAGCGTTTCGGCAAGCGGGTGCCGAGTGGCGTGCTGCACTGCGTGCGCGCCGCCCTGCAGGTGGAACTGGAGTCGTGATATGGCCATTTGCCGGTATTTTCTGACGCCAATCTTGTGACGTCCTTCGCAAGCGTCTACTGTGACGCCAAGCCCTCCAAGAGAAGAGGTGTGCGTGACACAGAAGGACCGGTTGGACGACTCCCGTTCCAACCTCTATGCCGACCAATTGAACCGCGGTTTCCGCGGTCTGCGTTTCCTTCCCGAACTGGAGCGTGACTACCGGCGCTACATGCTGGAGGACAGCTTCGCGCTGAAACGCATCGCCCTCAGCGTCGGCATGCTCGTCTGGCTGGCGTTCATCGGCATCGACCTGCTGATCCTCGCTGGTCCCCCGCTGTGGGGCGTACTGGCGGTGCGCCTTGGCGTGCTGGTCCTGCTACTGGTCTGCGGCTGCCTGATCATGCTGCGCCGGCACATCCAGCTGATGGTGCCGCTGAGCATCGCCTGCGTCCTCGCCCTTGGCGTCGGTGCGGCGGCGGTGGTCGGCCTGGCGCACCGGGCGGATCCAGGTTATCCCTACGAAGGCCTGCTGCTGGTCAGTTTCGCCGCCTATTTCCTCGCCGGCCTGCGGTTGTCGCAGGCATTGAGCTGTGCGTTGGTGGTGCTGCTCGCCTACCTGGGTTTCGAGTGGTGGGCGGGTACCCAGGAGCCGCTGGGCAACAACCTGCTGTTCCTGCTGTTCGGTAACCTGATCGGCGCGGTCGGCTGCTACCTGCTGGAGTTCAAGTCGCGCGAGCATTTCCTCATCAGCCGCCTGTTGCGGGTGATGGCCGACCACGACAGCCTGACCGGCCTGCACAACCGGCGCAGCTTCAACCAGCACCTCGACCGCCTCTGGCGCCAGGCCCAGCGCGAACAGAAGACCCTGGCGCTGCTGCTTTGCGACGTCGACCATTTCAAGGCCTATAACGACCGCTACGGACACCAGGCTGGCGATGCGGTCCTGCAGCGCATCGGCGCGGTGTTCGAGGCGAATGCCAGGCGTCCGCTGGACATGGCGGTGCGCCTGGGCGGCGAGGAGTTCGCCCTGTTGCTGTACGGCGCCAACGAGCATGAGGCGAGGCTGCGCGCGGAAGCGCTGCGCGCGCAGGTGCAGGCGCTGCGCATGGAGCACGAGGCGTCGGACACGGCGCGCGAAGTGACCCTGTCGGTCGGCGTGTCCTGCCTGTGGCCGACCCCGGGCAACGACCTGAAGCGCCTCTACGATCTCTACGAGCATGCCGATCGCGCGCTTTACGAAGCCAAGGCATTCGGCCGCAATCAGGTGGTGGCCTGAGTCCATGGCCGATTTTGTCCCTGTGGCTGGCGCCGCCGGTGACTGCGGGACGAAGCGGCGAATGCTAGGTTCGACAGGAAAAAATGGCAGGCACGGCCGCTCTTCGCAGAGCTGCCGGCCCCGCCGCGAGACGACTTCCGGACGGACCCCATGCAGCGCTTGATCCAGGCCAACGGCCAACCGCACTACGGCATCTTCCCGAGTGCCCCGCAGCACATCAATTACCGCGATTTCGACTTCCGTTCGCCGATGGGCCGGCGCGTGGGGGCCCTGGGCAAATGGCGACGCTTCCATCAGTTCCAGTACTTCGGCCTGATCAGCCCGGAGCTGATCGGCGGCTGCGCCCTGGCCCAGCTGAGCTTGCTTGGCGTCGGCTTCGTCTACCTCTACCAGCCTTCCAGCGGACGCATGCTGGAGCGGCGCTTCAAGCTGCCGCTGGGGTTCGGAACCCGGTTTTCCCAGACCCCGGACGACGGCGTCTGCGAACTGCGCCAGGGGCGCAACCTGCTACGCCTGGAGAACCGTACGGCTCCCCGGGAGAAACGCCTGCTGGTGGAACTCGACGATGGCACCCGCATCGACGCCTGCTTCAGCGAGGAGGCGCCGAGCTTCCAGCCTATGTGCCTGTGTACGCCGACCGCGGTGAACGGCTGGGTCTATGCGCAGAAGGTGGCCGGCGTGCGCTGTCGCGGCGACGTGCGCAGCGCCCTCGGCGACCACGACCTGCAGGCGCTGGACGCCTTCGCCCATCACGACTGGTCGGCGGGCTACATGCGCCCGGAAACCTTCTGGAACTGGGCTTGCCTGTCCGGCGAGGCGGACGGCTTGCGGGTCGGCCTGAACCTGTCGTGCGGGGTCAACGAGACCAGCTTCACCGAGAACTGCTACTGGCTGGACGGCGAACTGCTGAAGGTCGACAGCGTGCGCTTCGACTTCGACCGCGACCAGCCGCTGCGGCCCTGGACCATCCGTTCATACGATGGCCAGGTAGAGCTGCGCTTCGAGGCCCACGGCATGCACCAGGAGCGGCTGAACCTCGGTCTGCTGGCGAGCAACTTCAAGCAGATCTTCGGTTGTTTCAGCGGTGTGCTGCGCCCGCGAGGTCGTGCCGAGGTGAGGATCGAGCGGCTCTGGGGCTTCGTCGAGGACCAGTACGCCAAGTGGTAGACGGGGCCTGGCCTGGGCATATCGTGCGACAATTTGTCATTGTACGAGGGAAAATTGGACGGGCATTATTAGCCGACTAATAATTAGTCAAATGAAATATCGGACCTCTTTTTTCCTATGGCTCAGACAGACAAGCACTATTTCGGCACCTTGCTAGCCCAGACTTCCCGTGCTTGGCGCGCTGAACTCGACCGCCGCCTCAGTCACCTCGGCCTGTCCCAGGCGCGCTGGTTGGTGTTGTTGCATCTGGCGCGCCATCGCGATTCGCCCACCCAGCGCGAGTTGGCCCAATCGGTCGGGGTCGAAGGCCCGACCCTGGCGCGACTGCTCGACGGCCTCGAGTCCCAGGGCCTGGTACGACGCCTGGCGGTGGCGGAGGACCGGCGGGCCAAGCACATCGTGCTGACGCCCAAGGCCGATGTGCTGATCGCCGATATCGAGGCCATCGCCGCCAGCGTTCGCAACGACGTACTGACCGGCATCGACGAGTCCGAGCAGGCGCTATGCCAGCAGGTGCTCTTGCGAATCCTGGCGAACCTGGAAAAGCGCTGAGCACTGCGTCACAAAATTCCGCTAGAATCGCCATTTTTATGGCATCACCTCCAGGGCTTTCGTTCGAAAGCCCTCTACAGAGGTTTTCGTCGGTTTTCTGACGAAAAATCTTGACCGTTTCTACGGCATTCCTCTATTCAGTGATGGCAAAAAGCCATGTCTCGCGCCATGTGGTGCGTTCAGCCCTGTACGGGGCGAAATTCGGGCTAACGTGAAATAGATGTAGCAGTCGACCGCTGGCCGGCTGCGTGCTCGAAGTGCGGAGAAAAGAACGGAATGCCCGGTAAAGCCTTGCGTGTCATGCTGTGTGCCTGGTCGTGCCTGTTGGCCGGCCAGGCGAGCGCCCTGGGAGTGGGGGACATCACCCTGCATTCGGCGCTCAACCAGCCGCTGGATGCGGATATCGAACTGTTCGACGTCGGCGATCTCGGCGCGGACGAGATCGAGGTCCGCCTGGCGGGCGCCGACGTCTTCGCCGCGGCCGGGGTGGAACGCTTGCAGTTCCTCAACGAGCTGCGTTTCAGTCCGGTGCTCCAGGGGCGCGGTGGCAATCGCATCCATGTGTCCTCGAGCCGACCGGTGCAGGAGCCCTACCTGAATTTCCTGGTGGAGGTGGCCCGCCCCAACGGCCGCATCGTCCGCGAATTCACCGTACTGCTCGATCCGCTCGGTTATACGCCGCGTATGCTTCCGGCCGCGCGCAGCGGGATCGAGCCGCAGCGGCAATCCTCGACGCCGGCGCCTGCGCCGCGTAGTGCCGCGGTCGTCGTAGACCCGGCACTGCTGGAGCCGGGCGACGAATACCTGGCTCGCCCCAGCGACAACCTCTGGGCCATCAGCGGACGCCTGCGTGGTGCCGGCAACGCCGATCGCGCGCAACTCATGGAGGCCCTGTACCAGCTCAATCCGCAGGCCTTCGTCAATGCCGACCGGCACCGGCTCAAGGCCGGCGCGCGCCTGCGCCTGCCGGCCGGCTACCAGCCGGAGCGAGGCGCGCCCGGCGCCGTGAAGGAGGCGGCCGTGGAAGTCCTGCCGCCAGCCGATGCCGCCGTGGTGGAAAACGCTCCGGCGGCTCTCGTCGAGGCGCAGCGCCAGGCGGATGCCGAGGCCGAGGCGCTGGCCCGGCAACGGGAGGAACTGAGCCAGCGGATGGACGATCTGCAACGCCAGTTGCAGGCCTTGCAGGAACAACTGCAGCAGCGCGATCGCCAGGTCGCCGAACTGCAACAGCAACTGGCCCGGCGCCAGGCGGTGCGGCCCGCGGCGCCGCCGCCCGCCGCGGCCGCGCCTTCGGTTGCGCAACCGGTTGAAACGCCGACGGACTCGCAGCACTGGCGCTGGATGATCGTCCTGCTGCTGGTCCTCGCCCTGCTCGGCGTATTGCTGTTGCGTCGCCGCCGCGAAGAGACTCCTGTCCCAGCGGTCGAACCGAAGCGCCGGGTTGCCCTGAACCTGCCGCTGCGCCGTGCGCCGCGCCCCCCGGCGGCCGCACCGGCGCCGGCAAAGGTCGAGGAACAGGCCAGGCCGCCGGTCGCCGTTCCCTCCAGCCCGCCGCCGTCTCCTCCGCCTGCTCCGGCCGCCGCTCCGCGCGCCGCCATGGCTGCGGCGGACAAGCTGGACGGCGCCGACATCTATATCGCCTACGGTCGCTACGGACAGGCCCGCGACCTGCTGCGTCAGGTCCTCGCCGAGCAGCCGCAGCGCCTGAGCGCGCGGATGAAGCTGTTGCTGGTGCTGGCTGAGCTGGGCGATGCGGCCGGCTTCGACGCGCTGGCCGAGGAAACCCTGGCCACTGGCGGCAACCCGGAGGCCATCGACGAGTTGCGCGGACGCTACCCGGCGCTGCTACAGATGCCGGCGACCGAGACGCCGGCGGCAACCAAGGACGACGACTGGAGCGACCTGCCGCTGGCCGAGCCGCCCGCCGCGCAGCAGCCGGATGCGACCTCGGGCGCCGACGGCTTCGGCGACCTCAACCTCGATCTCGATCTCGACTGGGGCGCCCTGGAGAATCCCCTGGACAACCCCGACCTGCCGCGCCGCGCCGCTGCCGGCAAGGCGGAACCGGCGGAGGAGGAGCCCCTGGCGTTCGAGAGCAATCTCCATGAACTGCCGGATGTCGCCGAGTACGAACACCTCGAACTCGACCAGCCGGAGCCGGCCACGGTGCCGCCGGAGGAGGCCTCGGCCAGCCTGGACCGGGCCCGCGCCTGCATCGACAGCGGCGATCTCGACCAGGCCAGCCGCATCCTGCGCCTGGTGGTGGCGCACGGCGACCCGTGGCAGAAGGCCGAGGCGCGCGAGTTGCTGGCGCTGATCGCCTGAACTCCGCTCAGAAGTTCTGTCCGAGGTTCAGGTAGAACGCCTTGAAGTTCTCGTCGTTGATCCCGTAGCTGAAGGTCAGCGGCCCCAGCGGCGTATCGAAGCCGATCATCAGGCTGGCGGCGTTGATGTAGCCGCTGTCGTATTCGTTGTCGTTGTTCCAGATGCGTCCGCGCTCGATGCTGCCGCCCAGGTACAGCGGGAAGTCCAGCGGCAGGAAGGAACGTTCGGTGAGGCGCCGGTAATAGACGATCCGTCCCAGGCTGTAGTTCTGCCCGGACAGCGCGTCGCGGCGGAAGCCCGACAGCTCGCGGGCGCCGCCGAGGGTGAAGCTGGAGGTGACCACCTCGGCGTCGTCCAGGGTGCGCCCGTAGCCGCCGCCGAACACCCAGGTGTCGGCGCCGAAGCTGAGCGCCTTGTTCAGCCGCAGGTCCCACTGCCGGTAGCTGTCGTCCGAGCCGAGGGACTTGTCGTAGCGGCGCATGGTCAGGCCGATCTCCTCGCCCTCGTGGGGGAAATTGACGTCGTCGACGGTGTCGAACGAGTACTTCAGTTCGTAGTAGCCCTCGGTGAAGTCGATGTCCGGCAGGCTCGGGTCGCCGATGCGTACGTCGGCCTTGCCGTAGGCCTGCACCGCGCCCAGGCGGATTTCGCCGTTGTTGGCGATCTGCCGGCCGACGTTGAGGCCGTAGCCGTAGCGCTCCAGGCGATAGCGCAGCAGCGGGTCGTTGTTCTCGGTGACGTCGACGTTCTGTGCCTCGTGGAACAGGAAGGGCGCGACGAAGTAGCGCGAGCCGACGTCGAGCGGCTGGTAGAACTCGCTGTAGAGTTCCTGGCGGTCGCCGAGCTGGACCCGGGTCAGCCACTCGGCGCCGAGCCGGTTGAGGCCGTTCATGCGGTAGCTGCCGCCGAGGTTGAAGGTGCTTTCGCCGCGCATGTCGTCTGACAGGTTGAGGCCCAGGCGAAGGAAGTCGGTGCCGCCTTTCTTGCCGGTGGCGTGGATCACCAGGGTGTTGAGCTTCTTCTCCTTGACCACCCGGTACTGCACCTGGTCGAAGTAGTCGAGGCCGTAGAGGGTGCTCATGTCGTCCTGCAGGCGGCCGAGGTCGAGGCGCGTGCCGAGCGGCTGGCGGATGTAGTGGCGGATCACCTCGTCGCTGACCTTCGAGTTGTTCTCCACGCGGATCGCGTCGATCACCGGCTTGCGCTGGTTCGGCGTGCGCGCCACGTCGAGCGCTTCGCTGTTGAGGTCCTTCGGCTTGCGCAACTCGGCGAGGCGCGCGGCGAGCACCGTGGTGGCGCGGTAGCCGGCGTCGATCAGTTGCGGCACGCGGCCGAAGTCGGTGGTGCCGTAGCCGGACAGCGGCGGCTGGATCAGCACGTCGCCGGGCTTGAGCGTGGCCAGCTGGGCTTCGGAGTTCTTCCGGGTCATCAGGGTGATCGACTGGTTCATCACGTCGAGCACGGTGCTCAGGTCCTTGCGGTCGCGCAGCGGGTTGCCGATGTCGACCACGATCACCACGTCCACGCCCATGTCGCGCGCCACGTCCACCGGGATGTTGTCGACCATGCCGCCATCCACCAGCAGCCTGCCGTCGATCTCCACCGGGGCGAACACGGCGGGGATCGACATGCTGGCGCGGATCGCCTGGGGCAGGTGGCCCTTGCGGAACACCACTTTCTCGCCGGTTGCGATATCGGTGGAGACGGCGCGGAAGGGGATCGCCAGCTTGTCGAAGTCGCGGTTGTCGCTGGTGTGCACCAGCAGGCTTTCCAGCACCATCGCCAGGTTCTGGCCCTGGATCACCCCCAGCGGCAGGCCGAGGGTGCCGTCGTCGCGGAAGCTGATCTTCTGCTTGACCAGGAAGTCGCGGTCGTCCTGCTTGCGGCGGAACGGCACGTCCTTGCGCGGCGGCGCGTCGGACAGCGCCTGCTGCCAGTCCATCTCCAGGGCGATGCGCTCCAGTTCGGCGGGGGTGTAGCCGGAGGCGTACAGGCCGCCGACCACCGCGCCCATGCTGGTGCCTGCGATGGCGTCGATCTGGATGCCCTGTTCGTCGAGGGCCTTGAGCACGCCGATATGGGCCAGGCCACGGGCGGCACCTCCGGAGAGGACCAGGCCGATCTTCGGCCGGGCCTCCGTGGCGAGGGCGGACAGGGGAAGCAGGAGCAGCAGTACGAGCAGCAGGCGGCGCATGAGAACGATCCGGAGCCGGGTGAAAAGGCGGCTATTATAGGCGCGACCGTTTCCCCTGAGCCGCCGACATGCCCACCGCCAAGCCCGAAATCGTCATCACCTATTGCACCCAGTGCCAGTGGCTGCTGCGTGCCGCCTGGCTGGCCCAGGAACTGCTCAGCACCTTCGCCGACGATCTCGGAAAAGTCTGCCTGGAGCCCGGAACCGGGGGCGTCTTCCGTATCACCTGCGACGGCGTGCAGGTCTGGGAGCGCAAGGCCGACGGCGGCTTCCCCGAGGCCAAGGCGCTCAAGCAGCGGGTTCGCGACCGCATCGACCCGCAACGCGACCTCGGGCACAACGATCGTCCTTCCCGCTGAACCGCTGCCGTCCGCCCATGGCTTGTTGCAGGTCAACGGGCGGCGCGGCGCATAGGCATAGCCTGGGGGCATTCATCCTGTCGAAGGGAGTGCCCATGAGCATCATCGTCACCGGCGCCGCCGGCTTCATCGGCAGCAATCTGCTGCAGGCGCTGAACCGGCGCGGCGAGACCGACATCATCGCGGTGGACGATCTCACCGACGGCGAGCAGTTCCGCAACCTGGCGGACGCCGATATCGCCGACTACCTGGACCAGAACGACTTCCTCGAGCGCTACGCCCGCGGCGACTTCGGCACGGTCCGCGCGCTGTTCCACCAGGGCGCCTGCGCCAGCACCCTGGAAAGCAATGGCCGCTACATGATGGAGAACAACTACCGCTACAGTTGCCGCCTGCTGGAAAGCAGCCTGGAACTCGGCGTGCCGTTCCTCTACGCCTCGTCGGCGGCGGTCTACGGCGTCGGCCGGACCTTCCGCGAGGCGCGCCAGTACGAGCGGCCGCTGAACGTCTACGGCTATTCCAAGTTCCTCTTCGACCAGCGTGTGCGGCGGGCGCTGCCGCAGGCGCGCAGCCAGGTGGTCGGCCTGCGTTACTTCAACGTCTACGGGCCGCGCGAGGAACACAAGGGGCGGATGGCCTCGGTGGCCTACCACTGCTACCAGCAATTGCGCCGCGACGGGCGGGTCGAACTGTTCGGCGAACACGGCGGCTTCCCGCCCGGCGGCCACCTGCGCGACTTCGTCGCGGTGGAGGACGTGGCGCGGGTCAACCTGCATTTCTTCGACCATCCGCAGCGTTCGGGAATCTTCAACCTCGGCAGCGGCCAGGCACGGACCTTCAACGAGGTCGCCCTGGCGGTGATCAATAGCGTCCGCGCCAACGCCGACCAGCCGCCCCTGTCGCTGCAACAGGCGGTGGAAAGCGGCCTGCTCGGCTACCGCGAGTTCCCCGAGTCGCTGCGGGCGCGCTACCAGAGCCATACCTGCGCCGACCTGGAGCTGCTGCGCGAGGCGGGCTACCGCGACGATTTCCAGAGCCTGGAAGAGGGCGTCTCCGGCTACTGCCGCTGGCTGGCGCGCAGTGCCTGAGGGATCCTGCTCAGCGGCCCAGCGCCCCGCCTACCGGGGTGCGGGCGAAGCGCAGCTCCGGCAGCAGGGTCAGCAGCGCCAGCACCCCGAGGGCCGCGCCGACCCAGAGCGCGCCCTGCAGGCCGAATCCGCCGGCGATGCCCAGGCCGCCGATCCAGGAACCGGCCATCACGCCGAGCATGATGCAGGCGGTGTGCACCGAGTTGACCAGCATGTTGTTATGGCCGACCCGTGCGCCGCGGGTCACCAGCGCCGGGTTCATCGACACCCCGGTCAGGCCGATCACCACCAGCGCCGCCACCGCCACCGCCGGAACCTGTCCGAACAGGGCGAAGGCCACCATCGCGGCGATGGCCGCCAGCAGGCCGAAGGCCAGGACCGCGATGGTATGGCGGTCGGCCAGGCGGCCGACGATGTTGTTGCCCACCAGCGTCGCCAGGCCGTAGACCACCAGCAGCAGCGGTACGGTCGAGGCGGAGAAGCCGCTGACCTCGGTGAGGATCGGCACGAAATAGGTGAAGCCGGCGAAGGTGGCGCCGATCAGCAGCAGGCTGGTGGCGTAGACCCACCATAGATGGGCGTTCCTGAACACCTTCAGTTCCTCGCGCAGCGAACCGCTGCCCGCCGACCCCGGGATCGCCGGCATCAGCTGCAACACCAGCAGGCCGACCAGCACCGCCACCAGCGCCACCGCGAAGAAGCTCGCGCGCCAGCCGTACCATTCGCCCAGCCAGGTGGCGACGGGCAGGCCGAGCACGGTGCCGACCATCAGGCCACCGAGCACCAGCGACGACGCGCGGCCGAACTGGTTGCCTTCGACCAGTTCGGCGCAGGCGGTCAGCGCCACGCCGAAGAAGGCCGCGGCGGCGACCGCGGTGACCAGTCGCGCCGCGACCATCACCGCATAGCCCGGCGCCAGGGCGCCGATGACCTGGCCGACCACGAACAGCGCGATCAGGCCGAGCAGGGCGTTCTTGCGCGGCACCCGGAGCAGGGCGGTGGTCAACAACGGGCCGCCGACGGCCATCGCGCCGGCGTAGAAGGTGACCAGGTAGCCGATCGCGGCGAAGGACACGCCGAATTCGGCGGCCAGCGCCGGCATCAGCCCGGCGACCATGTATTCGCTGGTGGTCAGGGCGAAGATCGCGGCACCGAGCACGTAGACAATCAAAGGCATGTTTCCAGCTCCCGAGCGGTTCAGACGACGATGAAGCGAGCCACGGCGAGCTGCCCGTGCCGTGGCCGCGCGATGAATGCACGACGGCGACTCATGCCGCCGACGAACCGAAGCCCTGGTCGGCGCCTTCGGGCAGCACCGTCACGCAGTGGGCGAACAGGTTCGAAGCGCTGCGCACCACGGTCAGCCCGCACTCGGCGAGCAGGGCGTGGAGGCAGGCGCGCGAATACGAGCGCGAGTAGAAGCCGTCGCTGCCGGTGAACACGGTGCCGTCGTCCCGCGCGTGCAGCTCCAGGCCCTGCACCCCGCAACGGCGGTAGTAGCTCTGGCGGACGCGGGTGGCCTCGGCGCTGTCGCCGAACACCGAAACCACCGCCGCCACGCTGCGCTCGGCGAGGGAGTCGAGCAGCCGTTTCGGCTCGCGGAAGTTGCCCAGCAGGTTGAACGGCAGCAGGTAGAGTGCGCGCGAGCCGACCGAGGCACCGCGCCTGGTGTGGTTGAGGATGTCGTCGACCACCGTGTCCGCGCGATCGCTCATGCCCTCGCGCTCGATCCGCGTGCGCAGCGTCTCGATCGCCCGCTGGTCGAGGTCGACGCCGAGATAGCGGGCATTGAGCAGGCGCGCGATTTCCAGCGCCCGGCCGTCGTAGCAGCCTAGCTCGACCAGTGCGTCGCAGCGCAGGTAGGCCATCGCCTCGAAGGTCATCAGGCTTTCCATTTGCAACAACGGCAGCACGTCGTCCGGAAAGTTGGCCAGGGTCATTATCGTCCTCGGTCCGAACTCCAGCTCGTAGAAAGCCGACTCCCGATGCGTCCCGATCGTGAGATCCATGTTCTGACTCACCTCTTCCTCCAGCGAATCTCGCTCTGGTGTTGGTTGATCGAAGGCGATGCGCGTTCCCATGTCCCGGCACCGCCTTCGCCTGGCAGAGAAGCGACGGAACGCCGGCGTTCGCTGGCCTCAGGCGGCGCGGTGCTTCTCGACCAGTTGGAACAGTTCGTCCACCGTTTCCAGCAGGTCGAGTTCGTCGTCGACCCCGGTGACGCCGAACTCCTTGCGCAGCTTCAGCGACAGCTCGCTGACCACCAGCGAATCGAAAGCCAGGTCTTCCATCCTGCTGTCCCGGCTGATTTCCTCCTTCGGCACGCCGCTGGCGACGCTGAGCACGGTGAGGAGATGGTCTTCCATGTCGTTGGGCATTGTTCTTCCCTCTTCAGTCCATTGTCGGAACGATCTTCGGCCAGCGCAGGGCGACCGAACCCCAGGTCAGTCCGGCACCGAAACCGGTGAGGACCATGTTGCCGCCGTCGTGCAGGATGCCTTGGCGCAGGCCGTGGGCCAGGGCCAGGGGAATCGAGGCGGCGACGGTATTGCCCACCTCGGCGATGTTGCTCACCACCCGCTCGACGGGAAGGTCGAGCTGGTCGGCGACCGCCGCGAGGATGCGTGTGTTGGCCTGGTGCGGGACCAGGTGATGGAGGTCCGAAGCTTGCCAGCCGACCCGGTCGAGCACCCGCCGCACCGAGTCGCTCATCTGCGTCACCGCCTGGCCGAACACTGCCTTGCCGTCCATCCGGAAGTAGTTGGAGGCCTGTCCGGAACTGCGTTCGGCGCGACTGACGGCGGGGGTCATCAGCAGGTCGAACTGGTGGCCGTCGCTGCCGAGGTCGAAGGCCAGCAGCGCGCCTTCTTCCTCGGCATCGCCGGCACGCAGCACCACCGCTCCGGCGCCGTCGCCGAACAGTGCGCGGGTCGAGCGATCGGCGGGGTCGAGGGTATGGCTGAAAGTGTCCACCCCGACCAGCAGCGCGCTGTCCGCCAGCCCGGCGCTGATCAGCGAGCCGACGCTGGCCAGGCCGTAGACGAAGCCGGTGCAGGCGGCGGACAGGTCGAACGCGAGCGCGCCGACCAACCCCAGGCGCGCTGCGACCCTGGGCGCGGTGGCCGGGCAGCAGAAGTCGCCGGTGCTGGTTGCCAGCACCACCGCGTCGACTCGCTCCAGCCCCGCCGAGGCGAGCGCGGCGGAGGCCGCCCGCAGGGCCAGGTCGCCGCTGCCGAGGTCGCCGGCGATATGCCGCTGGCGCACGCCGGTGCGGCTGCTGATCCAGGCGTCGGAAGTGTCCAGCTCGGCGGCGAGCATGTCGTTGCTGAGCACGGCCTCGGGCAGGTAGCTGCCCAGGCCGCAGACCACGGCGGCGCGCGGCATGGCTCAGGCTCCCTGGACGATCTTGGCGGCGGCCTCGACCCCGCCCAGGGCCTCGAGGTGCCGCAGCGGATTCCAGAAGTCGCGGTAGAGCAGGATCTGTCCGTCGCGGGTGCGCAGCACCGAGATGTAGTCCTGCGCCAGCTTGCCGCCGGAAACGGTGGCCACGCCGTCGCCATGGAATTCGCCGATGGCCAGGTCGGGGTCGGCGGTCTCGTAGAACTGCACGTCGGTGAAGCGCACGGTCAGGTGCTCGGGAAACAGGCGCATGTGCGCCCAGATGGTTTCGCGGCCCTCGAAGCGGGTCTTCCAGCCCGGCGGGGCGTAGGGGAATTCGAGTACGCCTTCCGGATGGAACAGGTCGCACCAGCCACGGGCATCGCCGTTTTCCAGGAGGCGCAGGCTGTGGACGAGAATTTCCTTGGCATTCATTGGGCGATCCTCTCGATCGGGTTGGCGTGGGAGGCGGTGTTCGCCGGGGCGCTGCATCCGGTGCGCACCGGCACGCTGATCAGGGCGCGGAGGAAGGTGATCGGCAGCCACTGCAGCTCCGCGTGGGGCACCGCCAACTGGAGGTCGGGGAAGCGCGCGAGCAGGCGCTGGATGGCGATCCGCCCCTCCAGCCGGGCCAGCGAGGCGCCGACGCAGTAGTGCACGCCGAAGCCGTAGCCGAGATGGCCATCGGTGTTGCGGGTAAGGTCGAGGCGGTCGGGATCGTCGAAGCGCTCGGCGTCGTGGTTGGCGGTCAGGTTGGAGACCAGGATGTATTCGCCGGCGGGAATGGTGACCCCGTCCAGTTCTACGTCTTCCACGGTGAAGCGCAACATCGAGGCGCGCACCGGGCTGTCGTGGCGGACCAGTTCTTCCATGGCGTTGGGCAGGAGTTCCGGCTGCGCCCGCAGCAACGCCAGTTGCTCCGGGTTGACCAGCAGGGTGACCAGCGCGTTGCCGATCATGTTCATGGTGGTCTCGAAGCCGCTCATCATCAGCAGGTGGGCCATGGAGACGAGTTCCGCCTCGCTCAGCTGGCCGCTCTCGTCGGCGGCCTGCACCAGCCCGCTGTAGACGTCGTCGGCCGGCTGCCGGCGCTTGGCCTCGAGCAGCACGCGCAGGTAGTCGACCTGCGCATCGGCCAGGGCCTGGGCCTCCTCCGGCGACAGCAGTTCCGCCTGGCGCTCCCAGGACTGGCGGGCGTGTTCGCGCTCGGCCTCGGGAATGCCCAGTAGCTCGAAGATCACCGCGATGGTCAGCGGGATCGCGAAGTCGGCCATCAGGTCGGCCTGTTCGCGGCCGGCCATGGCGTCCAGCAATTCCTCGGTGATCCGTTCTATATGCGGTTGCAGGCGCTCCACCTGGCGCGGGGTGAACGCGCGGCCGACCAGCGAGCGCAGGCGGGTATGGTCCGGCGGGTCGAGGTTGAGCATGTGGTGGCTGAGTCCCTCGCCGATCCCCGCGCGCGGGCTGCCGGTACGCTTCGCGTAGAGTTCGGCGGCCTGCCGGGCGTCGCGGCGGACGCCCGGATGGTTGAGGACCTTGCGCGCGTCGCGGTAGCGCGTCACCACCCACACCGGATGCTCGGCGGCGCGATGCGCGGGACGCGGCGCGCCGTCCACCTGCAGGCCGTCGTAGAGCGCGTGCAGTGGCGAGATCAGTTCCTCGCCCAGTCTCAGTTTGCGATCAGGCACGTTGCTCCTCCTTCGCCGCCGGGGCGGCGGTGACGATGGGGCGGAACATCCCGTCGATCACGCTATCGGGCAGCAGCCGCGCCAGCAGGGTGCCGCGGCGCACGTCGGCGCCCACCCGGTAGCGGGTCCGCGGCTTGGCCGCGGTGAGCGCGGCATGCACCGCGGCGGCGACGTCGGCGGGCTTGGTCGCGCTGTTGCGCGCGCCGTCCTCGTTGGCCTGGAGGAAGCGCAGGTAGGTATCGCGATAGAGGTCGGCGACGGCGTCGGGGGCGTCGGCCAGGGCGCGCTCGCCCTCGCTGGCGATCTTGCCCCAGATCGGCGTCCAGATCGCCCCGGGGCTGACCACCGAGACCTGGATGCCCATGGGCGCCAGCTCGCGGCGCAGGGCGTCGCTCACTCCCTCCTTGGCGAACTGCGCGGCGGAGTAGGCGCCCAGGTAGGGAATGGCGACCGAGCCGAGGCCCGAGGTGACGTTCACCAGGCGCGCCGCGCCGCCACGGCGCAGCAGCGGCAGGATTGCCCGGGTCACCGCGAGCTGGCCGATCAGGTTGACTTCCAGCTGGCGCCGCAGCAGGTCGCTGGAGACGCATTCCAGCGGCGCGGAAATGCAGATCCCGGCGTTGTTCACCAGGCCCCAGAGCCCGGTATCGCCGACTTTCTCCGCCACCTGCGCGGCGGCCCGGCCAATGGATTCCTCGTCGGTGACATCGATCAGCAGCGTGCTGATCCGGCCGGACGGGCAGGCGTTCGCCAGGCGCTCGCCATCCTCCTGGCGGCGCACCCCGGCGATCACCTGGAAACCCTGTTCGGCCAGGTGCAGCGCGGTTTCCCGGCCGAGGCCGCTGGAGGCGCCGGTGATCAGTACGTGGCGGCCCTGGGGCGAGAGAGGTTTGCTGGTGAATAACATGTCATTGCTCCTCGAGGGCGGATCGTTGGGGGGCGTGGATCGCCGACAGCAGGGTGCCCAGGCAATCTTCGGCCAGGCGTTCGGCGCGTTCGCCGGGGACCGCTTCGTCGATATAGGTGAAGTTCCAGAACAGCCGGCCATGGCTGGAGTTGATGGCGGCCACGAAGTAGCCGTTCACCGAGATGCCGGTGAGGAACTGCGCGTCGGAGAGGCGCAAGGCGCCGATCCGCTCGGGGAACGGATAGCGACCGATGTTGGAGGAGCACAGGTTGATCGGCCCTTCGGCTTCCATGAAGGCCATGAATGGCCGCGCGTCGGCCATGCAGCGCGGCGCAGCGCTGGCGACCAGGGTGACCAGGTTGAAATGATGGCCCTGGCGACGGCGTTCGCCGAGGTCGTCGGTGAGCGCGCGGGCGACCTCCCAGAACGGTCGGGCGATGTCCAGCACCACCGGTACCGTGGCGACGTAGGTGCCTACTTCGTCGGGGCGCACCGGCGGCTCCAGTTCGTCGCGGAAGTCGATCGGCGAGCCGATGGCGATGTGGCTCGGGCGGCGCTGGTGGTCGTGGCCGGCGGCGATGGCCAGCGCCGCGGTCAGCGCGCCGTGTACCGTGGTGCCGTGTTCGCGGGCGCGTCGTTGCAGCTGTTCCAGCTGCGCGCCGTCCAGCTCCCGGTGCAGCAGGCGGGTACGCCGCGCTTCCAGCGGCACCGGGTTGCTCGGCTCGATCCGGCCCGGGCGGTGGCGGCCGACCAGCGCTTCGTCCCGGGCGGTCTGCTCGGCCAGGCGCGCCGCGCCTTCGTCGCCGGTGAAGCGGCGCGGACGCAGATCCTCCGCCGGCGGCAGGGCGCTGGCGGTCCAGGGTTGCGCGGCGGGGTCGGCGGCCAGGGTCAGCCATTGTTCGGCGAGGGTCAGCACGGTAGTGCCGTCGGCGATGATGTGCGGTACCACGACCAGCAGGTCGTGGGCGCCGGCGTCGGTGGCGATCGCCACGGTACGGATCAGTGGCCCGCTGTCCGGATCGATGCGTTCCGGCAATTCGCGCTCGTTGATTTCCCGCAGCCATTGCTCCTCGCCACCACCGCGCACCTCGCGCAGCGGGATGGGCCGCTCGCAGGGCACCCAGCGCGGGTCGAGCCCGGCATCGTGCTCGATCCGCGCGCGCAGCAGCGGATGCCGCGCCTGCAGCGCGTCGAGGCCGCGGCGCAGGTCGTCGATGGACAACTGGCCATGGACCCGCACCCGGGAAATCACGTTCAGCGCGGAGAACTGGTCGCTGAGCCAGTACCAGCGTTCCACCGCGGACAGCGGGCGTCGTATCTCGGCCATCATTCGACTCCTGGGAAGGTCAGTGCCAGTTCGTTCTGCCGGGCGAAGGTTCGCTCCGGAGCGAAGCGGAAGTAGAGATCGCGGGCGACGGTGCGCAGCGGATGCTCCAACTGCTCGATGCGGCTCAGCGCCCGCGAGGTCTCGACCATCGCCCTGGCGCGGTCGCGACGGCGGTTCTCGTAGGCGCGCAGGGCGGCTTGCGGGTCGTCGATGGTGGCCAGGCAGTGGGCCAGCACCGCGGCGTCTTCGATGGCGATGGCGGCGCCCTGGCCGAGGCTGGTCAGCATCGGATGCGCGGCATCGCCGAGCAGGGTCACCGGGCCGTCGCCCCAGCGCTCCAGGAACGGTCGGTCCTGGGCCGGCAGGCTGCTGATGTCGGCCTCCGGGGTCGCCTCGATGACCGCCTGCACTTCGTCGGCCCAGCCGGCGTAGAGGCGCTGGATGCCCGCCTTGCCGCCGCGCCAGTCCTTCGCCTGTTCGGCCGGCATGTTGCGGGTGCCCCACCAATAGACGTTGCCTTCGCCGATGTCGGCGAGACCGAAGCGCTGCCCACGGCCCCAGTAATGGGCGACGTAGCCCGGCGTCACCTTCGGATGGCGGAACGCCGGCGTGGCGCGCCAGATCACGTAGTGCCAGTCGGTGGGACGCTCCGGGCCGGTCATGGTGGCGCGGATCGCCGAGTTGAAGCCGTCCGCGCCGATCAGCACGTCGGCGTGCACTTCGCGGCCGTCGCTGCAGAGCACGGTGACGCCTTCGCCGTCGGCGTGGCGCAGGTAGCCGGTGGCGCTCACGCCCAGTTCGATGCGGCAGTCGCGGGCCTGTTCCAGCAGCGCCTGCTGCAGGCTTGCGCGGTGGATCGCCAGGCTCGGCTGGCCGAGCTGACGGGCCAGGCCGCCGAAGTCGATGGCGCGGATCGGTCGCCCGCGCCGGGTGAGGAACCGTAGCGAGTCGAAGGCCTGGGCGCGGGTAAGGTCAGGGCGCACGCCGACCCTCTCCAGGGCGGTCAGCGCGTTGGGCATCAGCGACAGCGCCGAGCCGACCGCGCGCAGTTCCCTGGCCCGCTCGTAGAGTTCGACCTCGAAGCCGGCGGCCTTCAGGCAGGCGGCCGCGGCGAGCCCGCCGATGCCGGCGCCGGCGATGACGATCTTCAGGGGGTGTCTGCTCATGGGCGGGTCCGTTCGCTGGAGGTGGAGGGTTCGAGCAACGCGGCGATCTCTGCCGCGACCGTCTCGACATAGGGTTCTTTCATCAGCACCAGGTGGTCGCCGGGTACGTCGATCACATCGAGGCGGCCGCTGGTCCAGTGCTGCCAGCCGTTCTTCGGGTCGCCGTAGTGGGTGCCGGCGGCGTCGTGCATCGGCTTCAGCGCCAGCGGCAGCGGGCCGTCCGCGCGCAGCAGGGTCATGTCCTGGTCGCTGACTTCCGGGCGATAGCCGATGAGTGCCTGCCAGCTCGCCCGGAACAGCTCGTAGAGCCGCTGCACGGTGGCGCGCGGGGTGCCGGCGGGAAGTACGCCGGCCTCGATGGCGCGTTCGACGATGTGGTCGAGTTTCTGCTCCAGGCTCGCGCCTTCAGGCAGCGGCTCGACCTCCTCGTCGCTGCGCTCGAACCAGACCAGTTCCCAGTAGAAGAACAGCAGCAGGGCTTCGTCGCTGGCGCTGCCGGCGTGGTTGCGGTCGACGGTGATGGAGTCGAGCACGATCAGTTGGGCGACCGCCTGCGGGTCGAGCGCGCGCAGTTGCCGGGCCATCTCGTAGGCGACGAAGCCGCCGAACGACCAGCCGCCGAGGTAATAGGGGCCTTCCGGCTGCACCCGGCGGATCGCCGCGAGGTAACTGGCGGCGATGTCCTCGAGGACCGCCAGCGGCGTACTGCCCTGGCCGGTGCCGGCCGCCTGCAGGGCATATACCGGCTGGTCCGGCGGCAGTGCGCGGACCAGCGGCAGGTAGCAGAGTACGTGGCCGCCGAGCGGGTGGACGAGGAACAGCGGCGGGCGGCTGCCGCCGGCACGGATCGGTACCAGCGGGTCGAAGGCGCGCACCGCCGAGCGTTCCCGCAGGCGTTCGGCCAGGCCCTCCACGGTCGGCGTCTCGATCAGCGCGGCCATCGGCAGGTCGACGCCATAGCGCTTCTCGATCAGCAGCATGAAGCGCATCGCGCTGAGCGAGGTGCCGCCGAGGTCGAAGAAGCTGTCGCGGATGCCTACCCGGGGACGATCCAGCAACTCGCCGAGGAGTCCGGCCAGGGTGCGCTCGTAGTCGTCGCGCGGGGCCAGGTACTCGATGTTCGACCCGTGCTCCAGCGGCAGCGCGCGCAGGGCGGCGTCGTCGCGCTTGCCGCTGGGAGTGAGGGCGAAGCCGTCGACCCAGGCGAAGTGCGCCGGCACCATGTGTTCCGGCAGTTCGCTGCGCAGCGCTTGCTTCAGTTCGGCGAGATCCACCGCCTCGGGCTCGCCGAGCAGGAAGGCAGCGAGGAATGCATCGTTGCCCTGGCGCTCGCGAGCCACCACCGCCGCGCCGCGCAGGCCCGGCTGGCGCTCGGCCTGGCGCATGATCGCCAGCTCGACCTCGGCCGGCTCGATGCGGAAGCCGCGGACCTTGACCTGGGTATCGGCGCGGCCGAGCCAGACGATCTCGCCGTTGCCGAGGATGCGACCGAGGTCGCCGGTGCGGTAGAGCCTGGCGCCGGGGCGCCAGGGATGTTCGACGAAGCGCTCGGCGGTGAGTTCGGGGGCGCGGTGGTAGCCGCGCGCGAGGCAGTCGCCGCCGAAGTACAGCTCGCCGGTAACGCCGACCGGTACCGGGCGCAGCGCGGCGTCGAGCACCTGCACCTCGACCCCGTCCAGCGGCCGGCCGATCGGCGGCAGGTCCGGGTAGTGCGCCGGATCGCCGCTCAGCGAGTGGTAGGTGACCTGGTGCGTCTCGGTGGGACCGTACTGGTTCTCCAGCAGCAGCCCGGGCATCGCCGCGCAGAACGTGCGGACGTCTTCGGTGATGCGCAACTGCTCGCCGGAGGACACCACCACGCGCAGGGCGCTGGGGCGTACGCCCAGGGTGTTGGAGGCCTCGGCGAGGCGTTGCAGGGCGACGAAGGGCAACAGCACGCGCTGGACCTGGCGGCGTTCGAGAACATGCAGCAGCGCGGAGGGGTCCATCCGCTCGCGGTTGGAGATGAGTTGCAGCTCGCCGCCGCCGCACAGCGTGGAGAAGATCTCCTGGAAGGCCATGTCGAAGCTCAGCGGCGCGAACTGCAGGGTGCGCAGCCCCGGTACGCCGCTGGCGACGCGCAATTGCCACTGGGTGTAGTTGGCCCACATCCGGTGGCTAAGCTCGACGCCCTTCGGCCGCCCGGTGGAACCGGAGGTGAACAGCAGCATGGCCAGCTCGTCGAGCTGCGGCGCGGCGAAGGTCTCGGGCTCGATGTCGGCGACCAGTTCCTCTACCGGCAGCACCCGTTCCGCCGCGGCGACATGGGCGTGCTCGGGATGCGCGACCACCCGGAACGGCTGTGCGGTCTCCAGGATCAGCGCCAGGCGCTGCGCGGGATAGCTGACGTCCAGCGGCACGCAGACCAGGCCGGCGCGCAGGATGCCCCAGATCGTCGCGATCATCTCCGGCGAACGGTTCAGCGCCACTCCGATCGCATCGCCGCGGCGCGCGCCGGCGCGGACCAGGCGGGTGGCCACGCAGCGCGCCACATGGTCGAGGTCGCGATAGGTCCAGCGTTGCTCCTCGAAGGCCAGCGCGGCGCTGCCCGGCAGCGCCTCGACCTGGCGTTCGAACAGGCTGACGACGTCGACCAGCGGCTCGGGCTGGGAAGCGGCGTCGCGGCGAGGGGCGAGGAAGGCGAAGTCGGCGGCTTCGTCGGGATGCTCGGCGAGGCGCCACAGGAGCTCGACGAAGGTCGCGCCGATCAGCGCGGCCTGGCTGCGGCTGATGCCGCGGCCGTCGCTGTCGATGCGCAGGTACATGCCGTCGCTGGGCGTGGCGATCACGTTGACCAGCAGGGCGAAGTTGGTTTCTTCCCAGACGCGGAAGTCGCGCAATTGCCACAGCGGTTCGAGGACATGCAGGTTGACGTAGTTGAAGGCGCTGCTCAGTTCGTCGCCGACGATCTGCTGGATGGCGCTGAGCGGATAGCGGCGGTGGGCGTGTCCGTCGCGCTCCTGGCGGAACAGCGCATCGGCTACCTCGATCCAGCTACACCCGGCAATCTCCGAGCGGACCGGCACGGTATTCAGGAACAGGCCGACCATGCGGTCGGCGTCGGGCAGTTCGGGGCGGCCGTTGCTGATCGCGCCGGTGACCACGCTGTCGCTGCGGGAGAACAGATGCAGGGTCAGGCAATGGGCGGCGAGCAGCAGCGACTTCAACGGCAGTCCGCGTTGCGCCGCAGTGGCCTTGAGTCGTTCGAGCAGCCCGTCCGGCAGCGCTTCGCGATGGCTGGCCGGACCTTGCGCGGCTTGCGGCTCGTGGGCGCCGAAGCCGTCGAGGCGGGTCATCCTCGCGCCCTCCAGCAGCCCGGTCCAGTACCCCACGGCGGCCGGCGAAGCCAGCGCGGCCAGCTCCTCGCGGACATGGCAGGCCAGCGCCGGCGCGGGGCCCGGCAGCGGCTCGCCACGGTAGGCGGCGACCAGCGCGACGATCAGGTTGGCCACGCT
Source organism: Pseudomonas sp. KBN12P06040 (assembly GCF_037574965.1). NCBI lineage: Bacteria > Pseudomonadati > Pseudomonadota > Gammaproteobacteria > Pseudomonadales > Pseudomonadaceae > Pseudomonas > Pseudomonas sp. KBN12P06040. The sequence continues at coordinate 1,865,115 of NZ_JBBELS010000001.1, forward strand.
CCAGCCGTCGAGGATCGCATGGTGGAAGCTGAACACCAGGTCCAGGCCGTCCTCGCGGACGAACGCGGCGAACAGGAACAGCCCGGGCTGTTGCAGCGAATAGCGATGGAAGCGGCGTTGGCGGATGTGCTCGTCGAGCACCGTCCCGGCCTCCGGGTTGCCGCGCAGGTCCAGGAGCAGCGGTTCGCTGCGCGCCTGGGCATGCACCAGTTGCAGCGGTTCGGATGCGCCGCTGAGGTCGAACGACGAACGCAGCGCGGGATAGGCGGCGACCACCCGGTCCAGCGCGTGGCGGAACGCGGCTTCGTCCCAGGCCAGGTCGAAGCGGTAGTGGAACACGTCGTGGTAGACCGACGAGTCGGGGCGCTGGCGGCTATGGAAGAGCAGGCCGAGACTCAGCCGGCTGGTCGGGAAGGCGTCCTCCAGCCCTTCCAGGCGCGGCTTGTCGACTTCGGAAACCAGTTCGAACGGCTGGTAGCTTCGCTCCGCGAGCGGACGCACCAGGCGCTCGGCAAGACCCGCCACCGTCGGGTTGCGCATCAGGTCGGCGAGTTCGAAGCCCAGGCCGCGCCGCTGTGCGGCGGCGCGGATGCGCAGCATCAGGATCGAGTCGCCGCCGAGGGCGTAGAAGTCGTCGTGCACGCCGACCTCCGCCACGCCGAGGATATCGGCCCACACCGCCGCCAGTTCGGCCTCGGTCGCCGTGCGCGGCGCAACCGCCGCCACCTGTTCCGGCGGTGCCGGCAGTTGCCGGCGGTCGAGCTTGCCGTTGGCGCTGAGCGGGAGGCTGTCGATGCGCACGAAGAAGGCCGGCAGCATGAAGTCCGGCAGCGTCGCCGAAAGTCCGGCGCGCAATTGACCGGGGTCGAGTTCCGCCGCAGCCACGTAGTAGCCGACCAGGTGCGTGCCGCGTACCGCCGAATCGCGTGCCACGACCGCGGCGTCGCGTACGCCGGGAAGCGCGGCGAGGCGGTCGCGTACTTCGTCGGGTTCGACCCGGTTGCCGCGGATCTTCACCTGGTCGTCGGCGCGGCCGAGGTATTCGAGGTTGCCGTCGGCCAGCCAGCGGGCCAGGTCGCCGGTACGGTAGAGACGGCCGCCGGCGACGAAGGGGTCGGCGAGGAAGCGGTCGGCGTTCAGCTCCGGCCGGTTCAGGTAGCCGCGGGCGACGCCGACGCCTCCTATATATAGCTCGCCGACGGCGCCGAGGGGCTGCGGCCTGAGCGCGCGGTCGAGGACGTACAGGCGCAGGTTGTCGATCGGCCGGCCGATCGGGACCCGCGTGGGGTTGTCGCTGGCGCATTCATGGTCGGACACGTCGACGGTGGCCTCGGTCGGTCCGTACAGGTTGACCAGTCGCACGGCGTCGCCGAACAGCCGGCGGAAGCGCGCGACCTGCAACGGCGCGAGGGCTTCGCCGCTGCAGAACACCAGGCGCAGCGAGCTTGCCGCCGCGCGGGCGGTCGGGTCGCCGTCGAGCAGGTCGAGGAACGGCGTCAGCATCGACGGCACGAAGTGGATGACCGTGACCGCGTCGCGCTGGATGCTCCGCAGCATTTCCCGCGGGTCCTTCTCGGCGCCGGGCGGCAACAGCGACAGGCGGGCGCCGGTGAAGCTCCACCAGAACAGTTCCCAGACGGATACGTCGAACGTCACCGGAGTCTTTTGCAGAAGCACGTCGCGTTCGCCGATCGGATAACGACGCTGCATCCAGTTCAGGCGGTTGACCACCGAGCGGTGTTCGACCATCACGCCCTTGGGCACGCCGGTCGAACCGGAGGTATAGATGACATAGGCCAGGTCGCTGGGCGCCACGTTGGCCGCCGGCAGGTCGCCGGTGCTCTGCGGCAGGCGTTCGAGGTGCAGCACGCGCGTCTCGCCGAGGCTCTCGCCGAGTGTCGCCGCGCGTTCGTCCACCAGCACCACGCGGGCGCCGCAGTCTTCCAGCAGCAGGCGGACGCGCTCCAGGGGATGGTCGGGATTGATCGGCACATAGGCGCCGCCGGCGCGCTGCACGCCGAGGATCGCCGGCAGCAGGTGGGGACCGCGGGCGACCAGTAGTGCTACCCGCTCGTCGGCGCTAACACCCGCTGCGCGCAAGGCGTCGGCCACGGCCTGGACCTTGGCGTCCAGCTCGGCATAGCTGAGCGTGCCGCCGTCGGCTTCCAGCAGCGCGGTGCGTTGCGGGGTGCGTGCCACCTGCTCGGCGAACAGCGTGGGCAGGGTAGCCTGCTCGGGGAATGCCTGGTCGGTGGCGTTGCGGGTGTGGATCAGTTCCTCGCGCTCGGCGGCCGACAGCGGATCGAGTTCGCCGAGGCGGCGCTCGCCGCCCTCCACCAGGGCGCGCAGGAAGGTTTCGATATGCCGCGCCGCGGCGTCCATGGGGAAGTCGGCGTCGAACACATCGCAGGCGTATTCGAAATCCACCTGCGCGTCGCTGTGCCCGTCGAACTCGGAGACCCAGATGGCCAACGCGTCCGGGTCATGGGCGTGGGTCTGCGCCACGGTCTCGACGCTGGCGTTCGGGATCGCCTGGGCGGCGGGCCAGCGCATGTAGGAAAGGGTGGTGTCGAACAGTGGCGAGGCGCCGCGCAACAGGTCGCCGAGGGGCATCTTCTGGTGGCGCAGCAGCGTCCGGGTCGCCTCGCGCAACTGCGCCAGGAATTCGTCGACGGTCTGTTCCGGCGCGGTGCGGATGCGTAGCGGCAGGGTATTGGCGAAGTGCCCGACCACTTGCTTGGCCGCGCGGTCGGCGCGGTTCAGCACCGGTACGCCGAGGACCACGTCGTCGTTCTGGTGGATCCGCGCCAGGTACAGCGCCACGGCGGCGGAGAGGAACAGGAAGGGCGATTCGCCGCGATCGCGGATCGCGTCGAGCAGCGCGCGTTCCAGCGTCAGCCTGTGGCGCGCGGTGCGGCGCAGCCCGGCCGGGCGGCTGCGGGTGAAGAGGGCCGGCTCCAGGCCCTCCAGGGCCTCGGCGAAATAGGCGCGGTCGCCGCGGTACTGTTCCGAACCGGAGTAGTCGTCGGTCTCGAGCTGCGCCAGGAGGGAAGCCGTCGGCATCTGCGCCTGCGGCTCGCCTAGCTCGCCCAGGTAGCCGGCGCGCACCCGGCTGAGGAATAGCTGCAGGCCCCAGGCGTCGCTGACGATATGGTGGGTGCGCACGTAGACGTAGAGCGCCTGGTCGCTATGCAGCAGGGCCAGGTCCACCAGGCTGCGGCCGTCCAGCGGGTAGGCGTGACGGAAGGCGTCGCGCAGCCAGGATCGCACGGCGGCCTCGGGGTCGCGGTCGGCGCGCAGGTCGACGTGGCGCGCCTCGAACTCGGCATCCGCGTCCAGCCACTGGTACGGCGTACCGTCCGTCTCGCTGAGGCGCAGGCGGAACGCCTCGGTGTCTCGCGCCGCCTGCAGCAGCGCCCGTTCCAGGGCCTGGGTATCGACCTCGCCGGTGAAGCGGTCGTAGCTGAAGATGGTGTACTGGTCGAGTTCCGGAAACTGCGCGGCGGCGACCCAGATGTCCCGTTGGTAGGGTGATAGCGGCAAGCGAGCGAAACGAACCATCCCTGCGTCCTCTTCAACAATCCATCGATTCGGCGAACACGGGCACCGCACGCCTCGCCGGACAGGTTCCACCCGTCGACGGTTCAGCGCGCCGTAGCCAGCGTGGTTGGCAGGGAAGCGGCGGCACCCGAAGCAAGAGCGGGGTGTACTATTACTTTTGGCAGGCTCGAAGAAATAGCTGTTAATTCTTGCAGGGTAATCGCGTTGTTAACTGTTAATTCTGGTAGGTATTTACGAGGCAACTTACAAATCTGTTAGGTTCCGGGAAACGTGCGTCGCGGCCCTGCATGGCTATGCTTCACGAGATTACCTTCGCCGGTCTTTTCGAAGTTGAAGCAAGCCTTTCGAAAGTGTCTGGCTGATGCATAATGGGCCGCTCGGAAGAGGCGCATTAACGGATATATATCCGCGCCCTGGCGAACAACGAACGCATGCCCTGAAAGGTTTGCCGGATGGATTACCAACAGTTCCAGGAGGTTGCATGAAAACCGATGACAAGGACCGCGAAGGCGGCGACTCCCACGGCGCTATCGGCGCCAAGCTGATGGAGTACGCGCTCAAGGTCAGGAAGGTGTTCGTCACCGGCGGGGTCGACGAGAAGATGGCCAAGGACGTTGTCCAGCAGCTGCATATCCTCGCCTCGATCAGCGACGATCCGATCTACATGTTCGTCAATTCCCCGGGTGGCCACGTCGAGTCCGGCGACATGATCTTCGACGCGATCCGCTTCATCACACCGAAGGTCATCATGATCGGTTCCGGCAGCGTAGCCAGCGCCGGCGCGCTGATCTACGCCGCGGCGGACAAGGAAAACCGCTATTCGCTGCCCAATACCCGCTTCCTTCTGCACCAGCCGTCGGGCGGCATCCAGGGGCCGGCGAGCAACATCGAGATCTACCGCCGCGAGATCGTGCGGATGAAGGAACGCCTCGACCGGATCTTCGCCGAAGCCACCGGGCAGACGCCGGAGAAGATCAGCGCCGACACCGAGCGCGACTTCTGGCTGAACGCGGAAGAAGCCGTGCAGTACGGCCTGGTCAACAAGATCATCGTTTCGGAACGGGAGATCACGCTGCCTGGCCAGTGAGTTTCCGCAGGCCGGATAAATACGAAGGCGGGCGCGAAGAGCGTATTTCTCGATTCTCTTCTCGCTCGCTTTTCTTTCTTTAATTTCCGATCGATAGGGTAACTTTTCTTACTTTTATTTTGCTTGCTTTCAAAGTGCCATCGGCAAGAGTGGCTGGCTTTTGCAAAGTCTCACGTCGCGCGCCCGTTATTTTCAATCATTCTATCGAGCGCCATTTTTCAGGCTTATGGAAATTACCTTCCGTCTGCCGGCTTGTTTGACTCGACCTGACGTAACAATGGACAAGCGCCGGGAAAGTTCCAGCTTCCGCGGCGCTTGCCGGTATTTCCAGTGAATTGTTTTCAGGCGTTCGCCGCGCGCCGGGCCGCCGGCGAGTTGGCCAGGTATTCCAGGGCTTCCTGGGTATTCGCCTCGTGCTCGGGGTGGTACCAGGGATTGAAGTAGCGGGCGACGTCGCGGAAGGTGTGAGCGAGGTTCGGCAGCAGGCCCTGCTTGCCGAGCCGCCACCAGGTTCGTAGGAATCCCTGGCGCTTGGCGCCGCGCAGGCTCGGGTCCTGGTCGAGGAGGGTGCGGGTGCCGTCGGCGAGCAGGTAGACCAGTATCGCGATGACCAACAGCATGGTCAGTTGCCGGGTGACGAAGCTGCCGCCCAGATGCACGTGCAGGTCGTGGGCGACGCTGCGGTGCTCGACTTCCTCGGCGCCATGCCAGCGCAGCAGGTCGAGCATCACCGGGTCGCTGCCGCGGCGATCCAGCTCCCGGGCCTCCAGCACCCACTTGCCGAGCACGCAGGTGAAATGCTCCACCGCGGCGATGATCGCGCAGCGCTGGCGCAGCCACCAGCCGTCGAGGGCGCGGGTCAGGCGGTTCTGCCCCAGCGGGTAGTCGCAGAGCAGGCGTTCGAAAAGGAAATCCATCTTGTCGGTGAACGGCTTGGAGTCGATGTCGAACCTGCTCAGGTAGCGCTGGATCGCGCCGTCGTGGGCCCGCGAATGCATCGCTTCCTGGCGGATGAAACCCTGCACGTCGTCGCGCAGGCGGGCGTCGCTAACCAACGGCAGGGCCTTGTTGTAGAGGCGGCAGAACCACAGTTCGCCCGAAGGCAGGAGCATGTGCAGGACGTTCATCACCTGGGACGCTTCCGCTTCGCCGGGAACCCAGTGCAGGGGGGTATCGCTGAAGTCGAAGCGGACCTTGCGCTGGACCAGCTTGTGGTGGAATTCGCTCATGGCAGGCTCTCAGGAAGTCAGGTCGAAGCGCGCGAGAAACCGCGTGGCCCAGGGCGCGAAGCGCCATTGCAGGGCGCCGAGGTGCACCTCGCTGCCCACCGAGACCACCGCCTTGTTGCGCTCCACGGCGCGCACCAGCTTTTCCCCAACGGTGTCCGGGCTGAGCCGGCGTCGTTTGTAGAAGCGCTGGATCTTCGCCTGGCGCCGCGCCTGGCGTTCGGCGTCCATGCCGACGAAGCGGGTGGCCTGGACGATGCCGGTATCGACGAAGCCTGGGCACACCGCGGTGACTCCGATCGAACGTCCGGCCAGTTCCGCCCGCAGGCATTCGCTGAGCATCAGTACCGCGGCCTTGCTGGTGGCGTAGGCGGGGTAGTTGCGCGACGGCGCGAAGGCCACGCCGGAGGCGACATTGACCAGGTGCCCCGGCTTGTTCGCCGCGACCATCTGCCGGCCGAACAGGCGGCAGCCATCGATCACGCTCCACAGGTTGACCCGCAGCAGGCGCTCCCATTCCGCAGGCGAGGTGTCGAGCATCGGTCCGGCCATGCCGATGCCGGCATTGCTGACCACCACATCCGGGACTCCGAGGGTGTCGCGGACCCACTCGGCGAAGCGCTCCATGGCCTGGGTATCGCCGACGTCGACCTGGTAGGCATGGGCCGTGGCGCCAAGGGCGCGGGCCAGTTCGGCGCTGCGTTCGGCGGCTTCCAGGTCGAGATCGGCGGCGAGCAGGCTGGCGCCGCGCTCGGCGAAGCTGAGCAGGGTCGAACGGCCGATGCCGCCGCCGGCGCCGGTGACCACCACCAGCTTGCCGCTCATCGAGCGCGCGTCGGGGCGGACCTGGGCGCGTTGCAGGGCCGGCGGCGACTCGCCGGTTTCCTGGGCGTCGATGAACTCGCCGAGCCAGCCGGCCAGTTGCTCCGGCTCGGCCAGCAGTTGCCAATGGCCGACGCTCGCCTCGCGCCGCCACAGGCGTGGCGCCCACAGGCTGAGGTGCTGAAACAGCTGGGCGCCGACGTAACGGTCGCGGGTCGGTACGATCAGTTGCACCGGCACTTCGGTGTGGCGCTTGCGCGGACGGAACAGGCTGCGGATGAAGTTGCCGCGGTACAGCTTGACCCCGTGCCGGCCGTCGCTGGCCTGGGTCGGGTTGACCTGCGGATGGCGGACGCCTTCGGCGCGCTTCAGGAACTGCGGCCAGAGCCGGGCCAGGCCGGCGCTCCAGAGCAGCTCGGGTACGACGGGGGTATGGAAGAAGGCGATGTACCAGGAGTGGAGCAACTGGCCGAATACCGCTTTCAGGGCCTTCGGACTGCGCTGCCTGAGGTGTTCGCGCATCCAGAAACCGACATGGTCCAGGCAGGGCCCGGAGATCGAGGTATAGGACGCGATCAGCGGTCGGCACTGCGGATCGGTGACGCTTTCCCAGGTCTGGATCGAGCCCCAGTCATGGGCCAGCAGGTGCACCGGGCGATCCGGGCTGGTGGCGCGAATCACCGCCTGCAGGTCTTCGCTGAGCCGTTGCAGGTGGTAGTCGCGGCTCCAGCGTGGCTTGTCCGAAGCGCCGGCGCCACGCACGTCGTAGGCGACGATGCGGTAGCGCCCAGCCAGTTGGCGGATCAGCGGCAGCCAGGTCTCGTGGTTGTCCGGGTAGCCATGCACCATCAGCAGCGTCGGCTTGTCGTTGTCCGGCGCGCCCCAGCAATGAACCGCCAGGCGCACGTCGCCGGACTGCACGAACAGCCGTTCCGGCTGCAGGTCGGGGAGGGCGAGGAGCGCGTTCATGCGGCCTCCCGTGCTTGCGGCAGCAGGCCGCGCGCCTGCCAGCGGCGGACGTGCGGCAGGTCGTCATCGAGCCAGTAGGCGTCGTCTTCGGTGACCACCAGCAGTTCTTCGAACTTGGCGCCCACCCCGCGTAGCCCCAGGTGCGGCTCCACCGCCCAGAGACCGGGCGTCGGCGGGTGCTCGGAGCGCTTGCCGCTGGACCACAGCGGCGACCAGCCTTCGCGCTTGCCGGTGACCAGCGCGTTGCGCGTCAGGGTGTACAGGTTGCGCACGCCGAAGCGCGCCACCGAGGGACCGCGGCGGTTGCCGAGCTTTTCCACGCGATGGGCGAGCACTTCGAAGGGATAGGCCTTGTGCCGTGGCAGGGTGCCCTGGATCACGCAGAGCCGGTCGACCGCCTGGCTGACTTCGGCCAGGGGGCGCCGTTCGCGGACCAGGTCGAGGATGGTGCGTCGGTGTATCAGCAGGTCGTCCATCAGCCGCTCCTGCAACAGGTTGTGGCCGAGCGCGCCGGAGTAGCCGACATCGGCGGTATAGGCGCCGAGGGTCGGCGCGCAGTCGAGGATGAACGGCATGCCTTCCTCCAGGCGCTGCTTGCCGGGGTAGAAGGCCAGGTTGAAGCCACCGAGATGACGCAGGCCGTCGAAGCCCTTGAACGAGGTGCGGCTGCCGAACCAGGCGAAGGGCTGGTGGAACCAGTCGTCGACGCCGTGATCCTGCAGCCAGGTCTTCATCAGCGCCGCGGCTTCCCTCTCGCTGATGCCGGGGCGCAGTTCGCCGTGGATGGTTTCGCAGCAGGTATAGGCCAGTCGCTGGACCTGGCGGAAGTGATCGAGATCGTCGGGAGTGGGTACCCAGGCGCCTTGGGACATGGCTCTCTCCAGGCTGGCTTGTCGTTATTGTGACATTGATTGATGTCATGGTTGATGCTGGCCCATAAGCAGGCGTTGCGCCAGCCCTGGGAAGTCTCTTCACGCCGGTGTTACGGCACTTGCTACCGGCGCCGGAAGGCCCGGGGCAGAAGGCTCGGGACGTTTCCCCCGGGTTGTGGCGGCGGTGCCGGAGGAGCGGCTGACCGACGAGTCCAGTCTTTGGTTGGCGCCCGCGCATCCGGACGCCGGCAAAGAGCGTTGCACCCCCGGAGGTTGTGGCCGTTCGGCGGGCCTCGTTATGATCCGCCTCCATGAGCACACCCCTGACCCTCCTGCAGCGCCTGCTGCAACGTGGCGAGCAGCCGTCCGCCGAGGATGCCCGCGAATACAGTGTCGACGAACTGGCGCGCGCGGCCGGCAGCAGCGTGCGCAACGTGCGTGCCTACCAGGACCGCGGCCTGCTGCCGCCGCCGGAGCGGCGCGGCCGGGTCGGCGTGTATTTCGACAGCCATCTCAAGCGCCTGCGGCTGATCAACCAGTTGCTCGAACGCGGCTATTCCAGCGCCAACATCAAGGAATTGCTGGAGGCCTGGGAACAGGGCCGCGACCTCGACCACGTGCTCGGCCTGGACCAGGCGATCATCGGCGAGTGGAACCTGGAGACGCCCGGCAGCATCGGCTTCGACGAACTCCAGGCGATCTTCGGCGACGAACTGAACGACCGGGTGATCGACAAGGCCCAGGCGCTGGGCCTGCTGCTGTTCGACGGCGAGTGCATGAAGATCCCCAGTCCGCGGCTGTTCCAGGCCGGGCTGGAGCTGTACCGCAGCGGCATCCCGCTGGAGGCGTTGCTCGATCACCTCGGCGAGTTGCGTAGCGACACCGAGCACCTGGCGGCGGGGATCGTCCGCCTGATCGTCACCCACCTGGTGGACGGCCGCGGCACCGACCTGCTGCCCGGGGCGCCGGACCTGCAGGAGCTGGCCAAGGTGTTCCTGCGCCTGCGCCCGCTGGCGGAACACGTGGTCCAGGTGGAACTGGCGCGCGGCCTCAAGCTGTCGGCCAACGAAATGCTCGGCGAGCGTGTCGGCGAGATGCTGCGCAAGCTGGAAAAGCCTTCCTGACTCTTCTTCAGATCTTCCGCGCCGCCGCCTGGATCTGTTCCCGCAGCCAGGCGCCGGCCGCTTCGCGCTCGGCGTCGCCGCGCCAGATCTGCACGTAGTCGAAGCGCGGGATCGCCAGCGGCGGCTCGCAGACCGCCAGTTCCTCGGGTAGCCGCAGGCGTTCGAGGATGCGCTCGGCGATGGTCAGTACCAGGTCGGTGCCGGCCAGCAGCGCCGGGGCCACGGTGAAGTGCGGCAGGGTCAGCGCTACCTGTCGGCGCAGGCCGCGTTTTTCCAGGGCGCTGTCGACTTCCTCGGCCGGGTTGTCCTGTAGCGAGACGCGCACGTGGCGGGCCGCCAGGTAGCGGTCGAGGGACAGGCCGTCGGGGCGGTCGAACAGGCTGCGCCGACAGACGCAGACGAAACGCTCCTCGAACAGGCGCCTGGCGCGCACGCCCTCCGGAAGCAGGGGGAATACCCCCAGCGCGCAGTCCAGTTGTCCTTCGGCGACCTGCCGGGCGGTTTCCAGGCGCGGTTCCTGGACTATCCCGAAGCTCACCCCGGGCGCCAGCGCCTGTTGCTGGCGCAGCAGCGCCGGCAGCACCACCCAGGCGCCGTAGTCGGACATGCCCAGGCGGAAGTGGCGCCGGCTGCGCACCGGCTCGAAGGCCGGCCCGCCGATCACCCCGCGCACCTGGTCGAGGCTGGCCTGGAGCTTCGGCGCCAGCTCCAGCGCCAGGCTGGTCAACTGCATGCGGCTTTTCACCCGCACCAGCAGCGGATCGCCGAACAGTTCGCGGAGACGCCCGAGGGCGTGGCTGACCGCCGGCTGCGACATGGCCAGGCGCTGCGCCGCGCGGGACACGTGGCGCTCGCTGAGGAGCGCGTCGAGCACCACCAGCAGGTTGAGGTCGATACGGCGTAGGTCATGAATCTGCTGCATGGAGGATGTACCAACTATCGATTTCCATTCGCGAAGTGGATAGCAAAAACTCCGCTCCAGAGGCAATGGCCGGAGGAGGAGAATCAGCATGCCCAATTATCTGATGGTACTGATGGCAGTTTCGGTGGGCGGCATGGTGGTGCTGCAGGCCGGCAGCAACGCCTTGCTCGGGCGCCTGCTCGGCCATCCGCTGAGCGCCAGCCTGACTTCGCTGGGCGTCAGCCTCGGGGTGGTCAGCCTGGGCCTGCTGCTGGTGCGGGTGCCGCTGCCGGCTACCGCCAGCCTCGGCGGCGCGCCCTGGTGGAGCTGGCTCGGCGGGCTGTTCGGCGCGGCCTACCTGACGGTGGCGATCCTGGTCGCGCCGCGCCTGGGCGCCGCCACTTTCATCGCGTGCGTGGTGGCCGGGCAGATGCTGGTCTCGGCGCTCTGCGACCAGTTCGGCTGGGCCGGTTTCCCGGTGCGCCGTTTGTCCTGGGAGGGCTATCTCGGCCTGGCGCTGGTGGTGGCGGGGGTATTGCTCCTGCAATGGCGGGGAAGAGTGTGAGGAGAGTGCCGGCGAAGGCTGTCAAGTGGAATCTGGCCTAGACCAAAATCTTGATCTGAAATTGTGATGAAGTTGGCATGAATAGTTGTTGCAAAGCGTGTTGAAACCAAAGCGTCTTTTTCCCTCACTAGCGTCGTCGGGGTTCGAACAGCTTGCTGCCGAGTGAGCCTGCGGGCGTCATGGATGCGCTCGGCAGCCCTGTGCCACACCCTGACCTGGTGAGTCCCCCGATGATTTCGAAAAGCAGAAGAAGCTTCATCCGCCTGGCCGCCGGTACGGTCGGCGCCACCGTCGCCACCAGCATGCTGCCGTCGAGCATCCAGGCGGCCCTGGCGATTCCCGCGCACCGCCGGCATGGCAACCTCAAGGACGTCGAGCACGTGGTGATCCTGATGCAGGAGAACCGCTCCTTCGACCACTATTTCGGCACCCTCAAGGGCGTCCGCGGCTTCGGCGACCGCATGGCGATCCCGCTGCCCGATGGCCAGCGGGTCTGGCACCAGAAGGGCAGCAAGGGCGAGATCCTGCCCTACCACTTCGACACCAGCACCACCAGCGCCCAGCGCGTCGACGGTACCCCGCACACCTGGCCGGACGCCCAGCAGGCCTGGAACGAAGGGCGCATGGACAAGTGGCTGCCGGCCAAGACCGAGCGTTCCCTGGGCTACTACAAGGAGCAGGACATCGCCTTCCAGTTCGCGATGGCCAACGCCTTCACCATCTGCGACGCCTATCACTGCTCGTTCCAGGGCGGCACCAACCCCAACCGGCTGTTCCTCTGGACCGGCACCAACGACCCGCTCGGCCAGCATGGCGGCCCGGTAACCACCAACGACCACGACAGCAACGGCCCGGTGGAGCAGGGCTACACCTGGACCACCTATCCCGAGCGCCTGCAGGCCGCCGGCATCACCTGGCGGGTCTACCAGGACATGGCCGACAACTTCTCCGACAACCCGCTGATCGGCTTCCGCCAGTACCGCGCCGCGGCGCCTGATTCGCCGCTGATCGTCAACGGCCTGAGCACCTGGAAGCTCGATGCGCTGAAGCGCGACGTGCTGGCCAACAGCCTGCCGCAGGTGTCCTGGATCGTCGCCCCGGCCAAGTACTCCGAACACCCCGGCCCGTCCAGCCCGATCTGGGGGGCCGAGTACACTTCCTGGGTACTCGACGCGCTGACCGCCAACCCGGAGGTCTGGAGCAAGACCGCGCTGCTGGTGATGTTCGACGAGAACGACGGCTTCTTCGACCACGTCGCCCCGCCGGCCGCGCCGAGCCTGAACAAGGACGGCACGCTGCGCGGCAAGACCACCGCCGACGCCACCCTCGAATGGCACACCAAGGGCGATATCCGTTATCGCAACCAGCCCTACGGCCTCGGCCCGCGGGTGCCGATGTACGTGATCTCGCCGTGGAGCAAGGGCGGCTGGGTCAACTCCCAGGTGTTCGACCACACCTCGGTGATCCGCTTCCTGGAGCAGCGCTTCGGGGTCATGGAGCCGAATATCAGTCCCTGGCGTCGTGCCGTCTGCGGCGACCTGACCTCGGCGTTCAACTTCGCCAACCCGAACAACGAGCCGTTCCCCGAACTGCCCGACACCAGCCAGGCCGACGCCATCGTCGCCAGCCAGATCAAGCTGCCGAAGCCGAAGCCGCCGGCGGTGGCCGCCATGCCCAAGCAGGAAATGGGCATCCGTCCGGCCCGCGCCTTGCCCTACGAGTTGGGCGTGCATGCGCGCTACCGCAGCGGCGGAGACGCGCTGAGCCTGACCTTCGCCAACACCGGCAAGGCCGGCGCGGTGTTCCAGGTGTTCGACCTGCTCGACAGCGAGAACCCGCCGAAACGCTACACCGTTGGCGCGCGCAAGCGCCTGCACGACAGCTTCCAGGGCGACGCCAGCGGCGACTACCACCTGGAAGTGCACGGTCCGAACGGTTTCCTCCGGGTCTTTCGCGGCAACCTGCGGCGCGACCTGGCGGAGCGCAAGGCGCCGCTGCCGGAAGTGCGGATCGACTACGAGCCGCTGTTCGGCAACCTGCGCGTGCAACTGATCAACCGTGGCCGCCATCCGGTCAAGCTGACGGTCAAGGACAACGTCTATCGCCAGGGCGAGCGGCGTACCGTCAACGTGCCGCCGGGACAGCGTCGGGAAGTCCGCTATTCGCTGCGCAGCAGCGGCAACTGGTACGACTTCAGCGTCAGCGCGCAGGGGTCGGACAGCTTCCTGCGGCGTTTCAGCGGTCGCATGGAAGATGGTCGCTCCGGCTTCAGCGACCCGGGCATGGGCCTGGGCACGCTGACCTTCTGACCCGGACGGCCGCGCCGGCTCCCTGCAATGGGGCGGCCGGCGCGGACGGCCTGCGCCCTAGTCGAGGGGAACCGGGTAGAGGGTATTGAGGATCCACTTGCCGTCTTTCAGGACGAAACCGTACGAAATCTCCTTGGCCATGTACGTATCCCAGCGCGTGCAGACGCCCTGGCCGTCGGCCTGCTTGCAGGAGTAGGCATCGATCTTGCCCATGTGCAGCTTCTCCAGGGAAACCACCTGGAACTTGCTGTTGCCGCTGCAGGCCACCGGATTGTCGATGTATCCGTACTGGCGCCAGGCCGCGTCGTAGTTGCCTCTCGACTTGAACAGGGTCTTGTCTTTCTGCGACGAGCCGGACGGCGGCGTCATCCCGTAGATGTGCTGGGTCACGTGGCCGCCCATCGAGGTATTGCGCGTGGCGTCGGCGCTTTGCTGCACGCTGGTGATGTCGCGGCAGGCGGCGGCGTTGGCCGAGGAGGCCAGCAGCAGAAGGGCGGAGAAACCCAGGCCGGCGACGCACTGGCGTGCGTCGGGGCGGGGCAGTGAAAAGCGGTTCATCGGCGGCTCCTGTGAGATGGATTGCTTATGGAGGAACGCCGCCGCGCAGTTTTCGTGAAGATGCCTCAGTCGCGATAGCGTGGCGGCGGCGCGTAGCCGCCGCCGTTCCGGGCGTCGGCGGGAAATGCCTGCGGTCCGTCGGCCGGCGCCTCGCGACCGCTGGCCGGAGCGTCCAGCTCGAACAGGGCCACGCCGATCACGCCGAGGTTGCGGCTGTCGCCGGCCGCGCTGTTGCTGGCGTAGGCATCGTCGGGACTGGCGAAGCGGAATGCCGCGACTTCCCGTTCGCTCTTGCGGAAGCCCTCGATCACCAGGTTCTCGCCCGGTTCCAGCACATAGCCGCGGTTCTTCAGGCTGCCCGGCTGGCCGTTGAGCACGTCCAGGCCGTCTACCGTGGCGACCACCTCGTAGGTCGCGCTGCCGAGGTTGTTCAGCCACAGGCGGTAGCGCTGGCCTTCACGACCCTGGAGTTGCAGGGTGCTGCGGTGCTGCACCAGGTCGAACTTGCCGCCATCCTCGTCGAGTACGGCGAAGCCGACCCGGCCCTTGGCCAGGGGCAGTTCCTTGATGGCACGTCCATCGAAGCGGCTCGCGCTGTAGAACACCTGGCGGCGATCGACCGGTTGCTCCGATAGACGTCGCAGGGCCACCGAGGTGACCGGCGAGGCGACGCCTTCGCCCCATTGGGTGCCGAGCCGCTGCTCGGTCGGCGCGCCGGCCTGCTGTTGGGGCAGGCTGCAGCCGCCGAGGGCCAGCAGGCCCAGCAGTAGCGCGGATAGCAGTGGTGTACGCATGATTTTCCTCTCCCTGGATGAGCGGAGGCGCAAGCCGCCTCCCCGATGTCTCTGACCGTCGATGATGCCCGATCTTCGGCGGGCTTCGTAAATTTCCTCGAACGGGCGCGGCGGCGCGTTTTCCTATTGGCTGACCCAGCGCTGCCGCGCCCAGGCGCTCAGGCTGTCGACCCCGAGCACCAGGACCAGCATGGCCAGGATCACGGTGGCGGCCTGGGCCTGCTGGAACAGGCTCAGGCTGAAATAGAGCATCTGCCCGAGCCCGCCGGCACCGACGAAGCCCAGCACGCTGGCCATGCGGATATTGTTCTCCCAGCGGTACAGGGTATAGGCCACCAGTTGCGGCCAGACCCCCGGCAGGGTGCCATAGGCGAATGCCACGAGGCGTCCGCTGCCGGCCAGGCGCAAGGCCTCGGCGGGCTGCGCCGGGGTGTTCTCCAGGGCTTCGGCGAACAGCCGGCCGAGCACGCCGCCGGTGTGCAGCGCCAGGGCGAGGGTCCCGGCGTTCGGCCCGAGCCCGGCCGCCAGCACCATCAGCGCACCCCAGACCAGCTCCGGCACGGCGCGCAGCGCATTGAGCAGGAGTCGCGCCAGGCTCTGCGCCGGCACGCCGAAGCGACCCGCCGCTGGCAGCGCGAAGAGCAGGCCGAGCAGTGCCGCCAGCAGGGTGCCGATGGCCGACATGGCCAGGGTTTCCAGCAGCCCCCGGCCAATCGCCCGCAGGTGCGGGGCGGACAGGTCGGGCGGGAAGAACTCGCTGGCGTAGGCGGCCATCTGGCCCAGTCCCTTGCCGCTGAAAAGACCTGCGGTGTCCATGTCCAGGTAGGCGAACGAGGCGCCCACCGCGGCCACCACCAGCAGCGGCCAGAGCAGCAGGCGCCAGGTCCGGCTCATGCCAGCCTCCCGCGCAGGAAGCGGCTCAGCAGGTCGGCGAGGAGGACCAGCAGGAGGAAGGTCAGCAGGATGCTGGCAACCTCGCCGCCGGCGAACATCCGCAGCGACAGGTCGATCTGCTGGCCGAGGCCGCCGGCGCCGACGAAGCCCATCACCACCGAAGCGCGGATCGCGCACTCCCAGCGATAGACGGTGTAGGAAATCATTTCCCCGGCGGCGTTCGGCAGCACCCCGTAGGCGAACGCCGCCAGCCGCGATCCGCCGCCCAGCAGCAGGGCGCGGGTGGGGCGCGGATCCACCGACTCGAAGATTTCCGCGTAGACCTTGCCGAGCATGCCGGCATAGGTAATGGCGATGGCCAGCACCCCGGCGGTGGGCCCCAGGCCCACGGCGCGGACGAACAGCAGCGCCCAGACGATTTCCGGCACGCTGCGCAGGAGGATCAGCAGGCCGCGCACCGGCCAGCGCAGTGCCCGTGCCCACCAGGCCGGCAGGCCGCCGCGCGGCAGTGCCGAGAGCGACAGGGCGCGGGTCGCCAGCAGTGCGGCGGGAAACGCCAGGAGCCAGGCCAGGGCCATGCCGGCGGTGGCGATGGCGAGGGTTTCCAGGGTCGCGCGGCCGAGCAGGGCGAGGAACTCGGGATCGTGCGCCAGCGGCCAGAAGCCGGCGAGGAAACCGCCCATGGTGCGCGCGTTGTCGCCGCTGAACAGGCCGGGGATATCCAGTTCGCTGAGGCGCAGCCCCGGCCAGAGCAGCAGTAACGCGGCCAGGGTCAGCAGCAGGCGCGGCAGGGCGGCGGGGTCGCGCGGCGGAGAAGCGGCGTTCAGCATCGTGGGATGTGCACCACGGTGGGTTCGCCGGCCGGGCTGGCGCGCTCGGCCTGCAGTTGTTCGTTGGCGTAGAGGGCGTCCAGCGCGGCGCGGTCGACTTCGCCGGCGGGCAGGTCGAAGGCGATGCGTCCGGCGCGCAGCCCGATCACCCGGGGGAAGTGTTGCAGCGCCAGGTCCACCGCGTGCAGGCTGGCCAGCAGGGTGCTGCCGCGCGCGGCGGCCTCGCGGTTGAGCAGGGCCAGGGTATGGCCGGCGAGCACCGGGTCCATGGCCGAGACCGGTTCGTCGGCGAGGATCAGCTCGGCGCGCTGGTAGAGCACCCGGGCGATGCCGACCCGCTGCAACTGGCCGCCGGAAAGCTGGTCGCAGCGCTGGAACAGCTTGTCGCCGAGATCCAGGCGTTGCAGCGCGTCGTGGGCGCCGGCGCGGTCCAGCGGATAGACCAGGCTGGCCAGGCTCTTCCACAGCGGCCACTGGCCGAGGCGTCCGGCCAGTACCGCGCTGGCCACCCGCTGCCGTGGCGGCAGCGGCGGCGCCTGGTGGACCAGGCCGATGCGCGCGCGCAGGCGTTGGCGGGCGGCGGCGGATAGCGCCCAGGGTTCCTCGCCGAGCAGTTCGACACGGCCGGCGCTGGGCTGCCATTGGCTGGCGAGCACCCGCAGCAGGCTGGTCTTGCCGGCGCCGGAAGGTCCGATCAGGGCCACCCGTTCGCCGGCGGCCAGGCGCAGGCGGATGTCGGCGAGGGCGCGTTGGCCGTCGGCGTGGACCAGGTCCACGCCGTCGAGGCTCAGGCTCACTTCAGCAGGCCGGCGGCGCGTGCGGACTCCTCGATGCCCTTGTAGTTGTCCGGATTGGTCTCGATGAAGCGGCTGGCGGCCTGCAGGTCGAGGATCTCCTTGTCGGCCGGTTTCGCCGGGTCGAGGGCGAGGAAGGCCTGCTTGATCTTCTCGGCCAGGGCCGGGTCGAGGTTGCCGCGCACGGTCCAGTTGTAGTCGTAGTAGGTCGGCGTGGTGGCGAAGACCTTGACCTTGGCGGTATCGACCTTGCCGCTGTCCACCAGCTTCTGCCAGACCGAGGCGTTCAGCACGCCGGCGTCGACCTTGCCGGCCTGGACCCAGGCCGCGGTGGCGTCGTGGGCGCCGGAGTAGGCGACGCGGGAGAAGAACTGCTCGGGGACGATGCCGTCCTTCTGCATGAAGTAGCGCGGCATCAGGCTGCCCGAGGTGGAGGAGACCGAGCCGAAGGCGAAGGTCTTGCCCTTCAGGTCCTGCAGGGATTTCACCTGGGGATCGGCCGTGATGAATTTGCTGGTGAACTGCTGGTCCTGCTCGCGCTGCACCAGGGGGATGGCGTTGCCGGTCTTCAGCCGCGCCTGGACGAAGGTGAAGCCACCCAGCCAGGCCATGTCCAGGCGGTCGGCGGCCAGCGCCTCGACCACCCCGGCGTAGTCGGCCACTGGGACGAACTTCACCGGCATGCCGAGTTGCTTCTCCAGATAGGCGCCGAGCGGTTTGAACTTGCGCAGCAGTTCGGTGGGCGCTTCGTCGGGGATCGCCGAGACCTTGAGTTCTTTCAGGGCTTCGGCGTGGGCGAGCGCGGCGGACAGGGACAGGGCGATGCCGGCGGCGAGCGCCAGGGAGCGTTTCAACATGGGAGAGTTCTCCGGTTCAATGGCGGAAAAAACCCGGGGAGTATAGTGGTGCGCGGCCCGCTTGGGCAGCCGTCGCGGCGTTGCTCGCCGGCGCCTCGCGGGTAATATGGCGCTCCCCGTGCCCATTCGTTGCGTATTGGAGTCCGCCATGTCCGCTTCCCTGCCTTCCCTTGCCTTCGCCGGTCTCGGCCTGATGGGCGTGCCCATGTGCCGCCGGCTGCTGGCCGCCGGCTATCCGCTGGCGGTGTGGAACCGTTCGCCGGGCAAACGCGAGTTGCTCGCGGCCGAGGGCGCGAAAGCCGTCGAGGTCCCGGCCGAACTGGCCGCCGACGCGGAAATCCTGATGCTTTGCCTGGCCGATACCGCGGCGGTGCGCGAAGTGGTGTTCGGCGCCGGCGGCATCGTCGAGAACGCCAGGCCCGGGCAGTTGCTGGTGGATTTCTCCAGCGCCGAGCCGGCCGCCACCCGCGAGATGGCCGCCGAGCTGGAGGCGCGCTGCGGCGTGCGCTGGGTCGACGCGCCGGTCTCCGGCGGCACGCCGGGCGCGGAAAGCGGCAGCCTGGCGATCATGGCCGGCGGACGCGCAGCGGATATCGAGCGCCTGCGGCCGGTCCTCTCCCAGCTCGGCCAGCGCCTGACGCGCATGGGCGAGGTGGGCGCCGGGCAGGTGACCAAGGTCTGCAACCAGATGATCGTTGCCTGCAACGCCCTGGTGATCGCCGAAGTGGTGGCGCTGGCGGAGCGGGCCGGGGTCGACGCCAGCCTGGTCGCTCCGGCGCTGGCGGGCGGCTTCGCCGACTCGAAGCCGTTGCAGATCCTCGCCCCGCAAATGGCCGAGAGCCGTTACGAGCCGGTCAAGTGGCACGTACGGACCCTGCTCAAGGATCTCGATACCGCGGTGAAGCTGTCCCGCGAGCAAGGCGCGGCCACCCCGATGAGCGGGTTGGCCGCGCAGTTGATGCGTCTGCACGGCAGCCAGGGCAATCTCGAACGCGATCCGGCGACCCTGGTGGAGCAATACCGGACCGCCGTCGAGTGAACCTCAGGCCTGGTTCAGGCTGCGCAGCGGCGGCGCGGCGTCGAAGCGGTAGGCGCGGAGGAACTCTTCCAGGGCCGCCAGCGGCAGTGGCCGGCTGAACAGGTAGCCCTGTACCAGCTCGCAATGGTTCTCCCGCAGGAACGCCAGTTGCTGCGGGGTTTCCACGCCCTCGGCGACGACTTTCAGATGGAGCTTCTGGGCCATCGCGATGATCGCCTGGGCGATTTCCATGTCCCGCTGCGAGGCGGGGATGTCCATGATGAACGAGCGATCCACCTTCAGCGCGTCCAGCGGCAGGCGCCGCAGGTAGGCGAGCGACGAATAGCCGGTGCCGAAGTCGTCGATCGACAGGCTGACGCCCAGCTCGCGGAGGCGTTCGAGCAGCGGGATGGTCTGGTCGATGTTGTACATCAGCGCGTCCTCGGTCACCTCCAGTTCGAGGAAGCGCGCCGCCAGCCCGGCCTGCTCCAGCGCATGACGGACTTCGTCGACCAGGCTGGCCCGGCCGAGATTGCTGGCGCAGCAGTTGACCGCCACCCGCAGCCGTTCGTGGCCGGCCAGGTGCAGGCTGCGCAGGTCGCGGCAGGCGCGTCGCAGCACCCAGTCGTCGAGCTGGTCGATCATGCCGTTGGCTTCGGCCAGGCCGATGAAGCGGTCCGGACCGAGCAGGCCCTGGGTCGGATGGCGCCAGCGCACCAATGCCTCCAACTGGTGTACCTCGCCGTCGGCGAGGGCGAGGATCGGCTGGTAGTGCAGCTCCAGTTGGTCGTCGCGCAGGGCCTGGCGCAGTTCCTCCTCCATCTGCAGTTCCTGGGTCGCCCGCACCAGCAGTTGCCGGCTGAAGAACTGCGCGTTGTTGCGCCCGCAGGCCTTGGACTGGTGCAGGGCCAGGCCGGCGTTCTTCAGCAGCTCCTCGCACTGCTCGCCGTCGTTCGGGTAGAGGCTGACGCCGACGCTGGCGGTCATCACCAGGGTGCGCCCGTCCAGGGCGATGGGTTCCTTCATCTTCTGCATCAGGCGTTGCGAGAGGATGTGCGCCTCGTGGTCCTGGGTGAGGTCGGCGAGCACGCAGAACTCGTCGCCGGCGAAGCGCGCCACCACGTCGCTATCGCGCAACACGCTGCGGATGCGTTCGGAGACGATCTTCAGCAGCTCGTCGCCGGAGTCGTGGCCGAGGGAATCGTTGATCCGCTTGAAGTGATCGAGGTCGAGGAACATCACCGCCAGGCCCTTGCCTCTCAGGCGACAGTTCTCCAGGTGCTGGACGAACACTTCGTTGAATGCCGTGCGGTTCTGCAGGCCGGTCAGGCTGTCGTAGCGAGCCATCTGGCGCAGCGAGGCGTGGGCGTGGTCGAGCTGGTTGAGCAGGGCGTTGACCCGGCTGTTTTCGCTGAGCCGGCGCTCCCGTTGTTTCTCCGACCATGCGGCCCAGATGCCGCAGGCGGCGATGGCGCTGGCGAGCACTCCGGTGAGCCAGCCCAGGCGCAGCGAGTCGGCGCTGGCTTGCAGTTCCAGCGGCGTGCCGGCGGGTACGCTGAGCACCAGCGCGGCCATCCCGGTGAAATTCATGGCGGCGATGGCGCCGGCCAGCAGCAGGCTGGCGATCAGTTTCATGTAGCGGTAGCGCGCGCTGCGCCGGCCGCGCAGGTAGGGGACCGCGGCGAGGGCGGTGAAGGCGGCGGCGATGGCGATCAGTACCGAAAGGGCGAACAGCGATGGCTGGTAGTACTGGGTGGCCACCGAGCGCATCGCCGCCATCCCGGTGTAGTGCATGGCGGCGATGCCCAGGCCGATGCAGCAGGCGGCGAGCAGGCAGGGCAGCAGGCCGAAGCGCGGGCGGGCGGTCATGTACATCGCCAGGTACGAGGCGGCGACGGCGATCAGCAGCGACAGGCCGGTGATCGGCAGGTCGTAGCGCAGGGCGATCGGCGCGTGGAACGCGAGCATGGCGACGAAATGCGTGGCCCAGATGCCGCTGCCCAGGCAGAACGCCCCGACCCATTGCCAGCGGCGCGGGTGGCTCAGGCTGTTGCCGACCCGCTCGACCATGTCCAGCGCCGTGTACCCGGCGAGGCAGGCGACGAGGAAGGCGAGCGCCACCAGCGACGGAGAATAGGTGCAGTTCTGCAGCACGTAGCCGTCGACGGGAGACTCTCCGAGGAAGCGCAGGCCTTGCCAATCCATAGCGGTGTCTCCCTGGACACGGAAAACCCGCGGACGGCGCGGGCGCGGGCTGGGGATGGGGGTGGCATTGTGCTTCCAGTATAGATAGCGGGAGCCACCTGCAAGGTCGGCATGGAAGGAAGTCGCTGGCCGCCGACATACGGCCGGTTTCGGCATCTTCCCGGGGAGAAAAGGCATAGCTGAGCTTGTTCCGGCTCCATCGCCACGGGCATGATCGCTGCGCCCGCGAGGGCTCGCGAGGCTTCACGAAATTTTGACCAGGCGCCCGATAGAGTTCGGGCGCCCCGCCACGGGGGTGGCGGCGGTCCGTTACGTTTCAGGAGTTGCTTCAATGGGTGGGGGTATCAAGCGTTTCTTGCCGGCTATCGGTTCGACCCGGCTGGTGATGCTGTTCGCGCTGGTTCTGGTGGTGTTCTACAACGCGGCGACCTGGAAGGCCCTGCATGGCCTGGTGCCGCTGCAAGGCTTGAAGGGCTTCGCGTTCTTCGCTTCGTTCGCGGCGTTCCTGTGGGCCGCCTTCACGCTCCTGCTGACCCTGGTTTCCTTCCGCCCGCTGCTCAAGCCGGCCTTGACCCTGGTCGCCCTGTGCTCGGCCGGCGCGACCTACTTCATGGGTAGCTACGGCATCAGCATCGACACGGTGATGGTGCAGAACGTCTTCGAGACCAACGCCACCGAGGCCGGCGACCTGGTCAACCCGACCCTGCTCGGCTACCTGCTGCTGCTCGGTGTCCTGCCTTCGCTGCTGATCTGGCTCTGGCCGGTACGCTACCGGCCGTTCTTCCGCGGCCTGCTGAACAAGATCCTGACGCTGCTCGGCTGCCTGCTGATCGTCGCGGTAATGGTAGGCAGCTTCTATTCCACCTACGCGCCGATCTTCCGCGAGGAAGACAAGCTGACCCACTTCATCAACCCGACCAACTACATCTACGCGGTGGGCAAGTACGCCAAGCAGCGCCTGGTGATCAAGGAGCACCTGGTGGTCGAGCCGATCGGCCTGGACGCCCGCCAGGCGCCGGCTGCGCTGCAGCGACAGAAGAAATCGCTGCTGGTGTTCGTGGTCGGCGAGACCGCCCGTGCCGACCATTTCTCGCTGAACGGCTACGCCCGCGAGACCAACCCGGAGCTGAGCAAGCAGGACATCGTCAACTTCACCCAGGTCCGTTCCTGCGGCACTTCCACCGCGGTCTCGGTGCCCTGCATGTTCTCCCAGTACCCGCGCGAGGACTACAGCGACAAGAAGGCCAAGACCCACGAAGGCCTGCTGGACATTCTCCAGCGTGCCGGCGTGCAGGTGTTGTGGCTGGAGAACAACAGCGACTGCAAGGGCACCTGCCTGCGGGTGCCCAACCGGGACATCCCGAAGACCCAGCCGAGTCCGTTCTGCGACGGCAAGAACTGCCTGGACGAGTCGCTGCTGGTAGGCCTGCAGGAGTACATCGACGGGTTGCAGGACGACGCCATCATCGTCCTGCACTCCGATGGCAGCCACGGTCCCGAGTACTACGAGCGCTACCCGAAGGAGATGGAACGCTTCCAGCCGGTATGCCGGACCAACCAGCTCGGAAGTTGCAGCAAGGAAGAGCTGGTGAACGTCTACGACAACACCATCCTCTATACCGACCACTTCCTGACGAAGGTGATCGAATTGCTCAAGCGGAATGCCGACAAGCGCGATACGGCGATGATCTACGTGTCCGACCACGGCGAGTCGCTGGGCGAGAATGGCGTCTACCTGCACGCGGCGCCTTATTCGATCGCGCCCCAGGCGCAGATCCACGTGCCGATGGTCATGTGGTTCGCCCCGCAGGCGCTGGGCAACTGGGGCATCCAGCGCAGTTGCCTGGACGGCAAGCGCGACGACAAGGACCTGAGCCACGACAACCTGTTCCACTCGGTGCTCGGCCTGCTGGACGTACAGACTTCGCTGTACCAGCCGGCGCTGGACATCTTCGCCAGTTGCCGCGCGCCCAGGGCAGCCCAGTGAGCGACGGGGGCTGAAAGAAAAAAGGCCGTGGAGGATTCCCCCCACGGCCTTTTTCGTCGGCTTTCGCCTTATTTGTCGCGGACCAGCAGGACCGGACGCGAAGCCACGCGGATCAGGCCTTCCGCCACGCTGCCGAGCATCAGGCGGCGCATGCCGCGACGACCATGGGTGCCCATGACCACCACGTCGGCATCGCTGGCCTGGGCCTCGAGTTCGATGCGCTCGGCGATTTCCTCGCTGGCGCGCTCCTGGCAGACGCGATCGAAGGTGGCGCCTTCGACGTTGCTCGCCTCGACCTTCTCGCGGGCCTTGGCCAGGACGTCATCGGCGGCTTTCAGCGCGGCTTCGCGCAGCGGCTCGGGGTTGTAGTACACCGCGTAGTCGGGAAGGTGGCGCAGCGGGCTGTCGACGATGGTGATGACGCGCAGCTTGCCGCCGCTGAGGCCGGCCAGCTTGATGGCCTCTTCCAGGGCGCGGTCGGAGACCGGGCTGCCGTCCACGGCTACCAGAATGCGATCGTACATAAGGTGTCCCTCCAGAGTGAGTGTCCGCCCGCCGGGCGTTCTTGAAACTTCAAGGACACTGTAGACCCTCGCGGGCGGCGGACCTTTGCCGGAGGTCAATAAGTCGCAGGGCGACCGTCGCGATTCCGCTGCGACGCCCGGCTCGCGGCCCGGCGGGGGCCAGGGAACGGGGCGAACGGTCGCCGCGTGGCCATCCGCCGTTGCGGCCTTCGCTGGAAATGAAATGAAAGAAGCCATGGGGGAGGCCCATGGCTTCTCGTTTCGCGCAGCCGTTGCCGGGCGTCAGCCGGCGACCAGGATGCGGATCGCCTCGAGGCGCAGGGAGGCCTTGTCGAGCAGGGCCAGGCCTTCCTCGCGCTGGGTGCGCAGGCTGTCCAGCTCGCTGTCGCGGACGCTCGGGTTGACCGCCTTGAGCGCGGTCAGGCGCGCCAGTTCCTCGTCCATGGCGGCGGCGAACTGCTGCTTGGCCCTGGCCACGCGTTCCTCGTGGCGCGGGACGATCTTGCCCTCGGCCACGTCGAACTGCTTGGCCAGCACATCGCGCTGGGCCTGGACGAACTTGTTGGCGCTGACCCGTGGCACGCTTTCCAACTGGTCGTTGAGGGTTTCCAGGGACACCCGGCCGGCCAGGTCGTTGCCGTTGGCGTCGAGCAGGCAGCGCAGGGCCTGCGGCGGTAGCCAGCGGCCGAGCTGGAGGGCGCGCGGAGCCACGGCCTCGCTGACGAACAGGAGTTCGAGCAGCACGGTGCCGGGCTTCAGCGCCTTGTTCTTGATCAGCGCCACCGAGGTGTTGCCCATCGAGCCGGACAGCACCAGGTCCATGCCGCCCTGAACCATCGGATGTTCCCAGGTGAGGAACTGCATGTCCTCGCGGGCCAGCGCCTGGGCACGGTCGTAGGTGATCGTCACGCCTTCGTCGTCGCCGAGGGGGAAGCCGGCGTCGAGCATCTTCTCGCTCGGCTTGAGGATCAGGGCATTTTCCGAATGGTCTTCGCTGTGGATGCCGTAGGCGTCGAACAGGCGCTCCATGTAGATCGGCAGGGCGAAGTCGTCGTCCTGCTCCTCGATGGCCTCCACCAGCGCCTCGCCTTCGCCGGCGCCGCCGGAGTTCAGCTCCAGCAGGCGGTCGCGACCGCTGTGCAGTTCCGCTTCGAGGGCTTCGCGACGGGCGCGGCCTTCGGCGAGCAGCGCGTCCCAGGCCTTGTCCTCGCCGCCGTCGAGCAGCGGCAGCAGGCGCGGGCCGAACTCGTGTTGCAGGGCGTTGCCGGTGGGACAGGTATTGAGGAAGGCGTTCAGCGCCTGGTGGTACCACTGGAACAGACGCTGCTGGGCGCTGTTCTCCAGGTGCGGTACGTGCAACTGGATGGTGTGTCGCTGGCCGATCCGGTCGAGGCGGCCGATGCGCTGCTCGAGCAGGTCCGGGTGGGCCGGCAGGTCGAACAGCACCAGGTGGTGGGCGAACTGGAAGTTGCGGCCTTCGCTGCCGATTTCCGAGCAGATCAGCACCTGGGCGCCGAACTCTTCGTCGGCGAAGTAGGCGGCGGCGCGGTCGCGCTCGAGAATGCTCATGCCTTCGTGGAACACCGTGGCGGAGATGCCCGAACGCAGGCGCAGGGCGTCTTCCAGGTCGAGGGCGGTCTCGGCGTGGGCACAGATGACCAGGACCTTGAACTGCTTGAGCATCTTCAGGGTATCGATCAGCCACTCGACGCGCGGGTCGAAGCGCCACCAGCGATTGTTGTCGTCGCCGTCTTCCCACTGTTGCTGGAAATTCACTTCCGGATACAGGTCCGGGTGTTCGCCGGCCGGCAGTTCCTGGTACTGGCTCGGCATCGGCAACGGATAGGCGTGCAGCTCGCGCTGGGGGAAGCCCTGCACGGCGGCGCGGGTGTTGCGGAACAGCACGCGGCCGGTGCCGTGGCGGTCGAGCAGTTCGCGGACCAGGCGCGAGCGGGCGTCTTCATCGCCGCCCTCGACGCTGGCCAGCAGCTCGTCGCCCTCGCTGCCGAGGAAGCCGTGGATGGCCGTGCGCGCGCCGGCGGAAAGATTGCCGTGGTCGAGCAGTTCCTGCACCGCTTCGGCGACCGGGCGGTATTGCTCGCTCTCCCGGCGGAACGCTTCGAGGTCGTGGAAGCGGTTCGGATCGAGCAGGCGCAGGCGCGCGAAGTGGCTGTCCTGGCCGAGTTGCTCCGGGGTCGCGGTGAGCAACAGGACGCCTGGAATGATCTCCGCCAGTTGCTCGACCAGCGCGTATTCGGCGCTGACCTGGTCCTGGTGCCAGACCAGATGGTGGGCTTCGTCGACTACCAGCAGGTCCCAGCCGGCGGCGAACAGGGCGTCCTGGGCGCGTTCGTCTTCCTTCAGCCACTCCAGGGCGACCAGGGCCAACTGGGTGTCCTCGAAGGGATTGCTGGCATCGCTTTCGGCGAAGCGCTCCTTGTCGAACAGGGCCACCTGCAGGTTGAAGCGCCGGCGCATCTCCACCAGCCACTGGTGCTGGAGGTTTTCCGGAACCAGGATCAGCACCCGCCCGGCGCGGCCGGAGAGCAACTGGCGATGGATGATCAGGCCGGCCTCGATGGTCTTGCCCAGGCCCACTTCGTCGGCCAGCAGGACGCGCGGCGCCATGCGGTCGGCGACTTCGCGGGCGATGTGCAACTGGTGGGCGATCGGCTGGGCGCGGGCGCCGCCGAGGCCCCAGAGCGAGGACTGGAGCAGTTGGCTGCGGCGTTCGAGAGTGTGGTAGCGCAGGGAGAACCAGGGCAGGGGATCGATCTGTCCGGCGAACAGACGGTCGCTGGCGAGGCGGAACTGGATGAAGTTGGAGAGCTGGGTTTCCGGCAGGGTGCGCTGCTCGTTCTGCGCGGTGAGGCCGTGGTAGACCAATAGGCCCTCGCTTTCCTCGACCTCGCGGACGGTCATCTTCCAGCCTTCGAAGTGCGTCACTTCATCGCCGGGGGCGAAGCGCACGCGGGTCAGCGGCGCATTGCGCAAGGCGTACTGGCGGGTATCGCCGGTCGCCGGATAGAGCACGGTGAGCAGGCGGCCATCCTGGGCCAGGATGGTCCCCAGGCCCAATTCCGCTTCACTGTCGCTGATCCAGCGTTGCCCCGGTTGATACTGCGCCATGTCCACCTCCCAAAAAAGCCGGGTATGGTACCGCAACGCGTGGCGTTGAGCGACGCTTGGCGATGGATTGCGTGTTGCGCCAGGGCTTCGTCGGAGAGCCGTCCGTCGGTACGGGAGCGACCGCCTGGCGGCTGGTTCTCAAGTCGAGCGGCGGGTCGACCGATAACCCTTGTAGAAGAACGCCGCAAACCGGCACGCTGCGAGAACCCATGACGCGGCACTACCCAGAGAGGTTGCCTGCATGCTTCCGCCGATCCCCCAGGGCCTGATCCCGGTCACCGTCCAGCAGGACCCGCCCAAGCCCCGTCCGGCCACGCCGCCGGTCGCGCCGACCCAGGCTGGCGCGGGCAGCGATGGCGTCGCCTTGCGCCAGGAGCGCGACGAGGAAAGCTGGCTGGAAGAGGAATACCGCCGTCGCCAGCGCCGCCAGGGCGGCGAGGCGCACGCGCGGAGCGACGAGGGGGACGAGGCGCCGGCTGACGAGGCGGGGGAGAGCGCCCAGGCGGACGAGCTGCCGCGCAAGGGACAATTGATCGACATCGAAGTGTAACCCTGGTTTTCCAGGCTTCAGCAGCGGCCTTGCGGCGTAGTAACCTGCGGCCCATGGACCTGTTCGCCGACGCACCCCTGACCCTGCCGGACGCCGACCTGCGCTATCTCCCGCATTGGCTGGATGCGCCGCTGGCGAGCGCCTGGCTGTTGCGCCTGGAACAGGAAACGCCCTGGGAACAGCCGATCCTGCGCATCCATGGCGAGGAGCGCCCGACCCCGCGCCTGGTGGCCTGGTACGGCGACCCGGAAGCCGCCTACCGTTATTCCGGCCAGGTCCACCGGCCGCTGCCATGGACCGCGTTGCTCGGCGAGATCCGTGAGCGCGTGGAGCGCGAGGTCGGCCAGCGGGTCAACGGCGTGCTGCTGAACTACTACCGCGACGGCCAGGACTCCATGGGCTGGCACAGCGACGACGAGCCAGAGCTGCGCCGCGATCCGCTGGTCGCCTCGCTCAGTCTCGGCGGCAGCCGCCGCTTCGACCTGCGGCGCAAGGGCCAGACCCGCATCGCCCATTCCCTGGAACTGACCCATGGCAGCCTGCTGGTCATGCGCGGCGCAACCCAGCATCATTGGCAACATCAGGTGGCGAAGACCCGCCGCTCCTGCATGCCCCGTTTGAACCTGACCTTCCGCCTGGTGTACCCCCAGCCATGAACGACGACGACAAGGTGATCGACCTCAGCGCCGAGCGCGACAAGCGCATCCACGACGTGCACGAGAAGCGCCTGCAGGAGGTCCGCAAGGCCTTCGAACAGGTGTTGCCGCTGGGCAAGCCGCGGAAGAAGCCGAAAGGCAAGCCGAAGAAGCGCTGAAGCCTCCGCCGCCGCGTTCGCCGGCGGCGCATTCCTGCGGGCAACATGCGGCGATCGGGCAGGTTTCTCCCAGTTATCTGCGGCGTCCGACCGCATTCTCCCTCCTGCGAAACTTGACCTGGGTCAGTGTCATGCACCTGGCCGAAAAAGCCCGTCCGGGCGATTGATCCAGGTCAATATTGCGCCGCCGCGCCTCGCTAATCTGAGCCCATCGAGCAACACCCAACCGGCAACTGGAGGCCATCAACATGTTCATCGACGAAGTGGTTCTCGCAGGGATTCTTACGGTAGGCCTCATGGTCGCTTTCTTCGGTGGGGTCGGTTACTTCATCTGGAAGGATTCCCATAGCCGCAAAGGCTGATCCTCCCGGATACACAGAGCACGCAAGGCACTTAGGGCGACTTCGGTCGCCCGTTTTTTTGCGCCTGGAAAAACACCGGCGCAGCGATCGGGATACTACGAATGTCGCTGGACGATATTGTTAGCAACCTAATAATATAGGCTGCACATATCGCCTCGGCGTTCGCCGGCTATCTATGCTGATGTAGACCCCGTTTCGGAAGACCCTGTGCCCATTCACTGGAAGCCGTTCCTGGCACCCTCGACGCTGGCGCTCAAGTTCGCCATCAAGACGCTCCTGGCCGGCGGCCTGGCGTTGTGGTGCGCCTTTCGCTTCGACCTGGAGCAGCCGCAATGGGCGCTGATGACCGTGCTGATCGTGTCCCAGCCGTTGTCCGGCATGGTGGTGGCGAAGGGCTTGTTCCGCCTGCTCGGCACCCTGGTCGGCACCGCGATGTCGGTGCTGATGATCGCGCTGTTCGCCCAGGCGCCCTGGTTGTTCCTGCTGGCCATCTCGCTCTGGCTGGGGCTCTGCACGGCGGCCTCGACCTCCCTGCGCAACCACGTTTCCTATGCCTTCGTACTTTCCGGCTATACGGTGGCGATCATTGGCCTGCCGGCGGTGGACCAGCCGCTGCTGGTCTTCGAGCAGGCGGTGGCGCGTTGTACCGAGATCTGCCTGGGGATCATCTGCGCCTCGGCGGTCAGTGCGATCCTCTGGCCGCAGCGGGTCGAGCAGAACCTCGACAAGCAGGCCCACGCCACCTGGCT
Organism: Pseudomonas sp. KBN12P06040; assembly: GCF_037574965.1. Taxonomy (NCBI): domain Bacteria; kingdom Pseudomonadati; phylum Pseudomonadota; class Gammaproteobacteria; order Pseudomonadales; family Pseudomonadaceae; genus Pseudomonas; species Pseudomonas sp. KBN12P06040. Next base: position 1,894,616 of record NZ_JBBELS010000001.1, read on the forward strand.
GCTGGGCATGCAGGCCGCGCGCGGCGAGATCGACCCGCGCCAGCGGCAGCCGCAGGGGCTGCTCAACGCGCTGAGCAAGATCGTCGAGGTCGATGCGCAGCGCGACCATGCCTGGTTCGAGGGCGAGCGCGGGCGGCGCCGGGCCGGCGCCCTGGCGTTGCTCTCGCGCGACCTGCTCAGCCTGTTGCGCACCGCGCGCGGCGTGGCCCGGCAACGGGCGCGGCTGAACGACGAGGAAGAGCGCCAGGTGGAGCGCTGGCTGGCTGCGCTGGCCAGCGCCCTGGAAGGGGCCGATCCGGCGTCGATGCAGGCGCTGCGCGAGGAGTTGGCGCAGGTCGCGGTCGAGCCGCAGTGGAGCAACGACCAGCGTTACCTGCTGACCCGTTGCTCGGTGCTGCTGCTCAAGGCGGTGAATGCCGAGAAGGGCATGCGCGCGGTGGCCAGCGGCGAGGTCGAGGGGCGGGTGGGCAGCGCCGGCACCCTGTCCTGGCACCGCGACCTGCAGATGGCGCTGTTCTACGGCGCGCGTAGCGCCCTGGCGTTGCTCGGGCTGTCGGTCTACTGGATCTATACCGCGTGGCCGGCGGCGTCCGGCGCGATGCTGCTGGCGGCGGTGGTGTGCAGCCTGTTCGCCAACCGCGACAACGCGGTGGCCATCGGCCTGAGCTTCCTGCGCGGCATCGTCTACGCGATCCCGGCGGCGATGCTGGTCAGCCAGTGGCTGCTGCCGCAGTGGAATGGCTTCCCGCTGCTCTGCCTGGCGATGGGCGTGCCGCTGTTCTTCGCCACCCTGGGCATGGCCGTACCGGTCACCGCCGGCACCGCCACCTCGTTCGCGATCCACTTCATCGTCCTGGTCGCGCCGCGCAACCAGATGGACTACGACCTCGCGACCCTGCTGAATTCCGCCCAGGGCGTGCTGATCGGAGTCGGCTTCGCGGTGGTGATCTTCCGCTTGCTGACCTTGCGTCCGGGCTGGCTGACCCGACGCCTGCTGGACGCCACCTGCGTCGATCTCGGCCGCCTCACCCGGCGCCCGCTGGCGCAGGCGGAGAACTGGTTCGGCGGGCGCATGGCCGACCGCCTGTTGCGCCTGGCGCGGCACGCCAACCTGTTGCCGGAACAGGAACGGCGGCGTTGGGACGATGGTCTCCTGGCGCTCGACCTGGGTAACGAACTGATCCACCTGCGGGCCTGCCTGGAAGGCGCCCGTGGCGTCCTGCGCAAGGCGCGCGACCGCTTCCTCGGGGAACTGGGCGAGCTGCTTGAGGCCGGTCCCGCGGGGCCGCGCAGCGACCGCCTGGAACGGATCAGCCTGCCGTTGCGCGAAGCCCTGGAGCGCGACGCTCGCCACGACGACGAAGCCAGCCGCCTGGCGCGCGCGGCCCTGGCGCAACTGCTGTTCACCTGGCAGCAGTGGTGCCATCAGGAGGAAAGCCATGAGTCTGCATGAGTCGGCCTGGGGCGGCGTCTACCTCAGCCCGCTGTTCGTCTATGCCCTGCTGGCGCTGGCGGCCACCGCCGCGCTGCGGGTGCTGATCCAGAAAACGCCGTTGCGTCGCTGGGTCTGGCACGAGGCGCTGTTCGACTGCGCCCTGTTCATTTTGATGTTGAGTGGCATTACCTGGGCGGCCACGACCTGAATCCGTCGCCCCGAGAAGGAGATTCGCATGCGTGCATCGCTTCGCGTCGTCGTCACCCTGCTGGTGGTCGCTGCCGCTGTTCTCGCCGGCATCTGGCTCTGGCGCTACTACATGCTCTCGCCCTGGACCCGCGATGCCCGGGTGCGGGCCGACGTGGTGGTGGTGGCGCCGGACGTGTCCGGCTGGGTGACCGACCTGGAGGTCAAGGACAACCAGGTGGTCAAGGTCGGCGACGTGCTGATGCGCATCGACCAGGAACGCTACCAGGCCAACCTGGAGCAGGCCCGCGCCGTCGCCGAGACCCGTCACCAGCAATACCTGTTGCGCCAGAACGAGGCGGCCCGGCGCAGCCGCCTGGGCATCGGCGCGATCAGCGCCGAGGACAAGGAAAACGCCCAGATCAATGCCGCCATCGCTCGCAGCGAGTACCAGGAAGCGCTGGCCCAGGTGAAGATCGCCGAACTCAACCTCAAGCGCAGCGAACTGCGCGCCGCGCGCAACGGCCAGGTGACCAACCTGCGCCTGGCCCAGGGCAACTACGCCACGGCGGGCCAGGCGGTGATGGCGTTGGTCGACCAGCAGTCCTTCTATGTGGTCGCCTACTTCGAGGAAACCAAGCTGCCCGGCATCCGCGTCGGCATGCGCGCCCAGGTCCGCCTGATGAGCGGCGATCAGCCGATCGACGGCACGGTGGAGAGCATCAGCAGCGGTATCACCGACCGCAACTCGACGCCGGACGGCCAGTTGCTGGCCAATGTCGAGCCGACCTTCAACTGGGTGCGCCTGGCGCAGCGCATTCCGGTGCGCATCCGCCTCGACCAGGTGCCGGCGGATGTCCACCTGAGCGCCGGGATGACCGCCAGCGTCACCGTGCAGGGGGACTGAGCGGCAGCGCTTGCGTGGCGCCATCCAGCGTGCTGGCGCCAAGCGCGCAGGCCAGCGCCGCCAGCACCAGGGCGAGGCCGACCCAGGGCGTCGCGGCGACTCCCAGTGCCGCCACCACCAGGCCGCCCAGCGCCGCGCCGAGGCCCACGCCCAGGTGCATGGCCGAGGTGTTCAGGGCGACGCCGGCGGAACCGCTGGCCGGATCGCTGCGCAGCAGGAAGCTCTGCACCACCGGCGAGATCATCCAGCTGATCGCGCTCCAGACCATCAGTACCGGCAGGAACCCGATACTGCCCAGGCTCAGCGGCACCGCCGCCAGCGCCAGGGCGAAGGCCGCCGGCACCAGACGCAGGGCGCGCCGGTGGCCGAGGCGGTCGGCCAGCCAGCCGCCGATATAGCCGCCGCTCAGCGCTGCCAGGCCGATCAGCAGGAGGATCAGGCTGATCTCGCCGGGCGAGCGAATACCGGCCATGCTCGCCAGGTACGGGGTGAAATAGGCGAACAGGGTGAAGTGCCCGCCGAGCAACAGGATCGATACCAGTTGCGCGAGCCACAGCGCGGGCTGGCGCAACTGCCGCAGGTAGCCTTCGCGGCCGGGCAGGTCGCCGGCCTGGCGTTGCGGCAGGTAGCGCCAGAGCAGCAGGCACAAGGGCAGCGAATAGACCGCGATGCCGGCGAAGATCCAGCGCCAGCCGAACCAGTCGCTGATCTGTACGCCCAGTGGCACGCCGAACACCAGCGAACCGCTGATGCCCATGAAGATCAGGCCGATCGCCCGGCCGCGCTGGGCCGGGGCGGCCAGCTCGGCGGCGAGCAGGCTGGCGAGGACGATCAGCAGCCCGCAACAGGCCGACATTCCCAGGCGAGCCAGGAGCAGGCCGAGATAGCCCGGAGCGAGGGCGGCGAGCGCGTTGCTGAGGGCGAACAGCAGCAGGGTCGCCAGCAGCAGGCGGCGGCGTTCGATGCGCCGGGTCAGCCAGCCGAGCAGCGGTGCGGCGAGGGCGAAGCCGAGGGAGAACAGGGTGGTGAGCTGGCCGGCCAGGCTGATGGAGACCCGCAGGTCTTCGGCCAGGGGCGCCAGGATGCCGATCAGGATGCTTTCCGCCAGGCCGGCGGCGAAGGTGGTCAGGGATAGCAACAGCAAGCGAAGGTCCATGGCGGCTCCGATTCCCGGTAAGGGGTTTCGGGCGGTGGAATGCCTTCGGTTATCCCTGGTGATTGAGGTAAGACAGCGGACAGGGTAGAGCAGCGCGCGGCGGCCCGGCAAGTCCGCCGGGCCGGATGGCCCGACGGCAGGGAAGGCTGCTCAGCCGATGCTGATCGGCGGCAGTTCGGCCAGCTCGACGCTGAGCTTCTCTTCCGGCGCCATGATCTCCGCTTCGCCGTCGACCACCTGCTTGCCTGCCTGGTTGAACACCCGCGTGGCCATGCGCACGCGGTTCTTCGGCAGCTTCTCGAGGACTTCCAGTTCGACCTTCAGGTCGTCGCCGAGCTTGACCGGACGGGTGAAGCGCAGGGTCTGGCCGAGATAGATGGTGCCTGGACCGGGCAGCACGGTGGCGATCGCCGCGCTGATCAGGGCGCCGCTGAGCATGCCGTGGGCGATGCGTTCCTTGAACTGGGTGGTGGCCGCGTAGGCGGCGTCCAGATGCACCGGGTTGCGGTCGCCGGAGACTGCGGCGAACAACTGCAGGTCGCGCTCGGCGATGCTGCTGGTGTACTCGGCCTTTTGCCCGACCTCTAGCTCGGCGTAGGGAATGTTCTGGACCTGGCTCATGTTCTCTCCTTTGTCGAATGATCCCGGCGGTGGCGCAGGGCCTGTTCCAGCCAGTCGATCAGGTCTTGGGTGACCGCGTCGCGGTTGCTCTCGTTGAACAGCTCGTGACGGGCCTCGGGATAGGTCTTCAGGGTCACCTGGCGCAGCCCGGCGCCGCGCAGGGCGTCGGCCAGGTCGCCCAGGCGCCTGCCCTGGCTGACCGGGTCGCGTTCGCCGCCGATGACCAGCAGCGGCAGGCCGGCATCGATCTGCCGCAGGTGGGTGGGCGGGGTGATATCGGCCAGGCCGCCGAGCAGGTCCACCCACAACTGGTTGCTGCAGCGGAAGCCGCACAGCGGGTCGGCCACGTACCTGTCGACTTCCTGCGGATCGCGACTGAGCCAGTCGAAGGCCGTGCGATTGGGCTTGAACGCCTTGTTGAACGAGCCGAACGAGAGGAAGTCGATCAGCGCGCTCTTGCCCAGCGGCCCCTGGCGCCAGCGCTCGAAGCGGGCGATCAGGCGGGCGACCCGGTAGAGCGCTTGCGGCTGGTAGTTGGAGCCGGAAAGGATCGCCCCTTGCAGGCTGCAGCTGTGGTGCAGCAGGTAGGCCATGGAGATGTAGCTGCCCATGCTGTGGCCCAGCAGGAAGATCGGCAGTTCCGGGTGCTGCTGGCGGATATGGTGGTTCAGGCTGGCCAGGTCGCCGACCACCTTGCCCCAGCCGCCCTGGTCGGCGAAGTGGCCCAGCTCGTCGGCTTCGGCGGTCCGGCCGTGGCCGCGCTGGTCGATCGCATAGAAGTGGTAGCCGGCAGCGTTCAGCGCGGCGGCGAGACGCTCGTAGCGACCGGCGTGCTCGGCCATGCCGTGGGACAGCATCACCGCGCCGACGGCCGTTGCGCTCGGCCAGTGGCGGGTGTACAGCGGGGTTTCGTCGCTGGCGGGGAGCCAGTAGGCAGCGGCGGGCATGTTCGTTCCTTGTGCCGGGCGGACGCGTTCCGGCGCATTCTAGCAGCGTGCGCGGTTTCGTCCCGGAAAAGCGCCACCCTTGGGCACGGGCCGCTCTGGAATGGCGGGCGGCGAAGAGCGACAGGCTGGAGATTCACACTATCAATAAGGGCAGGAGGAGTATTTGCGCTGTCCGATGCAACTGCTAAGTTGCCCGATACCCCGCACACGCGGGCCAGACCCGCTCAGGTAAGAGGACAAGAATAAATGCAACCTGAATTCTGGAACGACAAACGCCCGGCCGGCGTACCCGACAGTCTCGACTTCGCCGCCTACCGTTCCGTGGTCGAGGTCTTCGAGCGCTCCTGCAAGAAATTCGCCGACCGCCCGGCCTTCAGCAATCTCGGCGTGACGCTCAGCTACGCCGAACTCGATCGTCTGTCCGCCGCCTTCGCCGCCTACCTGCAGAAACAGACCGATCTCCAGCCCGGCGACCGCATCGCGGTGCAGATGCCCAATGTCCTGCAATATCCCATCGCGGTGTTCGGCGCCTTGCGCGCGGGGCTGGTGGTGGTCAACACCAATCCGCTGTACACCGCCCGCGAAATGCGCCACCAGTTCAAGGACGCCGGCGTGCGTGCGCTGGTCTACCTGAACGTGTTCGGCAAGCTGGTCGAGGAAGTGCTCCCGGATACGCGGATCGAGTACCTGATCGAGGCGCGCATGGGCGACCTGTTGCCGGCGCTGAAGGGTTGGCTGGTGAACAGCGTGGTGAAGTCGGTGAAGAAGATGGTCCCCGATTATCGCTTGCCCCAGGCGCTGCCGTTCAGGCAGGCCTTGAAGCAAGGCCAGGGCCATGCCCTGCAGCCGGTCAGGGTCGGCCTGGAGGATGTCGCCGTGTTGCAGTACACCGGCGGCACCACCGGGGTCTCGAAGGGGGCGATGCTCACCCACGGCAACCTGGTGGCGAACATGCTGCAGGTCCACGCCCAGCTTTCCCAGCTCGGCAAGGATGGCCTGCCGCTGATGAAGGAGGCGCAGGAGGTGATGATCGCGCCGCTGCCGCTCTACCACATCTATGCCTTCACCGCGAACTGCATGTGCATGATGGTCAGCGGCAACCATAACGTGCTGATCACCAACCCGCGCGACATCCCCGCTTTCGTCAAGGAACTGAAGAAGTGGCGTTTCTCCGCGCTGCTCGGCCTCAACACCCTGTTCGTCGCGCTGATGGAGCACCCCGGGTTCAAGGACGTCGATTTCTCCAACCTGAAGCTCACCAACTCCGGTGGCACTGCACTGGTCAGCGCCACCGCCGAGCGCTGGAAGGGCGTCACCGGCTGCACCGTGGTGGAAGGCTATGGCCTCACCGAATGCTCGCCGGTGGTGACCACCAACCCCTACGGCGAGCAGGCGCGCCTGGGCACGGTGGGGATTCCGGTCGTGGGCACGGCGCTCAAGGTGATCGACGAGCAGGGCAACGAGCTGCCTGTCGGCGAACGTGGCGAACTCTGTGTGAAAGGTCCGCAAGTGATGAAGGGGTACTGGCAGCGTCCTGAGGCCACCGAGGAGATTCTCGATGCCGAAGGCTGGCTGAAGACCGGCGACATCGCGGTGATCGACGAGGACGGCTTCGTGCGTATCGTCGATCGCAAGAAGGACCTGATCCTGGTCTCTGGCTTCAATGTCTACCCCAACGAGATCGAAGACGTGGTGATGGCCCATCCGAAGGTGGCCAGTTGCGCGGCGGTGGGCATTCCCGACGAGAAGTCCGGCGAGGCGGTGAAGCTGTTCGTGGTGGCCCGCGACCCCAGCCTGTCGGTCGAGGAGCTCAAGGCCTACTGCAAGGAAAACCTCACCGGATACAAAATTCCGCGACAGATTGTGCTCAAGGATGCATTACCGATGACGCCTGTGGGTAAAATCCTCCGTCGTGAGCTGCGCGAAATCGCCTGATAGCCTTACAAGGCTCTGAAACGGGCATTTGCCGGGGACAGGAAAGACCGTGACCGAGACTAATGTCTCGGTCATTTTTTTGACCGAATAGGTCATGTTTGGTGCTGGTCTGCCTCTGGCAAAGCTGATAATCTCGGCGCGCCTAATAGCCCTGGGTCCAGGGTTAGCGAGCAGATCACAACAAGATGCCGCCATGAGCGGTGAAGATTAGCTGTTGCTTAGGAGTGGGCTTCCATGATCGAAAACTTCTGGAAGGACAAGTACCCAGCGGGTATTGCTGCCGAGATCAATCCCGACCAGTACCCGAACATCCTGTCGGTACTGAAGGAGTCCTGCCAACGTTTTGCCACCAAGCCCGCGTTCACCAACCTGGGCAAGACCCTGACCTACGGCGAGCTGTACAAGCTGTCCGGCGACTTCGCCGCCTACCTGCAGCAGCACACCGATCTCAAGCCCGGCGACCGCATCGCCGTCCAGTTGCCCAACGTCCTGCAATACCCGATCGTGGTCTTCGGCGCCATGCGCGCCGGCCTCATCGTGGTCAACACCAACCCGCTGTACACCGCGCGCGAACTGGAACACCAGTTCAACGACTCCGGCGCCAAGGCGGTGGTCTGCCTGGCCAACATGGCCCACCTGGTCGAGGGCGTACTGCCGAAGACCGGCGTCAAGCAGGTGATCGTCACCGAAGTCGGCGACATCCTGCCGCCGCTGAAGCGCTTCATCGTCAACTTCGTGGTCAAGCACATCAAGAAGATGGTGCCGGCCTACAGCCTGCCGCAAGCCACCAAGCTGACCGACGCGCTGGCCAGGGGCGCCGGCAAGTCGTTCCAGGAAGCCGCGCCGCAGGCCGACGACGTCGCCGTGCTGCAATACACCGGCGGCACCACCGGGGTCGCCAAGGGCGCCATGCTGACCCACCGCAACCTGGTGGCCAACATGTTGCAGTGCAAGGCGCTGATGGGCGCCAACCTCAACGAGGGCTGCGAGATCCTCATCGCGCCGCTGCCGCTGTACCACATCTATGCCTTCACCTTCCATTGCATGGCGATGATGCTCACCGGCAACCACAACATCCTGATCACCAACCCGCGCGACCTGCCGTCGATGCTCAAGGACCTCGGCCAGTGGAAGTTCACCGGCTTCGTCGGCCTGAACACCCTGTTCGTCGCCCTGTGCAACAACGAGACCTTCCGCAAGCTGGACTTCTCCGCGCTGAAACTGACCCTCTCCGGCGGCATGGCACTGCAGCTGGCCACCGCGGAGCGCTGGAAGGAAGTCACCGGCTGCGCCATCTGCGAAGGCTACGGCATGACCGAGACCGCGCCGGTGGTATCGGTCAACCCGTTCCAGAACATCCAGGTCGGCACCATCGGTATTCCGGTGCCCTCGACCCTGTGCAAGGTGATCGGCGACGACGGCCAGGAAGTGCCCCTGGGCGAGCGCGGCGAACTCTGCGTGAAAGGCCCGCAGGTGATGAAGGGCTACTGGCAGCGCCAGGAAGCCACCGACGAGATCCTCGACGCCGATGGTTGGCTGAAGACCGGCGATATCGCGATCATCCAGGAAGACGGCTACATGCGCATCGTCGACCGGAAGAAGGACATGATCCTGGTCTCCGGCTTCAATGTTTACCCGAACGAGCTGGAAGACGTGCTGGCGACCCTGCCGGGCGTCCTGCAGTGTGCCGCGATCGGCATCCCCGACGAGAAGTCCGGCGAGTCGATCAAGGTCTTCGTGGTGGTCAAGCCGGGGGCGACCCTGACCAAGGAACAGGTCATGCAGCACATGCATGACAACCTGACCGGCTACAAGCGGCCGAAGGCCGTGGAGTTCCGCGACAGCCTGCCGACCACCAACGTCGGCAAGATCCTGCGCCGCGAACTGCGCGACGAAGAGCTGAAGAAAGCGGGCCAGAAGTAAGTCCGCCGTTGCCTGAAGAAGCCCCGCCGATGCGGGGCTTCTTCGTTGCAGGCAGTCGGTTGCGGGGTGAGCGGGCCTGTGCGGACGTGCCTGCAGCGCATCACCTGCCGGAGGAAACCCCCATGGCCCGCCTCGATCCTGCCCTGGCCGAAGAAATACGCCGTCTGCCGATCAGCCGGCGTCTGGAGCTGATCCAGGCATTGCTGGATCGCGCCGGCCCCGAGGTGCTCAAGCGACTGGGGCGCTGAGAGGGCCATTGCCCACCAGCAGCGTCGGCCGTATCGCGGCAGCGAGCGTTAACCGGGATTCGTCCTCTTCCGCTCAAATCTGCGACAATTCCGAATATTTTTCGCCTCGGCAGTGGCCGGAGCTTCTTCCCGTCCTCCGCGACTGCGGCACGCTCACAGCATTCGAAAAGCCTAGATGACCGACCAGACTCCTTCCCTCGACCAACTCGTCCGGCGCCTCGACCAGGCCCAGATCAGCGACCGCCACCGCTTGCGCCGGCAGCTCCACGAACTGCGCAAGCAGCCCGACGACGCGCGCCTGGCGCAGTGGGTCGAGCGCTTCCAGGCCTCGTGCGCCAAGGTCGAGGCGCGGCGCGCCAGCGTGCCGGCGATCCGCTACGACGACAGCCTGCCGATCGCCGCCAAGCGCGACGAGATCAAGGCCGCCATCGCCGCCCACCAGGTGGTGGTGATCGCCGGCGAGACCGGCTCGGGCAAGACCACCCAGTTGCCGAAGATCTGCCTGGAGCTGGGGCGCGGCATCCACGGCCTGATCGGCCATACCCAGCCGCGTCGGCTGGCGGCGCGCAGCGTGGCGACGCGGGTCGCGGAAGAGATCGGCACGCCGCTGGGCGCGCTGGTCGGCTACCAGGTGCGCTTCGAGGACCAGAGCGACGACAGCACCCTGGTCAAGCTGATGACCGACGGCATCCTCCTGGCCGAGACCCAGCACGACCGCTACCTGGAGCGCTACGACACGCTGATCGTCGACGAAGCCCACGAGCGCAGCCTGAACATCGACTTCCTCCTCGGCTACCTGAAGACCCTGTTGCACCGGCGTCCGGACCTGAAGCTGATCATCACCTCGGCGACCATCGACCTGGAGCGTTTCTCCCGGCATTTCGACGGCGCCCCGGTGATCGAGGTTTCCGGCCGCACCTATCCGGTGGAGACCTGGTACCGGCCGCTGGCGGCGGAAACCGACGAGGAGGGCAACCGGGTCGAGGACGACCTGTCGGTGGACCAGGGCATCCTCGCCGCCCTCGACGAGATCGCCGCCCACGAACGCGAGGTCGGCAAGCGGCCCGGCGACGTGCTGGTGTTCCTCCCCGGCGAGCGGGAGATCCGCGACGCCGCGGAGATGCTGCGCAAGGCCAACCTGCGCCACACCGAAGTGCTGCCGCTGTACGCGCGACTGACCCCGGCCGAGCAGCAGAAGATCTTCCAGCCGCGCCCGGGACGCAAGATCGTGCTGTCCACCAACGTCGCGGAAACCTCGCTGACGGTGCCGGGCATCCGTTACGTGATCGACAGCGGCACCGCGCGGATCAGCCGCTACAGCTACCGCGCCAAGGTCCAGCGGCTGCCCATCGAGGCGGTGTCGCAGGCCAGCGCCAACCAGCGCAAGGGCCGTTGCGGACGGGTCGAGCCGGGCATATGCGTGCGTCTCTACAGCGAGGAGGACTTCAACGCGCGTCCGGCCTTCACCGACCCGGAAATCCTCCGCACCAACCTGGCCGCGGTGATCCTGCAGATGCTGCACCTGCGCCTCGGCGACATCGAGGCGTTCCCCTTCATCGAGCCGCCGGACGGCAAGGCGATCAAGGACGGCTTCACCCTTCTGCAGGAACTGTCGGCGGTCAACCGCGAAGGCCAGCTGACCCCGCTGGGGCGCCAACTGGCGCGCCTGCCGATCGACCCGAGGCTGGGCCGCATGCTGCTGGAGGCGGCCCAGCAGGGTAGCCTCGAGGAAGTGTTGACGGTGGCCAGCGCGCTGTCCGTGCAGGACCCGCGCGAGCGTCCGGTGGAGCGGCAGCAGGCCGCCGACCAGGCGCACGCGCAATGGAAGGATCCGGATTCCGACTTCGCCGCGCTGATCAATCTCTGGCGTGGCTTCGAGGAACAGCGCCAGGCGCTGGGCTCCAACGCCCTGCGCAGCTGGTGCCGGAAGAACTTCCTCAACTACCTGCGCCTGCGTGAGTGGCGCGACGCCCATCGCCAACTGACCCTGATCTGCCGCGAACTGAAGCTGCCGTTCGGGCGTCCGGCCAAGGCCGAGGCGCGCAAGCCGGAGGCGAAGAAAGGCGCGTCGGCCGACAACGAACGCGAGGTTCCGGGGATCGATTACGCGGCGGTCCACAAAGCGATCCTGTCCGGCCTGCTCAGCCAGATCGGGCAGAAGGCCGAGGAAGGCGACTACCTCGGCGCTCGCCAGCGACGTTTCTGGATCCATCCGTCCAGCGGCATCGCTCGCAAGCGCCCGCAATGGATCATGGCCGCGGAACTGGTGGAGACCACCAAGCTGTTCGCCCGAATGGTCGCGAAGATCGAGCCGGACTGGCTGGAGCCGCTGGCCGGGCACCTTATCAAGACCAACCACTTCGAGCCGCACTGGGAGAAGCGTCGCGGCCAGGTGGTGGCGTTCGAGCAGGTCACCCTCTACGGCCTCATCGTCATCGGTCGACGTCCGGTGCACTATGGTCCGATCGACCCGCCGGTGGCGCGCGAGCTGTTCATCCGCGAAGGCCTGGTGCGCGGCGAGATCAACAGCCGCGCCAGGTGCCTGAGCGCCAACCGGCAGTTGCTGGAAAAGCTCGACGAGCTGGAAGCCAAGGCACGCCGGCGCGACATCCTGGCCGACGAGGAAACCCTGTTCGCCTATTACGACGCGCGCCTGCCGGCGGACATCTACCAGACCGCCAGTTTCGAGAAATGGTACGCCCGCGAGCGGCAGAACCAGCCGGACCTGCTGCTGATGCGCGAGGAAGACGTGCTGGCCCGCGAAGCCAGCGAAGTCACTGCGGCGCAGTACCCGGATCGCCTGCGCCTGGGCGATCTGCACCTGTCGCTGAGCTACCAGTTCGAGCCCGGCACCGCGCGCGACGGCGTCACCGTGCGGGTACCGGCGCCGCTGCTGCCGCAATTGCCGGCCGAACGCATCGACTGGCTGGTGCCCGGCCTGCTCTACGACAAGGCGGTGGCGCTGGTGCGCAACCTGCCGAAGGCGATCCGCAAGAGCTTCGTGCCGGTACCGGACTTCGTCCGCGCCGCCCTGGAGCGCATCACCTTCGGCGAAGGTTCGCTGCCGCAGGCGCTGGGCCGCGAGCTTCAGCGCATGACCGGCGTGCGGGTAGCCGATGAGGCCTGGGCCGAGGCGGCGACGCAGTTGGACGATCACCTGCGGATGAACATCGAGGTGGTCGACGCCCAGGGCAAGTTCCTCGGCGAGGGCCGCGACCTGGCCGAACTCACCGCGCGTTTCGCCGAAGCCAGCCAGGCGGCCCTGGCGATACCCCAGGCCGACAAGGAACAGCAGCGTCCGGTGGAGGCCAAGGCCTTCGCCAGCGTCGCCGAGAAGGCCCAGCAGAAGGTCGCCGGATTGTCGATGACGGTATACCCGGCGCTGGTGGAGGAGCAGGGCGAGGTCAAGGAAGGGCGCTTCCCGACCCAGGCCGAGGCCGACTACCAACACCGCCGCGCCCTGCAACGACTGCTGTTGCAGCAACTGGCCGAGCCGGCCAAGTACCTGCGCGCCAAGCTGCCGGGGCAGACCGAGATGGGCCTGCTGTACCGCGAGCTGGGACGGGTCGAGGCGCTGGTCGAGGACATCCTCCTGGCCAGTCTCGACAGTTGCGTGCTGCAGGGCGAAGGCCTGCCGCGCGACGGCGCCGCCCTGGCCGCGCTGGCCGAGCGCAAGCGCGCTGCCTGGAACGAGCACGCCGAGCGCCTGGCACGCCTGGTGCTGGATATCCTCAAGCTCTGGCACGGCCTGCAGAAGCGCTTCAAGGGCAAGGTCGAGCTGGCCATGACCGTGCCGCTGAACGACGTCAAGGGCCAACTGGCCAACCTGGTGTATCCGGGGTTCGTCCGCGCCACCCCGCTGGAGTGGTTGAAGGAGTATCCGCGTTACCTCAAGGCCATCGAGCAGCGCCTGGACAAGGTCGCCGGCCAGGTCCAGCGCGACCGGGTGTGGAGCGGCGAGCTGGGCGAACTCTGGGCGCAATACCAGGCGCGCCTCGCCAAGCACGCCCAGGAAGGCAAGCGCGACGCCGAGTTGCAGGTGTATCGCTGGATGCTGGAGGAGTACCGGGTCTCGTTGTTCGCCCAGCAACTGGGGACCCGGCTGCCGGTCTCGGACAAGCGCCTGGCCAAGCAGTGGAGCCAGGTCGAGGGCTAGTTCCAGGGATGCCGCGCGAAATGAAAAAGGCGCGCCGGTCGAAACCGGCGCGCCTTTTTCGTTCTGGTCCGATCAGTCGCGCAGGTTCAGTGCGCGACGGATGGTGAAGAACAGGTCGGTCTGGTCGGTCAGGCCGGTGACATTGGCGGCCTGCGGGCCGTAGGCGGCGATGCGCAACTGGGTGCCGGTGTGCTCCTGGGAGCCTTCCTCGGAGTTGCCGTAGCTGATCGCCAGCGGCGCGCCGTCCTTGGTCGTGAGCAGTTGGGTCAGCCCCGGCGCGGCGGTTTCCGGCGGGATGATCTGGCTGGAGTGGGCGTGGTCGGCGGTGACGATCACCAGGGTCTCGCCATCGGCCTTGGCGAAGGCCAGGGCCTTCTGCACGGCTTCGTCGAGGTCGACGGTCTCGCCGATCTGGCCGCACGGATTCGCGGCGTGGTCCTGTTTGTCGATGGACGCGCCCTCGACCTGCAGGAAGAAGCCGTTCGGATTGTCCTTCAGCAGCTCGATGGCCTTGCTGGTCATTTGCGCCAGGGTCGGGATGTCGGCGGTGCGCTTCGGGTTCGCCTCGCAGCTCACCGCCGGCTGGTTCAGGTTGCCGTGGTAGGTGGCGGTCGGACCGAGCCAGCGCACCGGCATGTTGCCCGGCGCGAACAGGCCGATCAGCGGCTGCTTCTGGTTGGCGCGGCGCACGGCTTTCAGCTCGTCGAGGTTCTCGACGATCCGGTAGCCGCGGGCTTCGGCCTGGGCGCGGAGGGTCTTGCCGGCATAGCGGCCAGCCTTGGCGGTTTCCGCGAAGGTCGCGGCGCCGCCGCCGAGGACCACGTCAGGGCGGGTCTTCAGCCACTGCTCGGTGATCGAGCCGGCGCCGCCGTTCTCCAGGGCATTGCTCGGGCACTGCTTGCTGGTGGCTTCTGGGCCGTAGCACTTGCGAGCGGTGACGTGGGCGAGCAGGGCGGCGGGGGTGGCGTCCTGCAGCTCGGCGCTGGAGACGTTGCCGGTGGCCTTGCCGTTGAGCTTGGCCAGCTCCAGCAGGTTGCGGTGTGGCTGTTCGTGGATATCCACGCCGATTGCGCCGTTGTACGACTTGACCCCGGTGGTCCAGGCGGTGGCGGAGGCGGCGGAATCGGTCACGTAGTCCGGCAGGCCGCTGTCCTTGTGCAGGGAGTAGTGGGTGTACTGGCCGGTCAGCGGCAGCGCATCGATACCCTTGAAGTAGCCGCCCGCGCCGCGCGCGTAGTTGCGCGCCACGGTGATCTCGGAGTCGCCCATGCCGTCGCCGATCAGCAGGATCACGTTCTTCGCCTTCTTCTTCGACAGCGACTGCTTCAGGGCCTGGGTCAGGTCCTGCTCGACGCGCCGTGCGCCGCCGTATTCGCTGAGTTCGCCACGGGCCTGGCGGTTGAACAGCGACGGATCGTCCTGGCGCGCCTGGGCCGGCAAGGCGCTGCCGAGCACGGCCATGGAGACGGCAAGAGAGAGGGCGAGGGGATAACCTGGGGTCATGACGCATTTCCCTATGTTGAGGAGGTGGCTGTGCGAGACGGCGGGGCCATCCGGCGAGTGCTACGAAAGTAGGGAAGGGTGATGACGGGCTTGTGACAATTTCTTTCGAAGTGTGTGGAGCGCGCGACGCATCACGTCGTGACGAGCGGGGAGCGAGCCGGTATGGTGCGCAGGTCTATTCCGGTTCGTTCAAGGAAAGCCTTCATGAGTCTGCACGGCGTTTACGATTCCCAGAACATCTTCGCCAAGATCATTCGCGGCGAAGCTCCCTGCTACAAGGTCTACGAAGACGAGGACGTGCTCGCCTTCCTCGATCTGTTCCCGCAGTCCTACGGGCATACCCTGGTGATTCCCAAGCACGCCGAGGCGCGCAACCTGCTCGAGATCGATGCGCAGAACCTGGCCAAGGTCATGGCCGTGGTCCAGCGCCTGACCCGCGCCCTGGTCGAGGAGGTGCAGCCGGACGGCGTGCAGGTCGCCCAGTTCAATGGTGCCCCCGCCGGGCAGACGGTCTTCCACATCCATTTCCACATCGTCCCGCGCTTCAGTGGCGAGAACCTCGGCATCCATGCGGCGAAGCAGGGCGACCCGGAAGTGCTCGCACAACTTCAGGAGCGTTTGGCGCAGCGTCTGCAAGGCTGATTGCGCATGGGCCGGCCCGGTTCGGGGGCGGTCCTTCGCTCGTCGGATTTTTCTGAAATATTTTGTTACATACTGTCGAGGGTCAGGCGCGCCGCGGTTTTCCGGCGATGTGCGCAACAATTTGCACAGTTTTTTTGACGTAGCATCCGCGCGATCACGCACTTCGGATCGAGCACGGCGAACAGGGACGCCAGCCGTGCAGGTTTTTCGAGAAACAGGGGACAGCGGATGTTCAACCCGGCCAACCAGACCCACTTCAGCCTCAGCCTCGACGGCCTCCGCCATGACCTGCAGGTCCTCGCCTTCAACGGCCACGAAGGCATCAGTCGCCCCTACCGTTTCGAACTCGAACTGGTCGGAGAGCGTGCCGGCCTCGACCTCGAAGCGTTCCTGCACCGGCCCGCCTTCCTCGCCTTCACCCCGCAGGGCCAGGGTGTCCACGGCCTGGTCTACGGCGCCGCCCAGGCCGACGCGGGCAAGCGCCTGACCCGCTATCGCCTCACCCTCGTGCCGCAACTGGCCTACCTCGCGCAGCGCAGCAACCAGCGGATCTTCCAGCACCTCACGGTGCCGCAGATCGTCGCCCTGATCCTCGAGGAGCACGGCATCCTCGCCGACGCCTACCGCTTCCAGCTCGGCACCCGGTATCCCGAGCGCGAATACTGCGTGCAGTACGACGAAAGCGACCTGCATTTCGTCCAGCGCCTCTGTGCCGAAGAGGGCATCCATTTCCATTTCCGGCACAGCGCCGAGGCGCACCTGCTGGTGTTCGGCGACAACCAGACGGTGTTCCCCCGCCTGGGCCGTCCCACCGCCTACGTGCACGACAGCGGGCTGGTCGCCGACGAACCGGTGATCAAGCGCTTCAGCCTGCGCCTGGCCAGCCGCACCACGCGCACCACTCGCCGCGACTACGACTTCGAGAAGCCGCGGCTGCTGCTGGAGGCCGGCAATCGCCCCGCTGCCGACGCCCCGGCCGAGCCGGACCTGGAGGACTACGACTACCCCGGTCGCTTCGTCGATCGCCAGCGCGGCAAGCTGCTCAGCCAGCGCGCCCTGGAGCGGCACCGCGCCGACCGGCGCCTGGGCGAAGGGGTCAGCGACCAGCCGCTGCTGGTCAGCGGGCATTTCCTGGAGATCGCCGAGCACCCGCGCGCGGAGTGGAACGACCTGTGGCTGCTCAGCGAAGTCTTCCACGAAGGCAAGCAGCCGCAGGTGCTGGAAGAGAACGTTACCTCCGACACGTCGGCCAGCACGGACGACTTCCAGCAGGGCTACCGCAACCGCTTCCTCGCGACGCCCTGGGAGGTGTTCTTCCGCCCGCCGCTGGAGCACCCGAAGCCGCGCGTACTGGGCAGCCAGACCGCGGTGGTGACCGGCCCGCCAGGCGAGGAAATCCACTGCGACCGCTACGGCCGGGTCAGGGTGCAGTTCCACTGGGACCGCGAGGGCCAGGGCGACGACAAGAGCAGTTGCTGGCTGCGCGTAGCCAGCGGTTGGGCCGGCAACGGCTATGGCGGCATCGTCATTCCGCGGGTCGGCATGGAAGTGCTGGTGGACTTCCTGGAAGGCGATCCCGACCAGCCGCTGGTCAGCGGCTGCGTCTACCACGCCGCCCACCCGGTGCCCTACGAGTTGCCGGCGAACCAGACCCGCAGCGTCTTCAAGAGCCTCAGCAGCCCTGGCGGTGGTGGCTACAACGAGCTGCGCATCGAGGATCGCAAGGGCCAGGAACAGATCTTCGTCCATGCCCAGCGCGACTGGGACGAGAACATCGAGCACGACCAGAAGATCCGCGTCGGCCACGAACGCCACGACACCGTGGAGGCGAACAGCTACAGCGAGTTCAAGGCCGAGGAGCATCACACCGTGCACGGAGAGCGCAAGGTCGAGCTGAAGGCCGATGACCATCTGACGGTCGGCGACAGCCAGCACGTGAAGCTCGGTCGTGCCTACCTGGCCAGGGCCGGGCGCGAGATCCACCTGAAGGCCGGGCAGAAGATGGTGATCGAGGCTGACAGCGAACTGACGGTGAAGGCCGGCGGCAGCTTCATCCGGCTCGACGCAAGCGGCATCGCCATCAGCGGCCCGCTGGCACGGATCAATGCAGGCGGCGCGCCGGGAAGCGGCTCGGGGATCGCGATCAAGATGCCGCGGGTGCCGGGCATGGCCGACCAGGACAGCCCCGGCGCGCCACCCGAGGCGGTCGCGGCCAACCTGCCGCCGCGGCAACCGGTTTGCGAAGAGTGCCTGCTACAGGCGAAGAAAAGAGGCCAGGCGCTCGCCGAGCGCTGAGGAACCGCGATGACGCCGAACCCCCGCCATTGGGCCAGCGAGCTGTGGCAGCGCTCCCGCGATCGCGGCTTGCAGACCCACATCGATGTGCTGGTCGACGCTACCGGGCTGGACGACTATCCCTTGCTTACCGAGCATGCGCGGCAAAGCGATCCTCCGGCGCTGTTCAAATTGCTGGAGCAAACCCCGGAGGCCGCCCTGGCCGACGAGGGCCCACTGCTGCTGCGCCTGGAAGACGGCCACGCGGCCTGGCTGGACGAACTGCTCGAACGCATCGACTGCCGCCGCCACCTGATGCTCCTGTTCAGCCCCTGGCCGTTGCCGCGCCTGGGCGAGCACCTGCGCAGCTGCACCCAGGCCGAGTGGAACCAGGGCCGTTCCAGCGGCGTGCTGCGTTTCTACGATCCGGGCCTGTTCATGGCCGTCAGCGACATGCTCGACCCCCGGCAGAGCCGTTACCTGCATGCCCCGGTTTCCAGCTGGCACTGGCTGGACCGCGACGGCCGGCCGAGGGCGCTGGCCGGTCATTACCAGGCCCACGAGACGCCGCCGCTGCAGGCGGCCCTCCGCCTGGAAGCGCATCAAGTCGCCGCCTTGCGCGCCTGGAGCGAGGCCGAAGCCTACCGCCGCGAATACTTCGTGCTGCCCCGCGAGCATGGCCTGGGCGGCCAGGAAAGCCTGCTCCAGCATCTGGTCCAGGCGCACCTGGCCGCCGACCGCCAGGGCTTGCAGGACTTCGACCAGCGCGATGCCTTCGTCGCCCAGTGGCTGCGCGAACAGACCCCCGGCCCCGGCTTTTCCCCGGCGGGAACGAGTCGCGCATGAACGCGCGTGGCATCGGCCTTCCCGCCCTGCTTCCGGGGCCCCTGCTGGCCGCAGGCTGCCAGAGCGGGCCAGACATGCTGGCGGCGCCGGTGATGGGTTCCAACCATACGTCCGCGGCGATCAATTGGTTTTCGGTGAATGGGGCGGGTGGACCGCGTTTAGACCCTTATCAGGGGGATGGTAGCCAGGTTTGTTGCGGAGTGATTCCAAAGAAGTGGAATCCAAATTTGAAAGCTGTCGTGGAATGGGAGAAAGATCCCAAACCGCACGCCGCTATAAGGCGAGATAAATATGGACGGCTGGATAAAGATGATTACTTGAGACATGCCTCAAGCTACACCCGACACAAGATGATCGTGGATATACCTAGATGTAGTGAAAAAATATGCCTGTTGCAGGTGCATTTCCTCCCGTGCGACCAGGTCGCGGTCTCAACAACCTATTACAGCCAGGGGCATCCAGAGTATCCAGATAGAAAGTATTTTCAGAAGAGAGAGCCTTCATGCAAAAGCTCTTGAATGCAAAGGGGTTAAGGACACCTGTTTGGCTGATTGCTTTACTGATAGGTTTTTTGTTTTTACAAGCGTGCCAGGCAGGCCCTGATATGGTGTCTACTCCTATCGGAGGATACAACCATACTTCGGCGGCTATTAACAGATTCAGTGTAAATGGTGCTGGCGGATTAAACCTTGGTCCATTTCAGGGGGGAGCAGGGCAGGTATGTTGTGGTGTCGTTCCTAGAGTTTGGAAGCCGGGCTTGAAGGCAACCGTAGAGTGGGAGGTAGATCCTGAGTCAGGGGCTTATAAAGACTGGCCGGAAAGATATTTTCAGATGGCTGGAGAAAACGTATGAGAGGGCATGGACTCTTGTATGTTCGTCATAAGGAAACTGTCGATATACCTTCTTGTGATAGTAAGGGGATTTGTTCGCTAAAAATACACTTTCTTCCATGTGATAAGGTTGCTACTTCAGTTGCCTGTTATACGCCGTTTCATCCTGAATATCCGAATAAAGGTTACTTTGATATGAGGGGTATGTCATGCAGAAGTTGATGAACTTGATCTGTGTGGGAAATAAAAAGTCCATTGGGCTGGTGGCTTTTCTCAGCACCTTCTTTGGGCTGGTGGCATGCCAAGCTGGGCCTGAAGTGCTGTCTGCACCTATCATGGGTTACAACCATACTCCGGCGGCGATTAACGAATTTACGGTGAATGGTGCTGGCGGACCGAACTTAGGTCCTTATCAGGGAGATGGTAGTCAAGTTTGTTGTGGGGTAATTCCAAAGAGATGGAATCCAAATTTGAAAGTTATTGTGGAATGGGAGAAGGATCCCAATCCCCGTGCCGTTATAAAACGAGATAAATATGGGCGGTTGGATGAGAGTGATTATTTGAGGCATGCCTCAAGTTACACCCGTCACAAGGCGACTGTGAATGTGCCTAGGTATGATGAAAAGGTGTGCTTGCTGCAGGTGCACTTCTTGCCGTGTGACGAGGTGGCTGTTTCTACGACTTGTTATGGGCCAAATCATCCAAAATATCCTGATAAGGCCTATTTCGAGATGAGAAAGTCAACGATATGTCCGGCTAACTGAAGGCAGGTGGGAAGATGCCTAATTTTGGATTTCATATAGCACCCACCCATCCTGTGGCAGGGCGCCTGATTTATGATTCTAAAAAATTATCAGAAAATATATTAAAGCAGCAGAGCGATGAACGGGTTTTTTCAAGGGTGCAAGAGCAAAAAAGGCTTTCTGAAGGTGACGTAGTCGGTGGTGCGCCTTGCTGTAAAGCTATCCATATTACACTTGGTTTTGATGGGACTAATAATAACGATAAGGCTGATGATTCATCGGTTTCTCCATCTTGCAGTAATGTCGCTAGGCTAATTCATGCAAGTATTGGGAGCGGCGATGATATAAACAGTAGGGGGATTTTTAAGTACTATTGCCCAGGTGTGGGTACGGTGTTTCCGGATATTAAAGAATTTACGCCTTCAAACATGGGGTTAATTGGTGCTGAGGGAGGCGAAAATCGAATAAACTGGGGGCTGGTTCAGTTAGTTGATGCTCTTTTCTATACTTTATTAAAAAGTAGGCTTAAACTAAATGAGGTTCAGGGCCTAGTAGAAGAAATGTCCACTAACTGGACCGTCAGTACGCTCACTGGTGGTTTATTGGAAAACGGCGAGAAAAAACGCCGAGCTGCCTTGGAGCCAAAACTCAAGGAACTGGAAGAAAAGCTTCGACAGCGTCAGAACTCTGGACAGAAACCGCATATCCTGGCCATGCGCTTGTATGTTTACGGATTCTCCCGTGGGGCGGCAGAAGCACGAGCCTTTGCCAACTGGCTGCAGGAGCTAACCCGGGTCAGCGATGCCGATGGTCGGGTGGAATATCGCTTTGCCGGTCTGCCGATCTCGATCGAGTTCCTCGGCCTTTTCGATACCGTGGCGGCAGTTGGGCTGGCGGATAGTGCGCCGTTCGCTGCCGGGCATATGGATTGGGCCGATGACACCATGCGCCTGCCCGATGAGGCCCTCTCCCAGTGCCTGCCGACCATCCTGCCGGAAGACTGTTCTTTTCTGAAACGTTGCGTGCATCTGGTTTCCTGTCATGAGCAGCGTGCCAGTTTTCCACTCGATTCGATCCGCCGTCGTGACATGGATGCCAACGGACGTCGGACGGGGCCCTCCTGCTACCGGAAGTGGACGGTGGAATATGCTTATCCTGGTGTTCACTCGGATGTTGGTGGCGGTTATGGCGTCGGCAACCAGGGGAAAGCTGTGGGAGGTTCGGAATCTCTGCTATCCCAGATAGCGTTGCAGCATATGTATGCGGAGGCTTTCGAGGCAGGTGCTCCTTTGCAAGTTCCAGCACCTGCCGTCCATCCAGACTTTCATGAAGATTGGCGGGTAATGGTGCCCAAGATTGAAGCGGAGTTCAGCGTCTCCGAAGAACTCGCCACCCGTTTCAACGCCTGGCAGGCCCAGGCCAAGGCCGGCCCCCTGGAAGAGGTGATCCGTCGCGAGACCGCGTTGATCACCGCCTGGCGCATCGACCGCTATGCCGGCGGGCTGCGCAGCAAGGCGTTCTTCGCCAATGTCCCGCCGGACATGCCGGAAGCCCAGCAGAAGGCCTGGGAGGCCCTGCACAAGCGGCGTAGCCGGGAGTACGCGGCCGCCCAGCAGGGCGAGCCGCTCCCGCCGATGAGCGCCGCCGAACAGGCGGAGTGGGATCGCAACGTGGCGCTGATCGGCGGCGAGGACCAACTGCGCGACCTGCGGGTGGAGAAGCAGTTCGACCCGCCGCTGGACCAGCGCCAACTGCTCGGCGCCGCCGCCGAATTCGCCCATGACTACAAGGGCGACTGGGGCGTGCTCGACGACGGCATGACGGTGGGGGGAGTGATCGACCTACTGCTCGGCGGCACCGTATTCCTGATCAACGAGGAAGACGAAGCCGAGGAATACAGCCAGATCCACCGCGACGGCAGCGCGCGCTACCACCAGTTGTTCAGCGCTCCCGACCGGGTGGCGCCGGGCCAGGAAAAACTGGTGGCGCTGTTCGACGATCAGGTGCACGACTCCCGCGCCTGGTTCATGAACACTTCGGCGATAGGCCCGCGAGAACCTTTCACCGACTACTTCCGCTATCGCCTGGTGCATTTCGACAACGAGTCGAACAAGCGGCTCTCGGTACTGGCCACCGCCGGGCGGGTGGTAGGCGTCGGGGTGATGCTGGCCAGCGTCGGCCTCAGCGTCAAGCGTCGCGATCCGCGGATGCTGCTCGGGCTGTTCCTGCCATCGCTGGCGCGTCCGCTGCTGAGCGGCAAGGTCGGCCTGCCGGAGATCAGCGCCTTCGACCCGCTGACCGGGATCGCCTTGCCGATGGTCGGCGGGGCGGCGCTGGACAACCTGCGGGCCTTCACCCGCGAGCCTGGCGACAAGGTCGAGCAGATCGGCCAGTTGCCGCCACCGCCGCCGCTGGCGGTCGCGGCGGTGCAATCGCCTGCATTGCAGCAGGTGCTGCTGGCTCAGCAGACCGTGGAGGCGCTCAAGGCGCGCGACCTGGGCAGCCTGGCCGGGCTGGTGGCCAAGGCCGAACTCACCCAGGCGCCCGCGGCGGCGACCCCGGCCTGGCTCGCCGAGGCGAAGCAGGCCTTGCAGGACATGGGCACGGAGCAGGCGCAACCGCCGGGCCCCGGCTCGGCGCCGGGCTGGCTGCAGCGCGGCAAGGACCTGATGGAATCGCTTTGAACCTCGACCGGGCGAACGCGGCCGACCTGTCGCCCCGGATCATTCGGCGCGGATGTCGAACCCGCTACTGGCCTCGCTGACGATGCGGAAGCGCGCGTTGCCGTCCGCGGCGATCCGGGTTCTCAGCTCGCGGTTCAGCAGGCCCTTGCCGCAGAGAGTGTCGTCCTGGGTATCGATGCCGATACCGACCACATGCTCGCCCGCCGGCACCTGGAAGCTGGCTTCCTCGCCGACGCCGATGCGCGCGGCGACCTGGCGGTCGATAAGGAACGCCACGTAGCAGCCGCCGCCCAGGTAGCCATAGTCGCGGTGGACTTCCAGCCGGCCGCCACCACTCACCGGTTGCTGGTAGCCGAGCAGGCGTTCGGCGGGGATCGCCCGGGTCTTCTCGGCGGGAACCGAGGAACAGCCAGCCAGGAGGAAAAGGATCGCTACGGCGTACATCGGGCGCATGAAGGCTCTCCGTCGAAAGGTTTCCTCAGGCTAGCCCAGTTTCACTGGAGCGCGGAGCGACGGGGCGGAGTGGGCTAGAATGCCTGGCCTGTTCTCCGGGAGCGACTACCGATGCGCCAGGCCCTGCTGATCGTCGACGTGCAACCCTGTTTCGCCCCGCCGGACTGGCTGCTGGAAGGCATTGGCCAACTGCTCGGGCGGATGCCCTCGGTGGCCAGCGTCGAGCGCCATGACGAATCCCGTACGCCGTTCCAGCGCCAGCTCGGCTGGCGACCGCCGCTCGACGATGCCTGCCTGGTGGCGGCCGACCGGGTCTTCGTCAAGCATGGCTACCTGCCGACGGCGGAACTCGTCGACCATCTGCGTGCGCTGCGAGCGGAACGGGTGCTGGTCTGCGGCATCCAGGCCGACACCTGCGTGCTCGCCGCCGGCTTCGCCCTGTTCGACGCCGGCCTGCAACCGACCCTGGTCGGCGACCTGGTGCTCGGCTCCTCGCTGGATCGCTCGGGGGAGCTGGGTGTGCGCCTGTGGAAGCATCATTTCGGCCAGGTCGTCAGCCTGGCCGAGGTGCTGGCGGATTGAGGCTCAGTGGGGCCGGCTGAGCAGCGCGACCGTGGCCTCGGCATTCATCATCCGCGCCGCCGCCAGCGGCGTCAGCCCGGCGGCGTCCTGGGCGTCACGACGGGCGCCGTGGGCCAGCAGGCTGGCGGCGACCTCGGCCTGGTTGAACATGGCCGCCATCATCAGTGCGGTCTTGCCGTCGGCCGAGGCGCCCTCGACGTCGGCGCCGCCGGCGAGGAGCAGTTCGACCATCGCCAGGTCGCCCTTGAACGCAGCGCCGGCCAGCGGTGTCTGCCCGGCCAGGTTGCGCAGGTCCGGGTCGGCCTTGTAGGCCAGCAGCAGGCGTACCGTGTCGGCGTGGCCATGGTAGCTGGCCAGCATCAGCAGGCTATCGCCCTTGTGGTTGCGCAGGTTCGGCGGCAGGCCCTGTTGCAGCAGTTGCTCGAGGCGCTGGCTGTTGCCCTGGCGGGCCAGGTCGAACAGCTGGTGGACGAACTCCTGGGTTTCCATATCCAGTTCTGGGCGAGGGCTATCGGTCATGGGGCTGCTTCCTTGTGAATACCGGGTTTGCCGAATGATAGGCGGCCTTGCCGAGGTGGGCTGTTGAGCATTGCCTATGGGGCGGGTTGGCAAATTCAATCGATGGTTGGGGTGGGAAGGTGCCAGCCTGCTGTGACCGGAAGCCGGCCTGGTTGCGTCGTCTTTACAGTTCGATACGGATATCGGTGGCGAAAACGGGGAAAATAAACCGATCGTGCGCCTATCGGCTGTGCCCGGCGCGCACTCTGGAATATCCTTGTCGCCTTCGATACCACTGAGCGGTGCGCGCGCTTGCCGAAGCGAGGCGGTGGCACACTGCGCAATGGCCGACCTTGCCCGGGCCCTGTACGAAAGCGCGCCTCCAACGTCTTTTCGTAGAGCGCCCGGCATCGCCGCGAGCGAACCCGTTTCCGGTGCCGGCCCCAGGCGGGCACCGCTATGCCTAATCGGCCCCGTTCGACGGCGGCCCAGCGAGAGAAGAGGAACAACTGTGCATAAAGCCGTCATCAGCGGAACCGGTCTTTATACTCCGCCCTACAGCATCTCCAACGACGAGCTGGTGGAGAGCTTCAATACCTTCGTGCGCCAGTACAACGACCAGCACGCCGAGGCCATCGCCAAGGGCGAACTGGAGGCGCTGGCCGAGTCCAGCTCGGCGTTCATCGAGAAGGCGTCCGGCATCAAGAGCCGCTTCGTGATGAACAAGGAAGGCATCCTCGACCCGCAGCGCATGGTTCCGTACCTTCCCGAGCGCAGCAACGACGAGTGGTCGATCCTCTGCGAGATGGCCGTGGCCGCCGCCAGGGAGGCGCTGCAGCGTGCCGGCCGCAGCGCCGCCGACATCGACGGGGTGATCGTCGCCTGCTCCAACCTGCAGCGCGCCTACCCGGCGATCGCGGTGGAGGTGCAGGCCGCGCTGGGCATCCAGGGCTACGGCTACGACATGAACGTGGCCTGCTCCTCGGCCACCTTCGGTATCCAGGCCGCCACCACCGCGATCCAGACCGGCCAGGCGCGGGCGATCCTGATGGTCAACCCGGAGATCTGCACCGGCCACCTGAACTTCCGCGACCGCGACAGCCACTTCATCTTCGGCGACGCCTGCACCGCGGTGATCGTCGAGCGCGCCGACCTGGCCGTGTCGAAGCACCAGTTCGACATCGTCAGCACCAGGCTGCTGACCCAGTTCTCCAACAACATCCGCAACAACTTCGGCTTCCTCAACCGCGCCGACGAGAGCGGTATTGGCAAGCGCGACAAGCTGTTCGTCCAGGAAGGCCGCAAGGTGTTCAAGGATGTCTGCCCGATGGTCGCCGAGCTGATCGGCGAGCACCTGGCGGCCAATGAAATCCAGGTCGCCGAGGTCAAGCGCTTCTGGCTGCACCAGGCCAACCTGAACATGAACCTGCTGATCACCCGCAAGCTGCTCGGCCGCGACGCCGAGGCGCACGAGGCGCCGGTGATCCTCGACAGCTACGCGAATACCAGTTCCGCCGGCTCGGTGATCGCCCTGCACAAGCACCAGGATGACCTGCCCAGCGGCGCCATCGGGGTGCTCAGCTCGTTCGGCGCCGGTTACTCGATCGGTAGCGTGATCCTGCGTAAACACTGATCGTGGCGGCGCCTACCGACGCCGAGCTGCTGCCGCGCCTGCTGGCCGGCGAGCAGCGAGCCTTCCGCGAGCTGGTTGGCGCCTACCAGGGCGCCATGCGGGCCGTGGCCTGGGCGATCATCGGCAGATCGCATACCGAGGAAGTGGTGCAGGACGCCTGGCTTGCGGCGGTTCGCGGGCTGGACGGGTTCCAGGGGCGTTCGAGCCTGAAGACCTGGCTGCTGACCATCACCGCCAATACCGCCAAGAGCCGCTTGCGCCAGGTTCGCCGGGAAGTTTTCCTCGACGACCTGCCGGGGCCCCATGGTACGGTGGATGAGCAGCGCTTTGCCGCCGACGGTCACTGGAGCCAGCCGCCGCACGCCTGGCACGAGGATTCGCCGGAAGCCCTGCTCACCGAGGGCGAACTGCGCGATTGCCTGGACAAGACCCTCAACGGTCTGTCCGAGCTGCAGCGCAGCGTGCTGACCCTGCGCGAACGCCAGGGCTTGGAGCTGGAGGAAATCCGTGATCTCCTGGATATCACGCTTTCCAATGTCCGGGTGCTGCTGCATCGCGCCCGCCTGAAGGTCTTCGCCACCCTGGAGCATTTCGAGGAGACCGGCCAATGCTGAGTTGCAAGGAACTGGTCGCCCGGTCCAGCGACTTTCTCGATGGGCAACTGGACTTCCGCGGACAACTGGCGGTGCGCAGCCACCTGCTCATGTGCCGGCATTGCCGGCGCTTCATCCGCCAGATGCGCCTGACCCAGGCGACCGTGCGCCATCTGCCGGAAGGGCAGGGGCCGGAACTCGACCGCCTGGCCGCGCATCTCTCCGAGTTGCGCAAGGACGCCGCGCGGCGCTGAGCCGGGGTACCCTCGACACCAAGCCGCCGCCCGCGATTCGTGGGCGGCGGCTTTTTCGTTTCCGCTATCCGGCGTGGGCGAACCGAACCCGGCCTGGCGTGGGCGGCTCTCTCTTCCGCGTGACGAGGTCGAGGAGTGTGGCTGGGCTTGGCGGATATCGCTGCGCGATATGCGCCCTACGGAGGGGCGGCAATCCGTTTCGCTGGGCGGGCATCCGAAGTCGAGGAGAATGCCTGGGACCTGGCGGATATCGCCGCCCGATATTTCTCCAGCGGGGCAAACCCTGACGCCAGGTGAAGGGACGGGAAATTTTTTTCGACGCCGCTGTAACGCCGCCGGGGGTGCTCCGTCCATTGGGGCGAGGACGCCATACCGGCGCCCGCTACCAACTTCAGGAGTTACCCATGAAAAAGATTTCCCTCGCTTCCTCCGTCGTCGGCGCTGCTCTGCTCGGCGTAGCCAGTGTCGGCGCGCATGCCGCGCAGAATCCCTTCGCCGTGCAGGAGCTGAGCAGCGGCTACAGCGTGGCTGCCGCCGAGAAGGCCAAGGAAGGTTCCTGCGGCGAGGCCAAGTGCGGTGCCGACAAGGGCAAGCGCGAAGCCTCCAAGGCCGGTCATGAAGGCAGCTGCGGTGCGGATCGCAAGGCCAAGGAAGGTTCCTGCGGTGGCGAGAAGAAGGCCGGCGAAGGCAACTGCGGCGCCGACAAGAAGAAGTCGTAAGGCCTGAGGAGACGGACCATGCAACGGGAATTCGTCAGCGGCGCCGGGCTAGGCCTGCGTCGCGCGCTGCTGGAGCCGCTCGGCGCCGGCGACGAGGGCCGGGTCGACTTCCTCGAAGTCGCCCCGGAGAACTGGATCGGCATCGGCGGCCGTCTCGGCCGCCAGTTCCGCGAGCTGACCGAGCGCCTGCCGTTCCTCTGCCATGGTCTGTCTCTCAACCTCGGCGGCTACGCCCCGCTGGACATGTCGTTGCTGCGCGCGATCAAGGGGTTCATCGAGCAGCATGGCATCCGTGCCTACAGCGAGCACCTGTCGGCCTGCGCCGACGACGGCCAGCTCTACGACCTGATGCCGCTGCCGTTCAGCGACGAGTCGGTGCGCCGGGTCGCCGAACGGGTCCGGGTGGTACAGGACGTCCTCGAGCGGCCGTTGATCGTCGAGAACGTCTCGGCGTATGCGCGCTTGCCGGGCGAGCTGGAAGAGGTCGATTTCGTCCGCGCGGTACTGGAGGAAGCCGATTGCCAATTGCTGCTGGACGTCAACAACGTCTACGTCAACGCCTGCAACTTCGGTTTCGACGCCCACGCCTACATCGCCGCGATGCCCAGCCGGAGGATCGCCTACCTGCACATGGCCGGGCACGACGAACAGGGCGCCAGCCTGAAGATCGATACCCATGGCGCGCCGGTCTGCGATCCGGTCTGGGAACTGCTGGCACATGCCTATGCCTGCCATGGCGAACGCCCGACGCTGCTGGAGCGCGATTTCAACCTCCCGCCACTGAGCGAGCTGTATGCCGAAACCGATCGCATCCGCGAGCTGCAGCGGCGCAGCGGTGAAGCGCAACTGCGCAGCCTGGGGTACGGCACATGAACCACACGACCTTGCAACGGCGTTTCGCCGCACGTATCCGCGATCCGCAGCAGGCCTTGCCGCCCGGCATCGCGACGGAGCGCATGGCGATCTACGAGGAACTGTTCTTCAACAACCTGGACGGTTTCATCAGCAGCGGTTTCCCGGTCCTGCGCCGGTTGTTCGACGAGCCGCGCTGGCATCGCCTGGTGCGTGCCTTCATGCGCGAGCATCGCTGCCGCACACCGTACTTCAGCCAATTGGGCGAGGAGTTCATCGGCTGGCTGCAGGACGGCTACCGCGCGGAGGAGGGCGATCCGCCCTTTCTGCTGGAGCTGGCTCACTACGAGTGGGTCGAGCTGGCCCTGTCGCTGGCCGAGGCGCCTGTCGAGACGCTGCCGCAGGCCTGGTCGTGGTCGCCACTGGCCTGGCCGCTGGCCTATCGCTGGCCGGTCCATCGCCTGGGGCCGAGCCATCGGCCGGTGGAGCCGCCGGCCGAGCCGACCTGCCTGCTGGTCTGGCGCGATCCGGCGGAGCGGGTGCGCTTCCTGCACCTGTCGCCATTCGCCTATCGCCTCGCGCAGCGCCTGAGCGAGGAGGGGGAGGCGTCGGTGACGCTGCTGCCGTTGTTGCGCGAGTTGGCCGGAAGCTGCGGCCTGAGCGCCGACGCGGAGTATTTCGAAAATGCCTTCGCCTTGCTGGAGGACTGGCACGCCCAGGGCATCCTCATGGGCGAGGGCGCTCTGGAGTGACGATGAAGACTGTCTTCTTGCGTTTACAGCATGCCCTCGACGTCACCCGTCGAGCGGATTTCCTCGCCCCGCTGGCGCTGCGCCTGTACCTGGCGCCGGTGTTCTGGATGGCCGGCAGCCAGAAGCTGGCGGACATGCCGGCCACCATCGAGTGGTTCGGCAATCCCGACTGGGGACTCGGTCTGCCGTTTCCCGAACTGCTGGCCTGGCTCGCCGCGCTGAGCGAGGCCGGTGGCGCCGTGCTGCTGTTGTGCGGCCTGGCCGTGCGCTGGATCAGCCTGCCGCTGATGGTGACCATGCTGGTAGCGATCTTCGCCGTGCACTGGCCGAACGGCTGGCAGGCGATCGCCGATCCGTCCGCGCCGTTCGCCAACGCCCAGGTGCTGGAGGCCGGCGAGAAGCTGGTGCGGGCCCGGGAAATCCTGCGCGAATACGGCAACTACGACTGGCTGACGTCGAGCGGAAGCTTCGCCATCGTCAACAACGGCATCGAGTTCGCCGCGACCTACCTGGTGATGTTGCTCGCGCTGTTCTTCGGCGGCGCTGGCAAGTGGCTTTCTGCTGACTTCTGGATTGCGCGAAAATTGCGCTGAGATTTCTACCCATATCGAATAACCCGAAAGGCCCGTAGTAGAGGGCTTTTCGCGTTATTCGCATTGGAGATAAAAAGTTCCTCTGTAATGAAACATTTATCTCCATGCAATTTGGCTGCAATCTGCCATCGCCAAGATTCCCCCCAACACAAAGGGGCCGCCTTACGGCCAGCGCGGAACAAGGGGCGCGCTGTAGCCAGGCACTCGCGTGTTGCCAATGCACACACCATTAAGGGGAAATCTTCGATGATCCGTAAGCACTCGCTCGGCTTCGTTGCCAGCGCTCTGGCTCTGGCCGTATCTGCCCAGGCGTTCGCCGGCACCGTGACCACCGACGGCGCCGATATCGTGATCAAGACCAAGGGCGGCCTCGAAGTCGCCACCACCGACAAGGAATTCAGCTTCAAGCTGGGCGGTCGCCTGCAGGCCGACTACAGCCGTTTCGACGGTTTCTATACCAAGAATGGCAACACCGCCGACGCCGCCTACTTCCGCCGCGCCTTCATCGAACTCGGCGGCACCGCGTACAAGGACTGGAAATACCAGATCAACTTCGACCTGTCGCACAACACCGGCAGCTCCGACAACGGCTATTTCGACGAAGCTTCGGTCACTTACACCGGCTTCAATCCGGTCAACCTGAAGTTCGGTCGCTTCGACCCCGACTTCGGCCTGGAAAAGGCCACCAGCTCCAAGTGGGTGACCGCTCCCGAGCGTAACGCCGCCTACGAACTGGCCGACTGGATCAACACCCACCAGGACGGCATGGGCGCCCAGGTCAACTCGACCCTCGCCGACATGGCCTACCTGTCCGCCGGCGTATCCGCCAAGGACGCCGACGACAGCGACGGCGACAGCGTCAAGCAGTTCAACTTCCGCGGCGTGTTCGCGCCGATGCACGAAGCCGGCAATGTTCTGCATGTCGGCGTGAACTATGCCTACCGCGACCTCGACGACACCGCCTTCGACTCGCGCATCCGTCCGCGCCTGGGCATGCGCGGCATCGCCACCAGCGGCGGCAACGACGCCGGTGACAACGGCAACCGCGCGACCTTCGGCGGCGTCTCCAACTCGCCGGCCGGTTCCTACAAGGACGACAGCGTCTGGGGCCTGGAAGGCGCCTGGGCGATGGGCCCGTTCTCGGCCCAGGCCGAATACCTGGCACGCAAGCTGAAGGCCGATGACAACGCCTACAAGGACATCAAGGCCAAGGGTTACTACGCGCAACTGGCCTACACCCTGACCGGCGAGTCCCGCCAGTACAAGCTGGAGGGCGCCAAGTTCGACTCCGTCAAGCCGGAAAACAAGGAAATCGGCGCCTGGGAAGTGTTCTACCGCTACGACAACATCAAGGTGGAAGACGACAACGTCGTCGCCGATACCGCCACTCGCGAAGTCGGCGACACCAAGGCCAAGGCCCACAACCTGGGTGTGAACTGGTACGTCAACGATGCGGTGAAGATCAGCGCGGCCTACGTCAAGGCGAAGACCGACAAGATCACCAACAACAATGGCGACGATGACGGCGACGGCTTCGTGACCCGTTTGCAGTACGTGTTCTAAGAAGCGACAACGATCTGCTCCTGTTTTCGGCCTCGCTCCGGCGAGGTCTTTTTAATCGCTTCCTTACCCGGTTGTGGCGATGTTGGCAGCCTGCAACCGGGTCTTTCTTTCGTTACAGGTCCACCCGCAGGTACTGGCAGGAATATCCGAAAGCCAGACGGTTATCGGCAGAAACTCTTGAGTTTCATTGCAGTCATGCAATCTTCGCAAGGTTGCCGCAATATATGAAACAAGCTGTTACATCTGTCGCCCGGACCTGATGCCTCTAGGCCTGCGCCCTTATCCGACGGCCTCATCCAGGCGCTATCCGGCTGCCTGTCACAAAAGCTTTCGCGCTTTGCAGTCTCGCTGTCACAACCCATCCAGATGATCCCCCTCCAGCAGCGCCGGCCGGCGACAGAACCGGCCGTTTCCGCGCTGCTCAAGACCATTCGAAATCCGAACAGGGGACTTACCTGATGATTCGCAGACACTCGTGCAAAGGGGTGGGGAGCAGTGTTGCCTGGAGTTTGCTGGGCCTGGCGATTTCCGCGCAGAGCCTGGCCGGGACCGTGACCACCGACGGTGCCGACATCGTGATCAAGACCAAGGGCGGCCTCGAAGTCGCCACCACCGACAAGGAATTCAGCTTCAAGCTCGGCGGCCGCCTGCAGGCCGACTACGGCCGCTTCGACGGCTACTACACGAACAACGGCAATACCGCCGATGCCGCCTACTTCCGCCGCGCCTACCTGGAATTCGGCGGCACCGTCTACCGTGACTGGAAGTACCAGATCAACTACGACCTGTCGCGCAACGTCGGCAACGACAGCGCCGGCTACTTCGACGAAGCCTCGGTCACCTATACCGGCTTCAATCCGGTCAACCTGAAGTTCGGCCGCTTCTACACCGACTTCGGCCTGGAAAAGGCCACCAGCTCCAAATGGGTCACCGCGCTGGAGCGCAACCTCACCTACGACATCGCCGACTGGGTCAACGACAACGTCGGTACCGGTATCCAGGCCAGCTCGGTGGTGGGCGGCATGGCTTTCCTCTCGGGCAGCGTGTTCAGCGAGAACAACAACGATACCGACGGCGACAGCGTCAAGCGCTACAACCTGCGCGGCGTGTTCGCGCCGCTGCACGAGCCGGGCAACGTGGTGCACCTGGGCCTGCAATACGCCTATCGCGACCTGGAGGACAGCGCGGTGGATACCCGGATCCGCCCGCGCATGGGCATGCGCGGCGTCTCCACCAATGGCGGCAACGATGCCGGCAGCAATGGCAACCGTGGCCTGTTCGGCGGCAGTTCGGCAGTCGAGGGGCTGTGGAAGGACGACTCGGTCTGGGGCCTGGAAGGCGCCTGGGCGCTGGGTGCCTTCTCGGCCCAGGCCGAGTACCTGCGGCGCACGGTCAAGGCCGAGCGCGACCGCGAGGATCTCAAGGCCTCCGGCTATTACGCGCAACTGGCCTACACCCTCACCGGCGAGCCGCGCCTCTACAAGCTGGACGGCGCCAAGTTCGACACCATCAAGCCGGAGAACAAGGAAATCGGCGCCTGGGAGCTGTTCTACCGCTACGACTCGATCAAGGTCGAGGATGACAACATCGTCGTCGACAGCGCCACCCGCGAGGTCGGCGACGCCAAGGGCAAGACCCATACCCTGGGCGTCAACTGGTACGCCAACGAGGCGGTGAAGGTTTCCGCCAACTACGTCAAGGCGAAGACCGACAAGATCAGCAATGCCAACGGCGACGATAGCGGCGATGGCCTGGTGATGCGCCTGCAGTACGTGTTCTGAGGCGGTCGGGCCCCGTCCGGCGGGTGGGGCCCGTTTCCGCAGGATGTTACCCGCGTCATGAAATTGCCTGGTGGATGTCCGGGCGGGCCGCCCAGCTTGACCCAGGGCACAGATCGCATGGCGGCATCTGGCTATGCTGGTCCCTCGGAAACGCTCTGGGAGGGACTGATGATCGGCTGGGGACGTGCCTGTATTGGCGTCGGGGGGCTGCTGTTGCTGGGCCAGTTGCTGGGGGGCGCCCTGCTGCTCGCGGACGACGGCGAAGCGACGCTGGCGGTCGAACACTTCTGGCAATTCGTCTTCCTGATCCCGGCGATCCTGGTGGCACTGGGAATGTTCGTCCTGCAGCATCACGTGGGTTCCTTCGCCCAGTTGTACCGCCGGCGTCTCGATGGCGCCTCCTACCTGCTGGTCTCCTGCGGCATCGCCCTGGTCCTGGGCAAGCTCTGCGTCCTGCTGCTCGCCTGAGCCCCTCGCGCGGCCCGGCATGTCCGGGTTTGCCCGAGGCATTCAGCTTCCTGATTTAGCCGGAGGCCGCTGAAACCCTTGGTTACACTGGCCTTCATCACACGAACAGGAAGGCAGGACCCCTATGCAAAACCGCATGATGATCACCGGTGCCGGCTCCGGGCTGGGGCGCGAAATCGCCCTGCGCTGGGCGCGTGACGGCTGGCGCCTGGCGCTGGCCGACGTCAACGAAGCCGGCCTGGCGGAAAGCCTGAAACTGGTGCGCGAGGCGGGTGGCGATGGCTTCACCCAGCGTTGCGACGTACGCGACTACAGTCAACTGACCGCGCTGGCGCAGAGCTGCGAGGAGAAGTTCGGCGGCATCGACGTCATCGTCAACAACGCCGGGGTCGCCTCCGGCGGTTTCTTCGGCGAGCTGTCCCTGGAGGACTGGGACTGGCAGATCGCGATCAACCTGATGGGCGTGGTCAAGGGCTGCAAGGCCTTCCTGCCGCTGCTGGAGCGAAGCAAGGGCAAGATCGTCAACATCGCCTCGATGGCGGCGTTGATGCAGGGCCCGGCGATGAGCAACTACAACGTGGCCAAGGCCGGGGTGGTGGCGCTTTCGGAAAGCCTGCTGGTAGAGCTGGCGCTGGTCGAGGTCGGCGTCCATGTGGTCTGCCCTTCGTTCTTCCAGACCAACCTGCTGGACTCTTTCCGCGGCCCGAGCCCCGAGATGAAGCACCAGGTCGGCAAGCTGCTGGAGAGTTCGCCGATCAGCGCCGCCGACATCGCCGACTACATCCACGCCGAAGTGGCCAAGGGCAGCTTCCTGATCCTGCCCCACGAGCAGGCGCGGATGGCCTGGAGGATCAAGCAGCAGAACCCCCAGGCGATCTATGACGAGATGACCGCGATGGCCGGCAAGATGCAGGCCAAGCGTCAGCGCCAGGCCTGAGGGGAAATGGCTGCAGGCCAGCAGGGGCGCGGCTTTGCACCATTGCGGTGCGGCGCAGATAGTGCTTGCCCAAGGCGGTGCGATCGAGTAGCTTGAGTCACCGGCCTGCCTGCCGAAGTACGTTGGACCCCACAAGAAGCCTCGCTCATTTGCGAGGCTTTTTGCTTTTCCGGCCTCGCGCCCTGTGCTAGAAGGCTGCCTCTGCGAGTCCGTTCTGTTCTGGAGTACCCCTGTGGAGTCTGAATCCATCGTCTATGGCTGCATCCGCGACTGGCCGGGCGATTCGATGGAACGGCGCATGCGCCGTGCCGCCAACCGCCGCGTGCTGGACAGCCTGCCGGGCGGCGAGGCCTGGCCGTTCCTCGGCCGCGAGATGTTCAGCCGCTGCGAGCAGTCCGGGGCCGGGCTCTACCAGACCCAGATCATCCACTTCGGTGCCAGCTACCAGGCCATCGAATACGAGTGGAGCCTGTGGGTCGAGCAGTTCGAGGCGTTGCTCAGGCGCCTCTACTGGGCCAGCGCGGTGGTCCACCTGGAGACCGAAGTGAACGGCAGCCATACCTTTCGCTGGGAGTCCGAGCGTGGCTTCCATACCCCCCAGGAGAGCGACCTGCAGGTCCGCTGCGCCTGGGAGCGGGAGGGCGGGCGGCGGTGATCAACTACCTCTGGTTCGTCCTCGCGGCGTTCTGCGAGATCGCCGGCTGCTACGCCTTCTATCTCTGGCTGCGGCTGGGCAAGAGCGCCCTGTGGGTGCTGCCCGGCCTGCTCAGCCTGACCCTGTTCGCCTTGCTGCTGACCCGCGTGGAGGCCAGCTACGCCGGCCGCGCCTATGCCGCCTATGGCGGCATCTACGTCGCCGCGTCGCTGTTCTGGCTGGCTTTCGTCGAGCGCTCGCGGCCGCTATGGAGCGACTGGCTGGGCGTGGCCTTGTGCGTGGTCGGTGCCAGCGTCGTGCTGTTCGGCCCGCGCCTGTCGCAGTGACTCAGGCGGGGTGGGCGGCGCGCCCGTCACGGGCGT
Organism: Pseudomonas sp. KBN12P06040; assembly: GCF_037574965.1. Lineage (NCBI taxonomy): Bacteria > Pseudomonadati > Pseudomonadota > Gammaproteobacteria > Pseudomonadales > Pseudomonadaceae > Pseudomonas > Pseudomonas sp. KBN12P06040. The sequence goes on from NZ_JBBELS010000001.1 coordinate 1,930,348, forward strand.
CGGACCCCGCCGTCCCGGGCCGCCGCACCCCGAACCGGCGGATCACTGCGAAGTGTTGCGCTGTACGTCACCTTTTTCCTGATCCAGTTCCTTGAGCATCTGCGCGTAGGCATCGCAATCGCTCGGCCGGTTCTGTTCCGAGCGGGCTTCCTGGCGCTGGCGCAACTGCTCGTTGAGTTCCCTGGCCCGTTGCGGGTTCTTCTGGGTGATCGAGGCGACCTTGGTGGCGACTTCCTTGCCCATCTTTTCCGCCTCCGCTTCGGAACAGGCGAAGACCGGCGTGGCGACCAGCAGGGCGCAGGCGCTGGCGAGGGCGAAAAGCGGTTTCATGGCGTACTCCTGTGGGGTGGTCCTGAGCGGTGGAGCCCGGTCGAGCCGACAAAGTTCAGCCGCAACGCCGGACGGCGACCGATTCGAACCCTCGCGGCGGGTTGCGGGTCGCACGCATAGAGAGGGTGCGAAGGACCCTCGTCGCTTATGCCGCAGGAGGTATGCCATGACTCACGATTGGGATCTGGTCGAACGGTTGCTGCTGGAGGTCCGGCAGTCCGCCCATGAGAACTTCGCCCCGCGCGCCCATGCCGAACGCCTGGCCGAGGAACGCTCCCAGGCCGGGCAGCGGGTCGGCGACATGGATGCGTTGAAGCAGAAGGCCGCCGACTACGAGGCGATCCTGCTGGAGGGCGGCTTCATCGAGCCGCGTCCGGAAGAGCAGGGCGGCAATGGCGAGAACTTCGTCCTCACGCCGCGCGGCGAGCGCCTGCTCGGCCTGATCGGCGGCGAGACGCCGAAGGCCGCCGAGGCTCGCCGGCTGCTCGAGGAGAACGGCAGCAAAGCGCTGCACGCCGAGCGCTTCGACCGTTTCGTCGCCGGGCTCTGAAACTGCGCCCGACGGGCGATCGGCGGGGCTTGTGAGTCGCCCGCGGCGCCACCATAGTGCGGAGCATGATGCCTATTTCATCCTCTTCCGCCCGCCGCGCCGAGCCGGCTCCGCGGCCCCTGGCGGAGTTCCATCCCGCCGTCCGCCAGTGGTTCGAACGCCACTTCGCCGCGCCCACGCCGGCCCAGGTCGAGGCCTGGCCGGCGATCCGCGAGGGGCTTTCGACCCTGGTCGCCGCGCCCACCGGTTCGGGCAAGACCCTGACCGCCTTCCTCGCCGCCATCGATGCCCTGGTGGTGGAGGGGATGGCCGCCGGCGGCGAGTTGGCGGATGCCACCCAGGTGGTCTATGTCTCGCCGCTGAAAGCGCTGTCCAACGACATCCGCATCAACCTGGAGCAACCGCTGGCTGGCATCCGCGAGGAACTGGCGCGTCTCGGCCTGCCCGACGTCGATATCCGTAGCGCGGTGCGCACCGGCGATACGCCGCAGGTCGAACGCGGAGCGATGCGCAAGCGCCCGCCGCACATCCTGGTCACCACGCCCGAATCGCTGTACATCCTGCTCGGCTCGGAGTCGGGCCGGCAGATGCTCGCCGGGGTGCGCAGCGTGATCGTCGACGAGATCCATGCCCTGGCCGGCAGCAAGCGCGGCAGCCACCTGGCGCTGTCGCTGGAGCGCCTGCAGGCGCTGTGTCCGCGACCGCTGCTGCGGATCGGGCTGTCCGCCACGCAGAAGCCGATCGAGAAGGTCGCGCGCTTCCTCGTCGGCGCCAGCGGCAATCCGCGCGATCCGGCCTGCCGGATCGTCGACATCGGCTATACGCGCCCCCGCGACCTGGGCATCGAGGTACCGCCGGTGGCGCTGGAAGCGGTGATGTCCAACGACACCTGGGAGCTGGTCTACGACCGCCTGGCGCACCTGGCCGGCGAGCACCGCACCACCCTGGTGTTCGTCAACACCCGGCGCATGGCCGAGCGGGTCACCCGCTTCCTCGCCGAACGCCTCGGCAGCCGCCAGGTGGCGGCCCACCACGGCAGCCTGGCCAAGGAGCTGCGCCTGGATGCCGAGCAGCGCCTCAAGGCCGGGCAATTGAAGGTACTGGTGGCGACCGCCTCGCTGGAGCTGGGCATCGATATCGGCGACGTCGAGCTGGTCTGCCAGTTGTCGTCGCCGCGCTCCATCGCCGCCTTCCTGCAACGGGTCGGGCGTTCCGGGCACAGTGTCGGCGGCACCCCCAAGGGCCGGTTGTTTCCGACCTCCCGCGACGACCTGGTGGAATGCGCGGCGCTGCTCGACAGCGTGCGCCGTGGCGAGCTGGACAGCCTGGTGCTGCCACGCCAGCCGCTGGACGTGCTGGCGCAGCAGATCGTCGCCGAAGTGGCCTGCCAGGAGTGGCGCGAGGACGACCTCTATCGCCTGGTGATCCGCGCCGAACCCTACGCCGGGCTGGAGCGCGAGCGCTTCGACGAAGTCCTGCGGATGCTTGCCGAGGGCTACCACTCACGCCTCGGCGTGCGCGGCGCCTATCTCCATCGCGATGCGCTCAACGGCCTGCTCCGTGGCCGCCGTGGCGCGCGGCTGACCGCGCTGACCTCGGGCGGGACCATTCCCGATACCGGCGACTACAGCGTGCTGCTGGAGCCGCAGGGCCTGCTGGTGGGGACGGTCAACGAAGATTTCGCGGTGGAGAGCCTGGCCGGCGACGTGTTCCAGCTGGGCAACACCTCGTACCGGATCATCCGCATCGAGCCGGGACGGGTGCGGGTCGAGGACGCCCAGGGCCAGCCGCCGAACATTCCGTTCTGGCTGGGTGAGGCGCCGGGGCGCAGCGACGAGCTGTCGGCCAGCGTGGCGCGCCTGCGCGACACCCTCGATGAGCTGCTCTGCGAAGGCCAGGCATTGCCGGAAGGGCAGCGGCTGGAGCCAGCCATCGCCTGGCTCGGCGCCACCCTCGGGCTGGACGATGGCGCCGCGCGGCAGATCGTCGAGTACCTGGCCCGCGCCCGCCAGGCCCTGGGTGGCCTGCCCGGGAGCCGGCGGCTGGTGATGGAACGCTTCTTCGACGAATCCGGCGGCATGCAACTGATCATCCACAGTCCCCACGGCAGCCGCCTCAACCGCGCCTGGGGCCTGGCGCTGCGCAAGCGTTTCTGCCGCAGCTTCAACTTCGAGCTGCAGGCGGCGGCCACCGAGGACGCGATCATCCTCTCGCTGTCCACCAGCCACAGCTTTCCCCTCGACGAGGTCTGGCGCTACCTGCATTCGGTGAGCGCCGAGCACCTGTTGGTACAGGCCGTGCTCGACGCGCCGCTGTTCGGCGTGCGCTGGCGCTGGAACCTGACCACCTCGCTCGGTTTGCCGCGCTATGCCGGCGGTCGCAAGGTGCCGCCGCAACTGCTGCGGATGAAGAGCGAGGATCTGCTGGCCAGCGTGTTCCCCGACCAGGTGGCGTGCCTGGAGAATATCGTCGGCGAGCGCGAGGTGCCCAATCACCCGCTGGTGGCGCAGACCCTTGACGACTGCCTGCACGAGGCGATGGATTGCGAGGGCTGGCTGGCCCTGCTGCGCGACATGGAGAGCGGCGCGGTGGACTTGCTGGCGCGCGACCTGCCGGCGCCTTCGGCGTTGGCGGCGGAGATACTCACCGCGCGTCCCTACGCCTATCTCGACGATGCGCCGCTGGAGGAGCGGCGTACCCAGGCGGTACAGAATCGCCGCTGGAGCGATCCCGAGTCCGCCGACGACCTCGGCGCCCTGGACCTTGAGGCGATCGAGGCGGTGCGTGGCGAGGCCTGGCCGGAAGCGCGCAACGCCGACGAGATGCATGAGGCGCTGAACAGCCTGGGCTTCCTCACCTCGGGCGAGGCCGAGGCCAATCCGGGCTGGGGGGAATGGCTTGCGCAACTGTCGGAGCAACGCCGCGCCGGACGCCTGGACTGCGCAGGCAGCATTCTCTGGCTGGCGGCAGAGCGCCTGCCGGCGATGCGCCTGGTGCATCCCGCGGCGAAGGTGCCCGACGCTTTCCAGGCGCCTCGCGGCTATCCGCCGCCGGACTCGGCGGAAGCGGCGACCGTGGAGCTGACCCGCGCCCGCCTGGGTGGCTTCGGGCCGCGCACGGCCGGGCAGTTGGCGACCGACCTGGGCATCGGTCTGGCCGACCAGCAGTACGCGTTGGCCGCCCTGGAGCGCGAAGGCTATGTGCTGCGTGGCCGCTTCCGTCCTGGCGCGACGGAAGAGGAGTGGTGCGAACGCCATCTGCTGGCGCGCATCCATCGCTATACGGTGAAGCGCCTGCGCCGGGAAATCGAGCCGGTGCAGCGCGCCGATTTCATGCGTTTCCTGTTCGACTGGCAGCGCCTGGCGCCGGGCACCCGTGGCCGGGGAGCGGAGTCCCTGGCTACGGTGGTCGAGCAACTGGAAGGCTTCCAGGCCGCGGCGGCCGCCTGGGAAAGCGAACTGCTGGCAGCGCGGGTGGCCGACTACGCCAGCCATTGGCTGGACCAGCTGTGCCGTTCCGGACGCATCGTCTGGGCGCGCCTGGCCGGACGCAGCAAGGCCGCCGGCGGTCCGCTGCGCAGCGCGCCGATCGTGCTCCTGCCGCGCCGCGAGCTGGGGCTCTGGAGCGTCCTGCAGCGCGACGCGCCGGAGCCGGAACTGTCGCCGCGCGCGGCCAGGGTACTGGAGGTGCTGCGCGAGCAGGGTGCATCGTTCTTCGACGAACTGAGCCAGGACGCCCACCTGCTGCGCAGCGAGCTGGAGAACGCCCTCGGCGAGCTGGTCTCGGTCGGCCGGGTCAACGCCGACAGCTTCGCCGGGCTGCGCACCCTGCTGATGCCGGCGGACAAGCGCAGCCGCCAGGAGCGCCGCTCGCGCGGCCTGCCGGGCGGCATGCAGGACGCCGGGCGCTGGGCGCCGCTGCGCCGGGCGAAGGCGGAAGAGGCGGGGCAGCGTTTGCCGGCGGAGGTCCTCGAACATGTCGCCCGGACCTTGCTGCGGCGCTATGGGGTGGTCGCCTGGCGCCTGCTGGAGCGCGAGGCCGACTGGCTGCCGCCGTGGCGCGAGCTGCTGCGCGTCTACCATCGCCTGGAAGCGCGCGGCGAGATTCGCGGCGGGCGCTTCATCGCCGGCCTGGCCGGCGAGCAGTTCGCCTTGGCGGAAGCGGTCGGCCTGTTGCGCGAGGTGCGCAAGCGGCCGCCGGATGGGGCGATGCTGGTGGTGTCGGCAGTCGATCCGTTGAACCTGGTCGGCGGCCTGCTACCCGGCGAACGGGTGCCGGCGGTGACCGGCAACCGCCTGCTCTATCGAGACGGAGCGCCGCTGGCGGCGCTGGTAGCCGGCAAGGTGCGGATGCTCGCGGAAGTCGACGGCGAGACCGCGCAGCAGATCCGTGCGCTGCTGATCCGCCGTCACTGAGGCCCGCTCAGCGCAGGCTCAGATGGCGGCTGAGCAGGGCCCGCAACGCGGCCGGCTTGACCGGCTTGGACAGGTAGTCGAGGCCGGCGGCGTGGATCTCCGCCACCAGTTCCGGCCGCGCGTCGGCGCTGATCACCACGCCCGGCACCGGCTCGCCCAGGCGCGTGCGCAGCCAGGCCATCAATTGCGTACCGGTCTCGCCGTCGTCCAGGTGATAGTCGATCAACGCCAGTTGCGGGCGCATCTCGCTGTCCAGCAGCGTGGCGCATTCCTCGCGGCTGCGCGCGGTCCAGACCTGGCAGCCCCAGCGGCTGAGCAGGCTGTTCATGCCGGCGAGGATGCTGTCCTCGTTGTCCACGCAGAGCACCTGGGCGCCGTTCAGCGCCTGCGCCGGTTCGGCCTTGTGGCCGTTGGCCAGGGCCGGCGGCGCCTGTCGCGCCAGCGGTACGCGGACGCTGAAGACGCTGCCCTTGCCCGGCCAGGAACGTACCTCCAGCGGATGGCCGAGGACCTTGCAGAGCCGGTCGGCGATCGCCAGGCCGAGACCGAGGCCTTTCTCCGCGCGGGTCTGGTGGCTGTCCAGGCGCTTGAACTCTTCGAAGATGACTTTCTGCTTGTCCGGTGGGATGCCCGGCCCCTGATCCCAGACTTCCAGGCGCAGGCAGCCGTCCTCGCGGCGCACGCCGAGCAGCACATGGCCCTTGGCGTAGCGGAAGGCGTTGGTCAGGAAGTTCTGCAGGATGCGCCGCAGCAGCTTGATGTCGCTGTCCACCCGCAGTTGGCTGCCGCGCAGGCGGAAATGCAGGCCCTGTTCCTGGGCCAGCGCCTTGAACTCGACGCCGAGGGCATCGTAGAGGTTGTTCAGCGGGAACGGGTTGCGTTCGGCGCTGACCCGGCCGCTTTCCAGGCGCGAGATGTCCAGCAGGTCGGTGATCAGGTCCTCGGCGGAACGCAGCGACGAGTCGAGGTGCTGCACCAGGTCGCGGACCTCTCCGGGCAGCGCGTCCTGGTGGGCGAGGGCGGCGGAGAACAGCCGCGCGGCGTTCAGCGGCTGCATCAGGTCGTGGCTGACGGCGGCGAGGAAGCGGGTCTTCGACTGGTTGGCGGCCTCGGCGTTGCTCTTCGCCTCGCTGAGTTCCTGGTTCAACTGCGAGAGTTCCTGGGTACGCTCCTGGACCCGCTGTTCCAGCGACTCGTTGGCGCCCTTGAGGCCCTGTTCGGCCTCGCGGTAGGCGGTGATATCGGTGAAGCTCATGACGAAGCCGCCGCCGGGCATCGGGTTGCCGATCAGCTCGATGACCCGGCCGTTGGGGAACAGCCGCTCGGAGGTGTGCGGAGTGCCCTGGCGCATCCAGTACAGGCGCTTGGCCACGTGCATGTCTGGATCGCCGGGCCCGCACAGGCCGCGATCGGCGTTGTAGCGGATGATGTCAGCGATCGGTCGGCCGACGTAGATCAGCCCGTCCGGGTACTCGAACAGTTCCAGGTAGCGGTGGTTCCAGGCCACCAGGCGCAGCGACTGGTCGACCACGCTGATGCCCTGGGTGATGTTCTCGATCGCGCCCTGCAGCAGGGCGCGGTTGAATTGCAGCACCTCGGAGGCTTCGTCGGCGATCCGCACCACGTCCTCCACCTGCATCTCGCGCCCTTCGATGGCGGCCTTCACCACCGCCCGCGCCGAGGACGCGCCGAGGACCCCGGCGAGCAGGCGCTCGGTGTGCGCGATCCACTCGTTGTTGGCGGTCTGGTTCGGGGTGAAGCCCTTGCCCTGGCGGTAGGCGAAGCGGATGAAGCTTTGCCGCGCGCGTTCCTCGCCGACGAAACGCGCGGCGAGCATCAGCAGGTCTTCCACCTGCACCGCGAGCATGAAGCGCGAGTTCTGCCGCTGGGAGATCTCCTGGCCGATGAAGCGGCTGGCCTGCCAGTGCTCGGACACGCGGGTGCGCGAGAGCACCGAGACCAGGCCGAACAGGGCGAAGTTGCCGACCAGCGAGATCAGCACGCCCTGGGTTAGCGGCTCGATCGGCAGGCCGAAGGGATTGCTTGCCAGCCAGGTCAGGCCGGGGATGCGCTCCAGCGGCCAGCCAAGGCCCTTGGCCACCACCGGCAGGACCAGCGTATAGGCCCACAGCAGCGAGCCGGCGGCGAGGCCGGCGAAGACCCCGCGGCGGTTGGCCTGTTTCCAGTACAGCGCGCCGATCATCGCCGGGCCGAGCTGGGCGATGGCGGCGAAGGCGATCTGGCCGATGGTCGCCAGGCTGGCGCTGGAGCCGAGCAGGCGGTAGGCCACGTAGGCGAGCAGCAGGATCACCGCGATGCTCACCCGGCGCACGGTCAGCAGCCAGTGACGGAAGGCCTCGAAGGGCCGTTCGGTGTCCTTTTCCCGGCGTCGCAGCAGCCACGGCAGGAGCATGTCGTTGGAGACCATGGTCGACAGCGCGACGCTGGCGACGATGACCATTCCGGTGGCGGCCGAGGCGCCGCCGATGAATGCCAGCAGGGCCAGCGCCGGGTGTGCCTCGGCCAGCGGCAGGCTGATGACGAAGGAGTCCGGCATTACCCCGGCGGGCAGGTGCAACTGGCCGGCGAGGGCGATCGGCACCACGAACAACGCGGCCAGCACCAGGTAGATGGGGAACACCCAGCGCGCCAGGTTGAGGTCGCGCGGCTCGATGTTCTCCACCACGGTGACGTGGAATTGCCGCGGCAGGCACATGATCGCGGTCATCGCCACGCCGGTCTGCAGCAGCATCGCCGGCCAGTGCACGGTCTCTTCCCAGTAGTCGGCCAACTGCGGCGCGGCGCGGGCCTGGGAGAAGAGATCGGCGAAGCCGTCGTAGAGGCCGAAGGTGACGAAGATGCCCACGGCGAGGAAGGCGGTGAGCTTGACCAGCGACTCGAAGGCGATGGCCAGGACCATGCCGCGGTGGTGTTCGGTGACATCCAGGCTGCGGGTACCGAAGACGATGGTGAACAGCGCCAGCACCAGCGACACGATCAGCGCCGTGTCCTGGGCGCGGGTACCGGTGGAGTCGGCCCCGGAGCCGATCAGCAGATTCACCCCGAGGACGATGCCTTTCAGTTGCAGGGCGATGTAGGGCAGCACGCCGACCATGCAGATCAGCGCCACCACCACCGCCAGCGCCTGCGACTTGCCGTAGCGGGCGGCGATGAAGTCGGCGATGGAGGTGATGTTCTCCTGCTTGCTGATCATGATCATCTTCTGCAGCACCCAGGGCGCGAACAGCATCAGCAGCACCGGTCCGAGGTAGATCGGCAGGAACGACCAGAGCTGGTCGGTGGCCTGGCCGACCGCGCCGAAGAAGGTCCAGCTGGTGCAGTACACTGCCAGGGAGAGGCTGTAGACCCAGGCGCGCAGGCGGGGTGAGAGCGGGGTGCGGCGACGGTCGCCATAGAAGGCGATGGCGAACAGGATGGCCATGTAGACCAGGGCGACCACGGCGATCAGCCCGATGGACAGCGACATGCGAACTCCGATGATGTCCCCGCGTGAAGCTGGCGTGAGGCGGGGGTCTTGCTTTCGCGCCAGTTTCGCACTTGTCGGCCCGCGCGTCAGGCCGCCTGCGACCAAGGTCGCACGCATGCTTGAGCCGGACGCGCGGAGTTGGTAGCGTGCCGGGCTGCGTGAGCGCGGACGGCCCCGGCGGCCGGCTGTCCGTTCATCGTAGCCGGTTTCGGCTGCGGCACTAAACGCGGCCGCTACGCTCTGATGGGAGCGGAGTTTTGCGTCGATGTCGAGGAGGGCGCCCATGTTCAAGCCGCTACCGATCACCCTGCAGCGCGGAGCCTTGCGTCTCGAGCCGCTGGTGGAAGCGGACATTCCCGAGCTGGTGAGCCTCGCCGAAGCCAACCGCGAGGCGCTGCAGTACATGGACGGACCGACGCGGCCGGACTGGTACCGCCAGAGCCTCGCCGAGCAGCGCGAGGGCAGGGCGTTGCCGCTCGCCGTCCGCCTCGGCGTGCAACTGGTCGGGACCACGCGCTTCGCCGAATTCCTTCCCGCCTTGCCGGCCTGCGAGATCGGCTGGACCTGGCTCGACCAGGCCCAGCACGGCAGCGGCCTGAACCGCATGATCAAGTACCTGATGCTCAAGCATGCCTTCGACAACCTGCGCATGGTCCGCGTGCAGCTCAGCACGGCGGCGAGCAACCTGCGCGCCCAGGGCGCCATCGACAAGCTCGGCGCGCAGCGCGAGGGCGTGCTGCGCAACCACCGGCGGCTGGCCGGCGGGCGGCTAGACGACACCTTCGTCTACAGCATCACCGACCACGAATGGCCGCAGGTCAAGGCGACGCTGGAAGCCAGCTTCACCGGCTGAAGCCGGTTCCGTCGCTCCTGCGGTATGCTGGGCGGCCCGTCCGGACGGGCGAACGAGGAGACGGCAGTGCCGGACGAGACGAGCGGAGAACACACGCATTTCTGGCGCGCCGCCGAACTGGGCGGCGTCGAACTGCTGCACGCGCGCTATGTGGAGCAGCGCTTCGCGCCGCACGTGCACAGCAGCTTCGCCCTGGTCATCATCGAGCAGGGCGCGCAGCGCTTCCGCCATCGTGGCGGCGAGCACCTGGCCCCGCTGGGCAGCATGGTGCTGATCAACCCCGACGAAGTGCACACCGGCTCCAAGGCCCATGATGCCGGTTGGCTCTATCGCGGCTACTACCCGGAAATGGAGCAGATCGACGGGATTCTCGACGAGCTGGAAATCCATCATGGCGGCGTGCCGCGTTTCGCCGACAGCGTGATCCACGACCAGCCCCTGGCACGCGCCTTCGTCCACTTGCACCGCCTGCTGGCCGAGCATGCCGGCAGCCTGGAAACCCAGACCCGCTGGCGCGAGACGATGCTCGCCCTGTTCCGTCGCCACGCCCGCCTGCCAGAAGCGCCGAAGGCCGGGCAGGAGCCGTTGGCGGTGGCCCGCGCCCGCGAACTGCTGGCGGCGCGGTTGCTCGATCCGCCTTCGCTGGAGGAACTGGCGGCGGCGGTCAATCTGTCCCCGTTCCATTTTGCCCGGGTCTTCCGTCGCGCCACCGGCATGCCGCCCCACGCCTGGCTCAGACAGCGCCGCCTGGAGCAGGCCAGGGCACTGCTCAAGAGCGGCCGGGCGCCGCTGGAGGTGGCCCTGGAGCTGGGCTTCGCCGACCAGAGCCACCTCGGTCGCCAGTTCAAGCAGGCCTACGGGGTGGCACCGGGTGAATACCGCTCGGCCTGCGCGCGCTCGTCCTTGACGACATACGAATAAGTCAAGCTCACATTTGCAAATCATTTGTATTTACGTTCTTTACGATTTGCCGTAATTTTGCGCCCCACTTTTTCCTGCGTCCCTGGGGGAGCCTCGATGTCGTCCGTGAGTTCGTTGTCGCGCCTGGCCGTCGCCATCGCGCTGGGTGTGTCCATGCAGGCGGCGCAGGCCGAAGAGGAAGCCAAGGAGCTGGGCACGGTCACCGTGGTCGGCGACTGGCTGGGCGAAGCCGACCAGGCGGTGGTGCAGAACCATCCCGGCGCGCGCAGCGTGGTGCGTCGTCGGGAAATGCTCGAGAGCGGTGCGCAGAACGTCCGCGACGTGCTGCGCAAGGTGCCCGGCGTGCAAGTGCAGGACAACAACGGTACCGGCGGCAGCGACATCTCCCTGAACGTCGGGGTGCGTGGCCTGACTTCACGCCTGTCGCCGCGCTCGACGGTGATGATCGACGGCGTGCCGGCGGCGGTGGCGCCCTACGGCCAGCCGCAGCTGTCGATGATGCCGCTGTCCATCGGCAACCTGGAGAGTATCGACGTCGTGCGCGGCGCCGGCTCGGTGCGCTACGGCCCGCAGAACGTCGGCGGGGTGATCAACTTCGTGACCCGGGCGATTCCGGAGAAGTTCTCCGGCGAAATCGGCACCACCATCGAGCATGCCGGCCACGGCGGCTGGAAGAAGCTCAACCAGGCGTTCCTCGGCGGGACCGCCGACAACGGCCTGGGCGTGGCGCTGCTGTATTCCGGGGTGAAGGGCGCCGACTACCGCGACGGCAACAACGACAACGATATCGATGACGTGCTGCTCAAGACTCATTGGCAGCTCACCGACAGCGACCAGTTGGCGGCCAACTTCCACTACTACGACGCCTACGCCGATATGCCGGGCGGCCTGACCCAGGCGCAGTACGACGACGATCCCTTCCAGTCGGTACGCGACTGGGACAATTTCCGTGGTCGGCGCAAGGACTTCTCGCTGAAGTACACCCGCCAGGTCGACGACCTCACCCAGTTCGAGGTGCTCACCTACTACAGCGACAGTTTCCGCGGCAGCAGCATCGCCGCGCGCAACCTCAGGACCATCACCTCGTACCCGCGCGACTACCATGTGTTCGCGGTGGAGCCGCGGGTCTCGCGGATCTTCTTCGCCGGCCCGACCACCCAGGAGGTCGGCATCGGCTACCGCTACCTGAAGGAAGCGATGAACGAGCGCGCCAGCCAGCTGGCCCTGGTCGACAATGTGCCGACCGTGCGTCCCGGCTCGGACGGCCATACCTACCAGGACCGTACCGGCGGTACCGAGGCCAGCGCCTTCTACATCGACGACAAGATCGATGTCGGCAACTGGACCATCACCCCCGGCATCCGCTTCGAGAAGATCGACAGCGACTGGCGCGACCGCCCGGTGCTCGGCCTGAACGGCAAGCCGGTGCAGGAGAAGAAGCGCAGCAAGGACTACAACGAACCGCTGCCGGCGCTGAGCCTGATGTATCACTTGAGCGACGAGTGGAAGCTGTTCGCCAACTACTCCGAATCGTTCGGCAGCCTGCAGTATTTCCAGCTCGGCCAGGGCGGCAGCGGCAACGATACCGCCGCCGGCCTGGAGCCGGAGAAGGCTAAGACCTACGAACTGGGCACGCGCTACGACAACGGCAGTTGGGGCGGCGAGATCACGCTGTTCTACATCGACTTCGACGACGAGCTGCAGTACGTCAGCAACGACGTCGGCTGGACCAACCTCGGCGCCACCAAGCACCAGGGCATCGAGACTTCCGGCCACTATGACTTCGCCGCTCTCGATCCGCGCCTGGTCGGCCTGTCGGTCTACGGCAGCCTCACCTATACCCGCGCCACCTACGAAGGCGACATTCCCTCCTTCAAGGGGCGCGACCTGCCGCTCTACTCGCGCCAGGTGGCCACCGCCGGGGTGCGCTACGAGGTCGACCGCTGGACCTACAACCTCGACGCTTTCGCCCAGTCCATGCAGGGCGCGCCAGGGCTGAGCACCGACAGCCAGGGCAACTTCACCCACAACTACATCACCGAGCCCAGCGCCGACGGCCAGTACGGCGACATTCCCGGCTACGTGACCTGGAATGCCCGCGTCGGCTACGACTTCGGCCCGCAGGCGTCGAACCTGAAGCTCGGCCTCGGGGTGAAGAACCTGTTCGACAAGCAGTATTTCACCCGCTCCAGCGACAACAATTCGGGAATCTACGTGGGTCAGCCGCGAACGCTGTTCATGCAGGCCAGCGTCGGTTTCTGAATATTCGGATGCGACTTGGCGCATCGTCCGACGACAGGCGTCCTGCGGCAACGCGGACGCCTGTTCTATGATGGGCGCGGAATTTCCATCGGAACGCTGTGGCCTGATCCGCGGTCCATGCAGTCCAATCGATGACGGGCTTCCTTTCGGCGGCCACGCAAGGTAACAAGGACGATGACCCAACATTCGCAATTCGCCCTGCTGGGCAAGCGGCGTTTCCTGCCGTTCTTCATCACCCAGCTGCTCGGCGCCTTCAACGACAACATCTTCAAGCAGTCGCTGATCCTCGCCATCCTCTATCACCTCAGCGTCAGCGGCGACCGCAGCCTGCTGGTCAACCTCTGCGCGCTGCTGTTCATCCTGCCGTTCTTCCTGTTCTCGGCACTGGGCGGACAGTTCGGCGAGAAGTACAACAAGGACGCGCTGATGCGTGCGCTGAAGCTGGCCGAGGTGGGCATCATGCTGGTCGGCGCCGCCGGCTTCGTCTTCGGCAGCCTGCCGCTGATGTTCGTCGCGCTGTTCGCCATGGGCACCCACTCGGCGCTATTTGGCCCGGTGAAGTATTCGATCCTGCCCCAGCACCTGCACGAGGACGAACTGGTCGGCGGCAACGCGCTGGTGGAGATGGGCACCTTCCTGGCGATCCTGGCCGGCACCATCGGCGCCGGCGTGCTGATGTCCCATGCGCATTACGCGGCGGCGGTGGCCACCGCGGTGGTGCTGGTGGCCGCCTGCGGCTACCTGGCCAGCCGCGGCATTCCGCGAGCGGCGGCGGCGCTGCCGGGGTTGAAGCTCGACTGGAACATCTTCGCCCAGTCCTGGAGCATCCTCCGCCTGGGGCTCGGCCAGCGCCCGGCGGTCTCGCGCTCGCTGGTGGGCAACTCCTGGTTCTGGTTCCTCGGCGCGGTCTACCTGACGCAGATCCCGACCTTCGCCAAGGAATGGCTGCACGGCGACGAAAGCGTGGTGACCCTGATCCTCACCGTGTTCTCGGTGGGCATCGCGCTGGGCTCGATGCTGTGCGAGAAGCTCTCCGGTCGCAAGGTGGAGATCGGCCTGGTGCCGTTCGGCTCGATCGGCCTGACCGTCTTCGGCATCCTCCTCTGGTGGCACGCCGGCGGCATTCCCCCAGGCGAGGCGCCCTACGACTGGCTGGCGGTGCTGCGCCACCATGAGACCTGGGCGGTGCTGGCCGACATCCTGTTCATCGGCATTTTCGGCGGCTTCTACATCGTACCGCTGTACGCCCTGATCCAGGCGCGCACCGACGAGGACAAGCGGGCCCGGGTGATCGCCGCCAACAACATCCTCAACGCCCTGTTCATGGTCGCCGCTGCGCTGGTCTCGATCCTCTTCCTCAGCGTCGCCAAGCTGTCGATCCCACAACTGTTCCTCGCCCTGTCGCTGATGAACGTCGCGGTGAACGTGTACATCTTCAAGATCGTCCCGGAATTCACCATGCGCTTCCTGGTCTGGCTGCTCAGCCACACCATGTACCGGGTCCGGCATGTGAACCTGGAGGCGATCCCGGACGAGGGAGCGGCGGTGTTGGTGTGCAACCACGTCTCGTACGTGGACGCGCTGCTGATCGCCGGCTCGATCCGGCGGCCGGTGCGCTTCGTCATGTACTACAGGATCTTCTCGCTGCCGGTGCTCAACTTCGTCTTCCGCACCGCCGGCGCGGTGCCCATAGCGGCGCGCCACGAGGACGAAGGGATCTACGAACGCGCCTTCCAGCGCATCGCCGACTACCTGAGGGACGGGGAGTTGGTGTGCATCTTCCCTGAAGGCAAGCTGACCGCCGACGGCGAGATGAATGAGTTCCGCGCCGGGATCGAGCGGATCATCGAGGAAACCCCGGTTCCGGTGATCCCCATGGCGCTGCAGGGCCTGTGGGGCAGCTTCTTCAGCCGCGACCCGAACAAGGGCTTCTTCCGCCGCCTGTGGTCGCGGGTAAGCCTGGTGGCCGGCGAATCGGTGGCGCCGGAGGCGGTGGAGCGCCTTGACCTGCAGGCGCGGGTGACGAGCTTGCGCGGCGAAGCTCGCTGATCGATCCGCAGAAACGAAAAAGCCCCGGCGATGCCGGGGCTTTTTTTGGCGAACTACAAGTTAGATAACTTGTACTTCGTCGGCTTGCAGGCCTTTCTGGCCGTTGACGACCACGAAGGAAACCTTCTGGCCTTCCTGCAGGCTCTTGAAGCCGGTGCCCTGGATGGAACGGAAGTGAACGAACAGGTCGTTACCGCTTTCCGGGGTGATGAAGCCGAAGCCTTTGGCGTCGTTGAACCATTTTACGGTGCCGTTCTGACGATTCGACATGGTGTAACTCCTGAAACAAAGTTGATTGCGGCGACGGAAATATCCGAGCCGGTAGGTACTGAGTTGCAAAGAGTACGAGGAGCCGAGGCGATGAGCGGACCGAGATCTACCACACCAGGTCACGATTCACTGTGACCCAAGCAAGCACAGTGGTCGCAGAGTACGCGATAAAACTGCGGAAAGCGATACCCCTCGGAGCATATTCGATGGATGTCTAATGGCTCAGCTTGAGGCCGACCAGTCCGCAGACGATCAGCGCGACGCTGGCCAGGCGCAGCAATGCCATGGATTCGCCGAACAGGACGATCCCGGCGATTACCGTGCCGACCGCGCCGACCCCGGTCCAGACGGCATAGGCGGTGCCCAGCGGCAGGTGCTTCATGGCCAGGCCGAGCAGGCCCAGGCTGACCAGCATGGCGAGCGCCGTGAGGACCGTGGGAAGCGGCTTGCTGAAGCCTTCGGTGTATTTCAGACCAACGGCCCAGCCCACTTCGAACAGGCCGGCGAAAAACAGGATGATCCAGGACATGGCGATCTCCAGGGCAACGGGTGGCGGGGCCGTCCCCATTCGGTCACCGGCCGGAGGCGGGTGGTGAGGTCGTCCTCACTGCGTGCGGTATTTTGCATGGTTCATCGGTCGGGACAAGGCTTCCCGACCGGGATCCAGCTCAACGCGGCGTATCTTCCATGCGCCGGAACAGGGCGGCCAGCAGCGAACCGGAGAGATTGTGCCAGACGCTGAACAGCGCGCTGGGCACCGCTGCCAGGGGCGAGAAGTGGGCGTTGGCCAGCGCCGCGCCGAGCCCCGAGTTCTGCATGCCGACTTCGATGGCCAGGGCCTTGCGCTGCGCCAGCGGCATGCCGGTCAGCTTGCCGGTGAGATAGCCGAGCAACAGGCCGAAGCCGTTGTGCAGCATCACCACGGCCATGATCAGCAGGCCGGACTCGGCGATCCGCGCCTGGCTGGCGGCCACCACCGCGGCGATGATCACCACGATGCTGAATACCGAGACCAGCGGCAGCACCTCCGCCACCTGCCGGGTGCGCTCGCCGAGCAGGCGCTGTGCCAGCAGGCCGAGGGCGATGGGCACCAGCACCACCTGGAGGATCGACAGGAACATCGCCGCGAACGACACCGGCAGCCAAGCCGAAGCCAGCAGCCAGACCAGCGCCGGCGTGACCAGCGGGGCGAGCAGGGTGGTCACCGAGGTGATCGCCACCGACAGGGCGACATCGCCACGGGACAGCCAGGTCATCACGTTGGAAGCGGTGCCGCCGGGGCAGCAGCCGACCAGGATCACGCCCACCGCGATCTCCGCCGGCAACTGCAACAGGCGGCAGAGCAGCCAGGCCAGGCCGGGCATGATGACGAACTGGGCCAGCACGCCGATCAGCACCCGTATGGGGTGCCGGGCGACCTCGCGGAAGTCTTCGCCCTTGAGCGTCAGGCCCATGCCGAACATCACCAGGCCGAGCAGCGGCGCGATGGCGACGGTGAGCGGGAGGAACCAGGCCGGCCGGAAGAAGGCGAGGATGGCGAACAGCAGGACCCAGAACGGGAAGCTGGCGCTGACGAAACGGCTCAGGGCGGTCAGGGCACTCATGGGCTTTCCTTGTTATTGGACGGCCGCCAGTCTGCCATGCCGGGCGCGACTCTCCCAGCGGCGGGCGCCGCCGGGAGAGCGGGGCGTCAGACGCCCTGGGGGATTTCTTCGCCGCCGAGGGCCTCGAAGAGCGCCGGAAGGAATTCGGCGAAGGTCAGCATCATCAGGGTGAAGCTGGCATCGAGCTGGCCGAGGGCGTCTTCGCCGCCGTCCTTTTCCGCCTGCTCCTGCAGCAGGTCTTCGAAGCGCAGGCGCTTGACCGCCAGCTTGTCGTCGAGGACGAAGGACAGCTTGTCCGACCAGGCCAGGGACAACTGGGTGACCAGCTTGCCGGCGGTGAGATGCAGCTGGATTTCCTCGCTGGTCAGGTCCTGGCGCTTGCAACGGACCACGCCGCCGTCCTCGTGGGTGTCGCGCAGCTCGCATTCGTCGAGCACGTGGAAGTCGCCGGCGGCTTCCTGGGTCTTGACCCAGTCGGTGAGGGTCGCGGTCGGCGCGACCTTCACGCTCAGCGGGCGTACCGGCAGGGAGCCGAGCGCTTCGCGCAGCGTCGAGAGCAGGTCTTCGGCCTTCTTCGCGCTGGCCGAGTCGACCAGGATCAGGCCGAGGCTTGGCGCGATCGCGGCGAAGGTGCTGGAGCGGCGGATGAAAGCGCGCGGCAGCAGGGTCTGGACGATCTCGTCCTTCAACTGGTCGCGTTCCTTCTTGTAGACCTTGCGCATCTGCTGGGCTTCGATCTCGTCGACCTTTTCCTTCAGTGCGTCACGCACGACGCTGCCCGGCAGGATGCGCTCTTCCTTGCGTGCCGAGATCAGGAAGAAGTCCTGGCTGACGTGTACCAGCGGTGCGTCCGGGCCTTTGCCGAACGGCGCGGTGAAGCCGTAGGTGGTCAGCTCCTGGCTGGCGCAGGGGCGGGCGGGTTTTTCGCCGAGGGCTTTCTCGAGGGAATCGGCATCCAGTTGCAGATCCTGGGTGAGGCGGTAGACGAGCAGATTGCGGAACCACATGGGGTCGTTCTCTCCGGGCACAAAGGACCCATTATTCCGCCGCTGGCGGCTCAGGCCAACCCCGGTCCGTCGCTAACTCCTTGGAACGGCAGAAAATTTTTTTCATCGAGGGGCTTGCCAGGGGCCGAATCGCTCCGTAAAATGCGCCCCACTTCGAGAGTGAAGGGTGATTAGCTCAGCTGGGAGAGCATCTGCCTTACAAGCAGAGGGTCGGCGGTTCGATCCCGTCATCACCCACCAATCTCGCAAGTTACGCGCAGCGGTAGTTCAGTCGGTTAGAATACCGGCCTGTCACGCCGGGGGTCGCGGGTTCGAGTCCCGTCCGCTGCGCCATTTCCTTCCTTAGCTGTATCTCTTGCGCTTCCTTCCCGCTTCATAATTCGACGTTTTTCGACGCTTCCTTTCCGCTGTTCTTCTGTCCTCGTTCCACGCGTTCGTTCTGCTATCTCCTTCATTTTTCGGAAAGTTCGGCCTTGAACTTATCCGCGCGCACCTGTTCCTATTGCCCATAGCCACTGGTCGCGACAGCCTGCTAAGCTCGCGGCTTCATCGAATATGCCCGAGCGGCGAACAGATTAAAGGACTCAGCATGAAACAACATCGGTTGGCAGCAGCGATCGCACTGGTCGGTCTGGTTCTCTCCGGCTGCGATTCGCAGACCAACGTTGAGTTGAAGACCCCGGCGCAGAAAGCTTCCTATGGTATCGGCCTGAACATGGGCAAGAGCCTGTCCCAGGAAGGCATGGACGACCTGGATTCGAAAGCCGTCGCCAAGGGCATCGAAGACGCCCTCGGCAAGAAGAAGCAGCAGCTCACCGATGAAGAGCTGACCGAAGCCTTCGCCTTCCTGCAGAAACGTGCCGAGGAGCGCATGGCCGCCATCGGCGACGAAAACGCCAAGGCCGGCAAGAAGTTCCTCGAGGAAAACGGCAAGCGCGACGGCGTGACCACCACCGCTTCCGGCCTCCAGTACGAAATCGTGAAGAAGGCCGATGGCCCGCAACCGAAGGCCACCGACGTGGTGACCGTCCACTACGAAGGCCGCCTGACCGATGGCACCGTCTTCGACAGCTCCATCGAGCGCGGCAGCCCGATCGACCTGCCGGTCAGCGGCGTGATCCCGGGTTGGGTCGAAGCCCTGCAACTGATGCATGTCGGCGAGAAGATCAAGCTGTACATCCCCAGCGAGCTGGCCTACGGCGCGCAGAGCCCGAGCCCGGCGATCCCGGCCAACTCGGTACTGGTCTTCGACATGGAACTGCTCGGCATCAAGGATCCGTCCAAGCCGGACGCGGAGCCCGAGGCCGGTGCCGCAGCGCAGCCCGAAGCCAAGGCGGACGCGAAGAAGTAATTCTTCCGCCGCGATGCATGAAACGCCCCGTCCATGACGGGGCGTTTTCATTTGCGGATTCGACTGAACCCAGGCGCTGCCGCGAGGGTCTGAAAACAGGTCGAGGGCACGGCCGGTGTTACCCTTATGCACACATTTGTCGCACGTCGACCCGACCTACGGTATTGACCTCGGGTTGTCCGTTGCGCTAGGTCAAACCCTTGATTTTCAATGCTTTTAGAGCATTGTCTAAAAAGTGTCCGATCTGTCGGAAAGCCTGTAGCGACGGGCTTCTCGCCGACGGAAGGGGGGGCTGTTCACAAGGTTATCCACAGTATGCGTGGATAACCCGGAGAGCCTCGGCGGCAAGCGCTTGAGCGAGGTGGAAGGATGGATGCACCACGAGGATTCAGTCGTTACCTGGGGATCGCGGAACGTTTCCTGGCCCGTGGCCGGGTGCCCGCCTTGTTGATTGCGGTAGCACGCAAGCGCTCGCGCCTGAAGCTGGTGAAGAGCGACCTGCGCCTGCTGCAGGAACTGCTGGTGGCCTGGGTTCGCGGCGAATACCGCGGACTCAGCCGCCAGGCGTTGCTCTCGGTGATCGCGGCGCTGGCCTATTTCCTTTCGCCGGTGGATATCGTCCCCGACTTCATCTTCGGTGTCGGCTTGCTCGACGATCTCGCCGTCCTGGCCTGGGTAGTGCGTCGCTGGCAGTCCGAGCTGGATGCCTTCAAGGTCTGGCGCGACGCCCAGGGCGTCGAGACGCAGCAGGCGCTGCGAGAGCTGCCGGCTCCCAGGGCGGAGCGCGTTCAGGGTTCCTGAGGCGCTCGCAGGCTGTTTTCCAGCAGGCGCTCGATGCTGCCGTCCCTGACCATCTCGTCGAGCACCCGGTCCATACTTTCGACGGGGACCGGCAGTTGTCCGCCATAGATGCAGTGCATCCGATAGCTCTGCAGTACCAGCGGACTGACGCTCAGGCCCAGCTCGGGATGCTGGCGCGTCAGGTAGAGCAGCGGGCGGCGCATGTCCACCGCGGCGTCCAGGCGCGAACGCTTGAGCATCTGCACGCGACTGGCCAGGTCGCGGGTATCTTCGCGGCGAATTTCCCCGGCAGCGAAGGCCTGCATGAGATCGTCCGCGTAGACATAGCCTAGACTTGTACCCAGGGTCTTGCCGCGCAGCTCGGCGAAGTCGCGGATCGCCGGACGGTCGTCGCGCTGCAGCAGGACGTCCTGCTCTTCGAAGAGGGCGGGAGACCAATGGTAGCGTTCGGGTTTGCTATCCCATCCGGGGTTGGAGTTGCAGATCACGTGAATATGTCCGCTGGCCATGAAGCCGTCGATCCTTCGGTTCGGCGTTTCCACGAAACGCAGCGACAATCCCAGCCGCTGCGCGACCCGCTCCCCCAGCTGGCGGGTGAAGCCGCCTTGCAGCTGGTGATCGACGATGTCCACGTAGGGCATGCCGTCGGCGGGGCTGAAGCCCCAGCGCAGCTCGCCGGCGAAGGCCTGTCCGACTCCCAGCAGGATGCACAAACCAAGACTTCTCCGGCGCACCCGTGGGCTCCTCCACCAGGCAGACTGTGTGACCAGGGCAGCAGTATAGCCAGTCCGCAGCGGCGCGGTGCCTGATAAGATGGCGGCTTGCAAGGAGACCGACATGAATGTCCAAGTGATCACGCGAGACGGCGAGGCGGAATACGCGGTGTTGCCCTGGGCCGAATACCAGGCGTTGCTGGCCGCCGCTGGTCGCCCGGCCGCCAGTGTCGCGGTGGAGACGACCGCGCCGGCGCCGCCTTCCGCGAGTCTGCTGGAGCGCCGCGAGGCGCGCGGCCTGAGCCTGGAACAGGTGGCCCGGGAGGTCGGTATCAGTCCTTCCTACATGGCGATGATCGAACGCGGCGAACGTGAGGCCAGCGAGGCCATCCTGTTCGCCCTGGAGCGTGTGCTGGGCAAAGCGACGGGGGCCTGACCTTGAGTGTGCTGATCAGCCGTAAACACTGGGATAGCCTGCTGCTGGAAATCGAGGATGCGCGTCGCCAGCGTCATCTGCTCACCTACCGGGCGCTGATCGAGCGCCTGCAACTGCCGACTCCGGCGATGACCACCCTTACCGCGGCTCTCGAGCACCTGGCATCGCTGGATGCGCGCTCGGGGCGTCCGTTGCGCAGTTCGCTGGTCATCAGCCAGGGCGCAAGCCGCTTGCCACGCACCGGTTTCTTCGAGTGCGTGGAGCGCCTCGGGCGTTTTTCCGGTCCGCCGGACGGCCCGGCCGCGGCTGGCTGGCATGCGGCGGAAGTGGTCCGTGTCTTCGAATTCGAGTATCCCGATGAACTCTGAATGGATCTGGCGCCTGCGCGCCCGCCTCGGTTACGGCGTGGCCCGGCAGTTGCTGGGCTGGCCCTGGCTGGTCAAGCAGCCGCGAGCCTGGCAGTGGATGCAGGGGCAGTTCTCGCGCATGGCCAACCTCGGACACCGCGACGCCCAGGCGTTCTACGGTCACCTGCTGCTGTTCCGTGGACAGGGCTTCGGCGCGCGCGAGGAGGGCCTGCGCCTGCTGCGCCTGGCTGCCAGCGCGGGCGATGGGAAAGCGGCCTACCAGCTCGGCGTGCAGGCGCTCAAGGGCGACAGCCGGCAAGCGCCCGACGCGCTGGCAGCCAGCCGCCACTGGGCACTAGCGGCAGAGGCGGGCCACCCGCTGGCGGCGCGCAAGCTGGCGGAACTCTACCGCGATGGAGGCCCGGGCCTGGCGCCGGACAGCGAGCGCGCCGA
This sequence comes from Pseudomonas sp. KBN12P06040, assembly GCF_037574965.1. Lineage (NCBI taxonomy): Bacteria > Pseudomonadati > Pseudomonadota > Gammaproteobacteria > Pseudomonadales > Pseudomonadaceae > Pseudomonas > Pseudomonas sp. KBN12P06040. Next base: position 1,952,197 of record NZ_JBBELS010000001.1, read on the forward strand.
GCACTATGCGCAACGGGCGTCCGCGCTCGGTCTATAGCTGAACGAACGGTTCAGGCGGCCTCGATCAGGTGCAGGCTGTAGCCTGGCACCGCCTTGGCCTGGCGCTTGGCCTCGGAGGCCAGCGTCGCCAGGTGCGCGGCATCCATTCCCTGGCAGGCTTCGGCCGGTAGGTGCACCACGCCGACGGACAATGACAGCAGCGGGTACTCCTCGCGCTGGCCATGGCGGTTGTGCGCAACGAAACAGCCGGCTTCCAGGTGCTCGCGGCTGTAGAAGCGCCGGCATTGGCTCTGGAAGGTTTCCAGCAACCGGTCGATCCGTGTGCGCCAGTCCTCGGGGCCGAGCACCAGCATGAAGTCGTCGCCGCCGATGTGGCCGACGAAGTCGCTGCCCGGGTCGATCCGTTCGCTCAGGCACTGTGCCAGGCACAGCAGGACCTCGTCGCCGCGGGCGTAGCCGTAGAGATCGTTGAAGGGTTTGAAGCTGTCGATGTCGATGTAGCAGATCACCGCCTCGCGCCTTTGTTGCAGCAGGCGTTCGAGGCATTGCTGGATCGGCACGTTGCCAGGAAGCAAGGTGAGCGGATTGGCGTGCCGCGCCTGCTGGAGCTTTTCCTCGGTGATCAGCCTGAGCACGTCGATCACCCGGCCCATGCCCGCATAGTGCCCGCCGCGGGTGACGATGAAATCTTCCTCGATACGCTGGCGTGCGCGGCTGGTCAGCAGGCGGCTGACCTGCTGCAGGGTCTGGCCGAGTTCCACGGCGAGAAAATCGTCGCTCATCAGGCGGCTGATCGGCTTGCGCAGGAACAGGTCGCAGGCGAAGGGCCGGAGCAAGGCGTCGGTGAGCGCGTGGCGATGGACGATGCCGATGGGACGCCCCTCTTCGTCGAGGATCGCCAGGGAGTTCAGGTTGGCCTGGCGGCGGAAGATTTCCACCACTTCCTGGGTCGAGGTGCGAACGTCGACCGCGCGCTGCTCCAGCAGCAGCGCACGCAGGTCGCCATGCTCGTCGCTGGAAGACTGGCTGGGGGCGCCAGCGCTGGGCAGCATCTGTTGTACGTCGCTTGCCGGGTGTTCCTGCGGGCGGCCGAACAGATAGCCTTGCACCAGGTCGACCCCCATCTCGCTAAGCACCGCCAGTTCCTCGGGCAGTTCGATGCCTTCGGCGATGACCTGGGCGCGAGAGGCTCGGGCCATCTTCAGGATGGAGCCGACGAACTCGCGTTTCACGGTGTCCAGGTGGATGCCATCGACGAAGTGGCGGTCGATCTTCACGTAGTCTGGACGCAGTTCCGACCACAGGCGCAGGCTGGAGTAGCCAGCGCCGAGGTCGTCGAGGGCGATGGAGAAGCCCATGGCGCGATAGTGGTGCAGCGCGGTGTCGAGCAGGTCGAAGTCGTCGATGGGGGTCTGTTCGGTCAGTTCGATCACCACCCGGTTCGGCGAGATCCCCAGCTGTTGCAGCAATTGCAGGGTGCGGCCGGGCGGATGGCCGGCTTCGAGGAGGGACTCCGGAGAGACGTTGAGGAACAGCATGGCGTCGCCCTGGATGTCGCGGAAGCGGCTGAAGGCGCGTTGTCGGCAGAGCAGTTCCAGTTCGCTCAGCCGTCCGCATTGGCGGGCCACGGCGAACAACGCCAGGGGCGAGTGCAGCGGGCTGTTGGACGGACCGCGGGTCAGCGCTTCGTAGCCGACCAGACGCCGTTCGGAAAGCGAGAGGATGGGCTGGAACAGGCAGTGCAGGTCGCCGTGGGCCAGGATGCTGTCCAGGGCGCTCAACTGCTCGGTGACGGTCATGGAACGCTCTCGTCGCAATGAAAAAGGGCCGGTTGTGCAACCGGCCCCGTATTTCACGACAGTCCCATGACTGTTTTATGACGCTCCCGCTGAACTCAGTGCTTGGCCACCGCCGAGTTGAGGTTCAGGTAGTCCAGCAGGATGTGCCCGGACTCGGTGAGGTAGGCGTCGTCCTGCGGCTTGGTCTTGTCGTCCTCTTCCGGCAGGGCATTCTCGTCCTCGCGCTTGAGTTCCTTCAGCGGCTCCTGGCCCTTGGACTTGCGCAGGGCGTTCTCCATGGCCAACTGGCGGTTCTCGATGCTGGTCTGCTGGGCGCGGCGCTTGGCCTCGTTCAGGCTGACGGTCTTCTCCTTCATCAGCTCCTGTGCCAGCGCCAGGCGCTCGCGGGCGTAGACGAAGTCGGCGTTGTTCTCGGTGCGCGCGTCGTGCTGGGCCTTGAGTTGCGCGAGGAACGGCTTGAACGGGTTGGCCTCGTCCTTCACCACCGGGCGGATGGTGTCCCAGGGCATCGAGTCGGGCAGGGCGCTTTCGCCGATTTCCTTGTCGTCGACGATGGACGGGTAGCTGATGTCCGGGATCACGCCCTGGTGCTGGGTGCTCTGCCCGGAGACACGGTAGAACTTCGCCAGGGTCAGCTTCAGTTCGCCGTGGTTGAGCGGCTGGATGGTCTGCACGGTGCCCTTGCCGAAGGTCTGTCCACCGAGGATCAGCGCGCGGTGGTAGTCCTGCATGGCGCCGGCGAAGATCTCCGAGGCGGAGGCCGAGAGACGGTTGACCAGCACCGCCAGCGGGCCGGTATAGAAGGCCTTGCCTTCGTCGTCGTTGAGCACGTCGACGCGGCCGTCGCTGTTGCGCACCAGTACGGTCGGGCCCTGGTCGATGAACAGGCCGGTCAGCTCGGTGGCTTCCTGCAGGGAGCCGCCGCCGTTGTTGCGCAGGTCGAGGACGATGCCGTCGACCTTGTCCTTCTGCAATTCGGCGACCAGCTTCTTCACGTCGCGGGTGGTGCTCTTGTAGTTCGGGTCGCCGGCGCGGTAGGCCTTGAAGTCCAGGTAGAAGGCCGGCAGGTCGATCACGCCGAGCTTGTAGCTGCGGCCTTCGTGGTCGACCTTGATGATGGATTTCTTCGCCGCCTGGTCCTCCAGCTTCACCGCCTCGCGGGTGATGGCGACGATCTTGCTGGTCTGGTCGTTCGGCGCGTTGCTCGCCGGAATCACTTCCAGGCGTACCTGGGAGCCTTTCGGCCCGCGGATCAGCTTGACCACTTCATCCAGGCGCCAGCCGACCACGTCGACCATTTCGCCCTTGCCCTGGGCGACGCCGATGATCTTGTCGGAGGTGGCGATCTGCTTGCTCTTCGCCGCCGGGCCGGCCGGCACCAGGCGTACGACCTTGACGTAGTCGTTGTCGCTCTGCAGCACCGCGCCGATGCCTTCCAGCGAGAGGCTCATGTTGATGTCGAAGTTTTCCGCGTTGTCCGGCGACAGGTACTGGGTGTGCGGATCGTAGGACTGGGCGAAGGCGTTGATGTAGGCCTGGAAGATGTCTTCGCTGCGGGTCTGCTTCAGGCGCGACAGCTGGTTCTTGTAGCGCTTGGTGAGCTGTTCCTGGATCGCCTTGTCGTCCTTGCCGGTGATCTTCAGGCGCAGGACCTCGTCCTTCACCTTCTTGCGCCAGAGGTCGTCGAGCTCTGCGGTGTCCTTCGCCCAGGGGGCCTTCTCGCGGTCGATCAGCAGGCTCTCGTCGACGCTGAAGTCGATCTTGTCGACGCCCTTGTCGAGCATCGCCAGGGCGTAGTCGAGACGGCCTTTCAGGCGGTCGAGGTGACGCTTGTAGATGACGAAGCCGGGATCGAGATCGCCGCTCTTGAGGAAGTCGTCGAACCTGTTGCGCCAGCGATCGAACTCGGCGATGTCGCCGGCGGTGAAGTACATCCGCGCCGGATCGAGCATCTTCAGGTAGCTGTCGTAGATCTTGGCCGAGCGTTCATCGTTCAGCGGCGGCTTGTTGTAGTGGTGCCGCTTGAGCAACTCCACCACGTTGAGGCTGGCGATGACCTGCTCGCGGTCCGGCTGCAGGCTGTCCCAGGAATTCTGGGCGCTGCCGACGGAGACGGCGGTCGAGGCGAACAGCGGCAGCGAACTGGCGCCGAGGAGGAGCAACAGGGCGGTACGGGGCAGAAAACGCTTCATGCTGATTCGACTGATCGCGGAGTAATGACGCATATTAGGCCTTATTAGCCGGCGCCGGGTTCCCTTGGCGCAATGCAAAAAGCCCGACTCTGGGTGATCGGGCCGTGACAACCCCACTATGGAGGCAGCGTGAACGCATTGCAAGGTATCGAAGGTCGTGTCGAGTGGTCGGAAATCGCCGCCCCGTCCTGCGGTCAGGGCGAAATCCGCATCCGCGTGGCGGCCGCCGGACTCAACCGCGCCGACCTGTTGCAGAAGGCCGGGCTCTACCCGCCGCCACCCGGCGCCAGCCCGGCGCTGGGGCTCGAGTGTGCGGGTGTGGTCAGCGAGGTGGGCGCGGGCAGCACCTGGCAGGTCGGCGACCGGGTCTGCGCGCTGCTCGCCGGCGGCGGCATGGCCGAGGAAGTGGTGGTGGACGCGCGCCACGTACTGCCGGTCCCGGCAGGGCTGAGCCTGGCGGAGGCGGCGGGGATTCCGGAGGTCTACGCCACGGCCTGGCTGAACCTGTTCCAACTGGCGGCGTTGCAGCCCGGCGAGAAAGTGCTGCTGCACGCCGGCGCCAGCGGCGTCGGTTCGGCCGGCATCCAACTGTGCAAGGCGTTCGGCAACCCCTGCTGGGTCAGCGTCGGTTCTGCCGAACGCCTGGCCTACTGCGAATCCCTGGGCGCCGCCGGTGGCGCGCTGCGCAAGCAGAGCCTGGAATCGCTGCGCGATTTTGCCCCGTTCGACGTGATCCTCGACCCGGTCGGTGCCCGCTATGCCGGGTTGAACCTGGAGCTGCTGCGGAGCGACGGGCGCTGGGTGATCATCGGCCTGATGGGCGGCCGCGAGGCGCAACTGGACCTGGCACAACTGCTAGGCAAGCGTATCCAGTTGACCGGCTCGACCCTGCGTACCCGCGATACCGAGTTCAAGGCGCAGTTGATCGCCGAGCTGGGGTTGAAGGTCTGGCCATTGTTCTCCGCCGGGAAACTCCGTGCGCAGCTGGAGCGAACCTTCCCGATCGGCGACGCCGAGGCGGCGTTCGAGGCGCTGGCGAGCAACCAGGTGCAGGGCAAGGTCGTGCTGGTGGTGGACCCATCGCTGGCCTGAGGAGCCGCTTCGGCACCGTCGAGGCGATGGAAAGCGCGATCCGCTCGCGCTTTCGCGGCGAGCCTGTCAGCGCCAGGCGTTGACCGGCCAGCCCATTTCCTTGGCGTAGGCGAGCAGGGTCGGGTCCGGATTGACCGTGTTCGGATGGCCGACCAGCTTCAGCAGCGGCAGGTCGTTGCGCGAGTCCGAATAGAACCAGGCGTCGGCCAGTTGGCGATCGTCTCCTTCCAGCAGGTCGAGCAGACGCAATACCTTGCCTTCGCGATAGGTGAGGGTGCCGAGGGTGCGGCCGGTGTAGTGTCCGTCGAGCACTTCGAGATCGATGGCGAGGACTTCGTCGACGCCGATCCGCGCCGCGATCGGCTTGACCAGGTGCACCCCGGATGCGGAGACGATCAGCACCCGGTCGTTGGCGCTGCGGTGGCGCGCCAGGCAGGCGCAGGCGTCGCTGTAGATCAGCGGCTCGATGACCTCCTCGACGTAGGCCTCCACTTCCCGCTCGACTTCCTCGACGCTGCGACCGATCAGCGGTTGCAGGGTGTAGTCCATGTACAGGTCCATGGACAGCTTGCCTTCGGCGTACTGCTCCATCAGTTCGGCGTCGCGGCGGACGAAGGATTCGTCGACCCAGCCGAGACTCGCCATGCGCTGGCTCCACAGGCTGGAGCAGTCGCCGTGGATCATGGTCTCGTCCAGGTCGAAGATCACCAGGCTCATCAAGCTACCTCTCGAATACTGTTGCGATCGATGACCAGCGTCAGCTGACTGCCGGCCGGATACAGGCGGTCTGCGCTGCGGTTGAGGACGTCGACGGTGAGTTCCACCCCGGCGGCCTCGACGCGGTAACGGATCACGTTGCCGAGCAGACTGTGCGAGCGTACCAGCGCCGGCACGCCTTCGCTCGGTTCGTTGCCCAGGCGCAGGGATTCCGGGCGGATCGCCACCTGGTGCGCGCAGGGCTGGCCGAGCAGGCGGCTGGCCTGTTCGGCGTCGAGCAGGTTGTAGTTGCCGATGAAGCCGGCGGCGAAGGCGTTTTCCGGCGCGGTGTAGAGGGTCTCCGCGTCGCCGCTCTGGACGATGCGTCCGGCGTTCATCAGGACGATGCGGTCGGACAGGGTCAGCGCTTCTTCCTGATCATGGGTGACGAACACCGTGGTCAGCCCCAGCTCCTGCTGGATGCGGCGGATCTGTTCGCGCAGGTGCTTGCGGATGCGCGCGTCGAGGGCCGACAGCGGCTCGTCGAGCAGCAGCAGGCGCGGGCGCGTCACCAGCGAGCGGGCCAGCGCCACCCGCTGGCACTGGCCGCCGGAGAGCTGGTGCGGGTAGCGTGCGGCGTACTCGCCCAGTTCCACCAGTTCGATGGCTTCGGCGACCCGCTGCTTCAGTTCCGCCGCCGGCACCTTCTGCATGCGCAGGCCGAAGGCGACGTTCTGTTGCACGGTCATGTTGGGGAACAGCGCGTAGCTCTGGAACACCATGGCGATCCCGCGCTTCTGCGGCGGCAAAGGCACCACATCCTCGCCGTCGATGAGGATGCGCCCGCTGTCGACCTCGGTCAGCCCGGCGATGCAGCGCAGCAGGGTGGACTTGCCGCAGCCGCTGGGGCCGAGCAGGGTGACGAACTCGCCGCGGGCGGCAGCGAAGTCGATATCGCGGAAGATGCTGGTGGCACCGTAGCTCTTGTCGAGCTGTTCGACGCTGACGAACGACATGATCAGGCCTTGTCCTTGTTCAGTCGGTTGGCCGCCCAGGTCAGGACCAGGACGAACACGAAGTAGGAGACCACCACTGCGCTGGTGTAGTGGCCGCTGCTGTTGCGCATGTTGTTGAGGAACACCTGCAGGGTCTCGTAGCGGGTACCGACCAGCAGGTTGGCGAAGACGAATTCGCCGATGAGGAAGGAGAACGACAGCAGCAGGGCCACCATCACGCCCTTGCGCAGGTTCGGCAGCACGACCAGCAGCGCCGCCTTCCAGGTGCTGGCGCCGAGCAGGTGGGCGGCGTCCATCAGGTCGCGCAGGTTGATCGCCTGCAGGTTGTTGGTGATCGCCCGGTACATGAACGGCAGGGCGATGGTGAAGTAGCAGCCGACCAGCACCCAGGGCGTGCCGATCATTTCCAGCGGCCCGCTGGCATAGAGTTGCAGCAGGCCCACCGAGGAGACGATCGGCGGCACCGCGAAGGGCAGCAGGATGAGCACGTTCATCACGCCGTCCAGGCGCGGGAAGTGGTAGTGGATGACGAACATCAGCGGCAGGATCAGCAACACGCTGAACGCCAGGGCGCCGAAGCAGACCAGCAGCGAGCGGGCGAAGGCCAGCAGGAAGCGCTGGTCGCTCCACAGCGTCAGGTACCACTTCAGGGTCAGGCCGTCCGGCAGCAGGGTCGCCGACCACTGGGTGGCCAGCGAGTAGAGCAGGGTCGCCGCCAGCGGCAGGACCAGGATCAGGAACAGCGCGCAGACCACCAGGCGATGGTAGAGCGCGGCAGGACGTCGATCAGCGCGCGACATGGTAGCTCCTGCGCAGCAGCCATTGGTGGACCAGGGTGATCAGGGTCATCAGGCCGACCAGCACCATGGCCAGGGCGCTGGCCATGTTCGGGTCGGGGAACACGTCGCCGGCGACCAGCGCGCCGATGCGGATCGGGATCACGTTGAAGTTGCCGGTGGTCAGCGAGTACACCGTGGCGTAGGCGCCGAGGGCATTGGCCAGGAGGATGACGAAGGTGCCCAGCAGTGCCGGGGTCAGCACCGGGATGCCGATGTGTCGCCAGTACTGCCAGCCGTTGGCGCCGAGCAGCGCGGCGGACTCGCGCCAGTCCTCGCGCAGGGCGTCGAAGGCCGGGTAGAGCAGCATCACCCCGAGGGGGATCTGAAAATAGGTGTAGAGGATTATCAGGCCGGTCTTCGAGTAGAGATTGAAGTCGTCGATCCAGCCGGCCTGCTTGAGTAACAGGGTCAGCGCGCCGTTGAAGCCGAGCAGGATGATGAAGGCGAACGCCAGTGGTACCCCGGCGAAGTTGCTGGTCATGTTGGAGAAGGCCATGACGAAGTCGCGCAGGCGGCTATCGACGTGGCGCAGCGAATGGCTGCCGAGCACCGCGATGAGCAGGCCGAGCAGGCTCGACCAGCCGGCGATCTCCAGGCTATGGCGGATCGCCTGGCGGTAGAAGGGCGAGCCGAACAGCTCGAGGTAGTTGGCCAGGCTCCAGGCATCGCTGGCCTTCAGGCTGTTCAGCGCGACCCAGGCCAGCGGCGCTATCTGGAAAATCACGAAGAACGCCGCGAAGGGCAGCAGGAACAGCAGCGCCAGCCATTTGCCGGAGAGTCGTTTCATGGGGCGAGCAGCTCCCGGCAGACGGGTTTGTCGTGGGCGGCGCCGAGGATTTCGCAGAGCGTGCCGCAGAGGTCGGTCTGCAGCGGTTGCGCCAGGTCGTCGCGGCTGAAGGCGTCGCCGAAGACGAACAGCGGCACCTCGCGCTCCTCCTCGAGGATGCCGCCGTGGCTGCGGTCCTCGTTCATTCCGTGATCGGCGGTGATCGCCACCTGGTAGCCGGTCGCCAGCCACTGGTGCAGGTATTCCGACAGCAGCGCGTCGGCGCGCCGCGCGGCGTTGCGGTAGGCGGGGCTGGCGAGGCCGTGCCTGTGCCCGGCGTCGTCGATGTTCATCGAGTGGACCAGCATGAAGTTCGGTGCGTGCCGGCGGCGCAGGCTTTCCGCATCGGCGAACAGGTGCGAGTCCGGATAGTGGTCGTTCCAGTAGAAGTGTCCGCGCTGGATCGGCAGTGCGCTGTCGTCGGTGTGGCGGTCGCGGGCCGGGTCGAACGGCGCGCGGTTGTACAGTTCGCTGACCCAGTGGTAGGCCGCTGCCGCGGTACTCAGGCCGGCCGCGCGGGCATAGTGGAACAGGCTCTGTTCCTGGCTCAGGCGGACCACGTCGTTGTGCAGGATGCCGCTATCGATCGGCGGCACTCCGGTGAGGATACATTCGTAGAGCGGCCGGGACAGCGAAGGCAACTCGCATTCCAGGCGGTACGACTGGCCGCGGCCGGCGCCGCAGAGGGCCTGGAGATGCCCCATGCAGTCGCGGGCGACGCTGTGGTTGAGGCCGTCCAGCAGGACGAGGATGACGTCGTGGCGCATTCGGGGTATCCGTCGATGCGGGGCGGCCGCCGGCGAGGGCGGCCGCGCTCCGCGTCACTGCATGTTGATGATCACCGCTTCCTGCCACTGCCGCGGCAGGCGCTTGGAGGTTTCCTCCCAGGCCTTGGCGTCCTTGATCGGCTGGGCCTTGGCGTACTGCTCGTTGGGCAGCAGTTGGGCCTTCACGTCGTCCGGCAGGGTCAGGCTCTCGGCGCGGATCGGTCGCGCGTTGCCCTTGGCCAGGTTGATCTGTCCGGCGTCGCTGAAGATGTACTCGCGGGCGAGCTTGGCGGCGTTCGGGTGCTTGGCGTACTTGTTGATGATGGTGGTGTAGCCGGAGATCACCGAGCCGTCCGAGGGGATCAGCACCTCGAAGCGCTCCGGGTCGATCTGCTGGCGGTAGCTGAGGCCGTTGAAATCCCAGACGATGCCGACTTCGACCTCGCCCTTTTCCAGGGTGGCGATCACCGGGTTGGTCAGCGACAGGCGGCCCTGCTTGGCGATCTTGCCGAAGAACTCCAGGCCGGGCTTGATGTTCTTCTCGTCGCCGCCGTTGGCGATGGCCGCGGCGAGCACCCCATTGACCGCCTGGGCGGCAGCGCTGACGTCGCCGATGGTGACCTTGTACTTGCCCTGCAGCAGGTCGGCCCAGCTGTGCGGTACGTCCTTCACCAGTTGTTTGTTGACGATGAAGGCGATGGTCCCGGTGTAGGCGAGCGCCCAGTGGCCGTCCTGGTCCTTGGCCCAGGCCGGGATCTGTTCCCAGGTGCTCGGCTTGTACGGCTGGCTGACGCCCTGCTGCACGGCGATGGGGCCGAAGGCGGCGCCGACGTCGCCGATGTCGGCGCTGGCGTTGTCCTTCTCGGCCTTGAACTTGGCCAGCTCCTGGGCCGAACTCATGTCGGTATCCATGTGCTTGAGCCCATACTTGCTCTCAAGGTCCTTCCAGGTGTCCTTCCAGTTCGCCCAGCTGTCGGGCATGCCGACGCTGTTGACCTGGCCTTCCTTGCGCGCGGCCTGTTCCAGCGCCTGCAGGTCCGCTTCGGCGGCCAACGCCAGGCCGCTGCCGAGGGCGATGGCGGTTCCCAGCAATGAAGCAAGCATGCGTTTCATTCGGTGCTCCTTCGTTCGAGAGGTTCGGTCGGGCAGCCTCGGGAGTTCTCGACGCTCCTTCGGGCGGGACTGCCGCGGGTGTGGTCTAGATCAGCAAGACCCAGGCCAATCTAGAGCCGCTGGATGACGGTTTCATGTCAGCTAGCCGCGCCTGGTATCGCCGCGGCTTGCATCCGCAGAAGCGTAGACCATGCTTAAGCCCTCGATTCCATGGGCGTCGGGCGCCTCCGGGAAGACCGCTGTCTTGTGCCTGTCACGTCCCGGTCATCTGGGTTTCCTAGCATCGGACGAGCCGGAGGCGCAGGGCGGGCCGGTGGAAGTGCCCCTGGCTGGGGCTGGACTAGACCAATAAGGAAGCAGTCGATGCGTGACGAAGCGCTACCCACCGTAACGGCGATCTGCCGGGCGCTCAGCGAGCAGATCGGCCATGGTCTGCTGCCGGCGGGTGGCAAGCTGCCGGCCGAGCGCAAGCTCAGCGAGCTGTTCGCGACGACCCGGATCACCCTGCGCGAGGCGCTGATCCAGCTGGAGTCGCAGGGCCTGATCTACCGCGAGGAGCGCCGCGGCTGGTTCGTCTCCCCCGAGCGGCTGGCCTATAACCCGCTGGTCCGCAGCCACTTCCATGCGATGGTCAGCGAACAGGGCCGGGTGCCGGCGACCGAGGTTCTGTCGGCCCGGCAGATGCCGGCGAGCGCGGCGGTCTGCGAGCTGCTGGAGCTGCCGGCGCTGTCCAGCGTCTACCAGATCCGCCGGGCGCGGCGGGTGGACGGACGGCTGGTGCTGTATGTCGAGCACTACCTGAACGCGCAGTACTTCCCCGGAATCCTCGGCCACGACCTGACCCGCTCGCTGACCGAACTCTATGCCAGCGAGTACGGCATCCACTATGGGCGGGTGCGTTTCGACATGGTGCCCACTGCACTGCATGCCGAGGCTGCGGCGCCGCTGAAGGTGGCGGTGGGCAGCCCGGCCCTGCGCATCAGCCGGATCAACCGCGACCAGCGTGGTCGGCTGATCGACTGCGACCTGGAGTTCTGGCGCCACGACGCCATCCATATCAGCGTCGAGGTACCGCAGTAACGCCACGCGTCGACGACCTGCGGCACCTTCTGCGAGGATGGGCTCCCGGGAAAAGGAGCCCTCGCATGTTCATACTGCCGATTTCGTCCGACCTGCACCTGGAGCTGCTCGACCAGCCGCGCGCCGAGGAACTGTTCCGCCTGGTGCGCGCCAACAGCGAGCACCTGGCGCCCTGGATGCCGTGGGTGCCACTGACGCAGAGCGCGGACGATACCCGCCGTTTCATTGGCGAAGGCCAGCGGTTGTGGGCGGAGCGCAGGAGTTGCCGCTGCGGGATCGTCGAATCCGGATGCCTGGTCGGCGTCATCGACCTGCACGATTTCACCGAGGACAGCCGCAGCGCCAGCATCGGCTACTGGCTGGCGGCGTCCGCGCAAGGGCGCGGGCTGCTCGCCAGGGCGCTGGGGAAGACGATCGAGCTGGGTTTCCTTGGCTACGACCGGCAGCGCCTGGTGATCCGCTGTTCCACCGAGAACCTGCGCAGCCAGCGCGCCGCCGAGCGCCAGGGCTTCCGGCGCGACGGAGTGATCCGGGCCAACGAGATCATCGCCGGGCGTGCCCACGACCATGCGATCTACACGCTGTTGCGCAGCGAATGGCACGCTGCGCACGCCTGAGTGGCCCCGGGCGAATGCCCGGGGCGTGAGCGCGGCTGGCGCTCAGGGCAGCTCGCTGCTGGCGTAGAAGGCGCCGAGCACCTTGACCAGGTGCGCCAGGTCATGGCTGCCGGCCAGCTCGCGAATCGAGTGCATGGCGAAGGTCGGCAGGCCTATGTCGACGGTGCGCACGCCGACCTGGCTGGCGGTGATCGGGCCGATGGTCGAGCCGCATCCCATGTCGCTGCGGGTCACGAAGCTCTGCACCGGCACTTCGCTGTCCTGGCAGAGGTGGCGGAAGAAGCCGGCGGTTTCGCTGTTGGTGGCATAGCGCTGGTTGCTGTTGATCTTGATCACCGGACCGCCGTTCAGCGCCGGGCCATGGTTGGCGTCGTGCTTGTCGGCGTAGTTCGGGTGTACGCCATGGGCGTTGTCGGCCGAGACCAGCAGCGAGCGCTGGATCGCCCGGCTGAAGGCGTCGCCTTCCGGCAGCAGGCGGCGCAGTACCTGTTCGAGGAACGGACCGTCGGCGCCGCAATGCGAACAGGAACCGACTTCCTCGTGGTCGGTGCAGACCAGGATGCAGTTCTCGTCGCCTTCGGCGTTGAGCAGGGCTTCCAGGCCGGCGTGGCAGGACAGCAGGTTGTCCAGGCGCGCCCCGGCGATGAACTCGTCGTTGAGGCCTACCACCGCGGCGGACTGGGTGTCGTAGAACGACAGCTCGTAGTCCAGTACCACGTCGGCGGTGATGCCGTGCTCGCGCAGCAGCTGTTCGTCGAGCAGCAGGCGGAAGTCGGCGGCCTCGCCCGGCGCCAGTTGGGCGATGATCGGCGGCAGTTCGTTCTGCGCGTTGATCGGCCAACCCTCGTTGGCGGCGCGGTTGAGATGGATGGCCAGGTTGGGGATGACCGCGATGGCCTTGCGGAAGTCGACCAGGCGGCTTTCCAGCTTGCCATTGGCGCGGAAGGTGACGCGCCCGGCCAGTGACAGGTCGCGGTCGAACCAAGGGGCGAAGAGGGCGCCGCCATAGACTTCGACGCCGAGCTGGAGGAAGCCGTTGCGAGCGATCTCCGGGTTCGGCTTGACCCGCAGGCAGGGGCTGTCGGTGTGCGCGCCGACCAGGCGGAAGCCGCTTTCCAGGGGCGAGCGACGGCCCAGGCGGATGGCGATCAGCGACGAGTCGTTACGGGTCACGTAGTAGCGGCCGCCGGCTTCGGTGTGCCAGGCGTCGCGCTCGTCGAGGCGGCGGTAGCCGGCGGCTTCCAGGCGGCGGGCGAGGCTGGCGGTAGCATGGAAAGGCGTGGGCGAGGCCTTGAGGAAATCGATCAGGCCCTGGTTGAGTTCTGCGCGCATAGTGGCTCCGGACGGCAATCCATGCAGTCTATCGTATTGTCCGACGGGGTTCAGGTCGTTGGCGGCGGGGCCGGCCAGAAAAAGCGGAAGCTGGTCGTTGTATGGCAAGACGGGGTACCGGAAATCGGCGGGCGGCGTCCCGGCGGGCCGGGACGCGGCGGGGCAGGCTCAGAACGGCGCCGGCGACTCGAAGCGCAGGCGTTCGCCGCTCTGCGGATGGGTCAGGCACAGCAGGCTGGCGTGCAGGCACAGGCGTTCGTGGGCGGCGAGGGCTTCGGGGTTGGCGTAGAGGCGGTCGCCGAGCAGCGGATGGCCGATGGAGAGCATGTGCACGCGCAACTGGTGCGAACGGCCGGTGATCGGCGTCAGCTCGACCCTGCTCCAGCGCTCATGACGCTCGACCACACGCCAGAAGGTCAGGGCGTGGCGGCCGTGCTCGAAGTCCACCACGTGACGCGGCTTGGTCGGCGGGTCGTAGCGCAGCGGCAGTTCGATGCGCCCGCTGTCCAGTTCCGGCAGGCCCCAGCAAAGGGCGGTATAGGCTTTCTCGGTCTCGCGGTCGTGGAACTGGCGGGACAGCTCGCGGTGGCTGTCGGCGTCGCGGGCGAGCACCATCAGGCCGGAGGTTTCCCAGTCCAGGCGGTGGACGATGCGGGCCTCGGGATAGCCGTTTTCCTGCAGGCGGGTGACCAGGCAGTCCTTGTTGTCATCGGCGCGGCCGGGCACCGACAGCAGCAGGGTGGGCTTGTCGACCACCAGCAGGGCGTCATCCTGGTGAACGATTCGGATCTGGGACAGCGGCATAGCGAACGGGCTCATCGCCGGGAGGCGGCAGGGAGCCTGGCGGGCAGGCTCGGTGAAACGACTGCGGCGGCCAATGGCCGCCGCAGTATGGACCCTGGGCGAATCAACGATCCGGCAGGGTGATGTTGAGTTCCAGGATCGAGCAGTTGCCCTGGTTCTCCAGTTCCACCTGGATCTGCTCCTGGTCGATCGGTACGTACTTGCGGATCACTTCCAGCAGGTCTTTCTGCAACTGGGGCAGATAATCCGGCTGTGCGCGCTGGCCACGTTCGTGGGCAACGATGATCTGCAGTCGTTCTTTCGCGATGGAAGCGCTGTTCTGCGATTTCCGACTGCGAAAGAAGTCTAAAAGGCTCATTCACGTCCTCCGAACAGTCTTTGCAGGAATCCTTTCTTCTGCACATCGAGGAATCGATGCGGTATTTCCTTGCCGAGCAGGCGGTCGACCGCATCGCTGTACGCCTGGCCGGCGTCGCTCTGCTCGTCGAGGATCACCGGCACGCCCTGGTTCGACGCCTTGAGCACGGCCTGGGATTCCGGGATCACCCCGAGCAGGCGGATGGCGAGGATTTCCTCGACGTCGTCGACGCCGAGCATCTCGCCCTTGGTGACGCGCTCCGGGTTGTAGCGGGTCAGCAGCAGGTGTTCCTTGATCGGCTCCTCGCCTTTCTCGGCGCGCTGCGACTTGCTTGCCAGCAGGCCGAGCATGCGGTCGGAGTCGCGTACCGAGGAAACCTCGGGGTTGGTCACGACGATCGCTTCGTCGGCGAAGTACATGGCCAGGTGGGCGCCTTTCTCGATGCCCGCCGGGGAGTCGCAGATGATGTATTCGAAGTCCTTGCGCAGCTCGGCCATGACTTTCTCGACGCCTTCCTTGGTCAGGGCGTCCTTGTCGCGGGTCTGGCTGGCGGCCAGGACATGCAGGTTCTCGAGGCGCTTGTCCTTGATCAGGGCCTGGGTGAGGGTGGCCTCGCCGTTGACGACGTTGACGAAGTCGTACACCACGCGGCGTTCGCAGCCCATGATCAGGTCGAGGTTACGCAGGCCGACGTCGAAGTCGACGATGACGGTCTTGAAACCGCGCAAGGCCAGGCCGGTGCCGATAGCTGCGCTGGTGGTGGTTTTACCGACGCCACCCTTACCGGAAGTGACTACGAGAATTTTGGCCAAGGTGATTCACCCCAATGAAAAACGTAAGAATTCTGGTCCCTGAAAGTGGCGGCAGTATCCGTTAAAGGCGGGTGATGTTCAACACGTCACCCGACAGGCTGACGTGCACTGCCTTGCCCCACTGCGGGCTGCGTCGCAGGTCCTCCGCGACCTTGTAGTTACCGGCGATGGAGACCAGTTCGGCGGCCAGCTGCTGGCAGAAGATTCGCGCCGTGGCGTCGCCTTTCACGCCGGCCAGTGCGCGTCCGCGCATCGGGCCGTACACATGGATGTTTCCGTCGGCGAGAAGTTCCGCGCCGGGACTGACCGCGGCCAGCACGATCAGGTCGCCGCCGGCGGCGTAGATCTGCATGCCGCCGCGCACCGGAGTCTTCACCACCTTGGTCGGGCGGCTGACGGGGTCGGCGGGCTTCTCTTCCGCCTTGGCCGGCTCGGGCCTGGCTTCACCGGCGCTCGGGCTGGGCTCTTCGGCAGGCTTGCGCGGGGCGCTGTCCTTGATGTCCAGCGGTCGTTCGCGGGCGCCCGAGGGCGGCAGCACCGGCAGGTCCAGGGCCTGGGCGGCGGCGATGTCCTCCTCGCGCCCGGCGCGGATCGCCAGGGTGCGCAGGCCGTGGCGGCGACAGACCTCGAGGAGCGCCGGCAGGTCGAGGCGGCCTTCGCCTTCGGGCAGCTTGTCGAGGGCCATGACCAGGGGGGTGTCGCGGAAGAAGTTGGGCGCTTGCGCCACCTTGTCGGCGAGTTGCCGTTCGAGCCTCGCCAGGTCGTTGTGCGCCAGTTCGAGGATGGTCACCGCGAGCATGCTGCCCTTGAGCTGGAATACGGGGTCTTGATCGAGGAGGTCGGCTTGGCTCATGGGGCTTGTCGGTCGTTGAATTGCAGGGACTTATAACGAGAACGCCGGATGCCCGCAAGCGTGGCAGATAGCCGGGGCGGCGTCGATCGGCAACGCGGCGTCCCGCCGGGACTGCGGGCAGGGTAGAATGGCGGGCTTTGATCGTCGTCGGAACCGTCCATGGATCGCCCCCGTTTCTCCAGCGCTTTCCTCCATCCCCGCTACTGGCCGCTCTGGTTCGGCCTGGGACTGCTCTGGCTGGTGGTGCAGTTGCCGTATCCCGTCCTGCTGATGCTCGGCCGTGGCCTGGGGGCGCTGATGTACCGCTTGGTCGGCTCGCGCCGCGAGATTGCCGCGCGCAACCTCGAACTGTGCTTTCCGGAAAAGTCGCCCGCCGAACGCGAGCGTCTGCTGAAGGAGAACTTCGCCTCCAGCGGCATCGCCTTCTTCGAGATGGCCATGAGCTGGTGGTGGCCGAAGGCGCGCCTGGCCCGTCTTGCCCATATAGAAGGCCTGGAGCATCTGCGCGAGGCCCAGGCCAAGGGCGAGGGGGTGATCCTCATGGCCCTGCATTTCACCACCCTGGAGATCGGCGCGGCGCTGCTCGGCCAGGTGCACACCATCGACGGCATGTACCGTGAGCACGACAACCCGGTGTTCGACTACATCCAGCGCCGTGGCCGCGAGCGGCACAACCTCGATGCCACCGCCATCGAGCGCGAGGACGTGCGCTCGATGCTCAAGGTGCTGCGTGGCGGCCGCGCCATCTGGTACGCACCGGACCAGGACTACGGCGCCAAGCAGAGCCTGTTCGTGCCGCTGTTCGGCATCCCGGCGGCCACCGTCACCGCCACTACCAAGTTCGCCCGCCTGGGCCGGGCGCGGGTGTTGCCGTTCACCCAGAGCCGCCTGGCCGATGGCAGCGGTTACCGCCTGACCATCCACCCGCCGCTGGAGGACTTCCCCGGCGAGAGCGAGGAAGCCGATTGCCTGCGGATCAACCAGTGGGTCGAGCGTTGCGTGCGCCAGCAGCCCGAGCAGTACCTGTGGGCGCACCGGCGTTTCAAGACCCGCCCGCCAGGCGAAGCCAAGCTCTATCCGAAACGGCGCAAGCGCTGAGGACGGGCATTCCGGACGCGCGCGGGGTCTGGCTATACTCGCCGCAGTTCATGACGGAAGCCCCGCTGTGTCCGATCCCCTTGCCCCACGTCCGCCGCTCACCGGCCTGATCCTTTCCGGGGGCGGTGCCCGCGCGGCCTACCAGGTCGGCGTCCTGGCCGCCATCGCCGACCTGCTGCCGGACAGCGCCGGCAATCCTTTCCCGGTCATCGTCGGTACCTCCGCCGGCGCCATCAACGCCGTTGGCCTGGCTTGCGGCGCCCTGCAATTCCGCCAGGCGATCCAGCGCCTGACCGCGGTCTGGCAGGGATTCCGCACCGAACATGTCTATCGCAGCGACTGGCCGGGCGTGACGCGCCAGGCCTCGCGCTTCCTCGGCCATAGCCTGCTCGGCCTGGGGCGGCGGGTGCCGGTGGCGTTGCTGGACAACCGGCCGTTGCATGAGCTGCTGGCACGTGAGCTGGATTTTTCCGGGATTCATGCGGCGGTGCGCCAGCGCCAGTTGCGCGCGGTGGCGGTGACCGCGTTCGGCTACGAGTCGGGGCAGGCGGTGACCTTCTACCAGGGGCGCGCGACCATCGATCCCTGGGTACGCCATCGGCGCCTGGGCATTCCCACCCGCCTGGAGCTTCGGCACCTGCTGGCCAGCGCGGCGATCCCGCTGCTGTTCCCGCCGGTGCGGATCAACCGCGAATACTTCGGCGACGGCGCGGTGCGTTCCCAGGCGCCCATCAGCCCGGCGTTGCACCTGGGCGCCACGCGGGTGCTGGTGATCGGCGTCAGCGGCAATCCGGCCACCGGTGGCGACAGTGCCATGACCGGCCTGCCGCCGTCCGACCGACCGCCGAGCCTGGCGCAGATCGGCGCCCACCTGTTGAACAGCACCTTCATCGACAGCCTGGAAGGCGACATCGAGCAGTTGCAGCGGATGAACCAGATCGGCCAGTTGGTGGCGCCGGAGGTGCGCCGCCAGGCGGGTGGGCTGGAGCCGGTGGAGGTATTGCTGGTGTCGCCGAGCCGGCCGCTGGACGAGATCGCCGCGCGGCACTACCGGGAGCTGTCGCGGGTGCTGCGGCTTTTCCTGCGCGGTCCCGGAGCGACCCGCGCCAGCGGGGCGGGGGTATTGAGCTACCTGTTGTTCGAGCGCGGCTATTGCAGCGAACTGATCGAACTGGGCTACCACGATGCGATGGGCAAGCGGGCGGAACTGGAGCGCTTCCTGCGGATCGAGCGGTAAACCTTATTCAGGACGGGACAGGCGGAAGGAAAAAGCCGCCCCGAAGGGCGGCTCGCGCACGGCTCAGACGGCCAGGACACCGTCGCGATAGTCGCGTAGCGCCTGCTCGATTTCCTCGCGGCTGTTCATCACGAACGGACCGTACTGGACGATCGGCTCGCGCAACGGCTTGCCGGCGAGCACCAGTACCCGCGCGCCGGCTTCGCTGCGCAGGCTCAGTTCCCCTTCTTCGGACAGCCGAGCCAGGCGATTGGTGGCGATTTCCACCGGGCGTTCGCCTTCCACCGTCAGGCTGCCTTCGTAGACGTACAGCAGCACGCGATGGCCGTCCGGCAGGCGCGGGGCGATGCGGCCGCCGGCAGGCAGTTGCAGGTCGTAGTAGTGCGGCTCGGTGTCCGGCCTTTCCACGGCGCCGATCTGCTGCGCCTGGCCGTCGTCGAAGCGACCGGCGATCACCGTGACCTTCACGCCTCCGGCGGTTTCCAGGCGCGGCACGTCTTCCGGCTCGATATCGCGATAGCCGGCCGGAGCCAGCTTGCTCTTCGCCGGCAGGTTGACCCACAGCTGGAAGCCACGCATCGCGCCTTCCACCTGTTCCGGCATCTCGCTGTGGATGATGCCGTGGGCGGCGGTCATCCACTGTACGCCGCCGGGCTTGAGCAGGCCGCGATTGCCGAGGTGGTCTTCGTGGCGCATACGCCCTTCGAGCATGTAGGTCACGGTCTCGAAGCCGCGGTGCGGGTGCGAAGGGAAGCCGGCGACATAGTCGTCCGGGTTCTGGGTATCGAACTGGTCGAGCATCAGGAACGGATCGAAGCGTTCCGGGGACGGGCCGCCGATCACGCGGGTCAGGCGGACGCCGGCGCCATCGGAGGCGGGGTGGCCGGTATGCAGTTCGAGGACATCACGGTAGCGGGTCATGGGAACCTCCTGGTTCGTGTATGGCTCGATGATAGTCCTCTCTGGTCGATATATGGTTGCGAGTTTTATGTAATTCCTATCGATTTATTGAATCGTTATGAGGAAAAGAAACCGCCGCACAGGGCGACGGTTCTTCGTCTCACTCGGCGATCTGCAGCTTGCGCGCCTCGGTATAGATGTAGCGCAGTTTCTCGTACTCGAACGGCGAGTTCATCTGGCCGTAGCGGAAGCTGGTGTTGTAGCGCCTGTCCACCACGCGCAGGGCGGTGATCTCCGGGTGGTCGCCGCTGGCCTGGGGAACGTTGAGGTAGTTCACCTGGTATTCGCCGACGTAGTCCACCACCAGTCCGCCGGTGTCGCGCAGGTTGGACGGGCCGAGGATTGGCAGCATCAGGTAGGGGCCGCCGCCCACGCCGTAGAAGCCGAGGGTCTGGCCGAAATCCTCGCTGCGCTTGTGCAGGCCCATCTTGGTCGCCGGGTCCCACAGGCCGAGCACGCCGAAGGTGGTGTTGAACAGCAGCCGCGCGGTGGTTTCCATCGCCGCCTTGCCCTTCAACTGGGCGAGGTTGTTCAGCAGGTTGGGCACGTCGCCGAGGTTGTCGAAGAAATTGCTCACGCCGCTGCGGACGAAGTGCGGGGTGACGTACTCGTAGCCTCGTACCACGGGCAGGAACACCCACTCGTCGAAGCGATAGTTGAAGTGGTAGACCCGGCGGTTCCAGGATTCCCAGGGATCGTACATGTTCAGTGCGTCGAGGGTGGCGCGCTCGAATTCGCGTTGATCCAGGCCGGGATTGAACTTGAGTTGGTCCAGCGGACGGCTGAAACCGTCGCCGTCGAGCTGACGTGGCGGCATTTCGACCGGCGCGGCGGCCTCGTCGGCCTGGGCGCTGGCGGCTGCGCTCAGCAGAAGGGCGAACATCCAGTGTGCGGTTCGGCTCATCGATCAGTTTCCTGCCTGCTGGGTGAGGGCCGCGCTGGCGACCTGGGTCTGTCCGGCGGCGGGCGTGGCGAAGAAGTCCAGCATGTCCTGCGCGTTGACCTTGTAGTTGAGGTTGCCGCAGTGACCGCCATAGGGATAGACGGTCAGGCGTTCGCCGAAGGTCCGGCGAAGGAAGCCGAGGTCGCCCGGGCCGAGGATGACGTCGTCGGCGTTGTGCATCACGGCGATCTTCGGGCTGTCGTGCAGATAGTCCTGCAGCTTGTAGAGGCTGACCTGGTTGACCAACTGGGTCAGGCTGCCGCCGTCGTAACGGGCTCGCCACATCGGGATCAGTTGCTCAGTCATGTAGCACTCGAAGTCGCACTGCAGCGCGCGCTTGAAGAAGGGCTCCAGGCTGGTGCCTTCGTTGATCGGGTAGTTCGGCGGGGTGATCAGGCCGCGACGGTTGACCAGGTCCGAGGTGAAGGCGATGTCGGCGGCGGAGAAACGGAACGAGGTGCCGATCAGCATGGCCATTTCCTCGTTGCTCAGGCGCTGCTTCGACTGCTGGAAGTCGTAGAGCATGGCGTCGTTGATGTCGACGTAGCCTTTCTGCCGGAAGTAGCGGGTCAGCTTGCTCAGCACCACCTCGTAGAAGGTGCGCGAGTCGGTGATGCCCTTGACCTGGGTTTCCACCAGTTTGTCGAGGTTGCTCACCGAGGTGTAGAGGTTCACCGGTGGATTGAGCAGCAGCACCTTCTTGAAGTTGAAGCTCTGGCGGCTTTCGTCGAGGTGGCTGACGAACGCGGCGTTCAGCGCCCCCAGGCTATAGCCGGTGAGGTAATAGTCGGTCACCGGCAGGTCGCGCTGCTGCGCGCGCACCGCCTGCATCACCCGGTACAGGTCATCGGCGTCGTCGCTGGAAAAGCCCGGTGTGGCGAAGCGCGAGGCGCTGGCCATGAAGTCCCAACTGGTCGGCGAGGACAACTGCACCACGTGGTAGCCGGCCTGGTAGAAGAGCTTCTTCAGGTATTCCGGGTAGCTGCTGGCATAGTGCGCGCCAGTCCCGGCGATGATGAAGATCAGCGGCGCCGCATGATCCTGGCGGGCCAGGCGGTAGCGCAGCTTCTTCACCGGCCAGAAGTTGTCCGGCAGGGCGAACTCGCGCTCCGGGCGCAATTTCAGGCTGTAGTCCTTCTGGTCGATGTCCTCGCTGTGCGGAAGCTCGGGACGCAGTTCCGGCGGCGTGGTGGCGATGGTCGCCTCGAACGGGTTGGTCAGTGGATAGCCGTAGCTCGCGGCGTCCACGTCCCGGGCCTGCGCCAGATTGGCACAACCGAGGGCGAGGCCGCCGAGCAGGGCAGCGAAACGGAGGAAGTGGGGCATCGGGGGAATCCCTTCGAGGGAAAAGTACTGAGTGAATATACTGCCGCTATGACAACTGCAAGCCTCAGTAGTGCAGTGGGTTATTGCAGCCAGCGTTCCAATCGGTCTTTCCCGCCTCTTGCCGTGCCTCGCGAATATCCCTTCAGGCGTGGCGGTGCAGCCAGCCGTGGGCGCTAGCCGGGCGCGGCGCGCCGTCTTTCTCGAAGCGTTTCCAGATCTTCTCGTGGAAGTAGAAACCGACCGAGTTGCACAGCGGCTCGACCGCCGCCACCAGCCCGCCGACCGCTATGCTGCCGGTCAGCGCGTAGGCCACGCTGAAGGCGATGATGAAATGCATGACGGTGAAAGTCAGGGTCTTGAGCATGGTGGCTCTCCTTTAACGAGAATCGTTCCTCTTTGTAGGGAGCCTATCCAGGCGGCCGGCCAAGCGGAAATCGGCCTGTCCAATCGAGAGCATAGAGCGCTTCGATCGCACCGTCGCGGAGCACATCCTTTGAGGGCCGCAGCGCAGTTCGGGACATGTCGTTATCGGGTGCGATGGGTGTCGTTCTCAGAGCAGTCCGCCGTCCGGGCGCGCCGATGATGGACGGCGGCACCGCAGAGTGCCGCGACCGCCGGGGAGCGTCCCCGGCGGCATAGAACAAGGGGTACGTCTGATGCGAATGATGCGACGACTGTTGTGCTGGAGTGCGGGCCTGGCAATGTCGGCGGCGGTGGGGATGGCGGCCGCGGCGGACAAGCCGGTGATCACCATCGGTTACGTGGACGGCTGGTCGGACAGCGTGGCGACCACCCATGTGGCCGCCGAGGTGATCCGCGAGAAACTCGGCTACGAGGTGAAGCTGATGCCGGTGGCGGCGGGGATCATGTGGCAGGGCGTGGCGCGCGGCAAGCTCGATGCCATGCTCTCGGCCTGGCTGCCGGGCACCCACGGTGCCTACTACGAGAAGATGAAGGATAAGGTGGTCAACCTTGCCATCAACTACCCGGACGCACGCATCGGCCTGATCGTCCCCGAATACGTGAGCGCCAACGGCATCGCCGACCTCCAGGCGCAGAAGGACGCTTTCGGCGGCCGCGTGGTGGGCATCGATGCCGGCGCCGGGGTGATGATCAAGACCGACGAGGCGATCAAGCAATATGGCCTCGACTACAAGCTGGTGGCCAGTTCCGGCAGCGGCATGATCGCCGAGCTGACCCGTGCCGAGAACGAGAAGAAGCCGGTGGTGGTGACCGGCTGGATTCCGCACTGGATGTTCGCCAAGTGGAAGCTGAAGTTCCTCGACGACCCGAAGAAGGTCTATGGCGATACCGAGCATGTCGACACCGTCGCCAACCCGGCGCTGGAAGCCAAGGCCAAGCCGGTCTGGGAGTTCCTGAAGAAGTTCGGCTGGAAGGATGGCAACGAGGTCGGCCAGGTGATGCTGGCGATCCAGGAGGGCGCCAAACCCGAGGATGCGGCGAAGCAGTGGGTGGCGGCCAACCCGGGACGGGTCAAGGACTGGGTGCAGTAGCACGGCTGGTTCGATTGGGGAACGCCGTGCCCGGGCAACCGGGCACGGCGTTTTTCCTTGCCGAAGGCTGGCTCCGGAATCTGCCGGAAGGCCCGGGAATACCGGTCTAGAGCGGCTGGCGAAACGCTACGACTAAAGTCGTCTGGAGCGCTTGCACCAGCGTCCTACAGTGGATATCGACGACATTCCGCGTCACCCCGCTGTGAGGATAAAAACAATGAACGACAGCATCTACCAGCGGATTGATACCAATCCGCGCTTCAAGGAGTTGGTGGCCAAGCGAGAGCGTTTCGCCTGGATACTTTCTTCGATCATGCTTGGCCTCTACGTGATATTCATCCTGCTGATCGCTTTCCAGCCGCAGCTGCTGGGCGCGCGTATCAGTCCCGATTCGTCCGTGACCTGGGGTATCCCGATGGGTGTCGGACTGATCCTTGCCGCGTTCATCCTGACCGGCCTGTACGTGCGTCGCGCCAACGGCGAGTTCGACAGCCTGAACCAGGAAATCCTCAAGGAGGCGCAGCAATGATCGCTCGTCTCCTTGCCGCGCTCGGCCTTGCGGCCTTCGCTCCGGCCCTCTGGGCCGACGCGCTGACCGGCGACGTGCAGCGCCAGCCGCTGAACGTCTCGGCCATCGTCATGTTCGTCGCCTTCGTCGGCGCGACCCTCTGCATCACCTACTGGGCATCCAAGCGCAACCGCTCGGCGGCCGACTACTATGCCGCAGGCGGCCGCATCACCGGCTTCCAGAACGGCCTGGCGATCGCCGGCGACTACATGTCGGCGGCATCCTTCCTGGGTATTTCGGCGCTGGTCTTCACTTCCGGCTACGACGGCCTGATCTACTCGATCGGCTTCCTGGTCGGCTGGCCGATCATCCTCTTCCTCATCGCCGAGCGCCTGCGCAACCTGGGCAAGTACACCTTCGCCGACGTCGCCTCCTACCGTCTCAAGCAGAAGCAGATCCGCACCCTGTCGGCCTGCGGCTCGCTGGTGGTGGTGGCGTTCTACCTGATCGCGCAGATGGTCGGCGCCGGCAAGCTGATCGAGCTGCTGTTCGGCCTCAACTACCATGTCGCAGTGGTCCTGGTGGGCATCCTGATGGTGCTCTACGTGCTGTTCGGCGGCATGCTGGCGACCACCTGGGTGCAGATCATCAAGGCCGTGCTGTTGCTCTCCGGCGCCTCGTTCATGGCGATCATGGTGCTCAAGCACGTCAACTTCGACGTCAGCACGCTGTTCTCCGAAGCCATCAAGGTGCATCCGAAGGGCGAGGCGATCATGAGTCCGGGCGGCCTGGTCAAGGATCCGATCTCGGCATTCTCCCTGGGCTTCGCGCTGATGTTCGGCACCGCCGGGCTGCCGCACATCCTGATGCGCTTCTTCACCGTCAGCGACGCCAAGGAAGCGCGCAAGAGCGTGTTCTACGCCACCGGTTTCATCGGCTACTTCTACATCCTGACCTTCATCATCGGTTTCGGCGCGATCCTGCTGGTCAGCACCAACCCGGACTTCAAGGACGCCACCGGCGCCCTGATCGGCGGCAACAACATGGCGGCGGTGCACCTGGCCGACGCGGTGGGCGGCAGCCTGTTCCTCGGCTTCATCTCGGCGGTGGCCTTCGCCACCATCCTCGCGGTGGTCGCCGGGCTGACCCTGGCCGGGGCCTCGGCCGTCTCCCATGACCTGTACGCCAGCGTGTTCAAGGGCGGCAAGGCCAACGAGAAGGACGAGCTGCGGGTCTCGAAGATGACCACCGTGGCCCTGGGCGTGGTCGCCATCGTGCTCGGCATCCTCTTCGAGAAGCAGAACATCGCCTTCATGGTCGGCCTGGCCTTCTCCATCGCCGCCAGCTGCAACTTCCCGGTGCTGCTGCTCTCCATGTACTGGAAGAAGCTGACCACCCGCGGCGCCATGATCGGCGGCTGGATGGGCCTGATCACCGCGGTGGGCCTGATGGTCCTCGGCCCGACCATCTGGGTGCAGATCCTCGGCCACGAGAAAGCCATCTACCCGTACGAGTACCCGGCGCTGTTCTCGATGATCGTCGCCTTCGTCGGTATCTGGTTCTTCTCCATCACCGACAAGTCGGCGGCGGCCGACGAGGAGCGGGCGCGCTTCTTCCCGCAGTTCATCCGTTCCCAGACCGGCCTGGGCGCCTCTGGCGCGGTGGCCCACTAAGCGCTACGTGAAGGCGTAGCCCGAGGCGGCGGCCGGGTTTCCGGTCCGCCGCCTTTCGTTTCAGCGTCCCGGTCACAGCGAGATGAGCCATGCCTGACAGTTTCAACTTCGCCTCGCCGCCCTTCGACCAGTTGCGTCCCCATCAGCGCGAGACCCTCAAGCAGGCCCTCAGCGTAGGCTACTACGCGCCGGGGGAAACCTTGCTGGAGGCCGGTTCGGCGGTCCCCGGGCTGTTCGTCCTGCTCAAGGGCGTGGTCGAGGAGCGCGGCGACGACGGGCGGGTATTCGCCCAATACGCCGCGGACGACCTGTTCGACGTCCGCGGGCTGTTCTCCGGCAGCAGCAAGCACCGCTACCTGGCGATCGAGGAAAGCATCGTCTACGAGTTGCCGGCCAGTTGCTTCCACCAGTTGTGCGGGGAGAACCCGGGGTTCGCCCGCTTCTTCCAGGCCGACCTGGCGGCCAAGCGCCAGTTGGCCCAGCGCGACGGGCAGAACCTTGCCGAGTTCATCCTTACCCGCATCGCCCGCGAGCACTTGCTGCCGGCGCTGGAGGTGGAGGCCTCGCTGTCCCTCGGCGACGCCGCGCGCCTGCAATTGAGCCACGGCGCCGATGCCCTGCTGGTGCGGCTGGAGAGGGACGGGTCCGAACTCGGCATCGTCACCCGCACCGACCTCATGAGCGCGCACTTCCGCGACGGGCGCAGCGAGCTGGAGGCGATCGGGCCGTTGGCCCATGGTCCGCTGGCCAGCGTCGAACTGGGCGATTTCCTGTTCGACGCGATGATCCTCATGACGCGCCAGCGTATCGAGCGGGTCGCGGTCACCGAGGACGGCCAGGTGATCGGCCTGTTGCACCTGACCCAGGTGCTCAGCCTGTTCTCCACCCATTCCCACGTCCTGGCGCTGCGCATCGCCCGCGCCGACGACCTCGGCGACCTGCGCCGCTGCGCGGAAACCCTGGACACCCTGATCGCTACCCTGGCCGGCAACGGTATCCGCCTGCGCTTCATCATGCAGCTGGTCAGCGCGCTCAACGAGCAATTGCTCGAACGGCTTTTCGAATTGTTGCTGCCGCCAACCCTGCGCGGGCGCTGCTGCTTGCTGGTGATGGGCAGCGAAGGACGCGGCGAGCAGTTGCTGAAGACCGACCAGGACAATGCCCTGGTCCTGGCCGACGATCTGCCGCAGGAACAGGCCCTGGCGATGATGCAGCGCTTCAGCGCGGCCTTGCTGGAGTTCGGCTATCCGCCCTGTCCCGGTGGAGTGATGGCCAGTCGGCCGGAATGGTGCAAGCCGCTGGCGGCCTGGCAGGCGGAGCTGCGCACGACGCTGCTGGAGGGCAAGCCGGAGCAGCTGTTGCGCCTGTCGATCCTGGCCGATGCCTGGCCGGTGGCCGGCAACCTGCAACTGTTCGAGCCGTTGCGTCGGCAACTGCGCGGTTTCGCCGACGGCGGCGAGCGCTGGCTGGCGGATATCGCGGCGGCGGCCCTGCAATTCGATACGCCGCTGACCTTCCTCGGCCAACTGAAGACCCAGGACGCCCGCCTCGATCTCAAGCGCGGCGGGATCTTCCCCATCGTCCACGGCATCCGCACCCTGGCCCTGCGCGAAGGCCTGGAGACCCGCGGGACCCTGGCACGGATCGAGGCGCTGAAGCGACACAAGGTCCTCGAAGCACGCCTGGCGGACGACCTGAGCGAGTCTTTCGAGCTGTTCCTGCAACTGCGCCTGACCCGCCAGTTGGCCGGCCAACGCGACGGTCGCCAGCAGGGCCTGGACGTCAGCGGCATGAGCCGCCACGATCGCGACATGCTGCGCTACGGCCTGCATGTGGTGAAGAAGTTCAAGCAGAGCGTGGCCCGTCAATTCCACCTGGAGACCCGATGAACACCATGGTCAAGTTGCCCGACAGCCGCTGGCCGGGCTGGCGCCGCCGGCTGTATTGGTGGATGCACGAGGCGGTCGAGGCGGAGGAAGTGATCTCCCTCGATCTCGAGACCACCAGCCTCGACCCGCGTCGTGCCGACATCCTCAGCATCGGCGCGGTGCTGGTGCGGCGCGGCAAACTGGTCATGGGCGAGCGCCTGGAACTCTACGTCGAGCCGCCGCCGAGCCTGGACGCGGAGTCGATCCGCATCCACAAGCTGCGCCGCGCCGACCTGGAGGGACAGTTGCAGCTGGAGCAGGCCCTGCGCCAGTTGCTGGCGTTCATCGGCGACCGGCCGCTGCTCGGCTACTACCTGTCGTTCGATGTCGCCGTGCTGAACCGGCACCTGCGCCAGCTCTTCGACCGACAGTTGCACAACCCTTCCATCGAGATTTCGTCGCTGTACCACCGGAAGGTCAGCCGGCATTTTCCCGACGCACACATCGACCTGCGCTTCGACACCCTGGCGCGGGCCCTGGATGTGCCGGTCAGCGGTCGCCATACCGCCCTCGGCGACGCCCAGGCGGTGGCGCTGATGTTCATGCGCCTGCTCAAGGGGCCGGCGCCCAAGGTCATCCACTGAGGCTGGAGGGCGCGAATTTATTGAATCTTCGTTGCTCGGCGGGGGTCGAGAACTACAAGGGCGGAATCTGCCGCCCTTTGCCCCATGAGCCGAACAGGAGCGACGCCCATGAGTCTCGGTACGATTCTTCTGATCATCCTGATCCTGCTGCTGATCGGCGGCCTGCCGGTCTTTCCTCATTCGCGCAACTGGGGCTACGGACCCTCGGGGATCGTCGGCGCATTGCTGGTGGTGCTGTTGGTCCTGTTGCTGCTGGGCATGATCTAGGGCCCGACCGGGAATGCCGTCGTGGTTGTCCGCCGTCGCGACGGGTATCGGCGGATAACGCCTCCGGCGTTATGCGCCCTACGCGGAGGGTTTCCCTGCTTTCGCTCCGCCCTGGGGTAGGGCGAATAACCGCATCGCGGTTATCCGCCGTTGCGACGGGTATCGGCGGATAACGCCGTTGGCGTCATGCGCTCTACGTAGGATGGTTCGAAGCCTTCGCTTGGTGAAGGGCGGTTTCATCGCGGGGTCCGCCGGGCGCTTTTTTTCCATCGACCGGCTTCACTTGCCTTGCGTCTCGCGCCAGACTGGCGCGCATGCCGATCCAGACGCTCGCCACCCTTGCCGATATCGACGCCGCCGAGTGGGACGCCTTGTTGCCTCCCGCCCAGCCATTCCTGCGTCATGCTTTCCTGTCCGCGCTGGAAGACAGCCGCAGCGTGACGCCCGCCACCGGCTGGCGCCCGGCCCATCGCGTGCTGCGCGATCCGCAAGGGCGCCTGAG
Source organism: Pseudomonas sp. KBN12P06040 (assembly GCF_037574965.1). Lineage (NCBI taxonomy): Bacteria > Pseudomonadati > Pseudomonadota > Gammaproteobacteria > Pseudomonadales > Pseudomonadaceae > Pseudomonas > Pseudomonas sp. KBN12P06040. Next base: position 1,980,933 of record NZ_JBBELS010000001.1, read on the forward strand.
CGCGGCGCTGCCGGCCTATGTGAAGGCGCACTCGTACGGCGAATACGTGTTCGACTGGAGCTGGGCCGACGCCTGCCAGCGGGCCGGTATCCGCTACTACCCGAAGCTGCTGGTAGGGGTGCCCTTCACCCCGGTCGCCGGTGCGCGCCTGCTGGGCGAGGACGAAGGGTTGCAGGGGCTGCTCGCGTCCCTTGGCGAGGAGGCCGAGGCGAGCGGTCTGTCGAGCATCCATGTGAATTTCACCGACGCCCGGGCGGACACCTTGCTTGCCGCGCGTGACGGTTGGCTCGAACGCCTGGGCTGCCAGTACCACTGGCACAACCGCGGCTATCGGGACTTCCAGGACTTCCTCGAGGCCCTCAGTTCGCGCAAGCGCAAGCAACTGCGCAAGGAGCGCGAACAGGTCGGCGGACAGGGCATCGAGTTCGAATGGCGGGAAGGCGGCCAGTTGTCCGAACTGGAGTGGGATTTCGTCTATCTCTGCTATGCCAACACCTACCTGGTGCGCGACCGCGATCCCTACCTGAGCCGCGAGTTCTTCGGCCTGCTGGCCGAGCGCATGCCGGAGGCGATCCGCGTGGTCTTCGCCCACCAGCGTGGCAAGCCGGTGGCGATGGCGTTCAGCCTGGTCGCTGGAGACACCCTGTACGGGCGCTACTGGGGATGCCTGGCCGAGTTCGACCGGCTGCACTTCGAGACCTGCTTCTACCAGGGCCTGGAATTCGCCATCGGCGCCGGCCTGGCGCGCTTCGACGCCGGCGCCCAGGGCGAACACAAGCTGATCCGCGGTTTCGAGCCGGTGCTGACGCGCTCCTGGCACTACCTGGCGCATCCCGGTCTGCGCGATGCCGTGGCGCAGTTCCTCGAACAGGAGCGGGCGGGAGTGCGCGCCTACGCCGAGGAGGCCCACGGCCTGTTGCCCTACCGCCAGGCCTGAAGGGAGCCGGAACGATAGGGCGTGGCGTCAGCTCAGCCGTTGCTGGTGCTGCCGCCCCATTCGAGGAAGCGGATCTTGTGCAGCTCGCCGCTATGGTCCTCGTAGACCACGGTCACCGGCACTACGCCGGTCCTGGTCGAATTGTCGGTACGGTGCAGGACATTCTTCACGTCCAGTTGCATGCCGTAGTGGTATTCCTCGACCGGCAGGCCGCGGCCCGGGTCCTTGTCCACGTCCTGGGCGAAGGCCATGGGGGCGAGGCTGGTGATGACGGCGGACACGACAGAGGCAAGTTTCATTCTGTGATTCTCCGTAGCGATGGGGCGAAACCCCCGGTACCGAGCACTGGCATCCTTGGTCGTCCGTGGCCGACGCCAGGTGGACGGGGACGATGCGGCAGGCGTCGGGATCGAGCCGGGGCACGGGTTCGATAAGAACACCGTTTTGCTGGCGGAAAAAATCGAAGCGCGTGTTAGTCGAGATCGACGGCGGTGATGATTGCCGCGCAAAGGCCCGTTGCAGAGCCGTTGACAAGGTCACCCAAGCCGGGCGGCGCGAGCCGCCGCCCGGTGCCGAGGCTTCAGTCGACGCCGACGAAGCCGCCGGTCTGGTGTTGCCAGAGGCGCGCATAGAGGCCGCCATGGGCGAGCAACTCGGCATGCGTGCCGCTTTCGGCGATGTGGCCCTTGTCCAGCACCACCAGGCGGTCCATGCGCGCAATGGTCGACAGGCGGTGGGCGATGGCGATCACCGTCTTGCCCTGCATCAGGGTCTCCAGGCTTTCCTGGATCGCCGATTCGACTTCCGAGTCCAGCGCCGAGGTCGCTTCGTCGAGGATCAGGATCGGCGCGTCCTTGAGCAGCACCCGGGCGATGGCGATGCGCTGGCGCTGGCCGCCGGAGAGCTTCACTCCGCGTTCGCCGACATGGGCGTCGAAGCCGCGGCGGCCCTCGGCGTCGCTGAGCAGCGGGATGAACTCGTCGGCGCGAGCCTTGCGCACCGCTTCCATGAGTTCCGCGTCGCTGGCGCCGGGCCGGCCGTAGAGCAGGTTGTCGCGGATCGAACGGTGCAACAGCGAGGTGTCCTGGGTGACCATGCCGATCTGCGCGCGCAGGCTTTCCTGGGTCACCCCGGCGATGTCCTGGCCATCGACCAGGATGCGTCCGCTCTCCAGGTCGTACAGGCGCAGCAGCAGGTTGACCAGGGTCGACTTGCCGGCGCCGGAAGGTCCGACCAGGCCGATCTTCTCGCCGGGCCGGACCTTCAGGTCGAGACCCTGGATCACGCCGCTGCCCTTGCCGTAGTGGAAGGCGATGTGCTCGAACTCCACCTCGCCGCGCTCTACCCGCAGCGGCTGGGCGTCCTCGCGGTCGACCACCTTGCGCGGCAGGGCGATGGTCTGCATGCCATCCTGGACCTGGCCGATGTTCTCGAAGATGCCGCCGACCACCCACATGATCCAGCCGGACATGTTGTTGATGCGGATCACCAGCCCAGTGGCCAGGGCGATGGCGCCCACCGAGATCAGCTCCTGGCTCCACAACCACAGGGCCAGGCCGGTGGTGCCGGTGATCAGCACGCCGTTCATCACCGTGATGGTCACGTCCATGGAGGTCACTACGCGCCCGGCGCGTTGCGACTTGAGGGTCTGGTCGCCGATCGCTTCGCGGGCGTAGTCCTCTTCCTGGCGGGTGTGGGCGAACAGCTTCAGCGTGGTGATGTTGGTGTAGCCGTCGACGATCCGCCCCATCAGCTTCGAGCGCGAATCCGAGGCCTCCACCGAGCGGCGCTTGACCTGGGGAACGAAGTAGGCGAGGGCGCCGACGTAGGCGAACACCCACAGCACCAGAGGGATCATCAGGCGCCAGTCGGCCTCGGCGAACAGCACCAGGGCGCTGACGGTATAGATCAGCACGTGCCAGAGGGCGTCCACCACCTGCACCGCCGAATCGCGCAACGAGTTGCCGGTCTGCATGATGCGCTGGGCGATGCGTCCGGCGAAATCGTTCTGGAAGAAGCCGAGGCTCTGCTTGAGCACGTAGCGGTGGTTCTGCCAGCGGATCAGGTTGGTCATGCTCGGGTTGATGCTCTGGTGCACCAGCATGTCGTGCAGGGCGTTGAACAGCGGGCGCAGGACCAGCGCCACCACCGCCATCCAGATCAGTTCGTTGGCGTGCACGCGGAAGAATTCCGCGCTGGGCGTGCTCTGGGCGAGATCGACGATGCGACCGAGATAGCTGAACAGCGCCACCTCGATCAGCGCGACGATCAGGCCGACCACCAGCAGGGCCAGGAACACCGGCCAGACCTGGCGCAGGAAGTAGACATAGAAACGCAGCACTTCGCTGGGCGGCATGCGTTCGGAAGCGCTGCGGAACGGGTCGATCAGACGTTCGAAACGACGATAAAGCATGATGGCTCTCTTCTGGAGCGGGCCCGTCCTGGGCCCGCCGGATCAAGCCCCTGCGGCTGGACTCAGAGGCGTTTGGCGGACAGGATCACCACGTCGTCGCTCGGCACGTCGGCGAAGCCGTTGCGGCGGGTGGTGGGAACCTTGGCGATCTGGTCGACCACGCCCATGCCACGCACCACCTTGCCGAACACCGCATAGCCGAAGTCGCGGGCACCATGGTTGAGGAAGTCGTTGTCGGTCAGGTTGATGAAGAACTGGCTGGTGGCCGAATCGACCACGCCGGTGCGGGCCATGGCGAGGGTGCCGCGCTCGTTGAGCAGGCCGTTGTCGGCCTCGTTCTTGATCGGTGTGCGGGTCTTCTTCTCCTGCATGCCGGCGCTGAAGCCGCCGGTCTGCACCATGAAGCCCGGGATCACGCGGTGGAACAGGGTGCCGTCGTAGTAGCCGCTGTCGACGTACTCGAGGAAGTTCTTCACGCTGATCGGCGCCTTGGTCGGATCGAGTTCTACCTCGATCTCGCCGAGGCTGGTGGCGATCAGGACGTGCGGCTTGGCGGCAGGCGTGGCGGCCAGCAGGGAACCGGCGAAGAGCAGGGTGCAGGTGGCGATCAGGAGACGTTTGAGCATGGTTGTTCCTTGGTTTTATCGATATCGGCGAGGAAGCCGAGCAGGGTGGTGTTGAAAATCTCGGGTTGGTCCATCGGCGTGGCGTGGCGGGAGTCCTCCACCACCACCAGGCGGGCGTCGGCGATCCGCTCGCAATAGGCCTGCTTCAGCGATACCGGCGTGTAGTCGCGATCCGCGCTGATCACCAGGGTCGGACAGGCGATCTCGGCCAATCGTTCCTGCACGCCCCAGCCGATGATCGCGTCGAGGCTGGCCAGGTAGGCGCGCTTGTCGTTCTCCGCCCAGCGCGCCTCGATCTTTTCTCGCAGCCCGGCCTGTTCCGCCTTGGGAAACAACAGCCGGCCGAGGGCGCGGCCGATGGTCCGCAGGCTGAGCAGGCGCGAGAGGAGCCTGCGCTTGGCCACTTCCAGGTGTTCGCGGGGCTTGCGCGGGATGACTTCCGGAGTGCTGTTGACGATGGTCAGGCTGCGCAGCAGGTCGGGGCGGTCGCAGGCCAACTGGAAGCCGATCATCCCGCCCATGCTGATGCCGACCAGGTGCACCGGGCCGCAGCCGAGCCGGTCGAGCAGCGCCGCGCAGTCATCGGCGAAGCCGGCCATGCTGTAGCCGCCGCGCGGCTTGCCGGAGCGGCCGTGGCCACGCAGGTCCGGGACCAGCAGGCGGTAGCGGCCCAGCAGGGCCGGCAACTGGTATTCCCAGTCGCGGGCGCTCGAACCGAGACCGTGCAGCAGCAGGACCGGCGCGCGCTCGGCGGGTCCGGGGTGGTCGTCGTAGACGAGGGTGCAGTCGCGGTGCTGGAAGTCAGGCATCTGCGTTCACTCGGCGGCCGGTTCGGGCGCCGCGAAGGGTGCGTTGAGCGGTACGTTGGCGAACGACTTGAGCATTTCCATGAGGATCTGGCTGGCCGGGCCGAGCGGCTTCTCCTTGTTGGTGTAGAGGTAGAAGCGGCTCTGCCGCACGCCGCCCTGGCTCAGCGGCAGCGGCTTGAGCTGGCCGCTCTGCAGTTCGCGCTCGATGATGTGTCGCGGCAGCCAGGCGAAGCCCAGGCCGTTGCCGACGAAGGTCGCCGCGGTAGCCAGGCTGCCCACCGTCCAGCGCTGTTCGGCACCGAGCCAGCCGTGGTCGCGCGGCTGTAGCCGGCCGCTGTCGCGGATCACCACCTGCATCTGGGTTTCCAGGTCCTGGTGGGTCAGCTCGCGTTGCAGGCGGTGCAGCGGATGGTCGGGGTGGGCCACGGCGACGAACTCGACCACGCTGAGGTCGGCGCCGAGGTGGCCGGGAATGATCAGGCCGCTGATCGCCAGGTCGGCGGCGCCCTGGATCAGCGCTTCCTCGACGCCGGAGAGCACTTCCTCGCGCAGCAGCACGCGACAGCCGCGGCTCTGCGGCATGAAGGCGGACAGCGAGCGGACGATCCGCGCGGTGGGGTAGGCGGCGTCCACCACCAGACGCACCTCGGGCTCCCAGCCCTGTTCCATGTGGTGGGCCAGTTCCTCCAGTTGCCCGGCCTGCTTGACCAGTTGCCGCGAGCGGCGCAGCAGCACTTCGCCGGCCTCGGTCAGCACCGCCTTGCGTCCGTCGATGCGCAGCAGCGGCACGCCGAGCTGTTCCTGCATGCGCGCCACGGTATAGCTGATCGACGATTGCGAGCGGTGCAGGGCTTCCGCGGCCTGGGCGAAGCCGCCGTGGTCGACCACCGCCTGCAGGGTCCGCCATTGGTCCAGGGTTACGCGTGGCGCTTTCATTTCCGCCTCCTCGAATGCAGGGATGCCTCGCCGGCGTTTCCGCGGCCGGCAGGCGATGACGAGTGCGCCGGAGGGGCGACTTCGCTTATCGTGTCGTCGGCATCCTGTACGGGATGGCTGTCCATTCTCTTGACGTACGGGATGCCGTGGTTTTCAGGGTGTTGCCATTTTTCCATCTGTCGCTACCGGGAGTCCGGCCATGAAAAGGCTTTGCTGTTTCGCACTATCGCTGCTGCCCCTGTCCGCTTTCGCCTATCCGATCGAGGTCGACCCGCAACTCAACGGCACCGAGGTCTCCTACAGCACCCAGGACATCGGTCGCGACATGGGCGCCATCCTCCTCACCAACCTGGGTGGCCAGGCGGCGGAATGCACGGCGGTGTTCCGCAACGGCCCGGAGACCCCGAAAGTGCGCAAGGGCGTGATCCAGCCCGGGCAGAACAGCAACTTCACCGCGCAGTTCGGCCGCGACATCATCAAGTTGCGGATCAAGCTGACCTGCAAGATCGCGAAATAGAGCGTTCTCTCACCGAAAGACTAGGTGTTGCCTGTTTATAAATCAATATGGTCGATATTTAACAGCGGTTTTTTCAACTTTTTAATCGATTAATCATTCTCTACCCTCACCTCCATCGTTGTATCGCAGTGGGTGGAGGTCGAGTCATGTCCCGTGTCCTGGTTATCGAGAGCAGTGCCCGCCAACGGGGCTCGGTTTCCCGCCTGCTGACGGCGGAATTCATCTCCCACTGGAAAGCCGCGCATCCCGCTGATCGCTTCCAGGTCCGCGACCTGGCGCGCGAGCCGCTGCCGCACCTCGATGAATTATTGCTGGGAGCCTGGACCACTCCCTGCGATGGCCATAGCGCTGCGGAAAGGCGCGCCCTCGAGCGTTCCAATCGCCTGACCGAGGAGTTGCGGATAGCGGACGTGCTGGTGCTGGCGGCGCCGATGTACAACTTCGCCATTCCCAGCAGCCTGAAGAGCTGGTTCGACCATGTGCTGCGCGCCGGCCTGACCTTCCGTTACGCCGAGCAGGGGCCGGAAGGCCTGCTACAGGGCAAGCGCGCCTTCGTTCTCACCGCCCGTGGCGGAATCTACGCCGGCGGCGGTCTCGACCACCAGGAACCCTATCTGCGCCAGGTGCTGGGCTTCGTCGGCATCCACGACGTCACCCTCATCCACGCGGAGGGCATGAACATGGGCCCGGAGTTCCGTGAGAAAGGCCTGGCGCGAGCCCGCGAGCGGATGCTGCAGGCGCTGGAAACGAACACTTCCCTTTGCGTCCCTCTGCCAACGCTCCGGTGATTGGACGCAGCACCCGGTCGAACCCCTTCCCCCCGCGTGTTCGACCGGGTTTTTTTATTTCGCGATGGTTCCAGGCCCCGGATTCCGGAGCGCAGACAGTCTGGCAGGGGCTTTCGCGCTGGCGTTGTCGCATCGACACGGGTGAACGGCGCCAGGGGGCCGCGGGGACTGTTGCAAGGAGGACGGTGAACCCTGCCCGCAGAATGCTGTTGGCGGGCCGTGCATTGCGCCACCCGCCTCGCCGGCCCGGGTGTTCAGTCGGTGCGCGCGCCCAGCAGATATTCGATACGTTCGATCACGCTTGCCGCTGTGGTGGCGCCTGAACTCAGTTGCTTCAGATCACCAGCCAGGTCAAGCAGAAGGGTGGGGAATGCGCGTACGCCCCACTCTCCACACTGGGCGAATTGCCGATAGACGGCTTGCCGTGCAGCGGCAGTGGCGAAATGCGCGCGGAAGTCTTCGAACGATAGCGAAGCGTCTTCGCAAATGGATCTATAAAAGTCCACGTTCTTGGGGTCCTCGCCTTCGACATAGAACTTGCGCTGCACGGCAGAGAAAAATGCCAGGGTCGCGGAGGCGACAGGCCGCTTCTGGTCGAGCATTTGCTCGGCGACCACAACGGCTCGGCAGGCAGGCTCCGTGTCATAGTCGAAATGCTTTGTCGACAGCAGGGAAAAACCGAATGGTTGACCGGTGACCTTGGCGATATGGGTCCATTCCCGGCGTAGAAACTCCCGGAACTCCGGCCCCCATGCGTCGCCCCCGCCCGCGCGCAGGCCGCCCATGGTGAGGGTGAAGCCGATACCCTTCTGTTCGCAGTACCGTGCGAGTTCTTCGAGCGTGGAGGAAATACCCCAGCACCAGGAGCACATGGGGTCGCCGATGTACCTGAGCGTGACTTCGCCGCCAGGGGCCTGCTTCGCCCCCTGGGGAAGGATGGGAGCAGCGTCGGGAATCCGGCAACTGCCGGTGGCCGGATCGCAGTTCATGAGTGTCATGGTTGGAGTCCACAGGTTGAGGCTGTATGGAGGTCTGCCGCGGCTATCGCGCCGCCAGCGCAGTGCCGGCCAGCCAATCGGTCGTCACGGGGCCCAGAACAGTTCGGCATAAGCCTTCTCGTCGAGCAGCGCATCCAGTTGCCCCGGGTTGCTGAGTTTGACCCTGAAGAACCAGCCGGCGCCCAACGGGTCGGTGTTGGCAAGCGTCGGGGTGTCGCGCAAGGCCGCGTTGACGGCGATGATTTCGCCGGAGACGGGGGTGTACAGGTTCGTCACCGCTTTGTCCGACTCGATCTCGGCCGCGGCGGCTCCCTGCGCCAACGTCTCGCCGACGTTGGGCAGGATCACCGAAATCAGGTTGCCCAGGCCGTCCAGCACCCGTGGGGTGACACCGACGACAACGCTGTCGATAGCGTGGCCATCGAGGGTATCGGCGAGGCGAACCCAGTAATGGTCTTTGGAAAATTGCATGGACACGGTCGTCTCCCGTTCAACCCGGAAAAACAGAGGTTATGCTGGCGCCCCCAGGCGTTTCTGGTCGGCGCCAGCGACTTTCGACGCCCAAGGCGCCGCAGCCTGGCCCTAGGCCGTCAGGGCGGCGACCTTGTCTTGTGCGTATTCCCGCAGTGTCCGCGGTCTCTTGCCGGTGAGCTTCATGACATCGTCGGTCACCAGGCTCATCCAGCCTTGGCGCACCGGGTGGAAGATCGAGGCCATGTGCGCCGCATTGGCGGCGGGCACACCGTTGTTCTCCAGCATGTCGATGAACGCCTTGTCCGATGTCGCGGCGTATCGCACGGGCTTGCCGGTCACTTCGGACAGAATCGCCGCGGCATCGGCATAACTGAGCGCTTCGGGACCGGTGAGGTTGAATGCTTTGCCGTCGAAAGCGGTTGAGGTGAGCGCGGCGATGGCGCTGGCCGCAATATCGCGCACATCGATGAAACTGGTCCTGCTATCGCCGGCTGGCAAGGCGATCTGACCCTGGTCGAGGCCGGCTTTCCAGAATTGATGGAAATTGTCGGAGAACCAGTTCGGCCGCAAGATCACATGGGGCGTGCCGGATTTCTCCAGCAGGATTTCCATTTGGCGCATGGGGTTGGCGTCATTCGCATCCACGCCAAAGGCGCTCTGGAAGACTATTTTCACCTTGCGGCTTGCGGCGGCTTCGACGAACGGCAGGAGCAGATCGCGTACGTTTAGGTAGCCGGCGGGCAGGAGCATGTAAGTGCGATCCACACCCTCCAGGGCGGCGGCGATGGTTTCCGGTTTGCCGAAATCGAAGGGCGTACTCTCGACTCCATCCATTTTCCGATTTGCGCGGGAAGCGGCCTTGACGGCCTCTCCCTTGGCCAGCAGGCCTTCGACTAACGGCTTGCCGACTGTTCCCGTCGCACCTAGAACAAGAATTTTCTTCGACATATCGATCTTCAGGATGTCCGCCTCGAGCAGCGGGACGCGTTCAGGAAAGTCCAGGGGGGCTGACGTCGGCTGCGAAACCCAGCCACGGGTCTCGTCTGCGCTAGCGCTGGCGTCAGTCCGCGTAGAACCGGTACCTAGCGAGGGCTCAGCACTGGTCGGGGTGTTCCTCCAGTCCTTCGGCCTGTAGCGCGGCCCTGACTGCCGGACGGGCTGCAGTCCTGGCCATGAAATCCATCAAGGCTGGGAATGGGGCCAGCGAAATGCCGAATTGGGGGCACCAGCGCGTAAGGGCGAAGAGATGTGCGTCCGCGACGGAGAACTCGTCACCCAGGATGTATGGGCGGCCGTCCGCGAGGAGGTTGTTCAGGTAGGCCACTTTGGCTATCACTGGGCGCTGCGCGGCCGTGGGGTCGTCCGAAGGGGAGAGGTAGAACAGCGGGGTGAAGGACTTGTGGTAATCCGAAGAGAGGTAATTCAGTATCTCGTGCAAACGGCTGCGTTCCAGCGTTCCGTTGGCTGGCACCAACGTTGGGGCGTAGCGATCCGCGAGGTATTGGCTGATGGCGGCGCCTTCGGTCAGCAAGCCGCCTTCGAACTCGAGGGCGGGCGCCGTGCCCTTCGGGTTGATCTGGAAGTAATCGCCGCCCGAGGCGGTCTTGTGCTGCCACAGGTCGACCTTGGCCAGTTCGTGAGGCACGTTGGCCTCGCGAAGCACGATGTGGATGGCCAGCGAGCAAGAGCCGGGGGAGTAGTACAGTTTCATGATCGATATCCTTCGAGGTAGTTGCAGGTTCAAGCGACGCGCGCAGGGTGCGCCGGTGATTCATCGGCGCCTGGCTCAGGCGTGCAGCTGTTGTCCGATCCTGGCGACGCGAGCGGCGTAGAGCTTCACGGTCTCGAGATCGCCGCTGGGAATGGCCTGGGCATCCGCGTCGGACGGCGACTGCACCAGCGCGCCGACCGAGGCGCCGAGGTTGTTGATATCCGCGCGGCTCGAGGCCGAGGTGTTGGCGGGAGCCAGGCCCAGGCTGACCCAGATGCCGCCGTGCTGGGACGCCAGCGTGTGCATGAGGATCAGGGAAACCTGCTTGTCGCCGTTCAGGCTTGCGCTGTTGGTGAAGCCGCCGAAGACCTTGTCCTGCCACTGCCGAACAAACCACTTCTTGGAAGTGGCGTCCGCGAACTTCTTGAATTGCCAAGGCACCGAGCCCATGTACGTGGGCGCGCCGAAGAGGATGGATTGCGCCTGGTCGAGCAGGTCCCAGGCTGCCTCGGGAATGTTGCCCTCGCTATCGATCTCGATCAGCGAAGCCTGTGCGCCTTCCGCCGCCGCTTGTGCTACGCGCTTGGTATGGCCATATCCGGAGAAATAAACAACGACTGCTTTTGACATGATGGTTCCCTGGTGGGTGGACGGAAGGAACCATAATTGGGATTGAGAATAAGAAAAATATTATCCAAAGTTACTCTTGGTTCAATAATCGCGAACAATCTATGGACAAACTCACCGCCATGGCCACCTTCGTGAAGGTGGTGGACGCCGGCAGCTTCACACGCGCGGCCGATGCCCTGGGCCTGCCGAAAGCTCGCGTTTCGCAGCGCGTCAGCGATCTTGAAAAGCATCTAGGCGTGCGCTTGCTCAATCGTACGACCCGTGCCCTGAGCCTTACGCACGATGGCAGCGCGTACTTCGACAAATGCCAGGTCCTGCTGCAGCAGATAGACGAACTGGAGGCCACGCTCAGGGGCGGGACGGCGACGCCCATCGGCCGGCTCAGAGTGGACTCCCTGATCACCATCGCCCGATGGGTGATCGCTCCAAGGCTGCACGACTTCCAGGCGCGCTACCCGAGGATCCAGCTGCGGCTGAGTAGTTCGGACCGGATCAGCAATCTGCTGGAGGACGGCATCGATTGCACGATCCGGGGAGGTGCGCTCAAGGACTCCAGCATGATCGCCAGGCATCTTTGCGACATCCAGATGGGCTTGTATGCCTCGCCCGAGTACCTGGCCTCCATAGGCGGCGTAGACAGTCCGGACGATCTATCGCAGTTCAGGCGGTTGAGCTGGTTCAGCGGCAGGGAGCGCAACCCGTTCATGTGGGAGCTGGAGTCCGGCCCGGAGCGTTTCGTGGTGCAGTCCGGCGATGGAATGCAGTTCGACGAACCCGACGTGGCTATTTCGGCCTGCGTGGCGGGCAGCGGCATCTGCCCTGGCGCCCCATTCGCGGTGGCTGGATTCGTACGCGCAGGGAAACTTGTTCCGGTACTGCCGCAATGGCACTTTTCTGCGGCGCCGGTGCATGTCATCTACCCGGGCTCCAGGCACCTGTCGGTTCGTGTGCGCTGCTTTGTGAACTGGGTCATGGAGCTGTTCGCGGAGAACCCCGAGATACAGCTCACGCCCATCGCGCTGGCGCTCGAGTCCGGCCTCGCGCAACGAACCTGAGGCCCGCCGCCGCCATTCCGGGGCAGCTCGTACCTTCCGCTATCCGGTGTGCGTGACCCGGATGCAAGGCTCGGCGGGTTCAGCCCCGGTTAGCGGACAAGCCGTTGTCCGGGACCGGCCGGTTCCTGGCGCCGAGTCGCGCCGACAGCACGATGGCGAGGACGATCAGGGCGCCGCCGAGGAACATCCGCGGCCCCGGTGTCTCATGGAACAACAGCCAGGCGAAGGCGATCCCGTAGACCGGCTCCAGGGCGAATACCAGCGCCGCGGTGCGGGCCTTGACCACCGCCAGGCTGGCCACGAACAGGCTGTGCGCCAGGCCGGTGCAGAACACGCCCAGCAGGGCCAGCCAGAGCCAGTCGAGAGCGGGTAGCGCCGGTAGTTCGCCGACCGCGAACGGCAGCAGGCACAGGGCGACTACCAGGTTCTGCCAGAGCGCCGCCTGCACCGGGCCGACCTGCCCGCTGTTGCTGCGGTTGGCCAGCGACAGCAGGGCGAACAGCAGGCCGGAAAGGATCGCCCAGAGCAGGCCGAGGGTGGCGCCGCTGGCGAGGTCGAAGTTCGGCGTGACCAGCACCAGGCCAAGGCTGACCAGGACTACCAGCAGTCCTTCCGCGAGATGAATGCGCTCGCGGAAGAGCAGCCCTTCGAGGATTACCGTGAAGGCCGGGAAGCTGGCGAAGCCGAGGGTGGCGATGGCCACGCCGGCGGTCTTCACGGCGATGAAGAAACTCACCCAGTGCCCGGCCAGGAGCAGGCCGCAGAGCGCCAGGCGCAGCCATTGCGCGGATCCCAGGGCGCGCCAGGCCTGGCCCGCGAGGCGGGCGAAGAGGCCGAGGGCGAGCACCGCGAACAGCGCGCGACCGAACACGATCACCCCGGGGGAGGCGCTGGCCAGCTTGCCGAATACCCCGGTCAGGCCGAAGAGGAGGGCGCCGCCGTGCAGGGCGGCGAGGGCGGAACGTCGATTCATGGGGATCCTTCAGGCCAGGCGCGCACCGTTGGGCAGGGGCTTGTCGAAGCCGGCCAGGACCACCTTGTCCTCGCTATCGTAGACCCCGGTGACCAGGACCTCCGAGCGCACTCCGGCGATCTGCTTCGGAGCGAAGTTGCAGACGCAGAGAACCTGACGGCCGACCAGTTCCTCGGCCTGGTAGTGCGCGGTCAGTTGCGCACTGGAGGTGCGCAGGCCGAGCGGACCGAGGTCGACCTCGAGGATGTAGGCGGGTTTGCGTGCCTTGGGGTTGGGCGCGGCGCCGAGGATGGTGCCGACGCGCAGTTCGACGCGTTCGAAATCCTGCCATTCGATGATGTCCATGCTGACTCCTGGTCTGTCGATGGGCAGAGAGTAAGGGGTCGCGACGGATTTGTCTGTCGTGCGGCTAGCCGGTTTTGTCGCGGGACTCGCGACGCAATTGCCGCGGGGTGACGCCGAACTCGCGGACCAGCGCCGCGGTGAAGGCGCTCTGCGAGGCGTAGCCGACCCGGGCGGCGATCTCGCCCACCGCCAGGCTGCTCTCCAGCAGCAGTTCGTGGGCCTGGTGCAGGCGCCGGCTGCGCGCGTAGTCCATGGGCGTCTGCCCGGTCTCGGCGAGGAACAGGCTGTGGAAGCGCGCCACCGAAAGACCGGCCAGCCGTGCCAGGTCGGCGACCTGCAACGGATGGGCGGCATGGCGGTCGAGGTAGGCGTCCAGGCTGGCCAGCGGCAGGCGGGGCTGCTGGCGCGGCGGCTGGCGCTCGCTGGCCAGGCTGGCGAGGAGCAGGCCGGCGCCCTGGTGGGCGATCACCGGGTCGTTGATCGGGCCGCTGGCCAGCCAGTTCACCAGTTGGCCCTGGGCGGGCGTCAGCGACAGCGCCTGCGGTCGCTCGAACAGCCGCCTGCCGGCTTCGGCGTGTTCGCCCAGGCCCAGCAGCAGGCTGCCGTCGCAGGGCAGGTCGAGGACCAGGCAGCGGCTGCCGGCGGGACTCGAGCAGGCATGCCGGGCTTGCGCCGGCACCACCGCGAAGGTCTGCCGCAACACGCGGCTGCCGCGCCCCTCGACCTCGAACTCGAGGCAGCCGCTGAGGCCCAGGACCAATTGGGCATGGTCATGGCTGTGGACGATCTGGTCGTGGCTGTAGTGGCGCAGGGAAAGGATCGAACCCATGGCGAAGCTCCCGGAGGCAGGCGCCCAGTCTACCCGCTGGCGCCGGCGACAGACAGTCGCGCCCTGTCACGCAACGGTCGCCGGCCTGTCACAGTCGTTTCACCGGCGCCGTCCAAGATCGGAAAAACACCGTCGGAGACCCGCCGATGAGCACCGCGCAACGCTTCACCTCGAACCGCAAGCAGCGGGTTCGGACCCTGTGGATCTCGGATGTCCACCTGGGGACGCGGGATTGCCAGGCCGAACACCTGGCGGCGTTCCTCAAGCGCTACCACGCCGATCGCATCTACCTGGTGGGCGACATCATCGACGGCTGGAAGCTGCGCGGCGGCATCTACTGGCCGCAGGCGCACACCAACGTGATCCGCCGCCTGCTCACCCTGAGCAAGCGCGGCACCGAGGTGATCTACGTCACCGGCAACCATGACGAATTCCTGCGCCGCTATTCGAGCCTGATCCTCGGCAACATCCGCCTGGTCGACGAGGCGGTGCACAGTACCGCCGACGGCCGCAAGCTGCTGGTGATACACGGCGACCAGTTCGACGTGATCACCCGCTACCACCGCTGGCTGGCGTTCCTCGGCGATTCCGCCTACGAGTTCACCCTGCTCCTCAACCGTTGGCTGAACCACTGGCGGCGGCGCTGGGGCTACGGCTACTGGTCGCTGTCGGCGTACCTCAAGCACAAGGTCAAGACCGCGGTGAACTTCATCAGCGACTTCGAGGAAGCCATCGCCCACGAGTGCCACAAGCGCGGGCTCGACGGGGTGGTCTGCGGGCACATCCACCATGCCGAGATCCGCCGCATCGAGGGCGTCGACTACCTCAACTGCGGCGACTGGGTAGAATCCTGCACGGCGCTGATCGAACATTGGGACGGCAGCATCCAGCTCTACCGCCTGGCCGAGGAGCAGGCGCGTCTGGCGGCGCAGGCCGCGGCGGTCGAGCCGGCGGCATGAGGCTATTGATCGTCAGCGACGCCTGGTTACCGCAAGTCAACGGAGTCGTCACCAGCCTGCTGGCCCTGCAGCGCGAGCTGGAACTGCTGGGCCACCAGGTACGGGTGCTGTCGCCCGCCGACTTTCGCTGCCTGCCCTGTCCCAGCTATCCGGAAATCCCCCTGGCCTGGAATCTCTGGCGCCTCGGCGGGCTGATCGAGGCCTTCGCCCCGGATGCCGTGCACCTGGCCACCGAGGGGCCGCTCGGCTGGGCCGCGCGGCGCTGGCTGGGCAAGCGCGGCCTGGACTTCACCTCGGCGATCCATACGCGTTTTCCCGAATACCTGCGTGACCGCTGTCCGTGGCTGCCGCTGTCCTGGGGCTATGCCTTCCTGCGCGCCTTCCATCGGCCGAGCCGGGCGGTGCTGGTGAGCACCCCGCGCCTGCGCGACGAGTTCTGCGCCTGGCGCTTCCAGCACCTGCGGCTGTGGCGCAAGGGCGTCGATACCGAACTGTTCCATCCCGCCGAGACACCCCCGGCGGAAGAGCGGCCGCCGGTGTTCCTGTATGTCGGGCGGCTGGCGACGGAAAAGAACCTGGAGGCGTTCCTCGATCTCGAACTGCCGGGCGAAAAATGGCTGGTGGGCGACGGCCCGCAGCGGGCGGCGCTGGAGCAGCGCTATCCACAGGCGCGTTTTCTCGGCTACCGCCATGGCCGCGCACTGGCCGACGCCTACCGGGCGGCCTCGGTGCTGGTGTTTCCCTCGCTGACCGATACCTATGGCCTGGTGATGCTCGAAGCACTGGCCTGCGGCGTGCCGGTGGCGGCCTTCGCCGTGCCGGGGCCGCTGGATGTATTGCAGCAGGGCGTGACCGGGGTCATGCACGAGGATCTTGGCGAAGCCTGCCGCCAGGCGCTGGCGCTGGATCGCCAGGCCTGCGGGCGCTGGGCGCGGGAGCAGTCCTGGCGGGTTTCGGCGGAGGAGTTCCTGGCGCTGCAGGCGAGCGGTCCGCGGACTGCGCCGGAATGGCGCGACGAACTGCCGGCGGCGCTCGACGAACTCAGAGGATGACCTTGTCGCGTAGGCGCTCGGCGGCCTGTTGCAGGGCCTGGATGACCCGTTCCTTGTCGTAGTTCTGGATGTTGTTGGTGTCCAGGTACATGGAGAAGCCGGGCAATTCGTGCTCGACGTAGCTGGGCGCGGCGCCGAGGTCGCGGCGCGAGTCCACCACCTGGTAGATCTGCACCGGGCGGCTGAAGCCCTTGACCGCGATCTGGCCCTTGTCGCGGCACATGATCACGTCCTTGATCAGCGAGTAGGTCTCGTGGGAAATGAGGATTTCGCCGGCTTCCGAGGCGCTTTCCAGGCGGCTGGCGAGGTTCACCTCGCGGCCGATGATGGTGTAGTCCATGCGCGTGTCGGCGCCGAAGTTGCCCACCGTGCAATAGCCGGTGTTGATGCCCATGCGGATTTCCAGCGGCTTGGTGATGCCCTGGGCCCGCCACTGCTGGCGCAGCACCTTCATGTGCTTGCGCATGGCGATGCCCATCGATACCGCAGCCACCGCGTCCTTCTTCGCGCCCTGAGTGCTGGGGTCGCCGAAGAACACCATGACGCAGTCGCCGACGAACTTGTCGATGGTACCGCCGTACTTGAGGGCGATCTTCGACATTTCGTTGAGGTAGTTGTTGAGCAGGTCGGTCAGGGCCTCGGCTTCCAGCTCCTCGGATAGCTCGGTGAAGCCGCGGATGTCGGAGAAGAACACGGTGAGCTTCTTGCGCTGGGTTTCCAGGCGCACGCTCTTCTTGCCGCTGAAGATCATTTCCCAGACCTGCGGCGACAGGTACTTGGCCAGGTTGCGCGCGAGCCGCGCGGCCTTTTCCTGCTCGCGGGCGATCTCCTGGCGCACCTGGGCCAGGCGCAGGCCCTGCTGGTGGCCGAAGAAGGCGGTGATGCAGATGTACAGTCCGCAGAACAGGATGCTGACCGCGGCCACCTCGACCGGGGTATTGCCCAGCAGCGGCGGGGCGACGAGCACGGCGACCAGCAGGGCGCTGCTGGCCGATACCAGCAGGGCCATGCCGAGCAGGCGCAGGCCGCCGATGACCAGCGCGGTGAAGCTCAGCACCAGCAGGAACATCAGGCTGGGCACCACGGAGAAGCCGAGCAGCGCCATGCCCAGGCCACAGTGCACGGCGTCGACCGCGAGCAGGGCGCGGGTCACCTTGCGCGGGTCGTGCTGGCGGAAGCGCTGGCCGAGGTGGTACGCCAGGTGCGGGTAGAGCAGCGCATAGGGCACCATCCAGAGGATGCCGTAGCTGAAATACTGGGTGTAGGTTCCCGCCGCGATGCTGGCGCCACAGGCGATATAGGCCAGCACGCGCGAATAGTATTCACGCATGGACGCGACGGACCGGCTCGTCGGCGAGCGGTCGGGGAGGGTAGGCTTCATGCGCTGGAGAGGATCCCTGTGTATTTTCGTCCCGGCTCGGCCTCGTGAGCTTTCCGCCTGAGGAATGGCGGTTGGCCAGGTTGCTGGCGGAATCTTAACCAAGCGTTTGCGCGGCGGCCAGTGACAGCTGAGCGATAGTTCAGGAAAGCGCACCGATCCGGGACCGACGGTCGTCCCGGCGGAGCGACCGGCCCGGGCGGCCGGCCGCGCGGGACGGGTCAGAAGCGGATGCGGCCGGTGAAGGCGTCCTTGAGCATCACCCAGTCGCCCATGAACGACCACAGCGGGTACTTGAAGGTGGCCGGGCGGTTCTTCTCGAAGACGAAGTGGCCGACCCAGGCGAAGCCATAGCCGACCAGCGGCAGCGCCAGCAGCCATAGCCACTGCTGGCTGGCCACGGCGAGGAACAGCACCGCCAGCACCAGCAGGCTGCCGACGTAGTGCAGGCGCCGGCACACCGCATTGCTGTGTTCCTGCAGGTAGTAGGGGTAGAACTCGGCGAAACTGTGGAAACGCTCGTCGTCAGGGCTGCTCATGGAATGCCTCCTCTCGTTGTGTCCGCGCAGTGTAGTGCGGGCCGCACGATGTCGCGGATGACATACAGGGCCAGTTTAGTATCCTTGGGCCGCCAGGCCGGTCGACGGTCGGCGTGCCTCCCGCCAGAACAAGAAGAGACCGATGCCGGAACGTACAACCTTGTCCAGCTGGGTCCAGGGCATCGTCCTCGCCCTGGAGCTGGAAGGCCTCGACGGACGCCAGCTGTTCGCCGAGCTGGGCCTCGACTACCAGGCCTTGCAGGACCCCGACGCGCGCTTCCCGCAGGATGCGATGAGCCGTCTGTGGCAGCGTGCGGTGGCGCTCAGCGGCAACCCGGCGATCGCCCTGAACATCGCCCGGGTCCGGCGCCCGGCTTTCCACGTCGTCGGCTATGCGCTGATGTCGAGCCGCAACCTGGCGGAAGGCTTCGCGCGCCTGGAACGCTACCAGCGGATCATCGCGGAAGCCTCCGACCTGACTTTCCGCCGCACGCCGCAGGGCTATCGACTCGGCGTCACGGTGCATGGTGATCGCCTGCCGGCGCCGCCGCAGAGTGCCGAATGCTCGCTGGCCTACCTGGTGGACATGGTCCGCTGGATCACCGGCCGGCCGCTGGACCCGCTGGCGGTGGAACTGCCCGGCGCGCCCCGCGAGCCGCTGGTACCCTATGCCGAGCTGTTCCGCGCGCCGCTGCGCTTTCACGCCGAGGAGTTCGCGCTGGTGTTTTCCCGCGTCGACCTCGAGACGCCGCTACCCTCGGCCAACGAGGCGCTGGCCCAGTTGCACGATCGCTTCGCCGGCGAATACCTGGCGCGTTTCAGCACCAGCCGCATCACCCATCTGGCCCGGCAGACCCTGTGCCGGCTGTTGCCGCAGGGAGAACCCAAGCGCGAACGAGTGGCCCAGGCGCTGCACCTGTCGCAGCGCACCTTGCAACGACGCCTCCAGGAGGAGGGCACCAGCTACCAGCAACTGCTCGACGACACACGTCGGGATATGGCCGATCAGTATCTCCAGCAGCCCGGCCTGACCTTGCTGGAGGTCGCCTACCTGCTGGGTTTCGCCGATCCGAGCAATTTCTTCCGGGCATTCCGCCGCTGGTTCGGCTGCACGCCCAACGAATACCGGGCGCGCCGCCAGGAGCGCCCGGGCTAGTCGCCAGGCCAGGCGGTACGCTTCAGGGCTGCCCGGCGGGTTGCGCCGAGGCCTGGCGCAGGGTCCAGTCGAGGACCTGGGCCGACAGCGTGTCGCCGGCCTTGCCGAAGGCGCTGACCACCGCCGCGACCTTCTTGCCGTCCACCGGCTGGCTGACCTCGAAACGCCGGCTGGCGACCACGCGCTTGTCGTCGGTACGCACCAGGCGCGCGTCGTAGCGGATCAGCGCGCTGGCCTGGCCGTTCGGGTACTCGGTCTGGAAGGCGCGAAGGTCGCCGCCCAGTTCGAAATCGGCCTGCAGGTTGCTGTCGTCGCTGCTCAGGCCGCGGACCCGGCCGTCGGCCTGGAACGCCTGCATCAGACGGTCACGCAGCAGCGACGGTGCCGGATCGCTCCAGCGCGCGCCCTGGTACACGCTGATTTCGTCGCCGTGCGGGCGCACCGCGATGCGCGGGCTCTCCAGCACCAGGCTGGTACGCGGCCGGGCGATCCGCAGCGACCAGTCGACCGGCCGCGCGGCGGCGCTGGCCGGAGGGTTGTGCACCGGTAGCAGGTAGACCTGGAGGACCTGCGCTTCCGGCAGGATCGAGCAGGCGCCGAGGGTGGCGAGCGCGGCCAGGGACAGGCGACGCAGCGGGCGAAGGGCGAGCCTCATGGGGTGAACTCCTTGGTTTTTTCCCGGCCCAGCAGGTAGTTCGCCGGGTTCTCTTCCAGGCGCCGGCTGATTCCGCGCAGTGCCGCCAGGGTATCGCGCAGTTCGCTGACCGCCGGGCCCAGCTCGGCGAGTCCCTGGATGCCGCCGTCCAGCGAGTGGCGATTCTCGCTGATCAACTGGTCGAGGGTGGCGCTGGTGCGCTCCAGCGAAGCCATGGTCTTGTTGGCGTTTTCCAGCATCCCCTTGCCTTGCTCGTTGAGCAGGCCGTTGGCGCTGCGCATCAACTCGCTGGCCTGGGCCAGCGCGGCGTTGGCCTGCCTGCTCGCCTGGGCCAACTGCTGCATCACCGCGCTGACGTTCTCGCGCTCGGCGGAGAGCGCGCCGGTGGCCTGGTCGAGATGGTCGAGGGTGCGGCTGATGCGCGCTGTGTTTTCCTCGGAGAGCAGGTTGCTGAAGCGCGCGATGAGCTGGTTGATGTTGCCCATCAGGTCTTCGCCGTTGCTCAGCAACTGGGTCAGCGGCGAGGGCGTGGCGACGATCACCGGGATCTTCCCGTCCTTGCCCTCCAGCATCGGGCTGGCGGGCGTGCCGCTGCTGAGCTGGATGATCGAGGTGCCGGTGATCCCGGTGAGCGCCAGCTTGGCGGTGGTGTCCTGCTTGATCGGCGCGCTGGCCACCACGCGGATGCGTGCCCAGACCTTGCGCGGGTCCTGCGGATCGAGGCGGAGGAAGGCCACGTCGCCGACCTTGATCCCGCTGTACTGCACCGAGCTGCCCTGGGAAAGGCCGCTGACCGCTTCGTTGAAGACGATGTCGTAGTAGTTGAACTTGCCCTCCGAGCCGGACTTGGCCAGCCACAGGCCGAAGAGCAGGGCGGCGCCGATCACGATCACGCTGAACAGGCCGATCAACACATGGTGGGCTCGGGTTTCCATCTCAGTGATTCTCCGGCACGGCGGCGGCTTGGTGGGCGGCGCGCCCGCGCGGCCCGTGGAAGTATTCGCGGACCCAGGCGTCGTCGGTGGCGGCGACCCGTTCCAGGGTATCGACCACCAGGACCTTCTTCTGCGACAGCACGGCGACCCGGTCGCAGATGGTGTACAGGGTGTCCAGGTCATGGGTGACCAGGAACACCGTCAGGCCGAGGGCGTCGCGCAGGGTACGGATCAGGTTGTCGAAGGCCGCCGCGCCGATCGGGTCGAGGCCGGCGGTGGGCTCGTCGAGGAACAGGATGTCCGGGTCCAGCGCCAGGGCGCGGGCCAGGGCGGCGCGCTTGATCATGCCGCCGGAAAGCGAGGCCGGATACTTGTCGCCGGCGTTGGCCGGTAGCCCGGCCAGGGCCAGCTTGACCTGGGCCAGGTGCTCGGCGTCGGCGCGCGGCAGGCCGGCGTTCTCGATCAGCGGCAGGGCGACGTTCTCCACCACGGTAAGCGAGGAAAACAGCGCGCCCTGCTGGAACAGCACGCCGAAGCGCCGTTCGACCAGGGAGCGGCGCTCCTCCGGCAGTTGCAGCAGGTCTTCGCCGAACACCCGCACGCTGCCGGAGGTCGGCCGGCGCAGGCCGACGATACTGCGCAGCAGCACCGACTTGCCGGTGCCGGAGCCGCCGACCACGCCGAGGATCTCGCCGCGACGGACGTCGAGGTCGAGGTGCTCGTGGACCGCCTGGGCGCCGAAACGGTTGCACAGGTCGCGGACCTGGATGATCGCCTGCGGGTTGTCCTGGCTCACCAGCCCATCTCCATGAAGAACAGCGCGGCGAGGGCGTCGAGCAGGATCACCACGAAGATCGAGTGGACCACGCTGGTGGTGGTGTGCTCGCCCACCGACTGGGCGCTGCCGCTGACCTTGAAGCCTTCCAGGCAGCCGATCACGGCGATCAGGAAGGCGAACAGCGGGGCCTTGCTGATACCGACCAGGAAATGCTGTACGCCGATTCCGTCCTCCATGATCGACAGGAACATCGCCGGCGGGATGTCCAGGGTCCAGGCGCAGACGGTCATGCCGCCGACGATGCCGCAGAGCATGCCGACGAAGGTCAGCATCGGCAGCGATACCAGCAGCGCCAGCACCCGCGGCAGCACTAGCAGCTCGATGGGGTTGAGGCCGAGGGCGCGGATCGCGTCGATCTCCTCGTTGGCCTTCATCGAACCGATCTGCGCGGTGAAGGCGCTGGCGGTGCGGCCGGCCATGAGGATCGCGGTGAGCAGCACGGCGAACTCGCGGAGGAAGGAGAACACCACCAGGTTGACCGTGTAGATGGTCGCGCCGAAGTTGGCCAGCACCGTGGCGCCGAGGAAGGCGATCACCGCGCCGACCAGGAAGGTCAGCAGGGCGATGATCGGCACCGCGTCCAGGCCGCTCTTCTCGATGTTCGCCACCAGCGGCGTGACCCGCCAACTGGCCGGGCGGACCAGGCTGCGGAACAGGGTCTCCAGGGTCAGGCCGATGAAGCCGAGGAGTGCCTTGAGGTGCAGCCAGAAGGTCTCCATGGCACAACCGATGCGAGCCAGCAGTTCGATGGCGGTGGTCGGCGGCTTGGGTTTCTCCGGCTCGCAGAAGTCGTGCAGGGCGTGGCCGACGGTCTTCAGCAGGGCCTGGCGCTCGCGCGGCAGGCCGGGCTCCAGCTCGGCGAGGTCGGCCAGGCGCTCGGCGCCGAGCAATTCGGCGAGCAGGGCGGCGCCGGCGGTATCCAGGGCGCCCAGTTGGCTCAGGTCGAAGCTGGCGTTGCCCGCCACTTCGCTGCGCAGGCGCGTCACCTCGCGCTCCAGAGCCGTGTAGTGGGCGAGCGTCCAATCACCTATGGCTCTGACGCGGGCGGGCTGGGTGGAGCTATCCAGGCTCACGTGGCCGGGTTGCGGCTGTGTCGTCATGGTGCAGAAGCTTACACCGGCTTTTCAGTCCCTGAGTAGAGCCATTGCAGACAGGCCCGTGAGCGCTCAGTGGCGCCAGAACGCCGGGGTCAGCAGGACCAGCACGGTGATGATCTCCAGGCGGCCGAGCAGCATGCCGGCGGCCAGCAGCCACTTGGCGGCGTCCGGCAGGCTGGCGAAGTTGCCCGAGGGGCCGATGATGGGGCCCATCCCCGGGCCTACGCCGGCCACGGTGCTGGCGGCGCCGGTGAGGGCGGTCATCCAGTCCAGGCCGATCAGCGACAGGCAGAGGGCGAGCAGGCAGACGACGATGGCGAAGAAGAACGAGAAGGTCAGGATCGAGCGGACGATTTCCTCGTCCAGCCGATGGCCGTTGTAGTTCTGCTTGAGCACCGCGCGCGGGTGGATCAACTGGTAGAGGTTGGCCTTGAGCAGGGTGTAGGCGACCTGGAAGCGGAAGATCTTGATGCCGCCGGCGGTAGAGCCGGAGCAACCGCCGATGAAGCCGAGGTAGAAGAACAGCATGATCGAGAAGTGCCCCCACATGCTGTAGTCGCCGAGGGCGAAGCCGGTGGTGGTGACCACCGAGGTGACATTCACCGCGACGATGCGGAAGGCATCCATCCAGGGCAGCTTGGAGGTTACCGCGTACCAGGTGCCCATCAGCAGCCAGGTCACCAGCAGCAGGCCGAGCAGGCCGCGGACCTGCTGGTCCTTGATCAGCGCCTTGCGGTGTCCGCGCAGGGTGGCGACGTAGAGCGCGAACGGCAGGCTGCCGAGGATCATCACCACTACCGCGGTCCAGTGCACCGCCGGCTGCTTCCACTTGGCCAGGGATTGGTCGGAGGTGGAGAAACCGCCGGTGGAAATCGCCGACATGGCGTGGTTGACCGCGTCGAACGGGCTCATGCCGGCGCCCCAGAAGGCCAGGCTGCCGAGCAGGGTGATGCCGACATAGGTGGCGACGATGTACTTGGCGACCATGTGCGAGCGTGGCAGGACCTTTTCCGAGCGGTCCGAGGATTCGGTCTGGAACAGGCGCATGCCGCCGATCCGCAGCATCGGCAGGATCGCCACGGCCATGGCGATGAAGCCGATGCCGCCCAGCCAGTGCAGCAGCGAGCGCCAGATGAGGATGCCCGGGGACATGTCGTCCAGCCCGCTGAGCACGGTGGAGCCGGTGGCGGTGATCCCCGACATGCTTTCGAAGAAGGCATCGGTGTAGCTGATGTGCTGCTGCAGGACGAACGGCAGGGCGGCGAAGATGCATACCAGCACCCAGCTCGATACGGTGAGCATGTACATGTCCCGCGGGCGCAGGTGGACATGCTCGGGACGCCCCGGCAGGACCAGGCCGAGGCCGGTGACGAAGGTGGCGACGCTGGACCAGATGAACGCCTGGATGCCTTCGGTACGGTCGAAGGCGAGCATGGTCAGGATCGGGACCAGCATGCTGGCGGCCAGAGTGATCAGGAAGATGCCGATGATGAAACCGAGGATGCGTAGGGTCGGCAAGGCCATGGATCGTGGGGCTCTGGGCGGTGGCGGACCGGTCATTCTACCAGCCGTCCGCGGAGAGTAAATCTGCCGCTGCGCCCCTCTTCACAGCAGCCGCGAAATCGCTAGAATCTCGCTTCGCCCGCCGGCGCTCGCCGGTTTCTCTGGTGTTCTGCCAACCATGTCGACTGACAATCCGTGTCTTACCTGCGGCGCCTGCTGTGCGCATTTTCGTGTGTCTTTCTATTGGGGCGAGTGCCGTTCCGCAGGCGGCGTCGTACCCGACGAACTGACCGTCCGCATCAGCCCGCAGATGGTCGCCATGAGCGGTACCGAGAACAAGCCGGCGCGCTGCGTCGGGCTGCTCGGCGAGGTCGGTTGCGGCGTTCGCTGCACCGTCTACGAGCAGCGCTCGAGTACCTGCCGCGAGTTCGAGGCGGCCTGGGCCAACGGCCAGCCCAACCCGGCCTGCGATGCCGCGCGCGCCGCCTACGGCCTGCCACCGTTGACCCCGCCGCTGCAGCCGCACCTGGCGCCGGGACGGGTCGCCTGAGAGCGGGCGTGAGCCTGGCGATTGCGTCTACAATGGCGATTTCGTTTCTGACAGGAGTTCGCCCATGGAGGCTCTCGACGCCTTGCTCACTCGCGTTTCCCACGCCCGCCTGAGCGATCCCGCGCCCTCGCCGGAGCAGCTCGACCGGCTGTTCCGGGTCGCCTTGCGTGCCCCGGACCACGGGCAACTGCGGCCCTGGCGCTTCATCGTGGTAGAAGGCGAAGGCCGCCGGGCCCTGGGCGACCTCTACGCCCGCGCCCTGGCGAGCCGCCAGCCGGACGCCGCCGAGGAAGCGCTGGCCAAGGCCCGCAACATGCCGCTGCGCGCACCGCTGCTGGTCGTGGCGGTGGCCTGCCTGCAGGATCATCCGAAGGTGCCGCATGGCGAGCAACTGCTGGCCGCCGGCTGCGCTGCCCACGGCCTGGTGCTGGGCGCCTATGCCCAGGGACTGGGGGCGATGTGGCGGACCGGCGAGATGGCCACCGATCCGGTGGTGCACGCCGGCCTGGGGCTCGGCGAGCAGGAGCGGATCATCGGCTTCGTCTACCTGGGTACGCCGATGGGCGAGTTGCGCACGCCGACGGAACTCGACCCGACGGCCTTCGTCAGCGCCTGGCCGGGCTGAGCGGCAACAGCAGGCGTACGCACCAATACGCGCCCTGGGCGTGCCAGAGCAGTCGTCCGCCCTGCCAGCCGGCCAGTCGTCGGGCGGCTTCCACGGCCGCCGGCAGCCAGCGCCGGCCTTCTTCCGCCTGGCCGAGGATGTCCAGGCGCAGCCGGCCGTGGCGCGCGTCCAGCGCCGGATTCAGCGTGATGCGCTGCCACGGGCGGGCCTGCGCGGCGCCGCCGAGCAGGCCGTAGAGCGCCTCGTGCAAGGCCGGGCGCCAGCTCTCCAGCGGCCAGGTGCCGCGCTCCGGCAGGCTCAGGTCGAGGCGCGCCCAGCGTTGCCGCAGTTGCTGGGCGACCTGTCCCAGCTCGACCGCCAGGACCAGCGATTGCGGCTCGTCGCCGGGAAGTTCCGGCGGCGCGATGGCCTGGACGAGCGGGCGTTCATCGAGGAACAACGAAGCGGGAAGAGTCATGCCGGATGCTCCTGGGGGAAGTGCCGCGCATCGGGGCGTGGCGTCATTCGGTCGCCTTGCGCCGTAGCGGCAGGCTGAGGGTGGCGATGAAGCCGCCGTCGGGATGGTTGCCCAGGCGCAGGTGCCCGCCGTGGCGCTCGATGGCGCGGCGGGCGATGGCCAGGCCCAGGCCGTGTCCCGGGCTGCTCTGGTTGGGTGCGCGGAAGAACGGTTCGCCCAACTGCTCCTGCAGTTCGACGGCGATGCCTGGCCCATGGTCGCGGACGCTCAGGCGCAGGTAGTCGCCGGCGCTGCTGGCACGCACCTCCAGCGGTTGGCCGGCGGGGTTGAAGCGCACGGCGTTGCGCAGCAGGTTGTCCACCGCGCGCTCGAACATGTCCGGCCAGCCGTCGATGCTCAGGTCAGGCGCCACTTCCAGGCGGATATCCTGCTCCGGAGCCAGCAGCAGGGCGTCTTCGCGCAGCCGCTGGAGCAGCGGCAGCAGGGCGATCCGTTGGCTCGCGCCGGGTTCGGCGTCGAGCCGGGCGAGGGCGAGGATCTCGCCGATCAGCGCTTCCAGGCGGTCGCATTCCTGTTCCAGGCGCGGCCACATCTGCGCCCGCGCTTGCGGTTCGGCGCGCTCGGCCAGGGCCAGGGCGATGCGCAGGCGCGCCAACGGCGAGCGCAGTTCGTGGGACACGTCGCGGAGCAACTGTCGCTGGCTGCCGATCAGGCTTTGCAGGCGTTCGCCCATGCGGTTGAAATCGCGCGCCAGGGTGCCCAGTTCATCACCGCGCCGCGCCAGGCGGGCCAGGCTGTCCTTCTGGTAGGCGGTCTGGCCGAGGTCGTGCACGGCGCGCCGCAGACGGTTCAGCGGACGGGTGATGGACAGCGTCAGCAGCAGGCTGAACAGGGTCAGCACCACCAGTGCGATGCCCAGCGCGCTGAGCGGCCAGAGCAGGCTGCCGCGGTGCCAGGCCTCCAGCTCCGGGTGCGGGATGCGGTAGATGAACAGATAGGTATGGTTGCTCTGCGGGCTGACATATTCCTGGCTCAGTTGGCGCCAGGGGAAGCGCGGCAGGTTGCGGTCGCTGGTGCGCGGCGGGCGGTGGCGGGGGCGCGGCAGGTAGGTGCCGTCGACCAGGCGCTGGCCGCTTTCGTCGAGCACCTGGATGGAAATCCCGTAGTCGCGGCGGCGTTGCTCCAGCAAGCCCTGGGCCGCGTAGCTGCCCTGTTCTTCGTAGAGGGCGGTCCACTGCTCGGCGAGATCCTTCAGGCCGGGATGGCGGGCGATGATCCAGGTGTCCTGGTTCAGCGCGCGACCCAGCAGGATGGAAAGCCCGGCTACCAGCAGCAGGGCCAGCCAGAAGGCGGCGAGGATTCGCCAGAAGAGTGAACGCATGGTTTTCCTGTTGAATCGCATGTCGGGCCGGCCGCGTGGGTAAACCCCTAGGATATGCGATTCCGGCTGGTCGGAAGACCGCTACCGGAGGACCCGGTAGCGGTGGCTCGGACGTCAGTTGGACTTCTTGTCGGCCTTCCATTGCTGGAATTCGGCCCACTCTGCCTTGCGCTGCTCGCGCTTCTTCTGCAGTTCGTCGAACTTCTTCTGCTGCTCGGGGGTGAGCAGGGCGCGGATGTCCTTCTGGGTCTTCTCGTGGCTGGCCTTGAGTTCGTCCTTCAGGGCCTTCTGCTCGGCCGCCGGCAGCTTGGCCAGGTAGCGCTGGGTGATCTCGTGGCGGGCCTTCATCTGTTCGCCCATCAGTTTGCCCATCTGCTGGCGCTGTTCGCGGGTCAGGTTCAGTTCCTTCATCGGGCCGCCATGCCGGGGACCGTGCTGGCCCATCATGTGGCCGCCTTCCATCGGCGGGGGCGGCAGGTCGTTGGCGGCGGGCGCGGCCATGGCGAAGGTCGGCAGGGCGGCGGCGATGAACAGGGCGGTTAGCGTCTTGCGCATGGTGTTTCTCCTTTCTGGGTCCGGCCATTTACCGGATGAGCCCAGTCTAGGGAGGTCAAGGTCAAGCGCGGTCAGCCCTGGGTAAAGCTTGGGTAAAGACCTTGTGTCGGCGGGCTGACGAAACCCGCTCAGTGGCTGTAGTAGTAGCCGCGGCCGCGCAGGGCGAGGATGCGCGGGCTGCCGTCGGGGTGGCTGCCGAGCTTCTTGCGCAGGTTGCTGACGTGCATGTCCAGGCTGCGGTCGTAGAGGGTCAGCTTGCGGCCCAGCGCCAGTTGCGCCAGGGCCTGCTTGTCCAGCGGCTCGCCGGGCTGGCGCAGGAGCGCTTCGAGGATGCGGCTTTCGGAAAGGGTCAGGCTGATCTCCTGGCCGTCGATCTGCGCCACGCCGCGCGTCAGGTTCAGCGACAGGTCGCCCAGTTGCATCTGCGCGCTGGGCTGCGCCGGGTGGGTTCGCCGCAGCACGGCGCGCAGCCGTGCGGTGAGTTCGCGCGGGTCGCAGGGCTTGGCCAGGTAGTCGTCGGCGCCCAGTTCCAGACCGAGGATGCGGTCCAGCGGCTCGCCGCGGGCGGACAGCATCAGCACCGGCAGGTCGGGATGGTCGCCGCGCAGTTGCTTGAGCAGTTCCAGGCCGCTGCCGTCCGGCAGCATCACGTCGAGCACCACGGCATCCGGCGTCTGCTCGGCGAGGGCGCGACGGGCCTGGGCGCCGTCGTGGCTGGCACGCACGGAGAAACCTTCCTGGACCAGCCAGGTACCGAGCAGCTCGCAGAGCTCCCGGTCATCGTCGATCAACAGCAGTTCGCTCATCGGGTGTCGCTCAATTGATCCATTCGCGTCGCTGTCGCCGGCGGCCGCGGCTCAGGGCGCCGAGGACGAACGCGAGCAGGGCGGTGGCGGCGCCGGCGACATACCAGGTCTGCTCTTCTGTGAGCAGCGGCGGTTGCCGCTGCGCCTGGGCCGCCTGCAACTGCTCGCGCAACTGGCGGTTCTCCTGGCGCATACGACTGACCAGTTCGTCGCGCTGGCGTTCCGTTTCCACCAGGCGGCGCTCCAGTTCGGCGGTAGCCTGCGCAATGGAAGGCTGCGCGGCTGGAATCGGTGCTGGCGCGGGTTCCTCGGCCTGGGCCAGGGAAGCTCCCAGGCTCAGGCTCAGCAGCAGGCAATGGGCAGTGGATGGACGCATCATGACTCCTTGTACCGATGAAGCGACGGATTGCACTGTCTTCCGGTTCGCCCTTCCGGCTTGGCGAAAGCGCCGGGCCGGCCTGGTTGCGCTGCGGCGGGCACCGGAAAGCGGCGTCCGGTGCGAAAACGTTTGCCGGGAGGGCGACCGGGCCGGCCGCCGGTACCCGGCGACTGCCTCAGGGCAGGACTTTCTTGAACGGCTTGACCACCACCTCGGCATACACCCCGGCGGCCCGGTAGGGGTCGGCCTCGGCCCAGCTCTGCGCCGCGGCCAGGGAATCGAATTCGGCGACGATCAGGCTGCCGGTGAAGCCGGCGGCGCCCGGGTCGTTGCTGTCGATCGCCGGGTGCGGGCCGGCGAGTACCAGGCGGCCTTCTTCCTTCAGCTGTTCGAGACGGGCCAGGTGGGCCGGGCGGCTGGCCAGGCGGCGTTCCTGGGAAGCGGGGATGTCACGGGCGATGATCGCGTAGAGCATGTCAGTCCTTGGGCTTTTCGCCGGTATCGGCGTCGTGCAGGTGGCGAGCCAGGAACAGGCCCTGGCCGATCAGGAACAGCAAGGTCATGCCGAGGCTGCCGAACACCTTGAAGTCCACCCAGAAGTTCGGATAGGTGAAGACCACGTACAGGTTGGCGAAGCCGCACACCAGGAAGAACACCACCCAGGCGATGTTCAGGCGCACCCAGAGGCCCTGCGGCAACTGGATGGCATGGCCCATGATGCGCTGGATCATCGGCTTGTCGCCGATGAAGTGACTGCCGGCGAAGGCCAGGGCGAACAGCCAGTTGACCAGCGGCGCCTTCCATTTGAGGAAGGTGTCCTCGTGGAAGGCCAGGGTCAGGCCGCCGAGGACCAGGCAGGCGCCGAGGGTGAACCACTGGCTCTTTTCCAGGTGGCGGTGCTTGAGCCAGAGGGCGCCGTAGACGATCACCGAGGCGAGGATCAGGGTCGCGGTCGCGCCGTAGATGCCACTCAGATTGAACCCGGCGAACTCGACGTTCTGAGGGTCTATCTTGTAGACGATGAAGAACAGGATCAGTGGGATGAAATCGATGAATTGCTTCATGGTGGCAGTCAGGACACGGTTGAAGCGGCATAATAGCAACCTCTGGATGTTCTGAAACAGTCATCCTGTCTTTCCGAATGCGTCAGGCCTGTGCCGCAGGCGCATTCGCCAGGTGGAGCAGGCTCCCCGGACCCATGAACGGTACGTCTCGATACCGCGAGGCAGCGAATCGGCGTTGCTTCATCACCATTCTTCACTGGAATCAGGATTCAGCCATGCGTGTCGATCTGCATTGCCACAGTACCGCCTCCGATGGCGTTCTCGCGCCCGCCGCCCTGGTGCAGCGGGCCCACGAGAAAGGCGTCGGGCTGCTGGCGCTGACCGACCACGACACCCTGGAAGGCTTGCCGGAAGCCCACCAGGCGGCCGCTCGACTCGGTATCGAACTGGTCAACGGCGTCGAGCTGTCCTGCACCTGGGGTGGCGCCACCATCCATGTGCTGGGCTACGGTTTCGACCTCGACGCCGCTCCCCTGCGCCAGGCCACCGAAGCCCTGCACCGCGGCCGCTGGGCGCGCGCCGAGGAAATCGACCGACGGCTGGCGGCCAAGGGTATGCCCGGGGCGCTGGAGGGCGCGCGGGCGATCCAGCGGGCCCTGGGCGACAGCGGCAACGCGCCGGCGCGGCCGCATTTCGCCGAGTTCCTGGTCCAGGGCGGCTGGGTCAAGGATCGCGCCGACGCGTTCCGCAAGTGGCTGGGGGCCGGCAAGCTGGGAGACGTCAAGCAGCACTGGCCGACCCTGGAGGAAGTGGTCGGCTGCCTGCGCGAGGCGCGCGCCTGGATCAGCCTGGCGCACCCGTACCATTATGATTTCACCCGGACCAAGCGCCGGCGCCTGGTCGCCGACTTTCTCCAGGCCGGCGGACACGCCATCGAGGTGGTCAATGGCGTGCAGCCGGCCGAACAGGTCGGTACCCTGTCGATCCTGGCCCGCGAGTTCGGCCTGATGGTCACCGCCGGCAGCGATTTCCACGCGCCGGGCGACTGGTCCGAACTGGGCATGTAC
Source organism: Pseudomonas sp. KBN12P06040 (assembly GCF_037574965.1). Taxonomy (NCBI): domain Bacteria; kingdom Pseudomonadati; phylum Pseudomonadota; class Gammaproteobacteria; order Pseudomonadales; family Pseudomonadaceae; genus Pseudomonas; species Pseudomonas sp. KBN12P06040. Next base: position 2,011,910 of record NZ_JBBELS010000001.1, read on the forward strand.
CGTGCGGTTCCAGAGGACCTGCCGGCCATGTGGCCGCGTTTCGCCAGGCATTTTCGCGATACCGAACGTCATTCCGAAGCCAAGGGGGCCGAATGAGCCAGTTCTTCCAGATCCATCCGGAAAATCCCCAGCCACGGCTGGTCAAGCAGGCGGTGGAAATCGTCCGCCAGGGTGGGGTGATCGTCTATCCCACCGACTCGTCCTATGCCCTGGGCTGCCGCATCGGCGAAAAGACCGCGGTGGATCGCATCCGCCGCATCCGCCAACTGGACGACAAGCACAACTTCACCCTGGTCTGCCGCGACCTTTCCGAGCTGGGGGTCTATGCCAAGGTCGACACCGGCCTGTTCCGCCTGCTCAAGGCGCACACCCCCGGTCCCTACACCTTCATCCTCAGCGCCACCCGCGAGGTGCCGCGCATGCTCCTGCACCCCAAGCGCCGCACCATCGGCCTGCGCGTGCCGAACTGTCCGATCGCCCGGGCGCTGCTGGAGGAACTGGGCGAACCGCTGATGAGCGTGAGCCTGATCATGCCCGGCAGCGGCGAGCCGCTGAACGATCCCTATGAAATGCGCCAGGTACTGGAACACCAGGTCGACCTGATCGTGGACGGGGGCTATGGCGGCGGCGAGGCCTCCACCGTGATCAGCCTGACCGACACCGATCCCGAAGTGATCCGCGTGGGTTGCGGCGATCCGGCGCCGTTCATGCAGCCGGCCTGAGCGCCGCCCGAATCCGCCCACCACGAGCCTACCGATGCAGGACGATAACCCGGTCAACGCCGCCCCCCCTCCAGCCGAACCCGCCGCCGAGCGGGTGCCGCTGCAACTGGCGCTGGTCTACGGCGAGGCGGTCACCGAGCTGCCGCAGGACCTCTATATCCCGCCGGACGCGCTGGAGGTCTTCCTCGAGGCCTTCGAGGGCCCGCTCGACCTGCTGCTGTACCTGATCCGCAAGCAGAACATCGATATCCTGGATATCCCGGTGGCGGAAATCACCCGCCAGTACATGGGCTATGTCGAGCTGATGAAGGCGGTGCGCCTGGAGCTGGCCGCCGAGTACCTGGTGATGGCGGCGATGCTGGCGGAGATCAAGTCGCGCATGTTGCTGCCGCGCTCGGCGGAAGCCGAGGAGGAAGAGGAAGATCCGCGGGCCGAGCTGATCCGCCGCCTGCAGGAGTACGAACGGTTCAAGAAGGCCGCCGAAGACCTCGACGAACTGCCCCGGGTCGGCCGCGACGTGCTGGTGCCGGCGGTGGCTGCTCCCGAGGCGCGGGCGCGCAAGCTGCTGCCGGAGCTGGCGCTGCAGGAGCTGATGCTGGTGATGGGCGAGATGCTGCGCCGCGCCGACCTGTTCGAGAGCCACCAGGTGACCCGCGAGGTACTGTCCACCCGCGAACGCATGAGCGAAGTGCTGGAGCGCCTGAAAGGCGGCGCCTTCGTGCCGTTCATCCAGTTGTTCACCCTGGAGGAGGGCAAGCTCGGCGTGGTGGTCACCTTCATGGCGATCCTCGAACTGGTCAAGGAGCAAATGGTGGAACTGGTGCAGAACGAGGCTTTCGGCGCCATCCATGTGCGCCTGCGGATAGCCCGCGAAGCGGAGGAAGGCGAAACCCTGGAGGAAGCCCTGGAAGGCGATTTCGAGTGATCGCGCCGCGCCGCTGGCCGTTCGTCCCCCCTGCGGACGGTCAGCTTTTCCGAGCTTCCGGCTTCGCTCCCTGCCGTGGCCTGTTAAGCTGCATGCCCGATTCCGCTATCTTTCCCTCTTCCTGGCTCCGGTATCCGTTGCGACGATGAACCTGTCCGATCCCCACGAACTCGCCACCCTGCTCGAAGGCATCCTCCTCGCGGCCGGCAAGCCGCTGTCGCTGGAGCGCCTGGCCGAGCTGTTCGACGAGGCCGAGCGGCCGGAACCGGGGCAGTTCCGCGACGCCCTGGCGATCCTGGCGCTGTCCTGCGCGGGGCGTTCTTTCGAGCTGAAGGAAGTCGCGTCCGGGTATCGCCTGCAGATTCGCGAGCGTTTCTCGCCGTGGGTCGGTCGCCTCTGGGAGGAGCGTCCGCAGCGCTATTCGCGCGCGCTGCTGGAAACCCTGGTGCTGATCGCCTACCGCCAGCCGATCACCCGTGGCGAGATCGAGGAGATCCGCGGCGTGGCGGTGAACACCCAGATCGTCAAGACGCTGATGGAGCGGGAGTGGATCCGCATCGTTGGCTACCGCGAGGTGCCGGGGCGCCCGGCGATGCTGGCGACCACCAAGGCGTTCCTCGATTATTTCAACCTGAAGAGCCTCGACGAGCTGCCGCCGCTGTCGGCGCTGCGCGAGATGGAGCCCGAGCCGGAACCGCCGGTCGAAGTGGCGTCCGCGGCGCAGCCACCGCGCGACGATCTCGACGAGGATGCGATTCCCGCCTCGATCCAGGCCCTGGCCGATCGCGCCATCGCCGAGGCCGGGGAAAGCCTCGAGGAGATCGAGGGCGAGGCCGGCGAGCCGGAGAAACCGCGCGAGGAAACCAGCTTCCGCAGCCTGCTGCTGGAACTGGACGAGATGGAGCAGGGCCTGAAGACCGACTTCGACGACCTGCTCGACCCTCCGGAGCCCTCGGAGCAGGGCGACGAGTCCGCCGAGCCAGCGGCTGGGCCGATTCCCGTGGTCGCGGAGCAAGCCGTCGAGCCTGCCGTCGCGGAGGCTGTCGCGGACGCCGATCCCGATGACGAAGAGCGCGCCCTGGCGGAGGCCATGCGCGAGGAGCGCGAGGCACTGGACGCCGACGACGACTGGCCGCGCCGCTGACCGTCGTTCCACCCTGTAGAATTCATCCGGCCGCTCCGTTTCATCGACCCTGGAACTCCCCATGAAAGAGACCCTGAACGAACTGATCACCCTCATCAGCACCGGCTGCATGGGCGCCGAGGAGATCCGGCGGATCGCCGACGAGGCGGCCCAGGCCTACGCCGATCCGGCAGGGTTCCTCGCCGCCAACCCGGACATCAACTACGACGACAGCTTCCCGATCCCGCTCGGCGAGTGGGTGGTGGTCGGTAGCCTGCCGGATATCGTGCTGTTCCAGGCCGATACCTATGCCGAGCTGTTCGCCCGGATCGTCGCCTCCTTCGGCAAGGACGTGGCGTTCAACATCAAGCCGAAGCAGTTGCTCAAGACCGAGCCGCTGGTCGCCCTCAACCGTATCCAGGTGCAACTGAGCAGCATGTATCCGGAAAAGGGCGGCTACGTGCTGGTGGATTTCAGCGAGCCGCTGGACGACGAGTTGCAGGCGGTGCTGGTCTATACCCAGGACCTGCCGCGGGTCATGGCGCTCTGCGTCGAGGCCGGCATCTATGCCGCGCCTGCCTACGAAAGCCTGCGCGACGCCGAGGCCGAGTGACCGCGGGCCGCTCGATCGGCCCGATAGTCATTCCCTCCTGGACGCCGGCCCACCGCCTGTCGTGAAGTGACGGGCGAGGACCGGTTGCGGTCCGCGCCGAAAAAGGGGGAACGCTTGAAAAGTCCTTGCATCAATATCTGTGAGTTCGATGCCGACGTGTGCCGCGGCTGCGGGCGTACGCGCCAGGAAATCCGTGCCTGGAAGCGCGCGGACAAGGCCGAGCAGCGACTGATCCTCGCCGAGGCCGACCTGCGCCTGCTGGCGTTGCAGGCGCGCGGTCGGCGCAAGTTCCGCTGAGGCGCGTCAGTCGCGGGCGGCGGCCAGCGCCAGGGCGCTGTCCAGCATGCGGTTGGAGAAGCCCCACTCGTTGTCGTACCAGGCCATCGCCTTGACCAGCCGGCCGCTGACCTTGGTGTGGTTGGCGTCGAAGATCGACGAGCGCGGGTCGTGGTTGAAATCCACCGACACCAGCGGCTGGGTGTTGTAACCGAGCACCGGAGAGCCCTCGCTGGCTTCGCGCAGCAGGCGGTTGACCTCGTCTACGCTGGTATCCCGGGCCACCTGCACGGTGAGATCGACCAGCGACACGTTGATCACCGGCACCCGCACCGCCAGCCCGGTAAGCTTGCCGGCGAGTTCCGGCAGGACCTGGCCGACCGCCTCGGCGGCGCCGGTCTTGGTGGGGATCATCGACTGGGTCGCCGAACGTGCGCGGTACAGGTCCGGGTGGTACACGTCGGAGAGGTTCTGGTCGTTGGTGTAGGCATGGATGGTGGTCATCAGGCCGTGCTCGATGCCCAGCTCGCGATGCAGCACCTGGGCCACCGGTGCCAGGCAGTTGGTGGTGCAGGAGGCGTTCGAGACGATCCGATGGGAGGCGCGCAGCACCTCGTGGTTGACGCCGTAGACCACGGTGGCGTCGACGTCCTTGCCGGGCGCCGAGATCAGCACCTTGCCGGCGCCGGCCTGCAGGTGGGCGGCGGCTTTGTCGCGGCTGGTGAAGAGCCCCGTGCACTCGAGCACGATGTCCACGCCGAGGCTCTTCCAGGGCAGTTCCGCCGGGTTGCGGATGGCGCTGACGGCGATGCGGTCGCCCATCACCCGCAGGCTTTCGGCATCGTGCTCGACCTCGCCGGGAAAGCGTCCATGGACGCTGTCGTACTGGAACAGGTGGGCGTTGACCGCGGCGTCGCCGAGGTCATTGATCGCCACTACCTGCAACTGTTCGCGGTAGTGGCCGGTATACAGGGCGCGAAGAACGTTTCGGCCGATGCGACCGAAGCCGTTGATGGCCAGGCGGATAGTCATAATGAGGTCGTCTCTTTTCTATTGTTGTGGTAAAAACCATTACATTTCGTCCAGAAAGAAAAGTAAACATCCTTCAACCGATGATTATGTTGTAAAAACAACAATTGATAGTCTGTAGGAGAATCTGCCATGCACCCTCGTGTGCTCGAAGTCACCCGCCGCATTCAGGCCCGTAGCGTGGCCACTCGCCAGCGCTACCTCGAGATGGTCAGGGCGGCGGCCAGCAAGGGGCCGCACCGCGGCACCCTGCCGTGCGGCAACCTCGCCCACGGGGTCGCGGCCTGTGGCGAAAGCGACAAGCAGACCCTGCGGCTGATGAACCAGGCCAACGTGGCCATCGTTTCCGCCTACAACGACATGCTCTCGGCGCACCAGCCGTTCGAGCGCTTTCCGGGGCTTATAAAACAGGCGCTGCACGAGATCGGTTCGGTCGGCCAGTTCGCCGGCGGCGTGCCGGCCATGTGCGATGGGGTGACCCAGGGCGAGCCGGGCATGGAACTGTCGCTGGCCAGCCGCGACGTGATCGCCATGTCCACCGCCATCGCGCTGTCTCACAACATGTTCGATGCGGCGCTGTGCCTGGGCGTCTGCGACAAGATCGTGCCGGGCCTGCTGATCGGCTCGCTGCGCTTCGGCCACCTGCCCACCGTGTTCGTCCCGGCCGGGCCGATGCCGACCGGCATCTCCAACAAGGAAAAGGCCGCGGTGCGCCAACTGTTCGCCGAGGGCAAGGCCACTCGCGAAGAGCTGCTGGCCTCGGAAATGGCCTCCTACCATGCACCCGGCACCTGCACCTTCTATGGCACCGCCAATACCAACCAGTTGCTGGTGGAGGTGATGGGCCTGCACTTGCCCGGTGCCTCCTTCGTCAACCCGAACACCCCGCTGCGCGACGAACTCACCCGCGAAGCGGCGCGCCAGGCCAGCCGGCTGACCCCTGAGAACGGCAACTACGTGCCGATGGCGGAGATCGTCGACGAGAAGGCCATCGTCAACTCGGTGGTGGCGCTGCTCGCCACCGGCGGCTCGACCAACCATACCCTGCACCTGCTGGCGATCGCCCAGGCGGCGGGCATCCAGTTGACCTGGCAGGACATGTCCGAGCTGTCCCATGTGGTGCCGACCCTGGCGCGCATCTATCCGAACGGCCAGGCCGACATCAACCACTTCCAGGCGGCCGGCGGCATGTCCTTCCTGATCCGCCAACTGCTCGACGGCGGGCTGCTTCACGAGGACGTACAGACCGTCGCCGGCCCCGGCCTGCGCCGCTACACCCGCGAGCCGTTCCTCGAGGATGGCCGGCTGGTCTGGCGCGAAGGGCCAGAACGGAGTCTCGACGAAGCCATCCTGCGTCCGCTGGACAAGCCGTTCTCCGCCGAAGGCGGCTTGCGCCTGATGGAGGGCAACCTCGGTCGCGGCGTGATGAAGGTCTCGGCGGTGGCGCCGGAACACCAGGTGGTCGAGGCGCCGGTACGGATCTTCCACGACCAGGCCAGCCTGGCCGCGGCCTTCAAGGCCGGCGAGCTGGAGCGCGACCTGGTCGCCGTGGTGCGTTTCCAGGGCCCGCGGGCGAACGGCATGCCGGAGCTGCACAAGCTCACGCCGTTCCTCGGGGTCTTGCAGGATCGTGGCTTCAAGGTGGCGCTGGTCACCGACGGGCGCATGTCCGGGGCGTCGGGCAAGGTGCCCGCGGCCATCCATGTGAGTCCGGAAGCCATCGCCGGCGGTCCCCTGGCGCGCCTGCGCGACGGCGACCGGGTACGGGTGGATGGGGTGAACGGCGAGTTGCGGGTGCTGGTCGACGACGCCGAATGGCAGGCGCGCAGCCTGGAGCCGGCGCCGCAGGACGGCAATCTCGGTTGCGGCCGCGAGCTGTTCGCCTTCATGCGCAACGCCATGAGCAGCGCGGAAGAGGGCGCCTGCAGCTTTACCGAGAGCCTCAACGGCTGGCGCTGATTCTGATAGGTCGATGTCCGCCGGCGCTTGGCTGGCGGCTGTCTCTCCGGCAACATCTGCCGACCGTCCCGCCCTGGCGCGGGGCATTGCGGTTCAATGACGATGAATAACGACAACAAGAGAAGCGCCGGCGGCCTCGGCCTGGTCGGCGATATCGGCGGCACCAATGCGCGTTTCGCGCTCTGGCGCGGGCAGCGCCTGGAATCCATCGAGGTGCTCGCCTGCGCCGACTACCCGCGGCCTGAACTGGCCGTGCGCGACTACCTGGCGCGGATCGGCGAATCGGTGGCGAACATCGACTCGGTCTGCCTGGCCTGCGCCGGTCCGGTCGGGGCGGCCGATTTCCGTTTCACCAACAACCACTGGGTGATCAATCGCGCCGCGTTCCGCGAGGAGCTGGGGCTGGATCACCTGCTGCTGGTCAACGACTTCAGCACCATGGCCTGGGCCGCCTCGCGGCTGGGCGCGGACGAGCTGGTGCAGGTCCGGGCCGGCAGCGCCCAGGCGGATCGCGCCCGGCTGATCATCGGTCCCGGCACCGGCCTTGGCGTCGGCAGCCTGCTGCCGCTGGGCGGGGGACGTTGGGAAGTGCTGCCCTGCGAGGGCGGGCATGTCGACCTGCCGGTCACTTCGCCGCGCGACTTCGCGCTCTGGCAGGGCCTGCAGGCGCGCTACGGACATGTCTCAGCCGAGCGCGCACTGTCCGGCAACGGCCTGCTCGCCCTCTATGAAATCAGCTGTGCCCTGGACGGGGTTGCCGTACGCGCGAGCAGTGCGGCGGAAGTCGGTGCCCTGGCCATGGCCGGCGACGCCCAGGCGGACGCCGTGCTGGAGCACTTCTTCCTGTGGCTGGCGCGGGTCGCCGGCAACGCGGTGCTCACCGTCGGCGCGCTCGGTGGCGTCTACATTACCGGCGGCATCGTCCCGCGTTTCCTCGAGCGTTTCATCGCCAGCGGCTTCGCCGAGGCCTTCGCCAGGCGTGGCAAGACCAGCGGCGCTTACCTGCAGGACGTACCGGTGTGGGTCATGACCGCCGAACATCCGGGCCTGCTCGGCGCCGGGGTCGCCCTGCAGCAGGCCCTGGACGCCGAGGGCTGAGTCGGCGTCGAGCAACCGCATAAGGAGGAGCCTCGTGAGCGCGAACGGACGATCGATCCTGCTGGTGGACGATGACCAGGAGATCCGCGAATTGCTGGAGACCTACCTGAGCCGCGCTGGCTTCCAGGTCCGCAGCGTTTCGCGGGGCGCCGACTTCCGCCAGGCGCTGTGCGAGGAGGAGGCGAGCCTGGCGATCCTCGACGTGATGCTGCCGGACGAGGACGGCTTCAGCCTCTGTCGCTGGATTCGCTCCCACCAGCGCCTGGCCTGCATGCCGATCATCATGCTCACCGCCAGTTCCGACGAGGCCGACCGGGTGATCGGCCTGGAACTGGGCGCCGACGACTACCTGGGCAAGCCGTTCAGCCCGCGCGAGCTGCTGGCGCGGATCAAGGCCCTGCTGCGCCGCGCGCAGTTCACCCAGGTGCGCGGTGGCGACGTACTGGCCTTCGAGGACTGGCGACTGGATACGGTCAGCCACCGGCTGTTCCACGAGGACGGCGAGGAGTTCTTCCTCAGCGGCGCGGATTTCGCCCTGCTCAAGCTGTTCCTCGACCATCCGCAGCAGATCCTCGACCGCGACACCATCGCCAACGCCACCCGCGGCCGCGAGGTGCTGCCGCTGGAGCGCATCGTCGACATGGCGGTCAGCCGCCTGCGCCAGCGCCTGCGCGACACCGGCAAGGCGCCGCGGCTGATCCAGACCGTGCGCGGCAGTGGCTACCTGCTGGCGGCGCAGGTGCGGCCGCACCTGCAGCCATGAGCGAACGGCGGCGCTGGTCGCCGGTGCCGCGCTCGCTGCTCGGGCGCATGCTGCTCCTGACCCTGCTCGCGGTGCTGGTCGCGCAAGGGCTTTCCAGCCTGTTCTGGCTGTCGCACCTGCGCTCCAGCCAGCGCGAGGGCCTGCTCACCAGCTCGCGCAGCCTGGCCTACTCGATGGCGGCCAGCGTCAGCTACTTCCGTTCCCTGCCGCTCGGCTACCGTCCGCTGGTGCTCGACCAGTTGCGCAGCATGGGCGGTACGCGCTTCTTCGTCTCGCTGAACGACCGGCCGCTGGAGATGCGTGCCCTGCCGGACACGCCGAACAAGCAGGCGGTGCTGGAGATCGTCCAGGATGTGTTGCACCAACGCCTGGGCAAGGAGGTCGAGCTGCAGGTCGAATTCGTCAGTCCCGACGAGCTGCGCCTGTTCAACGGCGCGCTGAAGCTCGACGAGCTGCCGCGTTCCTGGGCGCACTACGCGCTGACCCTGGAGCCGGTGAACCCGCCGGTGCTGGTGACCCAGATCCGCATCGGCGACAGCGAGTGGCTGTACATCGCCAGCCTGATGCCGGCGCCGTACGTCAGCCTGGAACCCGAGGGACTGCAACCGCAGCAGGTGCTCTCGATCGTTTTCACCAGCCTGTTGCTGCTGCTTTTCACCGGCTTGCTGATGCATTGGCAGAGCCGTCCGCTCAAGCGCCTGGCGCGCGCCGCACGCGACCTGGCCCTGGGCAGTCCGTCGGCAGCGCTGGAGGAACGCGGCGCCAGCGAACTGGTGGAGGTGGCGCGCGCCTTCAACACCATGCACGAGCGCATCGACCGCTACCTGAACGAGCGCGGACAGTTGTTCAGCGCCATCTCCCATGACTTGCGCACGCCGATCACCCGCCTGCGCCTGCGGGTAGAACTCCTCGAGGACGAGCGCTTGCAGGAGAAGTTCGGGCGCGACCTGGACGAGCTGGAACTGCTGGTGAAGGGCGCGCTGCAATGCGTGAAGGACACCGATATCCACGAGAACGTCGAGCCGGTCGACCTCAACCTGTTGCTCCAGCACATCGCCGAGCCCTACCTGGCCGATGGCCGGGTGGAGGTCGTCGGTCGCGCCGCGGAGCCTTATCCGGGCAAGCCCCTGGCGCTCAAGCGCTGTATCGGCAACCTGCTGGACAATGCGCTGAAATACGGCGAACGCGCCCGCCTGAGCCTGGAGGACGGGCCGGAAGCGGTGGTGCTGCACGTCGACGACGACGGCCCCGGCGTGCCCGAGCAGCGCCTGGAACAGATCTTCGAGCCGCGCTTCCGCCTGTCTCCGCGAGGGCAGGGCTACGGGCTGGGCCTGGGCATCGCGCGCAACATCGCGCACACCCATGGCGGTGAAGTCAGTTTGCAGAACCGTCGCGAGGGCGGCCTGCGGGTCAGCCTGCGCTTGCCGCGCCTGGGGCTGGAGTGATGGGCTGGCTTGGCGGGCCCTTGAACGAGGCAGGTAGGCACGAGGTTCTCCCGCGTTCTGTGGCAGCGGCAGATAGAGGCGGAGCGGGCGCTATGGCAGTGTTTGCGCGGGCATCGATTGCTCGGGCTGAAGTTTCGTCGGCAGAAGATACTCGGGCCGTACATCGTCGATTTCGTCTGTCATGAGCGGATGCTGGTGATCGAACTGGATGGCGGGCAGCATGTGGGTTCGCCGGCCGATGCCTGGCTGGAGAGCCGGGGTCCAGGGTACTGCGGTTCTGGAACGACAACGTGCTGGCTCGCAGGGAGGTGGTGCTGGAGGTCATTCTCGTGTTGTAGGAGGTTTCTGTCGCGAAACCGCCTTGCCGAGTTCAAGTCCAGATTTTCCTGCTCTGCCTCAATTCCAATGTAACCACTCCGTGACAAACCCGGATCGCTTCGTTACCCGCGACGCGGAACGCTTGAATAGACTCGAAGCATTGCAAGCGCAGACTTGCTCCGAATAACAAGAAGAAGGTTTTCCTCATGAATGCGATCCGTCGCCTCTCTGCCGTCATCTGTCTTTCCTCCCTCTGTCTCTCCCCGCTGCTGGCTCAGGCCGGCGAAGTCGAAGTGCTGCACTGGTGGACCTCCGCCGGCGAGAAGCGCGCCGCCGAAACCCTGAAGAAGCTGGTCGAAGCCAAGGGCCACACCTGGAAGGACTTCGCCGTGGCCGGCGGTGGCGGCGAGGCGGCGATGACCGTGCTGAAGACCCGCGCGGTGTCCGGCAATCCGCCGGCCGCGGCGCAGATCAAGGGGCCGGATATCCAGGAGTGGGGCGAACTGGGCCTGCTCGCCGACCTCAACGCGGTGGCCGCCGAAGGCAAGTGGGACAGCCTGCTGCCGAAGCAGGTGGCGCAGATCATGAAGTACGACGGCGACTACGTAGCAGTGCCGATCAACGTACACCGGGTCAACTGGCTCTACATCAACCCGGAAGTGTTCAAGAAGGCCGGCGCCACCCCGCCGACCACCCTCGACGAACTGTTCGTCGCCGCCGACAAGCTCAAGGCCGCCGGTTTCACGCCGCTGGCCCATGGCAGCCAACCGTGGCAGGACGGCACCGTGTTCGAGAACCTGGTGCTGAGCAAGATGGGCCCGGAAGGCTATCGCAAGGCCTTCGTCGAACAGGACAAGGCGACCCTCACCGGAGCGCAGATGGTCGAGGTGTTCGCCGCGCTGAAGAAGCTCCGCGGCTACGTCGATGCCGACGCCGCCGGTCGCGAATGGAGCGCCGCCACGGCGATGGTGATCAACGGCAAGGCCGGGATGCAGATCATGGGCGACTGGGCGAAGAGCGAATTCACCGCCGCCGGCAAGGTGCCGGGCAAGGACTACCAGTGCCTGCCGTTCCCCGGCACGCAGAAGGCCTTCGACTACAACATCGACTCGCTGGTGATGTTCAAGCTGAGCAACGCGGAGAACCGCAAGGCCCAGGAAGACCTGGCGCGCAGCGTGCTCGATCCGTCCTTCCAGAAGGACTTCAACCTCAACAAGGGCTCCATCCCGGTTCGCCTGGACGCCGACATGGCGCCGTTCGACAGTTGCGCCCAGCAGTCGATGAAGGACTTCAAGCAGGCTTCCCAGGACGGCAACCTGGTGCCGAGCATGGCCCACAGCATGGCCGCTTCCAGCTACGTGCAGGGGGCGATCTTCGACGTGGTGACCAACTTCTTCAACGACCCCGCCGCGGACCCGCAGAAGGCCGCCCAGCAACTGGCGGCCGCCATCGAGGCGGCGGCGCAGTAAGTCCCTGGCGCGGAGCCCGGCCTGGGCTCCGCTCGATCCTCCCGACTGGCTCCGTGCCGCCGAGCGGCACGGGTGGGTTCCTTCGCACGCGAGAAAACGCATGGCGACCAATTCCCCTGTCTATCCCACGGCTCCGGTAGCGCCTCGTCGCGTCTCGCCGCTCGATCGCCTGCAAGGCTGGCTGCCGAAGCTGGTGCTGGCGCCAAGCGTGGTCGTGGTGCTGTTCTGCATGTATGGCTACATCGGCTGGACGCTGCTGCTGTCCTTCACCAACTCGCGCTTCATGCCCAGCTACAAGTGGGCCGGGCTGAGCCAGTACCAGCGCCTGTGGGACAACGACCGCTGGTGGGTGGCGAGCAAGAACCTGCTGCTCTTCGGCGGCTCGTTCATCGCCATCTGCCTGGTGCTCGGAGTGTTCCTCGCAGTGCTGCTGGACCAGCGCATCCGCCGCGAAGGCTTCATCCGTACCCTCTACCTGTATCCCATGGCGTTGTCGATGATCGTCACCGGCACCGCCTGGAAGTGGCTGCTCAATCCGGGCCTGGGCCTGGACAAGCTGCTCCGCGACTGGGGCTGGGAAGGTTTCCGCTTCGACTGGCTGGTGGACCCGGAGCGGGTCGTCTACTGCCTGGTGATCGCCGCCGTGTGGCAGGCCTCCGGCTTCGTCATGGCGCTGTTCCTCGCCGGCCTGCGCGGGGTCGACCCGGCCATCGTGCGCGCCGCCCAGGTCGACGGTGCGAGCCTGCCGACCATCTACCTGCGCATCGTCCTGCCGAGCCTGCGCCCGGTGTTCTTCAGCGCGCTGATGATCCTCGCCCATATCGCGATCAAGAGCTTCGACCTGGTGGCGGCGATGACCGCCGGCGGGCCGGGTTATTCCTCCGACCTGCCGGCGATGTTCATGTATGCGCATACCTTCACCCGTGGCCAGATGGGGCTCGGCGCGGCGAGCGCGATGCTGATGCTCGGCGCGGTGCTGGCGATCGTGGTGCCTTACCTGTATTCCGAACTGCGAGGCAAGCGCCATGCGTGACGCGTCCCTGAACCCGAGCTTCAGCGTCAGCCGCCTGGCCGTGCACCTGACCCTCTGGGGCGCCTGCGCGCTTTACCTGGTGCCGCTGCTGGTGATGCTGCTGACCAGCTTCAAGACGCCGGACGACATCCGCACCGGCAACCTGCTGTCGCTGCCCGACACCTTCACCGTCATCGGCTGGCTCAAGGCCTGGGACAGCGTCGGCGCGTTCTTCTGGAACTCGGTGCTGATCACCGTGCCCGGCGTGCTGATCTCCACCTTCATCGGCGCGTTGAACGGCTACGTGCTGTCGATGTGGCGCTTCCGCGGTTCCCAGCTGTTCTTCGGCGCGCTGTTGTTCGGCTGCTTTCTACCGTTCCAGGTGATCCTCCTGCCGATGTCCTTCACCCTCGGCAAGCTCGGCCTGGCCAATACCACCAGTGGCCTGGTGCTGGTCCACGTGATCTACGGCCTGGCCTTCACCACGCTGTTCTTCCGCAACTATTTCGTGGCGATCCCGGATGCCCTGGTCAAGGCCGCGCGCCTGGACGGCGCCGGTTTCTTCACCATCTTCCTGCGCATCCTGCTGCCGATGTCCACGCCCATCGTGATGGTCTGCCTGATCTGGCAGTTCACCCAGATCTGGAACGACTTCCTGTTCGGCGTGGTGTTCGCCAGCGGCGATTCGCAACCGATCACCGTGGCCCTGAACAACCTGGTGAACATCACCACCGGGGTCAAGGAATACAACGTCGACATGGCCGCGGCGATGATCGCCGCGCTGCCCACGCTGGTGGTCTACGTACTGGCCGGCAAGTACTTCGTGCGCGGCCTCACCGCCGGCGCCGTGAAAGGCTGAGACGGGTCGCTGACCCCGGAGACGAACGAAACATGGCAACCCTCGAACTGCGCAACCTGCACAAGAGCTACGGCAGCGGCCTGGCCGATACCCTCAGGGACATCCGGCTGAAGATCGACTCCGGCGAATTCCTGATCCTCGTCGGGCCCTCGGGTTGCGGCAAGTCGACCCTGATGAACTGCATCGCCGGGCTGGAGAGCATCACCGGCGGTGCGATCCTGGTGGACGGCCAGGACATCAGCGGCATGAGCCCCAAGGACCGCGACATCGCCATGGTCTTCCAGTCCTACGCCCTGTACCCGACCATGAGCGTGCGCGAGAACATCGCCTTCGGCCTGAAGATCCGCAAGATGCCCCAGGCCGCCATCGACGAGGAGGTGGCGCGGGTGGCCAGGCTGTTGCAGATCGAGCACCTGCTCGAACGCAAGCCCTCGCAGCTCTCCGGCGGCCAGCAGCAGCGGGTGGCCATGGGCCGGGCGCTGGCGCGGCGGCCCAAGGTCTACCTGTTCGACGAGCCGCTGTCCAACCTCGATGCCAAGCTGCGGGTGGAAATGCGCACCGAGCTGAAGCTGATGCACCAGCGGCTGAAGACCACGACCGTGTATGTCACCCACGACCAGATCGAGGCCATGACCCTCGGCGACAAGGTGGCGGTGATGAAGGACGGCGTCATCCAGCAGTTCGGCACGCCGCAGCAGATCTACAACGACCCGGCCAACCTGTTCGTCGCCAGCTTCATCGGTTCGCCGCCGATGAATTTCATTCCGTTGCGCCTGCAGCGCCGGGACGGACGCTGGACCGGCCTGCTCGATAGCGGCCAGGACCGTATCGAACTGCCGCTGAGCCTGGAGCCCGGCCTGGAGGAGGGGCGCGAGCTGATCCTCGGCGTACGACCGGAGCAGATCGCCCTGGGCGATGGCAGCGCTGCCCATGACCTGCGTACCGAGGTCGAGGTGCTCGAACCGACCGGGCCGGACACCCTGGTCTTCGTCACCGTCAACCAGGTCAAGGTCTGTTGCCGCCTGGCGCCGGACGTCGCGCCGGCCGCGGGCAGCGGCATGAGCCTGCGCTTCGATCCCGCGCGGGTCCTGCTGTTCGACGCGCAGAGCGGCGAGCGCGTGGCCGTGCGCACGGCGGGCGTGGCGGCGGAGAAGGTCACCGCCTTGAACGGCAATCGCCAGAAGAACTCCTGAATCCTTTCGTACTGCCTAGACCACAACCACGAGGACGCTGGAAATGTACAAGAACAAGAAAACCAGACCGGCCGCCAGGACCGTTGGCTGCCTGTTTGCCCTTGGAGCGCTGGGCTTGGGGAGCGCGGCGCACGCCGCCGAGGCGTTCTCCCCGAACTCGAAATGGATGCTCGGCGACTGGGGCGGCAAGCGCACCGAGCTGCTGGAGAAGGGCTACGACTTCAAGCTGGAGTACGTCGGCGAGGCGGCGGCCAACCTCGACGGCGGCTATGACGACGACAAGACAGGACGCTACACCGACCAGTTCGCCCTGGGCGTGCACATGGACCTGGAGAAGATCCTCGGCTGGAAGGCTACCGAGTTCCAGTTCACCGTCACCGAGCGCAACGGCAAGAACCTTTCCAACGACCGCATCGGCGACCCGCGTGCCGGGCACATCAGCTCGGTGCAGGAGGTCTGGGGCCGCGGGCAGACCTGGCGGCTGACCCAGCTGTGGCTCAAGCAGCAGTACTTCGACGGCGCGCTGGACGTGAAATTCGGCCGTTTCGGCGAGGGCGAGGACTTCAACAGCTTCCCCTGCGATTTCCAGAACCTGGCCTTCTGCGGCTCGCAGGTGGGCAACTGGGCGGGGAGCATCTGGTACAACTGGCCGGTCAGCCAGTGGGCGTTGCGGGTGAAGTACAACTTCGCGCCGGACTGGTACGTGCAGGTCGGCGCCTACGAGCAGAACCCGTCGAACCTGGAGACCGGCAACGGCTTCAAGATGAGCGGCAGCGGGACCAAGGGCGCGCTGCTGCCGGTGGAGCTGATCTGGCAGCCGAAGGTCGGCGCCGAGCAACTGCCGGGCGAGTACCGGCTGGGCTACTACTACAGCACGGCGAAGGCCGATGACGTCTACGACGACGTCGACGGCCAGCCGCAGGGGCTGACCGGCAACGACTTCAAGTCGCGCGGCAGCAAGCATGGCTGGTGGGTGGTGGCGCAGCAGCAGGTCACTTCGCACAACGGCGATGCTTCGCGCGGGTTGAGCCTGTTCGCCAACCTGACGGTCCACGACAAGGCGACCAACGTGGTGGACAACTACCAGCAGCTCGGGGTGGTCTACAAGGGTCCGTTCGATGCGCGGCCGAAGGACGACATCGGCCTGGGCATCGCGCGCATCCACGTCAACGACGATGTGAAGAAGCGCCAGCGCCTGGTGAACCAGGTGAACGGCATCGACGATTACGACAACCCGCTGTACCAGCCGCTGCAGGACACCGAGTACAACGCCGAGCTGTACTACGGGGTGCATGTGACCGACTGGCTGACGGTGCGGCCGAACCTGCAGTACATCAAGCAGCCGGGCGGGGTCGACGAGGTCGACAACGCGCTGGTGGCGGGGATCAAGATCCAGACGGTGTTCTGACCGTCGCGTTGCCTGCTCCGGTGTTGTGCCTGGGCCCGCCCGAGCGTTTCGGGCGGGCCGTTTTTTCCGGCGACCGCTCTTCCCGGCTGCCTGTTACAAACCGACTACGCTTTTCCTGTGCCGATCATTTGGGGCTTGCGTGCGAAATGTAGTAAAACTACACGGATGCACGCCCGGGCTTTCCGGGAAGGGGAGAGGGTAGGACAATCGGACATGCTTGAGCATCCGCTGCAGCGTTTCTTTCATTCCATGCGGGCCAAGCGACCGTTCGACTGGGTACGCTTCCAACGTCGCGATCTGCTGTTGATCGACCATCCGCTGTGCCAGGCCGTATTCAGTCGGCAAGGGGCGCAGCTCCTGCATTTCCAGCCGCAGGGCGAACGCCCGTTGCTGTGGTGCGCCAGCGAATGGCCGGCCCTCAGCAGTACGCCGGTGCGCGGCGGCATCCCGGTCTGCTGGCCGTGGTTCGGCAGCCATCCGAACGGCAGCGAATGGCCGCAGCAGGGCTGGGCGCGGCAACGCGAATGGCGCCTGCTGGATGCCTACGCCGACGAAAGCAAGGTGGTGGTGAGCTGGCAACTGGACCTGGAGGACTGGCACGTGCGCCTCGATGCGCGCCTTGGCCAGCGCCTGGAGCTGGAGCTGTGCAGCTACCATGAGGAAGACGACGATTGCCTGTTCAGCTTCGCCCTGCAGCCCTACTGGCGGGTCGGCGCGCTGAGCCGGGTGGTGGTGCACGGCATGGAGCTGGAGTCGGCTCGCGGCCAGCGCGGCGCTTCGCGGATTCCGGGAACCTGGATACCGCGCGGCGCGGTCAAGCAGGTGCTCTACCATCCCGGATCGCTGGTGCTGGAGGACGGCGGCTGGAACCGCCGCTTGCGGATCGACAAGAACGTCAGCGCCGGCAGCGTGATCTGGCACCCCGGCAGCCGCCCGGTGGAGCAGGTCGAGCCGGGCGAAGCGGAACGCTTCCTCTGTATCGGCGCCGCTGGCTACCGCCCGGGTGGGCTGATCCTGGCGCCCGGCGAACGCATGCGCCTGAGTCTCGCCGCCGGCCTGCAATAGGCGGGCGGTCAGTTGTCCTCGTCGAGGGGATAGCGGGTCGGCACCAGGCTTTCCTTGATCCGCCGCAGGTGCGGCTGGAAGTCCACGCCGCGGCGCAGGGTCACTCCGGTGGCCAGTACGTCGAGCACGGTGAGCTGGACGATCCGCGAAGTCATTGGCATGTAGATGTCGGTGTCTTCCGGCAGCGGGATGTCCAGGCACAGGGTGCTGGCCCTGGCCAGCGGCGAGCCGGCGGCGGTCAGGCCGAGCACCGAGGCGCCGTTCTCCCGCGCCAGGTGCGCCACCTCCACCAGCTCGCGGGTGCGTCCGGTATAGGAAATCACCACGAACAGGTCGCCGGTATGCGCCACCGAGGCGATCATCCGTTGCATCAGCACGTCGGCCTGGGCGCTCACCGCCAGGTTGAAGCGGAAGAACTTGTGCTGCGCGTCGAGCGCTACCGAGGCCGAGGCGCCGAGACCGAAGAAGTGGATCTGCCGGGCCTGGATCAACAGGTCCACGGCGCGGTCGATGACGCGTGGGTCGAGCAGCTTGTGGGCGCTGTCGAGGGAGGCGATGGTGTTGCTGAAGATCTTCCGTGTATAGGCTTCCGGCCCGTCGTCCTCGGCTACCGCCTGGGTCACGAAGGCAGCGCCGCTGGCCAGGCTCTGGGCCAGCTGGATCTTCAGTTCCGGATAGCCGCTCATGCCGAAGGAGCGACAGAAGCGGTTCACCGTCGGTTCGCTGACCGCTGCCGCCTGGGCCAGGGCGGCGATGCTGAAGCGGGTGGCCTGCTGCGGGTTCTGCAGGATGACCTCGGCGACTTTGCGCTCCGCCTTGTTCAGTTCGTCCAGGCGGCTCTGGATCTGCTCCAGCAGGTTTTTCATCCGGGTTCCTCGTGTTCTGTCGGCCCGGCGGGGAAGGGCCGGCGGCGGCGCCTATCCTAACGTCAGGCCGGCATGCGACCAACAGCGTGGCGGGCTGGGAAAAATATGTTGTTTAATTACTACATATTTGTCTTAATTGCGCAGTGGATGGCTCAATATCACTCAATATTTGGTTGGTAACAACAAATGCCTGATGTCCGCGTTCTGCCTTGCACGTTAGCGCTGTTCGGTGCGCTGGGCGATCTCGCCTTGCGCAAGCTGTTCCCGGCGCTCTACCAACTCGATCGCGAGAACCTGCTGCACCGCGATACCCGCGTCCTGGCCCTGGCCCGTGACGAAGGCGCTCCCGCCGAACACCTGGCGACGCTGGAGCAGCGCCTGCGCCTGGCGGTGCCGGCGAAGGAGTGGGACGACGCGGTCTGGCAGCGTTTCCGCGAACGCCTCGACTACCTGAGCATGGACTTCCTCGACCCGCAGGCCTATGTCGGCTTGCGCGAGGCGGTGGACGACGAACTGCCGCTGGTCGCCTACTTCGCCACGCCGGCCTCGGTGTTCGGCGGCATCTGCGAGAACCTCGCCGCCGCCGGTCTCGCCGAGCGCACCCGGGTGGTGCTGGAGAAGCCCATCGGTCATGACCTGGAGTCGTCCCGCGAGGTCAACGAGGCAGTCGCCCGGTTCTTCCCGGAAAGCCGCATCTACCGGATCGACCATTACCTGGGCAAGGAGACGGTGCAGAACCTGATCGCCCTGCGCTTCGCCAACAGCCTCTTCGAGACCCAGTGGAACCAGAACCACATCTCCCACGTGGAGATCACCGTGGCCGAGAAGGTCGGCATCGAAGGCCGCTGGGGCTACTTCGACCAGGCCGGGCAACTGCGCGACATGGTGCAGAACCACCTGCTGCAACTGCTCTGCCTGATCGCCATGGATCCGCCCAGCGACCTTTCGGCGGACAGCATTCGCGACGAGAAGGTCAAGGTGCTCCGCGCCCTCGAGCCGATTCCCGCCGAACAACTGGCTTCGCGCGTGGTGCGTGGGCAGTACACCGCCGGTTTCAGCGACGGCAAGGCAGTGCCGGGCTACCTGGAGGAGGAACATGCGAATCGCGACAGCGACGCGGAAACCTTCGTCGCCCTGCGCGTGGACATCCGCAACTGGCGCTGGTCGGGCGTGCCGTTCTACCTGCGCACCGGCAAGCGCATGCCGCAGAAGCTGTCGCAGATCGTCATCCACTTCAAGGAGCCGCCGCACTACATCTTCGCTCCCGAGCAGCGTTCGCTGATCAGCAACCGGCTGATCATCCGCCTGCAGCCGGACGAAGGTATCTCCCTGCAAGTGATGACCAAGGACCAGGGCCTGGGCAAGGGCATGCAATTGCGTACCGGCCCGCTGCAACTGAGTTTTTCCGAGACCTACCACGCGGCGCGGATTCCCGATGCCTACGAGCGTCTGCTGCTGGAGGTCACCCAGGGCAACCAGTACCTGTTCGTGCGCAAGGACGAGGTGGAGTTCGCCTGGAAGTGGTGCGACCAGCTGATCGCTGGCTGGGAACGCCTGAGCGAAGCGCCCAAGCCGTATCCGGCGGGGAGTTGGGGGCCGGTG
Source organism: Pseudomonas sp. KBN12P06040 (assembly GCF_037574965.1). Lineage (NCBI taxonomy): Bacteria > Pseudomonadati > Pseudomonadota > Gammaproteobacteria > Pseudomonadales > Pseudomonadaceae > Pseudomonas > Pseudomonas sp. KBN12P06040. The sequence goes on from NZ_JBBELS010000001.1 coordinate 2,031,655, forward strand.
GCCTCGGTGGCCCTGGTGGCCCGCGATGGGAGGAGTTGGTATGGCGATTTCTGAGTTGAAGCTGCCGGCCGGCGTCGGCCTGCAGGTCTGGGGCAGCGCCGCCGAGCAGGCCCGCGGCCTGGCCGCCGAGGTCGCCGGCCGGTTGCGCTCGGCGCTGGCCGAGCAGGGCCAGGCGCTGCTGGTGGTGTCCGGTGGGCGCAGTCCGGTGGCCTTCCTCGAAGCCTTGAGCGAGGAGCCGCTGGACTGGTCGCGGATCACCCTCAGCCTGGCCGACGAGCGCTGGGTGCCGGAGTCGCATGCCGATAGCAACGCCGGCCTGGTTCGCCGCCACCTGCTCCGTGGCGAGGCGGCGAAGGCGCGCTTCATCGGCCTCTACCAGCCGGCGGCGAGCCTGGAGGAAGCGGCCGAGCTGGCCGACCACCACCTGCACGAGCTGCCGTTGCCGATCGACGTGCTGGTCCTTGGCATGGGCGACGACGGCCATACCGCCTCGCTGTTCCCGAACAGCCCTGGCCTGGACCTGGCGATGGATCCCCAGGGCACGCGCCGTTGCCTGCCGATGTGGGCGCCGAGCGTGCCGCACCAGCGCCTGACCCTACCGCGCGCCGTGCTGGCGGCGGCGAAGGTGCAGCTGCTGGCGATCCAGGGCCAGTCCAAGCTGGCCACCCTGAACACCGCGCTGGCGGTCGAGGACGAACGGCGGATGCCGGTTCGCGCCTTCCTCCGCGCGCCGCTGACGATCCATTGGTACCCCTGAGTGGCGGAGCTGTAGCCATGCACAACCTTGAACAGAAGACCGCCCGCATCGACACGCTGTGCCGGGAGGCGCGCATCCTCCCGGTGATCACCATCGACCGCGAGGCGGACATCCTGCCGATGGCCGATGCCCTCGCCGCCGGCGGCCTGACCGCCCTGGAGATCACCCTGCGCACGGCACACGGGCTGACCGCCATCCGTCGCCTCAGCGAGGAGCGCCCGCACCTGCGCATCGGCGCCGGCACCGTGCTCGACCCGCAGACCTTCGCCGCCGCGGAAAAGGCCGGGGCGAGCTTCGTGGTCACCCCGGGATGCACTGACGAGTTGCTGCGCTTCGCCCTGGACAGCGAAGTCCCGCTGTTGCCCGGCGTGGCCAGCGCTTCCGAGATCATGCTCGCCTACCGCCATGGCTACCGCCGCTTCAAGCTGTTTCCCGCCGAGGTCAGCGGCGGCCCGGCGGCGCTGAAGGCGTTCTCGGGACCATTCCCCGATATCCGCTTCTGCCCCACCGGAGGCGTCAGCCTGAACAATCTCGCCGACTACCTGGCGGTACCCAACGTGATGTGCGTCGGCGGCACCTGGATGCTGCCCAAGGCCGTGGTCGACCGCGGCGACTGGGCCCAGGTCGAGCGCCTCAGCCGCGAAGCCCTGGAGCGCTTCGCCGAGCACCGCAGACACTGAGACTGCCCGCCTGGGCATGCCCGGCTTCGGCCGGGTTTTTTTATGCCGTCCGGATTATCCGGGGCATGGAACGGCTGACGTCATCGGCGTTATTCGCCGATGCGCCGGCGTTCCCGCAGATAGTCGCCGAGCCGGCTCTGCAGGTAGGGTACGGCCATGGCATGCGCGAGGTAGGCGTCCACCTCCATCAATCGCCAGTATTGTCCTTCGTCGCCGAAGCGGATGGCCTCGAATTCGCGGTCCTCCAGGCGCGCCACCAGGAAGTAGGCGAAGGGCGCGCTGCCGCTGGTGCTCGGATACTGTCGCTGCCATTCGATACGAGGTTCTTCCAGGCGGATGGAGAACTCTTCCTCGAGTTCGCGCAGGGCGCATTCGGCAGGCGTCTCCAGGCCCTCGCGGCCGCCGCCGGGAAAGTCCCAGTAGCCGGGGAAGGGAATGCCGGGTTTTTCGTCGCGTTTGTAGACGACCAAGTGGTCGCCATAGAACAGCGCCAGCTTGGCGCCGCTGAAGGGAGGGACATCGTGCACCGGGGCCTCCGGGTGGCGGGGTGGGTGAACCCGGCCTAGTGTAGCGGGATTGTCCGGGTTTCCGCCCGGGGACGGTGCTTTGTCCTGACGAAGCGCGTATGATGCGCGCCCTTCGATTCGTTGCCAGCCACACCGGGAGGTGCCCAGATGAACGATACCCCAGAGAATCCCCACGTACCGGTCGGGGAAAAACTGCAGAAAGTCCTCGCCCGTCTCGGCGTCGGTTCCCGGCGCGACGTAGAAGTGTGGATCGCCGAAGGTCGGGTCAACGTCAATGGCAGCGTGGCCAGCCTCGGCCAGCGGGTCGACAGCCACGATGCGATCACCGTCGATGGCCACCTGATCCGCCGCGAAGAGGCCGCCGAGAGTGTCCGTCGCGTGCTGATCTACAACAAGCCGGAAGGCGAGGTCTGCACCCGCGACGATCCGGAAGGCCGCCCGACCATCTTCGACCGCCTGCCGCGCCTGCGCACCGGTCGCTGGATCAATGTCGGTCGCCTGGACATCAATACCACCGGCCTGCTGCTGTTCACCACCGATGGCGAACTGGCCAACCGCCTGATGCATCCTTCCTATGAGATGGACCGTGAATACGCGGTACGGGTGCGCGGCGAGGTCACCGAAGAGATGATCGAGCGCCTGCTCAACGGCGTGATGCTCGAGGACGGCCCGGCCAAGTTCAGCGATATCCAGCAGGCGCCGGGCGGCGAAGGCTTCAACCACTGGTACCACTGCGTAGTGATGGAGGGCCGCAACCGCGAGGTGCGCCGGTTGTGGGAATCCCAGGGATTGGTGGTCAGCCGCCTGAAGCGAGTGCGTTTCGGCCCGGTGTTCCTGACCTCCGAGCTGACCATGGGCCGCTACCGCGAAATGGACCAGCGCGAAATCGACATCCTCAGCGAGGAAGTCGGCCTCAAGCCGGTGGCGCTGCCGGGCATGACCACCAAGGCGCGCGAGAAGGCCGAACGCCAGCAGCGCAAGCAGGCCCGTCCGCTGGCGCGCAGCGAGCGTCCGGAAGCCGGGCGCAAGCGTGCGCCAAGGCGCGAGGACGGCGAGAATGCCGCTCGTCGCGCGCCGGCTTCGCGTCCCGCGCGCGGTCCGCAGCCGAGCGCCGAGCGCAAGGGGCGCGAGCAGGGCACTCCGGTTGCCGAGCGGCCCCGCGAGAGCAACCGCAAGCCGCGCCCGAGCAAGCCGCGCGACGAGCGTCCGGCCAGCGCGCCGGGCGACAAGCCGGCGGCCCGCAAGCCGCAGGTCAAGCGGCGGCCGAAACCGGCCGGCGACGGTATGCGTCCGGGCTTCCGCCGCTGAGCGGAAAGCGCCCTGGAAAGGCCCCTTCGGGGGCCTTTTTCATGCCTGGGAATCGGTGTCTAATGGTCGCCCGCACACAAGGAGGTGGTGAAATGCACAGGATCCTGGCTATCGCGCTCTGCATGCTATGGAGCGTCGCCGGGCTGGCCGAGGATGCGGCGATGCCGGCGCAGAGCTGTGCAAGCCTTGGCGAGGCGACGGCCGGCCCCGAGGACAACTTCCGTCCGCCGCTGGAGGGCGAGGTGATCGACAAGGGGCGCGCCTATTTCCACAGCGCGCCGCGTGCCGACTGTGTCACCGGGGTCTTCGTGATTCCCGGCGACTTCGTTACTGTCTACAAGCCGAGCGGCGAGTGGCTGAACGTCATGTACCTGGCTCGAGGCGGCAAGGAAACCAGCGGCTGGCTGCTGGAGAAGCGCGTCCGCTTGCGCCAGGCCTATGGCGCCCCGGACGAGCCGGCGCAGCCATAAGAGGCAGGACCTTGGCGGAAACCGTGACTGCGCCGGTGAGAGCCGTTGCTACTGCCGTCGCCCGATGCGCCCGCTCCGCGCTTCGGGGTGTGCGAGTCGGCAAGCCTCAGGCGCAGCGCAGGCGGTTGCGGCCGTCGCGCTTGGCTTCGTAGAGCGCCTCGTCGACCCGTCGCAGCAGGTCGTCGCTGCCTTCGCCGGGCCGCAGGTCGGCGCAACCGAGGCTGATCGACAGCTTCAGCGGTTCGCCGGCGTGCCGGTAGTCCAGTTCCTCCACCGCCTGGCGCAGGCGTTCGCCGACCATGCAGGCAGCCTGCAGCGGCGTGCTGGACAGCAGGACGAGGAATTCCTCGCCGCCGAAGCGGAACACCATGTCGACATTGCGCAGGTGGTCCTTGATGGTTTCCGCCACGGCCTTGAGGGCTTCGTCGCCGACGGCGTGACCGTAGTGGTCGTTGACCCGCTTGAAGTGGTCGATATCGAGCATCAGCACCGAGAGCGGTTGCAGGTTGCGCCGGGCCAGTTCCAGTTCGCGGCCGAGCGCCTGGTCCATGGCGATGCGGTTGCCGGTGCCGGTCAGGGCGTCGCGCAGGGCGGTCTGGATCGCGGCGCGATAGAGCAGGGCGTTGCGCAGCGGGAACAGCAGGGTGCCGAGCAGGCTCTCCAGTTGCCGTTGTTCGTCTTCGCCGAGGCGCTGGCGGCGACGGAAGATCAGTTCGCCGAGGTAGTCGCTGTCATGGCTCAGGCGATAGCTCACCGAATGCTTGGCGCTGCTGCCGAACTCCAGGCGCAGGTCGGAGCCCGGATGGCGGTAGCCAAGGGCGTCCAGCGGGATCAGTTGGCGGACTTCCTCGAAGAACAGGCCGAGAATCCGCTCTGCCTCCAGGCTGCTCTGCAACTGTAGGGTCAGTTGCTGGCGCAACTCCGTCAGGTTGCTGGCGCGCGGCCCGCTGGCGTTGCCGCCGGGCTGGGGGCCGCGCTTCTGCTTGGCGGCGTCGAAATCGATGGTATTGGACTGCTTGGGAGGAGCCATGCGCGGAACCTCTGGCGCGAAAGACGGCGACAGTAGGGCTAAGGCGAGTTTCGTGCCAGCCAACTGAAGAACGGAGAAATCAGAGGCACAGACAGGTTTTCCTAGGAATGGTTTCCACATTCTGTAGGAATTTCGGAGAGATTTCGACGGAATAATGGCGTTTTGCTGGCGAGTGGCCGAGGCGCTCGTCGGAAAGCTGGCGCTCCGCTAGCGGAGCGCCGCCATGGTTCAACTGAAGGCGTTGATGAACCAGGTGATCGCCGGGATGGCGACGAGATCGATCAGTACCGCGCCGCACAGGGGCACGATGATGAAGGCCTTGTGCGAGAACACCCGATAGTGCTCGCAGACCGCGCCCATGTTGGCCACCGCGTTGGGCGTGGCGCCCAGGCCGTGGCCGAGGAAGCCGGCGCAGAGCACCGCGGCGTCGTAGTTGCGGCCGAGCAGGCGGAACAGCACGAAGATCGTCAGTAGCAACAGCACCGCGACCTGGATGAACAGTACGCCGAGCAGCGGCAGGCCGAGGTTCTCCAGCTCCCAGAACTTCAGGCTCATCATCGCCATGGTCAGGAAGATGCCCAGGCAGACGTCGCCCAGGGTACCGACGGCGTGGTCCGGAATGCGCAGCCAGCCGAGCCGGTCGTCGAGGTTGCGCAGGACGATGGCGATGAACATCGCCCCGACATAACTGGGCAGCACCAGGCCCAGGCGTTCCTCGAGCGCGTCGCCGAGCCAGAAGCCGAGCACCATCACCAGCAGCACGCAGGTCAGCAGGCGCAGCAGGAGATTGCCGTCCAGCGTGGCCGCCGCATGCTGGCGTCGCTCCTGCTGGCCGAGGGCTTCCAGCCGATTGTCGCTTTCCGCCTGCACCGGCAGGCGGTTGCGTTCGATCAGCCAGCGCGCCACCGGGCTGCCGAGCAGCCCGCCAGCGACCATGCCGAAGGTGGCCGAGGCCAGCGCCACGGTGGTCGCGCCCTGGGCGCCGAGCCCTTCCGCAACCGGGCCGAAGGCCGCCGCCGCGCCGAAGCCGCCTTCCAGCGAGACCGCGCCGGCCATGATCCCGAGCAACGGGTCGAGGCCGAGCAGTCCGGCGCTGCCGACGCCGATCAGGTTCTGCAGTATCGCCAGCGCCCAGCAGGCCGACAGGTAGACCAGCAGGGTCTTGCCGCCCTTGCGCAGCAGGCCGAGGCTGCCACCGAGGCCGACGGTGGTGAAGAACGCCACCATCAGGGGTGTCTGCAGGCTGGTGTCGAGGCCGATGTCGAGCCAGCCGCGATCCCTGAGCAGCCAGACCAGGAAGGCGAAGCCGAAGCCGGCGATCACCGGCGACGGTACGCACAGACGTGTCAGCCAGCGGCTGCGCTTCTTCAATTGGCTGCCGAGGGCGAGCAGGAGCAGGGCGAGGGCGGTGGTGGACAGGGCGTCCAGGTGCAATGTCGGCATGGCGTGGCTCTATTGTTGTTGTGTGGGCGAAAGGGCGATCAGTTGACCAGGCTGTCGACCAGGCGCGCGGCGATCCGGGCGGTGCGCTGGTCGCTATCGAGTTGCGGGTTGAGTTCGGCGATGTCAGCCAGGCGCAGCTTGCCGCTGGCCTTGGCGCGGCGGACCAGGTGCTCCACCACCGGCATCTCCACGCCGTGCGCCGAGGGCGCGCTGACGCCGGGCGCCTGGGCGGCCGGGAGTACGTCGAGGCAAACGGTCAGGTAGAGGTGGTCGACGGATTGCAGGAAGCCGTCGAGGAAGGCTTCGCTGCGTTCCAGGTTCCACGGCTGCAACTGACGGTCCAGCAGGTAGCGCACACCCAGGCGCTGGGCCTGGTCGAACAGCGCCGCGGTGTTGCTCAGGCGGCTGATGCCCAGGCAGCAGTAGGCGAACGGCCAGTCGCTGGCCTGGCAGAGTTCGGCGATCTGGCGGAACGGCGTGCCGGAGCTGGCCCGTTCGGCGTGGCGCAGGTCGAAATGCGCGTCGAAATTGAGGATACCGATGCGCGGCAGGCGCTCATGCCGACTCAAGTGGCGGGCGAGGCCGGCGAAGCTGGCGTAGGCGATTTCGTGGCCGCCGCCCAGTCCGACCACCCGGTGGCCGCACGCGAGCAGGTCGGCGACGCGTTGCGCGTAGCATTCCTGGGCGGCTTCCAGATCGTCGCCGGCGACGATGTCGCCGGCGTCGTAGATCGCTTGCTCGCCGTGCCAGGCCAGGTTGGCCAGCGCGCGACGCAAGGCTGGCGGTCCGTGGCGCGCGCCCTGGCGACCCTGGTTGCGGCGCACGCCTTCGTCGCTGGCGAACCCGAGCAGCACGCTGGCCGCTTCGGCGTCGTCTGCGTAGGGACGCATCCATTGGTGCCAGCGCCGCGCGTCGGCGCCTTCCTGGCTATCGATCCGGCCTTGCCAGAGGCTCATGTCGGGGGCGGGGTACATCGAAACTCCTGTCGGTCAGTCCAGCCGCGCGGAAAGTCGCGCGGCGGCGTCGAGGGTCCATTGCCGCAAGCATTCGCTGCGCGACTGGGCGCGCAAGGCGGGGGCCATCAGGCTGAGGGCGCCGTGCAGGCGCTGGCGGCTGTCCAGCAGCGGTACGCTGATGCCCCAGACGCCTTCGTCGATCTCGCCCTGGCTGACGGCGTAGCCCTGTTCGCGGATCAGCCGGAGTTCCTGCTCCAGCTTGTCGATACGCTCGGCGGAGAGTTCCTGGGCGAGGTACAGCTCCTCGCGCCGTTCGTCCTCCAGGTGCGCCAGCAGGGCTTTGGCCGAGGCGCCATGCAACAGCGGCTGCGCCAGCCCTTTCTGGTAGCAGCAGCGCAGCGGCTGCGGACTGTCGAACAGTTCCAGGCAGATCGCCTGCTGGTTGCTGGCCACCATCAGCGCCACGCTCTCCTGGCTCAGGTCGGCCAGGCGCTTGAGTTCCGGTTTGGCGAGACCGATCAGCGAGGCCTCGCGATCGAATTTCTTCGCCAGTTGCAGGCAGGCCGGGCCGGGCAGGTAGCGGCCCTGGCCGGCCTGTTCTTCGGCCAGGCCCCAGCGCAACAGGGTCTTCAGGTGCCGGTAGGTGCTGCTCAGCGGCTGCCCCAGGGTCAGCGACAGCTCCTTGGCAGACAGGGCTTCGGGAGCCTGGCCGAGGGCAATGAGGATCTGCAGCAGGCGATCGGTGGGGGAATGCTTCGACATGGGAACTCCTTGACCCACAGGGTGAAGGCGATTTCCCGGAAAATGAAACCACTTTCCCACTCAGTGGGAAAAATATGCAAAAAGAATGGGAAGTTCCGGACGGGAAGAGGGAAGGGAAGGACAGGGCAGCCTCGCCGGGCGGCGAGGCTGCCGGGGAATCACTGGGCGTCGAAGGCCTGGCCGTTGACGCCGGCGCTGTCCGGCCCCATGAGGTACAGGTAGACCGGCATGATCTCCTCGCCGGTGGGGTTGTTCAGCGGGTTTTCCCCAGGGTAGGCGAGGGCGCGCATACTGGTGCGGGTGGCGCCGGGGTTGACGCTGTTGGCGCGGATCGCGCTGGTACCGTCGAGTTCGTCGGCAAGGGTCTGCATCAGGCCCTCGGTGGCGAACTTCGATACCGAATAGGCGCCCCAGTAGGCGCGGCCCTTCCGGCCCACGCTGCTCGAGGTAAAGATGATTGAGGCGTCGCTGGAGAGCTTCATCAGCGGCAGCATGGCGGTGGTCAGCATGAACATGGCATTGACGTTCACCTGCATCACGCGCATGAAGTTCTCCCCGGAAATCTGCTGCATCGGTGAGCGCGGACCGAGGATCGAAGCGTTGTGCAGCAGGCCGTCGATGTGGCCGAACTCGTTCTCCAGGGTTGCCGCCAGTTCCTCGAACTGGTGCGGCTGGGCGGTCTCCAGGTTGAACGGGATCACGGCGGCCTGCGGATGGCCGGCGGCCTCGATGGCGTCGTAGACCTCGTTCAGGTACTCCTCGGTCTTGCCCAGCAGCAGCACGGTGGCGCCGTGGGCGGCGAAGGTCTTGGCGGCGGCGGCGCCGATGCCGCGGCCGGCGCCGGTGACCAGGATCACGCGGTCTTTCAGCAGGTCGGGGCGGGCGGAGTACTGGAACATGTCGAATCCTTTGAATGCATGACCCGCCTGGCGGCGGGTCGTTGTCTGTCGGCGGCGCTGCGGATCAGCAGTCGCAGAGCGCGCGGTCGAGAACGTCGATGAGTTCGCGCGGGTGGTCGACGATCACGTCGGCGCCCCAGTGCGCGGGGTTGTCTTCGGGGTGGATGTAGCCGTAGCGCACCGCCGCGGTCTTGGTCCCGGCGTCGCGGCCGGATTCGATGTCGCGCAGGTCGTCGCCGATGAACAGCACCCTCGACGGATCGATGCCGAGCTGGCTACAGGCCAGTAGCAGCGGCTCGGGATCGGGCTTGCTGCGGGTCACGTGGTCCGGACAGACCAGCACCCTGGAACGCTCGGCGTAGCCCAGGCGCTGCATGATCGGTTCGGCGAAGCGCACCGGCTTGTTGGTCACCACGCCCCAGATCAACCCGGCTTTCTCGATCGCCGCGAGCAGTTCGGGGATGCCGTCGTAGGGCCGGCTGAGAACCGCGCAATGCTCCTGGTAGCGGTCGAGGAACTCCTGGCGCAGGGGTTCCACTTCCGGGCTGTCCAGCGACAGGCCGAAGGCCGCGGCAACCATCGCGCGCGCGCCGCCGGAGACCACGTCGCGCACCCGTTGCTCGTCCACCGGCGGCAGGCCGTGGGCGGCACGCATGGCCTGGGTGATGGCGATGAAGTCCGGCGCCGTGTCGAGCAGGGTGCCATCCATGTCGAACAGTACCGCTTTGAGCCGCATGCGCTTCACGCCTCCCGCTTGGTCTGGACCATGTAGTTGACGTCGACGTCGTTGGCCAGCTTGTAGTGCTTGGTCAGCGGGTTGTAGGTCAGGCCGATGATGTCCTTGACCTCGAGACCGGCCTCGCGCGACCAGGCGCCGAGTTCCGACGGACGAATGAACTTGCGGAAATCGTGGGTCCCGCGCGGCAGCAACTGGAGGATGTATTCCGCGCCGATCACCGCGAACAGGTAGGCCTTGGGATTGCGGTTGATGGTCGAGAGGAATACCTGTCCGCCCGGCTTGACCAGGCGGTGGCAGGCGCGGATCACCGAGGCCGGGTCCGGCACGTGTTCGAGCATCTCCAGGCAGGTGACCACGTCGAATTGCCCGGGCATTTCCTCGGCCATCTGCTCGGCGGTGATCTGCCGGTAGTCGACGGCGACGCCGGATTCCAGCTGGTGCAGGCGCGCCACCGCGAGCGGCGCTTCGCCCATGTCGATGCCGGTGACGCTGGCGCCGCGCTGGGCCATGGCTTCGCTGAGGATGCCGCCGCCGCAACCGATGTCGAGCACCTTCTTGCCGGCCAGGCCGGCGCGCTCGTCGATCCAGTTGACGCGCAGCGGGTTGATGTCGTGGAGCGGCTTGAACTCGCTCTCGCGGTCCCACCAGCGATGGGCCAGTGCCTCGAATTTGGCGATCTCGGCGTGGTCGACGTTGCTCATAATCGTTCCCGTTGAAGAGTGAAGCCTTTGGGGGAAGGGCCGCGGCGGCGGAATCCAATCCTTCATGTTGCCAGCTTTGGCGGAGGGATGGGGCCGGCGGCGGTTCGCCTTCCTATGTCAGTTTGTCGCAGCGGGGCGGCCCGCCGCGGTTCAGGACCTGTCGCTGGCGGCGATCTTCGCCCCCCATTCGCGGGCCCTGGCGATCAGGCGCTGTTCGTCGTGACGGAGCAGGCGGCCGTCGTCGAGGAGTTGCCTGCCGCCGACCCAGACGTGCCGCACGCAGTCGCGGCCGCTGGCATAGATAAGTTGCGAAACCGGGTCGTAGACCGGTTGCTGGGCCAGGCCGGACAGGTCGAAGGCCACCAGGTCGGCGGCCTTGCCGGCTTCCAGGGAGCCGATCAGGCGCTCCAGGCCAAGCGCGCGGGCGCCGTTCAGGGTGGCCATGCGCAGCGCGCGGTGGGCGTCGAGGGCGGTGGCCTGGCCGTACACGGCCTTGGCCAGCAGCGCCGCGGTGCGGGTCTCGCCGAGCAGGTCGAGATCGTTGTTGCTCGCCGCGCCGTCGGTGCCGATGGCCACGTTGACCCCGACCTGCCAGAGCTTTTCCACCGGGCAGAAGCCGCTGGCCAGCTTGAGGTTGGATTCCGGGCAGTGGATCACCGAGCTGTTGGTTTCCACCAGCATCGCCAGGTCGTCGTTGTCTACCTGGGTCATGTGCACCGCCTGGAAGCGTGGGCCGAGCAGGCCGAGGCGGTGCAGGCGGGCCAGCGGGCGCTCGCCGTTGCGCTCCATGGCCTGCTCCACCTCGAAGGCGGTCTCGTGGACATGCATCTGGATGCTGGCGTCGAGTTCCTCGGTGAGCACCAGGATCTGCTCCAGCTTGTCGTCGCTCACCGTATAAGGTGCGTGCGGGCCGAAGGCGATGCGGATGCGCGGGTGGTGCTTGAGGTCGTCGAACAGCGCCATGCCCTGGCGGATCGCCTCGGCGCTGTCGCGGGCGCCGGGGATCGGGAAGTCCAGTACCGGGATCGCCACCTGGGCGCGGACCCCGCTGTCATGGACCACGCCGCAGATGGCCTGTGGATAGAAGTACATGTCGGAGAAACAGGTGATGCCGCCCTTTACCTGTTCGGCGATGGCCAGCTCCGTGCCGTCGCGGATGAAATCCTCGCTGACCCATTGGCCTTCGGCCGGCCAGATGTGGTCCTGCAGCCAGGTCATCAGCGGCAGGTCGTCGGCGAGACCGCGGAACAGACTCATCGCCGAATGGCCGTGGGCGTTGACCAGACCGGGGGCGAGCAGCATGCCCGGCAATTCGCGGATTTCCGTGGCGCCATGGCGCATGGCCTGCTCGCGCGGCGCGACCAGGGCGATCTGGCCGTCGCGGATGCCCAGCGCGTGGTCGCGCAGCACCACCCCGGCGGGCTCCACGGGGACGATCCAGGTCGGCAGCAGGAGGAGGTCGAAGGGGTTACGGACGTTGGGCATGGCGGCGCATCCTGGGCGCAGAGCGGGAAGCCGGAAGTATACCCGAGCGTCCGCGGCTGGGGCTCGTTATAATCCGCAGCTTTTCCGTGATTCAGCGAGAGGTGTGTGCATGCGAGAGCGACTGCTGGCGGCCGAGCGGGTCAAGGCGATCGAGTGGCGGGACGGTACGCTGCGGTTGCTGGATCAGCGCCTGCTGCCCCAGGAGGAGGTCTGGCTCGAACACGAGTCGGCGGCCGAGGTGGCCAAGGCCATTCGCGATATGGTCGTGCGCGGCGCGCCGGCCATCGGCATCAGCGCCGCCTACGGCATCGTCCTTGGCGCCCGCGCGCGCCTGGCGCAGGGCGGCGACTGGCGCGCCGCGCTGGAGGAGGACTTCCGCCTGCTGGCCGACTCGCGACCCACGGCGGTCAACCTGTTCTGGGCGCTGAACCGCATGCGCGACCGTCTGGAGCGAATGAAAGAGGGCGACCAGCCGCTGGCGGTGCTGGAAGCCGAGGCGATCTCCATCCATGAAAGCGACCGCGAGGCCAACCTGACCATGGCCCAGTTGGGCATGGAGCTGATCCGCAAGCAGCAGGGCAGCCCGCAGAACATCCTCACCCACTGCAATACCGGCGCCCTGGCGACCGGCGGGTTCGGCACCGCGCTGGGGGTGATCCGCGCCGCGCACCTGGAAGGCCTGGTCAATCGCATCTACGCCGACGAAACCCGGCCCTGGCTCCAGGGCTCGCGACTGACCGCCTGGGAGCTGGCCAACGAAGGCATCCCGGTCAGCCTGAACGTGGATTCGGCCGCCGCGCACCTGATGAAGACCGAAAACATCACCTGGGTCATCGTCGGCGCCGACCGCATCACCGCCAATGGCGATGTCGCCAACAAGATCGGCACCTACCAGCTGGCGGTCAACGCCATGCACCACGGCGTGCGCTTCATGGTGGTGGCGCCGAGTTCGACCATCGACATGAACCTGGAGAGCGGCGAGGACATCCCGATCGAAGAGCGCGACGGTCGCGAACTGCTGGAAATCGGCGGGCGACGGGTGGCGGCCGAGGTCGATGCCTATAATCCGGTATTCGACGTGACCCCGGCGGACCTTATCGATGCCATCGTGACCGAGCGTGGCGTCGTCGAGCGTCCTGACGCCGAGCGCATGGCCGCCCTGATGAGCCGCAAGCGCCTGCATTGAACGAGGCGACTGGAGGTCGTCCCCGCCAGGGCCTTTGCCTTGGGCTGGGGCGTGGGCTGTGGTAAGCTCCGACGGTTATTCGAGCGCCCCGCGGAGGGGCCTCGAGAGTGCGCGAATCCTTGACTCAAGTCGTTGATTTGTAGTGAGTTGGCGCTGCTCGGGCATGCGCCGACCTACTTCGTTTGCCTCAGGATCGAGGCGGCGAAGTTCCACCAGAAAAAGGAACCAGGCTTCTCATGGGCGAACTGGCCAAAGAAATTCTCCCGGTCAATATCGAAGACGAGCTGAAACAGTCCTATCTCGACTACGCGATGAGCGTGATCGTCGGGCGGGCCCTGCCGGATGCACGTGACGGCCTGAAGCCGGTGCACCGCCGTGTGCTTTATGCCATGAGCGAGCTGGGCAACGACTGGAACAAGCCCTACAAGAAATCCGCCCGTGTGGTCGGCGACGTGATCGGTAAGTACCACCCGCACGGCGACATCGCGGTCTACGACACCATCGTGCGCATGGCGCAGCCGTTCTCGCTGCGCTACATGCTGGTAGACGGCCAGGGCAACTTCGGTTCGGTGGACGGCGACAACGCCGCAGCCATGCGATACACCGAAGTGCGCATGGCCAAGCTGGCCCACGAACTGCTGGCGGACCTGGAAAAGGAAACCGTCGACTGGGTGCCCAACTACGATGGCACCGAGCAGATCCCGGCGGTCATGCCGACCAAGATTCCCAACCTGCTGGTCAACGGTTCCAGCGGTATCGCCGTGGGCATGGCGACCAACATCCCGCCGCACAACCTCGGCGAAGTGATCGACGGCTGCCTGGCGCTGATGGACAACCCCGACCTGACCGTCGATGAGCTGATGCAGTACATCCCCGGTCCGGACTTCCCCACCGCCGGCATCATCAACGGCCGCGCCGGGATCATCGAGGCCTACCGCACCGGTCGCGGGCGCATCTACATCCGTGCCCGCGCCGTCGTCGAGGAGATGGAGAAGGGCGGCGGTCGCGAGCAGATTATCATCACCGAGCTGCCGTACCAGTTGAACAAGGCGCGGTTGATCGAGAAGATCGCCGAGCTGGTGAAAGAGAAGAAGATCGAGGGTATTTCCGAGCTGCGCGACGAGTCTGACAAGGACGGCATGCGCGTGGTCATCGAGCTGCGTCGCGGCGAGGTGGGCGAGGTGGTCCTCAACAACCTCTATGCCCAGACCCAGCTGCAGAGCGTGTTCGGCATCAACGTGGTGGCCCTGGTCGACGGCCAGCCGCGCACGCTGAACCTGAAGGACATGCTCGAGGTGTTCGTCCGCCACCGCCGCGAAGTGGTGACCCGGCGTACCGTCTACGAGCTGCGCAAGGCCCGCGAGCGCGGGCACATCCTGGAAGGCCAGGCGGTCGCCCTGTCGAACATCGATCCGGTGATCGAGCTGATCAAGAGTTCGCCGACCCCGGCCGAGGCCAAGGAACGCCTGATCGCCACTGCCTGGGAGTCCAGCGCGGTGGAAGCGATGGTCGAGCGTGCCGGCGCCGACGCCTGTCGTCCGGAAGACCTGGATCCGCAGTACGGCCTGCGCGACGGCAAGTACTACCTGTCGCCGGAACAGGCCCAGGCGATCCTCGAGCTGCGCCTGCATCGCCTGACCGGCCTGGAGCACGAGAAGCTGCTCTCCGAATACCAGGAAATCCTCAACCTGATCGGCGAGCTGATCCGCATCCTGACCAACCCGGCGCGCCTGATGGAGGTGATCCGTGAGGAACTGGAAGCGGTCAAGGCCGAATTCGGCGATGCTCGCCGCACCGAGATCGTGGCTTCCCAGGTCGACCTGACCATCGCCGACCTGATCACCGAGGAAGACCGCGTGGTGACCATCTCCCACGGCGGCTACGCCAAGTCCCAGCCGCTGGCCGCCTACCAGGCGCAGCGTCGCGGCGGCAAAGGCAAGTCCGCCACCGGGATGAAGGACGAGGACTACATCGAACACCTGCTGGTGGCCAACAGCCATGCGACCCTCCTGCTGTTCTCCAGCAAGGGCAAGGTCTACTGGCTGCGTACCTTCGAGATTCCGGAAGCCTCGCGTACCGCGCGTGGCCGGCCGCTGGTGAACCTGCTGCCGCTGGATGAGGGCGAGCGGATCACCGCGATGTTGCAGATCGACCTGGAGGCGCTGCAGCAGAACGGTGGCGCCGATGACGACCTCGACGAAGCCGAAGGCGCGGTGCTCGAGGGCGAGGTGGTTGAGGCCGCCGAGGTCGAGGAAGTCGAGGGCGAGACCGCCGAGCTGGTGGCCGAGCCGACCGGCGCCTACATCTTCATGGCCACCGCCTTCGGTACCGTGAAGAAGACCCCGCTGGTGCAGTTCAGCCGTCCGCGCAGCAGCGGCCTGATCGCGCTCAAGCTGGAAGAGGGCGACACCCTGATCGCCGCCGCGATCACCGATGGCGCCAAGGAAGTCATGCTGTTCTCCAGCGCCGGCAAGGTGATCCGCTTCGCCGAGAGCGTGGTGCGCATCATGGGCCGCAACGCCCGCGGCGTACGTGGCATGCGCCTGGGCAAGGGGCAGCAGCTGATCTCCATGCTGATTCCGGAGTCCGGGGCGCAGATCCTCACCGCCTCCGAGCGCGGCTTCGGCAAGCGTACCCCGCTGAGCAAGTTCCCGCGTCGCGGCCGCGGCGGCCAGGGGGTGATCGCCATGGTCACCAACGAGCGCAACGGCGCGCTGATCGCCGCGGTACAGGTCCAGGAAGGCGAGGAGATCATGCTGATTTCCGACCAGGGCACCCTGGTGCGGACGCGTGTCGACGAAGTCTCCCTGTCCGGCCGCAATACCCAGGGCGTAACCCTGATCAAGCTCGCCAGCGACGAGGTACTGGTCGGTCTGGAGCGTGTCCAGGAGCCGTCGGGCGGAGATGACGAGGACCTGCCCGAGGGCGAGGAAGCTGCCGAATCTCTGGGCGAGTCGGCCGAGTCCGAGTCCGAGCCCGCGGCGGAAGCGGAAGGCAACGAAGAGTAAGGCTCGGGGCGGGCGCCTGCGCCCGCCCGGCCGATGACCTCGGCGGATAACTCACGGCTATCCGCCCTACCTATAGCGAGAGTGGATGTGAGCAAGCGAGCCTTCAATTTCTGCGCCGGTCCCGCGGCGCTTCCCGACGCAGTTCTGCAACGTGCCCAGGCCGAGCTTCTCGACTGGCGGGGCAAGGGCCTTTCGGTCATGGAAATGAGCCACCGTAGTGATGACTACGTGGCCATCGCCAGCAAGGCCGAGCAGGACCTGCGCGACCTGCTCGACATTCCCTCGGACTACAAGGTGCTGTTCCTGCAGGGCGGCGCCAGCCAGCAGTTCGCCGAGATTCCGCTGAACCTGCTGCCCGAAGATGGCGTCGCCGACTATATCGATACCGGTATCTGGTCGAAGAAGGCCATCGAGGAGGCTCGTCGCTATGGCACAGTGAATGTCGCGGCCAGCGCCAAGGAGTACGATTACTTCGCCATTCCGGGTCAGAACGAGTGGACGCTGACCAAGGACGCGGCCTATGTGCACTACGCCTCCAACGAGACCATCGGCGGCCTCGAGTTCGACTGGATTCCCGAGACCGGCGACGTGCCGCTGGTCACCGACATGTCCTCCGATATCCTCTCGCGCCCGCTCGACGTGTCCCGCTTCGGCCTGATCTATGCCGGGGCGCAGAAGAACATCGGCCCGTCCGGCCTGGTGGTGGTGATCGTTCGCGAAGACCTGCTCGGCCGCGCCCGCAGCGTCTGCCCGACCATGCTCAACTACAAGATCGCCGCGGACAACGGTTCCATGTACAACACCCCGGCGACCTACTCCTGGTACCTGTCCGGCCTGGTCTTCGAATGGCTGAAGGAGCAGGGCGGGGTGACCGCGATGGAGCAGCGCAACCGCGCCAAGAAGGACCTGCTGTACAAGACCATCGATGCCAGCGACTTTTACACCAACCCGATCCAGCCGAGCGCCCGCTCCTGGATGAACGTGCCGTTCCGCCTGGCCGACGAGCGTCTCGACAAGCCGTTCCTGGAAGGCGCCGAGGCGCGCGGGCTGCTCAACCTGAAAGGCCACCGCTCGGTCGGCGGCATGCGCGCTTCCATCTACAACGCCCTTGGCCTGGACGCGGTCGAGGCGCTGGTCGCATACATGGCGGAGTTCGAGAAGGAGCACGGCTGATGGCGGACCAGGACCAGCTCAAGGCCTTGCGCCTGCGCATCGACAGCCTCGACGAGAAGTTGCTCGAGCTGATCAGCGAGCGTGCCCGTTGCGCCCAGGACGTGGCGCGAGTGAAGACCCAAACCCTGGGCGAGGGCGAGGCGCCGGTGTTCTACCGTCCCGAGCGCGAAGCCTGGGTGCTCAAGCACATCATGCAATTGAACAAGGGGCCGCTGGACAACGAAGAGGTCGCGCGGCTGTTCCGCGAGATCATGTCGTCCTGCCTGGCGCTTGAGCAGCCGCTGAAAGTGGCCTATCTCGGACCCGAGGGCACCTTTACCCAGGCCGCGGCACTCAAGCATTTCGGCAACGCGGTGATCAGCACGCCGATGGCGGCGATCGACGAGGTGTTCCGCGAGGTCGCCGCCGGCGCGGTGAACTTCGGCGTGGTGCCTGTGGAAAACTCCACCGAGGGGGCGGTCAACCATACCCTCGACAGCTTCCTCGAGCACGACATGGTGATCTGCGGCGAAGTCGAGTTGCGTATCCACCATCACCTGCTGGTCGGCGAAACCACCAAGACCGACAACATCACCCGGATCTATTCCCATGCCCAATCCCTCGCGCAATGTCGCAAGTGGCTGGACTCGCACTACCCGAGCGTCGAGCGGGTGGCGGTGTCGAGCAACGCCGACGCGGCCAAGCGGGTGAAGAGCGAGTGGAATTCGGCGGCGATCGCCGGCGACATGGCGGCCAGCCTGTACGACCTGAGCAAGCTGCACGAGAAGATCGAGGACCGCCCGGACAACTCCACGCGCTTCCTGATCATCGGCAACCAGGAGGTTCCGCCGACCGGCGACGACAAGACCTCGATCATCGTTTCCATGCGCAACAAGCCGGGAGCCCTGCACGAGCTGCTGGTACCGTTCCACAACAACGGTATCGACCTGACCCGCATCGAAACCCGCCCGTCGCGCAGCGGCAAATGGACCTACGTGTTCTTCATCGATTTCGTCGGCCACCATAAAGAACCGCTGATCAAGGACGTCCTGGAGAAGATCGGCCAGGAAGCCGTCGCCCTGAAGGTCCTGGGCTCCTATCCGAAAGCGGTGCTCTGAGCGCGCTGTCATTCCGAAGAGACGGGTCATCGATGAATGCCCCGTCCCGCGTCGAGGCTGAACTATCCATGTCCGATTTCCTTGCCCTGGCCCAGCCGGGGGTGCAAAAGCTGTCGCCCTACGTCCCTGGCAAGCCGGTGGACGAACTGGCCCGCGAGCTGGGCATCGACCCTGCGGCGATCGTCAAGCTCGCCAGCAACGAGAACCCGCTGGGTGCGAGCCCAAAGGCGCTGGAGGCTATCCGCGCCGAACTGGCGGAACTGACCCGTTATCCTGACGGCAACGGTTTCGAACTCAAGCGCAAGCTGGCCGAGCGTTGCGCGGTGGATGCGGCGCAGGTGACCCTGGGCAACGGCTCCAACGACATTCTCGACCTGGTCGCCCGTGCCTACCTCGCGCCTGGTCTGAACGCCGTGTTCAGCGAACATGCCTTCGCCGTCTACCCGATCGCCACCCAGGCCGTGGGCGCCGAGGGGCGGGCGGTCAAGGCGCGCGCCTGGGGGCATGACCTGGAAGCGATGCTCGCCGCCATCGATAGGCAAACTCGCGTGGTGTTCGTCGCCAACCCGAACAACCCGACCGGGACCTGGTTCGGTGCGGACGCCCTGGAGCGGTTCCTCGCCCAGGTGCCGGCGGAGGTGCTGGTGGTGCTGGACGAGGCCTATATCGAATACGCCGAGGGCGACGAGCTGCCCGATGGCCTGGACTACCTGGCGCACCATCCCAACCTGCTGGTCTCGCGGACCTTCTCCAAGGCCTATGGCTTGGCTTCGCTGCGGGTCGGCTACGCGCTTTCGAGCAAGGCGGTGGCCGATGTGCTCAACCGCGTGCGCCAGCCGTTCAATGTCAATAGCCTGGCCCTGGCGGCTGCCTGCGCGGCGCTGGATGACCATGACTACCTGGCGCAGAGTCGCCGCCTAAACGATTCCGGCATGGCGCAGCTGGAGGATGGCTTTCACGCGTTGGGCCTGTCCTGGATTCCCTCGAAGGGCAACTTCATCGCCGTGGATCTGGCTCGTGATGCCGGTCCGGTTTACCAGGCGCTGCTGCGCGAAGGCGTGATCGTGCGTCCGGTGGCTGGCTACGGGATGCCGACCTTCCTGCGCGTCTCCATCGGGCTGCCGGAAGAGAACGATCGTTTCCTCCAGGCGCTGGGCAAGGTGCTGGCGCATGACTGAGGTCACGCCGCTGCAACAGTCGACCCCTAAGCTGGGCCGCCTGGTGGTGGTGGGGCTGGGCCTGATCGGCGGCTCCTTCGCCAAGGGGTTGCGGAGCAAAGGGTTGTTCCGCGAAGTGGTCGGCGTGGATCGGGATGCCGAGTCTTGCCGCCTGGCGGTGGAACTCGGCGTGGTCGACCGTTGCGAGGAGGATCTTGGCCGCGCCTGCGTCGGCGCCGACGTGATCCAGCTGGCGGTGCCGATCCTGGCGATGGAACGGGTGCTGGCCGACCTGGCGAAACTCGATCTGGGCAAGGCTGTATTGACCGACGTTGGCAGCGCCAAGGGCAATATCGTGCGTGCCGCGCGTGCCGCGTTCGGCGGGATGCCGCGGTACCTGGTACCGGGGCATCCGATCGCGGGTTCCGAGCAGAGCGGAGTGACCGCGGCGAAGGCGACCCTGTTCCGCCGGCACAAGGTGATTCTCACGCCCTCCGCGGAGACCGATGCCGACGCGCTGGCGCTGGTCGACAGCCTGTGGCGCGCGCTGGGCGCGGACGTCGAGCACATGGAGGTCGAGCATCACGACGAGGTTCTGGCGGCCACCAGCCACCTGCCTCACCTGCTGGCCTTCACCCTGGTCGACTCCCTGGCCAAGCGCAGCGAGAACCTGGAGATCTTCCGCTATGCCGCCGGCGGTTTCCGTGATTTCACACGGATCGCCGGCAGCGACCCGGTGATGTGGCACGACATCTTTCTCGCCAATCGCGAGGCGGTGCTGCGTACACTGGATGTTTTTCGTGACGACCTCGACGCGCTGCGCGAGGCCGTCGACACTGGGGACGGGCACCAGTTGTTGGGCGTTTTCACGCGCGCCCGGGTAGCCCGTGAGCATTTCAGCAAAATCCTGGCCCGTCGGGCCTATGTGGACGCCATGCACAACAACGACCTGATTTATCTGGCCCAGCCGGGCGGCAGCCTGTCCGGAACCATCCGGGTACCGGGCGACAAGTCGATCTCCCATCGCTCGATCATGCTCGGCTCCCTGGCCGAAGGCACCACCGAAGTGGAGGGCTTCCTCGAGGGCGAGGACGCACTGGCAACCATCCAGGCGTTCCGCGACATGGGAGTGGTGATCGAGGGGCCGCAGAACGGCCGCGTCACCGTCCATGGCGTTGGCCTGCACGGCCTCAAGGCGCCGCCTGGGCCGATCTACCTGGGTAACTCCGGTACTTCCATGCGTCTGCTCAGCGGTCTGCTGGCGGCCCAGCCGTTCGACAGCACCCTGACCGGCGACGCTTCCCTTTCCAAGCGGCCGATGAATCGCGTAGCCAAGCCGCTGCGCGAGATGGGCGCGGTAATCGAGACGGGGCCGGAAGGCCGTCCGCCGATGACCATTCGCGGCGGCCAGCGCCTCACCGGTATGCATTACGACATGCCGATGGCCAGCGCCCAGGTGAAGTCCTGCCTGTTGCTCGCCGGGCTCTACGCCGCGGGTGAGACCTCGGTCACCGAGCCGGCGCCGACCCGCGACCACACCGAGCGCATGCTGCGCGGCTTCGGCTATCCGGTGGAAGTCGAGGGCAGCACCGCCAAGGTCGAATCCGGGCATAAGTTGAGCGCCACCCATATCGAGGTCCCGGCCGACATTTCCTCGGCAGCCTTCTTCCTGGTTGCCGCCAGTATCGCCGAAGGTTCGGAACTGGTCCTGCAGCACGTCGGCATCAACCCGACGCGCGTCGGCGTCATCGAGATCCTGCGCCTGATGGGTGGTGACCTGAGCCTGGAAAACCAGCGCGAGGTCGGCGGCGAGCCGGTCGCCGACATCCGCGTGCGCTCCGCGCGGCTCAAGGGCATCGACATTCCCGAGGACCTGGTGCCACTGGCTATCGACGAGTTCCCGGTACTCTTCGTGGCTGCCGCCTGCGCCGAGGGGCGCACGGTCCTGCGTGGCGCCGAAGAGCTGCGGGTCAAGGAGTCGGACCGTATCCAGGTCATGGCCGACGGCCTGAAGGCCCTGGGCGTGAAGGCCGAGCCGACCCCGGATGGTATCGTCATCGAGGGTGGTGCGTTCGGTGGCGGCGAAGTCTGGGCGCACGGCGACCACCGTATCGCCATGTCCTTCAGCGTCGCTTCGCTGCGCGCCAGCGGGCCGATCCGCATCCACGATTGCGCCAACGTCGCCACCTCCTTCCCCAACTTCCTCGCCCTGTGTGCCCAGACCGGTATCCGGGTCGCCGTGGAGAACAATTGATGAACGGCGCTGTACCGATGCTCGCCATCGATGGCCCCAGTGGCGCCGGCAAGGGCACGGTCGCCGGGCTGCTCGCCCGGCGCCTGGGCTGGAACCTGCTGGATTCCGGGGCGCTTTATCGGCTGTTGGCGTTCGCCGCGGTCAACCATGGTGTCGACCTGACCAATGAAGAGGCGCTGAAGGTCCTGGCTGCGCACCTCGATGTGCAGTTCGTCGCCGCCGATGGCAGCCATGGGCAGCGCATCATTCTCGAAGGCGAGGAAGTGACCGATGTGATCCGTACCGAGCAGGTCGGTGCCGGCGCCTCACAGGTCGCCGCCTTACCGGCCGTGCGCGATGCGTTGCTGCAGCGCCAGCGGGCGTTCCTCGAAGCGCCGGGGTTGGTGGCCGACGGCCGCGACATGGGCACCGTGGTGTTTCCCGATGCGCCTCTGAAGATCTTCCTCACCGCCTCGGCGGAGGAGCGTGCGCGTCGACGCTACCTGCAGTTGAAGGCGAAGGGCGCGGATGTTGACCAGTCTGCCTTGCTGGAAGAAATCCGCGAGCGCGACGAGCGCGACAGCCAGCGCGCGGTCGCGCCGCTGAAACCGGCCGATGACGCGATCCTGCTGGACTCCACCGAAATGAGCATCGAGGCGGTGGTCGAGACGATCATCCGGCACTGCGAGCGGCAGGGCTGGGACGTCTGAGGTTTCGGCGCGGGAATTGACGATACAGGGCCTGGTTGCTAATATTCCAGACCTTATGTTGTGGCGTTTTGCAGGTGCGGTGAGGGTTGCCTCTCGACTTGGATGGCGCCATCGCAGAACAACCCAACTGGGCATTCCCATTCGGGAGTGCAATCAGAAGCTAGCAGGAAACCAGCAAATTGTCCTGCGGCTTCATTTAATGACTTGACCGCATTGGCTGGTGATGCGGAATCGGGCCCTTCCGGGCCTTTGACTACAGGTATGAACATGAGCGAAAGCTTCGCAGAACTCTTTGAAGAAAGTCTGAAATCCCTCGACATGCAGCCGGGTGCCATCATCACCGGCATCGTGGTCGACATCGATGGTGACTGGGTCACCGTCCATGCCGGTCTGAAATCCGAGGGCGTCATCCCGGTCGAGCAGTTCTACAACGAACAGGGCGAACTGACCATCAAGGTGGGTGACGAAGTCCACGTCGCATTGGACGCGGTAGAAGACGGCTTTGGCGAGACCAAGCTGTCCCGCGAGAAAGCCAAGCGCGCCGAGAGCTGGATTGTTCTGGAAGCGGCTTTCGCTGCCGACGAAGTGGTCAAGGGCGTCATCAACGGCAAGGTCAAGGGCGGTTTCACCGTCGACGTCAACGGCATCCGCGCGTTCCTGCCGGGTTCGCTGGTCGACGTGCGTCCGGTTCGCGACACCACCCACCTGGAAGGCAAAGAGCTCGAGTTCAAGGTCATCAAGCTCGACCAGAAGCGCAACAACGTTGTCGTTTCCCGCCGCAGCGTCCTGGAAGCCGAGAACAGCGCCGAGCGTGAAGCTCTGCTGGAATCGCTGCAGGAAGGCCAGCAGGTCAAGGGTATCGTCAAGAACCTCACCGACTACGGCGCATTCGTGGACCTGGGCGGCGTAGACGGCCTGCTGCACATCACCGACATGGCCTGGAAGCGCATCAAGCATCCGTCCGAGATCGTCAACGTTGGCGACGAGATCGACGTCAAGGTCCTGAAGTTCGACCGCGAGCGCAACCGTGTATCCCTGGGCCTGAAGCAACTGGGCGAAGACCCGTGGGTTGCCATCAAGGCGCGTTACCCGGAAGGCACCCGCGTCATGGCCCGCGTCACCAACCTCACCGACTACGGCTGCTTCGCCGAGCTGGAAGAGGGCGTGGAAGGCCTGGTACACGTCTCCGAAATGGACTGGACCAACAAGAACATCCATCCGTCGAAAGTCGTCCAGGTTGGCGACGAAGTGGAAGTTCAGGTTCTGGACATCGACGAAGAGCGTCGTCGTATCTCCCTGGGTATCAAGCAGTGCAAATCCAACCCGTGGGAAGACTTCTCCAGCCAGTTCAACAAGGGTGACCGTATCTCCGGTACCATCAAGTCGATCACCGACTTCGGTATCTTCATCGGTCTGGACGGCGGTATCGACGGCCTGGTCCACCTGTCCGACATCTCCTGGAACGAAGTCGGCGAAGAAGCCGTACGTCGCTTCAAGAAGGGCGACGAGCTGGAAACCGTCATCCTGTCGGTCGACCCGGAGCGCGAGCGCATCTCCCTGGGCATCAAGCAGCTGGAAGACGATCCGTTCTCCAACTACGCGTCCCTGCACGAGAAAGGCAGCATCGTCCGCGGTACCGTGAAGGAAGTCGACGCCAAAGGCGCTGTCATCAGCCTGGGCGACGACATCGAAGGTATCCTGAAGGCTTCCGAAATCAGCCGTGACCGCGTCGAAGACGCGCGCAACGTCCTGAAGGAAGGCGAGGAAGTCGAAGCCAAGATCATCAGCATCGACCGCAAGAGCCGCGTCATCAGCCTCTCCGTCAAGTCCAAGGACGTCGACGACGAGAAGGACGCAATGAAAGAACTGCGTAAGCAGGAAGTAGAAAGCGCTGGTCCGACCACCATCGGTGATCTGATCCGTGCTCAGATGGGGAATCAGGGCTAAGTCTCTGATCCATCATGAAAAAGGGCGGTCTAGGCCGCCCTTTTTCGTTTTCCCCTTCTTGGACCTGTTCAAAGACTGATCAGCATGCTAAAAGAGACCTGAGCTGATCTAGCCGCTTGAAAAAGAAGGGAAAACCATGACCAAGTCGGAGTTGATCGAACGGATCGTTACCCATCAGGGGCAACTGTCCGCGAAGGATGTCGAGTTGGCAATCAAGACCATGCTGGAGCAAATGTCCCAGGCCCTGGCGACCGGGGACCGGATCGAGATCCGTGGTTTCGGCAGCTTTTCCTTGCACTACCGCGCCCCGCGCGTCGGTCGCAACCCCAAGACCGGGGAGTCGGTACGCCTCGACGGCAAGTTCGTGCCGCACTTCAAGCCGGGCAAGGAGTTGCGGGATCGGGTCAACGAGCCGGAATAAGGCTGTTTAGAGGCTTGACCTGCTTGGTATGGAGGTATTCATGCGCACGCTTAAAAGAATGCTTGTTGGGCTACTGATAGTGGTTGTGGCCTTGTCGGCAATTATTTTTACTTTGGAAAATCGTGCTCTTATCCAATTTTCCTTCTTGGGGTGGGAGACGCCTGCGATTCCGAGTGCATTGTTATTTTCATTGGTGTTTGTTGCGGGCGGTCTGCTCGGTTGGTTTTTTGGAGTTTTTGCAGGCTTTGCGCATCATAAGTCGTCAAGACAACCTTCCGTGTAGAACTTGTCGGGGATCGTGGTGTCCAATATATCTTGTTGGGCTTTTCCCCTGATAGAGTTTCCGATTGGACTGATGATGGACTGAATGTGAATAAGCAGAATTCTTCTTTGATGACGGCTGATGGTGAGGTTGACCTGGTGAAGCTGGTCAAGGAGCTTTGGGTTAACAAGGTTCTGATTCTTCTGACTACTCTTCTTGCATTAATCGGGTCTTTTACCTATGCGTATCTGAGTAAGCCTGTATATGAATATAGGGTTGCAGTAGTGCCTCCTGCTCTTGGGTCTATCGAAGGTTTCAATGTTGGTAGAAGGGAGAATGGCCTAGATGCATATACTGTTAGAAGTATCTATGCGATCTTTTCGCGCAATCTGCTTTCGGATGAGAATAAAAAAGAGTTCTTCTATAAGATATAACTTCCCCAGGTGGGTGAGGGAGCGGAAAGCGAAGATGAGCAGGAGGAGTTTTATAAGAAGTTCTCCAAAGAGGTAAAGATTGATCCTGCTAACAAGCCAGATGCAGACCGTTATACGGTAATTGTGGAGGGCACGAAGCGAGAGGTTCTTGCTACATGGGCACAAGCTTTCGTGCGTTTGGCTGCGGATCGGGCCGTGCATGAGGTTATTGATAGTGCAGGTAGAGATTTCCAGGTAAGAAATGCTGCAATGCAGAGCCGCATAACCGTGCTGCAGAATATGGCGAAGGGCCGCCGTGATGATAGAATTGCACGTTTGAAGGAGGCATTGCTGATTGCGGAGTCGCTCAAGATAGATGGCCCGCCATTAATAGAAGGGGCGTCCGAGCAACAACTCTCCTCGATCATGGATGGTGACTTGATGTACATGCGAGGAGCTAAGGCGCTGCGCGCTGAAATCAACAATCTTGAGTCGCGTAGTGTAGATGCTCCATTCATTCCTGAGTTGAGAACTCTCCAAGAGAAACTATCTTGGAACTCCAGTTTGTCTGTGGATTCTGATGCGGTGGCTGTCT
The DNA here is from genome assembly GCF_037574965.1 of Pseudomonas sp. KBN12P06040. Lineage (NCBI taxonomy): Bacteria > Pseudomonadati > Pseudomonadota > Gammaproteobacteria > Pseudomonadales > Pseudomonadaceae > Pseudomonas > Pseudomonas sp. KBN12P06040. The sequence continues at coordinate 2,057,614 of NZ_JBBELS010000001.1, forward strand.
ACAAGGAAGACGAGGGACTCTCTTTTTCAAATCAACCCATTAAGCCGAAGAAGATTCTTATAGTTACTATAGGTACTTTGGCAGGATTGATAATTGGAATTCTACTCGCAGTGCTCGCTGGTTTTATAAGGAAGCTTCGTAGCGATGGCTCTCTTCGCTAAGTTTTGATCTAAACCCTGATGCCACTTACTGGCATCAGGGTTTACTTGTTGTAGTTGTTGAATTGTATTAGGGGGTATCGAGTAGAATGTCAATAAGGCGGGGCGTTTTCTACTCCGGTATATCCATGGGCAGCAACTATCTTTTGCCTCTTGCTGCGATTCCTTTTCTCACGAGAACATTGTCAAGCGAAGCGTTTGGCCAATTGGTGATTGCCCAGGCCGTGGCTGTCATTCTATGTCAACTGGTAGACTTTGGATTTATTCTGGCAGGATCAAGAAAGGCTGCCATTATCGATAACAAAGTTGAACTGTCTAGTTTCTTTTCTGTTGTACAGAGTGCTAGATTCTTATTGTTGCTGCTTTCACTTTTAGTGCTGGCCATTTTGGCTGTATCTTCTATTTTACCAATCCCCTTGCTTGTATTGGTTGCGGCTGCTCTTCCGGCAGTAGTTGGAAATTATCTTCAAGCAGTATGGTTCTTTCAGGGAAGAGCGCTGTTTGGATGGTTGGCGCTTACCAATTTTTTGTCTAAGGTATTTTATTTCCTATTGGTCGTTTTTTTTGTCACGAAGGATTCTGACCTTGTGCTGGCTTCGTTGGGGTTTGGTTTTTCCTATGTCATAGGTGGAAGTGCTCTCTGTTGTATTTTATTTTCTATGGGAATACGGTGGCGCCCGGTTCTCGAGAAAGACAGAATTCTCGATATATTGCGTGACGGTGCTCGATCTTTTCTTTCTCTGGCTTTTCTTAGCTTGCACATGCAAGTGCTCGTTGCGGCGGTTGGTGTTGTTGGTGGAGCCTCCGCGGCCGGAGTGCTTTCTACTGCGGATAAATTCCTTCGCGGGATCGCGGCTGCTACTTCACCCATAGCTAGCGCTCTATTTCCGACTTTTAGCAGGATGTATGCGAGTGCCGACCCGGCAGTCGGCAGTTTAAGAAGGAAAGCGCTAGGTCTGATGTTACTAATAGCTATTCCTAGTTGTTTATTTCTTTTCTTATTTTCTGAATACATTTCATATCTCCTATTCCCGGAACAGTCCAGAGGTCTAACTGTTGTAATAAGAATGTTTTCGATAGTGCCAGTGTTTGCTTGTATTGGTGTTCTGTATGGAGGGTTGACTCTTGTTCCTTCTGGGTATGATGGTGTATATTTGCGAGCAATTTTTTTTGCGGAATTGGGCGGGGTATTAACATTTATCCTCTTGGCGCTTTGGGGGGATGAGCTTTTTGGAGCGTGGACGCTGGTCGTTACAGAGGTCTCTTTGGGGATGGGAATGTTTTTCCTGGCCACGGTTAAGTTGAGAGAGAAAAGGGGACTTTGATGTTGTTGAGTGTCGTCGTTAGTACTTGGCGTCGTCCCAAGGAACTAAAATTGGTCCTGGCCGGCCTTGTAGCGCAGTCTCTGGCTTTTAAGGATTTTGAAGTTATTGTTGTCGACAGTAATAGTGGTGATGAAACACCCGATGTGGTCCGCGAGTTCGAAGCGGTTCAGGGCTTCAACGTCCGTCTTGAGCAGGCTGAGCTGAATTCGGCTAGTGCAAAACGAAATAAAGGCGTTCGTTTAGCGAAGGGGCGCTACGTAGTGCTTCTTGATGATGATTGTGTGCCAGATCCTGCTCATCTCTCGAATTTTCTGAACGCTGCTAACTCTCGAAGGGGGGAACGCGTTATCTGGTGCGGTGGTGTCAGATTTTCTTGCTCATTGGTGTCGACGAGTAATTACTATCGCTATAGGGATAGTTGTCACTTCTCTGCTGACAAGCCGCTGCCCAACTCCTTGGGGTATAAAACTATTGTTACCATGAATATGCTTGCTGAGAGGGATATTCTGCTCCAAGATAATGCTCTTTTTGATGAGCGATTTGTTGGATACGGCTTTGAAGATACGGAGTTTGGGTTAAGGGTTGGCAAGCTTGGTTATTCTGTTCTTCCTTGTCGGGCTGAAATCGAGCATGTCGAACCGGAAGGCAGTATTTCGAAGTTCTGTCGCAAGTACTATCATGCCGCCCGTGACGGAATGCCGGAATTCATGAAAGTTGCAACAACTGATGACCTTGAGACTCTTGGTCCTATACGATGGATGGAGCCGGGCTTTGCTTTGTCAAGCAAGTTTCAGAGTCTATTCAGAGCAGTGCTGTGTCTTGCGCTGGAGTCAAAGTTTTCAAATATTCTTATTCATTCTCTAGAGAAAACGGACTCTATTATTCGATGGCTCTACTCTAGAGCTGCTTATAGGCTCGTTTTGGCCTCATCCTATCGGAAGGGGGTTCTCGATAGAAAGTCGAAACTTTCCAAAGAGAAAGCAAACAAAGATGGGTGGTACTCGTGAAGCAGAGAAGCGTTGCTCTGGTTCTCCTTTTTGTGTTTCTCTTTCATATTCTCCGAAATCTATCCGGTGCGTATTATTTAGTTCTTGCTGGGTTTTGTGGGCTGTTTTTTCTCTTATTTATTAATAACTGGAGGGATATTAAATATAGCGCATTAGGAATATTTGTTATTTTCTTCTGGACGTATGCCTCGCTCGTTTCGGTGTTATGGTTCGATCTATATGGAGACTATTCCATAGGGATTTTCAGGTTGTGGGCATCATTACCTCTTCTCTTTGTTGCTATGGTTCTTGCCAGAGATAATCTAAAAGTGCCCATGCAACTTATTTCATTTTTCTTCAGTCTGGCGGCTCTTTCTTTTCTCTGGCAGTATGTATTTGGACCTATAGAATGGTTCGCTGAAGCCAGTGAGCGTGCTGGGGGCGCCCGTTTTGCATCATTGGTAGGAAGTTTGACCGCATATGGTGTTATGGTGGGAGTTCCCGCACTTGCTTCACTCTTTTATCTAAAGGGTTGGGCGCGCGTGGTATGTTTCTTTCTTCTTTGCTTGGGGGCGATGCTGTCGCTGCAGAAAGCTGCTCTGGCCAATATCGTCATTGTCTTATTCTTTGCCTATTGGCTAAAACTGATCAAAAAGACATACTTGTTTTTCACCTTCCTTCTTGCAGGGCTGGGTTTATCTGTATTTTTCCTTGCAGACTTCGGGGCTGGCAGTCTGGAAACCGTGCATCGACTGATTGTCGGGCTCCTCACCTCCGATTCCTCAGTCTCGCAAGATGTTCCATTCTTCGAATCCATATTCGATCGGGTAACTGCACTGCCTTTGGAAACATTGTCTTTCTACGGTAGCGAGATACTTGTTTTGGGCGCGGGCGTTTTTGGGGGAGGGGGGGTTCTAGGGTATGCGCAATATCCAATGGCGCACAATGGTATTGTCGAGCTGCTTTGCATCTATGGTTTCATTTTTGGTGGCTTGGCTGTTCTTTTGCTATTGTTGCTTTTTGTCTACTCTGTATTTTTGCTTGTCTTCCGGCGAAGAAAAACAGCTTGTACAGAGTTAGGCTTCTTATGCTCTGCATTTATAATCTGGTTCGTTAATTATGTCTTTAGCGGCGGTGGGCTTTTCCATCCGGTAGGGGCTGCATTGTTCTGGCTCGTTGTTTTTCGCTTTCTTTATATTTTGAGGCGGAAAAGGGACGTTGAACACATTAGTAAAGAGGTGGTGTATGGATAAGAACTCTGTTCTGTTAATTACCGGTGGAACTGGTTCCTTTGGAAATGCCGTTTTGAAGCGTTTTCTGGATACAGATATTGGTGAAATACGTGTATTCAGTCGGGATGAGAAGAAGCAAGATGATCTTGCCCAGCAGCCGTGGACACGGGTTTAAGCACACATCCTGGCCTCGAAGGCCTCTGGGCTGATGTGCCCCAGCGTGCTGTGTCGCCGCTGGCGGTTGTAATCGGTTTCGACGTATTCAAACACGGTTTCACGCATCTGGGCGCGGCTCGTGAAGCGCTCGCCGTGGATGCACTCGACCTTCAGGCTGTGGAAGAAGCTCTCTGCACAGGCATTGTCGTAGCAGTTGCCTTTGGCGCTCATGCTGCATCGCAAGTGATGGGCGCGGATCAGCTCCTGGTAAGCCGCTGAGCAGTACTGGCTGCCGCGGTCGCTATGCACGATCACGTCATTAGGCTGCCTACGTCGCCACAGCGCCATGTGCAAGGCATCGCAAACCAAGTCGGCCGTCATGCGTTCGTTCATGGCCCAGCCGATCACCATCCGTGAATACAGATCGATGACCACTGCCAGATACAGCCAGCCTTCCTCCGTATACAGGTAGGTGATGTCACCCACCCATTTCTGATTTGGCGCAGATGCCTTGAAATCCTGCTTGAGCAAGTTCTCTGCCACTGGCAGGGAGTGCTGAGAATTGGTCGTGGCCTTGAACTTCTTGGCGGCCTTGGCACGCAGTCCTTGCCGTTGCATCGAGGCGGCTACCGTCTTGCGATTGCAGGGTAGGCCGGCTTCCCGCAGGTCGTGGCAAAGCCGTGGAGCCCCGCTGCGGCCCTTGCGTGCGCTGTATGCCTGAGCGACCTGCCGATCCAGTTCGGCTCTTCGCCGCTGGCGCATTGACGGCCTGCGAGAGCACCAAGCGTAGTAACCGCTGCGGGCAACGCCCAACACGCGACACATGGCCTGGATCGAGAAATGCGCGGTATGAGTCCTCATGAAGGCGTACTTCACTTGAGGCTCTTGGCAAAGTACGCGGCGGCCTTTTTTACGATGGCCAGCTCCTCGGCGTGCTCGGCCAACAGCCGCTTGAGTCGGGCATTCTCGTCGGCCAGCGACTGCTCGCGCTCGCTGCCGGACTGAGTCTGGTGCTTCTTGCTCCGCCAGCCGTAGAGCTGGGAAGCATGCAGGCCGAGCTGTTCGGCAGCCTTGCTGACGCCAATGCGCTCGGCCAAAGCCAGCGCTTCGTCCTTGTAGGCTTGGGAATGGCGGGTGCGGGTCTGTTTCATTGGGGTTGCTTGTCTTGCCATGATTCACCTCGTTGCAGTTTATCGCTTAACGGGGTGTCCACTGGGACTGGGCAAGATCAAGATGATATGCGTAAGTGCTATGCTCACCCCAAGTTGAGGTTTTATATTGGAGATGTCCGCGACTATCAAAGCACTCTGAATGCTACTCGCGGTGTGGACTACATTTTCCATGCGGCTGCATTGAAACAGGTTCCCTCTTGTGAGTTCTACCCGATGGAGGCTGTGAAGACCAATGTCATCGGAACGGAAAATGTCCTCGAATCTGCTATCCAGAATGGCGTCAAAAAAGTCGTTTGTCTGAGTACGGATAAGGCAGTTTACCCAATCAATGCCATGGGTATTTCAAAGGCCATGATGGAAAAGGTCATGGTCGCCAAGTCTCGAAACCTGGAACGCACTCCTACCGTAATTTGTGGCACCCGTTATGGTAACGTCATGGCTTCAAGGGGCTCGGTCATTCCTCTCTTTATCGAGCAAATGCGATCAGGCCAGCCTCTCACAATCACTGATCCAAACATGACACGTTTCATGATGACGCTTACGGATGCCGTAGACCTTGTGCTTTATGCTTTCGAGCATGGTACCAATGGAGATCTTTTTGTACAGAAAGCACCGGCTGCAACCATCGAGGTGCTGGCTCATGCGCTTACTCAATTGCTTGGCAAGAATGGTTATCCTATCAATGTAATAGGTACGCGTCATGGAGAGAAGCTTTATGAGGCGCTTCTTAGTCGAGAGGAAATGGCCTGTGCTGAAGACATGGGTGACTATTATCGTATCCCCCCAGATTTGCGTGATCTGAACTATAGTAAGTTTGTGGAGCAAGGCGAGGAAAAAATTACTCATACAGAGGACTATAATTCTCATAATACCAAACGTCTGGATGTCGAAGGAATGAAAAAGCTGTTGCTGAAGTTGGATTTCATTCGTGCTATTCAGCGTGGCGAGAGTGCCAGTCCAGAGGAATAAACGATGAAAGTTCTTGTAACTGGCGCGAATGGATTTGTTGGAAGGAATCTGTGCGCTCATCTTGCAGAGCGGGGTGGTATCGAGGTGGTGCCATTCACCCGCGAGAGTAGTGTTGGTAATTTGCCTGAGCTAATTCGTTCCGTCGATTTTATTTTTCATCTTGCCGGGGTCAATCGTCCGGAAAAACCAGAAGAGTTTAAGATCGGGAATTCCGAACTCACGTATGCTCTGTGTGAGGCGGTAAGGTCCAATGGACGAGCCATACCACTTCTTTATACTTCATCCATTCAGGCTGAGGTGGATAATGAGTACGGTTTAAGCAAGCGAGCCGCAGAAGAGCATCTCCAAGTGCTAGGTGAGGATATTGGTTGTCCTGTCTACATATTTCGCCTTCCTAATGTATTCGGTAAATGGTCGCGTCCGAATTATAATTCAGCGGTTGCGACTTTTTGTCATAATATTATTCGAGATATTCCGATTCAAATTAACGATTCCTCGGCAGAGATCACTCTTGTATACATAGATGATGTGGTTCGCACCTTCATGAAAGTCATGGATGGGAAGCTATCCAATGCAGTTTCACTACAGGTCGAGCCCCAGTATCAGATTTCTGTTGGTGAGCTCGCAGAACAATTGTATGAGTTTCGTGATAGTCGAAAGTCACTGACTACCGCAAGGGTTGGCTCGGGATTGACGCGCGCCTTGTACTCGACTTATCTAAGTTTCTTGCCAGAAGATAGTTTTAGTTACGACGTGCCAATGCATTCGGATCCGCGTGGCACATTCGTCGAGATGCTGAAGACCGCGGACTCTGGCCAGTTCTCGTTTTTTACGGCTCATCCAGGTGTTACCAGGGGCGGGCATTACCATCACTCGAAAACCGAAAAGTTTCTGGTTATCAAAGGGATGGCACGTTTCAAGTTTAGAAACATCCTGACCGGGGCATTTTACGAAATTTGCACTAATGGTGAAAAGGCAGAAATTGTCGAAACAGTACCTGGATGGACTCATGACATTACTAATGTCGGAACTGACGATATGGTAGTCATGTTGTGGGCTAACGAAGTATTTGATCGGGAAAATCCGGATACCTACGCTTGTTCAGTAGGCGAAGGTGCGTAAGGTATAGTGAGATAACAATGCAGAAGCTAAAAGTCGTTACGGTTGTTGGAACTCGTCCTGAGATTATTCGCTTGTCTAGGGTCATGGCGAAGCTTGATCAGTACTGCGATCATGTACTTGTCCATACTGGACAGAATTATGATTACGAACTTAATGAAATATTTTTTCAGGACCTCGGTATAAGAAAGCCGGATTATTTTCTAAACGCCGCCGGGTCTTCCGGGGCTGAAACGATAGGGAATGTAATAATCGCAGTCGATCGTGTTCTGGGCGAAATAGATCCCGATGCGCTGCTCGTGCTGGGTGATACCAATAGTTGTATGGCGGTACTGCCTGCAAAACGGCGTAAGATACCGACCTTTCATATGGAAGCAGGCAATCGCTGTTTCGATATGCGTGTGCCTGAAGAGATAAATCGGCGCATTGTCGATCATACAGCTGATGTAAATTTGACCTATAGTACAATTGCGCGTGATTATCTCTTGCGTGAAGGACTTTCTCCAGACATGGTTATCAAGACTGGTAGCCCTATGTTCGAAGTTCTCGAGCACTATCGTGACGGGATCGAGTCCTCCGATATTCTTGAAAGGCTCGGGTTGAAAACAGAGCGGTTCTTTGTCGTGAGTGCGCACCGAGAGGAAAACATAGATTCGGATAAGAATTTCTTGAAGTTGGTTTCTATGCTCAACGCTGTGGCAGAAAAGTACTCGCTGCCCGTCATCGTATCAACTCACCCTAGAACAAAAAAGAGAATTGAGGCGACGGGGGCAAAGTTTCACGAGGGTATTAAACTGCTGAAACCCCTCGGCTTTAAGGATTACAATAAACTGCAAATTACAGCCAAGGCAGTTATTTCTGACAGTGGGACCATCAGTGAGGAGTCTTCAATACTGAATTTTCCCGCTTTGAATATTCGTGAGGCTCATGAACGCCCAGAAGGCATGGAAGAGGCTGTGGTGATGATGGTCGGACTGGATTCGGATCGAGTACTACAAGCACTCGAGGTGTTGGAGGGACAGAGGCGCGACGCAGAGCGCATGTTACGCTTGGTCGCTGACTATAGCATGCCCAACGTTTCTGAAAAGATTGTTCGCATAGTTCATAGCTATCGGGACTATGTCATGCGAACTGTCTGGAAAAAATATTAACTTGAGGCGTGGAGTTGATGGCAAGGATATTTGTGGTTTCTGAGTATGTCGGTGCCAATCAGAACTCCACGGGATACTATTGGGAGAAGATAATAGGAAAGATGCAGCGGGAGTTTGGTGGGCTAACCGTAATTTTCCCGCTGACCGCAGGTGAAACCCCGCCTGTGGTTTCACCTTCCGTTGAGCAAGAATGCTTTAAGTTTCCGAGGAGCAATAAGAATAGGCTCCTTTCTAGAGGATTAGCGCAGATTTTTCAGGCGTTTCTGTTCTCAGTAAAATTGACTTCTCGTGCCAGACGAGGAGATGTGGTATTGAGTGGAACCAACCCTGCTCTTCTACTGATGACGTTTCCCTTGCTAAGGTATGCCCTCGGTTTCAAGTGGGTGCTGCTGGTGCATGATGTGTTTCCCGAGAACTTGGTGCCGGCGGGCGTTCTGAAGAAAGATAGTATTGCCTACCGGCTTCTACGTCGTCTCTTTTCTTTCATTTACTCATCCGCTGATCGTCTAGTCGTAATAGGGCGCGATATGGAAGCTCTTATGAAAGAGAAGGTGAATGACCCGCGATCTTTGGTCTTTATTTCGAATTGGGCCTGTGAGAAAGAGGTTTTCCCAGTACCGAGAGAGGATGCTCCTTTTATCAATATTCCTGAATGGAAAGGTAAAAGGGTTTTCCAATTTTTTGGTAATGTCGGTCGATTACAAGGTATAGAAAACATACTTTCTGCTATTCAGTTGGTTAAAAACGAGAAGGCGGTTTTTGCTTTTATTGGAGATGGTGCCTTGGTCGACAGTGTAAAAAAACACGCGCTGGAAGATCAGTGTGCTCGGTTGAGGTATTTTGGAAGGCTGCCATTAGCCGAAAAGAATTTTGGTTTGGCTGCCTGTGACGTTGCCTTAGTTACCTTAGAAGAAGGAATGTTCGGGCTTGGGGTTCCCAGCAAGGCATATTTCTCCATGGCAGCAGACAAACCGATTCTAGCTGTCATGGAAAAAGGGGCTGAAATCTCCCGTATAATAGATGAGACCGGAATCGGTTGGAACTGTCCGCCGAATGATCCGGTTGCTTTGGCAAGATTGATCGATGAGATTTGTGAACTCGACTTGTCTAGTTTAGGCGGAGTCCCGCGGAGTGTCCTTCAGCAAAATTATTCTGAATATATTTCATTGGAAAAATTCGCTGCCTGTGTTCGACCGCTTCTGTCTGAGTCGAAAATATGATGAAGGTGCTGGTAACCGGGGCTAGCGGTTTTGTCGGGAGTGCGCTTTGCAGGTCGCTTGCTGCCGGCCCCTTTCAGGTTGTCGGACAAGTACGATCCCTGTGCAATCCTGTTACGGGGGTTGAGTATGTTCGAGCGGAGCTGAAAGAGAGCACTAAGCTTGATGCTGCGCTGCGGGGTGTTGAATGTGTAGTTCATCTAGCTGGACGAGCCCATATCTTTGGAAGGCAGCGTGATTCACTAGATATTTTTCGGAAGGTGAATCGCGATGCTACTCTGGCGCTTGCTCGGCAGGCGATCGAAGCATCTGTAAAGCGTTTCATTTTTGTTAGTTCTATTGGTGTAAATGGCGCTTTAACCAAAGAAAAGCCCTTCGATGAGAACTCCAAGCCGGCTCCTCATGCAGAATATGCGATTTCAAAGTTTGAGGCTGAAGTAGCGCTTCGGGAGCTTTTCAAGCAGTCCTCAACAGAACTTGTTATCGTCAGGCCTCCACTCGTTTACGACTGGAATGCTCCTGGAAATTTCTCGCGATTGTTGAAGCTGGTTGCTTCGGGACTTCCTCTTCCATTTGGTTGCATAGATAACCGACGAAGTTTTGTTTCTCTGGATAATTTAGTTGACTTTCTAGCTTGCTGTATGACGCACCCTTCTGCTGCCGGCGAACTGTTTTTGGTATCCGATGGTCAGGAGATTTCTACCAAGCAACTGGTGACTGCGCTTGCTGCGGGAATGGGGCGTCGCCCCATCATGTGGCCTGTTCCTAGGTTTATTCTGAGGTTTCTTAAATTAGTAGGAAAGGGTGGGTTATACACTCAGTTATGCTGCTCACTAGAGGTCGACTCGTCGAAAGGCAGGCTTTTGCTTGGTTGGGAACCCCGCAAGAGCACCCTTTCCGCGTTGGAAGATGTTGGTAGAATATATGTCAAACGTACTGAATGATTATCTGCAGGCGCTTTGCTACTAGCATGGCGTACCACGCAGAACAATCGAATAGAACCCTGTTGAAGGGGTGAGAGTATTTTTGGGGATAAATTTATAAATGGAAGAATGGTATTTGTTACTCGCTGCAGCTGGGGTTTCGGGACTGCTTACAGGCCTCTTGCGTCGTTATGCCTTAGCGAGGAGCTTACTTGACACCCCTAACTCTCGAAGTTCCCATGTCGTTCCCACTCCACGCGGAGGAGGGGTCGCCATTGTAGTTACTTTTTGTCTCATGCTGCCTATTTGGGCTGTACTGGGAAATATCTCATGGGCCGTGTCCTGGGCTTTACTTCTCGCTGGCGGCGGGGTTGCCATTATTGGATTCATGGATGATCACGGTCATATCGCCGCACGCTGGCGTCTGCTGGGACATTTTAGTGCAGCCTTGGTCTCATTGTACTTTTTGAATGGCATACCACCATTTCAGATTGTTGGTGTCAGTTGGGACCTGGGGTGGTTCGGAGGACTTCTCTTTGCTTTCTATCTCGTGTGGTTGCTGAATCTCTATAACTTCATGGATGGGATCGATGGACTTGCTAGCCTTCAGGCCATTTTTGTCTGTGTTGGTGGGGCATTATTATACTGGCTGAATGGCCAACTGACGCAGGCTTTGCTCCCCTTATCGCTAGCTTTTGCCGTTTTTGGATTCTTGTTCTGGAATTTTCCACCCGCAAAAATTTTCATGGGAGATGCGGGTAGTGGTTTTCTGGGGATTGTTTTAGGAATTCTTTCCATTCATGCCATGTGGATGAATACGAATTTTTTCTGGGCATGGTTGGTCCTGTTAGGCGTTTTCATCGTCGATGCGACCTATACCCTGATTCGTCGCTTGCTGAGAGGGGACAAGGTGTATGAGGCTCATCGAAGCCATGCCTATCAATACGCAAGCCGATACTATGGAAAGCATGCTCCTGTTACGATTGGCGTCACGGCATTGAACGTCATCTGGCTCCTCCCTATAGCCTTGTTGGTCGGGAGTGGGTCTCTAGAGCCTTTGATGGGCATCGTCATAGCCTACGTCCCTCTCGTTTTTCTGGCAGTGAGGTTCAAGGCGGGTAAGCTAGAGTCGTCCGCTCAGGCCTAAAGGAGTAGGGGAATGCTAGATCGTTTAAGAGTAAAGTTGTTATCCATGCCTCGTCGCTGGAAACGTTTGCTTCAAGTGGCTACGGATATCCTTCTGGTATGGCTGTCTCTGTGGCTCGCTTTTGTGGTCCGTCTAGGCACAGACGATATGATCGACGTGTTCGGCGAGCATGCATGGCTTTTCATCACTGCGCCGGTCATCGCCATTCCACTATTCATTCGCTTCGGCATGTATCGCGCGGTGATGCGCTATCTCGGTAACGACGCATTGATCGCCATCGCCAAGGCGGTGACCATCTCGGCTCTGGTGCTGTCGCTGGTGGTGTACTGGTATCGTGGCGCGCCGGCGCCGGTGCCGCGTTCCCTGGTGTTCAACTACTGGTGGTTGAGCATGCTGCTGATCGGCGGCTTGCGTCTGGCCATGCGCCAGTATTTCATGGGCGACTGGTACTCTGCTGTGCAGTCGGTACCATTTCTCAACCGCCAGGATGGCCTGCCCAGGGTGGCTATCTATGGCGCGGGGGCGGCCGGCAACCAGTTGGTTGCGGCGTTGCGTCTCGGTCGGGCGATGCGTCCGGTGGCGTTCATCGATGACGACAAGCAGATCGCCAACCGGGTCATTGCCGGTCTGCGGGTCTATACCGCCAAGCATATCCGCCAGATGATCGACGAGACGGGCGCGCAGGAGGTTCTCCTGGCGATTCCTTCCGCCACTCGGGCCCGGCGCCGAGAGATTCTCGAGTCCCTGGAGCCGTTCCCGCTGCACGTGCGCAGCATGCCCGGCTTCATGGACCTGGCCAGCGGCCGGGTCAAGGTGGATGACCTGCAGGAGGTGGACATCGCTGACCTGCTGGGGCGCGACAGCGTCGCACCGCGCAAGGAGCTGCTGGAACGGTGCATCCGCGGTCAGGTGGTGATGGTGACCGGGGCGGGCGGCTCTATCGGTTCGGAACTCTGTCGGCAGATCATGAGTTGTTCGCCTAGCGTGCTGATCCTGTTCGAGCACAGCGAATACAACCTCTATAGCATCCATCAGGAACTGGAGCGTCGGATCAAGCGCGAGTCGCTTTCGGTGAACCTGTTGCCGATCCTCGGTTCGGTGCGCAATCCCGAGCGCCTGGTGGACGTGATGCGTACCTGGAAGGTCAATACCGTCTACCATGCGGCGGCCTACAAGCATGTGCCGATCGTCGAGCACAACATCGCCGAAGGCGTTCTCAACAACGTGATAGGCACCTTGCATGCGGTGCAGGCCGCGGTGCAGGTCGGCGTGCAGAACTTCGTGCTGATTTCCACCGACAAGGCGGTGCGGCCGACCAACGTGATGGGCAGCACCAAGCGCCTGGCGGAGATGGTCCTTCAGGCGCTCAGCAACGAATCGGCGCCGGTGCTGTTCGGTGACCGGAAGGACGTGCATCACGTCAACAAGACCCGTTTCACCATGGTCCGCTTCGGCAACGTCCTCGGTTCGTCCGGCTCGGTCATTCCGCTGTTCCGCGAGCAGATCAAGCGCGGCGGCCCGGTGACGGTCACCCACCCGAGCATCACCCGTTACTTCATGACCATTCCCGAGGCGGCGCAGTTGGTCATCCAGGCCGGTTCGATGGGGCAGGGCGGAGATGTATTCGTGCTGGACATGGGGCCGCCGGTGAAGATCTTGGAGCTCGCCGAGAAGATGATCCACCTGTCCGGCCTGAGCGTGCGTTCCGAGCGTTCGCCCCATGGTGACATCGCCATCGAGTTCAGTGGCCTGCGTCCTGGCGAGAAGCTCTACGAAGAGCTGCTGATCGGTGACAACGTGAATCCCACCGACCATCCGATGATCATGCGGGCCAACGAGGAACACCTGAGCTGGGAGGCCTTCAAGGTCGTGCTGGAGCAGTTGCTGGCCGCCGTGGAGAAGGACGACTACTCGCGGGTTCGCCAGTTGCTGCGGGAAACCGTCAGCGGCTATGCGCCTGACGGTGAAATCGTCGACTGGATCTATCGCCAGAGGCGGCGAGAACCCTGAGTCATCGTTCTCCGGAAAAGGCCGCCTAGCGGCCTTTTTTGTTTTCTCCGTACGATGTTTCCGGTGCCGGACCAGGAAGCGACTGCTTTGCTGGGGCTGTCGATCCAGGTGCGTTCCACGGCGATAAGGTGGTTTCGTGGATGGGCATGAAGCCCTCTACGTGGTCATTCATCTCTGAAGGAGTGCACCCATGCACCTAATCAAATCCGCTCTGCTTCTCATCCTGTTCGCCTGTCTTCCGTTTTCGGCTTCCGCCGCACCGGTCGCCGTCGCCAAGAATCCGCTGGCCGCAACGACACCTGCGACGACCGTGTCGCCGGGGGAGCAGGTCAATATCAATACGGTCGATGAGGCCGCCCTGATACGGGGGCTCAACGGTGTCGGCGAGGCCAAGGCCAGGGCGATCCTCGAGTATCGTGCGGCCCATGGTCCGTTCGTCTCGGTGGATCAACTGCTGGAAGTGAAGGGGGTAGGCCCGGCGTTGCTGGAGAAGAACCGGTCGCGGATCGTCATCGAGTGAGGTGCGACTGAAGGGGCGAACTTTCGTCCCGATAACGAAAAAGCCCCCGGCATGTGCCGAGGGCTTTGAATTTGGCTCCGCGACCTGGACTCGAACCAGGGACCCAATGATTAACAGTCATTTGCTCTACCGACTGAGCTATCGCGGAACAGCGAGGCGTATGTTACTGATTAAAAAGGGGAAGTCAAGCCTCTCCCGATGACTTCCCCTTTTTCCCTACAGGACCTGGACGATGGCCTTGGTGATGGTCTCCAGGTTCGATTTGTTCAGCGCGGCGACGCAGATACGGCCGGTGCTGACGGCATAGATACCGAACTCGGTCTTCAGGCGCTCGACCTGGTCGGCGGTCAGGCCGGAATAGGAGAACATGCCACGCTGGCGACCGACGAAGCTGAAGTCGCGCTTGGCGCCGTGGGCTGCCAGTTGCTCGACCATCGCCAGGCGCATGTCGCGGATGCGGTCGCGCATCTCGCCCAGTTCCTGCTCCCAGAGGGCCCGCAGTTCCGGGCTGTTGAGCACGGAGGAGACGACGCTGGCGCCGTGGGTCGGTGGGTTCGAATAGTTGGTGCGGATCACCCGCTTCACCTGGGACAGCACGCGGGCCGATTCATCGCGGCTTTCGGTCACGATCGAGAGGGCGCCGACGCGTTCGCCATAGAGCGAGAAGGATTTGGAGAACGAGCTGGAAACGAAGAAGCTCAGGCCCGACTGGGCGAACAGGCGCACCGCGGCGGCGTCTTCCTCGATGCCGTTGCCGAAGCCCTGGTAGGCGATGTCGAGGAACGGCACGTGGCCCTTGGCCTTGAGCACGTCCAGCACCTGTTTCCAGTCGTCCAGCTCGAGATCGACGCCGGTCGGATTATGGCAGCAGGCGTGCAGGACCACGATCGAGCGGGCCGGCAGGGCATTCAGGTCTTCCAGCAGGCCGGCGCGGTTCACGCCATTGCTGGCGGCGTCGTAATAGCGGTAGTTCTGCACCGGGAAGCCGGCGGCTTCGAACAGTGCGCGGTGGTTTTCCCAGCTCGGGTCGCTGATGGCCACGGTGGCGTCGGGCAGCAGGCGCTTGAGGAAGTCGGCGCCGAGCTTGAGGGCGCCGGTGCCGCCGACGGCCTGGGTCGTGACCACACGGCCGGCGGCCAGCAGCTCGGACTCGTTACCGAACAGCAGTTTCTGTACGCCCTGGTCGTAGGCGGCGATCCCTTCGATCGGCAGGTAGCCGCGCGGCGCGTGGGCCTCGATGCGGGCCTTCTCGGCAGCCTGCACGGCACGCAACAGCGGAATGCGCCCCTCCTCGTTGTAGTACACGCCCACGCCCAGGTTGATCTTGCCCGGACGGGTATCGGCGTTGAAGGCTTCGTTCAGGCCAAGGATGGGATCACGCGGTGCCATTTCGACGGCAGAAAACAGACTCATTTTGCGGCTGCTCGGAGTGTGAAGAGAGGAGGGCAACGCAACCCGTTATGCGGGGGCGCAAAGGGTTGCGCAAACGGGGGGTTATTATAGACACCCCTTGATGCATGCGGCGACATTTAGGTGCATGCTTTCAGCTATTTCTGACGCCGGATTTTCCTTGGCGTCACAGCTCCCTGCGAGGTTTTTCATGGATACGTTCCAACTCGACTCGCGCTTCAAGCCCGCCGGCGACCAGCCGGAAGCCATCCGGCAGATGGTCGAGGGGCTGGAGGCGGGGCTTTCGCACCAGACCCTGCTGGGGGTGACGGGCTCTGGCAAGACTTTCAGCATCGCCAACGTGATTGCCCAGGTGCAGCGCCCGACCCTGGTCCTGGCGCCGAACAAGACCCTGGCGGCCCAGCTCTACGGGGAGTTCAAGACGTTCTTCCCGCACAATTCCGTGGAGTACTTCGTTTCCTACTACGACTACTACCAGCCGGAGGCCTACGTACCGTCTTCCGATACCTATATCGAGAAGGACTCCTCGATCAACGACCATATCGAGCAGATGCGCCTGTCGGCGACCAAGGCGCTGCTCGAGCGTCCGGATGCGATCATCGTCGCCACCGTGTCGTCCATCTACGGCCTCGGTGATCCCGCGTCCTACCTGAAGATGGTCCTGCACCTGGACCGCGGCGACCGCATCGACCAGCGCGAACTGCTGCGGCGACTGACCAGCCTGCAGTACACCCGCAACGACATGGATTTCGCCCGTGCGACTTTCCGTGTGCGTGGCGATGTGATCGACATCTTCCCGGCCGAATCCGATCTCGAGGCGATTCGTGTCGAGTTGTTCGACGACGAGGTGGAAAGCCTCTCGGCCTTCGACCCGCTCACCGGCGAGGTGATCCGCAAGCTGCCGCGCTTCACCTTCTACCCCAAGAGCCACTACGTGACCCCGCGCGAGACCCTGCTGGAGGCGGTCGACCAGATCAAGGCCGAACTCAAGGAACGCCTGGACTACCTGCGCAACAACAACAAGCTGGTGGAAGCGCAGCGCCTGGAGCAGCGCACCCGTTTCGACCTGGAGATGATCCTCGAACTGGGCTATTGCAACGGCATCGAGAACTACTCGCGCTATCTTTCCGGGCGGGCCCCCGGCGAGCCGCCGCCGACGCTCTATGACTACCTGCCGGCCAACTCGCTGCTGGTTATCGACGAATCGCACGTCAGCGTTCCGCAGGTCGGCGCGATGTTCAAGGGCGACCGCTCGCGCAAGGAGACCCTGGTGGAATACGGTTTCCGCCTGCCTTCGGCGCTGGACAACCGGCCGCTGCGCTTCGAAGAGTGGGAGGCGGTGAGTCCGCAGACCATCTTCGTCTCCGCTACCCCGGGCCCCTATGAGGCGGAACATGCCGGGCGGGTCATCGAGCAGGTGGTGCGTCCCACCGGGCTGGTCGATCCGGAGATCGAGGTACGCCCGGCGATGACCCAGGTGGATGACCTGCTCTCGCAGATCCGCCAGCGTGTGGCCAAGGACGAGCGGGTGCTGGTGACTACCCTGACCAAGCGCATGGCCGAGGACCTCACCGATTATCTCGGCGATCACGACGTGCGGGTGCGCTACCTGCACTCGGACATCGATACCGTCGAGCGAGTGGAGATCATCCGCGACCTGCGCGCCGGTGCGTTCGACGTGCTGGTGGGGATCAACCTGCTGCGCGAAGGCCTGGACATGCCCGAGGTGTCGCTGGTGGCGATCCTCGACGCGGACAAGGAAGGCTTCCTGCGCTCGGAGCGCTCGCTGATCCAGACCATCGGTCGTGCCGCGCGCAACCTGCACGGCAAGGCGATCCTCTACGCCGACAACGTCACCGGCTCGATGCAGCGTGCGATCGACGAGACCGAGCGGCGTCGGGCCAAGCAGATCGCTTTCAACGAAGCCCATGGCATCGTGCCCAAGGGGGTGCGCAAGGACATCAAGGACATTCTCGAAGGCGCCGTGGTGCCCGGCGCGCGCGGCAAGCGCAAGGGCGTGGCCAAGGTGGCGGAGGAGAGCGGGCGCTACGAGAACGAACTGCGCTCGCCGAGCGAGATCAGCAAGCGCATCCGCCAACTGGAGGAAAAGATGTACCAGTTGGCCCGCGACCTGGAGTTCGAGGCGGCGGCGCAACTGCGCGACGAGATCCAGACGCTGCGCGAGCGCCTGGTCAACGTCTGAACCTCAGTGAGCCCCGGCGTCGGCGCGGGCGCCGATGCCGGCCGGCAGCGAGCGGGTCAGCAGCACCGCGAGCATGCTCACTGCGAGCACCATGCCGATGACATGGAAAGCATCGTTGTAGGCCATGATCATCGCCTGCTGGTGGGTGATCTCGCTGAGTTTGCCCAGCGCCGCCTGCTGGCTGCCCAGTTGCGCGGCGAGTTGCGCGAGGCGTTCGTCGACCTGCGGGTTGGTCGGCACCAGGGCTTCGCGCAGATAGTCGAAGTACACCTTGGCGCGACTGTCGAGCAGGGTCGCGAGCAGGGCGATGCCGATGGCGCCGCCGAGGTTGCGCAGGATGTTGAACAGGCTCGAGGCCGAGCCGGCATCCTGTGGCTGCAGGTAGGCGGTGGCGATCAGCGAAATGGTCACCATGATCATCGGCTGGCCGAGGGCGCGCAGTAGCTGGATCTGGTTGAACTGCGGTCCGGCGAAGTCCGGGTTGAGCACTCCGGAGAAGAAGCTGGCAAGGCCGAACAGGCCGAAGCCGGCGGCGCAGAGCAGGCGCGGCGAGACCAGCTTCATCAACTTCGGGACCAGCGGGATCAGGAACAGCTGGGGAATGCCCATCCACATGATCACCTCGCCGATCTGCATGGCGTTGTAGCCCTGGATTTGCGCTAGGTACAGCGGCAGTACGTAGATCGAGCCGTACAGGCCCATGCCCAGACCGATGCTGGAAATGCTCGCGAGGCCGAAGTTGCGGTTGCGCAGGATGCCCAGGTCGATCAGCGGGTTCGGCCGCGACAGCTGCAGGATGACGAACAGGACCAGGCTGAACAGGGCGACGCTGCCGAGGCTGACGATCAGTTGCGACTCCAGCCAGTCCTTGCGGTGACCTTCCTCGAGGAAGACCTGCAGGCAGCCCAGGCCGATGCCGAGGGTGACGATGCCGGCGTAGTCGGTACTCTTCAGCAGTTCCCAGTGCGGCGCCTTTTTCTCCAGGCCGTAGAGCAGCCCGGCGATCATCAACAGGCCCGGCGGCACGTTGATATAGAAGATGTATTCCCAGCCGAAGTTTTCCGTCAGCCAGCCTCCCAGGGTCGGTCCGATGGAGGGCGCGAAGGTGGCGGTGATGGCGAACAGCGCCATGCCCTTCGGACGGTGGTGTTCCGGCAACTTGACCAGGGCCAGGGTGAACGCCAGCGGAATCAGCGCGCCGCCGGTGAAACCCTGCATGGCGCGGAACACGATCATGCTTTCCAGGTTCCAGGCGAACGAGCAGAGCAGCGAGGACACCAGGAAACCCACCGAGATCATCACCGCCAGGCGCCTTGCCGAGAGCAGCTGCACCAGCCAGGCGGTCATCGGGATCATGATGATCTCCGCCACCAGGTAGGAGGTGGAGATCCACGAGCCTTCCTCGAGGGTCGCCGCCAGCGCGCCCTGGATGTCCTTCAGCGAGGAGTTGGTGATCTGGATGTCGAGCACCGCCATGAATGCGCCGAGCATGGCGCTGAGCACCGCGATCCAGTCGCGCCGGGTCGGTTCGCCAAGCGGCCGGGCCAGCGCCTCAGCGGTCACGGAGCTCGACCTCGGCTTCGACGGACATGCCGGGGCGGATGCGGCCATGCAGCGGGTTGTTGGCGTCGAACACGATCTTCACCGGGATGCGTTGCACCACCTTGGTGAAGTTTCCGGTGGCGTTGTCCGGTGGCAGCAGGCTGAACTGCGCGCCGGAAGCGGCGAACAGGCTATCGATGCGGCCGTCGATAGGCGTGTCGGGGAAGGCGTCGAAGGTCAGGCGCGCCTTCTGCCCGTCGCGCATGCGGCCGACCTGGGTCTCCTTGAAGTTGGCCTGGACCCAGATGTCTTCGTCCGGCACCAGCGACAGCAAATGGGTACCAACCTGCACGTACTGGCCGTTGCGTGCGCTGCGCTGGCCGACCAGGCCGTTGATCGGCGAATGGATCAGGGTGCGTGACAGGTTGATTTCGGCTTGCGCCAGTTCGGTGCGGGCGCTGGCGATCTGCGCTTCCAGGCGCTTGATCTCGGCGCCCAGGGTGTCGCGCTGGACGCGTTGTGCCTCGAGGTCGGCGCGGGCCTTGGCCAGTTGCGAGCGGGCCACGTGGTTGTCGGCGGTGAGGGTGGTGACCCGTTCCTCGGAAACGTAGCCGGGCTTGCGCAGGGCTTCGGCGCGGTTCAGGTCGATCTGTGCGCGGCCGAGGGTTGCCTGGCTGGCGTTGACGTCGGCGGCGCTGGCGGCGATCAGGCTGTCCTGCTGCACCAGCTTGCTGCGCGCCTGGGCCAGTTCCGCCTCGCGGGTGGCCAGCGCGGCCTGGGCGCGCTCGACGGCGAGCTTGAAGTCGGCGTCTTCCAGGCGTACCAGTAGCTGCCCCTTGTCCACGTGCTGGTTGTCGCGCACCAGGACTTCCTCGACCCGCGCGCCCAACTGGCTGGCCACCCGCGTGATCTCGCCCTGGACGTAGGCGTTGTCGGTGCTTTCCACGTGGCGGCCGATGAACCACCAGTGGAGGAAGAAGGCCAGGGCGATCAGGCCGACGGCCACCAGGAAGACGGTCAGGCGACGTTTGAGTTGGGCGGGCATGGGTGGAGTGTTCCGTCGGCAAAATTCGGCCAATCTAGCAGTGTTCCGCCGGACGTTATAGGCGCTACACTTCGGACTCTTTGTTGCTTATAGGGAACAATAATGGGGCTTGATGATGCGCTGATCTTCACCCGCGTGGTGGAGTACCACAGCTTCACCCAGGCCGCGCAGAGCCTGGGCATGCAGAAGTCCACGGTGAGCCGGCGCATCGCCCTGCTGGAGGAGCGCCTGGGCGTGCGCCTGCTCAATCGCACCACCCGCAAGTTGCGCCTGACCGAAGTAGGGCAGGCCTACTACGAGCGCTGCCGGCAGATCATGCACGATTTCGCCGAGGCCGAGCAGGCGGTCATGCAGTTGCAGCAGGCGCCGTCGGGATTGCTGCGGATCACCTCGCCGATAGAGTTCGGCCAGATGTTCCTCGCCAGCCTGCTGGGCGACTTCATGCGCCAGTACCCGCAGATCACCGCCGAGGTCGAGCTGGCCTCGCGCAGCGTCGATCCGCTGCAGGAGGGCGTCGACATCGTGATCATGGTCGGCCAGCCGGAGGATTCCACCCTGGTGGCCCGTCGCCTGCTCTCTACCAGCCGCTGGCTCTGCGCCAGCCCCGACTACCTGGCGGCGCACGGCACGCCGACATCGGTGGCCGAGCTTGCCGGGCATCGCGCGGTCCTTCTGTCCACCGACTCCCAGCGCTACTGGCCGCTTTCTGGAGACAGCCTGCCCTGCCAGCGGGTGCTGTCCTGCAACAACATCACCTTCGCCCGCGAGGCGGTGGTCGCCGGTGCCGGCATTGCCGCGCTACCGGCGCTGATCTGTGCGGAGAGCGTGCACAGCGGGCGTCTGGTGCGTTTGCTGGCGGACGTGCCGTTGCCGGTCGGCGAACTGTATGCGGTCTATCCTTCGCGGCGTTTCCAGGCGATGAAGGTCAAGGCCTTCCTCGATTTCCTGATCAGCCGCCTGCCGGCCGACACCGGTCGTTTACTGGAGCCGGAGGCGGCCCGCCTGATAACATCGCGCCCCTGAATTTCCGTTTTAACTTCCGCTTGGCAAGAGAGTCTCCATGACCACTGTTCGTACTCGCATCGCCCCGTCGCCGACGGGCGACCCGCACGTCGGTACCGCATACATCGCGCTGTTCAACCTGTGCTTCGCGCGTCAGCACGGCGGTCAGTTCATCCTGCGCATCGAGGACACCGACCAGCTGCGTTCGACGCGGGAGTCCGAGCAGCAGATCTACGACGCCCTGCGCTGGCTCGGCATCGAGTGGGACGAGGGCCCGGACGTCGGCGGCCCGCATGGCCCGTACCGGCAGAGCGAGCGCGGGCACATCTACAAGAAGTATTCGGACGAACTGGTCGAGAAGGGCCATGCCTTCACCTGCTTCTGCACGCCCGAGCGCCTCGATGCGGTTCGCGCCGAGCAGATGGCGCGCAAGGAAACCCCGCGCTACGACGGCCACTGCATGCACCTGCCGAAGGATGAGGTGCAGCGCCGCCTCGCCGCCGGCGAGTCCCATGTCACCCGCATGAAGGTGCCGACCGAGGGTGTCTGCGTGGTGCCGGACATGCTCCGCGGCGATGTCGAGATTCCGTGGGATCGCATGGACATGCAGGTGCTGATGAAGGCCGACGGCCTGCCCACCTACTTCCTCGCCAACGTGGTCGACGACCACCTGATGGGCATCACCCACGTCCTGCGCGGCGAAGAGTGGCTGCCGTCGGCGCCCAAGCTGATCAAGCTCTACGAGTATTTCGGCTGGGAGCAGCCGCAGCTGTGCTACATGCCGCTGCTGCGCAACCCGGACAAGAGCAAGCTGTCCAAGCGCAAGAACCCGACCTCTATCACCTTCTACGAACGCATGGGCTACCTGCCGCAGGCGCTGCTCAACTACCTTGGGCGGATGGGCTGGTCGATGCCGGACGAGCGCGAGAAATTCACCCTCGCCGAGATGATCGAGCATTTCGACCTGTCGCGCGTCTCCCTGGGCGGACCGATCTTCGACCTGGAGAAGCTCTCCTGGCTGAACGGGCAGTGGATCCGCGAGCAGTCCGTGGAGGAGTTCGCCCGTGAGGTGCAGAAGTGGGCGTTGAATCCCGAATACCTGATGAAGATCGCTCCGCACGTGCAGGGACGGGTGGAGAACTTCAGCCAGATCGCACCGCTGGCCGGATTCTTCTTCAGCGGCGGGGTGCCGCTGGACGCTTCGCTGTTCGAACACAAGAAGCTCGATCCGACCCAGGTCCGCCAGGTTCTGCAACTGGTGCTGTGGAAACTCGAATCCCTGCGCCAGTGGGAGAAGGAACGCATCACCGGCTGCATCCAGGCTGTCGCCGAACACCTCCAGCTCAAGCTGCGCGACGTGATGCCGCTGATGTTCCCGGCCATCACCGGGCATGCCAGCTCGGTTTCGGTGCTGGACGCCATGGAGATCCTTGGTGCCGACCTGTCGCGCTATCGCTTGCGCCAGGCCCTGGAGCTGCTGGGCGGGGCGTCGAAAAAGGAAACCAAGGAATGGGAGAAGATCCGCGACGCCATTCCCGGCTGACCGGCTTTCTTCTACAGTCGATGACGAGGCCCGCCCAGTTGCGGGCCTCGTTTTTTGGGGAGGGGAGGTAAGTGATTGTTCTTCCGGTAAAATTTTTTAGGTTTCGATGAAAAATAATGTTGACAGCCTCAAGCCTCGCCCTTAGTATGCGCCCCGTCTTCACGACGAACTCAACGAAGTGAAGCGATCCAGCGGTACTTTGGGGCTATAGCTCAGCTGGGAGAGCGCTTGCATGGCATGCAAGAGGTCGACGGTTCGATCCCGTCTAGCTCCACCAAATTGCCGGGAATACGCGGTTGGTTTTGCGGATTCCTACGAAGGTTTCGTCCCCTTCGTCTAGTGGCCTAGGACACCGCCCTTTCACGGCGGTAACAGGGGTTCGAGTCCCCTAGGGGACGCCACTTCATGTTCATCCGTCCCAGCAATGGATGAGCGTGTCGATGACCGGAAGGTTGTCGAAGCGATCGGAAGATCGCCCGCCTGATGGCGAATTCGGGGCTATAGCTCAGCTGGGAGAGCGCTTGCATGGCATGCAAGAGGTCGACGGTTCGATCCCGTCTAGCTCCACCACATTCCAAGGCCAGCATCGCTGGCCTTACTTTTCGAAGGTTTCATTGTCCCCTTCGTCTAGTGGCCTAGGACACCGCCCTTTCACGGCGGTAACAGGGGTTCGAGTCCCCTAGGGGACGCCACTTTTTCCCGCTCTGCGGGGCTCTATAGGGCCATTCCGAATTGGAATGGCCCTTTTGTTTTTTCCCTTTTCGAATTTCCTGACAGACGGTCCGGCCGTACGCTTGCCGATTTTTATTATGTATATAATATTTCACTCATAATATTTTCGGAGATCGTCATGAGCGACAAGAAAACCCAGACCCGTGCCCGCATCCTCGGTGCCGCCACCCAGGCCCTGCTCGAGCGGGGCGCCGTCGAGCCTAGCGTCGGGGAAGTGATGGGCGCGGCGGGGCTCACCGTCGGCGGCTTCTATGCCCACTTCCAGAGCAAGGATGCGCTGATGCTCGAGGCATTCGAGCAATTGCTCGGCAAGCGCCGCGAACTGCTCGGCGAACTCGACCCCGGATTGTCGGGAAAGGAGCGTCGGGCCTTGGCGGCCGCCTTCTACCTGTCGCGCAAGCATCGGGACGCACAGGTCGACGCCGGTTGTCCGCTGCCGGCGACCCTCGCCGAGGTGGCGCGCCTGCCGGAGGGGTTTCGCGAGGTCTTGAGCAGGCATGTCGAGATCATGGTCGCCAGCCTGGCGGAAAGTCCCGAGGAAACCGACGTCGCCCTGGCCGACCTGGTGTTGATGATTGGCGGTTTGGCGCTGGCCCGGGCATTGGGGCCGGGCGAGCTGTCCGACCGGGTTCTGCGTGCCGCCAAGCAGGCGGTGAACTGAGGAGGTGCGAGATGAGCAGCCTGACCTGGATTCGCGGTTTCAACGGGACGATCGGCCGCATCGCGCCGCGTTGGACGGCCGAGCGTATGCGTCGGGCGTTCATGATGCCTGGCGAGTGGCCGCCGAAGGATTGGGAGCTGCCGCTGCTGGCCAGCTCGGAGCGCGTCACTCTGCGCTTCGGGCTGTCGGTGTTGCGCTGGGGCGAGGGGCCGGCAGTCCTGCTGCTGCATGGCTGGGCCGGCAGGCCGACACAGTTCGCCCATCTGATCGAGCAACTGGTCGGCGCGGGTTATTCGGTGTATGCCCTCGATGCGCCGGCCCATGGCCGCTCGCCGGGCAGGGAGGCGAACGTGGTGCTGTTCGCCCATGCCTTGCTGGAGGCCGCTGGCGAGTTGCCGCCGCTGCGTGCGGTGGTCGGTCATTCCCTGGGTGGCGCGGCGGCGTTGCTGGCGGCCCAGATGGGGCTGCGCAGCGAAGCGCTGGTGACGGTCTCGGCGCCGTCGCGGATTCTCGAACAGTTGCGCCTGTTCGCTCGTTTCGTCGGTTTGCCGGCCCTGGCTCGCTCGCATTTCATCCGCCTGGTCGAGCGGCAGGCGGGCATATCCGCGGCGTGCCTGGATGTGGCGCGCTACCGTCTGGAAATGCCCGGACTGGTGGTGCATGCCGACGACGACACGCGCGTAGCGGTGGAAAATGCCGAGCGCATCCATGCCGCCTGGCCGGCCAGTCGCTTGCTGCGCCTGCCGGGCGGCGGCCACCACCGACTGCTCGGCGAGCGCAGGCTGAGCGAGTCGCTGCTGGCGCTGCTCGAGGAGCGCCCGGCGATGCGCGCTTGCCGGCGCGTGGAAAAGACGGCGAGCGCTTCCTGAGGCGCGTAGCAGAGGGGTTGTCGTTGTCCTGACCTCGGTTCTTCGGTAAAAAGCGCTGTGGCCCGCGCGGAGCGATCCGGCGGGGCGAGCCGTTTCGAATCGAGGAATGCCCATGACATTGCCGCTGGATCGGGTCCTGCTGCAGGCCAGCCCGGTATTGCCGGTGCTGGTGATCGAGGACGTGGCGCTGGCGCCCGACCTGGCGCGCGCGTTGTATGCGGGCGGCGTCACGGTGTTGGAAGTGACGCTGCGCACGCCGCAGGCGCTGGACGCGATCGCCGCCATCCATCGCGAGGTGCCCGAGGTCCTGCTGGGGGCGGGTACCCTGATTCACACCGAGCAGTTTCTCGAGGCACGCGACGCGGGCGCGCAGTTCGCCGTCAGCCCCGGATGCACGCCGCGCCTTGCCGCCGCCGCGGAGGATGCCGGCCTGCCATACCTGCCCGGGGTGATGACGCCTTCGGAAGTGTTGCTG
This sequence comes from Pseudomonas sp. KBN12P06040, assembly GCF_037574965.1. Lineage (NCBI taxonomy): Bacteria > Pseudomonadati > Pseudomonadota > Gammaproteobacteria > Pseudomonadales > Pseudomonadaceae > Pseudomonas > Pseudomonas sp. KBN12P06040. The sequence continues at coordinate 2,083,181 of NZ_JBBELS010000001.1, forward strand.
GCGCTGGAGTACGGTTATCGCTCGCTGAAGCTGTTCCCGGCCGATGGCACTGCCAGCGTGAAAATGCTGAAAAGCCTGAAGGGGCCGTTCACCGGCATCCGCTTCTGCCCGACCGGCGGGGTCAACCTGGACAACCTGCTGAATTTCCTCCGCCTGCCCAATGTCGCCTGTGTCGGCGGCACCTGGCTGGCGCCGCCGAGCCTGATCCGGGCGCGGGCCTGGGATCAGATCACACAACTGGCCAGGGAAGCGCGCGAACTGGCCGGCAGCCTGGAGCAGCATTGATGAATTGGGACTACGCCGATCCGTTCGTGATCGACCTCAGGGTCCTCGCCGAGGACATCGACGGGCTCGGCCACGCGAACAACGCCGTCTACGTCAGTTGGTTGGAGCGCTGCGCCTGGCGCCACTCGCAGCGGCTGGGCCTGGACCTGGCCGAGTACCGCCGGCTGGACCGGGCGATGGCGGTGCTGCGCCACGAGATCGACTACCTGGCCGCGGCCTACGAGGGCGACGAACTGCAACTGGCGACCTGGATCGTCGAGTCCGACCAGCGCCTGCGGATGAACCGGCGCTTCCAGTTGGTACGCCCGGCGGATGGCGCCACGCTGCTGCGGGCGCAGACCACCTTCGTCTGCATCGAACTGTCCAGCGGCAAGCCGAAGCGGATGCCGGCGGAGTTCATCGACGGCTACGGCCAGGCTCTGCTCGCCGGGGCCTGACCCGTCGCGCGTCGGCCGGCAGGCATTCGCACTTTGTTCCGGGCGGCGGATTCTCTAGAATCCGCCGCCTGTCATTTTCGAGGTAGTGGTTCGTGCAAATCGCCCTGGCGCCGATGGAAGGTCTGGTGGATGAAATCCTCCGCGACGTGCTGACCCGCGTCGGCGGCATCGATTGGTGCGTCACCGAATTCATCCGCATCACCGATCGCCTGCTGCCGGCCACGGCTTTCCACAAGCTGGCGCCGGAGCTGCGCGACGGCAGCCGGACCCGCGCCGGGACGCCGATGCGTGTGCAGTTGCTCGGCTCCGATCCTGCGTGCCTGGCGGATAACGCCGCGTTCGCCTGTGAGCTGGGCGCCCCGGTGATCGACCTGAACTTCGGTTGTCCGGCCAAGACCGTGAACCGCTCGCGCGGCGGCGCGGTATTGCTCAAGGAGCCGGAGCTGATGCACGACATCGTCGCCGCCGTGCGTCGCGCGGTGCCTAGCGAGATTGCGGTGACCTCGAAGATGCGCCTGGGCTACGACAGTCCCGACGGCGCCCTGGATTGTGCGCGGGCCCTGGCCGACGGCGGCTCGGCCCATGTAGTGGTGCATGCCCGGACCAAGGTCGATGGCTACAGGCCGCCGGCGCACTGGGAGTGGGTGGCGCGGGTGGCCGAGGCGGTGCGCGTGCCGGTGTTCGCCAATGGCGAAGTGTGGACGCTCGACGACTACCTGCGTTGTCGCGAGGTCAGCGGGGTGGAGGACATCATGCTCGGTCGCGGCCTGGTCTCGCGTCCTGGCCTGGCTCGGCAGATCGCCGCCTGGCGCGATGGCGGCGAAATCCGCGAGATGCCCTGGAGCGAGCTGTTGCCGCTGCTGCGCGACTTCTGGCTACAGGCCCGGCGCAAGCTCGCCCCGCGCTATGCCCCGGGCCGTCTCAAGCAGTGGCTGGGCATGCTCACGCGCACCTATCCCGAAGCCGTCGAGCTGTTCGCGCGGATTCGCCGGGAAAGCGATTGCGAAACCATCGACCGGCTGTTGCAGGTGTCGTTCAGCCAGGCGGCCTAGCTTGCGTAGCAGGCCTAGCGGCCGCCGCTGACATCGATGAAGGTGCCGGTGCTGTAGCTGGCTTCGTCCGACGCCAGCCAGAGAATCGCCCGCGCGACTTCCTCCGCCGTGCCGCCGCGTCCTAGCGGTATGCCGCCCTTCAGGCGTTCGATACGGCCGGGCTCGCCGCCGCTGGCGTGGATCTCGGTATCGATCAGTCCGGGCCGCACCGCGTTGACCCGGATACCCTCCGCCGCCACTTCCCTGGCCAGCCCGATGGTCATGCTGTCGATGGCGCCCTTGGCGGCGGCATAGTCGATGTATTCGTTGGGCGATCCCAGCCGCGAGGCCATCGAGGATACGTTGACGATGCTGCCGCCGCGCCCGCCGTGGCGGGTCGACAGGCGCTTCACCGCCTCGCGGGCGCAGAGGAAGCTGCCGGTCACGTTGGTCGCGAATACCCTGTGCAGGCGCGCCGCGTCGATGTTTTCCAGGCGCGTCTGCGCTTCCAGCATGCCGGCGTTGTTGACCAGCACATCGAGGCGGCCGAAACGTTCGTCGATGGCAGCGAACAGCCGCTCGACATCGCCTTCCTCGGCTACGTCGGCCGCCACCGCCAGGGCTTCGCCGCCCTGGCGCTCGATGCGCTGGCGCAGCGCTTCGGCGGCCTCGCGGTTGCGCAGATAGTTGAGGACGACCGCATAGCCGCGTTCGGCGGCGAGCAGAGCGGTGGCGGCGCCGATGCCGCGGCTGGCTCCGGTGATCAGCATGACGTTGCGCATGATGATGCTCCCCAGGTCAGTAGCGAGTGAAGGTCAGGTAGTCGGCGTCCCAGCCCAGGCCCTGCCAGAACAGGTTGGACAGCGGCGCGTCAAGGGCCGATTGCGCGCGGATCAGGCCGGCGCCGCGCGAGCGCAGGGCCTCCTCGGCGCTGCCCACCAGTTCCCGGGCCAGGCCCTGGCGGCGGGCCTGCGGCAGTACGTAGAGCTCTGCGATCTCTCCGACCCGTGCCTGACCGTCCTCGATCTGCCACAGGTGGGCGAGGACGAAACCGCGGGGATGCTGCTGGGCCTCCGCCAGCCAGAGCAAGCGGTTGCGCGAGGCGGCCAGGAGCAGTGCCTGGATCGCCTGTTGGTCGCCGGCATCCAGGGTTTCCCCGGCTTCGCGGACATTGGCTTGCCAGAGCGCGGCCACCGCGGGGACGTCGTCGGCGCTGGCCAGGCGAACCCGGTGTTGCTCTGGCGTCGCATCGAGCTCCTGGCCGACCCGCAGCAGGTTGCCGTCGGGATCGACCAGGGCGAATTCGCGCATACCCCAGGGCTGGTCTTCCAGGGCCGTGATGCGTGGAATCCCCTGGCCGCCCAGGCCGAGGGCCGCGGCCTGGCGATGCAGCGCCTGGGCGTCCTCCAGGCGCAGGTAGGCAGCGCTGCAATTGGTCTTCGGTTCGAGCGCTTCGAACAGCGACAGGTGCAGCTCCAGGGCGCCGCGCTGGAGGATGGCGTAGGTCGGATAGCGAGCGCCAAGGTGGAAGCCGAGGGACTGGTAGAAGGCGCTGGCGCTGTCCAGATCGCGGCAGGGGAAGGTCGGGATTGCGCGTTCCATGGCGACGGTTCTCGAAAGGATGAGTTTCGATCTGAGCACGACGAACGGTCGTTCTCAAGGCTCTTGAAATACTTCCGACGATCCCTATCTAGTTCGTGCGGGATGCCGAAGACGGGTTCCGCATCAGAGTACTTGCTGATAATTCAGGAGATTCGCAATGAGCAACGCTTTTTCCCTCGCCCCGCTGTTCCGTCATTCCGTAGGCTTCGATCGCTTCAACGATCTGTTCGAGTCGGCCCTGCGCAATGAGGCCGGGAGTACCTACCCGCCCTACAACGTCGAAAAGCACGGTGACGACGAGTATCGCATCGTCATCGCCGCCGCCGGCTTCCAGGAGGAAGACCTGGACCTGCAGGTCGAGCGCGGCGTGCTGACCGTCAGTGGCGGCAAGCGCGAGAAGTCCACGGACAACGTGACCTACCTGCACCAGGGCATCGCCCAGCGCGCCTTCAAGCTGTCGTTCCGCCTGGCCGACCATATCGAGGTCAAGGCGGCTTCGCTGGCCAACGGCCTGCTGAACATCGACCTGGTCCGGCTGGTTCCGGAAGAAGCCAAGCCGAAGCGTATCGCCATCAATGGCCAGCGCCCGGCACTGGACAACCAGTAACCGTCAGCGGTGATCGAAAAAAGGCGCCTTCGGGCGCCTTTTTTCATTTCGTTGCGCTATCGGCCCGGGGCTCTGCCGGTGTGCCGTCAGGCACCTCGTCCAGCAGGACGTCGAGGTCGACGGCGGCCGCCATCGCCCGGTTGCCTTCGTCGCTGGGGTGCAGATGGTCGCCGGAGTCGTAGCGCGCGGCGAGCCGCGACGGCTGCTCTGGATCGCGCAATGCCGCGTCGAAGTCGATCACCGCATCGAAGGCGCCGGCATGACGGATCCACTCGTTAACCTGCCTGCGCAGGGCTTCCTTGGCGGGCTGGTAATAATCGCTCAACGGCGTGCCGGGCAGTGCGCCCTCGAACGGCGTGAGGGTCGCGCCGACGACCCGGATACCCCGGTTGTGCGCCCGTTCGATCAATTGCCGGTAGCCGGCGATCAGCGCTTCCAGGGTGGGCGGTGCGGCATTCCGGGCGAAAGCGGTACCGGGCCAGGCAATGTCGTTGATGCCGAGCATCACCACCATGCTGCTTGCGCCTGGCTGGGCCAGTACGTCGCGGTCCAGACGTGCCAGCGCGCTCGCGCCCATGCCGTCGCTCAGCAGACGGGCGCCGGAAATCCCCGCATTGACCACGGCGACGCCATGCGGGGCCAGGCGTTCGGCGAGGAAGTCCGGCCAACGGCTGTTCCGGTCGAGGCTGGCGCTGGCTCCGTCGGTGATCGAGTCGCCGAGCGTCACCAGAGCCCGCGTTGCCGTTTCGGTTTCGACCAGGATACCTGTCAACAGCAGGCGCGCGGTGGTGCTCTGGCTGTCCGCCGCGGCCAACTGCAATGCGTGGCTTTGGGTCTGCTCGCCGGCGACGATCCAGCCCGTCTGGCGGCCGTCCCAGTGGAAGGTTTCCATGGGCGTGGCGGCCGGCAGGTAGAGACTCACCAGCACCTGCGAGAGCGCGGCCACCGGCATCGCCACCGGATCGCTGAGTAGCGTGGCGCCGGGCGCGATGGTCGCCGTCCGGCGTCCGCCAAAGGTCACGTCATGCAGGCTGCCGGTGGCGACCGCGGCGCGCTCGGAACCCGGTTTGGCCAGGGTGGCCTGGCCGATCCGGATCGGGCGCCTTCCATAGGTATTTGCCAGGACGATGCGCACGCGTGTTCCTCCCAGGCTGATTCGCGCCAGTTGCCGCACCGTCTGGTCGTGCAGTTCGGCCGGCACGTTGCTGGGAAACAGGAAGTCCTCAGCCCAGACCGGCTGCGGGCTGGCCTGCCAGCTGGCGGTCCAGGAAGCGGCCGGCGCGGCGCAGGCGTACAACAGGCTCGTCGCGAGCGCGAAGGCCCGGGTTGCGCTGGAGGTCGCGGCGGGAAGTCTTTCGATGGGTCGTTTCATGTCGTTGAATTCAGTGGTTATCCTGTAGCTGATGATGAATTCAAAGATTTAAGGGAAATAGACCGTAGCGGGGAACATCATTTATGAAGCGAAATCATCAGGCAGGGCGCCATGGCCCGGCTTGAAGTCAACCGTTCCGGCGAACTGGAGGTGTTTGCCCGGGTCGTCGAGTCGGGGGGCTTTTCCGCCGCCGCTCGACGTTGCGGCATGACGCCCTCGGCAGTCAGCAAGCTGATCACCCGGCTCGAACAGCGCCTGGGAACCCGCTTGCTGAACCGCTCCACCCGTCAATTGCAACTGACGCCCGAGGGATGCACGTTCTACGAGCGCGGGGTGCGTATCCTGGCCGACCTGGAGGAAGCCGAGCGGTGTGCGAGCGAAAACGCGGCGCCGCGCGGGCGCTTGCGAGTCAACGCCAACGTGCCTTTCGGACATCATTTCCTGCTGCCGCTGGTGCCCGAGTTCCTCGCGCAGCATCCCGAGGTGACGCTGGATATCGTGCTGACCGATGAGGTCGTCGACATCCTCGAGCAGCGCACCGACGTGGCCGTGCGCGCGGGGCCGCTGAAAAGCTCGAGCCTGGTGGCGCGCAAGCTGGGGAGCACGCGCATGCTGATCGTCGGTGCGCCGGCCTACCTGGCCCGGCATGGCATGCCGGCCACGCCGCAGGCGCTGCTGGGGCACAACCGCCTCGGCGCCAACTATGTGCGAACGCGCTCCGGCTGGCCGCTGCGGGACGCCGGCGAGGAACTCGTGGTGCCGTTGTCGGGCAACGCCCAGGCCAGCGATGGCGAGGCGCTGCGCCGTCTGGCCGTGGCCGGCCTGGGCCTGGCGCGGCTGGCCGCGTTCCAGGTGCGCGAGGACATAGCCGCCGGTCGCCTGATTCCCGTGCTCGAGGCATACAACCCGGGCGACCTGGAGGAAGTCCACGCCGTCTACGTCGGCCAGGGCGGCTATCTGCCGCTGCGCGTGCGGGCGTTCCTGAACTTTCTGGCGGAGCGCGTCGATATGAGCCAGGGTTGATTCGCTGTGCCGCATGAATCCACCGATTTCGCGGCCGAAGGCTTTTCTTCCTAGCGCTTCAGTAACAGGAGGCAATCCAGATGAGCGATGACATCCAGCGTTACCCCAGCAGCCTGCCGTTTCCCTTTTCCCGCGCGGTGCGGGCCGGCGGCTTCCTGTTTCTTTCCGGACAGGTGCCGATGAGTCCGAGCGGCGAGGTGGTACGTGGCGATATCCAGACCCAGACCGAAGCGGTGATGGCACGCATCGGCGAGACCCTGGAGAGCTGTGGCGCGCGTTTCGACCAACTGGTGAAGGTCACCGTCTGGCTGTCGGACATGGCTCACTTCGCCGGTTTCAACGAGGTCTACCAGCGTCATGTGCAGGGGGCCTTGCCGGTACGCTCGACGGTGACCGCCGGGCTGGCGCTGGGGGTCGACGTGGAGGTCGAGGTGCAGGCGTGGGTCGGCGAGGGCTGAGTCGCGAGGGCATTGGCATGCAGGTCGGGTGAGCGCTGGCCGCGGACGGCGAAGAGGGGAGGGCCTCCCCGTGGCGTTCGACCTGAATCGCTTCAGGCCGCTGGAGTGCCGTTGCCGAATGCCTGTTCGTCGAGCAGGCGCATGAAGGCGCGCGCGGCGTTCGACAGGGTCCGCTCGGTGTGCAGGATGTAGCCGAGCTGGCGGCTGAGCTGGATGTCCTGTAGCGGCAGGCGCACCACCTGGTCGTCGAGCATGGTCCGCGGCAGCACGCTCCAGGCCAGGCCGATGGAGACCATCATCTTGATGGTCTCCAGGTAGTTGGTGCTCATGGCGATGTTCGGCGTCAGCCCTTCGGCTTCGAACATGCGCCGCACGATGTGGTGGGTGAAGGTGTTGCCGCCGGGGAATACCGCGGGGTGCTTGGCGACGTCGGCGAGGAACACCGTGCCCTGTCGGGCCAGCGGGTGCTCCGGGGCGGCGACGAAGTCCAGCGGGTCGTTCCACACCGGGACTGCGCGCACCGGTTCGGCGGTTTCCGGGGCCAGGGTGATCACTGCCAGCTCCGCACGGCCATGAAGGATCTCCTCGTAGGCCACTTCCGAATCCAGGAACTGGATATCCAGCGCCACCTGCGGATGCGCCCGGGTGAAGGCGCGCAGCAGCGGCGGCAGGCGATGCAGGCCGATGTGGTGGCTGGTGGCCAGGACCAGCCGGCCGCTGACCTCGCCGGTGAGGTTGTTCAGCGCCCGGCGGGTGTCGTCGAGCACGTTGAGCAACTGGTAGGCGCGCGGCAGCAGGGCGCGCCCGGCCTCGGTGAGGTTGACCTCGCGGCCGACCCGGTCGAACAGCCGGGCATTGAGCTGCTGTTCGAGGGCGGCGATGCGCTTGCTCACCGCCGGTTGGGTCAGGTGCAGGCGCTCGCCGGCTTCGGAGAAGCTGCCGGTCTCGGCAATGGCGATGAAGGTGTTGAGGCTGTTCAGGTCCATTGCGGGCCTCCGCTGGTTTCGGCTGCCCGGAGCTTAGCGCCAATGGATTCCTGTTGGGAATGCTTTGGATGAAAAATATGAATTTGAGTTATTCGTAGACAAGCCATAGGATCATCCTCACAAGCCCTGTGGGCATAGAAATAAGCTGATGAGGAAATCCCGATGGCCGGCAAGACCCTCTACGACAAACTCTGGGACATGCACCTGGTCAAGCAGCGCGACGACGGTTCGGCGCTGATCTATATCGACCGCCATATCCTGCACGAAGTGACCTCGCCGCAGGCCTTCGAGGGTCTTCGCCTGGCCGGGCGCAAGCCGTGGCGGATCGACGCCAACATTGCCACCCCGGACCACAACGTGCCGACCACCCGCACCGAGCGCAAGGGCGGCATCGCCGCCATCGCCGACGAGGTCTCGCGCCTGCAGGTGCAGACCCTCGACGAGAACTGCGACGACTTCGGCATCACCGAATTCAAGATGAACGACGTGCGCCAGGGCATCGTCCATGTGGTCGGTCCGGAGCAGGGCGCGACCCTCCCGGGGATGACCGTGGTCTGCGGCGACTCGCACACTTCCACCCACGGCGCCTTCGGCGCGCTGGCCCACGGCATCGGCACTTCCGAGGTCGAGCATGTGCTGGCGACCCAGTGCCTGGTGGCGAAGAAGATGAAGAACATGCTGGTCAAGGTCGAAGGCAGGTTGCCGGCCGGCGTCACGGCGAAGGATATCGTCCTCGCGGTGATCGGCAGGATCGGCACCGCCGGCGGCAACGGCCACGCCATCGAGTTCGCCGGCAGCGCCATCCGCGACCTGTCCATCGAAGGGCGGATGACCATCTGCAACATGTCGATCGAGGCGGGCGCCCGCGTCGGCCTGGTCGCCGTCGACCAGAAGACCATCGACTACGTGAAGGGCCGGCCCTTCGCGCCGAGCGCCGAGCAATGGGACCAGGCCGTCGCCTGCTGGCAGGGACTGGTGTCGGACGCCGATGCGCGCTTCGATACCGTGGTCGAGCTGGACGCCGCGCAGATCAAGCCGCAGGTCAGCTGGGGCACGTCGCCGGAAATGGTCCTGGCCGTGGACCAGAACGTGCCGGACCCGGCCCGCGAGAGCGACCCGATCAAGCGCGGTTCGATCGAGCGCGCCTTGAAGTACATGGGCCTGCGGCCGAACCAGGCGATCACCGACATCCAGCTGGACCGGGTATTCATCGGTTCCTGCACCAACTCGCGGATCGAGGACCTGCGCGCTGCCGCCGAAGTGGCCAGGGGCCGCAAGGTCGCCGCGACCATCAAACAGGCGCTGGTGGTGCCGGGTTCCGGGTTGGTCAAGGAGCAGGCCGAGAAGGAAGGCCTGGACCGGATCTTCATCGAGGCCGGCTTCGAATGGCGCGAGCCGGGCTGTTCCATGTGCCTGGCGATGAACCCGGACCGGCTGGAGAGCGGCGAACACTGCGCCTCGACCTCCAACCGCAACTTCGAGGGCCGTCAGGGCGCCGGTGGCCGTACCCACCTGGTCAGCCCGGCGATGGCCGCCGCCGCGGCCGTCAACGGCCGCTTCATCGATGTCCGCGAATTGCTCGCCTGAGGAGAACCGAGATGAAACCCTATACCCAGACGACCGGTCTCGTCGCTCCGCTGGATCGCGCCAACGTCGATACCGATCAGATCATTCCCAAGCAATTCCTCAAGTCGATCAAGCGCACCGGCTTCGGCCCCAATCTGTTCGACGAATGGCGCTACCTGGATGTCGGGCAGCCGGGACAGGACAACTCGAAGCGTCCGCTGAACCCGGACTTCGTCCTCAACCAGCCGCGCTACCAGGGCGCCAGCGTACTGCTGGCGCGGGAGAACTTCGGCTGCGGCTCGTCCCGCGAGCACGCGCCCTGGGCGCTGGACGAGTACGGTTTCCGCACGGTGATCGCACCGAGCTATGCCGACATCTTCTTCAACAACAGTTTCAAGAACGGCTTGCTGCCGATCATCCTGCCCGAGGCCGAGGTGGACGAACTGTTCCGCCAGGTCGAGGCGAACGAAGGCTACCAGTTGTCCATCGACCTGGCGGCGCAGACCGTTACCCGTCCTGATGGCAAGGTGCTGGGTTTCGAGGTCGACCCGTTCCGCAAGCATTGCCTGCTCAACGGCCTCGACGACATCGGCCTGACGCTGCAGGACGCCGATGCGATCCGCGCCTTCGAGGACGGCTACCGCCAGCAGCAGCCCTGGCTGTTCCGCTGAGCGGCACGCGAGTCCCCTTGCCGGGCGCATCCTGGGTAGGGTGCGCCCGGTTTTTCTCCTGGAGTAGGTTCATGAGCGACCACGATGACGTTGTCCAGCGCCAGTTCGGCGCCCAGGCTGCGGCCTACCTGAGCAGCGCCGTGCATGCCCAGGGCGAGGAATTCGCCTTGCTGCGCGACGCCCTGGCCGGGCGCCCGGAAGCGCGGGTCCTCGACCTGGGTTGCGGCGCCGGCCACGTGAGCTTCCAGGTCGCCGCCCTGGCAGGGGAGGTGGTGGCCTACGATCTTTCCGCCGAGATGCTCGCCGTGGTGGCGCAGAGCGCCGCGGAACGGGGCATGGCGAACATCCGCACCGAGCAGGGCAAGGCGGAGAGCCTGCCCTTCGCCGACGGCGAGTTCGATTTCGTCTTCAGTCGCTATTCCACCCATCACTGGCGCGACGTCGGCCTGGCCCTGCGCGAGGTGCGGCGGGTGCTCAAGCCCGGCGGGGTGGCGATCTTCGTCGACGTGGCGGCGCCCGGGCAGGCCTTGCCGGACACCTTCCTGCAGACCGTCGAGCTGCTCCGCGACACCAGCCATGTGCGCAACTACTCGCCGGCCGAGTGGGCGCGCCTGAGCGGCGAGGCTGGCTTGCTGGTCACCGGAAGCCGGCGCCAGCGTCTGCGCTTGGAGTTCCAGTCGTGGGTCGAGCGGATGCGTACGCCGGAGGTGTTCCGCCAGGCGATCCGCAGCTTGCAGCTGGCGGTGGGCGAGGAAGTCAGGGAGTATTTCGAGATTGCCGACGACGGCTCGTTCAGCACCGACGTGCTGGTGCTGTGGCTGCGTCGGGAGTGACGGTTCGATCACGGCGGCGCATGCCCGCCGTTCAATGAATGAAGGACAAGAGGGTGTTATGAGCAAGCAGATCCTGGTTCTCCCCGGTGACGGTATCGGCCCGGAAATCATGGCGGAAGCGGTCAAGGTGCTGGAACTGGCCAACGACAGGTTCCAGCTCGGCTTCGAACTGGCCGAGGACGTCATCGGTGGCGCGGCCATCGACAAGCACGGCGTGCCGCTGGCCGACCAGACCCTGCAGCGCGCGCGCCAGGCCGATGCGGTGCTGCTGGGCGCGGTAGGAGGGCCGAAATGGGACAGGATCGAACGCGATATCCGTCCCGAGCGCGGTCTGCTGAAGATTCGTTCGCAACTGGGCCTGTTCGCCAACCTGCGTCCGGCCATCCTCTACCCGCAACTGGCCGCGGCCTCCAGCCTGAAGCCGGAAGTGGTCGCCGGGCTGGACATCCTCATCGTCCGCGAACTGACCGGCGGCATCTACTTCGGCCAGCCCCGCGAGCAGCGCGTGCTGGAGAACGGCGAGCGCCAGGCCTACGACACCCTGCCGTACAGCGAGAGCGAAATCCGTCGTATCGCCCGCGTCGGTTTCGACATGGCCCGCGTACGCAACAACAGGCTCTGCTCGGTGGACAAGGCCAACGTCCTCGCCTCCAGCCAGCTGTGGCGGGAAGTGGTGGAAGAGGTGGCGAAGGACTACCCGGACGTCGAGCTTTCCCATATGTACGTGGACAACGCCGCCATGCAGCTGGTGCGCGCGCCCAAGCAGTTCGACGTGATGGTCACCGACAACATGTTCGGCGACATCCTGTCGGATGAGGCTTCCATGCTGACCGGTTCCATCGGCATGCTGCCTTCTGCCTCGCTCGACGCGAACAACAAGGGCATGTACGAACCCTGCCACGGTTCCGCCCCGGACATCGCCGGTCAGGGCATCGCCAACCCGTTGGCGACCATCCTCTCGGTCTCGATGATGCTGCGCTACAGCTTCAGCCAGGCGACCGCCGCCGACGCCATCGAGCAGGCGGTGAGCAAGGTCCTCGACCAGGGGCTGCGCACCGGCGACATCTGGTCCGAAGGCTGCCGCAAGGTCGGCACCCGGGAAATGGGCGATGCCGTAGTCGCGGCACTCAAGAATCTGTAATCTGACGGGCTTGGCCGGCGCCATGATGGCTGCCGGCCAGCTCACTTCTCTCATATAGGTGTAGTTGCGATGAAGCGTGTAGGTCTGATCGGTTGGCGCGGGATGGTGGGTTCCGTACTCATGCAGCGGATGCTGGAAGAGCGGGACTTCGACCTGATCGAGCCGGTGTTCTTCACCACGTCGAACGTCGGTGGCCAGGGCCCGGAAGTGGGCAAGGACATCGCTCCGCTGAAGGACGCCTACAGCATCGACGAGCTGAAGACCCTCGACGTGATCCTGACCTGCCAGGGCGGCGACTACACCAGCGAAGTATTCCCCAAGCTGCGCGAGGCCGGCTGGCAGGGCTACTGGATCGATGCCGCCTCCAGCCTGCGCATGGAAGACGACGCGGTGATCGTCCTCGACCCGGTCAACCGCAAGGTCATCGACCAGGCCCTGGACGCCGGCACCCGCAACTACATCGGCGGCAACTGCACCGTCAGCCTGATGCTGATGGCCTTGGGCGGGCTGTTCGACGCCGGCCTGGTCGAGTGGATGAGCGCCATGACCTACCAGGCCGCCTCCGGCGCCGGTGCGCAGAACATGCGTGAACTGCTCAAGCAGATGGGCGCCGCCCATGCATCGGTGGCGGATGACCTGGCCAACCCGGCCAGCGCGATCCTCGACATCGACCGCAAGGTGGCGGAGACCCTGCGCAGCGAAGCCTTCCCCACCGAGCATTTCGGCGCGCCGCTGGGCGGCAGCCTGATCCCCTGGATCGACAAGGAACTGCCCAACGGGCAGAGCCGCGAAGAGTGGAAGGCCCAGGCGGAGACCAACAAGATCCTCGCCCGCTTCAAGAACCCGATCCCGGTCGACGGTATCTGCGTGCGCGTCGGCGCCATGCGTTGCCACAGCCAGGCACTGACCATCAAGTTGAACAAGGATGTGCCGCTGACCGACATCGAGGGCCTGATCAGCCAGCACAATCCCTGGGTCAAGCTGGTGCCGAACCACCGCGAGGTAAGCGTGCGCGAGCTGACCCCGGCCGCCGTCACCGGCACCCTGAGCGTTCCGGTCGGGCGCCTGCGCAAGCTGAACATGGGCTCCCAGTATCTCGGCGCCTTCACCGTCGGCGACCAGTTGCTGTGGGGCGCTGCCGAGCCGCTGCGGCGCATGCTGCGGATTCTGCTGGAGCGCTGATCGATCCGGCGCCGCCCGCAATGGGCGGCGCCTCGATTGCCTGGGCGAAGGTGGGCAAGTAAAGTGCCACGCCTATTTCGCAGACCGCCGAGGCTTTTCCCATGTCCCAGCCCCTCAATGTCGCAGTCGTAGGCGCCACCGGATCGGTTGGCGAGGCTCTGGTCGGTCTCCTCGACGAACGCGACTTCCCGCTTCATCGTTTGCACCTGCTGGCCAGCGCCGAGTCGGCCGGGCAGCGCATGGGTTTCGCCGAAAGCAGCCTGCGCGTCGGCGATGTCGATAGCTTCGATTTTTCCAGTGTCGGCCTGGCCTTCTTCGCCGCGGCAGCCGAGGTGTCGCGTGCCCATGCCGAGCGCGCCCGCGCGGCGGGTTGTTCGGTGATCGACCTGAGCGGCGCCCTGGAACCGAGCGTCGCACCGCCGGTCATGGTTTCGGTGAATGCCGAACGCCTGGCCTCGCAAGCGGCGCCGTTCCTTTTGTCCAGTCCTTGCGCCGTAGCCGCCGAACTGTGCGAAGTGCTGGCGCCACTACTGGCCACGCTGGATTGCCGGCAACTGAACCTGACAGCCTGCCTCTCCGTCTCCAGCCTGGGGCGCGAAGGGGTCAAGGAACTCGCCCGGCAGACCGCCGAACTGCTCAATGCGCGCCCCCTGGAGCCGCGTCTCTTCGACCGCCAGATCGCCTTCAACCTGCTGGCGCAGGTCGGCGCGGTGGATGGCGAGGGGCACAGCGCCATCGAGCGGCGCATCTTCGCGGAGGTGCAGGCCTTGCTTGGCGAGCGTATCGGACCGTTGAACGTTACCTGCATCCAGGCGCCGGTATTCTTCGGCGACAGCCTCAGCGTGACCCTGCAGTGCGCGGAACCGGTGGACCTGGCCGCGGTGACGCGGGTCCTCGATGCGACGAAAGGTATCGAATGGGTCGGCGAGGGCGATTATCCGACGGTGGTCGGCGATGCCCTCGGCCAGGACGAGACCTATGTCGGCCGGGTGAGGGCGGGGCAGGCTGATCCCTGTCAGGTCAATTTGTGGATTGTGTCTGATAATGTGCGAAAAGGTGCCGCGCTGAATGCCGTGCTCCTGGGTGAGTTGTTGATAAAACACTATCTGTAAAAGATACTTACCCACAGATTTGTAGAATTATTCGAGCTTGTTAATACTGGTTCGATCCGCTGCTGCCGGGGAGCGTCCGTCCATGCATGGCTGGGCGAGCGGACAGCAAGCACCGACGCACTCCCTCTCGTGAAACGAGAAAAGATATTAAAACCAAGGGATTACACTATGGTTCGGCTTCGTACACTGGTTCGGGCAATCGCGGCGGCCTCGGTCCTGACTTCCGGCATGGCGCATGGATTGGGACTGGGGGAAATCACCCTGAAGTCGGCGTTGAACCAACCGTTGGATGCCGAGATCGAGCTGCTCGAAGTTCGTGACCTGGGTTCGGGCGAGGTGATCCCGAGCCTGGCGTCGCCGGAAGAGTTCAGCAAGGCGGGCGTCGATCGCCTGTACTACCTCACCGACCTGAAGTTCACGCCGGTGGTGAAGCCCAACGGCAAGAGCGTCATTCGCGTGACCTCGTCGAAGCCGGTGCAGGAGCCCTACCTGAACTTCCTGGTCCAGGTGCTCTGGCCGAACGGCCGCCTGCTGCGCGAGTACACCGTCCTGCTGGATCCGCCGCTGTACTCCCCGCAGGCCGCGGCAAGCGCTCCGCAAGCGCCGGTCAGCGCGCCGCGCGCGACCGGCGCCCCGCGAGCCCCGCAGGCGCCGGCTCCGGTGCGTACCACCGCGCCGGCAGGCAGCGACACCTATCGCACCGTTTCCAACGATACGCTCTGGGAGATCGCCCAGCGCAACCGTACCGATCGCGTTTCCGTACCCCAGGCGATGCTTGCGTTCCAGGAACTGAATCCGGGCGCCTTCGTCGATGGCAACATCAACCGGCTGAAGAGCGGCCAGGTCCTGCGCATTCCCACCGAACAGCAGATGCTGGAGCGCTCGCCGCGCGAGGCGCTGTCCCAGGTGCAGGCGCAGAACCAGAGCTGGCGCGGCAGCCGCAATCCGGCCGCGGGCAGCGCTGGCGCCAGGCAGTTGGATGCGACCCAGCGCAATGCCGCCGGGTCGGCGCCATCCAAGGTCGACGCCACGGACAACTTGCGCCTGGTGTCTGGCGAGGGCAAGGCCAGCAAGGGTGCCGACAAGGGCGGGAAGGGCGACAGCAAGGCGATCGCCGATACCCTGGCGGTGACCAAGGAAAGCCTCGATAGCACTCGCCGCGAGAACGAAGAACTGCAGAGCCGCATGCAGGATCTGCAGAGCCAGCTGGACAAGCTGCAGAAGTTGATCCAGTTGAAGGACGCCCAGTTGGCCAAGCTGCAAGGGCAGTTGGGCGCCGAAGGCCAGGGCGCAGCCCAGCCGAACGCAGCCCTGCCGGATGCGTCCCAGCCCAATGCAGCCGCGCAGGCGCCGGCTCAGCCCGGGACTCCCGCTGCGGCAGCGCCGACTCCTGCTCCGGCCGGAGAAGCACCCGCCGCTCCGGCGCAGCCTCCGGTGGCGCCGCCGCCCGCGCCAGTTGCCGAGAAGCCTCCGGCACCTGCCGTTCCGGCGCCCGCTCCGGTACAGGCGGCAGAACAGCCGGCACCGAGCTTCCTCGACGAACTGCTGGCCAACCCGCTGTGGCTGGCGGTGATCGGCGGTAGCGCACTGCTGGCGTTGCTGGTGCTGCTGATGATCCTGTCGCGGCGCAATGCGCAGAAAGAGAAGGAAGAAGCCCAGGCTTTCGCCGCGGATGCCGGCGAGGAACAGGAGGATGCGCTGGACCTGGGAAAGGACGGCTTCGACGACCTGACCCTCGACGAGCCTGAACCGCAGGTCGCAGCCGCTGCGCCGCAGGTCGAGAAGACCACTGCGCAGACTTCCGATGCGCTGGGCGAGGCCGACATCTATATCGCCTACGGGCGTTTCAACCAGGCCGCCGAACTGTTGCAGAACGCCATCTACGACGAGCCGCAGCGCACCGACCTGCGCCTCAAGCTGATGGAAGTCTATGCCGAGATGGGCGATCGCGAAGGTTTCGCTCGCCAGGAAAACGAGCTGCGCGAAATCGGCGGCGCACAGCCGCAGGTCGAGCAGCTCAAGTCGCGCTACCCGGCAATGGTCGCGGTCGCCGCGGTTGCCGGCCTGGCCGGCGCCAAGCTGGCGCAGGACGAGCTGGATAGCTTCAGCCTCGACGATCTGTCGCTCGACGACAGCGGTCACGCGGCCAAGCCGGATGCGGCAGGACAGGATCTCGACGACGCCTTCGACCTGAGCCTGGACGACCTGGGCGGCGACGACGTGCAGGCTGACCTCAAGTCCGACAGCGGGGCGCTGGACGACCTGACCCTGGACAGCGATCTGGACCTGGCGGCCTCGACCGCGGCGGACAAGCCTGTCGACGATCTCGACTTCGGCCTGGATTTCGCGGAGTTGGCAGAGACTCCGAGCCAACCCAAGCATGACGACCTGGGCGATTTCTCCCTGGATCTCGATGCGCCGGAAGACAAGCTTTCGGACGACGACTTCCTGCTTTCGCTGAACGACGAAGTGCCCGCCGCGGCGCCCGCCGACAACGAATTCACCCTCGATACCGAGGCTGCCGAAGAGCCGGCGTTGTCCCTGCCGGACGACTTCGACCTGTCGCTGGCCGACGAGCCGACGGAGCCGGCCGCTCCGGAGAAGGGCGAGGACAGTTTCGCCGCCCAGTTGGACGAGGTGAGTGCGCAGTTGGACGAGTTGGCCAGCAACCTTGACGAGCCGAAGAGCGCGGCGCCGAGTTTCTCCGCCGAGGATGCAGCGGTCGCCTCCGCCCTGGACGGAGACGCCGACGATGACTTCGACTTCCTCTCCGGTGCCGACGAAGCGGCGACCAAGCTGGATCTGGCTCGCGCCTACATCGACATGGGCGATAGCGAAGGCGCGCGCGATATCCTCGACGAAGTCCTGGCCGAAGGTAACGACAGCCAGCAGGCGGAAGCCCGCGAGTTGCTGGAGCGCCTGGCCTGATCCGGAAATGAAGCGACCCTCATGAACGATGTTGTTCCGCCAGCGGCAGCCGAATCGGCTGCCGCTGGCGTTTCCAGAATCGCCCTCGGCATCGAGTACAAGGGCTCCCGCTATCGTGGCTGGCAGCGCCAGGAAGCCGGCGTGCCTTCCGTGCAGGAAGCGCTGGAGCGCGCCTTGTCGAAGGTTGCCGCCGAGCCGGTCGGGGTGATCTGCGCCGGCCGTACCGACGCTGCCGTTCATGCCAGCGGCCAGGTGGTGCATTTCGACACCGCGGTGGAGCGCCCGTTGAAAGCATGGGTGATGGGCACCAACGCCAACCTGCCCGCGGATATCAGTGTGACCTGGGCGAGAGTGATGCCGGCGCATTTCCACGCGCGCTTCTCGGCCATGGCCCGGCGCTATCGCTACGCCATCTACAACGATCCGATCCGCCCGGCGCACCTGGCCGAGGAGGTCACCTGGAACCATCGGCCGCTGGATATCGGGCGGATGCGCGAGGCGGCCCAGGTACTGGTCGGCACCCATGACTTCACCTCGTTCCGGGCGGTGCAGTGCCAGGCCAAGTCGCCGGTCAAGACCATGCATCACGTGCGCTTGTTGGAGCATGGTCGGTTGATCGTGCTGGACATCCGCGGTAACGCTTTCCTTCACCATATGGTGCGCAACATCGCTGGCGTCCTGATGACCATCGGTGCCGGCGAGCGGCCGATCGAATGGGCGAAGGAGGTGCTCGAGGCGCGCGACCGGCGCGCCGGTGGGGTCACCGCTCACCCCTACGGACTCTATCTGGTGCGGGTGGAGTACCCCGGGGAGTTCGAGTTGCCCGAGCGCTACCTGGGGCCGCATTTCCTTTCCGGATTGCCCGATATCGTCGGCTGACGTCGAATCGGGCTTTTGCTACCATCGAGAATTCCCGCCGGACCGGCCGTCCGGCGGTTCGTCGCTCACTCGCCGAGGATTCTCCGTCGTTGCCAGCCGTTCGCATCAAGATCTGCGGTATCACCCGAGTCGAGGACGCCCTGGCCGCCGCCGCGGCGGGCGCCGATGCCATCGGCCTGGTGTTCTATGCGAAGAGCCCGCGGGCGGTGGATATCCATCGGGCGCGGGAAATCGTTCGTGCCCTGCCGCCGTTCGTGACCAGCGTCGGCCTGTTCGTCAACGCCAGCCGCTGCGAACTGGGCGAGATTCTCGATGCGGTGCCGCTGGACCTGCTGCAATTCCATGGCGACGAGCGCGCCGAGGACTGCGAGGGACATCGGCGACCCTACCTGAAAGCCCTGCGGATGAAGCCCGGCGACGACATCGTCGGGCGCGCGGCGGCATATCCGGGAGCTGCCGGGATTCTCCTGGATACCTATGTGGAAGGCGTGCCCGGCGGCACGGGGGCGGCGTTCGACTGGTCGCTGGTGCCGGCCGACCTGGGCAAACCCCTGGTGCTGGCCGGCGGTCTGACGCCGGATAACGTCGGCAGGGCAGTCGAGCAGGTCAAGCCCTACGCGGTGGACGTCAGCGGTGGCGTCGAGGCGAGCAAGGGAATCAAGGATGCGGCGAGGGTCCGCGCGTTCGTGGACGCGGTGCGTTCGCGGCGCCGCGACGAGACATGATGTGACGACGGGCGGCCCGCCGCCGTCCACTAGCGTGTCGCCGTTTCCGCGACAACGCCCGGCCGCCGATAGGGAGGCCAGATATTTCGCGATAGCCGCTCGCCGGGTATCGCCCAGGTGACCGCGCAGGCGGGGGATGGGACAGGCCGCGAAACGCTTCGCAGCCGTGGGGCCCACCGCTGCCGGCGGTCACGAAGATGAATTTGCTCAGGGACGCCGTCACCGGATCGGTGCGGCCATCCCGACCTTGCACTGGAGAACAAAGAGCATGAGCAACTGGCTGGTAGACAAGCTGATCCCTTCCATCATGCGTTCCGAGTCCCAGAAGAGTTCGGTACCGGAAGGCCTGTGGCACAAATGCCCGTCCTGCGAAGCCGTGCTGTACCGTCCGGAGCTGGAAAAGACCCTGGATGTCTGCCCGAAGTGCGACCACCACATGCGCATCAACGCGCGTACCCGCCTGGACATCTTCCTCGATGAGGACGGTCGCGAGGAGCTGGGTGCCGACCTCGAGCCGGTGGACCGCCTGAAATTCCGCGACAGCAAGAAGTACAAGGATCGCCTCGCCGCGGCACAGAAGGACACCGGCGAGAAGGACGCGCTGATCGCCATGAGCGGCAAGCTGCAGGGTATGCCGGTGGTCGCCTGCGCCTTCGAGTTCTCCTTCATGGGCGGTTCGATGGGCGCCATCGTCGGCGAGCGCTTCGTTCGCGCGGCCAACGTCGCCCTGGAGAAGCGCTGCCCGCTGATCTGCTTCTCCGCCTCCGGCGGCGCGCGCATGCAGGAAGCGCTGATCTCGCTGATGCAGATGGCCAAGACTTCGGCGGTCCTGGCGCGCCTGCGCGAAGAAGGCATCCCGTTCGTCTCGGTATTGACCGACCCGGTCTACGGCGGCGTTTCCGCCAGCCTGGCGATGCTCGGCGACGTGATCGTCGGCGAACCCAAGGCGCTGATCGGCTTCGCCGGTCCCCGCGTGATCGAGCAGACCGTCCGCGAGAAGCTGCCGGAAGGCTTCCAGCGTAGCGAGTTCCTCCTCGAGCATGGCGCCATCGACATGATCGTGCATCGTGCCGAGTTGCGGCCGCGCCTGGCCAATCTGCTGTCGGCCTTCACTCATTCGCCGAGCCCCGTATCCGCATGACCCAGCGTTCCCTGGCCGATTGGCTGAGCTATCTCGAACAACTCCATCCGACGGCCATCGACATGGGCCTGGAGCGTTCCCGCGAGGTAGCGCGCCGGCTCGGCCTGGGAAGGCCGGCGAAACGCGTGGTCACCGTTACCGGGACCAACGGCAAGGGCTCTACCTGCGCCCTGCTCGCCGAGCTGCTGCGTGAGCAGGGGTTGTCGGTCGGGGTCTACAGCTCGCCGCACCTGCTGCGCTACAACGAGCGGGTGCGGATCGACGGCATCGAGGCCGGCGATGCGCAACTGTGCGACGCCTTCTCCGCGGTGGAGGCCGCACGCGGCGAGATTTCCCTGACCTATTTCGAAATGGGCACGCTGGCCGCCTTCTGGCTGTTCGAGCGCGCCGGGCTGGACTTCGCGGTGCTGGAAGTCGGCCTTGGCGGGCGCCTGGATGCGGTCAACCTGATCGACGCCGACCTGGCGCTGATCACCAGCATCGGCCTGGACCATGCCGAGTGGCTGGGCGATACCCGCGAAAGCGTGGCTTTCGAGAAAGCCGGTATCCTGCGCGCCGGCAAACCGGCCCTGTGCGGCGATCTCGATCCCCCGCAGCCATTGCTGGAGCAGGTGGCTGCGCTGGGGGCACCGCTTTACCTGCGCGGTCGCGACTACGACCTGGCGCTCGCCGATCATGGCTGGCACTGGCGCGGGCTGGCCGCGGACGGCCAGGCGCTGGCGCTGCACGATCTGCCGTTGCTCGAGTTGCCCATGGAAAACGCCGCGCTGGCCCTGCAGGCCTACGCGTTGCTCGAGTTGCCCTGGCAGGCGGAGCGCCTGGCCGAGGCGCTGCGGCGGACCCGGGTGACCGGTCGCCTCGATCGCCGCGACCTGTCCTGGAACGGCCAGCCACGCCAGCTCCTGCTGGACGTCGGGCACAATCCCCAGGCCGCCCAGTACCTGGCGCAACGCCTGCGTGCCGCAGCGCCACGAGGACGCTACCTGGCGGTCTTCGGCCTGCTGGCGGACAAGGACCTGGATGGCGTACTGGAACCCTTGACCGGCTTGGTGCAGGATTGGGCCGTTGCACCGTTGCCGACCCCGCGTTCGCGGCCGGCCGCGGAGCTGGAGGCGGCGCTGATCCTGCGCCAGGTTCCGGCGAGCAGCCATGCGGATATCGCCGCCGCCCTGGACGCGCAGTGCGCCAAGGCTACCGCGGATGATGTCATTCTGCTGTTCGGATCGTTCTATAGCGTGGCCGAAGGCCTGGAATGGCTGGCCCGTAGAACGGATAAGGGGGAGTAAATCATGGCCTTGCTGGAAAGAGGGCTGAAGCAGCGCATCGTCGGGGCGTTGGTGCTGATCGCCCTGGCGGTGATCTTCCTGCCGATGCTGTTCACCCGCGAAGACGAGTCGCGCCAGGTCGTGGTGGAAGCGCCGCCGCGCCCGCAAGCGCCGGCCATGCCCAGTGTCGAGGTGCAGCCGACCGAGGTGCCGGAACTGCAGCCCGGCGAAGAAGACATCGCTCCCGAGATCGTCGAGGAAGGCTCCCCGGCCGCCGCCGGCCAGCCCAGCCAGCCGATCGGCGGCCTGCCGGCGACCCCGCCGGCCACCCAGCCGCCCGCCCAGGCCCAGGCCGCCAGCCCGCCGCCAAGCCAGCCGCAACCGCCCGCTGCGCCGCCGAGCCCGCCGCCTGCGGAGAAGCGCCTGGACGCCAACAACCTGCCGCAGAGCTGGTCGGTACAGCTTGCCAGCCTGTCCAACCGGGCGCGCGCCGAGGAACTGCAGAAGACCCTGCGCTCCCAGGGCTACAACGCCTACATCCGCAGCTTCGACGGGATGAACCGGGTCTTCGTCGGGCCGGTGATCCAGCGCGCCGAGGCGGATCGCCTGCGCGACCAACTGAGCAAGCAGCAGAAGCTCAACGGCTTCGTCGTGCGCTTCCAGCCGGAACGCGGTTGACCGCGACCCGCGGCTTACCGTCGCGGGCGCGCTCTGCTAAAATGCAGCGCCTTTTCTGCTTGTGGGCTGCATAGTGGCATTTACCTGGGTCGATTGGACGATGGTCGCCATCATCGTCGTTTCCAGCCTGATCAGTCTGAGTCGCGGCTTCGTCAAGGAAGCCTTGTCCCTGCTTACCTGGATAGTCGCCGGCGCGGTGGCCTGGATGTTCGGCGGGGCGCTGGCGCAGCACCTGGGCGAATACATCCAGACCCCCTCGGCCCGCATCATCGCAGCCTGCGCGCTGCTGTTCATCGCGACCCTGCTGCTCGGGGCGCTGGTCAACTACCTCATCGGCGAACTGATCCGGGTCACCGGCCTGTCCGGCACCGACCGCTTCCTCGGCATGGTCTTCGGCGGTGCGCGCGGCGTACTGCTGGTCGTGCTGCTGGTCGGCCTGCTCAGCCTGGCCCCGGTACAGCAGGACCCTTGGTGGCAGCAGTCGGTGCTGATGCCGCATTTCCTGATGGTCGCCGACTGGTCGAAGAACTTCATTCTCGGTTTCGCCGGCCAGTGGTTGCCGGCCGCGCCGATAACGCCGCCGAGCGGCATCGGCGGGCTGCTTCCCAGCCAGTGATTTTGGCGGGACACTGGCCGAGGCCGGGTCCCGCGGTTTTCCAGGGCGGCGCGTCGATGGCGCGGCGCCGGCGGCACAGGACGTGCCGCGAGCCAGTCGGCGGCGAAGGTCGCCGATTCGCGGGAGCCAGCGGCCCACAGGCCCTGGTCAGCTCGATGGTCCGGGACGGACCGATCGCGCTTCCCATCTTTCCAGCTTGAGCCAAGTAGGGGTTGCGTCACATGTGTGGCATCGTCGGTATCGTGGGCAAGTCGAACGTCAATCAGGCGCTGTATGACGCGCTCACCGTCCTCCAACATCGCGGCCAGGACGCTGCCGGTATCGTCACCTGCCATGACGATAAGCTGTACCTGCGCAAGGACAACGGCCTGGTCCGCGACGTCTTCCAGCAGCGCCACATGCAGCGCCTGATCGGCAGCGTCGGCATCGGCCATGTGCGTTACCCGACCGCCGGCAGCTCCAGCTCGGCGGAGGCGCAGCCGTTCTACGTCAACTCGCCCTACGGCATCACCCTGGCGCACAACGGCAACCTGACCAATGTCGAGCAGTTGGCCAAGGAAATCTACGAATCCGACCTGCGCCACGTGAACACCAACTCCGATTCGGAAGTGCTGCTCAACGTGTTCGCCCACGAGCTGGCGGTGCGCAACAAGCTGCAGCCCACCGAGGAGGACATCTTCGCCGCGGTTTCCTGCGTGCACGACCGTTGCGTCGGCGGCTACGCGGTGGTGGCGATGATCACCGGCCACGGCATCGTCGGTTTCCGCGACCCCAATGCGATCCGTCCGATCGTCTTCGGCCAGCGGCATACCGAGAATGGCGTCGAATACATGATCGCCTCCGAGAGCGTGGCCCTGGACGTACTCGGCTTCACCCTGATCCGCGACCTGGCGCCGGGCGAGGCGGTATACATCACCGAGGAAGGCAAGCTCTACACCCGCCAGTGCGCCAAGGCGCCGAAATACGCGCCGTGCATCTTCGAGCACGTCTACCTGGCGCGTCCGGATTCGATCATGGACGGCATCTCGGTGTACAAGGCGCGCCTGCGCATGGGCGAGAAGCTTGCCGACAAGATCCTCCGCGAGCGTCCCGACCACGATATCGACGTGGTCATCCCGATCCCGGACACCAGCCGCACCGCGGCGCTGGAACTGGCCAACCGGCTCGGCGTGAAGTTCCGCGAGGGCTTCGTCAAGAACCGCTACATCGGCCGCACCTTCATCATGCCCGGCCAGGCGGCGCGGAAGAAATCCGTGCGGCAGAAGCTCAACGCCATCGAGCTGGAGTTCCGCGGCAAGAACGTGATGCTGGTGGATGACTCCATCGTCCGCGGCACCACCTGCAAGCAGATCATCCAGATGGCCCGCGAGGCCGGGGCGAAGAACGTCTACTTCTGCTCCGCCGCGCCGGCCGTGCGCTACCCCAACGTCTACGGCATCGACATGCCGAGTGCGCACGAGCTGATCGCGCACAATCGCAGCACCGAGGACGTCAGCAAGCTGATCGGCGCCGACTGGCTGGTCTACCAGGACCTGCCCGATCTGATCGACGCGGTCGGCGGCGGCAAGATCAAGATCGATCACTTCGACTGCGCCGTGTTCGACGGCGAGTACGTGACCGGCGACGTCAACGAGGCCTACCTGAACCGGATCGAACAGGCGCGCAACGATGCGACCAAGGCCAAGAGCCAGGCGGTCAGCGCGATCATCGATCTGTACAACGACTGACAAAGGGGAGAGCGGCATGACTCAGGACTGGGATGCCGGGCGTCTCGACAGCGACCTGGAAGGCGCGGCCTTCGACACCCTGGCGGTTCGCGCCGGGCAACGGCGGACGCCGGAGGGCGAGCACGGCGAGGCGCTGTTCACCACCTCCAGCTACGTCTTCCGCACCGCCGCCGACGCGGCCGCGCGGTTCGCCGGCGAAGTGCCGGGCAACGTCTATTCGCGCTACACCAACCCCACGGTACGCACCTTCGAGGAGCGCATCGCCGCCCTCGAAGGAGCCGAGCAGGCGGTGGCCACGGCGTCGGGCATGTCGGCGATCCTCGCCCTGGTGATGAGCCTGTGCAGCTCCGGCGACCACGTGCTGGTCTCGCGCAGCGTGTTCGGCTCGACCATCAGCCTGTTCGACAAGTACTTCAAGCGCTTCGGCATCCAGGTCGACTATCCGCCGTTGAGCGATCTCGCGGCCTGGGAGGCGGCGTGCAAGCCGAATACCAAGCTGTTCTTCGTCGAGTCGCCATCCAACCCGCTGGCCGAGCTGGTGGATATCGCCGCGCTGGCCGAGATCGCCCACGCCAAGGGCGCACTGCTGGCGGTGGACAACTGCTTCTGCACGCCGGCGCTGCAACAGCCGTTGAAGCTCGGTGCGGACGTGGTGATCCACTCCGCGACCAAGTACATCGACGGCCAGGGCCGGGGCATGGGCGGGGTGGTCGCCGGTCGCGGCGAGCAGATGAAGGAAGTGGTCGGCTTTCTCCGCACCGCCGGACCGACCCTCAGCCCGTTCAACGCCTGGCTGTTCCTCAAGGGCCTGGAAACCCTGCGTATCCGCATGCAGGCGCACAGCGCCAGTGCCCTGGCCCTGGCCGAATGGCTGGAGCACCAGCCGGGCATCGAGCGGGTCTACTACGCGGGCCTGCAGAGCCATCCTCAGCATGAGTTGGCCCGGCGCCAGCAGAGTGGCTTCGGCGCGGTCGTCAGCTTCGACGTGAAGGGCGGGCGCGATGCCGCCTGGCGCTTCATCGACGCCACCCGGATGGTCTCGATCACCACCAACCTGGGCGACACCAAGACCACCATCGCCCACCCGGCGACCACCTCCCACGGTCGGCTGTCCCCCGAGGACCGCGCGCGCGCCGGGATCGGCGACAGCCTGATCCGGGTCGCGGTCGGCCTGGAGGATCTCGACGACCTCAAGGCCGACATGGCCCGGGGGCTGGCCGCGCTGTGATCGAACCCAATCTGCGAGGCAACGGCAAGGTCGCCCTGGTCACCGGGGCGGCCCGGGGCATTGGCCTGGGCATCAGTGCCTGGCTGATCGCCGAGGGCTGGCAGGTAGTGCTTGCCGACAACGACCGTGAACGCGGTGCCAGGGTGGCCGAGGCGCTGGGCGAGCACGCCTGGTTCGTGGCCATGGACGTGGCCCAGGAGGGCCAGGTGGCGATGAGCGTGGCCGAGGTGCTCGGTCAGTTCGGCCGCCTCGACGGCCTGGTCTGCAACGCCGCCATCGCCAATCCGCGCAATACGCCGCTGGAGGCGCTGAGCCTCGGCGAGTGGACCCGCACCCTGGCGGTCAACCTGACCGGTCCGATGCTGCTGGCCAAGTACTGCACGCCTTATCTACGCGCGCACAACGGCGCCATCGTCAACATCGCCTCGACTCGTGCCCACCAGTCGGAGCCTGACTCCGAGGCCTACGCCGCGAGCAAGGGCGGGTTGCTGGCGCTGACCCATGCCCTGGCCGCCAGCCTGGGCCCGGAGATCCGTGTCAATGCGCTCAGCCCCGGCTGGATCGATACCCGCGAGGCCGCCGAGCGCGAGGCTGCGCCGCTGACCGAGCTGGACCACGACCAACACCTGGTCGGCCGGGTCGGAACGGTGGAGGATGTCGCGTCGCTGGTGGCCTGGCTGCTCTCCGAGGACGCCGGTTTCGTCACCGGCCAGGAATTCCTGGTCGATGGCGGCATGACCCGGAAAATGGTCTACCTCGACTGAGTGTTGCCATGTCGATGTGAAAAAGGCGCTGACCCGCAAGGGGCCGCGCCTTTTTTGTTGTCCTCCGCTGTCTCGCAGGAGAGCCTGAGGAACGTTACTCCGCTTTCAGGTCGCGCAGGTCGACGGTCTGACCGTCGAACAATTGTCCGGCGCTGCTCGGCAAGATGCTCCCACGGCCTTCTGGGCTGCGACGGCCGTCGAGCACGCGGATGTCGCTGTACTTCTTCCCGGAAATCGCCGCCAGGCCTGCGCCGTCGAGCACTACGGTCGGGCGCAGGAAGACCATCAGGTTGCGCTTGGTGTGAGTGTCCTTGGTCGAGCGGAATAGCTTGCCCAGCCAGGGAATGTCGCCGAGCAGCGGTACCTTGGACTCTGCCTGCACCACGTCGTCCTGGATCAGGCCGCCGAGCACGATGACCTGGCCGTTCTCGGCGAGGATGGTGCTCTTGATCGAGCGCTTGTTGGTGATGATGTCGGTGTTGCTGACCTGCTGCACGCTGGGGGCGATGGAGGAGATTTCTTGCTCGATCTCCAGGCGCAGGGCCGCGCCGTCGTTGATGTGCGGGGTGACCTTGAGGTTGACGCCGATGTCCTTGCGTTCGACCGTGGTGAAAGGATTGCTCGAACCTTCGCTGTTGGTAGTGTAGGAGCCGGTATTGAAGGGGACGTTCTGACCGACCAGTATTTCCGCTTTCTGGTTGTCCAGGGTCAGCAGGCTCGGGGTCGACAGCAGGTTGCTCTTGCTGTTCGCCGACAGCGCGGTGACCAGCGCGCCGAAGCTGCTGCTGCCGATACCGACGATGGCGCCGTCGGGAAGCGCCGGCGGCTTGTCGTCCTTGAGCGCTTGCAGCAGGGTGCCGATGGACAGCCCGGTATTGCCGAAGTTGGTCCTGGTCCCGCCCATGCCGCCCTTGTTGATCGCCCATTGCACGCCGACGGCATCCTGGATGTCGCCGGAGATTTCGACGATGGCCGCTTCCACCAATACCTGGGCGCGCGGCACATCGAGCTGGCGAACGATGTCCTCGAGGGCGTTGACCGTATCCGGGTCGGCCAGCAGGATCAGCGCATTGGTGCTTTCGTCGGCACGGATCAGGATGTTGCTCGGTCGGCCGCCGCCGGTCTGTTCGCCGCCCTGGCCGCCGTTGTTCTTCATGCCTTCGGAAATCTGGCCGAGGGTTTCCGCGAGGGTCTTGGCGTCGTTGTGGCGCAGGCGGATCACCCGGGTATTGGCCGAGCGCGCGGTCGGGGTGTCCAGCGACTGCGCCAGTTGCACCAGCTTGGCGCGCGCCTGCGGCGGGCCGAGGATGATCAGGCGGTTGGTGCGCGCGTCGGCGATCACCTGGGCGCCCGCCGCGCCCTTGGCCTGGCCGCGGCTCATGGCGTTGTTGAGCACCTCGGCGGCGTCCATCACCCAGCCGTAGCGCAGGTTGATCACGCTGTAGTCGTGGCTGCCCTTCTGGTCGAGTTGGCGGATCACGTCTTCGATTCGCGCGATATTGGCGCTGCGGTCGCTGATGATCAGCGCGTTGGCCGAAGGCACCGCGGCGAGGTGGCCATATTGTGGGACCAGCGGACGGATCAGCGGGATGAGTTCCGATACCGGGCTCTGCTGCACCTGGATCACCCGCGTCTCCAGGCGATCCGGCGCGCTCTGGCCGCCGCCGGCCTCGGTCTTGGCCTCGGCGTTGGGCACGATGCGCGCCTGGTCGCCCTGGGCGACCACGGTGAAGCCGTGGGTGCTCATCACCGAGAGGAACAACTGGTAGACCTCGCTCAACGAGAGCTGGGCCTTGGAGACAACGCTGACCTGGCCCTTGACCCGCGGGTCGACGACGAAGGTCTCGCCGGTGATTTCGGAAATCTGGTCGATGAATTCGCGGATGTCGGCATCCTTGAGGTTGATCGTCCAGTGCGCCTCCTGCTGGTTGCCGGCGGGGACGAAGGCGTTCCTGCCGCTGTCTTCGGCGTGCGCCACCTGGATGCCGAGGGCCAGGCTGAGAAGGACGGCGGGAACGTACGAACGACTGGAAGGGGCAAACAGGGCGCGGAGCAAAGGCTGGGACATCGGGTCAGTCGCTTTCCGTAGGCGTGGTCGTGGGCTCGCTCGAGTCTTCTTCGGCGGGTTCTGCGATGGGCGTGGCTTCCATCTGCTGGCGCAAGGCGTCCAGGCGCTCGCGCAATGCTGCAGCGTTCTCATCCTGCAGGCTTTGCAGTTGTTCGATCGAGTCGTTCTCGCTTGTAATGTCGTCCGCGCTGGCCAGCAGTCCCCCGGAACGGTGCGGGAAGGGCAGGCTTTCCAGGCGCCCGCCGCGCTGCAGTTCGACGCGGTCGCGGTAGACCGCGTGCAGCTTCACGCCGTCGCTGATCTCGCCGCCGACCGCGTAGCGGTGCGGCTTGTCGCCCTGGCGCTGGATGATCGCGCTGGACAGCTTGGGATCGCTCTGGACGAAGCTGCCCTTGAGCACCAGGTCGAGGTTGGTGGCCGGTGGCGGGGCGTTGGGGTCCTGGGCGCTGGTGCCGAAGAGGCGCGCCAGGCGGGTCGGATCGCTGCGGATAGACTCGTGGCTGACCGGCGAGGCGGCGACGGCTACCGGGCTGCGTTGCAGGCGCAACCAGCCGGCCGCCTGCCAGGCGAGGCTGATGCTCATGGCGATGATCAGGGCAACAGCCAGAAGGGCCGGGGCGTACCGCTGCAACCAGCGGGAAGAGGCGCCGGAGAAAGGCAATACATCACTCCTGGTCTTTATCGTTATGTCTGAAGATCGCCGAGGGATCATAGCAGTTCGTTGCCGGTAGGCTACCTACTTCTATCAATAGGTGTGACTGGCCGGGCCAGGCACGCTTGTGCTTAAGATAACGGCTCGCCAGGATACTTCTGCAAGAGGAACTCGGGATCGGCCGCACAAAACGACTAACAACTAACAATACTGACGGTAACCGTTCAGTGGTCATATACGACCAAGATACTTCTGTAAGGTTACCGCTATAAGGCATCCATGATGACAGCCCCATTACCCGACATCGCCGCGCCGGCCGCACCGCCACGGCGTCTGCCGTTCAGCTTCGCCAAGCGCCAGGGCCTGTTGTTCCTGTGCCTGGAGGAGCAGTACTGGCTGGCCTGCCGGCCGCAGGTGGAGCTGGCGGCGATTGCCGAGGCGCAGCGCTTCGCCGGCCGCCGCCTGCCGCTCAAGGCGCTCGGCGAGGACGCCTTCAACCAGGCCCTGGCGGCCTCCTACCAGCACGATTCCTCGGCGGCCATGCAGCTCGCCGAGGACCTCGGCGGCAGCCTGGATCTCGCCGCGCTGGCCGACCAGGTCCCGGAAACCGAGGACCTGATGGAGCAGGAGGACGACGCGCCGATCATTCGCCTGATCAACGCGATCCTCGGCGAGGCGATCCGCGAGAACGCCTCGGACATCCACCTGGAAACCTTCGAGAAACGCCTGGTGGTGCGCTTCCGCGTCGACGGCGTGCTGCGCGAGGTGCTGGAGCCCAAGCGCGAGCTGGCGGCCTTGCTGGTATCGCGGATCAAGGTCATGGCGCGGCTGGACATCGCCGAGAAACGCATTCCCCAGGATGGACGGATTTCCCTGCGGGTCGGCGGGCGCGAGGTGGACATCCGCGTCTCGACCCTGCCCTCGGCCAACGGCGAACGGGTGGTGCTGCGTCTGCTCGACAAGCAGGCCGGGCGCCTGAACCTGCAACACCTGGGCATGAGCGAGCGCGACCGCAAGCTGATGGACGAAACGGTGCGCAAGCCGCACGGCATCCTGCTGGTCACCGGCCCCACCGGCTCGGGCAAGACCACCACCCTGTACGCCAGCCTGACCACGCTCAACGACCGCACGCGGAACATCCTCACCGTCGAGGATCCGATCGAATACCACCTGGAGGGCATCGGCCAGACCCAGGTCAACGCCAAGGTCGACATGACCTTCGCCCGCGGCCTGCGGGCGATCCTCCGGCAGGACCCGGACGTGGTGATGGTCGGCGAGATCCGCGACCGGGAGACCGCCGAGATCGCGGTGCAGGCTTCGCTGACCGGCCACCTGGTGCTATCGACCCTGCACACCAACAGCGCCATCGGCGCGATCACCCGCCTGGTGGACATGGGCATCGAGCCGTTCCTGCTGTCCTCCTCCATGCTTGGCGTGCTGGCCCAGCGCCTGGTGCGGGTGCTCTGCCCGGCGTGCAAGGAGCCCTACCGCGCCGACGAGGCCGAGTGCGCGCTGCTCGGCGTCGATCCCGCCGCGCCGCCGACCCTGCATCGCGCCCGCGGCTGCGGCGAGTGCCACCAGCATGGCTATCGCGGGCGTACCGGTATCTATGAACTGGTGGTGTTCGACGACCACATGCGCTCGCTGATCCACAACGAATCCTCCGAGCAGGAAATGACCCGGCATGCCCGCACCAGCGGACCGAGCATCCGCGACGACGGTCGGCGCAAGGTGCTGGAAGGCGTCACTACGGTCGAGGAAGTCCTGCGCGTGACCCGGGAAGAATAATGGCCGCCTTCGAATACCTCGCCCTCGACCCCAGTGGTCGCCAGCAGAAGGGCGTGCTGGAGGCGGACAGCGCGCGCCAGGTCCGCCAATTGCTGCGCGAGCGCCAATTGGCGCCGCTCGATGTGAAGCCCACCCGTACCCGCGAGCAGAGCGGGCAGGGCGGGCGCCTGACGTTCGCCCGCGGACTGTCCGCGCGCGACCTGGCATTGGTAACCCGCCAACTGGCCACCCTGGTCCAGGCCGCGTTGCCGATCGAGGAGGCGCTGCGCGCCGCCGCGGCGCAGTCCACCTCGCAGCGCATCCAGTCGATGCTCCTCGCGGTGCGCGCCAAGGTCCTCGAAGGCCACAGCCTGGCCGGCAGCCTGCGCGAGTTTCCCACCGCCTTTCCCGAGCTGTACCGGGCGACGGTTGCTGCCGGCGAGCATGCCGGGCACCTCGGCCCGGTGCTGGAGCAACTTGCCGACTACACCGAGCAGCGCCAGCAGTCGCGGCAGAAGATCCAGCTGGCGCTGCTCTATCCGGTGATCCTGATGGTCGCTTCGCTGGTCATCGTCGGCTTCCTGCTGGGCTACGTGGTGCCCGACGTGGTCCGGGTGTTCATCGACAGCGGGCAGACGCTGCCGCTGTTGACCCGCGTGCTGATCGGCGTCAGCGACTGGGTCAAGGCCTGGGGCGCGCTGGCCTTCGTCGCGGCGATCGGCGGGGTGATCGGCTTCCGCTACGCGCTGCGCAAGGATGCCTTTCGCGAGCGCTGGCATGGCTTCCTGCTGCGCGTGCCGCTGGTCGGTCGGCTGGTGCGTTCCACCGACACCGCGCGCTTCGCCTCGACCCTGGCGATCCTCACCCGCAGCGGCGTGCCGCTGGTGGAGGCGCTGGCGATCGCCGCCGAGGTGATCGCCAACCGGATCATCCGCAACGAAGTGGTCAAGGCCGCGCAGAAGGTCCGCGAGGGCGCCAGCTTGACCCGCTCGCTGGAAGCCACCGGGCAGTTCCCGCCGATGATGCTGCACATGATCGCCAGCGGCGAGCGCTCCGGCGAGCTGGACCAGATGCTGGCGCGCACCGCGCGCAACCAGGAGAACGACCTGGCGGCGCAGATCGGCCTGATGGTCGGCCTGTTCGAACCGTTCATGCTGATATTCATGGGCGCGGTGGTGCTGGTCATCGTCCTGGCCATTCTTCTTCCGATCCTTTCTCTCAACCAACTCGTGGGGTAATCGCGTGAATCAGAGCCGCCCATTGCAGCGTCGCCAACAGTCGGGCTTCACCCTGATCGAAATCATGGTCGTGGTGGTCATCCTCGGCATCCTCGCCGCCCTGGTGGTGCCGCAGGTAATGAGCCGTCCCGACCAGGCCAAGGTCACCGTGGCCAAGGGCGACATCAAGGCCATCGCTGCCGCGCTGGACATGTACAAGCTGGACAACTTCGCCTATCCGAGCACCCAGCAGGGCCTCGAGGCGCTGGTGAAGAAGCCCACCGGCAACCCGCAGCCGAAGAACTGGAACAAGGACGGCTACCTGAAGAAGCTGCCGGTCGATCCGTGGGGCAATCCCTACCAGTACCTGGCGCCGGGCACCAAGGGCCCGTTCGACCTGTATTCGCTGGGCGCCGACGGCAAGGAAGGCGGCAGCGACAACGACGCCGAAATCGGCAACTGGGACAACTGACCGGACATGCAGGCTTCACGCGGCTTCACCCTCATCGAGCTGATGGTGGTGATGGTCATCATCAGCGTGCTGATCGGCCTGGCGGTGCTCAGCACCGGCTTCGCCAGCACCTCGCGGGAGCTGGACAGCGAGGCCGAGCGGCTCGCCGGGCTGATCGGCGTGCTGACCGACGAGGCCGTGCTGGACAACCGCGAGTACGGCCTGCGCCTGGAGCGCGATGCCTATCAGGTGCTGCGCTACGACGAAGCGAAGGCGCGCTGGTTGCCGGTGGCGCGCGACAGCCACCGCCTGCCGGAGTGGGCGGAGCTGACCTTCGAGCTGGACGGCCAGCCGCTGGTGCTGGCCGGCAGCAAGGGCGAGAAGGAGCAGAAGAAAGGCACCGATCAGCCGCAATTGCTGATCCTTTCCAGTGGCGAACTCAGCCCGTTCCGCCTGCGCCTGGCCGAGCGCGGACCCGAGGGGCGGGCGTTGTCGCTGAGCAGCGACGGTTTCCGCCTGCCACGGGTCGAGGTGGCGCGGCGATGAGGCG
The DNA here is from genome assembly GCF_037574965.1 of Pseudomonas sp. KBN12P06040. Taxonomy (NCBI): domain Bacteria; kingdom Pseudomonadati; phylum Pseudomonadota; class Gammaproteobacteria; order Pseudomonadales; family Pseudomonadaceae; genus Pseudomonas; species Pseudomonas sp. KBN12P06040. The sequence goes on from NZ_JBBELS010000001.1 coordinate 2,116,143, forward strand.
CGCGCGTGGTTTCACCCTGCTGGAAGTGCTGGTGGCCCTGGCGATCTTCGCCATGGTCGCGGCCAGCGTGCTCAGTGCCAGCGCGCGCAGCCTGCAGAACGCCTCGCGACTGGAAGACAAGACCCTGGCGATGTGGATCGCCGACAACCGTCTCAACGAATTGCAACTGGAACAGACGCCGCCCTCCAGCGGCCGCAACCAGGGCGAGCTGGAGTTCGCCGGGCGCCGCTGGGAGTGGCGCACCCAGGTCGACAGCACCGCCGAGCAGGATATGCGGCGGGTGATCGTCTGGGTCGCGGCGAAGCCCCTTGGCCGCGAGCGTGGCAGCATCGAGGAACGCGCCGCGGCGCGCCTCGTCGGTTTCCTCGGGAGCCAGCCATGAGGCTACAGCGGGGCTTCACCCTGCTCGAGCTGCTGATCGCCATCGCCATCTTCGCCCTGCTGGCCCTGGCCACCTACCGCATGTTCGACAGCGTGATGCAGACCGACCAGGCGACTCGCGTGCAGGAGCAGCGCATGCGCGAGCTGGTGCGGGCGATGGGCGCCCTGGAGCGCGACCTGACCCAGGCGGTCGAACGTCCGGTACGCGACGAACTGGGCGATAACCGTGGCGCCTTCCTCAGCGAGGGCGAGAACGACCAGATCGTCGAATTCACCCGTGGCGGCTGGCGCAACCCGCTCGGCCAGGCGCGCTCGCGCCTGCAGCGGGTGCGCTGGTCGCTGTCCGGGGAGACCCTCGAACGCCGCTACTGGCTGGTTCTGGACCGCGCCCAGGACAGCAAGCCACGGGTGCAGCAGGTGCTGGACGGGGTTACCGCGCTGAGCTGGCGCTTCCTCGACAAGGAGCACAACTGGCAGGGCCACTGGCCGACCGACGAAGGCAGCGAGGAGGAGCGCCTGGAAAGCCTGCCGCTGGCGGTGGAGATGACTCTGGAGCACCGCCACTACGGCAAGCTGGTGCGCGTCTGGCGTCTGCTCGATCCGCCGCTCAAGCAGGACCAGCCGCAGGGCCAGCCGGGCGGCGAGAATGGCGAGAACGGCGAGGGCGGGGTGCCGCAGCCGCCGGAAGGCATGCCGGGGGCGCCGGAATGAGGCGCGGGCAGAGCGGCGTCGCGCTGATTACCGTTCTGCTGGTGGTGGCGGTGGTGACCATCGTCTGCGCCGGGCTGATCATCCGCCAGCAGTTGGCGATACGCAGCAGCGCCAACCAGTTGCACGTGCGCCAGGCCTGGCACTATGCGCTGGGCGGCGAACGCCTGGCGGAAGCGGTGCTGCGCCGCGACCTGCGCCAGGGCGGCGAGAATACCCGCGAGCCGGTGGACCACCTGGGCGAGGCCTGGGCGCGACCGATGACGCCGTTCAAGCTGGATGACGGCGGCGAGCTGCGGGTGCGGATCGAGGACCCCAGCGGGCGTTTCAACCTCAACGGACTGGTGCGCAAGCGCAAGGTCAAGCCGGATTCGGTGAAGCAGTTCCGTCGCCTGCTGGCCACCCTGGGGATGAAGGAAGAGATCGTCCAGGGCTTGCCGGACCGGCTGGCCGACTGGCTCGACGCCGACCAGAATCCGCAGGGCGAGCAAGGCGCCGAGGACAACCAGTACCTGCTGGAGGCGCCGGCCTACCGCGCCGCCAACCGCAGTTTCAAGGACGTGTCCGAGCTGCGCCTGCTGAAATTGTCGGAAGCCGACTATCGACGCCTGCTGCCGTTCGTCAGCGCCTTGCCCGAAGATGCGCCGCTGAACGTGAACACTGCCAGCGTGCCGGTGCTGGCCGCCATGTTCGAGATCGATCCGGGACAGGCGGAAAACATCGTGGCGGCTCGTGGGCGAGAAGGCTTCCAGGAGAAGACTGAGTTCAGCAAGCACCTGAACGAGTTGGGATCAAAGGCAAGTAACGTCAACTTTGCCGTCGGCACCCGCTACTTCCAGGTGATCAGCGAGGTCAGCCTGGGCGACCGCCGGCAGGTGCTGGTGAGTACCTTGCAGCGGGGCAAGGACGGCAAGATACGCGTGATGGCCCGCGACATGGGGCAGGGCGGCCTGCCCATCCCGTCGACGGGCGGCGACGATTGGAAGAAGGACGAGCGATGAGTGGAGTGAGTGCGCTGTTCCTGCCGCCCGCCAGCACGGCGGGGGCCGATGGGGAACTGGCGGTATGGTGGGTGCAGGATGGCGAGTGCCGGCGCGCGCCGTTCGCCCAGGCGCTGGCGGAAATCCGTGCGCCCTGGCGGCTGTACCTGCCGGTGGAGGCGGTGACCGCCTGCGCGGTGAACCTGCCTACGCAGAAGGCGCGCTGGTTGCGCCAGTCGCTGCCGTTCGCGGTGGAGGAACAACTGGCCGACGATGTCGAGCAGATGCACCTTGCCCTTGGTCCGGCGCTGGCCGACGGCCGCCACCGGGTATTCGCCGTGCAGCGCACCTGGCTCGCCGCCTGGCTGGCGCTGGCCGAGGGCGCGGGCAAGGCGCCGGCTTCGCTGCATGTCGATGCCGATTGCCTGCCGGGCGAGGGCAGTTGCCTGTTCTGGCTGGAAGAGCGCTGGTTGCTCGGCGGCAGCGGCGCCGTACGCCTGGCCTGCGGCAGCGAGGATTGGCCGGTACTGCGCGACAGTTGCCCGCCGCCGCAGCGGGCCTTCGCCGCGCAGGAGGTGGCGCCCCCGGAGGGAGTGGAAGTCCAGGCCCTGGCGGGCAATCCGCACGTCTGGCTGAGCGAGCAGCCGCTGGGCACCGACCTGGCCCAGGCCGAGTTCGCCGCGCGCCAGCAGAGCAGCCAGTGGCGCCGTTGGCGGCCGCTGCTGGGGCTGGTCGGGCTGTGGCTGGTGTTGCAATGGGGCTTTACCCTGGTCCAGGCCTGGCAGTTGCAGCGCGAAGGCGACCGCTACGCGGCGCAGAGCGCAGAGCTCTACCGCCAGTTGTTTCCCGAGGACCGCAAGCTGATCAACCTGCGCGCGCAGTTCGACCAGCACCTGGCCGACAGCGCCAGCAGCGGCGGCGAAGGTCAGTTGCTCGGCCTGCTTGGCCAGGCCGCCACGGTGATCGGCGGCGAGCCAACGGTGAGCGTCGAGCAACTGGACTTCAGCGCCGCTCGCGGTGACGTCGCCCTCCAGGTGCGGGCTCCCGGTTTCGACGTGCTGGAACGGCTGCGTTCGCGTCTCAGCGAGTCCGGGTTGGCGGTGCAGCTGGGTTCGGCCAGCCGCGATGGCTCGACGGTCAGCGCGCGCCTGGTGATAGGAGGTTGAGATGAAGGTGATGACGCAATTCCACGAGCGCCTCAGGGCCCAGGCGGAAACCTCGCAGCTGGCGATCCGCTGGCGCGGGCTGCCGGCGCGGGACCGCCTGGCGCTGCTCTGGCTCGGTGCGTTCCTCCTGCTGGTGGTGCTCTACCTGGCGCTGTGGCGCCCGGCCGAGCGCCATCTGCAGTCGGCGCGGCAGTACTTCACCGAACAGCGCGCGCTGCATGCCTACATCCAGCAGCAGGCGCCCAACGTGCGCCAGGCCGATGCCGCGGCGCCACAGGCGCAGATCGACCCGGCGGCGCTGCAGGGCATGGTCACGGCTTCGGCGGCCCAGGCCGGACTGAGTGTCGAGCGCCTCGACAACGAAGGCGAGGGCGCCGTGCAGGTGGCCCTGCAGCCGGCGCCATTCGCCAAGCTGCTGCCCTGGCTGGAGCAGTTGAACGGGCAGGGCGTGCAGGTGGCGGAGGCCGGCCTGGACCGCCAGGTCGACGGCCGGGTCTCGGCGCGCCTGAGCCTGCGGGTCGAGTGAGCGGCCCGTGGCTGGGGCCGGCATGGGCCCCGGCGCCGACCTTGGCGACAGGCGATCGCCGAAATTTCAAAAAAAATTCAATCAGGGCATTGACTTAGGTTTTTCGGTCGGTAGAATGCGCCCCACTTCGAGAGTGAAGGGTGATTAGCTCAGCTGGGAGAGCATCTGCCTTACAAGCAGAGGGTCGGCGGTTCGATCCCGTCATCACCCACCAATCTCGCAAGTTACGCGCAGCGGTAGTTCAGTCGGTTAGAATACCGGCCTGTCACGCCGGGGGTCGCGGGTTCGAGTCCCGTCCGCTGCGCCATTCACTTCCCCTCCCGAGTTCACCACCCCGAACTCGCCGTCTTCCGCCAGAAGGCGGGCAGCCAGGCTGCAACGAGAGGAAGTCGCTTTACCGGGCATCTTGCCCAGCCGACGCGCAGCGGTAGTTCAGTCGGTTAGAATACCGGCCTGTCACGCCGGGGGTCGCGGGTTCGAGTCCCGTCCGCTGCGCCATACATCTTCACCACGCCGAGGCGGGGTGAGCCACGAAGAAAGCGGCCAATGGCCGCTTTTTTCGTTTCCGTCGTCCCCTGCGCCTTCCGTTTTCTCCTTGTTTGCCGGGTTTCCTGCTCCGTCGGTCCGCGCGCGGTAATCCCGCTGTCATCTTCCTCGTCTACAGCTGAAAGACACAGACGAACGAAAGGTGATCCGCGATGGACGACTACCAGGAAGAACTGCTGGAGCAGCATGCCGCCGAATGCGACCTGCCGGAGCCGGCGGACGACGCCACCGAGATGTGATCAGGCGCTCTGTCGCTGGGCGCGGCGGAATTCGCCGGGCGTCTGCCCGCTCCAGCGCTTGAAGGCGCGCTGGAAGGCTTCCGCCGAGGCGAAGCCGAGCAGGTAGGCGATTTCGCCGAAAGCCAGGTCGGTCTCGCGGATGTAGACCATCGCCAGGTCGCGGCGGGTGTCGTTGAGGATGCTGCGGAACTGCGTGCCTTCCTCGGCCAGCTTGCGCCGCAGGGTCCAGGTCGGCAACTTGAGGCGCGCGGCGACTTCCTCGAGGTCCGGCTCGCGGCCATTGAGCATCGGCCCCAGCAGGCGGCTGACGCGCTCGCGCCAACTGCGGGTGCGGGTCAACTGCTCCAGTTCGCGGTTGCAGAGTTCCAGCATCTGGTTCCAGGTGCTCGGACAGTGCTCGGCATTCGCCAGGGCCAGGCTGGCCTGGCTCAGGCGCAACTGGTTGGTCGGCGCGCCGAATTCCACCGGGCAGCCGAAGAATGCCTCGTAGCGCTCGGCCCAAGGCGGCGCTGGATATTCGATCTCCACCCGCTCCGCTTTCAACGGCTGCCTTGCCAGGGCGCCGAGATGGCTGATCCAGCCTGCCAGCACCGAATCGACGACGAAGCGGTTGTAGGCGTTGTAAGGGCTGATCGAATAGAAGCGCAGCCAGGCGCCGCCGGCGTCTTCCACCAGGCTCGACTGGCCCCGGTAGTTCTGCGCGTAAAGCGGTTCCAGGTGGATCATTGCCCGCGCGGCGGCGCGCAGGTTGGGCGCCTGGGCGACGCTGACGCCGGCCAGGCCCATCTGTCCGAGACGGCTCAGGCGGCCCATCTGCAGGCCGAGGGCGGGGTCGCCGCTGAGCTGTATGGCGGCATGGCCGAGGCGCATGTAGCGAGGGATCGACAGGCGCGCCCCGGGTTCGGCCAGGCGCCGCTGGTCGAGGCCGTACTGTTCGAGCAGTGGCGCGGGCTCGACGCCGGCGGCGAGCAGGGCGTCGGCCAGCGCCTGGACGAAGCCGACCGAGAGGTCGCCGAGGCGAACCCGGGGCGCGCTCATAGCCAGAGATTGACCAGTTGCGCACCGCCGACGGGATTGGCCTGGCGCATGCCCTGCGGCGAGCCGAGCAGGCTCTGGCCGTCTTCGGTGACGTTCCACAGGCGGCTATGGGCGAAGGCCACGGCGGCGCCGCGTGCACCGCTGGCCAGCAGGCGCTCGCCGACCGCCAGGCGCTGCCAGGCCTCGGCGTTGCTCAGGCTGTTCGGCGCCAGGCGCACGTCGCCGGGAACCAGCTCGGCATCGAAGCCGGGCCAGGGTTGCTGCCAGCGACCGCTCTGGTTCAGGGCGGCGGGGATCGCCAGCAGTTCGACGCGCTGTTCGACCAGGGTGGCGTAGGTGTCCGGGTACCAGCTGTCGGTGCCGATCAGCACGCCCAGGCGTCCTGCCGGCGTATCCAGCACCTGCAGGCGCTCGCCGCGACCGTTGTTGAGGTAGCTCAGTTCGTGGCGGGTCGGGAACACCTTGCGTTGCGGCTGGCCGAGCGGCCGGCCGTCGGGACCGAAGGTCAGGCTGACGTTGTACAGCTGGCCGGTGCCGGGACGCAGCTCGCCGTCCTCGACCTCGGGGTCGGGCAGGACGATGGAGCCGGCGACCACCGTCACCTTGAAATCATGGGCGAGCCCGCCGAACAGGGTCTGGTAGTCGTGGGCCATGTCCACCGCCTTCATCCGGAACAGGGTGTCGGTGAGACGCTGATCGCCGCGCGCGGTGATCCAGCCGCGCGCCACCTTCAGCGGGTTGCTCGCGGCCATCCAGTCCATCGCCGTGGGCCAGTCGGCGGCGGCATAGACCTCGGGCTTCTCGCCGCTGGCCACCAGCCAGGTGCCGACATGCTCGGGGAACACCACCACCGTGCGCTCGTTGAGCAGGCCCTGGCGGCGGGCATTTTCCAGGTAGGCGTGGAATTTCAGCTGCAACCGTTCGGCGCTCTGGTAGTCCGGCGTGAACAGTTCCGGTTGGACCGCCAGCAGGTTGCCGCGCTCGCCGGGCTGGCCCTGGACCACGCTGACCTGGCTGCGCAGGTCGGACAGGTAGTGGCCTACCGGGCGGCGTTCGGCCCAGCCGGCGTAGGCGGCGAAGAGGGTGATGAGGATCAGGAAGATCAGCTTGCGCATGCGGGTCTCCAAGGCAGCCCACAGGGTAGGGGAGTGGCGTCGGCTTGCCAAGCATCCCTGTGCATTCCGATCAGTAACTTGTCATTTAGGATCATTGAGCGCTCCGGTGGCGCTCCTTAGAGTCGTCGCCATACCGACCGCTGCCCGTCCCGCGCATTGCGCCCGAGGCCGCGGCATATCCGTGAACGCGTTTCGCCCGATGTGGAGACCCCCGATGACCGCCGCCGTTCCCTATCCGCACCTGCTCGCCCCGCTGGACCTCGGCTTCACCACCCTGCGCAACCGCACCCTGATGGGGTCCATGCACACCGGTCTGGAAGAGAAGCCGCAAGGCTTCGAGCGCATGGCGGCGTATTTCGCCGAACGCGCCCGTGGCGGCGTCGGCCTGATGGTCACCGGCGGCATCGGCCCGAACGAAGAGGGCGGCGTGTATTCCGGCGCGGCCAAGCTGAGCACGCCGGAAGAGGCGGAGAAGCACAGGATCGTGACCCAGGCGGTGCACGAGGCGGGCGGCAAGATCTGCATGCAGATCCTGCATGCTGGCCGCTACGCCTACAGCCCGAAGCAGGTGGCGCCGAGCGCGATCCAGGCGCCGATCAATCCGTTCAAGCCCAAGGAACTCGACGAGGAAGGCATCGAGAAGCAGATCGCCGACTTCGTCAACTGCGCCAGCCTGGCCCAGGTCGCCGGCTACGATGGCGTCGAGATCATGGGGTCGGAAGGCTACTTCATCAACCAGTTCCTCGTGCAGCACACCAACCAGCGCACCGACCGCTGGGGCGGCAGCTACGAGAACCGCATGCGCCTGCCGGTGGAGATCGTCCGCCGGGTGCGCGAGGCGGTGGGGCCGAACTTCATCATCATCTATCGCCTGTCCATGCTCGACCTGGTCGAGGGCGGCAGCAGCTGGGACGAGATCGTGCTGCTGGCCAAGGCCGTCGAGAAGGCCGGCGCGACCCTGATCAACACCGGTATCGGCTGGCACGAGGCGCGCATCCCGACCATCGCCACCAAGGTGCCGCGCGCGGCCTTCACCAAGGTCACCGCCAAGCTGCGTGGCGAGGTCGGCATCCCGCTGATCACCACCAACCGCATCAACACTCCCGAGGTGGCGGAGAAGGTCCTGGCCGAGGGCGATGCCGACATGGTCTCCATGGCCCGGCCGTTCCTCGCCGACCCGGACTTCGTCAACAAGGCCGCCGCCGGCCACGCTGAACGGATCAACACCTGCATCGGCTGCAACCAGGCCTGCCTCGACCACACCTTCGGCGGCAAGCTGACCAGTTGCCTGGTCAACCCGCGCGCCTGCCACGAAACAGAGCTGAACTACATTCCCACCGCCAGGCCGAAGAAGATCGCCGTGGTCGGCGCCGGTCCGGCCGGCCTGGCCGCCGCCACCGTGGCCGCCGAGCGCGGGCACCGGGTCAGCCTGTTCGACGCCGCCGGCGAGATCGGCGGGCAGTTCAACGTGGCCAAGCGGGTTCCCGGCAAGGAAGAGTTCCACGAGACCCTGCGCTACTTCCGCAACAAGCTGGAGAGCACCGGCGTCGAGCTGCACCTGAACCGCCGGGTCGGCGTGGACGATCTGGTCGCGGGCGGCTACGACGAGATCGTCCTCGCCACCGGCATCGTCCCGCGCACGCCGGCGATCCCCGGCATCGAGCATCCGAAGGTGATCAGCTACCTGGACGCGATCCTCGAGCGCAAGCCGGTGGGCGGCAAGGTGGCGGTGATCGGCGCCGGCGGCATCGGCTTCGACGTCTCCGAATTCATCACCCATGCCGGTCCGTCCACCAGCCTGGAGCGCGAAGCGTTCTGGAAGGAGTGGGGGATCGATACCCGCCTGGAGGCCCGCGGCGGCATCGCCGGGGTCAAGGCCGAGGTGCATCCGGCAGCGCGCCAGGTGTTCCTCCTGCAACGCAAGAAGAGCAAGGTCGGCGACGGCCTCGGCAAGACCACCGGCTGGATCCATCGCGCCGGCCTGAAGAACAAGCAGGTGCAGATGGTGAATGCCGTGGAGTATCTCGGGATCGACGACGCCGGCCTGCATATCCGCGTTGCCGAGGGCGAGCCGCAGGTGCTGCCGGTGGATACCGTGATCGTCTGCGCCGGCCAGGACCCACTGCGCGAGTTGCAGGACGGCCTGCTGGCGGCCGGCCGGAGCGTGCACCTGATCGGCGGCGCCGATGTCGCCGCCGAGCTGGATGCCAAGCGCGCCATCAACCAGGGTTCGCGCCTGGCTGCCGAACTCTGAGAACCTGTCCGCGATCTGTTACGTAGCGGAGAAACTGCGTTGAAAACGGCTTTTCTCCAGCTCGCACAGGTTCTGCGTATCGTCCCTGTCCGCGCTCGTCGGCGCGGCGGGGCGCTGCGCACCGGTTTGGTGAACGGTGGCGCTCTGCCACGGTGATCTCCGTCCGCTCAAAACCCGACCGCTTCACAATTTCCCCTACCGCTCGGCGGGCCGTCCGGCATCGCCCGGGTGTCTGCCAACCCAGTCACATTGCCCGCGACATTTTTTCCCCTAGACTTGCCCGAACAACGAGATAGCGCCTGTTTTTCAGGTGACATGCCAGATGGGTACTGCCGGATGCGGGCCGCCTCGCCAGGCGTTCGAGGGTTAGCGATGAGCATGCAGAAAAAGCCACAGATGGCGGAGGCCGTGCTGTTCTTCAACGACAGCGGCGTCTGCAAGGAAATGCTGTATCCCGAATTCGAGGCGCTGCTCGATGGTCTGGTACGCATGCCGGAATACGCCGACCGGCAGATGCACCTGGCCTATGTGTTGATCAATCCGCGCCTGCAGGCGCGGGCAGCGGTGTTCTTCTATCTCGATTTCGACGAGCAGGGCGGCGCCGACACCGGCTGGAACCTGCCTCTGCGCAACCTCGCCGAACGCGCCGGACGCGGCCCCGACATGGGCGGCGGGCCGATCCGCCTGGCCTGTCGCAGCCAGTGCCCGGTGTCCTGGCACCAGATGCACCTGTGGGACCCGGAGAGCAGCGCCGGACGCAACCATTTCGTACTCATCCGCGACGCGCTCAGGCGCAACCAGCTCGGCCTGCTGGTGGACGAGGAGCCTGCCTCGGTGGAGCCGCAGCGGCTGCAGATGGCCGCCGAAGAACAATGGTACGCCGCCGGTCCCGCCGCCCCAAAGGCAGCGCCCGCGGAGCCTCCGCGCAAGCAGGAGGACGAGCAGGCGGCGCGCCTGGCGCAACTGGTCAAGCAGCAGCGGCAACAGCTCGCCGCCCTGGCCCGGCAGCAGGAGCAGCGCCTGGCCGGGCTCGCCCGGCAGCACGAAGAGGAACTGGCCAGGCGCGAACAGGACGCCCGCGGGCAACTGGACATCCTGCGCAGCGAAGTGCTCAGCCTGAAACAGGCCCTGGAACGGCAGGCGCGGGAGAACGCCGAGTTGCAGCAGCGTCTGCTGGAGCAGGGCGAGCAGTTCCAGCGCAACCGCGAGGAACTGACCCGGCAACTGCGTTTCATCGAGAACCAGGGGCGCAACGAGACCGACCTGCTGCGCTCGGAGTTCGCCGACGAACTGGAGGCTCGGGTGGCGGTGGCGGTGGCCGGCTACAAGGAGCAGGTCTCGATCCGCGACGTCGAACTGGCCTACCGCAACGAGCTGGACCAGCAACTGGAGCAGGAACTGGCCGAGCTGCGCGCCGAGCGCGACCGTCTGGCCGCCCAGGGGCCGGAGCAACTGCTGGAGCGTCTATCCGGCCAGGGCGTGGTATTCGTCGCCTACCATCCCGGCGCCGGGCACCTGACCATCCCCTTGCAGGACATCCCGCGTTACCAGGACAATCCGCTGGCCTACGCGGCGGCCAAGTGCTTCGTCTCCGAGAGCCAGTACCGCCAGTGGCTGGACCACTTCCAGCAGCCGCGCTGCGAGGCGCTGCTGCCCGGCGGCGAACGCTGCAACCTGCCGCTCGACCGGGTCGACAACCCGGCGCGCTTCGTCGCCGGCGACACCAACTGCTGCGCCCGGCACAAGACCACGGGGCGCCTGCGCACCGTGAGCTGACTCCTTGCCGTTTCCCCACTGGTCACCGCATACACCCTTGCAGCGTCTCGAACTCGACTGGCTGCAACGGGCCGGGGTCGAACTGGCGCTGCTGCGCCTGGACCAGGCCGATCCGTTGATCTCCGGCAACAAGGGGTTCAAGCTCGCGCCACACCTGGCGCTGGCCCGCGAGCAGGGGCTGGACGGCCTGATCAGCCTCGGCGGCGCCCACTCCAACCACCTGCACGCGCTGGCCGGCGCCGGCGCGCGTTTCGGTTTCCGTTGCGTCGGCCTGTTGCGCGGACACGAAGTCGATACGCCGACGGTGCGCGACCTGCGCAGTCTCGGCATGGAACTGCACTGGCTCGGCTACGGCGGCTATCGCCAGCGGCATGCCGCCGGCTTCTGGCTTCCCTGGCGGGAACGTTACCCAGGCTTGCTGCCGGTCGCCGAGGGCGGTGGCGGGCTGCTGGGCGCGCGCGGTTGCATCGGGCTGGTGGAGCGCATAGCGACCCAGTTGCCGACGCTCGGCTGGGACGATTACGACGCGATCTGGGTGGCCGCCGGTACCGGCACGACACTGGCCGGCCTGGTGCTCGGCGAGGCCGGGCGGCATCCCGTGGTGGGCGCGCTGGCGGTGCCGGAGGACCATGGCGTCGCCGCCCAGGTCGCGGCGACCCTTGCCGAGGCGGGCTGGGCCGATGCCGGCTATCGCCTGCTGGACGCCAGCCGTGGTGGTTTCGCCCGCCTCGATGGGCGATTGGCGCGGTTCATCGTCGAGTTCGAGACGGCCAGCGGCGTCGCCCTCGAACCGCTGTACACCGGCAAGCTGCTGCTCGCCCTGCGCGAGGCTGTGGAGAGCGGCGCGGTGGCTCGCGGCAGCCGGCTGGTGGCGCTGCACAGCGGAGGCCTGCAGGGCCGCCGGGCATTGCAGGAGCGTTTGCTGGCGTTGCTCTGATCAGGCATCCGCGGCCTGGCGCGCGCTACCCCACAGGCTGAGCCCCGGCGGCCAGTCGTCGCTGGCCAGGAACAGGCGCTCGGCCTCTACCCAGTAGCCGTCGCGCGGCACCACCCTTACCAGCATTTGCGGACGTGCCTCGCCGGCGAAGGCGATGTTCCAGCAGGCGCCGTCGCGCGGTGGGTCGAGCGGGTCCTGCCGCCGCATGGCCGGCGCCAGCCAGTGCTCGCGCGACAGATGCAGCCAATGCTGCCCGGCCTGCGGTCCGGCCAGGCTGGCCAGGTACGCCGGCCAGTCGCGCTGGCGGAGCCAGCGGCCACGCAGATGCCGTGGCTCGATGTCGGCGGGCAGGCTGCCCGGCCCGGGCCAGGGATGGAACAGGTAGCCGCTCAGCCACAATGCGGAAACGGCCGATTCGGCGCCATGGGCGGCCAGCACCTGGCGACCCTCGCGGGTCGCCGCCAGCGGCAACTGGTGTCGGCAGAGGTGTTCCAGCTTGCGTGACAGGCGGTCCTGGCCGCCGGGCCCGAGCCAGTCGCCGGGGCCGGACTGGGGCCCCAGGTAGAGTTTGATCGCCAGTTCCAGGTGGTGGATGCCGTCGTCGTCCCGCAGCAGCAGGTCGAGTTCGCCAAGGGTATGCCCGCCGTCGCGCACCGGCAGGTTGGCGGCGATCAGGCGCACGTCCGGGGCCTGTTCCAGGGCGAATTGCCAGAGATGTTCGTAGTACAGGCCGAGACGCTGCCGTGGCCATTGCGCGAGCCAGGCGGCGAGGTGCTGCGGCTGTCGCTCCTGTTCGCGCAACCAGGCGGCCAGGCGCTCCGGTTCCTGGCGCCAGCGGCTGGCGGCGAGCGGATGGCGCTGCGGCTCCGGGGTCCGGCGCAGCAACGGCGGGGCGAGCAGGGTCCAGGCCAGGTCGCGGACGGCCGGGTGGCGCAATTCGTCGAGCAATTCGGTCAGCAGCGTCATACTCAGAGGTTAGCCGGGTTGCGCCACTCGCGGCGATTTCCCGTACATGCGCGGGTTTGCCGCTGTCCGCGGCTTTCGCCCATAATCCGCTCTATCCCGCCCGCCAGCTTTTCGCAGGAACCGCATGGAACCCTTTCGCAATATCGGCATCATCGGCCGCCTCGGCAGCACCCAGGTGCTGGACACCATCCGCCGGCTGAAGAAATTCCTGATCGATCGCCACCTGCATGTGATCCTCGAGGACACCATCGCCGAAGTCCTGCCCGGACACGGCCTGCAGACCTGCTCGCGGAAGATCATGGGCGAGATCTGCGACCTGGTGGTGGTGGTCGGCGGCGATGGCAGCATGCTCGGCGCGGCCCGCGCGCTGGCCCGGCACAAGGTGCCGGTGCTGGGGATCAACCGCGGTAGCCTGGGCTTCCTCACCGACATCCGTCCGGACGAACTGGAGGTCAAGGTCGGCGAGGTGCTGGACGGCCAGTACATCGTCGAGAGCCGCTTCCTCCTCGATGCCCAGGTGCGTCGCGGTATCGACTCGATGGGGCAGGGCGATGCGCTCAACGACGTGGTCCTGCACCCGGGCAAGTCGACCCGGATGATCGAGTTCGAGCTGTATATCGACGGCCAGTTCGTCTGCAGCCAGAAGGCCGACGGCCTGATCGTCGCCACGCCCACCGGTTCCACCGCCTACGCGCTGTCCGCCGGTGGTCCGATCATGCATCCGAAGCTGGATGCCATCGTCATCGTGCCGATGTACCCGCACATGCTTTCCAGCCGCCCGATCGTGGTGGACGGCAACAGCGAGCTGAAGATCGTCGTGTCGCCGAACATGCAGATCTACCCGCAGGTCTCCTGCGACGGGCAGAACCATTTCACCTGCGCCCCCGGCGATACCGTGACGATCAGCAAGAAGCCGCAGAAGCTGCGCCTGATCCACCCCATCGACCACAACTACTACGAGATCTGCCGGACCAAGCTCGGCTGGGGCAGCCGCCTGGGCGGAGGCGACTGATGCAACTCGACCCCGGACTTGGCTACGACCTGATCGGCGATGTCCACGGCTGCGCGCATACCCTGGACCGCCTCCTCGACCTGCTCGGCTACCGCCTGCAGGGCGGCGTCTGGCGCCATCCGCGGCGCCAGGCGCTGTTCCTCGGCGACATCGTCGACCGCGGCCCGCGCATCCGCGAGGCCCTGCACCGGGTGCACGCGATGGTCGACGCCGGCGAGGCGCTGTGCATCATGGGCAACCACGAATTCAACGCGCTCGGCTGGAGCACCCCGGCGGCGCCCGGCAGCGGCCGCCAGTACGTCCGCGAGCATACGCCGCGGCATGCCCGGCTGATCAAGGAGACCCTCGAGCAGTTCGAGGGCCACGATGCCGACTGGCGCGACTTCCTCGGCTGGTTCCAGCAACTGCCGCTGTTCCTCGATGCCGGGCGCTTCCGCATGGTCCATGCCTGCTGGGACGGCGAGCTGATCGCGACCCTGCGCCGGCAGTTCCCCGACGGGCGGATCAGCGAAGCCTTCCTGCAGGAGTCGGCGGAGCCCGGCAGCTTCGCCGACCTGGCCTGCAACCGCCTGCTGCGCGGCACCGACATGCGCCTGCCGCACGGCGCCACCCTGACCAGCAGCGATGGCTATACGCGCGCCTTCTTCCGCACCAAGTTCTGGGTCGAGGACGAGGCGCCGCGCACCTACGGCGATATCGTCTTCCAGCCCGACGCATTGCCCGAAGCGATCGCCCGCGAGCCGCTCAGCGAGGAGCAGAAGTCCAGCCTGCTGACCTACGGCGCCGACGAACCGTTGTTGTTCGTCGGCCACTACTGGCGACGCGGCACGCCGGCACCGATCCGGCCGAACCTGGCCTGCCTGGACTACAGCGCGGTGATGTACGGCAAGCTGGCGGCCTATCGCCTGGATGAGGAAACCCGCCTGGACCGGCACAAGTTCGTCTGGGTCGAAGTGAAGCGGCCGGAGGCTGACGAGTGAGCGCGGTGCAGGTCCTGAAGTTTCCCCTGTCGGTCGACCTGGCCGGCTTCGTCGGCCTGCTGCGGCGTCTGAACGTGCCGCACCGGGTCAGCGAGGAATCCGGCCAGCAGGTCCTCTGGGTGCCCGACGAGCGGCTCGCCGAGCAGGTCCGCGAGTTGTACCGGCGTTATCCCGAAGGCGATCCGCAGGCGACCCTGGAGGCCGCGCCGCGACCGGCGGGGCAGGGTTTCGTCCGGCAACTGCGGATGAGCCCGATGACCGCCGCGGTGTTGCTGCTGACCTTCGTCGTCGCCGCCGTCACCTACCTTGGCGACAACTTCGCGACGATGCGCTGGCTGACCTTCCAGGACTTTCGTATCCAGGGCCAGTACGCGCTGTTCACGCCGTTGGCCGAGAGCCTGGCGGCGGGTCAATGGTGGCGGCTGTTCACGCCGATGCTGATCCACTTCGGCTGGCTGCACCTGGCGATGAACGCCATGTGGTTCTGGGAGCTGGGCCGGCGCATCGAATTCCGCCAGGGCGGCCCGATGCTGCTCGGCCTGACCCTGCTGTTCGGCCTGGTGTCCAACGTGGTGCAGTACGCGGTGAGCGGCGCCAGCCTGTTCGGCGGGTTGTCCGGGGTGCTCTATGGCCTGCTCGGGCACTGCTGGATCTTCCAGTACCTGGCGCCGAACCAGGCCTATCGCCTGCCCAGGGGCGTCGTGGCGATGATGCTGATCTGGCTGCTGGTGTGCCTGTCCGGGGTGATCGACCTGCTCGGTTTCGGCTCCATCGCCAACGGCGCGCACGTTGGCGGGTTGCTGGTCGGTTGCCTCAGCGGTTTGCTGGGCGGCCTGCTGGCGCGGCGTCGCCGTTGAGCGAGGGGCTGCGGCAGCTTCGATGTGCGCCGCCGGCCCCGGCCCGGTAGAATGGCCGGTACGCCTTTTCACCGGAGCCGGCCATGTCGTCCTTCAACCAAGCGATCGAGAACATCACTCCAGAGATCTACCAGAACCTCAAGCTGGCCATCGAGATCGGCAAGTGGCCGGACGGCCGCAAGCTGACCCAGGAGCAGAAGGAACTCTGCCTGCAGGCGGTGATCGCCTGGGAGCTGCAGAACCTCCCCGAGGAGGAGCGCACCGGCTACATGGGCCCGCAGCACTGCTCCTCGCATTCCGACGAGCCGATCCCGAACATCCTGTTCAAGTCGGACTCCGTGCACTGATGGAAGAAATCGCCCGCGGCGCGCTGAGCAAGATGACGGCGCGCCTGGAAAGCAATGCTCCCGTGCAATACGCCTTCCGCCTCGACGACCGCGAAGTCGCGGTGAACCCGCTGATCGGCCGGCCGCTGCGCCTGGAGTACCTCGGCAGCATCTTCTGCACCCATTGCGGCCGCAAGACGAAGAAGAGTTTCAGCCAGGGCTATTGCTATCCTTGCTTCACCCGGCTGGCGCAGTGCGACAGTTGCATCGTCAGCCCGGAGAAGTGCCACTACGAGCAGGGCACCTGCCGCGAACCGGAGTGGGGCGAGCGGTTCTGCATGACCGACCACGTGGTGTACCTGGCCAACTCCTCCGGGGTGAAGGTCGGCATCACCCGCGCCAGCCAGATTCCCACCCGCTGGATCGACCAGGGCGCGCGCCAGGCGCTGCCGATCCTGCGCGTGGCCACCCGTCAGCAGTCCGGCCTGGTGGAAGACCTGCTGCGCAGCCAGGTCGCCGACCGCACCAATTGGCGGGCCATGCTCAAGGGCGAAGCCGAGCCGGTCGACCTGGCGGCAGTCCGCGAGCAGTTGTTCGACCAGTGCGCCGACGGCCTGCGCGAATTGCAGCAACGTTTCGGCCTGCAGGCGATCCAACCGGTTATCGATCTCGATCCGCTCGAGATCGCCTACCCGGTCGAGGCCTACCCGAGCAAGGTCGCCAGCCTCGACCTGGAAAAAACGCCTATCGTCGAAGGCACGCTTCGCGGTATCAAGGGCCAGTACCTGATCCTCGACACCGGGGTGATCAACATTCGCAAATACACGGCCTACCAGATCGCCGTGCATCACTGAGCAGAAGGGCCACAAGCCATGCGCACCGAGCAACCGAAAGTCATCCACCTCAAGGACTATCAGGCGCCGGACTACCTGATCGACGAGACCCACCTGAAGTTCGAACTGTTCGAAGACCACAGCCTGGTGCACGCCGAGTTGAAGCTGCGGCGCAACCCCGAGCGCGGCGCCGGCCTGCCGCCGCTGTTGCTGCATGGCCAGCAACTGGAGCTGTTGGCGCTCGAACTGGACGGCCAGGCGCTCGGCGCGGACGACTACCAGCTGGACGACGAGCAGCTCGGGGTGCAACCGCGGCAGGCCGAATTCGTCCTCAGGAGCACGGTGCGTATCCATCCGGAGAGCAACACTGCGCTGGAAGGCCTGTACAAGTCCGGCAAGATGTTCTGCACCCAGTGCGAGGCCGAGGGTTTCCGCAAGATCACCTATTACCTCGACCGTCCCGACGTGATGAGTCGCTTCACCACCACCGTCAGCGCCGAACAGCAGCGCTACCCGGTGCTGCTCTCCAACGGCAACCCGGTGGCCAGCGGTTCCGAAGGCAACGGCCGGCACTGGGCGACCTGGGAAGACCCGTTCAAGAAGCCGGCCTACCTGTTCGCCCTGGTCGCCGGCGACCTCTGGTGCGTCGAGGACAGCTTCCGCACCATGAGCCAGCGCGACGTGGCGCTGCGCATCTACGTCGAGCCGGAGAACATCGACAAGGTCCAGCACGCCATGGACAGCCTGAAGAAGTCGATGCGCTGGGACGAGGAGGTCTACGGCCGCGAGTACGACCTGGACATCTTCATGATCGTCGCGGTCAACGACTTCAACATGGGCGCGATGGAGAACAAGGGCCTCAACATCTTCAACTCCAGTTGCGTCCTGGCCCGCGCCGAAACCGCCACCGACGCCGCCCACCAGCGGGTCGAGGGCGTGGTGGCGCATGAGTATTTCCACAACTGGTCGGGCAACCGGGTGACCTGCCGCGACTGGTTCCAGCTGTCGCTCAAGGAAGGCTTCACCGTATTCCGCGACTCGGAATTCTCCGCCGACATGAACTCGCGCACGGTCAAGCGCGTCGAGGACGTCGCCTTCCTGCGCACCAACCAGTTCGCCGAGGACGCCGGGCCGATGGCGCATCCGGTGCGCCCCGACTCGTTCATCGAGATTTCCAACTTCTACACCCTGACCGTCTACGAGAAGGGCTCGGAAGTGGTGCGGATGATCCACACCCTGCTCGGCGCCGAAGGCTTCCGCAAGGGCTCGGACCTGTACTTCCAGCGCCACGACGGCCAGGCGGTGACCTGCGACGATTTCGTCAAGGCCATGGAAGACGCCGATGGCGTCGACCTGACCCAGTTCAAGCGCTGGTACAGCCAGTCCGGCACTCCGCGCCTGGCGGTGGAAGGCGAGTACGACGCCGCCGCCCGCCGCTACACCCTGACGGTGCGCCAGAGCTGCCCGCCGACTCCCGGCCAGCCGAGCAAGGAACCCTTCGTCATCCCGCTGGAGCTGGGCCTGCTCGACGGCCAGGGCCACGAACTCCCGCTGCGCCTGGAAGGCGAGGCCGCGGCCCAGGGCGGCAACCGCGTGCTGGCGGTGACCGAGGCCGAGCAGCGCTTCGTCTTCGTCGAGGTGCCGGAGCAGCCGCTGCCATCGCTGCTGCGCGGCTTCTCCGCGCCGGTGAAACTGAGCTTCCCCTACAGCCGCGACCAGTTGCTGTTCCTCATGCAGCACGACAGCGACGGCTTCAACCGCTGGGAGGCCGGCCAACAGCTTTCGGTGCAGGTCCTGCAGGAGCTGATCGGCCAGCACCAGCGCGGCGCGCAACTGGTACTCGACCCGCGCCTGATCGAGGCCTACCGCACCCTCCTGGCGGACGAGGCGCTGGACCAGGCGATGGTCGCCGAGATGCTCTCGCTGCCCAGCGAGGCCTATCTCACCGAGATCAGCGAAGTCGCCGATGTCGACGCGATCCATGCCGCCCGCGAATTCGCCCGCCAGCGTATCGGCGAAGCGCTGTTCGAGCCGCTGTGGCAGCGTTACCAGGCCAACCGCAAGATTTCCCGCGACACCGCCTACCTCGCCGAGGCCTCGCACATCGCCCGGCGCAGCCTGCAGAATATCGCGCTGTCCTACCTGTCGCTGTCGGGCCGGGAGGAAATCCTCGCCGCCTGCCTGGAGCAGTACGAAGGCTGCGACAACATGACCGAGCGCCTGACCGCCCTGGCGGTGCTGGTCAATTCCGGCTTCGAGGCGGAGAAGGGCAAGGCCCTGGCCATGTTCGCCGACTACTTCAAGGACGACCCGCTGGTGATGGACCAGTGGTTCAGCGTGCAGGCCGGCTCGCCGCTGCCGGGCGGGCTGGAGCGGGTCCAGGCGCTGATGCAGCACCCGGCCTTCACCCTGAAGAACCCGAACAAGGTGCGCGCGCTGATCGGCGCGTTCGCCAACCAGAACCTGGTCAACTTCCATCGTCCTGACGGCGCCGGCTATCGCTTCCTCGCCGACCAGGTGATCGTGCTCAACGCACTCAACCCGCAGATCGCCTCGCGCCTGCTGATGCCGCTGACCCGCTGGCGCAAGTACGACGAGGCGCGGCAGGCGCTGATGCGCGGCGAGCTGGAACGTATCCTGGCCTCCGGCGAGCTGTCCAGCGACGTCTACGAAGTGGTGAGCAAGAGCCTGGCCTGATCCGCCAGCTTCTCCCGGAAGAGGGTGTTACTGGCCACTGGCTGGTAACGCCCTTTGTTACTTCTGGGAATCGCTTCACTGTTTTCCATTGATGGAGCCCGCTTAATCGTGTTTCGCGAACCACCCTGCGCAGGCTCTGCGAAGGGACTTTTCGCGCCATTGGCGGAATTCGCCTGGCGCGTTTTGTCGGACACTTCCTGTTTTCTGGTCAGTGAATGAACAGTCATCTGGCAGGAAGTCCTGTTTTGTCGCAATCCATTGAATTCCCTGGAGGATTCCGTTGAATTGGCATCCCGGTTGCACTGCCTCGTCGCGCGGTTCCCTTTCGTCGACGCGAGGCCGGTGACGCCGCGACCACCCATAACAAGGCCGCAGAGAAACGGCCGAACGGCGAACCGCCCGCAGTGGCGGCGCCCAACGCATGACCACATGGAGTGAGTTCCCGATGTACATCCCCAACCGCCAGCCCCGGCTGCGCTCCGCGCCGGCCCGGGCCGGCTTCGCCTTCGCCGGGCTGCTGCCGCTGCTGGGCGGCCAGGCCCAGGCCGTCGAATTCAGCTTCCTCGACAACGAGGTGTCCGGTTCGCTCGATACCACCCTGTCCTACGGCACCCTGTGGCGGGTGCAGGGGCAGGACAAGAGCAACAACGACATCAACACCAACGACGGCAACCGCAACTTCGATACCGGCCTGGTTTCCGAGGTCTACAAGATCACCTCGGACCTGGAGGCGACCTGGCGCAACTATGGCGTGTTCATCCGCGGCACGGCGTTCTATGACACCCAGATCATGGACAAGCGCAACGACTACTACAGCCACAACGATCCATCGCAGCCGAGCCAGAGCTATCCCCACGACGACCGTTTCACCAGCCAGACCCGCGACATCGCCGGGCACAAGGCGGAAATCCTCGACGCCTACGTCTACGGCAGCTGGGACATCGGCAACATGCCGCTGAGCGCGCGCTTCGGCCGCCAGGTGTTCAACTGGGGCGAGGGCATCTTCTACCGTGGCGGGGTCAACACCACCAACCCGGTGGACGCCGCCAAGTACCGCCTGCCCGGTTCCGAGCTCAAGGAAGTGCTGATGCCGGTGGAAGCGCTGAGCTTCAACATCGGCCTGACCGACAACCTGTCGATGGAAACCTTCTACCAGTGGAACTGGAAGGAAACCCGCCTCGACCCGGTCGGAACCTTCTTCTCCGAGACCGACCTGTTCGCCGACGGCGGCAACACCGGCTACAGCGACTTCACCGGCACCGCGCTGGACACCCCGGTGCCCGGCTTCGGCAACGTCATCGGCCTGTACCAGGCGCTGGGCAACAATCCGCTGCTCAGCGGCGCGCTGAAGAACACCGGCCTCTATGCCAACGGCGTGACCCCGGCCTACGGCAACGTGATGAAGGTGTCGTCCATCGGCAAGGACATCAACGCGCGCAACGACGGCCAGTTCGGCGTGGCCTTCCGCTACATCGCCGAGGAACTGAACAGCACCGAGTTCGGCTTCTACTTCGTCAACTACCACTCCAAGGAGCCGACCCTGTACGCCGACATCGGCGACTATGCCGGGGCCGACCTGGCGGCGCTGGCCAACACCCTGCGGCCGATCGCCGGTAACCTCGCCGAAGCCCTGGCCAACGGCCTGGTGACCGCCGACGTGATGGGCAACATCAATGCCCGCCGCGAGTTCGCCGAAGACATCCGCATGTACGGCTTCAGCTTCAACACCACGGTGGGCGACGCCTCGGTGTTCGGCGAGCTGGCCTACCGGCCGAACCTGCCGATCGGCATCGCCGCCACCAACGACCTGATCGGCGACCTCGCCCACGGTGCGGCGGAAGCCGCCAACGGCGGGCAGATCAACGTCGGCGGGCAGATGGTCGGCCTCGGCGGGCAGATCCACAACTACGAGCGGGTCGAGGCGTTCAACACCTCCCTCGGGACCATCTACAACTTCGGCCCGTCACTGAGCTTCGACTCGTTGACCGGCGTCGCCGAGTTGGCCTCGGAACACCTGCGCGGCAGCAGCCTGAAGTACACCGCCTATGACGGCAGCACCCGCTACTACGCCGGGCGCGGCAACAGCTCGTACGTTTCCGGCGGCGACCGTGGCGACCAGGTGAACCGCAACGCCTACGGCTACACCCTGCTGCTCAGCGGCACCTGGAACGACGTGTTCGCCGGGGTCAACGTGTCGCCCTACGTGGTCTACAAGGACGACTTCGAAGGCAACTCCTACCAGACCGGCAACTTCATCGAAGGTCGCAAGGCCTACACCCTGGGGGTCAAGGCCACCTACCTGAACAGCCTGGAAGGCGAACTGCAGTACACCGAGTTCTACGGCGGCGGACAGAACAACAACATCCGCGACCGCGACAACATCGGCCTGACCGTCAAGTACTCCTTCTGACCGAACCGATAACGACACGGGCGCCGCGAGCGCCCGGCACCTCACACGGAGAACCCTCATGTTGAACAAGCACCTGCTGATCGGCGCTTCCCTGGCGCTGGCACTGGGCAGCGGCGGCGCGCTGGCCGGCGTTTCCGCCGGCGAGGCGGCGCAACTGAAGTCGAGCCTCACCCCGCTGGGCGCGGAGAAGGCCGGCAACGCCGCCGGCAGCATTCCCGCCTGGACCGGCGGCATCACCCAGGCGCCGGCCGGCTACAAGCCGGGCCAGCACCACCCGGACCCGTTCGCCGCGGACAAGCCGCTGTTCACCATCGACAAGGCCAACCTGGAGCAGTACAGGGAACACCTGACCCCGGGCCAACTGGCGCTGTTCAAGACCTACCCGGACAGCTTCCGGATGCCGGTCTACCCCAGTCGCCGTTCCGGCTCGGCGCCGCAGTGGCTGTACGACAACACCTTCGCCAATGCCACCAGCGCCAGGCTGCTGGACGGCGGCAACGGGTTCGCCGACGCCTATGGCGGGGTGCCGTTCCCGATTCCGAAGAGCGGCGTGGAGGCGCTGTGGAACCACGTCGCCCGCTACCGCGGTACCTATGTCGTGCGCCGCGCCTCGGAAGTCGCGGTACAGCGCAACGGTAGCTACTCGCTGGTGACCTCGCAGCAGGAAGCGCTGTTCAAGTACTACCTCAAGGGCGGCAGCTTCGCCGACCTGAACAACCTGATGTTCTACTACCTGTCGTTCACCAAGAGCCCGGCGCGCCTGGCCGGCGGCGCGGTGCTGGTGCACGAGACCCTCGACCAGGTCAAGGAGCCGCGCCAGGCCTGGGGCTACAACGCCGGCCAGCGCCGTGTGCGGCGTGCGCCGAACCTTGCCTACGACACGCCGATCGCCGCCGCCGACGGCCTGCGCACCGCCGACGACACCGATATGTTCAACGGCGCGCCGGACCGCTATGACTGGAAGCTGCTGGGCAAGAAGGAAATCTACATTCCCTACAACAACTACAAGGTCAGCAGCCCCGAGGTGAAGTACGAGGAACTGCTCAAGCCGGGCCATCTCGATCCGCAATACACCCGCTACGAACTGCACCGCGTGTGGGTGGTGGAAGGTACCCTGAAGCCGGGCGCGCGGCATATCTACTCCAAACGCACCCTGTACCTCGACGAGGACAGCTGGAGCGCGGCGGTGGTCGACCAGTACGACGGTCGCGGCGAACTGTGGCGGGTGTCCATGGCCTACCTGAAGAACTTCTACGACCTGCCGTACACCTGGAGCGCGCTGGACGTGTTCCACGACCTGCAGGCGCGTCGCTACCACGTGCAGAACCTGGACAACGAGGAGCCGGGTACCATCGACTTCACCCAGGCGATACCGGACGACTCCTACTTCAAGCCCTCGGCCCTGCGCCGCCGCGGCACCCGCTGATCGCTCCGCTCGCCGGCGCCGACCGCTTCCCTCCGGGGAGGAGGGCGGCGCCGATCCCCCGTTACAGACGGCTTACACGCTTAACAAAAGATAACGTGGCTTCAATTGTCTCCGTCGCCAAACGCTGGCTATATAACGCTCACCACGAACCACTAATAACAACAACGGGGACGGTATCCATGCGTGAGCCCATGACGTGGCGCACTTCGCCCGGCCAATCCGCGGACGCTTCGCGGCATCCGGCCATTTCTTCCAGATCGCCCCTGGCCAGCAGGGCCCTGTCGTTTCTCGGGGCGCTTTCTCTTCTGACCTTCGCCGCGACCCCGGTCCTGGCCGAGTCGACGCCAACCGCCGCGCCGCCGCAATTCGCCGTGGAATCGCCGAAGGCCGCCAGCAGCCTGCTGCTCAGCGTCGCCCATGCCGGTAAGCGGCTGGTCGCGGTCGGCGACCGTGGGCATATCCTGCTCTCCGACGACGACGGCAAGACCTGGACCCAGGCCAAGGTGCCGACCCGCCAGTTGCTCACCTCGGTGTTCTTCGTCAACGAGCGCAAGGGCTGGGCGGTCGGGCACGATGCGCAGATCCTCGTCAGCGACGACGCCGGCAGCACCTGGACCAGGCAGTTCGAGGACCTCGGCCGCGAAGCGCCGTTGCTGGACATCTGGTTCGCCGACGAACAGCACGGCCTGGCCGTCGGTGCCTATGGCGCGCTGCTGGAGACCCGCGACGGCGGCCAGCACTGGGAAGACGTCAGCGAGCGCCTGGACAACGAGGACCAGTTCCACCTCAACGCCATCGCCGCGGTCAAGGACAACGGCCTGCTGGTGGTCGGCGAAGCCGGCAGTCTGTTCCGCTCGAAGGACTGGGGCGCCACCTGGGAAAAACTCGAAGGCCCCTACGAGGGCTCGCTGTTCGGCGCCATCGGTACCGCCGATGCGGGCGGCGTGCTGGTCTACGGCCTGCGCGGCCACCTGTTCCGCTCCGCCGATTTCGGCGACAGCTGGGAAGAGATACCGCTGAAGGCGGCGTCCGGCGACCTGGAATTCGGTCTCTCCGACGGCGCGCTGCTGGCGGACGGGCGTATCGTCGTGGTCGGCCACGGCGGCAGTGTCCTCGAAAGCTCCGACGGCGGGCGCAGCTTCAGCGTGTTCAACCGTCCCGACCGGCTGTCCCTGGCCGGCGTCAGCGCCACCGGCGACGGCCACCTGATCCTGGTCGGCCAGGGCGGCGTGCACCTCGCTGCGGCGAACGGTGCCGCGCTCGAACAACCACAATAAGGCGGGGTCGCATGAGTGCCATGAACCAGCATCAGCAAAACAAGGCGAGCCTGCTCGAACGCCTGATCTTCAACAACCGGCCGGTGGTGATCTTCCTCTGCCTGCTGGTCAGCGTCTTCCTGTTCTACCAGGCCACCCAGGTGCGGCCGTCCACCAGCTTCGAGAAGATGATCCCGCTGGAGCACCCGTTCATCCAGAAAATGCTCGAGCACCGCAACGACCTGGCCAACCTCGGCAACACCGTGCGCATCTCGGTGGAGGCGGTGAACGGCGACATCTTCACCAAGGAGTACATGGAGACGCTCCGGCAGATCCATGACGAGGTGTTCTACATCCCCGGCGTCGACCGTTCCGGCCTGAAGTCGTTGTGGAGCCCCAGCGTGCGCTGGACCGAAGTGACCGAGGAAGGCTTCGCCGGCGGCGAGGTGATCCCGCAGACCTACGACGGTTCGCCGCGGGCGCTGGAGGAACTGCGCAACAACGTGCTCAAGTCCGGGCAGATCGGCCGCCTGGTAGCGAACAACTTCAAGTCGAGCATCGTCGACGTGCCGCTGCTGGAGATGTACCCGAATCCGAAGAACCAGAGCGAACTGATCAAGCTCGACTACCGCCAGTTCTCCCATGAGCTGGAAGAGAAGATCCGCGACAAGTACCAGTTGCAGAACCCCAACGTGAAGGTGCACATCGTCGGCTTCGCGAAGAAGGTCGGCGACCTGATCGACGGGCTGGTGATGGTGGTCGGCTTCTTCGGTATCTGCCTGCTGATCACCCTGGTCCTGCTGTACTGGTTCACCAAGTGCATCCGCAGCACCATCGCCGTGCTGATCACCACCCTGGTGGCGGTGCTCTGGCAGCTCGGCCTGCTCAACCTGGTCGGTTTCGGCCTCGATCCCTATTCGATGCTGGTGCCGTTCCTGATCTTCGCCATCGGTATTTCCCACGGCGTGCAGAAGATCAATGGCATCGCCTTGCAGTCCAGCGGCGCCGACAATGCGCTGATGGCGGCGCGGCTGACCTTCCGCCAACTGTTCCTGCCGGGGATGATCGCGATCCTCGCCGACGCCGTCGGCTTCATCACCCTGCTGGTGATCGACATCGGGGTGATCCGCGAGCTGGCCATCGGCGCCTCGATCGGCGTGGCGGTGATCGTCTTCACCAACCTGATCCTGCTGCCCGTGGCGATCTCCTACATCGGCATCAGCAAGAAGGCGGTACAGCGCAGCAAGGACGACGCGGTGCGCGAGCACCCGTTCTGGCGCCTGCTGTCGAACTTCGCCAGCCCGAAGGTGGCCCCGGTGTCCATCGCCATCGCCTTGCTGATGCTCGGCGGCGGCCTCTGGTATGGCAAGCACCTGAAGATCGGCGACCTCGACCAGGGCGCGCCGGAACTGCGTCCCGACTCGCGCTACAACCTCGACAACGACTTCATCATCCGCAACTACTCGACCAGTTCGGACGTGCTGGTGGTGATGGTCAAGACCACCCCGGAAGGCTGCTCCACCCACCAGGCCCTGGCGGCCATGGACGAGCTGGCCTGGAAGCTGGAGAACACCGAGGGCGTGCAGTCGGCGATCTCGATGGTCACCGTGTCCAAGCAGGTGATCAAGGGGATGAACGAAGGCAACCTGAAATGGGAGACCCTGTCGCGCAACCAGGACGTGCTGAACAACTCCATCGCACGTGCCGACGGTCTCTACAACACCGACTGCTCGCTGGCGCCGCTGCTGGTCTTCCTCAACGACCACAAGGCCGAGACCCTCGACCGCGCGGTGGCGGCGGTGCAGGCCTTCGCCGCGGAGAATGACAAGGACGACCTGCAGTTCCAGCTGGCCGCCGGCAACGCCGGGATCGAGGCCGCCACCAACGAGGTGATCAAGCAGTCCGAACTGATCATCCTGGTGCTGGTGTACATCTGCGTGGCGGCCATGTGCATGATCACCTTCCGTTCCTTCGCCGCGACCCTCTGCATCGTCCTGCCGCTGATCCTCACCTCGGTGCTGGGCAACGCGCTGATGGCGGCGCTGGGCATCGGCGTGAAGGTCGCGACCCTGCCGGTGATCGCCCTCGGCGTCGGCATCGGGGTGGACTACGGGATCTACATCTACACCCGCCTGGAGTCTTTCCTGCGCATGGGCCTGCCGTTGCAGGAGGCCTACTACGAGACCCTCCGCTCCACCGGCAAGGCGGTGCTGTTCACCGGCCTGTGCCTGGCGATCGGCGTGGCCACCTGGATCTTCTCGGCGATCAAGTTCCAGGCCGACATGGGCCTGATGCTGACCTTCATGCTGCTCTGGAACATGTTCGGCGCCCTCTGGCTGCTGCCGGCCCTGGCGCGTTTCCTGATCAACCCGGCCAAGCTGCAGGCCAGGAAGGCCTCGCTGTTCGCTCACTGAGTCGCACCGAGCCTCGCCAAGACCGCGGCCCCGGCCGCGGTTTTTTTCGCGCGGAGGAAGGCCGCCGCGCTTCAGTCCGGTGTGGCGGGGAACAGCAGCTCGCAGCGGAAGCGCTGCTCGTCGCTGCTGTAATGCAGGCGCCAGCCGCTCTTCTGGCACAGGCGCTGGACCAGGTCGAGGCCCAGGCCATAACCGAACGCCATCGACTCCTCCGTGCCCTGGGCCGCGCCGATGGGGTTGCTGATCAGCAGGCTGCGGTCGCGCACGACGATTTCCACCACGCCCTCGTCGCTGTACTGCAGGGCGTTGCGCAGCAGGTTGCCGATGATGATCCGTGCGCGGGTCTGCGGCAGGCTGTGTGGCTCCACGTCGAGGTGGAAGGTCAGGCCGCGGCGCTGGCTCAGCGCCTGCTGTTCCTCGAGCAGTTCCTCCAGCAGGCGGCCGACCTCGATGTGTCCGTCGTCGCGCAGTTCGCCGCTCTCGCGGCTGAGCCAGAGCAGGGTCTCGGTCATCTGCTGCATGCCCAGCGCCGAGCGGCGGATGCGTTGCAAGGCATGCGGGGAGGGCGCGCGGCCGGGTTGGTCGAGCAGCTCCAGGTTCATGCCGATCACCGCCAGCGGGGTGCGCAGCTCATGGCTGGCGTAGCGCAGGAAGCGCTCCTCGCGCTGGCTGAAGTCCTTGATCCGGGTCACGCTGTTCCACAGGGTATCCGCCAGCACGTTGAGTTCGCGGTAGTTGAAGCGCGGCCGCTGGCTGTCCGGGGCGAGGTCGTCGAGGGTCATCGACCAGCGCGTCAGCTTGCGCAGCGGGGCGACGATGAACCAGACCAGCAGGCCGACGGCGGCCAGCGAAGGCAGGGTGACCGACAGGGTGACGATCCAGGTCTGCCTGACGCGGGCGTCGATGATGGCGTCGGACAGCGGCGTGTCGATGCTGCCGGCGGCGTCGTTGTCGTAGAGGTAGAGCGTCTTGCCGTCGGCCAGTGGCTGGCGGACCACCACGTAGGCATCGTCGCTGGGCGCGTCGTCATCCTCCTCTTCGTCATCGTCGTCCCAGTTGCCGAGCAGTTGCATGGCGCCGATGCTCTTGTAGGGTGGGGTGTCGAGCATCTCCCTGAGTTTCGGCGGCAGCCCCGCGGTGCCGACGCTGCCCTTGAAGTAGTAGCTGTCCGGCGCCGGCGTAGCCGGGTCTTCCTGGTAGCGCTGGGCGAAGTACAGCCCTTCCTCTTCCATCATCATGCTGAGCAGGTAGAGGGCGCCGGTCTCGCCGTAGTCGCCGAGCATGCGCGTGTAGACCAGCAGCACCCCGGCGAGGATCAGGCTGACGCCGCCACCGACGATGGGGATCAGGCTCAGGCCGCGTTTCATTTGCGCTCCAGTTGGAAGCCGACGCTGTGCAGGGTATGGATCAGAGGGGTGGCGAACCCCTTGTCGACGGTGCTGCGCAGGTGGTGCATGTGCACGTTGAGGGTGTTGCTTTCCGGCGGCTCGTCGCCCCAGACGCTGCGCCCCAGCTGCTCGCGGGTGACCAGCGCGGGGCTGGCGCGCATCAGGCACTCGAGGATCTTCCAGGCGGTGGGGGACAGCGCCAGGGGCGTGCCGCCGCGGCTGGCCTGGCGGCTGTCGAGGTCCATCACCAGGTCGTCGACCTGCAGGCGCTGGGCCTGGCCGCTGCGGCGCCGGCTGAGGGCTTGCAGGCGGACCAGCAGCTCCGGCAGTTCGAAGGGCTTGAGCAGATAGTCGTCGGCGCCGGCGTCGAAGCCGTCGAGCTTGTCCTGCAGGGTATCCAGGGCGGTGAGCATGAGTACCGGGGTCTGCAGGCCGGCTTCGCGCAGCTGGCGACAGACCTGCCGGCCGTTGATGCGCGGCAGCATGATGTCCAGCAGGATCACGTCGTAGCGGTTGGCGCGCGCCAGGTTGAGGCCGGCCTGGCCGTCGCGGGCGTGATCGCAGACCACCCCGGCGGCCTCGAGGTAGTCGATGACGGTGCCGGCGAGATCGAAGTTGTCTTCGACGACGAGTACGTGGATATGCATGGTATCTGTTCGCATGACGGATGGGACGCTGTGCCTGGTTCGCCGCGGGCGTTGCCCGCGCCTACTTGAGCACCTTGATCGGCTTCACCGGGGTGCCGTCGCTCCATTGGCCCATGCCGGTCTGCTCCGGCGTAGCGCCCAGGGCGTACTGGCGGTTGCGGTTGTAGAACGCCGCGTCGGTGAGGCCATCGAACAGCTTCCAGGTGCCGTACCAGTCGAGGGCGTCGATCACCAGCGGGTCGTGGCCGGTATAGCGGCCTTCGGCCTGCTGGACTTCGAGGCGCTTCTCGACGCGGTCGAGCAACCAGTCGCTGTCTTCTTCCTTCGGATACTGCGGGCCGAATACCGGCGCGGTGGGCGCCGCGTGGTTGGCCAGCAGCGGCGGAGCGCCGTGGCGATCGCTGCGCAGCAGCAGGAGGTTCTTGTCGCTGGGCGGAATGTGCCGGCTCTGGCGGTAGATGCGCTTGGCGTCGGTGCAGGCCACGTGGCTGTCCTCGTCGCCGCAGACCGCCAGCAGCAGGGTACCTTTGGCCAGCCCCGACAGGCGTTCCTGGGCCACGCCGTCCCAGCGCTTGCCCTGGCTCTTGCCGGGCTCGACCACCATCAGCGCCTTCGCCGCCGGCAGCTTCAGGCGTTCGCTGGCGGCCGCCAGGTTGGCGGCGAGCAGTCCGCCGGCGGAGTGGCCGAGGTAGGCGACCTGGTTCAGCCGCGGGCGCACCCCCAGCTCGCCGGCCTGCAGGCGCCTGAGGGCGTCGCCGAGGGCGCCGGCGGCATTGTCGAGGAAGTCTGCGTTGGGCGTCTTCAGGTCCGGCTGGTAGCGCGGGTAGACCACCACCATGCCGCGGCGGACGATATGGTCGATCCAGGCGCGGTAGAGGTCCGGCTGCATCACGCTCCAGCCGTGCAGGAAGATCACCAGCGGAGCGTTGCCGGGGACCGGTTGCTCGGGGGTGAACACCCAGTATTCGCGAGCGCCTTCGCCGAAGTGCCACTGATGCACGCTGGCATGGCGATAGGCCGCGCCGCCCGGCCCTTCGGCCGGCTGCGTCGGCGGCGTGGGCGCGGTCGGCGGTTCGGCGGCCGTCGCGGCGTGGCCCAGGAGCAGGCCGCACAGGACGAGGTACAGGGTACGGAAGCGCATGCGGGCCCTCTTGCGGAATCGGAATGTCGTGCCAGTCCTAACCATAGCGCCGTTCAGCGCGGATAGAGCGGTGGCAGGCCGCCATTGTCGACCGCTCCCGCCGGCGCTTGTTCCGTGGTGGGCAGGGCGCGGATCGCCCGCCACAGGTCCTCGCCCTGCCAGGAATGGCCGCTCTCGCTGTACAGCGCGCCGTTGAGGCCATCCAGGGCGTCGGACAGCGGTACGAAGCGGGCCGCCATGTCGGCCAGGGTATCGGGTTGCTGACGGGCCCAGGCGTCCAGGGCCTGGCGGGTCGCCTGGGGATCGTTGGCCAGGCAGGCGCGGCGCAGCTCGTCGAGCAGGCTGCGGCTGCTCGGGCCGTTGGCTGCGGCGCGGATCACCGCCGGCAGCTGGCGGGCGCGCCACCAGAGGCCGAAGCCGAGCAGGGTGGTCAGGGCCAGCACGGCGGTAGCCAGTTGCCAGGGCCAGAGCGTCGGCTCCAGGCGTTCGCCGAGCGGCAGCGCCGCCGCCGGCGGCTCCGCCTCGGCCTGCGGCGCGGCGGCCACTTCCAGGGTGCGCGGTGGCAGGCTGGTGCGCTCCAGGCGGTCTTCGCGGGTGTTCCACCAGACCACTTCGAGCGCCGGCAACTCGATGCGCCCGGCCTGCTCAGGCACCAGCGCCTCGCGTTCCTCGCGACTGCCGATGAGGCCCTGGTCGGTGCTTTGGTCGGCCAGCTGCGGTTGGTCCGGGTAGCGCCGCAGGCCTTGCACGTCGGGCAGCGGCAACGGCGGAAGCTGGGTGCCGGAAAGCCCCTCGACCTTCAGCAGCACGTTGCGCGTCAGCGATTCGCCGACCTGTGCCTGCTCCGGCTGCGGGCTCCAGCTTTCGCTGATGCTCAGCGCGCGGGCCGGCATCCAGGGCGCGTCGGCCGGATAGTCGGCAGGCTTGGGCCGGACCTGCAGCGGGATGCTCGGCGAAGTCACCCGCATCTGCCGGCCGGGGCGCGGGCCGAAGGGGTTGTAGTCGTCGCTGCCACGGTCGACCAGGGTCGCGCTGAAGGCTTGCGCAGGAATCTCCAGGGTGCCGCTCTTCTGCGGGAAGATCGCGTAGCGCACCTCGATCACGCCGTGGCGGATGCCGTTGATCTCCTTCTCGTAGGTGCGCGCCTCGCCGAGCTGTTCGACCTTCGCGTCGTTCATCGCCAGCGGGGTCAGGCTGCTGTCGTCGTATAGCGACACCGAGTGGTAGATGCGCAGGGTGAGGATCGCCTGGGCCTGCACGTAGACCGTCTCCTGGTCGACGCTGGCATCGATGAAGACCGGCGCCAGCTTGCTGCTCTTGGCGCGGTCGCGCGCCTCCAGTACGTGCAGCCTGATCGGCTGGGTGCTGCTGGCGCCGAGGCTGATCGGCGGGATCGCCACGTAGCCGCTCTGCTTCGGCAGGAGGGTGACGATCCAGCGGGTGGTGGCCTGGGCCCGGCCGTTCTGCGTGGCGAGACGGTTGACCTGGCGCGTGCCGAGGACCTCGAAGAGGGCGTCCAGCGGGCTCAGGTCGGGCTTGCCGAAGAGGGTCGGGTCGTCCGATTCCAGCGTCAGTTCGACGCTTTCCCCTTCGGTCAGGCGGGCGCGGTCGACGCTGGCGCTGAAGCTGGCGTGGGCGGAGACGCAGAGGAGCGCGAGAAGCAGGCTGCAGAACAGGCGGATCATGGCGTGGCTTCCTGGCGTTGCTGCTGTTGGTACCAGAACTTGCGCCGCAGCAACTCGGCGGGATCGTCGGGAATCTGTCGCAGCCATTGCTCGAGGGCCTGGCGACGTTCGTCGTCGAGTCCGTCGTCGGCTTCCTCGTCGCCCGTCCGCTCGTCCTCGGCGTCGGGCTGCGGCTGCGCTTGGCCGGGTGCTCCGGCGGTCTTCTCGCCTTCGTCTTCCGGCAGGCTGGTCGAGGGCGCCGCGGCCTGGGCCTTCTGCGCATCGACGGTCGCCGCATCGCGCGGCGGCCGCTGGCTGCTTCCGGATGGCGGGCTCTGCTGGCTCGCTTCCTGGCGCTGTTCCTTGTTCTCGCCGGCCTGCTGCTGCGCCGCCTGTTCCTGGCGCTGGCGCAGCAGTTCCTCGACCAGGGCCTTGTTGCGTTGCGCGGCGACCAGTTGCGGCTGGCGCTCCAGGGCTTGTTCGTAGGCGTCGACGGCGGCTTCCAGTTCGCCCTGGCGGGCCAGGGCGTTGCCACGGTTGTAGTGATCGTCGGCCTGGTCGCCCTGGGCGAAGGCCTGGGCAGCGGCGGCGTAGTCGCGGGCCTGGTAGAGCGACAGGCCTTTCCAGCGGAAGTCCTCGAAGCGCTTCGCCGCCTCGTCCGCCTGGCCCCGTTGCAACAGGCGCTGGCCTTGCTGGTCCGGACGCAGCCAGAGGTCTTCGAACTGGAAGGCCATGGCCGGTTGCGGCAGGCTCAGCATCAACAGCGGCAGGCAGAACAGCCAGCCGCGCCGTCCGGCACAGGCGGCCAGCAGGAGCAGCGGCAGGAGCAGCCAGTAACCCTGGTCGGCCCAGCGCTGCAGGCGCAGCAGGGCGTTCTCGCGGTCTTCCTCCAGCGTGCCGCCGCGGGCCAGCAGGCCGAGGCTGTCGAGGTCGCGGTCGTTCGGCCGCAGGCGCTGGTAGCCGGCGCCGATCTCCGCGGCGAAGCGGCGCAGCCCGCTTTCGTCGAGCCTGGGCAGGAGGATGCCGCCCTGGTCGTCCTTGAGGAAGCTGCCATCCTCCTGCTGCACCGGAGCGCCCTTCGGCGTGCCGACGCCGAGCACGGCGAGGCGCGCCGTCCGGTGCTCGAGGGCGCTGCGGATGCCCTGGCGCTCGGGTTCGCTCAGCCCGCTGGTCAGCAGCAGCAGGCGGCCGCGGCCCTGGGCGCCCTGTTCCAGCAGGTCGAGGGCCTGGCGCACCGCAAGGTCGGCGCGCTGGCCGGGCTCGGGCATGATCGAAGGTTTCAGGGCGTCGAGCAGGTTGCGCGCGGTGAGCTGGTCGTCCGACAGCGGCACCAGGGTATGCGCGCTGCCGGCGTAGACGACGATCGCGGTCTGCGCGTCGTTGCGCGTGCGAAGCAGGTCGAGCAGCTTGCGCCGGGCCTGTTCCAGGCGGGTCGGCGACAGGTCGCCGGCAAGCATCCCGGGAGTCAGCTGGAGGATCGCCACCAGCGGGTCGCTACGCTTCATCGAGGGCTGTTCCAGTTGCTGCCAACTGGGCCCGAGCAAGGCCAGCAGGGCCAGCAGCCAGGCGATACCGAGGCAGATCCAGGGCATGCGGTTCTGCCGCCCGGCGCCGCCGACCAGCAGCCAGGGCTGGAAGGCCGTCGGCAGCAGCAATTGCCAGCGTCCGGCACGACGCTGGCGATGCAGCAGCTTCCACAGCAACCAGCCAAGCAGCGGCGCCAGCAGCAGCCAGTAGGGGCGCAGCCAGTGCGGCCAGGCGTCCAGCAACAGGTTCATGGTTGCCTCCCGGAACGGCGGCGCGGCCAGGTCCGGTTTTCCCGTGGCCAGAGTTCCAGCGCCACCAGCAGCACGCTCAGGCCGAGGGCGGCGGCCAGCGGCCAACTGTACAGCGCCAGGGCCGGGCGCGCCCGGGTAGTCTGCTGGGCGACCGGTTCGAGGCGGTCGAGGGTCGCGGAAATGCTTTCCAGCTCGGCGCTGGATCGCGCGCGGAAGTATTCGCCGCCAGTGCTCTCGGCGATACCGCGCAGGGTCGGCTCGTCGAGATCGAGCCCCGGGTTGAAGCCGAACAGGCCGGGCACGCCGCCCTGCTGCGGGTCGGCGCCGACGCCGATAGTGTAGATCTTCACCTGTTGCTCGGCGGCCAGTTGCGCGGCGATCTGCGGGGCTATCTGTCCGCCGGTGTTGGCGCCGTCGGTGATCAGCACCAGCACCCGGCTTTCCGCGGGCCGCTGGCGCAGGCGCTTGACCGCCAGGCCGATGGCGTCGCCGATCGCGGTGTTCTTGCCGGCGATGCCGATCTGCGCCTCGTCCAGCCAGACCCGCACGGTGTGCCGGTCGAAGGTCAGCGGCGCCTGCAGGTAGGCCTGGCTGCCGAACAGGATCAGGCCGACGCGGTCGCCACGACGGTCTTCGATGAAGTCGCCGAAGAGTTTCTTGATCAGTTCCAGGCGGCTGATCTCGTCGTCCTGCCAGCGCATGTCGCGGTAGTCCATGGAGCCGGAGACATCCACCGCGAGCAGTAGGTCACGGCCGCTGGCGGGGAGCGGCAGGGGTTCGCCGACCCACTGCGGGCGGGCCGCGGCGAGCAGCAGGAGGAACCAGAGCAGGGCGAAGCGCACCTGCTGCCGCCAGGCCGGCAGGCGTGCGCGGGCACGGCGTCCGGCGAGGCTTTCGAGTTCGTCGAGGAAGCTCACCTTGAGCGCCGCCTCGCCGCTGTCGGCGGCCGGCAGCACCAGGCGCAGCAGCCAGGGCAACGGGGCGAGGGCGAAGACCCAGGGCCAGGCGAACTCAAACATGCTTGCGAATCCAGGTGGCGACGGCGGCGTCGAGGCCGTCCACGGCCTTGTCGTCGAGGGTGCAGTCGGCACGGTAGCCGCCTTCCACCAGGATCATCCAGCGGGTCAGGCCGGCGGCCGGGCAACGGTTGTCGAGGAACGCCAGCCAGGCGCGGCCGCTGAGGGCGTGGCTGCCGCTATCTGGCCAGCGCGCCCTGCAGACCCGCTTGAGCAGGCCGTTGATGGCCTGCAGCCAGGGCCCGGCGGAAGCCCTGCCGTAGGGCTTGGCAAGCGCGGCCAGTTCGGCCAGGGCCGCTTCGCGCAGCGGATCCAGCGGCGCTTCGCCGCGGGTGGCGATGGTGCGCCGCGGCAGGTGCCGGCGCAGTCGCCAGAGCCCCCAACCGAGCAACGGCAGCAGGGCGGCCAGCAGCCACCAGCCGGGCGCCGGCGGCCACCAGCCGACGGGCAGGGGGGCGATCAGCGGTTCCAGCCGGTCGAGCGGATTCATGCGCGATACCCCGGCTGGTGTTGTTCCAGCAGGTCCCGCAACTGCTCCACCAGGTCTTCCTGGGTCGACAGCGGCAGCAGCGGCACGCCCAGTCGCTGGGCCAGCCGCTGCCAGCGCGCGCGGCGCGCCTCGGCCAGCTCGCGATAGGCCTGGCGCAGCTCGTCGGCGTGGGTGTCCAGCTCGAGGTCGGCAGCGCCTTCGCGGAAGCGCAGCAGTCCGGCGGCGGGGAGGGCATGGTCGAGCGGGTCGGACAGCGGCAGCAGCACCAGGTCGGTATGGCGTGCGATCAGGCTGAGTTGCTGCTCGGCGACGTCATTGAGGGTGCGCTCGTCGCACAGCACCAGGATCAGGCTGCCCGGGCGCAGCACTTCGCGGGCGCGGCGCAGGGCCAGGCCGAACAGTTCGCCAGGTCGCTCGGCCGGCGTCTCGCGCAGCTCGCGATTGGCCCGCAATAGCTGGTTGAACAGTTGCAGCAGGCTGTGCTTGCTGCGTCGCGGCTTGATTTCGTGGCAGTCGCGGTCGCTGAATACCAGGCCGCCGATACGGTCGTTGTGGGCCAGCGCCGACCAGCCGATGAAGGCCGCCGCGCGTGCCGCCAGCACCGCCTTGAAGCACAGGCCGGAGCCGAAGAACAGGCGCTGGCTCTGTTCGACCAGGACGAACACCGGTCGCTCGCGTTCCTCGTGGAACAGCTTGGTGTGCGGCTCGCGGGTGCGCGCGGTGACGCGCCAGTCGATGGTCCGTACGTCGTCGCCGGGCTGGTAGATGCGCACCTGGTCGAAGTCCACGCCGCGTCCGCGCAGGCGCGAGTGATGCAGGCCGACCAGCGGGCTGCGGCGGTTCTGCGAGGAGAACAGGCGCGCTTCGTGGAGCCGGTGGCGCATTTCCAGAAGCTCGTCGAGGCCCAGTTCGACGCCAGGGGCGGCGCTCAGCATGGCGGCGGCCTCAGGCCACGGCGACCACGTCGAGGATGCGCTGCACGACCCGGTCCTGGTCGATGCCGGCGGCTTCCGCCTCGAAGGTCAGGATCAGGCGATGGCGCAGCACGTCGAACAGCACCGCCTGGATGTCCTCGGGGCTGACGAAGTCGCGTCCGCCCAGCCAGGCGTGGGCGCGCGCGCAGCGGTCGAGGGCGATGGAGCCGCGCGGGCTGGCGCCGTAGGAGATCCATTCGGCGAGTTCCGCGTCGTGCTTGGCCGGGGTGCGGGTGGCCATGATCAGTTGCACCAGGTATTCCTCCACCGCGTCGGCCATGTACAGGCCGAGGATTTCCTGGCGCGCGGCGAAGATGGTTTCCTGGGTCACCCTGCGCTCCGGCCGGGCCTCGCCGTTCAGTGCCTCGCCACGCGCCTGCTGGAGGATGCGGCGTTCCACCGAGGCCTCCGGGTAGCCGATCTTGACGTGCATGAGGAAGCGGTCGAGCTGGGCTTCCGGCAACGGGTAGGTACCTTCCTGCTCGATCGGGTTCTGTGTCGCCATCACCAGGAACAGCTGTGGCAGGTCGTAGGTGCTGCGGCCGACCGAAACCTGGCGCTCGGCCATGGCTTCGAGCAGCGCCGATTGCACCTTGGCCGGGGCGCGGTTGATCTCGTCGGCCAGCACCAGGTGATGGAAGATCGGGCCTTGCTGGAACACGAAGGTGCCGGTCTCCGGACGGTAGATCTCGGTGCCGGTGATGTCGGCGGGGAGCAGGTCGGGAGTGAACTGGATACGGTGGAACTCGGCTTCGAGGCCTTCGGCGAGGTCCTTGATGGCCTTGGTCTTGGCCAGTCCCGGCGCGCCTTCCACCAGCAGGTGGCCGTCGGCTAGCAGCGCGATCAGCAGGCGGTCGACGAGTTTTTCCTGGCCGAGGATCTGGCTCGACAGGTAGCCCTTCAGTCCCTGCAGGGCGCTCTTGTGCTGCGTGCTTTCTGGCTCGTTGCTCATTGTCTGGACTACCGGTTCCAAGGCCTGCTGGGGTGTCGCTCGGTGGCGCACGGCGAGGCCGGCGCGGGCGGGCGGGGAGAAGGCTCCGCTCTGCGGCGGATGACGGCCCCCCGATCCCGCACATGTTAGCGCACGGCGACTGCCTAGCGTACTCTCCGACGCTCGTGCCGCGCCTATTCGTGAACCCGCGCGGGTATGCCGGTGAAAAGCCTCCGCCTCTCGCCGTGACCTGCCTCGCGAAGCGCGGCGGATCGACGCGCCCGGGGAACTTCGCCGGCGCACGCGGGTCGGTTTCCGCGATGCGAACAGCGAATGGACAGAGCGTTTGTCAGGAGCGACATTGCCGGGGCTTGCCCGGCGCAAGGGGGAGGGCCGCGCCCGGCGTGGGTGGCGGCGCTGGGTCGGTGGGCTGCTGTTGCTGCTCGGCGCGCTCGCCAGCGGATGTTCGAACGCGCCGCGCAACGCCGCCGGCGAGGACACCAGCCAGGGTTCGATGCGCGCCGGCGAATTCCTCCAGACCGATGCCGATCGCATGGCCACCCTGGCCATGCGCGACAACCTGCAAAGCCTCTACCAGTTGCTCTGGAAGCTGTACAAGCGCAATCCCGCCGAATGGAAGAAGACCGGCCTGCCGAGCCAGGCCGACGCCGAGCTGGCGATCCGCCGGGCCATCGAGCAGAACCGCGAACTCAGCGACCTGGGCGGCCGCCGCGACATCGCCGCGCTGTCCTACTCCCTCGATCCGGCGTTCAGGGGCGACCGCGTCGGCGCCTTCATCTATTCCCTGGCCAGCATGCTGATCACCGCCCATGGCGGGCGTACCGAGTTCTACGTCTACCAGGGGATCGACGCGCAGTACGTCTACAACGCCGCGCGCAACGTCGAGGTCGCCACCTGGATGCTGGCTACCCGCAAGGACGACAAGGGCGCCCCGTTGCTGCTTTCCAACGCCCTCACCGACGACGCCAGCAACCTCAGCTACGCCCGCGAGTTCGCCAAGATCGTCGCGCGCCTGGACCTGCTCGCCGAGGTGCTCGGCGAACGCTACCGGCGGATCAGCGTGAACTACGCCCAGGGACTGCTGTTCATGCATTTCCTGCCGGTGCAGTGAGCCGATGCTCCCGGGGTGAACGAATATGTCGCAGCACGGTAAGTGTTTTGCCTTGCCGGCTCGTTAAGCTCTGTCGGATATGACCGGCGGGTCGCTCGCCGAAAAGGGCGGTTCCCGGTCAGCCTTTGCTGTGCGCCTGCCTGCCTGGATTAATGCTCAGCTTCTGCTGAACTTCATGGACGCAGCGAGGGTCGGTCCGAAGGTGCGTTGCTCGCGACCTTTCCCGCGAACCGCTCGCCTCCATGAAATAACAAGCCAAGCGGAGTACAACCATGGCGTTCTTCACCGCGGCCAGCAAAGCCGATTTCCAGCATCAACTGCAGACGGCACTGGCGCAGCACCTCGGCGACAAGGCGTTACCACAAGTCACGCTGTTCGCCGAACAGTTCTTCAGCCTGATCTCCCTCGATGAACTGACCCAGCGTCGGCTTTCCGACCTGGTCGGTTGCACCCTTTCCGCCTGGCGCCTGCTGGAGCGCTTCGACCGCGACCAGCCCGAAGTCCGCGTATACAACCCCGACTACGAGAAGCACGGCTGGCAATCCACCCACACCGCGGTGGAAGTGCTGCACCCGGACCTGCCGTTCCTGGTCGACTCGGTGCGCATGGAACTGAACCGTCGCGGCTACAGCATCCATACCCTGCAGACCAACGTCCTCAGCGTGCGCCGCTCGGCCAAGGGCGAGCTGAAGGAAATCCTGCCCAAGGGTAGCCAGGGCAAGGACGTCAGCCAGGAATCGCTGATGTACCTGGAGATCGACCGTTGCGCCCACGCCGGCGAACTGCGGGCGCTGGAGAAGGCCATCCTGGAAGTGCTCGGTGAAGTACGCGTGACCGTCGCCGACTTCGAACCGATGAAGGCCAAGGCCCGCGAACTGCTGACCTGGCTTGGCAAGGCCAAGCTGAAGGTGCCGGCGGAGGAACTGAAGGAAGTGCGCAGCTATCTCGAATGGCTGCTGGACAACCACTTCACCTTCCTCGGCTACGAGGAATTCAGCGTCGCCGACGAGGCCGACGGCGGGCGCATGGTCTACGACGAGAAATCCTTCCTCGGCCTGACCCGTCTGCTGCGTGCCGGCCTGAGCAAGGATGACCTGCACATCGAGGACTATGCCGTCGCCTACCTGCGCGAACCGGTCCTGCTGTCCTTCGCCAAGGCTGCCCATCCGAGCCGCGTGCACCGCCCGGCCTACCCGGACTACGTGTCGATCCGCGAGCTGGACGGCAAGGGCCGGGTGATCCGCGAGTGCCGCTTCATGGGCCTGTTCACCTCCTCGGTGTACAACGAGAGCGTCAACGACATTCCCTTCATCCGCGGCAAGGTCGCCGAAGTGATGCGGCGCTCCGGTTTCGACACCAAGGCCCACCTCGGCAAGGAACTGGCCCAGGTGCTGGAAGTACTGCCGCGCGACGACCTGTTCCAGACCCCGGTGGACGAGCTGTTCAGCACCGCCCTGGCGATCGTCCGCATCCAGGAGCGCAACAAGATCCGCGTGTTCCTGCGCAAGGACCCCTACGGTCGCTTCTGCTACTGCCTGGCCTACGTGCCGCGCGACGTGTATTCCACCGAGACGCGCCTGAAGATCCAGCAGGTCCTGATGGAGCGCCTGCAGGCCAGCGACTGCGAGTTCTGGACCTTCTTCTCCGAGTCGGTGCTGGCCCGCGTGCAGTTCATCCTCCGCGTCGACCCGAAGTCGCGCATCGACATCGACCCGGCGCGCCTGGAGGAAGAAGTGATCCAGGCCTGCCGTTCCTGGCAGGACGACTACAGCAGCCTGGTGGTGGAAAACCTCGGCGAGGCCAAGGGCACCAACGTCCTGGCCGACTTCCCGAAAGGCTTCCCGGCCGGCTACCGCGAGCGCTTCGCCCCGCACTTCGCGGTGGTCGACCTGCAGCACCTGCTCAGCCTCTCCGAGCAGCGCCCGCTGGTGATGAGCTTCTACCAGCCGCTGGCGCAGGGCGAGCAGCAACTGCACTGCAAGCTGTACCACGCCGACACCCCGCTGGCCCTGTCCGACGTCCTGCCGATCCTGGAGAACCTCGGCCTGCGCGTGCTCGGCGAATTCCCCTACCGCCTGCGCCACCAGAACGGCCGTGAATACTGGATCCACGACTTCGCCTTCACCTACGCCGAAGGGCTGGACGTGGACATCCAGCAGCTCAACGAGATCCTCCAGGACGCCTTCGTCCACATCGTCAGCGGCGACGCCGAGAACGACGCCTTCAACCGCCTGGTGCTGACCGCCAACCTGCCGTGGCGCGACGTCGCCCTGCTGCGTGCCTACGCGCGTTACCTGAAGCAGATCCGCCTGGGCTTCGACCTCGGCTACATCGCCAGTGCGCTGAATGCCCACACCGACATCGCCCGCGAGCTGGTGCGGCTGTTCAAGACTCGCTTCTACCTGGCGCGCAAACTCACCGCGGAAGACCTGGAAGACAAGCAACAGAAGCTGGAGCAGGCGATCCTCGGTGCCCTCGACGAAGTCCAGGTGCTCAACGAGGACCGCATCCTGCGGCGCTACCTCGACCTGATCAAGGCAACCCTGCGGACCAACTTCTACCAGCCCGACGGCAACGGCCAGAACAAGAGCTACTTCAGCTTCAAGTTCAACCCGAAGGCCATCCCGGAGCTGCCCAGGCCGGTGCCCAAGTACGAGATCTTCGTCTACTCGCCGCGTGTCGAGGGCGTGCACCTGCGCGGCGGCAAGGTGGCTCGCGGCGGCTTGCGCTGGTCGGACCGCGAGGAAGACTTCCGCACCGAGGTGCTCGGCCTGGTCAAGGCCCAGCAGGTGAAGAACGCGGTGATCGTGCCGGTCGGCGCCAAGGGCGGCTTCGTCCCGCGCCGCCTGCCGCTTGGCGGTAGCCGCGACGAGATCCAGGCCGAGGCGATCGCCTGCTACCGGATCTTCATTTCCGGCCTGCTCGATATCACCGACAACCTCAAGGAAGGCGAAGTGGTGCCGCCGGCCAACGTGGTCCGCCACGACGAGGACGATCCCTACCTGGTGGTCGCCGCGGACAAGGGCACGGCGACCTTCTCCGACATCGCCAACGGCATCGCCGCCGAGTACGGTTTCTGGCTCGGCGACGCCTTCGCCTCGGGCGGCTCCGCCGGCTACGACCACAAGGGCATGGGGATTACCGCCAAGGGCGCCTGGGTCAGCGTGCAACGGCACTTCCGCGAACGCGGCATCGACGTGCAGAAGGACAACATCAGCGTCATCGGCATCGGCGACATGGCCGGCGACGTGTTCGGCAACGGCCTGCTGATGTCGGACAAGCTGCAACTGGTGGCCGCCTTCAACCACATGCATATCTTCATCGACCCGAACCCGGACGCCGCCAGCAGCTTCGTCGAGCGCCAGCGCCTGTTCAACCTGCCGCGTTCGAGCTGGGCCGACTACGATGCCAAGCTGATCTCCGCCGGCGGCGGGATCTTCCTGCGCAGCGCCAAGAGCATCGCCATCACCCCGGAAATGCAGGCGCGCTTCGACATCCAGGCCGACAGGCTGGCGCCCACCGAGCTGATCCATGCGCTGCTCAAGGCGCCGGTCGACCTGCTCTGGAACGGCGGGATCGGTACCTACGTGAAGTCGAGCAAGGAAACCCACGCCGATGTCGGCGACAAGGCCAACGACGGTCTGCGCGTCGACGGCCGCGAGCTGCGCGCGAAGGTGGTGGGCGAGGGCGGCAACCTGGGCATGACCCAACTGGCGCGGGTCGAGTTCGGCCTGCACGGCGGTGCCAACAACACCGACTTCATCGACAACGCCGGTGGCGTGGACTGCTCCGACCATGAGGTCAACATCAAGATCCTGCTCAACGAAGTGGTGCAGGCCGGCGACATGACCGAGAAGCAGCGCAACGCGCTGCTGGTGAAGATGACCGACGCGGTCGGCGCCCTGGTGCTGGGCAACAACTACAAGCAGACCCAGGCGCTGTCCCTGGCGCAACGTCGCGCCCGCGAGCGGATCGCCGAGTACAAGCGGCTGATGGGCGATCTCGAGGCGCGTGGCAAGCTCGATCGCGCCCTGGAGTTCCTGCCTTCCGACGAGGAGCTGGCGGAACGCATCAGTGCCGGCCAGGGGCTGACCCGCGCCGAGCTGTCGGTGCTGATCTCCTACAGCAAGATCGACCTCAAGGAATCGCTGCTGAAATCGCTGGTGCCGGACGACGACTACCTGACCCGCGACATGGAGACCGCCTTCCCGGCATTGCTGGCGGAGAAGTTCGGCGACGCCATGCGCCGCCATCGCCTGAAGCGCGAGATCGTCAGCACGCAGATCGCCAACGACCTGGTCAACCACATGGGCATCACCTTCGTGCAGCGCCTGAAGGAGTCCACCGGCATGAGCGCGGCCAACGTCGCCGGGGCCTACGTGATCGTTCGCGACGTGTTCCACCTGCCGCACTGGTTCCGCCAGATCGAGAACCTCGACTACCAGGTGCCCGCTGATATCCAGCTGACCCTGATGGACGAACTGATGCGTCTCGGTCGCCGCGCCACCCGCTGGTTCCTCCGCAGCCGCCGCAACGAGCTGGACGCGGCGCGCGACGTGGCCCACTTCGGCCCGCGCATCGCCGCCCTCGGCCTGAAGCTCAACGAGCTGCTCGAAGGGCCGACCCGCGAGCTGTGGCAGGCGCGCTACCAGACCTACGTCGACGCCGGCGTGCCGGAACTGCTGGCACGCATGGTGGCCGGCACCAGCCACCTGTATACGCTGCTGCCGATCATCGAGGCGTCCGACGTGACCGGCCAGGACACCGCGGAAGTGGCCAAGGCCTATTTCGCCGTGGGCAGCGCGCTGGACCTGACCTGGTACCTGCAGCAGATCACCAACCTGCCGGTGGAGAACAACTGGCAGGCGCTGGCCCGCGAGGCGTTCCGCGACGACCTCGACTGGCAGCAGCGGGCGATCACCGTCTCGGTGTTGCAGATGCAGGACGGACCGAAGGAGGTCGAGGCGCGCGTCGGCCTGTGGCTGGAACAGCACCTGCCGCTGGTCGAGCGCTGGCGGGCGATGCTGGTCGAACTGCGTGCCGCGTCGGGTACCGACTACGCCATGTACGCCGTGGCCAACCGCGAGCTGATGGACCTGGCGCAGAGCAGCCAGCACGGTGTCTGCATCCCCTGATGCGAGCGGCCTGACGGCAAGCAAGAGCCCCGCCTGAGTGCGGGGCTCTTTCATTCTGGCGCGGCGAAAACCTGCGGTGTTTGCGGTGGCTGAGGCGCTGCGCGGCGACAAATGTCCGGCGCCCGGCGTTAGCCCGGAAAGGACAACCTGACTCACAGATTTAATAAATATTTAGTTATTAGAAACTCTATTAATAGGTTCATATGGATCTATGACTTCTCCGCTTCGTATGCCTTGGCCGGGATCCTGTCGATCGCATAAACCCCCGGCAGCCCGTACTTCCTTCCCCGCCCGGTGAGTTTTCCGATGACGTCGCGGCGGTCACGCGGGAGGCAAGAGCAGGCAAAAGGACACCATGGCGTCATGTATGTGCCTAAAAATTGACAGTTTCCGCTTAAAAAATTAGCAATTAGCATATTTAGTCATTAGATTGACGTTAATCGCCTGCGGCTGCTTTGGCCGTGCCCGCACTGTCAGGGATTCGACGTTGCCATCGGAAACCGCATCCATGCTCCCGACCTGCCGCTTCGGTCGGTATCGACCCTGCCGCGTAGGCTGGGCATGCGGTTCAGCAAGAAAGGAATCGCCGTGCTGCGTCTGCCGTCCCGCCGTAACACCCTTCGACCCATCGAACGCCCGCTCGCCTGGCTTGCCGGCCTGGCGCTGGCGCTTTGTGCCGGCGCTGCCGCAGGGGCTGCCGGCGGGCCGTCCAGCGTGGCGTTCTGGTACGCCGAGCGGCCGCCGCTGGCCGAGCTTT
Organism: Pseudomonas sp. KBN12P06040; assembly: GCF_037574965.1. NCBI lineage: Bacteria > Pseudomonadati > Pseudomonadota > Gammaproteobacteria > Pseudomonadales > Pseudomonadaceae > Pseudomonas > Pseudomonas sp. KBN12P06040. The sequence goes on from NZ_JBBELS010000001.1 coordinate 2,160,039, forward strand.
CCCAGTTCGACTGGGTGGTGCTCGAAGCGGCGCACCTCAAGCCGGCCGATGTCGGGTATCTGAAAGAGCAGGGCAGCACGCCCTTCGCCTATCTGTCGGTCGGCGAGTTCGACGGCGACGCCGCCGCCATCGCCGATAGCGGCCTGGCCCGGGGCAAGAGCGCGGTCCGCAACCAAGCCTGGAACAGCCAGGTAATGGACCTCGCCGCGCCGAGTTGGCGGGCGCACCTGCTCAAGCGCGCCGCGGAGCTGCGCAAACAGGGCTACGCCGGCCTGTTCCTCGATACCCTGGACAGCTTCCAGCTACAGGCCGAGGAGCGCCGCGAGGGCCAGCGCCGGGCGCTGGCCAGTTTCCTCGCCCAGCTGCATCGCCAGGAGCCGGGCCTCAAGCTGTTTTTCAATCGCGGTTTCGAAGTGCTGCCGGAGTTGCCCGGCGTCGCGTCGGCGGTGGCCGTGGAGTCGATCCATGCCGGTTGGGACGCCGCTGCCGGGCAATACCGCGAGGTGCCCCAGGACGATCGCGATTGGCTGAAGGGTCACCTGGATGCCCTGCGCGCCCAGGGCATGCCCATCGTCGCCATCGACTACCTGCCGCCGGAGCGGCGCGACGAGGCGCGCGCGCTCGCTGCGCGCCTGCGTAGCGAAGGCTACGTGCCGTTCGTCAGCACCCCGGCGCTGGACTACCTGGGGGTGAGCGACGTCGAGGTGCAACCGCGGCGCATCGCGCTGCTCTACGATCCGCGCGAGGGCGACCTGACCCTGAGCCCCGGCCACGTCTACCTCGGCGGCCTGCTCGAATACCTCGGTTATCGGGTCGACTACCTGCCCGCCGACCAGCCGCTGCCCGAACGTCCGCTGAGCGGTCTCTACGCGGGGGTAGTCACCTGGATGACCAGTGGACCGCCGCTGGCCAGCGACGCCTTCGACAACTGGATCGCTGCGCGTCTCGACGAAAAGGTGCCGGTGGCGTTCCTCGCCGGCCTGCCCACAGAGAACGACGGCCTGTTGCAGCGCCTGGGGATTCGCCGACTGTCGCAGAAGCTCAAGGTCAAGCCGAGCACCGAGACCCACGACCAGGCGCTGCTGGGCGCCTTCGAGGCGCCGCTGGTGATCCGGGTCCGCGACCTGCCGGCGCTCACCGTACTCGACCCGGCGCGGGTGGCCCCGGCGCTCAAGCTCAAGGGCGACGGCAAGGAGTACGTGCCGGTGGCGACCGCCGACTGGGGCGGCTTCGCCCTGGCGCCCTATGTGCTGGAGGAGGGTAGCGAGCACCGGCGCTGGATCCTCGATCCGTTCGCCTTCCTGCGCAAGGCCTTGCGCCTTGCGCCGCTGCCGAGTCCCGACGCGACCACCGAGAATGGCCGGCGCATCGCCACCGTGCACATCGATGGCGACGGCTTCGTCTCCCGTGCCGAGGTGCCCGGCAGTCCCTATGCCGGCCAGCAGGTGCTGGAGGACTTCATCAAGCCCTATCCGTTCCTCACCTCGGTCTCGGTGATCGAAGGCGAGGTCGGGCCGAAGGGCATGTACCCGCACCTGGCCAGGGAGCTGGAGCCGATCGCCCGGCGCATCTTCGCCGACGACAAGGTCGAGGTCGCCAGCCATACCTTCAGCCATCCGTTCTTCTGGCAGCCGCAACTGGCCGAGCAGGGCGAGAACTTCGAGGCCCAGTATGGCTACAAGATGGCCATCCCGGGCTACGACAAGGTCGACTTCGTACGCGAGGTGATCGGGGCCCGCGACTACATCGAGCAGCGCCTGACCACCCCGCGGAAGCCGGTGAAGATGATCTTCTGGTCCGGCGACGCGCTGCCCGACGCCGCCACCATCAAGCTCGCCTACGACGCCGGGCTGATGAACGTCAACGGCGGCAATACCGCGCTGACCCGGGCCTTTCCCTCGCTGACCGGACTCTACCCGCTGATCCGGCCCACCCGCGGCGGCGTGCAGTACTACGCGCCGATCATCAACGAGAACGTCTACACCAATCTCTGGCAGGGGCCGTACTACGGCTTCCGCGGCGTCATCGATACCTTCGCCCTGACCGACAGCCCGCGCCGCCTGCGCGGCCTGCACCTGTACTACCACTTCTATTCGGGGACCAAGCAGGCCTCGATCCGCACCATGCACCAGATCTACGCGGCGATGCAGGCGGAGCATCCGTTGTCGCTGTGGATGAGCGACTACATCCCGCGCCTGGAAGGCCTGCATCGCGCCAGCCTGGCCAAGCGTGCCGATGGCAGCTGGCAACTGCGTGGCTTCGCCGCCCTGCGCACCCTGCGCCTGGACCCGGCGCTGGGTTGGCCGGACCTCGCTCGCTCCACGGGAGTCGCGGGCGTGCGCGACCTGCCCCAGGGGCGCTATGTACACCTGAGTGCGGCGAATGCGCACCTGGTCCTGCGCGACAGCCGCGATCCGCGGCCGGCGCTGGAGGAGGCCAACCTGCCGCTGAAGCACTGGCGCTACCGCGACGATGGCCGCGTCGAGTTCGCCTTCGCCGGGCACCTGCCGTTGCGCCTGGTGGTGCGCGCGGCGGGCGATTGCCGGCTTAGCGCGGCCGGCAAGGCCTTCCCGGGAAAGGCCGGCAACGGCCTGTGGACGTTCGAGTTGCCGATGGAGCAGGTGCGCGATGGCCAACTCGCCTGCCGCTGACAAGCATCCCAAGGCGCGCCTGCTGAATCCCTGGGCCCTGCTGCCGGTCGCTCTCGGGGTGGCGCTGGTGCTGTGGCTGACCTTCAACAGCGAAGAAGTATTCATGCCCAGCGGCGATGGCGAGCCCGACGCGGTCTCGGTGAACTACGCCGAACTGCTGTTGCAGGCGCACCCGGAGAACGACGCGCTGCGCCTGACCCTGATCGACCTGCTGGTCAAGCTCGGCGACTTCGAGCAGGCGCGTCATCACCTCGCCCTTCTGCGCGGCAAGGACCGCCTGGCAACGCCGTTCTACGAGGTGGAACTGGACATCCTCGGCGCCCTGGCCAGGCCCGAGGGCATGGATGAGGAGCAGACGCGCCGATTGCTGGAGCGCCTGCGCAAGATCGAGCATGTTTCGTTGAACGACGCCATGCTCGAACGACTTGCCCGTCATGCCCTGGCCCTGGACGCGCCGGACCTGGCGGCGCGGACCTTTGCCGAACTGGCCGGCCGCGACCCGCAGGGCCGGCAGCGCTGGCTGGACGAGGCGGCGCGCTGGTACCTGGCTTCCGGCGAGCCGCTGCCGGCGGCGGACATCCAGCGGCAACTGGCCGAAGCGCAAACCGAGCCGGCGAAGCGCCTGGCCTATCTGCGCCAGGCCTTCGCCAGCCTGCTCGCTGGCGAGCGCGGCGAACAGGCGGCGTTGTTGCTGGACGAGCGGCTGGACGCCTTGCCGGAGGATGAATCGACCCTGGCCTGGCTCGCCGAGGGCGTACGCGCCGCCGAAGGCAGCCAGCGCTACGACCTGGCCGAACGCTTCATCCGGCGCTGGCGCGAATTGCGCCCCGAGGACCATGAGGCGCTGGCCGCCGACCTGCGCCTGAACATGGCCGCCGGGCGGATCGAGCGGGCCTGGGAGGTCGGCCAGGAGCTGCTGGCCCTGCGCCCGCAGGACAGGACGCTGCTGGCCGATCTCGCGCGCCTTGGCGAATGGACCGGCAACGGCCCGCAGGCCCTGGGCCTGTGGAAGCAACTGCTGGCCGGCGCCGATGACGCGGCCCTGCGCGAGCATGCCTGGCGCCTGTCGCTGCAGATGTTCGATTTCGACAGCGCCATCGAGCTGCTGGCGCCCATCGGCGCGCAGCGACAGATGACCGACGAGGAACTCGATGCGCTGGTCTACAGCCATGAAACCCGCGGCACGCCGGAAGAGGGCGAGGCATGGCTGCGCGGCTACGTGCAGGGTTATCCGAAACAGCGCCTGGCCTGGCAGCGCTTGCAGCAGATCCTCGAACACACCCAGCAGTTGCAGGAAGAGACCGGGGTCTGGGCGCGGATGGCCCGGCATTTCCCGCTGAGCGTCAAGGAACGCATGCAGTGGGCGGAAACCCACTGGAACCTGTTCGATCCGCGCCAGGCCTGGAAGGTCCTCGCCGGCGTGGATACCCGCGCGATCCGCGAGCCGGAGTTCTGGCGCCTGCGCGCGGCGCTGGCCTGGGCCCTGGAGCAGGACGACGATGCCCGCGCCGCCTACGAGCGCATGCTGGCCCTGGACATCCGCCTGAACAGCAGCGACGAGGACCAGTTGATCGCCCTGTACCGGGACAGCAATCCGCAGCAGGCCTTGCAGGTGCTTATCGGCAGTTGGCAGCGCAGCCGCGATCCGCGGCGCCTGGCCAGCGCCCTGCAACTGGCGGAGAACCTCCACGACTGGCCGGCCCTGAAGAGCCTGCTGGCCGAGGCCGAAGGCCTGCCGGAAGCGCAGGGCAGCCCCTATTACTGGGTGGCCAGGGCGCGGTTGGCGGAACAGGAAGGCCATGGCGACGTCGCCGAGCGCCTGTACCGGGAAGCCCTGGTGCGTTTCCCCGGCGAGAACCTGGTGCGCGAACGCCTGCTCTGGTTCTACATCGACCGTGGCCGTCGCGACAGCCTGGCGCCCCTGTTGGCGCAGTGGCATGGCCTGGCGCTGCGGGACAGCACGCTGTGGCTGCCGTTCGCCAGCGCCAGCCTGCTGCTCGAGCGTAACGACCAGGCGCTGGCCTGGTTCCGCCTGTACCTCAAGTCCAATCCCAACGACTGGCTGGTGCAGGCCGCCTACGCCGACGCGCTGGATGCCAGCGGCTACCAGGACAAGGCCCTGCGCCTGCGCCGGCAACTGCTCCGGCGGCTCGACCGCGAGGCGGTCAGGGCCACCCCGGACAGCTTCGCCGCCTACCTGCGCCTGCTCGCCGTGGCCCAGGGGCCGCTGCTCGCCCAGGGCGAGGCGCGGCGGGCCTGGAATGGCGAGCCGGCGATGCTGCAGCTGTGGTTCGAGCAGTTCCTCGACCAGCTCGCCGCCACCAACCAGGAGCCGCTGAAGGATGACTGGCTGGCCTGGGCGCGCGGCCAGGGCTTGAAGATCGGGCGCAACGAAGAGATCCTGGCCGCCCTGCGCAGCCAGAATCGCGCCGCCCTGCAACGCCTGCTGGAGCGCGGCGAGCTGGATCCGGCGCAGCGGGTCGAGGCGCTAGTGCGTCTCGGCCATGGCGGCGAAGCGCTGGGCGAGGCCCTGGGCGCACTGGGCGACGGCCACTCGCGCGACAACCGCGAGCAGTTGCGGCGGCAGGCGGCGGAAATCCTCGAACGCACGCCCCAGGGCCTGCAACTGGGTTGGAACAAGCGCGACTTCGGCGGTCTCGACTTCAAGGGACCGACGCTGCGCGCGGCGCGCCACCTCGGCGACGACTGGTACGCCGATCTCGAACTGGGCAGCGGTCGCTATCACGGTGATGCGCTGGATAGTTCGCTCCTCGGTAGCGAACGCAACGCCAGGCTGACGTTGCGGCGCGAACTGGCCGATGGCTTCGCCGCGGCGACGCTCGATGGCAGTTGGCGCGACGACGAGGACCGCCACGGCCTGGGCCTGCTGCGCAACTGGCGGCTGAGTGCGCGCGACGAACTGGAAGCGGGCCTCGACTGGCACCGCGAGACCGACGAGACCGGCCTGATGCGCGCCCTCGGCATGCGCGACAGCGTGAAACTCGGCGGCCGCCACACCCTCAGCGGGCGCGACCAGTTGAGCTGGTCGCTGGCGCACAACCGCTTCTCCACCCGCCAGGGCGACGACCTCGGCAACGGCGAGGCGCTGTCCCTGGAGTGGGCCCACACACTGTTCTTCGATGGCCCGGCCTGGCAACTGCGCGGCGGCATCGACTACCAGCGCAATCGCCTGGAGAACCGTCTGCCGGACGACCTGCTGGCGGCCCATGGCGGTGCGCTGGCGCTCGATGGCGCGCGCAGCCAGGACCTGCTGCAGGACCGCTATGGCCAGGTCTACCTCGGCAGCACCTGGCGCCGTGGCTTCCCTGGCGCGCTGAACCGCAGCCGTCCGCAATACACCTGGATCGTCGACACCCTGGCCGGCTGGCAGTGGACAGAGAAGGAGTTCAACTACGGCATCGATCTCGGCATCGGCATGGAGCTGCTGGGCGATGACGAACTGGCGTTCACCTTCGGCTACCAGTCGGCTCCCCAGGGCGGCGGCGGCGATGCCGGCGGCACGCTCGGGGTGACCTACAGCACGCGCTTCGGCCGCTGAGCGCGGCCCGGATACGGAATTCAACAGGAGGAACACAACATGCAATCCATCCGCTGCCTGGCTCTCGCGGCCGTCGCTCTGTTCATGGCGGGCTGCTCCAGCTTCACCAGCGAAAGCGCTACGCCGCTGGCGCGCGGCGCGCAGTGGGGCCTGGTGCCGCTGCTCAATTACTCCCAGGCGCCGCAGGCCGGCGAGCGTGCCGAGCAGATCCTGCTCAGCGTGCTGGCCGAGGAGGGTGTGCGGCCGCGCCTGTACCCGGCGCAGCCGCAAGGCGACCTGCAACTGGTCGACGACCGCGAGCGCCAGCAGCGCGCGCTGGACTGGGCACGCCAGCAGAAGCTGGCCTACGTGGTCACCGGCAGCGTCGAGGAGTGGCAGTACAAGAACGGCCTGGACGGCGAGCCGGCGGTGGGCGTCAGCCTGCAGGTGCTGGAGCCGGCCTCCGGGCGGGTGCTCTGGAGCACCAGCGGGGCGCGCGCCGGCTGGTCCCGGGAAAGCCTGGCGGGCGCCGCGCAGAAAGTCCTGCGCGAGCTGGTCGGCGACCTGCGGCTCGAGTGACGGCGATGTCCGCGCACAAGGATTTCACCCTCGCACCGCGCGCCAGCGGCAGTGTCTCCTGGGTCGAGACGCTGGTCATCAGCGCGCTCGCGCTGGGCCTGGGCTGGTGGTTCAGCCCGGACGACCCGCTGCAGGTCAACGCCACCTTTCCCTGGGTGATCCTCGCGCCCCTGTTGCTGGGCATGCGCTACGGCTTCGTCCGCGGCCTGGCCAGCGCGGCGCTGCTGGTGGCCGCGCTGTTCGCGTTCCGCGCCCGGGGCGTCGAGGCCTATGCCCAGGTACCGGCGGCCTTCATCGTCGGCGTGCTGCTCTGCGCCATGTTGGTGGGCGAGTTCCGCGACATCTGGGAACGCCGCCTGGAGCGCCTGGAGCTGGCGAACGAGTACCGCCAGTTGCGCCTCGACGAATTCACCCGCGCCCATCACATCCTGCGCATCTCCCACGATCGCCTGGAACAGCGGGTCGCCGGCAATGACCAGAGCCTGCGCAGTTCGCTGCTCGGTCTGCGACAACTGCTGCGCGAGCTGCCGGGCGAGGAAGCTCCGCTCGATGCGCTGGCGGAAACCGTGCTGGCGCTGCTGGCCCAGTACGGTTCTCTGCGCATCGCCGGACTCTACCGGGTGCGCCACGACCGGACCCCGGAGCCGCAACCCTTGGCGTCGCTCGGCGAGATGCCGGCGCTGGACGCCGACGACCTGCTGGTACGCACCTGCCTGGAGCGCGGCGAACTGGTCAGCGTGCGCCAGGAACTGCTGGAGCGCGGCGAGCAGCGTGCGCACAGCGCGCTGCAGGTGTGCGTCCCGCTGGTCGACACCGATGGGCGGATCCTCGCCCTGCTGGCGGTGGAGCAGATGCCGTTCTTCGTCTTCAACGAACGCACCTTCAGCCTGCTGGCGATCCTCGCCGGGCACGTCGCCGACTTGCTGCAGAGCGACCGTCGCGCGCTGCAGCTGGCCGACATCGACGCCCAGCGCTTCTCCCAGTACCTCAAGCGCTCCCTGCTGGACGCCCGCGACCATGGGTTGCCGGCCTGCCTGTATGCCTTCGAGCTGACCGATGCGCGCTACGGCGAAGAGGTCCAGCGTCTGCTGGAAGGCAGCCAGCGTGGCCTCGACGTGCAGTTGCGACTGCGCAACGACGAGGGCCGGCGGGTCCTGCTGGTGTTGTTGCCGCTGACTTCCGCCGAAGGCTCCCAGGGGTATCTGCAGCGCCTGAGGATTCTCTTCGCCGAACGCTTCGGCCAGGCCCGCGAGCTGGAGTCGCTGGGCGTGCGCATCCGCCAGTACGAACTGGACGCCGGCAACGATCGCCAGGCGCTGGGACATTTCCTTTTCAACGAGTGCGGCCTGAATGATCAGCAAGTGGCTATTTAGCGGCGCCTTCCTGTTCGAGCTGAGCAGTTGGGCGAGCGTCTTCGCCGACCTGCCGATCGGCCAGGCGCTGGCGCTCTACCTGTTCGCCCACGGCCTGGGCAGCGCCCTGCTGTGCGTCGGCGTATGGCTGCTGCTGCCGCGGCGCTACAAGTTCCCGCTGCCGTGGAGCCCGCTGTTCCTCTTCAGCCTGGCCTTCTTCGTGCCGCTGATCGGAGCGGTCGGCGTCGCTGCGGCGGTGTTCCCGGCGCTGTACCTGCCGCGCCAGCGTGGCGAGCAGGCCTGGCAGGCGATGGGCGTCCCCGAGCTGCCGTTCCGGCCGAAGGAAAAGCGCCTCGACATGATGTTCAGCGACGGCGGTCTGCAGGACGTCCTGCGCCATGCGCCGGACCCGAACCAGCGGCTCACGGCGATCTTCGCCACCCGGCGGATGCCCGGCAAGGAGGCGATCCCGATCCTCAAGCTGGCCCTGCGCGACCCCGCCGACGACGTCCGCCTGCTGGCCTACTCGATGCTCGACCAGAAGGAAAGCCGGATCAACCAGCGCATCGAGGCCGCCCTCGGCCGCCTCGCCGGCGCCACGCCGGCGCGACGCGGCGCGCTGCACGGAACCCTGGCGCGCTGGTACTGGGAACTGGCCTACCTGGGGTTGGCCCAGGGCAGCGTACTGGAGCACATCCTCGAGCAGGCGCGCGAGCATACCGACCAGGCGCTACGCGGCACACCCTCGGCCGACCTGCATCTGCTGGCCGGACGCATCGCCCTCGAACAAGGCCGCCTGGAGGATGCCGGGCACGCCCTCCAGGCCGCCGAGGAGGCGGGAATCGATAGCGCCCAGCTGGCGCCGTTCCGCGCCGAGGTGGCGTTCTTCCAGCGGCGCTACCGGGACATCCCCCGGCTTCTCGCCGGAATGCCCGACGACATGCTGCAACGGCCGCCCTTCGCGGCCCTGGCGAGATACTGGACATGACCGAACACACCGCTCCGACGGCGCCCGTCGCCGATGTCTGCCTGCTGCTGGAGGGCACCTGGCCCTATGTCCGCGGCGGCGTCTCCAGCTGGGTCAACCAGTTGATCCTCGGTCTCCCCGACCTGACCTTCTCGGTGTTCTTCATCGGCGGCCAGAAGGATGCCTACGGCAAGCGCCACTACCCGATCCCGGACAATGTGCTGCACATCGAGGAACACTTCCTGGAAACCGCCTGGAGTTCGCCGAACCCGCAGGCGCGACAGGGCAGTAGCGAGACCGAAAAGGCGTTGCGCGACCTGCACCGTTTCTTCCACTACCCGGAGACGCCGGACGTGGAGGAGGGCGACGCGCTGCTCGACCTGCTCGCCGAGGGCCGCATCGGCCGCGAGGACTTTCTCCACAGCAAGGCCAGTTGGGAAGCGATCACCGCAGGCTACGAGCGCTATTGCACCGATCCGTCCTTCGTCAATTACTTCTGGACCCTGCGCTCGATGCAGGCGCCGGTGTTCATGCTCGCCGAGGCGGCCCGGCGGATGCCGCGGGCGCGCATGCTGCACTCGATCTCCACCGGCTACGCCGGCCTGCTGGGCTGCATCCTGCAACGTCGCTGGGGCTGCCGCTACCTGCTCAGCGAGCACGGCATCTACACCAAGGAGCGCAAGATCGACCTGGCCCAGGCCAACTGGATCGCGGAGAACCCCGACGAGCAGCTGAGTACCGGACTGGATGCCGAGGTCAGCTACATCCGTCGCTTGTGGATCCGCTTCTTCGAGCGTGTCGGCCTGCTCACCTATCGCGCCGCCAATCCGATCGTCGCCCTCTACGAAGGCAACCGCCAGCGCCAGGTACTCGATGGCGCCGAGCCACGGCGCACCCGGGTGATCCCCAACGGCATCGACCTCGATGCCTGGGCCGGCGCCCTCGAACGGCGGCCGCCGGGGATTCCGCCGGTGGTCGGGCTGGTCGGCCGGGTAGTGCCGATCAAGGACGTGAAGACCTTCATCCGCGCCATGCGCGGGGTGGTCAGCGCGATGCCGGAGGCGGAGGGCTGGATCGTCGGTCCGGAGGAGGAAGACCCGGACTATGCCAGCGAATGCCGCAGCCTGGTGGCCAGCCTCGGCCTGCAGGACAAGGTGAAGTTCCTCGGTTTCCGTCGGATCGGCGAGGTCCTGCCGCAACTCGGCCTGATGGTCCTCACCTCGATCAGCGAAGCGCAGCCGCTGGTGATCCTCGAAGCCTGGGCTGCCGGCGCCCCGGTGGTGAGCAGCGACGTCGGCTCCTGCCGCGAACTGATCGAAGGCGCCGACGCCGAAGATCGCGCCCTGGGCCGCGCCGGGGAGGTGGTGGCGATCGCCGACCCGCAGGCCACTTCGCGGGCGATCCTCGCCCTGCTGCGCAATCCGCAGCGCTGGCAGGCGGCCCAGGCGGTCGGCCTGCAACGGGTCGAACGCTACTACACCGAGGCGCTGATGCTCGGACGTTACCGCGGGCTGTACCGCGAAGCCACGGAGATTGCATGACATGGCCGGCATCGGCTTCGAACTGCGGAAGATCCTTTCCCGCGATTCCTATACGGCGACCCTGCGCGCCTATCTCTACGCCGGGCTGATCAGCTCCGGTCCCTGGGTGCTGTCGATCGTCAGCGTGATGCTGATCGGCGTGCTGAGCCTCGGCGTGGTGGTGCCGGACGTGCTGGTCCGGCAGTTCCTGATCACGGTGACCTACCTGATGGCGCTGTCGCTGATCTTCACCGGGGGACTGCAACTGTTCTTCACCCGCTTCATTTCCGATCGCCTGTTCGAGCGCAAGCACGAGGCGATCCTGCCCAACCTGGTGGGCGTGCTGTTGCTGGTGACGTTGGCGGCGGGCCTGCTCTCGGCGATATTGCTGGCGACCCTGTTCGATGAGCCGTTCGCCTACCGCCTGCTGGTGATGGCCAACTTCGTGGTGCTCTGCAACCTGTGGCTGGTGATCATCTTCCTGTCGGGAATGAAGGCCTACAAACGCATCCTGCTGGTGATGTTCATCGGCTACGCGCTGATGGTCGCCTGTGCCTACCTGCTGCGTTTCATGCAGATGGACGGCCTGCTGCTGGCATTGCTGATCGGCCACGCCAGCCTGCTGTTCGTCTTCCTCTACGACATCCTCCGCGAGTACCCGGCCAGGCGCATGGTGGCCTTCGACTTCCTCGACCGCCGACAGGTCTTCGTCAGCCTGCTGCTGACCGGCCTCTGCTACAACCTGGGGATCTGGATCGACAAGTTCATCTTCTGGTTCAACCCATCCACCTCGGACCTGGTGATCGGCCCGCTGCGCGCCTCGATCCTCTACGACCTGCCGATCTTCCTCGCCTACCTGTCGATCATTCCCGGCATGGCGGTGTTCCTGGTGCGCATCGAGACCGACTTCGCCGAGTGGTACGAGCGGGTCTACGAGGCGATCCGCGGCGGCGAGACCCTGCAGCACATCGGCCTGCTCAAGGAGCAGATGATCCTCGCCATCCGCCAGGGCCTCCTGGAAATCTGTAAGGTGCAGGGGCTGGCGGTGGTCCTGCTGTTCCTGCTGGCGCCGCAATTGCTCGGCTGGCTGGGAATTTCCCGCTACTACCTGCCGCTGTTCTACATCGACCTGATCGGGGTGAGCATCCAGGTAGTGTTCATGGCCTTGCTCAACGTCTTCTTCTACCTGGACAAGCGCCGCATCGTCCTCGAACTCTGCGTGCTGTTCGTGATCGTCAACGGCGCCCTGACCTTCGTCAGCCTGCTGCTCGGGCCGAGCTTCTTCGGCTACGGCTTCACCCTGTCGCTGCTGGTCTGCGTGCTGGTCGGGCTGTACCGCCTGACCACCGCGCTGGACGACCTGGAGTACGAGACCTTCATGCTCAATCGCTGAGGGGTTTCGCCGGCGGCAGGGTCTTTCAGAAAGGGCCGATTCACCCGGTTGAATCGGCCCCTTTTTTTGCTTCCTCGATGCGTTTTTGCAGCTTCTGCATATCCACCAGGCGTTGCGTACCGAAGGTTCGCATCGGCAGGTCGCCGCTCTCTATCCAGGCATAGAGCAGGTCCGGCCGGTCGCTGAGGCCGGTCAGGAAGGCGAAACGCATCAGGGTTATATAGCGGGGGCACTCGGCGAAACCCTCTTGGGGGAGTTCTTCCACTTTCATCAGGCGTCCTGCACCATGGTCCGATGTTGGAGGGGAACCCTCGGTCTAGAGGGCTTGGATTCATATTGATCTACTAACAGTTAGTGAATCAATATGCATAGGGAACCATCAGACGCGGACTACACATGGTAAAGAATCGACGTTTGTTCACTGCTGGCAAGCGCTTGCGCGCCCTGCGCGAGCTGATGGGCTTGAGCCGTCCGCAGTTCGCCGAGTTGGTGGGGATGACGGCCAAGCGCCTGGAGAACATCGAGAACGAACTGCAGCGCATGCACGACGAGGACTTCGAGAAGGTCTGCGGAACCTTCCCGGAGTTCAGCGACTGGATCGCCTATGAAGGCAGCATCGAGCCGCAGTCGATCGCCTGGAAGGTCGCCGACTCGGCACAGGCGGCCGCGGTCTACCTGGTGGAGCGCAACCCGGTGCTGCTGGAGCGGCACGGCATCGACATGCAGGCCTGGCGCGAACGTCACCGCGAGATACGCGAGGCGCTGTTGGCGGCGGAACAGGCGCCGGAGGCGGAGCCGGCGCCCCTGGAAGAGCCGCCGGAACCCAGGCGCCAGCGGAAGAGGAAAACGCCCGCGAGCGGCAAGGGCGACTGAGGCGCATCGCGCCAGAAACGAAGGGAAGTATCTGTACATGGTCTATGTAGTGAGGAAGCGCTGCCTGTTTCGCGCCGGCGAGCGCCTGTTCGGGTTGCGCGGGCTGACGGGGTTGAACCGACCGCAGTTTTCCGAGGTGGTCGGCATGGATCCCAAACGCCTTGAGAACATCGAGAGTGGCCGGCAGCGCATGCACGACGAGGATTTCGAGAAGGTCTGCGGGACCTTCCCGGAGTTCAGCGACTGGATCGCCTATGAAGGCAGCATCGAACCGCAGTCGATCGCCTGGAAGATCGCCGAGGCCGCCCAGGAAGCGGCGGTCTATCTGGTGGAGCGCAACCCCGAGCTGCTCGAACTCCACGGTCTCGACGTGCCGGTCTGGCGCGAGAAGCATCGGGAAATCCTCAAGAAGCTGCGCAAGCGGGAACTGTCGCCGCCACCTGAAAAACCACTGAAACCCAGGCGCAAGCGCAAGCCGAGAAGCAACCTGCCCACACCCACCGACGGTACCTGAGACCGGCTCCCTCTCCCGCAAGCGGGAGAGGGAACGGGGCTCCCGAAGCCCAGCGGTAGGGCGAACAACGCGCAGCGTTATTCGCCGTCAGCCCCAGGTGGGCCTCAGAACACCACTCCTACCGGATAGACGAAGGCGTTCACGTCGTAGAACGGCGTGCGCTGGTAGAACCATTGCAGGCGCGCCTGCGGATCGGCGGCGAAGGCCTTGTCCTCGCGCAGGCGTTTGTCGAAGGCGGCCTTCAGCGCCGGGCCTTCCGCCAGCATCTTGCGCGCCATCGGCTCCATCACGTATTCCTCCGGCTCCTCGGCGGCCACCAGGGTGGAATTGAAGAAGCCCCAGGACCAGAACGAATCCGGACTCTGCGGTTGCAGCAGGTCGATGGCCAGGACGCCCAGCGGCTGGGCGGTGTCGATCGACAGCGAGCCGGCCGGGAAGGTCTGCAAGCGCTGGAACGGCTTCGGCGTGCCGCTGACCAGCAGGCGACCTTCGTAGCCCGGAATCCGGTTGCCTTGCACGCGATCCGGTTCGAAGCCATCGGCGAGCTTGATGTCGTCCATGCGGTACAGGGTCACGGCGATTTCGGTCGGACGCTCCAGGGTGGTGTAGCGGATGCCGTGGGCCTTGATCCGGGCGATCACCTCGTGCCACTGCGCCGGGACGATGAAACGCTGGGGACGCGGCACCACCAGGTCGGGTACGCCGTTGTCGGTCACCGGTAGTTTCAGCGTCTTCGGCCGGTTGCTCCAGACGATGGTGCGGGCCCCGGTGACCGGCGATTGCTCGTAGCGGTAGTCGCCGACCACGAACGGCGTCTCGGCGGCCTCGCCCGGCTTCCAGGTGAGGATCACCTCCTTCTGCCGCAGCAGGCGCTCGCGGTCGCTGGCGATGGCCTGGCGCAGGCTGGCGGCCTGCCCGCCGATCACCTCGAACATCGCCTTGAGCATCACGTAGTTGCCCAGCACCTGGGTCTTGTACGGATGCAGGGCGTGTTGCTCGATGAGGATCGACGGCACGTTGCGGATGTCGCCGTACTGGTTGGAGAAGCGCGCCAGGTCGGTGCGGTAGGGGTAGTAGCCCTGGGTCGGATCCTGGTTGTCGTTCAGGCTGATGCATTCATGGACCATGTGCCCGAGGCTTTCCAGCGCCTGGTACACCGGCTTGCGCATGACCTGGTCCATCCAGGCGCTGCTCGCCGGTGACCAGCCATTGCCGTTGTGGCAGTAGGAGCTGTCGTAGGGATACATGGCGCCGTCGGTGGAGTGAGTGTCGGCGAAGAAGCTCAGTTCGTAGTGGTTGAACACCCAGGCGACGTTGCGGATCTCCGCGCTGTCGAGCTTGGTGAAGTCGCGGTTGAGATTGAGATTGCGGCCGTTCACCCGCCAGCCGGTCTCCCGCGGGCCGTTCTGGTTGATCCGCCCGTAGGCGCTGCGGCGCAGGTCGCCGTCGACGTTGACCACCGGGATGAACAGCAGGTTGATCTTCTCCAGCAGCCCGGCGAGCGGGCGGTCGGCAGCGCTCATGTCGCGCAGCAGCATGAACATGGCGTCCTTGCCGTTGGCCTCGCCGGGATGGATCTCGGCTTCCACCAGCAAGGTCGGCTTGGCGGAGCGCTTCAGGCCGGCGGCGGACTTGTCGGCCTCGGTGGAGGCGGTCACCAGCAGCATCGGGTGACCCTCGGCGCTGCGCTCGGGCAACTCGCGCAAGGCGATGCGGCCGGAGGAGGCGGCTACCAGTTTCTCCAGGTAGGCGCGGGTCTCGCGGTAGTCGCTGGTGCGCTGGAAGTCGCTGCTCTCGGCCTGGGTGATCAAGGGGTCGCCGGGCTTGGCCAGGTAGCGCAGGCTGCCCAGCTTCTGCTCGAACATCGGTGGCAGGATGCGTTGGCGGGCCGCGGCCGGGTAGGCGCTGTCATCGATGTAGGCGGGCGCGTGGGGCAGCTCCGCGTGAGCGGGCAGGGCGCTCGCCAGCAGGACGCCGGCGAGTAGCGAACGGGGTTGGCAAGGGAACACGATGAACCTCCATGTGGATGAGAACGGCCGCGGCGTGGATGGGCTTGCGCGACGCGAGCCACGCGTCGTCGCGCAGCCAGTGCAGTGAAACGCCGGCGGCAGGCATCGGTGTTGACGCCGGGCAAGGCGCGGCGAAGCCGATGGCGAGAGCGCCGCCGGTGGATGGTTCAGGGCTGGGTTTGCAGACCCTTCAGCAGTGCCTGGTGGAAGCGTTCCGGAGCCTGTATCTGCGGGGTATGGCCAAGGTCGGGGAATTCCACCAGGGTCGCCTGGGGAATCCGTCGGGCGGCGTCCTTGCCCAGTTGCGCGTAGTTGCCCAGCCTGGCTTTCAGTTCCGCCGGCGCGGCGTCCTTGCCGATGGCGGTGTTGTCTTTCTCGCCGATCAGCAGCAGGGTCGGCATCTGCAACCGGTCCAGTTCGTAGACCACCGGCTGGGTGAAGATCATGTCGTAGGTCAGCGCCGAGTTCCAGGCCACCGACTCGCGCCCCTTGCCGCGATACATGCCGGCCTGCATCTGTACCCAGCGATCGAACTCGGGGCGCCATTCGCCGGCGTAGTAGGTGGCTTGCTGGTATTGGCGAATGCCTTCGGCGCTGGTCTGCAAGTCGCGCCTGTACCAGTCGTCGACACTGCGCCAGGGCACGCCCAGGGCCTTCCAGTCCTCCAGACCGATGGGGTTGACCAGCACCAGTCGTTCGACCTGCCGCGGGTAGAGCAGGGCGTAGCGGGTAGCGAGCATGCCGCCCATGGAATGGCCGATCACGCTGGCCCGGGCGACGCCGAGCCGTTCCAGCAGGGCGTGGGTGTTGGCTGCCAGTTGCTGGAAGCTGTACTGGTAATGGGCCGGCTTGCTCGACTTGCAGAAGCCGACCTGGTCGACGGCGATCACCCGGTAGCCGGCGTCGGCGAGCACGTCGATGGTGCGCTCCCAGGTCCCGGCGCAGAAATTCTTGCCGTGCATGAGCAGGATGGTGCGGCCGTTGGCTTTCTTCGGCGCGACGTCGAGGTAGGCCATGCTCAGCGGCTGGCCCTGGGAGGTGAAGTCCAGATAGTGCACCGGATAGGCGTAGTCGAAGCCTTCCAGGCGTTCGCCGTAGACCGGCGCCTGGCTGGCCAGCGCCGGCCCGCAGGCGAGGGCGAGACAGAGACTGAGGCGGGGTAGGGACATGCGATCGCTCCTGTGTGGGTCTGCTGGAGGATGCACGTCAGGGCGCGAGCTGGCCAGTCCTGGCCGGTTGCCTACAGTTGCTTCAGATACTTCACCACGTCTGCTGCGCCAGCCGCCCGCAGACCTTCGCCGAGGGCATCGGCGCGTTCGTCGTTGCGGGGCAGCAACAGGCACTCCGGGGTTTCCGGGGTGAACAGGGCGAGTCGCGCATAGGGCAGGCCGGTATCCAGCAGCAGGCTCATGAAGGTCGGCTCGGACCAGGCCTGGGTCGGAATCCGCAGCATGTGGTAGCGCTGTTCCAGTTCGTCCAGCGCGCCGGGCTCCAGTTCGTAGCGTTCCAGGTGTGCCGGCAGCTTCAGTTCCAGTTCGCGGCGGCGGGCGTAGACGATCGCCGCGGCGAAGGCGCAGGCCTGACGTTCGCCCGCCCAGAACAGGCGCTCGCCGTGCCAGGCGGCCTGGCGCAGGCGGATGCTGTCGCCGTTGGTGAAACGCGGCAGGGCCAGGCTCAGGGCCTTGACGAAATCCTTGTAGCTGATGATCCGTACGCCCCGGCAGACCTCGGCCGTGGCCAGGTCTTCCAGGCGTGGGCAAGGTGTCTGGACGAGGATCTCGCGGCTGCATACGCCTTCGATGGTCTTCAGGTCGACCGACTCCAGGGTGGAGTGACTGACCCGCACCAGGCGCTTGAGGACCGTGTGGGCTTCCGCCTTGTCTTCCTGGACCGGGCCGGACAGCGCGCCGCGCGGCAGATCGACCAGGGTGTGCAGGGGCGGTCCGGCCTGCCACCAGACGCTCGGCTCCGGCCGTCGCAATGGCTGGAACGGCAGCTCGAGGGCGGCCGCCCGTTCGCGCAGCTCCCGGCCATCGCTTCGCGCGGCACCCAGGCGCAGGCGGTTGGCGAGTGCGGAAAGGCGACCGGTGAAGGTGCTGTTGCTACGCGAGTTGGAACTCATGATCGACGGAGGGCTCCTCGGGCTCGGCGACCGACGCGGAAAGGGGCGGGAGGGGACGGCGACGGTCCGTCCATTGAAGCACAGGTTCGGGCGTGACATTCAACCGCGTGGTTTGTGGCAAGCTGTCGTGGTTCATTCAAGCGGGGGGCTCCATGCCCAGTCTCATCATGGATATCGCCCTGTCCGGCGAACGCCTGCAGGCCATCTACGGCGGCAGGGCCAATCGGGTCCTGCTGCGCAGCCGCGACGGTCGCCGGGTGAACCTGCCGGCCCATCACCTGCGTCCGTTCATCGGCCACGATGGCGTGCATGGCACGTTCCGCCTCGATTTCAGCGAGGACGGCCGCCTGCTGGCGCTGCAACGCCTCGCCTGAGCGGGTGCTCGGCGGCTATAATCGGCACCCTTCATTCTGCCGACCGATACCCGACCATGTACACCCTGGCCCGCCAGCTGCTGTTCAAACTGTCCCCGGAAACCTCCCACGAACTGTCCATCGACCTGATCGGGGCCGGCGGTCGCCTGGGCCTGAACCGCCTGCTGACGCCCGAGCCGGCCAGCCTGCCGGTCTCTGTGCTGGGCCTGGAATTTCCCAATCCGGTGGGGCTGGCCGCGGGCCTGGACAAGAACGGCGACGCCATCGACGGGTTCGGCCAGCTCGGTTTCGGCTTCATCGAGATCGGCACCGTCACTCCGCGACCGCAGCCGGGCAATCCCAAGCCGCGCCTGTTCCGCCTGCCGCAAGCCAACGCGATCATCAATCGCATGGGCTTCAACAACCACGGCGTCGACCACCTGCTGGCACGGGTGCGCGCGGCGAAGTATCGCGGCGTACTGGGGATCAACATCGGCAAGAACTTCGATACCCCGGTGGAGCGCGCGGTCGACGACTACCTGATCTGCCTGGACAAGGTCTACGCCGACGCCAGCTACGTCACCGTCAACGTCAGCTCGCCGAACACGCCCGGCCTGCGCAGCCTGCAGTTCGGCGATTCGCTCAAGCAACTGCTGGAGGCACTGCGCCAGCGCCAGGAAGCGCTGGCGCTGCGGCATGGCCGACGGGTACCGCTGGCGATCAAGATCGCCCCGGACATGACCGACGAAGAGACCGCGCTGGTCGCCGCGGCGCTGGTCGAGGCGGGGATGGACGCGGTGATCGCGACCAATACCACTCTCGGCCGCGAAGGCGTGGAAGGCCTGCAGCATGGCGACGAGGCGGGTGGCCTGTCCGGCGCGCCGGTGCGGGAGAAGAGCACGCACACGGTGAAGGTGCTGGCCGGCGAGCTGGGCGGACGGCTGCCGATCATCGCCGCCGGCGGTATCACCGAGGGCGCGCACGCGGCGGAGAAGATCGCCGCCGGGGCGAGCCTGGTGCAGATCTATTCGGGTTTCATCTACAAGGGACCGGCGTTGATCCGCGAAGCGGTGGACGCCATCGCCGCATTGCCGCGGCGGAATTGAAAAGGGCTCCTTGCGGAGCCCTTGGGCTTGCGCCCGCCGCCCGGATGGGGCGTGCCTTGGGGAAATCGGTGCTATCCGTGTTGTCGCTTACACGTGCTGGAGTTGATTGAGACGTTGTAAGCCGGCCGTGCCAGTGAGGCCGTCCCAGTTGTCGCCACGGCCCTCGCGCCAGCCGTTGAGCCAGGACTGCCGCGTCGTAGGATGGGTGAACGGACAAAGATCACGAGATTTACCGGTTATGCCGTTCTGATAACCACGCAAGAAGGCTCTTTCCAACGGATCACGCTTAAGTCTTCTCATAGGGTGTTGCCCTCACTTGTTGACTGTTATGTCCCGTTGGCCCCCAGGGGAGGCCTGGCGAAGCTTTCGCCGAAAGGGGTCGTTGCCGGCGTGACGACCCTCGCCCGACACCGTTGCGGTGGCGGATTAACTGGAGTTCTAACCAAAGCGTTCAGGCGTGTGAATGACCGATTTGTCATAAAGACTTAACGCTTTCGTCGATAGGGCCATATGTTGCAGGCGCATGACGCCTGGTTTCCGGCGCTAACGCCGCAGGGTCGCGGGGTTGCGCCTTATAACGATTTGCACCCCCACCAATTGAGATTTCCTCGCATTCCGACGAAGGGTCGCCCAGACTGCGACTCGGGGTCGCAGCGAGCAACGCCGGGAGCGTTCCGGCAATCGAACCACGGCACCTGGTGCCAAAGAAGTGCCCATGAGGGTGCTTCCACTGACAAGGGCTACGGCCCGGGAAGGCGATATGGCTGATGTTTACGAATTGTTTCTGACCTGCCCGAAAGGCCTGGAAAGCCTGCTCCTCGAAGAGGCGCAGGGGCTCGGCCTGGACGAGGCGCGCGCCCAGGTGTCGGCGGTGCGCGGGCAGGGCAGCCTGGAGGTGGCCTATCGCCTCTGCCTGTGGTCGCGCCTGGCCAACCGGGTCTTGCTGGTGCTGGCGCGATTCCCGGTGGAGAACGCCGAGTCCATGTACATGGCGGTCCACGCGGTGAACTGGGAAGACCACCTGGACGCCGGCGGCACGCTGGCGGTGGAGTTCAGCGGCAAGGGCTCGGGCATCGACAACACCCATTTCGGGGCGCTGAAGGTCAAGGATGCGATCGTCGATAACCTGCGCGAGCGCTCCGGCCGACGCCCGTCGGTGGACAAGGTCAATCCGGACGTGCGCGTCCACCTGCACCTCGACCGCGGCCAGGCGACCCTTTCCCTGGACCTCTCCGGGCATAGCCTGCACCAGCGCGGCTATCGTCTGCAGCAGGGCGCCGCGCCGCTGAAGGAGAACCTGGCGGCGGCGGTGTTGATCCGTGCCGGCTGGCCGAAGATCGCCGCCGAGGGCGGTGCCCTGGCCGACCCGATGTGCGGCGTCGGCACCTTCCTGGTCGAGGCGGCGCTGATGGCTGCCGATATCGCGCCGAACCTCAGGCGCGAGCGCTGGGGCTTCAGCAATTGGCTGGGGCACGTGCCGGCGCTGTGGCGCAAGCTCCACGAGGAAGCCCAGCAGCGCGCGGCGGCCGGCCTGGCCAGGCCGCCGTTGTGGATTCGCGGCTACGAGGCCGATCCGCGCCTGATCCAGCCGGCGCGCAACAATATCGAGCGTGCCGGAGTGGCCGACTGGGTGAAGATCTACCAGGGCGAACTGGCGACTTTCGAGCCGCGCCCGGACAAGGGCCAGACCGGCCTGGTGATCTGCAACCCGCCCTATGGCGAGCGCCTCGGCGACGAAGCCAGCCTGCTGTATCTCTACCAGAACCTCGGCGAGCGCCTGCGCCAGAGCTGCATCGGCTGGAGCGCCGGGGTGTTCACCGGGGCGCCGGAACTGGGCAAGCGCATGGGTATCCGCAGCCATAAGCAATACGCGTTCTGGAACGGCGCGCTGGCCTGCAAGCTGCTGATGATCCAGGTCGAGCCGCGCCAGTTCGTCACCGGCGAGCGTGGCGAACGCAACGACGAAGGCCTGGCGCGGGCGCCGAGCGAGCCGGCACGGCTGAGCGAGGGCGGGCAGATGTTCGCCAATCGCCTGCAGAAGAACCTCCGGCAACTGGGCAAATGGGCGCGCCGCGACAAGATCGAGTGCTATCGCCTGTATGACGCCGACATGCCGGAGTATGCCCTGGCGGTGGATATCTACGGCGATTGGGTTCACGTCCAGGAGTACGCCGCGCCCAAGTCGATCGATCCGGCAAAAGCCCAGGCGCGCCTGTTCGACGCCCTGGCGGCGATTCCGCAGACCCTGGGCGTTGCCCAGGAGCGGGTGGTGGTCAAGCGCCGCGAGCGCCAGGCCGGCAAGAAGCAGTACGAACGGCAGAGCAGCGAGGGCAAGTTCCTCGAGGTGGGCGAGGGCGATGTGCGCCTGCTGGTGAACCTGACCGATTACCTGGATACCGGGCTGTTCCTCGATCACCGGCCGATGCGCCTGCGCATCCAGAAGGAGGCGGCCGGCAAGCGCTTCCTCAACCTGTTCTGCTATACCGCCACGGCCACCGTACATGCGGCCAGGGGCGGCGCGCGCAGCACCACCAGCGTCGACCTGTCGAAGACCTACCTGGACTGGGCGCGGCGCAACCTGTCGCTCAACGGCTTTTCCGACAAGCAGCGCCTGGTGCACGGCGACGTGATGGAGTGGTTGCGGGAAGACGATGGCCAGTACGAACTGATCTTCATCGACCCGCCGACCTTCTCCAACTCCAAGCGCATGGAAGGCGTGTTCGACGTGCAGCGCGACCACGTCGAACTGCTCGACCTGGCCATGGCGCGGCTGGCGCCGGGCGGGGTGCTGTATTTCTCCAACAACTTCCGCAAGTTCGAACTGGACGAGAGCGTGCAGGCCCGCTATGCGGTCGAAGAGATCACTGGCGAAACCCTCGATCCGGATTTCGCGCGTAATCCGAAGATCCATCGGGCCTGGAGAATCACCGTTCGCTGAGGCGAGCGGCATTCATGCAAAAGGCCGCCGGCGGGCAACCGCTGGCGGCCTTTTTTTTCGTACTGCGCCTTATTTCCGCGCGTGCAGGCTCAGCAGTACCTGGTCGAGGATCGCCGAAGCGCCCCACGGCCGCGGGCTGTTGAGGATCGCCACCACCACCCAGTTGTGGCCGCTGGCGTCGCGGCTGAAGCCGGCGAGGGCGCGCACGGTGTTGAGGGTGCCGGTCTTCACGTGCGCCTCGCCGACCAGTGCGGTGCGCCGCAGGCGTTTGCGCATGGTGCCGTCGAGGCCGGCCAGCGGCAGCGAGGAGATGTACTCCGCTGCATAGGGGCTGTGCCAGGCGGCTTGCAGCATCGCCGCCATCTCACGGGCGCTGACCCGTTCCTGGCGCGACAGTCCCGAGCCGTTCTCCATCACCAGGCGCGGCGCGGTGATGCCCTTGCGCGCCAGCCACTGCCGCACCACCCGCTGCGCGGCCTGGGCGTCGTCGCCGTCGGCGCTGTTGCGGAACTGCGCGCCGATGGAGAGGAACAACTGCCGGGCCATGGTGTTGTTACTGTATTTGTTGATGTCGCGGATGATCTCGACCAGGTCTGGCGAGAAGGCCTTGGCGATCAGCGTGGCGTTGCGCGGTACGCTGCCCTGGCGGTCCTTGCCGAGGATGCTGCCGCCCAGTTCCTGCCAGATGCCGCGCACCGCGCCGGCGGTGTAGCCGGGATGGTCGAGCAGCGACATGTAGGTCTGCGCGCTACAGCCCTGGGGAATCTGTCCGGTGGCCAGCAGGGTGGTGCCGTCGAACTGAGTCACCGGGCTGAAGCGCAGCTTCGGCCAGGCCGGGCAGGTGGCCGGCGCGGTCATCTTCACCTGGTTGTCGATGCGTACGTTGGCCAGCGGCGGGTCCATCTGCACGTTGACCTTGTTGCCGTCGGTGCGCACCACCATGCGCACGCTCTTCAGGTTGACCAGCAGCGAGTCCGGACCGACCAGGAACGGCTTGGTGTCGTCGCCGCCGTCGTCGTTGAATACCGGCAACTGCGGGATGTTGAAGTAGCTGCGGTCGAGTACCAGGTCACCTGTGACCTTGGTCACGCCATTGGCGCGCAGGTCGCGCATCAACAGCCAGAGCTTCTCCATGTTCAGTTTCGGATCGCCGCCGCCCTTGAGGTAGAGGTTGCCGTTGAGCACTCCGTTCTTGAGCTGGCCGTCGGTGTAGAACTCGGTCTTCCACTGGTAGGTCGGGCCGAGCATTTCCAGGGCGGCATAGGTGGTGAACAGCTTCATGGTCGAGGCCGGGTTCACCGATACGTCGGCGTTGTAGTAGGTGGGGTTGCCCGGGCCGTCGAGCGGAATCAGCACCAGCGACAGATCGTTGCCGGTCAGCTTGTTAGTCTGCAGGGCTTTCTGCACGTTGGCCGGCAGGGTGGCGTTGACCTGGGCGAGGGTGGGAAGGGCGAAAGGCAGGAGCGTGGCGAAGGCAAGAGTACGCAGCGACTTGAACATTAATGAAGAACTCTTGAAGACGGAGGGTAGAAAATGAAATGAAGATGAAAAACGAAGCGAACCTGAAAAAAGAGACGGACATCACGCGAAGAGGCCGTCTTGCTCATTATGCCGCAAGGCGGATAACGATGCGCTGGAGTTTCGCGGAGTTCGCCGTCATATCGCCGAATGGTCGGAACTGGTAGAGTGCGCCGGCAATCCGGCCGCGCCGCGCGGAGCTTGCCGGGGTTCGCCCGCGGCTCCAGCGGTGTCGGCTACTGTCTGTAATGCGAGGCTCCGCCAATGGAGCGTCAATCCAGGAGATGCCGCCATGGCTACTAATCGTTCCCGCCGCCTGCGCAAGAAATTGTGCGTCGATGAATTCCAGGAGCTGGGTTTCGAATTGAACTTCCACTACAAGGAAGGCGTGGATGCCGATGCGGTGAACGCTTTCATGTTGCGCTTCATCGATCAGGCGATCGAAGCCAACGAACTGACCTATGGCGGCTGCGACGAATTCGGTTTCGTCTGCCTGGCGCGCCGTGGCTCGGTCAATGAAGAGCAGCGGGCCCTGATCGAGGCCTGGTTGAAGCAGCAACCGGAACTGGCCAGCGTCGAGGTCGGCGCGTTGGTCGACGCCTGGTACCCGGAACAGCCTGTCCTGCCGAAGCTCTAAGCGATAGCGCCGCCATCCCGCCCGAGGATGGCGGTCGCGTTTTCCCTCCCTTTCAATCCTGCTCCGGCGCTATCTGGCCCGGCGCCCGTCGTGCTTCCCTTTGCCCTGCCGAAGGCATGTCGGCGGCTTGTGGCCGTACATGCGGATAGCAATACTCCGAAGTCCCTGACGAACTATTCAACTCGCTCTGGCAGATAACGAGCCGGGAGAGCACGTATATATGCGGGTGTTTTTCATGCAGATAACCAGGCCAATTGCTTGGCAATATACGAGGTTTTGAATTCGCCGTAAGAAATAAATTAAGTTTCCGTGAGAATATTCCTTAAAGTATATGAGTTGCCATCGAATATCTCGACAATATGGCTCCCGTCTATATCTTGCTCAGGAGAATTTTTTCTGAATTTTTATTGGCAAGGAAATCAGACAATGAGCCGTATCCTGATAGTCGACGATCATCCCGTGATTCGCATGGCCATGAAGATGTTGCTGGAAGCCGAAGGGCACCAGATCGTCGGCGATACCGATAATGGCGTGGATGCCATCAGCCTCGGGCGGGAGCTGAAGCCGGACCTGGTCATCCTCGATATCGGCATTCCCAGGCTGGACGGCCTCGAGGTCATCAGCCGCCTGATGGTGCTGGCGTTGCCCCTGAAGATCCTCGTCCTGACCGGCCAGAGCGCCTCGCTCTTCGCCCTGCGCAGCATGCAGGCGGGCGCCGCCGGGTTCGTCTGCAAGCAGGGCGGACTGGCCGAACTGGTGACGGCGGTGAATGCGGTCGCCTCGGGATACAGTTACTTTCCCAGCTCGGCCATGCGTCCTGTGCAACAGGGCGCCTATTCCGACGATGTGGAATTGCTCGGACGCCTGTCCGATCGCGAAGTATCGGTATTGCAATACCTCAGCCAGGGTTATTCGAACAAGCAGATATCCGAGCAGATGTTTATCAGCAACAAGACCGTCAGCACTTACAAGGCGCGCTTGTTGTTGAAGTTGAACGCCGGCTCGCTGGTGGATCTCATCGAGTTCGCCAAACGCAATACGCTTATCTAAGGGCCGGAACCGAATGAAGTTCCAGAAACGCAGTGCGTGCATGCTCGGCCTGCTTCTCATATTCGCCTGCATGGCGGGATATGCCGTTCCGGCGAGGGCGACGGCTGGCGAATATGCTTCCATGCTCCGGATTCCCGCTCCGGATCGCCCGGGGGACGCCGATGCGGTCGTCGAAGCGCCGCTACGCCAGGCTGCCGACGGGCTGCGCTCGCCGTCCCCTTCCAGCCTGGTGCTCGGCCTGCTGGTGGCCTGCCTGGTCTGCGTCGGATGCCTGGGCTGGAATACCGTCCTGCAGCTCAGGCTCAGGCGTTGGCAACGTACCGAAGCCGACCTGAGCGGCCGCCTGGCATTGAAGCAGGCGCTGGTCGACGGGATTCCCTACCCGGTGAGCATCCGCACGCTCGACGGTCGCCTGCTGGCCTGCAACCGCAATTACCTGGAAAGCCTGCGGATGACCCGTGAGCAGGCCCGCGGCACCCTGTTGACCGATTCCGACTGGGTCGAGGGCAGCAAGGCACGGCTCATGCACCAGCAGTGCCTGGCGGTGGCTCGGGGAGGAACGGCGAGCTTCACCGACATGGCGGTGCGCATCGGCGGGCAATTGCTGGAGATCCACCATTGGGTCACGCCCTACAGGGATCGCCAGGGACGGGTGCTCGGCCTGATGAACGGCTGGATCGACATCACCGAACGGGAGCGCCTGGCCCGCCAGTTGCGTGAGGCGATGCGCCAGGCGGACGAGGCGAATCGGGCGAAGAGCGTCTTCCTGGCGACCATGAGCCACGAGATCCGTACGCCGATGAATGCGGTCATCGGCATCCTCGAACTGGTCCTGCAGCGCCTGGCGCCGGAGCAGCGCGAACGCGCCTCGCTGGAGGTCGCCTACGAGGCTGCGGGGTCGCTGCAACTGCTCATCGGCGACATCCTCGACGTCGCCAAGATCGAGTCCGGCCACCTGACCCTCACGCCCGAGCGGGTTCGCCTGCGCCATGTCGTGGAGTCGGTGCGCCGCATGTTCGAAGGCCTGGCCCGGCAGAAGGGCCTGAGGCTCGTTGTGGAACTGGACGATGCCCCGGGACGGGACGTGCTGATCGATCCCCTGCGCTTCAAGCAGGTGCTGTCCAACCTGGTGAGCAATGCGATCAAGTTCACCGAGCGGGGACAGGTGACGATCCGTCTCCAGGAAAGGAGCCTGGACGAGGGGAGGGCGATCGTCCGGGTGGACGTGGAGGATTCCGGTATCGGTATCGCTCCGGCGGACCAGGTGCGCCTGTTCCAGCCTTTCATCCAGGTGGCCAAGGGACGCACGGTGCAGGGCGGGACCGGCCTTGGGCTGGCGATCTGTCGGAAGTTGGTGGACCTCATGGGCGGCGATGTCGAGATGCACAGCGAGCCGGGCAAAGGCACCCGGGTGTCGCTCGACCTGCTATTGCGCCAGTGCGGGCCGAAAATGCCTGAATCCGGCCAGGACCCGCTGGCAGCATCCATGGAGCCGTCTCGCCGCCTGCATATCCTCATCGCCGACGACTATCCGCCCAACCGGGTACTGCTGCGCCAGCAACTGGAATTTCTCGGCCACCGGGTGGCGGAAGCGGAGGATGGCCAGGTGGCGCTGGAACTCTGGGCCGACGAGCGCTTCGAGGTGCTGATCAGCGACTGCAACATGCCGCGCCTGAACGGCTATCAGCTGGCACGCAGGATACGCATCCAGGAACGGTGCGAGCGGCGCGCGCCGATCCTGATCCTCGGCTATACCGCCGACGCCGAGCCGGACGAGGTACAGCGCTGTCGCGACGCGGGCATGGATGATTGCCTGTTCAAGCCGCTTGGCCTGGAGACCCTGCGCAACTACCTCGCGACCTCTTTCGGCCGCGACGCCGCGCAGCCCCGGGGGCTCTATGACGCGGACGCTCTCAGCAGCCTCGGTGGCGGCCGCCCGGAACGGCTGCGCGAACTGCTGGAGACCCTGCTAGGCAGCAACCGTCAGGACCTCCAGCGCCTTGCCATCCTCCTGCGCGAGGGCGACAGGACCCGGCTCGCCGAGCATGCCCACCGCATCAAGGGCGCCGCGCGGATGATCGGGGCGCGTACCCTGCTGGAGGCCTGCGAGGCCCTGGAGGACGCCTGCCGGCGAGGTGGCGACGGGGAGTGCCTGCAGGCGTCTGGCGAAAGACTCCGGCTGGCCCTGGAGGCGTTGCAGGAGGAACTCCAGGAGCAGTTGGCGGCCGCTGCGGTATGAGCCCTTCCGTTCAGGAGGGGCTCGAGCGTCCGGTCATTTCCCGGGCCATTTCCGTGGCGTAGCTGTCGGTCATGCCGGCGATGAAATCGATCACCTGGAGAAAGGCGCGGTACAGCGGCCACTGCGGGTCGGGCGCGTTGCGTCCGAGCAGGTCGAGGATGCGCCGGTTCTTGAACGACGGCGTATGCCCGCCGTATTGCTCGAGCGCGGCGCCACAGAAGGCGTTGAGGAGGATCTCCAGAGTGGTGTAGGCGCCGATCTCGTGGAGGGTCTTGCGCTTGTCCTGAAAGATCTTTTCCCGCGCGATGGCCTTGGCCCGCTGCACGCAGAGCTTGGCCGGGCCGTGCATGTGTTCCACCAGGTCGCCGGCAAGCTGCCCGGCGAGCAGGGCCTGCTGCTGGTCGACGAAGGCACGGGCGGCGGCATTGGTCAGGTGCTCGATGGCCTTGCCGCGGAGGATCGCCAGCTTGCGCCGGCGGGAGTCCCTGGGGCCGAGTTGGCGATAGGTGTCGGGCAGGTCGTCGCCGACCAGGCCGAGCAACAGCGCCTCGACCTCGCTGTATTCGAGCAGCTCCATTTCCAGGCCGTCTTCGAGGTCGATCAGGCCGTAGCAGATGTCGTCCGCCGCTTCCATCAGGTAGACCAGCGGATGGCGAGCCCAGCGCTCGTCGTCGAGTTGCGGCATGCCGAGCTTATGGGTGATCTGCTCGAGCAGCGGCAGTTCGCTCTGGTAGCAGCCGAACTTGTGCTTCTTGTAGCCCAGCGCTTCGGCGTGGCGCGAGGTCCAGGGGTACTTCAGGTAGGTGCCCAGGGTGGCGTAGGTCAACCGCGTGCCGCCGTCGAACTGGTGGTATTCCAGTTGGGTGAGGACCCGGAAGCCCTGGGCGTTGCCTTCGAAGTGGAGAAAGTCGGAACGCTCGGCGTCGCTCATCTCGTCCAGCCAGCCACGTCCGGCGGCTTGCTGGAACCAGTTGCGGATCGCGTCTTCGCCGGAGTGCCCGAACGGTGGGTTGCCGATGTCGTGGGCCAGGCAGGCCGACTGGACGATGACCCCGAGGTCGCTGGGGTCGCACCACTCGGGTAGTTCCTCGCGGAGGATCTCGCCGACCCGCATGCCCAGCGAGCGGCCGACGCAGGCGACTTCCAGGGAGTGGGTCAGGCGGGTGTGGATGTGATCGTTGCTGGAGACCGGATGGACCTGGGTCTTGCGTCCGAGGCGGCGAAACGCGCCGGAGAAGATGATCCGGTCATGGTCCTTGTGGAAGGCGCTGCGGCCCAGTTCATCGTTGCTGTGTACCGGCTTTCCGAGCCGTTCGCGGGTGAGCAGGGTTTGCCAGTCCATCGGGAATTCCAGGGATGCGCTGAGGCGATGCGGACACGCTAACGGTTTGCCTCGGCAAGCTCAATCGTCGCGTTGGGGAAACGGAGGGCGCCGACCGCTGCCGGTCGGCGCATCCTTCAACGGCCTTTCTGCTTGCGCAGGCCGAGCAACAGCGGGGCCAGGGCGACGCCCAGGCGCAGCAGACGCTGCCAGCGCCCGCCCTTGCCAAGCAGTACGCCCAGCAGTGCGGCTCCGCCGGCGCCCCAGAGCGCCGCATTGCCACCGCCGAACAGTTGCTGGCTGAGGTTGTGGCCCAGCCCCTGGGCCTGGCGGAAGGGTTGCACCAGCAGTTGGCTTTCGCGGCGCAATTGCTGGCGCTGCATTTCCAGGCGCAGGCGGATCACCGCCTTGCGCAATTCGCGACGCGACAGGCCGGTCGCGTTCACCGGTAGTTGGCTCATGCGCGTTTCCTTGTCATGGCAGCAGTCGCTCGCGGTCGTTGGCCAGTTCTTCCAGGGTGGCGCTGAACGGCGAGCTTTCGTCGTTGATCGACTGGTACAGGCGCCAGCCGCAGAACAGCGAGCCGATCACGTAGAACAGGCACAACCCGAGCGCCGCTGCGAGCCGGTTGGTGTCCCAGAACACGATCAGCACCAGCAGCGACAGGCCGACCAGCAGGAGCAGGGCGAATACCAGGGCCAGCCCGGCGAACAGCAGCAGGCGCAGGGTGTTGGCCTTCTGTTCCTGCAGCTCGATGCCGAACAGCTCGACGTGACCGTGCAACAGGCCGAGGAAGGCGGCGCCGAAGCGCCGCAGGGAGGGGCGGCCGTCCGCCGGGTCCTTTCCTTCGCTCATGGCTCAGCGCCGGCTGACCAACAGGCCAAGCAGGAAGCCGACGCCGGCGGCGATGCCGATGCTCTGCCAGGGGTGTTCGCCGACGTACACCTCGGTGGCGTCCACCGCGGCCTGGCTGCGTTCGCGGACGTTGTCCTTCAGCGAGTCCTTGGTGTCGCGCAAGGTGTCGCGAGCGCGCTTGAGGCTGTCGTGGATCTTGCCGCGGATTTCTTCCGCCTGGTCGCCCGCCACGTCGGCGGTGCTTTGCAGGAGTTTCTCGGTATCGGCGACCAGTGCCTGGAATTCAGCCAACAGTTCATCCTTTGCAGCGTTTGCAGTGGTCTTGCGGGGCATGACGAG
This sequence comes from Pseudomonas sp. KBN12P06040, assembly GCF_037574965.1. Taxonomy (NCBI): domain Bacteria; kingdom Pseudomonadati; phylum Pseudomonadota; class Gammaproteobacteria; order Pseudomonadales; family Pseudomonadaceae; genus Pseudomonas; species Pseudomonas sp. KBN12P06040. Next base: position 2,189,913 of record NZ_JBBELS010000001.1, read on the forward strand.
CTCCTCTGGTCATGGGGTGTGTTTTTTTCGAGCCGAGCGCGGGGCGGAAGGTTCAACCGGTGGGTAATTTCCGCGCGTTGCCGGTCGCTCCCGGCGCTCCTTTCATTAAAGACTGCCACAGCGTGCCTGTCGGCGCGGCTGCGGCGAGATGACGCCCATCCGGCTGCCTCGCAACGGGGCGCGAACTGGTATGGCGCTTGCAATTCCCTGGTGCGCACGTCGGCCGGAATGCCCCTTGCGAGGGCGCCAGGCGCTCCCGGAGGGTACTTCGGGATGAACGTCCAACCCAATGAAAATCAAGGAAAGTCCGGGAGCTTTCCATGCTGCCTCAGGCACCTTGCGAAACGTCCGCCGAAGAAAAGCGGCGGTTCGCACGACGACTACTGCTTCGTCATGGTGCGTTGAAGGACGGGCGTGGGCGTTTCTGGTGCTTTCTCTCTACGCGCGAAGGCTGCCTCAATCCATGGATAACCTGAATAGTGCGGTGCAAGTCCTGATCCACGGCTCCAATACCCTGTTCATCCTGCTCGGAGCGGTGATGGTGCTGGCGATGCACGCCGGCTTCGCCTTCCTCGAGGTGGGCACCGTGCGCCTGAAGAACCAGGTCAACGCCTTGTCGAAGATCCTGTCCGACTTCGCCATCTCGGCGCTGGCCTATTTCTTCGTCGGCTACTGGATCGCCTACGGCGTGACCTTCTTCCACCCGGCGGCGGCGCTGACCGTGGACAGTGGCTATGCGCTGGTGAAGTTCTTCTTCCTGCTGACCTTCGCCGCGGCAATCCCGGCGATCATTTCCGGCGGCATCGCCGAGCGTGCCCGGTTCGGCCCGCAGTTGTGCGCCACGGCGCTGATCGTGGCCTTCGTGTACCCGTTCTTCGAAGGCTTGGTGTGGAACGGCAATTTCGGCTTGCAGGAATGGCTGAAGCTGGAGTTCGGCGCACCTTTCCACGATTTCGCCGGCTCCGTGGTGGTGCATGCGCTGGGCGGCTGGCTGGCATTGGCGGCGGTGCTATTGCTGGGCAGCCGCAACGGTCGCTATCGCGACGGCAAGCTGATGGCGATGGCGCCGTCGAGCATCCCGTTCCTGGCGTTGGGGTCGTGGATCCTGATCATCGGCTGGTTCGGCTTCAACGTGATGAGCGCCCAGACCCTCGCCGGGGTCAGCGGGCTGGTGGCGGTCAACTCCTTGCTGGCGATGGTTGGCGGCACCATGGCGTCGCTGCTGATCGGCCGCAACGACCCGGGCTTCCTGCACAACGGTCCGCTGGCCGGGTTGGTGGCGGTGTGCGCCGGTTCCGACCTGATGCATCCGATCGGCGCGCTGGCTACCGGCCTGGTGGCGGGGGCCCTGTTCGTCTGGGCGTTCACCGCGACCCAGGTGCGCTGGAAGATCGACGACGTCCTCGGTGTCTGGCCGTTGCACGGTCTTTGCGGGGTCTGGGGCGGGATTGCCTGCGGCATCTTTGGCCAGCAGGCATTGGGTGGGCTCGGCGGGGTGAGCCTGGCCAGCCAGGCGCTCGGCAGCCTGCTGGGGGTGACAGTGGCTTTCGCCGGCGGCCTGTTGGTCTATGGGCTGATGAAGGCGCTGCTGGGCATCCGCTTGAGCCAGGAGGAGGAGTACTACGGCGCGGACCTGTCGATCCACAAGATCGGCGCGATCAGCCACGAATGAGGGGGCGGACTTCCTTGGTCCGGCGGGGTATCGGCGGATAACGCCCCAGGCGCTATCCGTCCTGCACGTTGCGAGCGAGGCATCCCGCCATGAAAGAGGCCACCCAAGGGTGGCCTCTTCGTTCCGCCGCGGGGCTCTGGGGAGGGGCGGATGGCCGTAGCGCGGCTATCCGCCGGTCCTGCCGTTACCAGAGCGGCAGCGTGTAGCTGACGATCAGGCGATTTTCGTCGTAGTCGTTGGTGTAGTTGGTGCGCATGGTCGCGTTGCGCCACTTCACCCCGAGGTTCTTCAACGGGCCGCTCTGGAACACGTAGGCGATGTCCATGTCGCGTTCCCATTCCTTGCCTTCGCCCGAGGTGGTCAGCAGGTCGATGTTGTCGCCCTTGACGTAGCGGGTCATGAAGGTCAGGCCGGGAATGCCGACGCCGGCGAAGTTGTAGTCGTAGCGCGCCTGCCAGGATTTCTCGTCCTTGTTGGCGAAGTCGCCGATCTGGATGAAGTTCACCAGGTAGGGGTCGGCGCCGTTGATGTAGGCGAAGCCGGTGTCGCCGCTCATCTTCTGGTAGCCGACGCCGAAGGCGTGGTAGCCGAGGCTGTAGGTGAACATGGCGTTGAGCGCCTTGTTGTCGACGTTGCTGGAGCCGTCGTCGGTGGAGCGCGCCCAGCGGATGTCGGATTTCAGCGACTGCTTGTCGGCGATCGGCAGGGTGTGCACCAGGCCGAGGTAATGCTGCTTGTAGAAGTTGTCGAGCTTGCCGTAGTGGTAGCTGGTGCTGAGGTTGTCGGTCCACTTGTAGCTGCCGCCGGCGAAGTCGAACTTGTCCGAAGTCAGCCCGGAACGGACCACGATGTTGCGCTTGCCGCCGCCGGTGATGGTCATGTCCTCGTTGTCCGAGGAGTCGCGCTGGTTGACCTTCTTCAGGCGCCCGGCGTCGAGGGTCAGGCCGTCGATCTCCATGGAGTTCAGCGCGCCGCCCTGGAAGGTCTGTGGCAGCAGGCGGCTGTCGTTGGGCATGATCACCGGCAGCTTGGGGGTCAGGGTGCCGATCTTCAGGGTGCTCTTCGACGCCCGCAGCTTGGCGGTGATCCCTGCCTCGCCATAGTCGTCCTGGGCGCGGCCGGTCTCGCGGTCGCGCTTGAGCAGGCCGGTGCCGCTGCGGTCGGGGCTGGAGTCGAGCTTCACCCCGAGCAGGCCGATGGCGTCGACGCCGAAACCGATGGTGCCCTCGGTGTAGCCGGACTCGTAGCGCAGGAGGAAGCCCTGGGCCCATTCCTCGGCCTTGGACTGGCTGGCGCCTTCCTGGCGGAAATCACGGTTGAAGTAGAAGTTGCGGAGTTCGATGCTGGCCTTGCTGTCCTTGATGAACTCGGCATGGGCCAGGGTTGGGACGGTAATGCTGGAACCCAGCGTGGCAAAAGCCACGGCACGGGCGATCGGGGTCATGCTCATTGTTATTGTCTCCTCGAGCGCTTGGGGCAGGCCGATGGCGGCGGCGTGACGCCACGTCGGCCTGTGACAGCCCGGTTACTTAAGCACTACAGGAAGACGGCCACTGTTAGACATTAGTCGAGGGTGGCCGCGAATTGGCACGAACCCTGTCTAGGACGGGCTTTCCCGCTATTCCAGCCAGTGCGGGAAGTAGCCCAGGGCGGCCTGAACCCGCGCATCGTGCGCCGGAATCACGCTCAGGCGCGGGTCGCTGCGGAGCAGCAGGCGGATCTTCGCCAGTTGCGCGAGGGTGCGCGCGGGATCGCGATCGACCAGGGCGCGGCCGGCGAAGAATTTCTGCCGTGGGCCTTCGACGCCTTCGAGTCGCCAACTGGTGTCGCCGCTGAAGAACAGCCGGCGCCCGCTGTCGAGGGTGACGAACAGACCGACCGAGCCGGGCGTATGGCCGGGCAGGGGGACCAGCACCAGGCGGCCGTCGCCAAACAGGTCGAGGCTTTCGTCGAAGCCCATGAACGGCTGCGGATCGAAGCTGTAAGGTCGCCAGCGCACGCCATGGCGGAATTGGCTGGGGAAGGCGGCCGGCGGGGTGGCGATGCGGCTGAAGGCGATCTCCTCGTAGGGTGCCCAGACCGGTACTTCGGGGAAGTCGACCAGGCCCGAGGCGTGATCCCAGTGCGCGTGGGACAGCAGGATGCGATCGACGCGGATACCGGCTGCGTCCAGTTGGTCGCGCGCCGGGACGACTTTCTGGTAAGCGAACAGCGGCGCCGCCCACCAGGGCATGTCGGCGCGGAACTGGGCGTCGATGTCGCGCCCCAGGCCAGTGTCGAAGAGCAGGGTGGCGGCATGGTGCTCGATCAGCACCGAGGTATGGCTGAGCGGCACCCGGCGCACCCAGGAGCCGCCGTCGACGGTGAGCGCATCGAGGGTTTCCACTCCCGAGGTGCGCAACAGGGCGACTCGCATTTCCGCCGCCTGCACCGGCAGGACGAGGAGGGCGATCAACAACGAGGCAAGGCGATACAGGAAAGGCATCAAGATTCACCGGCAGGAAGAAAAGGGGATGGCTGGGGCTCGCCGAATGCCAGCGGCAGGCGGCCGCGCCGCCAGCGCCAGCCTGCGGGGCGCAACGCCAGCAGGCGCTCGGCGCCGGCGGGCCAGGGGATGGATGGCTGCGAACCCGGCCAGAACAGCTCGGCCTCGGCGTGCAGGTGCAGCAGGTCGCCGTTGTCGAAATCGATGAACAGGAGGCCGCAGCGAGGCTCCTGGAGCAGGTTGCCGAGGGTATTGAACAGGCGGTTGCCGGCGTAGTCGGGCAACCACAGGCGGCCATCCGCGCCGAGCCGGAGAAAGCCCGGCGGCCCGCCCCGATGGGAGACGTCGACGCCGCCCCTGAGTGGGTCGGCATGCTGGCTGGCGATGAACAGCGTATCGCTGCGCGAGACCAGCGACAGCCAGCGCGGATCGAGTCCTTCGCCCTGCAACGCGGGACTTGCGACCCTGGAGACGGGCTGATGGCTGCGCGCCTGGATGTACTTGGGACAGTTTCCGAAGGATTGCTCGACGCCGACCGTGAAACCCTTTCCGTCCCGTGCCAGGACCCGTCCATTCATGCGGTTGCGGCGGCGGGTCGGCCATTCCAGGCCGAGGATGCCGAGGCGGGTGCCGGCCTCGAGATTGGCCGCCAGCGGATCGTCCGCTTGCGGCAGGCTGTCGATGCGCAGGCGGGTCGGTTCCGGCGAACGGGCGAAGCCGGGGGGGCCCCAGAGCACCGAGGCGCTGGGGTAGCCGTCGGCGTCGAGGCTGCCCACCAGCAACAGCGGTAGCAGGGCGAAGAACTCCCGATGCTGGTCCGGCATGAAGGTGCGGATCGCGCGGCTGCCGAAGCCGGCGACCTGCTCGCGAACGCCGGCGCGTTCCTGGATCGCCAGTTCGCCGGCGTGGAAGGGGCTCTGTTCCTGGCTCATGCTGCCTCCTGCCGAGCTACAGGCCGGGCATCGGGATGTAGCCGGGCAGCGCGCGGATGCGGGCGATCCAGGCGTTCAGCGCCGGGTAGTGGTCCAGCGCCAGGCCGCCCTCGGGGGCCAGGGCCAGGTAGGGGTAGAGGGCCACGTCGGCGATGCTCGGCTGTTCGCCCTGGGCCAGCCAGCGATGCTCGGCCAGGTGCCGCTCGACCAGGCGCAGCACTTCCAGGCCTCGCTGGTGGGTCTGCTCGCGATCCAGCGGCAGGTCGAAGCGGGCGATCAGCCGGGCGCTGGCCGGACCGTTCTGCACCTCGTTGGCCGAATAGCTGAGCCAGTAGGCGATTCGGCCCTGGCTGACGGGGTCGAGCGGATACCACACGGGATCGGCATGGCGTCGCGCCAGATAGACGAGGATGGCATGGGAGTCGCCCAGTTGCAGCTCGCCGTCTTCCAGCACCGGGATCTGCCCGCGGGGATTCATGCGGAGGAAGGCTTGGGTCTTGTGCTCGCGGTTGAGGAAATCGACCGGCCGCAGCGTCGCCTCGCGGCCGATGAGGGAGAGGAACAGGCGGACCTTGTAGGCGTTGCCGGAGAGATCCAGGTCATGGAGTTTCATCTGAGGGTTCCAGGCGGGTATTGGTGCCTGGATATTAGACAGACAGGTCTGTATATTTCAAGGCACGCGTTCGCCTTTTTCCGTCGGTATTCGTCCGGGGAGCGACGCAGAGCGGTTCAAGGGGGCGGCAGGGTCGCGCATAATGGGCCGCTCAGGAGGCTTTCCATGACATCCCGCAAACGCGAGCAACTGCTCAGCACCGCCGTCGACCTGTTCTATCGCGAGGGTTACCACGCCACCGGCATCGACCGCATCCTGGCCGAATCCGGCGTGGCGAAGATGACGCTGTACAAACACTTTCGCTCGAAGGACGAACTGATCATGGCCGCCCTGGAGGTGCGTCGGCAGCGCACCGCCGAACGCATGCTCGAAGCCGAGGCGCGGTTGCAGCCGCGCGCGGTGATCCTGGCGGTGTTCGATGGTCTGCAGGAGTTCCTCCAGGACGAGGCGTTCCGTGGCTGTGCCTTCATCCATGCCGCCGCCGAGTTCCATGAGCGCTCGCATCCGATCCACCGCCAGGCGGCCGAGCAAAAGGCCTTCGTCGAAGCCTACTTCCAGCGCCAGCTGGAGCGCCTGGGCGTGCGTTCGGCGGCACTGCTTGCGCGGCAGTTGCAATACCTGATGGAGGGCGCCCTGGTGATGGCGCACATCCACGGGCCGGCGGACCAGGCCCGTGAGGCCCGGCAGGCGGCCGAAAGTCTGTTGCAGGTCGCTGGCATCTGAGCGCGGGTGCTACCATCGCCGCGAAACACTGCACAGGTCCTTTCGATGCCCCCGGAATGCCAACTCTTCGGAACCCTCTGTTGCCACCTCTGCGAAGTCGCGGAGGCGGTGCTGATGCCCTTCGTCGAACATGGCCTGCTGGTCGAACTGGTGGACATCGCCGACGACGAAGCCTGGGTCGAGCGCTATGGCCTGCGGATCCCGGTGCTGCGCCGCTGCGACAATGGCGCCGAGCTGAACTGGCCGTTCGAGGCCGAGCAGGTCGCAGCCTTCCTCAGCCGCTGATGCCTATTCATTCGCGCTAAGCGCGGCACCGCTGGTAACCCCGCGCGCTATGCGCAAACCGGACTGCGTTCCGCTTCCTTCCCCCATGCCGCGCGGTGCCTGGCTTCGGCGATGCTGGCGAAGCGATGCATAGGCGTTTCTCAATGGTTTTCATAGCCTGAGCCTATTGGCTCGGCAGGCTGCGTTCGGCTAGGCCTAAGGGCGATGGATAAACCCTGAGTTCCCTTCAGGACTGACTGGAAACAGCCGGGAACCCGCGTGGCGCAGGACGCGTCGCAGGTCGTTCGGTCCGCTGTCGCGGACCGCCGGGGTGTGGGGTCGGGACGACGAGGCTCGGCGTTTCCTCATAACGAAAGAGGACGCCTGATGAAAACGCCCGCCTGGACGCGCCATGCCCTCTGGGTCATGCCGCTCGCCCTGGGGCTGCAATCCGCCGTGGTCGCGGGGGATGAGCAGCCAAGCAAGACTTCCAGCTATTCGCCGGTGGTGATCAACGAGGACTTCGCCACCATCATGAAGCGCATGACGGCGAACAAGCCGTCGATCGAGCAGGCCCACAAGACGCTTCTCGAGCAGCGTTACGATCTCAGCGACAGGCCGGCCAAGGGTGCCAGCATGACGCGCGGCAAGCCGCTGCAGGAAGGGGTCCGGGTGAAGCTGCCGGCCGGCACCAGCTGGGAGGAGCTGGCCAGGCTGAGCCCCGAGGAAATCCGCAAGCAGGGGCTGTTCCCCGGTGGCTTCCTGCCGCTGCCACACCCCAACCATGCCGAAGGCGGGATGGTCTTTCCCAAGTTCCTCATCGACGAGATCAAGCGCCAGGAAAGCCGCGACCTGACCCGTTTCGACCTTGACTACGACCTGCCGGACCACTTCCTGCCGGAATTCCCGGCACCGATGTTCCTTACCACCCGGCCTGACCTGGGCGATGTGTCCAAGGGCAAGCTGGTGACCATCGACAACTATTTCGAGCTGTTCAACGGGATTCTCAATCCCAAGCAACTGGAAGGGCTGCGCCTGCTGCTAACGGCCTTTCCGCAGCAGCAGTTCAACCTCACCGACGATCGCCGTAGCGAGCATCCGAGCCGCGGCGTGGCCTGCTTCGACTGCCATGCGAACGGCCACACCAATGCCGCTACCCACCTGGCCGGCGACGTGCGCCCGCAGCCGTTCCGCCACCGCATCGACACGCCGACGCTGCGCGGGGTGAACATCCAGCGGCTGTTCGGCTCGCAGAGGGCGCTGAAGACCGTCGAGGACTTCACCGAGTTCGAGCAGCGTGCCGCCTACTTCGACGGCGACCCGGTAATCGCCACCAAGAAGGGGGTGAACGTGCTCGAGCGTGGCAGTCAGGTGCATTTCATGGGTGAGTTCCAGGCGCTGCTGGACTTCCCCCCGGCACCGAAGCTGGATGTGGAGGGGCGGCTCGATCCGCGCAAGGCCAGCGAGCAGGAATTGCGTGGCGAAAAGCTGTTCTACGGCAAGGCGGCCTGCGCCGGGTGTCATGCGCCGCCTTACTTCACCGACAACCTGATGCACAACCTGAAGGTGGAGCGCTTCTACGATCCGAAACTGGTCAATGGCGTGATGGCGTCCGCCGACGGGCCGATCAAGACCTTCCCGTTGCGCGGGATCAAGGATTCGCCGCCGTACCTGCACGACGACCGCCTGCTGACCCTGGAGGACACGGTGGAGTTCTTCAACCTGGTGCTGGAGCGCAAGCTGTCCGCGGAAGAGAAGGGCGACCTGGTGGCCTACCTGCGTACCCTGTGAGAAAGACCGAATCGCAGGCAATAAAAAACCCGCCGTTGAGGCGGGTTTTTCGGGATATGGTCGGAGCGACTGGATTCGAACCAGCGACCTTCTCGTCCCGAACGAGACGCGCTACCAAGCTGCGCTACGCTCCGTTTTGTTGGGGCGCATTCTACAGAAAAAGTTTTGGTACACAAGGGGTTAGATGAACTTTTTTTCGAGCCCCGGTTTCCCCGGGCGGAAAAGCAAAGACCCCGTCGCTCGTTCGAGTCGACGGGGTCTTCAGGAAAACCTGTTACGCGACGGTATCAGAGTTCCTTGACGGTGCGGACCTGGTCCTTGTTCACGCGGGCGCGCTTGCCGTCGAGCTGTTCGAACTCGTAGAAGCCGGAATCCTCGTCATAGGAAGGGGTGTCTACGGCCTGGATTTCACGTCCGTCGTTGAGGGTGATCACGGTAGGGCTGGAACAACCCGCGAGGGCGCCGAGGCCTACGGCGAGGAGGAGGGCGGGTAGCATCCGCTTGATCATTGCGCAGTTCTCCTGTGCGGTCAGACTTTGAAGTTACGAGTTTCTGACAGACGAGTTCTAGGAAGAGTTCCCCCTAAAAACGAGTGTTCCCCCCACCTTCGAGAAAATTCGACTCGACGTCCCTTCCGTTTTACTTCAGTTCGCGGTGATTAGCCAACAGCTCGGGGGTGTTCAGGTTGGCCAGCCGCGGATCGCCCGCGGCCAGCTCGATGGCCTCCGCGCCAAGCGGCAACAGGACGTGGCGTGGGCTACGGTCGCCCTGGCGCCAGGCGTGTTCTATCTCTTCGGCCAGGTGCGTCGGGATCAGGCTGAACAGCGGTTCCCACTGGCCGCCGCAGCGCAGCATCCAGGGGCGCGCCGGTGTGCGGCCGGCGGCCTGCAGCAGGGTTTCCAGCAAGGCGCGGTCGATGCGCGGCGCGTCGCAGGGCAGCACCAGCAGCCAGGGATGCCGGGCCACCGCCAGGCCGGCGCGGATGCCGGCGAGCGGGCCGGGGAAGTCTCGGCTGTCGTCGCTCACCAGGCGGTCGGCATAGGCCGCATAGCGTTCCTGGTTGCGGTTGCAGGAGACGATCAGGTCATCGGTGAGCGGGCGCACCAGGCGATGCAGGTGGGCGATCAGGGGCAGGCCCTGCCACTCGATCAGGCCCTTGTCGCGACCGCCCATGCGCTGGCCGCGGCCTCCCGCCAGGAGAAGGATGGAGCAGGGGGGCAGGGCGCTATCGGGCATCTGGGGTCTCCGTGTCGGGCCTGTGATATAACACCGCGATCACGTCCACAAGCAAGGGCCAACCCCATGAGCCACAAGGCCGAAACGGCATTCGTGCCGTTGAACATCGCCGTCCTGACCGTCAGCGATACCCGTACCCTGGAAACCGATACCTCAGGCCAGTTGTTCGTCGACCGCCTGACCGAGGCCGGGCACAACCTGGCCGCTCGCGTGCTGCTGAAGGATGACCTGTACCGGATCCGCGCACAGGTCGCGACCTGGATCGCCGAGGACAGCGTGCAGGTCGTGCTGATCACCGGCGGCACCGGTTTCACCGGCCGCGACAGCACCCCGGAAGCGGTGGCCTGCCTGCTGGACAAGCAGGTGGACGGCTTCGGCGAGCTGTTCCGGCAGATTTCGCTGGCCGACATCGGTACCTCCACCATCCAGTCGCGGGCCCTGGCCGGGCTTTCCAACGGTACCCTGGTCTGTTGCCTGCCGGGCTCCACCAATGCCTGCCGCACTGCCTGGGAAGGCATCCTCGTCGAGCAACTGGACGCCCGTCATCGCCCGTGCAACTTCGTCCCGCACCTGAAACAGGCGGCGCCCTGCGAGAGCCGCGGGTGAGCGGCTGCTGCGAACAGCCGGGGCTGATGCCGGTCGAGACGGCGCTGGAACGGCTCCTCGAACTGGCCGCGCAAACGCCTATCGATACGTGTGAGCAGGTGCCCCTGGAGCAGGCTGGCGGCCGCGTGCTGGCGGTCGACCTGCTGGCCGGCCTGGACCTGCCGCCGTGGCCAAACAGCGCCATGGACGGCTACGCCTTGCGCCTCGCCGACTGGAACGGCGAGCCACTGCCGGTCAGCCAGAAGATCTTTGCCGGACAGGCGCCGGAGCCGCTGCAAGCGGGTACCTGTGCGCGGATCTTCACCGGTGCGCCGCTGCCGGAAGGCGCCGATCTGGTAGAGATGCAGGAAAACGCCGAAGCGCTCGACGATGGCCGCGTGCGCTTCACCCAGCCGTTGCGCGCGGGCCAGCATGTGCGCCCGCGTGGCCAGGAAATCCGCCAGGGCGACCTGGTCCTGCCGGCCGGCACGCGCCTGCGCTCCATCGAACTGGGGCTGGCGGCTTCGCTCGGCTGCGCGGCCCTGGAGGTGCGACGCAAGCCGCGGGTGGCGCTGCTGTCCACCGGCGACGAGCTGGTCGAGGCGGGCCAGCCGCTGCAGGCCGGGCAGATCTACAACAGCAACCGTCCGTTGCTCAAGGATTGGCTGCAACGCCTGGGCTGCGACGTGCTCGACGCCGGTATCCTTCCCGACGACCTGGCACGTACCCGCGAGCGCCTGGCCGGGTTGGCCGGGGTGGACCTTATCCTTTCCACTGGCGGCGTATCGGTGGGCGAGGCCGACTTCCTCGGCATGGCGCTGCGCGAAGCCGGCGAGCTGACCCTCTGGAAGCTGGCGATAAAACCCGGCAAGCCGCTGACCGTCGGCCAGTTCCAGTGCATCCCGGTGATCGGCCTGCCGGGCAATCCGGCTTCGACCCTGGTCACCTTCGCCCTGCTGGCGCGTCCCTACCTGCTGCGCCGGCTCGGCGTGGCGCAGGTCGCGCCGCTGCGGGTGGAGGTACCGGCCGGCTTCGCCTGGACCAAGGCGGGGCAGCGTCGCGAGTACCTGCGTGGTCGCCTGGAGCAGGGCCGCGCGGTGCTCTATCCGAACCAGAGTTCCGGGGTACTGCGCAGCGCTTCCTGGGCCGAGGGGCTGGTGGAGGTCCGCGAGGGACGTACCCTCGTGGAAGGCGAGGGCGTGGCGTTCATTCCGCTGAGCGAACTGCTCGACTGAGCCGACGGTGGCCGGATGGCCGCCGTTCTCATTGCGCCGCCGGCTCCTTCCGCCGTTGCCGGTACTCGCCGGGCGTCTGCCCGGTCCAGCCCTTGAAACTGCGATGGAACGAGCGGGACTCGGTGAAGCCCAGGTACTGGGCGATGTCCTGGATCGGCAGCTCGCTATGCAGCAGGTAGTGCTCGGCCAGTTCGCGGCGCAGTTCGTCGAGGGTCTGCTGGTAGCTGCTGCCGGCTTGCTGCAGGTGTCGTTGCAGGGTGCGTACGGTCATGCCGAACTTCTCCGCCACCCGTTCCTTGCGCGGCAGGCCGTCCTTGAGTAGCTGGCGCAGGGCGTTCTTCACCCGCAGCGGCAGCGGCTCGTCATCGTCCAGCTCGGCCATCAGCGCCAGGGCATGTTCTTCCAGGGTGCGCAGCAGCGTCGCGTCGGCCTGGCGCAGCGGCAGCGCCAGGTAGTCCAGTGGTACCAGCAGCGCCGAACAGGGTTGGGTGAAGCGCACCGGACAGCCGAAGAAGGTCTCGTAGTCTTCCACGCGGGTTCCGTCCGGCAGGTCGTGTTCCAGCCAGACCTCGTCCGGCGAACCTTCCAGGTCGGCGATCCAGCGCGCGTAGAGGACCCAGGAAGCCAGGACGTGCTCGACCATGTGGCGCCGTACCAGGGGTGTCTGGTGGCGGCAGTTCCAGATCAGCCGGACCTGCCCGCCGGCCGCCTCGATGCGGCTGGTGCCCATGTCGCCGACCAGCTTCTCGTAGGGCGTGATGCGGCTCATGGCCTCGCCCAGGGTGGCGCAGTTCATCGCGATGTAGCCGAGCACGCTCCAGGAGCCGGGCTGGACGAAGCGCGCCGAATGCAGGCCGAACAGGGGATCGCCGGAATGCTCGCAGAAATAGCCGAGCAGGCGCTCGTGGGCTTCGCCCGGCAGGCGCTGGCGATTGTCGTTGAGCTGGTCGGCCTGGAGGCCGGCGGCGGCCAGGGCAGGGGCGATGTCCAGGCCGAGCCGTTCGGCGTGGCGCAGGTACTTCAGCAGGGCCGGAACCGAGGTGGAGCCAAGGGTCTGCATGGTCGTTGTTCTTGTCGTGGCGGGTGGAACAGGCCGTCCGGCGTGCGTGCCGGCTGTCTTGATCGGTCACAGGGAGTGTCTCGATCCGACAGTGACAGGCGAGGGCGGCTGGCTAGTATAGGCAGCCAGAAAGGTTCCGATAAACAGGTTGCCGCGACAAGCGAGGGGAGAGGTTCATGCGTCGTTGGAATGGCTGGGGCGAAGAAAGCACCGTGGTCGAATTGCCGGACAGCGCCCGTGGGTTCCTGGCGGAACTGGTCGGGCAGGGCGCACGCTTGCCGGACGCCAGCCTGGAGGCGGCGCTGGCGAAGGTCCCGGCGTCGCGCCTGGAGGCCGATCCGCGCTACAGCATCGACCCCCGTGAGCGTCTGCTGCATGCCCGCGGGCAGAGCCTGCCGGACTGGCTGGCGATGCGCGAGGGCGACTTCGGCGTCTACCCGGACGCCGTGGCCTATCCGGAAACCGCCGAGCAGATCCGCGAGTTGCTGGCCCTGGCCGACTCCCGCGACCTGCAACTGATTCCCTATGGCGGCGGTACTTCCGTGGCCGGCCATATCAATCCGCAAGCCTCGCGGCGGCCGGTACTGACGGTCTCGCTGGAGCGTATGAACCGCCTGCTCGATCTGGACCGCGAGAGCCTGGTCGCGACCTTCGGCCCCGGCGCCGCCGGCCCGCAGGTGGAGAGCCAGTTGCGTGCGCTGGGCTACACGCTCGGGCATTTCCCGCAGTCCTGGGAGTTGTCGACCCTCGGCGGCTGGGTCGCCAGCCGCTCCAGTGGCCAGCAGTCGCTGCGCTACGGGCGGATCGAACAACTTTTCGCCGGCGGGACCCTGGAGACCTTCGCCGGGCCGCTTGAAATCGCTACCTTCCCGGCATCCGCGGCGGGACCGGACCTGCGCGAACTGGTGCTGGGCTCTGAGGGACGCTTCGGGATCATTTCCTCGGTGAAGGTGCGGGTCTCGCCGCTGGCCGAGGACGAGCGCTTCTACAGCGTCTTCCTGCCGAACTGGCAGCAGGCCCAGCAAGCCACCCGCGAGCTGGCCCAGGCGCGCGTGCCGCTGTCGATGCTGCGCCTGTCCAACGCCGTGGAAACCATGACCCAACTGGCCCTGGCCGGCCATCCCGGACAGATCGCCTGGCTGGAGAAATACCTGGCACTGCGCGGCGCGGGCGAGGGCAAGTGCATGCTGACCTTCGGCGTGACTGGCAACCGTCGGCAGAACGGATTGTCGTTGAGCCAGGCGAAGGCCTTGCTGAAACGCTTCGGCGGGGTCTTCACCGGCACCCTGCTGGGGCGCAAGTGGGCGCAGAACCGCTTCCGCTTCCCCTACCTGCGCGAGGCCCTGTGGCAGGCGGGCTACGCCGTGGACACCCTGGAGACCGCCACCGACTGGAGCAACGTCGACGGCCTGCTGCAGAAGATCGAGGCCAGCCTGCGCGACGGCCTGGCCGCCGAGGGCGAGAGGGTCCATGTGTTCACCCACCTCTCGCATGTCTATGGCGAGGGGTCGAGCATCTATACCACCTACGTGTTCCGTCCGGCCGCGAGCTATGCGGCGACGCTGGAGCGCTGGAAGCGTCTCAAGCATGCGGCCAGCCAGGCGATCGTCGACAATCGCGGCACCATCAGCCACCAGCATGGCGTCGGCAAGGACCACGCACCCTACCTGCCCCGCGAGAAGGGCGAACTGGGCGTCGCCGCGCTGCGTGCCATGGCCGGTCACTTCGACCCGGCCGGGCGGCTCAACCGCGGCACCCTGCTGCAGGACTGAGCGGAATGACTTCAGCCTGGAACGAGGAGTGGCGTTGCCGCCGCCTGCCGGCGCTGGCGGGGCAGGAGTGGGACCTGATCGTGGTCGGCGGCGGCATCAGCGGTGCCGGCATCCTCCGCGAAGCCGCGCGGCGCGGCTGGCGCTGCCTGCTGCTGGAGCAGCGGGACTTCGCCTGGGGCACCTCGAGTCGCTCGTCGAAGATGGTCCATGGTGGCCTGCGCTACATCGCCAAGGGCCAGTGGCGGCTGACCCGCGACTCGGTGCGCGAGCGCCAGCGGCTGCTCGGCGAGGCGCCTGGGCTGGTGGAGCCGTTGAGCTTCGTGATGGCCCACTACCGCGGCGGCTTTCCCGGCCCGCGGCTATTCGGCGGCCTGCTGAGCGTCTACGACGCCCTTGCCGGGCGGCGCAACCACCGTTTCTACGACGCCGCCGCGTTGCGCTATCTGGCGCCGGGCCTGAAGGAACAACGGCTGCTCGGCGGCACGCGTTTCTTCGATGCGGTGACCGACGATGCGCGCCTGGTGCTGCGGGTGCTGGCCGAGGCGCGTCACGACGGCGGCGAGGCATTCAACGGCATGCGTGTGCGCGAATTGCTGCGCGAGGGCGGCCAGGTGGTCGGCCTGCGCGCCGAGGATCGCGAGAGCGGCGAGCTTCTCGACTTTCGCTGCCGCGCCCTGGCGGTGGCCACCGGGGCCTGGGCCGATGAGTTGCGCCAGCCCGGCGGAAGCGAGCACATCCGCCCGCTGCGCGGCAGCCATCTATTGCTGCCGGCCTGGCGCCTGCCGGTGGCCCATGCCTTCAGCTTCATGCACGCCACGGACCGGCGACCGGTGTTCGTGTTCCCCTGGGAGGGCGCGACGGTGGTCGGCACCACCGATCTCGACCATCGCGACGGCCTTGGGGAGGACGCGCGGATCAGCCGCGCCGAACTCGACTACCTGCTGGCGGCCTGCGCCCAGCAGTTTCCCGCCGCTGCCATCGAGGCGTGCGACGTGCTGTCGACCTGGGCCGGCGTGCGACCGGTGGTCAGCAGCGGCGACGACAGCGGCAAGCCTTCCGACGAGAAACGCGAGCATGTGCTCTGGCGCGAGCCGGGCTGCGTGACCCTGGCCGGCGGCAAGCTGACCACCTTCCGGCCGCTGGCGGTGGAGGTGCTACAAGCCTGCGCGCCGCTGCTCGGGCGCACGGTCACGGACGATGGCGCGGCGGTGTTCGGCGCCTGCGAAGGCCCGCTCATCGACGGGCTCGGCAGCGGCCAGCGACGCCGCCTGGCCGGTCGCTACGGACGCGACCTGGTCCGCCTCAAGCGGCTGGTGGACACCCTCGGAACGGACTGCGTGGGTGCCAGCGAAACGCTCTGGGCCGAACTGGCGTTCGCCGCCGAGGCGGAAATGGTGCTGCATCTCGACGACCTGCTGTTGCGCCGCACCCGCCTCGGCCTGCTGTTGCCCGGAGGCGGCGCGGCATACCTGCCGCGTATCCGCGCACTCTGCCAAGCGCGCCTGGGCTGGGACGACCCGCGCTGGGAACGTGAGCAACAGGCCTATCTGGACCTCTGGCGCCGGCACTACAGCCTGCCCGTCTGACCAGCCGAGACGAGAACGAGATGAACGACAAGAACTATCTGCTGGCGATCGACAATGGCACCCAGAGCGTGCGCGCCCTGCTGTTCGACTTGCAGGGCAACCTGCTGGGCAAGGGCAAGGTGGAGCTGGAGGCCTACTACTCGAAGCATCCGGGCTGGGCCGAACAGGACCCCGAGTACTACTGGGCGATGCTCGGCGAGGCCTGTCGGCGGCTCTGGGACCAGGTGGACATCGATCGCGGGCTCATCCGCGGGGTGTCGCTGACCACCCAGCGCGGTACGGTGATCCACGTCGATGCCGAGGGCAGGCCGTTGCGTCCGGCGATCCTCTGGCTCGACCAGCGCCGGGCGGAGGTCCGCGAGCGCATCAGGGGGCCGTGGGGCTGGCTGTTCAAGCTGGTCGGCGCCGAGGGCGCGGTGGAGCATTTCCGCGCCCAGGCCGAGGTCAACTGGGTGGCCCAGGAGCAGCCGGAGATCGCCGCGAAGACGGACAAGGTGTTGCTGCTTTCCGGCTTTCTCAGCCACCGCCTGACCGGCCGTTTCGTCGATTCGGTGGGGTGCTGCGTAGCCTACCTGCCGTTCGACTACAAGCGCCTGCGCTGGGCCGCCCCGCGCGACTGGAAATGGCAGGCGCTGGCGGTACGCCGCGAGCAGTTGCCGGAGCTGTTCAAGCCGGGCGAGCGGCTCGGCGAGATCAGCGCCGAGGCCAGCAGGCACACCGGCATTCCGCAAGGCCTGCCGTTGATCGCCGCGGGGGCCGACAAGGCCTGCGAGGTGCTCGGCGCAGGTGCGCTGGAGCCCACCATCGCCTGCCTCTCCTACGGCACCACGGCGACCATCAACACCACTCGCGCCCGCTACCTGGAAACCGTGCCGCTGATTCCACCCTATCCGGCGGCGATTCCCGATCATTTCAATACCGAGGTGATGATCTATCGCGGCTACTGGATGGTCAGCTGGTTCAAGCGCGAGTTCGGCTTGCGCGAGATGCAGCAGGCGCGCGAGCAGGGGGTCGAGCCGGAGCAACTGTTCGACGAACTGGTCAACGGCGTGCCGCCCGGCTCGATGGGCCTGACCCTGCAACCCTACTGGTCGCCGGGAATCCGCGAACCGGGACTGGAGGCCAAGGGGGCGATGATCGGTTTCGGCGACGTGCATACCCGGGCGCACATCTACCGGGCCATCCTCGAGGGCCTGGCCTATGCCCTGCGCCAGGGCAAGGAGCGCATCGAGAAGCGTTCGGGCACGCCGATCGTGCGCCTGCGCGTGGCCGGCGGCGGCTCGCAGAGCGACGCGGCGATGCAGCTCACCGCCGACATCTTCGGCCTGCCGGCCGAGCGCCCGCATGTCTACGAGGCGTCCGGCCTGGGTGCGGCGATCGACTGCGCGGTGGGGCTCGGCCTCTATCCGGACGTCGCCAGCGCGGTGGCCGGGATGACCCGCGTCGGCCGGGTTTTCCTGCCCCAGGCGGAAGCCCGGCAGATCTACCAGCGGCTCTATGGCGAGGTCTACCTGCGCATGTATCGCCAGTTGCGCCCGCTCTACCGCAGCATTCGCGAGATTACCGGCTACCCTGCCTGAACCGGGCGCCGCACTTCCGTCCCGGATACGCGGTCAATAGGCAAAGACAAGGCCACGACGAGGGGTTCGGTTCGATGGACAAGGACAAGGTTCTGCTGGTCCTGCATGGCAAGCAGGCGGGCAACGAAGAGGTTCGTGCCGCGGTCGCGGCGCAGCGCGAGGCCGGACGGGAGCTGGCGGTGCGAGTAACCTGGGAGGACGGCGACGCCCGGCGCATCGTCGAGGAGGCGCTGGCGGCCGGCTATGCGACGCTGGTCGCCGGCGGTGGCGACGGCACGCTGCGCGAGGTGGCCGAAGCGCTGGCGCGCGGGCGAGGCGAGGCGAGCCTGGCGATCCTGCCGCTGGGCACCGCCAACGATTTCGCCCGCGCCGCCGGGATTCCCCTGGAACCGGCCGCGGCGCTGGCGCTGCTCGACCAGACGGCGCGGCCGATCGACCTGGGCGAGGTGAACGGCAAGCTGTTCCTCAACATGGCCACTGGCGGCTTCGGTTCGAAGGTCACGGCGAATACCTCGGAGGACCTGAAGAAGGTTCTCGGCGGTGCCGCCTACCTGTTGACCGGGTTGACCCGTTTTTCCGAAGTGCATGCCGCCCAGGGCCGTTTCAGCGCCCCGGACTTCCAGTGGGAAGGCGAGTTCCTCGCCCTGGGCATCGGTAACGGGCGCCAGGCCGGCGGCGGACACGTACTGTGTCCGCAAGCGCGAGTGGACGACGGCCTGCTGGACGTGAGCATCCTGCCGACGCCGCAGGACATGGTCGGTACCCTGGGCACCCTGCTCGGCGGTGGCAACGGAGTGGAAAGCCTGTTCGTCCGCGCGCGGGTGCCATGGCTGGAAGTGGAGGCGGCGGAAGGTCTCGACGTCAATCTCGACGGCGAGCCGCTGGAGGGACGCAAGCTGCGTTTCTCGGTTTCCCCGGGCGCGCTGCGCGTGCACTTGCCGGCCGGTTCGCCGTTGTTGCGCGAGCCGCCGCGCGAGGACTGAGGGCGGGGCCGACTGATCCGCTGCCTGGAGTGGCGTCTGTGTCTTGTCGGCCTTTCCCGCGACACCGTATAACAGCATCTTTCCACCAAGGATGCTGGTTCCATGTTCCGTCTCTCCGCGCTGTACCGCTATCCGATCAAGTCTTCCGCCGCCGAGTCCCTGGAGCGCGTCGCGCTCGATGCGCTGGGCGTGGTCGGCGACCGACGCTGGATGGCGGTGGACACCGAAACCGGACGTTTCTTCACCCAGCGCCTGCTGCCGCAGCTGGGGCGTATCCAGGCGCGCTGGGCGGCGCCGGAGGTCCTGCGGCTGAATGCGCCGGGGATGTCCGAGCTGAGCCTCGAAGTACCGGCAGCCGACGCCAACCTGCGTGGCGTCACGGTCTGGCGCGATACCTTGCAGGCGCCGGATGCCGGCGACGCCGCAGCGGATTGGCTGACGCGCTTCCTCGGCCGCCCGACGCGCCTGGTGCACATTCCCGAGGCGCGCGCGCGGCAGGTCGATACCGGCTACGCCGAACCGGGGCAGAAGGTGCATTTCGCCGACGGTTTCCCGCTGCTGCTGATCGGCCAGGCTTCGCTCGACGACCTCAGCCAGCGGGTCGGCCGGCCGTTGGAGATGCTGCGCTTCCGTCCCAACCTGGTGGTGGAAGGCAGTGCCGCGTTCGCCGAGGACGGCTGGAAACGCATCCGCATCGGCTCGGTCGAGTTCGTCGTGGCCAAGCCCTGTTCCCGCTGCATCCTCACCACCCTGGACCCGGCGACCGGCGAGCGCAACGAGGACCGCGAGCCGCTGACGACCCTGAAGACCTACCGGGAAAAGGATGGCGCGGTGCTGTTCGGGCAGAACCTGATTGCGCTGGGACAGGGCAGCCTGGAGGTGGGGATGCCGGTGGAAATCCTCGACTGAGGAACGGTCGCCCGCCGTTGCGGCGGGCGGCCATTGCCGGCGATCAGAGCTTGGCGTCGACGCAACCGGTGCTCAGGCACTCGCGCTCGCGTTCGCGGAGGAAGTCGAGGCGCTGGCGGGTCTTCTCGGTGGCGCAGTCGAGATTGACGAAATAACCGTTGTCCTTGCTTTCGCTGCAGGCCGCGTCGCGCTCCTTGATCCAGGCGATCTGGCTCTTCTTCAGCAGGGCTTTCTGGCCGTCGTTCAGGTGCTTGCGCAGGGTGCCGAACTGCTGGTTCAGCTCGCGGTCGGCCTGGGAAAACTCGCCGCTGCGGCAATACACGCTGTCGAAGGCGTTGCGCGGCGTACCGCAGGCGTCGGCGGCCAGGGCGCCGTCGGCGAGCAGCAGGCTGGAGGCGGCGAGCAGGGCGGTAGCGAGGGGCTTGTTCATCTTGAGGTCCTTTTCAAGGTACTGGAAAGGCCCGGGCGTCCGGGCCGGGTTGGGGGTCAGAGATCGTCGAAGTAGCGTTCGTGCCAGTCGACGATGGGCTGCGGTGCATTGAGCTTCTGCCCGTAGATCACCGCATAGGACAGCACGTTCTGCACGTACTGGCGAGTCTCGTCGAACGGAATGGTCTCGATCCACACGTCGAAGGCCAGGTGGCGGGTATCTTTCAGCCACTGGCGGACGCGGCCCGGACCGGCGTTGTAGGCGGCCGAGGCGAGTACCCGGTTGCCGTTGAACTGGCCATGCACCTGGCTCAGGTAGGCGGCGCCGAGGCGGATGTTGACGTCGGGCACGATCAGTTGCTGGGTCGAGGCCAGCGGGATGCCGAACTTGCGCGAGGTCTCCTTGGCGGTGCCGGGCATCAGCTGCATCAGCCCGGTGGCGCCGACTCCGGAACGGGCATCGGACATGAACGCGCTTTCCTGCCGGGTGATGGCGAAGATCCAACTGGAGTGCAGGCCGCGGTTCTTCGCTTCGCGCACCAGGGTGGCGCGGTGCGCCATCGGGAAGCGGATGTCCAGGTCGTCCCAGTACTGCGCCTGGCTGATCGAGCGGATCGCCGGGAAATACCACTGCATGTCGTAGGCCAGCCTGGCCTGGGCGATCAGCTCGTCGCGATCGAACAGGCGCGCGGCGTGGTACCACTCGCGGCGGGCGTTGATCACTTCGCCACGGTTGAAGAACTCCATGGCCCGGCGCGTGCTGGCGGCGTTGCGTACGCGTTGCAGGACGCGCGGGTCGATGTGCGCAGGGCGGTTGCCGAGCTTGTACGGCACGCTCAGGCGGTCGGCGGCGAGGAAGCCGTAGAAGTCGCGCTCGCCGGCGAGCTTCTGGTACAGCGCGATCGGCTCCTTGCTGTTCGGCTGTGCCAGTTGCAGGCTGCGTGCCTGCCAATAGCGCCAGCGGCTGGTGGCGGCGAGATCCTGGGGCAGCGTGCGGGTCAGCGCATAGGCTTCGTCCCAGCGGCCCAGGCGCAGCAGCAGGCGGGTGCGCCATTCGGTGACGGTGTTGTCGCGCAGGCCGGGATCGTACTGGGTCATCAGCGGCAGTGCACGCGGATCGAAGCGCTTGGCCAGGCTGAGACCGATCTCGCGGGCGATGGCGACCTTCTCGTCGCTGGAGAAGGGTAGCGCCGAGCTGTAGTAGTCGAGCAGGCTCAGGGCCTTTTCCGGGTCCTGCCGCGCCAGGCGGCGCAGGCCGAGACCGACCACGTCGGCGGTGGCATGGTCGCGCTGGCTGAAGCGGCCGGTCTGGCTCAGCTGGGCGGGGTTCTGCGCCACGCTGACCATCAGCGCGCCCTGGTTGCCGAGGGTCGGCAGGCGCTGCGCGAGGTGCGAGGCGAGGCTGTAGTTGCGCGCTTCGGCGGCCAGCTTGAGGCGTTTCCAGACCTTTTCCTCGGTGAGCTGGCCTTCGCCCTGCCAGAGGCCGAACAGGGTGTCGCAGGCAGCCGGCTGCGACTTGCCGACCAGCCACAGGCGTTCGCTGGTGGCGTAGCCTTCGGCCTTCTGGCCGTGGCCCAGCTGGTACTGGCCATACAGGCAGTCGAGTTCGGTGAAGTTCAGCTTCGGATCGTAGTAGTTGACGAAGGTCTTCCAGTCGCCGCGGTCGGCCAGCAGGCGCAGCCAGCGCAGTTTCAGCCAGCCGATCTGCGGCAGGTCGCCGTGTTCGGTGAGGAAGCGCTCGACCTCCTCGTTGCTGGCGGTCTTCAGCCGGTGGGTCAGCTCGTCGTAGGCCAGGTAGGGTTCCAGCGGGTAATCGCGCAGGGCGCTGCGCGAGGCCATGTAGGGCGCGCTGTTGCCCTTGGCCAGGGCGGCCTTGGCCTGGTCGTAGAGACGGCGTTGTTCGGTCAGGGAAGCGGCGTGGACCGCGTCGACGGAGGAAATACTGAGCAAAAGGCAGGAAACGAGAGTGAACAGGCGACCGCGCATGACTTATCCGGGCAGGTGATGTCGGGTAACGTCGGCAGGTCCGCAACGGCTGCCTACGGGCGTTTCGACCGCTCGCGGGACTGGCGCGCGACCGCTGTCGCGGGGCGCGCCCGAAGCCGGGCGGATGGCTCGCCTAAGCTTAGCCGTTGCGGCATGGCGGTGAAAGCGCCGTGCCATCCGATGCCTATCCGGCGTAAAATGCGCGCCCTGTTTCCGGAGGCGCCCATGACCCTGCTCAAGTTCACCGATGTATCCCTTGCCTTTGGCACCACTCCCTTGCTGGACAAGGTGTCGTGGCAGATCGGCCGTGGCGAGCGGGTCTGCGTGATCGGGCGCAACGGTACCGGCAAGTCCAGCCTGTTCAAGGTGGTCAAGGGCGAACAGCAGGCCGACGACGGCGAAGTCTGGCGCGCACCGGCGCTGAAGATCGGCGAATTGCCCCAGGAACTGCCGCGTGCCGACGAACGGACAGTGTTCGACGTGGTGGCCGAGGGTCTGGCGGAAGTCGGCAAGCTGCTCGCCGAGTACCACCACCTGAGCCTGAACATCGATACCGACGATGACCTGGCGCGCCTCTCGCGGGTCCAGCAGGAACTCGAGGCGCGCGATGGCTGGCGCCTGCAGCAACTGGTGGACAGCACCCTCAGCCGCCTGCAGTTGCCGGCCGACAAGACCCTCGCCGAACTCTCCGGCGGCTGGCGTCGGCGCGTGCTGCTGGCCCAGGCGCTGGTCGCCGAGCCGGACCTGCTGCTGCTCGACGAACCGACCAACCACCTGGACATCGGCGCCATCGCCTGGCTCGAGGAAGCGCTGCTGGGCTTCAACGGCGCGGTGCTGTTCATTACCCACGACCGCGCCTTCCTGCAATCCCTGGCGACCCGCATCCTCGAGCTGGATCGTGGCCACCTGATCGACTGGAACGGCGATTACGCCAGTTTCCTGGTGCACAAGGAACAGCAACTGGCCGCCGAAGAAGCTGCCAACGCATTGTTCGACAAGCGCCTGGCCCAGGAAGAAGTGTGGATCCGCCAGGGCATCAAGGCCCGCCGCACGCGCAACGAAGGGCGGGTTCGGGCACTGAAGGAAATGCGTCGCGAACGCGCCGAGCGCCGCGAGCGCCAGGGCAAGGCCAGCTTCCAGCTGGAAAGCGCGGACAAGTCCGGCAAGCAGGTGATCGTGGTGGAGCACGTCAGCTTCGCCCATCCCGGCGGCCAGCCGCTGGTACGCGACTTCTCCATGGTCCTGCAGCGCGGCGACCGTATCGGCCTGCTCGGCGCCAACGGTACCGGCAAGACCACCTTGCTCAAGCTGCTGCTTGGCGACCTGCAGCCGACCTCGGGCAAGATCGAGGTGGGCACCAAGCTGGAAGTGGCCTACTTCGACCAATTGCGCCATCAGCTCGAACCCGAGCAGACGGTGATCGACAATATCTCCGAAGGCCGCGAGTTCATCACCATCGACGGCCAGAACCGGCATGTGCTCAGCTATCTCGGCGACTTCCTGTTCAGTCCGCAGCGCGCCCGCACCCCGGTGAAGGCGTTGTCCGGCGGCGAGCGCGCGCGCCTGTTGCTGGCCAAGCTGTTCAGCAAGCCGGCCAACCTGCTGGTGCTCGACGAACCGACCAACGACCTCGACGTGGAAACCCTGGAACTGCTGGAGGAAGTCCTGCTCGGCTTCCAGGGCACCGTGCTGATGGTCAGCCACGATCGGGCCTTCCTCGACAACGTGGTGACCAGCACCCTGGTCTTCGAGGGCGAGGGCAAGGTTCGCGAATTCGTCGGTGGCTACCAGGACTGGCTGCGCCAAGGGGGCACGCCGCGCCTGCTCGGCGTGAGCGAGTCGAAGAGCGGCAAGGCCGAGCTGAATACCGCGCTGGCGCCCGCCGCCGAACCCGCGCCGGCTGCTGCGGCGCCGAGCGAGGCGCCGGCGAAGAAAAAGCTCAGCTACAAGTTGCAGCGCGAGCTGGAGGCCTTGCCCGGGCAGATCGACGCGGTCGAGGCGGAGCTGGCGGGTGTCCAGGAAACCATCGCGCAGCAGGATTTCTATCTGCGCCCGCAGGACGAGCAGCGCGAAACCCTGGCGCGGCTGGACGCGTTGCAGCAGGAACTCGATGCCTTGCTCGAGCGCTGGGCCGAACTGGAAGACTGATCCATCTCGAAAAAAGTGAGCTGCATCAATGTGATAGCGGCTCATCTCGATGATCCTTGCGGGCCTTGCCGGCGGTGGGTGCAGTCCCCCGTCGGTCCCTCTGGCTGGCGTCATTGACGGGCCGGCCGTCTCCCGAGAAAGGATCAGTCCATGGCAATCGAGTACCGCATCACGCTGGACGACCAGCATCAGCTCAACTATCGCATCGAGCTGGAGCGGCACTACGACCCGCAGGCGGCTGCCGCAGCGCCGCGCTGGACGCGCCTGGAACACAATCGCTGCAGCAACTGCCCGCTCGATCGCGAACGCTACAGCCATTGTCCGGCGGCGGTCGACCTGCATGGGGTGATCGAGGATTTCCGCAACCTGCCGGCGTTCCGCAAGGCCGGCATCTGCGTGCGCACGCCGGAGCGTGAGTACATCAAGCAGGCGGGCCTGGAGGAAGGACTGCGCGCGCTGATCGGCTTGATCATGGCCAGCAGCGCCTGTCCGCTGCTGGCGCCGCTGAGGCCGATGGCCATGCAGCACCTGCCGTTCGCCAGCAACCAGGAGTTCGTGCTGCGGGTGGTGCCGCTGTACCTGATGCGCCAGTACTTCAACTTCCGCGAGGGGCGGCATGCCGATTGGGAACTGAAAGGGCTGGTGCGGCTGTTCCAGCAGTTGCAACTGGTCAACCAGGCGTTCTGGCAGCGAATCCACGACACCTGTGTCAGCGATTCCAACCTGAAGGCGTTCCTGACCTTCTTCTCGCTGTCGTCGAGCATCAGCTATTCGCTGGAAACCCAGTTGCAGAAGATCCGCCCGCTGGTGATGAGCGCCGAGGAAACGCTCGGCTGAGGCGCAGGCCCCGGCCGAGCGGGGAGAGATCAGGCTTTCTTCAGGTGCACCGCGAGCACGTCGCAGGGCGCGCCGTGCAGCACGTCGTTGGCAGTGGAACCGAGCAGCAGCGCCAGGCCGTGGCGACCGTGGCTGCCGACCACGATCAGGTCGCAGGCCTGTTCCGCGGCGAGGCGGTGGATTTCCTGGCGCGGTTGCCCGTAGACCAGGTGGCGCTGCTCGCTGCCGAGGTCCGGATAGCGCACGGCGAAGGCATCCAGGCGTTCACGGGCCTGGTCGAACTGCTGCTGCTGCAACATCGACAGGTCCATCGGCACGTCCCCACCGAAGGCCATGGCCATGGGCTCGACCACATGCACCACCGAGAGCCGGGCCTGGTTGCTGGTGGCCAGGGCCGCCGCACGCTTCATCACCGGGTCGCATTCGTCGGTCAGGTCGACGGCGACCAGAATGTGTTGATAGGGCATGAACGTCTCCTCCCAGAAGGGGATAGTGTTTTCATTATGGACTTTCGCGCCGCGCGTGGAACCTGTTCCGTTGCGCTGGGCAAAAAGCTGCTCCGCCGTGGTCGCATTCGCCTGTAAACTGCGCCTCCCTTGGCGACTGCGACCGATCCTGCCTGCGCGCGCGGATCGAGGCAAATGCCTTAACCGTTTTTCGAGTGTCCGTTCCTTATGACCACTTGGCTGGTGATCCTGCTGCTGGCTGTCATGCTCAGTCCCCTGGCCTGGCTGATGCCGTCCAACAGGCAGCGCGGCAAGATGGCCCTGCGCCTCGAGGCGCGCCGTCTCGGCCTGGCCATGCAGCTCGCGCGCCAGGATTGGCCGCATTGGCTGGAGAGCGCTCCGCCGACGTCCTGCGCGCAGTTCCACTGCCCGCGCCGACGCGGCCGGGAAGCCTGGTGCTATTGGCAGAATACCCCGGGCCAGTGGCTGAACCAGTGGCGCGAGCCGTGCGCGGACGATGAGTTGCTGGACGCCCTGCGCAGCCTCCCCGGGGATGTCTACAAGGTGGAGGCGACCGCCCAGTTCCTTGCCCTGTATTGGGGCGAGCGCGGCGATAGCGCCGACCTCGGGCGCATCGCCGAGTTTCTCCGCCAGCGCGCCTGAGGCGGCGCGCCGAGGTTCATTGGTTGCGCGCGGCATACAGCGCGGCGACCTTCTCCAGGCCATCGATGATCCGGTCTGCATTCTTGTTGACCAGGAACGGCACGCTGTTCTGGTTGTAGTTGCGCAGGGACTTCTCGATGTAGTGCCACTTGATCGCCACGCTGCGCAGCGCCCTGGCGATCTCCTCGTCGTTCTGCGGCGCCTGCTGCAGCTTCAACAGGTTGACCGAAAAGCGGCTGGCCAGGTCGTCCAGTGGACGCTCCTCGCCGCCGCCGAAGAAGCTGGCGCCCACCGACGCGTTGCGCGAGGCATAGTCCAGAGCAATGTCCTGCATCAGCAGGCTCTGTTCGCGGCTCTGCTCGGTGAGCGTCGGCACCGTGGCGGCGTTTTCCCGTTGCAGGCTGCGATACAACTGGCCGCCGAGGTCCATCAGTTGCTGGTTGCGCCGTGCCAGGTCGGCGACCGGTTGGAGGTCGCTGTAGCCCTTGGCGCGCACCGCGCCGGTCAGCTTGTCGAGGTCTTGCGCATAGTCCCGCCATTGCTCGCGAAGCTGGCCCAGCAGGCGCCGGGATTCGCTGCCGTTCACGCCGTCGAGTCGCTGCAGGCGGGCTTCCGCCGTCTGCGCCGAGCTTTCGATCAGGCTGGCGTAGCGTTGATCGCCTTCCTGGCCGACGTACATGAAGAAGGCGTTCAGGGATTTCTGCGTGGCGAGCCGCATCTGGTGCAGGGCGAGCAGGTCATCGGCGGTCCCTGCCGCGAAGACGGGGAGGCTCAGCAGGCCGAGCAGGGCCAGACAAAGAGTGAACGGACGGCAGATCATGGGTTCCATCTCCATGTGGCCCTGGAGGCCTTCTTGTTGTTCTTTTGTAACGGCCCGTGGCCGATCATGCATGGCGATCTGCGGCGACTCTAGCCTGCCTTTCCGCACCGGGACAAGCGCCCACGGCGCCGATCATCGAACATCTGAATGGTCCGACAGAGGCTGGCTGAATGGCCCTGCGCAGAGGGCCTGGAGGAGGGCAGGTGTTTTCCGGATGGCTGATTGACAATTCCCGGCTTTTGCCGGAATGTGTGCGCACCCAAGTCAAACGGGCGTATGAATCGAGCGTTTGCCTCGCGCAGGCCTCGACAATAGAGACCCGGTTATCGCGTCGGCGGGTGTGCCGAAGGGTTTGGGACTATGCTCGGCGGTTGCCGAAAGGGTCCCGACACGGCGTCCGATGTGTAAGTTCAAGCTTCCATAATAGCGTGGAGATCAGTTGATGATTTACCAAGGTAAAGCCATCACGGTTAAGCCTCTTGAGGGCGGCATCGTCGAGTTGAATTTCGATCTCAAGGGCGAGTCCGTCAACAAGTTCAACCGTCTCACCCTCAGTGAGTTGCGTGCGGCAGTCGATGCGATCAAGGCCGATGCATCGGTCAAGGGCGTGATCGTGACCAGCGGCAAGGACGTGTTCATCGTTGGTGCCGACATCACCGAGTTCGTTGACAACTTCCAGCTGCCCGACGAGGAACTGATGGCGGGCAACCTCGAAGCCAACAAGATCTTCAGCGACTTCGAAGACCTGGACGTACCCACCGTTGCCGCGATCAACGGCATCGCCCTCGGCGGCGGCCTGGAGATGTGCCTGGCCGCGGACTTCCGCGTGATGAGCGCGACCGCCAAGGTCGGCCTGCCGGAAGTCAAGCTGGGCATCTACCCGGGCTTCGGCGGCACCGTCCGCCTGCCGCGCCTGATCGGCTGCGATAACGCCGTCGAGTGGATCGCCTCGGGCAAGGAAAACAAGGCCGAGGACGCCCTGAAGGTCGGCGCCGTCGACGCCGTGGTCGCTCCCGAGCAACTGCAGGCCGCTGCCCTCGACCTGGCCAAGCGCGCCGTCGCCGGCGAGCTGGACCACAAGGCACGGCGCCAGCCGAAGCTGGAAAAGCTGAAGCTGAATGCAATCGAGCAGATGATGGCCTTCGAAACCGCCAAGGGCTTCGTCGCCGGCCAGGCCGGTCCGAACTACCCGGCGCCGGTGGAAGCCATCAAGAGCATCCAGAAGGCCGCCAACTTCGGCCGCGACAAGGCGCTGGAAGTCGAAGCCGCCGGCTTCGTCAAGCTGGCCAAGACCTCGGTCGCGCAGAGCCTGATCGGCCTGTTCCTGAATGACCAGGAACTGAAGAAGAAAGCCAAGAAATACGACGAAGTCGCCAAGGACGTGAAACTGGCCGCCGTGCTCGGCGCCGGCATCATGGGCGGCGGCATCGCCTATCAGTCGGCGCTCAAGGGCACCCCGATCCTGATGAAGGATATCCGCGAAGAGGGTATCCAGATGGGCCTGAACGAGGCCGCCAAGCTGCTCGGCAAGCGCGTCGAGAAGGGTCGCCTGACCCCGGCGAAGATGGCCGAGGCGCTCAATGGCATCCGTCCGACCATGTCCTATGGCGACTTCGGCAACGTCGACATCGTCGTCGAAGCCGTCGTCGAGAACCCCAAGGTCAAGCAAGCCGTGCTCGCCGAAGTGGAAGGCGCGGTGAAGGAAGACGCGATCATCGCCTCCAACACCTCGACCATCTCCATCAGCCTGCTGGCCCAGGCGCTGAAGCGTCCGGAAAACTTCTGCGGCATGCATTTCTTCAACCCGGTGCACATGATGCCGCTGGTGGAAGTGATCCGTGGCGAGAAGACCGGTGAAACCGCCATCGCCACCACCGTCGCCTACGCCAAGAAGATGGGCAAGAGCCCGATCGTGGTCAACGATTGCCCCGGCTTCCTGGTCAACCGCGTGCTGTTCCCGTACTTCGGCGGCTTCGCCAAGCTGCTGAGCTTCGGCGTCGACTTCGTGCGCATCGACAAGGTGATGGAGAAGTTCGGCTGGCCCATGGGCCCGGCCTACCTGTCCGACGTGGTCGGCATCGACACCGGCCACCATGGCCGCGACGTCATGGCCGAGGGCTTCCCGGACCGCATGGCGGTCGAGGGCAAGACCGCCGTCGACGTGATGTACGAGGCCAACCGCCTGGGCCAGAAGAACGGCAAGGGCTTCTACGCCTACGAGACCGACAAGCGCGGCAAGCCGAAGAAGGTCACCGATCCGCAGGCCTACGAAGTGCTCAAGCCGATCGTGGTCGAGCAGCGCGAAGTGACCGACGAGGACATCGTCAACTTCATGATGATCCCGCTGTGCCTGGAAACCGTGCGTTGCCTGGAAGACGGCATCGTCGAGACCGCTGCCGAGGCCGATATGGGCCTGATCTACGGCATCGGCTTCCCGCCCTTCCGTGGTGGTGCTCTGCGCTACATCGATTCGATCGGTGTCGCCGAGTTCGTGGCCCTGGCCGACAAGTACGCCGAGCTGGGCGCGCTGTACCACCCGACCGCGAAGCTGCGTGAAATGGCCAAGAACGGTCAGAAATTCTTCGGTTAATCGCGGAACGACTAGAGCGAGAGTGAATTTATGAGCCTGAATCCGAGAGACGTCGTCATTGTCGACTTCGGCCGCACCCCGATGGGTCGTTCCAAGGGTGGCATGCACCGCAACACCCGCGCCGAGACCATGTCGGCGCACCTGATCAGCAAGCTGCTGGAGCGCAACCCGAAGGTC
Source organism: Pseudomonas sp. KBN12P06040 (assembly GCF_037574965.1). Taxonomy (NCBI): domain Bacteria; kingdom Pseudomonadati; phylum Pseudomonadota; class Gammaproteobacteria; order Pseudomonadales; family Pseudomonadaceae; genus Pseudomonas; species Pseudomonas sp. KBN12P06040. Next base: position 2,219,435 of record NZ_JBBELS010000001.1, read on the forward strand.
GACCCGGCCGAAGTGGAAGACGTGATCTGGGGCTGCGTCAACCAGACCCTGGAACAGGGCTGGAACATCGCGCGCATGGCGTCGCTGATGACCCAGATCCCGCACACCAGCGCCGCGCAGACCGTCAGCCGCCTGTGCGGTTCGTCGATGAGCGCGCTGCACACCGCCGCCCAGGCGATCCAGACCGGCAATGGCGATGTATTCGTCATCGGCGGCGTGGAGCACATGGGCCACGTCGGCATGATGCATGGCGTCGACCCGAACCCGCACCTGTCCCTGTACGCGGCCAAGGCCTCGGGCATGATGGGCCTGACCGCGGAAATGCTCGGCAAGATGCACGGTATCAGCCGTGAGGCGCAGGACAAGTTCGGCGCGCGTTCGCACCAACTGGCCTGGAAGGCCACCCAGGAAGGTAAGTTCAAGGACGAGATCATCCCGATGGAAGGGTATGACGAGAATGGTTTCCTGAAAGTCTTCGACTTCGACGAGACCATTCGTCCGGAAACCACTGTCGAGACCCTGGCCGAGTTGAAGCCGGCGTTCAATCCGAAAGGCGGCACCGTGACCGCGGGGACCTCCTCGCAGATCACCGACGGTGCCTCCTGCATGATCGTGATGTCGGCCCAGCGCGCCCAGGACCTGGGCATCCAGCCGATGGCGGTGATCCGCTCCATGGCCGTGGCGGGTGTCGACCCGGCGATCATGGGCTACGGCCCGGTGCCGTCGACCAACAAGGCGCTCAAGCGCGCCGGCCTGACCATCGCCGACATCGATTTCGTCGAACTCAACGAAGCCTTCGCCGCCCAGGCCCTGCCGGTGCTGAAGGACCTCAAGCTGCTCGACAAGATGGACGAGAAGGTCAACCTCCACGGCGGCGCCATCGCCCTGGGTCACCCGTTCGGTTGCTCCGGTGCGCGCATTTCCGGCACCCTGTTGAACGTGATGAAGCAGAACGGCGGTACCCTTGGCGTGTCCACCATGTGCGTGGGCCTGGGACAGGGTATCACCACCGTCTTCGAGCGCGTCTAAGCGTTCGTAGAAGGGGAAAGCCGGGGCCTCGTGCCCCGGCTTTCGTTTTTCAGTGTCAGTCGTTTCCGGCTGCATCGAGCGAATGACGCCCCGGGAGCGCGGGTTTGCCTATTGTGCGATCCGTGCCTATACCGGGCTGTTGTATGTCGGCATTGTGCCGTTGTTTTCCGATTTTCGAGACAAGGTAAGGAACATGGACCTGCAGGCTGGGCTCTATCGTCATTACAAGGGACAGAACTACCGGGTCCTGGGTGTCGCGCGGCATTCGGAGACGGAAGAGGCGCTGGTGATCTACCAGGCGCTGTACGGCGAATTCGGTCTCTGGGTGCGTCCGCTGGAGATGTTCACCGAGGCCGTGGAGGTCGATGGCGAGTGGGTGCCGCGCTTCGTCCTGGTGAGTCCCGAGGCCGATCCCCTGGGCTTGCAGAAAGCTCCCGGCGGGGAAGACCGCGCTTGACCTTGGCTCGTTCGCCACTATATATAGCGGTGCCGCGCTAGTCGCTCCCTTCTTTATATTCATCTTTTCGACGCAGGAACCTTCCGATCCATGGGTAAATCGCTGGTCATCGTGGAATCCCCGGCCAAGGCCAAGACCATCAACAAGTACCTGGGTAGCCAGTACGTGGTGAAGTCGAGCATCGGCCACATCCGTGACCTGCCCACCAGTGGTTCGTCGAGTTCCAAGGAGCCGGCGGCCAAGGGCCGCAAGAGCGCCTCCGAGGCGCCGGCGCTGTCACCGAAGGAGAAGGCCAGGCGCCAACTGGTCTCGCGCATGGGGGTCGACCCCGAGCATGGCTGGAAGGCCAAGTACGAGATCCTGCCCGGCAAGGAAAAGGTCATCGACGAGCTGCGCCGTCTGGCCAAGGACGCCGACACCGTCTATCTCGCGACCGACTTGGACCGCGAAGGGGAGGCCATCGCTTGGCACCTGCGGGAAGCCATCGGCGGTGACGAAAGCCGCTACAAGCGCGTGGTATTCAACGAAATCACCAAGAAGGCCATTCAGGAGGCCTTCTCCCAGCCCGGCGAGCTCGATATCAACCGGGTGAACGCCCAGCAGGCGCGGCGTTTCCTCGACCGCGTGGTCGGCTACATGGTCTCGCCGCTGCTCTGGCAGAAGATTGCCCGCGGGTTGTCCGCCGGTCGCGTGCAGTCGGTAGCGGTGAAGCTGGTGGTGGAGCGCGAACGCGAGATCCGCGCCTTCGTCCCGGAAGAGTACTGGGAAGTGCATGCCGACCTCGGTACCGCCAAGGGCGCCAACGTGCGCTTCGAGGTTACCCGCGAGAAGGGCGAGGCCTTCAAGCCGCTCAACGAAGCCCAGGCCATGGCGGCCCTGGAAAAGCTCAAGGCGTCGGCCTATAGCGTCGCCAAGCGCGAGGACCGGCCGACCTCCAGCCGACCCTCGGCGCCGTTCATCACTTCCACCCTGCAGCAGGCGGCGAGCAACCGCCTGGGCTTCGGGGTGAAGAAGACCATGATGATGGCCCAGCGTCTCTACGAGGCCGGCTACATCACCTACATGCGTACCGACTCGACCAACCTGTCGGCCGATGCCATTGGCATGGTCCGCGGTTTCATCGAGGACGAGTTCGGCCAGAAGTACCTGCCGGGCAAGGCCAACGTCTACTCGAGCAAGGAGGGCGCCCAGGAAGCGCACGAGGCGATCCGTCCTTCCGACGTCAACCTCAAGCCGACCCAGCTGTCCGGCATGGAGCGCGACGCCGAGCGCCTGTACGACCTGATCTGGCGCCAATTCGTGGCGTGCCAGATGACCCCGGCCGAATACCTCTCGACCAGCGTGAGCGTCACCGCCGGCGATTTCGAACTGCGCGCCAAGGGCCGCATCCTCAAGTTCGACGGTTATACCCGGGTACTGCCGCAGCAGAGCAAGCCGGGCGAGGACGACGTCCTGCCGGAAATGAAGGAAGGCGAGAACCTCAAGCTGATCAAGCTCGATCCGAGCCAGCACTTCACCAAGCCGCCGGCGCGCTACTCCGAAGCGAGCCTGGTCAAGGAACTGGAGAAGCGCGGTATCGGCCGCCCCTCGACCTACGCGGCGATCATCTCCACCATCCAGGAGCGCGGCTACGTAACCACCCACAACCGCCGCTTCTATGCGGAGAAGATGGGCGACATCGTCACCGATCGGCTCAACGAGAGCTTCGCCAACCTGATGGACTACGGTTTCACCGCCGGGATGGAGGAGCATCTCGACGACGTGGCCCAGGGCGAGCGCGACTGGAAGCACCTGCTCGACGAGTTCTACGGCGATTTCAAGAAGAAGCTCGAGGTGGCCGAAGTCAGCGAGAAGGGGATGCGCGCCAACCAGCCGACCCTGACCAACATTCCCTGCCGCGAGTGCGGCCGGCCGATGATGATTCGTACCGCCTCCACCGGCGTGTTCCTCGGCTGCTCGGGCTACAGCCTGCCGCCGAAGGAACGTTGCAAGGCGACCGTCAACCTGATTCCCGGCGACGAGATCGCCGCGGACGACGAGGGCGAGTCCGAGTCGCGGGTGTTGCGTGGCAAGCATCGCTGCCCGATCTGCAGTACCGCGATGGACGCCTACCTGCTGGACGAGAAACACAAGCTGCATATCTGCGGCAACAACCCCGACTGTCCGGGCTACGAGATCGAGGAAGGCCAGTACCGGATCAAGGGCTACGAAGGGCCGAGCCTGGAATGCGACAAGTGTGGCAGCGAGATGCAGTTGAAGACCGGCCGTTTCGGCAAGTTCTTCGGTTGCACCAATCCGACCTGCAAGAACACCCGCAAGCTGCTGAAGAATGGCGAGGCGGCGCCGCCGAAGATGGACGCCATCCGCATGCCTGAATTGAAGTGCGAGAAGGTGGACGATATCTACGTGCTGCGCGACGGCGCTTCGGGCATGTTCCTGGCCGCCAGCCAGTTCCCGAAGAACCGCGAGACCCGCGCGCCGTTGGTGAGCGAGATCATCCCGCACAAGGCCGAGCTGGATCCTAAGTACCATTACCTCTGCGACGCCCCGCAGAAAGACCCGGACGGCCGTCCCGCGGTGATCCGTTTCAGCCGCAAGACCAAGGAGCAATACGTGCAGTCCGAGGTCGATGGCAAGCCCACCGGCTGGCGCGCCTTCTACGATGGCGGCAAGTGGAAGGTCGAAGACAAGCGCTGATGGATGGCGCGCCCGCTTGCATGGGGCGCGCTTATACTGCGCGAAGGCCGGGCGCTGACCTGGCCTGCGCTCCGCATTCCTTCCAGTTTTAATCGGGAGTACCGGCATGGCCCAAGAGCTTTATACCCGCACCAACCAGAAGCTGTATTTCGCCGGGTTGGCTCTGGAGGCCTGGAAGCGAGCCGATGCCGAGCGGGCGATGAATGCCCAGGCGATCATCCAGGGGGAGCGCGAATCGGCGCTGTTCCACCTTTATGGCGCAGTGCTCGGTGTATGCCATGAGATCGCCGGTTACTACCGTCTGCCGCAGGCTGCCGCTCCTCGCGTGGATGCATTGCTGAATGCCGAAGTGCTGGCGGCCGCGCCCAGCCCCGAGCTGGCTGAGCTGGTGGAGTTGGCGTCGCAGCCGGAAACCTGGCTGGGCCAGTTGCTGGGCGCCTACTCCGAGCTGTTCCTGCCGCCGCGACCGACCAAGGCAGCGAAGATCGACCCCAGCACACCGTTGATCGTTGCCGTGAGTATCGACGAAGACGCCCCCTTGCTTTCTCGCGAAACCCTCGAGGAATGGCGGCAGTCGCTGAAGCAATTGGTCCTGCGTTTTCGCGAGAGCTTGACGGAGCTGTAACGCCGTCGTCATTCGCCGATCAGCGGTAGGAAATTTTCCTACCGTTCCACTCGGTTGATTTGCCAGCAAAAAAATTTAGCGGATGCCGTCCGGGCGCTCTGGAACCGCCGTTACAGGCGCGAGAGCGGAACCGGAAGGCGGATGCGGGCTAGGGATGCACTGGATGGGCTGTTACAATGTCGCGTCTTCGTAGAGAGCGTCTGTCATGCCAACATCCTTCCTTGAAATCGTAGAAATGCCCGACGGGCGCATCGTGCTGCGTCGCGCCGATGACGAGGAGGCGTTGGTGACCCTGGAGTTCTCCGGGGACGCGAAGAATTTCCTGCAAGGCCAGCATGTCGAAGTGGCCAAGGCCATGTTCAATGTCGGCGTGCAAATGGCCGGTCGTCTTGCCGAGGGCGAGATGGAACACGACGAAGGCCCCCGCGTCCTGCACTGAACGCTGTCCTCCGCCGTTTTTTCAACCCAGACGAATATTCAGGCTCTGTGCTTGGCCCAGTTGGGCGGCGCGGGACAGTTGCTTGCGCGCCGCCCGGCTCAGCGGTTCCAGCCAACTGACCACGGTGTGGCTGCGGCCCAGGCGCAAGGCCTCGCAACTGAGCGCCAGGGCAGCGGCGTTGTCCTTCGCCTGCAGTAGCAGGATGCGCTCGCGGTTCAGGCCGGCGCGGCGCAGCCATTCATGGGTCAGGCTCGCCGGCGGAGCGATCAGGGTCAGCCAGCGGGCATCCTGTTCCTCGCTGAGCTCGCGGAGAATCGGCGCGAGCAGGGTCAGGCAGTGCCCCGGCAGGCCGCTGAGCGAAAGTTCGCTAAAGGCAGCGGGTTCCTCGATGGAGGCGCTGGAAGGGCTGTCGATGACATCGTCGAGCAAGGGAGCGCCGTTGCTGGCCCAGAACGCTTCCTGGAACAGTGGCAACTGGGCGCTGGGCAGCGAGTGGGAGGTCTGCATGGTATCTCCTGTCAGCGTCGGATCACGCCGACGCTCAAGCCTTCGATGATCAGTTCCTGCTCCTTCAGATCGACTTCGATCGGAGCGAACTCAGGGTTTTCCGCCAGCAGCCAGACCTTGCTGCCTTCGCGCTTGAAGCGTTTCACCGTGACCTCCTCGCCGATCCGCGCGACCACCACCTGGCCGTTGCGCGCTTCGCGGGTGACGTGGACGGCCAGCAGGTCGCCGTCGAGGATGCCGATGTCCTTCATGCTCATGCCGCGCACGCGCAACAGGTAGTCGGCGCGAGGATTGAAGAAGGCGGGATTGATCCGGCAGGATTCCTCGATGTTCTGTTCGGCGAGGATCGGTGCGCCGGCGGCGACCCGTCCGATCACCGGCAGGCCCTCATCGTCGTTGGCGGCATGCGGTTCGAAGCCGGGAATGCGGATGCCGCGAGAGGCGCCCGGAGTCATTTCGATGGCGCCCTTGCGTGCCAGCGCCTTGAGGTGCTCCTCGGCGGCGTTCGGCGACTTGAAGCCGAGTTCCTGGGCGATTTCCGCCCGGGTCGGCGGAAAGCCGTGGTCTTCCAGGCAGCGCTTGATGAAGGAGAGGATCTCGGCTTGGCGGGGCGTCAGCTTCTGCATGTCGTCGCTCTGTGTTTTTATCCAGTGACTGGGATTATATACAGTGAGCGAGGCGTGGCAATGATTTTCCGCATGACATTTCGTCCTGCGTCACGATGAAGTTGGCCAGTGTCTTGCTTCCGTTTTTCGGGACTTCTCTGTAATTTTCCTGACTGGTGCGTCATCTGCCGCTTGACAAGGGATGTGGCTGAAACGTATGTTTCAAACAAGTGTTTGTCAGGCGGAGAAACCATGGCCCAGTCGGAAACCGTCGAACGCATTCTCGATGCGGCGGAACAGCTGTTCGCGGAAAAAGGCTTCGCCGAAACCTCGTTGCGTCTGATCACCAGCAAGGCCGGGGTCAACCTGGCGGCGGTGAATTATCACTTCGGTTCGAAGAAGGCGCTGATCCAGGCGGTGTTCTCGCGCTTCCTCGGGCCATTCTGCGCCAGCCTGGAAAAGGAGCTGGATCGTCGCCAGGCCAAGCCCGAGGCCCAGCACGCCACCCTGGAGGACCTCCTGCACCTGCTGGTGTCCCAGGCGATGGCGGTGAAGCCGCGCAGCGGCAACGACCTGTCGATCTTCATGCGCTTGCTCGGCCTGGCCTTCAGCCAGAGCCAGGGGCACCTGCGCAAGTACCTGGAGGAGGTCTACGGCAAGGTCTTCCGGCGCTACATGCTGCTGGTCAACGAGGCGGCGCCGAAGCTGCCGCCCATCGAGCTGTTCTGGCGCGTGCACTTCATGCTCGGCGCGGCCGCCTTCAGCATGTCGGGGATCAAGGCCCTGCGGGCGATGGCGGAAACCGATTTCGGCGTGAACACTTCCACCGAGCAGGTGATGCACCTGATGGTGCCGTTCTTCGCCGCCGGCATGCGCGCCGAGAGCGGCATCGACGATCCGCTGCTGGCCGGGGCGCAACTGCGCCCGCGGAACAAGACGCCCGCCAAGGCCTGATCGCAGACGGCGCCCGAGGGCGCCGTTTTCCTTTCTCCTTTCTCTGTGCTCCGGGCGGAACTCCATGCGCCGGGCCGGCTCCATTGGCAGGCGCGCGGTACCGCCCCGGGACTTAAGTCTTTCTGCCGGGTGCAGTACAGTGTGCGCTGTCTGAGGCCCGTGACGGCGGGCTTCGCTGATTTCCAGGCCATAGGACTCTTCATGCAAGGCTCTCTGATGCTCGACATCGGCGGCACCTGGCTGACCGCCGAGGACCGCCAAATCCTGCGCCACCCCGAGGTGGGCGGGCTGATCATCTTCGCTCGCAACATCGAGCATCCTGCCCAGGTTCGCGAACTGTGTGCGGCCATTCGCGCCATCCGTCCCGACCTGTTGCTGGCCGTCGACCAGGAAGGAGGGCGCGTGCAGCGCCTGCGCCAGGGCTTCGTGCGCCTGCCGGCGATGCGCGCGATCGCCGACAACCCCAATGCCGAAGAGCTGGCCGAGCACTGTGGCTGGCTGATGGCGACCGAGGTGCAGGCGGTCGGCCTCGACCTGAGTTTCGCGCCGGTGCTGGATCTCGATCACCAGCGCAGCGCCGTGGTCGGTAGCCGCGCCTTCGAGGGCGACCCGGAGCGTGCCGCGCTGCTTGCCGGTGCTTTCATTCGCGGCATGCATGCCGCCGGGATGGCCGCCACCGGCAAGCATTTTCCCGGTCACGGCTGGGCCGAGGCCGACTCCCATGTGGCGATTCCCGAAGACGCGCGCAGCCTCGAGGAAATCCGGCGCAGCGACCTGGTTCCGTTCGCCCGCCTGGCCGGACAGCTCGACGCGCTGATGCCGGCCCATGTCATCTATCCGCAGGTCGACCCGCAGCCCGCCGGCTTTTCCCGGCGCTGGTTGCAGGAGATCCTGCGCGGCGAGCTGAAGTTCGACGGGGTGATCTTCAGCGACGACCTGTCGATGGCCGGCGCCCATGTGGTCGGCGACGCCGCCAGCCGCATCGAGGCCGCTCTGGCCGCGGGCTGCGACATGGGTCTGGTGTGCAACGACCGGGCTTCCGCCGAGCTGGCCCTGGCTGCCCTGCAACGCCTGAAGGTGACCCCGCCGTCGCGTCTGCAACGCATGCGCGGCAAGGGCTACGCGAATACCGACTATCGCCAGCAGCCGCGCTGGCTGGAAGCACTGTCCGCGTTGCGCGCCGCGCAACTGATTGATTGAGGGAGCTGTCGATGAGTGTCTACGCGATTATCGGAGGAACCGGCCTGACCCAGCTGGAAGGGCTGACGCTGAGCGAGTCCCTGCCGATCGAAACGCCGTATGGCGCGCCGTCCGCGCCGCTCCAGCGTGGCCGCTACGCCGGGCGCGAGGTGCTGTTCCTGGCGCGTCACGGTCATCCGCACCGCTTCCCGCCGCACCAGGTGAACTACCGCGCCAATCTCTGGGCGCTGAAGCAGGCGGGTGCCGAGGCGGTGATCGCGGTGAACGCGGTGGGTGGCATCCATGCGGCGATGGGAACGGGGCACCTGTGCGTGCCGCACCAGTTGATCGACTACACCTCGGGACGCGAGCACACCTATTTCGCCGGCGATATCGAGCATGTCACCCATATCGATTTCAGCCACCCCTATGACGAGCCGTTGCGCCAGCGCCTGATCGAGGCATTGCGTGCGTTGGGGCTGGCGCACAGCAGCCATGGGGTCTACGCCTGCACCCAAGGGCCGCGCCTGGAAACGGTGGCGGAAATCGCCCGGTTGGAGCGGGACGGCAACGATATCGTCGGCATGACCGGCATGCCCGAGGCGGCACTGGCCCGCGAGCTGGACCTGCCCTACGCCTGCCTGGCGCTGGTGGTCAATCCCGCGGCGGGCAAGTCGGCGGGGATCATCACCATGGCCGAAATCGAACAGGCGTTGCACGATGGCATCGGCAAGGTGCGCGAGGTGTTGGCGCGGGTCCTGGCCGGCTAGGCGGCCATCGCAACGAAAAAAAGGCCGCTATTGCGGCCTTTTTCGCTATTGCGCAGGAGGTGCGGCGTCGAAACCGCCTTCGACGGGAGGCGCGTCCGCCGGTGCCTGCTGTTCTTCCATTTCCATGGGATTGGGGGCGGCGGGACGGGCGCCGACCGGCACCACCTTGATCAGGATGCCCAGGCTCGGATGGTCGAGATAGGTCAGTTCGCCATTCTTCAGCCGCGTGCCCTGCCTGATGTGCTGGCTGCCGGCGAGGAAACCGTCGTCGCCGAAGCGATTGACCCAGAAATCGGCCTCCATGTCGACGAAGCGCACCTGGCTGAGGGTCAGCGTACCTTCCACCGGGAAATGATGATCCTGTTCCTGGCCTTCGCTGAGGGCGATCTTCACCGGGGTCTCGCCGATGTCCTGGCGCCAGGCCTTGTGCAGCAGCACGGTGTAGCCGTTGTCCTGGCTGAGCTTGGCGAGCTGGTTGTCGAGCGCGGTGGCGCGCAGGGCGTCGCTGGACAGCGGCTGTGCGCCGGTGGCCCAGTCGTCCGGCGCCGGCTGGCTGGACGGCACGGCATCGCCGGCCTGGCGGAACACCACCAGTTCCACCTGGTAGGGACCGCCGGCGAATGCCGCGGGGGCGGCCAGTGAGAGCAGCAGGGCAAGGCAACGGAACAAGCGCATAGGCTAATCCTTAGGTGGTTTGCGGTGTCAGGCGCTCGAACAGCGCCTCCAGGGTATTGAAGCGTTCTTCCGGTCGTTCCATGGGCACCTGGAAGCGGAACAGGGTTGCGCCTTCGAACTTGTAGCGGTTCGGCTGGCCCTGGATCAGCTTGATCAGTACCAGCGGGTCGACCTGGGTATCGGCGGCGAATTCTATACGACCGCCCTGCGGTCCGGCATCGACCTTGAGGATTCCAAGTTTTTCCGCCTGCAGCTTCAGAAGGGTCAGGCGCATCAGGTTCTTCGCCGGATCGGGCAGGAGCCCGAAGCGGTCGATCATCTCCACCTGCAACTCGCGCAAACCTTCCTCGTCAGGGGCGTTGGCGATGCGCTTGTAGAGGATCAGCCGGGCATGCACGTCGGGCAGGTAATCCTCGGGGATCAGCGCAGGCACCCGCAGGTTGACCTCCGGCCCGCCGCCCAGTGGCTGCTCGAGGTTCGGTTGCTCGCCCTTGCGGATGGCCTTCACCGCCCGTTCGAGCATTTCCATGTAGAGGGTGAAGCCGACCGCCTGGATCTGCCCGCTCTGGCCGTCGCCGAGCAACTCGCCGGCGCCGCGGATCTCCAGGTCGTGGGTGGCGAGGACGAAGCCGGCGCCCAGGTCCTGGGCGTTGGCGATGGCTTCCAGGCGTTTCTCGGCGTCCGGGGTCATCTGACGGCGCGGCGGTGTCAGCAGGTAGGCGTAGGCCTGGTGGTGGCTGCGACCGACGCGGCCGCGCAACTGGTGCAACTGGGCCAGGCCGAACTTGTCGGCGCGCTCGATGAGGATGGTGTTGGCGCTGGGCACGTCGATGCCGGTCTCGATGATGGTCGAGGCCACCAGCACGTTGAAGCGCTTGTGGTAGAAGTCGCTCATCACCTGTTCCAGCTCGCGCTCGTGCATCTGTCCGTGGCCGATGCCGATGCGCGCCTCCGGGACCAGTTCGGCGAGGTCGCGGGCGCACTTCTCGATGGTCTTCACTTCGTTGTGCAGGTAGTACACCTGGCCGCCGCGCAGCAGTTCGCGGAGCAGCGCTTCCTTGATCACCGCGTTCTGCTGCTCCATGACGAAGGTGCGCACCGACAGGCGGCGCGCCGGCGGCGTGGCGATGATGGACAGGTCGCGCATGCCGGAGACGGCCATGTTCAGGGTCCGCGGGATCGGCGTGGCGGTGAGGGTGAGGATATCCACTTCGCTGCGCAGGGCCTTGAGCTGCTCCTTCTGGCGCACCCCGAAGCGGTGTTCCTCGTCGATCACGACCAACCCCAGGTTGGCGAACTTCACGTCTTCCTGGAGCAGCTTGTGGGTCCCGATGAGGATGTCGATCTTGCCTTCGGCCAGTAGCCGCGCGGCGTTCTCGACTTCCTTGGCGCTCTTGAAGCGGCTCATCACCTCGACGCTCACCGGCCAGTCGGCGAAGCGGTCGCGGAAGCTGTTGTAGTGCTGCTGGGCGAGCAGGGTGGTGGGCACCAGCACCGCCACCTGCTTGCCGCTATGCACGGCGACGAACGCCGCGCGCATCGCCACTTCGGTCTTGCCGAAGCCGACGTCGCCGCAGACCAGGCGGTCCATGGGCCTGGGTGCGAGCATGTCGGCGACCACCGCCTCGATGGCGCTTTGCTGGTCCGGCGTCTCCTCGAACGGGAAGCCGGCCGAGAAGGTCGCGTAGTCGGCCTGCGGATCCTTGAACGCGAAGCCTTCGCGGGCGGCGCGGCGGGCGTAGATGTCGAGCAGTTCGGCGGCGACGTCGCGAACCTGTTCGGCGGCCTTGCGCTTGGCCTTCTGCCAGGTTTCCGAGCCGAGTCGGTGCAGCGGCGCCAGGGCGTCGTCGGCGCCGGTGTAGCGGGCGATCAGGTGCAGGTTGGCGACCGGCACGTAGAGTTTGGCGTCCTCGGCGTATTGCAGCATGAGGAATTCCGCCTGCTGGTTGTCCACCTCGAGGGTGATCAGGCCCAGGTAGCGGCCGACGCCATGGTCGATGTGCACCACCGGCGCGCCTTCGCGCAGCTCGGTGAGGTTCTTGATCACCGCGTCGCCGCCGTCGCGGGTCTTTTCCCGGCGCCGGCGCTGCATGACGCGCTGGCCGAACAGCGGGCTTTCGGCGACCAGGGCGAGTGCCGGATGGTCCAGCAGCAGGCCCTCGTCCAGCGGCGCGATGCTGATCGCCAGGCGTGCCTGGCTGGCGAGGAAGGCCGGCCAGCCGTCGACTTCCTCGGGGCGCAGCTTCAGTCGGGCCAGCAGCTCCAGCAGGACTTCCCGGCGTCCGGGCGATTCGGCGCAGAACAGTACGCGGCCGGGGAACTCCTCGATGAACCGGCGCAGCGCGGCCAGCGGCTCGGCGGCCTTGGCTTCGATCGCCAGGTTCGGCAGCGGCAGGGCCGGGAAGCGCTCGCGCCCGACGCCCGGCTCGACGTCCTCCTGGCTGGCGACCACCCGTGGCCAGTTCTTCAGCCGGGCGAAGCAGTCTTCCACCGGAAGGAACACTTCCGCCGGCGGCAGCAATGGCCGTTCCGGATCGACCCGGCGGTCCTCGTAGCGGCTGCGTACGTCATTCCAGAACTGCTCGGCGGCCTGTTCGATGCCGGGCAGGGAGAACACCTGGGTGTCTTGCGGCAGGTAGTCGAAGAGGGTCGCGGTTTCCTCGAAGAACAGCGGCAGGTAGTACTCGATTCCCGAGGGTGTCAAACCGCTGGCGAGGTCCTGGTAGATCGGGCAGCGCCGGTAGTCAACGTCGAAGCGCTCGCGGAAGCGGCCGCGGAAACCGGTGACCGCTTCCTTGTTCAGGGGGAATTCGCGTGCCGGCAGCAGGCGGATCGACTCGACCTTGTCGATGGAGCGCTGGGTCTCCGGGTCGAAGGTGCGCAGGGTCTCGATCTCGTCGTCGAACAGGTCGATACGGAAGGGCAACTCGCTGCCCATCGGGAACAGGTCGATCAGCGCGCCGCGGACGGCGAATTCGCCGTGCTCGTAGACCGTGTCGACGCAGCGGTAGCCGGCGCCTTCCAGGCGCAGGCGCATCCGCTCGACATCGAGTTTCTGGCCGACGTCGAGGACCAGGCTGCTGCCGAGCAGGAAGCGGGTCGGCGCCAGGCGGTGCAGGGCGGTGGAGATCGGCACCACCAGCACGCCGTGCTTGAGCTGCGGCAACTGGTAGAGGGCGGCGATGCGCTGGGAAATGATGTCCTGGTGCGGCGAAAAGACGTCGTAGGGCAGGGTTTCCCAATCGGGGAAATGCAATACCGGCAGGTCGGGGGCGAAGAACCGCAGTTCCTGTTCCAGGCGTTCGGCATTCTGGCTGTCGGCGGTCAGCAGCAGGGTGAAGCGCTTGGCGGAACTGGCGGCCTCGGCGACAGCCAGGCTCAGCGCGGCACCGGGGAGGTTGCCCCAGTGTTGCTTGCCGGCGCTGGCCGGCAGGCTGGGAAGACGCAGTACGGACACGGGCAAGCTGGGCTCCGGTCGGGAATTTGACCCGCCGGATTGTAACTTTCCCGACTGCTGGATGTCAGTCTTCCGACTGCTGCAGATTGCCGAGCCTGGCCGGCGCGGTCATAATGTAGCCCCTTTTTTCATCCCCTACATGTGGAAGGTATTGCCCGTGACTCAGAAGCCCGACCAGTGTCTCGGTGAATGGATCGATCGTGAAGCCATCGCGGAAGCCATGATCCCGCTGATTGGCCAGCTCTACCGCAATAACAATGTGGTGACCTCGATCCATGGCCGTGGTCTGATCAACCGCTCGGTGATCGCGATCATGAAGGCGCATCGTTTCGCCCGTCATCGCATGGCTGATGACGCCGAGCTGTCGGTTCACGAGACGTTCCCGATCCTCAAGGCGATGAGCGAGCTCAAGCTGGGTGCCGCTTCCGTCGATCTGGGCAAGATGGTCGCCAAGTTCAAGGCAGAAGGTAACGGCCGCAGCATCGAGGACTTCGTCAAGGCCGAGCTGGCCGAAGTGGCCGACAAGCAGAACGGCGATGCCCGCGAAGGCACCGACGTCGTGCTCTACGGCTTCGGCCGCATCGGTCGCCTGCTGGCGCGTATCCTGATCGAGAAGACCGGCGGCGGCGACGGCCTGCGCCTGCGCGCGATCGTTGTGCGCAAGGGCGCCGAGAACGACCTGGTCAAGCGGGCCAGCCTGCTGCGTCGGGACTCGGTGCACGGTCCGTTCGACGGCACCATCACCATCGACGAAGAAAACAACACGCTGACCGCCAACGGCAACCTGATCCAGGTGATCTACTCCAACGACCCGGCGTCGATCGACTACACCCAGTACGGCATCAAGAACGCCCTGCTGGTCGACAACACCGGCAAGTGGCGCGACGCCGAAGGCCTCGGCCAGCACCTGAAGTGCCCGGGGATCGATCGCGTGGTCCTTACCGCGCCGGGCAAGGGTGCGCTGAAGAACATCGTGCACGGTATCAACCACACCGACATCGGCGCCGACGACAAGATCATCTCGGCCGCCTCCTGCACCACCAACGCCATCGTGCCGGTGCTGAAGGCTGTCAACGACCAGTACGGCATCGTCAACGGTCACGTCGAGACCGTTCACTCGTACACCAACGACCAGAACCTGATCGACAACTTCCACAAGGGCAGTCGTCGTGGCCGCAGCGCGCCGCTGAACATGGTGATCACCGAGACCGGTGCCGCCACCGCCGCGGCCAAGGCCCTGCCGGTGCTGAAAGGCAAGCTGACCGGCAATGCGATCCGCGTGCCGACGCCGAACGTGTCCATGGCGATCCTCAACCTGAACCTGGAAAAGGCCACCACCCGCGAAGAGATCAACGAGTACCTGCGCCAGATGGCCATGCACTCGGACCTGCAGAAGCAGATCGACTTCGTCAGCTCCCAGGAAGTGGTTTCCACCGACTTCGTCGGTTCGCGCCATGCCGGCGTGGTGGACGCCGAGGCGACCATCTGCAACGACAACCGTGTCGTCCTGTACGTGTGGTACGACAACGAGTTCGGCTACAGCTGCCAGGTAGTGCGCGTGATGGAAGACATGGCTGGGGTCAACCCGCCGGCCTTCCCGCGTTGATGCGCAAGGCGTAGAGGAAAACGGGAGCTCTCGGGCTCCCGTTTTTCATTTCTGTGGATAACCAGAACAAGAAACTACTCACTTCGATTTAGGGTTTTTCAATGGATGGTCAACATCTGCACCAGGGCGAGCTGAAGCGTGGCCTGAAGAATCGCCACATCCAGTTGATCGCGCTGGGCGGGGCGATCGGCACCGGGCTGTTCCTCGGCTCGGCGGGCGTCATCAAGACGGCCGGCCCGTCGATGATCCTCGGTTACGCCATTGGCGGCTTCATCGCCTTCCTGATCATGCGCCAGCTCGGCGAGATGATCGTCGAGGAGCCGGTGGCCGGCTCCTTCAGCCACTTCGCACACAAGTACTGGGGCGGCTTCGCCGGTTTCCTCTCCGGCTGGAACTACTGGGTGCTGTACATCCTGGTGGGCATGTCGGAGCTGACCGCGGTGGGCAAGTACATCCAGTACTGGTGGCCTGACGTGCCGACCTGGGCCACGGCGGCGGCGTTCTTCGTGCTGATCAACGCGATCAACCTGGCCAACGTGAAAGCCTTCGGCGAGACCGAGTTCTGGTTCGCGATCATCAAGGTAGCGGCGATCATCGGCATGATCCTGCTCGGTATCTACCTGCTGGTCGGCGGCGGTGGCGGGCCGCAAGCCTCGGTGAGCAACCTGTGGGACCGCGGCGGCTTCTTCCCCAACGGCCTCAGCGGCCTGGTGATGACCCTGGCGATCATCATGTTCTCCTTCGGTGGCCTGGAGCTGGTGGGCATCACCGCCGCCGAGGCGTCCGAGCCGAGGAAGGTGATTCCCAAGGCGATCAACCAGGTGATCTACCGGATCCTGATCTTCTATATCGGCGCCCTGGCGGTGCTGCTCTCGCTGTATCCATGGGACCAGTTGGTGGAGACCATCAACGCTTCCGGCGACGACTACAGTGGCAGCCCGTTCGTGCAGATCTTCTCGTTGATCGGCAGCGGCACCGCGGCCAACATCCTCAACTTCGTAGTCCTCACCGCGGCATTGTCGGTCTACAACAGCGGCGTCTACTGCAACAGCCGGATGCTCTACGGCCTGGCCGCCCAGGGTGACGCGCCGAAGGTGCTGATGTCGGTGGACCGCCGGGGCGTGCCGGTGCTGTCGATCCTGGTCTCGGCGCTGATCACCTTCCTCTGCGTGATCGTCAACTACGTATTGCCGCACAAGGCGCTGGAACTGCTGATGTCGCTGGTGGTGGCGGCGCTGGTGATCAACTGGGCGATGATCAGCCTGTCGCACCTGAAGTTCCGCGCGGCGATGAAGCGGCAGGGCGTGGACACCTTCTTCAAGGCACTCTGGTCGCCGTTCAGCAACTACCTGTGCCTGGCCTTCGTGGTGTTCATCCTTGGCATCATGCTGATGATCCCCGGGATCAACATCTCGGTGTACGCCATCCCATTCTGGCTGCTGCTGATGTGGTTGTGCTACCGGGTCAAGCTGTCGCTGGCGGAAAGGCGCGGGCTCGGCCAGCAGGCCTGAGCCTGCGGGTGGCGCGGGACGGGAGCTTCGGCTCCCGTTTTTCATTTCGCACGGGCAAGTTTTTCTGTCGTTTTCTGTTACGCGTTTCAAGGCCCGGTGTGCGGCTTGGGTGGCTCCCGGGGAGGTGGCTCTTTATAATCCCGGAGTTACCTTGCGGGGCCATTCATCAATCGTGCCAATTCAGTACGTTGTGCGCGATGATGGTCATTTTCTGACTTGGGCCTCGTCTTTTCTGTCCACGACCACTAGGCACTAGACATGATCAAGATAAAACGTGGCCTGGACCTGCCCATCAGCGGCGCCCCCGAACAGCGCATCGAGGCAGCACGCCCGGTACGCAGCGTGGCGTTGATCGGTTTCGACTACCACGGCATGAAGCCGACCATGGCGGTGCAGGTAGGCGACCGGGTGAAGCTGGGGCAGGCGCTGTTCACCGACAAGAAGAATCCCTCCGTCAGCTATACCGCACCCGGCGCCGGTGTGGTCAGTGCCATCCATCGTGGCGAGAAGCGCGTCCTGCAATCGGTGGTCATCGATCTCGACGGCGACGAGCAACTGGAGTTCGCCCGTTATCCCGCGGACCAACTCGCCACGCTGAGCGCCGAGCAGGTCCGCGACAACCTGTTGCAGTCGGGCCTGTGGACCGCGCTGCGGACCCGGCCGTTCAGCAAGGTGCCCGATCCCGAGTCCAGCCCCAGTTCGATTTTCGTCACTGCCATCGATACCCAGCCGCTGGCCGCCGATCCGCAGGTGGTTATCGCGGAGCAGGGCGAGGCCTTCCAGGCCGGGCTGACGGTGCTCGGGCGCC
Organism: Pseudomonas sp. KBN12P06040; assembly: GCF_037574965.1. Lineage (NCBI taxonomy): Bacteria > Pseudomonadati > Pseudomonadota > Gammaproteobacteria > Pseudomonadales > Pseudomonadaceae > Pseudomonas > Pseudomonas sp. KBN12P06040. The sequence goes on from NZ_JBBELS010000001.1 coordinate 2,236,754, forward strand.
TGGCCCGGGTGTTCCTGTGCAAGGCGGAAGGCGTTTCGCTACCCGGCGAGGCGCTCTCCGGCGTGACCGCGCAAGCCTTCGCCGGTCCGCATCCGGCGGGCCTGCCCGGCACCCATATCCACTTCCTCGACCCGGTGGGTGCCGGCAAGAGCGTGTGGAACCTGAACTACCAGGACGTGATCGCCATCGGCAAGCTGTTCACGACCGGGCAATTGTGGACCGAGCGGGTGATCGCCCTGGCCGGTCCGGTGGTGGAAAAGCCGCGTCTGGTGCGCACCCGCTTGGGCGCCAACCTCGACGAACTGGCCGCCGGCCAGCTGCAGCCGGGCAACAACCGGCTGATCTCCGGCTCCGTGCTGGGCGGTCGCACCGCCCATGGCGCCTACGCCTACCTGGGGCGCTACCACCTGCAGTTGTCCTGTCTCAAGGAGGGCGACCAGCGTGAGTTCCTCCACTACCTGCGCGCCGGGGTGGAAAAGCATTCGCTGCTCAACGTGTTCGTCTCCAGGCTGCTCGGCGGCAAGCGTTTCGCCTTCACCACCAGCACCAACGGCAGCCCGCGGGCGATGGTGCCGGTAGGCAATTACGAGGCGGTGATGCCGCTGGATATCCTGCCGACCCAACTGCTGCGCTACCTGATCGTCGGCGACACGGAAATGGCCCAGAAGCTCGGCGCCCTGGAACTCGACGAAGAGGACCTGGCGCTGTGCAGCTACGTCTGCGCCGGCAAGTACGAATACGGCCCGATTCTGCGGGACAACCTGGCACGCATCGAGCAGGAGGGCTGAGCCATGGGTTTGCGTAACCTGCTCGACAAGGTCGAGCATCATTTCGAGAAGGGCGGGCGCTACGAGAAGTGGTACCCGCTGTACGAAGCCGTGGACACCTTCCTCTATCGTCCCGGCAGCGTCACCCGCACCACTGCACACGTGCGCGACGGCATCGACCTGAAGCGCATGATGATCATCGTCTGGCTGTGCACCTTCCCGGCGATGTTCTTCGGCATGTACAACGTCGGCCACCAGGCCAACCTGATCTTCGCCCAGAGCCCCGACCTGTTGAGCGCCCAGGATGGCTGGCGCTTCGCCCTGATCGGCGCGCTGGCCGGGTTCGACCCGAACAGCCTGTGGGATTGCCTGGTCCAGGGCGCCGCGTACTTCCTGCCGGTGTACCTGACCACCTTCATCGTCGGCGGTTTCTGGGAGGTGCTGTTCGCCAGCATCCGCCGCCACGAGGTCAACGAAGGCTTCTTCGTCACCTCGGTGCTGTTCGCCCTGACCCTGCCGCCGTCCGTCCCGCTGTGGCAGGTAGCCCTGGGGATCAGCTTCGGCGTGGTGCTGGGCAAGGAAGTGTTCGGCGGCACCGGGAAGAACTTCCTCAATCCGGCACTGGTCGGCCGGGCCTTCCTGTTCTTCGCCTACCCGGCACAGATGTCCGGCGACGCGGTATGGACCTCGGTGGACGGCTTCGCCGGCGCCACCTCGCTGAGCCTGGCCGCCGCCGGCGGGGTGGACAACATCCTCGGCCACGGCCTGACCTGGATGGATGCCTTCCTCGGCCACATGCAGGGTTCGATGGGCGAGACCAGCACCCTGGCGATCTTCATCGGCGGCGCCGTGCTGCTGCTGACCCGCATCGCCTCCTGGCGCATCGTCGCCGGGGTGATGCTGGGGATGGTCGCCATGAGCTACCTGTTCAACGCCATCGGCTCGGCCAGCAACCCGATGTTCGCCATGCCCTGGTATTGGCACCTGGTCACCGGCGGCTTCGCCTTCGGCATGATCTTCATGGCCACCGACCCGGTCTCGGCGTCCATGACCGATACCGGCAAGTGGCTGTTCGGCGCCCTGATCGGAGTGATGGTCATGCTGATCCGGGTGGTCAACCCGGCGTTCCCGGAAGGCATGATGCTGGCGATCCTGTTCGCCAACCTGTTCGCACCGCTGATCGACCATTTCGTCGTTCAGGCCAACATCAAGCGGAGGCTGGCGCGCAATGGCTAATCAAGAATCCACCACCCGCACACTGCTGGTAGCCCTGGTGGTGTGCCTGGTCAGCTCGGTGTTCGTCGCCGGCGCGGCGGTGGCGCTGAAGCCGACCCAGGCGGAAAACCGCCTGCTCGACAAGCAGCGCAGCATCCTCGCCATCGCCGGTCTCGGCGAGCCGGGCATGTCCGGCAAAGAGGTCAAGGCGCTGTTCGACAGTCGCATCACCGCCAAGGTGGTCGACCTGCAGAGCGGCACCTTCAGCGATGCCCAGGACCCGCTCGGCTACGACCCGCTGAAAGCGGCCAAGGACCCGGCGCTGTCGGAGGCGCTGCCCGCCGCCGAGGACATCGCCTCGATCAAGCGCCGCGAGCGCTACACCACGGTCTACCTGGTGGAGACCGACGGCAAGCTCGACACCCTGATCCTGCCGGTGCGCGGCTACGGTCTGTGGTCGACCCTGTACGGCTTCCTGGCGCTCAAGGGCGACCTCAACACGGTCGCCGGCTTCGGCTTCTACCAGCATGGCGAGACCCCCGGTCTCGGCGGCGAGGTCGACAATCCGAAATGGAAGGCGCTGTGGGTCGGCAAGACCCTCTACGACGCCCAGGGCGATCTTGCCGTACAGATCATCAAGGGCTCGGTGGACCCGCAGTCGGCGAAGGCGACCCACCAGGTCGACGGCCTGGCCGGCGCCACCCTGACCAGCAAGGGTGTCGACAACCTGCTGCATTTCTGGCTCGGCAAGGACGGTTTCGACGCCTTCCTCGCCAATCTGCGCAAAGGGGAGGCGTGATGGCTGCTCAACCCACGATCCGCGAAGTCCTGTTCAATCCGGTCTTCCAGAACAATCCGATCGGCCTGCAGATCCTTGGGATCTGCTCGGCGCTGGCGGTAACCTCGAACCTGAAGACCGCTACCGTCATGGCCATCGCCCTGACCCTGGTGACCGGCTTCTCCAACCTGTTCATCTCGATGATCCGCCGGCAGATTCCCAGCTCGATCCGGATGATCGTGCAGATGGTGATCATCGCCTCGCTGGTGATCGTCGTCGACCAGGTGCTCAAGGCCTATGCCTATAGCCTGAGCAAGCAGCTCTCGGTGTTCGTCGGGCTGATCATCACCAACTGCATCGTGATGGGCCGCGCCGAAGCCTTCGCCATGGCCAACCCGCCGCTCGTGTCGTTCTTCGATGGCATCGGCAACGGTCTCGGCTACAGCGCCATGCTGCTGGTGCTGGGCTTCGTCCGCGAGCTGTTCGGCGCCGGCAAGCTCTACGGCATCAGCGTGTTGCCGACGGTCAACGATGGCGGCTGGTACCAGCCGAACGGCCTGCTCCTGCTGCCGCCTTCGGCGTTCTTCCTGATCGGCCTGATCATCTGGGCCCTGCGGACCTGGAAGAAAGACCAGGTCGAGGCCCCGACCTACAAGATGGCCCCGCAGGTATCCAGCAAGGAGGCTTACTGATGGAGCACTACATCAGCCTGTTCGTGAAGGCCGTGTTCGTCGAGAACATGGCGCTGGCGTTCTTCCTCGGCATGTGTACCTTCATCGCCATCTCGAAGAAGGTGGAGACCGCCATCGGCCTGGGTATCGCGGTGATCGTGGTGCAGACCATCACCGTGCCGGCCAACAACCTGATCTACACCTACCTGCTCAAGGACGGCGCGCTGGCCTGGGCCGGGCTGCCCGAGGTGGACCTGAGCTTCCTCGGCCTGCTCAGCTACATCGGGGTGATCGCCGCCATCGTGCAGATCCTCGAGATGCTCCTCGACAAGTACGTACCCAGTCTCTACAACGCGCTGGGCGTGTTCCTGCCCCTGATCACGGTGAACTGCGCGATCATGGCCGGCTCGCTGTTCATGGTCGAGCGCGACTACAACCTTGCCGAGAGCACGGTGTACGGCGTCGGCTCGGGCTTTTCCTGGGCGCTGGCGATCGCCGCGCTGGCGGGTATCCGCGAGAAGCTCAAGTACAGCGACGTCCCCGAGGGCCTGCAGGGCCTGGGGATCACCTTCATCACCATCGGCCTGATGTCGTTGGGCTTCATGTCGTTCTCCGGCGTGCAGTTGTAAGGAGAGGCCCGTGATCGGATTCGAGATTTTCCTGGCCATCGGCATGTTCACCGCCATCGTCCTGGGCCTGGTGGCGATCATCCTGGTCGCCCGCGCCAAGCTGGTGTCGAGTGGCGACGTGACCATCCAGATCAACGGCGAGCACAGCCTGACCGTGCCGGCCGGCGGCAAGCTGCTGCAAACCCTGGCGACGAACAACGTGTTCCTGTCTTCCGCCTGCGGCGGCGGCGGCACCTGCGCGCAGTGCAAGTGCGTGGTGGTCGAGGGCGGCGGCGAGATGCTGCCCACCGAGGAGTCGCACTTCACCCGGCGCCAGGCGAAGGAGGGCTGGCGCCTGTCGTGCCAGACCCCGGTCAAGCAGGACATGCAGATCCGCGTGCCTGAAGAGGTCTTCGGGGTGAAGAAGTGGGAATGCACGGTGGAGTCCAACCCCAACGTCGCCACCTTCATCAAGGAACTCACCCTGCGCCTGCCGGACGGCGAGAGCGTGGATTTCCGCGCCGGCGGCTACGTGCAGCTGGAATGCCCGCCGCACGTGGTCGAGTACAAGGACTTCGATATCCAGCCGGAATATCGCGGCGACTGGGACAAGTTCAACATGTGGCGCTACGTGTCGAAGGTCGACGAGACGGTGATCCGCGCCTACTCGATGGCCAACTACCCGGAAGAGCAGGGCGTGGTCAAGTTCAACATCCGCATCGCCTCGCCGCCGCCGGGCAGCGACCTGCCGCCGGGGCAGATGTCGTCCTGGGTGTTCAACCTCAAGCCGGGCGACAAGGTCACCGTGTACGGGCCGTTCGGCGAGTTCTTCGCCAAGGACACCGAGGCCGAGATGGTCTTCATCGGCGGCGGCGCCGGCATGGCGCCGATGCGTTCGCACATCTTCGACCAGTTGCGCCGGCTCAAGTCGAACCGCAAGATCAGCTTCTGGTACGGCGCGCGCTCGCTGCGCGAGGCCTTCTATACCGAGGAGTACGACCAGCTGCAGGCGGAGAACCCCAATTTCCAGTGGCACCTGGCGCTGTCCGACCCGCAGCCGGAGGACAACTGGACCGGCCTGACCGGCTTCATCCACAACGTGCTGTTCGAGAACTACCTGAAGGACCACCCGGCGCCCGAAGACTGCGAGTTCTACATGTGCGGCCCGCCGATGATGAATGCCGCGGTGATCAAGATGCTCACCGACCTGGGCGTGGAGCGCGAGAATATCCTGCTGGACGATTTCGGTGGCTGAGCGTTTCCGTCCGCTTGCCATGGCCGGACTGGCAGCGCTGGCGCTGGTCCTGGCCGGTTGCGGCGACACCCTGGAAAGCTTCGCCGGCCCGACCATGGGCAGCACCTATTCGATCAAGTACGTGCGCGGCGCCTCGGCGCCCGACGTCCAGACGGCGAAAGCCGCGGTGGAAGCGATCCTCGCCGAGGTCGACCGGCAGATGTCCACCTACCGCGACGACTCCCTGGTCTCGCGTTTCAATGCGCTGCCGGCGCAGTCCTGCATGGAGCTGCCGCCACCGATGCTGGAGTTGCTGCGCTATGGCGGCGAGTTGTCGGAACAGAGCCAGGGCGCCTTCGACATGACCGTCGAGCCGCTGATGAACCTCTGGGGCTTCGGTCCGCAGGCGCGGGTGGAGAAGGTTCCCAGCGCCGAGCAGATCGCCGCGGCGCGCCGTGACGTCGGCCATCGACACCTGCGCATCGACGGCCAGCGCCTGTGCAAGGACGCCGCCGTACAGCTGGACTTCGACAGCATCGCCGCTGGATATACGGTGGACGCGGTAGGCGAACGCCTGAAGGAGCTTGGCGTGCGCAGCTACCTGGCGGAAATCACCGGCGAGTTGAAAGCCGAAGGGCGCAAGCCGGACGGCACGCCCTGGCGCATCGCTATCGAAGCGCCGCGCGAGGGCCAGCGGGTCGCCCAGCAGGTGCTGGCGCTGGACGGCTACGGCGTCTCGACCTCGGGCGATTATCGCAACTATTTCGAAGAGAACGGCCAGCGCTATTCGCACACCTTCGACCCGCGCACCGGCGCGCCGATCGACCATCACCTGGCTTCGGTCACGGTGATCGATCCGTCGACGCGCAACGCCGACGGCCTGTCGACCCTGCTGATGGTGCTCGGTCCGGAAGAGGGCTACCGTTTCGCCGAGAAGCACCGACTGGCGGCGCTGTTCGTCAGTCGCCAGGGCAACGGTTTCGACAGCCGCACCACGCCACGCTACGAGCAACTGTTCGGCAACCAAGGAGAACGTCCATGACCTGGCTACTGGTCTTCGTCATCATGCTGCTGGTGGTCTTCGGCATGTCCATCGGGGTCATCATGGGCCGCAAGCCTATCGCCGGTTCCTGCGGCGGCATCGCCAACCTGGGGATCGAGAAGGAATGCTCGATCTGCGGCGGCGACCGGCAGAAATGCGAGGAAGCCAACCGCGACGAATCTGTAGTGCCCGGAAAACTCGCCTACGACGCGACCAAACGCTAATGTGCGACATTTCGCACGGGGCGTAACATATGCCCGCCTCGAGGTCGGACCGAGCCTTGCCCGGCGAATGCCGTCGTTCGCACCGACCCGATGATCGAATCGATCCGCCGCGCACATGTTGTGCAGCGGCTTTGCCGGAGGCGCCAGTGGGCGCCTCGGCCTGTTCTGAGGAGTACGCATGGCTGTCTACAACTACGACGTGGTGATTTTGGGCACGGGTCCGGCGGGCGAAGGGGCGGCGATGAACGCCTCCAAGTACGGACGCAAGCTGGCGGTAGTCGACAGCCGTCGCGTGGTCGGAGGCAACTGCACGCACCTCGGCACCATTCCTTCCAAGGCCCTGCGCCACTCGGTGAAGCAGATCATCGAGTTCAACACCAACCCGATGTTCCGCCAGATCGGCGAGCCGCGCTGGTTCTCCTTCCCCGACGTGCTGAAGAGCGCCGACCGGGTGATCTCCAAGCAGGTCGCCTCGCGTACCGGCTACTACGCGCGCAATCGCATCGACATGTTCACCGGCACCGCCAGCTTCGTCGACGAACGCACCGTCGAAGTGGTGACGCCGAGCGGCGCGGTGGAGCGCCTGGTCGCCGACCAGTTCGTGATCGCCACCGGCTCGCGCCCGTATCGTCCTTCGGACATCAATTTCAACCACCCGCGGGTCTACGACAGCGACACCATCCTGTCCCTGAGCCACACCCCGCGCCGGCTGATCATCTACGGAGCCGGGGTGATCGGCTGCGAATACGCGTCGATCTTCAGCGGCCTGGGCGTGCTGGTGGACCTGATCGATACGCGCGACCAGTTGCTCAGCTTCCTCGATGACGAGATTTCCGATGCGCTGAGCTACCACCTGCGCAACAACAACGTGCTGATCCGCCACAACGAGGAGTACGAGCGCGTCGAGGGGCTGGATAACGGCGTCATCCTGCACCTGAAGTCGGGCAAGAAGATCAAGGCGGACGCGCTGCTCTGGTGCAACGGCCGGACCGGCAATACCGACAAGCTCGGCCTGGAGAACGTCGGCATCAAGGTCAACAGCCGTGGCCAGATCGAGGTGGACGAGAACTACCGCACTTCGGTGAGCAACATCTTCGCCGCCGGCGACGTGATCGGCTGGCCGAGCCTGGCCAGCGCTGCCTACGACCAGGGCCGCTCGGCCGCCGGCAACATCGTCGAGAGCGACAGCTGGCGCTTCGTCAACGATGTGCCGACCGGCATCTACACCATTCCGGAGATCAGCTCGATCGGCAAGAACGAAAGCGAACTGACCGCGGCGAAGATTCCCTACGAAGTGGGCAAGGCGTTCTTCAAGGGCATGGCCCGGGCGCAGATTTCCAACGAGCCGGTGGGCATGCTGAAGATCCTGTTCCATCGCGAGACCCTGGAGATCCTCGGCGTGCACTGCTTCGGCGACCAGGCTTCGGAAATCGTCCACATCGGCCAGGCGATCATGAACCAGCCGGGCGAGCTGAATACCCTGAAGTACTTCGTCAACACCACCTTCAACTACCCGACCATGGCGGAAGCCTATCGGGTAGCGGCGTTCGACGGCCTCAACCGGCTTTTTTGAAGGACTCCGGCCGGCGGCCTGAGCCGGCCGGAGGGGATGTGCTCAGCGATTCCCGAGGGTGGCGCTGGCCAAACCGGGAAAGTCTGTGATCAGGCTGTCCACGCCGAAGTCGGCGAGCCGGCGCATCAGCGCCGGTTCGTTGACCGTCCACACCGAGACGTGAAGCCCCTGGCGCTGGGCCTTGAGCAGGCGCTCCGGGGTGCATAGGGTCCAGTTCAGGGCGAGCAGGGCACAGCCATAGTGCTGGGCGACCTTCAGCGGGTCGAGCCAGGCGTATTCGGCGACCAGCCCGCGCGACAGCTCCGGGGTCAGTTCGTTGAGGGCCTTGAGCACGGTCCGCGAACCGCTGGTGACGGTGACCTTGTCGCGGTTGCCGAAGCGCTCGGTCAGCTCCCTGATCCGCGTTACCGTCCGCGCCGCGCGTTCGCGCGAGGCGCTCTTCACTTCCAGTTGCCAGTGCTCGAACGGGCACTTCTCGAACAACTCCTCCAGCCGCGGGATCGGCGTCGGCCGTACCCAGCCGGGGCCGCCTTCGCGCGCGTCGTAGGTGACCAGGGTGGCCGCGTCGTGTTCGGCGACCTTGCCGCGGCGGCCGGTGGTGCGCTTCAGGGTCGGGTCGTGGATCACCATCAGTTCGCCGTCGCGGGACAGGTGCAGGTCCAGTTCGCAACGGTTGACGCCATGCTCCAGGCAGCGCTGGAAGCTGGCCAGGGTGTTTTCCGGCGCTTCGCCCTTGGCGCCGCGATGTCCATAGATGAGAGTCACTGTGGCTCCTTGTTCGAGGGTTGCGCGGGATTCCGCGGCCGATGATGGCGAACGCTGTCGATCACCCGGCCGCTTTCGAAATATACCGAGAAGTCGCGGTAATCCCAGCGCACGATGGGCGGCTGGCCGACCGCGGGATGTTCCTCGTCGGCCAGGCCGAAGCGTTGCAGCACGGCTTCGCGGCTTTCGCCGCGCGCGGGCAGGGCGACCCGGGTATCGCCCTGGGCGCCCAGCGGAATGCTCAGGGTGTCGGCGAACAGCGGCGGGGCGAGGAGGAGGGAGCACAGCAGTAGCGAACGGAGCATCGGTACATCTCAGGTCGAAGAAGGTTGGCCCGGCTCGCCGAGCGGGCCTTGTCCGGCCCGTGCCAGGCGGCGCTGCTGGGCCTGCTTCTGGAGGATATGCCGGGCCAGCAACTGGCGCTGTGCGTCGCTCAACGCTTCGAACTCGGTGCCGATCTCGAATTCGTCGTCGTGTGGCTGGGCGTGGATTACCCGGGCCCGCAGTTCGAGGCCGAAACCCTGCGGCAACAGGACCATGCGCAGGACGAGCAACTGGCCGACCGGCAAAGCGCGGTCGTGGTGGAAGCTGACGCCCCCCTCGGACAGGCTGACCTTGCGCGGTTCGCCGATCTCCTTGAGCAGGCTCTGCACCATGACCTGGCCAAGCAGGTCGATGCGCTTGTTCATCACCTTCAGGTAGTTGGCCAGCGTGCGGTCGCGTTCGCTGATGTGGCGCAGCAGGTGCTGCGACTCGTAATCCATCAGGTGGAGGTCGCTGAGCAGGCTGAACAGGGTGGCCCCCGGCTCGCTCTCCAGGCCGTCTTCGACGGCCCCGGCAGGGCGAAATTCCAGTGCGAGGGTATCTTCGATACGGTAGTATTCGCGGCGGTCATCCGCGTCACGAGTGGACATGGCGAACCCACGGCGGCAGTGATGGTCAGAGTGTAAGGCCGCCGGCGATGCCTCGCCACTTCGCCATCCCGACGCATCCATTTTCTGCCAGCTAAGGGCGACATGTTCAGACCCCTGTCCGTTTTCATCGGCACGCGCTATACGCGGGCCAAACGTCGCAGCCATTTCGTCTCCTTCATTTCGCTGACCTCGATGATCGGCCTGGCACTGGGCGTGCTGGTGATGATCGTGGTGCTCTCGGTGATGAACGGCTTCGATCGCGAAATGCGTACCCGCATCCTCGGCATGGTGCCGCAGGCCACCGTCGAGTCGTACCAGCCCATCGATGACTGGCGCGCCCTGGCCGAGAAGGTCAAGGCCCACGAGCATGTCACCGCGGTAGCGCCGTTCACCCAGATGCAGGGCATGCTCAGCGCCAATGGCGCGGTGCAGACGGTGATGGTCGATGCGGTCGATCCGCTGGAAGAGGCCAAGGTCTCGATCATTCCCGATTTCTTCAAGCAGGGCTCGCTGGCGGAACTCAAGGCCGGCGGCTTCGGCATCGTCATCGGCCAACTGGCGGCACAGAAGCTCGGCGTCGGCATCGGCGACAAGGTCACCCTGATCCTCCCCGAGGTGGCGGTCACCCCGGCCGGGGTGTTCCCGCGGATGAAGCGTTTCACCGTGGTCGGCACCTTCCGCGTCGGCGCCGGCGAACTGGATGGCGGCCTGTCGCTGATCCACCTGGAAGACGCCGCGCGCCTGCAGCGCTGGAAGACCAACCAGGTACAGGGGCTGCGCCTGAAGCTCGACGACCTGTTCCAGGCGCAGCGGGTGGCCTGGGAGATCGCCCGGACCCTGACCGACAATGACTTCTACGCCCGCGACTGGACGCGCAGCCACGGCAACCTGTACCAGGCCATCCGCATGGAAAAGACCATGATCGGCCTGTTGCTGCTGCTGATCGTCGCGGTCGCCGCGTTCAACATCATTTCCACCCTGGTGATGGTGGTCACCGACAAGAAGTCGGACATCGCCATCCTTCGTACCCTCGGCGCCACGCCGGGGCAGATCATGGCTACCTTCATGGTCCAGGGTACGGTGATCGGGGTGATCGGCACGCTGGTCGGCGGGGTCCTCGGGGTGGTCGCGGCACTCAACGTCAGCGCCTGGATTTCCGCCCTGGAAAAGCTGCTGGGCCACCAGTTCCTCGCGTCCGACGTGTACTTCATCGATTACCTGCCGTCGCAACTGATGCTCGACGATGTCGTGCTGGTCTGCGGCGCGGCCCTGGTCCTCAGCTTCTTCGCCACTTTGTATCCAGCCTGGCGTGCGGCGCGCACCCAGCCTGCGGAGGCTTTGCGTTATGAATGACAAGTCGGTGCTGAGTTGCCGCAACCTGAGCAAGAGCTACGACGAGGGACCGCAATCGGTGCAGGTGCTGTCCGGCGTCGAGTTGAACCTGCTGCCTGGGGAGCGGGTGGCTATCGTCGGCAGCTCCGGTTCGGGCAAGAGCACCTTGCTGAACATGCTCGGCGGCCTGGACACGCCCTCCGCCGGCAGCGTCTGGCTCGCCGGCGAGGAACTCTCGGCGCTGAACGAGACGGCCCGCGGGCTGCTGCGCAACCGCGCGCTGGGCTTCGTCTACCAGTTCCACCACTTGTTGCCGGAGTTCACCGCCCTGGAGAACGTCTGCATGCCGCTGTTGATCGGCCGCACGCCGATCGCGGAAGCCCGCCAGCGGGCGGCCGAGCTGCTGGAGCGGGTCGGGCTGGGGCATCGCCTGTCGCACAAGCCGGCCGAGCTGTCCGGCGGCGAGCGCCAGCGGGTGGCGATCGCCCGCGCGCTGGTCAACCGTCCGCAGCTGGTACTGCTCGACGAGCCCACCGGCAACCTCGACCAGCATACCGCCCAGGGTATCCAGGAGCTGATGCTGGAACTGAGCCGTTCGTTGCAGACCTCGTTCCTGGTGGTAACCCACGATCTCCAGCTGGCCGGGCACATGGATCGCATCCTGCGCCTGGAAGAAGGCCGACTGATCGCCGCGTAGCGGGGCGACGGCGTGCCCGCCGTCCGCTCCCGTCCGGCGAATCCCCCATCGACTCGGTGCATCCGCGACATGTTCAGACCGTTACCGTTCTTCATAGGCCTGCGCTACACCCGCGCCAAACGCCGCAACCACTACATCTCGTTCATCTCGCTGACCTCGATGATCGGCCTGGCGCTGGGCGTGCTGGCGATGATCATCGTGCTCTCGGTGATGAACGGCTTCCAGAAGGAAATGCGCACGCGGATCCTCGGCATGGTGCCGCATGCCACTATCAGCGCGACGCAGCCGCTGGACGACTGGCAGACCGTCGCCAACGCGGCGCTGCGGCACCGCGAGGTGGTCGGCGCGGCGCCGTTCGCCGAACTGCAGGGCATGCTGTCGTACAAGGGCAACATGCTGCCGGTGCTGGTCAACGGCATCGACCCGCAGGAGGAGCGCAAGGTTTCCATCATCGGCGAGCACATCGTCCAGGGCAGCCTGGACGACCTCAAGCCTGGCGAGTTCGGCATCGTCCTCGGCGAGATCACCGCGCGGCGCTTCCATGTCAATGTCGGCGACAAGCTGACCCTGATCGTCCCGGAAGCCACCAGTGCGCCGGGCGGCATCACTCCGCGCATGCAGCGCTTCACCATCGTCGCCCTGTTCAAGGTCGGCGCCGAACTGGACAACTCGCTGGCGCTGATCGACATCGCCGATGCCGGCCAGTTGCTGCGCCTGCAACCGGGCCAGGTGCCGAGCGTGCGCCTGGAACTGAAAGATCTCTACCAGTCGCCGCAGGTCGCCGCCAAGGTGGTCAAGGAGTTGGGGCAGGGCTTCAGGTCCAGCGACTGGACCAGGACCCAGGGCAGCCTGTTCAACGCGATGAAGATGGAAAAGACCATGATCGGCCTGCTCCTGCTGCTGATCATCGCGGTCGCCGCCTTCAACATCATCGCCACCCTGATCATGGTGGTCGCCGACAAGCGCACCGACATCGCGATTCTTCGTACCCTCGGCGCCACGCCGCGGCAGATCATGGCGATCTTCATGGTCCAGGGCACCGTCATCGGCGTGATCGGGACGGTCATCGGCGGGGTGCTCGGGGTGTTCGCGGCGTTGAACATCACCGGGATGATCGACCGCATCGAGCGGCTGGTCGGGCACAAGGTCTTCAGCTCGGACGTGTACTTCATCAACTACCTGCCTTCCGACCTGCAGGTGCTGGACGTGGTGCTGATCTGCAGCGCTGCATTGCTGATGAGCTTCCTCGCCACCCTGTACCCATCCTGGCGCGCGGCGCGGACACAACCGGCCGAGTCGCTGCGCTACGAGTGAGCGAGAAGGCCTGCGCCAGTCCCTGCACGGGGCGGACAAGGCCCACGAAAAAGCCGCCTTCGAGGCGGCTTTTTCATGTCAGGCGGATCACTTCGTGGCGACCCGTTCGCGACGTTGCCGGCAGCGTCGGCTCCAACTGCGCTGCACCCACCAGCGCCAGTAGAGCATCGTCAGCGCGTAGCCGAGGATGGCGGCGATGATGCCGCACACCACCGAACCGAGCAGGAAGGGCTGCCAGAGGCTGGACAGCTCCTGGCTGATCCATTCCCAGGTGAGATGGTCCGGCAGGGTGCGCGGCGGCACCTGCATCAACCAGGCGCCCAGCTTGTAGGTGCAATAGAAGACCGGGGGCATCGTGATCGGATTGGTCAGCCAGACCAATCCGACGGAGATTGGCAGATTGCTCCGAATCCACACCGCCAGACCGGCCGCCAGCAGCATCTGCATCGGCATCGGGATGAAGGCGGCGAACAGCCCGGCGGCCATGGCGCGCGATACCGAGTGGCGATTGAGATGCCAAAGGTTGGGATCGTGCGTCAACTTGCCGAGAAAGCGCAGCGACTTCTGCGAGCGGATGCTTTCCGGATCGGGCATGTAGCGCTTGAACAGGCGACGCGGCATGTGGGCTCTCGGTGGATATAGGCTTGCGTATTATGCCAAGCAAGATGACAGGATTTCGTTGCCCATTGTATGACCCCATGTGACATGTCGGGGAGCGGAGGGCACGCCACGGGGATGGGAGGAACCGTTCATGCGCCTGGGATTGCCAGCCCTCGCCGCGGGGCTGCTGGCCCTGCGCTTCCTGGCGGAATTGCCGTCGGTCGGCTGGCTGCTGGGCATGGCCGCCGCCGGACTGTTGCTGCTGTTCGGCCGGCTGTACTGGCTGGGGTTGTTCCTGCTCGGGTTCGCCTGGGCCTGCGGCTCGGCGCAAGTCGCCCTGGACGGACGCCTGATCGCCGAGCTGGATGGTCGCACCCTTTGGCTGGAGGGGCGTGTGGTCGATCTGCCGGCGAGCGGCGAGGGCGTCACGCGCTTCCGGCTGGAGGAGGTCAGCGCTGCGCGGGGCGTGCTTCTTCCCGAGCGTCTGCGCCTGAGCTGGCGCGGCGCGCCGCCGCTGATGGGCGGCGAACGCTGGCGCCTGGCGGTGACCCTGAAACGCCCCCGCGGCCTGGTGAACGCGGCGGGTTTCGACTACGAGGCCTGGTTGTTGGCGCAGCGGGTCGGTGCTGTGGGCACGGTGAAGGCGGGCGAACGCCTGCAGCCGGCCAGCGGCCTGGATGCCTGGCGCGATGCCTGGCGCCAGCGCCTGCTGGCGGTCGACGCACAGGGGCGCGGCGCCGCCCTGGCGGCGCTGGTGCTGGGGGATGGCTCGGGATTGAGTGCGGCCGAGTGGCGCATGTTCCAGGACACCGGCACCGTGCATCTGATGGTCATCTCCGGTTCGCATATCTCGTTGCTGGCGGGGATGCTCTATGGCCTGGTGGCGGCCTTGCATCGCCTGGGCTGCTGGCCGCGGCGCCTGCCCTGGCTGCCCTGTGCCTGCGCCCTGGGTTTGCTTGGTGCATGGAGCTACGGGTTGATGGCGGGTTTCGAGGTCCCGGTGCGGCGCGCCTGCCTGATGGTCAGCCTGGCGTTGGTCTGGCGCCTGCGTTTCCGCCACCTGGGCTTGCTGACCCCGCTGCTGGGAACGCTGGTGCTGGTCTTGCTGGTCGAGCCGCTGGCCAGCCTGCAGGCGGGGTTCTGGCTGTCGTTCCTGGCGGTTGCCCTGCTGCTCTGGCTGTTCGCCGGGCGCCTTGGGCGTTGGCGCTGGTGGGCGGCCTGGGGGCGGGCGCAGTGGGGGATGGCGCTGGGGCTGGCGATGCCGCTGCTGGCGCTGGGCCTGCCGTTGAGCCTGAGCGGAGCGCTGGCCAACCTGCTGGCGGTGCCTTGGATCGAACTGTTGGTAGTGCCCCCGGCCCTGGCGGGGAGCCTGCTGCTGTGGGTGCCCGGGCTGGGCGAGGGGCTGCTTCGCGCCGCTGGCGTTTCGCTGGACCTGCTGTTTCGTGCACTTGGCCTGCTGGCGGGCCTGGCCGAGGCCTGGCAGCCACCCGCCGCAGCGGCCTGGAGCGTAGCGCTGGGCATGCTCGGCGCGCTCTGCTGGCTGGCGCCGGCTGGCTTGCCGTTGCGTGCCCTCGGTGCCGCGTTGCTACTGCCGGCGTTGTTGCCGTCATCGCCGCCTGTCGAATGGGGGCGGGCGGAAGTGCGGGTGCTGGACGTCGGCCAGGGGCTGGCCGTGCTGGTGCGTACCCGGGAGCATGCCTTGCTCTATGACAGCGGTGCGCGGCAGGGGGCGTTCGACATGGGCGAGCGGGTGGTGGTGCCGGTGCTGCGCAGCCTGGACCTGCGGCGCCTGGACGGCCTGTTGCTGAGCCATGCCGACAACGACCATGCAGGCGGTGCTCCTACGGTCGCTTCCCGATTCCCGCCGGGTTGGCTGGTCAGCGGCGAACCCGCGCGCCTGCCTTCGCCGTTGTTCGCGGACAGCTGCGACGAGCGGAGCTGGTCCTGGGATGGCGTGGTTTTCGAACAGTGGGCATGGGCGCAGGCCGGCGACAGCAACGACCGCTCCTGTGTGCTGAGGGTCGAGGCCGATGGCGAAGTCCTGCTGCTGACCGGGGACATCTCGCGTGCGGCCGAGCATGCCTGGCTGGCGCGACAGGCCGATCCGCGGGTCGACTGGTTGCTGGCGCCGCATCATGGCAGCCGCAGTTCCTCCGGAGTCGCCTTCGTGTTGCGTACGCGACCTCGCCATGTGCTGGTCTCGCGAGGTTGGCGCAACGCCTTCGGCCATCCCCATGGCGAAGTGATGGAGCGTTACGCGAGGGTCGCCGCGCAGGTCCACGACACGGCACGCGACGGTGCCCTGACGTTTCTCCTCGGAAGCCGTGGCGGCGCACGCCGGGAGCGTGATTCGGCGCACTTCTGGCGGGAAAAATGAGAACCGTGGCGGTCGGCGGAAAATGGTCGCTGTGCTAGAGTGGCGCCACTTTTTTTTCGGGGATATGCCACTGTGTGGGAACTGGTTCAAGCCGGCGGCTGGATGATGCTGCCGATCATTCTGAGTTCGATCGCCGCCACCGCCATCGTCGCGGAGCGCCTGTGGACGCTGCGCAAGAGCCGCGTCGCGCCGCCCGAGCTGCTCGGCCAGGTGTGGAAGCAGATCAAGGGCAAGCAACTGAGCGCCCAGAAGCTCAAGGACCTGCGCGCCAACTCGCCGCTGGGAGAGATCCTCGCCGCCGGTCTGGCCAACTCCAAGCACGGTCGCGAGATCATGAAGGAGTGCATTGAGGAGGCTGCTTCCGGTGTCATCCACGAGCTGGAGCGCTACCTCAACGCCCTCGGCACCATCGCCGCGATGGCGCCGCTGCTGGGCCTGCTGGGTACGGTGTTCGGCATGATCCAGATCTTCGGCGCCTTCATGGACAACGGCATGGCCAACTCGCCGATGCTCGCCGCGGGCATCTCCAAGGCATTGATCACCACCGCCGCCGGCCTGCTGGTGGCGATTCCGGCGGTGTTCTTCCATCGCTACCTGCTGCGGCGGGTCGACGAACTGGTGATCGCCATGGAGCAGGAGGCCATCAAGCTGGTGGAAGTGGTGCAGGGCGATCGTGAAGTCGACTACGTCGAGGAAGGCAAAGCGTGAAATTCCGCCGCAGACGGGCGGGTGCCGCCCGTGAAGACGTCTTCATCAACCTGGCGTCGCTGATCGACGTGATCTTCGTCCTGCTGCTGTTCTTCGTGGTCAGTACCACCTTCACCCGCCCCGAGCAGCTCAACATCGAGCTGCCATCGGCGGAGAGCGGCGAAACCGCCGGCACCGAGCAGAAGCAACTGGAACTCTCGGTGGATGCCGAGGGGCACTACGCCTTGAACGGGCAGGCGCTGGCCAAGAGCGACCTGGCCACCCTGATGGCGGCGATGCAGCGTGAATCGGCGGGCGACAACAACCTGCCGGTGGTGATCAGCGCCGATGCCAAGTCCACCCACCAGTCGGTGGTCACGGCGATGGACGCAGCGGGCAAGCTGGGCTTCGTCCACCTGCGCATCACCACGGTCGAGAACACGGCGGCCAAGCCCTGATGTCGTTCTCCGAGCGGCTGCTCGCCGCCTGGTACCAGGGGCATCCGGCGCTGGCGTTGCTGCGTCCGCTGGAGGCTCTCTATCGCCGGGTGGCGAACGGCCGCCGGGCGGACTTCCTGTCCGGGCGCAAGCCCGCCTATCGGGCGCCGCTGCCGGTGCTGGTGGTAGGCAACATCACCGTCGGCGGAACCGGCAAGACGCCGATGATCCTCTGGATGATCGAGCACTGCAGGGCTCGCGGCTTGCGGGTTGGCGTGATCAGCCGCGGCTATGGTGCCCGGCCGCCCACCACGCCGTGGCGGGTGCGGGCCGAGCAGGACGCCGCGGAGGCCGGCGACGAACCGCTGATGATCGTCCGGCGCAGCGGCGTGCCGCTGATGATCGACCCGGATCGTCCGCGCGCCCTGCAGGCGCTGCTCGCCGAAGAGCAGTTGGACCTGGTCCTCTGCGACGATGGCTTGCAGCACTATCGCCTGGCGCGCGATCTGGAGCTGGTGCTGATCGATGCCGCGCGCGGTCTCGGCAATGGTCGTTGCCTGCCGGCCGGTCCGTTGCGCGAGCCGGCGGAGCGTCTGCAAAGCGTCGACGCGCTGCTTTACAACGGCGCCGACGAGGATCCTGACGGCGGTTACGCATTCCGCTTGCAGCCTACTGCGCTGATCAACCTGCAGAGCGGCGAGCGCCGACCGCTGGAGCATTTTCCCGCGGGCCAGGAAGTCCACGCCCTGGCCGGGATCGGCAATCCGCAGCGTTTCTTCAGGACGCTCGAGGCGCTACACTGGCGGGCGATTCCGCATGCCTTCCCGGATCACGCGACCTACACGGCGGCCGAACTGGCGTTCAGCCCGCCGCTGCCGCTGCTGATGACCGAGAAGGATGCCGTTAAATGCCGGGCTTTCGCAGCGGCCGACTGGTGGTACCTGGCGGTCGATGCGGTGCCTTCCCCTGCATTCGTCGCCTGGTTCGACGCCCGACTCGAGCATCTCCTGGCGCGCTGACCGGCGGCCGTGCCGCCATTGTATGAAGGACTCCGCCATGGACCCGAAACTCCTCGATATTCTTGCCTGCCCGTTGACCAAGGGCCCGCTGGTGCTCAGCGAAGACAAGACCGAACTGATCAGCAAGCAGGCCGGCCTGGCCTATCCGATCCGCGACGGCATCCCGGTGATGCTGGAGAGCGAGGCTCGCTCCCTGAACGTGGACGAGCGGCTGGACAAGTAATGACCCAGGCGTTCACTGTCGTCATTCCCGCCCGCTACGCCTCTACTCGTCTGCCCGGCAAGCCATTGCAGGATATCGCCGGCCAGCCAATGATCCAGCGTGTCTGGAATCAGGCCCGCAAGAGCGCCGCCAGCCGCGTGGTCGTCGCCACCGACGACGAACGCATCCTGGCGGCGTGCCAGGGGTTCGGCGCCGAGGCGCTGCTGACGCGTGCCGAGCACAACTCCGGCACCGATCGCCTGGAGGAAGTCGCTTCCCGGCTCGGCCTGGCCAGCGATGCCATCGTGGTCAACGTCCAGGGCGACGAGCCGCTGATCCCCCCGGCGCTCATCGACCAGGTGGCGGCCAACCTGGCGGCTCACCCGGAGGCCGCCATCGCTACCCTGGCCGAGCCGATCCATGAAGTCTCCGCGCTGTTCAATCCGAACGTGGTCAAGGTCGCCACCGACATCGACGGCCTGGCCTTGACTTTCAGTCGTGCGCCCTTGCCCTGGGCTCGCGACGCCTTCGCCCGCGATCGCGACAGCCTGCCGGAGGGCGTGCCCTATCGTCGCCACATCGGCATCTACGCCTATCGCGTGGGTTTCCTTGCCGATTTCGTCGCCTGGGGACCGTGCTGGCTGGAGAACGCCGAAAGCCTCGAGCAATTGCGCGCGCTCTGGCACGGGGTGCGAATCCATGTGGCCGATGCCCGCGAAACCATGCTTCCGGGCGTGGATACGCCGGAAGACCTCGAACGCGTTCGCCGCGTGCTGGGGGGCTGATGCGCGTCCTGTTCGTCTGCCTGGGCAACATCTGCCGGTCGCCCACCGCCGAAGGCGTGTTCCGGCGCAAGGTCGAGGAGGCCGGGCTGGCCTCCCGTATCCATGTCGATTCCGCCGGCACCGCCGGCTGGCATGTCGGCAAGGCACCTGACCAGCGCACCCGCCTGGCCGCGCAAAGGCGCGGCTACGATCTGTCGGCACTGCGTGGACGCCAGGTCGGCATCGAGGATTTCTCCTGCCATGACCTGATCCTGGCCATGGACCTGTCCAACCTGGCCGACCTCGAGACCCTGCGTGCCGGGCGCGGTGCCGCCGAGCTGGATCTGTTCCTGCGTCGCTACGGATCCGAGCGGGACGAAGTACCCGATCCCTACTATGGCGGCGAAGAAGGCTTCGAGCAGGTCCTCGACCTGATCGAACATGCCTGCGACCGTCTGTTGATCGAAGCCAAGGGGCGACTGTGAGCCTGGAACTGCAAGAGCATTGCTCGCTGAAGCCCTATAACACCTTCGGCATCGACGTGCGCGCCCGCCTGCTGGCCCACGCCCGGGACGAGGCTGATGTGCGCGAAGCCCTGGCCCTGGCTCGGGAGCGTGGATTGCCGCTGCTGGTGATCGGTGGTGGCAGCAACCTGCTGCTGACCCGTGACGTCGAGGCGCTGGTATTGCGCATGGCCAGCCAGGGGCGGCGAATTGTTTCCGATGCCGCGGATTCGGTGCTGGTCGAGGCGGAGGCGGGCGAGGCCTGGGACCCATTCGTGCAATGGAGCCTGGAACGGGGCCTGGCCGGTCTGGAAAATCTCAGCCTGATTCCCGGCACCGTGGGTGCGGCGCCGATGCAGAACATCGGCGCCTATGGCGTGGAGCTGAAGGACGTCTTCGACAGTCTGACGGCGCTGGATCGCCAGGATGGAACCCTACGTGAGTTCGATCGCCAGGCCTGCCGTTTCGGCTACCGCGATAGCCTGTTCAAGCAGGAGCCGGATCGCTGGCTGATCCTCCGCGTGCGCCTGCGCCTGACGCGGCGGGAGAGGCTGCACCTGGACTACGGGCCGGTACGCCAGCGCCTGGAGGAGGAGGGCATCGCCAGTCCGACGGCCAGGGACGTAAGCCGGGTAATCTGCGCCATTCGCCGGGAAAAGCTGCCCGACCCCGCCGTATTGGGCAATGCCGGCAGCTTCTTCAAGAACCCGCTGGTGGATGCGGCGCAGGCCGAACGCTTGCGTCAGGCCTTCCCGGATCTGGTCGGCTATCCGCAGGCGGACGGTCGGCTGAAGCTGGCTGCAGGCTGGCTCATCGACAAGGGTGGCTGGAAGGGTTTCCGCGATGGCCCGGTGGGGGTACACGCGCAGCAGGCGCTGGTCCTGGTCAACCATGGCGGTGCCACCGGTGCCCAAGTCCAGGCATTGGCGGAGCGTATCCAGGAGGACGTCCGTCGGCGTTTCGGCGTCGAATTGGAGCCTGAACCCAATCTCTACTGAGGGTGCGGCTGGAGAATGAAAAAGGGATGCCGGCGGCATCCCTTTTTCATTGTGCGTGTTCGGCGGCTCTGGTCATGACGGGCGGTATGCCGGAGTGCCGCGGAATGACACGCAAAAAAGGGGATGCCATGGCATCCCCTTTTTTCAGTCTGTCACTCAGGCATGCGGGCGCGAGGTTTCGCTTTCCTCGGTCTTTTTCGCGTGCTCCGTGTCGGTGGCGTCTTCGCCGGAAGCTTCAGGCTCGGCCTGTACCGCTTCCTGGGCTTCGTCCGCCTGGGACGGAACGTCGGCCTGGGCGATTTCTTCAGCCTGGGGTGCAGCAGGTTCCTCCTGGACCGACGCTTCCTCGCTCGCTACAGCCGGGATCTCCTCGACGGCGGGAGCGGCCTGAGCTGCCGCTTCGGCTGCTGCTGCGGCTTCGCGTGCCAGACGCTCGGCTTCGCGTTGCAGGCGACGTTTTTCCCGTGGGTCGTTGAGGGCACGGCCAGTCGCGTTGGCCGGCACCGCCGCGATGGCCGGGGTCGGCTCCTCGGTGGCTGCGGGCTCGCTAGGGGCTGCTACTTCGACGGGCACCGGGGCGGCAACTTCTTCGGCCGCTTCCGTTGCCGGTTGCACGGCGCTCTCGGTGTCTTCGCGGCTTTCCACGCTTTCGCTGGCGAAGGGAGCTTCTTCAGTGACTTGCGCGACCAGCAGGGTGCTCTGGTCGGCTTCGTCCCGGACCACGCTGACGGTCACCGGCGCTTCGATGTCGGCGGTTTCGCCGGCATTGGCCTCGCTGTCCGCGCCCTGGGTTTCGACGGCTTCGCTGGTCGGCGCGTCGGTTTCATCGCTTGCCGTGGTTTCGCTGGCAGCCTCGCTGGTAGTGGCCGGGGCTTGCTCCACGTTTGCTTCTACGGCTTCGCTGGCGACAGCGATACCGGCAGCAGCGGCGGCTGCGACGGTGTTCAGCGGCGCGGCGGCGTTATCGGTCGCCTCGCTGCCTTCCAGTTCGCCGCTGACCTCGCGCTGGCGTTCGCGGCGGTTGCTGCGACGACGCTGGCCGCGGGAGCGGCGGCGCGGGCGCTCGCCATCGGTATCGTCCTGCTCGTCCTGCTCCAGGCTCTCGTCGTTCGGCAGCGCCTCGGCTTCCAGGGCCGCGGCGTCGCGAGCCTGGCGATCCTCGCGCGGCTGGCGCTCTTCGCGGGCCGGGCGCTCGGCGCGTTCTTCACGGCCTTCGCGGGGTTGGCGCTCTTCGCGAGCCGGGCGTTCGGCGCGCTCTTCGCGGCGGCGTTCGCTGCGTTCCTCGCGACCTTCGCGGCCTTCGCGCGGCTGGCGTTCTTCGCGGGGCGTCCGCTCGGCGCGCTCTTCACGGCCTTCGCGCGGCTGGCGCTCCTCGCGAGCCGGGCGCTCGGCGCGCTCTTCGCGGCGGCGTTCGCTGCGCTCTTCGCGATTCGGGCGTTCGGCGCGCTCTTCGCGCGGTTGACGTTCTGCGCGTTCCTCGCGGGGCTTGCGCTCTTCGTCGCGGCGATTGCCATCGCGGCCATCGCGGCGGCGGTTCTGCTGGCGGCCGTTGCGACGCTCGTCCTGGCGGGTTTGGCGCTCGGCAGCCGGCTTGCTGGTTTCAGCAGGCTTGGCGGCAGGTTGATCCTTGCCTGCGAACAGGCCGACCAGGGACTTCACCAGGCCCTGGAACAGGCTCGGCTCGGGCATCGGCTTGGCCGGCTCGACCGGTGCTTCGGTGTGTTGCGGTGCGGGCTGCTGGGGAGCGACGGTCTTGACTGCTGCTTCCTGGCGGACCAGGGTGCGGGTCGAGCTGACCGGCTGGGCTTCTTCGTGCTCGACGGTGGCCATTTCGTAGCTGGTCTGGCCGGCAACCAGTTCGGGGCTGTCATCGCGCAGACGCTGGACTTCGAAATGCGGGGTTTCCAGATGATCGTCCGGCAGGATGAAGATGCGCGCGCGGGTACGCAGTTCGATCTTGGTGATGGCGTTGCGCTTCTCGTTGAGCAGGAAGGCGGCGACCTGGAAGGGCACGCGGGCGCGGACTTCCGCGGTGCGGTCCTTCAGGGCTTCTTCCTCGATCAGGCGCAGGATGGCCAGCGACAGCGACTCGACATCGCGGATGATGCCCTGGCCGTTGCAGCGCGGGCAGACGATGCCGCTGGTCTCGCCGAGGGACGGACGCAGGCGCTGGCGGGACATTTCCAGCAGGCCGAAGCGCGAGATGCGACCGACCTGGACGCGCGCGCGGTCGGCCTCGAGGGCTTCGCGGACACGCTCTTCCACGGCGCGCTGGTTCTTCGCCGGGGTCATGTCGATGAAGTCGATGACGATCAGGCCGCCGATGTCACGCAGGCGCAGCTGGCGGGCGATTTCCTCGGCCGCTTCCAGGTTGGTCTGCAGGGCGGTTTCCTCGATGTCGCCGCCCTTGGTGGCGCGCGCCGAGTTGATGTCGATGGAAACCAGGGCCTCGGTCGGGTCGATGACGATGGAGCCGCCGGACGGCAGCTTCACTTCACGCTGGAAGGCGGTCTCGATCTGGCTCTCGATCTGGAAGCGATTGAACAGCGGAACGCTGTCCTGGTACAGCTTCACCTTGCTGGCGTACTGCGGCATCACCTGGCGGATGAAGTTCAGGGCTTCTTCCTGGGCGTCGATGCTGTCGATCAGCACTTCGCCGATGTCCTGGCGCAGGTAGTCGCGGATGGCGCGGATGATGACGTTGCTTTCCTGGTAGATCAGGAAGGGCGCGCCACGTTCGCCGGACGCTTCCTTGATCGCGCTCCACAGTTGCAGCAGGTAGTCGAGGTCCCACTGCAGTTCCTCAGTGCTGCGGCCGAGGCCGGCGGTGCGCACGATCAGGCCCATGTCGGCCGGTGCGTTGAGGCCGTTCAGGGCCTCGCGCAGCTCGTTGCGCTCTTCGCCTTCGATACGGCGGGAGATGCCGCCGGCGCGCGGGTTGTTCGGCATCAGCACCAGGTAACGGCCGGCCAGGCTGATGAAGGTGGTCAGGGCGGCGCCCTTGTTGCCGCGCTCTTCCTTCTCGACCTGGACGATGACTTCCTGGCCTTCGCTCAGGACTTCCTTGATGTTGATCCGGCCTTCGGGGGATTTCTTGAAGTATTCGCGGGAGATTTCTTTGAGGGGGAGGAAGCCGTGGCGTTCGGCGCCGAAGTCGACGAAGGCGGCTTCGAGGCTGGGTTCGACGCGAGTGATGCGGCCTTTGTAGATGTTGGCCTTCTTCTGCTCGCGGGCGCCCGACTCGATGTCGAGGTCGAACAGGCGTTGGCCGTCGACCAGTGCAACACGCAACTCCTCGGGTTGAGTCGCGTTGATCAGCATTCTTTTCATGTAGTACCAATGGTTTCCGGGGCTACCGGAAACGGCGATCGGCACACACGACTCTCACGGTCGGTGCTCGGGCGCGTATTCAGGAATGGCGGGCCATTCCCGTGTCCAGCGGCGCTCGGCACTGGGTGCCGGTCCGCGACTACGTCTCCTGCTTCCTGTGTTTCAGAAGCACTTGAGTCAGGAGGAGGAATCGGCTGTCGGAGGCGGACGAAAAATGCGTCTGGATCAAGCTAGAAGCTACGCAGTCCAACAGCCGTACATCTCCACCCTACACATGTTCCTTAAGAATCGGGCGCCGCTCGCAGTATCCGGAGCGGGTTGGCATCTCGCGCTCACCGAAGTGGTCGCGGCTCATGTTTCAAGGCTTTGGTTTCGAGTCGTTAGCGGGTTGGAAATTTTCGTATTTCCGCTGAAACGCCTCTGTAGGACGGCCTGACGTCCGTTCAAAGTGTTTGCAGGCGAGGGGGAAATGCAGGTTGGCAATCATCCGCAGGCCAGGCCGCTTATGGCGGCTTCCCGACTATAGCAGCAATGATTAAGTGCTTCAATTGAATGAAAAATTGTTATGATGTACGGATGACTACTCCCGCCTCTCCGACCACCGGTGTCCAGCTGCTCGATGTGCCGCCGGAACTGGCTGGTCAACGTATCGACAATTTCCTTATCGCCCGTCTCAAGGGTGCGCCCAAGACCCTGATCTATCGCATCCTGCGTAAGGGCGAAGTGCGCGTGAACAAGGGGCGGATCAAGCCCGACTATCGGCTCCAGGCCGGAGACCAGGTGCGCGTGCCGCCGCTGCGCCTGGCCGAGCGCGATGAGCCGGCGCCGCTGGCGCAGGGGCTGCTGGAGCGGATGGAGGCGGCGATCGTCTACGAGGACAAGGCGCTGATCGTGGTCAACAAGCCCGCCGGGATCGCCGTGCATGGCGGCAGCGGCGTGAGCGCCGGGGTCATCGAGGTGTTTCGCCAGTTGCGCCCCGATGCCAAGGATATCGAATTGGTGCATCGTCTCGATCGCGATACCTCCGGTCTGCTGATGATCGCCAAGAAGCGCAGCATGTTGCGTCACCTGCATGAGGCCCTGCGGGGCGAGAAGATCGTCGACAAGCGCTATCACGCCCTGGTCCGTGGCCACTGGCCGGCTGGCAAGAAGAACGTGCGCGCGCCGCTGCTGAAGAACAACCTGCGTTCGGGCGAGCGGATGGTCGAGGTGAACGTCGAGGGCAAGGACGCGCTGACCGAGTTCCGGGTGCTGCGTCGCTTCGGCGATTTCGCCACCCTGGTGGAAGCGCGCCCGATCACCGGGCGGACCCACCAGATCCGCGTGCATGCCAAGCACGCCGGGCATGCCATCGCCGGCGACCCGAAGTATGGCGACGAGGATTTCTCCCGCGAGATCCGCGAGCTGGGCGGCAAGCGCCTGTTCCTGCATGCCGCGCAGTTGCGCGTGCCGCTGCCCGACGGGCAGGTGCTGGAGCTGGAGGCGCCGGTGGACGAGATGTGGCAGCGTTCGCTGGAGCGTTTGAATGACTGACTACGCGTTGCTGGTATTCGATTGGGACGGCACCCTGGTCGACTCGATCGCGCGCATCGTCGATTCGATGAAGGCAGCGGCGCGGGAAACCGCTCTGCCGGAGCGGGACGATACCCGGATCAAGGGCATCATCGGCCTCGGCTTGCCCGAGGCGATCGCTTCGCTCTATCCGGAGGTTGGCGATCCTGCTCTGGTCGAGCGTTTCCGGCGTGCCTACAGCGAGCATTACCTGGCGCAGGAGGCGCAGCCGTCGCGGTTGTTCCCCGGCGTGGCCGAAGCCATGGTGCATTTTCGCGAGGCCGGGTTCCGCCTGGCGGTCGCCACCGGCAAGAGTCGGCGCGGCCTGGACCGGGTGCTGGCGGGGCATGGCTGGAGCGATTTCTTCGATATCACCCGCTGCGCCGACGAAACGGCCAGCAAGCCGGACCCGTTGATGCTCCACGAGATCCTGGCGCACTGCCGGGTCGAGCCGGGGCGGGCGCTGATGATCGGTGATTCGCCGTTCGACCTGGAAATGGCGCGACGGGCGGGGATGGATTCGGTTGCGGTGGCCTATGGCGCCCAATCGCTGGAGCAGTTGCGGCCTTATGCGCCGCGGCTGGAAGTTGAGCATTTCACCGAGTTGCGCGCCTGGTTGGGCGGTGCTCGACGTGAGGCGGTTTCAGGAGTGGTTGAGCATGTCTGACGAGTGGAAGTCGGAAACGCCGAAGGCGAATGACGACAAGAGCTGGAAGCTGCTGGAGAAGGCGGTCCTCGCCGGGGTCCAGGAGCAGCGGCGGGCGCGGCGCTGGGGGATATTCTTCAAGTCGCTGACCTTCATCTATCTCTTTGTCGTGCTGCTGGCCTTCAGTCCGTTCGGCAGCCTGGAGAAGTCGGCCTCGCGCAGCGGTAGCCACACGGCGCTGATCGAGGTGAAGGGCATGATCGCCGACGATGAGCCGGCCAGTGCCGACAATATCGTCACGGCCTTGCGCGCGGCGTTCAAGGATGAGGGTACCAAGGGGATCGTCCTGCGGATCAACAGTCCGGGCGGCAGTCCGGTGCAGTCGGGCTATATCTATGACGAGATTCGTCGCCTGCGCGGCGAGCACCCGAACGTCAAGGTCTATGCGGTGATCAGCGACCTGGGTGCCTCCGGCGCCTACTACATCGCCAGCGCCGCCGACCAGATCTACGCTGACAAGGCCAGTCTGGTCGGTTCCATCGGCGTGACGGCGGCCAGCTTCGGTTTCGTCGGCACCATGGAGAAGCTCGGTGTCGAGCGACGCGTCTATACCTCCGGCGAGCACAAGTCGTTCCTCGATCCTTTCCAGCCGCAAAAGCCCGAGGAGACCCAGTTCTGGCAGCAGGTGCTGGATACCACCCACAAGCAGTTCATCGACAGCGTGAAAAAAGGGCGCGGCGACCGGCTCAAGGTCGAGGGGCATCCGGAGCTGTTCTCGGGTCTGGTCTGGTCCGGCGAACAGGCATTGCAGCTCGGTTTGATCGACGGTCTGGGCAATGCCAGCTATGTGGCGCGCGAAGTGGTGAAGGAGAAGAAGATCGAGGACTACACCGTGCAGGAGTCGCCGTTCGATCGCTTCGCCAAGAAGTTCGGTGCCAGTGTGGCGGAGCGCCTCGCGCTTTGGATGGGCTGGCAGGGGCCGGTACTGCGCTGAGAGCGTTTCCCTTCCTTATATAAAGAAGCCCGGCTGAAGCCGGGCTTCTTTATATGGGAATGCCGGATATGGGAATGCCGGCTCAGGGGATTTCGACGCCTTCCTCGAGGAGCATGTCGACCAGGCGGATCAGCGGCAGGCCCACCAGGCTGGTGGCGTCCTCTCCTTCGGTGGCGCGGAACAGGCTGACGCCCAGGCCTTCCGCCTTGAAGCTGCCGGCGCAGTCCAGCGGGCGTTCCGCTTCGACGTAGCGGCGGATGCGGCTCTCGTCGAGGTGGCGGAAGTGCACGGTGAACGGCACGCATGCCACCTGGATGCGCCGGCTGGCGCTGTTGAGGAGGGCCAGTCCGGTGAGGAAGGTCACGCTCTTGCCGCTGGCGTCCCGTAGCTGCTGGATGGCGCGTTCGGGGGTGTGCGGCTTGCCGAGGATGTCGCCATCGAGTACGGCGACCTGGTCGGAGCCGATCACCAGGTGTTGCGGATAGCGTCCGGCCAGCGCTTCGGCCTTGCTGGCGGAAAGGCGGCGCACCAGTTCCTCGGCACTTTCCCCGGGGCGATGGCTTTCGTCGATATCGGGGCTGGCGCTTTCGAAGGGAAGGCGCAGGCGGGTCAGGAGTTCGCGTCGGTAGGGGGAGCTGGAGGCGAGGATCAGGTCGGGCATGAGGTTCTCCGTGGCGAGCGGCCGATTTTAACGAAAAGACTCGTCCTTACAGCGGTTTATGGCTAATTTCCTTTGACAGGCGCGGGGGCGTCCCTATAATGGCGCGCTTATGTTGAATGGGCCGATTCCACCTCATATCGATCCGCGCAAGTTGGTCGACCGCGGCGCCACCCTCGAGGGTGTGTACGCGCTCGCCGATATGCCGCGTGTATGCGAGCAACTGACCAGCGATGCCGGTGAGGTGCGCGTGAAGGTTTCCTTCGAGCGCGACCACCAGAAGCTGGCGGTCATGCATATGCAGCTCGATACCGAGGTGAGCATGGTATGCCAACGCTGCCTGGATGCGGCGGCCATTCCCGTGCATGGCGAATATACCTACGCCATTCTTCGGGAAGGTCAGTCCGCCGACGGTCTGCCGAAGGGGTACGATGCGCTGGAAGTGGGGGAGGAACCCCTGGACCTGCTGGCGCTGGTCGAGGACGAGCTGTTGCTCGCCTTACCCATCGTTCCGGCCCATGACCCCGAAGTATGTCAGCACCCGGCTGGATTCGTCGTCGAAGACGAGCCGGAGTCGAGCGAAGTCGAGGACAAGCGTCCTAATCCGTTCAGCGTACTGGCACAGTTGAAGCGTGACCCAAACGTTTAGGAGTTAATCAATCATGGCTGTTCAGCAGAACAAAAAGTCTCGTTCCGCTCGTGACATGCGTCGTTCCCACGATGCGCTCGAGTCCAATGCTCTGTCCGTGGAAAAGAGCACCGGTGAAGTCCACCTGCGCCACCACGTATCCCCGGACGGCTTCTATCGCGGCCGTAAGGTAGTAGACAAGGGCTCCGACGAGTAATCCTTGTCCGCACCAATCATCGCGATTGATGCAATGGGTGGGGACTTCGGTCCCCACTGCGTTGTTCCGGCCTCTATTGCCTTCCTGGCCGAGAATTCCTCTTCGCAACTGATCCTCGTCGGTCAGCCTGCCCTCCTCGAAGAACTGCTTTCCCGCTATCCGTCGCTCGACCGGCAGCGCCTGCGCGTGCATGCGGCCAGCGAAGTGATAGGTTCAGACGAACGTCCCTCCCAGGCCTTGCGTGGCAAGCCGGACGCTTCCATGCGCGTGGCGCTGGAGCTGGTCCGCGACGGCCGGGCGCACGCGTGCGTCAGCGCCGGCAATACCGGGGCGTTGATGGCGCTGTCGCGGCACCTGCTGAAGACCCTGCCCGGTATCGACCGCCCTGCGATGGTGACGGCGGTTCCGACCGAGAAGGGGCATTGTCATCTGCTCGACCTTGGCGCCAACGTGGATTGCAGTGCCGAGCATCTCTACCAGTTCGCGGTGATGGGCGCAGTGGCGGCAGAGGCCTTGGGCTGCGTCTCGCCCCGGGTCGCCCTGCTCAACGTGGGGACCGAGGAGATCAAGGGCAACCAGCAGGTCAAGCTGGCGGCGAGCCTGTTGCAGAAGGCCCAGGGGTTGAATTTCAGCGGATATATAGAGGGCGATGGCCTGTATCGCGGCGAGGCCGACGTGGTGGTCTGCGACGGTTTCGTCGGCAACATCCTGCTGAAGGCCAGCGAAGGCCTGGCTGCCATGGTGTCGGCGCGGATCGAACAGCGCTTCCGCGATGGACTGGCGGCGAAGCTGGTCGGTGCGCTGGCGTTGCCGCTGCTGCGCCGGCTGCGCGGCGATATCGCTCCGGCACGCTATAACGGCGCCAGTTTCCTCGGATTGCAGGGGATAGTGGTGAAAAGCCATGGGTCTGCCGCCGAGGAGGGTTTCCAGAGCGCCTTGCGTCGCGCGGCACTGGAAGTCCGGGAAAACCTGCCGCAACGATTGCATGGCCGTCTCGAGCATCTGCTGCTCTAATGTGTGACCGGGCGGTCCAGGCAGCCATCCAACACTCAGTTTCCTGCGCCAGTCGCGGCTGGCGCGTTATCTCTGACGAGCAAAAGACCACAAGGGACCTATTCAATGTCTGCATCCCTCGCATTCGTCTTCCCCGGCCAGGGTTCGCAATCCCTCGGCATGCTGGCCGAGCTGGGCGCCCAGCAGGCGCTGGTGCGCGATACCTTCGCCGAGGCCTCCGAGGCGCTCGGTTACGACCTTTGGGCGCTGGTCCAGAATGGTCCTGAAGAGCGCCTGAACCAGACCGACAAGACCCAGCCGGCCATCCTCACGGTTTCGATCGCGCTCTGGCGCCTCTGGCTGGCCGAGGGCGGTGCGCGCCCGGCGTTCGTCGCCGGGCACAGCCTGGGCGAATATTCCGCGCTGGTCGCGGCCGAAAGCCTGGCGTTCGCCGATGCGGTCAAGCTGGTCGAGCGTAGGGGCCAACTGATGCAGCAGGCGGTTCCGGCGGGGCAGGGCGGCATGGCCGCGATCCTTGGCCTGGAAGACGCCGATGTATTGGCGGCCTGTGCCGAGGCGGCCCAGGGCGAGGTGGTCAGCGCGGTCAACTTCAACGCGCCGGGGCAGGTAGTGATCGCCGGTGCCGCGGCTGCCGTTGAGCGTGCCATCGAGGCATGCAAGGCACGCGGCGCCAGGCGCGCGGTGGCGCTGCCGGTCAGCGTGCCGTCGCATTGCGAGCTGATGCGTCCGGCCGCCGAGCGGTTCGCCGCCTCGGTCGAAAGCCTGCAGTGGCAGGCGCCGAAGATTGCGCTGGTGCAGAACGTCAGCGCCGCCGTGCCGGCTGATCTCGATACGCTGCGCCGCGACCTGCTGGCACAGCTGTACAGCCCGGTTCGCTGGGTGGAGAGCATCCAGCTGCTGGCGGAAAAGGGCGTCACCGAGCTGGTCGAGTGCGGGCCGGGCAAGGTCCTGGCAGGCCTCAACAGGCGCTGCGCGAAGGGCATCAATACCCATGGCCTGGATGGCGTCGAGGCGTTCGCCGCCACGCGCGCCGCCCTGGCCTGAGAGAGAAAGGAGAGAATCCCATGAGTCTGCAAGGTAAGGTCGCATTGGTAACCGGCGCCAGCCGTGGCATCGGCCAGGCGATTGCGCTGGAACTGGGGCGCCTGGGTGCCGTGGTCATCGGCACCGCGACCAGCGCGTCCGGCGCCGAGAAGATCGCCGAAACCCTCAAGGCCAATGGCGTCGAGGGTGCGGGCCTGGTCCTGGACGTTTCCAGCGACGAATCCGTAGCCGCGACCCTGGAGCACATCCAGCAGCATCTCGGCCAACCGCTGATCGTGGTCAATAACGCCGGCATCACCCGCGATAATCTGCTGGTGCGCATGAAAGACGACGAGTGGTTCGATGTGGTCAACACCAACCTGAACAGTCTCTACCGTCTGTCGAAAGCCGTTCTGCGCGGTATGACCAAGGCCCGCTGGGGGCGCATCATCAACATCGGTTCCGTGGTCGGCGCCATGGGCAATGCCGGGCAAACCAACTATGCCGCGGCGAAGGCCGGCCTGGAGGGCTTCACCCGTGCGCTGGCCCGGGAAGTCGGTTCGCGTGCCATTACCGTGAATGCGGTGGCGCCGGGCTTCATCGACACCGACATGACCCGCGAGCTGCCGGAAGCCCAGCGCGAAGCGCTGCTGGGCCAGATTCCGCTGGGTCGCCTGGGGCAGGCGGAAGAGATCGCCAAGGTGGTCGGCTTCCTCGCTTCGGACGGCGCAGCCTATGTGACCGGGGCCACCGTGCCGGTCAATGGTGGGATGTACATGAGCTGAATGTGACGTTACCTTTCTCGGGTCTGTCATAAGCGCTGTCTAGAATTCGTTGCGGAATTGCAGCCGGGTTATTAGATAGAATTATCGAAGTGGCCGTGGGAAGGTGAGGCGTTCAGCTTGAAAAGCAGAAAACCCTTTCTATACACTTACCCGCAGCCCAGCTGCTCGGATTTTCCATAGGAGTGAAAACAAGGTATGAGCACCATCGAAGAACGCGTTAAGAAGATCGTCGCTGAACAACTCGGCGTGAAGGAAGAAGAAGTCACCAACAGCGCTTCCTTCGTCGAAGACCTGGGCGCCGACTCCCTTGACACCGTCGAGCTGGTGATGGCTCTGGAAGAGGAATTCGAGACCGAAATCCCTGACGAGAAAGCTGAAAAGATCACCACCGTTCAGGAAGCCATCGACTACATCGTTGCTCACCAGCAATAAGTAGTCGTCGGATTTTCCGACGTGGAAAAGCCGCACAGCCTGTAAGGGCGTGCGGCTTTTCTTTAGCGCCTTACCTACTCTGGTAGTCTGTCGGCGCAACCCCGTGAAATGAGAAAGAGGAAGTCGTAGTGTCGCGTAGACGCGTCGTCATTACTGGCATGGGCATGCTGTCGCCGCTGGGCCTGGATGTCCCGAGCAGTTGGGAAGGTATTCTCGCCGGTCGCAGCGGGATCGCCCCGATCGAGCATATGGACCTGTCCGCCTATTCCACCCGCTTCGGTGGTTCGGTCAAGGGTTTCAATGTCGAGGAATACCTGTCCGCCAAGGAAGCCCGCAAGCTCGACCTGTTCATCCAGTACGGTCTCGCCGCCAGCTTCCAGGCCGTTCGCGATTCCGGCCTGGAGGTCACCGACGCCAATCGTGAGCGTATCGGCGTATCCATGGGTTCCGGTATCGGCGGCCTGACCAATATCGAGAACAACTGCCGATCCCTGTTCGAGCAGGGGCCGCGGCGCATCTCGCCGTTCTTCGTGCCCGGTTCGATCATCAACATGGTTTCCGGCTTCCTGTCGATCCACCTGGGTCTGCAGGGGCCCAACTACGCCCTCACCACCGCCTGCACCACCGGTACCCACAGCATCGGCATGGCTGCTCGCAACATCGCCTATGGCGAGGCCGACGTGATGGTCGCCGGCGGTTCCGAAATGGCTGCCTGCGGTCTCGGCCTGGGCGGTTTCGGCGCGGCTCGCGCGCTCTCCACTCGCAACGACGAGCCGACCCGTGCCAGCCGTCCGTGGGACCGGGATCGCGACGGCTTCGTCCTGTCCGACGGTTCCGGCGCCCTGGTGCTCGAAGAACTGGAGCACGCCCGTGCCCGCGGCGCGCGGATCTATGCCGAGCTGGTTGGCTTCGGCATGAGCGGCGACGCTTTCCACATGACCGCGCCGCCGGAAGACGGCGCCGGTGCCGCCCGCTGCATGAAGAACGCGCTGCGCGATGCCGGCCTGGATCCTCGTCAGGTCGATTACATCAACGCCCATGGCACCTCCACCCCGGCCGGCGACATCGCCGAGATCGCCGCGGTGAAGAGCGTGTTCGGCGAGCATGCCCATGCGCTGTCGATGAGTTCGACCAAGTCGATGACCGGCCACCTGTTGGGTGCCGCCGGTGCGGTGGAGGCGATCTTCAGCGTGCTGGCCCTGCGCGACCAGGTCGCCCCACCGACCATCAACCTGGACAACCCGGACGAAGGTTGCGACCTCGACCTGGTGGCCCACGAAGCCAAGCCGCGCAAGATCGACGTGGCCCTGTCGAACTCGTTCGGTTTCGGCGGGACCAACGGCACCCTGGTGTTCCGCAGGTTCGCCGACTGATGCTGGACTGGGTCGACGGCCGGCCCGCCGCCGAGCTGTCCGTGCGCGATCGCGGACTGGCCTATGGCGACGGGCTGTTCGAGACCCTGGCGGTGCGCGCCGGCACGCCGCGTCTCCTGGAACGCCACCTGGCGCGCCTGGAAGAGGGGTGTCGACGCCTGGCGATCCCTCTCGACGCCGCAGCGTTGCGCCAGGAGTTGCTGGCGTTCTGCGCGGCGCTGGGCGACGGTGTCGCCAAGCTGATCGTCACCCGCGGCGAGGGTTTGCGTGGCTACGCGCCGCCTGCCGAGGCCTCGCCGCGGCGAATCCTCTCCGGATCGCCGCGTCCGGCCTATCCCGAGCGCCACTGGCAGCAAGGCGTGCGCCTGTTCGCCTGCCGTACGCGCCTGGCCGAGCAGCCCCTGCTGGCCGGCCTCAAGCACCTCAATCGCCTGGAGCAGGTCCTCGCCCGTGCCGAGTGGAGCGACGCCCGGCATGCCGAAGGGCTCATGCTGGACGTGCACGAGCGGGTGGTGGAGGGGGTGTTCAGCAACCTGCTGCTGGTTCTCGACGGCACCCTCGTGGCGCCTGACCTGCGGCGCTGCGGCGTCGCGGGAGTGATGCGCGCGGAATTGCTCGAGCGCGCCGAAGGAATCGGCGTCCCGCTGGCGATACGGGATGTTTCCATGGCTGAACTGGCGACGGCCGACGAGGTCTTTCTGTGCAACAGCCAGTTCGGCATCTGGCCGGTCCGGGCATTGGACGAGCACGTCTGGCCGGTCGGCGAGCTGACCCGTAAACTGCAAGACCAACTTCGCGACGACCTGGATTTCTGACTTTGATGCGCAAACTGCTGGTGCTGCTGGAGAGTGGCCTGTTGTTCGTTGGCCTCTGCGTCGGCCTGGCTGCATGGCAGCAGCAGCGGGCGCTGGAGCAGCCCCTGCAATTGACCGAGGAGCGCCTGCTGGACGTTTCCTCGGGCTCCACGCCGGGCGGCATGCTCGCGCGTCTGGAGCAGGAAGAGGTGCTCCATGGCGCGTTCTGGCTGCGCCTCTACTGGCGTTTCAACCTGCCGGGCCAGGCCCTGCACAGCGGTGAATACCGCCTCTTGCCGGGGATGACGGGCGCCGACCTGCTGGAACTCTGGCGTGAAGGCGAGGTGGTGCAGTACAGCCTGACCCTGGTCGAGGGCTGGAGTTTCCGCCAGGTGCGCGAAGCGCTCGCCAGGCAGGGCAAGCTGGAGCAGACCCTGGCCGGCCTGAGCGACGGCGAGATCATGCAACGCCTCGGCAAGCCCGACGAAGTGGCCGAAGGGCGCTTCTTCCCCGATACCTACCGCTACACCCGTGGCATGCGCGACATCGACATACTGCGCAAGGCCTACCAGCGCATGCAGACCATCCTCGCCAAGGAATGGGATGGCCGCAGCCAGGATCTGCCTTATCGCGACGCCTACCAGGCGCTGATCATGGCCTCGCTGGTGGAAAAGGAAACCGGCGTGCCGGAAGAGCGTTCGCAGATCGCCGGCGTCTTCGTCCGCCGCCTGCAGCGCGGCATGCTGTTGCAGACCGATCCGACGGTGATCTATGGCATGGGCGAGCGCTACAACGGCAAGATCACCCGCGCCGACCTGCGCGAACCGACCCCTTACAATACCTATGTGGTGCCGGGCATGCCGCCGACCCCGATCGCCCTGGCCGGGCGCGAGGCGATTCGCGCCGCGCTGCATCCGGCCGAGGGCGAGACCCTGTATTTCGTGGCGCGCGGCGATGGCAGCCACGTGTTCTCCAGCAGCCTGGACGAACACAACAAGGCGGTCCGCGAGTATCAGTTGAAGCGTCGCTCGGACTATCGCTCCAGCCCCGCGCCCATCACCCCGCCGCCACAATGAGCGGCGCAGCCAAGATAAGGAGTGCCGTGTGACCGGCCTGTTCGTCACCCTGGAGGGCCCGGAAGGGGCCGGCAAGAGCACCAACCGCGACTACCTGGCCGAGCGCCTGCGCGAGCGCGGCATCGAGGTGCAGTTGACCCGCGAGCCTGGCGGCACGCCTCTCGCCGAGCGCATCCGTGAGCTGCTGCTGGCGCCCAGCGACGAGCCGATGGCCGCCGATACCGAGCTGTTGCTGATGTTCGCCGCGCGGGCCCAGCATATCGCCGGGGTCATCCGTCCGGCACTGGCGCGCGGGGCCGTGGTGCTCTGCGATCGCTTCACCGATGCCACCTATGCCTACCAGGGCGGCGGGCGCGGCTTGCCGGAGGCGCGCATCGCCGCGCTGGAAAGCTTCGTCCAGGGCGACCTGCGGCCCGACCTCACGCTGGTCTTCGACCTGCCGGTGGAAATCGGCCTGGCGCGGGCGGCGGCGCGTGGCCGGCTCGACCGTTTCGAGCAGGAGGACCGACGCTTCTTCGAGGCCGTGCGTCAGACCTACCTGCAGCGCGCCGCGCAGGCCCCGGAGCGTTACCAGGTGCTCGACGCCGGGTTGCCGCTGGCCGAGGTGCAGGCTGGCCTGGATCGGCTGCTGCCGAATCTGCTGGAGCGTCTGAATGGCTGATATCTATCCCTGGCAGCAGGCGCTCTGGAGCCAACTGGGCGGCCGCGCCCAGCACGCCCACGCCTATCTGCTCTACGGTCCCGCCGGGATCGGCAAGCGCGCCCTGGCCGAGCATTGGGCCGCCCAGCTGCTCTGCCAGCGGCCCGCCGCCGCTGGCGCATGCGGCGAGTGCAAGGCCTGCCAGTTGCTGGCCGCCGGTACTCATCCGGACTACTTCGTGCTGGAGCCGGAGGAAGCGGAGAAACCGATCCGGGTCGACCAGGTCCGCGACCTGGTTGGCTTCGTGGTGCAGACCGCGCAACTGGGCGGGCGCAAGGTCGTGTTGCTCGAGCCCGCCGAGGCGATGAACGTGAATGCCGCCAACGCCCTGTTGAAAAGCCTCGAAGAGCCCTCGGGCGATACCGTGCTGCTGCTGATCAGCCACCAGCCCAGCCGCCTGTTGCCGACCATCAAGAGCCGCTGCGTGCAGCAGGCCTGCCCTTTGCCGGGTGCGGCGGCGAGTCTGGAATGGCTGGCGCGGGCCCTGCCCGACGAGCCGGCCGAGGCCCTGGAGGAACTGTTGGCGCTTTCCGGCGGCTCGCCGCTCACCGCCCAGCGCCTGCACGGCCAGGGTGTGCGCGAGCAGCGCGCGCAGGTGGTCGAGGGGGTGAAGAAGCTGCTCAAGCAGCAGATCACCGCCAGCCCACTGGCCGAAAGCTGGAACAGCGTGCCGCTGCCATTGCTGTTCGACTGGTTCTGCGACTGGACGCTGGGCATCCTGCGCTACCAGTTGACCCGCGACGAGGAGGGGCTGGGGCTGGCCGACATGCGCAAGGTGATCCAGTACCTGGGCGACAAGTCCGGGCAGGCCAAGGTGCTGGCCATGCAGGACTGGCTGCTGCAACAGCGGCAGAAAGTGTTGAACAAGGCCAACCTCAACCGTGTCCTGCTTCTCGAAGCCCTGCTGGTGCAGTGGGCAAGCCTGCCCGGGCCGGGCTAGAATCCCGCTGATATTCGACTGGCAGGAACCTGCATGAGTTTGCCACCCAATCTGGGGCCGCGTAACGGCATCCTGTCCTTGACCATCAAGGACAAGTCCGTGCTTTACGCCGCCTACATGCCGTTCATCAGGAACGGCGGGCTGTTCATTCCCACCAACAAGAACTACAAGCTTGGCGACGAGGTCTTCATGCTGCTCAACCTGATGGAAGAGCCGGAGAAGATCCCGGTGGCCGGCAAGGTCGTCTGGATCACCCCGAAGGGCGCTCAGGGCAACCGTGCGGCGGGCATCGGCGTGCAGTTCAACGACGGTGACAACACCGCCCGCAACAAGATCGAAACCTACCTGGCTGGGGCGCTGAAGTCGGACCGGCCGACCCACACGATGTAACGCTAGACAGGATCATGCTGGTCGATTCCCACTGCCACCTCGATCGCCTCGACCTGGCCGCCCATGGCGGCTCGCTCGATGCGGCGCTGGATGCCGCGCGAGCGCGTGGCGTCGGTCAATTCCTCTGCATCGGCGTCAGCGCCGACAATGCCCAGGCGGTGAAGGCCCTGGCCGAGCGCTATGCCGACGTGCACTGTTCGGTCGGCGTGCACCCGCTGGACCTGGAGCCCGGAAGCGCG
Source organism: Pseudomonas sp. KBN12P06040 (assembly GCF_037574965.1). Taxonomy (NCBI): domain Bacteria; kingdom Pseudomonadati; phylum Pseudomonadota; class Gammaproteobacteria; order Pseudomonadales; family Pseudomonadaceae; genus Pseudomonas; species Pseudomonas sp. KBN12P06040. Next base: position 2,274,265 of record NZ_JBBELS010000001.1, read on the forward strand.
CCAGCGCTGGACTGGCTGCTAGGCGAACTGGCGCATCCGCGGGTGGTGGCGATCGGCGAGACCGGCCTCGACTACCACTACGAACCGGAAGCCGCCGAGTTGCAGCAGGAGGCGTTTCGCCTGCACCTGGAAGCCGCGCGGATCACCGCCAAGCCAGTGATCGTGCACACCCGCGAGGCGCGCGCCGATACGCTGGCGCTGCTGCGCGAGGCGGCGTTGCCGCAGGCCGGCGTGCTGCATTGCTTCACCGAGGACTGGGAGATGGCGCGATCGGCGCTGGACCTGGGCTTCTACATTTCCCTGTCCGGCATCGTCACCTTCCGCAATGCCGATGCCCTGCGCGAGGTGGCTCGCCAGGTACCGGCCGACCGCCTGCTGGTGGAGACCGACTCGCCCTACCTGGCGCCGATTCCCCATCGCGGCAAGCCGAACCTGCCGGAATACGTGCGCGATGTCGCCGAATTCCTCGCGACGTTGCGTGGCGTCAGCCTGGAAACCCTGGCGGAGCAGACTACCGCCAATTTCCATCGGCTGTTTCCGTTGGCCCGCTAGGCCGACAAACGGATAAAAAAAACCCGGGTTCTGGGGGATGAATCCGGGTCAAGACCATTAGGAGTGGAACAAAGGTACGCATTCCTCGGTACCTTCACTGGCTGGGTACTTGGGGGGAGATACCGCGCGCCAGTACCTTTCAGTATTGGTCATGTTCGTGGGGCGTCCAGACAGGGCTGGCGGTTTTTTAAACAGATTTGGAATACCCTCGCCGTCCTTGAGCACCTAGGTGCCTGCGACCTGGCGCAAGATCGCCAGGGTGTCGTCGATCACCGTCGAACTCGTGTAGAAGTGCGGGGAAAAACGGATACCTCCGCCACGCTGGGCGCAAATGACCCGCTCCTGGCGAAGCGTTTCGAAGAGTGTCCGGCTGTCCTGGCCGTCCAGGCTGAAGGTCAGGATACCCGCGCGTCGGCTCGGGTTCCGCGGACTGTGCAGGCGTACCCCGGGAATTCCCGACAGACCGTCCTGTAGCCACTGGACGCGCTCGGCGATGTCTCTGCCGACCCGCTCCATGCCGACCTCCTCCAACAGCCCCAGGCTGGCCTCCAGGGCCATCGCGCCGAGCATGTTCGGGCTGCCGCATTCGAAGCGCCGGGCGCTGCGCGCCGGCCGCCAGTCGCGACGCTCGTAATCGAGGGCATGTTCCAGCATGTGCCAGCCATATTCGTGCAGCGCCAGGCGCTCGCGCTGCTCGGGATGGCAATAGAAGACGCCCAGCCCTTCGGGGCCGAGCATCCACTTGTGCCCATCGGCCATGGCGAAGGCACAATCGTAGGCCTGTACGTCGAAGGGCAGGGCGCCGAGCTGCTGGATCGCGTCGATGCAGAACAGCACGCCGCGGCGGCGACATCCCGTGCCGATGCGCTCCAGGTCAAGGCGCAGGCCGCTGGCGTACTGCACCGCGCTGATCGACAGCAGGCGGGTGCGTGGGCCGCAGGCGGCGAGCAGGGCGCCCTCGGGGTCGTCGCCGGCGAGACCGACCTCGACCACTTCGACGCCGCGCGGGCGCAAGGCTTCCCAGACCACTCTATTGGAGGGGAACTCCTCGTTGCCGATGACGACCTGGTCGCCCTCTCGCCAATCCAGGCCGAAGGCTACGAAGGAAAGCGCCTCGGAGGTGTTCTTGACCAGTGCGAGGTCGCTGCCGGCGCGCGCATTGAGCAGTCGGGCAAGGCGCTCGCGCAGGCGATGTTCTATCTTCAGCCATTCCGGATAGTCGCTGGCGCCGTGGGCGACGTTCTCCCGGGCGAAGGCGCTCACCGCGTCGGCGGCGCGTCTAGGCCAGGGTGCGACCGCTGCGTGGTTGAGGTAGCGCAGACCGTTGGTCTGGTCGAATTCGTCCTGGTAACAATTCATCGTCGGATGTTCCGTGCATTTTCGTGCTGAATAGGCATAATACGCGGCTTCGATTTTTGACTCATTTTGACCTGACAGTCTTTTTATGCAGAAAGAGCCTCGCAAAGTTCGTGAATTTCGTCGCCGTGAACAGGAGATTCTCGATACCGCCCTCAAGCTGTTCCTCGAACAGGGGGAAGACAGCGTAACGGTCGAGATGATCGCGGATGCCGTCGGCATCGGCAAAGGCACGATCTACAAGCACTTCAAGTCCAAGGCGGAGATCTACCTGCGCCTGATGCTGGACTACGAGCGCGATCTCGCCGCCCTGTTCCATTCCGAAGACGTAGCCCGCGACAAGGAAGCCCTGTCGCGCGCCTACTTCGAGTTCCGCATGCGCGATCCGCAGCGCTACCGCCTGTTCGACCGCCTGGAAGAGAAGGTGGTGAAGACCAGCCAGGTGCCGGAGATGGTCGAGGAACTGCACAAGATCCGCGCCTCCAACTTCGAACGCCTGACCCAGCTGATCAAGGAGCGTATCGCCGACGGCAAGCTGGAGAATGTTCCGCCGTACTTCCATTATTGCGCTGCCTGGGCGTTGGTGCATGGCGCCGTGGCGCTGTACCACTCGCCGTTCTGGCGCGAGGTGCTGGAAGACCAGGAAGGTTTCTTCCACTTCCTGATGGATATCGGCGTGCGCATGGGCAACAAGCGCAAGCGCGAAGGCGACGCTCCCAGCGCCTGATGCCTGTGGTGCCGGGACGCAGTCACTGCGCCCCGCGCACTCTTTGCCGGCAGGGATATACTCGTCGCCCATCGATCCGCCGGCGGGACGTCGGCTGCCCATTTCCGGCGAATCCGCCGGCGGCACCGGCCCGCTGGCGGCTCCACGTTCGTTCAGGAGTTCTCCGATGAGTGTCCGTGAATTCCCTATCCACTACATCGAACCGGTGTTCCGGCCCCCGAGCGAGGCGCATTCGCTGATCCTCCCGGTGACCAATGGCTGTTCCTGGAACAAATGCGGCTTTTGCGAGATGTATACCCAGCCGCAAAAGAAATTTCGCGCCCGCGACGAGAACGAGGTACTGGAGGAGATCCGCCGCTGCGGCGAGCGCCTGATCGTCAAGCGGGTGTTTCTCGCCGATGGCGACGCCCTGGTATTGCCGACCCGCCGGCTGCTCGCGGTGCTGCAGGCGATTCGCGAGCACTTGCCGGAGGTGGAGCGGGTATCCAGCTACTGCCTGCCGCGCAACCTGCGCAGGAAGTCGGTCGACGAGTTGCGCGAACTGGCCGACGCCGGGCTGCGAATGGCCTATGTCGGCGCCGAGTCCGGCGACGACGAAGTGCTGGCACGGGTCAACAAGGGCGAGACCTATTCCTCTACCCTGGATGCGCTGGAAAAGCTTGGCGAGGCGGGGATCAGTCGTTCGGTGATGATCCTCAACGGTCTGGGCGGAATGACCCTGAGCGCGCAGCACGCGGACAACTCCGCGCGCCTGATGAACGCCGCCCAGCCGGAGTACCTGTCGACCCTGGTGGTGAGTTTCCCTACCGGCGAGCAGCGTTTCCGTGCTGGCTTCGCCGATTTCGAGGCGCTGGATCGGCGTGCCCTGTTCGTCGAGGTCGAACGCCTGTTGCAGGGATTGGAGCTCGAAGACACGGTATTTCGCAGCGACCACGCTTCCAACTATCTGGTGCTCAAGGGCGAGCTGGGTGCCGACAAGGCGCGCCTGCTGGCCGAGGTCCGCCAGGCCATCGAGCAGCCGCAGCACGCTGCCCTGCGCCAGGAGTGGCAGCGTGGCCTGTGATGGCGCGGAAGCTGCATCGGCTCGTCATTCGCCGGTTTTCCGACGCCGGCAGGGGAGATGACCGATGTTGCACCTGTTCCGTATTGCCCTGGCGATGCTCCTCCTGGGCAGCCTGTCCGCCTGCATGAAGCCCAGCGACCTGGCCGACGGCGCCGACTACTACCTGCGCGACGCCGGGGTGCTCGATCACAGCGCCAGCCAGCGCAGCAACAACCGGCGGATCCAGGCCGACTCCTTCATCTACATCGGCCAGGGCCCGTTCGTGCCGCCGGGCTACCGGTACGCGCGGCCGAACGTGGTGGCCGAGCAGGCCTTCGAAGGTTTCGTCGAGTATTTCCCGCTGGTGCGCCGCGCCAAGGCGCCGCTCGGCCTGGACGACGCGATGCGCGAGGCGCGTGCCGCCGGCGCCCACTACCTGCTGTACTGCCGTTTCGCCCGGGGCGACAACAGGATCGGCAACTGGGAGGAGTGGGAAGACGAAGAGGAACTCGGCCGGGTCGGGCGCGATCGCAGTGTCATCCAGGTCATGCTGATCGAGACCAGCACCCGTTTCCTGGTGGACAGCGCGACCATTCGCAGCCGCGGCGGTTTCCTGACGTTCTACGACGCCACCCCGGAAGACCTGCTGCGTCCGCCGCTGGAGCAATACGCCCAGGAATTGCTGGGCCTGAACAGTCGAGGAACAGGCTATGAGTGATACCGGCAAGGCCAACGACCTGCTGGCGCAGATCCCCAGGGGCGAAAAGAAGGGCCTGCCGCCCGTGCACCTGTGGAATCCGCCGTTCTGCGGCGACATCGACATGCGCATCGCCCGCGACGGCAGCTGGTTCTACCTGGGCACGCCGATCGGACGCAAGCCGATGGTGAAGCTGTTCTCCAGCATCATTCGCCGCGACGGCGACGACTATTTCCTGGTGACTCCGGTGGAAAAGGTCGGTATCCGCGTCGACGATGCGCCCTTCGTCGCGGTGACCCTGCAGGTGCAGGGCGAGGGCGGGGCGCAGGTACTGCGCTTCGCCACCAACGTCGAGGACGAGGTCGAGGCGGACGCCGGGCATCCGCTGCGCGTCGAGATCGACCCCCGCACCCAGGAACCCACGCCCTACCTGCGGGTGCGCGACAACCTCGAGGCGCTGGTGCATCGCAACGTGTTCTACCAACTGGTCGAGCTGGCGGTGCCGCGCCGGATCGACGGCATCGAATGGCTCGGCGTCTGGAGCCACGGCGAGTTCTTTCCCATCGGCCCGCAGCCGGACTGACAGGCGCAGCATGAAAAAAAGGCTCCCGAGGGAGCCTTTTTCGTTTGCCTTACATGTTGGGGTAGTTCGGCCCGCCGGTACCTTCCGGCGCCACCCAGGTGATGTTCTGCGCCGGGTCCTTGATGTCGCAGGTCTTGCAGTGCACGCAGTTCTGCGCGTTGATCTGGAAGCGCTTGCTGCCGTCGTCGTTGGCCACCACTTCGTACACGCCTGCCGGGCAGTAGCGCTGGGCCGGCTCGTCGTAGAGCGGCAGGTTCTTCTCGATCGGAATGCTCGCGTCGGCCAGCTTGAGGTGGATCGGCTGGTCTTCCTCGTGGTTGGTATTGGAGAGGAACACCGAGGACAGCTTGTCGAAGCTGAGCTTGCCGTCCGGCTTCGGGTAGTCGATCTTCGGCGCTTCGCTGGCCTTCTTCAGGCAGGCGTAGTCCGGCTTGTCGTCATGCAGGGTGACGGGGATCTTGCCGCCGAAGATGTTCTGGTCGATGAAGTTGAACGCGCCGCCGCCGATAGCGCCGAACTTGTGGATGGCCGCGCCGAAGTTGCGGCTGCGGAACAGTTCGTCGTACAACCAGCTGGCCTTGAACGCATCGACGTAGTTGGACAGCTCGTCGCCGCCTTCGCGGCCGGCGGCCAGGGCCTCGGCGATCGCGTCGGCGGCGAGCATGCCGGACTTCATCGCGGTGTGGCTGCCCTTGATCTTGGCGAAGTTCAGGGTGCCGAGGTCGCAACCGATCAGCGCGCCGCCGGGGAAGACCATCTTCGGCAGCGAATTCAGGCCGCCCTTGCAGATGGCCCGGGCGCCGTAGGCCACGCGCTTGCCGCCTTCCAGGTACTGCTTGACCACCGGGTGGTGCTTGTAGCGCTGGAACTCGTCGAACGGCGACAGGTGCGGGTTGCTGTAGGACAGGTCGATGATCAGGCCGACGAACACCTGGTTGTTCTCCAGGTGGTAGAGGAACGAGCCGCCGGTATTTTCGTCGTTCAGCGGCCAGCCGGCGGTATGGACCACCAGGCCGGGCTTGTGCTTGGACGGGTCGATGTCCCAGATTTCCTTGATGCCGATACCGTAGTGCTGGGCATCGGCCTCGCTGTCCAGGTTGTATTTCTTGATCAGTTGCTTGCCGATGTGCCCGCGGCAGCCTTCGGCGAACAGGGTGTACTTGGCCCGCAGCTCCATGCCGGGGGTGTAGTAGCCTTCTTTCGGGTTGCCTTCGCGGTCGACGCCGAGGTCGCCGGTGACGATGCCGCGGACCACGCCGTTCTCGTCGATCAGCGCTTCCTGGGCGGCGAAGCCCGGATAGATCTCCACGCCCAGTCCTTCGGCCTGCTGGGCCAGCCAGCGGCAGAGGTTGCCCAGGGAGATGATATAGTTGCCCTCGTTGTGCATGGTCTTGGGCACGAAGAAGTTGGGCACCTTGGTAGCGCTCTCGGCGCTCTTCAGGACGTAGATGTCGTCGCCGGTCACCGGAGTATTGAGCGGCGCGCCGAGTTCCTTCCAGTCGGGGAACAGCTCGTTCAGCGCGCGCGGCTCGAACACCGCGCCGGAGAGGATGTGGGCGCCCACTTCGGAACCCTTCTCGACCACGCAGACGCTGATCTCTTGACCGGCTTCGGCGGCCTTCTGCTTCAGTCGGCATGCGGCGGACAGACCGGCGGGGCCGGCGCCGACGATGACGACGTCGAATTCCATGTATTCGCGTTCCACTATCGATCTCCTACTCAAGGCTCACGGTATCTGTTTATTGGTGGCTGAGATCTTTCCCTGATCAGAGCGGGCGCATTATATATAGCTGCATGGGCAGGTCCAATACAAACGTTTGTTTGAATTCTTTGGAAGCCTGATAGAATCGGCATTCGAGGGGGGGAAACCACCCTTTTGCCGTATTGACCGAAAAGGGTGATCCGGTCAAGATACGGGCGGTTTTGCGGTCGCTGTCTAGCAGAGTGTCGGTTTCCGGCCGGCGAGCATCACCGGCCAGGCCTGTCTGGCGACATCCTTATTCACCGGAGAATAACGAGGAATCCATGAAGGTTCTTGTAGCAGTCAAACGAGTGGTCGACTACAACGTCAAGGTCCGCGTCAAGGCGGACAACTCCGGCGTCGACCTCGCCAACGTCAAGATGTCCATGAACCCCTTCTGCGAAATCGCCGTGGAAGAAGCCGTACGCCTGAAAGAGAAAGGCGTGGCTACCGAGATCGTCGCTGTCTCCGTCGGCCCGACCGCCGCCCAGGAGCAACTGCGCACCGCGCTGGCGCTGGGCGCTGACCGTGCGATCCTGGTGGAGAGCAACGACGAGCTGAACTCCCTGGCCGTGGCCAAGCTGCTCAAGGCCGTGGTCGACAAGGAGCAGCCGCAGCTGGTGATCCTCGGCAAGCAGGCCATCGACAGCGACAACAACCAGACCGGCCAGATGCTCGCCGCGCTGACCGGCTACGCCCAGGGCACCTTCGCCTCCAAGGTCGAGGTCGCTGGCGACAAGGTCAACGTGACCCGCGAGATCGATGGCGGTCTGCAGACCGTCGCGCTGAACCTGCCGGCCATCGTCACCACCGACCTGCGCCTGAACGAGCCGCGCTACGCGTCGCTGCCGAACATCATGAAAGCCAAGAAGAAGCCGCTGGACGTGGTGACCCCGGACGCCCTGGGCGTTTCCACCGCTTCCACCGTGAAGACCCTGAAGGTCGAGGCGCCGGCTGCACGCTCCGCTGGCATCAAGGTCAAGTCCGTGGCTGAACTGGTAGAGAAACTGAAGAACGAGGCGAAGGTAATCTAATGGCTATCCTGGTTATCGCTGAGCACAACAACGCGGCCCTGGCGGCTGCCACCCTGAACACCGTTGCCGCTGCCAAGGCCATTGGCGGCGACATCCACGTGCTGGTCGCCGGACAGAACGTTGCCGCCGTGGCCGAAGCCGCCGCCAAGGTCGAGGGCGTCTCCAAGGTGCTGGTCGCCGACAACGCCGCCTACGCCCATCAACTGCCGGAAAACGTCGCACCGCTGATCGCCGAGCTGGGCAAGAACTACAGCCACGTGCTGGCCCCGGCTACCACCAACGGCAAGAACTTCCTGCCGCGCGTCGCCGCGCTGCTGGACGTCGACCAGATCTCCGAGATCGTCGAAGTGGTCAGCCCCGACACCTTCAAGCGTCCGATCTACGCCGGTAACGCCATCGCTACCGTGCAGTCCTCGGCTGCGGTCAAGGTGATCACCGTGCGTACCACCGGCTTCGACGCCGTCGCCGCCGAAGGCGGTTCGGCTGCCGTCGAGCAGGTTTCCGGCCCGGCCGATGCCGGCAAGTCCGCCTTCGTCGGCGAAGAGCTGGCCAAGTCCGACCGTCCGGAACTGACCGCTGCCAAGATCGTGGTCTCCGGCGGCCGCGGCATGCAGAACGGCGACAACTTCAAGATCCTCTACGCCCTGGCCGACAAGCTGGGTGCCGCAGTCGGCGCTTCCCGCGCCGCGGTCGACGCCGGTTTCGTGCCGAACGACATGCAGGTCGGCCAGACCGGCAAGATCGTCGCCCCGCAGCTGTACATCGCGGTAGGTATCTCCGGTGCCATCCAGCACCTGGCGGGCATGAAGGACTCGAAGGTGATCGTCGCGATCAACAAGGACGAAGAGGCGCCGATCTTCCAGGTCGCCGACTACGGCCTGGTCGCCGACCTGTTCGACGCCGTACCGGAGCTGGAAAAGGCCGTCTGAGCCCGATTCCAAGCCGACAAGACCCGCTCCCCGGAGCGGGTTTTTTTATGTCCGGGCTGCGACGCGTGACCCTTTGGTCACGATTCCTGCCTTCGGTCCGCCCAAGCGGAGGTGTCTCATTTACAATGCGCGACGTCTCTAGCTCCTGAATGTGCTTTTCCGGCATCTAGCAACCGAGGTTTTCATGATCATCAAACCGCGCGTGCGTGGCTTCATCTGCGTCACTACCCATCCGGCAGGCTGCGAGGCCAACGTCAAGCAACAGATCGACTACGTCGAGGCCAAGGGCCCCGTCGTCAACGGACCGAAGAAGGTCCTGGTCATCGGTTCCTCCACCGGCTATGGCCTGGCTGCCCGCATCACCGCCGCGTTCGGTTCCGGCGCCGATACCCTCGGGGTGTTCTTCGAGCGTCCGGGCAGCGAGAGCAAGCCGGGCACCGCCGGCTGGTACAACTCGGCGGCCTTCGAGAAGTTCGCCCACGAGAAAGGCCTGTATGCCCGCAGCATCAATGGCGACGCTTTCTCCGACGAGGTGAAGCGGTTGACCATCGAGACCATCAAGCGCGATCTCGGCAAGGTCGACCTGGTGGTCTACAGCCTGGCCGCGCCGCGCCGTACCCATCCGAAGAGCGGCGAAGTGTTCTCCTCGACCCTCAAGCCGATCGGCAAGTCGGTCAGCTTCCGTGGCCTGGACACCGACAAGGAAGTGATCAAGGACGTGGTCCTGGAGGCGGCCAGCGACCAGGAAGTCGCCGATACCGTTGCGGTGATGGGCGGCGAGGACTGGCAGATGTGGATCGACGCGCTGCTGGAAGCCGACGTGCTGGCCGACGGCGCGAAGACCACCGCGTTCACCTACCTGGGCGAGAAGATCACCCACGACATCTACTGGAACGGTTCCATCGGCGCGGCCAAGAAGGATCTCGACCAGAAGGTCCTCGGTATCCGCGACAAGCTCGCCCCTCTGGGCGGCGATGCGCGCGTGTCGGTGCTCAAGGCGGTGGTGACCCAGGCCAGCTCGGCGATCCCGATGATGCCGCTGTACCTGTCGCTGCTGTTCAAGGTGATGAAGGAGCAGGGCACCCACGAAGGTTGCATCGAGCAGGTCGACGGCCTGTACCGGGAGAGCCTGTACGGCGCCGAGCCGCGCCTCGACGAGGAAGGCCGCCTGCGTGCCGACTACAAGGAACTGCAGCCGGAAGTGCAGTCCCGTGTCGAGGAGCTGTGGGACAAGGTAACCAACGAGAACCTTTACGAGTTGACCGACTTCGCCGGCTACAAGAGCGAGTTCCTCAACCTGTTCGGTTTCGAGGTCGCTGGGGTCGACTACGAGCAGGACGTCAACCCGGACGTGCAGATCGCCAACCTGATCCAGGCCTGAGGCCTGTATCCGAGCCGTCCTCGCGACGGCTCCCGCTCCCCCGAACCGGCGCCCAGGCGCCGGTTCGCGTTTTCAGCGACCGGCCACCTGGGCGTTCCGTACGCCGTCGAGGAAGGCCTGGTAGTGCTGCGCGGTTTCCTCCGGGCGTTCGACCATCGGCACGTGTCCGCAGTTTTCCATGATCACCACGCTGGGCCGCTTCAGCAGCGGACGCATCACCTCGATGCTGGAGACGTCCAGCACGCGGTCGCGGTCGCCCCATAGCAGCAGGGTCGGTGCCTCGATCTTCGGCAGTTCCGGCTCCAGCGGGATGTAGCGCTGGCGCAGTTGTTCGAATATCTGCGCGTTGAACGCCGACGCGGCTACCGCGCGTTCGCCGAGGTAGCGCTTGAGCGGCGCCGGCAGCGGCGGTTGCTGGACGAACACGAAGTCGAGCAGCTTCTGGAAGTCTTCCGGCTGGCGCACCACCAGGGGATTCTCGCCGCGCTCCAGGTCCTCGAACAGTTCGCTCTTGCGCGCCGGCATTACCCCGGCGTTGTCGATCAGCGCCAGCGATAGCACCTGTTCCGGATGGCGCGCCGCGTAGAGCGCGGCGATGTGCCCGCCCATGGAGTTGCCGGCCAGGTGCAGGCGGCGCACGCCGATGGCGGCGGCGAAATTGGCGACTCGCTCGGCCTGGGTGCCGACGTCGTAGCTGGCCTGTTGCGGCTTGCTGCTGTCGCCGAAGCCGGGCAGGTCGAGGGCGACCACATGGTAGCGCTCGGTCAGCGGCCGGGCGAAGCGCAGCCAGTTGTCCTTGTCGGCGCCGAAGCCGTGGATCAGCAACAGGGTCGGGTTCTTTTCCGAGCCGCCTTCCAGGTAGGCGATCTCCAGGTTGTCGACCTGCACGCTGTGCTCGCTGAGACCGGCGAGGCCGCGCTCGACGGTGCGTACGCTGGCGAGGAGGGTAGCCGGGACGAAGTAGAGGACGCCGGCGGCGACCGCCAGCAGCAGAACCAGACCGAGGAGGAATCGTTTCATGGGTGTCCGAAGGCTTCAGGAAAAAAGGGGCCAGCGCTGAACGCTAGCCGTGCCGGCCCGCTGTCGCAAGCCTTGCGACGAGTCTAGGCGTGCTGCCGGTGGTCGGCGCCGAACCTAAGGACGGCGGTTCATTCGCCGGGTCGATAGAGATGTCGATGCTCGGCGCGGTACAGCGAAGAGTCGGCGAAGCCTTCGGCGGCCAGCACCTCGCCGACCAGGATCAGCGCGGTGCGACGGAAATTCCTGGCGGCGACCTTGGGCAGGATGTCGCCGAGGGTGCCGCGAACCTGTTCCTGGTCGGGCCAACTGGCCCGGTGGATCACCGCGACCGGGCAGTCGGCGCCGTAGTGCGGCAGCAGTTCCTCGACGATCTTCGCCAGGTGGGCGACGCCCAGGTGGATCGCCAGGGTCGCCCGGTGCCGCGCCAGGTCGCCCAGGCTCTCGCCTTCCGGCATCTTCGTGCGTGCGGCGTAGCGGGTCAGGATCAGCGTCTGGGACACTTCGGGCAGGGTCAGCTCGCAGCCGAGCAGGGCGGCACAGGCGGCGGTGGCGGTGACTCCGGGGACGATCTCATAGGGGATGCCGAGTTCGCGCAGGTGGCGAATCTGCTCGCCGATGGCGCCGTACAGGGAGGGATCGCCGGAATGCACGCGGGCTACGTCGAGGCCGCGGCGATGGGCTTGCGCGAGTAGCTCGACGATCTGTTCGAGGTCCAGCTCGGCGGTGTTCACCACCTGGCCGGCCTGGTGCCCCTCGAGCAGCGCTTGCGGAACCAGCGAGCCGGCGTAGAGGATCACCGGGCACTGGCGGATCAGGCGCTGCCCCTTGACGGTGATCAGGTCGGGGTCGCCGGGACCGGCGCCGATGAAATAGACGGTCATGGGAGTTCTCGTTCGGTGAGAAGACGTGCCAGGGCGATGCTCGCCCGATCATCGCTGCGTTTCGCCCCGAGCAGATCGGCGCGACTGCCACCCAGGCGTTCGGCCAGGGCCAGGGCGGCGGCCTCGGCGACGCTGGAGCAGCCGGTTTCGCGCAGCGCGACGGCGGAGGGGCTGAGCAGGCGCGGCTCGTAGTCGTGCAGGACGGCGGGCGCCAGGAAATGCACGGGGCGTTCTAGCAGCGTGGCCAGTTGCCGCAGGCCGGGTTCGTCGCGTTTGCCGTCGATGCTGGCGAGGGCGTCCAGGTCGGCCAGGCTGCGCCCGTGTTCGCCCAGCGTTCGCTCCAGCAGCGCGCGTAGATGCTCGGCGCTACAGCCTCGGCGGCAGCCGATGCCGGCGATCAGCAGGCTGGGGATGGGCAGGGGCATGCGCGCACCGGAGGAGATGGAAGGAGAGGCACTATGGACCCGCGACCGGCAAGGGTCGCGGGTGGCAGGAGGTCAGGCGTCGACGCCGCCCCGGTTGCGCCGGAACAGCCAGGCAGCGGCCAGGCCGAGGGCGGCCCAGAACAGCGCATTGCTGACCAGCGAGGCGATCACGAAACGCTGGGCCAGGGCTTCCGGCGCCAGGCTGGCATGGACCTCGGGCTGCGGCGCGCCGAACAGGTGCGGCAGCGCCAGCAGGACGGCGCCGACCAGCTTCAGCGGCCAGTTGCCGCCGAACACCAGCAGGGCCAGGCCCACCGCGGTGGCGGCGGCGGTGGCGATCCACCAGTACTGGCGTTGCACCAGGTCGGCCGCGGCGGTACCCGGCAGCTCCGGCGGCAGGCCCAGCGACGGCGCAAGGCAGAACACCGCGTAGCCGGCCAGGCCCCAGAGCAGGCCCTGCCAGGTCTGGCCCGGCGCGCGCAGGGTGAAGAGGCCGGCGAGCATCAGGGCGAAGCCGACCGCCACCACCAGGTTGCCGCCGGTGGTGGAGAGGGTACGCTGCCAGCCGTCCTCCGGCTCCCAGGCCTCCTCGTCGTGGACATGGGCGGCGACGCCGGGGGCGTGTTCGTGGGGCTGGGTCGCGACCGGCTCGCTCTTCTCGTAGGTCTCCGCCTCGAGGATCAGCGGGGTGACCCAGAGAATCTGCAGCAGGGTCAGCAGCAGGGCGGCGAGCAGGCCGGCGAAGCCGGCGGTCTGGGCGATGCGCTTGATCATTCTGGTTCTCTCGCGACTCAGTGGCAGGGGAAGCCGGAGCTGTGCCGGGTATCGTGGGCGGCGTTGTGTACCGCGTCGATGTGCGAGAAACCGGCGAAATAGACCAGCAGCGCGCCGAGCAGGCCGGCGCCGATGGCCAGGCTCAGTCGCTTCGACAGGGAGGTGGTGGAGCTGGCGTGCGCCAGGGTGCTGCTGGACATGGTGCGTTCCCTCTGGATTGGCATGGGCGTGGCAGAGGAGTACGCACGAGGAACGGGACCGGACGGCCCGCTTCACGCTTGCGCCCGCCCACCGCGGGTGAATCAAACGAAAGGTTCCAGGCCGGTCTCCGGGCTCGCGCGCGATGCGCTTACCGTTGCGGGGGCAGCGCCGGACTGGCTCGGAGAGCGTCACCGGCTTCCCGTTTCACCTCGTGCGCGCCGGCACGAGACACCTGGGACAACCCGCCTAGGACAGCATGAAGGACCGCCGGGCGTCAACCGGCCCGATTGACCCTGGCCCGCGCACTGCGTAGCCTTGCCGGTTCGAGGTTCCTCGCCGGCGACGGCGGGGCTAAGAGGGAACGCGGTCGATGCCGCGGCTGCCCCCGCAACTGTGAACGGCGATCGTTCCCCAATGCCACTGCGTGACGCGGGAAGGCGGGGAACCGGCGGAGACGCCAGACCGTGAGCCAGGAGACCTGCCTCGTCGATCCCGTGGCGCGATGCCCGGGGACAAGACTTCCATACAACCGGGCGGGGTGATCCGGTGGCGAATCCGTTGCGCGGCCCCTGCGTCCGCGCCACTCGTCCGCATGCCCGCCGAGCTGAACAAGGGCTGCCCATGAAAACCCTGGCGAAACTCCCCGTCACCATCGTCACCGGCTTCCTCGGCGCCGGCAAGACCACCTTGCTCCGGCACATGCTGGACAACGCCGAAGGCCGGCGCATCGCGGTGATCGTCAACGAGTTCGGCGAACTCGGCATCGACGGCGAGATCCTCAAGCAATGTTCCATCGGTTGCAGCGAAGAAGAGGCGCAGGGCCGCGTTTTCGAGCTGGCCAACGGTTGCCTGTGCTGCACCGTGCAGGAAGAGTTCTTCCCGGTGATGCGCGAGCTGGTGGCGCGCCGCGGCGACCTTGACCAGATCCTCATCGAGACCAGCGGCCTGGCCCTGCCCAAGCCGCTGGTGCAGGCTTTCCAGTGGCCGGAAATCCGCAACGCCTGCACGGTCGACGCGGTGATCACCGTGGTCGACAGCCCGGCGGTGGCGGCCGGCACCTTCGCCGCCCATCCCGAGCAGGTGGACCAGCAACGCCGCCAGGACCCCAACCTCGACCATGAATCGCCGCTGCACGAACTGTTCGAGGACCAGTTGGCCAGCGCCGACCTGGTGATCCTGAACAAGGCCGACCAGCTCGACGCCGAGGCCCTGGCGCGGGTCCGCGCGGAGATCGCCGGGGAGCTGCCGGCGGCGGTGAAGATCGTCGAGGCGAGCCGGGGCGAGCTGCCGCTCCCGGTCTTGCTGGGCCTCAACGCCGAGGCCGAGCTGCACATCGACGGCCGGCCGACCCACCACGACCACGAAGGCCACGAGGACCACGACCACGACGAGTTCGACTCCTTCCACGTCGATCTCCCCGAGGTGGAGGAGTCTGCGCTGCTCGAGGCCCTCGGCGAACTGGTGGAGCGTCACGACATACTTCGCATCAAGGGGTTCGCCGCCATTCCGGGCAAGCCCATGCGCCTGTTGGTGCAGGGCGTCGGCAAGCGCTTCGACAGGCATTTCGACCGCAAGTGGCTGGCCGACGAAGCCCGCAGTACCCGGCTGGTGGTGATCGGCCAGGAGCTGGACCAGGCCGCCATCGCCAACCAGCTGCGCACAGCGCTTGCCTGATCCGTGATCCCCGGCCGGGGCCGGCGATGGCGATTCGCCGGCCCCAGCTTCTTGCGTCCTACCGGTAGAACGTCCATGCACCTGTTGCGCACCCAACCTGGCGGCTTCGTTCCCGACGACGGCATCGCCCACCTGGCCCAGACTCCCGCCGAGCTGGTGATCCTCTGCAGCGGCGATTCGCACCTGGCATTGCTGGCCGAGGCCGCCCGTGCGCTGCCGGACGACTACCCGAGCCTGCGCCTGGCCAACCCCATGCAGTTGCAGAACCACGCCTCGGTGGACCTCTACGTCGAGGAAGTGCTGCGGCACGCACGGGTGATCCTGCTTTCGCTGCACGGCGGCATCGGCTACTGGCGCTACGGCGTGGAGCAACTGGTGGCGCTGGCCGAGCGCGGCGCGCTGCTGATCCCGGTGCCCGGCGACGACCGCCCCGACCCGGAGCTGAGCGCCCTCGGCAACCTGCCGGCGGAGCAGGCCGAGCGCTTCTGGCAATACTTGCGCCAGGGTGGCCTGGAGAACGCCGGGCAGTTCTACCGCTGCCTGGCCAGCCAGTGCCTCGGCCGCGACTACGCCTGGCGCGAACCGCAGGCGCTGCCGCGGGTGGCGCTGTTCCATCCACGGCATGCCGAGGCGACCCTGGAACACTGGCGTGCCGACTGGCAGGCCGGGCGTCCGGTGGTCGCGTTGCTGTTCTATCGCACCCACCTGCAGGCAGCCAACACCGCCTTCATCGCACGCTTCTGCGAACGCCTCGCGGCGCAGGGGCTCAACCCGTTGCCGATCGCGCTGGCCAGCCTCAAGGAAAGCACCTGCCTGGCGCAGGTGGAAGACTGGCTGGAGCGCAGCGACGCCGCGCTGATCGTCAATACCACCGGTTTCGCCCAGTCCAATCCGGAGGCGCCCGAGTTGCGTCCGTTCCGTCGCGACGTGCCGGTGTTGCAGGCGATCTGCTCGCTGGACAACCGCCCGCTCTGGCTGGACAACCCGCAAGGCCTGGGGCCGCGCGACCTGGCCATGCACGTGGCGCTGCCGGAGCTGGACGGACGTATCGTCACCCGGCCGATCAGTTTCAAGGGCCTGGCCTGGCGCAGCGAACGCAGCGAGAGCGACGTGGTCTGCTACCTCGCCGACGACGAGCGCATGGGTTTCGTCGCCGAACTGGCGCGGCGCTGGGCCGAGCTGGCGCGCAAGCCAAACGCGGAAAAACGGGTGGCGCTGGTGCTGGCCAACTACCCGACCCGCGATGGCCGGATCGGCAACGGCGTCGGCCTGGACACCCCGGCCGCGGCGCTGAACATCCTTCGTGCCCTGCGCCAGCAGGGCTACCCGGTCGACGGACTGCCCGCCAGCGGAACCGAGCTGATCCGCCAGTTGCTCGGCGGCGTCAGCAACGACCTGGAGCATCTCGACCTACGGCCCTGCGCCCAGAGCCTGGCGCTGGACGACTACCTGGCCTGCTTCGCACGCCTGCCGGAGCGCAATCGCCAGGCGGTGCTGGCGCGCTGGGGCGAGCCGCAACAGGACCCGATGTTCCGCGACGGACGGATGATGGTCGCCGGCCTGCGCTATGGCCTGACCTTCGTCGGCATCCAGCCGGCGCGCGGCTATCAGCTCGATCCGGCAGCGATCTACCACGATCCCGACCTGGTGCCGCCGCACGGCTACCTGGCGTTCTACTTCTGGCTGCGCCACGCCTACCGCGCCGATGCCCTGCTGCACGTCGGCAAGCACGGCAACCTGGAATGGCTGCCGGGCAAGGGAGTCGGCCTGTCCGCCGAATGCTGGCCGGACGCGTTGCTCGGTCCGCTGCCGAACATCTATCCGTTCATCGTCAACGACCCGGGGGAGGGCGCCCAGGCCAAGCGCCGCACCCAGGCGGTGATCATCGACCACCTGATGCCGCCGCTGACCCGCGCCGAGAGCTACGGCCCGTTGCGCGACCTGGAGCGCCTGGCCGACGAGTTCTACGACGCCTCGCTGCTCGACCCGCGCCGCGCCGAACAGTTGCGCGGCGAGATTCTCGTCCTCCTGCGCGACAACCGTCTCGACCGCGAGATCGGCTTGCAGCTCAGCGACGATCCGGACAGCTGGCTGCCGCAGCTGGACGCCTATCTCTGCGACCTGAAGGAGTCGCAGATCCGCGACGGCCTGCATGTGTTCGGCGAATCGCCGAGCGGGCGATTGCGCCTGGATACCCTGCTGGCGCTGCTGCGGGTTCCGCGCGGCGATGGCAAGGGCGCCAACGCCGGGTTGCTGAAGAGCCTGGCGGACGACCTTGGCCTGGGCTTCGATCCGCTGGCCTGCGACATGGGCGAGGCCTGGCAGGGCGCGCGGCCGGCCTGCCTGGAAGAGCGGGGCGGGGAGCCCTGGCGTACTCTCGGGGATACCCGCGAACGCCTGGAATTGCTGGCGTTGCACTGGATAGAACGCTGCCTGGGCGGCGAATCGCCGCCTGCCACCTGGCGTGCCAGCGGCGAGGTGTTGCGCGGCTTGTGCGAACAGGTGGCACCGACCCTGGACGCCTGTGGCGCGGCCGAGATCGACGGGCTGCTGGCAGCCCTCGAAGGGCGCTTCGTACCGGCCGGTCCGAGCGGCGCGCCGAGTCGCGGGCGACTCGACGTGCTGCCCACCGGACGCAACTTCTTCTCGGTGGACGTGCGCAACCTGCCGACCCCGACCGCCTGGCGCATCGGCTTCCAGTCGGCCAACCTGCTGCTCGAGCGTCACCTGCAGGAACATGGCGATCACCTGCGCCAGCTCGGCCTCTCGGTGTGGGGCACGGCGACCATGCGCACCGGCGGCGACGACATCGCCCAGGCCCTGGCCCTGCTCGGCGTGCGACCGGTCTGGCAGGCCGGCAGCCAGCGCGTCGCCGATTTCGAGATCCTCCCGGTCTCCCTGCTGGACCGCCCGCGGGTCGACGTGACGCTGCGGGTCTCCGGGTTCTTCCGCGACGCCTTCGCCAACCTGATCCGCCTGTTCGATGCGGCGGTGCAGGCGGTCGCCGAGCTGGACGAGGCGGAGGAGCTGAACCCGCTGGCCGCTCGCGTACGCCTGGAACGCCAGCGCCTCGAGGCGCAGGGCACGGCGCCGGCGGAGGCGCGCCGGCAGGCCGGCTGGCGGATCTTCGGCGCCAAGCCGGGTGCCTACGGCGCCGGCGTGCAGGGCGCAATCGAAGAGCGGCTGTGGGAGACCCGCGCCGACCTTGCCGAGGTCTACCTGAACTGGGGCGGCTACGCCTACGGTGCCGCCGACGACGGCACGCCGGCGCGGGAACGCTTCGCCCAGCGCCTGGAACGCCTGCAGGCGGTGCTGCACAACCAGGACAACCGCGAGCACGACCTGCTTGATTCCAACGACTACTACCAGTTCCAGGGCGGCATGCTGGCCGCGGTGGAAACCCTGCGCGGCGCGCCGGTGGCCAGTTACCACGGCGACCACAGCCAGCCGGACAACCCGCGCATCCGCACGCTCAAGGAAGAACTCAACCGGGTGGTGCGGGCGCGGGCGGTGAATCCGAAGTGGATCGCCGGGATGAAGCGCCACGGCTACAAGGGCGCCTTCGAACTGGCGGCGACGGTGGACTACCTGTGCGCCTTCGATGCCACCAGCGAGCTGATCGACGACCACCAGTACGCGCTGCTGGCCGACGCCTACCTGCTCGACGCGGAGACCCGCGAGTTCGTCCGCCAGCACAATCCGCAAGCCTTGCGCGACATGGCCGAGCGCCTGGTGGAGGCGCAGCGGCGCGGGCTCTGGCAGGAGCCGGGGGCCTATCGCGAGGCCTTGGAGAACCTGCTGCTGGACGTCGAAGAGGAATAGCGGAGCGGCATGGCCGCTCGCGCCGCTTTCAGCGCCCCTCGGCGAGCCGCCGGGCGGCGTCGCGGAGAATCCGCTCGGTGCCTTCCCAGCCGAGGCAGCCGTCGGTGATCGAGACGCCGTAGCGCAGTTCGCCGCCGAGCGCCTGGCAACCGTCGAACAGGTGGCTTTCCAGCATTACCCCGACCAGGTCGCTGGCGCCGACCAGGCGCTGGTCCAGCACGCTGGCGAGGACGCCGGGCTGGTTCAGCGGGTTCTTGCCGCTGTTGGCGTGACTGCAATCGACCATCATCCGCGTGGCGATGCCCTGGCTTTCCAGGGCCTGGCGTACGGCCTGCACCTGCTCGGGACCGTAGTTCGAACCGTGGCGGCCGCCGCGCAGCACCACATGGGTGTCCGGATTGCCGCGGGTCTCGATCAGCGCCGGGTGACCGTGCGGGTCGAGGCCGAAATGGCGGTGGCCGTGGGCCGCCGAACGGATCGCGTCGCAGGCGATGCCGACGCCGCCGTCGGTGCCGTTCTTGAAGCCCACCGGCAGGCCGAGGCCGCTGACCAGCTCGCGGTGGATCTGCGATTCGCTGGTGCGCGCGCCGATCGCCGCCCAGCTCAGCAGGTCGTCGAAGTAGCCGGCGGCCAGCGGTTGCAGGAGTTCGGTGGCCAGCGGCAGGCCGAGGCGCAGCATGTCCAGCATCAGTTGCCGGGATAGCGCCAGGCCGGCGGCCATGTCGTCGCTGCCATCCAGGTGCGGGTCGTAGGCGAGGCCCTTCCAGCCCACCGTGGTGCGTGGCTTTTCCACGTAGGCGCGCATCACCAGGAGCAACTGGCCGTCGAGTTCGTCGCTCAGCGCGGCGAGGCGTTCGGCGTATTCGAGGGCGGAGCGGGGATCGTGGATCGAACAGGGACCGACTACCACCAGCAGGCGTGGGTCGTCGCCGTCGAGGATGGCGCGGATGGCGTCGCGGCTGGCGGCGACCTGGCTGGCCAGCTCCAGCGGCAACGGCTGGCGAGCCTTGAGTTCGAGCGGGCTGGGCAGGCGTTCCAGGGCGGTACGGGCGGTGGCGCTGGGCAGGGCGACGGCCTGGGCGTTCGGCGAAAGGGCGGTCAGTGCGGATACGGATGAGTTCATGGTCTGGCTTCCTGGGCTGGCGGCGGGCATCCCGCGCGCGTCGTGCCCTATCGAGGTGTTCGGCAATGTCGTGGGTTGGCGAGCGGCTGGCGGCCGTCGCTAAATCGCCAGGTGTTGAGCGGGTAGCCAGTGCGGTAGCGGTATGCGGTCATGATCGATGTCCTGTGCGTTGGTCTGTGGTTGTGGCCTTGTGGGCCGGAAAATCGGGCTGGAAAAACAAAACCCCCGGTCGGGGAGCCGACCGGGGGTTTGCGTGTGCAGGGTAGGCGTCCCGTATACCGTGGGCGCCGTTGGGGTATCAGGCGCCGGAGTGGCTAAACCAATACCCGAAGAAATACGCGGCACGGGGTGCCTGCGGCGCACGCGCGCGCAACGACAGGCCAGGGCGCGAGGCGCTGGAGTGCAGGTGCGGATGGCGGGTGTGCGGCATGGGTTTCTCCCGTGAACGAGTCCCGAGCTTACTGCAAGCGAGGCGGCCGGTTCAACGACTGTTTCACGGTTCGATACCGGCGCCGCCGGCCTGATAGACTTGGCGGTCCGTATTTCCGTCCGTCCGCCGCAGGAATCCCCATGAGCGCTACCGTGCATTACCCCCTGTCCGCCGTGGTCGCCGCCGACGAACTGAAGCTGGCGCTGTGCCTGGCCGCGGTCGATCCGGCGATCGGCGGGGTACTGATCGAGGGGCCGCGCGGAATGGCCAAGTCGACCCTGGCGCGGGGCGTCGCCGAACTGCTGCCGGCGGGCGAGTTCGTTACCCTGCCGCTGGGCGCCAGCGAGGAGCGCATCGTCGGCAGCCTCGACCTGGACGCCGCCCTCGGCGAAGGTCGCGCGCGGTTTTCCCCGGGCGTGCTGGCCAAGGCCGACGGCGGCGTGCTCTACGTCGACGAAGTGAACCTGCTGCCGGACCACCTGGTGGATTTGTTGCTCGACGTCGCCGCCAGTGGCGTCAACCTGGTCGAGCGCGATGGCATTTCCCACCGGCATCCGGCGCGTTTCGTGCTGATCGGCACGATGAACCCGGAAGAGGGCGAACTGCGCCCGCAACTGCTCGACCGTTTCGGCCTCAACGTGCGCCTCGACACCCAGCCGCCGCCGGCCGAGCGGGCAGAGATCATCCGTCGCCGGCTGGCCTTCGATGCCGACCCGCAGGCCTTCGTCGAACGTTGGGAAGGCCAGCAGGACAACCTGCGCCGCCGTTGCGCCGAGGCACGCCGGCAACTGGCGCGGATTCCCCTGGACGATGCGGCGCTGGACAGCATCGCCCGACGCTGCTTCGAGGCGGCTGTCGATGGCCTGCGCGCCGACCTGGTCTGGCTGCGCGCGGCGCGCGCCCATGCGGCCTGGCGCGGCGGCGAGCGGATCGAGGCGGAGGACATCGATGCGGTGGAACATTTCGCCCTGCTGCATCGCCGTCGCCAGTCGAGCCCGCCGCCATCGGCGGCCAAACCACCGCCACCGCCCGCGGCCCCTGCCGCGCTCCCGGAGCGCGCCGGCGACGGCGAAGGGCAGTGGGGCGAATTGCCGGCTCGGCCGGTGGCCATGGGGACCGCCCGCGAGCTGCCGCGCTGGCCAAAAAAGCCCTGAGCATCCGCCCGCGCTCGGTCATGGGTGCGGATGCCAGGAGCAGACCCGGAGCCCTGCGCGGCGGTCTTGGCGGCGCCCTGAGCCAGGGTGCGGAGGGCGCCATCCAATGGTTGCCGACCCTGCTGCGCGGACGTCCCCGACAGCGCCGCGACCTGCTTCGCCAGCCGCGCAGCCGGCGCCCGGGCGAACTCTGGCTGGTGATCGTCGATGCCTCCGCCAGCACCCGCCGGTACGGCGCCCTGGCCCAGGCCAAGGGGTTGTTGGCGACGCTGTTCGAGGAGGCCTATCGGCAGCGCGTCCGCCTGGCCGTGCTGCACGCCACCGGGCAGCAGGCGCAATGGCTCTGGCAGGGGCAGAAGGCTTCGCGGGAGTTGCAGGACTGGCTACGCCAGCTGGGCGCCGGCGGCGGTACGCCGCTGCTCGACGCCCTGCACCAGGCCGCTGGCTGGCTGGCGCGCCGACAGCGGCAGAAACCCGCCGAGCATCAGCGTCTGCTGGTGCTTACCGACGGCCGCCTGCGCGACTGGCCGGCGCTGCCGGAGGCTGCCTGCCCGAGTCTGCTGATCGACCTCGAAAGCGGCCCGTTGCGCCTGGGCAAGGCCGAGCGCCTGGCCCGGGAACTGGGGGCCGAGTATCGGCATATCAGCGAATTGAACGAAGTCTGAGGGCGTTTCGGCGAGCCCTGCGGCTTTTTCGGTCAAATTGTATTTCGACTGTCATTCAATAAATATTATGCGCGTAATATCTTCCTGCGATCCAGCCAATCCATCTCACGGAGATATCCTCATGTCGCCGATTTCAGTCGTTATCGCCGGTTACGCCCGTTCGCCGTTCCACTTCGCCAGGAAAGGCGCGCTGGTCGATATCCGCCCGGATGACCTGGCCGCCGCGGTGCTCAAGGGCCTGGTGGAGAAACTCGATCTCGACCCTGTTCTGCTGGAGGACGTGGTCATGGGCTGCGCCTATCCGGAGGCGGAACAGGGCATGAACATCGCGCGCATCGCCAGTTTCCGCGCCGGCTTCCCGCAGAGCCTCGGCGGCGCGACCCTCAACCGTTTCTGCGGTTCGTCCATGAGCGCTGTCCACTACGCCGCCGGGCAAGTCCTGCTGGGCGCCGGAGAAGCCTTCATCGCCGCCGGGGTGGAGTCGATGACCCGGGTGCCGATGGGCGGCTTCAACCTGTCGCCCAATCCCGCGTTGCTGCAGGACTATCCGGCGGTATACATGAGCATGG
Source organism: Pseudomonas sp. KBN12P06040 (assembly GCF_037574965.1). Taxonomy (NCBI): domain Bacteria; kingdom Pseudomonadati; phylum Pseudomonadota; class Gammaproteobacteria; order Pseudomonadales; family Pseudomonadaceae; genus Pseudomonas; species Pseudomonas sp. KBN12P06040. The sequence continues at coordinate 2,297,045 of NZ_JBBELS010000001.1, forward strand.
GGCAGACCGCCGAGAATGTCGCCGAGCGCTACGCCGTCAGCCGCGTCGAGCAGGAAGAGATGGCCGTACGCTCCCACGCCAAGGCAGTCGCCGCGCGCGAGGCCGGCTTGCTGCGCGAGGAGATCGTCGCCATCGACACCCCCGCCGGCCGGGTCGCCGAGGATGGCTGCATCCGCCCGGGTACCAACCTGGAGAGCCTGGCCCAACTGAAGCCGGCGTTCGGCGGCAGCGTCACCGCCGCCACCTCGTCGCCGCTCACCGATGGCAGCGCCGCGCTGCTGGTCTGTAGCGAGGAATTCGCGCGCCGCCACGGGCTGGCGATCCTGGCGCGGATCAAGGCGGTGGCGGTGGCCGGTTGTGCGCCGGAGATCATGGGCATGGGTCCGGTGCAGGCGACGCGCAAGGTTCTGCAACGGGCCGGGCTGGGCATCGCCGACATCGACCTGGTGGAGATCAACGAGGCCTTCGCCAGCCAATCCATCGCCTGCATCCGCGAACTGGGGCTGGACATGGACAGGATCAACCTGGATGGCGGCGCCCTGGCCATCGGCCATCCGCTGGGCGCCACCGGCGCGCGGATCACCGGCAAGGCCGCCGCGTTGCTGCGGCGCACCGGCGGGCGCTATGCCATCGCCACCCAGTGCATCGCCGGCGGCCAGGGCGTGGCGACCCTGCTGGAAGCGGTGGAGTGATCGCGCGCCGATGAAAAAAGGCCCGGTGGATGAGCCGGGCCTGGATGGGGAACCTGCGCCGGCGGCCCGGCGCAGGGTAGTCGCGGTTACTTGATGAAGTCGTGACCCCAGCGTTCGATCTGGCTGGCGCTCTTCTGCATCTGCAGCGACCGCGATTGTGCTTTCTGGCCGGCGGCGGCGATCTCGTCGTCGACCACCTTGGTCGACAGCGACAGCCAACTGGTCACGAAGGCCATGGCGTCGCTGTGGATCTCCAGGGCGTCCTGGTTGATGTTGGCGATGCCGTCGCACTTGCTGTGGTAGCACTCGTCGTAGGCCTTGCCGGCGGTGCCGCCGTACTTCTGCGCCTGCTCTTCGGTCTTCAGGCCCTCGGCGCCGGTGAACAGGCCGCCGAAAGCGATGCCGCTGTTGAAGAACTCGGCGTAGTCGGAGCGGAAGTCGATCTCGGTGCCTTCCGATTGCTGGCCGCGCAGGCGGAAGTAGGCTTCGAACAGGCGCTCGATGGCGGCCGAGCCGGGCGGACCCTGGAGGCCGAAGTCGGAACCGTCGCCGTCATAGATGAAGTTGCCGAAGTTCGGCGAGCCGATCATGTCGAAGTTCAGGTAGGCCTTGATCTTCTTCTTCTCTTCCGGGGCGAGGTTCTGCACGTAGTGGGTCGATCCCACCAGGCCGGCTTCCTCGGCGCCCCACCAGGCGAAGCGCACCTTGTTGACCGGCAGCGCCTTGGCCAGCAGCACGGCCATCTCCAGTTGGGCGGCGCTGCCCGAACCGTTGTCGTTGATACCGGGGCCTTCGAACACCGAGTCGAGGTGCGCGCCGACCATCACCACGTTGTTCGGGTTGCCGCGACGGGTCTCGGCGACCACGTTGTAGGTCTCGGTCTTCTTGCGTACCACGTCGACCACCAGGTGCAGCTGCAGGTCCGGGGTCTGCGACCAGGCCACGCCGTTGTCGTAGGTGGCGAAGATCACCGGGATGCCGCCCTCGTAGGACTCGCCCACGGTGACGTTCTCCAGGCCCTTGCGGTCGTCGGTGTTGCCCTGGTTGAAGATGATCACCCCGGCGGCGCCGGCGGCCGCGGCGTTCTCGGCCTTCTGCTCGAAGTTGCAGGTGCCGCGCTGGATCAGCGCGATCGAGCCGGCCGGGAAGTTGGCGAAGTCTTCCGCTTCGCAACCGCTGGTGGAGGTGTTGCCGGCGCCGAGGGACAGGTCCACCGGGACCACCTTGGCGGTGACATCGCCTGCCTCGGTCTGCGACAGGTAGGTGAAATCCTTCTCCCATTCGTAGGTGACCGGCTGCGGCACGGTGGCGCTCAGGCTACCCGGGCCTTTCGGGTAGTAGGCGGTGAACGGGAAGGGCTGCACGCTGACCTTGTAGCCGGCTTTCTGCAGGGTCTGCTTCACGTAGTCGACGGAGGCCTGGTAGCCCGGCGTGGCGGCGGCGCGGTTGCCGTCGTTGAGGCTGGCGATGTCTTCCAGCTTCTGCAGGCGCTTGACCACGTTGCTGGCTTGCAGGCAGCGCGGCAGGCCAAGCGGGGTGCTGACCAGCAACGGCGATTTGCAGATCGACGGGTTGGGTTTGCCGGGGGTCCAGAACTCGGTGAACTGTTGCGCTTCCGAAGGTGCCGCCAGGGATGCGGCGGAAACCGAGAGGGCGAGGGCGCCGAGTGCGTATCTGAGATTGTTCTTGTTGCTCATGAGACTCCGTTCCTTGTGAGGCGATGATCGATAAGCCGTTGATGGCATGGCGCTATTGCCCGAAATGTCGCCTCGGGCACGGCCTGACTGCCAGACTAGGAGCGCTTTCCGGGCTGTCCTGGCGTAATTCCTGAAATGTGAATTTCATCAACTTTTCGCGGAAGAATTGCTGATAGCTCGCTGGCGGGATGGAGGGCGGCTTTCTATCGTTAATGCCCTTCGGCGCGGGCCCATGGCCGTTGGTCGGGGCTGGGAGGATGGTGCAGCAGGAAGGAAACCGTCTGGCGCGCGGATAAGCGCGCGAGCGGAGGTGAACGGCGGCAGCGCTGTCACAGATTTGTTGGAATTTTTGTATACATTCTTCTGGATATTTTCGGATCGAATTGTCTACAGTGTGCGCACAACAATAAAAGCGAGAACAGCGCACCATGAAAACGACGTCCTCCGGAACTCCATCCGTTCCACGGCCTGAAGACGAGAACCTCGGTGTCGGCGCCAACATGGCCTACGGCCTGCAACATGTGCTGACCATGTATGGCGGTATCGTCGCGGTCCCCCTGATCCTCGGCCAGGCCGCTGGCCTCGCGCCCGGCGACATCGGCCTGCTGATCGCCGCTTCGCTGTTCGCCGGCGGCCTGGCGACCCTGCTGCAAACCCTCGGCGTGCCGTTCTTCGGCTGTCAGTTGCCGCTGGTCCAGGGGGTGTCCTTCGCTGGCGTGGCGACCATGGTGGCGATCATCGGCAGCGGTGGCAGCGGCGGCATTCCCGCAGTGCTCGGCGCGGTGATGGCGGCCTCGCTGATCGGGTTGCTGATTACGCCGATCTTCTCGCGCATCACCAAATTCTTCCCGCCGCTGGTGACCGGCATCGTCATCACCACCATCGGCCTGACCCTGATGCCGGTCGCCGCGCGCTGGGCGATGGGCGGCAACAGCCACGCGCCGGACTTCGGCAGCATGGCCAACATCGGCCTGGCGGCGATCACCCTGGTCATCGTGCTGCTGCTGAGCAAGCTCGGCAGCGCCTCGATCTCGCGCCTGTCGATCCTCCTGGCGATGGTCATCGGCACCGTCATCGCGGTGTTCCTCGGCATGGCCGACTTCTCCAAGGTCACCGAAGGCCCGCTGGTGGCGTTTCCCACGCCGTTCCACTTCGGCATGCCGACCTTCCAGGTCGCCGCGATCATCTCGATGTGCATCGTGATCATGGTGACCCTGGTGGAAACCTCGGCGGACATCCTCGCGGTAGGCGAGATCATCGACACCAAGGTCGACTCGCGGCGCCTGGGCAACGGCCTGCGCGCGGACATGTTCTCCAGCATGCTGGCGCCGATCTTCGGCTCCTTCACCCAGAGCGCCTTCGCCCAGAACGTCGGCCTGGTGGCGGTGACCGGGATCAAGAGCCGCTACGTGGTCGCCACCGGCGGGTTGTTCCTGGTGATCCTCGGCCTGCTGCCGGTGATGGGCCGGGTGATCGCCGCGGTGCCCACCGCCGTGCTCGGCGGCGCCGGCATCGTGTTGTTCGGCACGGTCGCCGCCAGCGGCATCCGCACCCTGTCGAAGGTGGACTACCGCAACAACATGAACCTGATCATCGTCGCCACTTCGATCGGCTTCGGCATGATCCCGATCGCCGCGCCGACCTTCTACGATCACTTCCCCAGCTGGTTCGCCACCATCTTCCATTCCGGCATCAGTTCCTCGGCGATCATGGCGATCCTGCTCAACCTGGCGTTCAACCACTTCACCGCCGGCAACTCCGACCAGCAGTCGGTGTTCGTCGCCGCCAGCGAGCGGACCCTGCGCTACCAGGACATCGCCGCCCTGCACGAAGGCGACTATTTCCTCGACGGCAAGCTGTACGACGCCCAGGGCAACGAAGTGCCGCTGGCCGGCGACGACAGCCATGGCGCGCCGCCGCGACGGCGCAGCGAAACCGCTGAAGCCGGCAGCGCCTGAGCGGCGCCGCGATGAACGACGGCCCTCCTTGCGAGGGCCGTTTTCGTTGTGCGCTTCAGAACAGCGCCTTGCCGCGGTCCAGGCGCTGGTCCACCAGCCATTTGCCGTGGGCGATGGAGGCGCGCTGGGCGTTTTCCAGGTTGGCGAGGAAGGCGAAGCGCACGGGCAGGGCGATGCGCTTGCTGGTGTGGCCTTCGGGATCGGTGATGTGGCAGCCACCGGCCCAGGGCGTGGGAATGCCCGGATGCTCGACGACGTCGGCGGTGATGGTGTAGCTGCGATGCTGGCAGTGCAGGCTGGCCATGGCGTGCTCCTCTCTGTCGGAGGCCGACCCGGCTACCTGCGCGACGCCTGTGGTTGCCACGGAGGAGCCTCGGGGCGGCGAGGTTTTCCCTGCGTGTCCCTACCTCTATAGCAGATCGTCGCCGAGCCGCCGCGAGAGCCGACGAAGGGCCCCGCTCAGCGGCGCTGGCGACGGCCGAGCATGCGCTCCAGGGTGCCGTCGCGGCGGACCCACTGGTGATAGCCGGCGGCGAGCGCATGGAGCAGCACCACCGAGGTGCTCAGCCACAGGCCGACCACGCGGTGAACGGCGTCGAAGGGCTTCTCGAATGCCTCCCAGCTCAGGTTCCAGGTTTGCGAAATCCAGGCGAACAGCGCGGTGTCCTTGAAGCTGGGTACCACGAACAGGCCGAAGTCGGTGGGCAGGCGGGTGCCGACGTAGCCGGTGAGCGGCATCACCAGCATCAAGGCATACAGCGACAGGTGCGCGTAGTGCGCCAGGCGGTGCTCCAGCGGCGTGCCGGGGACCGCTGGCAGGCGCGGCCCGCGCAGCCGTGAGACGATCCGAGGGATCAGCAGCAGGCCGACCAGCAGGCCCAGCACCCAGTGCAGGTTGAGTACCGGCAGGCGCTGCGGGTGGTCGTGGCCGAGCACCCAGATGACGAAATAGGCCAGCACGATCGCGCCGATGAAACAGAACGCCATGCTCCAGTGCAGCAGGCGGGTGGACAGGCTGTAGACGGTCGCTGGATGCGTCACGGGAATGCCTCGCAGAGAGTGAAGGCGTGCAATCTATGAAACGTCCGGAGAGCGATCAAACGTATTTATGGATAATCGATAACGGAAAACTTAATCGAAACTTTCACATGTGACGTTATTGCACCGAAACAGTGCTGCGAGTCGCTTTTTTCCGAAACGGAGCCCACTTGGCGGAATAATTCCGGGTCGGGATCATTGTAAGTGGGTTTTTCCTTCGCCGAGGCTATTCCTCACGCTGGGAGAGCCTGGGGGCGGCGCGCGGCAGACCCCGCAAGCATTATCGGGAAATATATTCCGTTGTCTTTCCGCTGACGTTTTGCCGACAGCAAGCTGACACAGATGTAATTGAACTCGATCGCTTCGTTTCTATAGTCTTCGAACACTTCGCCGTGCACTTTCAAGGACGGCAAGTGCATATCCTGCGTCTTTTCCGCCATGACGATTCTCGAGGTGAGAGCATGAGTAGTGAGCACGATGGCAAGGACCAGGACGACCTGTTCTCCCCGTTGCCTTACCTGCTGGTTTCCGGCGCTGTCGTGCTCATGACCCTGCTGCTGCGCTGCCTGTTCTGCCCGGGCGAGCAGTTCTGATCGCCCGGACCGGGACGACTCAGCGACCGCGGCTGAGGAAGTCGATCACCAGGCGATTCATCGGCGCTGCGCACTCTTCCGGCAGCCAGTGGCCGCAGCCGGGCAGGACATGGCCTTCGACGTCCTCCGCATAGGCTTTCATCTGCTCCAGCTGGAACGTGCCCATGCCGCCGTGGCCGCCGCCGGCGAGGGTCATGGTTGGCATCTGCAGGCGGGTCTTCGCCAGTTCGGCGTTCTGCCGCACGCTCTCGTTCAACGCGCGGTAGTACTCGAACGAGGCGTTCAGGCTGTGCGGCTTGGCGTACGACCTGGCGTACAGATCCAGCAGGCGCTCGCTGAACACCTCGGTGTTGCTGGCATGGGACTTGATGAAGTGCTCGAGGAAGAAGCGTTCCTTGCCGGCGATCAGGGTTTCCGCCAGGCGGTCGTCGGCGGCGAAGAAACTGAAGTGCCAGACCAGCGACTCGCCCTGGGCGGTGAAGGCCGGGAAGCGGTAGATCCGCGCGTCCGGGATCGGCGCTTCCATGTACACCAGGCGGGCGATGTCGGCCTGGTTCTTCACCACCATCGGGTAGGTGTTCCAGATACCGATGTCATGGGCCACCAGGTCGAACGGGCGATCCGGGCTGAATTGCCGGGCCAGCTTGTGCAGGTAGACGGCGACCTGTTCGCCGCTGTAGCCGGTCTTCGGCGGCTCGGACTGGCCGAGGCCGGGCAGGTCCGGCGCGATCACGGTGAAGCGCTTGGCCAGTTCCGGCATCAGTTGGTGCCATTCGTACCAGGTCTGGCCGAAGCCGTGCACCAGCATCACCAGCGGCCCCTGGCCGCCTTTCACGTAGTGCAGCTTCACGCCGTCGACTTCCCGGTAGGCGCTTTCGAAGCCATTCGGGACGGGGAACTCCTCGGCGGCGAAGCCGCCCAGGGAGAAGGTCAGGGCGATGCCGGCCAGGAGGCCGCGGCAGAGTCTATCGAGGATCATGGTTGTGCTTCCTTGGTGGGGTCAGTGAGGGATGTGGCCGCCGAGGGACGGCTCGGTGGCAGCTTGGCGTGGCGCCAGCATCAGCAGCAGGGCCACGGCCATCGCCGCCAGGCAGACCAGCGCGCCGACCTCGCCGAGCGGCGCCAGGCCGCTGCCGTCGATCACCCGGCTGCCGGCGAGGGCGCCGATGCCGATCCCGGCGTTGCAGGCGGAGATGTTCAGCGAGGCGGCGAACGCCGGGGCCCGCGGCGCGGACTTCATCACCCGCACCTGGCCGACGATGAACAGTGCTGCCTGGGCCACGCCCCAGGTCGCCAGGGTGGCGGCGAGCAGCCAGGCGTTGCCGAGGGTCGGCACCAGGGCGAGCATGCCCAGCGCCATCAGCAGGACGAACAGCAGGGTTGCGCCCAGCGGGCTGCGATCCACCAGGCGCCCGCCGAGCCAGTTGCCGAGCAGGCCTACCGCGCCGAAGCCCATCAGCGTCCAGCCGACCAGCGAACCGCTGAAGCCGGCCAGGCGCTGGAGGATGTCGGCCAGGTAGGTGTAGGGGGTGAACATGCCGGTGAAGACCAGCAGCGACAGCAACAGGTGGCCGAGCACCAGCGGTTGGCGCAACACGCTCGCCTGGCTGCGCAGCGAGACGCCCGGCCGTCCGGGAATGCGCGGCAGCCAGGCGGCCAGCAGCAGCGCCTTGGCCAGGGCCAGCGCGGCGAGTGCGGCGAATGCCAGGCGCCAACCCCAGGCGTCGGCGATCAGCGTGCCGATGGGAATGCCGAGCACGGTGGCGGCGACGATGCCGAAGAACACCAGCGCCACGGCGCGCCCTTCGCGCGAGGGGCCGGCCAGGTGCGCGGCGGTTTCGCTGGCCATGGCCCAGAACACCGGGAGCGCCAGGGCCGGGACGAAGCGCGCCACGGCCATCGTCCAGATATCGCCGGCCACGGCGGCCAGCGCATTGGCCGCGGCGAACAGCAGCAGGCAGGCGACGAACAGCCGCTTGCGTTCGACGCCCGCCAGCGCGGCGGTGAGGAACGGACCGAAGGCGGCGACGCTGAAGGCGAACAGGCTGACCAGCAGGCCGGCCTGGGCGACGCTGACCTGGAGGTCTGCGGCAAGCGCCGGGAGCAGGCCGACGATGACGAACTCGGTGGTCAGGATGGTGAAGCCGGCGGCGGCCAGCAGGAGGATGGGCAATAGCACGGCAAGACTCCTCCGCGAGCGCAGCCGTGGCCGCGCCCGGGAACGATGCATGGGAGGGAAGGGAATCAGGCCGTAGCGGACTGGCCGAGGGTCGGGTAATCGGTGTAGCCGGCGGCGTCGCCACCGTAGAACCGCGCCTGGTTGGCCTCGGCCAGCGGCGCGCCGAGACGGATCCGCTCGACCAGGTCGGGGTTGGCGATGAACGGCCGGCCGATCGCCACCGCGTCGGCCAGTCCGGCCTGGAGTATCGCTTCGGCGCGCTCGGCGTCGTAATTGCCGCAGACGATCAGCGGCGCGCGGAAGCGTTCGCGCAGGTGCTCGCGGAAGCCTTGCGGGTAGGCCGGGCCGCCGCTCCATTCCCACTCGGCCAGGTGCAGGTAGGCGATGCCGCGTCGCTGCAGGGCTTCGGCGAGGTAAAGGGTCATCGCTTCCGGCTCGTCGTCGTGCATGTCGTTGATCGTGCCCCAGGGCGACAGGCGCAGGCCGACGCGCTCGGCACCGACCGCGGCGACCAGCGCGTCGACGATCTCCAGCAGGAACCGCGCGCGGTTCTCCAGGCTACCGCCGTAGGCATCGCTGCGCCGGTTGCTGGCGCTGGCGAGGAACTGGTCGATCAGGTAGCCATTGGCGCCATGCAGCTCGACCAGGTCGAAGCCGGCGTCGAGCGCGTTGCGTGCGGCGCGGACGAATTCGTCGCGGACCCGGCGGATGTCTTCCAGGGTCATTTCCCGCGGCGCGTCGGCCGGCGCCATGGATCCACCGCCCTGGCCATCGGCGATGAACACCTGGGCCTTGGCCTGGATCGGCGAGGGCGCGATCGGCGCCTCGCCGCCGGCCTGCAGCGAGCGATGCGACATGCGCCCGACATGCCAGAGCTGCGCGGCGATCAGTCCGCCGGCGGCGTGCACCGCCTCGGTGACCTGGCGCCAGCCGGCCAGTTGCGCCTCGCTGTAGATACCGGGGGTGTAGGCGTAGCCCTGGCCGAGGCGGGAAATCTGCGTGCCCTCGCTGACGATCAGCCCGGCGCCGGCGCGCTGCGCATAGTAGAGAGCGTTCAGGGCGGTCGGCACGTCGCCCGGCTGTTGCGCCCGGGAGCGGGTCATCGGCGCCATGACGATGCGGTTGCGCAAGGTCAGGTTGCCTACGGCGAGCGGGGAGAGGAGCAGGTTGGACATGGTCTTTTCCTTTCGAAGGCGGCAGGGAGATGGCTTGAATATCTGTATCGGTCGCTAAATAATATGGCGACGGCAACGCTCGTCAAGTAAATTTATAGTGATCGATACAAATAATGGAGGTCAGGATGGCAGCGCGAGGCAGGCCACGGGCATTCGACAGGGACACCGCCCTGCAGCGAGCCATGGACGTGTTCTGGGTGCGTGGCTACGAAGGCGCTTCGCTGGCGGCCCTGACCGAGGCGATGGAAATCAGGCCGCCCAGCCTGTACGCCGCCTTCGGCAGCAAGGAAGGGCTGTTCCGCGAAGCCCTGGCCCACTATCTCGGCCAGCACGGCCGCTATCGCCGGGATGTCCTCGATGGCGCGCCGAGCGCCCGCGAGGGCGTGGCCGAGCTGCTCCGCGAGACCGTCGCGCGCTTCTGTTCCGACGAGTTCCCGCGCGGTTGCCTGGTGGTGCTCGCGGCGCTGACCGGAACCCCGGAAAGCGAGGCGGTGCGGGACGCGTTGAGCGCCGAGCGCGGCGAGTCGATCCGCCTGTTCCGTGAGCGCATGCGGCGCGGCATCGCTGACGGCGACCTGGCGGCGGACACCGACGTGGAGGAGTTGGCGACCTTCTATGCCACCGTGCTGTTCGGCCTCAGCGTGCAGGCCAAGGACCGGGTGCCTTGCGAGCGCCTGATGGCGGTGGTCGAACGGGCGCTGCGCGCCTGGCCCTGAGCGGGCCGCATCAGGCCGCCGCGCTGCGGCGCAGCCATTCCAGCAGCAGCGTGGCAGGCTCTCCGGCCTGCAACGGTCGCGGGGTCAGCAGGTGATAGCTGCTGCCGTCGGCGAGGAATCCCAGTGGCGCCGCCAGCAGGCCGGCGGACAGATCGTCGCGCACCAGTTGCCAGGGGCCGATGGCCACGCCGAGTCCGGCGCCGGCCGCCTGCAGGCTCAGGTAGAAGTGCTCGAAGCGCTGCCCTTCGGTCGTCGCCGGCGCCTGTCCGGCGAGACGGGTCCAGGTGTTCCAGGCTTGCGGGCGGGTCGCCGTGTGCAGGCGCGGTGCGACGGCGCGAAGCCCGGGCGGGCCTGCATCGAGGTGGAAATGCCGTTCGACGTCGCTCGCCCGGCAGACCGGCCCGACCTGCTCGTCGAACAGCCAGTGGGCATGGCTGCCGGGCGGCCAGGGGAAGTCGTTGCGGCGGATCGCCAGGTCGATGCCGCGGCCGAAGGCGAACGGCCCGCCGCCGGCGACCAGTTGGATCGACAGTCGTGGCTGTTCCTGCATGAATCCGGCGATCCGCGGGATCAGCCAGCGCATCAGCAAGGTCGGTTCGCAGGACAGCACCAGCGCGGTGGGGCCGGCCTCCGCGCGCAGGACCTCGCCGGTGCGCTCGATCAGGTCGAGGGCCGGGCCGGTGCCGGCGAGCAGGCGCCTGCCGGCCTCGCTGAGGAAAACCCGCTGGCCGCGGCGTTCGAAGAGCGCACAACCGAGTTCCTCCTCCAGGGTCCGCACGGCGCGGCTGATGGCACCGTGGGTCAGGCACAGGGCCTCGGCGGCACGGGAAAAGTTCTCCAGGCGGGCGGCGGCCTCGAAGCAGCGCAGGGCGTTCAGCGAGGGCAGGCGACGGCGCCTGAATGGTGAGTTTTCCTCACCATGATTGTCAGTATTCATCGTTCTCGCTCGGCGCTGAAGGTCGGTAGATTGTGCCATTCATTCTACCTTGGAGCCTTCCGGGCATGACAGAGTTGCTAGCTTTCCTGACCATCACTGTGCTTGCGGTGATCAGCCCCGGCGCCGATTTCGCCATGGTCTCGCGCAACAGCCTGCTGTATTCCCGCCGCGCCGGCCTGCTCACCGCGCTGGGCATCGGCGCGGGGGTGACGGTACATGTCGGCTACAGCATCCTCGGCGTCGGCGTGCTGGTGCGCGAGTCGCTGGCGCTGTTCACCGCGCTGAAGCTGGCGGGCGCCGCCTACCTGGTGTTCCTCGGCCTGCGCATGCTGCTGGCGCGAGAGGACACGGTGGCGGAGGAGGCGGCGGGCGGCGGCGGGGTTTCGTCCTGGGCGATGTTGCGCAGCGGCTTCCTGACCAATGCGCTCAATCCGAAGACCTGCCTGTTCGTGGTCAGCCTGTTCATGCAGGTGATCGATCCGCATACCGCGTTGCCGGCGCAACTGGGCTACGGGGCCTTCATCGCGCTCGCCCACGTGGCCTGGTTCGGCCTGGTCGCCTGCTTTCTCTCGAGCCCGGCGGTGCGCGGCCGGCTCCTGCGTTTCCGCCGGCGCATCGACCAGTTCTTCGGCGCCCTGCTGGTCGGTTTCGGCGTCCTGCTGGGGGCGAAAAGCCCATGAGCATGGACCACTGATGGCCGCTTGCCGCCTTTGAAGCGAGGCCGGCGGCTCCCTAGAATGCGCCGTTCATGCCGTCGCCAGTTGAGGGACGGTCCCAGGATCGCGGGACGCATGGGAGTTGCATGAAGAAGGGAGCGACGCTTTTCGCCGTCCTCTGGGCGGTACTCGGCCTGGGCCTGCTGGTCAGTTTGCCGGTGGCCATCCATTTCATTCTCGGCCAGTACGACGAGGCCGGGTTCAGCGGGCCGCAACTGGTCTTCGAGGAACAGGGCCATTCCTACCTGGCGTTCACCCTCGACGACTATCGCGCCAACGAAGTGGACAACGGCGTGGTGCACGGCAGCAGCCGCAGCTATGCCCAGGTGGTCGATCTCGAGGACGGCAGCCTGCGCTGGAGCGCGCGCCTGGATGCCGACAACGAGCGCGGCGACGACTGGGGTTCCGGCGAACTGCTGGGCCAGTCGTCGCGCTACCTGTTCTTCCTGCGCAACGAACTCTACGTACTCGACCGGCGCGACGCCGCCCCTGCGCTGGCGTTCGACGAGCTGGAGCGGCGCACTGGCGGCCTGCCGTTGAAGTCGGCGCCCTGGGGGAAGGACGCCTATCGCTACGACGAAGGCCGGGGCGGATTGCTGATGCTCGCGCTGGACGGCCGCGTCTGGTTCCTCGACGGCGACAGCCTGGCTCTGCGCGAAGCTCCGGAAGTCGATGCCGCGCGGTATTTCCAGGGCGACCCGCCGCCGCCGGCGAGTGCCGGGATCGCTTGGCAGGCGCCGGGCCTGACGCGCCTGCCCGACGGACGCCTGCTGATCCTCGCCAGCGATCACGAGGCCCGCGCGCTGGAGCGTGGCGAGGCGCTGCCGGCAGCGAACCAACGGGCGCGACGCCAGCGCCTGTCACTGGGCACCCTGGATTGGCGGTCGCCGGCAGAGAACCGACTGCGTCCGCTGCTCGACGCGGCCTTTCTGCAGGCTGGCCTGCTGCCCGATCCAGCCGCTGCCGAAGAGCCGCAGCGGCTGCTCGAGCGACCGTCCGAGCGGCAGCGCCAGCGTCCGTCGCTGCCGCCCGAGCCGCAGCCGCCGGAAGAGTTCGACGAGCGCGTGGAGCGTTTTCCCAGTACCCGTGCGTTCCTTGCGGCGCGCGACGCCTACCGCCAGAAACGGCGACGCTGGATTGCTGCGCACGATGCCTGGCGGGAACGGGTCGCCGACCTGGAGGCGGCGGCGGATGCCGAGTACCGTCGCCGGCGCGACGAGCAGACGCGCGAGGAGGCGTTGTACCGTCGCTATGCCTCGGCGCTGCCGGGCGGCGATTCCTGGTTGGCGCGCCGTCCCTGGCGAGTCGACGGCAACTGGCTGGTGCTGCACCGGCGCAGCCTGGCCGAGCGTAGCGAGCTGCTGCTCAGCTCGGTGTCTGCCGACGGCAGCTTGCTCTGGACCCTGGAGCTGCCCATCGAGCGTCCCGAGCGGCTGTTCCGCCTGGATGCCCACAACCTGCTTCTCAGCGGCCGTGGAGAGGAAGGCGGGCGGTTGGTGCGGGTCGATCTGCGCCGGGGCAGCGGCATCGTCCATCGCCTCGGGCGCGGCGGCGCGCCATTGCAGCGGGTCGAGTGGCCCGAAGGCCAACCGTGATCGCCTGCGCCCGGCCTGGGTGGCTGCCCAACGGGGGGGCCGGGCGCCGATTCAGGGGTTCCTGAAGACGAATACGCCGCTGTCCACCAGGCGCGTCAGGCGGATGCGCAGCAGCAGGGTGCGGTGGGCGGCGAGGAAGCGCGGCACCTGCGCCAGCGGAATTGCCAGGCCTTCGCTGTCGCCGGGGCCCACCGCGGTATAGCCGACCGGCTGGCGCGGCGGATCGAACGGCGGCTGGGCCGACACGCTGAGCGACAGGGTGTCCACGGCGAAGCCGGCGAGCAGGTCGTCGAGGGAGTCGATCGACAGGTACAGCGAGCGGTAGGCGGGGTTGTCCTCGTAGGTATGGACGTCGGCGATGACCTGCTCGTAGAAGCGCTGCTCGAAACGCCGGTCGCTGTTCAGCTTGCGGAAGAACTGGATGAAGTAGTCGCGCACCTCCTGGTCGAGGTCGTCGCAGACGTGGCTGACCAGGTTCAGGTAGCGCGGCGAGCGGCGCTCGATGCCGGGGTCGAGCTGATCGATGCGGCGCTGCCAGGGGAAGCTTGCGCCGCTGCTCCGGTAATCGGCGTCCTCGACCTCCAGTGCGGCGCGGATCAGCTCCAGGGTCTGCGGGTTCTTCGGCCCGCGGTCCTTCAGCGCCACGCTGGCGTGGTTCTCGCCGTCGACGATGGCGAAGGCGATCTCGCCGCGCGATTCTTCCAGGCGCCAGCCGGGCCTGGCGCGCTGGCGGACATCCAGTTCGAGGCTCAGGCGGCAGGCGTTGAGGTTCGCCGTGGCGATCCGCACCGTGCCGTCGCCGCCGGCTTCGTTGGCGATGGCTTCGACGCCGCTGTAGCCGACATTGCCCACCAGTACCGTGGCGAGCAGGCGGCCGGCGCCGTACCAGGCCTCGGCGCCGAACAGGTCGCGCTCGGCGAGTTGCCAGGAGTACGGCGAGCCCAGCTCCAGTCCCTTCAGCACCTGGGTGCCGGTCTGCCCGACGAAGCGGTTCCAGCCTTTCAGTACGCGACCGATGAAGGAGCGTCCCTTGTGCGCCAGCGGCGAGCCGAAGTTGGCCGGGGCGAGCATCAGGAAGCGCTTGACCGGCGCGCTGGCGGGGTCGAAGTGGCGGGTCAGCCAGTCGCGCAGCACCAGGGCGCCGGTGCTGTGCACCACCACGTCCACCGTGCGCGGCGCCCGCGACAGTCCCTGGGCGGTCCAGGCGCGATCCAGGGCGGCGGCGAGGTCGGCGTAGGTGACGTCGTCCTGCAGGGAGATCCAGTCGGCGAGGCGGATCTGCGTCGGCGCGCTGCCGAACCAGGCTTCCAGCTGCTCGGCGAGGCGGCGGAACGACTTCGAATCGTCGCTCCAGCCGTGGACGATGACGATCGAACGGGGCATGTCCGGCATCCTCTGGGGCTGATCCGGGCGACTATAGATCATGCGCCGCGGCGATGTGCCCTGACCTGTGAAAACGTCTAGGATGCGGCGGTCGCTCCCGACTACCGCCGGCGCGGCATCGCCAGCGCCTTGCTGCGGCAGGCGCGGGACGACTGTCGCGGCGACCGCCTGTTCACTTCCCGCAACCGCTCCAACCTGCCGATGCGGCGCCTGCTGGAGCGCGAGGGATTCCAGCCGAGCGGGGTGATCGACAACCTCGACGAAGGTGATCCGGAGCTGGTCTTCGTGCGTTTCCTCGCGCCGTCGCGCTGAGCCCCGGGCTCATTTCAGGTTGCCGGCGAGGAACTGGCGCAGGCGCTCGCTGCGCGGCGCGCCGAACACCTGGTCCGGCGTCCCTTGCTCTTCGATCACGCCCTGGTGGAGGAAGATCACATGGCTGGAAACCTGGCGGGCGAAGGCCATCTCGTGGGTGACCAGGACCATGGTGCGACCTTCCTCGGCCAACTGCTGCATGACTTTCAGCACTTCGCCGACCAGTTCCGGATCGAGCGCCGAGGTCGGTTCGTCGAACAGCATCACCTGCGGCTCCATGGCCAGGGCGCGGGCGATCGCCACGCGCTGTTGCTGGCCGCCGGAGAGTTCGCAGGGATACTGCCGTTCGACCTTCTCCGCCAGGCCGACCTTGGCCAGGTAGTGGCGCGCGCGGGCCACGGCGTCGTCGCGGTTCATTCTCAGGACGTTGACCGGGCACTCGACCACGTTCTCCAGCACCGTCAGGTGGCTCCACAGGTTGAAATGCTGGAAGACCATCGCCAGCCGGCTGCGGATCCTCTGCAACTGCCGGGGATCGGCGGCGCGCAGCTCGCCCAGGGCGCCGGGACGGGTGCGCAGTTCCTCGTCGCCGACGCGGATGCGCCCGGCACAGGGCTTTTCCAGGAAGTTGACGCAGCGCAGGAAGGTGCTCTTGCCCGAGCCGGAGGAGCCGATGATGCTGATCACGTCTCCCTTGCCGGCCCTGAGCGAAACGCCCCTGAGCACCTCATGGCTGCCGTAGCGCTTGTGGATGTCTTCGACCTGCAGGCTGTACATGCGCGTGTCTCCGGGAGAGGTCAGTGGGTTTGCGGTCTGAGGTAGGCCAGCCAGCGCAGCTCGCCGCGGCGGAACAGCCAGATCAGCAGGAAGGCGGTGCCGGCGTAGAGCGCGCCGGCGATGCCGAAGGACAGGAACGGCGCATAGGTGGCGGAATTGACGTCGCGGGCCACCTTGAGCAGGTCCGGCACGGTGGCGGTGAACGCCACCGAGGTGGAGTGCAGCATCAGGATCACTTCGTTGCTGAAGTACGGCAGTGCCCGGCGCAGCGCCGAGGGCAGGACGATGCGCCGGTAGAGGGTGAAGCCGCCCATGCCGTAGGCGCGCGCCGCTTCCACTTCGCCGTGGGGCGTGTTCCTGATCGCGCCGGCGAAGATTTCCGTCATGTAGGCGCAGGTGTTGAGGACGAAGGCCAGTACCGTGCAGTTGAAGCCGTCGCGGAAGAACGCGTTGAGGAAGTCCTGGGCGCGTATGGCATTCAGGCTGTAGACGCCGGTGTAGAAGAACAGCAACTGGATGTACAGCGGGGTGCCGCGGAACACGTAGGTGTAGAGCCAGACCGGGTAGCGCAGCAGCGGGTTGCCGCAGGTTCGCGCCACCGCCAGCGGGATGGCCAGCAGGAAGCCAAGCGCCACGGCGAGGATCAGCAGCCACAGGGTCATCGCCAGTCCGGTCAGTTGCAGGCCGTCGGTCCACAGGTAGGCCTGCCAGTATTCGTCGAGTACCGCGTTCATGGCAGCGGCCTCCTGACGCCCAGCGAGCTGCGCCGCTCCAGCCACAGCAGCGCGGCGTTGGAGATTGCGGTGATGGCCAGGTAGATCAGCCCGCAGACCAGGGTGAAGTGGAAGAACTGCAGGGTGCCCTTGCCGGCGTCCTGGGTGGCCTTGACCAGGTCGCCGAGGCCGATGATCGAGACCAGCGCGGTGGACTTGACCAGCACCTGCCAGTTGTTGCCGATGCCCGGCAGGGCGTAGCGCAGCATCTGCGGCAGGAGTACCCGGCGGAACACTCGCCAGCGCCCCATGCCGTAGGCTTGCGCGGCTTCGACCTGGCCGGCCGGGACCGCCTGGAAGGCGCCGCGGAAGGTTTCCGTGAAGTAGGCGCCATAGATGAACGCCAGGGTGACGCAGCCGGCGGCGAACGGGTCGATGTCGACCTGGCCGATGCCGAGGGCGTCGGTGACGCGGTTGAGGAGGATCTGCAGGCTGAAGAACAGCAACAGCATGATGACCAGGTCGGGGACGCTGCGGATCAGCGTCGTATAGCCGCTGGCCAGGGCGCGCAGCGGGCGGTTGGCGGCGAGCTTGGCGCTGGCGCCGAGGAGGCCGATGAGCACGGCGCCGAGCAGGGAGCCCAGCGCCAGTTTCAGGGTCACCAGGGTGCCGGCGAGTATCTGCGGGCCGAAGCCGTCGAGGAACATTTCACTCTCCATTGCTTGTTGTTGTCGGTCGAGGTGAAAAACGGCCGGACGCCGTTCAGGGCGCGCCGTAGAGGTCGAAATCGAAGTAGCGGGCGTTGATTCGCGCGTAGGTCCCGTTGGCGCGGATTGTCGCCAGCGCCTTGTTCAGGTCCTCGCGCAGCGCCACGTCCTCCTTGCGCAGGCCGATGCCGTCGCCGACCCCGAAGTAGCGGGGGTCGTCCAGCACCGCTCCGGCCAGTTCGAAATCCTTGCCGACCGGCTTGTCGAGGAAGCCGTAGCTGGCCTGCACCGCGCCTTGCAGCGAGGCGTCGAGGCGGCCCATGACGAGGTCGGCGTAGACCTGGTCCTGGTTCTGGTAGGAGACGACCCGCACCCCCTTGGCGGCCCATTCGGCCTTGGCGTAGGCCTCCTGGTTGGAGCCCTGGCCGACCCCCACGCGCTTGCCGCGCAGGCTCTCGGCGTCGGGCAGGAGCGCCGAGCCGCGGCGTACCACCAGGCGGCTCGGCGCGTTGGAGACGCGGTCGGTGAAGGCGATGTGCTGTGCGCGTTTCGGCGTGATGGTCATCGACGAGACGATGGCGTCGATCTTGCGCGACAGCAGCGCCGGGATGATGCCGTCCCAGTTGCTTTCGACCCATTCGCAGCGGGCTCGCAGCTCCGCGCAGAGGGCTTCGCCGATCTCGATGCCGAAGCCTGCCAGGCGGCCGTCCGGCTGCTTGTATTCGAGCGGCGGGTAGGTCGGGTCGACGCCCAGGCGCAGGACCTTGCCGGTCCAGTCGGCGGCGCCGGCCGGTGCGGCGAGGAGGAGGGAGAGGGTGATGCTGCCGAGGGTTCTTGTCATTGTGGTTGTCCTCTGTCGATCCGCGCGCGCCAGGCCGCGCGCCCGTTGAAAACCCTGGCTCAGGCCAGGAAGCGCTCGGCCAGTCGCACCCAGTAGCTGGCGCCGACGGCCAGGCAGTCGTCGTTGAAGTCGTAGCCGGGGTTGTGCAACTGGCAGCCGCTCTCGCCCTGGCCATTGCCGATCACCAGGTAGCTGCCGGGACAGCGTTCGAGGATGAAGGCGAAATCCTCGCTGGCGGTGAACGGCCGCAGTCCGTCGATCAGGCATTCCTCGCCCAGCCAGTCGCGGGCCACCTCGCGGGCGAACGCGGTCTGCCCGGGATGGTTGACCAGCACCGGATGGCAATGCCGGTAGTCGACCTCCGCCCGCGCGCCGAAGCTGGCGGCCTGGCCGCGGGCCAGTTCGCCGATGCGGCGCTCCAGCAGGGCACGGGTTTCCGCGGTCAGGGCGCGGACGCTGAGGATCATTTCGGCGCTGGCCGGGATCACGTTGGAGACCGTCCCGGCATGGATCGCGCCGACGCTGACGATCGCGGTGTCCTGCGGATCGACGTTGCGCGAGACGATGCTCTGCAAGGCCAGCACGATGGCGGAGCAGACCACCACCGGGTCGACGGTGCGCTGCGGCACCGCGCCGTGGCCGCCGCTGCCGATCACGCGGATGACCACGGTGTCGGCCGAGGCCATGAAGGGGCCGGGATGGAAACCCAGGTGGCCGACGGGGTATCCCGGGACGTTGTGCATGGCGAAGATGGCGTCGCAGGGGAAGCGCTCCAGCAGCCCGTCGTCGAGCATCGCGCGGGCACCGCCGAGGCCCTCTTCGGCAGGCTGGAAGATCAGTTGCAGGGTGCCGCGCCAGTGCGGCGACTCGACCAGGTGCCTGGCCGCGGCGAGGAGCATCGCGGTGTGGCCGTCGTGGCCGCAGGCGTGCATCACGCCGTCCACCTGGCTGGCGTAGGGCAGGCCGGTGGCTTCCTGGATCGGCAGCGCGTCCATGTCGGCGCGCAGGCCCAGCGCGGGGCCCTCGCCGCGGCACAGGGTGCCGACCACGCCGGTGCGACCCACCCCACGGCTGACCTGGTAGCCCCAGGCCTCCAGGCATTCGGCGACCAGCGCGGCGGTTCGCCGTTCCTCGAAACCCAGCTCCGGGTGGGCATGGATGTGGCGGCGCAAGGTAACCATCTCTTCCCGCAGCGCCGCGATGGCGGGCAGGACGGCAGGCTCGGTCATTCTTCTTGTTCTCCTCAAGGGCTCCGACCGGTGGGCGGCAGGGTGTTGTCGAAGCCGATGGTAGGCAAGCGGGGGACTGGCGGGGAGGCTCGCTTTGGCTATGATGACAACCTTTCGTTGTCACCTCGGTAAGCCCGTGAAACTCCACCAGTTGCAAGCCCTGGTCGCCAGTGCCGACGCCGGCGGCATCCGCGCCGCCGCCCGCGCCCTGGGGATTTCCCAGGCGGCCGTGACCCGCGCGCTGCGCGAACTGGAAACCGAACAGCATCTGCCGCTGTTCGTCCGCACGCCCAGCGGCCTGACCTTCACCGAATACGGCAAGGCGCTGCTGATCCACGCCCGGCTGGTGCTCAAGCAACTGGAGCACGCGCAGGTCGAACTCGACCACCTGCGTGGCCAGGCCAGCGGCCGGCTGTGCATCGGGGTGACGCCTTGGGTGGCGCTGACCTTCCTCTCGGAGGCGGTGCAGGCGTTCCGCGAGCGCATGCCGGAGGTGCGCCTGGAGCTTTTCGAAAGCCTGATGGCGGTGGCCCAGCCATTGCTTCGCGACGGCAGCATGGATTTCGCCATCGGCCCGCTGCACGGCGCCCAGGCGGCCCAGGAATTCGCCTGCGAGAAGCTGCTCGACTACGACACCGCGGTGCTGGTCCGCCAGGGGCATCCGCTGGCGGGTTGCGGCTCGATCCACGAACTGCTGGAACAGGATTGGGCGTTGAACTACACCGGCGACGGCCACGACACCCTGATGCGCGAGCTGTTCTGGCGCCACGGCGCCTTGATCGACGAGCGGCGCATCGTCCGTGCGCACTCCGTGGCGATCCTGCAGACCCTGGTGGAGCAGGCCGACATGTGCACCTGGGTGCCGGCGATCATCGGCGCCGCCCCGCCGTTGCTCGGCCGGGTAGTGCCGCTGGCGCTGCGGGAAACCTTCGAGCCACGGCGGCTGGGCATCATCACCCGGCGCGGCGGCGCCCTCAGCAATCCGGCGCAATGCTTCGTCGAGTGCCTGCTGCAGGTGATCCGCCGCCACGCCCGCTCGGCGAAGAAGGATGACCGGCGCCTGTTCGAAACCCTGCGCCTGCTAGTCTGATTCCTACTGGCACGGACGTACGGTCGCTCAAGATCGGTCGTGCTGCGACCGATAGCCTGGAAAGCCACGAGCGAGGATGCCGGCATGCTGCAATGGTTCGCTAACCTATCGTTCCGCAGGAAAATCGCCCTGCCGATCCTCTTGCTGGCGGTGCTTCTGCTGCTGGTGGGCGCGCTCGGCGTGCATGGCATCGCCCAGCAGAACGAATCCAACCAGCGCCTGGGCAAGCGTTTTCTCCCCGGCATCGCCCTGCTGCTCAACGCCGACCGCGATCTCTACCAGGCCTTCGTCGCCGAGCGCAGCCTGCTCGATAGCCTCCTGAACGCCGAGCAGATCGCCGGCCTGAGGAACGATCACGCGGAAAACCTGCAGCAGGCCCTGGATCGGGTGCGCCAGTACGCGGCGATGCAGCCGGGCGAGGCGGAACTGGCCAAGGTCGCCGAGTTCGAGCGCGGCTATGCCCTCTGGAGCGCGACCTCGGCGCGGGTGCTGAGCCTGGCGGCCAGCGATCCGAGCGCCGCGGCGCAGCTCAGCTACGGTGACAGCGATCGCCAGTTCGGGGCGATGCGCGAGGTGATCAACCAGCTCGACGAGATGGAAGAGGCGGCCGCGGCCGCCGACGGCGAGGCGTCCTCCGCGCTGGGCGAGCGGCACCGCTGGCAGCAGGTGGCGCTGGTGGCGTTCGGCCTGCTGGTGTGCCTGTCGCTGGTGCTGGTGTTCCCCGGCCTGGTGACCCGTCCGTTGCAGCGCCTGCTGCAACGCCTGGAAGAGATCGCCAACGGCGATGGCGACCTGCGCGTGCGCCTGGAGGTCACTTCGCGCGACGAACCCGGCCGCCTCGGCAGCGCCTTCAACGCCTTCCTCGACAAGTTGCAGCCGCTGATCCGCGAGGTCGGCCGGGTCACCGGCGAGGTCGCCGATTCCGCCGGTTCGCTGGCCGGCATGACCGCCGCTAACGATCGTCTGATCAACAGCGAGCACGCGTCGGTGGACCAGGTCAGCACCGCCGCGACGCAGATGAGCAGCGCCGTCCACGAGGTGGCGCGCAACGCCCAGAGCGCCGCGCAGGTGGCCCATGACGCCCGCCGGCAGGCGCGCGAGGGCGCCAACGTGGTGGAGGCGACCATCGAGGTGATCCGCCAGTTGGCGCAGGAAGTGGAGAGCAGTTCCGAGAGCATCCAGCAACTGGCCCAGGAAACCGCCAGCATCGACGCGGTGCTGACAGTGATCAAGGGCATCGCCGAACAGACCAACCTGCTTGCCCTCAACGCCGCCATCGAGGCCGCGCGGGCCGGCGAGCAGGGTCGCGGTTTCGCCGTGGTGGCCGACGAGGTGCGGGCGCTGGCGGCGCGCACCCAGGATTCGACCAAGGACATCCAGGCGCGCATCGAGCGCCTCCAGGCCGGGGTGCAGAACGCCGTGCGGGCCATGCAGTCGGGCAGCCTCAAGGCGCGCGACAGCGTCGAGCGCGCCGCCGGGGTCGACGGCGTGCTGGCGGCCACCGGCGACGCGGTGGGGCGGATCAACGACCTCGCCGCGCAGATCGCCTCGGCCTGCGAGGAGCAGAGCCGGGTGATCGACGAAATCGCCCGCAACATCAGCGAGGTGCGCGAGCTTTCCGCCCAGGCGGCGGAACATTCGGAGCAGGGTACCGGGGCCAGCCGCCGGCTGTCCGAGCTGTCCTCGGAACTGGCGCGGCTGGTCGGGCGTTTCCGCGTCTGAAGCGCCGCCGCCTAGCGCGGCGCCAGCCAGATCGCCACGCCGGCCAGTGCCGCCGGGACCAGGAAGACCAGCAGCAGGATCGGCAGTTCTTCGCGCAAGCCGTAGCCGGCGTGCTGGACGCCGACCCACAGGTTGACCAGCGCGACGGCCAGCCAGGTCGGCAGGAACAGGCCGGCAGCGGGCGCCGGTCCGGCCTCCCAGAGTTCGCCGAAGAGCAGGAACAGGCCGAGCAGGATGATCCCGCCGGCGATTACCAGGGTCACGTGCATGGGGTCTTTCCCGGACAGGTGCCGGTCGCCGTGGCGGCGACCGGGACGCTGGGTCACTTGGTGGTGTAGCCGCCGTTGATGAGGATGGTCTGGCCGGTGATCCACCAGCCTTCGCTGACCAGGTGGCGGATGAACGGCACCACGTCCTCGATGTCGGTCAGGCCGGTCCTGGAGAAGGGCGACAGCGCCGCTGCGGTCTTGTGGTAGGCCACCGCGTCGGCGCCCTCGGCGGGATAGAAGAAGGGCGTGTCCATCGGACCCGGGCCGACCGCGGTGACCGAAATGCCGCGCGCGCCGAATTCCTTGGAGGCGGCGCGGGTGAAGTGCTCCACCGGCGCCTTGGTGCCGGCATAGGCGGCGTAGTACGGGGTATAGGCGCCAAGCAGGGAGGTCACCAGGGTGCAGATCTTGCCGTTGTCGTTGACGTGCTTGCCGGCTTCGCGCAGGAAGAAGAACGCAGATTTGGCATTGACCGCGCTCATCTCGTCGTATTCGGCCTCGCTGATCTCGGTGAAAGGCTTCTTCAACACCTTGCCGACGGTGTTGATGGCGATGTCCGGCTTGCCCACCGCGGCGATGGCGTCGGCGAACAGCTTTTCCATGGCCGCGGCGCTGGTGAGATCGCCCTGCAGCGCTACCGCCTTGGCCCCGGCTGCCTGCAGCGCGGCGACGGTGGCGTCGGCGTCGGCCTTGCTCGCGGCGCTGTTGTAGTGGATGGCGATGGCCTTCGCGCCGTGGGCGGCGAGATCGCGGGCGATCAGCCCACCCAGGTTCTTGGCGCCGCCGGTGACGAGGACGGTCTTGCCTTTGATGGAGTGGTCGACCATGGGGTGTTTCTCCTGCGGTGAGTGGAGAACCCAGTCTAGGGAGGGCGGCCTTGCGGAGTAATCGCGGCGGCCTGGATAGATTGTCCAGAAACGCCGATCAATTCCCGCCTCCGGAGGAGCGCAGCCGGCTGCACGAATCTTCTAGAACCCCGGGACGGGCGCGTTATAGTCGCGACGACGAAACCAACGAGTGGGAAGACCTGACGCACGATGGGCAGCCGAGACTGGATCGACCTGGCCCGCGACGCCGAGACCGGGATCGAGACCCTGCGCGCCCATTTCGAGGGCCACGCCTACGATCCGCATTGGCACGACAGCTACCTGATCGGCTACACCGAGATCGGCGTGCAGCAATTCAACTGCCGCCGACGCCGACACGACAGCACCGCCGGCCAGGTATTCCTGGTCGAGCCGGGGGAGATCCACGACGGCCGCGCGCCGATCGCCGGCGGCTTCACCTACTCGATGCTGTACCTGCAGCCGGACTGGTTGCGGCGCGAACTGCGGGCGACCTTCGACGACGCGCCCAGCGACCGCGATCCCGGCTTCCACGCCAACCTCACCGAAGACCCGCGCCTGACCCTGGCCATCGCCCAGGCCTTCCGCGTCCTGCATGGCCGCGAGCTGCGACTGCTGCGGCAGACCGCCCTGGAGCTGGTGCTGGAGCGGCTGCGCGTGCACCTCGGCTGGCGCGAGGCGAAGCCGTTCGATCCGCGCCTGCCGCTGGTGGCGCAGAAAGCCCGCGACTACCTGCATGCGCACTTCTACCAGGACATCGGCCTGGACGAGCTGGCCAGCGCCTGCGGTACCGACCGCTTCCGCCTGAACCGTGCATTCAAGGCCGCCTACGGCTTGCCACCCTACGCCTACCTGGTCCAGTTGCGGCTGGCCAAGGCGCGGCAGATGCTCGCTGTCGGCGGGCAACCGGCGGACCTCGCCAGCGCCCTCGGCTTCGCCGACCAGAGCCATCTCGGCCGCTGGTTCCGGCGCGCCTACGGGATGACTCCGGCGGCCTACCGCAGGCAGTGCACCCAGCTTCCAGACTGAGGCCCGGTGCGCCGCCAGGATGAAGGCTCCCCCGCCACAGGAGCCCGTCCATGCAATCCCTCGCGCCCTTCCTGCTGTTCGCCGTCGTCGCCTCGATCACCCCCGGACCGACCAACATCCTGGTCCTGAGCAACAGCCAGCGCCACGGCCTGGCCGCCGCCTGGCCGATCGTGCTCGGCGCCTGCGCGGCGGTGGCGGCGCTGATCCTGCTGCTCGGGCTCGGCCTGGGCGAGCTGCTGCGGCGCCACCCGTTGCTCCAGCAGGGGCTCGCCTGGCTTGGCGTCGGCTGGCTCAGCTACCTGGCCTGGAGCCTGTTCCGCAGCGCGGGCGGCATCGACGGCGCGGAGCCGCCGCGGCGCCTCGGCGTGCTCGGCGGCGCGGCGTTGCAACTGGTCAATCCCAAGGCCTGGATGATGGCCCTCGCCGCGCTGGCGCTGTTCGCCGGGGAAGGCGCCGGACAGGCCGGGCGGATCGGCCTGCTGGCGTTGCTGTTCTTCCTGGTTTCGCTGCCGTGCCTGGCCAGCTGGGCCTTGCTCGGCGTCGGCAGCGCGCGGCTGCTGCGCTCGCCGTCGCTGATGAAGCGCTTCAACCAGGGCATGGCGCTGTTGCTGCTGGCCTCGGCCTGGGCCGCCCTGCTGCTCTGAGGCGGTCCGGTAGCTTCCTGACAAACCTGTGGGTTGGTACGCCGGGCCCGGGTTGGCTATGGTGGGACGATCCGTAGCCATGGCGCGGTCGCCGTCAGCACGCCGCGCAAGGAACCTCCATGTTGAAACCCGACATCACTGCCTTCTTCGACCCGGCCACCTCCACCTACAGCTATGTGGTGCGCGACCCGTCCAGCCGCGCCTGCGCCATCGTCGACCCGGTGCTCGACTACGACCCGGCCGCCGGGCGTACCAGCCATGCCAGCGCCGAACGCCTGATCGGCCACGTTCGCCAGCACGACCTGCAGGTGGAATGGCTGCTGGAGACCCACGTGCACGCCGACCACCTGTCGGCGGCCATCTTCCTGCAGCGCGAACTGGGCGGGCGCCTGGCCATCGGCGCGCGAATCACCCAGGTGCAGGCGAAATTCTCCGGCCTGTTCAACCTGGGCGAGGCGTTCCCGGTGGACGGCCGCCAGTTCGAGCACCTGTTCGAGGACGGCGAGTCGTTCCGCATCGGCGCCCTGGAATGCCGCGCGCTGCATACCCCGGGGCATACCCCGGCGTGCATGACCTACCTGGTCGGCGACAGCGCCTTCGTCGGCGATACCCTGTTCATGCCCGACTACGGCACCGCCCGCTGCGATTTCCCCGGCGGCGACGCGCGCCAGCTGTATCGCTCGATCCAGCGCCTGTTCGCGCTACCCGACGCGACCCGCCTGTTCATGTGCCACGACTACACGGCTCCCGGCCGCGACGAGCACCGCTGCGAAACCAGCGTCGGCGAGCAGCGCCGGCACAACGTGCACGTCCGCGAAGGCGTCGACGAGGAGGCGTTCGTCGCCATGCGCCAGCAGCGCGATGCCACCCTCGGCATGCCGTCCCTGATGCTGCCGGCGATCCAGGTCAACATGCGCGGCGGCAACCTGCCGCCGGTGGAAGGCAACGGGGTGCGTTACCTGAAGATCCCGCTGGATCTGTTCTGATCAGCTGCGGCGACGCAGCAGGAGAATGAAGAACAGCCCACCGATGGCCGCGGTGGCGATGCCGATGGGCAGGTCCTGGGGGGCGATCAGGGTGCGCGCGGCGACATCCATCCAGACCAGGAACAGCGCGCCGAGCAGGGCGCACACCGGCAGCAGTCGGCGGTGCTCGGCGCCCACCAGCAGGCGCGCGGCGTGCGGCAGCATGAGACCGACGAAGCCGATGGCGCCGCTCACCGAGACCAGCACGCCGGTCAGCAGCGAGCAGCAGACGAAGACCCACAGGCGTACGCGACGGGCGTCCAGGCCGAGGGTCACGGCGGTCTGTTCGCCGGCCATCAGCGCGTTCAGCGCACGGCCCAGCCCGAGCAGTACCAGCAGGCCGCCGGCCACGCACAGCGCCGGCAGCCAGATCAACGACCAGCGCGCCAGGCCGAGGCCGCCGAGCATCCAGAACAGCACCGAGGAGGCGGCGCGGTGGTCGCCGAGGAACAGCAGCAGGTTGGCCAGCGCCAGGAGCACGAACGACACCGCGACCCCCGCCAGCAACAGCCGGTCGCTGCCCAGGCGGCCGCCGCGGCTGGCCACGCCGAGCACCAGTAGCATGCTGCCGAGGGCGCCGAGGAAGGCCGCCAGCGGCAGGGTCAGCAGGCCGATCACCTCGCCGATGTAGAGCACCACCAGCACCGCGCCGAGGGTCGCGCCGGAGGTGGCGCCGAGCAGGTGCGGATCGGCCAGCGGATTGCGCGTGACCGCCTGCAGCGCCGCCCCCACCAGCGCCAGGCCGGCGCCGACGCAAGCGCCGAGCAGTACCCGCGGGGCGCGGATCAGCCAGACGATGTGCTCCTGGCCAGCGCTCCAGGCGCCGGGCTCCGCCGCCACGCCGAACAGGCGCTGGAGGACGATGCGGCCGACCAGGCCGCTGTCCAGTCGCGCCGGACCGAAGCCGAGGGCGAGAACGCAGGACAGGCCGAGCAACAGGACCAGGCTGCCCAGCAACAGGCAATAGGCGCGAGGGCTGCGGAACAGGGTCATGGACGTGGCGCCCGAGGGTGGAGGCCGGCGACCAGGGTTTCTATCGCCGCGGCGTTGCCGATGCCCGGCGTGGCCTGGTTATAGGGCAGGACGATGAAGCGTCGCTCGCGGATCGCGGTCAGGCTGCGCAGCGCCGGGTTCTCTTCGAGGAAACGCTGCTTCTGCGCGGCGCTGGTCTCGCCGTAGTCGACGATGACGATGACCTGCGGATCGCGGGCGACCACGCTTTCCCAGTTGACCTGGGTCCAGCTGGCCGCCACGTCGTCGGTCACGCTGCGACCGCCGGCGGCCTCGATCAGCGCCTGCGGCATGCCCAGGCGGCCAGAGGTGAAGGGGCGGTCCTCGCCGCTGTCGTAGAGGAACACCCGCGGCGCCTCGGCGTTCGCCGGGATGCCGGCGCGGGCGCGCTGGATGCGTGCCTGGAGGCTGGCGACCAGGCGCTCGGCGCGCGGTTCGACGTCGAAGATCCGTCCCAGGTTGCGCAGGTCGCGGTACAGCTCGTCGAGGCTGGCGCGGCGCGGCTCGCCGATCTGCGCGCAGGATTCGCTCAGCTCGTAGACCTTCACCCCCAGCGGCTCCAGGCTGGCCGGAGTGAGGTCGCCGCCGACGCGCATGCCGTAGCCCCAACCGGCGAAGAAGAAGTCGGCGTCGACATCGAGCAGGGTTTCCGCCGTGGGGTAGCGCGCCACCAGCTCGGGCAGCGGCTTGAGCGCGGCGATCAATCCGGGATCGGCATTCTTCCACCAGCCGCTGATGCCGGTATAGCCGACCATGCGCGTCTGCAGACCGAGGGCGACCATCATCTCGGTGAGGTTGATGTCGTGGCTGACCGCGCGCGACGGCGCGCGCTCGAACGTCACTTCGCGCTCGCAACTGCGCACGCTGAGCGGGTAGCGCTCGGCCAGCGCGGCATCGGCGCAGGCGAGCAGGGCGCCGAGCAGCAGGTGGTGCAGGATCGGGTGCTTCATGCTTGGGTAATCCAGGTCAGGCGCGGGTGGTCGGCGAGGGGGTGGCGGTCGACCAGGGCGCGGACGCCGAACACCCGCCACAGCAGGTCGGCGTCGAGCACCTCGGTCGGCGTGCCCTGGGCGACGATGCGCCCGCCGTCGAGCACGTAGAGGCGGTCGCAGAAGGCCGCCGCCAGGTTGAGGTCGTGGAAGCTCGCCAGGGTGCTCAGGCCGAGGCCGCGCAGCAGGCGCAGAAGCTCCAGCTGGTAGCGCGGGTCGAGGTGGTTGGTCGGTTCGTCAAGGATCAGCAGGCGCGGTTCCTGGACCAGCGCGCGAGCCAGCAGGGCGCGCTGCTTCTCGCCACCGGAGAGGCTGGCGAAGGGGCTCGCGGCACGCCCTTCGAGACCGACCTGGAGCAGCGCCTGGCGGACCCGCTGGCGGTCGTCCGCGCCGTGGCCGTCGAACAGGCCCTTGTGCGGCGTGCGGCCCATGGCGACCACGTCCTCGACGGCGAGGCCGAAGTCCTCGGGGAATTCCTGCAACACCACCGCGATGCGCCGGGCGGCCCAGCGCGGCGGCTGGCGCCAGAGGTCGTCGCCGTCGAGCACCACCCGGCCGCGCTGCGGTCGCGCATAGCGGAAGGCGCAGCGCAGCAGGCTGGTCTTGCCGCTGCCGTTGGGGCCGATCAGGCCGACGAAACTGCCGGCCGGGACTTCCAGGTGCACGCCGCGCAGCAACTCGGTGGAGGCGTCGGGCGACCAGTGCAGGGCATCGAGGTGAAGGGACGACATGGCTACTCGCAGGTCCGGTGGTTCAGCAGAGACGATTGCCGCGGCGCCGGCTTCAGAAACTGAAGTCGGCGGTGACGTTGAACGAGCGCGGCTGGCCCATGATCCATTGCTGGCCGTTGTTGTTGTCAGCCAGGGCGTACTGGCGGTCGAACAGGTTGTACAGCTCAAGGCCGAGGGTCAGGTCCGGCCGTACCTGCCAGCCCAGGTTGGCGTCGACCACCGTGTAGCCGGGCAGGCTGGCCTGGTTGGCGGCGTCGGCGTAGCGCCGGTCGACGTAGCGCAGCCCGGCGCCGACGCGCAGGGTATCGGCGAAGGACTTGTCCAGCCAGAGGTTGGCGGTGCGCCGTGGCACGTTCCTGGGGCGGTTGCCGTTGCGCGAGTAGGTCTGCTTGTCGATCGTTTCGTCGAAGTCGTCGTATTCGGCACGCACCAGCGCGGCGTTCGCTGACAGCCGCCAGTCCTGGGCCAGGTTCAGTTCCAGGCTGGCCTCCAGGCCGTCCGAACTCTGCTGGCCGACCTGCTGCGCGTCGTGCGGCGGCAGCGGGTTGGCGCTGAGCAGCTTCTTCTTGACGATATGGTAGGCGGCCAGGGTCCATTCGCCGCGACCGTCCGGGAACAGTTGCTTGAGGCCGACCTCGGTCTGCTTCGAGTGGGTCAGGTCCATCTGCTGCTGGGCCGTGTTGAGGGTGATCAGGTTGCTCACGCCGTCCTCGCTGGTGGAGTACTGGCCGTACAGCGACAGTTCCGGGGTCAGCGCGAAGACCAGCCCGGCGCGCCAGTTGCCGCCCTGCAGGCTGCGGTCGCTGCGGGTGCCGGCGCGCAGGTCGTCGCGGTCGATATGGTTCTGGTCGCGGCGCACCCCGGTCACCAGCGACAGGCGCTCGTTGAGTTGCAGGCGGTTCTCGGCGAACAGGGCGAAGGTGCGGGTCTGGCTGCGCGAGTGCGGCCGGTAGGGCGAGCGGCTTTCGAAGTAGCCGGGCGCGGGATGCCAGGGGTCGATGCTTTCGCCGCCGTCGACAACGTCCTCGTATGGTGAGTTGTTGGTCAGGCGGAAGCGGATGCGGTTGTACTCGGCGCCGACCAGGGTGCGGCTGTCTAGGCCGAACAGGGCGTGCTGGAAGGCGAAGGTCTGGCGGTCGCCGATCTGCTCCTGCTCGTGGCTGATGCGCAGGTAGTCCTTGCGCAACAGCTCTTCGCGCGGGACGTCCCATTCGTAGGTTTCGGCGTTGCGCCAGTGGCGGCGGGCCTTGATGTAGTACAGCTGGTTGCTCGCGGTGACGCTGTCGGAAAGGCTCCAGTCGCTGGTCAGGCGGGTCCACTGGTCGTTGTAGCGCTGCACGTCGTTGCGCACGTTGTAGTTCTTCTCGCGCAGGCGCTTGTGGTACTTGCCGCCGACCAGCGGGGTGCCGAAGTCGTTCATCGGCTCCTGGTCGCCATAGTCGTGGGCGAGGGTGAAGGCCAGATCGTCGCTGGCCTGCCAGCGTAGCGCCGCGCTGATGCCCAGGTTGCGCGAGTCGCCACGGTCGATCCAGCCGTGGCTCTGCTGCTGGTTCAGGTTGAGCCGGTAGCTGAGGCTGTCGGTCAGCGAGCCGCCGCTGTCCAGGGCCAACTGTCGGTTGTCGTAGGAGCCGTAGCCGAGGCGCAGGTGGTTGCGGATCTCGCCGGCGAAAGGCTTCTTCGGCACCACGTTGATCACCGCGCCGGTGGCGCCTTCGCCGTACAGCACCGAGGCCGGGCCGCGGATCACGTCGATGCGCTCGACCATCCACGGATCGCTGGGGAAGTTCACCGTGCCCATGCCGGTGTACAGGCGCGTGCCGTCGAACAGTTGCATCACCGATGCGTGGCCGCTGAAGCCGCGCGCCGAGAGGCCGGTACCGCCATCTCCGGGGGTGCCGATGAAGCTGATGCCGGGGCTGCGGGTGACGGCGGCCTGGACGCTGGGGTTGTTGCGCCGGCGAACTTCCTCGCCGCTGATGCTGCTGGTGCTCGCCGGGGTGTCCAGGGCGCTGAGGCCCAGGCGCGAACCGGCACTGACCGGCGTGG
The DNA here is from genome assembly GCF_037574965.1 of Pseudomonas sp. KBN12P06040. Taxonomy (NCBI): domain Bacteria; kingdom Pseudomonadati; phylum Pseudomonadota; class Gammaproteobacteria; order Pseudomonadales; family Pseudomonadaceae; genus Pseudomonas; species Pseudomonas sp. KBN12P06040. The sequence continues at coordinate 2,327,704 of NZ_JBBELS010000001.1, forward strand.
CGAGATCGATGTGGTCGAGTTCGGCGGGATCCTGGCGAACGCTGACCAACTGGCTGGGCAGGGCGAGGGCGGCTTCCTCGGTTTCGGCGAGGGCGGGCGGTACCAGCAGCAGGCTGGTGGATAGGCCGAGGGCGAAAGGCTCGGTGCGCAAACGGCTGAAGCGGGGCATGGGCGTTCCATCTCATGACCGGGCAGGACGGAACGCGCAGGAAATCGCAGGCGCGACAGCGCCTCGAACAACCGGCTCGCTCCCGCCCACCGCGGGTGTGCCAACAGGGCGTTGCAGGCCGGTCTCCGGGCTTGCGAGGGTCGTGAAATCCTCGCCTTCCCATGCCGGAGCACAGTGGCCTGAAGAGGATTTCGCTCGCTTACCGTTGCGGGGGCAGCGCCGGACTGATCACTGAAGTGACGCACCGGCTTCCCGTTTCACCTCCTGCGCGGCGGCAGGAGGCACCTGGAACGGGCCGGATGGGAACATCCGCACCGTTTCCAGTCAAGCCTTGAACGATCTGAATTGAATAAAATGTTATACTATAACAATTCGCTTGTGCAGTCTTTCTTCGCCGGACCCCACGCCCTGGCGCAGCTTCCCGGGGCATCACATTTTCTTCACGCCGGCCTGCTATGCTGCCGGCCTTCCTTGGGGAGTAGCCTGCCGTCACCCGTTGACGGCGCGCTGGTCAACATTCTTGGCAACCCGCCATGGCCAGCGCATCCATCCGGATTGGTGAGACCAACGACATTCCTGCGCCGAAGCCGGGCCGCGGGGTCATGTCGTTGACTCATGCCCGGCTGGAGTATCCGCGTGAATCCCGTTTCCCTGATCTTCCTCGCCTTCGCCATGTCCACCGATGCCTTCGCCGCGGCCATCGGCAAGGGCTCCAGCCTGGATCGGCCGCGCCTGTCGGAGGCGCTGCGCACCGGGATAATCTTCGGCGTGATCGAGGCGATCACCCCTCTGGTCGGCTGGCTGCTTGGCCAGGCCGCCAGCCAGTTCGTCGCCGACTGGGACCACTGGATCGCCTTCGTCCTGCTGGTGCTGCTCGGCCTGCACATGATCCACAACGGCCTGCGCGCGGATCATGCGACGGAACAGGAAAAGCCCGGCCAGCATTCGTTCTGGATTCTCGCGGTGACGGCGCTGGCCACCAGCATCGACGCGCTGGCGGTGGGCGTCGGCCTGGCCTTCGTCGATGTCAACATCTTCCTCGCCGCCGGTGCCATCGGCCTGGCCACCATGACCATGGTCACCCTCGGCACCATGCTCGGCCGGGCGCTCGGCGCAGTGACCGGCAAGCGCGCGGAGATGGTCGGCGGGGTGGTGCTGATCCTGGTCGGTGCGACCATTCTCTACGAGCATCTCAGCGCGGCGTGAGCGGCATCGGAGACGGGGCGGGACAGGTCGCGGCGAGTGGGTGGGCGTTCGCTTCAGGCGCTTTCCCAATCGCGGATTGCCGCCAGCAGCGCCTCGCCGTCGGCGAACTCGCGGTCCGCCGGCGGCAGCGCCGGACGTGCCAGGACCAGCACCGGCAGGCCCATTTCCCGCGCCACCTGGAGCTTCGGCTGGGTGGCCTGGCTACCGCTGTTCTTGCTCACCAGCACGTCGCAGGCGAGGCGCTCGAACAACGCCCGTTCGCCATCCAGGCTGAACGGCCCGCGCGCGCCGATCACCTCGGCGCGCGGCGCGGCCGGCTGGCCTTGCAGGCAGCGCACGGTCCAGTGCTGGTGCGGCGGGACCTGGCCGAGATGCTCCAGCGGTTCGCGGCCGAGGGTGAACAGCGGACGGCGGAAGGGTGCGAGGGCGGCGATCAGCTCGCGCCAGTCGGCTACCTCGCGCCAGTCGTCGCCGGGCCCGGCCTGCCAGCCGGGCCGGCGCAGCGCCCAGCAGGGCACTCCGGCCAGTCGCGCGGCGCGCACGGCGTTCTGGCTGATCCGTGCGGCGTAGGGGTGGGTGGCGTCCACCAGCAGGTCGAAGCCCTGCTCGTCGATGAACGCCGCCAGCCCTTCGGCGCCGCCGTAGCCGCCGACCCGGACCCGGCAGGCCAGGTCGCCGGGCACCTTGCCCAACCCGGCGAGGCTGTAGAGATGCGCCGGACCGAGCCGGCGGGCGAGGGCCAGGGCCTCACCGATCCCGCCGAGCAGCAACAGGCGCTTCATCGGCGCTCCTCGCAGGCCTGGCCGACCAGGTTGCCCTGGCGGTCGATGGCGAAGACTTCCAGCGCCACCTCGGTGGGCACGATGCCGCGGGCGAAGCGCAGGGCGTGGGCGCAGACCGCATCGCCCAGGGCCACGCCTTCGGCGTGTGCCTGGGCCAGCGCCTGCTGGCTGGTGTTGGCGGCGCGCATGCAGTCCTGTAGCGCGGCGCTGGCGCCGAGCGCGGCAGCCCAGCCGGCCAGTTGCGGCAGGTCGATACTGGAGTGGCGGCTGTGCAGGTCGAGGTGGCCGCCGGCGAGCTTGCTGATCTTGCCGAAGCCGCCGCACAGGCTGAGTTTTTCCACCGGTGCCTTGCGCAGGTGCTTGAGCACCGCGCCGGCGAAGTCGCCCATCTCGATCAGGGCGATCTCCGGCAGCCCATAGCGCCGGCGCATGGCGTCCTCGCTGGCGTTGCCGGTACAGGCGGCGATGTGGCGGACGCCGTTGGCGCGAGCGACATCGATGCCCTGATGGATCGAGGCGATATAGGCCGAGCAGGAGAACGGCCGGACGATGCCGCTGGTGCCGAGGATCGACAGCCCGCCGAGGATGCCCAGGCGCGGGTTCATGGTCTTCAGCGCCAGCTCGGCGCCGCCCTCCACGCCGATGGCGACCTCGAAGCCGCCGGCGTAGCCCCGTTCGGCGGCGAGCTGGGCGAGGTGACGTTCGATCATCTGGCGCGGCACCGGATTGATCGCCGGCTCGCCGACCGCCAGGGTCAGCCCTGGGCGGGTCACCGTACCGACCCCGGGGCCGGCATGAAAGCGCACGCCAGGCTCGGCGCCCAGGCGCACCCGGGCGAACACCAGGGCGCCGTGGGTGACGTCGGGATCGTCGCCGGCATCCTTGAGGGTGCCGGCTTCCGCGCCGTTTTCCCAGGCGCGGCAGAATTCCAGGCGCATCAGCACCTGCTGGCCCTTGGGCAGGACGATCTGCACCGCGTCGCTGGTCGTGCCGCCCAGCAGCAGGCGCGCCGCCGCCAGGCTGGTGGCGGTGGCGCAACTGCCGGTGGTGTAGCCGCTGCGCAACGGCGCGGGCTGCTCGGGGGTTTCCTCACGCATCGCGGGGAGGCTTCCTGGCGGCGGGTTTGCGCAATTCCAGCAGGGTGATCGGCAAGGCCTGGCGCCAGGTATCGAAACCGCCCAGCGGTCGCGCGTGGGCGACGCCGAGGCGGGTGAGGTCGCCCCCCAGGCGTTGCTGCCAGTCGAGCAGCACCCGTTCGCTCTGCAGGGTGACCGCGTTGGCGAGCAGGCGGCCGCCGGGCCGCAGGCGCTCCCAGCAGGTTTCCAGCACGCCCTCGGCGGTGACCCCGCCGCCGATGAAGATGGCGTCCGGCTCGGGCAGTTCCAGCAGCGCCTCCGGGGCGCTGCCGGCGACCAGGTGCAGGGACGGTACGCCGAGGGCGTCGCGGTTGTGGCGGATATGTTCCTGGCGCTCGTCGTTGGCTTCGATGGCGATCGCCCGGCAACTGGGGTGCGCGCGCATCCATTCGATGCCGATGGAGCCGCAACCGGCGCCGACGTCCCAGAGCAGCTCGCCGGGGCAGGGCGCCAGGCGCGCCAGGGTCACGGCGCGGACGTCGCGCTTGGTCAGCTGGCCGTCGTGGCGATAGGCCTCGTCGGCCAGGCCCGGGGTCAGCGGCAGGCGCACGGCGCCGGCGCCGGCGCGGCATTCCACCGCCACCAGGTTGAGATCGGCGGCGCGCGGCAGCGACCAGTCGCCAGCGAGGCCGTCGAGACGGCGCTCGAGCGGCCCGCCGAGGTGTTCCAGCACGCTCAGGCGACTGGCGCCGAAGCCACGGGCGCTCAACAGGCGGGCGATGGCGGCCGGGCTGTCGCCGTCGTTGCTGAGGACCAGCAGGCGCCGGCCGTCGTGGACCTGTGCCTGCAGCGCCGCCAGCGGACGCGCCACCAGTGACAGGCAGGCGACTTCCTGCAGGGCCCAGCCGAGGCGGGCGGCGGCCAGCGAGAGGGAGGAGGGCGCCGGCAGGACCCGCAGTTCGGTCGCCGGCAGTTGCCGGGCGAGACTGGCGCCGACGCCGAACAGCATCGGGTCGCCGCTGGCCAGCACGCAGGTCGGCTGGCCGCGCCGGGCCAGCAATGGTTCCAGGGAGAACGGCGTCGGCCAGGTTTCGCGGGCGCCGCCGATGCACGGCGGCAGCAGTTCCAGCTGGCGCGCCGCGCCGACGATCCGGCTGGCTTGTAGCAGGGCACGCCGGGCCTGCTTGCCGAGGCCGGGATAACCGTCCTCGCCGATGCCCACCAGGGTCAGCCAGGGCGGCGTCGAGTCTGCCGATGACACGGTTCCGATACTCCTGAAATGCGTCTGTGAAGGGCCCGCGACGGCTTCCGGACGGAATGGGTTTTCCCGGCCCCGGGCTGGGCGGCATAATAGCGCGTTCGTCGGTGCCCGGCCCTTTCGCGTTAGCGCGGGGCCAACGAGGGCCGAAGAGGGAACACGGAGCCGCGGTCTTTTCGAAGCCCGGGCCTAGCCGTGGCTGCCCCCGCAACTGTATGCAGCCTGTATTCGCGCCATTCGCCACTGGATTACCGGGAAGGCGGCGTGAAGCGGAGGTTCCTCCCCCGGGTGGAACGCCGGGCTGCGAGCCAGGAGACCTGCCGCCGAAACCAGTCGCGAGTGCCAACATCGGGCGGGGTGTACCGATGCCGTGGTCTGTCCCTGGGGGACAGCGGTGCGGTCGCCGCGACGCCGATTCGAGTAGCGTTTTTGAACGACGACCAGACCCCGGCGCCCCTGCCCGTACCACGTCCGTCACCCTGTCCCGGCCTGCTGCGTATCGTCCAGGCGCTGGACGGCGGCATCTGCCGCATCAAGCTCGATGCCGGTCGCCTGGACGCCGCCCAGGCACGCGCTGTGGCGGCCGCGGCGCGGGATTGCGCCAGCGGCGTGATCGAGGCGACCAACCGTTCCAACCTGCAATTGCGCGGCGTCCGTCGCGGCGAGGAAGAGCGGCTTGTCCGCCGCCTGCTGGACGCCGGCCTCGGTCCCCGGCATGGGTCCCTGGCCGGCGCCGACGACGTGCGCAACCTGATGCTCAGCCCGGCCGCCGGGCTCGATCCGCACCTGTCGCTGGACGTGCGCCCGCTGGCCGCTCGGCTGTTGCTGCGGCTCCAGGCGGACAGCCGCTACCACGCGCTGTCGGCCAAGTTCGCCATCCAGCTGGACGGCGGCGAAGACCTGGCGATGCTCGAACATCCCCATGACATCTGGCTCTCGCCGATGCCCGCGGCGCCGACCGCGACGCTGGTCTTCGGACTCGCCGGCTGCCCGGCCCGCGACCGCCCCCTGGCGGCGTTGCCGGCGGAGCGGGGCGAGTCCCTGGTGCTGGCGCTGCTCGACCTGTTCCTCGAACGCGCCCAGCCGCAACAGACGCGGATGCGCCACCTGTTGCAGGAGCTGGCCGGAGAACCCTTGCTGGAGGCCTTGCAGGCGCGCCTGGATTTCCCTCTGCGGCGTGACGAGCGGGTGGCGGCCTGGCGGCGTTCGCCGGGGCGTCCGTGGAGTCATCTCGGCGTCCAGCCGCAACGCCAGCCGGGCCTGGTGATGGTCGGCGCGGCGGCGCCGCTCGGCCGGCTCGACAGCGCTTGCCTGGAAGGCCTGGCCGAGCTGGTCGAGCGCCATGGCGACGGCAGCCTGCGCCTGACCCCCTGGCAAGGCGTGCTCCTGCCGAACCTGGCGCAGGCCGAGGCCCACCAGGCGCTGCTCGGCCTGCGCGGACTCGGCCTGCTGACCGAGCCCGACGCGCCGTTGGCGCGGCTGATCGCCTGCAGCGGTTCCAGCGCCTGCGCCAGGGGCTTGGCCGACACCAAGGGCGACGCCTTGCGCCTGGCCGAACGCCTCGGCCCGCGCAGCGACCTGCCGCAACTGCACCTGTGCGGCTGCGAACGGTCCTGCGCCGCTGCCCACCGCGCGCCGCTCACCCTGCTGGCGCGCAGCGGCGGGTTCTACGACCTGTACCGGCGCGACCCATGCCACCCCGGATTCGGCCAGTTGCTGGCCAGCCGCCTGACTTTCGCCACGGCCGCCGATTACCTGGCGGCCCTGCCTTCCCAGCCCACTTCCGGAAAACCCGCATGATTGACTACATCCGCGATGGCCAGGCGATTTATCGCCAGTCGTTCGCCACCATCCGCGCCGAAGCGAACCTCGCCGGCATCCCGGCCGACCTGGAAAAGCTCGCGGTCAGGGTGATCCACGCCTGCGGCATGGTCGACGTGGTCGACGACCTGCGCTTCTCGCCCGGCGCCGGCGCCGCCGGCCGCGCCGCGCTGGCCGCCGGCGCGGCGATCCTCTGCGACGCGCGGATGGTCGCCGAAGGCGTGACCCGCTCGCGGCTGCCCGCCGCCAACCGTGTGATCTGCACCCTCAACGAAGCGGACGTGCCGGCGCTCGCCACGGAACTCGGCAATACCCGCTCGGCGGTGGCCCTGGAGCACTGGCGCGAGCACCTGGAGGGCAGCGTGGTGGTGATCGGCAACGCGCCGACCGCGCTGTTCTACCTGCTGGAAATGCTCGACGCCGGCGCGCCGAAACCGGCGCTGATCCTGGGCTTCCCGGTCGGCTTCGTCGGCGCCGCGGAATCCAAGGAGATGCTCGCCGCCGATAGCCGCGGGGTGCCCTACGTGATCGTCCGCGGTCGCCGTGGCGGCAGCGCCATGGCCGCCGCGGCGGTGAACGCCCTGGCCACGGAGCGCGAATGATGAGTGTCGTGAAGGGCCGCCTGCTGGGCCTGGGCGTCGGGCCCGGCGATCCCGAACTGATCACCCTCAAGGCCCTGCGCCTGCTGCGCGCGGCGCCGGTGGTCGGCTATTTCGTGGCCAAGGGCAAGAAGGGCAACGCCTTCGGCATCATTGAGGCGCACCTGGACCAGGCCCAAGTGCGCCTGCCGCTGGTCTATCCGGTGACCACCGAGAAGCTGGAACCGCCGCTGTGCTACGAGACCATCATCAGCGATTTCTACGACACCGCCGCCGCACAACTGGCCGCGCACCTGGACGCCGGCCGCGACGTGGCGGTGATCTGCGAGGGCGACCCGTTCTTCTACGGTTCCTACATGTACCTCCACGACCGCCTGGCGACGCGCTACGAAAGCGAAGTGGTGCCTGGCGTTTGCTCGATGCTCGGCGGCGCGGCGGTGCTCGGTGCGCCGCTGGTGTACCGCAACCAGAGCCTCTCGGTGCTCTCCGGAGTGCTGCCCGAGGAGGAGTTGCGCCGGCGCCTGGCGGATGCCGACGCGGCGGTGGTGATGAAGCTCGGCCGCAATTTCGACAAGGTCCGCCGCGTGCTGGTCGAGCTTGGCCTCGAGCGCCGCGCGCTGTACGTCGAGCGGGCGACCATGGCCAACCAGCGGATCGTGCCGTTGGAACGGGTGGAGCCGATGGCCTCGCCGTACTTCTCGCTGATCGTCGTTCCCGGCGACAAGTGGCAGGGAGGGGCCGGCGGTGAGTGACGCCCAGCAGGTTCCGGCCATCGTCATCCTCGGCCAGGGCGCGCTGGATACCGCGCGGCGGGTCCAGGCTCGCTATCCCGGAGCGCTGGTCCATGGGCTCGCCGGGCGGGTCGAGGCCGACCGTTCCTATACGGATTTCGGTGACACCCTGCGCGAATTGTATTGCGCCGACCGCCCGATCGTCGCCCTGTGCGCCGCCGGCATCGTCATTCGCAGCCTGGCGCCGTTGTTGCAACGCAAGGGAGCGGAGCCGCCGGTGCTGGCCCTGGCCGAGGACGGCAGCGCGGTGGTGCCGCTGCTCGGCGGGCTGGCCGGGGTCAACCGGCTGGCGCGGGAAATCGGCGAGGTGCTGGCCGTGGCGCCGGCGATCACCACCAGCGGCGAGCTGCGCTTCGGCACCTGCGTGCTCAACCCGCCCGCCGGTTATGTCCTGGCCGACCTGGAGCAGGGCAAGCGCTTCGTTGCCGATTTGCTCGGTGGCCAGCCGGTGCGCGTCGAGGGTGCCGCCGGCTGGCTCGACGCGGCCCGTTTGCCGCGCGACCCGGAGGCAGCGCTGGCGATTCACGTGACGCCCTCGGCGCGTGCGCCGCGGGCCGAGGAACTGCTGATCCATCCGCGCTGCGTGCTGGCGGCGCTCGAACCTGCCGACGCGGCGGCGGACGCGGTGCGCCAGGCGCTGGTCGATGCCGGCCTGGCCGCGGCGGCGCTCGGCGGCTTGCTGGCCGACAGCGCGCGGATGGCCGATCCGCGCCTGCAGGCCGCCGCCGATGCGCTCGGCGTACCGCTGCGCTTCCTGCCGCAGACCGATCCCGCTGCGCGCCTGCGCCAGGCCTTGCCCGCCGCCGAGCAGGTCGGCGACCGGCTGGCGGTGGCCGCTGCGCCCCTGGCGATGGACCGCATCGGCCAGCGTCGCGGCCGACTCACGGTGATCGGCCTGGGGCCCGGCTGCGCCGAGCTGATGGTGCCTGCGGCGCGGCGGGCACTGGACGAGGCCGAGGACATCCTCGGCTACCAGACCTACGTCGACATGGCCGGACCCTTCCGCGCCGGACAGGTGCTGCATGGCAGCGACAACCGCGAGGAATTGCAGCGCGCCCGGCATGCCTTCGAACTGGCGGCGACGGGCAGGGCGGTGGTGCTGGTATCGTCCGGCGACCCCGGCGTGTTCGCCATGGCCGCCGCGGTGCTGGAAGCCCTGCATGGCGCTGGCGAGCCGGCCTGGGACGCGGTCGAGCTGCGGATCTTCCCTGGTGTCTCGGCGGCCCTGGCCACCGCGGCCAGGGCGGGGGCGCCTCTGGGCCACGATTTCTGCCTGCTGTCGCTGTCCGACAACCTCAAGCCCTGGGAGGTGATCGAGCGGCGCCTCGACCTGGCCGGCGCCGCCGACCTGGCGATGGCTTTCTACAATCCGATCTCGCGGGCGCGGCCCTGGCAACTGGGACGGGCGCTGGAGATCGTCGCCCGCCATCGTTCGCCGCAGACCCTGGTAGTGCTCGGTCGCGACATCGGGCGGCCCGGCGAGCGCCTGCTGCGCACCACACTGGGCGAGCTGCGTGCGGAGCAGGTGGACATGCGCACCCTGGTGATCATCGGCTCGTCCACTACCCGCAGCTTCCCGCGCGCCGACGGCGAAGCCTGGGTCTACACGCCGCGCTGGTACCCATCGGAATAGCGGGGCGGGAGCGCGCGCGGAAATGTGGCAGACTGCTGCGCGCATCCCTGTACCGCGGAGCCTGAATCCATGTCCTTTCGCTGTTCCCCGTGCCGCCTGGCCGGCATCCTGCTGGCGGCGCTGTTCGTTCCGGGGCTGGCCGCGGCGGCCGGCTCCTGCGAGCGCCTGGTGGCCACCGGCAACCCGGAGTACCCACCCTACCTGTGGCGCGACCCGCAGGATCCGAAGCGCCTGATCGGAGCCAATGCCGACCTGTTGCAGCGCCTGGGCAAGGAACTTGGCGTGCGCATCGACGTGCTCTACAGCGGCTCCTGGGAGAAGGCCCAGGAAGAGGTGACCAGCGGTCGCGCCGACCTGCTCGCCGGAGCCTACCTGACTCTGGCACGGCTCGGCAGCATGGACTACGTGCATCCGCCGTTCCTGATGACCAGCGGGGTGGTCTGGGTGAACAAGGACGCCGCGTTCCCGTTCATCGGCCGCGACGACCTGATCGGGCACAAGGGCAGCGTGCTGGCCGGCAGCAGCCTGGGCGAGGAGTTCGACCGTTTCGCCAAGGCCAGCCTCGACCTGAAGCCGGTGCCGAGCCTGACCCAGGGCTTGCAGGACCTGATGCTCAAACGCAGCGAGTTCCTCCTCTACCAGGCGCTGCCCGGGCAGGCTCAGGTCGAGGCGCTGGGCATGGCCGACGACCTGGAGGCGCTGGAACCGGTGCTGAGCAGCGAGGGGCTGTACCTGACGCTGTCGCACAACTCCGCTTGCAACGATCCGTGGCTGCGCGGACAACTGGCGAAAAAGATGACAGAATTGTCGGCTGCCGGCGTTCCCGTAACGCTCTTGCAGGACAATCTCGAACGCTGGAAAGCCCAGCAATTGCCGGCTTCCGGCGCCAGTTCGACTACGCAGGAAAGTGACTTGTGAGCATTCGATGGATGATGGCCGCAGGCCTCGCCGCGCTGACCCTGAGCGGTTGTGCGAGCAACGACCCGGCTCCGCTGGAGCAGATGCGCCTGACCGAACAGGCGCTGGAGCAGGCCAAGGCGGTGGGTGCCACCGACGACGTGGCCGAGCTGAAACTGGCCCAGGACAAGTACGCCGCGGCGCAGATCGCGATGACCGCGGAGTCCTACAAGAAGGCGCGCCTGTTGGCCGAGCAGGCCGAGCTGGACGCACGCCTCGCCGAGTCCAAGGTGCTGACGCAGAAGAGCAAGGACCAGCTCGGCGAGCTGGACAAGAGCCTGAAACGTCTGCGCAAGCAACTGGGGGAGACCGACTGATGCCGGGCAAAGCGACTCTCTTCGCCACCCTGCTGGCCTGCGCCGCGCTGGCTGGCTGCGCCGACCACAAGCTCAGCGAACAGTCGCTGGCCAAGGCGCAGAGCGAGTTCGACCAGGTCAAGGAAGATTCCGACGTGCTCCGCGCGGCGCCCAAGGATGTGATCCGCGCCGGCGAATCGCTGGCCCGCGCCGAACGCCTGTCCAGCTACTGGGGCAGCAGCAGCGACGTGATCCAGTATGCCTACCTGAGCCAGCGCTACAGCGAGATCGCTCGCCAGCACGCCTTGCTCAACCTCAACCAGGAGCGCCTGACCCGCCTGCAACTGGAGCGCGAGCGCCTGCAACTGGCCCTGCGCGAAGCCAAGCTGCTCAGCGTGCAGGAGCAGGGCCAGCGCCTGAGCGAGGAGATCGCCAGTCTCAGCACCGAGGAAACCGAGCGTGGCCTGGTGCTCACCCTTGGCGACGTGCTGTTCGACTTCAACCGCGCCGAACTCAAGCCGGCGGCCAACCGCACCGCGCTGAAGCTGGTGCAGTTCCTCCAGCTCAATCCGCGGCGGGTGATCCGCATCGAAGGCTATACCGACAGCGTCGGCGACAGGCAGGCCAACCTCGACCTGTCGCGCGAGCGCGCCCAGGCGGTGGCCGACGTGCTCGCCGATCTCGGCGTGGATCCCGCGCGCATGCAGGTGGTCGGCTACGGCGAAGCCTTCCCGGTCACCGACAACGCCTCCAACCGGGGACGGGCGCAGAACCGCCGGGTGGAGATCGTCTTCTCCAACGACAAGGGCCAGCTCAGCGCGCCGCGCTGAGAACCGCGCCGCCGCAGGAAGCCCCGGTACCCCAAAGGGTCCGGGGCTTTTTTCGTCTGGCGAACCGGGTGGCGCTGGATTCCTCTGTCAGAACTTGCGCAAGAGCGGGCTATCATCGGGATCGAACTAGTTCGAGCGGCAATCCGTGCAGCATAAGCACCTTGTATTTCGTTATAACGAGTAGAGAGGCGCCATGAGTTCGAACGAAACCCTGCCGGGGTTGGTGATCGCCGATTCCTTCCCGGTCATGCAGTGGGCGCTGCAGCGCTACCTCAGCGAGGAGTGCGGACGCCAGGTGCTGGCGGTGGTCGGCGATAGCGACAGCCTGGTGGAGCGCCTGGCCGACCTGCCGCCGGAAAGCATCCTGATCACCGAGCTGGGCTTGCCTGGCCAGCGCAGCCGCGACGGTATCCACCTGGTGGAATGGCTGACCCGGCACTGCCCGCAAATGAAGGTGATGGTCTACTCGGTGTTCAGCGCGCCGTTGCTGGCCAAGGCGGTCCTGCGCAGCGGCGCCTCGGCCTACATCAGCAAGCGCAGCCCGCTGGAGACGCTGAAGGCGGCGCTGGAGTGCATGGCGCTCGGACAGACCTTCCTCGACCCCGGCCTGCACCCGCAGCGGCATACCGGCAAGCCGCTGAGCCCAACCGAGGTGGACATCCTCCGGCGCCTGGCGCGTGGCGACACGGTCAGCGAGATCGCCCAGCGGACCATGCGCAGCGTGTCGACCATCAGCACCCACAAGAAGAACGCGATGGTCAAGATAGGCCTCAACAGTGACGCCGAACTGATCGCCCTGGGCGTGATGAACTGGCTCCACGAACTCGCCTGACCGGGGTTCGAAACATCTCGACCGCCAGTTGCGGAACAATCCTCGCCAGCCCCCGGGAGCCATCCCGCCGCAGCCGAGGAATCCGCATGATCCGCCAGCCCCGCTTTGCCCGTTTCGTCCTGCCGTTGTTGCTGAGCCTGTGCCAGCCGTCCTTCGCCGCCGAACTCCGCGCGGTTGCCGAAGCACGCCGCCAGGAACTCCTGCTGGAGGACTCGCCGGTGGCGTGCGGCGAGGCGGGCTGCACGGCGCGGGAAAGCCTCAGCCTGGTGGCATTGCAGGTGCAGGCCCGGGTTCTGGTCACCCGCCTCAGCCGCGATGACTTTTCCCCGACCTCCCGCCAGCCCGCCGCCGTCCCGGACTACCGCCTGTTCGGCGATCTCGGCCTGGCGCCAAGCCCCTTCGCCTGGCAAGCGTCGACCGGCGAGAGCGCGGCGGCGGACGCGTTGCGTTTCTGACTTTCCCTATGGCCGCTCCCCAGGCGGCTCTTGGCGGACTATTTCCCGCCCGCACCCGGCCGGTGGCGACCGACCGGGTTTTCTTTTCCTCGCAAACGCGCCGTCTCTGCGACCGACCCGTACAGTTTTGCGACTGTATGCCTAGTTGTCGGCCGAACTGTTCTGGAGCAGTTTCACGAATTGAGCTACTGTTTCGGTTCAATCGCCGAGGAAAACCCGCCATGACCAATCTGCTGCTTTACCAACGCATCGCCCAGCAGTTGGCCGAGGACATTCGCCGTGGCGTCTACCAGCCGGGCGAGCGGGTACCGTCGGTGCGCAAGCTCAGCACCCAGTTGAACGTCAGCCACGCCACCGTGCTGCAGGCCTACGCCACCCTCGAGGACCAGGGACTGATCCGTGCCCGTCCGCAATCCGGCTTCTACGTCCACCGCACCCCGGCGCTGACCGCGCCGACCCCGGATATCGCGCGGGTCGAGCGTCCCGGCCTGGTCACCCGCAGCAGCATCATCAACCAGGTGCTCGCCGAGTCCCGCCGCGAAGGGGTATTCCCGCTCGGCGCGGCGGTGCCGCATGTGGACTACCTGCCGGTGCGCGCCTTGCACCAGCAACTGGCCAAGGTCACCCGCTTCCAGAGCCCACGGGCGTTCAGCTACATGTTCAGCCCCGGTTTCGAGCCGCTCCGGCGGCAGGTGGCGATCCGCATGCGCGACGCCGGCGTGGTGGTCGACCCGTCGCAGGTGACCATCACCCACGGCTGCGTGGATGCGATCCACATGGCCCTGCGGGTGCTGACCCGTCCCGGCGACCTGATCGCCACCGAGTCGCCGAGCTACTACGGCCTGCTGCAACTGGCTGACGTGCTGGGCCTGAAGGTCATCGAGATCCCCAGCGACCCGCGCACCGGGATCAGCCTGGAAGCGCTGCAACTGGCGGCCAACCAGTGGTCGATCAAGGCCTTGGTGCTGACCGCGCGGCTGAGCAATCCCTTCGGCGGGACGATTCCCGAGGATCGCCAGAAGCAACTGCTGAAACTGACCGCCGAACACAACATCGGGGTGGTCGAGGACGACATCTACGGCGAACTGATGTTCGACCAGGGCCAGGCGCGCTCGCTCAAGTCCCACGACCGCGACGGCCGGGTGATCTACTGCTCGAGTTTCTCCAAGACCATCTCGCCCGGCGTACGCATCGGCTGGATCATCGCCGAGCGCTACCAGGAGGAGATCCGTCGCTTGCAGACCTTCACCACCCATTCGGCTTGCACCGTGACCCAGATGGGCGTCGCCGCCTACCTGGAGAACGGCGGCTACGACCGCCACCTGCGCTACATCCGCCAGGAGTACCGGAAGAACATGACCGCCTACCAGTTGGCGGTGCAGCAGTACTTCCCGGAAGGTACGCAGATGACCCGGCCCAAGGGCGGCTTCATTCTCTGGGTCAGCCTGCCGGCCAAGGTCAACACCAAGGAACTCCACGTGCGGGCCCTGGAGCAGGGCATCAGCATCGCCCCGGGGCTGATCTTCAGCAACACCGAGCAGTTCAACAACTGCCTGCGGCTGACCTGCGGGATTCCCTGGAACCGCGAGGCGGAGCGGGCGATCATGACCCTCGGCATGCTTGCCGGGCAGCTTTGCCAGGAAGGCCTGATCGCCGCCTGAGCGCGAGGCGCTCCCTTGGCTGAGGGGCGCCCGTGGCAGTCCGCGAAGAATTTTTCCGGGGATTAACCCGAATCCACCGACAGCTTCGTCTCAGCGGGTATCTCCGCTGCACGACGAGGTCGTCTCGATGTTTTTCCCGGCTTCCATCCGGACCGGCACTTTCGCCGAACTGTCCGACGCTGGAAAATGTCTACCGATAGCCGCTCCGGCCGCGCTTCTGGCGACGGCCCGGGCGTTTCGTGGCGACGCCGATGCGTGCCGCGAAGGATGTGGCCGATGAGCCTGCTCTCGGTCGCCTTTGACACAGGACAGGAGTCGACCAGCGGCATGCATGCCTCCACCAGCGCCACGACGGCCGCCGGCAGCGACGAAACGCTGCTGGCGCGTTACCGCAAGGGCGACAGCGCGGCCTTCGAGGTGCTCTACCAGCGCCATCGGCAAGGTCTCTACCGTTTTCTCTGCGGCCTGGCCGGACAGACCGAACTGGCCGACGAGATCTACCAGGAAACCTGGCTCAGCCTGATCCGCAGCGAGAGCCAGCCGCAGGGCCGGGCGAGCTTCCGCACCTGGCTCTACCAGATCGCCCGCAACCGCTTGATCGATCATTGGCGCAAGCATGGCCAGCGCCAGCCGTTGCAGGACAGCTACGACGAACAGTTGCACGCGCAACCCGACCAGGGCGCCGGCCCCGAGCAGCAGCTCAGCCTGAGCCGCGACGGCGAGCGCTTGCAGAGCGCGCTGGAGACCCTGCCCGAGGAACAGCGCGAGGTATTCCTGATGCGCGCCCACGGCGAACTGGAACTGGCCGAGATCGCCACGCTCACCCAGTCGCCGCTGGAGACGGTGAAGAGCCGTTTCCGCTACGCGGTGCAGAAGCTGCGCCGGCTGCTGGCCGAGGAGGTGGCGGTATGAACCCACAGAAGCATTCCGCGAGCGTCGCCGAAGAGCAGATGCTGGCGCATTTCCGCGCCCACGCGCCGCAGCAGCCGGCGCCGGCGCTGGACCAGGCGATCCTCGCCGCCGCGCGACGCCAGGCGGCGCATGTCGAACCCGCCCGGTCCTGGTGGCGGCGCTGGCTGGAAGCCTCCCGCAGGCCGCGTTGGCAGGCGGCCTTCGCCAGCCTGCTGGGCGTGGCGCTGGTGCTGGGGCTGGTCAGCCACAACGTGCTGGACGACGCCGAGCGCCAGGCCCGCCCCGAAGTGGCGTTCAGCGATGTGCCCCTGCGCGACGGAGTCGCCGGGGCCGCTGCGGCGAAGCGGGCCATGCGCGCGCCGGCGGCGCCGGCTCCGCTGTCCAGCGAGATGTCGGAGTCCCCGGCCTTGCTGGCCAGCTACGCATCGTCCGGGGAGGCGCCGCAACTGATGGCCGAGGCCGCGCCGCCGGCTCCGGTTGCCCTGGCCGACCGACCGCCGGCCCAGGCCGCGCAGCAGGCGAAGGTCCAGGCGGAGCTGGCTGGCGACTTCGTCGCCCAGGCCAGGGGCAAGGCGGTTGCGGTGAAGCCGGAGGTGCTCGACGAGGCGCTCGGGGCGGTCCTTGCACTGCGTGAGCAGGGCAAGACGGAGCAGGCCGCGACCCAGTTGGCCGAGCTGCAGAAACGTTTCCCCGGAGAGAACCTGGTGGAACGACTGGAACGCCTCGCGACGATAGCCGCGAGCGCCAAGAAACGGCCGTGACGACCATGGCCCGCGACGCCGTGATGGCGTCGCGGGCTGACATCAAGCGGTTATCCGTGCATGACAGGTTAGACATGGGGCGAACAACCGAGAGAGTGCCAGGATGACGATAGTGACCCCTTGCCTTGGTTGCAGTCTGCCGTCAGCATTGCCGCAATTGGCCATACCTGCGTGACTATGAAACGTCTTTGCCGAATTTGCGTCGTTGTTCTTTTCGGTTGCTTCCTGGCGGCCTGTGATGACGGCTCCAAGGCACCGGAAAAGAAAGCCCCGGAAGCACCGCCGCAGGAGCAGCGCGCCCCTGCCAAGCCAGTGAAGCCTGCACGAGCGGAGCCAGCGCCTGCCGTGCCTGCCGCGCCGAAAACAGCTTCGAAGAAGGTCGCGCCAGCCGCGGAGCAGGTTGCCGAACCCAAGCCGCCGGCCAAGCCGAAGCCTGCGGCTGCGCCGCCGAAGCCGGCCAGCAGGCCGGTCGCCAAGGACAAGCCGGCGCCGGCGAAGCGCGCTTCCACCGCTCGTCTCGACCCCGAGGTGCGCAAGCCGCTGCCGAGCGCCAAGCTGGACCTGCGCCTGCCGAAGGAACTGGTGCAGAAGATGGCGCCGCCCGGCACGGAAGAGACCCATAAGCCCAAGCCGCTGTTGCCGCCGATGTTCGAGGAAAAGGACGACAGCGACTTCCGCCTCAACGGCCAGTTGCTCTATCGCGACCGCGAACTGGGCGTGTCGCGGCCCCTGGAAGGGGCCGAGTTGCAGTTCGAGTTCCGCCAGTAGGCCGCCCCGGCGCTCAGAAGCGGTAGCGCTGCTCCTGCAACGCCTGGTACAGCTCCGCGTCCAACGGCTGGTAGCCGGCGCTGCCGGGCAACCTGACGAAGAGTTTGTCGCTCACCCGCGCGGGATCGTAGGCGTCGCGCTTGAGGTCGGTCTTCTTGTACTTGAAGGTGCCGGTGGTCTCGACTTCGCGCAGCAGGCGCAGGAACACCGGCGTGGCATAGGCCGGCAACTCGCGGTCGAGGTGCGCGGCGAGGGCGTCGCGGTCCAGTTCGACGCCATCGGCCAGGCGCAGTGCGGCCATCCCGCAGCGGCCGTTGGTGCCGGGAATCTCCACGCCGTAGACCACCGCATCTTCGACCCCGTCGAAGGCGCCGAGAGCGTTTTCCACCTCGGTGGTGGAAACGTTCTCGCCCTTCCAGCGGAAGGTGTCGCCGAGACGGTCGACGAACTGGGTGTGCTTGAAACCGATGTCGCGCATCAGGTCACCGGTGTTGAACCAGGCGTCGCCCTTCTTGAACACGTCGCGGAGGATCACCGCTTCGCTCTTGGCCGGATCGGTGTAGCCGTCGAACGGCCACTTCGCGCTGATCTCGCTGATCAGCAGGCCGACCTCGCCCTTGCCGACCTTCTCCATGAAGCCCTTGGCGTCGCGCACCGGGCGGTCGTTCTCCAGGTCGTAGCGGACGATGGCGTAGGTGGCTGGGGAGAAGCCCACCGTATTGTCGAAATTGAATACGTTGGTGAAGCCGATGTTGCCTTCGCTGGAAGCGTAGAACTCGGTGATCCGCTGGATCTCGAAGCGTTGCTTGAACTCGGCCCAGATCGACGGGCGCAGGCCGTTGCCGATCATGCAGGTCAGGCTATTGCCGCGTTCCTCGGCGCACGGTGGCTGGTTCAGCAGGTAGCGGCAGAGCTCGCCGATGTAGCCGAAGCAGGTCGCCCGGTAGTGCTGCACGTCCTTCCAGAAACCGCTGGCGGAGAACTTGCGGCGCAGGGCCATGGCCGCGCCGCCGGCGAGCGCCGCGCTCCAGCAGACGGTCACGGCGTTGTTGTGGTAGCAGGGCAGGGTCAGGTAGAGCACGTCGTCGCGGCCCAGGCCCAGGCCGGAATGGCCGAAGCCGCCGTAGGCCTTGATCCACTTGCCGTGGCTCATGATCGAGGCTTTCGGCAGGCCGGTGGTGCCGGAGGTGTAGATGTAGAAGCAGGAGTCCTTGAGCCGCACCCTGCCGGTGTCCTCGAGGTTCTCCGAGGTCTGTCCCTGGGCCAGGCGCATCAGGTTGCGCCAGCCCATCGGCGGCGAGCCGGGATCGCCGAGGGTGTCGCCGTCGTCGACCCAGTAGCAATGGCCGGCGTTGCCGAGCACCTCCTGGCGGACTTCCTCGAACACCTCGCGCAACTCTTCGCCGACCACGAAGTGGCCGGGCTTCACCAGGTTCAGGCTGTGCACCAGGACCTTGCCGCGCTGGGTGGTGTTGACCAGTGCGCCGATGGCGCCGAGCTTGGCCAGGGCGGCGAGGATCGCCAGCAGCTCGACGCGGTTCTCCAGCATCACCGCGACCACGCTGCCGTGGCCTACGCCCTCGGCCTTGAAGGCGCGCGCCAGGCGATTGGCCCAGCCGTTGAACAGGGCGTAGCTGATCCGCCGCTGGCCGTCGAGCACCGCCGGGTTGTCCGGGTACAGGCGTGCCGCGCGCTCCAGCGCCCAGCCCAGGGACAGGCTCTTCTCGCGGTTACGGATCGCGGTGTAGTACAGGCCGCGCAGCATGCGCGGCACGCGGCCGAAGGTGGCAGGCAGGCGGGCAACGAAACGGTTGAAAGTGATCAGGTCGGCGTGGGTCATGGCTCTCGCGCTTTGTCGTTGTTGTGCGGGGCGTAGGACGCTCCCGCGACTCTAGACCGCAGCCGCCGCCTCGGCTATGACCGTTGCGCGGTCGCCCCGGGGCACTTCGGCAAATAGCCCGGAAGCCCGCCGCAGAGCGCCGCGCGCCTTTCGTCGGAGACCTCAGTCGAGGAACAGGTCGGGCACCAGCGCGCCACCCTCCGGGTCGTAGCGGTACTGCTCGAAATCGCTCTGGCCGCGCTCGCGCAGCAATTCCTCGTCGACCAGCAGGCGCCCGCTGAGGCTGCGCCCCTCGCTGGTGAGAATGGCGTGCGCGGCGTCGGCCATGATCGCCGGGGTGCGCGCGCGGCGGAAGGCGTCACGGCTGCCCAGCTCGAACTCGATGGCGGCGGTGGCGATCATGGTCTTCGGCCACAGCGCGTTGACGCTGATGGCGTATTTCCCGAACTCCTCGTGCATCCCCAGGGTAAGCATGCTCATGCCGTACTTGGTGACCGTGTAGGGGCCGTGCTGGGCGAACCACCTGCCGGCCAGGTTGATCGGCGGCGACAGGCTGAGGATGTGGCCGTTGGCGCTCCTGCGCAGGTAGGGCAGGGCGGCCTGGCTGCAGACCAGCACCGCGCGGGTGTTGATCTGGTACATCAGGTCGAAGCGCTTGGGCTCCAGCTTCTCCACCCCGACCAGGCGGATCGCCCCGGCGTTGTTGACCAGCGCGTCGATCCCGCCGAAGCGTTCGGCGGCGCGGGCCATGGCCGCCGCCACGTCCTGCTCGTCGCGCACGTCGAGTTGCAGCGGCAGGGCCTGGCCGCCGGCGGCCTCGACCTCGGCGGCGACGCTGAAGATGGTGCCTTCCAGCTTCGGATGCGGCTCGGCGCTCTTCGCCGCGATCACCAGGTTGGCGCCATCGCGCGCGGCGCGCAGGGCTATCTCCCGGCCGATGCCGCGGCTGGCGCCGGTGATGAACAGGGTCTTGCCGTGCAGTGACATGGGCGTCTCCGTTTTCTTGTCGTTGTCGTTGCGGATGAGCGGCGGGGTGTCTCAGGCGTCGGCTTCCACCTCGACCAGCACCTGCCGGTTGCGCACCTGCTCGCCACGGCCGACCTGGACGCGGCGGACCACGCCGTCGACTCCGGCCTTCAGCGGGTGTTCCATCTTCATTGCCTCCAGCACCAGCAGCAGTTGGCCCTTGCCGACCCGTTCGCCCTCGCCGACCAGCACCTCGACGATGGCGCCGTCCATCGGCGCCTTGAGCGTGCCGGAACTGGCGCCGACCTGGGCGCTGGCGCCGGCGTGGGTGACGTCGAGCAGTTCGAGGTTGCCGCCGTGGCCGTATAGCCAGAGGCGCCCGCCGTCCAGGTGGTAGGCGTGGCGGCGGCGAATGCCGTCGAGTTCGGCGCTGGCCCAGCGTCCGTCGCAGTCGAGCAGGCGCACGGCGATCTCGCGTCGCT
This sequence comes from Pseudomonas sp. KBN12P06040, assembly GCF_037574965.1. NCBI lineage: Bacteria > Pseudomonadati > Pseudomonadota > Gammaproteobacteria > Pseudomonadales > Pseudomonadaceae > Pseudomonas > Pseudomonas sp. KBN12P06040. Next base: position 2,347,799 of record NZ_JBBELS010000001.1, read on the forward strand.
CCAGGCGCGCCAGCAGTCGCGGCCGGCGACCGCTTTCGAGGACCTCCAGGCCGATCTCCAGGCGCTGTTCGGCGTGCTTCAGGACGATCTTCCACGGTGCCCCGGCGGCGCTGCGCCAGCCGGCCAGGCCGGGCTGGTGAGCACTGGCCTCGGCGCCGGCCTGGTAGAGCAGGGCGGCGGCCAGGGCCAGTTCCTCGGCGCCCGGCTGGCGCGGTTGCAGGCTGGGGTCTTCGGCGAAGCGTTCGCCGATGAAGGCGGTGGTCGCCTCGCCGGCGGCGAAGTCCGGATGCGCCAGGAGGTTGGCGAGGAACCGCTGGTTGCCGTCGACCCCCAGCAGCACGCAGCGCTCCAGTGCGCGGATCAGCTTGCGCCGGGCTTCGTCGCGGGTCGCCCCGTAGGCGATCAGCTTGGCCAGCATCGGGTCGTAGAAGGGCGTCACCGCCTGCCCCTCGACCAGGCCATGGTCGATGCGTACGCCGGGCAGCAGTTCCGGGTCCCAGCGCAGCACCGTGCCGGTCTGCGGCAGGAAGCCGCGACCGGCGTCCTCGGCGTAGAGGCGGACCTCGATGGCGTGCCCGCGCAGTTCCACCTGCTCCTGCCGCAGCGGCAGCGGATGGCCCTCGGCGACGCGGATCTGCCAGGCCACCAGGTCCTGGCCGGTGACCAGTTCGGTGACCGGGTGTTCGACCTGCAGGCGGGTATTCATCTCCAGGAAGTAGAAGCGACCATCCTCGCCGAGAAGAAACTCGACGGTGCCGGCGCCCACGTAGTTGACCGAGGCCGCGGCCTTCACCGCCGCCTCGCCCATGGCGCGACGCAGGTCGGCATCGAGCACCGGGCAGGGGGCTTCCTCGATGACCTTCTGGTGGCGGCGCTGCACCGAGCAGTCGCGTTCGCCGAGGTAGAGCAGGTTGCCGTGGCGGTCGCCGAACACCTGGATCTCCACGTGGCGCGGGCGCGGCACGGCCCTCTCCAGGATCAGCTCGGCGCTGCCGAAGGCGCCCAGCGCTTCCGAGCGCGCAGTGCGCAACTGTTCCAGCAGTTGGCCGGGTTCCTCCACCAGGCGCATGCCGCGGCCGCCGCCGCCGGCGCTGGCCTTGATCATCAGCGGGTAGCCGATGCGTTCGGCCTCGCGCCGCAGGGTCGCGTCGTCCTGTTCGGCGCCTTCGTAGCCGGGGATGCACGGCACCCCGGCGGCGAGCATGGCGATCTTCGACAGGCGCTTGCTGCCCATCAGGTGGATGGCTTCCGCATCCGGGCCGATGAAGACGATCCCGGCGGCTTCGCAGGCACGGGCGAACTCGGCGTTCTCGGAGAGGAAGCCGTAGCCGGGGTGGATCGCCTCGGCGCCGCTGCGACGGGCGGCGTCGAGGATCGCCTCGAGGTTCAGGTAGGACTGCGCCACCGCTGCCGGGCCGATGCACACGGCCTCGTCGGCCAGTTGCACATGGCGGGCGTCGGCGTCCGCCTCGCTGTACACGGCGACGCTGCGGTAGCCCAGTTCATGAGCGGTGCGCAGCACCCGGCAGGCGATTTCACCGCGGTTGGCGACGAGGATCTTGTTGAAGCTGGGCATGTCGTTCGGCTCCTGGAGGCTGTTGCCCTGTTTCGCGGTCGTGGCTCACTGGGCCCAGACCGGCTTGCGTTTCTGTACGAAGGCCAGGGTGCCTTCGCTGCCTTCGGCGCCGCCCACCGCTTCGGCGAACTGGCGCGCCGCATCGTCCAGCAGGGCGCCGAGTTCGCCGCTTTCGCTGGCCAGCAACAGGGCCTTGGTGGCGGCGTTGGCGTTCGGCGCACAGCGGCGCAGTTGCTCGAGGGTTTCCTCCAGGCGCTGTTCGAGGGCATCGGCGTCGGCCTCGCAGAAATGCACCAGGCCCAGGCGCAGTGCCTCGCGGCCGTCGAAGCGGGCGGCGGTGAGGGCCAGGCGGCGGGCCTGGGTCAGGCCGATGCGGCGGACCACGAAAGGCGCGATCTGCGCCGGGAGAATGCCGAGGCTGGTTTCCGGCAGGCCGAACTGCGCATCGGCGGCGGCGATCGCTACGTCCGACACGCAGGCCAGGCCGAAACCGCCGCCGAGCACCGCGCCTTCTACCAGCGCCACCAGCAGTTGCGGGGCGGCCTGGGCTTCCTCCAGCAGGCTGCCGAAGGCGCGGTTCAGCGTGCGGTAGGCTTCCGCCCCGGCGGCGCGGGCACCGGCCATGTCCTTGATGTCGCCGCCGGCGCAGAAGTGCCCGTCGGCGCCGCGCAGCACCAGCGCCCGCACGCTACGGTCGTCGCGCACGGCGGCGAGCACCGCGCGCAGTTCGCCGACCATCGCCAGGCTCATGGCGTTGCGGCTTTGCGGGCGGTTCAGGGTGATCCGCAGGACGCCCTCGACGGGTTCCAGCAGCAGGGTCTCGCAATGCGGCAGGCTCATGCCGGTTTCCTCCTGGAACGTCAGCCTTTCTTCTTGCCCGGCAGGATGCCCATCAGCTTGCAGATGATGCCGAGCATGATCTCGTCGGCACCGCCGCCGATGGATACCAGGCGGGTGTCGCGGTAGGCGCGGGAGACCGGGTTGTCCCACATGAAGCCCATGCCGCCCCAGTACTGCAGGCAGGCGTCGCTGACCTCGCGGCCGAGGCGGCCGGCCTTGAGCTTGGCCATGGAAGCCAGGCGCGTCACGTCCCTGCCTTTCACGTACAGCTCGGTGGCCTGGTAGACCAGGGCGCGCAGCGCCTCGACCTCGGTCATCATCTCGGCCATGCGGAAGTGGATGACCTGGTTGTCGATCAGCGGCTGGCCGAAGGTCCTGCGCTCCTTGCAATACTCGATGGTGACGTCGATGCAGTGCTCCAGGCCCTTGATCATGTTGGCCGCGCCGAACAGCCGTTCTTCCTGGAACTGCAGCATCTGCATCATGAAGCCGGCGCCTTCCGCGCCGATGCGGTTGCGCTGCGGTACGCGGACGTTATCGAAGAACACCTGGGCGGTCTCCGAACTGCGCATGCCGAGCTTGTCCAGGTGCGGGCTGAGGGTAATGCCCGGGGTCTTCATCGGGACCACGATCAGCGACTTGTTGACGTGCGGCTTGTCGTCGGAGGTATTGGCGAGCAGGCACATGAAGTCGGCCGACGGCGAGTTGGTGATCCACATCTTGCTGCCGTTGATCACATAGTCGTCGCCGTCCTTGCGCGCGGTGGTCTTCAGGCCGGCGACGTCGGAGCCGGCGCCGACCTCGGAGACGCCGATGCAGCCGACCATCTCGCCGGCGATGGCCGGGCGGAGGAACTCCTCGCGCAACTCGTCGGAACCGAAGCGGGCCAGGGCCGGGGTGCACATGTCGGTCTGCACGCCGATGGCCATCGGGATGCCGCCGCAGGTGATGCTGCCGAATTCCTCGGCGGCGACGATCGAGTAGCTGTAGTCCAGGCCCATGCCGCCGAACTTCTCCGGCTTGGAGATGCCCAGCAGGCCGAGTTCGCCGGCCTTGCGGAAGATCTCGTGGATCGGGAAGCGGCCGTCCTTTTCCCACTGGTCGACGTTGGGGTTGATTTCCCGCTCGACGAAGCTGCGAACGGTGCGGCGGAGTTCCTCGTGTTCCTGGGTGAAGATCATGGGTTGTCTTTCCTCCTGGGCATCATTGTTTTCCGGCAGGATCCGCTTGCTCTCTCCCAACCCTCTTCCTTCAGGGAGAGCGGGGAGAGGGGCTGTCGCCGGCTCGCCTGTTGCAGTCAGAACCTCGCGACCCCGAAGCTGTTGCCCTTCAGCGGCCGCGCCTCGGCTTCCGCGCAGATATCCAGCAGGTAGCCGAGCAGCCTGCGGCTGTCGCGCGGGTCGACCAGGCCGTCGTCCCACAGGCTGGCGGTGCCGTAGAGCGCGGTGGACTGGCTGTCGAGCTTCTGCGCGGTGACGGTTTCCAGCATCTCGAGCATCTTCGGATCGGCTTCCTTGCCTTCCTTGGCGTGTTTCTCCTCGGTGACGATGCGCAGCACCTTGCCGGCCTGGGCACCGCCCATCACCGCGGTGCGACTGTTCGGCCAGGCGAAGATGAAGCGCGGGTCGAGGCCGCGTCCGCACATCGCGTAGTTGCCGGCGCCGTAGGAGCCGCCGACCACCAGGGTCAGCTTGGGCACGCGGGCGTTGGCCACCGCCTGGATCATCTTCGAGCCGTGCTTGATCACGCCCTGGCGCTCCGACTCGGTGCCGACCATGAAGCCGGTGGTGTTGTGCAGGAACAGCAGCGGCGTGTTGCTCTGTTCGCAGAGCTGGATGAACTGCGCCGCCTTGGCCGCGCCCTGCGGGGTGATCGGTCCGTTGTTGCCGATCAGGCCGCAGGCGTGGCCCTCGATGCGCAGGTGGCCGCAGACGGTCTGGCCGTCGAACTCGTTCTTGAAGTCGAGGAACTCGGAGCCGTCGGCGATGCGCGCGACGATCTCGCGGACGTCGTAGGGCTTCTTCGGGTCGGCCGGAACCACCCCGAGCAGCTCCTCCACCGGGTACAGCGGTTCGCGCCAGGAACGCGCCGGGCGCGCCGGCAGTTGTGCGTTCCACGGCAACATGCCGACGATCTCGCGGGCCAGGCGCACGCCGTCGGCGTCGTTTTCCGCCAGGTATTCCGCGGTGCCGGCGACCTGCGCGTGCAGTTCGGCTCCGCCGAGTTCCTCGTCGCTGGCGATCTCGCCGGTGGCGGCCTTGAGCAACGGCGGCCCGGCGAGGAACATCTTGGCCTTGCCGCGCACCACCACCACGTAGTCCGACAGCCCCGGCTGGTAGGCACCGCCGGCGGTGCTGGAACCATGCACCACGGTGACCTGGGGAATGCCCATGGCGGAGATCCGCGCCTGGTTGGCGAAGCCGCGCGCACCTTCGACGAATATCTCCGCCGCATAGTTGAGGTTGGCGCCGCCGCTTTCGGTGAGGGTCACCACCGGCAGCTTGTTCTCCATGGCGATCTGCTGCAGGCGCAGGGTCTTCTTCAGCCCGGTTGGGGAGATGGTGCCGCCCTTGATCGCGCTGTTGCTGGCACTGACCAGGCAGCGCACCCCGGCGATGTAGCCGATCCCGGCGATGATCCCGCCGCCGGCCTGGGTGCCGTCCTTGTCGTCGTGCAGCTTGTAGCCGGCCAGCGAGGACAGTTCGAGGAACGGCGCGCCCGGGTCGAGTAGCAGCGCCAGGCGTTCGCGCGGCAGCAGTTGGCCGCGTTTCTCGAACTTCGGCCTGGCCTCGGCGGCCTTGTCCAGGACCTTCTGCTCCAATTCGCGGAAGCCGGCCACGGCGGCGAGCATGGCCTCGCGGTTGCGGGCGAAGTCCTCGCCGTTGACGTCGAGTTCCGACTGGATCGCGGGCATGTCAGTCCTCCTGGTCCTTCAGTACGTCGGGCAGGTAGGCGCGGTGGAAGCCGTTGTACGCGCGGCTCTGTCCCGGCTTGCCCTTGAGCAGCGGGAAGGCGCGGCTGCCCTGGCTGGCGGCGCCGTCGATGCGGATCGTGTTGCCGCTGACGAAGGCGGCGCCGGGGGAGAGCAGGAAGACGATGGCGGCGGCGACTTCCGACTCGCTGCCGATGCGCTTGAGCGGCACGTGCTCGCGCAGGGTCGGGATCACCGCCTTGAACGCGCCTTCGTAGGTATCCATGCCGCTGGACGCGATCCAGCCCGGCGCCACCGCGTTGACCCTCACGCCGGCATGGCCCCACTCGACGGCGGCGGTCCTGGTGAAATTCTCCATGCCGGAGCGTGCGGCGCCGGAGTGACCCATGCCGGGCATGCCGCCCCACATGTCGGCGAGCATGTTGACGATGCTGCCGCCGGTCTTGCTCATCGACTGGTTGAACACTTCGCGGGCGACCAGGAAGCCGCCGACCAGGTTGGTGCGGACCACGGTCTCGAAGCCCTTCTGGCTGATCGAGGCGAGGGGCGAGGGATACTGGCCGCCGGCGTTGTTGACCAGGTGATGGATGGTCCCGCGTTCGGCCAGGATATTCGCCACCAGCGTCTTCACCGCTTCCTCCTCGCGGATGTCGCAGGCGTGCCAGCTGACGCTGCCGCCGTCTTCGACGATCTCGCCGGCGGTCTTCTCCAGCTTTTCCGCCTTGCGTCCGACCAGCACCACGTGGGCGCCGAGGGCCGCCAGCTCATGGGCGGTGCAGCGGCCGATGCCACTGCCGCCGCCGGTGACGATGATGGTCTGGCCGTCGAACAGGCCAGGTCGGAAGATCGAGTCGTAGCTCATTGTTCTGGTGACTCCGATGAATCCCGTGGGGTGGTTGCAGCGGAACGCCGCATTCGTCGTTCCTGGTCGTGGTTATCTGCCCTGCGTTTCCAGCGCGTCGGCGAGCGCCTGCGGCACCGCCACCGGGAACTCCAGCAACTGCTGGGCGAAGGCCTTGCCCTGCGGGTCGATGCGCAGGCTGGCGACGCCGCCGCCGCCGAGGGCGTTCTCCAGCAGGAAGTTCAGGCTGTGGCTGCCCGGCAGGTACCAGCGGCCGACCCGGCCGGTCTGCGGGTCGAGCACATGCTGCATCCAGTCCACCACCGCGCCTTCCTCCAGCGCCTCGGCGATCCACGGCAGGTACTCCGGACGCCGCGCCATGACCCCGATGTTGCTGTGGTTGCCCTTGTCGCCGGAGCGCGCCACCGCCAGCTTCACCAGCGGCACGCTGGCGCTGGCGGGCTGCTCCGGGCGTGGCGGCTGGCGCGCCTCGGCCAATCGTGCCGGGTCGAAGGCTTCGAGGACCGGCAGTTCCAGCGGATGGCGCTGGCCGTCGATCTCCACGCTCAACGCGCATTGCGCCTTGTCGATCAGGAAAGAGAACAGGCGGATCACCGGATACACCGTCGGTCGGCCGCCGACGATGCCGGTCAGGCCGGGCGCCATCCCGGTGGCGGCCTGGGCGATCTCGCGGGAGAACAGCACCAGGGCTTCCTTGCGCGGATGCCGGACGGCCAGCTTGACCACCACTTCGCGGCTGTCCTGCCGTCGCCCATGGGGACCATAGGTGGCTTCGCTGCCGAGCAGTTCGACATTGACCTCGCGGTAGGGCTCCCAGCCGCGCTCGGCGAAGATTTCCTCGGTCCTGGCGATGATCGCCTGGCTGACCCGCTCGGCCTTCTTCAGCGCATCGATGCCGGCGATCAGGCAACTGGCGGTGCAGCGGAAACCGTCCGGATAGGTGGCGCTGACCTTGTACCGGTCGGTGGGCGGCAGGCCGCGCGCGCCTTCCACCGCGACCCGGTCGGGACCGGCCTGGCGCAGGCGCACCTCGGTGAAGTCGCAGACCACGTCGGGCAGCAGGTAGGCGCGTGGGTCGCCGATCTCGTAGAGCATCTGTTCGCCGACGCTCAGTTCGCTGACCAGGCCACCGGTGCCGGGCGCCTTGGTCACTACGAAGCGCCCGTCGGCCTCGACCTCGACGATGGGGAAGCCGATGTGCTCGTAGTCCGGCACCTGCTCCCAGTCGGTGAAATTGCCGCCGGTGCATTGCGCGCCGCATTCGACGATGTGCCCGGCGAGGGCGGCCTGGGCCAGTCGGTCGTAGTCGTCCCAGGCCCAGCCGAACTCGTGCACCAGGGCGGCGCTGACCACCGCGCTGTCGACCACCCGGCCGGTGATCACGATGTCCGCGCCCAGGCGCAGGGCCTCGACGATGCCCGGTGCGCCGAGGTAGGCGTTGAGCGAGACGCACATCGGCGGGAAAGGCGCGTCGCTGAACATCTCGCGGATGCCGGCCTTGGCCAGTTCGGCCTGGCGCGCTTGCAGGTTGTCGCCATGGAGCACGGCGATCTTCAACTGCACCCCGGCCTTCTCGCAGGCCGCGGCGAGGGCGGCGGCACAGGCCTGCGGATTGATCCCGCCAGCGTTGCTGATGACGCGGATCTTCTTCTCGGCGATCTCGCCCAGCAGCGGTGCGAGGACCTCGACGAAATCGGTGGCGTAGCCGGCGTCCGGCTGTTTCAGGCGGGCGCCGGCCATGATCGACATGGTGATCTCGGCCAGGTAGTCGAACACCAGGTAGTCCAGCGGCGCGCCGCGCACCAGCTGCGCGGCCGCGGTGCAGGTGTCGCCCCAGAAGGCCGAGGCGCAGCCGATGCGTACGGTCTTTTGCATTGTTCTTGACCCGTGACGGCGGAAGTGTGGGGCGACATTACCAAGCAAGCGCTTGGTTGAGAAGAGGGCAGAAACAAATCCGTTCGCGGCTGTTACCCAAGCGCTTGCTCGGTCGTCTTCGCAGGCATACATTTCATGAATGCCGACAAGCACTTGCGGGGCAATCCCGAGGCCGGTCGGCAAATACGGAGCGGCCGGGCGCGCGGATGAGCGGCACCGAGCCGCCGACGATCCGGAAAAGGGGTACTCAGCGTTGGACGATCAGAAAGCCCGGGAAGTGATGCTGGAGCTGGTGGCTACCGGACAGCTCACCGATCCGGAAAGCGCCCGCGGCAAGCTGCTGCAGACCGCCGCCCACCTGTTCCGCAGCAAAGGCTACGAACGCACCACGGTGCGCGACCTGGCCAGCGCGGTGGGCATCCAGTCGGGCAGCATCTTCCATCACTTCAAGAGCAAGGACGAGATTCTGCGCTCGGTGATGGAAGAGACCATCCTCTACAACACCGCGCTGATGCGCGCCGCCCTGGCCGACGCCGAGGACCTGCGCGAGCGGGTGCTGGGACTGATCCGCTGCGAGCTGCAATCGATCATGGGCGGCACCGGCGAGGCGATGGCGGTGCTGGTCTACGAGTGGCGCTCGCTGTCCGCCGAAGGCCAGGCGTACATCCTCGGCCTGCGCGACATCTACGAGCAGATGTGGCTCGACGTGCTGGGGGAGGCGCGGCTGGCCGGCTACTGCCAGGGCGATCCGTTCATCCTGCGGCGCTTCCTCACTGGCGCGCTGTCCTGGACCACCACCTGGTTCCGTCCGGAAGGACCGATGAGTCTCGACCAGCTCGCCGAGGAGGCCCTGGCGCTGGTGATCAAGAACGCCTGATCACTCGGAGATCAGGCGGAACGGGTAGCTCAGCAGGAGGAAGTGCAGGGTGTTGATCGAAGCGTGCAGCAGCACCGCCAGGGACAGCCGCCCGCTGAAGTGCAGGACCATGCCGTAGCCCAGCCCGGCGATCCCGGCCAGCAGCGCGTACACCGGGTTCACCAGCAGGTGCAGCGCGGCGTAGGCGAGGGTCGCGACGATGATTCCCGGCCAGGCGCCGAACCAGCGGATCAACTGGCTTTGCAGCAGGCCGCGGAAGAACGCCTCCTCGGCCAGGGAGACCACCCCGACGTTCAGTACCAGCCACCACCAGAAGGCATCCGGCCACTTCGGCTGCCAGCTCGCGGCATTGGTCATGATCGACAGCAGCGGCACCACGAAGAAGGTCAGGCAGAAGGCCAGCGCGGTGATATCCAGCGACACCAGCGGCTGCTTCGGCCGGCGTAGCCACCAGGCGAGCAGGGTAAGGGCGACCAGGGCCTTGTCCCAGGGCAGCCAGATCATCTGGATCGGCGGGCTGGCGCTGGCCAGGTCCCAGGGGAACAGGCGCAGGGGAATGAAGCCGGGCAGGTAGTGGATGGCGATCAGGGCGCTGGCGGCGAGGCTCACCGGCCACCAGAGCAGGGTCGGCAGCCAGCGTTCGGCGTAGGTCACCCAGATGATGTAGAGCAGGACGATGACCGCCGTCAGCAGCGCGATGTGCCCGGTGAAGAAGCCCCCGAGCAGGAACAGAATGGGTAGAAGCGGTATCAGACGCCCGAGCATGCAGCCTCCCGTTTAAAGGAGGGATTCTAAAGGCATTTCGACCCGCGGATGGGAAAAGCGCAAGGAACGGACCTTCTGCCAGAGGGAAACACACGGGGAACGAACCCCAGGTTGCGCAGGAAAAACCATGCGCGGCCCGCATGACTCCGCCACGCGAGTCTTCGCCTCGCCGGTTTTTCGCCCGCCGGGGTTTTCCTACGAGACCTAGTGACCCGCCGGCAGGCCAATAGGTTCAGCGGTCCTTCGCCTCCTGCGCGTCCAGCTCGGCGTTGCGTTCATGGATGCGTTTGAGCTGTTCCTCGCTCAACGGCAGCTTCTTCGCCGAGTCGCGCAGCAGCAGGAGTCCGCCGACGATGGAGCCCAGGGCGAGGACGATGATCAACCAGGCGTACCAGGGCATGTTGTTCTCCCTCATCGATATGAATGTTCACCATACGCCGGGTTTGCCTTTCTGTCAGGCAACGTTCCGGCGCGAGGTCCTGTGGTTGAGACTCCCGGCGGCGCTCGGAAGTTGCGGGCGGAGAAAGCGCTGAGCCTGGTCGGCGTGATGCCTGTCACATGTTGGCAATCTGACATTGCTTAACTGGCGGGTATCCCTTCATTGCCCCGTCCGGGCCTGCCAGCGAGAGGTTGCCGATGTCTCCGAGCGCGTTGTCCCGTCTGTTGCGCCCGGTGGAACCCCTGACTCCGGCGATGAGCATCAGCGACGTCGCCGACCGCCTGCTGATGCCGGAGCACCGTGCCTTCCTCTCGCTGCCGGTGGTCGACGACGAGCGCCGGGTCCTCGGCCTGGTCAGCCGCTACACCCTCCAGGACATCTTCATGCAGCGTTTCGGCCGCGACCTCTGGGGCCGCCATCCGGTGCGCGACGTCATGAACCGGGCGCCCCTCAGCGTCTCCCTCGGCGCCAGCCTGGAAGAGGCGGCGCAGCAGGTCACCGGTCGCCTGCAGTATCCGATCACCGAGGACTTCGCCCTGGTCGACGAAGAGGGCCGCTACCGTGGCCTGGGCACCGTGCTCGACCTGCTGAAGGCCATGGAGGCGCGCATCGCCCAGCGCAACCGGGTGCTGCGCAAGGCGCTGGTGGACCTCAAGGAGTCCCAGGCGCAACTGGTGCAGTCGGAAAAGATGGCTTCGCTCGGGCAGATGGTGGCCGGGGTCGCACACGAGCTGAACACGCCGCTCGGCTACGTCGGCAACAACCTGGCGCTGCTGGAGGAGCTGAGCGATCCCTTGTTGCGCCTGGCCGATGCCCAGGCGGCGCTGGTCGACTGCCTGGGCGACCCGCAGTGCGACGAAGCGCGCCTGGCGCAGGCGCTGCAGGCGGCCGACGCGGTGCGCCGCGAAGCCGCCGTCGAACAGTTGCGCGAGGACCTGCGGCAGTTGTTCGTCGATACCCGCTACGGCCTCGGCCAGATCGGCGAGCTGGTTTCCGGGCTCAAGGACTTCGCCCGCCTGGACCGCGCCTTCAGCGAGGAGGTCGACCTCAACGACTGCGTGCGCAACGCCTTGCTGATCGCCCGCACCGCCATCAAGGACAAGGCCGAGATCAGCAGCCAGCTCGGCGAGCTGCCGCTTATCGCCTGCGCGCCGTCGCAGATCAACCAGGTGCTGCTGAACCTGCTGACCAACGCCGCGCAGGCCATGGAGCGTTTCGGCCGCATCCTGCTGAAGAGCTGGGCCGACGAGCGCCAGGTGTTCCTCTCCGTGCAGGACAACGGCAAGGGCATGCCCGCCGAGGTCCTCGGGCGGATCTTCGACCCGTTCTTCACCACCAAGCCGGTGGGGCAGGGCACCGGGCTCGGCCTGTCGATCAGCTACAAGATCATCCAGCAACATGGCGGGACCATCCGCGTGGCCTCCGAACCGGGCCGCGGAACCCGCTTCCTCATCAGCCTGCCGCGAGAGCAGGCCCGCGAACTGAAACGGAGCGCCTGACATGAGCCCATCTCCCGTCCGCATCCTCTTCGTCGATGACGAGGAGCGCATCCTGCGCAGCCTGGCCATGCAGTTCCGTCGCCATTACGAGGTGCTCACCGAGAGCGACCCGCGGCGCGCCCTGGAGCGCCTGAAGACGGAACGGATACAGGTGCTGGTCAGCGACCAGCGCATGCCGCAGATGAGCGGCGCCGAACTGCTGGCGCAGGCTCGCGAGCGCTATCCGGAGACCCTGCGGATTCTCCTCACCGGCTATTCCGACCTCGACGCCGCCGTCGACGCGCTCAACGACGGCGGCATCTTCCGCTACCTGACCAAGCCCTGGAATCCCCAGGAAATGGCCTTCACCCTGCGCCAGGCGGCGGAGATCGCCAGCCGCCAGGGCCTGCCGGCACCGCCCGCGGCCACGCTGGCGGCGCCGCTGAGCGTGCTGCTGCTCGACGACGACCCGGAAACCCTGGACTGCGTCGGGGCCTTCTGCCATGCCGGCGGGCACCGCCTGCTGCGCGCGCGCAACCTGGCCGAGGCGCTGGTGTGGCTGAACACCGAACCGGTGGAGGTGCTGGTCAGCGACCTGAAGCTGGCCGGGGAGCATACCGCGCCGCTGCTGAAATCCCTGGCCCAGGCCCATCCGCGCCTGCTCAGCCTGGTGGTTACGCCGTTCCGCGACACCCAGGCCCTGCTCGAACTGATCAACCAGGCGCAGATATTCCGCTACCTGCCCAAGCCGATCCGCAGGGGATTGTTCGAGAAAGGCCTGAAGGCGGCCGCCGAGCAGGCCTTGCTGTGGCGCGGGCGAAGCCTGCCGGAGGTCGACCGGCTGGCCGAGGTGCCGCGCGACGAGCGCGAGAAGGAACGGGTCGGCAGCCTGCTCGGTATGCTCGGCCGCCTGCGCGAGCGGCTGACGGCCTGAACGCCGGCCTAGCCGGCGTCGCAACCGGCGGCCTTGGCCTGGCGGCTTTCCACCAGGCGTGCGCGGAGTACGTCGTAGCTCCAGTTGAAGGCCATGGTGTAGGGCAGGAAGAACAGGATCAGGCCCATGTCGAGGAGGAACGCCTCGACCAGTCCGATCGACAGCCACCAGGCGGCCAGCGGTACCAGCACCACGATCAGGCCCAGCTCGAAGAGCATCGCATGCAGCACCCGGACCTGCAGGGTGCGCTGGAAGCCCATGCGCCGCTGGGCGCGGTCGAAGAGGCTGTTGAAAAGCATGTTCCAGAGCATCGCCACGGTGGAGAACATCAGCGTCAGCGCACCCATGTGCGCCAGGGGCTTGTTCATCACCAGCGACAGCACCGGCGCGGTGAGGAGGACGGCCAGGCCCTCGAAGGCCAGGGCGTGGAAGATCCGCTCCTTGAGAGTCTTGTCGAGGGCGGTGTGGGTGTGGGTCATGGCGAACGCTCCCGGTTCGTCGTTGAAGTCGGGCTGTATTGTCATCGGTCTTTGGGATAGGGTTAAGTTGGATACCATCGGAAAAACCGATATGCATTTGTCGCCCGAATCCCTCGAGGCCTTCGTCCAGGCCGTTTCCCTCGGCTCCTTCAGCGCCGCCGCGCGCAAGCTGGGCAAGAGCCAGTCGACCGTCAGCGAGGCCATTGCCCGGCTGGAGATCGACCTCGGCCTGGAACTCTTCGATCGCAGTGGCCGCCAGCCGCAACTGACCGAGGCCGGGCGCACGCTGCTGGGACGGGTCGAGGAGGTCCTCGGCGCATCCGACCGCCTGCGCCGGGTCGCCGCGCTGCTCGCCGGCGGCTCGGAGCCACGGGTGACCCTGGCGCTATCCGACACCTACCATTCGGCGCGCTACGAGGCGCGCCTGGCCGAACTGGACGAGCGTTACCCTGAGCTGGAGTTCGAATGCCTGATTGCCGAGGACCAGGACGTGATCGCTCAGGTCAGCCGCGGCCGCGCCACCCTCGGCCTGCTCGCCGCGCAGCCGCACTACCCGCCGGAGCTGGGCGTGGCGGCGGTCGCCGAGCGTGCCGAGTTCGGCCTGTTCGCCGCCGTCGACCATCCGCTGGCGGGCCTGGAGCGGGTCAGCGAGCGTGACCTTTCCGAATGGCGTCTGCTGCGCCTGAACACCTATAGCGAGACCGGCGCGGCGATCAACGACGGCCTGCCGTCCAGCGGCGGGCGCTGCTGGTCGGCGCCCAACTACCTGTTGCTGCTGGAAATGGCCACCCACGGCTTCGGTTGGGCCGAGCTGCCGCGCTGGCTGGTCAGCGGCTACGCCAACGGGCGGCTGAAGGAGTTGCCGGTGTCCGGCTGGCCGCGCAGCCAGGCGGTGGATGTGGTCTGGTCGCGGCAGCGGCCGTTGGGACCGGCGGCCAACTGGTTGCTGGACCGCTTGCTGGATCGCGACCTGCCTATCTAGGGAGGGGCCGGCTGAGCCCCGGTTCAGCCGGCGAAGCCGCCGGCGGCGAGGAAGGCGAGTTCCTCGGCGCTGGACAGGCGACCGAGGATCGGATTGCGATGGGGAAAGCGCCCGAAGCGGCGGATGATCTCGCGATGCTCACGAGCGTGGGCGAGGAAGGGCTGGCCGAGTCCGTGGTTCAGCGCTACCGAGCGATCCTGGTCGGCAAGGTTCTCGGCATGGGCGAACGGCAGGTAGAAGAACAGCCGCAGCGCGTCCCCGACCTGGCGGTCGAGGCCTTGTCCCAGAGCCCGCTCCGCCCAGCGCCGCGCTTGGGCGTCGCTGGCGTACATGCGCGGGGTTCCACGGAAGGCGTTGCGCGGGTACTGGTCGAGCAGCAACAGCAGGCCGAGATGGTCCTCGGCTTCACCGGCAGCCGGGCGCAGCGCGTTGGCGCAGGCAAGCTCGTAGAGGTGGGCGAAGCGCTCGCGGAAGCGCCGGTCGAAATCGGCGTTCCTGGCGAACCAGAGGGTAGGGCCGGCATCGCGCCAGAAACCGACCACTTCCGGCAGCGGGGACGCGCTGGGAGGAGGCAAAAGCGCTGCATGGGGCATCTGCGGATCCAGGAAGTAGAGTAGGGACTCCAGGCTATTGGTCCGGGTTCTTTGGATAAACGTGGGTGGCATGGATAGACTGTCCAGCCATCCCGAATAGAGAGAAGGGGGCCTGCCCATGGATCGTCTGGACAGCATGCGCGTGTTCCTGCGCGTTGCCGAAACCGGCAGCTTCACCAAGGCCGCGGATCTGCTGGACATGCCGCGGGCGACGGTCTCGGCGGCGGTCCAGCAGCTCGAAGCGCAACTCGGCAGCCGGCTGTTGCATCGCACCACCCGGCAGGTCCAACTGACCCACGACGGCAGCGTGGTGCTGGAGCGTTGCCGTCACCTGCTGGAAGACATGGAAGAGCTGGAGAGCCTGTTCCACGACGGCAGCCGCGCCAGCGGCCGGCTCAAGGTCGACGTGCCGAGCCGGGTGGCGCGACTGCTGATCGCCCCGGCGCTGCCGGAATTCTTCCGCCAGCATCCGGACATCGAACTGGAACTGGGCTCGAGCGACCGTTCGGTGGACCTGGTGCAGGAGGGCGTCGACTGCGTCCTGCGGGTCGGCCAGTTGGGCAACAGCAGCCTGGTGGCGCGACGCCTTGGCGAGATGCAACTGATCAATTGCGCCAGTCCCGCCTACCTGGAAGAGCATGGCGAGCCACGGACGCCGGCCGACCTCGACCGGCACTGGGCGGTCAACTATGCCTCGCCCAGCAGCGGCCGGGTGTTGCCCTGGGAGTACCGCGAGGATGGGCGCACCCTGACCCGCGCGTTGCGCAGCCGGGTCACGGTGAACAACGCGGAAAGCTACATCGCCTGCTGCCTGTCCGGACTGGGCCTGATCCAGATCCCTGCCTACGACGTGCGCGAGCACCTCCAACGCGGCGAGCTGCGCGAGGTGCTGCCGCAGTGGCGGGCCGAAGCGATGCCGGCGTACGCCCTGTATCCGCACCGGCGGCATCTGTCGCGGCGGGTCAGGGCATTCGTCGACTGGCTGGAGCAACTGCTCCGCGCCCGCCTCTAGTCCACGACGTTCATCTCCCCGGCGCGTTCCGGGCTACGGCAAACGGCCGGATTCTGCGACAATGCGCGCCGTTTTCGATTCGCCGCGAGAGAGCCCATGTCCGCCTGCCAGTCCCCCATCATCGTCGCCCTGGATTTCCCCACCCGTGAGGCCGCCCTGGCGCTGGCCGATCAGCTGGACCCGAAACTGTGCCGGGTGAAGGTCGGCAAGGAACTCTTCACCAGTTGTGCCGCGGGTATAGTCGAGACCTTGCGCGGCAAGGGCTTCGAGGTGTTCCTCGACCTGAAATTCCACGACATCCCGAACACCACGGCGATGGCGGTGAAGGCCGCCGCCGAGATGGGCGTGTGGATGGTCAACGTGCACTGCTCCGGCGGCCTGCGCATGATGGCCGCCTGCCGCGAGACGCTGGAGGCCTTCAGCGGACCCAGGCCGTTGCTCATCGGCGTGACCGTGCTGACCAGCATGGAGCGCGAGGACCTGGCGGGCATCGGCCTCGACATCGAGCCCCAGGAGCAGGTGTTGCGCCTCGCCGCCCTGGCGCAGAAGGCCGGCATGGACGGCCTGGTCTGCTCGGCCCAGGAAGCGCCGGCGCTGAAGGCCGCCCATCCGGGCCTGCAACTGGTCACGCCGGGCATCCGCCCGGCCGGCAGCGCCCAGGACGACCAGCGGCGCATCCTCACCCCGCGCCAGGCCCTGGACGCCGGCTCCGACTACCTGGTGATCGGTCGGCCGATCAGCCAGGCCGCCGACCCGGCCAAGGCGCTGGCGGCGATCGTCGCCGAACTGGGCTGAGGCGGCTTCCCCCACGCCTGCCGTCGGCGACCGTCGCGCGTCGTGTCGAGCCGGACATGGCGCAGGCATCATCCGCGCCGGCGCCCAGGGGGGCGCCTGCGGTCGCCTGTCCCTCCCCAGCGTCTAGGCTTGTAGCGGGCACTCCGGCAAGTACCGGTGGCAACGGTTTCACAGTTTCGTGAGGAAAAATTGCAAGTGCCTTGCCGGCTGGCCCCAGGCCAGTAGGATCGCTGTTTTCCCCGGAAACGCGAGGTCGGGATGCTGAACACCCTGGAAGCCTGCCTGAAGGCGGTCGATGAGATTCTCCTGGGCAAGGACCGCCAGGTGCGCCTGGCCCTGGCCTGCCTGCTGGCCCGTGGGCACCTGTTGATCGAAGACCTGCCGGGGATGGGCAAGACCACCCTCAGCCATGCCCTGGCGCGGGTGCTCGGGCTCAGTTTCCAGCGCATCCAGTTCACCTCGGACCTGCTGCCGGGCGATATCCTCGGTACCTCGGTGTTCGACAAGGACAGCGGGCAATTCGTCTTCCATCCCGGGCCGATCTTCGCCGAGCTGGTGCTCGCCGACGAGATCAACCGCGCCACGCCGAAAAGCCAGAGCGCCTTGCTCGAGGCGATGGAAGAAGGCCAGGTGACCATCGAGGGCGCCACCCGGCCCTTGCCGGAACCGTTCTTCGTCATCGCCACGCAGAACCCGGCCAGCCAGGGCGGCACCTTCTCCCTGCCGGAATCGCAGCTGGATCGCTTCCTGATGCGCCTGTCGCTGGGCTACCCCGGACGCGCGGCGGAACGCTCGCTGTTGCTCGGCGAAGCCCGGCGCGATCTGCTGCCGCGCCTGGAGCCCTTGCTCGACCACGCGGCGCTGGCCGCTTTCCAGGCCGAAGTGCCGAAGGTCCGCGCCAGCGATGCGCTGGTGGACTACGTGCTGCGCCTGGTCGAAGCGACCCGCACGCAGCCGGCCTTCGCCCTCGGCCTGTCGCCGCGCGGTAGCCTGGCGTTGCTCGCCGCGGCGCGTGCCTGGGCGCTGCTGGCGGGACGCGACTATGTGATTCCGGAAGACGTCCAGGCGGTGTTGCCGGCGGTCGCCGGGCATCGCCTGCGCGACCAGGCGGACCCCACCGGGCACGGTGGCGGCGCGCTGGTGCAATGGCTGCTGCGCGAAGTCCCGGCGCTCTGATGCGCCTGCGCAACTGGCCGCGCTGGCAGCGCTGGCTGAACCGGCGGATACCGCCGGCGAGCAGCGTCGAGCTGAACCAGCGCCGCGTATTCATCCTGCCGACCCGCCAGGGCGGCGCTTTCGGCCTGGCGCTGCTGGTGATGCTGCTGGCGGCGATCAATTACCAGAACAGCCTGGCCTACGGGTTGACCTTCCTGCTGCTGTCCCTGGGCGTGGTGACCATCCTCCATACCTATCGCAACCTTGCCGGCCTGCGCCTCACCGCGTTGGGAGCGGACCCGGTGTTCGCCGGCGAGCGCGCCGGTTTCCGGGTGCGCCTGGAAAGCCCGCGGCGGGCGCGCCAGGCCATCGCCGTCGGCTGGCCGGAGCGGCCGCTGGAATACGCCGACCTGGCAGGCGACGCGGCTGCCGAGGTGCTGCTGTTCCACCCGACCGAGCGACGCGGCTGGCTGCGGCCGGGGCGCCTGCGGGTGGAGAGTCGCTTTCCCCTCGGCCTGCTGGTGGCCTGGAGCTGGGTCGACCTGCGCCAGCAGGCGCTGGTCTACCCTCGGCCGCTGGCCGGCGAGTCGTTCCTCGCGCCGGGCGCGGAGGATGCCGAGGACCAGGGGCGCGCGCTGGCGAGCGCGGGCGTCGACGACTACCAGGGGCTGCGCGCCTACCAGCCGGGCGACTCGCGGCGGCGCCTGCACTGGAAGGCATTTTCCCGTGGCCAGGGGCTGCTGGTGAAGGACTTCGCCGCGCTCGGCGGGGAAGACCTGTGGCTGGAATTCGAGCGCCTCGGCGGGGACCTCGAAAGTCGCCTGGGCCGCTTGTGCCATGCAGTCCTGGAACTCTCCGCGCGGCAGCAGCCCTATGGCCTGGCGCTGCCCGGCACGCGCCTGCAACCGGCCAGCGGCGAGGCCCAGCGCGAGGCCTGTCTGCGCGCGCTGGCGCTGTTCGGAGCGGCACGATGAACGCGATTCCGCGGGTCGCGCTGGTCTGGCTGCTGGTGGCGCAGGTACTGGTGATCCTGCCGCACCTGGCCTACATGCCGCTGTGGATCGCGGCCATGTGGCTCGGTTGCGCGGCCTGGCGGGTGCAGGTCTTCCGCATGCGTGCCGGCTATCCGCGCGCCTGGGTCAAGCTGGCCCTGGCGTTGCTCGCCGGGGCCGGGGTCTGGTTGTCGCGCGGCAGCCTGGTGGGCCTGGACGCGGGAGCGGTGCTGCTGATCGCCGCGTTCATCCTCAAGCTGGTGGAAATGAAGACCCGCCGCGATGCGCTGGTACTGGTGTTCCTCGGTTTCTTCGCAGTGGTGGTGGGCTACCTGTTCGACGACGGTTTCCTCGCCGCGCTCTACAGCCTGCTGCCGGTGACCGCGTTGCTGGCGGCGCTGATCGGCTTGCAGCAGAGCGCTTTCGCCAGCCGGCCCTGGCCGACCCTGCGGCTGGCCGGCGGGCTGTTGCTGCAGGCGCTGCCGCTGATGCTCCTGCTGTTCCTGTTCTTCCCCCGCCTGGGGCCGCTGTGGTCGTTGCCGATGCCCGGCAACAAGGGGGTCACCGGACTCTCGGAGAGCATGGCGCCAGGGGATATCGCCGAGCTTGGGCGCTCCGCCGAACTGGCGTTCCGGGTCCGCTTCGAGGGCGCACCGCCGCCGCGCGAGCAGCTCTACTGGCGCGCCTTGACCATGGAGCGTTTCGACGGACGACGTTGGGCTCAGGCGCCGCAATGGTCGGGCGAGGATGCTCTGCACTGGCAGAAGCGTGGCCCTGAGTTGCGCTACGACGTGATCATGCAGCCCAGTTCGCAGCCCTGGCTGTTCGCCCTCGACGTGGCGCAGACCGACCAGACCGACACGCGCCTGATGAGCGATTTCCACCTGCAGCGGCGGCAGCCGGTCGAGCAACGTCTGTTCTACCGAGTCAGTTCCTGGCCACAGGCGCTGCGCGAGTCCAGCATCGATCCGCGCATGCGCTGGCGCAACCTGCAGTTGCCGATGCACGGCAATCCGCGCGCGCGAGCGCTGGCCGAGGAGTTGCGCCAGGCCCATGCGCAACCGCAGGCGCTGGTCGCGGCCCTGTTGCAGCGCTTCAACCGCGAGCCCTTCGCCTACACCCTGAAACCGCCAGCGACCGGTGCCGACGGGGTGGACGATTTCCTGTTCGACACGCGCAGCGGCTTCTGCGCGCATTACGCCGGGGCGATGGCTTTCGTCTTGCGCGCCGCGGGCATTCCTGCGCGAGTGGTGGCCGGTTACCAGGGCGGCGAGCTGAATCCGGCGGGCAACTACCTGCTGGTGCATCAGTTCGACGCCCACGCCTGGGTCGAGTATTGGCAGCCGGAGCAGGGCTGGCTGAGCGTCGACCCGACCTACCAGGTGGCGCCCGAACGGATCGAACAGGGGCTGGAGCAGGCCCTGGCCGGAGACAGCGAGTACCTCGCCGACGCGCCGCTGTCGCCGTTGCGCTACCGTGGCCTGCCCTGGCTCAACGACATGCGTCTGGCCTGGGACAGCCTGAACTACGGCTGGCAACGCTGGGTCCTGGCCTACCAGGGTGAGCAGCAGGGCGCCTTCCTGCAGCGCTGGTTCGGCGGGCTCGATCCGACCCGACTGGGCCTGTTGCTCGGTGCCGCGGCGATATTGTCGGTCGGTCTGCTCGCGCTGTTCCTGCTCAAGCCCTGGCAAGGCCGTGGCGATCTGCGCAGCCGCCAACTGCGCCGCTTCGAACGCCTGCTGGAGATGCATGGCCTGCGCCGTTCCCCCGGCGAAGGGCTACGCTCCTACGGCGAGCGCGCCGCCCGCGTCCTGCCGGCGCAGGCGCCAGCCATCGCGGCCTTCGTCGGCGCGCTCGAAGCGCAACGCTATGGACACGGCGGTGCCGATGATCCAGGGTTGCGTCTGCGCGCATTGCGCCGGGCGCTGCCCTGGCGCCTGGTGCGCGCGCCCACGCGGGATGGCCGGGGAGAGGAGAAGGCATGACGGGGTTCATCGATGAACTGCTGGCCGAGGTGATCGGCCAGCAGGTGGCGTTGATGTCGGCGGTCGCCCGCCTGGAGGCGCGCACGGATGGCGAGGCACTGCACGACCTGCGCATCGCCCTGCGCCGTCTGCGCAGCCTGCTGCGGCCGATCCGCGGGGTTCCCGGCGTCGAGGAACTGGAGCATGCCGCCGCCGAGATCGGGCGGCTCAGCGGGCCGATCCGCGACCTGGAGGTGCTGCTGCCGGCGCTCGCCGCCGAAGGGCTGCGGGATGCGCTGGCGGTGCGCCGGCCGGTGCTGGAGTCCGGCTACGTAGCGGTTCTCGCCAGCCAGCCGCTGCACCGCCTGCAGCTTTGCCTGGACGTCTGGCCGGCCCTGTTGCGTACGGCCCAGCGGCATGCCGTGCTGGATGGCTTGCACGGCCGGGTGCGCAAGCGCCTGCGCCGGCAATGGAAGACCCTGCGCGCCGAGCTGGCGGACACCACCTACGAGCACTGGCACCCGCTACGGCTGCGGATCAAGCGCGTGCGCTACGGGCTGGAGGCCTATCCGCACGATTGCAGCATTCCCGGCTCGCTGCTGGCGCCGCTCAAGGCGGCCCAGTCGGCGCTGGGCGATTGGCACGACCTCGAACAGTGGCTGTTGCGATGCCAGCGCGAGCCGGACCTGGCGCCCGTGCGCGAGGTCTGGACGGCCCGCTTCGAACTGGCCCGGGAGCGTGCCGGACGGGCCCTGTCGACATTGCAGCAGGCGCTTGCCGGGCACTGACGCCGCCGGTATTCCGATCGGCTTTTTCCCAAGGATCGCCTCGCCTAAGATGGGCCCTCGAATCCCCTCGCGAGGCACACATGAATTTTTCCGAATTGATCCAGGCGGTCCGCCGCGACCCTTCCTCGGTGGTAGTACCGGCCAGTTGGGGCCAGGGCCGCGCCACCTTCGGTGGCCTGGTGGTGGCGTTGGCCTACGAGGCCATGCTTGCGGTGGTCGAGGCGGGGCGTCCGTTGCGCTCCATCGGCGTCAGCTTCGTCGGACCGCTGGCCCCCGAGCAGCCGGCTAGCTTCAGCGCCCGGTTGTTGCGCGAGGGCAAGGCGGTGAGCCAGGTACAGGTCGAGGTCCGTCAGGGCGAGCAGGTGGTGACGCTGGTCCAGGCCAGTTTCGGCGTCGCCCGCGCGTCGGCGGTGGCGGTGGAAGCGTTGCCGGCGGCCGGGATGAAGGGCCCCGAAGAGAGCCAGGAGCTGCCCTATATCCGTAACGTGACCCCGGAGTTCACTCGCTACATCGCCATGCGCTGGGCAGTGGGCGGCCTGCCGTTCTCTTCGAACAAGTCGCGCCAGATGGGCGGCTGGATGCGTTTCCGCGATGAACCCGAGGGAGAGCCCATGGAGGTTTCCCACCTGCTGGCGCTGCTCGACTCCTGGCCGCCGGCGCTGTTGCCGCATCTGGGCACCCCGGCGATGGCCAGCTCGCTGACCTGGACCGCCGAGTTCCTCCAGCCGCTGCCGCAGCAAGGCAGCGGCGACTGGTGCCGTTACCTGGCGGAGATCGAGGAGGCGCGCGACGGCTACGGCCACGTGGCGGCGCGGATGTGGAGCGCCGACGGCCAGTTGCTGGCGATCAGCCGGCAGATGGTCACGGTGTTCGGCTGAGGCGCATGTCAGGCGGGCGCGTACTCGGTGCGGTTGCGCCCGCCGCTCTTGGCCTGGTAGAGCGCGCTGTCGGCGCGCACCAGCAGGCTTTCCAGGTCGTCCCCAGCGTCCCTGCGCAGGGCGACGCCGATGCTCACGGTCATTCGCAACGGTTCGCCGTCGGGATTGCTCACCCGCAGCGCCTCGACGCCGGCGCGCAGCCGTTCGGCGACGTCCAGCGCCTGGTCCAGGCCGATTTCCGGTAGCAGCGCGGCGAATTCCTCGCCGCCCAGGCGGCCGAGCAGGTCCACTTCGCGCAGGCCCTGGCGCAGGGTCTCGGCGACACGTTGCAGGGCGCGGTCGCCGGTCAGGTGGCCGTGGCTGTCGTTGATGTTCTTGAAGTGGTCGATGTCCAGCATCAGCGCCACGCAGGGGTGGTGGAAGCGTTCGGCGGCCTTGAGCATGAGTTCCGCCTGGTGCAGGAACGAGTGGCGGTTGTGCAGGCCGGTCAGGGTATCGGTGCTGGCCAGCAGGCGCAGTTCCTGCTCCATGGCCTTGCGCCGGCTGATGTCGTAGCACCAGATCAGGGTCGCCGGCTCGCCGTCGATTTCCAGGTGGCGCGCGCAGATCACCGCCCAGCAAGGCGTTTCCCCGCATAGCTGGGCTTCCCAGCCATCCACCTGGCCGCGCGCCTCCAGGGCGTTCTGCAGGCGGCTGTATTCGCTGGCGCTGGCGAACAGCCGGGGCAGGTTGAAGTCGTCCTGGGCCTGGCAACCCAGGCGCTTGAGCAGGCGCGGGCTGACGTAATGGATGCTGGCGCCGCAGGCGCTGAGCAGGACCACGTCGCTCGGGCTGGCCTCGAGGATGAAATGCAGCAGCGCCTTGCCTTCGCTGAGCTGGCGGGTGCGCTCGCCGACGCGTTTCTCCAGGGTGGCGTTAAGCTCGATCAGATGCCCGGCCAGTTGCTGCGCGCGCTTGAAGTCGGCGACCAGGCGCAGCACCAGCAGGGCACCGCCGGCACCGATCCCGAGCAGCGCCCAGAACAACGCGTAGAACGCCCGGTGCAGGCGCTTGCGGTCGACGTCCAACTGGTTGGTCAGGGCGATGTTGCTGGCGACGACGATCTGGTGGGTCGGTTCGAGCAAGGGCGGGACCTGCTGGACGATCTCCGCGGCCAGGCGGCGCGCGGCGACGGGATCGCCCCAGGGGGCCTGGTCCGACCAGCGATCGCTGAGCTCGATCAGGCGTTGCAGGGTGGCCTGTACCTCCGGACGCGGTTCGGCGAGATGCCTGAACAACGACTGGCGGCGCAGCGGCGCGATCAGGCTGGCGAGGACTTCGAGACGGATCGCCAGGTCGTCGGCTTGGCCTTCGCCGCTCTCGATGTGCCGCGCGGCGTCCAGCGTGCGATCCAGTTCGGCGCGCAGCGAGTAGGTCTGCCACAGCTCGTTGTGCAGGTTCGGCTGGGCCAGTTGCTGGGCCTGGCGCACCGCCAGCCACAGCGCAGCCCCGGCGATCAGCGCCATGAGCAGCACCAGGCCGAGCAACAGCCCCATGATCTGGCGTTGCCGGCGCAGCTTTGTCGGATCGAGCAGCGGCACAGTCATGTCCGTTACTTACTCAAGAGTGATGGAGCTGACCTGCCAGACGGTACGGTTGTAGTAGACCTGGTTTCTCAACTCAGGATAGCGGGCCATCGGGTAGATGATGAAAAGCGGTCCGCGTTCGCGGATCGCCATGTAGGCGCCGTTGCGGCGATAGGCGAGGATGGGCTGGTAGCTGTCGAGGTCGCTGTACGGGATGATCGCCGAGTAGTCGTTCAGCGCCAGCACGCGCAGGCGCTTGGGCGGCGCCAGGTCCAGGTGGCGCAGCAACAGGCTGAGGCGCACGCCTTGCCAGCGGGCGTTGGCCTCGCCGGGGAGCTGGGCTTCCAGGGTCTCGCTGGGCAGGGCTTCGAGGTCGGACAGGGTCAGCCGTACGGGAGCGCCGCCGGACCGCTGCAGGGTGACGATCGGACGTCCGCCCAGCGGCACGGGTTCCGCGGCCTGGGCAAGAGGCAGCCCCAGGCAGCAGGAAAAGACGATTAATTGACGCGTTGACGGCATGTTGTCGGTCCACGACAGGATTCCGTCGATTATATCGGCAGCGTCGCGCTAAAACTGAAGGGCTGTGCAAAATCCCGGACGAACTGTCACTTATGCCGTTCGCGCCAGGCCCGCCACCAGGCGCCGCTGAGGACGAAACGGGGGAAGGTGACGAACTGCTCGACGAGCAGGCGACTGACAGCGTCGCGCCGATCGCTGAATGGCTCGGGTGCCTGTTCCTCCAGCGCGTGTCCCTTGGCCTGGATCGCCAGGCCGGCGCCGATGCCGATGACACCGAGTACCACCTGCAGCAGGTCCAGGCCGAACAGGCCGCCGAGCAGCAGGATCGCAGCGACGATGAACAGCGGCACGGCGATCAGGTGCAGGACCAGGTTGGTCGGGTTGCGGTGGTTGGCGGCATAGCCGCGCCATTGCCAGGCGAGCAGGTTGGGATGACGTTTGCCCATGTTCTCGGTACTCCGTGACGGCGACCCGCGAGGCGGGTCGTTACATGTCGTCGAGTCTAGGCGGGGTGCGGTAGCGCGGCGAATGATTCCTGCCTATCCGGGCGATAGGCAGGTGCGCCGGCGGATCAGAGGCGTAGCTGGCCGATGGCGCGGGTCAGATCGCCCGCCAGGTCGACCAGTTGCTGGCTGGTGGCCGCCGACTCGACGGTCTGCTGCACGGTGAGTTCGGTGACGTCGCGGATGCCCACCACCGAACGGGTCATCTCTTCCGCGACCTGGCTCTGCTGTTCCGCGGCGACGGCGATCTGCGTGTTGCTTTCGCGCATCTGCGCCACCGCGTTGGCGATCGCCGCCAGCGCCTCGCCGGCGTCGCCGGCCTGGCTGACGCAACCGTCGGCCTTGAGCGAGCTTTCCTGCATGAACTCCACGGCGTCGCGGGTGCCCGACTGCAGGGCGAGGATCATCTGGGTGATCTCGTCGGTGGAGTCCTGCACGCGACGGGCGAGGTTGCGCACCTCATCGGCCACCACGGCGAAGCCGCGGCCCATTTCCCCGGCCCGCGCGGCCTCGATGGCGGCGTTGAGGGCAAGCAGGTTGGTCTGTTCGGCGATGCCGTGGATCACGTTGACCACGCCGCTGATCTTCTGGCTGTCCTCGGCCAGCTTCTGGATCATCTCGGCGGTGTCCTGGACGCCCTGGGACAACCCGGCGATCGACGCGCTGACCCGGCTCACCGCCTGCTGGCCGGCGCCGGCCAGGCGGTCGGCTTCCTGCGACTGGTCACGGGTGTCGGCAGCGTGCTGGGCGATATGGAAGACCGTGGTGGACATCTCGTTGATCGCGGTGGCGGTCTGGTCGGTCTCGCTCTGCTGGCCGAGCATGCCCTGGCGTACCTGGCCCATGCTGCGGGCCAGCGCCTGGGCGCCTTCGTCGAGCTTGGTAGCGGCCGCGGCGACGGTGCCGACGATGCGCTGGTAGCCGGCCTGCATGGCGTTGAAGGCGCTGGCCATCTGGCCGACTTCGTCGCGTCCCTGCAGCGGTACGCGAGCGGACAGGTCGCCGCTCTTCTCGACGTGCAGCATCACGTCCTTGAGGGTATGCAGGTGGGTGAGGATGAAGCGGATCAGCAGTTGCGAGGCCGCCAGCAGCGCCAGCATCAGCACCAGCACGGCGACGGCGTAAGCGCCGGCCCGGTCGGCGAAGACCTGCCACAGGTCGCTGGCCGGGGCAAGCACGGCGAAGCGCTGGCCGGAGCCGGTCTGGCCGACCCAGGCGCCGAGTAGCGGGGTATCGCCCTGGCGCGCGCCGGACAACTCGATCCAACCCTGCCCCTTGCCCAGCGCCTGGGCAGCGGTGCCGCCCAGGCTCGCGGCCTGTTCCAGCGGCAGCAGGTTGCTGCGGGCGGGCAGGGCGCTGCCCGCCGGCCAGCTCTGAACCAGCTCGCCCTCGGCGGCGGCGGCGCGCTGGGCGGAAGCGTTGCGCCCGGCGGCTTCCTGCTGCATGGCGAACAACACCAGCAGCAGGGTGGTGAAGAAGGCCACCGCGTTGACGGCCCAGAACTTGTATTTCAGTGGAATGTCGCTGATCCAGGTGCCCATAGGGGGATTTCTTCTTATCGGCAAGCTAATGGCAAGGCGCCATTATCTTGAAAGCTGAGTAAGGGGCAATCGTTGATGCGGGTCAACGAGACCGTTCGTCAGCTTAGCGGCCGATCCGCCGGGAGCTTGAGGGCGATCTCAGTCGATCGTCGGCAGGCCGAAGAACGCCCGCGCCGCGGCGCTGGTGTGAGCGGCCAGGCGCTCCGCGCTCTCGCCGCGATGGCGGGCCACGCAGTCGAGCACCTCGACTAGGTAGGCCGGTTCGTTGCGCCCGTTCTTCGGCTTCGGCCGCAGGCTGCGCGGCAGCAGGTAGGGCGCGTCGCTTTCCAGCATGAGACGGCCGACCGGGATCTCGCCTACCAGATCATGCAGGTGGGTGCCGCGGCGCTCGTCGTTGATCCAGCCGGTGATACCGATGTGCAGGTCGAGGTCGAGGTAGCCATACAGCGCCCGGCGCTCGCCGGTGAAACAATGTACGACGGCGGCCGGCAGGCGATCGCGGAAGTCGTGCAGGATCGCCAGCAGGCGCTCGCTGGCGTCGCGTTCGTGGAGGAACACCGGACGCTGTAGCTCGACGGCCAGTGCCAGTTGTTCCTCCAGGGCCTTTTCCTGGGCCGGACGAGGAGAGAAGTCGCGATTGAAGTCGAGACCGCATTCGCCCACCGCGCGTACCCGCTGGTCGTCGAACAGGGCGCGCAGGCCGCGAGCGGTGTCGCCGTTCCAGTGGCTGGCCTCGTGGGGGTGGACGCCGGCGGTGGTAAACAGCCGGCCGCCCTCGTCGAGTTCGCCGCAGAGCTGCAGCGCCTGTTCGCTGTCGGCCAGGCTGGTGCCGGTGATCACCATCTGCACCACCCCGGCGGCGCGCGCGCGGGCGAGCAGTGCTTCACGTTCCGGGGCGAAGCTGGCGTGGGTCAGATTGACGCCGATATCGATGAGTTGCATGGTGCCTTCCTGGAATTCGCAGCGAGGCGGCGCCCCCTCGATCGCGCCGGACCCGCCGGGGGATGGGTGGCAAACCGCTTGTAGAACAATCCGTTATAA
The DNA here is from genome assembly GCF_037574965.1 of Pseudomonas sp. KBN12P06040. Taxonomy (NCBI): domain Bacteria; kingdom Pseudomonadati; phylum Pseudomonadota; class Gammaproteobacteria; order Pseudomonadales; family Pseudomonadaceae; genus Pseudomonas; species Pseudomonas sp. KBN12P06040. The sequence continues at coordinate 2,375,184 of NZ_JBBELS010000001.1, forward strand.
TCGCAGATCGGGTTCTTCGGCGCCCGGATTATCTACCCAATGCCTCCGTTTGCAGCCGCTGTCGGAGAGGAACTTGCCAAGACTGCCATGCTCTGATTGATCCGGTCCCCCGGAGAGGGACATCGAGCCTGGCCTCTGGAGACCTGGATGACGCGTCTGTTGCTGCTTTCGCTTTGCCTGCTGGTGCTCGCACCCTTGCCGGCGGCTGCGCGCATCACCGGCCAGCCGGACAACTGGCACAAGGAACAGCCGGAGACCCGCGACCTGGCGAGCATCCGCCGCGCTGGCGTGCTCAAGGTGCTGGTCAACCAGAGCCGCAACAGCTCGGGCGAGGTGAAGGGCGAGCCGATCGGCGTCGAGTACCGTCGCCTGCGCGCCTTCGAGCAATACCTCAACAGCCGCTCGCCGTCCGCGCGGAACCTCACCCTCAAGCTCATACCCAAGCCCAAGGACCAGTTGCTTGCCGCCCTGCAGCGTGGCGAAGGCGACCTGGTCGCCCCCGGCGAACTGCTGCCGGCGCACGACGGCCTGCAGGTCAGCCCGAGCGCGCCGGTGCGCGCCGATGTACCGCTGGTGCTGGTGGCGCGCAAGGGCAATCGGCGCTACACGCGCCTGGAGCAGTTGTCCGGGCGGACCATCCCGCTGCCGGCCGGCAGCGCCGCCGAGGGCGCCATCGAACTGGTCAACCAGCGCCTGGCGCAACGCCGCATGGCACCGATCCGTATCGAAAAGCTGGACGCTTCCCTGGCCGTCGAGGATGTGATGGAAATGGTCCAGGCAGGCATCCTCGGCTTCACCGTGGTCGAGCAGCCCATCGCCGAACGCTGGGCCAAGGTGCTGCCGAAGCTGCGCGTCGACCGCCACCTGGTGCTGGACAATCGCGCCGACATGGCCTGGTACGTGCGCCGCGATGCCAGCACCCTGCGCGCGACCATCGACCGCTTCCTCGCCGACTACCGCGCGCCGGCCGACCAGGACGTGGCTTTCCAGCGCGTCTACCGGCGCGCCTACAAGGTCCGCAACCCCCTCGGCGCGGCGGACCGCAAGCGCCTGGAAGCGGTCCGTCCACTGCTGCAGCGCTACGCGCAGCAGAGCAGCATGGACTGGCTGGCGCTGGCGGCGGTGGCCTACAAGGAGTCGCACCTGAACCCGAAGGCGCGCGGTTCCGGCGGCGCCAGCGGGCTGATGCAGATCACCCCCGCGGCGGCGCGCAGCGTCGGGGTCGGCAATGTGCACGACAAGGACAGCAACGTGCTGGCCGCCAGTCGCTACCTGACCAAGATCCGCAAGCAGTTCTTCTCCAGCAAGCACCTCGACGAGCGCGAGCGCCTGGCGTTCACCCTGGCGGCCTACAACATGGGCCCGGAGCGGGTGCAGAACCTGCGCACCCAGGCGCGTCGCCGGGGGCTCGATCCGAATCGCTGGTTCTTCCAGGTAGAGCGGGTGGCTGCGGAAGAGATAGGCATGGGTGTGGTGAGTTATGTCAGCAGCGTCAACAAGTACTACCTTGCATATGAACGCGAACGGGTTCGCCTGGAGCCCGGGGTGCGTGCGAAGACGGCGACGGCTCAAAAATAATCTATAAATTCGATATTGATAACGCGTTTTTTGCGGTTTTAATATCGAATTATCTTGCCTATAGTGTGCCCATCTTATCCCACACCTGAGGACGCACCATGAATCCACTGATCAAGACCATCCTGTCGACCAACGCCGGTGCCGGCCTGGCCATCCTGCGTATCGTCACCGGTCTTACCCTGATGTCCCACGGTTCGCAAAAGCTCTTCGGCATGTTCGGCGGCGCCGGCCTGAATGGCATGGCGCAGTGGTTCGAATCCATCGGCCTGACCCCTGGCTACCTGCTGGCGACCCTGGCCGGCAGCGCCGAGTTCTTCGGCGGCCTGGCGCTGGTGATCGGCCTGCTGGTGCGTCCGGCGTCGGTGGTGGTGGGCTTCACCATGATCGTGGCGATCTTCAGCGTGCACATCGGCAATGGCTTCTTCATCACCGACAACGGCTATGAATATGCCCTGACCCTGCTGATGATCAGCGTGGCGCTGCTGATCGATGGCGCCGGCAAGTTCTCGCTGGACGGCAAGCTGTCCCGCTGAACCGGGCTGGCGACGAAAAAGGGCGGACACCTTCGGGTGGCCGCCCTTTTTCGTTGCGGCGCGCAGCACAAGGTTTCCGCCTCGCCGGCCACGCCAGGGCTGCACCCCTGAGGGTAGCGTTATCCGCCGAAGCGCCCTTCGCCGCGTTCTTGGCGTTTCCGTGTCGGTCAGCGCTGCTCGGCCTGGCGCATCTGTTCCAGCGCGCCCAGGCGCAAGCGTTCCTGTTCGCTGAAGCGCTCCTCGGCCAGGCGTTCGACCGCCGCGCGGCGGTCGGCTTCGCTCAGGCCGGTATTGCCTTCGATCCGGCTCTTCTCGGCGAAATAGTCGTCCAGCCGGCCCTTCCAGGCCGAGCGTTGCCGATCGAGTTGCTCCAGGCGGGTGGTGGCTTCGGCGCCCACCAGTTGCTGACGCATCTGGCGGATGGCTTCCGGGCCGGCGCCAGCGGCCTGGAGGGCGGCGGTCTGCTGCTGCAGTTCGCTTTGCAGTTGCGGCAGCACGCTTTCCTGCTGGTCTTCCGGCAGGCTGGCGCGCAGGCGGTCGATGGCGGCGGCCTTTTCCTCGGCGCTGAGCTTGCCGTCCTGGCGGATCGCCAGGCGCTCCAGGGTGAACTGGTTGTAGGTTTCCTCGTCGGCGAAGAACGCCACGTGCGCTTCGTTGCTGAAGATCCGCGCGCGCAGGGCTTTCACCGCGGCTTCCCGCTGGCGCAGGGCGTCGAGGTCGGCCAGGCGCGGCAGGTCGCGTTCGAGCAGCACCAGTTCCTTCTTGTAGTCGATGTATTGCTGCATCAGCGCCAACGCCTGGCCGCGCGCCGGCTCCTGGAGTTCGGCGGCGATGTAGGCGCGCAGGCGGTCCAGGCTTTGCTGCAGGGGCTCTTCGCCGACGGCGCTGAGGAAGTAGTCGAACAGGTTGCGGATGTCGCGGGTGATCAGCAGGTTGCCGCTGGCGTCGACGCTGAAACTGCCATCGACGCTGGTGCCCCTGAAGGAGGTTGGCAGCGGCGCGACCTTGGCCGGCATGACCTGGGGGGCCGGCACCGCTTCTCCCGCGGAGGCTGCTGGCGGGGCGTGGTCTGCGCCCGCCTGCGCGCTGGCCGGGGGCGCCGTCTCGGGTGCGGGGGAAGGTTCCAGCCAGACGAACCAGGCCAGGCTGGCGGCGAACGCCAGTGGAATCAGCAGGAGGATTTTCTTCACGCGAGGGGGCTTCCGGGAAAGGGCCGGGGCCGAGGCCCCGGCCGGGGTCCTACAGGCTGGCGTTCTTCAGGCGGTTGGCGTGCTGGCGGTAGACGCTGACCGGGCTGGTCTCGAACAGGCTGGTGAGGCCGAAGACCTGGTTCACCTCGTCCAGGTGGTTCATCCGGTAGTTGTCGCGGATCACCATGCCCAGGTGCGAACTGCAGGTGCCGACCAGGCCGTCGTTGGCGGTGCCGTTCTTGAAGGTCAGCGACGAGGCGCCGAGGAAGGCGTCGCTCGGATCGAGGAAGTTGGTCAGCGGCGAGGAACCGCTCCAGGAGTAATAGCTCACGCCGTTGACCTTGTAGGCGCCTTCGCCGCAGGCCGAGGTGGGGATGCCCTGCGGGTACTTGGCGTTGAAGCGCGCGGCACCCTCGCTGTTCAGCGACTCCAGCGAGCCCAGTGAATTCTGCGTACCGGTGCTGCCGCTGGAAAGGAAGCTGATCAGCGCGCCGAGGCTGTTGACCAGCCCGGAGAGGACTGCCTCGCCGGCCGAACCCGGAGGGATCTGGCGCAGGAAGTCGGCGGTGTCCGAACCCTTGTGCGGGGCGCCGACGCTGGTGGCGGAAGCGATCAGGTCGGGACGTACGGCGGCGACGTAGCGGATGGTCGGCCCGCCGTGGCTGTGGCCGATCAGGTTGACCTTGGGCTGGCCGCTGAGGGCGACGATTTCCTCCACCTGTTGCAGCAACTGCTCGCCGCGGACTTCCGAGGTGTCCAACTGGCTGACTTCGGTGACGTAGACCTGGGCACCGTCACGGCGCAAGGCGCTGGGAATGCCGAACCAGTAGTCGACCCCGAGGATGTTGTCGAAGCCGAGCATGCCGTGGGCCAGCACGATGGGGTATTTGGTCTGGGTGTAGGTGCTGGCCTGGATCAGAGGGCTGGCAGCGAGAGAGGCGAGGCCGATGGCCAGGCCGAGGGGGAGCAGAGACTTCTTCTTCATGTTGTTCTCATCTCAGGTTGATGGGGCCGAGGGGCGCGTCCTGCCAGCCATCGCCCGAATCCTTCCGGGAGAACCGCTTCGCTGTCCCTTGCGCAGGAACCGTGCCAGCTTCGGCTTTTTTCCTCCAGGCCAGGAAATCCGCGGCTTCCTGGCGGCCGGTCATAACCTGCGTGGCAGAGCGGAAGAGGCGGGTTGTTACGGCGCGAAACGCTCGTTTGAATCTTCCCCGCACAACGCCCAGCGACCGAGTGTGCGGTAGCGCACGCCCGCGGCGTCGTTTTGCGAGCAAAACAGGCTGAAATGGTCGACCTGCCATACGAAGGTTGGGGGTAGCGGGACGTCCTCCAGCGGCGCGGCATCGCGAGCCAGGGTCAGATGGGCGCTGAATGGGCGGGTTTCCACAGGCAGCTCCAGTTCGGCAAGGCCTGAGCGCAGGGCGCGGCGCAGGCGCAGGAGGGCGCCGGGCGGTTGGCTGGGGGCCAGCAGCAGGATGCCGTTCCTCCAGCGCAGCAGACGGTCGAGACACAGGTCGAAGGGCGCGGCCTCGATGGCCGCGGCCATGTCCAGCAGGGCCTCGAGCCGAGCGGACGGGACCTGCCCGAGGAAGGCCAGGGTCAGGTGCAGGTTCGCCGTCGCCACCTGGCGTCCGGGCAGTGGCTGGTCATCGCGCCACCGGCCGATCCGCTCGGCGAGGGGAGGTGGACAGGGCAGGGCGAAGAACAGGCGAAGAGAGCGATCGGGCATGGGCGCCTCCGCGTGTTTCTTGACAGTCTCCATGCGGCTTTTCTAGGATGCGCGTGCGCCGATTTAAACAGCAACTTGCGGGGCGCTCGGCAGCAGCCGAAATACCGCTAAAGCGCTGGCTCGGTGTTGCCTCTCACCGCTGTCCAGCGGGACCGAAGAGGCGGAGACATGACGTCATGACCTGTCCCAGCACGCAATTGCGCCTGGCACCCATCACCACCGGCCTGGTCCGGCGGAACCCGAGGATTCTCCTCAGCGGGCCGCACCAGCCGACCCTCGTCCGTTACCTCGAAGGCTGGCCGAAGCGCTGGAACGGTTCGCGTACCTTCCTTATCCAGTTCGCCCAGGACGGCAAGGACCTGGCGCGCTTCCCCAGCGACGCGTTCGACTTCGCCGTGGTCCAGGCCCCCGGGGCGGAAGACCTGGACCTGGTGGTCCGGCAACTGATCCGGGTCGCCCGCCAGGGCCTGATCACCCGCCGTATCCTGCGCTGAGCGCGTGGCCCCTCAGGGCGCCGGCGGATACTCGATCTCGACGACGAACCAGAGCTTTTCCCCGGCCGGGGTGCGCACCAGCACCTCGGCGTCCAGCTCCTTGCCGACCAGTGCGCGGGCGAGCGGCGAGTCGATGCTGATCTGGTTGTTGCGCAGGTCCAGTTCGTCGGGGCCGACAATGCGATAGCGGGCCTGCTCGCCGTCTTCGTCTTCCAGGGTCACCCAGGCGCCGAAGTACACCCGGTTCGGATCCGCCGGCCGCTCGCCGACCACTTTCAGGTTCTCCAGGCGCTTGCGCAGGAAGCGCACGCGGCTGTCGATCTCGCGGAGCATCTTCTTGCCGTAGATGTATTCGGCGTTTTCCGAGCGATCGCCGAGGGCGGCGGCTTCGCTGACCGCCTGGGTCACCTGGGGACGGCGCACGTGCCAGAGTTCATGCAGCTCTGCACGTAACCGCGTGGCGCCCTCCGGAGTGATCAGCGGGGTGCCGGCGGTGCGCGGTGGACGATAGCGACTCATGGTTCGGGTGGTTCCACAAATGAACGGATGAAAGCCTGCCAGTGTATCCGATCAGCCCTCGCGCAGGACCCGCAGCGGGCTGCTGTTGAGGGCGCGACGGGTACCCAGCAGGCCGGCGCCGCCTACCAGCACGGCGCCTACCAGAGGCAGCGCGAGCAACCAGGGGTGCGCTTGCCACGGCAGGTCGAAGACCAGTCGGTAGAGCAGCAGGCTGACCGCCTCGCAGCCGAGCGCCGCGAGCAGGCCGCTGACTGCGCCGAGCAGGGCGAACTCGACCCGCCGGGTACGTTGCAGCAACTCGCGCTCGGCACCCAGCGCGCGCAGCAGGGCACCCTGGCGCACGCGCTCGTCGAGGGTCGCCTGGAGGCCGGCGAAGAGCACCACGAAGCCCGCCGCGAGAACGAACACCAGCACGTACTCCACGGCCAGGGTGACCTGGTCGAGGATGCTCCGCAGCTGGCTCAGCAGGGCGTCTACCGGCAGCAGGGTGACGGTGGGGAAGGCGCGGGCCAGTTCGATCAGGTCGCGTTCCTGGCTGGCCGGCAGGTAGAAGCTGGTCAGGTAGGTCACCGGCAGGTCGGTCAGGGTGCCGGGCTGGAAGACCATGAAGAAGTTCGGCTGGAAATTGTCCCACTTCACCTTGCGCAGGCTCTGGACCTGGACCTCGCGATTCTGCCCGGCGACGCTGAAGGTGAGCCGGTCGCCGACCTGGATACGCAGGTTGGCGGCCAGCTTCTCTTCCACCGACACGCCCGGCAGGGCCCCCGGCTGCGGCGCGCTCCACCAGCGTCCGGCGGTGAGCTGGTTGCCGGAGGGCAGTCGCTCTGACCAGGTCAGGCCGAGGTCGCGCTGCAGGGCACGCTCGCTGCGCACGTCTTCGTCGAGCGCCTGGACCGGCTTGCCGTTCACCGCTACCAGGCGCCCGGGAACCATGGGGAACAGCGGCTCGGCGCCGGGGGAGAGCTTTTGCACGCGACGTTCGAAGGCGTCCTTTTCCGTCGGCAGGATGTTCAGGGCGAAATGGTTGGGGGCGTCCGGCGGCAACTGGGCCTGCCAGGTATCCAGCAGTTCGCCGCGAAGCAGGGCGATCAGGGCCATGGCCAGCAGGATCAGGCCGAAGGCCAGGCTCTGTCCGGCGGCGGCCAGCGGGTGCCGCAACAACTGGCCGAGTCCCAGCCGCCATGGCAGGCTGGCACGCGCCAGTGCCCGGCGCAGGCCGTTTAGGCCGAGCAGCAGGAGGGCGCCGAGCACCAGCGTGGCGACCAGGCCGCCGCCGAGCAGGGCGAGGGTCAGCTTCAGGTCGAGACTCAACCGCCACATGATCAGGCCCAGGGCGAGCAGGGCGCAGGCGTAGGCCATCCAGGTGCGCATCGGCACCGGCAGCAGGTCGCTGCGCAGGACCCGCAACGGCGGTACCCGGCCCAGGGCTGCCAGCGGCGGCAGGGCGAAGCCGGCCAGCGCTACCAGGCCGGTGGCGATCCCGGCGAAGGCGGGGAACAGGCCGCCGGCCGGTACGTCCGGCGGCAGCAGCGTGGCGAGCAGGCGGAACAGGCCGAGCTGTGCCAACCAGCCGAGCAGGGCGCCGATGGCGCTGGCGAGCAGGCCCAGCAGCAACAGTTGCAGCGCGTAGAGGAGCAGGGTTTCGCTGCGCGACAGACCGAGGCAGCGCAGCAGCGCGCTGGCGTCGTAGCGCCGTGCAGCGAAACGGGCGGCGGACAGCGCCACGGCGACGCCGGCGAGCAGCACCGCGGCCAGGCTGGCCAGGTTCAGGTAGCGCTCGGCACGGCCGAGGGCATCGCCCACCTGGCGGTTGCCGTCGCGGGCATCCTGCAGGCGCTGGTTGGCGGCGAGGCTGCCCTTGACCTGCTGGCGATAGGCCTGGAGGGCTTCCGGCGGGCCTTCCCACAGATCGCGGTAGCGCACCCGGCTGCCCGGCTGGACCACCCCGGTGGCATCGAGGTCGGCCAGGCTCATCATGGCGCGGGGCGTCAGGCTGTAGAAGTCGCCGGCGCGGTCCGGCTCGTAGGTAAGGATGCGCGCGATGCGCAGCGGCTTGCGGCCGATCTCGATGCTGTCGCCGACCTTCAGGTCGAGGCTGACCAGCAGGCGCGATTCGACCCATACCTCGCCCGCCTGCGGACGACCGCCGGCCTGCTCGGCGGCGAACGGCGCGGCAGCGCTCTTGAGCTGGCCGCGCAAGGGGTAGCGGTCGCCGACCGCCTTGATGCTGCTGAGCTGGATGCCCTGGTCGGTGGCGATCACGCTGGAAAACTCGACGCTGTCGGCGTGGCGCAGGCCCAGACGGGTGCCGCGTTCGATCTGTTCGGCGCTTGCCGGCTGGGTACCGTTGAGCACCAGGTCGGCGCCGAGGAACTCGGCGGCGCGGGCGAGCATGGCGCCGTTCAGGCGGGCGCTGAAATAGCCGATGGCGGTGCTCGAGGCGACCGCGATCAGCAGGGCGAAGAACAGCACGCGCAGCTCGCCGCTGCGCGACTCGCGGAACAATTGGCGACCGGCGAGGCTCAGCAGGCGGGAGAGGGGCACCGGCTTCATCAGGGTTCGACCCGGTCGATCAGGCGTCCGCTTTCCAGACGGATCAGGCGCCGGCAGCGATGCGCCAGACGCTCGTCGTGGGTAACCAGGACCAGGGTGGTACCGCGTTCGCGGTTGAGTTCGAAGAGCAGGTCGCTGATCCGCTCGCCGGTGGCGCTGTCGAGGTTGCCGGTGGGTTCGTCGGCGAACAGCACGTCCGGCTCCGCCGCGAAGGCGCGGGCAATGGCGACCCGCTGCTGCTCGCCGCCGGAGAGCTGGCGCGGATAGTGGCCCAGGCGTTGGCCGAGGCCGACTCGCTCGAGCAGTTCTCTGGCGCGCTGGCGAGCGTCGGCGCGGCCTTCCAGCTCCAGGGGCAGCATCACGTTCTCCAGCGCATCGAGGCTGTCGAGCAACTGGAACGACTGGAACACGAAGCCTACATGGGCCGCGCGGACGCGCGCCCGCTGGTCCTCGTCGAGGTCGCCGAGGGCGTGCCCGGCGAGACGGACCTCGCCGCCGCTGGGCTGGTCGAGCCCGGCGAGCAGGCCGAGCAGGGTCGACTTGCCGGAGCCGGAACTGCCGACGATCGCCAGGCTGTCGCCGCGGGCGAGGTCGAGGGAGAGGTCGTGGAGGATGGTCAACTTGCCTTCCGCGCTACCGACAACCTTGCTAAGGTTCTGCGCGTTGAGAATGCTGGCGCTCATGGAGGTTCCGATGCGTGCATTGCTGTTGAGCGGCTGCCTGGCCCTGGTCCTGCTGACCCAGCAGGCCGCGGCGCAGACGCTGTTGGTCGTGGGCGATAGTATCAGCGCCGCTTTGGGACTGGATACCAGCCAGGGCTGGGTCGCCCTGTTGCAGAAGCGCCTCGCCGACGAAGGTTACGACTACCGGGTGGTGAACGCCTCGATCAGCGGCGACACCTCCGCGGGCGGCCTGGCGCGCCTGCCGGCGCTGCTTGCCGAGGAGAAGCCGGCGCTGGTGGTGATCGAGCTGGGAGGCAACGACGGGCTGCGCGGAATGGCGCCGGCGCAATTGCAACAGAATCTTGCCAGCATGGCGCAAAAGGCCCGGGCGGAAGGGGCGAAGGTGCTGCTGCTGGGTATCCAGTTGCCGCCGAACTACGGCCCGCGCTACATCGAGGCCTTTTCCAAGGTCTACGGCGCGGTTGCGGCGCAGGAAAAGACCGCCCTGGTGCCGTTTTTCCTCGAAGGGGTCGGCGGGGTCCAGGGGATGATGCAGGCGGATGGCATCCATCCGGCGCTCGCCGCCCAGCCGAGGCTCCTGGAAAATGTCTGGCCGACGCTGAAACCGCTGCTTTGAGACTTCCCCGGGAAACCGCTTTCGGCTAAGGTTGCGCACCCCTCAGGAGCCCCCCATGCCGCGTCCCGCCTGGACCCTCTACGCCTATCAACTGATCGAGCCCGACGATCAGCTGGACCTGTTCGCCTGTCGCGAGGTCCGGGTGCATGTGGTGGCGCGTCAGCTGGAGCTGGATACCCCGGCGGACCGCACGCTTTGCGGCAAGCTGCTGCCGGCCCAGCCGCGCTGGCAGCCGCTGGAACGGGCGCGTCTGCGCGACCGGCTGCTGTGTCCCGATTGCCGGAAACAACTGGAGGCGGAAAAGCGCGGGGAGCGCCTGTCCTGGTTGGTCTGAGCCCTCCCGGTGAAACCTGGCGGGGTGTTACACTGTCTTTCCTACTCCTTCATCGCACTCGCCAAGGATTCTCCGGAATGTTGTCGCGCGTACCCGTTGTCTCACTGTCTTTCGCCGCGCTGCTTTCGGCCGGCTCCGCATCGGCCCTGGAACTGCAGCTCCCGCCTCCGGGCGAGGACGTCGTCGGCCAGGTCCAGGTGATCAAGGCCAAGTACGAGGACACGTTCGCCGACCTCGGCGAGCAGTACAACCTGGGCTACAGCGAAATGGTCGCCGCCAACCCGGGCGTCGATCCCTGGCTGCCGGGCGTCGGCACCGAGGTGATCATCCCGACCCGCTTCGTGCTGCCGCCTGGCCCGCGCGAAGGCGTGGTGATCAACCTGGCCGAGTACCGCCTGTACTACTACCCGAAAGGGCAGAACGTGGTGCACACCTATCCGCTGGGCATCGGCCGCGAGGGCTGGGGTTCGCCGATCGCGAACACCCGCATCACCGCCAAGACCAAGGACCCGGCCTGGTATCCGCCGGCCTCGATCCGCGCCGAGCACGCCGCCGATGGCGATCCGCTGCCGACCGTGGTGCCGCCGGGCCCGGACAATCCGCTGGGACCGTACAAGCTGACCCTGGGTGTGCCGGGCTACCTGATCCATGGTTCGAACAAGAAGTTCGGCATCGGCACCCGCACCAGCCATGGCTGCTTCCGCATGTACAACGCCGACGTGACCCACCTGTTCTCGATGATCAGCGTCGGCACCAGCGTGCGTATCATCAACGAGCCCTACAAGTTCGGCGTGAGCAACGGCAAGGTCTACCTGGAGGCGCATACGCCGCTGAACGACCATGGCGACCCGTCGGTGGTGGATAAGCACACCGCGGTGATCAATACCCTGCTCAAGCGCGACGACCTGGCCAAGCGTATCCAGTTGAACTGGGACGTGGTCCGCGAAGTGGTGGCCTCGGAGGATGGCGTGCCGGTGGAAATCGCCCAGGAATCGGCGCCGGCGATGACCGCGACGGTGGATAGCGATCCTACCCAGCTTACGCCCTGACGGAGAGCGTCGAGGCAGAGGCCCGCGTACCCGCAAGGGACGCGGGTTTTTTCATGCCCGGCGAAACGCAGGCATAAAAAAACCGGCCCCGAGGGACCGGTTTTCAACAGGTCGTGAGACCTATTACTTGCGGCTGGCTTTTTCCAGCATGCGCAGGGCACGCTCGTTAGCCTCGTCAGCGGTCTGCTGAGCTTTCTGAGCAGCGCCCAGAGCTTCGTCAGCCTTGCGATAGGCTTCGTCAGCGCGAGCCTGAGCACGAGCAGCTGCGTCTTCGGTAGCGGTCAGACGAGCTTCGGTTTCTTTGGAGTGGCTGCTGCAACCGGTGGCCAGAACAGCAGCCAGAGCCAGAGCAGAGAATTTCAGAACGTTGTTCATCGTGTTCCCCTTAAGGTGGACATTTCCATAACAGCAATCTCCCCAGCCGGGGAAATTAGCCGGCTACATACTACCCATTACTTGTAGTAAGTAAACTGACCAAGCGCAAGCCGAGCAACTTTTTTTTTTAGCCCCCCCGACTTTAGCAGTAGTTGGAGTGTCGTTTGTTCAAAAAATATCCAGCGTGCGGCGCAAGTAAGCAATTTCCCGGACCTTGGGTAGAGTTGCTGCAAGAGGCGGGGGATGAGGGCTGCCGGGTTGTCGAGAATGTTCCGCCGGAGTGGCTGGCGCTTATCGACTTGGCGGGGAGTGGCAAGTAACAACTAAGTTGCCAGCATGTTGCCGGAAATGCCGTAAGTATTGGTGCGGAAATGAAAAAGGCCCGGCTAACTTGATTAGCCGGGCCTTCTTGCGATCTGGCGGTGAGGGAGGGATTCGAACCCTCGATACGGTTTCCCGTATACACACTTTCCAGGCGTGCTCCTTCAACCACTCGGACACCTCACCAGGTTCTCGACAGCGCCGTGTCTGTCGAGGCGCGCAATTTACTCGAACATTTCCCGCTTGGCAAATATTTTTTTAACTTTTTCATCGGCTTAGGTCGTCGGAGGAAAGTCCGCGGGGTGCCTTGGTAGACTGCCGGGCACGAAGAGGAGAGGCGGATGGCGAGCTGGGACATTTTCTGTAGCGTGGTCGACAACTATGGCGACATCGGCGTCACCTGGCGCCTGGCTCGCCAACTGGCCGCCGAGCACGGTCAGGCGGTGCGCCTGTGGGTGGACGAGCCGCAGGCCTTCGCCCGGATCTGTCCGCGGGCGGACCCGGCGGCGCACGTGCAGTGCCTGGATGGGGTCGAAGTGCGTGCCTGGGGCCGGCCGTGGGCATCGGTGGTGGCGGCCGACGTGGTGATCGAGGCCTTCGCCTGCGAACTGCCGGAGGCGCACCGGCAGGCCATGCGCGAGCGCGAGCGGCCGTCCCTGTGGCTGAACCTGGAGTACCTGAGTGCCGAGGAATGGATCGGCAGTTGCCACGCATTGCCGTCGCTGCAGGCGTGCGGGCTTTCCAAGTACTTCTTCTTTCCCGGGTTCCGCGAGCCCAGTGGCGGCCTGTTGCGCGAGGCCGGCCTGCTGGAACGTCGGCGCCGTTTCCAGGCCTCTGCCTCGGCGCAGGATGAGTTTCTCGCCTCCCTCGGCGTGCGGCGGAAGGTTGGCGAGCGACTGATTTCGCTGTTTGCCTACGAAAACCCGGCGCTGCCTGGCTGGCTGGAACAACTGCGCGACGCCCGCCAGCCGAGCCTGCTGCTGGTGCCGGAGGGGCGGGTGCTGGCGGATGTCGCCGATTGGCTGCGGGTGGCTACCCTGGCCGTCGGGGACGTCCACGTGCGCGACGCGTTGCGGGTCCAGGTGCTGCCGTTCATGGCGCAGGACGACTACGATCGCCTGTTGTGGTGCTGCGACCTGAACGCGGTGCGCGGCGAGGACTCCTTCGTTCGCGCGCAGTGGGCGGGACGGCCGCTGCTCTGGCACATCTATAGACAGGAAGAGGAGGCGCACCTGGCGAAGCTCGAGGCATTCCTCGAACTCTATTGCGCCGGCCTGCCCGTCGACCTGGCGGAAAACCTGCGCACCTTCTGGCTGGCGTGGAACGCCGGCGGTGGACTTGCCGGGGCCTGGGAGGGGCTGGAGAGGCAACTGCCCGAGTGGCGTAGGGAAGCGCAGCGCTGGGCCGACGAACAGGGCATGCGTCCGGATCTTGCGGCAAGGCTGGTGCAATTTTACGCAGATTGGCTATGATACGCGGCCTGATTTTTTGTCTTTCATCCATCGGATATTCGTATGAAAACCGCTCAAGAGTTCCGCGCCGGCCAGGTTGCCAACATCAATGGCGCTCCCTGGGTCATCCAGAAGGCCGAGTTCAACAAGTCCGGCCGTAACGCTGCCGTCGTCAAGATGAAGCTGAAGAACCTGCTGACCGGCGCCGGTACCGAGACCGTGTTCAAGGCCGACGACAAGCTGGAGCCGATCATCCTCGATCGCAAGGAAGTGACCTACTCCTACTTCGCCGACCCGCTGTACGTCTTCATGGACAGCGAGTTCAACCAGTACGAGATCGAGAAAGACGATCTGGAAGGCGTGCTGACCTTCATCGAAGACGGCATGACCGACATCTGCGAAGCCGTGTTCTACAACGACAAGGTGATCTCGGTAGAGCTGCCGACTACCATCGTTCGCCAGATCGCCTACACCGAGCCGGCCGTCCGCGGCGACACCTCGGGCAAGGTGATGAAGACCGCGCGCCTGAACAACGGCGCCGAGCTGCAGGTTTCCGCGTTCTGCGAAATCGGCGACTCGATCGAGATCGATACCCGCACCGGCGAGTACAAGTCCCGCGTCAAGGCCTGATCCCGCGCGACGAGAAAAAGCCCGGCATTCGCCGGGCTTTTTCGTTTCCGCTGTCCGCCGCCGCGGCGCGGAGAGTCAGAAGCTTCAAACCGACACGTTCAGGCGTACGTCGATATTGCCGCGGGTAGCGTTGGAGTAGGGGCAGACCTGGTGGGCGGCGGCTACCAGCGCTTCGGCGGCTTCGCGCTCCAGGCCCGGCAGGCTGATGTGCAGTTCGACCTCCAGGCCGAAGCCGCCGGGAATCTGGCCGATGCCGACCTTGCCGGTTATCGAGGCGTCGGCGGGAAGGGTCTGCTTGCGCTGGCCGGCAACGAACTTCAGGGCCCCGATGAAGCAGGCCGAGTAGCCGGCGGCGAACAGTTGTTCCGGGTTGGTGGCCGCGCCGCCCTGGCCGCCCAGTTCGCGCGGAGTGCTGAGTTTCACGTCGAGCACGCCGTCCGAGGATACCGCACGGCCGTCACGGCCTCCGGTGGCGGTTGCGCTTGCGGTGTAGAGAGCCTTGATGGTTTGCATGAGGGTCACCTGTCTAGGTTGTGCGTTAATTTCTTGCGCGCTAAGTAAGTGCGTGAAATGAAATTTATCGTCATGCTATTTTGTGCGCAAGATAAATCGTTGGAAGATTTGGCGATAAAAACCAGACAGGTAGGTATAAGCCCCTCAGTCCGGTGCTTGCAGGTTGCCGCGCAGGGCCAGCAGCTCATCCTTGAGGGCGACCAGCTGTGGCAAGTCGAGGCCGGTACTCTCCAGGATGCAGGCGGGAATGCTCTCGGCCTGTCGCTGCAGGGCGCGGCCCTTGTCGGTCAGGCGCAGCAGGACTACGCGTTCGTCTTCGCTGCTGCGAGTGCGGGTAATCAGACCTTCGCCCTCCAGGCGCTTGAGCAGAGGCGTGAGCGATCCCGGGTCGGTAAGCATGCGTGCGCTGATTTCGCCCACGGTCAGGCCGTCGCGTTCCCATAGCACCAGCATGGCGATGTACTGCGGATAGGTGAGGCCGAGCGCTTGCAGCAGGGGCTTGTAGACCTTGGTCATCTGCAGCGAGGTGGAATACAGGGCGAAGCACAGCTGGTTGTCCAGCTTGAGCTGCTCGCAAGGGGTGGTGGGCAGTCGGGACATGGCTGTCTTCCAAGTAAGTAGGGCGCTGTGCATGAATTTAGCGTAGTGGCTATTGGCTTTCCAGGTTTCCCGCCGGGTGGTGTCTTCAGCGCTCGCCGAGACGCTGCTGCAGGGTCTGGTCCCAGGGTGGCGGAAAACCGAAGCGCTCGCGGAGGAAAGCCAGCAGCAGGCGGGTTCGCGAACTGGCTTCGCGTTCCAGGCGCAGGGCATAGATGCAGGTGGGCTCGGCGGCGGGCAAGCCGTCGTCGCAGAACAGTGCCTGCAGTTCGCCGCGCAGCAGGTACTCGCTGCACAGCCAGGTCGGCAGGTGGGCGATGCCGAGGCCGGCCAGCGCCGCGTCGACCATCGCTTCGGCGTTATTGGTGGCCAGCCGCGTCCGTTTCGGCCGCAGGTGCTGGAGCTTGCCGTCGTGCTGGAAGCGCCAGGCATAGGGTGGCGACAGGTTGTCCCAATCGATGGCGGCATGCTCCGGCAGTTCGCCGGGGGATGCGGGAACGCCGTGTTCGCGCAGGTACTCCGGGCTGGCGCAGACCACCCGCACCATCGGCGCCAGCGAAGTGGCCACCAGGCGGCTGTCGGGCAGCGGGCCGGCGCGCAACACCAGGTCGACCTCGCCGAGATGTTCGCCCTGCAGGTCGATGAAGCTGCCGATCAGGCGCAATTGCACGTCCAGGCCGGGGTTGGCCTTGAGGAAGTCGGCGATCGCCGGGGCCAGGTGGCGGCGGCCGAAGGGCACCGGCGCATCGATACGGATCAGGCCCTGCGGCGCGGTGCTCAGGGACACCGCTTCGGCGCGGGCCAGGCGCAGTTCGGTGACGATCCGCCGGGCGCGGTCGGCGAAGGCCAGGCCGGCCGGCGTGGCGCGTACCGCATGGGTGGTGCGCACCAGCAGGGTGCTGCCGACGGCGCGCTCTAGGGCGTCCATCCGGCGCGCCACGGCGGACGGGGTGAGCGGGTGCTTGCGGGCAGCGGCGGAGAAGCTGCCGCCATCGAGGACATCGAGGTAGAGAACGAACTGTTCGCTGAGGGTATCGGGCAACATGCTCATGCCTTTGCGTGATTGGCATAGCCATTGTGCTTTCTTGTGCGTTTCCCATCCAGCCACGCTTGCCTAGCATGGAGGCGTCGAAAGAGGGGCTGACATGCTGGATGTATTTCTCGATTTCCTGCTGGGGATGGTGCTCGGTTGCCTGGGCGGTCTGTTCGGGATAGGCGGCGGCCTGCTGGCGATCCCGGCGCTGGGGGTGATCTTCGGCCTCGACCAGCAATTGGCGCAGGGTACCGCGCTGGTGATGGTGGTACCGAACGTGGTGCTGGCGTTGTGGCGCTACCACCAGCGCAACCGCATCGATCCGCGCCAGGCCGGAGTCCTTGCCCTGACCGGCCTGCTTTGCGCGTTCCTGGCGTCCAGCGTGGCCGCGCGGATCGATGCGGCGCGGATGCGCGAAGCGTTCGTGATCTTCCTCCTGGCGCTGGCCGGCTACATGTTCTGGCGCCTGTTCCGGCGCCCGCCGCAGGGCGGCGCGACGCCGCGCTACGGTTTGCCCTGGATGGGCGTGCTGGGCCTTGGCGCAGGTTCGCTCGGCGGGCTTTTCGGGGTCGGTGGCGGGGTGCTGGCGACACCGGTGCTGACTTCGGTGTTCGGCCTCGCCCAGGTCGTCGCCCAGGGCCTCGCGCTGGCCCTGGCCGCACCGAGCACGGCGGTGGCGCTGGGGACCTACGCCATGCACGGTCATGTCGACTGGCGGATGGGGATCCCCCTGGCGCTGGGCGGCCTGCTGAGCATTTCCTGGGGCGTGAGGCTGGCCCACGCCTTGCCCGAGCGCAGCCTGCGCATGGCCTTCTGTGCCTTCCTCGCGTTGTGCGCGGTGCTCCTGCTGGTGCGCGGTTGAGTCAGAGACGGAAGCCCTCGCCGATGTATTCGGCGAGCTTCTCGGTGACCGGCGACTGGCTGTGCGGGTTGCGCATCAGCATGATGCTGGCCGAGGGCAGGGCGGGCAGGCCCTCGCTCTCGTCGAGGATGCGCAGGTTGCCGGTGAGCAGGCTACGCAGTTGCACGGTCACGGCGAGGCCGGCGCTGACCACCGCGAACAGCGCCGACAGGCTGGGGCTGCTGTAGGCGATGCGGTAGTCCAGTTCCGCCGCCTCCAGGGCGTTGCAGGCCCAGGCCCGGCAAAAGCAGGTGGTGTTGAACATGGCCAGCGGGATCGGCCGCTGGTCGTGGGGGCAGAAGCCCTCGGCGGCCATCCAGACGAAGGGCTCCTGGCGCAGCAACTGGCCGATCTCGGTGCCCGGCTCACGGGTGACGATGGACAGGTCGAGGTCGTTGCGCGCCAGCAGGTTGAGCGAGGTGTCGCAATGCACCTCGACCTGCACCAGCGGATAGGCTTCGGCGAAGCGCGACAGGATCGCCGGGAGGAAGCGCATCACGTAGTCGTCCGGGGTGCCGATGCGCACCGAGCCGACCATGTGCGGGCGGCGCAGGGTGTTGAACACCTCGCCGTGCAGCTTGAGGATCCGCCGGGCATAGCCGAGCAGCACCTGGCCTTCGGCGGTGAGGCGGGTCTGTCTTCCGTCGCGCTCGAACAGCGAGCGCTGCAGGACGTCCTCCTCTAGCCGCTTCATCTGCATGCTGACCGCCGACTGGGTGCGATTCACCGCCTCCGCGGCACGGGTGAAACCACCGTGCTCGGCGATGGCGACGAAGGTGCGGAGCAATTCCGTATCGATGCCGGGCTGGTAGCTCATTCATCAATCTCCAAGATGCATTGCATAAGAATGATTCGTTGGATTGATCCTATGCCTGGCGGGAGACTGTGCCTATCCCGAACGGAGGGCAAGACGATGAAAGGTCAACAGGATTATTTCGGCAGTCACTGCCACGCTGCATCCCATCCCGCCTCGACCGCTGCGCCGTCGTTGTGGCGTCGCTGGCGGCGCTGGTTGCAGTTGGCCCGCGAGCGCCGGGAACTGCTGAGGATGAGCGACGAAGCGCTGAAGGACCTCGGCCTGAGTCGGGCGGATATCTTCCAAGAGGGCGAGCGGCATTTCTGGGACGACCCGCTGCGTCGGCATTGAGCGAACCGCAGCGGCGCGCCGGGCTGGCGCGGCGGCGGGGGCACGATAGACTCGCAGTCTCCTTCATCGACTGGGGCGCTCCATGAGTCTTTCGCTTTCCCTCGCCGAAGCCCGCCGCCTGGCCCTGGCCGCGCAGGGCTTCGACGGCCGGCGGACGCGCCGCAGCGTGCAGCGGCGGCATCTGCGCGAAATGCTCGCGCGCCTCGGCCTGCTACAGATCGATTCGGTGAATGCGCTGGTGCGCTCGCACTACCTGCCGCTGTTTTCCCGCCTCGGTCCCTACTCCATGACGCTGCTCGACGAGGCAGCCTGGAGTGTCGGCCGTCACCGCCAGTTGTTCGAATACTGGGGGCACGAGGCCTCGCTGCTGCCGCTGGAGCACTACCCGCTGATGCGCTGGCGGATGCGTCAGGCCGCCGACGGCCAGGGCATCTACCAGCAACTGGCACGTTTCGGCCGGGAACAGCAGCCACTGATCCGCCAGGTGTTGCAGGCGGTGCGCGAGCAAGGCGCGCTGGGTGCCGGCAGCCTGAGCACGCGGCAGGAGCGGGCCGGTCCCTGGTGGGACTGGAGCGCGGAAAAGCATGCGCTGGAATGGCTGTTCGCCGCCGGTGAGCTGACGGTGGCCGGACGGCGCGGCTTCGAGCGGCTCTATGACCTGCCGGAGCGAGTGTTTCCCGCGGAATTGCTGGCGCGTCCCGAGCTTTCGGAGGCACAGGCCCAGCGCGAGCTGTTGCGGATGGCGGCGAGCGCCCTGGGCGTGGCCACCGAAAAGGACCTGCGCGACTACTATCGGCTGAGCCCGGCGCAGAGCCGCGCGCGCCTCGCCGAACTGGTGGAGGCTGGCGAGCTGCTGCCGGTCCGGGTCGAGGGCTGGAGCCAGCCGGCCTACTGCCCCGGCGAACCGCAGGTGCCGAGGCGGCTGGGCGCCAGTGCCTTGCTCTCGCCCTTCGACTCGTTGGTCTGGGAGCGGGCGCGGGCCGAGCGCCTGTTCGATTTCCGCTATCGCCTGGAGATCTACACGCCGAAGGAAAAACGCGTGTACGGCTACTACGTGCTGCCATTCCTGTACAACGGCCGTCTGGTCGGCCGCGTCGACCTCCGCGCCGAGCGGGCGCGGGAGCGCCTGGCGGTGCATGCGCTGCATGCCGAGGCGAACGGCATGGACGATGCCGCCCTGCACGAGCTGGCCGAGCAGCTGCGCAGCATGGCCGCCTGGCTGGGCCTGGCGACGGTGGCGATCGAGGGGCGCGGGGAGTTGGCGGTGCGCTTGCGCGGGGTGCTGCTCTAGCGAACGCTCCCGCCGGGCGGCGGGAGCGGCCGCGGCGCGCTCAGCGGCGTACCTGCTTCAGGGTTTCGGCGATCAGGAAGGCCAGTTCCAGCGACTGGTCGGCGTTCAGCCGCGGGTCGCAGTGGGTGTGGTAGCGGTCGCTGAGGCCGTCTTCGGTGATCGGTCGCGAACCGCCGATGCATTCGGTGACGTTCTGCCCGGTCATCTCGATGTGGATGCCGCCGGCGTAGCTGCCTTCGGCCTGGTGCACCTCGAAGAACTGGCGGACTTCGGCGAGCACGCGGGCGAAGTCGCGGGTCTTGTAGCCGCTGGAGGCCTTGATGGTATTGCCGTGCATCGGGTCGGAACTCCACAGCACCTGGCGGCCCTCGCGCTGGATGGCCTGGATCAGGCGCGGCAGGTGGTCGCCGACCTTGTCGGCACCCATCCGCACGATCAGGTTGAGGCGGCCCGGATCGTTGTCCGGGTTGAGAATATCGATCAGGCGGATCAGCTCCTCGCTGTCCATGCTCGGCCCGACCTTGACCCCGATCGGATTGCCTACGCCGCGCAGCATCTCGACATGGGCGCCGTCGAGCTGGCGGGTGCGGTCGCCGATCCAGAGCATGTGCGCCGAGCAGTCGTACCACTCGCCGGTCAGGCTGTCGCGGCGGGTCAGGGCTTCCTCGTAGTTCAGCAGGAGCGCTTCGTGGGCGGTGAAGAAGCTGGTTTCGCGGAGCTGCGGCGCGCTGTCCAGGCCGCAGGCGCGCATGAAGGCGAGGGTCTCGTCGATGCGGTCGGCGAGTTGCTGGTAGCGCTCGGCCAGCGCCGAGTTGGCGATGAAGTCGAGGTTCCAGCGGTGCACCTGGTGCAGGTCGGCGAAGCCGCCCTGGGCGAAGGCGCGCAACAGGTTGAGGCTGGCGGTGGACTGGTGGTAGGCCTGCAACAGGCGCTCCGGGTCCGGCACGCGGCTCTTCTCGTCGAAGCCGATGCCGTTGACGATGTCGCCGCGATAGGCAGGCAGGGTCACGCCGTTCTGCGTTTCGTCGCCGGAGGAGCGCGGCTTGGCGAACTGGCCGGCCATGCGCCCGACCTTCACTACCGGGCAGCCGGCGGCGAAGGTCATTACCACCGCCATCTGCAACAGTACCTTGAAGGTATCGCGGATCTTCGCCGCGGAAAATTCGGCGAAGCTTTCCGCGCAATCCCCGCCCTGGAGCAAGAAGGCGCGTCCGGCGGTGACTTCGGCGAACTGCCGGCGCAGCTCGCGAGCCTCGCCGGCGAAGACCAGCGGCGGGTATCCGGCGAGGGTCTGCTCGACCCTGGCCAGGTGCGCGGCATCGGGGTACTCGGGTTGTTGCTGGATCGGCTTGGCCCTCCAGCTCTCGGGGCTCCAGGACTGGCTCATCTACGACTCTTGGCAATGCTCGGGAAAGCGGATTGCGGCATGGTAGAGCAGCTCGCCGCAGCGCCGCCAGCGATCGTTGCAATAGCGGAAATCCATCGTCGGGCCGGCTTTGCTATGCTGCGGTGCTTTTGCCGGAGCGCCTGGCGATAGCCGGCGAAGCGGCGGGGGAGGTGAGTGGTGAGCGAAGAACGTCTGCTGGTCGAGGAGCGCGACGAATACGGGATCATCCGGGTCATCGAGTCCGGCGACTATCGCTTCCTCGAGTTCGGCGACGGTGTCGAGCAGAGCTGCGTGTTCATGCCCGATCCGGCCTGGCTGGAATACGACTACACCCGCGCCATGCTGCTAGGCGGGCTCTGCCATTCGCAACCGCGTCGCGCGTTGTTCCTCGGTTTCGGCGCCGGTAGCCTGACCCAGGCCTGCCTGCGTCACCTGCCGCTGGAGGAGGCCGAGGCCATCGAGCTGCGCCCGGCGATTCCGCGCCTGGCCCGTGAGCATCTGGGGCTGCGCGACGACCCGCGCCTGCGATTGCGCATCGGCGACGCACTGGAGAGCCTGGGCGAATGCGCGGAGGCCGACCTGATCTTCCTCGACCTCTATACCGATACCGGCCCGTCGGCCGCGCACCTGGCCTGGAATTTCCTCGGCGCCTGCCAGGAGCGCCTCGCCGAGGATGGCTGGCTGGTGATCAACCAGTGGAGCGGCACCGATGGCAAGCCGCTGGGCGCGCCGCTGCTGCGCGGGCGCTATCACCATCATTACTGGGAGTGTCCGGTGGCCGAGGGCAACGTGGTGATGCTGGTGCCGGCGAACCTGGCCCTCGAACTCGACCAGGAAGCCCTGCGGACGCGTGCCGCGGCGCTGGAGCCGCAACTCGGCTATTCGTTGCAGGGCTATATCGACAGCCTGCGCCCGGCCCAGTAGCCAGGGCGCGCGGACAAGGGCCCGGCCTAGCGTCCTTCGAAGCGTCCCGGGCGGCGTTCCTGGAGCGCGCGCAGGCCTTCCTTGGCGTCCTCGCTGTCGAGCAGGCGCCTGGCGGCTTCCGGCAACGCAGCGGCGGCGACCGCTTCGCCTTCCAGCAGGGCCTGGCGCGCCGAGCCGAGGGTGGCGCGCACGCCGAGCGGCGCCTGGGCCGCGACCCGTTCGGCGAGAGCGACGGCGTGGTCGAGGAGGTCTTCCGGGGCGGTGACTTCCTGCACCAGGCCGAGACGATAGGCTTCGTGGGCGTCGAATTCGTCGCCGGTGAGCAGCCAGCGCATGGCGTTGCCCCAGCCGGCGACCTGGTGCATGCGCAGTGTCGCGCCACCGAACGGGAGGATTCCGCGCTGCACTTCGAGCTGGGCGAAGCGCGCGTTGCTGGCGCAGAGGTTGATGTCGGCCGCCAGCATCAGTTCGATGCCGATGGTGTAGCAGTAGCCTTGCACGGCCACCACCAGCGGCTTGCTTGGACGCCGGCCGCCGAAGGTGCCCCAGGGATCGACGGCGCCTTCGGGGAGTTTCCAGCCCTGGCGGAAGGTCTCGCCGACATTGGCCAGGTCCAGCCCGGCGGTGAAATGCTCGCCGTGGGCGAAGAGCAGGGCACAGCGCAACTTGTCGTCGGCCTCGTATTCGCCGAGCGCGGCGACCAGGTCGTCGAGCATCGGCAGGTCGAAGGCGTTGCGCTTGGCCACGCGGTCGAGGCCGAGCAGCAGCAGGTGGCCGCGCCGTTCGCGGCTGATGCGTCCTGGGAGGGTGTCGTTCATGCGGCGGTTTCCTGGCGGGGGGCGGGCAACGTCGGTATAGACGTCTGGAATCGGGATGTCCATTGTCAGTCTCTCCGATGACGCATGTCGGAAAAAACGCACACAAACGTCAAAATTCCGGTATGATGCGCGCCGGTCAAAACTGACCCCGTTCAGGACCTGCATTTTTCGGAGCGCTGTGCTCTGGCTGTGTATCCGCTCTGCGGATTTCCTTTACGTAATCTTCTAATTCAAAAGCAATCTCGCAAATCCCCGCCCCAGCTGCCTGGGTGGCCGTTTCGGCCGTACAGGGCATGAGCAGCCATGGGTCATGGGTCTTTGCGGATGTATACGAGGCAAACCCATGACTCAGGAAACCGTCGGCTTCGCCGCGCTCGGTATTCACCCCAATGTGCTCGCGGCAATCGTCGCCGTAGGCTACGAAGAGCCTTCGCCTATCCAGGCTCAATCGATTCCGCTGATCCTCGAAGGCCACGACATGATCGGCCAGGCGCAGACCGGTACCGGCAAGACCGCCGCGTTCGCCCTGCCGCTGCTGTCGCGCATCGACCCGAGCCGTCGCGAGCCGCAGATGCTGGTGCTGGTGCCGACCCGCGAGCTGGCCCTGCAGGTCGCCACCGCCTGCGAAACCTATTCCAAGCAATTGCCGGGCGTCGGCGTGGTCGCCGTCTACGGCGGCGCGCCCATGGGGCCGCAGCTGAAGGCCCTGCGCCAGGGCGCACAGATCCTCGTCGCTACCCCCGGCCGCCTGTGCGACCACCTGCGCCGCGACGAGAAGCTGCTGGCCACCGTCCAGCGCCTGGTGCTCGACGAAGCCGACGAGATGCTCAAGCTCGGCTTCATGGACGACCTGGAAGTGATCTTCGAGGCGCTTCCCGAATCGCGCCAGACCGTGCTCTTCTCGGCGACCCTGCCGGCGTCCATCCGTGGCATCGCCGAGCGCCACCTGAAGCAGCCCAAGCACGTCAAGATCGCCGCCAAGACCCAGACCGTGGCGCGCATCGAGCAGGTCCACCTGATGGTCCATGCCGACCAGAAGGCCGGTTCGATCCAGCGCCTGCTGGAAGTCGAGCAGTTCGACGCGCTGATCGCCTTCGTCCGCACCAAGCAGGCCACCCTCGACTACGCCGAATTGCTCGAGCGCCAGGGCTACCGCGCCGCCGCGCTCAACGGCGACATGCCGCAGGCCCAGCGCGAGCGGGTCATCGAGTCGCTGAAGGACGGTTCGCTGGACATCGTCATCGCCACCGACGTTGCTGCCCGGGGCCTGGACGTACCGCGCATCACCCACGTGCTGAACATCGATATGCCCTACGACCCCGAGTCCTACGTGCACCGCATCGGCCGTACCGGCCGTGCCGGTCGGGAAGGGCGCGCGCTGTTGCTGGTGACTCCGCGCGAGCGGCGCATGCTGCAGGTGATCGAGCGGGTCACCGGGCAGAAGGTCGGCGAAGTCCGCCTGCCGGATGCCGAGACCGTACTGGAGGCCCGCCTGGCGCGCCTGGCCGCGAGCCTGACGCCCTTGCTCGACAGCGCCGTCGAGCAGCGCGGCGCGGTGCGCGACGAGCTGTGCCGTCGCCTCGGCTGCGATGCCGAGACCCTGGCCGCCGCACTGCTGGCGCGCCTGACCGCCGGCAAGGCGCTGGACCTGGAGTCGGTGCGCCGCGAACAGCCGCTGACCCCATCGGCACCGCGCGAGCGTGCCGACCGTGGCGAACGCGGCGAGCGTCCGGAGCGCAGCGGCGAGCGTCGTCCGATGGCGCCGCCGAGCGAAGGCCGTGCCCGCTGCCGCACCGCCCTCGGCGCGCGCGACGGGGTCGCGGCGAAGAACCTGCTGGGCGCGATCCTCAACGAGGGCGGCCTGTCCCGCGAGGACATCGGCCGCATCCAGATTCGCGATACCTTCAGCCTGATCGAACTGCCCGAGGCCAACCTCGAGCGCCTGCTGACCAAGCTCAAGGACACCCGCGTCGCCGGCAAGGCCCTGCGCCTGCGCCGCTATCGCGAGGACTGAGGTCCAGCGCGATGAACAAAAGCCCCGCTTCGGCGGGGCTTTTTCATGGGCTTGATGTTTGCTGGCCGGGCTGTTTTTCGCGCCTGCCCCGGCTTCTCGTTTCGTCACCCCGGGCGAGCCCCTCTGGCAAGCGTCTAAAGGAAACAAAAGACTCGCCCAGCCGCCAGGGCAGGCACCACGTCGTGCATGCCAGACCTGCACATACCGAAGCCCTGATCCGCCGCCTATCCATGACATCGCGGATAACGCCTATGGCGTTATTCGCGCTACAGGACTATATCGCTCGCGATTTCCTGGCTGCCAGCCGAGTCCACCCAGCTTGCGGCGGGAAGCCAATGCTCTCCGCCAGTCCCACGAGAAGTTCTGTCAATCGAAGCGATAGATATCCATCCCCAACGAGCCCAGGGTAAAGCCGCTGTGCTCGACGCGCATCCCGCCGCCGCCCGCGCCGCGGGCGAAGAACAGCGGCAGCAGGTGCTCGTCGCTGGGGTGGTTGCGCGCCGCCCAGGGCGCCTGCCGGCGGTAGTCGTGAAGCGCGGCCTCGTCGTCGGCCTGGAGCTTTTCCACCATCCAGTCACGGAACTCCCGCGCCCAGGGCGCGATGGCTTCCGGTCCGGCGTGCCAGTCCAGTTCGCCCAGGTTGTGGGTGATGCTGCCGGAACCGATCAGCAGCACGCCTTCCCCGCGCAGTTGGCGCAGGGCCTGGCCGACGCGGCTCTGCAGGGCCGGACCGAGGCGGCTCGGCAGGGACAGCTGGAGCACCGGGATGTCCGCCTGCGGGTACATCAGGCTCAGCGGCACCCAGGTGCCGTGGTCGAATGGTCGCTGTGGGTCGGCCTGGGCCGGCAGGCCGGCGGCCTGGAGCAGTTCGATCGTCCGCTGCGCCAGCGCCGGCGCGCCCTTGGCCGGGTAGCGCACGGCGTAGAGGGGCGGCGGAAAGCCGTAGAAGTCGTGCCAGATATCCGGCGCCGCGGCGCCGGTTACTCGCAGGTCGTCGCTTTCCCAGTGCGCGGAAACCACCAGGATCGCCTTCGGCCGCGGCAGCTCTGTAGCCAGGCGGCGCAGTTGTACGCCGCTGGCGCCCGGTTCGAGGGCGAGCATCGGTGAGCCGTGGGAAATATAGAGAGTCGGTAGCATGATTCACCTCATGACTCGGATGAGCCATGTTCCTCCCTCGATCAATCGAAAACCAGTATATGTTTTTGAGGATACCTATCGATCCAGACGTTAGGTCGCGGTCTCGCGCGCTACGCCGGTTGGGCTTTCCGCCCAGTAGCGCCGATCGTCGAGGATCGCCCGGTCACGCTCGAACGCCAGGGGCAGGCGTTCCCTGAGGAAGTCCACCCAGGTGCGGATCTTGGCGTCCAGGTAGCGCCGCGAGGAGTACAGCACGAACACCTCGCGGACATGCAGTCGATGGCCCGGCAGTAGCCGCAACAGGCTGCCTTCCTGCAGCGCGCGGGCGGCGACGAAGCCGGGCAGCAGGCAGACGCCGAGCCCGGCCGCGGCGGCGGCGCAGGCGGCCTCGGGGAGGTTGACCTTGAGCGCCTCGTCGAGATTGAGCAGCGTTTCGCCGCGTTCGCCGACGAAGACCCAGCCCTGCGGGCAGGACGGCGCGGCCACGTTCAGGCAGCGATGCCGCAGCAGGTCCTCCGGCGTGCGCGGCACGCCATGCCGTGCCAGGTATTCCGGCGCGGCACAGACCACGCTGAACACCTGGCCGAGATCGCGGGCGACCAGGGTCGAGTCCGGCAAGGTTCGGCCGAGGGTGATCAGCACGTCCAGGCCTTCCTCGAGCAGGGCCGGGGTGCCCTGGGCCAGCGTGAGGTCGACGGAGACGTCCGGGTGGCCGTCCAGGTAGTCCACCAGTAGCGGCATCAGGTGCTCGAGGCCCAGTTCGGTCACCGCGTGGAGGCGCAGGCGACCACTGGCGTGGGACTGGCTGTCTTCGACGTCCGCCGCGGCGGCGGCGACCGTACGCAGGATCTGCTTGCAATGCTCGTAGTAGCGCAGACCGCTTTCCGTCACCACGACGCTGCGCGTATTGCGTTGCAGCAGGCGCGCCGAGAGCGCCTGTTCGAGCCCGGCGACCTGGCGCGAAACGGTCGCCGGAGAGGTGCCCAGCGCCTGGGCGGCCTGGGTGAAGCTGCCGTGCTCCACCACGCGGACGAAGGTCCGGATACCGTGCAGCAGGTCCATTTCCAACTCCTTCGCCGGTCCGCGCCCGGCGTCGTCTCAGCCCGACGCCGGGTCGGACGTTGGGCTCCAGCCGCCGCCCAGCGCCTTGTAGAGGTTGACCAGGGTCAGAGACACCGCTTCGTCGCTGGCGACCTGCTGTTCCTGGTTGTCCAGCAGTTGCCGCTGGCTGTCGAGCACGCTGAGGAAGTCCACCGCGCCGGCGCGGTATTGCTCGCGGGCGCTCTGCAGGGCGCGGCGGTTCTGCGCCACGGCTTCGCCGAGGCGCTCCTGGCGGCGCTGGTTGGCGGCGTAGTCGTGCATCGCGTCGTCGACTTCCTGCCAGGCACGCAGCACGGTGCGCTGGTAGTCGATGGCGGCTTCCTGCTGCTGTGCCTCGCGTAGCTCCAGGCGTCCGCGCAGGCGTCCGCCTTCGAAGATCGGCAGGCTGAACGCCGGGCCGATGGCGAACTGGCGATGGTCCCAGTCGCCCAGGCTGGACAGTTGCAGGGATTCGAAACCGAAGTTGCCGTTGAGCGTGATGCGCGGATAGAAGTCCGCCTTGGCCACGCCGATGCTGGCGGTAGCGGCGTGCAGGCGCGCTTCGGCACGACGGATGTCGGGGCGGCGCTGGGCCAGTTCGGACGGCAGGCCGACCGGCACGCTGCCCGGCGGACGCGGAATCTCCCGCGCCGGGCCGAGTTCGGCGAGCAGGCTGCCGGGGCTGGCTCCGACCAGGTAGCCAAGGGCGTTGACCAGGTGCGCCTGGTTCTTTTCCACCTCGGGCAGGCGTGCCTCCATGCTGGCCACCTGGGCCAGCGCCTGGGCTACCTCGAGGTCGGTGGCGACGCCGTTGGCCAGGCGCGTGCGGGTGAGTTCCAGGCTGCGCCGTGCGGTCTCGAGGTTGTCACGGATGATCGCCGCACGGCTCTGTTCGCCGCGCAACTGGATATAGTCGCGCGCGGCTTCCGCCAGCACCGAGACCTGCACGTCGCGCAGTTCGTTCTCGCTGGCTTCCACCGTCGCGTCGGCGGCTTCCAGCTCGCGTCGCACGCGGCCCCAGAAGTCCAGCTCCCAAGAGGCGTCGAAGCCGGCCAGGGCGTGGTTGTAGTTGCCTTTGCCGGCCTTGCCGGAAGGATCGAACAGGCCGGCGCTGGTGGTCCGCTGGCGCTGGTAGTTGCCGCTGGCGTCCACCGAGGGCAGGGCGTCACCGCCGAGGCTGCGACGGATCGCGCGGCTCTGCTGCAGGCGCGCCGCGGCGCTGCGCAGGTCGAGGTTGGCACGCTGGACCCGTTGCAGCAGGGCGTTCAATTGCGCGTCGTCGAACAGCGTCCACCATTGTGCTGCGAGTGGCGCGGCGGCGAGGTGGCTGGGGTTGCCGGCAGCGGCCTGGAGCGACCAGTCGCCGGGCGCAGGGCGGTCCGGGCGGGTGAAGTCGGGGCCGAGGCTGCAGGCGCCGAGCGCAAGGCTGGCAATAAGCAGGAGCGGAGTGCCTTTCATTGCTGGGCGACCTCGGCGGAGTGGGTGCCGGTCGCGGTGTCGATCCGTGCTTCCACCGACATGCCCACACGCAACTTGCCCGCCATGGCCTGGCGCGGCTCGAGAACGATCTTCACCGGGATCCGCTGGACCACCTTGGTGAAGTTGCCGGTGGCGTTGTCCGGGGCGATCGGCGCGAAGCTCAGGCCGGTGGCCGGGGCGATGCTGTCGACATGGCCGCGCAGAACCTCGCCGGGGAAGGTATCGACGCGGATCTCCACGGCCTGTCCGGGAGAGACGTGGGTCAGTTGGGTTTCCTGGAAATTGCCGACCACGTAGGCCTGCTGCAGCGGCACCACCGCCAGCAGCGCGCTGCCCGGCGTGACATAGGCGCCGACGCGCAGTTGGCGGCGGCCGACCAGGCCGTCGAAGGGCGCGCGGAGTTCACAGTAGGAGAGGTCCAGGCGGGCCTGGTCGCGTCGCGCCTGCATGCGTTGCAGGTCGCCACGGGCCTGGCCGACGCGGGCTTCGAGGACGCTCACCTGCTTGCGCGTGGCATCCACCGCGGCCTGGCCCTCGGCCAGCCGGGCGCTGGCGGTATCGATCCGCGATTGCGCCTGCTGGGCGTTCTGCAGGCTGCCGGCGCCCTTGCTGGCGAGGGTCTGGTAGCGGCTTTGCTCGTGACGGGCGAAGACCAGCTCGGCCTGCTCGGCGCGGACCTTGGCCCGCGCCTGTTCGATCATTGCCTGCTGGCGTTGCAGGTTGGCCTCGGCATTGGCCAGGTTGGCCTCGGCACCGAGTACGTCGGCCTCGGCGGCGGCCAGGGCGGTGCGGAAGTCGCGGTCGTCGAGGCGGGCGAGCAACTGGCCGGCCTTGACCGGCTGGTTGTCCTCGACCAGGACGTCCTGGACGAAGCCGGCGACTTTCGGCGCGACCAGGGTGAAATCGGCGTGCACATAGGCGTCGTCGGTGCTCTGCACGACCCGTGGGGCGAGCAGGTGGAACAGCAGGTAGACCAGTAGGATCAGGACCAGCAGGGCGGCGAGCAGCAGGCTGCCCTTGCGCGAAGTGATGAACGACATACAGCGACCTTTCAGTGTGTGGGAGCGACCGGGCGGGGCGGGTAGGCCCGTTGCGGCAGGATCGGAATCAGGATCAGCAGGGCGCAGGCCAGGCCGGTCATCGCCAGCAGCACGTCGGCGTTGCCCAGCACCTGAGCCTGTTGGCGGGCCTGTTCGGCCAGGTGCTGCCAGTGCGCGCCGGAGTCGGCGCCCGGTTGCAGGCCGGCGATCTGTTGCAGGCGCAGTTCGACGGCCTGGGACGCATTGCCCAGGTGATCCACCAGGCGGTTGGAGTGGTAGTGCTCGCGGGCGGTGCCGAGGGCGCCGATCACCGCGGTGGCGACTACCCCGGAGAAGCCGCGGACGGTGTTGAACCAGGCTGAGGCGAAGGGCCCCTCGATGGGCGCGATGACGCTGGTGGAGAGCATCAGCAGCGGAATCACCGCCATCGGCTGGCCGACCACCAGTAACAGCATCGGCAGGTAGAAGTCCTCGCGCACCCAGTCCGCCGTCAGTTGGCTGAAGCTCAGGCAGGCACCGGCGCACAGGCACAGGCCGCAGGCCAGCACCCAGCGGCAGTCGACCCGCGGGATGTTGCAGAGGGCCGCCACCAGCGGCAGCGCGACGAGCTGCGGAAGAGCCACCAGCAACACCATGGGTACGCTCTGCAGGGGGCGGTAGCCGCGGATTTCGGCGAGGAATTCGGTCGGCACGCCCATGCTCGCGCCGAGCACCACCAGCACGCCGGCCAGGGTGATCAGGGCGAAGGTCAGGTTGCGCCGCTTCAGCAACTGCAGGCGGAAGAACGGCAGCGGGTGGCTCCATTCGTTGACCAGGAACAGCCCCAGCAGGAGGCTGCCGCTGCCCAGCAGCAGGCAGATCAGCGGCGACTCGAACCAGTCCAGGCGTTCGCCTTGCAGCAGACCGATCACCAGGGCGCAGATCGCCGGGAAACCGGTGAGCAGGCCGATGCCGTCGAACTGGCGGAAGCGTTCCAGGCGCACCGGGTCCTGGGGCAGGCCATGGGACACCGCGGCCATCGCCACCAGGCACAGCGGAATGACCTGCCAGAACACCCACTGCCAGCCGACGTATTCGAACCAGAACGCCGCCAGCGGCAGGCCCAGGTTGGGCCCGAAGGTCGCGGTGAGGGCATAGGCGCCCAGGCCGTAGAGCTTTATCCCCGGCGGCAGGAAGCGTAGCGCCACGGTCATCAGCATCGGCGGCAGGCAGCCGGCCATCAACCCTTGCAGGGTGCGCAGGACCAGCAGGCTCTCGAGGTTCGGCGCGAACGGACAGAGCAGGGCCAGCAGGGCGAAGCCGCCGATGGCGAAGAGCGTGAAGCGGCGCAGGGAAAAGGTCACCGAACACCAGGGCGCGAATGCCATGGCGGCGACCTGGGTGGCTTCGTAGAGCACGGTCAGCCAGGTGCCTTCGTCATGGCCGATGGCGAGTGCGCCGCGCACATCGGTCATGGCGATCTCGGTGACATGACCATTGAGACCGGCGGTGAGCGAGGCGAGCAGCACGCCGAGCAGGCCGACCACGATGCGCGCGCCGAAAGGCTGGGCGGCGGGGGCGGCGGGGGCTGCGGTTGGCGTCGGCTGGCCGAGCGGGGTGGCGAGCGAAGTCATCGCGACCTCGCTACGGCGAGGGTGGGGAAACAAGGCATGGGCGGAAACTCTTCTGATTTCCGCCGCAGTCTAGGGGCGTCTAGATAGTGTGAAAATTGAAATGATCGAAATGAATCAGTGCGTTTTACGCATCTATATCAGTTGGAGCCCAGCAGCGGATGGGGATCGTTCTGCACTTCCTCGCAAAGCCGCTTGACCGTTTGCCGGAACCAGCGGTGCGCGGGATCGTTGTCGAAGCGTGGATGCCAGGCCTGGACCACCATCACGGTCTTCAATGGCACCGGGATGTCGAACTGGCGCAGGCCCAGGCCCAGTCGGTTGGCCCGCCACAGGGAGTGCTCGGCGATCGGCAACAGCAGGTCGGAACCGGGCAGGGCGAAGATCGCCGAGTGGAAGGTTGCGCAGACCAGCTTGACCTGGCGGGTCACCCCCAGCTCTCCCAGGGCTTGGTCCAGCGGGCCGTGGTGGAGTCCGCGGCGCGAGACGCTGATGTGGGGGAAGGCGGCGAAGCGCTGCGGGGTGATGTCGCCGTCGAAGATCGGATGCCCCTGGCGGGCCAGGCCGACGAAGCGGGTGGTGAGCAGTTGCTGGGTCTTGACCTCGGGCTCCATCCAGGACGAGGCGCCGATGTAGAGGTCGATGCGGTTCTGCCGCAGGGCTTCGTCGTCTATGTCCGATTCCGGGGCGAAGCGCAGGGTACAGCGTGGCGCTTCCTTGCTGAAGATTTCCAGTATGCGGGTGGCCAGACCGCCGACCAGGGTGTTGTTGGAACGCAGGGTGAAGCAGCGCTCCAGCTTGTCCAGTTGGATGGTCTCGCGGGTGTTGAACAGGTCGCGGGCCTGATCCACCAGTTGTCGGACCTGCTCCTGCAGTTCCAGGGCGCGGGGCGTGGGCACCAGCTTGCGGCCGGCGCGGACCATGATCGGATCGCCTACCGCCTCGCGGATCCGTGACAGGGTACGGCTCATCGCCGGTGGGCTGAGGTGCATGCGGCGCGCGGCTCCGACCACGCTGCCCTCTTCGAGAAGAACGTTGAGGGCGACCAGGAGATTCATATCGGGAAGATGCATGGAGTGGAAGTATAAGCATCCTTTAGTGCGCAAGGTGCAGTCTTTTGCTCTCCCAGGCGTGCGTTCGCTGCATTGCTGGATTGCGTCCGCGATGCCTTTACGCGCGCCGGTGGCTACCGAAGAATGCCGGTGTACGCCCTGTCCGAGGATTTGCCGATGTTCCATACACTCCTGGTCGCCATCGACGGCGGCCCGCAGACCCGTCGCATTGCCGAGCTGGCGCGGCAGGCCGCCGCGCCGGGCGCGCGGGTCCACCTGCTGTGCGCGGTGGACGCCGGCTATGCGTTGCCGGGCCGGCCGACGCTGCTCGACTATCCGCCCGCCGCGCACGAGTGCGAAGAGGCCCAGCAGGTGCTCGACGAGGCCCGTGCGCTGCTAGCCGGGTGCGAGCTGGAGGTACGGGCCGAGCTACGCGCCGGCGACCCGGTGCAGGTGATCCTGGGCGAGGCGCGGCGCCTGGGCTGTGAGCTGATCGTCATCGGCCATCGGCACCTGGGACGGCTGGAGCGCCTGCTCGATCCTTCAGTTGGCGACCGGGTGATCCGCGAGGCGCCGTGTCCGGTGCTGGTGGAAGTGCGCGAGGAAGATGCGCAGGGGAGTTGACCTGCCGGCCGATTGTCGCCACCTTGCGGGTTTTTCCACGAATGCGGAGGGCAGGATGCAGGCGGATTTTTGGCACGCCCGCTGGGCGAACAACCAGATCGGCTTCCATCTGGACGAGATCAATCCCTACCTGATGCGCCACCTGTCGCGGCTGCGATTGCAAGCGGGCGAACGGATCCTGGTGCCGTTGTGCGGCAAGACCCTGGACCTGGCATGGCTGGCCGCCCAGGGGCTGGAGGTGCTGGGGGTGGAGCTTTCGGAAAAGGCCGTGAGCGACTTCTTCGAGGAGCACGACCTGCGCCCCGAGATCGATCAACTGGGTGGTTTCCGCCGCTACCGGGTCGCCGGCATCACCCTGCTGCAGGGTGATTTCTTCGCCTTGCAGGCAGAGCACCTGGCGCAGTGCAGGGCGTTCTACGACCGCGCCGCGCTGATCGCCCTGCCGCCGGAGATGCGCGAGTGCTATGCCGGGCATCTCCAGGCGGTCCTGCCGACGCGCAGCCTCGGCTTGCTGGTCACCATCGACTACCCGCAGGCGGAGATGGCCGGTCCGCCGTTCGCCGTGCCCGACGAGGAGGTGCGTGGCTACTACGCTGGCGGTTGGCGGATCGAGGAACTGGAGCGTGGCGACGTGCTCGGCGTCAACTGGAAATTCCTCGAGCGCGGGGTGTCCTGGCTGAACGAGGCCGTCTACCTGCTGGAGAGAGGCTGAAACGGGGCGCCGCGCGGGGCCCCGTCCATTTTCAGCGGAGTTCGTCGACCAGCACCGCAAGGGTGCTCAGGACGTCCTGGCCGAGTCGCTTGGAGCGGGCGCCGGACCAGCCGGTCGCGGGCTCCGGGTTGTCGTCGTGGTCCTTGAACGGCATCTCGATGGTGAACGCCAGGCAGTCGTAGGTCTGCCCGACGAAGTTGCAGGCCAGCGCCAGGTTGGCCTGGCCCGGCGCACTGCGTGGGTAGCCATGGCGGATCTGGAATTCGCCGCGCGCCATCAGTTCCTCGCGGAAGCGTTGCTCGAGCCGTTCCAGGCGGGGCGTATAGCCCGGGTTGCCCTCGCAGCCGGCGGCGAACACATGAGGGATTTCCTCGTCGCCGTGGATGTCGAGGAACAGGTCGACGCCATGGCGCTTCATCTCCTGCTGGACGAACCAGACTTCCGGGCTGCGCTCGGCGCTCGGCTCCAGCCAGGCCCGGTTGAGATCCTGGCCGGCGGCGTTGGTGCGCAGGTTGCCGTGGAACGCGCCGTCCGGGTTCATGTTCGGCACCAGGTACAGGTCGGCCTTTTCCAGCAGGCGCTGCATTTCCGTGTCGTCCGGCCGCTGCAGGCGCTCGATCAGGCCTTCCATGAACCATTCGGCCATATGCTCGCCGGGATGCTGCTGGGCGATGACCCACAGCTTCAGGTGGCTGTCGGGATGGCGCCTGACCCGCAGCAATTCGATGTCGCGGCCTTGCACGCTGGTGCCGACGGCGAGCCGTTCGACGCCCTCGATGCCGAGCGCACGTTCGACCAGGCGGGCATGCCGTTCGCGGCTGTAGGGCTCGAAGTAGGCGAAGCGGACTTCGCTTTCCTCCGGTTCCAGCTGGAAATGCAGGCCGTCGGCGTCGTATTGCGACGGTACGCGGAACCAGCGTTCGCCATCGTACGAGGCGACTGCCTGGTAGCCGCTCCAGGCATGGCTGTAGGCCGACTGGCCGGCGTTGACCAGGGTGAAGCGGTGCTCGGTGGCGGCAGCCATGCCCTCGACCTTGAAGTGGAACCACTGGAAATGCTGGCTGGCCAGGTCGGGACGGATCGCCAGGCGGATCCGGCGGGGATCGCTGGCATCGATGACCTGGATGTTGCCGCTGTCGAAATCGGCGCGGATCTGCATGGGAACCTCATCGGGCGAAATCACGGACCCGCATGTTCCGGGGCTGGCCCGCGGCTGTCAAAGCGACCATGGATAGGTGGCTTTCCCGGGCATAAAAAAAGGGCGACCGATGGTCGCCCTGTCCCAAGTGTGAAAGCGGATCAGCGTGCGCTGGCGCGCAGCGCTTCGATACGATCTTCCAGCGGCGGGTGGCTCATCAGCAGGCCGGCCAGGCCGTGCTTGAGGCCGCCATTGATGCCGAAGGCGTTCAGGGTGTCGGGCATCTGCACCGGCACGCCCTGTTCCGAACGCAGGCGTTGCAGCGCGGCGATCATCGCGCCGGTGCCGGCCAGGTGGGCGCCGGCGGCGTCGGCGCGGAACTCGCGGCGGCGCGAGAACCACATGACGATGATGCTGGCGAGGATGCCGAGCACCAGTTCGGCGAAGATGGTCGCGACGAAGTAGCCGATGCCCGGGCCGTCCTCGTTCTTCAGGATCGCCTTGTCGACGAAGTTGCCGAAGATTCGCGCGAAGAACATCACGAAGGTGTTCACCACGCCCTGGATCAACGCCAGGGTGACCATGTCGCCGTTGGCGACGTGGCCGATCTCGTGGGCGAGGACGGCTTTCACCTCATCGGGCGAGAAACGTTCGAGCAGGCCCTGGCTGACCGCGACCAGCGCGTCGTTCTTGTTCCAGCCGGTGGCGAAGGCGTTGGCCTCGTAGGCGGGGAAGATGCCGACCTCCGGCATCTTGATGCCGGCCTCGCGGGACAGCTCTTCGACGGTCTGCAGCAGCCACTGTTCGTGACGGGTGCGCGGCTGGCTGATGACTTCGGTACCGGTGCTCATCTTCGCCATCCACTTGGAGATGAACAGCGAGACCAGCGAACCGGCGAAACCGAACACGGCGCAGAAGACCAGCAGGCTGCCGTAATTCTGGCCGGTGAAGCGGTCCACCCCGAGCAGTTTCAGGGTGATGCTGGCAATCACCAGGACTGCCAGGTTGGTGGCCAGGAACAACAGGATGCGCATCATGGTGTAAAGCTTCTCCTCACGGCTGAAGGCACGGAGCGCGGTTCGCAGGCCGCCGGGGCGGGCGAACGGGCTCCTGATAATCATGCGGGGTTATATAAGGGGCGGTCCATGGCGATTCAATCGAGGGACTATTTCAAACTGTGTCGCCTTGCGCGCCCAGGTTGCCCTCGAACAGCAGGCGGGTCAGCCCGGCCAGGCGTTCGCCGTCGCCCTGCGCCAGCGCCTGGCGCAACTGGTTGGCCAGGCTGGCCTGTTCGCGGCGGACGCTGGCCGGCGCCTCGGCCAGCGCCGCCGCGGCCCGGGGGACGATACGGGTAAGTCTTAGGAAGGCCTTTTCGCTGAGCACCGCCTGGTCGAGAGCCTCGTAATGAATGGTGTTGGCGAAGCGCAGGTAGCCTTCCTCGGCGAGCCAGAGCAACGCGCCCAGACAACTTTGGTGACGTTTGCTCGGCAGGCCGAACTCGTCCGGCGCCTCGCGGCCGATCAGGTCTTCGACGTAGAGCGCGGTCTTGCGCGGAAACGCCTGGTAGAGAAGCAGGAGGCCGCCAGCGGCGTCCTTGTGGAAGTCGTCGATCTGCAGGTCCATGGATGGGTCGCCGGGTAGGGCGGCGCCAGCGGCGCCGCGGGAGCGGGGGGTTACTGCTGGTAGCCCTTGAGGAAGCTGCCGATGCGCAGGATCGCCTGCTCCAGGTCATCGACGCGGGGCAGGGTGACCACCCGGAAGTGGTCGGGCCACGGCCAGTTGAAGGCGGTGCCCTGGACGATCAGCAGTTTTTCCGAGAGCAGCAGGTCGAGGACGAACTTCTCGTCGTTGTGGATCGGGCAGACCTTCGGGTCGATCCGCGGGAAGGCGTACAGCGCGCCCATCGGCTTCACGCAGCTGACGCCGGGGATGTCGTTGAGCAGTTCCCAGGCGCGGTTGCGCTGCTCCAGCAGGCGCCCCGGCGGCAGGACCAGATCGTTGATGCTCTGGTAGCCGCCCAGGGCGGTCTGGATCGCGTGCTGCGCCGGGACGTTGGCGCACAGGCGCATGTTGGCGAGGATGTCGAGACCTTCGATATAGCTCTGTGCCCGCTGCTTGGGTCCGGAGATCGCCACCCAGCCGGAGCGGAAGCCGGCCACCCGGTAGGATTTGGACAGGCCGTTGAAGGTCAGGCAGAGCACGTCCGGCGCCAGCGAGGCGGTGGAGACGTGGACGGCGCCGTCGTAGAGGATCTTGTCGTAGATCTCGTCGGAGAACAGCACCAGGTTGTGCTGGCGGGCCAGTTCGACCATGCCTTCCAGCACTTCCCTGGAATACACCGCGCCGGTGGGGTTGTTCGGGTTGATGATCACCATCGCCCTGGTGTTCGGCGTGATCTTCGCCTTGATGTCTTCGAGGTCCGGCCACCAGTTGGCCTGCTCGTCGCACAGGTAGTGCACCGGCTTGCCGCCGGCGAGGCTGACCGCGGCGGTCCATAGCGGGTAGTCGGGAGCGGGGATCAGCACCTCGTCGCCGTTGTTCAGCAGCGCCTGCATGGACATCACGATCAGTTCCGACACGCCGTTGCCGAGGTAGATGTCCTCGATGCCGACGCCCTCCACCTGCTTCTGCTGGTAATACTGCATCACTGCCTTGCGCGCGCTGAACAGACCCTTGGAGTCGCTGTAGCCCTGGGCGGTCGGCAGGTTGCGGATGACGTCCTGGAGGATTTCCTCGGGAGCTTCGAAACCGAACGGCGCCGGGTTGCCGATATTCAGCTTGAGGATGCGGTGACCCTCTTCCTCTAGGCGTTTGGCGTGCTTGAGCACCGGCCCGCGAATGTCATAGCAGACGTTGGCGAGCTTGTTCGATTTGCTGACCTGCATGATGTGTCGAGTCCCGAAGTGAGCGAACACCGTGGAACAGGCTGCGAAAAGCCCGCTGGATCGCGGCTTGGCAGGCTGTAACGCGGATGACAGACTGGCGTCTATAAGGAGCACGCATGATACGTGCGGCCCGTCCCCCGGAAAAGGGAGCGCCGGGCATTTTTCAGATCGCGAGGTAGAGCCGATGAGCAAGATCGACAAACCCCTGGACTCCTGGCGCGAGGAGTTGACCGAAGAGCAGTTCCACATCTGTCGCCTGGGCGGTACCGAACGCGCCTTCAGTGGCGAATACCACGCCACCAAGACCCCCGGGATCTATCATTGCACCTGCTGCGGCACGGCGTTGTTCGACTCCGACGCCAAGTACGACTCCGGCAGCGGTTGGCCGAGCTATTTCCAGCCGGTGGACGCCGAGGCGGTCCGCGAACTGGACGACTTCAGCCACGGCATGCACCGCATCGAAGTCCGCTGCGGCCGCTGCGATGCCCACCTGGGGCACGTCTTCCCGGATGGCCCCCGGCCCACCGGGTTGCGTTACTGCATCAACTCGGCCTCGCTGAAGCTGGTGCCGCGGGAGAGCTAGAGAGCGACGACCCGTCTTTGGTTCGGGTCGTTTTTCATTCAATCAAGTTGTGTGCAATTGAATTGCGAGCTACTTTGTTTCGAGACCCACCCTCAACAAGGAAGACAAGCCATGAGCGATTCGCTGCTGAGCATTCCCTGCACCACCATCAAGGGCGAACAGAAGACCCTGGCCGATTTCGGCGGCAAGGCGTTGCTGGTGGTGAACACCGCCAGCAAATGTGGCTTCACCCCGCAGTACCAGGGGCTGGAGGCCTTGTGGGAAAAATACCGTGAGCGCGGACTGGTGGTGCTCGGCTTCCCCTGCAACCAGTTCGGCAAGCAGGAACCGGGCGACGAGGGCGAGATTTCGCAGTTCTGCGAACTGAACTACGGGGTGAGCTTCCCGCTGTTCAGGAAGATCGAGGTCAACGGCGCCGGCGCCCACCCGTTGTTCGTCAGCCTGAAGAAGCGCGCGCCGGGCCTGCTCGGCAGCCAGGGCATCAAGTGGAACTTCACCAAGTTCCTGATCGGCCGCGATGGCCAGGTGGTGAAGCGCTACGCGCCGACCACCAAGCCGGAGGAGCTGAGCTCGGCGATCGAGGCGCTGCTTGAATGAGCACCCGGGGAAAAGTCGCCAGGCCGGATGGCGTCGAAGAATCGCTGCTGCTCGACAACCAGCTGTGTTTCAAGCTGTACGCCGCCTCGCGCGCAGTGATTCGCGGCTATCGGCCGCTGCTCGAACAGATCGGCCTGACCTATCCGCAGTACCTGGTCATGCTGGTGCTCTGGGAGTGGCATGCGAGCCCGCCGGAGCAGCCGACGGTGAAGGCCCTGGGCGACCGCCTGCTGCTCGACTCGGGAACCCTGACGCCCTTGCTCAAGCGCCTCGAACAGCTCGGCCTGGTGGATCGCCGTCGCGCCAGCCACGATGAGCGGGAGGTGCACCTGGCGCTGACGGTGCCAGGGATCACCTTGCGCGAACGGGTCATTCCGCTGCGCCAGCAACTGATCTGCAGCACCGGTTTCGACCTCAACGAGATGTTCGACCTGCACCAGCGCCTGGGCGGGTTGCTGTCGCGTTTTCGCCTGGTGGTGGGAGGCTAGCCGTCGTCGCGAGACCGGCTAGTCGCCCGCGGTGAGCGGGCACCAGCGGTCGAGGATGGCCTTCAGTTCGTCGCGGTGGAAGGGCTTGGCCAGGTAGTCGTCCATGCCGGCGGCACGACAACGTTCGCGCTCGTCCGGCAGGGCGTTGGCGGTCAGCGCGATGATCGGCAGGCCGCCCCAGCGTCCGCTGTCGCGGATCTGCCGGGTCGCTTCGTAGCCGTCCATCACCGGCATGTTGCAGTCCATCAGGACCAGGTCGATGGGATGCTCCTCCAGCATCTTCAGGGCATTCAGCCCGTGCTCGGCGATCCATACCTGGCAGCCGAGCTTGTGCAGCAGGCCCTTGGCGACCAACTGGTTGACCGGGTTGTCCTCCACCAGCAGGACCCGGGTGTTGCGCTGTTCTCCCGCGGTGTCCGAGGCGCTCGACGGGGCTATGGCGGTGTGTTCGAGCACGTGTTTCAGGGCCTGGTACAACTGGTTGCGACTCAGCGGCCTGGCCAGTTGGCGCAACGGCGACAGGCGGCGGGCCAGCTCCGGTTCGAGGAAACTGCCGTAGGCGGTGACCAGCAGGATCGGCGTACCGATGCTCGGACGCAGTCCCATCAGGCAGTCCGGGCAATCCGATATCAGTACGTCGAGCGAGTGGCCGAGCAGGCTGTCGTCGGTCTCCAGACGCTTGTACTCCAGGCCCCAGCGCGGCAGCCAGGTTTGCAGCAGCTGCGCCAGCCCGCTGTTGGCCGAGCATTGCGCGATCACCCGGCCGCGCAGCGGCAGCGCCTGTAGCGGAGGGCTGACCGGTGCCAGCGGCAGGCCGACGCTGAACAGGCTGCCCAGGCCGACCGTCGACTCCACCGTCAGTTCGCCCTGCATGGCCTCGCACAGCTTGCGCGTGAGGGCCAGGCCGAGGCCGGTGCCGC
The DNA here is from genome assembly GCF_037574965.1 of Pseudomonas sp. KBN12P06040. Lineage (NCBI taxonomy): Bacteria > Pseudomonadati > Pseudomonadota > Gammaproteobacteria > Pseudomonadales > Pseudomonadaceae > Pseudomonas > Pseudomonas sp. KBN12P06040. The sequence goes on from NZ_JBBELS010000001.1 coordinate 2,415,209, forward strand.
CGTATTGGCGGGTGATACCCGCGTCGGCCTGGGTGAACGGTTGGAAGATGCGATCCAGCGCCTCCTGGGCGATGCCGATGCCGGTGTCGCGCACACTGATGCGCACACCCTCGGCGGTGGCTTCCACGCGAACGTCGACCCGCCCCAGGCGGGTGAACTTCAGCGCGTTGGACAGCAGGTTGCTGACGACCTGGCGAATCCGCGTCGGGTCGCCGGAAACCTGGGCGGGCAGGGCGGGGTCGACCAGGCAGGTCAACTCCACGCCGGCCGCGGCGTTCTGCGAGAGGAGGCTGGCGGTGTCTTCCACCAGGACGCCCAGGTCGAACGGGATCTGTTCCAGGACCAGTTGCCCGGCCTCGAACTTGGAGAGGTCGAGCACGTCGTTGAGCAATTCCACCAGCACCTTGCCGGAGTCGTGGGCGATCGACAGTTGCTGGCGCTGTTCCGGGGTGAGCGGGCCGTCGAGGCTCAGCGAGAGCATGCCGAGCAGGCCGTTCAGCGGCGTGCGGATCTCGTGGCTCATGTTGGCCAGGAAGCTGGCGCGGGCCTGGGCCATGTCGAGAGCGGTCTGGCGGGCTTCTTCGAGTTCCTGGTTGGACAGCGTCAGGCGCGCGTTGGCGGCCTTCAGCTCGGCGGTACGGGCGGCGACGATGCTTTCCAGCTCCTCCAGGTACTGGGTCAGGCGGTTCTCCGCCTCCCGGCGCTGTTCGATCTCTACCGAGATGCGCCCGAGCTGGCGGTTGATGACTTCCACCAGCACGCCGATCTCGTCGCGTTCGTGGCCCTTGGGGCAGGGCAGGCGCATACGTGCCGGCGAGCGTGGATCGTGTCCGCTGAGGGCCTGGATCAGGCTGACCAGGGGCTTGGTCAGCAGGGTGTAGAAGAGCACCAGCAGGATCAGCGACAGCAGCAGGCTGCGCACGAAGCCGGAGAGCAGGGTGATGCCGGCGCGACGGAGGAAGTCGTTGCCGAACACGAAGGTGTCGATTTCCAGCTGCAGTACGCCGAGGGCCTCGCCCGGCGCATGGTCGACATGCAACGGGTCCTCGTAGACCCGCTTGTGGCCGAAGAGGAAGTCGCTGAGCGGCCGCAGGCGGCTTTCGGCGGGTTCGCGCGAGGCGCTGGCCAGCGGCAGGCCGGAGGTGTCGATGATTTCCGCGCGGACTACGGCGGGCGAACGCAGCAGGCCGAGGACCAGCTCCTGGGCCAGCTCCGCATCGATGTTGTAGGCGATTCGCGCGGCGGGGTTGTGGCTGACGTCCAGCAGCGCGCGCACTTCGCGATTGATGGATGCGTCCTGGCTGGCATAATCGACGCCAACCTGAATCAGGCTGAGCAGGGTTCCCAGGATAAAGGCCACCAGCACGGTGAGGCTGGCCTGTTTGAACGACAGGCGATGGGTCAGCGCTATATCCATGGGGGCGGGGATCAGCCTTGGCGAGGTTCTGCCGCCTAGCATAGCCCATCCCGACCGTCTGTCGGGGTTCCTGGGCGCAACCGATGATCGATCCGTGACGTCAGTCCGATCCGAGGAGAACAGAGTGGATTCCCGATTGAGCGATTTTCTTGCCCGCGCCGAAAGCGTGCTCGCGCGCCTGGAGCCGCTGCTGCCGGCCGTACGCGAAGCCGTCGACTGGGAGCGCAGCCTGGCGGCGCGCTGGCACCGCGACGGCCGCAGTGGCTACCTGCAGCCGCTGGAGGTCAGCCTCGACCTGCGCCTGGCCGACCTGCTGGGCGTAGAGCGGCAGCGCGAGCAACTGGAACGCAACACCCGCCAGTTCGTCGCCGGCCAGCCGGCCAACCACGCGTTGCTCTGGGGGGCCCGCGGGACCGGCAAGTCCTCTCTGGTTCGTGCGCTGCTGGCCGAGCTGGCCGGCGCCGGGCTGCGCCTGATCGAGATCGAGCGCGACCACCTGGCCGACCTGCCGCGCGTGGTCGAGCAACTGCAAGGCCTGCCGCAGCGCTTCGTGCTGTTCTGCGACGACCTCTCGTTCGATGCCGGGGAAGGCGACTACCGGGTACTCAAGAGCGTGCTCGACGGCTCGCTGGAGCAGGCGCCGGACAATGTGCTGCTCTACGCCACCTCCAACCGCCGGCACCTGGTTTCGGAGAAGCAGAGCGACAACGAGAACTGGAAGATGGTGGACGGCGAGCTGCACCCCAACGAAGCGGTGGAGGACAAGATCGCCTTGTCCGACCGTTTCGGCCTGTGGCTGTCGTTCTATCCCTTCACCCAGGAGCATTTCCTCAGCGTGGTTCGCCACTGGGTGGACGTGCTCGCGGAGAAGGCCGGGCTGGCCTGGAGCTGGAGCGAGGAACTGGAGAAGGAAGCGATCCGCTGGGCGCTTGGCCGCGGCAATCGCAACGGCCGTTGCGCCTATCAGTTCTCCCGCTACTGGGTGGGCAAGCAACTGCTGGAGCGCCAGGCATGATCGATCTGCAGCAATCTGGCGCCGGGCTGGCCGGCTACGCCCTGCTGGCGGCGCAGGCCGAGGCGCTATTCGCCGACGAGCGTGATTTCATCGCCAACGCCGCGCAGTTCTCCGCCTTTCTCTTCCATGAGCTGGGCGACCTGAACTGGGCCGGCTTTTATCTGAACCGCAACGAGGAACTGGTCCTGGGGCCGTTCCAGGGCAAGGTCGCCTGCGTCCGCATTCCCTTCTCCAAGGGCGTCTGCGGCGCCGCGGCGCGTACCCGGCTGACCCAGCGGGTCGACGACGTCCACGCGTTTCCCGGCCACATCGCCTGCGATAGCGCTTCCAGCAGCGAACTGGTGGTGCCTCTGCTCAAGGACGGCCGCCTGGTCGCTGTGCTCGATCTGGACAGCCCGAGCGTGGGACGCTTCAGCGCCGAGGACCAGGCCGGGATCGAAGGCCTGGTGGAGATATTCCTGCGCCTGACGGACTGCTGAGCGACGCGTTCAGGCTTTCGCTGCGAGCTTGTCGAGGGTCCGTCGCTCCCCCGGCAGCAGCGCTTGCATCGCCGGGCGTTCGAGCATCCGCGCGAAATGCGCGGCGAGGGCCGGCCAGCGTTGCTCGTCCAGGTTTTCGCCGGCGTGACGCAGGTTGACCAACTGGCTGGCGATCGCCAGGTCGGCGAGGGTCAGCCGCTCGCCGATGAAGAAGGCCCGGCCGTCGAGATGGTTTTCCAGGTAATCGAAGTGCGCTGGCAGCTTTTCCTCCAGCGCGCGACGCACGTCGTTCTCCTCGCAGGCCTGGCCCATCGCCGGCTTGAGTATCCGGTTGCGGAAGATCGTCAGCGTGGCCAGGGGAGCGATCTCGTAGTCGGCGTATTTTTCCAGCCAGCGCACCGCTGCGCGGCCGGCGGGGGCGTCGCCCTGGAGATTCGGCGGTTCGGGATAGCGTTCTTCCAGGTACTGGCAGATCACGCTGGAGTCGGCGAGGGCCAGGTCGCCGTCGCGCAACGCCGGGATGCGGCCCAGCGGGCTGATCTCGCGATACCAGGCCGGCTGGCCGAACGGGGCGATCGCTTCCAACTGGTAGTCGAGGCCCTTTTCGGCCAGGAGCAGGCGGACCTTGCGGACGAACGGAGACAGCGGGGCTCCGTAGAGTGTCAGGCTCATAACGATTTCCTCGGTCGATATGAGCCTGGGTTATAGCACGGCTGCCGTGGGCAGGCCGGAATCAGTCGTAGACGTTCTTCTTCTTCCACAGGTCGTCTGCATCGAGGGCCTTCAATCCCTCGTTGAGTTCGCTGGGCTCCTCGCTCGCCGGCTGGCTGTTGTTCAGCACCATCGCGTTGGCGCGGGCCAGCTGCGCTTCCATCTGCTGCAGCTCCGCCTGGTAGCGCGCCAGCTCGGGCTGCTTGCGCAGGTACTGGGCGCCGCGCTCGAAGGCCAGGCGCGCCTGGCGCGGTTCGTTCTGCTGCAGGGCCTGCTGGCCGAGATTGCCGAAGAACTCGATATGCAGGCGCACCAGGAGGTGGCGAATCTCCTTGACCCAGATCTGCGCCTCGCTGCGCGGCAGGTGGCCGTCCTGGGTGAAACGGGTGAGCTGGGCATGCAGGGCTTCGAAGAGGAAGCGGACTTCCTTGGCCTTGTCCTCGGTCAGGATCGCCTGGGGCGGATTGCGCACCGGGATCGACTCGCCCTTGGCGACCAGCGCGCGCAACTCTTCTATACGAGCCTTGAGCCCGGCATCGGCTTTCTTCTCCAGTGCCAGTTGCTGTTCGCTGAGGCTGAGCTCGATCTGGCTCATCAACAGCTTCAGCGACGGGCTGACGAACTGGCCGGGAAGGCTCTCGGAAATCTGCGCGCAGCGCCGGACCCGGTCGTTGAGTTCGGCTTTCAGGCGCGCTTTCTCCAGCTTGCTGTTTTCCACCACGTGGTTGATATAGCCAATGGCGATTAGGAGGGCGATCCCGCCGATGATGAGGGCGGTAATGAGGAGTGGCGACACCTTGGGACTCCGCTGTAAGAATTTTCTCAGTCTAATGTCTTGGTGCTACCACTGATAGCAGCAGCTCATTATTTGCACAGAAGTCTTTGATTTAAAAAAATTTTCTCAGAAGGGTTGACGCCTCCCCGGACGCTCCATAAAATGCGCGCCACTTCCAGCGTGAAGCCAAGCGCGAAACACTGGAAGCCGGAAATATCTGTTGTAAGTTCCGGGCCGCGTCCCCTTCGTCTAGTGGCCTAGGACACCGCCCTTTCACGGCGGTAACAGGGGTTCGAGTCCCCTAGGGGACGCCATTGCGGGAATAGCTCAGTTGGTAGAGCACGACCTTGCCAAGGTCGGGGTCGCGAGTTCGAGTCTCGTTTCCCGCTCCAAATTCTACAGCCTGGCTTCGGCGGGGTTGGTGAAAGTTAGGCGTCAAAGGTTCGGTTTCGGCCGAACGGGCAACAAGTTGTAACGCGGGAATAGCTCAGTTGGTAGAGCACGACCTTGCCAAGGTCGGGGTCGCGAGTTCGAGTCTCGTTTCCCGCTCCAAACATGATCCAGGTTTAGGCCTGGGTCGAAGAGAAAAGGGCCTTCGGGCCCTTTTTTCGTTTCTGCGATCCGCACCGCCCTGGTGCTTTTCCCGATTCCCCCCATGTTCCCCTCGGCAGGCCGCTGTCCCGCCGCATCTGCTCGCTCGATCGTCGAGACGAAAAAGGCCACTCGTGGAGTGGCCTTCTCTGGTGTAGCGACGGTGGCGATCAGGGTAGCGCTTTGAGCACTGTCAGCAGGCTGGTGAGGTTGTCGGCCACGCCCAACTGGCCGATCTTCTCGGTGGCGCCGCCGGCGGCGCTGGTATCCAGACTGTAGATCTGCATCACGCCCATGTTGGAAGCGGCCAGGGCCAGGGCGTTCTGCTGTTGCTGGGCAGCTACCGAATTCTCGAACAGGATGCCGGTGGAGTGGGCCATGGTCTGGAAGATCGAGCCCAGCGCCATGGCCGGGGCTTCACCGATCACCTTGACGTTGGACTGGGTGACGGCATCGGTGATCTGGTTGTTTACTGCGGTCGGGAAGCTCATGGTGATTCTCCTGAATCATTGCGAAGGATGTACGGCGATTGCTTGGACCCGGCGGGTCAGGCTCAGGTGAAGGATTTCAGTACGGTCAGCAGGCTGGTGAGGTTGTCGGCCACGCCCAACTGGCCGACTTTCTCGGTGGCTCCGGCATCGGCGGCGGTGTCGAGGCTGTAGATCTGCATCACGCCCATGTTGGAGGCGGCCAGGGCCAGGGCGTTCTGCTGTTGCTGGGCGCTCACCGCGTTCTCGAAGAGAATCCCGGTGGAGTGGGCCATGGTCTGGTAGATGGTGCCCAGCGCCATGGCTGGCGCCTCACCGACGACCTTGACGTTGGACTGGGTGACGGCATCGGTGATCTGGTCGTTGACTGCGGTCGGAAAACTCATGATGTGACTCCCTGTGAGTGAACGGCACGGCTCATGTCGTGCTGTCTTGATGAACGCTCCAGCCAGGGAGTTGTGAATCCGTCGGCGCCAGGCCTGGCGGGCGGCGAAAATGCAAGCGCCCCGCGAGGCGGGGCGCTTGTCGGTGCGGTCTCATGCGGCGGGCGGGTCGGGCTTGTCCGGCGGCGGTGCGGACGTGTTGTGGTTGCTCTGGTTGAAGATGGCGATAGCGTTCTCCAGTTGCTGCTTGAGCGAGCCGAAGTTCTGCTCGAAGCACAGGCGTACCTCGCTCTTCACTAGGTTGGCCAGGCGGTCGGCAATCTGCGACATCACCAACTGGTTGGCGCTTGCCTGGCCGCTCTGCAGGTGGCCGGGACGCAGTTCGGCCAGGCTGCCGGCGGCATTGACCGCCTCGAGAATCGCCTGCTCGCCGCTGTCCTGGGCGCGGAGGGCCTGGGTCGAGGCCTGCTGGACGTTCTGCAGGATCTGGCGGATGGAGCCTTCGGAACGCTGCCGGCCGTTCTCGATCACCTGTTCGGCCTGCTGTCGCGCGTGCACGGCCGGATCGCTGCTGGCGTCGTTGCCGAGGCCGAGCTGGAACTGTCTCAACTGCTCGTGTTCTTCGCTGGTGAGGGGGCGTTTCAGCCAGCGTTGCGCCAGCTGGACCAGATTCCTTCCCAATTCTTCCGAGATCGACATGCGCGGACTCCTCTGCGATGGACGCGCGGTGCGCGGGGTGTCGTGGCGAGGCTTCAGTACTGCTGCGTGCCGTCCGCCGAGGGGGCCTGCGCGCTGCCGCCGGTATCGCCGGGGTAGGCGGCGGCAGCGGCCTGCAGGGTGCTGTAGGCGGTGCTCAACTGCACCGCCAACTGTCCGAGGCTGGCCGGGTCGTCCACGCTGTCTCCCTGGGACAGGGCCTGGAGCCAGCCTTGCAGGCATTCGGTGAGGAGTGCCTTGACCTGGGTGACGAGGGTTTCGAGTTCTTCCTTCATGACGCTTCTCCTGGGGTGGGTGCTCATCCGAGCAGTTTCAGCACGGCCAAGAGCTTGGCCGCATCGCTGTCCGATATTTCCAGCAGGCGCTTTCCGCTCGCCGGCCTGCTGGGGTGCGGTTGGTCCCGTGCCTCCTCGCTGGCGTCCGGCGAACGCTGCGCCGGGCGGTCCGCGGCGGCGAGCGCGCGGCGTCTGATGTAGCGTGCGTAGGCGCTCATCGGTCGCTCCTCAACTGCTGCGGGTGGAGATGCGCACGACCGAGGCGGGGGCGGCGAACCCTTCGAAGCGCTGCAGCTCTCGGTCCCGATGGGGCGCGCCGGCCAGGTCGACGGCGCCGATGGTTTCCTCCCAGTAGGCGCTGCCCAGTTGCACCAGCAGGCGTTGGGCATTCTCCAGCGAAGCGACCGGTACCCGGCCGTGGCGGTCCGCGGCGGCATAGTTGAGCAGGAGCGCCATGCGGATCGCTTCGTCCTGTACGTTGGAGTGCTCGACACCCTGGCCGTCGGCGCCCAGCAGATAGGAGCGCCAGTTGAGGACCTGGGCGAAGAGGCGCCGGTAGGCTTCGAACTGGAAGTAGCGATCCTCCTCGGAGCGGTAGAGCGCGCACTGACTTGCGAAGAACTGTTCCAGCGCGGGTTTCGCCCAGCCGGGTGTACCCGGGAGGTGTTCGCCCAGTTCGTCGAAGCCGCTCTGGCTTTCCGCCAGGGCATGGACGTACTGCATCTGTTGTGGGTCCAGGCGCTGTTCGCCCTGGTAGGCGATGGCCAGACTGAGTTCCTTGAGCTGGTCGGTGCCGACGTATCCATCGAGATGGCGCAGGCCACGGTTCAGGCGGTATTCCTGCAGCGAGTCGAAGAGGCCGGAGGCGCCGGTAATGAAATTGCTTCCCAGGTTGGTGTCGAAGCACAGCTCGGGGAACTTGCTGGCCAGATAGTTGCGGTAGTAGTAGGCATGGCCGATGCGCAGGCTGAACAGATCGCTCTCCAGCAGGCGGCGGTAGTAGCTGTTGCCGTCGGCGTCGCGGCTGGCCAGCGCCTGGCAGAGGTTCACGACGTTGGTGCGGGCGTAATAGGCGACCAGGGCCTGGGTAGTCCCGCTGGTGATGTCGAAGCGGCGTAGCCGCAGGCCGGAGGCGGTCAGGCTGTTGCCGAAAAACAGTTCGTCGAAAAGGCCGGCGAGGGCGCTGGGCGCCTTGTCACGGTCCTGCAGGTTCTCCCGTTCGCGTAGCCGCGCCTTGCCCTGGCGGATGGTGTTGCCATAGCACTTCCAGGCATAGGCGGAGAGCGCTGCGTAGAAATCGTCCAGCGCGTTGGCGTTGCGCAGGAAGTAACCGCACAGCGACCGGTTGTCGTCGGACACCCCGGTCCCCTCTCCACAATGGATGTGCAGGACCACCTTGCGGGTTTCCGGCTTGCCGTCCAGGTAGCGGCGAAACACCGCGGCCTGTCCGAGGAGGAAGTCGAAGAACTGTCGGTACAGGCCGGTAGCGGTCTCCATGCCGAGCAGGTCGATGCCGACCAGCCGGGCCTGCGGTGGCTGCCCCTGCTGTATTTCGAAATGACGGAGGATCCTGTGCAGCTCGGCATCGAAGGCGGCTTCGCTGGCATAGCCATGCGCGGTGTGGGCGAGCAGGCGGTAGGCGGTCTTCTCGGAGGCGTTGAATTGTTCGAACAGGGAATCGAGGACGGCCACCTCGTCTTCCCCCGTCGCCGTCTGGGTATGGCTGATTCCTTCGTGGAGGAGGAACCCCAGCGTCAGGCAGGCGAATTCGCCCGGATGGCGATCGCGGATGGCGCCGCGGGCCCAGTAGGCGTCGTCGAACGGCGTGTACTTGTTGCCGCTCCAGATCTTGCGGTTGAAGTAGCGGACGAACTGGTCCGTCTCGCTGTCGCGAACCGCGCTCGCACCGAGCAGTTCTAGGGTGCCGAGGTAGATCGCCGGTTGGTCGATGGCCGCTGGCGGCGAGGTCCGGCCAAAACGTTGCGCCAGGATGAGGCAGGCGAGATAGATGTTCTCCGCCGCGCATTCGCCGCGCAGGTAGCCCTGACGGTCGGTCGCGGCGAACGGATTGCGCCTGACCATCCGCTGCAGAGCCAGTTCGAACAGCTCATAGTGCGCGGCCTGGCGAGCCTCCTCCAGCGCCTTGCCGTCGACCTCCGGGGCGACGCCGCGGGCACTCATCAGCAGCCCGATCAGGGAAAGCTCCTGGCCTTTCTCCAGGCTCACTTGCCGCTCGCCGACGCGGAAGACCCGGCGGTCGCGCGTCCAGCGGCTGTTGCTTTCCACCGGCAGGATGCCGGCGAAGTGACTATGGAAGTCGAAGGGATAGCGATGGAACCTGACCGGTTCTTCCAGCTTGAAATAGGCCATGACGGCTCTCCTGTGCCAGGGCCGGACGCCGCCGGCCCCGCCGGTGGTGGCTACGATTGGGTGTCCTTGCCGCCGCGACTGGCGAGGGTCTCGCTGTACTTGGCGATGCTCTGGTCGATCTTGTCGATGGCGAAGCTGGCCGATTCCGCCTCGATCGCCCCGGCCGCCGCGGCTACCGCGGCGGCGGCGCCCATCAGCAGGTCGGTGGCGAGGGCGCCGAGCGCGTCCTCGGCAGCCTGGGCCAGCTTGTTTTCGGCGATGTTCTGGGTCATCTGCCGGAGCAGGATCGCCTGGCTGGCCAGGGCGATCTTGCTGACTCCGTCGAAGTAGCTGGCGGCGGATTGCGCCACCAGCCCGGAGGCCTGGCTGATCATCATGTTCGGCGCGATGGCGATCTGCGACGGCGCATAGCCGGCGGTTTCGCTGTTGCTCATCTGCACCGCCTGCACGACTTGACTGTTCAGGGCGCTGGTGTCCGGCGGCGGCGCCTCGGTCTGCTTGAGCAGGCGCTCGCTCATGCCGGCCAGCGGCGAAGGGCGCGACGGCAGCTTCACGTCGCCGTTGGCGGACGCCCTGCCGCCGCTGGCTGGCGTCTGCCGGCCGGCCTCGCCGGGGGCGGCGGCTTGCTCGCTGTCGCCGGATGGCGCGGGCGCGGGCGCGGATTTCTTGCCGAAGCCGAACATGTCTGGGCACTCCTGGGATCAAGGGGCGGGTCAGATACCTTTCTTGTCTTCTATCGCCATGATCATCGACACCGCCTTGGAAACCACCGCGGTGGAGATCTGGTTCAGGGCCTGCTGGCTGTAGACTGCGTTCTGCAGGGACAGGCCGGCGGAATGGCTGGCGATCTGGTAGAGCGCGGCGATGGCCTGGGCCGGGGCTTCGGCGACCACCTTGACGTTGGTCTGGGTGACGGCATCGGTGATCTGGGCATTCACAGCCGTGGGGTCAGCCATGGGACTCTCCTTGAATGGGCAGGTGCTCGTCGGGCAGGGGGCCGGTCGCACGGGCCTCGACTCGCTTGTCAGGAATGAACGCGGCTGCGTCTGTCTTGTGAAACGTCGCCGGCGAAAAAGTCGGCGCTCAGCCGCGAGCGCAGCAACTGCACGCGCTTGCGCACCAGCGGCGGGGCTATGCCGAGCTGGCTGGCGATGTCGGCATAGGGCAGTTCCTCGATGAAGCGCAGTTCGAAGAGCTGCTGCTGTTGGCGCGACAGCGAGGCCAGGGCCTTGTCCACCTGGTCGAGACGTTCCAGCTGCTCCAGGCGTTCCAGCGGCGAGCCGACGGCGGCGAAGCGCTCCAACTGGCCATCGTGCAGGTCGATGCCGCGGTCGATGAGGCGGTCCTCGCGGATCTGGTGGCGCGCGCTGTCCAGGTAGACGTGTTCCAGGACCAGGAACAGGAAGCCCTGGGGGTCGCGTACCCGCTCCGGTGACTGGCGCAGGAACAGCAGCGCCTTGACCGCGGTGCTCGACAGCCATTCTTCGGCCCGATGGCTGTTGCCGCGCGCAAGGCGTTGTGCGCGTTTGCGCAGGCCAGCCTGCGCGGCACGCCAGCTTTCCTCGAACAGGCGATCGGAACCGGTTTCGTTGCCGCCTGGCTGATTCGGACGATCCATAACCGCTACCTCCCTGGTTGCTCGTGTCGGCGAGCAGTCTGTGAGGCGGGCGGTGGGCGAGGCTGTTACCTGGGTGACAGGGGCGCGGCTGGTAGTTCGGCCTTGCGTCGCAGGCGACCGAGGTCGTTGATCAGGATCCGGTCGTTGCGGCAGCTGATCAGCCCTTCGCGTTTCCATATTTGCAGTTGCGCGTTGAGCTTCGGCCGGCTGGCGTTGAGCATCGCTGCTAGGATGCTCTGGTTGGTCGGTAGCGTCGCGCAGGCTCCCTCGGGTTGTTCGCTCGCCAGGCTGGCCAGGAGATGGCGCGCCAGGCGCGACTCCAGGCGATGCAGGCAGACCCTCTCGACGAAACCGGAGGCTTCGCGCAGGCGCGAACAGAGGAGGGCCAGCGCGCGGTTGAGGAATTCCGTGTCGGCGATCAACGGGGCGAAGTGACGTCGGTGGAGGATCAGCACCGACGCCGCGCCGGAGGCGTAGGCGGAGGTCTCGCGGCGGTTCGGCTGGATCAGCGCGGTTTCCCCGATCACTTCGCCAGGACGGATGTCATTGACGATCAGCTCCCGCCCGTCCGGCCCGTAGAGCACGGTATAGAGGTGTCCGCCGAGGACCAGGCCGATGAAGTCTTCAGGGTCGTGCTTGAGGAACAGGACGTCCTTGTCGCGCAACCGGCGCTCCGACGCATGGGTCGCCACGTGCCGCAGCAGATCGGGCAGCCCGTGCAGCAGCGGGCACCGTTGCAGCAGGGTGTAGTGGCGTGAACAGCGGTCTTCCGTTGACTCGTTCGAGTGCATGCCTGCGCCTTCGCCAGATTGATCGGCAGCTCCGGCGAGGTACGACATGCTCGCTGCAGAGCAATCAGTGGGGACGTGTGCGGCGAAGGGGTGTGAAGCTCCGGCTACCCGGCAGAACTGCTAGGTACGGACTCGGCGCGCTCCGGCAATCGGGCGGGCGGTCCGTTTTTTATTCGGAAAGGGTAGCGAGGTTTGGGCTGGCGGGAGGCGGCCCCGAGCGCACGGATGGCGGTCGGGGCGGGACGGCCGGTGGCCGTTACGGGCTCAGTGCCGCGGGCTGTCCTCGGGCAGCGCGAGCAACTGCTTTTCGCGGTTCCAGTCGAACGTTTCGCCGCGCTCTTCGGCTTCGTAGCGGCGCTCGTCGAGGCGCTGGAACAGGTCGATCTCTTCGTCCGGCATGAAGTGCAGGCAATCGCCGCCGAAGAACCACAGCAGGTCGCGCGGTACCAGGTGGGCGATCTGCGGATAGCGGTGGAAGACCTGGGAAATCAGGTCCTGGCCGAGGTATTGGGCGCCTTCCGGGTCGCGCGGCAGTTCGTCCATCAGTTCGTCGAAACGCTCGAGGAACAGCCCGTGGTTTTCTTCCGGCACCTGCTCGGCCTCGCCCAGGGCGCCGAGGATGTTGCGCAGGTGCTGGAGCAGGGCGAGGTGGTGCTCGAGGTAGGAGTTGGCCATGACGGGTCCTCTGGAAAAAAGCTGGGCAGTATAAAGGGTTTCGCGGCGCCGGCCAGTTTCAGCGGATCGCCGGGGACTGGCTCTGGCGCCGGCGGTTTTCCAGTTGCCGGCGTTCGCTATCGAGGCGCCGCTGGTCCTGCTCCAGGCGCCAGCGCTGCTGGTCCAGTTGCTGCTGGCGGATCAGGTTGTCCTGCATCTGTCGCTGCTGCCGTTGCCGCTGCAAATTCTGCTGCTGGCGTTGCAGTTGATCCTGCTGCAATTGCAGGCGTTGTTCGTCGAAGCGCTGGCGCTGTTCCTGGAGCTGGCGTTGGCGCTGTTCGCCGGCGCGCTGCACCGCCTGCTGGTGCGGCTGCACGCCATAGGGCGCAGGCGGTGCGGCCTGCGCCGGGGGCAGGAGGAGAAACGAGGCTGCCAGGCCGGTGGCAAGTAGCTTGAGCATGATGGCCTCCCGTACGTCAGGGATGTGCCCGTCGATTCTAGCCAATCGCCCGGGTTTGGGTGGGTGAAGACGACAAAGGCGCCGGAAGGCGCCTTTGTCGGTTGCGACCGTCGCTTTGCCGCGGAGTGTCAGCGGATCCTGCCGTCGGCCAGTTGCAGTTCCTCCTTGGCGAAGTCGTCGACGTCGATCACCTTGCGCCGTGCCGCTTCGGCCTGGTGCAGGGCTTGCGCCTGCTCGGCGCTCAGCACGCCGGCGGCGGCGCCGGCATCGATCGGGTTCTGCCCCGCTTGCGGCTGGACCCTGCCTTCCTTGATCGCCTTGTGCAGGGTTTTCTCCAGCGCGGCGCTTTCGCGTACCGCGTCGAAGGCGTGGGCGAGGGCACCGACCGGGTCCTGCGGGTCCTTCGGCAGGAACGCGCCAGCGAGGATCGCCTGCAACGCCGGGTCGTCGTCCGGACGGCCGAGGATTTCCGCGATCTCGGCGTCCAGTTCGTCGCCCGGCCCTTTGTGCCGGCGGCCGAACGGCAGTACCAGGACCTTCAGCGCGCAGCCGAAGAAGCGGCTGGGGAAGTTGTTCAGCAGGTCCTCCAGCGCCGCCTCGGCCTTGCCGAGGTTTTCCTCCATGGCCCAGCGCAGCAGCGGATGCAGGTAGTCCGGGTTGCCCAGGTCGTGGTAGCGCTTGAGCGCCGCCGAGCCCAGGTAGAGATAGCTGAGGACATCGCCGAGACGCGCGGAGAGGCGTTCCTTGCGCTTCAGTTCGCCGCCCAGCAGCATCATGCTGAAGTCGGCGAGCAGGGCGAAGGACGCCGCCAGGCGGTTCAGCGCGCGGAAGTAGGGACGGCTGATGCGGTCGCCGGGCGCGTTGCCGAGGTGGCCGCAGCTGAGACTGAGGAGGAAGCTGCTGGCGGCGTTGCCGACGGCGAAGCCGATGTGCTTCACCAGCAGCGCGTCGAACTCGCGGGCGGCCTGGTCCTTGTCCTCGCGCTGGGCCAGTTCCATTTCCTTGAGTACGTACGGATGGCAACGGATCGCGCCCTGGCCGAAGATCATCAGGTTGCGCGAGAGGATGTTCGCGCCTTCCACCGTGATGAAGATCGGCGCGCCCTGCCAGGAACGACCCAGGTAGTTGTTCGGGCCCATGATGATGCCCTTGCCGCCATGGATGTCCATGGCATGGGCGATGCACTCGCGGCCGCGCTCGGTGAGGTGGTACTTGAGGATCGCCGAAAGCACCGAGGGCTTCTCGCCGAGGTCCACCGCGTTGGCGGTGAGGATTCGCGCGCTGTCCATTAGCCAGGCGTTGCCGCCGATGCGGGCGAGCGCCTCCTGGATGCCTTCGAAGGCGGCGATCGGCACGTTGAACTGCTCGCGGACCTGAGCGTAGCGACCGCTGACGTAGCTGCTGGCCTTGCCAGCGCTGGTGCCCACCGCCGGCAGCGAGATGGAGCGTCCGACCGATAGGCAGTTCATCAGCATCATCCAGCCTTTGCCGATCATTTCCTGCCCGCCGATGATGTACTCCAGCGGCACGAACACGTCCTTGCCGGAGTTCGGACCGTTCATGAAGGCGGCGCCCAGCGGCACGTGGCGGCGGCCGATCTCGACCCCGGGGGTGTCGGTGGGAATCAGCGCCAGGGTGATGCCCAGGTCCTCCTCGTCGCCCAGCAGATGGTCCGGGTCGTGGCACTTGAAGGCCAGGCCGAGGAGGGTGGCCACCGGGCCGAGGGTGATGTAGCGCTTTTCCCAGGTCAGGCGCAGGCCGAGCACCTCGCGACCTTCCCATTCGCCCTTGCAGACGATGCCGACGTCGGTCATGCCGCCGGCATCGGAGCCCGCGTAGGGGCCGGTGAGGGCGAAGCAGGGGATGTCGTCGCCCTTGGCCAGGCTCGGCAGGTAGCGCTGGCGCTGCTCGTCGGTGCCGTAGTGGAGCAGCAGCTCGGCCGGGCCGAGGGAGTTCGGCACCATCACCGTCGAGGCCAGGTCGCCGCTACGGGTGGCGAGCTTCATCACCACCTGTGAGTGGGCGAAGGCGGAGAAGCCCTTGCCGCCGTACTCCTTGGGAATGATCAGGCCGAAGAAGCCGTGCTGCTTGATGAAGGCCCAGGCTTCTTCCGGCAGGTCCATGCGCTGGCCGATGTCCCAGTCGCTGACCATGGCGCAGAGTTCTTCGGTCGGGCCGTCGACGAAGGCCTGCTCTTCTTCGGTGAGTTGCGCCTTGGGGTAGTCGAGCAGTTTCTGCCAGTCCGGGCGGCCGCTGAACAATTCGCCATCCCACCACACGGTGCCCGCCTCGATGGCCTCGCGCTCGGTGTCGGACATCGGCGGCAGGACTTTCTGGAACCAGGCGAACAGCGGACCGCTGAGCACGCGCCGGCGCAGGTCGGGCAGGGCGAGGGGAAGCGCCACCGCCAGCCAGAGCAGCCAGAAGACCAGCAGCAGCCAGCCGGGCGCGTGGCTGAACACGCCCATCAGGATCAGGTAGGCGGCGCTGATGCCGAGCGCGGGAGCGGGTGGGGTACGCCGATGGGCGAGGTAAGCGACACCGAGTACCAGTACGACTAACCAGAGCAACAACATGCGGAATCCTCCATGAAGACGCCAGGCGGCGTCTCGAGCTTAGCCCGTTTGCCGCCGTTTGGCGGCAGGGCCGGTCAGCTTGGCCGGTTTGTCACGTTATAGGCGAAAACTTCCCGTTTAGACTGGGACAAATTGCCCGCCGGGAGCCCGCCATGCAGTCCTACCTACAATCCGGCCGCTTCGTGGATAGTGACCACCCCGTGGTGGTGGAGTTCGCGGAAAAATCCCGGGGGAACTCGGCGAAACCGCGTGACCAGGCAGTCGCGCTGTACTACGCGGTACGCGACGGGGTGCGCTACAACCCCTACGTGTTCAGCCGCGATCCGCAGACCCTGAAGGCCAGCCACGCCCTGCAGCAGGGCGAGTCCTATTGCGTGCCCAAGGCCATCCTGCTCGCCGCCTGCGCCCGGCATTGCCGGATTCCGGCGCGGATCGGCCTGGCCGACGTGCGCAACCACCTGGCCACGCCGCGCCTGCTGGAAGCGCTGCGCAGCGAGGTGTTCGCCATGCACGGCTATACCGAGCTGTACCTCGAGGGCCGCTGGGTGAAGGCCACCCCGGCGTTCAACCGTGCCTTGTGCCGCGCCTTCGACGTCGCTCCGCTGGAGTTCGACGGCGTCGCCGACAGCGTCTTCCATCCGTTCAACCGCCAGGGCGAGCGCTACATGGAATACCTGGCCGATCACGGCCAGTTCGCCGACCTGCCGGAGGAACTGTTCTTCTCTCACCTGCAGCAGCACTATCCGCACCTGTTCTCCGGCCGCCCGCTGGCCCTGGGCGGCGATTTCCAGGCCGAGGCCGGACAAGATGAAGGGCGTCGATAGTCACCATCAGCCGGCGCGTCTTCCTTCTTCGGTCCATCCTCGGTAGGGTGCGGCATGTCGTCCGGGCGCTCCGGCGACCCATCCGCCGCATCAACCGAAGAGGGAACGCAGAGTATGTTGACCATCTGGGGCCGGAAGAACTCGAGCAATGTGCGCAAGGCGCTGTGGTGCGCCGAGGAGGCTGGCCTGGAGTACCGGACGGTGGATGCCGGCGGGGCGTTCGGCCTGGTGGATGAGCCGGCGTTCCGCGCGATGAACCCGAACGGTCGGGTGCCGGTGATCGAGGACGACGGCTTCGTCCTCTGGGAGTCCAACGCCATCGTCCGCTACCTGGCCGCCCGCTATGCGCCGGGCGACCTCTATCCGCAGGACCCGGTGCGCCGCGCCGACGCCGACAAGTGGATGGACTGGACCACCTCGACTCTCGCCGGGCCGTTCCGCGACCTGTTCTGGGGAACGCTGCGTACGCCGCCGGAGCAACGCGACGAGGCCCTGATCGCAAAGGCGCTGCAGACCTGCGGCGAGTTGCTGCGGGTGCCGGACCAGACCCTGGCCGGCCAACCCTGGCTGTCCGGCGAACGCTTCGGCATGGGTGACATTCCCCTGGGCTGTTTCATCTACGCCTGGTTCGAGATGCCCATCGAGCGCCCGCCGCTGCCCCACCTCGAGGCCTGGTACCTGCGCTTGCGCGAGCGCCCGGCGTTCCGCACCGCGGTAATGACCGAACTGACCTGAGCCGGCTACTGTTGCATTTTGTTACCCGTAGCCTTATCTAGCTCTTCCTCTTCACCTTCCGACACGGGAAGCCTAATGAGTTCCGCCCTGTCCATCCGTCAATTGACGAAAACCTACGGCAACGGTTTCCAGGCCCTCAAGGGCATCGACCTGGACGTCGCCGAAGGTGATTTCTTCGCCTTGCTCGGCCCCAACGGCGCGGGCAAGTCCACCACCATCGGGATTCTCTCGACCCTGGTGAACAAGACCAGCGGTTCGGTCTCGGTGTTCGGCCACGACCTCGACAAGGACCCGGCCGGCCTCAAGCGTTGCCTTGGCGTGGTGCCGCAGGAGTTCAACTTCAACCAGTTCGAGAAGGTCTTCGACATCGTCGTGACCCAGGCCGGCTACTACGGCATCCCGGCGAAGATCGCCAAGGAGCGCGCCGAGCGCTACCTGACCCAACTGGGCCTGTGGGACAAGCGCAACGAAGCCTCGCGGATGCTCTCCGGCGGCATGAAGCGGCGCCTGATGATCGCCCGCGCACTGGTCCACCAGCCGCGCCTGCTGATCCTCGACGAGCCCACCGCCGGGGTCGACATCGAGCTGCGTCGTTCGATGTGGAGCTTCCTCACAGAACTCAACCAGGAAGGCATCAGCATCATCCTCACCACCCACTACCTGGAAGAGGCGGAGCAGCTCTGCCGCAACATCGCCATCATCGACCACGGCGAGATCGTGCAGAACACCAGCATGCGCGACCTGCTGATGACCCTGCATTCGGAAACCTTCCTGCTCGACCTGAAGAACGTCCAGGCCCTGCCGCCGACTCTCGACGGCTACCCGACGCGGCTGGTGGACGATCACACCCTCGAAGTGCAGGTGGAGAAAAGCCAGGGCATCAACGATCTGTTCGCCCAGTTGGGCGCACAAGGCATCGAGGTACTGAGCCTGCGCAACAAGACCAATCGCCTGGAGGAGCTGTTCGTGTCGCTGGTGGAGAAGAACCTGACGAGGATCGCCCGATGAGCAGCGAGCTGAGCGCCAACCTGGTCGCCCTGAACACCATCGTCTACCGCGAGGTGCGCCGCTTCACCCGGATCTGGCCGCAGACCCTGCTGCCGCCGGCGATCACCATGGTCCTGTACTTCGTGATCTTCGGCAATTTGATCGGCCGCCAGATCGGCGATATGGGCGGCTTCACCTACATGGAATACATCGTGCCCGGCCTGATCATGATGTCGGTGATCACCAACGCCTACGGCAACGTGGTGTCGAGCTTCTTCGGCAGCAAGTTCCAGCGCTCGGTGGAGGAGCTGCTGGTGTCGCCGGTATCGCCGCACACCATCCTCCTCGGCTACACCATCGGCGGTGTGCTGCGCGGCCTGGCGGTGGGGGTGATCGTGACCATGCTGTCGCTGTTCTTCACCAAGCTGCAGGTGCACCACCTAGGCATCACGGTGCTGGTGGTGGTGCTTACCGCGACCATTTTCTCCCTGGGCGGTTTCATCAACGCGGTGTTCGCGCGCAACTTCGACGACATCTCGATCATCCCGACCTTCGTGCTGACGCCGCTGACCTACCTGGGCGGGGTGTTCTACTCGATCAACCTGCTGCCGCCGTTCTGGCAGACGGTGTCGCTGGCCAACCCGATCCTGCACATGGTCAACGCCTTCCGCTACGGCATCCTCGGCGTCTCCGACATTCGCATCGGCGTGGCCATCGGCTTCATGCTGCTGGCCACCGCGGTGCTCTATCTCGGCTGCGTAAGGCTGCTGGTGAGCGGGCGCGGCATGCGCCAATGAAACGCTCGAAGGCATGAAACAGAAGCCCCCGTCATGGGGGCTTCGCGTTTCATCGGCGCGGGCGAGCGAAATCGATGACGAAACGGGTCCAGCCGTCGGCAGACTCGCAGCGGATCTCGCCGCCGTGGGCCTGGACGATGGAGCGGCAGATCGCCAGGCCGAGCCCGGCGTGTTCACCCTGGCCTTCGCGGCGCGCCGGATCGGCACGATAGAACCGGTCGAACAGGCGCGGCAAGCGCTCGGGAGGAATCGCCGGACCCTGGTTCTCCACGCTCAGGCGTCGGTCGCCGAGACGGATACGTATCTCGCCGCCATCGGCGGTGAAGCGCAGGGCGTTGTCCAGCAGGTTGGCCAGCACCCGCCGCAGCATGCCGCGGTCGCCGGGCAGGCTCAGGCTGCCTTCGCGCAGCAGGCGGATGTCGCGGTCTTCCGCCAGCGGCTGGTAGAACTCCAGCAGCGAGTCGACTTCCGCGCCCAGGTCCAGGGCCTGGCGGCTGGGCGCCAGCAGGCCGTGGTCGGCCTTGGCCAGCAACAGCATGTCGTTGACCATCGCGGTGAGCCGTTCCAGCTCCTCGAGGTTGCCGTGCAGGGCCTCGCGATAATCCTCCAGCGAGCGTGGGCGGGACAATACCACCTGGGTCTGGGTCAGCAGACTGGTGAGCGGGGTGCGCAACTCGTGGGCGATGTCGGCGGAGAACGCCGAGAGGCGCTGGAAGGCTTCTTCCAGGCGCGCCAGCATGGCGTTCAGCTCGCCGGCCAGTCCGCGCAGCTCCTCTGGCATCCGGCTGGCGTCGAGGCGGGTGGTGAGGGAGTTGGCGGAAACCCGCGCGGCGACTTCGCGCATCCGTCGCAGCGGCGCCAGGCTGGCGCCGGTGGCCCAGGCGCCGAGCAGCGCCGTGGCCAGCGCCGACAGGCTCATGGTCAGCCAGATCAACTGGCGCATGCGTTGCAGGAAGTGCTGGTGATGACTGATGTCGAGGATCACGGTAAGTCGCGGCGAAGCGTCGTTGCCGGGCTCCAGCGGGGCGCCGAGTTCGCGGTTGGCGGGCAGGCCGGGATGCGCAGGCTGCGGCAGGCGCTCGAACCAGAGGTTGCCATCCGGGCCGTTCAGGCGCAGGCCGAGGTCGGGGTGGCGTGCCAGTTCGCGCAGCAGTTCCGCTTCGCGGCGGCGCATCTGCTGTTCCGAGCCGAGGCCGCGCAGTTCGTCGCGAAACACCGCGAGCTTGGCGGACATCGCCAGGTGGTCGAGTTCGACGAAATGCTCGTCGATGGCCCTGCTGAAGATCAACCCGGCGATCAGCGAGACCGCCGCCGTGCAGGCGGCGAACAGCAGGCTCAGGCGGACGCCGAGGGACATCCGCGAGCCGAACCCGGCGCTCATTCGTCGCGCTCTTCGAGAACGTAGCCCATGCCGCGCACGGTATGGATCAGGCGCTGCGGGTAGTCGTCGTCGACCTTGGCGCGCAGGCGGCGAATGGCCACCTCGATGACGTTGGTATCGCTGTCGAAGTTCATGTCCCAGACCTGCGAGGCGATCAGCGACTTGGGCAGCACCTCGCCGCTGCGCCGCAGCAGCAGTTCGAGCAGGGCGAACTCCTTGGCGGTGAGGTCGATCCGCTTGCCCTGGCGTTGCACCCGGCGGCGCAGCAAATCGAGTTCGAGGTCGGCCAGTTGCAGGGTGGTCTCCTGCAACTGCTGGCTGCCCCGGCGCAGCAGGGTGCGCACCCGGGCGAGCAGTTCGACGAAGGCGAACGGCTTCACCAGGTAATCGTCGGCGCCTTGTTCGAGGCCGCGCACGCGGTCCTCTACGGCATCGCGGGCGGTCAGGAACAGCACCGGTACGGTCATCCCGGCGTCGCGCACGCTGCGCAGGATCTGCCAGCCGTCACGGCCGGGCAGCATGACGTCGAGGATCAGCAGGTCGTAGTCGCCGCCCAGGGCCAGTTGCTCGCCCTCGTTGCCATCGTCGCTCAGGTCGACGGCGAAGCCTGCCTCGGCGAGCCCCTGGCGCAGGTACTGGCCGATGCGCGGTTCGTCTTCGACGATCAGCAGTTTCATGTTCATCCCTCGTTACATTTGCCGGCCATGCCGACCTGTTTCTGACAGCATCGTAATCAGTGGGTAACGGGGGCGACAGTGGCCCCCGCGCAGACTACAGGGGAACTCATTCGAGGAGACTTCCCATGCGTACCTTCACTGCCTCCACCCTCGCTTTCCTGCTGGTCCTCGCCCCGACCGTTCCGGCCATGGCCGACAGCGGCGGCGACATCGTCTTCGAGCGCATGCAGGCCCAGGCCGCCAAGGCTCGTGCCGCGCACCAGGAAAAACTGGCGAAGCAGGCCGAAGCGACGAAGAAGGACAAGGAAAACTGCTGATCGCCAGTTCTTCCACCCCCGGCTCCACACGGGATGACGGAGGGCTCCGATCCCGTCTTCACCCGCCACCGGTTCCCTGGTTTCCGGTCGGCGGGTTTTTTATGCCCGTCGGTGGCGCTGGGCGATCTTAGCCTTCGCGGTCCGCAACGGCGGCAAGCTGACAAAGATGTAATGCTCCCGACAGCCAGCCGGCAGGCGCAGCGACACAGGATAGGCGACATCAACCCGATGGAGATTCCCCGTATGTTTCCGCGCCGCCTGCTTCCCGCTTCCCTGATCGTCCTCGGCGTGCTTTTCGGTGCCAGCGCCCAGGCTTCACCGGCCCACGGCCAGGCCTTCGGCAAGCCGGCCCAGGCCGCGCAGGCCAGCCGCAGCATCGAGGTGGTGCTCGGCGACATGTACTTCAAGCCGCGGGCGATCGAGGTCAAGGCCGGCGAGACGGTCCGCTTCGTGCTGAAGAACGAAGGCAAGCTGTTGCACGAGTTCAACCTGGGCGACGCGGCGATGCATGCCGAGCACCAGAAAGAGATGCTGGAGATGCAGCAGTCCGGGATGCTCACCCCGACCGGCATGGCGTCGATGGACCATAGCCAGATGGGTCACGGCATGGACCATGGCCGGATGATGAAGCACGACGACCCCAACAGCGTACTGGTCGAGCCGGGCAAGAGCGCCGAGCTGACCTGGACCTTCGCCAAGGCCACCCGGCTGGAGTTCGCCTGTAACATCCCCGGCCACTACCAGGCCGGGATGGTCGGTCAACTGACCGTGCAGCCCTGAGCCGGCGGACGGCCGGCGTGAAGATGCCGGCCGATCCGTATACACTTGCCGCCGCCCGCCAGTGCGGCGCGGCGCGCGGGGAAGGGCCCTGCGCGATTCATCCAGCAGGTTTCCCGCATGCAGCATCCCGCCGAACATTCGCCGCTGGGCAAGACCAGCGAATACGTCTCCAGCTACACGCCGTCGCTGCTGTTCCCCATTTCACGCACGGCGAAATGGGCCGAGCTTGGCCTGAGCGCCGAGACTCTGCCTTATCGCGGCGTGGATATCTGGAATTGCTACGAGCTGTCCTGGCTGACCCCGGCCGGCAAGCCGGTGGTGGCGATCGGTGAGTTCTCGATCCCGGCGGACTCGCCTAACATCATCGAGTCGAAGTCGTTCAAGCTCTACCTCAATTCCCTCAACCAGTCCGCCTTCGACAGTCGCGAGGCGCTCCGTACGGTGTTGGAGAAAGATCTCTCGGCCGCTGCCGGGGCGCCCGTGGGCGTGCGCCTGCGCAGCCTCGACGAGGTGGCCGAGGAGGGCATCGGGCGCCTGCCGGGGCACTGCATCGACGAGCTGGACATCGCCGTCGACGGCTACGAGCAGCCGCGCCCGGAACTGCTGCGCTGCGACGCCGGGCGGATCGTCGAGGAGCAGCTCTACAGCCACCTGCTCAAGTCCAACTGCCCGGTCACCGGCCAGCCCGACTGGGGCACCCTGGTGGTCGACTACCGGGGCCCGGCGCTGGACCCGGCCAGCCTGCTGGCCTACCTGGTTTCCTTCCGCCAGCACCAGGACTTCCACGAACAGTGCGTCGAACGCATCTTCCTCGACCTGCAGCGCCTGCTGCAGCCGCAGGCGCTCAGCGTCTACGCACGCTACGTACGCCGTGGCGGCCTGGATATCAATCCCTACCGCAGCCTGGCGGAGGTCGCGCCGGACAACCGACGCCTGGTGCGCCAGTAACCCCTCGCAACACGCGGATACGAAAAAGCCCCGGCCATGCCGGGGCTTTTCATTTCGGCAAGTCGTTCAGATACCCATGTTGGCCAGGCTCTGCACGATGGAGCGGAGCGTGCCGGCGAGGGTCGGGTGGCTGACCTCGAAGCGCTCGACGGCGAGGTTGACCCCATCGACCAGGCTGCCTTCGTTGAGGGCGTCCTCGTTGGCCAGTTTCAGTTCGATGTCCCTGATCAGGAGTTCCAGTTCGGCGCGCTGCTCTTCGTTCAGCGGCGGTTGTTGCTCCAGTTGCTCGCGCAGGGCGGACAGTTCGCGCAGCAGACTCTCTTTCGGCATGGCATTTCCCTCGACGTACAAGTCTTCGGTGGACCTCCGGCGGGCGCCGAAAGGTCCGTCCATGCCGAACAGATTAACCTGTCGGGCGCAGATGTGCGCGATCCGGATCAATCCGCAGCAGGCGTTCCAGCAGCGGGAAGAAGTGCGTCAGTTCGGGGGTGCGCATGGCCGGGTCCTTGGCCAGGTCGTCGAGGCGGCGCAGGGTCAGGCCGTCCTGGGCATAGGGCGCCTTGATGTAGGCCGCGGCGGCACGCTCGTCGAACGGCCCGCCTTGCAGCACCAGGCTGTGCCGGGAGGCCGGCGACAGGCTGGCGTGGTAGCTCGGGTCCACCGCGCAGAGGAAGCGCTTGGCCGATACGTGCAGGCGCACCGGCTGCCAGACCGACTCGGGGAACAGCTCGCGCAGCAGGCGTGCGCCGAATTCCTCGTGGCGCAGGTCCTCCTCGTCGATCTGCGCCGGGTCTTCATAGAGGTGGCCGATATCGTGCAGCAGGGCGGCGACTACAAGGCTGTCCGAGCAGCCGGCGCGCTCGGCCAGGGTCGCACACTGCAGCGCGTGCTCGGCCTGGCTGACTGCCTCGCCATAGGGCTCGGCGCCATGGCTGGCGAAGCGTTCGGCCAGTTCGTCGAGAAAGCGGTGACGGGCGCGGCTCATGGTTTTTCTCCTTTCAGGCGGCGGACGGCGAGGTCGTGCAGGCAGGGTTGCAGCTCGCCCAGGTGATCGATCACGGAATGCACGCCCAGGCGGTACAGTTCCAGGGTGGCGTCGGCGCGCAAGCGGTCGCGCTCGGTATGTCCGAGAGCGTCCCAGTCGGCTGGCGAGAGGCCGCACGACGGCCCGCTGGCGGCCAGGCCGATGGTCCATAGCCCGGCATTGAGTCCGGCCTGGAGTTGACGCGGTTGGGCGCTGACCAGCACGCAGCCGTCGAGGCGCTCGATGCCCAGCCGGGCGAGGGCCTGCCAGCAGCCATCGGGGGCCGGCCAGGGGCGCGCGCCGGCGAGGGGGATCAGGGCGTCCGCTCGGCCGAGCGGCGCGGCAAGGCGCTGGCAGACCGATTCCGGTAGCTCGTCCTGCCAGGCGTAGGGAATCCGTTGTTCGTCCAGGCTCTCCAACAGGGCCACGGCACCGGTGATGGCCTCGGCCTGTTCCTCGGCGGCTTCGTCGAGGGCCTGCTCCAGGCGCTGGCGCTCGCTCTTGTTCGGTTTGCGCCGCAACAGGAAGCTTTGTGCCTCGGCGAAGGGCAGCAGACTGGCGTCGCGGAGGTGTTCGGCAGGGCTATGCGGATGGCTGCGCAGCAGCGCCAGGGACAGGGTCCGGGCGCCGAAATCCACCAGGCCGCCGGAGAGTCCGAAGAGCAGGGCGGTGAAGCGCGGGAGTTGGTCGGAGCTGGGCATGCGAAAGGCGTCTGGCAAATGGTCTAGGCCAGCCTAGAGGGGTTTTGTGACGCTGCCGTGACGTTTTCGTGGCAGTGGCGATAGGCCGACGGGCTGCCGTTATAATCGGCCGGTCTGAATCAGCGAGGCCGTCATGCCGGTCGATCAATCTCGTCAGTACCTGCGCATCCGCGACCAGCTCGCCGCGGATATCGCCCAGGGCGTGCTGCAGGTGAAACTTCCCTCCGAGCGGGAGTTGGCCGAGCGCTTCCTGTGTACCCGCATCACCCTTCGCGAAGCCCTGCAGCAACTGGAAACCGAAGGCCTGGTCTATCGCGAGAACCGCCGCGGCTGGTTCGTCGCGCCGCCGCGGATCCGCTACAACCCGACCCGTACCACCGGCTTCATGGAATACGTCAGCGCCCAGGGACGCCAGCCGCGTACCGAGACGCTGCACGCCGAGCGGCGAGCAGCCGGCGCCTGGCTGGCCAAGCGGATGGGGCTGGAGGACAGCGCGCCGGTGTATTTCCTGCAACGGCGCCGCTGGGTGGACGAGCGTCCGGTGCTGATCGAACTGATCGCCCTGGATGCCGGGTGGTGCCCGGGCCTGCTGGACCACGACCTCGATACTTCGCTGATGAGCCTGCTGCGCGAGCGTTTCGGCCTGCAGCCGACGCGCTGCCAACTGGCGATGCATCCGACCGCGCTGAACGCGGCCCAGGCCGAGCCGCTGCAACTGGCGCCGGGTTCGCCGGCGCTGTACCTGGAGCGACTGAGTTACGCGGAGGGGCAGAGGGTGGTCGAGTTCGACCAGGAGTTCTGGCGCCCGGACGCCCTGGAGATCGTGCTCGACGCGGCCTATCCGGGCGCCTGAGTCAGGCGATCGCGGCGCGTATGCTGTCCGGCACGGGCGTCGAACGGTTTTCCGCGTGGCGCACCCAGACCAGCTTGCAGTGGCCTTCGCCATAGGTGCCTTGCGGATCTTCCAGGGTGCTCAGGCGATGTTCCAGTACCAGGCTGCTGGTGCCCAGCTTGCCGGCGTACAGTTCCACCACCACGGTGGCCGGATGCACCACCGGCTTCAGGTAGGTGTGCAGGCTTTGCAGCACCACCGGCCCCTCGGCAGCGCCTTCCAGGTCGATGCCAAGGGTTTCGAACCAGGCCACCCGGGCTTCTTCCAGGTACTGGAAATAAAGGGTGTTGTTGACGTGCCCGTAGCTGTCCATGTCGCCCCAGCGCACCGGGATATGGGCCGTGTGTAGCAATTGTCTGTCAGCCATCTCGTAACTCTTCTAGTCTCAAAATCAATGCGAGCCTATATACTGCGCGCACGCTGAAGCCGCGCTGGCGGCCAAGACTAGTCATGCAAAGGAGATACAGCAATGCGCGCCCGCGGCGTGAACTGGATCGAACGTAGTGCCCGAATCCTGGCTTGCGCCAGCCTCGCATTGGCACCCACGCTGTCCCTGGCGGCCAGTGAAGAAGACCCTTGGGAAAGCATCAACCGTCCCATCTTCACCTTCAACGACACCCTGGACACCTATGCGCTGAAACCGCTGGCCCAGGGTTACCAGAAGGTCACCCCGAACTTCGTTCAGGACGGCGTGCACAACTTCTTCAACAACCTCGGCGACGTGAAGAACCTGGCCAACAACCTGTTGCAGGCCAAGTTCCACAACGCCGGCGTGGACACCAGCCGCCTGCTGTTCAACAGCACCTTCGGCCTGGCCGGCTTGATCGACGTGGCGACCCCGATGGGCCTGCAGCGCAACGACGAGGACTTCGGCCAGACACTGGGTTATTGGGGCGTCGGCAGCGGCCCGTACGTGATGCTGCCGTTCCTCGGCCCGAGCACGCTGCGCGATGCCCCGGCGAAGATCCCGGACATCTATGTCGGTCCCTACCACTACATGGACGACGTACGCGCGCGCAACGTGATGTTCGGCATCAACACCGTCGACACCCGTGCCAACCTGCTGAAGTCGGAAAAACTGATCAGCGGCGACAAGTACATCTTCATCCGCAACGCCTACCTGCAGAACCGCGAGTTCAAGGTCAAGGACGGCGAGGTGGAGGACGACTTCTAAGTCGACCCGCTTCGTGCGACACCTGGAAAGGCGGCCCTTGGGTCGCCTTTCGTCGTTTCAGTGGATCGCGACGATGCTCAGCCCCAGGCTATGCCGCCCCGGGCCGAGCCGTTCGCAGCGCACCACGCGGGCTTCCAGTTCCAGGCCGGTGAGGGTCTCGTGGGTGGACGGGATGCTCACCCGCAGGTGGTCGCCCGGAGCCAGCTCGCTTTGCGCTTCCAGCAGCAGCCCGCTGGCGGACAGGTCCCGGCACAGGGCCACCGACTCGCGGCCTTCGCAGCGGATGGTGACCGGGGTGTCGAGCTTCATGCGGATGAAGTCGCGCTTCTCGCTGTAGTTGTGCTCGATGGGCTGCATGGGCTGATCCTCATGGTCGGGGCGATGGGGGGGCGACTGGCAATCCTGGCGATTATCGTCAAAGTTTATACCGTGCGGACGGGATCGGACGGACAAAGGCGGATTTTCCGGCAAAGGTCAACGGCTTGAACTGCTCAACGGATGGGAGTACCGTCTGCGCCTTGTCGAACCCCGTAGCCGCGCTGTTGTCACTTACAATAAGCGCCTAGGACCCACTGTTTCCGGCGCCGTTTGCCTGGATGACCCATGCATAAAGTCAGTGCCACGCTGCTGATCATCGATGACGACGAGGTGGTGCGCGAAAGCCTCGCTGCCTACTTGGAAGACAGCAACTTCAAGGTGTTGCAGGCCCTCAACGGTCTGCAGGGCCTGCAGATCTTCGAAAGCGAACAGCCGGACCTGGTCATTTGCGATTTGCGCATGCCGCAGATCGACGGCCTCGAATTGATCCGCCGCATCCGCCAGACCGCTTCGGAAACGCCGATCATCGTGCTTTCCGGAGCCGGCGTGATGAGCGATGCGGTGGAAGCCTTGCGCCTGGGCGCCGCCGACTACCTGATCAAGCCCCTGGAAGACCTCGCGGTGCTCGAGCATTCGGTGCGCCGGGCCCTGGATCGCGCCTACCTGCGGGTCGAGAACCAGCGCTACCGCGACAAGCTGGAAGCCGCCAACCGCGAATTGCAGGCCAGCCTGAACCTGCTCCAGGAAGACCAGAACGCCGGACGCCAGGTGCAGATGAACATGCTTCCGGTGACGCCGTGGAGCATCGAGGGGCTGGAGTTTTCCCACCGGATCATTCCGTCGCTGTATCTCTCTGGCGACTTCGTCGACTACTTCCGGGTCGACGAGCGACGCGTGGCGTTCTACCTGGCCGACGTTTCCGGCCATGGCGCTTCCTCGGCCTTCGTCACGGTGCTGCTGAAGTTCATGACCACGCGTCTGCTCTACGAGTCACGGCGCAACGGCACGCTCCCGGAGTTCAAGCCGTCCGAGGTGCTGGCGCACATCAACCGCGGCCTGATCAATACCAAGCTGGGCAAGCACGTGACCATGCTCGGCGGGGTCATCGACCTGGAGAAGAACAGCCTGACCTACAGCATCGGCGGCCACCTGCCGCTCCCGGTACTGTTCGTCGACGGGCAGGCGAGCTACCTGGAAGGCCGTGGCCTGCCGGTGGGCCTGTTCGACGATGCGAGCTATGACGACCGGGTCATGGAGTTGCCCCCTTCCTTCAGCCTGTCGCTGTTTTCCGATGGCATCCTCGATGTGCTGCCAGGAGCTACGCTGAAGGAGAAAGAGGCTTCGCTACCGGAGCAGGTGGCAGCCGCCGGAGGCACCCTCGACGGGCTGCGCCAGGTCTTCGGGCTGGCCAACCTGGCGGAGATGCCGGATGATATCGCCTTGCTGGTGTTGAGCAGGAACCTTGCATGAGTACCGGTAAAATCCAGTTTGCCGAACAGAACGGCTCCTTCGTTCTGAAATTCGTCGGTGAGGTCCGCCTCACCCTGTGCTCGGCCCTGGATTCCACCATCGAAAAGATCTTCGCTGCGCTGAATTTCTCGGCGATCATCATCGATCTTACGGAAACCCAGAGCATCGATAGCACCACGCTCGGCCTACTGGCCAAGCTGTCCATCCTGTCGCGGCAGAAAATCGGCCTGTTGCCCACGCTGGTGACCACCAATCCGGACATTACCCGTCTGTTGCAGTCGATGGGTTTCGATCAGGTGTTCAATATCGTCGATCGTCCGATTCCGTGTCCGGAGTGCCTGTCCGACCTGCCGCCGCAGGACCAGTCGGAAGATGTGGTGCGCGACAAGGTCCTGGAGGCGCACCGCATCCTGATGGGCCTCAACGAATCCAACCGCGAAGCCTTCCACGACCTGGTCAGCGCCCTGGAGCGCCATTAACCGGTCGATCCCTTCCCGAACTCCTGCTGAATTCCGCTGCGCCGGAACGGGACGCCCTGCATGCGCGTCCCGCCGGCAGCGGCGATCAGTGGCGGGTCGCCAACTGGTATTCGAGCTTTTCCTGGTCGCGTGCGAACAGGCGGATGCCTTCGGCCAGCTTTTCGGTGGCCATGGCGTCCTCGTTCATCTGCCAACGGAAAGCGCTCTCGTCGAGCACCTGGCGCGGCTCGCCTTCGCCCGGCAGCAGCAGGCGCGGCAGCTCGCCCTGGGCGTCAGCCAGTTGTTGCAGCAGGTCGGGACTGATGGTCAGGCGGTCGCAGCCGGCCAGTTGCTCGATCTGGCCGAGATTGCGGAAGCTGGCGCCCATCACCACCGTCTTGTAGCCGTTGGCCTTGTAGTAGCGATAGATGCGCGAGACCGACTGCACGCCGGGATCCTCGGCGCCGGCGTAGTCGCGATTCTCGCTCTTCTTGTACCAGTCGTAGATGCGCCCGACGAACGGCGAGATGAGGAACACCCCGGCGTCGGCGCAGGCCACCGCCTGGGCGAAGGAGAACAGCAGGGTCAGGTTGGTCTGGATGCCCTCGCGTTCCAGAATCTCGGCGGCGCGGATTCCTTCCCAGGTGGAGGCGATCTTGATCAGCACCCGCTCGCGGTCGATGCCCTGTTCGTCGTACAGCTCGATCAGGCGGTGGGCGCGGGCGAGGGTGGCCTCGCTGTCGAACGACAGGCGCGCGTCGACTTCGGTGGAAATACGTCCGGGAATGACTCCGAGGATGTCCTTGCCGACTGCCACGGCGAAGCGGTCGCAAGCCAGTCCGGCGTCGCCGCCGCTACCCGCGGTAGCCTGTCGAAGGTGCTCGGCGTAGCGCGGCAGGGCAGCGGCCTTGAGCAGCAGCGACGGGTTGGTGGTGGCGTCCACCGGCTTCAGGCGGGCAATGGCATCGAAGTCGCCGGTGTCGGCGACCACCGTGGTGTATTGCTTGAGTTGTTCCAGCTTCGAAGTCATGGCGAGGTCTTGTCAGGTGGGTTCTTGGGAAGAAGAATCCCCCGACCTTACCCGAGCCGCAGGCGCGGCTCAATGGGAGCTATCGCCCCGCCAGAAGTTCCAGCGCCTGGTCGAAAACCCGTAGCGGATCGGCGGCCTTGTGCACGTCCACCGAGAGCAACTGGCGGAATCGCCGGGAGCCGGGGAAGCCCTGGGCCAGGCCGAGGATATGGCGGGTCACGTGATGCATCGCGCCGCCTTCGGCCTGGTGTCGCTCGATGTACGGACGCAGACGGAGCAAGGCCTCGCTGCGACTGAGCGGCGGCGCTTCGCTGCCGAACAACTGGCTGTCCACCGCGGCCAGCTGGTAGGGGTTGTGGTAGGCCTCGCGACCGAGCATCACGCCGTCGAAGGTCTGCAGATGCTCGCGGCAGGCCTCGAGGGTCTTGATGCCGCCGTTGAGGACGATCTCCAGGTCCGGGAAGTCCTTCTTCAATTGCGCCGCGACCTCGTAGCGCAGCGGTGGCACCTCGCGGTTCTCCTTGGGCGAGAGCCCTTCGAGGATGGCGATCCGCGCATGCACGGTGAAGCTCCGGCAGCCGGCCTCGCGTACCTGGCCGACGAAATCGCAGAGTTCGGCATAGCTGTCGCGCCCATTGATACCGATGCGGTGCTTCACCGTCACCGCTATCTCCACCGCATCCAGCATCGCCTTCACGCAGTCCGCCACCAGCGCCGGATGCCCCATCAGGCAGGCGCCGATCATGTTGTGCTGGACCCGGTCGCTGGGGCAGCCGACGTTGAGGTTGACCTCGTCGTAGCCGGCCTCTTCCGCCAGCCGCGCGCAGGCCGCCAGTTCCGCCGGCACACTGCCGCCCAGTTGCAGCGCCAGTGGGTGCTCGCATTCGTCGTAGCGGAGGAAGCGCTGGCGATCGCCGTGCAGCAACGCGCCGGTGGTGACCATCTCGGTGTAGAGCAAGGTGTGACGGGACAACTGGCGCAGGAAGAAGCGGCAGTGGCGATCGGTCCAGTCCATCATCGGCGCAACGGAGAAGCGGCGGGACAGTGTAGGGCGCGTCATTTCTGGCGTTGAGGCTTGATTCATCAGGTCTTTTGTGTGCGCTTTATCGGTGCGTTTTTCGGGGTTTTCGGGCATATTTGGCGGGTTGGTGGTAAAAATTACCACTCGCCTAACGCCTTTTACCACCGGGACCGGGAGTTACGATGGCCACTATTCGCGCTCGGCGCAACGCCGATGGAACGGTGATGTACACCGCGCAGATTCGTATCAAGCGCGGAGGCGCGCAAGTCTATCAGGAGAGCGCAAGTTTCAGCCGGAAAAAGGCCGCTGAAGCATGGGCGCTCCGTCGGGAGGCTGAATTGGCCGAGCCTGGTGGCTTGGAGCGGGCCACGAAAAAGGGGGTACTGCTTCGGAACATTATCGCGCAGTACCTGGCCGACCGGGATAAGACTCGCCCGCTGGGTAAGACCAAGATCGCCACGCTGACCGCCATCGCCGCTTCCCACTTGGGCGATACCATCGACCGGGATATCACCAGTCAGGTGCTCGTTGACTATGCACTGTGGCGTATGGGGCCGGACGGGGGAGGGGTGAAGGCGCAGACAGTTGCCAATGACCTGGCACATCTTGGGTCGGTGTTAGGAGTGGCGGAGGCAGCCTGGGGGTATCAAGTCGACCCGGACGTTATGGCGAAAGCCCGCAGAGTTCTCAAGAACCTGGGTTACAAGTTGCGCAGCAGGGAGCGTGATCGGCGCCCGACACTTGAAGAGTTGGATCGGTTGTTTCAGGCGTTCGAGCGCTCATGGCGATCGCGGCCGACCTCGATGTGCATGGCGAAGGTCGCTGCCTTCGCATTGTTCTCCAGCCGAAGGCAGGAGGAGATCATCCGTATCCGGTGGGCGGATCTGGACGAGGCCCGGGGCGCCGTCCTGGTCCGGGACATGAAGAACCCAGGCGACAAGTGGGGTAACGACGTGTGGTGTCAGCTACCCGAGGAGGCAATGGCGGTCATCAAGAGTATGCCGCGGGCCTTCGACGAGATCTTTCCATACACCACCGATGCGATTCAGGGGGCATGGAGTCGCGCGATCACTGCCGCAGGTATAGAGGATCTGACGTTTCACGATCTGCGCCACGAAGCGATCAGTCGGCTGTTTGAGCTGGAGTGGGACATTCCCAAGGTGGCTTCGGTCAGCGGGCACCGAGATTGGAACTCTCTTCGGCGATATACCCATCTGCGTGGGTCTGGCGATAAATATGCTGGCTGGGAATGGCTCCCGAAGGTCCTGGCGATGCCGGTGTCCTTCGGGGAATGGGTTTCCAAGAAGAAGTTAGGCCGCCGGTCGGGCTCGGTTTAGCCGTTCATGGTCTTTCAGGGCGACCTCGCGCTGTTTGTCCAGATACGCCGCCAGGTCCGCCAAGTGAATGCCTCGGGCAGCCTTCTGGCTGGACTCGATCCGCGTGATAGGGATCTGGATCTGTCCGGCCAGGACCTTCCGCTGGAACTGCTCGACAGTCAGGTGACTGAAGTAGTCGGCGCATACTCTATTCAGCGGGATGATGGCGAGGCCGTTGTACTGGGCCATGAGAAGGAACAGGGTATTCATCAGTAGCACCCCGCTTGCCAGGCGGCCAGCGTGCGGAGGGCTGGGAACACCTCTGCAGCGAGCACCGCGGCAAGGCCGAGGGCGGCGATGATGCCGAGTGCGGTCAGTGCTCTACGCATTGTTGCTCCCCCTCAGTCTTGTTGATGTTGGACAGTGCGTGGGCGCGCTGGTCGAACCAGACGGAGGTCAGTGGGCGGGATACGCCGGCGCACGGTGCGGAACCGGTCAGAAACTCGGTGGAGTGCTCCACGCTGAACTCTGGAAGGTCGACCACCTCGACGATGGGGCGGCTGTCTTGTTGGGTGTTCTGGCTCATGCTGCCTCCCTCATGGTTTCTTCGGGGAAGAGGGGGTTGGCTTTGAGGAGGGCGTAATAGGGCTTGGGCGACACCGAGTTGCCGCACATCTTCACTTTGGCCTTGTTGCTGAAACGGCGGCCGTCGTGCCCTACGTCGATCTTGTAGGTCTTGGGGAACCCTTGGATCAGGAACAGCTCCAGCGGCGTGAGCATCCGCATGCCGATATCTACGATCACGTAGGGATTTCCCTTGATCGTCACGGTCACCAGTGCGAGGCGGTCGCGGGTGGTGATGGTGGCGGCCGGATCTCGCGGATCGTAGGTGTTGTCGGACCCGTAGTACCCCATGAGGAAGGCCGCCACCCGCAGCGCACCGGCTTCGTTCTCCGGCGATAGCGTGCATTCCATGAGCGCCAGGTCATCGGCGCCGGCGGTTATCGCTGGGGCTCCTTCTCGGAGATCGCGGCCGGTGCAGCCGTTGCGCAGTGTTACTAAGCTGGCGGTCACGACGTTCTGTTGGCTCCCGCTGGTGGTCAGGGCGGTGGCTGGCTCCGCAGGATGGCGGCCGAGTGTCGCGTTGTACCCGCCATTGTGTTGCGCCAGGTAGGCGACGCCCACGGCACGGTGGTTTTCAGTAAGGACCGTGCCGGCCGGTTGTCCGCAACTGGTCGGTTTACCGCCGTAGGAAGGGCCGCCAGTGTAGTGGTCAACCCATCCCGGACAGTGGGTTGAGTTTTTCTTCGGCCACCGCAGGTGGTAACCCGTCGTTGAATTGATGCGGCCTGATCCAGTTGTAGCGGTGCATCAAGTAATGACTGATGTCCCGTTGGGCCTCCTGCGCCGTCAGGTAACCCGTTGACGGGACCCACTCCGACTTCAGACTGCGGAACAGGCGCTCCATCGGCGAGTTATCCCAGCAATTCCCCCGACGGCTCATGCTCTGCTGCATCCGATAGCGCCAGAGCCGTTGCCGAAACAGGCGGCTGGCGTACTGGCTGCCCTGGTCTGAATGGAACAGCACCTGCTGTGGCCTGCCGCGCTGTTCGTAGGCCATGTCCAGGGC
Source organism: Pseudomonas sp. KBN12P06040 (assembly GCF_037574965.1). Lineage (NCBI taxonomy): Bacteria > Pseudomonadati > Pseudomonadota > Gammaproteobacteria > Pseudomonadales > Pseudomonadaceae > Pseudomonas > Pseudomonas sp. KBN12P06040. The sequence goes on from NZ_JBBELS010000001.1 coordinate 2,449,009, forward strand.
CTTGATCACCAGTTCGGCATCCGGCTTGGCCGAGAACGCCCAGCCGATCACCCGCCGGGTATGCAGATCCAGCACCGCGGCCAGGTAGTGCCAACGGCCTTGCGCCCAGACGTAGGTGATGTCGCCACACCACACCTGATTGGGATGCTCGGTCGCGAATTTGCGGTTCAGCCGATTCGGGATATCCGGCCGCTCAACCGTGGCCTGTTTGTAGGCGTGCGAGCCCGGTTGCTTGCTGACCAGGCCCAGCTCACGCATCAACCGACGCACTCGGAAACGGCCGATGGTCACGCCCTCTTCGCGCAGCATGCCCAGAATGCTGCGGCTGCCGGCCGAGCCCCGACTCTGGCTGAACAACTGGTTGACTTGGCTGCGTAGCGCCACGCGGCGAGCATCGACACGCCGCCGTCGAAGACGGTGGACGTAGTAGCAAGACCGCGCCACATCGAAAGCTGAACAGACCACTTCCACCGACTCCTGCTCACTCAACTGGTCTATCAGCGCGTACGATCGAGTTCGTCCGACATCAAGAGAGCGGTAGCCTTTTTTAATATCGCTTTCTCCCGCTCCAACCGGTTGATCCGGGCTTCCAGCTCCTGGATCTTTTGCTGCTCAGGCGTCAACGCCTTGCTCTTCGGGGTCACACCCTGGCGCTCCGCCTCGAGCTGCTTCACCCAACGGCGCAAGGCCGAATCCACCACCCCCAGCGAACGGCAGGCGTCGATATGGCTGTAGCCTTGGTCCAACACCAGGGCCGCGGCCTCTCGTTTGAACTCGGCGGAAAACGTACGTCGTTGCTTGCTCATCAGACACCTCTCTCACGGCGAGGATTCTCGCCTAAATCGGTGTCCGGGATCAGTAGACCACTACAGGCCGACCGGCTCGACAGCGCGCGGAACTTCATCGCCGCCTACGCCTTGGAAGGCGAGTGGCTGCCGAAGGATAGAGCCGCGTCGGCCGTCGACACCTGCTCGTGGTCGAACATCGCGTTTCTGGTCGACTGCGTGGAGAAGTGCTGGAAGATCGTTGAGAGCCGTCGCCTGGCCACTCACCTGAGCGGGCTCGGTTGTAATGCTGGCGTCGAGTTGGCGGGCTTTCTGTGGGATGGGCTGGGTTCCGCAGCGCACGTGAGGAAGCACTGTGCCAAGCAACTGAACTGGTCGACGCGGGCTTCGGCATGAGCATGGAACTGCTCATCCTAGGGTATGGGCCGTAAACGGCATGGAGAGGGCGCCTTCAGGCGCCCTCTCTGTTTCTGCCGAATGAGCCCTGGGTCTTGATGCTGGCTATTTGGTATCCTCCGCCACAATTATATTGTGGAGAGTCGTATGGATGCCGACGAAAAGAAATGCCCCTTCTGCGCTGAAGTAATCAAGGCTGAAGCGATTAAGTGCAGGTACTGTGGCGAAGCACTTAATGAGGAAGTAGGGCTGCCGCAAAATCTTCAAAAGCCCACTATGGGGGCAGCAAAAAAAGTCCTGATCTGTTTAGTGCTGCTACCAATAGGTGCTCTGGTGGCTCTCCTAATTCTTGGTGCAGTTCTAGAAAGCACAGAGACCCCTGAGTCCAGGGATAAGGATAGGGCTCGAGTAGCTATCGATTTGTGCTGGAAAGATGTTGATGATCGACTTTTAGACATGTCGGCTAGGCGTTTCGCTAAGTCGGTATGCCAGAAACTGGCTGCTGATTATGAGGCGAAGTACGGCCGATCATCCTTCATACGGAAGGAATGAATAATCGCATAAACCGCCTCCGGGCGGTTTTTTATTACCTGGAGAAACGCATGACCACCGCAGCGCACCACACTCCGATGACCACCATCAAACTCTACGGCGCGCTCCGGCAGTTCGGTCGGGAGTACCGTATGCTCGTCGGGTCGACTGCGGAAGCGATCAAGGCCCTGTGCGTGCAGATTCCTGGCCTCGAGCGCTTCCTCGCCAATGCCCACCTGCGAGGTCTGGAGTTCGCTGTATTCCGTGGGAAACGGAACATTTCCGAAGATGAGCTGCAGTTCGGGGGCGCCGAGGAAATTCGCATTGCTCCGGTCATGCGTGGCCGGAAGCGTGGCGGGTTGGTGCAGACGATAGTCGGGGCTGTGCTGATCGCTGCTTCCTACGCTTTTCCCGTCATAGCCCCGTATGCGCTGCCTGCAGGGATAGGGATGGTTGCAGGCGGCGTCATCCAAATGCTCAGCCCCCAGGCCCAGGGCCTGAAGCAGAGCGCGGCGCCGGAGAACCAGCCCAGCTACGCCTTCGGCAGCGCCAGAAATACCACCGCCAGCGGGAACCCGGTGCCGATCTGCTACGGGAAGCGCCGGTGGGGCGGGGCGATTATCTCGGCTTCAATTTACGCTGAAGATAAGTCCTGAGTTTCTATCAGAAATTAACTTTAACTTTAGAGGGCGGATGAGTCTGGATTGCTTTCTATGTAGGCTGAAAGTTCGTCTTTTACCTTGAGGCCAGCGGCCTTTGTTGTGCCAGGTCCACTATGTGGAATGTAATAGGTGTCAATTCCGCGAGGGTCTTTAAGGCGTTGATGTGTGTCGAGCTCTGATGTCCAGGGTAACAATATATTTCCTTTCTTAAAGTCGGACTTTGTTTTTCCAGTCTCTAGATAGAGTTCTATTAGTTCTCCGGAGCTGTTGGTGGTGGTGGCTTTTCTGTTTTTCTTCAATTCCTTAGCCGTTTTTTCGTCAAGTGCGTATTTTAGGCTGTCGTCTAGGGAGTCAATTTTGTCTGGTGATACAATTAAGACTTGTTTTGCTCCTTTCGAAGCCAAGTCAAGAATACGTCCGAACTCGGCATCCCTTTGGATGTATTCTTCGCTGTGAAACTTCATTTTACTTTCCTTGCTGTTAAGAAATTTGCTTGATAGTGCAGTGTCGAAATTACATCCCTGTGATGGCTGCTGGCTACTGCTAATGCATACAGTTTAATTGGCCTTTCAGTCCGCGAGAGCGGACTTTTTTTGCCCGGAGGAAAGCATGGGCACAGAAAACCAGCACCTGGCCGGTCGCAAGGGCGGCAGTAGCAAGCCGAAACAGCCGGTCGAGGCACCCGACAGCCTGCGCTCGGTCGCGATGGCCAAGATCCTGCTCGCCGTGGGCGAGGGCGAGTTCGCCGGCGTTCCGAGCGAGCGCGATATCTACCTCGACAACACCCCACTGATGGACCCGAGCGGTAACCTGAACTTCCCCAACGTTAAGTGGGAGTGGCGCGCGGGGGCGGTGGACCAGGACTACATCCCTGGCATCCCTGCCGTTGAGAACGAAACCAGCGTCAACGTCGAGTTGCGCAGCGATACGCCCTGGGTGCGCTCGCTGAGCAATACCCAGCTTTCCGCAGTGCGTCTGCGCTTCGCCTGGCCAGCGCTCCAGCAGCAGGACACCAACGGCAACATCGGCGGGTACCGGATCGAATATGCCGTAGATCTGGCCACCGACGGCGGCGCCTATCAGGAGGTGCTGCGCGAGGCCGTCGATGGCAAGACCACCACCCGCTACGAGCGTTCCCGCCGGATCGACCTGCCGGCGGCCACCAATGGCTGGCAGGTGCGCGTCCGCCGCCTGACGCCGAACCAGAACAACAACCGCATCGCCGACACCATGCTGATCGCCGGCTACACCGAGGTGATCGACGCGAAGCTGCGCTACCCGAACACGGCGCTGCTGTACGTCGAGTTCAGCGCAGAGCAGTTCAGCAACATTCCGGCTGTCACAGTCGACTGCCGCGGGAGGAAGGTCCAGGTGCCGAGCAATTATGATCCGGAGACCCGGGCCTACCTCGGCATCTGGGACGGCACGATGAAACAGGCCTGGACCGACAACCCGGTCTGGCACACCTACGACATCGTGACCAACGATCGCTTCGGTGTGGGTAAACGCATCAAGGCCTGGATGGTAGACCGTTGGGAGATGTACCGGATTTCCCAGTACTGCGACCAGTTGGTGCCGGACGGGAAGGGCGGCCAGGAGCCGCGACACACCTGCAACCTGAACCTGCAAAGCCGCGCCGGGGCCTGGGAGCTGCTGCGTGACCTCACCGCGATCTACCGTGGTATGGCGTACTGGGCCCAGGGCCAACTGAAGATCCAGGCGGATATCCCGCGCGCCACCGACGTCGATTTCGCCTACACCCGGGCCAATGTCATTGACGACCGCTTCAGCTACGGCTCGGCCAGTGAGCGCACTCGCTACAGCCGTGCCTTGGTCAGCTACGACAATCCGGCGAACAACTACGACACCGACGTGGCTGTGGCCACCGATAAGCGCCTGCAGCGGCGTTACGGCGACAACCCGGTCGAGGTGGCAGCCATTGGCTGCACCCGCGAGAGTGAGGCCCAGCGGCGCGGAAAATGGGCGATCCTGACCAACAGCCAGGATCGCACGATAACGTTCCGTACCGGGATGGACGGAGCAATCCCGCTGCCGGGATGGGTGATTCCGGTGGCTGATGCGCTGTTGGCTGGACGGGAGATCGGCGGGAGGATCTCGGCGGTTGCTGGCCGAGTGATCACCTTGGATCGCGATACTCAGGCGAAGGCTGGCGACCGGCTGCTCCTGAACCTGCCCAGCGGTAAGGCTGAGGCGCGAACCGTGCAGTCGGTAACCGGGCGCGCGGTGACCGTGACGACAGCCTACAGCGAGACCCCGCTACCGGAACTGGTCTGGACCCTCGATGCCGACGACCTGGCGGTGCCGCTCTACCGTGTGATGAAAGTCAGCCAGCCGGAGCGGGGTGTCTTCGAGATCACCGCTCTGCAGTATGAGCCCGGGAAGTTCTCGGCGATCGACACTGGTGCCAAGTTGGAGAGCCGGCCGATCAGCGTTATCCCGATCACCACAGTTGCGCCGCCGGCGAGCGTCACGCTGACCTCGCACTACCAGTTCGATCAGGGGTTGGCGGTCAGCACGATGACCATCGCCTGGCCTGTTGTAGAAGGGGCGGTGGCATACGACGTCGAGTGGAAGAAGGACAGCGGCAACTGGATCCGCCTGCCGCGTGCCGGCACCACCAGCGTCGATGTGACCGGCATCTACGCAGGAGGCTATCTGGCGCGGGTGCGCGCGGTGTCGGCGTTCGACATCACGTCGGTCTGGAAGAGCTCGATCCTGACCCAGCTCAGCGGTAAGACCGGCGCGCCACCGGCGCTGGCGTTCCTGCGTACCACCAGCGGACCGTGGAAGATCGGCCTGGAGTGGGCATTCCCGGCCAGTGGCGCGGCGGACACCGCCTACACCGAGATCCAACAGTCGGTTACCCCGGGCGGCAGCGAACAGAACGCAACTGCCCTGGGCTTGTTCGCATACCCGACCGACACCCACACGCTGACCTCGCTGGCGGCCGGCGCTCGCCTGGCCTTCCGCGGGCGGCTGATCGACCGGACCGGCAACGTCGGCCCCTGGTCGGCCTGGGTCGACGGTATCAGCTCGACGGATGCGAGCGAGTACAACGAACTGATCACCAAGGAGTACGTCGAGTCCGCGCTGGGCGAGCAGTTCTTCGCCGACATCGATCAGATGCAGGTCGATATCAGTGGCCTGCAGGACCAGATCGACAATCTGACCGATGTGCTGGCCTACGACCCGACGAAGACCTACGCGAAGAACGATATCGTGCGGGTCGGCAACCGGCTGTATCAAGCGAAGCAGGCGGTGCCGCTCAACGCCTCTCCGCCGAATGCGACCTACTGGGCCGACATCGGACAGTCGATCGAGACGGCCAACGGCCTGGCCCAGCAGGTGGCCACCAACACTGCGGATATCACCGAGCTCGACGGTAAGGTCGAAGCGGCGGCTTCGAGCCTGGATGTTCTGCAGGCTGCCGCCCGCCGGGAGCCGGCGACCGGAGAGAAGGCCGATGCGCTGAAGGGCTGGGACACCATTGCTCGAGCCGCCACCGAAGTCACCGTGCGGGCGAACGAGGACGAAGCGCAGGCGAAGCGGACGAGCTTGCTTGAAGCGCGGACTGCAACTGCGGAGGGGCGCATTACCACGGTCGAGCAGGTGACCGCGAGCGACAGACAAGCCACTGCCCAGCGCATCGACCAACTTTCAGCGGAGGTGGGTAGCAACAGTGCGGCAATCCAGACGACGTCCCAGGCAGTGGCCTCTCTGGATGGGAACGTTCAGGCGCTCTACAGCGTAAAGCTCCAGGCCCATGCCAATGGGCAGTCGTACGCCGCTGGCTGGCAACTGGGCTTCGACAGCGGCACGAGCGTGACGACCATGGCGTTCCAGGCTGATCGGTTCCTCTGGTTCAACAGTTCCAGCGGGCAGACCGTGGCGCCGGTCTCGATCGTCGGAGGCCAGATGTTCATCAACAACGCGATGATTCAGGACGGTTCGATTACGAACGCGAAGATCGGCAACGTGATTCAGTCGACCGCACTCGGTGCCAACGGCGAGCCGCTGTGGAAGCTTGATAAAGCAGGGAGTTTGACGATGAACAGCGCAACGTCCGGAGGCTTCATGAGGCAGACAGCGGAGGCCGTTAAAGTCTACGACGCGAACCTGGTGTTACGGGTACAGATCGGGAATCTCGACGCATGAGCTATGGCATCCGAATTCGAAACGCAGCCGGAGGGATCGTGATGGACCTCACCGGCCAGTCGGCGCGGACTGTATATCGACAATCGATTGGAGCGATCACAGGAGGAATGGCAGTGAGTATTCCCGGCTTTGATCCCGCTCGTGGTGTAGTTTTCTTAATCTCAAGCGGCTACCCATTTGGAAACGTCCCTTCCTATAGAATATCTGGAAATGTAATTACGTTTTTGCGAGACGGATCTCCAAATGTTACCTATGTCCTGCATGCGGTAATGTTCTCATGAGCTACGGTATCCTTGTTCGAGGGAACAATGGGCAAACAATTATCGATGACTCAAACCCCTGCATGCATATTGTTGAAGGTGGGGTGTATGGCGTTCAAGGAGCGGTGGAAATTGTTGTAAACTACTCGGCGCCAATTAATTCGCCCTACGAGCCATATGTATACTTCTGTCCTAATGGGCCTCACCAGATTTATAGATTTCGACATCTGGGAGGGGCTGGGGCTTGGTCTGGATTTGCGTTTTACCAGTCTAGTTTCCAAGATACCGACCCGCCGGTATATGGAGGAAAGTGGAAGGCCGCAGCAGTCATGCTACCCCGTATAGGAGGGTGGGGCATGCATGTATTCGATGCTCAGTCGCGTGTCATGTTCGACAGTAATCGCGAGATTGTGCGGTTTGTTGGAGGGGCGCAGGAGTGGGAGTTATACGCCCATAACCCTAATTGGCCCGGAGGTATGCACATGCAAACATGGGCACTTCCATATCCATATGGGTTGTCCACCTATTTTCTGGTGAGTCATTTTAATCTAAAGCATATCTATACTCTGGAACCCCCTCGTATAGGGTTCCTGTACAATTCCCGGGCCATGATTTTCGTCTCCTCGTTAGTTCCGGATGAGATCGGATTTAAGTTCAACTGGCCACTCATTGTTGTCGCGTAATTTGAAGGAGGCTTAAATGGCATGGTATTCAACCGGCACCGTCGCGGTGACAGAAAATAGCCCGACCGTCACCGGCACCGGAACTCAGTTTTCTTCGAATGTCCGGGTAGGCGACGCCTTTATTGCCCCTGACGGGCGCCTCTACGAAGTGAGCAACGTCGCCAGTTCGACGGTCATGTCGATAAAGCCCAACTACCGGGGCAGCACGGCTAGCGGCCAGCCCTATGCGGTTGCGCCAATCCTGGGTTACGACAAGGAGCTGAGCGATCGATTCAACCTGATAGCGAACCAGTGGGGAGGGACGCTGGCCGGCATTCAGCCGTGGGCAACGGCACCGACGCCGGCCCAGGCGAGGAACTCGCTCGAGTTGCGCAGCGCCGCCCAGGCCGATATCGGTACAACGCTTGGAAACGCCATGCCGGTCGGCGCATTCGGGATTGGTTCTGAGCGTCCTGACCGAGCACCATCGATTCATCGTTATGCGACAAGCGTCGAGATATTCGATTCGACAACTGTTGACTCCGTGGCAACTGGCATTAGCAACGGATCTGTGTTGACGATCGGCTACGACGGATCCGACTTGCGAGGAGCGCAGATGTTTTTCGGCCAGGTGCCGGCATCTACGGTCAAAGGTCGGTGCGGGAAATTCTCGTCTGCCCCTATTTTCGAGTTCTACACGACTATAAACACGACGAGAGCAACCGACGGGACGCTTCGTGCTGCATCGCCGGTCGTGCGTATCGCCAACGTTGATGGGAGCTTGAGACCGGACCTCAACGAACTGGACTTCGAGCCTGCGGGGGCTTGGGGTGTAGCCAACGCAGAGGCCCGCGGCGTTACTGTTCAACGGCTCGCCGTTGGCGTCTACAAGGTCTCTGGTAGCCTGGGGCTAGCGAAAGAGGGCTGGCGCGTGATCGACCCTGCGTCTCCCGACGGCGGTCGCCCACTCGGTATCACTGACAGCGAACAGGCTGAGGATGGGACGGTCACCATCCGGCTCTTCAAACAGCGCTGGACACTCAGTGACGACGGCGAAATGGTGCTCGGGAAGGGCGCCCCACTGGATGTCCCGCTCAACAGTTGGATCGATGTCCGATTGTCGATGCCGGCACCTCCCGAGATGCAGCCCGAGACTCTATGACCAGCCCGCACTCTGCGGGCTTTTTTTTGTGCCTGGAGATCAGCATGCCTATCACTGAGCAGCAACTGCTGCAAATCCTCCCGAACGCCGGCCCTCGCGCCGGCGTTTTTGTTGGTGCGCTGAACCGAGGGATGACGCGCTTCGGTATCACGTCGCCTGTGCGAGTCGCCGCGTTTCTGGCCCAGATCGGCCATGAAAGCGGCCAGTTGACCCGCCTGGTGGAGAACCTCAACTACAGCGCGCGCGGCCTGGCTGCTACCTGGCCGATTCGCTACCTCGGCGCCGACGGGCAGCCCAACGCGTTGGCGCAGCGCCTGGCGCGCAATCCTCGGGCCATCGCCAACAACGCCTACGCCTCGCGCAACGGCAATGGCGACGAGGCCTCCGGCGACGGCTGGCGGTACCGCGGGCGCGGGCTGCTACAGATCACCGGCCGGGCGAACTACCGCGCCGCCGGCGCCGGGCTGGGCCAGCCGCTGGAGCAGGAACCAGAGCTGCTCGAGCAGCCGGAATTCGCTGCGCTGTCGGCGGCCTGGTGGTGGGCCAGTCACGGCTTGAACGACCTGGCCGACCGCGGCGAGTTCGCCGCCATCACTCGGCGCATCAACGGCGGCACGAACGGCCAGGCGGAGCGCCTGGCGTTGTGGGAGCGCGCAAAGGCGGTGCTGTCGTGATCTGGTCCCGTGTTGTCTCGGTCGCGCTGGGCTGCCTGCTACTGCTCGGCCTCGGCGCCGCCGGCGGTGTCTGGATCGGAGCGCGGCACTACCGGCCGCAGTTGGATGCCGCACGGTCGGATCTGGTCGCCTGCCGTGTCTCCCGGGGAGAGTTGGAGTCCGCAGTGGCGGAGCAGGTCCGGCAGGTTGCCGCGCTCCGCCTGGCCGGCGAGCAGCGCGCCCGGGATGCCGCGCAAGCTGTGGATCGGGGACGACAGCAGGCCGCCGAGCAGTATGCCGAAGCCCAGCGCCTGGTACGTGAGCGAACCGCCGGCGGGCAGTGTGCGGCCGCCGAGGCGGTCATTGATCAGGAGTTGGGTCTATGAGGATGGTGCTGATGCTGGTGGTGTTCGCGCTGGCGGGATGCGCCGGCCAGGTCTTGCCGGAGCCGCGCACGGTGCGCGTAGAGGTGCCGGTGGCGGTGCCGTGCCGGGTGCCGGCGGTGGAGGTGCCCGCATGGGCCACGGCGGGGCTGCGGAAAGACGACGACCTACAGACCAAGGTCCGTGCGCTGCTGGCCGAGCGGCGGCAGCGGATTGGTTACGAGGCGCAACTCTTGGCTGCGAACCAGGCCTGTCAGAATTAGGAGTAGACTACGGCCTTTTCCTACGGATCAGGGCGATGCTGGTGATTCGATTCAAGGGCTGGTCGGTGAAACTCGACCACCAGGTGGGTGGAGCAGGGAAGTTCGGCATCTGGTCATTCCACGGCTCGGAGAGCAGCTACGTCCCAGACATGCAGACGATTCTCCGGCATGCAGCGATCCGGCCGGCGGAGCCGAAGGAAAGCGGCGAAGTCGAGGTATTCATCTGCGACGCGCGCATGCCGCAGAATGAGTGGCGTGCCATAGGGACGGGCGTTGCTGCCTATGAGGCGGAGCGCTGAGTCTAACTCCGTCTGGGCGTGGATGTTGAGAGCTAGCTGTTTTGCTAGTGGTTGCGGTGTTGTTGGCTACCGAAACTGCGCGCTCGAAGCACGGAAGGAACGCCATGGATATCGAACGGACGCATATTCACAGCCAGCACGGCATCAACTTCAGCTTGGCGATCATTCGCCTCGCATGGGCGGAGCGTAGCCGGCTGCTTCACATGAAGTACTGTCCGTCAGTGAAAGCCAGTCACGCGACTGCTGATCTTGCGGTTGAGGTTTTCGACCGGATGCAGGCAAAGGACCGACCTTGCATACTGAGGGTTTTTGTCTCGCTGCCCTTGACCCGAGCTCAGGCTGACTCTCTGAACCAGCAGCGTGTCACCGTTGCTGGCATGGTCGGTATGCTTGCGGGTGTAGCCGGTAAACGCATCAACACTTTTGTTGGAGTTGGCAGCGGCCTTGCAGTTCGTTGGGCGACCCAAGAGAGTCTGCCGACTTACCACTCCGGTGATGTCGTAATCAGCGTTGAAGGGGAGGTGTCCGGCGGGATCGGGCCTCAGCATTCGGTCAAGTCGGAGATCGTCCAGAGCGCGGGAGAGCCCGCATGAATGATGTCATCCAGTTCGCCATCTGGACTGTAGTCATTGTTGCGGTCGGTCACCTAGTGCGCAACAGGGAGGTCCGTAAGTGGCTTGGGATCGCTGTGTTTGTTGCGGCTTGGGTGCTTATTCTTCGATTCTCCTCGGTCAAGTTGGCAGGCTTTGGTCTTGATATCTTGGGGATTTGCCTTGGCATCCTCGGGGTTGACCTTTTTTTTCGACGGGACAAGTTCTCAAAAGCAGATGAATGATGGCGCGCAGGCCGGCCGAAGTGATGGTATTGAAAAACACTACGTCAGCCCAAGACCCTGCCCCCGGCTTGGCCGTCTGGTAATGGACAAGCGGTGTATAGCCGATGACGAACAGAGGATGTTCAAGTTATGGAAACGAAAAAACGTCGGGGCCGCATCTGGCTCTTCCACATCGTATTTTCCTGTCAGATATGCGTCGCCGCCGAGGTCTCGGACGGATTGGAGGAGCTTGCCCGTGGCACCGTCATTCTCACTGTAATGGGCACTTCAGCAACCGGCCACACAAGCGATCATTTCGGGCACAACAGCTATGCCTATGCCCGCGAGGACGCGGCAGCATTTGTAGCCTCAGAAGGAGCAATCTACGGCGTGCAACTGGAGCGCGCCTGGAGGAAATATCAAGCCGACACTCCTGAACCCAGGCTGGAACTGAGCTCCTTTGCTACCGGCCTATTGGCACGTAGTGAGATGCAGTGATGGCGGCAGCAAGCGCTAGGGCGGAAAGCTGCGATATCACTATGCCTGGCCAAAGATGGCAACGAAAGGATGGCATTCAATCGGGGCTTTTCATGTCATCCAAGCTCTTGCTGCTGGTCAAACTACTGGTATGCCTGCCTGTCCACGCCGGGATTGACCTAACGCGGGATAGGCAGGACCACCCCGTTATTGCCAGCAGTTTCTACAGTTCGATATTGCTGGCGACAACGACCATCGGCACCAGCGACCCAAGAGAAGGTACAGAACTCTCTGGAGACGTATCCAAGGAAATCAGCAGCTACGACCGGAAGCTCAAGCTGGCGCATGACGATGCGGCCGCTTTCATCGCTAGCAACGGCGCGATCCGCGGTGCGATGCTGCAAGCGGTGCTGGACACCTTGCGCCAGCGCGCCGAGCTTGCGCGCTACAGTGATCTGCAACTGGCGTTGGCGGTATTGACCTATCCGCCCCGCTAGCCGCTGGTGCTAGTGAAAGGGCCTATAGGAGATCCGCGGCTAGGATGACTTTGCTACGGATTTGCTACAGCAAATTGAGCTTATTTCGTATCTATATGATTTTATTAGGTAATTTTTTCTAGTTTGACCGATCCATCATCGGCGCAACGGAGAAGCGGCGTGAGAGGGCGGCGGGGGCGTTGTGTAGTGGTCTACTGATCCCGGACACCGATTTAGGCGAGAATCCTCGCCGTGAGAGAGGTGTCTGATGAGCAAGCAACGACGTACGTTTTCCGCCGAGTTCAAACGAGAGGCCGCGGCCCTGGTGTTGGACCAAGGCTACAGCCATATCGACGCCTGCCGTTCGCTGGGGGTGGTGGATTCGGCCTTGCGCCGTTGGGTGAAGCAGCTCGAGGCGGAGCGCCAGGGTGTGACCCCGAAGAGCAAGGCGTTGACGCCTGAGCAGCAAAAGATCCAGGAGCTGGAAGCCCGGATCAACCGGTTGGAGCGGGAGAAAGCGATATTAAAAAAGGCTACCGCTCTCTTGATGTCGGACGAACTCGATCGTACGCGCTGATAGACCAGTTGAGTGAGCAGGAGTCGGTGGAAGTGGTCTGTTCAGCTTTCGATGTGGCGCGGTCTTGCTACTACGTCCACCGTCTTCGACGGCGGCGTGTCGATGCTCGCCGCGTGGCGCTACGCAGCCAAGTCAACCAGTTGTTCAGCCAGAGTCGGGGCTCGGCCGGCAGCCGCAGCATTCTGGGCATGCTGCGCGAAGAGGGCGTGACCATCGGCCGTTTCCGAGTGCGTCGGTTGATGCGTGAGCTGGGCCTGGTCAGCAAGCAACCGGGCTCGCACGCCTACAAACAGGCCACGGTTGAGCGGCCGGATATCCCGAATCGGCTGAACCGCAAATTCGCGACCGAGCATCCCAATCAGGTGTGGTGTGGCGACATCACCTACGTCTGGGCGCAAGGCCGTTGGCACTACCTGGCCGCGGTGCTGGATCTGCATACCCGGCGGGTGATCGGCTGGGCGTTCTCGGCCAAGCCGGATGCCGAACTGGTGATCAAGGCCCTGGACATGGCCTACGAACAGCGCGGCAGGCCACAGCAGGTGCTGTTCCATTCAGACCAGGGCAGCCAGTACGCCAGCCGCCTGTTTCGGCAACGGCTCTGGCGCTATCGGATGCAGCAGAGCATGAGCCGTCGGGGGAATTGCTGGGATAACTCGCCGATGGAGCGCCTGTTCCGCAGTCTGAAGTCGGAGTGGGTCCCGTCAACGGGTTACCTGACGGCGCAGGAGGCCCAACGGGACATCAGTCATTACTTGATGCACCGCTACAACTGGATCAGGCCGCATCAATTCAACGACGGGTTACCACCTGCGGTGGCCGAAGAAAAACTCAACCCACTGTCCGGGATGGGTTGACCACTACAGGCGGGGGGCTTGGGAGTGGTTGTTCCTCGTTTATGGGCCCACAAGATGGAACCTACCGGCTCCTTACTGCGGCAGCGGTGCGGCTCGACATCTCCTGGCCAGTTGTTCTGCCGCCGGCCAGCCAGCAGGAGTCGTCGGCATGGATGATGGGGCCATTCACCCAGCATCTCCTTCGACGGATCTTGCCTATCTCGCAGCCGACGTCCACCAGTGCGCCTTAGAACTCTCGGCTTTCAGAGGGGAGAACAGGCTACTTCGTCTTTAGGAAAATTCTCAATTGAATTGATAATTACTCGTGTTTAACGTGTTGTGAAATATGATGCAAGTAGGGGAATGAGAAATGAGTAAGGCACCTCTAAATCTAGTTTCTACTACGATCTACGGCGACAACACCTCTATAGATGGGCTTGGAGATCCTGCTGGAGGTGGCACTGGAAAGGGAAGGCGTGTTCCTGGTGTCGAGGCTAGCGAATATCCATTTCTACAAGTCATGCAGGAAGAGTCAATTGTTCGTAGTGGAATTGAAAAAGATGGATACCCAGAGGTCAAGAAGAAAACAGAGAGTAAGATGAGGTCCGCTGCTGCCAAAGCGCGCAAGGCAGCGAGAGATAAATGGTGCTAGGGGCGCTGCCGCAGGATTGTCGGAGCAGATCTTATTGAGAGCGGCAGGTGCTACTCAGACTCTAGCAGGAACCTCTGATAAAGATTTTGGGGCTTGGTGGGCGGGTACTCCGTATGGCGACAATCCCGTTGATCAGATATGGATTAAGGCGGGAATAGACTATGCGAAGTCGAAAGGGTACTAATTTTGCTCTGATAGGGCTCTCGTGTTTGGCTCTGGGGTTGTTTGGTTATATATATTTCACTTCGCCAAGTATGCCTTCTCCAGCAAGGATTGTCTCTGTTAAAGTGGTTGGAAATGGCGGGGCTATATACGAGGTCCTATATGTCTCTGGTGGGGCTACAGTTCCGTTTGTCTATCGCTATTTTTTGATGGAGTTTCAGACTGATGATGCTGAGGCTCTGAAGAAGCTGAGAGGTGCAGAGCCCTTTCTGGTAACGAAGAGTCCTAATGCTGTGCGTGAAATTCATGGTGATCGAGCAGATTTGTATGTCACGGATACTATCTATAAGTATAGGAGTCAGGGATTCTTTATTATCGAAGGGCGACTGGTACCCATTAGGTTCAACCTGAAGGCTACCATGCCTTGACAAATGAAGCGCCGTCACCGCAGGGATGGGAGTGTGGTGGCGAAGTTTTTGTGCTTTAGGATGCAGCAGTCCCTGGTCACATAGGAGTTCCAACACCTCTGCTGGACACCATTCCCTGCCTGCTGAAAGCGCGACTCCCATTATGCGTAGCTGGTCGAGTATCGTTGCCTGTGCCATATCGTCGGTGGCGAGCAATTCCAACTGTCTACCATGGGCGTCCGAGAACCCAAGACCTTCCAGCGAGGCTCGTATGCTGTTAGCCAATCGCTCGATGCGGATGACATCCCCATCAGCCTTCTTGACATAGGCTGCGACCGTTTTTCAGTCACTGACAAAACCTCCGTAATATAGTGCTTACACCTGGTACATCTGGAAACTCTCCGAAGAGACTGGCGTGGCCTCAATGCGCGCGGGACCCACTCTTCCGGATGTGCACGTTTCCCGAGCCTGGCCTGCCAGACAACGCCGCTCCCAATGCCTGGAGGTTTGCGTAGGCGTAGAACCAACGAGAGCCGTGGCAGCTCCTGGCCCTGCCGGTGTGCCCCTGCCGACCTAGTTCATTTGAAATATTGCGATCCAGGCTGGGGCCAGTAAGATGGGCCGTCCGACGACCCGCACCAGCCTCTATCAAGGATCGATGCATGAGACTGCCCCGCCCGCGTTTTGCCCTTTCCGCCGCCTTGCTGCTTTGCCTTTCCGGTTGCGTGTCTGAACTCGATTCGGGCGCCTATGGCAGCATGGACGATCCGCGCAACGCGCAGATGTTGGACCTGGTCGACCAGGCGCTGAAAGGGAACATGGCCGTGGTACTGGTGGCCGACGTGATGCCGCACAAGTCCCTGAGCGATGCGCTGACCATGACCCAGTGGACGCCAACGGCGATCTGGGAGTACGAGAAGGACCCGAAGGTGACCTTCGGCCGCAAGTTCCAGACCAACGCGCTGCAGCGGAAGCCCGACGAGACCTATCTGTTCAAGGCCTTCGAGGTGCATATCCTGCCGCCCGGCAAGTACCTGCTGACCGGCGGCGACGACTACCAGATCCATGGCTTGCTCGACCAGATCGGCGCCCGCAGCGGTCCGCCCGGTTCGGGCCATGGCGCCAACGGCACCGCGTACCTGTCCCCCGAGCTGTATCGCGAGTACTACCGGGAAGAAGTCTGGAAAGATGCCACCTATGGCAGCGAGATCAAGACCGAGAAGGTCTGCACCGCCGTGCATGTGGCCTCGGGCGCCTGCGTGAGCTGGGGCGAGCAGCAATACACGCAGACGACCCAGGGCTCCCAGGCCGGCTATTACCAGCAGACCGATTCCCGCGACGTGCCCTCGATCAAGGTCCAGGCGCGCCTGCCGGTCGACAAGGCGCTGGCCAGCTTCAGCGTGCAGGGCGGGCAATTGCTGCTGGCCCCGCGCATGCACCTGAAGACCCCCGGCTACAAGTACCAGCAGTCGAAGTGCCGGGCGATCGATCCGAAGAAGATCGAATGCCCATTGGAAAACCTGACCGTCTACACCTGGCCGGCGCCGATGGACTTCAGCCAGTCCCTGATCGCCCAGCGGGCCCTGAGCGACAAGCACCAGCAACTGCTGTCCAGGCTCCAGCCCCTGCAGATCACACCGCTGCGCAAGCAGGGCATGGAGGACCCGGTCTGGGGCGTGCCGCTGTCATTGAAATAGCGGGTGTTCGCTCAGGGGCGCCGGGTGCCGCCCCTGTCCACGATCGGCAGGGAAGCGTTTCCCCACAAAGGAAGGTGACATGAACGTATATCGCAAGGTTTCCCGCAGTGCCGCGACTTGGCTGTGCGCCGCGCTGCTGGCCGCATCCGGCCATGCCTGGGCCGAAGACTGGTGGGTGGTACACAAGGGCGACGACCCTGCCGAGCTTGACGTGTTCCTGGCCGATGCCGATTCGCTGGCACCGGTGCCAGGTATCGAAAACGCCTGGCAGGTGCAGATCGCCATGCTGTTCGACTCCTTCCATCTGCTCAGCGCGCATCAGTACCGCTGCGATACGCGAGAGGTGAAGGTGGTCAACGCCAAGACCTTCTCCAACAACGGGCAACCCACGAACCTCCAGTTCACCTTCGCCAAGGGCTGGACCCCGCTGCCCAACGAAAGCCATGAGGCTGTCCTCCAGTTCATCTGCGCGCCGCAGCAACGCGAACGCAACGGCATGCGCTCCACCGGCAGGGGCGTGCCATTGCAGGCGGTGATCACCGCCGTCGGCATGGTCGAGATGGAGCGCGCCCAGGCCAATCTCGCCGAGGCCCGGCGCAAGCTCGAAGAGGCCAAGAGCGATCGCGTCATGGGCGAACTCGATCGTCTGCTCGGCAACGAGCCCCGGAAGCCCTGAGCCGCTCTGACTGAAGCAGGGTGAGGCGAGGCGGATCGGGCCGTTTTCCGGGACGATCGGCGTAGGTCCGGAAGGCGCGCCGGGAGGGTATCGATGAAGTGGTATAGCCGCATCAGCCTGGGGCTCAGCCTCGCGGTCGCGAGCGCTTTCCTGGTGGCGTACTGGCGATCGCTCGACAGCCATGGCTATCCCAATATGAATGCGCCTGGGCTGTTCGCCTACCTGCTGGTCTTTCCTGCCTGCGCCCTGTTGCTGCATTCCACTGCGTTGGCATTCGTGCTCCAGCAGCGAAAGCTGGGGAGCGCTCGCGAAAGAGCGCTGCAATGGACGATCAACCTGGCGCTGTGGATGGCGCCGCTTTGTTTCATATTTTCCAGTCTTTAATCAGGCACTCGCGGCTCCCGCGAGTGTGGAGCTCGAGTAAGCGGACTGCTTTGACATCTCCCTTGCTAGCGGCGGAATACAGGTGCGTCCTTTGAATCGCTCAGCGCTTCGGCGCAAAGACCATCTTCACCGGCGCATCGTGCTTCAGGCGCGAGCCGTCCGCTTGGTTTCCGGGCTCGAAGCTAGGGTGCCAGGCCCTGAGTTCCGTATCGGACAGCCACTCCAGTTGCAATTCGTCCGCGGATGCGCGCAGGTTGAATTGCGCCAGCGACTGCACGACTGCATGGCACTTTTCCGATTTCCCGGTTTCGAGGAGGGAGACCTGTATTTCTTCGCCCCAGGTGATCGAACCTTTCTCCGGGCATTTCCGAACCTCGACGTGGTATTGCCCGTTCGGCGACGGCAGGTCGGAAATCAGCTTGTCGGGGCCGCAGGCGGCGAGGAGTACGCTCAGTATCAGCAGGGGGCTTTTTTTCATCCATGACCTCTGTGGAAATCTCGGAAAGGAATTCCTTTCTTTTCCTGGCGGAAAATGGGCAGGAAGCGTGCCTGCCCATCCTACGCGCGGACTGCTCGATCTGCCCATGGGCATCCACAGCTTCGTAGATGAGCGATATCAGATGGCACTGAGCGATTTCAGGATCAGATAGGTGCAGATGAGCACCCCTGCCATGGACAAGAGGCCCAGGGCGACAATGCTGAGTTTCATCGGGTTTCCTCGTTGAACTGCGATGGGCTGCTGTATCAAGGAGGGGAGAGGCAGCAGGTGAGAGGGAAAGCCCCGGGGGGATGAGCGGCCCCCGGGGCTTTGGTGACCACCATAGGAGAAAGTCACCTTGATAAGACTAGCCCTGTTTCGCTGTGCGGCAAGCGAAGCGGCATCGCTTTTCCCGCGGGATCGGGAAAATGCCTAGCCATACCGCAGTGATGGCCACGGAGGGTCCATGCGCCTCGTCCATTTCCTGATTGCCCTTCCCGCCGCGCTGCCGGCTGAGCCTCAGATAACCGCGAGGCGCGGGTTCAGCGGTCGTCGCCGATCTCCAGTTCGATGAAGTCGATGACTCCTGCCGCGCGGTTGTCGAGGCGCTCGAGTTCCTGGCCGTCCAGCGTCTGCAACAGCGAGGTGCCGTGTTCCAGGCGCTCGCCGGAGGCATGCGAAGCGGCTTCGCGGGTAGGACTGAACAGCCAGGCGTGCGGATGTTGCGCGCGCCAGGCGGCGCGGGGCGAAAGGCTGACCTCGGTGCCCGCCGGGTAGTGCCAGGCGCCCAGTTGCAAGGCCTCGGCGAGGACCGTGCCGCCGAGGCCGTACAGGCGGCGGTCGCGGTCGAAGGCCAGGGCGCCGCCGCTCAGCGCGATGCCGCGCACCGACACCCGTTGCCCGGTTTCCGGCATTACCCGCCAGCGCTCGGCGTCGCGGTAGCCGTCGGTGTAGACCATGCCGTCGCTGGCGAACAATCGCGCACCGGCGGGGAAGTCGATCTCGTCGGCGCGGTTGCCGGTCGCCAGGCTACAGCCTTCGAAGGCGGCGGGACGCCCGTCGCGCTCGCTGGCGAAGGCGATTTCCTGGCTGGCGTCGCAACGCCAACCTTCGATCTCGGCGACGCCCTCGCCACGCAGGCGCAGCGAAGTGGGATGGACGCCGGTGGTTTTCCATGGGTCCTGCGGGTCGTCCTGCTCGCTCTGCAGCCAGCGTTGCAGGTGGCGGGTGGCGACGCCGCGGATCGTCACCGGGGTGGGGAATTCGGCTTCGCGGAAGCTTTCTGGCTGGTGCTTGAGTTCCAGCTTCAGCCGGGTGCCGGCAGGCATCTCGATGCCTCCGAGGCGCGAGGGGCGCTCGAGCACGGCGCTGTGCGCGGCTTCCTCGCGCGCGCGTTCGCGCTCGTACTGCCAGAGACCGATCTCCAGCCAGGCGCGCAGTCCCAACGGGATCAGCAGGAGCAGCATCAGCAGGCCGCGGCTCGGCCAGCGGCGGCGCAAGCGCTGGCGCGCGCGCGGGCTGAAGGCCAGGAGCGATAGCCAGACCAGCAGCCAGATGCCGGCGACGAACGACGACAGGTAGATGAGCGGGACGATCAGGGGAAGAGGGGCGACGGGGATCACGCGGGCGTCCTTGCGGGCTGGGTTCCATGACGTCTCCGGCGCGGCGTGCCGGGTACCTGCCAGAGTTTACAGGGCGCGTCCCGATGCCGCAGCGGCAAACTGTCTTCAGGCCTTGCCCGCCGGGGGCCACGCCCTGGAGAGGGAGGCGCTCGGGGACGGAATCGGCGAAGTGACGATTCAAGCCCAGGCGCGACGGGCCGATGGCGTGGTTATCGGTTTCTGCAGTCCAGTGGGGAAAAGCCAATGAACGAAAGCGTCGCCAGGGTGTTCGATCGGATTCTGCGGGGGCTCGGGTTGAAGACCCTGAACGCCCAGTTCCTACTGTCCTATGCACTGATGTTCGGCCTGGCCGCCTGCGCCTCGGTGGCGTTGTACCTGAGCATGTCGA
Source organism: Pseudomonas sp. KBN12P06040 (assembly GCF_037574965.1). Classification (NCBI taxonomy): domain Bacteria; kingdom Pseudomonadati; phylum Pseudomonadota; class Gammaproteobacteria; order Pseudomonadales; family Pseudomonadaceae; genus Pseudomonas; species Pseudomonas sp. KBN12P06040. Next base: position 2,468,884 of record NZ_JBBELS010000001.1, read on the forward strand.
TCTCGCCGGAAACCATCAACGTGGCCGGTGCGCAGCGCATGCTCAGCCAGAAGATGGCCCGCGAGGCGCTGCAATTGCGGCTCGGTGCCGGCGACCCAAAGGCCCTGGCCGCGACCATCGCCCAGTACGAGCGCTCGGCCGCCGACCTGGATGCGGGCAATGCCGAGCGCAACGTGAGCCGGATGGGCGCGCCGGAGATCGCCGCCCAGCGGCAGAAGGTGGCGCAGATCTGGGGCCGCTATCGGACCATGCTCGACCAGGTGGCACAGCCTGCCAGCCAGGTCGACCTGCGCGGCTTCTCGCAGTATTCCACCGAGCTGTTGGGCGAGCTGAACAAACTGGTCTCGCTGATGAGCGCGCGCGCCGACAGTGTCCAGCACACCCAGATGTGGATCGCCTTCGGTTGCCTGTTGGCGATCCTGGTGCTGGTGGTGCTCGGCCGGCAGTTCGGCCTGGCGCCGCTGATGCGGCAGTTGCGCGGGTTGGAGGTGGCGCTGACCGAGGTCGGTGCGGCTAACTTCACCCATGCCCTGGCGGCGGGCCATGCGGACAACGAGATCGGCCGCATCGTCGCCGGCTACGAGCGGATGCGCCAGGACGTCAGCGGTCTGCTGGCGAACGTCAAGCGCAGCGCGGCAGAGACCGACAAGGACGTGGCCGAGGCCCTGGAGCAGGCGCTCGGTGCCGGCGACCAGGTGGCGCGCCAGCACCAGGACCTGGACCAGGTGGCCACCGCGATGAACGAGATGAGCGCCACCGTGGCCGAGGTCGCCCGCCACGCCAACCATGCGGCGCATTCCACCCGCGACGCCGCGGCCCTGGCCCACGAGGGACGCCGTCTGGTGGAGCACGCCAGCAGCCAGACCGGTGCCTTGGCGGAGGAACTGGAACAGACCGCCCTGGCGCTGAACACCCTGCACCAGCACGCCGGCAGCGTCGGCCAGGTGCTTACGGTGATCAGCAGCATCGCCGAGCAGACCAACCTGCTGGCGCTCAATGCCGCCATCGAGGCGGCGCGGGCCGGGGAGGCCGGGCGCGGCTTCGCCGTGGTGGCGGACGAGGTGCGTTCGCTGGCCAACCGTACCCAGCAGTCGACCCAGGAGATCCAGGGGCTGATCGAGCAGTTGCAGGACGGCGCCAACGATGCGGTAGCCGCCATGCGCGGTAGCGCCAGCCATGCCCAGAGCAACCTCGCCGAGGCCGACAGCGCGGCCCAGGCGCTGGGGCGCATCGTCGCCACGGTGGAAGAGCTGGACGGCCTCAACCAGCAGATCGCGACCGCCGCCGAGGAACAGAGCCAGGTGGCCCAGGACATCGACCGCAACATCACCAACGTCTCCGGACTCTCCGAGCAGGCCCACGAAGGGACCGCCGCAGTGCTTTCGGCCAACCAGAGGGTCAAGGAGCACATGGCTGGCTTGCGCGTGGTGCTCGGTCGCTTCCGCACCTGAGGCTGGCTGCGGGCGTCGGCGCTAGTCGGCGGACAGCTCGCGGATCAGCGCCACCGTCAGGTACAGGCGCGGGGCGATGCTCGACAGTTCGAGGTATTCCGCCTCGCTGTGCAGGCCGGCGCCGACCACGCCGAGGGTTTCCAGCACCGCCGGCTTGTCGCTGCCGGGCACGTAGGCGTAGCCGGCGTCCGTGCCGAAGCGCATGGCGATCGGCTCGATGCGCTTGCCGATTCGGCCGTAGAGCGTCTGCGCGGTTTCCGCCAGGCGCTGCGAGGCGGGGTTCTTCACCAGGGGCGGACGACCCTTGTCGAGACGCAGACTGACTTCGGTATCGGCGATCAGGCGTTCGCCGGTCAGCTTCCGGGCGTCGGCCAGTACCCGCTCGCTCTCGGCCGGGTCCGAGTAGCGCATGTCGGCTTCCGCCGAAGCCTCGGCGGGAATGATGTTGCGCTTCTCGCCGCCCCTGGCGAGGGTCCAGTTCAGCGTGGTGCCTTTCGCCGGATCGCCGAGGTCCTTGAGACGCAGCAACTGGTGCGACAGTTCGAGAATGGCGTTGCGGCCTTGCTCGGGTGCCGAGCCGGCATGGGACGAGCGACCCTTCACCTCGAGCAGCAGGCCGTCGATGCCATTGGTGGCTACCGTCACTGCGTCCCGGTCCGGCGGCTCGTAGGAGAAGACGTAGTCCTGCTGCCGGGCCAGCTCGGCGATCAGTTGCTTCGAGCCGGCGGAGCCGGTTTCTTCGTCGGGATTGAACAGCACGGTGATCCGTCCGTAGTCCCTGAAGCCTTGCTGCCTGAGCAGCGCCAGGGCATGCAGCACCATCGCCACGCCGCCCTTGGCGTCGGCCACGCCGGGTCCGTAGGCGCGCTCCGCGTCCTCGCGGAACGGACGCTTCGCCGCGCTGCCGGCGGCGAACACGGTGTCGTAGTGAATCATCAGCAGGAAGCGCTTGCTGCCGGTGCCATCGAGGGTGGCCACCAGGTTGTCGCCGGCCGAGGGCGTCGCCGGTGCGCTGCGGACTTGCGCGCCGAGCGCCTGCAGGCGTTCGGCGAGCAGCGCGGACAACTGGCCGAGGCCTTCGGCCTGGCCGGTACCGCTGTCCACCGCGACCAGTTGTCGGAGCGTGTCGAGGTAGGCCGGGCGTTCGGCTTCGGCCTGGCGCAGCAGCTCGGTGGCTGGCGTGTCGGCAGCGAAGGCGGCGGGCGAAAGCAGGAAGGCGAGGGCGAGCGGCAAGAGGTGGGGCAGGCGGCGGGCGTGCACGGAAGGTCCTCGTCTGGCGGGCGGAGGCGGCGCGGTTGTGCGCCGCGGTATCCGATTGACCTTAGGTCATGAGACGGTTTCCGCCAGCAGCGCCTCGACCTTGCGCCGCAATTCTTCCAGCAGGGCCCGTTCCTCGGCCGAATAGTCGCGCGGTCGGCTGTCGAGTACGCAGACGGTGCCGTACGGGGTGCCGTCGGGCGTATGAACCGGATAGCCAAGGTAGTTGCTCAGGCCGAACTCGACTTCATCCTCGTTGCCGGCCCATTCCGTCTCCTGGCGCGAGTCGCGCACGTGCAACGGGGCGTCGCGGTCGACCACGCGTTCGCAGTAGAGGGGTTGGGCGCCGTCTTCATGGACGCTCTTGCGGCCTTCGGCGCCGATCGGGTAGGTGTCCTCCAGGCGTCCGGCGGAGGCCTCGACGCGCATGTGCCGGGGCAGGGAACGCATGATCAGCACCGACGGCACGTCGAGCCGGCGGGCCAGTGCGTCGATATCCCGGCGCAGGGATTCGAATCGTTCGGAGGATTTCGCCATGCCCGACCTCGCCCATGTCTGGTGGATGAACCGCGACTGTAGCGGCGAAAGGGGGCTTGGCCTAAATACCCTTTGTTGCGCTCCCCCTCGCTCGAGCGCATAAGCGCCCGGCTGTCACCCCTCGGTCGGGCCGGGCAGGTACTCCAGCAGGTCTCCCGGCTGGCACGCTAGGTAGGCGCAGATGGCCTCCAGGGTAGCGAGGCGAATGCCCTTTACCTTGCCCTGCTTGAGCAGCGACAGGTTCTGTTCGGTGATGCCGATGGCCTGGGCCAGGTCCTTGGACCTGGCCTTGCGCAGGGCGAGCATGACGTCCAGCCTGATTTCGATGGGCATGGCGGACCTCAGACGAACTGGCGGTTTTCCTCGGCGAGCAGGGCGGCCTTGCGCTGGATGCGCGCGATCACCATCACCGAGGCGGCGGCGAACAGGCTGACCAGTTCCGCCGAACCGAAGCTGAGACTGACGATGCGTTGCCCCTGGGGTTGGAGGAAGGTGACCCAGACCGTCAGCAGCGGTTCCAGCAGGAAGTTCGCCAGCACCCAGCAAGCCAGGCACAGGCCGACCTTGCCGAGCAGCGCCGCGGCGTCTTCGCAGAAATACTCGCCGCGCCCGTAGTGCTGGAACAGCCTTCGCAGCGCCTGCAGTCCACTGGCCAGGACCAGCAGCGGCAGGCTCGACAGGAGGATGCCGCCGAGGGCCTGCCAGAGCGGCATGTCCCGCGCCACAACGCCGAGGTCGCCGGCGACACCGGTGGCGGTGAGGGCGAAGCCGAGGCCGTGCTCGCTGGCGAGGTCGGGGAAGATCCAGCACGCGGCGTTGAGCAGCAGCATGCCGGCGATCAACAGCAGGGTCAGGGTAGCCATCAGGCGGCTGTAGCCGGCCAGGCGGTCGCTTGTCATCGGGGGTACTCCTGGGAAGGTGGGCAGGCCCCTCGGAAACGAGGGAAACCGGAGTGATCATAGTTTAATAATAAATTATCGTAAAACGATAATTTCATGATCGCTGCATCCAGCCTGGAGCGCTCCGCAAAATCCCCCCGTGCCTGCCGGGGGCACGGAGGGGAAGCGTCCTACTTCTGCAGCAACTGGACGTTGTCGATGAACATCGACTCCTGCTGGTTACCGCTGAGGATCATCAGTTCAGCACGCTTGATCGGCCCCTTCGGCAATTGCACCTGGCCGCGCAGGCTGGCCCAGCGGCCATTCTCGACCACCTTGTAGCCCAGGGGCAGGTATTCGCCGGGCCGACCCTGGCTTTCCAGGTAGAGGTAGGCATAGGTCATGGCCTGCGAGCCGCGACCGTCGCCGACCCGTACGTCCGCGCTGAACGCGTAGGTCCGGCCTGCTTCCAGGTTGCCCAGCAGGCTGGTGCTCGCGCCGGTGCCGGCGTAGCGCCGCTGGTAGGCTTCCAGGGCCAGCCGCCCGGCGCTGGCGACGCGCGTGGCGCGGGTGCTGGCATGCACGCCGCTCCAGCCGCCGATGCCGCTCTCGAAGTCGTAGGCGATGCGTTTCGGCGCCGGCGGTACGCTCGGCGGCGCGGCCTGCGCTTCCTGCAGGTTCATCTCGTCGACCAGCAGGCTGGCGCCGCTGTCGCTCCAGACCGCCACGTAGAGGTTGCGCTGGTCGGCGGCGGGACGGTAGTCGAAGGTCTTCTCCAGGCGACTGAACTCGTTGCCGCTGACCGACAGTTCGACGCTCTGCGCCGGGTTGTAGGCCAGGGCGCCATCGGCGCGTTCGCTGAGCAGCGCCATGCGCACGGTTTCACGGGTATTGGCGGCCTTGAGCATGACCTTGCCGCTCAGCCGGTAGCCGCTGCCGGCGCGCAGGGGGGCAATGGGGCGGACCAGCAGATCGAAGCCACGCACGTCGACCAGCAAGGCATTGTCGCGGCAGCCCTTGGCGACGTTCACCAGGCTCAGCTGGGCGTTGCCGGACCATGCGCGCCAGCCTTCCATGCTGGCGAACTCGCCATCGCCGAGCAGGCCGCCGAGCTTGGCTTTCGTGCACCATGGCAGGTCCGGCGGGGTCGGCGTGTCGCCGCCGGAGCCCGGGTTGACCGTGCCGGGTACCTTGGTCGGGCGAAAGTCGGCGATCTGCGTGGCCATGCTGTTCAGCGCGCGTACGGCGTCGGCGTGTTCTTCGCGACCGCAGGGCTGGTTGGCGCATTCGGCGTTGACCAGGCGCGGGTTGGCGAAGAACGGTGCCTGCTTGTTGGTGCCGAAGGCATGCGGGTAGGCCATCACGGTGGCGAAGCGCCCCTGCACGCCGTAGCCGCGGCTCCATTCGTAGGTGCCGCTGTGGGCGTAGCGCGGATCGTAGTAGCTGGACTCCAGGTCCTGCTCGTAGGAGTGGCGCAGGCCCATGTTGTGGCCGGCTTCATGGGCGAAGGTGTTGAGCCCGCAGTCGACCCCGGTGAGGTTGTAGGCAATGTCCTTGGCGTTGCCGTGGAAGCGCCCGCTGTTCTTATCGCCCGAGCCCATGTAGCCGATGCCGCAGGTGATGTAGCCGTTGCCGCTGTTCTGCGAGCGGTTGACCAGGCTGACCAGGTCGGCGCCGTACTGCTCGCGCAGGCGCTGCACCTGCGGGTCGCGCATGAAGCGATCGAGGTTGGTGCCGGTCACCGTCGGGTAGTCGGCCCAGTCCAGGCGCTGCTTGTGCACCAGGCGCAGGCGCAGGTCGACGCCGCTCTTCTCGTAGGCGGTGTTGGCGAACTCGATGTAGCTGGCGATCCGCGCATCGATGTCGCGTCCGTTTCCGGTCTGGGTCGCCGCGGGGGTGTAGAGCACCATGATGTCGACGGTCTTCGGCGCGGCCTGGGCGGCAGAGGCTACCGCCAGGGCGAGGGTGGAGCAGAGCAGGGATTTCTTCATGGGTTGCCTGTGTTCGGACAATAGGAAGCCATGGCGCCCCGAGGGCACCGCTGGGGAAACATGCTGGGAAGGTGGGCTCAGCCCTGGGCGGGCGGCGGCATCGGTGGCAGCTCGGCGAGCGGCGCGTCGACATGATCGCCATGCGGGTCGCTACGCGCGGCGATGTCGTTCTCGTCGATCACCCGGGTCTTGCCGCTGCGGTTGTCGACGATGATCGAGTAGCTGCCGTCGAGGGTGGCGACATTGATGTGGGTTTCCAGGCTGCCGCGCACCACGGTCAGGCTTTCCGCCTCGTCGCCGTCCACCAGGCCGCCGCGCCAGACCGGCAGGCCGGCGCTGTTATGGGTGCTGGCGAGGCGTGCCTGCAAGGGCCGCTCGCGACCCGGCAGGCTCATTTCCAGCACCTGGCCGAGCGCCAGCGTGTCGAGCAGGGCGGGTTCGATCTGCGCCAGGTATTCGGGAATGCCCTGGGCGCCTTCGCGGCTGCGCAGTTCGCCTTGCCAGAGCGTCACCCGCTCGCGTGGCGCGGGCGCTGCGACGGGGGCCGGGGCGAGCATGTGGGTAGTGTCCGCCGTCGGCGCCGCGAGCGCCGCTGCTGGGGCGGCGACTGCCTGGGCGGCGGGGGACTGGCGGGCCTGCGGCGGTGCCTCGGGCGGAGCCGGGTCGAGCAGCCAGCCGCCGATCAGCGCACCGCCGATGGCGGCGGCCGAGGCTGCGTAGATCCATGTCTTGGCCACGTTGTTTCTCCTTTGAGTGAACGTGGCGCGGAGTCTAGGAAGAAGCCTCTCCCGGCGTGGCGGCAACCGTTCACATTTGCGCCAGGCCGCGCGCCGGCGTGACGAAACTGCGAATCAGGCCGGAGCGCTGCGGGCGCCAGGTCACGTGCGCTCTGTGCGCTGCGGCAAGGCTGGCGTTCGGCCGCCACGCTGTTCGCGGCGGAAGGCCCCGGGCACCTGGCCGACCTCGCGCTTGAAGAACTGGACGAAGTTGTTCGGCTCGTCGAAGCCGATGCCATCGTCTACGGCAGCCCCACCTATATGGGCGGACCGGCCTGGCAGTTCAAGAAGTTCGCCGATGCCACCTCAAAGCCCTGGTTCGTCCAGCTGGCTTCGCTGACGCCTCGCGCTGGCTATGGGGTGTCGACATCCCGGCCGACGCTGGCATGTTCGCTCCTCTCCAGGCAACCCGGTACGGCCTCTAGCCGCGCCGGGGCCTCAGCCTCGCGCCAGTTGCAGGAGACGGGCGCGCTCCTGCATCAGCGGCCGGCAACTGCGGATGCCTTCGACGATGCTGTAGAGGCTTTCGATCTGCTGCTGGCTGAGGCTGTTGTTCTGGGCCCAGCCGAGCAACTGCAGCCAGGTCCAGCGGGCGATGGTCTCGCTCTGCGTCTCGGCCTTCCTGCGGTCGTCCCCGTCGCTCTGTCCGACCAGGGTCTCCACCAGCCCCGAGGCGCACAACGGCAGCAGCTCCCGGTACTGCTCCGGGTGCGTGTCGCGCAGGCGACGCAGGGCCATTATGGCGGTGGTTATCGAGTCTGAATCCAAGCTTTTGTTCACAGTTCACTCCTTGTGCGTACAGGCTGGCGGCTGGTTGATCCCTGGGCCGCGAGCAACTGTTCGATGAAACGCGTCAGCTCTTTCTTGAACTCGGGTGTCAGGCTGGACACCTTGAGGATGAGCTCGGCCAGCTCGTCCTCGGGGCAATAGAGGTAGGCCATGGGGACCTGGAGGACCATGGCCAGCTGTTCGGAAGTCCGCATGTTGGGGGAGTGCCGTTCGCGTTCGTATTGGTTCATCCGTGCGCTGGCGGAAAACTCGTCCATTCCCACCAACATGCCCAACTGCTTCTGCGAGTATCCCGCTCTGATTCTTGCGGCTTTTAGCCGGGTACCTAGCATCCATACAACTCCCGTCCCGTTGGCCCGCTCGCTCAAGGTTGGGCAAATCTGGACAAGATGGAAGCTCAGGAATCCTTAGTTTTCGCCGTGCCGGAGGCTCTGTCGTCCGGGGCGGCGCGCGGTTTCGACGCCGTGTACGAGGCTGCGGCGGGGATATGCGTCGATGTCGCCGAGATCGCGCATGCTCCGGTTTTCTCGCGGCGAGCCGGAGTATATGCGAATTGCATAAAAACGAATGCCGCTTCGTCGCCTGGGCGCGGCGGGTCGTCGTGCCGCCTGGGGCGGGCATCGGCGCCGAGGCGGCGGAAAACGGCGATCGGGACGATACTCAGGGGAGGTCGGCGACGCGGAACCAAGCTTCGCCTCCCAGGGCTGATAGTCGGGTTTCACGCAGAGGTCATTCCCATGAGAACAACAACAAGCATTCGCCGTGTCGCTGCCGTCCTGGCTGCGCTGCACCTGCTCACCTTCGCCGAGGTTCCGCTCGCCCAGGCGGCGATGATCGGCACCGCCGAGGTCATGCAGCAACAGCAGCACAACCTCGATCGCCAGCAACTGCTGAAGATGCTCGACGACCAGGGTGTACAGAAGAAACTGGAGGCCATGGGCGTGCCCCGCGACCAGGTGGCGAGCCGCATCAACAGCCTGACCAACGCCGAGCTGGCACAGTTCAACCAGCAACTGGACCAGGCACCGGCGGGCGGCATCATCGGCATCATCGTGCTGTTCCTGGTGATCTTCATCATCACCGACATGCTTTGCGCCACGGACATCTTCAGCTTCATCAAATGCATCAATCGGTGAGGCGGCTGGCAGGGGCGCTGCTGCTCGCCGCATTGCTCGGCGGCTGCGCGCAGCCGCCGAGGCTGCCGCCGGAAAGCGCGGCGCTGCCCGCACGGGTGGAGCTGCGCGACGTGCCGTTCTTCCCTCAGGAAGCCTACCAGTGCGGTCCCGCCGCGCTGGCCACGATGCTCGGCCAGCGCGGCCTGGCGTTGACGCCGGGACAATTGAAGGACGAGGTGTTCATTCCCGGTCGCGAGGGCAGCTTGCAGTTGGAGATGGTCGCCGCGGCGCGCCGCCACGGCATGCTGGTCTATCCGCTGCAAGGCGGACTGGAGAGCGTGCTCGAGGAGGTCGCGGCGGGCAACCCGGTGCTGGTGTTACAGAACCAGGCTTTCTCCTGGTGGCCGCGCTGGCACTTCGCGGTGGTGGTCGGCTTCGATCGGGAGCGCCGAGAACTGGTGCTGCGCTCGGGCATCACCCGGCGCTGGGTCACCGACTTCACCAGCTTCGAATCGACCTGGCAGCGTTCGGGACGCTGGGCGGTGCTGACCCTGCCGGGTGACCGCCTGCCGGCCACGGCAGCGGCGGTCCCGTGGCTCAAGGCCGCCAGTGACAGCGAGGAAACCGGCCACCCCAAGGTTGCCCGGCGCGCCTACGAAGAAGCCGTGCGACGCTGGCCTGAGGACGCCTTCGCCTGGTTCGCCCTGGGCAACAGTCGCTACGCCGCAGGCGATTCCGCCGCTGCCGAACAGGCCATGCTCACCAGCGTCGAGCGTCGCGCGGATTTCGCCGCGGGTTGGTTCAACCTGTCCCAGTTGCTGGCGGAACGCGGTTGCGCGGCGCCGGCGCGCCAGGCGCAGGCCTGCGCGCGGGCATTGCAGCCTGGGGAAGCCCGCTTCGCTGCGGCCTTGCCGCAGGCCGTCGCACCCGCGGCTCGGTGCGCCGAGCTGCCGGCCTGTCCCGTTGGCGCACCGCCCCGCTGAGGCGGCCCAGCCGAAGGTTGTCGGAACCCCGTTCCAGCGAGACGGCTCTATACCTGGGTGGACCCCACTCAGGTGCAGAGCATGGCCAACGACAAGCAGACTTCGACTCCCGGCCCCCGACAACCGGCCAAGGGCGGCGCGGCGGGCAAGCGCCAGGGGCGTGCAGCGGAGGGCGCGCGCAAGCCGCGTGCGCGCGGCGAGGAGCGGAAAGAGAAACCGGCCGACGGACGTTCGGCCACGGCGCTGACCGCCAACGAGCGGCGGGAGATCGACGACAAGCAGCCACCGCGCGCCGCTGTCCTGCACGAGGTGATTCGCGTCCAGGGCGAACACGAGCTGCAGCGCACGGTGGCGGCGCTCTGGTGGTCGGCGGTGGCGGCGGGACTGACCATCGGCCTTTCGTTGATGGGCATGGGCCTGTTCCGCGCGGCCCTGCCCGAGCAGGAATGGGCGATCATCGTCAGCAGCTTCGGCTATCCCATGGGCTTCCTGGCAGTGATCCTCGCCCGCCAGCAACTGTTCACCGAAAACACCCTGACCGCCGTGTTGCCGGTGATGACCGAGCCGACCCTGGAAAAGGCCTGGCAACTGTTGCGTCTCTGGAGCGTGGTGCTGTTCGGCAATATCGTCGGTACGCTGCTGTTCGCCTGGGCGGTGCTGCATCTGCCGATCTTCAATGAAGCGGCCGACGCGGCGTTCCTCGAGATCGGCCGCGAGGTGATGCACAACGACCTGGCGCAGATGTTCGCCAAGGGCATCGTTTCCGGCTGGATGATCGCCACCATGGTCTGGCTGATCCCGGCGGCGGAGGGCGCGAAGATCTGGATCATCGCGATGGTCACCTATCTGATGGCGCTGGGCAGCTTCACCCACATCGTGGTGGGTTCGGCGGAGGTAGGCTACCTGGTGTTCGCCGGGGAAATCGACTGGTCCGAGTTCCTGCTGAAGTTCGCCCTGCCTACCCTGGGCGGTAACATCGTCGGCGGTAGCCTGATCTTCGCCCTGATCAGTCATGCGCAGATCCGTAGCGAAGGTTGAGGCGCGGACAGAAAAAACGGCACCCCGGGGTGCCGTTCTACCGACGCGGACTAGACCCCGAGCTTGTCGCGCAGGCTGTAGTACCAGGCGCCGATGGCGGTGAACGGTACGCGGAACAGCTTGCCGCCGGGGAAGGGGTAGTGCGGCAGGCCGGCGAATGCGTCGAAGCGCTCGGCCTGGCCGCGCAGGGCTTCGGCCAGGACCTTGCCGGCGACGTGGGTGTAGGTCACGCCGTGGCCGCTGCAACCCTGGGAATAGTAGATGTTGTCGCCGATGCGGCCGACCTGGGGCAGGCGCGAGAGGGTCAGCAGGAAGTTGCCGGTCCAGGCGAAGTCGATCTTCACGTCCTTCAGTTGCGGGAAGGTCTTGAGCATCTTCGGCCGGATGATCGCCTCGATGTCCGCCGGATCGCGAGCGCCATAGATCACGCCGCCACCATAGATCAGGCGCTTGTCGCCGGAGAGGCGATAGTAGTCGAGCAGGTAATTGCAGTCTTCCACGCAGTAGTCCTGCGGCAGCAGGCTGTGGGCCAGTTCCTCGTTCAGCGGCTCGGTGGTGATCACCTGGGTGCCGCAGGGCATCGACTTGGCCGCCAGTTCCGGGACCAGACCGTTGAGGTAGGCGTTACCGGCGACCACGATGAACTTCGCCTTCACTTTGCCTTGCGGGGTATGCACCACTGGGCTGGCGCCGCGCTCGATGCGGGTCGCCGGGCTCTGCTCGTAGATTCTGCCGCCGAGTGACTCCACTGCCGCCGCTTCGCCGAGGGCGAGGTTCAGCGGCTGGATGTGGCCGCCGCTCATGTCGAGCATGCCGCCTATATAGTTGTCGGTCGCCACCACCTCGCGGATGCGCTTGGCGTCCATGATCTCCAATTGGTTGTGGCCGTAGCGTTCCCACAACTGTTTCTGTGCGCGCAGGTGATCCATCTGCTTCTCGGTGAAGGCGGCGAACACCCCGCCGTCCTTCAGGTCGCACTGGATACCGTAGCGGGCCACACGCTCGCGGATGATGCGCCCGCCTTCGAAGGCCATCTCGCCGAGCAACTGCGCTTCGCGCTTGCCGACGGTGCGCTCGATCACGTCGATGTCGCGGCTGTAGCTGTTGACGATCTGGCCGCCGTTGCGCCCGGAAGCGCCGAAGCCGACCTTGGCGGCTTCCAGTACGGTGACCTTGAAACCATTCTCCAACAGGAACAGGGCGGTGGAGAGGCCGGTATAGCCGGCACCGATCACGCAGACGTCGGTTTCGACCTCGCCCTGGAGTTCCGGGCGGGGCGGCGCGGGATTGGCCGACGCGGCGTAATAGGAGGAGGGGTAGGGGGTGTGCGGCATCTTGCACCTCTGTTTTTTATTTTTTACGGATGCCCGGATGCTACCCGAGTCGAAATCGGCCGGCTAGCCTCCGTGCAAAATTTTCAACGGACCCCATGAAAATAAAAATTCCACTTTTTCAGAGAGTTAGCGAAAAAAAAGCTTGACGGTGTTTTTGGGGTCTGTAGAATGCGCGCCATCAGCAGGCACGTAGCTCAGTTGGTTAGAGCACCACCTTGACATGGTGGGGGTCGTTGGTTCGAATCCAATCGTGCCTACCAAACAAATCCCGCGCTGCTGGCGGGACAAGAAAGGCGATCCGAAAGGGTCGCCTTTTTTCGTTTGCGCCCCGAAAAAGGCCGCTCGGCCCGTGCTCGCCTGGGCTCGCGCTTCATCGCATAGCCGCTATTGACAGCGGGGGCGGTCTTTTCCGACCCTAGCGCCTTCACGGATGATTCAGGCGACAAGGCTCATGACGACCTCTTCCGGTTCGCGTATCGGCGGACTTCTTCACGCTTCCCTTTTTTTCCTGCTCGGACTCGGCCTCCTGCTCGCCGGCGGTTTCAAGACCGTCGAGCAGTACCATTTCCTGCGTACTGCGCAGGAAGCCCAGGGGACGGTCAGCGCCTTGAATGCCGGTGGTTCGCATCCGCAGATCGATTTCACCAGCGTTTCCGGCGAGCGGATTTCCTATCCCCAGGGCGGCTTCATCTTCGGCTACCAGGTGGGCGAGCCGGTTCGCGTCCTCTACGAGGCTGGGCGGCCGGCGGCCAGCGCGATAGTCGACGATGCCGGCGCGCTCTGGGGAACCAGCGCTTTCCTCTGCGGCTTCGGCGCACTCTTCGGTATTGTCGGGTTCAGGGGATTGCTGGGCCTGCGTTCTTCTCAACCGACCTCAAAAGGACATTGAAGTCATGTCGCAACTTCCCATTCCCTTGCCCCTCAACGAGAGTCGCTGGCGCTATGTGACGGCCAGCGGCGGAGGTGTGACCGTGGCCTTCCTGGCGGGCAGCGGCGGCTCCATCACGTTGCTCTCGCCGGAGGGTGAGAACGTGTCCTTCCGCTATGGCGGGGTGGGCGGCGGGATCGGACTGGGCATGCGCCTGCCGCGCTTCGGCAAGGTCAACCTCAATGTCAAGGGCAAGAGCGTTGGCGGGGCCGGTGCGCTGGAGGCGTTGCCGAGCACCGGAACCGTCTTGGTCGCGGACGGCCTGGTGGGGCGCGACTTGTCCCGCGGCGACTTCACCGGGCCCTGCATGTACGTAGAACTCGGCGCGGGAGTCATCGCCGGCGGTTCGGGCACGGCGATCCTCTTCGGCCTCGATCCCAAGCTGCTGGCGGCGGTGGCGCTGGCGAGCGCCTCGCCATTGACCGCCGCGCTGGGCGCCAGCATGTCGCGGCAATTACTGCAATCGTCCCGTGGCGCCCTGTTGATGGCCGGGGTCAACGTCGGTGCACAGTTCGGCGGCGGCGCGGCGGCTTACCTGGGGGCGTTGTTCTGATGCAGGAGGGCGATCCGGGAGGATCGCCCTTTTTACCTTGCGCAGGCGTGCGGCGGCCAGGGCCCCGTGGAGTTCCATGGCCAGCGGGGCGGTGGCGGAAATCGTTACCGGCGCGGGGAACGGTCGTCGGAGATTCCGAACCGGCGTGGATCGGTTCTTTCCAAACAAGCCCATCCATTCGTTCGAGGTGTCGTGCTTGTGTCCAGGTTGATCATGCCCGGAGGGCCGTTGTCGCAAGAATCCGATGTCCGGATCTTCTGTTCAGCCAAGGAGCGGCTGGACTTCTACCGGCGGGAAATCCACTACGAGACGGGCCAGCTATCCAGTCGGACCAACGCCTACCTGACGGCACAGTCGTTCCTGGTCATCGCCTACGCCTCGTCGATGGCCAACCTGAACCCGGCCTGGGGCGAGCTGTTCACCCTGGTAGTGCCGGCGCTCCTGGCACTGCTCGGGATCGTCAATTCCCTGCATGCCTGGCCGGGCATCCAGGCATCCTCGGAGATCATCTGCCACTGGCAGTTCAAGCAGTCCTGCCTGCTGCACAGCGATCCGGAAATCGGCCTGGCCTACGATGATTCGCCATTGTTCAGCGAACGCGAGGTCAACCGCGGCAGCTTCGAGAAAACCTTGCTGTTCTCGCGACGCGTGCCGTTCCTGTTCGCCGGCTTCTGGTGTGCGCTGGGCGTGTTTTCGCTCTGGTTGCAACTGGCCGGTTAGCGCTGGTGGCCCATCGCTTCGGCAAGGCTTGGCGTTGGCGGAGGCTTGCCGGCTCGATAGGCGGGCGCCGTCGGATCCGGGAACGCCCGGCGTCAGGGCGCTGCCTGCTCGCAGAGATCGTTGCCGAGGAGGCGCGCGCCCAGGCCGCGAAGCAGGTAGGTCTCGACATGGCTGCCGTCCGGGCAGTCGACTCGGTAGCCGAGCGCCAGGCCGGCGGAAAGAAGAACGAACAGGAACAGGCCGATATGTTGCAGTTTGCTCATGGTGTTTTCTACGAAAGAGGCTTGAGGGCGCAGGCGCTGCGCCGGGCGATTCTAGTGCAATGAGGCAGGGGGAGGAGCCGATTTGCATGCCTAAGCGTTCTACATGGTCCAGGGCGCCCAGCGATTCGACAGTCGCCCTGCGCCGATCGACGGCGAGCCGGAGCGAATCCGGCTGCAACTGCGTCTGTACCTGGGTTGAGCCGTTGACGGGCGCTGTCGCTGCCTTTATAAGACCGCCTCACGCAGCCGGCAGGCAGTCGAAGATGAGCGACGAAGACGATATTCACGAACCCGAACACGATCACCTGCTGGATAACGATTACCTCGAGGACGAGCGTGACGAAGATACGTTCGGCGCGCTCGACGAGCCCGATGCCTGCGGAACCGGCAGGCGACGTTCCTGCGAATATTGCGACGCGGTCCAGGTGCCAGTCGATAGCGAGGGTTTCTCTATCTGCGCCGATTGCGCAGGGCTGGAGGACTAGCCCTGGTCAGACGCTGACCACCCGGTTGCGTCCGGCACGCTTGGCGTCGTACAGCGCGGCATCCGCCCGGGCGAGTGCCCGTTCCGGTTCTTCGCCGCTGCCGGCCAGGGTACAGCCGGCACTGATGGTCACCGGCACGGACGTGCCGGCACAGTCGATCGGGGTCGCTTCCATCAGTTCGCGGATGCGATTGGCGATCATGGTCAGTTCCGTGGTCTCGCGGACCCGGACCATCGCCACGAACTCCTCGCCGCCGAAACGCGCCAGGAGATCTTCCGGCCGCAGCGCCGCGCGCAGTCGCGAAGCCGCCTCGCGGAGGACGCTGTCGCCGGCCCGGTGCCCCAGGGTGTCGTTGATACGTTTGAAATGGTCGATATCGCTGTAGATGATGCCGATGCGCTGGTCGCTGGCCCGCGCCAACTCCAGTTCATGCTGGTGCAGCGCGTGGAAGCCGGCCCGGTTCCACAATTGGGTGAGGGGGTCGAGCAGTGACTTGCGCTGCTCCCGGTCGATCTCCTGGCGCAGGAAGCGGGTGTGCTCGGTGAGGCTGCGTAGCTGGAGATATCCTTCGGCCAGGATCGACAGTCGATTGAGCTGGCGTCCTTCCCGGAGATCCAGCAGCCGCGGGCTCGGGTCGATCAGGCAGAGTGTGCCGATGGCCTGGCCATTGCTGGCGTGCAGGGGCTCGCCGGCGTAGAAGCGGATGAAGGGCGGCCCGGTGACCAGCGGATTGTCGTGAAAACGCGGATCCCTGGAGGCGTCCGTCACCATCAGCGGTTCGCTGGCCAGGATGGCGTGGCCGCAGAAGGACAGGTCGCGCGGCGTCTGTTCGGCATCCAGGCCGATACGGGCCTTGAACCATTGGCGGTCGTGGTCGATCAGACTGATCAGCACGGTCTTCACCCCGAAGGTTTCCCGCGCCAGTTCCACCAGGGCGTCCAGGTAGTGTTCGGCGGGGGTGTCGACCAGCGCCATGTCGTCCAGGGCCTGCTGGCGCAGGGCTTCGTCGGGAGGGAGGGGGCAGGCGAGCATACTGGATCCTGATCACGGTGGAGACTTTCGGTATAGCTGCCGGACAGGCTGAAGGCCAGCCTGGCGTCCGCAGTCGGCGCAAGGGTGAAGGGCAAAAAAAATCCCGGCCGCGTGGAGCAGGCCGGGAAAGGATCCAGGGATGTACAGCGCCCACAGCTTATGTCGGCGGCGGTTTCGATGAAGCTGCCGGATCTGGTAGGCGCGATTTTCGCGTCGATGTGTGACCCGCTTCGCCGACTATCCTGGCAAGTGGGGTCGCGAACCAATAGGATTTGCGGGTTTTATTCAATCTGGGTGAATGCGTGCAGGAAATCTACTCTGAAGAACAGATGCGCAAGGCGCTGGGCCTTGCCGAAACACGACCGAAAAAGGCCCGGACCGAGGCTAGCCAGCCGGTCCGCTACACCATCGTCGAACTGAGCGTGCGCAAGGACGGGGCGGGATTGCCGCTGCGTTTCGAGCATCGCTCGCGCTCCATCAGCAAGGTCACCGCGCAACTGGAGGCGGAGAAGGAAGCCAAGCGCCAGGGTTACCAGGTCTGGGCGCTGCTGGATATCCGGCAGATCTGAGCGAGGCGCCTGCGCTGGCGCAACCGCGCGGGGGCGCGGCATTGTCCTGGTCGAGGTCCGGCTGCTAAGGTGCGCAGCCCATCGATACAGGAGTCCGGAACATGGAACTGACGATCTTCCAGGTAGACGCATTCGCCGACAGTCCCTTCCAGGGCAATCCGGCGGCGGTCTGCCCCCTCGATGCCTGGCTGGACGACGAGCGTCTGCAGGCCATCGCGGAAGAGAACAATCTTTCGGAAACCGCCTTTGTCGTCGGCCGCGACGGCGACTATCGATTGCGCTGGTTCACGCCGCAGGTCGAGGTGGACCTGTGCGGCCATGCGACCCTGGCGACGGCCTGGGTGCTGATCCACAAGCTCGACGACGCTTCCCCGGTACTGCGTTTCGCCACCCGCAGCGGCGAGCTGAGCGTACGGCGCGAGGGCGACTCGCTGGCGATGGACTTCCCGGCCAAGCGTCCGGAACCTTGCGCGACACCGGACGGACTGCTGGAGGCGCTGGGCATTGTCGAGGCGGAAGTGCTGAAGACCGACGATTACCTCGTGGTGGTCGACGACGAAAAGACGATCGCTGCCCTGGCGCCTGACTTCGCCCGGCTGAAGGGCCTGCCGTGCCGCGGGGTGGCGGTGACCGCGCGCAGCCAGCGCTTCGATTTCGTCTCGCGCTGGTTCGGGCCCAACGTCGGCGTCAACGAAGACCCGGTGACCGGTTCCGCGCATACCTCCCTGGCGCCGTACTGGGCGCAGCGCCTGGGCAAGACCCGGCTGAGCGCCGAGCAGGGCGGGGCGCGCAAGGGGCGCCTGGAATGCGACGTGCGCGGCGAGCGGGTGGTCATCTCCGGCAAGGCGGCGTTGTACATGAGCGGTACGCTCCATCTCTGATCCCGAAGCAGGAGTGCGACGATGCCGGCACCGCAGGTAGGCGTGGGCGTCCTGATCTTGCGGGACGGCAAGGTGTTGCTGGGGCGCCGCAAGGGCAGCCACGGCGCTGGCTGCTGGTCGGCGCCCGGCGGCCATCTCGAGTTCGGCGAGGCGGTGGAGGACTGCGCCCTGCGCGAAGCCCTGGAAGAGACCGGCCTGGCGCTGAGCGAACTGCGCCACGGCCCGTTCAGCAATGACGTCTTCGAGGGGCGCCACTACCTCACCGCGTTCATCCTGGCCGGTTGCGCGGAGGATGCCGAGGCGCGCCTCATGGAGCCGGGCAAGTGCGACGGCTGGGCCTGGTTCGATTGGGCCGATCTGCCGGAGCCGCTGTTCGCGCCCCTGGCGAGCCTGCGCCGGCGGGGCTATTCGCCCTTCGATCCGGTGCGCTGAGCGACAGGCAAAAAAAATCCCGACCGCGGGGGAGCTGGTCGGGAAATACCCTTGGGGTTCGCACACACCGTGAGCATAGGCCAGTCCGCAACGGCATCAAGAGGAGCCTGTTCGAACTGCTAGGCCCCTTTGGGGGCCGTTCCACTGTCGTCACCTCCGCTCGACGGCGAGCGAAGGGGCTGCCCGCTTGCGTTGCGGTATCCAGAACAGCATCAGCGGCAGCAGCGAGGCCCAGCCCAGCAGGACATCGCCGGCCAGGTGGATGTGTTCGCCGGGCATCAACAGTCCCTGCAGGAACATCAGGCCGAAGTGCGCGGCATTGGCCGCCACGGTGAAGTCGATGAACAGCCGGTGGCGGAAGGGCTGGCTGGCGGCGCGCCAGAGGAATGCGCCCCAGACCAGGTAGATCGTCGAGATCATCAGCTCATAGTGCTGTCCGCCGCCTTGCTGGTCGCCCCAGCGAACCAGGCGGAGCAGCAGGCGCCCGGCGTCGGAGTCGAGCAGCGACTGGTCGAGCCGCAGGAGCAGCGTGGCCAGGGCCAGGCCGAAGAACAGCAGGAAGCCGCCGGCCATCAGGCGAATGCTCAGGGTCAGCCAAGGCGTGGCGGAAACCGGGGAAGGGGAGGCAGTCATGCAGATCACCTGTAGGCCATGTCGATGGCGTTGCCTTCGGTCAGGTCGTCGAAATCCGCACGGCGGAAAGGACGCTCTTCGCGGGTGATGGTGCGCACCCGTTCGATGTATTCGCGCATGGCGCGGCGGGTATTGCCTTGGGAGGCGGCGGAGAGGAAGCCGGCCTTTTCGCTGGCCATACCCTCCGTCCAGTCGCGGGAAGCCGCCTGGTAGATCGAACGCTTGATCAGGTGCACCGCCTGCGGCGAGCGCCGGGACAGGCGTTGCGCCAGCGCGTCGGCGGCTTCCAGTAGCTCCTCCGCTGGCGCCAGCCCGTTGACCAGGCCCAGCGCAAGGGCCTGGCGCGGCTCCAGCAGTTGCCCTTCCAGGCACAGCTCCAGGGCCCTGGCTACGCCCAGGCTGCGCGCCAGCATTTGGGTGCCGCCGCCTCCCGGTATCAGGCCGATGAGTACTTCCGGCTGGCCGAGGAAGCGTTCCACCTGGTCGTCCTCGGCCATCAGGCGCAGGTCGCAGGCCAGCGCCAGCTCGCAGCCGCCGCCCAGGGCCAGGCCGTTGATCGCGGCGATGAACACCTTGTCCATGCGGCGCATGTGCGCGGTGACCTCATGGAACAGGTTCATGTCGGCGACGCCTGCCAGCAGGGTGCGCCGCAGCAGCTTCCTCGCCCCAGGCAAGTGGCGCAGGAGGCTTTCGCTTTCCAGCAGCAGGCGTGTCAGCCAGGCCGGCATGGAAAAGGTGATGGGGGCGACGGCGCGCTCGATCTCGTCGACGTCGAAGTGGGTCAGGAAGACCCCATCCGCCGCTCCGGAAAGGATGACGGCACCGATGTCCTGGCGCTGCTCCAGGTCGTCCAGCAGGTCGGCCAGTTCCTGCATCACCGCCGTGGTGAGGAAGTTCGCCGGGGGATTGTCGAGCAGGACCTGCAGGACGCGTCCTCGTTGTTCTATGCGCAGGTGTCGCGGTGCTAGAGTCATTGCGGCTTCCTCATTGGATAACGATTGTTATATAACGATCATTATCCAATGTCGCGCCATCGTCTCCCCAACCAACGGATAGTCTGCATGCGCTACAAACCGGAACAGAAACAGGCCACCCGCGCCCTGTTGTTGAGCAAGGCCGCTCCGCTGGTGAAGCGCCAGGGCTTCGCCAGCACCGGCCTGGACACCTTGATGAAGGCGGCTGGTCTTACCACCGGGGCGTTCTACTCGCAATTCTCCAGCAAGGCGGAGTTGCTCGAAGCGATCCTGCAGCGCGAGCTGAGCGCCCAGCACGATGCCTTTCCGCTGGACAGCCTGGAGCAACTGGCCGGCGCCACCCGTCTCTACCTCAGTCGCGGTCATGCGCAGCATGCCGACATGGGCTGCCCGATTCCGGCACTGGCCGCCGAGGTGGGCCGGGCAGGGCCCGAGGTGCGGGAAACCTTCGAACGCGCCCTGGAACAACGGCAACGGCGGCTGGCCGAACTGATGGGCGACGAGAACCGGGCCTGGGTGCTCACCTGCCTGTCGGTCGGCGCGGTGCTTCTCGCGCGTGCCCAGGCGAGCGAGGTGGCGCGCGACAAGGTCCTGGATGCGGCGCTGGAGCATGCGCTGGGCCTGCTTTCGGCGAGCGGAGCGGTTTCGCCGCAAGCGGACCGGGACTGATTGCACAACTGCAATGTTCGGCGTCTAGCGTCAGGCTTTCCCTCCGACAGGTAAGCCCATGAACGCCCATCATCTCGAACTCGCCAAGGCCCTGCTGGTGTTTGCCCTTGCCGTCGCCGGCCTGGTGGTCGGTCTCATGCCGATGGAGTTCTGAGCGACGCAGGTCCGGCTTCGCGCTTTTCCCTCGTCTTCGAGTGGTCTCTGGCGTTGCACCGGTTTAGGATGCGCGGGTATTTCGGAGCCGCTTCGCTTGGCGTCGCCCGCCGCTGCGCTCCGAGACCGAGCATTGCTCGAACCAGAACGAGATCGAAGGTGCATCGCCACGAGCGGCGCACGGCCTGATGATAGATGGAGGCAACATGAGCGCGGCTCAGCCAGGCATTCTCACCCCGATTCCGGTGGTGGGTCGCTACCTGTTTTTCAGTATTTCCCAACCCGAGCAGGTGGCCGCGACCTTGGCCAGCCTGGCCGCGGCCACCGATGGTTACCAGCTGGTGGTGGGTATCGGCCATTCGCTGATGCTCAGCCTCGGCAAGACCGTCGAGGGCATGAAGGACTATCCGGTGCTCGCCGCGCCCGGCATCGACCTGCCGTCCACGCCCTCCGCGCTGTGGTGCTGGCTGCGCGGCGAGGATCGCGGCGAGGTGACGCTGCGTTCGCACGCGCTGGAACGGTCGCTGGCGCCGGCCTTCCAGCGGACCGGCGCGGTGGATGCGTTCCTCTACGGCGAGGACCGCGACCTGTCCGGCTACAAGGACGGCACCGAGAACCCCAAGGGCGATGCGGCGCTCGAAGCCGCGCTGGTCTCCGGGCGCGGTGCGGGCCTGGATGGCGGCAGTTTCGTTGCTGTCCAGCAGTGGCTGCATGACTTCGACCGGATGCAGGCGATCCCCGGCGAGGAGATGGACAACATCATCGGCCGCCGCAAGTCCGACGATGAAGAACTGGAAGACGCGCCGGCCTACGCCCACGTCAAGCGCACCGAGCAGGAAAGCTTCGAGCCCGCCGCGTTCCTCCTGCGGCGCGGCGCGCCCTGGTCCGACGAGCACCGCGCGGGGCTGTTGTTCGCCGCCTTCGGCCGCTCGTTCGAGGCCTTCGAGCTCCAGTGGCTACGGATGATCGGCGTGGAAGACGGGGTGCTCGATGGCCTGTTCCGTTTCACCCGGCCGATCAGCGGCAGCTACTTCTGGTGTCCGCCCATGGCCGACGGCCGCCTCGACCTGTCCGCCCTCGGCCTCTGAGCCCGCCGCGGCAGCAGGCCAGGCCTGCTGCCGCGTCCTGCGCGGCGCTAGTGGGCGGTGGCCACGGCGGCCTCGTCGATCAGCGCCGCTACTTCCTTCGCTCGCGAGGCCAGTGACGCGTGGCTGGCATCGAGGGTGACGATCTTCCTCGGTGCGATCCGCGCGGCCATCCGCTCCTGGTTCTCCGGCGCAATCATGCGATCGGCGCTGGAAATCTGGTACCAGGAGGGCTTGCTCTTCCAGGCCGGGCTGCCGATGGCATCGCCAAAAGTGCTGGCCAGCGGAGCCTTCTGGGTGATGCCCATGACCAGCCCTTCGTCCGCAGCGAGATCCTGGCAGAAGCTTTCGTGGAACCTGTCCGCCTTCACCCAGAGATAGCCATCGCTGTCCGGCGCCAGGTTCGCTGCGGCCAGGGGCAAGTGCTCCTGGGTGATGCCACCGGGACTTTCGCCGCTGTCGGGGGCGAAGGCGGCGATATAGACCAGCCCGACCACATTCGGCTGGTTGCCGGCCTCGGTGATCACCGCGCCGCCATAGGAGTGTCCGACCAGCAGGACCGGCCCCTGTTGCTGCGCGATCATCTTGCGCGTCCGCTCGGCATCGTCCGCCAGCGAGGTCAACGGTAGTTCGACGGCATGCAGGTTGTCGTGGCCGAGGCGTTTCAGTTCGAGAATGACCTTGCTCCAGTGGGCGGCGCCGCCCCAGAAGCCGTGGACCAGGATGATCGCAGGCAGGTTGCTCATCGTGTTGCTCCCTTGTGGGTGAGGGTTGCTGGCATGAGGCATCGCCCGGCGAGCATACGAGGTCGCGATGGGCGGGCGATAGCGGGAGGCGAGGACGTTCGTCGAAAAGAACAACTCCTTGTTCCGGTAGGCGACGTGATATCGGCACGGCGGTATGTTGCAAGTCCGGACCCGACCGATCGGGTTGTCGCGACGGGCATGGAGGGGTGATCGGTCGGTCGGGTTCGCGTCTTTTCGGGGCACCCGAATCTGAAAAAATCTTGCTTCTCGCCATACCGGGGGAGCGGGGCGGGTAGATTTTCTTCCGAATCCTTCACTTTCTACCCGGTCATGGAAAAAGCTCTGAAATTGGCGTCATGCCTCTACGGCCTGCTGATCCTGCTCAGCCTGGCGATGGTCGCCTTCCTCAGCCAGTTTCCGTTTCTCCTCAGCTCGGGAGCGGAAAACCTCTCGATGTCGATCCTGCCGCTGCTGATCCCGCTGATGGTCGGGCTGGTCGTCTGCGAGGCGGTGCGGGCGGTGGTGCCGAAGAAGCGCTAGGCGCGGCGCCGGGATCAGCGGCCGAGAATGCGCTGGCGGCGCAGCCGGTACTGCTCGTAGGGAAGGCCCTGGCGGTTCAGCTCTTCCAGCTGGCGTTCGCTGGCGCTGCGGGAAAACGATTCCTCGACTATCGAGTCCGGCGTGACAGGCTGTGCGCAGGCGCTGACCAGCAGCACACCCAGGACCAGGGCAATGCGTGGCATGCGATCTCCATGGACTACGGCAGAAGGGAAAAAAAGGCCATTACCAAGCGGGGGGAGGGTTGGTAATGGCCTGTACAAGGGACATTTGCCAGGCCTTGGGGATCTGGCGAAAAAGACGATATCAAGGGGGAATTTGATTAGCCAGCTAACAAAGTGGAATGAAGTTTTGCGGCAGGCGTAACAATTCTGTCCGAATCGTCATTCTTGCGTCACCGCCGGGACAGAGCGGTTTCGGCAGACTGCGGGGGAGTCGCCGAAGGAGATTCGTCGTGGACGATACGCTCAGGTTCGCCTCGCGCTTGTGCAAGTTCATCGTCGCCGCCAGCTTCCTGCTCGTGGCGGTCGCCAGCCTTTGCCTGTGGTGGACGGGTCAGGCCTACGAATACGCGGCGCTGGCGTTCTTTCCGTTCGCCGTACCCATGCTGCTGCTGATCATGGTCTGCGACCTGCTGGCAGCGCTGAATGGCAGGCGTCGCTGAGCGCCCGGGCTGCCTAGCGCTTTCAGCTAGGCCGATGTCGAACCCAGACAACCGGCGCCCCGCGCGTGGCCCTATGGTGAGGCATTCATCCACTGCCTTCCTGGAGCGACCATGTCAGATTTCATCACCGTACTGCGCGATACCTGTCCCGTACCCGTGCTGGACGCCACCAAGTGGAAGCGGATCGACGGCGATCCGCATACCGTCAACCTCAACGCATACGCCTCGGCGGACGGCAGCAAGCTGATGGGCACCTGGATCTGCACGCCGGGCAAGTGGGAGGTGAACTACGAACGCTGGGAGTTCTGCCACTTCCTCGACGGCTACTGCATCATCACCCCGGAAGGCGAGCAACCGGTGCACCTGAGGGCGGGCGACGTGTTCGTCATCGAGCCGGGCCTGCGTGGTACCTGGGAGGTAGTGGAGACGGTGCGCAAGTACTTCGTCTTCGCCTGACGGTATTGCCGCACGTCCGGCATGCCTGCCGGGCGTCGCGCCTCAGTCCTGGTGGACGATGCGGCGGATGGTGCCGCCGCAGGACTGGTAGCAACTGCGGTACTCGTCCTGGCAGTCGTCGCCGAAATCGAAGTTGCGCTGCGGGTAGGGACAGGACTTGCGCTTCTTCTTGTCGCTGTTCTGCATGCAGTAGTTGTAGGCCGTGCTCTGCGCCTGGTAGAGCGCCTCGTCCTGGCGCTGCTGCAGCTTTGCGAGGGTCTTGCACTGGCGCTTCTCGGCATTGCACTGGGTCACGCAGTGCAGGCCGGCATCGCTGGTCGGCGGAATGTAGGAGTAACTGACACTGGGGCCGCAACCGCCGAGCAGCAGGGCAAGACCGAGGAGGGGGAGCAGAAGGTGTTTCCGGAACGGCATTGTCGATATCGATAAGCAATGGCAAGCGAGAGCGAATGCTATCACCGGCTTTCCGATGCTGTGCGGCGCCACCCGATAAGGTTGAACTGGAGCACGAAACGCAAAAAAGAAAACCCCGGGACTGGCCCGGGGTTCTCGTCGCGCTCGTGGGTTCGATCAGAACACGCTGAACGGGTACTCGACGAAGGCACGGATTTCGTTGCCGCCACTGAAGTAGCTATCGCGGGCATCAGCGGAAACGCGAGCAAACGAGCTACGCAGGCGCAGGGTGAGGTCCTTGGCCGGGCCGCTCTGCACCACGTACTGGACCTGGTTGAAGATCTCGCGCTCCTTGCCGTTGCTGGTCTCGGCGGTCTTGATGTTGTCGCCGCGCACGTAGGCTACGCGGTAGGTCAGGCCGGGCACGCCGTACTTGGCGAAGTCCAGGGCGTAGCTGACCTGCCAGGAACGCTCGTCCTCGGCGTTGAAGTCCGACCAGTAGGAGTTGGCCAGCCAGATGGTGGTGCCGCCGTCGCCGATGCCGCCGGCGTTCTGGTACCAGCCGTAGTTGTAGCCGGTGTCGCCGGTGTTGCGCTGGTGGGCGATCATGAAGGTGTGGGCGTCGATGGTGTAGGACGCCGCCAGGCTCCAGATCTTGTTGTCGCGGTTACCGTTGAAGTTCTGGTCGGCGAAGTCGCTGTCCAGCTTGGTGCGATAGCCGTTGAAGTCGAAGTTCAGCGACTGGTCGGCCTGCAGCGGGATGGTGTAGTTCAGGTTGATGTACTGCTTCTTCAGTACGTCCTCGACGTCGGAAGCGTACAGCGAGGCGTTGAAGTGATCGGTGAAGGCGTACTTGCCGCCGAACACGTTGATGCTCTTCAGGCCGCCGCTGTCGCGCCCTTCGGCGCTCTTGCGGGATTCCGCGGTGAAGCGACCGGCGTTCAGCTCCAGGCCCTCGATCTCCTTGGAGGTGATCAGGGTGCCGCTGTAGCTTTCCGGGAGCAGGCGCGAGTTGTCGTAGCTGAGCACCGGCAGGCTGGGCATCTGGTCGCCGTACTTGAGCACGGTGTTGGAGATGCGGAACTTCACCGCCGCGCCGCCCTTGGACAGATCGTCCGCCGCGGAGCCGCTGTCGCCCTGCTTGAAGAAGTCGATACCGGCGGCGCCGCTACGACCCTTGCCGCCGTCCAAGCGAACAGCGTACATACCGAACACGTCCACACCTATCCCGATGGTTCCTTGGGTGAAGCCGGAAGTGAAGGTCGCGGTTGCGGCCTGGCCCCACTCTGCTTGGTCCTCTGTACCGTACTTCTTGTCGCGTTTGATATATGCATTGCGGAAGAACAGATCGAGGTGGCTGTCCTCGACAAACCCCTTTGCTGCTTCTTGGTCATTGGCCATCGCCTGGCTTGCAGTCGCGATGCCCAGTGCCAGCAGGCAAATCCTTTTCTTCAACATCTTATTGTTCCTGGTTGTTGGCTTGATGTGCGCTGAAATTGAAGGAAGCGCAAGGTTCGAAGTGCACGGGAGTCATTTGTCCCATTTACCGTGCGTGGCGGTTCTGGTTTCTTGTTTCTCCCGTTGGCGGCGCAACAATACCAGAACATTGTTCGATCCAAGAAAGCTTCGAGTCATTTGCTAATAACCAAAGCGCAAGGAAAGCCCCTTCCATAGGCTCTGAATCGGGCGTTGCCGGATCGCTTCGTCATGCGCCTGCAATATCAACCTTATCGATAAGTACCATGCCGCGAAGTCGCTGCAGTTCTCGCTTTGGGCGGTGATACCGTCGAATCGTGAACGGATCGACAAAGAGGGACGTGACATGAAGATTCTTATCGCTGTATTCGCCGCCCTGGCCCTGTCCGCCTGTGCCTCGCCTCCCGCTTCGAACGCCCCGGCGCTGGCCGCCAGCACCAGCAAGGCTCCCTACGATTACGCGATGTGCGTCTTGCCCAAGTGGCAACGCCAGGCGCCCGGCGTGGCGCTGGTGGAGGAAGGCCGCGGCTATCGCCTGGCGGACGCTGGGCAGTGGCTGGAGGTGCAGCCGGCGAGGGGTGGCAGCCTGGTGCGAATCCATGACCAGCAGCCCTGGGTCACCCGCGGGGCCTTCATCGATGCGGCCAGGACCTGTTCCTGAGCCGCGAGGAAGAGGGAAGAGCTCCGGCCCCCCTAGCATGAAGTGTCCGGAGCTCTACGGCCGCAAACGGAGGATGGCCGCAGAACGATCATCTGCCTATGGCCGGCGCTGCGCTTGATCGAGATCAAGTACTGGAGGTCGGGGCGCCGGCGTGTGCGGCGATTCGCGTGACGGGTCTCGTTTTTTCTGTGAAGTGCACTGCATAACGCTTCAATCGGGACGGGTGGCCAGCATGCCAACCAGTTCCTGGGCGGCCTTGCGCAATGGCTGGTTTTTCAGCCAGATAGCGTGGACAGGCAGTTTCAGCTCGTTCTTGGTATTCCTGAAGTCCAGGCGTACCAGCCTTCCCGTTGCCAGCAGCGGCGCGACCCGGGACAACGGGAAATTGCCCCAGCCGATCCCCGCCTCGACCATTTCCAGCGCCGTGCCCAGGCTGTCGGTGCGCCAGCAGGCGCCGGCAATCAGCGGACGGGTGTCGGCCAACGGCAGGTCGCAACTGGCCACCAGGATCTGCCGCACGTTCACCAGTTCTTCCAGGTACAGCGCCTGCCCCGGCTTCTGCAGGGCGGGATGGTGCGGCGAGATGGTCGCGACCAGCGATTCCGCGCCGACATACTGGAAGCGCTCCTGCGGGTTCACGCTGATGCCGGCGAATCCGAAGCACAGGCTGATGCGGCCGCCATGGAGCAGGGCGAGGGCATCGTCCTGCGCCGCGCTGAGCACCTCGACATCGAGCAGCGGGTAGCGCTCGGAAAGGGTGCGGAGGGCGCCGAACAGCCGCCCGCTGTCGATGTCCGCAACCACGCCGAGCGACAGGCGGCTTTCCAATCCCTGGGAGAGTTCCAGCGCATGCACCTGCAACTGGGCGAGCTGCTCGGCGATCATCCGCGCTTGCGGTGCCAGGGCCCTGGCCAGCGCCGTAGGACGGGCTTCGCGGTGGGTTCGCTCGAAAAGGGCGAAACCCAGCTCCGCCTCCAGGTTGGCGATGCCCATGCTCACCGCCGAAGGCACTCGACCCAAGGCACGGGCGGCGCCGGAAAAGGAGCCGCGGTCGAGGACGGCGAGGAACAGCTCGATGGTATCGCTGGAAAAGTTCATGGCAATTCTCCTATCAGCAGATCTGAAAGCTGCTGACTTTTTCTGTCAAGAAAATTGATCCAACCTTGCCCGCCTTTCCGCTATCACGCCCGAGAGGTCCACGTGCAAGGCATCAAGCGCAAACTGGTCTACGTGACCGCCTACGAATTGATCGGGATGAGTATCTCGACCCTGGGCCTGGCCCTGCTCGCCGGTTCCACGCCCACTACCACCGGCCCCCTGGCGGTGGTGATTACCACCGTCGCGGTGACCTGGAACTTCATCTACAACTGCCTGTTCGAGTTCTGGGAGCGGCGCCAGGCCGTGCGCGGACGCAGCATTGCGCGGCGGGTGGCGCACGCCATCGGCTTCCAGCTGACCCTGGTGGTCTACCTGATCCCGCTGATCGCCTGGTGGATGGGGATTTCCCTGCTGGAGGCGTTCTGGCTGGACCTGGCGCTGATCGTCCTGATCCCGTGCTACACCTTCCTCTTCAACTGGGCCTTCGATCGCCTGTTCGGCCTCCCGACCTCCGCGTTGCCGGCCGGCGAGGCGGCCTCCGTCTGAGGATTTTTTTTCTTCAGCGCCATTCGCGCTCGCCTTGGCCGGGGCAAATCGCCTACCTTAGACGGACGTGCGCTGTGGTGCCGGTTCAGGGAGGAAGTACGACCGCAAGCCATGAAGGTCTGCCCCGGCGAGGATGGGGTGCGGCATTTCGATGAACGGATTGGGGTCACTATGCGGATTTTGGGGATGCTACTGGGGGCCGTCTTGCTGGCGGGTTGTTCGACATCGACGCCCTCGCTCGACGAGACGGACCAGGTACCGAAGGAGCGTTTGTACAACTACCAGTTCCGTGACGACGGCGACGCCTTCCTGGTGGTTTCCCGGGACCGCGAGTTCCTCGGCAGCGTCTGCAATACCCGCTTGATCATCGATAGCCGCCTGGCCGCCGAGATCCAGGCCGGCGAGAGCGCGCGTTTCCGTCTTCCGGCGGGGCTGCGGGTGGTATCCGTGCAGGGCGATGGGATCTGCCGCGGCGAGGCGCCCAAGCAGGTGGTCCATGTGCAGAACGGGCAGACCACGCATTACCGGATCACCGTGGACTCCGGCCTGAATATCGGCCTGGTGCCGGGCTGAAGCCGACGCAACGAAAAAAGCCGCCCGTGGGCGGCTTTTTCATGCGCGGCGTTTATTCGCTGACCGCTTTCTCGACCTTTTCGGACGCCGACCAGATCCGATAGCGGACCTCCACGTCCTTCGGCGCATAGACCACGATCGGCAGCTTGCTGTTGTAGCGCAGCAGGAAGCCTTCGCCGACCACCGGGATGAAGCGCTGCTCCTTCTTCTGGCCGGGGCAGGCCATCATCGTGCTCATCGGCCCGCTGACCTTGTCCAGGCGGTAGTAGGTGTAGCCCCAGCCTTCCAGGGTGTGTTCTTCCAACTCGCCGCCCAGGCGCTGCTGGTTGCAGTCGGCCTCGAGGGTCTTGCCGGCGATGATCTCGACCTTGAATGCGTCTTCCGCGTCCTGTTTCGGCAGGTGGATGACCTGGCGGGTGAAGCCGGCATCTGCCTTCGGGTAGGGAACCTTTTCATCCAGTTTGGCGGCCATGGCGGTGCTGGAAAGAGCGGCAACGCCGGCGGCGATCAGTAGTGCTTTCATGTCCTTGAGGTTCTCCTTACGTGGTAACGCGAGCAGGGTAAGACACCGAGGCACGGGTGAAAAGTTCAGTGGGGGACGTAACGGAATGTTCCATGCCCTGGGCCAGCCGGTCGGGACACGGCCGAATCGCGGGCAAAAAAAAGACCATCTGCGGGGGGAGGGCGATGGTCTTCAAAGGAGCGTCGGGGACTTGGGGTTCTCCCGACGCCGCTACGATCTCACGCCGCTCCACTGGGGAAAAATGCTTTGGGCTGATAGTGGCTATCGATGCCGGTGACTTGAAATTCCCCGCCAACTCATAGCAAGTTCCGCACGATAGAGCCGTCAGCGCAACAGTTTGCGATTTTTTCAGCGGGTCAGTTGCAAGGCCAGTTCATCGACCTGCTCGGCCCAGTCGGAGTCCTCGGCCAGGGCCTCGCGCAGGAAGCTGGCCTGGGCAGGGTTCCAGAATGGCGCATCGGGCAGCGCCGTGCCCTCCTCGAGGTGGTGCCGGGCGAGAAAGGCGACGATGTCGTCCCGCCCAGCGGGGAGCCCCAACTGGCGGAACAGGTTGGAAAAGGTGTGCGGGCTGGTGTCCATGACGGTTCCTCCTGGATTCGCTGTTTTTCCACTATAGCCGGCGGGACGGCAGGGCCGCCGTGGGAGCCGGGGGGTGGGTAATTTTGTCGCAGATGAAAAAGACTGTTGTGCGCGGCGCGCTTCATGGCGAAGGGGCGGGCGCTTATTATTAGCAAGCTAATGATAACCGGAGTCAGCCTATGTCCAGAATCGAAGTCGCCGTGCTGGTGGGGACGTCCGTTCCCGAATCGCTGCGCAGCAAGGGATTGCTGGCCTGTTGGATCCTGATGGTGGACGGCGCCATGTGGGCCGGCCCCTTCACCAGCCGTGACGAGGCGGAAGCCTTGAAGGGAACCTGGGAACTGAGTTGGCCGCTGGAGGCGGCGATCTCCGCCTGAGCCAAGGCCCTTGCCTTGCCGAAAAGCCCGCCGAGCGCGGGCTTTCTGTTGCCTGCGGAAACGCCCTAGCGGCGGCCCACCAGCAGGCCGAGGAGGAAGCCGGCGCCGGCCGAGACGGCGATGGTCTGCCAGGGATGGTCCTCGACGTATTCCTCGGTCGCTTCGGCGGCCGCCTGGCTGCGTTGCACCACGCCGCGGCGGGTGCGCTCGATGGCGTCGCGACCACGATGCAGCACGGAATTGATCTGTTCACGCAGGTTTGCGCCCTCCTTGCCGGCCAGGCTGCCGGTGCCGCTCATCAACTGGTCCACCTCGGCGATCAGGTCCTGCAGTTCGGCCATGGCCTGGTCCTGGATAGCCTGCTTGGCGCGAGCGGAGCGGGTTTTCAGAGTCATGTCGGTCTCCTTGACGAGGATGGTTACCTAGGTATGGAGTCGCCCGCTTCGCTGAAAGTTGCACGGCATGGCCTGCGTCGGGGGTTTCCGTAGCATGCGGGAGAGCCGTTTCAGGATGCCCCGGCCTCGCCGCGCAGGTAGCGGTCGAGGTCGATCGCTTCGCCGCTCTTGAGTTTCAGGCGTCGGCGCAGGTCGTCGAACATAGCGTCGTACTCGCGGCGCTGGCGCACGATCGGTCCCTGCCGCAAGCGCAGGCCGTGGCGCCGGGCCAGGCGACTGGCACGGCTGGCGAAATGCACGGCGGCGTCGCGTGGCAGTTCGAAGCTTTCGCTGAAAGGCTGGCCGTCGATCCGGCCCTCCATGTCGAAGTGTACGGCCACCGGGCGGGCCTCGGCCTCCAGGACCCGGTAGCGCAGGTGGATATCGAATGCCTGGCGGTCGACTTCGCTGGCCGAGGCGAGATGCAGATGGCCGGGAATGAACATGGCCTGCCTCCTTTTCGGATAACCGGGGAAATGCCCTTGCCTGCCAGGGTATGCTTCGCCGGCCTCGGGACGGCTGTCCCAGGTCAGTTTTTTTCGGATTGGAGTGGGGATGCGAATGGCGCTGGGAGCGTTCGGTGTTGACTGACTGGGCCGCGTACGCCGGGCTGTTCCTCTCGGCGTTCGGTTCGGCGACCCTGCTGCCGTTGCAGTCGGAAACCGTGCTGGCCGCCTTGCTGCTGCGCGGCGGCCAGTCGGTCGCGTGGCTGCTGGCGCTGGCCATCGTCGGCAATGTGCTGGGTTCCTGGGTCAACTGGTGGCTGGGTCGCTACCTCGAGCATTTCCGCGGTCGCCGCTGGTTTCCCGTGGGCGAGGTGCAGTTGCTCAGGGCGCAGCGACACTATCGCCGCTACGGCCGCTGGACCCTGCTGCTCAGTTGGGTGCCGGTCATCGGCGATCCGCTGACGCTGGTGGCCGGCATCATGCGTGAGCCCTGCTGGAGTTTCCTGCTGATCGTCGGCCTGGCCAAGACGCTCCGCTACCTCGTCCTGGCTGCGCTGGTGCTGGGCTGGGCCGGCTGAGCGCTTCGTCGGCGAGCGTAGAACTATTTTTCGCGGGGCAATGTCCATTGCTGCGAGGTGTAACTGCCGCCTCATCGCCCCCGGGGCCTTTAGTTGCCGCTGTGGTCCCGGGGGCTTCTCTTTTCCTGCCTGTTTCCGGCGATGCGAGGTGCGCAATGTCGAGGGTGGTAGCGGGATCGCTGGTCTGCCTGCTGCTCGGTTCGGCGCCGGCCTGGGCATCTACGGCCGAGGCGTGGCAGGCGCACGACGCCATGGTGCGTGCCGCCTGCCTGAAAGCCAGCGGCTTGCGCCAGGTACGCGCGGTGGGGCAGGTACTGCCCTTCGACGATGAGGTGGGCTATTCGGCGCTGCTCCTGCAGGGCCGCTATCCGCAGTCGCACATGCAGGGCCGCCAGGGCCGCGAGCTGTGTCTGTACCGGCGCGCCACCGGCAAGGCCAGCGTCAGCGAGGCCGACGCCCTGCTCAAGCCTTGAGTTCGGGGTCGTCGTTGTCCGGAAGTTCGCGCTCGCCAGGGTCCTTGCCGTCTTCCGAATGGTGTTCGATCACCGCGTTCAGCTCGGCGCCGAACAGCACCACTGCCGCCGACAGGTAGAAGTACAGCAGGAGGATGATGATCGCCCCGATGCTGCCGTACATGGCGTTGTAGTTGGCGAAGTTCTTCACGTAGAAGCCATAGGCGAGGGACGCGGCGATCCAGGCGATCACCGAGAGCACCGAGCCTGGAGTGATGAAGCGGAAACGCTGCTCGACATCCGGCACCAGGTAGTAGAACAGCGCCACCGCGAGCATCAGCAGGAACACCGCAAGAGGCCAGCGCAGCCAGGTCCAGAGCGTCACCAGGTACTGTTCCAGACCGACCAGGCCGGCGATCCAGGCGATCACCTGCGGCCCGGTGACCATCAGGCCGGCCGCCACCAGCAACAACAGGGCGATGCCGAGGGTGTAGAGGATCGACAGGGAGAAGCGCTTCCATACCGGGCGGCTCTCCTTCACGTCGTAGGCGGCGTTGAGCGCGATCATCATCGAGCGGATGCCCGCCGAGGAGGTCCACAGCGCCACCGCGATACCGATCGACAGCAGGCCGCCTTTCTGCTGCTGCAACTGGTCGATCACCGGGTTGACCTGATCCATCGCCTCGGGCGGCAGCAGCAACGCCGCCTGCTCGCGCAGCCAGGCGAAGAACTCCGGCAGGTGCAGGTAGCCTACGAGGGTGATCAGCACCAGCAGGAACGGAAACAGCGAGAACAGCATCTGGTAGGCGAGGGCCGAGGCGTAGGTCGGCATGTCGTCCTCAAGGAACTCGTTCACGGTGCGCTTGACCAGGCCGAACAGGCCTATTTCCCGATAAGCCGTACGGAACATTCCATCTCCTTGCTGTGTGCGTGCCGATGACGATCGACCACCGATGGCCGCTTGCCGCCAGGCATTTTCCGTTGGGTGAAATTCGTCGCGTCCTTTCTGGGACGCCACGGCGGGCGAATTGGTTCGTCGCCGGCGTCATCATTCGGTCGCATCCGTTAGCCAGACTGCGCCTGCCCGCCGCGCGGCGGGCCTCCGTCCAACTTCTCAGAAATGGAGCGCACCATGTCTGTCGACCTGAAGAAAATCGCCGCTGCCTTTCCCGAGTTCCAGTTGTCCAGCAAGAGCCGCCACGACGGCGCGCTGTTGTTGCAGTTGCAGGCCGCCGACGGCCGCTACGTGGCTCGCACCATACCCTCGCCGCAGCTCAGCGCGCCGCCGGAGACCGAGTGGCTGATCCGCAGCATCCGCCGGGAACTGGCCGTGCCGGGCATGGAAATGGCGATGGCGGCACGCTGAGTTTTTTCGCCGCGGGAACCGATGATGCGATAATTCCGCCTTTCCACACAGCTGACGGGAAGGCAATGAAGCGCGAGAAGGTTCGGGACAGGCAGGCGGCAGGGAAGATCTCGGCGACCCACATCATCGCCAATCCCACCCTGGCCAGGGAATGGATCGTGTTCTTCAAGAAGGACGGCGGGCGCAGTTATTTCCTGGTCGACGAGAGCGACGAGGTGATGTCGTTCCGCCGGCTCGACGACGCGGTCAAGGAGCTGCGCGGGCTGGGCATCAAGTTCGCGGAGATCCATCTGTAGGAGCGGCGTCGCGCGGTCCCCACTGGCCAGCCTTGCGCGCCCGCGCTTCTTCCTCGGCGAACCGGTACTGGCCGCGCGCCTCGGCCGTCTGGCCGCTGTCCGGCGCGTCGCGCCAACTGGCCAGGCCAATGGTCAGCAGGGCCAGCCCGGCATCCAGGGTATGTCCGCAGGTGGGGCAGTCGGCCGGGGTCACCCAGGCCGCGCCGAGGATGCGGAAGCGCGCGTCGCGGCCTTGCTCGCGGATGGTCGCCGATTTGCCGAGCAGCATGTCTTCCAGGGCTTCCCGGGCGCGCCGACGCCAGGGCTCGGCGGCCGGTAGCTCGACGGCGTTGAGCTGGATGCGTAGCGCCTTGTTCGCGCCGGGCAGGCGGCAGCCCAGGCTGGCGTCGTCGTGTATCGCCACCACCGTGCAGTCGAAGCGGCGCTCCCCGGCGTCGGCGGCGAACGCCAGGGCGGCGCAGAGCGGCAGCAGGGCGAGGGTGCGGAAGATCATGGGCTACTCCGGCGGAGGTCAGCGTCGACGCGAGGATAGGTTGCTGCAGGTCGCCAGGTCCACCGGGCCGACATAGGGATTGCCCCAGCCCATCACGCAGCCGACCATGTGGTTGCGCTGGCGCTCCCAGGTCTGTGGCGGGTACTGCTTGTGCCAGGCGTTGTAGAGCTGGCGATCCTGCTTCGACAGGCGCAGGCCGTAGCGGTCGCTCATGTAGAAGTAGGTGCGGGCGATCATCCCGCGAATCTGCGGGCGTGGCATCGCCTTGCGCGCCTTGAAGTCCACCACCATCGGGCAGGCGCCGTATTGCTGGGGTTTCTGCGGCAGCCAGCCGAAGCCGAAGTTGCTGCGGTCGCCGTTGACCTCGCCGATGCTCGGCACCAGGTTGTGCAGGTCGGCCTCGGCGCGCTGGTAGGTGCTGTCGTGCCTCGCGCAGTTGCTCCGCCCGCCGTTCTGCCAGCAGCGTCGCTGGTGACCGATCACCCAGGCTGGGACGATGTGTTCCCACTCGATGCGCCGCGCGCGGTTGGCGTTCTTCCTCGGCTTGTAGCCGCAACTGGCGAGGTCGACACGATTTCCCGAGTAGCGACAGCCGCAGTAGAACTCCACGGATTGCCGGGCGTAGAGCTTCCAGCCGATTTTCTTCGCTTCGGAGAACGTGCGCGGGGCGTTGGCCTGGCCGGCGCTGGCGAGGAGGAGGGCGAAAAGGCCTACAAACAAACGGGAAAGCATGCGGCAACTTCCAAAAAAATCCGCATGTTACTGATTTTGCAGGAGATGCCAATCGTGGCCAGTCCATGGCCAGGCGAGGGCGGACCTTCCCGTTTGCGCCGCGTCCATGCGATGGTTAATATGCGTTCCGTATATGTTTTGTAGTCGAGGTGTAGTGTGGGCCTGGTGAAGATTTCCGAGCAATTGCACGAAGAGGCGCGCATCGCCTGCAAGGCCATGTCGCGCTCGATCAATGCCCAGGCCGAGCACTGGATGCGCATCGGCATGCTGATCGAAGCCAATCCCGGCCTGACCTATGCGCAGGTGCTACGCCAATTGATGGACGAAGCGCGCGAAAGCGACCGCCGCGAGCAGGGCGCGGCGAGGATCTCGGGATGATCAAGAGCGCGGAGGAAATCCAGCGCATGAGCGTGGCCGGCGCGCTCACCGCGAAAGTCCTCGAAGCCCTCGACGAGGTGGTGCGGCCAGGCATCAGCACGGCAGAGATCGACCGCTTCTGCGAGCGCTACATCGTCGACACCCTCGCGGCGATTCCCGGCAGCAAGGGGCAGTACGGCTATCCGTTCACGGTGAACACCTCGGTCAACGAGGTGGTCTGCCATGGCTGGCCGTCGGCGCAGCAGATCCTCCGCGACGGCGATATCGTCAACGTCGACGTCACGGTGATCAAGGACGGCTATTTCGGCGACAGCAGCAAGATGTACCGGGTCGGCGCCATCGACCGCCAGGCGCAGAAGCTGCTCGACGTCACCCGCGAATGCCTGTACCGGGCGATCCGCGTGGTGCGCCCGGACGCCACCCTCGGCGATATCGGGCATGCCATCCAGAGTCACGCCGAAGCCAACGGTTATTCGGTGGTCCGCGAATACTGCGGGCATGGCATCGGCCGCAAGATGCACGAGGCGCCGCAGGTCCTGCACTTCGGTCGCGCTGGCGCGGGTGCGCGG
Organism: Pseudomonas sp. KBN12P06040; assembly: GCF_037574965.1. NCBI lineage: Bacteria > Pseudomonadati > Pseudomonadota > Gammaproteobacteria > Pseudomonadales > Pseudomonadaceae > Pseudomonas > Pseudomonas sp. KBN12P06040. Next base: position 2,504,804 of record NZ_JBBELS010000001.1, read on the forward strand.
CTGAAGGCCGGGATGACCTTCACCATCGAACCGATGATCAACCAGGGCGGCCACGCGGTGAAGCTGCACAAGGACGGCTGGACCGTGACCACCCGCGACCGCCGCCTGTCGGCCCAGTACGAGCACACCGTGCTGGTCACCGAGCGGGGTTGCCGGGTCCTGACCCTGCGCGAAGAGGAGCGCGAGGCGCTGGCCGACCTGGCTGGCTGATCGACGCCCGGCCTGGTTACACTGCGACGACTTTTCCGAAGGGAGGCTGGCGGGTGTCCGGCAGGCGTTTTGGCGAGTTCGAACTGCGCGCCACCTGGTTGCGCGAGGACAGTGGCTATCTGGCCGAGATCGAGATAACCAGCATCGACGACGGACGCACCGAATGGCTGGTGCTGCCGGGCCAGCCGCCGTGCGAGAGTCCGGCGGCCGCGCTGTCGCTGGCGGAAGCGGCGCTGTACCGGGTGCGCGGCTTCGATGCGCGGGGCCGGCCGCTGTTTTCCGACTGAGCCTGCTGGCAAATCGCATGATGCATTTCGCACGATCTTGCAGTTTGCACGGACCGCTTCGCTGAGTCTTTTCGTAAGTTATTGATTTTGAATGTTTTTAATTTTCCATGTGGCTGGCATGAAAGCTGCCACCTTTCCCCGTGTTGCGGCTGCGCTGAAGTTCGCGGTCGGTTTTCATGCAAGAGGGGATAAACGATCATGGAAAAGTCCATCAAGATGCTGTTCGATGCCTTCCAGGCCACCTTTGCCGTATCCACCCAGATGCGTCCGGACGGCGGCGCCCTGCTGACCCTGCGCAACGGCGAAGAGATCGTGACCCGTCGCGTGGTGTCCGCCGCCCAGTTGGCCGACGAGAAGCGCATGTACTGGTTCATCAACGCCGTGCGCCGTGACCTGGCCCTGGAGGCGGGGAGCCTGCCGGTGGATGTGGTCGGCACCCTGCGTCGTCTGCAGGAGCGCGGTCTGCCGAGCTACATGGCGGGCTGAACGGTTCGTCCGGAATCCTGGCGGAGACCTCCGGCAGGGCGGGCGAGAGTGCTAGAGTGAAGCTTCGAGGGGGCTGGGCGAGGATCGACCGGCCCCGCTCGTGTCGGAAGGGAAGGCCAGGGCTGGCCTGCCCGTTCGGCGCTTCGGCAGGCTGGCGCAGAACGATGCAAGGTCGTTCGGGTCAGCATCAGGGATGAAATGACTGACAGGAGTCGGGATGCTGCGTTACGTCGTGGGTTTTCTCGCGTTCACCGTGCTGGCGGCCTATCTGTTGCTGGGGGTTTCCCAGCACGCCTTCCTGCCGTGACCGGTCGGCATGGCGGCTTCAGCTGCGTTGCGGAAGAGGCTGTGGCGGCCGTGCGGGATGCCGGTTTTCGGCTTGCCGTGCCTTGCGTTGCAGGCGTGCGCGCCGACGCGGCACGCGCAGGAAGGCCCACAGGGTGACGCCGGCGAGGCCCAGCCAGGCGACGATCAGCAATGTGACGAAGGATTCGGGAGTCATGGTTCGTCCTCCTCTTACCCAAGGATAGACCCTGCGGAAAGGGGAATTACTGCAATCGGTCTTCGACCATGGTCTGAAACGCGGTCACTCGGGGCCGGCGCCGACCAGGGCCAGGCAGCCGGTGAGGCTGGTCAGCAGGGGCAGGGCGAGCAGGAAAGCCAGCCAGATGGCCTCCATGCGCAACAGCGTGGCGCCGAGGAACAGCGCGACCAGGAGGATGGTCATGAGCAGGGCGGTCCAGCCGAAGTACATGGCGAAGTTGTCGATGCCCAGGCCGATGCCCCAGCCCAGCAGCAGGGCCCATACCCCGGCCAGCGCCAGGCCGAGGGCCAGCATGCTCGCCAGGGTCCGGGCGGACGGGGCATGCAACGGGTGGTTGCGGAATAGCTCGTAGAAGATCGGCGTATTCATCGGCGTCACCTCCGCAGGGGAACTTCCAGCCTAGTCCCGCGGGCGAGACGGCCCTAGACCTATTTGTCATTACGGGGCGTGACCTCAGGCCGTTAACATCCATCTTTTCCAGGCGATGCCGTGCATCGGGCTGCGGGCCCGATCACCGTTCGTCGCGCTGAGTCGAAAAAGAAACCGAAAGGGTTGCGTGCATGAGTGGCGAACTCGCCTCGTTCGAGGTGGATGGGTATCAACTGGTCTATCAGGACCGGGGTGAGGGCACGCCGGTGCTACTGGTCCACGGTTCGCTGTGCGACTACCGCTACTGGCAATGGCAGTTGCGCAGCCTCGGCGAGCGCCACCGGCTAATCGTGCCGAGCCTGCGTCACTACTACCCCGAGCGCTGGGACGGGCAGGGTGCGGACTTCACCAGCGCCCGCCACGTCGCCGACCTGCTGGCGCTGGTCGAGCGGCTCGGCGAGCCGGTACACCTGCTCGGCCATTCCCGTGGCGGCAACCTGGCGTTGCGCCTGGCGCTGGCCGCTCCGGATGCCCTGCGTTCGCTGAGCCTGGCCGATCCCGGCGGCGACTATGCCGCCGAGGTCTACGCCCACGCCGGCCTGCCTGCGCCCGAGGAGCCATTGGAACGCAACCAGTTCCGGCGCCAGGCGCTCGAATTGATCCGTGGCGGCGAGGCGGAACGGGGACTGGAACTGTTCGTCGATACGGTGAGCGGCGCCGGGGTATGGAAACGCTCGTCGGCGACGTTCCGCCGAATGACCCTGGACAACGCCATGACCCTGGTCGGGCAGGTGGCCGACCAGCCGCCGGCGCTGGCGCTGTCGGAACTGCGCTCGATCGACCTGCCGAGCCTGATCCTCAATGGCGAACGCAGCCCGCTGCCATTCCCGGCCACCGCCGAGGCGCTGGCGGCGGCCCTGCCGCGCGCCGAGCTGCAACGCATCCAGGGCGCGTCCCATGGCCTCAATGCCACCCGTCCGGCGGCTTTCAACCGGTCGGTACTGGAGTTCCTGGCGCGCGTCGATGGCGTTGCGCCGGACGTGGAAACGTCCTGAAGCGAGGCCGGGCGAACTGACCGCTCGTCAGCTCGCCGCGGATGCTTTACCATGGGCGCTTCGCGCCGGATCAGCTCCGGCGTTTTTCGTCAGTATCCATTCCCAGTGATCTCCGTCCGCGCGCTTCGGCGCAGGGGTGCCGCAAGGCGCCTGCCACTGTGAGGCAGGCCGGCCCGGCGGGCGACGCTTACTGGCACATCCCAACCCACGTGGCCTTTGGTAGGGGTCACCACTAGGAGAGGAGGCGCCATGCCCATCATTACTCTTCCCGACGGCAGTCAACGTTCCTTCGATCACCCGGTCTCCGTGGCCGAGGTGGCCCAATCCATCGGCGCGGGCCTGGCCAAGGCGACCCTCGCCGGCAAGGTCGACGGCCGCCTGGTCGACGCCTGCGACACCATCGATCGCGACGCGACCCTGCAGATCATCACGCCCAAGGACGAGGAAGGACTGGAGATCATCCGCCACTCCTGCGCCCACCTGGTCGGCCATGCGGTCAAGCAGCTCTATCCGACCGCGAAGATGGTCATCGGCCCGGTGATCGAGGAAGGCTTCTACTACGACATCTTCTTCGAGCGCCCCTTCACCCCCGAGGACATGGCGGCGATCCAGCAGCGCATGCGCGAGCTGATCGACAAGGACTACGACGTGATCAAGAAGATGACCCCGCGCGCCGAGGTCATCGAGCTGTTCAAGTCCCGTGGCGAAGACTACAAGCTGCGCCTGATCGACGACATGCCGGACGAGAAGGCCATGGGCCTGTACTTCCATGAGGAGTACGTGGACATGTGCCGCGGCCCGCACGTGCCGAACACTCGCTTCCTCAAGGCGTTCCAGCTGACCAAGATTTCCGGCGCCTACTGGCGCGGCGACTCGAAGAACGAGCAGTTGCAACGCATCTACGGCACCGCCTGGGCCGACAAGAAGCAACTGGCGGCCTACATCCAGCGCATCGAAGAGGCCGAGAAGCGCGACCATCGCCGCATCGGCAAGCAGCTCGACCTGTTCCACCTGCAGGAAGAAGCGCCGGGCATGGTGTTCTGGCACCCGAATGGCTGGAGCGTCTACCAGGTGCTCGAGCAGTACATGCGCAAGGTCCAGCGCGACCATGGCTATGTCGAAGTGCGTACCCCGCAGGTGGTCGACCGCATCCTCTGGGAGCGTTCGGGCCACTGGTCGAACTACGCCGAGAACATGTTCACCACCTCCTCGGAAAGCCGCGACTACGCGGTCAAGCCGATGAACTGCCCGTGCCACGTGCAGATCTTCAACCAGGGCCTGAAGTCCTACCGCGACCTGCCGCTGCGCCTCGCCGAGTTCGGCGCCTGCCACCGCAACGAGCCTTCCGGCGCGCTGCACGGGATCATGCGCGTACGCGGCTTTACCCAGGACGACGCGCATATCTTCTGCACCGAAGAGCAGGTGAAGAAGGAAGCGGCCGATTTCATCAAGCTGACCTTGCAGGTCTACCGCGACTTCGGTTTCACCGACATCGCCATGAAGCTGTCGACCCGTCCGGCCAAGCGCGTCGGTTCCGCCGAGCTGTGGGATCGCGCCGAAGGCGCGCTGGCCGATGCGCTGAACGAATCCGGCCTGGCCTGGGAATACCAGCCGGGCGAGGGCGCGTTCTACGGGCCGAAGATCGAGTTCACCCTGAAGGACTGCCTCGGTCGTAACTGGCAGTGCGGCACCCTGCAGTACGACCCGAACCTGCCGGAGCGCCTGGACGCCAGCTACATCGCCGAGGACAACAACCGCAAGCGCCCGGTGATGCTGCACCGCGCGATCCTCGGGTCCTTCGAGCGCTTCATCGGCATGCTCATCGAGCACTACGCCGGAGCCTTCCCGGCCTGGCTGGCGCCGACCCAGGCAGTGGTGATGAACATCACCGACAAGCAGGCCGATTTCGCCGCCGAGGTGGTGCGGATCCTCGGGGAAAGCGGATTCCGTGCCAAGTCCGACTTGAGAAACGAGAAGATCGGCTTTAAAATCCGCGAGCATACTTTGCTCAAGGTTCCCTATCTCTTGGTTATTGGAGATCGGGAAGTTGAATCGAAGGCCGTCGCGGTGCGTACGCGCGAAGGGGAAGACCTGGGCTCCATGCCCGTCACCCAGTTCGCTGAGCTGTTGGCACAGGCGGTTTCCCGGCGTGGTCGCCAAGACTCGGAGTAATCATTATTAAGCGTGAAATGAGACAGGATAAGCGAGCTCAACCGAAACCCCCGATCAACGAGAACATCTCGGCTCGTGAGGTACGGTTGATTGGAGCTGATGGCCAGCAGGTTGGTGTTGTTTCGATCGATGAGGCGATCCGCCTAGCCGAAGAGGCGAAGCTGGACCTGGTTGAGATTTCGGCCGACGCGGTGCCTCCTGTCTGCCGCATCATGGACTACGGCAAGCACCTGTTCGAGAAGAAGAAGCAGGCTGCGGTCGCCAAGAAGAACCAGAAGCAGGCGCAGGTCAAAGAAATCAAGTTTCGTCCAGGGACGGAAGAAGGGGATTACCAGGTAAAACTACGCAACCTGGTACGTTTCCTTAGTGAAGGGGACAAGGCCAAGGTATCCCTGCGATTCCGCGGCCGTGAGATGGCTCACCAGGAGCTGGGGATGGAGCTGTTGAAGCGGGTCGAAGCCGACCTCGTGGAGTACGGCACCGTCGAGCAGCATCCTAAGCTGGAAGGACGCCAGCTGATGATGGTCATCGCTCCCAAGAAGAAAAAGTAACCACCAGGGCACTGGCAGGCCTTGCGGTTATGCGTAATCACTCAATGCGGAGTATCCGAACATGCCAAAGATGAAGACCAAAAGTGGCGCGGCCAAGCGCTTCAAGAAGACTGCTGGTGGCCTCAAGCACAAGCACGCCTTCAAGAGCCACATCCTGACCAAGATGACCACCAAGCGTAAGCGTCAACTGCGCGGCACCTCGATGCTGAACAAGTCTGACGTTGCGCGCGTAGAACGCTCCCTGCGTCTGCGCTGATTATTAAGGTAGAGGATTAATTCATGGCTCGTGTTAAGCGTGGCGTTATCGCCCGTCGTCGTCACAAGAAAATTCTGAAGCTCGCCAAGGGCTACTACGGTGCACGCTCGCGCGTGTTCCGCGTTGCCAAGCAGGCGGTGATCAAGGCTGGCCAATACGCCTACCGTGACCGTCGTCAGCGCAAGCGTCAGTTCCGCGCACTGTGGATCGCCCGTATCAACGCTGGTGCTCGTCAGAACGGTCTGTCCTACAGCCGCCTGATCGCCGGCCTGAAAAAGGCGGCCATCGAGATCGACCGTAAGGTCCTGGCCGATCTGGCAGTGAACGAAAAAGCGGCGTTTACCGCGATTGTCGAGAAAGCGAAGGCAAGCTTGGCTTAAGCCCTACGACAATCACCGGACTTCGGTCCGGACGTAACGTCACCGATAGGGGAAGAGCCTTACCGCTCTTCCCCTATTTTGTATCTGGAGTCCATACATGGAAAACCTGGATGCGCTGGTCTCTCAAGCATTGGAGGCTGTGCGACACACCGAAGACGTCAATGCCCTGGAGCAGATCCGGGTTCACTACCTCGGCAAGAAAGGCGAACTGACCCAGGTGATGAAGACCCTGGGCGACCTGCCGGCCGAAGAGCGGCCGAAGGTCGGCGCGCTGATCAACGTGGCCAAGGAAAAGGTCCAGGATGCGCTGAACGCGCGTAAGACCGAGCTGGAAGGGGCCGCGCTGGCCGCCCGGCTGGCCGCGGAGCGCATCGACGTCACCCTGCCTGGTCGTGGCCAGCTGAGCGGCGGCCTGCATCCGGTCACCCGCACGCTGGAGCGCATCGAGCAGTGCTTCAGCCGCATCGGCTACGAAGTCGCCGAAGGCCCGGAAGTCGAAGACGACTACCACAACTTCGAAGCGCTCAACATTCCGGGCCACCACCCGGCGCGTGCCATGCACGACACTTTCTATTTCAATGCGAACATGCTGCTGCGTACCCACACCTCACCGGTGCAGGTGCGGACCATGGAGTCCCAGCAGCCACCGATCCGCATTGTCTGCCCGGGGCGCGTCTACCGCTGCGACTCCGACCTGACCCACTCGCCGATGTTCCACCAGGTGGAAGGCCTGCTGGTGGACGAGGGCGTCAGCTTCGCCGACCTCAAGGGCACCATCGAGGAATTCCTCCGCGCCTTCTTCGAGAAGCAGCTCGAAGTGCGCTTCCGTCCGTCCTTCTTCCCCTTCACCGAGCCCTCGGCCGAAGTGGACATCCAGTGCGTGATCTGCAGCGGCAACGGCTGCCGCGTGTGCAAGCAGACCGGCTGGCTGGAAGTCATGGGTTGCGGCATGGTGCACCCGAACGTGCTGCGCATGTCCAACATCGATCCCGAGAAATTCCAGGGCTTCGCCTTCGGCATGGGCGCCGAGCGCCTGGCCATGCTGCGCTACGGGGTGAACGACCTGCGTCTGTTCTTCGATAACGATCTGCGCTTCCTCGGACAATTCCGCTAGGCCAGAACGCAACCGGATTCCTTAGGAGAACAGGATGAAATTCAGTGAAAAGTGGCTGCGGAGCTGGGCAAATCCGCAGGTTTCCCATGACGAGCTGGTCGCTCGCCTGTCCATGGTCGGCCTCGAGGTCGACGCCGACCTGCCGGTCGCCGGCGCCTTCAGCGGCGTGGTGGTCGGCGAGGTGCTCTCGACCGAACAGCATCCGGACGCCGACAAGCTGCGCGTCTGCCAGGTCAGCAACGGCAGCGAGACCTTCCAGGTCGTCTGCGGTGCGCCCAACGTGCGCGCGGGCCTGAAGATTCCCTTCGCCATGATCGGCGCCGAACTGCCGGGCGACTTCAAGATCAAGAAAGCCAAGCTGCGCGGCGTCGAGTCCTTCGGCATGCTCTGCTCGGCCAAGGAATTGCAGATCAGCGAAGAGAACGCCGGTCTGCTCGAGCTACCGGCCGACGCGCCGGTCGGCCAGGACGTCCGCACCTACCTGGAGCTGGACGACTACACCATCGAGGTCGGCCTGACCCCGAACCGCGGCGACTGCCTGTCGCTCGCCGGCCTGGCCCGCGAAGTCAGCGCCATCTACGACGTCCCGCTGGCGCCGGTGGCGGTGGACGCGGTCGCCGCGCAGCACGACGAGACCCGTCCGGTCGAGCTCGCCGCGCCGGCCGCCTGCCCGCGCTACCTCGGACGGGTGATCCGCAACGTCGACCTGAGCCGGCCGACCCCGTTGTGGATGGTCGAGCGCCTGCGCCGTTCCGACATCCGCAGCATCGACCCGGTGGTCGACGTCACCAACTACGTGATGATCGAACTGGGTCAGCCGATGCATGCCTTCGACCTTGCCGAGATCAACGGCGGCGTGCGCGTGCGCATGGCCGAGGACGGCGAGACGCTGGTCCTGCTCGACGGCCAGGAAATCACCCTGCGCGCCGACACCCTGGTGATCGCCGACCACCAGCGCGCCCTGGCCATCGCCGGGGTGATGGGCGGCGAGCACAGCGGCGTCAGCGACAGCACCCGCGACCTGTTCCTCGAAGCCGCGTTCTTCGACACCATCGCCCTGGCCGGCAAGGCCCGCTCCTATGGCCTGCACACCGACTCCTCGCATCGCTTCGAGCGCGGCGTCGACAGCCAGTTGGCGCGCAAGGCCATGGAGCGCGCGACGCGCCTAATCCTCGACATCGTCGGCGGTGAACCGGGGCCGATCGTCGAGCAGGTCAGCGAAGCGCACCTGCCGAAGGTCGCGCCGATCACCCTGCGCGCCGAGCGCGTGACCCAGATGCTCGGCATGCCGCTGGACGCCGCCGAGATCGTGCGCCTGCTGCAAGCCCTGGAACTAACGGTGGTAGCCGACGGGGAAGGGCAGTGGTCGGTCGGCGTACCGAGCCATCGCTTCGACATTTCCCTGGAAGTCGACCTGATCGAGGAACTGGCCCGTCTCTACGGCTACAACCGCCTGCCGGTGCGCTACCCGCAGGCGCGCCTGGCGCCGAACAACAAGCCGGAAGCGCGCGCCGCGCTGCCGCTGCTGCGGCGCCTGCTGGTCGCCCGCGGCTATCAGGAAGCGATCACCTTCAGCTTCATCGATCCGGCCCTGTTCGAACTGTTCGATCCGGGCACCCAGCCGCTGACCCTGGCCAACCCGATCTCCGCCGACATGGCGGCGATGCGTTCCAGCCTCTGGCCGGGCCTGGTCAAGGCGCTGCAGCACAACCTCAACCGCCAGCAGTCGCGGGTCCGCCTGTTCGAAAGCGGCCTGCGCTTCGTCGGTCAACTGGAAGGCCTGAAGCAGGAAGCCATGCTCGCCGGCGCCATCTGCGGCAAGCGCCTGCCCGAAGGCTGGGCCAACGGCCGTGATGGCGTGGACTTCTTCGACGCCAAGGCCGATGTCGAGGCAGTGCTGGCCAGTGCCGGTGCCCTCGGCGACTTCAGCTTCGTGCCCGGCGAGCACCCGGCGCTACACCCGGGGCAGACCGCGCGCATCGAGCGGGAAGGGCGGCTGGTCGGCTACCTGGGCGCGCTGCATCCGGAACTGGCGAAGAAACTCGACCTCGAGCAGCCGGTGTTCCTCTTCGAGCTGCTGTTGGCCGAAGTGGTCGACGGCCACCTGCCGAAGTTCCGCGAGCTGTCGCGCTTCCCCGAAGTACGCCGCGACCTGGCGCTGCTGGTGGACCAGGACGTGCCGGCGCAAGACATCCTGACACAAATCCGTGCGGCGGCCGGCGAATGGCTGACGGACCTCAGGCTGTTTGATGTGTATCACGGTAAAGGCATTGATCCGCATAGAAAAAGCCTTGCCGTCGGCTTGACCTGGCAGCATCCATCGCGCACTCTTAATGACGATGAAGTCAATAGCACGACGCAGAACATCGTCACGTCGTTGGAAGAAAGGTTCAATGCCACGTTAAGGAAATAGCGTATGGGGGCTCTGACGAAAGCTGAAATTGCGGAACGTCTGTACGAAGAGCTGGGCCTGAACAAACGGGAAGCCAAGGAGTTGGTGGAGCTGTTCTTCGAAGAGATCCGCCAGGCGCTGGAGCATAACGAGCAGGTCAAGTTGTCCGGTTTCGGCAACTTCGACCTGCGCGACAAGCGCCAGCGCCCCGGACGCAACCCGAAGACCGGCGAAGAAATCCCGATCACGGCCCGCCGCGTTGTCACCTTTCGTCCAGGGCAGAAACTGAAGGCCAGGGTTGAGGCATATGCTGGAACCAAGTCATAACGACGAGCTGCCACCGATTCCCGGCAAGCGCTACTTCACCATCGGCGAAGTCAGTGACTTGTGCGCGGTCAAGCCCCACGTGCTGCGCTACTGGGAGCAGGAATTCCCGCAGCTCAACCCGGTGAAGCGCCGCGGAAATCGCCGCTATTATCAGCGCCAGGACGTGCTGATGATCCGCCAGATCCGCGCGCTCCTCTACGACCAGGGCTTCACCATCGGCGGGGCGCGCCAGCGCCTCTCCGGCGACGAGGCCAAGGACGACGTCACCCAGTACAAGCAGCTCATCCGCCAGATGATCGCCGAGCTGGAGGAAGTCCTGCTGGTCCTGAAGAAGTGACGGAAGCAAAAAAAACTTCCACTTATCAGAAGCTTAGTATATAGTGCGGCTCACTTCGGAAGCACAGCCACTGAGCTTGGAAGTACAGTCGGGGCGTAGCGCAGCCTGGTAGCGCACTTGCATGGGGTGCAAGGGGTCGAGTGTTCGAATCACTCCGTCCCGACCAAAAATCCCTAGAAAATCCAGTCACTTAGCGGTGGCTGGATTTTTTTATGCCCATAGGTTTTTTGATCGTTTCTTGGAAAGGGGCTTTCTGGTTGCCAATTGGTTGCCAATTGAGATTGGCTTATCTGGCAGGACGAGCAATCATGGATGCATTGTCATTTAGACGTTATGTCGCCGATTAGCTTGATTCATCAGAGAGCATGCTGAGCCTACCCATCCTGACCAAGTACCAATGCCAGTACTACGCGTGGCTGCTTACCCGGCGGGCGGCTGGGGATTCGATCGAGTCTTTGGCTTCGACCCTTGTCGACTCGCAGATTGATCTCAACCCCCACCAGGTCGATGCGGCGTTGTTTGCCTGCCGCAATCCCTTGTCCCGCGGGGTGATCCTGGCCGATGAGGTGGGGCTGGGTAAAACCATTGAGGCCGGACTGGTTATCTCGCAGCGTTGGGCTGAGCGACGGCGGCGTATCCTGATCATTGCTCCTGCCAACCTGCGCAAGCAGTGGCACCAAGAGCTGCAGGACAAGTTCAATCTTCAGGGATTGATCCTAGAGACCAAAAGCTATAACGCACTCCGCAAGCAAGGTTTCATAAATCCTTTTGTGTTTGCCAGTGGCCCGGTGATTTGCTCCTACCAGTTTGCTAAGGCCAAGGCGAAGGACGTCAAGGCCATTGCCTGGGATCTGGTCGTGCTGGATGAGGCGCACCGCCTGCGCAACGTCTACAAGCGCAACAATGTCATCGGCAAGATACTGAAGGACGCGCTGGTCCATGTGAACTCCAAGGTGCTGTTGACCGCAACACCGCTGCAGAATTCGCTGCTCGAACTGTACGGGCTAGTCAGCATGATCGATGACCGAGTCTTCGGTGATATCGACAGCTTTCGTTCTCAGTTCGTCAATGCCGACAGGGGGCAGGCCTTTGGAGGTCTGCGGCAGCGCCTGGGCAGCGTCTGCAAACGCACTCTGCGTCGTCAGGTGCAGCAGTACGTTCCCTATACCGCCAGGCGCGCGATTGTTCAGGAGTTCATCCCCAGTCAGGAGGAGCTTGAGCTGTCCAGTCTGGTGGCCGAATACCTACGTCGCCCGAATCTCAATGCCTTACCTGAAGGCCAGAGGCAACTGATTTCCTTGGTGCTCTGGAAACTGCTGGCTTCCTCGACCCATGCGATTGCAGGGGCGCTGGAGACCATGGCCAAACGCCTGCAGGGCAATCTCGACAAGGCAGCTGAGGTCATCGATCTCACTCAGACCTTGGATGAAGACTACGAAGGCCTAGATGAGCTGGCCGACGAAAGCGAAAGGGAGTTGGAGAGCGAAGAGGTTGTGATCCTGACAGCTGGTGAGCGCGATACCATCGCGGCTGAAATCGCCGAGTTGCAGCAGTTCAAGAACATGGCCACCAGTATCCGCGAGAACGCAAAAGGTAAGGCGCTGCTGATCGCTCTGGACCGTGCCTTTGCCGAACTCGAACGTCTCGGCGCCGCCCGCAAGGCCATCATCTTCACAGAGTCGCGGCGCACCCAGGACTATCTGCTTTCGCTGCTGGCTGGTACGCCCTACGGCAATGGCATCGTGTTGTTCAATGGCACCAATACAGACTCTACAGCCCAGTGCATCTACAAGGACTGGCTGCAGCGCCACGCTGGCAGTGATCGCATTACCGGCTCCAAGACCGCCGATACCCGCGCAGCGCTGGTCGAGCATTTCAAGGAGCGCGGCACCATCATGATCGCCACCGAGGCGGGTGCTGAGGGTATCAACCTGCAGTTCTGTTCCTTGGTGATCAATTACGACCTGCCCTGGAACCCGCAGCGCATTGAACAACGCATCGGGCGCTGCCACCGCTACGGTCAGAAGCACGATGTGGTGGTGGTGAACTTTGTCGACCGCAGCAACGAGGCGGATGCACGGGTCTACGAACTGCTGGCCGAGAAATTCCAGCTGTTCGAGGGCGTATTCGGCGCAAGCGACGAGGTGCTGGGCTCCATCGGCTCAGGAGTTGATTTTGAGCGTCGCATTGCCGACATCTATCAGAATTGCCGCGACCCGGAAGAGATCAAGCGCAGCTTCGAGCAATTGCAGCTGCAACTTTCCGGGGAAATCAGCGAGGCGATGGTCAAGACCCGTCAGGTACTGCTGGAGAACTTCGACGAAGAGGTGCAGGACAAGCTGCGAATCCGCGCCGCAGACAGCAGCTCCACTCGCAATCGCTTCGAGCGTCTACTGCTCGATCTGACTCGCGCCGAACTCGGCGACTACGCTCACTTCCACGGCGAGAGCTTCGAGCTGCACAGGCTGCCGGCCGGCAGCGCTGGCGGCATTACTTTGGGGCGTTATGAACTGCCGCGTCGTGCTGGTAACTCTCATCTGTACCGTCTTGGCCATCCGTTGGCTGCTTGGGTTATCAATCAGGCCAAGAGTCGTCGGCTCGATCAGCAACCCGCCGATACGCTGGTGTTCGACTATGCCGCCTATGGAACCCGAATCAGCACTCTTGAGCCGTTGCGTGGCCAGCGCGGCCGTCTGACCCTGAAACTGTTTTCCGTAGAGGCGCTGGGCAACCTGGAGCAGCACCTAGTAGTTTCCGCCGTCACGAATGACGGGCATGCGCTGCCAGAGGATGATCCGGAAAAGCTGCTGCGCCTGCCGGCACGCCTGGAGCAGAGTGAATCCGCTGTAGCAGGAGCGGTACCGCTGGTTGACGACCTGGAGCAGCGCAAGAATCAGCTGCTGCGCGAGATTAACCAACGCAACATGGGCTACTTCGAACAGGAGGTCGCCAAGCTTGACGCTTGGGCTGATGACCTCAAGCTGGGGCTGGAGCAGGAAATCAAGAAGATTGATGGTGAGGTCAAGGAATTGCGCCGAATCGCGGCAACTGCAGCGACGCTGGAAGAAAAGGTCGGCTACCAGAAGCAGCAGCGCGAGCTGGAGGGCAAGCGCAACAAGCTGCGCCGCGAGCTATATGCCCGACAGGATGAGATCGAGGAAGAGCGCAACGCGCTGATCGATCAGTTGGAGCAGCAACTGCAGCAGCATGTTCGGGAAGAGCCCCTGTTTACTGTGGAATGGGTGCTGCAATGACAAGGCAGGTGCATAAAAAGAAGGCGTCGACATGGTCAAGCAAGTCAATGACTCGGACTAGATCTCATGGCCGGTGTTGCAAGGCTGACAGAACTGAACCGCTTGCATGAAAGGGAGTTTGGATTGATGGGCAAGCCACAAAGTCTTGTGAAGGGGGGTAAGTGTCCAGAGAGTTTAGGAGGTCAAGGCTGATGGCTGCTCTTGCCCCGGACTATATGGTCATTCTCAAGAATATTCTGCGTGAGCGATTTGTAGATTCACTGCCGCCACTGCTGGACACGAAAAAGCCAGCAGCGGAGCAGCAAGACAAGCAGCTGTCGCGCGCATTTAGTGCCTTCGTGTTGCACAAGCTGCTCGATCTGGCGCCAGCGGCTGCCGCAGCGTCGGTGGTCGATGACTTCAATGACAAGGGCATTGATGCCGTTCACTACCACGAGCCGTCGCAAACTCTTTACCTGCTGCAGACCAAGCTGAAGGAGTCGGAGCAGTTCAAACAGGAGGACGCCCTGCCGTTCTGTGAGGGAGTTCGCCTGCTGTTGAAGCAGGAGTTCACCGCCTTCAATCAGCATGTCCTACAGCGTCAAGCGGAGATCGAGACCGCACTTGATGTATGCAGCCATATCAAGCTAGTTGTGCCCTACACCGGCGACGGTGTCTCGAAGACCGCCAGTGATGCCTTGCAGGCACTGCTTGACGACGAAGACCTCGATGAGGATCGTTTGGTTCGGCAGGTGCACTATTACGCGGCAGATGAGATCACTCGCGATCTTCGGGCCGAACAGGCCTACTCACCGGTACATACCGACGTTTACCTGCAGAAGTGCAGCAGGGTTGAGGAACCGCGTGCCACCTACTATGGCCTCGCCAGACTGTCTGATCTGGTTGCGCTGCACCGGCAGCATGGGAAGGCGCTCTATGAGCGCAACATTCGATATTACCTTGGCAGCAGCAAGTCTGAAGTCAGTGCTGCCATTCAGACGACTCTGCGCGATGCTCCTGACGAGTTCTTTTATCTAAATAACGGTGTCACTGCCGTTTGTGACCATGTTGATCAAAAGGGCAACAAGCCTGCGACAGGCTTCCGCAGATACCAGGTCAGGGGGCTTTCCATCATCAATGGTGCGCAGACGGTCGCCTCTGCTGCCGAGTTTGTGGCGCAGAACCCGCAGAGCAATATCGAGTGCGCCAAGGTGCTATTTACCCTGATCAAGGCACCAGCCGCTGGCGATTTTGGCAAACAGGTGACCAAGGCTCGTAATCATCAGAACCCGGTGCAGATGGCGAACTTTGCTGCCCTTGATGAGAATCAGGAGCGGTTGCGCCAAGAGGCTGGGCTCTTGGGTTTTGACTACCATTATCGCCCTGAGGTTCAGGGGACAAGCCCGATGGCCTTCACCTTGGATGAGGCGTTGCGAGCACTGGCCCTGCAGCAGAATGATCCGCGCTATCCAGCGTGGCTCAAGGGGGAGCTGACGCGACTCTCGAATCCGGAGTCGGACGAATACAAGGCATTATTTAGCTCCACACTGAGAGGCATGAGTCTGGTCAATGCAGTCCAGTGCCAGAGAGTTCTTCGTGATTTGATTGTTAGTCATGAAAATGGGGCTCCATCCACCTCCCGAGAGAAGATGCTCTACCGGCACGGTAACTACGTCATAATCTCGGTCATGATGAAGCGGCTGCGTAATCGTATCGAATCCACCCAGATCATTGATCCAGGCGAGGTTGCTGCGTTGATTAGCCCATCCCTAGATCTGCTTCGGCAGCAAGCCTTTGATCTTGGACAGCTACGGTTGAATGGCGCGGGGCCGCTGGCTTTCTTCCGAAATCAGGGCAACGTTGTGGCCTTTTTGGCAGACCTGATGGAGGAGCACTATAGGCTGGCCACCGATCCGGCTATAGCGCCACTCCGTAATATCCAGAATGCAGCGGATGCGTATCCGCGAAAGCGCCTGATCGACTACATGTCGAGCAAGGCACCGCAAATTTGAGAAATACAGTATGAGCAAGCAAAAACTCGAACTCACCTGGATCGGCAAGGACAAGCGTCCCAAGCTGGAACCGCGCATTCTGCTGGAAGATCCAGCGAAGTCGTATCACTCCAGTCATCGCGTGACGGAAAACGACATCTTCGACAACCGGTTGATATTTGGTGACAACCTGCTGGCTCTGAAGGCGCTGGAGCAGGAGTTTGCCGGCAAGGTGAAGTGCGTGTTCATCGATCCGCCGTACAACACCGGCAGTGCCTTCACACATTACGACGATGGGCTGGAACATTCGATTTGGCTAGGCTTGATGCGGGATCGACTGGAGATTATTCAACGATTGTTGTCGGAGGATGGCTCTTTGTGGATCGCTATTGATGATAATGAAGGACATTACTTAAAGGTCTTGTGTGACGAGATTTTTGGGCGTCAGGCATTTATTACATCAATGGTCTGGGAGAATTTTTATGGTCGGAGTAATGCTGCGGCAATTTCTCCTGCGCATAACTATGTTCTCTTATATTCCCCGATGGGTCAGGATTGGAAGAAAGTCCGAAATCTTCTTCCTAGGGGAGAGGAAAGTGCCAGTAAATATAAGAATCTTGATGGTGATCCACGGGGGGCATGGCGTCTTGGGCCAATATTCGCAGGTGGTGAACGTCATGATGGGCTTATGTACACAATTAAAACTCCGTCAGGAAGAGAGGTGCGCCCTCCGAAGGGAAGCCACTGGCGCATGCTAGAGGACCAATTTTGGCGAATGGTTGATGAGGGTAGGATCGTTTTTGGTGAGAATGGCGACAATAATCCGGCTGTGAAGTTGTTCTTGAGTGAAGTCCAAGAGGGCTTGGTGCCTAGGACTTGGTGGCCACACACTGATGTAGGGCACTCTCAAGAGGCTAAGCGAGAGATTCAAGCCCTTTTCCCTGGAGAGGTACCTTTTGATACTCCCAAGCCGGAGCGCTTGCTTGCACAAATTATAACGATTGCGACCAACCCAGGAGATGTTGTTCTCGACTCTTTCGCTGGCTCCGGTACCACTGGTGCAGTTGCGCACAAGATGGGACGTCGCTGGATCATGGTCGAGTTGGGTGAGCATTGTGATACTTGCATTACCCCGCGCCTGCAGAAGGTCATCGACGGCACCGACCAAGGCGGTATCAGCAAGGCGGTCAACTGGCAGGGCGGCGGTGGCTTCCGCTACTACAAGCTGGCACCCACGCTGATTGTCAATGACAGCTGGGGCAATTCGGTGATCAATCCGGAGTACAACGCCGCCATGCTGGCCGAGGCACTGGCGAAGCTGGAAGGCTTCACCTATGCGCCCTCGGAAGCCCACTGGTGGCAGCACGGTCATTCCAGCGAACGTGATTTCATCTACGTCACCACCCAGAACCTGTCCGCCGAACAGCTACAGGCACTGGCCGATGACGTGGGAGCCGAGCAGAGCTTGCTGGTCTGCTGTGCGGCCTTCCATGGCGTGACTGCCGCCCAGGCCGAAGCACGCTGGCCGAACCTGACGCTGAAGAAGATCCCGAAGATGGTGCTATCGCGCTGCGAGTGGGGCCACGACGACTACAGCCTGAACGTCGCTAATCTGCCGCTGGCCGAGCAGTCCGTCGCCGTACCCGAGCCGGCCAAAAACGGCAGGAAGAGCAACGCCGCTGCGCCGGCACAAGCAGCGCTGTTTGGTGAAAGCGAAGCGTGATGTCTGAAGGCCGCGAAAAGCCTGCAGGCTACAAGGAAGAAGGGAAGAAAGTATGAGCAGTTCGCGTATTCAACATCACGTTTCCGGGCGTCTGTCGCTGCGCCCGCCGCAGGCCGAGTCGTTGGGCAAGCTGGTGCAGACGCTGAGCGCAGCGCCGGAGATGTTGGGGCATCAACAGAATGTGCCAGCCATCCTCGATACCCTGAAGGCCCAGTTCCCGACCCTGGAAGATTTCGAGCGCGACTTCCCGTCGCTTTGCTTCGCGCTGGCTACGGGTGTAGGCAAGACCCGGCTGATGGGGGCATTCATTGCTTATCTGCATCTTGAGCACAAGATCAACAACTTCTTCGTGCTCGCACCGAACCTGACCATCTACAACAAGCTGATCAGCGATTTCACCCCGAACACGCCCAAATATGTGTTCAAGGGCATCGGCGAGTTCTCGATCAATGTGCCGCGGGTCATCACCGGCGACAACTACGACCAGCAGAACATCCTGGGCGGTGAGCTGTTTGGCGAGATTCGCATCAACATCTTCAACATCGCCAAGATCAGCTCCGAGGTGCGTGGCGGCAAGGAGCCGCGCATCAAGCGCATGCGTGAGGTGCTGGGCGACAGTTATTTCAACCATCTGGCCAGCTTGGACGATCTGGTGCTACTGATGGATGAGTCGCACCGCTACCGAGCCCAAGCCGGGATGCGGGCGATCAACGAACTCAAACCCCTGTTTGGCCTGGAGGTGACAGCCACGCCGTTCGTGGAGTCCACCAGGGGGCCGGTGCCGTTCAAGAATGTGGTGATGAACTACCCGCTGGCCCGTGCCATCGAAGATGGCTTCGTCAAGGAGCCGGCGGTTGTCACCCAGCGCGACTTCAAGGCCGAGCAGCACGCGCCGGAAGAGGTGGAACGAATCAAGCTGGAAGACGGCGTGCGCCTGCACGAGATGACTAAAGCCGAGCTGCTGACCTACGCCCGCGAAAACGATGCCAGGGTGGTGAAGCCTTTCATGCTGGTGATCGCTCGTGACACCACGCACGCTGGCCAGCTGCTGGAGCTGCTGGAGTCGGAGGTCTTCTTTGAGGGCCGCTATCGCGGCAAGGTCATCCAGGTCGATTCCAGCAAGAGCGGCAAGGATGAAGAGGAAATGATTACCCGCCTGCTGACCGTGGAAAGCGTGGACGAGCCGACCGAGATCGTCATCCACGTCAACATGCTCAAGGAAGGCTGGGACGTCACCAACCTGTACACCATCGTCCCGCTGCGGGCCGCCAAAGCCCGCACGCTGGTTGAGCAGTCCATCGGACGCGGCCTGCGCCTGCCTTATGGCAAGCGCACCGGAGTGGAAGCCGTGGACCGGCTCAATATCGTGGCTCACGACAAATTCCAGGAAATCATCGACGACGCCAACCGAGCTGATTCGCCGATTCGCCTCAAGCAGGTGATTCTCGATGCGCCCAGGGCGGACGACAACAAGACCAGTGTGCAGGTGCAGTCCGGCGCGCATACGATGCTCGGCCTGAGCGAAGGTACAGAGCAGCCGGCTGCTGAGCAGGCGAGCACCTTCGGTGAGGCAAACAATACCGGTTTGAATACCGCTACGCAGAAATCTGTGCCGATTTTCACCACCGATGCAGAAAAGCAGGCTGCGCGTGTGGTGATGGAGGTGATCGGCAAGTACGAAACCAAGCGTGATTTGGTGTCGAGTAGCAGGGATCTGCTGAAGGAGGAAGTGCAGGAGCAGATCAAGGCCGAAGTCGCCGAAAGACTCAAGCCGCAACAAGGCTCGCTGCTGGAAGACCAGGATGCCTATGTGCCGGAGTTGAATCTGGCCGATGTGGTGGCCAAGACCACCGAAGTGGTGGTGCAGCAGACCATCGACATTCCGCGGATAACGGTGGTGCCGACCGGCGAGGTGACTTCGGGTTACCACTCGTTCACATTGAGCGATCTGCCTAATTATCAGCCAGGCCAGCGGGAGATCATCGGGCAGACACTGCGAACCAACGAGCAGTTCACCCTGAGTCGGGAGAGCGGTATCCACGAGAAACGCCTAGAGAATTACATCGTCAAGAAGCTGATCGACTTCGACGACGTGGATTACTTCACCCAGGCCGAACTGCTATACGACCTTGCCGGGCAGGCAGTGACTCATTACCAGACGCAGAACTACACCGAAAGCGAGCTGCACGAGATCCTCGATACGCACGGCGCGGACCTAGCCCGCCTGATCCATGCGGAAATGCTTAAGCACTTCTGGGAAGAGGCCAGTGGCTACGAGGTCAACGTCAGTCGCGGCTTTACCGAGCTCAAGCCTTGCAACTATACCGTGACAGCCAATCAGCCAATACGCAGCGTGCGAGAGACGGTCGCCGAAACCAGCCGGATCAAGCAGATGCTGTTTGGCGGTTTCATGCGCTGCCTGTATCCGTTGCAGAAGTTCGATTCGGACACCGAACGGCGCTTTGCCGTGATCTTGGAGCGTGACGCCCTGAAGTGGCTCAAGCCCGCCAAGGGGCAGTTCCAGATCTTCTACAAGCTCGGTGCCGAACAGCCGGAGTATGTTCCTGACTTCGTGGTGGAGACGGATAGCTGCATCGTTCTAGCCGAAACCAAAGCTGCCAACGACCTGGATACTCAAGAAGTGCAGGCCAAGGCCGCCGCTGCTGCCCAGTGGGCCAAGCATGCTACTGACTACGCGCAGAGCGTCGGTGGCAAACCTTGGAAGTATTTACTGATTCCGCACAGCGAAGTGACCGAGGCGAAACGGTTGATGGACTATCTGAGGTTTGAGGTGAAGACACCAGTGTCAGCAGCAGGCTGAAAGGTCTTGGGCTGAGGACGAATCATTAGCTCCAGGTGCGTTTTGTGCTTGGAGCATGAGATTTTCTGTGCACAGAGATGGGCGTTGAAGGTCAAGGCAGGCTGACCTGCCCCCAGTTTTAGTACCGCTGCCTAGTTAGTAGGCCCTGGGGTTGATATTAATTTTTCCTGCTTCAGCTGCTGCTGGCGAGTTCGCCAACTTGCAGCAAATTCTGCCGGGGTGAGATTGCCAATCGCGCTGTGCGGTCGGTGTTCGTTGTAATCCCGCCGCCAGGCCGCGATGCGGATTCTCGCTTCGGCCAGCGAACAGAACCAGTGCTCATTGAGGCATTCGTCCCGGAACTTACCGTTGAACGACTCGATGAAGGCATTCTGCGTGGGCTTACCAGGCTGAATCAGCTTCAGCTTGATGTCGCGCTGATAGGCCCATTGATCGAGTGCCTTGCCGGTGAACTCGGGCCCCTGGTCGGTGCGGATCGCTTTCGGGTAGCCGCGAAACCGCGCCATCTCGTCCAGCGCCCGTGTGACACGAAGCCGCTGATACCGTGCTCCACCAGGATGCCGACCGACTCCTTGGTGAAGTCATCGACCACCGTCAGGCATTTGATCCGCCGCCCGGTGCTCAGTGCATCGAAGACGAAGTCCATCGACCAGACCTGGTTTGGTGCGCTCGGCAAACTCAGACGTTCGCGCTCCACCGCGACGCCATGGCGGCGGCGCCGCCGTTTCACCATCAAGCCGGCAGCGCGGTACAGGCGATAGATCCGCTTGTGGTTGACCTGCACGCCAGCACGCCGCAGCAGGATGTGCAGGCGGCGATAGCCAAAGCGCCGGCGCTCTTGGGCCAGTTCCACCAGTTGGGCTTGCAGCTCGGTGTTTTGCACACTGGCTCGCGGCTGGTAGCGCAACACCGAGCGGAACAGCCCGATCAACTGACAGGCACGACGCTCGGAGATGCCGGTTCGCGCCTGCATCTCCTGCACCGCCTCCCGCCGTGCTGTCGGGCTTACCCTTTTCCCCGGGCGACCACTTTCAGCGACTCGATGTCGAGGTGGGCCTCGGCGAGCAACTTCTTCAATCGGCTGTTTTCCAGTTCAAGATCCTTCAACCGTTTGGCGTCCGCCACGGTCATACCGCCAAACTTGGCCCGCCAGGTGTAGAACGAGGCATCACTGAAGCCGTGTCGGCGACACAGTTCCTTCACCGGCACACCGGCCTCCGCCTGCTTGAGGAAGTCGAGAATCTGCTCTTCGGTAAAACGCTTTTTCACTGCCGTCTCCTGCTCGGAAAACGGACTCTACTAAGTTTGACATGGTACTGAAATCGGGGGGCAGGTCACTCACGCATCAGGTACATACCTTGAACCGCCCGATTTGCTCACGGTGTCTCCATTCTTTCGATGAACTTGACGGTTGTATCTGCTCCATCGAATGACTCATGTGTTACTGAAGAATGATTTCAAATTTGAAATGTTCTTCTTTGCATCTTTGATCCAGTATCTTCGTCCTAAGACATCTTCAATCTGAATGTCCTTTGCTTCTCTCTGGCTGTCCTCAAAGAAGCTATAAAGTATACGGTCATCGTCATGATGGATTATCAGTTCGAAAATATCACCTTCAGAAAGGCGAATAGATGTATTTTGCGCAACAAGTTTCTCTATCAGTGGCCGTGCCTCGGTAACTACTTCTTGTAGTTCATGGGCTCCAAGTTCACGAAGAGGTGTGAACTAGTTGCCTTGCTCGCTTATGATTACGAAGCGGGTCATTATTATAGGGCGGCGTCCTGCATTGACAATGATTACTCTCATGCTGGGGGCTGGCTCTAACCCACGAGTTGCGTCGTAGAAAATCTCTGATCTTGTGTGTATCCGTGCACGATCCTGACGAGTACTGTAAATGGAGACCGCCAGGCTAAGTCCTGAGATATTGCTGCAGAAAACGAGACTATTAAGGATATTTCGTTGAGCATGAATAGAACCTTATTTCGATAGATGCCGTATGTGGTAATCAACCTATCCCGGATGCTCCTCCTGAAGCGATTTTTCCCAGCGGCTGTAACGCAAAGGCCACGATGTCGAGCGGCCAGTAGGCTTCGATATAGCTGTAGCTTTAACTCCAAGGCAGCAGTTCCGAGTTTGAACTCGGCGGAAATGTACGTCGTTGTTTGCTCAATATGACGAAGTTTTTCGCTTGAATCAGTGATCCGGGATCAGTAGACCTCCTACAGAACATCATCTGTATGCAATGATAAGTTAGGCGTCTACACGCAAACTCCAATAATAGCTTAGGCGTCACCTTCAATCTCTTTTAGTGTGCGACCGGCTTGGTTCTTCCAGGATATCGGTCCAGGCGCCGTTCCACCTCGGATCACTCCTGCGGCTGCGCTTGGACTTGAGAACTCGACGTCTTTAGTGAAGATTAACAGTCCATTCTGCGGCTGAAGCGTTCCATTCTCGATCAGTTGTTGCCGCAACTTGAGTATCCAGGCGCCATGTGTTTTTCCGCTTTGTCGTTCCTGCAGAATGGCTGTTGAACCGGCTAAAACGACAAAGCCATTGGGTGATCGCATTCCGCGTGCCTCCGCACTCTTAATCTTGGATACAAGTACTTCTGTAGGCTGGAGTAGCTCGGCGACCGGCTTTACCGGAGTGAGTAGTTCCGAGCCAAGAACGGGCAATAGCTGTCCGATGCGCTCAAGGTAGACCTCCATATCGTGTTGATCTGACTCTGGCAGGCGCGATCCACTGTTGTTTGCGTTAATTAGGCTGTAGCGGCCAACTTGACTGGCAAGCTCAATGATTCGCCCTTCAAGGTAGCGAATGTGGGCTTTGGTGAGGTTTTCATCCTTGCTAACGAAAACGATGGCGGAGTTCCAGTACTCTTTGCTCCGATGCTGCTTAATGCGATCTAGAACGACCTCAGCTTCACCTATATATGCAACCTGCTTGCCGGAATCGGGGTCTTCTCCGAGCAAGAGATACACACCCGGCTGCAGAAGTTCGCGGCGATTTAAAAGTCGGTCTAAATCAGAGCGTGGGGCTGCGATAGCTTTTCCCGACCAATTGGATATTGATCTTGCCCAGTCCCAGTGGACACCCCGTTAAGCGATAAACTGCAACGAGGTGAATCATGGCAAGACAAGCAACCCCAATGAAACAGACCCGCACCCGCCATTCCCAAGCCTACAAGGACGAAGCGCTGGCTTTGGCCGAGCGCATTGGCGTCAGCAAGGCTGCCGAACAGCTCGGCCTGCATGCTTCCCAGCTCTACGGCTGGCGGAGCAAGAAGCACCAGACTCAGTCCGGCAGCGAGCGCGAGCAGTCGCTGGCCGACGAGAATGCCCGACTCAAGCGGCTGTTGGCCGAGCACGCCGAGGAGCTGGCCATCGTAAAAAAGGCCGCCGCGTACTTTGCCAAGAGCCTCAAGTGAAGTACGCCTTCATGAGGACTCATACCGCGCATTTCTCGATCCAGGCCATGTGTCGCGTGTTGGGCGTTGCCCGCAGCGGTTACTACGCTTGGTGCTCTCGCAGGCCGTCAATGCGCCAGCGGCGAAGAGCCGAACTGGATCGGCAGGTCGCTCAGGCATACAGCGCACGCAAGGGCCGCAGCGGGGCTCCACGGCTTTGCCACGACCTGCGGGAAGCCGGCCTACCCTGCAATCGCAAGACGGTAGCCGCCTCGATGCAA
Organism: Pseudomonas sp. KBN12P06040; assembly: GCF_037574965.1. NCBI lineage: Bacteria > Pseudomonadati > Pseudomonadota > Gammaproteobacteria > Pseudomonadales > Pseudomonadaceae > Pseudomonas > Pseudomonas sp. KBN12P06040. The sequence goes on from NZ_JBBELS010000001.1 coordinate 2,528,739, forward strand.
CGGCAAGGACTGCGTGCCAAGGCCGCCAAGAAGTTCAAGGCCACGACCAATTCTCAGCACTCCCTGCCAGTGGCAGAGAACTTGCTCAAGCAGGATTTCAAGGCATCTGCGCCAAATCAGAAATGGGTGGGTGACATCACCTACCTGTATACGGAGGAAGGCTGGCTGTATCTGGCAGTGGTCATCGATCTGTATTCACGGATGGTGATCGGCTGGGCCATGAACGAACGCATGACGGCCGACTTGGTTTGCGATGCCTTGCACATGGCGCTGTGGCGACGTAGGCAGCCTAATGACGTGATCGTGCATAGCGACCGCGGCAGCCAGTACTGCTCAGCGGCTTACCAGGAGCTGATCCGCGCCCATCACTTGCGATGCAGCATGAGCGCCAAAGGCAACTGCTACGACAATGCCTGTGCAGAGAGCTTCTTCCACAGCCTGAAGGTCGAGTGCATCCACGGCGAGCGCTTCACGAGCCGCGCCCAGATGCGTGAAACCGTGTTTGAATACGTCGAAACCGATTACAACCGCCAGCGGCGACACAGCACGCTGGGGCACATCAGCCCAGAGGCCTTCGAGGCCAGGATGTGTGCTTAAACCCGTGTCCACGGCTGCTGGGCAAGATCAGATCTCTGCCGTACGGACGCGCTTAGGATCTCCCAGTGGTAGAAAAATTTTTATGGTGGCAGATGGGTTCATTTATGGCGCCTAATGTTTAGCTAGATAATGGCAGGAAGCCTGGCTTATGGTAGAACGATGCGGTAGCTGCGTTACGAAGGTGTTTAAGCTACGGGGTGGACTTCAGTTTGTCATCAGTGAATGAGTTCTCTCGGGTGACGTGATCGTCACGGTTGGGCTGTTGGTATACACAAGCGCCTGCTAATCCCGCAGGCTCACGGGTTCTCTTTCGTTATAAATCGTTACGTCAGCGACGTGCAGTAGTGTCCGGGTTCAGTAGGACACTACGCTACCCACCTACTATAAACAAAGAGACATTGGCCCCACTGCCTAGAAGGCATTGACCCTTTCACTACACGAGCTTCACAACCCCCTCTGCCGCACCACCCCCATCTCCCGCTGCTCCTCCTCGCCAATCTCCTTCAACGCCACTTCTCCCACCCCCAGCGCGCGTTCCACGCTGAGTTCGCCGCCCTGGGCGGCGAGCAGGGCCTGGAGGCGTTGGAATTCGCCGCACCAGAGGGTTTCGATGTCGCGGTCGCGCTGGCTGTCGCGGTTGGCGTTGAGGGCGACGGCGCGCAGTTGCAGGCGGCCGTTGTCGGCCTTGCCGCCGACTTCCAGGCCGTAGCCGGGGGTGGCGGGTTTGCGCAGGACGACCCTGCCGGTCTGCGCCCAGGCGGTGGCCATGCCTTCGCGGACTTCGTAGCCGAGGCTGGCGAGGCCCTGGAGCACGGCCTGGCGGCGGGCGAGGGCGGCCTGTTGCTGGAGGTGGGCGGTGAGGATGGCGTTGCATCGCTCGGTGAGTTCGGCGAGTTGCTGCGGATCGCTGTCGGGCTGGCAGGCGGCGGCGCGCTGGAGCAGTTCGGCGTGTTCGGCGGCGCCGAGGGCGGCGACTTCGCTGGCGAGGTCTTGCAGGTGTTCCAGGCGCTGGCGTTGCTGCTGGTGTTCGCGGGCGGCCTGGGCGAGGTCGAGAACCAGGCTGTCGAGCAGCAGGTTGCGGCGCTCCGGGCGCTGTTCGGCTTCGGCGCGGGCCAGTCGCTCGAGGAACGCTTGGGCGGCGCTGGCCTCGCCTTGCAGCAGTTGCAGTTCGGCGATGTGCCGGTCGATGCGCGCCAGGCGCTGTTCGCGCGGGGCGTCCTGTTGCTGGCGGGCGCGCCACTGTTCCAGGGTGATGGGCGTTTCGTCGGTCTTCAGGCGCTGGGCGAGTTCGCGCTGGGCTGCGCTGAGGCGTTCTTCGGCGGGGGCGCTGGCGAGGGCGGCGAAGCCTTGGGCGAGCAGGGCTTCCGCGTCGTCGCGGAGGGCGCCGTCGGCCAGCGCTTGCAGGGTTTGCCGGAGTGCGGCGCTGGCGGCATCGGGCCTGGCGTCGAGGGCCTGGAGCAGGGCGCTGGCGTTTTCCTGGAGGCGGCGGTGTTGCTGGCGCGTTTCCGCGGCCTGGCGGATGGCGCGCTCTTCGCGTTCGGTGAGGTCGCGCTTGAGGAATTCGCTTTCGATCTTCACCTGTAGTTGCACGTCCAGCCAGCGTTCCTGTTCGAGCAGGGCGTGCAGGCTGGCGCGGCGGGCGTGGGCGGCGGCGCGCTCGGCGTCGCTGAGCTGGGCGAGCCGGCTGGCCTGGTTTTCCCAGCGCGCGAGGGCCTTGTCCAGGCGTTGCAGGTCGCGCTCGCAGGTGGCGATGGCTTCTTCCCGGGTGACGATTCGTACGACTTTCGGTCCGCTCATTGGGAGGCCTCCGCTGCTGCCGTGGGATGGGTTTCCGCGCTGGGCGCCAGGGCCTTCTCGATGGCGGCGCGCAGCCGTGCGCGTTCGTTGTCGCCGTCGTGGTACCAGCCCTGGGAGGAAACCCGGTGGAGGTGCGGGATCGCCCGTCGCAGCACCGAGGGTCGCCAGATTTCCCGGGCGCGGGCGCGTTCCAGCAGCGGGTGGCAGGGGGCGTCGCATTCGATGCCGATGGCGTAGAGGCCGGTGGCCGGGTTCTCGATGGCGAAGTCGAGGCCGAAGGCGTCGCCTTCGCTGGCGGGCGCGGCGGACCAGCCCAGCGAGCGAATGTACTCGCCGACGATCTCGCTGAAGCCGTCGTGCCGCTGGTAGTGCTGGCGGCGTTGGTCGCTGCGGTCGGTGTGCAGGCGCTCGAGCAGTTGGCCGGTACCGGCGAACTCGCCGGCGGACAGTGCGCGGGCGTATTCCAGGTAGCCTTGCAGGTAGTCGCGCGGGCTGCTCGGCGAGCGCTGGGTGCCGAGCATGTCGGAGATGTCGCCGATCGGCATCGAGGTGATCATCACCACCTTGCGCCGCGCGCGGGTCACCGCCACGTTGAGGCGGCGCTCGCCGCCGGTCTGCCCGAGCACGCCGAAGTTGCGCCGGAAGCTGCCCTGGCCGTTGCGGCCGAAGGTGGAGGAGAAGACGATCACGTCGCGCTCGTCGCCCTGCACGTTCTCCACGTTCTTCACGAACACGCCCATGTCCTCGCCGTCTTCGCTGCGCTCGCGCTCCTCGCTGTAGGCGGCGCGGAACGCCTCGTCCTGCTCGGCGCGCAGTTCCAGGCGCTCCTCGATGAGGTCGGCTTGCTTGCGGTTGAAGGTGACCACGCCCACCGACGGCCGCGCCGCGTAGGGTTGGCGCCAGAGTTCGGCGAGGTAGTCGACGACTCGCTCGGCCTCGCGCTCGTTGCTCTGGTTCTGGTACAGGCCGTTCACCTGGATCAGTTCCAGCGGCTTGATGCGCAGGATGTTGGCCTGCGGATGGCGTACCGGCACGCTCAGGCGGTTGCCGTAGAACGAGGCGTTGGAAAAACCGATCAGCTCGCGGTAGGCCGAGCGGTAGTGGATCTGCAAGGTGGTGCTGGGCAGGGCGTTGCGCGCCAGTTGCAGGAGGTCCGGGCAGTCCTTGATCTCGCGGCGGTTCCAGGTGTCCTCGTAGGCTTCGAGCTGCTCCTCGTCGGCGTCCTCGTCGGGCGCTTCGCCGTCGAACAGCTCGGCCTCGTCGCTTTCCACGCGGCTGGAGAAGAACGCGGTCGGCGGCATCTGCTTCTCGTCGCCGCTGACCACCGTGACCCGCCCGCGATAGAGGGTCGGTAGGGCGAATTCCACCGGCATCTGCGAGGCTTCGTCGTAGATCACCGTGTCGAACAGCCCGGCCTTGAGCGGCAGCACGCGGCTGGCCAGGTCGGGGTTCATCAGCCAGACCGGGCGCAGGCTCATCAGGCCGAGTTCGGCGCCCAGCTCGATGAACTCGCGCAGGCGCCGCGAGCGCTTGCCGGTCAGGCGGGTGACGTCTTCCCACTGCTTGCGGCTGCCCAGGCGCGCGGCGTCGATTCCCTTGCCGAGCAGTTCGCGGTTCAGCGCGCGCATCTGCACGTCGGCTTCGGCGAGGCTGGCGACCCTGGCCCTGGCTTCGTCCTGGCTGAACAGCAGTTCCGGATTGTCTTGTTCCAGGCGCTGCTTCCAGCCCAGCCGCGCTTCGCGATTGAGCATGCGGCGCACCGTGGCTTCGAGTGCTTCGGCGGGAATCGCGTCGAGTCGTTCCTGGCGCTGGCGCAGTAGGGCCAGGAATTCCAGGTCGGTGGCTTCGAGCTGGTTGGCGCGGCCACGGAAGCGCTGGTAGGCGACCAGTTGCGGCAGCGCCTCGCGCAGGCGGCCGAGGGCCGGCAGGTTGCTCTGGTTGCCGGCGATGGCGCGGTGCAGCTGTTCCAGCAGTTCGTCGCCGAGCCAGTCGGCGAGCACCTTCAGTTTGTCCAGGCTGAGCTGGCGAGCGGCCTGGCGGATCAGCGCGGCGTCGAGGTCGCCGAGCAGCGCTTCGAAGCGCTGTTTCTCGCCGGTGAGGATCACCGCGTCGAGCTGCTCGGCGCGCGGCGCTTGGGCCAGGCCACGAGCCAGGGTCTGGATCTCGCGCAGCTGCTGGCTGGCGTGGCCGGCCAGGCCGGTCAGTTCCGGACCGGCATCGGTGGCGACTGTCGCCAGCCCCAGGCTCTGTTGCAGCGCCGCCAGTTGCCGGCGCAGCGGCCGCCACTGGCGCTCCAGGTCGCAGGCGCCGAGGAGGGCGGCCAGGCGGCTGTCGTCGTCGGCCTCGCCGTGCTCGCGCAGGAAGCGCCGCAGGCGGCCGCGCCGCAGCAGGCGCAGCGGGTTGAGCCGGGCCAGCCAGGCGCGTGCCTCGAGTACCTGGCGGGCGTGGGCCTGGAGGCGTTCGAGGTTTTTCTCTTCGAGCATGGCGAGGGCAGGAGACAGCAGCGGCGCGTGCCGTTCGAGGTCGAGCTGGCGCAGTTGCCGTTCGATCTGCTCGGCCTCCGCCAACAGGCCGTCGCCACGGCTCGGCTGTCCTGGCGCGGCGTCGCGGAACAGCGGCAGCCAGTGGGCCAGGCGCTGGCGTTGCTCCTCGCGCAAATTCAGCAGGGTACCGACCTGGCTTGCCAGCCAGGCGCGGTAGGGCGTCGGGTCGTCGACCTCGAAGCTCGCCGGGTGTTCGTCGAGGGCTTTCTGCCGGGCGTTCTCCGCTTCGCCGAAGGCGCGCAGGCTGTCGGCGAAGGCTTGCAGGGTGGCCTGGTCGGTGGCGAAGGCGCGCAGTTGCGCCAGCGGGCTGCCTTCGTAGTGGGCCGGTAGCCAGAGGCGGACCAGCGGCGCGCAGTTTTCCTCCAGGCGCGCCAGGCTGCCGATGTCCAGCGCCGCCAGGCGCTGGCGCAGGGCCGGGAAGTCCAGCGGCGGCGAGCCTTTCTCCAGCTCGATCAGTTCGCCGAGCAGGCGCCGGTAGCTCAGCCCGGTGGCCTCGTCCACGCGGTGCAGGCTCTGGTGGTAGCGGTCCAGTTCGCCTTCCAGCGCCTCGATACGCGCCGCCAGGCGCTCGCGCTGGCGCTCCCAGCCCTGGGCGCCGCCGGCGTCGGCGAACAGCGCTTCGAGTTGCTCGCGGATGTTGCGGATCACCGGTTCGCGGTCGCGGTTGACGTCGTTGAGCATGACGATGCGCTGGCCCAGGCCCTCGGCCACCAGGCGCTTGTGCACCACTTCCAGGGCGGCGTGCTTCTGGCAGACGATCAACAGGCTGCGCTGGCGGCCGATGGCGTCGGCGACCATGTTGACGATGGTCTGGCTCTTGCCGGTACCGGGCGGGCCTTCCACCAGCAGCCCCGGGCTCTGCCGGGCCTGCAACACGGCGGCCTCCTGGGACGGGTCGCTGGCCACGGTGAAGTAGCGCTGCAACTCCGGCGGGCTCTCGCGGGCTTCCGGCTCGCCGTTCTCGCGCAGGCGCAGCGCGGTCTCCAGGCCGGTGCCGGAGGGCGGCAGGCTCTTCAGCTGGCGCAGGTCCTCGCCGATCGCCTGGCCCATGAAGGTGACGTGGAACAGCACCGCGGCGCAGGCCAGTTGGTCCTGGTAGGGCGTGACCTCGGTGGAACTCGGTGGCAATCCTTCCAGCACCCTAGCACGCGGCGTGGCGAGCAGGCCGAAGGCATCCATCACATCGGCGGCGCGCAGCGCGGAGCGGCCGAGCAATTCGTCGGCGACCTTGCGCCAGCGCTTGCACGGCTCGGGCCCGAGCAGGCTTTCCAGGGCCGGGTTGAGGCGCACTTCCTCGCGCTCGCCGTCGAAGGCCAGCGCCACCTGGCCGCGGCTGCCGACTTCCAGTTGCAGCTTCAGCGGCCACAGCAGCAGCGGCACGATGCGCGTGCGGGTGGTGCCGCGCGGGTCGCGGTTGAGCAGGAAGGGGAAGCCCAGGTAGAGGCCGTCGATGCCGGTGTCGCGCTTGTACAGCGAGCTTTGCCGGGACAGCGCGTTGAGCCGCACTTCCAGTTGCGGGTTGGCGAGGAAGCTGTCCGGGTCGAGGCTCACCGCGCGGGCGTTGCGTTGCAGCAGGTGGTCGAGCAGGGCGGCGGCGGGGCGTCGCGCGCTGTGCAGTTCGTTGAGGTCGATGCGTGGAGTGCTCTTGCCGATGCTCATGCGCACCAGCGGCCCGCGCATCACTGCGGCGACCACTTTCTTCTCGAAGAAATCGAGGATCTGCGACACGTACTGCTGCTTCTGCGGTTCCAGCCACTGTTCCGGCGGGATCGCCAGCAGCACCAGGACCCTCGCCAACGGCATGCGCCGCTCCAGGCGGAACTGCTCGGCCCATTCGTCGACCCTGGGCACGCCGCTGCGGGCGAAGCCGCTGATGCGTTCGTCGACGCGGCGGTACAGCTCCTGCCGCGAGTGCTGCAACAGGCCGCGCGCGGTCTCCGCGTCGAACAGGTGCACATCGGCGTCGCGGGCCAGGCCGGCGGCTTCCTCGACGATCGCCTCGGCGGCACGGAACTGGCCGATGTTGGCGCTGAGCAGGACGATCAGGTCTTCCTCGGCGATCACCCGGCGCTCGGCCAGGGCCAGCAGGCCGGGGTGCTCGGTGTCCGGCAGGAGGCGCTGGCGCTCCTGCCACTGCGCGGCGAGGCGCGCCCGCGAGGTCGACAGCAGGTAGATGCGCAACTGTTCTTCGGCGAGTTCGATGTGCTGGTGCAGGGCGCGCTGGCGGACGTTCTCGGCGCGGGTCTTGAGCCGCGACAGCCAGCTTTCGGTGTGCAACTGTTCGAGCAGGTCGGGGACCGAGCCGCTGATCAGCCGGTAGCCCTCCAGCGGATGCTCCAGCAGCCAGCCGGGGGTGACGATCTCGCCGCGCTGGATCAGCGGGATTTCCGGGTTCAGCAGCTTGAGCGCCAGCATCAGCCGGAAGTCGTCCTCCAGCCCCTCGTGCTGGGCCACCTGGCGCAGGCCGGCGAGCAGCCTGGGCGACAGGCCGATGTGCTCGGCCCAGGTGACGATCGCCCCGCGCAGCAGGTGGTCGAGGGCCTCCGCCCAGTGCTCGGCCTGGGCCGCGGCCAGGGCGAAGACCGTTGGCTTGCGGAAGCGCCGGGCGCCGAGGGCGATGCTGGCGCCTTCGGCGTCGTCCTTTTCGCTGTCCGCCGAGGCCGGCGCGTCCACCGCCTCGCCGTTCAGCCAGGCCTGTACCTGCGGCCACTGCCAGCGCTGGTGGCGGTCGCGTGCAAGCAGGCCGCGCAGCAGCAGGTGCAACTGCGGGTCGAGGTCGTCGGGCAGCGCTACGCCGTTGGCCAGCACGTGGATCAGGAAGGCGTTGGCGTTGACTCCTTCGAAGCAGGCGCCGCGGGTCAACTGCTCCAGCAGGATCATGCCCAGGCTCCACCAGTCGGAAGCCGCCGCCACGCCGCCGGCGATCGCCTCGGGGGCCATGTAGCGGCTGGTCTCCAGCGGCGAGACGATATCCAGGTCGAACTCCGACAGGCGCGCCGAGCCGAAGCCGCTGATCACCAGGTCCAGCGGCTCGTGGCTGCGCACCAGCAGGCTGGCCGGGCGCAGGTCGCGGTGGCGCAGGCCGGCTTCGTTGAACACGTGCAGGGCGTGGCCCAGCTCGCGGACCACGTGGCGCACCGCCTCGCGGTCCTCCAGCACGGTGCCGAGGTCGGCGAGGCTGCCGCCGGTGAGTTCCTCGACCACTTCGTAGGCGCGCTCGTCCCAGCGGCCGGTGGCGAGGATTTCCGGTACGTGTTCGCGCGGCAGGCGGCGGATCACGTCGTAGATCGCCGGGTCCGGCTCGGCGCCCGGGCGATACAGGGTGAGCACCGCCTGGCGGGCGCTTTCCGCATGTTCGGCCAGGTAGCGCTCGCGCACGCCGTCGCTGCTGGCGATCTGCCGCAGCAGGCGCCAGCCGTCGATCAGGGTTTCCGTGACGGCGGGCTGCGGCGTGGCCTCGGCCTGCATCGGCAGCGGGCCTTCGGCCGGCGCGGCGCCGCACTCCAGGCACATCAGGTCGCCGGGTTGCAGCGGGTGGCCGTTGGCGCAGAGCGGGGCGGACGCCGTTGGCGGCTCGCTGGCGGGCGGCGCGATGGCTTCCTGGGTCAGCACCGGCTGTGGTCGCCAGCCGGCGGGATGGATGGCTTCGGCGGAAAGGTCCCAGCCGCAGGGCTGGCCCTGGATCGAGCCTTCGCAGAAGATTTCCGAAAGCGAGCGTTCGCTCTGGCAGTTGGGGCAGAAACGTATCATCGGTATCGATCCATTCAGCGCGGCCGATGGGCGCTGACGCTAAGTTGGTGGCCCTGTTCGCGCAGCAGGTCCTGTAGCCGCAGCAGGTCGTCGCGGCGCGGGATGCCGGCCATCCACACGCTGCCGTCATGGTCGAACATCAGGTCGAGGGCCTTGTCGTCTTCGCGCAGTGGCCGCTGGTAGCCGCCAAGGCGCGAGCGGCCGAGGTCGGTGAGCAGGCTCAGGCGCTGGTTGTCGCTGCCGCGCAGGGCCAGGCTCTGTTCGGCGTGCTGTTGGTAGGGGTCGCTGATCAGCGCGTCGATCAGCCCGGCGGCCTGCTCCAGTTGCGCGTGCAGATGCTCCAGCGGGTAGCCGCTGTAGACCAGGATGTCGGCGCGGCTGCGCTGGCGCAGTTCGCCGAGCAGGGCGAGGAGGGCAGCGAACTGCTCGAAGGGTTCGCCGCCGGAGACGGTGATGCCCTCGGCCTGCTCCAGCCATGGCTGGATGTCGGCGAGCAGGCGTGCCAGGGCGATGCGCCGCCGTCCCGGCCCCCAGGTATCGGCGGAGATGCAGCCGGGGCAGCGGATGCTACAGCCCTGGAACCAGATGCCCAGGCGCCGTCCCGGGCCCAGGGTGGTCACCGGGAAATGCACCCGCGATAGGCTCAGTTCCATCTCAGCGGCGTTCCAGAGTCAGGCCGTCGGCGTCCAGGGCGCTGATCAGGAAGCGCTCGCCCGGCTGCGCGTCCTGGTCGAACAGCGCCCGCGACAACGGGTTGAGCAGGCGCGCTTCGAGCTGGTTGCGGATGCCGCGGCCGCCGTTGGACAGGTCGCCCAGGCAGAGGTCGTGCAGCGCCTGGCGCGGCGCCTCGGCCAGTTCGATGACGAGGCGCTGCTCGCGGAGGTCGGCGAAGGTGCCGTCGACCATCTGGGTGAAGATCTGCTCGGCGACGTCGGCGCGGATGAAGTCGAAGACGATGATGTTCTCGCCGATCCGGTTGAGGATTTCCGGGCGGTTGAGAACCAGCTTGAAGTAGCGCTCGATCTCGCCGTGGACCTTGCCCTGCACCGCCTCGAAGGGCTCGCCGGGGAGCACGTTGGCGACCCGTTCGCCGTTTTCCCCCTGGCGGTAGATGCCCAGGTTCGAGGTGAACACGATCAGCGCCTCGGAGAAGTACACGCGATCGCCGCGCCCGGAGGTGAGCACGCCGTCGTCGAGGATCTGCAGGAACTTGTCGAGGATCCGGGGGTGGGCTTTCTCGATCTCGTCGAAGAGCACCACGCTGAAGGGTTTTTCGCGGATCGCGTTGGTCAGTTCGCCGCCGACGTCGTAGCCGACGTAGCCGGGCGGCGCGCCGATCAGGCGCTGGTCGGCATGCTCGGCGCTGAACTCGGACATGTCGAAGCGGATGTAGGCGCTCTCATCGCCGAACAGCAGGCTGGTGACGGTCTTCGCCAGCTCGGTCTTGCCGACCCCGGTGGGCCCGGCGAGGAAGGCCACGCCGCGCGGGCGGTTGCCCTTGCGGCTGGCGCCGACCCCGGTCATCGCGCGCTTGACGATGTCCAGCATGTGGGTCACCGCGTGCTGCTGGCCCTTGACCCGGCGGCGGACGATCTCGTCGGCCTGGCGGATGCGCTGGCGGTCGATCTTCAGCCAGGGGTCTTCGGTGACGCCGACCTTGTAGCGGCGCACGGCGTCGGCGATGCGTTCCATGGCCAGGCCTTCCACGCGCGCCAGCTGGACGATGGCGTTGAGATCGAGGAGCAGCAGGCCTTCGGTGTTCTCGACGAAGGTTGCGGCGGCCTGTTGCAGGGCCTCCTCGGCGACGCCCGCGCCGCCGAGCCCGCGGAGCAGCGCCGGGGCCAGGGCCCGGCGCGCCGGCTGGTCGGGCTTCGACACCGGGATATGGCGCAGGCGCGGGTTGTCCACCAGCAGCCAGTCGGGCAGGTCGCCTTCCTTTTCCACCACCCACAGCACGCTGTTGAAGAACGGTTTGCGCTGTTCCCCGGCGGGACGGCTGCGGGCCTGGTGGGAGAGCACCAGGGCCTGGGTGAACAACTGATGCTCGGCGGCGCTCAGGGCGTCGTTGCGCACCGCCAGGCGCGAGGCGAAGTCGACGATCAGGGCGATCGGCTCGCCGCTACGGTTGACCAGGCGTTGCAGGGTCGCGCCGAGCAGGTCGATGCCGGCCGGCGCGGCGCCGTCTACCGGGGTCAGGCCGAGGTCGAGAAGCACCTGCGGAGTGGCCCCCGCCTCGCTGCCCGGCCGGCCGAGCACGCGGAACCCGGCCAGCGGATCCCAGGCCAGCACCTGGGCGTAGCCGGCGTCCAGCAAGGCGTCGCAGAGGGTCTGGTTGAAGCTCTGCGCGGTGACCGTACCCGGCACCACTTCGCAGGCTTGCAGGTCGCGGATGTTCCCGGAGAGGACGAATTGGCTCTTGAGGGGCAGGAAGCGCAGGAGGTCGCGCAACCAGCGTGGCTTTTCGAACAGTGCAGTCCCTGGCATCGATAGTCGCTCACAGCGTGTGTCGTGGCCACAGCATATTGCCCCGAGGGCCATGTCTCCAACCCTGACCTCGCCGGAGGCGACGAAAACCGCTACGAGTTCCGGGTGCCAGGCTTGGCGGAGCGCCTGCTCAACCGTCGTAGCTCCGGCAGCCCCAGCGGAACGCCTGCGCCGCCGCCTCGATCCCGCGGCCGATCACCAGGCGCGGCGGGCTTTCGTCGAGGCCGGGACGCGGCGGCAACGGACGGCTGTAGAGCACCTCCAGCTCGCCGAAACCATCCAGCGCGGCGCGTTCCGCCGGGTGCGGCGTCGCGCCCTGGCGCCGGGCGAAGTCTTCGAGGTCGCCCTCGGCGTAGGCCATCACCAGCACGCCGCTGTCGCCGCGTACCCGCACCGCGTTCACCAGGCTGCCGTCGATGCGCAGCGGGGTGGCGAAGCGGTAGAGCAGGTCGAGGGTCTCGCCGGGCGCGCGATCCAGCACTTCGACGCCCTCGGCGCGCAGGCGCTCGGCGGTTGCGCGGTCGCGGCCGTCGGGGAAGTCGCCGCGGCAGTGCAGGGCGTCGGCGAACAGCGCGGTCAGGTTCGGTGCTGGCGGGGCAGGGGACGTGCAGGCGGCCGGCAGGAGCAGCGCCAGGCCGGCGGCGAGACGGAGCAGGTAGGGGCGGGTCATGTAGCCTTCCGTTGGCGGACAGTGCGGTGGGAGAAATTGCCAGCAGACGCTTCCGCGATACTGGCGGCCGGCGCTCAGAGCAGTACGGGCAGCGCGTCTTCGCCCAGCCCCGCTTCTCTCAGTCGCGCCCTGGCCCTGGCGGTCGCGCGCACGGCGTCGAGGTCGCAGCCGCGAGGAATATAGACCGGATCGAAGCCTTCGAGCACCAGGTAGGTGGAGGCCTGGCCGCGGGCATTCAGGTAGGCGTTGAAAGCCCGGTCGGCCGGGCGCAGAAAGACATCGCACCAGTACGGCAAGCGCTGGGCGAACAGCGCCTTGGCGATCTCCAGGTGCTCTTCGAACAGTTCGTCCATGCTGCCTCCCTTCTCCTGGCGGAATAACGTCACTCTTCGCTACGGCCGTCGCCTTCGCGATCCCTTTCATAGTGCCGTGCCAGCGGAAACGCCGGCAACCAGCCCTCGCGGCGGATGGTCCAGAGTTCGTAGGTGGGCTGGAACTGGTCGGGAGCGTCGAGGGCGCCGAGGCTGACCTCGATCTCGTCGGCGCTGCGCGAGAACACCGACGAGCCGCACTGCGGACAGAAGAAACGCCCGGCGTAGTCGCGGGTCTCGCCCTCGATGCTCACCGCCTCCTCGGGGAAGATCGCCGAAGCGTGGAACAACGCGCCGTGGTGCTTGCGGCAGTCGAGGCAGTGGCAGAGGCCGACCCGATAGGGCTGGCCGCTCGCCACCAGGCGGACCTTGCCGCAGAGGCAGCCGCCGGTGAATCGATCCATTTCGGTACTCCTCTGCAAGGCGTTGGGGCGCTCAGCCCTTGAAGGCCTTCTCTATGGTGGCGATATCGATCCTGCCCATCGTCATCATCGCCTCGAAGGCGCGCCTGGCCGCCGCGCGGTCGGGGCTGGCGATGGCTTCGCTGAGAACGCGCGGGGTGATCTGCCAGGAGATGCCCCATTTGTCGCGGCACCAGCCGCAGGCGCTTTCCTCGCCGCCATTGTCGACGATGGCGTTCCACAGGCGGTCGGTCTCGGCCTGGTCGTCGGTGGCGACCTGGAAGGAGAACGCTTCGCTGTGGCGGAAGGCCGGGCCGCCGTTGAGGCCGAGGCAGGGAATGCCCATCACCCGGAACTCCACCGTCAGCACGTCACCCTCCTTGCCGGAAGGGTAGTCGCCGGGCGCACGATGGACAGCCAGCACGGCGCTGTCAGGAAATGTCTCGGCGTAGAAGGTCGCGGCCTCCAGGGCGGCACTGTCGTACCAGAGGCAGATGGTGTTCTTGCTGATCATGGCTGGGTCTCCATGGGCGGGGGCGACCGTGGAAGTCTAGACCTGCGGGCGTTTCGAGCCGTGCTGGGCGCCGAACGGTGGCGCTGCCGGGCGATCGCATGCGCAGTTGCAGTTCCGCTTCGGGCGTAAATAGAATGAGACTCATTATCATAAGTGTCGTGAACTGCCATGCTCCCTCCCGCCAGCCCCCATCCACCGCAAGAAGAACGGCCAGCGTGCCCGACGGCCTCGATAGGCAAACCCCGCGTCGAGCATGGAAGCCGGCTCCGGCAATGGCTTCGCCTGTGCCTGGGCAATGCCCAGGATGCCGCCGATTTCGCCCACGGCACCTTCGTGCGCGTGTTCGCCTCGCGTAGCGCCGAGGCCCTCCGCGAACCGCGCTGCTACCTGAGCGCGAGCGTCCGGGCGCTGATGAGCGACAGCTTCCGCCGCTGCGCCACCGAGCAGGCCTATCTGGACAGCCTGGCCGCGCGGCCGGAGCCGCTGGACATTCCAGCGCAAACGCGACTGTCGATCCTGGAGACCCTGACTGCCATCGACCTCGCCCTCGACGGCATGGGCGAGCGTACCCGCCAGGTGTTCCTCGCGGTACAGCTCGAAGGGCTTACCTACAGGTCGGCCGGCGAGCGCCTGGGCGTCTCGATGACCGCCGTGGAGAACCACATGGTTCGCGCCATGACCCGCTGCCTGTTGCTCTGCAAGGACTGACCATGGAACTGGAGATCGAGGTGCTGGAGGCCGCCGCCACCTGGTACGTGCGCTTCGGCGCGGAACCGCCGAACGATGGCGAGCGCCAGGCCTGGCGCGAATGGCTGGAGGCCGACCCGCGACACCGTCGGGCCTGGGAGCGTATCGAGCGCTTGCAGGGCCAATGGGCGGTGCTGCCGGTGGAGACCTCCCTGCACACGCTGGCAGGCGTGCGTGCGCGGCGCCGAGCGCTGCTCAAGACGCTCGCCCTGCTGGCCTGCGCCGCGGGTAGCGGCTGGCTGGCGAGCGGCGGCCTGTCTTACCGTGCGCTCCTCGCCGGGGAGCGCACGGGCGTCGGCGAACGCCGCCAACTGCGCCTGGCGGACGGTACCCGGGTCGACCTGAGCAGCGCCACCGCGCTGGACCTGGCCTACGACGAAAGCCTGCGCCAGGCGTACCTGTGGCGGGGCGAGATCCTCGTGGAAAGCGCGCAGAGCGCTCGCCCGTTCCTCGTGCACACCGCACAAGGCAGCGTGCGCGCGCTGGGAACCCGTTTCAGCGTGCGTTGCGAGGGGCCGCGCACGCGCGTTTGTGTCCTCAGCCATGCAGTGGAGCTACGCCCGTTGCAAACGCCGACCCGGCCGATGCGCCTGCCAGCCGGCCAGCAGGCTCTCTTCGACGAGCGACGCGGCTACTCGTCGACGCCCTTGCGCGAAGGCGAAGGCAGTTGGACGCAGGGCGTGCTGACGGTGGTGGACTGGCCGCTGGGCGAGTTCATCGCCGAGCTGTCCCGCTATCGCACCGGGGTGTTGCGCTGCGCCGCCGAGGTGGCGGAGCTGCGCCTTTCCGGCGCCTACCGCCTGGACCGGATCGACGCGGTCCTGCAGAACCTGGGCAAGTCGCTGCCCGTGCGCGTGCGCTACCTGACGCGTTACTGGGTCACCGTCGAGTCGGTCTGAAGGACAGACGCAGAACAACGTCGCGGGCTTGCCGATGGTCATTCTTGTTCGGCCAACACATGAAGCAGCCGCGGACGTTGCCAAACAGGAAAATCTGATGTCGCATTCCCTTCCGGGTTCCTGCGCACTACGTCCGGCTCATCGTTACCGATGCGTTTCCCTGCCTATGCGCCCGAGTTCTCGGCCAGGGCCTGGGAGGGGGCTTCGGCCCGACCTGTCCCACGCCTGCGCCAGACCGGCCAGGTGGACGAGGCCCCGCTCGCAGCAGCGACGGCAGGAGGGCTCTTGGCTGTCGCTGCGCCAGCGTGACGAAGCTGGCGGCGCCGAGGATTCCGATCTGCGCTACCCTATGCCGCGTTTCGCCCGGCCTCGCCGGGCTTTCCGGGCAGCGCCTCGGCGGCGCGCCCTCGACCATGCAAGGACAACCCATGGAAGCGGTCTCCGTCTCGCAGCATCTGGCTGCTCTGTTCGAATCCCACCGGATCGAGTGCGTCGTGCACGGCGAATGGGTGGCGCCAGCCGGGCGGCTACCGGCGATCCGCGCCACCTGGTATGCGGGGGAGAAGACCGGGCGGCTGGACGTCGATGTGCTGCTGGAGGACGAGCGCCAGTTGCAGGAAGCCTTCGCCGGCATCGGCAGCGGCGAGGACGGCTTGCAGGACGCGTTGCGTAACTTCGCCTCCAACTCTTTCCACGTGCTGCTTTCCGCGCTCTGGGGCCAGGCCGAGGAGGACCAGGTGATGGTGGAGACCTGGGAGATCGGCGAGCGGCGTTTCGAGGTGCATATCGGCAACCTCGGCCTGCGCGGCGCCGAGGGCAAGGCGCCGCCGCTGCCGGCCGGGCTGTTCCCGAGCATCGAGCGGGCGATTCGCGCCGAGCCGCTGGACGCGCGCCTGCACTGGTTCCGGCATTTCTTCTGTGCCTTCGGCAACCAGCGCACGGTGGAGGCGCTGTTCGACAACCAGCCGTGGGAGGCCGGCATGCAGAACCTGGCCGCTCTCGACTGGCAGGATTCGCAGGGTTACTACAGCGTGCGCAACTTCCTCATGCTCAAGCCGCTGGCGTAGGCCGCCGCGTCGCGCAGCCCGCAAGGCGTCGATGGCGGCTCCATTCCTGTCAGGTCGCCCTTCGACGAGTTCGACCCCTACCACACGACCAGCACTGCGACGATCCTGCGGCCCCTGGCCGACGGCACGATGCAGATGTCGTTCTTCATCGGCAAGCGGCGCCACGACTTCCAGATGAGGCGCGCGCAGGACTGACACGCCGCGTTCAGCCGAGCAGGGCGGCCACCTGCTCGGCCGTGGCCTTGGCCGACTGCGGGTTCTGCCCGGTGACCAGGCGGCCGTCGACCACCACCTTGCTGGTGAACGGCAGCAGGCTTCTTTCGTAGAGCGCGCCGCGTCGTTTCATTTCTTCCTCGACGTTGTACGGCACCTTGCGGGCGACCCCGGCGAGCACTTCCTCGATCCAGGAGTAGCCGGTGAGGCGGCGCCCGGCGACCAGCAGGCGGCCATCGTCCAGGCGTGTGTTGAGCAGGCCGCAATAGCCATGGCAGACCGATGAGACGATGCCGCCGCGCTGGTAGATCTCGCGGGTCAGGCGCTGCAGCCCGGCGTCGTCGGGGAAGTCCCACATCACGCCGTGGCCGCCGGTGAAATAGATGGCGTCGAAGGCCTCCGCGTCGACCTGCTCGGGAGCGGCGGTGTCGGCCAGCAGCGCCAGGCGCGCCTCGTCGACCAGCCAGGCCTTGGCGCTGGCGTCGGCGTGGGGCCAGCCGAGGGCGCGCGGCTCCAGCGGCGACTCGCCGCCGCGGGGGCTGACCAGGCGTTGCTGGTAGCCCCGGGCGGCGAAGATCTCGTAGGCATGGGTCAACTCCGACAGCCACAGCCCGGTGGGCTGGGTCGGATCGGCATAGTGGGCGACGTTGGTGACGACGTGCAGGATGCGCTTGGTCATTGCGTTGACCTTCCTCGGTGAGTGATCCCTTCGGCAGCCGGTTTCGGCAGGCTGTCCGGGTGGGTTGGCGTCACTCTAAGATTCAAGTCGACTTCAAGGTCAAGCGTCGGAAAGCCGCTGCTCCGCCGGCGTGGAAGAGGCCCCCCGCGAGCGGGTTTGCCGTGGACGCCCGACCGTCTGCGGAGGGCCTTCCTCGCGCAGGCGCTCCAGCACGCGCTGGGTGTTTTCCGTGCACTGCAGACCGTCCGGCTTGTTCTCGATGCTTTCGATGGCCACCAGCAATTGTGCCTTGTTCTGTTCCAGGCGTCGTTGCAGGGCCTCGATCTCGGCCACCTTGCGGCGCAAGCCTTCGAGCAGCTCGCCGTGCTGCCAGGCGCCGTCGCCGCTCGGCAGCAGGCGAGCGATCTCCTCCAGGGAGAAGCCGGCGCCCTGGGCGCCGGTGACCAACTCCAGGATCCACACGGTATCTGCCGCGTAGTCGCGGTAGCCGTTGGCCTTGCGCTGCGAGCGGATCAGGCCGCTGGCCTCATAGAAGCGGATGCGCGATGTCGCCAGGCCGGTGAGCTTGGCCAGTTCGCCGATTTTCATGTCACACCTCGAAACGCGTTGACCTTCAAGCCTACTTCAAGCCTAGGGTGGTTTCACGGCCGGGCGACGAACTCGCCTCCATCGACGGGTTCGCCAGGCCGCATGGGCGCTACCGCCGGTCGCGTTTTCCTCGTCCAGGCGGCGCAACGCAGGCGGCTTTCTACTCTACACAGGGGTACGGCGGCCGCAGGGTGGCGCCGTTGCCTGCATCCACACCGATCGGGAGAAGCGACATGGGTTACGTGACAACGAAGGATGGCGTCGAACTCTTCTACAAGGACTGGGGGCCGCGCGACGCCCAGGTGATCTACTTCCATCATGGCTGGCCACTGAGTTCCGACGACTGGGATGCGCAGATGCTGTTCTTCCTCGCCGAGGGCTTTCGCGTAGTGGCCCACGACCGCCGTGGCCACGGTCGCTCCAGCCAGGTCTGGGACGGCCATGACATGGACCACTACGCCGACGACGTGGCGGCGGTGGTCGAGCGCCTCGGGGTGCGCGGGGCGATCCATGTCGGCCATTCCACCGGCGGCGGCGAGGTCGTCCACTACATCGCCCGCTATCCCGACGACCCGGTGCCGAAGGCGGCGATCATCAGCGCGGTGCCGCCGCTGATGGTGAAGACCGAGGGCAATCCGGGCGGCCTGCCGAAGAGCGTCTTCGACGATCTCCAGGCGCAGCTCGCGGCCAATCGCGCGCAGTTCTACCAGGACATTCCCGCCGGCCCGTTCTATGGCTACAACCGTCCCGGGGCGCAGCCCTCGGAAGGGATCGTCCGCAACTGGTGGCGGCAGGGCATGATGGGCGGCGCCAAGGCCCACTACGACGGGATCGTGGCCTTTTCCCAGACCGACTTCAGCGATGACCTGAAGCGCATCGACATCCCGGTGCTGGTGATGCATGGCGACGACGACCAGATCGTGCCCTACGAGAATTCCGGCGTACTCTCGGCGAAGCTGCTGCGCAACGGCACGCTGAAGACCTATCCGGGGTTCCCGCACGGCATGCCGACCACCCAGGCCGAGGTGATCAACGCCGACCTGCTGGCCTTCATCCGCGGCTGAGCGCGCCGGGTGCCGGGGCGCGCTCCCGGCACCTGGTCGGGGCCCGGGCGGCGCGGCAAAAAAGCGTTGACCTTGAAGTCGACTTCAATCTTATCGTCGGGCCACTGTCCTCATGAGGTAGGCCCATGAACCTGTTCGATACGCTGACGCTTCCCAACGGCTCGACCATTCCCAATCGCCTCGCCAAGGCCGCCATGGAGGAGAACATGGCCGATGCCGCGCAGGCCCCCTCCGAACGCCTGATGCGCCTCTACCAGGCCTGGGCCGACGGCGGCGCCGGGCTGCTGATCAGCGGTAATGTGATGGTCGACAGCCGTGCCATGACCGGCCCCGGCGGGGTGGTCCTGGAAGACGACGCGCAACTGGAGAAGTTCCGCCGCTGGGCGCGCATCGGGCGTTCCGCCGGCGCGCAGTTCTGGTTGCAGATCAACCATCCCGGCCGGCAGATGCAGGCCAATCTCGGCCAGCAGGCCTGGGCGCCCTCGGCGGTGCCGCTGGAACTGGGCGGGATGTCCAGGCACTTCGCTACGCCGAAGGCGATGGACGAGGCGATGATCGCCGAGGTGATCCAGCGGTTCGCCCGCAGCGCCGGCCTGGCCGAGCGGGCCGGCTTCAGCGGGGTGGAGATCCATGCCGCCCATGGTTACCTGCTCAGCCAGTTCCTCTCGCCGCTGAGCAACCGCCGCAGCGACGCCTGGGGCGGCTCCCTGGAGAATCGCGCGCGCCTGCTACTGGAGATCGTCCGGGCGGTGCGCGCCGAGGTTGCCCCTGGCTTCGCGGTGGCGGTGAAGCTGAATTCCGCCGACTTCCAACGCGGTGGTTTCAGCGCCGACGATGCCCGCGAGGTGGTACGGATGCTCGATGGGCTGGGCGTCGACCTGGTCGAGCTGTCGGGCGGCAGCTACGAGGCGCCGGCCATGCAGGGCGAAGCACGCGATGGGCGGACCCTGGCCCGCGAGGCCTACTTCGTCGAGTTCGCCCGCGACATCCGCGCGGCGGCGCGGATGCCGGTAATGGTCACGGGCGGCATCCGCCGGCGGCCGGTGGCCGAGCAGGTGCTGGCCAGCGGGGTGGACATGGTCGGCATCGGCACGGCGCTGGCCATCGAGCCGAACCTGCCGCGCGACTGGCGCGCCGGCAAGGACTCGGCGCCGCAGTTGCGGCCGATAACCTGGAAGAACAAACCCCTGGCCTCGCTGGCGAACATGGCCGCGGTGAAGTTCCAGCTGCGCAAGCTGAGCCGGGGCAGGGCGACCAACCCACGGGTGTCGCCGCTGTGCGCGCTGCTCGCGCAGCAGGCCGGCACGCTCCTGCAGACCCGCCGTTACCGGCGGCTCATGCGTTCGCGCGCCGAAGCCTGAGCACCGTCAGCGCCTCAGGCGCCGTTGCGGTCGAGTTCGGCCAGCTTGCCCGGCAGGCCGAACCAGGCGTCGTGGTCGTCGGGCGCCGGCTTCTTGCGGGTGATCTGCGTCCAGTTGGGATGCGCGGCGAGTTCGCCATTGAGGGCGATGAACTGCCGTTGCCCGAGCGGCACCTCGTCCTCGGCGCGAATCGCGGCGACCGGGCATTCCGGCTCGCAGAGCGCGCAGTCGATGCATTCATCGGGGTGGATGACGAGGAAGTTGGGGCCTTCGTAGAAGCAGTCCACGGGACAGACTTCCACGCAGTCGGTGTGTTTGCAGCGGATGCATTCTTCCAGCACGACGAAGGTCATGATCGTCCTCCCTGGCTCAGGCGTTCGTAGTAGAGGCGGGCGTCGCCAGCCGTTCCAGGCGCGCCGGCACGTACTTGTGCCAGGGCGTGCCGGCGAGGAAGTCGCGCTGGGTGCAGTCGGTCACCTCGTTGGGCGCCACGCCCCGGCGCACCACCTCGCCCTCGGCGTTGCGGTAGTCCAGGCCCTGGCCGTTGGGCAGGGAGATATTGCCCGGCTGCATCATGTCGCTGATCTCCACTTCCGCCTCGACGTCGCCGCGGCGGGTCACCACGCGCAGCACCTCACCGTCGGCGCAGCCCAGCGCCTCGGCGTCCTGCGGGCTGATGCGCAGGGTGCCGTAGCGCCCGCGGCGGTGCCAGCCGGTGTCGCGCACGGCGGTATTGCTGGTGTCGCTGCGTCGCTCGCCGGCGGCGAGGATGAACGGGTAGGCCGGATCGTGGGGTGGCGCGCTGTGGGCGAGCTTGGCCAGTTCCGGCAACAGTTCGGGAATGTGCAGGTTGATCCGCTGTTCGGGACGGGCGACGGCCTGCCAGCTTTCGGCGTAGGTGGTTTCGGCGAAGACCACCCCGGACGGGTTGTCGAGCATGGCCTGGAACAGGCGGTCGGCGGCCAGCGGCGGCAACCCGTCGAAGCCGGCGCGGGCAGCGGTCTTGCGGTTGTTCAGCACGTGCAGTTGGCAGATGCCCCAGATCGCCGCGGCCGCTTCCATGCCGGCGGGCAGGGTCGGGCCGAGGGTACGGTAGAGCAGGACCGGCGCGTATTTCATGACCTTGGGGCGGGTCGCCGCGGCGGCGAGGAAAGCCGCCGAGAACGCCTTGCGCCCGAGCTTCAGGACCAGGCGCAACGGCCGGTAGTCTTTCTCGCCGAGCACCCCCATGGCTTCCAGCAGGCGGGCGTGGATCTCCGCTTCCGGCAGGGTGCCGGGGCGCGCCGGGAACAGCGGCGCGCGCAGATGGAAGGCGTTGCGCGGGAATTCCAGGTTGAAGAAGGTCGCCTCGGCCTTTTCGAACTGGCTCGCCGCCGGCAGCACGTAGTCGGCGTGGCGCGCGGTCTCGGTCATGGCCACGTCGATCACCACCGACAGCTCCAGGGCGCGCATGGCTTCGCGCATGCGCTGGCTATCGGCCAGCGAATGCAGCGGGTTGCCGGTCTCCACCAGCATGGCGCGATAGCGCTTGGGATGGTCGGTGAGGATTTCCTCTGGAATCACGTTGCAGGGAATCAGGCCGATGATGATCTTGGCATTGGCCACCGGGCTGCGCTTCTCGACGCGTGGCGCGCCCTTCTTGCCCATCGAGGTATCGCCCTTGCTCGCCTTGGACAGCGAGAGGAAGGGCACGAAGGCGTTGCTGGTGCCGGGGCGCCCGTAATGGCCGGTGAGCAACCAGACCAGGCGTTGCAGGTAGCTGCCGAGGGTCGAGTGCAGGTTCATCTGCATGCCCAGGTCTTCCAGCGCCGATACGCTGCTGGCGCTGGCGATCCGCCGGGCGGTGGCGCGCAGCTTGTCTTCCGCCACCCCGCAGGTCTCGGCGCAGTAGGCCACCGGGATGGCGTTCAGTTCGTCGACGATGTGCTCGTAGCCGCTGGTGTGCTCGGCCAGCCAGTCGCGCGCCAGCAGCCCGTCCTGGACGATGATCCCGACCAGCGCCGCCAGGCACCAGGCGTCGGTGCCCGGACGGATCTGCAGGTGGAAGTCGGCCAGGGCGGCGGTTTCGCTCAGGCGCGGGTCGATCACGATGATCGAGCGCGCGGGGTCCTTGGCCATGGCGTTGAGCAGCACGCGGGCGCGGGCGAAACCATGGGATTGCCAGGGATTCTTGCCGATCAGGATGGCCACCTCGCAATGCTCGAAGTCGCCGTGCACGCCGGTACCGAACATCTTGCCCTGGACCCAGAACTCGCCGGTCTTTTCCTGGGCCAGGGCGTTGGAGCGGTACTTCACCCCGAGGGCCTTCAGCGTGCTGTCGCCGTAGGCGCCGCCGAGGTGGTTGCCCTGCGCGCCGCCGCCGTAGTAGAGGATGCTTTCGCCGCCATGCCTGCGCTTGATGGCGAGGAATTTCTCCGCCACCTCGCGGATCGCCGTGTCCCAGTCGATGGCTTCATAGCTGCCATCGGGGCGCCGGCGCATCGGCGTGTCCAGGCGGTCGGCGCCGTTCTGGTAGTAGTCCATGCGCTGCGATTTCTCGCAGACGTAGCCCTGCGAGGCGGGGTGGTCGTCATCGCCGCGGATCTTGCTGATGCGGCCATTCTCGGTCTGCACTTCCAGCCCGCAGTTGAGGCTGCAGAGGATACAGGCGGTCTTCTTCCATTGCGGGGACGGCGTAGTCACGGTGTGTTCCTCGTTGTTGTCGTTGCCGGCGCAACCTGGGGCGCACCCCAGCCGTGCGGGCTTCGTTCTTTCGGGACTGCCTGACGCTGTGCTGCAAGGACGACGCGCGGGCGGCACACGGAACCCCGTCGTATCGGCCTTTCCCTCTCATGCTCGACGCTTCTACAGTTCCGAATCGGAACTTACTATGCGGGCGCTGATATGGGACCCGTCCGTAGTGCTGGTTTGTCCGATCCTGCCAGGAGCGCGCCGGGTCCATGACCTTTTCGGCCGGATACTAAGTTCCAATTTGGAACTGGTCAAGCTCCGAAGCGGCCCCCTAGAATGGACGGAGGTTTTTCCGGGAGAACCCCATGAAATGGCAAGAAGTCGGCGAAACGCCCTGTTCGATGGCGCGCAGCCTGGCGATCCTCGGCGACCGCTGGACGCTGCTGATCCTGCGCAACTGCTTTCTCGGCATGCGCCGCTTCGATGAGTTCCAGGCCAGCCTCGGGGTCACCCGCCAGGTACTGGCCGACCGCCTGAGCCGGCTGGTGGAGGCGGGCGCGCTGAAGAAGGTGCCTTACCAGGAGCGACCGCCGCGCTACGAGTACCGCCTCACCGAGATGGGCCACGACCTGCATCCGGTGCTGCTGGCCCTGGCCAACTGGGGCGACCGCTGGCTCGACGAGGGCCGCGGCGCTCCGGTGGAGTACGTGCACAAGGCCTGTGGCCACAAGTTCCGGCCGACCATGGCTTGCCCGGAGTGCGGCGAGCCGGTGGGGTCGCGCGATGTGACGGCGGTGCCGGGGCCGGGGTTCGCGGCGATGGCTGGCAAGCTCGCGCAGAACTGAATCCGCGCGCGCTCTGCCAAGGGCGGGCCGCGACCCGCTCGGTTCGCTCAGCCGGCCTTGCGGAAGACGAACATCAGCCCCACCACGATCAGCCCCATGCCCAGCAGGCTGAGCCAGCCGAGGCGGTTGCCGAAGACCATGAAGTCCATGATCGCGGTCACCGCCGGCACCAGGTAGAACAGGCTGGTGACGTTGACCAGGTTGCCCTGGGCGATCAGCCGGTAGAGCAGCAGGGTCGCGCCCACCGAGACCACGACGCCCATCCACAGCGCGGGAACCAGGAAGCCGGCGTTCCATTCGAACTCGAACGGCTGGAAGGGCACGAACGCCAGGCACAGGCCGAGACCGGCGAGGTACTGCAGGGGCAGGGTGCCCAGCGGGTTCTCGCGGATGCCCTTCTGCATGATCGAGCCGCCGGTGACGCCAGCCAGCGCCAGCAGTGCGCAGAGGATGCCGGCCGTGGACATCCCGGCCAGGCCGATGCCCTGGTAGACCACCAGCACCAGGCCGGCCAGGCCCAGCAGCAGGCCGAACAGGCGCGCCGGCGACTGCCGGCGTTCGAGGATGACGGCGGTGAGGATCGGTTGCACGCCGAGGATGGTCGCCATCATGCCGGGAGTGACCTGCAGCTTCAGCGAGAAGATATAGAAGATCGGATAGATCCCCAGCATCACCAGGCCGGTGAGCAGGGCCTTGCCGCGCTCACGCGCGCTGCGCGGCGCGCGCAGCCTGAGCAGCGGGGCGAGCGGCAGCAGGCAGGCGAGGGCGATGCCGAAGCGGAACACCAGGAAGGCGAACGGCGAGGAATGCGCCAGGCCCCATTTCGAGGCGATGGCGCCACTGCTCCAGAGCAGGACGAAGAGGCTGGTGCTGGCCAGGCCGGCCAGCGCGGATTTGTTCAGTGCAAACATGGATCTGCCACCTTGTAGTCGGGCATGCCGCGGGCTCGGGCCGGCGGCGGACGGCACGCCTCGGCAGCGGATGGCGCTGCTTGCGGCGGGCTGTGGAAGAGCGTTGGGGCGCTACCGCGCTCGTCAGGGACTGACGCCCGGCGGCGGGCAGGCGGCCGAACCGGGAGGGGGAGGCGGAGGCGAGGCGACTACAGGAGGGGAAACGCAGCCCAGGCTGGCGCACGGCTGGAGCGCGCCGACCTCGCCGGTGGCTACCGGAAGGGCGGGGAGCGAGCTGTGCGAGCGCTGGTTCATGGAGGCTATCCGGTCGATGAAGACAACGAGAGGGACTATAGCGGGCCGTCCGGGATTTGACGAGCCTGTGGGCGAGCCTTGCGCTAAAACGCCAGCCCGGCGACAAACCGGGCCGGCGCCGGGCTTCACTTGCCGGTCTTCACCGTGTTCCAGGTGCGCGTGCGCACGCGGTCGATCTTCTGCGGCATGGACTCGAGGGCGAACAGCTTGGCCATCTTCTCCTGCGGCGGGTAGATCGCCGGGTCGGTCTTGATCTCGGCGTCCACCAGCGGGTCGGCGGCCAGGTTGCCGTTGGCGTAGTGCACATGGTTGCTGATCGCCGCCATCACCTCGGGACGCAGCAGGTAGTTCATGAAGGCGTAGCCGGCCTTCTCGTCGGGCGCGTCGACCGGCATCGAGACCATGTCGAACCACAGCGGCGAGCCTTCCTTCGGCGTCGAGTAGCGCACTTCCACGCCGTTGTTGGCCTCCTTGGCGCGGGTCGCGGCCTGCAGGATGTCGCCGGAGAAACCGACCACCATGCAGATCTCGCCGTTGGCCAGGTCGCTGACGTACTTCGAGGAGTGGAAGTAGCGGATGTACGGGCGCACCTTCAGCAACGCCGCCTGGGCCTGCTTGTAGTCGTCGGCCTTCTGGCTGTGGTGTGGCAGGCCGAGGTAGTTGAGGGTGATGGGCAGCAGCTCGGGGCCGTTGTCCAGCACCGCCACCCCGCACTTGCTCAGTTTCTGCATGTATTCGGGCTTGAAGAAGATATCCCAGGAGTCCAGCGGCGCGTCGTCGCCGAGCACCGCCTTGATCTTCGCCGGGTTGTAGCCGATGCCGGTGGTGCCCCAGAGGTAGGGGAAGCCGTACTGGTTGCCCGGATCGTTGACCTCCAGGGCCTTGAGCAGCACCGGGTTGAGGTTCTTCCAGTTGGGCAGCTGGGACTTGTCCAGCTTCTTCAGGGCGCCGGCCTGGATCTGCTTGGCCATGAAGTGGTTCGACGGGAATACCACGTCGTAGCCGGATTGGCCGGTCATCAGCTTGCCGTCGAGGGTCTCGTTGCTGTCGTAGACGTCGTAGGTGGCCTGGATGCCGGTTTCCTTGGCGAAGTTCGCCACGGTTTCGGGAGCGATGTATTCGGACCAGTTGTAGATCTTCAGGTTGTCCGCGGCGAGGGTTGCGCCGCTGCCGCAAGCGAGGGCGAGGAGGGTGAGGGAAGCGATGCGGGTCTTCATTGTTGTAGGTGTCCTGTCGGCTGACGACAGCGTCGGCGACGGACTGGTTCGCCGCCGGCGCTCAGGGGGCGCCGGCAACGCTGGCCGGCACCCGGGTTTTATCCCGCGTTGCTGGAAGCGAGGAAAGGGGCGGCTTTTACCTGCGGGCCCGCAGACAGGCGCCGGCACCGCAGCGGGGCGTCGCTCCGCCCGCCTGCCTCAACTCAGGGCGACCTTGACCCCGAGGGCGATCAGCAGGCCGCCGAGCAGCTTGTCCACCACCCCCTGGGCCCTGGCCAGGCCACGGCGCACCACCGCGCTCTGGATCAGCACCACCAGCAGCGGCCACCAGAGTGCGGCGAGGCCGACGATGATGCCGGCGTACCAGAGCTTCTCGGCGAAGCTGGAGTCCAGGCTCAGCACCTGGGTGAACACGGCGAGGAAGAACAGCGTGGCCTTGGGGTTGAGCAGGTTGCAGAGGTAGCCCTGGAGGAAGGCGCTCCAGTGGCCGACGCGCTGCACGCCGCCGACCGCCAGGTCGAGCGTGCCGCCGCCGCGCGAGCGCAGGGCCTGGATGCCGATCCAGATCAGGTAGACCGCGCCGGTGTACTTCAGCGCGTTGAACAGCCACGGCGTGGTGGTGATCAGCACCGCCAGGCCGGCGACGCAGTAGGCCATGTGGGTGGCCACGCCGAGGATCACCCCCAGCGAGGTCATCATCGCCGCCGAGCGCTGGTAGCGCGCCGCGTTGCGGATGATCAGGAAGAAGTCCGGGCCGGGCGAGAGCATGCCCAGGGTGGCGAGGGTGGCTACGAAGAGCGAGGTTTCCAGCATGATTCGATACGCCTGGCGCAAGGCGGCGCCGGTTCGCTGCGGCGCCGCGGGTCGGTGGTTACTGGGTCAGTTCCTGTTCGCTGAACAGGCCGTCGAAGAGCATGCTCGAAAGATAGCGCTCGCCGGAATCGGGGAGGATCACCACGATGGTCTTGCCCTGCATGTTCGGCTCCTCGGCCAGGCGCACCGCGGCGGCCATCGCCGCGCCGGAGGAGATGCCGCAGAGGATGCCTTCTTCCTGCATCAGGCGCAGCGCCATGTTCTTCGCTTCGTCGTCGCCGATCTTCTCGACCCGGTCGACCAACGACAGGTCGAGGTTCTTCGGCACGAAGCCGGCGCCGATGCCCTGGATCTTGTGCGGGGCGGGCTTGACCTCCTCGCCGGCGAGGGTCTGGCTGATCACCGGCGAGGTCACCGGCTCCACCGCCACGGCGAGGATCGGCTTGCCCCGGGTGTTCTTGATGTAGCGCGAGACGCCGGTGAGGGTGCCGCCGGTGCCGACCCCGGAGACCAGCACGTCCACCGCGCCCTCGGTATCGTTCCAGATCTCCGGGCCGGTGGTCTTCTCATGGATCGCCGGGTTGGCCGGGTTGTCGAACTGCTGCGGCATGAAGTACTTCCCGGGATCCCCCGCGACCAGTTCCTCGGCCTTCTGGATCGCACCCTTCATGCCCTTCGCCGGTTCGGTCAGGACCAGCTCCGCGCCCAGCGCCTTGAGCACCTTGCGTCGCTCCAGGCTCATCGACGCCGGCATGGTCAGGATCAGTTTGTAGCCGCGTGCGGCGGCGACGAAGGCGAGGCCGATGCCGGTGTTGCCGGAGGTCGGCTCGACCAGGGTCATGCCGGACTTCAGTCTGCCGCTGGCTTCGGCATCCCAGATCATGTTCGCGCCGATCCGGCACTTCACCGAATAGCCGGGGTTGCGCCCTTCGATCTTGGCCAGGATGGTGACGCCGCGCGGGGCGATGCGGTTGATCTGGACCAGCGGCGTGTTGCCGATGGACTGCGCGTTGTCTGCGAAGATGCGGCTCATGATGGTGTCCTTGTCGCATGGAGAAAGATCAATCAGCCTATTCCGCCCCCGCCCGCGCGTCCAGACGCGTTCGAACCAGCGGCGCGCCGCGCGTGTCCACTGTCCAGGAGGGCCGTACCGATGAAGAAACGCTATGCCATTCCCCTGGGCAGCCTGGCGGCGCTGCTTCTGTTGTTGCTGGCGCTGCACCTGGCGCTGCCGTACCTGGTGCGCGACTACCTGAACGGCAAGCTGGCCGACATGGGCGACTACCGTGGGCACATCGCCGACGTCGACCTGGCGCTCTGGCGCGGCGCGTATCGGATCGACGGGCTGAGCATCGTCAAGGACAACGGCAAGGTGCCGGTGCCGTTCCTCGACGCGCCGAGCATCGACCTGTCGGTGAGCTGGCAGGCGCTCTGGGATGATCACGCAGTAGTGGCGCGGGTGGTCTTCGAGCGTCCGCAGCTCAACTTCGTCGATGCCGGCGGCGACCGCGACGCCTCGCAGACCGGTGCCGGCACCGACTGGCGCGAGCAACTGGACAAGCTGCTGCCGATCACCCTCAACGAGGTGCGGGTGGTGGACGGCACCCTGCGTTTCCGCAACTTCACTTCGAAGCCGCCGGTGAACCTGCACGCCTCGGCGCTCAACGCCAGCATCTATAACCTGACCAACGTGGCCGACGCCCGGGGCGAGTGGCCGGCGCGTCTCGAAGGCACGGCGCGGATACTCGGCCAGGCGCCGCTGGAAGTGGCGGCGCATTTCGACCCGCTGAGCGACTTCGAGGACTTCGACCTGCGCCTGCGGGTCACCCGGGTCGAGCTGAAGCGGCTCAACGACTTCGCCAGCGCCTATGGCAAGTTCGACTTCAATGCCGGCACCGGCGACCTGGTGCTGGAGGCCCAGGCTAAGCGCGGCCAGTTGGATGGCTACATCAAGCCGCTGCTGCGCGACGTGGACGTGTTCAACTGGCGGCAGGACGTGGAGGATGGCGACAAGAACCTGTTCCGCTCGGTGTGGGAGGCGCTGGTCGGCGGTGGCGAGACGGTGCTGAAGAACCAGCGCAAAGACCAGTTCGCAACCCGTGTGAGCCTGAGCGGTAATATCCACCAGCGGGACGTCAGCGCGTTCCAGGCGTTCCTCGGGATTCTCCGCAACGCGTTCGTCGAGGCGTTCAACGCTCGTTTCGAGCGTTCCCCGGCGACGCGCGACGACGACGGCTGAAGACGCGGGCGGAACGGCGGGTCGCGAGGTGGCCGGGCATTCAGTGACTGAATGACCCGTCTGCGTTCACAGTGCGCTTGTCCCCGCGTTATAGTCGGGTTTTCAAACAATACTGAACTGCCCGGTTTTCCAGCCAGGGCGTTACCGTTCGAGGATTTCCTGATGAAGTTCGAAGGCACCCAGTCCTACGTCGCCACCGACGACCTCAAGCTCGCGGTCAACGCCGCCATCACCCTGCAGCGGCCGCTGCTGGTGAAGGGCGAACCGGGCACCGGCAAGACCATGCTCGCCGAGCAACTGGCCGAGTCCTTCGGCGCCAAGCTGATCACCTGGCACATCAAGTCCACCACCAAGGCCCACCAGGGCCTCTACGAGTACGATGCGGTAAGCCGCCTGCGCGATTCGCAGCTGGGCGTGGACAAGGTCCACGACGTGCGCAACTACATCAAGAAGGGCAAGCTCTGGGAGGCCTTCGAGGCCGAGGAGCGGGTGATCCTGCTGATCGACGAGATCGACAAGGCCGACATCGAGTTCCCCAACGACCTGCTGCAGGAACTCGACAAGATGGAGTTCTACGTCTACGAGACCAACGAAACCATCAAGGCGAAGCAGCGCCCGATCATCATCATCACCTCGAACAACGAGAAGGAACTGCCCGACGCCTTCCTGCGCCGCTGCTTCTTCCATTACATCGCCTTCCCCGACCGCGAGACGTTGCAGAAGATCGTCGACGTGCACTACCCGAACATCAAGCAGTCGCTGGTCAGCGAGGCGCTGGACATCTTCTTCGACGTGCGCAAGGTGCCCGGCCTGAAAAAGAAACCTTCGACTTCCGAGCTGGTCGACTGGCTGAAGCTGCTGATG
The DNA here is from genome assembly GCF_037574965.1 of Pseudomonas sp. KBN12P06040. NCBI lineage: Bacteria > Pseudomonadati > Pseudomonadota > Gammaproteobacteria > Pseudomonadales > Pseudomonadaceae > Pseudomonas > Pseudomonas sp. KBN12P06040. The sequence goes on from NZ_JBBELS010000001.1 coordinate 2,558,337, forward strand.
GCCGACGAGATCGGCGAAGCGGTGCTGCGCGAGCGCGATCCGACCAAGGCGATCCCGCCGCTGGCCGGCGCCCTGGTGAAGAACGAGCAGGACGTGCAGCTTCTCGAGCGCCTGGCGTTCATGAGCCGCCGCGCCAGCCGCTGAGTGCGTCGGCCCTTTCCGGGGAAAGGGCCGCGGGGCGGCACGCCAGACAGCGGAGGAACATCCCATGCTCAGCGGAAGTTGCCTGTGCGGCGCGGTACGTTACGAGATCGACGCGCCCATCGAATCGGCCAGCCATTGTCATTGCAGCCAGTGCCGCAAGGCCCACGGCGCGGCGTTCGCCACCTACGGCAAGGTGCGCCGCGAGGCGTTCCGCTATGTCGCCGGGGCGGACGCGGTGGCCGAATACCACTCGTCGCCAGGCGTCACCCGTACCTTCTGCCGCCACTGCGGATCGAACCTGCAGTGGCTTGGCGGCAACGAGGACCCGACGTACACCTCTATCGCCCTCGGCACCCTCGACTCGCCGCTGCCATCGGTAGCGCAGCGGCACATCTACGTGGGTTCGAAAGCCGACTGGTACGTCATCGCCGACGACCTGCCGCAGGAACACCAATACTGACCGGCGCTCGCGCGCCGGGATCAACGGACAACAGACGAGGTCGCAGCCATGCTGCTCAACCTGTTCAACGAAATGCGCGCAGCCAAGGTGCCGGTGTCGGTGCGCGAGCTGCTCGACCTGATCGACGCCCTGAAGCACCGCGTGGTGTTCGCCGACATGGACGAGTTCTACTACCTGGCGCGCACCATCATGGTCAAGGACGAGCGCCACTTCGACAAGTTCGACCGGGCCTTCGGCGCCTACTTCAAGGGCCTGGAGAAGCTCGACGACCACCTCAAGGCGCTGATCCCCGAGGAATGGCTGCGCAAGGAGTTCGAGCGCCTGCTGACCGACGAGGAAAAGGCGCAGATCCAGTCCCTCGGCGGCCTGGACAAGCTGATCGAGGAGTTCAAGAAACGCCTCGAGGAACAGAAGGAGCGCCATGCCGGCGGTAACAAGTGGATCGGTACCGGCGGTACCAGTCCGTTCGGCTCCGGCGGTTTCAACCCGGAGGGTATCCGCGTCGGCGACGCCGGCAAGCGCCAGGGCAAGGCGGCCAAGGTCTGGGACCAGCGCGAATACAAGAACCTCGACGACCAGGTCGAACTGGGCACGCGCAACATCAAGATCGCCCTGCGGCGCCTGCGCAAGTTCGCCCGTGAGGGCGCGGCGGAGGAGCTGGACATCGACGGCACCATCGACCACACCGCGAAGGACGCCGGGCTGCTCAACATCCAGATGCGCCCGGAGCGGCGCAACACGGTGAAGCTGTTGCTGCTGCTGGACATCGGCGGCTCGATGGACGCCCACGTCAAGGTCTGCGAGGAGCTGTTCTCGGCCTGCAAGACCGAGTTCAAGCACCTGGAGTATTTCTACTTCCACAACTTCATCTACGAGTCGGTGTGGAAGAACAACCTGCGCCGCAGCAGCGAACGCACCGCCACCTTCGACCTGCTGCACAAGTACGGTCCGGACTACAAGGTGGTGTTCGTCGGCGACGCGGCGATGGCGCCCTACGAAATCACCCAGGCCGGCGGCAGCGTCGAGCACTGGAACGAGGAAGCCGGTTACGTCTGGATGCAGCGCTTCATGGAAAAGTACAAGAAGCTCATCTGGATCAACCCCTATCCGAAGGACACCTGGAACTACACGGCGTCCACCGGCCTGGTCCGCGAACTGGTCAAGGAACAGATGTATCCGTTGACCCTGAGCGGCCTGGAGGAGGGCATGCGCTTCCTCTCGCGCGGTTGAGCCAACTGCCTGCGGGACCGGCGACAAGCGCAGCGGCACGCAACTTGCCTACCCTGTGTATCCCGTCCGCGCGGTAACAGCGCGGCGCGGCCACCGGTAACGATGGGCACGCCATGATCGATTCGACCTTCTCCCGCGCCACCTGGCTCAACTCGCTGCACATGTCGACCCTCACTCTCTCGCTGCTGGAGAAGGAAGGGTTCGCCCGCGAGCAACTGCTCGAAGGCAGTGGCATCACCCCCGCCGACCTGCTCGACCTGCGGCGCCTGATCAGCCCCTGGCAGGAGCAGCAGGTGTTCGCCAACGCCTGCCGGCTCAGCGACGAGCCGGCCCTCGGCCTGCGCCTGGGGCTGCGCACGCGGATTTCCGCCTACGGCCTGCTCGGCTACGCGCTGCTCTCCGCGCCGACCCTCGGCGAGGCGCTGCGCATCGGCCTCAGCTATCCGGTCTTGCTCGGCACCTACTTCCACCTGTCGCTGGAAGTCGCCGACGGCCGCGCCTGGCTGGTGGCCACCGGCTACGGCGAGGACGAGGCGCTGCGGCCATTCAACACCGAGCTTTGCCTGGGCTCGCTGAAGGTCACCTGCGCCGACCTGCTCGGCCAGCCGCTGCCCTTGCTGGAAGCGGCCTTCGACTATGCCGGCGACGAGGCGATGGCGCGGGCCTACGCCGAGGGTTTCGCCTGCGAGTTGCACTTCGAACGCGAGCGCAGTGCCATCGGCTTCGCCGCCGAATGGCTGGAGCGCCCGTTGCCGCTGGCCGACCCGGTGACCCACCGGGAGATGCTGGAACAGTGCCGGCGGCAGAACATCGACCTGGCCGCGCGTCGTGCCTGGCTGGACAAGGTCCGGGCGATCCTCGCCGAGCGCTTGCAGGACCCGCCCGGCCTGGAGGAACTGGCCAGGCGCCTGAACTGTTCGTCGCGCAGCCTGCGCCGGCACCTTCAGCAGCAGCGCACCAGCTACCAGCAACTGCTCGACGAGTTGCGCTTCGCCCGCGCCAAGGAGTTGTTGCAGAGCGGCGACATGCCGATCTACCGGATCGCCGAGGAACTCGGCTTCAGCGAGACCGCCAGCCTGCGCCATGCCTTCCAGCGCTGGAGCGGCCAGCCGCCGAGCCATTTCCGCGCCTGAGCGCTCGCTCAGGCGGAGGGGCTGGTGTCGGCGTGGCGCCGCCGCCGTTCGTCCGCCACCTCACCCAGGGATTTTGCCGCGCCGTCGCCAATCCAGGCCATGAAGGCACGATCGAAGCGGAAGTCGGCGCCGCGCAGCCCGACGAGGAAGCGCCGTACGTCCTGGGCGTTGCGCTAGTCGCGGCACACTGCGGTGTCGCGGGTGATGGTGTCGCCGTGCCAGCCGAAGACCATCTGTCGTTTCTCTGCGCGCGCTGGAGCGGGCGGGCCAACGACGGCCCGCCCACGGGCCGTCAGGACACCGGGTCTTCGATCAGCCGGTCATAGGGCGGCAGGCCGCTGTATTGGCCCAGGGCTTGCTCGTAGGCGTTCTTCAGGTCGTCGGCGGCGAGGTCGTAGCCGACCAGCAACTGTTCGAGTTCAGCGGCGTTCTGCGGGTCGTCGTTCTGCAACTGCGCGTCGAGTTCGCGGGTGCGCGCGGCGACGCACTGGATCGCCACCATCAGGGTCTGGGGTTTCAGGTTCATGGTTCACTCCTAGAGCCCGCGGGCTTTTTCCCATTGGCGGCGGATGGCGTTGCGCACGAAGTTGTCCAGTTGGCCCATGAGGACCTCCCGGTACATCGGCTTGGCCGGCATGATGGTGTAGTGGGTGGCTTGCAGGCGCTTGTTGTAGCTGTCCTGTTTCACCTTAAGGTCCGGCGGGATGTCGGTGCCGTCGGGTATCACGAAGTCGCCGTCGGCGCGGCGCAGCACGCCGGCGCGGTCGAACACCGAGGTGCCGCCGGTGTCCGGGGCGTAGAGGCCGTCGCGGCCGGCGACGATGTCCGGCGCGCGGGCGGGGACGCCAGGGGTGTTGGGGCTGTCGAAGGTCGGATGCAGCAGCGGGGCGACTTCCGCAGCCTCGGCGAGTTCCTTGTCGGGACGCAGGTAGCGACCGACGTCGCCGTCGTAGTTGGCCTTGAATACCGCCCGGTAGAGGGTGAGGCTGGTTTTCTCGTAGTCGTAGGACATGCGTGGACTTCCCTGTGGGTTGCGTTCGCGGCGCCGCGGGTGCGCGGCATCGCTACCGACCACCGTCCTTGTGGCACCATCGGCGAGCAGGATAACAGCCGTGGGCGGATCCGCCAGGGGCAGGCGACGACCGTCGCCCGGGAGGCTCAAGGCCTGGCCGCGCCGTGCAGGTAATGGCGGATGCGCACCTCCACGCCGGCGCTCTGGAAGCGCCGGGCGGCGGCCTCGACCCGCAACTCGCCGCGGGTCACCCGCTGGTGGTGGCGCAGGTGCTCCAGCCAGGATTCGTCGATGAAGAACTCCAGCCACAGGCGACGGTTGCCGCTGTCCTGGACCAGCCCCCAGGACACCGCGCCGTTGCGCCGACGCATGGCGCGCACCTCGACCATCGCCGCCTGGAATGCCGCGGCGTCCTGCGGGTCGATGTCGTACTCGAGGGTGACCATCACCGGGCCGCGTTCCTGGTCCACCTCTTCGTCGACCAGTGGCGCCGGCCAGTGCAGCGACGGCGCGAGGTCCTCGGCCTCGGTGACCGGCAGCCGGCAGCGCAGCGACGCGAACAGGCCGAGCAGCAGCGCGGCGCTGGCGCAGAGCAGGGCGAAGGCGATCGACAGGTGGCTGGCGACCAGACCCCACAGGGCGCCGCCGGCGGCCATGCTGCCGAAGAACACCAGGATGTAGACCGCCAGCGCGCGGGCGCGGACCCAGGCCGGCACGGAGGTCTGCGCGGCGACCTGCAGGCTGGAGAGCACGGCGATCCATGCCGCGCCGCTGAGCAGCATCACCGGCACCAGCAAATAGAGGTTGCGCAGCAGCGCCAGGGCCACCAGCACCAGTGCGTAGAGCACGCTGGAGAGCAGCACCAGGCGGTCGCTGCCGAGGCGTTCGCGCAGGTGCGGCAGGAACGCGGCGCCGAGTACCGCGCCGACGCCGACGCTGCCCAGCAGCAGGCCGAAGTCCATGGCGTTGCCATGCAGTTCGCCGCGCACGATCAGGGGCAGCAGCGACATGCCGGCGCTGGCGCCGAGGAAGAACGCCACCGCGCGCACCAGCACCGATTGCAGTGGCCTCGAGCTGCGGCTGTAGCGCCAGCCGGCGCGCAGGGCGCCGAACAGGCGTTCCGCCGGCAGCACCGAGGGCACGGCCTCGCGTTTCCAGGCCAGCAGCACGGCGATCACCGCGAAGAAGGAGAGGGCGTTGAGGGCGAAGGTCAGCCAGGGGCCGACCAGGCTCACCAGCACCCCGGCGATGGCCGGTCCGACCGCCCGCGCCAGGTTGACCCCGACACTGGACAGCGCCACCGCCGCCGGCAGTTCGTCCTTGCCCACCAGTTCCGGAGTGGTGGCGCTCCAGGCCGGCATCATCAGCGCGGTGCCGATGCCCATGCACAGGGTCAGGCCGAGCAGCAGCCAGACGCTGGTCAACTGGAGCAGGGTGAGGCTGGCCAGCAGGGTGGCCACCAAGGCCATCCACAATTGCACGCCGAGCAGGTAGCGGCGCTTGTCGACGATATCGGCGAGGGCGCCGGCCGGCAGGGCCAGGAAGAACATCGGCAGCGATCCGGCGACCTGCACTAGGGCCACGTTCAGCGGGCTGGCGGAGAGCGAGGTCATCAGCCAGCCGGCGCCCACCTCGTGCATCCAGGTGCCGATGTTCGAGGCGATGCTGGCCAGCCATAGCCAGCGGAAGGTGGCTTGGCGCAGGGGACTCCAGGGTGAGGCGGCGGGTGCGGTCATGGTCAGAGCGAGCCTTTGAGTGGGTATTCGACGATCAGGTAGAGGCGGTCGATGTCGTCGCCGGCCTGGGCCGCGTTGGCCCGGTGGCTGAGGTGCGAGACGTTCAGCGAGAGGTCCTTGAGCGGGCCCGAGGCGAACACGTAGCGCAGGTCGAGGTCGCGCTCCCAGTGCTTGCCGCCGCTGCCCTGCAAGGGCCGGTAGCGGCCATCGGCGCCCAGCGGGTTGTAGGCGCCGCCGGCCGGCGCATGGCTGCCGTCGATGGCGCGGCCGCTGACGTAACGCGCCATGAAGCTCAGCCCCGGCAGGCCGAACGGGGCCAGGTCGAGGTCGTAGCGGGCCTGCCAGGAGCGTTCGCCCGGACCGTTGAAATCGGCGTACTTGATCGAGTTGGCGAGGTAGATGGAGTCACCTCCGACGAAGTCGAACGGCGTATCCCCATGGACACGCTGGTAGGCCAGGGAGAAACCCTGCGCGCCGACGCGGTACTTCAGTTGCAGGCTGTAGGCCAGGGTGTCGATCGCGCCGGCCCGGCTGCGGCCCTGGTCGCGCGTGCGATAGAGGTTGCCATCCAGGCTGAACGCGGCACGTTGCAGGTTCATGTTGAGATAGACCTGGCGCCAGACGTTGTCCAGTTGCGCGGCGAACAGCGAGCCGCTCAGGTTGTCGCTGGCCGCCAGGCTGGCGCCGGCGAAGCCGATCGCGCTGCCGGCGGTGCTCGCGCCGTAGCCGTCGAAGTCGCCATGGCCGGAGCTGGAGGCCTGTTCCTTGAAGGCGGTGAAGCGCCCGGCCTGGATCCGCACGCGGTCGAGGTCGTCGCTCTGCAGGAAGAAGCCCCTGGCGTACTGGGGTTGCAGGCGCTTGTCGCTGGTATCGAAGACCGGGGTCTCGACGGTCATCTCGCCGACCTTGAGCAGGCTCTCGCCGAGCCGCAGCTTGAGTGCGGCGCCGGCGTCGGAATACTCGCTGGCGTTATCGCCGGATGAGTCCAGCGGCAACAGGCCGGTGCCGGCATGGCCACGTCCGCCGTCGAGCTTGAAGCCGGCGAAGCCGTGGAGATCGAGGCCGAAACCGACGCGGCCGGGAGTATAGGCCGACTCCAGGTCGACGATCAGGCCGTGTGCCCATTCCTTGCGGTAGCCGCGCCCGGCGTCCGCGCGGCGATAGTCGTTGTAGAGGAAGTAGTTGCGGTTGAGCAGGCGCCACTCCAGGTAGTCGGGTGCCTTGGCTTCCTCTGTCGCGGCGTGGCACGGCGAGGTGCCGCCCAGCGCCAGGAAAAGGGCCAGGCGGCCGACCGGTCGAACGCGGATCATCGGGAAAACTCCGGGCGAGGCGGGCCGCGAAGGGCCCGCCCGGGTACGTCAGAAAGCGAAGCAGGAACAGCCGAATGCGCCCCAGAAACCCTGGAAGTCGCTCACCGGTACGTTGGAGTGGCGCGCGCGGTTGTGCTCGTGGGCGTGTACCGCGCAGGCACCGACGCACTGGTGGACCTGGGCGGTCAGCGGCGCGCCTTGCCGCCAGTGGCCGGGTACCTTGGCCACCGGCGACCAGTCCGGCAGCACCGGCGGCGCCGGCGGACCGAGCTTGTCGAACTCGGCGGCGGCATAGACGATCTTGCCGTCGACCACCGTGAGCACCGACTCGATCCACTTGATGGCCTCTTCCTCGACGCCGAAGAAGTCTGCCGACAGCGCCGCCAGGTCGGCGAGCTGGCCAACCTTGATCTGTCCTTTCTTGCCCTGCTCGCTGGAGAACCAGGCGCTGCCGTGGGTGAACAGCTGCAACGCGGTTTCCCGCGGCAGGCCCTGCGGATACAGGGCCATGCCGCCGACGGTGCGGCCGCTGACCAGCCAGTACAGCGAGGTCCAGGGGTTGTAGCTGGAGACCCGGGTGGCGTCGGTGCCGGCACCCACCGGCACGCCCTCGGCGAGCATGCGCTGGATCGGCGGCGTGGCCTCGGCGGCCTTGGCACCGTAGCGGTCGACGAAGTACTCGCCCTGGAAGGCCATGCGGTCCTGGATCGCGATGCCGCCGCCGAGTGCCCGCACCCGCTCGATGTTGCGCGGGGTGATGGTCTCGGCGTGGTCGAAGAACCAGGGCAGGCCGTTGAACGGAATGTCGCGGTCGACCTTCTCGAACACGTCGAGCATCCGCGAGATCGATTCGTCGTAGGTGGCGTGCAGGCGGAACGGCCAGCGCTGCTCCACCAGGTGGCGGACCACAGGCTCCAGCTCCTGCTCCATGGTCTGCGGCAGGTCCGGGCGCGCTTCGAGAAAGTCCTCGAAGTCGGCGGCGGAGAACACCAGCATCTCGCCGGCGCCGTTATGGCGGAAGAAATCGCTGCCCTGGCCGTACTTGACGCTGCCGGTCCAGTTCTTGAAGTCGGCGAGTTCTTCCTTCGGTTTCTGGGTGAACAGGTTGTAGGCGATGCGTACGGTGAGCTGGCCCTGGTCGGCCAGTTCGCGAATCACCTGGTAGTCGTCCGGGTAGTTCTGGAAGCCGCCGCCGGCGTCGATCGCGCTGGTAAGGCCGAGGCGGTTGAGTTCGCGCATGAACTGGCGGGTGGAGTTGACCTGGTATTCCAGCGGCAGCTTCGGTCCCTTGGCCAGGGTGGCGTAGAGAATCATCGCGTTGGGCCGGGCGATCAGCATGCCGGTGGGTTCGCCGCTGCTGTCGCGGACGATCTCGCCGCCGGGCGGGTTGGGCGTGTCCTTGGTGTAGCCGACCACGCGCAGGGCGGCGCGGTTGAGCAGGGCGCGATCGTACAGGTGGAGGACGAACACCGGGGTGTCCGGCGCGGCCTTGTTCAATTCCTCCAGGGTCGGCATGCGCTTCTCGGCGAACTGGAACTCGTTCCAGCCGCCGACCACCCGCACCCACTGGGGGCTGGGCGTGCGTTCGGCCTGGTTCTTGAGCAGGCGCAAGGCGTCGGCCAGGGAGGGCACGCCTTCCCAGCGCAGCTCCAGGTTGTAGTTGAGGCCACCGCGGATCAGGTGCAGGTGCGAGTCGTTGAGACCGGGGATCACGGTGCGCTTCTGCAGGTCGATCACCTGGGTGGCGCTGCCGCGATGGAGCATCGCCTCGGCGTCGTTGCCGACGGCAAGGAACTTGCCGTCCTTGATCGCCACGGCGGTGGCGGTGGGGTTGTCGCGGTCCACGGTGTGGAAGCGGCCGTTGTGCAGGATCAGGTCGGCGGTCATGGAACCTCCTGGGTTGCTTGCGGGAGAAAGGCTGGCGGCGTTGGCGAAGGGCAGGGCGGACCACAGGACTCCGGCGGCGCCCAGCACCGAACTGGTAGTGAGGAAATGGCGGCGGTCCTTGCTCGGCGGATCGTGGCTCATGGCGTGCTCCTGGCAGCGGGGCGGAATCGGTCAGCGAGGGCGGCGGCGAGAGAGGCCACCGGACAGGATAGGTGCGGCGGAAAACGTACGGGACGAAAGAGCGGTTTTCCCGAATGACGCATCCTCCTGCAAACGCAACTTGCTGGTGGTCGATAGCAAGTAAGGCGCGAGACATGTCCTGAACTTCATGGGGGTTTTTTCTTATAGGGCGGACTGTCGATTCTGCTAGCTGGTAATCCTTCTTTTATTGTCTCTGTGTGCGCTTTTTGTATGGATGTGTCGAATATTTTGAATATCGCCGTTTAATTTTATCCAGGGCCGCAGTTCAGTGATTTATTTTCTCGAAAAGTTTGTTTTTTCCAATATTCATGCTTCATAGTCTGGCCGGCCACGGGAAATTATCTGTTGGCCCGCGTGCTGTTGTGCGCAACAGCTGGAATTCATCGTTCGTTGTCAGGAAACAATCATGAGCCACTATCTCGAAGTTCTAACTCCGCAGAACAGCCAGATCATCTTCATCGACCAGCAGCCACAGATGGCATTCGGCGTACAGTCCATCGATCGCCAGACGCTGAAGAACAACGTAGTGGGCCTGGCCAAGGCGGCGAAGGTATTCGACATCCCGGTCACCATCACCACGGTGGAAACCGACAGCTTCTCCGGCCCGACCTATCCGGAGCTGCTGGCGGTGTTCCCCGAGCAGAAGATCCTCGAACGCACCTCGATGAACTCCTGGGACGACCAGAACGTGCGCGACTCGCTGGCCGCCGCGGGCCGCAAGAAGGTCGTGGTCGCCGGGCTGTGGACCGAGGTCTGCAACACCACCTTCGCCCTCTGCGCCATGCTCGAGGGCGGCTACGAGATCTACATGGTGGCCGATGCCTCGGGCGGCACCTCCAGCGACGCCCACAAGTACGCCATGGACCGCATGGTCCAGGCCGGCGTGGTACCGGTGACCTGGCAGCAGGTCCTGCTGGAGTGGCAGCGCGACTGGGCCCGCCGGGATACCTACGACGCCGTGATGGCCATCGCCAAGGAGCATTCCGGGGCCTACGGCATGGGCGTGGACTACGCCTACACCATGGTGCACAAGGCGCCCGAGCGGGTGACCCACGGCGAACGCATCGGCCCGAATCCGGCCAAGTGAATGCCGGCCGTGCCGCTCCGGTCCGCCGGGCGGCACGGCCGCGAAGGAGAACGAAGATGAAGCTCTACGTATTGTCGCTGGGCGCCGGACTGTTGGTGGGGATCGTCTACAGCCTGCTGCAGGTGCGTTCGCCGGCTCCGCCGCTGGTGGCGCTGGTGGGGTTGCTCGGCATCCTGCTCGGCGAGCAGGTCATCCCGGTCGGCAAGCAATTGCTCGGCGGTTGCGCGTTCGCCTCGGCCTGCGACAAGGCGGGTTCGGTCGGCCATGTGCTGGGGCAACTACCGGGTCGGCATCGCCTCGACCAGGCCGCTGGCCCGTCGGAAAAGGAAAAGGGTTGAGCGCTATATCATCGAGTAACAGCGCAGTAATCTGGTAGTTATCTTCGTCGGTTAGATTTCCCCGGAACGGCTCCCTCGGATTAATCTCTGGGGGAGCTTTCGTGCGTCGTTTTTCGCGTCGAGAGAAAAGTGTCACGAGATCATCAGGCGCATGGAATCAGGGGGAGTCATGACTGTTGCCATAGACAGAACAAAGGGCGACCAATCCACGCCAGGGAACATCATAAGGGGAGAAGGGTACGCCTTGATTCGCAACAGTGAGGCGACTCCCGATCCGGACAAGGTGATCCATATTCCTTGTGCCGATTCGTTTTCCGTCATCGTTCAGTTGCGCGACTTCAATTCCCATCGTCTCTGGAATGGAAACAAACTGGTTTTCGATGGCGGACATCCACGGAAAAGTATCTCCATCGCCTATCTTGGCGATGAAATAAAGTGCCAGCACCGGACAACTTACGACAATGTCCGCTTCATGTTGCCGCGCGCTTCGATAAAGGAGTTTCTCTACGAAGAAGGGCAACGCGCGTCCGCCGAGCCGGAGCGGATCATCGGCGTCGACGATCCGGTGGTCTATCACCTGGCGCTGGCGTTGCTGCCCAGTTTCGCCAGGGCGGGGGAGCGCAACGAGCTGTTCGTCGAACAGGTCATGCTGGCGCTGTTGACCCACGTCCAGGATCGCTTCGCCTCGACCCCGCTCCCGGCCTGCACCGGCAAGGGCCTGGCGCCCTGGCAATTGCGCAGGGCCAAGGAGCTGATCGCCGGGCATCTGGCCGAGGGCGTGTCGGTGGCGCGCCTGGCCGAGGAGTGCGGGCTCTCGCGCAGCTATTTCACCAAGGCCTTCAAGTGCAGCACCGGTGTTTCGCCCCACGAATGGCTGATGCGCATGCGCGTCGACCGGGCCAAGGAGCTGATGCTGGGCAGCGACGAACCGCTGTCGCAGATCGGCGTCGCCTGCGGCTTTTCCGACCAGCCGCATTTCTCGCGGATCTTTCTCCGGCTGGCCGGCGCCTCGCCCTCGACCTGGCGTCGGGTCAAGCGGCAGCGCACCGACGCAGCGCTGTGAACCGCGACCGTGCGTGACGGACGGTACGGAAGCCGCCGGATGCTCGGCTAGAATGCCCTGGCTTCGGCGGTCGCTACCGGCCGCCCACTTCGCAACGGAACAGGGAATCGCAGATGAAAGCAGTACGCCAGGGTCGCGGCGTAACGGGGTTGCTCATGCTCCTGGCGCTGGCCGGGTGCAGTTCGCGGTCGGCGGAGCCGCCGCCGCCCAACCCCGACGAAGTACGGGCGAAGATCGTCCGCCTGATGCCGGCCACGGTGCGCGATCGCCAAGGGTGGGCCAGCGATATCTACGCGGCCTTTTCCACCCAGCAGGTCTACCCCAGCGACGAGAATCTCTGTGCGGTGCTGGCGGTGACCGAGCAGGAGTCCACCTACCAGGTCGACCCGCCGGTGGCCGGCCTGGGCAGGATCGCCACCCGCGAGGTCGAGCGCCGTGCCGGCAAGCTGCACGTGCCGGCGTTCCTGGTCAGCTCGGCGCTGAATATCAAGTCGCCCGATGGCCGCACCTACAGCCAGCGCCTGGCCGCGGCGCGCACGGAGAAGGAACTGAGCGAGACATTCGACGATTTCATCGCCATCGTGCCCATGGGCGGCAAGCTGTTCGGCGGCTTCAACCCGGTACACACCGGCGGGCCGATGCAGGTCAGCATCGCTTTCGCCGAGCAGCACGCGGACGGCTATCCCTATCCGCTGGACGGCAGCATCCGCCGCGAGGTGTTCAGCCGGCGCGGCGGCATGTATTTCGGCATCGCCCACCTGCTTGGCTATCCGGCGGACTACCCGGCGCCGCTGTACCGCTTCGCCGACTTCAACGCCGGCTGGTATGCCAGTCGCAACGCCGCGTTCCAGAATGCGGTGAGTCGCGTCTCGGGGATTCCGCTGGCGCTGGATGGCGATCTGATCCGCTACGGTACGCGCACGCCGGGCTCCACCGAACTGGCCGTGCGCAGCCTCGGCAAGCGCTTGGACATGAGCGACGCGGCGATCCGCCGGGCGCTGGAGCAGGGCGACAGCCCGGAGTTCGCCGACAGCGCGCTGTACCGCAAGGTCTTCGCCCTGGCCGAAAGCGCCACCGGCAAGACGCTGCCCCGCGCCGTGCTGCCGGGGATCGCCCTGGAGAGCCCGAAGATCACCCGCAAGCTGACCACCGCCTGGTTCGCCAAGCGCGTCGACGAACGCTACCAGCGCTGCATGGCGCGCGTGCGGAAACGCTGAGTCCATCGTCGCGCGGTCGCGCGGGTCGAACCTGGCGCCGCCGCGGGAGTCTGCCGTCCTGTCAGCCAAGCTCATGGAGAAGCAGCGTATGAAGACCCGATACAGCGCCGAGGCACCGGCGCGCGACGAACTGGACCGGCTCGCCGGTCCGACGCTGGTGGAGTTCGGTACCGACTGGTGCGGCCATTGCCAGGCCGCCCAGCCGCTGCTGGCGGAAGTATTCAGCGACTATCCGGAGGTCGGCCACCTGAAGGTCGAGGACGGTCCCGGGCGCCGCCTGGGGCGCTCGTTCCAGGTCAAGCTGTGGCCGACCTTCGTCTTTCTTCGCGACGGCCGGGAGGTGGCGCGGGTGGTCCGCCCCGGCAGCGCCAGCGTGCTGGAAGAAGCGTTCGAGAGCCTGGTCGGCGAGGGCTGAGGACCCGGCCCGCGGGCCGGGCGGCGTTCAGGCCGGCATCGCGTGATCCACCTGTTCGCGGATCTCCTGGTAGCGCAGTTCCATCAGCTTGCGCTGCTCGCGCCGGGCCAGGGCCTGGGCGTAGCGGCGTTTCTCGATCGCGGTCTCCGGTTCCAGTGGACGCACCGCCACCGGCCGGCGCTGGTCGTCCATCGCCACCATGGTGAAGAAGCAACTGTTGGTATGGCGCACGGTGCGCTCGTGGATGTTCTCGGTCATCACCTTCACCCCGACCTCCATCGAAGTGCGCCCGGTGTAGTTCACCGAGGCGAGGAAGGTCACCAGTTCGCCGACATGGATCGGCTCGCGGAAGATCACCTGATCCACCGACAGGGTCACCACGTAGCGTCCGGCGTAGCGCTTGGCGCAGGCGAAGGCCACTTCGTCGAGTAGCTTGAGCAGCGCGCCGCCGTGGACGTTGCCGGAGAAGTTCGCCTTGTCGGGGGTCATGAGCACGCTCATGGTCAGTTGGTAGCTGCCAGGTTCCATCGTTCACCTATCACGCAAGTTGGTCACGGGCCATTGCAGTGGGCCGGCGGCCGCTCTGCGGCGGCCTCTGGCGATAGGGTAGGGAGAAACGCCGGCGCGATTAGCACCGCAGTCGACAATGGTGTTTTCCGCGAAACGGGCTTGCGGCGCCGCTCCGTATGCGCCAAGGGCTAGTCGCGGGAGCCGCCGCGTCCTTCCCGGCTGGCATCCATCCAGCGCAGCACTTCTTCGCCGAACTCCGGTGGCGCGATACGCCCCACCCGGCGTACCAGGTCGAGGATGGTCTGCTGGGCCAGCGCTTCTTCCATGCGCTTCTGCGCGGTGAGCATCACCGCGTGGATAGAGCAGGTGTTGCGGGTCGCCCAGGAAGGCGGGTTGCCTTCGAAGATCGCGCAGCGCTCGCGGACCTCGCGGCATTCGAAGATCGATTTGTCGCCGTCGATGGCGCGGACCACGTCGAGCACGCTGATTTCGTTGGCCGGCCGTGCCAGGCGGAAGCCACCGCGCACGCCTTCGGTGGCAGCCACCAGGCCGGCCTTGGCCAGGCGGGTGAAGACCTTGGCCAGCAGTTCCGGCGGCACGCCCTGCAACTCGGCGAGGGTGCGTACGCTGGACTCGCGGCTGTCGCCTTTCTCGTCGGCGAGGAACAACAGGCAGTGGATGCCGTATTCGACGCCGGCGCTATAGAGAGCCATCACTAACTCCGACAGAAATATTCGCAATATTCTGCGCGGTTTTCAGGCCGCTCACAAGGACAGGTCGTTCGCTGTCTTCCGCCTCGAAGCGCTCTATCTCCGATCCTTTTCGTATGTTTTCGACGTCTTTTCCTCTCTTTCACGGCGAGGGGCGATTGCCTGTCGGAACGCTTTTCGGGGATTGATCTCCGTAACTACGACAAATATAGTCGTAGTTACGGAGAGGCTTTTCTCCGGATATCCCGTCCTTTCCCTCCAGGAGCCCCCAATGAAACAACGTATCCTGATCGTCGGTGCCGGATTCGCCGGCATGTGGAGCGCGCTGAGCGCAGTGCGCCAGCTCGACCGCCAGGGCCGCGACGACGTCGAGGTCGCGGTGCTCGCGCCGCAGCCCGAGCTGCGCATCCGCCCGCGTTTCTACGAGCCTGACGTGCAGCGCATGGCGGCGCCGCTGGGCGAATTGTTCGCCGCGGTCGGCGTGCGTTTCGTGCAGGGCAGCGCGCAGCGCATCGACGTGGCCGGCAAGCGAGTGGAGTACCGCGATGCCGAGGGCACGCTGGCGCAGCTGGACTACGACCGCCTGGTGCTGGCGGCCGGCAGCGGCGTGTGGCGTCCGGCGAGTGTCGCCGGCATCGACGCGGCCTTCGATGTCGACCAGTTGGAAGACGCCCTGCGCCTGGAGGCACACCTGCATGCCCTGCGCGACTTGCCGGATTCGCCGGCACGCAACACCGTGGTGGTCGCCGGCGGCGGCTTCACCGGCATCGAGACCGCCACCGAGATGCCGGCGCGCCTGCGGGCGATCCTCGGCGAGAAAGCGGCGCTGCGAGTGATCGTGGTCGACCGCGGCGCCGCCATCGGCGCATCGATGGGCGCGGACCTGAGCGGCTTGATCGCCGAGGCCTCGGCGGAACTGGGCGTGGAGTGGTGCCTGGGGCGTTCGGTGGCGGCGGTGGATGCCGAGGGCGTGACGCTCGACGACGGCCAGCGGATCGAGGCGAAGACCGTGGTCTGGACCGTGGGCGTGCGGGCCAGCACCCTGACCGGGCAGATTCCGGGCGAGCGCGATGCCCAGGGTCGCCTGCATGTCGACCGCAACCTCAAGGTGCTCGGTCTCGACGATGTCTACGCCACCGGCGACGTGGCCCGCGCGGCTACCGACGACCTCGGCAACCATGCCCTGATGACCTGCCAGCACGCCATCGCCCTGGGTCGCTCGGCCGGCAATAACGTGGCCGCCGACCTGCTCGGCGTCGAGCCGATTCCCTACAGCCAGGTGAAATACGTGACCTGTCTCGACCTCGGCGGCTGGGGCGCGGTGTTCACCGAGGGCTGGGACCGCCAGGTACGGTTCGTGCGCGAGGAAGGCAAGAAGATCAAGACCGAGATCAATGGCGTGTGGATCTACCCGCCGGCGGCGGACCGCGCCGTGGCGCTGGCGGCGGCCGACCCGCTGATTCCGGTGGTGGCGTAGGGCGATTTTCCCTCACCCCAACCCTTTCCCGCAGGCGGGAGAGGATGCCGTGCGGCGTAGAGGGATGCAGCGGCGCGCGGATGCCTGGCTTCCAGTAGGGCGAATAACCGCGAAGCGGTTATCCGCCGTTGCGTCGGTCTTCCTTACAGCCCGACCTTCTCCCGCGGGCGGAAGAAAGGGACGGCGTAAAGGGCTCCTGGGAGCGTGCGCCTTCAGCGCTGGCGTTCCACCGCCGGACGGGCGAGCAGAAGGCGCAACGAGGCCCCCAGCGTTTCGCCATGACCCAGGCCGTCGAGCGGCTGGAAGTCCAGCGTCAGCCCGGCAACCCGGCGCAGGTCATCTACCAGCCGCGCCATCGCCTGGCCCGGCTCGGCTTTCAGCGAGCCGCGCGGGCTGGCCGGTTCGGCGCTGCCGCGCCAGAGCAGGAGTTCCGCGCGCTTTCCGCGCAGGCGCTGTTCGAGCCCCGCTCGTTCGCCGAGGATCGCCCCGTCGCGCCACCACAGCGACGGGCTGGCCGCGGCGTAGCGGGCGAACTCGCCGGGACGGGTGAACAGTGCGTGGAGCACCAGCAGGCCGCCGTAGGAGTGTCCCCAGAGGGTTTGCCGCGCAGTGTCCAGGGGCGCCTGCGCCGCCACGGCCGGGCGCATGCCGTCGCGCAGCAGGTCGAGGAAGGCGTCGGCGCCACCGCTGGGCAGGCCGTTGAGTGGGTCGCGCTGATCGGCCTGGCCGGGACTCGCGGGGGTGTAGTCGAAGGTACGCCCGGCGCGGTCGATGCGCAGCGGCGTGCGGTAGCCGATGGCGACCAGCAGCGGTGCGTCGCCGTCGGCCAGGCGTCTCAGGGTGGACGCGTCGAGGGCGCCGACGGCGGCGTTGCCGTCGAGCATCCAGACCACCGGGTAGCCGGCGGCGGGCGGTGCCTGCAGCGGTCGGCCGAGCCACAGCCGGTAATGCCGCTGGCCATCGACGGAGTCCAGGTCCACGGCGCTGAAGCGATAGGGCAGGTCCTGGCGTTGCAGCAGGCTGCGGTCCATGGTCGCCTCGGGGTCCGGTTGCGCCAGCGGCGCGCCGCCGGGCAGGGCCGCCGCCAGGGCGAGGCCCAGGGCGGCGACGAGCAGGGAGGTTCTCATCAGGCTTTCTCGTTATGGCTCAGAACGACGCGGTCAGGCTGGTATAGAAGGTCCGTCCGGGCTCGTTGTAGGTCGCCGCGCCGGCCCCGTCGATGCCGACCACGCCCTGGGCATTGCCGGCGCGGAACAGGCGCTTGTCGAACAGGTTGTCGACGCCGGCGCCGAGGCTCAGGTTCTTGCTCAACCGATAGGTGCCGCCGAGGCCGGCGATGGCGTAGGGCGAGAGCTGGTCGTTGGCGCTGCCGGTGACACGGTCGCCGTGATAGTCGTATTTCTTCGGCTTCTGCTTGCCGTACCAGGTGACCGTGGCTTGCAGCGAGAGGTCGTCGGTGGCCTGCCAGTCGAGCATCGAGTTGAGGGTGTAGCGCGGCGTCACCGAGAGCACGTCGCCGGTTTCCTTGTTCTTCGATTGCAGCATGTAGGTGAAGTTGTTGCTCCACTTCAGGCCGTCGGCCAGGGGCAGGGTCAGGGTGCCTTCGAGGCCCTCGACCACCGCCTTGGGCACGTTCTCCCACTGGTAGATCGCCGCGTTGGCGTAGTCGCCCTTGCCGCCGCTGGCGTGGTCGACCGGTGACAGGCCGGATTCGATCTTGTTCTTGTAGTCGTTGCGGAAGTAGGTCAGCCCCGCTACCAGGCCGTCGTGGCTGTACTCGATGCCCAGTTCCTTGTTCACGCTGGTCTCGGCCTTGAGGCCGTCGTTGCCGCGCAGGTAGCAACTGGTGCTTTGCCCGTAGCAACCCTGGCCACGGCTGTAGAGCAGGTAGTCGGGGTTCAGCTGGTACAGGTTGGGGGCCTTGTAGGCGCGGGCGATACCGGCCTTCAGGGTGACCCGCTCGGTGAGCGCGTGGGACAGGTTCAGCGATGGGCTCCAGTTGTCGCCGACGATGTCGTGGTGGTCCCAACGCAGGCCTGGGGTGAGCATGGTGCCGGGCATCAGCTCGATGTTGTCCTCGGCGAACAGCGAGAAGATCCGCGCCGAGGAACTGCTGCTGCGGTTCTTTCCGGCGAGACCGGGGATCGAGCCGCCTTCCTCGGTGTTCTGGGTGTTGGAGCTGGGGTCGTCGAGCTTCTGCTCGGTCCACTCGCTGCCGAGGGTCAGGGTCTGCTCGTAGCCCAGGTGCAGCGGCAGGTTGACCTCGCCGTGGGCGGTCAGGTCGCGCAGGGTGGCGGTGTAGAAGCCGGCGTTGTTGGGGTCGAAGATACCTTCGGTGCCGCCGGCCAGGCCTTCGTTGATCCGGCTGTTGCGGGTCTTCTCGTACTGCAGGTAGGCCAGCGAGCTGCCGAAGTCCCATTCGCCGCGATGGGTGACCGAGTAGGTCTCGCGGTACATGCGGTTGGTCTCGTGGCCGAGCATCTGCTTCACGTAGTTGTTGCTGTTGGTGTTCTGCGTGTCGCCGGTGTAGATGTTGCCCTGGCGGCTGAAGCCGGCCTCGAACTCGAGAGTCTGCTCGGGCGTCAGGCGCCAGCTGAGCAGCCCGTCGATGTCCTTGTTGCGCACGCCTTCGCGACCGGCGGGGAGGGTGCCGGCCTGCTTGCCGGTGCGGTTGGATTCGTGGCCGGCGTTGATGTCCCAGTCGTCCGAGTCGGTCTTGGCGATGTTGCCGTAGACGCGGTAGCTGAGATTTTCCGTGAGCGGCCCGTTGAGACCGAAGCTCATCCGTTCGCTGGCGCCTTCGGCCTTGTGCTGCGGGAAATTGCTGTAGACGCTGAGATTACCGTGGGTTTCCGCGCCGGCCTGCTTGGTGATGATGTTCACCACGCCGCCCGCCGCGCCGTTGCCGTAGCGCGCCGCCGCCGGGCCGCGGATCACTTCGATGCGCTCGACCTGGTCGGCCGGCACCCAGTTGGTGTCGCCGCGGCTGTCGCGCTCGCCGCGCCAGCCGTAGCGCACCGAGTTGCGCGAGCTGACCGGCTTGCCGTCGACCAGGATCAGGGTGTTCTCCGGGCCCATGCCGCGGATGTCGATCTGCCGGTTGTTGCCACGCTGGCCGCTGGAGCTGTTGCCGGTCAGGTTGACCCCCGGCATGGTCCGGATGATCTGCGACAGGTCGTTGCTCGGCGGTCGCTTGGCGATGTCCTCGGCGGTGATGATGGAAACTCCCGGCGCCTGCTTGGTTTCCTCCTGGGCGGTGGCGACCACGGTCTGCTCGCCCAGCTCGATGACGGAGCCGTCGCCCTGGCCGGCGGCGTGTACGGCGTTGGCGAGCAGGCAACTGGACAGCAGCAGGAAGGGAACGGCGGGAAGGGCGCGTGAGGACATCGGTGATCTCCGGGCAATGCAGCGAAATGCAAGAGATCACGAATGATATTGATTGTTATTTGAGAGTAAAGCGCATTAACTTTCTAAACACTTCGCCCTCAGGCGGCCGCCGGCAGCCACAGGTGCAGGCACAATCCGGGCTTGCCGTTGCTGGCCCAGAGCCGGCCGCCCTGTAGCTCGATGGCGCGCCGGGCGATCGCCAGGCCGAGGCCGAAACCTTCGCCGGCGCTATCGTCCAGGCGCTGGTAGGGGAGGAAGATGCGTTCCAACTGGTCTTCCGCCACGCCAGGGCCCTGGTCCTGCAGGCGCAGGTGCCAGAAGTCGCCCTCGCGCTCGCCGTCGAGGCTGACCGTGCCGTTCTCGGGCGAGTGACGGATGGCGTTGCGCAGGAGGTTCTCCATGGCCTGGGCCAGGCTGTCCAGGTGGACCTCGACGCGACAGTCGACGCCCAAGCGGCAGGGTAGCCGCGCCGGGTCCCAGCCGCTTTCGAAACAGGCGTCATCGCGCAGCGCTTCCCACACCGACAGCGCCAGCACCGGCTCGGTGGGCAGTTGCGGGCGCTCGGTGTCCATCCAGGCGAGGTCGAGGGTGTCTTCCAGCAGTCGTTGCATGTCGCCGATTTCGCGATCCAGGCGCTGGCGCAACTGTTCCGGCGGTAGCTCGCTGTCGTGGGCGATGCGCAGGCGCGCCAGCGGCGTGCGCAGTTCGTGGGACAGGGTGCGCAGCAGCAGGCGCTGCTGGGCGAGACTCAGGCGCAGGCGCTCGGCCATGTGCTCCAGGGCCTGGGCCAGCTCGCCCAGTTCGTCGCGGCGGGCCGCCAGCGGTGCGGCGAGGGGAGTGCTTTCCAGTTCGTCGGCGCGCAGGGCGTCGGCGCGATCGCGCAAGCGGTTCAGCGGCACCACCAGGTGGCGATAGAGCAGCAGGCCGAGCAGGGCGGCCAGCAGGGTCGGGACTATGCCGTGGGTGACCAGGTGGGTCCAGGGGGTCAGTCCGCCGGGCAGCAGGCGCTCCGGTAACTGGATTACCAGCCGGCCCTGCTCGGGATGTCCGGGGAACTCGATGCTGACGTACGGCAGTTCGTCCTGCAGGCGTCGGCTCATCGGCCAGTCGAGCTTGCGCATGAAGGTGAGGTGGCTCGACTCCTCGGCGCTTAGCGGCGTGCTGCCGAGGCTTTCCAGGTACGGTCCGACCAGCGCCACCCAGGTATCTTCCTTCGCCGACAGTTCCTTGCGGAAGCGTTCGGCGCCCGCGGCGCCCTCGCTGCGCCAGGCATCCTCCGCCTGCCGCGCGTAGTCCGCCAGGTAGCTGCGGTCGGCCGGGGCGAGGAAGTAGGTGCTGCGCTCCACCGACAGGCCCCAGGTGTAGATCAGCCAGGTCAGCAGCAGGCAGAAGCCGACCTGCAGCAGCGCCAGTTTCCATAACAGCGGGTGCCTGCGCATCAGGGGTGTTCCGTCTCCACCAGCAGGTAGCCCTGGCCGCGTACCGCCTGGATCTGCAGGTGACGGACGGCGACCGCGGCGAGTTTGCGCCGCAGGTTGCAGACGTGCACGTCGAGACCGCGGTCGAGGCGCGTGTAGCTGCGGTGCAGCACGCTCCGGTAGAGGAACGGCTTGCTCAGCGCCTCGCCAGCGTGTTCGCGGAGCGTCGCCAGGAGGCGGTACTCGGATGGCGTCAGCCCCGCCGGAAGGCCCTGGTGGAGCACATCCTGGGCCTGGTCGTCGAACACCAGCCGGGTATCCCGCCGCTGCGCCGACGGCAGGCGGTCCAGTCGTACGCGGCGCAGCAGGGCGTCGGTGCGGGCGTCCAGCTCGGCCAGGCTGAACGGCTTCGGCAGGTAGTCGTCGGCGCCGCGGGTGAAGCCGCTGATGCGATCCTGCTCGGCGCCCAGGGCCGACATCAGCATCACCGGCGTGGCCTGCTCGCGGCGCAGCAACTCCAGCAGGGCCAGGCCGTCGAGGCCGGGCAGCATGATGTCCAGCAACACCAGGTCGAACGCTTCGCGCCCGGCGGCTTCCAGCCCGTGCGAGCCATCGCCGCAGACGGTCACGCGGAAGCCGCGCTGGCGGAAATGCGCGTCGAGATCCTCGCGCAGGCGCGGGTCGTCTTCGACCAGCAGCAGGCGGGGAGATGGGTTTGAGATATGAGAATGATTCACGTTCGTGAATATCTCATTTTTGCCGGGGATCGAGCAATGGGCCAATGCGACGCATCGCGCTCGGAGCGGAAATACTTTTCGACAAAGCCGTCGTTGCTTCGGTTTTTTTTCTGGCTTAGGGTCGGCGGGTCCGCAGGAGGCGGGCAGGGGTGTCGTGGCTATTGGCTAGCCTTTCGCGACGGCACTGGGTTGTACGATCATCTGGCGCGCCGCTGGCGCGTTGTTCGGGCCGCCCGCCGCAGGTGACTATCAAGGAAGATTCCCCATGCTGTTCTCCCAACACACCCGCCTGGTACACGTGGACTCCCCGCTGGGCCCCGAGGTCCTGCAACTGCAACGGCTGGAAGGCCGCGAGGAGCTGGGCCGGCTGTTCAGCCACGAACTCGAACTGGTCTCGAGCAATCCCGCCTTGCCTCTGGATGCCCTGTTGGGCAAGCCGATGAGCCTCGCGCTGGAACTCCCCGGCGGTAGCCGGCGGCACTTCCACGGCATCGTCGCGCGCTGCAGCCAGGGCGCCGGCGCCGGCCAGTTCGCCAGCTACCAGGTCACCCTGCGCCCCTGGCTGTGGCTGCTGACGCGCACTTCGGACTGCCGCATCTTCCAGAACCAGAAGGTCCCGGACATCATCAAGCAGGTGTTCCGCGACCTCGGCTTCTCCGACTTCGAGGACGCCCTGAGCCGCTCCTACCGCGAGTGGGAATACTGCGTGCAATACCGCGAGACCAGCTTCGATTTCGTCAGCCGGTTGATGGAACAGGAAGGCATCTACTACTGGTTCCGCCACGAAAAGAAGCGCCACATCCTGGTGCTCTCCGATGCCTACGGCGCGCACCACAGCCCGGCCGGCTACACCAGCGTGCCCTATTACCCGCCGAGCCTCGGCCATCGCGAGCGCGACCACTTCTTCGACTGGCACATGGCGCGCGAGGTCCAGCCCGGCTCGCTGAGCCTCAACGACTACGACTTCCAGCGTCCCGGCACCCGCCTGGAAGTGCGCTCCAATGTCGGGCGCGCCCATGCCGCGGCCGACTACCCGCTCTACGACTACCCTGGCGAGTATGTGCAGAGTCAGGACGGCGAACACTATGCACGGACCCGCATCGAGGCGATCCAGACCCAGTACGAGCGAGTTCGCCTGCGGGGATGCGCCAGGGGTATCGGGGCGGGCCATCTGTTCCACCTGAGCAACTACCCGCGCCTGGACCAGAACCGCGAATACCTGGTGGTTGGCGCCGAGTACCGGGTAGTCCAGGAACTCTACGAGACCGGTAATGGCGGGGGCGGCGCGCAGTTCGAGAGCGAGCTGGACTGTATCGACGCCGGCCAGGCTTTCCGCCCCTTGCCGTCGACCCCGGTGCCGGTGGTGCGCGGCCCGCAGACCGCGGTGGTGGTCGGGCCCAAGGGCGAGGAGATCTGGACCGACCAGTATGGCCGGGTCAAGGTGCATTTCCACTGGGACCGCCACGACCAGTCCAACGAGAACAGCTCCTGCTGGATGCGCGTCTCGCAGGCCTGGGCCGGGAAGAACTGGGGCTCGATCCAGATCCCGCGGATCGGCCAGGAAGTGATCGTCAGCTTCCTCGAAGGCGACCCGGACCGTCCGATCATCACCGGGCGGGTCTACAACGCCGAGCAGACGGTGCCCTACGAGCTGCCGGCGAACGCTACCCAGAGCGGCACCAAGAGCCGTTCGAGCAAGGGCGGCACGCCGGCCAACTTCAACGAGATCCGCATGGAGGACAAGAAGGGCGCCGAGCAGTTGTTCATCCATGCCGAGAGGAACCAGGACATCGAGGTCGAGAACGACGAGACCCACTGGGTCGGCCACGACCGGACCAAGACTATCGACCACGACGAGACGGTGCATGTGAAGCACGATCGCACCGAGACCGTGGACAACAACGAGACCATCACCGTGCATGCCAACCGCAGCAAGACGGTCGACCGCAACGAGACGGTCAGGATCGGCATGAACAAGACGGAAACCATCCTCATGGCCTCGTTGCAGAACGTCGGCATGGGGCGCATGGAAAACGTCGGGCTCGGCTACAGCCTGAACGTCGGCATGATGATGAACACCGTGGTCGGGCTGAACCAGAGCACCCAGGTGATGAAGAAGAAGACCTTGTCGGTGGGCGATAGCTACGAAGTGAGCGTGGGCGGCAGCGACGATGGCTCTAAGATCACCCTGGACGGTCAGAGCATCACCCTCGGCAGCCAGCGCATCGAGCTGACCGCCGACCGCGAGATCCTCTTGCGCTGCGGCCAGAGCACGATCCGCCTGACGCCGGGGGAGATCGAGATCCTCTCGCCCAATGTCGATATCAACTGTTGAGCGGCGGGCGGATGTCCTGTCGCGGCTTTTCCCAAGGAAGGATGGATAGATGAGCGGCCTACCGGTTTCCCATGTCGGCGAGAAAGTCTCGGGAGGGGTTATCTCCACCGGCTCGCCCACCGTGCACGTCGGCAGCAACGCGGTCGGCCTGGCCGACCGGGTGTCCGCCTGCGTGCCGTTGGTGGGCAAGCCGGTCAACCCGATGCTCGGCAGCAAGCTGCTGCCGGAAGAGGTCGATTTCGCCCTGGCGGCGCCGGACACCTTCACCTTCGCCCGTGGCTACCTGTCGAGCAACCCCCGTATCGGCCGGCTCGGCCGGGGCTGGTGGCTGCCGGGCGAGAGCATGCACCTGGAACTGAGCGAAGACGCCTGCGTGCTGGTCGACGCCCAGGGCCGCCGGATCGGCTTTCCTGCGCTGGCTCCCGGCGCCCAGCATTATTCCGGCAGCGAGGAGCTGTGGCTGCGCCGCGGCGGTTCGAGCGGCGGCGAAGCGCAGGCCTGGCGCGGGCGCTGGGCGGCGGTGCCGGCCGAACTGCAGACGCAGGAGGGCTCCGTGCTGGTGCTGTCCGGCCACAGCTACCTGCATTTCCAGCGTTGCCCCGACGGTATCTGGCGCCTGCAGGCCAGCTTCGGCCGCGCCGGCTACCGCACCGAGTTCCGCTGGAGCGGACGTGGCCTGCTCACCGGCGTGCGCGACAGCGCCGGGCGCAGCTATGCGCTGGTCTACCAGCAAGCCTGCGAGCCGAGCGAGGGCGACGACGGCCTGCGTCTGTTCGGCGTGATCCTGGCCAGCCACGACGGACCGCCTCCGGACTACATCGATCCGCAGAGCCCGGGGCTCGACTGGCTGGTGCGCTACCAGTTCAGCGACAGCGGCGACCTGATCGCCGTGCGCGACCGTCTTGGCCAGGTGGTCCGGGTATTCGCCTGGCGCGAGCACATGCTGGTCGCCCACGGCGAACCGGGTGGGCTGGAGGTTCGCTACGAGTGGGATGTCCATGCTCCGCACGGGCGGGTCGTGAAGCAGATCGAGGCGGGCGGCCTGACCCGTACCTTCCGCTACCTGCGCGATGCCACCGAGGTCAGCGACAGCCTCGGCCGCGTCGAACGCTACGAGTTCGCCGGCGAGGGTGGGCAGCGGCGCTGGACCGCGCTGGTCAGGGCCGACGGCAGCCGTAGCGAGTTCGACTACGACCTGTTCGGCCGCCTGGTCGCCATGCGCGATCCGCTGGGACGGGAGACGCGGCGCCGGCGCGATGGCCAGGGGCGGATGCTCGAGGAGGAGTCGCCGGGCAAGGCGCGCTATCGCAAGCGCGTCGACGAAGAGACCGGGCTGCTGGTCGAGCTGGAGGACGCGATGCAGCGCCGCTGGACCTTCGAGCGCGACGAACGGGGCAATGCGACGACGGTGCGCGGCCCGGCCGGCAGCACCCGCTACGCCTACGAAGACCCGCGCCTGCCCGACCGGCCGACGCGAATCGTCGACCCGCGCGGCGGCGAGCGGCGCCTGGAGTGGAACCGCTTCGGCCTGTTGGCCGCGTTGACCGATTGTTCCGGCCAGGTCTGGCGTTACGACTACGACAACGAAGGACGTTTGGTCGCCAGCAGCGACCCGCTGGGACAACTGACCCGGCGCCGCTACGACCCGCTGGGGCAACTGATCGGCCTGGAATTGGCCGACGGCAGCGCCCTGAGCTATGAATACGACGCCCTTGGGCGGCAGACCCGTATCGCCGATGCCAAGGGGCACGCCACGCTGTTTTCCTGGGGGCACGGCGATCTGCTGGCGCGGGTTTCCGACGCCGGCGGCGGCGAATTGTCCTACCTGCACGACGAAGCCGGCAGGCTGGTCGCCCTGACCAACGAGAACGGCGTCCAGGCGCAGTTCCGCTACGACCTGCTGGACCGTCTGGTGGAAGAGACCGGCTTCGACGGTCGTCGCCAACGCTATCGCTACAACGCCGCTGACGAACTGATCGCCCGCGAGGATGCCGACGGTCGCGAGACCACCTATGGCTACGACCGCGACGGCCGCCTGGCGAGCATCCGGGTTCCCGCCACCGAGCACGCACCGGCCCTGGTCGAGCGTTACCGCTGGTTGGCCGACGGCCGCCTGGCCAGCGCCGGCGGGGCGGATTGCGAGGTGCGCTACACGTACGACGAGGTCGGTAACCTGCGCCTGGAAAGCCAGGTACATGCCGACGGTTGGGTCTACAGCGTCGAGCACAGCCACGACGCGCTAGGCGTGCGCCAGACCAGCCGCTACGGCGACGCGCCGCCGGTCGCCTGGCTGACCTATGGCCCGGGTCATCTGCACGGCGCGCTGGTCGGTGCGGTCGAGCTGGCCTTCGAGCGCGATGCCCTGCACCGCGAGGTGCGTCGCGACGCCCGCCGCGACGGGCAGGATGACGCGTTGTTCACCCAGGAGCGCCAGCACGCGCCGCTGGGACGCCTGCAGCGCAGCCGCCTGCGTCTGGCCGGCGGTTTCGACTGGCAGCGCGGCTATCGCTACGACGGACTTGGACAACTGGTCGGCATCGACGACAACCAGTATCCGTCGGTGCGCTACGAATACGACCTCGGCGGTCGCCTGCTGGCCAGCCGGCGCGCTGGCGCGGCGGCCAGCACCTACCGCTACGACGCCGCCGGCAACCGCCTGGAGGGCGTCGGCGAGTACGCGCGCGAGGACGCTCGCCAGGCATTCGCCGAGAACGAACTGTACCGCTCCGGTTTCAGTCGCTCCGAGGCGCGCGCGCGCCAGGCCGGCGAAGGCCCGGCGCGCTGGGTCGGCAACCGCGTGGAGAGGATCGCCGGCAACCGCTATCGCTTCGATGCGCTGGGCAACCTGGTCGAGCGTATCGGCGCCGACGGCGAGCGCCTGCGCCTGGCCTACGACGGCGCGCAGCGCCTGGTCCATCTGACGCGCGATTACGCCGACGGTACGCGGCTGGAGGCGCGCTACCGCTACGACGCGCTGTCGCGACGGATCGCCAAGGTGGTGCTGCGCGAGGGTGTCGAGCAGCAGGTGCGCTTCGGCTGGGATGGCGATCGCCAATGCGCCGAAGCCTTTGCGCGGGAACTGCGCACGACCGTTCACGAACCGGGCGGTTTCGTCCCGTTGCTGCGCCTGGAGCAGGCCTGCGAGCCCGATCCCCCGGAGCTGCTGCAACTGCGCCAGGCGTTCGCCGCCGAAGGCCAGCCGCTGCCGGCGCAATGCGTGCCGGCGCTGGGCGAGGCGCGGATCGCTTTCTTCCACACCGATCACCTCGGTACCCCCCTGCAGCTGAGCGACGAACGTGGCCAACTGCGTTGGCAGGGCGTTCCGGACGACTGGCGGGCGGTGGCGCCGGAACGACAGCCGGGTGCGCAGCCGATCCGCTTCCAGGGGCAGTACCACGATGAGGAAAGCGGCCTCTACTACAACCGCTACCGTTACTACCTGCCGGAAGCCGGGCGCTATGCCAGCCAGGACCCGCTCGGCCTGGGCGGTGGGCCCAACCCCTATGCCTACGCGCTGAACGCGCCCACGCTGGCCTACGATCCCACCGGCCTGATCATCCCGCTGGTGGTGATCGGTGCCTTCGCCGCCCGCGCCGCGATCGGAGCGGCGCTGGGCGCCGGCATCGAGCTGGGGATGCAGACCGGCAAGCAGGTGCTGGGGCAGATGAAGGACAACTGGGACAGCGATCGCGACCTCACCGATATCAAGTGGAAGTGCATCGACATCAACTGGAAACACGTCGGCGCCTCGGCGGCCATCGGCACCGTGGCGCCGGGCATGCTCAGCACCGGCAAGACCGTGGTGCAGTCCGCCAAGGCGATCAGGACCCTTTCCGGACAGGCGGCCAACACCGCCAACCGCGCGGCCAAGCTGGCCGCGCGCAAGGCCGCCCATGCCGATACCATCAAGAAGGCCGTGGCCACCCAGGCCGCCTGGCAGACGGGCAAGCAGATCGTCAAATGCCCGCTGAAGGACGAAGAAGAGGAGTGTCCGCCGCAATGATCAAGCATTACCTGCTGATGACCCTCGTCTGCATACCGCTGGCGTTGCTCTACGTCTGCCTGGAATGGTTCTTCGGCAACACCTGGGTGACCGTCGGGGTGTTCTTCGGCGTGCTCGTCGTGCTGCGCCTCGGGCTCTACCTCTACCGCCGCTCGAAGGGCATCAGGGACGGCTACCTGGACGAGTGAGGCCGACCCGGCATCGCGGAGCATCGACCCATGCAGGGCCTCTTCGTCAATGGCTCCGCCAGTCTTCCGCCGCCGATGCTGTCGCGCAGGCGCTGCTGGCGGCGTTCGCCTGGTAACCTGGCGACCTGCCTGTCTTCTTTGCCAAGGTCCGAGGAACCGACCATGCACGACCTGCCTACCTACGACGATGTGATCGCCGCCGCCGCGCGGATCGCCGGGCATGCCAACCGCACGCCGGTGATGTCCTCGCGTACCCTCGACGAAGAACTCGGCGCGGAAGTCTTCTTCAAATGCGAAAACCTGCAGCGCATGGGAGCGTTCAAGTTCCGCGGCGCCTTCAACGCGCTGTCGCGGTTTTCCGCCGAGCAGCGTGCCGCCGGGGTGGTGGCGTTCTCCTCCGGCAACCACGCCCAGGCCATCGCCCTCTCGGCGCGCTTGCTGGGGATCCCGGCGACCATCGTGATGCCGGCCGACGCGCCGGCGGTGAAGATCGAGGCGACCCGTGGCTACGGCGGGCAGGTAGTGCTCTATGACCGCTATACGGAAGATCGCGAGCAGATCGGCCGCGACCTGGCGCAGCGCCATGGCCTGACCCTGATCCCGCCCTACGATCACCCCGACGTGCTGGCCGGGCAGGGCACCGCGGCCAAGGAACTGTTCGAAGAAGTCGGTCCGCTGGACGCCTTCTTCGCGCCCCTCGGCGGCGGCGGCTTGCTCTCCGGCTGCGCCCTGGCGATCCGCGCGCTGGCGCCGGCCTGCCGGATCTACGGGGTGGAGCCGGAGGCCGGCAACGATGGCCAGCGTTCGCTGCGCAGCGGCGCCATCGTGCATATCGATACGCCGCAGACCCTCGCCGATGGCGCCCAGACCCAGCATTTGGGCAATCTCACCTTCCCGCTGATCCAGCGCAACGTCGATGACATCCTCACCGCCAGCGACGCCGAACTGGTGGATGGCATGCGCTTCCTCGCCGCGCGGATGAAGCTGCTGGTCGAGCCCACCGGTTGCCTCGGCCTGGCCGCCGCCCGCCAGCGCAAGGACGAATTGCGCGGCAAGCGGGTCGGGATCCTGCTCAGCGGCGGTAACGTCGACCTGGCGCGTTTCTGCGCCTTGCTCGGCGGCTAGCCGGCCGCTAGAGGCCGAGTCCTTCGCTGGCTGCCCAGCGCGCCATCAGGCGGTTCGAGGGCAGGCTTTCGTCGAGCAGCTTGCGCGCGCTTTCCACCCCCGCGACCGGCAGGCCCTGCGGGTCGAGCAGGCCGATCTGCACCAGCACGCCGGCCTGGTCCCAATAGATGTGCTCGTGGTAAAGGCGGTCGCCGCGAAAGCGCACCACGCCGAGCATGGGGATTTCCACGAAGCGCCCGGTGGGTGGGACGCCGGGCAGCAGCCAGTCGATCTCGCAGCTGTGGGTGAAGCGCATGACGAACTCGTCGACCACCTGCAGCGCCCCCACCGTCCGCGAAATCGGCGTGAGGGTCATGTCCGGCGGGTTGCCGTGAATGAAGTGATGGCGGTAGAAGCGGCTCAGTTCGCGCTGGCCGACGCCGCCGGTGAGGGTCGGGACATGGTTGACATAGGGCTCGGCGACCATGGTCGCCATGGTCGCGGCGACGTCGCGGGTATCGAACTCGTGGCGCACATGCTCGTCCCACAGCGCGGAGAGGTCGAAGTTCGGCCCGATCTCCCGCTTCAGGGCGGCGATGCTGCGTTCGTGGGCCATCAGGTAGGCCGGTTTGTCGAAGTGCATGCCGCCGACGCGGGCGAAGGCGTGATCGACGCCGGGGTAGAGGTACAACTCGGTCTTGGGCAGGTTGCGCAGGCAGGGCAGGATCGCGTCGCGGGCCTGCTGCGGGCAGTAGGCGTCCTGTTCGGCGAAATGCAGCACCAGCCGGCCCTTGATCTGTTTCGCCTCGTCGAGCAGCGCCTCGATGCCCATGCCGTAGTAGCCCACCGAGCAGGAGACGTCGGTGCGCGTCGCGGCGAGGTAGGCCAGCTTGCCGCCCATGCAGAAGCCGACGAAGCCGATCCCGGCGTGGACCACCTCCTCGCGTTGGCGCAGGTGCTCGATACAGGCGGCGATGTCGTCCACCGCGGCGTCTAGGTCGATGCGCTGGAACAGCTCGATGGCCTTGGCGAAGGCCGCTTCGTCGTAGCCCAGGTCGACGCCCGGCTGCAGCCGCCAGAACAGGTCGGGGACCAGGGCCACGTAGCCCTCTTCGGCGTACAGGTCGGCCACCGCGCGCATGTTCGCGTTGACGCCGAAGATTTCCTGACCGATCACCACGCCCGGCCCCTTGCCGCTGGCGGGGAGCGCGAGATACGCGTCGAACCGGCCGCTGCCGTCGGACGCGGCGATGCTGACGTACTGTCCCATGCCTGGATTCCTCATCGGGTTGTTGTTGGAGTGGGAAAACGGGAAAGCGAAGCGAACCAGCCTAGTAGGAACCGGCCGGCGGGTCATTGGCTATCCGCATGCTGGCGGGAGGGTATCCGGATTGTCCGGGAGCGAGGGGCGGGAGGCGGCGCGATCCTCGGCGAGCCGCTCGCGGATACCGCTCAGTCCCGCTGGCGCTGCCAGGGCGGGCCCGCGGCGAACCGCGCTTCCACCCATTGGCGGAACGCGCTGGCCGCCGCCGTGGCGTAGCGCGCCGAGGGGCGCACCAGGTAGACGCCGGCGTCGGCATCCAGTTGCCACTCCGGCAGCACCCGTACCAGCCTGCCGGCTTCGAGGTCGCGGCTCATCAGCCACTCGCCGGCGGCGAAGATGCCCAGGCCCTGGCGTGCGGCGCAGAGCAGGGCCTCGTTGTCGTTGCTGACCATCGAGCCGCGTACCCGCACGGGCTGCTGTTCGTCCTGGCGGGTCAGCTTCCATTCCGGGTACGAGTGCAGTCCGCTGAAGCCGAGGCAATTGTGTGCCGCCAGGTCGGCCGGGATACGCGGTACCCCATGCCGCTCCAGGTAGTCGGGAGCGGCGCCGAGGATGCGCCGGTGGGCGCACAGCCGCCTGGCCACCAGGCGGCTGTCGGCCAGTTCGCCGACCCGGATCGCGAGGTCGAAGCCTTCCGCGATGATGTCGACGAAGCGCTCCGAATAGTCGGTTTCCAGCACCACCTGCGGATGCGCCAGGGCGAACTCCGCCAGCAGCGGACCGAGCCAGAGCCGGCCCATCGCCGATGGCAGGGCGATGCGCAGGCGTCCGCGCAGTTGCGCGGCGCCCAGGCTGGCTTCGTGCTCGGCCTCGTCGAGCAGGTCGACGGCCTGGCGGAAGCGGCTCGCCAGGCGCTCGCCTTCATCGGTGAAGCGCAGTTGCCGGGTGGTGCGTTCGACCAGGCGGATGCCGAGGCGACGCTCCAGTGCGCCGAGCCGCTTCGAGAGCACCGAGGGATGGCGTTGCAGGGCGCGGCCGGCGGCGGCGAACGAACCGTGCTCGGCCAGGGCCAGGAGCGTGGCGACTTCATCGGCCTGCCGGCTGTCGAACGGTTGCATGCATGCGCCTCTTGCGGGTGGGTCAGGGCAAGAGTACCAGCGCGCCTTGCGAGCGTCCCTCCAGCAGATCGGTATGCGCCACGGCCGCCTCGGCCAGCGGGTAGCGCCGCCAGACCCGGGGCTGGATGACACCGTCTGCATGGGCGCGCAGCACAGCCTGCGCGCGTAGCCGGTATTCCTCCGGGTTGGCGGTGTGGGCGGCGAGCGAGGGACGGGTGAGGAACAGCGAACCCTTGGCGTTGAGGGTGGCGACTTCGACGGCTGGCGGCACGCCGGAGGTAGCGCCGAAGGACACCAGCAGGCCGCGCGGACGCAAGCTGTCCAGGGATGCCTCGAAGGTAGCGCGACCGATGGGGTCGTAGACCACATCGACCTTGCGCCCGGCGGTCAGCTCGGCGACCTGGGCGGCGAGACTGGCCGCGTCGAACACCAGCACCTCGTCGCAGCCGGCAGCCCTGGCCCGTTCGACACTTTCCGCCTTCGACACCACGCCGATCACCCAGGCGCCCAGGTGCCGGGCCCAGGCCGCCATCAACTGGCCGACGGCGCCCGCCGCGCCGTACAGCAGGATGCGTGTGCCGGGCCCGACGGGGTAGGTGGCGTGCAGCAGGTAGTGCGCGGTGATGCCCTTGAACAGCAGCGCCGCCGCGTCCTCGAAAGCGAGTGTGTCGGGCAGCTTCAGCAAGCGCTCGGCGGGGTAGAGCCGGGCGCTGGCATAGGCGCCCAGCGGGCCGGTGGCATAGGCGACGCGGTCGCCCGGCGCCAGTCCGGAGACTCCCGGACCCAGCGCGGCGACCACTCCGGCGCCTTCCAGGCCGAGGCCGGACGGCAGCGGAATCGGTACCGCTCCCGAGCGCTGGCCGAGGTCCAGCGGATTGACGCCGATGGCGGCCTGCTCCAGCCAGACCTCGCCGGGGCCCGGTTGCTGCGCCTGGACTTGCTCCAGGCGCAGGACCTCGGGGCCTCCGTTTGCGTTGAGGGTGATGCGACTGGGCATGGCGGTCTCCTTGGCTGCGTTCGTCGTTCCGGCAGTCTAATGAAGCATCTGGGGATGACCAGGTAGGTTCTTTGCAGTTGATTGCTGCACCGCATGCAGTAGTGAGACGGTGCTCCAAGGTGACCGAAAGTCGTGTTTCCGTATCGACGGGATTCGCCTAGTGTAAGGCGGCAGCCTGGACGGCCATGGTCCCTGTGGTCGCCGGGATCATTTCGGGAGAGTCCCATGACGGCACCTTTCAAGGATCATTTCTCCACCGGTTCGGCGAACTACGCCGCACATCGTCCGACCTACCCGGCGCGGTTGGTCGACGAGCTGGCCGCGCTCTGCCCCGGCACCCGCCTGGCCCTGGACTGCGGCTGCGGCACCGGACAGCTTACGGTGCTGTTGGCCGAGCGTTTCGAACGGGTGGTCGGTACCGACGCCAGCGCCGCGCAGATCGACAAGGCGCAGGCGCGCGAGCGGGTCGAGTATCGCGTGGCCCTGGCCGAGGACAGCGGGCTGGCGGCGGCCAGCGCCGACCTGGTGACGGTCGCCCAGGCCGCCCACTGGCTGGACCTGCCGCGCTTCTACGAGGAAGTCCGGCGTGTGGCCCGCGCGGATGCCATCCTGGCCCTGGTTACCTATGGCGTATTGCATGTCAACGGCCCCATGGAACCGCTGGTCCAGCACTTCTACCACCAGGTCGTCGGCCCCTACTGGCCTGCCGAGCGGCGCCACGTGGAGGAGGGCTACCGCAATCTGCCGTTCCCCTTCGAGGAGCGCCGCCTGCCGGACCTGGCCATCGAGGTGGCCTGGACCCTGGACGAACTGCTGGGCTATGTCGGTACCTGGTCGGCGGTGAAGGAAGCCGGCAAGGCCCTTGGCCAGGATCCGGGCGCCGCGTTCGTCGATGAGCTGCGCGAAGCCTGGGGCGACCCGCAGACGCGCTATCGGGTCAGTTGGCCGCTGACGGTGCGCGCCGGGGTGATCCGCTGAGCCATCGGACGCAATCCGAAACTCAACCATGACGGCGGGGAGAGCGCCGATCGCGTCCGCCTGCCGTCTACGCAGGTCGCTGCAACCCCTTGGCAGCCGCGGCGTCGCTTGAGCGCGGGCACAGGGGGCAGGTGGTGCGCCGAGTCGTATTCGTCGAACTCGCCATGCCGCCCCAGGGCGGGTCGGCGTGCAGGTTGCCAGTCCCTGGCGTACGGGGCGCTCAGTGCGTGCTTTCGTTTCACTGAGCCAGGTTTTCCAGCGCTATGAAGAAATCGCCCCGATTGCAGGATGAGTCTTGCTTTCGTCCCGGTTTCACTGCCGCTGGCTGCTGAATCGAGGGTGCACTCCGCGCAGTCCGGCCCCACACCTTGAGAGTCGTTGCCATTGCCGGGGTTACCCACGTGCTTTCCAGCAGGTACGGAGCCGATGGGAGATCGAGTTAGCGAGAGTGCCGGCTTGCTCCGGCCTTCTGAAGACTCTTCTTGAATCAGAAAAACCTTACGCCAGAAGTAGTGGGGGCTGATGGCCCAGCTCGCTTCGATCCTTCATGGTTAGCGGGTTCTGTTCTTCTTCGCCGTGGAGAGTTTTTCTGTGAGTGGTTCCCTCTTGGTACCGGCCAGTCTCGCCAGTCGCATCAGGCTCCTGCTGGTCATGACCCGGCGCGAGGTCGAACTGCGTTATCGCGACGCCATGTTGGGCCGCATCTGGATCATCGTCTCGCCGTTCCTGCTCTTGCTGATCTATACGTTTGTCTTCGGCTTCGTGCTGAAGTCGCGCTGGGGTGGAAGCCAGAGCACGCTTTCCTTCGCCTTGACCCTGTTTTCCGGACTCCTGCTGAACGGGATCCTCGCTGAAAGCCTGTCCAGGGCCCCGACTATCATCCAGGCCAACGCCAACTACGTGAAGAAGCTGGTTTTTCCCCTGGAGATACTCCCCCTCACACCGCTACTGGCCGCTTTCTTCAACGCCATGCTCGGCTACCTGGTGCTCTGTATCTTTCTTCTCTTCAGCGGCGTCGAGCCGGGCTGGCAACTGGTTCTGCTACCGCTTGCCCTGCTCCCCTTCCTGCTCTGCGTGACGGGGCTGGCGTGGTTCCTCGCGGGGCTCGGGGTCTATGTTCGCGACATAGGGCAGTTCGTCCAGTTTCTCCTGGTGCTTCTGCTATTCATCAGCCCGGTGTTCTATCCGCTGTCATCCTTGCCACCGGTAATGCAGCCCTACCTGTACCTCAATCCGCTGACGATCCCGGTGGAAATGGTCAGGGCGATCCTTTTCGATGCTCCCTATCCGACCCTTGGGGTCTTCAGCGTTTATTGCGTTGCGTCGCTGCTGGTCTGTTCATCGGGCTTCCTCTGGTTCCGTCGGGTACAGGAAGGTTTTGCAGATGTCCTCTGAGGCCGTTTCCCCGGGCCCGCAGGTGACGGCCGAGTGGATACCGCTGGGGCAGCGTTTGCTCGAACGCGGGTTGGTGAGCGGCCAGGAACTCGAGCGGGCGCTCGACCTGCAACGCCGGCTTGGCGGCCGCCTGGGAGGTATTCTCGTGCGTTCCGGAGCCATCTCGGAAAATACCCTCATGCAGGTGCTGGCGGAGCAACTGCGGTTGCCGCTGGTGGGGGACGACCTGCGGAAGCCGAGCGAAGAGTCCATCGCCGCATTCCTGCTCAGCACCCCGATCAATACCGACTGGTTCGTCGAAGAGCAACTGGTGGTCTGGGAGGAGGGCGAGCAACTGCTGTTCGCGGCGCGTGATCCGTTATCTCCTTCGATACGCGAAACCCTGGGCTATTTCTATCCGGAGCGCTCGATTCAAGCAGTGCTGTGCCGCTCCCAGGATCTGGACGGCTGGTTGGAGCATTCCCTGGACCTGGCCCGGCAAGGTGCGGATCGGCACGCCTACGGCAGCGAAGACATCCGCTACCTGCGGGAGCTGGCGGAGGAGGCGCCGGTAGTCGAACTCGTCAACAACGTGATGAGCCAGGCCATGGAAAAGCGCTCTTCGGATATTCACATCGAACCCCGGGAGTTCGACTTCCGTATCCGCTTCCGCGTCGACGGCGTCCTGCACGACCAACTGAGCCTTCCCCGCGAGCGATTCGCGGCGGTCGTCTCGCGGATCAAGCTGATCTCCGCCATCGACATCGCGGAGCGACGGTTGCCGCAGGATGGACGCATGAGCATCCGGGTCAGCGGTACGGAGCTCGACGTGCGGGTCTCCACCTTGCCAGGGGTGCATGGCGAATCGGTGGTCATGCGCCTGTTGCCGAAGGAGCGCGAGGGGTTGCGCCTGGACCGGCTCGGGATGCTCCCGGACCACTTGCAGAGGATGCGTGCATGGGTAGCGGAACCCCACGGCATCATCCTGGTGACCGGCCCCACCGGATCGGGCAAGTCCACCACGCTCTATGGCGCGCTGGAGGAAATCAATGATGGCGTGCGCAAGCTCATCAGCGTGGAAGATCCCGTGGAGTACCAGGTGCCCAACATCACCCAGGTCCAGGTCCATGCCGACATCGGCCTGACCTTCGCTGCCGCCTTGCGCTCGATCCTGCGGCAGGATCCCGATGTGATCATGATCGGGGAGATACGCGACCTGGAGACGGCGGAGATCGCCGTACAGTCCTCGCTCACCGGTCACCTGGTGCTTTCGACCCTGCATACCAACGATGCGGTGAGTGCCTTCACGCGCTTGATCGACATGGGCGTGGAACCCTTCCTGGTGGCTTCGCCGGTGCGCGGTGTCCAGGCCCAGCGACTGGTGCGCAGGTTGTGCGCCCACTGCGCGGAACCTTGCGAGCCAACCCTTGCTGCGGCCGATCTGGCAGCGACCGAGGCGGCCACCGCGCGGCTGTTCCCGGGGCAGGCAGCGCAATGGCGCGTGGCGCGAGGCTGCGGCCGCTGCGAAGGTACCGGCTACAGCGGCCGTGTGGGCATCTACGAACTCGTCGATCTGTCTTCCGAGATGCGCGACCTGATCGTGCAGAGAGCTTCCCTCGAACAGATGCATCGGCTTGCCGCCAGCCAGGGACAGCGCAATCTGCGTGAAGATGGCTTGATCAAGGCCTGGTTGGGTATGACCAGTCTTGACGAGGTGCATCGCGTGACCAGCGGCTAAGTCCATGAATTTCATCTACCAAGCCGTCGATCGCAAGGGCAGGCGCGTTCGTGGCGAACTCTGCCTCCCCACGCGCCAGGATGCGCTGCGGCAGTTGCAGCGCCAGGGGCTGACCCCGCTCAGCCTGGAGGTGAAACGCCGCAACCTGGGCTCGCGACGTCGGCTCAAGGCCGAGGAATTGAACATGGCCATCCACGAGCTGGCCACCATGCTCGCGGCGGGAGTGAGCATGGCCGACGCGGTGGAGGCCCAGGAGCGAGGCGCGCGCCACCCGAAGTTGATTTCCGCCCTGCAGGCGATGGCCAATGGTCTGCGCCAGGGGCAATCCTTTCCCGTAGTGCTGGAGAGCGCCGGCCTCGACTTGCCGCGCTATGTATATCAACTGGTGGCGGCCGGCGAGATGACCGGAAACCTCGCAGGAGCTCTGAGGGACTGTGCCACGCAGATGGAATACGAACGGCGAACCCGCGCCGAGTTGCAAGGGGCGCTGATCTACCCTGCGATTCTGGTGCTCAGCGGGGTGCTCGCCGTGGCGACCCTGTTCGTCTTCGTCGTTCCGAAATTCGCCAATCTCCTGAACGAGACCGCCCAGCTTCCGTGGCTTGCCTGGGCAGTGCTGAGCATCGGGGTATGGAGCAACGAGAGTTCCGGCTTGCTGGCGTTCGCCGTCCTGCTGCTTGCTGGCGGCATTGCCGTGGCGCTGCGCAATCCGGCGCTCCGCGCCCATGCGCTCGACCAGTTGGTGCGCCTGCCCGTAGTCGGGGAATGGTTGATGCAGGCGGAAATAGCGCAATGGTCGAAGGTGCTTGGAACCCTGCTGGGAAATCGTGTGCCGCTGGTGGAGGCCCTGGCGCTTTCCGCCGCTGGCGTCCGCATTGCCCGGCAGCGCCGGACCCTGGAGCGAGTCACCCAGGATGTGCGGGCCGGCATCGCCTTGTCGGCAGCGTTGGAGGAGCGCCAGGCGGTCACGTCCATCGGTTCGAGCCTGGTGCGGGTTGGAGAGGCCTCCGGGCAGCTCGCGGAGATGCTGCAGAGCCTGGCGACGCTCTATGGAGAGGCCGGGCAGGCGCGAATGAAAAAGGCCCTGGTACTGATCGAGCCTCTGGCGATCCTGCTGATCGGCTCTGTGTTCGGCCTGATCATTACCGGCGTGGTACTGGCGATTACCAGCGCCAACGACATGGTGCTTTGAATGCCGGGTATCGATGCCGCGGCTGGTTGGATGAGACGTGAAGTGGAAACCGTATGAACAGAGCTGCACAACAGGGCTTCACCCTGCTCGAGATGATTGTGGTGTTGGTGATTATCGGCATGCTGATGGGGCTCGTCGGGCCGCGACTGTTCAGTCAGGCCGACAAGGCGAAGGCGCAGACGGCGGATACCCAGGTGAAGATGCTCAAGGGCGCGTTGCTCACCATGCGCCTGGACATCGGCCGGCTGCCGACCGAAGAAGAAGGCCTGGCGCTACTCAACACGCCGCCTTCCGATGAACGTCTCGGGGCCTTCTGGCACGGGCCCTACCT
The DNA here is from genome assembly GCF_037574965.1 of Pseudomonas sp. KBN12P06040. Classification (NCBI taxonomy): domain Bacteria; kingdom Pseudomonadati; phylum Pseudomonadota; class Gammaproteobacteria; order Pseudomonadales; family Pseudomonadaceae; genus Pseudomonas; species Pseudomonas sp. KBN12P06040. The sequence continues at coordinate 2,596,431 of NZ_JBBELS010000001.1, forward strand.
CGAGGGCGGCGTACCGCTGGACCCCTGGAACCGGCCTTACCTGTACAGCGACAGGCCGAGTGCCGAACAACCCTTCACTCTCTACAGCCAGGGCGCGGATGGGCAGCCCGGTGGGAAAGGCCTGGATGCCGATGTCGGTTACGCGCCCAAACGTTGACCAGGCCGCGTTCACCTTGCTCGAACTGCTGGTGGTGCTGGTGTTCGTCGGGGCCATTGCTGCGGTGGCGTTGCCCGGCCTGGTGAGGATGCAGGAGACCTGGGCGCGCAGGACCGCGCTGGACGATCTGTTCAATCAATTGCAGACCCTGGGCTATCGCGTGCGCAGCGACGGGCGGGAGCTGCTCATTGATGAGAGCGGGGCGGTTCCCGAGCAGTTGCTGCGACTGCCCGATGGCTGGACGGTTACTGCTCGGCCGCCGATACGTTACATGGCAAACGGAGTTTGCCTGGGCGGAAAGTTGCAGGTCCATCATGGGCGCGCGACACATACGCTGCTGCTTCAGCCACCCCTCTGCGCGCCCGGGACGATCCGCTGATGCCGGCGCGGCAGGAAGGCTTCACGCTCCTGGAGGCGGTGGTTGCGCTGACGCTCCTGGCAGTGGTCGGCGGTGCGCTTTTCGCCTGGCTCAACAGTGCCTTTCGGAGCATGCAGCGGGTCGAGGCGGCCGAGCTGCGCATTGAGACGGCCCGGGTGGCGATGGCCTATCTGGAGCGCATGAACCCTGCGCTCGAACCCGCAGGCAGGGTCCGGCTGGGGCATTACCGGCTGGAGTGGCGAAGTTCGCCACTGTCCGCATCGAAAGCGGCGGTGGGCCGCCATAGCGGCAGTCCGGGCATCTACGACGTGACCTTGTTCAGGGTCGTCGCCAGCATCCGGGCCGGCGATGGAACGCCGCAGACGCTGCAACTGGAGCTTCCCGGGTACGTGGTCATCCCAGCGCGACTGGGTGATGGACCATGATCCGCTCGCGACGAAAACAGGGTGCATTCACCCTGCTCGAGATGATCGTGGTGCTGCTGGTCGTTTCCTTCATCGGCACGTTGCTCATGCAAGGGTTGAGCTATGCCAGCAAGGCCAACCAGTCCTTGCACCAGAACCTGGGGCGCGGACAGGTCCGGGCGCTGACCTTCGATTGGTTCCGTGATGCGGTGGAGAACCTGGTCGCTCCCGAGGCTGGCGAGGTCCGCTGGCGTTTGCGAGGGGACGAACTCAGTTTCGAGGCCATGTCTGCCGCGGCCCTGGATCGCCGTGCGGGCATCCCGACGCCCTTGGCCTTCCGGCTCGAGCGGCGGGCAGGAGAGGACAGGACCGAGTTGATCTATGTGCGAAGGCTGGAGGACAGTCGCTGGCCCCTCCTGCATCTGCGCGGCGAAGCTCGCTTCCGCTATCTGGACGGTCATGGCCAGTGGCACCGGGACTGGCCGCCGAGCGCGCAACTGGCCGATACCCTTCCCGAGGCGATGGCACTGACGGCTCCCGAGGAGCGCCTGTTTGTCCTTGTCGCGGTCGCGCTGCCCAGAGCGAGGCCCGCCGAACATGATTTCTGATGGCGCATGCCGACATGCGGCGTCTGCCCGCTCGTCTGGCTTCGTTCTGGTCGGAGTGGTCTGGTTCCTGGCCATCATGACCCTGCTGGCCAGTGCCGCTGTACTCTGGGTCGGGCGCTCGCTGGATGCCACGGAAAACCGGCGCAAGGCGCTGCTTCGTGAGCTGGAGGAGCATGCCTTGCTGGCGCGGGTCCAATGGCTGGTGGCTACCCAGCGCTATACCGTCGCGGGCCTGAGCGTACCGGGAAATGCTGGCGCCGCGCCGAGCAAGGTGGACATGGACACTTCGATCCTGCCCATTGGCGGGGAGCTGCCTCTGGATGGCCGGGAGTTCTGCATGGCCAATGGCTGGTGCATTGCGCTGCTCGATCGCTCCGCGCGCCTCAGTCTTTCCGGCATCGATCCGCGGGTACTGTCCAGGCTGCTGGCGGGGTTGGGGGTTCCCGCCGAGCAGGTGCAGGTCATGGTCGCCCAATGGTTCAGCTATCTCTATCCCGGCGCCGCTCCACGACTGGGTAGCGCCGCGCAAGCCAGCGACAGGTCCTCTCCGGGCCAGGCCCGGCGCCGTCCGTTGCGCTCGGTGATGGAAGTCTTCCGGCTGGAGGCCTGGCGCCCCTGGGAAGCGCATTTGCTCGACGCCGGTTGGCGCGATCTGGTTGCGGCGGACGAGGCGGCGCTGAACATCAACACCGCGGATGCCCGAATCCTGTCTCTTGCCTGGGGACTACCGGAGGACGCTGTCGGCCGACTGCTGCAAGCCCGCTGGCAGCGTCCGTTCACCCGGATGTCGGACCTGCATGACTTCCTCGGGGGGCATGCGAGGCTGGTTCCCGAGGATGGCTGGGCGCGCCTGGCCAGTCCGGTCCTGTCGATTCGGCTCTACCCGCCAGGAGCCGAGCAGGGGACGGAATACGAGGTCCGCTTCAACTCAGAGCACCGCCTGCTGCCACCCTGGCAGCTTCTCTCGAAGAGGTCCGTGAAGATAAATGATCGCTACTCGAATCCTCCGCTGCATCCCGATATCGCCCCCGGGGTTCTTGCCGCCCCGCTTGTGGCAAGGCCGTGGTAAGGATGGCCGGGCGCAGCTTGAGTGGGTACGTAGAGGTACAGGGTTGGCGCGGCGCGCCCCAGCGCAGTGGATCGTGGATCGGGCGTGGTGTGTCTATCGCTGTCTCGATCTCAATCATGTGCCGCGCTCTGACCGGTATCAGGCACTGGCGTTGAAGCTTGCCGCCCTGGCGCCTTTTCGCCGCGCAGGCCATTACGTAGCCTGGCGGGGTGGCCATGCTCTGGTCTGGTTCTGGGATGAGGAGGTCCGGGAGGCCGTTGCCGAAGACTGCGTCGACCAACCTCGGCGTTATCGCTGTATCCCCGAATCCCTCCTGCAGGCTCCCCCTCGGTCGGTCGCGGAAGGCGAGACGGTTCGGCTGCTTCGGGTTCGCTCCGGGCTGGATCTGCAGGTCTGGAGAGATGACTGCCTTGTCCTGAGCCATTTCTTTCCCAGCCCACCCCAGCCAGAACAATGGGTTCGGTTGCTCCGGGGGCTGGCGGGAATACGCATTCCGGAGAGCCTGGTTGCCGAGCCTGGGGAAGCGCTGGGCCGTCCCTGGGCCGTTCCGGCGGCGGAAGCAACGCTGCTGCGATGGGAGCGTTGGTTGCCGCATGGGCTCATAGCCACCCTGTTGCTGGGATGCGGATTCAATCTGGGGGAAGGTTTGTCCTGGTGGTGGGCCGAGCGTGCGCTGCGAACGCAGTACGACCAGCTGAGCGACCAGGTCTCGCCGATCCTCAGCGCACGCAACCAGGCCTTGCAGACCAATCGGATGGCCACGGAGCTGGGGCGCGCTTTGCAGCATCGCTCGCAGGTGGCGCTGCTGGGACAGGTAGCGGAACTGTTGCCGAAGGACAGTCGGTTGCTCGCCTGGCGCTATCGAGGCTCCGAGCTGGAGTTGCGGATTGGCACCGACAGTGTCGACCCGCGTCTCTATGTGCGGCGTTTCATGGAGTCTGGGAGTTTCGAAGATGTCAGGGTGGAACCTTCGCAGAGCGAGGGGCTATCGCTGAGCCTGGTCCTGCGTACGCCGGGGGAGGGTGCCTGATGTCGGACTTCCAGCGATCACTGCAGTTCCAGGGGCGGAACCTGCAACGACAATGGCAGGAAAAACCACTCTTGCGCATGGCCATCTGGAGCCTGTGCCTGCTGCTGGTTGTGCATCTGGTCATGCTCAGCATGGATTGGAGGGAGGAACGAGGGGAGGAATATCGTCGTCTGGCCGGGGAATGGCTCAAGCTCCAGGACGTTTCCCGGCAGACCGCCTGGCCGGAGCGGGCGATGCAGGCGGAGCAGGTCCTGAACCTTCAGCGAGAGCGCTTCTGGCAGGCGCCGAATGCGTCGCAGGCGAGGGCCGATGTGCAGGCCTGGCTGACCGAGCGGGTTCGCCTGGCGGGCGTCCCTGACGCGGAAGTGAGCGTACTGCTTCCTCGCGGCTTCGAGAAGCAAGGGACGATCGCGCGTATCGAGGCCCAGGTTCGCGGGCAGTTGCAGCCAGCCTCGTTCAGTCGGTTGTTGCAGGATATAGAAGCGGAGCAGCGGCAAGTAGCGGTGGAGTTTCTGGAACTGAACAATATGTTGTCGCCCATGCTCAATCTACAGTTGTCGTTCCTGTTCGTAGCGGCCTATTGAAGCGGATGCGGATCGGGCAGCACCCGTTTGCCGGAAGAGTTCGGCGGAGGGCGGTGCCCGTCGATGGAGCGAGTTGCCGCCAGGCGGCCGGGAAACCGAATCCGCTCGGGACGCCTGCGATTCGGCTCCCCGGCCCGCCATTGTCGCATTCGCGCAGCGAAGAACGGCCAGTCTGGCCCGGCCTGTAAACAAGTGCAAAATTTTACTTCATGGTCGGCTTGGCACTCCGAGCCGGCTCGTCCATGCTGGAGCACAACTTTCCCATGGATACCATTGCCATGAAGTTCCTGCTGCCCCTGCTGCTGTTATTTCCGCTTTCCACTCTCGCCGACGACAAGGACTACGACCAATGCATACTCGACTACCAACGCACGGCGAAGAGCGGGGTGGCGGTTCACTTCATCACCCAGGCCTGCGACAAGTTGTATAACGACGGTTCCTTCCTGCTGTCGCGGGAAAAGGCTTATTACGAGTGTCTGCTGGAGAACCTGCCGGGGGTGGAGAACAACCTGGCGGCGCAGAAGATCAGGAGCGCTTGCGAATCGAAGTCGCAGAATTGATCTGGCGAGGAGGGGAGCGAAAGTAGCCAGTGAGGTTTCCGACGGCATCGGCAGGATGCCGTCGGGAAAACCGGCTTAGCGTTGCAGCCAGGATTCGACGGTTTCGGAACCGTACTGTTCTTTCCAGGCTTTCAGAACCTTGTGGTTGCCGCCCTTGGTTTCGACGACTTCACCGTTGTTCGGGTTCTTGTAGACCTTCAGGGCGCGGGCACGGCGCTGCGGAGCGGCGCTGACGGTGACCGGAGCCTTGGGGTCGAGGATGGCGATGATGTTGTGCAGGGTCATGCCGTACTTGTCCATCAACGCCTGCAACTTGTCCTTGAATTCCAGTTCCTGCTTCAGGCTGCTGTCGCTTTTCAGCTTTTCCAGCAGGGCCAGTTGCTCCTGAAGTTTGCGCTCTGCCTCGCGGAACTCGGCAAGTTTGGACATTCGTTTCACTCCCGTTCTAAAAATATGGTGCTGGGTTTTGGTGCATTTATAGTGGCTTTACGGACTTTCCGTGTCCGCGGCAAAGGATAAGTCTTTATCTACTGGAAGAACAATATAGTTGCACGGTTTTATTGACTAACGGACTGTGGGGACAGCTTGCCGGATGTTTCCCGGAAGAATATGAAACCTTTATGTCCGTGGGGATAATGCTTCGTACAACCCATGGGAGAGAGATGGCAGAACGGGCCCGTTGTGTGGAAGCCCGTTTTAGAGCGGATGGCGAAGCGCCAGGGGAGAGTCGGGCGAATCAATCGCCCCGATATTCGCAACCGCTGGTGCAAGTTTCGTGGACGCGGACCTTGGAGAGTTCCGGCAACAGCGGCTTGAGTTGTTGCCAGATCCAGCGGCAGAGGTTTTCGCTGGTGGGGTTTTCCAGGCCTGGAATATCGTTCAGATAATTGTGGTCGAGTTGCTCGTAGATCGGCTTGAAGATCGCCTTGATTTCCGCGAAGTCGCGGATCCAGCCGGTATGCGGATCGACCTCGCCTTCGATGTGGATGGCGACACGGAACGAGTGGCCGTGCAGGCGCCCGCATTTGTGGCCTTCGGGGACGTGGGGCAGGCGATGGGCGGATTCGAAGGTGAATTCTTTGAAGAGTTCCACTGTAGTGCGCTCTGGATCGGGGTTATCGGACAACCGGAATGGGGGCGCCATGGTAGCAGGTTTGCGCGCCGGACCCGGTCTGCTCCGACCGGGCGGTCGTTCACCTGAGTTGCAGGCGGCGCGCCAGGCGCGCCAGGTTGGCGCGATCCAGGCCCAGCTCGCGTGCAGCCGAGGCCCAGCTTCCCTGGTGACGGGCCAGGCAGTCCTGGATCAGGTGGCGTTGGTAGGCGTCGGTGGCCGCGCGCAACGAGTGACCGGTCTGTGGCACGGCGGGCGCGGGCTCGACCACGCTGCGAGGTGGCGCGGGGGTTTCCGCGGGCAGGTCGAGATCCTGCCGATGCAGGGTGACGATCCGCGACCGCTCCGGATTGTGGCCGAGGGCCTTGAGCGAGGCGCGGCCGACCAGGTGCTCGAGTTCGCGCACGTTGCCCGGCCAGCGATAGTCGAGGAGCGCGGCCTGGGCCTCGTGGTCCAGGCGCAGGCTGCGCAGTCCCAGGCGCGGTCGGTTTTCCTCGAGGAAGTAGCCGGCCAGCAGGAGGATATCGCGGCCGCGCTCGCGCAGCGGCGGCACGCGCAAGGGATAGACGCTGAGGCGATGGTAGAGATCGGCGCGGAAGCGCCCGGCGCGCACTTCCTCGGCCAGGTCGCGGTTGGTGGCTGCGATCAGGCGTACGTCGACGCGGTGCTCGCGATCGGAGCCGACCCGCTGCAACTGCCCGCTCTGCAGCACGCGGAGCAGCTTGGCCTGCACCGCCAGCGGCAACTCGCCGACCTCGTCGAGGAACAGGCTGCCGCCGTCGGCCAGTTCGAACTTGCCGCGCCGTTCGTTGACCGCGCCGGAGAAGGCGCCGCGCACATGGCCGAACAATTCGCTTTCCACCAGGGTCTCGGGCAGCGCGGCGCAGTTGAGACTGATCATCGGCTTGCCGCTGCGCATGGAATGCCGGTGGATGGATTGCGCCACCAGTTCCTTGCCGACCCCGGTCTCGCCGGTGATCAGTACGCTCAGGTCGCTGTTGGCGACCAGGCGGATTTCTTCCAGCAGCGCCTTGTGCGCGGCGCTCTGGCCGATCATTTCCCGTGGCCGCTCGCCAGCGGCTTCGAGATAGGCCTCGGCGCGCTGGTGCTCGTCCTCGGCGCGGCGGGTCAGGTCGCGCATCCGCTCGCTGGCCTTGACCGTGGCGGCGGCGAGACTGGCGAAGGCCTCCAGGGTGTCCAGGTCGGCGCTGGCGAAGCGCGACGGATCGAGGGTATCCAGGGTCAGCAAGCCCCAGGGCTGGTCGTCGAGGTACAGCGGACAGCCCAGGCAATCATGGATTTCCAGGTGGCCGTGGAGGCCTTCCACCAGACCGTCGTAGGGATCGGGCAGGCCGCAGTCGGCGGGGAAGCGGGTCGGCCCGCGGCGCTCCAGGAGGGCCTCGAGGCGCGGATGTTCGCCGACCCGGAAGCGCCGGCCGAGGGTGTCCGGGCTGAGGCCGTCCACCGCCAGCGGGATCAGGTATTCGCCGTCCAGGCGCAGCAGCGCGGTGGCGTCGCAGGGCAGCAGGTCGCGCAGGGCCTGGAGCAGTCGGCGGTAGCGTTCGTCTTCCGGCAGGTCGCGGGACAGGTCGGCAACCAGCGGGATCAGGGTGGCAAGCAAGGGGTTGGTGGTCATTTCGACCTCTTTGCAGTCCTAATGACTCTGAATGGTTGCAGTCATTATGACCTATGTCGGCCTGCAAGGCCCGTAAATTCTGGTAGTTTGCCTTGGCACGCTTCCTGAAATGCTTCGAGGTGAAACAAAACCTTGCATGCGTCAGGAGTCATCTATGTTGTCCAATGCCCAACGTGCCCTCATCAAAGCTACCGTACCGCTGCTGGAGACCGGCGGTGAAGCGCTGATCACCCATTTCTACCGCACCATGCTCGGCGAGTACCCCGAGGTGCGCCCGCTGTTCAACCAGGCCCACCAGGCCAGCGGCGACCAGCCGCGGGCGCTGGCCAATGGCGTGCTGATGTACGCCAGGCACATCGACCAGTTGCAGGAACTCGGCCCGCTGGTGGCCAAGGTGGTGAACAAGCATGTCTCCCTGCAGGTGCTGCCCGAACACTATCCGATCGTCGGCACTTGCCTGTTGCGGGCGATCCGCGAGGTCCTCGGCGAACAGATCGCCACCGACGAAGTCCTCGAAGCCTGGGGCGCGGCCTACCAGCAACTGGCCGACCTGCTGATCGAGGCCGAGGAGTCGGTGTATGCCGCCAGCGCCCAGGCCGATGGCGGCTGGCGCGGCGTGCGGCGCTTCCGCGTGGCACGCAAGCAGGCGGAGAGCGAGGAAATCACCTCGTTCTACCTGGAGCCGGTGGACGGCCAGCCGCTGCTGGCGTTCCAGCCGGGACAGTACATCGGCCTGCGGCTGGACATCGACGGCGAGGAAGTGCGCCGCAACTATTCGCTTTCCGCTGCCAGCAACGGCCGCGAATACCGCATCAGCGTCAAGCGCGAGGCGGGTGGACGGGTCTCCAATTACCTGCATGACCGGGTCGCCGAGGGCGACGAGCTGGATCTGTTTCCGCCGGCTGGCGATTTCGTCCTGCGTGACAGCGACAAGCCGCTGGTGCTGATCACCGCCGGCGTCGGCATCACCCCGGCCCTGGCCATGTTGCAGGAAGCGCTGCCGCAGGCGCGGCCGATCCGCTTCATCCATTGCGCCCGGCATGGCGGCGTGCATGCCTTCCGCGACTGGATCGAAGACGTGTCGGCGCAGCACGAGCAGGTCGAGCACTTCTTCTGCTACAGCGAACCGCGTGCCGGCGACAGTCCCGACGCCGAGGGATTGCTGAGCCGCGAGAAACTGGCCGACTGGTTGCCGCAGGAGCGCGACCTGGACGCCTACTTCCTCGGACCCCGGCCTTTCATGGCGCAGGTCAAGCGCCACCTGGCCGACCTCGGCGTACCCTCGCAGCAATGCCACTACGAGTTCTTCGGTCCGGCCGCCGCGCTGGACGCCTGAAGCGACGGGCCGGCGCGAAATGCGTCGGCCCTTTTCGGAAAAAGGAGATCGAGATGAACGCTCTGTTCGATTGTACACGGCGGGTGCTGCGGATCGGTCACGGGCTGCTGGCGGCCGGCCTGGCGCTGCTCGTCGCCGGCGTGATCGCCGCCTATTTCCTCGACCGCTACCTGAACATGCCGGCGCTGGTGTTTTCCCATGCGCTGGTGATCCTCGGCCCGACCCTGTTGAAGATTGGCTACGTGATGCGCCTGAGCGCGCTGTTCCGCATGCGTCGACCCGGTTGGGAGGTCTGCTGTGCAAGTGCTTGATCGTTCCAGGCTGATGGCCATACCGCCGATCTGGCGCCTGGGCTTCCGCCCGTTCTTCCTCGGCGGCGCGCTGTTCGCGGTGCTCGCCATCGCGCTCTGGCTGGCGGCGCTGGCCGGGCTCTGGAGCGGCTGGCAACCGGTCGGTGGCTGGCTGGCCTGGCATCGTCACGAAATGCTCTTCGGTTTCGGTGTGGCGATCATCGCCGGCTTCCTGTTGACCGCCGTGCAGACCTGGACCGGCGTACCCGGCCTGCAGGGCAAACCCCTGGCCCTGCTCGCCGGACTCTGGCTGGCGGCGCGCCTGGCCTGGCTATTCGATGCGCCGCTGGCGCTGCTGCTGGTGCTGCAACTGAGCTTCCTGCCGCTATTGGCCTGGGCTATCGGTCGCAGCCTGTGGCGGGTGCGGCAGAAGCGCAATTACCCGGTGGTGGGCCTGTTGCTGCTGTTGACCCTGGCCGACGCCCTGGTCCTGCTCGGCCTGTTCGAGGGCAACGACGACTGGCAACGGCGTGCCTCCATCGCCGCGCTATGGCTGATCGCCGGAATGATGAACCTGATCGGCGGGCGGGTGATCCCGTTCTTCACCCAGCGCGGTCTCGGCCGTCAGCAGCAGGTGCCGGCGATCGCCTGGCTGGACAATGGCATCCTGCTGGGCTGCGTGCTGGTGGCGCTGCTCACCGCCGCGGGCGTCACGGCGCAGCCGACGCCCTGGCTTGCAGGACTGTTCGCCGCCCTCGGCGGTGCGCAACTGTGGCGCCTGTGGCGTTGGCGCGATCGCGGCATCTGGCAGGTGCCGCTGCTCTGGTCGCTGCACCTGGCGTATTTCTGGATCGCCGTGGCGCCGCTCGGCATGGCGCTCTGGAGCCTGGGCCTGGCGCTGGCGCCGAGCCAGGCGCTGCACGCGCTGGCGGTGGGCGGCATGGGCGGGTTGATCCTGGCGATGCTGGCACGGGTCACTCTCGGCCATACCGGTCGCGCGCTGCAACCGCCGGCAGCGATGCCCTGGGCTTTCGCCCTGCTCAATCTCGGCTGCGCGGCGCGGGTGTTCCTGCCCAGCCTGTTGCCGGCGAACTGGGCGCTGCCCCTGGCAGGCGGACTGTGGGCTTTGGCGTTCCTGCTATTCGCCTGGTGCTACGCGCCGATGCTGTGTCGTCCGCGGGTCGACGGCCATCCCGGTTGATCAGGGGGCTTGCCGCAGACGCCGCAGCTCCTGGTTCAGCCAGTCGGCGGAGTTGCGCGTCTGCCCGGCGCAGCGCACCTGGTAGGGCTTGCCGCTGAGGCTGCTCTGGGTCGCGGCGCGCTCGATGAAGTCCTCGCTGCTGGCGACCAGATCCTTGCGCTCCAGGTAGTCGAGCTTCTTCTGCAGGTGGGCGCGGGCCTCCGCGGCCGGGTATTCGCTGCCGTTGCGGATGAAGGTGCAGCCGCTGTCTTCAACAAAGCTCAGCAAGCGGCCGATCTCCTGGCTCGCCTGCGGGGAGGGCGTGGCCAGCGCCGGCAGGCTCGAGGCCAGCAGCCAACAGGCGGCGCAGGTAGTCCGCCAGGTAATCGTGAAAGCGCGCATCGTTCCAGTACTCCATGTGGCTCAACGGGGTGTGCCGCTTGTACCAGGGACCGACCGGCAGGGCGAGGTCCTCGTGGACGACCGCGGCGTAGTTCTGCAACGGCCGCAGCGGATAGCCGAGCGGATCGGCCGGCGCGTAGACGTTCAGCCAGCGTGCCTGCTGGCGGATCGCCGGGGGCAGGCAGTGGCCGGGAAAGCGGATCGGACAGACCTTCTCGTAGGCGAAGGTGAACAGCGGGATGTTGCAACCGAAGGTGACCAGCCCGGCCAGGGTTTCCAGGCCGAGGAAGGGGTCGATCGAGCAACTCGGCGTGCGGTTGAGTTTCTGCTGGTCCCAGATGAAGTTGGATACGATGTGCCCGCCCAGGGAGTGGGCGAGGATCACCAGCGGCGTCTGCGGCCCGACCTTCGCGCGCAGGGCCATGATCCCGCTGCGCACGTGCTGGTGGACCTGCTGGTAGGTGGTGTCGTAGGCGGCGCTGACCTTGCGGTAGCCGCTGGCGTCGCCGAGGAACAGCGTCACCGCCCGGCGCAGCCAGCGCCAGCCCAGCGGCTCGCGCTCGATGCGCTTGAGGTAGTCCAGCTCGCGGGCGTCCAGCACGCTGGCCCAGTACAGGCTCTGGAAGGCCACCTCGCCGGCTTCCGCGCCGAGACGTCGGCGCAGCGCCGCCACCAGTTCGCGGGCGTAGCTGTGCAGACCGTCCTCGTCGCGGCTATCGGGCTGGTCGCCGATGCCGTGGATCAGCGCTACGGCCAGTTTCATGCAGGATCCTTCTCGTCGGTGGCGGCTCAGTCCAGCGCTTGCAGGCGTTCTCCGAGCCGGCCGCCGTCGACCAGTTCGAGGAATTCGTCGCCGAGCCTGCGGCTTTCCGCCATCGCCTGGCGCCAGTAGCGCTCGCGGCCGTCGTCGTCGCCGAGGTAGCGAGTGAAGTCCTTGCGGTCCGGCAGCTTGGCGTGCGGCAGGCGCGCCAGGTACTCGCGCGACGGCGCCAGCAGCAGCACGTCCTGCAGGCGCCCGGCGTCGCCACGGCGCCAGGGCAAGCCCTTGTCGAACCAGCCGGGGATCACCTTGTCGGTGAAGTGCGGGTAGAGCACCACGCCGCGGTCCTCGTAGGGCAGGTCGAGATGGTAGTCGAGCAGGCCGCCGTCGCGGTAGGTGCCGGGGCCGGCGCCAGGCAGGTTGCGGACGCCTTCCATGACCATCGGGATCGAGCCGGAGGCGAGCAGCGCCTGGCGCAGGTTGCCGCCGTCCAGGTGCAGGTAGCGCGACGGGAAGTCGGTCAGCGCGGCCAGCGGCGGCGCCTGGCGGGCGTCATGCAGGATCACCCGTTCGAAGTGGCGGTGCAGGTGGCGGCGGCCGATCAGGTTGTCGCGGATCACCGAGGACAGCCCCAGGCCGAGGCTGGCCTTGTGGTCGTGGGCGAGGCGCCCGTGGCTCTTCACCACCACCACGTTGAGGCGGTACAGCGGGTTGTCGAGGATCCGCGCGTCCTGGCCGGCGAGCAGGTCGTCGAGCATCGCCGCGCACTTGCGCGAGACTTCGGCGATGCTCACGCCCTTGGGAAAACGCTGCCGGGTGTACAGCTCGCCGAGGCGGGTGAGGCCGGCCACGGCGTCGGGCAGGCAGGCGCTGGCGAAGCGCCAGGAACCGATGGAGGCGCCGATCAGCGAGCGTTCGCGCGGGGCGCGCGGCAGCCACTCGCCGAAGATCGCCAGGTCCAGTCCCTGGATGCCCAGCGCCTTTGGCCCGCCGGCGGCACCGGGGACGATGCCGACGTCGGCCGGCTGCAGTCCGCGCTCGCGGATGCGGGCGAGGGCGCGGCGACCGGCCTTGAGGGTCAGTGCGGGGGACTTGATCTGGATGGCTGGCATGCTGGTCTTCTCCCTTGCGAACCGGCGATTATAGGACGAGTTGTCGCAGGACCAAGCGCTTTCGAACGCCGGCGAGCCCCATCGCAGAGGCTTTCCGTTACCCTATGGCGCGCCCCGGCCATGTCCTTGCGGCAAATTCAGCTTCAATTAAGAGCGCCCGGTTAATCTGCAAACCGTCGAAAGCAACACGATTGATTCCCACGGAGAGATTCCCATGAAGAAACTGACTGCCCTGTTCGCCGCCACCGCCATCGCCCTGACTGCCGGCCTGGCCCAGGCCCGCGACCTCGGCCCGGACGAGGCGCTGAAGCTGCGTGACGCCGGGACCATCAAGTCCTTCGAAGAGCTGAACAAGAACGCCATCGCCAAGCATCCCGGCTCGAGCGTCCACGATACCGAGCTGGAAGAGGAATACGGCCGCTACATCTACCAGGTCGAGTTGCGCGACCCGCAGGGCGTGAAGTGGGACCTGGAGCTGGATGCCGCTACCGGCGCCGTGCTCAAGGACCACCAGGACGACTGATGAAGTGGCTCATGCGCTACGCCGGGATCATCGCACTGGTCCTGGCGGTCATCAGCCTCGAGGCGATGGCGCGCGACCTGGACCAGGACGAGGTCCTGCGCCTGCGCCAGGACGGTGTGATACAGCCGCTCGAATCCCTCATGCAGGAAGCCCTGGGGCGTTACCCCGGGGCGCGCCTGCTGGAGGTCGAGCTGGAAGAGGAAGACGACGTCTATGTCTACGAGGTGGAACTGCTCACCCGCGACGGCGTCGTGCGTGAACTGGAACTGGATGCCCGCAACGGCCGCATCCTGAAGGACGAGGAAGACGACTGATGCGGTTGCTGCTGGTTGAGGATCACGTTCCCCTGGCCGACGAACTGATGGCCAGCCTGACCCGCCAGGGCTACGCGGTGGACTGGCTGGCCGACGGCCGCGACGCGGCGGTACAGGGCGCCAGCGAGCCCTACGACCTGATCATTCTCGACCTCGGCCTGCCCGGGCGTCCCGGCCTGGAGATACTCCAGGAGTGGCGTGGCCTGGGACTCGCGACTCCGGTGCTGATCCTCACCGCGCGCGGTTCCTGGGCCGAACGCATCGATGGGCTCAAGGCCGGTGCCGACGACTATCTGACCAAGCCGTTCCATCCGGAAGAGTTGGCCTTGCGCATCCAGGCCCTGTTGCGCCGCGCCCATGGGCTGGCCAACCAGAGCCAGCTGGAGGCCGCCGGGCTGCGCCTGGACGAGCAGCGTCAGTGCGTGTGCCTGAACGGCGCCGACGTCGACCTGACCGCCGCCGAATTCCGCCTGCTGCGCTATTTCATGCTGCACCCCGGCCAGGTCCTGTCCAAGGGGCACCTGGCCGAGCATCTGTACGACGGCGAGACCGAACGCGATTCCAACGTCATCGAGGTCCACGTCAACCACCTGCGGCGCAAGCTCGGCCGCGAGGTGATCGAGACCCGCCGTGGCCAGGGCTACCGCTACGCCGGGGTGGCCGCCGGATGAGGTCGATCCAGCGGCGCCTGAGCGTCGGCCTGTTCGCGGTGCTGCTGGTGGTCGGGCTGGTCCTCGCGCAGACCGGCCTGTGGCTGTTCGACCAGGGCCTGCGGCGCTATTTCGCCGGCAACCTGCGCGAGGAGGCGGAGAACCTGCTGGTGGCCATGGTGCGCGGGCCGAACGGCATGCAACTGGACGAGCAACGCCTCAACCCGGCGTTCCAGCGCCCGTATTCCGGGCGCTATTTCGTCATCGAGCTGGAAAAGGACACCTGGCGCTCACGCTCCCTGTGGGACAGCGAGCTGGAAGTGCCGCACAAGAAAGGGCTGGTGCAGGGCCTGGTCGATGGGCCCGAGGAGCAGCGACTGCTGGTGTTCCGCGGCCACTACAAGCGCATGGGCCAGAAGCTGCGGATCGTGGTGGCGCAGGACTATACGCCGATCCTGGAAAGCTTCGCCCGTGTGCAGTGGATGGGCCTGGGCGCCGGCGCCCTGGCGCTGCTCCTGGTATTGCTGTTGCAGCGCCTGACCGTGCGTCGTTCGCTGCGTCCGCTGGAGGAGGTGCGCCTGCAGATCGCCCAACTGCAGCAGGGCCAGCGCAGCCAACTGGACAACCAGGCTCCCGAGGAACTGGAGCCGCTGGTGGAGCAGATCAACCACCTGCTGGCGCACACCGAGGAGACCCTGAAGCGTTCGCGCAACGCCCTGGGCAACCTCGGTCACGCCCTGAAGACGCCGCTGGCGGTGCTGGTCAGCCTCGCCGAGCGCGAGGAGATGGCGCGCCAGCCGGAGTTGCAACAGGTCCTGCGCGAACAGCTGGAACAGATCCAGCAGCGCCTCGGTCGCGAGTTGGGCAAGGCGCGCCTGGTCGGCGAAGCGCTGCCTGGCGCACATTTCGATTGCGCCGAGGAGTTGCCGTCGCTGTGCGACACCCTGCGCCTGATCCACGGCCCGCACCTGCAGGTGAGCTGGAGCGCGCCACCGGGGCTGCGCCTGCCATGGGACCGCGAGGACCTGCTGGAGATGCTCGGCAATCTGCTGGACAACGCCTGCAAGTGGGCCGATAGCGAAGTCCGCCTGACTGTCGCGCAGGGCGAGGGCATGGTCCGCCTGAAGGTCGACGATGACGGCCCCGGCATCCTCCCCGACCAGCGCCAGGCGGTGCTCGAGCGGGGTACCCGGCTCGACGAGCAGGTCAGCGGCCATGGCCTGGGCCTGGGCATCGCGCGCGACATCGCCGAGGCCTGCGGTGGCCGCCTGAGTCTCGAAGACAGCCCGCTGGGCGGCCTGCGAGTGAGCATCGAGTTGTCGTTGCAGAAGAGCGGCCGCGCCGCCAGGGCTTAACAGTTCTTCACCATTTGCCGACAGTCCCGGCAAGATTTCCTCCTGCGCTTTCCCTAGCATCCCGGGCTTCTTGCAAGGAGGTCTTGGACGATGAAACGGCGGACGGGTACGGGCCGCTGGCGCTGGGCGCTGATGCTGCCGGTGCTGGTGTTCCTGTTGGGCGAGTCCAGTGGACAGCGAGAGGAGGGGCGGTCGCCGCGGTTACCCGCGCAGGCTCGCTACGAGCAGGCCGTGGAAAACGCGTTGCGCAGCGAGCGCGGCGAACCGCGACAGGCCGGGACAGCGGCAGCGAAGGTGGCCGAGGCGGGAGCCCCGGCGCGTCTGCGTGGCTGGCTGCGCTCGCTGGCCCGCCTGGCGATCTGGGGGACCTACGGCCCCCCGGCGCTATTCAGGCCGTGAACGGTCAGGCCTTGAACTGTTCCATCAGGCCCTGCTGGTGGTTGGCCAGGCGGTTCAGCGACTGACTGACCTGGGCCGATTCCTCGGCCTGGCTCGACAGCGACTCGGTGACGTCGCGGATCGCCGCGACATTGCGGTTGATCTCCTCGGCTACCGAGCTCTGTTCCTCGGCGGCGCTGGCGATCTGCAGGTTCATGTCGTTGATCACCGTCACCGCCTCGCCGATCCGTTGCAGCGCGGCCACCGCTTCATCCACCTGCTCGACGCTGCCCTGGGCCTGGCGATGGCTGCCGTGCATGGCGTCGACCACGTCGCGGGTGCCCTGTTGCAGGCCTTCGATCACCCCGCGGATCTGTTCCACCGAGTCCTGGGTGCGCCGGGCGAGGTTGCGCACTTCGTCGGCGACCACCGCGAAGCCGCGGCCGGCGTCGCCGGCGCGGGCCGCCTCGATGGCCGCGTTGAGCGCCAGCAGGTTGGTCTGCTCGGCGATGGCGCGGATCACTTCCAGCACCGAACCGATTTCCTCGCTGCTGCTGGCCAGTTGCTCGACCTGGCCCATGGCGCTGGTCAGGTTGGCGGCCAGGCTGTCGATGCTCTGTGTGGTGCGGTCGATCAGCGCCAGGCCGTCGCGGGTCGCCTGGTCGGCACCGCGCGCGGCGTCGGCGGCCTGGGCGGCGCTACGGGCGACGTCCTGGGCAGTGGCGGTCATCTCGTGGGATGCGGTGGCGACCTGGTCGATCTCGCGGAACTGCTGCTGCATGCCGGCGCTGGTCTGGCTGGAAATCGCCGCCGACTGGTCGGCGGTACTGCGCGCATCGCGCACCGAGACCTTCACGTCGCGGATGATCGGCTGCAGCTTGTCGAGGAAACGGTTGAACCAACCGGCCAGTTCGCCCAGCTCGTCGCGCCCGGTGTGCGGCAGACGCTGGGTCAGGTCGCCTTCGCCGCTGGCGATGTCGCGCAGCATGTGGGCGACGCCGAGGATCGGCCGGGTTACGCCGCGGGCGGTCAGCCACAGCACCAGCAGGCCGAGCACCGCGGCGCCGAGGCCGAGGCCCAGTTCGACCCAGGTGCCTTCGCGGCGCATGTCGTCCAGTTGCCGCTCCAGCGCCAGGGCCGGGCCGAGCAGGGCGCTCTTCGGCACTTCGAGGAGCACGCCCCAGGGCTTGGCGCCGGGAATCGGCTGCAACGGTTGCAGCACCTTGAGGTCGTCGTTCTCGTTGAACAATTGGCTCTTGCCGGCGGCCAGCAGTTGCAGGAGTTCGCCGGCGTGCTGCGGATCCGCCTTGGCCAGGTTCTTGCCGAGCAGGCCGGCGTCGCGGCTGTTGCCGGCGAACAGCCCGGCCGGGCTGAGGATGCCGACCTGGCCAACGCCGTCGTAGAGTTCGCGGTTGCCCTGTTCGCTGAGCGCCTGCAGATTGCTCAGGTTGATGTCCAGGCCCATCACGCCGATCACCTTGCCATCCAGTTCGAGGGGGAAGGCGATGCTGGTCATCAGCAGTTGGCGCTCGCCGACCTTGTCGAAGTAGGGATCGAGCACGCAGGGTTGAGCGCTTTCCTTCGGGCAGGTGTACCAGGCGTTGTAGGCCGCGCCGCTGGGCCCGCTGCTGGTGTCGGCGAGTTCGGACTCGACCATCGACTCGGACTCCAGCTGTCCCGGCGTGGCCTGCGCCCAGTACAGGGAGAAGCGTCCCTTGTCGTTGCTGCCCAGGGCGGGCTGGTCGACGAACAGTTCGTCCTTGCCGTCCAGTGCGTTGGGTTCGAAGACCACGTACAGGCCGAGCACCTCGGGATTGGCGGCGAGCGCGGTGCGCACCTGGCGGGTCAGGTCTTCGCGCAGGTCGTAGGCGTCGAGGAAGCGCTTCTGCGCCTGGTCGCGGAGGAACAGGATCTGCCGGGAGAAACCCTTGCCGTACTGGAAGGCATCCATGAAATAGCGCTGGATGCGCAACGCCTGCAATTCCCCGCGGGCTTCCAGGCGCAGGCGCGCCGATTCGTCGAGCATCTGCGTACTGGCGCTTTTCACCAGTACGCTGCTGTGCTGCATGCGGTAGACCGAAAGGCCGACCAGCAAGGCGACCACGCCGAGCAGGCAGAGGCCTGCCAGCAGGGTGATCTTCCATTGGATGGACAGGCGGCGAAGGAACATGGGAGGGGTCCTTGTACGAAGAAACTGCGGGGGCCCAAGGCTTATCGGCAGGGCTCGCCCATTCTTGACGACGGTTCGTTCGCTGGCGCCGGATTGCCGTCGTGCGGCGAATCGCACGCAAGAACCGTGCACAACGGTTTATAGCCAGGCGACATTCGCCCATGCGCGGCTTTGACAGGCGGGGATGGCTGTAGCAGAGTACGCCCCTTTTTTCGGTCGCAGGCGGCCGGGTTCGTTTCATTTGCAAGGAGTTCAACGATGAACGCAGTGGTGCTGGCGGTCGCACTGATGCTCGTCCTCAGCCTTTGCCGTGTGCATGTCGTGCTGGCGCTGATCATCGGCGCGGTGGTCGGCGGACTGTTCGGTGGCCTAGGCCTGGAGGGGACTCTCAAGGCCTTCAACGGCGGCCTCGGCGGCGGCGCCACGGTGGCCCTGTCGTACGCCATGCTCGGCGCCTTCGCCGTGGCCATCGCTCGCTCCGGCGTGGCCCATGCGCTGGCCGACAAGGTCCTGGCGCTGCTCGGCCGGCACGACGAGCAGGGCAAGGGCGCCGGTGCGTTCAAGTGGATCCTGGTCGGCCTGCTGCTCTGCGTGGCGGTATCCTCGCAGAATATCCTGCCGATCCATATCGCCTTCATCCCGCTGCTGGTGCCGCCGCTGCTCTATGTGCTGAGCAAGCTGCAGATCGACCGGCGATTGATCGCCTGCGTCATCACCTTCGGCCTGATCACCCCGTACATGTTCCTGCCGGTGGGCTTCGGCAACATCTTCCTCAATGAAATCCTGCTGGCCAACGTGGCGCGCAACGGCGTCGACGTCAGCGGGGTCAACGTCACCCACGCCATGTTCATCCCGGCCCTGGGCATGCTCGCCGGGTTGCTCATCGCGGTGCTGTTCAGCTACCGCCGCAAGCGCGTCTACGACTTGCAGCGGATCGAGCAGGCCGAACGCGTCGATGTCAGCTATAGCCCGAAAAGCCTGGCGGTGGCCGGGGTCTCCATCGTCGCCGCGTTCGTCGTGCAGCTGTGGCTGGACTCGATGATCATCGGCGCGCTGGTCGGTTTTGTGGTCTTCTCGCTGTCCGGCGTGGTGCGCTGGAAGGAGACCGACGACCTGTTCACCGAAGGCATGAAGATGATGGCCACCATCGGTTTCATCATGATTGCCGCGGCCGGTTTCGCCGAGGTGATGAAGGCCACCGGCGAGGTGCAGAGCCTGGTCGACGCCTCGGTGGCCTGGATCGGCAACAGCAAGGCGGTCGGCGCCATGCTGATGCTGCTGGTCGGCCTGCTGGTCACCATGGGCATCGGCTCGTCGTTCTCCACCGTGCCGATCATCGCCGCGATCTTCGTCCCGCTGGCGGTGCAACTGGGCTTCAGCCCGCTGGCCATCGTCAGCATCGTCGGCACCGCCGGCGCGCTGGGGGATGCAGGTTCTCCGGCGTCGGACTCGACCCTCGGGCCGACCTCCGGGCTCAACGTCGACGGCCAGCACAATCACATCTGGGACACCGTGGTGCCGACCTTCCTGCACTACAACCTGCCGTTGCTGGTGTTCGGCTGGGCCGCCGCGATGTTGCTCTGAGTCCCATTTCGGGCGGTCGCCTGACGGAATGTCGGGCCGGCCGCTTAAGCTTCCGACGGGATTGCCGATGAAACGGGAATCCCGTTTTTTATTGGGCGTCATGCTAGGAGTTGATGATGCGTCTGACCCTGAAATCCAAAGTCCTCCTGCTGGCCATGGTGCCGGTGCTGCTCTTCGCCCTGGTGCTCAGCGGCGGAGCGGTGCTGATCCTGAAAAAACAGGCTGATACCGAAGTCAAGGATACCCGCGAGCGCCTGCTCGGCGACCGTCGTGCCGAACTCGAGCACTATGTGCAGATCGCCATGGGCAGTATCCAGGCCGAGTACGACCGCTCGGCCAACGGCGACCTGAACGCCCGCGCCGAGGCTATTGCGCGCCTGTCGAAGGTCAAGTACGGCAAGGACGGCTATATCTTCGGCTACGACTCCCAGGTGGTGCGCCTGTTCCGTGGCGACAGCCCGGTGGATGTCGGCAAGAGCTTCCGCGACCGCCGCGATCCCAGCGGCGTCTACCTCAACCGCGAACTGGTGGAGGCAGGCAAGAGCGGCAGCCACTACGTGACCTATACCTCGCCGCTGCCGGGCAACGAAAGCGTCATGGTGCCGAAGCTGTCGTACACCCTGTACCTGCCGAAGTGGGACATGGTGATCGGCTCGGCGATCAACCTCGACGGCGTCGAGGCCCAACTGGTGGAGATCAAGCAAGCCATCGACGAGCGTATCGGCACCCTGATCGCCAGCATCGTGGCGATCGCCGGGGTCCTCCTGGTGGTCCTGCTGGTGATCGGCCTGGCGGTGGCCAACGCGATGCTGCGTCCGCTGCACCAGATCCGCCAGAACCTCGACGACATCGCCGCCGGCGAGGGCGACCTGACCCGCCGCCTGCCGGTGACCAGCCACGACGAGCTGGGCGAGCTGGCCGGTTCCTTCAACCGCTTCGTCGAGAAGATCCACGGTCTGGTGCGGCAGATCGCCGGGATGACCGGCGACCTCAAGCAACTGGTGGAGCAGATGTCGGCCCAGGCCGAGCGTTCCGAGCAGGCCATGGAGCGCCAGCGCCACGAGACCGATCAGGTCGCCACCGCGATCAACGAGATGTCCGCCGCCGCCCATGAAGTGGCGCAGAGCGCCCAGCGCGCCGCCGAGGCCGCGCAGCAGACCGACCACGAAGGCCAGGCGGCCAAGCGCGTGGTGGACGGCAGCATCGAGCGCATCCACGCGCTGGTGGACGAGATCCGCGACAGCGGTTCCTCGCTGGACAGCCTGCAACAGGACGTGCAGTCGATCGTCAGCGTGCTCGGGGTGATCCGCTCGATTGCCGAACAGACCAACCTGCTGGCGCTCAACGCGGCCATCGAGGCGGCCCGTGCCGGCGAGGCCGGACGTGGCTTCGCGGTGGTCGCCGACGAAGTGCGGGCGCTGGCCAGCCGCACCCAGCAGAGCACCCAGGAAATCCAGGGCATGATCGATCGCCTGCAGCAGGGCACCAACGCCGCGGTCGACGCCATGCGCCGTTCCGGCGAGGCCGGCGAGGGCACCAGCAACCAGGCCAACCAGGCCGGCGATTCGCTGGACGCCATCGCCCAATTGATTGCCACCATCAACGCGATGAACGCGCAGATCGCCAGCGCCGCCGAGGAACAGACCGCGGTGGCCGAGGAGATCAACCGCAGCGTGCACCAGATCGCCGGCGCGGTGGACAGCGTCGCCGACGAGGCCCAGCAGGGCGCGCAGACCGCCCGCAGCCTGGCGCAACTGGGCCAGGGCCTGGGCCGGCTGGTCGGCCAGTTCCGCATCTGACCCTTCCCCCGCGCGACCGCTGCCGGCAAAAGAGCCAGCCGGCAGTGGTGCGCCACAGAGCCTTCCTGTCATTATTCGGCGGAGTCGGCCGGCAGTCGTGAACGATCCACCTCCGCCGGCTGACTAATGCTTTGCTTCCCACTGCCAGATGGATTGGACATGCTCGACACGAAACTGGAATCCCGGACTTTTCTCCTGTTGCTGGCGGTGGTCACGCTCGCCTTCGGCTGGCTCTTGCTGCCGTTCTACGGCGCGGTGTTCTGGGGCACCATCCTGGCGATCATCTTCGCCCCGGTGCAACGCCGCCTGCAGGTGCGTCTGAGGGATCGGAAGAACCTCGCCGCGCTGATCACCCTGCTGATCTGCGTGCTGATCGTGATCATCCCGGTGATCTTCATCGCCGGTTCGCTGGTGCAGGAAGGCGCGAGCGTCTACCAGCGGGTCAAGTCCGGCGAACTGAACTTCGCCGCCTACCTGCAGCAGGCGGTGGCCGCCTTGCCGCCATCGGTGCACCAGTGGCTGGAGCGCTTCGACCTGGCCAATCTCTCGAGCCTGCAGGAGAAGCTCTCCTCGGTGGCGATGCAGGCCAGCCAGGTGGTGGCGACCAAGGCGTTCAGCATCGGCCAGAACACCCTCGACTTCGTCATCAGCTTCGGCATCATGCTCTACCTGCTGTTCTTCCTCCTCCGCGACGGTCGCGTGCTCGGCCGGCGGATCAAGCAGGCGGTGCCGCTGAGCCAGGAACACAAGCACCACCTGTTCGCCAAGTTCACCACGGTGATCCGCGCCACGGTGAAGGGCAACATCGCCGTGGCTGCCACCCAGGGCGCTCTCGGCGGCCTGATCTTCTGGGTGCTGGGCATCGAGGGCGCCTTGCTCTGGGGCACCCTGATGGCCTTCCTGTCGCTGCTGCCGGCCATCGGCGCGGCGCTGATCTGGGCGCCGGTGGCGGCCTATTTCCTGCTCACCGGGGCGATCTGGCAGGGCGTAGTGCTGATCCTGTTCTGCGTGGTGGTGATCGGCCTGGTGGACAACATCCTGCGCCCGATCCTGGTCGGCAAGGACACCAAGATGCCGGACTACGTGGTGCTGATCTCCACCCTCGGCGGTATGGCCCTGTTCGGCCTCAACGGCTTCGTCATCGGCCCGCTGATCGCCGCGCTGTTCATGGCCAGTTGGGACCTGTTCACTGGTCGCGAGGAAGAACCACAGGCCTGAGTCGCGCCCGTGGCAGACAAGCCCCGCGAATGCGGGGCTTGTTCGTTTCAGGCCTTGAAGCATCATGGACGGCGCTGTCGTGGCTGAGCCGCTCCAGGCAGTGCCTGGGGCCTTCGGCTAACAGTGCGTCGAACCCGGTACATCGCGACCGTTGCGCAACCGGACATGGAGCAGCGCTTGCCGGCACTCCTCAGGGCTCGCCGCTGTCAACCGGCGGCGGACCTCGGCTTGAGCGCGCAGGTGGCGAGGAAGGTCGGCATGAAGCGGTCGATGACGAAGCGCGGGTGCGGTTGCCAGTCTTCGTAGAAATCCTGCAGCAGCAGGCCGGCGGCGAGCTGGCCGGCGATTTGCTGGGTCAGGCTATGGCCGAACACCAGGGCTTCGCCTTTCTCGCGCTTCGCCGCGAGGGCTTCGGCGGAGAGGCTTTCCAGGTCGGAGTAGGGCAGGCGATGTCGCGGCCGGATCAGGCCCTGCTCTGCCAGTTCCGGCGAGCGGTCCTCGATGAACAGCGCCGGGTTGTAGAAGCTCGCCAGCAGCTTGCCGCCCGGCCGCAGCACCCGCGCGCATTCGCGCCAGACCGGCAGGACATCGTCGACGTAGAGATTGGAGATGGGATTGAAGACCAGGTCGAAGGAGGCATCGGCGAAGGTCGAGAGGTCGCGCATGTCGCCCTGCACGCAGGCCAGTTCGAGGCGGTCGCGGGCGGCGACCTGGCGGTCCTTGTCCAGCTGTCCCGCCGAGGCGTCGAACAGCGTGACCCGTGCGCCGGCGGCGGCAAGGATCGGCGCCTGCTGGCCGCCGGCCGAGGCCAGGCAGAGGATCTCGCGGCCGCGTACGTCGCCCAGCCAGTGAGTGGGTAACGCGCCCGGGGTCAGCTTTACCGCCCAGTCGCCGCGGCGTGCGGCGGCGACCTCTTCGGCGCTGACCGGTCGCGACCATTCGCAGTCACGGGCGGCCTGGGCGTCCCAACTGGCGCTGTTGTGTCGCAGGACGTCGATATCGTGGAAGGTGGGCATGAGGCCTCCGGGTTCATCCATGGAGCGCGGAGCATGCCACGGCAGCGGGGCAGGGTGCGTGGGGCGGGCCAAAGAAAAACCCCGCCGAGGCGGGGTTTTCGTGGAGCGGGCGACTCAGCCGGCGAGGGCCAGGCCGGAATGCTGGAGGATTTCCAGCAGCGGCTGCGGGTAGACGCCGAGGAAGAACGCCAGCAGGGCGATGGCCACCAGCATGATGCCGCCGGCGCGCTGGCCCCAGTTGAACGGTGCGTCGTGCTGGCGGATGCCGGGCTCGACCAGGAACAGGGTGACCATGACCCGCAGGTAGTAGTACAGGCCGATGGCGCTGCCCAGCACCAGGGCGCCGATCAGCCACCACAGGTGCGACTCGACGCCGACCGCGATCACGTAGAACTTGCCGATGAAGCCGGCGGTCAGCGGGATGCCTGCCAGCGACAGCATCATCACGGTCATCACCGCGGTCAGCACCGGCCGGCGCCAGAACAGGCCGCGGTACTCGAACAGCGCATCGGCGTCGCGGCCGCTGTACGGGGTGGACATCAGGGTGATCACGCCGAACGCGCCGAGGGAGGTCAGTACGTAGGTGGCCAGGTAGACGCCGACCGCTTCCACGGCCATGCCCTTGCTGGCGATCAGGGCGACCAGCAGGTAGCCCAGGTGGGCGATGGACGAGTAGCCGAGCAGGCGCTTGATGTTGCTCTGGGTCAGTGCCAGCAGGTTGCCGAAGAGGATCGAGGCGACCGCGATAACGCTCAGGGAGATGTTCAGCAGTTGGTTGTCCAGGGCCGCCGGGGCGATCTGGAACAGCCGCAGCAGCACGGCGAACACCGCGACCTTGCTGGCGGTGGCGAGGAACGCCGAGACCGGCGCCGGGGCGCCTTCGTAGACGTCCGGGGTCCACAGGTGGAAGGGCACCAGCGACAGCTTGAAGCCCAGGCCGACCAGCATCATGCCGACGCCAACGCTGACCAGCGGACCGCTCAGCACGTGCTCGGCGACCTTGGCGCCAAGGCCGGCGAAGCCCAGGGTACCGGACTCGGCGTAGAGCAGGGCCATGCCGAACAGCAGGAAGGCGGAGCCGGCGGCCGAGAGCACGGTGTACTTGATGCCGGCTTCCAGCGAGCGCTTGTTGAAGAAGGCGTAGGCGACCATCCCGTAGACCGGGACCGAGAGCAGCTCCAGGCCGATGAACAGGCTGGCCAGGTGCTGCGCGCTGACCAGCACCAGGCCGCCGGCGGTGGCCAGCAGCAGGAGCAGGTACAGCTCTTCGCGGTTACCCGGATAGCTTTCCATGTAGGCGTGGGCGAGGGTCACGCAGGCCAGGGCGGAGACCAGCACCAGGGCCATGTAGAAGCAGGCGTAGTTGTCCACCAGCACCAGCGGGGTCACCTCGATCGGGGTGACGCCGAGGACCGGCAGCAGCGACAGCAGGGCCAGGTTGAGGCCGATCACCGAGAGAGTGGCGGTGAACGAGTGATTGCGTTTCCAGGCTACCGCCAGCATCACCACCACCAGGGTGGCGCTGGTGATCAGCAGTGGCAGGAGCGCGATGAAGTGTTGGATCGTAAAGGTCATTTCGCGACTACCGTCCTGCAAGGGTGGAAAGGGCTGCGCCCAGCCATTGCTGCACGCCGTGCATGCTGGCCGCGGAGATGTCCAGCACCGGCTGCGGGTAGACCCCGAGCAGGACCAGCAGGACCGCCAGGCCGAGCACCATGCTCAGTTCGCGGGCGTCGAGGCCGAGGATCGGCTCGTCGGACTGGCTGGGTCCGAAGTAGGCGCGGTGGATCATGATCAGCGAGTAGACCGAGGCGAAGACCAGGCCGAAGGTGGCGATCACGATGATCACCGGGACCACCTTGAAGGCGCCGATCAGGATCAGGAACTCGCCGACGAAGTTGCCGGTGCCGGGCAGGCCCAGCGACGCCGAGGCGAAGAACAGGCTGATCGCCGGCAGGTAGGGCATGCGCGACCACAGGCCGCCCATCTTGCGCATGTCGCGGGTATGCAGGCGCTCGTAGAGCTGGCCGCAGAGGATGAACAGCGCCGCGGCGGAGAGGCCGTGGGCGATCATCTGTACCACCACGCCCTGCAGCGCGACCTGGCTGCCGGAGTAGATGCCGATCATCACGAAGCCCATGTGCGAAACGCTGGAGTAGGCGACCAGGCGCTTGATGTCGGTCTGCGCGAAGGACAGCAGGGCACCGTAGAAGATGCCGATGATGCCGAGCCACATGGCGATCGGCGCGAATTCCGCCGAGGCGTTGGGGAACAGCGGCAGGGCGAAGCGGATCAGGCCGTAGGCGGCGGTCTTCAGGAGGATGCCGGCGAGGTCCACGGAGCCGGCGGTGGGCGCCTGGGCGTGGGCGTCCGGCAGCCAGGAATGCACCGGCACCACCGGCATCTTCACCGCGAAGGCGACGAAGAAGCCGAGCATCAGCAGCCATTCCACGTGGGGGCTCAGCTGGGTCTTCAGCAGGGTGGCGTAGTCGAAGGTGATCACGCCGGTGGCATTGAAGTTGACGAACACCAGGCCGAGGATCGCCACCAGCATCACCAGGCCGCTGGCCTGGGTGAAGATGAAGAACTTGGTGGCGGCGTAGATGCGGGTCTTCTTGCCGTCATCGGAACTGTGTCCCCACAGCGCGATGAGGAAGTACATCGGCACCAGCATCATTTCCCAGAAGAAGAAGAACAGGAACAGGTCGATGGCGAGGAACACGCCGATCACACCGCCCAGGATCCACAGCAGGTTCAGATGGAAGAAGCCGATGCGGCGCTGGATCTCGTTCCAGGAGCAGAGGACCGAGAGCACGCCGAGCAGGCCGGTGAGGGCGACCATCAGCAGCGACAGGCCATCCATCGCCAGGTGGATGCTGATGCCGAGACGCTCGATCCACAGCACCTTGAATTGCAGGGTCCATTCCGGCTCGCCGCCGGGCGCGGGCGCCAGCTGGAAGTCGCCGGTGGCCCAGATCCACAGGCTCAGGATCAGGACCAGGGTCATCGAAAGCAGCGCGATCCAGCGGGGCAGGGTCTTGCTGCTGTGTTCGGCGATCCAGCAGAGGAAACCGCCGATGAAGGGGATCAGGATTAGCCAGGGCAGAATCATGACAGGCTCAGTCTCTCCGTGAATTCGTTAGGCCAGCAGCAGCGCGCCGAGCAGGATGGCGGCGCCACCCACCAGGGAAGCGGCGTACCAGCGCAGGCGGCCGTTCTCGGTGAGGCTGAGGAGGTTGTGTCCGCCGCGCACGCTGAACGGAACGACGCCCAGGGTACGGTCGATGGGGTCGCGCCCCAGCAATTGGCAGAGCAGCAGGTAGGGTTTCACGAACAGCTTGTCGTACAGCCAGTCGAAGCCCCAGGCGTGGTACCACCAGGTACCGAAGAAGCGACCCGGGGCGCTCTTCGCCAGGGCGCTGACGAAGCGGCGCTGGCCGAGGAACAGCAGGCCGGCCAGCAGGATGCCGGCGATGGCGATGGCGCCCGAGGCCAGTTCCAGGCTGTGCTTGGCTTCGCCACCGGCGTGGCCGACGCTTTCCGGCAGGACGCCGGCCAGCGGCGGGGTGATCAGGGCACCGACGAAGGTCGACAGGACGATCAGCACGCTGAGCGGCAGCCAGTGGGAAATCCCGTGGCCGGCGTGGGCTTCGGTCTTCGGCTCGCCGTGGAAGGCGACGAAGATCAGGCGGAAGGTGTAGATCGAGGTCAGGAACGCACCCACCAGGCCGGCGATCAGCAACTCGCGATGGCCGCTGGCGAAGGCCTCCCAGAGGATCTCGTCCTTGGAGTAGAAGCCCGCGGTGAGGAAGGGCAGGGCGGCCAGCGCCGCGCCGCCGACCACGAAGCTGGCGTAGGCCAGCGGCAGCTTCTTCCACAGCCCGCCCATCTTGAAGATGTTCTGCTCGTGGTGGCAGGCGACGATCACCGCGCCCGAGGCGAGGAACAGCAGGGCCTTGAAGAAGGCGTGGGTCATCAGGTGGAAGATCGCCGCGTCCCAGGCGCCGACGCCGAGGGCGAGGAACATGTAGCCGATCTGGCTCATGGTCGAGTAGGCGAGGATGCGCTTGATATCGGTCTGCACCAGGGCGGCGAAGCCGGCCAGGACCAGGGTCACCGCGCCGACGATGCCGACCAGTTCGAGGATGTCCGGGGCCAGGGTGAACAGGCCGTGGCAACGGGCGATCAGGTAGACGCCGGCGGTCACCATGGTGGCGGCGTGGATCAGCGCGGAGACCGGGGTCGGGCCGGCCATGGCGTCGGCCAGCCAGGTCTGCAGCGGCAGCTGGGCGGACTTGCCGACCGCGCCGCCGAGCAGGGCCAGGGTCGCCAGGGTCAGCCAGAGGTTGCCTTCCGGGAACTTCTGCGGCGCCAGCACCAGCAGCTCCTGGATGTTCAGGGTGCCGAACTGCTGGAACAGGATGAACAGGCCGAAAGCCATGAACACGTCGCCGACGCGGGTGACGATGAATGCCTTGAGCGCCGCGTTACCGTTGTTGCGATTGCTGTAGTAGAAGCCGATCAGCAGGTAGCTGCACAGGCCCACGCCTTCCCAGCCGAAGTAGAGGAACAGCAGGTTGTCGCCCAGCACCAGGAACAGCATGCTGGCAATGAACAGGTTGGTGTAGGCGAAGAAGCGCGAATAGCCGGTTTCGCCACGCATGTACCAGGAGGCGAACAGGTGGATCAGGAAGCCGACGCCGGTAACCACGCCGAGCATGGTTACCGAGAGGCCGTCCAGGTACAGGGTGAAGTTGGTGCTGAAGTCGCCGGCCGCCATCCACTGCCACAGCACCAGGCTGTAGGCGCCGCCTTCCGGCGGACTGCTGTGGAAGCTGAAGATGGCCCAGGCCGCGCTCAGGGCGGAGAGGCCGACCGAGCCGACGCCGACCAGCGCCGAAAGGTTTTCCGACCACCTGCCGCGGGAGAACGACAGCAGCAGGAAGCCGACCAGGGGGAACAGGAAGGTAAGAGGTAGAAGGTTCATCCGCGCATCTCGCTGGCAGCGTCGATATCGAGGGTGTGGAAGCGGCGATACAGTTGCAGCAGGATCGCCAGGCCGATGCTCGCTTCGGCGGCCGCGAGGCTCAGCACCAGGATGAACATCACCTGGCCGTCGGGTTGGCCCCAGCGGCTGCCGGCGACCACGAAGGCGAGGGCGGCGGCGTTCATCATCACTTCCAGGCTCATCAGTACGAACAGGATGTTGCGTCGCACCATCAAGCCGACCAGTCCGAGGGCGAACAGGACGCTGGCGAGGGCCAGGCCGTGTTCCAGTGGTATTGCGTTCATAGCGTTACGTTCCCTTGGGGCGGGCGCAGGGCGCCCGCCGAACCTTTATTGTTTGGCGTCTTGACGACCCAGGTGATAGGCAGCGACCAGGGCCGCGAGCAACAGCATGGAGGCCAGTTCGACCACCAGCAGGTACGGGCCGTAGAGGCTGATGCCGACCGCCTTGGCGTCTACCGTGGTATGGCCGATGCCGGCACCGCTCGGGGTGCGGGCGAGGACCACCAGCAGTTCCACCAGCAGGACCAGGGCCAGGGCCGAAGGCCCGACCCAGATGCCGGGCGTGAGCCACTTGCGCTCCTGCTCGACCACGGCCGGGCCGAGGTTGAGCATCATCACCACGAAGACGAACAGAACCATGATGGCGCCAGCGTAGACGATGATCTCCAGGGCGCCGGCGAAGGGTGCGCCGAGGCTGAAGAAGGTCATCGAGATGGCCAGCAGGGAAATGATCAGGTAGAGCAGGGCATGCACCGGGTTGCTGTTGGTGATGACCCGCAGCGTGGCCAGTACGGCGACGCCGGCAGCGAAATAGAAAGCGAATTCCACGCGACGTCTCCTTATGGCAGCAGGCTTTTCACGTTGATCGGTTCGGCTTCGTTCTGCGCGGCGCCTTTCGGCTTGCCGGCGATCGCCATCCCCGCAACGCGGTAGTAGTTGTAGTCCGGGTTCTTGCCCGGGCCGGAGATCAGCAGGTCGTGCTTCTCGTAGACCAGGTCCTGGCGCTTGAACTCGCCCATCTCGAAGTCCGGGGTGAGCTGGATCGCGGTGGTCGGGCAGGCTTCCTCGCACAGGCCGCAGAAGATGCAGCGCGAGAAGTTGATGCGGAAGAACTCCGGATACCAGCGACCGTCCTCGGTCTCGGCCTTCTGCAGGGAGATGCAGCCAACCGGACAGGCCACGGCGCACAGGTTGCAGGCTACGCAGCGTTCCTCGCCGTCGGGGTCGCGGGTCAGGACGATCCGGCCACGATAGCGCGGCGGCAGGTAGACCGGCTCTTCGGGGTATTGCAGGGTGTCGCGCTTGCGGAAGGCATGGCTGAAGATCATCACCAGGCTGCGAAGCTGGGTGAAGGTGCCATGCACGACGTTGATGATTTCTTTGATCACGGTGGTTCTCCTTACTGGGCCGCGGCCAGCACGAGCGCGCCGGTCACCAGCAGGTTGATCAGGGTCAGCGGCAGGCACACCTTCCAGCTGAACGCCATCACCTGGTCATAGCGCGGACGCGGCAGCGAGGCGCGGATCAGGATGAAGAGCATGATGAAGAAGCCAGTCTTGGCGGCGAAGTAGAAGAACGACAGCCAGGGCAGGGTGTCCAGGAACGGACCGTGCCAGCCGCCGAAGAACAGGGTTGCCAGCAGCGCCGAGACCAGCACGATGCCGATGTACTCGCCGACGAAGAACATGCCCCATTTCATCCCGGCGTACTCGATGTGGTAGCCGTCCGCCAGTTCCTGCTCCGCTTCCGGCTGGTCGAACGGGTGACGGTGGGTCACGGCGACGCCGGCGATGATGAAGGTGCAGAAGCCGAAGAACTGCGGAATGATGAACCAGACGTTGTCGATCTGGTACTGGACGATGTCGCGCATGTTGAACGAGCCGACCTGGGCGACGATGCCCATCAGCGACAGGGCCAGGAACACCTCGTAGGAGATGGTCTGGGCCGAGGCGCGCAGGCTGCCGAGCAGGGCGAACTTGTTGTTGCTCGACCAGCCGGCGAACAGCACGGCGTACACCGTCAGGCCGGCCATGGCGAAGAAGAACAGGATGCCGATGTTCAGGTCCGCCACGCCCCAGGTGGGGGTGATCGGCACGATGGCGAAGGCGACGAGCAGGGCGCCCATCGCGATCACCGGAGCCAGGGTGAAGATCATCTTGTCGGCGAACGGCGGGGTCCAGTCCTCCTTGAAGAACATCTTGACCATGTCCGCGCCGAGCTGGAACGCACCGAACGGACCGACCCGGTTGGGGCCGTAGCGGTCCTGCCAGAGGCCGAGCAGGCGGCGCTCGACCCAGCTGAGCAGGGCGCCGCAGATGACCACGGCGAGCAGCACCACGATGGCCTTGACCACGGTGAGGATGATGGTGACCAGAGCGGGAGTCAGCCAACTCATTGTGCAGCCTCCTGCAGACCTTCCACGGAGCAGCCGGCGATCGCCGCCGGGATGCCGGCGAAGCCGACCGGCAGGCCGATCAGGCCGGCGCCGAGTTGTTCATCGATGCGCAGCGGCAGGCGCAGGGCCTGGCCCTTGAGCTGGAAGCCGAGGGTCGCGCCGTCGTTGACGCCGAGGCGGTCCGCGTCTTCCTTGGACAGGGCGACGTAGGTCTCCGGGATGCGCTGCTGGATCGGCGCGGCCCGCGAGCTGTTTTCCTCGCTACCGAACAGGTGGTACAGCGGCACTACCTTCCAGCTGTCGGCCTTGGCGCTGAACGGCACCGGCACGGCCTGGAACCAGTCGAGGCCTTCGCCCTTCGGTTCGATCAGGCGCACGCCGGGGTCGCCGGCGCGCAGGTGGCCGCCGACCTCGTCCTGGAACTTGTTCCAGGCCTGCGGCGAGTTCCAGCCCGGCGACCAGGCGAACGGGATCTGCTGACGGTCTTCCTGGCTGCCGGAGTAGCCTTCCATGGAGAAGGCGAACGCCGAGTCGATGTCCTGCGGGGTGCGCGGTTCGTGCACGCTGATGTTGGCGCGCATGGCGGTGCGCCCGCTGTAGCGGTGCGGTTCGCGGGCCAGCTTGAGGCCCTTGATGCGGAACGAGGCGGCCGGTGCGGCGTCGCGGATACCGGCCAGGATCGGCTTGGCCTCGGCCACGGCTTCGGTGACGTGGTCCAGCTGGGTCCAGTCGACGCGCTTGCCTTGCAGGGTGCTGTGGATCGCATGCAGCCAGCGCCAGCCCTCGCGGACCATGTTCCTGGCGTCGTAGTAGGTCGGGTCGAACACCTGGAAGAAGCGCTGGGCGCGGCCTTCCTGGCTGACCAGGGTGCCGTCGCCTTCGGCGAAGCTGGCCGCCGGCAGCACCAGGTGCGCCTTGGCGGTGGTGGCGGTCTGCTGGTGATCGGCGACGATCACCACCCTGGCCGCCGCCAGGGCTGCGTCGACACGGGCGGCGTCGGTGCGGCGGTAGAGATCGTTCTCCAGCACCACCACGGCGTCGGCCTGTCCGGAGGTCAGTCGCTCGAGCGCGGCTTCCACGGAGTCGCCGCCGAAGAGCGCCAGGCCGAGGCTGTTGGCTTCGCCGACCACCAGGCTGATGGAACCGTTCTTCTCGCGCTGATTGAGGGCCTTGGCGATGTTCGCCGCGGCTTCGATCAGTGCCTTGTTGCCCAGCGAGTTGCCGGACACCACCAACGGACGCTTGGCCGCCAGCAGGGCATCGGCGATGCGCTGGGCGAAGGCCTGGGCCTGCGGGTCGAGGTCGGCCACGGCTGGAGCGCTCGGGTCGATCGCGTGGGCCACGGCGAAGCCGAGGCGGGCGAGGTCGTCCGGTGCGGCGTGGACGGTTTCCTCGGCCACGTCGTCGAGGCGGGTCGCGCTGACGCTGGCGATGAACAGCGGGTTCTGCGCGTGCTGGGCGATGTTCTTCACCGCGGCGTCGAGCCACGGCTGGACCTTCATGTCGGCGGCCATCTCGACGGCCTTGCCCTTCACCGACTGGCGCAGGGCCAGGGCGATGCGGGCGGCGGTCTGGGTCAGGTCCTCGCCGAGGACGAAGACCGCGTCGTGGTCCTCGATGTCGCGGATGCTCGGCACCGGCAGCGGGCCTTCCTGCATGACCTGCAGGATCAGGCGCAGGCGGTCGAGCTCGCCTTCGTTGATGCCGCTGTAGAAGTTGCCTTCGCCAACCAGCTCGCGCAGGGCGAAGTTGCTTTCCAGGCTGGCGCGCGGCGAACCGATGCCGACCACCTTGCGCTCCTTCAGCAGGGCGGCGGCCTGGTCGAGGGCGCCGTCCAGGCTCAGCTTCTGCTTGCTCAGCACCAGCAGCGGCTGGCGCGGACGGTCTTCGCGGTTGACGTAGCCGTAGCCGAAGCGACCGCGGTCGCAGAGGAAGTAGTGGTTGACCGAGCCGTTGTAGCGGTTCTCGATGCGGCGGATCTCGCCGTAGCGCTCGCCGGGGCTGATGTTGCAGCCGCTGGAGCAGCCGTGGCAGATGCTCGGGGCGAACTGCATGTCCCACTTGCGGTTGTAGCGCTCGGAGTGGGTCTTGTCGGTGAACACGCCGGTGGGGCAGACCTCGGTGAGGTTGCCGGAGAACTCGCTTTCCAGCACGCCGTCCTCGACCCGTCCGAAGTAGACGTTGTCGTGGGCGCCGTAGACGCCGAGGTCGGTGCCGCCGGCGTAGTCCTTGTAGTAGCGCACGCAGCGGTAGCAGGCGATGCAGCGGTTCATCTCGTGGGCGATGAACGGGCCGAGTTCCTGGTTCTGGTGGGTGCGCTTGGTGAAGCGATACCGGCGCTCGTTGTGGCCGGTCATCACCGTCATGTCCTGCAGGTGGCAGTGACCGCCTTCCTCGCACACCGGGCAGTCGTGCGGGTGGTTGGTCATCAGCCATTCGACGACGCTGGCGCGGAACTGCTTGGCCTCTTCGTCTTCGATGGAGATCCAGGTGTTGTCGGTGGCGGGGGTCATGCAGGACATGACGAGGCGACCACGCTTGTCGTTCTCGTCGGTGTACTGCTTCACCGCGCACTGGCGGCAGGCGCCGACGCTACCGAGCGCCGGGTGCCAGCAGAAGTAGGGAATGTCGAGACCGAGGGACAGACAGGCCTGCAGGAGGTTGTCTGCACCATCGACTTCGAGCGTCTTGCCGTCTACGTGGATAGTGGCCATGGTTCAAGTCTTCGTTGGCCCGTTGTCAGCGGGCGTGGCTAATAGAAACTCACGGTTCCGTCGGGCCTGCGGCCGGGCCGCGGCACGACGACGAAACATCGCCGGACGGCTGGCCGTCCGGCTGCAAAGCATCAGGCGCCGACCGTTGCCGGGCGCGGCGCGGCCGAAGGCTGGCGGGAGATGCCCGCCTCGAATTCGGCACGGAAATACTTGAGGGCGCTGCCCAGCGGCTCGACGGCTCCCGGCGCATGGGCGCAGAAGGTCTTGCCTGGGCCGAGGAAGTTGACCAGTTGCTCGAGGGTCTCGAGGTCGCCGGGCTGGCCTTCGCCCCGCTCCAGGGCGCGCAGCAGCTTCACGCTCCACGGCAGGCCGTCGCGGCAGGGGGTGCACCAGCCGCAGGACTCGCGGGCGAAGAACTCTTCCATGTTGCGCAGCAGGGAAACCATGTTGATGCTGTCGTCCACCGCCATGGCCAGGCCGGTGCCCATCCGGGTGCCGACCTTGGCGATGCCGCCGGCGAACATCTGCGCATCCAGGTGCTCCGGGAGCAGGAAGCCGGTACCGGCGCCGCCGGGCTGCCAGGCCTTGAGCTGGAAGCCGTCGCGCATGCCGCCGGCGTAGTCCTCGAACAGCTCGCGGGCGCTGACGCCGAACGGCAGTTCCCACAGGCCGGGGTTCTTCACCTTGCCGGAGAAGCCCATCAGCTTGGTGCCCATGTCTTCGCTGCCGGGGCGGGCCAGGGTCTTGTACCAGTCCACGCCGTTGCCGACGATGGCCGGCACGTTGCACAGCGTCTCCACGTTGTTCACGCAGGTCGGCTTGCCCCAGACGCCGACGGCGGCGGGGAAGGGCGGCTTGGAACGCGGGTTGGCGCGGCGGCCTTCCAGCGAGTTGATCAGCGCGGTCTCTTCGCCGCAGATGTAGCGGCCGGCACCGGTGTGGACGAACAGCTCGAAATCGAAGCCGCTGCCGAGGATGTTCTTGCCGAGCAGGCCGGCGGCCTTGGCTTCGTCGATGGCGCGGTTGAGGTTGCGCGCCGCATCGACGTATTCGCCGCGCAGGAAGATGTAGCCGCGGTAGGCCTTCAACGCACGCGCGGAAATCAGCATGCCTTCCACCAGCAGGTGCGGCAGCTGCTCCATGAGCATGCGGTCCTTCCAGGTGTTCGGCTCCATCTCGTCCGCGTTGCACAGCAGGTAGCGGATGTTCAGCGACTCGTCCTTCGGCATCAGGCCCCACTTCACGCCGGTGGGGAAGCCCGCGCCGCCGCGGCCCTTGAGGCCGGAGTCCTTGACGGTCTGGACGATGTCGTCCTGGGCCATCTGGGTCAGCGCCTTGCGCGCCGCGGCATAGCCGTCCTTGCTCTGATATTCCTCGAGCCAGACGGGCTGGGCGTCTTCGCGCAGGCGCCAGGTCAGCGGATGGGTTTCCGCCGAACGCGTCATGCGGTTGGCCGGACCAATGGAGGTAAGGGTCATACGTAGGCCTCCAGCAGTTTGGCGACACCGTCGGGACGCACGTCGCCATGGGTGTCGTCGTCGATCATCAGCGCCGGGGCCTTGTCGCAGTTGCCCAGGCAGCAGACCGGGAGCAGGGTGAAGCGTCCGTCGGCGGTAGTCTGGCCGAGACCGATGCCGAGTTGCTTCTGGATCTCGCCGACCACCGACTCGTGGCCGCCGATGTAGCAGACCATGCTGTCGCAGACGCGGATGATGTGGCGGCCCACCGGCTGGCGGAATATCTGACTATAGAAGGTGGCGACGCCTTCGACGTCGCTGGCCGGGATTCCCAGCACCTCGCCGATCGCCGGGATGGCGCCGTCCGGCACCCAGCCGCGCTGCTTCTGGACGATCTTCAGGGCTTCGATGGACGCCGCGCGCGGGTCCTCGTAGTGATGCATTTCATGCTCGATGGACGAGCGCTCGGTTTCGCTGAGGACGAAACGGTCGGTCTGAATCAGGTTGCTCTGGCTCATGTCAGCGGTCCACGTCAGCCATAACGAAATCGATGCTACCCAGGTAGGCGATCAGGTCCGCGATCATGCTGCCGTTGATCACCGAGGGGATCTGTTGCAGGTGCGCGAAGCTGGGCGTCCGGATACGCGTGCGGTAGCTCATGGTGCTGCCGTCGCTGGTCAGGTAGTAGCTGTTGATACCCTTGGTCGCCTCGATCATCTGGAAGGCTTCGTTGGCCGGCATGACCGGGCCCCAGGAAACCTGCAGGAAGTGGGTGATCAGGGTTTCGATGTGTTGCAGCGTGCGTTCTTTCGGCGGCGGCGTGGTCAGCGGATGGTCGGCCTTGTACGGGCCTTCCGGCATGTTCTTCAGGCACTGTTCGATGATCCGCAGGCTCTGGCGCATCTCGCCCATCTTGACCATGCAGCGGTCGTAGGCGTCGCCGTTGTGGGCCAGCGGTACCTCGAACTCGAAGTTCTCGTAGCCGGAGTAGGGGCGGGCCTTGCGCAGGTCGAAGTCGCAACCGGTGGCGCGCAGGCCGGCGCCGGTGGTGCCCCACTCGAGGGCTTCCTTGGTGTTGTACTGGGCGACGCCGATGGTCCGGCCGCGCAGGATGCTGTTCTTCAGGGCCGCGGTCTCGTACTCGTCGAGGCGCTTGGGCATCCAGTCGAGGAACTCGCGGACCAGCTTGTCCCAGCCGCGCGGCAGGTCG
This sequence comes from Pseudomonas sp. KBN12P06040, assembly GCF_037574965.1. Classification (NCBI taxonomy): domain Bacteria; kingdom Pseudomonadati; phylum Pseudomonadota; class Gammaproteobacteria; order Pseudomonadales; family Pseudomonadaceae; genus Pseudomonas; species Pseudomonas sp. KBN12P06040. The sequence continues at coordinate 2,632,842 of NZ_JBBELS010000001.1, forward strand.
TGGGCGACGCCGCCGATGCGGTACCAGGCCGGGTGCAGGCGGAAGCCGGTGATGGCCTCGACCACCTTGTAGGCGCGCTGGCGGTCGGTGAAGGTGAAGAACACCGGGGTCATGGCGCCGACGTCCTGGATATAGGTGCCCAGGTACAGCAGGTGGTTCAGGATACGGAAGAACTCCGCCATCATGATCCGGATCACGTCGACCCGCTGCGGCACCTTGATCCCGGCGAGCTTCTCCACCGAGAGTACGTAGGGCAGGTTGTTCATCACCCCGCCGAGGTAGTCGATGCGGTCGGTGTAGGGGATGAAACTGTGCCAGGACTGGCGCTCGGCCATCTTCTCGGCGCCGCGGTGGTGGTAGCCGATCTCCGGGACGCAGTCGATGATCTCCTCGCCGTCCAGTTGCAGGATGATGCGGAACGCGCCGTGGGCGGACGGGTGGTTCGGGCCGAGGTTGAGGAACATGTAGTCCTCGTTCTCGCCGTGGCGCTTCATGCCCCAGTCTTCCGGCTTGAAGCGCAGGGCCTCCTGCTCCAGGTCCTGCTTGGCGGCGGACAGGGAGTAGGGATCGAACTCGGTGGCGCGCGCCGGGTAGTCCTTGCGCAGCGGATGGCCCTGCCAGGTCGGCGGCATCAGCATGCGGGTCAGGTGCGGGTGGCCGGTGAAGGTGATGCCGTACATGTCCCACACTTCGCGCTCGTACCAATTGGCATTGGGCCAGATACGGGTGGCGGTGGGCAGGTTGAGGTCGCGCTCGGACAAGGCGACCTTGATCATCACGTCACTATTACGCTCCAGCGACATCAGGTGGTAGAACACGCTGAAGTCGGCGCTCGGCAGGCCGCGGCGATGGGTGCGCAGCCGCTCGTCGACGCCGTGCAGGTCGTAGAGCATCACATAGGGCTTGGGTACCTGACGGAGGAAGGTCAGGACTTCGATCAGTCTTTCGCGCGGGACCCAGAGCACCGGCATGCCGGTACGGGTGGGCTGGACGGTGAAGGTCTCGGCGCCAAAGCGGGAATTCAGTTCGACGACGATATCCTGGTCGTCTGCCTTGTAAGGCGGGATGTACAGAGCGGAGTCTGCAGTCATGGTCTCGGTCGCTTTCGGTCAACGGTGGGGTGAACGCGGCTGGTCTCGGCCGGCCAGCGGGGCTGGCCGGGAGTTCCGGATCACACTTCGTCGGGGCTGCGCAGGTTGGTCACCTGGATGCGCTGCTCGCGTTTCAGGTCTTTCTGGGCCGGCATTTCGGCGCGGTAGACCCCCTGGTCGCCAACGACCCAGGACAACGGGCGGCGCTCCTGGCCGATGGATTCCTGCAGCAGCATCAGGCCTTGCAGGAACGCCTCCGGACGGGGCGGGCAGCCGGGGATGTAGACGTCCACGGGGAGGAACTTGTCGACCCCCTGGACCACCGAATAGATGTCGTACATGCCGCCGGAATTGGCGCACGAGCCCATGGAGATGACCCACTTGGGTTCGAGCATCTGCTCGTAGAGGCGCTGGATGACCGGGGCCATCTTGATGAAGCAGGTGCCGGCGATGACCATGAAGTCGGCCTGGCGCGGCGACGCCCGGATCACTTCGGCGCCGAAGCGGGCGATATCGTGCGGCGCGGTGAAGGCGGTGGTCATCTCCACGTAGCAGCACGACAGCCCGAAGTTATAGGGCCAGAGCGAGTTCTTGCGACCCCAGTTGACGGTGGAGTTCAGCACATCCTCGAGCTTGCCCATGAAGATGTTCTTGTGAACCTGGCCCTCGACCAGCGGGTCGGCTACGGTTTCTCGTTCGCCTATCGGGTATTGGTCGTTGGCCGCATCGGGATCGATCCGGGTAAGTTTGTATTGCATCGCCAAAGCCTCATTGTTTTAGCTTCGCCTGCCGCTTGCGACGGCTTTCGGGAGCCCAATCGAGCGCACCGATCCGCCAAAGATAGACAAGACCCGCCAACAGAATTGCTATGAAAATGGTTGCCTCGATCAGGCCGGCCCAGCCGCTTTCGCGAACCGACACCGACCAGGCGAAGAGGAAGAGGGCTTCGACGTCGAAGATCACGAAGAGCATCGCGACCAGATAGAATTTTGCCGAGAGACGCAGGCGTGCGCCTCCGGTGGGGACGATCCCGGATTCGAAGGGTTCGTTCTTGCTGCGACCAAATGCCTTGCTGCCAAGCAGGGACGAAACCCCTAGCATGAAGGCGAGAAGGCCAACGACCCCTAGAAGGAAGGCAGCGAATCCCCAGTGATGAGCTGCAAGTTCAGCTGGGTTTGGCATGCTGATACTCCTTCTGTACCGGATATATAAGATCGTGGGTTCTGGGCGCAATGCCCGACTTCTTGTGCAACCCGCTGCGTAGTGAGCTAAGGGTTGTATGTATCTTTCCGATTTTATGCCCAAAGCGCCGGACAAGTAAATTTTTCTAACACAAACAGACGCTTCTCTGCTTTTTCCAGCGCTTTGGTTAATCCCCGAAAGCCTCGTGAATGCTGTCTCTGCGAGAAATGGCGCGGCCTGGCTGGCTTTTGGTCGTATTGCCGCGAAGCGTGGGGGAGGGCTCTTTGCAAGACCTCAAACGATAATGAATATCGTTTGCAATGTCGCATCCGTATAACTTCGCTACATATATTCTTCGCCGCGTTACTATTGTTTACCCTTTTATTGGTAATTACTCGCGATCAATCCGTTATTGCATTAAACCGGGAATATTTTCCGGGCCGGGCGCATGGCGGTTTTTCTTCTTTCCGCACCATGACAACCCGGCTGTGGCGCCGCCTGGGGCTGCGCCCGCGGTTCTTCGTGACGGATGCGAAGGCGCTGGGCAAGGTTTGCGGCGGTTCGCTTCGCAGCGCAGATGTAGTCGCTCTGGAGGTGCGCTACCTAGGGGCTGCGGTAGCGTCCCGGGGTTTCTTGCCGACCCAGGCCCAGACCATCTCGCAGGCGATCGGCTGGTTGCCGTTCTCGTCGCTGACCAGCACCGCCACGCGGACCTCGCCCTTGTCCTGTTGCCGGATCTGCTCGATCTGTCCGGCCTCCAGCGTCGCGATGGCGGTCAGGTCGCCCTGGGCGCGCTTGAGATAGTCGATCTTCATGGTCTTGATCAGCGGCAGCTTGTCGTCCGGTACGTTCATTCCGACCAGGAAGCCGCTGGCCGACTCGGCGAGCAAGGCCATCGCTGCGGCATGGATACCTTTTATGTGGTTCTGCACCGGTCGACGGTTCTTCAGGCTGAGGATGGCGCGCTCCTGCCCCAGTTCATGGATGCGCACCCTCGCCGTGCCGGCGAAGCGCACCTGGGAGCCCAGCAGCAGCGTCAGGCTGCGGCTGCGCAGGCGGCGGGGGAGGAGGTTGATGGCGCCGACGGCGCGGCTGAGGCGATTGCGCTTGGGCATGTTGGCGTCCTTCCATAGAGAGGGAGTCTGCATTCCACCCGCTTTGCCCGGGCTTGCCCACGGCTGTAGCGGCGACCTGCGCCGGCATTCCGGCCAACGCAGGTCGTCGTGGCGCGTCAGAGCAGGCGTCGGCCGTCTTCGCGGGTGATCACCACGGTGGCCGAGCGTGGCCGGCGGCCCGGCCCGTCCGGCCAGGTGCTGAGGAGGTTATCGGCGGTCGAGCCTTCCCCCGGGTGCTGGATGTTGATGAACAGCGTACGGAAGTCCGGCGTCGCGGCAATGCCGGTCACCTCGCAACCCAGCGGACCGGTGAGGAAGCGCTTCAGTTCGCCGGTGCGCGGGTCGGCCACCAGCATCTGGTTGTTGCCGAACGGGCCGCTGCTCAACTGGCTGCCGCTCATGTCGGTCTGGATCCACAGGCGGCCTTCCGGGTCGAACCAGAGGCCGTCGGGGCTGGCCAGGATATTGTCCTGGTTCAGCGGCTTGCCGTCCGGGCCGCGGCTGTCTTCGCCGGGACCGGCGAGCATGAACAGGTCCCAGGTGAAGCGTTGCCCGGCATAGTCGCGGCTGCGTTCGCGCCAGCGGATGATATGGCCGTAGGCGTTCTTCACCCGTGGGTTGGCCGCGTCGGCGACGGTGCGCGACGTGTTGTTGGTGAGGGTGAAGTAGACGTCACCGTTGTCCGGGTTGACCGCGCCCCACTCCGGGCGATCCATCTTGGTCGCGCCGAGGACATCGGCGGCCAGGCGGGTGTTGATCAGCACTTCGCCCTGGTCGGCGAAGCTCACCCCGGCCTTGCGACAGGCCGCGCGGAAGTTGCCGTCGGCGATGTCCAACGGCAGCCACTGGCCGCTGCCATCGGCGTTGAAGCGGGCGACGTAGAGGGTGCCTTCGTCGAGCAGGCGAGCGTTGCTGCGACCCGGACGGAACTTGTCGCGGCTGACGTACTTGTAGATGTACTCGTTCTGCGAGTCGTCGCCGGAGTAGCAGACTACCTGGCGGCCCGGCTTGACCGGGGCGAAGACCAGGCCTTCGTGGGCGAAGCGGCCGAGAGCGGTGCGCTTGACCGGTACCGATTGCGGGTCGAACGGGTCGATCTCGACGATCCAGCCGAAGTTGTTCGGTTCGTTGCGGTAGTCGTCCTGGGCCTGTTTGCCCTTGCGGGTGGCGTCGAAGCGCTCGAACTCGTCGCCCGCCAGGGTCTCCCAGCCGAAACGGCTGGTGTTGCGAATACCGTAGCGGGTCAGTTCGCGCGGCAGTTCGCTGTCCTGGGTGGAGAAATAGCCGACCCAGTTCTCCTCGCAGGTGAGGTAGGTGCCCCAGGGGGTGAAACCGTTGGAACAGTTGTTGTGGGTGCCGCGGGTGCGGGTGCCGTCCGGACTGTGGCGGGTGCGCAGCAGTTCGTGGCCGCGCGCCGGGCCGGCGATACGCATCGGCGTGGCGGCGGTGATCCGCCGATTGCGTTGCGACGGTACGACATTCCACTCGCCACGCACGTTGCGACGGATCTCCACGACGGAAACGCCATGGGCGTTGATTTCCTTGCGCACTTCATCGGCGACGGTGCGCTTGCCATCGACCACGGTCGGGCCATTGGTGTGCAGCAGCGGCGCGTCGATGTATTCATGGTTGAGCACCAGCAGGCCATGGTTGCTGATGTGTCCGCCGCCGAAGCCGAACTGCGCGTCGATCGGGAAGAAGTGCATGCCGTCGTGGTGCATGCCGATCTGTTCGGCCTGGTCCTGGGCGCTGTTGCTGGCGTCGTCGAGGAAGCCCGGATAACTGCCGCTGATCGGGGTACCCCAGGGTATGAAGGGCGTCGCCTTGTAGCCGGCGGGCACCCGGATGGTATCGGCACGGCCGCTGGCGATGGCTTCGAAGGGCAAGCGGTTGCGGCGTTTGAAAGGCAAGCCGCGCAGGCCTTCCGCGGCGGGCACCTGCGCTTCGGCGGGAGCGGCGCTGGCGGGGAGCGCGACGCCGAGGAAGGCGAGGGCGCCGAGCGCCGCGCCGCCGGCCAGGACCTGGCGGCGGCCGAGGCCGGCGATCAGGTCGTTCATGTGCGGGTTGTTCGAATGGTTGCTGGGCAACTCGTCGCCATCACCGAACAGGATGGCATCTTTTTTCTCCAGGCTCACGGACGTGCTCCTTGTGGGCTGATCGACGGAGCATTGACGCTAACCGCTGAAAGCGACGGGACGATGACAGGCACTCGAGGCCTTTTGCCATGATCCGGAAATGAAAAACCCCGGCCGGAGCCGGGGTTTTCGCGAGGCGGGCCGGGCAGATCGTGGCTGCCCGGCTGGCCCCTGTTCCTTAGTGGAACTGGTTCATGGTGTTGTCTTTGCCGCTGGCCTTCAGAGCGGCTTCGCCAGCGAAGTACTCTTTATGGTTGTCGCCGATGTCGGAGCCCGCCATGTTCTGGTGCTTGACGCAGGCGATGCCCTGGCGCAGTTCCTGGCGCTGCACGCCCTTCACGTAGGCCAGCATGCCTTCGTCGGCGAAGTAGCCCTTGGCCAGGTTGTCGGTGGACAGCGCGGCGGTGTGGTAGGTCGGCAGGGTGATCAGGTGGTGGAAGATGCCGGCGTGGGCCGAGCCATCGCGCTGGAAGGTGCGGATCTTCTCGTCGGCGACCTTGGCCAGCTCGGTGTCGTCGTACTCGACGCTCATCAGCTTGTTGCGGTCGTAGGCGGAAACGTCCTTGCCTTCGGCGACGAACGCATCGAACACCTGCTGGCGGAAGTTCAGGGTCCAGTTGAAGGACGGGCTGTTGTTGTAGACCAGCTTGGCGTTCGGAATCACTTCGCGGATGCGATCGACCATTGCCTTGATCTGGCCGACGTGCGGCTTCTCGGTTTCGATCCAGAGCAGGTCGGCGCCGTTCTGCAGCGAGGTGATGCAGTCCAGGACGCAGCGATCTTCGCCGGTGCCCTTGCGGAACTGGAACAGGTTGGAAGCCAGGCGCTTCGGACGCAGCAGCTTGCCTTCGCGCTTGATCACGACGTCGCCGTTGCCCAGCTCGGCCTCGGAAATTTCTTCGCAATCCAGGAAGGAGTTGTACAGGTCGCCCAGGTCGCCCGGCTCGTTGGTCACGGCGATCTGCTTGGTCAGGCCGGCGCCCAGGGAGTCGGTGCGGGCGACGATCACGCCATCGTCCACGCCCAGCTCGAGGAAGGCGTAGCGTACGGCATTGATCTTGGCGAGGAAGTCGATATGCGGAACGGTGACCTTGCCGTCCTGGTGGCCGCACTGCTTCTCGTCGGACACCTGGTTCTCGATCTGGATGCAGCAGGCGCCGGCTTCGATCATCTTCTTGGCCAGCAGATAGGTCGCCTCGGCGTTGCCGAAGCCGGCGTCGATGTCGGCGATGATCGGCACCACGTGGGTTTCGAAGTTGTCGATCTGGGCCAGCAGCTCGGCTTCCTTGGCCTTGTCGCCAGCGGCGCGGGCAGCGTCCAGGCCGGTGAACAGCAGGTCCAGCTCGCGGGCGTCAGCCTGGCGCAGGAAGGTGTACAGCTCTTCGATCAGGCCGGAAACCGCGGTTTTCTCGTGCATGGACTGGTCCGGCAGCGGGCCGAAGTCGGAGCGCAGCGCGGCGACCATCCAACCGGACAGGTAGAGGTAGCGCTTGTTGGTGGTCTTCAGGTGCTTCTTGATCGAGATCAGCTTCTGCTGCCCGATGAAGCCGTGCCAGCAACCCAGCGACTGGGTGTAGACGGAGGAGTCCGCATCGTATTCGGCCATGTCCTTGCGCATGATGGCCGCGGTGTACTTGGCGATATCCAGGCCGGTCTTGAAGCGGTTCTGGATACGCATGCGAGCTGCGTACTCGGGGTTGATCGCGCTCCAGCTGCTGCCGTTCTTCTCTTTCAGCGCGGCAACTGCCTTGATCTCGTTCTGATATGCGGACATGGTCAATCCTTCAAGAAATGTATTGGTTGAGCACCGACTGACCCACTCAAAACCTGCTGGTGAAGGTTGTCTTGCGGGTGGCTCACCGCTGCATGGCGAGAGAATGACCGTGGCGAAGAATGACGCCGAGGAGGGGGTGGAGACGAACAGTTCGCGGACCGTGCTTCTCGACTGGATCAAGTGCCGTTCGGCTCGTGGTTGCCGGTGGGCGACTCGCTGTCGAGTCTTTCGATCTGGCTGATACGTAAACGCTTCCCCGTCCCTCAGGACAACTTCGTTCCAGTCGCAATCTCGTCAAGCCGCCTTGTGGGCAGATCAACACGGTGGAGGCCGAGGGCGTATCGGCGCAGGCACCGGGAGCTCGTCGTTTCAGAGCCCCTGATTAGCGGGAGCGGGGCCATCATGCTCTGGAAAAAATCCGTCGTCAAACGTTTTGTAGTGTTTTTTCAAGACTACTACACGAAGGTCTAAGAGTGACCGGATGGTCTTGTCTGGTCGAGATGTTTCCGTTTGCATCGAAAATGCCCGCAAGAGCCCGCGCCCCGCGGCTTTGCCGGAGCGGGAGACAATTCGCGCTGGAAAGAGCGCCGTCGGTCAGTCGAGGGTTTCGACTTTCAGGCGCAGGCTGGTGTCGTCGCGTCCCTGGGTCGAGTAGCGACGCACGAAGCCGCGCTGGTCGGCCTGGTTCTGTTCGCTGACGCCGCCCAGGGTGATCCACTCGCCGAGCTTGCCGCTGACCCGGGTGTCGGTGCTCTGGGTATCGATGACGCCGGGATGGCTCTGGCTGAGGCGGTCATTGCTGGAGCTGATGGTGACGTGCACCAGATTGCCGGTCAGCGTCGCGGTGACGTAGAAGCCGCGGTTGACGTTGCGGTATTCGGTCTGGCTGTAGATCTGCCCGTAGGGACCGGTGGCGGTGCTGGTGATGGGGACGCTCTGGCCGACCTGGATCAGCGCCGGGTAGCCCTCGGTGGCCTGGACCTGCTGGCTGCCGCCGGAACGGCTGTCGGTGGAGCGACGGATGATGCGGACGCGATCCTTGCCGTTGACCTCGCCGCGGCCGCTCTGGATCTCGATGTTGCCGGCGCTGGCCGAACCATCCACCGAATAGCCGCGGCTGTCCTGTTGCAGGTTCTCGCTGGTATCCACGGTGATCAGCAGGCGATGCGGGCGCGAGTCGATCTGCTGCAGGACCGATTGCAACTCGCGGATCTTCGCCGGCTCGGCATTGACGATCAACTGGTTGCCATAGGCGGTGACCTTGCCTTCGCTGCCGATGACCGACTGGGCCACCGCCATCACGTCGTCGGCGGTGCGGTAGTTGAGCGGGATCACTTCGGTGCGCGGGGCGGCCGAGGCGCCGAGAACGACTGTCGCCAACAGCGAGGAGAGCAGGGTGGTGCGCAACAGGGTCACAGGAGGAAGCTCCGCAGGTCCGGGTCGGAAAGACTGGTGTCCCAGGCCTGCTCGAAGCGGGCCTGGAGTTGACGCACCCGCCCGGCGGCACGGTAGCAGGCGTAGCCCGCCGGTTGCGCCGGTTTCGGGCGCAGCAGCAGGCCCTGGTCGTCGGCCAGGAGGAAGGCGTCGTCCTCTTTAGGGTAGTCCGGGTTGAGCCGGCGGATCAGGCAGTTGCTCGACAGGCGGCGCGAAAGGTTGATCAGGCGGTGGCCGTTGCGCACGGCCTGGGCGCTGTCGCCAACGAGGATACGCAGGCGATTGCGTGGATTGGCCAGGAGAAAACGGGTGCAGGCTTCCTGGATGCTGCTGTGGTGATAGAGCCAGCTTTCCAGGTCGGGACTGTGCAGGCAGAGCGAGCGGCGGGCCTGCTGCAGGAGGGCCAGGGCATGGGCGCGGGCTTCCTGCGGATGCTCGAAGCGCTCCAGCGGCTCATGTTCGCCGAGGCGGAATGGCGCTGGTTCCCAGCGTTCCGCGGGTGGTGCGGCGCTTGCCGGGTTGCGTACCGCAAAGCGCCCCGGAGAGCTGAATTCGATGGCCGGCAGGTCGGCCGGCGAGGTCTCCGGGGCGTCGCTCATCGGGCCTCAGTCGCTGTCGCGAACCATGTCGACATGGGGCAGGCCGGCGTCGAGGAACTCGCCGCTGTCGACCTTGAAGCCCAGTCGCTCGTAGAAGGGTATGGCATAGACCTGCGCGGTCAGCAGTTGGCGCTTCAGGCCGCGTCGCTCGGCTTCCTCGATGGCCGCGCGCATCAGCGCGTCGCCGACCTTCAGGCCGCGCCAGTCCTTGAGTACCGAGACCCTGCCGATGTGCCCGTCGCCCAGCAGGCGCGCGGTGCCGATCGCGTATTCGCCTTCATAGGCGAGAAAATGCACGGCTTCGTCGTCTTCGGCGTCCCACTCCAGTTCCGGCGGAACCGACTGTTCGGCAATGAAGACCGCTTCGCGGATGCGGCGCAGTTCGGCATTGTCCTTCTGCCAGTCGGCTACGCGTACGCGGATCTTATTCATCTGCAAACTCCAAACTGCCCTGTTTGACCAACTCCGCCAACAGCTTACGCGCATCGTCGTCGGCCAGCCATTGGCCGAGGTTTTCCAGATGCAACGCATCGGCCGAGCAGACCAGCTTCAGCAGTTCCTTGAGCTGGCCGGGCAGGAGTACGCTCTGGCCGCTGGCGAACAGCACCAGGCCGATGTCGATCTCGCTCCAGGCCAGGCGGGCGCTGGGGTTGCGCACCAGCAGCGCGCCATCCTCGAGGGCGCCGAATAGCTCCTCTTCGGGGATATCCTCGCCGGCAACCAGTTCAGGATAGCGCGGCTCGGTCATGAACTGGCCGAACCAGGTCAGCAGCAGGCGCTCGTCGCTCATGTGCTCCTGGATCAGGCCCTGCAGGCGCTCCAGAGCGTCGCGCTGGATCTGGTGCGGATCGTCGCCTACCGGTTGCAGGCCGGCATCGGTGTAGCGCTCCTCGTCGGAGAGGAACTGGCCGAGGAAGTCGGTGAAATGGGTCAGCACTTCGGCGGCGCTGGGCGCGCGGAAGCCGATCGAGTAGGTCATGCACTCGTCTTCGGCAATGCCGTAGTGGGCGAGGCGCGGGGGCAGGTAGAGCATGTCGCCGGGCTCCAGGACCCACTCGTCGCTCTGTTCGAAGTCGGCGAGGATGCGCAGGTCGGCGTGCTCGCGCAGCGGGCTGTCGCTGCTGCACATCTGTCCGACTTTCCAGCGCCGGCGTCCGTGGCCCTGAAGCAGGAATACGTCGTAGTTGTCGAAGTGCGGACCGACGCCGCCGCCGGGAGCGGCGTAGCTGATCATTACGTCGTCGATCCGCCAGCTGGGCAGGAAGCGGAATTGCTCCAGCAGTTGGGCGACTTCCGGGACGAACTGGTCGACCGCCTGGACCAGCAGGGTCCAGTCCTGTTCCGGCAGGTGCTGGTAGTCCTCCTCCTGGAACGGGCCACGGCGCATTTCCCACGGGGTTTTCCCGTGTTCGAGGACGATGCGCGATTCCACCGATTCCTCCAGCGACAGCCCGGCCAACTCGTCGGCGGACAGCGGGCTTTCGAAGTCCGGAATCGCCTGGCGGACCAGCAGCGGTTTGCGCTGCCAGTAGTCGCGGAGGAATTCGGCAGCGGTCAGTCCGCCCAGAAGTTGCAGGGGAGTATCAGCATTCATGGTTAAGTCCTTGAAACAAAAACGCCCGGCGCAGCCGGGCGTGCAAAAGGGTTGCGTGCTCAGATGCGCTTGGCCTGGGCGGCGGCATTGCCGACGTAGCCGGCCGGGGTCAGCTTCTTCAGCTCGACCTTGGCCTCGGCGGGAATCGCCAGCTCTTCGATGAAAGTCTGCAAGGCTTCGGCGCTGATGCCTTTGCCGCGGGTCAGTTCCTTCAGCTTCTCGTAGGGGTTTTCCACGCCATAGCGACGCATCACGGTCTGCACCGGCTCGGCGAGGACTTCCCAGCAGGCGTCCAGGTCCTCGGCGATGCGCTGGGCGTTCAGCTCCAGCTTGCCGATGCCCTTCAGGCTGGCCTCGTAGGCGATGATGCTGTGGGCGATGCCGACGCCGAGGTTGCGCAGCACGGTGGAGTCGGTCAGGTCGCGCTGCCAGCGCGAGATCGGCAGCTTGCTGGCCAGGTGCTGGAACAGCGCGTTGGCGATGCCGAGGTTGCCCTCGGAGTTCTCGAAGTCGATCGGGTTGACCTTGTGCGGCATGGTCGAGGAGCCGATCTCGCCGGCCACGGTCTTCTGCTTGAAATAGCCGAGGGAGATGTAGCCCCAGACGTCGCGGTCGAAGTCGATGAGGATGGTGTTGAAGCGGGCGATCGCATCGAACAGCTCGGCGATGTAGTCGTGCGGCTCGATCTGAGTGGTGTAGGGGTTGAAGGTCAGGCCGAGGTCGCCTTCGATGAACTGGCGGGCGTTGGCTTCCCAGTCGACTTCGGGATAGGCGGACAGGTGGGCGTTGTAGTTGCCCACGGCACCGTTGATCTTGCCCAGCAACTCGATGCCGGCGACCTGCTTGATCTGCCGCTCCAGGCGGTAGACGACGTTGGCCAGTTCCTTGCCCAGGGTGGTCGGCGAGGCAGGCTGGCCGTGGGTGCGGGAGAGCATCGGCACGTCGGCGAATTTCACCGCCAGTTCGCGGATGGCCTCGGCGATCTGGCGCATCAGCGGCAGCAGCACGCTGTCGCGACCCTCGCGGAGCATCAGGGCGTGGGACAGGTTGTTGATGTCCTCGGAGGTGCAGGCGAAGTGGATGAACTCGCTGACCGCGGCCAGCTCCGGGAGCTTGGCGGCCTGTTCCTTGAGCAGGTACTCCACGGCTTTCACGTCGTGGTTGGTGGTGCGCTCGATTTCCTTGATGCGTTCGGCGTGTTCCAGCTGGAAGTCGCTGGCCAGGCTGTCGAGCAGGGCGTTGGCTTCGGCGGAGAACGGCGCGACCTCGGGAATCCCGGCGTGGGCGGCGAGGCGCTGCAGCCAGCGGACTTCCACCATGACGCGGAAACGGATCAGGCCGTATTCGCTGAAGATCGGACGCAGGCTGCTGGTTTTGCCGGCATAGCGGCCATCGACGGGGGATACCGCGGTGAGCGAGGAAAGCTGCATGAGACGTTCTCGTGGCTGGAAGTCAACGAAAAAGGGGCGCATATCATACATGAAAGGTGCGCCCCGGTGGGGCATTCAGCGGGGCCTTTCGGCGGGGCGGTTGCCCAGCAGGGGGATCAGGCTGGCGGCGAAGATCAGGGCGGCGCCGAGCAGCGACGTGTGGCTGGGCAGTTCGTCCCAGCGCAGCCAGGCGATCACCCCGGCGAAAACGATGGCCATGTAGGCGATCGGTCCGATCACTCCCGGGGAGGCCAGGGCATAGGCCTGCGACATGGTCAGTTGGCCGAGGCTGGCGAACAGTCCGGCGCCGAGCAGCAGGAGCAGTTCCTGGCCGTTCAGCGGCTGCCAGGCCCAGGCCAGCGGCACGGCGGAGAACAGGGTGCCGAACAGGGCGAAGTAGAAGACGATGCGATAGGCCGGCTCGCTGTCGCTCATTTCGCGGATCGAGACGAAGGCACAGGCGGCCATCAGGCTGGAGGCGATGCCGACCAGGGCGATCGGCGCCACTACCGCGCCGCTGGGCCTGGCCACCAGCAGCACGCCGAGGAAGCCGACCAGGGTGGCGACCATCATGCGGCGGGTCAGCGGCTCCTTGATCCACAGGTGTGCGATCAGCGGCGTGAACACCGGCGCGGCATAGCTGAACAGCATGGCGTCGGTCAGCGGCAGGTGGGCGAGGGCGTAGAAGTAGCAGTACATGCCGCCCAGGCCGTAGGTGGTGCGCAGCAGGTGCGATAGCGGGCGGCGGGTGCGCAGCGGGCCGATGCCGCGAGTCAGCGCCAGGGGCAGGAAGAACAGCACGCCGACGAGGTTGCGGAAGAACACCACGGTTTCGTTGTTGACGGTGCTGGAAGCCTCGCGGATCAGGCCGCCCATCAGGGCGAAGAACAGCGCCGAAAGAGCCAGCATGGCGGCGCCCTGGGTCGGGCTGTTGCGCCGTTGCGGCTGGCTCCCGGCCATGGCCATGGCTAGCCGCGCAGCAGGGGATAGAGTTCGTTGAGCAGCCGGCGCCGGCTGAACACCATCTGCCAGCGGCTGCCGCCCAGTTGCCGCCAGAGCCGCGCCGAGCGGATGCCGGCGAGCAGCAGGGCGCGGATCCGCGCGGCGTTGCTGCTGACCTGCAGGTGGCGCATGTCGCCGTGTACCTGGATGCGCTGGCGGAAGGTGCTGAGGGTGTCCTGGTAGATGCTGGCGAACGAGGCGATGACGTTCTCGTGGACCAGGCCGAAGTGCTGGACCTGCTGTTCGACCTGGTCGAGGCGCTGGCCGATCAGGTCGAGCATGTCGCCGCGCTTGTCCAGTTGCCGTTCCAGGGTCAGCATCGCCAGGGCGTAGCGCAGCGGTTCGCGCTGCAGGCTGCCGGGCTTGCGCTCCAGGGCGCTGGCCAGGGCCTTGAAGCCGTCGCGCAGGTTGAGGCTGTCGCCACCGTAGACGTCCAGGGTGCTGGCCGGGTTGCGCGCCAGCAGGCTGCCGAGCATGCAGCCCATCGGGGCTTCGCTGATCTGCCCGGTGCGTGCCAGCTTGTCGACCAGGGCTGCGGATTCGAAGACGGCGCCGAGGGCAATCAGTTGCTGTCGCGGATCGCTCACGGGCGTCCTCCGAAATCCCAGGCTTCCGCCGTTTCGATCACGCCGCCGCCGAGGCAGACGTCGCCGTCGTAGAACACCACCGATTGCCCCGGGGTCACTGCGCGCTGCGGTTCGTCGAACACCGCGCGGTAGCCTTCGGCGGTTTTCTCCAGGACGCAGTCCTGGTCGCTCTGCCGGTAGCGCACCTTGGCCCGCAGGCGACGTGGCCGCTCCAGTTCGACCGGGTTGACCCAGTAGATTCGCGAGGCCAGCAGGGCGCGGGAGAACAGCAGCGGGTGGTCGTTGCCCTGGCCGACCAGCAGTACGTTGCGTTGCAGGTCCTTGCCGAGTACGTACCAGGGATCGTCGCCGGCTTCCTTGAGACCGCCGATGCCGAGGCCCTGGCGCTGGCCGATGGTGTGGTACATCAGGCCGCTGTGGCGACCGATGACCTTGCCTTCGGTGGTCTCGATGTCGCCCGGCTGGGCCGGCAGGTACTGCTTGAGGAAATCGGTGAAGCGTCGCTCGCCAATGAAGCAGATGCCCGTGGAGTCCTTCTTCTTCGCCGTGGCGAGGCCGTGCTTCTCGGCGATGGCGCGGACTTCCGGTTTCTCCAGTTCGCCGACGGGGAACAGGCTGCGGGCGATCTGCTCGCCGCCCACCGCGTGCAGGAAGTAGCTCTGGTCCTTGTTCGGGTCCAGGCCCTTGAGCAGCTCGGTGCGCCCGTCGCGGTCGCGGCGCCGCACATAGTGGCCGGTGGCGATCAGGTCCGCGCCGAGCATCAGCGCGTAGTCGAGGAATGCCTTGAACTTGATTTCGCGGTTGCAGAGGATGTCCGGGTTCGGCGTACGGCCTGCCTTGTACTCGGCAAGGAAATGCTCGAACACGTTATCCCAGTATTCCGCGGCGAAGTTCGCCGTGTGCAGCTTGATGCCGATCCGGTCGCAGACGGCCTGGGCGTCGGCCAGGTCCTCGCGGGCGGTACAGTATTCGGTGCCGTCGTCCTCGTCCCAGTTCTTCATGAACAGGCCTTCGACCTGATAGCCCTGCTGCAACAGGAGCAGGGCGGAGACGGACGAGTCGACGCCGCCGGACATGCCGACGATCACGCGCTCGCGGCGTGGGGTGGGGGCGGATTCAGACATAGCGATCAGGCGTCACGGGCGAATTCGTAAAACGCGGATTCTATCAGGCCTGGGGCAGGGAGGGCGACACGTGGGTGTCGCGGATCAGCGCCAGGGGATAGCGGCCGCCGGCCAGGTAGTCGTCGATGCAGCGCAGCACCAGGTGGCTGCGCCAGCGCTGCGGCTGGGCGGCCAGTTCGTCGCGGGTCAGCCAGCGCGGGCCGATGATGCCGTCGTCGAGGGCGCGTTCGGGATGGTGGCGCACGGGGCGGGCGGCGAAGCATACGCGCTGGTAGGTGACGCCGTTGGACGGGGCGGTGTACAGGTAGATGCCGGTGACGGCGCTCAGCTCGACCTCCCAGCCGGTTTCCTCGAGGGTTTCGCGCAGGGCGGCCTCGAGCAGGCTTTCGGCGGGCTCCAGGTGCCCGGCGGGCTGGTTCAGCACCTCGCGGCCGTCGGCCTGTTCCTCGACCAGCAGGAAGCGGCCCTGGTCCTCGACGATGGTCGCTACGGTGACATGGGGATGCCAGCTCATGGATGTCTCCTCGGTACGGAAAAGGCCTCGATAAAAAGAAACCCCGAGCGTAGGCCCGGGGTTTCTGCTTCGTCAGCGTGACGCCATCAGGCCAGGCTGTCGATCGCTGCGTTGAAGGTGGCGCTGGGGCGCATCACCTTGCTGGTCAGCTCCGGGTTGGAGCGATAGTAGCCGCCGATCTCGGCCGGCTTGCCCTGGACCGCATTGAGTTCGGCGACGATGGTCGCTTCCTGCTCGGTCAGGGCCTTGGCCAGCGGTGCGAAGTGCGCTTTCAGTTCGGCGTCTTCGTCCTGGGCGGCCAGGGCCTGGGCCCAGTACATCGCCAGGTAGAAGTGGCTGCCGCGGTTGTCGATGTCGCCGACCTTGCGCGACGGCGACTTGTTGTTGTCCAGCAGCTTGCCGGTGGCTTCGTCCAGCGCCTTGCCGAGCAGCTTGGCCTTGGCGTTGCCGGTCTTGATCCCGGTTTCCTCCAGGGACACGGCCAGGGCCAGGAACTCGCCCAGGGAGTCCCAGCGCAGGTAGTTCTCTTCCACCAGTTGCTGGACGTGCTTGGGTGCCGAGCCGCCGGCGCCGGTTTCGTACATGCCGCCGCCCGCCATCAGCGGAACGATGGAGAGCATCTTGGCCGAGGTGCCCAGTTCCATGATCGGGAACAGGTCGGTCAGGTAGTCGCGCAGGACGTTGCCGGTCACCGAGATGGTGTCCTTGCCGCGGATCAGGCGTTCCATGCTGACGCGAATGGCCTCGTTGTAGCCCATGATGCTGATGTCGAGGCCGGTCAGGTCGTGGTCCTTGAGGTACAGCTCGACCTTCTTGCGCAGTTCGCGGTCGTGGGCGCGCTCCGGGTCCAGCCAGAAGATCGCCGGGGTGTCGGACTGGCGCGCGCGGGTGACGGCCAGCTTGACCCAGTCGCGGATCGGCGCGTCCTTGGTCTGGCAGGCGCGCCAGATGTCGCCTGTCTCCACCTCGTGCTGCATCAGCACGCTGCCGTCGGCCAGGACCACGCGCATGGTGCCGTCGGCGGTCATTTCGAAGGTCTTGTCGTGGGAGCCGTATTCCTCGGCCTTCTGCGCCATCAGGCCGACGTTCGGCACGCTGCCCATGGTGGTCGGGTCGAAGGCGCCGTTGGTCTTGCAGAAGTTGATCATCTCCTGGTAGATGCGGGCGTAGGTGCTTTCCGGCATTACCGCCTTGGTATCTTTCTGCTTGCCGTCCTTGCCCCACATCTGGCCGGAGTTGCGGATCATCGCCGGCATCGAGGCGTCGACGATGACGTCGCTCGGAATGTGCAGGTTGGTGATGCCTTTCACGGAGTCGACCATCGCCATTTCCGGGCGGTGGCTGTACACCTCGTGGATGTCGTGGAGGATCTCTTCCTGCTGGGAGGCGGGCAGCGACTTGATCTTGTCGTAGACGCTGGAGATACCGTTGTTCGGGTTCACGCCGAGCTCTTCGAAGAGTTGGCCCCACTTGTCGAAGACGTCCTTGTAGTAGACGCTCACCGCATGTCCGAAGACGATCGGGTGGGAAATCTTCATCATGGTCGCCTTGACGTGCAGGGACCACATGACGCCGGTTTCCTTGCAGTCCTGCAGGGTCTTCTCGAAGAAGTCGCGCAGCTTGCCGCAGCTCATGAACATGCTGTCGAGCACTTCGCCTTCCTGCAGGCTCAGTTGCTTCTTGACCTCGACCTTGCCGTCCTTGCCGACGAACTCGATGCGCACGTCACCGGCCTTGGCCATGGTGATGGACTGTTCGCTGGAGAAGAAGTCGCCGCCGCGCATGTAGTCGGCGTGGGAGCGCGAGGCCATGCTCCACTTGCCCATGGAGTGCGGGTGCTTGCGGGCGTAGGCCTTCACCGCGGCAGGCGCGCGACGGTCGGAGTTGCCTTCGCGCAGGACCGGGTTCACGGCGCTGCCGAGGATCTTCGCGTAGCGTGCGCGAACCTCTTTCTCTTCGTCGGTCTGCGGGTCTTCCGGGAAGTCGGGAACCTTGTAGCCCAGGCCCTGCAGCTCGGCGATTGCGCCTTTCAGCTGGGGCACCGAGGCGCTGATGTTGGGCAGCTTGATGATATTGGCGTCGGGCGAGGTGGCCAGGACCGCCAGGCGGGCGAGGTCGTCTTCGATACGCTGGTCGGCGTCGAGGCGGTCGGCGAAGTTGGCCAGGATGCGTCCTGCAAGAGAGATGTCGCTGGTCTCGACGTCGATGCCGGCGGACGCGGCAAAGGCCTTGACGATGGGGAGGAGCGAGTAGGTGGCGAGCGCAGGTGCTTCGTCGGTGAAGGTGTAGGTGATCTTCGAGCGGATGGACATCTACGGTAACTCTCTTTTTTGCTGGGCGCGCACAGAGTCTCGATACGCGTTGGTGGACGCGATGCCTTCGCTCAACATCGGGTTGAATCGAAATCGAGATATGCCGCGGGATATAGGGGCGCCAGTAGAGCGTTGTACGGCGGGCTCATGGTGGCGAACCCGACGCTGCGAGGGGAGAGGGTCTGGTCCCAGACTGCTCGGACCTCGATGACTGCGAAGTCATGGCGCGCAGTATACCACCCTCTCGCCGGGCTGATGCGCTCGCCTGTTTAGACTAAGGAAGATGTGGTTTCCGGGCGGACAACTGGGCTACCCTAGAAGGCTGCAACAGGGTTTTAACCACAACACGGAGTTCAGCATGGGATACCAAAAGATCCAGGTGCCGGCGACCGGTGACAAAATCACTGTGAATGCCGACATGTCCTTGAGCGTACCGAAGAACCCGATCATCCCGTTCATCGAGGGTGATGGCATCGGCGTCGATATCAGCCCGGTCATGATCAAGGTTGTCGACGCTGCAGTGGAAAAAGCATACAAGGGCGAGCGCAAGATCGCCTGGATGGAAGTCTACGCCGGCGAGAAGGCCACCCAGGTCTATGACCAGGACACCTGGCTGCCCCAGGAAACCCTGGACGCCGTGCGCGACTACGTGGTTTCCATCAAGGGCCCGCTGACCACCCCGGTCGGTGGCGGCATCCGCTCCCTGAACGTGGCCCTGCGCCAGCAACTCGATCTCTACGTCTGCCAGCGCCCGGTACGCTGGTTCGAAGGCGTGCCCAGCCCGGTGAAGAAGCCCGGCGACGTAGACATGGTGATCTTCCGCGAGAACTCCGAGGACATCTATGCCGGCGTCGAGTGGAAGGCCGGTTCGCCGGAGGCGGAGAAGGTCATCAAGTTCCTCACCGAGGAAATGGGCGTCAAGAAAATCCGCTTCACCGAGAACTGCGGCATCGGCATCAAGCCGGTTTCCCAGGAAGGCACCAAGCGCCTGGTGCGCAAGGCCCTGCAATACGCCGTCGACAACGACCGCAGTTCGGTGACCCTGGTGCACAAGGGCAACATCATGAAGTTCACCGAGGGTGCCTTCAAGGATTGGGGCTACGAAGTCGCGCGCGATGAATTCGGCGCCGAGCTGCTGGATGGCGGTCCGTGGATGCAGTTCAAGAATCCGAAGACCGGCAAGAACGTCGTGGTCAAGGACGTGATCGCCGACGCCATGTTGCAGCAGATCCTGCTGCGCCCTGCCGAGTACGACGTGATCGCCACCCTGAACCTGAACGGCGACTATCTCTCCGACGCCCTGGCGGCCGAGGTCGGCGGCATCGGCATCGCGCCCGGCGCCAACCTGTCCGATTCGGTGGCCATGTTCGAGGCGACCCACGGCACCGCGCCGAAGTACGCCGGCCAGGACAAGGTCAACCCGGGTTCGCTGATCCTCTCCGCGGAGATGATGCTGCGCCACATGGGCTGGACCGAGGCGGCCGACCTGATCATCAAGGGCACCAACGGGGCGATCGCCGCCAAGACCGTGACCTATGACTTCGAACGCCTGATGGACGGCGCGACCCTGCTGTCCTGCTCGGAGTTCGGCGACGCGATGATCGCCAAGATGTAGGAAGGGCTAGCGCCCGAACGAGAAAAAGGCCGGTTCGCACCGGCCTTTTTCATTTCCGCATCCGCGTTGGGGGTCAGGCTTCGATGGGCGTCGCCTGCGGCTCTTCCTGCGGGGCGGGGGCGGAGGGTGCGGCGGTTGTCGCGGTGGCGGGGCTGATGTTGATGGCATGCAGTCCCTTCGGTCCCTGGATGATCTCGAAATTGACCGGCTGGCCCGCCTTGAGTGTCTTGTAACCGTCCATCTGAATGGCCGAGTAATGGGCGAACAGGTCCTCATCTCGGCCCTCGGCCAGGATGAACCCGTAGCCCTTGGCGTTGTTGAACCACTTGACCTTACCGCTGAGCATGCTCATATCCCTCTGCAAAGGACTCCAACGCTGGAGTATCATCCACTACGATCCCGCGTCCGACCTGGGTCGAGACGGGTGCGGAACCCCTGATACCCTGTAGGGGTATTCCATTGTTTGTAACACCCTTTTGCAGTTAGTCAAGGCGCTGAACCATACGCCTGAGAAACGGATCAACATCATGTCGGTCCATAACTTTCCAGAAAGGCAAAGCTTTTTTTCCTCATGCATGCACCTAGCCAGATTCGACTAACATTCAATCAGGACCATCCCGAGCCTCATGAACACGAGGACGAAGGGGCGGGGCTCGCGGTACAGGAGTCGAAGCCTGTATTACAGCCGCCACCGTTGTATAAGGTGGTACTGTTCAACGACGATTACACGCCGATGGACTTTGTTGTTGAAGTGCTGGAAGTGTTCTTCAACATGGACCGGGAAAAAGCCACCAAGATCATGTTGACGGTACATACTCAGGGTAAGGCGGTCTGCGGCTTGTTTACCCGGGACGTGGCCGAAACCAAGGCGATGCAGGTCAATCAGTATGCACGGGAGAGCCAGCATCCATTGCTCTGCGAGATAGAGAAAGACAGTTGATCGGATGTTTGGGAGCGAGGTGAAGCCATGTTGAATCGAGAGCTCGAAGTCACCCTCAATCTCGCCTTCAAGGAGGCGAGGGCCAAACGCCATGAATTCATGACGGTTGAGCACCTGCTGCTGGCCTTGCTGGACAATGAGGCGGCGGCAACGGTATTGCGTGCGTGCGGTGCCAACCTGGACAAGCTGCGGCGCGACCTGCAGGAATTCATCGATTCCACCACGCCGCTGATCCCGCAGCACGACGACGAGCGCGAAACCCAGCCGACGCTGGGCTTCCAGCGCGTCCTGCAGCGTGCGGTGTTCCACGTGCAGAGTTCCGGCAAGCGCGAAGTGACCGGGGCCAATGTCCTGGTGGCGATCTTCAGCGAACAGGAAAGCCAGGCGGTGTTCCTGCTCAAGCAGCAGAGCATTGCGCGTATCGATGTGGTGAACTACATCGCCCACGGCATCTCCAAGGTGCCCGGGCATGCCGAACATCCGCAGGATGGGGAGCAGGATATGCAGGATGAGGAAGGTGGCGAGTCGGCCACGTCCAACCATCCGCTGGACGCCTATGCCAGCAACCTCAACGAACTGGCTCGCCAGGGGCGGATCGACCCGCTGGTGGGGCGCGAGCATGAAGTCGAGCGGGTGGCGCAGATCCTTGCCCGCCGGCGCAAGAACAATCCGCTGCTGGTAGGTGAGGCGGGGGTCGGCAAGACGGCCATCGCCGAGGGCCTGGCCAAGCGCATCGTCGATGGCCAGGTGCCGGACCTGCTGGCCGACAGCGTGGTCTACTCCCTCGACCTGGGTGCCTTGCTCGCGGGTACCAAGTACCGCGGCGACTTCGAGAAGCGCTTCAAGGCCTTGCTCAACGAGTTGCGCAAGCGCCCGCACGCGGTGCTGTTCATCGACGAGATCCATACCATCATCGGCGCCGGTGCGGCATCCGGCGGGGTAATGGACGCCTCCAACCTGCTCAAGCCGGTTCTGTCCTCGGGCGAGATCCGCTGCATCGGCTCGACCACCTTCCAGGAGTTCCGCGGCATCTTCGAGAAGGACCGGGCCTTGGCGCGGCGCTTCCAGAAGGTCGACGTGACCGAGCCGTCGGTGGAAGACACCTATGGCATCCTCAAGGGTCTCAAGGGGCGCTTCGAGCAGCATCACCACATCGAGTACAGCGACGAGGCGCTGCGCGCCGCGGCCGAGCTGGCGGCGCGCTACATCAACGACCGGCACATGCCGGACAAGGCCATCGACGTCATCGACGAGGCGGGCGCCTACCAGCGCCTGCAGCCGGAAGAGAAGCGCGTGAAGCGCATCGAGGTGGCGCAGGTCGAGGATATCGTGGCGAAGATCGCGCGGATCCCGCCAAAACACGTCACCACCTCCGACAAGGAGTTGCTGCGCAACCTCGAACGCGACCTCAAGCTGACCGTGTTCGGCCAGGACGACGCCATCGAGTCGCTGTCCACCGCGATCAAGCTGTCCCGGGCCGGGCTCAAGGCGCCGGACAAGCCGGTCGGCTCGTTCCTCTTCGCCGGTCCCACCGGCGTGGGCAAGACCGAAGTGGCGCGGCAGTTGGCGAAGGCCTTGGGCGTGGAACTGGTGCGCTTCGACATGTCCGAGTACATGGAGCGGCATACCGTGTCGCGGCTGATCGGTGCGCCTCCGGGCTACGTCGGCTTCGACCAGGGCGGCCTGCTCACCGAGGCGATCACCAAGACCCCGCACTGCGTATTGCTGCTCGACGAGATCGAGAAGGCTCACCCGGAGGTCTTCAACCTGCTGCTGCAGGTGATGGACCACGGCACCCTGACCGACAACAACGGGCGTAAGGCGGACTTCCGCAACATCATCCTGATCATGACCACCAACGCCGGCGCGGAAGTGGCGGCGCGCGCGTCGATCGGCTTCAACCAGCAGGATCACACCACCGATGCGATGGAAGTGATCAAGAAGAGCTTCACCCCGGAGTTCCGCAACCGCCTGGATACCATCATCCAGTTCGGCCGCCTGAGCACCGAGACGATCAAGAGCGTGGTCGACAAGTTCCTCACCGAGCTGCAGGCGCAGCTGGAGGACAAGCGCGTCCAGCTCGAGGTCAGCGATGCGGCGCGCGGCTGGCTGGCGGAGAAGGGCTACGACGTGCAGATGGGTGCGCGACCGATGGCGCGGCTTATCCAGGACAAGATCAAGCGGCCGTTGGCCGAGGAGATCCTGTTCGGCGAGCTGGCCGAGCATGGCGGCCTGGTGCATGTCGACCTGAAGGGCGACGAGCTGGCCTTCGAGTTCGAGATCACGGCGGCGGAGCCCGCCTGATCCGAGCGCGGCAACGAAAACGCCCGGCAGATGCCGGGCGTTTTCTTTTGCAATCGGCGAGCCGCAGCGGCTCGTGTCGACTCAGCGGGCGCGGTAGGTGATGCGGCCCTTGCTCAGGTCGTAGGGCGTCAGTTCCACGCGGACCTTGTCGCCGGTGAGGATGCGGATGTAGTTCTTGCGCATTTTGCCGGAGATGTGCGCGGTGACGACGTGCCCATTTTCCAACTCCACACGGAACATGGTGTTGGGCAGGGTGTCGACGACAGTACCTTCCATTTCGAAGCTGTCTTCTTTCGACATGCAGTAGAGCCCTCGGTATCTATGGGTGGCCCTTTCAATGAGAGGTGGGCCGTGAAAAGCGGCGTGCATTGTGCCAGAAAATCGACAATAGCGCCACACGGCTATCAGGTGAGGGCGACCCAGCGCTGGTTGACGAACAGTTCGATGGGCCGGTACTGGGTCTTGTAGTTCATCTTGCGGCAATTCTTGATCCAGTAGCCCAGGTAGACGGCCTGCAGGCCCAGGCGTTCGGTCTCGGCGATCTGCCAGAGGATCGCATAGCGTCCCAGGCTGCGCTGCTCTTCGTCGGGATCGTAGAAGGTATAGACGGCCGAGAGTCCGTTCGGCAGCACGTCCGTCACGGCTATGGCCAGCAGGCGGCCATGCAGGCGGAACTCGAAGAAGCAGCAGAAGGGCAGGTCGCGGACCAGGAAGGTGGCGAACTGGTCGCGGCTGGGCGGATACATGTCGCCGTCGGCGTGGCGTTGCTCGATGTAGCGCCGATAGAGGTCGTAGTACTCCTCGTTGAAGCTCGGTCGCTTGCGGATCACCTGCAGTTCCGCATTGCGCTTGAGGATGCGCCGCTGCTGGCGGTTCGGGCTGAAGTCGGCGACCGGTATGCGCGCGGCGATGCAGGCGGTGCAATGCTGGCAGTGCGGACGATAGAGATGGTCGCCGCTGCGGCGGAAGCCGACCTCCGACAGCGAGGCGTACAGCTGCGTGTCCATGGGCTGGCTGGGATCGAGGAACAGGGTGGTTGCCTGCTCCTCGGGCAGGTAGCTGCACGGGTGCGGTTGCGTCGCGTAGAACTTCAGTCGGGCGAGTTCGGTCATGGTGAACTCCAGCAGGGACCCATAAGCAAGTTTATGCCAGGCACGGAAACTCGCCTAAAAATCCAGGTCGCCGGTAGGAGGCTGGTCGCGATAGCGTTGCAGGTAGTCGGCGAATTCCCCCCGGCTGATGGCGCGGGCGCCCAGGCTGTGCAGGTGGCGGGTCGGCATCTGGCAGTCGATGAGGACGAAGCCGGCGTCGCGCAGATGGCGGACCAGCGTGACGAAGCCGACCTTGGAAGCGTTGTCGGCGCGGCTGAACATCGATTCGCCGAAGAACAGCCTGCCCATGGCCAGGCCGTAGAGGCCGCCGACCAGTTGTCGCTCCTGCCAGACTTCCACGGAGTGGGCAATTCCGCGCAGGTGCAGCTCCTGGTAGGCCAGTTGCATCGGCGTGGTGATCCAGGTGCCGTCGGCGTAGTCACGCGGCGCGGCACAAGCCTGGATCACCGCCTGGAAGTCATGGTTGAAAGTGACTTCGAAGCGTTGCTGGCGCAGGCACTTGGCCAGGCTGCGGGAAACGTGCAGTTCGTCGGGGAACAGGACGGTGCGCGGGTCGGGCGACCACCAGAGGATCGGCTGGCCATCCTGGTACCAGGGGAAGCAGCCGTGGCGATAGGCTGCGACCAGGCGTTGCGGATTGAGGTCGCCGCCGGCCGCGAGCAGCCCGTTGGGCTCCTGCAAGGCCTTGTCGAGGGGCGGAAAGTCGAAGTCGGTGCGGGAAAGCCAGGTCAGCATGGCGGGGTAGGGGAGGGCGGGCCTCCCCCGGGTCCGATCAATGGTCGTCGAGGTATTTTTCGGCATCCAGCGCTGCCATGCAGCCGGCGCCGGCGGAAGTGATGGCCTGGCGGTAGACGTGGTCGGCCACGTCGCCGGCGGCGAACACGCCTTCGATGCTGGTCTGGGTGGCGTTGCCTTCGCTGCCGCCGTGGATCCGCAGGTAGCCATCGCGCATTTCCAGTTGGCCCTGGAACAGGTCGGTGTTCGGCTTGTGGCCGATGGCGATGAACACGCCGGCCAGCGACAGTTCGCTGGTGCTGCCGTCGATGGTGCTCTTCAGGCGTACGCCGGTGACGCCGGTGACGCCGCTGGCGTCGCCCAGCACCTCGTCCAGGGTGGTGTTCCAGTGCAGGCGCACGTTGCCGTTCTCGGCCTTGTCGAACAGCTTGTCCTGGAGGATTTTCTCCGAACGCAGCTTGTCGCGACGGTGGATCAGGTGGACTTCCTTGGCGATGTTGGCCAGGTACAGCGCTTCCTCGACGGCGGTATTGCCGCCGCCGACCACGCAGACCACCTGGTTGCGGTAGAAGAAGCCGTCGCAGGTGGCGCAGGCGGAAACGCCCTTGCCCATGAAGGCTTCTTCCGACGACATGCCCAGGTATTGCGCGGAGGCACCGGTGGCAATGATCAATGCATCGCAGGTATAAGTGCCACTATCGCCCTTCAGTGTGAAGGGGCGCTGTTGCAACTCGGCGGTGTGGATGTGGTCGTAGACGATCTCGGTGTCGAAACGCTCGGCGTGCTGCTGCATGCGGGTCATCAGCGCCGGGCCGGTAAGGCCTTCGACGTCGCCCGGCCAGTTGTCGACTTCGGTGGTGGTGGTCAGCTGGCCGCCTGGCTGGATGCCGGTGATCACCACTGGCTTGAGATTGGCGCGTGCGGCGTACACGGCGGCGGTATAGCCGGCCGGACCGGAGCCCAGGATGATGAGGCGCGAATGCTTGACTTCACTCATAAAAAGACTCCATAAGCCTTTGTCACATAAGAAAATGCGTGCTCCAATGGAGCCGCCTGAAGAGTTCTGCCGGCTATGCTACACCTATCCGCAAAAGGCCGGCAAAACCCCGGGGCCGGGATCAGCCACGCACGGATTGCCGCTGATTTCGGGTGTGATTTTTCAGAGTTTCCCTAAAGCCGTACAATAGGCGCGTTTTGACCAAGACAGCTTCTAAAGCACCAGCCGTGCGCAGGAAAAATAGCGATTTGAAGGATTCGACCACCGCGAGCCATGCCGCCGCATGGCGTCAGCAACTGCATTCCCGCCTGAAGGAAGGGGTCCTGATCGCGCTGGGCGCGCTCTGCCTCTACTTGTGGATGGCTCTGCTCACCTATGACCCGGCCGATCCGAGCTGGAGTCACTCGAGCCAGGTTGACCAGGTGCAGAATGCCGCCGGTCGGCTCGGTGCGGTATCCGCCGATATCCTGTTCATGACGCTCGGCTACTTCGCCTACCTCTTTCCGCTGTTGCTGGGCATCAAGACCTGGCAGGTATTCCGCCGCCGCAACCTGCCGTGGGAATGGAACACCTGGCTGTTTTCCTGGCGCCTGGTCGGGCTGATCTTCCTGATCCTGGCCGGCTCGGCACTGGCCTACATCCATTTCCACGCCAGCGGCCACATGCCGGCCAGCGCCTCGGCCGGCGGCGCCATCGGCCAGAGCCTGGGCCGCGTCGCGGTGGATGCGCTGAACGTGCAGGGCAGCACGCTGGTGTTCTTCGCCTTGTTCCTCTTCGGCCTGACGGTGTTCGCCGACCTCTCCTGGTTCAAGGTGATGGATGTCACCGGCAAGATCACCCTGGACTTCTTCGAACTGATCCAGAACGCCTTCAATCGCTGGATGGGCGCGCGCGCCGAGCGCAAGCAACTGGTCGCGCAACTGCGCGAGGTCGACGAGCGTGTCGCCGAGGTGGTGGCGCCGAGCGTGCCGGACCGCCGCGAACAGTCCAAGGCCAAGGAGCGCCTGCTGGAACGCGAAGAGGCCCTGGCCAAGCACATGAGCGAGCGGGAGAAGCGCCCGCCGCCGAAGATCGATCCGCCACCGCCGCCGAAGGCCCCGGAGCCGAGCAAGCGCGTGCTGAAAGAGAAGCAGGCGCCGCTGTTCGTCGATACGGCGGTGGAGGGCACCCTGCCGCCGCTGTCGCTGCTCGACCCGGCGGAAGTGAAGCAGAAGAGCTACTCGCCCGAGTCGCTGGAGGCGATGTCGCGCCTGCTGGAGATCAAGCTGAAGGAGTTCGGCGTCGAGGTCAGCGTGGATTCGGTGCATCCGGGCCCCGTGATCACCCGTTTCGAGATCCAGCCCGCGGCGGGGGTCAAGGTCAGCCGCATTTCCAACCTGGCCAAGGACCTGGCGCGCTCGCTGGCGGTGATCAGCGTGCGGGTGGTGGAAGTGATTCCCGGCAAGACCACTGTCGGCATCGAGATTCCCAACGAAGACCGGCAGATGGTGCGCTTCTCCGAAGTGCTGTCGTCGCCGGAGTACGACGAGCACAAGTCCACCGTGCCGCTGGCCCTGGGCCACGACATCGGCGGTCGGCCGATCATCACCGACCTGGCGAAGATGCCGCACCTGCTGGTGGCCGGTACCACCGGCTCCGGTAAGTCGGTGGGGGTCAACGCCATGCTCCTGTCGATCCTGTTCAAGTCCACGCCGAGTGAGGCGCGACTGATCATGATCGACCCGAAGATGCTCGAACTGTCGATCTACGAAGGGATCCCGCACCTGCTCTGCCCGGTGGTCACCGACATGAAGGAAGCCGCCAACGCCCTGCGCTGGAGCGTGGCGGAGATGGAGCGGCGCTACCGCCTGATGGCGGCCATGGGCGTGCGCAACCTGGCTGGCTTCAACCGCAAGGTGAAGGACGCCGAGGAGGCCGGCACGCCGCTGACCGACCCGCTGTTCCGTCGCGAAAGCCCGGACGACGAGCCGCCGCAACTGAGCACCCTGCCGACCATCGTGGTGGTGGTCGACGAATTCGCCGACATGATGATGATCGTCGGCAAGAAGGTCGAGGAGCTTATCGCCCGTATCGCGCAGAAGGCGCGGGCGGCCGGTATCCACCTGATCCTGGCGACCCAGCGGCCGTCGGTGGACGTGATCACCGGCCTGATCAAGGCCAACATCCCGACCCGGATCGCCTTCCAGGTCTCCAGCAAGATCGACTCGCGCACCATCCTCGACCAGGGGGGCGCCGAACAACTGCTCGGCCACGGCGACATGCTCTACCTGCCGCCGGGCACAGGCCTGCCGATTCGCGTACACGGCGCCTTCGTTTCCGACGACGAGGTGCACCGGGTGGTCGAGGCCTGGAAGCTGCGCGGCGCGCCCGACTACATCGAGGACATCCTCGCTGGCGTCGACGAAGGCGGCGGCGGTGGCGGTTCCTTCGATGGCGGCGACGGCTCCGGCGAAGGCAGCGAGGACGACCCGCTCTACGACGAGGCGGTACGTTTCGTCACCGAGAGTCGCCGGGCATCGATCTCCGCCGTGCAACGCAAGCTGAAGATCGGCTACAACCGCGCCGCGCGGATGATCGAGGCGATGGAGATGGCCGGCGTGGTCACCCCGATGAATACCAACGGCTCCCGCGAAGTCATCGCGCCGGCGCCGGTTCGTGATTGAACCCGACAGGTTTTAGAGGATTCCGATGCGACTGATCCGCACGTTGTTCGTTGCCGCCCTGGCCATGGGCGCTTCGCTGGCCCATGCCGACGACAGCGCCGCCGTCCAGCGCCTGACCGGCCTGCTGAACAAGGCCCAGACCCTGACCGCGCGTTTTTCCCAACTGACCCTGGACGGTAGCGGCACGCGCCTGCAGGAAACCGCCGGCCAACTGAGCCTGAAGCGGCCGGGACTGTTCCGCTGGCATACCGATGCGCCGAACGAGCAATTGCTCATTTCCAACGGCGAGAAGGTCTGGCTGTACGACCCGGACCTGGAGCAGGTGACCATCCAGAAGCTCGATCAGCGCCTGACCCAGACGCCGGCGCTGCTGCTCTCCGGCGACATCTCGAAGATCAGCGAAAGCTTCGCCATCACCTACAAGGAAGGCGGCAACGTAGTCGATTTCGTACTCAAGCCGAAGACCAAGGACACCCTCTTCGACACCTTGCGCCTGTCGTTCCGCAGCGGCAAGGTGAACGACATGCAGATGATCGATGGCGTCGGCCAGCGCACCAACATCCTGTTCTTCGACGTGAAGATGAACGAGGCGCTGGATGCCAAGCAATTCACCTTCGACGTTCCGCCGGGCGTCGACGTGATCCAGGAGTAAGCGCAAGCCGTGGATCTGTTCCGCAGCGAGCCCGTCGCGCAGCCCCTGGCGGCACGGCTGAGGCCCGCAAACCTGGACGAGTACGTGGGGCAGGAACACCTGCTGGCCCGCGGCAAGCCCTTGCGCGAGGCGCTGGAGCAGGGCGCGCTGCACTCGATGATCTTCTGGGGCCCGCCGGGAGTCGGCAAGACCACCCTGGCGCGGCTGCTGGCGCAGGTGTCGGACGCCCATTTCGAGACCATTTCCGCGGTGCTGTCCGGGGTCAAGGAGATCCGCCAGGCGGTCGAGGTGGCCAAGCAGCACGCCGCGCAATACGGGCGCCGGACCATCCTGTTCGTCGACGAGGTGCACCGCTTCAACAAGAGCCAGCAGGATGCCTTCCTGCCCTATGTGGAAGACGGCACGCTGATCTTCATTGGCGCGACCACCGAGAACCCGTCCTTCGAGTTGAACAACGCGCTGCTCTCGCGGGCTCGCGTGTATGTCCTCAAGAGCCTCGACGAAGCCGCCCTGCGCAAGCTGTTGGGCCGCGCGCTGAACGAGGACAAGGGCCTCGGCAAGCGCAAGCTGAGCCTGCCGGAGGAGAGCTTCCAGGTTCTCCTGGCCGCCGCCGACGGCGATGGGCGGCGCCTGCTGAACCTGCTGGAGAACGCTGCCGACCTCGCCGAGGACGGCAGCGAGATCAGTCCCGAACTGCTGCAGAATCTGCTCGGCGATACCCGCCGGCGTTTCGACAAGGGCGGCGAGGCGTTCTACGACCAGATCAGCGCGCTGCACAAGTCGGTGCGCGGCTCCAATCCCGACGCGGCACTCTATTGGTTCGCGCGCATGCTCGACGGCGGCTGCGATCCCCTGTACATCGCCCGGCGGGTGGTGCGCATGGCCAGCGAGGAGGTTGGCAACGCCGATCCTCGCGCTCTCGGCCTGTGCCTGTCGGCCTGGGACGTGCAGGAGCGCCTGGGCAGCCCCGAAGGCGAGCTGGCGGTGGCCCAGGCCATCGTCTACCTGGCCTGCGCGCCGAAGAGCAATGCGGTGTACAGCGCGTTCAACGCGGCGATGCGCGACGTCGCCGAAAGCGGCTCGCGGGAAGTGCCATTGCACTTGCGCAACGCGCCGACCAAATTGATGAAGAGCCTCGGCTATGGCGAGGAATACCGCTACGCCCACGACGAGCCGGATGCCTATGCCGCCGGAGAGGATTATTTCCCCGAGGATCTGGAGCCGCGGCGTTACTATCAACCGGTGCCGAGGGGCCTGGAACTGAAGATCCGCGACAAGCTGGAACACCTGGCCGAGCTGGATCGCACCAGCCCCCGCCAACGCAGAAAATCCTGAGCGGTATGGGCTCGGCGGAGCTAGCCAGGCTTCCGCGACGGCGTCGATGACGTCGCCGGGGCCGGCGAAGCGCCAACCGGGCCACGAACCGCCGATAACCGACACGAGACGAGAAAAGAGCATGCTCGATCCCAAACTGGTACGCACCCAGCCGCAAGAAGTGGCTGCCCGCCTGGCCACCCGTGGCTTCCAACTGGATGTCGCGCGCATCGAAGCGCTGGAAGAGCAGCGCAAGTCGGTACAGACCCGTACCGAGCAACTGCAGGCCGAGCGCAACGCGCGCTCCAAGGCGATCGGCCAGGCCAAGCAACGTGGCGAGGACATCGCGCCGCTGCTGGCCGATGTCGACCGCATGGGCTCCGAGCTGGAGGAAGGCAAGCGCCAGCTGGACGCCATCCAGGGCGAACTGGATGCCATGCTGCTGGGCATTCCCAACCTGCCGCACGAGTCGGTGCCGGTCGGTGCCGACGAGGACGCCAACGTCGAAGTGCGTCGCTGGGGCACGCCGAAGACCTTCGATTTCGAGGTCAAGGACCATGTCGCCCTCGGTGAACGGCACGGCTGGCTGGATTTCGAGACCGCCGCCAAGCTTTCCGGCGCGCGCTTCGCCCTCATGCGCGGCCCGATCGCCCGCCTGCATCGCGCCCTGGCGCAGTTCATGATCAACCTGCATACCGCCGAGCATGGCTACGAGGAGGCCTACACCCCCTATCTCGTCCAGGCTCCGGCGCTGCAAGGCACCGGCCAGTTGCCGAAGTTCGAGGAGGACCTGTTCAAGATCGGCCGCGACGGCGAAGCCGACCTCTACCTGATCCCGACCGCCGAGGTTTCGCTGACCAACATTGTCTCCGGGCAGATCCTCGATGCCAAGCAGTTGCCGCTGAAGTTCGTCGCCCATACCCCGTGCTTCCGCAGCGAGGCCGGCGCCTCCGGGCGCGATACCCGCGGCATGATCCGCCAGCACCAGTTCGACAAGGTGGAGATGGTGCAGATCGTCGATCCGGCCACCTCCTACGAGGCGCTGGAAGGCCTGACCGCCAACGCCGAGCGCGTCCTGCAACTGCTCGAGCTGCCGTATCGGGTGCTGGCGCTGTGCACCGGCGACATGGGCTTCGGTGCGACCAAGACCTACGACCTGGAAGTCTGGGTTCCCAGCCAGGACAAGTACCGCGAGATTTCCTCCTGCTCCAACTGCGGCGACTTCCAGGCCCGGCGCATGCAGGCCCGCTACCGCAATCCGGAAACCGGCAAGCCCGAGCTGGTGCACACCCTCAACGGCTCCGGCCTGGCCGTCGGTCGCACCCTGGTGGCGGTACTGGAGAACTACCAGCAGGCGGACGGCTCGATCCGTGTGCCGGAAGTCCTCAAGCCCTACATGGCTGGCATCGAGGTGATCGGCTGACATGGATTTCCTGCCGCTGTTCCACTCCTTGCAAGGGCGCCTCGCGCTGGTGGTCGGCGGCGGCGAAGTCGCCCTGCGCAAGGCGCGCCTGCTGGCCGACGCCGGCGCGCGCCTGCGCGTGGTCGCGCCGCAGATCCACATCGAACTGCGGCATCTGGTGGAGCAGGGCGGCGGCGAGCTGCTCGAACGCGACTACCAGGACGGCGACCAGCCCGGCTGCGCCCTGATCATCGCCGCCACCGACGACGAACCGCTGAACGCCGAGGTGTCGCGAGCGGCCAATGCGCGCGGGATACCGGTCAACGTGGTGGACGCGCCGGCCCTGTGCAGCGTGATCTTCCCGGCCATCGTCGACCGTTCGCCGCTGGTGGTGGCGGTCTCCAGCGGCGGCGATGCGCCCGTGCTGGCGCGGCTGATCCGGGCCAAGCTGGAAACCTGGATTCCCTCGACCTACGGGCAACTGGCCGGACTCGCCAGCCGCTTCCGCCACCGGGTCAAGGAATTGCTACCCGACCTGCAGCAGCGCCGGGTGTTCTGGGAAAACCTGTTCCAGGGCGAGATCGCCGAGCGTGTCCTGGCCGGCCGTCCGGCGGAAGCCGAGCGTCTCCTGGAAGAGCGCCTGGCCGGCGGCCTCGCGCACATAGCCACGGGCGAGGTATATCTGGTCGGGGCCGGGCCGGGGGATCCGGACCTGCTGACGTTCCGTGCCCTGCGCCTGATGCAGCAGGCCGACGTGGTGCTCTACGATCGCCTGGTGGCGCCGTCGATCCTCGAACTATGCCGCCGCGATGCCGAACGCCTGTACGTCGGCAAGCGCCGCGCCGAACATGCGGTGCCGCAGGATCGGATCAACCGCCTGCTGGTGGAGCTGGCCAGCCAGGGCAAGCGCGTGCTGCGCCTGAAGGGTGGCGACCCATTCATCTTCGGCCGCGGCGGTGAGGAAATCGACGAACTGGCTGCCCACGGCATACCTTTCCAGGTCGTGCCGGGAATCACCGCGGCCAGCGGCTGCGCGGCCTACGCCGGGATTCCGCTGACTCATCGCGACCATGCGCAATCGGTTCGTTTCGTCACCGGTCACCTGAAGGATGGCACCACCGACCTGCCGTGGCAGGACCTGGTAGCGCCTGGCCAGACCCTGGTGTTCTACATGGGCCTGGTGGGATTGCCGGTGATCTGCGAGCAACTGGTCGCCCACGGTCGCTCCGCGCAGACCCCGGCGGCGCTGATCCAGCAGGGGACCACCGCCCAGCAGCGGGTATTCACCGGAACCCTGGAAAACCTGCCGCAGCTGGTGGCCGAGCACGAAGTGCATGCGCCGACCCTGGTGATCGTCGGCGAAGTCGTGCAACTGCGCGACAAGTTGGCCTGGTTCGAAGGCGCCCGCGAGGACGCCTGAGCCTTCAGCCTTCTCCCCAGATGCCCTTGCCGGGAAGTCGTTCCCGGCCTGGCGCGCGCGCTAGGTCGAGACGCGGGCCCAGCGGTACTATCCCGGTCGGGTTGATGGTGCGGTGGCTGGCGTAGTAGTGCCCCTTGATATGTTCGAAGTCCACTGTCTCGCCGATGCCCGGGCGTTGGTACAGTTCGCGCAGCCAGCCGGAAAGATTCGGGTAGTCTTCGATGCGCCGCAGGTTGCACTTGAAGTGTCCGTGGTACACCGCATCGAAGCGCACCAGGGTGGTGAACAGGCGGATATCGGCCTCGGTCAGGTATTCGCCGGCCAGGTAGCGGCGTTCGCCGAGCAAGCCTTCCAGGTAGTCCAGTTCCTCGAACAACTGGACGAAGGCCTCCTCGTAGGCGTCCTGGCGAGTGGCGAAGCCAGCACGGTACACGCCGTTGTTGACCGCAGGATAGATGCGTCCGTTGAGGCGGTCGATCTCCTCGCGCAGCGGCTCCGGGTAGAAGTCCAGCGCGTTGGCGCCGATGGCGTCGAAGGCGCTGTTGAAGATGCGGACGATATCGGCTGATTCGTTGTTGACGATCTTCTGCGCCTGCTTGTCCCACAGCAGCGGCACCGTGACCCGGCCGCTGTAGTGCGGGTCGTCGCGGGTATAGCGCTGGTGCAGAAAGGCCAGGCCGTCGAGGCGATCGCCAGTGGAGCCGTGGGCGGGGTCGAAGGTCCAGCCGTTCTCGCGCATCAGCCAACTGACCACCGAAACATCCACCAGCGACTCCAGCCCCTTCAGCTTGCGCACGATCAGGGTCCGATGGGCCCAGGGGCAGGCCAGCGAGACATAGAGATGGTAGCGCCCGCCCTCGGCGGGGAACGCCGGCTCGCCCAGCCAATGGCGGCGCTGGGCGTTTTCGCGCTGGAAGCGGCCGTCTTTCTGTGTGTCATACCACTGGTCGTGCCAGCGGCCATCGATCAACTGTCCCATGAGCGGGTTCCTCCATACGTCGTTGGAGGAACAGTCTAGTGTCGGTCGATCGATAAATTTATATAAATAAAGGGCTATTCGTATCGATCAGATCGATTCGTTTCGGGTCGCCCAGTAGTGTGCGGCTTCCTTGAAGGCTTCTTCGCGATTCTTGCCAAGGGCCCGTAGCGCCAGGGCCATGCTGGAGAGCACCGCCAGGTGGCCATAGGCGTCGCCTTCGCGGCCGTCCCAGACGGCCCGAAGGAAACCCGGGTCGAGCTGTTCCGGCTTCATGTGCCGGTGCGTCGACAATGCCGGCCATTCCTCGTCCCAGGCTTCGCCCTGGTCGCAACCATACAGGTGGGCGACGACGTCCGGGTTGACTTCGACCTCGCCGCCTTCGCCCTTGATGACGATGGCCCGGTCGCCGAGCAGGCGGCTGGCCTCGCGGTGGGTTTCCTGGTAACCGGGGTGGAAGATGCTCTGCAGGATGCAATCCGCATTCAGGGGGTTGAGCAGGCGAACCAGCGAATGGATCGGCGAGCGCAGACCGAGGGTATTGCGCAGATCGATCATACGTTGCAGCACCGGCATCCAGGCGCCGAGCGGAATGAACGCCAGGTGGCCGCGCTCCAGGGCCTGTTCTACCTGCAGCCAGTCGTGGCAGAGCGGGATCTCCAGCGCCGCCAGCAACTGTTCGCTGTACAGGCGTCCGGCGGTATGCGCGCCGCCGCCGTGCATGAGGATGCGCACGCCATGGCCGGCCAGGCACTTGGCGGCCAGCAGGTACCAGGGCAGGTGGCGCTTCTTGCCGGCGTAACTGGGCCAGTCGAGGTCGACGCGCAAGGACGGGACTTGCAGGCGCTCGCGCACCGCCTCGGTGAAACCGGCCAGTTCCTCGCTGCTTTCCTCCTTGTGCCGCAGGAGCATGAGGAAGGCGCCCAGCTGGGTGTCCTCGACCCTGCCGTCGAGGATCATGCCGAGGGCCTCGCGGGCTTCCTCCCGGGTCAGGCTGCGCGCTCCGCGCTTGCCTTTGCCGAGGATGCGGACGAACTGGGCGAACGGATGTTCGGCGGGAGTCGAGAGAGTCATAGACAGTTGCTCGGTTTCGGCAGGCCGGCCAGCTTCGCGCCAAGCTTGGCCGGGGCGCCCTTGAACAGGTGGTTGAGGTGCAGGCTGTTGCCCTTGTCCGGCCCCAGTCGCTGGGCGACGTACTTGATCAGCGGGCGGTTGGCCGGAGACAGCTGGAACTCCGCATAGAACTCGCGGAGCAGTTGGAGAATCTCCCAGTGCTCGGCGGTCAGGGCCAGCTCCTCGCGGGCGGCCAGGGCTTCCGCCACCGGCTCCGACCAATCGTCGAGGGCGGCGAGGTAGCCGTCCTTGTCCAGCCGGATTTCCCGGCCTTCCAGCGTAAGGAGCGTCATAGCCAACTGTTGACCTTGTCGAAGCGGGTGGCGAGTTCGACGAAGCCGGGGTAGTCCACCGCCACCAGGCGAGCGGGGACGTCCTCGATACCGCGCGCCTGGAGGTCTTCCAGCAGGGCGAACAGTTCGATTTCCGCCGGCATCAGTTCCAGGGCCTGGCAGGCGTGGCTGCCGGCCAGCAAGGCGTGCACGGCGTCGCCGCAGAGCAGCAGGCCGTCGCCGGGGTTGAGCAGGTACAGGCAACTGCCCAGGCGGCCGTCATTGAACGGCGAGCGGGACAGTACGTGGAGGGTCGTGGCCATCAGAGGGTAATCACCTGGTCGTAGCGTTGCAGCAGGTCGCGCAGGGCCTGGTCGTCGAGCACCTCGACCGCGAGGGCCAGGCGCTCTTCCGCCAGGCCACGCTCGCGCAGGCTGCGGGCCGAGACGTAGAGGTCGTCCACGCCGAACATCGGCAGGGCCTGCAGGTTGGCCTGCAGGTCCTTCTGCTGCAGGTGCGCAGGATGCTGGCCGGGAGCCAGCTGGAACGCGCCGTCGTCGAGGAACAGCATGCCGACCGGTAGATCGAAGGCGCCGCCGGCCAGGGCTATGTCCAGCGCCTCGCGGGCGCTCGGGCCGGACCAGGGCGACTGGCGGCTGATGATCAGCAGCGACTGGCTCATCGGTCGCCTCCGAAGCAGACCAGGCGGTCCGCGGTTTGCGCCGCCTCGTGCAACTGGCCGAGTCCGGACAGTTCCCATGGTGCGCCAAGGTTGGCGCCGGGACGGCCGTAGCGTTCGGCTTCCTCGGCGTTCAGCACGCCGCGGCGAAGGGCGGCGGCGATGCAGACCACGGCGTCCAGGCCGTTGCGCTCGACCAACTCGCGCCAGGCGGCGGGCAGGTCGAACTCGTCCTGGCCGCTCACGACGTTGGCCGAGGCGCTGTGCACGCCGTCCTGGTAGAAGAACAGGCGGACGATTTCGTGCCCGCCGGCCAGCGCGGCTTCGCTGAAGCGCAGCGCGCGGCGGGCGGCGGGGGAGTGGGGGGGGGCGAATAGGGCGATGGCGAATTTCATGCTGCGATACGCGAAGGATTTCTTCGAATGATAAACCAATGCCTGTGTTTTGCCGGTCCGCAAATGAAAAAGCCCGTCGCGGGGACGGGCTTTTCCGGAGGCGCTTTCTATCAGTCGTCGCCGCCAGCGATGCCGAAGATCTGCAACAGGCTGATGAACAGGTTGTAGATCGACACGTACAGGCTGATGGTGGCCATGATGTAGTTGCGTTCGCCGCCGTGGATGATCGCGCTGGTCTGGTAGAGGATCATCGCCGAGGAGAACAGGACGAAGCCGGCGCTGATCGCCAGTTGCAGGCCACTGATCTGGAAGAACAGCGATACCAGCACGGCGCCCAGCAGGACGAAGAAGCCGGCGGTGATGAAGCCGGACAGGAAGCTCATGTCCTTGCGGGTGGTCAGCACATAGGCGGACAGGCCGAAGAACACCAGGGCGGTCATGGCGAACGCCGAAGTGATGACGCTGCCGCCGTTGGGCAGGCCGAGGTACATGTTGAGGATCGGGCCGAGCGTGTAGCCCATGAAGCCGGTCAGGGCGAAAGTGCTGACCAGGCCCCAGGCGCTGTTGCGCAGCTTCACGGTGAGGAAGAACAGGCCGTAGAAGCCGATCAGCACCACGAACACGTTCGGATAGGGCAGGCGCATCTGCTGCGAAACGTAGGCCACCAGGCCGCTGAAGGCCAGGGTGAGTGCCAGCAGGCCGTAGGTATTGCGCAGAACGCCGCTGACTTCACGCTGTTCCGCGACGGCGGAGTTCAGCTGATATTGCTGTTCTTGCATGGTGTGGGTACTCCTTAACGGGAACGGGTCCATGACGTACTGATGGGCATGATAGCAAAGCCTCTGCCAGGGCCAATCGATAGAGTTTGACAGTGTGTTGCTATCCGGTACTATGGCGCCCCGCGATGCGGAGGTGTGGCCGAGTGGTTTAAGGCAACGGTCTTGAAAACCGTCGAAGGGGAGACTCTTCCGTGAGTTCGAATCTCACCGCCTCCGCCATATTC
Source organism: Pseudomonas sp. KBN12P06040 (assembly GCF_037574965.1). Taxonomy (NCBI): domain Bacteria; kingdom Pseudomonadati; phylum Pseudomonadota; class Gammaproteobacteria; order Pseudomonadales; family Pseudomonadaceae; genus Pseudomonas; species Pseudomonas sp. KBN12P06040. The sequence continues at coordinate 2,670,327 of NZ_JBBELS010000001.1, forward strand.
GCGTACTGAAAAGCACCGCTGAGCGGGGCTTTTGCATTTTCGGGGCGCTGCTCTTCCGCACTTCCGGATCGTTTCCGCAGCCTGCCCGGCGTCGATTCGATGACTCTCCGATTTCGTCGGGTAATGGCTTCAGATCACGAAGAAGCCGTGGGTTCCGTCGCGACCGAGTTGCTCCACCAGGCCGAACTCCCAGTCCAGGTAGCCCTGCATCGCTTCGCGCGGATTGTCGGTACCTTCGTAGGGGCGGCGGTAGCGGTCGATGCGCGGCGACGCCAACAGGCTTTCGCCGTCTTCCGTCGGCAGGCCCGCGGCGACCCAGGCGTTGGTGCCGCCGTCGAGAAGGAACACCGGCTTGCCGCTGAGTGCCTGGACTTCCGCCACGGCGAAGCGCGCCAGCAGGCTGCTGCCGCAGGTGAGTACGTAGCGCTCGGCCGTGCCCAGCCGTTCCAGTGCCTGCTTCAACTGGCTGCGCAATACCCAGGCGGCGCCGGGGATGTGGCGTTTCGCATAGTTGGCGCTGGCGGTGAAGTCGAGCACCCGGGTGCCCGGTTCGCCCAGCCAGGCGGCGAGGGTGGTCGGGTCGATGGTGTCGGCCCGGGGTTGCCCCGGCAGCGGCGCGCTCCAGGCGCCCCTCTCGCTGAAGTCGGCGTCGGAGAGTCCGTCCAGTACCGCGACCTGCCAGCCCATCTGGGCCAGCCAGGAGGCGCTCATGTTGGCGCGTACGCCATCGTCGTCCACCAGTACCAGGCGCGCGCCGCGCACGCTGGCGACATGGTCGGTTTCCTGAACCAGCTGGCCACCGGGCGTGGAGCGGGAGCCAGGCAGGTGACCGGCTTCGTATTCCTCGGGCGTGCGTACGTCGAGCAGGTAGGTGGTGCGGTCGTGCTCGTCCTGCCATTGGGCCAGACCGGCCAGGTCGAGGCGTTCGACGCCGGCGCGGTCGGCGACGGCACGGGCGCGCTGGGCGGCGGCCTTGCGAGTGTCCTGCGAGATCGCACCGAAGCGTCGCGTCTGGCCGTGTTCCAGTTGCTGACCGGCCAGCGTCCAGCCGATGGTGCCGTTGCGTAATGCCGCCACCGGGTTGGGGATGCCGGCGTTGAGCAGCGACTGGGTACCGATGATGCTACGAGTGCGCCCGGCACAGTTGACTATCACCCGGGTGCGCGGGTCCGGCGCCAGTTCGGCGACGCGCAGCACCAGTTCGGCGCCGGGCACGCTGATGCCGCCGGGGATACTCATGGTCTGGTATTCGTCGAAACGACGGGCATCCAGGATCACCGCGTCGGCCCTGGCGTCGAGCAAAGTCTGTACTTCCTCCGCGGCCAGCGATGGCGTGTGGCGCTCGGCCTCCACCAGTTCGCCGAAGGCCTTGCTCGGCACGTTCACATCCCTGAACAGCTCGCCGCCGGTGTTGCGCCAACCGGACAGGCCGCCATCGAGCAAGGCCACGTCGCTGTAGCCGAGGTCGAGGAGGCGTTGCGCGGCGACCGGCGCCAGGCCTTCGCCGTCGTCGTAGACGGTAATCGGCGTGTCGCGGCGCGGCACCCGGGCATGGATCTCCAGTTCCAGCCTGGACAGCGGCAGGTTGGCGGCGAACAGGGGATGGGCCTGGGCGAACGGGTCCTCTTCGCGCAGGTCGCGCAGCGCCAGCTCCCGGCGGGCGAGGAGAGCGGCGCGGATATCGTGGAAGGTGCGTACGGCGATCTGGCTCATGCGGGGTTCTCTTTCGACAGGTCCCAGATATTGGGCAAGCGGCTGTTGGAATAGCCGGAAATGAAGGGTTTTTCCTCACCTTCGGCGCTGAACACGGCACGCCGTACCGCACCGATATTGGCGCCGTAGACGTGGATACTGATGGATGTGCGGTCGCTGAAGGCGTTGCTCACCTGGTGCACGTCGCCAATGCGTGGCGACAGCGCTTCGACCTCGCCGGGCTCCAGGCGTCGACGGGCTCCGCTGGGATGCGGACGCCCCCCCGCATCGAAGGCGTACGGCTGCGAGTATTCGGCCCCGCGGAGCATGCCGATCAGGCCCCAGACCCGATGATCGTGTACCGGTGTGATCTGGCCCGGCCCCCAGACGAAGCTGACCACCGAGAAGCGCTGCCGTGAGTCGACATGCAGCAGGTACTGTTGGTAGCGCTGTGGATCGGGGCGGGCGCAGTCTTCCGGCAGCCAGTCGTCCTGGCGCACCAGCTCGGCCAGCAGGGGGGAGGCTTGGGTGAGCAGGGTGGATTCGTCGGGACGGCTGTCGAGCAGTGTCGCCAGCTCGCCGATGAACTGGCGCAGGCGGTCGAGGCGCAGGATGGATGACATGCGGGGATTCACTCCGGGAAGTTCTGGCGGTACGGTAGCAAACGCTTTTTTATTCCTGAAATGCATTTTGAATCTAAGCTAATATGCGAGAAATGCAATTGGTGCCGGCCCCATGAAAATCGATGACATCGACGCCTTCGTCGCGGTGATCCGCAACGCTTCCCTGAGCCAGGCCGCCGAGAGCCTGGGCCTGACCCAGTCTGCGATCACCCGGCGGGTACAGAGCCTGGAGGAGTCCCTCGGAGTGGCATTGCTGGACCGCAATACCAAGCCGCTCAAACCCACCGCCAGCGGACTGCGGGTCTACGAACAGTGCCGGCGGGTGCTGCGCGAGGTGGATGGCCTGCGCGAACTGGTGGCCGGCGACGCCACACCAAGTGGCGTGCTGCGCCTGGGCGTGCCGCAGAGTATCGGCGAGGTGGTGTTGCTGGATGCCCTTCGGCGGCTGGCCGACGAGTACCCGGAGCTGCGCGCGCAGGTCGGCACTGGCTGGGGCAGCCATTTGCTGGCGCGCCTGGAGAATGCCGAACTGGACGCGGCAGTGGTGTTGTTTCCGCCAAGCAAGGTGTTCCCCGAAGAACTCGGCGCCACGCCCCTAGGGCGCATGGAACTCTGCGTGGTGGTCGCCCGCGACAGTGCCATCCAGGCGCGACGCCTGCTCGATTGCTACCACCATGGCTGGGTGCTCAACCCCGATGGCTGCGGCTTCCGTGCCGGCCTGCAACGGGCCCTGGCCGATCAGGGCCTGGGCCTGCAACTGAACCTCGAGACTTTCGGCAGCGAGCTGCAACTGGGCCTGGTCGCCGCGGGCCGGGGTCTCGGCCTGGTGCCGGCGCCGGCCCTGGCGCGTAGCCGCTACCGCGATCAGTTGCAGGTGCTGCAATTGGAGGATTTCCAGCCGCTGATCCAGCTCTGGCTGGTGCGTCCGCGCCTGCTGGGCAATCTGGAGACGCCGGCACGGCTGTTCGGCAGGGCGGTGGCCGAGGGGTTGGATATGCAAGCCGGTTGAGTAGCGGCGCTGGGAGATCCCCGGGAGACGGGAGCGTGAATGAGAAGGGGCTGCAGTCGGGATCAACATTCCCCTGCGAGCCCCTTTTCGCTTCAGAGGGAAGAGGGAGCGAGGGCGGCTACGCATAGTGTCCGCCTTGGGAAACGCAAAGACGGAAAAGCTAAATATGCGTGTTTAGCATATTAAGATATGACAAAAATGAATTTCCATCATGTAGTTTCAGCCTGTAGCTTCTAAGAAAAGCACCCATGCAGATGTTTTTCTTATAACGACAGCCGCCAACCTTATCAGTCGAGCGGCCCAGGCGAGGGCAACAGCGTGAGCGTGGAAATTCTCGGCATGATCACCGCCACACCGAGTTCCGAGGTGGACCAGCCGTTGGGGGAGGCTGTGGACGCCGGTTTCGTCCGGCGTTTCGCCCAGGCCCATGAGGACGCCGGCTTCGACCGGGTGCTGGTGGGGTATTTCAGCAATGCCGCCGAGGGCACGGTGGTCAGTTCCTTCGTCGCCGCTGCCACCCGGCGCCTTGGCGTTCTCCTGGCCTATCGCCCGGGGGTGATCGCAGCGCCGCTGGCGGCACGCCAACTGGCCACCCTGGATCAGTTCAGCGAGGGCCGCCTGGCCCTGAACGTAGTCAGTGGTGGTAACGACGAGGACCTCGCGCGCGATGGCGACTACCTCGACCATGACCGCCGCTACGCCCGTACCGATGAATACCTGCAAGCCCTGCGTGCTATCTGGACCGCCACGGGACCGGTGGATTTCGACGGCGAGTTCTACCGCTTCCAGGGCGCCTCGCCAGCGGTGCGCCCGCGCCAGTCGCCGCACATACCGATCTATTTCAGTGGCTCCTCCGACGCAGCCATCGAGGTCGCCGCCAGGCACGCCGACACCTACATGCTCTGGGGCGAGCCGCTGGCCGCGGTCGACGGGCATATCCGCCGAGTGCGCGCCGCCGCCAAGGCCCAGGGACGCGATCCGCGCTTCTCGGTGTCATTCCGGCCGATCGTCGCGGATACCGAGGAGGCCGCCTGGAAGCGTGCCGCCGAGGTGCTCGAACAGGTCCGCGAGAACCGTGCGCGCCTCGGTCTGCCGCTGCGCGACCACCAGCCGCAGAACGTCGGTTCGCAGCGCCTGCTGGCCGCCGCCGAGCAGGGCGAGGTGCTCGACAGCCGTTTGTGGACCGGCGTGGCCCGGCTGACCGGGGCGCGCTGGAACTCCACCGCCCTGGTAGGCACCCCCGAGCAGGTTGCCGCTGCGCTTGGCGAGTACTACCGGCTGGGCGTCTCGACCTTCCTGATTCGAGGCTTCGATCCGCTCGGCGACGCCGTGCGCTACGGCCAGGGCCTGATTCCCGCCATACATGACCATATCGCCCGCCTGCCGCTGTTGCGGCACGCCGGTTGAGGAGCTCCGATGAAACTCAAGCAATACCTGTTAACCAGCTTCGCCACGCTTCTGCTCGGTGCCTCCCTGGCCCAGGCCGCAGACCTGCCGACGTTGCGTGTGGGCGACCAGAACTACTACAACGTGCGGGCTTCAATGGAGGCCTCGGGAGTTCTCGAAGGCGCGCCTTACCAGGTCGAATGGAAGCATTTCCAGTCCGCCGCGCCGGTGGCCGAAGGGTTGCAGGCCGGAGCGCTGGACCTGGGTTTCCTCGGCGACTCGGGCTTCATCTTCCTCGCCGCCAAGGGTGCGCCGGTGAAGCTGGTCGGCGTCTCGCGGCAGAACCTCGATACCATAGCCCTGCTGGTGCCGAAGGATTCTCCGGTGCGCAGCATTGCCGATCTCAAGGGCAGGAAAGTCGCCTACTGGCCCGGTGCCTGGAGCCAGCAACTGACCTTGCGCGCGCTGGAGAAAGCCGGCTTGCCGAAGGACTACGTGGAGTTCGTCAAGCTGATGCCGATCGACGCCGCCGCCGCCTTGCCGCGCGGCAGCATCGATGCCTTTCCGGTGTGGGAGCCGTATATCTCGCAGCAGATCGTGGTTTCCGGCGCACGGCCGATTCTCACCGCCCGCGACCTGATGCCGGGGCTGTCCAGCATCGCCGCCAACGCTGCTTCCATCGAGCCCAGGCGCGCGCAGATCGCCGACTTCCTCGGCCGCCTGCGCAAGGCACGGGCCTGGGTCGAGGCACACAAGGAGCAGTACGCCGACCTCTGGGCGCAGAAGGCCAATCTCGACCGGGCAGTCTCCCGCCATTGGATCGGCCAGGCCGGCATGAGCGTCGGCCCGGTAGACGCCCAGGCCGCCACCGACTACCAGGAGACCGCGGATTTCCTGCTGCAGACCGGTGCCTTGCCCAAGCCGTTCGACACTTCCACGGTGATCGACACGTCCTTCAACGAAGCCTTCCACTGAGTACGGACCATGAGCATCCAGTTTCTCGGCATGATCGGCCATCGCCTGGCCTCGGAGACCCTCGCGCCGGTCGGACCTATCCTCGACAAGCCTTACATCGCCGCTTTCGCACGCGCCCACGAAGAGGCCGGCTTCGATCGAATCCTGGTCGGCTACTGGTCGGACCAGCCGGATGGATTCCTGGTGGCCGCCGCCGCTGGCCTGGCCACTTCCCGGATCGGTCTGCTGCTGGCGCACCGCCCCGGTTTCGTCGCCCCGACCCTGGCCGCGCGCAAGCTGGCGACCCTCGAACACCTCCTCGACGGGCGCCTGGCGGTGCATATCATCAGCGGCGGCAGCGACGCCGACCAGCGCAAGGACGGCGATTATCTCGACCACGACCAGCGCTATGCCCGCAGCGACGAATTCATCGAACTGCTCAAGCGCACCTGGACCAGCACCGAACCCTTCGATTTCCACGGCGCGCACTACCGCGTGGAGCACGCCTTCTCGGCCATCCGTCCGCAGCAGAAACCGCACATTCCGGTGTATTTCGGCGGCTCCTCGGAAGCCGCGCTGAAGGTCGCCGGCAAGCAGGCCGATGTGTTCATGCTCTGGGGCGAACCCCTGGCACAGGCCGCCGAAACCATCTCCGCTGTGCGCGAACAGGCGCGCTCGAATGGTCGCGAAGTGGAATTCAGCCTGTCGTTCCGGCCCATCCTCGGGCGCACGGAGGACGAGGCCTGGGCCAAGGCCGAGGCGATACGCGCAAGCGCCGGCGCGCGCCTGGGCGAGGCCGGCTTCCCCAAGGGCAAGCCGCAGAGCGTCGGCGCCCAGCGTCTGCTCAAGGCGGTGGAGCAGGGCGAGCGCCTCGACGAGCGCCTTTGGACCGGAATCGCCAGGCTGGTCGGTGGCGGGCACAACTCCACCGCCCTGGTCGGTACCGCGGAACAGGTGGCCGACGCGCTGCTCGCCTACTACGACCTGGGCGTGCGCAATATCCTCATTCGCGGTTTCGATCCCCTCGCCGATGCCGTGGAATATGGCCGCGAGCTGATCCCGCTGACCCGCGCCAAAGTCGCCGAGCGCGAGCGCCGGCGCGCCACGGCCTGATCCCATGGCCGTCCTGCAGACTCCCTCGGCGGCGTTCGACGAATGGCTGCCGGAACTGACCCGGCAACTGGCGGAAAGCGCCGATGCCCATGACCGCAGCGGAGATTTTCCCCATGCCAACCTGGCCCTGCTGCGACACCACGGACTGCTCGCCCTGGCCTTGCCGCCTGCGCTCGGCGGTCCCGGCGCCAGCCTCGGCGAGCTGCGCCGGGTAATCGGCGCGGTGGCTCGCGGCGAACCCTCCACGGCCCTGGTGCTGTGCATGCAGTACCTGCATTTGCGGCGCCTGGCCGATAACCCCGATTGGCCCGGCGCGCTCAAGCGGCGCGTGGCGCGCGAGGTGCTGGAGCAGGGGGCGTTGATCAATAGCCTGCGCGTGGAGCCCGAGCTGGGTTCGCCGTCACGCGGCGGTCTGCCGGATACGCTGGCGCGGCGTGTCGGCGACGGCTGGCAGCTGTCCGGGCACAAGCTCTACACCACCGGCATTCCCGGCCTGACCTGGCTGGCGGTATGGGCGCGCAGCGACGAGCCGATCCCCCGCGTGGGTACCTGGCTGGTGCGCCGCGACAGCCCAGGCATCCGTATCGTGGAGAGCTGGGACCATCTGGGCATGCGCGCCAGCGGCAGCCACGAGGTGCTCTTCGAAGAGGTGGCGGTGCCTCTGGAAAACGCCATCGGCCTGCATCCCCACGACCAGCCTCCGGCGCCGGACCAGGCCGTGCTGCGCGACTTCGCCCAGGCTAGCGCGGTATTGCTTGGCGCGCTCTACGACGGTATCGCCGGGAGCGCCCGCGAGTGGCTCGTCGGCTGGCTGCGCGAGCGCGTGCCGGCCAGTCTCGGCGCGCCGTTGGCGAGCCTGCCGAGGATGCAGGAGGCGCTCGGCGGGATCGACGGCCTGCTCCTGCAGAACCGCCTGCTGCTCGATGCCGCGTGCTGCGGACAGTTGCCCGCCAGCGACTCCGGGCTGCTCAAGGTCGCGGTCATCGACAACGCGTTGGCGGTGGTCGAGAAGGCCCTGGAACTGAGCGGCAACCACGGCCTCAGCCGGCACAATCCGCTACAGCGGCACTACCGCGACGTGCTTTGCGGACGTGTCCACACGCCACAGAAAGATAGCGTCTGGAGCGCGGCGGGGAGGGCGGCGCTGAGTCTTTGAAACGTACCTCCCACGATTCTCGACCCTGGCCTTGTCGGCGACCGCACCGGCGGAACGGATAGCCCAGGATAGCCCCGGCTCCGTGCGGAGCTGCCTGGAGATTGCCCATGAAACGACCCCTGTGTGTGCTTGCCGGCCTGCTGGCCGCGACCCTGCTGGCTGGAGCCGCCAGCGCCGCCGACCTCATCAGCCTGCGCCTGGGCGATGTGAAGGGCGACCGCTACGCCGCCCTGCGCGCGTCCGGCGAGCTCGACGACCTGCCGTACAAGCTGGAAATGTCGGCGTTCCCCTCCGGTGCGCCGGTGCTCGAGGCGCTCAACGCCGGGGCCCTGGACATAGGCTTTACCGGCGACATCCCGTTCCTCTTCGTCTACGCTGCCGGCGCGCCGCTCAAGGCGGTGGGCGCCTGGCACTTCAACCCGGCGACCGTGGCGCTGGTGGTCGGCAAGGACTCGCCGATCCGTTCGGTGGCCGGCCTCAAGGGCAAGCGCATTGCCGTCAATCGCGGCGGCTGGGGGCATTTCCTCGCCCTTGGCGCGTTGCGTCGCGCCGGCCTCGGACCGCAGGACGTAAGCTTTTCCTTCCTTGGTCCGGTGGACGGCCGCGCCGCCCTGGTGCGTGGCTCGGTAGACGCCTGGGTGCCCTGGGAGCCCTATACCTCCAGCGCCGTGCTGCTCGATCAGGCGCGGGTCATCGACAACGGTGCCGGGATCATGACCGGCTACTCCTATGCCCTGGCCAGCGACGCTGCGATCGCCCGCAAGAAGGCCGCGATCAGCGACCTGCTGACCCGCCTGGCGCGTGCCCAGGCCTGGGCCCTGAGGCACCCGGAGGCGTTCGCCGAGGCCCTGGCCAAGGATCTGAACATGCCGCGCGAAGTCACTCGGCGCTGGGTTGGCGAGGCGCGCATCAGTCCTGTGGTCTTCGGTCCGGAGGTTGCCGCCACCCTGCAGACCGCCGCCGATTTCTTCCATGCCGAAGGCGTGCTGCCGAAGTCGCTGGAGGTCGCCCCGGCGTTCGACTTCAGCCTGTCCGCTGGTGCCGCCGAAGTGGCCCGCCAGTTGCCCGCCGACCTCCGCGTCGGCCAGCGTTGAGGAGTTACGGAATGCGTCAGACCCTGAGCCTGTTCCTGCTTCTCTGCCTGCTCGTCGGCCAGGCCTGTGCCGACGAGCGCGTGACCCTGCGCCTGGCCGACCAGAAGGGCAACATGCGCGCCCAGTTGGAGGCTGCCGGCGCGCTGGACAACCTGACCTACGACATCCGCTGGTTCGAATTCCCCGCCGCCGCCCCCCTCGCCGAAGCACTCAATGCCGGTGCGGTGGATGCCGGCATCATCGGCGACGCGCCATTGCTCTTCGCCCTGGCCGCCGGTGCCCGGCTGAAGGCCATCGCCGTCGACAAATCCGATCCCTACGGTACCGCCGTGCTGGTGAGAGGGGATTCGCCGTTGCGCTCGGCCAACGACCTGAAAGGCCAGCGCATTGCCACCGGGCGCGGTTCCATCGGCCACTTCGTCGCGCTCAAGGCCTTGGCCTCGGTCGGGCTGGGCGAGAAGGACGTCGAGTTCCGCTTCCTCGGCCCGGTGGACGCGAAAATGGCCCTCGCCAATGGTTCCGTGGATGCCTGGGCGACCTGGGAGCCCTACACCGCGTTCGCGGAGACCGCCGACAAGGCTCGGGTACTGGTCGACGGTCGCGGCCTGTGGGCTGGCAACAGCTTCCTCGCTGCTACCGATAGCGCACTGGCCGACCCGGCGAAACGCGCCGTGCTGCAGGACTACCTGCAACGCCTGGCCAGCGCCCAGCGCTGGGCGTACCTGCACCTGGACGAGTATTCGCGAAGCCTGGCGCAGATCATCGGCTTCCCCGAGGACGCCGCGCGCTTGCAGTTCGAACGCCGGCGCTTGCGTTGGCAGGCGCTGGATGAGCGAACGCTCGGCCAGCAGCAGGAGACCGCCGATTTCTACCAGGCCCATGGATTGATTCCGCAGCGCCTCGATGTGCGGCCGACCTTCGCCAGCGGCTTTGCGGTCAGGCAGGCGTCGGATGCGGATATCCGGTAGGCGCTGCCCGGGCATTAATTGATAACTATAAGTTATTTATCGATTGTTTTTTATTCCAATAATCTATCCGTTCCGTCGCCGGCAGCTGGAACTCCCGTCCCTGCGGGCGCTCGCACCTATCCCAGGAGTCATCGCATGTCTCGTCCGTTCCTGCGTCGCTTGGCCATCGTGTTTGCCACTTCCGTCGTCCTGTCGGGCATTGGTGGCGCACAGGCCGAGGAGGTCCTGCGCATCGGCTTCCAGAAATCCTCGACTCTGCTGACCCTGATCCGCAGCCAGGGCACCTTCGAGCACGAGTTGGCCAGGCAGGGCATCCGGGTGTCCTGGCATGAGTTCCCCAGCGGCCTGCCGTTGCTCGAATCGCTCAATGTCGGCAACATCGATCTCTCCGCCGACGTCGCCGACACCGTGCCGGTGTTCGCCCAGGCGGCGGGTGCTCGCCTGACCTACTTCGCCCGCGAAACACCTTCGCCCGCGGCGCAGGCGATACTGGTCGGCGAACATTCGCCGCTGAAGTCCCTGGCCGAGCTGAAGGGCAAGCGCATCGCCGTGACCAAGGCCGCCGGCAGCCACTACCTGCTCATCGCCGCGCTGGCCAGCGCCGGGCTTGAGTTCTCCGACATCCAGCCAGCCTACCTGACGCCAGCCGACGGCCGCGCCGCCTTCGAGAACGGCAAGGTCGACGCCTGGGTGACCTGGGACCCCTACGTGGCAAGCGCCCAGCGCCAGCAACGCGCGCGGGTACTGGCCGACGGCCAGGGCCTGGCCAGCTACCAGCGCTACTACCTCGCCTCCAGCGACTACGCCAGGAAACATCCTGAAGTGCTCCAGCAGGTCTTCGCCGAACTGCAGCGCACCGGGCGCTGGCTCAAGAGCCACCCGGCCGACGCGGCCAAGGTGCTGGGGCCGCTGTGGGGCAATCTCGATGCCGCTACCGTCGAGCAGGCGAATGCGCGGCGCAGCTACGACGTACAACCGGTGAGCGCAGATGGTCTCGACGAGCAACAGCGCATCGCCGACGCCTTCCACGCCCAGGGACTGCTACCCAAACCGGTGGATACGCGCGCCGTGGAGGTATGGCAGCCGCGGCACTGAGCGACGCAGCTGCCCTGTGATGCGCGGCACCGGCGGCCAGCGTAGCTTGCCGCTGGCGCGCGTCCTTCAGGCCAGCCCATAGCTGATCTGCTCGGCCTTGACGTGGAACGCCTGCTCACGGCTCGGAAGATGCTGGTTGGCATCGGCGTTGCCCTGGCGCAGGCGTTCGGACCTCAGCGTTGGCAGGCGGAACACATCCTGCCGCTCGGTCTGCAACGCATTGCCGCGCATCAGTTCCATCAACGGAACCTGCATGGCCGGGGTGCTCTGGCCGAGGAAGTAGTTGGGCACCTCGTCGCACCACAACAGCATGTAGTCGCTCACCGCGTCGTGCTCGGCGTCGAGCACCACGTACTCGACGCGGTGGCGCAGGACCACTTCGGCGTCGATGCTCCAGCGGGTGTCCACGGTGAACAGCGGAACGTGCTTTTCCACGTCCACCAGCAGGCCATTCACCGCCTTGCAGCCGGACTTGCGGCAGGCCACGTGGTAGCGCTTGTCGGGGAGGGGGTGACGCGCCACCACGTCGCGCCCGCCAAGCAGGTGCAGGTCGAACTCCTTGATGCGGATGTCGATCAGCTCGCACGGCAGGTCGAACCCCGCAGGCGTCAGCAGCCTGGGGCAGAAATGGATAAGCATGGTTTTCTCCATCAGGCATGCCCGGGGCTTTCCCGCCCAGGGGGAGAGGTATCTCTATCGATCGGTCGCGGGTCAGACGGCAAGCCGCGTCCTGACGGACGAGGCAGAGCCTCGCCCGGTGAAGGGCGCGAACGCCGGTCCTGGCGGACCTCGCTGGATTTTTCTGGCTCCGGGCGCTCCCGTGCTTCCAGGGGCGTCTCGGACGGGTTTCAGCTCCCGGTCTTGACTCGGCTCCAGACCCGGGTACGGATTCTCTCGACCTTCAGTGGCAGGGTTTCCAGCGGGAAGAGGGTCGCCATGGTTTCCTTGCTCAGGTAAACCGCCGGGTTTTCCCGCAGCTTCCGCTCCACCAGCGGCAGCGCCGCCTGGTTGCCATTCGGATAGCCCACGTAGTTGGAGGTCCTGGCGATGACCTCCGGACGCAGCAGGTAGTCGATCAGCGCATAACCTTGCTGCGGATGCGGTGCATCCTTGAGCAGCACCATGTTCTCGGCCCAGACCAGCGAGCCTTCCCGGGGAATGCTGTAGGCGATATGGCGACCGTTCCCGGCCTGTTCGTTGTTGACCTGGGCCATGTAGGCCGTGCCCTGCCAGCCGACCACCACGCAGACGTTGCCGTTGGAGAGGTCGGTGTCGACTCTGGAGGAGTCGAAATAGCGAATGTAGGGGCGAACCTTCAGCAACAGTTCCTGGGCTTTCTGGTAATCCTCGGGATTCTGGCTGTTGTGCGGCAGGCCCAGGTAGTTGAGGGCGATGGAAACCAGCTCGGTGGAGGAGTCCAGCGTGGCCACGCCGCACTGGCTGAGGCGGGAGATATTCTCCTCCTTGAAGACCAGGTCCCAGGAGTCGACCGGCGCGTCGGGGCCGAGCAGCTTGCGGACCTTGTCCACGTCGTAGGCGATCCCGGTGGTTCCCCAGAGATAAGGTACGGCATAGCGATTGCCGGGATCGTTGGCCTGAAGCTTCCCGAGGATGTCCGCGTCGAGGTTCTTCCAGTGGGGGAGCCGATCGCGGTCGAGTTCCTGGAGGACGCCTGCCTTGATCAGTCCGGGCAGGATGTTGGAGGTGATCACCACCACGTCGTAGCCGGAGCGGCCGACCATCAGTTTGCCCTGCGCGGTCTCGGCGCTGTCGAAGGTGTCGAGGACGACACGGGTGCCGGCTTTCCTTCTGGAAAGCCTTGGGCGTTTCCGGGGCGATGAAGTCATACCAGTTGTAAAGATGGACGCTGGTTTGCGCAGCCCATGCACTGTCCGCCGCTGTCGCACCGATCGTCGTCAGGATCGATAACGCCAGTGCACAAACTTTTTTCATTGGATTTCCTTTCCGAAACGAAACAAGTTGGTTTTTGCACCTACCAGAACTGGTAGTTCTGACCTGTGGCTATCTTCGAAGGCATCGATATTATGCACATTGGAACTCTTCATGACATAACGCCGAGTGACTAATCCCAGAGGAGTAGTTGTGTGGATATCGCATTGCACGGCGGCGCCTGGCACGAGTCACTGGGAAAGTTGCTCGAAGCGCTGGACCGGCCGTTCTTCTGGCGGATCCTGGCGCAGACCCTCGGCCAGTTCGCCCCCGTCGACAATTGGGCGGCCCTGATATTCAGCGACTCCAGCCCCTTGATTCTTTCCTTCATGGAAGAGGAGATAGAAGAAATCGAGCCGGACCCGCTGATCAGTCGATATATAACCGGACTCTATCTGCAAGATCCTTTCTACCAGGTATCCAGAAACTGTCGGCGCGGCGGGCTTTTTCATCTTGCGGATATCGTCTCCGAAGATTTCGAAACGACCGAGTATTACAATGCGTACTTTGCGCATTATGTGGTGACGGACGAAGTTCAATATAACGTCCCGCTGGATGGTGAAAGAACCCTATGCCTGTCGTTGGGCAGCGAGAGCCGCTTCGGTGCCGAGCAGATCGCGCTGTTCGAGCTGCTTCGCCCGTGGGTCATCGCGCTGATGAAAAAACGCATCCACTTCGAGGATGCGGTCAGGGAGGAGGCGAAACCGATCGCAGCGGCGGAGGTGGAAGTCCAGCCCTGGAGAGGGTTGATATCGCCGCTGACCGCGCGGGAGTCGGATGTCATCCGGCTGATGCTGGATGGATACTCGAACAAGGAAATAGCGGATCGGCTGACGCTGTCGATCGCCACCATCAAGGTGCATCGCCGGCATATCTACGCGAAGCTGAACGTGAAGTCCCACTCCGAGATATTCGCGCTGTTGATCAACCCGCCCGCGCCGCGGCTCGCCGACGCACGCTAGTGCGCCGCCTGCGGAGGAATCCGGGCGCATAAGGTTATGCGAAATTCATATTGCCCGACGCTGAAAAAGCCGGCGTCGGATTGCACTCATGGGCGAATTCCATCCAGGACGATTCGACCATGCCCGATGTACGTCTTTCCTCTCGTTCGTTGACCCCCGTGCTCTGTGCGGTGGGGCTCGCCTGCGCGCTGCAGGGCGAGGTGCAGGCCGCCGACGGTGGGCCGCGCGACGCGGCCACGGCGCCCCGGGTATTCGACATAGCGCCCGGCGAACTGGCCGAGGTGTTGTTGAACATCGTGCGCCAGGGACACGTGCCTATCGCCTTCGACCAGCGCCTGGTGGCGGGGTTGCGCGGACCGGATATCCGCGGCCGGCTCAGTGTCGAGGACGCCTTGCGGCGTGCCCTGGCCGGCAGCGGGCTGGCATACGCGCAGGACGAAAGCGGTGCCTTCGTCCTGCGCGGCGGACAGGCGCCTGTGCAGGAGACGCGAGGTGCGGCGGTGGCACCGACCTTGTCCACCGTGGTGGTCACCGGCACGCGCAAGAGCGAGGTGAAGGCGCAGGACAGCCTGAGCCCGATCGACGTGGTCAGCGCTACCCAGCTACGTAGTAGCGGCGCGGTCGACCTGCGCGATGCACTGGTCAAACTGCTGCCCTCGCTGACCCGCCAGGCCCAGCCGTTCAACGCCTCGGCGTTGACCCACACGCAGTCGCTGCGCGGGCTGAGCCCCAACCATGTGCTGGTGCTGGTGAACGGCAAGCGTCGCCACGAAACGGCCAATCTCAATATCAGCGGGGGGCTGGAGAAGGGCTCCACCGGCGTCGATCTGGACACCATCCCGATCAACGCCATCGAGCGGGTCGAGGTGCTGCGCGACGGCGCCTCGGCGCAGTACGGTTCGGACGCCATCGCCGGGGTGATCAACGTCATCCTCAAGTCCGCCGACCACGGCGGGTCGGCGGCCGCTGACGTCGGGCAGACCGGCGACGGCGACGGCTTCACCCATGGCGGCGGGGGGAACATCGGACTGGCCTTCGGCGATAGCGGCTTCGTCAACCTCACCGCCGAATATCGCGAGCAGGAGCGCACGATGCGCAGCGGCATCGATGAGCGCACCGGTCGGCGCGACAACATTTCCATGGGCGATCCCGCGTTCCACCGGCAATCGCTGGCGCTCAACTCGGGTTTCGGGTTGGGCGACGATATCGAGGTGTACGGCTTCGGCACCTATACCCGGCGCAAGGCCTCCTCGGCGGCCAACTATCGCCTGGCCTCGGTGGCACCGACGCTGTATCCGGACGGCTTCACGCCGCGCCCGAACAGCGACGAGGACGACTATGCGTTCCTCGCCGGGGTGCGCGGCGAGCGTCTGCTGGATGCCTGGCACTGGGACCTGAGCAGTGGCTACGGCGCCGACCGTCCCGATATCGGCATGACCCAGTCGGTGAACGCGGCGATCTACCGTGAAACCGGCAACAGCCCGAGAAGCTTCGACCTGGCGCGCTACCGCAACAGCCAATGGACCAGCAACCTGGACCTGGGGCGGGAATTCCAACTGGATTTCCTCGCCGCCCCGCTGGCGCTGTCGCTGGGCGCGGAATACCGGCGGGAAACCTACCGCATCGACGCCGGCGACCCGGCGTCCTACTACAGCGGCGGGGCGGAATCCCTGGCTGGCCTCTCGCCGCTCAGCGAGGGGCAATGGTCGCGGCACGCCTGGGCGTCCTACCTGGACCTGGGTACCTCCCTGACCCCAGCCTGGGAGGTTGACGTGGCGGTGCGCCACGAGAAATTCAGCGACTTCGGCAGCACCACCAACGGCAAGTTCGCCACCCGTTACCAGTTCGATCCGCGGGTGGCGCTGCGCGCCAGCGTAAGCAGCGGGTTCCGCGCGCCGTCCCTGGTCCAGGAGCACTACACCGGCCTCAGCGTCGGTCCGACCATCGCCCTCGGCCTGCTGGCGGCCAACTCGCCGGCAGCGAAGATGCTCGGCGCCGACGAACTGCAACCGGAGAAGTCGACCAGCTTCAACCTTGGCCTGGTACTCAACCCTTGGGAAAACGTCGGGCTGAACATCGACGCCTACCAGATCAGCATCCGCGACCGCATCGTCGACAGCGCCACCTATTCCGGCCAGGAAGCCATCGATGCCCTGGCCGCGGCGGGGATCTCGTTGCCGGCCAGCGCCAGTACGGTCAGTACCCATTACCTGGCCAACGGTGCCGACACCCGCACCCGCGGTGTCGACATCACCGGTCACTACCTCGTCGCGCTTGGCGAGTACGGGCAGATCGACTGGGAACTGTCGGCCAACTTCAACCGCACCACCTTGCGCAAGAACCATCGAGGCGCCAACGGCGAGCCGCTGCTCAATGCCCAGCAGGTCGCCTGGATCACCAGCTCCACCCCGCGCAGCCAGGTTTCCCTCGGCGGCACCTGGAGCCGCCAGGACTGGGAGGTCAGCCTGCGCCTGACGCGCTACGGCCGGACCAGCTCGGAACTCGACTACACGGTAGGGCCGGACGCCTGGTCGACGGAGAAATTCAACCATTTCGTCAACGACCCGAAGTACATCACCGACATCGCCGCGCGCTACCGGCTCAGCGCTGACCTGACGCTGACCGCCGGCGCCGACAACCTGTTCGACGTCCGTCCGGACAAGCTGCCCGCGCAGAACACCACCTATGGCGACGTGCTGCGCTACGACACCTATGCCTCGCAGATCGGCTTCAACGGCGCCTTCTACTACCTGCGCGCGGCCTACCGCTTCTAGAGGGCCAGGCGTGGCGCAACGAGAATTTTCCGCGACCAGCGGCGGCGTGCTGCTGGCGTCGGTGGTGGCGATCATGCTCGGGCCCACCGGCATCCTGCTGAACACCTTCAGTCTGTTCATCGCACCGATGAGCGCCGAGTACGCCTGGGACCGCGCCGAGGTGTCGTTGCTGGTGACGCTGTTCGGACTGGCGGTCGCCATC
Organism: Pseudomonas sp. KBN12P06040; assembly: GCF_037574965.1. NCBI lineage: Bacteria > Pseudomonadati > Pseudomonadota > Gammaproteobacteria > Pseudomonadales > Pseudomonadaceae > Pseudomonas > Pseudomonas sp. KBN12P06040. Next base: position 2,687,305 of record NZ_JBBELS010000001.1, read on the forward strand.
ACCAGCCCGCTCAAGGGCTGGCTGATCGACCGTTGGGGCGCGCGGCGGACAATGCTCGGGCTGACCGCGGCCCTGTCGCTGCCGCTGCTCGGCCTGGCAGCGGTGAATGCCGTCTGGCAACTCTACGCGCTGTTTCTGCTGATCGGCCTGCTGGCGCCAGGCAACCTGCCTTACGGACGTATCCTCGGACTCTGGTTCCGCCAACGCCTGGGCGTGGCCTACGGCCTGCTCGGCCTGGGCTTCGGGGTGGGCGGGCCGCTGGGCCTGCTGGTCGGCCACCAGAGCCTCGAAGCGTGGGGCTGGCGCGGCGCTTTCCTGGTCTACGGCGTGCTCGAACTGGGCCTGGCGCTGCCGCTGCTGGCCTGGCTGTTCCGCGAGCCAGCGCCGGGCGCTGGCGTGGCCGCCGGCACGGCCGTAGCGGAAACCGCGCTGAGCGGATCGACGGCGCCCCAGGCCTGGCGCAGCGCCAGTTTCTGGCTGGTGCTGGGCAACCAGGTGCTGGCGGTGTTCGTGATGTCCGGGATCATGACCCATGGTGTGCCGATGCTGGTGGAGCGCGGTTTGTCCCGGGGCGAGGCGGGCACCGCGCTGTCGGCGTTGTGGGTCGGCATGATGCTGTCGCAGCCGCTGATGGGCTGGCTTCTCGACCGCGTGGCGACGCCGCGGGTGGCGTTGCCCTTCGCCCTGGCGGCGGTGCTCGGCATGGCCTGGTTCCTGGTGGGCGACACACCGAGCGGTCTATGGCTGGCGGTGTTCCTGGTCGGCCTGGGCGGAGGAGGGGAAAGCGGCACCACCAAGTACCTGTTGATGCGCTACTTCGGCCTGCGCAGCTTCGGTGTGATCTACGGTTCGATCCAGCCGTTCACCTTCGCCCTGTCGATCAGTCTCGGCGCTTACCTGCTGGGCTGGCTGTACGACCGCGCCGAAGGCTACGGGACGGCCGAATGGGTGCTGCTCGCGGCTTTTTCCCTGGCTGCGTGCAGCCTGTTCGCCTTTCGCCCCTATCCGCAGAAATTGCCCTGAGGGGAATCATGCCGGCTAGCGTTCGCCCTGGCGCCGCGCGGTCTTGCCGGCGAGGCGGGTCTGGCGATAGTCGTTGGCGCACTGTCCCGTCCAGCGGCGGAAGGCGTGGCGAAAACTGGAGGTATCCATGTAGCCCAGCCTCTCGGCGACTTCCTCGATGCGCAGTCGCTCGTCCCGCAGCAGTTGGCGCGCCCTGTCGTGGCGGACCAGGTCGAGCACTTCCCGGTAGTTAGTGCCCTCGTCGGCGAGCCGTCGGCGCAGCGTCCGCTCGGTGACCTTCAATTGCCGGGCGACCCAGGCGATGCTCGGGTAGCGGTCCTGCAGCACCTCCAGCAGTGCCACGATGCGTTGGCGGTAGCCGCCCATCTCGCGGGTGACGCGGGTGTTGAAAGCCTTGCTGCCGAGCGCCAGCGAGGCCTGGAACACGGCGGAGTTGGCAGTGGCGATCTCGGCCTCGAGCAATTCCTCGGGGAGGGTGAAGGTGATGCCTTCGCCGGCGAAATACACCGGCACCCGGAAATACTCCTCGTATGCCCGCACGTCGCCGTTCCTTTCCGGGAGGCGCAGGCGGACCAGTTCCAGATCGCCCAGCAGCAGGTCGCGGAACACCGCGTAGGCGGCCGACGCCAGGACGTTGGCGTGGTACAACCGGGCCGACTGCGGCCAGTCCGGCTTGTCCTGCAGGTCGATATCCACATCCACGGTGTCGCAACTGGAACGTCTCACCGCGATCCCGCGGATGTCCTTGCGGAACAGCAGCATGTTGGTCTTGATCAGTTGCAAGGCTTCGCCCACGGTGCCGGCACTCTGCAGCGCCAGCCCGGCGACGCCATAGTCGGAAAGGCGGTAGTGTTCCCCCAGGCTCAGGCCTTCCAGGGGGGAGCGCCCGTTCAGCACGATCCACTCGTAGAGCGCTTCGCTGGGCAGGCGCGGCTCGGCAGCCGAACCCTGGCGCATGTCCGGAGGCGTGATGCGTTGCACGGCGAGGTAGTTGTTGAGTGGTCGCCACTCGAAATCGTACTGGATGTTTTCGGACGGGCTCATCGGTTACCTCTTGCACGCGATGCTATCGCCCTGAAGGCGTCAGGGCTTCGTTATTCCATGCGGATGTCGTTTCGGTTGATTTTCGTACGCTGGGCTTCCGGCAATCACTACCTTGCGTAAGGGGTTGACAGGAGCGGGGTCTGCGTATAGCCGCGCCTCCGCGACGCCGTGCCGATCGGTCGTGCATGCTCGCCGTGGCCCGGCCGAACGCTGCCGTCCCGGCCACTCTCTCCGGGGTGGCTGCGCCTGGATGATCGTCGTGGGCGATGGTGGCGCGGGCCGATCGCCGTGAGCTTCAAGCGCCATCGCCGTTTGCCGGCGCTCGGGAGGCTGCTGGCCAAGGAAAACCGTAGCGCCGCGGCGGGCGGCTGCTAGCGGGGATTTCCGGCCACGCGTGCCGTGCCCGGGCCACGCTTGCCTTCCCGGCGCGCCGGACTTCCGGTGGCCTGGAGGACAGGAAAAGCGAGCGGCGAGGTGTCGGCGAGCAGGGTCAACTCGATCTTCTGATAGGGTCGGTGGGCTGTCCGGGGCGGCTAGGATGGACATTTTCATCGTCTCGGGCAGGCCTGTCGCGACCGCGCGAAGTCGCGACGGATGCCGCTGCTAAGGAGCAACGGATGACCGTTCTTATCCAGGGGGCCGGGATCGCCGGCCTGGCGCTGGCGCGCGAATTCACCAAGGCAGGCATCGACTGGCTGCTGGTCGAGCGGGCCAGCGAGATCAGGCCCATCGGTACCGGTATCACCCTGGCGAGCAATGCGTTGACGGCGTTGTCCAGCACCCTGGATCTCGACCGGCTGTTCCGCCGTGGCATGCCGTTGGCCGGCATCAACGTATACGCCCACGACGGTTCGATGCTGATGTCGATGCCTTCCAGTCTGGGTGGGAATTCCCGCGGCGGCCTGGCGTTGCAGCGCCACGAACTGCATGCGGCGCTACTGGAGGGGCTGGATGAGTCGCGCATTCGGGTCGGGGTCTCCATCGTGCAGATCCTCGACGGACTCGACCACGAACGCGTGACCCTGAGCGACGGCACTGTCCACGACTGTTCGCTGGTGGTCGGTGCGGATGGCATTCGTTCGAGCGTGCGACGTTATGTCTGGCCGGAGGCGACCTTGCGTCATTCCGGCGAAACCTGCTGGCGCCTGGTCGTTCCCCATCGGCTGGAGGACGCCGAGCTGGCGGGAGAGGTCTGGGGGCACGGCAAGCGCCTCGGCTTCATCCAGATCAGCCCGCGCGAGATGTATGTCTACGCGACCCTGAAGGTGCGCCGGGAGGAGCCCGAGGACGAGGAGGGCTTCGTCACCCCGCAACGGCTGGCCGCCCACTACGCAGACTTCGACGGCATCGGCGCGAGCATCGCCCGGCTCATACCGAGCGCCACCACGCTGGTGCACAACGACCTCGAGGAGTTGGCCGGCGCCTCCTGGTGCCGCGGACGGGTAGTGCTGATCGGTGGCGCCGCACACGCCATGACGCCGAACCTGGGGCAGGGCGCGGCCATGGCCCTGGAGGACGCCTTCTTGCTGGCGCGCCTGTGGTGTCTGGCGCCGCGCGCCGAGACGCTGATCCTGTTCCAGCAGCAACGCGAGGCGCGGATCGAGTTCATCAGGAAGCAATCCTGGATCGTCGGCCGCCTTGGTCAATGGGAATCGCCCTGGAGCGTCTGGCTGAGGAATACCCTCGTTCGCCTGGTGCCGAATGCCAGTCGCAGGCGCCTCCACCAGCGTCTTTTCACCGGTGTCGGTGAGATGGCCGCGCAGTAGCCGCCGGTGCCAGTGGCGTCTTGGTCGCCTGTTTTCGACTTCGGCGATGGTCGCTATGGAGAAGTCCCGGGCAACCAGGGCGCTTGCGCTTTACCAGGCCCGGCGTCGCTGGGCTCTCCACAGGTTCGCCGGTTTTTGCTGCGATCCGGTCTGCCGCTCGCCGAGGGCTGGCGGTATACTTCGCAGCGCCCGTTCGATGCCGTCGAATGATGTTTCCATGACGCTTGATTTATGACGCCTTTGCGCCAAGCTAGGTCATGGGATGGCTTTCTGTTAAGGTTGCCGAAATCTCCTGGGGGCCCGTGTGGGCGGTTGTCTGCTAATGCGCGACGAGGTGCAGCGTGATTAAGGTGCTGGTGGTCGACGACCACGATCTGGTACGCACCGGTATTACCCGCATGCTGGCCGACATCGAAGGCTTGCAAGTGGTCGGCCAGGCCGACTGCGGTGAAGACTGTCTGAAACTGGCCCGCGAACTGAAGCCGGATGTCGTCCTGATGGACGTGAAGATGCCCGGTATCGGCGGCCTGGAGGCAACCCGCAAGCTGCTGCGCAGCCAGCCCGACATCAAGGTCGTGGTAGTCACCGTCTGCGAAGAGGATCCGTTCCCCACCCGCCTCATGCAGGCCGGCGCCGCCGGCTACATGACCAAGGGCGCGGGGCTGGAGGAAATGGTCCAGGCGATTCGCCAGGTCTTCGCCGGCCAGCGCTATATCAGCCCGCAGATCGCCCAGCAACTGGCGCTGAAGTCCTTCCAGCCGCAGCAGCACGATTCCCCCTTCGATTCGCTGTCCGAGCGCGAGATCCAGATCGCCCTGATGATCGCCAACTGCCACAAGGTGCAGAGCATCTCCGACAAGCTGTGCCTGTCGCCGAAGACCGTGAATACCTATCGCTACCGCATCTTCGAGAAGCTCTCGATCACCAGCGACGTGGAGCTGGCGCTGCTCGCCGTCCGCCACGGCATGGTCGATGCCGCCAGCTAGATGAGCGCCGTTTTCGACGCGAGCGCCTTCCTCGCTACCTGTAGCAATCGTCCGGGCGTCTACCGCATGTTCGATGCGGACGCCAAGCTTCTCTACGTGGGCAAGGCGAAGAGCCTGAAGAAGCGCCTGGCCAGCTATTTCCGCAAGTCCGGCCTGGCGCCGAAGACCGCTGCGCTGGTGGCGCGCATCGCCCAGGTGGAAACCACCATCACCGCCAATGAAACCGAGGCGTTGCTGCTGGAGCAGACGCTGATCAAGGAGTGGCGGCCGCCCTACAACATCCTGCTGCGGGACGACAAGTCCTATCCCTTCGTGTTCCTCTCCAGCGAGGATGAGTATCCGCGGCTGTCCCTGCACCGTGGCGCGAAGAAGCGCAAGGGGCGTTACTTCGGTCCCTATCCGAGCGCGGGAGCGATCCGCGAGAGCCTCAACCTGCTGCAGAAGGCGTTTCTCGTCCGCCAGTGCGAGGACAGCTATTTCCGCAACCGTACGCGGCCCTGCCTGCAATACCAGATCAAGCGCTGCAAGGGGCCCTGCGTGGGACTGGTCAGTCCTGAGGAGTACGCCGAGGACGTGCGCCACTCGGTGATGTTCCTCGAAGGAAGGAGCAACGCGCTGGCCGACGAGCTGAACGTCGGCATGGAGCAGGCGGCGATGCGCCTGGACTTCGAGAAGGCGGCGGAGTTGCGCGACCAGGTGGCGATCCTGCGGCGGGTCCAGGACCAGCAGAGCATGGAAGGTGGCAACGGCGACGTCGACATCGTCGCCGCCATCGTCACCCCTGGCGGCGCTTGCGTACACCTGATCAGCGTACGCGGCGGGCGGGTGCTGGGCAGCAAGAACTTCTTCCCGCAGGTCGCGATCGAGGAGGAGGTGGGCGAAGTGCTGCTGGCGTTCCTTGGCCAGTACTATCTCAGCCACCAGGAGCGCGACCTGCCGGCGGAGTTGATCGTCAACGTGACGCACGAGGATTTCCCGGTGCTGGTTTCGGCGATCGCCGAAGCGCGAGGCCGCGAACTGGAGATCAGCTACCGGGTGCGTGGTACCCGCGCCCGCTGGCAGCAACTGGCGGTGACCAACGCCGAACAGGCCCTGGGCGCACGCCTGGCCAACCGCCAGCATGTGGCGGCACGCTTCGAAGCCCTTGCCGAGGCGCTCGACCTGGCGGAGCCGCCGCAACGCCTGGAGTGCTTCGATATCAGTCACTCCAGCGGCGAGGCCACCGTGGCTTCCTGCGTGGTGTTCGGCCCGGAAGGGCCGCTGAAGTCGGACTATCGCCGCTACAACATCGAAGGCGTCACGGCCGGCGACGACTACGCGGCGATGCACCAGGCGCTGACCCGCCGCTTCAGTCGCCTGAAGGACGGCGAGGGGAAGATGCCCGACATTCTCCTGGTGGATGGCGGCAAAGGGCAATTGGCCATGGCCCAGGAGGTGCTCCAGGAACTGGCGGTCGCCGGTCTGATCCTGCTCGGCGTGGCCAAGGGCGTGACCCGCAAGCCGGGGCTGGAAACCCTCTACCTGAACGATGCCTCCCACGAGTTCACCCTGCCGGCCGATTCGCCGGCGCTGCACCTGATCCAGCAGATACGTGACGAAGCGCACCGTTTCGCCATCACCGGCCACCGTGCGCGGCGCGGCAAGGCACGGCGGACGTCGACGCTGGAGGATGTCCCCGGCGTCGGCCCGAAACGTCGGCGCGACCTGCTCAAGTATTTCGGCGGGTTGCAGGAATTGTCGCGGGCGAGTATCGATGAACTGGCCAAAGCCCCCGGTATCAGTAAAAAGCTTGCCGAGCAGATTTATGCCGTCCTGCACAGCGAGTAGAATGCCGGCTCACCTCGCAGCCTAGATGGTCCGATGAATATCCCCAATCTGCTCACGTTACTGCGCGTCCTGCTCATTCCGATCTTCATTCTGCTGTTCTATCTGCCGACGTCCTGGAGCTACCTGACCGCCAGTGCCGTGTTCGCCCTGGCCGCCGCCACCGACTGGCTGGACGGCTACCTCGCCCGGCGCCTCGGCCAGAGCACGCCGTTCGGCGCCTTCCTCGACCCGGTCGCGGACAAGCTGATGGTGGCGGTTGCGCTGGTCCTGCTGGTGGAAGAGCACGCCAACCTGTGGCTGACCCTGCCGGCGGTGATCATCATCGGCCGCGAGATCGTGGTTTCCGCCTTGCGCGAGTGGATGGCCGAACTGGGGGCGAGGGCTCAGGTGGCGGTGTCCAACCTGGGCAAGTGGAAGACCGCGGCGCAGATGCTGGCGCTGGTCATTCTCCTGGCGAATCCGCCGCTGATGACCTTCTGGGTGATTCTCGGCTACGTGCTGCTGATCATCTCTGCGGCGCTGACCCTGTGGTCCATGGTGCACTACCTGCTGGCCGCGTGGCCGCATCTGTCGACCACCCCGAAAGAGAAATAAACTTTTTTGAATCAAGGAGTTGACACGGCGCCGCGATGCTATAGAATGGCGCCCGTCACCAAGACGATGCGGGAATAGCTCAGTTGGTAGAGCACGACCTTGCCAAGGTCGGGGTCGCGAGTTCGAGTCTCGTTTCCCGCTCCAGATATAGATCCACAGGCTTGCCTGTAGATCATTGAAAAAAGGGCCTTAGGGCCCTTTTTTCGTTTCGGCGGGTTCCATCGGCCCGGCATCGGCCAGCATCTTCTAGTCCATTCTTTAGTGCATCAGTGCTGGGCGGCGGCTACAGATCGTCTATCCCTTGATCCGCGCAATAGAGCATTGAGCATGGTGCGTTGCCATTCGGCATTCGAAGGGCACCGGCAAGGTCCATATAGTCTTGGTCATCGATGGCCTTTCCCAGGCTGTTTCGCCCGAGGATGGCAAGAGCCGGCATTTCCCACTATCGCTGGAAGGACAAGCAAAAGGTGCTTGGTCGGGCAGCTATCCTGAAGTCGCTCTCAAAGAGGCTCGCAGCCGATGCGTCGTGTCCGCGAATTGATCGCATGCGCTCGGCTCTTGCGAGCAACGGACACAGGAGTGCCGGGAAGCCCGGTGTGTGGAAGGGGCGCCTTCTCGAAGATACATCTACCGAGTCATCGGAATGCCCTGTCGCATCGACGACCCGGCATTGGGTCGGTTCCCGCGATTTGACCCGTTCATGCGGTCGATGAGTTACGCGCAGAGCGAGCCCCCTTATCTCTAGGTATTCAACTTAGGCGGAGCCGACGGGGAGGCGCTCATTCCGGAAGCTGGTGGGCATCGGCGTCGCCTCATCGATGCGTTGGTTGTACCGCAGTGTGGGCCGGGTTCGGTTCGACCGACCGGTTCTGCTGGGTTAGTTGTACTCCAGGATGTAGGTCAAAATGGAGTCAGCTTTACCCGCGGTGATTTTTCCGCCAGTGGCGACATAGCGAGCCGATCCCACAAAGCGGTACATCTCCGTCCCTGCACCGCTGGCCAGCCAGTCCAGGGGCAGGGCCCTGGCTTGGGTGAATGGCAATGCCGCTCCCTTACTGGACGTCAACGAAATGCCGACTCCTTGGGCTACACCGGCTTCTCCTCTGCCTGTGAGGTTCAACAGGCCATCCTGGATCGAGTTGCCTTCAAAGTAGACCTTCACAGGAGGTTTGACACTCGGATTGAGCCCTTCGCACACAACATCCAGTGAAAAGCCATGATCTGGCACAGCCCCTCTTTTGATGTCATACGCCGTTGGGCGCCCCATGTTGACATCAATGGTCGACTTTTGTGTGCTGCACGTGGTGAAGAAAGCGTTATGTTCAAGCGTTGCGCGAAGGTTATATCCCTCTATGGTGAATTCAGCCCTGGATGGATTTGTGTAGTTGGTATCGATGAAAAAATTGGTTGAGTAGTTAAAAGGGGTGATGTCTCCCTTTCCTACTCCCATTGCGGTTCGGATGAAATCAACTACGAGAACAGTGGGCATATAGCGCATGGTGCCGATGTTGCCCGTGGGGTAGGTGGCGGGAGCTGCTGTCGGTTCGGTCCAGTTATAGCGTGCTCGGTGTCCAATTCTGATACCGACCCCTGGCACTCCAGACTCATAGAGGCCATTTCCATCTATTGGAATGAGGGTCGTTTTGGGAGCTGTAAAACCGAATTGTCCGGGCTTTCCGTCACTTCCGCACCACGCCCAGCCACCTAGAGTTTCTCCTGAGCCGACTTGCACGGTCATTGTTCCCATCGATTTACCGATCGGTGCGTGCTTCAAGGTGAAAACGGATTGGAGGCTCTGTATCGGCAGGGGGGTCTTGGTAGGTAGTTCAGGCTTGCCGCAATAGGCCACCGAGGAGAGCGACCAAAGGCATCCAGCGGTCGATATACCAATGCAGAAGAGTAGCTTGACGTGTGCGGGAGCTGGCTTTTTCACGGGAACCCTTGAACTCGTAGGATGATTTGCTCACGCTGATTATTCCATCCCTGGTCTTTCAACTGAGACAGGACCGGTCCGGGGGGCTTGTATGAAATTTCTTAACTTTCTGATTGGAAGTAACGCTGGAATCTGATCCTCTCAACCAGCCATAACACTTGAGGTTGCGCAGGTCTCTGGCGGGAATGCTTGCCAGGCGTAGTGCCTCGCATCCTGTCGGCGGATTCATCGCAAGGCGGTCTTCCTGCGATGCTATGGGGCAGGAGCTGCGGCCGCAGGATGAAGCGTTCGTGGAGCGGCTTCGGGAAAAGCCGTGGCGCGGAAGGCTGGGAAAGGAACTCATGGGAAGGGCCACGCAATGGCTGCCTGGCGTTCCTCGACTGTGCCTGCCTGTCCTGTCTCGAAGACTAGTCCTTAATTCAGTCCATCGATCCGAGGTGAGTGCAAGGCTCTCCTTTGGAGTCAGTATCATGGAGGCTCGTTTCCCGCTCCAGGATATCGATATGCAGATTTCACCAAGTTCTGCAGAACCTCGAAAAGGATCGAGAGGCCCTTTTTTCGTATCAGCGTAAAAACACCGGCAGCCGCTCGTTTCCGCCACGGCTGTCTGGGAAAAATACCCGTTCACCTGCTAACATGGCGACATCGGTGCCGATGTGTCCGCAGGCTCTGGGGCGCGGATGCCATGCCCTCTATCCGGCCGGAGAACTTTGCCATCGAAGACTCGACATGCTGACAAGGTCGTTGCTGTCCGCGGTCTTTTGCCTGTTGCCGATCATCCTGCAGCCGCTGCCCGTCGCGGCCGAATCCATCCTGCTCGATGGTCGTATGACGACAACGACGCGCCCCTGGCTCGACAAACGAGCCAGGCAGTGGCTGGATGCCCGGGAGCCGCTGACGATAGGCGTGGTTTCTCCCGACTATCCGCCGCTATCCATCTTCTACGCAGGTTCCTACAAGGGCTTCACGGCCGATTACCTGGCCCTGGTGTTCGAGCGGCCGTTGCGCGTCAGGGACTTTCCGTCGCGGCAGGCGGCAATCGCTGCGTTGTCGCGGGGAGAGATCGATCTGCTCGGTGTCGGTAGCGAGGTCGAGGCCCGGCAACACGGATTGCTGGCATCCGCTGCGTATCTTTCCGACCGGCCGGTACTGGTGTCTTCCAGCGGCGCCCCGTTCGATTCGCAGGCGGAGTCCTGGCTGGCCACGGTCAAGGGTTATCTTCCCGCCGAACGTATCAAGGCCGCCTATCCGCACAGCAAGGTCATCTGGTTCGACTCGCCGCAGCTTGCCCTGGAAGCGCTGAGCATGGGGGACGTCGATGGCGTGCTGGGTGACGCCGTCTCTGCGCACTATCTCATCCAGACCCATTACCTGCTGAACTTGCGTATCGAGAACTTCGCGCCCATCGACAGCCAGGGTTTCCGTTTCCTGCTCCGGCCGGGGGATGAGCCTCTGCTCGCGGTCCTCGATCGAGCCCTGCCGCGTATCAATGGGCGCTACGGCGACGAACTGTTGCGCAGTTGGAGCGCCGGGCGGCGCCTGCGTTTCGACGAGCCCAGGGTGACGCTTGCGCCGGCGGAACAGCGTTGGCTCTCCACGCATCCGGTCGTGCCGGTGGTGATCAACCATTCCCTTGGCGCGCTCGGGCAACTGGATAGCGAGGGGCGGCTGAGCGGTATCGGGCGTGACTATCTGGACCTGATCGGCAAGCGCAGCGGCCTGCAGTTTTCCTTCAGCGGAGCCCGAAACTTCGTCGAGGCGAAACGTCGACTGGATGCGGGCGAGGCGTTGGTTACGCCGACCATGCCCTCGACGGAGCGTCTCGATTCCGGCCTCGAGGTCCTGACTCCCTACCTGCGTAGCACCACGGTGCTGATGAGCGCCAGCCGGGGCGGCCGGGGCGAACGGCTGGAGCGTGTCCATGGCCTCGCGGATCTCGACGGCAAGCGATTGGCCACGACGGTTGGCTATTTCCTCAACGACACCATTCGGCGCGATCACCCTGAGATCAAGCTCCAGGTCTATCCGACCTTTCTCGCCGCGATGCAAAGCGTCGATGCCGGACAGAGCGAGGCTTCTATCAGCAGCGATTATACCGGTCGCTATCTGTCCGCCCAGCATTTCGACAACCGGATCCAGGTCGTCGGTATCCTCGATGATCTCTCCATTCCGATCAGCATCGGTGTGGCGAGGAACCAGCCCGAGCTGCAGGGCATCCTGGAGAAGGCGCAGCTGGCGATCGCTCCGGAAGAAGTGGCGGAAATCCTCCACCGCTGGGAGCCTCGCTTCGCCAAGGGAGGGACGGACTTCTGGCGCGATCACCGGAGCAAGATTCTGCAGATCGGCGGATTGTTCGGCGTACTGATTTCCATCTCTCTCATCTGGGGTTTCTACCTGATGCGCCAGGTGCGCAAGACCCGCCAGGCAGAAGAGCAAGCCGACGCTGCCAACCGTGCCAAGAGCGTGTTTCTTTCGACGATGAGTCACGAGATCCGCACGCCATTGAACGCGGTCATCGGCTTGCAGGAGCTGGTGCTGAAAAAGGGCGAGAAGGGCGTGTTGGATCTCGATTCGCTGAGCATCGCCCAGGAAGCTGCCCAGGGGTTGCTGCTTCTGCTGGGCAATATTCTCGATTTGTCGCGGATCGAATCCGGTCGGTTCGATTCCGCTCCCGAACCAGTGCTTCCTGGCGAGTTGATCAGAGGGATCCTGCCGCTGGTTGGCGGGCTGACGCGGCAGAAGAATCTTTCCCTGGCACTGGAACTCGACGGGGATCTCGAGCAGTGGGTGCTGGTGGATCCCCTGCATTTCAAGCAGGTGTTGTTCAACTTGCTGGGCAACGCCATCAAGTTCACCGAGCGCGGTGGGGTAACGGTGCGGGCGGTGGGGCGGCGCGAGGCGGAGAGGCTTCATTTGCTGCTCGAGGTAAGCGACACCGGCCTCGGTATTTCGGAGGAGGACCAGGCCAGGCTGTTCCGGCCATTCTCGCAGGTCGGCTCGCCTGCGCTTGGCCAGGCGTCCGGCAGCGGCCTGGGGTTGTACATCAGCCGACGCCTGGTACACCTGATGGGCGGCCAGATCAGCCTGCGCAGCGAGCTGGGCAACGGCTCCTGCTTCTCGGTCGAGTTCGATCTTCCGCTGACCGAACCTCCGCCCAGCGAGTCCAGCGAAGCGCGTTCCGGAGTTGCCGAGGTCGAGGAGCGGAAAGAGGCAAGGGCGCTCTCGATATTGCTTGCGGAAGACCATCCGTTCAATCGGCTGACCCTGACCATGCAATTGGAAAGCCTTGGGCACCGGGTGACCTCCACGGAAGATGGCGAGGAAGCATTCGAACGTTGGCAGGGCGAAGACTTCGACGTCGTGATTACCGACGGCATGATGCCGCGGATGGATGGCTACGAGCTGGCGCGACGGATCCGCTCGCAAGAAGCCCTTGGCGGTTGGCGTCGCTGCTTGGTGATAGCGCTTACCGCCAGCGCCGAGAAGGATGCGCTGGAGCGTTGCCTGGCTGCCGGCATGGACCGGGTCCTGTTCAAGCCGACTACGCTCGATGAGCTCGCTCGGGCGCTGAACGGGGGAGAGCAGCTCATGCCTACGAGCGTCGATTCGCAATGAAAGTGCCCGACTGGTTGCCGTTTTGCGTGCCGCGAGCGGATGTATCGGGTAATCTCTCGCAGAAATGAACCAGCACTAGTGAAGCGAACGATGGGTTTTGAACAACTTGCCGAGCTGAGAGACCGTCTGCGCGCACAGGCGGCGCAGGCGAAACCGGCTCAAACCAAAAGCTCCGCGGGACGCGCGAAGAAACGTGAAGCCGTCGAGCCAGGAGTCGAGGCTATCTGGAGGCTGCAACGGCATTTCCCGCTGGCGTTTCCGAAAAGCCCCGCGGCCAAGGTTCCGCTCAAGCAGGGCATCCTCCAGGATGCGCAGCAGCACCTCGAGCTACTGGGAATCACCGCCGAACAACTGAAACAGGCCATCGCCACCTGGTGCCAGGGCAGCCGCTACTGGAGTTGCATGGTGGAAGATGCGCCGCGGCTGGATCTGCAAGGCCAGGTTGCCGGCAAGGTAACCGCCGAGCAGGCGGTGTATGCGCGGCGGCAGGCGTCTCGCCGGCAGCGCGAGCAGATGCGCGAGAAGCGCGCCAAGCGTGCCCAGGCAGGTAGCGAAGCGCCGGCCGCCACGGAGGCGCCGACGCCTGAAGCGCCCGCAACCGAAGCGAGTTCCGAGGCGAACTGATCGCCGGGGCAGGGCGCGTCGGATCCTGGCGCGCTCCTCGGTTGCCGGTCGCCGCAGGGCCCATTTCGCGGACGTCTGGGCCCGTTTCTCCCGGCTTGTGCTACGCAATAGCCTGATCTGCAAAGTTTTTTTCGTAGAGCGCTTGCCAAGCCCGGCGAATCCGTCCATAATTGCGTCCATTCCAGCGATGGGTGAGCTAAAAATCTTTTGAAATCAAAGGGTTATAAGTTCAAAATCGCACCAGGAAAGAGATTTCAGCGATATGCCAAACGCATGTCGCTTCGCTCAAAGGCTGAGTAGCAGAGTGGTTATGCACCGGATTGCAAATCCGTGAACGCCGGTTCGATTCCGACCTCAGCCTCCAACAGGAAAGCCCCGTAGCTCAACGAGTTACGGGGCTTTTTTCTTTCCTGTCCGGTATTGCTGAAGCAAGTTCCTTGGGGTGTCCCCATAACGCTTTCATACTTTTACGGCCTCGCAACCGCCTCCCTCTCCCGATAAGCCGCTCCGTAATTACTACTTTCCCGGAGTGTCCGAGGAGTACCCCAGCACCTGTCACGTTTTCGGCCGTTGCCTGCAATCCAGCCCCGTGCGCGGCTTTTATCTGGACGCAAGATCCGGTCTGGGTCGGTCATCGGCTGGTCGTCATCGAACATGACCAGCCGAGCCGGTCTGTCCTGCCGCCTGCCTTCCGGGCCTCTATCGATCAACCGTTGTGGCGACCGCGAGCGGAAGGCGCTTAGCGGAGGGCCCGTTTCATCTTGCCTTGCGTTTCAAGGAAACCGGCAGGCCCCAGGTCAGGTCTTCCATGCCTGCTTCGCCGAGTATCTCGGTTTTCATCGGCTGGATCCGCGCGAGCACCTGGCGGCCCGTTTCATCAAGCCTTGGCTGCTCGCGATCGATGAACCTTTTCGTCAGCTCCATGGGCGCTGGCCTCATGAAGACCTGGATATCCTGCAAGGTGCACTTGATGTTTTGCGTGTCCACGGCCTTGCAGGTCTTCCTGTCATAGCTCACGGCCGGGGTCTTCAAGTGGAACCGATCGCTGAGCAGGATCTGCCCAGGCTGAATGGTGAAGGACAGCGGGGCATAGGCGTCGGGTATCTGCGCTTGCAGCTTGATGGAGGGGACATCCTCGATCTTCGTGCCTTCGGCCCAACCGGCATCCGAGACCATTTCCCGCTGGCTGTATTGCTGCTCGGTCCAGCCCACGCATTGGCCGGAGGCCATGTGCACGGCGCTGCAGACATTCTGTGTGTAGGTTTTGTCTGCATAGGAGGCGTCGCGCCAGTAGTTCTCCTTCACGAACCGGCGATACAGCACGGCGGACAGGTTCACCGAACCAAGTGGGCTGGCAGCCGGCTGCCCCTTTGGCGCCTTGATCTGGGCAAGGGTGCTGTCGATCTTGTAGTCGATCCCTCCGGACAGCAGGTAGGTTCCCGGCGGGACGATGTTGACCTCGAGGAAGTCCCACAGATAGACGGCTTCCTTGATCTTCTCCAGGTCGTTGTTGGCAAAGGCCTGCATGTAGGCGATCCCGGGCACGTCCTTGTTCTTGAATATGACCCGATGCGAGTAGCTGGAGAGGTCCGTCACGCTCTTGTTGGGCATGAGCGCCGGTACCAGCACCACGGACATGCCTTCGCGGGTAGCCTCATCGATCATGTTCAGGAGCTGGTTGGTGGGGTTCTGCTGGGAGCCGCCGAGTCCGGCGTTGCCTAGGGAGGCGCAGGCTGATAACAGGCTTGCCGGGAGCAGAATCGCGAAGGGGCTCAGGCGCCGAGCGATGGTTTTCATGAGATATCCTTATCTATATGGGCCAATGACTTAAGGCGAGTGCGGGAAGAATCCTAATCTACTCCTTGCGGATCCCCAAGGAGAGTTCGTCCCGCGCGTAGGAAGGAGCGTTTGAGTCGAGCGCGTCACAGCCTGTTGCTGCAATCATGGGTACTCACATGCGTGCGAATGCTGGCGAGCCAGTGCGTACCGCGTTCGTGATGGCTCGCTGCGGGTAGAGTTCGTGCCGGTCATCGAGGGCTGGCGCGTGGGGGCGCAATGAAGACGCGCATCCCGGCTCTTCTGGCGATTCGTGAGTGCGGATCAAATCTGTTTTACCGCCGTACGACTTTTTCCGTTTCCTGCGCCTATCTAACCTGCCGCTCTCTTCAACCCGGGATCGGCAGGCATCTCCGCTGCGGTTCCAGCATGTACGGAACACCATGAAAAACATTCTCCTGCTCAACGGCGGAAAGCGTTTCGCTCATTCCGACGGTCGCCTCAACCAGACCCTGCACGAAACCGCCCTGGCCCATCTGGACCGCCGTGGCTTCGACCTGCGCCAGACCTTCATCGACGGCGGTTATGACATCCCGGCGGAGGTGGACAGGTTCCTCTGGGCCGACGTGGTGATCTACCAGATGCCCGGCTGGTGGATGGGCGCGCCATGGACAGTGAAGCGCTACATCGACGAAGTCTTCACGGCCGGTCATGGCAGCCTCTATGCCAACGACGGCCGTACCCGCTCCGACAGCACGCAGAAATATGGCAGCGGCGGTCTGGTGCAGGGCAAGCGCTACATGATCTCGGCGACCTGGAATGCACCACGGCAGGCGTTCGACGATCCGAGCGACTTCTTCGAAGGGAAAGGCGTGGATGCGGTGTACTTCCCCTTCCACAAGGCCAACCAGTTCCTCGGCATGTCCGGCCTGCCGACGTTCCTCGCGGTGGATGTGATGAAGCGCCCGGACGTCCCGGCTGCCGTCGCTGCCTACCAGGCGCACCTGGACAGGGTGTTCGGGCGCGCCGGCTGAGTTCGACGGCGGGCCTCGTGTCGCTTCGCTGGATGGAGTGGCGGATCGAAATCCAGTCTCTCGGGACGAGGCCTAACGGTCACGGATCCGCTATCCGGGCTTTTGTCGGCCACGACCCGCGAGTGATCCGAAATTCGATTTTTCCATCGATCCGTCGAATTAGATTTCATCGGGGACGGGGAGGAAAGGATGCTTTGCACGAATATTCGAATGGGCGCATCGTAAAATGAGCGCGCTTCGACCGCGTCGAAGCCACCCCCGACAACGTTGCCGGCAGGTCGCTCATCGACTTCCGACGCCTGCCGCCGAATTCAGGAGATTCACATGTGTCCTTGCCCTCACTCCCAGGCCCAGGGAGAAACGGACGGAGAGGCTGAGTGGCATAACGCCGCCCTGGACTTCACCCATGCGATGAGCTACGGCGATTACCTGAAGCTGGACAAGGTCCTGGACGCCCAGTTCCCGCTTTCGCCCGACCACAACGAAATGCTGTTCATCATCCAGCACCAGACCTCGGAGCTATGGATGAAGCTGATGCTCCACGAACTGCGGGCCGCCCGGGAGCACGTCAAGTCAGGCAAGCTCGGTCCGGCGCTGAAAATGCTCGCCAGGGTCTCGCGGATCTTCGACCAGCTGGTACACGCCTGGGCGGTGCTGGCCACCATGACGCCGACCGAGTACAACACCATCCGCCCATACCTGGGCCAGTCTTCCGGTTTCCAGTCCTACCAGTACCGCGAGATCGAATTCATCCTCGGCAACAAGAACGCCACCCTGCTCAAGCCCCATGCTCACCGCGCCGAGCTGCTGGCAGCCTTGGAGCAGGCCCTGCATACGCCGTCGCTATACGACGAAGCGATCCGCCTGATGGCCGCCCAGGGGCTGCCGGTAAGCCAGGAGCGGCTCGTCCGGGACGCGGCGGCCGGCACCTGTTACGAGGCCTCGGTGGAGGCGGCGTGGCGACAGGTCTACCAGGCGCCGGAGCGCTACTGGGACCTGTATCAGTTGGCGGAAAAACTGATCGACCTGGAGGATTCGTTCCGCCAGTGGCGCTTCCGTCACGTGACCACGGTGGAGCGCATCATCGGTTTCAAACCCGGCACGGGCGGAACCGAGGGAGTGGGGTATCTGCGTAGCATGCTCGATACCATCCTCTTCCCCGAACTGTGGCGGCTCCGTTCCAACCTGTAGTACCGGATGAGGCGCAGCATCCGCCTGCGCCTCAGTCGTTGCCGGCGCCTCCCGCCGCCCACTCTTGCCGCAAAAGCCCCATGAGAACGACATTCCAGCGTTCCCGGCCGACCCGGGTGGCGGAGCGGCGCAAGCCTTCTTCGCGGAACCCCGCGCGTCGATAGAGATGACGGGCGGCAGCGTTCCAGTCGTACACGTTCAATTCAACGCGCTCGATGTCGGCGTCGGCGAAAGCCTCGGCGAGCAGCGCCTCCAGCATCGGCAGCCCCAGGCCCTGGCCGCGCGCGCTTGGCGCCAGGGCTATGCGAGCCAGGCGGACGACGCCGTTGCGGCGGTCGAACAGCAACTGGCAATGGCCGATGACCTGGCCATCCCGGCAAGCGCTCCAGAGCAGGCGCAGCGGCGGTTGCCGGCGGCTTTCCGCGAGGTCTTCATGCATCTGCTCGAGGCTCAGCGGATGCCGCAGGGCGGGGCCGGCCCATTGCACCAACTCCTTTTCCGTGGCGAACCAGCGTTGCAGGGTGGGGAAGTGTTCCAACTGGAACGGGACGAGTTGCAGGTCCGGGACGGAACCCGTGCCGGGTGTGGGCATGCGGAGTGCCTCGCTCAGGTCATCGGGGGGAGCCGGCGTTTAACCGGGGACTTCTTGACGATGGCGGTGTTGGTTTCCGCGTAGCCGTTGATCCTGTCCAGCAGCGTGTCGAGCTGTTCCATCGAACGGACCTGGAGGCGGGCGATGAAGCAGTCGTCACCGGTGACCTTGTCGCACTCGGTGAACTCGGCGATGTCCTGGATCTGTCGCTCGACCTCGTGCAGCTTGCCGGGCAGGGGGCGGATGCGCACGATCGCCTGGAACTGGTAGCCGAAACAGCGGGGGTCGACATCCAGGGTGTAGCCGCGGATCACGCCGCGTTCTTCCAGTTTGCGCAGGCGTTCGGCGACGCTCGGGGCCGATAGCCCGCTGACCTGGGCGAGGGCCTTGAGGGACAGTCGCGAGTCAGCCATGAGGGCGTTGATCAGGCGTTGGTCGATGTCGTCGGTCATGTCGGCCTCGAAAGTTTTTTTTCAAAATAGCCCTGATAAAAAAGGTCGTCACGGGTTTTTGCCTGAGTAATGCGATGGAGGGCTGGAAGACGGCTTTGGATAATCATAGGCCTGTCTTGCGGGAGAGCGCTCATGAACGATCCGATCCGTCGCGGTACGCTGGAAATGACTTCGGCCATGCTGATCTGCGGCACCATTGGCTGGCTGGTGCTGCTCTCCGGGCAGCCCGTGCTGGACGTGGTGTTCTGGCGCTGCGTATTCGGTTTCGCCGCCCTGCTGGTCGCCTGTGCCGCGCTGGGCTTCCTGCGCCGCGGCAGCCTGGGGCGCGAGGCGTTCCTGCTGGCGCTCCTCAGCGGGGTGTTCATCGTCGGCAACTGGGTGTTGCTGTTCGCATCCTACTCACGGGCTTCGATCGCCATCGGTACCGCGGTCTACAACGTCCAGCCGTTCATGCTGGTGGGGCTAGGCGCGGCGTTTCTCGGCGAGAAGGTCACGGCGCGCAAGCTGGGCTGGCTGGGGCTTTCGTTCGCCGGCATGCTGGCGATCGTCAGCGCCCACGGCGACAGCGACGCCCCGCGCGGGGACTACCTGTTCGGTATCCTCCTGGCGCTCGCTGCCGCGCTGCTGTATGCCTTTGCCGCGCTGATCGTGAAGCGCCTGCAAGGCACGCCGCCGCATCTTATCGCGTTGATCCAGGTGGGCACCGGCGTGCTGATGCTCGCACCGCTGGCGAACCTTGCCGAACTGCCCCGGGGCGTTGCTCCCTGGGCCAGCCTGGCGACCCTGGGAATCGTCCATACCGGGCTGATGTACGTGCTGCTCTACGGCGCCATTCAGAAATTGCCGACGGCGCTGACCGGTGCGTTGTCCTTCATCTATCCGGTCGCGGCGATCCTGGTGGACTGGCTGGTCTTCGAACATCGCCTGAGCCTGGCGCAGTGGCTTGGCGTGGCCGCCATCCTGCTTGCCGCGGCGGGCATGCAGCAGGGTTGGAGCGTGCGCCTGCCGGGGCCGGCAGTGCGGCGCGGCTGAGGCGGCGGGGAAAAGAAAAGGCCCCGCGACGGGGGCGGGGCTTTTCTACAGCGATCTCGGCCGATCAGTTGCCGAAGACCTTGAAGCGTTCGCTTTCGGCGATGAAGGCTTTCTCGCCCGCCGGGGCGGCGATGGCGCCGAAAGGCATCTGTGCGCGCAGCTTCCAGCTTTCCGGCAGGTTCCAGGTCTTGTGGGTCTGGGCATCTACCAGCGGGTTGTAGTGCTGCAGGCTGGCGCCGACCTTGTGCTCGGCGAGGACGGTCCAGACCGCGAACTGAGCCATGCCGCTGGCCTGCTCCGACCACACCGGGAAGTTATCGGCGTAGAGGGCGAACTGCTCCTGAAGCTGGCGCACTACCGTCTGGTCTTCGAAGAACAGTACGGTGCCGGCACCGGCAGCGAAGGAGTTGAGCTTGGTTTCGGTGGCGGCGAAGGCGTCGGCGGGAACGATCTTCTTCAACTCGTCCTTGGCGATGTTCCAGAACTGCTCGTGCTCGGCGCCGAACAGCACGACCACCCGCGAGGTCTGCGAGTTGAACGCGGAAGGGCTGTGCGAGACGGCCTCCTTGACCAGTTCGACGACTTTCTCCTGGGAGATAGGCAGTTGCTTGTCCAGGGCGTAGATGGTGCGGCGGTTCTTGATGGAGGAGAGGAATGCGTCAGACATCGTGAGGCTCCTTGTTTGGAAGTTGGATTCGATATTAGCGAGGGCCTCGATGAGATCAATGGGAAATAACCGGTGATTCCTATCGACTGATGCGATGGATGTCCTGTTTCCCCAGGAAAGCCGGGTATCAGCAGTCCAGCGAGGCCAACAGCGAGGGATGGCGAGTACGGATGAAATCGGAATATCGAGAAAGTCGATGGGCATAAACCCGCGAGAACCTGGCCGTTGATTCAGGTCAAGCAGGGTGGAGGCCAGGGAGGCGGCCAACCTTTAGTGATGGTGACCCGGCGGCCCGGCTCGGTGATGGTTCGATTGTAGGATTGTCGGACAAAAACTGGAGCGCACGATGTTTGAAAATTTCTCTCCCACCACCATGCTGGCCATCAAGAAGTACGCCTATTGGCTCTGGCTGCTGCTGGCGTTGTCCATGCCGTTCAACTACTGGATGGCCCAGGACAGCGCGCATCCGGCCTTCTGGGCATTTTCCCTGGTGATTGCGGTATTCGGCATCGGGCCATTGCTGGACATGCTGTTCGGTCGTGACCCGGCCAACCCCGACGAGGAAACCCAGACGCCGCAGTTGCTCGGCCAGGGCTACTACGTATTGCTGACCCTGGCCACGGTGCCGGTGCTCATCGGCACGCTGGTCTGGGCCGCTGGCGTGTTCGTCGCTTTCCAGGAATGGGGCTGGCTCGGCCGGTTGGGCTGGATCCTCTCGATGGGCACGGTGATGGGAGCGGTGGGGATCGTCGTCGCCCATGAGCTGATCCACAAGGACTCGGCGTTGGAGCAGGCTGCCGGTGGCATCCTGCTGGCCGCCGTGTGCTACGCGGGGTTCAAGGTCGAGCATGTGCGCGGCCACCATGTGCATGTGTCCACCCCGGAGGACGCTTCGTCGGCGCGTTTCGGCCAGTCGGTCTACCAGTTCCTGCCGCATGCCTACAAGTACAACTTCCTCAACGCCTGGCGCCTCGAAGCGGTGCGGCTGCGCAAGAAGGGCCTGCCGGTGTTCGGCTGGCAGAACGAACTGATCTGGTGGTACCTGCTGAGCCTGGCGTTGCTGGTCGGTTTCGGTTGGGCGTTCGGCTGGCTGGGGATGGTTTTCTTCCTTGGCCAGGCGTTCGTCGCGGTGACCCTGCTGGAAATCATCAACTACGTCGAGCACTACGGCCTGCATCGGCGGAAGGGCGAGGACGGGCGCTACGAGCGGACCAACCATACCCACTCCTGGAACAGCAACTTCGTCTTCACCAACCTGGTCCTGTTCCATCTGCAACGGCATTCCGACCATCATGCCTTTGCCAAACGCCCCTACCAGGCCCTCCGCCATTATGACGATAGCCCGCAGATGCCCAGCGGTTACGCCGGGATGGTGGTGCTGGCGCTGATCCCGCCGCTGTGGCGGGCGGTCATGGATCCCAAGGTACGGGCCTACTATGCGGGCGAAGAGTTCCAGTTGACGGCCGAACAGAGCGAGCGGCCGGCGGCCTCCTGAGCATCGCCGATGCCTCCCGCTCCGTGCCCGGATAGCTCTTCGTTCGGGTAATTCCGCCTTGCCGGGGGTTGGCTATCCTTAGCGATATCTCGCATGGAAAGGAGCCCAGGGATGAACATTCGGCAGAGGATCCTCGCTTCGGGCGCCATCGGCATCGTGGCTGTGGTGCTGCTCGGCGGGGTCGGCTTCTGGGGGCAATTGCGGTTGGGCAAGGCGCTGACGGAGAACGAGCTGAGCGTCAATGCGCTGCGCAACCACATGGAAGGCGACATGATGCACGACGCCTTGCGCGCCGACGTCCTGGCGGCGTTCGTGGTCCAGCCCGGCGACGGCGCGGCGGCCGAGCAGGTCCGCGAGGACCTGCAGGAGCACAGCCAGTGGTTTCGCAAGGTGGTCGAGCAGAACCAGGGGCTGCCTCTCAACGACGCCATCCACCAGGCGCTGGTCGAGTTGCGGCCCGACCTGGAAGCCTACATCGGCGCCGCCGAGAGCATCGTCGGCAAGGCGTTGCTCGATCCCGTGGCGGCGCGGGCCGAGCTGCCGCAGTTCGTCCAGGCCTTCAAGGATCTGGAAGGGCGCAACGAAGCGCTCAGCAGCCTGATCGAGAAACACGTCGAGCAGACCAACCGGGCGCGCGAAGACAGCATGCGCTATTCCGCCTGGATGCTCGCGGGCGGCATCCTGGTCGCCTGCCTGGTCCTCGGACAGCTCTGTCGCCAGTTGCTGCGCGCCGTCCTGCAGCCGCTGCGCAAACTGGTCTCATCGGCCCGGGTGATCGCCCAGGGCAACCTGCAGGAGCCGATCGGCGTCGACAGCAATGACGAGGCCGGCCAGTTGCAGCGGGCGTTGGGCGAGATGCAGGAGAACCTGCGGCAGATGATCACCATCATCCGCCAGGAAAGCGAAGAACTCCACGACACCTCCCAATCCATCGGCCAGACCTCGCAGTCGATCGTCCACGGCGCCAGCCAACAGGCCGACAGCGCCACCAGCATGGCTGCGAGCATGGAAGAGATGATCACCAATATCTCGCAGATTTCCGACCACGCCGACAACGCCAGGGTGATCTCGGCCAAGTCCGAGGAGCTGGCCAGCAGTGGCGGACAGGTGATCCTCAACGTGGTGGAAGGGATGAGCCGCATCGCCGACGTGGTCAACCAGTCCTCCACCAGCATCACCGCTCTCGGCCAGTCGTCGGACGAGATCCATTCGATCATCCAGGTGATCAAGGGGATCGCCGAGCAGACCAACCTGCTGGCATTGAACGCCGCCATCGAGGCGGCGCGGGCCGGAGAGGCCGGGCGCGGTTTCGCCGTGGTCGCCGACGAGGTGCGCGGGCTGGCGGCGCGGACCACCCAGTCGACCCAGGAGATCACCGCGATGATCGAGCGCATCCGCGCCAGCACGGGGCAAGCGATCAACAGCATGGAGGCCGGCGTGAGCCGGGTCAACGAGGGGGTGTCGTTCGCCCGCCAGGCAGGGGTGTCGATCAACGAGATCCTCGATGGAACCCGTCATGCCGCGTCGGTGGTCGACGAAATTTCCCAGACCATCCGCGAACAGTCGCGCGCCAGCGATGAAATCGCCCAGCGCGTGGAGCTCATCGCCCAGCGTTCGCAGCAGAACACCCAGGCGATGCACGAGATGGCCGCCACCGCCAGGCGCCTGAACGAGGTTGCGGCGACCATGCGCTCGTCGGTGGAGCGCTTCAAGATCTGACGGGGGCCGCCTAGGTCGTCGACTCCGGGAGGCGCACGAACAGCGTGTAGCGTGCGCCTTCGATCGCTTCGAAGGCGATCAGCTTCTCGATCAGCGCCAGGTTCAGGACCTTGCCCGCGTTGAGCAGCAGCATGCCGTTGTTGGCGGTGAGGTTGCGCGCCAGCACCATGCCCGGAACCAGGTCGCGGGTGCCATGGGCACGGACTTGCGGATCGGCCAGGGTGACGTCGGCAAGGGTCGTCGCGCAGACCTGGATGAACGGTTCGATCAGCTCGGGGTCGTACAGCCGGCCGGCGTACTTGCGGATGTAGATCAGCGCTTCGTCGCGATTCATGCGCCGTTCGAGGATCAGCCCACGCTGCAACTCGACGAAATCCACCGCCAGCTTCAAGAGGCGCGAGCCCAGGGGGATGGACTCGCCTTTGAGGTGGTCCGGATAGCCGCTGCCGTCCCAGTGCTCCTGGTGATGGCGAATCAGGCGGGCGGCGTCCTGCATCGGCTCCAGCGACATCAGCAGCGACTCGCTGAGTTCCGGGTAGCCGCGGAAACGATCGCGGTCGTGGTGATAGAGCAGGTCCGAGGGCGAGCGGAGCAGGGTGTCGTTCCAGCTCAGCTTGCCGATGTTGTAGAGCGCCGCGGCCATCGCCAGGTCGCGACCATCCGATTCGTCGACGAGACCGCTGGCACAGCAGGCGCGGACCAGTTCGATGATCTGCTGGTTGGTCTGCTTGTCCTTGGGCAGGCGCTGGTTGACCAGCAGCGAGAAGACCTCGGTGCCGACCACGTAGCTACGCTTTAGCTCCTCATAGGCGAGGTCGAGCATGTCGGCGGTCTGCTGCAGTTCGGCGGTGCGCGCCTGAACGCGCTTTTCCAGCGTGGCGTTGAGTTGCTGGAGGCGGTCGTTCTGCTCCTGGGTAAGTCGCTCCAGGCGCCGCCGCTCGCGCTCGGAATACAGGTATTCGAGCGACTGGCGCAGGGTCAGCAGCAACTCGTCGTCGTTCCACGGCTTGCTCAGGTAATGGTGGATGCGCCCTTCGTTGATGGCCTTGGCGATGGTCGGCAGGTCGGCATGGCCGGTGAGCAGGATGCGAATGGTTTCCGGGAAGCGGCGATGGATTTCCGCGAGCAGGGCGGCACCGTCCATGTTCGGCATGCGGGCGTCGGACACCACCAGGTCCACGGGCCGGCTTTCCAGCAGTTGCAGGGCCTGTTCGCCGCTTTCCGCCAGCAACAGGTCGTAGGGCTGGTTGCGTAGCAGCCGGCGCAGGCTGCTGAGGATCAGCGGCTCGTCGTCGACCAGCAGTACGCTGAAGCGGATCTCCGTCTCGTTGGAAGGAGGTGCGCTATCGTTCATGTGTGTCTGTCCACCGGGTGAGTTTTGCCTGAGTGCTTCAGGCAAGCATAGTCCGAGTCTGGCCTGGACGAGGGGCATGCACGCGGCGACAGGGCGAGCGGAGGTGCGGATCATGGAGGCGTTACCCATCAGGAACCGGCGCTTGCTGGTGATCGATGAGCGGCAGGCGGATCGAGACCGTGTATGCGGGTTGTTGCAGGGAACCCGAGAGGCCGAATCGCCTCCCGTGGCGCCTGAGCGGGGCTACCAGGTGGATACGGCGGGAAGCGCCGAGGAGGCCTTGGGGCGGATACGCTCGGCCCTCCAGGCCGATGCGCCGTATGCCGTGGTGTTTCTCGGGATGTCGTCGGTAGGCGCGGATATTCCCGTTCTCGAGCGGTTCTGGCGTCTCGACTCCCGCTTGCAGGTCGTGGTGCATGCGCCTCCCGCCGATTTTCCGCTATTGGCGCCGTGGGCCGCGGAAGAGCGCCTGCTGCTTCTCGGCCTGCCTTTGCAGGGACAGGAGGTCCGCCAGATGGCCGGCAATCTCAGCGCCAAGTGGAACGTGACGGCTCACCTGCAATTGCAGATGAGCCGGATGGAGGCTGCCATCCAGGAGATCACCCAGGAAGTCGGCCAGGCCAAGGAGGCGCTGGAGAAAGAGATCGGCGAGCGCAAGGAGCTGGAAAGCCAACTGGTGCAGACGGAGAAGCTTGCCTCGATCGGGCACCTGGCCGCCGGCGTCGCCCATGAGATCAATAACCCCATCAGCTACGTTTCCTCCAACTACACCACCCTGGAGGAGCACGTCAGGCGTTTGCTGGAGGTACTTGAAGCCTATGAAGAGGCTCGCCCCGCGATCCGCGACGAGGCGCTGGCAAGACGCCTGGAGCAGCTCGGCGAGCGGGTCGAACTGGCCTTCGTCAAGGAGGATGTCGCTGTGTTGCTGCGCGAATCCAGGGAGGGAATAGGGCGGGTGCGCAAGATTGTCCAGGACCTGAAGAACTTCTCCCGCGTCGACGCCGAGGACGACTGGCAGTGGACCGATCTGCACCAGGGGATCGAGTCGACCCTCAATATCGTCGCCAGCGAACTGAAGTACCGGGCCGACGTGGTCCGCGAATACGGCGATCTGCCCGAGGTGAAGTGCCTGCCGTCGCAGATCAACCAGGTGGTGATGAACCTGGTGATGAACGCGGCCCAGGCGATGGGGCCGGAGCGGGGTCGCATCGTGATTCGCACGGGGCATACCCTGGAGCATGCCTGGATCGAGGTGGAAGACTCGGGGCAGGGCATCTCCCCCGAGATCCTGCCGCGCATCTTCGATCCGTTCTTCACCACCAAGCCGGTAGGCAAGGGGACCGGCCTGGGGTTGTCGCTCTCCTACGGCATCGTCCAGAAACACGGCGGCACCATCGAGGTACGCAGCCAGCCGGGAGTCGGCAGCGCTTTCCGGATCGTGCTTCCCCTGGAATCGCCTGGCAACCTGGGCGGAGCCCACGGAAATTAACTGTTGCGCCGCTTAAGGTAACGTAAGACAATGATTTATCTACCGTTTGGGGTGGGTCTCAGGTTGGGATGCCGGTTTGGTTCCCATTGCCGGCTCACTTGAAGCGAGATCCTGCCCGGATGGCGAAATCGGTAGACGCAAGGGACTTAAAATCCCTCGGGGGTAACCCCGTGCCGGTTCGACCCCGGCTCCGGGCACCATCGTGTTTCCTGGCGTTCAGCCGACTTCTGCGCTCCTTCCCCGATTTTCTTCCGGCCCGCCATCGCGCGGCAGTCAACGAGTCGACGTTGCCTTCTTTCCCTCCTCGGCCTTGGAGGCGTTTCATTCTAGTACGGCTCCGTATAGGGTTCGCCCTGGCTGGCGAGCGGGAGTGTTTGTTCAGTTTGAAGTAGTTGTTTTTGGAAGTTTGTTTTTTTGTCGTTATCTTCTGCTCCTGCTTTTTAATTTCCTTTCCGAATATATTCAATTCACTGGCGGAATTATTGTGTTTTCTCCTGCATGAATTGATAGGCGGTACTTTCTCGCTGCTGTGCTTTGCTGACAGGGAAGGATCGCGAATCAGGGTTTTTCGCCTCTTTCGTTTATGAACAGGAATTCATATATCGGAGATCAATCATGGCTTGGAAAGGTGAGGTTCTGGCTAATAACGAAGCAGGGCAGGTAACGTCGATTATCTACAATCCGGGCGATGTCATTACCATCGTCGCCGCCGGTTGGGCCAGTTACGGACCTACCCAGAAATGGGGGCCGCAGGGCGATCGGGAGCATCCGGACCAAGGGCTGATCTGCCACGATGCGTTTTGTGGCGCGCTGGTCATGAAGATTGGCAACAGCGGAACCATTCCGGTCAATACCGGGTTGTTCCGTTGGGTTGCACCCAATAACGTCCAAGGCGCAATCACTCTTATCTACAACGACGTGCCCGGAACCTATGGCAACAACTCCGGCTCGTTCAGCGTCAATATTGGAAAGGATCAGTCCTGATAACTTGTTTCTGAAAAAAAAGGGCCCGAACGGGCTCTTTTTTTAAATATGAATAAAGTGACGTTGCCCGCGTGGTCGTTATGAACGGACAGGCAGCGCTTCGCAGTTGCGACTACCAATGACAATGCTATCGATCTCCTGGGGCTGCCGCGGTCGTGGGAAACCGAGCGAGTGGGGGCGGGGAACTGCTTCAACACGCTTCGGTCTGAACGGGAATATCGATTCCTGACCCGATTCAGAATTCCGTCCACATAGAAGACAGTACCGAAGCCGATGCCCTGCCGACTTTCCCTGGTTGTATTTCCCGCTCTCTTCTCCATTGCCGCTGGCGCCGCGGAGGAACTCAAGGAGATGGCAGGTTCGACCATCGTCGTTGCCGGAAGACTCGAGGCCGTCGAATGCCCTGGCGCAGGCCTGTACGATTGCACGGGGTGGCCTGCCAACCTGTACCGTTTCGAGGGACAGGACGTATGCCTCAGCATCGAGGCTGGCTGCGATTACAGTTGCGATGGCATTCTCAGCGAGAAGGGCGGCACGCAATCGATCCTGGTTTCCGGCTCCTATCGCGATCACATCCGCAAGGTGGAAGGCACGCAGGTCTCCTGCCCGCGCTAGAGACGCTCGGCCGAGCGCTGGAAACATCGCGAGGCGCAACGGACGGTCTGCCGCCCGCTGAAGAAGGCGAGCGGATCGGGATGTGCTAGGGTGCCCGTTTGCAGGGAGGACCCAGGGCATGGAGCACCCATACAAGACCCCAGAGGCGGACCTGGCCGACGAGAGGCTGACTGCGGGAGGTTTCCTTTCCGGTGGGCAGCCGCTGTGGAAGGCATTCTGGCTGTTCTTCGCTGCGGGTTTCTTATTGCTCAGTGTCGCCGCCAGGCAGGCGATGGTGGCCATTGTCGATCCGCTGATGCAGGAAGCTCCCGGCGAACATGCGGTGGCCCTGACCTTGTGGGGAATGATCGGTGTCGAGCTGGTGAGGCTGGCCTACCTGTGCCTCAGCCTCGTCGTGGTCTGGCGCTGCGGGCGCAACTCCCGCTGGGTGGCTGCGCGCCATGCCAGCAGGGCGGTGCTGTCGGCACTGATACTCCTGACCCTTTACTCGATCTATCTGGTCTGGGCCTTGCTCGCCAGTCCCTGAGCGACGCGCCGAGGCTGGCGAGCATGCTGGTAAGGCCCATTCCACGTGCCTGCGTCGGCTAGCGCCGCAGCCAGTCCTCCAGTTGCTCCGGCAGCATCGGCTGGGCGATCAGATAGCCCTGGCCCTCGTGGCAGCCCCAGGCCTGCAGCAGGTGGAAGGTGTCGTGGGTCTCGATGCCTTCCGCGACCACCCGATAACCCAACTGGCTGGCCAGGCCGATCACCGCCTGGGTGACACTCTGCGCCTTCGGCGAGCCGGCGAGGTCGCGGGTGAACGATTGGTCGAGCTTGATGGCGGTGATTGGCAGGTCGCGCAGGTAGGTCCAGTTGCTGTAGCCGGTGCCGAAGTCGTCCACGGCGATGCCCATGCCAAGCTCCCGGGCACGCAGCAGCACCGAGCCGACCGCCGAGGCGTCGCGGATGAGGACGCTTTCGGTGAATTCCAGCTCGAGGGCGGAAAGGTCGATGTCGTAGGTTTTGGCGAGTCTGACGGCCTCTTCCAGGAAGCTGCTGTCTTCCATGTCCGATGCCGATACGTTGATCGCCAGCCTGAGCGGGATGTTCCGTGCGTTCCATTGCGCCAGCTGGGCCATGGCATGGCGCAGCACCCAGTCGCTGAGGGGGCGCATCAGTGCGGTTTTCTCCGCCAGGGGCACGAATTCGGCGGGGCTGACGAAGCCGAGTTGCGGGTGCCGCCAGCGCAGCAGCGCTTCCACGCCCGTGCACCTGCCTGTCGGCAGGTCGATTTTCGGCTGATACACCAGATGGAAGCCTTCTTCGGTTCCGATCGCCTGGGACAGCGAGGTCAGCAATGTGAAGGCGCGCTGCTGGGCCTGGTCCAGCGGCGGGTTGTAGCGGGCCCAGCCGACACCGCGGTCGCGGGCGTCGTCGGCCGCGCTGACCACCAGGCGCAGCCAGTCCTGGTCGCCGTCGAGGGGATCGTCGGCAAGCGGTAGTACGCCGAGTCCCACGATGGCCTTGATCGGGATCCCGCGACATACGACGGGGCTTTCGAAGGCCCGCAGCAAGCGGAGGCAGACCGACTCGGTTTCTTCCTGTTGCTGCCGTGGCAGGAGCAGTCCGAAGCGCGTCGGGCTGATCTTGTAGAGGGTGAAATCCGGCAGTTCCGCGCGGATGCGGTCGCGCGCCTCGAGCATGAGGTCGTTGGAAAAGGGATAGCCCAGCGTACGGATGATGGTATTCAGCAGGGCGAGGGGCAGGAGGTCGGCGGCGATCACGGTGAGGGCGCCGTCGCGCTGCAGGCGCAGGGAAACGTCCTCCTGCAGGCGGAGACGGTTGTACAGGCCGGTTGGCTCGTCGATGTAGTTGGTCGAGCGCAGCGTATGGATACGGGCCATCACCAGGCGGGCGAAATGCTCAAGCATGGCGATGTCGCGCTCGGACAGCGGCCCGCGTGGTTCCCGGTCGATGACGCAGAGGCTGCCGAGGTTGAGACCCTCCGCGGTGGCCAGCGGAGCCCCGGCGTAGAAGCGGATGCGCGGTTCGCCTTGCACATAGGGATTGTCCCGGAAGCGCGGGTCGAGGGTGGCGTCGGCCACCTCGAAGACTCCCTTGCCCAGGATCGCGTAGGCGCAGAACGAATCCCGTCGCGGCGTCTGCCGGGTATCGAGGCCGATGCTCGCGCGAAACCACTGGCGCTGGTGGTCGAGGATGGAAATGAGCGCGATGGGCGTCTGGAAGTAGGACGTAGCGGCGGCGAGGATTTCCTCGAATACCTCGTCCGCACCTTCTTCCAGCAATCCGAGTTGGTCGACGTAGGCTTGCCTGGAATGCTCGTTCGCGGGATAGGGTGGGGTTGCCATGCTGGACTCCTGGGCTACTGCGATGTCGGGCATCGGCAATCAATGATGTCATTGTGCCTTTATTTCGTGGAGCGCGGGCTCTTTCCCAGATTGCAGCGATGAAAGGGCATGGGGGTTGATCGCGGTCATGCCGGTAGGGCCTTCGACGCCGACGCCAGCTCTGCGAAACCGATTACCTGCCAATCGGACGTTTCCTATATCGACCGGCACCACCGCTCGCTAAAACGGTCGCACATGCTTCCACCGAGAAAAGACATGTCCGATACGTTCTCCTTCGCCTCGCGCCTCTGCAAGTTCGTCATCCTTCTCGTCATCCTGCTGATCGGCGGAGCCAGCCTCTACCTGTGGTGGCTGGGGCGGCCTTACCAGGACGCCATGTCCGCCTTCGTCCCGTTGCTCATGCCGATGCTCGTGCTGGTGCTGGCGTTCGATACGTTCCGGGCCCTCGCCCGAACGAGGCGCTAGGCGTCAGCGAGGCAGCGCTGTATTCCCGTCGTTCTACCCTGCCAGTTCTGGTAGGCGGCGGGTCTTCGCAGGCAAGCGCTTGAACTGGGTGAGGTTTCCGGATTTGTCCTGTTTCCGTGGCGAAGCCGTGCTTGCCTAATCCCCCGGTTCATCTAGATATACCCATGGCTTCCTCAGGGTTAAGGAGAAGTCATGCAACAAATCGTCATCGTCGGGGGCGGAGTGGGCGGCACTATGCTCGCCAACCTGCTGGTCGTCCGGCTCTACCCGGAGATACTCGGCGGCGAGGTGCAGGTACTGCTGATTTCCGACTCGCCGGATCACTACTACAAGCCGGCCTTCATGTACGTCGCCTTCGAGCAATTCTTCCTCGAAGATCTGAAACGACCGCAGCGCTCGCTGCTGCGGCCGGAAGTGATGTTCCAGCTCGACCGGGTCGACCGTTTCGATTTCCCCCGCCAGGAACTGCAGACCCGCAGCGGCAGGCGCCATGGCTACGACTACCTGGTGATCGCCACGGGTTGCGTGCCGGCTCCGGAACGTATCGAGGGGCTGAAAGAGGCTGGCGACCATTTCTACCAGTACCAGCCGGCCCGTCGGTTGGCCGAGCGGCTGGCGAGCCTGGAGTCGGGGCGGGTATTCATCACGGTGAGCTTCCCGAGGACGCCGAATGTGCCCCACCAGTGCGGGATCGCGCCTGTGGAGACGACCCTGATGCTCGACGACTACTTGCGCCGCCGGGGTGTCCGCGAACGTGTCGAGATCGTCTACACCTATCCCACCACGGCCCAGTTGCTGCGCAACTGTCTGTTCCTGCAACGACCGACCTGCGAAATCCTGCCGAGCCTGTTCGAGCAACGCGGCATCCGTTTCCAGCGCGGTTTTACCCTGGCCAGGGTCGACCCGGAGCGGCGCATCGCCTATTCGGAGGAGGGCGACGAGCAGCCGTTCGACTTGCTCATGGCGACACCGCCGATCCACGCCGTGGATGCGGTCAGGGAGTGCGGCCTGTCCCAGGCCGCCGCCGACGAAGGCTGGTTGCCGACGAACCATGAAACCTTGCAGGTGTATGGCGTCGACCGGGTGTATACCCTGGGCGATACCGTCGATCTGCCGGTGAGCAAGGCCGGTGGGGCCTGTCACAACCAGGCGCCGGTAGTCGCCAGCAACATCGCTGCCGAGATTCGTCTCGGTAAGCCCTGCGCGATCTACGATGGACGAGTCCAGGCTGTCGCGCAGATGGGCCTGAACGCCGGAATGCCGCTCTGGTACGACTATCGGCACGACGTAAAGCCGACCCCGCCGACCAAGCTTGGCGGGTTGTTGCGCCAGGGTTTCAATCGCGGCCTGTACTGGGCCGTAGCCCGTGGAATGCTTTGACCCCGCACGGGGAGGAGCCGACATGGATAGCCATCAGCAGCCATACGCGTCGCAGGCGCAGGCCGATACCACCCTGTTTCCCGAGCAGACCCGCGAGAGTCTCCAGGCCCTGGCCGTCAAGTTGCAGCCGCTGATCGAGGGCCACCGCCTGGACAACCTGGTGGATCTGCTGTCACTGCTTTCGGATATCGTCGATCTGCTGGACCCGGCCATGGTGGACAGGCTGGCGCAGCTCTTCGAGCAGGTCACCAGTGTCGGTTGGTCAGTCGGTAACGCGGTACGCGTGGCCAAGGCGGAGCTGCTCCGAGAGCAGCCGCCAAGCCTGAAAGACCTGCTGCGGTTGTTGCGCGACGCCGATACCCGGCGCGGGCTGGCTCTCGTGCTGGGTAGTTTGCGCAGCCTGGGGTGCCAACTCGCCGCGGAGCAGGAGGTTGCCCATGGTGCATGACCTTCTCCGAGATCGTGCGGATCTAGAGGCGCGTTGGAACCCTTCCGCCTACATGCAGTTCGCCCGATTGCGCCAGCGGCCGGTGGTCGAGTTGCTGGACCATATCGAGCTGTGCTGTCCGGAACGGATCTACGATCTTGGCTGCGGAACCGGCATCGCCACCGAATTGCTCGCCCGCCGCTGGCCGCTGGCCGAACTGCACGGCGTGGACAGCTCCGTGGAGATGCTCGAGGAGGCCGCGCGCTTGCCGATCAAGGCCAGTTGGGAACGCGCCAACCTGCGCCACTGGTGCGCCGAGCGCCCTGCCAGCCTGCTGTTCGCAGCGGCGGTACTGCACTTTCTCGAAGATCACGGCAAGCTGCTGCCACGCCTGCTGGGGCAACTGGCTCCGGGAGGCTGCCTGGCGGCGCACATGCCGAACTGGCGCGATGCTTCCTGGTATCGCCTGATGCTCGATGCGCTGGACAGTGCGGGCCCCGGCGGTGCATCGCTGGGCAGCCCCGCGTTGCGCTACCGGCTGCATCGGCGCAATGTGCTGTCGCTGGACAACTACTACCGGCTACTGGCACCGCTGACGGCGGAGCTGGACATCTGGGAGACCGAGTACCTGCAAGTGGTGGACGGCAACGACCCGATCTTCGATTGGATCAAGGTCTCCGCCTTGCGTCCGGTGCTCGGCGAACTGGACGAGGAGGCGCGTCGGCGCTTCCTCGACCGTTACCTGGAACTGCTGCACCGTCACTATCCACGGGAACTGGATGGACGAACGCTGTTCCCGTTCCGCCGAGTATTCATCGTCGCCAGTCTCGGCCGCTGAACGGGCGTTTCAGTGATCGGAGAGAATGTCCACTGCGCCCGGCTTGTCGTAGGCGCCGAAGCGATCGACCAGGGTCGCGCTGGCGGCGTTCAGGCCCAGCACGTCGACCTGCACGCCGCGCTGGCGAAAGCCCAGGACCACCTTGTCCAGTGCCGCGACGGCGGTGACGTCCCACAGGTGGGCGTGGCGCAGGTCGATGAGCACATGCTCCAGCGTCTCTTTCAGGTCGAAGGCAGCGACGAACCTGCCGGACGACGCGAAGAACACCTGCCCGCTCACCTGGTAGTGGCGGCGGGTGCCGTCGGCGGAGCGTTCGCTGTCGATATCGAGGTAGTGCCCGATCTTGTTGGCGAAGAACAGCGAGGCCAGAAGAACGCCGGCGACCACGCCGAAGGCCAGGTTGTGGGTGGCGAGGACCACGCCGACCGTCACCAGCATGACCAGGTTGGTCGATAGCGGGTAGCGCTTCAGGTTGCGGATCGACTCCCAGCGGAAGGTACCGATGGACACCATGATCATCACCGCCACCAGGGCCGCCATGGGAATCCGCCCGACCCAGTCGCTGAGGAACACCACCATCAGCAGCAGCGCGACGCCGGCCACCAGGGTCGAGAGCCGGCTGCGCCCGCCGGATTTAACATTGATCACCGACTGGCCGATCATCGCGCAGCCAGCCATGCCGCCGAGCAGGCCGGTGGCTATGTTCGCCAGCCCCTGGCCCTTGCATTCGCGGTTCTTGTCGCTGCCGGTGTCGGTCATCTCGTCGACGATGGTGGCGGTCATCAGCGACTCCAGAAGGCCGACCACCGCCAGGGCGGCGGAGTAGGGCAGGACGATCAGCAGGGTGTCGAGGTTCAGCGGCACGTCCGGCCAGAGGAACAGCGGCAGGCTGTCGGGCAACTGTCCCATGTCGCCGACGGTGCGGATGTCCAGGCCCAGGTAGATGGATATGCCGGTGAGGACCAGGATGCATACCAGCGGAGAGGGCAGCAGCCGGCCGATCCGTGGCAGGTGCGGGAAGCCGTAGACGATCGCCAGGCCCGCGGCGGTCATCGCGTAGACCGGCCAGCCGACATCGGTGAGTTCGGGTAGCTGGGCCATGAAGATGAGGATCGCCAGGGCATTGACGAAACCGGTCACCACCGAGCGCGAGACGAAGCGCATCAGCGAGCCCAGGCGCAGGTAGCCGGCGAGTATCTGCAGCACGCCGCAGAGCAGGGTCGCCGCCAGCAGGTATTGCAGGCCGTGGTCCTTCACCAGGTTGACCATCAGCAGCGCCATGGCGCCGGTAGCGGCGGAGATCATTCCCGGACGGCCGCCGGCGAAGGCGATCACCACCGCCATGCTGAAGGAGGCGTACAGGCCGATCTTCGGGTCGACCCCGGCGATGATGGAGAAGGCGATGGCCTCGGGGATCAGCGCCAGGGCGACGACCAGGCCGGCGAGCAGGTCGCCGCGAATATTGGAGAACCAGTTCTGTTTCAGCGTCTGTAGCATCGGGATATCCAGGGACGAGGCGCGGCCCGTGCCGTCGGTCGACGGTGCGGGCCGTGGGATGGCATTGAAAAAACAAGGGATGACGACAGGCGTTCAGGCGAACGCACGCTGGCCGCGGTCGCTCGGACCGTTGCCGGAAGGGGCAGGCATGGCTATGGCGGAGTGGGCAGCCAGGTCATCGGGGAGTGCAGGTGGTCGCTTGCAGGGAGCGGCAGCATAGCCGATTCGATAGGCCCGACCAAGCTCTACTCCGGACATTCCCTGGGGGCGCAATCGGTGGCGCTGAATCAAACAGGCGAAACGGTTCTAAGCTATCGAGGGATCGTCCTCGCATGGAGAGAAGATCATCATGTTCAACACTCGTTCTGTGCTCGCGCTGGTCGTGAGCCTGTCCCTGATCGGCGGTACGCCTGCCGTCCTGGCCGACCCGGGCAATGGCAAGGGCAACCCGCACGGTAACCAGATGGACGGCGGAAAGGGTAACAAGGGCAACAAAGGCAACCAGGGTGGCCACGACAACCATGGCGGCCCCGGCAACAAGGGCGGCGGCGCCGGCCAGAAGGGCAACGGCGGCGGCAACTGGGACTCGGGACCGCGTATCGACGTCGGCGGGGTACGGGTGATCCTCGGCGACAACCGCGGCTACTGGAACCCGGGGCCGGCCCTGCCGCCCGGCATCCAGAAGAACCTGGCGCGCGGCAAGCCGCTGCCGCCCGGCATCGCCAGGAAACTCGACGGCCGCCTGCTAGGCCGGCTGCCGCACTACGACGGCTACGAGTGGATGCAGGCCGGCACCGACCTGCTGCTGGTGGCGGTGGCGACCGGGCTGATCTACGAAGTGCTGGACAACGCTCTCGACTGAGCAGGCCTTTTGGCTGTGCAGGGCGGGTAGCGCCATAGGCGCTATCCGCCAGGCCCCGTTGGAGTGGCGGATAACCGTGTTGCGCTTGTCCGCCCTACCTCGTGGAAGTCCTTTTCTTACCCCAGGTCAGGCCCGCAGGCGTTGCAGGGCATCGCCCAGTTGCGCGGAGAGGCTGTGGAGATCGCGGCTGGCGGCCTCGGTCTGCTCCACCTGTTCCTGGTTGCTGGAGGCGATCGAGGCGATTTCCGTGAGGTTGCGGGAAATGTCCTCGGCCACGGCGGTCTGTTCCTCGGCGGCGGTAGCGATCTGGCGGTTCATGTCGCGGATCGATTCGACCGAGGCGGTGATCTGGCGCAGCATGGCGCCGGCGTTGGCAACCTGCTCGGCACCGGCCTCGCTGCGCGACTGCCCGCTTTCGATGGCGCGTGCGGCATTCACCGCGCCGTTCTGCACGGTATCGATGATCTGGTGGATCTCGGCGATGGACTCGGCGGTGCGCTGTGCCAGGGTGCGGACCTCGTCGGCGACCACCGCGAAGCCACGGCCGGCATCGCCGGCGCGGGCGGCTTCGATGGCCGCGTTGAGGGCGAGCAGGTTGGTCTGCTCGGCGATGCCGCGGATCACGTCGAGGACCTTGCCGATCCTGCCGCTATCGCTTTCCAATTGGCGGATGACCTCCACCGTATGGTCGATCTCCTTGCGCATCTCGCCGATGCTGCGAATCGTTTCTTCCATCACGTCTTCGCCGCGCTGGGCGGAATCGTCCGCCTCGTCGGCGGCCTTGGCCGCGTCGCCGGCGTAGCGCGCCACTTCCTGGGCGGTGGCGGACATTTCCTGCATCGCCGTGGCGACCTGGTCGGTGCGGCTGAACTGCTCGCGGGTACCGGCCGCCATCAGGCTGGCGATCGCGTTCAGCGAGCCGCTGGCGCTGTCCAGGTCGCGGGTACTGCGCCGCAGCCGCTCGAAGATGTCCACCAGGAAGTCGCGCAGCGTGTTGGCGGCCAGGGCCAGCTTGCCGAGTTCGTCCTTGCGCCGGATCTCGATGCGCTCGCCGAAGTCGCCATGGCTGAGCTGGGCGATGTGCTCGATCAGGCGTTGCACCGGACGGACCAGGTTGCGATTGACCAGCCACAGGCTGAGCAGGGCGACGGCCAGGCTGGCGCCGATCAGCACCAGGCTGCCGAGCAGCATGGTGCGCCGGGCCTCCGCGCTGATGGCGGCGGAACGGAGATCACTGGCCTGGTGCAGTTCGTCACGCAAGGCCTGCATCTGCGCGGTGGTGGCGCGGTCGATGCCGGTCACCGCCTGGTCGCCGGCGATGGGGTCGGCGCCCGCCTCGAGGAACCGTTGCCTGCCTTGTCGGTAAGCCGTACCGAGTCGCCGGTGCTCTTCGCGCAGGCGCTCGACACGATCCTTCAACTCGCCTTCGGCCACGCTGCCCAGGCGCCCGAGGATGTCCTGCACCGCTCGTTCCTGGGCCTCGAACTGGCTCCAGTATTTCGTCTGGGCCTCTGCCTGGCGTCCGCGTAGCAGGACGTTCTTCCATTCCTGGACCTGGCCGCGGAATTGCAGGTTGGCCTCGTCGATCAGTTGCGCCGCCCGCACGGGGCCGCCGAGCAGCTCGCGGTAGGCGCGTACGTCGCCGGTCAGCGAGCCGAAGCAGGCCAGGGCTATGAGTAGCAGCGCCGCCAGGCTGCCGCCGAGCAGGACAAGGATTTGCGCACGTAGGGATTGTTGCAGCATGGAACGCCTCGATGGATTGCCAGGTTGGACCGGCACGCAGGCTGCGACGAGGCAGCCGAGGACGTCCCTGTGGCCCGGCGAGGCGGGCATGGCGCGTGTTCCGGCTCGCAGAGTATCGACAGCGGATCTGACAACTTGAGGACGACGCAGGGGCCGGGCCAGAGCCGACGAAGGGAAATAGCTGGCATGGATGTTCTGCGGGGCTTCGGTTAATCTCTGTGACGAATGTCACATTGTGCCAGTCGAAGGATCTGACTCATGGATGTCCCTCCCACCGTTCAGGATGAACAGGCCGTTTCCCGCCAACTGCACTCGTTGAGTGTGCGCAATCTCGCTCACTTGGCTGCCGCCCTGACCCAGCTCGGCTTCGAGCTGTCGCGCAGCTCCGACCCTGGCACCCGCCAGGCGGCCAATGCCTTCATCGGCCAGTTGGCCAATATCAACCAGGACATCGATCGACAGATCGAACTGCTCGGCGCGCTGGACGCCGACAGCGTGGGGTTTCGCCTGCTGGACGAGGTGCAATACCCGGATGCGCCCGAATGAGCCGACGCCAGGAGCACGCAAAGAGTGGAGGGGGTGTGCGGGCCGAGAGCGGCAGTCTCCCGGCGTGGCGCTGATCAGTCTTCCTGGCGCAGGTCGCTGAGCATCTGCTCCCAGTACTGGTTGGCCTTGCGGTTGAGATCGAAGGCGGCTTGACGCAACTGGTCGTACTCGGCGCCGCTGTAGCCGCTTTCGCGCAGCTTCTGGCGAGCGGCGTCGGCTTCTTCGCGCAGACGGTTGTAGGTCGCCTGGTCGTCCGCCCAGGTCCTACCTGTGCGCCGGGTGTACTTGTCCTGGGGTTCAGCCATGGGTTCTCCTTGCGGGCCGGATGGGACTTGGAAAAACGCTGCGCTGAACAGACTTTTTCCAATGGCAAAAATTCAAAAAAAACTGACGGATTGCGCGACTTCGCTATTGGTACCGATGTCCCATACCTGTACGCCAGCCGATGAAATTTGTGCGTTCCTCGCCAAGTCGGCTAGCTTGTTCAGGCTTGCGCCTTGGCGCTCGCCGTCTCTCCGGTAAGCTGGGAACGTTGTCGCCATGGGCTCGGAGACTGCGCGGACGGCGCCATGGCGACAGGTCCGACCTTTCCCTCCGATGGGTTTTGCGAGTAAGGAAATGCTATGAGAAGCAAGGCGTCCGGCTTGGCGCTGGTGGTAGTGGCGGGGCTTGTGGCGGGTTGCGCCAGCAGTGGCTATCAGCCCGAGGTCGACTGGCCGGCCGGCTGGCAGGTGATCACCGAGAGCATCCCACCCGAGGCCAGCGACGTGGAGCAACTGGGCTCCCGGCAACTGGCGACCAAGCTCGGGCCGGGAGGTGAGAAGGAAGCCAGCATCGAGTTGCTCAGCCTGAAGATGATGGAAGAGGAGTCGGTGGAGATCGACGGCCAGTTCCAGAGTGTCTTCGATGTCGTCCAATCGGGCTACCGCAAGGCCGGGCTGGGCTCGCGCTGCACCACACCGATCCGCTCGAACCTCGGCGGCCTGGCATCGCTGGAGACCCACTGCCGGATCAGCCAGGGCAACGAGGTGCTGCTGACCCAGATCGTGGCGATGGCCCTGGGACAGCGCGCGATGTACTCCCTGGTATATACCGCCAGTCCGGCCAACAGCGTGGTCTACCGGCAGAGCTACCTGCGCACCCGGGCCAGCCTGGTCCTGCGCTGAAGGGCCAGCCGCTCGACGCCTGGACGCGACCGGCGTCGCTCAGGCTTCCTCGGGCGGCGCCTCGACGCTGAGATAGCGATGGGCGCCGCAACGCCGGCAACGTTGGCGCAGCATCAGGTCGGGGCCTACCGTGACCAGGCTACCTTCGTCCCAGCGGCAACCTCGCAAGAAACAACGCAAGCGCATGACTCCTCCCCGCGGGGCGGCTCGCCCCGTCCACGAAACAGGCAGTGGTGGTGTGGTTCACTCCGGCTTGTTCTTGTCTGGAGGTGGAAAAAGCCTGCGGCGAAGCGTCTAGAATGGGCAACCTAAATTCGCCGGATCATTCCGCGGCGGGATTCATCACCCAACTGGCGGCGGTGACCTGCGGTGCCAGGCACAGCTCGCCGACCATCTGTTCCACCAGCGAATCCTCCTTGTGCAGGGTGAACACCACGGCGTTCACTTCTACGTTGCCGCTGCCTTTCAGCGCGTGGCTTTCCAAGCTCTGCAGGTTCAGGCGGTTGTCGCCCATGCGTTGCAGCAACTGCATGCGCACCAGCGCTTCGTTGCGCGCCTCGCAGGACACGCTGATCTGGTAGAAGCGCTCCTGCTCGGCCTCGCCCGAGGTGTGGCGGTCCACCACCCGGCCGAGAGCGGGCAGGAACAGGTTGGCGATGACGATCAGCGCGGTCGTCATGCAGGCCGCCAGGATGAAACCGCTGCCGGCCAGTACGCCGATCGCGCCGGTGCTCCAGATGCTCGCCGCAGTGCTCAGGCCGCGTACGCTGAGGCCGTCGCGCATGATCACGCCGGCGCCGAGAAAACCGATGCCGCTGACTACCTGGGCCGCCATGCGGGTCACGCTGACCTCGTTGTCGAGCAACAGCGGCAGGATCGAGAAGCTGGCCGCACCGAGTGCGACCATCGCGTGGGTGGCCATGCCGGAAGAGCGCTGTCGCCATTGTCGCTCGAGACCGACCAGCGCACCGAGGCCGAGGGCCGTCACCAGGCCGATGGCGATTTCCGGGGTCATGCTGTGCTCCTGTGAAAAACCGCCCATTGTACGCCGTTCCGTTGGGCCGCGCCGGGGCCGACGGCCCTGGGCGGACAAGCCTCTTGCGTTTACCTTTACGTTAACGTAAACATGCTCTTCGACTTCACCGACACCGCTCGCCGGTGTCCGTCGTAGCGCCCTGGCGGCGCAGGACGACGGTTCAGCGACATTCCCAGAACAACCACAACAAGGGAAAGCCATGAATCAGCCGAGCTATACCTCGGGTCGCCAGGATGTCGCCTTGCTGGCGACCACCGTCGGCGACGCCTTCGATGCCACTGTCGCGCGTCATGCCGAGCGCGAGGCGCTGGTGGTGCGGCATCAACGCCTGCGCTACAGCTGGCGGCAACTGGCGGAGCGGGTCGATGCCTACGCCCGCGCCTTCATCGCCCTGGGTCTGCGCCCCGGCGAACGCCTGGGGATCTGGGCGCCGAACTGCGCCGAATGGTGCATTACCCAGTTCGCCAGCGCCAAGGTCGGTGCGGTCCTGGTGAACATCAACCCGGCATACCGCAGCAGCGAGCTGGAATACGCTCTCAAGCAGTCCGGTTGCAGCTGGCTGATCTGCGCCGACGCCTTCAAGACCAGCGACTACCACGCGATGCTCGGCGACCTGCTGCCGGAGCTGGCGCGGGCGCGTCCGGGCGAACTGGCCAGCGAGCGCCTGCCGGAACTGCGCGGCGTGATCAGCCTGGCCGAGCGGGCGCCAGCGGGCTTCCTGCACTGGCAGGGCCTGCCGGGGCTGGCCGCCGCGGTAGGCGCCGAGGAACTGCGCCAGCGCCAGGCCTCGCTGCAGTTCGACGAGCCGATCAACATCCAGTACACCTCCGGTACCACCGGCTTCCCCAAGGGCGCCACCCTCAGCCACTACAACATCCTCAACAACGGCTACATGGTCGGCGAAAGCCTCGGACTCGGTGCGGAAGACCGCCTGGTGATCCCGGTGCCGCTGTATCACTGCTTCGGCATGGTGATGGGCAACCTCGGCTGCGTCACCCACGGCTCGACCATGATCTACCCGGCGCCCAGCTTCGACGCCGAGGCGACCCTGCTGGCCGTGGCCGAGGAGCGCGCCACCGCGCTGTACGGGGTACCGACCATGTTCATCGCCGAGCTGGATCATCCGCGCCGCCGCGAATTCGACCTTTCCAGCCTGCGCACCGGAATCATGGCCGGCGCCACCTGCCCGATCGAGGTGATGCGGCGGGTCATTGGCGACATGCACATGGCCGAGGTGCAGATCGCCTACGGCATGACCGAGACCAGCCCGGTGTCGCTGCAGACCGGTCCGGACGATGGCCTGGAGCTGCGCGTGACCACTGTCGGACGCACCCAGCCGAGGCTGGAGAGCAAGATCGTCGACCAGACGGGCAGGGTGGTGCCGCGCGGCGAGATCGGCGAGCTGTGCACCCGCGGCTACAGCGTGATGCTCGGCTACTGGAACGACCCCCAGGCCACCGCCGAGGCCATCGACCCGGCGCGCTGGATGCACACCGGCGACCTGGCGGTGATGGACGACGACGGCTACGTGCGGATCGTCGGGCGCAGCAAGGACATGATCATCCGCGGCGGCGAGAACATCTATCCGCGCGAACTGGAGGAGTTCTTCTTCACTCACCCGGCGGTGGCCGACGTGCAGGTGATCGGCATCCCCGACGAGCGCTATGGCGAGGAAATCGTCGCCTGGATCAAGCTGCATCCGGGCCACCACGCCGATGACGAACAGTTGCGGGCGTTCTGCAAGGCGCGTATCGCTCACTTCAAGATCCCGCGCCACTTCAAGTTCGTCGACGAGTTCCCGATGACCGTTACCGGCAAGATCCAGAAGTTCCGCATGCGCGAGGTCAGCATCGAAGAGATTCGCCTGCTCGCGCTGCGCGAGGGGCGCGATTGAGAGGATGGAGCCGCGCCCCGCTCCTGCGCTAAGGTGGCGGGCGGCGCGCAGCGAGGCGAGAGGGACGGGTGAAGAACGACGGCGAGACTCAGGCGAGCACCAAGGGCACCATCTCGGTGCGCCTGGTCGGCGAGGCGCTGGTGGAGTGGCGCCGGCAGGGCGGCGAGGAGGGGGAGGTCCTCCAGGCCGCCGGTATCGATCCGCAGTTGCTCGGCAAACCCTACGCGCGGGTCACCTCGCACGCCTATTCGCGGCTCTGGCTGGATCTGGCTCGGCGCATGGACGACGAGTTCTTCGGCATGGACGCGCGGCGCCTGAAGAGTGGCAGCTTCGCTTTCATGAGCCGCTGCGCGATCCACGAGCAGACCCTGGAACCGGCGCTGACCGGCATCCTGCGATTCCTCTGCCTGCAGTTCGACGACTTCCAGCCGCGCCTGCAGCGCCGCGGCGGCCTGGCGGAAATCGTCCTCGACGAGGCGCCGGGCCGGTACGGGCGAGCGCTGTCCTACTTCACCCTGTGGATGATCACCCATGGCCTGGCCTGCTGGCTGGTCGGCCGGCGCATCCCGATCCTGGCCATCGACCTGCGCTGTCCGCAGCCGGACTACATCGAGGACTACCGGGTGATGTTCAGCGACAACCTGCGTTTCTCCCGTCCCCTCAGCCGCCTGCTGTTCAATGCCGACTGCCTGGCTCTGCCGGTCCGCCGCGACAAGCGGGAGCTGCGGCGCTTCCTGCTCGGCGCGCCGGCCAACATCCTGGTCCGCTATCGCGATCCGCAGAGCCTGGCGGCGCGGATCAAGGCCTACCTGCGCAGCCTGCGGCCGGGACGCTGGCCGGACGCGGACGCGCTCGCCGGGCATTTCTTCATGGCGCCCTCGACCCTGCGCCGCAAGCTGTCCCTGGAAGGGCAGAGCTACCAGGCGCTGAAGGACCAGGTCCGCCGCGACCTGGCCATCGCGCGGCTGGACGCCGGCGCGGCGAATTTCGCCGAACTGGCGCTGGAGCTGGGCTTCGCCGATGGCAGCGCGTTCCACAAGGCGTTCAAGAAGTGGACCGGCTCGACCCCCGGGCAGTACCGGGCGCAGGTCGCGGCGGAAACCGCGTCGGCCGAGTCGTCAGGCGTCTTGTCCGAAACGCTCGGCCGTCGATAGGGCGAATGCCGCGCAGCATCATCCGCGGTATGTCGCGAACGGTTCGGGGGGACAGGCAGCCAGCCCGGATTGTCCAAACCGCTCAGGCAGATTGAAGCCTTTCGACATTGCCCCGCGCCAGCCACGGCGTGAAGATTCCGGCTACTCCATACAAAAACAAGCCGAGGAGTCCTGCAATGCGCGACTACGCCACCACTGCCGCCGGGTTCGACTTGCAGCGGACCGCCGCCGCCACGCTTTCCGGCACGCTCCAGGCGCTCAACGCCTGCGTCGAATGCTGCGACCGGCATGCCCTGCCGGGTCGGATCGCGTTGTTCTGGGAGGGCAAGGATGGCAGTCGCGCCAGCTATACCTTCAGCGAGCTGAAAGCGCTCTCCGGACGTTTCGCCAATTTCCTCCAGGCCCAGGGCGTACGCCCGGGCGACTGCGTCGCCGGCCTGTTGCCGCGCACGCCCGAGCTGCTGGTCACCATCCTCGGCGCCTGGCGCCTGGGCGCGGTGTACCAGCCGCTGTTCACCGCCTTCGGCCCGAAGGCCATCGAACACCGCGTGGCGACCGCCGGCAGCAAGGTGCTGGTCACCGATGCGGCCAACCGCGACAAGCTCGACGAACTCGCCGATCCGCCTCTGGCCGTCACCGTCGGCGGACCGAAGGGGCAGGGCATCCGTCGCGGCGATTTCAGCTTCTGGGCCGAGCTGGAGCGCTATCCGGCCGAATTCGAGCCGGTTCCGCGCAGCGGCGAGGATCCGTTCCTGATGATGTTCACCTCCGGCACCACCGGCCTGGCCAAACCGGTGCCGGTGCCGCTCAAGGCGATCCTCGCCTTTGTCGGCTACCTGCGCGAGGCGGTGGACCTGCGCCCCGAGGACGCCTTCTGGAACCTCGCCGATCCGGGCTGGGCCTACGGCCTCTACTACGCTGTCGCCGGTCCCCTCGCCATGGGCCATCCGACCACCTTCTACGAAGGGCCGTTCAGCGTGGAAAGCACCTGTCGGATCATCCGTGACTACGGCATCACCAACCTCGCCGGATCGCCCACCGCCTATCGCCTGCTGATGGCCGCCGGCGCGGCCGCGGAAACTGCGCTGAAAGGGCGCCTGCGCGCGGTCAGCAGCGCCGGCGAGCCGTTGACGCCGGAGGTGATCCGCTGGTTCGCCGAC
This sequence comes from Pseudomonas sp. KBN12P06040, assembly GCF_037574965.1. Taxonomy (NCBI): domain Bacteria; kingdom Pseudomonadati; phylum Pseudomonadota; class Gammaproteobacteria; order Pseudomonadales; family Pseudomonadaceae; genus Pseudomonas; species Pseudomonas sp. KBN12P06040. The sequence continues at coordinate 2,731,633 of NZ_JBBELS010000001.1, forward strand.
AGGCTCGGCACCACCATCCACGATCATTACGGGCAGACCGAGCTGGGCATGGTGCTGTGCAACCACCATGCCCTGGCGCATCCGGTGCGGGTCGGCGCCGCCGGATTCGCCTGTCCCGGGCACCGGGTGGTAGTGCTGGACGACGATCTCAACGAACTGCCGCCCGGCCAGCCGGGCATCCTCGCCCTCGACCGGCGGCGTTCGCCGCTGATGTGGTTCCCCGGCTACCAGGGCCTGGAAACCGCAGCCTTCGTCGGCGACTACTACCTGAGCGGCGATACCGTCGAACTCAACGAAGACGGCAGCATCAGCTTCGTCGGCCGCGCCGACGACGTCATTACCACCTCTGGCTACCGGGTCGGCCCGTTCGATGTGGAGAGCGCGCTGATCGAACACCCGGCAGTGATGGAGGCGGCGGTGATCGGCAAGCCCGACCCGGAGCGCACCGAACTGGTCAAGGCCTTCGTCGTGCTCTGCGCCGGCCACCGGCCGACGCCGGAACTGGCGGACGAACTGCAGCGATACGTGCGCCAGCGCCTGTCGGCGCACGCCTACCCGCGGGAGATCGAGTTCCTCGAGGAACTGCCGAAGACCCCCAGCGGCAAGATCCAGCGCTTTCTCCTGCGCAACCAGGAGATCGCCCGGCAACGCGAGGCGGCCCCACGGGCGGCCGCCGCGAACTGATTCAGCAGGAGAAAACGACGTGCGTATCGAAAATCGAGTGTTCCTGGTCACCGGCGGTAGCTCCGGGCTCGGCGCCGCCACCGCGAAGATGCTGGTGGAGCAGGGCGGCAAGGTGGTGCTGGCCGACATCAACGCCGAGGCCGGCGCGGCCAAGGCCGCCGAGCTTGGCGCCCAGGCGCGCTTCGTCAGGGCCGACATCGCCAGCGAGGCCGACGGCCGCCAGGCCGTGGCCACTGCACTGGAGGCCTTCGGCGGCCTCCATGGCCTGGCCAATTGCGCGGGCGTGGCGCCGGCCGAGAAGGTCCTCGGACGCAATGGCATCCATGCCCTGGAGAGTTTCCGCCGGGTCATCGACATCAACCTGGTGGGCAGCTTCAACATGCTGCGCCTGGCCGCCGAGGCCATGTCCCAGGGCCAGCCGGACGAGGGCGGCGAGCGCGGGGTGATCGTCAATACCGCCTCGGTGGCGGCGTTCGACGGGCAGATTGGCCAGGCCGCCTATTCCGCCTCGAAGAGCGGGGTGGTCGGCATGACCCTGCCCATCGCCCGCGAGCTGGCGCGCTTCGGCATCCGAGTGATGACCATCGCCCCGGGCATCTTCGAGACACCGATGATGGCCGGCATGCCCCAGGAGGTGCGCGACTCCCTCGGCGCCAGCGTGCCGTTCCCGCCGCGCCTGGGGCGTCCGGACGAATACGCCGCGCTGGTCCGGCAGATCATCGAGAACAGCATGCTCAACGGCGAAGTGATTCGCCTCGACGGCGCCATCCGCATGGCCGCCCGCTAATACAGGAGGAAGATCCCATGACCCGCGAAGATCCGATCGTCATCGTCAGCGCCGTCCGCACCCCGATGGGCGGCTTCCTCGGCGACTTCAAGGACGTCAACGCCGCTACCCTCGGCGCCGCGGCGGTGCGCGCCGCGGTGGAGCGGGCGCGCCTGCAAGCCGACGAAGTGGACGAGGCCGTGCTTGGCTGCGTGCTCGCCGCCGGCCAGGGCCAGGCGCCGGCGCGCCAGGCGGTGCTTGGCGCCGGGCTGGCGCGCGGCACGCCGTGCTCGACGCTGAACAAGATGTGCGGCTCGGGCATGAAGGCGCTGATGCTCGCCCACGACACGTTGCTCGCCGGCAGCGCCGGGGTCGCGCTGGCCGGGGGCATGGAAAGCATGTCCAACGCGCCCTACCTGCTGGAGCGCGCCCGTAGCGGCTACCGCATGGGCCACGGCAAGGTGCTCGACCACATGTTCCTCGACGGCCTCGAAGACGCCTACGACAAGGGCCGCCTGATGGGCACCTTCGCCGAGGACTGCGCCGAGGCCTACGGCTTCACCCGCGAAGCACAGGACGAGTTCGCCGTGGCCTCGCTGACCCGAGCGCAGCAAGCCATGCGCGACGGGCGCTTCCAGGCCGAGATCGTGCCGCTGACGGTCACCGCCGGCAAGACCGAGCGCCTGGTGGATAGCGACGAGCAGCCGCCGAAGGCCCGGCTGGACAAGATCCCGACCCTGAAGCCGGCGTTCCGCGAAGGCGGCACGGTGACCGCGGCCAACTCCAGTTCGATTTCCGACGGTGCCGCCGCGCTGGTCCTGATGCGCCTTTCCGAGGCCGAGCGACGCGGGCTCGCGCCGTTGGCGGCGATCCGTGGGCATGCTTCGTTCGCCGACGCGCCGAACCTGTTCCCCACCGCGCCGGTCGGTGCGGTGAAGCGCCTGATGCAGCGTACCGGCTGGTCGCTGGGCGAGGTCGACCTGTTCGAGGTCAACGAAGCCTTCGCCGTGGTCGGCATGGCGGCGATGCGCGACCTCGACCTGTCCCACGAACGCCTCAACGTCCACGGCGGCGCCTGTGCGCTGGGCCACCCGATCGGCGCGTCCGGCGCACGGATCGTCGTGACCCTGCTCAACGCCCTGCAGCAGTACGACCTGGAACGCGGCGTGGCGGCGGTCTGCATCGGCGGCGGCGAGGCGACCGCGATCGCCGTCGAGCGCTTGCGCTGATGCAGGCAGTGAAGAAGAGGAACCCGCGATGATTCCCTGCGAAGAAGAGATCCAGATCCGTGACATGGCGCGGCAGTTCGCCCAGGAACGGCTGAAACCGTTCGCCGCCGACTGGGACCGCGAGCACCGTTTTCCGGCCGAGGCGATTCGCGAGATGGCCGACCTCGGCTTCCTTGGCATGCTGGTGCCCGAGGAGTGGGGCGGCGCGCAGACCGGGCACCTGGCCTACGCCATGGCCCTCGAGGAGATCGCCGCTGGCGACGGCGCCTGCTCGACCATCATGAGCGTGCACAACTCGGTCGGCTGCATGCCGATCCACAAGTTCGGCAGCGCCGAGCAGAAGGAGCGCTTCCTCCGTCCGCTGGCCCAGGGTTCGATGCTCGGCGCCTTCGCCCTGACCGAGCCGCAGGCCGGTTCCGACGCGAGCTTCCTGAAGACCCGCGCCCGCCGCGACGGTGACCACTACGTGCTGAACGGTGCCAAGCAGTTCATCACTTCGGGCAGCCACGCGGGGATGGTGATCGTCTTCGCGGTCACCGATCCGGATGCCGGAAAGCGCGGCATCAGCGCGTTCATCGTGCCCACCGACACGCCCGGCTACGAGGTGGTGCGGATCGAGGACAAGCTCGGCCAGCACGCCTCGGACACCTGCCAGCTGGCCTTCAACGACCTGCGTATCCCGGCCACGCTGCGCCTGGGCGAGGAGGGCGAGGGCTACCGCATCGCCCTGGCCAACCTCGAAGGCGGCCGCATCGGCATCGCCGCCCAGGCGGTCGGCATGGCGCGCGCGGCGTTCGAGGCGGCGCGCGACTACGCCCACGAGCGGGAAACCTTCGGCAAGCCGATCATCGAGCACCAGGCAGTGGCCTTCCGCCTGGCCGACATGGCTACCCGCATCGCCGTGGCGCGGCAGATGGTCCACCACGCCGCCAGCCTGCGCGAAGCCGGTCTGCCGTGCCTGACCGAAGCCTCGATGGCCAAGCTGTTCGCCTCGGAAATGGCCGAGGAAGTCTGCTCCGCGGCGATCCAGACCCTCGGTGGCTACGGCTATCTCAAGGACTTCCCGGTGGAGCGCATCTATCGGGACGTGCGGGTCTGCCAGATCTACGAGGGCACCAGCGACGTGCAGCGCCTGGTGATCGCGCGCAGCCTGTAGCGGCGACTATCCGTCGTTTCCGCAACAGCGCCCTCTCCCTTCAGGGAGAGGGCGCGCTGAGGCACCTCGGAAGCAAACGACTGTGGCCTCGTTCGCCCTACGCCCCTTGGCAGGCGCTCACGCCGGCTGTGCCGCCTTGTTCTCGCGCGCGGTGACCTGCTGGCACAGCTCGATGATCTGTTCGCGCATCCAGCGGTTGGCCGGGTCCTGGTCGGTGCTCTCGTGCCAGTACAGGTGGGTTTCCAGCTTCGGCACGTCGCTCACCGGCAGCACCGCGTAGTGCAGGTCGTGGTGACGGGCGAAGCGTTCCGGCACGGTCATCGCCATGTCGGTCTGCTGGACCACCGTGGAGGCCATCAGGTAGTGCTGCGAGCGCAGCGCGATCTTGCGCTGGATGCCCATCTTGCCCAGCGCCAGGTCGATGTAGCCGAGGCCGCTGCGGCGGCTGGAAATATGGATGTGGGTCAGGCCCAGGTAATCGTCCAGGGCCAGCTTCGGCTTGCCCGCCAGTGGGTGGCCGCGGCGCATGGCGCAGACGTAGCGGTCCTCCATCAGCTTGACGTGGCGCACCTGGGGATCGGTGTTCAGCGGCGCGTCGACGGCGAAGTCGAGGCGGCCGGCGGCGAGTTCCTTGGTGGTTTCGCGGCGCTTGGCGAGGAAGCTCTCGATATGCACGTTCGGCGCCAGGCGGCGCAAGCGCTGGAACAGCGGGGGGAGGATGACCGCTTCGGTGAGGTCGGTCATGCTGATGCGGTAGGTCTTGTTCGCCTGCTGCGGATCGAAGCTGCGGCTCTCCTGCACCGAAACCCGCAGCAACTGCAGCGCGTTGCGCACCGGGCCGATGATGTTCTGCGCCATCGGGGTCGGCACCATGCCCTGGGCGGTGCGCACGAACAGCGGGTCGTTGAAGGTCTCGCGCAGGCGGGAAAGGGCGTTGGATACGGCTGGCTGGGTGATGCCGACGATCTGCCCGGCGCGGGTCAGGTTGGCTTCGGTATAGATCGCATCGAACACGATGAACAGGTTCAGGTCGACTTTGTTCAGGTTCATGGCACTGGCTCCGCGACTTTTCTTGTTATTGGGGGCTTGGATGACCCCCATATGGATCATGAATGTTCATGGACGGAAAAAATAGACTGGGCAAATCTTAAGCCCTGTTCCGGCATCGTTACCAGCGCCTTTGTCCGATGCCTCGCCTGCCAACCCGTCAGAAGGTATCCCCATGGATTTCGCCTATTCCCCCAAGGTCCAGGAGCTGCGTGAACGCGTCAGCGCGTTCATGGAAGCGCATGTCTATCCCGCCGAGGCCGTGTTCGAGCGCCAGGTCGCCGAGGGCGACCGCTGGCAGCCGACGGCGATCATGGAAGAGCTGAAGGCCAAGGCCAAGGCCGAAGGGCTGTGGAACCTGTTCCTGCCCGAGTCCGAGTACGGTGCCGGGCTGGCCAACCACGAATACGCGCCGCTGGCGGAAATCATGGGCCGTTCGCTGATCGGGCCGGAACCCTTCAACTGCGCCGCGCCGGATACCGGCAACATGGAGGTGCTGGTGCGCTACGGCAGCGAAGAGCAGAAGCGCACCTGGCTGGAACCGCTGCTGAGCGGCGAGATCCGCTCGGCCTTCGCCATGACCGAACCGGGCGTGGCCTCGTCCGACGCCACCAATATGGAGGCGCGCGCCGAGCGCCAGGGCGACGACTGGGTGATCAACGGACGCAAGTGGTGGACCTCCGGCGCCTGCGATCCGCGCTGCAAGATCCTGATCTTCATGGGCCTGACCAACCCGGACGCGCCGCGCCACCAGCAGCACTCGATGATCCTGGTACCGGTCGACACCCCCGGGGTGAAGATCCTCCGTCCGCTGCCGGTGTTCGGCTACGACGACGCGCCGCATGGCCATGCCGAAGTGCTGTTCGAGAACGTGCGGGTGCCCTACGAGAACGTCATCCTCGGCGAGGGCCGCGGTTTCGAGATCGCCCAGGGGCGCCTCGGCCCGGGCCGCATCCACCACTGCATGCGCTCCATCGGCATGGCCGAGCGCGCCCTCGAACTGATGTGCAAGCGCGCGGTCAGCCGTACCGCGTTCGGCAAGCCGCTGGCGCGCCTGGGCGGCAACATCGACCACATCGCCGACTCGCGGATGGAGATCAACATGGCGCGCCTGCTGACCCTGCAGGCCGCCTACATGATGGATACCGTGGGCAACAAGATCGCCCAGAGCGAAATCGCCCAGATCAAGGTGGTGGCGCCCAACGTGGCGTTGAAGGTGATCGACCGGGCGATCCAGATGCACGGTGGCGCCGGGGTTTCCAACGACTTCCCGCTGGCTTACTGGTACGCCATGCAGCGCACCCTGCGCCTGGCCGACGGTCCGGACGAGGTGCACCGCGCGGCGATCGGCAAGTTCGAGCTGGGCAAGTACGTGCCCAGGGAGATGCTGCGCAGCAGCCGCTGACGGCTGTGGTATAGGGGAAAGGCCCGCGGGTGCGGGCCTTTTTCATTCCGGGGAGTCTGCCCCTTTTTCCTCGGCGTTGCGTTCCAGCTGCCACGCGCGACGGCTGTGCAGCAGGGCGGCGAACTCGCGGGCCGCCCGCTCGTTGCGGAAGCAGATCCCACGCGTGCCGAGGCGGACCCGCCAGAAAGGTTCAGCGTGGGTGTCCAGACGTTCGATCCAGAGCGTGTTCGGCATTCGGTTCGGCCTTGTCCTCGACGGTGGCTTTCGGCGTGCGGGTCTTCAGCAGGGAGAGCAGGATACCGCCCGCCAGCAGGCCGAAGGTTACGCCAAGCGAGAGGCCGGCGGGAATCTTGCCGATCACACCGTGGAGCATGATCTTCGCACCGATGAACACCAGCACCAGGGCCAGGGCGTATTTCAGGTAGACGAAGCGGTGGATCATCGCCGCCAGCGAGAAGTACAGGGCGCGCAGGCCGAGGATGGCGAAGATGTTCGAGGTGTAGACGATGAACGGGTCCTGGGTGATGGCGAAGATCGCCGGCACGCTGTCCACCGCGAACACCAGGTCGGCCAGCTCGATCAGCACCAGGGCGAAGAACAGCGGGGTGGCGTAGCGCACCAGCTTGCCGCTGGCGTCCGGCAGGCGGACGAAGAAGTGATGCTCGTGCAGTTCCTTGGTCACCCGCATGTGCTTGCGCAGGAAGCGCAGCACCGGGTTGTGCTCCAGGTCGGGTTCTTCCTCGTGCTTGTTGAACAGCATCTTCACGCCGCTGAACAGCAGGAAGGCGCCGAACACGTACATGATCCAGTCGAATTCCTTCACCAGCGCGGCGCCCAGGCCGATCATGATGGCCCGCAGGACGATGGCGCCGAGGATGCCCCAGAACAGCACCTGGTGCTGGTAGCGGCGGGGGATGCCGAAGAAGCTGAAGATCATCGCCATGACGAACACGTTGTCCATCGATAGCGACTGTTCGACCAGGAAGCCGGTGTAGTACTCCACCGCGCTGGTGGGGCCGAAGGCGTACCAGACCCAGCCGCCGAAGGCCAGGCCGCAGGCGAAGTAGCCGGCGGACAGCAGCAGGCTTTCGCGCACGCCGATTTCGTGGTGGTCGCGTTGCAGCACGCCGAGGTCGAGGACCAGGAGAACGATGACGATGGCCAGGAAGGCCAGCCAGAACCAGGTAGCCGTACCGAGGAACGGTTCGGTGAGAAATGCATGCAGAGCTGCCATTGGGCCCCCTCGCTTCGAATTGTCGGATGGTCATGTGACTCCGACATGGCGGCAATTGCTTACCGTCAGAGGGGCCCGCAGTCACTCGGAAAAAATAAACCAGGCTCCGGGCGCCGGCAAAACGGCGAGGTTACAAAGTGCTACAGCGTTCAGTAGACCCAGACTTCCACCCGCCGGTTCTTCTGTCGGCCCAGTTCCTGGTCATTGCTGGCGACCGGCAACTCGTCGCCGAAGCCGGCGATCTCGCGGAAACTCACGCCGCCGCGGGCCAGTTCGCGGCGCACGGCCATGGCGCGCAGGCGCGAAAGCAGGACCGAACGCTCGGCGTCGGACTTGGGATCGCCGAAGCCCACCAGCACGGTGCGCTCCTGCAACTTCCGATTTTGCCGCAGGTAGTCCAGCAAACGCTGTACGTCGAGCAGTGCCTTGTTGTCGAGCAGCGCGCTGCCTTCCTGGAAGCGGAAGTTCACCGTCAGGCGCCGCGCCTGTTCCGCGAGCTTGCGGTATTCGGCGGGCATCTGCGGGCGCGGTGCGATCTGCACCGCCTGGATCTTCTGCGCGACGAAGCCGCTGCGGGTGACGATTGCCTGGCCGCGCGGGCCCTGGGCGAAACGTACCAGGGCCTGGGCCCAGGGGTTCTTCTCGCCGGGCTTCAGGTAGAGGAACAGGCGGCGCGACAGCGGGTAGTCCTCGGTGGCGATCAGGCTTTCCTGGGGCGCCATCGGCAGCGATTCGCCGTCGGCGATGGCCAAGGCGCGGGCCCGGCCCACCGACGCGATGCCGACGAAGCCGATGGCGTGCGGATCGGCGCTCACCGCGGCCGCCAGCCGATCGTTGGATTCGAAGCGGCGGGCGTCGCTGGCCAGGCTCTTGCCGTGACTGGCCAGCACCAGTTCCTTGAAGGTGTCGTAGGTGCCGGACTGCTCGTCGCGAGCGTACAGGCGGATGGCGCCGCCCTTGCCGCCCAGTTCTTCCCAGGTACGCACCTCGCCGGCGAACACCGCCGCCAGTTGCGCGGTGTCCAGCGAGGCCAGCGGGTTGTCCGGATGCAGGATGATCGCCAGTCCGTCGATGGCGATCACCTGCTCGGCATATGGGCTGCGCAGGTCGCCGAAGCCGGCCAGGGCGCGAACTTCGCTGTCCTTGACGGGGCGCGAGGCCGCGGCGAGTTCGGCGTGGCGTTCGAGGAGGGCGGCGAAGCCGGTGCTCGAACCGTGGGCGGATAGCTCCACCCTCACCAGGCGGCCGTCGCGGCTCTTGCCGAGCAGATGGAGTTCGTTTTCCCGTTCTCCGGGGGTACGGCGGATATCCTCCAGGCCTTCCTCTTCCATCAGGCCCTCGACCAGGGCCGGCAGGAGCTTCGCGCCGATGGTGTTGGAACCCTGGATGCGCAGCGCCGGCGTGTCGTCCGAGGGGATCGGCAAGGGGGCGGCGAATACCGACCAGGGGAAGGCGTAACAGAGGAATCCGAGGAAAACCAGGCTCAGGGTACGGCTCCAGAGGTCTTTGTCACTGGCGCGCTGGCGGTGTGGCATCGCGGGCATCGTCTTCTATGGGGAAGGGAATTTGCCGGCGAGATTAAGTCAGACGGGTGACGCTAAGGTTACAGCGTTGGGGAATCATGGCCCTGCGCCATTGTCTCGGTCAGGAAGTCGAGAAACACCCGGGTCTTGCCGGCCAGTTGGCGCGATGGATAGACCGCGTGGATCGCCGTCTCGTCGGCCTTCCAGTCAGCCAGCAATTCAACCAGGCGGCCTTCGGCCAGTTCCGCCTGTACGTACAGCCGTGGGATCAGGCTCAAGCCGAAGCCGGCGAGCAGGGCATCGCGCACCGCCAGGCTGGAGGACACCCGGTAACGCCCGGCGATAGGCACCGCTATGCACTCGCGGCCCTTGCGGAAGGTCCAGCGGTCGGCATGGCCAGAGAGGCTGAAGCGGATGCACTCGTGTTCGCGCAGGGCCTCCGGCCGCAGCGGCTGGCCATGCTGACCGAGGTAGGCCGGCGCCGCGCAGAGCACGTGCTCCAGGATCAGCAGCGGGCGGGCGACCAGGCCGGAGTCCGCAACCCGGTCGCTACCGCGCAGGGCCAGGTCGATGCCTTCGGCGATCAGGTCCTGGCGGCCGTCCTGCAGGAGCAGTTCCAGGCGCAGGTCCGGATAACGCTGGAGAAAAGCCGGAATGGCCGGGGTCAGGCAGGTGAGGGCGAGGGTCAGTGGGGCGCTGACCCGCAGCAGGCCGCTGGGGCCCTGCTGCATCGAAGTGAGCGCGGCGTCGGCGGCCTCGAGGTCGTCGAGGATGCGCTCCAGGCGCTGCCGGTAGACTTCGCCGGCCTCGGTCAGGCTCATGCTGCGGGTGGTGCGATTGATCAGGCGCACCTTGAGGTGCGCTTCCAGCTCGGCGACGTTCTTGCTCACGGCGGCCGGCGAGAGATTCATCTGCCGGGCCGCGGCGGCGAAGCCGCCATTCGCGGCCACGGCGCGGAAGACCTTGAGGGCGGTGAGGTGATCCACGGCGATAATTCACTATCAGTAATCAATGAATCAGGGATTAAAGCATTATCAACCCGAGGTGTGCTGGCTAAAGTCTCGCCATAGTCCACGGTCCTAGAGGTGAATGACCATGCAACCCTTCGTCGTCGAACGTCTCGATCACATCGTCCTGCGGGTCCGCGACCTGGAACGCAGCATCGCGTTCTATCGCGATGTCCTCGGTTGCGTGGTGGTGAAGTGGCGCGACGACCTGGAGCTGGCCCATCTGCGCCTGGGCACGTCGATGCTCGACCTGGTCGCGGTGTCCGGGTCGCTCGGCCGGGAGGGCGGTGCGGCGCCGGGTGGGGAAGGGCGCAACGTCGATCATTTCTGCGTGCGCATCGAGCCGTTCGACGAGGCCGCGCTGATCGCCCATCTCGAGGGGTTCGGCCTGGTCCCGCAGGTTCCCGCGGAAATCCGCTTCGGCGCCGAGGGCGACGGCTGGTCGCTGTACTTCTTCGATCCGGACGGCAATCGAGTGGAGCTGAAGGGGGCGCGGGTGGACAATCCTGCCTGAGGGAAAGGTCGCGCGCCGGATAGGGGGGCGTCGGCGAGATCGCCCGGGCCAGGCAGCGACCGCCTGAAGGCTCATCCGGGGATGAGCCTTTTCCTTAGGCTGGGTCTCAGGCCAGTTCCAGCCAGATCGGGGCGTGATCGGAGGGTTTCTCCATACCGCGCAGGTCGTAGTCGATGCCGGCGTCCTTGAAGCGCGACTGCAGCACCCGGCTGGCCAGGATCACATCGATGCGCAGGCCGCGCTTGGGGGTGTCCTCGAAGCCACGGCTGCGGTAGTCGAACCAGCTGAAGCGGTCGTTCACCTCCGGATTCAGGGCCCGGAAGCTGTCGACCAGGCCCCAGTTCTTCAAGGTAGCCAGCCATTCGCGCTCTTCCGGCAGGAAGCTGCACTTGCCGGTCTTCAGCCAGCGCTTGCGGTTTTCCTCGCCGATGCCGATGTCGCAGTCTTCCGGCGAGATATTGATGTCGCCCATCACCACCAGGGCCTGCTCGGGCTTGAAGCTGTTCTCCAGCAGCGACTGGAGATCGGCGTAGAAGCGCTGCTTGGCCGGGAACTTGGTCGGATGCTCGCGGTTCTCGCCTTGCGGGAAGTAACCGTTCATCACCGTGATCGGGTTGCCCTGGGCGTCGCTGAAGGTGCCCCAGATGAAGCGACGCTGGGACTCCTCGCCGTCGCTCGGGAAGCCGCGGTGCAGTTCCAGGGGCGCCTGGCGGGAGAGCAGGGCGACGCCGTAGTGGCCTTTCTGCCCGTGGTAGTGGACGTGGTAGCCGAGCGCCTCGATCTCGGCCTGGGGAAACTGGTCGTCGGCGACCTTGGTTTCCTGCAGCCCGATCACGTCGGGCTGGTGCCGCTCGATCAGCGCCGCCAACTGGTGCGGCCGGGCGCGCAGACCGTTGATATTGAAAGAGACGATTTTCATGGTGGGCGTCCTGGCAAAAACAGGAATGCTAGCCCAGCCGGGGGATGCCTGGCGACCCTGGAGGCGCTGTGCTAGTGTCCGCCGGGTACCCGATGGCTGTGTGGCTTGGCGCTTTGCCGGCCCTGTGGTCTGCCGCGGACGGGGATGGCCAGGCCATCCGCTCGACCAATCGCCGTGGCGAAGCGTGCGTGTCGCCGCTCCTGCGGCCGACAAGGAATGCGTTCCATGCCTGATCAGGTCACCGATGTCCGTCTGCTCGACGACGGCTATAGCCGCGAAGTCCGCTCGCTTTTCTACCACGCCTACCGCCACGAACCGACCTTCGCCTACCTGATGGATGCGCAGCGCGCCGGCTACGACCAGCGCGTGCGTGCCTGCGTCCGGGAGATGGTCGAGCGCCATCTGGGCGAAGAGTTGCCGGCCATCGGCCTGTTCATCGACGATCGGCTGGTCGCGGCGGCCCTGATCACGCCGCCGCAGCGGCGCCTGGATATCACCGAGAGCTGGAGCTGGCGCCTGCGCATGCTGTTCAGCGTCGGCCTGGCCGCGACCCGGCGCTACCTGGATTACCACCGGGCGGTGCAGGCCTGCCTGCCGGTCGGCCCCCACCACCAGTTGCCGATGCTCGGTGTGCATCCCGAGTACCAGGGCAGGCAGATCGGCGAGCAGTTGCTGGCGGCCGTGCAGCGCTGGTGCGCCGAGGACTCCGCTTCGCAGGGGCTGGTCCTGGATACCGGCAATGCGCGCTACCTGGACTTCTACCAGCGGCACGGCTACCGCGAGATCGGCGAGGTGACGCTGGGAGCGGTGCGCGAGCACGTCCTCCTGCATCCTGGCGAGACGCCGGCGGCGACCTGAGCGTTCCCCCGGACGCGCGAGAAAAGCCATGCCTGTCAGGCGCTTGGCGTCATAAAACCCGAATGTCAGGAGGTGGTCGGCGGCGTCCGCGCAAATCTGGACGCGCGCCACCCGCCTGCGTAGCATCCGCGCCATGAGACTGACTCAAGGATTGTTCCGGTTCCCGCTGGCCGGGCTGCTGTGCCTGAGTACGGCCGCCTTCGCGGAGAGCCAGCTTAGCGTGCGCGTCACCCCCGCCAATGCTGCCCTGAAGGCCAATATCGAGGCCTACGTGGGTAGCCTCGGCGAGCGGGACGAGGCGGCGTTGCAACGTTTCCGCCGCAATGCCGAGGCGCAGGCGGAAAAGGCGGCCCAGGCGCTCGGCTACTTCCAGGCGCAGATCGACAGCGAGGTGAAGGACGGCAAGCCGCCGAAGCTCACGCTCAAGGTAGTGCCCGGCGAGCCCGTGCGCCTGCGCCAGGTGAATATCCAGGTGCTCGGCGAGGCCGCCAGCCTGGAGAGCTTCCGCTTGCCGTCGGGCAAGCAGCTGAAACCGGGCGCGAAGCTGAACCAGGGCGTCTACGAGGACGCCAAGCGGCTGATCCAGAACCAGGCCTCGCGCTACGGCTTCTTCCAGGGCCGCTTCAGCACCCAGCGCCTGAGCATCGATCCGCGCGCCGGCATCGCCGACATCGACCTGGTCTACGACAGCGGCCAGCGCTACACCTTCGGCAAGGTGAGCTTCGACGGCGACTCGATCATCGAGGAAGAACTGTTGCGCCGCATGGTGCCGTTCAAGGCCGGCCAACCCTATGACTCCGAACTGATCGCCGAACTCAACCAGAACCTGCAATCCAGCGGCTACTTCGAGGGCGTGCGGGTCGACGCCGCGCCGACCCAGGCGCAGGCCGACGGCGCGCGCCAGGCGATCCCGGTAGCGGTCCGGCTGGAGGCGCGCAAGCCCCGGACCATGGGCGTCGGCCTCGGCTTCTCGACCGACGTCGGGGCGCGCGCGAGGTTCAACTGGACCCGCCATTGGGTGAATGCCGAAGGGCATAGCCTGGGATTCGAGTCGGAAATCTCCGCACCACGGCAGAACGTCGGCGCCTGGTACGAGATTCCCCTCGATCCGCCGCTCACCGACAAGCTGCGCTTCACCAGCGGCTACCAGTTCGAAGACCTGGTCGACACCGAGAGCAAGCTGCTGACCCTTGGCGGCGAATGGCACAGCAAGCAGCCCGATGGCTGGCAGCGGGTGGTTTCGCTGAACTGGATGCGCGAGGAGTACAAGCTGGGCGACGACTCCGGGCTGAGCAGCTTCCTGATGCCGGGGATCGGCTACTCGCTGCTGGAGACCGACAACAAGGTCGACCCCAGCCATGGCTACCGCCTGCAGTTCAACGTCAAGGGGGCGAAGGAAGGCCTGCTGGCCGACGCCGACGTCCTCCATGTCGACGCCATGGCCAAGGGCCTGACCAGCTTCGCCGGCGGCCATCGCCTGCTCGGCCGCCTGCAGGTAGGCGGAATCGCCACCAACGACTACAAGTCGATCCCGCCCTCGCTGCGCTTCTTCGCCGGCGGCGACCAGAGCGTGCGCGGCTACGACTACCGGACGCTGTCGCCGGAGAATTCCGATGGCGACAAGATCGGCGGCCGCTACATGATCGCCGGCAGCGTCGAGTATCAATATCCGCTGGCCGAGCGCTGGCGCCTGGCGACCTTCGTCGACCAGGGCAACGCCTTCAACTCGCTGGACTTCCCGTCGATCAAGACAGGGGTCGGCTTCGGCGTGCGCTGGGTCTCGCCGGTCGGCCCGTTGCGCCTCGACCTGGCCCATGCGCTCGACGACGACGGCGGTTTCCGCCTGCACTTCTCCATGGGGCCAGAACTGTGAAGGCGCTGAAGATCACCCTGCTGGCCATAGTCGGGCTGCTCCTCGCGCTGCTCCTGGGACTCGCTGCGCTGCTCGGCACCCAGGCCGGCAGCGCCTGGCTGCTCGGCCGCGTGCCGGGCCTGCAGGTCAGCGGCTTCGAGGGTCGCCTCGGTGGCGCCTGGCAGGCACAGCGGCTGTCCTGGGCGCAGGACGGTACGCAACTGGTCGTCGAGCGGCCGGAACTGCGCTGGTCGCCGGCTTGCCTGGCGGGGCTGCGCCTGTGCCTGCAGCGGGTGGCCGCCGAGCGGGTCGCGCTGGACCTGCCGCCGAGCGGCGACAGCGCCGACAGCGGGCCGATCAGCCTGCCGACGCTGAAACTGCCGCTGAGCATCGAACTCGGCGAAGTGGCGGTCGGCAGCTTCCTGCTCGACGGCAACCAGCAGGTCGCCGAACTCAAGCTGGCGGCCCATTGGCTGGCCGACGGCCTGCACATCGACTCGCTGACGGCGCGGGGCTTCGGCCTGGACCTGGCGCTCCAGGGGCGCTTGCAGCCGAGCGGCGACTGGCCCTTGCAGGCCGAAGCCACGCTCGGCCTGCCCGCTCCCGAAGGCAAGCCGTGGAAGCTGGCCGTCCAGGTCGGCGGTGAGCTGCAGCAGGCGCTGACCCTGAAAGGCCGCAGCAGCGGTTACCTGGACGGCAGCCTGGAAGGACAGTTGCAGGCGCTGGCGGAAAACCTGCCGGCACGATTGCTGATCCGCGCCGACGGTTTCAAGGGCGCGGCCGGACTACCGGAAACCTTGACCCTGAATGCCATCCAGCTCGATGCCGGCGGCGATCTCAAGAGCGGTTACCTGATCCGCGGCGGCGCCAGCCTGCCGGGCGAGGGCGGGGCGGTGGCGTTGAGCCTGGACGGGCGGGTCGACGCCCAGGGCGCGGATATCCGCCAACTGCGCCTGGACGCTGGCGGCGAGCAGCGCCTGGAGCTGGTCGGACGCCTGGACTGGCGCGAAAGCCTGGCCGCCGACGCGACCCTGGACTGGAAGGACTTCCCCTGGCTGCGCCTGTATCCGCTGGCGGAGCCGCCGCCGGTGACGCTGAAGACCTTCAAGGCGGAAGTGCATTACCAGGACCAGCGCTACCTGGGCAATTTCAGCGCGGCGGCGAGCGGTCCGGCGGGCGACTTCACGCTGGCCAGCCCGGTGTCCGGCGACCTCGTCCAGCTCAACCTGCCGTCGCTGCAGCTCCGCGCCGGGCAAGGCCAGGCCGAGGGCCGGGTGACGTTGCGTTTCGACAATGGCGTGGCTTGGGATACCGCCCTGCAGCTCAGCGAACTGAACCCGGCGTACTGGGTCGCCGAGCTGCCGGGTTCACTGGCCGGTCCCTTGCGCAGCCAGGGAAGTGTTCGCGACGAGCGGCTGGCGTTGGGCGTGGATCTCGACGTCAAGGGCCGCCTGCGCGGCCAGCCGGCGCTATTCCAGGCGCGCGCCGAAGGCGAGGGGCAGCGCTGGACGCTGGGCAACCTCGACCTGCGCCTGGGGGATAACAAGGTGCAGGGCAGCGGGGCGCTCGACCAGCGCCTGCAAGGCCGCCTGGACATCGCCCTGAACCGTCTCGGCCAGCTTTGGCCGCAACTCTTCGGTCGCCTCGACGGACGCCTCGACTTGGCTGGCAGCCTCGCGGCGCCGCAAGGCAGGCTGAACCTCAAGGGACAGCAGATCGCCTACGCCGAGCAGCGCATCGCCGGCCTCGACCTGCAGGCGAACCTCGATGCCCGGCAGAACGGCACCCTGGCGCTGGTCGCTTCCGGCCTGCGCAGCGGCGAAACCGATCTCGGCCTGTTCAAGGCCAATGCCCGCGGCGACCAACGCCGCCAGCAACTGGAACTGGACCTGCAAGGTGCCTTGCTCAAGCTCGGCCTGGCCTTCGACGGGCAACTGGAGCGCGGCAACTGGCGCGGTCGCCTGGCGCGCGGCGAGTTGAGCAGCGGCGGCCAGGACTGGAAGCTACAGCAGCCGGCGCGCCTGGAGCGGTTGGCCGACGGCAAGGTCAATTTCGGCGCACATTGCTGGGTATCCGGCGCTGCCAGCCTCTGCGGCGGCGAGCAGCGCCTGCTGCCCGAGCCGCGGCTGCGCTACACCTTGCGCGACTTCCCGCTGGACAGCCTGAAGCAATGGTTCCCCGAGGATTTCGCCTGGCAGGGCAAGCTGAACGGCGACCTGCAACTGGACGTTCCGGCCCGCGGCCCGAGCGGCGTGGTCAGCCTGGACGCCGGCAGCGGTACGCTGCGCCTGCGCGACCAGGGCCAGTGGGTCGACGTCGGCTACGACAGCCTGCGCCTGGAGAGCCGGCTGGCGCCCAACCGCGTCGATACCTCCCTCGACTTCCGCGGACCGAAGCTCGGCGAGTTGCGGGTGCAGGCGCAGATCGACCCGCGCCCGGCGAGCAAGCCGCTGAGCGGCGAGTTCAGCCTGGCCGGCCTCGACCTGTCGGTGGCGCGCCCGTTCGTGCCGATGGTGGAGAAACTGCAAGGCAGGCTGAACGGCAGCGGCCGGCTTTCCGGCGGCCTGCTGGCGCCGCGGGTCGACGGACGGGTGACGCTGAGCGACGGCAACATCGGCGGCGGCGAGCTGCCGACCAGCTTCGAGAACCTTTCCCTCGACGCTCGCATCGCTGGCGAAAGCCTGGAACTCGGCGGCGGCTGGCGCAGCGGCAGGTACGGCCAGGGCAGCCTGTCCGGCAACCTGAGCTGGGGCGAGGCGCTGAACGTCGCCCTGAACATTCGTGGCAACCGCCTGCCGGTGGTGGTCGATCCCTATGCGCAACTGGAGGTGGAACCGGACCTGAAGATCGGCATGGCCGGCCAGGAGCTGGCGATCTCCGGCAAGGTCCTGGTGCCGCGTGGCGACATCACCATCCGCCAGTTGCCGCCATCGACGGTCAAGGTCTCCGACGACGCGGTGATCGTCGGCTCCGAGCAGCCCGAGCAGCAGCCGCTGAAGATGAAGATGGACATCGATGTCGAGGTCGGCCAGGACAAGCTGGCGTTCTCCGGCTTCGGCCTCAGCGCCGAACTGGCCGGCCACCTGCACATCGGCGACAACCTGGATACCCGCGGCGAGCTGAACCTGAACAAGGGCCGCTATCGTGCCTACGGCCAGCGCCTGACGATCCGTAGGGCGCGGCTGTTCTTCGCCGGACCGATCGACCAGCCGTACCTGGATATCGAGGCGATCCGCCGGGTCGACGATGTGGTCGCCGGCCTGCGCCTGACCGGCAGCGCCGAGCAGCCGACCAGCGCGGTATTCTCCGAACCGGCGATGAGCCAGGAGCAGGCGCTGTCCTACCTGGTGCTGGGGCGGCCGATGAGCACCGGCGAAGACAGCAACATGCTCGGCGAGGCGGCCCTGGCCCTGGGCCTGGCGGGTAGCGCACCGCTCACCGGGGAAATCGCCAAGCAGCTCGGCATCCAGGACTTCCAGCTGGACACCGAGGGCACCGGCAACAGCACCAGCGTGGTCGCCAGCGGGAATATCACCGACAAGCTCAGCCTGCGCTATGGTGTTGGAGTGTTCGAACCGGCAAATACCATCGCCTTGCGCTACCAGTTGACCAAACGCCTCTATCTCGAAGCGGCGAGCGGCCTGGCCAGTTCGCTGGACCTGTTCTTCAAGCGCGATTTCTGACGGATGCGCTGATACGGACCATGCGTAACGCATAAAAGTGTGTCACTTTTAGCGGCGCATCGACGTCGTAGAATGGAGCGGGCGCCGACCGCCAGGTCGGTGCCCGAAGCAACTCGGCACAAGGACTGGCTGACATGATTTCCGTCTATCAACTCAAACCGCGCTTTCAGAATCTTCTTCGTCCCGGCGTGCAGCGCCTCTACCAGCGCGGCATCACTGCCAACCAGGTGACCCTGGCGGCCTGCCTGCTGTCGCTGCTGGTCGGCGCGCTGGTCGCCGGTTTCGCCAGCCATCTCTGGCTGTTCGCCCTCGTTCCGCTGTGGATGTTCCTGCGCATGGCGCTGAACGCGGTGGACGGCATGCTCGCCCGCGAGTTCGGCCAGAAATCCGACTTGGGCGCCTACCTCAACGAACTCACCGACGTGATCGCCGACAGCGGCCTGTACCTGCCGTTCGCCCTGTTGCCGGGAGTCAATCCGCTGTGGGTGGTGCTGGTGGTGCTGCTGGCGGTGATCAGCGAATATGCCGGTGCGCTGGGCACCATGGTCGGCGCTTCGCGCCGCTACGACGGCCCGATGGGCAAGAGCGACCGGGCGCTGTGTTTCGGCGTGATCGGCGCCGGGGTGGCCAGCGGCCTGTTGCCGCTGGCCTGGATCGACTGGCTGATGTTGCTGATCGCGGCCCTGCTGCTGCTGACCATCGGCAACCGTGTGCGCCAGGGCCTGGCCGAGCTGGCCGCGAGTCGGCGGGGCCGCGACGAGCAGGCCTGAGCGGGAATGGGCGAACGCCATGGAGGTGGGCGCCCGCAGGAAGCAACCCCGCCGGGTTCCCGGCCGGGGCAACGACATAGGGACATCACATGCGCGACGTACAGGAATTGCGTTTCACCACCCACGACGGGGTAGAGCTCTTCTACCGCCACTGGCCGGCCAGCCGCCCGGCGCCGGACGGCACGCGCCAGGCGGTGTTGCTGTTCCACCGCGGCCATGAGCACTCCGGGCGGATCGCCCACCTGGTCGACGAACTCGACCTGCCGGAACACGACTTCTTCGCCTGGGACGCCCGTGGCCACGGCCTCTCGCCAGGCGCCCGCGGCGATAGCCCGAGCTTCGCCACCAGCGTGCGCGACGTACAGACCTTCGTCGACCATATCCAGGCCGTCCACGGTATCGCCGAAGAGCGGATGGCGGTGGTGGCGCAGAGCGTCGGCGCGGTGCTGGTTGCCACCTGGGCCCACGACTACGCGCCGAAGGTGCGCGCACTGGTGCTGGCTTCGCCGGCGTTCCAGGTCAAGCTCTACGTGCCGTTCGCCCGCAGCGGGCTGAAACTGATGCGCCTGTGGCGCGGCAATTTCTTCGTCAACAGCTATGTCAAGGCACGCTTCCTCAGTCACGACCCGCAGCGGATCGCCTCCTACGACAGCGACCCGCTGATCGCCAAGGCGATCTCGGTGAACGTCCTGCTCGGCCTCTACGAAGCTGCCGAGCGGGTGGTAGCGGACGCACAGGCGATCCAGATTCCCACCCAACTGCTGATTTCCGGGGCCGACTTCGTCGTCCATCGTGCGCCGCAGGAGCGCTTCTTCGAGCGTCTCGGCAGCCTGCGCAAGGAAAAGCACATCCTGCCCGGCTTCTTCCACGACACCCTTGGCGAGCGCGATCGTCACCTGGCCGTCGGCCGTGCCCGGCGCTTCCTCCTCGAGGCATTCGCCACGGTCCCAGAACGACCGAGCCTGCTCGATGCCGACCGCCTGGGTCATACCTGCGCCGAGGCCGAGGCGCTGGCCGCGCCGTTGCCGAAGAACTCGCCGCGCGATCTCTACTGGCGCGCCACCCGTGCCGGCCTGCGCCTGGGCAGCCTGTGGTCGGACGGGGTCAAGCTGGGCTTCGACACCGGTTTCGATTCCGGCAGCACCCTCGACTATGTCTACCGCAACCAGCCCAGCGGCAGCGGCCCGCTGGGTCGCCTGATCGACCGCAACTACCTGGACTCCATCGGCTGGCGCGGCATCCGCCAGCGCAAGCTGCACGCCGAGGATCTGCTGCGCCTGGCCATGCAGCGGTTGCGCGAGGAGCAGCGCGAGGTGCGCATCGTCGACATCGCCGCCGGCCACGGCCGCTACATCCTCGAAGCCCTGCAAGGCGTCGAGCCGCTGCCGGAAAGCATCCTCCTGCGCGACTACAGCGAGATCAACGTGCGTGACGGCAGCGCCCTGATCGAAAGCAAGGGCCTCGCCGGCATCGCCCGCTTCGTCAAGGGCGACGCCTTCGATCGCGCCGACCTGGCGGCGCTGCAACCGAAGCCGAGCCTCGGGGTGGTTTCCGGGCTCTACGAGCTGTTCGCCGACAACCGCATGGTCGGCGACTCCCTCGCCGGCCTCGGCGAGGCGTTGGAGGAGGGCGGCTACCTGGTCTACACCGGACAGCCCTGGCACCCGCAGCTGGAACTGATCGCCCGCGCGCTGACCAGCCACCGCCAGGGCCAGGCCTGGGTGATGCGGCGCCGGACCCAGGCGGAAATGGACCAACTGGTGGCCGCCGCCGGCTTCCGCAAGATCACCCAGCGGGTCGACCAGTGGGGCATCTTCAGCGTATCGCTGGCGCAGAAGGTCGCCCGCTGATGGCGCCGCGCGAGCCGGGGGTACTGAAGCGGGCGGTGCTCTGGCTGCTGTTCCTCGGCCCGTTCTTCTTCGCCAGCTATGGCCTGGCCAACTGGTTGACCAGCCAGCGCGGCGACGTCGGCAGCCTGGTCTTCGACTGGGAACGCGGGATGCCGCTGTGGCCCTGGACCATCCTGCCGTACTGGTCGATCGACCTGCTCTACGGCCTGTCGCTGTTGTTGCCGCGAGACAAGCGCGAGCTGGACACCCACTGCCTGCGCCTGCTCAGCGCCCAGGTGCTGTCGGTGACCTGCTTCCTGCTGTTCCCCCTGCGCTTCACCTTCGAACGGCCGGAACTGGGCGGCGTGTTCGGCTGGCTGTTCGACGTGCTGATGGGGTTCGACAAACCGTACAACCAGGCACCGTCGCTGCACATCGCCCTGCTGGTAGTGCTCTGGGTCTGCTACGCGCGCTACGCCAGCGGCGCCTGGCGCTGGCTGCTGCATGGCTGGTTCGCGCTGATCGGGCTGTCGGTGCTGACCACCTGGCAGCACCATTTCATCGACGTGCCCACCGGTGCGCTGGCCGGCTGGCTGTGCGTCTGGCTGTGGCCGCAGGCGCAGCCCGCGCCGTTCGCCCGCGCCAGCCTGAGCCGCGACCGGCAACGGCGGCGGCTGGCTGCTCGCTACGGCCTCGGCGCGCTGGCCTGCGCCGCCGTCGCCTTTGCCGTCGGTGGTGCGGCGTTGTGGCTGTGCTGGCCGGCGCTGGCGCTGGCGCTGGTGGCGCTGAACTACCTGCTGTTCGGCGCCGCCGGCTTCCAGAAGGGCAGCACTGGCCGCCTGAGCGCCGCCGCGCGTTGGCTGCTGGCGCCATATCTGCTTGCCGCGCGGATCAATGCCTGGCTCTGGACCCGTCGCCGGCCGCAGCCGGACGAGGTGCTGCCGGGCCTCTGGCTGGGGCGCCTGCCGTCGTCCGCGGAACTGGCCGACGGCCGCTTCCGCGCATTGCTCGACGCTACCGCCGAACTTTCCTGCGAGCCGCAGGGGCTGGCCTATCGCAGCCTGCCGTTGCTCGACCTGGTCGCGCCGGACGTCGGGGACTGCCGGCGCGCCGCCGCGCTGATCGACGAACTGCTGGCGCAAGGGCCGCTGCTGGTGGCCTGTGCCCTGGGCTATTCGCGCAGCGCCACGCTGGTCGCCGCCTGGCTGCTGCTCAGCGGCCGCGCGGCGGACGTCGAGTCGGCCGTGGCGGTGTTACGCCGGGCGCGACCGCAAGTGCTGCTGGGCGAGGCCCAGCGGCGGACCCTCGCGGCGCTGAGCGGGAGCGTGCCGGAGCCATCGGCGGAACTGGGCGAGGTGCGCCATGCCTGAGCAATCCCTGGCCCTGGTGGCGGCTCTGCTGCGCCGTGGCCGCGAGATCGACCGGCTGTCCGCCGCACTGACCCTGCTGGCCATCGGGCTGGGCCTGTACCAGGCCGTGCAGGGCATCGGCTGGCGCTATTTCGCTGCGGCGATGCTGGCGATCGCCATGCTCGGCCTGTGGCAGAAGTACTGGGCGCTGCGAGTGGCCCTGGACGCCGAACTGTTCGAACGTTTCAGCCGCGCCGGCGACAGGCTGGAGGCGCAGACCCAAGACCTGGACCGGGCCCTGGCCGACCTCGGCCTGGCCCGCGCGGACGCCGCGGAGCGCACCTGGAACCAGCGCAGCCGCGGCGCCCTGCGCCTGCTACGCTGGCAGGCGCTGGCCTGTGGCGCCCAGTTCCTGCTGGCCTTGTCGTGCCTGTTGTCGATCCCTCTATTCAACGCTCAAACCTGAAGAGTCTTCCCATGCTCGAATCAGTCGTCGCCTATGGCATCATCGCCGGCGCCCGCGCCATCACCGGCTTGCGCAGCCTCTGGCTGGGCACCACGCCGATCCCCAAGCAACGCATCTATTACGCCAACCACAGCAGCCATGGCGACTTCGTCCTGCTCTGGGCCTCGTTGCCGCCGGAGGTGCGGCGGCGTACCCGGCCGGTGGCGGGCGCCGACTACTGGAACAAGGCCGGCCTGCGCAGCTACGTGATCAACAAGGTGTTCAACGGCGTGCTGGTCGACCGCCAGCGCAGCGAGGCCAATGCCAATCCGCTCGAACCCCTCGACCGCGCCCTGGACGGCGGCGACTCGCTGATCATCTTCCCCGAGGGCACCCGCAACCTGGACGACGAGGTCAAGCTGTTGCCATTCAAGAGCGGTATCTACCACCTGTCCCTGGCCCACCCGGAGGTCGAGCTGGTGCCGGTCTGGCTGGCCAACCTCAACCGGGTCATGCCCAAGGGCCGCATGCTGCCGTTGCCGCTGCTCTGCACCCTGAGCTTCGGCAAGCCGCTGGTCGCCACGGCGGAAGAAGGCAAGGAGGCGTTCCTCGAACGAGCGCGCATGGCCCTGCTGGACCTGGCGCCGGAAGAGGAGGCCTGAGATGAACGAACAGACCTGGATGCTCTTCGGCGGGATCGGCGCGCTGCTGCTGCTCGCCTCGCTGGTCGGCTTCGTCCTCAAGTGGCGCGCCGGTCCCGGCCCGAACGCGGTGATCGACAACCTGAACGCGCGGATCAACGCCTGGTGGGCGATGGTCCTGGTGATCGGTTTCGCCTTCTGGCTCGGCCAGGCGGCGGTGATCCTGCTGTTCTATGGCGTGTCGTTCTACGCCCTGCGCGAGTTCATCACCCTCACCCCGACCCGGCGCAGCGACTACCCGGCGCTGGTGGCGGCGTTCTACTTCGTGCTGCCGATGCAGTACCTGCTGATCTACATCGACTGGTACAGCATGTTCTCGATCTTCATCCCGGTGTACGTGTTCCTGCTGTTGCCGATCCTCGCCTCGCTGGGCGGCGACACCAAGCACTTCCTCGAGCGCGCCTCGAAAGTGCAGTGGGGCCTGATGCTGGCGGTGTTCTGTATCTCCTTCGTGCCGGCGCTGCTGACCCTCGACATCCCCGGCTTCGAGGGGCGCAACCTGCTGCTGATCGCCTACCTGGTGATCGTCGTGCAGCTCTCCGACGTGATGCAGTACATCTGCGGCAAGCTGTTCGGCAAGCGCAAGATCGCTCCCAACCTGTCGCCGTCGAAGACCGTCGAAGGCTTCGTCGGCGGCATCGCCCTGGCCACCGCCATCGGCGCCTCGCTGTGGTGGATCACCCCGTTCAACCTCTGGCAGGCGGCGCTGATCGCGCTGCTGATCAACCTGCTGGGCTTCTTCGGCGGCCTGGTGATGTCGGCGATCAAGCGCGACCGCGGGGTCAAGGACTGGGGGCACATGATCGAAGGTCACGGTGGCATGCTCGACCGCCTGGACTCGGTGTGCTTCGCCGCGCCGATCTTCTTCCACGTGGTGCGCTACTGGTGGACGCCCTGAGGTTCGCCCGTCGCCGTTCCCCGCCGTGTAGGCAGCCAGGAAATTGCGAGCGATAGAGACCCGTAGGGCGGATACCGCCACAGGCGGTATCCGCCGAAACCCCGGATAAGCGGCGGATAACCGCAAGCGGTGATTCGCCCTACAACCAGGCTCCGGCATATGGAGACGTGACCGCAGCTTCACTGTCTCAGAGATTGACCAGGCGCATGCCTTCCTCGCTATAGCGACTGCCGGCGACCGCCTCGGCGGGGAAGATCGCATCCAGCTCGGCCAGTTCCGCCGCGCTCAGGCGCAGTTCCGTCGCGGCGACGTTCTCCTCCAGGTAGCGCCGCTGCTTGGTGCCGGGAATCGGGATCAGGTCATCGCCCTGCGCCAGCACCCAGGCCAGCGCCAGTTGCGAGGGTTTCACGCCCTTGGCCGCGGCCAGTTCGCCGACCTTGTCCACCAGCTTCAGGTTCTTCGCGAAGTTCTCGCCCTGGAAGCGCGGGCTGAAACGACGGTAATCGTCGGCGGCGAAGTCTTCCGGGCGCTTCAGGGTGCCGGTAAGGAAACCTCGGCCCAGCGGGCTGTAGGGGACGAAGGCGATGCCCAGGCGACGGCAGGCGGCGAGCACCCCGGTGTCCTCCGGATCGCGAGTCCACAGCGAGTACTCGCTCTGCAACGCGCTGATCGGGTGCACCCGGTGGGCACGTTCGAGGGTTTCCGCCGAGGCTTCGCTGAGGCCGATGTGGCGGATCTTGCCGGCCTTCACCAGGTCGGCGAGGGCGCCGACGCTGTCCTCGATGGGCACCTGCGGGTCCATGCGGTGCTGATAGTAAAGGTCCAGGCGGTCGGTACCGAGGCGCTTCAGGCTGCCTTCGATGGCGCGGCGGATATACGCCGGGCTGCCGTCGACGCCGCGCGCCTGGGGATTGGCAGGGTCGCGGACGATGCCGAACTTGCTGGCCAGGAACACCTGCTCGCGTTTGCCGCGCAGGGCCTCGCCGAGCAGTTCCTCGTTGCTGTGCGGGCCGTACATGTCGGCGGTATCGAAGAAGTTCAGCCCGAGTTCCACGGCGCGATGCAGGGTGGCGATGGCCTCCTGGCGGTCGCCGCCGGTGGTGTAGAAGTCGGTCATGCCCATGCAGCCGAGGCCGATGGCGGAGACGGAAGGGCCGTTGTGGCCGAGTTGACGGGTTTTCATGTGTCGAGCCTCGCGGGAGGGAAGGAAAACGCCGTCATTCTTCGCTCCGCATTGGCCTGGATAAAGCCCATAATTACGGTTTTACCATTCGTATTTTCCAAATAATCGAGGACGTCCGATGGATCGTTTCCAGGCCATGCAGGCCTTCACCCGCATCGTCGAGCTGGGCGCCTTCGGCAAGGCCGCGGACAGCCTGGAGCTGCCGCGCGCCAGCGTGACCCAGGCGATCCAGCAACTGGAGGCGCACCTTGGCGTGCAGTTGCTGCAGCGCACCACCCGCCAGGTCAGCCTGACCCTCGACGGGCAGGCCTACTACGAGCGTTGCGTGCGCCTGCTGGCGGACCTGGAGGAGGCGGAAAGCTGCTTTCCACGCGTCCTGAACAACCCGCGCGGGCGCTTGCGGGTCGACCTGCCGGGCGCACTGGGGCGGATGCGGGTGATTCCGTTCCTGCCGGAGTTCTGCGAGCGCTACCCGGAACTGGAGCTGCAGTTGAGCAGCAACGATCGCCTGGTCGACCTGCTGCGCGAGGGTGCGGACTGCGTGCTGCGGGTCGGCGAGCTGCACGATTCCAGCCTGGTCGGCCGGCACCTGGCCGACCTGCCGCAGGTGACCTGCGCCAGCGCCGCCTACCTGGAGCGTCATGGCCATCCGCGGCAGCTCGCCGAACTCGGCGGGCACCTCGCGGTGAACTACCAGTCGCCTTCCAGCGGGCGTACCGCCGACTTCGAGTTCAGCGTCGACGGGCGCCTACGCACGCTGCCGATGCGCAGCCGGGTCAGCGTCAACAACGCCGATGCCTACGTCGCCGCCTGCCGGGCCGGGCTCGGGCTGATCCAGGCGCCGCACTATCACGTCGCCGCCGGCCTGGCCGACGGCAGCCTCCGACAAGTGCTCGGCGAATGGTTGCCGCCATCGCTGCCGCTGCATGCCGTGTATCCCTCGCAGCGCCAGTTGTCGCCGCGGGTGAGGGTGTTCGTCGACTGGCTGGTGGAACTGTTCGGTCGCCAGGCGGCCGGCGAGACGCAATGAGACGCAGGCTTCCTGGTGAAGATTTTTCTCGATTTCGCCGGGATAACCTCGTTAGGATCGGCAGCCTTGGCCTGTCGAGCAGGGATGTTCGTCCGAGTTCCGGATGCCCACTGCCGCCAGGCCGCATTCATTCGAACAAGAATAAGGATCGCTGATGGAAAGCTTGCAGAAGTGGGTGGTCGACCTGAACGGCGTGGTCTGGGGGCCGTTGATGCTGGTGCTGATTCTCGGCACCGGCCTGTACCTGATGCTGGGGTTGAAGTTCATGCCCCTGGTGCGCCTGGGAGTCGGCTTTCGCCTGCTCTGGCAGGGGCGTAGCAAGGATGACGAGAGCAGCGGCGAGATCAGCCCGTTCCAGGCGCTGATGACCTGCCTGGCGGCCACCGTCGGTACCGGCAACATCGCCGGGGTGGCCACGGCGATCTTCCTCGGCGGCCCGGGCGCGCTGTTCTGGATGTGGTGCACCGCGCTGGTGGGAATGGCCACCAAGTTCTCCGAAGTGGTGCTGGCGGTGCACTACCGCGAGAAGGATGAGCGCAACGAACACGTCGGCGGTCCGATGTATGCCATCAAGAACGGTCTGGGCAAGCGCTGGGCCTGGCTCGGCGCGGCCTTCGCGCTGTTCGGCGGGCTCGCCGGCTTCGGTATCGGCAACATGGTCCAGGTCAACAGCATGGCCGATGCCCTGGAGGTTTCCTTCGGCGTGCCCGACTGGGTCACCGGGGTCGCCACCATGCTCGTCACCGGGCTGGTGATCCTTGGCGGCATCCGCCGTATCGGCAAGGTCGCCGAAGCCCTGGTGCCGTTCATGTGCGTCGGCTACATCGTCGCCTCGGTGATCGTCCTGGTGGTCCATGCCGAGGCGATTCCCGGCGCGTTCCAACTGATCTTCACCCACGCCTTCACGCCGATCGCCGCCACCGGCGGCTTCGCCGGCGCAGCGGTGATGGCGGCAATCCGTTTCGGCGTCGCACGCGGGATCTTCTCCAACGAGGCTGGCCTCGGCACCGCCGGCATCGCCCAGGCCGCCGGCACGACCCATAGCGCGGTGCGTTCGGGCCTGATCGGTATGCTCGGCACCTTCATCGATACCCTGATCATCTGCAGCCTGACCGGCCTGGCGATCATCACCTCGGGCGTCTGGACCAGCGGCGCCAGCGGCGCGGCGCTGTCCTCGGCGGCGTTCGAGGCGGCGATGCCGGGCGTCGGCCACTACATCCTGTCGTTGGCCCTGGTGGTGTTCGCCTATACCACCATCCTCGGCTGGAGCTACTACGGCGAGCGCTGCTGGGAGTACCTGGTGGGCACCCGGGCGATCCTGCCGTTCCGGATCGTCTGGACCCTGGCGATTCCGTTCGGCGCCATGACCCAGCTGGACTTCGCCTGGCTGGTGGCGGATACCCTCAACGCGCTGATGGCGATTCCCAACCTGATCGCCTTGCTGCTACTGAGTCCGGTGGTGTTCCGCCTGACCCGGGAGTATTTCGCCAAGGCCAGGAGTTGAGCCTCGGGGGACGGCGACGCTCAAACCCGAGGTTTTCGCTCGGGTAAAGCGTGCTAGCATCGTCGCCGGCCCCGAATGCTTCCGCTGCCGGCCACAGGGCCGGCGGCTTCTCACTGACTAGAAGGATCAACGCAATGGCTCAAGTGACTCTCAAGGGCAACCCGGTCAACGTCGATGGCCAGCTCCCGCAGAAAGGCGCCCAGGCTCCGGCCTTCAGCCTGGTCGGCGGCGACCTCGCCGACGTGACCCTGGAAAACTTCGCCGGCAAGCGCAAGGTGCTGAACATCTTCCCCAGCGTCGACACCCCGACCTGCGCCACCTCGGTGCGCAAGTTCAACGTCGAGGCCGGCAAGCTGGCCAACACCGTGGTGCTGTGCATCTCCGCCGACCTGCCGTTCGCGCAGAAGCGCTTCTGCGGCGCCGAAGGCCTGGAGAACGTAGTCAACCTGTCGACCCTGCGCGGTCGCGAGTTCCTCGAGAACTATGGCGTGGCCATCGCCAGCGGCCCGCTGGCCGGCCTGGCCGCGCGCGCCGTGGTGGTGCTCGACGAGCAGAACAAGGTGCTGCACAGCGAACTGGTCGGCGAAATCGCCGACGAGCCGAACTACGCGGCGGCCCTGG
Source organism: Pseudomonas sp. KBN12P06040 (assembly GCF_037574965.1). Lineage (NCBI taxonomy): Bacteria > Pseudomonadati > Pseudomonadota > Gammaproteobacteria > Pseudomonadales > Pseudomonadaceae > Pseudomonas > Pseudomonas sp. KBN12P06040. The sequence continues at coordinate 2,759,840 of NZ_JBBELS010000001.1, forward strand.
CGGCTCTCTGAGCCCCACGGCCAACCCGCTTCGTCCCATGACCGTCGGCCAGGCTGGCTGGTAACGGGCGAACCCGATTCCCTTGGCTGCTCGCCTCGGGCCATGAGCAGGGCGGATAATCGCAGCGCGGTCATCCGCCCTGCGTCGCAGAGACGCAGCGCTAGCGCATGGCGACCTGGTGGCGCCGGCTGACGCTGGCGAAGGCGCTCCGGAACGCCTGCATCTCTTCCTCGCTGCCTACCGTCACACGGACCCAGTTGGGCCAGGAGGCCCACGGGCGGCCAACGTGCACCCGCTGTTTCTCCAGTTCGGCGATGACCAGCTCGGCGGGACGGCGCATATCCACCATGAAACAGTTGGACTGCGAGGCGGTGCAGCGGAAGCCCTGCTGGCGCAGCCAGGCGATGGTGCGCTCGCGGACCTCTGCGTTCTGCTGCTTGCGCCGTGGCACCAGATCGTCGTCACGCAGGCTTTCCAGCCCGGCGTGGGCGGTCGGCGAGGGCACCACGTTGTGGCCGCCGAAGCGCTCCAGCCGCGCCAGCAGCTGCGGATGCCCGATGGCCAGGCCGAGCCGGGCGCCGGCCATCCCGTAGAGTTTCGAGAAGGTACGCAGGACCAGCACATCCTGGCGCTGGACGGCCAGGCCAACGACGCTGGGTGCGTCGGAAAAATGGATATACGCCTCGTCGACCAGCACCACGCTGCGCTCGGGCTTGCGTTCGATCGCCCTGACGATCCGCTCGTACGGGGTGAGGGTGCCGGTCGGGTTGTTCGGGTTGCAGATATAGATCAGCCCGGCGTCGCGTTGCGCGGCGGCGAGCATGCGCTCGATGTCGTGGGCCGCCTCGGCGTCCAGCGGCACGGCAGCGACCTTCGCCCCCTGGGCCTGGGCGGCGCCGAGCACGGAGTCGTAGGAGGGATCGGCCATGACCAGGCTGCGCTCCTTGCCGGTGAACGCCGCGACGGCGTATTGCAGCGGCTGGCGCGAGCCGCAGTAGGCATGCACGGATTCGGCGGGGATGCCGTTCTGTTTGGCGAACAGGCCGACCAGGGCGTCCTGCGCGTCGTAGTCGTAGCGGCCGCAGAGCGCGGCCGCCTGCTGCATGGCGGCCCTGGCCTTGGCGGAGGGGCCGTAGGGGCTTTCGTTGAAATCCAGGAAGGTCTCTTGCGGCTTCCCGGCGGCGCTTGTCGCGCCGCTCCCGGCGAAGGCTCGCGGGCTCAGCAGGATGCTGCTGGAGGCCAGGGCGGTCAGGGTCACGAACGAACGACGACTCAAAGCGGGCATAGCTTCACCTCCGTGTACCGAATGGGATATGCGTGCGGTGGGTTCCTCTCGGGCGTGTGTCACCAGAGTGGAGAACGAGGAGGGAGCCGGTCCGTTTATGGTGGCGTGATAATGGCGCCAGAATATCGGCGGGTGTTCTTCGGATTGCGCACGCGGCGCTCCCGGGCGGCGAACCGCCGGGGAGCGCCGCGCGGGCTCAGAGCGTGAGGGTGAAGCGCCCGGTCAACGCGCCCGGCAGGTGCATCGAGTCGGTCTGGCGTTCGCCGTAGGTATTGCTGGACAGGCGCAGTTCGCGCTCGTGGCTGAGGTCTTCCAGGTGGGCGCCGAGGAAGCTGTACAGGCTGTCGTCGAAGCGCATGGTGCTGACCGGCGCCCGGATCTGGCCGTTCTCCACCCAGAAGGTGGCGAAGCGGGTCATTCCGGTCAGGCGCGCGGCGGGCATGTCCGAGTAGTTCAGGTACCACAGGTTGCCGATGTACAGGCCGGTATCCAGGGCCTCGAGGATGCGCGCCTGCTCCAGGCTGCCGCCGGCCATGTCCAGCGCCGTGGGCGCCTCGTTGGCGCCGGCGCCATTGGCTACCAGGCCGTATTCGCGGGCGCTGCGCGAACTCACCAGGCGTCCGCTCAGGCGGCCGTTGCCGACCAGTTCGACCTCGGCGCGCGGCGAGCCTTCCGCGCTGAATGCCGGGGAGGGCGAGGTGGCAGGGCGCTCGGCGAGGTTCAGCAGCGGGCTGAGCAGGGCGTCGCCGTTCTGCAGGCGTTGCAGGGGGCTTTCGCCGGTAGCCAGGGCGCGTGCGGAGAAACCGCCCCAGCAGAGCATCTGCATGACTTCTTCGAGCGCCGCCGGCGCCAGGTAGGCGCGGTAGTCGCCGGGGCGCAACTGGCGCAGCGGCTTGCCCAGGTGGCCGAGCTGCTCCCGGGCTTGTTCGAAGCGCCGGGCGAAGGCTTCGTCGTCCCAGCGCTGGCCGGCGTAGTCGGCCTTCACCGCCTGGCCGTTGCCGTGGAACAGGCTCCAGTCGAAGTTGAAGCTGCTGCCGGCATGCCAGCCGAAGGCGCCCCAGGAGTTGGCGAAGCCACGGAACAGCGGTCCGGCGGCATAGATGCCGACCAGGTCGAGGTCGCGCGCCCGGCGTTCGAGGCTGGCCAGCAGCGCGCCGCTGTCGGGCGCTGCGCCGAGGTCCTGGTTCTCTCGCTGCCAGGCCGAGGTGTCGAGCAGCAGATAGGGATCGGCGGGAATCCAGGCCAGGCTCTGGCGCAGTTGTCGAAGGCCTTCGACCAGACGCTGGCGGTCTTCTTCCGGCGCGCCGGAGAGCGTCAGGTCGAGGCTCGCCTGGCGTTCGTCGCGGATCAGCCGGAGCAGCGCGCTGGCCTGGCGCACCCGACCGGCCTGGCGCACCCGCGCCCGGTTGAAGCGGATGAACTCGGAGTCCTCGGCGCTGTACCAGAGGGTGAAGTCCTCGCCCTCGGCCAGATGCCGGCGCAGGTCCTCGGCGAGGGCTTCGAAATGCTGTCTCTGGTGCATCAGGCGTCTCCCCCGAATACGTCCACATCGCTGAATACGCAGGCTGGCGAGGCGTGGCCGACACGGATCACCTGGTTCGGCTCGCCCTTGCCGCAGTAGGGCGTGCCGAGCACCTCGAAGGTGCCGGCGTCGCCCACCGCGCTGAGGTTGCGCCAGAACTGCGCGGAGATGCCCCGGTAGTTGGGGTTCTTCACCACGCCCTTGAGTTCGCCGTCCTCGATCAACTGGCCCCATTCGCAGCCGAACTGGAACTTGTTGCGTGCGTCGTCGATCGACCAGGAGCGGTTGTAGGACATCAGCACCCCGCGCTCGATACCGCCCACCAGTTGGGCGAAGCTCTTGTCGCCGGGCTCCAGGTTGAGATTGGCCATGCGGTCGATGGGCGCGCGGTTCCAACTGCTGGCGCGGCTGTTGGCGACGCCCTCCAGGCCGCTGCGGTGTTGTGACAGGGCGCCGCCGAGCGGGCGCAGCAGGCGGCCTTCGCGGATCAGGTATTCCTTGCGCGCGGGGCTGCCGTCGTCGTCCTGGCGGTAGCTGGCCAGCTCCTCGGGGATTTCCGGGTCGAAGCTGACGTTGAGCAGGCTGGAGCCGTACTGGTAGCGACCGAAGTCCTCGGTCTTGATGAAGCTGGTACCGGCGTAGTTGCGCTCGTCGCCGAGGATGCGATCCAGCTCCAGCGGGTGGCCGATCGACTCGTGGATCTGCAGGATCATCTGGTCCGGCATCAGCAGCAGGTCGCAACGGCCGCTCGGGGTGTTCGGCGCCGCCAGCAGTTGCAGGGCCTGGTCGGCGATGCGCGGCGCGGCGCCGACCAGGCCGAGGCGCTCGATCACTTCGGCGCCGCCCTGCTGGCCGGCATGGTGGCCGCCGAAACTGCGGGTCTGGCTGTCATGGCCGTCGTAGGCGGTGACGCTGGCGCCGGGATAGACGAAGCGCTGCTCGTGGTATTGCTCGGCGCCGGCGCTGTTCAGGTAGAGCTGTTCCTGGCGGCTGACTTCGAGGAATACGCTCCAGTTCACCAGGCGCTCGTCGCGCGGCACCTTGGCGGACTCCTCGGCGAGCAGTTCGTAGCACTCGGCGAGGGAGGGGAAAGGGGCGTCCTGGTTCGGCGAGCGATACTGCGAGCGGCCGCTTGCCGGCGGCAATCCGCGGACGTCGAACAGGGCGTGCCGGGCGATCCGCTCGGCTTGCCGTTCGGCCTGCTCCAGGGCGGCCTGCAGGCCGGCCGCGGAGAGATCGTTGGTGGCGGCGTAGGCTTCCACGCCGTTCAGCCGTACGCAGAGCATGGCGCCGCGGTCCTGGCTGAAGTGCGGCGGTTCGCTGACGTTGCGGCGCACCGAGAGGTACTCGCCGCTACGCTGGACGTAGCGCAAGGAGTGGAATTCGGCGCGACTGCGGAGCGCCGCGAAGCGGTGTTTCAACGGGTCGATCATCTGTGCGTCCCTGGCCGATTGCGGAGTGGGCGAGTGCAGGACGCTCTATTTCAAGCCTTCGCCCGTAACGGAGCAAGCCGTTTGTTGTCATAGCCTGGTGCCAGGCTGTGGGTGGCTCGCCGAAGCATGCGGGCGGAATGCCTAACTATCGGTAAAGCAAGGGTAAATAGCGGGTAAAGAGGCTTTGCCTGGGCCCCCGCAATGCTTATCGTGCAGCCTGGAAAAAGCGCCTCCGTTCTAAGCCTGAAGAAGAACCATGACTCCAACGACCGGTAAATCCAAGTTCCGTACCCTGCGCCCGTGGCTGATCACCGCCCTGGCCTTCGCCGCCGTGATCGGCCTGGTGATGTGGCTGGCGGCGCCCGCCTCGGCGCCGTCCTCCGACGGGCGACCCGGTCGCGGCGGCAAGCCGGGCGCCGCGCTGCCCAAGGCCAACGCGCTCACCGTCGGCGTGGCCAGGGTGGAGCAGGGCGACCTGGCGCTGCATTTCAACGCGCTTGGCACCGTCACCGCCTTCAACACGGTGAACGTCAAGCCGCGGGTCAACGGCGAGCTGGTCAAGGTGCTGTTCCAGGAGGGGCAGGAGGTCAAGGCCGGCGACCTGCTGGCGGTGGTCGACCCGCGCACCTACAAGGCGGCGCTGGCCCAGGCCGAGGGCACGCTGATGCAGAACCAGGCGCAACTGAAGAACGCCGAGATCGACCTGCAGCGCTACAAGGGGCTGTACGCCGAGGACTCGATCGCCAAGCAGACCCTGGATACCCAGGAAGCCCAGGTCCGCCAGTTGCAGGGCACCATCCGTACCAACCAGGGCCAGGTCGACGACGCCCGCCTCAACCTGACCTTCACTGAGGTCCGCGCACCGATTTCCGGGCGCCTCGGCCTGCGCCAGGTGGACATCGGCAACCTGGTCACCAGCGGCGATACCACGCCGCTGGTGGTGATCACCCAGGTCAAGCCGATCTCGGTGGTGTTCAGCCTGCCGCAGCAGCAGATCGGCACCGTCGTCGAGCAGATGAACGGCCCCGGCAAGCTGACGGTCACCGCGCTGGACCGCAACCAGGACAAGGTTCTCGCCGAAGGCACCCTGACCACCCTGGACAACCAGATCGACACCACCACCGGCACGGTCAAGCTCAAGGCGCGCTTCGAGAACGCCGACGGCAAGCTGTTCCCCAACCAGTTCGTCAACGTGCGCCTGCTGGCGCAGACCCTCAAGGGCGTGCTGACCATTCCGGCCAACGCCGTGCAGCGCGGCACCAACGGTATCTATGTGTACGTGGTCGGCGCCGACAACAAGGTCAGCCAGCGCAGCGTCGCCATCGGCACCAGCGAGAACGAGCGGGTGGTGGTGGAAAGCGGCCTGAAGGCCGGCGAGCAGGTGGTGGTGGAAGGCACCGACCGCCTGCGCGACGGTATGGAAGTGCGTGTCGCCGAGGCCTCCCCGCAGGTCCTCGAGGGCGAGCCGCAGAAACCGCAGACTGGCCGCCCCAGCGGCCTCCAGGGCGACTCGGTGGGTAGCGGGAGCGCTGAATGAACCCGTCCCGCCCGTTCATCCTGCGGCCGGTCGCGACCACCCTGCTGATGGTGGCGATCCTGCTCTCGGGCCTGATCGCCTACCGCTTCCTGCCGATCTCGGCGTTGCCGGAAGTGGACTACCCGACCATCCAGGTGGTCACCCTGTACCCCGGTGCCAGCCCGGAGATCATGACCTCGTCGATCACCGCGCCGCTGGAGAACCAGCTCGGGCAGATTCCGGGGCTCAACGAGATGTCTTCCAGCAGTTCCGGCGGCGCCTCGGTGATCACCCTGCAATTCAGCCTGCAGAGCAACCTCGATGTCGCCGAGCAGGAAGTCCAGGCGGCGATCAACGCCGCGCAGAGCCTGCTGCCCAACGACCTGCCGAACCAGCCGGTGTTCAGCAAGGTGAACCCGGCGGACGCACCGATCCTGACCCTGGCGGTGATGTCCGACGGCATGCCGCTGCCGCAGATCCAGGACCTGGTGGATACCCGCCTGGCACAGAAGATCTCGCAGATCTCCGGGGTCGGCCTGGTCAGCATCAGCGGCGGCCAGCGCCCGGCGGTGCGGGTGCGCGCCAACCCGACGGCGCTGGCGGCGGCCGGGCTGAGCCTGGAGGACCTGCGCAGCACGGTGACCAGCAACAACCTCAATGGCCCCAAGGGCAGCTTCGACGGCCCGACCCGTGCCTCGACCCTGGACGCCAACGACCAGTTGCGCTCGGCCGACGCCTACCGCGACCTGATCATCGCCTACAAGAACGGCTCGCCGCTGCGCATCCGCGACGTCGCCAGCGTCGAGGACGACGCCGAGAACGTGCGCCTGGCCGCCTGGGCCAACAACCTGCCGGCGGTGGTGCTGAACATCCAGCGCCAGCCGGGGGCCAACGTGATCGAGGTGGTCGACCGGATCAAGGCGCTGCTGCCGCAGCTGCAATCGACCCTGCCGGGGAATCTCGACGTGCAGGTGCTGACCGACCGCACCACCACCATCCGCGCCTCGGTCAAGGACGTGCAGTTCGAGCTGGCGCTGGCGGTGGCGCTGGTGGTGATGGTCACCTTCCTGTTCCTGCGCAACGTCTACGCCACCCTGATTCCCAGCTTCGCCGTGCCGCTGTCGCTGATCGGCACCTTCGGCGTGATGTACCTGTCCGGCTTCTCGATCAACAACCTGACCCTGATGGCGCTGACCATCGCCACCGGCTTCGTGGTCGACGACGCGATCGTCATGGTGGAGAACATCGCCCGCTACCTGGAGCAGGGCGACTCGCCGCTGGAAGCGGCGCTCAAGGGCTCGAAGCAGATCGGCTTCACCATCATCTCGCTGACCTTCTCGCTGATCGCCGTGCTGATCCCGCTGCTGTTCATGGGCGACGTCGCCGGGCGGCTGTTCCGCGAGTTCGCCATCACCCTGGCGGTGGCGATCCTGATTTCCGGCTTCGTCTCCCTGACCCTTACGCCGATGCTCAGCGCCAAGCTGCTGCGCCACATCGACGAGGACCAGCAGGGCCGCTTCGCGCGCGCCGCGGGGCGGGTCATCGATGGCCTGATCGCACAATACGCCAAGGCCCTGCGGGTGGTCCTGCGGCACCAGCCGCTGACCCTGCTGGTGGCCATCGCCACCCTGGCGCTGACCGCGCTGCTCTACCTGGCCATGCCCAAGGGCTTCTTCCCGGTGCAGGACACCGGAGTGATCCAGGGCGTCGCCGAAGCGCCGCAGTCGATCTCCTTCCAGGCCATGTCCGAGCGCCAGCGCGCCCTTGCCGAGGTGGTGCTGAAGGACCCGGCGGTGGCCAGCCTGTCCTCCTACATCGGCGTCGACGGCAGCAACCCGACCCTCAACACCGGCCGCCTGCTGATCAACCTCAAGCCGCACAGCGAGCGCGACGTCACCGCCAGCGAAGTGATCCAGCGCCTGCAGCCCGAACTCGACCACCTGCCCGGGATCAAGCTGTACATGCAGCCGGTGCAGGACCTGACCATCGAGGACCGGGTCGCCCGCACCCAGTACCAGTTCACCTTGCAGGACGCCGACCCGGACGTGCTCGCCGAGTGGGTACCGAAGCTGGTGGCGCGGCTGCAGGAGTTGCCGCAGCTCGCCGACGTCGCCAGCGACTGGCAGGACAAGGGCTTGCAGGCCTACCTGAACATCGACCGCGACACCGCCTCGCGCCTCGGCGTGAAGCTCTCCGACATCGACAGCGTGCTCTACAACGCCTTCGGCCAGCGGCTGATCTCGACCATCTTCACCCAGGCCACCCAGTACCGCGTGGTGCTGGAGGTGGCGCCGCAGTTCCAGCTCGGCCCGCAGGCCCTGGAGCAGCTCTACGTGCCGTCCAGCGACGGCACCCAGGTGCGCCTGTCGAGCCTGGCGAAGGTGGAGGAGCGGCATACCCTGCTGGCGATCAACCATATCGCCCAGTTCCCCTCGGCGACCCTGTCGTTCAACCTGGCCAAGGGTTACTCCCTGGGCGAGGCGGTCGAGGCGATCCGTGGCGTCGAGGCCAGCCTGGAGCTGCCGCTGAGCATGCAGGGCAGCTTCCGCGGCGCGGCGCTGGCCTTCGAGGCCTCGCTGTCGAACACGCTGCTGCTGATCCTCGCCTCGGTGGTGACCATGTACATCGTCCTGGGCATCCTCTACGAGAGCTTCATCCATCCGGTGACCATCCTCTCGACCCTGCCCTCGGCCGGGGTCGGCGCGCTGCTGGCGCTGATGCTGGCGGGGCAGGAGATCGGCATCGTGGCGATCATCGGCATCATCCTGCTGATCGGCATCGTCAAGAAGAACGCGATCATGATGATCGACTTCGCCCTCGACGCCGAGCGCAACGAAGGCAAGCCGCCCCATGAGGCGATCTACCAGGCCTGCCTGCTGCGCTTCCGGCCGATCCTGATGACCACCATGGCCGCGCTGCTCGGCGCGCTGCCGCTGATGCTCGCCGGCGGCGCCGGCGCCGAGCTGCGCCAGCCGCTGGGCATCACCATGGTCGGTGGCCTGCTGCTGAGCCAGGTCCTGACCCTGTTCACCACCCCGGTGATCTATCTCTACTTCGACCGCCTGGCCCGTCGCTGGGCGGCCTGGCGCAAGCAGCGCGGGCTAGACCTGAACACCGAGGCCGGGTTCGACGGGGATGCCGGGCGATGAGCCTGTCCACGCCCTTCATCCGCCGCCCGGTCGCCACCACGCTGCTGACCCTGGCGTTGCTGCTGGCCGGCACCCTGTCGTTCGGTCTGCTGCCGGTGGCGCCGCTGCCCAACGTCGATTTTCCGGCCATCGTGGTCAGCGCCAGCCTGCCGGGCGCCAGCCCGGAAACCATGGCCTCGTCGGTGGCCACACCGCTGGAGCGCTCGCTGGGACGGATCGCCGGGATCAGCGAGATGACCTCCAGCAGTTCGCTGGGCTCGACCACCGTGGTGCTCGTGTTCGACCTGGAGAAGGACATCGACGGCGCCGCCCGCGAGGTGCAGGCGGCGATCAACGGCGCGATGAGCCTGCTGCCCAGCGGCATGCCGAACAATCCCAGCTACCGCAAGGCCAACCCCTCGGACATGCCGATCATGGTTCTCACCCTGACCTCGGAGACCCAGAGTCGCGGCGAGATGTACGACCTCGCCTCGACCGTGCTGGCGCCGAAGCTGTCGCAGGTGCAGGGGGTAGGGCAGGTGAGCATCGGCGGCAGCTCGCTGCCGGCGGTGCGGGTCGACCTCAACCCGGATGCCATGAGCCAGTACGGGCTGTCCCTGGACAGCGTGCGCACGGCCATCGCCGCGGCCAACAGCAACGGCCCCAAGGGCGCCGTCGAGAAGGACGACAAGCACTGGCAGGTGGACGCCAACGACCAGTTGCGCAAGGCCCGCGAGTACGAGCCGCTGGTGATCCACTACAACGCCGACAACGGCGCCGCGGTGCGCCTCGGCGACGTGGCCAAGGTCAGCGACTCGGTGGAGGACGTGCGCAACGCCGGCTTCTCCGACGACCTGCCGGCGGTGCTGCTGATCGTCACCCGCCAGCCCGGCGCCAACATCATCGAGGCCACCGACGCCATCCACGCGCAACTGCCGGTGTTGCAGGAACTGCTCGGGCCGCAGGTCAAGCTGAACGTGATGGATGATCGCAGCCCGTCGATCCGCGCGTCGCTGGAAGAGGCCGAGCTGACCCTGCTGATCTCGGTGGCGCTGGTGATCCTGGTGGTCTTCCTGTTCCTGCGCAACGGCCGTGCCACGCTGATCCCCAGCCTGGCGGTGCCGGTCTCGCTGATCGGCACCTTCGCGGTCATGTACCTGTGCGACTTCAGCCTGAACAACCTGTCGCTGATGGCGCTGATCATCGCCACCGGCTTCGTGGTGGACGACGCCATCGTGGTGGTGGAGAACATCGCCCGACGCATCGAGGAGGGCGATCCGCCGATCCAGGCGGCGATCACCGGCGCCCGCCAGGTCGGTTTCACCGTGTTGTCGATGACGCTCTCGCTGGTCGCGGTGTTCATCCCGCTGCTGCTCATGGGCGGCCTCACCGGGCGGTTGTTCCGCGAGTTCGCGGTGACTCTCTCGGCGGCGATCCTGGTGTCCCTGGTGGTATCCCTGACCCTCACGCCGATGCTCTGCGCGCGTCTGCTGCGTCCGCTGAAACGGCCCGAGGGCGCCTCCCTGGCGCGGCGCAGCGATCGCTTCTTCGCCGCCTTCATGCTGCGCTACCGCGCCAGCCTGGGCTGGGCGCTGGAGCACTCGCGGCTGATGGTGGTGATCATGCTGGCCTGCATCGCCATGAACCTCTGGTTGTTCGTGGTGGTGCCCAAGGGCTTCCTCCCGCAGCAGGACTCCGGGCGCCTGCGCGGCTACGCGGTGGCCGACCAGAGCATCTCGTTCCAGTCCCTGAGCGCGAAGATGGGCGAGTACCGCAAGATCCTCTCTTCCGATCCGGCGGTGGAAAACGTGGTCGGCTTCATCGGCGGCGGCCGCTGGCAGTCGAGCAACACCGGTTCGTTCTTCGTCACCCTCAAGCCGATCGGCGAACGCGACCCGGTGGAGAAGGTCCTCACCCGGCTGCGCGAGCGGATCGCCAAGGTGCCCGGCGCGGCGCTCTATCTCAACGCCGGCCAGGACGTGCGCCTGGGCGGCCGCGACAGCAACGCGCAGTACGAATTCACCCTGCGCAGCGACGACCTGACCCTGCTCCGCGAATGGGCGCCGAAGGTCGAGGCGGCGATGCGCAAGCTGCCGCAGCTGGTGGACGTCAACAGCGACTCCCAGGACAAGGGCGTGCAGACCCGCCTGGTGATCGACCGCGACCGTGCGGCGACCCTGGGGATCAACGTGGAAATGGTCGACGCGGTGCTCAACGATTCCTTCGGCCAGCGCCAGGTGTCGACCATCTTCAACCCGCTGAACCAGTACCGGGTGGTGATGGAGGTCGACCAGCAGTACCAGCAGAGCCCGGAGATCCTCCGCCAGGTCCAGGTGATCGGTAACGACGGCCAGCGCGTGCCGCTGTCCGCGTTCAGCCACTACGAACCGAGCCGGGCACCGCTGGAGGTCAACCACCAGGGCCAGTTCGCCGCCACCACGCTGTCCTTCAACCTGGCGCCGGGCGCGCAGATCGGCCCGACCCGCGAGGCCATCATGCAGGCCCTGGAGCCGCTGCACATCCCGGTGGACGTGCAGACCAGCTTCGAGGGCAACGCCGGCGCGGTGCAGGACACGCAGAACCAGATGCCCTGGCTGATCCTCCTGGCGCTGCTGGCGGTGTACATCGTCCTCGGCATCCTCTACGAGAGCTACGTGCACCCGCTGACCATCCTCTCGACCCTGCCTTCGGCCGGGGTCGGCGCGCTGCTCGCGCTGATCCTCTGCCGCAGCGAGCTGAGCCTGATCGCGCTGATCGGCATCATCCTGCTGATCGGCATCGTCAAGAAGAACGCGATCATGATGATCGACTTCGCCCTGGAGGCCGAGCGCAACCACGGCCTGAGCCCGCGCGAGGCGATCCTCGAGGCCTGCATGATGCGCTTCCGGCCGATCATGATGACCACCCTGGCCGCCTTGCTCGGCGCCTTGCCGCTGATCTTCGGCATCGGCGGCGACGCCGCGCTGCGCCGGCCGCTGGGCATCACCATCGTCGGCGGGCTGATCGGCAGCCAGTTGCTGACCCTGTACACCACCCCGGTGGTCTACCTCTATCTCGACCGCCTGCGCCACTGGGTCAACCAGAAACGCGGCGTACGCACGGACGGTGCGCTGGAGACACCCCTATGAAACACACCCCCTCGTTGCTTGCCCTGGCCCTGGTCGCCGCCCTCGGCGGCTGCGCCATCGGCCCCGACTACCAGCGACCGGACCTGGCGGTGCCCGCCGAATTCAAGGAAGCCGAAGGCTGGCGCCGCGCCGAGCCGCGCGACGTGTTCCAGCGCGGCGCCTGGTGGGAGCTGTACGGCGACCAGACCCTGAACGACCTGCAGATGCACCTGGAACGTTCCAACCAGACCCTGGCCCAGTCGGTGGCGCAGTTCCGCCAGGCCGAGGCGCTGGTGCGCGGCGCGCGAGCCGCGTTCTTCCCGTCGATCACCGGCAACGTGGGCAAGACCCGCAGCGGCCAGGGCGGCGGCGACAGCACCGTGCGCCTTCCCGACGGCTCCACTGTGAGCAGCGGCGGTGGCTCCGGTGCGATCAGCAACAGTTACTCGACCAGCCTCGGCGTCAGCTGGGAGGTCGACCTCTGGGGCAAGCTGCGCCGGCAACTGGAGGCCAACCAGGCGAGCCTGCATGCCAGCGCCGCCGACCTCGCCGCGGTGCGCCTCAGCCAGCAGTCGCAACTGGCGCAGAACTACCTGCAACTGCGGGTGATGGACGAACAGATCCGCCTGCTCAACGACACGGTGACGGCCTACGAGCGTTCGCTGAAGGTGGCCGAGAACAAATACCGCGCCGGCATCGTCACCAGGGCCGACGTGGCCCAGGCCCGCACCCAGCTGAAAAGCACCCAGGCCCAGGCCATCGACCTGAAGTACCAGCGTGCCCAGCTGGAGCACGCCATCGCCGTGCTGGTCGGCCTGCCGCCGGCGCAATTCAACCTGCCGCCGGTGGCGAGCGTGCCGAAGCTGCCGGACCTGCCGGCAGTGGTGCCGTCGCAATTGCTCGAACGACGGCCGGACATCGCCTCGGCGGAACGCAAGGTGATTTCCGCCAATGCCCAGATCGGCGTGGCCAAGGCCGCCTATTTTCCCGACCTCACCCTGAGCGCCGCCGGCGGCTACCGCAGCGGCAGCCTGAGCAACTGGATCAGCACGCCGAACCGCTTCTGGTCGATCGGCCCGCAGTTCGCCATGACCCTGTTCGACGGCGGCCTGATCGGCTCCCAGGTGGACCAGGCCGAGGCGACCTACGACCAGACCGTGGCGACCTACCGGCAGACCGTGCTCGACGGTTTCCGCGAGGTGGAGGACTACCTGGTGCAATTGAGCGTCCTCGACGAGGAGAGCGGGGTGCAGCGCGAAGCCCTGGAGTCGGCCCGCGAGGCACTGCGCCTGGCCGAGAACCAGTACAAGGCCGGCACCGTCGACTACACCGACGTGGTCACCAACCAGGCCACCGCGCTGAGCAACGAACGCACCGTGCTGACCCTGCTCGGCAGCCGCCTGACCGCCAGCGTCCAGTTGATCGCGGCAATGGGCGGCGGCTGGGACAGCGCCGACATCGAGCGGACCGACGAGCGGCTCGGCCGGGTCGAGGAGGGCCTGCCGCCTTCGCCCTGAGTTCTTCTCGCTGCCTGTTCCTGACGAATGCCTTTCCCCGCTATTGCGCTTGCATGACACACCGCCGTCCGCGTCTCGGCTAGAGTGCGGCGGCGGATGTGGAGGTGAATACGTGTCGGGGAAGTTTCCGGAAAAGCCCTCGCGCCGAGGCTACTGGCTCGGCTGGTTGTGCCGCCTGGCCATGCTTGGCGGCGTCGCCGCGATGTTCTGGGCGCTGCTGCAATGCTTCGTCCTGCTGCACGGCGATCCGCCGCTCCAGCGCGCCCCGCTGCGGACGCCCTGGACCCTGCTGGCGCTCGGCCTGACGCTGTTCCTCGCCGGTTTCTGCGGCGAGTACCGGCTGTGGCGGCGCCGCGCCGGTTGCTGAAACCGGCGTCAGGCAGCGCCCGTCGCAGGGAACAGCAGGCGCAGGTGGGTCTTCTGCTGCGGTACGCTTTCCGCTTCGGCGCGGCCGCCGTGGTAGGCCATGATCGATTGCACGATGGCCAGTCCCAGGCCGGTGCCGGCCTGGGCTCCAGTCTGGCGTCCGGCGCGGCGGTAGAAGCGCTCGAACAGGTGCGGCAGGTACTCCGGTGGGATGCCCGGGCCGTCGTTGCTGACCCTCACCTCGGTTTGCCCCGCGCGCTCCCCGATCCGCACGTCGATGCGCCCGCCTTGCGGGGTGTGGCGCACGGCGTTGGACACCAGGTTGGAAATGGCGCGCTGGATCATCAGGTTGTCGCCGTGGGCGAAGCCGCTGCCGGAGAGGCGCAGTTCGACGCCCTTGTCCTCGGCGACCATCTCGTACAGGTCGATGACCTTGGCCGCCTGCTCGTGCAGGGCGACGCAGCCGAACTGGGCCTGGATCGCCGGGTTGTCCACCTGCACCAGGAACAGCATGTCGGTGACGATCCGCGACAGCCGCTCCAGTTCCTCGGCATTGGACTCCAGGGCTTCGCGGTATGCCGCGCTGTCGCGATGCTGGCTGAGCAGCACCTGGTTGCGCACCAGCAGGTTGCAGATCGGCGCGCGCAGTTCGTGGGCCAGGTCGTCGGAAAACTGCGAGAGCTGGCGTACGCCATCCTCGAGGCGGCCGAGCATGTGGTTGAAGCTGCGGGCCAGGCTGTCCAGCTCGCGCGGCAGGTTCTGCTCGGGGATGCGGTAGGAGAGATCCTGCGGGCTGACCTGGGCGGCCACCCGGCGGAAGCGGTTCAACGGTTCGAGGCCGGCACGCACCACCCACCAGGCGGCCAGGGCGATCAATGGCAGGAGGAAGGGCAGGGCCAGCAGGGTGGCGCGGAGGAAACCGTCGAGCAGGCGCTCGTCGGCGTTGCGCTCGCTGCTCAGCAACACCTGTACCGGGGTGCCGTTCTTCATGCGCATGGAAGCGCCGATGCTCAGCAGGCGCTGGTCGTTGCCGGTGCTCCAGCTCTGGAACACCGGCTGGCGGGCATCCGCCTGCAAGCGGGCGAGAAGCGCGCGGTTGGCCGCGACGCTGGCCGCGGCCTGGTCGCCGAAGCTCATCAGCGGCTGGCCGCTGCGGCTGTCGAGAATGCTCAGGTGCAGGCCGCTGTGGGCCACCAGTTGGTCCTGCAGGGCATGCGCCTGTACGGCCGGGTCGCTGCGCAGGTCGAGATCGTCTTCCAGGCTGTGGCGGATCTGCTCCAGCTTCAATTGCAGGTTTTCCCGCTCGCGGGCTTCCAGCTCGCGGCCGAGGTTCCAGTGCGCCATCGCGCCGAGCGCCAGGGCCAGCAGCGCGCCGAGGGCGCCGACCAGCAGGGCCAGGCGCAGCGACAGTCGGCCTGGTGGCGTCATCGGCGCGCTTCCAGGACGTAGCCGACGCCGCGAATGGTATGGATCAGCTTGAGGTCGAAGCCGTCGTCGATCTTCGCCCGCAGGCGGCAGATGGCGACTTCCACCACGTTGGAGTCGTTGTCGAAGTTCATGTCCCAGATCAGCGAGATGATCTGCGTCCGGGTGATGACGTCGCCGTTGCGCCGCATCAGCAGGTGCAGCAGGGCGAACTCCTTGGTCGTCAGGTTGATCCGCACCCGGCCGCGGAAGGCCCGGTGGCGGCTGGCGTCCAGCTCCAGGTCGGCGACCCGCAGGACGTCCTGCATCGGTGCCTGGTCGTGGCGGCGCAGCAGCGAGCGGACCCGCGCCAGCAGTTCGGGGAACTGGAACGGCTTGACCATGAAGTCGTCGGCGCCGAGATCGAGGCCGCGCACCTTGTCGGTCAGCCTGCCATGCCCGGTGAGCATCATCACCCGCGCGCTGCTGCGTTCGCGCAGGCGGCGGAGCAGGTCCCAGCCGTCGATGCCGGGCAGGTTGACGTCGAGGATCACCAGTTCGTAAGGGTGTTGCAAGGCCATGTGCAGGCCGTCGATACCATCGTTGGCGCGGTCGACGATGTAGCCGCTTTCGGTCAGGCCCTGGTGCAGGTAGTCGGCAGTCTTGACTTCATCTTCGATAATAAGGATGCGCATGTTCGCCCCTATATAAAGTATGGATTCATTTGCAAGTAAATGTTTAAGTGCATTGCTATAAAGTTACATTGCGGGCGTTGCCTGGATAGAATCCTGGAAATGTAATTTCATATCGTTGCGCTGCTTCGATGATAATTATCGAATGACCGGGTAGTTCTCCCGGGAGTCCGCCTGAAAACTTTGGAAATGTCCGCGGCGCAAGCACCGCTGGGCGTGAGGGGCAATGCCTTTTGTAAGCGCATGTTGCTTTTGTCCCTATGTTTCATCCAACTATTGCCAGTCTCTTCGAAGGTTGCCGAAGTGTAACCGCTAATTGTCCGTGGAGAATATTCATTACCGACTTGTAATTCTTCCGTCACCTTGCCGATAAGCCCCGCTACCTAACATCTGCCGCATCCCGGAAGTGCAACTTCGAATATCGCCGGCGAGATATCGCCGATGAACGGTTGCGTGGTTCCGGGCCGGTAATGGATCGCCGTCGCCGACGACGATCAGCAGACGAGGAGCGGAACATGCCGATACTTCGGCCACTGGCCAGCGCGGGGAAACGCGCCTGCTGGCTACTGATGGGACTCTGCCTGGGCCTGCCGGCCCTGGCGAACGAGGCGCCGGTGAGTTTCAACGGTACTTCGATCAGCCTCGAGCAGGCGTTGGAGCGGGCCCTGCGGAGCAACCCCGAGCTGGCGGCGGTGGGGCGCGAGACCGAGATCGCCAGCGGCGCGCGGCAGCAGGCCGGGCTGATCCCCAACCCGGATCTGTCCTGGAGCGTCGAGGACACCCGCCAGGGCAATCGCCAGACCAGCGTCAGCATCGCCCAGCCGCTGGAGCTGGGCGGCAAGCGCGGCGCGCGGGTGGAGGTGGCGAAACGCGGCAGCGAGATCGCCTGGACCCAACTGGAAGTCCGTCGCGCCGAACTGCGCGCCCAGGTCCGCGGCGCCTACTACGCGGCGCTGACCGCGCAGGAGCGGGTGCGCCTGGCGAAGACCTCCCTGGACCTGGCCAGGCGCGCGCTGCAGGCCGCCGACCGACGGGTCAAGGCCGGCAGCATCTCTTCGGTGGAACGGGTCCGCGCCCAGGTCCTGGCGGACAACGCCCAGCTCGACCTGAGCCAGGCGGAGCTGGAGCAGCAGCGCACCTATGTGCAGCTGTCGAGCACCTGGGACGAGCCGCAGCCAGGCTTCGCCAGGGTCGGCGGTGCGCTCGACGCGGTGCCGGCGAGCATCACCCGTGGCGCCTTGCTGCGCCATCTCGACGAGTCGCCGACCTTGCGCCTGGCGGCCCAGGAGGTAGCGCGCGGCGAGGCCCAGGTCGACCTGGAGAAGCGCCAGCGCATCCCCAACCTGACGGTCAGCATCGGCAGCAAGTACGACCAGACCGCCCGCGACGGACGTGGCGAACGGGTCAACCTGATCGGCCTGTCGATGCCGCTGCCGCTGTTCGACCGCAACCAGGGCAACATCTACGCCGCCCAGAGCCGTGCCGACCAGGCCCGCGACCTGCAGCGCGCGACCCTGCTGCGCCTGCGCAGCGAAGCGGTGCAGGCCTACGACCAGTTGCGCACCTCGGAACAGGAGCTGGCGCTGGTCCGCCGCGACCTGCTGCCCGGCGCACAGAGCGCGCTGGACTCGATGACCCGCGGCTTCGAGATGGGCAAGTTCAACTTCCTCGACGTGCTCGATGCCCAGCGCACCCTGGTCGGCGTCCGTGCCCAGTACGTGCGCGCGCTGGACGCCGCGGCGCAGGCGCGGGTGAGCATGGAGCGCCTGCTCGGCGAAGACATCGGCCACCTCGGCCAGTGAGATTTCCGGGGCGGGCCGCCGGCGCGCCCCCCGAACGGTTCGGGAGAACAGAATGGGCAAGAAGACGATTATCGCGGTGACCGCACTGGCACTGCTCGGCCTGGGCGGCGGCGCCTACCTGGAGCTGGGCGGCAAGGCGCCGGCCGGCGCCGGCGAAGCGGCCGCCGAGGGCGAGGGCAGCGGACCGCGCGGCGGCATGTTGTTGCGCCAGGGCGACCTGACCCTGGAACTGCTGGTGCCGGAGGACGGCAGCCCGCTCAAGGCCTGGGTCGAGCGCGGCGGCAAGGCGCTGGCGCCGCAGGAGGTGGTCCTCGGCGCGGACGTCGAGCGCGCCACCGGCGAGGTCGAGGACCTGCTGTTCAAGGCCAGCGGCGATGGCCTGGTGGCCAATGCCGGGATCGCCGAGCCGCATGCCTTCACCGCGCGCCTCAAGCTGATGGCCGGCAAGCAGGGCTACGACTTCGCCTTCACCCGCGAGGAGGGCAAGCTGGAGCTGGATGCCGAGCAGATCGAGGCCGCCGGCATCACCCTCGATACGGCGCGGACGATCAGCCTGGCCCAGGTGGTCTCGCTGCCCGGCGAGATCCGCTTCAACGAAGACCGCACCGCGCATATCGTCCCGCGCCTGCCGGGGATCGTCGATAGCGTGCCGGCCAACCTTGGCCAGGCGGTGAAGCAGGGCGAGCTGCTGGCGGTGATCAGCAGCCCGCAGTTGTCCGACCAGCGCAGCGAATTCGCCGCCGCCCAGCGCCGCCTGAGCCTGGCGCAGAGCACCTACAAGCGCGAGCAGCAGCTGTGGAAGGAGGGCATCTCCGCCGAGCAGGAATTCCTGCTCGCCCGCCAGGGTTTGCAGGAAGCCGAGATCGCGCTGAACAACGCGCGGGCGAAGATCGCCGCGCTCGGCGGCAATCCCAGCCTGCAGGGCGGCAACCGCTACGAGCTGCGCGCGCCGTTCGCCGGGGTGCTGGTGGAAAAGCACCTGACCCAGGGCGAGCCGGTGGACGGCACCGCCAACGTCTTCACCCTGTCCGACCTGTCCTCGGTCTGGGCCACCTTCAACGTGCCCGCGCAACTGCTCGGCCAGGTCCGCGTCGGCAGCAAGGTCAAGGTGCTCGCCCAGGCGCTGGATAGCGAGGTGGAGGGCACCGTGTCCTACATCGGCGACCTGCTCGGCGAGCAGACCCGCGCGGCCACCGCCCGGGTCACCCTGAGCAACCCCGAGAGCACCTGGCGCCCGGGGCTGTTCGTTTCCGTGCAGGTGGCCGAGGCGACCCGCAAGGAAGTCCTGACGGTCGCCGACGGCGCGGTGCAGAACGTCGACGGCGAGGACGTGGTGTTCGTCCGCGTGGCCGACGGCTTCGTGGTCCAGCCGGTCAAGCTGGGCATCAGCGACGGCCAGCGCGTCGAGGTCCTCGAGGGCCTGCGCGCCGGCAGCCAGGTCGCCGCCAGCGGCAGCTTCATCCTCAAATCCGAACTGGGCAAGGGCTCGGCGGAACACGGTCACTGAGTCCCGCTCCAGGAGTCTTCGCATGTTCGAACGCATCATCCAATTCGCCATCGAGCAACGCTGGCTGGTCCTGCTGGCGGTGCTGGGGATGGCCGGGGTCGGCATTGGCAGCTACCAGAAGCTGTCCATCGACGCGGTCCCGGACATCACCAACGTCCAGGTGCAGATCAATACCGCCGCCCCCGGCTACTCGCCGCTGGAAGTGGAGCAGCGGATCACCTACCCGGTGGAGACCGTCATGGCCGGCCTGCCGGGTTTGCAGGAAACCCGTTCGCTGTCGCGGCCGGGGATTTCCCAGGTGACGGTGATCTTCGAGGAAGGCACCGACATCTACTTCGCCCGCCAGCAGGTCAACGAACGCCTGAGCACGGCGCGCGAGCAACTGCCGGAAGACATCTCGCCGACCCTCGGGCCGATCTCCACCGGTCTCGGCGAGATCTACCTGTGGACGGTAGAGGCCGAGGAGGGCGCGACCAAGGAGGACGGCAGCGCCTACACGCCCACCGACCTGCGCACCATCCAGGACTGGATCATCCGTCCGCAGTTGCGCAACGTGAAGGGCGTGGCCGAGATCAACACCATCGGCGGCTACGCCAAGCAATTCCTCATCGCCCCGGATCCGAAGAAGCTCGCGGCCTACAAGCTGACCCTCGGCGACCTGCAGAACGCCGTGCTGCGCAACAACGAGAACGTCGGCGCCGGCTACATCGAGCGGCGCGGCGAGCAGTTGCTGATCCGCGCGCCGGGCCAGGTCAAGGACATGGACGATATCCGCGGGATCATCGTTTCCAACGTCGACGGCGTGCCGATCCGTATCCGCGACGTCGCCGAGGTCGGCCTGGGCAAGGAGCTGCGCACCGGCGCGGCCACCGAGAACGGCCGCGAAGTGGTGCTCGGCACGGTGTTCATGCTGATCGGCGAGAACAGCCGGGAAGTGGCCCAGGCGGTCGGCCAGCGCCTGGAGGAGATCAACCGGACCCTGCCCAAGGGAGTCAAGGCGATCACCGTCTACGACCGCACCACCCTGGTGGACAAGGCCGTGGCCACGGTGAAGAAGAACCTGGTGGAAGGCGCGGCGCTGGTGATCGCGGTGCTCTTCCTGTTCCTCGGCAATATCCGCGCGGCGCTGATCACCGCCACCATCATCCCGCTGTCGATGCTGTTCACCTTCACCGGGATGGTCGGCAACAGGGTCAGCGCCAACCTGATGAGCCTCGGCGCGCTGGACTTCGGCATCATCGTCGACGGCGCCGTGGTGATCGTCGAGAACGCCATCCGCCGCCTGGCCCACGCCCAGGCCCACCACGGCCGCCAGCTGACCCGCGCGGAACGTTTCCACGAGGTCTTCGCCGCGTCCAGGGAGGCGCGCCGGGCGCTGATCTTCGGCCAGATCATCATCATGGTGGTGTACCTGCCGATCTTCGCCCTCACCGGGGTCGAGGGGAAGATGTTCCACCCGATGGCGTTCACCGTGGTCACCGCGCTGCTTGGCGCGATGATCCTCTCGGTGACCTTCGTCCCGGCGGCGATCGCGCTGTTCATCACCGGCAAGGTCAAGGAGGAGGAGAACTTCGTCATGCGCCGCGCGCGTCTGGCCTACGAACCGGCGCTGCGCTGGGTGCTCGGACACCGCGCGCTGGTGGTCGGCGGTGCCCTCGGCGCGATCCTGCTCACCGGGCTGGTGGCCTCGCGGATGGGCAGCGAGTTCATTCCCAGCCTCAGCGAGGGCGACTTCGCCATGCAGGGCCTGCGGGTGCCGGGCACCAGCCTGACCCAGTCGGTCGAGATGCAGCAGACCCTGGAGAAGAAGCTGATGGGCAAGTTCCCGGAGATCGAGCGGGTCTTCGCCCGCACCGGGACCGCCGAGATTGCCTCCGACCTGATGCCGCCGAACGCCTCCGACAGCTACGTGATGCTCAAGCCGCAGAGCCAGTGGCCGGACCCGAAGAAGTCGCGGGAGGCGCTGCTGGAAGAATTGCAGGCCGCGGCCCTTGAGGTGCCGGGCAGCGTCTACGAGTTCTCCCAGCCGATCCAGTTGCGCTTCAACGAACTGATCTCCGGGGTGCGCAGCGACGTCGCGGTGAAGGTCTTCGGCGACGACATGCAGGTGCTCAACGACACCGCGGAGAAGATCTCCAAGGTGCTGCAAGGCATCGACGGCGCCTCCGAGGTGAAGGTCGAGCAGACCACCGGCCTGCCGGTGCTGACGGTGGACATCGACCGCGACAAGGCGGCACGCTTCGGCCTCAATGTCGGCGACATCCAGGACACCGTGGCCACCGCCCTCGGCGGACGCAATGCCGGTACCCTGTTCGAGGGCGACCGCCGCTTCGACATCGTCATCCGCCTGCCGGAAACCCTGCGCGCCGACCTGCCGGCACTGTCCAACCTGCTGATCCCGCTGCCGCCGAACAACCTGGCGCGGATCGACTTCATCCCGCTGTCGGACGTGGCGCGCCTCGACCTCTCGCCGGGACCGAACCAGATCAGCCGGGAGAACGGCAAGCGGCGCATCGTGGTCAGCGCCAACGTGCGCGGCCGCGACATCGGCTCGTTCGTGCTGGAAGCGCAACAGAAGCTGCAGGACGGGGTGAAGATCCCGGCCGGCTACTGGACCACCTGGGGCGGCCAGTTCGAACAGTTGCAGTCCGCCGCCAAGCGCTTGCAGGTAGTGGTGCCGGTGGCGCTGCTGCTGGTGTTCACCTTGCTCTTCGCCATGTTCAACAACGTCAAGGACGGCCTGCTGGTGTTCACCGGCATCCCCTTCGCCCTCACCGGCGGGGTGCTGGCCCTGTGGCTGCGCGGGATACCGCTGTCGATCTCGGCGGCGGTGGGTTTCATCGCCCTGTCCGGGGTGGCGGTGCTCAACGGCCTGGTGATGATCTCCTTCATCCGCAACCTGTTGCAGGAAGGACGCAGCCTCGACCAGGCGGTGTGGGAGGGCGCCATCACCCGCCTGCGTCCGGTGCTGATGACCGCCCTGGTGGCCTCCCTCGGTTTCGTGCCGATGGCCCTGGCCACCGGCACCGGCGCCGAGGTGCAGCGGCCGCTGGCGACGGTGGTGATCGGCGGCATCCTGTCCTCGACCATGCTGACCCTGCTGGTGCTGCCGGTGCTCTATCGCTGGACCCACGGGCGCGACGCCGGACCGCGCGAGGAGACGCCGGCGGCCGGCTGAAGCGGGCGCGCAAGCGGGCCGGCAGGGGAAACCCTGGCGGCCCTTTTTCGTTGGCCGTTGGACGGATTCCGTTCGATTACCGCACGCGATTGCCGGCCCGGATTGTCGCCGGCGGGGGGCTTGCGTAGTGTGGGTGGACGTTCCGCGCCCGGCGCTTGGCGCCGCGCGACGATAACAACAACGATAGCAGCCTGAGTGTCCTGCCCATGAATGCCTCCTTGCTCAGCGAGCGCAGCCGGGTGTTCGAACGTGCCGACCCCTATGCGGTGTCCGGCTACGTCAACCGGCACGTCGGTACGCACTGCATACGCCTGCCGGCCGCCGGCAGGCCGCAAGCCAGCCTCGACCACCGCACCTTCGCCAGCCTCGACCTGTGCCGGATCAGCTACGGCGCGGCGGTACGGGTCACCTCGCCGGCGCTGGAAAGCATCTTCCACCTGCAGATCCTCCTGCGCGGCCACTGCCTGTGGCGCGGCGGCGGGCAGGAACACGCCCTGGCGCCGGGCGAGCTGTTGCTGATCAACCCGGACGATCCGGTCGACCTGACCTATTCGGCGGACTGCGAGAAATTCATCGTCAAGCTGCCCTGCGCGCTGCTCGAAGCGATCTGCGCCGAGCAGCGCTGGAGCCATCCGGCGCGCGGCGTGCGCTTCCTCGAACATCGCTATCGCCTGGACCAGCTGGAAGGCTTCGTCGGCCTGCTCGCCCTGGTCTGCCGCGAGGCGGAGTCCGGCGAGCGGCTGGCGCGGGTCGACAGCCACTTCGAGCAGATCCTCGGCAGCAAGCTGCTGACCCTGCTGAAGACCAACGTCAGCCGCGAGGACCCCGGCGATGCGCAGGTCGTCTTCGCCCGCCTCGATGCCTACATCCGCCGCCATCTGCAGAGCGAGATCGAGGTCGCGGCGCTGGCCGAGCAGGCGCACATGAGCACTCGCTCGCTGTACGCGCTGTTCGAGCGCCAGCTTGGCGAGAGCCCTCGGCAATACATTCGCCGGCTGCGCCTGGAGCGCATCCGCGCCTGCCTGGAAGACCCCGGCTGCCGGGTACGCAACCTCACCGAACTGGCCCTGGACTTCGGTTTCGTCCACCTCGGCCGCTTCGCCGAGCAATATCGCCGGCAGTTCGGCGAGCTGCCTTCGGAAACCCTGCGCCGGCGCGCCTAGCGCCGACCGCTACGGCGTGCAGGAATCGGCCAGCGATCCGCAGGCAACGGATATCCCCAGCAGCACGCGCTACCTAACCTGACCGGGCCTGAACAATAACAACGGAGGCCCCGGCCATGTCCCTGGGTAGCGATTACTTGCGTTCTCTGCTCGAGGAAGACCCCGAGCGCGGCGTCTACCGCTGCAAGCGGGAGATATTCACCGACCCACGCCTGTTCGAGCTGGAGATGAAGCACATCTTCGAGGGCAACTGGGTCTATCTCGCCCACGAAAGCCAGGTTGCCGGAATCAACGACTACCTGACCACCCAGATCGGCCGCCAGTCGATCGTCATCGCGCGCAACCGCGACGGCCAGCTCAACGCCTTCATCAACGCCTGCAGCCACCGTGGCGCGATGCTCTGCCGGCACAAGAGCGGCAATCGCAGCAGCTATACCTGTCCGTTCCACGGCTGGACCTTCAACAACTCCGGCAAGCTGCTCAAGGTCAAGGACCCGGCCGAGGCCGGCTACCCGCAGGGCTTCAACTGCGAGGGCTCGCACGACCTGACCCGGGTGGCGCGCTTCGAGTCCTACCGTGGCTTCCTGTTCGGCAGCCTCAACCCCGATGTCAGGCCGCTGGCCGAGCACCTGGGCGAGTCGGCGAAGATCATCGACATGATCGTCGACCAGTCGCCGGAAGGCCTCGAAGTGCTGCGCGGCTCTTCCAGCTATGTCTACGAAGGCAACTGGAAGCTTACCGCCGAGAACGGCGCCGACGGCTACCACGTCAGTTCGGTGCACTGGAACTACGCGGCGACCCAGAGCCAGCGCCAGCAGCGCGACGCTGCGGACCAGCTGCGGACCATGAGCGCCGCCGGCTGGGCCCGGCAGGGCGGCGGCTTCTACTCGTTCGAGCATGGCCACATGCTGCTCTGGAGTCGCTGGGCCAACCCCGAGGACCGGCCGGCCTTCGAGCGCCGCGCCGAGCTTGCCCGCGACTTCGGCGAGGCCCGCGCCGACTGGATGATCGAGAACTCGCGCAACCTCTGCCTGTACCCCAACGTCTACCTGATGGACCAGTTCAGCTCGCAGATCCGCATCGCCCGGCCGCTGTCGGTGGACCGCACGGAAATCACCATCTACTGCATCGCGCCGAAAGGCGAGAGCGCCGAGGCGCGCGCCCGGCGCATCCGCCAGTACGAGGACTTCTTCAACGTCAGCGGCATGGCCACCCCGGACGACCTGGAGGAGTTCCGTTCCTGCCAGCAGGGCTACCAGGGCAGCGTGGTCGGCTGGAACGACCTGTCGCGCGGCGCCGAACACTGGATAGAGGGCGCCGACGCGGCGGCCGCGGCCATCGACCTGCGGCCGCGCCTGAGCGGCGTGCGCACCGAGGACGAAGGGCTGTTCGTATTGCAGCATCGCTACTGGCAGGAGGCGCTGCTCGCCGCCCTGGAGCGCGAACGGACGCAGCGCGTGGCGCTGCGGGAGGTGGCGTCATGAGCCTGGGCTACGACGCCCTGCGCGATTTCCTCTACCGCGAGGCGCGCTATCTCGACGACAAGGATTGGGACGCCTGGCTGGCGTTGTACGCCGCGGACGCCAGTTTCTGGATGCCGTCCTGGGACGACCGCGACCACCTCACCGAGGACCCGCAGCGGGAAATCTCGCTGATCTGGTACGGCAACCGCGGCGGTCTGGAGGACCGGGTATTCCGCATCCGCACCGAGCGCTCCAGCGCGACCCTGCCGGACACCCGCACCTCGCACAACCTGAGCAACATCGAACTGCTCGGTGAGGACGACGGCATCTGCCGCGTGCGCTGCAACTGGCACACCCTGAGCTATCGCTACAAGACCGTGGATAGCTACTTCGGCACCACCTTCTACGACCTCGACGTACGCGGCGAGAGTCCGCTGATCAAGGCCAAGAAAGTGATCCTGAAGAACGACTACGTTCGCCAGCTGATCGACGTCTACCACGTCTGACGCCCGCGCCGGCGGGCTGTCGAGGGACATGCCATGAACCATCGGATCGCACTCAACTTCGAAGACGGGGTGACCCGCTTCATCCATGCCGCGCCCGGCGAGACCGTGGCCGACGCGGCCTACCGCCAGGGCATCAACATCCCCCTGGACTGCCGCGACGGCGCCTGCGGCACCTGCAAGTGCCTGGCCGAGGCCGGGCGCTATGCGCTGGGCCAGGACTACATCGACGATGCCCTCAGCGCCGAGGAAGCCGCCCGCGGCTACGTGCTGACCTGCCAGATGCGCGCCGAAAGCGACTGCGTGCTGCGCGTGCCGGCGTCCTCGACCCTGTGCAGGACCGGCCAGGCGCGCTACGAGGCGCGCATCAGCGAAGTCCGGCAACTGTCGCCGAGCACCATCGGCCTGTCGCTGCGCGGCGAGGCGCTGGCCAGCCTGGCGTTCCTGCCCGGGCAGTACGTCAACCTCCAGGTGCCCGGCAGCGAGCAGCGCCGCGCCTACTCCTTCAGCTCGCTGGCGAAGGACGGCGAGGTCAGCTTCCTGATCCGCAACGTCCCCGGTGGGCTGATGAGCGGCTTCCTCAGTGGCACGGCCAGGGCCGGCGACAGCCTGGCGATGGACGGCCCGCTGGGCAGTTTCTACCTGCGCGAGATTCACCGGCCACTGCTGATGCTGGCCGGCGGCACCGGCCTGGCGCCGTTCACCGCGATGCTCGAACGGATCGCCGAGCAGGGCAGCGCGCACCCGCTGCACCTGGTCTACGGGGTGACCCACGACGTCGACCTGGTCGGGCTCGAGCGCCTGGAGGCGTTCGCCGAACGGATTCCCGGCTTCACCTGGAGCGCCTGCGTGGCCAGCGCCGACAGCGACTATCCGCGCAAGGGCTACGTGACCGAGCACATCGCCGCGCAGCACCTGCACGAGGGCGACGTCGACATCTACCTGTGCGGGCCGCCGCCGATGGTCGAGGCGGTCGAGCGCTACCTGCGCGAGCAGGGCGTGCGCCCGGCGAATTTCTACTACGAAAAGTTCGCCGCCAGCGCGGCCTGAACCCGAGCGAGCCAAGGAGATTCCCATGAACGACAGATTCCGCGACAAGGTCGCCCTGGTCAGCGGCGCCGCCCAGGGCATCGGCCTGGGCGTGGCCCGGCGCCTGCTGGAGGAAGGCGCGCGGGTGGTGGCGGTGGACCGCTCCGAGCTGGTCCACGAATTGGCCGGCGACGCCTGCCTGTGCCTGACCGCCGACCTGGAGCGCTACGCCGAATGCCAGCGGGCACTGGAGCGGACCCTGGAGCGTTTCGGCCGGCTGGACATCCTGGTCAACAACGTCGGCGGCACCCTCTGGGCGAAGCCCTACCAGCACTACGCCGAGGACGAGATCGAGGCCGAGCTGCGGCGTTCGCTGCTGCCCACCTTGTGGTGTTGCCGCGCGGCGCTGCCGGCGATGCTGGGGCAGGGTAGCGGGGTGATCGTCAACGTCTCGTCGGTTGCCACCCGCGGGGTCAACCGGGTGCCCTATGGCGCCGCCAAGGGCGGGGTGAACGCGCTGACCGCCTGCCTGGCGTTCGAGACCGCCGACCAGGGCATCCGCGTCAACGCGGTGGCGCCGGGCGGCACCGACGCGCCGCCGCGAAGGATTCCGCGCAACGCCGCGGCGCAGAGCGAGGAGGAGCGGCGCTGGTATCGACAGATCGTCGAGCAGACCCTCGACAGCAGCCTGATGAAGCGCTACGGCAGCATCGACGAGCAGGTCGCGGCGATCCTTTTCCTCGCCTCCGACGAGGCGTCCTACATCACCGGCGTGACCCTGCCGGTAGCTGGCGGCGACCTCGGCTGAGCGCATCAGTCGCCGCTTTCGGTGAACTTCTCCAGGTACAGCCGCAGATGCTCCAGGGAGCGCTCGCGCAGCCACTGGCGGACCGCCTCGACCATCGGCGGCGGCCCGCACAGGTAGAGGTCGAAAGCTTCGTCGCGCAGGCGGGCGGCGTCGAAATGCTCGTGCAGGTAGCCGCGCCGGCCGTCCCAGTCGGCGTCCGCCTCGCTGAGCACCGGGACGAAGCGGAAGCCGGGAAGCCGCTCGGCGTAGCCGGCGATCCGCTGCAATTCGCAGAGATCGGCGGCGCGGCGTACCCCGTAGCAGAGATGCACCGGCCGCTCGCAGCCGCGCTCGGCCAGTTCGTCGAGCATGCCGAGGAACGCCGACAGGCCGGTGCCGCCGGCCACCAGCAGCAACGGGCGCTCCACCTGACGCAGGTAGAAGGTGCCCAGCGGCGCCTCGAAGCGGATCTCGTCGCCGACCCGGCAACCTTGGCGCAGGTAGTCGCTCATGGCGCCGCCCGGGAGCAGGCGGATGAGGAACTGCAGGTGGTTCTGCGGATTCGGCCGGTTGGCGAAGGAGTAGGCGCGCCGGCAGTCGCTGCCGGGTACTTGCAGGCGCGCGTACTGGCCGGGCAGGAAGTCCAACTGGCGGCCCGCGGCGCCGGCGTCGAGGCGGAGCAGCGCGGTGTCCTCGGAGAGCAGGCGCAGTTCGCGCACCACGCCGCTGTGCTCCTGGGCCGCGGCGGCGTGGCAGAGGGTCGAGGCGAAGTCGAAGTAGAAGGCCGCGTCGGAGCGCACCCGGGTCTGGCAGGCGAGCACCTTGCGTTGCTCCAGGTCGGCGGCGGAGAGGGTGTCCTCGTCGGCGTAGTCCAGGCTGTAGCTGCCCGCCTCGCAGCGGCCCATGCAGGTGCCGCAGACCCCTTCGCGGCAGTCCAGCGGCAGGTTGATGCCGTGGCGCAGGGCGGCGTCGAGGAGCAGGTCGTCGTGGCCGACGGGCAGGAACAGGGTCTTGCCGTCGGCGAAGCTGAGGGCGACTTTGTGATTCATCGTGACGGGGCCCGCCGTTCAGAGGTGGTAGAAGTCGAGGACCGAGTCGATCCGGTCGTTGAGCAGGACGATGTGCTTGCGCGCGATCAGCCAGGCCTCGCCATGGGGTTTCAGGCGGTAGGTGGCATGGCCGAAGAAGCTGCCGGTCTGGTCCAGGCGCTGGAACAGGGTCTGCCAGTTGACCCGCACTCGCAGCAGGCCTTCGCCTTCCTCGGCGATGCGCACGTTGCCGATCTGGTGCAGGGTGCGCGGCATCGGCACGGTGGACGCGGCCTTGCCGGTGCGGATACGGAACACCCGGTCTTCCAGGCCGGCACGGCTGGGGTAGTAGATCAGCGACATCTCGCGCTTCGGATCGCGGGTGTAGCGGTGCTCGGACTCCCACTGCGGCAGGTGGAACTCGCACTGTTCGTCGAACTGCGCGAGGTAGCCGTCCCAGTCCTGGGCATCGCAGAGTTCGGCGTGGCGGTAGAGGAACTGTTCGACGCGGTACTGCAGTCCGGCGTTCATGGGGTCACCTCCTTCGCGCGCAGGGCCAGGCGCTCCAGGCCGTCGAGGAGGAAGCGCCGCCAATGCGCGTGCTGGTTGACGTAGAGGCCTTCGTGGGTGATCTCGGTGCCGGTCAGCAGCGGCGCGATACCCAGCGCCTGGCTGTTCGGCGTCGCGCCTTCGAGCCACTTGCCGTGGCCGCGGGAGATGTCGCTCCAGCGCTCCAGGCGGGCCTGGAAGCCACGCTGGGCTTCGCGGAACTCCACCAGGTCGTCGGGCGTGCCCATCCCGGAGACGTTGAAGAAGTCCTCGAACTGGCGGATCCGGTTCTCCCGGTCGGCGTCCGACTCGCCCTTGACGCCGATGCACTGGCTGACGATCTCGGTACGGTTCCAGGCCAGCGGGCGGACGATGCGCAGCTGCGAGCTGATCTGGTCGATGACGAACAGGCTGGGGTAGAGATTGAGGTTGCGCAGGCGATGCATCATCCACTCGGCGCGGGCCTGGCCGTATTCCGCCACCAGCCGCGGCATCACGCTGGCGTAGCCGGGGCGTACGGCGGGGTTGGGCATCTCGCTGAAGAGCACGCTGTGGCCGTTGGCGAAGGAGAACCAGCCGTCGTCGGTGGCCGCGTCGCCGGCGCCGAGCTTGCTGTAGTCGAGGGTGGCGGCCGCGCCGCCGCGCTCGGCCTCGACCTGCTGGCGGTGCTGCACGGTGGCTACGTAGTTGTAGTGCACGGTACTGACGTGATAGCCGTCCAGGCCATTCTCGTTCTGCAGCTTCCAGTTGCCTTCGTAGGTGTAGGTGGAGGTGCCGGGCAGCACTTCCAGCTCGCCGCTGGGAGACTGCGCCACCAGCATGTCGAGGAACACCCGGGCGTCGCCGAGGAAGTCCACCAGGTCGTCCTCGCCGGCGACGTCCAGGCTGACGAAGACGAAGCCCCTGTAGCTCTGGATGCGCGCTTTCTTCAGGCCGCGGGTGGCCTTGTCGAAGCCTTCCGGGTATTCGCCCGGCGCCTTGACCTTCACCAGCCGGCCGTCGTTCTTGTAGCACCAGGCATGGAACGGACAGGTGAAGGTCGACTGGTTGCCCTTGCCGACCCGCACCAGGGTCGCGCCGCGATGCTGGCAGGCGTTGACCAGCGCGTGCAACTGGCCGTTGCCGTCGCGGGTGACGATCAGCGGCTGGCGTCCGGCGCGCAGGGTGACGAAGTCGTGGGGCCTGGCCAGTTCGCTTTCGTGGCAGGCGTAGATCCAGTTCTTTTCGAAGATCAGCTCCATCTCCAGGTCGAACAGCTCCGGTTCGGTGAACATGTCCCGGGCGATGCGGAAGATGCCTTCCTCGGGACGGAAGTCGAGGCAGCCGCCGACATAGTCGCGCCACTGTTCCAGGCTTCTGCGGGTAGCGTTCATGCGTTCTCACCCTTGTGCGTTGTCGTTATGGGTGACCCATTCAACGGCCGCGAGCGGGGGCGGGCTATCCGCTTAGTCGACGATGCGCATCCCGAAAATGTGCGGCCGCCGAGGAGCGGCCGAGGGCCTCGCGGAGGGCTCGTTCCGGGTTCGAGCGGCGCTTGCGGCGGACGCTTTGTCCGGAAAGTCGGCGAACGCTATCCGGATAGTGGAGGATGCGGGGAGTCGGCCTTGCGCCGGCACATGCCTTGCATTTTGCTGAAAACAGAGCGCCAGCAGAGCGCACCCTCAGCCTTGCCGTGTCGAGTGCCGAACCATGATGAGGAGCCATCCCGTCGCCGATCGTGGCGATCTCCATGCCGACCACCTGGACCTGGCCGCCGCCCGTTCCTGGATGTCGAAGGTCTGCGGGCCGCACCGGCTCGAAGCGGCGAGCCCGGGACTGGTGCAGTTCCAGCACCACGGCAACGTGCTGAAGTCGATGTGCACCACCCTCGGCTACATCGGCTACGGCACCGACGTCACCATCACCGTCGAGGATGCCGCGGCGTTCAACGCCTACAGCCTGAGCCTGCCGCTCAGCGGCGAGCAGGAGCTGTGCCGGGGCGGGCTGCGCCTGCTCTCCGACGTCCGCCGCGGGGTGATCATCGCGCCCAACGAGCGCCAGGAGCTGAGCATCGCCGGGGACTGCCGCAAGTTGCAGGTGGTGATCGGCCGCACGGCGATGCGCAAGGTCCTGGAGGAGATGTTGCAGCGGCCGATCGATACGCCCTTGCGCTTCGATCCGGAAATGGATGCCCTGGACGGCGCCTCGGCGTCCTGGTGGCGCACCGTGCGGCACATCAGCGAGGAGATGGCGCGCAGCGAACTCTACGCCCAGGCGTTTTTCAGCAGCGACCTGGAACGCGCGCTGATCAAGGGACTGATCCTGGCCCAGCCGAACAACTACAGCGAGGCCCTGCAGCAGGGCCTTGGCGGGCGCCCGCCGCACTACCTGCTGCGCGCTCGCGAGTTTCTCCAGGCCAACGCCCGCGAGACCCTGAGCCTGGAGGACGTGGAACGCGCCGCCGGGGTCTCGCGGTTCAAGCTGTTCGAGGGCTTCCGTCGCTACTTCGGGGTATCGCCGATGAGCTACCTGAAGCACTACCGACTCGCCGCGGTGCGCGAGGAGATCCTCGCCAGCGGCGGCGCCCGCAGCATCTCGACGATCGCCCTGGGCTGGGGCTTCAGCCACCTCGGACGCTTCTCCGTGGACTACCGCAAGCGCTTCGAGGAAACCCCGAGCATGACCCAGCGCCGCGCCGCGCGGCGCTCCTGAGAGGGCACTCAGGCGTCCTCGCGGCCGATCAGCGCCAGGCAGCGCCGCAGGTGCGGGGAGCCGTCGCCCTGGCGCCGGCTGACGATGATCGGCGAGGTCAGGGAGGCGTCGGCCAGGGCCTGGTAGGCGACGTCGTCGCGGTGCTGCAACTGCACCGAGGCCGGCACCAGGGTCGCGCCGAGTCCGGCGGCGACCAGGCCGATGGCGGTCTGCATCTCGTTGGCCCATTGCGTCACGCGCAGGCTCAGGCCGTGGGTGGCGAACAACGCCAGCACGTGGTCGGCGTAGCTCGGCCGCGGCTGGCCGGGGTAGAGCACGAACGGCTCGCGCGACAGGCGCTCCAGGCTCAGCGGCTGGCCGAGCAACGGGTGGCCGGCGGGCAGGGCGGCGACCAGCGGCTCTTCGCTGAGCACGCTCTGGCGGATCGCCGGGTCGTCGATGCGGATGCGTCCGAAACCGATGTCGATGCGCCCGCTCTTCAGCGCCTCGACCTGTTGCAGGGTGGTCATCTCCAGCAGGCCCAGCTCCAGCTCCGGGTCGCCGCGCAGGTGGCGGATCAGCTCCGGCAGCACGCCATACAGCGCCGAGGGCACGAAGCCGATGCCGAACCACTGGCGCTGGCCCTGGCCGATCCGCCGGGTGCTGTCGCAGATGCTCTCCAGTTGGTCCAGGAGCGTCGCGCTCTGTTCGTGGAAGAAGCGCCCGGCTTCGGTCAGGCGCAGCGGCCGGCCGCGCTCCAGCAGGGCCACCCCGAGCATTTCCTCGAGTTGCTGGATCTGCCGGCTCAGCGGTGGCTGGGCGATGTGCAGTTGCTCGGCGGCGCGGGTGAAGTTGAGGGTCCGGGCCAGCGCCTGGAAGTAGCGCAGGTGACGAAGCTCCATGATACCTCCAGGGTATGGTTCGAGAGGAAGATGATATTGGACCCCAGTGAAGAAGGCGATGGATGCTTGGCCGAAACGACGGCGAAACCTGCTCGGTATCGAGCGAGCCTTGAGCGGCGAACCGTCGAAAACCCGACCGCAACCCTGGTGGACCCCCGAGAATGAGCCAAGCCGTGATCCAAAGCCTCGAGTCGATCATCGTCGACCTGCCGACCATCCGCCCGCACAAGCTGGCCATGCACACCATGAACCGGCAGACCCTGGTGATCCTCCGCCTGCGTTGCAGCGACGGCATCGAGGGCCTCGGCGAAGCCACCACCATCGGTGGCCTGGCCTACGGCAGCGAGAGCCCGGAGAGCATCAAGAGCAATCTCGACGCGCATTTCGCCCCGTTGCTGCTGGGCCAGCCGGCGGACAACGTGAATGCCGCGATGCAGCGCCTGGACCGGCACATCAGGGGCAACACCTTCGCCCGCTCGGCGGTCGAGACCGCCTTGCTCGACGCCCATGGCAAGCGCCTCGGCCTGGCCGTCAGCGAACTGCTCGGCGGCCGCCTGCACGACAGCCTGGAGGTGGCCTGGACCCTGGCCAGCGGCGACACCGGCCGCGACATCGAGGAAGCCGAGCGGATGCTCGACCTGCGCCGCCACCGGCACTTCAAGCTGAAGATCGGCGCCGGTGAGGTGGATGCCGACGTGGCCCACGCGATCGCCATCAAGCGCGCCCTTGGCGAGCGCGCCAGCGTGCGGGTGGACGTCAACCAGGCCTGGGACGAAGGCGTTGCCCAGCGTGCCTGCGCGACGCTCGGCGACAACGGCATCGCCCTGATCGAACAGCCCATCGCCCGCCACAACCGCATCGGCCTGGCGCGCCTGAGCAGCCGCGGCGGCGCGCCGATCATGGCCGACGAGGCCATCGAGAGCGTCGAGGATGCCTTCCACCTGGCTCGCGAGGGCGCCGCCCCGGTGTTCGCCCTGAAGATCGCCAAGAACGGCGGACCGCGCGCGGTGCTGCGTAGCGCGGCGATCGCCGAGGCGGCCGGGATCGGCCTGTACGGCGGGACCATGCTCGAGGGCGGCATCGGCACCCTGGCCGCCGCCCACGCCTTCGTCACCCTCGACCGCCTGGCCTGGCACAGCGAACTGTTCGGCCCGTTGTTGCTGACCGAGGACATCCTCCTCGAGTCGCCGCGCTACCAGGATTTCCACTTGCACGTGCCGCGTGCGCCGGGTCTCGGCCTGGCGCTCGACGAGGAGCGCCTGGCGCGCTTCCGCCGGCGCTGAAGCCATTCCGCAGACAGAGGAGAAACGACCGATGCTGTTCCACGTGAAGATGACCGTGAAGTTGCCCGTCGACATGGACCCGCAGCAGGCCGAGCGGCTCAAGGCCGAGGAGAAGGAAATGGCCCAGCGCCTCCAGCGCGAGGGCAGCTGGCGGCACCTCTGGCGGATCGCCGGGCACTACGCCAACTACAGCCTGTTCGACCTGCCCAGCGTCGAGGCGCTGCACGACACCCTGACCCGGCTGCCGCTGTTTCCCTACATGGACATCGAGATCGACGGGCTTTGCCGGCATCCCTCGTCGATCCATGCCGACGACCGCTGAGATTCCCTTCCCACGCCCGACAACAACAAGCAGAGGCAAACGCCATGACCGTGAAGATTTCCCAGACTGCCGACGTCCAGCGCTTCTTCGAAGAGGCCAGCGGCCAGCTCAACGAACGCGGCGATCCGCGCACCAAGGCCCTGGTGCGGCGCATCCTCGACGACACGGCGAAGTTGATCGAAGAGATGCAGGTCACGCCCGACGAATTCTGGAAAGCGGTGGATTACCTGAACCGCCTGGGCAGCCGCCAGGAGGCCGGCCTGCTGGCCGCCGGGCTGGGCCTGGAGCATTACCTGGACCTGCTGCTCGACGCCCAGGACGCCGAGGCCGGCCTCACCGGCGGCACGCCGCGCACCATCGAAGGGCCGCTGTACGTCGCCGGCGCGCCGCTGAGCGACGGCGAGGCACGGATGGACGACGGCCGCGACCCCGGCACCGTGATGTTCCTCCAGGGCCGCGTCAGCGGTCCCGACGGCCAGCCGCTGGCCGGAGCCATCGTCGACGTCTGGCACGCCAATACCCAAGGCACCTATTCCTACTTCGACAGCAGTCAGTCCGAATACAACCTGCGCCGGCGCATCCGCACCGACGCCGACGGCCGCTACCGTGCGCGCAGCATCGTGCCCTCCGGCTACGGTTGCCCGAGCGACGGCCCGACCCAGGAACTGCTCGACCGCCTCGGCCGCCACGGCCAGCGGCCGGCGCACATCCACTTCTTCGTCTCGGCGCCCGGCCATCGCCACCTGACCACCCAGATCAACCTGGCGGGCGACCGCTACCTGTGGGACGACTTCGCCTACGCCACCCGCGATGGGCTGATCGGCGACCTGCGCTTCAACGACGATCCCGCCGCGGCCCGCGACCGCGGCGTGGAGGGCGGACGCTTCGCCGAACTGGATTTCGACTTCCAGCTCCAGGCCAGCCCGGCGCCCGCCGCCGAGCGCCGCAGCCAGCGGCCGCGGGCATTGCAGGAGTAAGGTGGGAAACGGGGAGGGCGGCTGGTCGCTGGCGACCATGCCGCCTTCTTCCGCCAGGCGCGACGGCGGATAAAAAAAGGCGCCATGACTGGCGCCTCAGGACTTGTCCAAAGGAGCAACCCAAAAAGGACAAGTGTATTGCTCGGTGAAAGGCTGCTCAGCCGTTGCCGTTCTTGCGCTCGGCGCATTTGCTGCGGTCGGTCTTCTGCGCTTGCGCTTCCAGTTGTTGCTTCTGCAGGCGCTTTTCGCGCAGTTCTTTCTGCGCGGCGCGGAATTCGGCGTTGTACTGCCAGGAGCGTTCGCTGCCGTCCTGGGCCTGGGCAGTGGCGGCGCCGGTCGCCAGCAGGGCGGCCAGCAGCATCGGGATGATCTTCATGGCAAACCTCTCGGGTTGGCTCGTCGCCGGGGCGAGGTATTCGTCCCGTTTGAGCAAAGAGTAAGAGCGGACGGATTACCCGAGGGTGAGTGGAAAATTACGTTTCCGATAACTTCGGCGATGCTCCGTTGCATGGCGGAGGAGTCTGCGCGAAGCGCATTAAGTGCGAGTTAAGATTGCGGAAAAGTAATCCCCACCTCATGTCTGCGTCATTTCCCCGGTTCCAGAATCAGCCCCACGGTCAATGCCGGTTGCGGCAGGACTGCGCGGGGGCGCGATCGACCAGAAGTTCACGCACAGCCAGCGTCGCAAGGCATGGCCGCAGAAGAAAAACAGACATGAACCGATCTGGAGCAATCGCCATGCAAGGGGATGGAAAGAAACGACTGTGGACGCTTCCACTGCTGCTGGGCGCTGGAGTGATGGCCTCGGCCGTCGCCGAGGAGAACGCCGAGCGGAGCAAGGAAGGTTTCATCGAGGGCAGCGAGGTCAACCTGCTGCTGCGCAACTTCTACTTCAACCGCGACTTCCGCAAGGGCCAATCGAGCCCGGCGGGCGGCGGCTACACCGAGGAATGGGTGCAGGGCTTCATGGCCAACTTCTCCTCGGGCTTCACCCAGGGCACGCTGGGCGTCGGCATCGACGCCTTCGCCCAGCTCGGCGTGCGCCTGGACAGCGGCGGCGGGCGTTCCGGCGCCGGCGGTAGCGTCGACCTGCTGCCCTATGACGACCAGGGGCGGCCGCAGGACGACTATTCGCGAGCCGGCGGCGCGGTCAAGCTGCGCTGGTACGGCACCGTGCTGCGGGTCGGCGACGTGTTCCCGGAAACCCCGGTGATCCAGTACGGCAACAGCCGGCTGTTCCCCTCCAGCTTCCGCGGCTTCACCCTGGTCAACGACAGCCTGGCGAAGGGCCTGACCCTGCAGGCCGGCAAGCTGAACTCGATGACCCAGCCGAACAGCACCAGCGGCAGCGACGACTTCTACAGCTTCTACACCGGCCGGCGCATCGACTCGCCGTGGGTCGCCTACGCCGGCGGCGACTACCAGGCCACCGAGCACTGGAGCGTCAGCCTCTACGGCAGCCGCCAGAAGGACGCCTGGGACCAGTACTACGCCGGCACCAGCTTCAACTATCCGCTGGACGACAAGCTGTCCCTGCTCGGCGGCGCCAACTACTACAAGGTCAAGGACCAGGGCAGGCAGGTGATGGGCGAACTCGACAACGACATCTGGAGCGTGCGCGGCGGCTTCGCCTACGGTCCGCACCAGGTGCTGCTGTCGTACCAGCGCAACAACGGCGACGACGACTTCGACTACCTGCGCCAGACCGACTCCATCTACCTGGACAACTCGATCCAGTACAGCGACTTCAACTCGCCCAAGGAACGCTCGCTGATGCTCCGCTACGACCTCGACATGGCCGCCTTCGGCGTGCCGGGGCTGAGCTTCATGACCCGCTATGGCAAGGGCTGGGACGCCGATTATTCGAATGCCAACAGCGTCTACATGCGCACCGACGCCAACGGCAACCCGCTGACCAACCAGGGCCGCTGGGAACGCGACGTGGAGGTCAAGTACGTGGTGCAGGGCGGCGCGGCCAAGGACCTGGCGTTCCGCGTGCGCCAGGCCACGGTGCGCTCCGACAGCTTCGAGTCGGACCTCGACGAAGTCCGCCTGATCGTCGAATACCCGCTGCAAGTCCTCTGAAGGCGCGCCGCCGCCCCGTCCGGGGCGGCGCTCTGCGACAGCCCGTTGCTGGCGGCTGCGCGGCGGCGCTGCTACTTTCCTCTGGGTAGGCGGGCCGAAGGGCGGTTCCTGGCCGGGCATGGCTTCGACCTGCCGGTGGGCGCCGCGACCCGAACCTCGGCCACGCCATTCCACCCATGCCGCCCGGGCACCGGCGTGCCCGTGGCAGCCCAGGCTACGGGCGCCGCGTAGCCAGCCAAGCGGGAGTCGACATGGCCTCGTGGACCTTGGTGGACGCCAGCGCGATCGCTGTCCGCCATCCCTACACCTTCTACAAACCGGACGCGGAGACCATCGACCGGGTCGCCGCCGGGGAAAGCGTCAAGCTGATCTTCGCCTTCGATACCGACAACCCCGATGCGCCGCGCGCCGAGCGGCTCTGGGTGACGGTCGAGGGCATCGAGGCGGATGGCGCCTTCAGCGGCCGCCTGGACAACTATCCGCAATACATCCGCGACCTGTCGCTGGGCGAACGCATCGTCTTCGAGGCGCGGCACATCATCAACACCGAGCACGACCCGCGGGAAACGCCGATCTCGCGCTATGCCCGGCGCTGCTTCGTGACGCGCCGGGTGATAGACGAGGGGAAGGCGGTCGGCTACCTCTACCGCGAGGCGCCGGAAGAGGAAAACGACAGCGGCTGGCGGCTGATGGCCGGCGACGAGTCGGACGACTACATGAATACCGCCGGGACCACCGCCTACGTCAGCCTGGGCTCGGTGCTGAACGCCGACGACAGCATCCTGCCGCTGCTCGACGCGCCGCCGGGACGGGCGTTCGAGCGGCTGGCCGACGGTTCCTTCATCGAGGTGCAGGGACCGGAGGGTTGAGCCTCAGCCTGGCAGCTCGGCGAGGAAACGCTCCAGGCGCTCGGCCAGGGCCAGGTAGTCGTCGGGACTGCGGTTGCTGCCCATCTTTCCCGACCTGACCCGCCTGGCGTCGCTGCGCTCGCGCTCGGCGCGGCTGGCGAGGGCCAGACGCAGGGCGCTGGCCCTCGCCGGCGACTCCTCCAGCAGCGGTCGCACCATGATCCGCGCGGCGTCGGCGTCGCCGTATTGCAGGGCGAGGAGCACCGTATTCGGGTCGGAGATCGCGCCGAGCCGCAACAGGCGTTCGGCCAGGACCGCATCGAGGTGCGCGGCGCCAATCTGCAGGCTGTCCTGGTGCACCGCGACGCCCTGGTCGAGCAGCCATCTGGCGGCCTCCAGGCGCCCGCGGGCGAGGCAGGCCTCCAGCACGCCGCCGCGTCCGCGCAAGGTTTCGGCGAAGTCGCAGCCGGCATCGCGCAGGCGTTGCAGCAGGTCGATGTCGCCGTCTTGCGCAGCTTCGGCCAGGGCCAGTTGACGCAGCCTTGGCTCGGCGGCCAGGCTGCCGTCGGCGAGGGCCGGCCGCCAGTCGAGGATGCGCTGGCGCAGCAGGACTTCCAGGCGGCCCTTCAGCGCCTTGCCGGGCTCCCCGGCGGCCTCCAGGGCGTCCAGCGCTTCCAGCAGCTCGTCGGCCACACCGCAGGCGTTCTCGGCGTCGAACGGGTCCTGTTCGAAGGACAGCAGGCGGAACAGCCCGCCGACGTCGTCGGCCAGGCGCGTCACCGAATCCTGGTGCAGGCGTCCGGCCCAGGCCGGCGGCAGGCCGTGGCTCCAGGCGATTACCGCGCCATACTCGGGGCCGGGTTCGACGCAGACGTAGAGCCGCTCCAGGTACTCGAAGCCACCGAACGGCAGGTAGGCCAGCTTGCCGTTCCAGTCGCAGCCTTCTTCTGCCGCGGCTTCCGCCGCCAGCTCGCGCTCGTGTTCGATCCAGCCCCAGAGGTCGTGGTAGCCGTCGCTGTCCGGATAGAACAGTTCGCTGAAAGAGAACGGGTGGCGGTGGCCGTCGTAGTCGACTTCCAGGTCATAGCCGAGGCGCCCGCCGAAACAGGTGCGCCAGAGGCGCAGCAGGTCTTCTGGAATCGGTCCGGCCAGGCCTTCGGCAAGACGCTGGACATGTTCGGCGGACACCGGCGGCTGGGCGTCGTACACCACGCAGCCGTCGAACACGGCCAGGCGATGGGCCAGCAGGAGTTGGCGTTCGGCGGGGGAGAGTTCCATTCTCTGTGGTCCTGTCGATTCGGGGCGGCCACTCTAGCACGGCGAGGGTGCGCGTTCCGCAACGCCTTGGCTATCATGCGCGGCTTTCCATCCGCCCTGGCCGGAGTCCGTCGAACCATGCACACCTTGCAGCAACTGCGCAGCGGCGAACTGGCCGGCGCCACGCGCCTGGACCTGTCCTGCGGCCTGCGCGAGTTCCCCCGGGAAATCTTCGAACTGGCCGACTCCCTGGAGGTGCTCAACCTCAGCGGCAACGCCCTGGACAGCCTGCCGGACGACCTCGGCCGGCTGCATCGTCTCAAGGTGCTGTTCTGTTCCGCCAACGACTTCGCCGAATTGCCGGCGGCGGTGGGCGACTGTCCGGCGCTGAGCATGGTCGGCTTCAAGTCCAACCGCATCGAGCGGGTGCCGGCCGCGGCCCTGCCGCCGGCGTTGCGCTGGCTGATCCTCACCGACAACCGGATTGCCACGCTGCCCGAGGAACTGGGCCGCCGGCCGTTGCAGAAGCTGATGTTGGCCGGCAACCGCCTGGAGGCCTTGCCCGAGAGCATGGCCGCTTGCGAAGGCCTGGAACTGCTGCGGATCGCCGCCAACCGTTTCCAGCGCCTGCCGGCCTGGCTGGCGACGCTGCCGCGCCTGGCCTGGCTGGCCTACGCCGGCAACCCGTTGTGCCGCCTGCCGGCGCTGGCCGACAGCGGCATCGCCGCGCTGGACTGGAGCGAGCTGAGCCTGGAAGGGCTGATCGGCGAAGGAGCCTCCGGGGTCATCCATCGCGCCGGCTGGCGCCAGCCGGACGGCTCGACGCGCACGGTGGCGCTGAAGCTGTTCAAGGGCGAAGTGACCAGCGATGGCACCCCTGCCAGCGAGATGGCCGCCTGCCTGGCGGCGGGGCGCCATGCGCAATTGATCGAGGTGCTCGGCCGGCTCGCCGGGCATCCGCAAGGGCGCGACGGGCTGGTGCTGGAGCTGCTCGACGACGCCTATCGCAACCTGGCGGGGCCGCCGAGCCTGGAGTCCTGTACCCGCGACGTCTATCCGCCGGGACTGCGCTTCGAGCTGGCCACGGCGCTGCGCCTGGCGGCCTCGCTCGCCGGGTTGATGGCCCATCTGCATGGACGCGGCATCAGCCATGGCGACTTCTATGCGCATAACATCCTCTGGCGCGAGGATGGCGCCTGCCTGCTGGGCGATTTCGGCGCCGCGTCCTTCCTCCCGGACGACGCCGTGCTTGCCGGCGCCCTGCGGCGTCTGGAAGTGCGTGCCTTCGCCTGCCTGCTGGAGGAGTTGCTCGAGCGCAGTGAGGCGCTGCCGGGGCAGGCCTCGCTACGTGCGGCGCTGGTCGAGTTGCAGCGACGTTGCGCGCTGCCACGGGTGAGCGAGCGGCCGGACTTCGGCGAGATCCAGGCGATCTTGCGCGACCTTGCCGCTCGCAGCCAGGCGTTTCCTCAAGTTCGATGAATTTGCCCGAGATTGACCGCAGGCTGATAAATATCAACGCAGTTCTAGCGGGCTTGGAGCTAGACTGACAAGTATGTCAGGAACGCGGCCAACGAGGGTAAACATGGATTCCTACGGCGTCACTTTCGCAATCATCGTGCTGGGCATGCTCTTCATCGGCACGGGTTTCACCAAGCGCGACACGCCGTTCGGCCTGTTCCTCATGTGGGTCGGGGTGATCTGCATGCTGGCCATCATCAGCTACCGCATCTATATCGCCACCCATTACTGAAGCGCCACCCGCGCCCGCAATGGCGGGCGCGGAGGTCCGCCGCTCAGTCGCGCGTCTCGCCCATGGCCCGGGCATAGCCGGACGGGGCGAAGCGCAGGGTCACCAGCAACATCGCCACCACACTCGCCGCGAGCAGCAGCCAGGAGGCCTGGAAGCTGCCGGTGGCGTCGCGCAGCCAGCCGGTCAGGTAGGGCACGATGCCGGTGATGATGAAGCCGATGCCCTGCACGAAGGCCGCCAGGCTTCCCGCCGCACGCGGCTCGTGGAGGTGGTCGAGGGTCAGGGTCAGGCTGAGGGCGAAGCAGGCGCCCAGGCCGTAGCCGATCAACGCCACCCACAGCGCCGCGTGCTGCAGCGGCATCGACAGCAGGCCGCAGAAGCCGCCGAGCTGGACCAGCAGCGCGGCCAGCAGCCAGGGCCGGCGGTCGAGGCGGCGGCGAATCAGCAGCGGCACGCTGAGCGCGGCGAGCACCTGGAAGATGGTC
The DNA here is from genome assembly GCF_037574965.1 of Pseudomonas sp. KBN12P06040. Lineage (NCBI taxonomy): Bacteria > Pseudomonadati > Pseudomonadota > Gammaproteobacteria > Pseudomonadales > Pseudomonadaceae > Pseudomonas > Pseudomonas sp. KBN12P06040. The sequence continues at coordinate 2,801,398 of NZ_JBBELS010000001.1, forward strand.
ATGATCCCGACCAGCCCGCCGCTGTCCTGGGCGCTCCAGCCGAGCTGGCGGTAGTACACCGGCAACCAGGCCACCATGCTGGTGTAGCCACCGTTGATCAACCCGAAATACACCGCCAGCAGCCAGCCACGGCGATTGCCGAAGAAGTGCCGGACCGGCCCCTCGCCAGCGCTCGGCAGCACCTCCCTTGGCCGCGCGAACATCCACAGCAGCAGCGCCAGCAGGGCCGGTACGGCCCAGGCGCCGAGGCCGGCCTGCCAGTTGGAGAAGTGTTCGGCGATCCGCGGGCTGAGCACCGCCGCGGTTCCGCCGCCGGCCATCAGCGACGCCGAGTAGAGGCCCATCGCCGCCGGGACCCGCCTCGGGAACCAGCGCTTGACCACGCCCGGTACCAGTGCCTGGATGATCGCCACGCCGCTGCCGGCCAGCGCGGCGCTGGCGATCAGCGCCAGCCCGCTATCCAGTTCCAGGCGCCAGAGGCAGGCCGCGGCGATGGCCAGCAGTCCGCAGACGATGCCGCGGTGCTCGGCCAGCCAGCGCCCGAGCCAGGGCAGGAACAGCGCCACCAGGCCCATGCAGAGCACCGGCAACACCGTCAGCAGCGACGCGCCCTGGAAGCCGAGACCGGTGCCGGCGGTGATTTCCTCGAGCAGCGGGCCGATGCCGGTGAGGATCGGTCGCAGGTTGATGCCGAGGCAGAAGATCACCAGCAGGCCGACCCAACTGACCTCCGCCGCGCCGACGCCGGTGGCGGCCTGGCCGCCGGAAGGGATTCGCGCGCTCATGCCTGGCGTTGCCGCCATTGCCGGTACAGACCCTCTTCGCCGGCAGGACGCAGGGCGCGTAGCGGCAGGCTCTGCCGCTGTGGCGGGCGCGCCATCTCGGCGTAGAGCGTGGCCGTGGACAGGCCGAACGCTTCGCCGTCCTCGTTGGAATAGGCGAACCAGGCCGCCTGGATGCCGCAGAGATGCATGGCGGCCAGGCACATCGGGCAGGGATGGCCGCTGGCGTAGATCACACAACCGTCCAGACGCGGGCTGCCGAGCGCCTGACTGGCCTGGCGGATCGCCTGCAGTTCGGCGTGGGCGCTGGGATCGTGGGTCTCGTGGATCTGGTTGACGCCGCGGGCCAGGACCCGCCCGTCGCGCACCAGCACGGCGCCGAACGGGCGGCCGCCGGCCTCGACGTTGGCGCGGGCGAGGGCGATGGCCTCGCGCATGAAGGTTTCATCGGACATGTCTTTCTCCTTCGCTTTCATTGGGCGCCGGCGGCCAGCAGCAGCCGCTCGATCCCGCCCTGGCCGCGCTGGCGGGCGTGGGCCAGCGGGCTGACGCCGTCGGCATCGGCCAGGTTGACGTCGGCGCCGGCGTCGATCAGCAGGCGCACGATCTCCTGGTGGCGCGGACCGCCGTCACTCAGCAGGATCGCCTCGAGCAGCCCGGTCCAGCCGAGCTTGTTGACATGGTTGGGATCGACCCCGGCTTGCAGCAGCGTCTTCACCACTTCCACATGGCCGCGTTCGCAGGCCGGGATCAGCGCGGTGCCGCCATAGCGGTTGGTACTCTTCAGGTCGGCGCCGTGGAGCAGGGTCAGGCGCAGGATTTCCAGGCGGCCCTCGGCGCCGGCCAGCAGATACGGGCTGTCGAGCCGGCTGTTCTGCCGGTTGACGTCGGCGCCGGCCTCGATCAACTGGCGCGCCACCGCCAGGTGGTCGTTGGCGGTGGCCAGCAGCAGCGGGGTGCTGCCGTCGGCGCTGGGCGCGTCGACCTCGACCTTGCGTTCGAGCAGGCTGGCGACCTGCGCGGTATCGCCGCGACGCGCGGCTTCGAGCAATGCTCCGGCGTCGCTCGCGCCGGCGCCTCCGCTGAATGCTGCGCAGACCAGCATGGCTCCGCTCCTGCATAGATTGGCCAGGGACATGTCGATGGGCTCCGATAGGCGTTGGCGAAAAGTATGGCGTCGATGTCATGTATGCTGAAATTAAATGATGTAATGCCTTTCAGTGGGAGTGTGCATGCTCGATCTGGTCCTGCTCCGTACCTTCGTCAGCGTTGTCGACACCGGCAACTTCACCCGCGCCGGCGAACACCTGCACCTGACCCAGTCCACCGTCAGCCAGCAGGTCATCCGCCTCGAACAGAACCTCGGTTGCCGCCTGCTCGACCGCAGCCAGCGGCAGGTCTTGCCGACCGAGGAAGGCGAGCGCCTGCTTGGCTACGCGCGGCGCCTGCTGCGGCTCTCGGACGAGGCCAGCGAGGCCCTCAGCCCGGCCCATGGCGACGGTGTGCTGCGCCTTGGCGTGCCGGAAGACCTCGCCGGCGAAGTGCTGATGCCGGTGCTGACGCGCTTCACCGAAGAGCGTCCGCGACTGCGCCTGGAGGTCGAGAGCGGTCTCAGCCATCACCTGCTGCGCCTCTATCGCAGCGGCGAGCTGGACCTGCTGCTGGTCAAGCAGTGGGGGGCCGACAGCGACTGCCATGCACGCTGGGCCGAGCCGCTGGGCTGGTTCGGCAGCGCAGCGCGGCCGTTCGGCGAGGGTTCGCCGGAGGAGCCGGTGCCGCTGGTGGTGTTCCCTGTCGGCGCGCTGTATCGCCAGGAGATGATCCATGCCCTGGAGAGCATCGGGCGTCGCTGGCGCATCGGCTATTCCAGCGCCAGCCTGGCCAGCCTGGTGGCCGCGGTCGGCGCCGGACTGGGGGTCAGCCTGCTGCCGCTGGGCTGCGTCGGGCCCGAGCATCGCCTGCTTGGCGCGCAGGCCGGCTTCCCGCCCATCGCTGGCCTGGAGCTGGCGCTCTACGCGCGGCCCGAGCTGGACAGCGCCGGGCGCACTCTCCGCGACCGCCTGCGCGACCTCTGCGATGCACGCCTGGAAGGGTTGCAGGGCGAGCGCTGAGCGCTGCCTCCGGGCTATGATCCGGCTCCCTCAGCGAATGGACACGGAAGCCCGCCAGATGTCCCGACCCACCCTGCAAGTCGACCTGCTGGTCGAGTCCTTCAACTACAAGGCCTGGTCCGACCGCCGCACCCTCGATGCCATCGCCCGGATCGACGCCGAGGCGTTCCCGGCCTCGCTGGCCTTCGCCTTGCAACAGCTCAATCACATGGCGATCGTCGAGGAACTGTTCAGGGCGCGCCTGCTGGGCGAGCCGGCGCCCCACCAACAGACCAACAGCGAGGTGGTGCCTGGCTACGACGTCCTGCGTCAGCGGCTGGAGGATTCGGCCGCCTGGTTCGCCGGCTATGTCGCCGAGCTGCCGCTGGAGCGTCGCGGCGAATGGCTGCGCTTCCGCTTCGCCGATGGCCGCGACGGCGGCATGACGCGCCAGGAGATCCTCTTCCATATCGTCAACCATGGCACCTACCATCGCGGCGCCATCGGTCATGCCCTCGACCTGGCGGGCGCGCCCCGGCCGGCGGATACCTACACCCTGTATATCCACTCCGCGCAGCCGGAGCGGCGGGAATAGCCCGCGGCAATGGCCGCCGAGCCTCTACGCCATCGCCGAGAAACGACGTGGGGCTCGACCGAGCGTCCGCCCCGCGCGGCGCATAAAAAAGCCCCGCGACCAGGAGCTGCAATCGCGGGGCTGGAGTGGCCGATTTCCATCGGCCGGGGATAGCCGGTTCAGGCGCTGGGTTGCCAGCCACCGCCGAGGGAGCGGTAGATCGCCACGATGCCGCGGTACAGCTCGACCTCGGCCTGGGCCTGGGCATCTTCGGCGGAGAGTTGCTCGCGTTCGGCGTCCAGCAGCACCAGGAAGTCGGTGGTGCCTTCGCGGTAGCGGATCGCCGCCTGTTGCGCGGCGGCGCGGCTGGATTCCGACTGGCGGACCAGCGAGACCAGGCGCTCCTGGCGCTTGCCGTAGTCGCTGAAGGCATTCGCCGATTCTTCCAGGGCCAGCAGCACCTGCTGTTCGTAGCTGGCCAGCGCGGCGTCGGCGTCGGCCTTGGCGCCGCGCAGGCGGGCACGCACGCTGCCGAGGTCGAAGGCGGCCCAGCTGATGCTCGGGCCGACGCTCCAGGCGCGTGCAGCGCTCGAGCCGATCTGCGAGCCCCGCCCGGCGGTGAAGCCGAGGAAGCCGCTGAGGCTGACCCGCGGGAACAGGTCGGCGGTGGCCACGCCGACGTCGGCGGTGCTGGCGGCCAGGCGCCGTTCGGCGGCGCGGATGTCCGGCCGGCGGCGCAGCAGTTCGCCGGGATCGCCGATCGGCAGGGCCTTGGTGATCGCCGGCAGGTCGCGCGGCGAAAGGTCCACCGTCAACTCTTCCGGCCGTTGGCCGAGGAGGGTGGCGATACGGTGCCTGGCGCGCTCGGCTTCCGCCTGCAGTTGCGGCACGCTGGCGGCGGTGGCCGCCAGGCGCGCATCGGCGCGCAGTACGTCGAGTTCGGCACCGACCCCGGCGTCGCGCAGTTGCTCGGTGAGCTGGCGCGACTCCTTCTGGTTCTCCAGGTTGCTCAGGGCAATCTTCTCGCGCAGTTGCGCGCCGCGCAGCTGGCCGTAGGCGTCCACCAGCTCGGCGATCAGGCTGACCTGCAGTTGTTGCAGGTCGGCCTCGGCCGCTTCGCTGAGGGCGTCGCTGGACTCCAGCTGACGGCGGATGCGCCCGAACAGGTCAAGCTCCCAGGCGCTATCCAGGCCAAGGTCGTAGCGCTCGCTGTTGACCCGGTCCTCGGTCACTCCCGGTTGCTGGCCCTTGCCGATGTCGGCGCTGGCGCGGCTGGTGACCACCGGGAAGCGATCGTTGGCCACGTCGTCGCGCAGGGCGCGGGCGGCGCGCAGGCGGGCGAAGGCCACGCGCAGGTCGCGGTTGCCGCTCAGCGACTGCTCGACCAGTTGGTTCAGGGTCGGATCGTCGAACTGTTTCCACCACAGGCTTTCGAAGCGACTGCGGTCGTAGGGCTTGCTCGCCGTGGCGTCGATCTTCGCCGCCGCGGTGTCGGGGGTCCGGTAGTCCGGACCCACCGTGCAGGCGCTGAGCGCCAGCAGACTGAACAGACCCAGGGCGGGCGCGAGCCCGCTCCGGATCGACTGCGCGTGAATCATGCATGCACCTCTGGCAGGCCTTTGTCGTTGGCGGCGCGGCGCGCTTCGCGGTTCTCCACGAAGCGGCGGATGAGGACGTAGAACACCGGCGTCAGCAGCAGGCCGAAGAAGGTCACCCCGATCATCCCGGAGAACACCGCCACGCCCATCGCATGGCGCATCTCGGCGCCGGCGCCGGTGGAGATCACCAGCGGCACCACGCCCATGATGAAGGCGATGGACGTCATCAGGATCGGCCGCAGGCGCAGGCGGCAGGCTTCCAGCACCGCGGCGACGCGGTCCATGCCTTCCTCCTGCTTGTCCTTGGCGAACTCGACGATCAGGATCGCGTTCTTGCACGCCAGCCCCACCAGAACGATCAGGCCGATCTGGGTAAAGATGTTGTTGTCGCTGCCGGCCAGGATCACCCCGGTGATCGCCGACAGCAGGGTCATCGGCACGATCAGGATCACCGCCAGCGGCAGGCTCCAGCTCTCGTACTGGGCGGCCAGCACGAGGAAGGCCAGCAGCACGCAGAGCGGGAAGACGAACAGCGCGGTATTGCCGGCGAGGATCTGCTGGTAGGTCAGCTCGGTCCACTCGTAGGTCATGCCGTTGGGCAGTTCCTCCTTCAGCAGCTTCTCGATCGCCGCCTGCGCCTGGCCGGAGCTGTAGCCCGTGGCCGGGGCGCCGTTGAGTTCGGCGGTGATGAAGCCGTTGTAGTGCATCACACGGTCCGGACCGGAGGTGTCGCTGACCTTGATGAAGGACGCCAGCGGGACCATCTCACCGAGGTTGTTGCGCACCTTCAGCTGGCCGATCTGCTCGGGTTCGAGGCGGAACTGCTGCTCGGCCTGGACGTTGACCTGATAGGTACGGCCGAAGCGGTTGAAGTCGTTCGCGTACAGCGAGCCGAGGTAGACCTGCAGGGTGTCGAAGATGTCGCTGATCGCCACGCCGTGGGTCTTGGCCTTCTCGCGGTCGATGTCGGCGTCGATCTGCGGCACGTTGACCTGGTAGCTGGAGAACACCGAGCTGGGTTCCAGCTCAGGCAGCGCACGGGCCTTGGTGATGATGTTCTGGGTCTGCTTGAACAGCTCCTCGTAGCCCTGGTTGCCACGGTCCTCGATCTGCAGGCGGAAGCCGCCGATGGTCCCCAGCCCCTGTACCGGCGGCGGCGGGAAGATCGCGATGTAGGCGTCCTGGATGTCGGCGTACTTGGCGTTCAACGCGGCGGCGATGGCCCCGGCCGACTGGCTCGGGTCCTTGCGCTCGTCGAACGGCTTCAGCGGGGTGAACACGATGCCGCTGTTCGGGCTGTTGGTGAAGCCGTTGATCGACAGGCCGGGGAAGGCCACCGAGTCCGCCACGCCGGGCTGCGCCAGGGCGATCTCGGACATCTGCTTGATCACCGCCTCGGTACGGTCCAGGCTGGCCGCGTCGGGCAACTGGGCGAAGGCCACCAGGTACTGCTTGTCCTGCTGCGGGACGAAACCGGTCGGCGTGCTGGAGAAGCCGAAGTAGGTCAGCACCATCAGCCCGCCGTAGACCAGCAGGGCGATCGAGCTGCCGCGCAGGACCCGGTTCACCGTGCCGACGTAGCCATGGCTGGCGCGGTCGAAGAAACGGTTGAACGGACGGAACAGCCAACTGCCGAGGAGCTTGTCGAGGAACACCGAGAAGCGGTCCTTCGGCTCGTGGTGGCCCTTGAGCAGGACCGCCGCCAGCGCTGGCGACAGGGTCAGCGAGTTGAACGCCGAGATCACCGTGGAGATCGCGATGGTCAGGGCGAACTGGCGGTAGAACTGCCCGGTGAGGCCGGAGATGAACGCGGTCGGGATGAACACCGCGCAGAGCACCAGCGCCGTGGCGATGATCGGCCCGGTCACCTCGCGCATGGCACGCTTGGTGGCTTCCACCGGCTTGAGGCCGAGGCCGATGTTGCGCTCGACGTTCTCCACCACCACGATGGCGTCGTCCACCACGATGCCGATGGCCAGCACCAGGCCGAACAGCGACAGCGCGTTGAGCGAGAAGCCGAGCATGTGCATCACCGCGAAGGTGCCGATCAGCGACACCGGCACCGCGGCCAGCGGGATGATCGAGGCGCGCCAGGTCTGCAGGAACAGGATCACCACCAGCACCACCAGCACCAGGGCTTCGAACAGGGTGTGCACCACCGCCTCGATGGAGCCGCGGACGAAGATGGTCGGGTCGTAGACGATGGAGTAGTCCATGCCTTGCGGGAAGCTGTGCTTCAGCTCGGCCATCTTCTCCCGCACCAGGTTGGAGATCTCGATGGCGTTCGAGCCGGGACGCTGGAAGATCGGGATCGCCACCGCCGGCTTGTTGTTCAGCAGCGAACGCAGGGCGTACTGGTTGGAGCCCAGCTCGACCCGGGCGATGTCGCGCAGACGGGTGATCTCGCCGTTGGCGCCGGCGCGGATGATGATGTTCTCGAACTCTTCCTCGGTGACCAGGCGACCCTGGGTGTTGATCGACAACTGGAAGCTGGTGTCGCTCGGCGCCGGCGGCGCGCCCAGGGTGCCGGCGGCGACCTGGCGGTTCTGCTCGCGGATGGCGTTGACCACGTCGGTGGCGGTGAGGTTGCGCGAGGCGACCTTGTTCGGGTCCAGCCAGACGCGCAGCGAATAGTCGCCGAGGCCGAACAACTGGACGTCGCCGACGCCGTCGAGGCGGGCCAGTTCGTCCTTCACGTTGAGCACCGCGTAGTTCGACAGGTAGAGCATGTCGTAGCGGTTATCCGGCGAGGTCAGGTGCACGACCATGGTCAGGTCGGGCGAGGCCTTGTCGACGGTGATGCCGAGCCGGGTCACTTCTTCCGGGAGCTTCGGCTCGGTCCGGGTGACGCGGTTCTGCACCTGCACCTGGGCGTTGTCCAGGTCGGTGCCGAGGGCGAAGGTGATGGTCAGGGTCAGCTTGCCGTCGGAGGTCGACTGGGAGGACATGTAGAGCATGTTCTCCACCCCGGTGATCGCCTGTTCCAGGGGAGAGGCGACGGTCTCGCCGATGACTTTCGGGTTGGCGCCGGGGAAGTTGGCGCGGACCACGACGGTCGGCGGCACCACTTCCGGGTATTCGCTGATGGGTAGCTGGAACAGGGAGATGGCGCCGCCGATCAGGATCAGCAGCGACAGCACCGCGGCGAAGATCGGCCGCTGGATGAAGAATTGGGAGAAATTCATCGGTTCTTCCTATCGCCGCGCTCAGCCGCGCGGCTCGTTGCGAGTGGCGTTGTCCTTGGACGCCGCCACCTTCGGTGGTTCGCTGTCGCCGACCGACTGCCGCAGGCGCGCGAGGGTGGCCAGGGTGTCGGCGCTGGCCATCTCGACCTTCTGCGGATCCACCTGCATGCCCGGGCGGACCCGCTGCAGGCCATTCACGACGATCCGGTCGCCCTTGCTCAGGCCGCTGCGGACGATGCGCAGGCCCTCCAGCTTCGGTCCCATCTCGACGGTGCGGTAGACGGTCTTGTTGTCGCCATCCAGGACCAGCACGAACTTCTTGCCCAGGTCGGTGCCGACCGCTTCGTCCTTGATCAGGGTGGCGGCGTAGGTCTTGCTGCCGACCAGCTTCAGGCGCACGTAGAGGCCCGGGGTGAACTCGCCCTTGGCGTTGTCGAACACGGCGCGGCCGCGGATGGTGCCGGTACGCGGGTTGACCTGGTTGTCGAGGAAGTCCAGCCGGCCCAGGTGCGGGTTGCCGTCCTCGCTGCTCAGGCCGAGGTAGACCGGGCTCTCGCTGCGCGTGTCGCGACCGGTCTGGCGGGCCAGCTCGACGTACTTGAGGAACACGCGCTCGTCGGCGTCGAAGTAGGCGTAGACCTTGTCGGTGCTGACCAGGGTGGTGAGCAGGGTCTCCCCGGAGTTGACCAGGTTGCCGGCAGTGACCTCGGCGCGGCTGACGCGACCGTCGATCGGCGCGGTGATCCGGGTGAAGCTCAGGTTCAGGCGTGCCGCGTCCAGTTGCGCCTGGGTCGCGGCGACCGCCGCCTTGGCTTCCTGGGCGGCGGTGGTGCGGGCGTCGGCGAGTTCCGCGGAGATCGCGTTGCTGGCGCGCAGGCGTTCGCCGCGCTGGGCTTCGTTGACGCTCCGCGCCTGGGCCGCGCGGGCCTGTTGCAGCTGGGCTTCGAGGCGCTTGACCTCGGCCTCGAACGGGCGCGGGTCGATCTGGAACAGCAGGTCGCCTTTCTTCACCAGGGCGCCTTCATGGAAGCCCACGCGGTCGATGTAGCCCGATACCCGCGGGCGCAGCTCCACCGATTCCGGGGCTTCCAGGCGGCCGGTGAATTCGTCCCACTCGTTCAGCGGTTGTTCGATGACTTCGGCGACGCTGACCTTGGGCGCCGCCATGCCTTGGGTGGTTTCCGGGGCCTTGCCGCAGGCGCTCAGGACCAGTACGGCCGCGAGTGCGAGGGGGTAGCGCCAGAAGAAGTGGGATGACTGTTCCATGCTTGACTCCGCCAGTCGGTTTTTCGGGATTGGCGAAGTCTGCGGGCTGCTCCGGCAGGGAACTAATCGAACGATGAGATTTTGATTATCACGAACAGTGATACATGGTTTTTCGTTTTCTGTAACAGTCCATGGTTATGGACAGTGCTTTCGATGGAATAAGCCACAGGCTCGCGGTGCGCGATCGATTTCCCCGTTGCGACGCCTCGTGCAGGTAGCCGCCGGAGGGCTCAGAGACTGTCCGGATCGCCGATGAACATGCTGATCCGCGAGCGCAGCCAGCGTTCCGCCGGGTCGTTGTCCTGGGCGCCGCGCCAGGCCATCGACAGTTCGAAGGCGCGGGTCTCGAACGGCGGGTCCTCGGCGCGCAGGCCGCCGGCGGCGATCAGCGCCTGGGCGGCGTAGTCGGGCACGGTGGCGATGATGTCGGTGCCGGCGAGGAGGGTGCCGAGGCCGTTGAACTGCGGCACCGCCAGGACCACCTTGCGCTTGCGGCCGAATTTCTCCAGTTCCTCGTCGACGAAGCCGCTGAGGTCGCCGGCGAAGGACACCAGCGCGTGCGGTCGCGCGCAATAGTCGTCGAGGGTCAGCTGGCCGGGCGCGGAGTCGGCGCGGAGGATCTTCGGCTTGCTGCGGCGCACGGTCTTGCGCTTGGCGTTGGCCGGCAGTTCGTCGGTGTAGCTGACGCCCACCGAGATCTCCCCCGAGGCCAGCAGGTTCGGCATCAATAGATAGTTGGCGCGGCGCACGACGAGGACGATCCCCGGCGCCTCTGCGCGCAGGCGGCGGAGCAGGGGCGGCAGCAGGCCGAACTCGACGTCGTCGGAAAGGCCGATGCGGAACACCGCGGTGCTGGTCGCCGGATCGAACTCGCTGGCGCGACTCATGGCGGTGGAGATGGAATCCAGCGCCGGCGACAGGTGGGCGAAGATTTCCTGGGCTCGCGCGGTGGGCTCCATGCTGCGTCCGGTACGGACGAACAGCGGGTCGTCGAACAGCGTGCGCAGGCGCGACAGCGCGGCGCTGATGGCCGGCTGGCCGAGGAACAGTTTCTCTGCGGCGCGGGTCACGCTGCGTTCGTGCATCAGGGTCTCGAACACGATCAGCAGGTTCAGATCGACGCGGCGCAGGTCGTTTCGGTTCATGGCGTTCCTCGTTTCCAGGGGCTAGAGGCTGCAACCGCGGGGGCTCGCCGTCAAGCCTTGCGTGCGAGACGGGGCGGGGCCTGGCGAGGTGCCGGAGGGGCATAGGATCACTGACAGGCATAGCCATTATCAATAACGACGGGTGGTTTTGTCAGGCATGGGCGGATACAGTCACAACCCATGAGGTTATTCACCCCGTGATGCACTGCAGAGGTTTGCGATGTCCCGAGTGATCCGTTTTCATCAGTTTGGCCCGCCAGAGGTCCTCAAATGCGAAGAGCTGCCGACCCCGGCGCCGGCCGCAGGGGAAGTCCTGGTGCGTGTCCAGGCGATCGGCGTGAGCTGGAAGGATGTGCTCTGGCGTCAGAACCTGGCCCCGGAGCAGGCTGCGCTGCCGTCCGGTCTCGGCTTCGAACTGGCCGGCGAGGTGCTGGCGGTCGGCGCCGGCGTCGGCGACCTGCCGCTGGGTTCCCGCGTGGCCAGTTTCCCCGCCCATACCCCCGATCATTATCCGGCCTATGGCGACGTGGTGCTGATGCCACGCGCGGCCCTGGCGGTCTACCCCGAGGTACTCACCCCGGTGGAGGCCAGCGTCTACTACACCGGCCTGCTGGTGGCCTATTTCGGCCTGGTCGACCTGGCCGGGTTGAAGGCCGGGCAGACCGTGCTGATCACCGAGGCGGCGCGCATGTACGGACCGGTCTCGATCCAGTTGGCCAAGGCTCTCGGCGCGCGGGTGATCGCTTCCACCAAGTCCGCCGAGGAGCGCGAGTTCCTCCGCGAGCAGGGCGCCGACAAGGTGGTGGTGACCGACGAGCAGGACCTGGTCCTGGAAGTCGAGCGCTTCACCGAGGGCAAGGGCGTCAATGTCATCCTCGACGAATTGGGCGGCCCGCAGATGACCCTGCTCGGCGATGTCTCCGCCACCCGCGGCAAGCTGGTGCTGTATGGCTGCAACGGCGGCAACGAGTCGGCGTTCCCGGCCTGCGCCGCGTTCAAGAAGCACCTGCAGTTCTACCGCCACTGCCTGATGGATTTCACCGGTCATCCGGAGATGGGCCTGGAACGCAACGACGAGTCGGTGAGCAAGGCCCTCGCGCACATCGAGCAACTGACCCGCGATCGCCTGCTCAAGCCGGTGGTCGACCGGGTATTCGAGTTCGACCAGGTGGTCGAGGCGCACCGCTACATGGAAACCTGTCCGAAGCGCGGCCGGGTGGTGATCCACGTCGCCGATTGAGGACGACCCGCAGCGAAAGAGCCCGGCCATCGAGCCGGGCTTTTTCGTGGGCGCGGTTTCAGATCCACAGATCGTTGACGGCCGTCCGCTCGCCGCCCTGGTCGCCGGTGTTGCGCACGCCGCAGGGCTCCACCAGGAGCATGCGCACCTCGCCCTCGGCGAACGGCTTGTGCTCCACGCCGCGCGGCACCACATACATCTCGCCGGGGCCCAGGTGCACCGCGCCGTCGCGGAAATCGATGCGCAGGCGACCGGCGAGGACGATGAAGGTCTCGTCGGTGTCGGCGTGGCTGTGCCAGACGAAGTCGCCTTCGATCTTCACCAGCTTGAACTGGTAGTCGTTCATCTGGGCGATCACCCTGGGTTGCCAGCGGTCGTCGAACAGGGCGAGCTTGGCGGCGAAGTTGATCGCTTGGGTTGTGCTGGTGGACATCGGTGCGCTCCGGTGGTTGGTCTCTGGCGCCAGGGTAGGCGGCTACGGAGCGGGCGGTCTTGGATGATCGTGCAACCTGGCTAGGCGCGGCCGAGCATACGCAGCCAGCGTGCCGGCGGCAGGCCGTAGCTCTGGCCGAAATGGCGGGTCATGTGGCTCTGGTCGGCGAAACCGGCGGCAAGCGCGGCTTCGGCCAGCGTCTGGCCGCCGAGCATCAGCCGGCGGGCGATGTCCAGCCGGCGCTGGATCAGGTAGCGGTAGGGGCTGGTGCCGAACAGCGCGCGGAAATCGCGCGACAGGCTCCAGCGTTCTCGCTGGGCGACCTGCGCCAGTTCGTCGAGGCCCAGCGGGCGCTCCAGGTGCGCGTGGATGTACTGCCGGGCGCGCTCGGCGGCGACGAAGTCGAAATGGCGCCTGCCGCGCGCCCGGTTGCCGGCCACGGCGTCGAGGGCGTGGGCCAGTTCGAACAGGGCGTCCTGTTCTTCCAGCGGCTCCAGCGGGGTATCCATGGCCTGTAGCAGGGTCCGGCTGGCGGCGATCAGGCGCGGGTCGTCGGACAAGCCCCCGCGCACGAACGGCAGCGGCCGGCCGCCGAGGGCCTGCTGGATCAGCGCCGGCTCGACGTAGAGCATCCGGTAGCGGAACCCTTCCTGGCTGCCGGCCTCGCCGTCGTGCAGCTCGTCGGGATGCAGCACCAGGCAGCCGCCCGGCAGGCTGTGGCGCTGGCTGCGGCGATAGCGGAAGCTCTGCACCCCGGCCAGGGTCTGGCCGATGGCATAGGTGTCGTGGCGATGCGGATCGTAGCCGTGGCCGGCGAAGTAAGCCTCGATGCGTTCCACCGCACCGTGTTGCGGGGCGCGTCGAACCCAGTCGCGGGGCGTATTGGCGTGGCTCATGGGGAAAGGCTCGTGGCGCGGAAGGTTCAGGCTAGCGCTTCGTTGGCGCGACTGGAATAGCCGGACGGCGTCTCGCCGAATACTGCGCGGAAGGCACTGGCGAAGCTGCTCGGGCTTTCGTAGCCGAGCGACCAGGCGACCTCGCCGACCGCCTGGCCCGCTGCCAGCCGTTCGACGGCCGCGTGCAGTCGCGCCAGTTGCCGCCATTGCGCGAAGCTCATGCCGGTCTCGGCGCCGAACAGCCGGCTCAGGCTACGGCTGCTGAGGCCCGCCCAGCGCGCCCATTCGGCCGCCGGCCGCGGATCGCCGGGGTTGGCCAGCAATGCCTCGGCGATCCTGCGCAGGCGCGAATCCCCCGGATAGGGCAGGCGGGTCCGCTGGGGCACGGCGTGGCGCAGTTCGTCCAGCAGCACGCGCAGCAGGTTCTCGCGTTCGGTGTTCCAGGCGGAGCCGGTCGGCCAGCGGGTGGCGCGTTCGACGATCAGCGCCACGAAAGCCGAGCAGGCGAGCACGCCGGGGTGCCGGGGCAGGTCGCGGCAGTGTTCGGCGGCGAGGTAGGCGCTCCAGCCCGCCAGGCTGCCGTGGGAGTGCGCCGAGTGTGGGTGACCCGGCGGGATCCAGGCGATCTGGCGCGGAGGCAGGGCCTGGCGGCCATGCTCGTCCTCGACCACCAGAAGGCCGCGCTCCAGGCAGTAGAGCTGGCCGCAGGCATGGCGGTGGGAGGCCGTGCGGCTGGCTGCGCGGTCGATGCGCAGGGCGAAGAGCGGGACGGGCAGGGGTTCCGGAAGCATTTGGCGGAAAAGCGACGATGATTGGCTTGGAATGGATAATAGGCCATTCGACTGCGGATGTAGCCTGGCGGCTCATCATTCTTGCCTGGAGCACGCCATGAAAGCCGAAGACATCCTTCCCGACCGGCAGGACCGCATCCACCTGGGCGGCGTGGAGATACGCAAGGGCAGCGTCGGTGCGTTCATCGCCAACGCCCGGCTCCTGCTTGAGGAGGAACTGCCCGCGGCGCAACGGCGGCAGGCTGAAGAAGACCTGCGCGCCCTGCTGCCGGCGATCCGGGCACTGGGGCTGCTGGAACTCTTCGAACTGCGCGACGCGCGACTGCGGACGCTGGTGGTGGATTGGGAAAACGCCGCTGGCCGCTCCTGAGAGCGGCACACGGGCACTTGGAGGTATCAGTCGTCGATGCAGCTTTCGATCAGGCGTTGCAGGGCTTCGCGCTCACTGACCGGCGTGCGCATCGGCATGTGCGCGAGGCTGCCGTCGCGGCGCTCGATGATGTACTCGGTCTCGAAGTGCAGGGTGCAATCCTCGAGGCTCACATAGGTGACGCCATAGGTCGGGGCCTTGCGGGAGCGGGCTGAGAGCATGGATGCCTCCTTGGGCTCATTTCTTCTCGCTGGTCGATGCGGGCGCGCTGGCCTGAACCGGGCGAGTAGGGGTCACTGCATTGCTGTAGAACGCGGAAGCGGCGAAGTAGCTGGCGAGGGCGCTGAAGCTGGACATGATCGGTTCTCCTGAGGAAGGGTGGGCGTCTGCCCTTGGAGAGCATGTTTGCCCAGCGGGAGAACCGGCAGAAGTAAAAAGCCTGCATGGTGTATATCGAGCGCGGTGATGGATCAAGCGACCCCCTCCAGCCTTGCGACTGTTCGCCGGTGTTACCATATGACGTGTTTTTTTCTCAGGAATTCCCATGGCCAAGCGTGGACGCCCCTGCGGCTTCGATCGTGAACAGGCATTGCGCCGGGCGCTCGACGTGTTCTGGGAGGCCGGTTACGAAGGCGCGACCATGGCCGCGCTGAAGGAGGCCATGGGTGGCATCTGCGCGCCGAGCATGTATGCCGCCTATGGTTCCAAGGAGGCGCTGTTCCGTTCGGCGGTGGAACTCTACCTGAGCCAGGAATGCCAGCTTTCCAAGGGCGCCTTCGCCCTGCCGACGGCGCGCGAGTCGATCGCCGCGCTGCTGGAAAGCGCCGCCGTCAGCTACACCACGGAAGGCAAGCCGCGCGGTTGCCTGGTCGACCTCAGCACGACCAATTTCTCGCCGGCCAACAAAGGCGTCGAAGACTACCTGCGCGATCACCGGCGGCGCGCCGCGCGCCTGCTGCGCGAGCGTTTCGCGCGAGGCGTGGCTGACGGCGACGTGCCGGCCGGAGCCGATCTCGACGCGCTCACCAGTTTCTACAGCAGCGTGCTCCAGGGTCTGTCGATCCAGGCCCGCGACGGCGCCAGCCGCCAGCAGTTGCTGGCCATCGGCCGCTGCGCGATGGCGGCCTGGGATTCCCTGCTGGCGGTCGAGGCCGCCTGACGCCACAGCGCCCCTTGACTGGAAAAAGCCCATGGATTCTCCGTGGGCAAAAACTATAACGCGTGATATAGAATTGATCCAAACCCCGGGCGAAGTCCTTCCGCGCGTGTCTCGCGCCCTGGCCATCGCCCGCTGCCGATTGGAGCCTTCATGACAACGCTTGCTGATATTCCCCTGTCCATGCTCGACCTGGTGCCGGTGCGCACCGGCGGCAGCGTGGCCGAAGCCCTGCACAACTCCCTGGACCTGGCGCGCCATGTGGAGCGCCTGGGCTTCAACCGTTTCTGGCTGGCCGAGCACCACAACATGGATGGCATCGCCAGCTCCGCCACCGCGCTGCTGATCGGCCATATCGCCGGCGGCACCTCGCGGATCCGCGTCGGCTCGGGTGGGGTGATGCTGCCGAACCATGCGCCGCTGGTGGTGGCGGAAAACTTCGGCACCCTGGAGACGCTCTACCCGGGCCGCATCGACCTCGGCCTTGGCCGCGCCCCGGGCGCCGACCAGGCGACCATGCGCGCCTTGCGTCGCGATCGCCTGGGCAACGGCGACGACTTCCCCGAGCAGGTCGCCGAGCTGGAAATGCTGCTCGGCCCGCGCCGTTCCCAGCAGAGCCTGCTGGCGGTGCCGGGCGAGGGTACCCAGGTGCCGATCTGGCTACTCGGTTCGAGCCTGTTCAGCGCCCACCTGGCGGCGCAGAAAGGCTTGCCCTATGCCTTCGCTTCGCATTTCGCACCGCGTTACCTGCACGAGGCGCTGCGCATCTACCGCAGCAACTTCCAGCCCTCGGCGGTACTCGACAAACCCTACGCGATGATCGGCGTGCCGCTGATCGCCGCACCTACCGACGAAGAGGCCGAGTTCCTCGCCACTACCGCCTTCCAGCGCGTGCTGGCGCTGATCCGCGGCGAGAGCCTGAAACAGAAGCCGCCGGTGGAAAGCATGGCGCCGTTGTGGCTGCCCCACGAGCAGGATGCGGTCGGCAGCTTCTTCGGCCTGGCGGTGATCGGCGGTCCGGAGAAGGTTCGCGCGCGCCTGGAGATCCTCCTGGAGCAGACCGGCGCCGACGAGCTTATCTTCACCAGCGACTTCTACGAGCACGCCCATCGGCTGCGCTCTTGCGAAATCGTCGCGGGGCTGAAAGGGGCGTGATCCGGGGCCTGTAGGGAAAATGATGTAGACCTGCGTGCGGTAGGGTCTTTCGGCGATAGGTTTTTTGGTTCTAAACTTAGAACTAAAAACAATAAGCCAGAGAGGAACCCTGCCATGCCGGTTGCACACCGACTGCTGTTTTCATTGACCGCCTTGCTGGCGGCGACGGCCCAGGCCGCCGTCGACGGCCAGAAACTCTACACACAGGGCGGCGCCAACCCGGCCGCCGCGGCCTGCGTCACCTGCCACGGCGCCGATGGCATGGGCCTGGCCGCCGCCGGCTTTCCGCGCCTGGCGGGCCTTCCCGCCACCTACCTGAGCAAGCAGCTGCACGACCTCAAGCAGGGCGGCAGTCGCGAGCACCCGGTGATGAAGGGCATAGCCGATGCTCTCGGCGACGACGAGATCCAGGCGCTCGCCAATACCCTCGCGGCAATGCCGGCGCCCAAGCCGGTGGAGCTGTCGCGCGTGGCCACCCCGCGCAGCCCCGGCGAGACCCTGGCGGTGCGTGGCGCCTGGGAGCGCAACATTCCCGAGTGCGTGACCTGTCACGGTCCGGCCGGCAGCGGCGTGGGGGAGGCCTTCCCGCCGTTGCAGGGGCAGGGCGAGATGTACCTGAGCAACCAGTTGCGCGCCTGGCAGCTTGGCACTCGCCGCAACGACCCGAACGATCTGATGGGACATATCGCCAAATCCCTCAGCGAAGAGGAGATCCGCAGCGTCAGCCAGTTCTTCGCCACCCTCGGTCAGGCAGGAGGCCAGCCATGAACATGCCGTCGATCCTTTCCCTGGTCGTCGCCGGCCTGCTGGTCGCTCCCGTCCACGCGGCAACGGCGCCCTCGGAGCCGTTCCAGCCGCCGGCGGAAAGCAGCCTCCCGGACAACGCCTTCGGCGAAATGGTCCGCCAGGGCCAGGCGTTGTTCGTGGAAACCCGGAAGAACGCGCCGCATCTGGTCGGCAACCAGCTCAACTGTGTCAACTGCCATCTCGACCAGGGCCGCCGGGCCAACTCCGCGCCGCAGTGGGCGGCCTACCCGGTCTATCCGGCGTTCCGCGCCAAGAACAACAAGGTCAATACGTTCGCCGAGCGCCTGCAGGGCTGCTTCCAGTTCAGCATGAACGGCAAGGTGCCGGCGGCCGACAGCCCGGAGATCAAGGCCCTGACCGTCTACGCCTATTGGCTGGCGAGCCAGGCGCCGACCGGGGTCAGCCTGCCCGGACGCGGCTATCCGGACGTGGCCCCGCCGGAAGGCGGCTACAGCATCGAGCGCGGCGCCAAGGTCTATGCCGCGCAGTGCGCGATCTGCCACGGCGCCGACGGCCAGGGCCAGATGGCTCTGGGGCAGGCGGTGTTCCCACCGCTGTGGGGCGCGCAGTCGTTCAACTGGGGCGCGGGCATGCACCGCATCAACACCGCGGCTTCCTTCATCAAGTACAACATGCCGTTGGGCAAGCCCGGTACCCTCAGCGACCGCGACGCCTGGGACGTCGCCGCCTTCATGAACAGCCACGAGCGCCCGCAGGACCCGCGCCTGGTGGACGGTTCGGTGGAGAAGACGCGGCAGAAGTTCCATGCCAACGACGGCGTCAACCTGTACGGACAGAAGGTCAACGGCGTGCTGCTGGGACAGGGAATCTGACCCTCGTGGCCTGGCGTCCGCAGGACGGAGACCCGGTCCGGCGGAAGCAGGTCGGCGCCTGGGTAGGGCGGATAACGCCAGCGGCGTTATCCGCCGATGCCTGGGCCTGGGTCCGGCGGATAGCCGCGGGGCGGCTATTCGCCCTACGGAGTCGGTTGGCGAGTGGGTGGGGCGCGTGGTGCCCGCGCATCACTCGCGCAGCGGCATTTCCAGCGTCACCCGCAGGCCGTCCGCGCGGCTGTCGAAGTCCAGCCGGCATTGGCAGCGTTGCACGATGGCCTGGACGATGGCCAGGCCGAGCCCGCTGCCGCCGCTCTTGCCGTGGCGCCAGAAGCGCCGGGTGAGGTGCGGCAGGTCGGTTTCGGCGATGCCCGGACCGTGGTCGCGGACGTGGAAGCGCGCGCAGCCTTGCGCGGTTTCCACCGCCAGCTCCACCCGGGTGCCGGCGGCGGTGTGGCGCAGGGCGTTGTCCAGCAGGTTGCGCAGCGCGGCGATGGCCAGCACCGAGGGGACTTCCAGCGGCGCCTCGGACAAGCCGTCGGCCAGCTTCAGTTCGAACATCCGCACGTCGCCGTGGCCGGCGTCGTGCATGGCCACCCGGGCGGCGTCCTCGGCGCTGCACTGCACGCCGTCGTCGAACGACAGGCTGCCTTCCACCCGCGCCAGCAGCAACAACTGGTCCAGCGTCCGGTGCAGACGGTCGGCGCCTTCCTCGGCGTGGGCCAGGGCCTGCTCGGCGGCGGCGCCCTCGGTCATGCGCGCGACCTGCAGGTGGGTCTTGATCGCGGTCAGCGGGCTGCGCAGTTCGTGGGCGGCATCGCCGGTCAGGCGTCGCTCGCGTTCGATGGCCTGGGCGATGCGCTGGAACAACTGGTTCTGGGTTTCCACCAGCGGCTTCAGTTCGCTCGGCAGGGCCGCCAGCTCCAGTGGCTCCAGCGAGTCGGCGCCGCGCCGGGTGAGGGCGTCGCGAATCCGCTTGAGCGGCGCCAGGCCCTGGCCGGCGCCGAGCCAGAGCAGGGCCAGGCTGCCGAGCAGGGCGACCGTCACCGGCACCGCGGCGGCCACCACCACCGAGCGTTGCAGCACGTCGCGCTCTTCCAGGCGGTCGGCGGTGCTGACCCGCAGGTCGCCGGCCTGCACGGTGAAGCTGCGCCACAGCACGCCGTTGATTTCCTGGTCGCGGAAGCCGCTGGCGGTGCTGTCCAGCGCCCGCTCCGGGGTGGCATGGCTCTGCGCCAGGACTTCGCCGCGCAATGAGCTGACCTGGCAGGCCATGCCGTTGGGAATCCCCAGTTGCTCCGCGCTCAGGCGCGTGGTCTGGCCGTCCGCCGGCTGCGGCTGCGGCAACTGCTGGAGCAGGCCGGCGACCATCCGCGCCGAGGCCGCCAGGCGTTGGTCGAAGGAGCGCATCATCTGCCCGCGCAGGTCGCAGAGCATCCAGGCCGCGGCCAGCGACCAGAGCAGGATGAAGGCCGAGCCGAGGATCAGGGTCAGGCGCAGGCGCAGGCTCATGCGTCGTCTCCGTCGCCGCGCGCCGGCCCGAGGCGGTAGCCGAGGCCGCGCACGGTCTGCACGATGGCGTTGCCGAGCTTGCGCCGCAGGTGATGGATGTGGACGTTGAGGGCGTTGCTCTCGACCTCGTCGCCGAAGCCATAGACGCTGTCCTTGAGCTGCTCGCCGCTGAGGATCCGCCCGCGGTTGTTGAGCAATGCCTGCAACAGCGCCTGTTCGCGTCGCGACAGCTCCACGGGGCGACCGTCGAGCCAGGTTTCGCGGGTGCTCGGATCGTAGCTGAGGCGACCGTGTTCGATGACGTTGACGCAGCGCCCGGCGGAGCGCCGTTGCAAGGTATGCAGGCGGGCGCCGAGTTCGCGCAGGTCGAAGGGCTTGAGCAGGTAGTCGTCGGCGCCGGCCTGCAACCCGGCGACCCGGTCGGTCACCGCGTCGCGCGCGGTCAGCACCAGCACCGGCAGGTCGACGCCCTGCTGGCGCAGGCGTTGCAGCAGGCGCAGGCCGTCCTCGTCGGGCAGGCCGAGATCGAGGACCAGCACGTCGAAGCGCGCCACCTGGAGCAGCGCCTGGGTATCGGCGGCGCTGGCCACCCGGTCCACTGTCAGGCCCTGGGCGTTGAGGCCGGCGACGATGCCGCTGGCGATCAGGTCGTCGTCTTCGGTGAGCAGTACATGCATGGCGGTATCGCTGGTTAAAGGGATAGGAGTCTGAAGCGGGCGAATTAAGCCAGGATTATGCCCCGCCCGGCGCGTCGCCGGGGTTTTCCCGTGGCCGCGTTAACGGCCTGTTAATCGTCGCTGGCCATGCTGCCGCCGAGTTCATCGTAGAAGGCGTTATCCATGCGTGTGTTGATCCTGCTCCTGATGCTCCTGCTGCCGGGCCTGTCCCAGGCGCAACCGGGCGACGACCTGTTCGCGCCGCGCGGCGCGACGCAGACGGATTTCCTGCCGGTGGAGAAAGCCTTCCGCTTCACCTGGGAGCGCCTCGACGACGGCCAGGTGCAACTGCGCTGGCAGATCGCGCCGGGCTACTACCTGTACCAGAAGCGCCTGCGCTTCGACGGACTCGACCCGGCCTTGCAGCCGCAGCTGCCGCCGGGCGAAAGCCACAGCGACGAGTTCTTCGGCGAGTCGCAGGTCTATCGCCAGAGCCTGGAACTGACCCTGCCGGCGGCCGCCGCCGGACAACTGCGCCTGGGCTGGCAGGGCTGCGCCGACGCCGGCCTGTGCTATCCGCCGCAGAGCCAGGCGCTCGACCTGGGCGGTACCGGCCCTGCCGCCGCCGTCGCCGGGACGAGCGGCGAAGTCGCCGAGGACCAGGGCCTGGCCGGCAGCCTGCAGGCCGGCAACCTGGCCTGGAGCCTGTTGCTGTTCTTCGGCCTCGGCCTGCTGCTGGCGTTCGCTCCCTGTTCGCTGCCGATGCTGCCGATCCTCGCCGGGCTGGTGGTCGGCAGCGGCGCCGGCCCTCGTCGCGGCCTGCTGCTGGCCGGTAGCTACGTGCTGAGCATGGCGCTGGTCTACGCTGGACTCGGGGTGGTCGCGGCGCTGCTTGGCGGCAACCTGCAGGCCTGGCTGCAACAGCCGTGGCTGCTGGGCAGCTTCGCCGCGCTGTTCGTGTTCCTCGCGCTGCCGATGTTCGGCTTCTTCGAACTGCAACTGCCGGCGGCCCTGCGCGACCGCCTCGACGGTCTCAGTCGCGGCCGCAAGGGCGGCAGCCTGGCCGGCGCGGCCGCGCTCGGCGCGTTGTCCGGGCTGCTGGTGGGGCCGTGCATGACCGCGCCGCTGGCCGGCGCCTTGCTCTATATCGCGCAGACCGGCAATGCCCTGCATGGCGGCCTGGTGCTGTTCAGCCTGGGCCTCGGCATCGGCATGCCGCTGTTGCTGCTGGTGACGGTCGGCAGCCGCTTCCTGCCCAAGCCCGGTCCCTGGATGAACCTGGTCAAGGGCGTGTTCGGCTTCCTTTTCCTCGGCACCGCCTGGATACTCCTGCGTCCGCTGCTCGGCGAGGCGCTGTGGATCGGCCTTGGCGGCGCGTTGCTGCTGGTCCTGGCCTACGCCGCGCTGCACACGGCGCGAGGCCTGGCACGGCACGCGGTGCTGTTCGGCGCGGCGGGCTGCATCTTCGGTCTCTGGGGCGCGGCGATGCTGCTGGGCGCCGCGGCCGGGGCAGACGACCCCTGGCGTCCGCTACAGGTGTATGCGGCGGCGAACCGGGGCGCTACGCCGACGGCCAGCGCGCATGAGGCGTTCCTCACGGTCAGCCAGCCGGCCGAGCTGGACCGTCAGTTGGCTGCGGCCAAGGCCGAGGGACAATGGGTGCTGCTCGACTACTACGCTGACTGGTGCGTGTCCTGCCGGATCATGGAGAAACAGGTGTTCGCCAAACCCGATGTGCTCGCCGCCCTGCAGGGCGTGCGCCTGCTGCGGCTCGACGTGACCGCGGACAACGCCGCCAGCCGCGAGCTGCTGCGCCGCTACCAGGTACCCGGCCCGCCGAGCCTGATCTGGATCGGTCCGGAAGGCGAGGAGCGCCGCGCGCGCCGGTTGACCGGCGAAGTCGACGCCG
Organism: Pseudomonas sp. KBN12P06040; assembly: GCF_037574965.1. Classification (NCBI taxonomy): domain Bacteria; kingdom Pseudomonadati; phylum Pseudomonadota; class Gammaproteobacteria; order Pseudomonadales; family Pseudomonadaceae; genus Pseudomonas; species Pseudomonas sp. KBN12P06040. Next base: position 2,823,796 of record NZ_JBBELS010000001.1, read on the forward strand.
GCGGCTTCCTCGCCCATTGGCAGGCGACCCGGGAGCGCGGCTGATGCTGAGTTTTTCCCTGGGGCCGCTGGTGGTCTCGCTGCAACACCTGCTGCTGTTCCTCGCCCTCGGCGCCGCGCTGCTCGGTGGTTGGCTGGCGGCGCGCGGTGGCGGGCGCAACGCCGAGCCGGTGCTGTTCAACCTGTTGTTGCTCGGCCTGCTGGTGGCGCGCCTGGCTTTCGTGGTGCGCTACTGGCCGCAGTACCGCGGCGACTTCGCACAGATGCTGGATATCCGCGATGGCGGTTTCCTCGCCTGGCCAGGCCTGCTCGCCGCTGTGCTCGGCGCGCTGTTCTGGGCCTGGCGGCGACCGGCGCTACGTCGCTCGCTGGGTGTCGGCGCCAGCCTCGGGCTGGCGTTCTGGCTGCTTGGCAGCCTGGGCCTGGGCATCTACGAGCGCGGTACGCGCCTGCCCGAACTGAGCCTGCGCAACGCCGCCGGCGAGTCGGTGCAACTGGCCGATTTCCGGGGCCGCCCGCTGGTGATCAACCTCTGGGCCAGTTGGTGCCCGCCGTGTCGGCGCGAGATGCCGGTGCTGCAACAGGCTCAGGCGGAGAATCCCGACGTGGTGTTCCTCTTCGCCAACCAGGGCGAGAGCGCCGAGACCGTGCGCCATTTCCTCCAGGGCGAGAACCTGCGCCTGGACAACCTGCTGTTCGACAACGGCGGGCAGCTTGGCCAGCAGGTCGGCTCGGTCGCCTTGCCCACCACCGTTTTCTACACCGCCGAGGGCCGCCTGCTGGGCAGCCATCTCGGCGAACTGTCCCGCGGCAGCCTGGCGCGCTACCTCGAAGCCTTCGAGCCGGCCGCTGCCGCCCCCGCAACCAGGAGTTCCGAATGAGACTGCCGCGCAACCTGATCACCCTTGGCCTGGGCCTGACCCTCCTCAACGCCGGCCTGGCCACGGCGGCGGAGGAGCTGCCGGCGCCGATCCGCATGGTCCAGGAGAAGGGCGCCCGCATCCTCGGCAGCTTCGACGCCCCGGATGGCCTGCGCGGCTACGCCGCCGAATACCAGAACCAGGGCATGGCGCTGTACCTGACGCCCGACGGCAAGCACGTACTCACCGGCCACCTGTTCGACGCCCAGGGCAAGGACCTCAGCCGCGAACCGCTGGAGCGCCTGGTGTATGCGCCGCTGGCCAAGGAAATGTGGCAGAAGATGGAGCAGAGCGCCTGGATCGCCGATGGCCGTGCCGACGCGCCGCGCGTGGTCTACCTGTTCAGCGACCCGAACTGCCCGTACTGCACCATGTTCTGGGAGCAGGCGCGACCCTGGGTGGATGCCGGCAAGGTGCAGTTGCGGCATATCATGGTCGGCATCATTCGCGAGGACAGCGAAGCCAAGTCCGCTGCGCTGCTGGCCAGCAAGGACCCGCAGAAGGCCCTGCACGACCATGAGCAGGCGGGCAAGGCCAGCACCCTGAAGCCGCTGGCGAAGATCCCGGCGGCGGTGCGCAAGCAGCTCGCCGGCAACATGGAACTGATGGAGTCGATGGGCGCCGCGGCGACCCCGGCGATCTTCTATCTCAATGCCGAGGGGCGCATGCAGCAGCAACAGGGCGCGCCGCAGCCGGACCAGTTGGCGGAGATCCTCGGTCCGCGCTGATCCTCCGGGCCGGCGCCGAGCCGCCGGCCATCTATACTCCCTGCGTTACGCCAACCCAGCGGAGCAAGGGCCATGGACGACGCATTCAGCGAGGAAGGCAGCGCGCAGCCGCGCCATGACGCTCAGCGTCCGGCGCTCGCTCCGCGGAGCGACGGTTTCGACATCCACACCTACCATCCCGACTTCGTCGCCGATCCCTATCCGCTGTTGCGGCTGATCCGCTCCCGTGCGCCGGTCTGCCGCGACCAGGCCTCGATCTGGTGGATCAGTCGCTATGCCGATGTCTCGGCGTGCCTGCGCGACCGCCGTTTCTCCGCCGACCCCGCTCGCCTTGGCGCCGCCGGCGTCCGCCAGGGCGGCGCCAGCTGGTTCGGCCACCAGCAATTGCAACCGCTGGCGCGCTTCTACGACAACTTCATGCTGTTCAACGACGCGCCGCGGCACACCCGCCTGCGCAGGCTGTTCGCTCCGGCCTTCGGCCCCGACGCCGTGCGCCGCTGGGAGGCGTGCATCGAGGCGCTGGTGGAAGAGCTCCTCGACAGCTTGCTGGAGCGCCGCGAGCCCGATCTGCTCAGGGACTTCGCCGAACCGCTGACGATCCGGGTGGCCGCCGAGCTGTTCGGCTTTCCCCGCGAAGACACCGGGCAACTGCTGCCCTGGGGCCGCGACCTGGCCGCCGGGCTCGATCTCGCCGCCAGCCACGGCGATGCCGGGCAGATCAACCGCAGCGCGGCCGCCTTCAGCGACTACCTGCAACGCCAGGCGCGCGGCTGGAGCGATGGCTCTTCGCGCCCGCCGCCCGGCGCAGCGCCGAGCATCCTCGACGGCGCCGCGATGCTGGAGGCCGGACTGGGCCTCGAGGACCTGGTGGCGGCCTATGCCATGGTGTTCATGGCCGCGTTCGAAACCACCATCAGCATGGTCGGCAACGCTACGCTGGCGCTGCTCACCCATCCCGACCAGCTCGATCTGCTGCGGCGGTGCCCGGAGCTGGTGGCGAACGCGGTGGAGGAACTGCTGCGCTTCGACGGCGCGGTGCGCGGCGGCGTGCGTTGCACCCTGGAGGAGGTGGAGATCGGCGGCCAGCGGATTCCGCCTGGAGAGAAGGTCTGGCTGAGCTTCCTCGCGGCGAACCGCGACCCGGAGATGTTCGCCGCCCCCGACCGTCTGCAATTGCAGCGAGCGAACGCCAAGCAGCACGTGGCCTTCGCCCATGGTCCGCACTACTGCCTGGGCGCGTACCTGGCCCGGCTCGAATTGCAATGCGCATTGCGCGGCCTGGTGCGTCGCCGTTTCGCCCTGGCCTCGGAACCGACGGACCTGCGCTGGCGGCGCAGCTCGGTGTTCCGCACCCTGGAGCGCTTGCCGATCGTCCCGGAAGGCGACGCTCAGAAGACCTGCGAGTAGCGCAGGATCAGCCGGCTGCCCTCGCTGCGGTTGCGTGCGCCGTATTCGTGATAGGCGTTGAGGAACAGCCGCGACTTGCCCCAGCCGAACATCAGCGCCGGGCCGATGGCATCGACCCGCTCGCGGGAGTCCGGGCGGTCGTGCCCGTCGACCCGCTCGTCGGTGATCTGTCGCAGGCTGTAGCCGGACAACCCGAGCCGCCAATGCGCATCCAGCGCCAGCGATACCGAGTAGTTGGCGTGGAACGCCTGGCCCGGTTGCAGGTAGTCGTCGGCCAACGGCGGCGCCGGGTCGCGATTCTTGCCCGGCAACAGGTACTGCAGGCGAGCGCTGGCTTCCCAGCCTTCGGCGAATTCCCAAGTCAGCGCGTAGTGCGGGTTGAAGCTCCAGTGGTTGCTGCCGGGATTGATCGCCCGATGCCTGTCATAGCGCCCGGTGGGTAACTGGAAGGCGAGGTTCAGGCGCTGCCAGTAGGGCCGGCCGAACAGCTCGGTCTGTGGCCATTGCAGGATGAACGGACTGACGATCAGGTTGCCGAGGCCGTTGGCGCTGCCAGCGTGGGGTTCGAAGTCGGGATCGGCGAGCAGCACCGGGACGAGGATTTCCGCGCCGTAGTAGGCGCCGAACAGCTGGTGCTGGCTGATGTGGGCGAAGTGGCTGGTGGCGAGCAGGGTGCGCAGGCGATTGTCGAGCGGGCGCCGGTGACCGTTGGCGTCCATGAAGTCGTCGGCCTCGTAGATATTCACGAACTGCTGGAACAGCGTGCCGGGCAGGGCCTTGCCGTCGAGGAAGGAGGTCTGGCCGAGATTCATCCCCGGCAGCGCGGCGATAGCCTGGAACGAGGGCAGCAGCAGGGGCAGGGTCAGCAGGCTGGCCCGGATGCGGGTGGTCATGGGCGTGTCCTTCTTGTTGTTGTTTTCCACGGGGCAGCGCGTCAGTCCGGGAGGTAGTCGGGCTGGCGCTCGGGGCTGGCGCGCTGGAAGGCTTCGAGCGCCAGGCAGCGCCCCTCCAGTTCGAGCAACGCCGGGTAGGGCGCCAGGACACAGCCCATGCGCCGGGCGTTGGCCAGTTGCGGCACCAGGCAGCACTCGACGATGCCCGCTGCGGTGCCGGCGAAGAAGGCGCCGCGACGGTGTCGGTTCAGCAGGGTCTCCGCCGCCGCCAGGCCCTCGGCGACCCAGTGCGCGTACCAGCGCTGGCGGTCCTCGGCGTCTATGCCGAGGACCTGGGTCAGGTACTTGAGCACCCGCACGTTGTTCAGCGGATGGATGTCGCAGGCCACCAGCAGGGCCAGTTCCAGCGCCTGGGCGCGATGCAGTGGGTCGAGAGGGATCAGGCGCGGTTCGGGCTGCACGGCGTCGAGGTAGTCGATGATCGCCAGCGACTGGCTGAACCGACGGCCGTCGGCGTCGACCAGGGTCGGCAGCGCGCCCATCGGGTTGCGCTGGCGGTCGGCCGGGCGCAGTTGCTCGCCCTGCCGCAGGTTGACCGGCACTACCTGGTAATCCAGACCTTTCAGGGCCAATGCGATACGCACCCGATAGGACGTGGAGCTGTTGAAGAAGCTGTAGAGCTGCATGGGAAGTCCTGTTCAGAGAGTGACGGAAGAAGGCCTGGCCCGGCGCCGGCCCAGGCGATGCACGGCCACGGCGGCGAGCAGCGCCGGGATCACCAGCAGGGCGAGGATGCCGCTGAAGCCAAGGCCCAGGCCGAGCAGGGCGCCGCCGCTGAGGGAGCCGACGATCGAGCCGATGCGGCCCAGGCCGAGGGCCCAGCTGACCCCGGTGGCGCGGCTGCGGGTCGGATAGAAATCGGCGGCCAGGGCGTTGGCGCCGACCTGCGAGCCGCTGATGCAGAAACCGACGCCGGCGACGCACAGCGCCAGCAGGGCGAAGCTGTGGTAGAGGCTGGCGATGCCGAGGATGAACAGGGCGCCGCCGACGTAGGCCAGGCTCAGCACCCGGTGCGCGTCGAAGCGATCCATGGCGCTGCCCAGGAGGAGTGCGCCGAGGGTGCCGCCGAGCTGGAACATGGCGCTGATCGTCGCCGCCTCGCCGAGACTGAAGCCGGTGCCGCCGATCAGCGTCGGCAGCCAGTTGGTCAGCAGGTAGATGATCAGCAGGCCCATGAAAAAGGTGGCCCAGAGCAGCAGGGTGCCGCCGCGCAGCTCGGCGCCGAGGATCTGCCGCAGGGGCGAGGTGCCGTCGGACTCGTCGGCGGGCAGTTCGAGGCGCCCGGCCCAGCCGTCGGGCAGGCGCCCCAGGCGTTCGAGGATGCGCCGCAGGCGCGCCGCGTCCGGTGCGCGGCGGGCGAGGAAGCGCACCGACTCCGGCAGGCATGCCCAGAGCAGCGGCAGGCTCGCCAGGGGCAGGCCGCCGCCGAGCAGCAGCACGCTTTCCCAGCCCAGCGCCGGGACCATCCGCGCGGCGAGCAGGCCGCCCAGCGCCGAGCCGAGGGTGAAGCCGCAGAACATCGCGGTGACCATCAGCGCGCGGTGCCGGCGCGGGCAGTATTCGGAGGTCAGGGTGATCGCGTTGGGCATCGCCCCGCCCAGGCCGAGGCCGGTGAGAAAGCGCAGAAGGGCCAGGGTTTCCACCGAACCGGCGTAGGCCGAGGCAAGGCTCCAGCCGCCGAAGAACAGCACCGAGAGCAGGAGCATGCTCTTGCGTCCGAAACGGTCGGCCAGCGGGCCGGCGGCGAAGGCGCCGAGGGCCAGGCCGGCCAGCGCGGCGCCGAGGATCGGGCTGAGTTGCGCCGGGCTCAGTTGCCAGTCGTGGGCCAGGGCCGGGGCGATGAAGCCGATGGCGGCGGTGTCGAATCCGTCCATGGCGACGATCAGGAAGCACAGCGACAGGACTCGCAACTGGAAGGCGGAAACCGCCTGCGCATCGATGAAGGCCTGGACGTCGATCTTGTTGTTCTTGTCGGGCGTAGGCATGAGCGTTCCTCGGCCGTCGCCGTGGCGACAGCCCGGATGAAGGGCAGGGTGGGCCCGCGCCGTGCGCGGGCGGTGGGTCAGACCACGCGGACGCTGAGTTCGCCGAGGCCGTCGATGGCGCCGAGCATCCGCTCGCCGCGCTCGACCGCGCCGACGCCTTCCGGGGTGCCGGTGAAGACCAGGTCGCCGGGGCGCAGCTCGAAGAAGCGCGACAGGTAGCTGACGGTTTCCGCCACCGACCAGATCAACTGGTCGATGTCGCTGCGCTGGCGATCCTCGCCGTCGACCTGGAGGCTGATGGCGGCGTGGCGCGGATGGCCGACCTGGCTGGCAGGGTAGAGCGGGCCGATCGGCGCCGAGCGGTCGAAGGCCTTGCCGATCTCCCAGGGCCGGCCCATCTCGCGCATGCGCATCTGCAGGTCGCGGCGGGTCATGTCCAGGCCCACCGCGTAGCCCCAGACGTGTTGCTCGGCCTGCTCCAGGGGGATGTCGCAGCCGCCCTTGCCGATCGCCGCCACCAGTTCGATCTCGTAGTGGTAGTTGCCGGTCTGGCTCGGGTAGGCCAGCTCCAGGGTGCTGCCGGCGGCGACCGGGACCACCGCGTCGGCCGGCTTGCAGAAGAAGAACGGCGGCTCGCGCTCGGGATCGAAGCCCATTTCCCGGGCGTGGGCGGCGTAGTTGCGGCCGACGCAGTAGACCCGCCGCACCGGGAAGGTCTGGTCGCTGCCATGGATGGTGAGGCTGACGGGCGCTTCGGGCGCGAAGAGATGGCTCATGGGACGGGTCCTTCAGTGGGCGAGGGGTTCGCGGGATTCGCGGAGGATGCCGAGCGCCTGCTGCACAGGACGGTCGGAGAAACTGAACAGCACGCAGTCGGTGGCGCCGGCTTCCAGGCGCAGCTCGGCCCAGGAGGGCACGACGAACAGATCCTTGGCCTCGAAGGCGAAGCGCCGGCCGCCGATTTGCGCCACGCCGCTGCCTTCCACCACCGAATAGACGCTGGCGTCGGTGCTGCGCGCGGGTTGGCCGAGGAAGCCGGCCGGCAGCAGTTGCAGGCAGGTGGCGATGGTCGGCATGGCCCAGCCGCCGGTGGCCGGGTTGACGTAGCGCAGCTTGTGGCCTTCCCAGGGATCGGGCCGTTCGAGGCGCGCCAGGCGCTCGAGGACCTCGCGGCTGCGCGTGTAGGGGTAACTGAACAGCGGCGAGGTCGGCGTCGTCGGCTGATGGCGCAGCGGCAGCATGTTGCTGCCGTAGCGGGCGAGGCTGTCGCCTTCGCCACGTCGCAACGGCTGTACCGGTTCATCATGGTTTTCGGCGAAGGTGGCGCCGAAGAAACGCAGCATCGGGATGTCCAGGCCGTCCAGCCAGACCACCGGCTCGCCGCCTTCCGCGGCGGCGCGGTTGCCGTGGTCGTGCCAGGTCCAGGACGGGGTGATGATGAAGTCGCCCGGCTCCATGCGGGTGCGTTCGCCGTCCACCGAGGTGTAGGCGCCGTAGCCCTCGACGACGAAGCGCAGGGCCGACTGGGTGTGCCGGTGGCTGGGGGCGATCTCGCCCGGCAGGATCAGTTGCAGGCCGGCGTAGAGGCTCGGGGTGATCGCCGACTGGCCGGGAAGGTCCGGGTTCTCCAGCACCAGCACGCGGCGCACCGCTTCCTCGGCGCTGATCAGGTCGCCTGCCTCGAGCAGGAACGGGCGCAGTTCGCGATAGCGCCACAGCGCCGCCTGGCAGCCGCCGGCGGGTTGCGCCGGGACCAGGCTGTGCAGGGCTTCCCAGAGCGGGGTGAGGTGCTGCTGGCGGATGCGGCGATAGAAGTCGGCGCGCTTCTCGGTGGAATTGTCGTTATGCATACCGATGAATCTCCGGCGGGAGGAGGCGGGGCCGCCTCGGTCTGGTAGTCATTATTCGAGGTGAAGGCATAACCGAATAATGATATTTAGACATCGACCTATACGTATTCGAGGATGGCTTGCGATGGACTGGACCCGCCGCCTGCGCCTGCAACACCTGCAACTGCTGGTCAGCCTGATGGAGACCGGCAACCTCAGCGGCACCGCCCGGGCCGCACACACCACCCAACCGGGCCTGTCGAAGTGGCTCAAGGAACTGGAGGAGGACGTCGGCGCGCCGCTGTTCGAGCGCCACGCCCGCGGCCTGCGCCCGACGCCCTACGGCATGACCCTGTTCAACCACGCCCAGCGCGTGCTCACCGAGATGGAGCGGGCGCGGCAGAACCTCGAGGCGATGCGCAGCGGCAGCGGCAGCCGGGTGCTCCTCGGCACGTCGCCGGCCTCCGCGCCGAGCCTGGTGCCGCGCGCATTGCGGGCGTTCCTCGGACGCTACCCCGGGGCCCAGGTGGAACTGCTCGAAGGCACCATGAACGGCCTTCTCGAACGGCTGGAGAAACGCCAGCTCGATGTGGTGGTGGGGCGCCTGGACAACTATGCGCCGCGCGCCAGCCTGCGCTGCGAGGTGCTCTACAGCGAGGCGATCGTGGTGATGGCGCGGCCCGGTCACCCGCTGGCCCAGGCCGCCGCGCTGGACTGGGAAGACGTGCGGCGCTACGACTGGATCGTCTGGCCGCCCGGCTCGCCGATCCGCAGCAAGCTCGACATGGCCCTGACCCAGGGCGGCCGGCAGCCGCCGGCCTACCGCCTGGAGTCATCGTCGATGCTGGCCAACATCGAATTGTTGCGTGGCAGCGACATGCTATCCATCGGCTCGGCGCGGGTGGTCGAGCACCTCGCCGGGCTCGGCCTGGTGGCCAGGCTGGCGCTGGAGATTCCCGGCGAGGGCGCGGTGGGCATGTGCTGGCGCGACGAACCGCATCGCGACCGCGCCAGCGAAGACCTGCTGGCCTGCCTGCGCGAAGGCGCGGCGGCCGAGTAGGGCGCCGGCCGGCGGGTGCTATTGCAAAAAGGCCGCGGCTTCTCGACAATGCGATTCATTATCATTCATGTGTCGCCCCAACTTTCCCATGTCCGCCCCGATCCTTCTCAGCGCCCACCATCGCGCCATGCATGCGCTGTACAGCGAGCACCATGGCTGGTTGCAGAACTGGTTGCGCGGCAAGCTGGGCTGCGCGGCGGACGCGGCGGACCTGGCCCAGGACACCTTCCTGCGCATCCTGCTCAAGCGCGAACTGCGCGAGATCGGCATGCCGCGCGCGTTCCTGCGGACCATCGCCCGCGGCCTGGTGATCGACCACTGGCGTCGCGAGGAACTGCAGCGCGCCTACCTCGAAAGCATCGCCCACCTGCCCGAGGCACAGGCGCCGTCGCCCGAGGCGCGGGAACTGGTGCTGGAACTGCTGGAGGAAATCTCGCGGATGCTCGACGGGCTCAAGCCGAAGGTCCGCACCGCCTTCCTCCTGGCCCAGTGCGAAGACCTCAGCCACCGGCAGATCGCCGAACGCATCGGGGTTTCCCAGCGTAGCGTCGAGCGCTACGTGGCCGAGGCGCTGTACCACTGCTACCTGCTGCGCTACGGCGAATGAGCGGAGCCGTGGACGGGACGCGCGGTAGGGTCGACGAAGCGGTGGTCAGGCAGGCCATCCACTGGCTGGTCCGCCTGCGCTCGCAGCCGGCCGACGATCGCCTGCAGCGCGCCTGCGCGGCCTGGCGCGCGGAGCACGGCGAGCACGAGCGGGCCTGGCAGCAGGTCAGCGCGCTCAACGAAGAACTGCACGGACGCTTCAAGGCGCTGCCCGGCGGGGTCGCCTACGGCACCCTGGACAGCAGCGCGCAGCGCCTGCAGCGGCGCCAGGCGCTGAAACTGCTGTCGCTGCTGGTGGCTGGCGGCGCTGTGGCCTGGGTCGGTCGCGACAGCCTGCCCTGGCAGCGCCTGAGCGCCGACTACAGCACCGCCACCGGCGAGCGACGCAGTATCGAGCTGGTCGACGGCACCCGCCTGCAACTGAACACCGACAGCGCGGTCGACGTGCGCTACGACGCCGGCCAGCGCCTGATCCTCCTCGCCCGCGGCGAGATCTTCCTCGCCAGCGGCGCCGATACGCAATCGCCCACGCACAGGCCGCTGCGGGTACGTACCGCGCAAGGGCTGTTCGAGGCCCTCGGCACCCGTTTCAACGTACGCCTGCAAGATGCCGCCACCTGTCTCAGCGTCAGCGAGGGTTCGGTGCGCATCGATGCCTTCGGCGAGCGTCCGCTGCAGGCTCCGGTGGCCGAGGCGGGGCAGAGCTATCGGATCGCCGCCGACGGCGTGCGGCGCCTCGAACGGCCGCAGATGGACGCCGTGGCCTGGGCCGATGGCCTGATCGTCACCCGCGACATGCGCCTGGCCGACTTCCTCGCCGAGGTCGCCCGCTACCGCAACGGCTACCTCGGCTGCGCCGCGGAGGTCGCCGACCTGCGCCTGTCCGGGGTCTACCGCCTGGACGACACCGACAAGCTGTTGCAGGTGCTCGCGCGGACCCTGCCGGTGCGCCTGCAGCGGCATACCCGCTGGTGGGTGAGGGTGGTCGCCGCCTGAGTCGCGCCGGCGGCCGCGTGGACGCTTGCTTCCGCCCGGAGCGAAACGCACTGAAAATTATTTTCATTATTTTGTCGGCTTTCCGCGACTGGTCCGGCTTTATCGATTGAACACCCTTCAACGACTCCAACGGATCCCGTTCATGACCGCCACCGCCGTCGTCCTCCGCAATGCCCCGTCGTCCCTCGATTTCCCCCGCGCCTCGCGCCTGAGCCGTTCGGTGCGCGCGGCCCTGCTGTCACTGGCCATGGCGGCCGGCGCGGCGCCGCTCTGCGCCTCGGCCGCCGAAGCGGCGGCGGAACAGGCGCGGCCCTATGCGATCCCCGCCGGACAGTTGGGTGACGTGCTCAACCGCTTCGCCCGCGAAGCCGGCATCACCCTATCGGCCACTCCGGCGCAGACCGGTGGCTACAGCTCCCAGGGGTTGCGCGGCAGTTTCACCGTGCAGCAGGGCCTGGCCCGGCTGCTCGCCGACACCCCGCTGGAAGCGGAAGACCAGGGCGACGGCAGCTTCGTCTTGCGCGAGGCGCCGGCAAAGGACGGCGACGTGCTGAACATGCAGGCGGTGGAAGTCTTCGCCCTCGGCAACAACCTGGGCAGCACCGATGGCTACCTGGCCACCCATAGCCAGATCGCCACCAAGACCAGCAAGCCGCTGCTGGAAACCAGCCAGACCGTCTCGGTGATCACCCGCGAGCAGATCGACGACACCGCCTCCAAGACCGTGCAGCAGGCGATGCGCTATACCCCCGGCATCTTCACCGGCCAGGTCGGCGCCTCCAACCGCTACGACTACGTGGTGATGCGCGGCTTCGCCGACAACAGCGTGGACAACATCTACCTCGACGGCCTCAAGGCCATGGGCGACAGCGGCACCTTCAGCTCGATGCAGGTCGACCCGTACTTCCTCGAACGCATCGATGTGCTCAAGGGCCCGTCCTCGGTGCTCTACGGCCGTAGCCTGCCGGGCGGCCTGGTGGCGCTGACCAGCAAGAAGCCGTTGTACGAGGACTACCGCCAGATCACCGGCAGCATCGGCAACATGGGCCAGAAGGAGATGGGCTTCGATTTCAGCGGGCCGCTCGACGAGGAGAAGCGCATCGCCTACCGCCTGGTCGGTCTCGGCAAGGGCTCGGACACCCAGTTCGATCACGTCAAGGAGGAGCGCTACGCCATCGCCCCGACCCTGGCCATCGACTTCAGCGATGACACCACCCTGACCCTGCAAGGCTACCTGCAACACGATCCCAACGGGGGCTACCACGGCGGCGTACCGGCCGACGGCACCCTGTCGCACCACAACGGCCGGCACATCTCCCGCGAGTTCTTCGATGGCGAGCCGAGCAAGGACGACTTCGACCGCACCCAGCGGATGTTCGGCTACCAGCTGGAGCAACGCATCGACGACGTCTGGTCGGCGCGGCAGAACTTCCGCTACCTGGACTCCGACGTCGACCTGTCGCAGGTCTACGCCTACGGCTGGAGCGCCAGCGAGCCGAGCAAGCTGAACCGCTACTTCAGCGGCGCCCGCGAGCACCTGCAGGCGTATATCGTCGACAACATGCTGCAGGCCGAATTCGCCACCGGCGCGGCGCGCCACACCCTGCTCACCGGCCTCGACTATCAGCGCCGGCGCACCGTGGTCGACTGGCGTTCCGGCTCGGCCTCGGCGCTGGACGCGTTCAACCCGATCTACGGCGACGACGCCATCAGCTATTTCCCGGACGACAACCACACCCGCCGCCTGGAGCAGACCGGCGTCTACCTCCAGGACCTGATCGACATCGACCAGTGGCGCTTCTCGCTCGGCCTGCGCCAGGACTGGGTCAGCGTCACCGACAAGAACCGCAGCACCGGCAGCAAGGCCGACGACGACTGGGAGAAATTCACCGGGCGGATCGGCGCGCTGTACCTGTTCGACAACGGCCTGGCGCCCTACGTCAGCTACTCCGAGTCGTTCAACCCGAACGCCTATTCCGACGCCTCCGGCACGCCCCTGGCGCCCACCGAGGGCAAGCAGTGGGAACTCGGCCTGAAGTTCCAGGCGCCGGGCAGCAACAGCTTCTACACCGCCTCGCTGTTCCATATCACCCAGGAAAACGTCGCCTCCAAGGAGCCCCAGGACAACTTCTACACCTCGGTCGGCGAAGTGCGCTCCCAGGGGCTCGAACTGGAGGCCCATACCCAGCTCAGCGACAACCTGAAGCTGCTCGGCAGCTACACCTACACCGACATCACCTACACCAAGTCGCTGGACGGCAACCAGGGCCATACGCCGAACCAGGCGCCCAAGCACATGGCTTCGCTGTGGGCCGACTATGCCTTCGACGCCGGCCCGCTCAGCGGTCTGAGCATCGGCGGCGGCGCGCGCTACGTCGGCGAGACCTGGGCGGACAAGGAAAACACCTTGCGGGTGCCGGACTACACCCTGGTCGACGCGCGGATCGGCTACGACCTCGGCAAGCTCGGCCTGAAAGGCCTGGACGTCAGCCTCAATGCCAACAACCTGCTGGACAAGGACTACGTGGCGTCCTGCTACAGCCTGGACTTCTGCTACTTCGGCGAGAAGCGCAACGTGACCGCGACGGTGAACTACCAGTTCTGACCGTCCACCCGGGCCCCGGCGCCAGCGCCGCGGTACCGGCCAAGCAGCCCGGCGCGCAACGTACGCGCCGGGCATTCGCCGGCGTCGCCGGCCGTACCCTGGTTACCTGGAGCCCCCATGCGCCCCGTCCTGGTTCTGCTGCACCGCTATGTCGGTCTGGCTACCGCGCTGTTCCTTTTCCTCGCCGGTCTCACCGGCAGCCTGCTGGCCTTCCATCATGAAATCGACGAATGGCTGAACCCCGGCTTCTACGCCGTGGGCGAGGGCGGCGAGCGCCTTTCCCCGGGCAGCCTGGTGCAACGCGTCGAGTCACGCTATCCGCGACAACTGGTGTGGTACATGGAGTATCCCGAGGCGGGCGGGCATCCGGCGTTGCTCGCCACCGTGCCGCGCGAGGCCGGCGCCAAGGTCGAGCACGACGTGTTCTACCTCGACCCGGTCAGCGGCGAGGAAGTCGGCAAGCGCCTCTGGGCGGCCTGCTGCTTCCAGCCGGCGAACCTGGTTCCCTGGGTCCTGGAGTTCCACCACAACCTGACCCTGCCGGGGAACTGGGGCCTGTACCTGATGGGCGGGGTGGCGATGTTCTGGTTCCTCGACTGCTTCGTCGGCGCCTGGCTGACCCTGCCGCGCGGCCGGCCGTTCTGGAGCAAGTGGGCGACCGCCTGGAAGATCAAGCGCGGCAACGCCTACCGCTTCAACTTCGACCTGCATCGCGCCGGCGGCCTCTGGCTCTGGCTGCTGCTGGCGCCGGTGGCGCTGAGCAGCGTCGCCCTGAACCTGCCGAGCCAGGTGTTCAAGCCGCTGGTATCGCTGTTCTCGCCGATCGAACCGAGCGTCTACGAGGCGCGCGGGCGGCTGCCCAGGGAGCAACTGGGGGAGACCCGCCTGGACTACGACCGCACCTTCCAGTTGGCCAGCGTCGAAGCGGCGCGGCTGGGCATCGCCGAGCCGATCGGCGAGCTGTACTACAGCTTCGAATACAACTTCTTCGGCGCCGGCTTCGGCGACCACGACGACCCCATGGGCAAGTCCTGGCTGTTCTTCCACGGCAGCGACGGCCGCCTGCTCGGCCAGGAAGTCGCCGGGCAGGGCAGTTGGGGAGAGCGTTTCTACCGCTTGCAGTACCCGATCCACGGCGGGCGCATCGCCGGCCTGCCGGGACGCATCGCCATCGCCGCCCTCGGCCTGGCCATCGCCGGTCTGTCGCTGACCGGTGTCTACATCTGGTGGCGCAAGCGCCGGGCGCGCCACTGGAACGGCCGCTAGACGGCTGTTAGTCTGGCTGCCTCCCACACCACCAGAGGATGGACGAATGAACGCAAGGATCGCCGCATTGGGACTGCTCCTGCCCCTGGCCGCCGGCAGCGCCGTGGCCGCGGAGGAGGGCAGCTCGGTCAAGGACGCGGCCAAGGCCGCGGTGTCCTCGGCCATCGAGACTGGCAAGAACCTCCTCGGCGGGGTCAGCGAGGGCATCACCAGCGGCCGCCAGTCGGCCCAAGGCGCTGATGGCGCCAAGGTGGTCTCCGACAACGCCGGCTTCGCCGAGATCGGCCAGGTCGAAGTGCTCAAGACCGAGCCGCGCGACCAGCAACTGGCCGTCACCCTCGGCTTCAAGAACGACGGCGACGCCACCGTGCGCCTGATCAACCTGACCCAGACCGGCGCGCTGCTGGTGATCGACAACGACGGCTACTCCAACGCCCTGGTCGCCCTCGCCAACCCCGACGACGTCACCGTCCCGGCCAAGGCCGGCATCCGCCAGACCTTCGTCTTCGAAGGCGGCGCGGAAGGGATCAAGGCGGTGCGCCTGTGGGGCAAGGACCTGCCGGTGAAGTGAATTCGAGTCTGCGTCAAAGCAGCCCCGCCTTGGCGGGGCTTCTTTCTGCCGGGCCACGAGCGCAAATAATCAGCTCACCAGAACCCGGCCGAGCGCTGCCTGGAGACCGATAGGTCCTTCCCATTACGAAAATGACGACATCGCATCGATCCTGAAACGTCCGTACAGCCAGGACGACGCAATGAAGGCAAAGTGCCATTCCCTCCTGTCCCTGTTTGGATTAGCATTCCTACTTTTGGACTAATCCCCCCTCAACACGCCCATGTCGTTTAGCTATGCGGTGGATATTGAAGGGAACTCGCAGGACATCGGATGTTGCGTTCTAGCTATCGAGCGGTTGTCGCTGGCTTGGTTTTACTGCCGCTGCTTGCCAGCGCCGCCCCCTTCACCTCCCCCGGTGACCGCGACCTGATCCGCGACCGCCAGCAGCGCCTGCTGGACGAACAGCGCAAGCGCCTGGAGGAACTCCAGCAACTGCCCGGCAAGGGAGCGCCCGCCGCTGCGGATGCCTCCGGCGACGACGAGCGCTGCTTCGAGATCCGCCGCATCGAGCTGGAGGGCGCCGGGCACCTCGGCGAAAGCGCGCGTCGCCAACTGCTGGCGCCCTACCAGGGGCGCTGCCTGGGCGTCGGCCAGCTCAATGCGCTGCTCAAGGCCGTCACCGACCATTACCTGGATCGCGGCTACGTCACCACCCGCGCCTACCTGCCACAGCAGGACCTGGCCTCCGGGACCCTGCGCATCATCGTCGTCGAAGGCCGCCTGGAGGGCCTGGACAGCTCCGCGCTGGCCAGCCCGCGCGAACTGGCGATGAGCTTTCCGGGCAGGACCGGCGAGCTGCTCGACCTGCGCGAACTGGAGCAACTGGTCGACCAGTTGAGTCGCCTGCCGTCGCGCCAGGCGCAACTGGAGCTGGTGCCCGGCAGCGAGGTCGGCGGCAGCCGAGTGCGTCTCAAGGGCGAGCGCGACAAGCCCTGGCGGGTCTCCGCCACGCGCAACAACGACGGCGACGTCAGCACCGGCGAGCAGCAGATGGGCCTGGGTCTGGACTGGGACAGCCCGCTGGGCCTGGCCGACCAGCTCAACCTGCGCGCCAACCGCGACGCGGTGACCGACCGCTGGCGCCATTCCGACAGCCAGAGCCTGTTCTACAGCCTGCCCTGGGGCTGGTGGACCTTCACCTACGGCTACAGCCAGAGCGACTACCGCACGCGCAACGAGGCCAGCGGCTTCCCCTTCAAGCTCGATGGCGACAGCCGCAGCCACCAGTTCCGCGCCGAACGCGTGCTGCACCGCGACGGTGTGAGCAAGACCGCCATGAGCCTGGGGCTCAGCCACCAGCGCACCAACAACTATGTCGAAGACACCCGCCTGGAAGACCAGAGCACGCGGATCACCGAGACCCAGCTCGGCTTCAACCATGGCCGGCGGATCGGCAGTGGCTTCGTCAACCTCGACCTCGGCTGGCAGCAGGGCATCGGCGCCCTTGGCGCGCAGGGTCGCGGCCACCCGCAGGCGGGCGATCCGAATGCGCGCTACGACAAGTACAGCCTGACCCTCAGCTACCTGCAGCCGTTCCAGCTATGGGGCGAGCGCTTCAGCTTCGACAGCCTGGCCACCGGGCAAAGGAGCGAGGACGTGCTGTTTAGCCCGCAGCGCATCAGCCTCGGCGGCAACAGCTCGGTGCGCGGCTTCAAGGACCAGACCCTGACCGGCGACAGCGGCGGCTACTGGCGCAACCAGTTGCGCTGGCGGCGCGCGGTGGAATGGGCGCCGCTGCGGCCCTGGCTGCAGGAATACGGCGTGGCCTTCGCCTACGACGTCGGCGTGATCCGCCACGACCGCTACAACGACGGCGCCAGCGGGCGCATGAGCGGCAACGCCATCGAACTGGATGCCCGCGGCCGCTATTTCGCCGCCAGCGTCGGCTTCGCCCGCTCGCTGGAGCGGCCCAGCGCCATCGAGCGGCGCGAGCACCCGATCTATTTCCGGGTCGACGCGTTCTTCTGAAGACGCGGCGACCTCCTGAACGCTTTAGGAAAGCGCCTACCTGCATCGAGGCCCTTTCCTTGGAAAACCTTGCTTAACCTCGCCGGGCCCCTACCCGCCAAGGAGTAACGATATGGACATCCGCAGCCCGCTGAACCAGTGCATCGCCCTGTCCCTGGCCGGCATCCTGTTCCTCAACCCGATCGTCGCCGCGGCGGCGGGGCTGGCGCTGGACAAGGCCGCCGGCGGCAACACCGGCCTGGGCCAGGCGGGCAACGGCGTGCCCATCGTCAATATCGCCACGCCCAACGGCGCCGGGCTGTCGAACAACCATTTCCGCGACTACAACGTCGGCGCCAACGGGCTGATCCTCAACAACGCCACCGGCAAGACCCAGGGTACCCAGCTCGGCGGGATCATCCTCGGCAACCCCAACCTCAAGGGCCAGGCGGCGCAGGTGATCCTCAACCAGGTCACCGGCGGCAACCGCAGCACCCTAGCCGGCTACACCGAGGTGGCCGGGCAGTCGGCGCGGGTGATCGTCGCCAACCCGCACGGCATCACCTGCCAGGGCTGCGGCTTCATCAACACGCCGCGCGCGACCCTCACCACCGGCAAGCCGATCATGGACGGCCAGCGCCTGGAGCGCTTCCAGGTGGACGGCGGCGACATCGTCGTCGAAGGCGCCGAACTGAACGTCGGCAACCTCGAACAGTTCGACCTGATCACCCGCAGCGCCAAGCTCAACGCCAAGCTCTACGCGAAGAACCTCAACATCGTCACCGGCCGCAACGACGTCCAGGCCGACAGCCTGCAGGCCACGCCGCGCGCCGCCGATGGCAGCGAGAAGCCACAGCTGGCGATCGACAGCTCGGCGCTGGGCGGGATGTACGCCGGGGCGATCCGCCTGGTCGGCACCGAGCAGGGCGTGGGGGTGAAGCTGGCCGGCGACATGGCCGCCAGCGGCGGCGACATCCGCATCGACGCCAGCGGCAAGCTGAGCCTGGCCCAGGCCTCCAGCCAGGGCGACCTGAAGATCGCGGCCCAGGCCGTGGAGCTGAACGGCAAGACCTACGCCGGTGGCAGCGCCGAGATTCGCAGCGCGGAGGAACTGGTCAACCGGCAGAGCCTGGCGGCGCGCGAACGCATCGCGCTGGAGGCGGCGCATATCGACAACGCCGGGGTGATCGAAGCCGGCGTCGAGCCAGACGAGCGGCGCAACGCGCGCGGCGACCTCGAGCTGCGCAGCGGCACCCTGCGCAACGCCGGCAGCCTGGTGGCCAGCCGCGCGCTGGAAGCGAAGGCGAGCCAGGCGCTGGACAACCAGGGCGGCAGCCTGAAGGGGGCGACCGTCCGGGTCGACGCCGGGCACCTGGACAACCGTGGCGGCAAGCTGCTCGCCGAGGGCGAACTGCGGGTCGAGGCGAGCAGCCTGGACAACCGCCAGGACGGCCTGTTGCAGAGCCGGGACCGCGCCGTGGTCAAGACCCGTGGCGATCTCGACAACCGTGGCGGCCAGGTCGTCGGTCTGAACGAGCTGCAGGTCCAGGCTGCCGCACTGGACAATCGCAGTGCCGGTCTCCTTTCCAGCAAGGGAGACATGGACATCGAGGTCGCTCGTCTGGACAACAGTGTGGGCGGCAAGCTGGTCAGCGAGCGCCGTACGCTCTTGAAGGCGGATCGGCTCGATAATCGCAGCGGTCGCATTGTCGCCGGCCAGGATCTCGACTTGAGCTCTCGGTTGATCGACAACCGAGCGGGCGATATCTCCAGCACGTCGAGGGTGGTGGCGAGCGCTCGCGAACAGTTGGACAACCGCGGTGGCAAGATCGTTGGTGACAGTGGCCTGGACATCACAACGCCACGCATGCTCAACCAGGACAAGGGGGTACTCGCCAGCCGCGATGGGCTGCGCCTGAGCGCTACGGAGTTGTTCAACGGCGGGGGAGGCCTGCTGTCCAGCCAGAAGGGTATCGACGTCTCCCTGGCCGGTGCGTTCGATAACCAGGCCGGCAGCCTGGACAGCCGGGGCTTCCTGACGGTGAAGTCAGCCTGGCTCGACAACCAGGGCGGTACGCTATCCAGCGCAGGGGCATTGGCAGTGACCAGCCAGGGCGCCCTGAACAATCAGGGCGGCAGACTGGCGAGCGACGCCGGACTTAGCTTGAGCAGCGCCAGCCTCGACAACAGCCAGGCCGGTGCGATCAGTGGCAAGGGGGCCGTGGAGATTCGTACCGGCAACCTGAACAACAGCCGGAAAGCCAGTATCGGCAGCGATGCGGGACTCACCCTGGTCGCCGCTCGGGTAGACAACAGCCAGGCGGGCCGGATCGCCGCCAAGGGTGTGATCGATGCGGATCTCCAAGGGCTGGACCAGCATGACAGGGGCAACCTGGTCAGCGATACCGGCATCACGCTCGATCTGAACAAGGGAAGCCTGGTCAATCGCGCTCAAGGCCTGATCGCCACGCCTGGCACCTTGCTCCTGCGCCAACTCGGCGTGGTGGACAACAGCGGTGGGGAAATCTCCAGCGACCGCGCGTTCACTCTTGCCACCTCCGCGTTGAACAACCAGGGGGGACGCCTGCTCAGCGGCGGAGCCCTGACCTTGCGTATCGCGCAGGCCCTGGACAACAGCCTCGAGGGGATTGTCTCCGGTGCTGGAGGTCTGGATATCCAGGCATTCGTCCTGGACAACCGTAGTGGCTCCATCGGCAGCAAGGGCGCCATCGATATCGGTGTGACCCGCCTGGAAAACGACGCTGGCACACTGATCGCCGAACGCGGCCTGAAGCTGGTAGCCGATGAGGCGAACAGTTCCAAGGGGCGTATCGCCGCCAATGGTAGCCTGCATGCCAAGGTTGGCACGCTGAGCCAGAAGGGAGGAGAACTGACCAGTCAGGACTCGCTGACTCTCGACCTGGGCATCCTAAACAATAACGCTGGCCGTATCGCTGGCAACCAGGGCGTGGACATCACGGCCCGGCAGGTGGACAACAGCGTCGGCGAGATTGCCAGCCAGGGCGTGGTGGCGCTGAACCTCACTGAGCAGCTGGACAACCGTGGCGGCAAGATCGTCGGTGACAGTGGTCTGGGCATCACCGCGCCGCACGTGCTCAACCAGGACAAGGGGGTACTCGCCAGCCGCGATGGGCTGCGCCTGAGTGCTACGGAGTTGTTCAACGGCGCGGGGGGCCTGCTGTCCAGCCAGAAGGGTATCGACGTCTCCCTGGCCGGTGCGTTCGATAACCAGGCCGGCGACCTGGACAGCCGGGGCTTCCTGACGGTGAAGTCAGCCCGGCTCGACAACCAGGGCGGTACGCTATCCAGCGCAGGGGCATTGGCAGTGACCAGCCAGGGCGCCCTGAACAATCAGGGCGGCAGACTGGCGAGCGACGCCGGACTTAGCTTGAGCAGCGCCAGCCTCGACAACAGCCAGGCCGGTGCGATCAGTGGCAAGGGGGCCGTGGAGATTCGTACCGGCAACCTGAACAACAGCCGGAAAGCCAGTATCGGCAGCGATGCGGGACTCACCCTGGTCGCCGCTCGGGTAGACAACAGCCAGGCGGGCCGGATCGCTGCCAAAGGTGCGATCGATGCGGCTCTCCAAGGGTTGGACCAGCATGACAGGGGCAGCCTGGTCAGCGATACCGGCATCACGCTCGATCTGAACAAGGGAAGCCTGGTCAATCGCGCTCAAGGCCTGATCGCCACGCCTGGCACCTTGCTTCTGCGCCAACTCGGCGTGGTGGACAACAGCGGTGGGGAAATCTCCAGCGACCGCGCGTTCACTCTTGCCACCTCCGCGTTGAACAACCAGGGTGGACGCCTGCTCAGCGGTGGAGCCCTCACCTTGCGTATCGCGCAGGCCCTGGACAACAGCCTCGAGGGGATTGTCTCCGGCGCCGGAGGTCTGGATATCCAGGCATTCGTCCTGGACAACCGTAGTGGCTCCATCGGCAGCAAGGGCGCCATCGATATCGGTGTGACCCGCCTGGAAAACGACGCTGGCACACTGATCGCCGAACGCGGCCTGAAGCTGGCGGCCGATGAGGCGAACAATTCCAAGGGGCGTATCGTCGCCAAGGATGAACTGCGTGCCAAACTCGGTGCGCTGGTGCAGAACGGGGGAGAACTGACGACTCAGGGCGCGCTGGCCCTCGACGCCGACAAAGTCGACAACGGCGCTGGTCGCATCGCCGGCAACCGAGGTGTGGTCATCGATGTCCGGCAGGTGGACAACCGTGCCGGCGAGATTGCCAGCCAGGGCGTGGCGACGCTGAATCTCACTGAGCAACTGGACAACCGTGGCGGCAAAGTCGTTGCTGACAGTGGTCTGGGCATCACCGCGCCACGCGTGCTCAATCAGGACAAGGGAGTAATCGCCAGCCGCGATGGGCTGCGCCTGAGTGGTACCGAATTGTTCAATGGCAATGCCGGACTGCTCAGCAGTCAGAGACATATAGAGGTCACTCTGGACGGCGTGCTGGACAATCAGGGCAAGGGCGCGCTGCTCAGCGACGGTACCCTGACGGTGAGCGCCGGGCGCATACACAACCAGGACGCCACTCTGTCCAGCGCCGGTGCGCTGAGACTGAGCAGCCAGGAGGCGGTGGACAACCGTGGCGGCAAGTTGGTGACGGACTCCAGCCTGCGCCTGACCAGCGCCAGCCTGGACAACAGCCGATCAGGGATCATCAGTGCCAACGCTGCGGCGGAGATCCATACCGGGGTTCTGAACAACAGCCAGAAAGGCAATCTTGGCAGTAATGACGGGCTCGGCCTGATTGCTACTGAGGTGGATAACAGCCAGGAAGGTCGGATCACTGCCAAAGGCATGATCGACGCAAATATCAAGGGACTCGATCAGCAGGGGAAAGGGCGGCTGGTCAGTAATGCCGGCATCATACTCGACCTGAACGAGGGAACCCTGGCCAATGGCGCTCAGGGCCTGATCGCCACGCCTGGAACCTTGCTCCTGCGCCAACTCGGCATGGTGGACAACAGCGGCGGGGAAATTTCCAGCGACCGAGCCTTCACACTCACCACCTCCGCGCTGACCAACCAGGGTGGCCGCCTGCGCAGCGGCGGTGTACTGACGTTGCGCATCGCCCAGGCTCTGGACAACAGCCTCGAAGGTGTTCTCTCCGGCACCGGAGGCCTGGATATCCGGGCGCTTGCCCTGGACAACCGCAGTGGCTCCATCGGCAGCAAGGGCGCCGTCGATATCGACGTGTCCCGTTTGGAAAACGATGACGGCGACCTGCTTAGCGAAGGTCGTCTGAAACTGACTGCCGAGCGAGCGAACAGTGTCAGGGGACGGATCGCGGCCAGGGGTGACCTGCACGCCAGCGTGACAGCCTTTAACCAGGCGGGTGGCGAATTGAGCAGCGAGGGTGCGCTGATGCTCGAGGCCGATAGCCTCGACAACCGCAGCGGCGGTCTGGTCAGTGCTGATGGCAACCTGACCGTTTCCGCCCGGAGGATCGACAACCGTGCGGGCGAAATCGCCAGCCCGGGCCAGGTGACACTGGACGTCGCCGAGCAGTTGGACAACCGAGGCGGCAAGGCCATCGGCGATAGCGGACTTCGCCTCGCCGCGCCACGGGTACTCAACCAGGACGGCGGGGTACTCGCCAGTCGTGATGGGCTGCGCCTGAATGGCGCCGAACTGTTCAATGGCAACGGCGGCCTGCTCAGCAGCCAGCAAAGCATCGACGTCATTCTGGACGGCGTATTGGGCAATCAGGCGGGCAGCTTGAGCAGCCAGGGACGCCTGAGCGTGAAGAGCGGTCGGCTGGACAACCAGGGCGGTGCAGTCTCCAGCGCCGGGACCTTGTCGCTTTCCAGCCAGGGTGCGTTGAACAACCAGGGGGGCAGGGTGGTCACCGACGCCGGTGCCGTCCTGCGCAGCGCCAGCCTCGACAACAGCCAGGGCGGCATCGTCAGCGCCAAGGGGGCCGCGGAGATCCGTACTGGCAGCCTCAACAATAGCCAGAAGGGCGGCATAGGCAGCGGTGCCGGGCTCGCGCTGGTCGCGGACCTGGTGGACAACAGCCAGAACGGCCGGATCACTGCCAAGGGTGCGATTGATGCCAACCTGAAGGGGCTGGATCAGCAGGGCAGCGGCAGGCTGGTCAGCGATACGGCCATCGCACTCGATCTGCGCGGGGGAGAACTGGTCAACCGTGCTCAGGGCCTGATCGCCACGCCTGGAGCCTTGCTGCTGCGGCAACTGGGTGTCGTGGACAACAGTGGCGGTGGCGAGATATCCAGCGATCGAAGCTTTACCCTCGCCGCGACCGCGCTGAGCAACCGGGGTGGCCGCGTGATCAGCGGCGACTCCCTGACCCTGCGCATCGCCCAGGCACTGGACAACAGCCTCCAAGGCGTTCTTTCCGCAAGCGGGGGGCTGGATGTCGCTGCACTCGTCTTCGACAACCATAGCGGCATCGTTGCTAGCAAGGGCGATACACACATCGGGGTGAACCGCCTGGAGAACGAGGCAGGCCGCGTGGTCAGCGAAGGCGCCCTGGATCTGACCGCCAAGCAGGTGAGCAGCGCCAAGGGGCGCATTGCCGCGAAGGGCGATCTGCAGGTCACGGTTGGCACCCTCGAGCAGCAGGGTGGAGAACTGGCCAGTCAGGGGACGCTGACTCTCGACGCCGATAGCCTGGATAACCGCAATGGCGGCCTGGTGAGCGCCGATGGCGGGGTCACCGCCGAGGCACGCCAGATCGATAACCGCGGTGGGGAAATATCCAGCGTGGCCAAGGTGGCTCTGGCTGTCCGGGAACAACTGGACAACCGGGGGGGCAAGGTGATCGGCGACAGTGAGCTGAGCCTAACCGTGCAGCGCCTGCTGAACCAGGCCAAGGGTGTGCTCGCCAGTCGCGATGGATTGCACCTGGACGGCGCTGAACTGCTCAATGGCGATGGCGGCCTGCTCAGCAGCCAACGCCTGGTGGATGTAACGCTCAGTGGTGCATTGGACAACCAGGGGAGCGGTGCACTGGTCAGCGAAGGGTCGCTGACAGTGAAGGCCGACCAGGTCAATAACCAGGTGGGGACTTTCTCCAGTGCGGGTAGCCTGCTCGTTACCAGCCGGGGCGAGTTGAACAACCAGGGTGGCAGGTTGGTGACCGATGCTGGAGCCACCCTGAACAGCACTGGCTTCGACAACAGCCGTGCGGGCCTGGTCAGTGCGAAAGGGGCTGTGGCCATTCGTACCGGAGCCCTGAACAACAGTCAGAAGGGATCCATTGGCGGCAATACGGGCGTCACCCTGGTCGCCGGGTTGGTCGACAACGGCCGGGAAGGACGGATCAGCACCAAGGGTACGCTCGACGCCAACCTGAAAGGGTTGCTTCAGCAGGGGGGAGGCTCGCTGGTCGGCGAGCGCGGTGTCACCCTCGACCTCAACGGTGGCACCCTGGACAACCACGACCTCGGTCTGGTTTCAACGCCTGGCGCGCTCCTGCTGCGCCAACTCGGCATGGTGGACAACAGCGTCGGCGGAGAGATATCCAGCGACCGTGCTTTTACCCTCGCCGCCAACACACTGAACAATCAGGGCGGGCGGCTGATCAGCAGCGAAGCTTTGACCCTGCGCATCGCCAAGACACTGGACAACAGTCTCAAGGGGCAGGTCCTGGCGACCGACGGACTGGCCATCGAGTCTCAGGTCTTGGACAACCGTGCGGGAACCATCGGCAGCAAGGGCGATGCCCGTATCAGCGTGACCAGCCTGGACAACGCCGAACAAGGCAGCCTGGTGAGTGAAGGCCGCCTGGAGCTTGTAGCCGACCAGGTGAGCAACGGCAACCAAGGCCGTATCGCCGCCCGAGGCGTGCTGGAGGCGGCGGTCGGTACGCTGCTCCAGCAAGGCGGCGAACTGGTCAGCCAGGGGAGCCTGGACCTTCGCGCCGACACGCTCGACAACAGCCAGTCCGGGCTGATCGCCGCGAATGGCGGCATCGCTATCGAGGCGCGGCAGGTCGACAACCGCGCCGGCGAGATTTCCAGCACCTCGAAGGTCGCCGTGAACGCCCGCGAGCAACTGGACAACCGCGGCGGCAAGGTCATCGGCGACAGCGGCCTGCGTCTCACCGTGCAGCGCCTGCTGAACCAGGCCAAGGGGGTGCTGGCCGGGCGCGACGGCCTGAGCCTGGACGGCGGCGAACTGTTCAACGGCGACGGCGGTCGGCTCGACAGCCAGAACAGCCTGAGCGTGAGCCTCGGCGGCGTGCTGGACAACCAGGGCGGCGCGCTGGTCAGCGAAGGCAGCCTGACGGCGCGCGCCGCGCGCCTGGACAACCGTGGCGGGACCTTCTCCAGCGCCGGTGCGCTGGCGCTGACCAGCCAGGCCGCGCTGGACAACCAGGGCGGCAGGCTGCTCAGCGATGCCGGCGTGACGCTGAAGGGCGCCAGCCTCGACAACAGCCGTTCCGGCGTGATCAGCGCCAAGGGCGCGGTGGATATCCGCACCGGCGTGCTGGACAACAGCCGCAACGGCGGCATCGGCAGCAACGCCGGCATCACCCTGGTGGCCGCCCGGCTGGACAACGGCCAGCAGGGACGGGTCAGCGCCAAGGGCCTGCTCGACGCCAACCTGAAAGGCCTCGACCAGCGCGGAGGCGGCGTCCTGGTCAGCGAAACCGGCGTCACCCTCGACCTCAATGGCGGCACGCTGGTCAACCGCGACGGCGGCCTGATCGCCACGCCCGGCGCGCTGCTGCTGCGCCAGCTCGGCGCGGTGGACAACGGCGCCGGCGGGGAAATCTCCAGCGACCGCGCCTTCACCCTCGCCGCCGCCAGCCTGGACAACCGCGGCGGGCGCCTGATCGGCGCCGACAGCCTGACCCTGCGCATCGCCCAGGCCCTGGACAACAGCCTGGGCGGGGTGATCTCCGGCGCCGCCGGCCTGGACATCGCGGCCGCTCGCCTGGACAACAGCGCCAAGGGCACCCTGGCCAGCCGCGCCGGCATCGACCTGCGCGTCGATGGCGCGCTGGACAACCACGCCGAAGGCACCGTCTCCGGCGCCCGCCTGACGCTCGCCAGCGCCTCGCTGGACAACCGCGGCAAGGGCCTGCTCTCCGGCAACGCCGGCCTGAGCGTCGCCACTGGCGCGCTGGACAACGCCGAGGGTGGCCAACTGATCAGCCAGGGCGTGCTGGACGTCAGCAGCGCCGACCTCGACAACCGTGGCGGCGCCCTCAGTGGCAAGCAGTCGCTGCGCCTGAGCGCCGCCAACCTGGACAACCGTGGCGGCCTGCTCACCAGCGACGGCGAACTGGAACTGACGGCAGGGCGCGTCGATTCCGCCGACGGTGGCGAAATCTCCGCCCGGGGCGACCTGCGCCTGACGGTCGAGCGCCTGGTGCAACGCCAGGGTCGGCTGATCGGCGAGCGCGGCGTCAGTCTCGACCTGCGAGGCGGCGACCTGGATAACCAGGGCGGCCTGATCAGTGCCCGCGGCCCGCTGAGCATCGAGCGGCTGAACGTCCTCGACAACCGCCAGGGCGGCGAGATTTCCAGCCAGCAGGGCTTCGAGCTGCTGGCCAGGCGCATCGACAACGGCCAGCAGGGGCGCATCATCAGCGCCGGGAAACTGCGCCTGGACGCCGACGCGCTGGGCAACGCCGGCGCCGGCCTGCTCTCCGGATGGCAGGGCCTGACGGTGACAGGCGGGAGCCTGGACAACAGCGCCGGCGGCACCCTTTCGAGCAAGGACGGCGAGCTGGCCATCAGCCTCGGCGGCGCGTTGGACAACCACGGCCAGGGCGCGCTGGTCAGCAAGGGCGCGCAACGGATCGACGCCGCCAGCCTGGATAACGCCCAGGGCATCGTCTCCGGCGAAAGCGACGTGACCCTGAGCATCGCCGGGAAGCTGGACAACGGCCAGGGCGGCCTGGTCTCGGCGCAGCGCGCGCTGAGCTTCGAGCGCGACGATACGCTGCTGAACAACGCCGGCGGCCGGATCAACGGCGGCAGCCTGCTGCTCAAGGGCGCCAGCCTGGATAACAGCGACGGCCAGTTGATCAGCCAGGGCCGGCTCGACGCCATCCTCGGCGGCGCCCTGGTCAACACCGGCGCGGCGCGCCTGGCCAGCGGCGGCGACCTGCTGCTGCGCAGCGCCAGCGTCGACAACCGCGGCGGCAAGCTGGTCAGCCAGGGGCTGCTGGAGATCAGCGCCGGCAGCCTCGAAAACAGCGCCTCCGGCACCCTCGCCAGCCAGGCCGACATGAGCCTGCGCCTGGGCGGCGGCGCCCTGCGCAACCAGCAGGACGGCCTGATCTTCAGCCAGGCCGGCGCCCTCGAGGTGCAGGCCGGCAGCCTGGACAACCGCCAGGGCACGCTCCAGGCCCAGGGCGACAACCGGCTGCGTATCGGCGGCGCGCTGGACAACCAGGGCGGCCGCCTGGACAGCCGGGCCGGCAACCTCGACCTGCAGAGCGGCAGCCTCGACAACGGCGCCGGCGGCGTGCTCAACAGCGCCAAGGGTTGGCTGAAGCTGGTCACCGGGTTGTTCGACAACAGCGCCGGCGTTACCCAGGCGCAGTCGCTGGAGATTCGCGCCGGGCAAGGCGTACGCAACCAGCAGGGCCATCTCTCGGCGCTGGGCGGCGACAACCGCATCGTCACCGCCGACTTCGACAACCAGGGCGGCGGCCTCTACGCCAGCGGCCTGCTCAGTCTCGACGGCCAGCGCTTCCTCAACCAGGGCGCGGCGGCGGGCCAGGGCGGCAAGGTCGGCGCCGGGCGCATCGACTTCAGCCTGGCCGGCGCGCTGGCCAACCGCTTCGGCCAGTTGGAAAGCGAGAGCGAGCTGCACCTGCGCGCCGCCGCGATCGACAACAGCGGCGGCAGCCTGCGCGCCCTTGGCCGCAGCGGCAGCACGCGGCTGGTCGCTGGCGGCCTGAACAACGCCTACGGCGTGCTGGAAAGCGCCAACCAGGACCTCGACCTGCAACTGGGCAGCCTGGCCAACGCCGGCGGGCGCATCCTCCACACTGGCAACGGCACCTTCGGCCTGGATTCCGGGCAGGTGATCCGCGCCGGCGGCGAACTGACCACCAATGGCCTGCTGGACATCCGCGCCAGCGAATGGACCAACAGCAGCGTGCTGCAAGCCGGACGCCTGAACCTGGACATCGGCACCTTCCGCCAGACGGCCGAGGGCAAGCTGCTGGCGGTGCAGTCCTTCACTGGCCGCGGCGGCGACTGGAGCAACGACGGCCTGCTGGCCAGCGACGGCAGCTTGCGACTCGAGCTGAGCGGCGGCTACCGTGGCAACGGCCGCGCCACCAGCCTCGGCGACTTCGCCCTGAACGCCGCCAGCCTCGACCTCGGCAATGCCGCCAGCCTCGCCGGCGGCGCCAATGTCACGCTTGGCGCCGGCAACCTGCTGGTCAACCGTGGGCGGATCACCGCTGCCGGCGACCTCGTGGCCAGCGCCGCGAGCCTGAACAACTACGGCACCCTGGGCGGCGGTGGCAACCTGCGATTGAACGCGCCCGCCCTGCTCAACGAGCGCGGGTTGCTGTTCAGTGGCGCCGACATGACCCTGCGCGCCGGCGACATCACCAACCTCTACGGGGATGTGTACAGCCTCGGCAGGCTGGATATCGCCCGCGACGATGCGGGGGGCTGGGCAAATCGCTTGGAGAACATTTCCGGGAATTTAGAGAGCACAGGTGATATGCGTTTCTCCGTGAGTTCACTTCTCAATAGAAGGGAAACCCTAGAGATTGAAGGTGACTTGCAGAATAGCGCTATTGGCGTCCGCTGTACGGGGTGTCAGCTTTCTGAGAGGTGGGGAAAAACTAGGTCTTCGAGCGAGCTTGTCTGGATCAGGGAATATAAGTCTACATTGGGAGAGTCTTCTGCCGCTGCTTCAATTACGGCTGGTCGAGATCTGCTTGTTGTAGGTGCAAGCCTGCAGAATATTGCTTCTAATATAAGTGCTGTAAGAGACGCCACGCTATCTCTGAGTAATTTCGAAAACAAAGGTTATGCGTTAGGGGAATATGCGGTCAGGGGCGTTTATTCGCCGCCGAGTAAATTTGGCGAAGAATTGCTTATGCGCATATTGGCGTATAACGCTGTCAACGATCCCAGTTATGGGGAGGGATATGCGAGCACAGGGGGGAGACTTCCGAATATTCATTATTTCGACAAGAATTTTAATGAAAAAGTCTCTCCGCTGGAGGTCATTCATGGAAACGGGAAAAATGGTGGGCCGGGTTGGCACCTGTACTTCGGTACCTTAGATGTTGAGTATCCGGGCACAGATCGCTGGAATAAGGCTATTGGACGAATACCGGCGCCGAATTATTCATCGAAAAAAACGGATGCTATTCCAGATCTACTTAAGGGATTGGCTCCTCTCGATGAGTTGACGATTAACAAAGGGGCGAACTCAACGGTTGGTGCTGTCGTGCAAGCTGGCGGTCGTGTAACGGTGAATGCTGCGGAGAGTTTCAATAACTCTGTCCTACAGGGATTTCAGGCCGTTCAGGAAACCCAGTTACCTCATCAGGACATAGCTGTTTCAAGCACGACGAGCGCCGTAGTGACTCTGAAGAGTCAACTGCCAGCGGATTTGGCAAGGCAACAGATCAATCCTCTCACCTTGCCGGGCTTCAGCCTGCCTCAAGGCCAGAATGGGCTCTTCCGCCTGGCGTCCCAAGGAGCCCAGGTGAACCAGGCAAGTGGTGCTCTGAAATCCGCCAGCGATCTCACCCAGAGCGGCCATGGCGTATCTGTATCCGCACAGGCAGGCAGTGACGCAAGTGGCTGGAGTACCCAGGCGCGTCGTGTCGGCGATGATCGGGTCACCTCGCTTACCGGTTCCGCCTATCAAGGCCGGGTAGCTGAGGCTATCGATGCGCTACGGGCTTCCGCGCCAATCTCGGGCGACGGGGGAAACACTGGCCGTTTCCAGGCCGGTGAGCACCAGGCGACCACGGGACTGGGTGGACTCGTCGAGGGCAATGCATCGGGTCACAGCGGCAATGGCGTCATCCTCGCCGATCTGCGCGGTGGTCTACCCTCGTTCTCAAGCCTTCCCGCGGCTGATCGTATTCAAGGCACAGCGCCCGGTCACGATGGGAATGGAACTATTCTCGCCAATTGGCAGGGTGCGCAGGCGACGGTCCAGGCCTCGCCTTCGACAGTGCGTGTAGAGGGGGTAGTTTCCAGTCCAGGTGGCAATGGCAGCATCCTTGCCGATCTGCCGGCTGAGCAGTCGTCGGTGCAGGCACTGCCTTCGGCCGTTAGGGCTCAGGGCAGCCTGCCTCGCCTCGAAGAGCGGAGCGCCGTTCTTGCCGAGCCTCCGGTTGGGCAGCCAGCGTTGCAAACCCTGCCGTCGGTTGCGCGCGTTGAGGGCGTGCCCAGCAATGCCACACCGAGCAACAGCCACAAGTATCTGATCGAGACCAACCCGGCGCTCACCGAGCTGAAGCAGTTCCTCAACTCGGACTACCTGCTCGGTGGCCTGGGTATCAATCCGGATGACAGCAAGAAGCGCCTGGGCGACGGTCTATACGAGCAGCGCCTGGTACGCGAAGCGATCGTCCAGCGTACGGGGCAGCGCTTCATCGCCGGATTGAACAGCGACGAAGCGATGTTCCGCTATCTGATGGACAACGCCATCGCCAGCAAGGACGTATTGGGACTGACCCCTGGCGTCACCCTCAGCGCCGCCCAGGTGGCCGCGCTGACCCACGACATCGTTTGGCTGGAAGAAGTCGAGGTGAATGGCGAGAAGGTCCTCGCCCCCGTGGTCTACCTGGCCCAGGCCGAGGGGCGGTTGGGCCCGAACGGCGCGCTGATCCAGGGGCGCGACGTGAACCTGATCACCGGCGGGGACCTGAGGAACGCCGGTACCCTGCGCGCGCAGAACGACCTCAGCGCGACAGCCGGCAACATCGACAACAGCGGCCTGATCGAGGCCGGCAACCGCCTCGACCTGCTGGCCAGCGGCTCCATCCGCAATGACCAGGGCGGCATCATTGCCGGGCGCGAGGTAAACCTCTCCGCCCTTACCGGAGACGTCATCAATGAACGGACGGTGACCCAGCACCAGTCCTCCTACAGGGGAACCGGTACCACTGAGGCATTTGCCGATAGCGCCGCGCGTATCGAGGCTGCGCAGAAGCTGACCGTTTCGGCAGGTCGCGATGTAGCCAATATTGGCGGTGTCATCGACAGCAAGGGCGACCTCGCCTTGCAAGGCGGCAGGGATGTCCTGGTTTCGGCTGCGGTAGCGGAGCGGGGCTGGACGGCAGGAAGCCAGGCATACCAGACCCAGACGACCCAGATGGGCGCCGAAGTCGTGGCGGGGCGCGATATCAGCGTCAGCGCCGGACGCGATATCAGCGTCGTGGGCAGCCGCATCGACGCTCGTCGCGACGTGACATTCGAGGCGGGTCGCGATGTGGGCCTGGTCGCGGCTGCCAACGAAGAGCATGCCTATGGCAAGACCAAGAAGGTCACTTTCCAGGACGACAAGATCACCCAGCAGGCCACTCGCGTGGACGCTGGCGGCGACCTGGCGATCAATGCCGGACAGGACCTGCGCCTGATCGCGAGCCAGGCCAGCGCCGGCGACGAAGCCTACCTGGTGGCCGGCGACAAGCTGGAGCTACTGGCCGCCAACGACAGCAGTTACTACCTCTATGACAAGAAGAGCAAAGGCAGCTTCGGTAGCAAGAAGACCCGGCGCGACGAAATCACCGATGTGACGGCAGTGGGCAGCCAAATATCCAGCGGCGGCGACCTCACCCTGCTCAGTGGCGGCGACCAGACCTACCAGGGCGCGAAGCTGGAATCGGGCAACGACCTGGCCATCGTCAGCGGCGGCGCGGTGACCTTCGACGCGGTGAAGGACCTGCACCAGGAGAGCCACGAGAAGAGCAAGGGCGACCTGGCGTGGCAGTCGTCGAAGGGCAAGGGCCAGACCGACGAAACCGTACGCCAGAGCCAGCTCGTCGCCCAGGGCAACCTGGCGATCAAGGCCGTGGAAGGCCTGAAGATCGACCTCAAGCACATCGACCAGAAGACCGTGAGCCAGACCATCGATGTCATGGTCAAGGCCGATCCGAGCCTCGCCTGGTTGCGGGAGGCCGAAAAACAGGGCGACGTCGACTGGCGCAAAGTCCGGGAAGTACATGACAGCTTCAAGTACAGCCATTCGGGGTTGGGAGTCGGAGCGCAACTGGCCGTTGCCATCGTCGTGACTTATCTCACTGCCGGTGCTGCTAGTGCGGCGATTGGTAGTGCTGCTGGTGCCACCGCTGGATCAGGGACCGCGATGGCTGCTGGTACGGCCGCCACAGCTACGACTGCGGCCACCTCAGCAGGCTGGGCGAACATTGCCCTCACTGCCGCGGCGACATCCGCCGCCTCCCAAACCGCCATCAGCACCATCAACAACCGAGGTGATTTGGGAGCGGTTGCCAAAGACGTGACCTCCAGTGATGCCCTGAAAAACTACGCTGCCGCAGGGGTCAGTGCGGGCTACTCTCCGCAAAACATTGGTTTGCAGCTGTCCGTCAATGCCGCACTGAAGACCGTCACCCGGGGTGGCAGTTTCAAGGACAACCTCGGACAAGCCGCTATCGACATGATTGCGGATGCTGTTTCCGGGGCTATCTACAACGAGGTGGGTGATGCCCTGACGGGTACCGGTATACCGACTAAGGTGGCGGTCCACGCCTTGGTCGGTGGTCTGATGGCCGAAGCGGCAGGTGGAGACTTCCGTACTGGAGCCTTGGCGGCGGGTGCCAACGAAGCGGTGGTAGCGGCTTTCGGGGAGAAAATTTTCCCTGGTGAGCAGCACGAAAAACTGTTGGGCATGACCTCGAACCTGATTGGCATGACGGTCGCGGCAGCTGCTGGCGGAGACGAAAAGGCACAGGAGAAGGCTGGCTGGGTGGCGCAGCAGGCGACCCTTAACAACTATCTCTTCCATGAAGAAATGGAGGAGATGGCCAATAAGATCAAGGCGTGCGGAGGTGATCAGAACTGCGAGCAGCCGATCCGTGAACACTATGCCGACTTGGATGAACAACGAAACAAGGCATTCCCAGAGCTCTGCCGGGCCAACCTAACGTCTTGTGTCCAGATCGCCAACCGCTTGAGCGCGGAAGAACAGCTCAATGTCGATCTGATGGAAAGTTTGCGGAACGCTCAGTACAACGGTATAGCCGGTGCTATCGGCATTGCGTTCATCCCCAGTAACCGTGTATCTGCCGATCAAGCTACCCTAGAGTATGTCCGTCAGACCGGAGGCACAGCAGAGGAATTCAAAGCGGTCCTGGCTATGCTGGGTGCTGGGGTGGCTGGAGTCGGTCCCAAAACGGTTGAAAAAGCTACCAATGCATTGGATCGTTTGAAGGCACTTCAAGCGGCGAAGGGAACAGTACCGGCAGAAGTACCGGCTACTTCTGTAATAGCTAAAGAAGGTTTATACAATGAATTACGTGCTGCTCAGGCGAGGGATGCTTTAATCGGAACTACTTTGCCAGGTGCGAAGGCTCCAGTTACGGTTACAGCGGAGGGAAGCGTTGGAGGAAAAGTGTTGGTTGATACTAATCAGACGGCACGCCCTGCAATGGTTGCCGAAAATAAGCCAACTCTTATTGCGGATTTGCTTCCACTTGGCAGTCCTAACTCTTCTATGGCAAACGCTCATGCTGAAATCGCGGTTATTCAACGGGCATTCGATGCAGGCATAACAAAGGGGCAGGATATGGCAATAATTGTACGCGGAGAGCGAGTGTGTTCGTTCTGTCGATCTTCTAATAATATTTTAGCCGCAGCTGATCGTTCGGGATTGAATAGTTTGAAGCTTGTTGAAGCAGAAAGTGGCAAAATTTT
This sequence comes from Pseudomonas sp. KBN12P06040, assembly GCF_037574965.1. Lineage (NCBI taxonomy): Bacteria > Pseudomonadati > Pseudomonadota > Gammaproteobacteria > Pseudomonadales > Pseudomonadaceae > Pseudomonas > Pseudomonas sp. KBN12P06040. The sequence goes on from NZ_JBBELS010000001.1 coordinate 2,857,597, forward strand.
TACTTGGACTCGCGGAATAGAAGGGTGGAAATAATGTTTGATCTTGAAGATGAGAAACCTATCTGTCTAGAGCTTTGCTATTTGGATAGGTCAAATTCTCCCCCTGCGGTAATTGTCGAAAATCCTGTTTGGGAGAGTATTTCTGAAGGTATTAGAAAAGTATACAAATTTGGCGGATTTGTCAGGCTCTCGGTAAATGAGCCCCAGAGTTCCCTGGTTAGAGAGCTCTCGATGGACTCTTTACCAGGGAGGTTCAAATTGGCAGTTCTAACAAGTTCACCTAACCCTAAAGAAGAGTATCTTGAATGGTGGGAGTTTGGGGATTCTCCTTTCAGAGGAGTCGTAAGGTTTGGTGATGATGAATTCGACTCTAGAACTGTGTGTGCAGATATTTCAATAGCTGAAGCGGTCTTTAAAGAGCTTTATGAAACAGGTGGCCTGGATGTAGGTCTGGCTCAAATGCGTTCGCCCTGGAACCCCAAGCCATGACCACAAGAGCATAAAGGGGACAGCATAAAGGGGACAGATTTATTTTCCCTACTCTAATTTTCTAAGCAGGGAGGCTCCAGCGCAGACGCCGTAAGGAGGCTCCGCGATGCCTAGGCAAGGGCGAGTGGTTTTACCGAATTATCAGTGAATAAAGGGGACAGATTTATTTTTCGGTGTTTATGAGCTGGTCAAGAGCTGGAGGGAAACCTATGCAGCTCTGGAGCAGTTGGCCACTTCGCCAGAGTTCCGGCAGCAATTTGGCGATAACTACCTGAAGGGGCTGGAGGAGCGCGCCGCATTCTTGACCCAGGCTTACGAGGATGCCGGCTGGCAAGGTTCGGTCACAGCTGGTGTCGAGGGCGGTAGGTTCGCTGCGGAACTTGTTGGCGTTCTGACGGCAGTGAAAGGTGGCGCGCAGATAACCGCCAAGCTGCCAACAGCAGCCAAGAACCTGGTCAACGCGATTGCGGAGTCACCTGTTTCCGGTAGTATGAGTTCGCAGCTCGGGGCAGTGGGGGACTTGGGTCGGCTGGGTGGGGGAGGTAAAGGTTATGTCGATATTCTTTCCCACGAAGCTAAACAGCATATTTTGTATGGCGACAAACCTGGGAGTGGTGGCCATATGTGGCCGGGGCAGGCAGGGAAGACAGTTTTCCCTCAAAACTGGTCGGCAGATAAGATAGTTCACGAGGTTGGTGATATTGCGACGTCCCCTAGTACCAAATGGTATGCCCAAACAGGAACTGGTGGGGTTTATACAAGCAAGGGTGATCCCGCTAAATGGGTTGCTTATGAGGTTCGTGATGGAGTTCGTATGCGCGTTGTTTATCAGCCCGCTACAGGAAAGGTGATCACAGCCTTCCCCGACAACGCACCTATCCCACCTTATAAGCCCATTAAATAGGTCTTTTATGTACGCTGATCGTATTGTCAAATTTGGGGAGAGATTCCAGGGGCGGCTAGAGTCTACGCTGCTTCAGGGAGCACTAGACTATGTTGGATACAATGAGGAAAGTCTGGCTTTTGAAGTCCTGTGTGACCATATTTGTGAATATGATGTATCTATCACGGATGAGGAATATCGCGAGGCTGTACAATTAGCCCTGGATATGGGATTTGACTTAGAGGAAGGTCCATTCAAACACTTGAAGGGTTTGAAGTCGTAGTTTTTAAAACATGCATCGTTTGCTTTTTCAAAAACCGGCCTCGGACAGCATAAAGGGGACATATTTATTTTCCCTACTCTAATTCTCTGAGCAGGGAGGCTCCAGTGCAGACGCCGTAAGGAGGCTCCGCGAAGCCTAGGCAGAGGCGAGTGGTTCTACTGAACTATCCGTTTCACGTGGTTCAGTGTGGGTAAGATCGGCAGTGGTATACAGTGGGAATGAGAAATATAAATACTAGCCAAAACTAGAGTAGGAGGAATAAATCTGTCCCCTTTTGGCTTATACTCTCATGACGAGTTTTTGAAGGAGTTTGGGAGATGACTCAGTGGCAATTGTTAGCTGATGATTTGTGGGGGGGTGAAAAAAATATATGCTTTTTTGTTCATTCTGGTGCGTGCTTCTGGGTTGTGGATGATAAGTTCAACTTCATCTTGGATGCGGAGAAGGACTATCGTGCATACCTTGATAAGGGTCATATAACTCAGGAGCAATATGCGTCGGCATGCATGACGTTTAGAGGTGGGGTGCTTAAACTTACTGCTGAGAATTTTTTGAAATATTTGAGGGCGGAGGAACGGTGGGTGTTGTCGCGGCAAGACCTAAAAGATATTTTTGTGTGCGGGCTTGATATGAGCGAGTCTTTGCATGGAAGAATTGAAGGTTACTATCTTTCTGGTGTTGAGTTGAGTGCAAGCTACTTTCATGACGCTAATACTGTTGCCTCTAGGCTTCCAATGTTCTATGTGAATTTCGATCGCAAAATTTACATGCATATGGACTGTAATCGGGCGCATGAAGAATTGGCTTACTCAGACTGGCTTGCTAAGTGTTCGGATTTTTGCCATTTAGTACCCGATAGGGAGAGGTATTGGGTTTTAGAGGGTATGGATTATTGGAAGTATAGATTTTTGCAATCGGCATAAGATGCAAAAGGAACTGCGAATACTGCTGAAGCCTCTATTCACATAAAGGGGACAGATTTATTTTCCCTACTCTAATTCTCTGAGCAGGGAGGCTCCAGTGCAGACGCCGTAAGGAGGTTCCGCGATGCCTCGGTAAGGGCGATTGGTTTAGCGAGTTATTCGCTTTGAGTGGTTTGGCGTGGGCGGTTGCTGAAATTATAGTAGTAAAAATAAATCTGTCCCCTTTTTCCTGGTCCCCTTTTTCCTATGCCGGTAAAGGGCTTATTGGCTCTGGAAGTGGAAATTTTGTGGCTCAATCTGTACCCAACAAGGCCGGAGATATGGTTTATCGGGGAATAGATACGGAATACAAAATACTAGACAATATTTCTGGTCAATTAGGAAGCAACACCTCCGCAAGAGGGGCTGTAAATATTCTAATGGAGAAAGCAGCTTGCGCAAGTTGTCTAAACGTGGCTGAGCAGTTTAAGGCGAAGTATCCCAATATCACAGTTAATATTCTTGATAATCAGGGCGTTATGCTCCGTCCGCCGAGGAAGACGCCGTAATGGAAGAACGTGTGACTTATGGAGAAATCCGGGCTTGGTTTCTGGGCAGCTATTACAACTATTGCAGGGTCAAACTCAACCACCAAAGTCCATGGGTTGAGGGAGAAAGCGAAGTAGGCTATGCCTACAGTGAGCTTGAAAACTCCTTTGATTTGCCTATTGAGAAATTAATGTTGGAAGTTTTAGTGCTTATTCTCTCGGCGGGCAGGTCTTCGGATAAAGTCAAGAGATATCATCTTGATGTTATTCATGGATTGCTAAAGGAGATCAAGCTGTCTTCTGTTCTGGATGATTTGCCTTCTGATGAGGCAGCAGAGCTAAGAGACGATCTCAGAGTGTTAGGTCTTTATTAATTAGCCCAGGGCGGGTTATTTACTTGGTGCAAAAGGAACTGCTAATTTCCCGGAAGGGATGAGCTTCAATCCTAACATCAAGAATCACCTCAGCAATTTTGATGGCCTGACGCAGAAGAGTGGGATTAGCGGTACTTATAACCTAGATGCTTTCTCTCAGGCGGTATCCAGTAATGGGGTGAAGGTACTTAGTGAAACTCCTGGCTCGGTTAAGGGAATTACGACGATTGAATATCAGATTCCTGCATATGATCGTGCTGGGAATGTAATTGGCTATAAAGCGCAGCCTTTTACTAAAACTGTATATGATCCTAAAGTTATTTCTGATCAGAAGGTTCTAGATCTCGGGCGGCAAGCTGCTGCCAGTGGTTATGTAAAAGCGGTAGCTAGTGGTGATCGTTATTATGATAGTACGGCTGGAGGTATCACCTTTAGAGTTTATCTGGATGAAAGAACAGGAGCTGTCCTTAATTTTTATCCGAAATAATAGGTGGTTCTATGAATGAATTATTTGGTCAGCCATACAACGAGGCTGACCCGTGCTGGGTAGTTATGTGCTACATGGATATAATGTACTCGGATGGTAGGTTTATTAAAGCCATTGAGTGCATTGTAAATAGGTGGGGCTATAGCACGGATGGAGCGTACTGTAATTTTCCTGATGAAAACAGTCCGTTTGATGAGGAGCACTTTGAGGGGGTTGAGTTTTCTTATGGCTATCCCCCTAAGGATGAAGACACCATTGTTGTGAGCGAGGCTGTTTGTTCTAAGTTCATTCGGCTCGCTTGTGAAAAGTATCTTCAGCGCCATCCTGTAGTGGTCAACCCATCCCGGACAGTGGGTTGAGTTTTTCTTCGGCCACCGCAGGTGGTAACCCGTCGTTGAATTGATGCGGCCTGATCCAGTTGTAGCGGTGCATCAAGTAATGACTGATGTCCCGTTGGGCCTCCTGCGCCGTCAGGTAACCCGTTGACGGGACCCACTCCGACTTCAGACTGCGGAACAGGCGCTCCATCGGCGAGTTATCCCAGCAATTCCCCCGACGGCTCATGCTCTGCTGCATCCGATAGCGCCAGAGCCGTTGCCGAAACAGGCGGCTGGCGTACTGGCTGCCCTGGTCTGAATGGAACAGCACCTGCTGTGGCCTGCCGCGCTGTTCGTAGGCCATGTCCAGGGCCTTGATCACCAGTTCGGCATCCGGCTTGGCCGAGAACGCCCAGCCGATCACCCGCCGGGTATGCAGATCCAGCACCGCGGCCAGGTAGTGCCAACGGCCTTGCGCCCAGACGTAGGTGATGTCGCCACACCACACCTGATTGGGATGCTCGGTCGCGAATTTGCGGTTCAGCCGATTCGGGATATCCGGCCGCTCAACCGTGGCCTGTTTGTAGGCGTGCGAGCCCGGTTGCTTGCTGACCAGGCCCAGCTCACGCATCAACCGACGCACTCGGAAACGGCCGATGGTCACGCCCTCTTCGCGCAGCATGCCCAGAATGCTGCGGCTGCCGGCCGAGCCCCGACTCTGGCTGAACAACTGGTTGACTTGGCTGCGTAGCGCCACGCGGCGAGCATCGACACGCCGCCGTCGAAGACGGTGGACGTAGTAGCAAGACCGCGCCACATCGAAAGCTGAACAGACCACTTCCACCGACTCCTGCTCACTCAACTGGTCTATCAGCGCGTACGATCGAGTTCGTCCGACATCAAGAGAGCGGTAGCCTTTTTTAATATCGCTTTCTCCCGCTCCAACCGGTTGATCCGGGCTTCCAGCTCCTGGATCTTTTGCTGCTCAGGCGTCAACGCCTTGCTCTTCGGGGTCACACCCTGGCGCTCCGCCTCGAGCTGCTTCACCCAACGGCGCAAGGCCGAATCCACCACCCCCAGCGAACGGCAGGCGTCGATATGGCTGTAGCCTTGGTCCAACACCAGGGCCGCGGCCTCTCGTTTGAACTCGGCGGAAAACGTACGTCGTTGCTTGCTCATCAGACACCTCTCTCACGGCGAGGATTCTCGCCTAAATCGGTGTCCGGGATCAGTAGACCACTACATCCTGAAGATACTGAGAAAGTAAAAGAGCTTTTAGATAAACTCTCTTTCTGGCCGTAAAGGGGACAGATCTGAAAGGCACTTACTTAACCCTTTTCGGATGACCGTGTTTCTTGATCACTGCCCGAGCAGATAGACGTGTGCAGGTCAGTAATGGGTAGGGCTTTGGCCTTGACCATAAAGGGGACTGACCATAAAGGGGACAGATTTATTTTCCCTACTCTAATTCTCTGAGCAGAGAGGCTCCAGTGCAGACGCCGTAAGGAGGCTCCGCGAGGCCTAGGCAGAGGCGAGTGGTTTTACTGAACTATCCGCTTCACGTGGTTCAGTGTGGTAAGATCGGCAGTGGTATACAGTGGGAATGAGAAATATAAATACTAGTCAAAATTAGAGTAGGAAAAATAAATCTGTCCCCTTTTCTCAGAGAGCAACAAGGCTATCCCAATGGAATTCCGGTTGAGGTCATGAATTTTCCAGGTGCTAAGTAGTGAAAGAAATAGAGATATTGTCAGCTCTAGAAGGGCTTGGCTGGAGATGCGACAAAGATGAGGCTGGGGATTATTTTTGCCTAGTGGACATTGGTGAAGTCCAGATTCAGATTATTCCGACTATAGGGAAGCGCTCTGATCATTTTAGGGTTTCATTAATGCCATCTGTTTCTACGAAGAATTTTACGGCGGCAGTTGCATTCGTTTTGGGTGAGGCCAGTAATTATGTGCCGATTATTGTGAGTAATGACGTGCCGGAGAAAATAGTCGATTTCTCACTGGATGATGTCGTTAGACTTTCTCAAAGTGCTATATCTTGGGCTTCTGCTCAAGATATAGAAAAAGGCTTGGCAGCTTATAGAGCTTTGCCAACAAATTCGAAGGGTGCTATGCCGTTGCGGCACTTGGCAGCTTTGGCGATAGCTGGAGACGTTAGCTGTCTTGCAAATTATCAATTCAGCTTCGAGCAGGGTGACAGATTAGGGTTTGTTCCGTATATCACCCAAGACATGATAGAGCGCGCTCTCTTGATTGCGCGAAATGTGCGTTGACGCTAATTACCCAAAGCGAATAAAGAGGAATAAAGGGGGCAGATTTATTTTCCCTACTCTAATTCTCTGAGCAGAGAGGCTCCAGTGCAGACACCGTGAGGAGGCTCCGCGATGCCCTAGGTAAGGGCGATTGGTTTAGCGAGTTATTCGCTTTGAGTGGTTTGGCGTGGGCGGTTGCTGAAATTATAGTAGTAAAAATAAATCTGTCCCCTTTTTTTCTCTCTGAACTATCCGCTTCACGTGGTTCAGTGTGGGTAAGATCGGCAGTGGTATACAGTGGGAATGAGAGATATAAACACTAGTCAAAATTAGAGTGGGAAGAATAAATCTTTCCCCTTTTTCCGCTTCGTGTCCACCCAAAGAGTATCAATGGACAGCCGGTTGATGCTCAGCATTACCCTCCAACTGGAGCAGAATTAAAGAGCTGGAGGCAACAATGAGTTTGGGGAACGTAGTGGCCGACAGGCTTGAAAGAATAGCTGTTGGTGGGTTTGATATTTTTAAAATATCAAAAGAGGCATTTAGCATTTATCAAGACCCGGGGCTTTCTCTCACGAAGGGTTTAGACGTGGCGTTGTTATCGCTGATAGCAATGGGAGAGGGGCCGGAGTTTGAAAAGACAGAAAAGGAGTTTCAGGATTTGCTGGCTGAGATTCGACAGATGTAGTTTTCAATAGCCCCGGCACTGCCGGGGCTATTTACTTCACTCCGCCGTAATCACCAAACACCCCCGCATGACCCGAATCCGAGCGAATAAAAGGGACAGATTTATTTTTCCTACCCTGATTTCTGAGCAGGGAGGCTCCAGTGCAGACGCCGTAAGGAGGCTCCGCGATGCCTAGGCAGAGGCGAGTGGTTTTACTGAACTATCCGCTTTACGTGGTTCAGTGTGGGTAAGATCGGCAGTGGTATACAGTAGAAATGAGAAATATAAGCACTAGCCAAAACTAGAGTAGGGAAAATAAATCTGTCCCCTTTTCCCAGTCCCCTTTTCCCATGGGCCGGCGCCGCAGCTCCCCCAGTTCTATATCGAGGTTTGACTGAGCCGAGCCGACCAGCTTGCAGGCATGCTGGTCGTACCCGTCATCGGAAAAACTCATCTGGGTTATGCGGCAAGGCTCAGATTCAGCGAGAACTGTATTTCAACAGATCTACCAAGGCTTCCTGGATCTATTCTATTACTTATCTTCTATAACGCTAGACTCTGCTCCTTCGAAACCGCTTAACCAATGTGGTTCATCAAGGGAGTACTTGGTTACAGTAAATCCGTCAGGGAACTCTTTGAACCCTGGGAGCTTTAGGTATTTGGGGATTTCTGAGTTTGCCCTATCCTCTGTGCTGAATACTCCTAGAAGCTTATAGCTTTCACTTTCAGAGTCTCCGTATGTATGGTGGAGTATGAATACGTTATCCATCAGTGCCTCCATTTTTTTAGGAGTTTGATTACTTGGGGTCTATGAACGATCTGTCACCCCACTTTTTGATCTGGTTGTATTCAGAGCCTGGTCCGTCTTTCCAGTTACCTTTGCCATATTTTTGATCCATGATGCGTTTGGCAAAGTCTTTCCCTGATTCGCCTTGATATGGCCTATCCCCTTTTGCCCAGCTTGGAACGTCTTTAGCTCCTGCCTTTCCTGAAACTCCTGGCTTGTTGACCTTCCAAGGACCTTTGGGGCCAAGTGGAGGCGCAATTCCCAAGACTGGGGTCTGTACTTCGTAGGTCCAAAGGCAATCGGAGGTTTTAAACACACGGAAGCCATAGACCATATTCCCCCATAGCCATCTATCAATGCTACTGTTCAAAGACTCCTGATAAGCAAGAGCATCTGCTCGTGCCGCAGCCTCTGTTGCAAACAGATCCCCTGGAGCCAGTCCTAGTGGATCTGAAAGTCCGAGTGGATTTCCCTCTACATATCCATATGTATTTAACCCTCCTACCAACCCAATCGGATCACTCTCCACATACCGCCCAGTCTCCGGATCATAGTCGCGGAAGTAGTTGTAGTGCAGCCCGCTCTCCGCATCGTAGTACTGCCCGGGGAAGCGCAGGTTGACCTGGGTGCTGCCCTGGCTCAGCGCTTCGCCGCGGCCGAAGGCGTCGGACTGCCACTGCCAGGCGATCTGGCCGCTAGCGTCGGTGGCCAGGCGCGGGGTGTCGAGGTGGTCGCCATGGAGGTAGAGCAGGGTCGGGTTGCCGACCTTGCCCTGGGCGTCGTAGTCGGCGTCGATGGTGGCCAGCGGCAGGCTGTCCAGCCACAGGTAGTACTGGGCTCGCAGTTTCCGGCCGCTGCCGTCGTGTTCGGCTTCGCCGAGCAATTGGCCGTCGGGACCGTAGAGGTAGGTGGTGACGCTCTCGGGGGTGAGCTTGACGATGCGCTGGCCGAGGGCGTTGTAGCGGTATTCGGCGACCTGCTGGCCGTCGAGGCTGACGCTTTGCAGGCGGCCCTGGGCGTCGTAGGCCAGTTTGCGCGCGGCGCGGTCCTGGGTGAGGTTGCCGGCGGCGTCGCTGGTCACCGCTTGCGCGCCGATGGCGGTCAATCGGTTGCTGTCGGGCGCGTACTGGTAGTCCTGGCTGCTGGCGGTGCCGCCTGAGGCGGGGTTGTCGCTGCGTTGGGTGCGGTTGCCGACCGCGTCGTAGGCATAGCTGCGCCTGCCCTGGACGCCGCGTTCCTCGGTCAGGCGGTCCAGCGGGTCGTACTGGTAGTCCAGGGTGCCCCAGAGGCTATGGCGGTGCTGCTGGATATTGCCATTGGCATCGTGCTGGTAGTCGCTCTGCCAGGGGCCGACCTTCTGCCGCAGCAGTTGGTAGTCCTGGTCGTACTCGCGGCTGAGGGCGATGCCGTTGCCCCAGGTCAGGCGCTGCAGCGGGCCGAAGGGCAGGTAGGCGATCTGCCCGACCAGGGGGCTCGGCGCCTTGTCGCCTACTGCCAGGGTCACGCTGGCGACCTGGCCGCCGGCGTTGCGCGGGTAGCCGATGGCGAGGCCGGAGGGGTAGCCGATCTCCAGCAGTTGGTTGGCCGCGTCGTAGCGGTAGGTCACGCGGTCGAGCAGGGTCTGCTGGTCGAGGCGGATGCTGCGTACCTGCTCGACCAGGTTGCCGCGCTCGTCGTAGCGGTACACCAGGCTGTCGCGGGCACCTTCGATGGCGCCCAGGCGGCCGATGCCTTTGTTGCCGTCGGCGGTGAGGTCGTAGCGGTACTGTACGTCGAGGCTCGGGTCGCTCGGCGAGTGGCGCTCGATCAGGCGATTGAGGGCGTCGTAGCGATACTCGGTGACCGCACCGCGAGCGTCGGTGCGGCGGATGACGTTGCCGGCGGCGTCGTGCTCGAAGGTGGTGGTGCCGCTGTCCGGGCTGACCAGTCGGGTCAGGTTGCCGAGGCCGTCGTATTCGTAGCGGGTGGTGACGCCGCGCGGGTCCTTGACCTCGGTGAGGTTGTCCTGGGCGTCGTAGGCGAGTTGGGTCTTGCCGCCGAGAGGATCGCTCTGGCCGACCAGCCGGTCGAGGGCGTCGAAGGCCTGGCTGTGGGCGAACTGGCGCGGGTTGGTTTCGCCGACCGGATTGTCGTTGAGGTCGTAGGCGAAGCTGCGTGTCTGGCCGCCGGCGCCGACCGCACGGAGCAGCCGGCCAAGCTCGTCGTAGGCCCATTGCTGCTGGCGCACCAGGCTGCCGCTGGCGTCCTTGATGCGCTGGGCGGTGCGATTGCCCTTGGTGTCGACGTCGTATTCGAGGCGTTCGCCGAGGTTGTTGCCGATCGCCACCAGGCGCCGTGCGTCGTCGTATTCGTAGCTCAGCCAACTGCCGTCGCCACGGGTGACGCGGGTGATCTGGCCGACCGCGTCGTAGTCGAAGCGGGTGGTGCTGCCGGCGGTGCTGACGGAGGCCAGCCAGCCGTCGACGCCGGTGTAGGCGAGGCTGCTGGTGACGCCGTTGGCATCGGTGATGCTGCCGGGCTTGCCGCGCTCGTCATAGTCGCCGAGGCGGGTGACCTGGCCGAGGGCGTTGGTCACCTGGGTCAGGTTGCCGCGACTGTCGTAGGCATAGAGGGTGACGTCCTGCACATCGGTGCGCGGACCGTCGGCGCGCTCGATCAGGCCGAGGGCGTTGTAGCTGTAGCTCCAGGCGCGCTCGGCCGCCTGCGCGGGCAGGGCGAGGGCACAGGCCAGGGCGAGGGCGCCGAGACGGGGGAAGTATGGGGGGATGCGCATGGGTGTCGTCCTTGTCAGCGGGTGGTGACGGTCTCGCCGGTCTTGCGTCCCTCGGCGTCGTACTGGTAGCGGGTGATCCGGCCGGGCTCGCTGACCTGCACCGGGAGGAACAGGGTCGGGTGCCAGTCGGTTGTGATGGTGCGCGCCTGCGCAGTGCCGGCGGCCTCGGTGCGCGAGGTCTCCAGGCCACGGGCGTTGTACTGGTAGGTGGTCAGGTTGCCGTTGTTGTCGCGTTTGCTGGTGAGCAGGCCCTGGTCATCGTAGGTGAAGGTGGAATTGCTGCTGGGGCAGTTGGGAGAGGGTTCGCCTTCGATAGACGTTATGTATTTTATACCTTGGATAAATTGAAAGTGATATGTTGTTTTTCTGCCGTACGGATTGACTATTGTCATGGAGTTATTGGTGATGTCTGATATTTGTGTCTTATCTATGCCTGATGCACGCTCTATCTCGAACAAGTAGTTGTTTCTGTATGTCCAAAGTGCCTCCTTTATATTGTCTCTTGCTGTTACGCTGCTTAGCTTCCATTTTGGAGAGGTCTGCGCATAGTCAAAGGTGGTGAGGGAGGCATTGTTGTTGTCTATTTTCCGAAGATTTAAAGAGTTGTCGTATATGAACTTGATTTTTTTGATTTCAGATTCAATTAAAAGCGGTTGAAGTCTAGTGTCTTGGGTGATCGTAGTGGTGAATTTTGTCTTGGAGGAAATTATCAGTTTATTGTTTGGTGATTGAGTGACTGTGTACTCTACTTTGTTGATTTTTTTGCTTATTAGTTTTCCGTTTTTATCGAACTCAAGTCGATTGTTTTCTATGGAGTCGTAAATGTATCCTGTTTCTGTCTTTGTCAGGGTTTCAGGATGCTTCTGGAGGGAGGGGAAAGTTGCCGTCCTACCGTCGCTGAGCGAGATGTATGTATTTCCTTGGATATTAATTAGAAAATCAGAGAAATTATGTCTCCATAAATTATTTTTGCCGTCATAGTGTACACTGATAGGCGGGGATCTGGGGTCTGCTGGCACTGTATATGTATAATCTGGCTCACCAGTATAGATGTTGTAAATACTGGGGCTGGCGCATGAGTCTGTTTTTGGAGGAACTCCCTCTAGACATGATCCATTGATAAAATTAGGATGCTGGCAGCTGGATAGGTTGTACAGGACAGGTCCTGGTAGGTATTGGTTTGTGAAGACTTGGCCTGTGGGTACTGTCTCTGTGTAGTGGCATTTCGAGTAGAGCACAGATCCTGCAGGATATACTTCGGTATATATATATCGATATTTATAACCTAAAGGTGCGTTGTCTTGCTTCTTTTGTACTGCTTTTTCGCAGTTAGGGACAGGGCTTGTGGTGCATTTGCTAGGGTCTCCAGGGCCGCCTGCGGTAGTCCAGCAAAAAATTTCTGAGTCAGAGGAGAATGCAAAGTTATGTTGAGTGATTAAAAAGAGCATGCTTATTGTTGTGATAGGATGTTCTTTAAGTTTCAACATGAGAACTCCTTGCTGAATATATAAAGGCTAAATCTTCCAGCTCCATGGTTTGGTGTGATGGAGCGTCGGTTGAAAGGTAACTCTCTAGTTCGTTGTAACCGCCTCTCCGGTCTTGCGTCCCTCGGCGTCGTACTGGTAACGGGTGCTCCGGCCGGGCTCGCTGACCTGCACCGGGAGGAACAGGGTCGGGTGCCAGTCGGTTGTGATGGTGCGCGCCTGCGCAGTGCCGGCGGCCTCGGTGCGCGAGGTCTCCAGGCCACGGGCGTTGTACTGGTAGGTGGTCAGGTTGCCGTTGTTGTCGCGTTTGCTGGTGAGCAGGCCCTGGTCATCGTAGGTGAAGGTGGAATTGCTGCTGGGGCAGTTGGGAGAGGGTTCGCCTTCGATGGCGACGATGCGCTTGATACCCTGGATCACCTGGAAGCGGTAGGTGGCCTGCTTGCCGTATTCGTTGGTGACGGTGGTGGAGTCGTCATCGTTGTAGGCGAGGGAGACCTTTTCGGCGCCGTTGGCGTGTTCGCTGGAGATGGCGCGGCCTTGGTCGTCGTAGGTCCAGGTGGCGTAACGCGTGCCTTGTTCGTCGATGATTCCAACCATTAACCCGGCATTGCCACTGTCAGCATAGAGATACTTCCGGGTGCGGTTGAGTCCTTGGGACGTGGTTTTCTTCGAAACCAGCCTGGCGCCCCCGTCATATAGATATTCCATTTTCAGGGAACCGTTGTAATCGACGAGGTAGGGTTGTTTCGTTGCGTTCCAGGAAACGGTTAGGGTGTTTCCGAACCCATCTTTAGCCTTGGTGGTGGAGAGGTTCGGATAGGTTATCGTGATGACCTGCCCCCTGACTTTCCTCTGGATAAGCCGGCCCTGGACATCGAAAAGTGAGCTGGTTCCGTCCCTATAGTCATACCTCCAGCCTGCCTGGTCTTTTGAAAGTGTACCCGTCGTTGCGTCGGACGATATTGCGCCGTCAGTCAGCCTGAATAGTTCCTGACGACCATCGGGTAGAGATAGGGAAATATTTTCGCCTACTATTTTTAAGCCTTCCTGGAAGGTGTTCGTCCACATTCCGGTAATGCTGTTGTAGTATCTCTCGAACTGGAGAGGGGAGTGCGACGGATCTATATCGGTTTCACGTTGAAATTTATTGCCGATACTGGCATTTATAGGGTTTCCCTGGAAAGATGAGGGGCCTTGGCATCCGTTTTCGTTGGGGATTCCCGCGTTCTTTCGATCGGAGACGTCAGTGGGGCACTCGTACCGGCCATTGAAAAGGTTGTATGGGCAGCCAGTTGGAGGAGCCTGAGTAACGTTTACAGCCGTGCCGGAGGCCCCCCACCAGTTAGGATTTCCGTAGGTAGCAGTGCCGGATGTAGCTGCTAGCGGAGACTTTCTGAATATGCTGATGCTGCAAAAAAATGAATTGTATCGGGCATCTATAAGTGTTTTTCTGCTGATGTACCCTAGAACTACGTGACCACCCTTCAGATTGCTATCTATATAGTACCTGTCGCTGGCCGCGCAAGCGGCTTCGAGCGAGGGTTGTCGCCTATCTGGATATGGCACGTGTCCAGGTTGTCCAGGGGCTGGTCCTGAAACTGAAAGCTCCCAGCCTTCCTCCGCATGCACTACGGCGATGAATGTATTTAACAGGAGAAAAGCGAGAGCTTTGTACATTTCCATTCCTTGAAGTCTATTTGCACTGCTGATTATCAACGAGACTCAGCATCACTATAGATTGAACACCAGATGAACATCCTCCGGCTCCAACCGATACAACTCCTCATCCGGCTCCATGCACAGCCGGCATCCGAGTCTCATATAAAAATCCACCGTGTTCTGCGACGGCGTAGCCGAAACGTAGAGCGCGCTGGCGCCGAGGTGGCGGGCCTGGGTGGCGGCGAGGTGGAAGAGGTGGGCGCCGAGGCCGCGGCGGCGGTAGGCGTGGCTGAGGTGGAGGAACTTCAGTTGCAGCCAGTCGCGCTCGGGGCCGAGGCGGCGCGGGTCGAGGACTACCGCGCCGATCAGGTGGCCCTGGTCGAACAGGCCGAGGAACCAGCCGCCGCGGTCGAAGCAGTCGAGCAGAATCGGCGTGTAGTGCTCGGCCTCGCCCTCCGGCCAGCCGCGCATGTCGTAGAACTCGGGGCGCAGCACCAGTTGGCCGGCCTCGACGGAATACAGGTGTTCGATCACTTCGCTGCGGTCGATCTCCCAGACCAGGGGGATTTCGTCGCGGCGCAGCAGGCGTTCTTCGGTCATCGTGGTTTCCTTGCGCTGAGGCCGTACATCAGCGGCAGGCGCGGACGATCGGCGGGCGGCAGCATGCGTCCGCCGCCGCCGTCGCGCATGCCGTCGAAGCCGGCCCAGCCGTTGGCGTAGGGGTATTCCTCCAGCCGTTCGAGTTGCAGGCCGGCGCCGAGCAGGGCGCCGATCACATCGGCCAGGCCCCACTGGAACTCGTAGCTGGGATGAGGGTTGCTGAAGTTCTCGACGCCGGCGCGGTAGCCGGAGGGCGCCAGGCTGGCGCCGGACTCGGCGACATAGTCGCTGACGCCGCTCTCGGCGATCGGCTCGCGGCTGAAGTAGTCGTAGGCCGGTTGCCAGTGTGGGTCGAAGTACAGGGCGAAAGGATGGAACTCCACCAGGACGAAGCGCCCACCGGGAACCAGCACCTGGGCGATGCCGTCGGCCCAGCGCTTGAGGTCGGAGAGCCAGACCAGCGTGCCGTAGGAGGCGAAGACCCGCTCGAAGCGTTCGCCACGGGTGGCGGCGACGGGCAGCCAGCGGAGGATGTCGTCGCGCTGGAAGTCGGCGGCGATGCCGCTGTCGCGGGACAGCTGGCGGGCGAAGTCGATGGCGCTGTCGGCGATGTCGACCCCGGTGACGTGGGCGCCAAGGCGCGCCAGGCTCAGGCTGTCCTGTCCGGCGTTGCATTGCAGATGCAGCAGGCGCAGGCCGTCGAGATGGCCGAGCAGTTGCAGTTCCTCGGGATAGAGCGTGGAACCGCCGTTGCGGAAGAAGGCGGCCTGGTCGGCCTTGTGGCTGTTGTGCGCCCGGGTGGCGGCGTTCCACGACAGCCGGTTGGCCTCGTGCAGGTCGGATCGCATGGTTCGACTCCTTCCCTGGAGTGCGCCACCGCGCGGATGGCGGGTCCGGGGGATTACATGTCCTTGATGCTGCGCACCTGGTCCTTGTTGACGCGGGTGCGCTTGCCGTCCAGTTGCTCCAGTTCGTAGAAGCCGGAACTACGATCATAGCGCGGGGTATCCACCGCCTGGATCTCGCGGCCATCGTTGAGGGTGACGATGGTCGGGGTGGAGCAGCCGGCCAGGACGGCGAATGCGGACGAGAGCAACAGGGCGGGCAGCAGACGGGAGGTCATCGGAATTTTCCTTCGGACGGTTTTCGAGGCGGCGGATTCTACTCCAGTCGCGGCGCAACCGCTCTAGCCTGGATCACAGCGGCAAATTTCCGCTGTGATCGTACGTCTCTTCCGGTGAGCCGCCCGGATGGCGGCGCCTATTCGAAGGGAGATTCCATGTCTGCCGTTTCCACCTCGTTGTTGCTTTTCCTCAACCTGCTGACCCCGGCCCAGGCCGCCCAGCCCGTGCCGCTGGCCGATGGCCGCATCGAGATCGCTGCCGGCGAGAGCCGCCAGCGCTACCTCGACCTTGCCCCCGGCGAGTTGCAGTTGCTCGACCTGGAGGTCGACCGCGGCCGCGTCCGCCTGCGCGCCACCACGCCCGACGGCAAGGCGTTGCGCGCGACGGAGCTGGCCGGACGCCAGTCGCTCGGCCTGCAGGCCGGCGAGCGCCAGGGCCTGCGCCTGACCTTCAGCGCCGACGAAGACACCGCACTGACCCTGATCCCCACCCAGCGCCTCACCCCGCAGACCCCGGCGCTTGATTCGCCGGCGCCGCAGAGCCCGACCCTGCAACGCCTGCAGGCGGAGCTTGCGGAAAAGCGCCCCGGCGCGCTGAAGGCGTTCTGGAAGCAGGTAGCGAAGCAGGGCACGCCGCTGGTGGAGCCGCTGGATGCCGAACGTGTGCTGGTCACCTTCCTCTGGCGCCAGCAGCGTCCCGGCGACGTGCGCCTGCTGTGGCCGACCCCGGAGGTCAACACCCGCCGCTTCGAGGCCCTGGCCGGCAGCGACGTACGCTACCTGAGCCTGCCGCTGCGCCGCGACGCGCGGGTTTCCTACCAGCTCAGCGCCGACCTGCCGGACCTGCAACAGGCCGATCGCGGCACCTTGCGCCTGGCGTTGCAGGCGGCGGCGCGGCCGGACCCGCTGAGCCGCACGCCGTGGCTCAACAGCCGCGCGCTGCCGCGGGCCGAGCAGGCCTCGCTGGTGCAGCTCGGCGGCGCCCCTGCCGAGACCTGGGACCAGCCGCGCAAGGACGTGCCGCGCGGCAAGGTGGAGCGCCTCGGCTATAGCAGCCAGGCCCTGGCCAACCAGCGCCAGCTGACGCTCTACACGCCGCCGGGCTACGACCCCGAGGGCCAGCGCTATCCGCTGCTGGTGCTGTTCGACGAGGACCACTACGCGCGCGACGTACCGACCCCGACCATCCTCGACAACCTGATTGCCGCCGGGCGTATCCGCCCGACCCTGGCGGTAATTGTCGGCAATGTCGACGCCAGCAGCCGGGGCCGCGAGCTACCCTGCAACGAGGCCTTCGCCGACATGCTCGCCCATGAGCTGCTGCCCTGGTTGCAGCAGCGCTATGCATTGAGCGAGGAGCCTGCCGATCGCGTGCTTTCCGGTTCCAGCTACGGCGGGCTGGCCTCGGGCTGCATCGCCTACCGTTACCCAGAACGCTTCGGCAAGGTGCTGAGCCTGTCCGGCTCGTTCTGGTGGGGGCCGGACGAGCAGCAGCCGCAGTGGCTGGTACGGCAGTTCGCCGCTGGCGAGCGTTTGCCGCTGACGTTCTTCCTCAGTTCCGGCCTGCTCGAGGAGCCCGAGGCGGACGGCATTCTCGGCAGCAACCGCAGCCTGCGCGCGGCGCTGCAAGGCAAGGGCTACCCGCTGCACTACCGCGAGTTCCCCGGCGGTCACGACTACGCGGCGTGGAGCCTGGAGCTTGCCGAAGGGTTGCAGGCCTTGTTGCCGGCGCATTGAGCCGGCTGGCTGGCGTGGGGCGGATAGCCGCTTGCGGTTATCCGCCGTGCCGCGGTCTGGAGATGGGGGAAGGCTGTCCGGAGCGTATTCGCAATGCCCACCGCGTTGCGGAATCGGAAAAAATCGTCCAGGGCCATTTGCCAGCGTCGGCGGATAGGGGACAATCGGCGTTCGCCTCAATCGAACGACAAGGATGTTCTCGATGCGCCGACTCTTGCGCCCGGTATTCTGCGCCGCGCTCTTCTGCCTGTACCCAGCGCTGGTCCAGGCTGCCGCAGAAAGCGAAATCCTCGGCCTGTTCCAGCGCTGGCAGGCCGCCCACGGGCAGCGCAGCGGCAAGGCCCTGGAAGGGGTCTATGCGCCGCGCCTGGACTACTATGGCCGCGCGCAGACGCGCGAGCGCACCCTCTCCGCCAAGCAGGCCTTCTTCGCCCGCCATCCCGACTTCGAGCAGCGCATCGTCGCTGCGCCGCAGATCGTGCCGGGCGACCAGGAAGGCCGCTACGAGGTGCGCTTCGTCAAGCAGGTACGCCTCGACGGACGCCTGCGCAACTATCCGGGGCTGCTCCTGGCCGAGCGCGCCGGGCCGGGCGATACCTGGCGCTTCGTCGGCGAGAGCGACGAGATCACCCGCTACGCCGTCGACCCGCGGTACACCCCGCTGGCTCGCGGCCGCTTCGCCGGTACCGAGGCGGACTTCGCCTGGGTAGTGGCCCACGCGCCGAACAGCGCCGCCTTGTGCGACGAATACGAGGATTGCCGCTGCGACCTCTGGAGCGCCGACGCGCGCGTCCCGCCCAAGCCGCTGGGCAGTTGCACCGGCGCGGTGCTCAGCGTCCTCGGCGACCTCGACGACAGCGGCCGCGAGCGCCTGCAACTGCTGCGTACCTGGTGGACCAGCACCTGGACCAAGTCGTCGCTGCTGGAAATCCGCGACGGCCAGTGGGTGCGGATGCTGCCGGACATCTCCACCACCTGGGACGATGCCGAGGCCGAGCTGGTGCTGTACAAGGCCGACCCGCAGCAGCCGGGCCGAGTGCTGGTGACCGAAACCGTGATGGACGACGAGGGCGACTGGAGCCACCGCACCCGCAGCGAGGCGCTGCGCCCCGTACCCTGACGCCGGCCCCTTGGGCTGGGCGGCGCCAGGCCGTACAATCGACGGCTTTATGGCGAGCGTCGCCGCAGTCCAGGTTCCCGCATGCGCATCCACGTCTCCTTCATCGACCGTGTCGGCATCACCCAGGAGGTGCTGGCGCTGCTGGGCGGGCGCAACCTGAACCTGGACGCGGTGGAAATGGTGCCGCCGAACGTCTACATCGACGCGCCGACCCTCAGTCCCGAAGTGCTGGAGGAACTGCGCGCAGCGCTGCTGGGCATCCGTGGCGTGCAGGCGATGACCGTGGTCGACATCCTTCCCGGCCAGCGCCGCCGCTTGCAGCTCGATGCGTTGCTGGCGGCGATGGCCGATCCGGTGCTGGCGGTGGACGGCAAGGGCCTGGTGCTGCTGGCCAACCCGGCCTTCAGCGAGCGCTGCGGACGCGACCCGGCCGGCGAGCGGCTGGCCAGCCTGTTCGACGATGAAACCCTGGAGGATGCGCTGGTCGAGCAGGGCTTCCGCCTGCCGCTGCGCGAAGTGACCTTCATGGGCCAGGCCCTGCTGCTCGATGCCACGCCGATCACCGAAGGGCCGGGCGAGGGCGAGCGGCACCTGGCCGGCGGCCTGCTGACCCTCTACGAACCGAACCGTATCGGCGAGCGCCTGGCGGCCTTGCACCATGACCA
Source organism: Pseudomonas sp. KBN12P06040 (assembly GCF_037574965.1). Classification (NCBI taxonomy): domain Bacteria; kingdom Pseudomonadati; phylum Pseudomonadota; class Gammaproteobacteria; order Pseudomonadales; family Pseudomonadaceae; genus Pseudomonas; species Pseudomonas sp. KBN12P06040. The sequence continues at coordinate 2,876,755 of NZ_JBBELS010000001.1, forward strand.
TGCCGAGGGGTTCGAGATGCTCCTCGGCGATTCCCAGCCGATCCGCACCCTGAAGACCCGCGCGCAGCGCGTGGCGGCGCTCGACGCGCCGCTGCTGATCCACGGCGAGACCGGTACCGGCAAGGAACTGGTGGCGCGCGGCTGTCACGCCCTGAGTGCGCGGCACAACTCGCCGTTCCTGGCGCTGAACTGCGCGGCGTTGCCGGAGAACCTGGCCGAAAGCGAGCTGTTCGGCTACGCCCCCGGCGCCTTCACCGGCGCCCAGCGCGGCGGCAAGCCGGGCCTGCTGGAGCTGGCCCACCAGGGCACGGTGTTCCTCGACGAGATCGGCGAGATGTCCCCCTATCTGCAAGCCAAGCTGCTGCGCTTCCTCAGCGACGGCAGCTTCCGCCGGGTCGGCGGCGACCGCGAGGTGAGGGTCGACGTGCGGATCCTCAGCGCCACCCACCGCAACCTGGAGAAGATGGTCGCCGAGGGCAGCTTCCGCGAGGACCTGTTCTACCGCCTCAACGTGCTCAGCCTGGAAGTCCCGCCGTTGCGCGAGCGCGGCCACGACATCCTGCTGCTGGCGCGGCACTTCATGCAGCAGGCCTGTGCGCAGATCCAGCGCCCGGTGTGCCGGCTGGCGCCGGGCACCTACCCGGCGCTGCTGAACAACCGCTGGCCGGGCAACGTGCGCCAGTTGCAGAACGTGATCTTCCGCGCCGCTGCGATCTGCGAGAGCAGCCTGGTGGATATCGGCGACCTGGAGATCGCCGGCACCGCCGTGGCGCGGCAGAACGACGGCGAGGTGGGCAGCCTGGAGGAGGCGGTGGAGGGCTTCGAGAAAGCCCTGCTGGAGAAGCTCTACGTCAGCTATCCATCGACCCGCCAGTTGGCGGCGCGCCTGCAGACCTCGCACACCGCCATCGCCCACCGCCTGCGCAAGTACGGCATCGGCCCGCGCGCCTGAAGCGGGCTCAGCCCTCGCTGGAATACACCGGCTTGCCGGCGAACCAGGTCTTCAGCACCTTGGTTTCGCCCAGTTGCGTCTCCGGCACCTCGAACACGTCGCGGTCGAGGACGATGAAGTCCGCCTGCTTGCCCGGCTCCAGGCTGCCGATCCGGCGCTCCAGGCCGATGGTCCGCGCAGCGTTGCGGGTGTAGGCGTAGAACATGGTCTGGCGGTCCAGGCGTTCGCCGGCGTTGAGCACGCCCTGCGGGCCCTTGCGGGTCACCGCCTGCTGGATGGCCTTCCACGGCGACAGGCTGGACACCGGCCAGTCGCTGGCCCCGGCGATGGTCGCGCCCTTGCTCAGCAGGGAGTGCGCCGGGTACTGGTAGCGGTAGGCGAAGGCGCTGATGTAGGGCTTCATCAGGTCCACCGTGGTTTCGTCGGCGGCGGCCCAGTACAGCTGCATCGAGGCGATCACGCCGAGCGGCCTGAAGCGCTCGAATTCCTTGGGATTGACCAGTTGCAGGTGGGTGATCGAATGGGCGATGCCGCTGTCGCGGTCGCGCCGCGCCTGCTGCATGCCGTTCAGCGCCTCGCGCACCGCGCGGTCGCCGATGGCGTGGACGTGGACCAGCCAGCCGCGGGCGTCGGCGGCGCTGACCAGTTCGCCGAAGTGCGCCGGGTCGATCAGCAGTTCGCCCGTCTTCCTGCTGTTGCGGTAGGGCTCGAGGAGCGCGGCGGTCTGCGCCGGGTATTCCGGTACGCCGTCGGCGAACACCTTGATTCCCGGCAGGGTCAGGTTGGGGCTGCCGAGGAAGCGCTGGCGCACCTTGTCCAGCACCTCGAGGTCGGCCGGCCGGCTGCGTGGGTTGGCGACCAGGAGGGCGGCGACGTGGGCGCTGAGTTCGCCGCCCTTGGCCAGCCGCTGGTAGACCGGTAGCACGCCGACGGTGTTCTCGTCGGGCCTGAGGCTGAACAGGGCGTCGCCCGGCGAGCCATTGGCGGCCGGGTCCATCCATGCGGTCAGGCCCAGCGAGTTGCTGTAGCGCACCGCGCTGCGTCCGGCTTCTAGCATCTGTTCCGCGCTCGGTGCCGGCAGTACCGCGAGCACCGCGTCGAGACCGGCATCGGCGAGGAAGCCGTTGGGGGTGGCGTCGGCGTCGTGGCCGATGGTGTTGCGCTGTTCCTCGGGCAGGGCGCGGACCCGCGCGGCGTCGATGCCGGCGCGTTTCAGCATGGCGGCGTTGGCCCAGCCGGTGTGGTGGTCGCTGCCGATGAAGGCCAGCGGCTGGTCGGCCCATTCGCCGTGGTCGAAGCGCGCGCGGAAGTCCTTGACCTGGCTCCAGTAGGCGGTATGCATGCCGCTGACATTGAGCATGTCGCCATGTCGCGCCTTGCCGTTGTCGCGCCAGGCGCGCAGGCGCCGTTCCAGTTCGTCGAGGCCGACCTGTTCGTTGCCCATGTCCGCGCCGGCCAGCTCCAGGCCGCCGAACACCGCGTGCGAATGGGTGTCGATCAGGCCGGGCATCAGGCGCTTGCCGCCGAGATCGACGACCTGGCTGTCGCCATCGGCCAGGGCGCGCAGCCCGGCCTCGTCGCCGACCGCGAGGATCCGCCCGTCCTCCACCGCCAGGGCCTCGGCGAAGGGTTGCTGCGGATTGGCGGTGAAGATCCTGGCGTTGACCACCAGCAGGTCGGCGGCGCCGAGGGCGTGCAGGGGGATGGCCAGGCAGGCGCCGGCGAGGAGGGTGGGAATCCGTTGCTTCATGGTGGTTTCCTTTGCTTCTTGGTCTTGTGTAGCGTGGCCCGGGCAAGGCGAGACTAGCCAAAGCGCCGGCCCGGCAGAACCGGGCGCGGCGCACAACACTTGTGCCGGAACGGAAGGAGTCGATGGACAAATTGAATGCCCTGGCGATGTTCGTCGCCACTGCCGAAACCGGTAGCTTCAGCCGTGGCGCCGAGCGCCTGGGCAAGACGCCCTCGGCGCTGACCAAGGCCGTCGCCCACCTGGAAGCGGAACTCGGCGCCCGCCTGTTCGAGCGCACCACCCGCAGCCTGGCGCTGACCGAGGCCGGGCAGATCTACCTGGAGGCGGCTCGTCAGTCCCTGGAAACACTGCGCACGGCGGGGCAGGAGATCGAACTGCTGGAGTCGGAGTTGCGCGGCGAACTGCGCCTCGCCGCGCCGCCGTCGTTCGCCGCGGCGTTCCTCCAGCAGGCCTGCGCCAGCTTCCTCGAGGCGCATCCGAGGATCAGCCTGCGGGTGGACCTCGACGAAACCTTCCTCGATCTCAGCGAAGGCGGCTACGACCTCGGCCTGCGCGACGGCCCCATCGACCTGCCGGGGCTGGTGGCGCGGCCGCTGGCGCCGAACCAGATCGTGCTTTGCGCCAGCCCCGCCTACCTGGCGCGGCAACCCGCGCCGCAAGGCCCGGAGGACTTCGAGCGGCACGCCTGGCTGGTCTTCCAGCACCCTTCGCTGAACCAGAACTTCTGGTGGATGGAACGCGACGGCGCCCGCCAGCGTATCGACCAGCCGCGCCCGCGACTGGCCAGCGACAACTACGACTTCCTGCTCGCCCACCTGCTGGCCGGGCTGGGCCTGCAGTTCTGTCCGCAGTGGAGTGTCGCGCCGCTGCTCGGCGAAGGGCGGCTGGTGCGCCTGCTCGGCGACTACCACTTCGACCCGGGGCCGTTCGGGCCCTCCATCCATGTCCTCTATCCGGGGCACCGGCGCAACACGCGGAAGGTCCGCGCGTTCCTCGAGCACCTGCGCGCCAGCTTGCAGCGACAGGGGCTGTGCCATCGGCTGTAACGCTTCGGTTACGAGTGGAACGAATTCGTTCCGATTGCAGGAAAAACCTTTGCTATCAGGCGTTTGCGCTCTGGTTCGGGAAATGTCCGGCGGGTCTGTAACGAAAGCGTTCCATGGCGGCCCTGTCCGGGTTTCCCCCGCGCCCGGCCACGCCCCGTGGCGACAGGGCCGGGGCCGCTTGGCACCCTGCTTGCTACGGGCTGCCGCAGAACAAAGTCCCGTCCCGACCGGGCGACCCGCTGACAATGAGGATCCAGCATGAGCAAGTTGCGCTTTACCACCGACCACGAATGGCTGCGCCAGGACGACGACGGGCTGCTGACCGTCGGCATCACCGCCTACGCCCAGGACGCCCTCGGTGACGTGGTATTCGTGCAGTTGCCGGAACTCGGCGAACACGCCGCCGGCAGTGAAGTGGCGGTGCTGGAGTCGGTCAAGGCCGCCAGCAACATCCTGATGCCGCTGGACGGCGAGGTGGTGGCGATCAACGACGCGCTGCCGGACGCCCCGGAGCTGGTCAACCAGGACCCGCTCGGCGAGGCCTGGTTCTTCCGCTTCCGTCCGGCCGACGCCGGCGCCTGGGAAAAGCTGCTCGACCAGGCCGCCTACGACCGCCTGCTGAACGCCAACGCCGACGCCTGAGGATCCCGTCATGACCGATAACCTGAACCTCGGCGCCATCGACCTGGGCACCGACGACGAATTCATCGCCCGCCATATCGGCCCGCGCGCCGCCGACACCCAGGCCATGCTCCAGCGCCTGGGCTACGACTCGCTGGACACGCTGATCGGCAACGTGATCCCGGACAGCATCAAGGGCAGCAGCGTGCTCGACCTGCCGGCCGGCATGGGCGAGGCCGAGGCGCTGGCCAGCCTGAAGGCGATCGCCGCGCGCAATCGCGCGTTGCGTTCCTTCATCGGCCAGGGCTACTACAACTGCCACACCCCGGCACCGATCCTGCGCAACCTCCTGGAGAACCCGGCCTGGTACACCGCCTACACGCCGTACCAGCCGGAAATCTCCCAGGGCCGCCTGGAGGCGCTGCTGAACTTCCAGACCCTGGTCAGCGACCTGTCCGGCCTGCCGATCGCCAACGCCTCGATGCTCGACGAGGCGACCGCCGCCGCCGAGGCCATGACCTTCTGCAAGCGCCTGTCGAAGAACCGCACCAGCCAGGCATTCTTCGCCTCCCGCCATTGCCACCCGCAGACCCTCGACGTGCTGCGCACCCGTGCCGAGCCGCTGGGCATCGAGGTGGTGGTCGGCGACGAGAGCGCCATCGAAGACTTCTCCGCCTACTTCGGCGCGTTGCTGCAATACCCCACCTGCGACGGCGAGATCGTCGACTATCGCGAACTGGTCAGCCGCTTCCATGCGGTCGATGCGCTGGTCGCGGTGGCCGCCGACCTGCTGGCGCTGACCCTGCTGACCCCGCCGGGCGAGTTCGGCGCCGACGTAGCCATCGGCAGCGCCCAGCGCTTCGGCGTGCCGCTCGGCTTCGGCGGCCCGCACGCGGCCTATTTCGCCACCCGCGACGCCTTCAAGCGGGACATGCCGGGACGTCTGGTCGGCGTCTCCATCGACCGCCACGGCAAGCCGGCCTACCGCCTGGCCATGCAGACCCGCGAGCAGCACATCCGCCGCGAGAAGGCCACCAGCAACATCTGCACCGCCCAGGTGCTGCTGGCCAACATCGCCAGCATGTTCGCCGTCTACCACGGCCCGCAGGGCCTGCTGCGCATCGCCCGGCGCACCCACCGGCTGACCGCGATCCTCGCCGCCGGCCTGGAGCGCCTGGGCGTGGCCGTCGAGCAGAAGCATTTCTTCGACACCCTGAGCCTGGCCACCGGCGCGCGTACCGCGGCGATCCATGCCAAGGCCCGCGCCGCCGGGATCAACCTGCGCGAGATCGATGCCGGCCGTCTCGGCCTGTCGCTCGACGAGACCGTCCGCCAGGCCGATGTGGAGACCCTCTGGGGCCTGCTGGCCGAAGAGGGCCAGGCGCTCCCGGACTTCGCCGCCCTTGCCGCCAGCAGCGGGGACCGCCTGCCGGTCGAGCTGCTGCGCCAGTCGGCGATCCTCAGCCACCCGATCTTCAACCGCCATCACTCGGAAACCGAGCTGATGCGCTACCTGCGCAAGCTGGCGGACAAGGACCTGGCGCTGGACCGCACGATGATCCCGCTGGGCTCCTGCACCATGAAGCTGAACGCCGCCAGCGAGATGATCCCGGTGACCTGGGCCGAATTCGGCAACCTGCACCCGTTCGCCCCGGCCGAGCAGAGCGAAGGCTACCGCCAGCTCACCGACGAACTGGAGGCGATGCTCTGTTCCGCCACCGGCTACGACGCCGTGTCGTTGCAGCCCAACGCCGGCTCCCAGGGTGAGTACGCCGGCCTGCTGGCGATCCGTGCCTACCACCAGAGCCGCGGCGACAGCCAGCGCGACATCTGTCTGATCCCGTCCTCCGCCCACGGTACCAACCCGGCTACCGCCAGCATGGTCGGCATGCGCGTGGTGGTGGTGGCCTGCGACGCGCGCGGCAACGTCGACGTCGAGGACCTGCGCAACAAGGCCAGCGAGCACAAGGAACGCCTGGCCGCGCTGATGATCACCTATCCGTCCACCCATGGCGTGTTCGAGGAAGCGATCCGCGAGATCTGCGCCATCGTCCACGACTGCGGCGGCCAGGTGTATATCGACGGCGCCAACATGAACGCCATGGTCGGCCTGTGCGCCCCGGGCAAGTTCGGTGGCGACGTTTCCCACCTGAACCTGCACAAGACCTTCTGCATCCCCCACGGCGGCGGCGGCCCGGGCGTCGGCCCGATCGGCGTGCGCGCGCACCTGGCGCCGTTCCTCCCCGGCCACGCTCGCGGCGAGCGCAAGGAAGGCGCGGTGAGCGCGGCGCCGTACGGCAGCGCGAGCATCCTGCCGATCACCTGGATGTACATCCGCATGATGGGCGGCGAAGGCCTCAAGCGCGCCTCGGAAATGGCCATCCTCAATGCCAACTACATCGCCCATCGCCTGGAGGAGCACTACCCGGTGCTCTACGCCGGCGGCAACGGCCTGGTCGCCCACGAATGCATCCTCGACCTGCGTCCGCTCAAGGACAGCAGCGGGATCAGCGTCGACGACGTGGCCAAGCGCCTGATGGACTTCGGCTTCCATGCGCCGACCATGTCCTTCCCGGTGGCCGGCACGCTGATGATCGAGCCCACCGAGAGCGAGTCGAAGGCCGAGCTGGACCGTTTCTGCGACGCGATGATCCGCATCCGCGAGGAAATTCGCGCGGTGGAACGCGGCGAGCTGGACAAGGAAGACAACCCGCTGAAGAACGCGCCGCACACCGCCGCCGAACTGCTCGGCGAATGGAACCATGCCTACAGCCGCGAGCAGGCCGCCTATCCGCTGGCCAGCCTGGTGGAGGCCAAGTACTGGCCGCCGGTGGGCCGCGTCGACAACGTCTACGGCGACCGCAACCTGACCTGCTCCTGCCCGCCGATCGAGGCGTACAGCGAGGAGTGACGGACGAGGAGGGCGCCGCCAGCGGCGGCGTCCTCGCGTTTCCGGCGATACCCCTTTCCCGGCGCCGCGCTTGCGTAGCGGCGCCGCGGCCACGCTCGCGCCAGCGAGCGTCCTGACACCGACACGACAAGAGGCCAGCGCCATGTTCAGCAAGCACGACCAGCTCCAGGGCTACGACGACGAACTGCTCGCCGCGATGGACGCCGAAGACCGGCGGCAGGAAGACCACATCGAACTGATCGCCTCGGAGAACTACGCCAGCAAGCGGGTCATGCAGGCGCAGGGCAGCGGCCTGACCAACAAGTATGCCGAGGGCTATCCGGGCAAGCGCTACTACGGCGGCTGCGAACACGTCGACAAGGTCGAGCGGCTGGCCATCGACCGCGCCAGGCAGCTGTTCGGCGCCGACTATGCCAACGTCCAGCCGCATTCCGGTTCCTCGGCCAACGCCGCGGTGTACCTGGCGCTGCTCAACGCCGGCGACACCATCCTCGGTATGAGCCTGGCCCACGGCGGCCATCTCACCCACGGCGCCAAGGTGTCCTCCTCCGGCAAGCTGTACAACGCCGTGCAGTACGGCCTGGACACCGCTACCGGGCTGATCGACTACGACGAAGTCGAGCGCCTGGCCGTGGAGCATAAGCCGAAGATGATCGTCGCCGGCTTCTCCGCCTACTCCAAGACCCTCGACTTCCCGCGCTTCCGCGCCATCGCCGACAAGGTCGGCGCGCTGCTGTTCGTCGACATGGCCCACGTTGCCGGGCTGGTCGCCGCCGGCCTCTACCCGAACCCGATCCCCTTCGCCGACGTAGTCACCACCACCACCCACAAGACCCTGCGCGGCCCGCGCGGGGGCCTGATCCTGGCGCGCGCCAACGAGGAGATCGAGAAGAAGCTCAACTCCGCGGTATTCCCCGGCGCCCAGGGCGGCCCGCTGATGCACGTGATCGCGGCCAAGGCGGTGTGCTTCAAGGAAGCGCTGGAGCCGGGCTTCAAGGACTACCAGGCGCAGGTGATCCGCAACGCCAAGGCGATGGCCGAGGTGTTCATCGGGCGCGGCTACGACGTGGTTTCCGGCGACACCGACAACCACCTGATGCTGATCAGCCTGGTGAAGCAGGGGCTGACCGGCAAGGCCGTCGACGCGGCGCTCGGAGCGGCGCACATCACGGTGAACAAGAACGCCGTGCCGAACGATCCACAGAGCCCGTTCGTCACCTCCGGCATCCGCATCGGCACCCCAGCGGTGACCACTCGCGGTTTCCGCGAGGGCGAGTGCCGCGAACTGGCTGGCTGGATCTGCGACATCCTCGACGATATCGACAATCCCGAGGTCGGCGAACGGGTCAGGGGCCAGGTCGGCGAATTCTGCCGGCACTTCCCGGTCTACGCTGATTGAACAGGAACGCCGCCGTGGTGGCGGCCAATCCGCAAGCGGAGACGAGCATGTCCCTGAGTGTCTTCGATCTGTTCAAGATCGGCATCGGGCCGTCCAGCTCCCACACCGTGGGGCCGATGCGTGCCGCCGCGCGCTTCGCCGAGGGGCTGAGGCGCGAGGGGTTGCTGGAGGCCACTGCCAGCGTCAAGGTCGAGCTGTACGGCTCGCTCGGCGCCACCGGCAAGGGCCACGGCAGCGACAAGGCGGTACTGCTCGGCCTGGAGGGCGAGCAGCCGGACACGGTGGATACCGCCGCGATTCCCGCCCGGCTCGATGCCATCCGTTCCAGCGGCGAGCTGCGCCTGCTCGGCGAGCGGCCGATCCGCTTCGTCGAGAAGGAACACCTGGCGCTGATCCGCAAGCCGCTGGCCTACCATCCCAACGGCATGATCTTCCGTGCCTTCGACGCCGCCGGCCTGCAGGTCCGCAGCCGCGAGTACTACTCGGTGGGCGGCGGTTTCGTGGTCGACGATGAGGCCGCCGGCCTCGACCGCATCGTCGAGGACCGCACGCCGCTGGCGTTCCCCTTCAAGACCGCGCGGCAACTGCTCGACCATTGCGTCCGCGAAGGCCTGTCGATCAGCCAGTTGATGGCCGAGAACGAGAAGGCCTGGCGCCCCGCCGAGGAAACCCGCGCCGGCCTGCTGCGTATCTGGCAGGTGATGCAGGATTGCGTCGAGGCCGGCTGCCGCAACGAGGGCATCATGCCCGGCGGACTGAAGGTCAGGCGCCGCGCGGCGGCGCTCCACCGCCAGTTGTGCCAGCGGCCGGAGGCCGGCCTGCGCGACGCCCTCAGCGTGCTCGACTGGGTCAACCTCTACGCCCTGGCGGTGAACGAGGAGAACGCCAGCGGCGGCCGCGTGGTGACCGCGCCGACCAACGGCGCGGCGGGGATCATTCCGGCGGTGCTGCATTACTACGCGCGCTTCATCCCCGGGGCCGACGACGATGGCGTGGTGCGCTTCCTGCTCACCGCCGCGGCGATCGGCATCCTCTACAAGGAAAACGCCTCGATCTCCGGCGCCGAGGTCGGTTGCCAGGGCGAGGTCGGGGTGGCCTGCTCGATGGCCGCCGGGGCGCTCTGCGAAGTGCTCGGCGGTAGTGTGCAGCAGGTCGAGAACGCCGCCGAGATCGGCATGGAGCACAACCTCGGGCTGACCTGCGACCCGGTCGGCGGGCTGGTCCAGGTGCCCTGCATCGAACGCAACGCGATGGCTTCGGTGAAGGCCATCAACGCGGCGCGCATGGCCCTGCGCGGCGACGGCCAGCACTTCATCTCTCTCGACAAGGTCATCCGCACCATGCGCCAGACCGGCGCCGACATGAAAAGCAAATACAAGGAAACCGCGCGCGGCGGCCTCGCCGTGAACATCATCGAATGCTGAACCGCGCCGCTGCGCCGGCGCTTCTTTTTTCTTTCCCGACAATCGATCGCGGCTCTCCGGCAGACAGGAGGCCGGGATGCCATGGAGTGAAACATGACCGCAGAAACCCTCGCCAAGACGCCCCTGCACGCCCTGCACCTGGAACTGGGGGCGAAGATGGTGCCCTTCGCCGGCTACGACATGCCGGTGCAGTACCCGGCCGGGGTGCTCAAGGAGCACCTGCACACCCGCGAGCAGGCCGGTCTGTTCGATGTCTCGCACATGGGCCAGATCCGCCTGGTGGGCGCCGATGCGGCGCTGGCCCTGGAAAGCCTGGTGCCGGTGGACATCCTCGACCTGCCGGTGGGCCAGCAGCGCTACGCGTTGTTCACCGACGAGCAGGGCGGGATCCTCGACGACCTGATGGTGGCCAACCTCGGCGATTGCCTGCTGCTGGTGGTCAACGCCGCCTGCAAGCACCAGGACCTGGCGCACCTGCGTCGTCACCTGGAGGGCCGTTGCAGCGTCGAGCCGCTGTTCGAGGAGCGTGCCTTGCTCGCCCTCCAGGGACCGGCGGCGGTGCGGGTGCTGGAGCGCCTGGCGCCGCAGGTGGCGCAGATGACCTTCATGCAGTTCGCCCGTGTCGAGCTGCTCGGCCAGGACTGCTACGTCAGCCGCTCCGGCTATACCGGTGAAGACGGCTACGAGATCTCCGTGCCCGCCGCCCATGCCGAGGCCCTGGCGCGGCGCCTGCTGGCCGAGCCGGAAGTGGCGCCGATCGGCCTCGGCGCGCGCGACTCGCTGCGCCTGGAAGCCGGCCTGTGCCTCTACGGCCACGACATGGACAGCGCCACCACGCCGGTCGAAGCCAGCCTCGGCTGGGCCATTTCCAAGGCGCGCCGCGCCGACGGCGTGCGCGCCGGCGGCTTCCCCGGCGCCGAGCGGATCTTTGCCCAGCAGGCGCAGGGCGTTGCCAGCAAGCGCGTCGGTTTCCTGCCGCAGGGGCGGATGCCGGTGCGCGAGGGCGCCGAGATCGTCGATGCCCAGGGCCGGGCGATCGGCAAGGTCAGCAGCGGCGGTTTCGGTCCGAGCCTCAACGCGCCGTTGGCCATGGGCTACGTGCCGAACGAACTGGCCGGCCTGGGCAGCGAGGTGACGGCGATGGTGCGCGGCAAGCCGGTGACCCTGGTGGTCAGCAAGATGCCCTTCGTGGCGCAGCGCTACTACCGCGGTTGAGCCCCTGGCCCTCTCTCGCTTCGGCGGGAGAGGGCGGCGACCGGCCTCACGGGTGTTTCGGCCGCTGCCGTTGCAGGCCCAGCTTCTTGGCCCGGTGGAATACCGCTGCGCGGGTCTTGCCGGTCTGCTGCGCGCACCATAGCGAACCGCGCTGCTGGTAGTGCTGGCGCAGCAGGTCTTCCTCGGACTTGCTCCAGATCGCATTGTTGCGGTCGCGCTGGCTGTGCGGAGAAAGCTCCTCGGCCTTGCTGGCGACACTCTGGTAGCTGCGGCCGAGCATGTAGGCGCACCAGGCCAGGCTGCGCTTGCTGCCGTGGCGGCGGATGAACTCGACCTCTTCGCTGGACCAGGCGGCCGGTGCCTTCGGCGGCGCCTTGCGGTCCAGCGAGCGGGCGAGGGCGGCGCGGGCGCGCGCCACCGCCTGGTCGCCGGGATTGTTGCGGCGGGTCACGCCGAGGGCGCGGCGCCAGCGTCCCACCAGACTCGGACTGAAACCCCACCAGAACTGCACCGACTCGGCGCATTCGGTACGTACCGCGCGCAGCAGGTCGCCGCAGAGAATCGGCGAAGGGCGGCCGCTGCGCTTGCGCGTCGGCCAGCGGAACAGGCCGTCGGTGAAGCCGCCGACTTCCACGGCGCCTTCCAGTTCGTCGACCAGCCAGTCACCGGGGATCACCAGTGGGCTGGTGTAGGGCGCGCCGAGCAGCAGGTGGTTGATGGTAGCGACAGAGGTAGGGGTGTCTGCAGTCATGGGACGATCCTTGCTGATACCGGGCCAGCTGGGCTGGCCATATCCCTGAGAGCGGCGTCGCTGCGGCGTGGCGGGCGACGGCGCGTTCGCTTCCCGTGGTTCGGGCGGTCTTCCGGCGGAGGGCGACTGCCTGTCGCGCCTCCTTGGGAATGGGTTGGAGGCCGTGCTCATGGACGGGCTCCACGATAGATGCGCCAGGCCAGCCGGCCGGGACGGGCGGCGATCGCCGCGCCCACCTCGATGCGCGGCAGGTCCAGCGGGTCGCAACGGGGATCCACCAGGCCATTGCGCGCGCCGAAGGCGAAGCGGTAGCCAAGCCGGCCGAGGGCGGCGCGCAGGCCGGGTTGCGCAGGCGTCGCGGCGAGCGTGGCGCGAGCTTGGCAGAACACCGGCAGAGGGGCGGCGCAATGCTGCTGGAGCTGGCGGTGGGCGCGGCCGAGACAGTCCTCGGCGCAAAGGCCTGTCGCTGGGTGCGGGTCCTGGCCGTGCAGGCCGAAGCGAACCAGGCCGCTGTTTTCCAGGCGGCGGACCCGTTCCCAATCTCCCGCGCCGTACGCCGCGGGGGCCGTGCAGGCCGCGCGCAAGGCCTGCTGCGAAGCCGGGTCGAGGCGTTCCAGCTTGCGCAGGAGGAGGTCGAGGCTACGGCTGCGACGCTGGTCGTCGCCGGTGCGTTCGAGCACCCGCATGAGCGCAGCGCCGCCGTAACGCTCCAGCAGTTCCAGCAATGGCTCGGCGGTAGCCGCATCGGCCTGCCAGAGGGTGTCGGCGACCGCTTCGCGCCAACTGCGCGGGTCGCCGCCGATGAAGGCGCTCGCTGGCATTTCGTAGCGCTCCAGCAGCGGGTAGACCAGCTCGGCCAGTTCCGCAGGGTTGCCGTCGACGCTCAGGGCGATCCGCAAGCAGGCTGGAGCGGGGCTCTCGAGCAGGTGTTCCAGGGGCACGCAGAGGAAGTGCCGCTGTAGCCACAGCAGCAGGGTCTCCAGGCCCTGGCGGTCGAGGCAGCGCCCTTGCCGGTGCGGCAGGGCCGCGCGCCGGCGATCCGCGACTACCCGTCCCAGGCGCAGCACGATGCCGTTCTGGCGCAGCCGGCGCTGGCCCACGGAGGAGTTCAGGAACGTCATCCCGATCAGGCTTCGCATGGCATCCCCCGGCTCATCGACGATCCGTCACCGGCGATGGTTCCGCGTGCGCGGCAGGGCTTTCGCCAGCCTGTCCGGACGCTGCGCCGTGAACTCCGGCCCCGGCGGTCGATTCGGTCATGGGCGAGCCTCCTGGGTAATCCGCACAAACGTTTGCTGCGGCCACGCCAACGCGTGGCTCGAACCGGGGCTTGGCGGGGACCCGGCGGGTGTTCGGTAAGGACTGCATGGCACCGGATAACGCTGCAAAGGATCGATGTGATTCTTTTTTGACGCTACCACAGTCGATAGTCGAATTATTGACGCTTTGCCGCTGTTATAAAACCGTCAGGCTATGCGAAAAGTCCTGCTGGCTACGCGTGGAGGCCCGGAGCGGCGTGCCTTTGAGGGGGAAGCGGGGGAGCCGGCAGGCCTATGCGGATTGGTTATAAGAAATCCGTTTCGAATGAAAATTGCCGACGAATGGTCGTTTGCGCGGATCTCCGGTGGTTTTTCCCGGCTGCTTAGAACCTTTCGGTTGGACGGGGGCTTGCCAAGTGGGTTGCCCCCAGTCTTTCGTCTTCCAGTCAAGAGCCTGGGGATGCAGACTGTTTTTCAAATCATGACAACTTCTTAACGCGCATTGTTATAAAGTTGCGGACGTTTGCGCCGGCCTGGCCGGCACCTTCGAGTTTTGCCTGGAGTGAAGATGAGAGTCGACCTGGACGCCGAGGGCGTCGCCGCCGAATCGCTGCCGCGTTTCCAGCAGGCGCCCCGGCAGTTGCGCCAGTTGTGGCGATGGGCAGCGGCCAGCGTCGCATTGGCCGCCGCCTGCGCCGTGCTGGGGTTCTTCATCGGCCTGTTCGCCGCCGACTCGCTCTGGCCGCCGCTGCTGTACAACCTCGGCGCGGCCTGGCTGGTTCTGTTCGCCGGTCTGCACGCGGCCTACCGGGTCGCGGCCTGGCGTTGCGTGGTCCTCGGCGCGGAGGCCAGCGCGCGGCCTGCCTGGCTGCGCTGGCAGCGGGGCGAACCCGACGCCGCCGCCGACAGCGCCTATGAACGGCTGCTGGAGCGCCTGGGCCAGGCCATCGCCCACGGCCTGGCCCAGCTCGGGCACGCTGCGCTGTGGCTGGCGGCGAGCGCGGCGCTGGCGTTGTGCCTGGTAGCCGCCGGCTGGCGTCTCGACCTGCCGCCGGCCAGTTCCGGGCAAGCGGCCGACCTCGCCATCGGGATCTGCCTGCTGCTGGCCTTCGCGGTGCTGGTGCTGGAACGTCGCTTCGCCAGCCAAGGGCCGGCGCAGTGGCCGGAAGCCCCGGCCCTCGGGCAACTGGCGCGGGCGCTGATCGGTACCCTGGTGCTGGCCGCCCTCTGTCTGTTCCTGGCTCGCCAGGGACACCCCTGGGCCCCGCGCCTGGCGGTACTGCTCGGCCTGTTGCCGGCGGCGCTGGCGTTGGAGTTGCTGGGCAGGGCGATCCTGGCGATGTTCGCGCCGCAGCGTGCCGGCCTCGAACCGCGCCTGGTCGCCACCAGCCTGCTGGCCGACCTGTTGCGCTGGCCGCCGCGTCCCCTGCAGCGTCTGCAGCATGAGTTGCACCAGCGCTTCGGCATCGACCTGCGCCAGGTCTGGGCCTTCGGTTTCATGCGGCGGGCGTTCCTGCCGGTGCTGGCGGTGGTGTCGCTGAGCGGCTGGCTGCTCAGCGGCGTACGCGAGATCGGCATGGATGCACGGGGCGTCTACGAGCGCTTCGGCAAGCCGGTCGCGGTGCTCGGCCCCGGCCTGCACCTGGGGCTGCCCTGGCCGCTGGGGCGGGTGTTGGCGGTGGAGAACGGGGTGGTCCACGAGTTGGCCACCAGCGTCGCCGCCGGCGACGGCGGAGCCGAGCCGCTCGCGCCCGCCGAAGGTCCGGCCCCGGATAGCGCCAACCGCTTGTGGGACGCCTCCCACGTCAGCGAGAAATCGCAGGTCATTGCCAGCCTGGCCGACCGCCGGCAGAGCTTCCAGATCGTCAACATGGACGTGCGCATCGTCTACCGCATCGCTCTCGACGACGCGGCGGCGCTGGCGGCGACCTACCGCAGCGCCGACGTGCCGACGCTGGTGCGCAGCACCGCCAGCCGCGTACTGGTGCATGCCTTCGCCTCGCGGACCCTCGATGAGGTCCTCGGCGAGCAGCGCGCGGGCCTGGCCGAGCAGATCGGCCAGGCCGTGCAGGCCGATCTCGACCGCCTCGGCAGCGGCGTCGAGGTACTGGGCGCGGCGGTCGAGGCGATCCATCCGCCGGCCGGTGCGGCGAACGCCTACCACGCGGTGCAGGCCGCGCAGATCACCGCCCAGGCGCTGATCGCCCGCGAGCGCGGGCAGGCTGCCGCGCAACGCAACGAGGCGCAACTACAGGCCAGCGTGGCGCACGACCGGGCCAGCGCGCAGGCCCGCGAGACCCTGGCCGCCGCGCAGGCCGCCGACCGGCGTTTCGCCGCCGAGCGGGAAGGCTATGCCGACGCCGGCCAGGCTTTCCTGCTGGAGGCCTACTACCGCCAGCTCGGGCTCGGCCTGGGCAAGGCCAACCTGCTGCTCATCGACCACCGCATCGCCGGCGCCGGCGCGCCGACCATCGACCTGCGCAGCTTCGGCCTCGGCCGCCTGGATTCCCCGTCTTCGTCCCGCCCGTCCGCCGCTCCGGCGTCCGCGGCCGGGCAATCCGCACCATGAGGAGAGCGCTCTTGAGCCTCGGTCACTCCCACTCGCACAGCCACCACGAGCATCATCACGATCACGATCACGATCACGATCACGATCACGGCCATGGCGCACAGGCCGCGCCGCCCTGGCGCCGGCTGCTGGTCGCCGCGCTGCTGGTGCTGTTCGCCGTCGCCGCCGCTTGCCTGGTGCAGGTGCGTTCCGGCGAGGCGATGGTCATCACCCGTTTCGGCAACCCGGCGCGGGTCCTGCTCGAACCGGGCCTGGCCTGGCGCCTGCCGTTGCCGTTCGAGAGCGCGATCCCGGTCGACCTGCGCCTGCGCACCACCTCCAGCGGCCTGCAGGACGTCGGCACCCGCGATGGCCTGCGGATCATCGTCCAGGCCTACGTGGCCTGGCAGGTACAGGGCGACGCCGACAACGTGCAGCGCTTCATGCGCGCGGTGCGCAACCAGCCGGACGAGGCTGCCCGGCAGTTGCGCACCTTCGTCGGCTCGGCGCTGGAAACCACCGCCAGCGCCTATGACCTGGCCGACCTGGTGAATACCGAGGCGTCGCGGGTGCGTATCGGCGACTTCGAAGCGCGCCTGCGCGAACAGATCGACAATCAGTTGCTGGCGACCTACGGGGTCAAGGTGGTGCAGGTCGGCATCGAGCGCCTGACCCTGCCCAAGGTGACCCTCGGCGCCACCGTCGACCGCATGCGCGCCGAGCGCGAGACCATCGCCACCGAGCGTACCGCCGAGGGCCGTCGCCAGGCCGCGGAGATCCGTTCGGCGGCGGAGCGCGACGCCCGGGTGATCCAGGCCGAGGCTTCGGTGAAAGCCGCGGAGATCGAGGCCCAGGCGCGGGTCGAGGCGGCGCGCATCTACGGCAAGGCCTACGCCGGTTCGCCGCAGCTGTACAACCTGCTGCGCTCGCTGGACACCCTCGGCACCATCGTCAACGGCGATACCCGCCTGGTCTTGCGCACCGATGCCGCACCGTTCCGCGTGCTGGTCGACGGGCCGCCGGCGCTCCCCGCCGAAGCGCCGGCCAACGGGCGCCGGCCATGAGCGACGAAGCGCACGAGGGGCTGCGCAGCCCCTGGCTGCAGGCCGGACGCCTGGCGTTCCTCGCACTGTTCGGCGTGACCCTCCTGGCGGCGCTGGCCTGGGTGTTTTCCAACGTCCGCCAGATCGGCCCGGAGAACCGCGCCGTAGTGCTGCGCCTGGGCGCGCTGGAGCGCCTGGCCGGTCCCGGCCTGCTGCTGGCCTGGCCGCAGCCGCTGGAGCAGGTGGTGCTGCTGCCGTCCGCCGAACAGGTGATCGAACGCCGCGTCGAGGGCCTGCTGCGCTCCGAGCAGGCGCGTCGCGCCGACCTCGACGTCAGCCTGTCCAGCGACGCGCTGGCCGGCTCCGGCTACCTGCTGACCGGCGACGCCGGGGTGGTGCAACTGGACGTGCGGGTGTTCTACAAGGTCGACGACCCGTACGACTACGTCCTCCAGGGCGCCCACGTGCTGCCGGCGCTGGACCGGCTGGTGGCGCGCAACGCCGTGCAGGTCTGCGCCGCGCGCGACCTGGACACCATCCTGGTGGCGCGCCCGGAGTTGCTCGGCAACGACAGCGCGGTCGCCGAGCGCCGCGAACGCCTGCGCGGCGACCTGGTGCAGGGCATCAACCACAGCCTGGCGGCGCTGGCCGCGGCCGGCAGCGGGCTGGGCATCCAGGTGGTGCGGGTCGACGTGCAGTCGAGCCTGCCGCGCAATGCGGTAAGCGCTTTCAACGCGGTGCTGACCGCCAGCCAACTGGCCGAGCAGAACGTCGCCAAGGCGCGCACCGAGGCGGAGAAACTCACTCAGGCCGCCACCGAGGGGGCCGACCGCACCCTGCAGGTCGCCCGCGCCGAGGCCGGCGAACGGCTGGCCCAGGCGCGCCGCGACACCGCCAGCATCGTTGGCCTGGCCCCGGCGCTGGGCGCGACCGATCCCGGCCTGCTCTGGCGCCTGTACCGCGAGCGGGTGCCGGCGATCCTCGGCAAGGCCGGTTCGGTCGGCAGCGTCGATCCGCGTGATGACGGCCGCCTGATTCTGCAAGGCGGGCAGCCATGAGCCGCTGCCCGACGGCGCCCTTCGCGGGCTGTGAAACAATGGACGGACAAGCGAACGTGAAACGGCTACCCTGCGTCGGCATCAACCTTCGGTACGCGCTTCCGCCAGCGGAACGCGGCGCCGAGTCGAACAACCAGGCGAACGGGACGGGCAATGACGGCAGGCGGTATTCCATTCACGGGCAACGGTGCGCGGCTATCACCGGGCAGGGCCCTGCTGTGCGGGCTGGCGCTGTTGCTGTGCGGCGGCGAGGCGCTGGCGCGGCAGTTGCCGAGCGACATGCTGGTGGGCTTCGTGGCCAGCGCGCAGTACCCGGTCATCACCCTGAAGAAGCCCAAGCAGAGCCTGCTGCGCAGCGTGCTTACCCTGGGGCTGGGGAAGAAGACCGTCAGCTATTCGGTGGCGCCGTCGGTGCGCATCCGCACGGCGCAGAACCTGTTCATCGTCTATGGCCGCATGCCCCAGCTCAAGGGCAGTTTCGTCGGCCTGAAGAGCGACAACAACGGGCAGGTCAAGCAGATCTGGGAACTCACCGAGAAGGAAGCCCTGGACTACGTACGCCGGCCGGACGCGCGCTTCCCGCAATAGCCGCCGCGGCTCGCCCCGGGAGGTGCGCATGAGCGAGCCGACCGCCCACGGCAGCCATGGCGGCTGCGCGCATCATCATCACCTGCCGTTCGGCGGCGGCCTGCTCAGCCGCGACGAGCAGCGCCGCGCCGCCCGCCAGCTGAGCCTGGCGATGCTCGCCCTTGGCCTGTTGCTGCTCGGCCTGGCCTGGCGCTGGCTGGCGGCGGACCAGGCCGGGGTCAGCCAGATCCTGCTCGGCGTCGCGTCGCTGCTGGTGGCGCTGCCGGTGGCCCGCTCGGCCTGGGACAGCCTGCGGCATCCGAGCCTGCACGGCGTCACCGACCAGTTGATCGCGCTGGCCATGCTCGGCGCCTGGGCCAGCGGCGACCTGCTGACCGCCGCGCTGCTGCCGATCATCATGATCTTCGGCCACGTGCTGGAGGAGCGCAGCGTGATCGGCTCCCAGGAGGCCATCGCCGCCCTCGGCGAACTGACCCGCAGCCATGCCCGGCGGATCGAGGCCGACGGCAGCCTGAGCGAGGTGGACAACGCCAGCCTGCGGGCGGGCGACCAGGTGGAAGTGCGCGCCGGCGACCGGGTTCCGGCCGACGGGCGGGTCCTGCAAGGCCAGGCCAGTCTCGACACCGCGCCGATCACCGGCGAGTCGGTGCCGCTCGAGGTGGCGCCGGGGATGGAGGTCTACGGCGGCGCGATCAACCTCGACGGCCTGCTGCGCATCGAGATAACCCGTACCGGCGAGGCCTCGACCCTGGGCAAGGTGATCGGCCTGATGCAGCAGGCCGAGCGCGCCAAGCCGCCGATCACCCGCCTGCTGGAGCGCTACGCCGGGCAGTACATGTTGCTGGTGTTGCTGATCGCCGCCGTCACCTGGTTCGTCACCAACGATGCCCAGGCCATGCTCGCCGTGCTGGTCGCCGCCTGTCCCTGCGCCCTGGTGCTGTCCGCCCCGGCCACGGCCATCGCCGGGATCGCCGTGGCCGCCCGTCATGGCATCCTGATCCGCAGCTCGGCCTTCCTCGAGGAGCTGGCGGACCTGACTTCGCTGGTGGTCGACAAGACCGGCACCCTGACCCACGGCAGCCTGCGTCTGCAGGCGCTGCGCCTGGCCGATGCCGCCGAGGAGGCGTCGGTGCTGCGCCTGGCCGCCAGCCTCGGCGCCGCCAGCAGCCATCCGGTGAGCCGAGCGCTGGCGGCCCTGGCGGCGCACGATGCCTATCATCCATTGAGCGATATCCGCGAACGCCAGGGGTTCGGCGTGGTCGCACGAACAGCGGCGGGCGAAGCCGCCCTCGGCCGGCCCGAGCTGTTCCAGCAACTGGGCATCGACGCCGGCGAGGTGCCGGCGCACGAGGGACCGATCGCCGGAATCGCCCTGGACGGGCGCTTCCTCGGCTGGCTGCTGCTGGCCGACAGCGTACGCGCGGAGGCCGCCGAGGCCCTGGCCGATCTGCGCGAACTGGGTCTGGGCCGGCAACTGCTGCTGACCGGTGATCGCCAGGCGGTGGCCGACGCCGTGGCCAAGCAGGTGGGGATTCGCCAGTTGGTGGCGCAGGCGTTGCCGGAGGACAAGTTGCGCCAGGTCGGCGCGGAGATCGGCAGCGGTTTCCGGCCGATGGTGGTCGGCGACGGCATCAACGATTCGCTGGCGCTGAAGGCCGGTGTGGTCGGGGTGGCAATGGGTGCCGGCGGCGCCGACATCGCCCTGGCCTCGGCGGATATCGTGCTGATCGGCAGCGACCTGCGCCGGCTCGGCACCTGCGTGCGGCTCAGCCGGCAATGCCGGCGGACCCTGCAGGTCAACGTGGCGATCGGCCTCGGCTGGACCCTGGCGATCGTCGCCGCGGCAGCCTTCGGCCTGCTCGGCGCGGCCGGGGCGATGGTCGCGGCGCTGCTGCACAACCTCAGCACCTTGCTGGTGCTGGGCAATGCCGGACGCCTGCTGCGTTTCGAGGAGCCCCTCGGGCAGCCCCGGCCGGCCGTGGAGGGACGCGAAGAGGAGGGTACACCGTGAGGCAGGCGCAAACGCGACGCAACGGCTGGCGCTGGCTGGCCCTGGCGGTCGGCACGCTGTCCGCGCTGAGCCTGGCCGAGGCGTCGATGGCGCGCTGGCCGGCAGGCTGGCAGGTCAGCGACCTGCCCGCCGCGCAGCCCGGCCAGGCCGGCGCCGGCCAGCGACAGCGCGCGGTCAAGTTGCAGGCAGACGGCTCCCAGGCACTGGTGATGGAAGTGACGCGGATGCCCCTGCAGAGCGGGCAGGCAGTGAACCTGGAGAAAGTCCTCGGGCACATGCGCAAGCTGGTGCAGATCGAGTTCCTGCGCAACGGCCTGCAGACCGCCTGCACCTCGCCGCAGCCGTCCACCACCGGCGGGCTGGCGGCGCTGGAGACCACCTGCACCATTCGCCAGCGCGGCGCCGTGGTGATGAAGCAGACCTTGCTCACCGCGGCCGGCAAGACCTCGGCCTATTCGCTGTCCTATGCCGGCCTGGCCGAGGCCTACGACGCCAGCCAGGCGGAAATCCGCGCGGTACGGGAAAGCCTGCGCTTCGAGTGAGCGAAATCGGACGCGGTCGGGGCGGGGCTGGAGTGTCGGCGGATACCGCCTGCGGCGCTATTCGCCCTACGGAGGGTTGCATTGGGGTAGGGCGGATAACCGCTTGCGGTTATCCGCCTTGCGTCTGTCGCGGATCATTTCTTCCCGGCGTTCTGCAGGATCTGCAGGGCCTGGGTGGTGGCGGTGATGCAGCCCTTGGTGTCGCCGCTGGCCTGGTCCTGCCTGGCCTTGGCCTGGAGTTCCTTGACCTCGGTGACCCGCGCACCGGTGACCGAGGTCTTGCCGCGCACGGCGAGGATATCGTCCAGCTTCTGCAGGTTGGCGCCGCACAGGTCGGTGCTTTCGGCGGCTTGGGCGGTACCGCCGAGCAGGGCGGCGGCGATGAGCAGGGTACGCACGATCATGGCAGTTCTCCTTTGTGGGCCGGGTGGCCGGACGGGGGAGAGACGACAGGCTCCTGGGAGTCTTCTCCGCATGCCCAGTATCTGACCGGAGCGTCGCCGGAATGGTTCGGTCGCTCAGCCGTTGCCCCAGGGCGGGATCGACAGCGCCTGCTGGAGATGCTGGATGAACGCCTTGACCTTCGGCGACATCGCCGCCGCCCGCGAATACATCGCGTAGATCACGTCGTCGAGTGGGCGCAGGCTGGGCGCGGCGTCCACCAGGCGGCCGTTCTTGAGGTCCTCGGCGACGATGAACAGCGGCAGCAACGCCAATCCCTGGCCGCGCAGGGCGGCGTCGCGCATGGCCTGGCCGTTGTTGCTGCTGAAGCGTCCGCGTGGCGAGACGGCGCGGGGCTTGGCACCGGGGAACGCCGGTTCGAAGGTCCAGACCTGGCTCGGCGTGGCGTTGTTGTAGCCCAGGCACTCGTGTTGCATCAGTTGTTCGAGGGTGTCCAGCGTGCCGTGGCGTTCCGCGTAGTCGGGGCTGCAGCAGACCACCCGCTGGCTGTTGGCCAGCGGCCGGGCGATCAGCGAACTGTCGTCCAGGCGGGTGACGCGGATGCTCAGGTCGTAGCCTTCCTTCTCGAAGTCGGTGAGGCGGTCGTCCATCTGCAGGACGATCTCCAGGCGCGGGTGCTGGCTCATGAAGTCGGCGATGATCGGCGACAGCCAGAGGGTGCCGAAGCTCATCGGGGTGACGATGCGCAATTCGCCGCACAGGTCGTTCTCGCGCAGGGCGACGATCTCCGCGGCGTTGTTGAGTTCCTGCAGCGAGGCCTTGGCGGCCTTGTAGAAGAAATGCCCGGCCTCGGTCGGCTCGACGTTGCGCGTGGTGCGATAAAGCAGGCGGACGCCGAGGCGTCGTTCGAGATCGCTGACGCGCTTGCTGATCACCGACTTGGACAGGCTCATGCGCTCGGCCGCCGACGTCACGCTGTTGAGTTCGGCGACGTTGAGGAAGGCTTCGATATCGTCGAAGCGCAGGCTCATCGGTGGGCCCACGATACAGTGGCAATCGCTCGACGCATTCTCGGCTCCTCCTGGTCGTTTTCCTTGGGCTTTCTATCCGCTTGATTCGCAAGCTAAATCGATCCAGCCCTGAGCAAGCTTACCCAATCGAAAGGCGCCGCAGCGTTCGTTCTCAGCGAAAACGGTTTTCGCCTGGACGCGCTACCGGGAAGGCCGCCGGGGCTTTTACCCTGTAGTCGCGACTCGTCGCTCCGTGGCCGACCGCACCTGCCCGCCCCCGTAGGCGGCCACGGATTTCCTTGCGCCTTCTAGACTGGAAGCGAACCCGCCGCATCAACCCCGAACGAGAAACCAGCATGTCGAGTCGCTTCATCGCCGCCTGGTCCGCGGCCAACCGTTGCCTGGAGGTGCGGGGCCGGGCATGGAAGGGCTGAAACTCTACGCCCGCTTGCTCTGGCGGCCGCCGCGGGAAACCCTGCTGTTCGCCCTGCGCACCGTCGCCGCCGGGCTGCTGACCCTCTACCTGGCCTTCCTCTTCGACCTGGAGCAGCCGAAGTGGGCGCTGATGACCGTGGTCATCGTCAGCCAGCCGCTGGCCGGGATGGCTCTCAAGCGCAGCTTCGCCCAGGTCGTCGGTACCTTCGCCGGCGCCGTGGTGGCGGTGCTGATCATGGCGCTGTTCGCCCAGCAACCGTTGCCGTTCTTCGTCGCCCTGGGACTCTGGCTGGCGCTCTGCACCGCCGGCGGCACCTTGCTGCGCTACACCGACTCGCACGCCTTCGTGCTCAGCGGTTTCACCGCGGTGATCGTCGCCGTGCTGTCGATTCCCGATCCGGAAAACACCTTCATGCTCGCCGTGGTGCGGCTCACCGAGACCCTGCTGGGCGTCGCCTGCGTGGCCCTGGTCAGCCTGCTCAGCGCGCGTCCGCAGGCGGTGGCGAAGGGCTACTTCGCCCAGGTCGACG
Source organism: Pseudomonas sp. KBN12P06040 (assembly GCF_037574965.1). Taxonomy (NCBI): domain Bacteria; kingdom Pseudomonadati; phylum Pseudomonadota; class Gammaproteobacteria; order Pseudomonadales; family Pseudomonadaceae; genus Pseudomonas; species Pseudomonas sp. KBN12P06040. Next base: position 2,900,250 of record NZ_JBBELS010000001.1, read on the forward strand.
GCCTGATCCGCAGTACCGCGCGGCACGCCGCGGCGGTGATCCGCGGCGACGAGGGCGACGAGTCATTCAACCAGCGGCAGATGCAACTGGTCGCCAGCATCACCGCGCTGGACGGCCTGCGCCGGCACCTCTATTTCGACGCGCCGAACCTGCGCCGCGCCGATGGCCTGGTGCAGTTGCTGGGCAACCTGCTGGTGCTGATGGCCTCGCGGCTGTTGCTGCTGCGCCAGCATCGCCTGCTGGTGCGGGCGCACTGGGTCGGGCCGTTGCCGGCGGATATCCAGGCGCTGCTGGATCGTGCGCTGCGGGTGCTGGACGCGCTGGCCGAGCAGGGGCGGGCGGTACCCTCCGAGGTGCTGGAGGAGTTCCAGGCGGTGCGCCAGGCCTTCGATGCCGCGGCGACGCGCGCGGAGTCCTACGACGAGGCGCTGAGCCCGGCGCTGCGCCCGCAGGTGGCGATCCTGCGCTGGGAATACGCGCGGCTGTTCCAGCGCCTGGGCGAAGTGCTCGAACTCAACGATGCGATCCAGTCCGGCCGCCAGGCCAGCAGTTTCTACCGCCGTGGCCAGGCGCAGGCGCTGCACCTGGACTGGGCGCTGGCCTCGATGAATGCCGTGCGCGCTTTCGTCGCCTTGTCCTGCGCAGCCTGGCTGTGGATCACCAGCGCCTGGAACGGCGCCCTCAGCAGCCTGCTGCTGGTCGGGGTGATGTGCTCGCTGATGGCGACCTTCCCGCGTCCGCTGCTGGCGGCGCAGAACTTCCTGCGCGGGCTGCTGCTGGCGATCCTGATCTCGGCGGCGTTGCTGTTCGTGCTGTTGCCGGCATCCGCCGACTTCGAGTGGCTGGCGCTGTGGATGGCGTTGCTGCTGTACGTGGTCGCGGTCGGCCTGAGCAGCCCGCTGAGCGCCGGGATCGCCATGGGCATCGGCCTGGAGACCCTGCTGATGGTGGCGCCGCAGAATATCGCGGTCTACTACAGCAACGCTTCGCAGTGGTTCGAGTTCGTCGGCGGCTTCCTCGCCGCGGCGGTCCTCGCCGTGCTGGTGTTCGCCCTGGTCTATCCGTTCCGCGCCGACCCGCGCCTGCGCCGGCTGCTCTACCTGTCGCGCCAGGACGTCGCGGAAATGTCGCGCTGCGAGGCCAGCGAGGCGCAGCGCTTCGCCTTCGAGACGCGGATGATCGATCGCCTGGCGGTGATGGTCGGCCTGCTGCCGGCGAGCCAGGAGCCGGCTTCGGCGGAACGTTTCCAGTGCGCCCTGGGCTGCGTGGTGATGGGCGTGGCGTTGAACCGCCTGCGCGAGCCGCTGCATGACGCCGGGGTGGTGCCGCTGGAGTTGCAGCCGCTGCTGGGCGAGGCGCTGCGCGAGGTCGCCGCCTACATAGCAGGCGGCGCGGACGCCCCGCGGCAGGACCTCGCCCTGGCCGCCCTGCGGCGTTTCGGCCGGGGCCTGGAGGCCTTGCTGGCGCAGCCGTCGAAGGACCTCGGGGCGACGCGGCAGCGCTTCATCATGAATGTCGCGGTACTGATCCTGCAGCAGTCGCTGCAACGCTATCGGACGCTGCTGGAGGAGGACCGCGGCGCACCGGCGGTCGTCGAAGAACCAGAAGAGGAGGGCGGACATGCCCGCTGATGTCGAGATCGGGGGCGCCTACCTGCCGCCGATCGCCCAGGCGCTGCTGCTGGCCTGGCTGATCCTGCTGCTGCTCAACCCGCTGTTGCGGCGCTTCGGCGTGTTGCAGCGGGTCTGGCACGAAGCGCTGTTCCAGGGCGCGTTGTACTGCGCGATCTGCGCCGGTCTGATCCTGTGGATGGGGGAGATGTCCCGATGAACCTGTTGCAAGGCAAATGGCCGCGCCTGGCCACCCTGCTGGCGGTGCTGGTGGCGGCGGCGCTGGTGTTCCTCGCCTGGGAACGCTACACCCGCACGCCGTGGACCCGTGACGCGCGGGTCCGCGCCGATGTGGTGACGCTGTCGGCGGACGTTTCCGGGCTGATCACCCGGTTGCCGCTGAGCGACAACCAGCCCGTGGAGAAGGGCGAGCTGCTGCTCAGCATCGATCCGGCGCGCTATGAACTGGCGGTGCTGCGCGCCGAGCGCGCGGTGAACGTGGCGCGGGCGGCGCTGGGCGAGTCGCGCGCGGCGATCGAGGCCAGCCAGGCCCAGTTGCGCCAGCGCCGCAGCGAGGCGCAGCGGCGCTCGGCATTGCAGAAGCGCTCGATGCTATCGGTGGAAGAGAACGAAAAGGCCCAGACCGACGTCAGCCTGGCCCAGGCCGAGTTGCTGAGGAACCAGGCCAGCCTCGGCCTGGCCCAGGCCAACGTGGAGCTTGCCGAAGCCGCCTTGCAGCAGGCCCGTCTCGACCTCGAACGTACCCAGGTACGCGCCCCGGTCAGCGGCTACGTGACCAACCTGCAGACCCGCGAAGGCGACTACGCCCACGCCGGGGTGCCATTGCTGGCGCTGGTGGACCGCGATTCGTTCTATGTCAGCGGATACTTCGAGGAGACCAAGTTGCCGGGCATCCGCGTCGGCAGCCGGGCGCGGGTGGAACTGATGAGCGGCGAGCGCTTCGACGGGCGCGTGCAGAGCATCGCCCATGCCATCACTGACCGGGAGAATGCCGAGGGCTCGCGCCTGCTGGCGAACATCAACCCGAGCTATACCTGGGTCAAGCTGGCCCAGCGAATTCCGGTGCGCATCGCCATCGATCCCGCCTATCGCCAGCGCAACACCTTGCGCGCCGGCGTGACCGCGACCATCCGGGTGCTGCCCGCGGAGGACACCGCGAAAGTCGATTCCGCGGCGCCCGGGACTGCCTTGCGGCCTTGAGTCAGGCCGAACCGGTCAGTCTGTGCCGGTCATGGCTCAGGGTTGTTCGCGGACGATTTCCGCCAGTTGCAGGATCAATCGCTCGTCAGCCTGGTTGCCGCTCTGCTGGCGGAATTGCCTGGCCTCCTCGCGGGCGCGCTGGAAGGCCGCATCGACGCTAGCCTGGCCATGGCTGTCGCGAATCCACAGGTAGAGGCCCATGACCAGGCTCTGCAGGGTGGCCAGGTCGCTGCTCTGGGCGTTCAGCGCATCGATGAGTTGCTGTTTGGAAAACGCTTGCATGGTTGATCTCCGATCAATGGCGCCGCAAGGGCGCGGTTCGCCCCGGCGGTCGCCGGGGTGCGCGGAGCATGTGGAAAGTGCGGAGAGGCTGGCCAGCTTAGGCCAAGTCATTCAAATGATTAGGGAATTTTCTGACTTTCAGTGACCTTTCGACTGTTTTCGACGGCGAGCGATCGCTACGTTTTCATCGAACCGTCACCAAAACGTCATGAAGACGCGCCTAGCATTCGCGGTATTTCGGCATGACGTGGAGAGCAGCGCATGGACTCCTATGGCGATACCTCGGGCCGCATCGGTCGCGACTGGCTCGATCGACACGACGAAGAACTGGAGCAGGAACTGCTCGACGACGAGCTGAACCTGGACGAGCTGTTCGGTCCCGAGCAGGAGGATGCGCCCGGCGAATTGAGTCGGCGCCGCTATTTCCGCGAACTGTTCCGCCTGCAACGGGAACTGGTGAAACTGCAGAACTGGGTGGTGCACACCGGGCACAAGGTGGTGATTCTCTTCGAGGGGCGCGACGCGGCGGGCAAGGGCGGCGTGATCAAGCGCATCACCCAGCGCCTCAACCCGCGGGTCTGCCGGGTCGCCGCGCTGCCCGCGCCGAACGACCGCGAGCAGACCCAGTGGTATTTCCAGCGCTACGTCTCGCACCTGCCGGCCGGCGGCGAGATCGTCCTGTTCGACCGCAGCTGGTACAACCGCGCCGGGGTCGAGCGGGTCATGGGTTTCTGCAACGACGAACAATACGAGGAATTCTTCCGCAGCGTGCCGGAGTTCGAAAAGATGCTGGCGCGCTCGGGCATCCAGTTGCTCAAGTACTGGTTCTCCATCTCCGACGCCGAGCAGCACCTGCGCTTCCTCAGCCGTATCCACGATCCGCTCAAGCAGTGGAAGCTCAGCCCGATGGACCTGGAGTCGCGGCGGCGCTGGGAGGCCTACACCAAGGCCAAGGAAACCATGCTCGAACGCACCCACATCCCCGAGGCGCCCTGGTGGGTGGTACAGGCCGATGACAAGAAGCGCGCGCGGCTGAACTGCATCCACCACCTGTTGCAGCAGATGCCCTACCGGGAAGTTCCGCAGCCGCCGGTACACCTGCCGGAGCGCCTGCGCCACGCCGACTACGTCAGGCATCCGACGCCCGGCGAGATCATCGTGCCGGAAGTCTATTGAGCCAGTAGGCGCCGCGTACTTCGCTCACTCGGGTTCTTCCTTGTTCCTCCGGCCGCGCCTGTGGATGACGCTGGCGCCTCGACCGCGCGCGTTGCCGCCTGGCTCGCGCGAGCGCTTAAATTTCCTCCTTCACATGACGTTCCTCTGAGAACAACTCCGTGTCTCGAGTCCGATCATGCCCCTGTTGAATTCCCTGACTGTATTGCCGTTGCCTGGCGGGCAGCGTTTGAGTGGCGACGAAACCGATAGCCGGCTCAGCCTTGCCCTGGATGGTGCGTTGCTGTTGCGCCTGCGCCTGGAGCGCACAGACACGGAAATACGGCTGGCGGTGGAGGAGCTTCCCGGCGGCGATGCCGAGCATGCGTTGTGGGCCGCCAGCTACTGGCTGTTCGCCCGCGATCCGGATTGCCAGCGGCTCGTCTGGTCGCTGTCCTGGGAGCCCGAAGAGTCCCTGGCGAAGGGGATGCTGACAGGAGCCGCCGCAGCGGGCACCTATGTCTGCGAGAGGGGCCGGTTCTGGCAGTTGCCATGGCCCTGGCTGCCGCTTGCCCAGCCGTGCTATCCCCAGTCGATGCAACTTACCGATGGAAAGCGTCATCCACTGCGCCGGCCGAAGCCCAGGGGAGAGGTCTATCGGCGCTTCGATGCGCGATTGGGGTGCTGGATATCCTTGCGTACCTTGGACATCGAGAGGGACCTGGAACGTTTTCATCGCTGGCAGAACTCGCCCAGGGTGGCGGAGTTCTGGCAGGAAGATGGAAGCCTGGAACAACATCGCGAGCGTTTGCGCCAGCTCGAAGCGGATCCTCATGCACTGGGGCTCATCGGCTGTTTCGACGATGAGCCCTTCGCCTATTTCGAGGCCTACTGGGCGAAGGAGGATCGCATCGCGCCGTTCTACGCGGCCGAAGACTACGACCGCGGGATCCACATGCTGGTCGGCGAGGAGGCCCACCGGGGGCCGCACAAGGTCGCCTGCTGGCTATCGGCACTGGTCCACTACCTGTTTCTCGACGACCCGCGCTCGCAGCGAGTGGTGGCGGAACCGCGCGCGGATAACGCGCGGATGATCGGTCACATGCACAACCTGTGCTTCCACTGCGAGAAGGAGTTCGACTTTCCGCACAAGCGGGCGGCACTGATGATCATCGGCCGCGAACGGTTCTTCGAGCGCTGTCGCCTGGCCTGACGGGGCGGGAAGAAGCTCGAGGCGTCCGGCGGACGCCAACAGAAGAACGGGCAGGCGCAATGCCTGCCCTTGTGTCTCAGCGACGCGCGCTCAGGTTCGTCAGATTGTCGCCCTGGCGCTCGGCGGTGACCTTGCGGCAGTGCACCAGGGCGTCGCGGATCATGAAGTTGACCAGGGTCGGCGAGACGCCCAGTTCCTTGGCGATGTCCTTCTGTGGCACGCCGTGCAGGCGGTACATCTCGAAGGCGTAGCGGGTGCGCTTGGGCAGCTCGGTGAGGGCATCCGCGATGTGTTCGAGGGTCGCGTAGTTGATGTGCGAGGTTTCCGACGAGGCGCCCTGGATCACCACGTTCAGGCCTTCTTCCTCCGGCCCCGAGTATTTCTGTTCGAGCGCCTGCTTGCGGTAGTGGTCGATGGCCAGGTTGCGGACGATCTGGAACAGGTAGCTGAGTTGTGCCTTGAACGACGAAGTGATCTGCGGCGCCGACTGGAGCCTGAAGAACGCATCCTGGACCACATCTTCGGCTCGCGAGCGGCAACCGGTAATGCGGGCGGCGATCTTCACCAGGATCGTGCGGTTATCGACGAAAGCCTGGAGAAGCGGGGTATCGCATCTGCGGGTAGACAGTTGTTCCGACATGGAAATCACCTTGCTGCGGAGGGGGCTGCAGAGCACTGGCGGTGGGGGAGACCCACACATGGCGCAACAAATTATGTTGAATGATAATGATTGTCAATTACGAAGAAATAACCAATCTCACCTTTATTCGTGAATGGTCTGCATGCTGGCAAATAGCCGCTGCGAATGATGGAGGGGAGAAATTCTTCGGCGTTTCAGAAGGATGGCCGCGCCAATGTTGCAGTCATGCGTCGCAGACGAAATTTTTTTAATAATCTTTAGGAATCAGCTAGTTAGAAATCGGTATTGAATGCCTCGCGGCTCCTGCCGGCGTTCCGCGCAAGAACTGCGCGAAGGCGCTGCGACAACCGTCCCCAGCTGCTCCAGGTCGTACATCGCTATCGCCGATGCGGCGATAGCGCCGGGCACAACCCATCAGAATGGATAGGGGTTGGCGTCCTTTCGCGCAATGCTCCGCGGTTGCCCGGAGATTGCGGTTACATGCGCTAATTATTTGCCGTTGTTATCCGTTCCCCTCTGTGACAGCGCGGGCAGGTGCCCGGCGCCCCGGCGTGCGCAGCAGGAGACGGAAATGCCGATCGATCATGGGAAAGCGCTCTGCCCCGGACGAGGGCCACGACAGCGGCGCAAGGAGGTCGGCAGGTGAGCCCGGCCGTTTCCCTGCAATTGTTCTGCCTGCCTTATTCGGGGGCCAGCGCCACGCTGTTCCGCCGCTGGCAGCCCAGCCTGCCGAGCTGGATCCGCTTGTTGCCCCTGGAATTGCCGGGGCGCGGCCTTCGCTTCGGCGAGGTCTTGCATACCGATGCCGCCAGCCTGGTCGCGCAATTGGCCGGCGAGCTGCACGGCACCCTCGACAGCGCTTCTCCCTACGCCTTCTTCGGCCACAGCCTGGGCGGGCTGCTGGCCTTCGAACTGGCCCATGCCATGCGCCGGCGCGGCCTCGAAGGGCCGCTGGCGCTATTCCTCTCCGGCGTATCCCCGCCCGCCGAAAACGATGTCAGCGGCTACCGGCGCGCCAAGGCCGACGCCGAACTGGTCGCCGCGTTGCGCGACTACCGGGGTACTCCGGAGGCCGTCCTCAACGATCCGTCGCTGATGCAGATGCTGTTGCCAGTGGTGCGAGCGGACTTTCTCGTCACCGGCAGCTACCGCTACCAGGCGCATGGGCCGCTGGACGCGGCGCTGCACCTGTTCGGCGGACGCGAGGACAGCCTGCGCAGCGCCGAGTTGCTCGGCTGGCTGCATGAGGCCGGGGGCGACTTCACCCTCGACCTGCTCGACGGGCAGCACTTTTTCATCCGCGAACAGCAGGGGCAGTTGCTGCGCCTGCTGCGTCGCTACGCCGGCCAGCATCTGCTGCGCTGGCACAAGGACAAGGTCCGGGGAAGCATGCGCGCCGCCAGTTGAGGGGCGGCCGCGACGACTGTTTCCGGAGACTCACTAGAACTCGATTGCAAGCCGAATTCAGGCAGGAAAACACATGATGGACGCCTTCGAACTTCCCACCACCCTGGTCCAGGCCCTGCGTCGCCGCGCCGTCCAGGAGCCCGAGCGCCTGGCGCTGCGCTTCCTCGCCGAGGACGATGGCGAAGGCGTGGTCCTCAGCTATCGCGATCTCGACCTGCGCGCGCGGAGCATCGCCGCGGCCCTGCAGGCCCATGCGCAGCTGGGCGATCGCGCGGTGCTGCTGTTTCCCAGCGGCCCCGACTACGTCGCGGCGTTCTTCGGTTGCCTGTATGCCGGGGTCATCGCGGTGCCGGCCTATCCGCCGGAATCGGCGCGCCGCCATCACCAGGAACGCCTGTTGTCGATCATCGCCGACGCCGAGCCGCGCCTGGTCCTGACCACCGCTGACCTGCGCGAGCCATTGCTGCAGATGAACGCGCAACTGTCCGCCGCCAACGCCCCGCAACTGCTTTGCGTCGACCAGTTGGACCCGGCCGTTGCCGAGGCCTGGGACGAGCCGCAAGTGCGTCCCGAGCATATCGCCTTCCTCCAGTACACCTCCGGTTCAACCGCACTGCCCAAGGGCGTGCAGGTCAGCCATGGCAACCTGGTCGCCAACGAGGTGCTGATCCGCCGAGGCTTCGGCATCGGTGCCGACGACGTGATCGTCAGCTGGCTGCCGCTGTACCACGACATGGGCCTGATCGGCGGCCTGCTGCAACCGATCTTCAGCGGCGTACCCTGCGTGCTGATGTCGCCGCGCTACTTCCTCGAACGTCCGGTGCGCTGGCTGGAAGCCATCAGCCAGTACGGCGGCACCGTCAGCGGCGGTCCCGATTTCGCCTACCGGCTGTGCAGCGAGCGGGTCGCCGAGTCGGCCCTGCAGCGTCTCGACCTGAGCGGCTGGCGGGTAGCCTTCTCCGGTTCCGAGCCGATCCGCCAGGACAGCCTGGAACGCTTCGCCGAGAAATTCGCCGCCAGCCGCTTCGACGCGTCCAGTTTCTTCGCCTGCTACGGCCTCGCCGAGGCGACCCTGTTCGTCACCGGCGGCCAGCGCGGCCAGGGCATTCCCGCCCTGGCGGTGGATGGCAAGACGCTGGCGGAGCACTCCCTGCTGAGCATCGACGACATCGGCGTGACCCAGGCGTTGAGCTTCTTCAACGACTTCAGCGGCTACTACGAGAGCACCCTGCCGTCGCTCAACCCGCGCTATCGCTACTCGGTCCTGCACGCCGCCGCCAGCGCGACGACCGAGGCCATGTGGCAAAGCCTCGGGCCGCGCAGTCGCAGCCTGACCAGCCGCAATGCCTCGCGCTTCGACGTGCAGGTCAAGCAGGTCCAGGCATTGCAGGCGGCGCTGCTGGAGTTGCAGGACATGCAGGCCGGCGCGCGCCTGCTGGCCAGCCTCAACGCGCTGGCCGTGGCCGATATCGGCCAGGCCCTGCGCGACATCGACGAGCAGGCGGTGCTGCGCGAGCCGGTCGATTTCAGTCGCTGGTCGGGCGCGCCGAATTTCGGCCTGCAGGCGTTCCGCGCCCAGGACAGCGCCGAGCTGAAGCAGAGCCTGACCAGCCAGTTCAATGCCATGGCGGCGGTCGCCGAGCGCCACGCCCCGGCGCTGGAGTGGCTGCAGGCGCAGCAGTCCAGCCTGGCCACCGCCGACTACAACGCGTTCGTGCGCTTCAGCGCGCTCAACGCCGAACTGCAGAAATTCAAGGCCGACAACCCGGCGAGCACCGCGGCGCAGCTGGCGAAGCTGGTGGGTAACGATTTCAACCAGATGGACATCGGCAGTTGCGCTGACATTCTCAACGGCGTGCTCCTGCCGTCCAGCCGCAGCGACCTGGCGACGCGCCTGGTGGACCTGCGCCAGGGCGCGCTCGGGCGCTGCCAGTCGTTGCAACAGCAGCAGGCGGCGCAGGCCTGGAAGGACCTCGCCGACTACTTCAACCAGTACCTCGCCGGACGCTTCCCATTCGCCTACAGCCTGGAAGCGGCCGATGCCGAGCCGGGGCGGGTGCGGCACCTGCTGAAGCTGATGGAGACGCGCTTGCCGCAGGTGCGCGAAGGGCTGGCCCAGGTTCGCTCGCCGGACCTGCCGGCCGCCGAGGACTTCGTCCGCCGCCTGGAGCAGGCGCAGGGCTGGCTCGGCCCGCTGTTCGAGCGCGACAAGTCGGGCCTGCTCGGCGTCGCCCTGGACATCGACTGGCGCAGCGACCGCAGCCTGGAACGCGGCGCCGACCAGGTGATCGCCTGGAGCCTGTACTCGGGCGACCAGGAAAGCCGGTTCCCCGGCGCGCAGGACAAGGGCCTGACCTGGAATGTCGGCGATCCGCTGAAAATCATGCTGCGCTGGGCGAAGAACGGTTCGCAGCGTCCGGCAGACGACCCGCGCCAGGCCAGCCTGGCGGTGGCCGACCTCGAGGCCGGCTGGAGCTACCAGGGCTCCTGGGCGCTGCTACGCATGATGCGCGCGCACTTCTCCCGGCAGCGCCCGCCGAACGTCGACTACACGGAGTTTCCGCTGGTCCTGCAACTGCCGGTGTATGCGCCCTACAGCCCGGAAAACGAGGCGCGGATGTTCTTCCGCCTGTCGTTGATGAGCCTGGGCGGCAAGACCCCGCTGTCCATCCAGCCGCTGCCGGTGCGCGCGCCGCAATCGCCGTTCGCGACGCTGTTGCCGGCCACCGTCGCCAGCACCGGAGGTACCCCATGACCCTGCCTCTTTCCGGCAACGCCCTGTCCCTGGAAGTGCTGCTCGAACCGATCGACCCCAGACAGCCGTGTGGCCCCAGCCTGCGCTACGACCCGGACTACGACCGCCTGCGCGAGTTGCGCCGGGAGGACGACAGCAGCCTGCCGACCGGCGTCTGGCAGGCGGAAGCCAAGCGCGCCGACTGGGCCGCGGTGGAGCAGTTGGCCAGCGAACTGTTGCAGCGGCGCAGCAAGGACCTGATGCTCGCCGCCTGGCTCGGCGAGGCCTGGCTGCAACGCGGCGGGCTGGGCGGATTGCAGCGCGCGCTGGTGCTGCTGGCGGAACTCTGCGAGCGCTACCCCGAGGAGGTGCATCCGCAAGCCCAGGACGGCGATCAGTCGTGGCGGGTGCCGCCCATCGACTGGCTGTTGCGCCGCTATGCCGAGCTGCTGCACACGCGCCTGCCGCTGATGGGGCAGGGCGCGTTCGCCGAGATCACCCTCTATGCCTGGCAGAGGCTGCAGCGCCAGCAGGTCGCCAGCGGCGACAGCAAGAGCGCCAAGGCGGCGCTGGAAGCGGCGCAACTTCAGCAGAAGAAGCTCGACGAAGCGTTGCGCGCGGAGCCCCTGGTGCAATGGCAGCGCAAGCAGGCCAGCCTGCTCGCCTGCCAGCAGCAACTGCAACGCCTGGAACAGTGGTGCGACCGCTGCCTGGGCGAACTCGCCCCCAGTTGCCAGCCGCTGCGCGAGGTCATCGCGCAATGGCTGGCCTTGCTCAAGGAGTTCATCGCCATGCACCCGCAAGCGCCGCTGCCCGACGAACAGCCACCGGTCGCGGAGGCGGACGCCGCCGAAGGCGACGCGGACGGCGAGGAAAGCGTCCCGGCGAGCGCGCCGAGCGGACCGGCTGGCGCGCCGACCAGTCGCGAGGACGCCTATCGGCAACTGCTGCTGATCGCCGACTACCTGGCGCGCACCGAGCCGCACAGCCCGGTTCCCTACCTGATCAAGCGCGCGGTGGAATGGGGCAACAAGCCGCTGAGCGAGCTGCTGGCGGAGCTGATCAATGCGGACTCGGAGGCGCGCCGGGTCTGGTCGCTGCTTGGCGTGCTGCCCTAGGATGCGGGGCTATATCTTTTATTCGAATATATAAATACGAATTCAGAATTTTTTAATCTATGGGTTCCTGGGGCAAGATGGGCGCACATTCCCCGGCTCGGAACCCAGCATGTCCGTCATCACCCATCCCCACGCCCGCGAGCTGACCAAATCGGTGCGCGCCACCGTGCTGGTGTTCAACGACCCCCGTTCCCGCGAGCTGCTGGAGCGCATCGAGCGCCTGGCGCCCAGCGAGGCCAACGCGCTGGTCATCGGCGAGACCGGCACCGGCAAGGAGCTGGTGGCGCGCCATATCCATGCCCTCAGCGGACGCAGCGGCGGCCCGTTCGTCGCGGTCAACTGCGGTGCCTTCGCCGAGAGCCTGGTGGAGAGCGAGCTGTTCGGCCACGAGAAGGGCGCCTTTACCGGTGCGTTGCAGAGCAAGGCCGGCTGGTTCGAGGCGGCCAACGGCGGCACCTTGTTCCTCGACGAGATCGGCGACCTGCCGCCGAGCATCCAGGTCAAGCTGCTGCGCGTGCTGCAGGAGCGCGAGGTGGTGCGGCTCGGTTCGCGCCGGCCGATCCCCATCGACGTGCGGCTGGTGGCGGCGACCAACGTTGACCTGGCCGACGCGGTGGTCGCCGGGCACTTCCGCGAGGACCTGTTCTACCGCCTGCACGTGGCGACCATCCAACTGCCGCCGTTGCGCGAGCGCCGCGGCGATATCCTGCCGCTGGCCGAGTACTTCATCGTCGAGCACTGCCGGCGCCTCGGCTACACCAGCGCGAGCCTGAGCCCGGAAGCCGAGCGCAAGCTGCTCGGGCATTCCTGGGCGGGCAATATCCGCGAGCTGGAGAACGCCATCCACCACGCGCTGCTGGTCTGCCGCAACCGCCTGATCCAGCCGGCCGACCTGCACCTCATCGACATGCGTGCGCGCCAGGAGCCGAGCGGCTTGCGCCGCGCCCCCGAGAGCGCCGCCGGCTCGGCGCTGGAAGCGGCGCTGCAGGCACTGTTCGAGGAAAACCGCGAGGATCTCTACGAGCACATCGAGGAAACCGTGTTCCGCGCCGCCTATCGCTTCTGCCACGGCAACCAGTTGCAGACCGGACGCCTGCTGGGGATCAGCCGCAACATCGTGCGCGCCCGCCTGGAGAAGATCGGCGAGCTGGAAACCTCGCCACGACACAACGTGGTCTCGCTGGTGGGCAAGTGAGCGTGGTGCTTTACAGTCTTTCACAATTCCCCCACAAAACCGGCAAGAACCCGGACGGCGGCTGTTCTACAACGGAGCGGTGAATCTCGTTGGCCGGACCAGGGACGTCGCCATGCCTCGCTCCGCTCGCCTGTGTCGCTCGCTCCCGGTAGCCGCTTTCCCGGCCGCGCCGAGTCCGCCCGGTCCTCCAGTCACAGCAACCTTGGTTTCCCGACCCGGCGAAGAGGATCGCTGCATGCCGTACTGTTCGCCGGAACAACTCGCCGACCTCGGCCCGTTGCTGGATTGCCTGCGCCGCTGGCCGCGCATCCGCGAGCCGCGGCCGGGGGTGTTCTACCTGGGCGACCAGCCGTTCTGCCAGTTCCATTCGCGCAATGGCCAGCGCTGGGCCGACGTCAAGCGCCGCAAGGGGCGCCTGCCGCCGTTCGTCCTGCCGCCGGGCGACCAGTATTCGGCGCGGGCATTCCAGATATTCCTGCTCCAGGCCTACAAGCTGAACTGAACTGTTGCCCGGGCAACAGTCGGACAGCAGCGCTGTTGCGTGGCTGACAGGCCGAGGCCGGAAACCCGCCGCAACTGCCCGGAAAACGCACATTTCCCCGTTGGTACGGCCCTTGCTCCAGGGCACTGCACCTAGCGCAACAGTCCACAGGGAAATCCCATGACCAGCCCCTTCAAAGTCGTCGCCGTCTCCGGCGGCACCTATCGCCCGTCCCGCACCCTGGTACTCACCCAGGCCCTGATCGCCGAGCTTGGCCAGTCGCTGCCGATCGACAGCCGGGTCATCGAGCTGACCGACATCGCCGCGCCGCTGGGCGCTACCCTGGCGCGCAACCAGGCGCCGGCGGAACTGCAGGCGGTGCTCGACGAGATCGAAAGCGCCGACCTGCTGCTGGTCGCCTCGCCGGTCTACCGTGGCTCCTATCCGGGCCTGCTCAAGCACCTGTTCGACCTGATCGACCTCAACGCCTTGATCGACACCCCGGTGCTGCTCGCCGCCACTGGCGGCACCGAGCGCCACGCGCTGGTCCTCGACCACCAGTTGCGCCCGCTGTTCAGCTTCTTCCAGGCGATCACCCTGCCCATCGGGGTCTACGCCAGCGAGGCCGACTTCGACAACTACCGGATCGTCAGCGAGCCGCTGAAGGCGCGCATCCGCCTCGCCGCCGAGCGCGCCGCGCCGCTGTTCGGCGGACGCTCCGAACTGTTGAAGATCGCCTGAGGTGCGCCGATGAACGTGTTCTGGTTCCTCCCGACCCACGGCGATGGCCACTTCCTCGGCACCAGCCAGGGCGCGCGGCCGGTCTCGCTGCCTTACCTGAAACAGGTGGCACAGGCGGCCGATAGCCTCGGCTACCACGGCGTGCTGATCCCCACCGGACGCTCCTGCGAGGACTCCTGGGTGGTGGCCTCGGCGCTGGCGCCGCTGACCGAGCGCCTGCGCTTCCTGGTGGCGATCCGTCCGGGAATCGTTTCGCCGACCGTCTCGGCGCGGATGGCGGCGACCCTCGACCGCCTGTCCGGCGGGCGCCTGCTGATCAACGTGGTCACCGGCGGCGATCCCGACGAGAACCGCGGCGACGGCATCCACCTCGGCCACGCCGAGCGCTACGAGGTCACCGACGAGTTCCTTCGGGTCTGGCGGCGCGTCCTGCAGGGCGAGGCGGTGGACTTCCACGGCAAGCACATCCACGTGGAGAACGCCAAGGCGCTCTATCCGCCGCTGCAACGGCCGTATCCGCCGCTGTACTTCGGCGGTTCCTCGGAGGCCGCCCACGAACTGGCCGGCGAACAGGTGGACGTCTACCTGACCTGGGGCGAGCCGTTGCCGGCGGTGGCGGCGAAGATCGCCGACGTGCGCCAGCGAGCGGCTCGTCATGGGCGAACGGTGAAGTTCGGCATCCGCCTGCATGTGATCGTCCGCGAAACCGCCGAAGAAGCCTGGCGCGCCGCGGACAGGCTGATCGAGCACATCTCCGACGAGACCATCGCCGCCGCGCAGCAGTCCTTCGCCCGTTTCGACTCCGAAGGCCAGCGACGCATGGCCGCGCTGCACGGCGGCCGCCGCGATCGCCTGGAGATCCAGCCGAACCTCTGGGCCGGGGTCGGCCTGGTGCGCGGCGGCGCCGGCACCGCGCTGGTCGGCGATCCGCGGCAGGTGGCGGAGCGGATCGGGGAGTACGCCGAGCTTGGCATCGACAGCTTCATCTTCTCCGGCTATCCGCACCTGGAAGAGGCCTACCGCTTCGCCGAACTGGTCTTCCCGCTGCTGCCCGAACCCTACGCCAGCCTGGCCGGCCGTGGGCTGACCAACCTGACCGGGCCGTTCGGCGAAATGATCGCCAACGACGTGCTGCCGGCTCGCGCCGGCGCTTGAGCGGCCGTGCCCCCGAGGAGAAACGCCCTGTGAATGCGAAGACCCGCCCCGAGGCGCAAACGCCGTTGCAGATTGCCCGGCGCCTGGCCGCCGATTTCGCCGAGAACGCCGCCGAGCGCGACGTCGCCGGCGGCACCCCGAAGGCCGAGCGCGACGCGTTGCGCCGCAGCGGCCTGTTGTCGCTGATCATTCCGCGCGAATACGGCGGCCTGGGGGCGAGCTGGAGCGAAACCCTGCAAACCGTGCGCGAACTGGCCCGGGTCGACAGCTCGATCGCCCACGTCTACGGCTTCCAGCACCTGATGCTGGCCACCGTGCGCCTGTTCTCGCGGCCCGAGCAATGGCAGCCGTGGTTCGAGCTGACCGCGCGCAACCGCTGGTTCTGGGGCAACGCGCTGAATCCGCTGGACAACCGTACCGTGGCCCGGCGCTTCGACGGCTGGCGCGAGTTCTCCGGGAAGAAGAGCTTCTGCTCCGGCGCCCGCGATTCGGAGATGCTCATCGCCTCGGCGCTGGACGGCGAGGGCGGGCCGCTGCTGATCGCCGCCATCCCCACCGCGCGCAGCGGTATCAGCCTGGGCCAGGATTGGGACAACATGGGCCAGCGGCAGACCGACAGCGGCAGCGCGATCTTCGAGCGGGTGCGGGTGGAGGAGAGCGAGTTGCTGCTCGATCCCGGGCCGCTGAGCACGCCGTTCGCCTGCCTGCGGCCGCTGATCGCCCAGTTGATCTTCACCGAGGTGTTCCTCGGCATCGCCGAAGGCGCCTTCGAGGAGGCTCGCCAGTACACCCTGCGCGAAGCGCGACCGTGGTTCCGCTCCGAGGTCGCCGAGGCCAATGCCGACCCCTATGTGCTGGCGCGCTACGGCGAATTCTGGGTCGGCCTGGAAAGCACCCGGGCGCTGGTCGAGCGCGCCGCGCAGCGCCTCGACGCCGCCTGGTCCGAGGGCCCGGCGCTGGACGCCAGCGAGCGCGGCCAGTTGGCCCTGGCCATCGCCGCCGCCAAGGTCGCCGCGACGCGCAACGGCCTCGACCTGTGCAACCGCATGTTCGAAGTCACCGGCGCCCGCTCCACTCACGCCGCCCTGCGCCTGGACCGCTACTGGCGCAACCTGCGCACCCAGACCCTGCACGACCCGCTGGACTACAAGATCCGCGAGCTGGGCGACTGGGCGCTGAACCAGTCACCGCCGCAACCGACCTTCTACTCATGAACGCTTCTACCCATACTCCCGACCGGCTGCTGACGCTGCCACGTTCGCCGAGCCTGGCGACCTCGATCCGCGCCACCGCCCAGGTCTTCGAGGACCCGAAGTCCCAGGCCCTGCTCGAACACCTGCGCCAGGTGGCGCCGAGCGAGGCCAGCGTGCTGGTGATCGGCGAGACCGGCACCGGCAAGGAACTGGTGGCGCGGCATATCCACAACCTCAGCGCGCGGCGCAACGGCCCGTTCGTGGCGGTCAACTGCGGGGCCTTCTCCGAGTCACTGGTGGAAGCCGAGCTGTTCGGCCACGAGAAGGGCGCCTTTACGGGCGCCCTGGCGGCCAAGGCCGGCTGGTTCGAGGAAGCCAACGGCGGCACCCTGTTCCTCGACGAGATCGGCGACCTGCCGATGCCGATCCAGGTCAAGCTGCTGCGTGTGTTGCAGGAGCGCGAGGTGGTGCGCCTGGGTTCGCGCAAGAGCATCCCCATCGACGTGCGCGTGCTGGCGGCGACCAACGTGCAACTGGAGCGGGCGATCAATGCCGGGCACTTCCGCGAGGACCTGTACTACCGGCTCAATGTCGTCAGCCTGGAGCTGTCGCCGTTGCGCGAGCGACCCGGCGACATCCTGCCGCTGACCCGCCACTTCATCGCCGAGTACAGCCGTCGCCTGGGCTACGGCCAGAGCCAGTTGAGCCCGGAGGCGGCGCAGAAGTTGCGCGCCTATTCCTGGCCGGGGAACATCCGCGAGCTGGAGAACGTCATCCACCATACCTTGCTGATCTGCCGCGACGGGCTGATCCGCGCCGATGACCTGCACCTGTCCAACCTGCGCCTGGAGCGTGGCGAGGAGCTGGCGCGCGGGGTCCCGGCGAGCGGCGCCGCCGAGCACTTGTTGCAGCAGGCTTTCCAGCGGCTGTTCGAAGAGCAGGGCGAGAACCTCCATGGGCGGGTCGAGGATGCCCTGCTGCGCGCGGCGTACCGTTTCTGCCATGGCAACCAGGTGCATACCGCCAACCTGCTGGGACTCAGCCGCAACGTCACGCGCACGCGGCTGATCGCCATCGGCGAGCTGGTGGTGAACAAGCGCGGTGGCCAGCGGATCGATGGCGAGCGGGCGGTGCGGTTGTCGATCTGAGTTCAGGCGCTCGGGATCGCGGCGGATAAGCGCAAGCGGTTATTCGGCCAACCTCCCGCGACTATCCGCCGTGCCGGCGCTGCGGCATTCGCCCAAACCCAGCCGGGCGCAGTAGACTCGGCGCTTTGCGGAGCGTCTGGCTCCGCGCTCTGCGCCAGGTGGAACTGCCCGATGCCCGATACCTCTCCCGATCTGCCGGCCATGTCGCCGCTCGCCGCCTATCGTCAGGCCGTGGAACAGCGCGGTTTCGCTCCCGACGAGGCGCAGCGGCGCGCCGCCGAGGCGCTGGAGCGTTGTTTCCAGGCCCTGCACGAGCCGCACCGCCACGGCGCGATCCAGGGCGTCTACCTGTGGGGACCGGTAGGACGCGGCAAGACCTGGCTGATGGATCACTTCTACCAGTGCCTGCGCGTGCCCGCGCGGCGCCAGCACTTCCACCACTTCATGCAATGGGTGCACCAGCGCCAGTTCGAACTGACCGGTACAGCCGACCCGTTGCGCGCCCTGGCCCGCGAGTTGGCGCGGGACGTGCGGGTGCTGTGCTTCGACGAGCTGTTCGTCAGCGATATCGGCGACGCCATCCTGCTCGGCAGCCTGCTGCGCATCATGTTCGAGGAGGGCGTGGTGCTGGTCGCCACTTCCAATCAGCCGCCGGAGCAGTTGTACGCCGACGGCTTCAACCGCGAACGCTTCCTCCCGGCGATCGAGGCGATCCAGCGGCACATGGCGGTGGTCGCGGTGGATGGCGGCCAGGACCACCGCCTGCATCCCGGCCGGGCCGAGCAACGCTACTGGGTGGTGGAGGCGGGGCAGGCGAGCGGTTTCGCCGAACTCTTCGCGCGCCTGAGTGCCGGCGAAGCGGCATCCACGCAGCCCATCGAACTGGGGCACCGCCCGCTGGCGGTGCACCGGCACAGCGAGTCGGTGCTCTGGTGCAGCTATGCGCAGCTCTGCGAGGCGCCGCTGTCGGCGCTGGACTTCATCGGCCTTTGCGACCGCTACCGGGCGATCCTGATGGACGACCTGCCGTGCCTGAGCGCCAGCCAGCGCGAAGGCCGCATAGCCCGTGGCACCGAGGACGGCGCGCAACTGGTGGAGGCGGGGGATCGCGAATTGCCGCAGTTGTCGGTGCACGACGACGGCGTGCGGCGTTTCATCGCCCTGGTGGACGAATGCTACGACCGCAAGGTGCCGCTCTACCTGGAGGCCAGGGTACCGTTGGAGGCACTTTATACCGAGGGCTACCTGGCCTTCGCCTTCCGTCGCACCCTCAGCCGGCTGCGCGAGATGCAGTTGGCGCGCTTCGGCAGCGACAGCGCCGGCTAGCGCCGCGCCGCCGAAGCGGGAACTGCGGATGGCCGCCCGCGCTCATCCGCCGGCCAGGCCGAGGCTCAGTAGCCGTGCCGGCGCAGCAGCGCGTCCATGTCTTGCGCCGCCGGGCGGCCCTGGAACTTCAGCAGTTCCGAGGTGCGGTTGGTGAAGAAACCGTCGACGCCGGCCGCGCCTAGGGCCTTGAAGTCTTCCGCCGAGTCCACCGAGTAGGCATGGATGAACAACCCGCGCGCGTGGGTCATGCGGTTCATCCAGGGTTTCACCAGGTCGGCGTAGCTCTGTTCGCCGCGTTCGCTGAGGGTCGCCGAGGGCCCGGTGCCCAGCGCGCCGTGGGCCTTGGCCCAGTCCAGCCAGGCGCCGAACTCGGCTTCGGACTTCACTTCCTGCCTGGCGTAGAAGGCCGCCTTGTCGGTTTCCCCGGATTCCTTGAAGGTCACTGGCGAACGGGCTTCCAGGTAACCGTCGCCGAGCCACAGCAGGAGAATCTTCGGCACTTGCGGCATGCTTTCTTGCAGCAGTTCCAGGCTGCTCTTCTCGAAGGTCTGCAGGATCACCCGGCCATTGCCGTGGGCCACGTCGACATGCCCGGCGGCGGCGCGCTCGCGGGGTTGCAGCCAGCCGCGGCGTTCCAGCAGCTTGCGCAGGTCGTCTTCGATGCCGGGGAATTGCGCCGGTACCTTGGTCTCCAGGTACAGGCCCGGCTTGTTGGCGCCGCCCTCGGCGATGTCGAGCATCTCGTCGAGGGTGAGGATGCGCAGGCCGACGAAGCCGGGCCGGGCGCGCTCGGGGAAGGCGCGATTGAACCAGGAGCCGGCGTCCAGGCGCTTGAGTTCGGCGAGAGTGAAGCTGCTCACCGGGTCCTTGGCGCGTCCCGGGAAGACCTCGGCGACGTCGGTGGTGCGCTCCAGGGTGTCGTCGTGGAGGGCGACCAGTACGCCGTCGCGGCTGCGCTGCACGTCGGCTTCCAGGTAGTCGGCGCCGAGTTCGCGGGCCAGCAGGTAGGCCGCGGCGGTTTCCTCGGGGGCGTCGTACGAGGCGCCGCGGTGGGCGATGACCGCCGGCCAGGGCACGCCGGCGGCGGCGCTGAGGGCCTTGCCGGACGGCTCCGCGGCCTGGGCGGCGAGCCCCGCCGTCAGGCCGAGGAGGCCCAGGGTCTTGAATGTTCCTTGCCAGAATCTTTGCCGCATGAGGCGCCTTTCCTTCTTTCTTTTTCACGGGATTGCCGACCAGTCTGGCGTTGCCGGATGACCGCAGGACGACAGATACAGGTCTGTCCGGCGCGGGGAAAGATGCGCTGTCGCGGCGACGCTGATTCCTGTCGCCCTCGGTAAAGCGCCAGCCCTCCCAGGCCGGGAGGGCGGATTCTACAGGCGTTTGTTCAGCAGGCGGGCCAGGCGGTCGCCGCCGAACTGGATCAACGTGACCAGCAGCACAAGGACGATGATCACGGTGAGCATCACCTGGGTGTCGAAGCGCTGGTAGCCGTAGCGGTAGGCCAGGTCGCCGAGGCCGCCGGCACCGATCGCGCCGGCCATGGCCGAGGAATTGATCATGGTCACCAGGGTGATGGTGAAGCCGCCGACGATGCCCGGTCGCGCCTCCGGCAACAGTACGTTGCAGATGATGTGGCGGCGTTCGCAGCCCATCGCCTGGGCCGCCTCCACCAGGCCGTGGTCGACTTCGCGCAGGCTGACCTCGGCGATCCGCGCGAAGAACGGCGTGGCGGCGATGGTCAGCGGCACCACCGCGGCCCAGACTCCATAGCTGGTGCCGACGATCATCCGGGTAAAGGGAATCAGCGCCACCATCAGGATCAGGAAGGGTACCGAGCGTAGCACGTTGACCAGACCGCCCAGGATGCGATTGAGCAGGCGCGCCTCGAAGATCCCGCCCGGCCCGGTGGTGACCAGCACCAGGGCCAGCGGGATACCCACCAGCAGGACGATGGCGGAGGACGCGCCGATCATCAGCAGCGTATCGAGGAAACCTTGCCAGAGCCGTTCAAGCATGGGCGACATGGCCGAGCACCTCCACCTTGTCCGCCACCAGCGCGGCCTTGGCCAGCACGCCGGGAAGCTCGCCGGGCGGCGCGCCGACCTGTAGCAGCAGGCGCCCCAGGGCGCGGCCCTGGATCCGCTCTATGCCGCCGTGGAGCAGGTCGACGCGCTGGCCGATGGCCCTGGCGATGGCCAGCAGGTCCGGCACCCGTCGGCTGGCGCCGGTGTACTGGAGATCGAGCAGCACCGGGTCGCCGGCGCCGGGAGCCTGGCGCAGGCGCGCCTGGAGGTCGGCCGGGAGGGCGGCGCGCAGGCTGCCGAGCAGGCTTCGGGTGACGGCATGGTGCGGATCGCCGAAGACTTCCCAGACTTCGCCCTGTTCGACGATGCGGCCGCATTCGAGGACCACCACGCGGTCGCAGATCTCGCGGATGACCGCCATCTCGTGGGTGATCAGGACGATGGTCAGGCCCAGCCGGCGGTTGATGTCGCGCAGCAGCGCGAGGATCGCCTGGGTGCTCTCCGGGTCCAGCGCCGAGGTGGCTTCGTCGCAGAGCAGGATCTGCGGCTGGTGCACCAGCGCGCGGGCGATGCCGACGCGCTGTTTCTGTCCGCCGGAGAGCTGTGCCGGATAGGCGTCGCGTTTTTCCTCCAGGCCGACCAGTTGCAGCAGCCCGGCGACCCGCTCCTCGATCCGTGCCCGGGGCACCCCGGCCACCCGCAGCGGCAGGGCGATGTTCTGCCGCACGGTCTTGGCCGACATCAGGTTGAAGTGCTGGAAGATCATGCCGATGCGTCGGCGCAGGGCGACCAGGCGCTGGCCGTCGTAGCCGCCGATGTCTTCGTCGTCGATCAGCACTTGCCCCTCGCTGGGACGCTCCAGGCGATTGAGGGTGCGGATCAGCGAGGACTTTCCGGCGCCGCTGCGGCCGATGATGCCGAACACTTCGCCGCGGCGGATTTCCAGGTCGATCTCCCGCAGGGCCTGGACCCCGCCGGGGTAGCGCTTGCCCAGGCCGTGGAGACGGATGTGCGGCGTGGAGGCGCGCGTGTCGGGCGCCGTCGGGAACGGTTCGAGGGGCAGCAGGCTCGGGGGAACGGTCATGGTCGTCACTCCCAGCCCGGCTGGTACAGCGTGCCATGGGCCTTGTCCAGCGCGGCGCGGACCACCGGCGAATGCTGGTAGATGTCGACGAAGCGCGCCAGGCGGCCGTCGCGGTCCTGGTAGTCGCCGCGGGTGACGAACTGGATCACGTATTCCCGGTTGTCGATCCCGTCGAACAGCAGTGCCCGGGTCGGGTCGATGGTCCCGGCCAGGCGCAGGTAGTGCGGGTAGCCCTGGGCCAGGTCGAAATCGTCGAGGGCGCGCGCCAGTTGCACCGCCTCCAGCTCGGTGATGCGGATGTCCTTCGGGTTGTCGACGATATCGTCGAGGGTCGCCTTGTAGCCGACGCCGTCCCTGAGCTTCAGCAGGCCGGCCTTCTGTAGCAGTCGCAGGCCGCGGCCGCCATTGATCGGGTCGTTGGCGATGGCCACGCTGGCGCCTTCCGGCAACTCTGCGAGGCTGGCGTAGCGCTTCGAATAGAGCCCGACGTTGTTGATGATCCCCGGCGCGAACGGCTTCAGCCGGAAGCCGCCTTCGCGGTTGGCGTTTTCCAGGAAGGGCACGTGCTGGAAGTAGTTGGCGTCGATGTCGCCCTGGGCGAGGGTGATGTTGGGGGCGTTCCAGTCGCTGAACTCGACCAGTTCGACCTTCAACCCCTGCTTGCCGGCTTCGCTCACGGCGACTTCCAGCGGCGGGGCGAAGGCGGCGGTGGTGCCGATCTTCAGCGGGGCGTCGGCGGCCTGGGCCGGGCCGCTGCCGAGGAGGACGGCCAGGCTCAGGGTTTTCAGGGTGTTCAGCATGGTGGGCTCCTGAACGAAAGGGAAAGTGGGGTCAGGCCTGGCGCTGGCGCGCGGCCGGGGGCTGGCGGAAGGCGGCGCCGGCGTGTTCCGCCTGCAGGCGCGCGCGGCCGCCGCCGAAGAGCTTCTCCCGCAGGGTGCCGGGGGCGTAGGCGGTCTTGTAGCTGCCGCGTGCCTGCAACTCGGGCACCACCAGGTCGATGAAGTCGGCGTAGCTCTCCGGCTCCACGGTGCGGGTCAGGTTGAAGCCGTCCAGGCCGGTATCGGCGATCCAGCCTTCGAGATCGTCGGCGACCTGGCGCGGGTCGCCTACCAGGGTCACGTAGCGGCCGCCCAGGGCCAACTGGTCGAGGAGCTTGCGCACGGTGGAGTCGGTGCGCGCCACGGTGAGGTTCTTCACCACCGACTCGATGGCGTTGTTCTTCTCGTAGCGGATCGGCTCGTCGAGCCCGTAGCGCGACAGGTCGATGCCGCTGGAGCTGGCGAAGTGCGCCAGGCCGGCCTCGGGGCTGGCGTAGCGGCGGTACTCGGCATGCTTGTCGCGGGCCTCGGCCGCGGTGGCGGCGACGATCACGTTGATGCCCATGAAGATCCTGATGTCCTCGGCGCGACGGCCGGCGCCGACCACCGCCGCGCGGATGCGCTGCACCAGTTGGCGGGTGGCCTCGCGGGTTTGTCCGGAGACGAACACGCATTCGGCGTGGCGCGCGGCGAAGGCCAGGCCACGCTCCGAGGAGCCGGCCTGGAACAGCACCGGGGTGCGCTGTGGAGAGGGCTCGGCGAGGTGGTAGCCCTCGACCTGGTAGAACTCGCCATGGTGGCGGATCTTGTGGATCTTCTCCGGCCGCGCGTAGACCCGTCGCTGGCGGTCGGCGAGCACCGCGTCGTCTTCCCAGCTGCCCTCCCAGAGCTTGTAGAGGACCTCCAGGTACTCGTCGGCGCGGTCGTAGCGGCGGTCGTGCTCGATCTGCGCGGACTGGCCCATGGCCTTGGCCGCGCTTTCCAGGTAGCCGGTGACGATGTTCCAGCCGATCCGCCCGTCGCTCAAATGGTCGAGGGTCGAGAGCCGCCGGGCGAACGGGTAGGGCGCCTCGTAGGTGAGGTTGGCGGTGACGCCGAAACCCAGGTGCTCGGTGACCCCGGCCATGGCCGAGACCAGCATCAGCGGGTCGTTCACCGGCAACTGGACGGCTTCGCGGGCGGTCACCTCGATGCCGCCCTGGTAGACGTCGTAGACGCCGAGGATATCGGCGATGAACAGGCCGTCGAACAGGCCGCGCTCCAGCAGCCGGGCCAGCTCGGTCCAGTGGCGCAGTTTGCGGTAGTCGCTGGAGCGGTCGCGCGGGTGGGTCCAGAGGCCGTGGTTGATATGGCCGACGCAATTCATGCTGAAGGCGTTTAGGAGAATCTGCTTCTTGCTCATGGCGGTTCCTTCGGCGTTCAGAGCGTGCCGCGGCGTGGCGGCAGGCGGCCGTTGAGGTAGTAGTCGCCGACCGCGTGGTACTTCCAGCGCACCGGGTCGTGCAGGGTGTGTACGCGGGCGTTGCGCCAGTGGCGGTCGAGACCGAGTTCGGCGAGACAGGCGCGGCTGCCGCCAAGCTCGATCAGCTTGCTGCCGGCCAGCAGGGCGACCTCGGTGGTCAGCGCGCGGGCTTCGGCGACGGCGATCGAGGCGGCCGCCACGCTTTCCGCGTCCGGCTCGGCGGTGGCCCGGTCGAGCACCCGCCCGGCACGTTCCAGCAGCGCTTCGGCGGCGTGCAGGCGGATCGCCAGGCGGCCGATCTCATGGATGGTCAGTGGGTCGTCGCTGGCCTTGTCGACGCCGGAGTCGACCCAGGGCCGGGCGCGCTCGCGGACGAAACGCAGGGTGTCCTCGAAGGCGCCGCGGGCGATCCCGGCGTCGATCGCCGCGTGGAGGATCTGCGCCAGCGGGCCGACGGTGGTCGGGCGCTCGAAGGCGTCCTGGAACGAGACCACGTCCTCGGCGGCCACCGCTACCCGGTCGAACAGCGCCGAACCGCTGCCGGTGGTGCGTTGACCGAAGCCGGACCAGTCGTCGACGATTTCCAGCCCGGCGCTGTCGCGCGGGACGAAGGCCAGTTGCTGGCGGCCCTCGTCGTCCACCGCCAGGGTCGGCACCCGCTGCGCGTAGAGTGCGCCGGTGCAGTAGAACTTGCGCCCGTCCAGGCGGTAGCCGTCGCCGTCGGCGCGCAGGCGGGTACGGCGCTCGCTGGCGGTACGCGTGCCGATCTCGGCCAGGGCGTTGCCGAAACGCTCGCCGGCCAGGGCGGCGCCGAACAGGCGACCTTTCTGCGCCGGCGAGCCGTTCACCCGCAGCACTTCGAGGGCGTAGAAATGGTTCTGCGGAATCTGCCCCAGGGAACTGTCGGCGGCGCTGACGATCGCCACCACCTTCGCCAGGGTCACCCGCGAGACGCCGGCCCCGCCGTATTCGCGGGGCACCGCGATGCCCCACAGGCCGGAGCGGGAGAACAGTTCCAGTTCTTCCAGCGGCAGGCGCCGCTCGCGGTCGCGCTGGATGCTTTCGCGGGCGAACAGGGCGGCCAGCTCGCGGGCCGTTTCCAGGGCTTCGTCGTCGCTGCCGATGCGATGGGCAGCGGCCGTGGGATTGTCGCGCGTAGCGTGTGCGAGGCTCATCGGGCGCTCCTCAGATCCATGAGTGACGCGCCGGACGGGCGCCGTTCAGGTAGTAGTCGCCGACCGCGTGGACCTTCCAGCGTACCGGGTCGTGCAGGGTGTGGGTGCGGGCGTTGCGCCAGTGCCGGTCGAGGTTGAACTCGGCGAGCGTGGCGCGGCTGCCGGCCAGCTCGAAGAGCTTCTCGCTGGCGGCCAGGCTGATCTCGGTGCTCAGCACCTTGGCCTCGGCCACGGCGATCGAGGCGCGTGCCGCCGACTCGGCGTCCACCGGCCGCGCGGCCACTTCGTCGAGGACCTGGCCGGCCTTCTCCAGCAGGGCGTTGGCGGCGTGCAGCTCGATTTGCAGGCGGCCGACCTCGGCGATGCTGTAAAGCTCGTCGCTGGCGCGTTCGACCTGGGCGTCGATCCAGGGCCGGCTGCGTTCGCGGACGAACGCCTGGGTGTCGTCCAGCGCCGCCTGGGCGATGCCGGCGTCGATGGCGGCCTGGATCAGTTGCGAGACGGCGCCCTGGAGGCTCGGGATCTCGGCCAGCAGGCCGTTGTGGATCAGCATGTCGCCGGCTACCGGTACCTCGTCCAGCAGCACCGTGCCGCTGGCGGTGGTGCGCTGGCCGAAGCCGGACCAGTCGTCGACGATGCGCAGGCCGGGAGCGCCGCGCTCGACGAAGAGCATCACCGCGCGCTCTTCCTCGTCGATGGCCTTGACCGCCACCCAGTGGGCGAACAAGGCGCCGGTGGAGTAGAACTTCTCGCCGCTGACCCGGTAGCCGTCGCCGTCGCGACGGACCCGCGCCTTCAGCTCCAGGGTATGGCGGGTATTGCGCTCCGGGCCGGCGTTGGCCAGCCGGCGGCCGTCGAGGATGCCACGGAACAGCTTGCGTTTCTGCGCCGGGCTGGCGACGTTGTCGATCACGCTGAGCAGACCGAACTGGTTCTGCGGAATCTGTCCGAGGGCCGGGTCGGCGGCACAGATGACGCGGAACACCTCGGCCAGGGTCACGTGGGAAACCTGCGCGCCGCCATAGGCGCGGGGAATGCCGATGCCGCCCAGGCCGAGGCGGGTGAAGAGTTCCAGTTCCTGCCAGGGCAGGCGTCGTTCGCGGTCGCGTAGCGCCGCTTCGCGACGGGCCAGTCCGGCTACCTCGTGGGCGGCCTGCAACGCCTGGGCGTCGTTCTCGATGAGGCGTGCCGGGAGTAGCCGGGGCGCCTGGTCACGAAGATCCTTGGGTGCGGTTTCGTCGGTCATGGTTCAGCCTTGCAGCGTGGTGGTTCCGCCAGCGGCATCGGTGCGGCGCGGCTCGCGGGTTCGGTAGTGCGGGTGGAACGCCTGGAGGGGGGAGGGGAAACAGGCGGTAACGACATGCTCGCTGGGCACCTCTGGCAGTTCGGATAGGTGGCTGGCGCGATCGCCAAGCCTCTGCCGGGTCTGTTTGCACAAGCCGTGCCGTTTGCTAATCAATAGAAAAATCAAAGAGTTGGAGGTTTGCTCCAACAGTTTCTGCTGGTCCGCGGGCGCTGCCTGTTGCTCCGCTGTTGCCAGGGCAACAGTTACCGGCGGATTACAGCCGGATGCCGCGCGCCGGCGCCGTGCTGCTAGGGTGATAGGGTTTCGCGCGCGGTGGCCTGGCGCGCGTCCACCCACTCGGATCGTCGAAGGAACTCCCATGCAGAGCGCTAACGCTTCAGAACTCACCACCGACATCGCCGTGATCGGCGGCGGCGCGGCCGGCATCGGCGTGATCGCCAGCCTGCTGAAACGTTCGCCGGGGTTGCGTATCAGCCTGATCGAGCCGGCGGACACCCACTACTACCAACCGGGCTGGACCCTGGTCGGTGGCGGCGCCTACGCCCAGGGCGACACCGCGCGGCCGATGGCCGGGCTGGTCCCGGCCGGCGTGGAGTGGTTGCGCACCCGTGTCGAGCGGGTCGACCCCGAGGCGCGCCGGCTACTGCTGGAGAGCGGCGGCAGCCTGGAATACCGCAACCTGATCGTCTGCCCCGGCCTGCGCCTGGCCTGGGAGCGCATCGAGGGCCTGGAGGAGACCCTCGGGCGCAACGGCGTCACCTCCAACTACCGCTACGACCTGGCGCCCTACACCTGGGAGCTGGTGCGCGGCCTGCGCGGCGGCAAGGCGCTGTTCACCCAGCCGGCGATGCCGATCAAGTGCGCCGGGGCGCCGCAGAAGGCCATGTACCTGTCCTGCGACCACTGGCTGCGGGAGGGCGTGCTGCAAGACATCGAGGTCGAGTTCGACCTGGCCGGCGCGGCGTTGTTCGGTGTCGCCGATTTCGTTCCGCCGCTGATGGAGTACGTGCGCAAATATTCGGCCGAGCTGGCGTTCAATTCCAACCTGGTGAAGGTCGACGGCGCGGCGCGCAAGGCCTGGTTCGAGGTGAAGGACGCCGACGGCAACACCAATCTGGCGGAAAAGGACTTCGACCTGCTGCACGTGGTGCCGCCGCAGCTGCCGCCGACCTTCGTCGCCGCCAGCGGCCTGGGCGACGCGGCCGGCTGGTGCGAAGTCGACCCGGCGACCCTGCAACATGTCCGCCATGGCGAGATCTTCGCCCTCGGCGATGTCTGCGGCACCGCCAACGCGAAGACCGCGGCGGCGGCGCGCAAGCAGATCGTGGTGGTGGCCGAGAACCTTCTCGGCCTGCGCAGCGGCCGTGGCCTGCCGCTGCGCTACGACGGTTACGGCGGTTGCCCGCTGACCGTCGAGCGCGGCCGGGTGGTGCTGGCGGAGTTCGGCTACGCCGGCAAGCTGCTGCCGACCTTCCCGCTGGAGCCCACCGCGGCCAGCCGCTTCGCCTGGCTGCTCAAGCGCCACGTACTGCCCTGGGTGTACTGGAACGCCATGCTCAAGGGCCGGGAGTGGCTGGCGCGGCCGGGGCGCTAGACCGGGCGGCAGCCCTCGGCCTGACCGGCCTCAAAGCTCGTGGGCGAACGGCAGGTCCGGCCCCACCCGCGAGCAGGTGACCGCCGCCGCGCGGATGGCGAAGGCGAGCATCGCGTCGATCGCTTCCCGCGACAGCGCGGCTAGCCTGGCCGGGCTGTCGGCGTCGAGGCGGCGGAGGTAGGCGAGGGTCGCCGCCTGGAAGGTATCGCCGGCGCCGACCGTATCGCGCAGCGCCAGGGCGGTATCCGCCGGGCGACTCCAGCTGCCATGGGCGCAGTGCACGCTGGCGCCGGCGCCGCCGTGGGTGACGAAGACCAGCCGGCAGCGCGGGTTCAGCCAGCCGCGGGCCACCTCGCCGGGATCGCGGTCGGGGTAGAGCAGGGCCAGGTCTTCCTCGCTGGCCTTGATCAGGTGCGCATGACTGGCGAAGGCCTCGACCCGGCGCCGCCAGAGGTCGATGTCCGGCTGCGGGTCGAGGCGCACGTTGGGGTCCAGGCTGACCAGGCGCCGGCCGCTCTCGCGCCGGACCAGCGCCAGCAGGGTGTCGGCCACCGGCGTCACCACCAGGGTGTAGGAGCCGACGTGCAGCCCGCGTATCCGCCCATCCAGCGTCGGCAGGTGTTCCAGGCGCACCTGGCGGTCGGCGCAGCCCTCGCCGCGGAACTGGTATTGCGCCGAGCCGCTGGCGTCGAGGCCGACCATCGCCAGGGTGGTCGGGGCGTCGCTGGGCACCAGGAAGCCGCAGTCCACGCCTTCTTCTTCGAGCACCCGGCGCAGCCGCGCGCCCAGGTAGTCGCTGGACAGCCCGCCGAACAGCGCCGCCTCCACGCCCAGCCGGCGCAGGCCGACGGCGACGTTGAACGGCGAGCCGCCGGCGATCGCGGTGAAGCCCAGCTCGTTGCTGCGCGCAGCGCTTTCCAGGCTGAAGACATCGAAAAGGGCCTCGCCACACACCAGGTACATGCAGATCTCCAAAACGCCAGAAGAGGAAGGAAAGCGACCATTATCGCGGAGGCAGGAGCTCCAGGTAACGCCGGTAGGCCTGTTCGTAGGCTGCCTGTCGTCGCGCCTGGGGCTGGGTGCGGGTCGCCTCGTCGAGCGCCACGCAGCGCCGGCACAGGGCTTCCAGGCTTTCACCGGCGCCGCTTTCGCGGCCCAGGCTCCAGGCCGCCTGGAGCGCCGCGCCAAGGGCGGCGGCCTCGGTCTGCCGTGGACAGACCAGCGGCAGGCCGAGCAGGTCGGCGAGCGTCCGCCGCCACAGCGGGCTCTTCGCCGCGCCGCCGACCAGGCGGATTTCCTCGCCCGGCAGGCCGCTGGCGCGCAGCAGGTCGAGGCCGTAGCGCAGGCCGAAGGCGGTGCCTTCGAGCACCGCCCGGCAAAGATTGGCTCGGCTCAGGTTGGCCGCGGTCATGCCATGCAGGCTGGCGCTGGCGTGCGGTAGCGCCGGAACCCGCTCGCCGTCGAAGAACGGCAGCATCAGCAGACCCTCGGCGCCGACCGGCGCCTGGGCGGCCAGCCGGGAGAATTCGTCGAGATCGAGGTGCAGCAGGTCCTGTACCAGGCCGCAGGCGCCGGTGAGGTTCATCGTGCAGGCCAGCGGCAGCCAGCCGCCGGACGAGGCGCAGAAGGTCGCCAGCTCGCCGTGCGGACTGACCAGCGGCCGCTCGGCATAGGCGGCCAGGGTGCCGGAGGTGCCCAGGCTGGCGGTGAGCAGGCCGGGGCGGATGTTGCCGGTGCCGATGGCGGCGAGCATGTTGTCGCCGCCGCCGCAGGCGACCCGCGTGTGGGGAGCCAGGCCGAGGGCGGCGGCCGCTTCGGGGCGCAGGTTGCCGATGCAGGCGCCGGGCTCGATCAGCTCCGGCAGCGCCGCCGCCAGGCGTCCGCCCGGCTCGACCAGCTCCAGCACGTCGCTGGCCCAGGTGCGCCGGCGCACGTCGAAGTAGCCGCTGCCGGAGGCGTCGCCCGCTTCGCTGCAGACGCGGCCGGTGAGCCAGTGGTTGAGGTAGTCGTGGGGCAGGAGGATGTGCGCGACGCGGGCGAACAGCTCGGGAAAGCGGCGCCTGCTCCAGAGCAGCTTGGACAGCGTGTAGCCCGGCGCGAGCACCAGTCCCAGGCGTTCCAGCGAGCCGGCCGGGCCGCCGAGGGCTTCCAGCAGCTCACGGTTCTCCGCCGCGCTCTCGGTGTCGCACCAGAGCTTGGCCGGGCGCAGCGCCCGGCCCTCGGCGTCGAGCAGGAGCAGCCCATGCTGCTGGGCGGAAACCGCCAGGGCGCGGACCTCGCGGCCGTCCACCGCGGCTTCTTCCAGGGCCATGCGTACCGCGCTGGCCATGGCTTCCAGCCAGTCCGCCGGGTCCTGCTCGCGGCGTCCGTCGCGGCCTTCCGGCGGGCGCTGCGCGGCGCTGCCCAGGCCCAGCGTGCGGCCGCTGCCGGCGTCGAGCAGCAGCGCCTTGCTGCCTTGGGTGCCGCAATCGATGCCGAGGAACAATCCGTGCATGCGGCCCTCCGGAGTCATTCGCCGAGTACCTGGCGCAGGGTTTCGCTGACGCCGTGTCGGCGCAGGCTGTCGTAGAGCCGCTCGAAGGCCTCGACGAAGGCCGCCGAGGCCGGGATCGCCGGGCCGAACACGGTCTCCACGCCGAGCAGGCGCCGGCCCAGGCCGTGGCGTTCGGCAACCAGCGCCTGGCATTCGGCGGCGCGCGGATCGGGAATCGGGTAGCGTTCGCCATGCTCGTCGACCCCGCCCAGGTACAGCGCCCAGGCCGCCACCACCAGGGCCACCCGTTCCAGCGGCCGGCCGGCGGCGATCAGCCGATTGGCGGTGGGGACGATGAACTTGGGAAACTTCGACGAGCCGTCCGAGCAGACCCGTTCCAGTTGGTCGGCGATGGCGCGGTTGGCGAAGCGCTCGACCAGGCTGTCCTTGTAGCGTTCCAGGTCGATCCCCGGTACCGGTGCCAGCAGCGGGGCCACGTCGCGGTCCATGAAGGCCCGCACGTAGCGACGCAGCAGCGGGTCGCCGAGGGTCTCGTGGACGAAGCGGTAGCCGCGCAGGAAGCCCAGGTAGGTGAGCGCCAGGTGGCTGCCGTTGAGCAGGCCGATCTTCATCTCCTCGTAGGGCGTGACGTCGTCGGTGAACTGCACGCCGACCTTTTCCCAGGCCGGGCGCCCAGCGCTGAAACGATCTTCCAGCACCCATTGCACGAAGGGTTCGCAGACCACCGGCCAGGCGTCTTCCACGCCGTGCCGTTGGGCCAGTTGGCGGCGGTGGGCGGGGCTGGTCATCGGGGTGATGCGGTCGACCATGGCGTTGGGAAAGCTGACGTGCGTCGCGATCCAGCGCGCCAGCCCCGGGTCGAGCCGTTCGGCGAAGGCCAGCAGCGCCTTGCGCGCCACCTCGCCGTTGTGCGGGAGGTTGTCGCAGGACATCACGGTGAACGCCGGCACGCCTGTGTCGCGGCGCCGCCGCAGAGCCTCGCAGAGAAAGCCGAAGACCCCGCGCGGGGTCCGCGGGTTGGCCAGGTCGTGGCGCACCAGCGGCAACTCGGCGAGGAACTCGCCGCTGCCGTCGTCGATGCAGTAGCCGCCTTCGGTGATGGTCAGCGAGACGATGCGGATGGCCGGCTCGGCAAGTTTTTCCAGCAGCGCCTCGGCGCCGTCCTCGGCGAGCAGCATGCCGCTGATGGCGCCGATCACGCGGACCTCGGTGTCCGGTTGGTCGCCCAGCTCGTAGAGGGTGTAGAGGTAGTCCTGGGCGGCCAGGGCGTCGTGCATGGCGCGGTCGTCGCTGCGCAGGCCGGCGCCGCAGATCGCCCAGTCGAGGGCTTCGCCGCGGTTCATCAGGGCGTCGGTGTAGGCCGCCTGGTGCGCGCGGTGGAAGCCGCCGACACCGATGTGGACGATGCCCTGGCGCAGTTGCGCGGGGTCGTAGGACGGGCGGGCGACAGCGGTCGCCAGCAGGGGGAGGTGCTGCCGGTTGAGTTTCATCGGTGGGTTCCCGCTGGCGGCTTCAGGCCGCCTGTTGCAGTCGTTTGTCGAGGGCCTGGCCGTTGCTGTCGAACAGGTGGCAGTGCTCCGGATCGAAGCCCAGCTCCAGGGGGGCGCCGTAGTCCGGTGCGAAATCGCCGCGCACGCGCAGGGTGAGCATTTCCCCCGAGTCGGCGCGGACATGGCAGAAGCTGTCGCTGCCCAGGCGCTCGCTGACGTCGGCGGCGACCCGCAGCAGGCCCTGGAAGGCATGGCCCGGGCGGGCGATGTTCAGGTGTTCCGGGCGGATGCCGAGGGTCACCGGGCTGCCGGTGGCCAGCTCGCCGGCGCATAGCGGCAGGCCGACGCGCGCGCCGCATTCGAGGGCGACCTCGCAGCGCTCGCCCTGGTTGCGGCTGAGATGGCCGCGCAGGAAGCCCATCTTCGGCGTGCCGAGGAAGCCGGCGACGAACAGGTTGGCCGGATGGTGGTAAAGCTCCAGCGGCGAGCCGACCTGCTCGACGCGCCCGCCGTTGAGCACCACGACCTTGTCCGCCAGGGTCATCGCCTCGACCTGGTCGTGGGTCACGTAGATCATGGTCGCCGCCAGTTCCTGGTGCAGCCGCGCCAGTTCCAGGCGCATCTGCACGCGCAGGGCGGCGTCGAGGTTGGACAGCGGTTCGTCGAAGAGGAATATCTTCGGGTTGCGCACGATCGCCCGGCCGATCGCCACCCGCTGCCGTTGGCCGCCGGAGAGCTGGCGCGGCTTGCGCTCCAGCAGCGCTTGCAGTTCGAGGATGCGTGCGGCGGCGTCGACCTTGGCGGCGACCTCGCGCTTGTCGACGCCGGCCAGGTCGAGGGCGAAGGAGAGGTTCCTGCGCACCGTCATGTGCGGGTACAGCGCGTAGGTCTGGAAGACCATCGCCAGGTCGCGTTTCGCCGGCGGGGTGTCGGTGATGTCCGTGCCGTCGAGGGCGATGCTGCCGCCGCTGGCCTCTTCGAGGCCGGCGATCAGGCGCAGCAGGGTCGACTTGCCGCAGCCGGAGGGGCCGACGAAGACTACGAACTCGCGGTCGCGGACGTCGAGGTCGATGCCCTTGATGATGGCCTGGCCGTCGAAGCCTTTCTGCAGGTTGCGGATCTTGAGATCAGCCATGGCGGAATACCTCCGTGGACGAAAGGATGGGGATGCGCTTCATTTCACGGCGCCGAAGGAAAGGCCGCGTACCAGCTGCTTCTGGCTGATCCAGCCGAAGACCAGGATCGGCGCGCAGGCGAGGGTGGAGACGGCCGAGAGCTTGGCCCAGAACAGTCCTTCGGGGCTGGAATAGGAGGCGACCAGGGCGGTCAGCGGGGCGGCGGCCGAGGAGGTCAGGTTGAGCGACCAGAAGGCCTCGTTCCAACACAGGATCAGCGACAGCAGCAGGGTCGAGGCGAGCCCGCCGCGGGCGATCGGCAGCAGTACGCGGACGATCTCCTGCCAGGTGCCGGCGCCGTCCAGGCGCGCTGCTTCGAGGATGTCCACGGGGATGTCCTTGAAGTAGGTGTACACCATCCAGACCACG
Source organism: Pseudomonas sp. KBN12P06040 (assembly GCF_037574965.1). Lineage (NCBI taxonomy): Bacteria > Pseudomonadati > Pseudomonadota > Gammaproteobacteria > Pseudomonadales > Pseudomonadaceae > Pseudomonas > Pseudomonas sp. KBN12P06040. Next base: position 2,933,857 of record NZ_JBBELS010000001.1, read on the forward strand.
ATCGGCAGGTTGATCAGGGTGTAGACGATGATCAGCGCCAGCCGCGAATCGAGCAGGCCGAACTGCTTGGCCAGCAGGTAGATCGGCATCAGTACGCCGACCGGCGGAAGCATCTTGGTCGACAGCATCCAGAGCAGCGTGCGCTTGGTGTGGCGGGTCTCAAAGAAGGCCATGGAGTAGGCCGCCGGCACCGCGACGAGCATGCACAGGAGAGTCGCCGAGGAGGAGATCAGCAGCGAGTTCCAGGCGTAGGCGAAGTAGTCGCTGCGCTCGTTGATGTGCAGGTAGTTCTCCAGGGTCGGCTGGAAGATGAACTGCGGCGGCGTGGCGAAGGCGTCGATCTCGCTCTTGAAGCTGGTCAGCAGCATCCAGAAGATCGGGAAGAACAGCAGCAGGGCGATGCCCCAGCAGAGCAGGCCGAGCAGGGCATTGCGCAGGCGGCGGGATTGCTTGAGTGTCAGCATGGCGGGTTCCTCAGCTGCGCTCGGTAAGGTTCTTGCCGATCATCCGCACCAGCACGATGGCGGCGATATTGGTGATCAGCACCGCGATCAGGCCCCCGGCCGAGGCCATGCCGACATCGAACTGCAGCAGCGCCTGGTTGTAGATCAGGTAGGCGAGGTTGGTCGATTCGTAGCCGGGGCCGCCGCTGGTGGTGGTGAAGATCTCGGCGAACACCGAGAGCAGGAAGATCGTCTCGATCATCAGCACCACCGCGATGGGCCGCGCCAGGTGCGGCAGGGTCAGGTGCCAGAAGATCGCCAGCGGACCGGCGCCGTCGAGGCGGGCAGCCTCCTTCTGCTCCTGGTCGAGGGACTGCATGGCGGTCATCAGGATCAGGATGGCGAAGGGCAGCCATTGCCAGGAGACGATGAGGATGATCGACAGCAGCGGATAGTGCGCCAGCCAATCCACCGGCTCGGCGCCGAACAGGCGCCAGACGGCGGCGAGGATGCCCGAGACCGGGTGGAAGATCAGGTTCTTCCAGAGCAGCGCGCTCACCGTCGGCATGATGAAGAACGGCGAGATCAGCAACACCCGCACCGCGCCGCGGCCGAAGAACTCGCCGGCCTCCAGCAGCGCGGCGATGAGCACGCCGAACGCCACGCTGATCGCCAGCACGCTGCCCACCAGCAGCAGGGTGTTCAGCGCGCCGGGCAGGAAGCCGGCGTCGGTGACGAAGAAGGTGAAGTTCTCCAGGCCGACGAAGGCATTCTCGCCGGGATACAGCAGGTTGTAGCGGATCAGCGAGAAATACAGGGTCATGCCCAGGGGCACGATCATCCACAACAGCAGCAGCGCCACCGAGGGGCTGACCAGGAGCCAGCCAGGGCCGCGCCGGCGGCGCTGGAGACGGCGGCGGGCGGGACGGGCCGGGAGCGGGGTATCGAGGGCCGAGGTGTTCATGGCGACTCCGTCTGGATCTTCAAGGGCAAGCGCTCGAGCAGCGCCGCGCCGGGCGCGGCTGCGCCCGGCGGCGGACTACTTCGGATAGCCGGCGCGCTTCATCTCGCGGGCGGTGCTCTGCTGCGCGGCGGCGAGCGCCTGGTCGCTGCTCATCTGCCCGGTGAGGGCGGCGGAGAACAGCTTGCCGACCTGGGTGCCGATGGCCTGGAACTCGGGGATGGTGACCAACTGGATGCCGACATAGGGCACCGGCTTCAGCGTCGGATGGTTGGGATCGACGCGCTTCAGCGATTCCAGGGTGACCCGCGCGAACGGCGCGGCGGCCAGGTAGGCCTCGCTGTAGGTCGAGGCGCGGGTGCCGGGCGGCACGTTGGCTACGCCTTCCCTGTCCGCCACCAGCTTGCCGTACGCCTGCGAGGTGGCCCAGGTGGCGAAGGCCTTCGCCGCGTCCTTGGCGCGCGAGCTGGCGGGAATCGCCAGGGCCCAGGAATACAGCCAGGAGGCGCCCTTGTCGGTGACTTCCCGGGGGGCGAAGGCGAAGCCGGTGGCGTCGGCGACCTTGCTCTGGCTCTTGTCGGTGACGAACGAACCGGCGACGCTGGCGTCCACCCAGATCGCGCACTTGCCGCTGTTGAACAGCGCCAGGTTCTCGTTGAATCCGTTGCTGGAAGCGCCGGGCGGGCCGTACCGCTTGAGGGTGGAGACATAGAAGTCGAGAGCCTTCTTCCATTCGCCGCCGCTGAATTCGGGCTGCCATCGCTCGTCGAACCAGCGTGCGCCGAAGGCGTTGGCCAGGGTGCCGATCAACGCCATGTTCTCGCCCCAGCCGGCCTTGCCGCGCAGGCAGATGCCGTACTGGCCCTGGTCCGGGCGGTTGAGCCTGGCGGCGAACTCGCCGAGCTGGGTCCAGGTCGGTTGCTCGGGCATCCGCAGCCCGGCCTGCTGGAACAGGTCCTTGCGGTAGTAGGTGATCGAGGCTTCGGCGTAGAACGGCAGGGCGTACAGCGTGCCCTTGACGGAGAGACCGTCGCGCACCGAGGGCAACAGGTCGTCCAGGGCGTAGTCGGCGGGCAGCCCGCTCATCGGCTCCAGCCAGCCCTTGGCGCCCCACAGCGCGGCTTCGTACATGCCGATGGTGAGCAGGTCGAACTGTCCGCCCTGGGTGGCGATGTCGGTGGTCAGGCGCTGGCGCAGGACGTTCTCTTCGAGCACCACCCATTTCAGCGCGATGTCCGGGTGGCTTTCCTCGAACACCTTGGACAGGCGTTGCATGCGGATCATGTCGTTGTTGTTGACCGTGGCGATGGTCAGGGTCTCGGCGCCCTGGGCCAGCAGGGGCAGGGCGAGGCAGGCGGCGGCCAGGCAGGCCTTGATCGAGTCGTTCATCGGTGAACTCCTCTTCCGGGCCGGCGGGCGGCGCGGAAGACATTATTGTTTTTGTGTCGCTCGCTGCCGATTACACAGGCGCGTCACGCAACCGACAAAGCCTCGACTGCACTTCGACCGATACTTTTTTGCACCGCCGGGGTGGGGCGCTGGAGGCTCAGAGCAGGTTCTGCTCGGTCAGCCGCTGGGTCACCAGGCGCCGGTAGCCGGTGGGCGTCATGCCCTTGAGCTGCTGGAAGCGCCGGTTGAAATTGGACAGGTTGCTGAAGCCCGACTCGAAGCACACCTCGGTCACCGGCAGCTCGCTGCGGGCCAGCAGCTCGCAGGACTTGCTGATGCGCAGGCGGTTGACGAACTCGACGAAGCCGCGCCCGGCGGCCTGCTTGAAGAAGCGCGAGAAGTAGGTGGGGGTCATGCCCAGGTGGGCGGCGACCTGCTCCTGGGTGAGGTCCTGGGCGTAGTGCTGGAAGATGTAGTCCACCGCCCGGTTGATCCGTTCGACGTTGTGCTCGTCGGCCAGTTGCGAGGAAGTGACGGTGGAGAGCAACTGGTAGTCCTCGCATTCGGCGAGCTGTTCCATGAGGATAAAAAAGTATCCCAGGCGGGTCATGCCGCCGCTGTCGGCGATGCGTTGCAACAGTCGCCGGCTTTCGCCGATCAGCGCCGGGTCGCGGAACTCGATGCCGTAGCGCGCCCGCGCCAGCAGCGGGGCCAGGCGGTTCAGCTCGGAGAATACGCCGCTGCCGTCCTCCAGCACCTCGTCAGTGAAGTTCACCAGCATGTCGCGCCGGGCCACCACCTCGTCGGGCTCGACCTGGCTGATCCAGTTGTGCGGCAGGTTGGGGCCGGTGAGGAACAGGGTGTCGGGGGCGAAGTTGCCGATGTAGTCGCCGATGAATACCTTGCCGGAGCTGGCGACGATCAGGTGCAGTTCGTATTCCTTGTGGAAGTGCCAGCGCACCAGCGGGCTGGGGAAGCCGTGCTGGCGGTAGATCAGCGAATGGCCTTCGTGGTCGTCCATCAGCTCGTAGGACGGATCGGTGACTTTGCTGGCTCTGGGCATGGGCGCGGGCCGACCGGGGGAACGAAGGCACATCCTAGCCCGAAGCGGCGGGGCTGTGCAGGGGCGGGCAGCGGCCGTGGCGCTGTCCGCCGCCATCCACCCCAAGGCCGGGGCGTGGCGTGGTCCGGGTTGCCGTTGCGGACCGGGCGGTTGTCGAGGCGCGCGCTCTTCGACCCCGCTTCAGCGCCGTTGGCCTGCTCGCTGCCGATCGGCCTCCGGCGATCAGCGGCTGGCCTTGCGATAGGCCCCCGGCTGCTGCCCGGTGGCCTTGTGGAAGGCACGGGTGAAGGCGGCGGTGGACTGGTAGCCGACCGCCGCCGCGACCTCGGCGACGCTGGCGTCGGCGCGCAGCAGGGCGCAGGCGCGGTGCATGCGCAGGGCCAGCAGGACCTGCCCCGGCGACTGACCGCTGAGTTCGTTGAAGCGCTTGAAGAAGGCCGAGCGCGAGAGTCCGGTGCGTTCGGCCATCTGTTCCAGGCTCCAGGGCTGTTCGGGTGCCTCGATCAGCGCTTCCAGCAGGCCGGCGAACTGCGGCTGGCGTGCCAGTGCCACCAGGCCGCCGAGGGTCGGGTTGTCGAGCACCTGCTGGCGCAACACGTAGAGGAACAGCAGGTGGCTGAGGCGCTCCAGCAGAACCGGCGACGGCGCCGGCTGGCGGCGGCACTCGTCGACGATCAGGGCGAACAGGCGTCGCGCCGCGTCCAGCGCCGGATCGCCGGCGCGCAGGATCAGCCAGTCGGGCAGGGCGTCGACGATCAGCCCGGACAATCCCGAATGGAAGTGGAAGAACCCGCAGACCAGGCCGGCACCGTCCGCCGCGTTCCACTCCAGCGCCTGCATTTCGCCACGCGGCTGGCAGCGCGCTGCCTCGGCGGTGGCCTCGCTGGACAGGCGGAACTCGACGTCGCGCAGGAAGAACAGCGCGTCGCCGCTGTCCAGTCGCCAGCCCCGGGCGCTTCCGGCGACGTGCGCCCAGCAGTGTCCCTGCACCACCAGGTGGAAGCTGGCACGCGCCAGACCGTGGGTGGAGGCATGCCAGCCGCCGCAGTAGCGACCGACATGGAACAGGCTGGTGTCGACTTCAAGGCTGTCTAATAACCAATCGACAAGGGGGTTGGACGAATTCATCTAAGGGAAAGACTCAAGAGCAAGTGATAGCGACTTTAGAATATTGAATGGATTTCTTATTACCAAGAGACTTCTTCGACACCTCAACCACCGGAGTCGAAAGCATGTCACGCGTTCCCGTGCTCACCCTGGAAAACGCCCCCGAGGCGGCGCGTCCGTTCCTCCAGACCGCGCTGAACAACTCGGGTTATATCCCGAATCTGCTCGGCGTGCTGGCCAATGCGCCGGCCGCCCTGGAAACCTACCTCACCGTGTCCGGGCTGAACGCCAAGGCCAGCCTCGGCCTGCCCGAGCGGGAAGTGGTGCAACTGGTGGCGGCCACCACCCATGGCTGCGACTTCTGCGTTGCCGGGCACACCGCGGTGGCGCGCAACAAGGCGCGCCTGCCGGAGCCGGTGATCGAGGCCCTGCGCGCCCGCGGCGAACTGCCCGATGCCCGCTACGAAGCCCTGGCCGACTTCACCCGCGCGGTGATCGCCAGCCGCGGTGCGGTCACCGACGAGCAGTTCGAAGCCTTCCGCGCCGCCGGTTTCGACCAGGCCCAGGCCCTGGAAGTGATCCTCGGGGTGAGCCTGGCGACGCTCTGCAACTTCGCCAACGTGTTCGCCCGCACGCCGCTCAATGCCGAGCTGGAGCAATATCGCTGGACCAACCCGCAGGCCTGAGCCTGCGCTTGCCGGGCGGCATGCCGCGCCGGCGCAAGGAGTGACGACCATGCTTGACCCGACCCTGAGCGACTGGCTCGACCGCCAGGCCGACGCCCTCGACCGCGGCGACGCCGATCCCGCCGCGCTGCTGCCGCGCCTGGCCGCCGCCGGCGTGCTCGGCGTGGCGGTGGAGGAACGCCTCGGCGGCGCCGGCGGCACGCTCGCCGACGCGGTGGAGCGGGTGGCCGCAGTGGCGGCGCGCTCGCTGACCGCGGCGTTCGTCTTCTGGGGCCAGCGCGCCTTCATCGAGTACCTGTTGCAGAGTCCCAACCAGGAACTGCGCCAACGCCTGCTCGGCGACCTGCTGGCCGGCCGCCTGGCCGGCGCCACCGGGCTGTCCAACGCGATGAAGTTCCTTTCCGGGATCGAGGCGCTGCAGGTGGTGGCGCACGCGGAGGAGGCCGGCTGGCGCCTGGACGGTCGCCTGCCGTGGGTGACCAACCTGCGCAGCGGCGATTTCGTGGTGGCGGCGGCGATCGAACACGGGGAGGGCGGCAAGCCCTTCGTCCTGGCGATTCCCGAAGGCCTCGCCGGCTTGCAGCGCTCGGCGGACCTGCGCCTGCTCGGCCTGCAATGCAGCAACACCGCCGCCCTCGATCTGCGCGCGGTGGCGGTCGGGCGCGACTGGCTGTTGCACGACGACGCCCGGCAGTTCCTGCCACGGGTGCGCCCGGCCTTCCTCGGCCTGCAATGCGGCATGGCCATCGGCCTGGCGCGCCGCGCACTGGACGAAGTGCAGCGGCACCTGGGCGGCAGCCGTTCGCTCCTGGATGGCGAGCTGGCGGCACAGCGCGAAACCCTCGACGGGCACGTGGCGGCGCTGCACGCCGGACTGGCCAGCGGCGAGTTCGCCAGTCAGCCGGCACGCCTGTTCCGCATCCGCATCGGGCTCGCCGAAGCCGCCGCCAATGCCGTGCAACTGGAGTTGCAGGCCAGCGGCGGCAAGGCCTACCTGAGCGAGCACGGCGCCGGTTTCGCCCGCCGCTGGCGCGAGTCGGCGTTCGTCCCGATCGTCACCCCGAGCCTGGTGCAACTGCGCGCCGAACTGCAACGCCAGGCCGAGGCCAAGGCATGAGCGAGGCGCTCCTCGACGCTCGCGGGATCGCCCTCGGCTATCCGCGCGGTGCCGGCTGGCAGGCGGTGCTCGGCGATTTCGAATTGCGCCTGGGTGCCGGCGAGGTAGTCTCGATCCTCGGTCCCAGCGGCGTCGGCAAGTCCAGCCTGCTGCGCGTGCTGGCCGGCCTGCAGGAGCCGGCCGCCGGCAGCGTGCGGGTACTCGGCGAGCCCCTGCGCGGACCGCATCCGGGCGTCGCGGTGGCGTTCCAGGACCCCAGCCTGCTGCCCTGGCTGAACCTGGAGAAGAACGTCGCCTTCGGCCTCGATTTCGCCCGCCAGCCGCACCTCGACGCGGCCACCCGCCAGGCCCGCGTCGACCAGGCGATCGCCGCGGTCGGCCTGGAGCACGCCCGTGCCCGCTACCCGGCGCAACTCTCCGGCGGCATGGCCCAGCGCACCGCGCTGGCCCGCTGCCTGGCGCGGCAGCCGAAGGTGCTGCTGCTCGACGAACCTTTCGGCGCGCTGGACGAAGTGACCCGCGCCGACATGCAGCAGCTGCTGCTGCGGGCGATCCACGAGCGCGGCACCGCCGTGCTCCTGATCACCCACGATATCGACGAGGCCCTGCTGCTCTCCGAACGCATCCTGCTACTGGGTGACAGCCCGGCGCGGACCCTCGGCGAGTGGCGCATCGACCTGCCGCAGCCACGCGCGGAGCTGGTCGAGGAACTGGGCGCGTTGCGCATCGAGATCCTGAAAACCCTACGGCGGGCGAGCCGCACCCATGCCCATCCCATCGCTCAGCCGGAGGCCTCCCATGTGCCTGGACGACCCGACCCATTCCCGACGTGACATCCTCAAGCTCGCCGCGCTGCTCAGCGCCGCCGGCGCGTTGCCGCTGCTGAGCAGCCTGCAGGCGCGTGCCGCCGCCGAACCCGACGCGCCGGTGCGCATCGGCTACCTGCCGATCACCGACGCCACGCCCTTGCTGGTGGCCCATGCCAACGGCCTGTTCGAGGCCGAGGGCATCCAGGCCGAACGGCCGGTGCTGTTGCGTAGCTGGGCGCAGGTGATCGAGGCGTTCATCTCCGGCCAGGTCAACGTCATCCACCTGCTGTCGCCGATGACCGTCTGGGCCCGCTACGGCAGCAAGGTGCCGGCCAAGGTGGTGGCCTGGAACCACGTCGGCGGCTCGGGGCTCACGGTGGCTCCGGAGATCGCCGACGTGCGCCAGCTCGGCGGCAAGAGCGTGGCGATCCCGTTCTGGTACTCGATCCACAACGTGGTGTTGCAGCAACTGCTGCGCGACAACGGCCTGCGCGCGGTGAGCCGAGCGGTGGGCGCGGCGCTGGCCGCCGACGAGGTCAACCTGGTGGTGCTGCCACCTTCGGACATGCCGCCGGCGCTGGCCAGCAAGCGCATCCACGGCTACATCGTCGCCGAGCCGTTCAACGCCCTGGCGGAGAACCTCAAGGTCGGCCGGGTACAGCGTTTCACCGGCGATGTCTGGCGCAACCACGCCTGCTGCGTGGTGTTCATGCACGAACACGACCTGGAGCGGCGGCCGCAGTGGTCGCAAAAGGTGGTCAACGCCATCGTCAAGGCCCAGCTATGGACTCGCGAGCACCGCGCCGAGGCCGCACAGTTGCTGTCCAAGGCCGGAGCCAACCGCTACACGCCGCACGCGCCGGAGGTCCTCGGCCGGGTGCTGGCGCCGGGCGCCGAGGAGCAGCAGGCCTATCTCGCCAGCGGCGCGATCCGCCACGCCGACTGGCAGGAGCGGCGCATCGACTTCCAGCCCTATCCCTATCCGAGCTACACCGAGGAACTGGTGCGGCGGCTGAAAGACACCCTGATCGAAGGCAATAATGCCTTCCTCGCCAGCCTCGATCCGCGCCAGGTGGCCAGTGATCTGGTGGACGACCGCTTCGTCCGCCAGGCCCTGGCAGAGGTCGGCGGGTTGCAGGCGTTCGGCCTCGCCGAGGGCTTCCAGCGCAGCGAGGAGATCAGCCCGTGAGGCAGACCCTGCGCCAGGGTGCGCTGGGCGTTGCCGGGCTGCTGGCGCTGTTCGCCCTGTGGTGGCTCGGCGTGGCCCTGTTCGGCGCCGCCGACGGCCTTTCGGCACGCTTCTCGCCGCAGGCGACGTTGCTCAGCCTGGGTGAACTGCTGGAGCGCCGCGAACTCTACGAGCATGTGCTGGTGAGCCTGAAACGGGTCCTGCTGGGCTTGTTCCTGGCGCTGCTGGTGGGAGTGCCGCTGGGGCTGCTGGTGGGCGCCTCGCGCAACCTGGAAGCGGCGACCACTCCGGCGTTCCAGTTCCTGCGGATGATCTCGCCGCTGTCGTGGATGCCCATCGCGGTGATGCTGATGGGCGTGGGCGACCAGCCGATCTATTTCCTGCTGGCCTTCGCCGCGCTCTGGCCGATCCTGCTGAATACCGCCGCCGGCGTGCGCCAGCTCGACCCGCGCTGGCTGCAACTGAGCCGCAGCCTCGCCGCCACGCCCTGGGAAACCCTGCGCCGGGTGATCCTGCCGGGCATCCTCGGCCATGTGCTGACCGGCGTGCGCCTGGCCATCGGCATCCTCTGGATCGTCCTGGTGCCCTGCGAGATGCTCGGCGTCAGCGCCGGGCTCGGCTACTACATCCTCGACACCCGCGATCGCCTGGCGTACTCCGAGCTGATGGCGATGGTGCTGCTGATCGGCCTGCTCGGCTACCTGCTCGACGCCGCGGCGCGCGGACTCTACCGGCGCTGGGCGCACGGAGCGCTCGGGTAGGACGAGGTACCGGTGCGCTGGCGGATAGCGCCGGGGCGCTATTCGCCCTACGGGGTTCGGGGCTCGGGTGGGGCGGGCGAATGTGTTGATCCACCAACACTTGCCCAGCAGTTGCGCCCGCACAGTGACAGGGGCTTGCCACCCAGGCCTTGTCCGGCGCGGCCCCGCGGCCCGGCACGGGCTGTGCACGGGGTGCCGGATGCACAGGCAAGCCAAGGAGTCCCCATGCCGCGCGAAATCCGTCTCAACGCCTTCGAAATGAACTGTGTCGGCCACCAGTCGCCCGGCCTCTGGGCGCATCCGCGCGACCGCTCCTCGCAGTACAAGGACCTGGAGTACTGGACCGACCTGGCGCGGTTGCTCGAACGCGGCCGTTTCGACGGACTGTTCATCGCCGACGTGCTGGGCATCTACGATGTGCTCGACGGCAATGGCGACGCGGCGATCCGCCAGGCCGCCCAGGTACCGGTGAACGACCCGCTGGCGCTGATCACGCCGATGGCCGCGGTGACTCGCCACCTGGGCTTCGGCCTGACCGCCTCGCTGTCCTTCGAGCATCCCTATCCCTTCGCCCGCCGACTCTCGACCCTGGACCACCTGACCAAGGGCCGGATCGGCTGGAACGTAGTGACCTCCTACCTGGAAAGCGGCGCGCGCAACCTCGGCCAGCAGGCCCAGCTCGACCACGACCGCCGCTACGACTATGCCGACGAATACCTACAGGTGCTCTACAAGCTCTTCGAAGGCAGTTGGGAGGACGGAGCGGTGCTCCGCGACCGTCGCCGAAGGATCTTCAGCGACCCGGGCAAGATCCACGAGATCCGCCATGTCGGCGAGCACTTCCAGGTACCCGGCATCCATCTCTGCGAACCGTCGCCGCAGCGCACGCCGGTGCTCTACCAGGCCGGCGCGTCGAGTCGTGGCAAGCGCTTCGCCGCCGAGCACGCCGAGTGCGTGTTCGTCGCCGCGCCATCGAAGACCGTGCTCAAGCAGGCGGTCGCCGACATCCGCCAGCGCGTCGCCGAGGCCGGCCGCGATCCGCGCAAGGTACTGGTGTTCAACCTGCAGACGGTGGTGCTGGGCGAAACCGACGCCAAGGCCAGGGCCAAGTTCGACGAATACCGCGCCTTCGTCAGCTACGAAGGCGCCCTGGCGCTGATCTCCGGCTGGACCGGGATCGACTTCGGCCAGTATCGGCCGGACCAGGTGCTGCGGCACATCCACACCAATGCCATCCAATCGGCGGTGGAAGCGTTTTCCAGCGCCGATCCGAAGCGCACCTGGACGGTCCGCGAGCTGGCCGACTGGGTCGGTATCGGCGGCTTCGGCCCGCTGTTCGTCGGCAGCCCGGCGACCGTCGCCGACCTGTTGCAGGAGTGGGTGGAGGACACCGACGTGGATGGCTTCAACCTGGCCTATGCGCTGGCCCACGAAACCTTCAGCGACGTGGTCGAATTGCTGGTGCCGGAGTTGCAGAAGCGCGGGGTGTACAAGACCGAATATGCGCCGGGGACTCTGCGCGAGAAGTTGTTCGGCGACGGCCCGCGGCTGCCGGATTCCCATCCGGCGGCCGGCTATCGCGACCTGCGGGCGCTCTGGGAGAAGGAGGCCGGGCGCAACGCGCTGCCGGCCTGACCTGGGCGGACGGCGGATGACGCCGGTGGCGATATCCGCCCCAGGACCCGGGACGGCTCCTAGAGCCAGGCGTGCCGCGGTGGCTTCACCCCATTCAACTGGTAGTTGCCGATGGCATGGTATTTCCAGCGCACCGGGTCATGCAGGGTGTGGGTGCGGGCGTTGCGCCAGTGGCGGTCGAGATTGAGTTCCTCCAGGGTCGAGCGCGTGCCGGCCAGTTCGAACAGCCGGTTGGCGGCGAGCAGGGCGGCTTCGGTGGTGAGCACCTTGGCCTCGGCCACCGCGATCGAGGCGGCGGCCACGCTCTCCTCGTCGGGGGCGGCGAGCGCCGCTTCGATGGCGTCGGCCGCCAGGTCGAGCACGGCTTCCGCGGCGCGCACGCGGATGCGCAGGTCGCCGACCTGCTGGATGGTGTAGGGGTCTTCCCAGGCATGCTGCTGGTTGGCGTCTATCCATGGCCGCGCGTGGCGGCGCACCTGCTGCACGGTCTCGGCGAGGATGCCACGGGCGATGCCGGCGTCGATGGCGGCCTGGATGAACTGCGATACGGCGCCGGCGGCGGTGGGGCGGTCGAAGGCGCGGTGCACCGGGATGACGTGCTCGGCCGGCACCCGCACGTTGTCCAGGATGACGGTGCCGCTGGCGGTGGTGCGCTGGCCGAAGCCGGACCAGTCGTCGATCACCGTCAGCCCCGGCGCGTCGCGCGGGATGAACGCCAGGTGCGCGCGCTGCTCGGCGTCGAGGCCGACGGCCGGTACCCAGTGGGCGAGCAGGGCGCCGCTCGAATAGAACTTGCGGCCGTCGATGCGGAACCCGTCGCCATCCGCCAGCACTCGTGTCTGGAATTCGGCGACGGTACGGCTGTGGCGTTCGGAGAAGGCGTTGCCGAAGCGCACGCCGTCTAGCACCAGGCCGTAGAAGAAGCGTTTCTGCTCCTCGCTGCCGTCCAGGCGCAAATGGTCGAGCACCGCCAGGTGGTTCTGCGGCAACTGCGCCAGGGACGGGTCTACCGCGGCGATGGTCTTCAGTACTTCGGCCAGGGTCCGGTAGCCGACCTCGGCGCCGCCGTAGGCGCGCGGTACGCTGATGCCCCACAGGCCGCTCTGCGAGAAGGCTTCCAGTTCGGCCACCGGCAGCCGGCGCTGGCGGTCGCGCAGCGAGGCTTCCTCGGCGAACAGCCCGGCCAGTTCGTGGGCGACGCGGATCGCCTCGGCGTCGTCGGCGATGCGCCGGGCCGGGGTCCGTGGCAGCGGTTGCCGATAGGGATCGGCGGCGTTCTTTTCCAGTGCGCTCATGGCAACTCCTTGCGATGGGATGGGCGAGGTTCAGCGGGACGCCGTGGCCGGACCGCTGCCGATCTGCCAGACGTAGGGCGGCTCGCTGCCGTTGATCTCCCAGTCGCCGACGATCCGTTGCTTGTAGATCAGGGGATTGTGCGAGGCGGCGGTGCGCGCATTGCGCCAGTGGCGGTCGAGCTGCTTGCCGCGGCCGACGGCGGAAGCGCCGCTGGCGTCGAACAGCTCGCTGGTGGCCTGCAACACCAGTTCGGCGACGATCGCCTGGGCCTTGGCCGATTCGATCTCGGCGGCGACATTGGCCTCCTTCTCCGCCTGCGGGTCGCCTACGAAGCGCGCCAGGTAGGCGCGCTGGGCCGCTTCGGCGGCGCGCAGGGTGGCCGCCTCGGCGGCGTAGACGCGCGCGGCGATGCGCCCGACCACCTGCTGCACCTGGGGATCCTGGCTGACTCGCGGGGCATTGCCGTGGCTGTAGATACGGGTCCGCCCGCGCACCTCGGCGGCGACGTCGCGCAAGGCGGCGCGGCCGGTGCCGGCCAGCACCGCGAGCAGGACCAACTGGTAGAACGCGGTCTGGTACTTGAAGCGGCTGGCGAAGTCGATGAGGTTCTCTTCCTCCACCTCGGCGTCCTCGAACCGCGACGTGCCGCTGCCGGTGGTGCGCTGGCCGAAGCCGTCCCAGTCGTCGCTCTGGCGCACGCCGGGCTGGTCGGTGCGGATCGCCGCGATCACGTCGGCGCCGGTGTCGTCGCGCTGGGCATACAGATCGATCCAGTCGGAGAAGAGGCTACCGGTGCTGTAGTACTTGCTGCCGTTCACCACCCAGCGACCGTCGTCCTTGCGCGAGACGCGGGTGAGCACTTCGCCCAGCCGTACCGAACCGACCTCGGTCCAGGCGCAGCCGACCAGGTCGCCCTCGACGAAGCGCCGCAGCCAACGGTCGCGGCCAGGGCCGGGCTCGGCATTGAGACGGTCCTCGACGAAGGCGAAGTGGCCGCGCAGGGCCTGGGTGATGTTGGAGTCGGCCTCGGCCAGTTCGATCAGCAACTGAACCAACTGCGGCAGCGAGGCGCCGGCGCCGCCGTGCTCGCGCGGCACGCGCACGGCGCCGAAGCCGGCCTGCTTGAGCCAGGCGATCGCCTCGTGGGGCAGTTCGCGTTGCCGTTCGCGCTCGACGGCGCCTTCGGCGATGCGCGCGAAGATCGGTCGGAAACGCTGGGCGAGCAGTTCGTAGTCGGCGCCTTCGGAGAGACTGGCGGCGGTGGCTTCGGGATGGACGCGGGCGTTCATGCGGACTCCTGGTAGGCAGCGGGGCCGTCCGGTCGACGGCTACCCTGGAGTCCGGGCTGTTGCACAGCCTGTGCCGACCCGCGCAGGCCACTGGTTGCGCGGGTTCGCGCGAGCAGGAGGTGTTGCCGGGGCGGCAGCCTGTTGCGCGGCTGCTGCCTGGCGGACAGTGGGGGAGGTGGCGGCAGGTCCCTCTCCCGGCGGGAGAGGGACAGGCGCTTCAGAAGATGTAGTCGGTGGTGAGGAAGTTCGACGCGCGGTTGCGGATGATCTCGCTGACCAGGGTCTTGTTCGCCTCGGTGTCGCGGGTCGCCACCAGGGTGCGGATGGAGAACACCCGCAGCGCGTCATGGACCGACAGGGTGCCTTCCGCCGAATTCTTCCGGCCGTTGAACGGGTAGCTGTCCGGGCCGCGCTGGCACTGGGCGTTGACGTTGATCCGGCCGACCTGGTTGGCGAAGGCGTCGACCAGCCGGCCGATCTGCGCCGGGTCGTTGCCGAACAGGCTCAACTGCTGGCCGTAGTCGGAGCGCAGGACGTAGTCGATCACCTCGTCCAGCTCGCGATAGGGCACCACCGGCACCAGCGGACCGAACTGCTCCTCGTGGTAGAGGCGCATGTCCGGGCTCACCGGACTCAGCAGAGCGGGGTAGAAGAAACTTTGCCGATGCTCGCCGCCGCCCGCATTGACCACTCGTGCGCCCTTGGCCAGGGCGTCGTTCAGCAGGCCTTCGAGGTAGTCGACCTTGCCCGGCTCCGGCAGCGGCGTCAGCGCCACTCCCGGTTCCCACGGCATGCCCGGCTTGAGGCTGGCCAGGCGCGCGCTGAACTTGTCGAGGAACGGTTGCAGCACGCTTTCGTGGACGAACAGGATCTTCAGCGCGGTGCAGCGCTGGCCGTTGAAGGACAGCGCGCCGGTGACCGCCTCGTTCACCGCGTTGTCCAGGTCGACCTGCGGCAGGACGATGCCCGGGTTCTTCGCGTCCAGGCCGAGGGCGGCGCGCAGGCGGTGCGGGCGGGGGTGCAGCTTCTTCAGGTCGCTGGCGCCGGAATGGGTGCCGATGAAGGCGAACACGTCGACCTTGCCGCTGGCCATCAGCGCCGACACGGTTTCCCGGCCGCGTCCGTAGATGACGTTGATCACTCCCGGCGGGAAGCTGTCGCGGAAGGCTTCCAGCAGCGGGCGGATCAGCAGCACGCCGAACTTGGCCGGCTTGAACACCACCGTATTGCCCATGATCAGCGCCGGGATCAGGGTGGTGAAGGTTTCGTTCAGCGGGTAGTTGTACGGCCCCATGCACAGCGCCACGCCCAGCGGCACCCGGCGGATCTGGCCGAGGGTGCCCTGTTCCAGCTCGAAACGGCTGGAGCGGCGGTCGAGTTCCTTCAGCGCTTCGATGGTATCGACGATGTAGTCGCAGGTGCGGTCGAACTCTTTCTCGGAGTCCTTGAGGTTCTTGCCGATTTCCCACATCAGCAGCTTGACCACCGCCTCGCGTTGCTCGCGCATCCGCGCCAGGAAGCGTTCGACGTGCTGGATGCGCTCGGCCACCCGCAGGTTCGGCCACAGGCCCTGGCCGTGGTCGTAGGCCCGCACCGCGGCGTCGAGCGCGGCGAGCGCGGCGTCGGCGTCGAGCAGCGGGGTGCTGCCGAGGATCACCTGGCGCTCGCCGTCGGCCTCGGCGAGGAATACCGGGCTGCGTACCGGCGCCAGCGGGCCGTCCCAATGTCGCAGTTGGCCGTCGACCAGGTAGTCGCGCTGCTCGATGGGGGCGTCGGGGCGGTACTGCTCGGGAATGGCGTCGAGGCTGGGAAACAGCGAATCGAGGTGGAGCGGGGCGGTCATGGCGGGTCCTCGAATGACGTGGGTGAAAGGCATGGGACTGTTGTAGCGCGGTCCGGGGCGAAGGTAAATCGTTTCAGCAGGAAAACCGTCGCGCAGTTGCCGGAAGTCAGCCTTTGCTCCCACTTCGCGGGGAGGCGGGAGCAAAGGCACGGCACCGTCTGGCTTCAGGCGTCGGCGGTAGGCTCTTCGCGGGGCTGCGCCGGCGGCGGCTCAAGCAATTCCTGCTGCTCGGCATAGCGCTGGCGGATATCGAAGTCGCGCGGCCAGCGCGAGGCTTCGTGGTCGGGGCGTTGCATCGGTTCGGTCATGGCTGGACTCCGGTCGGGCTGGTGCTCAGAGCACCAGCGACAGCAACAGGATGAAGACCAGGCCGACCACGGAGAGGATGGTCTCCATCGCGGTCCAGGTCTTGAAGGTCTCGCTGACGCTCATGTTGAAGTACTGCTTGACCAGCCAGAACCCGGCGTCGTTGACATGGGAGAGGATCAGCGAGCCGGCGCCGGTGGCGAGCACCAGCAACTCGCGGTTGACGCCGGGAATCAGGTCGATCACCGGCACCACGATGCCGGCCCCGGTGATGGTGGCGACGGTGGCCGAGCCGGTGGCGATGCGGATCACCGCGGCCACCAGCCAGGCCAGCAGGATCGGCGAGATCTGCGCGTTCACCGCGAGATGGCCGATGACGTCGCCGACCCCGCTGGCCACCAGCATCTGCTTGAAGCCGCCGCCGGCGCCGATGATCATCACGATGGCGGCGGTCGGCGCCAGGCTCTGGTCGAGCAGCCTGAGGATCTTCTTCGAGTCGAAGCCACGGGCGTAGCCGAAGGTATAGAGCGCCACCAGCAGGGCCAGGAGCAGGGCGCTGATCGGATGGCCGATCATGTCCATCCAGGCGCGGAACGCGTGGCCATCGGGGAAGGCGACGTCGGCGAAGGTCTTCAGCAGCATCAGGAACACCGGCAGCAGCACGGTCGCCAGGGTCACGCCGAAGCTGGGCAGGTCCTGGGTCTCGGGCTCGTGGGCGATCTGCTCGACCAGTTCCGCCGATGGCGTGCCGGGGATGTAGCGCGAGACCAGCGCGCCGAACAGTGGGCCGGCGATGGCGGCGGTGGGCAGGGCGACGATCAGGCCGTAGAGGATGGTCTTGCCGATGTCGGCGCCGAACACGCCGATCGCCAGCAGCGGGCCGGGGTGCGGCGGCACCAGACCGTGCACCGCGGAAAGGCCGGCGAGCAACGGGATGCCGATCTTGATCAGGGACACGCCGCTGCGCCGGGCGACGATGAACACCAGCGGGATCAGCAGGATGAAGCCGATCTCGAAGAACAGCGGGATGCCCACCAGGAACGCGGCGAGCATCATCGACCAGTGCACCCGCTCCTTGCCGAAGGCGCGGATCAGGGTGCGGGCGATCTGGTCGGCGCCGCCGGAATCGGCCATCAGCTTGCCGAGCATGGTGCCCAGGGCGAGGATCACGCCGACGAAGCCGAGCACGCCGCCGAAGCCGTCCTGGAAGGATTTGACGATCTTCTCCACCGGCATCCCCGAGGTCAGGCCGAGGAAGCCGGCGGCGATGATCAGGGCGATGAAGGGATGCACCTTGAAGCGGGTGATCAGCACGATCAGGCCGATGATGGTCACCAGGGCGTCGAGGAGCAGGTAGGCATCGTGTGACATGCCGAACATGGAGGGCTCTCCTTTTGTCGTTGTTCTACCGGAGTTGCTGTTTCATTGAAGGAAGCGCCTTTTCGGGGTAGCGCTATCTTTGTCGGACAAGCGAAAGACTTCAGGCGGCGGCGTGCTCCAGCCACCAGGCGTGGGCGGCCTGCGCCAGGCATTCCACCGGCAGGGTGGCGTCCAGGCGCAGGGTCAGGGGTTCGTCGAGCGGCGGCTCGAGGGCGGCGAACTGGCTGTCGATCAGGGTCGCCGGCATGAAGTGGCCGGGGCGCTGGGCGACGCGCTCGGCGGCGACCGCCGGGGTCAGTTCCAGGTAGACGATGCCGAGGCCGGGCACCGCGCGGCGCAACCGGTCGCGGTAGGCGCGCTTGAGGGCGGAACAGGTCAGTACCGGCAGCTTGCCGGCGGCCACCGCCTGGCGCAGCTGCTCGGCGAGGGTGTCCAGCCAGCCGGCGCGGTCGTCGTCGGTGAGGGGGATGCCGGCGCTCATCTTGCGGATGTTGGCGGCGGGATGGAAGCTGTCGCCTTCGATGCCGTGGGCGCCGCTGCGCTGGCAGAGGGCCTGGCTGACGCTGGACTTGCCGCAACCGGCGACACCCATGATGACCAGGGCTTGGAGGGATGGATGCATGGAACACCTCAAGCGTGAGACAGCGCTGTCTTTGCGACCTGGAAAAAATCGCGCGAGCCTGGCTCCGCCTTCTTGTCGTTGTGGTCTGTCGAATCCCGCGCGGGCAGTGGCGGACAGGCCGCCTCAGGCGATTGCCCAGGTCGCGAGACAGCGCTACCTTAGTGCCTGGAATTTTGTTTGGCAAGCAGGCCACGATGAGCATCACCAAGAACGACAAGAACACGCGAACCACCGGACGTCCCACCCTCAACGAAGTCGCGCGCCGCGCCGGGGTCAGCCCGATCACCGCGTCGCGCGCGTTGCGCGGCGTCGCCAGCGTCGCCGAAGAACTGGCGCAGAAGGTCCGCGACGCCGCCCGCGAACTCGGCTACGTGGCCAACCCCGCGGCGCGCGCGCTGGCCTCGGCGCAAAGCCACAGCGTGGCGGTGCTGGTGCCGTCGCTGGCCAACCTGCTGTTCATCGAGACCCTCGAGGCGATCCACGCGGTACTGCGGCCGCAGGGCCTGGAGGTGCTGATCGGCAACTTTCACTACTCGCGCAACGAGGAAGAGGACCTGATCCGCAACTACCTGGCCTACCAGCCGCGCGGCCTGCTGCTGACCGGCTTCGAGCGCACCGAGAGCGCCCGGCGGATGATCGAGGCCAGTGGCATTCCCTGCGTGTACATGATGGACCTGGACTCCGGCGCCGGGCTCAATTGCGTCGGCTTCTCCCAGTTGCGCGCCGGCGAGGCCGCTGCCGAGCACCTGCTGGCACGCGGCCGCAGGCGCCTGGCCTACATCGGCGCCCAGCTCGACCAGCGCACCCTGCTGCGCGGCGAGGGGTTCCGCCGCGCCTTGCAAAAAGCCGGCTGCTACGACCCGGGGCTGGAAATCCTTACGCCGCGGCCGTCCTCGGTGGCCCTCGGCGGCGAACTCTTCGTGCAGTTGCTGGCCAGCCAGCCGCAGGTCGACGGGGTGTTCTTCTGCAACGACGACCTGGCCCAGGGCGCGCTGTTGGAGGCCCTGCGCCGTGGGGTCAAGGTGCCGGAGCAGATCGCCGTGCTCGGTTTCAACGACCTGCCGGGTTCGGACTGCACGGTCCCGCGCCTGAGCAGCATCCGCACCCCGCGCGAAGCCATCGGCCGGCGCGCGGCGGAGCAGTTGCTGGCGCTGATCGCCGGCAAGGAGGTGCGCGATAGCGCGCTGGACATGGGGTTCGAGCTGATGGCGCGGGAGAGCACCTGAACCCGCGGCCCGACGGTGCGGCCGTTCAGGGACATGTCGAGGGTTGGGCAGCGCCGCCGGACGGAACGGCTTGCCGGGTAGGGCGAATAGCGCCGCGGGCGCTATCCGCCGTTACGCCGGGTTTCACGGCGGATAACCGCGAGCGGTTATTCGCCCTACGGGGACATGTCGAGGGTTGGGCAGCGTCGCCGGGCGTAACGGCTTGCCGGTAGGGCGAATAGCGCCGCAGGCGCTATCCGCCGTTACGCCGGGTTTCACGGCGGATAACCGCGAGCGGTTATTCGCCCTACGGGGGCGTGTCGAGGGCTGGCAGCGCCTCCGGGCGTAATGGCTCGCCGTTACGCCGGTGTCTCAAGCCACCGCGTAGTAATGCTTGACGAAGCCGCCGTCGGCAACCTCCCAGAGCACCGGGGTGCCCTTGCTGACGAACCAGCTGTCGCCGGCCTTGTAGAGCGTGCTCTGGCCGGTGGACTCGTCGGTGAGGCGGACCTCGCCGCTGACCACCGTGGCCTGTTCGCTGAACGGATAGGTCATGCGGAACTTGCCGGCGGTGGTGCCGAAGTAGGCGGCGCTGACCGGGTCGGTGGGGGCGCCGGCGGTCATCTTGCCGAAGGCTTTCACCTCGCCTTCGAGGATCTCCGAGCCGAGGTCGGCGACGCTGCCCCAGGCGTCCAGTTCATCGAGGGTGATGCCGTGGCGGATAACGGTAATGGCCATGGGAATGCTCCTTGTAGAGTGATCGGTAGGTTTCAGCGCCGGCCGTTCCAGTAGCCGGAGAGCTGGTGCCAGGTCTTGCCCGCGCTGAGCAGCAGCGGGCGGAAGTGGTCCTTGCCGTGGATCGGGATGCGGCGCACCGAGCTGAGCAGGTCGTAGCGCGCCGAGCCTTCGCTCATGCCTTCGGCGAGGACCTTGCAGACGATGTGGCTGGGGGTCACGCCGAACCCGGAATAACCCTGGACGAAGAACGCGTTGGGCCGCCCCGAGAGGCTGCCGATCTGCGGGAACAGGTTGGCGCTGCAAGCCATCGGCCCACCCCAGGCGAGGTCGATGCGGACGTGCTCCAGGTAGGGGAAGATCTTCAGCATCAGCTTGCGGTTCCAGGCCTTGAGGTCGCCGGGTATGCGTTCGACGAAGGGCGTGGCGGCGCCGAACAGCAGGCGGTTCTCGTTGGTCACCCGGTAGTAGTCGATGACCGGGCGGATGTCGCTGTAGGCGCCGCGGATCGGGCTGATCCGCTGGATCAGTTCGTCCGGCAGCGGCTCGGTCATCATCTGGAACGCGTAGGTATTGATGGTGGTGCGGTGCAGCTCGGGTTCGAGCCGGTTGAGGAAGCTGTCGCAGGCCCAGAGCAGCTTGTTCGCGGTGACCGAGCCCTTGGCCGTGCGCACGCGGATGCGCTCGCCGTATTGCACCTCCAGCGCCGGGCTGTATTCGAATATCCGTGCGCCGAGGCCGGCCAGCGCCTTGGCTTCGCCGAGCAGCAGGTTGAGCGAGTGCACATGGCCGCCGCCCATGTGCAGCAGGGCGCTGCCGTAGGCGTCCGAGCCGATGATCTGGCGCACCTCGGCACCGTGCAGGTAACGGATCTCATGGGGCGAGCCGAGCGACCGGAACTCCTTTTCCCAGGCCTGCAGGGTCTTCGCCTGGCGCGCGTTGAAGCCCATGTAACCGTAGCCGTGGCAGAAGTCGGCGTCGATGGCGTACTTCTCGATACGGCCCTTGATGATGTCGGCGCCGAGGTCGCTGATCTCGAAGATCGCACGCAGGCCGTCCTCGCCGACGTCCTTGCGGATCTTCTCCAGGTCGTGGCCGATGCCGGCCATGATCTGCCCGCCGTTGCGCCCGGTACCGCCGAAGCCGAGGTGGCGGGCCTCCAGCACGACGATGTCGGTGATGCCGTGCTCGGCCAGTTCCAGCGCGGTGTTGATGCCGGAGAAGCCGCCGCCGATCACCACCACGTCGGCGTCCAGGTCGGTTTCCAGGGAGGGGAAGGACAGCTCGTACTTCTTGGTCGCCGTGTAGTAGGTCGGCGTCTCGATGTTGATCATGGATGCGGCCTGGCAAGGGGTGGATGTACCTATTAGACGCTCCGAGGCCGCCGCGGTCTTGCTCCTGTCTGCCGCCGGCTTGACCGGCCCTGCCAGGCGCGCTTCAGCCCAGCGTGGCGATCACCCGTGGCGCGACGAAGTCGATGAAGGCGCGCAGCTTGGGCGAGACCTGGCGGCCGGACGGCCAGAGCAGGAAGAACCGCGCGCGGCGCTCGCAGAAGGCGTCGAGGACGCTGACCAGGCGTCCTTCGCGCAGCGCCTCGCGGATCGAGAAGTCCGGCAGGCAGGCGATGCCCTGGTCGCGCAGGGCGAAGCAGACGCGGGTCTCGATGTTGTTGCAGACCATCGACACCGGAATCTGCGGCGGGGCTTCGCCGTCCGCGCGGCGCAGCGGCCATTCCTCGAGGCGGCCGGTGTTGGAGAAGCGGTAGTGCAGGCAGGTGTGCCGCAGCAGGTCTTCCGGGCAGCGTGGCGTGCCGTGGCGGGCGAAGTAGGTCGGCGAGCCGACCAGCTTCAACTGGAACTCGCCCAGTTCGCGCATGGACAGCCGCGAATCCACCGGCTGGCCGGTGCGCAGGACCACGTCGAAGCCTTCGTCGACGACATCCACCACGCGATCGCTGAAGTCGAGGTCTAGCTCGATGTCCGGATAGGCCTGCATGAAATCGGCGAGCGCCGGCAGGACCAGCCCGCTGACCAGCGGCAGGCTGACCCGCAGGCGCCCGCGCGGGGTCTCGCGGCTTTGCGACAGCTCCAGCTCGGTGGCTTCGATCTCGGCCAGGATGCGCCGGCTGCGCTCGAGGAACAGGCTGCCTTCGGCGGTCAGGGTGATGCTGCGGGTGCTGCGGTGGAACAGGCGCACGCCGAGCTTCTCTTCCAGGCGGGCGACCCGCTTGCCCACCGCCGAGGCGCTGACGCCGAGGGTCCGGGCGGCGCCGACGATGCTGCGGGTCTCGGCGACGCGGACGAAGACGGTGAAACCGCTGAGGCTGTCCATGCAAGGCTCCGATTACGGACATCAAGGTCCGGATAGAGCGGAACTCTATCCGTCTTTTTCCGCTTTTGCAGCGCTCTTAGCCTGTCCGCATCCTTCATCGTCCGCGGAGAGTCCTGCATGCCAGGTTTCGAACGAGGGCCAGGGCGCAGCCTGGCGGAACATGTCGATCAGGCGATCGAGGCGGCATTCGCCGACCAGCGCCTGGTGGGAGCGGTGGTACTGGTGGCGCACCGGGGGCAGTGGCTCTATCGACGGGCTGCCGGCCTGGCCGACCGCGAGGCCGGCCGGACAATGGGCGAGGACAGCCTGTTCCGCCTGGCCTCGGTGAGCAAGCCGATCGTCAGCGTCGCCGCCCTGAGCCTGGTGGACGAGGGCCGGCTGGCCCTCGACGAGCCGATCGCCGACTGGTTGCCGGCGTTCCGTCCGCGCCTGGCCGACGGCCGCGAGGCGCGCATCACGCCGCGGCAGTTGCTGAGCCACAGCGCCGGCCTCGGCTATCGCTTCCTCGAAGCCGACGCAGACGGCCCCTATGCCCGCGCCGGGATTTCCGACGGCATGGACCTGCCGGGCTTCGACCTGGCCGAGAATCTCCGTCGCCTGGCCTCCGTGCCCTTGCTCTACGAGCCCGGCCGCGCCTGGGGCTATTCGCTGGCCACCGACGTGCTCGGCGCGCTGGTGGCGCGGGTCGACGGGCGGCCGCTGGCGGAAGCGCTGCGGCAGCGGGTCGGGATTCCGGCCGGCATGCGCGACAGCGGCTTCCTCTGCGCCGACGCGCAACGCCTGGCGGCGGTCTACGTCAGCGACCGGCCACGCCCGCGGCGGATGGCCGAGCGGGAGACCGTCACGCCGTTCGAGGACTGCGTCGGCATTCGCTTCGAGCCGCGTCGGGCCTTCGAGCCGTCTGCCTATGCGTCTGGCGGGGCGGGGATGATCGGCAGCGCCGGCGACGTGCTGCGCCTTCTGGAGGTCCTTCGCCAGGGCGGCGCGCCGTTGCTGACGCCTGGCCTGGTGGAGGAAATGGGCCGCGACCAGGTACCCGGCCTGGAACTGCCGGCCAATCCCGGTTTCGGCTTCGGCCTGGGCTTCTCCGTGCTGCGTGACCCGGCCATCGCGCAATCGCCGGAGTCTCCCGGCACCTGGCGCTGGGGCGGCGCCTACGGGCATTCCTGGTTCGTCGACCGGGCCCGCGAACTGTCGGTGGTGGCGCTCACCAACACCCTGTTCGAGGGCATGTCGGGACGCTTCGTCAACGACCTGCGCGACGCCGTCTACCGTTCCGCGGAGGTGCGCTGATGGGACGCCGCGAAGCATTTCCGGAGAACGCCGGGGCCGCTGCGTCGGCCGTGGCGCCGCGGCTGCCGCTGAGCGCGTTGCTGGCGATGGCGATGTCCGGCTTCGTCGCCATTCTCAGCGAAACCCTGCCGGCCGGCCTGCTGCCGCAAATCGGCGCGGGGCTGGCGGTCAGCGAGGCGCTGGCCGGGCAGCTGGTCAGCGTCTATGCCCTGGGTTCGCTACTGGCCGCGTTGCCGGCGGCGAGCCTGACCCAGGGCTGGCGGCGGCGCCGGGTGCTGCTGCTGGCGCTGCTGATCTTCTTCGTCTGCAACAGCTTCACCGCCGTTTCCTCGGATTACCGCCTGACCCTGCTGGCGCGCTTCGGCAGCGGCGTCGCCGCCGGCCTCGCCTGGGGCCTGCTGGCCGGCTACGCGCGGCGCCTGGTGCCGCCGGAGCAGCAAGGGCGGGCGCTGGCGGTGGCCATGCTCGGTGCGCCGCTGGCGTTGTCGCTCGGCGTTCCGCTGGGCACCTGGCTGGGCGGCCTGCTCGGCTGGCGCTGGGCCTTCGGCCTGTTGTCGCTGATCGCGCTGTTGCTGGTCGGCTGGGTGCTGCACAGCGTGCCGGACTTCCCTGGCCAGCCGGCCGGGCGGCGCCTGCGCCTGCTCGGGGTGCTGCGCACGCCGGGCGTGCGTCCGGTATTGCTGGTGATCGTCGCCTGGGTGCTGGCGCACAACATCCTCTACACCTATATCGCGCCGTTCCTCGCCAAGGTCGGCCTGGGCGCCTCGGTGGACCTGGCCCTGCTGGTATTCGGCAGCGCCGCGGTGGCGGGAATCTGGCTGGTCGGCGCGCTGGTCGACCGGCACCTGCGGCGGATGGTCCTGGCCAGCCTGGCGCTGTTCGCCGTGGCGGCGCTGGCGCTGTGCCTGGGCGCTCGCTGGAGCTGGCTGGCGTTCGCCGGCCTGGCCCTCTGGGGGCTGACGTTCGGTGGCGCGGCGACGCTGCTGCAGACCGCTTCGGCGGACGCCGCCGGGGAGGGCGCCGACCTGGCCCAGTCGATGATCGTGGTGGCCTGGAACCTGGCCATCGCCGGCGGCGGAGCGTTGGGCGGCATGGTGTTGCAGCGCTGGGGCAGCGAGATGCTGCCCTGGACCCTGCTGCCGCTGATCGGCCTGGCCGCGGCGCTGGCCTGGGGCAATGCCGCGCACGCGTTCCGCGTCGGCCCGCGCGGTTTCCCCAGGGCATCGTCCGAACGCCGGAAAGCGGCGGAATAGAGGGGCGCCGCCGGGCGAGGCAAAAAACGCGACGGGTCTTAGAACGTTTATTCACTTGGGTTATTTGGATAGGCCAGATTCGAATATCCATCGCGTCGAAATACCTGTCGCGACGATGCGCTCCTCCGTCATGCAGCGGAATCCGCTGTCATTGCGCCGAACGCCTTCGCTGCCTCGCCGGTAGCCGCCATGCAGCGCCCGGCGCGGCTGTTGCACCGGCATCTTGCCGGTGCGCCGGCGCTGCCTAGAATCGGCCCCAGTCGCACTTACCCCCGCTTCGCCTACAGGAGTTACCGCCATGATGAACGCCATGCAGATGCCGATGAACATGAATGCCGCCATGCCGATGATGCCCATGATGGGCATGCCGATGATGATGGCGAGCATGCAGTGCGAAACGATGGACGACGGCATGCTGTGCAAGATGATGCCGGCGATGGGCATGGACCTGGGCCAGTTCCGCAACAGCGCCGAGATGATGGCGATGATGATGAACTGCGGCATGCCCATGATGATGCAGTGCGGCAACCTGGCGATGATGGGCATGTCCCAGGCCTGCATGGCGATGATGCCGACGATGGGCATGGGGATGGGCATGCCGATGATGGGCATGGCTCCGATGAAGTGCATGATGGAGTGCTCCATGCAGGGCGACGCCCTGCATTGCAGGATGATGCCGATGCAGGGCATGGACATGGAGATGTTCAAGAATTGCTGCATGCTGATGGCGAAGATGATGGAGTGCGGCATGCCGATGATGATGAGTTGCAACGGCATGCCGATGATGTGCTGCACCTGCTGATCCGTCGCCGGATGGAAAAGGCCCGCCCGGGATGACCGGGCGGGCCTTTCTTCGTCCATGGCAGCAAGGCCGGGGGTCAGTCCAGGCGCTCCGGGTAGGTCATCACCAGGTACGCCAGCGCTTCGCTATCGGCGGGGTTGCGGTAGCTGTGCGGCTGGTCGGCGTAGAACAGGATCGAGTCGCCGGTGGCGAGCAGGAAACGCTCTTCGTTGACCCGCACTTCCACTACCCCTTGCGCCACCACCAGGTTCTCCTGGGTGCCGGGGGCGTGGGCTTCGGCGTCTTCCTGGCCGAGGCCGCGCAGGCGCAGTTCGTAGAACTCCACCTGGCGCGCCACATCGAAGGGGAACAGCGCGCGGCTGGTGAAGGCGCCGTCGGCGCTGACCAGGCGCTTGCTCTGTTGCGCCGGCAGCACGGCGACGCCGGCGAAGGCGCGATCGTCGAGGAAGGCTGCCACCGACACCTTGAGGCCCTGGGCGATCTTGCACAGCACCTTGATCGACGGCACGCTGCGCCCGGACTCGATCTGCGCCAGCATCGCCCGGCTGACGCCGGAAATCCGCGCCAGAGCGTCCAGCGAGAGATTGCGCTTGCCGCGCAGGCGCAGCAGGTTGTGGGCGACGCGCTGGCCAATCAGATCATCGGGTTCGGTATGCACGCCGGCGGCCAGTTCCAGGTGGGCGACGCCATCGCTGGCGGGCAGGTTCATCGGTCAGGCCCGGCGGCTGCGCTCGTCGTGCCTGGCTGGCGGTTGCGGCACGGCGTAGCCGGCCCGCCAGGCGTACACCGCCCACATCATTTCGCACAGGCGGCGTGCCTGGCGGCGCGAGCGGTAGCGGGCGAAATCGATGACGTTGTCGGTGCGGTCCATGAGGCATTCCTCGGGCGGCGGGTTCGATGGCAGCCAGACTATCCCTTCGCCGCTTAGAGCCATAAATACTAAGTTTTTATTTATTAATTCATTTTTGTGCTTACAAGGAACGCCGAACCGTACCGAGCAGCATATTTATATTCTTTAAAGGTATTTAAATTAATTTTCTTATTCCAATAAATTAAAGACTCTCGCGTACCTGCCGACCAATCGGCGCGCCGCACCGAATCCATGCCGCCTCGCGCGGTATCTCGTGCCCGGCGTGTCCGGGCTTGCGTGGGAGTCAGCGATGTCCGTTTCCCTTCCGGCGCCAGCGCGCGCCGACGTTCCCTTGCAGATCCGTGCCCTCGATGCCGCGTTCGGCGCCGAGGTGCTCGGCCTCGACCTCGGGTTGCCCCTGGCCGCCGAGGACTTCCGCCGTATCCATCGGGCGCACCTGGACCACCATGTGCTGGTGTTCCGCGAGCAGCGCATCACCCCGGCGCAGCAGATCGCCTTCAGCCGGCGCTTCGGTGAGTTGCAGATCCATGTGCTGAAGCAGTTCCTGCTCCCAGGGCATCCGGAGATCCTCATCGTTTCCAACATCGTCGAGAACGGCCAGCCCGTCGGTCTCGGCGATGCCGGCAAGTTCTGGCACTCCGACCTTTCCTATAAGGAGCTGCCGAGCCTCGGCTCGATGCTGCATGCCCAGGAGCTGCCGGAGGAGGGCGGCGATACTCTGTTCGCCGACATGCACAAGGCCTGGGACAGCCTGCCGGAGGCCCTGCGCAAGGCGATCGAGGGACGCACGGCGGCGCATTCCTATACCGCCCGCTACAGCGAACCGCGCTTCGAGGGCAACTGGCGGCCGACCCTGAGCGCCGCCCAGCTCGCCGAGGTGCGCGAAGTGGTCCATCCGATCGTGCGCACCCACCCGGAAAGCGGGCGCAAGGCGCTGTTCGTCAGCGAAGGTTTCACCACCCGCATCGTCGGCCTGCCGGCCGACGAGAGCGCCCAACTGCTCGCCGAGCTGTATGCGCACAGCGTGCGCCCCGAGCACATCTACCGGCATCGCTGGCAGGCGCATGACCTGGTGTTCTGGGACAACCGCTCGCTGATCCATCTCGCTGGCGGTTGCCCGGCCCACCTGCGGCGCAAGCTCTACCGCACCACCATCCAGGGCGACGCGCCGTTCTGACGACGGCGCGCGCTTCCCCCTTTTCGCCAGGAGCGTTTCCATGAACCGCATTCCCCGTTTCACCCGCCTGGTCGCCGCGCTCGGCCTGGGCCTGAGCCTCGCCACCACGCTGCTGGCCAGCCGGCCGGCGCAGGCCGAGGGCGAGATCCGCATCGCCGAGCAGTTCGGCATCGTCTACCTGCTGCTCAACGTGGTCCGCGACCAGCGCCTGATCGAAAAGCACGGCCAGGCCGAGGGCCTGCAAATCAAGGTCGACTGGACCCAACTGTCCGGCGGCGCGGCGGTCAACGATGCGCTGCTGTCCGGGGCGATCGATATCGCCGGTGCCGGCGTCGGTCCGCTGCTGACCATCTGGGACCGTACCCGCGGGCGCCAGAACGTCAAGGCGGTGGCCTCGCTGGGCAACTTCCCCTACTACCTGCTGAGCAACGACCCGCGGGTCAGGAGCATCGCCGACTTCGGCGCCGGGGATCGCATCGCCGTGCCGGCGGTGGGGGTTTCGGTGCAGTCGCGCTTCCTCCAGTACGCCGCGGCGAAGCAGTGGGGCGACAAGCAGTTCGACCGCCTCGACAAGTACACCGTGGCGCTGCCGCACCCGGACGCCACCGCCGCGCTGGTGGCCGGCGGCACCGAGCTGACCGGGCATTTCTCCAACCCGCCGTTCCAGGACCAGGCGCTGGCCAACCCGAAGGTCCACGTGGTGCTCGACAGCTA
Source organism: Pseudomonas sp. KBN12P06040 (assembly GCF_037574965.1). Lineage (NCBI taxonomy): Bacteria > Pseudomonadati > Pseudomonadota > Gammaproteobacteria > Pseudomonadales > Pseudomonadaceae > Pseudomonas > Pseudomonas sp. KBN12P06040. Next base: position 2,962,134 of record NZ_JBBELS010000001.1, read on the forward strand.
CGAGCTGTTGGGGCCGAATTCGCCGACCGTGCTGTTCGCCACGGAGAAGTTCCGCCAGGACAACCCGAAGACCTACCGGGCCTTCGTCGAGGCGCTGAAGGAAGCGGCGGCCTTCGCCCAGAACGACAAGGCGGCGGCCGCCGATACCTATATCCGGGTGACCGGGGCGAAGATCGACCGCGCCGCGCTGCTGAAGATCATCGCCAATCCGCAGGTGGAGTTCAGCGTCACGCCGAAGAACACCTATCCGCTGGCGGAGTTCCTCTACCGGGTCGGTGCGATCCGCAACAAGCCGGCTTCCTGGCAGGACTATTTCTTCCAGGACGGCGCGCCGTTGCAGGGGAGTTGAGACGCCGATGAACGCCGCCTCCCGCCAACCTTCCACGCTCCCCGCCGACGCCCTGCTGGCGGTGGACGGAGTCAGCCTCGAATACCGCACCCGCTCGCGCGTGGTGCGGGCCACCCAGCGGGTCAGCTTCGAAGTCGACCCGGCCGATCGCTTCGTCCTGCTCGGCCCGTCCGGCTGCGGCAAGTCGACCCTGCTCAAGGCGGTGGCTGGCTTCATCACGCCCAGCGAGGGCGAGATCCGCCTTCAGGGACAGGCGGTCAGGGCGCCCGGACCCGACCGTATCGTGGTGTTCCAGGAGTTCGACCAGTTGCCGCCATGGAAGACCGTACGGCAGAACGTGCTGTTCCCCTTGCGGGTGTCCGGCCAGGTGGCGCGCGACGAGGCCGAGCGACGCGCCGACGAATGCCTCGAGAAGGTCGGCCTGGCGGGCTTCGCCGAGGCCTACCCGCACACGCTGTCCGGGGGCATGAAGGCGCGGGTGGCGATCGCCCGGGCGCTGGCGATGCAGCCGAAGATCCTGCTGATGGACGAGCCGTTCGCCGCGCTGGACGCGCTGACCCGGCGAAAGATGCAGGAAGAACTGCTGCGCCTGTGGGAAGAGGTGCGTTTCACCCTGCTGTTCGTCACCCATTCCATCGAGGAGGCGTTGGTGGTGGGCAACCGCATCCTGCTGCTCTCGCCGCACCCGGGGCGGGTCCGGGCCGAAGTGCACGGCCACCCGTTCGGGCTGCACAGCCTGGGTGGCGAAGCGCTGCAAGCCGCGGCGCGACGCATCCACCGCTTGCTGTTCGACGAGGGCGGCGAACCGACGGTGGCCGCGACCCTCGACTTCGCCGACATCCGTCTGGCCCACTGAGCAAAGGAGCCGATCGATGAGTCGAGTCACGCGCGTCCGCGAAGAATACGAAATCCAGCTCGAACCCCTGCTGGAGGTCCCCCTGGAGCAGCGCCTGCCCCTGGGCCAGCGTCTCTGGCAACAGGGCTGGCTGCGTAAGGGGCTGATCCTGGCGCTGCTGGCGCTGGCCTGGGAGCTGGCGGCGCGGGTCCAGGGCAACGACCTGCTGCTGCCAGGCTTCCTGCAGACGGCCAGGGCCCTCGGCGAGGGCCTGGCCAGCGGCGAACTGCCGGCCAAGGCGGGGATCTCCCTGCTGGTGCTGTTCAAGGGCTACCTGCTGGGGATCGTCCTGGCCTTCGTTCTGACCAGCCTGGCGGTCTCCACGCAGTTGGGCCGCGACCTGCTCGGCACCCTCACAGCGATGTTCAACCCGCTGCCGGCGATCGCGCTGCTGCCGCTGGCGCTGCTCTGGTTCGGCCTGGGCCAGAATAGCCTGATCTTCGTGCTGGTGCATTCGGTGCTCTGGGCGCTGGCGCTGAACACCTATGCCGGTTTCCTCGGTGTCTCGGAGACCCTGCGCATGGCCGGGCGCAACTACGGCCTGCGCGGCCTGCGCTTCGTCCTGCTGATCCTGGTGCCGGCGGCGCTGCCGTCGATCCTCGCCGGGCTGAAGATCGGCTGGGCCTTCGCCTGGCGCACGCTGATCGCCGCGGAACTGGTGTTCGGCGCGAGCAGCGGCAAGGGCGGGCTCGGCTGGTACATTTTCCAGAACCGCAACGAGCTGTACACCGACAAGGTATTCGCCGGCCTGGCGGTGGTGGTGCTGATCGGCCTGCTGGTGGAGAACCTGGTGTTCGGCAGCATCGAGCGCCTCACGGTGAAGCGCTGGGGAGTGCAACGCTAGGGCGGCGGACGGGTGGAGTGTTACGGCAACTTTCTCGGCAACTGTTGCGCTGGCGCGGCGGCAAAGCGGAGTAACGTCTTGCCCGCACCCACTTCAAAGGATGGAACGAATGTCGCTCTCCGTGGATCTGCTGCTGGCGTTCTCCCTGTTCGCCTTCGTCACCTCCGTCACGCCCGGTCCGAACAACACCATGCTGCTGGCCTCGGGGGTCAACTTCGGTTTCGTCCGCTCCATCCCGCACATCCTCGGGATCAGTTGCGGCTTCTTCATCATGGTGATGGCGGTGGGCTTCGGCTTGGGCACGGTGTTCGAGGCCTACCCGGTGCTGTACACCATCCTGCGCTACGTCGGCGCGGCCTACCTGCTGTACCTGGCCTGGAAGATCGCCACCTCCGGCCCGGCCGGCAACGACCCGGAGGGACGTGGCAAGCCGTTGAGCTACTGGGGCGCGGCGGCGTTCCAGTGGGTCAACCCGAAGGCCTGGGTGATGGCGGTCGGCGCCATCAGCACCTACACCCCGTTGCAGGGCTACTTCACCAACGTGGTGGTGATCTCGACGGTCTTCGCCCTGATCAACGCGCCGACCATCGGAATCTGGGCCGGTTTCGGCAGCATGCTGCGCAACGTGCTGCGCGATCCGCGCTGGCTGCGGGTGTTCAACGTAGGGATGGCGCTGCTGTTGGTCGCGTCGCTGTACCCGATCCTGGCGGAAAATCATTCGGCCTGACCTGTCACCACCCTATCAGTTGTATTAGCTCGTAACTCGTCGCCATTTCGTGAAGAGTTTTTCGCTCGGTGCCCAGCCTCGGAAGGGGGAGAGCGATGCAGGAGCGACATGGCTTACCGTTACGCAGCTTTTCGTCGGGCAAGGCGCTGACCGCGGGACGCGCAGCGCGCCCGGAGGTTGCGCAGGAGCGACGCTACCTGCAAGGCGCCCCGCTGGGGCTGGAACTGCCGGGGCGGATCGCCTTGCGCGACCCGCATTGCGCCTGGCAATGGTTCGAGCCGGAGGCGGCCGCGCAAGCGTTCCCGGCGGCGCACTGGCTGGCGGCGTTCCTGGTACTGCTGGGACGCTACGGCAACGAAGAGATCACCCTGGGTTTTCCCGAGCCGATCACGGTGCGCGGGCGGCAGGCGCCCGCGCTGCTACGTTCCGCCTACCGGGCGCTGGAGTCCTCCGCCGAACGTAGCGCGCGGCTGGCGGAAGAACTCGACGATGCCCGGCGGCAGCTCTCCGCCGAGGGCCAGGAGCGCGCCGCCCTGGCCGGGCGCTGCGCGGTCCAGGTGCTGGCGGCGCGGCCGACGGCGAGCAGCCCCGGCTGGCTGGCCCTGGTGCTGGCGGCGGACGGCAGCGTCGGCCTGGCTCTGCGCGATCCCCAATACGACGAATTGCGGCGTATCGCCGGCCATCTCGCGCGCCTGGCGCGCGGCCTGGTCGACGCCCAGGCCTGCGTCGGCCGGCTGCCCTGGCTGGACGCCGACGAAGAGCGCCGTTTGCAGGCCCTGCGCAGCGAGCCCCAGGCCGCGCCGCCGCGCGGCGTACTCCACCATCTGTTCGAGGCCCAGGCGCGGCGCACGCCGCAGCGCATCGCCGTGCACGCCGCCGACCGCAGCCTCAGCTATGCCGAGCTGGAGCGCGAAAGCGCCGCGCTCGCCGCGCGCCTGCGCGCCGCCGGGGTGGCTCCGGAGCAGCGGGTCGGGGTCTGCCTGCGGCGCGACAGCGGCCTGCTGGTCGGCCTGCTCGGCGTGCTCCGCGCCGGCGGTTGCTACGTCCCGCTGGACCCGGCCTACCCGGAGGAACGGGTGGCCTACATGCTCGACGACGCCGACTGCCTGCTGGTGCTGGTCGACGCGAGCACCCGCGAGCGGGTCGCCGCGCTGGGCCGGCCATGCCTGGCGCTGGAGGAGGGCGGCGACCAGGCGAACGACCTGGCGCTGCCCGCGAGCGAGGTCGGCGCCGAGCACCTCGCCTACATCATCTATACCTCCGGATCCACCGGACGCCCCAAGGGCGTCGCCATCGAGCACGGCAGTGCCCATGCCTTCCTGCGCTGGGCCGGCCAGCACTATGCCGCCGAAGAATGGAGCGGGGTACTGGCGGCGACCTCGGTGTGTTTCGACCTGTCGGTCTACGAGCTGTTCGGCACCCTGGCCGAAGGCGGTACGCTGCACTTGGTGGAAAACCTGTTCAGCCTGCCGGACTACCCGCGCCGCGACGAGATCAGTCTGCTCAATACCGTGCCCTCGGTGTGCGCCGCGCTGCTCGCCCTCGGCGACCTGCCGGGCGGAGTGCGCACGCTGAACCTGGCCGGCGAACCGCTGCGCGGCCACCTGGTGCGACAGATTCGTGGCCAACCCCAGGTACGGCGCCTGGTCAATCTCTACGGGCCGACCGAGGACACCACCTATTCGACGGTGCACGAACTGGACCTGCACGCCGAAGCGCTCGACGAGCCGCCCATCGGCCGACCGCTGCCCGGCACCACGGTGGAGGTGCTCGACGGCTTCGAGGCGCCGCTGCCGCTGGGCGTGGCCGGGGAGCTGTACCTCGGCGGCATCGGCCTGGCGCGTGGCTATTTCGGCAAGCCGGAGCAGACCGCCGAGCGTTTCCGCGTCGATCCGGGCAGCGGCGAGCGCCGCTATCGCACCGGCGACCGCGTACGCATGCGCGAGGACGGCGTGCTGGAACACCTCGGCCGGCTCGACGACCAGGTCAAGTTCAACGGCTTCCGCATCGAGCTGGGCGAGATCGCCTCGTGCCTGGCGAGTTTTCCCGGGGTGAGCGAAGCCTGCGCCATGCTCACCGAGGACAGCGCCGGCCTGCGTCGGTTGGTCGGCTACCTGGCTGCGCCGTTCGCCCCGCCGCTCCAGGCGCTGAACGAGCACCTTGGGCAAAGCCTGCCGCACTACATGTTGCCGTCGGCGTTCGTGGTCCTGGCGGAGCTGCCCAAGACGCTCAACGGCAAGATCGACCGCAAGGCCCTACCGCGTCCCCAGGCGACCGATGCCGAGCCGCAGGCGCTGCCCGGCGATCCGCTGGAACAGGCGCTGCACCAGGCCTGGCAGGCGCAGCTTGGCGCGCCGCCGCGCGCCGGGCAGGGTTTCTACGCCGCCGGCGGCGATTCCCTGCGGGCGGTGCACCTGCTCGCGACGCTGCGCCAGCGACTGTCCCGCCGCGTACCGTTGCAGGCGTTCGCCGGTGGCCCGGCGACCCCCGAGGCCCTGCTGGAACTGCTGCGCCAGGCCGCGCCCGAGGGCGACGAGCCGGAGCCGAGCGCCGGCGCCGCCGGGCTGAGCCTCGCCGAACGGCGCCTGTGGGTGGCCCAGCAACTGGCGCCGGAGGACACCTCCTACAACCTGCTGGCCCACCTGCGCATAGTCGGCGCCACGGCCGACGCCATCGAACAGGCCTTGCGCCAGTTGCTGGAACGGCATGTGGCGCTGCGCCGGCGTGTCGAAACGGGCGTCGACGGGCCGCAGCCGCATGCGCTGGCGGCGCATGCGGTGCCCCTGCAACGCCTGCTGGCGAGCGACGCCGCTCACGCCGAGCGGCTGCTGGAGGATGGCGTGCGCCGTGAGGGCGCGCGAGTCTTCGACCTCGCCCACGAGGCGCCGGCGCGCCTGCTGCTGGTCGTCACCCGCGACAGCGCGCGCGCCGACCTCCTGCTCAGCGTCCATCACTACGCCTTCGACGATGTGTCGTTGGCGGTCTTCGCTGCGGAGCTGAAGGCGCTGCTCGATGGCGGCCGCCTGGCCGCGCTCGCCAGCACGCCGGAACAGGTCGCCGCCCGCGAGCGCGCGGCGTTGGCCTCGGGCCGCCTGGAGCGCGTCGCCGAGCGCTGGGCGGAGCGTCTGTTGCCGCTGGCGAAGGCTCCCGGCGCCGCGGCGGCGCGCCGGGAGGAGCGCGGCGGGCGCGCCGGCCAGCGCCTCGCCCTGCCGGTTTCCGCCGCCGCCCATGCCGCCTGCCGGACGCTGGCCGAACGCGCCTCGGTAAGCTCGTTCAGCGCTGCGCTGCAAGCCTTCGCCGAAGTGCTCGGCGCCGAACTGGGCGTCGACGACCTGCTCGTCGGCGTGGCTCTGGCCGGGCGTTCGCGCCTGGAAATGCAGGGGCTGGTCGGCTGCTTCGTCAACCTCCTGCCGCTGGCGGTCGGCCTGCGTCCGGGGCAGTCCGCGGAGTGGCGCCTGCGCCAGGTCGGCCATGACCTGCTGGAACTGCTCGAACACCAGGACGTGCCCCTCGAATGCGTGACCCAGGCCCTGCGCCAGCGCGGCGCCAGCGGCCTGCCGATCCGCATCGCCTGCGGCGCGCACAACGGTCGGGCGGCCCCGGCGGTGGATGCCGGGGTGCGCGTCGAAGCCGACTTCATCCCGGTGCCCGGCGCGCGCCTGGACCTGACGCTCTGGCTGGAAGAGCAGCCGCAGGGCTGGCTGGCGGTCTGGACCGGGGCCAGCGCAATCTTCGACCTGGACCGCATCGAGCGCCTGCACCAGGCCTGGGAGTGGCGCCTGCTGGCGAACGCCGGCGAACCTACCTCGAAACGCATGTCGCCGGAGGGCTGCAACGCTTCCTGACGACTCGAGCCCCCCACGGAGAACAGCGATGGAACGAACAGCTCCCAGTCTCACCGGTCGCGGCTTCGCCCGGCCGCGCAATCTCACCCCGCGCAGCAGCGAGGCGCTGGTGCGGCGCCCGGCGGCGGAGCGCGACGGCCTGCCGCTGCTGATCGAGGCGCAGGCTCCCGGCCTGTCCCTGGCCGACTGGATTCGCGAGCAGGGCCAGTCCCTGCACGACGACCTGAACCTGGCTGGCGGCCTGTTGCTGAGAGGCTTCGAGGTCGACTCGGCGGAGCGCTTCCGCGCAGCCGCCGCCGCCTTCGCTCCGCAACTGCTCGACTACAAGGAGCGTTCCTCGCCGCGCAGCCAGGTCAGCGGCGAGGTCTACACCTCCACCGAGCATCCGCTGGACCAGCCGATCTTCCTGCATAACGAGCAGTCCTATACCGCCGACTGGCCGCTGTACATCATGTTCCATTGCCAGGTGGCGCCGCTCGAAGGCGGCGCCACCCCGGTGGCGGCCAACCGGTCGGTGCTCCGCCACCTGCCGGACGAATTGCTGGAGCGCTTCGAGCGCCTGGGCATCCTCTACGTGCGCAACTACCGCGCTGGCCTCGGCCTGTCCTGGCGCGAAGCGTTCCAGACCGACAGCCGCGCCGAGGTCGAGGCGTTCTGCGCTGAGCACCGGATCGCCCATGCCTGGATCGGCGACGAGCACCTGCGCACCTGGCAGAGGCGCGCGGCGTTCCAGCGCCACCCGCATACCGGCGAGCGCCTGTGGTTCAACCACGGCATGTTCTTCCATGCCAGCAGTCTCGAGCCGGGCCTGCGCGATGCGCTGTTGCGCAGCGTCGCCGAGGAAGACCTGCCGTACCAGACCTACTACGGCGATGGCAGCCCGATCGAGGCGCAGACCCTGGCGACCATCCGCAGCGCCATAGACCGCGAGACGCGGCGCTTCGACTGGCGCGTGGGCGACGTGCTGATCCTCGACAACATGCTCGCCCAGCACGGCCGCGAGCCGTTCCGCGGGCCGCGCCGGATCCTCACCATCATGTCCACGCCGTATTCCAGCCTGGCCTCCGCCGACGTCCCGCCGACACCTTCGCGCCTGGCGCTCGGAGGTGCCGCATGAGCGCCTCGTTCAGCGCGCCGCGCCTGCGCCCCCGGCAGCTCTCGGCCGGCGACCTGGTGGAGGAGAGCCTGCTCGACCCGGCCAACGACTACCTGCGCATCGTCCGCGCGCGCCAGCCGGGCATGGACCTGCGGCAATGGATCGCCGCCGCCGGCGCAGGGCTACGCGACAGCCTGCTGCGGCATGGCGGCATCCTGTTTCGTGGCTTCGCGGTAGATGGCGCGGAGGGCTTCTCCCAGGCCGTGCAAGGCTTTTCGCCGAACATGCTCGACTACCTGGAGCGCGCGGCGGCGCGCCAGGAAGTGGCGCACCGGGTGTTCACTTCCACCGAGTTCTCGCCGGACGGCTGGATTCCGCCGCACCACGAAATGTCCTACTCGCACAACTGGCCGAGCTACATCCACTTCTACTGCCAGACGCCGCCCGCCACCCAGGGCCGCACGCCCCTGGCCGACGAGCGCCGGGTCAGCGCCCGGATACCCGAGGCGATCAGGCAGCGCTTCCTCCGCCATGGGGTGTGCTACGTGCGCAACTACGGGCCGGAGATCGACCTGACCTGGCAGGAAGGCTTCCAGACCGACAGCCGCGCCGAGGTCGAGGCCTACTGCCGGCAGACCGGTACCCAATGGACCTGGCTCGACGACCAGCGCCTGAATACCCGCCAGGTGCGCCAGGCGATGGTGCGCCACCCGCTCAGCGGCGAGCCGCTGTGGTTCAACCACGCGCACATGTTCCATGTCTCCAACATGCCGCCGGCCCTGGCCCGGGCCTTGCTCGACGAGGTCGGCGAACAGGGCCTGCCGCGCAACGCCTACTACGGCGACGGCAGCCCGATCGAGGCGGAGGTGCTGGACACCATCCGCGCCGCCTACCGCGAGGAAACCCGCGCCTTCGCCTGGGAGCGCGGCGATGTCCTGATGCTCGACAACTTCATCAGCGTCCACGGCCGCGAGCCGTACACCGGCGAGCGCAAGGTGCTGGTGGCGATGACCGACCTGCATGTCCACCAACCCTGAACCCGTGCGAGGGATAGCCATGAGTGCGTCAGAAGACCTGCAATCCGCTGTGCAACCGGCCGCGAGCGAAGCGCTCGAAGGATTCCCGCTGTCCCCCTTGCAGACCCGCGCCTGGCGCCGTCATGCCGAGCGGCCGGAAAATACCGTTGTCGGCGTGCGCCTGCACGCCCCGGCCGATCCCGCGGCGACGCTGGAGCGGCTGCGCCGGGCGCTGGACGGCGAGGCGCAACTGCGCGTGGCCTACCGGACGATGCCGGGCATGAGCCTGCCGGTGCAGGTACTGGATGGACGTGCGGCCGATCTGCTGGTCGAGCGCCTGCCGGGAGACGGCGACTGGGCCGGGCGCTTCGCGCACGAAAGCACGCGTCTCGCCGCTGCGCCCCTGGGCGGGGAAGGCCAGCCGGTGCTGGCGCTCGGCCTGCTGCTGGACGCCGCCGGAGAGACGCTCCAGGGGCTGTTGCTAGCGGCGCCGGCGTTCGTCGTCGATGCGGCCAGCCTGGCGGCGCTGCTGCGCCGCGGCCTGGGGCAGGCCGGCCCGGCGAGCGCGGACGAGGGGGCCGAGGCGCTGCTGTTCCAGCATTTCTCCGAATGGGCCAACGAGGCGCTGGCCGGCGAAGACGGCGAAAGCGCCAGCGGCTACTGGCGCGAGCAGGCGTCCGCTGCGGCGGAGAATCCGCTGGCGCTGGCGGACGACCTCGGCGAAGGCGAGTGGACGGCGCGGCGCCTGCTGCCGCGCGCGCTGCTCGAACGCCTGGCCGCCAACGGCTTGCCGGAGGCGGCCGCCCTGCTGGCCTGGACCCAGGTCGCCGGGCAGTTCCAGGGCGACGAGGGACTGCCGCTGGAAATGGCGCGACTGGTCTCGGGGCGCCTGTTCAACGAGTTCGCCGAGCTGGCCGGACCGTTCGCCGGGGTCGCGCCGCTGTGCCTGGAGAATGTCCGCGCGGGCAGCGTCGGCGAGCGACTCGACGCCCTCCAGGCGGCGATCCTCGCCCAGGAGGAGGCGGCGGCACTGCGCGATCCCTTTGCCCCCGACTGGCCGCTCGCCGAGTTGGGCTTCGCCTGGCTGGCGGGCGAACTGGATGGCGCCGGGGTGGCCGAGCTGGATTGCCGGCAGCCGCCGCTGGGCGGGTTCCTCGAGTTGCAGGTGCTGCCCCACGGCGAAGGCCGGCTGGCCAGCCTGCGGGTCCGCCGCGACCATGACGGAACGCTGGCCGGGCGCTTGCTCGACGCCTGGGTCGAATGCCTGGAAAGCATCGCCGCCGACAGGCAACTGCCACTGGCCGGGCTGCCGTTGATCGGCGCGGCCGAGCGCGAGCGCTACCAGGCCTGGCAGGGCGAGCGCGTGGAGCCCGCGCCGGTGGAATCCCTGGTGGCCGCGTTCGATCTGCGCGCCGCCCTGCAGCCGCAGGCGCCGGCGTTGCTGGATGCCCACGGCAGCCTGGATTTCGCCACGCTGCGTGCGCGCAGCGAAGCGGTCGCCGAAGCGCTGCTGGCCGCCGGCGTGCGGCCCGGCCAGGCGGTGGCGGTGATGACCGGGCGCAACCGCGAGGCGATCGTCGCCCTGCTCGGGGTGATGCGCGCGGCGGCGGTGTACACCCCGGTCAATCCGGAGTTTCCGGCGGCGCGGGTGGAGCGGATGCGCGAAGCGGGCGGGATCGTCTTCGCCCTTGCCGATGCCGAGTGCGCCGGGCGCGCCCGCGAGGCCTTCGCCGGGGCCTGCCTGGACCTGTCGACGCTGCCGCTTGCCGGCAGCGGCATGAGCCTGCCGGCGCCGGGCGGGCGCGATGCGGCCTACATGATCTTCACCTCGGGCACCAGCGGCCATCCCAAGGGCGTGGTGGTCGAGCACGCCAGCGCGCTCAACCTGTCCCAGGCCCTGGCGCGCACGGTATACGCGAACGTGGTGGGCGAGGGCCTGCGGGTGACGGTCAACGCGCCGTTCTCCTTCGATTCCTCGATCAAGCAGATTCTCCAACTGCTCTCCGGCCATTGCCTGGTCCCGGTGCCGCAGGAGGTGCGCAGCGATCCGCAGCGGATGCTGGGGTTCCTCGAAGAACGGCGCATCGACGTGCTCGACTGCACCCCGTCGCTGTTCCGCCTGCTGCTCCAGGCCGGCCTCGACGATGCCCACCCGGCGCTGCCCGGGCGCATCCTGGTAGGGGGCGAGCGCTTCGACGAAGCGTCCTGGGAGGTCGCCGCCGGCTGGCGCCGCTGCCAGGTGTTCAATCTCTACGGTCCTACCGAAGCCACGGTGAACGCCAGCCTGGCGCGGGTCGCCGAGCATGCGCGGCCGACCATCGGCCGCGCCCTGGCCAACGTCGACCTGCATGTGGTCGATGGCCTCGGTCGTCGCAAGACCCGTGGCGCCAGCGGCGAACTGTGGATCGGCGGCGCCGGGGTGGCGCGCGGCTATGCCGGCGACGCCGGCGAGGCGGCCGGGCGCTTCCTCGAGGAGGGCTGGCCGGGCAGCGGCCGCCTGTACCGCAGCGGCGACCTGGTGCGCTGGCGCGCCGACGGTTGCCTGGAGTTCCTCGGGCGGATCGACGAACAGGTGAAGATCAACGGCTACCGCATCGAACTGGGCGAGATCCGCAGCGCGTTGCTGGAACACCCGGCAGTGGGCGAGGCGGCGGTACTCACCGACGAGGCCGATGCGGCCGAGCCGGGCGCGGATCGCCGGATCGTCGCCTTCGTCACCGCCGCCGGGGAGACCGCGGACGAGTCCTGGCTGGAAGTCGACCTGCCCAGCGGGCACCGGGTCGCCGGACTGAACCTCAACGAAACCGAGTACGTCTACCAGGAAATCTTCGTCGACGAGGTCTACAGCCGCGACGGCATCGTCCTGCCGCCGGACGCGGTGGTCCTCGACGTCGGTGCCAACATCGGCCTGTTCTCGTTGTACATCGCCAGCCGCGCGCCGCGCGCGCGAGTGGTCGCCTTCGAGCCGCTGGCACCGATCCGCCGGCGCCTGGAGGCCAACCTCGGACGCTACGCACCGCAGGTCGAGGTATTCGGCATCGGCCTGTCCGACGCCGAGCGCGAGGAAACCTTCACCTACTATCCGGGCTACTCGACCTTCTCCGGGATCGCCGAGTACGCCGACGCCAGCGGCGAACGCGACGTCATCCGACGCTACCTGAGCAACCAGGGCGAGGAGGGCGGGGCCAACCTGCTGCTGGACAACATCGACGAAATCCTCGACGACCGCCTGCGCGCCGAAGCCCACCGCTGCCGCCTGCGCCGCCTCGACCAGGTGATCGGCGAACTGGGCCTGGAGCGTATCGACCTGCTGAAGATCGACGTGCAGCGCGCGGAAATGGATGTGCTGCTCGGTCTCGACGATGCGGCGCTGGCCAAGGTCCGGCAGATCGTCCTGGAGGTCCATGACAAGCGCGACGGTGCCACCGCCGGCCGCGCCGATGCCTTGAGCGACCTGCTGCGCCGCCATGGCTTCGAGGTGAGCATCCATCAGGACGCGCTGCTGGAGGGTACCGACCGTTACAACTGCTACGCGGTGCGCCCGGGCTATGCCGAGTCGCTGGCCGAGCGCATCGACTGGCGTGCGCTCGCGCCGCGCCCCGCCGCGGCCCTTGGCGGCGAGCTGAGCGAGCAGGCCCTGCGTGGCTTCCTCGAGGCGCGCCTGCCGGCCTACATGCTGCCGAGCCGGATCGCCCGGGTCGAACGCCTGCCGCTGACCGCCGAAGGCAAGCTCGACCGTCGCGCGCTGTTGGCGGCGCTGGCCGCCGAGGCGGCCGCGCAGCCCCTGGAAGCGCCGGCCAATGCCACCGAGGCGGCCCTCCTGGATATCTGGAAGAGCGTGCTGAAACGCCCGGCGATCGGCGTCAGCGACAACTTCTTCCAGGTCGGCGGCGACTCCATCCGCCTGATCCAGATGCAGGTCATGGCGCGCCAGGCCGGGCTTGCCTTTACCCTGCGCGACGTGTTCAACCACCAGAGCATCCGCGAACTGGCGCGCCTGCTGGCCGCTCCGGCGAGCCCGGCGGATGCGCTCGGGACCTCGGCGCCGCAGACGCTGGAGCCGTTCGCCCTGTTGTCGGCGGCGGAACGCAAGCGCCTGCCGGAGGGGCTCGACGACGCCTATCCGATGACCAGCCTGCAACAGGGCATGCTCCTGCAAAGCGAGGCCAGCGGCGATCCACGGCTGTTGCACAACGTCGTCCTGCACGAGGTGCATGGACGCCTGGACGGCGAGTTGCTGGCGCGCGCCTGGGCGATCCTGATCGGCCGCCACGCGATCCTGCGTACCGGCTTCGACCTGCACGGCGGCCAGGCGCCCTTGCAATGGGTCCACCCGGCCACGGCGGTCGCCGCCGAAGTGCCGGTGCACGACCTGCGTGGCCTCGATGAGGAAGCCCGGCGCCTGCGCCTGCGTGCCTGGATCGAGGAAGAGCAGGCCACCCCGTTCGACTGGAGCCGCCCTCCGCTGGTGCGCCTCGCCGCGCTGGCGCTGGACGAGCGGCGCTTCGCCCTGGGCGTCGCCGAACACCATAGCGTGCTGGACGGCTGGAGCCTGCAAAGCCTGGTGGACGAGCTGCTGGCGGTCTACGCCGACCTCCTCGCCGGTGTCGTCGCGCGGGAAGCGGAAGCGCCCGCGGTAGGTTTCCGCGACTACGTGGCGCTGGAGCGCGAGGCCGAGGCCAACGCCGGCTCGGCGCTGTTCTGGCTCGACTACCTGGCCGGCGCCCGTTACCGGCCGTTGCCCGGCCTGGCGGAGGAGGGGCCCCGGCGGATGGCGGCGGTCCGCGTGGACGTGCCGGCCGACAGCCTGCCGCGCTTGCGCGCCCTGGCCGAACGCAGCGGCTTGCCCTTGCGTTCGTTGCTGCTGGCGGCGCATGGCCGGGCGTTGTGCCGCTTCAGCGATGCCGACGAAGTGGTCACCGGCTTCGTCAGCCACGGGCGCCCCGAGGAGCCGGGCGCGGACCGCCTGCTCGGCCTGTTCCTGAATACCCTGCCGTGCCGGCTGTCGGCTTCCGTCGATCTGCTCGACAGTGCCCGTCGCGCATTCGACTACGAGCGCGCGAGCCTGGAGCATCGGCGCCATCCGCTGGCGGCGATTCGCAGGCGCAACCGCGAGTTGCGCCTGGACAGCCTGTTCAACTTCGTCGATTTCCACCAGGACGACGCCGCGCCGGCGGCGGGAGTAAGGCACGGCAGCATCCTCGACCAGGTGGTGGTGGACGTCGACGTGCCGCTGGCGGTGGACTTCGAGGTGGCCGGCGAACGCCTCGAGGTGGGCTTCCAGTACGCCGCCGGACGTTTCCCCGCCGAGCGCGCCGAGGCATTGGCCGACGCCTACCGCGAGGCGTTGCTGGCGCTGCTCGGAGACCCGGTGCAGCCGCCCGCGGCGGCCCAGGCCGAGGACAGCGTGGAGCTGCGGCGGGTGCTCAAGGTGTTGTCCCGCGTGCTCGGCCGGCCGCTGGCGGCCGACCAGGGCTTCGCCAGCGCCGGCGGGCATTCGCTGCTGGGCGTGCAGGCGATCGCCGAATTGCGCCGGCTGACCGGCAGGCAACTGAGCCTGGGGCTGTTGCAGGGCGATCCGGATGCCCGCGAAGTGGTGCGCCGCTGCCATGCCGCCGACGCGCCGCCGTTGCCGCCTGCCACCGAGCGCGCCCGGGCCCTGTGGTTGCAGCGCAGCGGGAGCGCGCAGCCGCGCCTGCGCCTGATCGCGCTGCCGCCCGCGGGCGGCAACGCCGGCACTTTCCGTGGTTGGGACGCGCGCCTGCCGGCGGACGTGGAGCTGCTGGCGATCCAGTATCCGGGGCGCCAGGAACGCCAGGACGAGCCATTCGTCACCGATGTAGAGGCCATGCTCTGTGCCATCGACGACGCGCTCCTGCCATTGCTCGACCGTCCGTTCGCCCTGGTCGGCGCCAGCCTCGGTGGCATGCTCGCCTACGAACTGGCGGCACGCCTGGAAAGCCTGCACGGCCTGCGCGCCAGGCAGTTGTTCGTGATCAGCAGCCGCGCTCCGGGGCCGGACTTGGAATACCCGCGCTTCCATGCGATGGGCGACGCCGAGTTGCTGCGAACCCTGCGCGAGTACGACGTGCTGCCGCTGGAAGTGCTCGACGACCCGGAGCTGCGCGAGATCAGCCTGGCCACCCTGCGCGCCGATTCGCGCCTGGCCGCCGACTATCGCTACCGGCCGCGCGAGCCGTTGGCCATACCGATCACCGCGATCCTCGGCGAGCAGGACCCGGGCGTCTCCAGGGCGGCCATCGACGGCTGGCGGCGGCACGCCAGCCGCTACGAGCTGGAGACCCTGGCCGGCGGCCACGGCCTGGTGGTGACGGCGGCGGAGGAGGTCTGCGCGATCCTGCGGCAGCGCCTGGCGCCCGATGTGCCTGGCGGCGTGCCGGCGAACCTGGCAACCTGAACCGCCGGCCCCTGCCGCCCGCCTGGCGGCAGGGGCCGGTGCCGTCCGTCTTCATTCGAGGTTGCCCATGGTTCTGCGCGAATACACCCAACGCCACCGGCTCGACGCCGTCGCCCCGGCCGACTACCACCGCCATCTGCCGGAGCAGGTCGCGCGCGGCCTGCCTTCCGCCGAGCTGGTGGTGTTCCGCGTCGCCGACGAGCATTCCGACACCGCGGCGTTCAGCGCACGCTACGGCTTTGGCCTGGAGGACTGCGCCAATACCCTGGTCCTGCGTTACAAGCGCGACGGCGCCGAAGGCTATGCCGCGGTGGTCAACCTGGGCTCGCGGCGGCTCGACGTGAACGGCGCGGTCAAGGCGCTGCTCGGGGCCCGCCGGCTGTCCTTCGCCGCCCGCGAGGTCGCCACCGAGCTGACCGGCATGCAGTTCGGCGGCATCACCGCGTTCGGCTTGCCCGAAGGCATGCCGCTGCTGGTCGACGCGGCGGTCTTCGAACGGCCGTTGGTGGTGATGGGCGCAGGGGTCCGCGAGACCAAGCTGCTGCTGTCCCCGGCACTGCTGAAAGACCTTCCCGGAGTGGTGGTCGCCGAACTCAGCGAAGCCGGTTGAACCCGGCGCGGAGCATCGCCGCCGCGACTCTGCCAATTGTGGTAGGTGAAGCCTTCCGCCGTCTCTGCAACCATGCCCCCGCCCTGATCGCGACAAACGCCGGAATGCCCTGCGGTAGACGTTCGCGCCTGTGTTTCGAGGCGTTCGCGGCGGCCAAGGCGGCGGTTCGTCGGACAGCCCCTCCGGATGCATTTCCTACCTTCATCCGAGGAGCGGTAAATGATCAGGATCGACTTTTCCCAGTTGCACCAGGCCCGCGAAGATGCCGCGGCGGCCATGCCGAGCATCGCCGGCAAGAAGATTCTCATGGGCTTCTGGCACAACTGGCCGGCCGGCGCCGCCGACGGCTACCAGCAGGGCTCGTTCGCCAACATCGCGCTGGAAGACGTGCCGAGCGAGTACAACGTGGTCGCCGTGGCCTTCATGAAAGGGCGCGGCATCCCGACCTTCCAGCCATACAACCTGTCCGACGCGGAGTTTCGCCGCCAGGTCGGCGTGCTCAACGCCCAGGGCCGCGCGGTGCTGATCTCGCTGGGGGGCGCCGACGCGCACATCGAGCTGCACGCCGGGCAGGAGCAGGCGCTGGCCGCCGAGATCGTCCGCCTGGTGGAAACCTACGGTTTCGACGGCCTGGACATCGACCTCGAGCAGAGCGCCATCGACCTGGCCGACAACCAGCGGGTGCTGCCGGCGGCCCTCAAGCTGGTGCGCGAGCACTACGCCGGGCAGGGCAAGCACTTCATCGTCAGCATGGCCCCGGAGTTCCCCTATCTGCACAAGAACGGCAAGTACGTGCCTTATCTGCAGGCCCTGGAAGGCGTCTACGATTTCATCGCGCCGCAGTACTACAACCAGGGCGGCGACGGCCTGTGGGTCCAGGAGGCGAACGGCGGCAAGGGCGCCTGGATCGCGCAGAACAACGACGCGATGAAAGAAGACTTCCTCTACTACCTCACCGAGAGCCTGGCCACCGGCAGCCGCGACTTCGTGCGGATCCCGGCGCAGCGCCTGGCCATCGGCCTGCCGAGCAACGTCGATGCGGCGGCCACCGGCTACGTGATCGATCCCGCCGCGGTGAGCAATGCGTTTCGCCGCCTGGAGGCCGCCGGTCATGCGATCAAGGGCCTGATGACCTGGTCGGTGAACTGGGACGATGGCCTGAACAAGCGCGGCGAGCGCTACAACTGGGAGTTCCGCAAGCGCTACGCCAGCCTCATCCATGACGGCGAGGGCGGCGACCAGCGCCCGGCGGCGCCGCAGGGCCTGCGTCTGCTGGAGCGCGGCGAGACCAGCCTGGTGCTGGCCTGGAACGCCTCCAGCGGGCAGCGTCCGATCGATTACTACAGCCTCTATCGCGACGGCGCCATGGTTGGCCAGAGCGCCGCGCTGGGTTCCACCGACAGCGGCCTGACGGCGGACACCCGCTACAGCTATTTCGTCACCGCCACCGATACCCAGGGCAACCAGTCGCTGCCCAGCGAAGGCCTGGAGGTCAGCACCAGCGGCGGGGCGGTGGATCCGCAATTCCCGCAGTGGCGGGAGAACCAGGCCTACCGGGTCGACGATGGGGTGACCTACGAGGGGCTGCGCTATCTCTGCCTGCAGGCGCACACCTCCAACAGCGGCTGGACGCCGCCGGTAGCCTTCACCCTCTGGCGGCCGCTGCGCTGAGGGGGCGGGCCGGTCCGCGCCGCGGGCCGGCCCTTTGGCCGGCGAGAACCACGCACGGGGCGGTGGCCTATCCATATGCGTTTTCGGTATTTCCGCTTGATCGTTCATGGCGTTTACCATCACAGCATAACTTGTTATAACAAGTGTCCGAGCCACTCCGACGAGCGAATCCGACCATGGGCAAACTGCTCCCGCTTTCTCCCGTGCCGCTGTACAGCCAGCTCAAGGAGCTGCTGCGCGGGCGCATCCTCGACGGCGTCTACCCGCCGCTCAGCCGCATGCCTTCGGAGAACGAGCTGGGCAAGGCCTTCGACGTCAGCCGCATCACCGTGCGCCAGGCGCTCGGCGACCTGCAGAAGGAAGGGCTGATCTTCAAGATCCACGGCAAGGGCACCTTCGTCGCCCGACCGAAGGCGTTCCAGAACGTCAGCACCCTGCAAGGCCTGGGCGAGTCCATGACGCAGATGGGCTACGAGGTCATCAACCGCCTGCACGGCCTGCGCTACCTGCCGGCCGGCGCGCAGGTGGCCGAGCGCCTGCGGGTGGAAGAGGGCAGCCCTGTGTGCGAGATCAAGCGGGTGCGCCTGGTCAACCGCGAGCCGGTTTCGCTGGAAGTCACCTACCTGCCGCAGGCGCTCGGCGAGCGCCTGGAGAAGGCCGACCTGGTGACCCGCGACATCTTCCTGATCCTCGAGAACGATTGCGGCATTCCCCTCGGCCATGCCGACCTGGCCATCGACGCGGTGCTCGCCGATGCCGACCTGACCCGCGCCCTGGCGGTCGAGGAGGGCGCGCCGGTCATGCGCATCGAGCGCCTGACCCATGCCGCCGACGGCGCGCCGCTGGACTTCGAATACCTCTACTACCGCGGCGACGCTTTCCAGTATCGCCTGCGCATCGATCGGCAGAAGGGAGAGCGGGCATGAACACCCTGGAGCAGGAATACGACATCGTGGTGATCGGCGGCGGCACCGCCGGGCCGATGGCGGCGATCAAGGCCAAGGAACACGACCGCGAACTGCGCGTGCTGCTGGTGGACAAGGCCAACGTCAAGCGCAGCGGCGCCATCAGCATGGGCATGGACGGGCTGAACAACGCCATCGTCCCCGGCCACGCCACGGCCGAGCAGTACACCCGGGAAATCACCGTGGCCAACGACGGCATCGTCAACCAGGCGGCGGTATACGCCTATGCCAGCCACAGCTTCGAGACCCTGCGGCAACTGGATCGCTGGGGCGTCAGGTTCGAAAAGGACGAGACCGGCGACTATGCGGTGAAGAAGGTCCACCACATGGGCGCCTATGTGCTGCCGATGCCGGAAGGGCACGACATCAAGAAGGTGCTCTACCGCCAGCTCAAGCGTGCGCGGATCCCGATCGCCAACCGCCTGGTCTGCACCCGCCTGCTCACCGATGCCGAGGGCGCGGTGAACGGCGTACTCGGTTTCGACTGCCGCAGCGGCGACTTCCATGTGATCCGCGCCAAGGCGGTGATCCTCTGCTGCGGCGCGGCGGGCCGCCTGGGCCTGCCGTCCTCGGGCTACCTGATGGGTACCTACGAGAACCCGACCAACGCCGGCGACGGCTACGCCATGGCCTATCATGCCGGCGCCGAGCTGGCCAACCTGGAATGCTTCCAGATCAACCCGCTGATCAAGGACTACAACGGCCCGGCCTGTGCCTACGTCACCGGCCCGCTGGGCGGCTATACCGCCAACGCCAGGGGTGAACGCTTCATCGAATGCGACTACTGGAGCGGGCAGATGATGTGGGAGTTCCACCAGGAACTCGAAGGCGGCAACGGCCCGGTGTTCCTCAAGCTCGACCACCTGGCGGAGGAAACCATCCAGACCATCGAGGACATCCTCCATGGCAACGAACGCCCCAGTCGCGGGCAGTTCCACGCCGGGCGCGGCACCGACTACCGCCAGCAGATGGTCGAGATGCACATTTCCGAGATCGGCTTCTGCTCCGGCCACTCGGCCTCCGGCGTGTGGGTCAACGAGAAGGCCGAGACCAGCGTGAAGGGCCTCTACGCCGCCGGCGACATGGCCGCGGTGCCACACAATTACATGCTCGGCGCCTTCACCTATGGCTGGTTCGCCGGGCGCAACGCCGCCGAATACGTCGCCGGGCGCGCCTTCAGCGCGGTCGACCGCGCCCAGGTCGAGCGCGAGCGTGCGCGGATCGAGGCGCCGCTGCTGCGCGAGCACGGCCTGCCGGCGGCGCAGGTGGAGTACAAGCTGCGCCGGCTGGTCAACGACTACCTGCAGCCGCCCAAGGTGACCCGCAAGATGGAATTGGGCCTGCAACGCATCCAGGCCATCGCCGAGGACCTGGAGCGGATCAAGGCGGACAACCCCCACGAGCTGATGCGCGCCCTGGAGGTCAGCGCGATCCGCGACTGCGCGGAGATGGCCGCGCGCGCCTCGCTGTTCCGCACCGAGAGCCGCTGGGGCCTGTACCACCATCGGGTGGACTATCCGCGGCGCGACGACGAGGCCTGGTTCTGCCACGCGCACCTGAAGAAGGACGAACAGGGGCGCATGGCCAGCTTCAGGAAACCGGTCGAACCCTACCTGTTCGCCATCGACGAGGGCGAACAGCAGGCCTACCAGCGCTTGCGGCTGAGGAACGACGCCGCCTAGGGCCCCGCGCCCCGGCGTAGTACCGCTAGACACCGAGCCCGCCGCCACGAAAGCGGGCCAGATCGAACCACGAGGACCGCGTGCCATGGCCTACCGACCCCAGGACATCTTCTTCCGCAGCAGCGCCCCGGTGACCATCGACGAAGACCGCTGCATCGCCGACAAGGGCTGCACCGTCTGCGTCGAGGTCTGCCCGATGGACCTGCTGGCCATCGATCCGACGACCCGCAAGGCCTACATGGCCTACGACGAGTGCTGGTACTGCATGCCTTGCGAAAAGGACTGCCCGACCGGCGCGGTGAAGGTGGAGATTCCCTACCTGCTGCGCTGACGCCCGCTTCCGGCAAGCGAGGCACAACCCGCCATCCGGCCACTCCCGGACGCCACCCTGAAACACCCCTCGTTTCCCACCACCGTCCGGGTGGCGGAGACGATTCCCATGACCCTGATTCGAGGGGAATCCCCATGCGACTGCGTGCAATCCTGGCCAGCCTGACGCTGGATTTCCCGCGCCCTCGCGACGCCCGGCTGGTGACCAGTGCCGACTTCGTGCGCCTGAAACGCCACTGCCTGGAACTGCTCGACCACGACGACGGCCGCCAGTGGCCGCGCCTGACCCCGCTCGGCCTGCCGCCGGGCATTACCCCGGACCGACTGCGGATCGCCATATGACCTGTGAAAACGCCACACTGCCCGAAATCCTCGAACTGTCGCCGCGCCTGGAGGACGCCGATCCCGGTGTGCGCCGCCTGGCGCTGATCGAACTGGCCGACCTGGAGCTGCCGGAGGCGCTGCCGTTGCTGGTTGCGGCCCTGCGCGGCGATCCCGACCCCGGCGTGCGCGGCGAGGCCGCGCGCCTGCTGGAGGCCTGGGAGGAAGACGCGGTGGTCGATGAGCTCTGCGCGGCCCTGGCCGATCCTCTGCCGGCGGTGGCCGAGGCCGCCGCGCAGAGCCTTGGCGAACTCAAGGAACCGGCCGCCGGGCGGCGCCTGCTGCCGTGGCTCGAGCATGCCGATGCCTTCGTCCGTGCCAGCGTATTGCGTGCGTTGCGCGAACTGCGCCTGGAGGAAAGCGCCGCACCGGCCCTGGCCGCCCTCGGCGACCCGCAGGCGGCGGTGCGCCGCGAGGCGGTGGCGGTGCTCGGCTGGCTCCGCCACCAGCCGGCCCTGGCCGAACTGGCCAGGCTGGCCAGCGCCGACGCCGACCCGGAGGTGCGCCGGGCGGCCACCGGCGCCCTCGGCCTGAGCCGCGAGGCGGCGGTGCTGCCGGCGCTCTGCGCGGCGCTGGCGGACGCCCAATGGCAGGTTCGCGAAGAGGCGGCGACGACCCTTGGCAAGCTGGGCCGGGAGGAGGCCGGCGAGCCGCTGCTGAAAGCACTGGCGGACGACTACTGGCAGGTCCGCCTGCGCGCCGCGCGGGCGCTCGGGCGCTTGCGCCACCGCCCGGCGCGGGAGGCGCTGGAAGCGTTGCTCGGCCATCCCATTGGCAACCTGCGCAAGGAGGCCGCCCTGGCCCTCGGCGAACTGGCGGACCCGGCCTCGGCCCAGGCCTTGCGGGTCGCCGAAGGCGACGGCGATCCCGAGGTGCGCAAGGCGGTGCGCATCGCCCTGGCGCAACTGCGGGTGCCGGCATGACCCAGCCGCCGCTGCGCCTGCGCAATGCCGCCAGGGACGGCTGGCTGATTCTCGAATGGGCGGACGGCGCGGTCAGCCGGATCGACCATGCCCGCTTGCGCGCCGCCTGTCCCTGTGCGCAATGCCGGGCGCAGCGCCTGCGCGGACGGATCGACGCGGCGGAGCAGGGCGTGCGCCTGCGCGATATCCGCCTGCAGGGCTACGGCGTGCAGTTGGTGTTCGACGATGGTCACGAGCGCGGTATCTACCCCTGGTCCTATCTGCGCGACGAACTCTGAGCGGAGGATTGTTTCGCTATCGGAAACAACGTGAAGCGCGCTCATGGGTATCAGGTTGTTTCCGCGCTCCGCGATCTTCACCGTAGCCGCTCTGCGCCTCGGTCGTCCTGAGCGAGAGCGCCAGGGCTTGGCTTCGTTGTCGTTTATGTAACAGTGTTTTCCAGCCTGAAACGTTTCAGCTTTGCCCGCAAAGTCCTTATCATTCGCAAATTAACCATTGTTCTGCTTGGCTCAGATCATGAGCCCTCTTCATATACCCTTGTTCCTGGCAAGGGTATCGAGGGAGTAGAGCGGTCGCTGCATGCGACCAGTCGACCATTCGCAACGAGGAAGCGTTCGCGTGAAATCCCATCTTCTCCGTCCGGCCCTGCGCCCCGTGGCGGGCAGCCTGCTGTCCGCCTCCCTGCTGTGCAACGCGGCGCACGCCGCCGAGGCGTTCTCGCCGAACTCGAAATGGATGCTCGGCGACTGGGGCGGCAAGCGCACCGAGCTGCTGGAGAAGGGCTACGACTTCAAGCTGGAGTATGTCGGCGAGGCGGCGGCCAACCTCGACGGCGGCTATGACGACGACAAGACCGGGCGCTACACCGACCAGTTCGCTCTGGGCGTGCACATGGACCTGGAGAAGATCCTCGGCTGGAAGGCCACCGAGTTCCAGTTCACCGTCACCGAGCGCAACGGCAAGAACCTTTCCAACGACCGCATCGGCGACCCGCGTGCCGGGCACATCAGCTCGGTGCAGGAGGTCTGGGGCCGCGGGCAGACCTGGCGGCTGACCCAGTTGTGGCTCAAGCAGCAGTACTTCGACGGCGCGCTGGACGTGAAATTCGGCCGTTTCGGCGAGGGCGAGGACTTCAACAGCTTCCCCTGCGATTTCCAGAACCTGGCCTTCTGCGGCTCGCAGGTGGGCAACTGGGCGGGGAGCATCTGGTACAACTGGCCGGTCAGCCAGTGGGCGTTGCGGGTGAAGTACAACTTCGCGCCGGACTGGTACGTGCAGGTCGGCGCCTACGAGCAGAACCCGTCGAACCTGGAGACCGGCAACGGCTTCAAGATGAGCGGCAGCGGGACCAAGGGCGCGCTGCTGCCGGTGGAGCTGATCTGGCAGCCGAAGGTCGGCGCCGAGCAACTGCCGGGCGAGTACCGGCTGGGTTACTACTACAGCACGGCGAAGGCCGATGACGTCTACGACGACGTCGACGGCCAGCCGCAGGGGCTGACCGGCAACGACTTCAAGTCGCGCGGCAGCAAGCATGGCTGGTGGGTGGTGGCGCAGCAGCAGGTCACTTCGCACAACGGCGATGCCTCGCGCGGGTTGAGCCTGTTCGCCAACCTGACGGTCCACGACAAGGCGACCAACGTGGTGGACAACTACCAGCAGCTCGGGGTGGTCTACAAGGGTCCGTTCGATGCGCGGCCGAAGGACGACATCGGCCTGGGCATCGCGCGCATCCACGTCAACGACGATGTGAAGAAGCGCCAGCGCCTGGTGAACCAGGTGAACGGCATCGACGACTACGACAACCCGCTGTACCAGCCGCTGCAGGACACCGAGTACAACGCCGAGCTGTACTACGGGGTGCATGTGACCGACTGGCTGACGGTGCGGCCGAACCTGCAATACATCAAGCAGCCGGGCGGGGTCGACGAGGTCGACAACGCGCTGGTGGCGGGGATCAAGATCCAGACGGTGTTCTAGGCTGTTGCTTCGGACAACCGCGATTCGGTCATGGCCAGCGGCCATTTCTTCAGCGCCGCCCAACGCGGCGCGGCGGGCTGAACAGCCCGGCGTGCAGAACGTAATAGGAGAGTAAGCAATGCCTGTCATCAACCCCGAAGGGAGTACCGGACGATGAGCGAAGGTAACCACAGTCGATCGCGCCTGCTGCCGAGCCTGCTCGGCCTGTTGATCCTGCTGTCCGGCCTGGCGCTGCTGGCCGGCGGCATCAAGCTGGCGAGCCTGGGCGGCTCGCTGTACTACCTGCTGGCCGGCATCGGCCTGGCCCTGAGCGGGCTATTGCTGCTGCTGGGCAAGCGTGCGGCGCTAGGCCTGTACGCTCTGGTGCTGTTCGCCAGCACCGTCTGGGCGCTGTGGGAAGTCGGCCTGGACTGGTGGCAACTGGTGCCGCGCCTGGCTCTGTGGTTCGTCTTCGGCCTGCTGCTCTGGCTGCCCTGGTTCCGCCGCCCGCTGCTGGCCGAGGGGCCGGCGCCGCTGGGCACCGCGGCGCTGGGCGTGGCGGTGGTCCTGGCCGGCGCCGCCGCGGTGGGCAGCCAGTTCACCAATCCGGGGCAGATCGTCGGTCGCATCGACCGCGACAGCGGCATGACCAGCACCGCCCCGGCGATGCCGGACGGCGACTGGCAGGCCTACGGCCGCACCGAGTTCGGCGACCGCTACTCGCCGTTGAAGCAGATCACCCCGGCCAACGTCGGCCAGCTCGAGGAAGCCTGGCGCATCCGTACCGGCGACCTGCCGACCGCCGACGATCCGCTCGAACTGACCAACGAGAACACCCCGCTGAAGGTCAACGGCATGCTCTACGCCTGCACCGCGCACAGCAAGGTGCTGGCCCTCGACCCGGACACCGGCGCGGAAATCTGGCGCTTCGACCCGCAGATCCAGAGCCCGGTAGGCTTCAAGGGCTTCGCCCACATGACTTGCCGTGGCGTCTCCTACTACGACGAAGAGCAGTACGCCAGGAGCGACGTCGGCGCGCCGCCGGCCGCGCTCTCCGAGGCCGGCAAGGCGGTCGCCGCCAGTTGTCCGCGGCGCCTGTTCCTGCCCACCGCCGACGCCCGCCTGATCGCGATCAACGCCGACAACGGCAAGGTCTGCGAGGACTTCGGGGTCAAGGGCGCGGTCGACCTGACGGTCGGCATCGGTCCGTTCACCCCGGGCGGCTACTACTCCACCTCGCCGGCGGCGGTCACCCGCAACCTGGTGATCATCGGCGGCCACGTCACCGACAACGAGTCGACCAACGAGCCGTCCGGGGTGATCCGCGCCTTCGACGTGCACGACGGCAAGCTGGTGTGGAACTGGGACAGCGGCAACCCGGACGAGACCGAGCCCCTGGCCCCCGGCAAGTTCTATACCCGCAACTCGCCGAACATGTGGTCGCTGGCCAGCGTCGACGAGAAGCTCGGCCAGGTCTACCTGCCGCTGGGCAACCAGATGCCCGACCAGTGGGGCGGCAACCGCACCCCCGGCGCCGAGAAGTTCAGCGCCGGCCTGGTGGCCCTCGACCTGAACACCGGCAAGCTGCGCTGGAACTACCAGTTCACCCACCACGACCTGTGGGACATGGACGTCGGCAGCCAGCCGACCCTGCTCGACCTGAAGACCGCCGATGGCGTCAAGCCGGCGCTGATCGCGCCGACCAAGCAGGGCAGCCTGTACGTGCTGGACCGCCGCGACGGCACGCCGATCGTGCCGATCCGCGAAGTGCCGGCGCCGCAGGGCGCGGTGGAGGGCGATCATACCGCGCCGACCCAGGCGCGTTCCGACCTCAACCTGCTGCGCCCGCCGCTGACCGAGCGCGACATGTGGGGCAGCAGCCCGTTCGACCAGATGCTCTGCCGCATCCAGTTCCGCTCGCTGCGCTACGAGGGCCAGTACACCCCGCCGTCGGAGCAGGGCAGCCTGATCTATCCGGGCAACGTCGGGGTGTTCAACTGGGGCGGGGTGTCGGTCGACCCGGTGCGCCAGATCCTCTTCACCAGCCCCAACTACATGGCCTTCGTCTCGCAGATGGTGCCGCGCGACAAGGTGCCCAGCGGAAGCAAGCGCGAGGGCGAGACCAGCGGCGTGCAGCCGAACACCGGCGCGCCCTACGCGGTGATCATGCATCCGTTCATGTCGCCCATCGGCCTGCCGTGCCAGGCGCCGTCCTGGGGTGACGTGGCGGGTATCGACCTGACCACCGCCAAGGTCGTCTGGCAGCACAAGAACGGCACCAGCCGCGACAACACCCCGGTGCCGATCGGCCTCACCGTCGGCGTACCAAGCATGGGCGGCTCGATCACCACCGCCGGCGGCGTGGCCTTCCTCAGCGGTACGCTCGACCAGTACCTGCGCGCCTACGACGTGAAGGACGGCAAGCAGCTCTGGCAGGCGCGCCTGCCGGCCGGCGGCCAGGCCACGCCGATGAGCTACACCGGCAAGGACGGTCGCCAGTACGTGCTGATCGTCGCTGGCGGACACGGCTCCTTCGGCACCCGCATGGGCGACTACATCATCGCCTACGCCCTGCCCAGGCAATGACCCGCCCACCGGGAGCCCACAGCCGGCTCCCGGCCTTCCGGGCCTCGGCCCGGAAGGGGCTTTGCCAAGGGGAGGCGCGTTCCCGCCCTTGGCAAAGCCCCTTCGATACCTTGCGACCCGCGGAACCCTGCATGCCGTCCCGACCCCGTCCCAGCTTCGTCTCCCACCTGTTGCCCGGCTCCCTGGCGCTCTGCGGCCTGGCCATCGCCTGCGCCGTCCAGGGCGAGGAGCGACGCAGCCTCGAACCCATGGTGGTGACCGGCAGCTACAACCCCAGCGATACCTTCGACCTGCCGTTCTCGGTGGATAGCATCGAGCGCCGGCAGATCGCCGACGGCCAGCTCGGCATCAACCTCTCCGAAGTCCTGCCGCGGGTACCCGGCCTGGTGGTGCAGAACCGCCAGAACTACGCCCAGGACCTGCAAGTCTCCTCGCGCGGCTACGGCGCCCGCTCGGCCTTCGGTATCCGCGGGCTGAAGCTGCTCGCCGACGGCATCCCGGCCAGCACGCCGGATGGCCAGGGCCAGGCCGCGACCCTCAACCTCGACGTCGCCGAGCGCATCGAGGTACTGCGCGGGCCGGCCTCGACGATCTACGGCAGCAACGCCGGCGGGGTGATCCAGATGTTCTCCCGCGACGGCCAGGGCGCCCCGCGGGTCGGCGCGGAAACCACCGTCGGCAGCGATGGCCTGAGCCGCAACCACCTGTACACGGAAGGCGAGGGCGACGGGGTCGGTTTCCTGGTGGATGCCTCGCGGATGGACACCGACGGCTACCGCGACCACAGCGCCGCGCGCCGCGACCAGACCTTCGCCAAGCTCAACTTCAGGCCCGACGCCGACAGCCGCCTGGCGCTGATCTACAGCAGCCTGGAGCAGAACGACACTGAAGATCCGCTGGGGCAGACCTGGGACGCCTACAAGCACGACCCGCGCTCCGTCACCGCCAACGCCGAGCTGTACGACACGCGCAAGAGCATCGACCACCAGCAGGCCGGGATGAACTACGAGCGCTACTTCGGCGAGGCGACCTTGCAGGTCAACGCCTACGTGGGCAAGCGCAGTGTCGTGCAGTATCAGGCGATACCCAAGCAGATAGGATGCGAGAGTAATCCGCGTTGCCAGAGGAATGGCGCGGTGATCGACTTCGACCGCGACTTCCACGGTGGCACCGTGCGCTGGCTGCAACCGGTACGCCAGGCGCCGGGCGAGCTGAACCTGACCGTCGGCCTCGACTACGACCAGAGCCGCGACGACCGTCGCGGCTACCAGAACTTCAACGGCGACCAGCTCGGCGTGAAGGGCGAGTTGCGCCGCGACGAGGTGGACACCGCCACCAGCCTCGATCCCTACCTGCAGGCGAGCTGGGCCATCGACGCCTGGACCCTGCAGGCCGGGGTGCGCCACAGCACCATGAAGATGGAGGTCGACGACCGCTACCTGAGCAACGGCGATGCCAGCGGCTCGCGGCGCTACCGGAAGAACACCCCATCGTTCTCGGTGATGTACGCCTTCACCCCCGACCTGCACGGCTACCTCAGCGCCGGCAAGGGCTTCGAGACCCCGACCCAGGCGGAGATGGCCTATGCGCCGGTGGCGGCGAACGCGCCGGACGTCTTCAACTTCGGCCTCAAGCCGGCCACCAGCAGCCAGTACGAAGCCGGGCTGAAGGCGCGCCTGTGGGGCAATACGCGGGTCAACGCGGCGATCTTCCAGATCCGCACCGAGGACGAGATCGTCGTCGCCAGCTCCCTCGGCGGTCGCACCAGCTACCAGAACGCCGGCAAGACCCTGCGCCGCGGCTTCGAACTGGGCGTGGAGAGCGAACTGAGCGAGCACTGGAACGCCAACCTGGCCTATACCCGGCTATCCGCCACCTACGATTCGGATTTCGAGGCCGGCGGCAAGACCATCGGCAAGGGCAAGCACCTGCCGGGCGTGCCGGAAAGCAGCCTGTTCGGCGAACTGGTATGGAAGCCCGTGGAGGGCATCAGCATGGGCTGGGAAGGCATGTACCGCAGCCAGGTCTACGTCGAGGACAGCAACAGCGAAAAGGCCGCGCCGAGCTATGCGGTATTCAACTGGCGCACCCGCTTCGAACAGCGCCTGGGGGCCTGGACCTTCCACCAGCTGGTGCGCCTGGACAACCTGTTCGACCGCCAGTACGTCGGCTCGGTCATCGTCGGCGACGGCAACCGGCGTTACTACGAAGCGGCCCCCGGGCTGTCCTGGTACGCGGGAGCCGGGGTCGAATACCAGTTCTGAAGTGCCGGATGCGCTTGTTCGCGCTACCCGGCCAGCCCTTGTCAGCGTCGTCAATTCCGATTACTGTATGGATGTACAGTAATCGGAATTCGCCTGCCTGCGCGACAAGGAGCACCGATCATGAGCCACAACCTTGCCGAACTGCCGCTGTCCCGACGCCGCGCCCTGGAGCGCGAGAAACAGGCCTGCCTGCGCCTCCACCTGTCCCGCAATCGTGCCAGCGAACGCCTGGAGCGCGCCGTGCGCGACGAAGTCGAGCGCCTGCTGGGTGCCCGCGAACGCCAGGGGGCCGGCTGGCCGGAGTGGGTCAGCGCGGAACTCTGCGTGGCGGACGACCCGCTCTTCGTACGCAAGGTGGTGGCGCGTCTGAAAGCCGCGGTGGACTGGCAGCGCCAGCGCGCAGCCTGAGCGTTGCTCGCTTCAGGCCCCGCTGCCGTCGCTCCCGGGCGCGCGATGATGTTGCAGGGCGCGCTGGCGATGGCCGGCGAGGATGTACCGGTAGATCAGTCGGGCGAGCGACTCCAGCTCCATTTCCTGGCCGTCCAGCGCGGCGCCGCATAGCGCCAGCTTGACCCGCTTGCCGCCGGCCACCGCACGGGCTTCGGGGCGGGCGAAAGCCCGCGGGTCGAAACGGGCATGGCTGTCGAAGCGCGGTGCCGTGCAATCGAAGGTGGTCGCGAAGGTGAGTTCCAACCAGCGCCCGCGCTCGATCTCCAGCGACTGGAAGGTGTACATCGGCACCTGCGGCGCGTTGGCGAAGGCGATGCTCTCCGGGGTCAGGGTGAGCGCGACCTGGCCGTGGCGCCGGTAGAGGAACACGCCCGCCAGGCAGGCGTACAGGCCGCCGCCCAGCAGCAGCGCGGCTGGCAGCCAGAACAGCCATTGGCCACTGGCCAGGCGCCAGGCGTGGGGCAGCGAAGCGAGCCAGAGACCGGTGGCGCCAGCCACCAGGCCAGCGAGCAGGGCAACGCAGGCGGTGCCCCGCGAGACCTCGCGGATCTCGCAGCGGGCTTCCAGCGGCGGCAGTTCGTCGAGGGTTTCGTCAGTTTCTTGCATGGGGATTCTCACAGGTCTTGCCGAGCAGGTCGGCGCTGAGCGCTCGGCTCAACGCCAGGGGGGCGCCGAACCAGACGCTCAGCGCCTGGCTCGGCGGTCGTGTCGGAACGGCCCGGCCGGCGGTCCCGGCCCAGGTGCGTTCGAAGCTCTCTCCCAGCGCCGTGCAGCGCAGGCCCAGCGGAGGGTGGGTATCCTGCGGATGGACCTGGAGTCCCTCCGCCCCGGGGTCCGGTGCTTCCAGGCCGGACTGGCCCAGGTAGACGTGGATGGCGTCCACCAGGTTGTCCGGCGCGCGCGCCGGAGCGAGCAGGCAGTGTTCGAGGAACGCCCGTATCGGCGCGCCGGCCGCCGCGCTGCGCAGCAGGGCCGAGGCCATCGCCGGCGCACCGGCCAGTTGTGCGGCGCGGCGGTCGGCGGCGAATTCGCGCAGGCGGCTCCAGTGGTTCACGGCGAGGCCGAAACGTTCGAGGAAGTACCCGGCCAACAGTCGCGCCGGTTCCAGTGCCGCACGTTCGAAGACGTTGGCCTCCTGCTCCTCGATGGCGGCCAGTTGGCTCGCGGCGCCCTGGTAGATCGGCAGGAAGCGCAGGCTGTAATGGGCGTCGCGGCCGGCGAAGTGGGCCAGTTCGTGAGCGATCACTGCACTCAGTTCGGCGCGGTCCAGCAGGCCCAGCAACGGTAGCGAGAGGTATAGGCTGCGTCCTTCCAGATGCTCGCCGGAAGGTTGCAGGCAGACGCGGTTGGCGGTCACGTAGAAGCCGTCGCAGAGACCTACCAACAGGTGCTGCGGGGCTGGCGTATCGAGGCGCGCCGCCAGCTCGCGCAGCAGCGTCCAGAGTTCCGGTGCATCCTCTTCGCCCAGCCGGCGGCCGATGACATCCAGGGCCGGCGCCGGGCGCAGGCGCAAGCGGCTGATCTTCGCCAGCATTTGCCACGCCGACGCCAGCAGGCCGAGCAGGATCAGCGCCACGCTCAGCTGGGTGCGTCCTTCGCTGACCGGAACCTGGCCGACCCGCCACAGCCCGAGGATCTCGAACGTTCCGGCACAGGCCAGGGCCAGGGCGAGCAGGCCGATCTGGGCGAGGAGCAGGCAGGGCAGCAGGCGTCGGCCCAGCTCGAACCACAGGAGCAGGCAGCGACGCGAGCGCAGTGCGCTGCGTGCGGCGCCGGCGATGCCGGCCAGGGAGACGGCTCCCAATACGGCGACCAGCGCCGCCAGGCAGGCTCCGCTATCGGCGAGGACGGCGGCGAAGCGATTCAGGCGCTGTGCGCTTCGTGTGTCGGCGAGTTGCTCGTCGAGCCGCGCCAGGGCCAGGTCGCGCACATAGGCCCGGCCGTCCACCCGGACGCTGGCCCTCGGCGGCAGCGCCCGCGCTTCGGCGAGCGCGCGCTCGACCCACTGCTGCGCGGCGCCCAGTCGCTCGGCCTGCTGCTCGGCGCGCCAGGACTGCCAGGCGCCGAGCCCCGCCAGCAGCGCTGGAACCAGCACCAGGCAAAGCAGCAGCCTTCGCGGATGGACCGTGCCCTTCACTCAGCCCTGGCTGCGCAGTTGTTGCAGGTAGCGCTGGGCGTGGGCGGCCTGGATGTAGGCGTCGAGGATCGCCGCCATGTCGTCGCAGTCCAGCTTCTTGCCATCGCTCTGCAGGCCGGCCGACATGATGGTGATGCGCGGGTCCTTGCCTTTGAAAGCCATGGCCTGGGAGGCGAACACCTGGCGTACGGCGCGATGGGTCGGCAGCGGCGTTTCGGGCCGCAGGTGGAGGGTCTGGGTGGTTTGCAGCATGTCGGCCTTGACGCTGAAATCGATGACGTCGGCCAGCTCGACCGGAGCCGACAGGCTGTCGGCCCAGAGCTGGGTACGGGTCAGGCGCATGAAGGGGGTCTTGCCGGAGTTGCGATGCTGGTAGCCGAGGAACAGCCCGAACAGGCCGAGCAGCAAGCCGACGACGCCGACCCCCGGCTTGCCCTGGGAGAACCACATGCCGGTCATGATGAAGGGCACGATGCTCAGCAGCGGACCCAGCACCACGTACTTGCGGGTATTGGTGAACTCGGTGGCCGGGGGTACGTTGGCGATCACCCGCTCCAGGTGGGCGATGACCTCGGCGGTCTTCGCCTGGTTCAGCTCTTCGTGTTCGGCACCGAGGGTTTCGGCGAGGTTGGAGACGAGGTCCCGGGGTTCCTGGTTGCTCATGGAAATATCCTTGGAGTTGGGAGTGAAGAGGAAGCACTGGGCGGGATCTCGCCCAGTTGGCGGAGCCGGGCCTGGGCGCGGGCGATGTCCAGGTAGAGGTCGATGACCTCCGCGGCTTCCAGTAGTGACAGGTTGCGACCGTTGAGGCGCCAGCCGGGGGACAGCAGGCGAACCTGTGGGCCGTCCCGGCATTCGCTGACGGCACGCGCGGCGAACGGGTCGAGCGGGCGCGTGGATGGCGCCGGTAGTGCCTTGCCGTGCAGTTCGAGGACTATCGCGGAGAACCAGACTCCGTCCTCCAGGCGCAGGTCGGCGACCTCCAGCAGGTCCAGCGGCGCCGACAGGCTGCGGGCGCGCAGGCGCCCCTGGCCGAGGACGAGGAACGGCGCGTTCCTGGCGTTGCGCTGCAGGCAGGCCAGGCACATGAGGAGGGCGGCCGCCGCCAGCAGGCACAGCGCCGCCGCCTCATGCCCGGGACCGGGGTGGTCGCGCAAGGTCCAGGCGCCGCCGAGCAGCAGCAGGCCGAGCAGGGCGGACAGCGGCGCCGCGCCACGGGCGGCGCCGATGCTTATCCGGTTGGGGACGCTGGCGACGAAGCGCCGCAACCGCGTGGCTTCGTCGTCCCTTGCTCCGGCGGGGCAGGGTGCTTGCGCGCCCGGCGGGATCATCGGCTTTCCCCGTGGCCTGCATCGAGCAGGCGGTTGAGCCACTGCGTGTCGTCGGCGCTGACGATGCGCCTTGCCTGCCGCAGCAGGTCGTCGTCGAGCGCGAGGGAAAGGTCCGCGATCCGCTGGTAGGTCGGCGGGTGACTGTCGAAGGGGTGTTCCAGGCGGCGCGCGCTGTCCTGTTCGTCCAGTTCCAGGGAGTTCCCG
The DNA here is from genome assembly GCF_037574965.1 of Pseudomonas sp. KBN12P06040. NCBI lineage: Bacteria > Pseudomonadati > Pseudomonadota > Gammaproteobacteria > Pseudomonadales > Pseudomonadaceae > Pseudomonas > Pseudomonas sp. KBN12P06040. The sequence continues at coordinate 2,994,814 of NZ_JBBELS010000001.1, forward strand.
CGCAGATGGTCGGTCAGCGCATGCACCAGGTTGCGCGTCTGCGGGCTGGCCAGCAGGCGTTCGATCAGTCCTGCCAGGGCGCAGGTGCGTAGCAGCGCGATGGCGAAGACCCGCGCGCCGGCTACCCGCGCCCCGACCTTGTCGGCGGCCAGTTCCTGGCGGCGATTCCAGTGCAGGTAGGCGCGCTCGAAGCGTTCGAGGAAGTACAGCGCGGCCCACAGGCCCGGCTTGCCGAGCAGGCCGACACGCCCATCCTCGGGGGCGGCGATGCGTTCGATGCGCAGGCGCACCTGCCGCTGCAGGAGCGACAGGGAGGCGCCGTGGGCGGTGTCGCCGGCGGCGAAGTGGCCCAGTTCGTGGCCGATGATCGCGGCGCTTTCGGCCTCGCTCATGACCGTGGCGTAGGTCAGCGGGATGTACAGGGTGCGCCCCTCCAGCGGAATGCCGCGGGGCGCCAGCAGGACCTTGGCCTGGGTGACGAAGTAGCAGTGCTCGATGCCGGTGACGACATGGTCCGGTAGCGGCGCTCCGGCGCGGTCGGCGATCTGTCCCAGCCATTGCCAGAGGCCGGGCGCGGCGACCCGGTCGAGTTCGCGGCCGAGCAGGTGGAGCACCGGTTCCTCCAGCGGCAGCAGTTCGCCGCGCAGGCGCCGCAGCATGAGCAGGCCGCCGAGGAACAGCAGCCACAGCGGCAGCGAGAAGAGCAGGGCGACGAAACCGTGACTGTGCCAGTGGCTGTAGCTCCACAGCGCTTCGTAGAGCAACTGGCTGGCCAGGGCGGCGACCAGCAGGCCGGCGTGCAACGGGACCAGTCGACCGAGGTGCCGCCAGGCCGGCGCGAGGTGGCCGAGCAGGTAGGCTTGCGAGCGCATCGAGCGGCGCCCGTCGTATTCCAGTTTCGCCAGCAAGGCGGCCGCGACCAGCGCCGACGCCAGCGCGCAGAGCTTGCCTATAGCGGCCAGCCAGCCGCGCAGAGCCAGCCAAGGATGGTCGCGGCGGATGACCTCGGCGTCTTCGGCGAACTGGTGAAGATGACCTTCGACGCCATAGGCCGGACGGAACAGGTGACGGGGAATGGCGCCGGCGGCGTCCGGGTCGTTGCGCGCCGAGGCGCTCCAGTCGCGCATGAACTGTTCGTCGCGCAGGGTCGAGTCGACCCGGAAGGCCTGCACGGCGGACCAGGCGTAGAGCGCCAGGGGAATCAGGAAGAGGAACGCGAGCAGCCTTACCCGCAGCGTATCGTGGCTCATCCGCGTTTATTTCTGCTCGAGGTAGTCGGTCAGGAATGCCTGGGGCTCGCCTGCGGATGACAGCGACTCGCTATAGGCGACCTGCCGCGTCTGCTGTTCGCCGGGCAGGTAGAGCTCGCCCCAGCCGTCGCGCACGATCAGGATCACATACTTGCTGCCGTTCAGTTCGGTGGAGTAGCGACTGTCCCTGGCGCTCTTTTCCACCTTTACCTTGTGGATCAGGCGGTCCCAGTCGTGGTCCAGTCCTTCGACCTGCAACAGCGCTTCGCCGGCCGCCGCTTCGCCGATACGCAGGGTCCAGACCTTGAGCCCCTGCTGGCCCTGGTAGGCCACCACCTTGTCGGCGACTGGCGGCCGCGCCTGTTCGGCCTGCGCCGCGCAGGATCCCCACGCCAGCGCGCCCATCAGCAGCGCCGCAGTCCACTTTGCTATCATTCTCGCCCCCTTTGGCAACGCGATGTAAAAGGGGCGCATCTATTAATACAGGCGCGAGCCACGAACAACCGAGGCGGCCGCCGCTCACAGGAAAAGCGTCGTCGCCCACAGGTTCGGTTCGATCAGCGCACGGAACCATCCTGGAAAGCCGCTGCCTGAACCGGTTCAGATGGTTGCGTCCCACCGATACCTACGCCATGGAAAGCTGGAATCCTTACCACGACACGGAGCTCTATTTCGACGCTCCTTCGCCCCTGTGCCAGTCGCAGATACTCGACGCGCGCGAAATGCTCGGCAGCGCCACCGGTCACTACCAGGCGCGGACGGTGCGCCCGTCGATGCAGTATTTCGATAGCGACCTGAGCTTCACCGAGCCGCTGCGAACCCACAAGGTGCTGCCGGAAGGCCTGTGCATCGTGCAGATGTTCGACGGCCAGTGGCGGCACAGCGTCGACGGCGGCGAGCCTTATCTGTACAACCTGGGCGGTCCTTCGGTGCTGGGCACCGGCGAGCCGATGGAGGCCTTCGATATCCTGCCGGCGGGCAGCCGCGTGCGCCTGGGCGGGCTGCGGATCGCCGCCAGCTATCTGGAAGAGGAACTGGAAACCGGCGATGGCGCCCTGCGGCCGCTGGCGCGGCTGAAGGGCGACGGCGCGAGCTTCACCCAGTTGTCCCGTTGCGGCGCCATCACCGCCCTGTTCGAGCGCCTCTACCAGAATCCATACCGCGGCGCCCTCGGACGCCTGCACGAAGAGAGCCTGACCTTGGGCCTGCTGGTGGAGCTGGCCGCCTACCTGGGTGGCGCGGACCTTCGTCGCGCGCGCACCCCACGCGCCCAGCGCGACCTGGCCCACGAAGCGCGCCGCCTGCTGGAGGCGAACCTTGGTGAGCCGCCGGCCAGCCTCGAACTGGCGCGCCAACTGGGGGTCGGCGAAACCACCTTGCGGCGGATTTTCAAGAACGAGTTCGGTCGCTCGATGTTGCAGTACGTCCGCGACCGGCGTCTCGAGATCGGCCGGCAGATGGTCCGCGAGGGTCGCTGGCAGATCGCGCAGATCGCCTACCGCCTGGGCTACTCCAGTCCGGAAAACTTCACCCATGCCTACCGCGCGCGCTTCGGCCATCCGCCGGGGCGCGAGTGAGGCGGACGCGGCTCAGAGCGAACGCTGGTCGACCCGCGCGGAAAGCTGCTCGGCGCTTTCCTTGCGCTCCGAATAGCGGTTCACCAGGAACTCCGTGCGCTCGCGCAGGAGCAGGGTGAACTTGAACAACTCCTCCATCACGTCGACCACCCGGTCGTAGTAGGGCGATGGCTTCATCCGGCCCGCTTCGTCGAACTCCAGGTAGGCCTTGGGAACCGAGGACTGGTTGGGGATGGTGAACATGCGCATCCAGCGACCCAGCACGCGCAACTGGTTGACCACGTTGAACGACTGCGAGCCGCCGCAGACCTGCATCAGCGCCAGGGTCTTGCCCTGGGTCGGGCGCACCGCCCCGAGTGCCAGGGGAATCCAGTCGATCTGCGCCTTGAATACCGCGGACAGCGCACCGTGGCGCTCGGGCGAGCACCAGACCTGGCCTTCCGACCACTGCACCAGGTCGCGCAACTCGCGGACCTTGGGATGCTCCACCGGTGCATCATCGGGCAATGGCAGCCCGGAAGGGTCGAAAATCCGCGTTTCGGCACCGAAGCGTTCGAGCAGGCGTGCGGCCTCCAGCACCAGCAGGCGGCTGAAGGAGCGCTCGCGGGTCGAGCCGTAGAGCAGGAGGATGCGCGGCCTGTGCCCGGAGACGGGGGGCGGGTCGCCGAGCAGCGCGGGATCGAGGTTGGGTAGTTGTTCGGACATGCTTCCTCCGGTCAGAGCGAGCCGATGCGCTCCAGCTCACGCTTGAGCTGGTCGCGATCCAGGGTAGCGAAGGGCAGGCCGAGGAAGGCTCGGCAACGCTGTTCGATGCGTGCCAGGGTGGCGTGGAACGCCGCATCCCGCAGGGCTTCGTCGCCATCCAGGGCGGAGGGATCGGCCAGGCCCCAATGGGCCTTCAGCGCTGCGCCGAGATACAGCGGGCAGGCTTCCCCCGCGGCGGCGTCGCAAACGGTGATGACGATGTCCGGCGGTGCGCCTTCGAAGGCTTCGCTGCCCTTGCTGTACAGGCCGTGGGTGGCGATGCCGGCCTGTTCGAGGGTCGCCAGGCTGCGCGGATGCACCCGCCCGCTGGGCTGGCTGCCGGCGCTGCATGCCTCGAAACCCGGCGGGGCCAGGTGGTTGAACATGGCTTCGGAAAGAATGCTGCGGCAACTGTTGGCCGTGCACATGAACAGGACTCGCATGGGATGCTCCTGCCGCCGTCGCCGGCGGCCGTCAGATGGCCAGGCGCAGGGCCAGGGCCGAAAGGGTCGCCAGCAGGACCGGCAGGGTCAGCAGGGCGCCGACCCTGAAGTAGTAGCCCCAGGTGATGCGCATGCCTTTGCGCGCCAGCACGTGCAGCCAGAGCAGCGTCGCCAGGCTGCCGATAGGGGTGATCTTCGGACCCAGGTCGCAGCCGATGACGTTGGCGTAGATCATCGCTTCGCGCACCGCGCCGGCGGTGTCGCTGGCCTGGATCGACAGGGCGCCGAGCAGCACGCTGGGCATGTTGTTCATTACCGACGAGAGGGCGGCGGAAAGCAGTCCGGTACCCAGCGCGGCCGCCCATACGCCGTGCTCGGCCAGGCGGTTCAGGAGCTGCGCCAGGAGGTCGGTGAGACCGGCGTTCTTCAGGCCGTAGACCACCAGGTACATGCCCAGCGAGAAGACCACGATCTGCCAGGGCGCTTCGCGCAGCACCCGCCGGGTCGAGATCACCCGCCCGCGCCCGGCCACCGCCAGCAGCAGCGCCGCACAGGTCGCGGCCACCGCGCTGACGGGGACGCCCAGCGGCTCCAGGGCGAACAGCCCGGCGAGCAGGACCAGCAGCATCCAGCCACCGACGACGAAGGTCGCGCGGTCGCGGATCGCCGCCCGCGGCGGCTTCAATTGCTCCAGCGCATAGACCGGCGGCAGGTCGCGGCGGAAATAGAGGAACAGCACCAGCAGGGAGGTCGCGACGCTCACCAGGTTTACCGGCAGCATGACCGCGGCGTACTCGCCGAAGCCGAGCCCGAAGTAGTCGGCCGAGACGATGTTCACCAGGTTCGAGACCACCAGCGGCAGGCTGGCGCTGTCGGCGATGAAGCCCGCCGCCATGACGAAGGCCAGGGTCGCCGCCGGGCTGAAGCGCAGGGCCAGCAGCATCGACATCACGATGGGCGTGAGGATCAGCGCCGCGCCGTCGTTGGCGAACAGCGCCGAGACCGCCGCGCCGAGCAGCACGCAGAAGGCGAACAGGCGCCGGCCGTCGCCGCCCGCCCAGCGCGCGACGTGCAGCGCGGCCCATTCGAAGAAGCCGGCCTCGTCCAGCAGCAGGCTGATGACGATCACCGCGATGAAGGTGGCGGTGGCATTCCAGACGATGTTCCAGACGGTCGGGATGTCGCCCGGCGCGACGCTGCCCAGCGCCAGGGCGAGCAGGGCACCGATGCTGGCGCTCCAGCCGATGCCGAGGCCCCTGGGCTGCCAGATGACCAGGACCAGGGTGAACAGGAAGATGGCGAAGGCGATCAGCATGGGGCGGCTCGCGCTATTGGCAGCAGGCGGAGGCGCGCTGCGGGCGGCCGTCCATGTCGCGCAGGCGCGCGGCGTCGGCTTGCAGCCAGTCGCCGTTGGCCCGCAGGGTCACTTGCAGGACTTCGTGGATCCAGGCCGGCAGCGCAGGGTTCAGGCGGTAATACACCCACTGGCCCTGGCGACGGTCGAGGAGCAGCCCGGAACTGCGCAACTGGGCCAGGTGGCGGCTGATCTTCGGCTGGCTGTCGGCGAGGGCGCACATCAGTTCGCAGACGCACAATTCGCCCTGGTCGACGATCAGCAGGGTGGCGCGAACGCGCGTCTCGTCGGCCAGGCACTTGAACACTTCGGCGGGGCTGGGCATCGCTGGGCCTTCCTGAATATATGGAAAGCCGAATATACGGACATCCGTATGTATTGCAAGCGCCCCCGCTCCCGCCGGCTAGCGGCGGGCGGCCTGGACTTCCTCGCTCGGCGTGCGCCCGAAGTAGCGCTTGAACTCGCGGCTGAACTGCGAGGGGCTCTCGTAGCCGACCTGGTTGGCGGCGGTACTGGCGTTCAGCCCGTCCTGCACCATCAGGCTCCAGGCCTTGTACAGGCGCACGCTCTTCAGGTACTGGAGGGGCGAGGTGAAGGTCATCGCCTTGAAGTTGTGGTGGAAGGTCGACACGCTCATGTTCGCCTCGCGAGCCAGGGTGTCGATGTCCAGCGCACTGGCGTAGTCGGTGTGGATGCGCCGTAGGGCCCTGGCCATGCGCCCGTAGCCGCTGTGCCGGCCGGCCACCGCACGCAGGGCGTTGCCCTGCTCGCTGCGCAGGGCGCGGAAGATGATCTCGCGGACCAGTTGCGGGCCGAGGATATGGCTGTCCAGCGGGCTCTGCAGGCAGCGCAGCAGGCGCATCACCGCATCGGCCATCCCCGCGTCCAGCGGTACCGAAGCCATCGGCGCGCTGGGCGCCAGTTCGTTGTCGTCGTCGCTGCCGGGAGCCTCTTCCATCTGTAGCAGCAGTTCCTTCAAGGTGCCGATTTCCACGTCGACGCTCACTCCCAGCAAGGGCTCGGCGGCGGAGGCGTGGGTTTCGCATTCGAACGGCAGGGGCACCGACATCACCAGGTAGCGTTCGGCGTCGTAGCGGTAGGTTTCGCCACCGAGGAAACCGATCTTCTGGCCCTGGGCGAGGATGCAGATGCGCGGCTCGTAGAACACCGGGCTGCGCGGATAGGCCTGTTCGGCGCGCATCAGGCGGACGCCGGGGATGCGGGTGGCGTCGAAACCCGGTTCGCCTTGCAGGGTGGTGATCAGCGACGCCATGTCGGTGGAAGTAGTGCTCATGCCTTGGCTGTTTCTCCAGGAGGGGAGGCAAACGTAGCAACCCCGCGCGCGCCTGGGCAGTGGCGGGACGCAACATCGGCACGAATGGGCAAGGCTTCGACAGGAATGGACATTCTGCGGCGGCGCCCATCCGGCGAACAATTGCCCCCCGAACGGACCGCCGCCAGCAGGTCGTCGCGGCCCGCCATCCTGCGAAGAGGACACACCGATGACCCTACAGATCCGCGGCTACGCCGCCCAGTCCGCCAGCGCCCCGCTGGCCGCCCATCGCTTCGAACGCCGCGCGCCGCGCGCCGACGACCTGGTGATCGACATCCTCTACTGCGGCGTCTGCCACTCGGACCTCCATCAGGCGCGCAACGAATGGCACAACAGCCTGTACCCGCTGGTGCCGGGCCACGAGATCATCGGCCGGGTCGCCAGCGTCGGCGAGGCGGTGAGCGGTTTCGCGGTCGGCGAACTGGTCGGCGTCGGCTGCATGGTCGACTCCTGCCGGCACTGCGCCGCCTGCGCCGAGGGCCTGGAGCAGTATTGCGCGGAATACCCGACCCTGACCTACAACGGCCGCGACCGCCACGACGGCCTGCCGACCTTCGGCGGCTACTCGGAGCGCATCGTGGTCTCCTCCAGGTTCGTCCTGCGCATTCCCCAGGGGCTCGACCCGAAGGCGGCGGCGCCGCTGCTGTGCGCCGGGATCACGTCCTACTCGCCACTGCGTCACTGGAAGATCGGCCCCGGTAGCCGGGTGGCGGTGGTCGGCCTGGGCGGCCTCGGTCACATGGGCCTGAAGTTCGCCAGGGCGCTCGGTGCCGAGGTGGCCCTGTTCACCCGCTCGCCGGGCAAGGAGGAGGAAGCGCGGCGGCTCGGCGCCGACCAGGTGATCCTTTCCACCGACCCACAGCGGATGGCTGCCGTCGCCGGACGCTTCGACCTGATCCTGGACACCGTGCCGCACCAGCACGACCTCAATCCCTATCTGGCGACCCTCAAGCGCGACGGCACCCTCGTACTGGTCGGCCTGCTCGAGCCGCTGGAGCCGGCGGTGCACGGTGCGCAACTGGTGATGGGACGCCGCTCGATCGCCGGCTCGGCCATCGGCGGCATCGCCGAGACCCAGGAAATGCTGGATTTCTGCGCGGCCCACGGGATCGCCTGCGACATCGAGATGATCGAGATCCAGCAGATCAACCAGGCCTACGAGCGGATGCTGGCCAGCGACGTGAAGTATCGCTTCGTGATCGACATGGCCTCCCTGCAGAAGTCCTTCTGAGACGGGCCGTCGGCGCCGGCGGGCTCAGCAGCCCTCGGCGTCGACCAGGAAGGTCTCGAAACGCACGCTTTTCGCCCCCAGCCGCCAGACGCCCGCGCTCAGCGGGCCTGGCGCGTCCTCCCGGGCTTGCCAGGCGCGTTCGCAGTCCTCGCGTGAACGCCAGCAGGTGTAGTTCAGCACGTGCTGGCCGTCCTCGCTGGGGTGCAGGCTGGCGGACAGGTAGCCCGGGCAGTTCCTGAAGCAGCGTTCCAGGCGTTGCAGGTGCGCGTTCTGTTCCAGCGCCAGCGACAACTGGCTGGCGGGTTCCACCTCGATATCGATGAGTTGCGCGTAGCACGGCGACCGCTCGCTAGCGGCCGGGCACTGGTCGTCGGTGCAGCAGTAGGAGGAGGGGATGAGCATGGCGGGTTACTCCGGGTGACTTGTGTCGAGGGCCGGCCCAGGGTAAAACCTCAAGCAAACTTGAGGTCAAGCCAATCATGAAGAATTCCTGCGCATCCCGCGAACTGAGCGTCGGCGAACTGGCCAGGCGTGCCGGCGTGGCGGTCTCCGCCCTGCATTTCTACGAAACCAAGGGGCTGATCAGCAGCCAGCGCAACGCCGGCAACCAGCGGCGCTTCAGTCGCGAGACGCTACGCCGGGTGGTGGTGATCAAGGTCGCCCAGCGGGTCGGCATTCCCCTCGCGGAGATCGCTCGCGCCCTGCAGACCCTGCCGGCGGGGCGTAGCCCTAGCGCGGCGGACTGGGCGCGCCTGTCGGCGCAGTGGAAGGAGGATCTCACCGAGCGCATCGACAAGCTGCTGCTGTTGCGCGACCAACTGGACGGCTGCATCGGTTGCGGCTGCCTGTCGCTCCAGGCCTGCCCGTTGCGCAACCCCGGCGACCAGCTTTCCGCCGAGGGGCCGGGAGCGCACTGGCTGGACGCCGAGGGCCGCGAGCACGACGGCTAGGCAGCGGTCAGCCGTGGTGCTGGCGGTCGGCGACGGCCGGGCTGTCCTGCAGGTTGTCCGGCGGGATCGCCAGGGCGCGTAGCGATCCGGCCATGATGTCGCTGAAGGTGGGCGCCGAGACCAGGCCGCCGAAGTAGCCGATCCTGGTCGGCGAATCGATCATCACCGCCAGCACCAGTTGCGGGTCGGACGCCGGCGCCATGCCGACGAACAGCGAACGGTAGGACTTGTCCGCGTAGCCCCGGCCCGAGGCCTTGCGCGCGGTGCCGCTCTTGCCCGCCACGTGGTAGCCCGGCACGCGGGCGCGGACCACGCCCTTCGGGTCTTCCACCACGGTTTGCAGCATCGCCCGGATGCGCCGTGCGATCTGCGGGTCCATCGCCTGGCGCACCTGGTTCTGCGGGTTGTCGCGGAGCAGGCTGAGCGGCACCAGCTTGCCGTCGTTGGCGAACACCGAGTAGGCCTGGGCCAGCTCGGCGGTGTTCACCGCCAGGCTGTAGCCGAACGACATGCTGGCGGTGGCGATGTTCGACCATTTCTCGTGGAACGGCAGGTAGCCCGGGTTCTCGCCGGGGAAGCCCAGCGACAGCGGCGCGCCGAAACCGACCCGGCCGAGCTGTTCGAGGATCGGCTTGGGTCCGATCTGCAGGGCGACCTTGCTCATGCCGATGTTCGAGGAGTTGATCAGCACTCCGGTCATGGTCAGTACGTCGCGCCGGGCGACGTCGTGGATGGTGTGCCCGTCGATGGTCATCCAGCCCGGTGCCACGCTGACTTGGCTGTTCTCGTCGAACTTGCCGGAGGCCAGCGCCGCCGACATGCTGAACGGCTTGATCACCGAGCCCGGCTCGAAGGTATCGGTGAGGGTGCGGTTGCGCATGAAGGCCGGGGCGAAGCTGGCGCGGTTGTTCGGGTTGTAGGAGGGGAAGTTGGCCATCGCCAGGATCTGCCCGCTCTTCGGGTTCACCAGGACCGCCGAGCCGGAGTGCGCGCCGAACTTGAGCACGGCCTTTTCCAGCGCCTTGTAGGCGATGAACTGTAGTCGCAGGTCGATGCTCAGGGCCACGTCCTGGCTGGCCTTGGGCGTCTTCAGCACCTTGATGCTGTTGACCAGCGAGCCGCGCGGGTTGATCGCCACCTCGCGTACCCCGTCCTTGCCGCTCAGCCAGTCGTTGAAGCCCAGTTCGGTGCCTTCCTGGCCGCGGCCGTCGATGTTGACCAGGCCGATCAACTGCGCGGTCAGCTCGGAACTGGGGTAGAAACGCTTGTATTCCTTGATCTGGTGTACCCCCGTTATGCCCAGGGCCATCACCTCGCTGGCCTCGATCGGCGACAGGCCGCGCTCGAGGTAGAGGAAGCGCTTGTTCGGGTTGGCCTGGAGCTGGGCCAGCAGCGGCGCCGCGGGGCGGTGCAGGGCGCCGGCCAGGCGCGGCACCTCGTCGAGGTGGGCGGCCATTTCCCTGGGGTTGCACCAGATCGACGCGACTTCGGTGGATACCGCCAGCGGCTCGCCGTTGCGGTCGGTGATCATGCCGCGGGTGACCGGGATCGGCAGGTCGCGGATCGAGCGAAGGTCGCCCTGGTCGGCGAGGAATTCGTGGTCGTGGACCTGGAGATAGACCAACCGTCCGGAGACGGCCAGGGAGGCGAGGACGAACAGGGTGACGACAAGGATGAAGCGGTAGTTTCGGCGTTGACTGCTCATGCAAGGGCACACTGGGGAAGAGGGAGAGCGGAAGCCCGTCCGGGGCAGTGCTGAAACATCCTGTTGCAGTTGGCAACTGTACCGTCACCCGCCACCCGCCGGTCAAGCCCTTTGCCGCCGTCTAGAGCACCAGGCGCATCGCGCAGCGGCTGTCGGCGGCGAAGCCGATCTCCTGCTCGTGGCCGAGGATCGCGCGCAAGCGCTCGCCGGCTTCCTGCCAGGTCAGCCGCTGGAAGCCCAGGCGTGCGTAGAACGGCGCGTTCCAGGGCACGTCGCAGAAGGTCGTCAGGGTCAGCGCCCGGCAGTGGCTGGCGTGGGCGTAGGTCACCGCGCGCTCCAGCAGGCGGCGGCCCAGGCCCTGTTGCTGGTGGGCCTGGGCGATGGACAACTCGGCGATGTGCAGCTCGTCGGCGCAGCGTTCGGCGGCGAGGAAACCGACCGGCTGGCCATCGGCGTCTTCCGCCAGCCAGTGGCTGCCGCGCTCGATCAGGCGGCGATGGAAGTCCACCCCGGCGACCCCGGCGTCGGCGATCCAGGCCAGCTCGGGCAGCAGGCGGAAGCTTTCCCCGGCTGAGCGCTCGATGGCCGGGAGCAGCGCGGCGTCCTCGTCGCGGCTGGTTCTGATGCGGTAGTCCATTGGCTTTTCACTCCATGAGCAGGCCGTCGAGCAGCACGTCCAGGGCCTCGGCGTCGGTGCGGCGGACCCGCCCGCTGTCCATCAGTTCGCGCAGTTGCCCGGTCATCGAGCTTAGGCAGCGCAGTTGGCTGGCCTCGCTGCTGGGGCTGCCGAGGATGGCCGGGGCATCGCGCAGGACGATGCGCTGGATTTCCGCTTCCAGGGCCATTTCCAGGTAGGCGCGGTTGTAGGCACGGAAGCCGCTCCAGAGGTCCTCACCGGCAGCCAGGATGGCGCCGAGGCGAAGGTTCATCTCGTCGTCGATCTGCTGCACCACCGCGGCCAGCAGGCCTTTCTTGTCGCCGAAGTGGTGATACAGCGCGCCGCGGGTGAGGCCGGCGCTGGCGGTCAGTTCGTCCATCGAGGCGCCGGCGTAGCCGTTGTCGGCGAACGCTCGGCGCGCGGCTTCGATCAGCTTGGCGCGGGTTTCCTCGATCATCTCGGCGCGAGGCTTGCGGGCCATGCGAGGTCTCCGGGTGGCGAAGGGGCTTCAGGATAATTTACATACGCTGCGTATGTCTCCATGATTTTTGACATACGTAGCGTATGTGAATTTCGTCTTCTCCCGTCGTCGCCGGTTCCGCTGGAGCCGGCCAGCCGAGGCTTTCCATGAGCAACCCCTATCTCGAACTGTTCGCCGCGCCCGGCGCCAAGGGCTTTTCAGCCGCCGGCCTGCTGGCGCGGATGCCCCTGTCGATGACCGGCCTGGGCATCGTCACCATGCTTTCCCAGGTGCATGCCGACTACTGGCTGGCCGGTACCGTGGCGGCCACCTTCGTGTTCTGCAATGCCTTGCTCGCGCCGCAGGTATCGCGCCTGGTGGACCGCTTCGGCCAGGGCCGGGTGCTGCTCCCGGCCGCGCTGGCCAGCGCCCTGGCGATGAGCGCGCTGTTGCTGTGTACGCACTATCGAGCGCCGAATGCCTGGCTCTACCTGTTCGCCTTGCTCGCCGGGGCGATGCCGAGCATGCCGGCCATGGTGCGGGCGCGCTGGACCGAGCTGTACCGGGGCTCGCCGAAGCTGCACACGGCGTTTTCCTTCGAATCGGTGATGGACGAGGTGTGCTACATCATCGGGCCGGTGCTGGCGGTGAGCCTCAGCGTCGGCTGGTTCGCCGAGGCGGGGCCGCTGCTGGCGACGCTGTTCCTGGTCGCCGGGGTGAGCCTGTTCAGCCTGCAACGCGGCACCGAACCGCCGCTGCATGCCCATCCGCGGCGCCGCGCCGGCAGCGCGCTGGCCTATCCGGCGGTACGCGTGCTGGCGCTGGTGCTGGCCGCCATCGGGGTGATCTTCGGCGCGGTGGAAGTGGTCAGCGTGGCCTTCGCCGAGGCGCACGGCAACAAGGCTGCGGCAAGCCTGGTGTTGTCGGTCTATGCCGTCGGCTCATGTCTCGCGGGATTGCTGTTCGGGCTGCTGCGCTGGCGCCTGGCGCTTTCCCGGCAACTGCTCTGCATGGTTACGCTGATGGCCCTGAGCCTGATGCCGCTGCTAGGGGTGGAGAGCATCCTCGCGCTTGCCCTGACCGTGCTGGTGGCCGGTTTCAGCGTGGCGCCGACGATGATCCTGGCCATGGGCCTGGTCGAGCGTGCGGTGGACCCGGCACGCCTCACCGAAGGCCTGACCTGGGCCATCACCGGGCTGGGCATCGGCATGGCCCTGGGCTCGGCGCTGGCCGGCTGGGTGGTGGAGGGCTACGGCGCCGCCAGCGGTTTCCTCGTCGCGGTTGGCGCCGGCTGGCTGGCCTGGCTGCTGGCCCTGGCCTGCTTCCGGGTGCTGGCTCAGGACGAGGCCGGAGACTGCGTGGTGTCCGGCTGAGCCGGGAAGGCGTATTCGCGTTCGACCCGGGCGATCCGCGCGCTGAAACCGGCGTACCAGTCGCGCCGGCCGCGCGCCTGGGCGTCGCGGTGCTCCGCGTGGCGGCTCCAGGCACGGATCGCCGCCTCGCTGTCCCAGTAGGAGACGGTGATGCCGAAACCGTCGGTGCCGCGGACCGACTCCACGCCGAGATAGCCCGGCTGGCGGCTGGCCAGTTCCAGCATGCGCTCGGCCGCTTCGGCGTAGCCGTCGTCGACGGCGCTGCGATGGGAGCTGAAGATCACTGCGTAATAAGGTGTCGGGCCGCGCCGGGGGCGGTCGCGGCGCTGCGTCCGGCACGCCTCGACGAATGCCTTCGGCAGTGGCGGCAGGACGCCGGCCAGGGCTGCCCGCTCGGGTTGGAACAGGGTGGCGACGAAGAACGGATGCTGTTCCAGCTCCACCGCGCGGATCGCTCCGTCGGCGCTCCAGGCGCTGGCCCGCAGTGCGCCGCCGGTAAGTTCCGCGGCGAAGCGCGGGGCGATTGCGTAGCGGCAATGGTAGTCCGCCTCGATCCAGTCGGCGGCATACGCCAGGGCCAGGCGCGAGCCGCGCAGCAGGCGGACTTCCTCGCGGGCTTCGAGCAGAGCGCAGGGCAGGGCGGCGATCACCGCCTGGTCGCTGTGCGGATGCTCCTCGCCATGGGTCGCCGCCTGCCAGCCGAGGGCGTTGCGGGCGAACTCGAGGATCGTGTGCTGGAAGCCGGCGCAGGTACCGAGGAACGGCCGGCGCCGGCCCCGGGCATGGGCGATCAGGCGCAGCACCGCGTCGGCGTCGCGATAGGGGCTGCCCGGCACGCACCAGAACCCGTCATAGCGCTCCAGCGCCGGCTCGGCGGGCAGGCGGTCGCTGGCCAGCCAGTCGAATGCGATCTCCAGGCCGAGTGCCTCGCCGGCCAGGCGCAGGGCCAGGGGAATCGCCCGGTGGGCGGTGATGTGCGGGTCGTGGTCGCCGACCAGGGCAATGCGCAGCGGCGCCGCGGGAGGGGTGGACATCCGTTTTCGCTCCAGTTTCGCCACGCCGGTTGGCGGGCCCTGACGCTCACTCTATAGTTGCGTTTCCGCACTCGATATCGGCGCCAATGCAAAAGATGAATGCACCGCTGCAATATCGCCTGGACCATGCCGATCTTGCCCTGGTCCTCGCCCTGGTTCGCGGCGGTAGCCTGGCGCGGGCCGCGGAGTTGCTCAGGGTCGATGTGTCGACGGTCTTCCGAGCCATCCGCCGGTTGGAGAAGAACCTCGGCAAGGCGTTGTTCGACAAGAGCCGCAGCGGCTACCTGGCGAACCAGACCGCCCGCCGCCTGGCGCAGCAGGCGGAACTGGCGGAACAGGCGCTGGAGGCGGCGCGCATCGGCCTCGAACTGGAGCGCGAGGTGCTCAGCGGTACCGTGCGCCTGACCTGCTCCGACGCCGTCCTGCATGGCCTGCTGCTGCCGGCGCTGGCGCGCTTCATGCCTGGCTATCCGGCCCTGCAACTGGAGCTGGCGACCTCCAACGACTTTGCCAACCTCAGCCGGCGCGACGCCGACATCGCCCTGCGCATGACCCGCACGCCGCCGGAACACCTGGTCGGGCGCAACCTCGGCGAGGTGCGCTACGTGCTCTGCGCCAGCGAACGCTACCTGGAGGGCCGCGACGCGACGGAGCCCGCCATGCTGCACTGGATCGCCCCGGACGATTTCCTTCCCGACCACCCGAGCGTGGTCTGGCGTCGTCGACACTATCCTGGGGTGCTGCCGGCCTACCGCTGCAACGGCGTGCTGGCGGTCGCCGAGATGGCCCGCGCCGGCCTCGGCCTGGCGGCGATCCCCGCCTACCTGCTGCGCGACGGCGACGGCCTGCGGGTAATGGACGCCAACCTCGAGGGCTGCGCCAGCGCCCTGTGGCTGCTGACCCGTCCGGACTGCCGGGCGTTGCGCTCGGTGGTCGCGTTGTTCGACGAGCTGGGGCGGCATGTGCGCTTGGGTGATGAGTGAAGGAGGAGGGCCGTGCCCGGTACGGCGCGCTCCCGCTCCCCAACCCTCTCCCGCGAGCGGGAGAGGGGCTGGAATGGCGTTTCGCCAGAGGCCTGGCGCTCAGCCGCGATCCGCCGCGGCCGGTCCCGGCGGCGGAATGTCGCCCACCGCCGCCGCGCCGGTGTCCTTGCGCAGGCGCTTGACCTCGTCGACGCTGACGCTCGGCGCCTGGTTGCCCCAACTGGTGCGGATGAAGTTGACCACGTCGGCGATCTCCTGGTCGTTCATCCGCCAGCCGAACGGCGGCATGGTGAAGCTCGACGGTGCCTGGTGGGTGGCCGGCAGGGTGCCGCCCTTGAGCACGATGTGCACCAGGGAGGTCGGGTCGCTGCCGGTCACCACCGGGTTGCCGGCCAGGGCCGGGAAGACCCGCGCATAGCCCTTGCCGTCGGTGCGGTGGCAGGCCCCGCAGTTGTCGACGTAGAGCGCCGCGCCGGTCTTGCTGTCGTCGCCGTGGAACAGTGCCTGGGCCACGCTCTCGTCGTAGACGTGCGGCTGGTCGGAGGGGTCCGCCGGCGGCAGCGACTTGAGGTAGCGGGCGATGGCGGTGAGGTCGGCGTCGGTCATGTACTGCATGCTGTGCACCACCACGTCGGACATGCCGCCGAACACCGCGCTGCGCTCGCTGCGGCCGGTGCGCAGGAAGCTGACCAGGTCGGCTTCGCTCCAACTGCCCAGTCCGGTCCGGTGGTCGCCGCGCAGGCTCTTGGCGATCCAGTTCTCCAGCGGCGCGCTGCCGGACAGGTAGGCCGCGCCATCGCTCGCCGCCAGGGCCTTCTCCTGCATGCCCAGCCCACGCGGGGTATGGCAGGCGCCACAGTGGCCGAGGCCTTCGACCAGGTAGGCGCCGCGCGCCAGCACCGGGTCCTGCCCGGCGGCGGCCTGGAAGTCCTTCACCTCGGGAGCGAAGGTCCAGCGCCAGAATGCCAGCGGCCAGCGCATCGACAGCGGCCAGGGGATGTCGCTGGCCTTGTTGGGCTGCTCCACCGGCTCCACGCCATGCATGAAGTAGGCGTAGAGGGCGCGCATGTCCGCTTGGCTGACTCGCGCGTAGGACGGGTAGGGCATCGCCGGGTAGAGGGTGTCGCCGGATCTGGCCACGCCATGGCGCACGGCGCGGTCGAAGTCCTCGAAGCTGTAGTCGCCGATGCCGGTCTTGCGGTCCGGGGTGATGTTGGTCGAGTACACCGCGCCGATCGGCGTTTCCATCGGCAGGCCCCCGGCGAACGGCTTGCCGTCCCTGGCGGTGTGGCAGGCCACGCAATCGCCGGCGCGGGCCAGGTATTCACCCTGCCTGACCAGGGCCGGGTCCGGCGCTGCGGCGGCCTGGGCGATGCCGCAGGCGAGGGCGGAGAGGGCGAGGAAGGCTGTCGGTTTCATCGTTGCGCTCCTCATGCCTGCACCAGCGGACCGGGGTTCTTCAGGTATTGCTCGCGGATCGCCTTGGCCGACCAGTAGGCCAGCGCCGCCACCAGCCCTGTGGGGTTGTAGCCGGTGCCCTGGGGGAAGGCCGAGGCGCCCATGACGAAGACGTTGTGCACGTCCCAGCTCTGCAGGTAGCGGTTGAGCACGCTGGTCTTCGGATCGCTGCCCATGATCGCCCCGCCGAGCAGGTGGGTGGTCTGGTAGACCCGTGTATTGAAGTGGTCGCCGAAGTTCTTGACGCTCACCGAGATGGCCTTCGGGTTCATCGCCTCGGCGATCTTGCGCATGTGCTCGGTGACGTAGCGGCTCATGCGGATCTCGTTGTCCTTCCAGTCGAAGGTCATGCGCAGCAGTGGCTGGCCGTAGGCGTCCTTGTAGGTCGGGTCGAGGTCGAGGTAGTTGTCGCGGTAGGTCATGTTGCTGCCGTGGGCGTCCATCGACACGGTGTGCGTGTAGGCGTCCTTGACCGCCTGTTTCCAGCCGCTGCCCCAGCTCGGCGTGCCGGGCGGCACGGCGAGGCCGCCGATCGGCTTGGAGCCGGCCTGGTTGACCCACATCGGCGAGCCGCCGACGAAGCCCAGCGGTCCGTGGTCGAAGTTGTCGGCGTTGAAGTCGTCCACCGCCACGCCGCCGCCGCCGGTGCCGACGAAGGGGTTGGTATGCACGTCCTTGTCGAAGAACGCCTTGATGGTGGCCATGTTCTGGTAGGCGAAGTTCTTCCCCACCACGCCCTCGCCGGTGCGCGGGTCGTAGGGCTTGCCGATGCCGGAGAGCAGCAGCAGGCGCACGTTGTGGAACTGGAAGGCACTGATGATCACCAGCTTCGCCGGCTGCACGATCTCGCGCCCCTGGGCGTCGACGTAGGTCACGCCGGTGGCTTGCCTGCCGTCGCTGTCGAGGTTGACCTTGAGCACGTTGCAGTTGGCGCGCAGTTCGAACAGCGGGGTCTGGCGCAGCGCCGGCAGGATGTTCAGGTTCGGCGAGGCCTTGGAATACATGTAGCAGGCGTAGCCGCTGCAGAAGCCGCAGAAGTTGCACGGCCCCATCTGCACCCCGTAGGGGTTGGTCCAGGGCCCCGAAGCGTTGGCCGCCGGCAGGTCGTAGGGGTGCAGGCCGAGTTCCTCGGCGGCCTTGCGGAACAGTTGCGCGGAGTACACCTGGCGCAGTGCCGGCAGCGGGAAGTCGTCCGAGCGGTCGGCGGCGAACGGATTGCCCGTGCCGACCACCTGGCCCTTGACCGTATGCGCGGTGCCGGAGGTGCCGAAGACCTTCTCGGCGAAATCGAAGTGCGGTTCCAGCTCCTCGTAGCTGACCCCGTAGTCCTGGATGGTCATGCCTTCGGGGATGAATTTCTTGCCGTAGCGTTCCTCGTAGTGACTGCGCAAGCGCAGTTCCTCGGGCATGATCCGGAAATGCACGCCGGACCAGTGCAGGCCGGCGCCACCGACGCCGTCGCCGGGAAGGAAAGCGGAGAGCTGGCGGTAGGGCAGCGCGGTGTCGTTGATCCCGTGGCGGATGCTCACGGTGCTCTTGGAGAGATTCTGGAACAGCTTGCCGCGGGTGTTGTAGGTCAGCTCGTCGAGGGTGTTCGGGTAGGCGCCGTCGGGATAGGTATCGCGGTTCTCGCCGCGCTCCAGCGCCACCACGTTGAGCCCGGCCTCGGTCAGCTCCTTGGCCAGGATCGCTCCGGTCCAGCCGAAGCCGACCACCACCGCGTCCACCGGTTTGAGTGTCGTCGCCATGTTCAGCCCCTCTCGCCGGAAATCGCCACCGGCGGGAAGGGATACTTCTCGCCACGGTCGGCCCAGTCCATGAAGTCGGCGCGGGCACCGGGGAAACCGACCAGCTTCCAGCCCACCAGGCCGCGATTGCCGCCGTGCTGCGGATCGGAGAAGAAGCCTTCGTGGGTGTTTTGCAGCAACTGGCCGAAGAGCAGCTTGGCCGGCAGGTCCTGCAGGTCGATCTGGCCGGCTTCCAGGCGTTGCAGGATGTCGTCCTGCGCTGACGGCTCCAGCTCGGCGAACGGCTTGCCCTGGTTGGCCTTGCTCCAGCGTTCCAGGGCGGCGATGCCGACCCGGTAGATGTCGCGTGGCACCAGCTTCAACTGATGGCCGAACTCCGGCGCGGCGTCGGTGACGAACGGTCCCTGCATGTACCAGAGTGCGCCGTGCCCGTAGGGGGTTTCCATCTGTCGGTCGATGAACTCCGGCACCCCGGCCTCGATGGCGCCGGGGCCGTTGTCGTCGCTGGGGATCAGTCGCGCCACCGCGGCGTTGACGAAAGCCCATTCGGTGTTGGTGAAGAAGCGAGGCTGGTAGCGTTCGCGGGGTTTGTCCTGCTCGGCGGCGGGCGTCTGCATGGCATGGCCGACGCCATAGCCGGCCAGGGTCACCGCCGGGATCACGGTCAGGGTCTTGCGCAGGAAGTCGCGGCGGCCGTTGACGGCCTTGTCATCGGGCATGGTGGGGTCCTCTCTGGATCATCACGGTTTCGTCTTTCTGATAATGATTAGCAGGCTAATTATAAGTTCATGTGTCACGTTGAAAAAACGTTTCAGCAAGGATTCAGGCAGGCCAATACCGGCAAGTGAAGCAGAACGGCGCGCCGGGCGTCGGCCCGGCGCGGCCTTCAGGCGCCTCGCCGTCGCGCCCAGGCCGAAGGATTGACCAGGTTCAGCGGCCGCTCGCCGGCGAGGGCGGCCAGCAGGTTGTCCACCGCGCAGCGGGCCATGGCTTCGCGGGTTTCCTCGGTGGCCGAGCCGATGTGCGGGGTGGCCACCACGTTCGGCAGGCGCAGCAGCGGCGAGTCGGGAGACAGCGGCTCGCGCTCGAACACGTCGAGGCCGGCGGCGCGGATCCGCCGCTGGGCCAGGGCCTCGATCAGGGCCGCCTCGTCGATCACCCGGCCACGGGAGATGTTGATGAAGATCGCCTGTGGGCGCATCCGGGCGAACTGCGCGGCACCGATCAGGCCTTCGGTGGCGGCGGTCAGCGGCAGGGTCAGGCAGACGAAGTCGGATTCCTCGAGCAGCGCGTCGAGGGAGCGGTAGCTCGCTGCGTAGCGTTCTTCGACGTGGGGCTTCGGGCTATGGCTGTGGTACAGCACGCGCATGCCGAAGCCGTGGTGCCCGCGCCGGGCCAGGGCCTCGCCGATGCGGCCCATGCCGACGATACCGAGGGTCTTGCCATGCACGTCGGTACCGAACTGGGCGGCGCCGACGCTCTTCTTCCATTCCCCGGCGCGCACCCAGCCGGCCAGTTCCACTACCCGCCGGGCTGTCGCCAGGATCAGCGCGAAGCCGGTGTCGGCGGTGGTCTCGGTGAGCACGTCGGGGGTATTGCTGAGGAGGATGCCGCGGCGGTCGAGGTAGTCGATGTCATAGTTGTCGACGCCCACCGAGACGCTGGCGATGGCTTCCAGTCGCGGTGCCAGGTCGAGCAGTCCGGCCTCCAGGCGCAGGCTGGCGCCGAGCAGGCCGTGGGCCTCGGGCAGGGCGTCGCGCAAGCGGGCCAGGCCGTCGCGGCCGGGCTCCTCGACCAGGAGCACCTCGACCCGTTCGCGCAGGCGTTCCATCAGGGGCGCGGAGAGACGTTTGTAGAGAACCACTTTCTTCATCGGATGCTCCGGAGTCGGTCAGGGGTGGGCCGGCGCCGCCCGCCGCGAGGCGTGCGCGCGAGCGGCATCGGGCTCGCGCTTGTCGGCGTGCGGGTTGAGGAACACGGTGAGCAGCACCGACAGCAGCAGCGCTCCGCTCATGAACAGATAGGAAGCCCCGGGCCCGCCGGTGATGCCGTTCAGGTAGCCGACCAGCCAGGAGCCGGAGAACGAGCCCAGCGCGCCCATGCTGTTGATCAGCGCCATGGCGCCGCCGGCGACGTTGGCCGGGAGGACTTCCGGGACGATGGCGAAGAACGGTCCGTAGGGCGCGTACATGCAGGCCCCGGCCAGCACCAGCAGGGCGTAGGACAGCCAGAAGTGCTCGCTGCCGAGGGCGTAGGAACCGTAGAAGGCGATGGACGCGATGAGCAGCGGCGGCCAGACGAAACGCTTGCGTTTCTGCAACCGGTCCGAGGCCCAGGACACTCCGAGCATGGCGATCACCGCCGCCAGGTAGGGCAGCGCCGACAGCCAGCCGGCTTCGATGATGTCGATGTTGGCGCCGTGCTTGAGGATCGACGGCAGCCAGAGGACGAAGCCGTAGACGCCGATGCTCCAACAGAAATACTGCAGCGAGAGGACGATGACCTTTGGCGAACGGAACGCCTCGCGGTAGTTCTTCACTGGCTTGATGCCCTGCTGCTCGGCGGCCATGGCGTCTTCCAGGTCGCGTTTTTCCGAGCCGCTCAGCCAGGCGGCCTGGCGCGGGCGGTCTTCCACCAGGCGCCACCAGATGAAGGCCCAGATCACCGCCGGCAGGCCTTCGATGATGAACATCCAGCGCCAGCTGAAATGCTCCACCAGGTAGCCGGAGACCACCGACATCCAGAGGATGGTCACCGGGTTGCCGAGGATCAGGAAGGTGTTCGCCCGCGAGCGCTCGGCGCGGGTGAACCAGTGGCAGAGGTAGACCAGCATCGCTGGCATCACCGCCGCCTCGACCACGCCGAGGAGGAAGCGGATGCCGATCAGCAGGTAGACGTTGGCGACCATCCCGGTCAGGGTGGCCAGCCCGCCCCAGAGGATCAGGCTGACGAAGATCAGCTTCTTGACGCTGCGCTTTTCCGCGTAGATCGCCCCCGGCACCTGGAAGAAGAAGTAACCGAGGAAGAACAGCGCGCCCAGCAGCGAGGACAGCCCGGGAGTGATCCGCAGGTCGTCGGCCATCCCGGAGGCGGCGGCGAAGCCGTAGTTGGCGCGGTCCAGGTAGGCCAGGCTGTAGGTGACGAAAACGATCGGCATGATGTACCACCAGCGGCTGCTGGCGAGGCGAGGCATGGTCATGGTCGGGTATCTCCTGAGCTTGTCTTGTTCTTGTCGCAACAGGTGCCGCGTGGGCGGCGGGTTCAGGCGCTCCTGCGGTGCTCGCGGTCGAGCAGTTGGCTGCGTTTCGGCAGCCCCTCCATGTCGCCGCGGACCTGTACCGCGCGGCTGCCGATCCAGTTGCCGCGCGCCACCGCGTCGGGCAGCGGCAGACCTTCCAGCAGCGCGCTGACCACCCCGACCGCGAAGCCGTCGCCGGCGCCCACGGTGTCCACCACGGTCGCCACCGGCACGCCGGGGACCAGTCCTTCGCCGTGGGCATCGCGATAGTAGGCGCCGCTCGGGCCGAGCTTGATCGCCACCGCGTCGACACCCATGTCCAGGTAGAACGCGGCGATATCCGCGGGTTCCTGCCAGCCGCTGAGCAGGCGGCCTTCCTCCAGGCCCGGCAGGACCCAGTGGGCATGCGCGGCGAGGGCGTTGATCTCGGCGATCATGCGGCGCTCGCTGGGCCACAGCGAGGGTCGCAGGTTGGGGTCGAAGGACAGGCTGGCGCCCTTGCCGCGCATGCGCCGCATCAGTTCGTGGGACAGTTCGCAGGCACTCGCCGAGAGTGCCGGCGGAATGCCGGTGGCGTGCAGGTGGCGGGCGCCGAGCATTTCTTCGCGGATATGGGCGAGGCCCAGCCGGCTGGCCGCCGAGCCGCGGCGGAAGTACTCGACCCGCGGGTCGGCACCATCGACCTCGCGGGACTTCATCTGGAACCCGGTGGGCGCTTGCGCGTCGACCTCGACGAAGCGGCAGTCGAGACCCTCGCGAGTCAGGCTGTCGAGTACGAAACGGCCGAGCGAGTCGTCGCCGACCCGGCTCAGCCAGGCCACCGCGAAGCCGAGGCGGGCGAGGCCGATGGCGACGTTGCTGTCGGCGCCGGCGATGCGCTTGCCGAACTGCTCGACCCGGTCCAGTTCGCCGGGCTGTTCGGCGACGAACATGGCCATGGTCTCGCCGAAGCAGAGGATCTCGAAGTCAGCCATGCTGGCGTTCCTCCTGGGGATGGCCGAGGCGGGCGAGGGCGGCGATGTGCCGGCGGCTGAGACTGAGCAGGTCGTCGCCCAGCAGCGGGTATTCGATGGCCCGCGCCACGCCTTCCGGGAAATGCTGCAGCAGGCGCTGCCAGTACTGCAGGTCGGCGGCCGACGGCGGCACCGCGACCAGCTTGCCGTCGCGGTTGCGGATCACCGCCTTGCAGTGCACGTAGCCGACGTAGCGGCCCAGGCGCAGGGCGGCATCGTCCACCGCCTGCTCCTGCCAGCGCCAGTTGCCGATGTCGAAGGTCATCGCCAGGTCCAGTTGCTGGCGCTCGGCGAGGCGGAAGAAGCGTTCCAGCACCTCGATCCGGCCGCCCTGGGGCGTCTGGTCGTTCTCCACCAGCAGTTGCAAGCCGTGGCGCGCCAGGCGCCGGGCGAGGGCGGCGAGGTCGGGCTGTTCCGGCAGATGACCGAGCGAGACCTTGAGCCAGCCGGCCCCGCAGGCTTCGGCGCGGCGCAGGGTCGGCTCCAGCTCGGGGTTCAACTGGCCGTCTTCGCGCCACAGCTCGAGGGGCGAGGAGAACACGCATTCCAGCCCCTGCAACTGGATGGCGGCGGTCAGCGCTTCGGTATCCGGCGGGCCGGCGAAGAGTTCCTCGCGCAGTTCCACGCGCTGCGCGCCGGCCATCCCCAGCAGGGGCAGGAAGCTGGCCTGGCCGCGACTGCGAACGAGGTCCGCGCCGTAGCTGGAAAGACTGATGGAGACAGGGTGAAGGGACATTGGCGATCCTCTGAAACCGGTTTCATTTCAGGCCGTGCGAAAGCCGCCGGCAACGCGCCGGCGGCAGGCCGCTAGCCGCGTGGATGGGTCGAGCCGCGAACGATCAGTTGCGCCGGGAAGGTCACCCGGCGCGCCGGCTCGCGGTCGCCTTCGAGTCGCGCCAGAAGGCGCTCGAAGGCGGTGCGGCCGATTTCGTCGGTGGGTTGGGCGAGGGCGGTGATGCCGCTGCCCACCAGCGGGTACCAGTCGAGTTCGTCCAGGGCCAGCAGGCCGACCTCGTCGAACAGCCGGCAGCCGAGGTCGCGCAGTTGGCGGGTGGCGCAGAGGGTGGCGACGCCGTTGCAGGTGAACAGCGCCTTTGGCCCGGGGCCGCTGGCCGAAAGGAAGGCGCGCAGGCCGTCGCGGAAGAAGTCGTCGGTCTGCAGGACCTGGCCCTTGAGCGCCGGTCGCCGGCCGATGGAGGCATTGAAGGCCTGGACCCGCTCGATCCGCGAGCTGGTGCCGTCGAGCGGTTCGGTGACCAGCAGGATGTCGCGGAAGCCGCGTTGTTGAAGGTGGTCCAGGGCCTGTTCGACGGCGTCGGCGTTGTCCAGGCCGACCAGGTCGGTATCCAGCTCGGCCAACTGGCGGTCCACCAGCACCATCGGCAGTTCGCGGTGCAGGGCGCGCAGTTCGCCGGGATGGTGGCCGAGGGTGTTCACGATCAGTCCTTCGACGTTGTAGGACTGCAGGGCGGCCAGGTGATGACGTTCCTGCTCGTCGTCGCGGTCGGTATTGCACACCACCAGGCTGTAGCCGTGTTCGCGGCAGGCGGTTTCCACGCCATGCATGACGGCCACGGAGTAGGGGTTGAGGATGTCCGCCACCAGCATTCCGATCAGCCGTGTGCGCCCGCGCTTGAGGCCTCGGGCCATCTGGTTGGGGCGGTAGTCGAGCTGGTCGATGGCGCGCTCGATGCGCCGGGCGGTGGCATCGGCGAGCAACTGGCGGTCGCCGCCGATATAGCGCGACACGCTGGCCTTGGAGACGCCGGCGGCCTCGGCCACCTGGTTGATGGTGACGCGGCCACGGCTGGGCAGTACTGAACCATTCACGGACCTGGTACCTCTTGGTGCTGTTCTTATTGGTGTGTCCGGCTGGTCTTCGCCAGCGGATGCCAGGAGCTGAAACCGGTTTCAGAAAATACCAGAAGGCCGATGCCCGTCAACGGAAAAAAAACGCCTACCGAGGGTCGGTCAGGCATGACAGCCAGGAGGCTGTTCATGAAAAACGAATAATCGTTTCGCATGATGGCTTTCGATTATTAATGTCGAATGGAATGAATGTGCCGTATCTCCATAAATAAAAAGGAAATTTGTCCAATACTTGAGAAACTACTTTAAGAGTGGTTTGTCGGTAGAAAGCGATCAATCAGGCGGGGCTCGCTGACATGAAAGCACCCGGCCGACCGTCTGAAGCAGTTCTCATTTATCGGAAAACGAAGGTGGCGCGCTGAAACTTATGCGCGCCTGGCGGTCTTTAACGACGACCTGACCGCCCGGTCGCGTCATCACGCTCACCGATCGTTGCGGGTCCTGTCGAATGCCGCCGTTCCGTCGCAGCAGGATTTTTCGACAAGACCCGTCCGGACCCACTTCCCGGCTAAGGAATGACAGGATGAGCGCCGCCCTGGAGCGATTGAATCATCTGAACCTGAATCACTTGTATGCCTTCGTCGCCGTCGCCGAACACAACAGCTTCACCGCCGCGGCGGAGGCCCTGGGCTTGTCGAAATCGCTACTCAGCGAGCAGTTGCGACGCCTGGAGGCCGACCTCGGGATCCAGTTGCTGACCCGTACCACCCGTCGCATGACCCTTACCGATCGCGGCGAACTGCTGTTCGGCGTGGCCCAGCGCATGCTCGGCGAGCTGGACGGCGCGCTCTCCGATGTGCGCGACCTGCAGGGCGAGCCCAGCGGCCGGTTGCGCATCACCGCGCCGCAGGATTTCGTCAAATGGCACATCAGCAGCGTTTCCGCGGCGTTCATCCGGCAGTTTCCCAAGGTCCAGGTGGAAATGCTGGCCGACGACCAGTTCAGCGATCTGGTCGGCCAGCGCATCGACCTCGCGGTGCGTATCGGCTGGCCGCGCGATTCCGGCCTGCATGCCAGCAAGCTGTGCGACTTCCAGCAGGTTGCCGTGGCGACGCCGGGATACCTCGCCGGCTTGTCGCCGGTGCTCCAGCCGCACGACCTGGCGCGCTGCGAATGGATCGGCCATACCCGCCTGAGCACGCCCTGGACCTGGACCTTCGAACGCCAGCGCGAGCGCGCCACGGTGCAGACCCGAGGGCGCCTGCTGGCGAACAACACCCTGGCGGTGTACCGCCTGGTGCTCGACGGTGCCGGCGTCAGCGTGCTGCCGAGCTTCCTGGTCGCCCGCGAGATCGCCCGCGGACGGCTGGTCCGGCTGCTGCCCGGCTGGCACCTGCCGCAGGGCGGCATCTACGCCCTGTATCCCTCGGCGCGCTACATGCCGGTGCGGGTCAGGGCGTTCATCGAGTCGCTGCGCGAGCATCTCGGTCGCGAGCCGTTCCGCCTGGCGCAGGGCGAATGACGCCGGGCATCCGTGCCTGGGGGTAGGGCGAATAACGCCACAGGCGTTATCCGCCGCCGACGTCGCGGATAGGCGGCGGATAACCGCGAGCGGTTATTCGCCTTACGGCCCCAGGCTGCCCAGGTAGCCGGCGAGCGCCTGGATGTCGCTATCCTCCAGGCCGCCGGCGACCACGCGCATGGTCGCGCTGTTGCCGCGCTTGCCGTCGCGGAAGCCGTGCAACTGGGTTGCCAGGTATTCCGCCCATTGCCCGGCAAGGCGCGGCGCCTTCAGCGCCGCCAGGCCCTGGGCGGCGGGCCCGTGGCAGGTGACGCAGGGGGGTACGCCGCGCTGCGCCAGGCCGTTCTCGAAGAGCTGGCGACCGCGTTCGCGTTGCGCCGGGTCGGCCAGGGTCTGTTCGCCGGCGCTCATGCGCTGGGCGGCGAACCAGGCGGAGACGTTGACCACGTCCGCCGCGCTCAGCTCCTCGCCGCGACCGTTGGTGGCCGGGTTGCGCCGGCGCTGGGTCTTGAGGTCGTAGATCTGCTTGTACAGGTATTCCCGGTCGAGCCCGGCGAGCTTCGGGTAGCTGCGGTTCGGTCGTGGCCCGCCGTTGCCGTCGTCGTCGTGGCAGCGCGAGCACATCTTCTGCGCCATCGCCTTGCCGCGCGCCAGGTCGGCGGGCGCGTCCGGGCCCGGCACGGCGGCGGCCAGCGGCAGGGAAAGCAGGGCCGAGAGGCAGCCGGCCAGCCAGCGTTTACGCTCAGTCATGCTGCCAGGGCCCCCGCAGCCAGCCGTGGATGTCGTAGTCGGCCATGCAGCGCTGGACCATCGCCTCGCAGTAGGCCAGGTGCCCGCGACGGCTGGCCCAGGCCAGCGAGTCGAGGCGGATCTGCTCGGCATTGCCGGAATAATGGCTCTCATAGACCGCGTGGCGCGCGCCGAACTCGCTGCCGGTGGCGTCCCAGATCAGCTTGAACAGCTTCAGGCGCTGCTCCGGCTCCAGCTCGGCACCGCGGTAGTAGCTGTCCACCAGCCGCCGCGCCTCGCCGTCGCGCAGGTCGGCGGCGCCCGAGACGGTGACCAGCGGGGCGCCGCCGAGGGCGCTTTCCAGCAACTCGCGGACACGCTTCCAGATCTGCGGCACCTGGATGCGCAGGGCATTGGCGTACTCCAGGCGCGGCACCGCCGAACCGGCGGCGTTGCGCTCCGGGTCGCGGGCCATGGCGGTGGTCAGCGCCTGCAGCAGGTGCTGCAGGGCGATCAGCTCGCCGAGGGCCGCCTGTATCCCGCGGAAGCCCTGGGTGCCATTGGCGCGCACGCCGAGGGAAAGCAGGCCGATCATCAGTTCCAGCTTCACCCCGAGGCGGATGCCGGACTGGAAGTTGTACAGGTTGGCGAAGCCCGACTCGGCATAGAAGCCGGTGGCGCGGCGCAGGTCGCGGTAGACCAGGACGTCCTCCCAGGGAATCAGCGCCTTGTCGAACAGCAGCACGCTGTCGTTCTCGTCGAAACGACTGGACAGCGGGTAGTCGAAGGGGCTGCTCGCGCGTTCCTCGTAGGATGGCCGGCACATCAGGCGCAGGCCAGGGTTGTCCATGCGGGCGAAGAATACAACGGCGAAGTCCTCGGCCTTGCCGGCCTCCATCTGCGCCGAGGCGACCGGGGCGACGAAGGTGGCGTTGGTGATGGCGCTGCCGGTGGCGAGCATCTTCGCCCCGCTGACGACGATACCCTGGTCGGTCTCGCGTTCGACGTGGACGAACACGTCGCGCATCTCGTGGATCGCCTTGCTGCGGTCCAGCGGCGGATTGATGATCGCGTGGTTGAGGAACAGCCCGCGGTCGGCGAAGGCGCGGTGCCAGGCGCAGGCGTTCTGCCGGTAGTCGCCGTAGAAGCCGGCGCCGGCCTCCAGCCCGGACATGAACGCCGCCTTGTAGTCCGGGGTACGCCCCATGAAGCCGTAGGTCATGCGCGACCAGCAGCCGATCGCCTCGCGCGCGCCGAGCAGGTCCTCGGCGTTCTGCGCGGGGGTGAAGAAGCGGTGGCTGCGGCGGCCTTGGGCATCGACCCGGGTGAGGACGTCGCGCTGCTCGCCGTGGAGGCCGTCGTAGAGCCCGGCGATGCTGCGGCAGGCGTTGCGGAACGCCCTGTGCCGGGTGACGTCGGCGACCCGTTCGCCGTTGAGGTAGACCTGGCGACCGTCGCGCAGGCTGTCGAGATAGTCGGCGCCGGTCATCAGCGCGTTGGGGACGGAATGGCTCATGCTGGTTCCTTGTCGGGACGCCGGCCGTGGCGCGCACGGCCGGCGGGGCGGTCAGTCGCGCTGCAGGTGCGGGTTGCGCAGCGCCGGCTCGGCGTGGATATGCACCCGCCGCAGGTGGCGCGGCGCGCGGTGGACGAAGGCCTCGCGACCGTGCAGCAGGGTCAGGTTGTCGGCGATCACCAGGTCGTCGCTGCGCCAGCGGTGGGCGTAGTGCGCCTGTGGGTGGTACAGGCAGCGGCGCAGGCTGGCGAGCAGTTCGCCGCGCTGTTCCGGGGCGATGCCGTCGTAGTGGAACTCGGAGGGGTTGATGAAGCTGGCGTCGCCCTCGACCGGCGGTTCGCAGAAACGCAGGATGGGGAATTCTCGGCGCGGGTGGCGCTCGACTATCGGTGCCGCCGAGCGGCTGCTGTAGTGCGCCGCGCTGCGCTGGTACCGGCCGCTGGCGCGGCGCCAGAGTTCCAGCTCGCTACTGTCGGCCAGTTGCAGCGCCGCCGGGGTCGAGCTGAAGGTGGTGCGGCCGCCGTCGCTGTCGCCGGGCGCGTCGACACAGTGGAACACCTGGAATTCCGGCACCGTCTCCAGGTACATGCCGTCCCAGTGCAGCGGCACGTAGTTGTTGGCGAAGATGTGGTCCTCGGCGCCTTCCTGTTCCACCAGCTCGAGCACCGCGCCGAACGGCCACAGCATCACTTCGCCGAAGTCGTGGCAGTAGCGGGTCAGGCTCTCGGCGTCGGCGAAGGCGGCGAAGCCGCGCAGGAGCAGCAGGTGGTGGCTGCGCGCCAGGCCCTTGAGCCACTGCGCCGGCAGCTCGCCGACGTGCATGCCGGGGCGGCCGGGCTCCAGCAGCAGGCCGAAGCGCGGCTGGTTGCCCTGTTCGTCGCGCAGCGGCGAGAGACGTACCGGTTGATCGCTGAGATAGGCGTTCATCGTCTGGCTCCTCGGGCTCAGGCCACGGCGGCGCGCCGGGCGGCCCTGGCCGGCAGGCGGTAGTGACTGGGCTGGCCGTTTATCTGCACCAGTTCGCCGCCGAGTTCCAGCACCTCGCTGCGCTTCATCAGCACGAAGCGGTCCTCGGTGTTCACCGCAACGCCGTGCCAGGGCGTCAGCCAGTCGTCGCGGGTCGGCATCATGTGGATGCCGAACTTCAGGCTGTCCGCCGGCTGCGGATGGATGGACAGGCGGATCGCGCGGGGGAACTGGTCGGCCAGCAGCGCGCCCCAGGCCCAGCTGCGCTGGATCACCCCGTAGGCGCGCTCCTTGGCGTCGCGTTGCAGGGCGGTCTTCGAGCCCTGGTAGTCGGGGGTCAGGCCGTCCTCGTAGAGGAAGCGGGTGATGGCGCGGTACAGCAGCAGGCCTTCTTCGCTGGCCAGCAGGGTCTCGCGGATGCTTTCCAGCGGCTCGGCGTAGCCGTCGATCAGCAACTGGCGGAGCTGCTCGTGGTTGTCGCGCTGGGCCTCGAAGGCGCGTACGTCCTCCAGGTTGAACACGCCGATATGGGTGGCGCCGATCTCCTCGATCATCAGGCGCAAGGCATCCTGGTAGGCGCTGATGTGCGCATCGCCGATCCTCACCAGGTCGCCGAACACCCGGCCGTCGGAGCAGACGGTGATCTTCGCGCCCGGTGCATAGAACAGCTGGATGCGCTGGCACAGGTGGTTGAGGAACGACAGCGACAGGCGCTCGGCCATGTCCGGACGGCTGTCGAGGACCTTGCCGGGGTTCGGCGACTTGGCCGGAAACGCCGGCAGGACGAACTCGATGGGCTCGCCGGCTTCGATGAAGGCGGCGATGCGCGGCAACTGGACCTGTTCGATGCGGCGGACCTCGTCCGCTTCGCTGGCGCTCTGGCGATGCTCGGGGTAACGGCGGCGATAGAGCAACAGTTCTTTCAATACGCGTGCGGGACGGGTGTCTTCGGCGATGGCGTACATGCAGGTGTTTCCTCCTTGTGGGCGGATGCCGGCGGGGCCGGCAGCGGAAGGCGACATCCTGTGGACTCGCCGCCGGGGGATAAACCGGGGAAGGCCGGAAACACTGTTCGCTGAAGCTTGACGATGGGCGCCGGGCACGGGCGGGCCGCCGGCGTTGTCGCGTATCGCGGGGAGCGCGGAAGGAAGCGGCCGCCGGCGGGCGGCCGCAGGGCGGTCAGTCGGCGTTCTCGCCGCACAGGTCGAGGGCGAACCAGCGTTGCGCTTCGTCGCGTCCGAGGCCGGCGCCGAGCAGGCCGAAGAGCTTGCCCAGGGCCGCCTCGCGGGTCATTCCGCCAGCCGAGACCAGGCCGGCGTCGCGCAGGCGGCTGCCGGCGGCGTAGACGCCGAACTCGACCTGGCCGTAGGCGCACTGGCTGACCGCGGCGAGCAGCACGCCGCGGGCGTGGGCTTCACGCAGGGTCGCCAGCAGCTCCTCGTCGTCGGACGGGCCGGTGCCGCTGCCATAGCATTCCAGCAGCAGCGCTTCCACGCCGCTGTCGAGCAGTCCGCGCAGGTGCGCGGCGCGCAGCCCTGGATAGAGCGGCAGCACGGCGAGGTTCACTTCCCGGCGCGGCTGGCGGTAGCCGAGCGCCGCGGGCACCGGCGCATGCTCGGCGTGGCGTGGTCGCGGCAGTTCGGCGAAGGCGTCGAACGCATCGCTGCGCAGCTTGCTGACCCGCGCGCCGTGCAGCAGGGCATCGTTGAAATAGACCTGTACGCCGCGCGCGTGGCCCTCCTGGAGGACGCGCAGGGCGCCGACCAGGTTGTCCCAGGCATCGCTGCCCGGCGCGCCGGCCGGCAGCATGGAGCCGGTCAGCAGCACCGGGATCGGCAGGTCGAGGAGCAGGAAGGACAGCGCCGCGGCGCTGTAGGCCAGGGTGTCGGTGCCGTGCAGGAGCAGCACGCCGTCGTGGCCGGCGTCGAGCGCGGCGACGATGGCGTCGCGCATCGCCAGCCAGTTGCCCTGGGTCATGTTGGCGCTGTCCAGCGGCGGTTGCAGTTCGGCGAAGCGCCAGCGCAGGTCCGGGGCGTCGCCGAGGCTTTGCAGGTGGTCGCGCATGCGCGCTTCGAAGCCGCCGGCCGGGGCCAGGCCCTGCGGGGTCTGCAACATGCCGATGGTGCCGCCGGTGTAGAGCACGAAGAGGTTCTTGACTGGGAGCATCCGTAATCCTTGTGTCGGGCCTTTTCGCGACGGACGTGCGAAGAGGGGACGCCATTGTGGCGCAGGCGCCGCTCCAGGGGGAGGGCGCCTGCGCGAAACTCAGCGAGTGCCGCTCGGCAGCGGCTCGGCGTCCGCCTGCGCCGGGGGCTCGGCGTGCTGGCCGGCGGGCCAGGC
This sequence comes from Pseudomonas sp. KBN12P06040, assembly GCF_037574965.1. Taxonomy (NCBI): domain Bacteria; kingdom Pseudomonadati; phylum Pseudomonadota; class Gammaproteobacteria; order Pseudomonadales; family Pseudomonadaceae; genus Pseudomonas; species Pseudomonas sp. KBN12P06040. The sequence goes on from NZ_JBBELS010000001.1 coordinate 3,026,248, forward strand.
TTCGCGGTCCAGGTCGAGGTCGGCGAACTGCGCCGAGTCGAACACCGGCTGCTTGATCCCGGCGCGGCGCTGCACGTCGTAGTCGCGCATCACCCGCAGGCCGACCTTGAACAGCAGAGCCAGGGCCATCAGGTTGACGAAGGCCAGGCAGGTCATGGTGATGTCGGCGAAGGCGAACACGGTGGACAGGTCCTGCACCGAGCCCCAGACCACCAGGGCCAGCACCAGCGCGCGGTAGCCGATCAGCACCAGGCGGTTGCGGCTGAGGAACTGCAGGCTGTTCTCGCCCAGGTAGAAGTTGTAGAGGATGCAGGTGAAGACGAACAGCGACAGGGCCACGCTGACGAACACCCGGCCCCAGTCGCCGACCACCGCGGCCAGGGAGTTCTGGGTGAGGACGATGCCGTCGCCTTCGAAGCCCGGGGTGTAGAAGCCCGAGAGCAGAATCAGCAGGGCGGTGCAGGTACAGATCACGAAGGTGTCGAGGAACACGCTGAAGGCCTGGACCACGCCCTGCGCCGCCGGATGGCGCACGGCGGCGACCGCGGCGACGTTCGGCGCGCTGCCCAGGCCGGCCTCGTTGGCGAAGACGCCACGCTTGACGCCCATCACGATGGCGCTGCCGAGCAGGCCGCCGAACGCCGGGTCGAGGCCGAAGGCGCTCTTGACGATGGTTTCCAGCATTGCCGGGACGTGCTCGATCTGGCTGGCGATGACGTACAGGGTGACACCGATGTAGGCCAGGGTCTTGATCGGCACCAGCAGGTCGGAGACCGCGGCGATGCGCTTGATGCCGCCGATGAAGACCACGCCGAGCAGCACCGCCAGGGCGATCCCGGTGTGCTGCGGGGCGAAGCCGAAGGCGTTCTGCAGCGAATGGGTGACGGTGTAGGACTGCAGGCCGTTGAAGGCGAAGCCGTAGGTCACCAGCAGGAGTACCGCGAAGACCACCGCCATCGAGCGCAGCTTCAGGCCGTGCTGGATGTAGTAGGACGGGCCGCCGCGATACAGGCCGTCGCCGTCGCTGCGCTTGTAGACCTGGGCCAGGGTGCATTCGAAGAAGCTGCTGGACATGCCGACCAGCGCGGTGACCCACATCCAGAACACCGCCCCCGGACCGCCGAGGGTCACGGCGATGCCGACCCCGGCGATGTTGCCGGCGCCGACCCGGCCGGCGAGGCTCAGCATCAGGGCCTGGAAGGAACTGAGCTGGCCGGCCTGGCCGCGCAGTGATTCCCTGAACACGCCGAACATGTGGCCGAAGTGGCGGAACTGGACGAAGCGCGAACGGATCGTGAAGTAGGCGCCCAGGCCGACGATCAGGACGATGAGGACTTTTCCGGAAAGGAAATCGTTGAGCATTTCAAGCATGGAGGTCTACCTCGGTTCTTATTCTGGTACCGGCGTGCGCTGCGGCAGCGCCTTGGTGCGCGGCGCATGGTTGGCCATGACGCACCTGGTTACAATTTCGCGGGTTGCTCCTGCTTGATGCGACCTGATGCTAGAATCGCGTCCATAGCATCACTTTCGGAGCCGCCGATGTCCGAGCACCTGGGCGCCAATCTCAAGCTGCTTTGCAGCCATTACCGCTCGATTTCCGAGGTTTGCCGGCAATTGGCGATCAATCGCGCACAGTTCAACAAGTACCTCAGCGGCCAGAGCCAGCCGACGCCGTACAACCGCAAGCGGATCGGCGACTTCTTCGGCGTCGAGGACTACGAGCTGGGCTTGCCGCCCGAGCAGTTCGCCCGCCTGATCGGCGCCCGTGCCAGCGCCCAGCCGCGCCAGTCCAGCAACGACCCGCTGTTGCGGCTGCTGCAACCGCTGCGCGCCGAGGCCGGCGACCTGGGCCGCTACTGCGGCTACTACTTCGAATATGCCAACTGCATGTCGGTGCCAGGCAGCATCCTGCTCTCCCTGGTGCATCTCTACGAGGAGGACGGCGTGTTCCTCTTCGAGCGCCAGGAACGCCAGGAGCGCACCAGCAGTACCGACGTGCAGGCAGAGGAGTGGGCGCGTTGCCGTTATCTCGGCGCGGCCTTCCAGTTGCAGGACCGGGTGTTCCTGATCGACTACGAGTCGCTGACCCTCAACGAGATGAGCCAGACCATCCTCATTCCCAGTTTCAAGAGCCGTATCACCCGCCTGAACGGCCTGAAGATGGGCGTTTCCAGCGGTGACCGGCGGACCCCGGCATGCAGCCGGGTGGTCTGGGAGTACCTCGGTGCGGAAATCAACCGGATCAACGCCTACCGCCAGGTGCGCCTGTACCGCCCGGACGATCCGCGGATCGACGAGGATATTCGCCAGCGCCTGGCGGCGGGGAGCTTGCGGCATGGGTTGCTGGAGACGGAGTGAGGGGCGGGGGATCGCGCAGGGCGGTGAGACCTGCTGACGACCCGGTTCGCGGCCACGAAAAAAGCCCCCTTGCCCGACGGGCAAGGGGGTAATGTGCGCCGGTGGTTGGCCGGCTACCGAGGTTCGCGGGAATCAGATGTGCAGGGCGTGTCCCAGCGCGCGCAGGGCGGCTTCCTGGACCGCTTCGCCGAGGGTCGGATGGGCGTGGATGGTGCCGGCGATGTCTTCCAGGCGGGCGCCCATCTCCAGCGACTGGGCGAAGGCCGTGGACAGTTCCGAGACCGCCTTGCCCACCGCCTGCCAGCCGACGACCAGGTGGTTGTCGCGACGCGCCACCACGCGGACGAAGCCTTCGTTGGCCTCCAGGGTCATGGCGCGGCCGTTGGCGGCGAACGGGAAGCTCGCCACCAGGCAGTCCAGGCCGGCATCCTTCGCCTGCTCCGGGGACAACCCGGCGACCACCACTTCCGGATCGGTGAAGCACACCGCGGGGATCGCCACCGGGGCGAACTGGCGACGCCTGCCGGCGATCAGCTCGGCGACCATCTCGCCCTGGGCCATGGCCCGGTGCGCGAGCATCGGCTCGCCGGCGAGATCGCCGATGGCCCAGACATTGCGCATCGAGGTGCGGCACTGGTCGTCGACCTTCACCGCCCGGCCGTTCATGTCCAGGCCCAGGCTTTCCAGGTTCCAGCCTTCGCTGCGCGGCTTGCGGCCGACCGCCACCAGTACCTGGTCGGCGGCGATCTCGCGCTCCTCGCCGGCGCCGTCGCGGACCCGCACGCCGTTCTCGCTCGGGCCCAGCAGGCTGTGCCCGAGGTACAGCTCGACGCCCAGCTTGCGCAAGGCCTGGGCCACCGGCTTGGTCAGTTCCTCGTCGTAGCCCGGCAGGATGCGCGGTTGTGCTTCCACCACCGCCACCTCGACGCCGAGCTTGCGGTAGGCGGTGCCCAGCTCCAGGCCGATGTAGCCGCCGCCGACCACCACCAGGCGCTTGGGCAGGCTGCCGGGCGCCAGCGCCTCGGTGGAGGAGATCACCTTGCCGCCCAGCGGCAGGATCGGTAGCTCGACGCTCTGCGAGCCGGCGGCCAGCAGCAGGTGCTCGCACTCGATGCGCTGGCTGCCGCCGCCGGCGAGTTCGACCGCCACGCTTTTGCCGTCGAGGATCCTCGCCCAGCCCTGGACGACATCGACCCCGTGTTTCTTCAGCAGCGCGGCGACGCCGCTGGTGAGGCGGTCGACGATGGCGTCCTTCCATTCCACGGTGCGGGCGATGTCGATGCTCGGCGCCTGTACCTGGATGCCCAGCGCCGACCGGCCGGCATAGTGGCGGGCCTTGAGGTATTCCTCGGCGGCGTGGATCAGCGCCTTCGACGGGATGCAGCCGACGTTCAGGCAGGTGCCGCCGAGGGCGGCGCCCTCCACCAGTACGGTGGGAATGCCCAGTTGTCCGGCACGGATCGCCGCGACGTAGCCGCCGGGACCGCCGCCGACGATCAGCAGGGAAGTCTTCAGGATCTGGCTCATCGCTTACTCCAGGAACAGGGTGGCAGGATGTTCGAGCAGGCCGCGCACGGCCTGGATGAAGGCCGCCGCGTCCATCCCGTCGACCACCCGGTGGTCGAAGGAGGAGGAGAGGTTCATCATCTTGCGCACGACGATGTTGCCGCCGACCACCATCGGTCGCTCGACGATGCGGTTGACGCCGACGATGGCCACCTCCGGATGGTTGATCACCGGTGTGCTGACGATCCCGCCGAGCGCGCCGAGGCTGCTCAGGGTGATGGTCGAGCCGGACAGCTCCTGGCGTTGCGCCTTGCCGCTGCGCGCGGCTTCGGCCAGGCGCGCCACTTCGCTGGCGTTGCCCCAGAGGTCGCGCGATTCGGCGTGGCGCAGCACCGGCACCATCAGGCCGTTGTCGCTCTGGGTGGCGATGCCGACGTGCACCGCGCCGTAGCGGGTGACCACCTCGGCCTCGTCGTCGTAGCGCGCGTTCAACTGCGGGAAGTCGCGCAGCGCCACGACCATGGCGCGGACCAGGAACGGCAGCAGGGTCAGCTTGCCGCGCTGGCCACCCCATTTCTGGTTGAGATGGGCGCGCAGGGCTTCCAGGTCGGTGACGTCGATTTCCTCGACATAGCTGAAATGCGGGATGCGTCGCTTGGCGTCCTGCATCTTCTGGGCGATCTTGCGACGCAGGCCGATCACCGGCACCGCCTGTTCGTCGTGTCGCTCGGCATACCCTTGCGCGGCGCCGCCGCTGCGCGTGACGCTGCCGTCCTGGGTCAGGTAGGCATCGAGGTCCTCGTGGAGGACGCGTCCGGCGGGACCGCTGCCCTGCACGAATTGCAACTCGATGCCCAGGTCGCGGGCGCGCTGGCGCACCGCGGGGGAGGCCAGCGGGCGTTCGCCGGGCTGGCGCCGCTGCCGTGGCGCCTCGCTGTCGCGCAAGGCGCGCGGCGCTTCGGCGGCGGCTTTCGGCGCCGCGACCGGGGTCTCCTTGGGTTCCTCCGGGGCGGCTGCGACGGGCGCGGCCGGCGTCGCCGCGGCCGGACTCTCGGCGAGGTTGCCGGCGCCTTCCACCTCCAGGCGGATCAGTTCGCCGCCCACCGCCATCACCTGGCCCGGCTGGCCGCCGAGGGCGAGGATGCGTCCGGCCACCGGCGAGGGAATCTCCACCGTGGCCTTGTCGGTCATCACCTCGGCGAGAACCTGGTCTTCATTGACCGAATCGCCGACCTGGACATGCCACTCCACCAGTTCGACCTCGGCGATGCCTTCCCCGATGTCCGGCATCTTGATCACATGGGTACCCATTCAGACCTCCATCACACGCTTGAATGCCGCGCCGACGCGCGCGGGGCCGGGGAAATACGCCCACTCCTGGGCATGCGGGTAGGGGGTGTCCCAACCGGTGACGCGCTCGATCGGCGCCTCCAGGTGGTGGAAGCAGTGCTCCTGCACCAGCGACATCAGCTCGGCGCCGAACCCGCAGGTGCGGGTCGCCTCGTGGGCGATGACGCAGCGGCCGGTCTTCTTCACCGAGGCGACGATGGTTTCCAGGTCCAGCGGCCAGAGGCTGCGGAGGTCGATGATCTCGGCGTCCAGGCCGGTCTCGTCGGCCGCGGCCTGGGCCACGTAGACCATGGTGCCGTAGGTCAGCACGGTCAGCGCCGCGCCGGGACGGACGATCGCCGCCTTGTCCAGCGGCACCTTGTAGTAGCCGTCCGGCACCTGGCTCGCCGGATGCTTGGACCAGGGCGTCACCGGGCGGTCGTGGTGGCCATCGAACGGGCCGTTGTAGAGGCGCTTGGGCTCGAGGAAGATCACCGGGTCGTCGTTCTCGATGCAGGCGATCAGCAGGCCCTTGGCGTCGTAGGGGTTGGACGGCATCACCGTGCGCAGGCCGCAGACCTGGGTGAACATCGCCTCCGGGCTCTGGCTGTGCGTTTGCCCGCCGTAGATGCCGCCGCCACAGGGCATGCGTACGGTCATCGGCACGATGAAGTCGCCGGCCGAGCGATAGCGCAGGCGCGCCGCCTCGGAGATCAACTGGTCGGAGGCCGGGTAGACGTAGTCGGCGAACTGGATCTCCACCACCGGGCGCAGGCCGTAGGCGCCCATGCCGACCGCGGCGCCGATGATGCCGCTCTCGGAGATCGGCGCATCGAACACCCGCGAGGTGCCGTATTTCTTCTGCAGGCCTTCGGTGCAGCGGAACACGCCGCCGAAGTAGCCGACGTCCTGGCCGAATACCACCACGTCGTCGTCGCGCTCGAGCATGATGTCCATCGCCGAGCGCAGCGCCTGGATCATGGTCATGCTGGTGACCGTCTGGGCGTTCTCGTGTTGCGGGTTCATGGCATTCATACCCCGAGCTCCTGGCGTTGCCGGCGCAGGTGCTCCGGCAGTTCTGCATAGACGTCCTCGAACATGCTGGCGGCGCTCGGCACCCGGCCGTCGATCAGGGTGCCATGGCTCTCCGCCTGTTTCTGCGCGGCCAGTACTTCGGCTTCGAGGGCCTTGTGGGTGGCTTCGTGCTGTTCCTCCGACCAGATGCCGAGGCCGATCATGTGCCGCTTCAGGCGGGCGATCGGGTCGCCCAGCGGGAAGTTGGTCCAGTCGTCGGCGGGGCGGTACTTGGACGGGTCGTCCGAAGTCGAGTGCGGGCCGGCGCGGTAGGTGACCCATTCGATCAGGCTCGGCCCGAGGTTGCGCCGGGCGCGCTCGGCGGCCCACTCGGAGGCGGCGTAGACCGCCAGGAAGTCATTGCCGTCGACCCGCAGCGAGGCGATCCCGCAGCCCACGCCACGGTTGGCGAAGGTGGTGCCTTCGCCGCCGGCGATGGCCTGGAAGGTGGAGATCGCCCACTGGTTGTTGACCACGTTGAGGATTACCGGCGCGCGGTAGACATGGGCGAAGGTGAGGGCGGTGTGGAAGTCCGACTCGGCGGTGGCGCCGTCGCCGATCCAGGCCGAGGCGATGCGCGTGTCGCCCTTGATCGCCGAGGCCATGCCCCAGCCGACCGCCTGGATGAACTGGGTGGCGAGGTTGCCGGAGATGGAGAAGAAACCGGCCTCCTTGCTCGAGTACATGATCGGTAGCTGGCGGCCCTTGAGCGGGTCGGCCTCGTTGGAGAGAAGCTGGCAGATCATGTCCACCAGCGGGTATTCGCGGGTGATCAGGATGCCTTGCTGGCGATAGGTCGGGAAGCACATGTCGCCGTCGCGCAGGGCCAGGGTGTGGGCGGTGGCGATGGCTTCCTCGCCGAGGCATTGCATATAGAAGGAAAGCTTTTTCTGCCGTTGCGCGGTGAGCATGCGCGCGTCGAACAGACGGGTCTTGAGCATCGCCCGCATGCCGCGCAGCAGTTGTTCGTTGCTGAGCTGCGGATTCCAGGGACCGACGGCGTGGCCGTCGTCGTCGAGCACGCGTACCAGGCTGTAGGCCAGGTCGCTGGTCTCGGCGGGCTCGACATCCACCGGCGGCTTGCGTACCTCGCCGGCGGGGGACAGGTGCAGATAGGAAAAGTCGGTCTTGCAGCCAGGACGCCCGGTGGGCTCCGGGACATGCAGACGCAACGGCTCGTAATCACTCATGACAGGCCTCCGGCCCGGTCCGGGCCAAACGGTTGGAGAGATCAGAAACGGGCGAACGGCGCTCGAAGCGGCGGACTGGGCGGATGGCGGGTTCCCGTCCTGTGGGTGGGGGCGGGTTGCAGGCATGCCGGGGTACGGCAGGCGCGGTCGTACTGGGTGACGTCACTCATGGTGAGGCCCTCGGGTTTTGTTTTTGTAATTTCAGTATAGGCTTCGGGTGCTAGTTTTTTGCTCCAAATTGACTAAGGTATTCCGGCAGTATTGGGTTGTTTGAACTACAAGAATTGCTAACAAGAGAAACAACGCACCATGGCTGAACTCGACCGCATCGACCTGAAAATCCTCCGTGCCCTGGCCGACGACGGCCGCCTGAGCTGGCGCGATCTCGCCCAGAAGGTCGGCCTGTCGCTGACGCCGACGCTGCGCCGGGTACGCCGCCTGGAAGAGGAACACTACATCCAGGGCTACTTCGCCCGGCTCGACGAGGAGCGCCTGTCCGGGGCGATGAGCGTGTTCGTCTCGGTGTCCCTGGAAAAGCAGACCGGCGACTACCTCGCTCGCTTCGAGGAACGCATCGTCGATGCGCCGCAGGTCATGAGCTGTTTCCAGATGACCGGCGATGCGGACTACATGCTGCGGGTTGTGGTCAAGGATCTCGCCGCCTACCAGGCGTTCCTCACCAATACCCTGACCTGCATTCCCGGCGTGGCTGGCATCAAGTCGGCCTTCGCGCTGAAGTCGGTGATGCTGCGCTCGGCCCCGCCGCTCTAAGCATAGACCCTGTCTATCTGCGTAACGTTACGCTATTCTGATTGCGTAACGTTACGCAGATGGAGGCGTTCATGAAAGCCAGCAAACCCGGGCCCAAGCCGAGCGGCAAGGCCAAGTCGGCCGCCCAGCGGATGCGCGAATACCGCGCGCGCAAGGCCGAAGAGGCCCTCGGCGCCGAGCATTCCGACAAGGAGCGCGAGCGGCAGATCCGCCGTGAGGCGCGCGCCGAACTCGAACGCGTGAAGCTGGAGCAGCAGCGCCGCGAACACACCCTGCGCAAGGAACTGGAAGCCTGCCAGACCGAGATTGGCCGCCTGCTCGGCCTGCTGCGCCGGCACGGCATCGATTCGCACCCGGGCAACTGATCAGCCGGGCGTGTCGAGGAAGGCCAGCAGGGTCGCTTCCTCGGCACTCAGCCAGCGGCGCTTGCGGGCGCGCCTGAGCTGGCCCAGTTGCCCGGCCTGGTAGGCCTCGATGATCGCCGGGTGGATGTAGCATTGCCGGCAGATCGCCACGCTGTTGCCCAATTCGGCGGCGACCTCCGCCACCACCGCGCCAAGCCCGTCGGCTTCGGCACGCCGCAGGCGCTCCAGCGCCAGCGCGCTGCCGGCCCAGGTACGGTAGTCCTTGGCGCTGAAATCCTCGCCGGTATGCCGGCGCAGGTACTCGTTGATGTCGTGGGAGCCGATGCGGTGCGGCTGGCCGTCCTCGTCCAGGTACTGCAACAGGTCCTGGCCGGGCAATTCCAGGCAGCGCCGCAGCACCCGCGCCAGGCGCGGATGCTCCAGGCTGACGTCGTGCTCGATGCCGCTCTTGCCCTTGAAGCGGAACCGGATGCGACTGCCGTTCACGTCCACGTGCCGGGTACGCAGGGTGGTCAGGCCGTAGGAGCGGTTGTCGCGGGCGTAGCGGTGGTTGCCGACGCGGATCAGGGTGGCGTCGAGCAGCGCAACCGCCAGGGCCACCACCTTGTCGCGACCGAGGCCGGGCAGGCGCAACTGGGCGTCGATGTGCCGGCGCAGCCGCGGCAGCGCCTGGCCGAAGCGCAGCAGGCGCTCGTACTTGTCGGCATCGCGTACCTCGCGCCAGCGCGGGTGGTAGCGGTACTGCTTGCGCCCACGGGCGTCGCGGCCGGTGGCCTGGAGATGGCCGTTGGGGTCGGGACAGATCCAGACCTCGCGATAGGCCAGCGGAATGGCCAGCTTGTCCAGCCGGCGGATCTCCTCGGCGTCGCCGATGCGCTGGCCGTCGGCATCGAAATAGACGAAGCGCTTGCCCTGCCGGCGTCGACGGATGCCCGGCTGGCGGTCGTCGACGTAGCAGAGGCCGGCGGGCAGGGCGGGGATATCCGGTGGCGCTGCGCTCATGCTTGGGTTCCGAAGGAAAGCTTGCCTGTTTAGGCCGCTGCGCCCGCTGGAACGTTCAACCGCGCTGCGCTTGCTCCTGCTCGTAGCCGAGGGCGCCGGCGATATGGCGGCCGGCGATGTAGCCGAAGGTCAGCGCCGGCCCCAGGTTGATGCCGCCGGAGGGATAGTGGCCGGCGAACAGGCTCGCCATGTCCGCGCCCGCCGCGTACAGGCCGGGGATCGGCTGGCCGCCGCCGTCCAGCACGCGGGCCTGGGCGTCGGTCTTCAGCCCGGCGAAGGTGCCGAAGCAGCCGGGCTCGACCTGCACCGCGTAGTACGGTCCGCGTTCGATGGGGGCGACGCAGGGATTCGGCCCCGGATACGCCGGGTCGCCCTGCTTGCGGTTGAATGCCGTGCCGCCGCGGCCGAACTCTGGGTCGCGGCCCTCGCGGGCGTGGCGGTTGTATTCGGCGACGGTGGCGGCCAGGCCGGACGGGTCGATGCCGCAGCTCCTTGCCAACTGATCCAGGCTGGTCCCGCGCTTGAGATAGCCGCTGCGCAGGTGCGCGGCGATCGGCAGCGGCGCCGGACGCACGTAGCCGAGGCCGTAGCGACGCAGGAAGCGCCGGTCGCAGACCAGCCAGGAGCGTGCCGGCTGCCCGGGCGGGGTGGCCTCGAGCAGGGCGGCGACATAGTCGTGGTAACCGTGCGCCTCATTGACGAAGCGCCTGCCGTTGGCCAGCACGCCGATCACCCCGGGCTTGCCGCGCTCGATGATGTGCGGGAAGTGCCCGGTCTCGCCATCGCCGTGGGGAACTCGCGAGACCGGCGCCCAGGCGATCGGCGAGCGCAGGTCGTCGGCCACCCGGCCGCCGGCGCTTTCCCCCAGGCGCAAGCCGTCGCCGTTGCAGCCCGGCGGCGGCAGCGGCAGCAGGGTGTCCAGGGTGGGGGCCAGCTCGGCGCGGCGCTGCGGATCATGGGGAAAGCCGCCGCAGGCCAGGACCACGGCGCCTGCCTCGATGCGCAGGAGTCCCTCGGCGCTCTCGACCAGCGCGCCGACCACCTTGCCGTCACGCAGCAGCAGTTCGCGGGCTGGCGCCGATTCGATCAGGCGCACACCCAGGGCTTCGGCGGACTTGGCCAGGCGCGCTACCAGGGCCACGCCATTGACCAGGTGCATGGCGCGACCGTAGCGCAGCAGGTGCCAGAGGTGGCTGGAAAAGCGCCGGGCGACATGCAGGAAGGCCGGCAGCGAGCGGGTCAGGTCGAGGAAGGCGGCGAGGTCGGCGCCGGCCATGATCGGCATGCCCATGAACGAGGTCTCCCGCAGGGTCTTGCGCAGGCGCGGCAGCAGCGGGCCCAGTTGCCGTGCGTCATAGGGCGCGGCGACCAACTGGTGGCCGCCCTCGGCGGCGCCCGGCGTGTCGCCATGCATGTCCGGGATGCCGTTGCCGTCGACGAACCGCAGGTGGGTGTGGCGCTCGAAGAAGGCCACCATGTGCGGGCAGGCTTCGAGGAAGGCGTCGATCCGCGCGGCGTCGTAACGCTCGCCCAGTTCGTGGCGCAGGTAGGTACGCGGTTGCTCGATGTCCTCCTCGATACCGGCGCGACGCGCCAGCGGGTTGCGCGGCAACCAGGCCCAGCCGCCGGACCAGGCGCTGGCGCCGCCGAACACCGGGTCCTTCTCCACCAGGACTACCCGGCGCCCGTGCCAGGCCGCGGTCACCGCCGCCGCCAGCCCGGCGGCGCCGGAGCCGACGACCAGCACGTCACAGGTTAGCGGGGTGGTCTCGACGGCCGCAGAGGTCATGGCTTCTCCCTTTTTCAATATTTCGGAACGATGTTCCATATTCTAGGGAGGCAATGCCCGCGTACCAACCCGCTCAGCGAAAGGAGCGGGCGATCATCGGCCAGGTCGAAGCGAGGTCGGCCGCCCGTTAGGGAAAAGGGAGACGGGAGGGGAAAGGCCCGGCGCAGGCGCACCGGGCCGAGGGCGTCAGCGCGCTTCGCCGCCGCCCTGGACCGCGGCGGTCTTCTTGCGCACCGGGAAGGGAAAGTAGAGGGCGCGCAGCAGCGCGACGCGCTTGATCACTTCGCCGATCAGCAGCGAGACGATCACCGAGATCACCAGGGCGACGCTGGCAGCGGCCGGTTCCGACAGGCCCAGGTGGACCAGCAGGTTGAAGGTCTTGTGCTGGATCTCGCCGTGGAAGATCAGCAGGATCAGGGTCGACTGGCCGATGTAGGTCATCGCCTTGCCCAGCCAGTCGATCTTCATCATCAGCCCGGACAGCGCCCAGCACAGGTAGACGCCGCTCACCGCCTGGACGGTGGCCCAGAACCAGTGGTCGTAGCGGCGCTGCGCCATGTCCACCACCGTCGGGTAGTAGAGGAAGCTGGCGGTGGTCACGGCAAGGGCGATGCACAGGGTCAGCAACGAACTCTGGTGGCGACGCAGGACGTCGCGCAGGACATAGCCGAACATGAAGTGGGCGCTGCTGATCAGGGTGATGTCCAGGCTGAACGGCAGGCCTGGCAGCAGGTACTGTTCGCCGCCGAACTCCACCGGGATCTGCCAGAACGTCTTGAGGAACAGGATGCCCAGGCCCAGTTGCACGGCCAGCAGCACGCAACTGGCGGCGAGGGACAGGCCGAGACGCTGGATGACGCGCAGCATGAACCAGGCGAACAGGGTCGCTACCCAGAAGTGCGGCAGGTACCAGAGCGCCTGCCAGGGCAGGGTGTCGACCGAGGCGTACAGCACTCCGCCGATGTCCGGCAGCAGCGGCTGGCCGCGCAGCAGGTCGCGGAGGATGACGTAGCCGAGCATGGTCACGAAGAACGGCTTGAGCAGGGCGTCGGCCTTGCGCAGGGCCATCTCGCCGAAGGGTTGCTCGGTCCTGAAGAACACCCCGGAAATGAAGAAGAACAGTGGCAGGATGAACGGAGAGAGCAACGGATAGAGCACGGTCGGCGAACTGGCGACGAACCAGCTGTGCCCGAAGACGATGATCAGGATGCCCACGCCGCGGGTCACATCCATCTGAATCCAGCGTTTTTTCACTTTGCAACTCCCGCTTGACGCGCTAACTCACAGTGGTTGTTCGAAGGCCCCCAGGGCCAGGCTCCCTACCCGGAGCCATGGGTCAATCGGTGCGCCAGGGCCGCAGCCAGAGCGCCATGCCGAGCAGCGCCAGGCAGCCGGCGACGGTGCCCAGGCCCAGTTGCAGCCAGATACCGTCGATGCGGAACAGCAGGCCGGCGGCGAGCGCCATGGCCAGGGCGCTCAGTAGCCACAGCCGGGCCCAGGGCAGGGCGCCGAGCAGGGCCTGGCGACGCATCAGCAGCAGCGCGGTGCAGAGCACCCCGCCAAGGGCCGCGAGGGGAATCCCCGGCAGTCCGAAAATCAACGGCAGGACCGCCAGCAGCGCGGCGTTCAGCGCGCTGCCGAGCAGCTCGCAGCGCAGTGGCAGGCGAGTATCGCCGGCGGCGTAGGCGTAACGCGCCAGCAAGGCGTTCCAGGCGCCGAACACCAGTGGCACGGCGAACCAGGCCAGCAGCGCCGGCAACGGCGAGCCGGCGGTCTGCTGCGGCAGCAACAGGGCCACCAGGCCGGGTGCGGCAGCGACCAGCCCGACCCCGGCCGGCAGGGTCAGCAGGCTGGCGGTCTCCAGGCCGCGGCGAAGCAGGGCCAGGCGCTCGCCACCCTGGCGTCGGCTCATCATGCCGAGCAACACCTGGTTGAGGCTCATCAGGGCGATCAGCGGCAGGTTCATCAGCTTGCGCGCCACGTTGACCCAGGTCACCGCGCCTTCGCCGAGCAGCGACGCCACCAGCCGCTCGACCAGCGCCAGGCCCTGGCTGGCGGCGTTGCTCAGCAACAGCGGAGCGATGCGCCCGCCAAGCTCGCCCAGTTCGACGCCGGACAGGCGCCAGTGCCAGGGCCGCCAGCCCTCGATCCATAGCGAAGGCAGCAGCACCAGCGGCATCAGCAGGCTGCCGAGCAGGCAGGCCAGGGCCAGTTGTTCGGGCTGGCTGGCCTGGCCGTGCAAGGCCAGGTAGAGCACCGGCGGCAGGTTGAACAGCAGCGAGCCGAGCCCAGCCAGGACGAAACGCTCGGCGGCCTGCAGGGGGATGCTGAACAGCGCATGGAGCATCAGCCCCGGCACGCACCAGGCGAGGATCCGCAAGTTGGCCGCGGCCTGGGCGCTGGCCGTCTCGGCCAGGCCCGGGCCGAGCAAGCGCACCAGCCAGGGCGCCGCCGCCAGCAGCAGGAGGCTGAGCGCCACGGCGATACCGAGCAGCGCCGGGAGGATCGCCGCCAGCCAGTCGAGGCGACGTTCGCCCTGGCGTTCGAGGAACAGTGGCAGGGCCGCAGCGCTGAGCACGCCGCCGGCCAGCGACATGCGCAGGGCCTCGGGCAGGAACAGGGCGATGAGGAAGGCGTCGCTGCGCTCGCCGGCGCCCCAGGAGGCCACCAGCAGCCATTCGCGGGCGAAGCCCAGGCACAGGCCGAGCAGGGTAGCCAGGGTCAGCCAGAAGGCGGAGCCGAGCATCTCAGGCCTCGGCCCCGCGCTCGAGCTGTCGCTTGAGCTTGCGATAACCCACCGCCCGCGGTTGCGGCTGGCGTTCCGGGAACAGCCGGCGGGCTTCCAGCAGGTTGATCCCGACCAGCAGCCAGAACAGGCCGATCATCACCACGGCGAAGCTGAAGTAGTGGTCGAACAGGCCGCTGACCAGCGCCGCCAGGATGCCGCCTGTGCTGCCCAGCCAGATCGCGTTGTCGCGGGTCAGGCGGATCGGGCCTTTCTCCGGACGGGCTTCGCGCCACCAGCGCCAGGTCACCGCGATGAACAGCAGCATGCCGCCGAGGCCGACCTTGTACATGAAGTTCAGCCACAGGTTGGAGATGCCCAGGAGGTCGGTGCCCGGCACCGGCGGGTCGACCTTGAAGCCGATTCCCAGCGGATAGCGGGCGACGGCCTTGGGGAACATCCGGTATTCGTCGAAGCGCACCTCGGTACTGGCGTTCTGCGGCGAGAAGATGGTCGCCAGGCGTTCCTGCAACGGCGGGTAGCTGAGCACCAGGACCACCACCAGGCCGACCCCGAGCAACAGCAGGCGGCCGGTGTAGGGCACCTTGCGCAGGGACATCCAGAACAGCACCACCGCCAGGCTGAGCATCGCCCCGCGGGAACTGGCGAGGAGGATCGCGGCGGCGCCGAGGACCGCCACGGCGAGGCCCAGGCCGCGCCGCCAGCCCTGGTTGGCGACCCCGTAGCAGAACGCCAGGGGCAGCAGCAGGGCCATGATCCCGCCGGTGGCGTTGGGGTGCATCCATGGCGAGCCCATTCGCGAGGAAAGCGCCTCCAGGCCGAACTTGAGGGTGTCCAGGTTGGCGTAGTTGAACATCGCCAGGATCGGCGCCATCCCCGACGCCGAGCGGTAGCGGATGAACACCGCGATGGACATCAGCAGCATCGCCAGGGTGCCCAGCAGCAGGGCGATGACCAGTGTCTCGCGGTTCTTGCGCTCCACCAGCAGGCGTCCGGCGAGGAACACGATGGACAGGTTGAGCAGCCAGCGCAGCCAGTTCGACAGGCCGCTGGCCTCGGCCTTGATGCTGACCTGGCCGACCACGAACGGCAGCACGGTGAACAGCATCAGCCACAGCAGCATGCGCTCGGTGGAGCGGTAGCGCAGCGTCGGCGCCGGCGGCAGGCGCGAGAGGAAGATGTGCCAGAGCACCGCGCCCCAGGTCAGGGCGAGGATCGCTTCGCTGACCGTCGAACGGATCCCCACGTTGACCGTGGAGTAGGGCATGAAGGTCGCCACCAGGGCGAACAGCAGCAGCCCCCAGAACGGGAAGCGCAGGATGGTGACCGCGGCCGCCAGGCCGACCATGGCGGCGCCGGCCTTGGCCGGGCTGAGCATCAGCAGCGCTCCGCCGAAGGCCAGGCCGAAGACGACAGCGACGAGGTTTCCCAACGACATTCTCAACTCAGTTCCTCGATCAGTGCGGCCAGCCGTTGCCGGTAGGCTTCGCGGTTGAAGCGCGCGGCCCAGGCGATGAGTTCTTCCGCCGAGGCTTCGCGCGGCGCATCGGCCAGGCGCAGCATCAGGCGTTCCAGGGCGGCGCCGTCGCTGGGCGAGAAGCGCGGCGCCGACGGCGGGGTGACTTCGTCCAGCGAGGTGCCGCTGGCCACCGCCACCGGCGTGCCGACGCTCAGCGCCTCGACCACCGGCAGGCCGAAGCCTTCCGCGTAGGACGGTTGCCAGAGCCGCTCGGCCTGGCGGTACAGCGCGTGCAGTTCGGCGTCGTCGAGCCCGCCGAGCGCGTGCAGGCCGGGCAAGCCGCGTTGTTCCTCGGGCAGGTGGTCGAGGCTGCCGACCAGCACCAGCGGCGGCACGCCGGGCGCCTGGGCGCGCGCCCGGGCCCAGGCGCTGACGAACCAGGGCACGTTCTTGCGCAGTTCGCGGGTACCCACCAGCAGCCAGTAGCGTGGCGGCAGGCCGCGTGCCGAGAGGTCGGCGGGTTCGCCGGCGAAGCCGTCGACCTGGTTGGGCAGCACCCGGACTTTCCCGGCGACCCCGGGAAACAGCCGCACAGCCTCGTCGGCGCTGTACTGCGAAGGGGTCCAGACACGGTCGGCGACACGCAGCGCATAGGCGATCGACAGGTAGTCGCTGACTCGATAGACCAGCGCCTTCAGGCGGTTGGCGTGGTAGTTCTTCAGGGTGATCTGGAACAGGTCGTGGATCAGCAGCGCATAGCGCACGCCCGGCGGACGCGGCGGTAGCGGCAGGCCCATGTTGAAGGTGCTGATGTACAGGTCGATGTCCTGCTCGCGCAAGGCGCGTGGGAGGAACCCGGCTTCGAAGCGCAGGCGCTGGTGCGGCTGGTGCATCGCGGTGCGCGGACAGCCCCACGGCGGGCAGACCGCCCGCTGGCGCAGCGGGTCGTCGAGAGGGGCCACGGTGAAGCGGGTCACCTGCGTGCCGGGCAGGCTTTCCAGGGCCTGCTCCATGGCATAGACCTGGCGGCTGATGCCCGAGTGCGGCGAGCTGCCGACGGTGCGGTAGTCGAGTCCTATGCGCATGCCGGCGCTCCTTCGGCGAGGCCGGCGTAGACCTGTTCCAGTTGGCTGGCGGCGACGCTCCAGTCGTGCGCGCGGCGCGCGTAGGCGCGGCCGTTCTCGCCCAGCACGCGGGCCCGCGCCGGGTCCTGCAACAGGCGCACTACGGCGTTGGCGAGCTGCTCGGCGGTTTCGCCGCCCAGGTAGTCCTCGCCGTCCCGCAGTTCCAGGCCGGAAACGCCCTGCGCGGTACTCGCCAGCGGCAGTCCGGCGGCCAGGGCCTCGAGCACCTTCAGCTTCGAACCGCCGCCATGGCGCAGCGCGGCGAGGAACACCGAACTGCTCGATTGCAGTTGCAGCAGGTCGGGAACGAAGCCTTGCCATTCGATGCGCGGATCGCTCCAGCGTTGCGCCCAGTCCGCCGGCAGCGCATAGCCGCAGACGCTCATGCGCGCCTCGGGGCAGTGTGCCCAGACCCGCGGCAGGATCTCGTCGAGCATCCATTCCACGGCATCGACGTTCGGTGCGTATTCGTAGTTGCCGAGGAACAGCACGCGCTGCGCTTCGGGCGTCGGCCGGGCGGCGGCGAAGTGCTCGCAGTCGACCCCGTTGACCACCACTGGCACCGGGCGCCCGAGCATCGCGCCGAGCTGCCGCGCATCTTTCTCGGTCACGGCGACGACCGCTGCCGCCTGGCTCATCACCCGGCGTTCCCAGCGGCGGTAACGCCACTGGTCGTAGCGCACGAAGGGCAGCGCCCAGCCCGGCAGGCGGTCGTAGGTGGCGGCACCGAGGGACGACTCGACGTTGTGCTCGGTGAGCACGAACGGCTGGCCGGCGTCGCGCAGCGGTCGCTCGTAGGGCTGGAAGCTATAGCTGTGCTCGACCTGGACCACGTCCCAGGGCTCGCGCAGCAACTCCGTGGCGGTGCGTTGCAGCTCCGCCGACAGGCCGTTGACGCTGGCCAGCAGCGGGTAGGGCGCGAACAGCGCGGCGAGCAGCGTGGAGAGGCTGCGCAGCGGTCGGCGCGGCAGCACGACCAGGCGTTCGAGGAAGGGCTCCAGGGCCTGTCGATCCTCGGCGCTCACCGGCTGCTTGCTGTGCAGCAGCACGGTGATCCGGTGGCCGCGTGCCGCGAGGCTGCGCAGCAGGTGGTACTGGCGGGTCTTGCCGCCGCTGGTGGTGGGCCAGGGCGAGTAGGGCAGGATCCAGAGAATACGCATGGGTGGCTTCACTCCCAGACCAGCATCTGCAGGCTGGACTTCACCGGGACTTCCAGGCCGTCGCTGCCGCTCAAGGGCGTGACCTTGCCGCTGAGCGGATCGTGCAGGGTGGCCTCCTTGAGCTTCGGCAGGCGCACGTTGCCGCCGCGGGCCGACCAGAACAGCCAGACGTTGCGACCGTCCTCGCGGGTCCAGCCGATGCTGAAGGAACCGTCGGGCAGGTCCTCGGTGACCGGCGGGTCGGCCGGGCGCAGCTTCGGCCCGGTGACCTTGAGAAAGCGTTGCAGGGCCAGGTAGACCGGCTTGGGGTTGGCGTCCAGGTCGAGCAGGCCGTAGTCGCGGTCGCGCACGCTGGCGCGCTGGTCGAGATCGCTGAGGGTGAAGAGGAAGATCCGGTCGTAGTCCAGCGCACTCATCAGCGCCAGGCGACGCAGCACGTAGTCGGCCTGGCCTTCGACGCCAATGATGTCCTGCAACTCCTTCGGCCCCTTGTAGGCCGACCAGCCCCACTCGGTGCTCCAGATCGCCGGCACGCCGGCGTTGCGCAGGGCGCGGTTGATCTGGTTGGCGTGGGAGACGAAGTCCAGGTTCCACGGGTAGTTGCCTTCCGGCAACTGGGTATAGGGGTGGTAGGTGGCGATGGTGCCGAGGCTCTCCACGCCCAGGTGGCCGAGGGCATCGAACATGGTACGGCCGTCGGGCATCTCGCTGAAGAAGGCCATGCCGGCGGAAACCACCGGCTTCTCCGGGTCGACCATGCGCAGGGCGATGGTGCTGGCCTGGAGCAGCTTGGCGTAGCCTTCCGGGTCGGCCTTGGGCCGCCAGAAGCCGATCAGGTTGGGCTCGTTCCATACCTGCCAGGCGGCCACGCTCGGGTAGCGCTGCGAGAGCATCGCCATGCGCCGGGCGAAGACTTCCGGGTCGCGCGGCGGATACTGGTCCTGGAAGGGCGAGTAGAACGGCGCGGTGGTGATGAAGCGGGCCGAACCGACCAGGTAGAACACCGACTTCAGCTGGCGCGCCTCGAGATCCTTGACCAACTGGTCGAGGGAGGCCAACTGGTACTGGTCCTCGGCGGTTTCCAGGCGGTCCCAGTGCAGGTCCAGGCGCACCCACTCCAGCCCCAGGTCCTGCAGGCGGTCGATCTGCTTGTTGTAGCGCTCCGGGCTGAACCAGAGGAACTGCGCGTTGACCCCGAGGAAGTCTTTCCAGACCACCGCGCGAGGCGCCTTCAGTACCTGGATCTCGGCGTCCGCGGGACGCCCCCAGAACACCAGCAGCAGTACCACGGCGAGCAGCAGCGCGCTGCCGCCCAGATAGAGTCCCTTACGTGCCATGAACGGTTCCCACCATGTCGTTGAACAGTGCCTGGAAGCGCAGCGCGGTGCGCGGCCAGGTCCGCGCATGGCCGATCGCTCCGGCGCGCTCGGCCCAGGCCTGTGCCAGGCGGGGTTCGCGAGCGAGGTTCAACAACTGTTCGGAGAGGGCTGCCACGTCTCCCTGAGGGTAGATGGCGCCGTTGCCGCTGGCGACTTCCTCGGCGAAGGCGCGAGCGTCCGAGGTGATCGCGCCGCGCCCGCAGGCTGCCGCCCAGGACAGGGCGCCGCTGGTGCCGCGCTGCTGGCCGAGCAGACCGAGTTTCTTCGACTCGCGGTACGGCAGGACCATCACGTGGTGGGCCTGGATGGTACGTGGGATGTCCGCGGCGGCCAGGTTCAGGTTCCAGTCGATGGCATCGGCCAGGCCAAGCTCGGCGATCTGTGCCTTCAACTGGTCGAGGTAGTTGCCGCCGGCGCCGAAGGCCATTTCCGCGGCGGTGCCGCCGGCCAGGGTCAGGCGCACGCGCTGGCGCATCTCCGGCGCGCTGGCGAACAGGTCGGCGAGGGCCTCGAGCAGGTCCTCGATGCCTTTGCCGCGATAGATGAATCCGAAGTACAGCAGGCGCAGGGTGTCCAGCGACGGCAGCGGCACCGTGGCGATCTCCAGGTTGCCGTGGTTGATCACCTCGACCCGCCCGGGCGGCAGGCGCATCCGCCGGGCCAGGCACTCGCCGCCCAGGCCGGTGAGGGTCACCAGGCGCGTCAGGCCCTGGGCCACGGCACGCTCTTCGCGCAGGGTCAGCGGGTCGGCGAGCACCACGGCGGCCTGGGGCAGGGGGGAGGGCAGGCGTTCCAGCAGGTTCAGCGGCCAGGGCAGGCGCTCGCGGCGCCAGACCATGCGCTCCGGATCGTGCACCGTGGCGCTCAGCGGCAGGCGCGGGAAGCGCTTGCGCAGCTCGCGCAGGGCGATGAACTCACCCAGGCGGCCGCCGCCGAGTTCGGCATGGACCAGGTCGAAGGCGTTCCAGTCGACGCTGTCCAGCCGGCTGGCGATATTCGCGCTGTCGGCCGCCACGCCGGCGAGCGGCGTGGCTACTTCGATGCCGAGACCCTGCAGGGCGTTGCGGAAATGACTGGCGTAGTCGGCGATGCCATTCTTTTCCGGCGGCAGGGGCGCGAGGAGGGCGATCCGCATCAGAACGCGCTCCGGTAGCGGGCGATGGTCTGCAGGACCTTGCTCGGCACCTCGAAGCGGCGCCGGTTGATGATGATCCCGTCGACCTTGCCGAACGCCGTGGTGAGGATGGTCAGCGCATGCTCGACCACCGGTACGGTGCTCTTCTGCGCCTCCACCACCAGGGCGATCAGGTCGGCGCGGCGCAGGGCGATGAAGGCCTCGCGACTGTCCAGCAGGGCCGGCGCGTCGAGCAATACCACTTCGCCCGGCTGGGCCGGCTCGCCGCCGACCCGCACGCGCACGCCGTTTTCCTCCAGCAGGCGGCGCAGTTGCTCGATGATGAAGGTCACGCCTTCACCGTGGCGCGCCGAGGTCAGGCCCAGGGTCAGGCCCTTTTCCTCGATGCGCGCGTAGGGCAGCAGCCCGTACAGCCGGTAGATGCTGGCGGTGAAGGCGTTGCTGCTCTCCGCGGTGCTGTTGCTCAGCTCCGGCAGGGTGGTCCACAGCGGCAGGCCGAATTTCTCCTCGACCAGGCCGCCGTCGTGGATGCGCTGGTCGAGCAGGTAGCAGAGATAGACCACCAGCAGTCCGACGGCGAGGCCGAAGGGCACGGCGAGGAACAGCATCAGCAGGGTTTTCGGGAAGATCCGCCCGGGGTTGTAGGTGGCCTCCTCGATCACCGAGATGTTGCTGATCTGGCTCTTGTCCAGTTCACGGTCGATCCGCGATTTCTCCAGGCTGTCGACGTACAGCGCGTAGTTGCGCTCGGTGGCGTTCAGCTCGCGCTGCAGGCGCGCCAGGGTCGGCTCGATGTCCAGCGCTTCGCGCCGTTGCGCCTCGAGTTCGGCGAGCTGCTTTTCCTGCTCCGCGAGCTGGGTGCGCAGGGCCGCGTTGTTGCTGGTCTCGTCCAGCAGGACCCGTTCCAGGTGAGTGGTCAGGGTGTTCGGCGCGCGGTCCTCGGAACTCTGCACGGTGGCGCCTTCGTCCTGGACTTCCTTCTCCAGGGCACGGATCGAGGCGTCCAGGGCCTTCACCGGCGGCGCGTCGTCGGTGTAGGTGCGCATCATGTCGGCGCGTTCCAGGCGCTTCTGGTTGAGCAGCCGGCGCAGGTCCTGCTGCGCCGGGTTCAGCGCGATCTGCCGCACCGTGACGATCTCCCTGGGCAGCCCCTTGAGTTGCTGGCGGGTGGATTCCAGGGCGCTGTCGGAGGAGGCGATCAGGCGGATCGAGTTGAAACGCTCGCCGCGCAGCACGTTGATCCGCTCGGACAGGTCCTGCAGGCGGTCCTCGATGCTGGATGCGCCGATCTCGTTGAGGTGCTTGAGGATCTGCGCCTTGTAGCTCTTGATCTGTGCCGCGCTGTCGGCGGTCTGCGCCTCGTAGAAGGCGTACAGGCTCTTGCGGCCGAGCGCCTGGGTGCGCTCTTCCATGTAGATCTCGATCCAGGCCTTGACCACTTCCTGGGCGACTTCCGGCTCGCTCCAGGTGAAGCTGATCTCCATCACCGTCGAGCCGGCCGCATGGGTGACCTCGAATTTCTTCTCCAGGTCCTTGGCCAGGCGCTCGACCGCGGTGGTTTCCTCGATCACGCCGAAGGTTTCCAGGGTCACGCGAATCCCGTCGAACACCGCGCCGATGGCCTTCTTCACATAGAACTTGGTGCGCTTCCACAGGCCCTCCGGCGGCGGCCGGTTGGCCAGCACCTCGAGGTAGCGCTCGGCCACCTGGCGGACGATCGGCCGGCCGGTGAGCAGGCGTTCTTCGTCGACGATAGGGTCGCGCTGGGTGCTCGGCATCACCAGTGCCTGGCGGTTGCTGATCTCGATCGGCAGGGTCGAGTCACGACCCGGCTTGACCAGCAGGCGTGCGTTGGACTCGTACTTGGCCGGCAGCAGGAAGGCGCCGAGGACGATGATCACCACCGCGCTGAGGGCCGCCAGCTTGAACTCGCGCTGGTAGATGAACAGCAGGCGCAACAGATCACGCAAGGAACGAATTTCTATCATGGCGATGTCGCTCCTCAGCGATCGTTGTTGACGGTGTAGCTGACGCCGACGCCGATGGACTTGGCGAAGGGCAGCAACTGGTTCAGGTAGACGTCGACGCCCTCGATACGGTCGCCGACCATCGACTTGGGCACGAAGACGATGTCGCCACGCTGCATGGCCAGGGGCTTGCGGCCTTCCGGCCCGATCTTCATCAACTGGCTGAAGTCGAGGAAGTAGGCGTGGTAGCGGCCTTCCGAGTCCTCGCGCATGAGCGCCACGCGGCGGGCGTCGCCCACCGGCAGGATGCCGCCGGCGCCGAGGATGGCCTGCTCCATGTTGTTGGCGGCGGGGATCGGCACGGCCGACGGGTTGCGCACCGCGCCGCCGACGAACACCGTATTGCCCGGCGCCTGGTTGATGTTCACCGTGACCCGCGGCTCGCGGTAGATCGGCGCGAGCTTGGTGGTCAGCTCGTTGGCGATTTCCTGCGGCGTACGGTGCGCGGCCTGGATGCGACCGATGAACGGATAGTAGATGCTGCCGTCGTTGAGCACGGTGTACAGCGTCAGTTCATAGATGGTGGCGACGTTGAACGCCGAGAGGGTCGGCATCTCCCCGGCATCGCGGACGATCCGCAGGGTGTCCCCGACGCGCACCCGCTCCATCGCCGGCGGTAGCCTGGCGAGTTCTTCCAGGGCACGCTTGCCGCTGTCCACGGTGTCGCTGTCCGGTGCGGGAATCCGTGCGGGGGTGTTGCATGCGGCCAGGGCGAGCATGGCGAGCATGAGGAGGGTGCGTTTCATGAGGGAGCACTTCCTGTAGGTCATGATGTTCACTTCCAGTAGCCTGGAAACATGCTGATGCGGCGCTTGAGGGCGACCGGCAGGTGGCGTTCCAACTGGCCAAGGCGGTAGCCGAGCAGCTTGAACGCGCTACGCAGCGCTATTTCAGGTACGCGATACAGGGCACCGGCGGCACGCAAGGCCTGTATCTCGGCGAGGACATAGCGCTTGCCCTCGCCACCCGCGCCGCCGAAGGCGGCACGTATCCAACGCTCGCGGCCGTAGAACACGCCGATGTCGAAATAGCGGCGGAACTCTTCCAGCAAGCGGTAATCGTGGGAATGGTAGACCTCGGCGCTGGCCGCGTAGCGCACCGCGTAGCCGGCCTGCAGCAGGCGCGCGGCGACGTAGGCGTCCTCGCTGCCGATGACGTCTTCGGGGAAGCCGCCGACGGCCGCCAGGGCGTCGCTGCGGTAGGCGGAGAACGAGTCGGAACTGAAGCAGGTCTTGATCCCCAGTTCCGAGGCGTCGGCCAGGCGCTTGCTGCGGCTTTCCGGCGGGTAGTTGAAGCGCCGCGCCTGGGCGCCGAGCAGGCCGGCGCCGGGGTGCGGCAACTGGCGGCCGTAGGCCACGCCGATGTCGGCCTCGGCATAGAGTTCGTCGAGCAGGTTGGCGAAACTGTCGGGCGAGGCGGGAATGGCGTCCTGGGTCAGGCAGATCAGCGCGTCGGCCTCGACCTGCTGGCTGGCCCAGCGCCGCGTCCCGCCGTGGTTGAAGCTGGCCGGCTCGATGACCTCGACCCGCGCGCCGAAGGCGCGGAAGCGCTCCACCGTGTCGTCGCTGGAGCGGCTGTCCACCACCAGGATGCTGTCCGGCTGCCGCCGTTGCGCGGCCAGGGCCGGCAGCAGCCGGTCCAGGTGCGCGCCGGCGTTGCGCGTGGGAATGACCAGGGCGCAGCGCATCAGGCTTTCTTCTCGTCGCTGGCGGGGGCGCGACCGTAGATGTCGTTGAAGCGGACGATGTCGTCCTCGCCGAGGTACTCGCCGCTCTGCACCTCGATCATCACCAGGTCGATGATCCCCGGGTTGCTCAGGCGGTGGCTATGCCCGGCGGGGATGAAGGTGGATTCGTTGGTGTTGAGGAGAAACTCGCGCTCGCCGTTCTCCACCAGCGCCATGCCGCTGACCACGATCCAGTGCTCGCTGCGATGGTGGTGCATCTGCAACGACAGCGAAGCCTTGGGGCGCACCACGATGCGCTTGATCTTGAAGCGGCGGCCTTCCTCGAGCACGGTGTAGGTGCCCCAGGGCCGGCTGACCGTGCGGTGCAGGCGGAAGGCGTCGTGGCCGCGACGCTTGAGTTCCTGGGCGACGAACTTGACGTCCTGGCTGCGCGCCGCGTCGGCCACCAGCAGGGCGTCGGGGGTGTCGACGATGATCAGGTCGTGCACGCCGACGGCGCCGACCAGGCGCTTCGGCGAATCGATGTAGCAGTTGCTGACGTCGTGCAGCACGCTTTCGCCGCGTACCTGGTTGCCGTTCTCGTCCGCCGCGCTGAGTTCGCGCAGCGCCTGCCAGGAGCCGATGTCGCTCCAGCCGATGGAGCAGGGCACCACGGCGACCTTGTCCGAGCGCTCCATCAGCGCGTAGTCGACGGAGATGTCCGGCGCCTCGGCGAAGGCCCCGGCGGCCAGCTCGCGCTGGCGGCACTGGCCGTTCTCCAGGCTGCTGCCGTCGGCCAGGGCGGCGCGGGCGGCGATCAGCACCTCCGGCGCGTGGCGTTCCAGTTCCTGCAACACGGTGGCGGCCTGGAAGCAGAACATGCCGGCATTCCACAGGTACTTGCCGCTGTCCAGGTAGGACTGAGCGGTGGCCTGGTCGGGTTTCTCGACGAAGCGCGCGACCCGGAAGCCGTTGCCCAGCGGGGCGCCCTGTTCGATATAGCCGAAGCCGGTCTCGGCGCGCTCCGGGGTGATGCCGAAGGTCACCAGGTAGCCTTGGGCCGCGAGTCCGCGAGCCTCGGCCACCGCCGCGGCGAAGGCCTGCTCGTCGCGGATCAGGTGGTCGGCGGGAAGGATCAGCAACTGCGCCTGGTCGCCGAAGTGCTCCTGCACATGCAGCGCGGCGGCGGCGATGGCCGGCGCGGTATTGCGTCCCACCGGCTCCAGCAGCAGGTCCTGGGCCAGGCCGCTACGGTTGACCGCGCGGTAGTCGTCCAGGGTACGGAACAGCAGGTCGCGGTTGGTCACCGTGAGCAGGCGGGCGACGTCCGGCAGCCCGGCGATACGCAGGAAGGTCTTCTGCAACAGGCTCTGGTCATCGGCCAGGCGCATGAAGGGTTTCGGCATGCTCTCCCGGGAAACCGGCCACAGGCGGGTCCCGGAACCGCCGGAAACGATGCATGGGATCAGCGGGGCGACGGCGTTCATCAGTAGACTTCCTTGGTCAGGAGTACGGCTGGCACCGTACGGAACAGGATGTAGAGGTCGAACCACACCGACCACTTGGCGATGTATTCGAGGTCGTATTCCACGCGTTTCTTGATCTTGTGCAGGGTGTCGGTCTCACCGCGGTAGCCGTTGATCTGCGCCCAGCCGGTGATGCCGGGCTTGACCCGGTGGCGCGAGCTGTATTCGCTGACCGCCTCCTCGAAGGGAATGCCGGCGGCCTTGGTCGCCGTGGCGTGGGGGCGCGGGCCGACCATCGACATGCTGCCGGCGAGCACGTTGAACAGCTGCGGCAGCTCGTCGATGCTGGTCTTGCGGATGAAGCGGCCGACCCGGGTGATGCGGTCGTCGTCGCGGGTGGTCTGGCGTTCGGCGTTGGCGTCGGTCCTTTCCGTGTACATCGAGCGGAACTTGAAGACCCAGATCAGCCGGTTGTTGTAGCCGTAGCGTTTCTGCCGGAACAGCACCGGCCCCTTGGAGTCGAGCCTGATCGCCAGGGCCACCAGGGCCATCAGCGGGGCGAAGAGGACCAGCGCGATGCTCGCCAGGACCAGGTCCTCGCAGCGCTTGATCAGCGGCGACCAGCCGCGCAGCGGCAGCTCGGACGCGTTGAACATGGGGATCCCGGAAACGTCGACGATGCGGTTGTGGGCATGCCGGAAGGCAGCCATGTCCGGCACCAGCAGGACGTTCACCGGCAATTGCCGCAGGCGGTGGACGATGGCGCCGATGCGCCCCTCGGCGAACCAGGGCAGGGCGACCAGCACCTGGTCGACCTGTTCCTGGCGGATCAGCTTCTCCAGGTCCTTGGTGTTGCCCAGCAGCGGCAGCGAGTTGTAGTTCTCCGGGACCCGCTCGGAGCGGTCGTCGATGAAGCCGATGATGCCGGAGCGGATGTCGTGGTTGCGTACCAGGTATTCGGCCAGGTGCATGCCGCTCTCGGTGAAGCCGAGGATCACCGTGCGTTGCAGGTACATGCCGCGTTTCATCCAGGCCCGGTACAGGCGCAGCACCAGCAGGCGCTGCACGCCGAACAGCAGCAGGCTGCCGGTGAACCAGAAGATCACCAGCTTGCTGCTGAGGTAGGGAAACAGGCCCAGGCCCTGGTACATGAACAACAGCAGGCAGAACGCCGAGGCCCAGGCGAAGAACATGATGCGGAAGCGCAGGCGGTTGCTGAAGATATCGTCGGAGTAGACGTCCAGTGCCTGGAACATGATCACCGTGAGCGCGCCGAAGAACAGCAGCAGCCCGAGCATGTTGCTGCGCAGCTCCACGGGAACCAGGCCGGGGTAGTACAGCAGGAACAGCGCCGGGGCGATGGCGGTGAGCGCGTGTACCAGCTTGGTCGCGACCAGGAAGTACTCGATGAATCCAGCCCGTGTCAGCGACAGGCTATCTACCGACTTCGAATGCATGTTGTTTGCTCTGCCGATCACGGGCAGTCCATTGAGTGGATAGGGAAGAGCAAGGCGGTGAAGCGTCAATTTAGTGACTATTTTTCATTTGCCACGCGGTTTAGTCATTTTCCCGTCGAATAGGTTCATTCGTCGATAGTGGCTTTGTGATAGCTATCTTAGCATTCCCAGGGAAATATCCGTAGTCTGGGTAAGTTTTTTTAGTCAATTTATTGACGTATTTCTGGCGCCAAACTTTTATCCAAACAGTAGACGAGGAAATCTGACGCTGCCAATCCGCGAGCGCTCTGGCCTGGGAAGCGAAGCGGGGTGAAAGGTGAGGGCAGGCCGCTCGGCCAGGTGGCCAGCCGCCGGTTCGACGACCCGCCTGTTCACTGGCGCTGCGGGCTGCCTGGGCAGGATGCGCCTGCGGTTCCATGACGCAGGATGGCCGTTCGAGCGTGCCGATCCGGCTTGGGACCGTCTTGGCGGACGCTACCCTCGTCGAAGGCGGAAGAGGTTCGAGCCCGCGGCGTGCGCGGACCGGGCTACCAGAACCAGCCGCCGCGCGACAGTTCCTGCTGGCAACTGCGGTACTGGGCGCCGAACAGCGAGGCGCGGGACTGGACCTTCTGCGAGACGTTCTTCAGCCATGGCTTGGCGTCGTAGCTGCGGTTGCGGTAGCCGCCCCAGCCCTCGTGGTAGTTCAGGTACTGGCCGTAGGCGTCCCACTTGGAGACGCCGTTGACTCGCTGGCTCTTCTGGATGTACCAGCCCATGAAGTCCAGGGCGTCGGCGAAGTCGTCGCGGCTGGCGCCCCAGCCGCCGGCCTCGCGCTTGTAGTCGGCCCAGGTCTCGTCCTTGGCCTGGGCGTAGCCGTAGGCGGAGCTGACCCGGCCCCAGGGGATGAAACCGAGGAAGTAGTAGCGCGGCGGCAGGGCGTCGTGCTTGAAGGACGATTCCTGGTACATCATCGCCATCGGCACCTGGACCGGCGCGCCCCAGCGCTGCTGCATCTTCAGCGCCGCCTCGTGCCATTTCGGTTTTTCGCGGAAGATCTCGCAGAGGTTATCGGGATTGGCGGGGGGCTTGGTGGCGCAGCCGGCAAGAGCCAGGAGCAGGGCCGGCATCGAGAGCCGCAGCATGAAAGGGGTCCTTTGGCAGACGTCTGGGTCGCTTAACGCTGGCGCTTTATACCCGCTTTCCGGCACTCCATGCATCCCCAGGCCGATTCCCTGCCTGCGGGGGCGGTCGGCGCTTCCTCAGGTCGGCCTGGGCGTCTCGGCCTGGCCGGGGGCTCCCTCCAGGCGCGGCCCCCAGTCCTCGACCTGGCCTTTTTCCAGGCGCCGCTCCAGGGTGCGCCGCCAGGATGGCGTCAGCGGCAGCGCCAGGCACTGGCGCAGCAGCTCGGCGTCGGCCCGCCTGTCGAACAGCACCTCGGACAGGCGCAACAGCGACCAGTCCGGATGGCGCCGTTCGACCAGTTGCAGGATATCGCCAGCCGCCACCACGCCTTCCTCCAGCACCCGGTAGTACCAGCCGGTGCGCCCGGACTCCTGCACCCTCAGGGACATCCCGGCGACCTCGAAGCGGTCGTTGAGTTTCCAGCAGGGCATGCGCCCCTGGGACACCTCCAGCAGCGCGGTGCCGGCCCGCACTCGGTCGCCGAGGCAGACGTCGGCTTCGCTCCAGCCGCTGGTGCTGAAGTTCTCGCCGAAGGCGCCCGCCTGCATCAGCAGGGGGTGTTCGCCCAGTTCGGCGATCCAGGCGGCGTAGTGTTCGCGTGGGTAATGGTGGATCGCTTTCTCGACGCCGCCATGGACGCGCAGGTCGCCCTGTTCGTCGCCCTCCAGGCCGACGGGGGTGACCCTGAGCGCACCGTCGCGCGGAGACTTGGCGATGCCGCTGCGCGAGCCGGGGCGGGTGAAGGGCTGGGCGCGGCCGGTGAGAAGGGCATCCAGGGGTAGGGCATCCAGGGGTAGGGCAGGCAGGGGCATGGGAGGGTTCTCTAAGATGCGAGATGGTATCGACTAAATACAATATAGAGTCCGCCAAGCCTTCGCCCGCTGTCAAGCCGCCAGACCCTCCGGATGCGTCGATAGCCTCGGCGGGCGGGGGTTCGTCCCCAGGACCTAGCTGAGCTGGCCGTGGGATTCTGAAGCTCGTCAAGAGTTTTGCCGTAATGGTCACGCTGGCTTGCACGCTACGGTGCTTACGACATTACTTTGCGTACGGAACCTAGCGCAGAAGTAACACAAGCAAGTGTTCACTCGATATCATGAAATGGATTTTCGAATCTATAAATTGTAGCGAATACTTCTAGTCGACTCATCTACGATAGTTACAATCTGGGTGACATGTCATTAGTATTCTCCATGGGGTGTTTAATGAAGTAAAAACGCAGATAAGACATGGTGCCGCTAAGGACCTGCCGAAGAGGGTGTCCGAAAATATCCGGCATTTGTCCGAAGATACTCTAGAAAAAAGATGCTTCATGCTGGTTTTATCAGCTTCCGGGCTAGTAGTACGCATGAGGCGGCGGATGGAAACAATGAAAAAGACCGAATCTATCCTGTTGCTGATCCTCCGGGATATGCGGTGATGTTGGGTTTTTTATTGCGGGCGTCTATTGATGAGTCTGCCGCTTCATCTAGGGGCGATATCGATCATACTGCAGTGTTTCGTGTTGCTAAATTGAAAACATAGTCCAAGAGAGGCGGATACCTTCGCGACTCAGATAATAGTAGTGCATGGCATGCGTGCGGAGTAGTGTTAAGCGAGTTAAAAGTAAATATCAGTAGATGGTGAAGTGCTCTTGATCTTCACCGTTAAGAGAAAAGTCCTTAAGGACTTAACCTTGCTCCGCTACCGGATAGTCACTGGCTGTTAGCAGGGTCGAGACGAGCTAGCACAAACTGAGAGATCGCCAAGAATGATAAATAAGAGAAATGCTATTTTCCTCTCAATGATTCTCATCTTTTTTATCATCGCCTGCATTGGTAGTGCAGGTGTGAGAGTGTGGAATTTTTACACTTTGTTTGACTCGGGGAAAATTGCTGAAAATTTTCGAGCAATGCCGAGACTGTTTAACTCGGTCCCAATAAAGAAGAGCGGAGCGGCTCATTTTTTTGAAAAAAAACTCAGGGATATGCCTGGCTCATTTAGCTTTCAAGGTCACGAGGTTGGCTTTAAAGACTGGTTGGCGAGCAGCAATACCACCGGCCTTATAGTTCTCAGTGACGATCGCATTGCCTTTGAGGAATACTACCTGGGCAATAGTGCGAAAAGCCTTGCTATTGGCTGGTCGCTAAGCAAATCATTAATGTCCCTCTTGATTGGAATGGCAGTTGATGAAGGATCAATACACAGTCTGCTAGATCCTGTGAACCTGTACGCCCCACAGCTTTCTGCTGGCGGATATGCGGGTGTTTCTTTGAGAGATGTGCTTGAGATGTCATCAGGAATAGCTTTCAGTGAGGACTACGGGAATTCGGACTCCGATATCAACCAGCTAGGTAGGACTATAGCGCTTGGCGGATCAGTAAATGAAAAAGTGAGTTCATTGAGAAGAGAAGATGCCCCGGGGAGAGTGCACCACTACGTTAGCGTAGATACCCAGGTGCTTGGTATGGTTTTATTGGGCGCGACTGGTATGGGCCCCTCACAGTTTATGAATCAAAGACTTTGGCCCCAACTGGGTGCCGAATGTGAAGGTGCATGGTTAACAGACGATCGGGGCACAGAGCTAGCATTCGGTGGGGTGAACCTTTGCCTAAGAGACTTTGCACGCATTGGTCTATTATTTCTTCATGGCGGTCGCAGCCTGACTGGAAGTCAAATTGTAAGTGCTGAGTGGGTCAAGGCATCAACCAAACCTCGGAGTGCTCACTTGCGTCCTGGACGTTACATAGAGGATGGTGAGCCAAATCTTGGGTATGGTTACCAGTGGTGGATTCCAGAAGGCAAAGAAGGGGAGTTCTTGGCTATCGGAGTGTACGGGCAGTTTATTTATGTAAATCCACTTAGGCGTGTGGTGATTGCAAAGACCTCCGCGTATGTCGACTACAACGTTGACGGCATCCGTATGGAGCATGAGGCACTTGCAGCGTTCAGGGCTATATCAAGAACAGTAGGGGTGAGGTGAATATAGACATGGTGACCGAACACATATTTGATTTTGAATGGCGCCCTCTGCAGAACTATCTTCGTGATCGAGATATCGCAATACCACCCTTTGCGGCAGATCAAGAGTCAAGAAGTGACGCACTTTACAACTGGATAGTTAGCAAGGGGTATTCAGGAAAAGAAGGACTGAATCTTGGTACTTATTACCATATATCTGATTATGGCGTGATAGGATTGGCGTTGCTATGCGCTGAGAACGTAGGTGATATTTTGAAAGTCATAAAGGCCTATGTCAAGTTGTTCAATCGTGATATAGCTAATGTTGACGTCAAGCCTAGGGAGAATTACGAAGTAGAAATCCATATTTCAGTTAACTTTAAGCCGGAGTGGAATGACGCATCCCGTCAGTTTCATGTAAATGTTATAGCCTCTGCAACCTACAAGCTCATTATGGACCTGTTAGGTAATGACTTTCCCATCTCTGCATTGACAGTACCTGTGCACTGCGCAGATAAAATAATCTATGAAAGTTTCTTTTCTTTGCCTGTGAAGCATGAAGGAAGTGACATAATATTTAGCTTTCCAGCTCATCAGTTGAATAGAACACTGGCGACTGCCAATCCGGCGGTATTTCAGTCAGCCCTGAATATGGCAGGTGAGAGTTTCAATGCTCTGTTGGAAGTAGAGATGGGAGGGCTCCGTCAGCGAATCGAGTTATTCCTTGAGTCCATACCAGATCAATACCCTAGCTTGGTGACTACCGCAAAGTATTTATGCATGAATGAGCGGACGGTAAGACGTCGCCTGGCGGACGAGGGATGCACTTATCGCCAGATTGTAGATAAGGCCCGCAAAGAACGAGCAATTGCACTGCTACTGAATTCATCTATACCAGTTGATCGTATTAGCGATATTCTGGGGTACTCGGAAACAGCGAGTTTTAGACATGCATTCAGACGTTGGACCGGGCAGTCTACTACAGAATTCAGAAACAGTTTCCACTGATCTATCTAGTTTGAGATTGGGCAAGGAGCATCTTATGAATTTCAATAATCGTAATAATCAGATTCTGTCTATGATTGCCGAGACTCAGTTCGATGCTTACGTTTTGGGCTATATTGCGAAGGCGCGGACAATATCGATTGCTGATGATTCCCTTCGCATTGAGGCCGAAGGATCAGCAATGCTTGCTGGACTAATTAGCGACTCATGCAGGAAACGTCGAACTCAAAAGAATCCATTTCCATATTTGCTACTTCAGATCGCGCACGAAGCCTTGGATCGAACCAGGCTTAATCTCGCAAATGTTCGTAATATATCTAGCGCTGATGCATTGTATAAAGAGCTGCTTAGTCAGGCTGCGTGGGACGCCTCAGTTGCTATGGATAATATATCGGAATTTGTCGAGCCAGATCAGGGTAGCGTCGGAGTAATCGAGCGACTTGTCGAGTTTGCACATAATTCGGGTATTGCAGAAGGTCAAAACCTGGCGCTGGAAGCTCTTGCAGTTCTTGGCTTAGACGTCAAGAGCCATTTCTAGATACTAAAATAAAAGATTGCCTCTTTTTCAAGGAGGAAGAGCGTTGAGGATAGTTTGCCTATTGGTATTGCTGAGTCTGATCGGCGGCTGCTCCCATTCAGTCACTTTGCAGGAGCGAGCAGAGCAAGAGGCCATTTTTATCCAGGAATTCCGCCAGGAATTCGCCAAGAGGCTTCGTTACCCGCTGTTCGCACCGGGAGATGAGATCCCCGAGGCCGATGTTGTGGTGTTTTTCCGCTTCGCAAGCTCGTCGGGGCGCATAAGCAGTTGCCGGGTACAGTACGGCGAGGGGAATGTTAAGAGCCGCAGTACGCTCGATGAAGTCTTCGCCAGGCGCGTGATAGCCACCTGCCGCGAGCCCGATCTACCGGTTGCTCCGCCCGCTCTGCTGGATGGTGGTGGAGGTTTCGGCTTCAAGCAGAGAGTGATGTTTCGCAAGGAAGTGGAACGTCCCAGGTGAGCAGCGTTCAGCGTCTAGGGTCGTTGCCGCAACTTTTTCCAGCTCATGCTCAATGACGTCTAAACTTTAGTGATGTTGAGAATGAAGTGCTGGTAAAACAGAATGACTCTTACAAGTCTGCTTGTGTTTTTTGGGAGGACTAGCCTGCTCGACGGAACTTATAGATCAGTCGATCTGACCAGCAAAAAAACAATCCTATATGGGATCACCCAGCGCCCCACCTAGCCGCTTTCATGCAGGGCATAAACATGAAGCTCAAAAGCATTAGCATTTTTGCCATACTCGCCCTTTGCTACAATATCACTCTTTGTGTCGCTGAAGAACCAAAGAGCTACTTCCCACCCGGGGATTACTATAGGACCGGAAATAGTGGGCTGCTGACGATATCTCCGTTATTCGAAGGACTTCAAAAGTTTCGGATACGAAGCACTGGACACAATGCCCATGCTTGCGGATTGAATGGAACTATAGAGTCAGATCATGTGCAGGTCGACGTCCGTGGCATCGGCGATATGTCGTGCGATGTCGTTTTCAAACTGAATGATGACAGAATTACCATAGAGAAAGGAGTCGCAAGTAGGGACTGTCAGGGCTTCTGCGGGGCGGCAGCAGGTTTTACTGGCACGTATTGGAAGCCTTCCCCAATCTGCGAGCCCGCCTCTATAAAATTCAACGACAAGCAAGTGAAGAAAGCACTGAAGAATAACGAGACAGAGAAGGCCTACTGGATTTCTCGAAAACTGATAACAGAGTGTAGGGACATGTTTGAAGGTTTTGGTTATCTCTCTCGTGTTTTTCATACGGCACATCTCTCCTTGTCTGCCAAAAACCACCAATGCAAGAAGATACTAGAGAAGGGCAGCTTCTTCAGAGACCTGAAGCGAGAGTATTTGCCGGAAAAAATGCAAAATGAATATGACAAGTATTCTACTGAGTTCAATCGTCTAGAAAGCGAGTGCGAACAATCAATGAAATAACAAATTGGCTTCACTAAGCAGAGGAGACTAAGGTGGATAGAGAATTGGATCAGCCCCTTCAGCGCAATCTGGAGCGGCTATACAATTACCTAGAAAATCCAGAACGAGAGGAGGCACAGCGTGTTCTGCTCGCAGCGGAACCAGAGCCGATCCGAATTACTCACGGAATTCCTGACCTCTATACCGACTGGCTGTCATCCCCCAGCTACTCAGCACAAGGTGGATTGACGGGGCAACTGACGCAGGTCATAAGCCAGACTGCCGGGCGGCCCGTTCTAGTGTTCGACGACTACTTCAAGGTTCATGAGGTCACTATTCGTACGGTCGCCGAAACCGGAGGAGCCAACAGTATTTCGGTGAGCGACCTCCAGGTGCAATTGAACCAGCAGATCAATACCTTTATCCAAGACCGCATCGATGGTGACAAAGCCGATAAGGTCAGCCGCCTCCAGTCCAATATTTCCTATCTGATTGAAATGGGTATTAATATCGATTTCACCGCCCGTCATGAGCTTCCACCTGGTGGGCGAGGCAACAGAGCTACTATTCCGACCTCTGACCCCAACGGTGAATCAGGTGTAACGATTGGCTATGGCTTCGATGTCGGCCAGCACGATGAATCCGGCATTCAGGCTCTGAACATCGCTGAATCCACGCGCAAAAAAATTCGCCCCGCCCTCGGCTTGAAAGGAGCGAACACCGCGACCTTCCAGGCATTAGCCCAACTCATCCCGGTACTCACAGATGAAGACGGGCTGTCCCTCTTTACCGCCAAGATGATCAAGGTCACTGATCGGATGAAGGTGAAGTTCCAGCAGTGGAGCACCTTACCTCCGGCGGTCAAAACCATAGTGACAGACCTGTATTACCACTATGGTGAGTATTCCTCGTTCCCAAACTTTGAGACTGCTATTTCTCAGAGCGACTGGCCAGCCGCCATTAGGGAGTTGAGGAACTGGAATGGTACTCCCAACAGTACCGATCCGAGCGATGGCATAGCCAGGCGATTGAACAATCGCGCGGACTATCTCCAACGATCCCTGGGACTCTAGAGGAGGCAACCATGGCCGAGATCAATATCTACCAGAACCCTGGTCAATCCCTGGCTAATATCTATAAGGGTTTTGCCCGTCAATGCAATCCTGGCTTTGTCTTCCCCGAAGCACAGACTATAGAGGCATGGGACATTCCGCTGAAGCTACACCCGGAATTCGTCCCGGGCGGAGACATCAGCAAAGCGGACCAGCAGTATTCGACGTTGCTTGCCCAAGAACTAGCCAACGGCGTAACCATTGGTTTCAGGATGGTCAATGAAAAGGAACGTGTTTGCAACGTTGAGATACTTCCTTTGCTCACCTCCATGGCGCAGAATCTTGATAGAATAAAGGCTCGCTTCGGCAGCGGATATCTTGACCGCTTCAAGGGCAGCCTGAACGTCTATCCAACCGACGTTGGTCTATCTCCGGACGCCTCCGGAGGCATTTCGCAGGAGTCCGGGCTGCTGGTTTCCTACGGTGTGAACCTGCGGACACTGGCTCCAGGCACTTGGCAGGCAATGACGCTCCCCGAGGATATTAAGACGTTGGTAGGGCCTGGTGTTGGCCTACGTCTGGACGCGCCAAATTTCAGCGACGTATTCAATACGATCAAATCGGGCCTCCGCTATACGACCGCAGTAGCCTTGCTGCTGGCCTATTTTGCAGCGATCTAATGTTATCTGGCCCTCTCCTTCGATAAAGAGGGCTAGATAAAAATTATCACACCCGCTAAATAATATGTAGATACCATAGCCCTTGATTCCGGAACTCGGAGAAGCGTTATTCCACACTGTCAGGTGTTGGAAAAACTCAGCTGGTTGGCCCGCAGCGCTATTTGTAGCGGTTTGCAAACGAAAGTCGCTACACTTATCGAACTATTTTTCTAGAAACCTGTCGACTCCCCACATGGGGAAATTCGTGTCACAGTTATAACTCCACGCTATACGTGTGGATGCCCAAACGATTTGCGTACCGATTAAGCGAGTCCAGTGATCCAAATACGCGCACAAGTTCACCTCGAGAACGTAGCGGGTAATATTGACCGTCGGGACTGTAGCGCACTTGGAGCTGCCAACCGTGGCCGGAAGGCGCCGGAATAGCACGTAAGTACCGCGCAGCTCCGGCAACCACTAGTATCTTCAGTGCCTCGGCGCTGATTGACTCACGCATGGCGACTTCGCCTCGATGGTGGCGTGTTATCCAGGGCGGCGGCGATATCTTCCGGCATCAGTTCTCGCTGCGCCTTCTTCGACAGCATCTTGCCTTGCGTTGACTGCCGCGGATTTCCCGGTACCGATTGCGAGCGCCGACTGTCGCGCTGCGCTTGGACGAGCTGGGCGACTTGCAGCACATGACCCAAGCGCTTGTTCTCGACGATGGCACCCTGGTCTATCTCGCAGAGTTTGTCGTAGGTGGTAAAGGGGAGGGCGGTGCCGTCCACCCTGGGCTCGATGCGGCCATCCGGGTAGTGGTAGATCTCGACATGATCACCCGCCAGGCGACGGGACTGCGGAGTGTCCGCTAGCAGATACAGCACCTTGTCGTACTGCACGGTCAACCGCTGCGAAACTCGCCGCGCTTCTCGCCAGGCGAAGATCAGATCCAAATCTTCCATCGCTCGGCCGAACTGGGTATAGCCGTCGCCGCCCTGAGGCGCCTTGTGGTTACTGCGGAACACGCTGGCTTTAACCATGATCCGTCGTACCGTTTCTTTGGCCAGCTTAAGGCCGTGGCACTCGACCAGTTTTTCCTGGGCCAGAGTTGGACCAAAGTCGCTATAGTTCCGTCGAATCAAGCTAATGGCGCGATTCTCCAGACCTGGCGACAGCTGCCGGTTACTCGGCTGACCACGTCGACGAGATGCTAGGCCGGCTGGGCCGTCCTCGCGATAACGCAGAACCAGCCGGTGCACCTGACGTGTCGTCAGGCGCAGACGCTGCGCCGCAGCGGCAGGTTTCAACCGACCCTCGATGATTGCCTCGATGACCTTGAGGCGATCCAGCTCCCGCATGCTCATTGTGACCCATCCGCAAGTTGCCGCAGTCATGGCGTGCCTCCGGTGATGCAGGAGGGAAACCCTAGACGCCGATTTGGGACATTTCTATTTGGCTAGATCGAGACATTACTATTTGGCCTTAACACTCTTGCTTCGCATAATGTGGACGGGATTACGTTAGGCCAGGCCCGACCGAAGGGAGAATGCGCAGACCGGAAAATTGCAGTCCGGTCAAGCATTTACACGTAATCCCCATTATGCGATGCGACCTGTTATTGCGTGACGTCACGCTTATTCTTCAACCAGTCGGTATTGGCGGCCCTTCGTGGATCCCAGCAGCTTGTTGTCGATCACTCGATCCAGTTGCCGGCTGGCTTCTTTGCGGTCCAGGCCTGCGGCCAGGTTCTGCCACTTGCCGCTTCCGCTGCGTCCCTGGAGCGTCCAGGTCTTCGCCTCGGGTTCGTCCTCGTAGGCGCTCTCTGGCAGTTCGGCGGCAGGTTGATCGCGGTGACGCCTTGGCTTGGTAGCCAGGTCGCGCTTGAGCTGGTCGCGTTCAGCCATGAGCTTGTGTACCAGGTCGTTGTATTCCTCGTGCTGCTGCACCAGTTGCTGTTCAAGCGCCCGTATTTGCTCAGCTTGCTGGAACACTGTTCTCCGGTACAGCGCCAGTTTCCCTTCCTCGTTCTCTTTTCGTGACGGTTGATCGTCACGCTTTTTCTTGTTCGCCCGGTAGCGCCGCGCCCGCTCTGCGTCGGACAGGGCTTTGCCGGTGGCTGGCCGACCGCGCCCGCGCTTCGGCTGCTCCAGGGGGAGGGGTTGGGTTTGCTTGTCGGTTGGGTCAATCATTGCGGCGTCTCCATGCTGGCTGGGCATGGGATAATTATACGTGACGCATCACGATAAATAAATGAATTAGCGTGACGAATCACGATAAATAGCGACCGTTCGTCGGTATTTAGTGTGACGCCACGCGGCTCGTCACGATAAATAGCGCCGCCCGCTTTTTGGATCCCCCAGCCCCATGGGAGTCCCGGCAGGTCAAGGGCCGCGACCCCGGCTTGTCAGCGCTTGCGGTGACAAACGGAGTCCCGGGCGGAGCGAACCCTTGAACCACCTCGGCCAACAGCCTCAGCTCGGGAGGGAGGGACAGCTCTTCCGTCCCTGCCTCCTGAGCCCTCGGCGGCAAGAGCGGGTTGTAGGGCAGCGCCCTACGATCTTGCTTGCGTCCAGGGTGCAACCCTGGCCGTCGGAGACATGCTTTTGACTGTGCTGAATTCGCGTGATGCGTCACGGGAATGACGCTGTAGGGGTGGGGGTGCTGTAACACCCCCACTTTACCCCGGAACTCCGGGGTGACCCCATGCGCGCAGTCGCTTTTGACTTCGCATGCGGCCTCGTCTTCGTCGCGTGGCTAGTCCCTTTTTTTGTGGAAGCGCTCAAGGTCTTCCGGGGTCATTTCTTCGAGACCCTTCAGTATCAGCCAGCGTAGGACCTCGGTGTCCTTTACCGATGCTTGCAAGTGGATCACGGCTTTGACGGTCTCTTTCTCGACCTTTCGCCATGTCGCGTCGTCGATGTGCTTTGTGGGCATCTCGTTCCTATGTCCGTCAACTGTTTGGCGGGGCCTATCCTAGCCTGATTTTCTAAGACCCTTGACATTGAGAATCTAAGAATCTAATTTTCCGCTCGAATCTAATTTCTTAGAAACTCAGTTTCGACAGGGAAATCAATGTCGCCTTCGACTGATCCGCGTTCACCGATGTTCTACGACTGGATATCCGGCTATCAGGATTTCCCGTTCGACATTCCCCAGGTGGGCAAGGTCATTCGACTGAACGTCGACTCAGAGACCAATGAGGTGCTGAGCCAGTCGTGCCCGCCCTTCCATGCTGAGGGTAGCTACAGCACGAAGTTTCGCATTCAGGTGGCAGGGCGCCGGGTGTACGTCGACGGCAATGCGAGCCGCGTTAATCGCCTGGACAACCTCTACGGCCTGACCACGCTCGCGGACAACATGGCCGTCATCAACTCGATCTTGACCGCACCGGAAATCGGTCTTCCGCCGCTCACTCGATGCACCCGGCTTGATCGTCTGCAGGACGGTTCGGCGGTGGTGGACGGGTTCACTTTCACTCGGATCGATGCGACCCGGAATCTCTTCGTAGGGAAGGGCAACGAGTCGGCATATCTGCGGGCTCTGTCGAGCCAGCGTTTCCGGAATTCCATCGGCTACTTGTACCCGGACGGCGGCACCGTTGTGTGGACGCCCAGCGGGGGAGAGAAGGCCGGTCGCCTGGTGTACCCGGGTTACTACGACAAGGGGCTGGAACTGACCCGGCATTTGCTGCCGAAGGTTCTACGACGTTACGGCGCTGAGTCTGAGGAGTATCGCTACGTCAGCCAGGTGCGCGACTGGTGCGTAGAAGTCGGAGTTGTCCGCGCTGAAATCAAGCTCAAGAGCGAGCTGCTGAAGAGGGATTGCCTCTGCCATTGGGGCCTGTTCGACGAACAGCGCATCTGGGATCACCTGGGCGAATTTTTGAAGGTGGGCGACAAAATGACCCTGACCGCACATGACATTGCCAGCATTTCCGAAGAACTGATGCGTGTAGGCGTCTGCAACTCCATGCAGGCGGCCACTCGTACTGCAACCTATGCAATGGAATGGATGAACGGCAAGACATTCGATTTCAATAAGTCTGCTGTACAGACCCATCGCGCCCGTCTTCGGGCTATCGGCTTCGATATCAAGCTGCCTTTCGACGCGTCGCGGCACATGTTCTTCATCCACAACGTGCGCGAAGTCTCCCGCACCTTCGACGTGCCCGCGCCGAGCTTCTACCGGCGTCCGGACGTGCCGCGCCATCTGCGGTTGATGGCCTGACGTGCTCGCGCCGACTCTCCATGCCCTAGCACTGCTCGCCGGTGCTGTAACCCTGATTCACGCCCTGGGCGTGTGGGTGCGCTCATGAACATGAAAACTCGCATCTTCCTGCGCACGCTGCGCTTCGTTGCCTACAACTGGTGGCTTCCCTTCCTGCTGGGCAATGTTTCCGCGCTGGTCGGCTTTGCCTTCACTGCTGATCTGATCAATGACGCGTTCGTCTCGTCGCTCGAAACGGTGGTGCAGTCATGCGCACGGTGAGTTTCCAGGGCGACGGCCTGTCGGCCAGCCAGTACCGGTCGATTCAGCTTCGCCAGCAGGTGAGGGCGGCGGTAAATCAAACCGTTCTGCAACAGCAGGTTGCGGCCACGCTCCAGGCCCTGGAGCAGCACAAAGAGCAGGGCGGTAAGCCCGAAAAGGTCTGGTCCACGATCTCCAACGAAAAGGGCACGCCGTTCCTGGGCGACGTGTTCGGGTGGCCGTGATGGCTATCGAGATCAACCGCCAGTCGTACCTGTCGCTCCGGTCCTCCCTTGAGCTTGAACTGCTCGATGCCGGTATCGACTCGCCTGAGCTGCTGAGCCGGCTTATGCGCCACGTGCTGGCCACCGAATCCGCGACACGTACCGAGTCGCAAACCGTTCGCCGTGCGTTCTTCACGGCCCGTAGAAACCCGCTGCTGGGCGCAATCCCTCAGCACAGTCCAGGGCGCACAAATCGCCCGTATATCCGCAAGAGGAAACCTTAATGCCCTTCGTCTATCTCGGCCTGACCCGCGACGCCGGAACCTCGAAAAAGACCGGCAACGCCTACGACATTTCGGTCGTTCACTTCGCTGTCGATGCCACGCAATCGACCCGCCCCGATCGCAAGTTTGCCCTCGGGTTGGAGCCTCAGAACCTGCCGATCGCGCCGGAAGCGGTCAGCCAGTTCCAGCGCGTTGAACCGCTGTCGTCTGTGAACTTCGAGTTCGAGCCGGACCCTCGGAACATGCAGCGCAACCGTATTTGCGGCGTGAAACCGCTGCCGAAAACTGCCGCTCAGGCGGCTTCGTGAAATGAACTTTATTGCGTGTAACGGCACCTGGGCGCAATCGAGCGGAGCAATAACGTGTTCGGGCACCCTGGTAACTGTTGCACGCGAAGAATTAGCCCCGGCGGGGCTAAGTTCCGAAGATCGCGATCAGTTGTTAGACCAGACGATTGTTCTGTTCGCCGTGATCTTCGGGATTCTCGCGGTGCGTAAAGCACTTAAATAACTCTGGAGTATCGAAGATGCAAAAGTTGAAAAAGATGTTCGTTCGTGGCGGCGTGGTCCTGGGCTCGGTCGGCCTGCTGGCTGGCCAGGCGATGGCTGAAGTTCCGGCTGCTGCCACTACTGCGTTGACCGATGCGCAGAAAGATGGTGTCGCCATTGGCGGAACCGTCCTGGGCGTGATCATCGCCATTGCGGCGTTCAAGTATATCCGCCGCGCTCTCTAACTTGCCTCGGGGCATGTAAGTAGCGAAGCCCCGCATTGCGGGGCTTTTCTTTTGGAGTGTCCAATGTCGATTGATCCCAATACTTATGTCTTGATTGTCAGCGCTGCCGCTATGTGGGCGTTGTTCTTTGCACGCCTGTAGGTGGTCTATGAAGCTTGCACCGGCATTTATTCTTTTGACACTGTTCCCGCTCTCTGCGATGGCTCAGAATTATTACTGGATTCTGAATGGGCCGACGGCTCCGGGTTCGTTCTCAAGTCCTGATGCGGCTTGTCAGGCGGGATTGGAAATTTATAAAAAGCAATATCCGGCTGTTACGTTTGAAATCAAAGACCGTTTTCCGGTTTCGGCTGAGGGTTTTCGTTGTAATGTTTGGCGTTATTACAATGGGAATCGCATTGATCTTGATTGGACTATCTCTGTTCAGCGCAAGGGTGATAGTTGCCCTTCGGGTTTTATCTATAACAGTCAAATGGGGCGTTGTGATGAACCGCCACCGCCTGATCCTTGCCGCGATAAAGCAGGGCAGCCCGCTTCATTCACTTTGATGCGTCCCGACCTCGGCGGTCTTGGCTCGGTTGAAAACGTTTGTATGAATGGTTGTCAGGTGGCTATCGGTTCGGCCACTTGCGGCCCGCTGAATTCTGACCCGACAAAGGGTTTCTGCTCCGGTACTGGTACGTATACGGGGTCTCAATGTTCGCCGACTGATGAGATGGGCGGCGGCAATAACCCGGACCCGGACCCGAATCCTGATCCGCCGGATCAGCCTGATCCGCCGGACAAGCCTGACGAGAATGGGTGCATCCCTCCGGCCCAGTGGTCGGGAACGACCTGTGTCATGCCGCCTAAAGAGCCTGGGGACGGTGATGGCGGTGATGGCGGCAGTGATGGCGGTAGCGGTGGTGGAAACAACAATGGCGGTGGTGATGGCTCCGGTGGTGGCGACGGCAGCGGGGGTGGTGATGGGTCAGGCAATGGCGATGGCTCCGGCAATGGTGATGGCTCGGGTGATGGTGGCGGCACCGGTGGCGGTGATAAGCCGGGCGAGGAGGAGGGGAAGTGCGACCCGGCCAAGGACCCCAGTTGTAAGCCGTCGAGCGTAACGGGTGAGAGTTGCGATGCGGACCTCTCTTGTGAAGGCGACGCGATTCAGTGCGCGATTCTCAAACAGCAGAAGAAACAAACTTGTGCGTGGGATTACGACAAGGCCAAGGCCACTATTCAGGCTGAAATCTTGAAAGATGAATACAAGCTAAAGAGTTCATCGATCGATACGGGCAAGTTGTTCAGTGATGGTACAAGTGCCAGTCGATGGCTTCCGGCTGCGTGTCCAGCGCCGAAAGTAATTTCTCTGCGTCTTGCTCCGAGTCAGACGTTTAGTTGGGAGCCGGAGTGTCAAATGGCAACGTCGTTAGCGCCGATTATTGTCGGGCTGGCTTCGGTGTTTTTCGCGGTTTATGTCGGTCGATCCCTGGGAGGGTCTTGATATGCCAATGTTTGTTGCGCTGTTTTCGTTTTTGAGTTCGATTGCTGGTCCATTGGTGGCCAAGGTGCTGATATCGCTGGGTATTGGCGCGGTCACGTATACGGGTATTAGTCTGATGATTAGTCAGGTCAAGACGTATGCGGTTTCCATGTTTGGAAGCGTCGGTGCGGACTATGCGGCGATCCTGGGGCTTGCCAAAGTTGATGTGGCTTTTAATATCGTTTTTGCGGCGGTTGTTGCACGCGCTGTGATTTCTGGCATGGATAAGGCGAGCGGTAGTATTACCAAGCTCGGTAGCGTCAAGGGTAATTAATTATGTTCGTATTGCGTACCGGCCTCCAGGGCAATAGCAAAACACTTAATACGATCAAGGAAGTGGATACGAAGGCGGCAAAGGAGGGGAGGACTGTTTATTACCACAATATCCGCGAGTT
The DNA here is from genome assembly GCF_037574965.1 of Pseudomonas sp. KBN12P06040. NCBI lineage: Bacteria > Pseudomonadati > Pseudomonadota > Gammaproteobacteria > Pseudomonadales > Pseudomonadaceae > Pseudomonas > Pseudomonas sp. KBN12P06040. The sequence continues at coordinate 3,069,653 of NZ_JBBELS010000001.1, forward strand.
CAAGGCGGATCATCCGGCGATCAAGGCGCAATGGATTGAATTTGATCATCCGCAGGAATGGTTCAAGTTGCCGAAGAACAGCATTATCGTGATCGATGAGGCGCAGACGTTCTTTCGAACTCGGCCGCAGGGGTCGAAAGTGCCGGAGTATGCCAGCGCCCTGGAGACGATGCGCCATTCTGGTCATGAGGTTCATGCGATCACGCAGAGTCCAACGCTGATCGATCACCATATGCGTGACCTGTGCAACTGTCATATCCATTATTTTCGAGGCGGCGGCGGGCCTGTTGTAAAGCGTTTCGAGTTTCAGAAAGTTCAGATGGATGTGAATAAGAAGTACGTGTTTCCTGATGGTGAAACCACCCGGATCACCATCGATAAGACGTATTTCGGCTGCTACAAGTCTGTTGCCGATGGTGCTGAGCACCATTTCAAGTTCAAGCCGCCGAAGGCGCTCTTCGTGCTGGTCATCGTCGTCGGGGTTGTGGGTTATCTCGGCTACGGGGTCTATGAGCGTCGTATCGCGGCGCATGAGGCGTCTATCGAGCCGCCCGCAGGGGCTGAGGCGGTCATGCCGCAAACGGCTCCGCAGGCCGTTCCCGCGGCTGATGTAGCGCCGGTGCTGACCGCTCAGGAGTATCTTGATCTGCGCACGCCTCGGGTGCCTGACGTGCCAAGCTCCGCGCCGATCTACGACGAGTTGACGAAGCCGGTGACGTATCCCAAGCCGTTTTGCCTGTCGTCCAGGGACGAAGAGCTTGTGCGGCGCAATGCGCTGAAAATGGAGCTGGGTTATCGTTCGGGGCGCTTGTACGGTTGCCGCTGCAACAGCCAGCAAGGCACGCGGATGCTGATCAGTTTTGATGCGTGCATGAACTACGTGGAGAACGGTGCGTTCGATCCGGCGATTCCTGATCGCGTTGTAGGCGCAGGCGGGTTCGGGCCAGGCGAGGGACGAGCCGGTACGATCCCGCAGGCGCCGACCGCTCGACCGGTTGAGTCGGTCAGCCAGGCTCGTGTCACTGTGGTGCCTGATACGAGCCGCTTACCTCGCACGCTCTGACCTCTGGCTTCGCATAATGTGGACGGGATTACGTTAGGCCAGGCCCGACCGAAGGGAGAATGCGCAGACCGGAAAATTGCAGTCCGGTCAAGCATTTACACGTAATCCCCATTATGCGATGCGACCTGTTATTGCGTGACGTCACGCTTATTCTTCAACCAGTCGGTATTGGCGGCCCTTCGTGGATCCCAGCAGCTTGTTGTCGATCACTCGATCCAGTTGCCGGCTGGCTTCTTTGCGGTCCAGGCCTGCGGCCAGGTTCTGCCACTTGCCGCTTCCGCTGCGTCCCTGGAGCGTCCAGGTCTTCGCCTCGGGTTCGTCCTCGTAGGCGCTCTCTGGCAGTTCGGCGGCAGGTTGATCGCGGTGACGCCTTGGCTTGGTAGCCAGGTCGCGCTTGAGCTGGTCGCGTTCAGCCATGAGCTTGTGTACCAGGTCGTTGTATTCCTCGTGCTGCTGCACCAGTTGCTGTTCAAGCGCCCGTATTTGCTCAGCTTGCTGGAACACTGTTCTCCGGTACAGCGCCAGTTTCCCTTCCTCGTTCTCTTTTCGTGACGGTTGATCGTCACGCTTTTTCTTGTTCGCCCGGTAGCGCCGCGCCCGCTCTGCGTCGGACAGGGCTTTGCCGGTGGCTGGCCGACCGCGCCCGCGCTTCGGCTGCTCCAGGGGGAGGGGTTGGGTTTGCTTGTCGGTTGGGTCAATCATTGCGGCGTCTCCATGCTGGCTGGGCATGGGATAATTATACGTGACGCATCACGATAAATAAATGAATTAGCGTGACGAATCACGATAAATAGCGACCGTTCGTCGGTATTTAGTGTGACGCCACGCGGCTCGTCACGATAAATAGCGCCGCCCGCTTTTTGGATCCCCCAGCCCCATGGGAGTCCCGGCAGGTCAAGGGCCGCGACCCCGGCTTGTCAGCGCTTGCGGTGACAAACGGAGTCCCGGGCGGAGCGAACCCTTGAACCACCTCGGCCAACAGCCTCAGCTCGGGAGGGAGGGACAGCTCTTCCGTCCCTGCCTCCTGAGCCCTCGGCGGCAAGAGCGGGTTGTAGGGCAGCGCCCTACGATCTTGCTTGCGTCCAGGGTGCAACCCTGGCCGTCGGAGACATGCTTTTGACTGTGCTGAATTCGCGTGATGCGTCACGGGAATGACGCTGTAGGGGTGGGGGTGCTGTAACACCCCCACTTTACCCCGGAACTCCGGGGTGACCCCATGCGCGCAGTCGCTTTTGACTTCGCATGCGGCCTCGTCTTCGTCGCGTGGCTAGTCCCTTTTTTTGTGGAAGCGCTCAAGGTCTTCCGGGGTCATTTCTTCGAGACCCTTCAGTATCAGCCAGCGTAGGACCTCGGTGTCCTTTACCGATGCTTGCAAGTGGATCACGGCTTTGACGGTCTCTTTCTCGACCTTTCGCCATGTCGCGTCGTCGATGTGCTTTGTGGGCATCTCGTTCCTATGTCCGTCAACTGTTTGGCGGGGCCTATCCTAGCCTGATTTTCTAAGACCCTTGACATTGAGAATCTAAGAATCTAATTTTCCGCTCGAATCTAATTTCTTAGAAACTCAGTTTCGACAGGGAAATCAATGTCGCCTTCGACTGATCCGCGTTCACCGATGTTCTACGACTGGATATCCGGCTATCAGGATTTCCCGTTCGACATTCCCCAGGTGGGCAAGGTCATTCGACTGAACGTCGACTCAGAGACCAATGAGGTGCTGAGCCAGTCGTGCCCGCCCTTCCATGCTGAGGGTAGCTACAGCACGAAGTTTCGCATTCAGGTGGCAGGGCGCCGGGTGTACGTCGACGGCAATGCGAGCCGCGTTAATCGCCTGGACAACCTCTACGGCCTGACCACGCTCGCGGACAACATGGCCGTCATCAACTCGATCTTGACCGCACCGGAAATCGGTCTTCCGCCGCTCACTCGATGCACCCGGCTTGATCGTCTGCAGGACGGTTCGGCGGTGGTGGACGGGTTCACTTTCACTCGGATCGATGCGACCCGGAATCTCTTCGTAGGGAAGGGCAACGAGTCGGCATATCTGCGGGCTCTGTCGAGCCAGCGTTTCCGGAATTCCATCGGCTACTTGTACCCGGACGGCGGCACCGTTGTGTGGACGCCCAGCGGGGGAGAGAAGGCCGGTCGCCTGGTGTACCCGGGTTACTACGACAAGGGGCTGGAACTGACCCGGCATTTGCTGCCGAAGGTTCTACGACGTTACGGCGCTGAGTCTGAGGAGTATCGCTACGTCAGCCAGGTGCGCGACTGGTGCGTAGAAGTCGGAGTTGTCCGCGCTGAAATCAAGCTCAAGAGCGAGCTGCTGAAGAGGGATTGCCTCTGCCATTGGGGCCTGTTCGACGAACAGCGCATCTGGGATCACCTGGGCGAATTTTTGAAGGTGGGCGACAAAATGACCCTGACCGCACATGACATTGCCAGCATTTCCGAAGAACTGATGCGTGTAGGCGTCTGCAACTCCATGCAGGCGGCCACTCGTACTGCAACCTATGCAATGGAATGGATGAACGGCAAGACATTCGATTTCAATAAGTCTGCTGTACAGACCCATCGCGCCCGTCTTCGGGCTATCGGCTTCGATATCAAGCTGCCTTTCGACGCGTCGCGGCACATGTTCTTCATCCACAACGTGCGCGAAGTCTCCCGCACCTTCGACGTGCCCGCGCCGAGCTTCTACCGGCGTCCGGACGTGCCGCGCCATCTGCGGTTGATGGCCTGACGTGCTCGCGCCGACTCTCCATGCCCTAGCACTGCTCGCCGGTGCTGTAACCCTGATTCACGCCCTGGGCGTGTGGGTGCGCTCATGAACATGAAAACTCGCATCTTCCTGCGCACGCTGCGCTTCGTTGCCTACAACTGGTGGCTTCCCTTCCTGCTGGGCAATGTTTCCGCGCTGGTCGGCTTTGCCTTCACTGCTGATCTGATCAATGACGCGTTCGTCTCGTCGCTCGAAACGGTGGTGCAGTCATGCGCACGGTGAGTTTCCAGGGCGACGGCCTGTCGGCCAGCCAGTACCGGTCGATTCAGCTTCGCCAGCAGGTGAGGGCGGCGGTAAATCAAACCGTTCTGCAACAGCAGGTTGCGGCCACGCTCCAGGCCCTGGAGCAGCACAAAGAGCAGGGCGGTAAGCCCGAAAAGGTCTGGTCCACGATCTCCAACGAAAAGGGCACGCCGTTCCTGGGCGACGTGTTCGGGTGGCCGTGATGGCTATCGAGATCAACCGCCAGTCGTACCTGTCGCTCCGGTCCTCCCTTGAGCTTGAACTGCTCGATGCCGGTATCGACTCGCCTGAGCTGCTGAGCCGGCTTATGCGCCACGTGCTGGCCACCGAATCCGCGACACGTACCGAGTCGCAAACCGTTCGCCGTGCGTTCTTCACGGCCCGTAGAAACCCGCTGCTGGGCGCAATCCCTCAGCACAGTCCAGGGCGCACAAATCGCCCGTATATCCGCAAGAGGAAACCTTAATGCCCTTCGTCTATCTCGGCCTGACCCGCGACGCCGGAACCTCGAAAAAGACCGGCAACGCCTACGACATTTCGGTCGTTCACTTCGCTGTCGATGCCACGCAATCGACCCGCCCCGATCGCAAGTTTGCCCTCGGGTTGGAGCCTCAGAACCTGCCGATCGCGCCGGAAGCGGTCAGCCAGTTCCAGCGCGTTGAACCGCTGTCGTCTGTGAACTTCGAGTTCGAGCCGGACCCTCGGAACATGCAGCGCAACCGTATTTGCGGCGTGAAACCGCTGCCGAAAACTGCCGCTCAGGCGGCTTCGTGAAATGAACTTTATTGCGTGTAACGGCACCTGGGCGCAATCGAGCGGAGCAATAACGTGTTCGGGCACCCTGGTAACTGTTGCACGCGAAGAATTAGCCCCGGCGGGGCTAAGTTCCGAAGATCGCGATCAGTTGTTAGACCAGACGATTGTTCTGTTCGCCGTGATCTTCGGGATTCTCGCGGTGCGTAAAGCACTTAAATAACTCTGGAGTATCGAAGATGCAAAAGTTGAAAAAGATGTTCGTTCGTGGCGGCGTGGTCCTGGGCTCGGTCGGCCTGCTGGCTGGCCAGGCGATGGCTGAAGTTCCGGCTGCTGCCACTACTGCGTTGACCGATGCGCAGAAAGATGGTGTCGCCATTGGCGGAACCGTCCTGGGCGTGATCATCGCCATTGCGGCGTTCAAGTATATCCGCCGCGCTCTCTAACTTGCCTCGGGGCATGTAAGTAGCGAAGCCCCGCATTGCGGGGCTTTTCTTTTGGAGTGTCCAATGTCGATTGATCCCAATACTTATGTCTTGATTGTCAGCGCTGCCGCTATGTGGGCGTTGTTCTTTGCACGCCTGTAGGTGGTCTATGAAGCTTGCACCGGCATTTATTCTTTTGACACTGTTCCCGCTCTCTGCGATGGCTCAGAATTATTACTGGATTCTGAATGGGCCGACGGCTCCGGGTTCGTTCTCAAGTCCTGATGCGGCTTGTCAGGCGGGATTGGAAATTTATAAAAAGCAATATCCGGCTGTTACGTTTGAAATCAAAGACCGTTTTCCGGTTTCGGCTGAGGGTTTTCGTTGTAATGTTTGGCGTTATTACAATGGGAATCGCATTGATCTTGATTGGACTATCTCTGTTCAGCGCAAGGGTGATAGTTGCCCTTCGGGTTTTATCTATAACAGTCAAATGGGGCGTTGTGATGAACCGCCACCGCCTGATCCTTGCCGCGATAAAGCAGGGCAGCCCGCTTCATTCACTTTGATGCGTCCCGACCTCGGCGGTCTTGGCTCGGTTGAAAACGTTTGTATGAATGGTTGTCAGGTGGCTATCGGTTCGGCCACTTGCGGCCCGCTGAATTCTGACCCGACAAAGGGTTTCTGCTCCGGTACTGGTACGTATACGGGGTCTCAATGTTCGCCGACTGATGAGATGGGCGGCGGCAATAACCCGGACCCGGACCCGAATCCTGATCCGCCGGATCAGCCTGATCCGCCGGACAAGCCTGACGAGAATGGGTGCATCCCTCCGGCCCAGTGGTCGGGAACGACCTGTGTCATGCCGCCTAAAGAGCCTGGGGACGGTGATGGCGGTGATGGCGGCAGTGATGGCGGTAGCGGTGGTGGAAACAACAATGGCGGTGGTGATGGCTCCGGTGGTGGCGACGGCAGCGGGGGTGGTGATGGGTCAGGCAATGGCGATGGCTCCGGCAATGGTGATGGCTCGGGTGATGGTGGCGGCACCGGTGGCGGTGATAAGCCGGGCGAGGAGGAGGGGAAGTGCGACCCGGCCAAGGACCCCAGTTGTAAGCCGTCGAGCGTAACGGGTGAGAGTTGCGATGCGGACCTCTCTTGTGAAGGCGACGCGATTCAGTGCGCGATTCTCAAACAGCAGAAGAAACAAACTTGTGCGTGGGATTACGACAAGGCCAAGGCCACTATTCAGGCTGAAATCTTGAAAGATGAATACAAGCTAAAGAGTTCATCGATCGATACGGGCAAGTTGTTCAGTGATGGTACAAGTGCCAGTCGATGGCTTCCGGCTGCGTGTCCAGCGCCGAAAGTAATTTCTCTGCGTCTTGCTCCGAGTCAGACGTTTAGTTGGGAGCCGGAGTGTCAAATGGCAACGTCGTTAGCGCCGATTATTGTCGGGCTGGCTTCGGTGTTTTTCGCGGTTTATGTCGGTCGATCCCTGGGAGGGTCTTGATATGCCAATGTTTGTTGCGCTGTTTTCGTTTTTGAGTTCGATTGCTGGTCCATTGGTGGCCAAGGTGCTGATATCGCTGGGTATTGGCGCGGTCACGTATACGGGTATTAGTCTGATGATTAGTCAGGTCAAGACGTATGCGGTTTCCATGTTTGGAAGCGTCGGTGCGGACTATGCGGCGATCCTGGGGCTTGCCAAAGTTGATGTGGCTTTTAATATCGTTTTTGCGGCGGTTGTTGCACGCGCTGTGATTTCTGGCATGGATAAGGCGAGCGGTAGTATTACCAAGCTCGGTAGCGTCAAGGGTAATTAATTATGTTCGTATTGCGTACCGGCCTCCAGGGCAATAGCAAAACACTTAATACGATCAAGGAAGTGGATACGAAGGCGGCAAAGGAGGGGAGGACTGTTTATTACCACAATATCCGCGAGTTCAAGGCGGATCATCCGGCGATCAAGGCGCAATGGATTGAATTTGATCATCCGCAGGAATGGTTCAAGTTGCCGAAGAACAGCATTATCGTGATCGATGAGGCGCAGACGTTCTTTCGAACTCGGCCGCAGGGGTCGAAAGTGCCGGAGTATGCCAGCGCCCTGGAGACGATGCGCCATTCTGGTCATGAGGTTCATGCGATCACGCAGAGTCCAACGCTGATCGATCACCATATGCGTGACCTGTGCAACTGTCATATCCATTATTTTCGAGGCGGCGGCGGGCCTGTTGTAAAGCGTTTCGAGTTTCAGAAAGTTCAGATGGATGTGAATAAGAAGTACGTGTTTCCTGATGGTGAAACCACCCGGATCACCATCGATAAGACGTATTTCGGCTGCTACAAGTCTGTTGCCGATGGTGCTGAGCACCATTTCAAGTTCAAGCCGCCGAAGGCGCTCTTCGTGCTGGTCATCGTCGTCGGGGTTGTGGGTTATCTCGGCTACGGGGTCTATGAGCGTCGTATCGCGGCGCATGAGGCGTCTATCGAGCCGCCCGCAGGGGCTGAGGCGGTCATGCCGCAAACGGCTCCGCAGGCCGTTCCCGCGGCTGATGTAGCGCCGGTGCTGACCGCTCAGGAGTATCTTGATCTGCGCACGCCTCGGGTGCCTGACGTGCCAAGCTCCGCGCCGATCTACGACGAGTTGACGAAGCCGGTGACGTATCCCAAGCCGTTTTGCCTGTCGTCCAGGGACGAAGAGCTTGTGCGGCGCAATGCGCTGAAAATGGAGCTGGGTTATCGTTCGGGGCGCTTGTACGGTTGCCGCTGCAACAGCCAGCAAGGCACGCGGATGCTGATCAGTTTTGATGCGTGCATGAACTACGTGGAGAACGGTGCGTTCGATCCGGCGATTCCTGATCGCGTTGTAGGCGCAGGCGGGTTCGGGCCAGGCGAGGGACGAGCCGGTACGATCCCGCAGGCGCCGACCGCTCGACCGGTTGAGTCGGTCAGCCAGGCTCGTGTCACTGTGGTGCCTGATACGAGCCGCTTACCTCGCACGCTCTGACCTCTGGCTTCGCATAATGTATATTATGTTAAATTAAATGCTATGTTAGAAGCCAGGATGATTCAGTCCTAAAGCGTCAAGGCTAAGGGGCTATCGCGTTGGTTTGTATCTAGGGGGCATGCCGAGATAAGGGGGAAATTCATTCATTTGGTCTGTAAGTAGCTGTTTTTGATCATGAAAGCCCTAGGGCGATGATCGCATTAACCACACCCGCCTCTATCTTGTGCTGCGAACTCCATTCCCATCCGCCGACAGCGTTTTTGATCCGCTCGTAGCGCAGAAACGACTTTGAGGCTTTTGGATGGCCCTTTCCTCAACCGTCGCAGGAGGTACTGATCATGGAGCACACTGCCGCTCAACCGGTTGAAACGGTCGTAGACATTACCTGTGATGTTTGCCGCCAGAGCACTAGCGTTGAAGGTTATGGTCAACAGTTTGGAACCCTTCAGGCACACTGGGGGTATGGCTCCAAGCATGATGGCGAGCGCTACAAGGTTCATCTTTGCGAGCTTTGGTTTTTCCGCACACTAAGCGGCCTACGTCGCGAGCGCATGGTCAACGCCATGTTCGACGAGGAGCCTGATTCCACGAAGGATGAGTTCGGCCTGGTGCGGCGTGACGAATTCTGGGGCGATGGCTGAGCCTGAGCGCAGATATCAGGAGTGGTAGCCGTTCAGTCTTCAATCGAAGAGCTGAAGACAGGCTCGAAAATCGAACCCGCCGCTTGCTCCTCATTCCGGCCGGCCTGCAGCATGTCGCCCTTGCTCGGGTAGTGACACAGCAGCCGCCGAGCCTCATTGCGGATGGACTCCGACAAGGTGGTGTCACGAGAGAGCTCGACGAGAAACTCCTGGGCCTGCACCACCGAGCGGGTACGTTCGTAGGGTAGCGTCATCTGAACCTCCACTCCGCTTCTGACCTCAGTGTGCCGGATCATGAGCTACTTGCGCCACCGCTGCTCGTGGGCGGTGCCTGCCCGAGCAATTTCAGTTGCGCGGTGGCTTTAGCCAGACGCTCCTGCAGGCTCTGGGTTTGCTGTGCCTGAATCGAGGAGGCTTCACCAAGCCGGGTCACCTCATCCTGCAGAGCGTGGCAGCGCTGCTCCAGGGCTTCATTCGTACGTTCAATGCTGGTCAGCGTGTTCTGGGCGACCTCCAGAGCCTGAGCCTTCTGCGTCAGTAGCTTCTGCTGCGCATGCTGATCCTTCTGCTGCTGCCGCGCCTCGGCAAGCAGGCGCGCATTGTCGCGGTTCAGGTGGGTCAGCTCGTCCTGCTTGACGATCAGGGTCTGCTGTAGCTGTCGCAGTTCCAGTTGCAATTGTTGTACCTGCGACTCGTGCCGGCGCTGCTCTTGCTCACGCTGCTCCTTGCTGGCCTGGCGATAGTGCTCCAGGGCATCACGGGCATGCTCATGCTTGTCCTCCAGCGAGCGAATCTGCCCGTCGCGGTCTTGCAGGCGCGCTTCCTGGTCGTGGTTGGCTTGCTGCAGGCGGGCATTCTCGACCTCGGCCTGTTGGCGCAGCTGTTGTTCCTGCAGCAGTGCTTGCTGGGCAGCCTGGAACTGCTCCGTGAGCCCAGCGCGCTGACCTTCCAGCTGCTGGATACGGCTTTCGGCCTGCCGAATCTGGTTCTGGTAATCGAGTCGTTCCCGTGCCAGTTGTTCGCGCTCCTGGGCCACGTCGGCCTGCGCTTCCTCCTTGAGCTGATCCGCCAACTGGGCCACCAGGTTGGCCAGCTGCTCGCTGAGCGGCAATGCGGCCGCGTTCCGGCCGCGGTCGGCGTCTTCGAGTTCTTTCAGGTAGCGATGGATGGTGGTTTTCGAGCCGGTATTGCCCAGCTCGACCCGTATTGCGTCGATGCTGGGATTCTCACCCCGCGCCAGGATGGCCTGGCGGGCTTTCTGAACCAGTGCCTTGTTGATGCCGCCGCGGGCCATGGTCTGCTCCTACGATTTCATAATGGATTACATACCATGTATTTACATACTAAATTGTCATGAAGTAAAGCAGGATTTGAAGGCTTGTTTCAGATAAAATAACCGATGATTATTCAATATGATTGGCAAAAACGGCTGCTTCGCGGTCGTTTCCCAGTACACAAAGGGCACGCACGGGCGATGAAGGACGTCGAGCGCTACCTGCAAGCCGGCACGCGGGAAAACACCCGGCGTAGCTACCAGTCGGCCGTCGAACATTTCGAGGTGACCTGGGGCGGCTTCTTGCCGGCCACGAGTGACTCCATCGTGCGTTACCTGGTGGACTACGCCGACACGCTGAGCCTCAACACGCTAAAGCAGCGCCTCGCCGCCCTCGCGCAGTGGCATATCAGGCACGGCTTCCCCGATCCCACCAAGACCCCGACCGTACACCAGGTACTGAAGGGAATTCGCACCCTGCACCCGAGCCAGACAAAGCAGGCCGCGCCGCTGCAATTACAGCATCTGGAGCATGCGGTTGAGTGGTTGGAGCAGGAGGCTATGTGTCTGTTTCAAGCCGAAGACCTGGCGGGATATTTGCGCTGTCGGCGGGATACGGCATTGCTACTAATCGGCTTCTGGCGAGGCTTTCGTAGCGATGAACTGTGCCGCTTGCAGGTGGAGCACATTCAAGCCGAAGCCGGTGCTGGCATGACGCTGTTTTTGCCTTGGAGCAAGGGTGACCGGGACAACCTTGGCACCACTCACTACGTACCTGCGCTGAGGCGGCTGTGCCCAGTACAGGCCTATCTCGACTGGATCGGTGCAGCAGGGATTGCTCGAGGGATGGTTTTTCGTCGGCTGGACCGTTGGGGCAACTTGAACGAGGCTGGCTTGAATCCTGGCAGTCTGATCGTCCTACTGCGGCAGATACTCCAGCGTGCGGGGATCCAGGCTGACCTTTACACCAGCCACTCATTGCGTCGAGGCTTCGCCACCTGGGCCACGGCCAATGGCTGGGACATTAAGGCGTTAATGACCTACGTGGGGTGGAAGGACATCAAATCGGCGATGCGCTACATCGACCCTGCCATCTCCTTTGGCGGCCTCGCTGCGAGGCCTGCTCTCGAACTAAATGCCAGCACTTTGACTCAAGTGCCAGCTTCTCACTAACATCGACGCACGACAGGAGTGACGGTGCAATGAGTACGCAGACCAGCATCGAATGGACGGAAATGACCTGGAACCCGGTGGTGGGTTGCACCAAGGTGTCGCCGGGCTGCAAACACTGCTATGCCGAGAACATGGCGCGTCGCTTGCAGGCCATGGGCACGCCCGGCTACGAGAACGGCTTTCGCCTCAGCCTGCGCCCAGAGAAACTGCAGGAGCCTCTGCAGCGCAAGAAGCCGACCATCTACTTTGTCAATTCCATGTCTGACCTGTTCCATGAGCAGGTGCCGGACACCTACATCGACCAGGTGTTCGCGGTTATCCACCAGGCCTCACAGCACACCTTCCAGATCCTCACTAAGCGGGCCGAGCGCCTGGCCGACTATTTCAGCCAGCGCACACCGCCGGCCAACGCTTGGCTGGGGGTCTCGGTCGAGGACCGGGAGTACGGCGTGCCCAGAATCGACTGCCTGCGTGGCATCAACGCCGCGATCCGTTTCCTCTCCGCGGAACCCTTACTAGAAGACTTGGGTGAACTGAACCTGACTGACATCCATTGGGTCATCGTCGGCGGCGAGTCCGGCGCCAAGGCCCGGCCAATGAAGCAGGAGTGGGTGGATAACATCCACCGCCAGTGCGATGCCTTTGGCGCTGCTTTCTTTTTCAAACAATGGGGCGGCTGGGGCTCCGATGGCGTGAAGCGTTCAAAGAAAGCTAATGGCCGGCTGCTGAAGGGCCAGACCTGGGATGAAATTCCGCTGCTGACCCTCGCCTGATACCAAAACAAGGACGACCCGATGGCCAAGGATGACGAGAAGTACCGCTGGGACTGGGCAACCCAAACCTTTCCCACCATCGATCCACACAGCAAGATCAAGCACCAGATCATCGACGACTACATCCAGGCCTACATCGATGTCCTGATGCGGAATCAGCAAATGCCACTGCTTGGCCTATCAATTGTCGATGGCTTCAGCGGTGGAGGTATATATAACGACAGCGCAGGCGGTCACCACTTCGGCTCCCCGGTGATCGCCCTGGAAGCAATCCAGGAGTCGGAAGTGCGCAACAACGTGGGGCGCATCAAGCATCGACCGATCTGCTCGCAGCATCACTTTGTGGATGTGAAGCCGAAGAATACTGCTTGCTTGCACGCCGTCCTGGCCAGCCGCGGACATCAGGCCCGCATTGGACAGGACATTCACCTGCATACCGCCGAGTTCACCAAAGCTCTTCCGGCCATTGCGCAAAGCCTCAAGGCCTTTGGAAAAAGCGAGCGCGTTCTGTTTCTGCTCGATCAGTACGGCTACGGAGACGTGCCATTCGGCCAGATCAAATGGATCTTCCAGCACCTCAGCAATGCTGAGGTCCTGCTGACCTTCAATGTCGACTTTCTAATCACGTACCTAGCGGACCGCCACGCCAACCGCAAGGCTATTGCCAGTATCGGTCTAGAACAGTATGTCCCCTGGGAACAGCTACGGCACTTAAAAGCACATAGCTCCCAGGATTGGCAGTACCTGATCCAGCGCTATCTGTCGGACGGGATCAAGCAGGAAAGCGGCGCGCAGTTCATGACGGTGTTCTTCATTCGCCCACACGGCACCAACCCCATGGCCTACTGGTTCATCCACCTGGCGAACAGCTACCGCGCCAACGACGTGATGAAAGCCATACACTGGAAGTACGGCAACAATTTCTCCCACCTGTTATCACCGTCCTGCTTCTTTGGTTACGACGCTAACCGGGATGTGGGGGTGACCGGCCAGCCGGACCTACTCTGCGAAGGAGAACACCAGTTCGACCAAGTGACTGATACCCGGATTCGTGGGGAACTGTCCGAGCTGCTACCCAAACAGGTATTCGAAGTCGAGCGTCGTCCCTTCATCCAGCTCATGACGGAGCTCACCAACTTCACCATGGCAGACGAAAGTCGCGTGAAGCTGGCCCTGGATGTCGCGGTGGCCAACGGCGATATCCAGGCAGTGGACAAGGAAGGCAAGAGCAGGCGGCGCAAAGGCACGAGCATCAAGTCCACCGATATCCTGATCGCGCCGCCGCAGAAGACGTTTTTCTTCTTTCCCCAACAGAAGAAGACGTCCAGGGACACATGACCATCAACACCGCTGCCGCCAACAGTGTTAGATCTGATCCTGGCCTTGTCGACCGAAACGCTGGTCAAGCGCTCCACTGCGGTTAAGGCCTGGCCCCTTCTCTGGGCCTGGCTGCCAGTCTTGATTGCAAGCTCCAACGAGTGCGGCGATAAGAAGGGAGTTTCAAGCGGGCAAGCCCAAAAACTGCATAGTGCGTGATGTGCAAGTGAAAATCATTGTCACTTGCCACGGAGCTGACTAAAACCTGCCCAGTTGGCACCTCCCTCTCCGAAGTTAACTATCGATTAAGTATTTGATTTAAAAAGAAAATATAGGCGATCCAGAAAAATAATTTGACATGCCAGCCAAGTTCAAAGTAGACATGCAGGCATAGGGAAACAGATTTTCATAATAGACAGTAAGGATGCTTGAATGGGTTTTTCAATTAATCCCCCCCAGCGAATTGTCTTTGTGGGACTAGGAACGATTGCCCAGTCCTTCCTTCCTCTCCTTTCTAAGGTTCACGACTTATCTACTTTAGAAATCTACGCGATCGATCCAAAAACACCACCGCTTATTGAGTACTTTGCTAACAGTTTTGGCTTAAAATTTATCAACTCTGCAATTGATCAAATCAACTATCGCGACATTCTTGTGCCGATTCTTGGTGAAGGGACGGTTCTAATAAATCTATCAACCGATGTCTCAAGTCTTGCCCTGATAGAATTATGCCGCTCCGCAGGGGCTCTTTATTTAGACACATGCATTGAGCCGTGGAAGGGCGGATATGATGACCCAACCATACCACTGCATAAGCGAACTAACTATCACTTAAGAGAACAAATGCTGTCTCTGAAAAAGAGGCTAGGCTCAGGGGTGACGGCTCTCGTGGCGCATGGCGCGAATCCTGGGTTGGTATCCCACTTCGTTAAACGTGCTCTTTTAGATTTAGCGGAAGAGATATTGGGTGATTGTAAAAAGCCCTCTAATAAAGAGCAGTGGGCTATCCTAAGCCAAAGATTGGGTGTCAAAGTAATCCATGTCGCAGAGTACGACTCGCAAATTTCTCAGAAATCTAGGGAGAGGGGTGAGTTCGTAAATACTTGGTCAGTGCATGGGTTCATAAGTGAGTCGCAACAACCGGCAGAGTTGGGCTGGGGAAGTCACGAGCGAAGTCTACCCACGGATGCGTCAATGCATACAGATGGATGCGGAGCAGCAATCTATATTGAGAAGCCAGGGGCCTCTGTTAGAGTTAAGACATGGACGCCATTCAACGGCCCTAGCTTAGGTTATTTGGTAACTCATCACGAGGCAATTTCAATTGCTGACTTTTTGACGCTCAGAACTGCCGATGAGACATATAGACCAACTGTCCATTATGCCTATCGCCCAAGCGATGAAGCAATTCTCTCTGTACATGAATGGTTCGGCAATGATTGCATGACTCCAGAAAAGACAAAAGTACTTCGTCCTGGTGATATCTTGTCGGGTTCTGATTACCTCGGTGTTCTTCTTATGGGGCACGAAAAATCTAGTTATTGGTATGGATCTATCTTAAGCATCGAAAAGGCCAAGGAACTTGCCACTCTCAACACTGCAACAACGTTACAGGTAGCAGCCGGAGTTCTTTCCGGTTACTTATGGATCCTGAGCCATCCGTCGGCAGGAATAATTGAAGCCGAAGACATGGATCATGAAGTGGCACTATCTTATATTTCACAGTATCTAGGCGAACTAAAAGGGGTTTATTCGGACTGGAATCCTACCAAAAACAACCCAGGCACCTTTTCGGCCATAGATAGCGACTCTCCCTGGCTGTTCTCAAATTTTGTCCTCTGAACAAGGAGCGTTCAAGTGTCAAATGTTAAGTCGGGTATTGGTCTTAAAAGCTACGAATGGTCATCCCTGGAGTTGCTGAAGGGTTTGTCAATTGAACAGATAAAGTCGAATCCCTCAAAGCTCGAGGAGCGTCGGCCTTTCTTTTGGCATGACATGAGCTCTGAATTTGATTCAATAAACTTCTTGCGCTACTTGTTTGGCCGTCGCGACATTCAATTTAGCAATGAATTTATCGAGTTCGTATGCCTGTGGCATCTCGATGAGCAAAATCATTATCGCGGACTGAGAAAGATTAATAGCGTACTTTACTCCATGCCGGAAGACATGATTGATCGCGAGATTAGATCGAACTCTCCGGACTTTTCTCATATCGAAGACTTCATGAAGGATGAATTCACAATTCTTCTCTCTATCGCATTTGATGAAGTGACCAGCACAAGAGCCTACAAGCAAGATGTAAGCTTCTTTGACTCGTTTGAAAACGAGTCTCTTTCAACCTGGATTAGATATGCTGCCCGTGATGAGGCAGCCCATTACGGTAATGCAATGAAAATTCTTCGCCTTAATCACTCTCATCGCTTTGATGAGGTTGAGGCGATTCTAGACAAGATTGTGGAATTCGAAACTTCAGAGAGCTTCGACTATCAGCGAACCTTTATATTTGACCATGACACCGACGACTTTTCTCATGTTTTATTGAAGGATAGTCGCGATACCATATTAGAGGTGCTTCGAGGAAAATGACCTGGTTAGTTATGGCACTTATGGCTCCACTGCTGTGGAGCCTTTCAAATATCCTGGACAAGCTGGCAGTGATCCATCATGCGAATCACTGGACTACATTTATATTTCTCCTGAGCATTGGAAATCTTCTTTATTCTGCGCTGATTTTTCTTCTCTTTACACCATCTGACTTTGACACAACCTCAGCGCTTCTGAACCTGCTGTCAGGATTATGCATTTTTGGAATGTATTTCCTATACGCAATGCCGCTGAAGTCGGTCGATATCTCTACTGCGATTGCGCTTCATCAGTTAACTCCTTTGCTGGTGCTTGTCGTATCGATCCTCTTGCTTGGCTATTCGCCAACAGGGATTGAGCTGCTCGGCATTGCCTTGGTTTTTGTCGGGGTTTACTTTGCTGTGGCAATCGGCAAAGGGAGACCAGGCTCGATAAGTTTATCAGCAGTATTGCTTCTAATAGGTTCAGCAGTTTTTGGGGCGGTGGCTACGCTACTATACGATCACCTGCTCCTGAGTCACAGCCTGCCCTCGGTTCTTATGTTTAACTATGCAGGCTACGGTCTTGGCGGGACTCTGATGCTGCTGGTTCCGAAATGGCGCCATTCCATCGCAAAGGATGTCTCCGAAATGCCACCAAAGGGCTGGGCGGTGTATGCGCTGAGCAATCTCTTCGACGCCGGTGGATACGCGCTTTTTATTGGCGCATTATCTGCTGGTGGAAACGTTGCGGTGGTCTCGGTTTTGGTCAGTCTTCACCCGGTATATGTGCTAGCCTTAAGTCATTGGCTAGCAATAGTTGACCCAAAGATACTCAGCGAAAACTTTAGCTCGTCGGACGCATATAAGCGCATGAGCGCCATAGTCGTAATCGTTGCCGGCGTAATAATGATGACCAAGATCTGAAGATGCCATGAGCAAAAATTCAAATATCAAGTTGATCTCAGCCTCAATAGATGATGAGCTCTTACTCGTGGAGCTAATGAAAAAATACCACCTATACGATGGTATTGAGATGACTGACGAAGACAGGCTGGCTGCACTTCGCCCTCTCTTGTCATCTTCAGAAAAGGGCAACGTTTGGATTATTTGTCTTGGCAGCAAGCAGATTGGATATATTGCTACTTGCAATTGTTACAGTATCGAGTTCAGGGGGATTGAGGTCTGGATTGATGAATTTTATATCGATGAACAGTGCCGAGGACAGGGATTTGGCAGTGAGATTCTAGAAAAGGTCAAGTCCTTCTTGAAGTCTCAAGGTGCCGCAATAGTTCATCTAGAAGTGGACGAAAATAATCCTAAAGCAGTAAGCCTTTATAAGAAGTCAGGTTTCGAATTTCGCGAGCGATTCGTTATGATGAGTCATAGTCTCAAGTAAAGATATACATTTTGAGTGGTGCCTATGATTACGCAGCCCCTTGTCAAATTGGCTGCTGAACTGGTCGACGTTCGGGCAATGCCGGCGTTTCTTTGTCGTGATCGCTCAGCGGCTACCGAATCGCTAGGTCACTGATCAAGCCGGGCTGATTCCGGCTCGGCTTGATACGGTTTAACGAGCTACTGCTGATGCTCAGGCTCAAGACTGGTCAAGGGAGTTAGGAAGCCCTGAGCGGAGCGAATCCACGTCGCCAGCGCTTCTAGGCCCAACTGCACAGATTCTGCTTCAGCCCAGATACACGCGTTCTCGGTGGGCGCAGCCGGGGCAGTCCCCTCGACGATAGTCAGTGCCATTGCGTGCAATTTCAGCAGTTCGTCACGCAAGGCGGTGATACCACCCATTTCCGAGAGGCATGCATCCAGACCTTCAACTAGCCGTAGAAGTTGGGATGTATCGAATCCGGCTCGCATTCTGTCCAGTGCTGCGATGTCCACCTCACCGTAGGGTGTGACTCGAAAAGACGCTGACGCAATCTCGATCATATTGCCTCCTCGGCCGCGGCCTTACTGGTCGAGTTGACTCGCAACGAGCCGGCAGCCTGTTGGAATACCGAATCCTTGATCCAGGGCTCCGGCGGTCGGTTGAGCTTAAGGTTGAACTCGCCGAAACGCTTGACGTTACTGGTCAGGTAGGGGCTAAGAAAGGACACGTCCTCATCGGTAAACTGCCACCCTTCGCGGGCTAGTTTTTGCAAGATGCGCATCATGTCCACGGTGTTCTGCAGAATCACCGACGAAGCCACCATGTCGTTGTAACGCAGACGTTTCTGCTGCTCGTCCGGATCGTTTTCGGCAATTACATCGCCGCCAAAAGAGAGCCACTTGGAGAAGCCGTTGTAGGACTCGATCTTGTTGGTGTTCGCAGTGACTTCCTGGCGCAGCTCTCGGCTGCCAATCCAATTGAGCAGGAAAATCGTGCGGATAACACTGCCCAGCGTCTGTGCTGCGAGGTAGAGCTTGTTGCGCCGGCTGTAAGAGCCAAGTTTACGTAGCAGCATGGGCGAGGAAATCTTGCCGGCCTGGATCGACAGCGCAATCTGCATCAGATCCTGCCAGTGAGTTTCGATCAGGTGCCAGTCGGCAGTGTCGGTGAACAGTCGGTTTATGTGCTTGTACGATACGCCTCGATCCGGTCGGCACATCACTAGGTCGCGCCAGTTGCGGATACGCGGCATCAGATTGATACCCAGGAGATGAGTGAAGGCGAATACTGTGGCCGACTGGCCCTGGGTGTCGGAGTAGACCGTATCGGGCTCGACGCTAAGGCTGACTTTGAGCAGTCCCTCTATCACATAGATCGCCTCCCAGATGCCTGGCGGGATGAAGTGCTGGAACACTGCAATGTAGTTGTTGGCCACGTGTCGGTACGCCACGGCCCCCATCTTGCGATAGCGGAAGTGGTAGCCGGCCAGTAGGTTGTCGTCATAGAAGTCGAACTGGGTACCGTCTGCGGCCACTGCTTTGCCATCGCCCCAAAGCTTGGGCAGGTCAAGTTGCAGATAGAGCTCCACCAACTCGCGATTAGCCTTGTCCAGTTTCTCCAGCGAGAGGTGGCGGCGATTGGTATAGGACAGCATATGCGGTGTGACATTACCGGCCAGATGCCGCGCGGCCTGGCTGGGACCGAGATTGCAGCCCATGGCGAAGATCGTCATCAGGTAGCGCTCGGCCGGCTCTTTGAGCTTTGGCTCGTTGCCGGACATCGGTCCGAAATGCCGCGTGAACTGAATCCAGTGCTCAATGTTGGCCATAATGTCCAGCACGTGCCTGGCTGGCATACGCTGCATAAGCGCCGTCTGTAGCGAGATGGCTGAAGGCGGGATGTCCCGTGCCATCACCCGCCGCAGTACCGGCTCGCCTGCATCGTTGATCGACACATCCCCTCGACAGGAAGGGAACTTGTCATCTAACTGTTGCGCGGTTTCCTCCAACTGGCTCTTGAGCGAGGCGACAAACTCCTTCGCTGTGGTAGGAAGGCCCACCTTCTCGCAGTATGCCGGTAGCCGCTGGAGACACTCTTCCCAAGGCAGCAACTGTTTACGGTAGTCGGCGAAGGATTCCGATCCCTGCACGCACAGATCACCCGAGCGCAGTTCACTGGCCAGGTAGGAGAACACGCAGACCTCCAGATAACGTCGGTTGGTAGGCGGCCCTTCACTGGTAGGGCGACGCACGATCTTCACCCAGCGATCTGATGCAAACGACAAGTCGACATGCTCATCGATCCATTCACGGTGCAGATTCTCACTGTCCTGAATGAGCTGAAGCGCCTGGATAAGTGAGCGATCCTGGGTGGTGGGCTCCAACTGGAGAAGGTGGCTGAGGCGAAACAGCAGTGAACGATGGGACTTGAAGTGCCTCCAGATCAGCGGCAAGTAGTTATTACCTCCTGTGGCCTGAACTTCAGCACAAACCTCTCGCAACCGATCCATGTTGCCATCGGGGGAGAGGTATTCTCGAATCAGGCTACCAGCCTCCTGGTCATCCGGCTCTTGAACCAGAATCTGCACCACGCCGTCCAGGGTGGCCGCCAGTTGTTCCAACTTCTGACGTTGACGTGCCTGGATTTGCTCCAGCTCCTCCTTGGCGCGTTTGTGGATCGTGGAGATTCTTCGGATGAACATCTCGGCCAGGTGATCTCGGGTTCGCACCCGCATACGGTAGATCAAAGCAAGCATCAGCGTGTAACGCTTCGGCAGCGAGCAGTCCTTCAGTTCAGATACATCCGACGCCGCAGCTTGGGCAGCAAAGTGGCGAATTTTCGTATCGACGATCCCATCAAAAATGGCATCCAGTTTCCCGAAACTCTCTAGCCAGGCTAGGTGGTCGATCAGTACCTCCAGATGCTTGCGCGAGGGTTTCTTGGGTGCCTGTTTGAGTGTGTTGAAGTCACTCTGCCGACGCCCGAAGTCCGTGTCGAGAAGATCCCTTAGCTTATAGATCACCTTGATTGGAGCTCTGGCTACCACAAGGTTGAAGATTTTCTCTTGTGCTTCTGCACGAGCGGCTTCTGCTAGGTCATTCAAGGTCGAATAGGCGGGCAGCTCGTAGTTTTGGCGCAGCAACTCGTCAATGATCGCATTAATAATGTCAGCGCGCTGTTCGAGGAGGGGAGCCATCAACTGTGCATGCGTGGATGCTATGTCTTGACCATCCGAGCCGTAGAACGGTCGAACCCCAAGTTTTTCCCGAACGGCACTCATATGGCGGTAAAGCTGCATCCACTTGTAGGGTGATAGCGCAACCTTGCTGCGTAGACCTATTTGTGTGCGGATGAAATCGACAACTGGCTCCGGCACTTCAGCGATTTCTGGAAAGTATCGGAGTACCTGAAAAGTCTTGAACAGAACAGCGAGATTCAGTCGGAATGCTGCATTAGAGCGACTTTTGACCCACGTGACTTCTTCCTCGGAGAAGCTGAATTCACGCTGAAGCTCGGCCCTCGAATAGGAGCGCGACAAAACAGGGTAGGCGGTACGTTCGAGGGATGCCATGTGTCACTCCTTTCCTTGAACCAGACGGAAAAGATAGACCATGAGGTGCAAGCCAGCGCTTGCCGGATAGAAAGCCTTTCAGAGCAATGGCTTACATTCCAAATGAATGAATTTTCCCCTTATCTCGGCATGACCCCTATCTACGGTAGAGCTCCAGAATCGCCTACCTGTTGGCACAGAACAGCCCTTCGATTTACGTCAGCACTCCCCTCGTCCATGCTGCTTTTACGAACAGCCAGAGAAGCCATGTGCGAGGGTCGAGTTGTTCCCACGCAGGTCAGCATCAAGCCCGATCTGGCGCTGTACGGTGGTCGCTAAGCTGCTACCTTCAACGCTCAGGCGTCCTCAGATGTCATTGCCGAGGGCCTGGTGGTTGCGATGATGACGTCGTCCTCTGAGGTCACCCTTGCCAAGTACCCCTCAGATCTCATCTCGTTGACTAACCTCTGTAGTGGTCAACCCATCCCGGACAGTGGGTTGAGTTTTTCTTCGGCCACCGCAGGTGGTAACCCGTCGTTGAATTGATGCGGCCTGATCCAGTTGTAGCGGTGCATCAAGTAATGACTGATGTCCCGTTGGGCCTCCTGCGCCGTCAGGTAACCCGTTGACGGGACCCACTCCGACTTCAGACTGCGGAACAGGCGCTCCATCGGCGAGTTATCCCAGCAATTCCCCCGACGGCTCATGCTCTGCTGCATCCGATAGCGCCAGAGCCGTTGCCGAAACAGGCGGCTGGCGTACTGGCTGCCCTGGTCTGAATGGAACAGCACCTGCTGTGGCCTGCCGCGCTGTTCGTAGGCCATGTCCAGGGCCTTGATCACCAGTTCGGCATCCGGCTTGGCCGAGAACGCCCAGCCGATCACCCGCCGTGCCTGCAGATCCAGCACCGCCGCCAAGTAATGCCAGCGGCCTTGCGCCCAGATGTACATGATGTCGCCACACCACACCTGATTGGGACGCTGGACCGCGAACTCGCGGTTCAGCCGATTCGGGATATCCGGCCGCTCAACCATGGCCTGTCTATAGGCGTGCGAGCCCGGTTGCTTGCTGACCAGGCCCAGCTCACGCATCAACGCGGCGCGCATCGACCCGACGACGTCGAAGACGGTGGACGTAGTAGCAAGACCGCGCCACATCGAAAGCTAAACAGACCACTTCCACCGACTATCGAGTTTGTCCGACATCAAGAGAGCGGTAGCCTTTTTTAGGATCGCTTTCTCCCGCTCCAGCCGGTTGATCCGAGCCTCCAGCTCCTGGATCTTCTGCTGTTCTGGGGCGAGCGCCTTGCTCTTCGGGGTCACGCCGTCGCGCTTCTGCTGGAGCTGTTTCACCCAACGGCGCAAGGCCGACCCAGCGAACGGCAGGCGTCGATATGGCTGTAGCCTTGGTCCAACACCAGGGGCGCGGCCTCTCGCTTGAACTCGGCGGAAAACGTACGTCGTTGCTTGCTCATCAGACACCTCTCTCACGGCAAGGATTGTCGCCTAAATCGGTGTCCGGGATTACAAACTGCCCTTCAAAGCTAGCTATTGGTCGTTCTCTGCCGGTCTCAGATCCGATGCAAATGCTTGGTCTAGTCAAATGCAATCAGGTGGTCAAGTAAGCGCAATTGCGCAGCGGCGAGCGGTAGTTCAGTGCGCTGCGGATGTTCCTCGCTGTAATCCTCTCTCCCCTTCAGGGCCTGACACAAGAAGGGCATAATGGCATAATGCAGCCACCTGCATCGCTTGCTGCCAGGAAGCGATGACGTAGCGATAAGGAAGTCGCCCCGCAATGCTCTTCCCTTGCTTTCCGTCATTTCTTGATATCCGTAAATCATCACTACCCTCTCGATGCAACGACCAGAGTTGCGGGTAGTTCAAGGAGAGACCGTGCGTTCGACTCTGCCACCACTCACTGGTTTGCTGATGCTTGGTCTGGGCGGGTGTGTTTCGTTCCATCCCGCCGGTCCCATCGGCGCACCTTCAGAAACAGCGCAAAGCACCTACCCGCACGCTGTCCAGGTGGAAGAGGTACAGATCACCGACAGGAAAATTACCAATGCTGACTGGCGCCGCACCGTCAGCGCGGCCCTGACCCAACAGATCGGGCAGCATGTCGAGCGCGGTGAGTATTTCGGGCGCTTGATCAGCTTTCCAGCGAAGGTCGAAGGCAATGACGTTGTGTTGAAGTTCAGCTTCTCCTCGCTAGAAGGCAAGCGAACCCCGCATCCCGGCTATATCCCAGGTGCCCTGCTGACACTGACTGCATGGATCTGGGTGAACGGCCCAATCTACGTGGACAAGTACGATCTGGTCGGTGACCTGTTGATCGAAAACGCTGAGGGCAAGGCGCTGGCCAGCAGCCACAAAGCACTGGACGTCCAGCAGAACACAGGCCTCTGGGATCACGACTATGCCGCCTTCTCCCTGGGCAGTGTGCAACTCACTCAACTGGTGGAGTCGCTGCTGAAGGATGCCACTGCGCAGTTGCCCTGCCCTGAGGGGGAGCCTTGTGAAAGCAAGCCGGATTGACCAGGGAACGGTTGCAGTCCGCCAAACCGGTAGTTTCACCATCCAAACAGCAACAACGGCGATTCAAAGCATTAGCCACTGCAAGATCATCCAGAAGGCCGATGGCTACGCCTTTTTCTCACACCCTACCGATAGCACCCCCCAGAAGGAGGCAGCGAGAGCAGGGTCACGCTTCGCGTGACGCGCTATCCCTCCTCGCCCAAGGACGAGGTTTCTCGCGCAAGACTGATGAAGAAATACCACCTCGCGCTATTAGGCGCTCTCTGCCTGCAACTCACCGGCTGCATTTCCTATTCGCACCAGCAGCAGGCAGACGCCAGCGCTTGGCCGATTCCACTGAACTCGGCCAAGCCCACCGTCAGCCTCAAGGTCGATACCGACTATCAGTTCAACGGTACCCCCAGTCAGCGCGGATTCAATCTACCTCGCCTGGAGAGACTGCTGATCAAAGAGTACCAGAGCAGTCAAGCGTTCGAGCAAGTCGCGCTCGGACTCAATACTGCGGACGTCTACGCCAAGGTGAAGGTTAGCAACCATGAAACCGGCAGCATGCTTCTGGCGATCCTCTCAGGCGCTACTTTACTGGTGATTCCGGGAACCTTTGACAATGAGTGGATCATGGAGACTCGTTTCTTCGATGCCAATGGCAAGGAACAAGGACGCGTGGTCAAACGGGAGATAACGACTACCTGGACGCAGCTACTGCTGGTGTTCGCCCTGCCCTTCAACGAATCGACTGATGAGATCTTGGCCAAGTTGGCACGGAGCACTCTGGAAGAAGCAAGTCAGCGCAAGTTGCTCTGAATGACGTTACGGTAGGGGGCATCAGTAGGCCGACCAAAACATCTTGGCGTAAGACTGGGTAGGTGTGATGATCAAGGCAGTCAATGTGCCCGCGTTGCAGTGACCTGCCCCCAGTTTTAGTACCGCTGCCTAGTTAGTAGGCCCTGGGGTTGATATTAATTTTTCCTGCTTCAGCTGCTGCTGGCGAGTTCGCCAACTTGCAGCAAATTCTGCCGGGGTGGGATTGCCAATCGCGCTGTGCGGTCGGTGTGCGTTGTAATCCCGCCGCCAGGCCGCGATGCGGATTCTCGCTTCGGCCAGCGAACAGAACCAGTGCTCATTGAGGCATTCGTCCCGGACTCACCGTTGAACGACTCGATGAAGGCATTCTGCGTGGGCTTACCAGGCTGAATCAGCTTCAGCTTGATGTCGCGCTGATAGGGCATTTGATCCGCCGCCCGTTGCTCAGTGCATCGAAGACGAAGTCCATCGACCAGACTTGGTTTGGTGCGCTCGGCAAACTCAGGCGTTCGCGCTCCACCGCGACGCCATGGCGGCGGCGCCGCCGTTTCACCATCAAGCCGGCAGCGCGGTACAGGCGATAGATCCGCTTGTGGTTGACCTGCACGCCAGCACGCCGCAGCAGGATGTGCAGGCGGCGATAGCCAAAGCGCCGGCGCTCTTGGGCCAGTTCCACCAGTTGGGCTTGCAGCTCGGTGTTTTGCACACTGGCTCGCGGCTGGTAGCACAACACCGAGCGGGACAGCCCGATCAACTGACAGGCACGACGCTCGGAGATGCCGGTTCGCGCCTGCATCTCCTGCACCGCCTCCCGCCGTGCTGTCGGGCTTACCCTTGTCCCCGGGCGACCACTTTCAGCGACTCGATGTCGAGGTGGGCCTCGGCGAGCAACTTCTTCAATCGGCTGTTTTCCAGTTCAAGATCCTTCAACCGTTTGGCGTCCGCCACGGTCATACCGCCAAACTTCGCCCGCCAAGTGTAGAACGATGCATCACTGAAGCCGTGTCGGCGACACAGTTCCTTCACCGGCACACCGGCCTCCGCCTGCTTGAGGAAGTCGAGAATCTGCTCTTCAGTAAAACGCTTTTTCACTGCCGTCTCCTGCTCGGAAAACGGACTCTACTAAGTTCGGCGTGGTACTGAAATCGGGGGGCAGGTCACCGCCTCTGCACGGAGCCCACTGCATGAAATGCTGTATCGCCGATACGGGCCCGTCATGAGCAAATACTCATCCTCACGCTGAATGTCCCGCAGCCATGACGGTCCATCTATGCCGCATATTCGCAGCCTGCCGGCTGCTCTGGCACTCCGTCTGGACAATAATGCATTGGGACGACGTCCGCTGTCTTGAGTCGAAACCGGAACATGACATGAAGATGAAATTGTAGGTATGTTCCATTGACGATGACGGCGCTGCTGCGGCAAGCGCCGTCCTGCATTGAATATTCAAAAAGTGCTCTGGCGGGACTCATCTTTCTATTCGAAGATGAAACGAGCAGGCAACCATAGCAGAAGGACGACGGATGTCACCTAGCCCCTCCCCCGACGAGCGTCGGCTTGTATTCGAAGCGCGCCGACTGACCATTGAAGCACTGGTGAAAATCTATCTTGAGCAGGTTTCTTCCTCAAGGAACCTGGTGACGGTCTACCTTCGCCTCATGTTCACGTTGTCACTCGGTGCCCTCGCCGGCGTGATAACTCTATATGGGACCATGCTTCGCTTTGGCACTTCGGCCAGTATCAGCATGATCACTCCCCTGGAGGTGGTTCTTGCTATCGCAGCGCTTGCGGCCCTGGTCACTTCGGCTCTGCTTTCCGCGCGGGCGCTCCAGAAAAGTGCATTCGATGTCGCTCCGCTCTTGCATAACCCATTTCCAAGCGCGGACTCGGTGATCGATTCAATATTCGATGCAGACGATATCGATGAGCGGCAAATACTCAGAAAGCTTTATTTCGCCCTGGACAAGACTGTCGAGCATCAGCCTCCTCTCAGGCTCAGCACTCGTCTGATCACCCTCTTCCTTATTGGCGGTCTTTTCCTGACCGGGGCATCCTTTTTACTGTGAAGAGCGCGTTCGGTCTTTATGGTTATTTATCATCATCGATCAGGGGAGTACTCCAGATCACCAGTTCAAGGGCCGCGGCGATCTGAATGCGATGATCGGCAAGCCGGACGGGCAACAGGTCCTGGGCACGCTCCAGCCGGCGCAGCAATGTGTTGCGATGCGTGCCCAGCGCTTCTGCGGTCTGGGTGACATTGCAGCCATTGGCCAGGAAGGCGTGCAGCGAGCGCTGAAGCACCGAAGGCTCCGTCGCCAGCCGCCCCAGGGTGCTCAAGACGAACTGCCTGGCCGCGCGGTCGTCCTGGGTCATCAGCGACACCATCCTCACCTGGTCGATGGTGGCAACGGCGGGTGCGCCCGCCAGGCGGCCCATCAGCCTTTGCGTCGTCAGGGCCTCCAGATGCGAGCGACGGAAGCCATTGACTCCCGTGCCCGGCGAGCCGATTGCCGCGCGAATCCCTGAAAACCGCAGTGCGATGCCTTGCAGCAGGTTCAGGTCCAGCGGTTTCGCCGCATGGCTCCAGACCCACAGGGTCGCGGGGCCGGCGAATACGATCAACGGCGCCGCCGTGCCCGTGAGTTGCGCCAGGGTACGCGCCACATCCTCCAGAAGGCGGATCTCGGCGTCCGGGCTTTCGCACCAGACCAGGCCGGCGTAGTGCTTCTGGAAAAGGCTGTAGCCCAGCCGCCTGCCGAATTGCTCCGTATCCACATCCCTGCCCTCGAGCAGCCGACTGATCAGGCTTCGTTTGTCGATCGGGTCGTCATGGGCCTGGGCGCTCTTTTCTTCCAGGATGATCTGGGTCACCACACGCATGTTGCTGTCGATGAATTCCGAGATGGACCGCGACGAGACCTCCAGGAACTCCTCGAGCACCCTGGGATCCTGCGTCAGGTTGAAGGCCATCTTCATCCATAGCTCCCAGGCGGTGTTCTGTGTCGACCTCGCGACATTCATCAGCAGCTCGGACAGCCCTCTGCGGGCGAGTTCCCTGGCCGTGTCCACCATGTCGGCCGAGACGTAGGGTTGCACCGGTTCTCCGGGGCGCTGCAGATTGGCGTTCGCCCAATGCAGCAACTCTGCGCGGTTGGCGCGCCGGCACGCCGCGAGGATGACCGGGTCCTCCAGCAGCTTGGCATCTTCCGGTGAAGAGAACAGCGCCTGATTGAGGCGCTCGACCCACTCCGGCGGCAGCGTCTGAGCGAGCTCGGCGCCTTTGCGCATGAGTTCACGAACGGCTTCCGATGGGCGTGGCCAGGAGGATGGCGTACTGGTCATGGGCGGTGCAAAACACTCAAAAATCACAGAGGAAATGGTGCAGTTCGTACCTTGGCGCAAGGTTGGGGGAAACCTAGCATGAACTCACTGCCTGAACAAAAAATACAAGGAGGCGCCGTGACGCTCCATGTTCTTTTTTTGGGGTTTAGCGCAGTGGCAAGCGGGCTTGTTCGCCGGTGCCCGTTGCCCGGGCAGCGACCCGCCTGCGCCAACCGTTCCTTCAATCCGGAGTTCTTTCAATGTCAGCCTCTCGCGATACCTTCAGCCTGCCCGTCGTAACCCGCTCGACTCCAGCGCAAGAGATTGCACTGCTGAGCGACCAGGCAGGTGCGGTGATCATCCGCAACTTCATGACCCCCGAACAAGTCGCACGGATCAACAACGAACTGGACGCTCCCCTGGCCGCGCTCGAGGCCGGCTCCAAGCACCAGCACGAGCTGATCGCCGAGTTCCATGGCCGCCAGACCAAACGGCTCACCAACCTCGTCACCCACAGCAAGACCTTTCGCGAGGAGATCCTCGATGACGACCTCTTTCACGACCTGGGGAACGTGCTCTACGCCGCGGAGTGCGGTGACTGGTGGCTGACCACGGCCCAGTTGATCGAGATCGGCCCAGGCAACAAAGCGCAAATGCTGCACCGCGACATGGCGCAGTACCAACCGTTCGTGGCCATGAATAAACATGCGCCGCGCACCATCACCAACCTGATGCTGGCGCTGACCGATTTCACCGAGGAAAACGGTGCCACGCGCTTGATCCCCGGGAGCCAGGACTGGGATGACTTCGACGATGTAGGAACCCCAGAAATGACGATCCCTGCCCTGTTGAAAGCAGGAGATGCCGTGCTGTTCGGCGGGAAAGTCGTTCATGGCGGCGGGGCCAACGTGACCGCTGACTTCTACCGTCGCGGGCTGACCATCCCGATGCAGGCTTCGATCATCACGCCTGAAGAGGCCTACCCGTTGATCGTGCCGCTCGAACTGGTCAGAACGCTTGCTCCGCGCGTTCAGAAGATCCTCGGCTTCCGCTCCCAGTACCCCAATGGCAGCCCAGGCCTGTGGCAACATAACTACGCAGACCTGGCCGACTATCTCCAGCTCTAGAAGCCTTCCACGCTGGCCGGCCTGGCCCCGAAGGCGCCAGGCCCAACCGAGTCCCCGGACAAGCAAAGAGGCCGGTGAACACTTTCATTCCTGGCGGGGCATTACTCCGCGACGTGAAAACAGCAGCGGCGTGCCGTCGGCGTTGAACAGCGCCGCCGTCAGCGAGAGGCCGTCAGCCGTCGGTGCTTCCTGGAAACTGTTTCCACCATCCCTGCTCCGTACCTTCAGTCCGTCAAGCCCGACCGCCAATACCCGCGCGCCAGCCACTGCTATGGATGTGACAGAGCCCTTGCCTTGCGTTGGCACTCTGCGAAAAGCCTTGCCATCGGCAGAGCCCTGCAACAGGGTGCCACGCTGACCACCCAGCAGCAGACGCCCATCGGCCAGCACCGCGCCAGACCACAGGGTGCCCTCATAGCCGGTATCCAGGTAACGCCAGTTCTTCCCCTGGTCGTCGGAGCGCAGCACCTGCCCATGCTCGGCCGTGGCGTACAGGCTGCCGTGGTTGTCGGCAAACAGCCCCATCAGGTTGAGGTCGGCCCGCTTGGCTCCTGGAGGCGCTTGCAACGGCTGCTCCGTCCATGCCTTGCCGCCATCCTCGGTGGTCAGCACCAACGACCAGAGGCCTACCGCAACGCCCTGCCGGGCATCGAAAAAGTGCACGGCGAACAGCGGCCGGTCTTCTTCGCTCGACAGGCGCTGGACCTGCCAGGATTCCCCGCCGTCGGCGGTGGACAGGATCGCGCCCCAGTGACCCACCGCCCAGCCGTGCCTGGCATCCACGAAGGACACACCCGTCAATGGCGTGGATAGTGGGACCGAGCGTGCCTGGCGCCACTGCCTGCCCTGGTCGTCGGACAACAACACGACACCGTGGTCGCCCACGGCAACCACCCGCTCTCCGGCCCAGCCGGCGGCCAGCATGGTGGCCTGCGTGGCATTGCCCGCCTGCACGGCCGGCACGGCCTGCAACGGCGCGGCCTGGAGAGACATCAGCGGCAATCCTGCTGCGAGCAAGGCCGCGGTGAGTGAAACCCTGAACTTCATGCTTCTCTCCTCAGTGCACCAGCGCGCCGATCATGCGCACGGGACGTTTGCGCGGGAACGCCCGCTCCAGCCACACGGCGAAGGCCGGCAGTACGGTCATGGCCATGACCATGTTGACGATGAACATGAAGGCCAGCAGCTTGCCCATGTCGGCCTGGAACTTGAGCTCCGAGAAGGCCCAGGTGGCCACGCCAACGGCCAGGGTGATGGCGGTGAAAATGGTGGCGACGCCCACCTCGAGCAGCGCGTACTCCACCGCCTTGGTGATCGTCTGGCCATGGGCCAGGTGCAGTTGCAGGCGGTTGTAGATGTAGAAGGCGTAATCGACGCCAATGCCCACTGCCAGCACCATCACCGGCAAGGTGGCGATGGTCAGGCCGATCTGCAGCTCCTTCATGAACCAGTAGCCAATGAAGGTGCCGATGGTCAGCGGCAGGCAACACACCAGGACCGCCCGCAAGTCGCGATAGACCACGAACACCAGCAAGGCGATGGCGGCATAGACGTAAAGCAGCATGGGGGTTTCGCTCTTCTCCACCTCTTCGTTGATCGCTGCCAGGACGCCGGCGTTGCCGGAGGCGAGGCGAATCGAAATGCCTGACATCGGATACTCGCTGCGGAAGGCCTTGGCGGCGTCCACCACTCGGTTGATGGTCGTGGCCTTGTGATCGGCCAGGTACAGGTGCACGGCCGACATGCTGCAATCGGTGCGCATCAGCCCGGGGGTTCGCGCAACCTCGGTGGCCAGCGCGGCGTAGTTCATCGGGTCGATGGGCACCGCCGCCATCTTCGGGTTGCCTTCGTTGTAGCCCTCGTTGAACTGACGCATGGTGGTGGAAAAGGACGCGACCGAGAGGACGCCGGGCACCCCCTGCATGGCCCACACGAAACGATCCTGGTACTGGCCCAGGGCAACATCCTCGCAGGCCACCTCGGAAGGAGCCTTGTCGACTTCGAACACCACGCTGAGCCAGTCCAGGCCAATGTCGTAGTTGCTGGCGATGGAGACCGCGTCGCGATTGAAGCGCGAGTCCTCGCGCAACTCCGGCGCCCCCGCCTGCAGCGTGCCGACGACGCGGTCATGGCTTTGCCAGATCGCCGCCAGGAACACCGCCAAGGCTGCGCCGAGCACCCACTGCGCCTTGCGTGGCTCGGCGAGCCGGGCCAGGCCCCGCAGCCAACGGCTGCGACGCTGCCGGGAAACCTCCTGGGCGGCTGCATACTTGTCGTCGACGCGCAGCAACGACGCCATCAACGGCAGCATCACCAGGTTGGTGACGATCTTGTAGGCCACGCCAAGCGAAGCCGTGATCGCCAGTTCCCGCACCATCGGGATCGGGATCAACAGCAGCGTCACGAAGGAAACCAGCGCGGTCACCAGCGCCAGCGTCCCGGGAACCAGCAACCCGGTGAAGCTCGAGCGTGCCGCCTCTTCGGCGCTCTTGCCGATGGCGATCTCGCGCACGATGAAGTTGATTTGCTGCACCCCATGGGAAACCCCGATGGCGAACACCAGGAAGGGCACCAGCACTGCCAGCGGATCGAGCCCGTAGCCCAACAGGCGCAGGCTGCCGAACTGCCAGACCAGCGAGGCCAGCGAACAGACCAACGCCAGCAAGGTGAAACGCAGCGAGTGGCAATACCAGTACACCGCCCCCGCCGTCAGCAGCAACGCCAGCAAACAGAACTCCAGCACGGCTGAAGCTCCGTCGGCGATGTCGCCGATCTGCTTGGCGAAACCGATGATCTGGATTTCGAAATCGCCGTCTTCGAAGCGCTGGCGGATCTCTTTCTCCAGCCGATGGTTGAAGGCAACGTAGTCCAGATGGGCGCCCTGGCTATCGTACTCGTTGAGTTCCACCGTGATCATCGCGCTGCTCTGGTCCCGGGAAACCAGCGTACCGATGAAGCCGCCCTGGGCAGTGGAATTGGCGATCTTCGCGATGATCCGGTCATCCAGGTGCTCGGGAGAAACCGTTCCGGGTACCAGCGGATCAGCACGAAAACCTTCCTCGGTGATTTCGTTGACGAAGGCGTTGGGCGTCCACAGGGAGCGCACGCTGCTGCGCGATACTCCCGGGAGGAAGGTCACCGCCTGGGTGACGTCATACAGCCGCTTCAGGCCCGGGGCGCTCCAGATATCGCCCTCTCGGGCCTTGACCACGATGGTCAGTCGGTTCGCCCCCAGCAGGTCATTGCGGTAGGCCTCGAATGTCTCGATGTATTCGTGGCCTACCGGCAATTGCTTTTCGAAGCCGGCATCCATGCGCAGCTGTACGGCGAACCAGCCCATGATCAGCGTGAATACCGCCAGGCTCGCCAGCACCAGCCGGCGATGCCTGAACAACACACCTTCGACATATGACAACAGGCCACGTGTCGGGGCCTCAGGTAGCTTTACAGAACCGTTCAAGGCAAGCCTCACAAGGTGCGGGAGATCGCGATGCCGACATAATCGCGGTCACGATAAAGCTGGTCGTAGGGCGTCTCACCGCCCATGAACTTCGCGTAGTTGAGGGAAATCTGCCAACTGGCCGGGTTCCGCACGAAGTTCAGGTACAGGTTCATGCTGCTCGCGTCCTCGGTGAAGGTTGCGCTGAGGTTCGGTGTCCGTCCTCCCAGCGACCGTGCATAGAAGACGCCTGGCGTGACCTGCCAGCCCGGCAACAAGGTGCCGTCATAGGTCAGGCTGAAGTCCAGGTTGATCCCCGAGGAGGTCTTGTCGCCACGGGACTTCGGCGCTCTGGCAGGATCCAGCTGCCAGGCATTGAGCCCCGCGGCGAGCGGTTCGCCATTGACCTCGTCATGCAGCCCCGGGTACTTGATGACCACCAGTTCGGTCAGCAAGCTGCCCGTGCTGGCCCCGCTGAAATCCAGAAGCGTCGGGGAATTGGACGGCGTGAAGCTGTACAGGCCGGTCAGGTGCCACTGGAATTTCTTCTCGTCCTTCCAGCATTTGCCGCCGTTGCCGGTACACAGGTCGATGACCGGGTTGAGCATGACCGAGTCCTTCGGCCGGTACGACAGCTCCGTACCGACGGCCCAGTCACCGATCGGCATGTTGGCACTGATGCCGTACATCATCCGGTCTTCCTGGTACTCCCAGGTCGGTGCCGCCGCGAAGGTGTTCGGGTCGAGAATGGCGACACGCAACGATGGCAACTTGTCGTGATAACGCATTACGTAGAAGCCATAGGCGACGTCGCTGTCCTCCGGCTGCCAGCGCAGCGAAAGGCCCCACTGGCCGCTGTCACGGGCGTCCTTTTCGGAGAATCCATAGTCCCCCCTGCCCTCACCCAGCGCGTTGGTGGTGGACCAGTAGCTGCCCACCGGCGGCAATTCGCTCTTGTTCCAGCGGAATTGATAGTAGGCCTCGACGTTGACACCCGAACCCAGGCCCGACGCGACACTGAGCATCGGCGCCGGCAGCACGGCCTCCTTGAGCTGCACGCCGGGGCGCGCCAAGGCCTGGTAATCGTAGGCGTTGGTATTGTTGATGCCACCGGCCACGAACAGGCTTTCGCCCCAGTTGATCACCTGGTTGCCCAGGCGTGCGCGGACCCGCTGCCCGCCCACGTCGAAGCCTTTGCTCACCCACAGGTCCAGCAGGCGGGCCTTGAACGCGAGGTCGTCGCGGGCGTCGTCGCTCAGCCCGTTGCTGCCGACGCTCTCCGGGGTGTTGAACGACAGCGTGCCGGTGGTATCGGTGGCAGCGAAGTCGCGGATCCAGGTGCCGCGCGCCATGAAGGTGATGTCCTCGGGCATCTTCAGCAACAGCTCATGGGTGCCCTTGAGGTAGTTGGTGAACATGTCGCCGCGGTCGTAGTTCAGGTCGCCCTGGTCGGCCACGCCGGAGCTCTGCGCCAGGCAGCCGGAGGGCGCGTTGTGCCCGGTCGGTCCCTGGTTGATCAGGTTGCAGCCCCGTGACTCGGTACGCAGACCCATGCCTGCGGTGATCGTGGAGTCGAAGGAGCCATTGAGGGTTTCGGTTTCGAACGTGAATCCCATTGCCAATGGGGTTGTGCACGCGATGACAAGGCCTGAGGCTTTCGTAATTATTTTTTTCATGCTGGCTCTCGATCTGACGTCGGTTAGCGCTCGCTGATGGCTCGCAGATTGTCGGAGGTGAAGAAGTCACGCTTCAGGCGGGGGGAGCCGTTGTCTTCGGTGAGCCAGCGAATATCGTTCTTGCCCGCACCGATCGAGGTCATGTCGAAGAGGTAGCGGCCATCCGCCAGGTTGTACTGGACCTGGGCCTGGACGTCGCAGGCGCCTGTCTCGTACACGGGAATCGAGAACCCTTCGCGCACTTTCCAGATCTGCCCTTGCTTGTCGTAGTCCACCGCCAGCAACGGGTTCCAACTGTCCTCGTCGATGTAGAACATGCGCTTCGGCGCCTGATGGCGCATGCCTTGACGGACATTGGCCTCGACGACCCAGACCCGATGCAGCTCATAGCGACGCGACTGCGGCGCGATCGAGTCGTTGCCGGCAAACGTCTCCACCTTGGCGCCAGTGTCGTAGGCACCGAAATCGTTGTAAGGCACCAGCAACTCCTGCTTGCCGATCAGCTTCCAGTCGAAACGGTCCATGGTGCCGAAGAAGACGTTCGCCTCGTCGACGGTGTACTGGTTATCCAGGCCGATCTGTGGCGCATCGTAGGAGTACGACGGCATTCGCCGCACGCGGCGCTGGCCGGGGAAATAGTAGAAGGTCGTGGCCTGTTCGCCGGCCACGGCAGTCTGTACCGCGGACTGGCCGGCCAGAGCAGCCGGCTCGAGGTAGTTGAAGAAGGTCGCATTCTCCAGGCGGCCAACTGACGAGAAGAGCGCACTCCCCTTTTTCCCCCAGGGCGTGAAGAAGAAGGTATCTGTCGACTGACGTAACCATTCCCCCCCTTTGCGTGGAGAAATTCCGGAAATGGTCCGGGGAATTTCGACGCCAACGCCGCGGTAGCGCATCTTCATGTTCCACATCACCTCGGCACCGGTACTCGGCATGGGGAACGGGATGCCCGGAACGTGAGCCTCGTCCAGAGCGAGGCCGGCAGCATCGAGCTTGGCGAAACCAACGTTCTGCCGGGTGTTCTCGACCACGAAGTCCGGAGCGCTACAGGTCCGACGGGTCGGATACACATCCATGCGATAGCCGGGAACCCTCTTGAACAACTCGACCTGTCCGGGGGACAGCTTGCTCGAGTGTTGCGCGAGATTGTTCGCGTCGATGCTGTAGAGCGGCTTGTCGCCCTTGAACTTCCAGTGCTCTCCTCGCACCTGGCCGTAGCTCCATCCCTCGTCCTGCTGTCCAGGCTGCGTCCAGGCAGGAATATCCCCGCTTGCACTCGCTGCGATCTCCCCGCCCAAGGGGGTCAGTTTCGACCCCAGCGCCTCGGGGCCCTGGGGCGCAGCCTGGACCGAACAGAGCACGGTCGATACCGCGAGGGTCATGAACAACTGCTGCTGGAAAACACGACGGGTGGGCGCTTCACCTTCCAGCCGTTCAGTTACATCTTTCATTGGATGGCTCCTCACACAGGGCATGGACCGGTTGCTCGACCTCCCAAGGGGAAGAAGTCGGCTCCTGTCGATAATGATCATTTGACCTGATCAATTGACCATGTCGGACGATCATGAGGCAAACCATATGCCAGTTCTCTTTCATGTTTTTTTAATTGTTATAAATCAGGCGGTTATGGAAAAAGTTCTGTTCCAGGCCCAGTGCCCTGTGCACCACCTTGGGAAGTAAAGAAACATGTGTTACCTGGAGATGCTTGGTAACAGGGCACAAGAGAGCTTGAGGGGAACTTTCGTAGGTATCGGCTCGGGCATTTTTAATTGTCGTTTCGCCTCGAGTCAGAGGGAGCGATCGGATATGACCGGTCATGAATCGAGCAACTTTATCCGACAATGCACGCTCCGCGTGCGGAGCGGGACTATAGCGGATGTAATGCCTGCAAAAAAAACCGCCCCGAAGGGCGGTAAAAGGCAGGGCCAGGGCCTGCCATGGAGTTACAGCAGAACAGTTCTGCCAGGTTGTCGGATCAGAAAGAAAAACTTGTCGCGCCGTATTGTTTAGCGTGGACGAGGAAACGCTTGGCCGTATACCTTGTTCGAACGCTCCAGCGCACCATAGGCATAGTACAACTGCACCATGGAATAGGACCAAGCCAGGAAGGCCATGGTCATGAAGACCATCTTCGTGTCGTCTCCCGGAATCGGGAAGAAGTCATACCTGAGCGCTACTACCAGGCCCGCCAGCCCGCCAACGATGGTGGCCAGAGTATGGAGGGCTTCGCCTGCACGAGCCAGTTGCAAGGTGAAGTAGCAAAGATACAAGGTATAGGCTGACCACATGAATACATAGAAATAAGGGAGGAATCCCTTGATGATTCCAGACAGGAAATAGACGCCGGTAGCGGCAAAGCCAGCTACAAAAATGAGGATATCCTTGGCGGGCGACGGTTTGTAATCGTGGGTAACTGCCATTAGCCCGAGCGTAGCGATAACTGGCACTCCCACCCCTCGCGAAAAGGCGTCGAGAAAGATCGCGATGTTGTAGTTGGCTTGCCAGCCGGTGGCTATGAATGTAGTGAAGTTCGATGCCGAGATACCTACGATCAAGAACTCCAGACCAAGCAAATAGTTTTTCCGCCTGATGAATGCAGCGCCATAAAACAATCCGGAAATCACCAGGAGAATACATGAGAGCAGAGCGAACAAGTCTCTCGGTTCCACGTTAGCTGCCCCTTCAGATAGAGTTGTATCGATGCCTTGTGTCTAATCGGTGCAAGGGAGCACGGGCATATCCCCATTAACTCCCCGCATCGTTATCAGCCGTTCAAGGCTTTGTCTTTGCGCACTTTCTTGTCGGTCCATGCATCCAGTAGCCTGGCGGCCGCAAAGGCCGACTTTATGGCGCACCATTGAAGTGGCTCGGGTAGCATGGATGGCGTCTTGTGTTCCAGCGCCGCTAGCAGCGGAGGCTCTCCACCGCCGATTCGCTCGGCGAAAAGCGCGCCCATGAGCGATTGAGTGGCAAGGCCATGCCCTGAACATCCCGCCGTATAGAAGATGTTCTGCCTGGCCCCTGTCACCCCGACCACGGGGAGGAAGTCGTAGGCCCCGCTGATATACCCGCTCCAGCAATGCCGAATGGCAAGGCCCTGCAAGGAAGGAAAACGCTCGCGCAATACTCGCGACAACGCGGCGTAGGCGGCGTGGTCCGGAATATTGGGTGTCTTCGAGCCGTAGGCATAACCCAATTGCTTCACGGTCAGCAGCAGGGTGTCATGGGCCGTCAGGCGATGACTTTCCATGGTGTAGTGCGGCGTAATGAGGCCTTCACGCTCTTGCCAACCCAGGGACGCCAGTTGCTCCGCCGATAGTGGCTGGGTTTCGATTGCCGAAACCCGGATCGGTGCAACCTTGTTGCGTAGCACTCCCAGCTGAGGCGTGTAGGCGTTGGTCGCCAGAACCATTACAGGGGCGGTGGCGATACCCTGGGCCGTATTGCAGGTAATCACCTGTCCTTCACAGTAGGAAAGCACCGGTGTGCGTTCGTACAATTTCACGCCAGCCTTGATTGCCGCACGACGCAGGCCGTTGACGTACTTTCCCGGATTCAAGGTGCCGCCACGCTGCTCGCTGCCAAACAGGAATGCGGGCGGTATGCCTCGCGCGCGCATCTCGGCGCTATCCACGAAGCGAGTGACAGAGCCCAGCGCGTGGCCAAGCTCCATGTTCGCTCGCAGTCGCTTTTCCTGGCTGGGATGGACGGCGGCCCGGATGATTCCCGAGGGCGTGTAATCGCAATCGATGTCCAGCGCAGCCAAACGCTCTTCCACATAAGTGACGGCCTCGTCATAGAAACCGACGAACTTACGTGCCTGCTCAAGCCCCACTCGCTTGACGAAAACCTCGCATTCTATGCCCATGCTGCCGAGCAGATAGCCGGCATTGCGCCCGCTGGCCCCGAAGCCTGCGAACTGCTGTTCCAGAACGATGACGTTCGCTCCACGCGCCCTTAGTTCCAGCGCCGTTGACAGGCCGGCGAACCCGGCGCCGACCACGACTACGTCTGCGTGCTCGTGGCCTGTCAGCGCCGGCTGCAGGTCGTCTGGCTGCTCCACCCATCCGCCAAGGCTGCGGAATCTCATGGGTTCGGCATTGTTGCGTGCCGCTCCGTTGAAGGCATTCATTCACATCACTCCCGGGTTGCCGGACGTTGTTCCTCTCATGGGCCGATCCATGGCAGTGCCGCTAGAATCCCTTCCCTGCCTCGGAAAAGGAGGGCATGCCCAGCAGCTCTTGCGGGTCACGCATCTGACCATCGATCTCCACCCATCCCAGTAGCGTGGAACTGGCACTCCACCCCAGCAGACGCTGCATTTGCGCGGGGAGTTGCCGAACGCGCTCGACGGGTATGGAAAGGAAGTGGTTTTCTTCCAGGCGCAGGAAGGCCAGGTCGTAGGCCATGGTCAGGCCTGTGCGAGGAGCGTCGGATCTGTTGGCGCCACCGCCGTGATATACCGATCCCAGCCAGAGAAGCGCAGTGCCTGCCTTCATTTCTGCGCCGATGGTTTCTTCCTGGGTGGGCATACGTTCGTCATCCCATTGATGACTGCCAGGAATGACCCGCGTCGCGCCGTTCTCTTCGGTGAAGTCGGTAATCGCCAGCATGAGCTGCAAGCGAGCCTCGCGACCATACTGCGGATGCCGCCAGAGCGAAGTGGCATCGTCGCGATGCAGGGGTTGAAGACCTTGTCCAGGCCCGATCTGTATGGCCTGGGTCATGCTCAGTTGGATATCGGGCGTGATCTCGACCCGATCGTTCCCTACCCAGACATGGGTGGGAGTCTGCAATACCTGCTTTGCCGTCTCGAGGAACAGGGGGTTCAGTGCCACTTCCACGGCGGAGTCGCTTTTCGCCAGGATCCGCGCGGTACGTCGAGTCTGGGTGCCGGCGAAGTAAGGGTCCATGCCGCAGGGGGTAACGCCCAGATAGCTGTCCAGGTCCTCGGTAAGAGACTTCAAGGTTTCTTCCGAGACGAAGTTGGAAATAGCGACAGCGCCATCACGCCTGATGATTTCCACTACCTGCTCGATCGGGGTGTCGCAGCTGACTGTCGTCAATCTTCGCGTACTCATCTGATGCCTACCTGTGTGGTGTTGTCATTGTTCTGCAGGGCCTCCGCAATCAGCCTCAGCCCATGAGCGTTCACTCTCATGCGGTCAGACCGCCCTCTCCTTGCGCCTGGCGCGGAAAGGAGGTTTGATCATACGACATGATCACGTGATCAAGTCAAACGATTAATAATTCTGCGTGGCATCTCGGCGCTCAGGAAAGGCCTGCCGAATCAAGATGCGGCTCTACGCGGGTTCGCGCTGGCGATAGCGGATTGCCCAGGCTCGATCCTGTTCCGCTTCGGCTACGCATCGCCGGCGGTCGGAGCGAAACATCTGGAGAGACAAAGGGTCGCTGCCTTGGTCTTCAGGCGTGTCGACTCATGGATTGGAGAACGGCCATGCGTTAGCATTCGTCCCGGTCGACAGCGGACCAGTCGCCTGGCGGCCCGGTCGACAGCGGACCAGTCGCCTGGCGGCAACACCGAAGAAGGAGAAGCTGAATGGCTCGAGTGGGCGCCGAAGTGCGCAGGCAAGACTTTATTGAGGCCGCCGTGAAGGTGATCGCGGAATATGGTGTGGCGAATGCCACTACCCGTCGCATCGCGGCCGCGGCGAATTCTCCATTGGCCTCCCTGCACTATGTCTTCCACACCAAGGACGAATTGTTCGACGCGGTCTATGAATCCCTGATAGACACGCCACAGCAGTCCTTGCTGCACGTTACGGCGGGAGCCACGGCGGCAGACTCGGTAGCAGAGATATTGCGCCAGTTGGTCGGGTGGTTCACCACGCATCCGCAACTGGCGACTACGCAGTTCGAGCTGTTTTTCTGGAATCTGCGTAACAACCCCGCGATGGCGAGCAAGATCTACACCGACTCCATCGAAGCGACGAAGCAGGCCATCGAACAGGTCGCTGGCTCGGTGCTGGACCAGGAAGCGCTGGGCACTGTCAGTCGCTTGCTCATCAACCTGTTCGATGGCTTGCTTCTCGCCTGGTCCGCCCATGGTGACCAGGAGCGGCTGAATGCCGAGACCGAAGCCGCCTGCCAGGCTGTGAAGCTGTTGGTGGCCAGCTTCTGATCTTTTCGAAGGCGCATCTCTAGAGAGGGGCATGGTGACACGGTTCGCCGTGCCCCTGCTCTTCGGGCCTCTTGCCAGTGCAGGTGCGACGCCTCTTCTAGCTCTCCTCTCCCCGCCTCCAGCGGAATCCTGGGCGGCCACCTCGCCCGGTCTCCTCCTCGTAATCCTGCAAGCTGACTGTGCGCTTCTCGTCCATGGATCAGGCCTTCCGCCATGGCCTGGTGTGGCACCTAGGTGCAAATAAACCCAAACCGATGGAAACCTGGTGCATTTCGCACCTTGTACCAGCAACTCGCTCGCGTCTATTCTGGTCAAACGATCAAGTCAAAAGATCAAGTCTCTATAACACAACAATAGGAGGCGACATGTCCTCTCACACTGCTCTTCCAATTGAGCCGCTCGATGTTCTGATCATAGGAGCCGGTGTGTCTGGCATCGGCGCTGCGGCTTACCTTCGACGTCACCAACCGAACAAGGTGTTTGCGATTCTCGAGTCCCGGGAGCGAATGGGCGGCACCTGGGACCTGTTCCGCTATCCCGGCATACGCTCCGACTCCGACCTGTACACCTTCGGCTTCGACTTCAAGCCTTGGACCAAGGCGAAATCTCTGGCGGATGCCGCCGACATTCTCGAATACCTGCGAGAAGCCGTCGCTGAATACCAGTTGGACCCCTTCATCCAGTACCGGCAGAAAGTGGTCTCGGCGAATTGGCAGAGCGACAAAGGGCTGTGGGCAGTATGCGTCGAGGACGGCCACACGGCAGAAACCCGCACCATCGAATGCCGCTGGCTGTTCAGCGCAGGCGGTTACTACCGTTATGACCAAGGCTTCAGCCCACGCTTCGAGGGCGCGGAGCAGTTCAAGGGGCAAATCATCCACCCGCAACACTGGCCCGAGCGCTTGGACTATCGGGGCAAGCATGTGGTGGTCATCGGCAGCGGCGCAACGGCGGTGACCCTGATTCCCGCCATGGCCGACGAGGTCGCCAGCATCACCATGTTGCAGCGGACGCCCTCCTATATCGTCAACCAGCCCGCCAACGATTCCGTTGCCGCTTTTCTTCGCAAGATTCTGCCGGCGCAAACCGCCTACTCACTGACGCGCTACAAGAATGCCAAGATCACCCTGGTCTTCTGGCGATTCTGCCAGCGCTTCCCCGGGCTCGCCCGCAAGCTGCTCATATGGCTGACCCGTAGAGAATTACCGAAGGGCTATCCGGTCGACGTTCATTTCAACCCACCCTACAAGCCCTGGGACCAACGCTTGTGCTCGGTTCCCGAAGGCGATCTTTTCAAGGCCATCAGTGCAGGTAAAGCCTCGGTCGTTACCGACCATATCGAGCGCTTTACCGAGTCCGGTGTCTTGCTCAAGTCCGGCACGGAACTGAAGGCCGATATCATCATCACGGCCACCGGTCTGAACGTGCAGTTGTTCGGCGGTATCGCCCTGCACAAGGATGGCGAGCCGGTAGTGTTGAGCCAGACGCTGGCGTACAAGGGCACGATGCTTTCCGGCGTACCCAACTTTGCCTTTGCGGTGGGCTATACCAACTCATCCTGGACGCTGAAAGTGTGCCTGCTGTGCGACCACTTCTGTCGCTTGCTGGGCTTCATGGACAGCCAGGGCCATAACGTCTGCGAGCCGAAGGCGCCGGATGGTGTCGAAACCCGTCCCCTGCTGGATTTCGGGGCCGGATATGTCCAGCGGGCATTGGATAGCATGCCGCGCCAGGGGCCTCGCGAGCCCTGGGTGATGTCGATGGATTACTTCCGTGACATCAAGCTTTTGCGCCGAGGGAAGGTCGCCGACGAATGCCTCCGGTTCAGCACGGTGCCTGACGCCTACCTGCACAGAAGCGTGGCGCTTCAGACTCAGGGCGGCGGGCGATGACTGCGGATCGGTTCTGCGAGCTACCGGGCAAGCGTAGCCTCTGCTATCGCAGCCACGGTCCGGAAACCGCGCCTGCGGTCATCCTCATCGTCGGCCTGGGGCTGCAATTGATCTATTGGCCTGAAGCGCTCATCGCCGGTCT
Source organism: Pseudomonas sp. KBN12P06040 (assembly GCF_037574965.1). Classification (NCBI taxonomy): domain Bacteria; kingdom Pseudomonadati; phylum Pseudomonadota; class Gammaproteobacteria; order Pseudomonadales; family Pseudomonadaceae; genus Pseudomonas; species Pseudomonas sp. KBN12P06040. The sequence goes on from NZ_JBBELS010000001.1 coordinate 3,111,666, forward strand.
GGTCGAGCGGGGCCTGCGCGTGATCACGCTGGACAACCGTGACTCGGGCAGGTCTTTCTTCACCGAGGTTACCCCGCCCACGACCCTGCAACAGTTCTTCCGTAAACCGACTGCGGGGTATGACCTGGGCGACATGGCCGACGATGTGATCGGCCTCATGGATGGCCTGCGCCTGGGTGCGGCGCACGTCGTAGGGATGTCGATGGGCGGCATGATCGCCCAGACACTTGCCGCTCGTTATCCGCAGCGAGTCATGAGCCTGGCGTCCATCTTCTCGACGACAGGATCGCTGCGAGTAGGCCAGCCAGCGTTCAAGACCATCTTGCAGCTTCTCCGGCGCCCTCCCCGGAACCAGCAGGAGAGCGTTCGCGACTATGTGGAGATCATGCGTTCCGTCGGTACGACGCTGGAATGGGACGAGCAGGCCCATCGCGACTACGCCATGCAAGCCTGGGAACGAGGCGGCGGGGAAGCGAGCAACCTCGGGATGGCGAGGCAGATCGGCGCCATCATCAACTCGGGCGACCGAACGCAGGAACTCCAGCGAATTCGCTGCAACACGCTGGTCATCCATGCTGAGAAAGACCTCATGGTCGCCACCAGCGGAGGCTTCGCCACGGCGGCGGCCATTCCCAGGGCACGCTTGGTGCTGTTGCCGGGAATGGGGCATGACTTCCCCGCCTGCCTGACAGGAACGCTGCTCTCCCTGCTCGCAGGCCAAATGCATTAGGACGGAACATCCCTTCAGGGGCGGGTGGGTGGGTGCCGCCCCTCTTTTTACACCTCGGGACTTGCATGGGGCTTTTCGAAGTTCGTGCTTATCCAGGCCCACATAAGACAAAAAGGTTCCCGGTTGATTCTCGACCGCAGAGCCATGCATCACACGCCGGAGCCGTTGGTTCGCCCTGCGCGTGAATTCCTCCACTGCCGTTCAACAACGACAAAAATCGAGCAAGAGGTACGTATGGAATTCAAGTTCTTACTCCCCGCCAAAGTCGTGATGGGACCCGACCTGCGTGAGCGCACCGGCGAATACCTGCGGGAACTCGGCATGGCGCATGTGCTGATCGTGACGGACGCCGGGGTAAAGGCCGCAGGCCTGTTGAATGGCGTGTATGCCAGCCTGAATGAGTGGGAGATCGCGTTCGACGAGATATCGGACGTCAAGGCAAACCCTCGCAGCGAAGACATCAACCAGGCGGCGCAGCTGTATCGCGGCAAAGGTATCCAAGGCCTGCTGGCCATCGGCGGCGGCAGCGCGATGGACGCGGCCAAGGCGATCAGCCTGCTGCTGACCCACGAGGGTCGGATCGAAGACTACGAGGGCTCTTTCACCCTCAGGCACGCCATCCCGCCTATCGTCGCCATCCCGACCACCGCCGGAACCGGCAGCGAAGTGACCTGTTTCTCGGTGATCACCGATACCGCCCGGCATTTCAAGATGAGCGTCCAGGATTACCGGGTGGGCCCCGTTCTGGCATTGCTCGACTCCCGCATTCTCGACACGCTGCCTGCATCGATTGCCGCCGCAACCGGCATGGATGCCCTCACCCACGCCATCGAAGCCTACACCTGCCGCGTGTCGAACCCGATCAGCGACGGGCTGGCGCTGCATGCCATCCGCCTGATCAGCCAATACCTCAGGCCCGCCGTACTGGAGCCGGACAACCTGCATGCACGCGAGCAAATGCTGGTGGCCAGCCTGATCGCCGGCATGGCCTTCGGTAACGCGGACGTCGGCAGCGTGCACTGCATTTCCGAAGCCATCGGTGGCATGTACGACACGCCACACGGCGTGGGCAACGCGATCTTCCTGCCCTTCGTGTTCGGCCATAACCGCGACGCCGACATCACCCGCCACGCGCAGGTCGCCTATGCACTGGGTATCGACCCCAACCTCTCGCCGGCCGAGGCCGCCGAGGCCGCCGTTGGCTACCTGTTCCAGATGAGCAAGGACCTGGGCATCCCCCGCTTCGCCGAGGTGAAAGGCGTGCGCGAGGAAGACTTCCTGAGCATCGCCGAAAAGTCGAAGAAGAATTTCTCCGACGGCAGCAATGCCAAGCAAATGACGGTGGAAACCTACCGTGAAATCGTCGCCGCCGCTTACCACTACGTAGCGTGAAGGAGGCCCGTCATGAGCGAATCAATCGCCGGCGCTTCATTGAAGCGCACGCTGGGTCCGTTTTCCGTTCTGCTGTTCGGTCTGGCGTTCCTCGCTCCGTTGATCGTGTTCGGCACCTATGGCGTGATCACGCAGGCCAGCGGCAACACCACGGCGATGGCCTACCTGATCGCGGCAATCGGCGTGGTGTTCACGGCCTTGAGCTATGGCCGGCTGGTCAGGGTGTTCCCGGTCGCCGGTTCGGCCTACACCTATACCCGCAAGATGCTGAGCGCGAACCTCGGCTTCATGGTGGGCTGGGCCGCCCTGCTCGATTACTTCTTCATCCCGATGCTGATCTGGCTGCTCGGCGCCAGCTACCTCAACATGGCCTTTCCAGAGGTGCCGCAATGGGTGTGGATCATCGGCTTCATCGTCTCCACCTCGCTGCTTAATATCCTGGACATCCAGGTCGCCAACCGCTTCAACGTGCTGTTGATGGTCGCGCAACTGGCCATCATCGTCGTGTTCATCAGCCTGTGCGTGCACTACATCGTCGCGGCCAACGGCCCTGGCGGGCTGCTGTCGGCCAAGCCGTTCTTCAACCCGGACGTGTCCTTCGCCACCAGCATGGCCGGCGCCGCCATTGCCGCGTACTCGTTCCTGGGCTTCGACGCGCTGTCCACGCTCAGCGAGGAGACCCGCGACCCGGGCCGGACACTGCCGCGCGCGATCCTGCTGGTCGCATTGATCGGCGGCTCGGTCTACGTCGGCTCGTCGTACTTCATGTACCTGGCGCATCCCTCCCCCGCCTTCGAGCATGTGGACGGCGCCGCCTTCGAGATCGCCCGCATGATCGGCGGCGACCTGTTCTTCGGCGTGGTCCTGGCGGGGATCATCATCGCCCACTTCGCCGCAGGCATGTCGTTCCAGGCCAGCGTGGGCCGGCTGCTGTACGCCCTGGGGCGGGACAACCAACTGCCGCGCAAGCTGTTCGGTGCCCTGCATCCTCGCTACAAGACCCCGGCCTTCAACATTCTGCTCTGCGGCATTTTCGGCTGCGCGGGTTTTGCCCTGACGATCGCCACCGCGACGTCCCTGGTCAATTTCGGCGCGTTTCTCGCCTTCAGCGCAGTCAACCTTTGCGCGTTGCGGCTCTCCTTCGATACCCGCCTCGGAGACGGGGCGGGCTTGCTGCACGGGGTGCTCTGCCCGCTCGTTGGCCTGGTCACGGCCGGGTGGATGCTGGTCAGCCTGGATAAAGACGCGCTGATCATGGGCTGTAGCTGGCTGGGCCTGGGGGCGGTCTATCTCGCTTGCCGGACCAGCTTCTTCCGCAACCCGGTGCCCGACGCGCTGGCGTAGCGACCACCCTTCTATCGAACGCTCTGACAACAACCACAAGGCCGGCTTCGAGCCTGCCCTTCAATGGCGAGAATCGATATGCAAACCAAACTTCTGATCAATGGTGCCCTGGTGGCCGGCGAAGGCGAGAGCCACGCGGTGTACAACCCGTCCCAGGGCAACGTCCTGGTGCGAATTACCGAGGCCAGCGGCGCCCAGGTCCATGCCGCGGTGCAGAGCGCGGATGCGGCCTTCGACGCCTGGTCGCAAACGCCGCCCAAGGATCGCGCGGCCCTGCTGCTCAAGCTTGCCGAGCGCATCGATGCCCAGGCGCACGTGTTCGCTCGCCTGGAGGCGGACAACTGCGGCAAGCCTTTCAACGCCGTGCTGCTGGACGAACTGCCCGCCGTGTCGGACGTGTTCCGTTTCTTTGCCGGCGCCGTGCGCTGCCTGCAGGGCTCGGCGGCGGGAGAGTACGTCGCGGGGCATACCTCGATGATCCGCCGCGACGCGGTAGGCGTGGTCGCCTCCATCGCGCCGTGGAACTATCCGTTGTTGATGGCAGCGTGGAAACTCGGCCCGGCATTGGCCGGCGGCAACACCGTGGTGCTGAAACCGTCGGAGCACACGCCGCTGAGTACCTTGAAACTGGGCGAGCTGCTTGCCGAGATCTTCCCCGCCGGCGTGGTCAACATCGTCCACGGTCGAGGTGCCTCGGTGGGTGAGCCGCTGACCAGCCATGCCCAGGTGCGCATGGTGTCGCTGACCGGCTCCGTGCGCACCGGCAGCCGGATCATCGAAGGTACGGCCGAGAGCGTGAAACGCATGCACATGGAGTTGGGGGGCAAGGCTCCTGTACTGATCTTCGACGATGCCGACATCGACGCCGCCGTCGAAGGCATCCGCGCCTTCGGCTTCTACAACGCCGGCCAGGACTGTACCGCCGCGTGCCGCCTCTATGTGCAGAAAGGGGTCTACCAGGAGTTCGTTCGCAAGCTCGGCGAGGCCGTATCCAGCATCCGGTGCGGGCTGCCGGACGATCCGGCGACCGAGATGGGACCGCTGATCACCAAGGAGCATCTGGAGCGTGTCGAGGGGTTCGTGAACCGGGCCAGGGAGTTGCCGCACATCGAAGTGGTCACCGGCGGCAAGCGCGCCGAGGGTGCCGGCTTCTTCTTCGAGCCGACGGTCCTGGCCGGCGCTACGCAGGAGGATGAGGTGGTGCGCCGCGAGATCTTCGGCCCGGTGGTGACCGTCTCGTCGTTCGAGGATGAAGCCCAGGCGCTGGCTTGGGCGAACGACTCCGATTACGGCCTGGCGTCTTCGGTATGGACCGCCGATGTGGGGCGCGCTCATCGCCTGGCCGCCCGCCTGCAATACGGCTGCACCTGGGTCAATACCCACTTCATGCTGGTCAGCGAAATGCCCCACGGCGGGGTCAAGCTGTCCGGCTACGGCAAGGACCTGTCGATGTACGGCCTGGAAGACTACACCGTGGTGCGCCACGTGATGTTCAAGCACTGACCGCCCACACCCCGGACTACCCAGATCATTTTTCAAGAGGTTTGCATGAACAACATCGAGACGTTCGAAAGGCTCGAGTCCAACGTGCGGATGTACTGCCGCGACTTGCCCCTGGTGTTCGATACCGCCCAAGGCAGCAGGATCCGCGGCGAAGATGGCCGCGAATACCTGGACTTCTTCGCCGGCGCCGGCGCCCTGAACTATGGCCACAACGACCCGCGCATGCGCGATGCGCTGATCGCGTATCTGTCGGCCAACGGCGTGACCCACGCCCTCGACCTGCACACCACCACCAAGCGCCAGTTCCTGGAAGCGATCGAGCGCGACCTGTTCAAGCCACGCGGCTGGGACTACAAGGTCCAGTTCACCGGCCCGACCGGTGCCGACGCCGTCGAGGCGGCGTTGAAGCTGGCGCGCAAGGCGACCGGGCGTACCAAGGTCGTATCGTTCTACGGGGCTTACCACGGCATGACCGCCGGCGCCCTGGCCGTCACCGGCAACCGCACTCGCCGTGGTCCCGGGCTTTCCACCGACGTGGTGTTCGTGCCCTACGAAGACAGCCCCTATGGCGAATTCGACAGCATTGGCTTCCTCGAGCGCCTGGCCAACGACCAGGGCAGCGGCTCGGAGCTGCCGGCGGCGGTGATCGTCGAGTCGGTGCAGATCCAGGCCGGCGTCTACCCGGCTTCCAACCAATGGCTGCAACGCTTGCGCAAGTGGACCACCGACCACGGCGTGCTGCTTATCTGCGACGAGATCCAGGCCGGTTGCGGCCGCACCGGCGACTTCTTCGGCTTCGAGCGCTCCGGGGTGGTGCCGGACCTGATCACCTGCGCCAAATCGATCGGCGGCTTCGGCCTGCCGATGGCGATCGTGTTGCTTCGTGCCGGGCTGGATGTATGGCAACCGGGCGATCACATCGGCACCTTCCGCGGCAACCAGTTGGCGTTCCTGACCGCCCGCATCGCGCTCAGCTATTGGCACGATGAGCAGTTCCTGAAATTGCTGGCCGACAACTGCGCGGCCATGGAGCGCGCGGTTGCCGGCTTTGCGGAAATTCCAGGCGTCGCGTCCGCGCGTTGTCGCGGCATGATCGCCGGCATCGATTTCGGCCGCGGCAACGTCGAGGTCGCCAAGGACGCCCAGCAGCGCGTGCTGCAAGCGGGCGTGCTGGTCGACCGCTGCGGCCCGAATGGCGAAATCATCAAGCTGATGCCACCGCTGAACACTCCGACCGACCAACTCGAAGACGGCCTCAGGGCCTTCGGCGAATCGGTCGCGGCAGCGCTGGGCGAATAGCTGCCAGGGTCACCCTTCGGCCTGTGTTGAAGCGCAGGCCGGAGACCTGTTGGACATCAGCCAGAACAATAATCAGGAGACCTCGAGCGTGCGTGAACACAATGATGAAAGCGTCGAGTTCGAAGTGTCCGTGATCGGGCTCGGAGCCATGGGAACCATCATGGCCCAAGCGTTGCTCAGGCAAGGCAGGCGCGTGGCGATCTGGAACCGCTCACCCGGCAAGGCCGCGGCGCTCGTCGCCGCTGGCGCTCACCTGTGCGAGAGCGCCGAAGCCGCGCTGGCTGCAAGCCCGGCCACGATCTTCGTGCTCCTGGACAACCAGGCGACCCGCGAGGTGCTCGGGATGCCAGGTGTGATGCAGGCACTGGCCAACCGTACGATCGTCGATTACACGACCAACGCCCAGGACGAGGGTCTGGCGCTTCAGAGTCTCGTCAACCGCGCGGGCGGCCATTACGTCAAAGGGATGATCGTGGCCTACCCGCGCAACGTTGGTCGTCGCGAAAGCCACAGCATTCATACCGGTGATCCTGAGGCCTTCGAACGGCATCGGGCGCTGCTTGAGGGGCTTGCCGGTCATACGACGTTCCTCCCCTGGGACGAAGCATTGGCCTTCGCCACCGTGCTCCACGCGCATGCGTTTGCCGCGATGGTGGCTTTCTTCGAGGCCGTGGGGGCTGGTGTCCACTTCGGCCTGCCGCCTTCGAAGACCGCTCGGCTCATGCTCGACACGTCGCGCTTTTTCGTCGCCGATGCACTCGAGGAAGCGGTCCGTCGGCTGGAAGCGCAGGATTTCGCAGGCGATCAGGCGAGGCTCGATGTGCATGCCCAGGCCTTCGCCCATATCGCCGGAGCCCTGCACGCACAAGGGGCCTGGACGCCGGTCTTCGACGCGCTGTGCCAGGCCGTGCAACGCGCGGCAGCCATGGGCTATGGCGATCAGGACATCGTAGCCGTCACCCGCCTGTTCGCCCGCGAATGCGACACCGCAAGCGCGGCGGGACAGTGACTGCGCTGCGCTTCTAAGGTCCTCGTGGATAGCGCCCGAAGAAAAAATCGCTGGAGAATCATATGCGCCGATTCGGTTTTCTACTGGCTGTCCTTGTACTGGTCATCTTCCTGAGTGCACTGTTTTCGAAGCCTTCCGTCGTCAACCGCGGGACGGCTCAGCGCATGGAGCACTACCCCACCGTCGGTATCGGAGACATCTTCCGGGGGCACTAGCCAGGCCTCGGGCGACAGACAGCCTCAAAGCCTGCCACCCGTTCGACAGCGACCGTGTGCGCCTCAGTGGTCTATGGCTCCGCTGGCGCCAAGGCCGGTCTGGCCTCGTACGTACTGGTCGGCGAAGGCTGCCCTTTCCGCCATGGCCCGCGTGGTCCGGTCCAGGCGGGAAACGCCATACGCCACCAGGAACGCCAACGGCATGGAGAACAGCGCAGGCTGGGTATAGGGGAACAGCGGCTCGGCGAAGTGCAACACATCCACCCACACCAGCCTGGAGAAAACCACGAAGCCCATGGCGCTGAACAACCCGACGTAGCCACCGGCCAACGCGCCACGGGTGGTCAGCCCGGACCAGAACATCGACAGGAACAGCACCGGGAAGTTGGCCGAAGCGGCGATGCCAAAGGCCAGGGCGACCATGAAGGCCACGTTGATGTTCTCGAACACGATGCCCAGGGCTATCGCCACCAAGCCAAGGCCCAGGGTTGCCAGCTTGGTTACCCGCAGCTCCTGCGCCTCGCTGGCCGCGCCCTTCATGATCACCCGCGCATACAGGTCATGGGCGATAGCGGACGCCCCGGCCAGGGCCAGGCCTGACACCACGGCCAGGATGGTGGCGAAGGTCACGGCGGAGAGGAAGCCCAGCAGCAGGTTACCTCCCACTGCCTGGGCCAGGTGCATGACCACCATGTTGCCCCCGCCCAGCAGCTTGCCTCCCGCCTCCCCGCCCTCGAAGAACCGGGGCTGCTGGCTGACGATCACGATCGACGCCAGGCCCAGCAGGAAAATGACATTGAAGAAGTAGCCGATGAACCCGGTGGCGTAGAGCACCGACTTGCGCGCCTCCCGGGCATCGCCGACGGTGAAGAAACGCATCAGGATGTGCGGCAGCCCGGCGGTGCCGAACACCAGCCCCAGGCTCAGCGATAACGCGGTCAACGGGTCGGCCAGCAAGCCACCAGGGGCCAGCAGGCGTTCGCCCAGGGCATGGCTATCCATCGCCTGGCTGACCAGCCTGTCATAGCTGAAGTCGAATTCGCGCATCGCCAGGAACAGCACCAGCGAGCCGCCGACCAGCAGCAGGAATGCCTTGACGATCTGCACCCAGGTGGTTGCCACCATACCGCCGAAGGTCACATACAGCATCATCAGCGCACCGACGATCACCAGGGCGATCTGGTAGTCCAGGCCGAACAGCAGCCTGATCAACTGCCCGGCCCCGACCATCTGCGCCACCAGGTAGAAACACACCACGGTCAGCGAGCCGATGGCGGCCATGGTGCGCACCTTGCCCTGGTCGAGACGGTACGAGGTGATGTCGGCGAAGGTGAAGCGGCCCAGGTTGCGCAGCCGCTCGGTCATCAATAGCAGCAGTACCGGCCAGCCCGCGAAGAAGGCGATGAGATAGATGTAGCCATCCATCCCGGAGCTGTAGATGAGCGCGGTGATTCCCAGCAGCGTGGAGGCGGACATGTAGTCGCCGGCCAGCGCCAGGCCGTTCTGCCAGCCCCGGATACCGCCACCGGCGCTATAGAAATCCGCCGTCGAATGGGTCCGTCGCGCCGCCCACCAGGTGATGCACAGGGTGAACAGCACGAACACCATGAACATGCCGATGGCATGCAGGTTGAGCGGCTGGCGCTGGCCAGCGTCCAACGCGGGCGAGGCCGACAGCAGGCCGGAGTGCAGCGACAACGCCAGGGGAAGGAGCTTCTTCATGCGCCCTGCTCCTCTTCCAGCCCAGCGACCAGAGCCTGGGTCAGGCGATCGAATTCGCCGTTGGCGCGGTACACATAGAGCGCCGACAAGGCACAGAAGAACACGAACAGGAACACGCCGGCCGCGACCCCGAAGGTCATGTTCGAGCCCTGCGCCAGACGCCTGGCAATCAGCTCGGGGCAGAACGATACCAGCGCGATGTAGCCGTGGAACGTAGCCAGGATCAGCAGGAGCAGGCTCAGGGTGAAACGGTTTCGGCGCGCCACCAGTTGCTGGAACCGGGCACTGGCGCGGATACGCGCGTATAGCAGGCTGGACATGGGACACCTCGGGCAACCTAGTTATTGTTATGGAATGTGCGGGTGCGGCAGCGCCATCAGCTGCCGGCGTCGCCGGCCTCCTCCTCCTGCCGGGCCCACTCGCGCAGGACGAACTTCTGGATCTTGCCGGTGGCGGTCTTGGGCAGTTCGGTAAGCGTCACATGCCGCGGCGCCTTGAAGTGCGCCAGGCGCTCGCGGCACCAGCGGACCAGATCGTCACCCGTGGTTCTGGGTAAGGCATCCGCCCGCAAGGCGACGAACGCGTGGGGTGTCTCGCCCCAGCGCGAATCCGGGCGCGCCACCACCGCGGCCTCGACCACCTCGGGGTGCTGGTAGAGCACTTCCTCGATCTCCAGCGAGCTGATGTTCTCGCCGCCGGAAATGATGATGTCCTTGGCCCGGTCCTTGATTTCCACGTAGCCGTCCGGGTGCAGCACGGCCAGGTCGCCGGTGTGCAGCCAGCCGTCGGCCAACGCGGCGCGGGTGGCCTCGGGGTTGTGCAGGTAGCCTTTCATCACGGTGTTGCCCCGCACTACCAGTTCGCCAAGGGTGCGGCCGTCGGCCGGGACCGGACGGCCGGTGTCGGTATCCAGCACCGTGGCCTCCTCGAGCATCGGGTGGGCGACGCCCTGGCGGCTCATGAACTGGGCCCGGGCCTCCAGCGGCAATTCGTCGACCCCCGGCTGCCACAGGCACAGGGTGCTGGGGCCGTAGCTTTCGGTCATGCCGTAGGCGTGGGTGATGCTGAAGCCGCGTGCTTCCATGGCGGCGATGACCGCGCTGGGCGGCGCGGCGCCGCCGGTGATCACCGATACCGGCACGGCAGGGACACTGGCATGCTCGGCATGGATCAGCATCGACATCACCACCGGCGCGGCGCTCAGGTGGGTCACCGCATGCTCGGCAATGGCGGCGTGGATCGCATCTGGCTGGACCTTGCGCAGGCACACATGGGTGCCACCGGACAGCGTCACCGCCCAGGTATGGCTCCAGCCGTTGCAGTGGAACATCGGCAAGGTCCACAGGTAGACGCTGCGCGGCCCCAACTGGAAGATCAGCGCGCCGGCGCAGGCGTTGAGGTAGGCGCCGCGGTGATGCAGGACCACGCCCTTGGGATCCCCCGTGGTGCCGGAGGTGTAGTTGATGGCGATCGACTGCCATTCGTTCTGCGGCGCACTCAGCGGCCGCCCCGGGTCGCCCTGGGCCAGAAACGCCTCATAGTCCAGGTCGTGGGCGAGGTCGGCGCGCTCGGCCTGATCATCGTCGATGCCCACCAGCAAGGGCGGCGCATCGAGCATGGCCAGCGCCTGCTGGGCCACGGCACCGAACTCACGGTCGCAGATCAGCACCCTGGCCGCGCAGTGGCGCAGGATGAAGGCGATGCTGCGTGCCTCCAGGCGGATGTTGATGCATACCAGCACCGCCCCGGCACCGGGTACGCCATAGTGGGCCTCGAGCATTTCCGGGATATTCGGCGCCAGTATCGCCACCCGCTCGCCCGCTTGTACGCCGACCCGCTCCAGGGCGCTGGCCAGGGCGCAACTGCGCTCGTGCAACTGGCGGTAGCTGTAGCGCCTTGCGCCATAGACCACCGCATCGCGCTGCGGGTATACCTGCGCGGCACGCTTGAGGAACGACAGCGGCGACAGCGGGACATGGTTGGCTTCGTTGGGAGCAAGCTCGTGCTCGAGGGTAGGAACCATCATGGCAGCCACCTCATCGACACATTGCTCGGGTCTTGCACGCACATACATACCTCCTGTTCTTGTTGTTATTGCGCCAGGGCGCGTTACAGGCTGCTGCACAGGTGGCCGCCATCGACCACGATCTCGGCGCCGCTCATGGCCCGCCCGGCATCGCTGGCGAGCAGCAGCAAGGCGCCGTCCAGGTCCGCCGGCACGCTGAAGCGGCGGCTGGGGATACGCGAGCGCAACTTGTCGCCGGCCTCGCTGGCCAGGAACGCCTCGTTCAGGTCGGTCATCACGTAGCCGGGCGCCAGGGCATTCACCCGGATGCCATGGCGCGCCAACTCCAGCGCCATGGCGCGGGTCAGGTGGGCCAGGCCGGCCTTGGCCGCCAGGTAAGGGCCGACGGCACCGGCCACACGGCTGGCGAGGATCGAAGTGACATTGATCAGGCTGCCGCCCTTCCCCGCCGCGACCATGCGCCGGGCACTTTCCTGGGCCACCGCCCAGGCGCCCTTGAGGTTGGTGTCGAGCACGCGGTCCCAGCTTTGATCGTCGCAGGCCAGCAAGGGCTGGCTGTCGCTCACCCCCGCATTGTTGACCAGCACATCCAGCGGGCCGGCGGCATCGAGCACCCGGCAGATATCCTCACGGCAGGTCACATCGAGGGCAAAGGCCTGCGCCCGCCCTCCCGCCACCTCAATGGCCTCCACCAGTGCCTGCAGCGGCGCCTGGCGCCTGGCAGTCACCACCACCTCGGCGCCTGCGGCGGCCAGGGTCATGGCGAAGTGGCGGCCCAGGCCGCTGGAGGCTCCGGTCACCAGGGCGCGGCGCCCGTCGAGGGCGAACAGTCGGGTCAGGTTCGGCTGCATCAGCGGGCCTCCAGGCGCTGGTCGAGCAGTTTCTTCGCCAGGCTCATGCGGTGCACCTCGCTCGGGCCGTCATAGATGCGGAACGGACGAATGTCGCGGAAGATCCGCTCCACCACGGTGTCTCCGGTCACCCCGCGCCCGCCCAGTACCTGGACGCAACGGTCGACCACCCGCCACAGCGCCTCGGCGCTGATCACCTTGGCCATGCTGGAGTCGACATTCGCCCGCCGGCCCTGGTCGAGCACCCAGGCACAGTGCCACACCGCCAGTCGCACCACGTGCAGGTCCATCATGTTGTCGGCCAGCATGAAGCCCACACCCTGGTGCTCGCCCAGCGGCTTGCCGAAGGCGTCGCGGGTGCGCGCATAGTCGCAGGCGATGTCGTGGGCGCGACGCGCGGCGCCGAGCCAGCGCATGCAGTGGGTCAAGCGCGCGGGCGCGAGGCGCACCTGGGCATAGCGGAAGCCCTTGCCGATCTCGCCGAGCACATCGCTCGCCGGAATACGCAGGTTGTCGAAACGCAGCTGCCCGTGGCCACCGGTGAAGCAGCTGTCCAGCGAGTCCAACTGGCGCTCATGGGTGATGCCGTCACGCTTCATGTCGGTCAGGAACATGGTCGCCGTACCATCCTCCATGCGCGCCATGACGATGCCGAAGTCAGCGCCTTCTGCGCCGGTGATCAGCCACTTGCGGCCATTGATCAGGTAGTCGTCGCCATCGCGGGTGGCGGTGGTGCGCAGCATCGAGGGGTCCGAGCCTGAGCCTGGCGCAGGCTCGGTCATGGCGAAGCAGGAACGGGCATGGCCCTGGACCAGCGGGCGCAACCAGCGGTCTTTCTGCGCCTCGGTGGCGACCACGTCCATCAGGTGGATGTTGCCTTCGTCCGGGGCATGGATGTTCAGCGCCACCGGGCCCAGCGGCGAGTAGCCGGCCTCTTCGAAGACGATCGCCTTGGCCACGTGGCTCAGCGCCAGGCCACCCATTTCGCGGCTGGCGTGGGGCGTCAGCAAGCCGGCCGCGCGGGCGCGGGCCACCAGATCCTGGCGCAGGGCGTCGCTGGGGCCGTGGCTGTCCTGGCGGGGGTCGTTCTCGAGCGGGATGACCTGTTCGGCGATGAAGTCTCGGGTCTTGGCCTGCAAGGCGAGCAGTTCGTCCGGGAGGGTGAAGTTCATGGTTGTCCTTCTGGGTGCTTGTCTGTCGGGAATGAGATGGCTGACGCCGTTCAGGGCAAGGCCTTGGGATTGCTGATGGCCAATCGGGCGAGGGTGACCTGGCGCAATGTCTCGACCAGGGTTCTATGGTTTTGCGGGGCGTCATGGCTGCCCAGGCGAATGGCCCGTGCCAGTTGGCGGCGCAGGTCGGGCAAGGCTGCGGGCGCCTCGTCGACCAAGGCGGCCAGACGTGTCCGCTCCTGGTCCTCGGCCAGAGCCCCCAGGCGGCTTTCGCGGGCTGCGATGGCCATGGCATTGGCGATCATCAGGGCCGGGTAACGCAGCTCGCCGGGCAGCGCTGGCAGCAGTTGCTCCAGAAGCGTCGAGCGAGCGATGTCGAGCAGTTCATGGGCATCGGGCTGGGTCATGGCGCTTCGGCTCCGGTCATGTGCAGGATGTCGAGCTCAAGCTCCGGCAGCAGTCGTGCGGTCAGTGCCAGCTCAATGGACGGCTCTTCGCCGGACAGGTGGCGCTGGCCTTGCTGCAGGGCGATCACCGCCCAGCGCAGGGTGGCCATGACCTGCCAGTAGTGCAGTTGGCTGCGCTCGATACGCAGCGGAGACACCTCGTGGTAGCCCCCCAGGAAGTCCTCCAGTTGGCCGATACCGCCGGCCTCGAGGTCTGGGCGGGTGAAGCGCCAGCAGCGGGCGGTGAACCAGCCTAGGTCCTCGCAAGGGTCGCCCCAGCCGGTGAACTCCCAGTCGAGTACGGCTTCGAGTCCCTGTTCGCTGGCCAGGTAGTTGCCGGTGCGGTAGTCACGGTGCAACAGACACAGGGTGCCGTTGTGCGGTGCGTGCAGCTCGCACCAGCGCAGGCCCCACTCCAGCACCGGATAGGCATCGGCGAGGGTGTCGAGGTAGTGGCGATAGGCGTCGATGGTCGCCAAGGCCGGTGAGCGGGTTGGCATCGGCAGGAAATCCAGCGCGGCGCACGGCGGGCGAACCTGATGCAGGCGCGCCAGGTTGGCGCCAAGCTGCGCCGCCAGCTGCGCCCGGCCCTGGGTGCCGGCGCCGGCGCTGAGCAAGCGACCGGCGGCGACACCCGGCACGTACTCCATCAGGAAGAACACCCGCCCATGCACGCGCATATCGCGGCACAGCCACAGCGGGCGCGGTACTTTCACACCGGCCTGATGAACCACTTGCAGCACCGCGAACTCCTGTTCGCGGTCCAGGCTGGCGGGTAGCGCGGAAAGCGCATCGCTGCGCAGCACCCAACGCCGGGCGCCAGCCCAGGGGCCGCCTTCGATCAGCAGGTCCAGCAGCCAGTTTTCCTGGATGGCGCCGCCGCTCAGGCGCTGGCGTGCCTGGATGACCACCCGCTTCGCTGCGGCGTACTCGCGGATGAACTCGACCAGTGGCTGGTCGTCCGGGGCCACGAATGTCTCGCCGTCCCGTACGGTCGTAGGAGGAGTGCTCATGGGGTTGTAGGGCCTGCCTGTAGTCATGTTGTCAGACAGCTTTAGCAACGCCTGGGCCAATTTTCGGGATATGCCTGTAACCCGCGCGCTCTCTGGCGCCAGGCTTTTCCATGGCGCTCGACGAAGCAATCTTGGTTTCACTTTTGCAACGAACTGATTCAGTATCGAAACAATTCAATCCTGAACAGGTTTCGACATGCGTCCTCCCCTTTCCCAGGTCGTCGTGCTGGTCAGTCACCTTCAACGACCTCGGCAGCGCAGTCGCCTCGCCAGCCTGGTGGCCGGCCTGGCGGCGGGCTACCCGGACGTCCATATCGAGGTGCTCGACACCTCGGTATCCGAAGCCCTGCAAACCGCCCGCGATCTCGAACAGCACGGCAAGGCCGACGTGTTCGTCTGTGCTGGCGCCACTGCCGCCTACCTGCGTAGACACCTGGCACGTCCGGTTCTGACGATGCGCGTTGGCGGCGGAGACCTGTTGCGTGCGCTGGAGCAAGCCCGCGAACACTCCTCCCATGTCGCCCTGCTCAGCTACAACCGCATCGACCGGGACCTGCAAGCCATGCGAACGCTGTTCACGGTGCAGGTTCACCAGGTCGCCTACACCACCCTGGAAGAGGCTCGCCAGGCTGTCCTGGAGGTAGCCCGGCTGGGTTGCCGCAGCATCATCGGTTCGTCGACGGTGGTGGAGCTGGCGGAACAGGCAGGCCTGCACGGCGTGCTGTCGCTGAGCGAAGACACTGCGCGCAAGGCGCTCGAGGAAGCCATGGGAGTCCTCGACAGCCAGCGCCTGGAGATCGCCAAGCGGCGGCATCTGGACGCGGTGCTGCAACACATTCCAAGCGGTGTGGCAGCGGTCGACAACCAGGGTGTGGTGCAATCGCTCAACCCTGCCCTTGCCCAGTTGCTGGAGTTGCCGGTCAGCTCGGCTCTGGGTCGACCGTTACAGCAGCTATGCCCGGAGCTTGACCTGCAACAGGCGCTAGAGGATGGCGGTGGCGAGGAAAACCGGGTGATCCGGCTGGGCTCGCACGCCGTGGTCAGCAATCTCCTGCCGATCCTGGAGAATGGCGAGCGTACCGGCCTGGTGCTCACCTGCCAGGACATCACCGCCGTGCAGCGCGCGGATCAACGCATCCGCTCCACTCGCCGTCCAGGTGCCTTCACCGCGCGTTACCGGCTCGAACAACTCAACGGCGCGAGCAAGGCCAACCGTGAGATGTTGCAGCTGGCCAAGCGCTTTGCCGCCAGCCATTCGACCATCCTGATCACTGGCGAAAGCGGCACCGGCAAGGAACTGCTCGCCCAAGGGATCCATAACGAGAGCCCTCGCCGGCACGGGCCTTTCGTCGCCATCAACTGCGCGGCGTTTCCCGAGTCGCTACTGGAAAGCGAACTGTTCGGCTACGAGGAAGGCGCCTTCAGCGGTTCGCGCAAAGGCGGCAAGCCCGGCCTGTTCGAGGCGGCGCACCGTGGCACGCTGTTCCTCGACGAGATCGGCGACATGCCTGTGTCGCTGCAGACTCGCCTCCTTCGTGTATTGCAGGAGCGAGAGGTCTTGCGCCTGGGCGGCACCGAGCCGATCTCCATCGACGTGCGCATCGTCGCCGCCACCCACAAGGACCTGGGGGCCGCCATGAAGGATCGCGAGTTTCGCACCGACCTGTATTACCGGCTGAATATCCTGCGCTTGCAGACCACTCCCCTGCGCGAGCGGCCCGAGGACATTCCTCTGATTTGCCAGGGAATCAGCCAGCGCCTGCTGGTCCAGGGCCAGCCACCGGGTGCCGCAGGCATAACGACGCTCCTGCTACCCTACCTCGTCCGCCATTCCTGGCCCGGAAACGTCAGGGAACTGGAGAATGTCATCGAACGGGCGATGCTCTCCGCCAGCGAAATCTTCCATGAGCACGGCGTGGATGAGCATTACCTGGCTCGCGTGCTGCCCGAGCTATTCGAAGGCCAGCCTCAGCCCAGGTCCCGGAAAGAGCCATCGCGCACAAAGGATTTGCACGCCATCGGCAAAACCGCGCAGTTGCGCTACATACAGGAGACGCTGGACAGCTGCCAGGGCAGCCTTGACGAGGCTGCGCGTCGGCTCGGGATCAGCCGGACCACGCTGTGGCGGCGGCTTCGTTCGGCACGCTGAGCAAAACGATGCGCCTGGGCGATGCGGAACTCGCCCAGGCATGGACGCGGCCGGTGCCGTGAAACTCAATTGATCAGCGGAACCTGCTTGCCGATCTGCAACGCCTCCAGCGCGTCCAGTTGCGCTTCGATCTGCAGGAAGCGCATGGCCCGCCGAGGTGACATCTTCTCGGCCACTTCCTGCACGTACCGGTGCAGCACGGCCAGCTGTTTCTCCTGCAATCCCCGATAGAGGTCGACCATCCTCGAAGCTTCCGCGTCGGTAATGCTGCCGGAACCATAGGCGCGGGCATATTCGAGCAGGAGCTGGAATGTCTCCTTGTGCAGGCTGTCCGTCTCGCCTCGGTAGCGTGAATAGATCGGCCAGAACGTCTCGGCTTCGGTACCGTCCAGCGCCATGTTTGCCTCGACCATCCGTTTGCGCTTGTAGTTGATGGTTTCCAGCTGGTTCCTGATCTTTTCCTTGTGCTCGTTCATCACCTGCTCGACCGATGGCAGGGGTTCGTCGGCATGAGCGGCAAGGGAAAGGGTCGCGACCAGGGTGGCCACGAAAAGCAAGCGCCTGGACATCGGCGTTCTCCTTCTGGGTTGATCGAATGGATTCATGCTGCCGCGGTGCGATGCGACATCAACGGGCCCCGCGCCTCAGGGCGATCCTGGGCGCCCACTCCAGCCATTCGTCATTGGCCGAATCGAACAGGGCGAAGGTCTGCCCCGGCTTGGCGGGCTCGCCCATCTGCGCATTGTTCGGGGTGGCGAAGGCAATGCCGCCCTCCATCAGCGCCTCCATCGACTCGGTGCGTAGCGACAGACCCTTGAACAGGCTGGCGTCGACGCCGAAGCCGCTGGCATTCCAGAAACGGCTGCCGGTACGCACCAGCGGTACGTAGCGCGGTTCGATGAGGATGCTGATCAGCACCCGGTCGGCCTGTTCGCCCAAGGCCAGGTCGACGACCTTGCCCACCGGGATCTGCCGGTAGGTCACCAGGTTGCCCGGCTTGATCGAGCCCTTGCGCGGCGCGCTGAGGGTCAGCCGCAGGCCGTTTTCCCGGCCCAGCAGGTTGGGCGCTTCGGCGAGAGTCTGGAAGCGTGCCTGGCGCTCGCCCGGCGTGCTCGACGGCAGCGCCTCGATATAGGGGCCGCTGACCAGGGTTCCGAGGTTCTCGGTACGCAGCAGGCCGAGCGCCGGACGCACCACCCAGAAGCGGGTTCCGCTGCGGGCGACGCGCTCGCCGGCGGAAGTCAGGCGGGCCTTCATCTGTACCCCGGAGAGGTCCGGGTTCAGCTCGACGCTTTCGATCTTGCCGATGTCCAGGCCCTTGAAGCGGATCGGCGTGCCTTCGCGCAGGCCGTCGGCATTGTCGATGCTCAGCTGGATCTCCACGCCACGGGCCATCGCCGCCTCCTCGCTGTCGAAGAGGGTGAAGCGACGCACCTTGGTCACGGTCGGCGCCTTCGGATCGAGGGTGTCGAAGGAAATCCCGCCGGTGATCAGGGTCTGTAGCGACTCGCTCTTCACCTGCACGCCGCTGAGGTTGCCGGTCAGGGTGATCCCGCTGGAGTTCCAGAAGCGCGTCGAGGTATTCACCAGGTGCGCGTACTCCGGCTCGATGTGCACACCCACTACCACTCGCTGGCGGTCGCGCGACAGCTGGTAGCTCTGCACGCTGCCGACGCGGACCTGGCGGTAGAGGATCGGCGCGCCGATGTCGATCGAGCCGAGCTTGTCGCTGGTCAGCACCAGGTGCAGGCCGGGCGCGTCGGTGTTCAGCGGCGGCGCTTTCGGGCGGATGGTGAACTCGCGACTCGGCGCGCCGCTCTTGGCGAAGCGCACGTCGATGTAGTTACCTTTCACCAGGGCCTCGAGGCCGGTGATGCCGGCCAGGGAGATGCTTGGCTTGACGGTCCAGAACTCGGTGCCTTCCAGCAGCATGTCCTCGACCCGCGGATCCATCGCCAGGTCGGCAGTGGCGCTGCTGTAGTCCTTGTCCATGTCGATCGACTTGACCAGACCGACCTGCACGCCGTTGAACATCACCGGGGTGCGGCCCGGATCGATGCCGCTGACGTCGTTCATCTTCAGCTTCACGCGCAGACCGGCCTGGGCCGCGTCGTAGTCGTCGTACAGGCGGAACGGCTTGCTCGGATCGGTCGGCGGGCTGTCGCCTCGACTATCGGAAGTAGCGAAAGCGATGCCGCCGGCCGCCAGGGTCAGCAACGATTCGCTACGCACCTTGAAGCCGGACAGGCCACCGGAAATGGAGATGCCGCTGGCGTTCCAGAATCGCGTGTGCTTGCGCACCAGGTCGGCGTAGGCCGGCTCGATGTGCACCTTGATCTCGATGGTCCTCTGGTCATCGCCCAGCTGGAAGCTCTTCACCTGGCCGACCTGGATCTGCCGGTAGAACACCGGGCTGCCCTGCTCCAGGGAGCCCAGGCGATCGGCCTTGAGGGTCAGGTGCAGGCCGGGCAGCCTGTCGGAAAGGGGGGGCGGCTGCTTCAGCGCGGTGAAGTTGCGTTCTTCCTTCTCGCCCTTCACCGGATCGACCGCGATGTAGACTCCAGAGACCAGGGTTTCCAGGCCGGTGACGCCAGCCAGGGAAACCCGCGGCTTGACCAGCCAGAAGCGGGTACCCTTGCTCAGGTACTGGCGCGCCTCCTTGTCCATTTCGATGGTGGCCACCACGCCCTTGATATCTTCGCTGACATCCAGCGCGACGACCTTGCCGACCGCGATGCCCTTGTACAGCACCTCGGTCTTCTTCGCCTGGATGCCATCGCTGCTCTCGAAGCGCACCTGGATCAGCACCCCTGCCTGGTCGTAGGCGCGCCAGCCCAGCCAGGCCCCGATAGCCAGGGCCACCAGCGGCAGCACCCAGATCGCCGACCAGTTCGAGGTCTTGTGTTTCTTCGGGCTTGGCAAATCACTCATTCTCGTCGTCCAGATTGGTGTTGTCCCAGATAAGCCGGGGGTCGAACGTCACGGCGGCGAGCATGGTGAGCACCACCACGCTGGCGAAGGCGGCGGCGCCGAGATTGGCCTCGATGCTCGCCAGGTTGCCGAAATTGACCAGCGCCACGAGGATGGCGATGACGAAGATATCGAGCATCGACCAGCGCCCGACCCATTCGATGAAGCGGTACATCATGATTCGCTGGCGGGCCGACATCGGCTGGTGCCGCTGCACCGAATAGAGCAGCAGGGCGATGCCGACCAGCTTGAAGGTGGGGACGACGATACTGGCGACGAACACCACCAGGGCGATGGGAAGCATGTCGGCCTGGATCAGGGTCACGACCCCGCCCATGATGGTCGCCGGGGAGCCCTTGCCGAGCATGTTGACGGTCATGATCGGCAACAGGTTGGCGGGAACGTAGAGAATCATCGCCGAGATCAGCAACGCCCAGGTACGGGCAATGCTGCTCGGCCGCCGAGGATGCAGCTTCGCGCCGCAGCGACTGCAACGCGGATGCTCGTTCCCGTCGGCGCGATTCAACTGGTGGCACTCGCCGCAGACCAGAATG
Source organism: Pseudomonas sp. KBN12P06040 (assembly GCF_037574965.1). Lineage (NCBI taxonomy): Bacteria > Pseudomonadati > Pseudomonadota > Gammaproteobacteria > Pseudomonadales > Pseudomonadaceae > Pseudomonas > Pseudomonas sp. KBN12P06040. The sequence continues at coordinate 3,132,061 of NZ_JBBELS010000001.1, forward strand.
CCGGCATCGATCGCACGCATTGTCGTTCTCCAGGATCTCTGCCGGGACGGTGATGGTTTGTCGTCGTCCAGCGCGGCGGCCAACCTGTGCCTTGCCCGGCAGGGAATGGGCACGGGGAAACCACCTGTCGGGGGAGGCTGCCGTCGGAAGACGATTCTGTTCGGGGCGTTACAGCGATGGCATGGGTTCGGCCACTCACGCGCATCAGTTGTCCGCTCGGCTCGATCTGGCCAGGCTGGGCCGGACTCGCTATTCATGCCGCTTGGACGACGATCGAGCGCTGGGATCGCATGATGCTTATATAGTTCACATGAGTCAATATTGTCTCATGTGTTTTTCACCATCGCGCTATACGGAGCCAAGCGGCGATCCTGCCAGGGGGGCATCATGGCATTCGCCACGGAAGGAAGGACCCCCGGAGAGATTGTGGCGCGCCTCCTGTCTCATGCCGATGCAAGTGGCGGTATCGGCCGAGAATCCCTCGACACCGAGAAGCGGCTTTTCCGCGTCCAGGCATGGGACGATAGGAGCACTCGGGTAGCCCTGGATCGATACTCGCTTTGCTCATTCGGGGTACAGGCAGGAACACCGGCGGGCCTCTTCCGGGGCTCCTCCAGTGTCCTGCTGCACACCTCTGAGGCTCCGATATCCTCCGACCCTCGTCTTTGCCCGGTTCCTCTTTCAGTCAATCGCCGCCCGCGTCTCAACCCCGTCCACCAACCGCGCAATCCCCAATGGGTTGCCATCCTTCAGCGCTTCCGGCAGCCACGCGTCCGGGTAGTTCTGGTAGCACACCGGGCGCAGGAAACGCTCGATGGCCAGGGTGCCCACCGAGGTGCCTCGGGCGTCCGAGGTGGCCGGGTACGGACCGCCGTGGACCATCGCGTCGCAGACTTCCACGCCGGTCGGATAGCCGTTGAGCAGCAGGCGCCCTGCCTTCTGTTCCAGGAGCGGTACCAGGTCGGCGAAGGACGCCAGGTCTTCCGCTTCGGCGATCAGGGTCGCGGTGAGCTGCCCGTGCAGCCCATGCAGCGCGCGCTTCAGTTCGGCGTGGTCGGCGACCTCGACGACCACGCTGGCCGGGCCGAAGACTTCTTCCTGCAGCAACTCGTCGCCCTCCAGCAGCAGGCTGACGTCCGCCTGGAACAGTTGCGGCCGGGCCTGGCGGCCCTCCTGCGGTTGCCCGGCGAGATGGCGGACGCGCGGGTGGGCGTGCAGCGCCGCCAGGCCTTTTTCATAGCTGGCCAGCGTGCCGGCGTTGAGCATGGTCTGCGCCGGCTGGTCGTCCATGCGGGCGGCGAAGCGTTCGAGGAACGCCGAGAATTGCGCAGAGCGGATGCCGATGACCAGCCCGGGATTGGTACAGAACTGGCCGCAGCCGAGCACCACCGAGGCGCTCAGTTCGTCGGCCACGGCCTCGCCGCGCTTCTTCAGCGCCGCCGGCAGCAGCACCACCGGGTTGATGCTGCTCATCTCGGCGAACACCGGGATCGGCTGCTCCCGGGCGGCCGCCATGTCGCAGAGGGCGCGGCCGCCCTTCAGCGAACCGGTGAAGCCGACCGCCTGGATCGCGGGGTGGCGGACCAGCCGCTCCCCTACTCCGCCGCCGTAGATCATGTTGAACACGCCCGCCGGCATGCCGGTGCGCTCGGCCGCGCGGAGGATCGCTGCGGCGACCCGTTCGGCGGTGGCCATGTGTCCGCTGTGCGCCTTGAACACCACCGGGCAGCCGGCGGCCAGGGCCGCGGCGGTATCGCCGCCGGCGGTGGAGAACGCCAGGGGGAAGTTGCTCGCGCCGAACACCGCCACCGGGCCGAGGCCGATCCGGCACTGGCGCAGGTCGACGCGTGGCAGCGGCTTGCGTTCGGGCCGGGCGCGGTCGATGCGCGCGCCATGGAAGTCGCCGCGCCGCAGGACTTCGGCGAACAGGCGCAGCTGGCCGCTGGTGCGGCTGCGTTCGCCCTGGATGCGCGTGGCCGGTAGCGCGGTTTCACGGCAGACGATGGCGACGAAATCAGCGTCCAGCGCGTCGAGTTCGGCGGCGATGGTATCGAGGAATTCCGCGCGGCGGCTGGCCGGCAGTTGCCGGTAGTGCGGGTAGGCGCTGGCGGCGGCTTCGGCGGCGGCGTCCACTTCTTCCGGGGTGGCTTGCACGAAGCGGTACGGCAGCGCCTCACCGCTGGCGGCGTCGAGGCTTTGCAGGAAGAGCGTGCCGGCCGCGCTGCGGGCGCCGCCGATGAAGTTGTGTCCGAGGATGGCTGTCATGTCGACCTCATACAGGGGAAGCCCCGCCGGGGATGGCCGGCGGGGTTGGAGCCAAGGCTCCGCAGGAATGAAGGAAACCGTGCCGCGGGTTTCTCGTGGAGCTCCGGCCTATGCACGGCGGTGGGGCTTCAGAGCGCTACCACCCGCCCCGGCGTCAGTGCGGTCTCGACGGCGGCGATGCCATTGCGCAGCGGCGCGCCGAACTCGGCCATGGCGATCTCGAAGACATCCCCCGGAGCAGCCTTGATCCCGTCGGCGAAGGACAGCGTGGCGGTACCGAAGTAATGCACGTGGACGTCGCCCGGACGGAGGAACTGCGCGTACTTGAAATGGTGGTACTCGAGGTTCTCCAGGCTGTGGCACATGTTGTCCTCGCCGGAAAGGAACGCCTGCTGCCAGAGCACTTCGCCGTCGCGCAGGATCCGGCTCTCGCCCTGCAGGTGGCGCGGCAGTTCGCCGACTCGCAGCTCCGGCCCGTAGCAGCAGGCGCGCAGCTTGGAATGCGCCAGGTACAGGTAGTTGCGGCGCTCCATCAGGTGGTCGGAGAACTCGTTGCCCAGGGCGTAGCCGAGCCGGTAAGGCCGGCGGTCATCGCCGATCAGGTAGAGCCCGACCAGCTCCGGTTCCTCGCCGGCGTCCTCGGCGAAGGCCGGTAGCGGGAAGTCCGCGCCGGGTCGCACGACGATGCCGCCGTCGCCCTTGTAGAACCATTCAGGCTGCGCGCCGACCTGGCCCGCCGGTGGCTTGCCGCCCTCCAGGCCCCACCTGAAGATGCGCATGGTGTCGGTCAGCGCGGTCTCGTCGCCCTGGTTCTGCTGGTGCATGCGGTCGCGCGTCGCGGCGCTGCCCAGGTGGGTCAGGCCGGTGCCGCTGACCAGGCAATGGGCCGGGTCGTCATGATCCAGCGGCGGCAGCACCCTTCCCTCCTCCAGCAACCCGGCATAGTCCGGGCCTGGCTCGCTGCCTCGGCGCAGCACCTCGTCGTGCAGGCCGCTGCCCGCGCGAATCGCCGCCAGCCCCAGTTCGCGCGTGCTGCGCACGCCGCGCAGCACCTGTATCCCGGCGCCTTCGACGACGCCGACCCGGCGCTGCCCTGCCCGGTCCTCGAATTGAATCAGCCGCATCTCGGCTCCTCCTGTGGGCTCCGACTATCACTCGATGATGATGAAATCCTTGAGGTGCTCTTCGGATATCTCCAGGCCCAGGCCGGGCTTGTGGTCGTCCAGCTGGATATAGCCGTCGACCGGCTGCGGCTCGCCCTTGAACACGTAGTAGAACAGCTCGTTGCCGACCTCGACGTCGAACACCGGGAAGAACTCGGCCATCGGCGAGGCGGTGCTGGCCATGGTCAGGTGATAGTTGTGCAACTGTCCGGCGTGCGGGATCACCGGCACTGACCAGGCCTCGGCCATGGCGTTGATCTTGCGCGCGGCGGTGATCCCGCCGACGCGGTTGGTGTCGTACTGGATGACGTCCACCGCGCGGCGCTCCAGCAGGTCCTTGAAGCCGTGGCCGGTGAATTCGTGCTCGCCGCCGGAGATCGGCATGATCCCCATCTTCTTCAGCTCGACGTAGCCCTCGATGTCATCGGCGATCACCGGCTCCTCCAGCCAGCGCGGTTCGAACTCGGCGAGCTTCGGCAGCATCCGCCGGGCGTATTCCAGGGTCCAGCCCATGTAGCATTCGAGCATGATGTCGATGTCCGGCCCGGCCAGTTCGCGTAGCGCGCGGACCTGCTCGATGTTCCTGCGCATGCCCGCCGGGCCGTCCTTGGGGCCATAGCCGAAGCGCATCTTCAGCGCGGTGAAGCCCTGGTTCAGGTAGCCCTGGGCCTCTTCGAGGAAGGCGTCGAGGTTGTCGTTGGCGTAGAGCTTCGAGGCGTAGGTCCAGATCTTCTCCTTGGTGCGACCGCCGAGCAGCTTGAACACCGGCTTGTTCACCGCCTTGCCCATGATGTCCCAGATCGCCAGGTCCACCGCCGAGATGGCTGCCATGCCGATGCCCTTGCGGCCCCAGGCGTGGGTGCGGCGATACATCTTCTGCCAGATGTACTCGTTGTCGAACGGGTCTTCGCCGATGCAGATCGGCGCCAGGTAGAGGTCGACGATTTCCTTCGCCACGCGCGGCGCCAGGGCGCAGTTGCCGATGCCGACGAGGCCGTCGTCGGTCTCGATCTCCACCACCAGCCAGCCGTGGAAGCGGAACGAGCCCATGGCGTCTCCCTTCTCGAACAGGATGTCGCTGGCATTGGTGCAGAAGTGCGCCTGCGGCGGGACGACCTTGCCCTTCCATTCGAAGACGCGGGTACGGACGGATTTGATTTTCATGTCGCAGCTCCTATCGGTGCGTAGTGTGAGTCAGCCGGCCTGCCGCGCTCGCAGCGGGACGGACGACGATCCGGAAGTCTTCAGCCGGGCCAGCAGGCAGGCGCCGAGCAGGCCGACGGCGGCCAGGGCGAACATGCCGGCGCGCGGGTCGGCGAACTGGCTTTCCATGAGGGTCTTGAGGTTCGGCGCGACGAAGCCGCCGAGGTTGCCCAGGGAGTTGATCAGGGCGATGCCGCTGGCCGCGGCCGCACCGCTCAGGTAGCCGGTGGGAAGGGTCCAGAACAGCGGCTGCACCGAGACGAAGCCGGACGCGGCGAAGCAGAAGGCGATCACCGCCAGGCCCAGGTTGCCGGCCAGCGCCGAGGCGGCGATACCGGCTGCGGCCATGCCCAGCATGGCCACCGCGAGCTGGCGATGCTGGCCGCTGCGGTCGGCCTGGCGGGTCACCAGGCGCGTTACCACCAGGGCGCAAGCCCAGGGAATCGCGGTGATCAGGCCGACGTTCAGGCCGACCTGGCCGTCGAGGAAGCTGGCGATGCGGGTCGGCAGGTAGAACACCACGCCGTACACGCTCATCTGGATGGTGAAGTAGACCAGGCAGAACTTCAGCACCTGGCCGCTGCGCAGAGCGCTGAGGAAGCCGTGCGGGCCGCGTGCCTGTTTGCGGGTGTCTTCTTCGGCCAGCTCGCCTTCCAGCGCCCGCTTCTGCTCGTCGCTCAGCCAGCCGGCATCGCGCGGGCGGTCGACCAGGTAGAAGTAGGCGGCAATGCCGACCAGCGAGGCCAGCAGGCCCTCGGTGACGAACAGCCACTGCCAGTTGGCCAGGCCGAAGATGTCGTGGAACTCCAGCAGCCAACCGGACAGCGGACCGCCCAGTACCAGCGCCAGCGGCAGGCCGAAATAGAACAGGCCAAGCGCCTGGGCACGGCTGCGCTGCGGGAACCAGTAGGTGAGGTAGAGGATGATGCCGGGGAAGAAACCCGCCTCGGCGACGCCCAGCAGGAAGCGCAGGACATAGAAAGTCATGGCGTCGTCGGCGAACATCATCGCCGCCGAGACCAGGCCCCAGGTGACCATGATCCTGCACAGCCAGACCCTGGCGCCGAGGCGGTGCAGCATCAGGTTGCTGGGTACCTCGAAGAAGGCATAGCCGATGAAGAAGATGCTCGCGCCGAACGCGAAGGCGGCATCGGCAAGGCCGGTGTCGGCTTGCAGGAAGGCCCGCGCGTAACCGACGTTGGCCCGGTCGATGAAAGCCAGTACATACATCAGGACCAGGAAAGGCAGGAGCCGCAGGCGGCTGGTGGCGATCGCCGAGGACAGCAGCCTGGCGTGGTCGTTCATGGCGCTCATGGAGGGCTTCCTTCTTGTTGTTGTTCGACGCGGAGGCGGCATGGCCGCTTGCGTTGGGCCGACTGTAGCCAGGCCGCTCCCGCGCGGATAATCACTTCTGCGCATTCATCGATAACCCCAGGCAATACCTTTTCACCAATCAGCCAATCGCCGGTTATCGGGCAGCAGCGAGAACGGCCCTGCGCTCAGAGCAGCGGCAGGGAATACGAGAGGATCAGGCGGTTCTCGTCGACATCGGCGGCATGGTTGGACCGCAGCATGGCGTTGCGCCAACGCAGGCCGAGGTTCTTCAGCGGGCCGCTCTGGATCACGTAGGAGACGTCCACGTCGCGTTCCCAGGCGCGGCCGTCGTCCATCGCCTTCGTCCGGGCATGGGCGCCGCTGGCGTAGCGGGCCATGGCGGTCAGCCCGGGAATGCCCAGGGCGACGAAGTCGTAGTCGTAGCGCAGTTGCCAGGAGCGCTCGCCGGCGCTGGTGAAGTTGCGCACCTGGATGTCGTTGACCAACGGCGTGCTGGTGCCGGCGATGTAGAGCATCCCGTCGTCGCCGTACATGCGCTGGTAGCCGGCGCCGAGGCTGTGGCGGCCGCGGGTCGCGCTGAAGAAACCGGTCAGCGCGCGATTCTCCAGATCACCGAGCTTCGCGGCACCTTCGTCGCGCGTGTCGAAGAGCCCGACGCTGGCGCCCAGGCGCCAGCCGCCGAAGCTCTGCTTGTGGCTCAAGCTGTAGTAGTCCTGCCGGTAGATGTCTTGCAGTCGCGCCTGCCACAGCCCGACCTGGCTGCGCTCGGCATTGAAGCGGTACTCCGCGCCCAGGTAGTCGAAACGGTCGGAGAACACCCCGCCGCGCCCATCCACCGAGAGGTCCTGGTGGTCGCTGGAGTTGCGCTGGCTGAGCGAACGCATCTGCCCGCCGTGCAGGGTCAGGCCGGCGATTTCCCTGGAGGTCAGCATGCCGCCCTGGAAGGTCTGTGGCAGCAGGCGGCCGTCGTTGCGCAGGAGGATTGGCAGTTCCGGCAGCAGTTCGCCGAGTTTCAGCTCGGTATTCGACAGCTTCAGCTTCGGCGCCACGCCCAGTCGCGCGTAGTCGTCCGCTGCGCGTCCGTCGGCGTGGCGTGGCAACAGCCCGGAGCCGGCACGATCAGGGCTGCTGTCGAGCTTCAGGCCGAGCTGGCCGATCAGCTCGACGCCGAGGCCCAGGGTGCCCTGGGTATAGCCGGATTTTGCCTGTAGGAGAAAGCCTTGGGCCCACTCATCCTGTTTCGACTGCGCCGCGCCGGGCTGGCGGAAGTCGCGATTGAAATAGAGATTGCGCAGGCCGAGGCTGACGCTGGCGTCTTCGATAAAGCCCTCGGCGCCGGCGAGCGACGGCAGGCCGGCCAGCAGGACCGGGGCGAGCGAGGCGGATTTCAGCAGGTTCGGAGCGGAACGGGTCATTGTTGTTTTTCCTTTTCCCAGGCCGAAGCGAGCCGTGGAGCGCTGCGGCTCCAGGCGATGTGTCTCTCGTCGAAGGTGCGACGCCTCCTGCCCCGCCGCGACGGTACAGGGAGGCGCCAGGGGGCGCGTTACGAAGGTGCGGCGCTCTGGTTGTCGCGTCGCATGCAGGCGATCAGGCTTTGCGCCTGCCCATCCGGCAGGCGATCTCGAACGCCTGGCGGGTGGCGCCGACGTCGGCCCTTCCCTGCCCGGCGATATCGAAGGCGGTACCGTGGGCCGGCGTAGCGATGGGGATCGGCAGGCCGCCCTGGACGGTCACGCCGCGGGAGAAGCCCATCAGCTTGATCGCGATCTGCCCCTGGTCGTGGTACATGGTCACCACCGCGTCGAAGGCACGGGCGTCGCCCTGCACTTTGAGGAAAATGGTGTCGGCGGGATACGGGCCGTCGGCGGCGATCCCCTGTTCGCGCGCCTTCTGCACCGCCGGAGCGATGATGTCCAACTCCTCGCGGCCGAAGCTGCCGTTGTCGCCGTTGTGCGGGTTCAGTCCGCAGACGCCGATGCGCGGCCGCGCCAGGCCGCTGCGGCGCAGCGCGTCGTCGATCAGGCGGATCGCCTCCCCTACCCGCTCCTGGCTGAGCAGGCCCGGCACCTCGGCCAGGGCTACGTGGGAGGTCACCCGCGAGGTCCAGAGGTCGTCGAGGACGTTGAACTCGCAGAACGGGCCGCCGAACCCCAGGCGCTCGGCGAACCAGTGCAACTCGTCGCTGTGGTCCATGCCGGCCATGTGCAGCGAGGTCTTGTTCAGCGGGCCGAAGAGGATCGCGTCGGTCCTGCCGCTGCGGGTCAGTTCGAGGGCCAGCGCGAGGGTTTCCAGGCTGTAGCGGCCACCGACGGCGCTCGCTTCGCTGCGTGGGAACTCGTCCCCGCCCTGGCTGAGCCAGGGATGCAGCAGTGGCGTGGCGTCGGCGAAATCCAGGGTCTCCAGCGCGTCGATGCGTCGGTAGGGGAATTCGCAGCCGGCGATGCGCATGCCGCGGCGCATTTCCGCTTCGTCGGCGATCAGCACGATGTGCGCCTTCTCGCGCACCTCGGTGTCGGCCAGCAGGCGGGCGATCAGTTCCGGGCCGATGCCGGCCGGATCGCCCAGGACCATGGCCAGTCGCGGTAGGGATGGAGCGTTCATGGGGAAGTCCTCGGGTCGAGCGACGCCTGCTGCAGGCGCACGGTGTCGGGTACGGTGCGGTAGATGCGCCGCGCGTTGCTATGGAAAAGCCGTTCCTGGTCGGCGTACGGCAGGTCGGCGACGATGCGTTTGAAACCGCCATAGATGTCGTCGAACGAGCCGCACAGGCTGTCCACCGGGAAGTTGCTGGCGAACATCGCCCGCTCGACGCCGAACAGGGCGATGCTTTCGCGGACGATCCAGGCGTTGTCCTCGACGCTCCAGCGCCGGCCGGCCTGGCCGATGCCGGAGATCTTCAACGCCACGTTGGGGCATTCGGCGAAGCGCGCCATGGCCCGTTGCCAGGCGGCCAGCCCCTCCTCGCTGCGATCGGACGGCAGGCCGGCGTGGTTGAGCACGATCAGCGTATCGGGGAAGTCGCGCGCCAGGCATGCGGCCTCGGCGAGGTTCCACCAGGGTGTCTGCAGGTCGAAGTGCAGGCCGTGCCGGGCCAGCTCGGCATAGCCGCGACGCCAGCGCTCGTCGCTCATCAGGCTGCGCAGCTCGCCGACCTGTTGCGGGCGTTGCGGACCGCCGGGCTTGTGGCGGACGCTGCGGACCCGTGCGAAGCCCGCCTGCGCCGCCAGCACCTCGGCGGCGTCCGGCGCGTCCAGCCAGGCCTGCGCCACCACCGCGTGGGGCGCGCCATGGCGTTCGGCGAGGTGATGCACGAAGCGGGTTTCGCCGAGCGGATCGCGCGGGTCCCACTCGGTTTCCACGTAGACCGTCTCGACCACCCGGTGTGCGCCGACGTCGCCGAAGTAGTCCGCCGGCAGGTAGCGGCGCTTGATCGCGCTGTAGTCGCCGTAGCGGAACGGAATCTTGGCGTCCTCCGCGAGCCAGGGGTGGTAGTTCGCCTGCGGGTCCCAGAAATGATGATGGGCGTCGACGATCGGCCCGTCGTACAGCTCAGCCATGCTTTGCCTCGGTCTTGTCCAGGGAAATCAGCAGGGTGCCGACGATGAAGGCTGCCGAGCAGAGGGCGAAGAAGCCCAGCACCGCGGCATATCCGCCCAGGTGTTGCAGCAGCAGCCCGACCAGGATCGGCACGGCGATGCCGCCGAGGCTGCCGGCCATGTTCATCACCCCGCCGACCAGGCCGACCCGGGCCGGAGTGGCGAGCAAGGCCGGAAAGCTCCAGTACAGGCTGCCCCACATCAGGAAGAAGGCGGTCAGCGCCAGCAGGGTCACGGCGGCATAGGCATCTTCCAGGCTCGGCAACAGCAGGAAGGCGACCAGCGCCGCGAGGCCCGAGACCGTCAGCAGGCCCTTGGCCGCCAGGCCGCGGCGCACGCCCTTGCGGATCAGCAGGTCGCAGAGGAAGCCGCCGACCAGGGAACCGACGGCGCCGCAGAGGAAGATGACGAAGGTCGCGGCGCCGATACCCTTGATATCGAAGCCGCGCGCCTGCGCCAGGTAGCTAGGACCCCAGGTCAGCAGGCCGAAGAACACCATGGCCCAACTGGCGCGGCCGAGGACGATACCGACCAGGGAGCGGCCGGCGATGCCCAGTCTTCCGCCGGCCTGGCAGTCCGCTTCGGCGAGCGGGGTGGTGCGGACGGCGTTGATCCGGTCCAGCTCGGCGGCGTTGACCCCGGGATGCTCGGCCGGGTCGTCGCGCAGGTAGTGCCAGGCCAGCCAGGCCATGGCCAGGGTGGCGATGCCGGCGATGAAGAAGGCGCTGCGCCAGGAGCCGAGCACGGCGATCAGGTAGGCGATGACCAGTCCGCCGAGAGCGACGCCAAGCGGCCCTCCGCAGTCCATCAGCACGGCGCCGCGGCTGCGTTCGCTGGAGCCCAGCCACAGCGAGTTGAGCTTGCCGCCGGAGGGGAACAGCGGCGCTTCCGCCGCGCCCAGGGCGACCCGGGCGAACATCAGCGACAGGCCGCCGCTGGCGAAGGCCGCGAGGGTCTGGAAGGCTCCCCAGAGGCCGGTGGACCAGCCGATCACCCGGCGCGGGCCGTAGCGGTCGATCAGCCAGCCGCCGGGAATCTGCAACAGCGCGTAGGCCCAGAAGAAGCTGCTGAGGATCAGCCCCTGCATGCTCGGCGTGAGCTGGAATTCACCGGCGATGGTGGGCATGGCGATGGACAGCGAGACCCGGTCGACCAGGTTGATCACCGTCAGGGCGAAGACGATGGCGAAGATGCGCCAGCGGACGTTGCTGGGTTTTGCGGCAGTGGCCTTGTCCTGGGCAGGATCAGCCTGGAGCACGGCGGTCTGTGCCTGAGCCATGGGTCGTACCTCTTTTATTGTTGTTCTTGTGCTGCGGAACTGGATTGGCAGGTCCGGCAGGCTCACTATCCGGCTTTCCATCGATAACCGTCTAATCAAAGCTGCTCATACGGCCATTTCCTACGGTTATCGCTCCAGGTATCCGACATCCGCTTCCACTCATAACCCCAGGCTATCGGTGTATGCCTTATTTTGAGTGGACGCTTATCGGTGCGCTTCGCACACTCCGCTCTACCCATAACAACAATGACAACCAGAGGTCCTCCATGCGTACCGCATATGCGCGCTCCGTCCCCTCCTTCCTGGCCGCTTGCGCCCTGCTCTGCTGCACCGCCCTGCCCGCCCTGGCGGCTGCCTGGAAACCCGAAGAGAACCTGGAGATCGTCGTCGCCGGCGGTCCCGGTGGCGGCACCGACCAACTCGCCCGCCTGGTCCAGTCGGCGATCAGCCAGAACAAGCTGCTCGACGTCAACACCGTGGTGCTGAACAAGGGCGGCGGCAACGGCGCCGAAGCCTTCCTCGACCTGAAGCTGGCCAAGGGCAACGCGCACAAGCTGGTGATCGGCACCAACAATGTCTACCTGCTGCCGCTGGTGGCCCGGCTGGGCTACCAATGGACCGACCTGACGCCGGTGGCGGCGGTGGCCGAGGACGACTTCATCCTCTGGACCTACCAGGCGGCGCCGTGGGCGGACGCCGCGGCGTTCCTCGCCGATCTGAAGAAGGACGCGGCAGGCATGCGCTTCGGCGGCAGCCAGTCGAAGGACGTCGACCAGACTCTAAGCCTGCTGCTCGGCAAGCAGGTCGGCGGCAAGCTGACCTACATCCCCTTCAAGAGCGGCAGCGAGGCGTCCATCCAGTTGGCCGGCAGGCACATCGCCGCCAACCTCAACAACCCGGCGGAAAGCCTCAGCCAGTGGCGCGGCGGCCAGGTCCGGCCGCTCTGCGTGTTCAGCCACGAGCGCATGATCTACACCGCCAAGGTCGCTGCCGAGCAGTCCTGGGCGGACATCCCCACCTGCCACGAACAGGGCCTGGGCATCGACCAGTACCGCTTCCCGCGCACCGTGTTCCTGCCCGGCGGAGTCAGCGACGAGCAGCGCGCCTTCTACGTCGAGTTGATGCGCAAGGTCAGCCAGACCGCCGAGTTCAGGGACTATGTCGAACGCTCGGCGCTGGCGCCGACCTTCCTCGCTGGCGAGGACCTGGTGAGCTACATCGAGAAGGACCGCCAGCGCGTCATCCCGCTGTTCCAGGAAGCCGGCTGGCTTCGCCAGTAACCCGCGTAGCGCGACCAGGAGACGAACATGTCCAGCTCATCCAATGCGCCGCTGGTCGCCACCCGCTGGGTGGAGATCGGCCTGGCGCTGTTCACCGCCGCGCTCGGCGCGATCGTCATATACGGCAGCCAGGATATCGGCATCGGCTGGGGCGACAGCGGCCCCGAGGCCGGCTATTTCCCCTTCTACATCGGCCTGCTGCTGAGCGCCGCCAGCCTCGGCAACCTGCTCATGGCCCTGTGCCGCTGGCGGGCGCTGGGTACCTCGTTCGTCGCCCGCGCGGCCTTTCGCCGGGTGCTTGCGGTGTTCCTGCCGATCGCCGCCTACGTGGCGGCCATGCCGTTCGCCGGGATCTACCTCGCCTCCGCGTTGTTCATCGCCTGGTTCATGTGGCGCGACCGCAGCCGCGACAAACCCTACGGCGTGCCGCTGATCGTCACGCTGTCCTGCGGCGCGGCGCTGGCCAGCTACCTGGTCTTCGCCGTCTGGTTCAAGGTGCCGCTGGATGCCGGAATACTGGCCGACCTCGCGGCCTTCGTCGGGAGCGCCAGGCCATGAGCGAATTCGATTCCCTGATGCAGGGCATGAGCCTGGTCCTCAGCGCCCATCACCTCGGCCTGATGGTGATCGGCGTGCTGCTCGGCATCCTGGTCGGCGTGCTGCCGGGCCTCGGTGCGCCGAACGGGGTGGCGCTGCTGCTGCCGCTGACCTTCAGCATGTCGCCGGTGTCGGCGATCATCCTGCTTTCCTGCATGTACTGGGGCGCGTTGTTCGGTGGCTCGATCACCTCGATCCTGTTCAACATCCCCGGCGAGCCCTCGTCGGTGGCCACCACCTTCGACGGCTACCCGATGGCGCGCAACGGCCAGGCCGGCGAAGCGCTGACCGCCGCCTTCACCTCGGCGCTCCTCGGGGCGCTGGTCGGCGTGCTGCTGCTGACCTTCCTGTCCACCCATATCGCTCGCTTCGCCCTGGCGTTCAGCTCGCCCGAGTTCTTCGCCGTCTACCTGCTGGCGTTCTGCACCTTCATCGGCATGAGCCGCAACCCGCCACTGAAGACCCTGGTGGCGATGACCATCGGCTTCGCCATGGCCGCCGTGGGCATGGATACCGTGTCCGGCGACCTGCGCCTGACCTTCGACCAGCCCTGGCTGCTTTCCGGGCTGAGTTTCGAGGTGGCGGTGATCGGCCTGTTCGGCATCGGCGAGATCCTCTGCACGGTGGAGGAAGGCCTGGTGTTTCGCGGCGAGCGCGCACGCATCACGCCGATGGTGATCCTGCGTACCTGGGCCAGGCTGCCGCGCTACTGGCTGACCTGGCTGCGCAGCGCGCTGGTCGGCTGCTGGATGGGCGTCACTCCGGGCGGCCCCACCGCAGCCTCGTTCATGAGCTACAGCCTGGCGCGGCGCTTCTCGAAGAACCGCGAGAACTTCGGCAAGGGCGAGGTGGAAGGCGTGATCGCTCCGGAGACTGCCGACCACAGCGCCGGCACCAGCGCCCTGCTGCCGATGCTGACGCTCGGCATCCCCGGCTCGGCGACCGCCGCGGTGATGCTCGGTGGCCTGATGATCTGGGGGCTGCATCCCGGGCCGACGCTGTTCGTCGAACAACACGACTTCGTCTGGGGCCTGATCGCCAGCATGTACCTGGGCAACGTGGTCAGCCTGATCGTGGTACTGGCGACCGTACCGCTGTTCGCCTCGATCCTGCGGATTCCGTTCGCCATCGTCGCGCCGATCATCGTCATGGTCTGCGCCATCGGGGCCTACTCGGTGCACAACGCCATGCTCGACGTGGTCCTGATGCTGCTGTTCGGCGCGCTCGGCTACCTGTTCAAGAAACTCGGCTACCCCATCGCCCCGCTGGTGCTCGCCGCGGTGCTCGGCGACAAGGCCGAGGACGCGTTCCGCCAGTCGATGCTGTTCTCCGACGGGCAACTCTCGGTGTTCTGGTCCAACCCGCTGGTGGCCAGCCTGACCGGCGCGGCGCTGGCGATGCTGCTCTGGCCGTTGCTGGCGCGTTGCGCCGGGGCGCTGTTCCGGCGTGGCCGGCGGAGTCTCCGGCATGCCGCCTGAGCCTGCGTCTGGCGGCGGGGTGGATTTCTTGTCACCCTGGGTCTCCCCGCCGCCAGCGAGATACGCCATGTCCCGGATTCCCGACGCCAGCATCATCCACAGCCGCCTGCGCCTGCGCCAGTTGCGCCTGATGCTGGCCCTGGAGGAACTCGGCTCGCTGCGCCGCGCCGCCGACGAGATCGGCATGACCCAGCCGGCGGCGACCAAGATGCTCCACGAGGCCGAAGACCTGCTCGGCGTCGAGTTGTTCGAGCGTTTGCCGCGCGGCATGCGCGCGACGCCTTTCGGCGAGACGCTGATCTATTACTCGCGGATGATCTTCGCCGAGCTGTCCGGGATGCGCGAGGAACTGGTTGCCCTGGAATCCGGCAACCTCGGCCGGGTCACCGTCGGAGCGATCCCGGCGCTGGCCTCGAGCCTGCTGACGCGCACCATCGCCACCCTGAAGCAGAGTCATCCACGGCTGTCGATGAGCATCCAGGTGGACACCAGCGACGTGCTGGTCCAGGCCCTGCAACAGGACCAGTTGGACGTGGTGCTCGGACGCATCCCCAGCGGCGCGCGCACCGACGACCTGGTGTTCGACAGCCTCGGCGAGGAAGAGCTCTGCGTGGTGGTCGGCGCGCAGAACCCGTTGTCGCAGGCACGCAAGCTGGACTGGGGCGAGTTGCAGGAGCTGACCTGGGTGTTGCAGCAGCACCCCAGCCCGATGCGCGGGATCGTCAACCAGGCCTTCCACAATGCGCGCATCGACCTGCCGAGCAGTATCGTCGAGACCACCTCGATCATGACCCTGCTCTCCCTGCTGCAACAGACCGACATGATCGGCATCACTCCACGCTCGGTGATCGAGGACTACCCGGGCAAGCACCTGCTGGCGATCCTGCCGATCCAGCTGGAGCCGCGCCTGCCGCCCTACGGCCTGATCACCCGACGCAACCGGGTCCACTCCTCGGCCATGCAGACCTTCATGGCCAGCGTACATGCCGAACAGGCGCGGCACCTGGCGAAGTGAGCGGCACTAGCACAAATGAGCTAATAGCCGCGAGCCGGCTGGACCTCTAACATCCTCGGGCATTTCAACGGAGTGAATGCCATGCCCTCGATCAAGCCCTTCGGTCTCGCCCTGCTCGTCCTCGGCCTCAGCGCCTGCGCCTCCCTCGGTCAGTCGGGGAATCGCGACAACGAGGTCAAGGTCGCCGCGCAGAAGCTCATCGGCCAGCCCGGCGGCAAGGCCTTCGAACTGTTCGGCAAGCCCGACCAGGGCCTCGGCCCTTCGTCCTACGGTAGCGGCGGCTTCTACGCCTGGAACCGCGTGCGGACCCACATGGGGCCGGACAAGGTCTTCATACAGACCGGCACCGAGTACGTCGGCCAGCGCGAGACCTGGGTCGGCGTCGGTGGCCAGGGGGTCGCCGGCATGGCGCCGGTGAGCAGCGAGGCGGTCTATCGCAAGACCGGCTACTACGAGAACGAGACCATCCTCGACTATTTCTGCAGCATCACCCTGTACACCGACAGCCGGGACATCATCACCAACGCCAGCGTGATCGACTGCCGGGACAGCCGCTGACGGGGCCGCCGGGCCCCGGCCTTCCTTCTCGACGACGAACCCCCGACGCGGAAGCCCTGCGGATCATGGCGTTACGCTATCGTTTTTTATTTCCTTGAATCCTTGTTTTCATACCTCTTATTTCGTCTGGAAATAAGATAGATCGATTCATTCTTTTCTCCCGACCCTTGGCCCCTGCCAAACTCCCTTCGCCACGGGATACCCCCGCGCCGACATGGCGGCATTCCCATCCGGAATGTCCGCCCCACATTGCAAGGCCCTGATCGTCGATCGCGGCCGACAAGGAGCTGGAACTTTCATGAAGAAACTCCCCGCCATCACCGCCCTCGCTCTCGCCCTGATCTCCGGCCTGGCCCAGGCCGACCGCCTGGAGGACATCCGCAAGGCCGGCGTATTGCGCGTCGCGTCCTTCGACAGCAACCCGCCGTTCGGCTTCGTCGACGCCAAGAGCAAGCAGATCGAAGGCCTCGACGTCGACTATGCCAAGGCCCTGGCCGACAAGCTGGGCGTCCGGCTGCAAGTGCTGCCGACCAACCCGGCCAACCGCATCCCGCTGCTGACGGCGAACAAGGTCGACCTGGTCCTGGCCAACTTCACCATCACCCCGGAGCGTGCGCAGCAGGTGGACTTCAGCATCCCCTACTTCTCCTCCGGCCAGCAGTTCATCGTCAAGAAAGGCACCCTGACCTCGCCGGAAGTCCTCAACAAGTGGCGGGTCGGCGTGGACAAGGGCACGGTCAACGAAGGCGTGCTGCGCGAGAAGTTCCCCGGCGCCAAGGTCATCGCCTACGACGACACGCCCTTCGCTTTCACCGCCCTGCGCAACGGCCAGGTCCAGGCCATCACCCAGGACGGTCCGAAGCTGATCGGCCTGCTGGCCAACGTGCCCGACCGCGACAAGTACGAAGTGCCGCCCTTCACCATTTCCAACGACCTGATCGGCGTCGGTATTCCCAAGGGCGAGAAGTCCCTGACCGAGTTCGTCGACAAGAGCCTGCGCGAGCTGGAGCAGGACGGTCAGGCGCAGAAGATCTACGACACCTGGTTCGGTCCGCAGACCAAGACCCCGCTGGCGCGCCTGTACAAGATCGGCGACAAGAGCTGAGCGGCCCGCTTCGCCCGCACGACCCGCGCGCCTCACTTCGCTGAGGCGCGTTTTTCGTTCTACCCGACGGAATCCCGCACATGTTCGGCGAACTTCTCGCCCCGCAGTACCTGCGCTGGTTGCTCGACGGCTTCCTGCTGACCCTCGGTCTTGCCCTGCTCAGTTGCCTGCTCGCCACCCTGATCGGCGCCCCCCTGGCCATCGCCCGGCTGTCGCGCCGACGCCTGCTGTCCTGGCCGGCGCGCGCCTACCTGGCGCTGTTCCGCAATACCCCGCTGCTGGTGCAGCTGTTCTTCTGGTACTTCGGCGTTCCCGCGCTGCTGCCGGAAGCGCTGGTGAGCTGGCTGAACACGCCGCACGAGACGCCCTTGCTCGACTGGCCGTCCTTCGAGTTCCTCGCCGGTGCCTGGGGGCTGACCCTCTATACCTCGGCTTTCGTCGCCGAGGAGTTCCGCGCCGGCATCGCCTCGGTACGCCCCGAGCAGCGCGCCGCCGGCCTCGCCCTGGGGCTAACCCAGCGCCAGGTATGGCGCGTGGTGGTGCTGCCGCAGGCCCTGCGCACGGCGCTGCCGCCGCTGCTCGGGCAGTACATGAATGCGCTGAAGAACTCCTCGCTGGCGATGGCCATCGGCCTGGCCGAGCTGTCCTACGCTTCGCGCCAGGTGGAAACCGAGACCTTCAAGACCTTCCAGGCCTTCGGCATCGCCACCCTCCTCTACATCGGCGCCATCGCCCTGATCGAAGCTTTCGGCCAGGCGTTGCAGCAGACCCGCCGCTACCGCCAGGGAGGTGCCTGAGATGGATTTCTCGGTCATCTCGGACAACCTGTCCTACCTGCTGCTCGGCGCCTACCCGGACGGCCCGCTCGGCGGAGCGGCGCTGACCCTGCTGCTGGCGTCGCTCTCCGGACTGGCTTCGGCGGTGCTCGGCCTGGTCCTCGGCGTGGCCCTCGCGGTGCTGCCCGGCAAGCCGCGCCTGCTGCTGGTGACGTTGCTCGGCTTCTTCCGCGCGATCCCGGTGCTGATGCTGATCTTCTGGACCTACTTCCTGCTGCCGATCGTCTTCCATGTCGACGTACCGGCGCTGGCCACCGTGGTCTGCGCGCTGTCGCTGATCGGCGGCGCCTACCTCGCCCACTCGGTGTATGCCGGCATCCACAGCCTCCCCGCCGGACAGTGGGCGGCCGCCCGCGCGCTCGGACTGCGGCCGTGGCAGGTGTTGCGCCTGGTGATCCTGCCGCAGGCGCTGCCGGTGATGCTGCCGTCCTTCCTCAACCAGTGGGTGTCGCTGATCAAGGACACTTCCCTGGCCTACGTGATCGGCGTCGGCGAACTGTCCTTCGTCGCCACCCAGGTGAGCAACCGGGTGATGGTCCACCCGACGGAGATCTTCCTGTTCGTCGCCCTGCTCTACTTCCTGCTCTGCACCAGCCTCGACCTGGCCGCCGCTTTCCTCGCCCGCCGCCGGCGGGCCTGAGCGGCGGCCGGTGGCTCAGGCGTCGCCGCGCGCCCGCGCGTAGTCGACCAGGTCGCCGAGGTAATGCGGCGAGGCGCGCAGGACGCCATCGTCCCAGCCGTAGAGCACGCCCAGCGCCGACACCTCCATGGCCCACCAGCCCCAGGCGTAGGGGCCGGTCAGGCGGCGGGTCTTCTTCTGCGCCTTGGGGGAAAGCTGGAAGAACTCCCGGTACTGGCTTTGCAGGTAAGGCGCCAGCGCCTGGGCGTCGCTGCCGTCCGCCTCTTCGAAGAACGCCCGCAACTGCCCGAACGGCCGTGGATGGAAGGTTTCCTCGCTGGCGGAAGTCAGGCCGAGGGCGGCCGCGCCGAGATAGTCGAGCAGGCGGTCGGTATCGAACTGCAGGACCTCCTCGACCAGCGCCGGGATTAGCTCCTGGGCGTCGAGCAGCACGCCCATGGCGAGCAGTTGCAGCGCGAACGGGTACTGGCCGGTGCGCGGCGCCAGGGCCGGCGCCGTCTCGAAGTCGACCTCGCCCTGCTCGCGCAGGCTGTCGCGGGCGGCGCCGAGCAGCCGGCTGTAGTCCAGCCACAGCGCGGCGGTCTCCAGGTAGATGGAACGCAGTTCGGCGCCGGCCAGGCCCCGGTCGATGGCCTTGAGCAGCAGCGTACTGGCGTTTTCCGCGGCCTGGCCCCAGGCCCAGGCGTTTTCCAGGGCTGCGTGCCCTTGCGCGGTGAACGGCTGGCGATAGCCGTGGCTCCGGGAAAACCTGTCGAGCGCGGCGATCAGTTCGCGCCAGTCGGCTTTCCAGTCGGCGAGGTCGATGTTCCTTCGCGGCGCCCGGTCGGTGCGGGCCAGGTTGCGCCATAGCGGCAGGGCGTCGGCGAGTCGGTTGTCCAGGGTGAGGGGGAATGCGTGCATGGCGGCCTGTGGTGATCGCGGCCGTTTCCGGCCGATCCGTGCGATCCGGAGTGCGGCCGTCCAGGCCGCGTCCGGTATGGACGGCCGATGCTAGCGCAGCGCGACGCCCCTGCGAAAGGCCCGCCCTAGCGGCCCGTCGGCTGGTTCCGGTAGTAGCCGAGGAAGGCCTCCAGCGGCAGTGCCTTGCCGAAATGCCAGCCCTGGCCGAGGGCCTCGGGCGAGCGGCGCAGCACGTGGTCGGCCTGGGCCTGTGTCTCGATCCCCTCGACGACCACGCCGATCTCCAGGTGCTCGGCCATCGAGCAGAGCTTGTCGAAGATCAGTTCGACGGCGCTGCTGTCGCCGATGGACTGGGTGAAGACCTTGTCGATCTTGATCGCGTCGACCGGCAGGTTGGCCAGGTAGACCAGGTTCGAATGACCGGTGCCGAAATCGTCCACGTAGATCTTCAGGCCGAGTTCGC
The DNA here is from genome assembly GCF_037574965.1 of Pseudomonas sp. KBN12P06040. Classification (NCBI taxonomy): domain Bacteria; kingdom Pseudomonadati; phylum Pseudomonadota; class Gammaproteobacteria; order Pseudomonadales; family Pseudomonadaceae; genus Pseudomonas; species Pseudomonas sp. KBN12P06040. The sequence goes on from NZ_JBBELS010000001.1 coordinate 3,151,774, forward strand.
GCAGGCGGTTCATCCCGGCCAGCAGGCAGCCCTGGGCCTCGGTGGTGCGCTCGGTCAGTTCCAGCGCGACCTGTTCCGGGCGCACGCTTTCCCTGGCCATCTGGCGCATGGCGAAATCGATGAAACCGGGGTCGGCGATGTCCTTGCCGGTGACGTTGACACTGACGTAGAAGCTCCGCTGCTCCCTCAGCAACGGCCCGAGCTGCTTCAGGGCGCGGCGGAAGACGAAACGGGTCAGCAGTTCGATGTCGCCGCTCTCCTCCAGGGCGCCGATGAAGACATCCGGGGAAACCCGCCCCAGGCTGCTATCGGTCCAGCGCGCCAGGGCCTCGACCCCGGCGCAGCGGCCGCTGGCCAGGCGCACGATGGGCTGGTAGTGCACCTCCAGGGCCTCGCGCTTCAACGCGCGCAGCAGCCTGGCTGGCAGTTTTTCGTCGTTGAGGAAGCCGAACAGGTAGCTGAGCAGCAGCATGACGCCGAACAACAGCCCGCCGCCGAGCGCCGCGGCCATGGCCGCGCGTCCGGGCTCGGTGCCAAGCAGGCCGCGTTCACGGAGAAGGGAGACCACGCAGATGTCCTGCGTCGGGTCGCACAGGCTTATCTGCCGGGCGCCGATGAAGCGCGGCCAGCCGGGCCGGCCGAGCGCCTCGAGGGGCTGGTCGTCGTCCCAGGCGAAACGGTGGTAGATGTAGTCGCCGCCGCGGCTGACGGCCGCCGCCGAGATGCCCGGGTCCGGGTGGTCGACATCGAAGTAGGCATGCGGGGCGATGAAGAGGATGGCGTTGCCGCGCCCGACCAGGCCGGAAGGCAGCATCTGCAGGGGCAAGGGCATGCCCTCCGACCAGAAGCGGGTGCCTCTGGCGTCGATCCGGTCGGGCGCAGCCAGCCCCCACGGCGATCGTAGCCGGCCGCGGACGCCGGTACAGACGATGCGATTGCCGCTGACCCGGCCGACGTCGCTCATGAAGCGCGATTCGAGCACGATGGAGCGCAGCGCCTCCAGGTCCTGGTCGCTGCAGGCCGCGGGGCCGCCGGCGTTCATCTCGTGGAGCATCTGCTCGGCCGCGGAGGAAATCTCCAGCGCCCGCTCCAGGGCCATTTCGGTGTAGGACGCCAGGTGCGCCCCGTCGTGCTGGCGATCCAGTTCGTTGATCACGAAGATCCCGCAGACACCGCCCACCAACGACGTGGTGAGCAGTATCGGCAGGATCCGCCGCCAGTTGATCCGGCCCGCGGCAGCCGTTTCACGCTCGGACATACCTTCTTCCCGTCAAAAGAGTTCATGGAAAGCACGCCAGATTGCCGAACAGCTTCACGGGCCCTGTCGGGCCGTGCGCAGAACCTTTTCAGATTTGTCCCGATCGTGACAACGCTACCTTCGCCAGCGCCGTCCAGTCCGATTCCCCGTCGCCATGGGCGATGGCTTCGAGCAACACGTCGTGCAACAGGCTGGCCAGCGGCAGCGGCACGTTGTGGCGCTTGCCGGCGGACAGCGCCAGGTCGACGTCCTTCAACCCGAGGACCAGGCGGAACCTGGCCGGGGTGAAACGCTGCTCGACGATCTGCGGGCCGTAGTTGCGATAGACAGGCGCATCGAAAAGCGTCGAGGACATGAGTTCCATGAACCGGCCGGGTTCGACGCCCAGGCGTTTCACCAGGGCGACGCTTTCGCCCATGCTTTCGATGGCGCTGGCGATCATGAAGTTACCAGAGATCTTCACCGCCATTGCGCTGCGCGGGTCTTTTCCGAAAAACCATGTCTTCTGTCCCATAATTTCCAGCAGCGCCTTGACTTGCTCGATGGCTTCCTCCGGGCCGCCGACGACGATGTTCAGCTTGCCGGCCTCGGCCACGTCGGTGCGGCCGAACACCGGCGCGGCGACGAACGCGATGCCCTGGCGCTGGTGTGCCTGGTCGAGCGCCTCGACGCAATCGAGCGACAGGGTCGACATGCTCAGGTGGATGAGACCCGGCCTCGCCCGTTCGAGCGCACCGCTGTCGAGCAGCACGGCGCGAATCGCCTGGTCGTCCGCCAGCATGCTGATGACCACGTCGAGGCCGAACAGCTCGCCGACCTCCTCCGCCCTGGTCGCGCCCAGCGCCACCAGCGGCTCGCAGGCCGCCGCGGAACGGTTCCACAGCGTCACTTCGAGCCCCGCCTGCACCAAGCGGGTGGCCATGGCGGCGCCCATGCCGCCCAGGCCCAGAAATCCGACTTTCATCCGTTTCACTCCTCGTGGGGTCTTGTAGGTTCCGGATCTACCGGAGACAGGCTGGCCGCTGGCAGTTCCTCGAGAAGGAACACCTGGCGGTCTGCCAGGAGATCGGCGACGGCATCGGCCATCGCCCTGTAGTGCGGCATCCGTCGGTGCCGCTCGATGGCGTCGCGGTCGGCCCAGCGTTCGACGAAGACGAAGCGCCCGGCCTCGTCGAGGCTCCGGTGCAGGACGTAGGACAGACAGCCGTCCTCGGCCCGCGACGGCTGCACGCAGGCCAGCAGCAGCCGCTCGACCTCCGCCGCCCTGCCCTCGCGCGCCTGCAACAGCGCTACCACGCGGATCGCCTGGTTCATGCGTCGGCTCCGACGCGCACCACCAGCTTGCCGAAATTGCGTCCCTGGAGCAGGCCGAAGAAGGCCTCGGGGGCATTCTCCAGGCCGTCGACCCGCTCTTCGCGGTACTGGATGAGGCCGTCGGCGAACCACTTCGACATGTCGCGCTGGAATTCATCGTAGCGATGGCCGTAGTCGTCGAAGATGATGAAGCCCTGCACCTTGATGCGCTTGCGCAGGATCGTGCCCATCAGCGCCGGCAAGCGGTCCGGCCCGGGCGGCAGGTCGGTGTCGTTGTAGTGGGCGACGATGCCGCAGACCGGAATCCGGGCCTTGGCGTTGAGCAGCGGAAAGACGGCGTCGAAGACCTTGCCGCCGACGTTCTCGTAATAGATGTCGATGCCGTCCGGGCAGGCCTCGGCCAGTCGTTCGGCGAAGTCCGCGGCATGGTGGTCGAGGCAGGCATCGAAGCCGAGCACCTGCACGGCGTGGCGGCATTTTTCCGCACCGCCGGCGACGCCGACCACCCGGCAGCCCTTGAGCTTGCCGATCTGTCCGACGGTGGCGCCGACCGGCCCGGTGGCGGCGCCCACCACCAGGGTCTCGCCGGCCTGGGGCTTGCCGATGTCGAGCAGGCCCATGTAGGCGGTGAAGCCGGGCATGCCGAGCAGGCCCAGGGCGTAGGACGGATGCTCCGGCGACTCGCCCAGGCGCGCCAGGCCGCTGCCGTCGGAAAGCGCGTAGTCCTGCCAGCCGTTGGCCGAGAGTACCCAGTCGCCGACCTTGAACCCGGGATGGTTCGAGGCTTCCACCCGGCTGACCGTGCCGCCGACCATGACCGCGCCGAGTTCCACCGGCGGCGCGTAGGACGGCGCGTCGCTCATCCGTCCGCGCATGTAGGGATCGAGCGACAGGTAGACGGTGCGCAGCAGCACCTGGCCCGCGCCGGGCTCAGGAAGCGGAACCTGCTCGATGCGGAAGTTATCCCGGGTCGGGGCGCCGTGGGGGCGCGAGGCGAGGACGATGCGGCGGTTGACCTGCGTGGATTGGGACATATCCAGACTCCTCTGTCTGACGCATGTGGCGAACGGTTCATACCGTGCGCCGGGCAAATTAGACCAGTCAACTACTGACGGGTCGAAAAAATACCCGCCTCTTGCGGGGCGGGTATTTCCTGGCGGTACCTCAGATTTCCAGCAGGCTGCGGGTGGTCTGCATGGCTGTTTCCAGCGGTCCCGGGCTGCGGTGTAGCTTGCTCAGCAGGCTCGCGCCGAGCCACAACTGGTACAGCGCGCTGGCCATGTGCCGGGCATCGCAGGGCGCGAGGGAGCCGTCGTCGCGGCCCTGCCCGAGGCAGCCGACCAGGCGTTCGATGATCCCGTCGGAGCCGTCGCGCAGGGTGATGCGCATGCTTTCCGAAAGGTCCGCCACCTCGGCGCTGAGCTTGACCACCAGGCAGCGCTGCTCGTCGCAGGGCGGGCAGGCGTTGTCCAGCCACTTCTGCCAGTAGCTCATCAGTCGTTCGCGGGCATTCAGCCCTGGCGCGGAGAAGCGCTGGTCCATGTCCGCCAGGTAGACGCGGAAGTAGTCCTCCAGCAGGGCCTGGCCGAACTGTTCCTTGGATTTGAAGTAATGGTAGAACGAGCCCTTGGGAACGCCCGCGGTCTGCAGGATTTCGTTGAGGCCGACGCCGGAGAAGCCTTTGACCGCCATGATCCGGTATCCGGTATCGAGCAGATGCTGGCGGGTGTCGTCGTAGCTGGGTTTCATGGGCGCACGGTAGCTTGAATTAGACCAGTCGTCTAGAAATAATTCGAAGCCATGAGTATAGCGCCGACGGCAACTGCGCCGCTGTCGGGAACCGTGCGGAACGGACGCCGGACCGCCGCCCGCCCCGCTCCGCGGGTTTCCGCCAACCTGAGCTAGCAGGCCGCGACCGCCACGGCGGCAGGCTCCGGCTGGAAGCGCGCGGCGAGGAACGGCGCGATGTCCAGCGGCAGCGTCTCTTCGTGGACCAGCCGGTCGAGCAGCACCCCGGTGATCGCCGAGGTGAGGATGCCGGTGCGGAAATGCCCGCAGGCATTCAGGTAGCCCTCCACTTCAGCCACCGGACCGAGAATCGGCAGTTCGTCCGGCGAGCCCGGGCGCAGGCCGGCCCAGGTGCGCTTGAGGTTGACCTGTTGCAGCTCCGGCACGCAACGCACCGCGCCCTGCACCAGGCCGGCGATTTCCGGGAAGGTGTTGCTGACGTCGAAGCCCTTGTCCTCGGTGGTGCTGCCGATCAGGATCTCGCCGTTGTCCTTCTGCGCCATGTAGCAGTCGCTGGTGGTCAGGCAACCGTTCAGCAGTCGCGGCATACGCTCGGTGAGGACGATCTGGCCCTTCACCGGTTTCACCGGGATGCGCCGGCCGGTGGCCAGCTCGCTGAGTTCGGCGGCCCAGGCGCCGGCGGCGTTGATCAGGGTGCGGCAATGCAGTACCCCGGCATTGTCCGTGCGCACTCCGCTGATCCGCCGGCCCTGGCGCAGCACGCCGGTGACGTTGGTTCCCAGCAACAGCTCGACGCCGTTCTGGCGCGCCGCCTCCAGGTAGGCGTCGGCCAGGCGGAACGGGCTGACCTGGTGGTCGCAGAGGAATTCCAGCGCGCCATGGGCCGCGTGGCTGACCGCCGGCTCGGCACGACGCAGTTCTTCGCGGTCCAGCCAGCGTACCTGCTCGGCCAGATGCGGGATCTGCGCCACGATGTGCTCGGCGTACTGGCGATCCTCGTCGTCCTGGATCACGTATTTCAGGCCGGTGCGCTCGAACTTGAAGTCCATCCCGTGGCGTTCGATCAGTTCCCGATGCAGTTCCGGGTACAGCGCGTTGGATTGCAGGGCGAGGTCGAAGAACGCCGGCGGCAGGATGTGCGGCGTGCTCGCGTCCACCGCCACCGCCGCGCCCTGGGCCTCGCGCCGGTTGCGGGAGGACATCATGCGGAAGAAGATCACCCCGCAGCCCAGCCCCACCGATTCGCCGATGGCCCAGAGGCCGCCGGCCGAGGCGCGGGTGGCGTTGCCCGGTCGCTTGTCGTCGACCACGGCGATGCGCAGGTTGCCGCGCCTGGACAGTTGGTAGGCGCAGGACGCGCCGATCACGCCGCCGCCGGCAATCACGATGTCATAGGTTCTGTTCATGTTCAGGCTTCCGTACCGAGGTTCTGGAATGCGGAAAACGGGATCGGATCGATCGGGAAACGCGGCCGCAGCCAGCCGACGTCGTGGCGTCCGGTGGCGCGGCGCAGGCGATCGCTGCAGTAGCCGATGCACATCCGCCCCTGGCAGTCGCCCATGCCGGCGCGGGTGCGCATCTTCAGCCCGGCGATGTCCTGCACGCCCTGTTCGAGCGCGCGCTCGATGTCGCCACGGGTGACCTGTTCGCAGCGGCAGATCACCGTATCGGCCCGCGCCAGTTCGACCTGGCGGGCGCCGCGCTGGGTGTAGCGCTCGACTCCGGCGCGGAAGCGCTTGATCGCCTCCAGCCGGGCGAGATGGGATTCTCGGCGTTCGATGGCCTCGGCGGGCGCGATCGCCTCGCGTTGCAGGAGGATCGACAAGGCCGCGATGCGCCCGCCGATCATCGCCGCCTCGCCGCCGCGGATACCCGCCATGTCGCCGGCCAGGTGGATGTGCGGTTGGCTGCTCTGCTGCCAGACGTTGCATTCCGCGCGCAGGTATCCGTCGTCGCTGAAGCCGTGCTCCAGGCCCAACTGCTGGCTGAGCTGGGTGCGCGGGATGAAGCCATAGCCGACCGCCAGGGTGCTGGCCTTCACCGGTCGCGCGTTTTCCAGGTCGGGCCGCCACTCTTCGTCGTAGGGCGCTACCGTCACTTCCGTCAGTTCCCCCTCGCCGCTGGCCTCCACCACGCCCCAGCCATAGTGCAGCGGAATGCCGTTGAGCTTGAGATAGCCGAGCATGCTCAGGCCGTCGAGGAACAGTTGCGGCTTGTTCAGCAGCGCCAGGCTTTCCCTGGCCATGCGGCCGAACGCGCAGGCCTCGTAGACCCCGGCGACACGTACCCCGGCCGCATGCAGCTGGCAGGCCACCAGTGGCAGCAGCGGGCCGCTGCCGGCGATCAGGGTATCGCCCAGGGGCTTCACCACGCCGCTCTTGATCTGCAATTGCAGGCCGCCGAGGAGCATCACCCCGGGCAGGGTCCAGCCGGGGAACGGCACGCTGCGCTCATGGCAGCCGGTGGCCAGGAGCAGGTGCGAATACTCCACCTCGTGCAGCCGTTCCGCCTCGTCGAGGACCATCAGGCGCTGGCCGTCGCCACCGACCACGCGGCTGTTCAGGCGCAGGTCGATGTGCCCGGCGCAGGCGGAGAAATCGCGCCGCAGTTTTTCCAGCATCCGGGTGTAGCGCGCGCCGAGGTAGGCCGGATCGACGCCGGCCCGCAAGGGGCCGCGATAGACCACCCCGCCGGGACGCGAGGCCTCGTCGAAGAGGATGCAGGGGACCCCGCGCCTGGCCAGCTCGATGGCTGCGGCCATGCCGGCCGAGCCGCCGCCGACGATCACCGGGCGCAGGTTCATGGCCGTTCCTCCCGGTCGAAGCGGTTGCTTTCGGTTTCCACCCGCATGCCCGGCCGGACGACGGTCTGGCAGGCGCGGCGCTTGGGCCGGCCGTCAATGGCGACCAGGCAGCAGTGGCATACGCCCATGCCGCAGAAGGCGCCGCTGGCCTGGCCATGGTCGTTGCGCGCGAGCCGGCGCAGGCCCACGGCATTGAGCACGTTGAGCACGGTCTCACCGGCAGCCGCCGCGACGGGCTGGCCATTGAGGTGGATGGTCATGTCTGCCCGCGAGAGGGGCTGGATATCGTGTTGACGTTCAAGAAGGTGCATTGCCCTTTCATCCGTGAGAGAGAGTCGGGAGCCGGCGACACTAGGAGTCGGGCCGGGCGCGGACATTGATCCATGACAGGTGGGTATCTTCCCCTGCCAATTCTGGTAGGTGGGGTGCAGGTGTTCGCGCGGAAAAGTCGAACCCGCGCCTACCCCAGGGTGCCAAGCAGCAAAGCCGGCTCACCCGTGGAGGCCCCATGCTGCAATCCTTCCAGCCGCCCTGGTGGAAACGCGCGGTGATCTATCAGGTCTACCCGCGTTCGTTCACCGACAGCGACGGCGACCTGCCCGGCCTGGTCGCGCGCCTGGACCACCTGCACCGCCTTGGCGGCGACGCCCTCTGGCAGTCACCGGTGTATCGCTCGCCCGACCCCGGCGCTGCCGCCGCAGATCGCCACCACCCGTCGTTCCGTCATGTCCGACTCAGTGCGCGCGGGCCACGCCGCGCAAGAGGTTGGCGCTGAGCTTGTCGGCGTTGCAGGTCGCGATGTTGGCTAGCGAGACGATGCCTACCAGGCGCTTGTTGCGATCCATTACCGGCAAGCGGCGCTTCTCCAGTTGCGCCATGTTCTTCGCCACATGGTCCACTTCCTCGTCCTCGAAGCAGTAGCGCAGTTCCCCGCTCATCACCTCGCGCACCGGGCGGTCGGCTCCGAGTCCATCGGCGAGGCCGCGCACCGCCAGGTCGCGGTCGGTGACCACGCCGGTCAGGCGCTCGCCCTCGTTGACCAGCAAGGCGCCGATATCGGCCTGGCGCATCAGCAGCGCCGCCTCGCCGAGGGTGGTCTGGGGGGTGACGGTACGTACTTCGCGACTCATGATTTCACGGACTTTCATCGTTCTGTCTCCTTCTTCCGGCGCGCCGTTTTCGGCGCGGCTCTCCCTGCTTGTGAATCGCCCGCATGCGGGGAGTTCGAAGTTTCTTCCCGGCGTCGCAGTCATCTACCTAGCGCTCGCGCGGGCAGCGTGCGGAAAACAAAAAATTTGTCCGCGTTTTCTGATATCTCGCCGCTGCCCGGATTCTTATTCTCGAGTCCTTCTTTGGCATATGCGGGAAAACGAACCATGCGTATCGACGGTCATCGTCAGGTGGTTTCTAACGCAACGGCATAGCCCGGACCGCTGCTGCGCCCTGCGGATATGCAGGCACGGGCTCTACAGGACCTGTTCGATGCGCAGGGGGTGGGGGTTCCCGTCGAACATGCCTTGCGCATGCAGGCGGTGGCCAGGCAGACGAATACCGTCTTTGGCATTCGCCCGGTTGAAAGAATCGTCACTACGCTGATCGAAGAGGGTTTCCCGACCAAGGGCTTCTCGGTGAAGGGGAAAAGCTCGAACTGGGGTCCGCAGGCGGGGTTCATCTGTGTCGACCAGCATCTCAGCAAGCGGGAAAACCGCGACACGGCGGAAATACGCAAGCTGAACCTGGCTGTGGCGAAGGGAATGGATGGCGGAGCCTATACCCAGACCGACCTGCGGATCTCTCAGCAACGCCTTGCGGAGCTGGTGCGGAATTTCGGCCTGGTGGCAGACGGTGTCTGGCCGGTTCGCCTCCTGACCGCGCAGGGCCCCAGCGGCAAGCGCTATGAGTTCGAGGCCCGCCAGGAGCCGGACGGTCTCTACAGGATCAGCCGCCTGGGGCGGTCGGAAGCGGTGCAGGTACTGGCCAGCCCGGCTTGCGGGCTGGCGATGACCGCCGATTATGACCTCTTCCTGGTAGCGCCCTCGATCGAGGCGCATGGCAGTGGTGGTCTCGATGCGAGAAGGAATACCGCGGTCAGATACACCCCTCTCGGTGCAAAGGATCCCCTGAGCGAGAACGGATTCTATGGCAGGGAGGATATGGCCAGGGGAAACATCACTCCGCGCACGCGGCAACTGGTGGACGCCCTCAATGACTGCCTGGGCCGGGGGGAGCACAGGGAGATGTTTCACCACAGCGACGATGCGGGCAACCCAGGCTCCCATATGGGTGACAACTTCCCGGCCACCTTCTACCTTCCCCGGGCCATGGAGCATCGGGTCGGAGAAGAGTCCGTTCGCTTCGACGAGGTCTGCGTGGTGGCGGATCGGAAGAGCTTTTCCTTGCTGGTCGAGTGCATCAAGGGCAACGGCTATCACTTCACCGCCCATCCCGACTGGAACGTGCCGCTGCGGCCCAGCTTCCAGGAGGCGCTCGACTTTTTCCAACGTAAGGTCTGATGCGCGAAGGTCGTTGGCAAAGCCCGCTTTCCCCGGCGGCATGGGCATCCTGCCGCCTGTCCAAGGCCTTCCGCTTGCCGGAATATGCTGGGCGGCGCGGGGAAGCTAGGAATGGATACTCCACTGGCAGGCGGAAGCGGGTATAGGCGAATCGTCCACCGTATGGATCAGTCCGCAAGCCAGGGCGTCTTCCGGACCGAGGATGCGCGGATAGGCCATCAGGTAGCTCGGGATGTCCAGGCGTTCCGGCGCATCACGGGTGTTCTCGGCGACGATCCGGGCGTAAAGCTCCAGGTCGTAGTCGAGGCTCATCGCATATTCCGCCATCCGCGCATGGTCCACCGCGCCATGCAGGGTCCAGTGGAAAGGATGGAACAGGAACTTGCTGTGGGCACTGGCGCTGCGTCGCTCGCCGGCGAGGAACAGGATGTTGCCCATCGACTCGACGGTACCCAGGTTGTGGGTATGTATCGGCACCGGCAGCGCGCGCAGGAAGTTGTACAGGGTAAAGCCGTAGCTGCATTCCCCGCCCATGGTGGCGATGTTGATCCGCAACTCCTCGGCCTCCTGTTGCAGGACCTTGGCGCAAGTGTTGATCAGATTGCCGCAGGTGGACGAATTGATCGGCCCAGTGAAATGGATGATGTGCTGCTTGGACATGCTCGCCTCTCTTTCCGTATCGGTTCCTCGACGGTCTGCACGGGTTTCCCTACAGAGGATTGTCGCGCCTGCGCCGCGAGCCATCGGCGCGACGAATGGCAGTGCCGGCCAGGAACCAGGCACGATGAGCACGCGGCTGCCTTACGCAGGGAGGCTTCAGGCGTCGCGCTGTCGTTCCTCGCAGGCGCATTCGCGGGCTTCTTCGCTGGCTACGCCCTGCGGCGTATCTCCATCCCGCTCACCCATCCGCTGGTAGCGCTCACGCAGTTCGCGCAAGGTGTCGGCGTCCAGGTCGTCGAGTCCGAGCAGCGCGTTGTGGGCGCGCCGGGTGCTGCGCAGCAGTTCGTCGATCTTGATGTGCAGCGCATCGGTATCGCGGTTCTGGGTGTTCTGGATGAGGAAGACCATGAGGAAGGTAACGATGGTGGTCGAGGTATTGATCACCAGTTGCCAGGTATCGTTGAAGTCGAAGAACGGCCCGCTGATCGCCCATGCCAGGATCAATCCGAGGGCGATGACGAAGGTCGGCGGCCGGCCGCTCCAGTTGGACAGGCGTTGGGCGAATCGGGAAAAGCTCATGGTGGCGAACCCCCTGTGACGTTCTCCCTACTCCTGACCGCGGATTGACATCGGCGCTCCAGCGGCCGGACGGAATGACCGGCCGCCTTCGTGGGCGCGCTTGCCGGCCGGACCGGCCAAGGCCGGCTGGAGATTCTCCTCCAGCAGTTCTTCCACCAGCCGGCGCAGCGCCACGTGCCGTTCCTGGCCCGCTGCGCGCAATGTCTGGTAGCGCCGCAACTGGCGACTGGCGGAGGTCTCTCCGAGCAATCCACGGGCATGCTGGTAGGCCCATTCGTTGCCCTGGCGGGCCTGCGGCCGGCACTGCCGCCAGGCCATTTCCAGCCAGTCCCCGGCACCTACGCAGCGGCCGTCGACGAGATAGCGGCCGGCGCAACCGTAACGCAGCGCCTGCCAATAGTTTTCCTCCAGGCAGGCGTCGCGCGCGACCGGCAACGCACGCGGGCCCGCGCCCAGCGCTTCGCCCACCAGCGCCCTGAACAGCCCGGCCAGGCTCAGCGCGTCGGCTAGGCGCGGGCAGGCGTCGCAGATACGCAGCTCCAGGGTCGGCACATGGGAAGACGGCCGGATCATCCACCAGACCTGGCCATCCTCGCGGATGCAGCCGGCCTCGCGCAGCAGCGCCAGGTGGCGGCGATAGGCGTCCTCGTCGGGCAAGGCCGGAGGAATGTTCATCCTCGGCCACTCGCCGCAGAGTGCCCGTCGATAGCTCGCCAGACCGCTGCGCCGGCCGCCGCGGAACGGCGAGGATGCGCTCAACGCCAGCAGCAGCGGCAGCCACGGCAACACGCGCTGGAGCACGGCCATGCGGTCGTGGCTCGGCGGTATCTCCACATGCACGTGCAGGCCGCAGACCAGGCTGCGCCGGGCCACCCGCCCCTGGTCCTCGAACAGGCGGGCGAAGTGCGCCGCCGGGTTGCTTCGCGCCCGCCGCCAGTCGGCGAAGGGGTGGGTGCCGACGCAGAGCGAGCGCAGGCCGAATTCCATGGCCAGATGCGCCAGGCGTTGCCGGGCCTGACCGTGGAAGCGCGCGGCCTCGGCCAGGGTGGAGAACACCGGGCTGGCCACCTCGACCTGGCATTCGAACATCTCCTCGGCGAAATGCTCGCCGAGCGTGTCACGGCAGGCCGCGACGAATCCGGCGGGTGCGGAGCGGACGATGTCCAGGTCGGAGGCATCGAGCAGGAAGAATTCTTCCTCGATGCCGAAGCGAAGGCCGCTGGCGGCCAGGTCGTGGGTCATCGGCGCAGCTCCCGGGGTTTGTCTGGGGAAGACGCCGGAGTGCCGTCGAGGTTCGTTTTTTCCGCCGTGAGGTTCCCCGGCGCGCCACCGATCCTGCCAGTGAAACCTTTTTCCCCAGGTGTCACTCGCACCCATATGTGTGGTCGCCCCGGCCGCCCCCGCAAACCCACGACAAGGAACGCGACATGAGCCTGTCTTCGCCCCTCCCTGCCTCCAGTGCAAGCCCTTCGCCCAGGGTCCGCGACCTGTACCACGCCCTGCTCGACGAGCCCCGCGAGCATCTCGAAGCCGCCGGCGAGTTCCTCGACCAGCAATTGAGCCTGGCCGCCACCCATGACGACGACCTGCCGGAGGACCCCGCCGATTGGCCGGCCTGGCTCGATGCCGGGGCCCGGCGCACCGCCGAGGCGCATGCCGAATACCTCCGGGCACGTCGGCGCGGCGAAGGACGACGCTACTTCCAGGTTCCCTCCCAGGCGATGCACTTCATTCGCAGCGTGGCCCCGACCAAGCTGGTCGATGGCGCCTGGCTCTATGGGCTGTTGCCGCATCATGGCGAGGAACGCCTGCGGCCGCTGCTGGAGACCTTCCTCGAAGAACTCGGCGACGGCGTCCCGGCACGCAACCACGTCCTGCTCTACCGGCGCCTGCTGGCCAGCATCGGCAGCGAGGAAGTCGAAGGCCTCAGCGACCTGCACTACCTGCAGGGCACCCAGCAACTCGCCCTCGGCCACCTCGCCACGGACTACCTGCCCGAAGTGATCGGCTACAACCTCGGCTACGAGCAACCGCCGCTGCACCTGTTGATCACCACTCAGGAGCTGCGCGAGCTGGGCTTCGACTCCTACTACTTCCAGTTGCACGTGACCATCGACAACGCCGCCAGCGGACATGCGCGCAAGGCCCTGCGCGCGCTCTACGACAACCTGCCGCAGCTTGGCGGGCGTGCGGCCTTCCTCGAACGGGTGAGGAACGGCTACCGCCTGAACGAGGTCGGCCTGAGCACCGAGCAGGTGATCGACGGCTTCGATCTCGAGGAAGAATTGCTGGCCATGTTCGAGCGCAAGCGCCCCTACGCCGCCGGCATGCATTCGGATCGTTGCCGGATCGGCGGGCGCACGGTGAACCAGTGGCTGGCGGTGCCCGGGCGGTTCCCGGCGTTTCTCGCCTGCCTGGAGGAAGAGGGCTGGATCCGGCGCCATGCCGATCCGCGCGGCAGCCGTTTCTGGAACCTGATCGAGGGCGACCGGGCGGCGATGTTCGGAGTCTTCACTCCCTACGAGCGGCAGTTGCTGTACGACTGGATCGCTGGCGACTGGCAAGCCCCCGCTCCGGCGGACAGGGACCCGCTTGCGCCGCTGGCGGAGCCGGCGACGGCGGGCAGCGACGTGGACGCCGAGCAGGTCGCGCTGCGACGCGAGCTGCTGCGGCTATCCCCCGAGCAGGGCGTCGCACGCCTTCTCGAACTGATGGCCCCGCACCGCCACCACGGACCCGCCGGTCTCCTTGCCACGCGGATGTTCAGCCAGCGCTGGAGGGCCGCCCATGCCCAGCCTGAATGATCCGCGCCTGGACGTCCTGCTCAGCCTCGGCAACTGGTTGCGAGGCCAGGACTACCGTTTCGTCACCGTCACCCCGGCTACCCATGAGCGCGTCAACGCCCGCCCGGAAAACCGCATGGCCCGGGACCTGGCCGGCATCTTCGGCTGGAGCCGGGCATTCGCCGGGGAAAGCCTGCCGGCCGACTGGCTGACCCTTCTTGCCGGCGCCGACCTGATCCGCCGCGAGGCGGACGGCTGGCGCAGCCAGGTGCGCGTCTCCAGCCTCGGCGAGCAACTGTTCGTCCATTCGGCCTTCCCTACCCTGGCCGCCGACGCGGTGTTCTTCGGCCCCGACACCTACCGCTTCGACCGGCTGATCCGCAGCCACCTGGCATCGTCCGATCCGGCACGCATCCGCCGTGCGGCGGATATCGGCTGCGGCGCCGGCCCCGGCGCGATCCGCATCGCCATGGCCTGCCCGGACGCCGAAGTACACGGGCTGGATATCAATCCGGCGGCGCTCGACCTGGCGCGGGTCAACGCGGCGCTGGCCGGGGTCGGTAACCTGACCCTGGCGCGTAGCGACCTGCTGAGCCAGGCGCCCGGTCGCTTCGACCTGATCGTGGCCAACCCGCCCTATCTCCTGGATGCCTCGGAGCGCGCCTACCGGCATGGTGGCGGGATGCTCGGCGCCGGGCTCTCGCTGGCAATCGTCGATGCCGCCCTCGAGCGCCTGGAAGCCGGCGGCAGCCTGCTGCTGTATACCGGGGTGGCGATGGTCGAAGGCGGCGATCCGTTCCTCGCCCGCATCCGCGAACGCCTGGCGTCTCGGGAGTGGGAGTGGGACTACCAGGAACTGGACCCGGACGTGTTCGCCGAAGAGTTGGACAGCCCCGCCTACCGCGAAGCCGAGCGGATCGCCGTGGTCGGCCTGCGGGTCACTCGTCGCGCCTGAGGCGCTCCAGGCCTTCCACCAGGTCCTCGTTCAGGCGCTGCCAGCGCTCGGCCACCTCGGCCTCGGCCGGAATCACCGCGAGGACCTCGCCATCCACCCACTCCCAGGGCAGGCACAGGCGTTCCGCCTCGGCCCGGCTGGCGGCGCGCACGGTGCGGGCGAAACGCCGCCAGCCGCGCATGTGCTGGATTTCGTAGGTGGTCATGGGCTCCTCCGGAAGACAGGGACGTTTGTCTTTCGGCGCTCCCCGCGTCTTCCGGTTCAAGGCCCTGGATGGGTGGTCGCGGACCGCCCGGCACGCCACCTGAACCCCCTCGCGCCGGGCCGGTCCAGACTCCTGAACGCCACAGAAAAGAGGTGCCCGTCATGACCCGCGAAATGGCTCGGCTACTGATCAGTCCCACCAATGCCTGGCCTCGTCTGCGCCAGGACTACGACCATCACCCTTTCGCCTTCCTCGTTCCGCTGTTGCTGTTGCCGCTGCTGCCGGCGGCCTGCCTGTTCATCGGCACGACCCAGGTCGGCTGGTCGCTGCCGGGCAACGACAGCGTGCAACACCTCTCCAGCGGCAGCGCCCTGCTGCTGGCGACGATGTGTTACCTGGGCTTCGTCGCCGGCGTGGTGATCATGGGCTTCTTCGTACGCTGGGTGCTGTTCCGCACGCCGTCGCGCCCCAGCGTACCGGGCAGCCTGACCTTCACCACGGCGATCGCCGTGCCCTTGATGCTCGCCGGGATCGTCGCCCTGGTGCCCTGGCGGGTCCTCCTGCTGCTGGCCGCGGCGGCTGCCTGCGCCTACTCGGTACGCCTGCTGTTCACCGGCCTGCCGCTGTTCATGCGCATGCAGGAGCGGCAGACATTGTTCTACGCCTTCTGCATCCTCGGCGTCGGCTTCCTGACCCTGCTGACCACCGCCTTCATCTTCATCGAGTTCTGGGGGCAAAGCCTGGCCGGCAGCGGCGAGTACCTGCGCTGAGGCTCAGCCGGCCTTCAGCGTGCCGGTCAGGAACAGGTACAACTCTTCCTGGCCGAACGGCTTGGCCAGCTTGGGCAACTGTGCCGCCGCGCCTTCGATCTTTTCCGCGAAGCCGGTGGCCAGGGCCATCTTCAGCGGCCGGCCCTGGGCCATGACCCGCTCCACCAACTGGCTGCCGTTCATCCGTGGCATCGCCTGGTCGGTCAGGAGGATGTCCAGTTCCGGCGTCGCCGTGAGAATCTCCAGGGCCAGGCTGCCGGAGTCGGCCTTGAGTACCGAGCAACCGAGGTCCTCCAGCATCGCCGCGGTGTTGTTCAACACCAGCGGGTCGTCGTCCACCACCAGTACTCGACAGGACAAGCGCACCCGCTCGCTTTCGCTGGGCGCCTGCGGCGTCGCGCCATTGCCCGTACGGGCGCTTTCCGGGGTTCGCGGGACGGCGGGTATCCAGATGTTCGCGGTAGTGCCGACGCCCGGCTGGCTCTCCAGGGTGAGCCGGCCGCCGAGCTGCTCGGCGAGGCCGTCGACGATCGACAGGCCCAGCCCGGTGCCACGCCCCACCCCCTTGGTGGTGTAGAAGGGTTCCACCGCACGGCGCAGGGTTTCCTCGTCCATGCCGCTGCCGGTGTCGCTGATGCTCAGGCAGATATAGTTGCCCGGTGCGAGGCGATGGGGATTGTCCGCCGGCACCCGCTGGTTGCTCGCGGAAAAGACGATGCGCCCGCCGTTGGGCATGGCGTCGCGGGCGTTGGTGGCAAGGTTGATGATGGATAGTTCGAGCTGGTTGGCGTCGGTCAGGCCGAGGTCGAGATCCAGGGGAAAGCGCGTCTCGATCGATACGCTCGGTCCCAGGGAATGGATCAGCAGGTCGGTCATCCCGCGCAGCAGGTCGGGGATCGCGCAGGGCTGCGGATCGAGACGCTGCTTGCGGGCGAAGGAAAGCATCCGCTGGGTCAGGTTGGCGCCGCGCTGGGCGGCCTCCAGGGCGTTCTGCAAGAGGTCGGCGGTGCGCTGGTCGCCGGGCAGGCGTTTCTTCAGCAGCCCGAGGCTGCCGATGATCACCGTCAGCAGGTTGTTGAAGTCGTGGGCCACGCCGCCGGTGAGGTGCCCCAGGGACTCCATCTTCTGGGCCTGGAAGAGTTCCTGGCGGGCCCGTTCCAGTTCGCGTTCGGCTTCGATCCGGTGGGTGATGTCACGGGTTACCTTGGCGAAGCCGATCAGCCGGCCATCGCTGTCGCGGATCGGATCGATCACCACGTTGGCCCAGAAGCGACTGCCGTCCTTGCGCACCCGCCAGCCCTCCTTCTCGAAACGCCCTTCGCGTTCGGCGGCGGCCAGGCCGCGGGCCGGTTCGCCGGCCTCGCGGTCTTCGGGGGTGTAGAAGCAGGAGAAGTGCCGGCCGATCACCTCTTCCGGCAGGTAGCCCTTGATCCGCTGGGCGCCGAGGTTCCAGTTGGTGATCCGCCCGCGGTGGTCGAGCATGTAGATGGCGTAGTCGGTAACGCTCTGCACCAGCAGGCGGAACTGCTCCTGGCTGCGCCGCAGCGCCTCCTTGGCCGCGCGCCCTTCGCTGAGGTCGTGGATCAGTTGGGCGAAGCCGAGCAACTGGCCCTGGCTGTCGCGGATGGCGTCGATCACCACCTGCGCCCAGAAGCGCTTGCCGTTGCTGCGCACCCGCCAGCCCTCGGTCTCGAAGCGGCCCTCGGCATCCGCCTGGCGCAGCGCCTGTTGCGGAACGCCGGCGTCGCGGTCCTTGCGGGTATGAAAGCAGGCGTAGTCGCGGCCGAGGATCTCGCTCGCGTCGTGGCCGAACAGGCGCGCCGCGCCGGCGCTCCAGCTGGCGATACGGCCAGCGCTGTCCAGCGTGTGGATCGCGTAGTCGTCGACCGCTTCGTCGAGCAGGCGGTTGCGCGTGGCCTGGTTCAAGGGGACTTTCGGTTTTCTTGTGGTTTTCATGGACGTGTTCACTCGTCGGCTGCTCGACCCGGGCTGCAAGGCACACCCAGCAAGGTAGTACGAAGAACGTCTTCCGGCCGCTCGCTGGCTCGCCCCAGGAACTTGGCCGACCTTTCGGAAGACCCCGGCGCGGCCGGCGAATTCCATTCGCCGGAACCTTGTGCGGAGTATGGCTTTCGATATGCAGGTAGGGACATCTCCTTTCCACCGCACCGACCCCGGAGTTCCCATGCGCAATCTGGAAACCGCAACCCTGAAGCTGGGGATATTCCATCCCCACGACAGCCTGAGCCAGGCGCTGATCGCCGCCGCCTTGCAGCGACAGATCGAAGTCAGCGCCTTGCAAGCCGATCTCAACAGCCTGCAGGCGCGCCCCGGGCTGCGCTGCAAGCCAGCCAGCCTGGCGTCGTCGATCGAGGTCAGCCAGGCGGCTGCCGGTCTCGACCTGCTGTTCGCGCCGTTGTCCGACTACGCCGCCGAAGCCTTGCCGCCGATCTGCGCCGCGCTGATCGATGGCGCCCTGCGCGCCGAGGTACCGCGCCTGTTCCTGCTTGGCCATTGGCAATGGCTGGTGGCGCCGCGCGACGCCGGTGAGGAGCAACTGGGTGCCGGGCTCGAGCGCAGCCTCACGGTCAGCGGCCTGGACTGGACGCTGGTGGAGGTCCCGAGCCTGCCCGCCGGCCTGCGCATCGACGATTTCAGCCGCGCCGGCGACGTCGCGGAAGTGGAGGCCGCCAGGGTATTCGCCTGCGCCGAAGCGCTGCTCGACGAAGTCCGTCTCGGCCTGCACAAGCGCCAGTGCCTGCGCCTGGCGCCCTGAGGAGAACCCGCCATGTCCGGCCCCGATACCCTCAGCCAGGCCTTCGGCACCTTGCTGCTGGCCCTGGCCTTCAGCGCCTTCATCGTTTTCGTTCGCGGCTACCGCCCGGGCGGGGTCAGCGGCGCCTGGTACGACCTGGTGCTCGCCTTCGTCGCGGTATGGCTGGCGTTCTGGCCCGAAGCCGGCGTACTCGCACGCTCGCCGAGCCTGGCCAATGCCCTGGGGTTGGTCTTGCAGGTCGGCGCTACCCTGCTCGGCTGCCTGCTCGGTTACGGGGTGGCAAGGGGATTGCGGCGGGCGATGCGGGAAACCCGGCAAAAAAGATCGGCTTCTTCGCCGGTGAATCGGCGAGGTTCGTAGCGGAGATATCGAGAAAACACATATAACCCGATGGCGTTGCGAATTCTCCAGATGCTTATAAGGAGTGCCGAACGGGCTTTTCACCCGCGATGATTGCATTCCGGCATCAGCGTTCTGCACGATCTCTTGCATTCTGCATCCCGCGCGCCATGCGGGATGCAGCTTATCCCGCAGATTCTGGATGTTGCCGGCATTTCGGCCTCGCGGCACCTATAGTTATCCGTACCGTTGGCATGTATCGACGGTTTCTCTCTGATTCAGGCTAATCCCGCTCCAGGGACGGAGTGGATTTTTTTCTTGCGTTGCGCAAACCGGGGAGAGCTGGCCAGATGAACCTTTCCTACCTGTACCTGAAGAAGATCCTCGAGGAGGAACTGCGCGACCACGACTGCCAGTGCCAACTGAACCCCGACTTCACGGTGACCATCAGTTGCCGCGTGGGTGGTCCCCACGGCGCGCTCTACATCGTGCCCAACAGTGACTTCCTGAAGAGCAGCAGCTTCAGCGACCTCAGCGCCTTCATCCTCAACCTGCGCGAGGAAATCAGGCGCTTCGGCGAGTTCGAGGCGGAACTCCAGACCGGCACCGGCTGAGCCCCTCCCCCCTTCTTTTTCCCTCCCGCCGTCAGGGCTGCTGGTAGTGTCCCGGCGTGGTGCCCGGTTCATGGGTACGTTCCACCTTGCTGACCTGGATATCGCTGATCGCCTCGGCGTCGTGCGGTCGATGCAGTGCCTCCAAGTGGCGGCGGGCCTCCTCGCGGCTGAGGGTTTCCGCCTCGCTGTGCAATTCGCAGGTCATCGGCTGGTCGTCGAGGATGTAGCTGATCAGGAACAGCTGGCTGGCCATCGTCTCGCCCTCCTCTCTTCGATGGGCCCTGCGCCAGGCGCAGGGCCCATGGCTATCACGGCAGCTCGGCGTCCAGCGCAGCGTCCTGCCGCGAGTCGTCGCGCTGGCGCTCCTGCAGGCGCTGCAGGCGGCGGGTCAGGTGCTGCACCTCTTCGCGCAGCAACTGCAACTCTTCCCGCGGTTCATTGAGCAGGCCCTTGACATGGCAATGCCCACTCAACCCGCGGCTGACCAGCAGGCCGCCGGCGACCGCCTTGCAGGCGCCGGGCAAGCCACCGCGGGCCAGGCCGAAGCCGGCCAGGACCAGTCCGGCGCCGATGGAAGCGAGTCGCTCGCCGCGCTGCAGGTTGTGCGGCAGGCCATTGGCCGTCGAAGTCGGCAGGTATTCGTTCATGGAATTCTCCTTGCTTCGGTTATCGGTCAGGCTTCGTCGTCCGGCGGTTGCACGAGGAACTCGACCAGCGTCCGCCGGCAAGCCTCGATGCCCTCTTCCAGGACGATCTCGAAACCGTGGGTGTTCTCGGTCGGAATGCCGATGCAGCCGACCTGCGCGGCCTCGCCGTGGCTCAGCAGGGCGCTGGCGTCCGAGGCGAAGTCCACCAGCAGCGCCGCCTGCGGCTGGTACTGGCAGCGTTCGGCGGCCCGCAACAGGCGGTCGGTGACATGGCGGCTGTAATAACCCTTGGAGTCGCCGCTGTTGACGATCGGGTCGCGGCACAGCCGGGTGCCGTATTCGGCTACCGTTGGGCCGACTTCCACCGCGATGCTGATGTCGCCCGGCAGTCGGCGCGCGGCGAACAGCGCGCCGGCGTTACTCTCCTCCTCCATGGTGGTGAGCACCAGGTAGAGGTCGCCGTGCAACTCGTCGCGGCGCCGGGCGATCTCGCGAGCCACGCCGAGCACGGCGAGCAGCGGTGCGCGGTCGTCGAGGAAGTGCGCGGCGACGCAATCCTGGAAGTACAACGGGCGCCGCCACAGACGGTTGAGCACCACGCGGGTACCCGGTCGCACGCCCAGATTCGCCAGTTCCTCGGCGCTGCGCCGGGTGACCACGTGTACGTCGCGCCAGTGCACCGCGCCCGAGAGCACGTCGGAGCCCTGCGGCGACTCGCCGGTAGCATGCATGCTGCCGTAGGACAGCACGCCGTCGAGTACCGCCTCGCCGGCCAGGATCTGTACCGGACAGACGCCGAAGCTCACCGGCTGGGCGCCGCCGAGCGCCACTACGCGCAGGGTACCGTCGGCCTCGACGCGCTTGACGATCATGGCGATCTCGTCGAGGTGCGCGAGCAGCCGCACCGCGGCCCGCCGCGCCTGCTCGCGCGGCAGGTGCGGCGGGCTGATGCGCGCGACCAGGTTGCCGGCGGCATCGCTGCCGACCTCGTCGCAACAGCCCTCGAGTTCCCGCTGGCAGATGGCCCTGACCTCGTCTTCCTGGCCACCGGGGCCACGTGCCAGCAGGAGTTCCTCGAGCAAGGCGCGGTCTTCTTCGCGCATGCCTCAGGCCGCCCGTTTTTCCAGGCGCGCCTTCAGCTCTTTCTTGTGCTGCTGCATGGCCTGGCCGAGTTGCTTGAGGGCGGCGGCGTCGAGCAATTGCCGGGCGCGCGGGAACAGCTCGCCCTCCTCCTCCTCGATGTGGTGCTCCAGGAGTTCCTTGAGCACCTTGACCCGGCCGGCGAACTGCACGGTGTCCGGGCGGGTGCGCTTAAGGTCGGGAAGGACCAGGGAGTCCACCGTGCGGTGTTCCTCCTTGGCCTCGTAGTACATCTTCAGCTCTTCCTTGCCGCCGCTGTCCCTGATCGCCGGATAGAGGATGTCTTCCTCGATGGCGGTGTGCAGCACCAGTTCCAGCTCCAGCCTGCCCAGCAGCTCGCTGCGCTTCTTCAGCGCCCGTTCGGTGGTCTCGCTGAGTTCATTGAGCAGTTTCTTCACGGTCTCGTGGTCATGGACCAGCAATTCGATGGCGTTCATGGTCGCTCCTCATCGGTTTGTTATCCGAGTGCTCCGGCACTCTCTCTGGCTGAGCGCGCGCTCCTCCGCCGAGTTCAGTCACGAGGACGGGCGGTCGCCTCGATCAGCGGAAACGCGGAGATCCGCAATGAGCGCGGTTCCTGGCCGTCGCGCAGCAAGGCCCGGGACCGCCTCATGGCATTCCCCTCGCGGCACCGGGCCTCAGGCGCGGGCGTCGCGCAGGGCGCGGACCCGGTCGTGGTGACGGAGCACGCCCTGGTACTGGCGCTCGATCACCTGGTGGATCTCCGCCGGCAGCGGTTTTTCCAGCGCCGCCTGGTAACGCTGCTTGGCGACATCCTCGCCGCGCTCGCATTCGTTGAGCACCGCCTCTTCGTCCTTGCCGGTGACCAGTGACTTCAGGTCGACCCAGCGCCGATGCAGGTCACCGGCGAAACTGGTGCTGTCCTTGGGTTTGCCACCCAGTTCCAGGACGATCCGCTCCAGCTCGTCGGCAGCCGCGGCGCAGTCGCGGCTCTGCTCCAGCATCGCCGCCTTCAACTGCGGATCGCGCAGGTCTTCGGCGCAGGCCTGGAAGCCGGCCTCGCCATCCTTGCTGGTTTGCAGCAGGTCGTTGAGTACGTCGAGGGTGTCGTCGAGGTTGGTCTGGTTCATTTCGCTCTCCTTGGCCCGGAGCTGTCCGGGAGTTCTCGCGTCTGTCGGCGCCGGCGCCTGCCGGCACGGAACGTGGGCAGCAACCAGCGCCCACGGAAGGTGGGAGGCTCGCCGTCGCGGAGCGTTCAGAAAGCCGGATGGATGGTGGCGTAGGCCGGGGTGATGCTGAGACGTTCGCCGACCACCATCTCGGTGATCCAGTCCACCAGGATCGAGGTATAGGCGTCCTGCGCCGCCTCGCTGCTGAGCGCATGGTCGGCGTGGTCGATGATCCGGTGGGTCAGCGAATGGGTCTGCTGGAAGGCGGCGCGGAAACTCATGATGGTCGAGTGCGGCACATAGCTGTCGAACTCCGACTCCACCAGCAGCACATCGCCGCGGAATCCCGCGCAGGCCTGCAGGGCTCGGTTGCTGGCGGCCGGGATCAGGCTGCCGCGGTACTCGATGAGGTCCTCGCGGTCGAGCAGCAGCTTGGGCGTCAGCCAGTCCTCGTCGCGGTAGATCGCCGGTACTCGCAAGGCCAGCCAGCGCACCGCGCGCAACTGGCTGAGGATCGCCGCCAGGTAGCCGCCATAGCTGGTGCCGACCACCGCGATCGCCTGGCTGTCGATGGCCGGGTGGGCCACCAGCCGGTCGTAGGCGGCGAGCAGGTCCTGCAGGTTGTCCTCGCGCGTCACCAGCGCCTGGCGCCCGCTTTCCGCGCCGTGGCCGCGCAGGTCGAAGGTCAGGCACACGCAGCCGAGCCCGGCGATGCCCTGGGCGCGCTTCAGGTCGCGCTGCTGGCTGCCGCCCCAGCCGTGCACGAAGAGCACGCCGGGGACCTTCGCCCGGGGGCTGAGGAAGGTGCCTTCGATCCGGTCGTCGCCGACCCCGATGCGGATGCGTTCGCTGTTCGCCGTCATGCCTCCCCCGTCATCGCATATTTGAGCAGGAAGTCGCCGTGTTCGTCGGGGCCGCGATAGATCACCCGGCTGTTGTCCGGCAGGCGCTTGTCTTCGTGGATCTCGAACGACGCGGCGCGCACCGCGGGCAGTCCCGGGTCGGCGCGGAAGGCCTCCAGCGCGGCGATCTCGGCGCTGCTCGCGCCGCCGACCCGCCAGGACTGCTCGAGCACGCCGAAGCGCTCCCGACCGTTGCCGTCCCGGCCCTGGGCAATGTCGTAGTTGCGCCGCGAGGCGAAGCAGCCGGGGAAGAAGATCGCCGCGGCGGTGTCGAAGATCCGCGCGTACTCGATGGCCTGGCGCACCTCGCGGGCCAGGTCCAGGGTCAGCAGCTCGGCATAGCCACCGCGCGCCACCAGCAAGTCGGAGCCGGCGTAGACCAGTTCGCCGCGCGCGTTGCGGGTCTGGTGCTGCTGACCGTGGTAGCTCAGCAGGAAGCCGTTGACCCGGAGCTGGCCGACGCTATGGGTAACGACCCCGTCCAGGTTGGCTTCCAGTACCAGGCCCTGCGCCAACTGGCGCTCCTCCAGCCCGCCGAGCCAGCCGTCCAGTTCGTCGAGGTCGTGCGCCACGTACTGGCCGAGGCCGCCACAGGCCTCCGCCAGCTTGGCCCGCACCGGTCCTTCGGCGAGCAGGCGGCCGCCGGCGCGGTGTGCGTCGGCCAGGCTGAAGACGCTGACGCCGTTGAGCACGACGTCGCGGACCTTCTCCGCGAACAGCGGGTTCCAGCCTTCCGGCGCCACGCCGCCGCGCGGCAGCGGATGGACGATGGCCTTGCCGGCGATGAACGCGTGCTCGACGAAACCGCCGAGCAGATCTTCGTCACTGTTCACGCCCAGGCGCACGGCGGTCTCCCTGCCGACCAGGGTGCGGGTCGGGACCAGGTAGAGGGGGCCTCGCTGGTGCAATTCGGGTTCGTAGCGGCCGCCGAACTCCAGCTTCTGGACTTCCGCCAGCCAGCGCGCCAGGGCCAGGTTGCCCTGCACTTCATGTTCGGCGGCCGCGGGATCGACGCTATGGGCCACCACCAGTCTCTGCCGAGGGTCTGCGCTCATGTTCCGCTCCTCCTGGATGGAGACCCGGCGTTCAGGGCTCCGGTATGGGCGAGAGGGACTCTTCGTCGGGCCGTTCCATCGGAACTTCTTCCGGGAACTCCTGGGGGACGTGGCTTTCGTGGTCAGGAACCGGGTATTCGTCCGGGTCCCCGGATGGGTTGCGTGGACTCGTCGCTGGCGCACCCGATGATGCAGAAATGGAAAAACGCATGTCCGCCTCCATCGTTGGTATGAGTTCTAGATGGAGGGTACGAGAGCGGATTTGGTTCGGACCATGCGTCGGAAGGCCGGGTCGGCGCCTGGCCGCCCCGGCGCTGAAACAGCCGGCTCAGCGAGCCAGGCTCATGGTGCGCAGCTTGCCGCCGGCGACCAGGACCTTGCGGTGGGTGAGATGCTGGTTGTCGCTATCGCGGAACGTGAGCAGGTCGATACGCTTGCGGAAATAGTCGCTGTCGCGGATCTGCAGCGGCCCCTGGTCGATGATCAGGTCCCGGCGGATGCGCTCCAGCACCTGGTTCAGCAACAGCGGGTTGCTCTGCTCCTGGCCGGAGATCGCCCGGCTCACCAGGCGCTTGCCCTGGTCGTTACGCAAGGTCACCAGCAACGCGCCGTCAGGCCGAGGTTGGCAACTGACGCGCACATCCTTGAAATGCTCTTCCAGGTACTCAACCAGGTTTTCATCGGTCTCTAGCATTGCTGGCCTCCTGTCTCATCAGATTCTTTGACGCCGGTAATCAGGCGTATCTCTGTCGAGCAGAAGGCGTACCAATTTCTCTGTAAAATAAAATTCTTATAAATCAATAAGTTGAAAAACAAGCCGGCGAATTGATATTTGCATTTTGCAAGAAAACCCCCGGCAAGCCTTGCATTCGGCAACCCGCCGCGCCCGTCGTCTCGCCTGCAACCCCCTGGCGAGGCCTCTCGCAAGCCGAGCCGCCGGTAAAAAAAACTAAACTTCCGCCGCTCCCCTCCGGTCACCCCTAGCAAGGACTTCGCCCATGCCACGGCGCGACGGAGTCCGACCGACCAACGCCAAGGACAACGTACGACCGGAGGATGACATGGGACATTCTGTTGCAGGCGCTTGCCTGGAAGAACCCGCGGTACTGACCGCTTTTCCGTCGCTGCTGCACCCGCAGGACCCGCCGCAACAGAGGGATCGGATACTCTTCGTCACCGCCGAGCTAAGCGACTTCGTCAAGGTCGGCGGACTCGGCGACTTTTCCGCCGCGCTGCCGCGGGTCCTCAAGCGCGAGCATTCGGTGCGGGTCCTGCTGCCCGGCTACCGCCAGGTGCTGGAGCGCTGCCGCGACCTGCGGATCATCGGCAGCCTGCCCGGCCGGGCGGCGATCCCGCCCTGCGAGATCGGCCTGGTGACCCTCGACGACGGCCTGGAAGTCATGCTGGTGCTCTGCCCGCTGCTCTACGAGCGCGAGGGCACGCCATACATGGACGACCAGGGCAATGACTGGCCGGACAACCACCTGCGCTTCGCCCGCCTGTGCCTGGCCGCCGCCGAGATCGCCGGCGGCCGCGGCGCCCAGGGCTGGCAGCCGGGCCTGGTGCACGCCAATGACTGGCCGTCGGCGCTGACCCCGGCCTACATGGCCTGGAACGGCGTGCGCACGCCGAGCCTGTTCACCATCCACAACCTCGCCTACCAGGGCCTCTGCGACCTGCAATGCAGCGCCGAGCTGGGTCTTCCCGACGAAGCGCTGAGCCACGAAAGCATGGAATTCCACGGGCGCCTGTCGTTCCTCAAGGCCGGCATCGCCCATGCCCACCACATCACCACGGTGAGCGAGACCTACGCCCAGGAAATCACTACCCCGGAATACGGCTGCGGCCTGCACGGCATCCTCAAGTGCAAGGTCGAGAAGCGTCAGCTCAGCGGCATCGTCAACGGTATCGACGATAGCTGGCAGCCGCACTGCGATCCACACCTGGTGGCCGGCTTCAGCGCCCGCCAATGGGCCGGCAAGCGCGCCAACACGCGCTACGTGGAGGAGCGTTTCGGCCTGGAGCCGGGCAAGGGGCCGCTGTTCGCGGTGGTCTCGCGCCTGGTGCAGCAGAAAGGCATCGACCTGACCCTGGAGATCAGCGATGCCCTGCTCCAGGCCGGCGGCCGCCTGGTCAGCATCGGCCGTGGCGAGCCGAACCTGGAGAAGGCCATGCTCGAGCTCGCCCGGCGTCATCCCGGCCAGGTCGGCGTGCATATCGGTTTCGACGAGACCGAGGCCCGCCGTATCTACGCCGGCAGCGACTTCCTGCTCATGCCCTCGCGCTACGAGCCCTGCGGGCTCAGTCAGCTCTATGCGCAATGTTTCGGCTCGCTGCCGATCGCGCGCTGCACCGGCGGCCTCGCCGATACCATCGTCGACGGGGTCACCGGCTTCCTGTTCCGTGAGGAAACCGCGCAGAGCTACCTCGACGCGGTGATGCGCGCGATCAACGTCTACCACTGTCCCTCGCTGCTCAACGCCATGCGCTGCAAGGCGATGGCCGCGCCGATGTTCTGGAGCGACTCGGTGGAGCCTTACAACCGCCTGTACCGGCGCCTGTTGAGGAATACCGCTCCGGCCCTGCGCGGGGTACGCCAATGATGGCGATCCGGCGCCGCTTCGGCGCCCAGTTCCAAGGCAACGGCCGAACCTGCTTCGGCCTCTGGGCTCCGGACGCCCGCGAGGTCCGGGTCGAGACCGCCGACGGCCGCGACTGGCCGCTGGAAGGCAGCGACAGCGGCTGGTTCGAGGCGACCCTGCCCTGTCCGCCCGGCACCCGCTACCGCTACCGCATCGATGGCCGCCCCGGGGTGCCGGACCCGGCCTCGCAGTTCCAGCCCGACGGCGTGCATGGCCACAGCCAGGTGCTGGACCATGACGCCTACGCCTGGCGCGTCGACGAGTGGCGCGGGCGGCCCTGGCACGAAGCGGTGATCTACGAGCTGCACGTCGGCCTGTTCGGCTCCTACGCCGAGGTCGAGCGCTTCCTTCCGCGCTTGGTGGAACTGGGCGTGACCGCCGTGGAGCTGATGCCGCTGGGCGAGTTTCCCGGTCGCCGCAACTGGGGCTACGACGGCGTGCTGCCGTTCGCCCCGGCGTCGGCCTACGGCACGCCCGAGCAGCTCAAGCATCTGATCGACAGCGCACACGGCATGGGCCTGATGGTCTTCGTCGACGTGATCTACAACCACTTCGGCCCGGACGGCAACTACCTCGCCCAGTACGCCGCCGCGTTCTTTCGCGACGACCGGCAGACGCCCTGGGGCCAGGCCATCGATTTCCGTCGCGGCGAAGTCCGCGAGTTCTTCTATGAAAACGCCCTGATGTGGCTGCTCGACTATCGCATCGACGGCCTGCGCTTCGATGCCGTGCACGCGATTCCCGATAGCGCGTTCCTCGTCGAGATGGCCCGCCGCCTGCGCGGCGCCGCCGGCCCCGAGCGCCATCTGCACCTGGTCCTGGAGAACGACGACAACCGCGCCAGCCTGCTGCGCCAGGGCTACGACGCACAGTGGAACGACGATGGCCACCATGCGCTGCACGTCCTGCTCACCGGCGAGAACGACGGCTACTACCAGGACTACCCCGAGCCGCTGCGGTGCCTGGCGCGCTGCCTGGCCGAAGGCTTCGTCTACCAGGGCGAAGCCAACCGCCACGGCCGGCCGCGCGGCGAACCGAGTGCCGACCTGGCGCCGGACGCCTTCGTGCTGTTCCTGCAAAACCACGACCAGGTCGGCAACCGCGCCTTCGGCGAGCGTCTCAGCGTTCTCGCCGAACCCCAGGCGTTGCGCCTGGCGATAGCGCTGCAACTGCTCGCGCCGATGATCCCGCTGCTGTTCATGGGCGAGGAATGCGCCGCGCGCGAACCGTTCCTGTATTTCACCGATCACCAGGGCGAACTGGCGGACGCGGTCCGCGAGGGACGACGCAAGGAGTTCGGCGAGTTCGGCCGCTTCGGCGACGGCGCCGCCCTCGCCTCGCTCCCCGATCCCAACGCGGTGGAGACCTTCGAGCGCTCGCGTCCCGGCCTGGCCGATTGCGACCCGGCCTGGCGCGGCTTCTACCGGCAACTGCTGGAAATCCGTCACGAATACCTGATCCCGCGCCTGCGCGGCGCCCGTTCGCTGGGCGTGACCACCATCGCCGGCGCCGCGCTGTCGGCGCGCTGGCGACTCGGTGACGGCAGTGACTGGCGAATCGACTTCAACCCTTCTCCGCTCGAAGCGGAAGTCGAGCCGCCGGCGGCCGCCACCCAGGTGCTGTTCCTCGACAACCTCGCCTGTGCCGAGTATCGCCGCGGCCGCCTAAGTCCCCGCAGCATCGCGGTCAGCCTGGAGCCCGCCCATGAGTGACGCACGCCTGGCCGAACTGGCCGCCGCCGTGGGCCTGCAACTCGACTGGCAGGACGCCAACGGACGGCCGCAGCGGGTCGACCCGGAGGTCCAGCGCGGCCTGCTGGAAGCACTCGGCTATCCGGCGCAGAGTCCGCAACAGATCGAACAGAGCCTGGCCGCGCTGGCCCGGCTGCGCGAGGACAGCGCCAACCTCGGACTGCTGGTCGGCGAATGCGGCCAGCCGCTGGAGCAAGCGCTCGGCCCCGCCGGCACCCCGGGCGAACTGGTCTACGAGGACGGCACGCGGATCGCCCTGCGCCTGGACGCCGAAGGCCGCCTGCCGGCGCAGGCCCGCAGCGGCTATGCGCAGCTGTCGCTGGAGCAGCGGGAATGGGCGGTGGCGATGGCGCCGCCGAGCTGTCCGTCCCTGGCCAGCCTCGCCCCGGGTCGCTCGCGTCGCTGGGGTCTGGCCGCCCAGGTCTATGCCCTGCGCCGCCCCGGCGACGGCGGCCTGGGCGACAGCGCCGCCCTCGAGGACCTGCTACGCAGCGCCGCGCGGCATGGCGCCGACGCGCTGGCGATCAGCCCGCTGCACGCCCTCGCCGAGGCCAACGGACATGCCTACAGCCCCTACTCGCCGTCCAGCCGGCTGTTCTTCAATGTCCTGCACGCCGCGCCGGCGACCATTCTCGGCGCTGCGGCGGTGGAACAGGCGATCCGTCGCGCCGGCCTGGCCGCGGAGATGGCCCGCCTGGAGAGCCTGGAGCTGATCGACTGGACAGCGGCGGCGGACCTGCGCATGCGCCTGCTGCGCCAACTCCACCGCGACTTCACCGAGCGCGCCAGTCCCTTGCGCCACGACCTCGCCGAATTCCGCCGCGAAGCCGGCGAGGCCCTGCTGCACCACTGCCGCTTCGAGACCCTGCAGGCGCACCTGGGCGCTGGCCCCGACTGGCGACGCTGGCCGGAGCCGCTGCGCCGCCCCGGCGAGCCGGCGGTGGCCGCCTTCTGCGCCGATCACGCCGAGGAAGTGGACTTCCGCGCCTTCGGCCAGTGGCTGACCCAACGCTGCCTGCAACATGCCCAGCGCCAGGCGCGCGAGGCCGGGATGGCCATCGGTCTGGTCGCCGACCTGGCGGTGGGCGCCGATGGCGGCGGCAGCCAGGCCTGGTCGCGGCAGGAAGAGCTGCTCGCCGAAGTGAATGTCGGCGCGCCGCCGGACATCCTCAACCAGTCCGGACAGGACTGGGGCGTTTCCGCGTTCAATCCCGAAGGCCTGCGCCGCCACGGCTACCGGGCATTCCGCGAGATGCTGCGGGCCAACCTGGCCTGGCCCGGAGGGCTACGCATCGACCATGTGATGGGCCTGCAACGTCTCTGGCTGATCCCGCGCGGCCAGCCGCCCCACGCCGGCGCCTACCTGCGCTACCCGCAGCGCGAGCTGCTGCGCCTGCTGGCGCTGGAGGCCAGCCGCGCCTCGACGCTGGTCATCGGCGAGGACCTCGGCACCGTGCCCGAAGGCCTGCGCGAGGAACTGGCACGCCGCCAGGTGCTGGGTACCCGCGTGCTGCTCTTCGAGCGGCGCGGCGAACGCTTCGTGCCCCCGGCGCAATGGCCGGCGGACGCCATGGCCACCACCAGCACCCACGACCTGCCGAGCCTGTCCGGCTGGTGGCGGGGCCAGGACATCCACTGGCGCGGCCGCGCCGGACACCGCAGCGCCGAGGAATGCGCGGCCGACCTGGAACTGCGCGCCGAGGAGCGCCGGGCGCTGGCCGCCAGCCTCGAACCGCCGGTCGATCCCGACCCCGCCGCCGAAGTGCCGCTGGACGCCTGCATCGGCTATGTCGGAGCAACCCCCGCGCCGTTGGTGCTACTGCCCCTGGAGGACGCCCTGGGCAGCCTGGAGCAGCCGAACCTGCCCGGCCCCGGCGACGCCCACCCGAACTGGCGGCGGCGCTGGCCGGAAAACGCCGCGCAGATGCTCGGAACGCCGCAGGTCGACCGGCGCCTGCGCCTGCTCGAACGCAGCCGCCGGGATGCCGAGGAGGCCGCCCATGATTGAGCCCCGCGCTACCCTGCGCCTGCAATTCCACGCCGGCTTCACCCTCGACGATGCCCTGCCCTGGCTGGACTATTTCGCCGACCTGGGCATCAGCCATCTCTACGCCTCGCCGCTGTTCCGCGCGCGGCCCGGCTCCAGCCACGGCTACGACGTGGTCGACCCGACCCGGATCAATCCGGAACTGGGCGGCGAGCCGGCGCTGCTGCGCCTGATCCAGGGGCTGCGGCAACGCGGCATGGGCCTGCTCATGGACATAGTGCCGAACCACATGGGCATCGGCGGCGGCGCCAATCCCTGGTGGCAGGACGTGCTCGAATGGGGGCGCGAGAGTCCCTACGCGAGTTTCTTCGACATCCAGTGGGAATCCCACGACGCCGCGTTGCGCGGCCAAGTGCTGCTGCCGTTCCTGCGCAGCGACTACGGCGAGGTCCTGGCTGCCGGGGAGATCGGCCTGAGCCTGGACCGCGAGGCCGGCCGCCTGCTGGCGAGCCACGGCGAGCAGCGCTTCCCCCTCTGGCCGGGCAGCTACCCGGAGCTGCTGGAAGACAGCGGCGAGCCGCGCCTGTCAGACCTGGCCGGCGGTTTCCGCGAGTGCCAGCAGGACCGCGAGGCCTTGCGCGAGATGCAGCGTCGACTGGCGGCTGCGCTCGCCGAGAGCGCTCCGCGCGCCGCCCTGGAGCGCACGCTGGGCAAGCTCCAGGAACGCCACGAGGAGGCTCGCCAACGCCTGCACCGCCTGCTCGAGGCGCAGCACTACCGCCTGGCCAGCTGGCGCACCGCGGCGGACGACATCAACTGGCGCCGTTTCTTCGACATCAGCGAACTGGTCGGCCTGCGGGTCGAGCGCGGCGAGGTGTTCGAGGCCGTGCACGGCAAGGTCTTCCAGTTGCTCGAGGACGGTCTGCTCGATGGCCTGCGCATCGATCACGTCGACGGCCTGGCCGATCCGCGCGGCTATTGCCGACGCCTGCGCCGCCGCAGCGAGCGGATCCGCGCCCGTCGCGGCGGCGCGCCGATGCTGCTGTACGTTGAGAAGATCCTCGGTGGCGAGGAGCGCCTGCCCGAGGATTGGCTGTGCGACGGCACCACCGGCTACGACTTCATGAACCAGGTCAGCCTGTTGCAGCACGATCCGCGCGGCGAACGACCGTTGCGCGAACTCTGGCAGCGGGTCAGCGGACGCCCGGAGGCGTTTCTCGACGAGGTCTACCAGGCTCGCCAACTGGTCCTGGCGGGAAGCCTCGCCGGTGACCTGGAGAACCTCGCCCAGGGTCTTTTGCGGGTGGCGCGGGCCGACCTGGCCAGCCGCGACCTGACCCTGGGCGGTATCCGCCGCGCGCTGTTCCAGTTGCTCGCGCGCTTTCCGGTCTACCGTACCTACGCCGGGGCCTGCGGTCGCTCGGTGCAGGATCGCGAGGTGTTCCGCTATGCCGCAGAGGCGGCCCGCGAGGATCTCGACGAAGCCGACCGGGCGGTCCTCGACCATCTCGAACGCTGGCTCGGCGGGCAGCCGCTGCGCGAGCTGCCGCCCGGTCCGCTGCGGCGCCTGCGCGGCGAGTTGCTGGCGCGCTTCCAGCAGTTGAGTTCGCCGACCGCCGCCAAGGCCGTGGAGGATACCGCCTGCTATCGCTCGGCGGCCCTGCTCTCGCGCAACGACGTCGGCTTCGACCCGCAGCGCTTCGCCGCTTCCGCCGAGGAATTCCATGCCGCCTGCGAAGCCAGGCGCCTGGCCAGCCCGCGCGCCCTGCTGGCCACCGCCAGCCATGACCACAAGCGCGGCGAGGACGCCCGCGCCCGTCTTGCGGCGCTCAGTGAACTGGCGCCCTGGTTCGCGCGTAACGTCGAGCACTGGCAAAGCCTGGCCACGCCGTTACGCCGCGACCTCGCCGAGGGGCCGGCGCCGAGTCCCGGCGACGAGCTGATCCTGTTCCAGGCCCTGCTCGGCAGTTGGCCGCTCGACGCGCCTTGCGACGGCGCCGCCCTGGACCAAGCGTTCCTCGCGCGGATGCGCGAATGGCAATGCAAGGCCTTGCGCGAAGCCAAGCTGCGCACGCGCTGGACCGCGCCCGACGAAGACTACGAGCGCGCCTGCGCCGACTATCTGGAACAACTCCTGCGCGCGCCACTGGCCCAGGCCCTGCGCCAGTCGCTGGGCAACGCGGCGGCGCGACTGATGCCGGCCGGGGCCCTGAATGGCCTCGCCCAATGCCTGCTGCGCCTGACCTGCCCGGGTATCCCCGATCTCTACCAGGGGCGCGAGGACTGGGACTTCAGCCTGGTCGACCCGGACAACCGGAGGCCGGTGGACTTCGCCCGGCACGCCGCCGCCCTGGCCGCGCCGACGCCCTTCCCGGAACTGCTGGAGCACTGGCGCGACGGTCGCATCAAGCAGACCCTGATCGCCCGCGTGCTGGGGCTGCGGCGGATGCAGCCGGGCCTGTTCCGCGACGGCGACTACCTGCCCCTGGAGGTCAGCGGCGAGCATGCCGAGCGGGTCCTGGCCTTCGCCCGGCGCAGTCGTCACGGTTGCCTGCTGGTGGTGGTCCCGCGCCTGGCCTGCGCCCTGCTCGGCCACGCCACGCAGCCGCAGGTGCCGGCCGAGGCCTGGGGCGACACCTGCCTGCTGCTGCCGCCGAGTCTCTCCGAATGCACCTACAGCGGCCTGTTTTCCACCATGCCGCTGCCCAGCGACGGGCACCTGAGCCTGTCCGAAGTGCTCGCCGACTTTCCCGTCAACCTGCTTTACCGCCTCGCCCAGGAGGACACCCCATGAGCGCCGACGAAAAACGCATACGAGAGTTCGCCTACCAGATCTGGGAATCCGAGGGCTGCCCCGACGGCCAGGCCGAACGCCACTGGGCCATGGCCCGGCAACTGGCCGAAGCGGAAGCCGCCGCGGCGGCACCGAAGAAGACCCGCGGTCGGGCCAAGGCCGCCAAGGAAACCCCGGCCCTGCTGCAAGCGCCGGCCGCCAAGCCGCGCAAGCCGAGGGCCACGTCCCCGGCGCGGCCCGCCAGCGAAAAACCGGCGGCGGCCAAGCCGCGCAGCCGCCGCAAGCCCGAAGCGGGCGAATGAGGAGTCCAGTGCATGAGCAGAAAGCGTAGCCCCGCCCCTTCGCGGATCAGCGAAGGGCACCCCTTCCCCCTTGGCGCCACCTGGGACGGCCTCGGCGTCAATTTCGCGCTGT
The DNA here is from genome assembly GCF_037574965.1 of Pseudomonas sp. KBN12P06040. Classification (NCBI taxonomy): domain Bacteria; kingdom Pseudomonadati; phylum Pseudomonadota; class Gammaproteobacteria; order Pseudomonadales; family Pseudomonadaceae; genus Pseudomonas; species Pseudomonas sp. KBN12P06040. Next base: position 3,185,554 of record NZ_JBBELS010000001.1, read on the forward strand.
TCTCGGCCCACGCGACCAAGGTCGAGCTGTGCCTGTTCGACGCGCGCGGGGAAAAGGAGATCGAGCGCATCGAATTGCCCGAGTACACCGACGAGATCTGGCACGGCTACCTGCCCGACGCCCACCCGGGGCAGATCTACGGCTACCGGGTGCACGGTCCCTACGAGCCGGATGCCGGCCACCGCTTCAATCCCAACAAATTGCTCCTCGATCCCTACGCCAAGCAGTTGGTCGGCCGCCTGCGCTGGTCCGAGGCGTTGTTCGGCTACACCATCGGCTCGGCCGACGCCGACCTCAGCTTCGACGAGCGCGACAGCGCGCCCTTCGTGCCCAAGTCGAAGGTCATCGATCCGGCCTTCACCTGGGCCGAGCGCCCGCCGGTACGCGTCCCCTGGGACCGCACGGTGATCTACGAAGCCCACCTGCGCGGGCTCAGCATGCGCCATCCGCAGGTCCCGGAGGCGGTTCGCGGGACCTTCGCCGGGCTGATGAACGCCGACCTGCTGGCGCACATCCGCCGGCTCGGGGTGACCAGCGTCGAGCTGCTGCCGATCCACGGCTTCGTCGACGACAAGCACCTGCTGGAAAACGGCATGAGCAACTACTGGGGCTACAACAGCATCGCCTTCTTCGCCCCGCACCCGGCCTACCTCGCCAGCGGCCAGGTCAACGAGTTCAAGGAGATGGTCGCGCACCTCCACGACGCCGGGCTGGAGCTGATCCTCGACGTGGTCTACAACCACACCGCGGAAGGCAACGAGCTGGGTCCGACCCTGTGCATGCGTGGCATCGACAACGCCTCGTACTACCGCCTGATGCCCGACCAGCGCCGCTACTACATCAACGATTCCGGCACCGGCAACACCCTCGACCTCAGCCACCCCTGCGTGTTGCAGATGGTCACCGACTCGCTGCGCTACTGGGCCACAGAGATGCGCGTGGACGGCTTCCGCTTCGACCTGGCGACCATCCTCGGCCGCCATCCGGACGGTTTCGACGAGCGCCACGGCTTCCTCGTCGCCTGCCGCCAGGACCCGGTGCTGAGCAAGTGCAAGCTGATCGCCGAACCCTGGGATTGCGGCCCCGGCGGCTACCAGGTAGGCGGCTTCCCGCCCGGCTGGGCGGAATGGAACGACCGTTTCCGCGATTGCGTGCGCGCCTACTGGCGCGGCGACGACGGCATGCTGCCGGAACTGGCGCGACGCCTAACCGCCTCCGGCGATCTCTACGACCAGCGTGGACGGCGGCCCTACGCGTCGGTGAACTTCGTCACCGCCCACGACGGTTTCACCCTGCGCGACGTGGTTTCCTACGATCACAAGCACAACGAGGCCAACGGCGAGAACAACGCCGACGGCAGCGACCACAACCTGTCCTGGAACCACGGCTGCGAGGGCCCCACCGACGACCCGGAGATCCGCGCCCTGCGCCTGCGCCAGATGCGCAACCTGCTGTCCACCCTGCTGCTGTCCCAGGGCACCCCGATGCTGGTCGCCGGCGACGAGTTCAGCCGCACCCAGCAGGGCAACAACAATGTCTATTGCCAGGACAACGAACTGGGCTGGATCGACTGGCGGCTGGACGACGAGGGCCGTTCGCTGCTGGCCTTCACCCAGCGCCTGCTGGCCCTGCGCCAACGCTATCCGATCCTGCGCAGGGGGCGCTTCCTGGTCGGCGAGTACAACGAGGCGCTGGGTGTCAAGGACGTCACCTGGCTGGCGCCCGGCGGCGAGGAGATGACCGAGGAACACTGGCACGACGAGCACGCCCGCTGTCTCGGCGTGCTCCTCGATGGCCGCGCGCAACCCACCGGGATCCTGCGCAGCGGTGAGGATGCCACCCTGCTGCTGATCCTCAATGCCTACCACGACGCGGTGTCCTTCCGTCTTCCCGAGGTGGCCGAGGGCAGCGGCTGGACCTGCCTGCTGGATACCCAGCGGCCGGAGGACCCGCTCGGCGAACGCTACCCGTTCGCCAGCGAGTTCCTGGTCGGCGGCCGCAGTTTCCTGCTGTTCGAGCTACAACCGCCGGGCGCCGGAGCGGAAGGATGAACGGCGGGGAAAAAAGCTGAACCGCCCCCGGCACCTCCAGTCGGAACCTGTAGGTGCCGCACGCGGCGCCCGCACATCCACCCTACACAGGAGGACAGCATGAAGATCAGCGACATCATGACCCGCAACGTCCAGGTCGCCGACCCGCAGCAGAGCATCCGCGAGGCGGCCGCCACCATGGCGAGGATCGACAGCGGCGCCCTGCTGGTCGGCGAAGGCGACCGCCTGGTCGGGATGATCACCGATCGCGACATCGCCATCCGCGCGGTGGCCGGCGGCCTGTCCGGGGATACCCCGCTGGGCCGCATCATGAGCGGCGACATCCACTATTGCTTCGAAGACGAAGACGTCCAGCACGTGGCCCGCAACATGGCCGACATCCAGATGCGCCGCCTGCCGGTGCTCAACCGCGAGAAGCGGCTGGTCGGCGTGGTTTCCCTGGGCAACATCGCCAGCTGCCGCGACCAGGCCTCCAGCGCCACCGTCCTGCAGGGCGTCGCCCAGGCCCACTACTGAGCCTTTCTTCCACCCGGCCCGCCTTTGCCGTTCCGGCCGAGGCCGGGCCCCAACCGGGAGAACGCCATGAAAGCCGTGGTATTCCATGACATCGGCGACATCCGCCTGGAAGACGTGGCGGAGCCGCGCCTGCAGGAACCCACCGACGCCATCGTGCGGCTGACCGCCTCGGCGATCTGCGGCACCGACCTGCACTTCGTCCGTGGCAGCGTCGGCGGCATGCGTCCGGGAACCATCCTCGGCCATGAGGGCGTGGGCATCGTCGAGGCGCTCGGCGACGAAGTGCGCAACCTGCAGGTCGGCGACCGGGTGGTGATTCCCTCGACCATCGCCTGCGGCAATTGCGTGTATTGCCGAGCCGGCTACTACGCCCAGTGCGACGTCGCCAACCCCGGCGGCAGCCAGGCCGGCACCGCGTTCTTCGGCGGTCCCCGGGCCAACGGCGGCTTCCATGGGCTGCAAGCCGAGAAAGCGCGGATTCCCTATGCCAACATCGGCCTGATCCGCCTGCCCAGCAGCATCAGCGACGACCAGGCGATACTCCTGTCGGACATCTTCCCCACCGGTTATTTCGGCGCCGAACTGGCCGGTATCGCCCCCGGCAACACCGTCGCCGTGTTCGGCTGCGGTCCGGTCGGCCAGTTCGCCATCGCCAGCGCGTTGCTCCTCGGCGCCGCCCGGGTGTTCGCCATCGACCGCCACCCGGACCGCCTGCACATGGCCCGCCAGCAAGGCGCCGAAGTGATCGACTTCGAGCGCGAGGATCCGGTCCAGGCCCTGCGCTGGCTGACCGCCGGGATCGGCGTGGACCGCGCCATCGACGCCGTCGGCGTGGACGCCGAGCACAGCCATGGCATCGCCACCCCGGCGCCGCGCCAGGAGGGCACCAGCTGGAGTCCCGGCAACGCCCCCGCACAGGCCCTGGAGTGGGCGGTGCAGGGCCTGGCCAAGGCCGGCACCCTGTCGATCATCGGCGTCTACGCCGAAGACTCGCGGCAGTTTCCCATCGGCCTGGCGATGAACCGTAACCTGACCATCCGCATGGGCAACTGCCACCACCGCAAGTACATTCCGCTGCTGCTCGAACATGTGCTCAGCGGACGCATCGACCCGGCGAAGATCCTCACCCAGGTGAAGCCGATCGGCGACGCCATCGAGGCCTTCGAAGCCTTCGACCGCCGCGAGACCGGCTGGATCAAGGTCGAACTGGTGCCGCAGAAGCGCCAGGTCGAGGGCAGCGAGGAACGCCTCGACGAACGCGCGGTGGACGAACTGGCGCGCCGGCCGACGCCGGAAAGCGGCGCCCGGGGGTGATGCATGAGCGCACCGGCACGCCTGCGCATCGGCATTTCCGGCTGGCGCTACGCCCCCTGGAGAGGCGACTTCTATCCCGAGGGGCTGCGCCAGAAGGACGAACTGCGCTTCGCCTCGCGGGCGGTGAACAGCATCGAGATCAACGGCACCTTCTACGCCCTGCAGACGCCCGAGCGCTTCCGCGGCTGGGCCGAGGACACCCCCGAGGACTTCGTTTTCAGCGTCAAGGCCCCGCGTTACATCACCCACGTGCGGCGCCTGCGCGAGATCGACGAGCCGCTGGCGAACTTCTTCGCCTCCGGCCCCCTCGCCCTGCGCCAGCGCCTCGGCCCGTTCCTCTGGCAGTTCCCGCCGAGCATGCGCTTCGACCGCGAGCTGTTCGCCGATTTCCTCGCCCGCCTGCCGCGCGACGGCGCCGCCGCGCAGAAGCTCGCCCGGCACAGCGCCGCGCGCCTGCACCGCGAGGGCTACCTCGACGGCGATCCGGCGCAGCGCCTGCGGCATGCCGTGGAAATCCGCCATGAGAGCTTCGTCGACCCGACGTTCATCGAGCTGCTGCGCGAATACCGGGTGGCCCTGGTGGTGGCCGATACCGCCGGCAAGTGGCCGCTGCTCGGCGACGTCTGCGCCGACTTCCTCTACCTGCGCCTGCATGGCGACAAGGAGCTGTACCGCAGCGGCTACTCGGAAGCGGCCCTGGGCCAGTGGCAGGCACGGATCCACGCCTGGGCCAGCGGCGGCCAGGCCGACGACCTGCGCCGGGCCAGCCAGGACGCACCGGCGAAGGCGACGGCGCGCGACCTGTACTGCTACTTCGACAACGACGTCAAGGTGCGCGCACCTTACGACGCCCGGCGCCTCCTGCAGCTGCTGGAACTCGACGGCAGCTTGCGCACGGTGCCCGGACAGTTGCCCGATGACCTGCGGGAGAGTGCCGCATGATCCTGCCGCGCCTGCAGGTGCTGACGGTGAACACCCACAAGGGTTTCAACCCGTTCAATCGGCGCTTCATCCTGCCGGAGTTGCGCGAAGCGGTGCGCAGCGTCGGTGCCGACCTGGTGTTCCTCCAGGAGGTCCTCGGCTCCCATAGCCTGCACGCCGCGCGCCTGCCGTCCTGGCCGCCGGCGCCGCAATACGAGTATCTGGCCGACAGCATGTGGCCGCAGTTCGCCTACGGGCGCAACGCGGTGTATCCCGAAGGCCACCATGGCAATGCCGTGCTCTCCAAGCATCCGATCCTCGCCCACCGCAACCTCGACGTCTCGGTGGCGGGCAACGAGGAACGCGGCCTGTTGCATGCGGTGATCGACATCGGCCGTCCGCTGCACGCGGTCTGCGTGCACCTGGGATTGCGCGAGGCGCAGCGCCAGCGCCAGTTGCAACTGCTCTGCGAGCTGGTGGCGGGCCTGCCGGAGCGCGAGCCGGTGGTGGTCGCCGGCGACTTCAACGACTGGCGCCAGCGCGCCGACCGCCTGCTCGCTGGTTGCGGCCTGCGCGAAGTCTTCGTCGGCGCCCAGGGCCGGCCGGCGCGCAGCTTCCCGGCGCGCTGGCCGGTGCTGCCGCTGGACCGCATCTACCTGCGCAATGCCCGCGGGCGCCAGCCGCGCATCCTCTCGCGGCGGCCCTGGTCGCACCTGTCCGACCACCTGCCGCTGGCGGTGGAGGTGGAGCCATGAACTTCCCCTGGCGCGACGGCAACCGCGTAGAACTGCTGATCAACGGCGAAGAGTACTTTCCGCGCCTGTTCCAGTGCATCGCCGAGGCGCGCCGGGAGATCCTCCTGGAAACCTTCATCATCTTCGAGGACGAGGTCGGCCGGCAGTTGCAGGAAGCCCTCAGCGCCGCCGCCGAGCGCGGTGTCGAGGTACAGGTCACGGTGGACGGTTACGGCACCGCCTCGCTCAGCCCGGACTACCTGGCCAGGCTGACCGCCGCCGGGGTTCGCGTGCACCTGTTCGACCCGCGCCCGCGCCTGCTCGGCATGCGTACCAACCTGTTTCGCCGGTTGCACCGCAAGCTGGTGGTGATCGATCGCCAGCAGGCCTTCGTCGGCGGCATCAACTACGGCGAGGACCACCTGGTGCGTCGCGGCAACATGGCCAAGCAGGACTACGCGGTGCGCGTCGAGGGTCCGGTGGTGCGCGATATCCGCCAGGCCTGCCTGGCGTTGCTCGAACCGGACGCCGACTACCCGCCGTTGCGGCCGTCGGGCGCCGGGCAGCCGGCGCGGGTGCGCCTGGTGATCCGCGACAACGACCAGTCCAGCGACGACATCGAGCGCGAGTACCTGCAAGCGATCCGCCAGGCGCGGCGGCGCCTGCTGATCGCCAACGCCTATTTCTTCCCCGGCTACCGCCTGCTTCGCGAGCTGCGCGATGCGGCGCGCCGCGGCGTGCGCGTCGACCTGGTACTACAGGGCATGCCGGACATGCCGCTGGTGCGCCTGTGCAGCCGGCTGCTCTACGACTACCTGCTGCGCGAGGGCGTGCGTATCCACGAATACTGCCAGCGTCCGCTGCACGGCAAGGTCGCGGTGATCGACGACGACTGGTCGACCATCGGTTCGAGCAATCTCGATCCCCTCAGCCTGTCGCTGAACCTGGAGGCCAACCTGGTGATCCACGACGTCGCCTTCAACGGCCAACTCTACCAGCACCTGCGCGAACTGGCGCGCCGCCACTGCCGGCGCATCAGCCGCCGCCACGCCAGGCGCGGTTACTGGTGGCGGGCGCCGCTGATCTTCCTCGGCTTCCACTTTTCCCGGCATTTCCCGGCCATCGCCGGTTGGGTACCCGCCCATCTGCCGCGCCTGAAATCGCTGGAGCCGCGTCCGTCGCGGCGCTGGCAGGAACGCCAGGGCCAGCGGGGCAACCCATGAACGGCGGCGGTCACGCAACTGCCTCGGCGGCGCCACGCCGCGCTCACTGGCGCTGGCTGCGCAGGCTACTGACCCTGGCGTTCTTCGTGCTGGTCCCGGTGCTGCTGTTCCTCCTGGTGAAGAATCTCGACTGGCAGGAAGTCCGCCACGCCCTCGGCGAGTATCGCCCCGCGACCCTGTTCCTCGGACTGCTGCTGGCGGCCGCCGGCTATACGGTGTTCAGCAGTTTCGACCTGCTCAGCCGCTACTACATCGGCCACTCGCTGCCCAAGCGGCGGGTCTTCACCGTGGCCTTCGTGTGCAATGCGTTCAACCTCAACCTGAGTTCCTGGGTCGGCGCCGTGGCGCTGCGCTATCGCCTGTACAGCCGGCTCGGCCTGGGCATCGCCGACATCACCCGGATCCTCACCTTCAGCCTGGTGACCAATTGGTTCGGCTACCTGCTGCTCGCCGGCATCCTGTTCAGCTGCGGCCTGCCGGCCTTGCCGCCGGGCTGGAAGCTCGGCAGCGACGGCCTGCGCCTGATCGGCGCCCTGCTCCTGGCGCTGGCCGCCGGCTACCTGCTGGCCTGCCGTTTCGCCCGACGCCGCGCCTGGGGCTGGCGCGAGCATCGGCTGACCCTGCCCTCCTGGCGGCTGGCGGCCCTGCAAGGCCTGCTCGGAGCGAGCAACTGGTCGCTGATGGCGCTGCTGCTGTACAGCCTGCTGCCGCACGGCGTGGATTACCCGAGCGTCCTGGCGATCCTCCTGATCAGCAGCATCGCCGGGGTCATCACCCATATCCCGGCCGGGCTCGGGGTGCTCGAAGCGGTGTTCATCGCCCTGCTCCAGGGGCGCCTGTCCCAGGGCGTGCTGCTGGCCGCGTTGATCGGCTACCGGGTGCTGTATTTCCTCCTACCCCTGGCGCTGGCCTGCGTGGTCTACCTGCTGTTGGAGCGCCGGGCGATCCGCCTGCGCCGCAAACAGCGCCGCCTGCGCCAGGGCCAGGCCTGAATCAGCCGGCCGGACGCAGCAGCAGCGTGCCCAGCGGCGGCAGGTCGAGCAGCAGCGACTGCGCCTGGCCATGGGCGCCGCACGACTCGCTGGAGACGCGGCCCTGGCTGCCTGAGCCGGAACCGGCGAACGCCTGGGCGTCGCTATTGAGCAGCACGTCCCAGTCGCCGCCTTGCGGTACGCCGATCCGATAGCCCTGGCGCGGCACCGGGGTGAAATTGTGTACCGCCAGCAGCGATGGCTCGCCGGCCGCGTGGCGCAGCCAGGCGTAGACACTGTTCGCTTGGTCGTCGCCGATCAGCCATTCGAAGCCGAGCGCCTCGCCGTCGCGCGCATGCAGTGCGGGGAGTTCGCGGTACAGCCGGTTGAGGGCCGCCACCAGGTCCTGTACGCCCTGATGCTCCGGATAGCGCAGCAGGTACCAGTCCAGTTCGCCGTCGTGGTTCCACTCGCGCCACTGGCCGAACTCGCAGCCCATGAACAGCAGCTTCTTGCCCGGGTGCGACCACATGAAGCTCAGGTACAGGCGCAGGTTGGCGAACTTCTGCCAGCGGTCGCCGGGCATCTTGTCCAGTAGCGAGTGCTTGCCATGTACCACCTCGTCGTGGGAGATCGGCAGGATGAAATGCTCGGAGAAGGCGTAGAGCAGGCCGAAGGTCAACTGGTGGTGGTGATAGCGCCGGTGCAGCGGGTCTTCGCCGATGTACGCCAGGCTGTCGTGCATCCAGCCCATGTTCCATTTATGGCTGAAGCCCAGGCCGCCCTCCGCCACCGGACGGCTGACGCCGGGCCAGGCGGTGGATTCCTCGGCGATCACCAGCGCGCCGGGGGTTTCGCTGGCGACCACCTGGTTGAGGTGATGGAGGAAGTCGATGGCCTCCAGGTTCTCCCGGCCGCCATGGCGGTTCGGCAGCCATTCGCCTTCCTTGCGCGAATAGTCGCGATAGAGCATCGAGGCCACCGCATCCACCCGCAGGCCGTCGACGTGGTAGGTGCGCAGCCAGTGCAGCGCCGAGGCCAGCATGAAGCCGTGCACCTCGCTGCGGCCAAGGTTGTAGATGTAGGTATCCCAGTCCTGGTGGAAGCCTTCGAAGGGATGTTCGTACTCATACAGCGCCGTGCCGTCGAAACGGCCCAGGCCGTGGGCGTCGGTGGGAAAATGCGCCGGCACCCAGTCGAGGATCACGCCGATGCCGGCCTGGTGGCAGGCGTCGACGAACGCGGCGAAGTCCTCCGGCGTGCCGTAGCGCGCGGTGGGGGCGAACAACCCGAGCGGCTGGTAGCCCCAGGAGCCGCCGAAGGGATGTTCCATCACCGGCATCAGCTCGATATGGGTGAAGCCGAGCTGGCGCACGTAGGGAATCAGCTCCTCCGCCAGTTCCGACCAGTGCGGCGGCCGGCCGTCGCGGTGGCGCCAGGAGCCGGCGTGGACTTCATAGATCGACAGCGGTGCCGCATAGCCCTGGCGCTCCGCGCGCCGGGCCAGCCAGTCCTGGTCGCGCCACTCGTGGCGCAACGCCGCGCAGGTCTTCGAAGCGGTTCCGGGCGGCGTCTCGCAGGCCAGCGCCAGGGGGTCGGCCTTCAGCGGCAGGAGGCCGTCGTGGCCCTGCAACTCGTACTTGTACAGTTCGCCCTCGCCGAGGCGCGGGACGAACAGTTCCCAGACGCCGGATGGATAGCGTCGTCGCATCGGGTGACGGCGCCCGTCCCAGCCGTTGAAATCGCCGACCACCGAGACGCGCACGGCGTTCGGCGCCCAGACCGCGAAGCGCACGCCCTCCACGCCTTCGTGACGGGTCAGTTGCGCGCCCAGGCAGGAGGCCAGTTGGCGGTGGTTGCCTTCGGCGAACAGGTAAAGGTCGAGTTCGCCGAGCAACGGCCCGAAGGCATAGGGGTCTTCGCTTTCCTGCACGCCGTCCGGCCAGTGCACGCGCAGGCGGTAGCGCGGCGGCAGGGGCTCCAGGTGGCGCTGGAACAAGCCGCTGCCGGGGTCGCTCTGCTCCAGTTCGGCGAGCGTCGCGCCGTCTTCGTCGAGCAGCTCGACGCGCTGCGCGCCGGGCAGGTAGGCGCGCAGCACGCCGCCTTCGCCGCCGGGGTCGCGCTGCGGGCCGAGGAAGGCGAATGGATCGCCCTGCAGGCCGCGCTGCAGCTTGTCCAGCTCCAGTTGCCAGCGTTCGCGTTCGGACATCGGTTCGCTCATCGGTTCTTGCCCTTCAGGAGGTGTTCGGTGAGTTCGGCCAGACCGGCGAGAGGCACTTCCAGCCAGTCGGGGCGGTAGTCGGCTTCGTAGAGCAGTTCGTAGGCGGCCTTTTCCAGGCAGGCCAGGGCCAGCGCCGCGCCCTCGCCTTCGCGGCCGTGCCAGGCGTGCGCGAGGCCCGCTGCGGCGGCGCGGTAGCCGACCAGGAAGGCGTCGCGGGCTTCGCTGCGATAGCGCATGGCGACCTTGCGCCGGGCGCTGTCGGCCTGTTCCGAGCTATCGGTGCTCTGCGCGTTGCGCAGGACCATCGCCGCCGCGTAGTCGAACGAGCGCAGCATGCCGCCGACGTCCTTCATCGGACTGTGGCGCTGGCGGCGCTCTTCCAGGCTGCGCGCCGGCTCGCCCTCGAAGTCGATAAAGCGTGCGTCGCCCTGGACCATCAGCACCTGGCCCAGGTGCAGGTCGCCGTGAACCCTGATCAGCAGCCCGCCGGCTGCCTGCCGGGCCAGCAGCGGCAGGCGTTCGAGCAGCGCCGGCAGGCGTTCCAGCAGGCGCCGCGCCTGTTCCGCCGCCTCGCCCTGCAACGGCCGTGGCGGCTCGCTCAGGCGTTTGCCGGCTTCGCGCAACTGTTCGGCGATGCGCAGCGCCCAGGCCTGGACGCTGGCTTCGTCGCTTTCGCGGCTGCCGAAGGCCGGATCGTCCGACTCGCTGGCCAGTACGCTGTGCATCTCGCCGAGCCGGGCGCCGAGGTTGGCGGCGAAGCCGCGCAGTTCGGCGAGGCTGTCGTATTGCCCTTCGAGCGCCTCGCTGGCCGCGGATATCTCGTCGCGCACGGCTCGCTCCAGGTTGTCCAGGGTCCAGTTCCAGGCGTCGCCCTGGTTGTTCAGGTAGCCCTGCAGGATCATCAGCGTGTGCGGCTCGCCATCCGCGCCGACCCGCCGTACCTCGCCGAGCAACGGGGCGATGCCGGGGTAGCCGTGGCGGGTCAGGTAGCCGCCGACCTCGATTTCCGGGTGCAGCCCCGGAAGGATCTTGCGCAGCACCTTGAGGACCATGCGCTCGCCGAAGCGGATCGAGCTGTTGGACTGTTCCACCGAGAACGGCAGGACGTCTTCGTCGGCGATGTCGTCCAGTTCCGCCAGTCCCGCCGCCGGAATGAACTGGATCTCGCCGTCGCCGTGGGCGATCACCGCCTCGGCGCGGAGTTGCGCGAGGACCTTGCGGGCGAACAGCGGCAGGCTGGCGGCGTCGGTCAGCAGGCCGACCTTGCGCCCGCGCCGCAGGCGCGCCAGGGCCAGCAACTGAGGCAGGCTGTCGCCGCGCTGGTCGGCGTCGAGGAAGCCCAGCGGCAACTGGTAGCGCAGCCCGTCGATCTCCACTTCGCACAGCGCACAGCGCGGCTCCGCCTCGTCCAGCGGAACGATGTAGCAGAGCCGTGGTTGGCCTTTCTCGCCGGCGAACCAGCGGCGCTTCGGCAGGTAGGCCGGCAGTGTCTCGCCTTCCAGGATGTTCCGCGATGCGCCCTGCAGCAGCTCGCCGAGGCGCTGCTTGACCACCAGGGTCGGCAGTTCCGGCAGGCGCTCGTCGGCGGCCACGTGCCAGCTCGGCATCTGCGTCGCGTCGGCCAGGTAGAACCAGTAGAAGCCGTAGGGCGGCAGGGTCAGCAGGTAGGTCAGCTCGCCGATCGGCGGGAACGACATGCCGCCGATCATCTCCACCGGCACCTTGCCGGCATGGCTGGCGAGGTCCAGTTCCACCGCCTGGGCCGCGCGCGACAGGTTGGCCACGCAGAGGATGCTGTCCTGCCGTTCGCCCTCGGCGTATTCGCGCAGGTAGGCGAGGATCCGTCGGTTGCTCGGCGCGAGCATCTTCAGGCTGCCGCGGCCGAAGGCCTTCTGCTGGCTGCGCACGGCGAGCAGGCGGCGCATCCAGTTGAGCAGCGAATGCGGGTCGCGCGCCTGCGCCTCGACGTTGATCGTCTGGTAGCCGTACAGCGGGTCGAGGATCGGCGGCAGCACCAGCTTCGCCGGGTCGGCGCGGGAGAAGCCGCCGTTGCGGTCCACCGACCACTGCATCGGCGTGCGCACGCCGTCGCGGTCGCCGAGGTAGATGTTGTCGCCCATGCCGATCTCGTCGCCGTAGTACAGGGTCGGCGTGCCCGGCATCGACAACAGCAGGCTGTGCAGCAGCTCGATGCGCCGCCGGTCACGCTCCACCAGCGGCGCCAGGCGCCGGCGGATGCCCAGGTTGAGGCGCGCGCGGCGGTCGGCGGCATAGTGGTTCCAGAGATAGTCGCGCTCGTCGTCGGTGACCATCTCCAGGGTCAGCTCGTCGTGGTTGCGCAGGAAGATCGCCCATTGGCAATTGGCCGGGATGTCCGGGGTCTGGCGCAGGATGTCGGTGATCGGATAGCGATCCTCCTGGGCGATGGCCATGTACATGCGCGGCATCAGCGGGAAGTGGAAGGCCATGTGGCATTCGTCGCCCTCGCCGCCATCCTCGCCGCCGAAGTACGGCCGGGTGTCTTCCGGCCACTGGTTGGCCTCGGCCAGCAGCATGCGGTCGGGATAGTGCGCGTCCAGCTCGGCGCGGATGCGCTTGAGCACCTGGTGGGTCTCCGGCAGGTTCTCGCTGCTGGTGCCGTCGCGTTCGATCAGGTAGGGAATCGCGTCCAGGCGCAGGCCGTCGACGCCCATGTCCAGCCAGTAGCGCATCACCCCGAGCACCTCGCGCAGGACCTGCGGGTTGTCGAAGTTCAGGTCCGGCTGGTGGGAATAGAAGCGGTGCCAGTAGTACTGTTGGGCTACCGGGTCCCAGGTCCAGTTGGACTGCTCGGTGTCGATGAAGATGATCCGCGTACCCTGGTATTTCTCGTCGCTGTCCGACCAGACGTAGTAGTCGCGGGCGCGCGAGCCCTTCTTCGCGTGGCGGGCGCGGATGAACCAGGGATGCTGGTCGGAGGTGTGGTTGATCACCAGCTCGGTAATCACCCGCAGACCGCGTCGATGGGCCTCGGCGATGAACCGGCGGGCGTCGGCGAGGCTGCCGTAGTCGCTGTGCACGCCACGGTACTGGGCGATGTCGTAGCCGTCGTCGCGGCGTGGCGACGGGTAGAACGGCAGCAGCCAGAGAGTGTTCACGCCGAGGTCGGCGATGTAGTCGAGCTTCTCGATCAGCCCGGCGAAGTCGCCGATGCCATCGTTGTTGGCGTCGTAGAAGGATTTCACGTGGACCTGGTAGATCACCGCGTCCTTGTACCATTGCGGGTCGTTGAGAAAGACCGGTTTCTCGCGTCTGGCCATGGGTTTCTCCTTATGCGTCGACGCGCCGCACGCGCCAGATGCCGAACGGCAGGTGCCAGGGTTCGATGCGCATCCACTGGACCTTGCCGTGCCAGACCCAACGATGCCCGTTCATCAGGTCCTCGCCCTGGAGGCTGGCGTCGTCGGGCAGGCCGAACTCCCACAGCGGCAGTTCGAAATGCGCCTCCTGGGCTTCGTGCGGGTCCAGGCAGACCGCCACCAGGACGAAGTTGGCGAGGTCCGCGGTGCGCTTGCCGAAATACAGGATGCGGTCGTTCCAGGCGTTGTAGGCCTGGAACCCGAGGTGCGTCTGCAATGCCGGGTTTTCCCGGCGGATGCGGTTGAGCCGGGCGATCTCGGCGACGATGTTGCCCGGCGCCTGGTAGTCGCGCGGACGCAACTGGTATTTCTCCGAGTCGAGGTACTCCTCCTTGCCCGGCAAGGCCGCCGCCTCGCACAACTCGAAGCCGGAGTACATGCCCCACAGCCCCGAACCCATGGTCGCCAGGGCGGCACGGATGAGGAAGCCGGGGCGGCCGGAGCGTTGCAGGAACCAGGGATTGATGTCCGGGGTGTTGACGAAGAAGTTCGGCCGGTAGCAGTCGCGCCAGGGTGGCTGGTTGAGTTCGGCGAAGTACTCCGCCAGTTCCTGCTTGTCGTTGCGCCAGGTGAAATAGGTGTAGCTCTGGCTGAAGCCGACCTTGCCCAGGCGCGCCATCATCGCCGGACGGGTGAACGCCTCGGAAAGGAAGATCACCTGCGGATGGCGGCCGCGCACTTCGGCGATCAGCCACTCCCAGAACGGCAGTGGCTTGGTGTGCGGGTTGTCGACGCGAAACAGCGTCACGCCCTGCTCGACCCAGCCCAGCACCACATCGCGCAAGGCTTCCCACAGGCTCGGCAGGGCCTGTTCGGCGTAGAAGTCGACGTTGACGATGTCCTCGTACTTCTTCGGCGGGTTCTCCGCGTAGCGCAAGCTACCGTCCGGACGCCAGGCGAACCAGCCGGGATGCTCGCGCAGCCAGGGGTGGTCGGGGGAGCACTGGATGGCGAAGTCCAGCGCCAGCTCCATGCCGTGCTCACGCACCGCAACGAGCAGCCGGCGGAAATCCTCGCGGTCGCCCAGTTCGGGATGGATCGCCTCGTGGCCGCCCTCCTCGCTGCCGATCGCATACGGGCTGCCGGGGTCGCCGGCCTCGGCACGCAAGGAATTGTTGCGGCCCTTGCGATGGGTGCGGCCGATGGGGTGGATCGGCGGGAAATAGAGAACGTCGAAGCCCATCGCGGCGATCTGCGGCAGGCGCCGGATCACGTCGTCGAAGGTACCGTGGCGTGTCGGGTCGCCGCTTTCCGAGCGAGGGAACAGCTCGTACCAACTGGCGAAGCGCGCCAGCGGTCGCTCCACCTCCAGCGGGTATTCGCGGCTGCGCACCAGGTGCTCGCGCGGGCCGACCAGACGCAACAGTTCGCCGGTCTGCGCCGCCAGCCACAGCGCCACCCGCTCCTCGACGCTCTGGCAGGCCTGCAGGCGTTCGGCCAGCGGCGCACAGGCGGCGGCGATCTCCGGACCGCCGCGCTCGGCGCAGCGCTGCAGCAGCTCGTCGCCCTCGCGCAGCTCCAGGTCCAGCGGCAGGCGTGCGCCATGCTTGGCACGCAATTCGCGGCGGTAGCCGGCGAAACGGTCGATCCAGGCCTCGATACGGAAGTACAGGCGGCCGCAGGGCGGCGTGCGCAACTGCGCGCTCCAGAAATCGTTGCCTTCGGGCAGCAGCGGCAGGCGCCGCTCCGCGGTTTCCCCGACACGCCGCCAGACCACCTCGGCACCGAGTACCTCATGGCCATCGGCGAAGATTCGCGCGGCCAGGCGCAGGTCGCGGTCGCTCTCGGTCTTCGCGGGATAGGCGCCCTCTTCCACCACCGGGCTGACCGACTCGATGGCGATACGGGGCTGCTGGATGGCGATGACCAGCGGATCATCGTCGCTGTTGCGGACAATCGAACTCATCGAGGCGCGCTCCTCCGGGACGTGGGTTCGGCGATGGGTCGCGAGGCGTCCGCCGGCCTCGAATGGCCGGCGGCGCGGACGATCATTGATTCCGAGCCCGCCGGCGACCGATTGGTTCAGGTTGATTTACCCAGCGGTTCGCCTCAGGCCTTGCGCCGCGAACGCGAGGCACCGGACTTGGCGCGACCCTTCGCGTCGGCCCCGGCCTTTTCGCTACCCTTGTCCTTGCCGCCGCCGGCGCGGGAACGCAGGCTGCGCTTGAGCAGGTCGGTGAGATCGATGATGTCGGCGCCCTTGCCGGCCACCTCCTCCTCTTCCTCCACCGCGTGCAGTTGGCCCTTGGCGGCCTTTTCCTCGACCAGCTTCATGATCTTGTCGCTGAAGCTGTCCTTGTATTCGTCCGGCGCCCAGTGGGAGGCCATGTCCTCCACCAGGCGCTTGGCCATCTCCAGCTCGCGCTTGTCGAGTTTCGCCTCGGTGACGCTTTCGTCCAGCTCCAGGCCATCCAGGCTGCGCACCTGCGACGGCCAGCGCAGAGTGATCAGCACCAGGGCGTCCTCTAGAGGCCGCAGGAGCGCCAGGTGCTGGCGGGTGTGCAGGACGACGTTGGCCAGGGCGACCTTGCCGGTGCGCTCCAGGGTCTCCCGGAGCAGCGCGTAGACCTTGCCTCCGCGCCGGTCGGGGGCCAGGTAGTACGGGGTATCGAAGTGCTGCAGGGGAATTTCCTGGCTATCGACGAAAGCGAAGATCTCGATGGTCTGGGTCGACTTGGGATGCGCCGCGCGGATTTCTTCCTCGCTCAGCACCACGTAGCGACCCTTTTCGTACTCCACGCCCTTCACGATGTTCTCGCGCTCGATCTCCTTGCCGGTGACCTTGTTCACCCGTTTGTAGCCGACCGGCTCCATGCTGCGCTGGTCGAGCCAGTCGAAATCGATGCCCTGCGACGAGGTCGCCGCCGACAGGCTCACCGGTATATGCACCAGGCCGAAGCTGATCGCGCCTTTCCAGATCGCACGCGCCATGCCGGTTTCCTCCTCTTGATGGTTACAGCGTGCCGCCGTCCGCGTAACGCACGCGGCCGTCGGCGGCGATGTCGGTGATGCGCTGGAGCAGGTTGTCGGCGGCGGTCTCGGCGTCGCTCAGGCAACTGCAACCCGGGGTCACTACCCACAGCATGCGTACCGCCGCGCCACGCCGCTTGGGCTGATAGAGGATCAGGCCGACCGGCTGGCAGCGCTCCTGCATCGCGTCGGTCCAGGCGGTACAGGCGTCGAAGTCCTTGAACATGACGGAACTCTCCTCAATGGCTATCGGAAGATGGCGGCGAACGGTTCAGGCAGGCCAGGACATGCAGCACCAGTAGCGCCAGGACCGTCCCGAGCACCGCGGTACCCTGGTGACCGAGTCCGACCGCGACGCCTATGGCGGTGCTGGCCCAGAGTCCCGCCGCGGTGGTCAGGCCCCTGACCCGGCTTTCCCGACCTGCCTTGAGGATGGTGCCGGCGCAGAGGAAGCCGATGCCGGCGACGGTGCCCTGGATCACCCGGCTCAGCGCGTCCGCCCCGCCACCCTGCAATTGCAGCGGCATGACGAACAGCGCCGCGCCGAGGGTTACCAGCATGTGCGTGCGCAGGCCGGCGGCCTTGCCGCTCTGCTCGCGCTCGTAGCCGAGTACCGCGCCGAGCGCCGCCGCCAGCAGCAGGCGCAACGCGGCGCGGGCGGTCTGCTCGAAGTCGGCGAGATCGGCGAACTCCTCGCCGAGGATCTTCCACAACGTCTCCCAGGCGCTCATCGGCGTTGTATCCCGCTGTAGCGCAGGGCACCGCAACGCAGGCAGCGCTCGCAGTCGAAGGTTTCCTCACCCAGTCGCAACGCCGGTTGCCGGCACCAGTCGCAACCGCCGATCAGGCAACGCAAGGTCATCCGGGTCCTCCCGCCGAATCGCTCGGCCAGCCGCCCTTTCCAGCTGTGACCGACGAGACGACGGGAAGGTGCGATCGGATTCGCCAGCGGCGCTCCTCAGGCGGGGATCGCCTTGGTCGCCGCCTCGCGCTGCCAGATCCGGTGCTGCATCAATGCCTGGCGCAGGCCGGGGAAGACATCGGTGGCCGTGGCGCCGAGCAGCACGCCGGGGTCGCCAGGCAACGAAAGCTGGCTGGCCAGCGCCTGGGCATCGCCGGCGAAGGCCACTGGCTTCAGGTGCTTGTAGGCTTCCAGCAGGTAGTGCAGGCCGCGTCCGTCAGCGCCGATGGCCTGGCTGCTGGCCGCGCCGCCAGGCACGAAGACCGCGTCGAAGGCTACCGACGGCAGGCCGTCCCAGGTTCCCTCCGGGTTCAGTTCGGCGCCGTTTTCAGCCTGCACCGGCGAAGCGCTGGGGGCGATCAGCTTGGCGTCCGCGCCCTCCTGGCGGAGCGCGTCGCGCAGGTCGCTGACGTCGCTCTCGGCGACGCCGTCGGCGATCAGGATCGCCACCTTGCGCGAACGGATGTCGCCGGACAGCAGGTTCATCTGGCTCAGCGCCGGCGACGGCTTCGGCTGCGGTGCCGGGTTGGCCGGCGCGGCGAGCTGCACACCGACGTTCGCC
Source organism: Pseudomonas sp. KBN12P06040 (assembly GCF_037574965.1). Lineage (NCBI taxonomy): Bacteria > Pseudomonadati > Pseudomonadota > Gammaproteobacteria > Pseudomonadales > Pseudomonadaceae > Pseudomonas > Pseudomonas sp. KBN12P06040. The sequence continues at coordinate 3,203,396 of NZ_JBBELS010000001.1, forward strand.
GCGACCCTGGCGGCCAGTTGCGGATCAATGTTGAGGAGTATCTGGTTGACTTCGCGCTCACGGATCGATTGCCGCTCGACCTTGGACAGTTCGAAGCTGTAGGCGGCGACGATATGCGCCTGCTCGGCCTCGCTCATGCTGTGCCAGAACAATGCGGCCTGGCTGAAATGATCGGCGAAGGAGTCGGCGCGCTTGCGCAGCTTGCTGCCGCTGACCGGCTCGTGGTAGCTGGAGAAGCCGCCGTTGCGCGCCGCCGGCGGGGTTTCCTTCGGCCAGCCGCCGTCGATCGAGTTCGGTTCATAGGAAGCCCGGCCGCGGTTGATGGTCTGCCGGTGCGGCGCGTCGCGCTGGTTGTTGTGGAACGGACACAGCGGGCGGTTGATCGGGATTTCGTTGAAGTTCGGCCCGCTCAGGCGCAGCAGTTGGGTGTCGGTATAGGAGAACAGCCGACCCTGCAACAGCGGGTCGTTGGTGAAGTCGATTCCGGGGACCACGTGGCCGACGTGGAACGCCACCTGTTCGGTCTCGGCGAAGAAATTGTCGGGGTTGCGGTTGAGTACCATCCGTCCCACCACCCTTACCGGCACCAACTCCTCGGGCACCAGCTTGGTGGGGTCGAGCAGGTCGAAGTCGAAGCTGTCCTGCTGGTTCTCCGGGATCACCTGCAGGCCCAGTTCCCATTCGAGATAGTCGCCCTTCTCGATGTCCTCCCAGAGGGTCCGCCGGTTGAAGTCGGGGTCCTTGCCGGCGAGCTTCTGCGCCTCGTCCCAGACCAGCGAGCAGGTCCCGGACTTCGGTCGCCAGTGGAACTTGACCAGCACGCTCTCGCCGGCCGCGTTGACCAGGCGGAAGGTGTGCACGCCGAAGCCCTGCATGTTGCGGTAGGCGATCGGAATGGCGCGATCGGACATCAGCCACATGACCATGTGCGCCGACTCCGGGGTCAGCGAAACGAAGTCCCAGAAGGTGTCGTGGGCAGACGCTCCGGTGGGAATCTCGTTGTGCGGTTCGGGTTTCACCGCATGGACGAAGTCCGGGAACTTGATCGCATCCTGGATGAAGAACACCGGCATGTTGTTGCCGACCAGGTCGAAGTTGCCTTCGTCGGTATAGAACTTCACGGCGAAGCCGCGTACGTCACGCACCGTATCCGCGGACCCGCGCGGCCCCTGCACGGTGGAGAAACGCACGAAGACCGGGGTACGCTTGCCCGCCTCGGCGAGGAAGCCGGCCTTGGTCAGGTCGCTGAGGTCCTCGTAGGCCTCGAAGTAGCCATGCGCCGCCGAGCCACGAGCGTGGACCACGCGCTCGGGAATGCGCTCGTGGTCGAAGTGGGTGATCTTCTCGCGCATGATGAAGTCTTCGAGCAACGACGGTCCGCGCTCGCCGGCCTTCAGGGTGTTCTGGTTATCGGCGATGCGGGTGCCGGTATTGGTGCTCAGGGCCTCTCCGGTGGCGTCCTCGCGATAGGCCTCCAGCTGTTCCAGCTTGGCGTTGCTGTTGCCACGGTCGACGGTGTCGGTGCCGGCCGCCTGGCTGCGCTGCTCGTTGTTCTGCTCGCTCATCGGTTTCCTCTCCTCATCCTGGGCATGAAAATGGGGCGGATGCCTCCCTGCTCCGCCCCATTCACTTCACTGCGCGGTTATCAGTTCCCGCCGTGGCTGCGCTGGCCACCTTTCTTGCCAGCCTCGGAGGCCCGCTGCGGATCGTTCTTGAAGTTGCCGCCGCTGGCCTGGCCGCCCTTCTTGCCGGCCTCCGAAGCACGTTTCGGGTCTTCCGCGAAGTTGCCTTTACCACCTTGATGCTGTGCCATTTCTATTTCCTCCGAATAATCTCTTCAGAACAGATTTCATGGACGCATGCGTTGCGCATGCCCTAACTCAGAGAGGGTGTTTCGCCAGTGGTTCAGATTATTTTCAGCGAATGAAAGCGAAGCGTTTTGCCAGCATGTTTCGAGCGCAATCCATAGGGTTCAAATATCCTTGCCTTATTCCATTGCCAGTATTGACAGGAATCCCCGGATTGCGTCAGATGAAAGCCCGCACATCTCGGAGGAGCACCATGAAACCCTACGAGCATCCGGCCTACAGCGATCCCGTGGTAAGCAACGAAGAACCCGATCGCGATTGCCATGAATGGAATTTCGAACCGGGAGACAGCGATCAGGAACCCTACCCCGAATATCATGGAGCGAATATCGAAGAAGACCCAGGCGGAGGCACTTAATTATTCTTTTCTATTGCAATGCCTGACATTCCGATAGACCCATTCAATAATTAATCGTCGAACTTTAAAACAAATGGAACTCGCCATGGAAAACAGTGACGAAGTGCGATTCCAGCACTATTTCATTTCTCTCGTCGAACAGGTGGCGAAACCGCTTTTCGTCGACTCCTGCGAAGAGGCGCGCAGCTACGGCCTGGACTGCAACGTGGACCTCAACCTCGACGAGGACGGCCATCCTCGCCTGCGCCTGGAAGTCGGCGAGCCGGGAGGCGAGAAAAGCCACTACAGCCTGCTGGCGATTCCCGGCGAGCGGGTCATCCATCGCCAGTACCTGGCCGGGGCCCAGGAATGGCACAGCCTGCCGGCCGAGCTGGCGTCGATCAACCCGATGGTGCTGGACAGCGAGCTGGCGGTATTCTTCCGCCGCGCCTTCGACCTTCGCCTGGAGGGCCCCGAACGCCGTCACCCGGCCGGCTTCTGGTAAGGCCCTTCATAGCTTCCAGATATCCCGGGCGTATTCGCTGATCGTCCGGTCGGCGCTGAACCAGCCGATCCGCGCCACGTTGAGCAACGCCGAGCGCCACCAGCGATCGGGCTCGCGCCAGACTTCCTCGACCCGGCACTGCGCATGCCAGTAGGCCTCGAAGTCGGCGCAGAGCATGAAGCGGTCGTCGTGCACCAGGCCGTCCACCAGCCCTTCGTAGCGGCTGCGGTCGTCGGCCGAGAACAGCCCGCTGCGGATCGCCTCCAGGGCTTCCTCCAGCCGCGGCGAGGCCGCGATCACCCCGCCCATCTCCAGCTCCCCGGCCTGCCGGCGCTGCTCCACCTGCTGGGCGCTGAGGCCGAAGATGAACATGTGTTCCAGGCCGATCCGCTGGCTCATCTCGACGTTGGCGCCGTCCAGGGTGCCGATGGTCAGCGCGCCGTTGAGGGCGAACTTCATGTTGCTGGTCCCGGAGGCCTCGAGCCCGGCGGTGGAAATCTGCTCGGAGAGGTCCGCCGCGGGAATGATCGCCTCGGCCAGGCTGACGTTGTAGTTGGGCAGGAACACCAGCTTGAGCAGGCCGCGCACGGTGGGGTCGTCGTTGATGGTGCGGGCGATGTCGTTGGCCAGCTTGATGATCAGCTTGGCCTGGTGGTAGCTGGCGGCAGCCTTGCCGGCGAAGATCTTCACCCGCGGCACGCGGTCGGCGGTCGGGTCGTTGCGGATCTCCTGGTACAGCGCCACGGTGTGCAGCAGGTTGAGCAACTGCCGCTTGTATTCGTGGATACGCTTGATATGCACATCGAACAGCGCTTCCGGTTCGATCGCCACGCCGAGGCTGTCCAGCACCAGGCGCGCCAGGGCGGTCTTGTTCTGCCGGCGCTGCTCGGCGAAGCGCGCCCGCAGCCTGGCGTCCTCGACGTGTTCCTCGAGGTCCGGCAGGCGCCGTTCCGGGGTGTCCAGCAGGTCGGCGCCGAGGGTCTCCACCAGCAGCTCGGTCAACCCCGGGTTGGCCTGGAACAGCCAGCGGCGGAACGACACGCCGTTGGTCTTGTTGCTGATGCGCTGCGGATAGAGGCGATGCAGGTCATGGAACACGGTTTCGCGCATCAGCTCGGTGTGCAATGCCGATACCCCGTTGATCTGGTGCGAACCGAGGAACGCCAGGTTGCCCATGCGCACCCGCCGGCCGTGGCCCTCCTCGATCAGGCTGACCGAACGCAACAGGTCGAAGTCGTGGATGTCCTGGGCACGCAGCGCGTCTATATGGAAGGCATTGATCAGGTAGATGATCTGCATGTGGCGCGGCAACAGGCGCTCCATCAGCGCCACCGGCCAGGATTCCAGGGCTTCCGGGAGCAGCGTGTGGTTGGTGTAGGACAAGGTCGCCACGCTCAGCGCCCAGGCGTCCGGCCAGGCCAGTTGGTGCACGTCCACCAGTTGCCGCATCAGCTCGGCGACGGCGATCGCCGGGTGGGTGTCGTTGAGCTGGATCGCCACCTGTTCCGGCAGGCTACGCAGGTCGTGATGATGGCGCAGGTGGCGGTCGAGCAGGTCCTGCAGCGAGGCTGAGACGAAGAAGTACTCCTGGCGCAGGCGCAGTTCCTGACCGGCCTCGGTGCTGTCGGCCGGATACAGCACCCGCGAGATGCTCTCCGCCTTGACCACGTCGACCACCGCGCCGATATGGTCGCCGGCGTTGAAACGGTCCAGTTGCAGGTCTTCCTCGGCGCGAGCGCGCCACAGGCGCAGGGTATTGACGCTGGCACGCCGCCAGCCGACGATCGGCGTGTCGTAGGCGATCGCCCGGATCCGCTCGTCCGGCCGCCAGATGGCACGGCCACTGTGCTCGCTGTCGACCTGCACGCTGCCGCCGAAGTCGATGTAGTAGCTGACCTCGGGTCGTTCGAACTCCCAGGGATTGCCGAAATCCAGCCAGGTCTCGGTCTGCTCCTGCTGCCAGCCGTCGGTCAGCACCTGGCGGAACAGGCCATGCTCGTAGCGGATGCCATAGCCATGCGCGGGAATGTCGAGGCTGGCCATGCTTTCCATGAAGCATGCCGCCAGGCGTCCGAGGCCGCCGTTGCCGAGCGCCGCGTCCGGCTCCAGGGCAACGATCCGCTGCAGGTCGACGCCCAGCTCGGCAAGGGCCTGGCGGGTTTCCTCGAGCAGCCCGAGGTTGCCGAGGTTGTCCAGCAACAGGCGACCGATGAGGAACTCCAGGGACAGGTAGTAGACCCGCTTGCGCGCGGGCGCTTCACCTTGCGGGGTGGCCTCCTCCCAGTGGTCGATGATGTGGTCGCGCACCGCCAGGGCCACCGCTTCGAACCAGTCGTGCGGGCAGGCGGTGGATGGGTCGCGGCCGACGCTGTAGCGCAGTTTGGCGAGGATGCTGGCTTTCAGGGTCTGGACCGCACTTGGGGTCTGGTCTTGGCTGTCGGGCATCGCCGGGCTTCCTTCCGGCCCGCCGCTGCAGGCCGGTGCTTGCGGGGTTTTCTCAGGCGCTCTTGCGTACCGGCACGGCGGCCGCCGCGCTTTCCTGGCGCAGGCGGTCGAGCAGGTCGTGGCCGGCCAGGGTCAGGTGGTGGACCACCCATTGCTCCTGGCCGGTCCAGGAATGCTGGACGCTGCCGCAGAGCAGTTGCGCCTGGTTGAGCAACTGCAAGTGGTAGGCCACCGCCTCGCGGCAATGACCGGGTAGCTCGCGTGCTTCCCAGTGCTGGCCGAAGCCAAGGCTTTCCAGATGCTCCAGCAGATCCCTGATCAACCCCCAGTCGCGTTTCATCGCCGTGCTCCTTGTCTGCGTCGCGGCCGGCCGTTCCGGCTACCTAGAAGCGGAGTCGCGGCGGCCGCGATGGTTCATTCTTTTTCGCCGGCGGCCCGCCTTTCCGCACGACGGAACCGCCGGGCGCCGGCGTCAGTCGGGAGGAATGCCGTTGCCAACGGTCGGTGTGCGGACTGGCGCGAGAGCTGGAGCGCAGCTTCACTGAGCAGTGACCTTTCCCGTATCCCGGCAGGAGCGCTCCGATGCAGGCTTTCATGGTTCATTTCTCAGACGCCGGACAACCCGGCCGGACCGTGCTCACCACTTTCGCGCCAACCCTCAGCACCAGCGAGGCGCACGTTCGCCTGCAACTCTGCTATCCCCTGCTGTTCCCGCAGCGTCTGAGCGCGGTGCGGGTCTACCCCCTGCTGCCGGCGGCGGCACGCGAGTGAACGCGGCCGCCGGGGCGCCTCAGCCGTTGACTACCGTACCGCCGTTGACGTGCAGCACCTGGCCGCTGACGTAGGACGAGTCGTTACAGGCCAGGTAGACGTAGCTGGCAGCCAGCTCTTCCGGCTGGCCGGGCCGGCCCATCGGCGTATCCGCGCCGAAGTGGGCGACCTTCTCGGCGCTGAAGGTGGACGGGATCAGCGGCGTCCAGATCGGGCCCGGGGCCACGGCGTTGACGCGGATGCCGCGGTTGACCAGGTTCATCGACAGCGACCGGGTGAACGAGGTGATCGCGCCCTTGGTCGAGGAATAGTCGATCAGCTGGGGGTTGCCCTTGTAGGCGGTGATCGAGGTGGTGTTGATGATCGCCCCGCCCTTGCCCATTAGCGGCAGGGCCGCCTTGGTCAACTGGAACATGCCGAAGATGTTGGTGCGGAAGGTCTTCTCCCACTGCTCTTCGCTGATGTCCTCCAGGCGCGCCTGCGGATGCTGCTCGCCGGCGTTGTTGACCAGCACGTCGAGGCGCCCCCATTTCTGCCTTAGCGTGTCCACCACCTGGCGGCAGAAGCCGGCGTCGGCGACGTCGCCGGCGAACGCCAGGCACTGGCGGCCGAGCGACTCGATGATCTCGCGGGTCTTCGCCGCGTCTTCGTTCTCATCCAGGTAGACCAGCAGCACATCCGCCTTCTCGCGGGCGAAAGCCACCGCCACCGCGCGGCCGATACCACTGTCGCCGCCGGTGACCAGGGCCACCTTACCCTCCAGCTTGGCCGCCGGACGGTAATCGGCGGAAACGAACTCCGGCTTCGGCTGCATCTCGCTTTCGTGGCCGGGACGTTGGTCCTGGTGCTGCGCAGGCAGGGTCTGTCGCTGTTCGCTCATGGTGGTTTCCTCTCTGTCGGACGCCTCAGGCGCGTTCGCCGCGCAAGGCGCGTTGATGGAATTCGGGCAGGCGCCGCAGCGCCCAGCGGGTGGCTTCCCGGCGCATCCGCGCGGGGTCGCCGTGGAAGCGCTCGCGGCGCGAGAACAGGGCGAGGCCGGCGGGCAACCGGAAGGCCCAGGCGAAGCACACGGTACCGGGCGGGATGCCGTCCTTCGCTTCACTGCCGAGCAACCCCGTGACCGCCAGCGCGGCGCTCGCCGGACTGCGTTGCAGGGCCGCCCTGGCCATGGCCTCGGCGACCTCCACGCTGGTCAGGTTGAAACGCTCCAGCCAGTTCGGGTCGAGCCCCAGCAGGGCAAGCTTGGCCGCCGGCGAATAGACGACGAAGCCGCCTTCCATCACCTTGCCGCTGCCGGCCACCGCCGACAGTTCGGCGCTGATCTGCCCGGCAGTACAGGATTCCGCGGTGATCAGGCTGAGGTCGGCGCTACGCAGGTAGGTCACCAGACGAGAGGCCTCGTCCGCGAGTTGCAGGTCGGGCATGGCACGCTCCTCAGGGCGAGATCGGGTCGCTGGCGGGAAAGGTCTCCTTCAACGCGTCGTCCAGCTGGCGATCCTCCGCCACCTGGGGCCGGGTGGTGCCGCCACAGGGGCAATCGGCGTCGCGACACGGCTCGCCCTGGGGGTGGCCGCCGGCGCAGGCCGCGCAGCAATAGTGCTGGCCGTCGCGTTCGACGGCATCGGCGCCGGGCTGGCAGGTGCATTTGGGACAGGCACAGGTTTCGCTGTTCATGGGCAATCTCCAGTGGGGTTCACTTGCTGTGTTCCGGCGAGGTCACCGGGCGCAAGCCACGGGGGCCGGTCCAGCCCCAGAGGACCAGGCCGAGCACGGGCAGGAGCAGGATCAGCAGCGACCAGCCGAGCTTGCGACTGGCGGAGCTGTCGCTGCGGAGCACGCTGTTGATGGCCCAGGCATCCACCAGGAGCAACAGGACCAGCAGCGCGAGGATCAGGTAGGCGGTATCCATCGGGGCCTCCTCGGCATCTCGTTGCACGGTGGAGGCCCTGTGCGCCGGGGGAGTTCCGCCTTTTTCGCGGACGGTCAGCCGCGCCCGAGCTGGCGCCGCATGGCCGCGCTGATGCGCTGGCGGGTGCCGGCGTAGTCGACCCAGGGATCGTCGCCGGCGAGTTCGTCGAGGCGCTGCGGCAGACTGCGCAGGTTCCATTGGTTGGCGCCCTGCAGCGAGTCGAGTTCCTCGCGGAACACCGGTACCGACACCGGCAACCCTTCGCGGGCGCGCACCGAGTAGGCAGCCACGGTGCTGGCGCCGCGGCTGTTGCGCAGGTAGTCGACGAAGATCTTGCCGACCCGGTTGCGCGGCCCGGAAACCGCCGAGAAACGCTCCGGCATCAGGCGCGCCAAGTGCTGGGAGATGGCCTGGGCGAAATCCTTGACCTCGTCCCAGCCATGCCGGCGCTCCAGCGGCACCAGCAGGTGCATGCCCTTGCCGCCGCTGGTCTTGAGGAAGGCGCGCAGGCCCAGCTCGTCGAGCAACGTCAGGCTCAGTTGGGTCGCTTCGAGCATGCGCTTCCACGGCAGCGCCGGGTCCGGGTCGAGGTCGAGGACGAAACGGTCGGGCCGCTCCAGGTTGGCCAGGCTGGCGTTCCAGGTATGGAATTCGATGCTGCCCATCTGCACCGCGCCGACCAGCGCCTCGGCGCTGCGGATTTGCAACAGCGGCGGATGACCGGGATCGAGCGCCGGGTCGAGCTGGACGATGCCGGGGATCTTCAGGCGCGCCGCGTGCTTCTGGAAGAACAGTTCGCCGCCGATTCCGTCGGGGCCGCGCACCAGCGACACCGGGCGCTCGCGCAGGTCGCGCAGGAGCAGGTCGGCGTAGCGCGCATGGAACTCGGCGAGTTCCAGCTTGCTGGCCTGGATCGACGGGTCGATCAGCCGCTGCGGATGGCTGATGCGCACGCCGGCGGTGGCCGCCCGCGACGCACCGGCGCCGGCCTTGCGCGCGCCGCGCAGCGGCGGCGGGCCGGCGGGACGCTCGCCGGTCACCTCGCGCGCCGGCTTGTCTTCGCGCAAGCCGTGGAACACTGCCTGGCGGATGATCCCGCCACGGGTCATCTGCGCATAGGAAACCTCGCACAGCTGTTGCGGGCGCACCCACTGCACCGACCCGGTCTCGCGCGCCGGCGGCACCTTCGCCAATGGGCTGGAGCGGACCGCGAGGGGTTCCAGGCGCTCACGGACCTTCTTCAGGCTGGCCGCGGTGAAGCCGCTGCCGACCTTGCCGGCATAGCGCAGCCGGCGCTCCTCGTCAGGGCTGTAGAGGCCGAGCAGCAAGGCGCCGATATGCCGGCGAGAGCCCTTCGGCTCGGTATAGCCGACGATCACGAACTCCTGGCGCAACTGGCACTTCAGCTTGATCCAGTCGTTGCTGCGGCGCGAACGGTAGGCGCTGCCCAGACGCTTGCCGATCACGCCTTCGAGACCGAGCTTGCAGGCGCTGGCCAGCAGGTCGCGGGGGTCTTCCGCGAGCGTCGCGGAGAACCGCAGCGGGTCTTCGTCGCGCCCTTCCAGCAGCGCCTCCAGGCGCGCGCGGCGCTCCTCCAGGGCGACATCGCGCAGATCCTCGCCTTCGTGGTACGGCAGGTCGAAGAGGACGTACAGGATGTTCTCGCCGCGACCTTCCTCGAAGGCGTTCTGCAGGGCCTGGAAGTCCGGTCGACCCTTCTCGTCGAGGACCACCAGTTCGCCGTCCAGCCAACTGCGCTGCAGACCGAGCCCGGCCAAGGCCTTCTCCAGGTGCGGCAGGCGTTCGGTCCAGTCATGGCCGTTGCGGGTCAGCAGGCGCACGCGGCCGTCTTCGATGCGGCTCATCAGCCGATAGCCGTCCAGCTTGAGTTCGTAGGCCCACTCCCCTCGCGGAGGCTGCTCGACCAGGCTGGCCAGCTCGGGGGCGATCCATTCGGGCATCGGCGTCTTCCCCCCGCTCTTGCCGCGTCGCGCCGGCCTGGCCGCGGGCGTGGCGGCTTCGCCATGGCGGGGCAGCAGCGTACGCTCGCTGAGCACGCTGTCGGGACGCTCCTTCAGCACGTCGAAGCGATCCAGGCTGCGCGCCTCGCCGTCCTTGGCCTTGACCAGGAACCACTGGGGCTGCTTGCCGCGCAGGTTGGTGCGGATCAGGTGCCAACGCCCGGAGAGTTTCTCGCCATCCAGGGCGAAGCTGAGATGGCCCTTTTCCAGGCCCTCGCGCGGATCGTCCAGAGGCGTCCAGGCGCCTCGGTCCCAGACGATGACATCGCCGGCGCCGTAGTGCCCCTGGGGGATGCTGCCTTCGAAATCGGCATAGTCCAGCGGATGGTCCTCAACCTGCACCGCGAGCCGCTTCACCGCCGGGTCGAGGCACGGCCCCTTGGGCACCGCCCAGCTCTTCAGGGTGCCATCCAGCTCCAGGCGGAAGTCGTAGTGCAGGCGGCTGGCGTCGTGCTTCTGGACGCAATAGCGGAGCAGCCCGGTGCTGTCCTTGCGAGGCTTGCGGCCGCTGGGCTCCGGGGTCTGGCGGAAATCGCGCTTGCGGGCGTACTCGGCGAGCGGCTTGCTGCTGGGCATGGCGGGCTCCTCGGTGGTCAGACGCCGGGGCAGACCGGCGCGCTGTGCAGGACCAGGTCGATGGCTTTCCCCAGTTCTTCCAGGGTCACCGGTTTGAGCAGCACCGGATAGGGTGCCGCCGGGTCGATGCCGACGCGAGCGCTGTCGCTGAGCAGGATCACCCGCATCCGCGGGCGCACCGGCAGGCTGGTTTCGATGAGCATGCTGCCGCTCAGAGGACCTTCGAGCTGCTCGCTGAGCAGAAACAGGTCGATCACCGCGTCCGAGGCCAGGTGGTCGAGGGCTTCGTCGCGACTCGCCGCGCTGAGCACCGCGTAGCCTCGATCAAGGAGGAATTCCTCGATCCGCCAGAGCTGGTCGGCGTGTTCTTCGAGGACCAGGACGATCTTGTTTTCTCCGTTCACCATGGTTCTCCCTGTCGGATTGTCAGGAAGGCTTCGCTGCAAGGTTCGCGCCGTCCGCCCCGCTTACGCCGGAGCAGCGTGACCACGGCGATTGGGCGCGGGCTGATCGCAAAGTGCGATCAGCAGAGTGCCCGGAAGGCGCCTGTTCATCGTGCAGATTGCCCGACCCGCGCCGACCGCTGGTAAGCCCGCCGGCACCAACCGCGTCGACCGGGGTCCAGCCTGAGAGACCGCGAGCGAAGGAGCCAGCCATGCGCCCTGCCCCAGAAGACGCCGCAGACGATGCGTTCGACCAGCGCGAGTATCCGATCCCGGAGCGCCTGGAAAGCCAGCGCCGCGCCTGGCGTTTCGAACGGGCGGGCCTGTGGGTCCTGCTCGGGGTGATCCTCCTGGCGCTGACCGGGGTGTTCGCCGGCGGGCCTCTGAGTTCGCGGACGCTGGTCAGCGACAGCGGCAGGCTGACCCTGGCCTACGAGCGTTTCGAACGCAGCGGCGCCGCCAGCCGCCTGCGCATCGATCTGCGCGGCGCGCCGGGCACCGAGGTTGGCGTGCGCCTGGGCGGCGGACTGCTACAGGCGCACAGCATCCAGAGCCTGCAACCGCAACCGCTGCGCAGTCACAGCTGGCGGGGTGGCCTGGAACTGGAGGGAAGGCTCGACGAAGACGGTCGCCTGAGCCTGTTCCTGACGTTGTTGCCGAACCAGCTCGGCGAAGTCGCCAGTCGACTGGAGTTCGCCGGCGAAAGCCTGGCCTTCGACCAGTTCATCTACCCCTGAGTCATCCGTTCCGAGGAGGCGCACGATGGATTCCGTACTGCGAGCCGCCGCGCTCTACCTGGTCCTGCTGGTACTCTTCCGCATCGCCGGGCGGCGTTCACTGACCGACATCACCACCTTCGACCTGCTGCTGCTGATGATCATCGGCGAAGCCACCCAGCAGGCGCTGCTGGGCGACGACTTCTCGCTGGTCAACGCGGTACTGGTGATCATCACCCTGATCGTCATCGACGTCGGTCTGTCCCTGCTCAAGCTGCGCCATCCGAAGCTCGACACCCTGATCGAGGGCTCGCCGACGCTCATCGTCGAGTACGGCAGGCCATTGCACGCACGCCTGGCCGAGGCCCGCCTGCGCGAGGAAGACATTCTCCTGGCCGCCCGCGAGACCCAGGGCCTGGAACGCATGGAGCAGATCCGCTTCGCCATCCTCGAGAAGAACGGCAAGATCTCGATCATTCCCGATCGCGGCGACTGACGCTGCGCGCGTGGCGCATCAGCAGCGGCTGGATGCTCAGGCCGTGCACGCAGATGCTCAGGGCGACGAGGCTCAGCACCAGGTCGCTGGCGGTATGCGCGAGCGCCGTAGGCAGCCCCTGGTTCAGCGCGTAGCTGAGGTAGTACAGGCTGCCGATGCCGCGGATGCCGAACCAGCCGAGCAGGCGCCGCTGCGCCGGGTGCATCAGCCGCCGGCCGACCAGCAGCCAGACCATCGCCGGCCGGCACACGCAGAACAGCAGCAGCGCCAGCAGCAGCGCGCGCCAGTCCCAGTGCTGGTAGAGCATGGCGCCGAGCAGGGTCACCAGCAGCACTTCCAGCGAGCGCTCCAGCAGGTTGCCGAAGGAGAGCACGTCGAGCATCACCGCGCCGGCTGCCACCTTCGGGTGTTCGCTGCGGTCGGCGCCATACTCGATGGTGCCGCTGGCCTGCCCGGCCTCGCGCACGTCGGCGGCGGCCGCCTGCGCCTCGGCCGGTGCCGAGGCGTGTCCCAGCGTCGCCACCTCGGCGTGGCGCAGGCCGATCCCGGCGGCGAAGCTGGCGAGGAAGCCCCAGCCGCCCAGCGCGTCGGCGCCGACATAGGACAGCGCGATCAGCGCCAGGGCGAGGAAGTCGTTGGCCGACACCGAGGTGTCGGTGTGCCGCGCCCGCAGGTGGATGGCCAGGCGGCCGAGGCCATGGCCCAGGCAATAGCCCACCAGCAATCCGGCGGGGATGGCCCAGAGGACGTCGCGCAACAGCCAGTCCAGGCCGCTGCGGTCGAACTCGCCAGGCAGGCCGCCGCCCTGACCGATCAGCAGCAGGGCGGCGATGACGAAGGGAAAGGCGATGCCGTCGTTGAGTCCCGCCTCGCCGGATACGGCGTAGCGCAGGCGATCGTCGTCGCCGGCGTGGTTGACCTGGATGTCGCTGGCCAGCACCGGGTCGGTAGGCGCGAGGATCGCCGCGACCAGCAAGGCCAGCCCCCAGTCCAGGCCGAACAGGAAATGCGCGCCCAGGGTCAGGCCGAGGATACAGCCGAGCAGGACCGGTCCGGCCAGCAGCCAGGCGGCGGTCCAGGCCGGCGAGCGCAGCGGCAGGCGCAGCTTGAGGCCGCCGATGAACAGCGAGATCAGCAGGGCCGCCTCGGCGAGGTGTTCGAACCAGCCGCTGATGTCCGCCAGGCCACTGCGCCAGGCATGCAGCCCGGCCGGGCCGATGGCCAGGCCGAACAGCAGGTAGAGGAACGAGGTGCTGACCGGCAGCAGGCGCAGGTAGGCCGAGGCCAGGCCGAGCGTCAGCAGGATGCAGCCCAGTACCAGCAACCACAGGCTGAAGCTCATGCCTGGCCAGGCTCCGCCCGCGGGGGCGTTACTTGGATGGGTGCGCCTTGGCCAGCGCGCGGGCCATTTCCAGGTGGTGCTTCAGGGCCGGCAGGTGGGTCTTGGCGAAGGCCTGCAGTTCCGGGTCGGTGAGGTTGTCTGCGGCCTGGGTGAAGAGTTCCACGGCTTTCTCGTGGGCCGCCACCTGGTTGTTGGCGTAGGCCGGGTCGAAGGAGGCGTCGCGCAGGTCGAGCAGGGTCGCCTTGGCCTTGTCGGTCAGGCTGGCGTCGTCTTCGACCTCCAGTTTCTTGCGCTCGGCCAGGCTGCGCAGTTCGGCGTTGACCTTGCCGTGGTCGTCGATCATCTGCTTGGCGAATACCTTCACATCGGCGGCGGTGCTCTTTTCCAGCGCCATCTTGCCGGCTTCGATTTCCGCCACGCCGGCCGCCGAGGCCTCGCTGACGAAGGTCTGTGGCGCGGTCTTGTTCATGTCCTGGGCGTTGGCGAAAGGCAGGGCCAGGACCAGCAGGAGCCAGGCGGCTCCCTTGAGGGGAAGGCTGATTGCTCTGTTCATGGTCGACTCCGTTGGCGTGACAGGGAAAAAATGCCGGGACTTCGGCACAACGCACCTCGGCATCGTCGCTGCTGTGACGGCGCCGCCGGCCGACCGTTCAGATTTTTCGCCGACCGTGCCAGGCCGGGCGCCCTCCCCGGTCACCCCTGGCGGCTCGCCAGCGCCTCGATCCGCGCCCGGCTCTTCGGCCGGCGTACGGACAGCGGCGGTTCGACCCGCATCGGCGGCGCGATCGCGTTGCCCTGGAGATAGACGTCCCCGGTCGGCAGCCGGGCGAACGCATCGTCCTCCTCGAGACCTTCCAGGACCACGCAGGGCGCCAGTTCGCGGCACAGGGCCAGCAGATGGCGCAGCACTTCGGCGCCCTTCGCCGAGCGACGTGCTTAGCGGGTATACCGGCAATCGATCTTGATCACATCGGGACGGGCATCGAGAACGAAGTCCAGGTTGTTGTGCGCCGCGCCGAAGTCGTCTATAGCGATGCGCACGCCATGTTCGCGCAGGCGTCGGATGAACTCCCGGGTCGCGACTCTCTCGCCCACGGCGGTCTCGGTCAGCTCCAGCGTCAGCCGCCGTGCCACCTGCGGACGGGCGGCCAGCCATCGGCAGACGGCTTCCCACCAGGCATCCATCGCCGCGCTCTGGCGCGACAGGTTGCAGGCCAGGCGCAAGGTAGGCTCGGCGTTCAGCCGGTCGAGGACCGTACCCAGCACGCAGCGATCGAGCAGGCGTATCAGGCCGAGCCGCTCCAGCGCCAGGATCAGTTCCTGGGTCGGCAACGGCGGCTCGCCGCTGGCGGCCGTGACCCTGAGCAGGGTTTCCCGGTAGAGCGGCTCCCATTCCGGATGCCCGGCATGCCGTACGGCCTGCCAGTCCAGGCGCACCCGACCGCGCGCCAGGGCGGCCTGGAAACGCCGGGCCAGGCGCAGGTCGCCGGCCAGGGAGGCGGCAACGGCCGGCGGGTGCTCGTGCTGGCGAGCCTGTGGGGAACTGTTCACTGTAGAGCTTTCCTTTCCTGGCGGCTGACGCCGTTGTCGTCGATCCAGTCGAACGCCACCTCGCCGCGCGTCCCGCTGTCCACCCGCCGCGGCAGGCCGAGGCGTCGTTGCGAGCGCGGAGCCAGCAGCGTTCCGGGCAGATCCAGGCGCGTCTCCCCTATCTCCAGCGCCAGCCCCGCCAGGGACACGAAGTACGGCGTCGGGTTGTCCACCCGCAGGGTCTCGTCGCGCAGCGCGAAGCCCAGTTCGGCGGCAGCGTCCTCGGCGTGCGGATGCAGGCCGTGCGGGCGGTACAGCACCTTCATCTGGGTTCGCAGGGTGACCGTGAGCCGGGGCCGGCCAGCGGCCTCGGCGGTGGCTTGCGGGGGGATCTCGTAGATGTTCAGCCAGTACAGCGATTCGCGATCCCGTGCCTGGGCCTGGCCGGTAGCCAGCAGGCGCAGGCTGCGCTGGCGTCCCGGCTCCAGGCGGAATACGGGCGGCAGCGGCAGGAACGGAGCCAGCGCGGTATCCGGTTCGCCGTCGAGGGCGCCGTCATCGACCCACGCCTGCACCAGCACCGGGTAGGGATTCTGGTTGACCAGCAGCAACGAGGCCTCGCGCTGGCCCTCCACGAACACCAGGCGGGTGCGCTCCGCGGTCACTCCGGCCTCGCTCGTCGGCGCGAGGCAAAGCATGGCCAGCAGCGCGAGCGCGCGCCTACTGGACACGGATAACCACCTGCGCCGTGGCCTCGACTCGCCCCGCCGTGACGCCGGGCTGGCTGCCGAGCGCGAGTTTCTCCAGGCGCGCGCGGAAGGTTTCGCGGTACAGGTCGATGCCGCCGCTACCGCCGTTGGCCTGGGTCGCGCCACCGATGGCGGGGTACCAGCCGGTGGCCTCGGCGTTGCTGCCGCCGGCGGAGTTCTCGTTGGCCAGGAGCGTCATCGGCGTGCCGTCGCGGTAGATGCGGATGCCGACCCCACGGGCAATGCCCGGCTCCCCGTAACGGTCG
Source organism: Pseudomonas sp. KBN12P06040 (assembly GCF_037574965.1). Lineage (NCBI taxonomy): Bacteria > Pseudomonadati > Pseudomonadota > Gammaproteobacteria > Pseudomonadales > Pseudomonadaceae > Pseudomonas > Pseudomonas sp. KBN12P06040. The sequence continues at coordinate 3,219,370 of NZ_JBBELS010000001.1, forward strand.
GAGAGCAGGTAGGACAGTCCGCCACTGGCGTTGACCAGGCCCAGCGCCGGGCTGGCCGCCAGGGCCCCGCTGGACACGCGGATGCCCAGCGCCGTGGCGCCGGCCCCGGTGCCGTTGGTCATGCCGCTCTGGCACTTGAAGGTGAGTTCGAAGGGCGCCTCGCGCACGCCGCCGCTATCGATCTCGGCCAGGGTGATGGGCGGGAACTGCACGTGCGGGGTGACCGTCATCACCGCGCAGGTGGGATAGCGTTTCAGGGTCACGTAGCGGTACAGACCGATGGCACCCGGCCAGTTGCTGTACCAGCCGCCCCAGTTGCCGCCCACGTGCGCCTGGCCGACGGTCGGCGCGGTCAGGCCCGGCCCCTTGATGGCGATGTAGGCCGCCGGCTGGGTGTAGGAATAGGGCTGCGAGAGGATCGTCGGCGAGTAGTAGCGGATCGCCTCCAGCGGCGCGCTGTACAGCTCGGCGCGTACCGCTGCGAGGTTCTTCGCCTTGACCAGCTGGAAGCCGCGCGAGTCGATGTCCAGCCCGGAGAGCTGGCGCTCCTTCCAGATCGGCGTGATGGTTTCCCCCGTCTCGACGTTGGTCAGGCGCAGCAGCACGTTGGGCCAGGCGGTCCGGTAGGCATCCTGCAGGCCGATGTCGTTGCCCACCGTGTCGGCGCCGGTGTAGTAGCCGCTATAGAGATCGTCGCCGTTGGTAGAAAACATCTCGTAGACGGCGTCCCCGGCGCTACAGCGGAAGAACACCCGCTCGGGGTCGTAGCCGCCGGTGGCGCCGTACTGGGTCAGCGGCGCCACCGCGCTGGCGATGAGCGTCGGATAGGGCTGGAAACTCTCGTCGCTGACGTTGACCACGCTGGGCAGGCCGAGCGAGCCATTGCAGGTGTCGCAGGCGCCGGTCCAGCTGCCGGCGGTACCTTCGCCTGGGCGGATCTGGGTGTTCGAGGTGGTCGTCTCGCTGCCTACCGAGGTGACCCGGTAGCAAGTCGCCTGGCCACTGACGGGAAGCCCCAGCGACACGCCGAGGGCCAGCGCGGGCAGCAGAGGAAGCGTGCGGTTCATCTGGCGTTCTCCAGGTTGGAGTCGGTGGTGGCTGCCCGGCAGGTACCGCGCAGGCGGATCAGCGCCTGGTCGCGAGGCACACCGGCCAGGTCGTAGGGCAACTCGCAACGCTCCTTGCGCGCCGTTCCCCATTGCACCAGCAACCTGCCCCGCTGGTTTTCCGCGCGCGCATAGACCTGGCCGCCCTGCCCGACCATGCCGATGGCCGCCCCGCCGTCGTCGACCACCACGGCGCCGAGCGGCAGCACACTGCCGTCCTCGCGCCGCGCCTGGATCAGCAGCGGATGGCCGGTCAGCGTCCTGAACGTCACGCGCACGCTGGCACCGGCGTAGGGCGCGACCTTGCGCTCGGTTTCCAGCAGTTCGGCGTCGGGATCGATGCCAACGGGATCGAGGGAGATCGGGTTGTAGCGATAGGGCGACAGCGAGGGGGCCAGCGCATAGCCGTTGCCGTCGATGCGCGCGCCCTGCCCGCCGCGTATCGCGGCACCGCTGGCGCCCTTGGCCTCGACCAGGGCGAAGGTATCGCCGACGCTGGGGCCAAGGGTCAGCCCGTCGCGGTGGGCGACCAGCGCGCCACGGATGCCGCCGCTGTATTGCCGGTAGCGATCGCCCTGGGCATAGCCGGCATTCACGGTGGCCAGCGCCGCCTGCTTCTGCAACGTGCCGTTCCAGGTGGTGTCGGCGACCTCGCTGTCGCGGTTGGCGGACAGCGCGTAGCTCCAGGTACGCTCGTCGCCCAGCGTACCGTTCAGCCCTGTTTGCAGGCTGCCGCCACCGCTGTCGCCGGAGCGCCGGGTAGCTATGGCGCTGAGCGTCGGCGCCCGACTGGAAGAACCCAGCGGCATGGAGACGCTGAGGGTCAGGGTGTCGTTGCGCAGGCCGCTGCGCCGGTCGCGCCGGAGCAGCTCGACGCCAGGGTCCTGGTCGCCCTGCTCCTGGTAGTAGGTGGTGGTCTGCCGCGACCAGGCGAGGTTGTAGCTCAACTGCCCCCAGGTGTTGGAGTAGCCGAACTGCAATTGGGTGTCGCGGCTCTTGCCGTCGTAGAAATCGCTGGAGGAGCCGGAAAGATAGAGGTTGCCGTAACCGCCGAGGGCCTGGCTCACCAGCAGGTTGAACTGGTTGCGCTGCTTGTAGCTGCCGGAATCCCAGGTGTCCCCGTGGCGCAGTGCGTCGCGCGAGCCGAGCACGTCGCCGAGTTCGCGGTAGCCTTCGGTGGAATAGCGGTAGCCGGCCAGGGTCAGGGTAGTGCCGGTGGGCTGGAAGGTCCGGCTGTAGTCGAGCCCGATGCGCCAGCCCTGCTTGCGCGCGCCATCCTCGACGCGTGCGCTGGAATAGGTGCTGTTCAGGCCGAAGGCGCCGAAGCGGGTGGCGAGGACGCCGCCGCCCAGCATGGCCAGGTAGTCGTCGGCGACACGCAGTCCCAGGTTGGCGGTCAGGGCGTTGCTCATGCCGCGCTGGTAGGTGAAGTCGGCGAACAGGTCGTCGCCGTCACCGTACTGGCGCGCCTGGCCCAGGGTGAAGCTGTAGCGCGACAGGCCGGGACGCATGGACTCCGGGACCGAGGCGAACGGCACGCTGAAGCTCGATACGCTGCCATCGGCTTCGAACACCTGGACGTCCAGATCGCCGGCATAGGCGCTGTCGTAGAGATCGTCGATGACGAACGGACCGGGGGCGACATTCACCTCGCGGATCTTCCTGCCGTTCTGGCTGATCACCACCCGCGCCGCGGTGGCCGCGGTGCCGCGCACCTGCGGCGCATAGCGGCGCAGGGACTCGGGCAGCATGCGGTCGTCGGTGGCCAGGCTCAGGCCGCGGTAGCCGATGCTGCCGAGCAGGTTGCCGGCGGTGTAGCTCTCCCCCGCCGTCAGTTCGCTGCGCCAGGCCGGCAAGGCGCGCTGGGCATAGGTGCGGATGCTGTTCCACTTGCGCCTGGCCTGCCCGTTGTAGCGGGAATAGGTGTAGTTGGACTGGTGGCGCAAACGCCACAGGCCGAGGTTGATGCCGCTGTTCAGGCCGACATAGGCGTAGTCCGATCGTCCCGATTCGCCGCCGCGGTAGTCGGAGCGATAGAGGTTGGTGTCGTAGTTGACGAAGCCCATGCTGTCGCCGGCGTCCCACTCCTCGGGGCTGACGTAGCCGCGCGGCTTGAGGTCGAGCAAGGCTTGCGGCACCGAGAGATCCAGGCGCAGGCGGGCGACGTCCAGGCTGAACCGCGAGCCGGGCAGGCGTGCACCGAGAAAGGCGCAGTGGCGCCCGTCGCCGCTCTTGCGCGGATCGTCACCAGGCTTGGCGCCGAGGCGCTGGCGCAGGAAGTCTTCCTCGAGGCAGGGCTCCACCGCGCCGCTGGCGGGGTTGGCGAGGAAACTCACTTCGCTGCGGCTGGCGAAGCGCTCGTTGAGGTAGACATCGACGTGATAGCGACCCGGATCGATCCGACCGTCCTGGTTGAAGCGCGACAGGTCGCCGCCGCCCAGGGAAGAGCCGAGCAACAGGCGATCATCGAATTCGTAGCCGGGCTGGGCATGACCGAAGGCGCTCGCCGCCAGCGCCATGCCGCCCGCCATCAGGGCCGTGCCGGTGCGGCAGCGGCGTTCATGGCGATAGGTCATGACGGATATCCATATGGGCGCCGTAGTCGTTGATCAGCAGCGCGTGCAGGCGCACGCGTCCCGGCGGCAGGGCTTCTCGGGTTTCGGCCTGCCATTCGGCATGGCTGCGCGGCTCCAGCATGCCGCTGCGCAAGCGCCAGCGGCGCTGGCCGACGCTGAGCGTGGCGCTGGCGAACGAGGCGTAGTAGCCGCTCGGGTTGTCCACCCGCACCGCCCAGCCGGCGCTGCGCCGGACCAGTGCGAAACGCAGTTGCCCGGGCAGGTCCTCGGGACGGCCCTGGATGCCCGCCGGGCGGTAGAACAGCTTCAGGCGATTGCGCAGCATCAGCAGCATCTGGTTCCGATCCGCATGGCTGCTGTTGCGTGGCGGGATCTGCAGGACGTTGAGATGGAACAGCGATTCGCGATCGCCCGGCAGGCCCTGCCCGGTGTAGACGATGCGCAGCGTCTGGCCGCTGTCCGGGGCCATGCGGAATACCGCCGGGTTGACCAGGAACGGCGCGTCCGCCTGATCCGGCGGCGCGTCCGGGGCGTCGATGTCGACCCAGGCCTGGACGACGTTGGGAAACGCATCGCGATTGCTCAGTTGCACGGTCTTCTCCCGTGCCTCGCCGGGATAGATCACCCGGGTCCCGGTCACCACCACGCTTGCCCGCGCCTGGGCGATGCTCGCCAGCAGGACGAGCAGAAGCGCCGATGTCCTGCCGGATCGGTACGAATGTCTGGGCATGCGGCTTACCTGGCCGGGCACGGTCCAGCGACCGGGCCCGGCTTTAGTGCTGGGAAAAGGAAGGGGCGGCGCATGCGCCGCCGGCATTCACTCGTAACGCAGCGTGTAGGTCACGGCGCCGAGTACCGGACCGGGCGTCACGGTCGCCGCTTCGGAGACGTACTGCACCGCGTAGTCGTAGCTGGTGCTGGTGGCTCCGTTGGCGAGCACGATGTCGCCGGCGGGCACCGCCGCGCCGCCGGCCAGGTCGACCGGGTTGCCGCCGACGCTATCGAGCAATTGCAGCGCCACGCCCGTCGCGCCGCTGGCGGCGGTGTTCACCAGATTCCCGGCGGCGCTGGGGTTGGTGGCCTGGAACAGGGTGGTGAAATGCTCGTCGGCCGTCGGCGCGACGCAATCGGTGAGTTGCAGGGTGAAGGCGGTTTCGCCGGCGCTGCGGCCCACTGCGCCATCGAGGGCGCTCACCGGTACGCTGTCGAGGATCACCGTGGGGTCGGTGAAGCCGTTGACCGCGACCTGGCAGGTCTGGTCGGTCACTTCGCCGCTGAATGTGATAGTGTTTGCCGCCATCGCGGTTCCCGAAGCGGCAATTGCCGCAAAGGCCAATACCACTGCGCATGGGTTCGAAGTTCTGGTCATGCCTATGTTCCTTGTGTGAGGCAATAATCGTCCACCCGCCTTTTATTTCGGCCGGGAACGCGGTAAAGACTCGAACGAGTTCAAATCGATAATCAGTGGTGCGAACCACCGATATAAGTATCCCGTGCACAGGCGTCGAGGTGAACGCCGAACGGCGGACTTATAAATCCGTTCGAGTGCCCGCCATTCGGGGAATTGCCTCTTTTCGCAGGGTACCGCCGCCTCTTCGCGCTATCCGTCGACATTGCAACGCTTGTATTTCCGACTATGGAACTCTGGCATCCCGGCCTCTCTTGCTTGTCTTCGCCAGTTTGGACTTATAATAAAAACCGCCATCCGTGTAATGCATGGATGGTGCCATGCAGTTAACTTCCAAGTTGGAAGTATGCACTTCCCTGTTATTCAACGAATAATTACCGTCGACTTTTCCCGGGCAATTTCCATGTTCACCCGCAGGCGCTTCTCCTTGCGCAGCAAGCTTTTTCCGCCGCCGCTCAGAAGTCCGGTGCGCAGACGAGTGCCAACGGCGGCGTGCGCACTCTCGTTGCAAGTGGGCGCTGCGCCGATGCTGTTCGGAGAATCCGTCTTGCGACAAGTCAACAACTCGAACCACGGCTTCGCCTAGCATTGAAAAAGTTCCTGCACGACAGTTGTCGGGCCTGTTGGTCGTCGCTCTGCCAAGTGCCTGGACATATTTCCGTTATCCACTGATTCGGAGTCCAACGTCGCCGAACGTGCCGGCTGCCGCGACTCTCGAAAAAATAGCCTGGAGAAACTCCGAAACAAACATTGCACATGGACCGTCGTCGCAACGGTCTCCCTCAATAGTTATTAAAAGAAGAGGTTCGCACCCATGGCAGGCAAGCATTACCAGGATGCCGATGTGCATGCCGCAACCCTATCCCGCCTCCGACTGGTATTCCGGAACTTCGAGCGCGTCTGTGTCGCCTTCTCCGGCGGCAAGGACAGCTCGGTCACCCTGCAATTGGCGCTGGACGTGGCACGCGAGTTGGGACGCAGCCCGGTGGACGTACTGTTCATCGACCTGGAGGGGCAGTACCAGGCCACCATCGATCACGTCAGCGAGATGCTCGGGCATCCCGACGTACGCCCCTGGTGGGTCTGCCTGCCACTCAACCTGCGCAACGCCTCCAGCCTGGAGGAACCCTACTGGTGCTGCTGGGAGCCCGGCGCCGAGGCCGACTGGGTGCGCCCGCTGCCGAAGCACCCGGGGGTGATCAGCGACCCGGGGTTCTTCCCCTTCTACCGCTACCGCATGGAGTTCGAGGAGTTCGTCGCCGGCTTCAACGCCTGGCTGTCCAGAGAAGAGCCTACCGCGTTCCTGGTCGGCATCCGTTCGGACGAATCGCTCAATCGCTACCTGGCGGTCAAGCGCAGGAGCCGGGCGAAACAATGCGCCTGGACGCCGCCGGGCGGCTCCGCGCCGCTGGCCTGGAGCGCGCGCGACCGGGCCAACCCGCAGGCGGTGAGCTTCTTCCCGATCTACGACTGGCGTTTCGAGGATCTCTGGCGCTGCGTCGCCGACCATGGCTACGCCTACAACCGCCTCTACGACCAGATGTACCGCGCCGGCGTGCCGTTCTCGCAGATGCGCATCTGCCAGCCCTATGGCGACGACCAGCGCAAGGGCCTCGACCTGTTCCACCGGATCGAGCCGCGCACCTGGTTCCGCGTGGTCCGGCGCGTCGCCGGCGCCAACTACGGGGCGCGCTATTGTCGCCAGCGCTTCCTCGGCTACCGTGGCGGCCTTGGCCTGCCGCCCTCCTTCGGCACCTGGCGCGAGTACAGCCAGTTCCTCCTGCGCAGCATGCCGCCGCCCCTGCGCGGCATCTACCAGCGGCGCATCGAGCGTTTCATCCTCTGGTGGAAGCAGCACGACTATCCCCTTGCCATCTGGCCGGACGCGGGGATCCCGGCCCTGGAGAATCGTCGCAAGCAGCCGTCCTGGCGGCGTATTGCGCTATCCCTGCTGAAGCAGGACATGGCCCGCTCGCTGTCCTTCGGCTTCTCCCAGGCCGATATCGACAGACTGGTCCCCGGTCGGGAGAAGCGCTCGTGATCCGCCCGCAAGACTGCGAGATCCTGCAGTGGCGCTCGTTCGACGACGAGGCCGCCTTCTTCGCCAGCATGGGCCGCTTCTTCGCCAGCGCCCGGGTGCGCCGCGAATGCGGCGGCTACCCGCTGAGCGACGGTCCCTACCACCGCTGGTTCGTGCTCCGCCGCCAGGGGGACACGCGGATACTGGGGTTCGTCAGCCTGGAGCAACATCCCGACGTGGTTCGCCTGCGCGATGCCTACCTGCGTGCGGAAGCGCGCGGTCGCGGGCTGTTCCGCACCCTGCGCGAGCGGGTCCTCGGACATGTCGACCAACTCGGGCTGGCCTGTACCACCCGCGCGCCCCAGGCCTGCGCGCGCCTTCTCGAACCGCACGGCTTCGCCGTGCATTCCACCCGGGGTAGCTGGGTGACGCTCATGAGGAAAGCCCATGGCACAGACAAAGACACTGACGGAGCGGGCCGAGGCGCTGTTCGGCGAACTGCACGGGTTGCCGCTTGCCGAGCGGATTGAAGCCATCAACCGGATCCGCCGGCTGCTCCACGCGCACAGTCCGTTCGCCGAAGAGCCGGTCGATTGCGTGCAGTGGGTGCGTGCCGAGCGCGTCGCCGGCAACGACTACAACCCCAATACCGTCGCGCCGCCGGAGATGCGACTGCTGAGGCTGTCCATCGAGTCCGACGGATTCACCCAGCCCATCGTCGCCTATCCGCAGGCCGACGGGCGCTACGAGGTGGTCGACGGCTTTCACCGCCTGCGCGTGGGCAGCGCCAAGGGCGCGCTGCGCCAGCGTTTGCACGGCTACCTGCCGGTCGCCGCGATACGCGCCGGGCGTGAAGGCGACAGCGAGCGCATCGCCGCCACCATCCGCCACAACCGCGCACGCGGCGTGCACGGCGTATTGCCGATGACGGCGATCGTGGTGACCCTGCTCAAGGCCGGCTGGAGCGAGGCCGACGTGGCCCGCGAACTGGGCATGGACAATGACGAGGTGCTGCGTTTCAAGCAGGTTTCCGGATTGCCCGAGCTGTTCCGCGAACACGTGTATTCCCGCTCCTGGGAGTAGCGGGCGGCGCCGTCGGCCGCACCGCTCGCCCAGGCTCAGGCCGCGCCGGTGGTCAGGCTGATGTGCTTGTACTCGACGAAGTCGTCCAGGGCGGCGACCCCGTTCAGCCGGCCGAGGCCGGACTGGCGGTAGCCGCCCTCCTCGAATTCGTCGTAGACCTTGGCCCAATCGTTGATCCACACGGTGCCGGCGCGGATCTTCCGCGCCACCCGGAAGGCACGCGCGACCTCGCGGGTCCAGACCCCGGCCGCCAGCCCGTACTCGCTGCGGTTGGCCAGGGCGACGCCCTCCTCCTCGCGGTCGAATACCTGCAGGGTCAGCACCGGTCCGAAGGTTTCCTGTTGCACGATGTCCAGGTCCGGATCATCGACCTCCAGCAGGGTCGGACGGTAGAAGGCGCCGGCCGCCAGCTCGCCCTCGGTTACCGGGCCGCCGCGGACCACCACCCGCGCGCCGGCGGCGATGGCCTGGCGTACGGCTCGCTCGACGCGCTCGACGTTGGCCTTGTCGATCAGCGGCCCCATGTCGCTGCGCGGGTCCGCCGCCGGCCCCACGCGCAGGTTTTCCAGGCGCTGCGCCAGGCGTTCGCGTAGCCGTTCGGCAACGCCGCGCTGCACCAGCAGGCGCGAACCGGTCATGCAGAACTGCCCGGCGAACACCGTCAGCGACTTCTCCAGCACGGGCAAGGCGGCGTCCAGGTCGGCGTCGTCGAACACCAGGTGCGGTGTCTTGCCGCCCAGTTCCAGGCCGAAGCGCTTCAGGTGCCGCGCGCCGGCGGCGGAAATCGCTCGTCCGGTGGCGCTCGAGCCGGTGAAGCTGATCACCGGCACCTCGGCCGCGTCGATCAATCGCCGGGCGCCTTCGGAACCCGATTCGCTGAAGATGTTCACCGTCCCGGCAGGCAGCGACGGCGCTTCGGCGATGATCCGCGCGACCAGGGCGTTGGTCTGCGCGGTCTGCCCCGGCATCTTCACCACCGTGGTGGTACCGGCGGCCAGCGCCGGCGCCAGGGAGCGGATCATCAGCACCACCGGTGAATTCCACGGCACGATGATGCCGGCGACGCCCATCGGCTCGCGCAGCACCAGCGACACCACGTCGGGGCGCGGCGTGCCGCTGGCGCCCCGTTCGCTGCGCGCCAGGCCGGCGTAGTAGCGCAGCTTGCCCGGCACCATGCCGACCTCGAAGGCAGCCTCGGGCTTGATCTTGCCGTTCTCCAGGGCAAGCAGGTCGATGAGCGCATCGGCATGCCGCTCGAAGGCCGCGGCGATTTCCTCCAGGGCTGTCGCGCGCAGCGCGTGGTCGTCCTTCCAGGGACCATCTTCGAAGGCGCGCACAGCTGCGGCGATCGCCGCATCGGCCTCGGCCCGCCCGCCGTCGGCGTAGGTGCCGATCGACTGGCCGCTGGCCGGGTCGAAAGATTGTCCCCGCTGCGCGGAATCGAGCCATGCGCCATCGATCCAGTGTCTGGCGTGTCCGTTCATCTGCAAGTTCTCCTGGGTCGGTCAGGCGATGCGCTGCGCGAGGTGCTCGGCAACGGCGATGGTGGTGATGTTGGTGGCCACCGAAATGGCATCGGGGAAGATCGAGGCGTCGATCACCCGCAATCCTTGCAGGCCATGCACCCTGCCCTCCAGGTCGACCACCGCCCAGCGCTCGCCGGCGCGGCCCATTGGCGCGCTGGAGGTCGGGTGGTGGTAGGTATCGAGGGTGGCGCGGATCGCCGCTTCGATCTGCGCATCGCTGCGTGCCTCGGGCCCCGGCCCGAGTTCGGCGTGGATCAGCCCGGCGAGCGGTTCGCTGCGGCCTATCCGGCGCGCCAGCTTGACCCCTTCCAGCAACCGCGCGCGGTCTTCGGCCTCGGCGAGGAAGTTCAGGTCGATCAGCGGCGCGACGGCCGGGTCGCGGCTGGCCAGGCGCACACTGCCCAGCGATTGCGGCCGGGTCAGGGCCACGGCGAGGACGAAGCCGACCCCGGTTGGGCTCATCTCGGCGGGGAACAGGTGGGTGGCGGTGATGTGCAGGTCCAGCTCGCCGTTCTGCGCCCGCGAGCTATGGGTCCAGAGCTTGGCGCCGATCACCGGCGACTGCGCGCCGATGCGCTCCGGCCGGGCGGCATAGGCGTTGTAGTAGAACGGATGGTCCTTGAGCCGGCGGCCCACCGGCAAGTCGGCAAGCAACGGGATCGACAGCGCCTTCAGCTCGTCGGCCGGGCCGACACCGGAGCGCAGCAGGATCGCCGGGCTGCCGTAGGCGCCGGCGCTGAGGATCACTTCGCCGGCGTGGATTTCCTCGCCGGAGGCCAGGCGCACGCCCACCGCGCGCTTACCTTCGAAGAGCACCCGGTCGACCAGCGCGTCGCCGCGGATCGACAGGTTGGCGCGGCCGCGCACGGCGTTGTCGAGATAGGCCATGCCGGTGTTGACGCGCACACCGTTGACGACATTCATCGGGTACGGCCCGACGCCGTTGGCGTCGGCGCCGTCGAAATCGGCGATGGCCTTGAAACCGTTGGCCAGGGTGGCGTCGACGAAGGCCCTCTGCATCGGCGAGAGATCGGCGCGGCTCAGTTGCCGCACCGGCAGCGGTCCGTCCCCGCCGTGCAGGGCCGGGTCACCGCCCTGGCGGGTCTCCAGGCGGCGGAACGCCGGCAGCAGGTCGTCGTAGGACCAGCCCGGCAGGTTCCAGCGGATGAAGTCTTCGCGCCGCGCGCGGATCGCCACCGCGCCATTGATCGCCGAGCTGCCGCCGAGGACCTTGCCGCGGATCGCATGGATCGGGTGCCCGATCGCCCCCGGTTGGGACTGGTAGCCCCAGTCGCTGGAGGGGTCGCCGCCGACGCTGTCGCTGCTGGCGATGATCCTGGGGTAGTCCCAGGCCGGATAGGCCTGGCCGGCTTCCAGCAACAGTACCCGGCGGTCGCCGCGCTCGCTCAGGCGCCGGGCGAGGACCGCGCCGGCGGAGCCGCCGCCGACGATCAGCACATCGATCCTGCCGCCATCGAAGGCCTTGCGGGGCGTTTCCGCCGTGGCGCTGGCCACGCCGGGCGCGCCGCCGAGCAGCGAGCCCAGGGCGAGCGCGGCGGAGCCGGCGACGGTCTGCGCCAGCAAGGTGCGGCGCGCCGGGTTTTCGGGTTGGTGCATGGGGTTCTCCCGTATCCAGATCGATTGACGGGAGCAACGCTATGCCCGGCGCGCCCTCGGCGACAGACAGCGGAAGGCGAACCGCTGGTTCGGTTTTTCCGAACTCAGCCCGGCGGCAACAGGCCACGCTCGATGAGCGCGCGGTCCCAGGGCGCCGGATCGCCGATTTCCTCTTCGAGGAACTGGCCGAGGACGAGGATCTTCCGGGGCGTCCGTTGGGTCTTGCGGTAGACCACGGAAACCTGCCCGCCGTCCGGCGAGTAGCCAGGCAGGACCGGCAGCAGCTCGCCGGCCAGCAAGGCATCGGCGGCCAGGAAGCTCGGCAGGATCGCCAGGCCGAGCCCGGCGCGCGCACCTTCGAGCAACTGGTGCCCGGAGTCGGTACGCATCCTCACCCGGATGCGGAACGAGGCCGGTTCGCCGTCCACCGGCAGACAGAGCATGCCGCCGGGCTCGCGGTTGTAGTAGACCAGCCCGTCGTGCGCCTGTAATTCCTCGGGATGCTGCGGCACGCCATGCCGCGCCAGGTAGTCGGGACTGGCGCAGAGCAGGTGGCGGTTGGCGGTGATCGGCCGCGCCACCAGGCAGGAGTCGTCCAGCCGGCCCATGCGCAGGGCCATGTCGAAGCGCGGTTCCTGGAGGTTGACGAAACGATCGTCGGCCTGCACGTCCACCCGCAATTGCGGATGGCGCTCGGCGAAGCGCGCCAGCAGCGGCGCCAGGTAGCGCGGAGTGAAGGCCAGCGGCGCGGAGAGGCGCAACTGGCCGCGCAGGTCGTCGTCGGCGTCGAGCACCGAGGCTTCCGCCTGCTCCAGCTCCTGTAGCAGGCGGCAGGCGTGTTCGTAGTAGGTGCGACCGGGGTCGGTGAGGCTCAGCGGCCGGGTGCGGTTCAGCAGCACCCGGCCCAGGCGCCTCTCCAGTTGCTGGATCCGCTGGCTGACTTGCGACTTGGTGGTGCCCAGGCGGCGGGCGGCTTCGGAGAAGCTACGGGCGTCGACCACGCTGACGAAGGTGGTCATTTCGGCAAACTTGTTCATCGGTGTCCTTCTGCGATCCGCCCCCGCGGACCCCGATCATACGCTTTCCGCCGCTGCTATCCGCGCCTCGGCGACCCGGCGCAGGCGCTGCATGGACTCCTCCGACTCGCGTTCGATGCGCCGGCGCAGCAGGAACAGGTTGGCCAGGCGCATCGACCAGCCATCGAAGCGGTATTCCAGGGTGCGCACGAAGCGGGTGCCGGCCGCGCTCGGCTGGCATTCGTAGCTCAGGCGCAGGTGCAGCCCCCGGTCGCCACGGGCGTTGGCGCGCCACAGGTGTCCCGGCTGGTACTCGACTACCGTCCAGGACAGGTGCCCGGCGCGGCCGCCGGCGTGGATGTCCTCCTCGAAGCGCGCGCCGGCCGGCAGCGGGCCCGAGGCGCCGTCGACCCGCAACGACGAGGGATGCCATTCCGGCCAGAGTGCCGGGCTGGCGGCGTAGGCGAGGGTCGCCTCGGGTCCGCGGGCGATCTCGATCTGGTGCTGCATGCGGGTCATGGCGCGCTCCTCGGCGGTTTCCGCTTCCCAGTGGAGGGTGCCGTAGCACCAGTCCATCAACGGGAAGACCAGGTTGAAGTTGTGCGTCTGCATCAGCTCGCGACGGTGATGCAGTTCGTGCAGGCGGCGCATGTGGCGGATCCACGGCAGACGGCTGAGCGGATGCTCCGGCGGCAGGTGTCCGCAGGCGTGGAAGATCTCGTAGCTGAGGTAGCCCAGCAGCAGGGTCGCGGCGAACAGCGCGGCGAGGTTGTCGTTCAGCAGGCCGAGCAGGCTCCAGGCGAGCAGCGCGCCGAGGCTGAAGACCACCACCAGCCAGGCCGGGAACAGGATCACCCGCCAGTCGCGTGCCTGTTCGTAGCGCATCTGGCCGGCGACGAAGAAGCTGTGGTGGTCGCCGGTATGGCGCTTGTAGAACATCCGCCCCAGCGGGTGCTTGTGGTGGCCGAGGGACTTGTGGATGCGGTACTCGCCCCAGTTGAAGAACACCAGCGCGGCCGGCACCGTCAGCCATTCCAGCAGGCTCGGCTGCTCGAGCCGGGAGAGGAAGAAGACGATCCAGGCGCCGCCGTAGGCGAGGACGAAGCCGGCGTGCAGCCAGGGGTTGTAGCCGGGCCGGATGGCCGCGCGGTACTGCTGGCGAAAGGGTTGGGGATCGAAGGACATGGTCGGCATCTCGCGTGTGATTGTTATTGGCTGGGCCGCGAACCGGGCCGATCCGCCGGGGCGGAAGGGCTTGCATTCGAGTGTAGCGATGCCAGTCTTATCAGGGTAATGGATAAATAGAATGAGGATTATTCATGAAGCTGAACTTGCAGCAGCTCGACCTCAACCTGCTGCTGGTCTTCGATGCCCTGATGCGCGAACGCAACCTGTCGCGCGCGGCAATCCGCCTGCATCGCAGCCAGCCGGCGGTGAGCAACGCCCTCGCCCGCCTGCGCGAACAGCTCGACCAGCCGCTGTTCCGGCGCACCGCCAAGGGCCTGGAACCCACCGCCGCCGCCCTCGCCCTGTACGTGCCGGTGCGCCAGGCCCTGCATCTGCTGCAGGCCGGCCTTGGCTCCCAGGAAACCTTCGATCCGCACACTGCGCGGAGCTTCCGCCTGACGATGAACGACTATGCCCAGTTGCGCCTGCTGCCGGGCCTGGTAACCCGCTTGAAGACCCTGGCCCCGCAGGTGACGCTGGAGGTGCGGCCCGACGAAGGCGCCTCGATCCCGGCGCAGCTGGCCAGCGGCGAACTGGACCTGGCGATCGACTACCTGTACTTCGACGAGCCTGAGCTGGCCTACCGGCCGGTCGGCGAGGAACGCCTGGTGGTGATCGGCCGCCAGGGCCATCCGGCCTTCCGCGGCGGCCTCGACCGCGCCGCCTACGAGGCCGCGCAGCACGTCTCGATCCTGCCGCGCGTCGGGCGCGGCAGTCCGCTGGAGATCGTCCTCGGCTCGGCCAGGGTACAGCGCCAGGTGCAATTGCTGGTGCCGCACTACCTGACCATCCCGGCCATCGTCGCCAGCACCGAGCTGCTCGGCACCGTGCCGCGCCGCCTGGCCGAGCGTTTCGCCGGCAGCCATGGTCTGCAACTGGCGGACGTCCCCTTCGAGATGGCCCCGGTGCAGGTCAACCTGATCTGGCATCGCCAGCAGGAAGCGACGCCCGGCCTGCAATGGCTGCGCGAGCAGATCGTGCAGATCGAACAGGGCTGAGTCATAGGTTGCGCGCCAGGATCAGTCTTCCGTCACTTTCGATCATTGAGCGAGGCCTTTCCCGCGACCTATGGTGAGGCTGCGCCCCGCTGCCGGTCCCCGGCCGCCCCGGGGATACAGTCCAGCACCCGCCAGAGGAGCCACCGTATGACCAGCCTGCCGCTCGAAGCCAACGCCGCCGCCACCCTCGCCGAATGGCACGGGCTGATCGCCCGCCGCGACCTCTCCGGGTTGCCGCGCCTGCTGCACCCCGACGCCGTGTTCCGCTCGCCGATGGCGCACAAGCCGTATGCCGGCGCACCGGTGGTCTCGATGATCCTGAATACCGTGCTCACGGTCTTCGAGGATTTCGCCTATCACCGCCAGTTGGCCAGCGCCGACGGCCGCAGCGTGGTGCTGGAATTCAGCGCACGGGTCGGCGAACGCGAACTGAAAGGCATCGACATGATCCGCTTCGACGACGACGGCCGGATCGTCGACTTCGAAGTGATGGTCCGTCCCATGAGCGGCCTCCAGGCCCTCGGCGAGGAAATGGGCCGGCGCCTGGCGCCCTATCTGGCCGCGAGCAAGGCCTGAGGCGGAGGAACCTGCCATGACCCGCATCACCGAAGTCGTGGTCGAGCGTCGCCAGCTCGCCACCGCCGCCCTGCGTACGCGCAACCTGCCCGCCCCGGAGGCGCTGGCGGAAGGCCAGGCGCTGCTGGCGGTCGGCGAGTTCGCCCTGACCGCCAACAACGTCACCTATGCCGCCCTCGGCGATGCCCTGCGCTACTGGGAGTTCTTCCCGGCCGGCGAGGGGCTGGGCATCGTCCCGGTCTGGGGCTTCGCCGAGGTGCTTGCCTCGCGCTGCCCGGGGGTCGAACCGGGCGAGCGCTTCTATGGCTACTATCCGATGGCCAGCCACCTGCTGGTCGCGCCGGCGCAGGTCCGCGGCAGCGGCTTCGTCGACGCCAGCGAGCACCGCCGGAACCTCCCGTCGGTCTACAACCAGTACCTGCGCTGCAGCAGCGACCCGCTCTACCGGGCCTCCGACGAGGCCCTGCAGATGCTCCTGCGGCCGCTGTTCACCACCTCGTTCCTGCTCGACGACTTCCTCGCCGAGCATGCCTTCTTCGGCGCCACCGACCTGCTGCTGAGCAGTGCCTCGAGCAAGACCGCCATCGGCCTGGCCTTCCTCCTCCAGCGCAATCGTGCGCAACGCGGCCAGGACTACCGCATCGTCGGCCTGACCTCCGCGGGCAACCGCGCCTTCGTCGAAGGCCTGGGCTGCTATGACGAGGTCCTGGCCTACGACCGCCTGGACGCACTGGACGCCAGCGGAGACGCGCTGAGCGTGGATTTCGCCGGCAACGGCGCCCTGCTCGGCCAGTTGCACCAGCGCCTGGGCGACCGCCTGCGCTACAGTTGCCTGGTCGGCGCCGCCCACTGGGACCAGCGCGGTGGCCTGCCGAAGGCGCTGCCGGGTCCGACGCCGAAGCTGTTCTTCGCCCCGGCGCAGGCGGAAAAACGCCTCAAGGATTGGGGCGGCGCGGCGTTCCAGGCGCGCCTGGCGGAAGTCTGGGGCGAGTTCTCGGCCTTCGTCGGCGGCTGGATCCAGGTCCGCCACGGTGTCGGCGGCAGCGAGGTGCTGGAGGTCTACCAGGACCTGCTGGCCGGGCGCTCGGCACCGCAACTGGGCTACATCCTTTCCCTCGACGGCGGCTGAGGCCGCCGTTCTATACTGCTGGACGGAGGTGGCGAACCCGTCGCGAACGACGAAGCGGGTTCCACCCATGGCGTCGGCGGCGCCCTTGCGCCGTCGCTTCGCGGGGGGATGGAGAGATACCGTCCATGAACCGAGCCAAGCTCTACCTCTGCTGCGTCGCACTACTGCTGGTGCCGGCCATCGCCGGTGCGGCGACTGCCGACTACGTCTACGGCATGCCGCTGGACGTGGCCAGGGTGCTGAGCGTCGACGAGGCGCCCAGCGATACCTGCCAGGTGGTGCGCGCCACCCTGGTATACCTGGACTCCCACGGCGAGCGCCAGGTGTTGCACTACCTGAAGCAGGCGCGTGCGTGCAGCGACGAATGAAACGACGGAGGAAAGGACGAACGGTCAGGGTTGTTGTTTCATTTCACGAAATTTTCACCGCTGACATGGATACTGGAACCAGCTGAAGGACCAGCGCCCCATTGCATAGAGCCCACCATCGAGTGGGCTTTTTGCATTCCGGGCCGCGTATCGCCTGGCCTTGGGCTCAATCCCGCTCTTCCCTGCGCAGCAGTTCGCGCTTGCGCTCCACGCCCCAGCGGTAGCCGGAAATGTCGCCGTCGCGACGTACCACCCGGTGGCAGGGAATCGCCACTGCGATCCGGTTCGCCGCGCAGGCCTGGGCCACCGCGCGCACCGCTCGCGGCGCGCCGATCCGTTCGGCGATCTGCGCATAGCTCGCCGTGCTGCCCGGCGGTATTTCCCGCAGTGCCTGCCAGACCCGTTCCTGGAACGCCGTACCGCGTACGTCCAGCGGCAGGTCCAGTCCCAGTTGAGGCGACTCGACGAAGCCCACCACCTGCGCCACCAGCCGTTCGAAGTCGGCGTCGCCGCCGAGCAGCTGGGCGCGCGGGAACTGGTCCTGCAACTCGCGCAGCAACGGCTCCGGCTCCTCGCCGAGGAGGATCGCGCAGATGCCGCGCTGGCTCTGCGCCACCAGGATCGCGCCCAGCGAGCACTGGCCGATGGCGAAGCGGATCGCCGCGCCGGCGCCGCCATCGCGGTAATCGCGCGGGCGCATGCCGAGGCGTTGCGACGAGGACTCGTAGAAACGGCTGTTGGAGTTGAAACCGGACTCGTAGATCGCCTCGGTCACCGAAGCGGATGCCTGGCCCAGGCGCTCGCGCAGGCGCCGGGCACGATAGGCCGAGGCGTAGGCCTTGGGCGTCAGGCCGGTTTCGGCCTTGAACAGGCGATGGAAGTGGAACGGACTCATGCCCAGTCGGGCGGCCAGCGCCTCCAGTGCCAGCGGCGTCTCCGCCGTCTCGATCATCCGGCAGGCCTGCGCCACCCGCTCGGCGCGCTGCTCCGCCGCCAGGCTGCGGTCGCCGGCGGCGCGCCGGCTGGGCCGATAGCCGGCGGCCTCGGCGGCCTCGGCAGTGGCGAAGAACTCGACGTTCTCGCGCCTGGGCCGACGCGCCGAGGAACTCGGACGGCAATAGACCCCAGTGGTCTTCACCGCATAGACGAACGCCCCGTCCGCCGCCGCGTCGCGCGCCAGCACGGCGGCCCAGCGCTGTTCGTCGGTGTGGTAGGCGTTGCAAGGATCGGGCTGCTGGCTCATGGCGTTTCCCCTGTGGGAGCGGATGATGCCCGCAGACTAATTCGCCGTTCAAGCGCAAGAACTCCGGTTCTTGCGCTTGAATTCGAGCGAGGCCGTGCGCCCGGCTTCGGCAGGCGCGGGAGGCCGCCGGCTTGCCTACCCATCGCCAGGCGCCATAATGGCCCGCTCGAACCGGCGGAAGGACTGGGAACATGGCGTTCAAACGGATAGCACTGGCCTACTGCGTGCAACTGGATCGGGTGATCTCCATCGCCAGTGCCCGCCGTGAATACTTCTCCCAGGCCGAGCCGCGCAAACGCTTCGACTTCCTCTGCTCCAGCGAAGCGTGCCGGGCACAGGGGATCAAGGTATCGGCGAGCAACTACGACAAGCTGCCGCAGGATACCCGCAAGGCCGCGCACTTCAGCAAGTTCCCGCATTCCACCCACCTGCCGGACTGCGAGTGGTTCGTCGAGGACGACGAGGACGCTCTGCGCCCGGGCGAATCCGCCGAGGAGGCCGGCCAGCGGCGCATCCGCGACAAGCTGGACGCCTACGTCGAGGAATTCGATCCGGCCATCGCCGAGGAAGCCGCGCCGCCACCAGCGGACCCGGACGCCGAGGAACAGCCGCCGGCCTCCGCCGCAGTGCGCGCCGACGCTCCCGCCGCGCCTCGGCAGAGAACGCAACGGCGGCGGCGCACCCGCGATTTCGAACAGCTCGTCGACACCTTCCGCCAGGCCCGCGCCGAACTGCCGGCGGACGAATTCAAGCAGTTGGACATCCACATCAGCGGCCTCGGCCGGATAGCGCTGCGCGCCTATTTCCAGCACATCGGCTATGCCACCCCGGGCAGCGCCGGCAAGGTGTTCTACGGCGGCGCCGACCTGCTGCCCAAGCGCTACGGCTCGCCGAACCGGCCGCAAGGCTTCCGCTTCAAGTTCCGCGACCGCATCGACGGCAAGCCGGTATTCCTCTACGTCGCCCCGGAAACCTTGCAGGCCTATCCGCATCGGCGCTACCTCGAAGACATCCTCGGCTGCGCCGAAACGGTGCGCTACTTCACCCTCTACGCCCTCGGCCGGCTCGTCGAGGCGCCGAGCGGCAAGAGCTACAGCCTGGAGCCGGACGCCCTGCGCCACCTGGCGATCATCCCCGGTCCGGCGAAGGACGACGCCTCTCAGAGTTCGTCGTAGAGTCGGTCGCTGACCAGCATGTGCCCCGGCGCGTGGCTGATGTACAGCTCCGGCTGGGCTTCGGCGAGTACCGCCTGGGGCGTGACCCCGCAGGCCCAGAACAGCGGGATCTCGTCCGCCGCGAGCGGCACCGGGTCGCCGTAGTCGGGCCGCGCCAGATCGCGGATGCCGATCAGCGCCGGATCGCCCAGGTGCAGCGGTGCGCCATGGGTCATCGGGAAACGGCTGGTGATCTGGATCGCCCGGATCGCCTCGGCGGCCTTCAACGGCCGCATCGATACCACCGTGGGGCCAGCCAGGCGACCGCTCGGCCGGGTGGCGATGGCAGTGCGGTACATCGCCACGTTGCGGCCCAGCTCGAGGTGGCGCAGGCCGATGCCGGCGTCGAGCAACGCCTGTTCGAAGGAGAACGAGCAGCCGATGGCGAAGGCGACGAAATCCGCTTCCCAGAAGGTGCCGATGTCGCTCACCTCGACGGGCTCCTGACCGCGTCGATGCACCCTGTAGCGCGGCAGGTCGCTGCGCACGTCGATATCCGCGCCGAGCCGGGCGAAGTGCGGCGAGCCGGGTTCGCTGACGTCGAGCAGCGGGCAGGCCCGGGGGTTCAGGGCACAGAAGCGAAGGAACTCGTCGGCCCAGGATTTCTGCAGGATCACCAGGTTGGCCTGCAAGTGGCGCTGGCCGAGGCCGCTGGTATGGCCGGCGTAGTCGCCGCGGCGGATCAGTTGGCGCAGGACCGGCGGCGGCAGTTGCGCGAGTTCGTGGAAGGTCGGTTCGGGCATGGCGGCTCCGTGCGCTGGCGGACGTGGTTGTTGGCGGGTTTGTAGAAGCGGACGGCGGTCAGCGTCCAACGAGATTTTTCCGCCGGGGGCGATCGGAAAATCCGAATCAACGCGAACGCAGCCGCCCCACTCCTTTCTTCAGCGGCGCCAGGAGCATGCACTCCGGGCCGACGTTGGCCGCGTAGTCGGCCAGCACCGTCTTGCTCAGCTCCACCACTTCGTCCACCAGCTCCAGGCCGGTGCCGCCGCGCCAGGACACCACCACCGGCAGGTTCGGCGGCGGCGGGCCGAGGCGCAGCAGGGTCAGTTCGCCGCGTTCCAGTTCCTGGCTGACCAGCGCCGGCGGCAAGGCGCCGACGCCGAAGCCATCGCGCAGCAGGCGGGTCATCGCCGCCACCGAGTTCACGCAGTTCAGGCGCGGTGCCGCGACGCCGTTGGCGTGCAGCAGGCCGAGCACGTCCTGGTGCGGCCGCGAGTGCTTGGAGAAGGTCACCACCCGCTCCCGCGCCAGGTCCGCCAGCGAGGCGTAGTCGCGGTGGTAGATCGAGCCGGTGGAGACGATCCAGCGCAGCGGGTAGCTGCCCAGTTCCAGGTTGAGCACCGACTCGTGGCGCAGCGAGTCGGTCTGGAAGATCAGGTCCAGGTAGCCCTTCTGCAACTGCTCGGAGAGGTTGCGCGCGGTATCCGCCATCAGCTCGATCTCCACCGCCGGGAAGGTTTCCGTGACCCTGGCCACCAACGGGCTCAGCCAGGTGTGGATGACCGTGTCCATGGCGCCGATGCGGATCCGTCCCTGGGTGCTGGCGCCGGTGTCGAGCGACTGCTTCAGCGCGTGCATGGTGTCCATCATGCGCTCGGCGTAGGCCAGTACCTTGTCGCCTTCCGGGGTCAGGGTCACGCCGCGAGAGTCGCGGACGAACAGTTTCACGCCGAGTTCGTCCTCCAGCACGGCGATCCGGCTGGAAATGGAAGCCTGGGTGCTGAACAGCTTCTCCGCGGTGAGGCGGAAGCTCTTCAGGCGCGCGACCCAGACGAAGGTCTCGAGGAATTTCAGGTTCATGTGGCGGGCACCGACGGGCAAGGGACACAAGGTGGCAGGAGCGAGCAGCTTCCATGCCAGCGCCCGCCTTCCGGCGGCACATGATCGACGCATGACGGCCTGCTCCGCCATCGAAATTTCTTATCCCCGGCGGCCGCATAAATTAGTTGGACGCTCGCTGGCCAGCCTCGAAGAATGCAACCACCGGGTGCGACGGCGCCCACCGAATCCTCATAACACCAATAACGACGATCGGTGCCCCCATGGAAAAACACATGACCCTCGACGCCGGCCCGGACGCTTCCCGGGACGGTCATTTCGGCTGGTATCGCGCCCTCGACAAGCAGGAACGCCGGGCCTTCTGGAGCTGCAAGATCGGCTACGGCCTGGACGGCATGGACACCCAG
Organism: Pseudomonas sp. KBN12P06040; assembly: GCF_037574965.1. Lineage (NCBI taxonomy): Bacteria > Pseudomonadati > Pseudomonadota > Gammaproteobacteria > Pseudomonadales > Pseudomonadaceae > Pseudomonas > Pseudomonas sp. KBN12P06040. The sequence goes on from NZ_JBBELS010000001.1 coordinate 3,240,666, forward strand.
ATGCTGAGCTTCGTGATCCCCACCCTGATCGCCCTGTGGGGGATCAGCACCGGCGAAGCCGGCTTCATCCACACCATGACCCTGCTCGCCTCCGCCGCCGGCGGCTGGATCGCCGGGATCCTCTCCGACCGCATCGGCCGGGTGCTGACCCTGCAACTGACGGTGCTCTGGTTCGCCTTCTTCACCTTCCTCTGCGGCCTCGCGCAGAACTACGAGCAGTTGCTGGTCGCGCGGACCCTGATGGGCTTCGGCTTCGGTGGCGAATGGACCGCCGGCGCGGTACTCATCGGCGAAGTGATCAAGGCCCGCGACCGCGGCAAGGCGGTCGGCCTGGTGCAGTCCGGCTGGGCCATCGGCTGGGGCCTCACCGCCATCCTCTACTCGCTGATGTTCAGCCTGCTGCCGCCGGAGGAGGCCTGGCGCGCGCTGTTCATGCTCGGCCTGTTGCCGGCACTGTTCGTCCTGGTGGTGCGTCGGCTGGTCAAGGAACCGGCGATCTACCGCGAGGCCAGGCAGCGCAACCAGGGCGCCGACAAGGTCAGCTTCTACGAGATCTTCGCCCCCGGCATGCTCAGCATCACCCTGCGCGCCTCGCTGCTGACCACCGGCGCCCTCGGCGGCTACTACGCCATCACCGCCTGGCTGCCGACCTTCCTCAAGACCGAGCGCGGGCTGACCGTGCTCGGCACCAGCGGCTACCTGGCGATGGTGATCCTCGGCTCCTACGTCGGCTACGTGGTCAGTGCCTTCCTCACCGACCTGATCGGGCGCAAGAAGAACTTCGTCCTGTTCGCCGTCGGCTCCTTCACCGTGGTCCTGCTCTACACCCAGTTGCCGGTAAGCAACGGCGCCATGCTCTGGCTCGGCTTCCCGCTCGGCTTCTTCGCCTCGGGCATCTTCAGCGGCATGGGCTCGTTCCTCACCGAACTGTTCCCGACCCGCATCCGCGGCTCCGGCCAGGGCTTCTGCTACAACGCCGGGCGCGCCATCGCCGCGCTGTTCCCGATGCTGATCGGCATGCTCGGCCAGAAGCTCTCGCTGGGCCTGGGGATCGGCGCCTTCGCCGCGGTCTCCTACGGCGTGGTGATCCTCGCCGCCCTCAGCCTGCCGGAAACCCGCGGCAAACAACTGGAACTCTGAGCCGTCGACCGAGGAAACCCCAGCATGCATCCCACTCCCCGCCTGGCTGCCGCGCTGCTCGTCGGCAGCGGGCTGGGCTGGCCGCTGCTCGCCCAGGCCGACCTGGTCGAGGACAGCCACGCCAGCCTCGAACTGCGCAACTTCTACTTCAACCGCGACTTCCGCCAGAGCGGCGCGCGCGACAACGCCGACGAATGGGCGCAGGGCTTCCTCCTGCGCCTGGAGTCCGGCTTCAGCGAAGGCACCGTCGGCTTCGGCGTCGACGCCATCGGCCTGCTCGGCCTCAAGCTCGACTCCGGCGGCGGCAGCGGCGGAACCGGGCTGCTGCCGGCCGACGGCTCCGCCGGGGGTTCCCAGGACGACTACGCCAAGCTCGGCCTGACCGCCAAGGCGCGGGTCTCCAACAGCCTGCTCAAGGTCGGCGCGCTGCACTTCAAGAGCCCGCTGGTCTCGGCCAACGACACCCGCCTGCTGCCGGAACTGTTCCGCGGCGCGCTGCTCGACGTGCAGGAGATCGACGGCCTGACCCTGCGCGGCGCGCACCTGGACCGCAACAAGCTGAACAGCTCCAGCGACTACCAGGTGTTCAGCGCCAACCGCATCGGCGGGCGCAGCGATGCCTTCGACTTCGCCGGCGGCGACTATCGCCTGACCCCGGCGCTGACCGCCAGCCTGCACCAGGGTCGGCTCAAGGACATCTACCGACAGACCTTCGCCGGCCTGGTACACACCCTCGACCTCGGCGGACAGCGTTCGCTCAAGAGCGACCTGCGCTTCGCCCGGGCCAGCGAGGACGGCGGCTTCCGCGACCTGGACAACCGCGCCTTCGGCGCCCTCTTCAGCCTGCGCCTGGGCGCCCACGCGGTGGCCGCCGGCTACCAGCGGATCAGCGGCGACGATCCCTATCCCTACATCGCCGGCAGCGACCCGTACCTGGTCAACTTCATCCAGATCGGCGACTTCGGCAACGTCGACGAGCGCTCCTGGCAACTGCGCTACGACTACGATTTCGGCGCGCTCGGCCTGCCCGGCCTGAGCTTCATGAGCCGCTACGTCTCCGGCGACAACGTCGCCCGCGGCGCGGCCAACGACGGCAAGGAATGGGAACGCAACACCGACCTCGGCTACGTGGTGCAGAGCGGGCCGCTGAAGAACCTCGGAGTGAAATGGCGCAACGCCACGGTGCGTTCGAATTTCGCCAACGACCTCGACGAAAACCGCCTGATCCTCAGCTACAGCCTGGCGCTGTGGTGAGGTCCGGCGAGCAATGACCTGAAGGAACCAGCATGAACAGCCTGTTGTTGAACTGCGATATCGGCGAGAGCTTCGGTGCCTGGAGCATGGGCCTGGACGCCGAGGTGATGCCGCTGATCGATTGCGCCAACATCGCCTGCGGCTTCCACGCCGGCGATCCCGGCACCATGCGCCGCACCGTGGCCCTGGCGGTGGAGCATGGCGTGCGCATCGGCGCGCACCCCGGCTACCCCGACCTGGTCGGCTTCGGCCGGCGCTCGCTGGCCTGCTCGGCGCAGGAAGTGGAAGACCTGCTGCTCTACCAGATCGGCGCCCTCGACGGACTCTGCCGCGCCGAGGGCGAACGGGTACGCTACGTCAAGCCGCACGGCGCGCTGTACCAGGACATGATGCGCGACCCGGCGATCCTCGCCGCCGTGCTGCGCGCACTGGCGGCCTACGACCGCGCCCTGCCGCTGATGCTGATGAGCACCCGCGACAATACCGCGGCGCGCGCGCTGGGCGCGGCCCACGGCATCGAGCTGTGGTTCGAGGCGTTCGCCGACCGCGCCTACGACGGCGCCGGCTACCTGGTCTCGCGCAGCCAGCCCGGCGCGGTACACCACGACGCCGAGACGGTGCTCGCCCAGGCCCTCCTGCTGGCCCGTGGCGCGCCGCTGAGAGCCAGCGACGGCAGCGCCCTGGCGCTGGAGGCGCAGACCCTCTGCGTACACGGTGACAACCCCGCCTCGCTGGCCGCGGTGCGGCGCATCCGCGACGCCCTGGAGGCGGCATGAGCCAACCGCAACCGCGCATCGAGGTGGCCGCCATCGACAGCTTCGTCCTGCGCCTGTTCGAGCGCATCGACGAAGCCAACATGCCCTGGCTGCTGGCGGCGGAGGAAAACCTGCGGGCGGCGTTCGGCGCCGCCCTGCTCGACCTGGTGCCGTCCTACACCACCCTGCTCCTGCAATACGACCTGCTCCAGCTCGACCCCGGCGAGGCCCGCGCGCGGATCGCCGCGGCGCTGTCCGACTTGCGCCCGAAACGCCAGGACGGCGGCCGCCTGTACGTCCTGCCGACCTGGTACGACCCGCGGGTCGGCCCCGACCTGGAACCCCTGGCGCGGCGCAAGCAGCTCGGCGTCGCCGAGCTGATCCGCCGCCACAGCCAGCACGAGTACCGGGTCTTCGCCCTCGGTTTCAGCCCCGGCTTCGCCTTCATGGGGCTGGTCGAGGAAGCCCTGGCGGCGCCACGCCTGGCGACTCCCCGGCAACGCATCGCCGCCGGCAGCGTCGGCATCGCCGAGCGCCAGACGGCGGTCTATCCGCAGGCCTCGCCAGGCGGCTGGAACCTGCTCGGGCGCTGCCCGGTGCGCCTGTTCGACCTCACCCTGGACGGCTACAGCCTGCTGCGCGCCGGCGACCGGGTGCGCTTCGAACCCATCGGACACGCCGAATTCGTCCGCCTCGGCGGCGACGACACGCCCCTGGAGGTCCAGGCATGAACGACTCCATCCACGGCGGACTGCGGGTGTGCCAGAGCACCCCGCTGGTCCAGTTGCAGGATCGCGGCCGCTTCGGCTGCCGCCATCTCGGCGTGACCCAGGGCGGCGCCCTCGACTGGCTGTCCATGGGCTGGGCCAACTGGCTGCTGGGCAATCCCCTGGACGCCGCGGTGATCGAGATCGCCCTCGGCGGTTTCGTCGCCGAATGCCGTGCCGACGGCTGGTTGGCCCTGGCCGGCGGCGATCTCGGCGCGACCCTCGATGGCCAGCCGCTGCCGGCCTGGGGCGCGTTCGCCGTGCGCGGCGGCCAGCGCCTGGCCTTCGCCCACCCGCGCCAGGGCGCCCGCGCCTACCTGGCGGCGCCCGGCGGCTTCGCCGGCGAGCGCCAGTTGGGCAGCCTGGCCACGGTGGCCCGCGAAGGCCTGGGCGGCCCCCGCGCCGACGGCAAGGCCCTGGCCGCAGGCGACAGCCTCGGCTGGCTGGCCGATGGCGCACGGCCACGCACGCTGCCGATGCCCAGCGAACGGATCATGGACTGCGCCGGCGAAGCGCGCCTGGAGCTGATCCTCGGCGCGCAGATCGGCGACTTCCCGGCCATGAGCCTGTTCGATGCGTTCAACGGCGACTGGCAGGTGGATACCCGCGCCGACCGCATGGGCGTACGTCTGCTCGGCCCGCGCCTGGAATGCCGGCAGCAATCGATGATCTCCGAAGGCATCGCCCTGGGCGCGGTGCAGGTGCCGCCGGACGGCCAGCCGATCGTCCTGCTCAACGACCGCCAGACCATCGGCGGCTATCCCCGTCTCGGCGCCCTCGCCCCGCTGGCGCTGGCGCGCCTGGCGCAATGCCTGCCAGGCCAGCGGGTACGGCTGCTGCCGACGGTGCAGGAGGCGGCGCACCGCGAGCATCGACGCCTGCTGGCGGCCTGGGACGCATAGGCGGTTTTTTTGAACGGCGCGGTATGGCGAGCGTCCACCGCACACTCGTCCCGTCCGGAGGTCCGCCATGCCCAGTCGCCTGTCACTGATCGCCGCCCTGCTGTTGCCCCTGGTCGTCCAGGCCGAACCCGCTGATACCCGCGCCCTGCTCGCCGACAGCCTGGCCGACAGCCAGGCCCAGGTGGAGGCAGCCGAGCAAGCCATGCGCCGTTCCGAAAACAAGGCGGTGCAGCTCTATGCCAAGCGCGTACTCACCGAACAGCAGGAGTTCGACCATCAGTTGCGCGCCCTGGCCGGGGAAAAGGCCTTGGCGCTGCCCTCGCCGCGCCAGACCGAACGGCAGGCCGCCGCTCCCGGCGGCTTCGACGAGCGCGGTTTCCTCGACGCGCAGATTCGCCAGCAGGACCGTCTGGTCGCACGCTTCGAGGGAATCGCCCGAAACTCCGCCGATCCCGACCTGCGCCGCTTCGCCGACGAATGGCTGGCGCGCTTCTACCACCACCGCGAACTGGCCGACCAGTTGCGTAGCGGCCGCGCCGACTGAGCGCCGCGACCGCCTTGCTCAGTGCCGCGCGAGGACCTGCCGGGCGCTCTGGCGAATCACCCCCCAGCGCTTGGGATCGTCCTGCAGCATGGCGCCAAGCAGGTGCTTGGCCTGCTCGAAACTGATGTGCGGCGGCAGCGGCGGCACGTTCGGGTCGGTGACCACCTCCAGCAACACCGGGCGGTCGGCGGCGAAGGCCTCGGCCCAGGCGGCGTCGATATCCTCCGGGCGATCCACGCGGATGCCCTTGAAGCCGAGCATGTCCGCATAACGCGCGTAGGGGAAATCGATCACTTCCTGCGCCGGGCTGAACTCCGGGTCGCCGGCCAGGGCACGCTGCTCCCAGGTCACCTGGTTGAGATCGCCGTTGTTCAGCACCAGCACGATGAAGGTCGGCGAGTCCCAGCGCTGCCAGTACTGCTGCACGGTGACCAGTTCGGCGTTGCCGTTCATCTGCATGGCGCCGTCGCCGACCATCGCCACCACCGGCCGCTGCGGATAGGCGAGCTTGGCGGCGATGGCGTAGGGCACGCCGCTGCCCATGGTCGCCAGCTTGCCCGACAGCGAGCCGAGCATGCCCGGGCGCATGCGGATGTCGCGGGCGTACCAGTTGGTATGCGAGCCGCTGTCGCCGCAGAGAATCGCATCGTCCGGCAGTTGCTCCGACAAGGAACGGAATACCCGCTGCGGGTTGATCGGGTCGGCGGGCTCTTCGGCCTGGCGCCGGGCTTCCTCGCGACTGGCCGTCACCGCCCGCTCGACCCGGCGGCGCCAGGCGCCGTGCTTTTTCTGCTCGAGCAGCGGCAGCAGGCGCTCCAGGGTTTCCCCTGCATCGCCGAGCAAGGCCTGATCGATCGGATAGCGGATACCGATGTTGCGCGGATACAGGTCGATCTGCACCGCCCGCGCCTGGCCGGCCTTGGGTAGGAACTCGCTGTAGGGGAAAGTGCTGCCGACGATCAGCAGGGTGTCGCAATGCTCCATCAGCATGCTGCTGGCGCGGGTGCCGAGCAGACCGATGGAGCCGGTCACGTACGGCAGGTCGTCGGAAACCGCCGCCTTGCCCAGGAGCGCCTTGGCCACTCCGGCGGCCAGGCGCTCGGCGACCGCTTCCAGTTGCCGGTGCGCGCCCAGGGCCCCGGCACCGGCGAGGATCGCCACGCGCCGGCCGCGATTGAGGATCGCCGCGGCGGCTTCCAGGTCGGCGTCGCGCGCGTAGGGTCGCGGCTGGACGAAGCCCACCGCCGACATCACGTGGCCGTGCTCGTGGGGCTGGCGCTTCGGGGCCGCCATCTGTTGCACGTCGTTGGGCACGATCACCGTCGCCACCTGCCGCTCGCCGACCGCCACGCGCAGGGCTCGGTCCAGCACATGGAGCAGTTGTGCCGGGCTGACCACGGTCTCGACATAGGCGGAAACGTCCTTGAACAAGCTCTGCAGATCGACTTCCTGCTGGTAGTCGCTACCCAGCGCGGTAGCCGCCTGCTGGCCGACGATGGCCAGCACCGGCTGATGATCCATGCGCGCGTCGTAGAGCCCGTTCAGCAGGTGGATCGCGCCCGGCCCCGAGGTGGCCAGGCACACCCCGACCTCTCCGGTGAACTTGGCGTGGGCGCCGGCCATGAAGGCCGCCATCTCCTCGTGGCGCACGCGGATATAGTCGAATGCCTCGGCGCGCCGGCCCATGGCGCCCATGATCCCGTTGATGCCATCGCCGGGGTAGCCGAAGACGCGCTTCACCCCCCACTGGCTCAAGCGTTCGAGCAATTGATCGGCAACCGTGCTGGACATTCTCGCCTCCTGGTCGTGTCTGGGGTCGTACCAGTGAGGACTGGCGCCGCAGGCGAGGGTTCAAGGCAATCGAGCGGCGGTGCCGACGGCGAAATCGACTGAACTGTCGGCGCGGGCGACCGGCCCAAGGGACAGGGCCCGCATGGGCGCAATCGCCAGGAGGTGCCGCCATGACCCGCGCCATCAACGATCCCGGAAACGAAGACCCCGGTTCCCTGCTGGAAACCGACGCCGACGCCCTGCTCGGCGGTGCCGCCGCCCAGGCGCCGGAAGAGCGCTGCCGGCTCGCAGCCCAGGCCTGCATCCGCGCGTGCGAGCGCTACCTGGCGCTCTGCATCGAGTCCAGCAGGGAACAACGCCAGCACGCCGGCGACTGCGCCGACCTCTGCCGCCTCGCCGCCCTGCTGCTGGAGCGCCGCAGCCCATGGGCGCCGGCCGCCTGCGAGCTGGCGGCGCGCTATGCCCTGGCATGCGCGGAGCGTTGCGATGGCGACGAGCCGCTGGAGCGCGAATGTGCGGGTGCCTGCCGGCGCTTCGTCGAGGCCTGTCGGCCATTGTTGCCGGCCTGAGGCTGGCCACTTTCTGCCGTCGTGGTCTTGAGTCTGAATGTGCTGGGCAAGCTGATTTCCTTGCCTGCCCCGGCTTCTCGTTTCGCCTTCCCAGGCGAGCCCCTTTTGCAAGCGTCTGTACGGACCGGAGACATAGCGGACAGGTGTGCGGAGTTGCCAGGGAAAGACCACGACGCCATGAGCCTGAGAGAGGAGTTCATTTCGAAGTCCTGATCCGTAGGGCGAATAACGCCACGGGCGTTATCCGCCGATGTCGCGGATAAGCGGCGGATAACCGCGAGCGGTTATTCGCCCTACGGAGCTGGAGCGGCAGCCGGCGTTTCCGCAGGCCTGTAGGGCGAATACCGCCACAGGCGGTATCCGCCAATACCCCGGATAAGCGGCGGATAAACGCAAGTGCCTATTCGTCCCGCGACAACCACGCCATCACCGCCCGGTTCACCCACGGCGGAGACAACTGCCCAGCCCAGTACAGCGCCGTGAACAACCCGCCCACCGGCCGGTGTACCCGCCGGCTGTGCGCCTGCCGCCAGGCCGCCTCGGCGATATCCTCGGCGTCCAGTCTCAGCCCCAGGCGACGCAACACCGGCGGTCGGTAGGTCTGCCCGGCGACCATCGGCGTGCGGACGAACGGCGGCATCAGGTCGGCGACGCGAATCCCGTGGCGGCGCCATTCCAGCTCCAGCGCCTCGGTGAGCCCGCGCACGGCGAACTTCGAAGCCGAGTAGACGGCCATCTCCGGTACGCCATAAAGCCCCGATGCCGAGCCCATGTTGAGTACCTGCGCCTGCGGCGTCGCGCGCAGGAACGGAAAGGCCGCGTGACAGCAGTTGAGGACGCCTTGCAGGTTGATCGCCAGCAACCGCGCGTGGTCCTCCAGGGCGACCTCTTCGAAGCGGCCGAAACGCAGGATGCCGGCGCAGTTGAACAGCAGGCGCAGGCGGCCATCGGCACAGAACTGCGCAAGCGCCTCGCCGACCGCGTCGGGCTCGCTGACGTCCACGGCACTCTGCCAGGCGCCCGGCAGTTCCGCGGCCAAGCCGCGCAACGCCTCGGCATCGATGTCCAGCAAACCGACCCGCCGGCCCCGGCGGTGGAACAGCCGCGCGCTGGCGGCGCCGATCCCGGAGGCGGCACCGCTGATCAGGATGTTCTGCACTGGCCGCCCTCCGCGCTGCATTCGACGACGAACGCCGCCGCCTCGTCCAACGCCCGGTCGGCGCTGGCCAGCACACCGGCATGGGCCTGGAACACGTGCCAGCAACCGGCGTAGCGCTGCAATCGCACCGCGACGCCCTGCTCGCCGGCCCGTTGCGCCAGGCGCAGGCTGTCGTCGCGCAGCAGTTCGTCCTCGCCGACCTGTACCAGCAGCGGCGGCAGCCCCGCCAGGTCGGCATGCAGCGGCGACAGGGCGGCCGAGCCTGGCTCCGCGTCGGCCGGCAGCAGCAGGCGCACCGCGCTTTCCAGCCAGGCCCTCGACAGCAGCGGGTCGCCGGCCGCTGGCGTATGCAGGCGCTGGCAGCTGAGGTCGGTCCAGGGCGAGAACAGCAGCAACCCGGCCGGCAACGGCAAGCCGCGCGCCTTCAGCTCCAGGGCCAGGGACAGCGCCAGGTGGCCGCCCGCCGAGTCACCGGCGAGCAGCAGTCGGCGCGGCGAATGGCCGGCCTCCAGCAATGCCAGGTAGACCGCCAGGGCGTCGTCGCGGGCGGCGGGGAACGGATGTTCCGGGGCACGCCGGTAGTCCACCGCGCAGACCTCGGCGGCGCAGCGCCGGGCCAGGTGCGTGGTGATCGCCCGGTGGGTCGCCGGCGAGCCGATCAGGTAGGCGCCGCCGTGCAGGTAGAGCACCCGGCGCCGCGCCTCCACCCCGCGCGGCCGCAACCACTCGCAGGGCACGCCGGCGAGGCTGCGGCGCTCGCGAACGACGCCGCCGGCGCCCAGCGTCGCCAGGCTCAGCCCGCGCAGCACGCCGCGTTGCAGCGCCACTGGCATGGGCGGACGGACCAGCCCGCGGAACAACAGGCGCAGGCAGCCGCGCAGGAGACCGGCGCGCAGGCGTTGCGGCGGCGACATCAGGGGCGCTTCAGCGGGCCAGGTCATAGTCGGCAAGCTCCGGCCGGCGCGTACGCCAGCGATAGACGAAGGTGTAGCCCGGCCAGTTGTTGGTGTTCTTGCCGGCGGCAGTCTTGTACCAGCTGTCGCAGCCACGCTCCCAGACGGTATGGCGCAACCCCTGTTGCACCTCCAGGTTGAAGCGCCGCTGGACCTCGGGCTTCACGTCGAGGTAGCGCAAGCCCTGCGCCTGGAGCTGGCGCAGGCAGCCGAGCACGTAGGGGAACTGGCTTTCCAGCATGTAGACGATGGAGTTGTGACCGAGGTTGGTGTTCGGCCCGTAAAGGATGAACAGGTTGGGGAAGCCGCTGACGCTAATGCCCTTGTAGGCTTCCGCGCCATCCGCCCAGGCCTGCCGCAGGTCGCGTCCGTCGAGGCCGAGGATGCGCATCGGGGCGAGGAACTCGGTGGCGGCGAAGCCGGTACCGAAGATGATCGCGTCGACCTCGTGCCGGCGGCCGTCACGGCCAACCACGGCGTCTTCGGTGACTTCGCGAATGCCCGTGTCGACCAGTTCGACATTGCTCCTGGCCAGCGCCGGGTAATAGTCGTTGCTGATCAGGATGCGCTTGCAACCCAGAGGGTAGTCGGGAACCAGCCGCGCGCGCAGTTGCGGATCGGCGATCTGCCGGTGCAGGTGACGATGGAAGCTCAGCCGCATCACCTTCATCAGCGCCGGGAAGGTCGCGAAGGCGAGCATCCGCGATTCGTGGTGCAGGTACTTGAGCCCCCGATCCAGACGTTGCAGCCACGGCCAGCGCGCCTTCAGGCGGCGTTCCCAGTCGGCGTAGGCGCGGTCCGGCTTGGCGATCACGTAGGGCGCGCTGCGCTGGAACAGCGACAGGCGTTGCACCTGCGGGGCGATCCGCGGGACGAACTGGATGGCGCTGGCTCCGGTGCCGATCACCGCGACCCGCTTGCCGGCCAGCTCGACCTCGGCGTCCCAGTTCGCCGAGTGGAACGCCGGACCCTGGAAGCGCTCCAGGCCGGGCAGGCGCGGCAGCAGCGGCCGGCTCAACTGGCCGGTGGCGCAGACCAGGGCCCGTGCGCGCAGCGTCTGGCCGTCGGCGCAGCGCACCTGCCATTCGCCGCTGCCGGCGTCGAAACGGGCCTCCTCCACCTCGCAGTGGAAACGGATCTTCTCGCGCAGACGGTACTTGTCCGCGCAATGCCGCAGGTAGTCGAGGATTTCCGCCTGCGGGGCGAACTTGCGCGACCAGTCGGCCTTCGGCTCGAAGGAAAACGAATAGAGATGCGAGGGGACGTCGCAGGCGGCGCCCGGGTAGCGGTTTTCCCGCCAGCAACCGCCGACGTCGGCGGCCTTTTCCAGCACCAGATAATCGTCGATGCCTGCCTGTCGCAGGCGGATCGCCAGGCCGAGACCGGCGAAGCCGGCGCCGACCACCAGCACCCGCAAGGGGGCTTCAGGGCGGGACTCGTTGTGCATTGTTGTGCTCCCGTTTGTTGCTTGCCACGCCGTCCGGCGCGATTCCGCCCAGCGGCGGATGGCAGCATCCTAGTTCGCCGGGGCGACTGGCGTTATGGCCGGGCCGGACATAAAGTTGTGATTTTCGGTCAACCTCGGACGCCACCATGCCCACTCCGCCCTGGTCTCCCCGCCGCAGCGCCATCAGCGCGCACCTGCTGATCCAGTTCGGCATCGACCGCGGCCTCGGCCTGGAGCAGTGCCTGGCAGGTAGCGGCCTGGATATCCGCCTGCTCGGCGATCCCTCCGGGGAAATCGACGCGGCCCAGGAACTGAGCGTCGTGCGCAACCTGGTCCGGCACCTGGGCGACGCCTGCGCACCGGGCCTGGCGGCAGGCCTGCGCTATCACCTCAACGCCTACGGCATCTGGGGCTTCGCCCTGCTCAGCAGCCCGACCTTCCTCAGCGCCGCGCAACTGGGCCTGCGCTACCTCGACCTGACCTTCGCCTTCCATGGCATCCGCCTGGAGGTACACGACGACGAAGCGCACCTGGTGCTCGACGACGCCGGCATTCCCGAGGACCTGCGGATTTTCCTCCTCGAACGCGACGCCGGTGGCGTGCTGCGCATCCAGCGCGACCTCACCGGGCAGCGCCTGCCGATCCTCCGCGCCGGCTTCCGCCGCCCACCGCCCGCCGATCCCGCGCCCTACGTGCGCGAGCTGGGCCTGTGCCCGGCGTTCGGCCAGGCGGACAACCGGGTGGTCTTCGAACGGCGCTTCCTCGACCTCCCGCTGCCCGGCGCCAATCCAGAGGTGGCGCGCGCCTGCGAGGAACAGTGCCGCGCCCTGCTCGCCCGCCGCCAGGTGCGCGGCGGTCTGGCCGGACGCATCCGCGACCGCTTGCTGAGGACGCCCGGCCACTTGCCGGACATGCAGACCCTGGCCATGGAACTGCACCTCACCGTGCGTACCCTGCGTCGCCGCCTGGACGACGAGGGCAGCAGCTACCGCCTGTTGCTCGACGAGGTGCGCCAGGCCCTCGCCGAAGAGCTGCTGGCCACCGGCGCGATTCGCCTGGAGGAGATCGCCGAGCGCCTCGGCTACGGCGAGGTGTCCAACTTCATCCACGCCTTCAGGCGCTGGAAAGGCATGACGCCGCGCCAGTATCGCCAGCGGCGACGACTCGGCGCGATGCCCTGAGCCGCTCCGGGCTTATTCCACGAAGGCAGGACGCCAGCGCTCGATGTTCGTTTCGCCGCCGCCTGCCAGCGGCTAGATTGGCCGTTCACGCGCGGCATCCGGCGGCGCGGCAGCGGAGGCATCTCCGCTGGCAACGGGAGAACGACACATGGGTTGCCAGCAACACGCATGGCCGGCGCACGGGCCGGAGCAGGTCGAGGCCGAGGTCAACTATATCCGCGACAACGGCCAACGGCCGGTCGCCTACACCTATCCGGCCCCCGCCGGGACGCCGCAGCGCAGCGCGCTGTTGCAGCCGACCCGGGTGGCGATCCGCAATGCGCGTCTGCTGGCGCAACCGGCCAGCCTGGAGCGCGAGGGTTTCCAACTGGTGCGCGAGGCGAGCGCGGTGGGCGATTTCGAGGATGAAGCCCAGGTTCGTGAACGCTACTACCCGGAAAGCATCGCCCTGCTCCGCCGCCTGACCGGCGCCGCCGAGGCGGTGATCTTCGACCACACGGTGCGCGTCGACCAGGCCGGGCGCGAAGAACGCGGCCTGCGCGAACCGGTGCGCTACGTGCACAACGACCAGACCCTGCGCTCGGCGCCGCGCCGGGTCCGCGATCACCTGCCGGCGGAACGCGCCGAACGGCGCCTGGCCGGACGCTTCCAGATCGTCAACCTGTGGCGTCCGTTCGGCCACCCGGCGCAGCGCGCGCCGCTGGCGTTGCTGGACGCCCGCAGCCTGGCGTTCGACGACCTGGTGGCCAGTGACCTGGTGTACCGCGACAAGGTGGGCGAAACCTACTCGGTCAAGCCCAACCCGGAGCACCGCTGGTACTACTACCCGCACCTGCTGCCGGAGGAAGCGCTGCTGCTGAAGATCTACGATTCGCGGGAGGACGCGCAGGCCCGCCTCGGCGCGCACACCGCCTTCGACGATCCCTGCACCCCGGCCGATGCGCCGCCGCGGCAGAGTATCGAACTGCGTTGCCTGCTGTTCTTCGACGAATGAGTCAGGCGGGGCGCAGGCTGATCCAGTAGTCGCTGTAGCGCAGCACGCGGATCGGCAGGCTGCGCCCGAGCATGTCCAGGGACGTGTGCATGTCGTCCAGCGGGAACAGACCGCTGACGCGGTTGCCGGCGATCTCCGCGTCGAGCTGGAGGATGCCTGGCAGATAGGGCCGGAAGGCCTCCGCGACCCAGGCCAGGGAACGGTCGTGGACCTCCAGCCAGCCGCTGGCCCAGGCGTCCTCTCCGGCCTGCATCGGGCCCTGTTCGAGCAGGCCGCCGGCATCGAACAGCAGGCTGCGCCGTGCCGCCACCACCAGTTGGCGTCCCTCGCCGGTGGTCAGCCGCGCGCTGCCGCGCAGGGTCACCAGGCGGATCGCCCCGCGCTCCTCGGCAAGCAGCAGGCTGCCGCTGGCGCAGTCCACCCGTCCGGAGGCGCAGTCGAGGGCGAAGGTGCCGCGCGGGTCCTCCTTCACTTCCAGGCGCAACGCGCCGCGCCGCAGTTCCAGGCGTCGCTGGGTGCCGTCGAACAGCGGCCGCGCCTTGCTCCGCGCGTTCAGGCGCAGGCGGCTGCCGTCGGCCAGCAACCAGTCGCGGCGCTCGCCGGTGCCGGTCGCCAGTTCGCCGGGCAGGCCCATGCCGGCCTGGACCCAGCGCTCCAGGCCGGCGCCGCCGGCGAGCAGGACGAACAGCCCGAGGGCGCCGCCGACGAAGCGCCGGCGGCTCGACGGCTGCTCCAGGGCGCGCAGCACGGTAGCGCTCGGCTGGCCGCGCCAGGGCGAGTCCTGTAGCGGCGCGAGGCTGCCAAGCAGTTGCCGGAACACCTCGGCATGCTCGCTCGACAGCGCCTTCCAGCGTTCCAGGGCATCGCCCTCGGCGGCGCTGAAGTCGCCGGATTGCAGGCGCACCATCCATTCGATGGCCTCCTCGACGATGCGTTGCCGTTCCGGCTTCTCGCTCATTCCTGGAATCCCCGGTAGCAGCAGTGCAAGGCATCCTTCATCAACTGGTGGATGCGCCCCAGGGACAATCCGAGGCGTTCGCCGATCTGCACGTAGGTCAGGCCTTCCAGCTGACTCATCAGGAACACTGCGCGGGCCTGCCCGGACAGGCCGTCGAGCAGGCGGTCGATGGCTTGCAGGCTCTCGATCAGCATCCACTGCTCGTGAGGCGACGGCTGCACCGCCTCCGGCGCCTCGGCGAGGATCTGCAGGTAGGCGCGCTCCAGGTCCTTGCGCCGCCAGCTCTCGTACATCAGGCGTTGCGCGATGGTCGCGAGGAACGCCCGCGGCGAGCGGATCGACGCCGGGTCGGGGAGCATCCAGACCTGCAGGAAGGCCTCGGCGGCGAGGTCTTCGGCGCTGTGGCTACAGCCGGTCTGGTAGGACAGCTTCTTGCACAGCCAGTCGTAGTTCTGCTGGAACAACTGGGCGATCAGGGTGTTCTTGATGGAGCCTTGGCTATCCATGGTAAGCGTTCGCTGCTGGCAGGCCACGCCACGGATAGCGGTAGTGAGCCTGGAGGTTGAGGAACGGCGCCCGGGGCTGTTCCCGTGGCGCGCGGTAGGGAATCAATCGAGGCGCTCCCGGCAGTCCGCCGTGCCCGCCGCTGGCCGCTGCGCGGACAGCCAGCCGCAGGCGGCGGCGCCGAGGATCAGCGCGGCGCCCCACCAGGGGAGCGCGCGCACCGCCACCTGGTCCACCAGGATCGCGCCGATGAAGGCGCCCAGGGCCACGCCGAGCTGGATCGCGCTGGTGTTGAGGCTGATCTGGATCGCCGCGGTGTCCGGGCTGAGTTCCACCAGGTATTTCTGGATCGCCGGCCCCGGCGCCATGTTGAACACGCACCAGAACACCACCGCGCCCAGCAGCAGCGGCAGGCCGCCGGTGGCGAACGGCAGCAGGACCAGGGCCAGTACATGCAGGAGCAGGAAGGCGACGAAGGTGGCCGGCCCCGGCCAGCGGTCGGCGGCACGTCCGCCGAGCAGCGCGCCGAGGATGCCGCCGCCCCCGTAGACCAGCAGGACCAGGCTGATGGTCGGTTTGTCGAGGGCCATGCTGCCGACCAGGAACGGCACGATGTAGGTGTAGACGGTGAACTGGCCGGTCATCTGCAACAGCGATGCCAGGTGGGCGAACGGCACCCGGCCCCGGGCCAGCGCCCGCAGTTGCTCCGCCGGGGCGATGCCGGGCGCGCCGGGGATGGCCGGCAGCAGGCGCAGGAGCAGCGGCAGGCCGAGCAACGCGACCCCGGCGAGCAGCAGGAACAGGCTACGCCAGCCCCAGAACTCGCCGATCAGGGTGCCCAGCGGTACGCCCAGCACCAGCGAGGCGACGATGCCGGCGAACACCAGACCGATCGCCCGGCCGCGCCGTTCCGGCGCGACAATGGCCACCGCCAGGGTGATCGCCACCACCACGATGACCGAGGCGCTGGCCGCCACCAGCAGCCGGCTCGCCAGCAACAGGGCGAAGCTCGGCGCGGCGGCGCTGGCCAGGTTGGCGCCGACGAACGCCAACAGCGCGCCGGCCAGCAGGCGGCGGCGCTCGATGCCGGCGCTGAGGTAGACCAGCAGCGGGCCGAGCAGCGCATAGACCAGCGCGTACAGGCTCATCAGCAACCCGGCCCGGCCCTGGCTGACGGCGAAACTGGCGGCCAGTTCGTCGAGCACCCCGGCCACCACCAGTTCCACCGTGCCGACCACGAAGGCCAGCCCGGCCAGCAGCCAGACGCCCACCTCCGCCCTGCTCCGTTCAGTCTCGCCCATGGCTGCGTGCCTCCCCGTCGATGGCATAGCGATAGCGCCCGAGCATGACCAGCAGCCCTGCCGCCACGCCGAACGCGCCGAGCAGGACCAGCGTCGAGCCCGCGTAGGAGCCCGCGCGGTCGTAGAAGTAACCCAGCAGCCAGGACCCCAGGCTGATGGCGATGGCGAAGGTGAAGGGCTGGATCGAGCCATAGATCACGCTGAAATGGCGCAGGCCGAAGTAGCGGCTGACGAAGTACTGGGTGGTGCCGGTCTCGCCGCCGGCGCCCAGGCCGATCAGGAACACCGCGCCCCAGAGCAGCGCCGGCGGTCCGCCGAGGAGCAGGAGCAGCAGCCCGAGCGCCGCCAGCAGGGCGAACGGCAAGGCGATGCGCGGGGTGTCGTAGCGGTCCAGCAGGTAGCCCAGCGCCGGTTGCGAAACGATCATGCCGACCCACAGCGCCGCCAGCACGTCGGTGGCGACCTCCCGCGACAGGCCGTGCTCCTGCAACAGCGGCACGCCATGCACCATCACGCCGGTGACGGCGAACACGCCGAGGATCAGGTTGCCGACGATCAGCCAGAAGTCCGCCGAGCGCCAGGCCTGGCCTGGCGTCGCTCCGGGCAGCGCGCCGGCTGGCGGGCGCCGCGCCTGCGGCAGGTCGCCGGGCCGCTCGCGGAACAACGCGTAGAGCAGCGGCAGCGCCAGCAGGCCTTCGAGCAGGCCATAGACGAGGAAGGTGGCACGCCAGCCGAAGGCGTCGATGCAGGCGCTGCCCAGGTACAGCGCCAGCGGCCCGCCGACGCCGAAGCCGAGTCCGAGGATGCCGTAGGCCGCGCCGCGACGACGCTCGAACCAGCCGCCGAGAATCCGCGCATAGGGAATGTTGCCCGGCGTCAGCAGGCCGAGCAGCGCGAACAGCAGGTATAGCTGCCAGCCGCTGCGCGCCAGCGCCAGGCTGGCCAGGCACAGGGCCAGCGCGGCGGTCAGCGGCAGGACCAGGGCGCGCGCGCCCCAGCGATCCACCAGCCAGCCCTTCAGCGGGCTGCTCAGGGCTACCGCCAGGCCCAGCAGGGTCACCGGCAGTGCCGACTGGCCACGGTCCCAGTCCAGGTCGGCGGCGATCGGCTCGATGAACAGCGAAAAGCTGCTGATCACCAGCCCGGTGGGGCCGAAGATCACCCCCACTACCGAGGCCAGCAGCACCCCACAACTGGCCACGCCGAACTCGCCGACGGCAGGCGCCGGCGCGACGTCCTCCATGGCCTCGCGGGCGACGCCGCTCATGCGTCGCGCCTCAGGCGCTCGATCAGTTGGCGGCGCAAGCGGATGTCCTCGGCGTTCTCGGTGGTGGCCTCGAGCTGGACGATCTCGATGCCGGCGCGATGAAAGGCCAGGATCTGTTCCGCCACCTCGCCGACGCTGCCCACCAGCACCCCGGCGAAGCTGCGCTGCACGGTATTCGCCACCCATTCGCGCAAGGCATCCGGCTCCAGCCGGGCGAGCCGGTCGCGCTCGCCGTCGCGGGCGACCTGCGGCGATGCCGCCAGTTCGTCGAGGGGCCGTGCCAGAAGCAGTTCGAAAGCGGCCTGGCGGTAGTGCTCGGCGATGTCCAGGGCCGCCGCCGGACTGTCGCCGAGGATCACCTGGAAGTGCTTCCAGAACTTCAGCCGCCGGCCCTGCTCCGCCGCCTCCTCGTTCAGCCTGCGCTTGAGCTCCGCGGTCTGCGTGGGGCTGGCGAAGTGGCCGGCGTAGACGTCAGCGAAGCGCACCGCCAGGCGTTGTGCCTGCGCCGAGGAGCCGCCAACGGATAGCGGCGGGCGCGGCCGCTGGATCGGCAGGAAGCCGCTGCCGGCGTCCTCCAGCCGGTAGAACTCGCCGTGGTAGTCGAAGGGGTCGCGGCTTTCCAGGGCGCGGGTGAAGACCTCCAGGTACTCCACGGCGCGCCGGTAGCGTTCGTCCTTGTCGGCGAAGTCGCCGTCGCGGCGCACGTCGGCGTCGCTGGAGCCGATCACCAGATGTACGCCGGCGCGCCCGTTGGACAGGCCGTCGAGAGTGGCCAGGGCGCGCGCGGCAACGGTCGGCTGGGCGCTCCCCGGTCGGTGCGCGACGGTGGCGCGCAGGCGCGGCGCCGCGGCCAAAGCCCAGCCGGCGACCAGCCAGGGGTCGGGCCAGGCAGCGGAAACGGTGAACAGTGCGCCGTCGAGGCCGTCCGCCTCTTCCAGGCGGGCCTTCTGCTGGATGTCGAAGGCACTCACCGCGCGACTGCGGGTGTCCGGCAGGAAACGCGCGGCCTGGCGGGCGAAGGCACTGTCGCCGATGACCGCGGAGGCGCGCACGCCGCCGCGCAGTTCGATGCTCATGGTTCGTCCTCCTTAGAAGGTGTAGGCCGCGCCGAGGTAGTAGAAGGCGCCGTTGAAGCTGATCTGCGAGGCATAGGTGTCGTACTGGTTGAAGCCGAGGTAGGCGCTCTCGGCCGGCAGCTTGTCGGGCTTCACGTCGAACAGATTGTTGGCCCCGGCGCTCAGGGTCAGGTTGCGGCTCGCCGCATAGCGCAGGGCGACGTCGGTGATGTACTTGGGCGAGTTCTCGAAGCGGTTGAAGACCGTGGTCGAATAGGCATGCTCGCCGGTGTAGTAGTCCAGTTCGGAAACCGTCTTGCTGTAGCGCGTTTCGCGCAGGGTCAGGCCCCAGCGCCGGTAGCTCCAGTCGGCCTGCAGGCTGACCTGGCTGCGCGGCGTGGAGCTGGTGATCCAGGCCTGCTGCTGGTCGTTGAGCAGCGGCTGGCCGTTGCGCCCGCGATGATTCCTGACCAGCTTCGTGCGATTGACGTTGGCGCCCAGCCGCCAGTCGATCCGGCCCCACTCGCCGAGCCGGGTCAGGTAGCTGGCGGTGAGGTCGAGGCCGTGGGTACGGGTGTCGGCGCCGTTGGTCATGTAGTGGGTGCTGACCTGGGTCAGTCCGGCCGGGATGCTGATCCCGCCGGCGCGCAGCGCATCGATCGCCGGCTGTCCGGAATAGGTGGCACCGTCGACGATGCGGTCGCGGATCTCGATGCGATAGGCGTCGATGGCCAGGTTCAGGTCCGGCAAGGGATCGAGCACCAGGCCGAGGTTGTAGCTGATCGACTTTTCCGGCTCCAGGTCCTCGGCGCCGAGCAGCCTGGCCGCCGGCGAGTTGACCGCCAGCAGGCCGCTGGCGATGGTCGGCGAGACGCCCAGGCTGGTGTAGTTCTCCTGGGCCAGCGACGGCGCGCGGAAGCCGCTGCTGATACTGGCCCGCGCCGATACCTCGGGGCTGAAGCGGTAGCGGCTGGCGAGCTTGCCGTTGGTGGTGCTGCCGAAGTCGCTGTAGTGCTCGTAGCGCGCCGCCGTCTCCAGTTGCCAACCCTCGCCGAGGGCGGTGGACAGGTCGAGATAGGCGCCGAGCACGTCGCGGCTCCACTGTCCGGCGCTGGCCGGCGCCTGCCCGGGGAGCGCCTTGGAACCGCCGTTGTAGTAGGACCAGGGATCGCCGGCCTCGACCTCGTAGAGTTCGCGGCGTTGCTCCAGGCCCCAGGAGAAATTCAGCGGCGCCGGCAGCCAGGCGAGGTCGAAGTCGCGGCGCAGGTCGAGATTGTTGGTCCACTGGGTGGCCTTGTAGCGCGCCAGGTCGAAGGAGCGCGGCGAATCGCCGGTCTCGCCGTAGAGGGCGAGGTTGATCGAATGGTCCATGCCGATCTCCGGGCGGTCGGCGCCGTAGGTCGAGCTGAGGTCCCAGTCCCAGGCGCCGAACAGCTCGCCGCCACGGGCGCCGAGGGTCAGCGAATAGTCGTCCTCGTCGCTGGTGATGCGCGGGGTGAAGCCGTTCGGATAGAGCCGCGGCGCCAAGGACGGCAACTGGTAGATCTGCGCCGAGGACACCGAGCGATGGGTATAGGTGGCGAAGCTGTACAGCTCGACGTTGTCGTCCAGCGCCACGCCGGCGTTGTAGGCCAGCGCCTGGCGGTGCAGCGAAGGGTCGCCGATGGACGGGTTGCCGTAGCGCCCGGTGCGCTGGTCGATGCCTGCGCGGATGGTCCGCGCCTGCTCGCGGAACTGCGCGCTGAGGTTGAGGAAACCGCTCTCGCCGAAACGCAGGCCGCCATTCACCCCGCCGTTCTGGGTCAGGCCGTCGCCATCGCCGTAGCGACCGTTGTCGTAGGCGAGCCGGCCGCCGTGGTCGGCCGACTTGAGGATGACGTTGATCACCCCGGCGATGGCGTCCGAGCCGTACTGCGCCGAGGCGCCGTCGCGCAGCACCTCGATGCGCTCGATGGCGGCGAGCGGGATGGTGTCCAGGTCGACCCCGGTGGAGCCGCTCTGCAGCCCGCCGCTGACATTGATATTGGCGGTCTCGTGGCGGCGCTTGCCGTTCACCAGCACCAGCACGTGGTTGGGACTCAGGCCGCGCAGCGACTGCGCGTTGGTCAGCGCCGAAGCGTTGTAGGCCTGGGCCTGGCGCGACAGCGAGGGCAGCAGGCGCACCAGGGCGTCGCGCAGGTCGCCGCTGCCACTGTCGCGCAATTGCTCGGCGCTGACCACATCGATCGGTGCCAGGCTCTCGCCGGCCTTGACATCGGCCTTGCGGGTGCCGGTGACCACCACCGTGGCCAGGGTCCCGGCGGGCTTCGCCGCCGGCAGCGCGGCATCCGGCGCCGTGGCGCGTTGCAGGCTGAGCACCCCGGCGGCGCTGCGGCTGTATTCCAGGCCGCTGCCCTGCAAGGCCCGCTGCAGCGCCTGCTCGACGCTGTAGGAGCCCTGGATCGCCGGTGCCGGCAGGCCCTCCACCAGGTGCTGGTCGAAGGCGATCGGGGTGCGACTCTGGCGGACGATGCTCAGCAGTACCTGGGCCAGTTCGCCGGCCGGGATGTCGAAGCGCTGGATCTCGGCGCGGCTGGTGGCGCGGACCTCCTCTGCCGCCGACTCGCCGGGCTGGCCAAGGCAGGCCAGGCCGACCGCGCAGAGCACGGGGACGAGTCGAAGACGTGGCGAACGCGGGTTGGGCATGGTCGGTTCATCCTTGAGCGGTTGCGGATGCCACCGAGTGCAATTGCCCGTACCGATTTTCAGCCGCGCGGCAGACCGATTGCGCATAAGGTTATGCCTCGCCCTCCCGCGCCCGGCAGCGCCAGACGCTGACCGGGATTTCGCTGACCTGTCCGTCGGCCTGCATGCGCCGCTCGGCGATCCGCCCGAGGCGGACGAAGAATTCCTCCAGGCGCGTCGCCGGCACCAGCGGTGCGAAATAGGTGCCGAAGGTGGCGGCGTGGAAACGCTGGTACTCGGCGGAGTCGGCGACGCGCAGGGCCGCCGGGCGGGAGACGAT
Organism: Pseudomonas sp. KBN12P06040; assembly: GCF_037574965.1. Taxonomy (NCBI): domain Bacteria; kingdom Pseudomonadati; phylum Pseudomonadota; class Gammaproteobacteria; order Pseudomonadales; family Pseudomonadaceae; genus Pseudomonas; species Pseudomonas sp. KBN12P06040. The sequence goes on from NZ_JBBELS010000001.1 coordinate 3,262,211, forward strand.
GGAGTCGACCCGGAAGTGCCGTTCGACGCGTTCGCGCAACGCCTCCCGGCCACGGGTGCGGGTGCCCATCGGCAGCAGCCCGGCTTCCGCGTAGAGCGCCGCCACCCGCTCCGGCGCGGCCAGGCCCATCTCGACCAGGGCCTGGGCGACCAGGTCGTCCTCGCCGCCGAGGCCATCCTCGGCGAACGGATGGTGCGAGGTGAACAGGAATACCCCCTGCGCCTCAAGGTGCCGCGCGACCCACCGGAACAGCCGCTCTTCATCGGGATACAGCCAGTGCAGCACGGCGGTCATGCTGATCAGCTCGAAGCGTTCCGCCAGCGGCGGCAGGTCGAGCAGGTCGCCCTCCAGCAGACGCGCCTCGACGCCAGCCCCGCGCAACTGCGCGCGCGCCTGCTCCAGGCGCAGCGGCGAACGCTCGATGCCCCACAACCGTTGCAGGCCGGGCCAGCGCCGGGCGCCGCCGAGCAGCAGCGAGCCGATGCCGCAGCCGAGATCGAGCAGGCTGCGCGGCTCGATGCCGGCGCGGTCGAGCACCCAGTCCTGGTCGCGACGTTGCAGCAGTTCGCTGGAATCCTGGTAGCCGTCCAGGCTGCGCGCCTGTTCAATGATCGCGTTCATGTACGCCTGCTCCTTGGTTGAGGCTGTCCGCCGTGATGGTCCATACGCAGCCGTGGCCTTGCGGCTCTTCGTAGAGCCGCCAGTCGGCGCGGCAATCGCTGGCGGCGACGAACGCCGACAGCAGCTTGGTGCAATAGGTGCAGGCCGACTCCAGGGTGATCGGCACGCCTCGGGCGCGGGCGCGCTCGCGGTAGTCCCAGATCGCGCAGTGACGGTTGTGGAATACCGCGCGCCCGCCAGCCTCGGCCTGCACCTCGAAACGCGAACCGTAGAGCGCGGCCTGGCGTGCCAGACGGTCGGCGGCGCTGGCCGGATCGCCCCGCCCCGCCGGTTCCAGCGCGCGATAGATGCGCGCGGTGGCGCGCGCCCAGTCGTCGAGCCGGTAATCCGCCGGGCGCGCGACGATGAACTGTTCGATCAGCGCCTGGGCGCGGAAGAACACCGCCTGCCAGGCTTCGGCGCGCAGGTCGTCGGTCGTCGGCAGATCGGCGAATATCCGCGCGCTGGTCGCCACCCAGTCCCCCAGGTCTTCACGCCGATGGCGCTCGGCGAGGTAGGCGGACATCGCCGCGTGCACCTCGAACACCCGCTGTCGCCAGAGCGTCGCCTGCGCCGCCGGATCGCGTTCGACGGCGCTCATCGGAGCGCCTCCCGGTGGCTGGCGAGAAACCCCAGCAGGTGCTCCAGCACCGCGTCCGGCGCGTCCTCGGGAAGCATGTGGCTGGCGCCGATGGCGGCGCCCTCGACCTGCCCGGCCCAGGTCTTCCAGATTTCCAGCGGATGCTGCCCGGCGGCGTAGGGGCGTTCCTGCCAGAGCACCTGGACCGGGCATTGCAGGCGCAGGCCGGCGTCGCGATCGGCCTGGTCGGCGTCGGCATCGACGCCCACCGCGGCCCGGTAGTCCTCGCACATCGCATGGCGCACGGCGGGGTCGCGGAACGCCCGGCGGTAGCTTGCCAGCGCCTGCGGGTGGTAGATGTCGCGGCCCTGGGCCATGCGTCGCAGGGTGTAGTCGAGGAAGTGCTCCGGATCGGCGCCGATCAGGCGCTCCGGCAGGTCGTACGGCTGGGCGAGGAGGAACCAGTGGTAGGCGTTGAGGGCGAAGGCCTTGTTCACCGCGGCCCAGTTGTCGAGGATCGGCACCACGGTCAGCGAGACGAAGGCCGCGACCGCCTGCGGATGGTCCAGCGCCAGGCGATAGCCGACCCGCGCGCCGCGGTCGTGGCCGATCACCGCGAAGCGTTCGAAGCCGAGCTGGCCCATCGTTTCCAGTTGGTCGCGGGCCAGCGCGGCCTTGGAATAGTCGGCGCCCTCCTCGTCCAGCGCCCGCGATTCGCCATAGCCGCGCAGGTCGGCGAGGACCACGCTGTAGTCCTCGGCCAGGCGCGGAGCGATGCGATGCCAGGCCAGGTGGGTCTGCGGATAGCCATGCAACAGCAGCAGCGGCGGGCCGCTGCCCTTCACGGCGACGCGGAGGCGCGCGGCGGAGGTGTGCAGGGTCAGGTAGTCGAAGCCGGGCAGCAACGGATCGGTGCTCATGGGCGGCGCCTCACAGGATGATGCTGATGCGCCGCTGGGCGCTGATGGTCTCGTGGTCCAGGCGGATCTCCCGCGAGACGATGCGCAAGCCCTCGGGACCGTCGCGCAGGACATGGCTGGCTTCGCCGACGAAGTTCCAGGCCTCGCGGTTGCGGAACTGATGGACGACGAAGTTGCTGCGGCTGCTGACCAGTTCGCCCTCGACCCGCTTCAGCCGCACGTTGCCCACCAGGCGGCGGGTGCGCGAGCGCGGCTGCTCCATCCAGGTATGCCCGCCGAGGATGCTGTCGACCCGCTCGCGCAGGCGCACGTGGTCGTCGTCGATGATGTACAGGCTGTCCTCCGGCGCCTGGCCGGCCAGTTGCTCCTGCAAGGGCAGCACCCGGTAGCGTGCGGCGCGCTCGAACAGCGCGAACCAGGTATCCAGCAGGCGGTCGTCGAGCAGCTCGGCTTCGGCGACGAGGAAATCGCTGACCCGCGCCAGCAGGTCGCTGTCGGGACGGGACAAGGCAAGGCTCATGAGTATCCTCCGGGAAGAAAGTGCCGCTCAGAGGCTGATGTCGACCCCATGGCGGGTCAGCCAGCGGTCCAGGTTCAGCAGGTAGGCCAGGCCGGCGGTCGGGCTCGCCGAGGCACGCGGGCTGGGCAGCGGCGTGCCCTGTTCGAGAGCCTGGCGGACCCGCCCGGCGTCCACCAGTTCGAACAGCGGCGAGCGGCCGTCGGCGAGCAGGCGGCCGACCCGCTCGCGCAGCAGCGCCAGGTAACGTGGGTCGGGGTTGGCCGGGAAACCGCTCTTGCGCCGCTCCAGGATCGCCTGCGGCAGGTGCCCGCGCAGGGCCCGGCGCAGCAGGCTCTTGCTTTCCCCGGCGACGCTCTTCAGCGCCCAGGGCAGGTTCCATACGTACTCCACCAGGCGGTGGTCGCAGAACGGCACGCGCACTTCCAGGCCGACCGCCATGCTCATCCGGTCCTTGCGTTCGAGCATCGCCGGCAACCAGCGGCTCAGCGCCAGGTAGGCGACCTCGCGCTGGCGCCGCTGGGCGGCATCCTCGCCATCCAGTCGCGGCACTTCGGCGAGGGCCTCGCGGTAGCGCGCCCGGATGTATTCCGGCGCCGCCACCCGTTCGGCGACCTCCCGCCGCAGCAGTTGCCAGGGCCCGCTCTTGCCGGCCAGCCAGGGGAAGCCGTCGTGTGCGAGGGCGCTCGGGTCGTGGAAGAACGGGTAGCCGCCGAACACCTCGTCGGCCGACTCGCCCGACAGCGCCACCGTGGTGTGCTCGCGGACCTGGCGGAACAGCAGGTAGAGCGAGGCGTCCAGCTCGCCCCAGCCGGGCAGGTCGCGGGCCTGGAGCACCGCCTCGTCCTGTTCCAGCACCTCTTCCGGGGCGACCAGCACGGTACGGTGCGGCGTACCGAGGAAGTTCGCCGCCAGCTGCGCATAGGGTTCGTCCCAGCTGCTTTGCCAGGGCGTCGGGACGAAGCCGCGGCCTTCGCCGGGGAAGTCCACGGAGAAGGTCGGCAGGCGCCGCGCGTCGCCATCCAGCGCGGCCACCGCGAAGGCGCTGATGGCGCTGGAGTCGAGCCCGCCGGAAAGCAGGCTGCCCAGCGGGACGTCGGCCACCAGCTGCTCGGCCACTGCCTCGCGGAGCAACTGGCCGGCGCGTTCGGCGCTGTCCTCGGCGCCCTCTTCGTGACGTTCCGCGCGCAGCGCCCAGTAGACCAGCTCGCGCACACCATTGCGGTCGAAGCGCAGCGCCTGGCCCGGCCGGACCTGGCGCAGGCCCTTGTACAGGCCGTGGCCGGGAGTCGGCGCGGTGGTCAGGGCGAACAGCTCGGCGATGCCGCTGGCGTCGAGCACCGGGTTGGCCTCGGGGTTGGCGAAGATCGCCTTGGGTTCCGAGGCGAACAGCACGCCTCCGGCGGTCGGGTAGTAGTACAGCGGCTTGACCCCGAAGCGATCGCGCACCAGCCACAGGCTCTGCTCGCGCTCGTCCCACAGGGCGAAGCCGTAGATGCCGCGGAGCCGGGCGAAGGAAGCCTCGCCCCATTGCAGATAGGCGCGCAGCACCACCTCGGTGTCCGAGCGGGTACGGAAGACCTGGCCCAGCGTCTCCAGCTCGGCGCGCAGCTCGCGGAAGTTGTAGACCTCGCCGCTGTAGGTCAGCGCCACCCGCCCGCCAGCCTCGGCAAGCATCGGCTGGGCGCCGTTCTCCAGGTCGATGATCGCCAGGCGCCGATGGCCGAGCAGCGCGTGCCGCGACAGCCAAAGGCCTTCGGCGTCCGGCCCGCGCGGGGCCAGGGTACGGGTCATGCGTTCGAGGATGCTGCGCTGCTCGCCGAGGTCGCGGCTCCAGTCGGTCCAGCCGGTGATTCCACACATGGATGACGTTCCTTGCAGTGACCCTTTATTCCCCGCGTAGCCAGGGCGGCGCGCAGGGATCTGCAGGGAGCGATGGTTGAAGACGGCTCAGACGGCCACGGCGAGACGCCGCAGGGCGGCGGGCTGCTGCCCGAGCCGGCGGCTCCATTCGCGCCAGAAGCCGCGGTTCTGTTCCTCGTCGACGTGGCGGCGGGTTGCCGGTCCCATGCCACGGGAGAAATCGCTGTAGCCGAGGGCGGCGTGGGCGTAGGCGCGCTGACAGGATTCGAGGATCTCGACGTCGTCGGGGGTGCCGAAACCGCCCGGGCCGATGAACGAGATCAACCCATTGATCCGCGCCGCCCGCTCCTCGCGGGTCTCATCGGCGAAGCCGGCGCCCCATACGGTGACGCTGACCTCATCGGCGGCGGTCGGGAAGAACGAGCGGATGTTCAGGCCGAGGATGTCGTTGATCACCAGGTTGGGAAAGATGAACAGGCTTTTGTTGGTGTGGGCGATGTCCTCTGCCCGCGCCTGCCCGAAGCGTTCCACCAGGCGTTCGAACTTGGCGGCGATGGACGGCTTGAGCGCTTCCGGGAACAACGGGCTCCAGTAGGCGATCGGCCGTCCGGTGGACGGCGGGCCGCTGATGATCAGCGCGTGGCCGTTGCCCAGCGCCTCGCCGCGACCGTGGCGCTTGTGCGACTCCGGATCGGTGCCGAGGCTATTCAGGTATTCCAGGTAGCGCTTGTGGGCGAACGGCAGGTGGTAGGCGTCCACGCCGTTTTCCGCGAGCAGCTTCCAGTTGGCCTTGATCGAATGCTCGAAGCCGCCGGGGATGATCTCCAGTTCCGCCTCGGACTGGTCGCAGATCAGGTCGATGTAGTCCTTCGCCTGGCCCAGGTAGGTTTCCAGGGACGCTTGCCGGGCGCCGTAGTGGATGAACAGGAAGTTGCGGTAGATCGCGTGTTTCACCCGTGTCAGGGACAGCTCCGGATGGCATTGCCCGGCGTGTTGGTAGGCGGCCTTGTCCGGCAGGCCGATCAGGCTGCCGTGGCTGTCGTAGGTCCAGCCATGGTAGGGACAGGTGAAACGCTGGCTGTTGCCCTGGCGCTCGGCGCAGACCTTGGCCCCACGGTGCGCGCAGGCGTTCAGGTAGACCGCCGGCTCGCCATCGGCGCGACGCTGGATGATCAGGTTGCGCCCGCCGACGTCGCGGGTGATGAAGTCGCCGGGCTCGCGCAGCTCGCTGAGGTGGGCGGCATACAGCCAGCTGTCGTCGAATATCTCGTGCAGTTCGCGCCGGTGCAGTTCCGCGGAAACATAGGCCTGGCGCCTGACCCGGAAGTAACTTGCGTCGTCGGTCTCGATATATTCACTCACCGCCTAACCTCCGTGTAACGTTGACAACCCGGCAACGGGGACGGAGGAAACCTAGCACGGGGAAAATCAATTCCGGCAGACTATTTATTCATTAGCTAATAACTCGTAACCCCATGAAAAAAGACAAAATAATTATTTCCCTCGGCGACTGAAAATTCGTCCCTCTCATTGCACTCATGCTTTTATGAGGGGTCGCCCCGTTCAACTCTTCAGGTTCACCAGGTCGAGCAGGTCGGCACCGGCCTTGATCTCCTGCAGGACGATTTCCGAGCGGATGTCGGTGACGCCGGCGGCGCGGTTCAGCTTGTTCACGATGAAGTCCGAATAGTGCTTGAGGTTGCGCGCCCGGACCCGTAGCACATAGTTGGTGGCGCCGGTCACCACATAGGCGGTGACTACCTCCGGCCAGTCCCGGACCCTGGCGATGAACGCCTCGTGCCAACCCTCGACGTCCTGGCGCAGCGACACATGGACGATGGCTTCCAGCTCCACGCCCAGTCGCTCGGCATCCAGTTCCACCGAGTAGCCGCGGATGATCCCCTCGCTTTCCAGCAGGCGCAGCCGGCGCAGGCAGGCGGATGGCGAGAGGGAGACCTTCTCCGCCAGGTCCTGGTTGCTCATCCGCCCGTCCTGCTGCAGGTGACGGAGAATGCGCAGATCGATGGCGTCCAGGGACATGTGCAGTTCCTATCAGAATTAATAGCTATCTTCGAATTTTATGCGAATAGATTGCCATGCGACCTTGCATTTCGCACGAAAATTCTCCGAAATCTCGTTCATTATCATTCGCTGGATTTCCGGAGAAAAACAATGACTTCGCTCCGCTACTGGGACATCAGTCCCGCCCTCGATCCGAGCACGCCGACCTGGCCCGGCGACACGCCGTTCCAGCAGGAATGGGCGGCGCGGCTGGACCAGCAGTGCCCGGTCAACGTCGGCCGGATCACCCTTTCGCCGCATACCGGCGCCCACGTCGACGGCCCCCTGCACTACCGCGCCGACGGCCTGCCCATCGGCCAGGTGCCGCTGGACGTCTACATGGGACCGTGCCGGGTGATCCACTGCATCGGCGCTAACCCGCTGGTGACCCCCGAACACCTCGCCGGCCAGCTCGACGACCTGCCCTCGCGGGTGCTGCTGCGGACCTTCGAACGGGTCCCGGCGAACTGGCCGGAAGGCTTCTGCGCTATCGCTCCGGCCACCATCGAGTGCCTCGCCGAGCGCGGCGTCAGGCTGGTCGGCATCGACACCCCGTCGCTCGACCCCCAGCACTCCAAGACCCTCGACGCCCACCACGCGGTGGGCCGCCACGGCATGGCGATCCTCGAAGGCGTGGTCCTCGACGACGTGCCCGCCGGCGACTACGAACTGCTCGCCCTGCCGCTGAAATTCACCCACCTCGATGCCAGCCCGGTGCGTGCCGTGCTGCGCGCCCTGCCTACCGCGGAGTAACCGATGACCACTCGTGACGACTGCCTGGCGCTCGACGCCGGCGATCCCCTGGCCGACCTGCGCCAACTGTTCGCCCTGCCCGACGGCGTGATCTACCTCGACGGCAACTCCCTCGGCGCCCGCCCCCGGGCCGCCGTGGAGCGCGCCGCCGAAGTGGTCGCCGCGGAATGGGGCGAGGGCCTCATCCGCAGCTGGAACAGCGCCGACTGGCGCGGCCTGCCGGAGCGCCTCGGCGACAAGCTGGCGCCCCTGATCGGCGCGCGCGCTGGCGAAGTGGTGATCACCGACACCACCTCGATCAACCTGTTCAAGGTGCTCAGCGCCGCCCTGCGGATCCAGGAGGAAGAAGCGCCAGGGCGCAAGGTGATCGTTTCCGAATCGAGCAACTTCCCCACTGATCTGTACATCGCCGAGGGCCTTACCGACATGCTCCAGCGCGGCTACCGGCTGCGCCTGGTGGATGACCCGGAGCAATTGCCGGCGGCGATCGACGCGGATACCGCGGTGGTGATGCTCAGCCATGTCAACTACAAGACCGGCTACCTGCACGACATGCGCGAGGTCACCCGCCTGGTCCACGAAAACGGCGCCCTGGCGATCTGGGACCTGGCCCACTCGGCCGGCGCGCTGCCGCTGGACCTGCACGCGGCCGAGGCCGACTACGCCATCGGCTGCACCTACAAGTACCTCAACGGCGGCCCCGGCTCGCCGGCCTACGTGTGGGTCGCGCCGCGCCTGCGCGAGCGTGTCTGGCAACCGCTGTCCGGCTGGTTCGGTCATTCTCGCCAGTTCGCCATGGAGCCGCGCTACCAGCCCGGCGAAGGCATCACCCGGTTCCTCTGCGGCACCCAGCCGATCACCTCGCTGGCCCTGGTCGAATGCGGCCTGGATATCTTCGCCCGGACCGACATGCAGCGCCTGCGCGACAAGTCGCTGGCCCTCGCCGATCTGTTCATCGAATTGGTGGAAAGCCGTTGCGAACGCTTCGGCCTGACCCTGGTGACCCCGCGCGAGCATGCCCGGCGCGGCAGCCATGTCAGCTTCGAGCATGCCCAGGGCTACGCCATCGTCCAGGCCCTGATCGACCGCGGGGTAATCGGCGACTACCGCGAGCCGGGCATCCTGCGCTTCGGCTTCACCCCGCTGTACACCCGCTTCGTCGAGGTCTGGGATGCGGTGCAGGCGTTGCTGGAAATCCTCCAGAGCGAAGCCTGGAAAGAGCCGCGCTACCAGGTCCGGCACAAGGTGACCTGAGCCCCGCTCGCGCGGGCCGCGCCGGTATTCCCGGGGCGGCCCACGAACACCCACCGCTCTCGCGCACAGGAGCCCGCGACCGGCACCCGCACATCGCCACCGACGTTCCCTCGGCAATTCATAAGAACCCCAATAAGATTCCAGAGGACATCCAGATGAACGACCCCCAGGGCTTCGAGGCCATCTCGCGCCGCGAACAGGGCCTGCAACGGCGGCTCTCGGCCGCGCAGATGAGCATGATCGCCATCGGCGGCGCCATCGGCACCGGCCTGTTCATGGGCAGCGCCTTCGCCATCGGTTTCGCCGGCCCCAGCGTCCTGCGCAGCTATGCCATCGGCGCGCTGATCACCCTGCTGCTGATGGGCTGCCTGGCGGAAATGACCGTGGCCCATGCCACCCCCGGCTCGTTCGGCGCCTTCGCCGAGCACTACGTCGGCCCGCTGGCCGGGTTCCTGGTGCGCTACGCCTATTGGGCGGCCATCGTCCTGGCGGTGGGCACCGAGGTCACGGCGGTGGCCATGTACATGAAGTACTGGTTCGCCGGTATCCCGGAATGGGTCTGGATCATCTCCTTCTCGACCCTGCTGATCGGCCTGAACGCCAGCAGCGTGAAAGCCTTCGGCAACTTCGAATACTGCTTCTCGACACTGAAGATCGCCGCCATCGTCGCCTTCATCCTGCTCGGCGCCTACCTGGTGTTCGGCTCCGCCAACCCGGCCTACGGCGTGCACAACTACAGCGCCCACGGCGGCTTCTTCCCGCACGGCCTGAAAGGCATGTGGATCGCCGTGGTGGTGTCGATCTTCAGCTATCTCAGCGTGGAGATGATCGCGGTCGCCGCCGCCGAGGCCGAGCATCCGGAACAGGCGGTGAAGTCGGCGTTCCGCTCGACCATCGTGCGCCTGGTGGTGTTCTACCTGCTGACCCTGGCGCTGATGCTCGCCATCGTCCCCTGGGACCAGGCCGGGCAGAGCCAGAGCCCGTTCGTCACGGTGATGCAGGCGATCGGCCTGCCCGGCGCGACCGGCGTGATGAACTTCGTGGTGCTGGTGGCCGCGTTGTCGGCGATGAACAGCCAGCTCTACATCACCACCCGGATGATGTTCAGCCTGTCGCGCGCGGGGCACGCGCCGAAGGGCCTCGGCGAACTGAGCCGCCAGGGCGTGCCGCTGAACGCGCTGCTGCTGTCGAGCGTCGGTATCGCCCTGGCGACCCTGCTCAACCTGGTCTACCCCGAGCAGTCCTTCACCCTGATGATGGCGGTGTCGATGTTCGGCGCCCTCTTCACCTGGCTGATGATCTTCTTCACCCACCTCTGCTTCCGTCGCCACCGCGCCCGCCACGGCGGCGCGCCGCTGGCCTTCCGCATGCGCCTGGCGCCCTGGTCGACATTGCTCGGCCTGGCGCTGATGGCGGCGATCCTGGTCACCACCTTCTTCACCGAGGCGTTCCGCATGACCCTGGTCTTCGGCGTACCGTTCCTCGCGCTGCTCAGCGCACTCTACCTGGTCTTCGTCCGCAAGCCCGGCAGGGATTGTCCGATAGAGCGGGCAACGCCCTAGGCGCTCTCCGCCCTGCGAACCTGGCGCGCAGGGCGAAGCCCGACCGGCGCGCCCTTTCCGGACCGGACGGTTCCGTTCCCCATACCTTTTCCGTCGCACAAAAAGCATTACCCGCCGGCCGCCGCGACTCCGTAGCGTAGTGCTCAACCGGACGTTCCGGCCCGCGGCGCGCCGCGGCCGGCGCGCTCCCGTCAGGGACGAAGTGGCGGCACGCCCAGCCATCGAGCGCACTGCATCGCTCTGCCCTGTGGGGACGCAGACGTCGTCAGCCATGAGGGGAACACGATGCATCCGACCTTTTCGCGGGTCCTGCTGGCCGCCGCGCTGGCCAGCGCCGGCAGCCCTGCCGTCGCCACCGAAATCCAGCTCGAGCAAGGCTGGAACGCCGAGCAACGCGCCTCCTGGTACGACGCCTCGCTCGGTTCGCGGCTGCTGCCGCTGGCCTGGGCCCAGGCGCTGGAGCGTCCGGACAGCGAGGAGCGCCTGTTCTCCGAAGACAACGCCCGGCGCCTCGGCTTTCCCCTGCGCAACTGGCAAGGCGGCGAACTGCGCCTGCCGCGCGGCTTCGCCCTCGACCAGCAGGACGACAGCCAGTTCTCCGACACCCGCCTGCGCTGGAAAGCCCGCCAGTCGTCCAGCGAACCCTGGGTCGGGCTGAATTGCGCCGGCTGCCACTCCACCGACATCAGTTACCGCGGCAGCGAACTGACCGTCGACGCCGGCGCCACCCTGGCCAACGTCCAGGCGATCTTCGACGAAGTGCTCGCCGCGCTGCGCCGCACCAGCGACGACGGCGACAAGTTCGCGCGCTTCGCCGGCAACGTCCTCGGCAGCGAGGACAGCCCGGCCAACCGCGACCTGCTGAAGGCCGCCCTGGCCAAGCGCGCGGCGCTGATCGACACCCTGCTGAGCATGTCCGCCACCGACCTGCAACCCGGCCCGGGGCGCCTCGACGCCACCGGCCAGTCACTCAACCGCGCGGCGATCAACTCTGGCGCCCGTCACCTGCAAGCGAACCCGACCGACGCGCCGACCAGCTTCCCGGCACTGTGGCACACGTTGCAGATGGACAAGCTGCAATCCAGCGGATTCGTGCCCAACGTCAAGGTCCTCGACCTCAACGGCCAGGTCTTCGACCTCGGCTACCTGGCCGGCGACATCGGCGTGGTCCAGGGCGACTACGGCGACGTGGTCAGCCATCCGCTGTCCGGCCTGGAGGGCTACATCTCGAGCATCCGCGTGGACAACCTGACCCGTGTCGAGGGCCTGATCCACAAGCTCAAGGCGCCGGCCTGGCCGAGCCAGCTGTTCGGCGCCCCGGACAGCGCCAGGCTGGCCCAGGGCAAGCGCCTCTACGAGGAGAACTGCGCGGCCTGCCATGCGAGCATCGGCCGCGACGACCTGCAAACCCCGATCAAGGTCCGCCAGGTGCGCCTGAAGGCCCATGGCGACGACGCGCCGATCGGCACCGACCCGTGGATGGCCTGCAACACCTTCACCTTCAGCAGCCCCAGCGGCAACTACTTCGGCCTGTTCCGACCGTCCCTCGGCACCCCCAGCGGCGTCGGCATCGTCGGGCGGACTTCGAAGATCGCCGACATGCAGGTCCCCGAGGTGTTCCAGATCATGCTCGGCAAGAAAGGCCAGCTGGCCGACGGCATCGCCGAGATCATCCACGCCATCGTCACCGGGCAGCAGACCCTGCCCGGCTCCGACAGCCTGCAAGCGCTTCCCACCGGGCAACTGCTGCTGGCCGGCGGCGACCCGGCCGGCAGCCAGGCGCAGAGCCTCGCCGCCGGCGAAGTCCCCGCCGACAAGAGTGCGCGCAAGGACTACTGCCTGAACACCGAGCATCCGTTCCTCGGCTACATCGCTCGCCCGCTGAACGGCATCTGGGCCACCGCGCCCTACCTGCACAACGGTTCGGTGCCGTCGCTGTACGACCTGCTGCTGCCCCAGGAGCAACGGCCGACCACCTTCTACACCGGCAGCCACGAGTTCGATCCGAGCCGGGTCGGCTACCTCACCGGGCCCGGCCCGGACAACGCCTTCCTCTTCGACACCCACCTGGAAGGCAACTCCAACGCCGGCCACGACTTCGCCCGCGAGTACGACGAAAGCCAGCGCCTGGCGCTGCTCGAATACCTAAAGACCCTGTGAGCCGGCCCCGCCCACATGCCCAATAGAGAGAACCGCCCGATGACCCTATCGCGACTCAGCCTTGCCATCCTTTCCGTCCTCGCCGGTGCCCCGGCATTCGCCGACGACAGCGGCGTCGACCTCGACCAGGGCTGGAACCAGACCCAGAAGACCGCCTGGCTGGAAGCCGGCCAGGGCTCGCGGATGCTGCCGCTGGCCTGGCTGGTGGCGCTGGAGCAGCGCGCCAGCGAAGAACCGCTGATGTCCGACGCGCTGATCCGCCAGTACGGCTATGTCCCGCACACCCTCGGCGGTTCCAGCGTGAAGGTGGTGCAGGGCTACGCGGTCGACCGCAGCGACGACAGCGACCTGACCTTCACCAAGCTGCGCTGGAAAGCCCTGCAGGGCTCCAGGGAACCCTGGGTCGGACCGACCTGCAGCATGTGCCACACCTCGCACATCAGCTATCAGGGCACCCAGTTGACCGTCTACGGCGGGCAGACCATGGGCGACCTCGCCGGCTTCCAGCTGGAGATCCTCGGCGCCCTGCAGAGCACCCGCGCCGACACCGCCAAGTTCGAGCGCTTCGCCCGCAAGGTGCTCGGCGCCGACGGCCTGGTCAGCGGCTACAACGACGCCAACAAGGCGCGCCTGCAAGCAGCCCTGGACGCCACCATCGTGCGCCTGCGCGACGGCTCGCACTTCAACCTGCCGCACGATCCCGAGTTCGGCCCGGGCCGCCTGGACGCCATCGGTTCGATCTTCAACTCGGTGGGCTACGAACTGCACGCCGACGAGCAGATCTACGGCGCCGAGGACGCCCCCGTGAGCTATCCGTTCCTGTGGAACGTACCGCAGCTGGACCGCGTGCAGTGGACCGGCTTCAACCCGAACCACATCAACGTGGTCGACATCGACAACCGCAAGTTCGACGTCGGCGCCCTGGCGCGCAACGCCGGCGAGGCGGTCGGGGTATTCGCCGACGTCAAGGTGCTCAGCCCGATCCAGTCGGCGCTGCACATCGGCTACCCGTCGAGCATCAACGTCGACAACCTGATCCGCATCGAAGACCAGCTCGGCCAACTGAAGCCGCCGGCCTGGCCGAACCAGCTGTTCGGCGCCCCGGAGCCGACCAGGGTCGCCGAGGGCCGCGAGCTGTACCGGCAACATTGCTCCAGTTGCCACACGCCGCTGGACCGCAACGACCTGCGGACCCCGGTGAAGACCGTGCTCACCCACCTGCAGGCGCGCGGCGAGGTCGCGCCGATCGGTACCGACCCGTGGACCGCCTGCAACAGCATCGCCCAGCTGAAGACCGGCTACGTGCGCGGCAAGCCCTACCTGTCCTTCGTCGGCACCGGCCAGCGCGGTTTCTACGGCAAGCAGGCCTATGCGGTGGACGTGCTCCAGGAAGTGGTGGTCCAGGCCCTGGCCGCGCGCGGCCTGAGCGTCGCCCTGGGTGCCTTCCAGACCGCCGCCCTGGGCATCTTCGACGGGCAGTTGCCGCCGCTGATCAGTCCGGTGCCGGACAGCCCCGACGCCGACAGCGCCGAAGCGACCGCCGCGGACGCGCCAGGCGCCCTGCTCCTGGCCGAAAACGTCGCGGCCGGCAGCGACAAGGCCCAGCGCCTGGAGCAGTGCCTGGCGATGACCAGCGACCTGATGGCCTACAAGGCGCGCCCGCTGAACGGTATCTGGGCCAGCCCGCCCTACCTGCACAACGGCTCGGTGGCGACCCTCTACGATCTGCTGCTGCCGCCGGACCTGCGGCCGCGGACCTTCTATACCGGCAGCGTCGAGTTCGACCCGGTCAACGTCGGCTACATCACCGATGCCGGCGGCGCCAACCGCTTCCTCTTCGACAGCGGCAAGCCGGGCAACGCCAATGGCGGCCACGACTACGGCAACGCGCAGTTCAACGAGCAGCAGCGCCGCGCCCTGGTCGAGTACATGAAGACCCTCTGAAGCCCCTTGCGCGGCCGGCGCTCCCGGCCGCCTCCCTCCCTCAACCGGCGGCGACCCGCCGCGCGGTCTCGACGAAGCATTCGAACTGGGCGTCGCTGGCGCGAAGCCGCGAAGTCGGCGACACCGCCAGCCCCACCGGCAGGCGGAAACCTTCGTTGACCGCCGCCGGCAAGGCGGTGAAGGCCACCCCCGGATAGGCGAACTTGGTCAGCGACAACGGCAGGAAGGCGAAGCCGTCGCCGCTGGCGACCTGGGCCAGGAGAATGCTCAGGTCGTTCGGCCGCACGCTGCGCCGGGGCGCGAAGGCGGCGGCATCCATCGCATCGTTCATGAACTGGCTGTAGGCGGGAAACAGCGAGTCCTTCGGTACCAGCAGCGGCTCGCCGATCAGGTCGTTCAGCGACCAGTCGGGCGCCAGTCGCCGGTGCAGGGTTTCCGACAGGGCGATGACGTGCTCGTAGCTGCCGATCTCCATCAGCTCGTATTCGCGCACCACCTTCGGCGGCGCGCCGATGATCGCCGCGTCCAGGGACGACTCGCGGACCAGGCTGAGCAGGTCCAGCGATGGCGCCCAGGATGGCGAAACGGCGCTGCACACCCGCGCTTCCTTCAGTTGCCGAGCCAGCTCGCCGGACCAGCCGGGATCGAGGTAGCGGCTGAAACCGATGTGCAACTGGCGGTCGTCGCCGTCGCCGATGTCGCGGGTCAGCGCCTTGGCCTCGGCGATGATCTTCACCGCGCGGCAATGCACCACCCTGCCCACCTCGGTCAGGCTCACCCCGGCCGGACCGCGGACGAACAGCGCCTCGCCGATGTGCACTTCGAGCGCCTGGATCTGCCGCGACAGCGACGGCTGCGAAACGTGCAGCACCTCGGCGGCCTGGCCGATGCTGCCGTACTCGGCGACACAGGCGAAATACATCAGCTGGCGCAGCGAAGGCATCGCCTTCGACCAGTTGATGATCGGGAAACTGGCATCGGTCACGGACATTGCGTACATACCCCTCGCTGGCAACACGGGTCGGATCGGCACGGGCAGGGAAACCCCGGGACGGCGCGACGAACGACCGCCGGCAGCCTGCTTCCGAAAGCCGTTTCGCGGCAGAAGAACGAAAGATAGGTAGCGGAGATGACAGGAAGCGCGACGTTCGGGTCCGGGACGCTCTTCATGGACGGCGTCTTGTTCCCGCGCCGCCAGTATAGCCAGGCGGCATGGGGAACTGGCCATGCGGCGCGCCACCACCGCGGGCCACCCTCGCCGTTCGGATAGGTCCCCTTGCCAGGTCGGTCCGAAGCTGCCAGGGACCGTCGCAAGCGCCGCGCCGTGGGCACCGGCCACGAACGCAGGCCACCTCGTCGGCAGCGGCTGAACCGCTTCGTCTTTTCGTGAACCGCTTCCGTGTCGGCGGAGCGCCAGGGGGTCTACGCTGAGTTTTTCAGGATCAGGAGTACCGCCATGCTGGATCACGACCTGACTGTCGCCCTGCTCTGCCGTCTCAACCAGAACCAGAGTGCCCTCGGCATGGCCCTGGAGGAGCTGGCGATCTGGGCGAAGCGCCATGAAGGCGGCGAAACCTACGATGTCGTCATGAACCACCTGCAGACCCTGGAGCGCAATGCCGACTTCGTCGCCGAGGCCATCGTCGTCCTGATGGCGGATCGCTGAAGCGCGCCGCCCCCGTACGAGCGGACGAGCCTGCGCGGTGCCCTGGGAACGGCGCGCAGTAAAATCTTCAAGATTTTTCTTACAAGGCAATAGGACTCGTCCAAGTTACCTCGCCCATAGCTCCCGGTACCCTCGCCCGTTACACCTTTCAAGCACCAACGGGATCTCCAGGGCTTATGCTTCTTCGAACCATCAGTGTGGAAACTGCCGAGCAGACGGAACTGAATGCGGCCTTGTTGTGTGGTTTCGCCATTCCCGCCAGCGACCGCAACTTCATCGCCTACAGCCTCAACGAACAGGTCGACGAAAACGACTCACGCGTCTACATCGCCTGCCTGTTCAAGACCGACGACGGCTTCCGCCTGGGCCGCCTCGACACCGACGAGGCCTGCGAGGCGGCCATCCAGGTGTTCCGCCAACTGGTCCGCGAAGCCACCACCGGCAACCGCCGGACCAGCGACCTGGCCTACCACCTCATCGACCTGCAGGACGCGGCCATCGCCCCCTCGCGGCGGGAAGAACACCGCTCCCTGGTGCTCGAGCGCGAGTGGGTGATGAAGCTCGTCACCTTCGAGTCCCCCCATGGCTACGGCCCCGCCCTGGATGGCGAGGAACCCTGCGCGGACGTCCCGCCGCTCGTCCATGAGGCCCTTTTCGAAGACGCCGCTCCCGATGTCTTCGCCGCGGACGATGCGGACGAGGCCACGGACGGGCCGGCGGAGCCCATCGACGAGCCCGAGGCGGCGGAAGACGAAACCGTCACCGAGGCCGGATGCGTCGAGCCCGAGCTGCGGCCGGAGGCGGAAACGGCAGCGCCCGAGGGTCGGGCGCCAGCCGAGTTCCCGGCGAATGCGGAGCAGTCCGCCAAGGTAGCGGATGCCGAGGCCATTGGTGCCTTCGTCGACAACGCCAGTCATCTTCGCGAGGAGCTTGCCGACCTGGCGCAGATGCTCCACCCCGCGCTGCACGCCGCCGATGCCACGGGCAGCGCCAACCTTCCGTCTCCAGACGCCGCCGAGGAATCCTCCATGCCCCCGAGCCCCTCCCCCCTCGCCGCTTCCGCACCCGCGCCTGAACCGGTATCGGCCAGGGTCCCCAGCCTGTCGCTGCGCCTCCGGGTGCCGCCCGCACGCCTGGCCGGCGCCGAGGGCGAGGCCGACGCCAGAGAGGCGCCCACCCAGGCCGCCGCCGTCATTCGCCAACCCGAGGATGAAGCCCACGTGGATACGGATACCGCGCTCGATATCGGCAACGATACCGAGCATCTGCTACAGGACGTGCAGGGCACCCTGGCCGACCTCGCCGGCATGGCCCAGCAACTGAGCCAGCAGAAGCAGGAAGCGCTCAAGCAGCAGGAGTCGCTGGAGTCGCTCCAGACGCAATTGCACGAGAAGGAGCGGCAATTGCAGGAAAAGGAAAAGCAGCTCCGCCAGTGGCACAAGCGCCTGCAGGACGACCGCCAGGCGCTGGAGCGGGAAACCGAGCAAAGCAACCGTCTCCTGGCCGAGCGCAGCGCGGCCCTGCAACAACTCGCGGAAAGCGTCGAAGCCCGCGAGCGCAGCAGCGCGCGGCGAGCCGAGGTACTGCAGATCGAGCAGGAACGCCTCGAAGAGTTGCGCAGCCAGCAGAACCTGCGCCAGGCCGAACTGGAAAAGCGCGAAGCCAGCGTCCAGCAGCGCAGCCTGGAACTCGGCGAGCGCTTCAAGAAGCTGGAAAGCGCCCGCGAGAAGCTGGCGCAGATCGTCAAGGGTTTCAACGAGACCGTACAGTTCAATACCGCTCTGCACGCCATCAGTCATACCGGGTTGAAACGCCAGGAAGAGAGCGCAGCCGAACTGGAATAAGGTTCTCCTCCGGCAAAAGGGCGCGGCGCCGATACTGGCCCGCGCCCTTTTTCATTCGCCCAGCCGCGCCCGGCCGCTCGCCCTCGGGACGCGGTGCCGCCGGCCAGTTCACCGGTGCGCAGAGCAGTTGTGCGCCGGACAGCGCCGGCAGGCGCACCCATTCGGGAAACTCCAGGTCGTAGCAGACCATCACCGCGATTCGCCCGAAGCGGGTGGCGACCACCGGCGCTGGCCCTGGCACAAGGCCATGGGAAGGACGGAGTGTCGGCAAGCGAAGACGGGAAGGGAATCAGTCAGGTCAAATAATCAGTTGAGCATTCTCTGAACCATACGCAGGGCGTTCGCTGAACCGAGGGCCGCTGAGGCTCCGCGTGGTCTCTTCTGCCCCCGCTCAAGGGCGGCGCGCAGCATGGCCCTCGGCGGAAACCTGTGGCGCCTGGGTCTGCCCCGCCTCGCGCGCCAGCAGGTCGCGCAGGCCCTGCGCATCCAGCGGCCGGCTGAGCAGGAATCCTTGCAGTTCGTGGCATTGCTCGTCGCGCAGGATATGCATCTGCCCTTCGGTCTCCACCCCCTCGGCGGTGACCCGCAGGTTCAGGGCGTTGCCGAGATTGATGATGGCCTGCACGATCGAACGGTCGCGCCCGGTCTTCTCCATGCTGGCGACGAAGCGCTTGTCGATCTTGATGCTGTCGAAGGGATAGGTGCGCAGGTAGCCGAGCGAGGAATAGCCGGTACCGAAGTCGTCCATGTTGAGGCGGACGCCCAGTTCCTTGAGGGCCGTCATGGTCCGCAGCGCGCCGTCGACATCGTTGAGCATGACGTTCTCGGTCACCTCCAGCTCTAGCCGGCGGGCATCCAGGTGGGCCAGGCGCAGCGCCTCGCGCACCTGCCAGACGATATCGCCGGTCATGAACTGCGCCGGCGACACGTTCACCGAGACCATCACCTCGCCCGGCCAGGAGGCGGCGGTGGCGCAGGCCTCGCGCAGCACCCAGTTGCCGATCTGCACGATCAGGTCGCTTTCTTCCGCCAGGCCGATGAACTCGTCCGGGCCGATCAGCCCGCGGTGCGGATGGTTCCAGCGGATCAACGCCTCCGCCGAGGCGATCGTCTGTTCCTGCGCCAGGAAGCGCGGCTGGTAGTACAACTCGAACTCGCCGTTCTGCAAGGCGGCGCGCAACTCGGTCTCGCGCAGCTTCTTCTCGGCGAGATGGGAGTCCATCGCTTCCAAGTAGAAACGCCAGGTATTGCGCCCCGCGGCCTTGGCCTCGTACATCGCCACGTCGGCGCAACGCAGCAGGCCGCGCGGATCGCCGCCGTGCTCCGGCGCCAGGGCCACGCCGATGCTGGCGCCGACATGGAAGCTGTGCCCTTCGTAGGCGATCTCGCGGTTGATCACGTCGATCAGCCGGCTACAGAACTTCTCGGTTTCCAGCTTCGACGACACGTGGGTACTGACCACCACGAACTCGTCGCCGCCGAGCCGGGCAACCATGTCCTGGTCGCGGGTCGAGGCGCGCAGCCGTTCGGCGATGGCGTAGAGCACCGCATCGCCGGCGGGATGGCCATGCTGGTCGTTGATCGGCTTGAAGCGGTCGAGGTCGAGCATCAGTACCGCTACCGGCGACTTGCCAGCCTTTTCCGCCAGCAGGCGTTCGAGGAACTGGAACAGCTTGTTGCGGTTCGGCAGGCCGGTCAGGGCATCGTGCAGGGACAGATGCTGGATCTTCGCATGGGCTTCGACCTCGTCGGTGATGTCGGCCGCCGTGCCGCGATAGCCGCTGGCGACGCCGTTGCGGATCGCGCTGGCGCTCAGCTTGCCAACCCGCGCCTGGCCCTGGCTGTCGCGGAAAGCGCAGACCAGGCTGGACGGCGCACCGGCATCGGGCAGCCCTTCCAGCCACTTGACGATGTTCACCGTATCGCTATCCAGCAACTCGTCCAGCCGCCGCCCGATCCAGGCCTCCGGCTGGTAGCCGGTGACGTCGCGGAAGCGCACGGAGAGATAGGTGAAGACGAAATGCCCGTCGACTTCCCAGATCCAGTCCGAGGCCGCCTCGGCTATCGACTTGAAACGTTCCTCGCTGGCCAGCAGGGCCTGGTTGCTGCGTTTCAGGACCTTCTGCTGGCGATCCACCGCGCGAGCGTTGAGCACGGCGCTGCGGCTCAGCCAGAACAGCAGCCCGGCGGCGAGCACGAAGATTCCCAGCAGCGGCAACGCGGTCTCCCGCAGCATGGCGCTACCCGGACGCGACGACACCCAGGCCAGGCGATGGGGAGTGCCCTCCAGGGCAAGGCTTTCCTTGTCGCCCGCCGCGCCGCCGGCCAGCAGGTGCAGGTTGGCGATGCCGTAGTCGCCGCCGAGCTTGGCCAGCTTCGCCGGGGTCAGCCGGTCGACGAAGACCATCACCGAGGCCTTGTCCAGGTCGATGGGCGCATGATCGCTGGTGGGCTTGATCGCCGAGGCGACCAGGATCGCCGGTGCGCCGTCGAAGTCGACGTAGCGGCTGATCGCCGCCTCGTCCACCGCGGCGCGGCGGGCGGCGCTGAGGATGTCTCCGGCATCGGCGCCCAGCGAGTCGGCCAGCGAGCGCTCGGACAGCTCGCCCTCGAGCATGGCGTAGCGAGTGCCACGGTCGTCGATGACGAAGACGCCGTCGTAGCCGTTGGTGGTGTAGAGCACCGAGCCGAGGTTGTTCTTGGTAAAGGCCCAGTCCACGTCGACCCGGTTTCCCAGATAGACGTAGGCGTCGGTCCAGAACGAATAGGTGGTGGAGAACTGCTCGGAATTTTCCCGGCGATTCTGCAGCGCCTTTTCCACGTAGAAATGGCTCTGCTCGATGGCGATGTCGTCCTGCTGCCTGGCGATGTGCAGGATCGCCCAGCCGCATGCACCGAGGGCGAGGAAAAGGGCGGCCAGGAACATTAGGAGATGCTTGGAGACCTGGGAGACTGCGGTACCGCTGGCAATCGCTGAAGCAAGCATCGATTCGCCATCCTTGTGACCGTATAGGTGCGGGCCTTGGTCACTGTCTTATAGTTAAGCATCCAGGGGGCGTCAAAAAACCCGCTTGGCAAGCGCATCGGCGCCGGAGATGCGGCTGCCTCTCCCGGAAAGACGCGCGCCGCCGCTGGCCTCGGCGGCGCGCGGCGGCTCTCAGCGGCCCTGCCTGGCGACGATCGCCTCGGCCACGCTGGCCGGTACCTCGGCATAGCGGACGAACTCCATCGAGTAGCTCGCGCGCCCCTGGGACATCGAGCGCACGTCGGTGGCATAGCCGAACATTTCGCCCAGCGGGACCTCGGCACGGATCACCTTGCCCGCCGGGGTATCCTCCATGCCCTGGATCAGGCCACGCCGGCGGTTGAGGTCGCCCATCACGTCGCCCATGTAGTCCTCCGGGGTCACCACCTCGACCTTCATCACCGGCTCCAGGAGCACCGCTCCGCCCTTCTGCGAGAGTTGCTTGGTGGCCATCGAGGCGGCGATCTTGAAGGCCATCTCGCTGGAGTCGACATCATGGTAGGAGCCGTCGTACACCGTCGCCTTCAGGCCGATCAGCGGGTAGCCGGCGAGCACACCGTTCTGCATCTGGTCCTCGATGCCCTTCTGGATCGCCGGGATGAACTCGCGGGGAATCACCCCGCCGACCACCTCGTTGTGGAACTCCAAGCCTTCCTGCCCCTCGTCGGCCGGAGCGAAGCGGATCCAGCAATGGCCGAACTGGCCGCGGCCGCCGGACTGGCGGACGAACTTGCCCTCGATCTCGCAGGTGTTGCGGATGGTCTCGCGATAGGCCACCTGCGGCTTGCCGATATTGGCTTCGACGCCGAACTCGCGGCGCATGCGGTCGACGATGATGTCCAGGTGCAACTCGCCCATCCCGGAAATGATGGTTTGCGCGGTCTCCTCGTCGGTCTTCACGCGGAACGACGGGTCTTCCTGGGCCAGCTTGCTCAGGGCGATGCCCATCTTCTCCTGGTCGGCCTTGGTCTTCGGTTCCACCGCCACCGAGATCACCGGATCGGGGAAGTCCATGCGTTCGAGGATGATCGGCTTGTCGATGGCGCACAGGGTGTCGCCGGTGGTCACGTCCTTCATGCCGATCAGCGCGGCGATGTCGCCGGCGCGCACTTCCTTGATCTCGTCGCGCTGGTTGGCGTGCATCTGCACCATCCGCCCGACCCGCTCCTTCTTGCCTTTCACCGAGTTGAGCACCGCATCGCCGGAAGTCAGCACCCCGGAATACACACGGGCGAAGGTCAGGGTGCCGACGAAGGGGTCGGTGGCGATCTTGAACGCCAGCGCCGAGAACGGCTCGTCGTCGTCCGCATGGCGCTCGTCGTGCTTCTCTTCGTCGTCCGGGTCGGTGCCCCTGATCGCCGGGATTTCCGACGGAGCCGGGAGATAGTCGATCACCGCGTCGAGCACCAGAGGCACGCCCTTGTTCTTGAACGAGGAGCCGAGCACCGCCGGTACGATCTGGTTGGCCAGGGTCCGCTGGCGCAGCCCGGCCTTGATCTCCTCGATGCTCAGTTCCTCGCCTTCCAGATACTTGTTCATCAGTTCGTCGTTGGCCTCGGCGGCGGCCTCGACCATGTGCGCCCGCCACTCCTCGGCCAGCGCCCGCAACTCCGCCGGGATCTCCTCCTCGCGGTAGCTGGTGCCCTGGTCGTCATCGTTCCAGTAGATGGCCTTCATCTTCACCAGGTCGATCTGCCCGCTGAAGTTTTCCTCCGCGCCGATCGCCAGCTGGATCGGCACCGGGACATGGCCCAGGCGTAGCTTGATCTGCGCGACCACGCGGAGGAAATCGGCGCCCTGGCGGTCCATCTTGTTCACGTAGGCCAGGCGCGGCACATGGTACTTGTTGGCCTGGCGCCAGACCGTCTCGGACTGCGGCTCGACCCCGTCGGCGCCGCTGAACACCACCACCGCGCCATCGAGCACGCGCAGCGAGCGCTCCACCTCGATGGTGAAGTCGACGTGGCCGGGGGTGTCGATGATGTTGAAGCGATAGCGGTGCGGGAACTGCTTGGTCGAGCCCTGCCAGAAGGCCGTGGTCGCCGCCGAGGTGATGGTGATGCCGCGCTCCTGCTCCTGGACCATCCAGTCCATGGTCGCCGCGCCGTCATGGACCTCGCCCATCTTGTGGTTGACGCCGGTGTAGAAGAGGATCCGCTCGGTCGTCGTGGTCTTGCCGGCGTCGACGTGGGCGACGATGCCGATGTTGCGATAAAGCTCGATGGGAGTGGTGCGAGCCATGATCTGCCCCTTGGGTGCTGCCCTGGATGATGGGAACGACTGCTGAAAGAAAAATGTAGCTGAAGAAAGGACGCCACAGCACCGCCGCGACGCCTGCTTTTCGACCTCGGCAGAGGGGACTGGTTCTGCCGCTCCGGCCCGCCGATGAAAGGCGCAACGGCAGGGCTTGTTCCCAGCGGACATAAACTCATGGCGCAAAGGTCTAAGCCGTCCCTGGAAAATCCCCCGGCTCGACGGACATCCCTGGACACACCGGAACAAGGGATGCCCCGACCATGCACCGATCGCTCCACACCGACCCGCCGCTGGGCGCCGCCCTGCTGCTGGCCCTGCAGCTCGCTCCCAGCAGCGCCGCCGCGGCGGAGGGACAGGCGCCTGTCGACCCGCCCACGGTCCAGTTGCAACGAATCGAGGTGACCGGTAGCGCGATCCGCCGGGTCGATGCGGAAACCGCGGTGCCGATCAGCGTCCTGCGCGCCGAGGAGCTGCGCCAACAGGGCGTGACCAGCACCGAGGAACTGATCGGCCGGCTTTCCGGCAACCAGGGCGTATACAACTCCAGTCGCTCGGTCGGCAGCGCCACCGGCGGCGCCTCGTTCGCCGACCTGCGCGGGATCGGCGCGAACAAGACCCTGGTGCTGCTCAACGGCCGGCGTCTGGCGAACAATGCCATCGACGGCTCCGCCGTGGATCTCAACACCATTCCCTTCGCCGCCATCGACCGGGTCGAGGTGCTGCGCGACGGCGCCTCCGCACTGTACGGCACCGATGCCATCGGCGGGGTGATCAACTTCATCACCCGCAAGAGCCTGAACGAAGGCCGCGTCGACAGCGGCTACGCCTCCCCCACCCAGGACGGCGGCGGCAACCAGCGCAACGTCAGCGCTAGCTGGGGCTTCGGCGAGCTGGAGGAGGATCGCTTCAATGTCTTCGCGGTGGCCAACTACGACAAGCAGGAACGCCTCGGCGCCAAGGACCGCGGCTACACCTACAACTACCAGCCGGGACGCGGCCTCGACTACAGCTCCGGCACCGCCTTCCCCGGCAACTGGAGCCAGGGCGCCAACGCCAGCAATCCGCTGGCCGCCGGCGGTTGCAAGGGCGCCGACCTGATCCCGCGCAACGGCATCTGCCGGCAGAGCCTGTGGCGCTACCTCGACCTGGTGCCGGAAACCGAGAAGACCTCGGTGTTCAGCCGCGCCACCGGCAAGCTGGCCGACGAGCACAACGTCAGCCTGGAGTACTTCTGGTCGCGCAACGACAACGCTACCCAGGTCGGCCCAGGGACCCTCACCGGCCTGCAGATCGATCCCGGCACCGCCTTCTATCCCGGCAACGGCATCACTCCCGGTCCCGGCGGCTTCGTCCTCGACCCGAGCCGGCCGGTGGAGGTCAACTGGCGGCAGAGCGTGCTCGGGCCACGCCTGCAATCCTCGCAGAACACCGGCCAGCGCCTGCTGCTCGGCTTCGACGGCCAGTTCGCCGGCTGGGACTACGATATCGGCGCCTCGTACAACCAGAACAAGGTGGTCGACCATATCCACAGCGGCTACGTCGACGATCGCGCCGCCGCCCTCGGCATCGCCAACGGGACGCTGAACCCGTTCGGGCCGCAGACCGACGCCGGCCTCGCCTACCTCGGCAGCCATGCCCTGAGCGGCGACTTTCGTACCTCGGTCGGCCGCGTCAAGGGCCTGGACGCCCGCGCCAGCCGGGAGATCGGCGACTGGTTCGGCGCCGGGCCGGCGGCCCTGGCGCTGGGCGGCGAATTCCGCAAGGAAGCGTTCCACCAGGACATCCAGGACTTCGCCGGCAACGTGCAGAGCCTCGGCGTCGATCCCGCCGCCACGGTCAGCGGCGAGCGCAACCTGAAGGCGCAGTACGCCGAACTCAACGTGCCGGTGCTGGACAGCCTGGAACTCAGCGCGGCGATCCGCCACGACAAGTACAGCGACTTCGGCAGCACTACCAACCCGAAATATTCGTTCCGCTTCCAGCCGTTCCGCCAGTTGGTCCTGCGCGGCGCCTACAGCGAAGGTTTCCGCGCGCCGTCGCTGTACGAACTGTACAACCCGACCTTCACCACCTATACCAGCGCCAACTACGACGACCCACGCCTGTGCGCCGGCGGCCAGCCGAGCCAGGGCGGCATCGCCAACCGCGACTGCGCCCAGCAGTTCTACAACGCCACCGGCGGCAACACCGACCTGCGACCGGAAACTGCGCGCAACGTTACCCTGGGCCTGGTCTACCAGCCGCTGCGCGACCTTTCCGTCGGCCTGGACTTCTGGTGGATCAGGATCGCCAACCAGATCGCCGAGTTTCCCGAAGCGGCGATCTTCGCCGACCCGCAGGCCTACGCCGGACGCATCGTGCGCAAGGCCGACGGCTCGATCGATCACGTCGTCACCGGACTGGCCAACCTCGGCAAAGTGAAGACCAGCGGCGTCGACCTGAGCCTCGATTATCGTTTCCCGGCCAGCCGCTACGGGCAGTTCGGGCTCGACCTGCAAGGCACCTACGTGTCCCGCTACGACTTCCAGCAGCAGATCGGCGGCCAGTACCTGGACAACGTCGGCGACTTCCAGGGCGTCGGCGTGATCGCCCGCTGGAAGCACGTCGCCAACGCCACCTGGAGCCGCGACGCCTGGCAGGCCACCCTGAGCAACCGCTACACCAGCGGCTACAACGACTACGATCGCGCCAGCCACGGCAGGGTCGGCTCGTGGAACCTCTGGGACCTGGCCGGCAGCTACCGCCTCAGCCATGCGCTGGGGCTGACCCTCGGGGTGAAGAACCTGTTCGACCGCGAACCGCCGTTCAGCAACCAGACCTACACCTTCCAGAGCGGCTACGACCCGCGCTACACCGATCCCTACGGGCGCATCCTGTTCGGCCGCCTCAGCTACAGCTTCTGATGCCGGCGCGGGCGCCCGGCCGGTATGGCCGGCAAGCCCGTCGACGGCTGTCCAGCTACCAGATCCGGTAGCCCTGCCAGATTTCGCAGGCGACCAGATCTGGCAGGTTGTTGGGCTCCCGGTGCCATGCAACCTATTACGCCTCTCGCCCCCCACCCGTTCGCGCAAGAGGACACCGCATGATCATTCTCGGGATCACCAACAACGACCTGGCCGGCGCCTGCCTGGTGCGCGACGGCGGGATCGTCGCCGCCGCCAGCGAGGAGCGCTTCACCCGCCAGAAGGACCACAAGGCCTGGCCGAGCCGCTCCATCGACTATGTGCTCGGCGAGGCCGGCATCGACCTGGCCGACATCGACCGCATCGCCTACGGCTGGAACGCCGGGTTCGACGCCGGGCGGCACCTCGACCTCTACCTGGACCGGGTCCTCGAGGAAGCCCGCGAGCGTCCCGAAGGCCTGCCGCACCTGCGCAAGCGGATCGCCGACGAGATGGCCAACGACAAGGCCAAGCGCGGCGAATTCGATGCCTTCGTCCGCGCCAACGGCCTGCGCGGCAAGGTCGAGTACATCGACCATCACGAATGCCACGCCCTCGGCGCATTCGTCTGCTCGCCGTTCGACGAGGCGCTGACCCTCACCTGCGACGGCCGCGGCGACTTCCAGTCGCTCACCGTCACCCACTACCGCGCCGACGGCGGCGAGACGGTCCTGCAACGCGAGACCAGCGTCGACAGCCTGGGCTACTTCTACGGGCGCATCACCCGCCTGCTCGGCTTCAAGCCGAACCGCCACGAAGGCAAGATCACCGGCCTGGCGGCGTTCGGCGACGCGGAAAAGCTGCTGCCGCTGATGAACGACATGATCCGCCTGGAGAACGGCCGCCTGCGCGCCCGCTGCGGCGAACTGTACCTGCCCTCCTACGACGGCTACAGCGATCCGCTGCTGCAACGCTGCGCGGCGGAACGCCCGGCGGATGTCGCCGCCGCCGCGCAACGGCACTCCGAAGACCTGCTGGTGGCCATCGCCCGGGAGCACGTGGCGCGCACCGGTTGTGCCAACCTGTGCCTGGCCGGCGGGGTGTTCGGCAACGTCAAGCTGAACCAGCGCCTGCGCGAGATCCCCGGGGTCCGCGATGTCTACGTGCTGCCCTGCATGGGCGACGGCGGCCTGGCCCTGGCCGCGGCGGTGGCGGTGGCCTATCGCGAGAACGGTACGCGCTTCCCGGCGCCGAGCATGGCCCTCGGGCCGGACGCGCGCAGCGCCGCGCAGAATGCCGAGCTGATCGCCAGCCAGTACCCGCAGCTGGCCTACAGCCGGCCAGCCAACCTGATCGAGACGCTGGTCGAAGCGCTGCGGGAAAACCAGGTGCTGGGCATGTTCAAGGGCCGCATGGAGTTCGGTCCGCGCGCCTTGTGCAACCGCAGCATCGTCTACCATCCCGGCGATGCCAGCGCCAACGACTGGCTCAATCAGCGCATGGAACGCACCGAGTTCATGCCATTCGCCCCGGTCACCGCGGTCGAGCACGCCGAGGGCTGCTACATCGGCTGGCGCGAAGACCAGGTGGCGGCCGACTACATGACCATGACCTACGACTGCCATGCGGATTTCCGCGAGCGCTGCCCGGCGGTGGTGCATGTCGACGGCACCGCCCGGCCGCAGATCATCCGGCCGCAGGCCGATCCGTTCATGCACGCCCTGCTGCATGCCTGGCATGCCCGCAGCGGCCAGCCGGCGCTGATCAACACCTCCTTCAACCGCCACGAGGAACCGATCGTCTGCGCCCCGCAGGACGCCCTCGGCGCGCTGGAGGACGGCATGGTCGACCTGGTGGTGCTGGGCGAGTCCCTGCTGGTCTGGCGCAAGGGCGAGAACGCCTTCGCCAGGGCGCGCTTCGAGTGAGGCGCAAACCGCAGCGAACCGGCACGGCGACGCGGGAACCGGCATGTACCTGATCTTTTCCGGCTACTTCGCCGCCGAGGGGCTGATCTATCCCTTCTGGCCGACCTGGCTGGCCAGCCTGGGCTTCGGCGCCAGCCAGATCGGCCTGTTGATCGCCGCGGCCTACTGGCCGCAGGTGATCGCCGGGGTGGCGCTGACCTACGTGGCCGACTGGCGCATCGACCAGTTGCGCCTGGCGACCCTGCTGGCGGCCCTGGCCGGCGCCTGCGCCCTGCTGTTCCAGCTGGCCGAGGGCCTGCCGCTGTTCATCGCCCTGAGCGTGCTCTACGGCGCGTTCTGGACCAGCGTGCTGCCGCTCACCGAGTCCTACCTGCTCAAGCGCGACAAGGCCGCCCTGCAGAACTACGGGCGGGTACGCGCGGTCGGTTCGCTGGCCTTCATCCTCACCGCGACCCTGGGCGGCCTGCTGCTCGGTCGGTTCGGCCAGCAACTGGTGCCCGCCCTGGTCGGCCTGACGATGCTGCTCACCGCGCTGGCCTGCCTGTTCCTCCGTCGCCGCAGCCTGCGCCGTCCGGACTCGCCGCTGCCGGGCGCCAGGCGCCGTCCCGACCTGCGCGGGATCCTCCGGCAACGCCCCCTGCTGCTGGCCATCGCCGCGGCGGGAATGATCCAGCTGAGCCACTCGCTGTACTTCACCACCGCCTCGCTGGGCTGGCAGGCGCTGGGCTACTCGTCGTTCTCGGTCGGCGCCTTCTGGGGCCTGGCGGTGATCGCCGAGATCAGCTTCTTCGCCGTCTCCAACCGCATCCTGGACCGCCACCCGGCGCTCCAGGTGATGCTCTTCTCCAGCCTTTGCGCGGCGCTGCGCTGGGGCCTGCTGGCCGGCAGCGAACATCTCGCCGCGATCCTCCTCGGCCAGTGCCTACACGCCCTCAGCTTCGCCGCCTACCACGCCGCGGTGATGCGCTACATCCGCGACCACGCGCCGGAAAGCGCGCGGGTACTGACCCAGGGAATCTACTACTCTCTGGCGGTAGCGCTGCCCATGGGCCTCGCCAGTCCGGCCGCCGGCTGGCTGTACGAAGGCCTGCCGCAGTGGTCCTATCTGATCATGGCGCTGTTCGCCCTCGGCGGCGCGGTCCTGGTCTGGCTTGCCCTACAGAGTGCCCGAGATGCATCGACTAGCGTTTTCAGCCGTTCTGTTTGACATGGACGGCGTCCTGATCAGCTCCCGCGAAGCCATCGCCGCGGCCTGGAGCCGGGTTGCCGGCGAACAGGGCGTGGCGCTCGGCCCGGACTGCCTGCGCGACCACGTGCACGGTCGCCCGGGCGGCTACACCCTGGACTATCTGTTCGGCCACCTGCCGATGGAGCGCCGGCGGATCCTCAAGCAACGGGTCGATGCGCTGGAGGAAGGCGCCGACTGTCCCCTGCTGCCCGGCGTCGCCGCGGTGATCCGCCAGTTGCGTTGGCTGGACGTGCCCTTGGCGCTGGTCACCAGCAGTTGGCCGGCACGCATCGACCACGTGCTGCGCCAGCACGACCTGCAGGCGGCGTTCCGCACCCTGGTCAGCCGCGACGACGTGGTCCACGGCAAGCCGGCTCCGGATGGCTATCGCCTGGCCGCGGCCAGGCTCGGCGTGGCACCGTCGCGCTGCCTGGTGTTCGAAGACTCCCTCAGCGGCGTGCAGGCAGCCTGTGCCGCCGGCGCGACCTGCGTGGCGATCGGCGAGGAGAGCGGCCTGCTCGCCGCCGGCGCGCGCTGGTCGGTCCGGGATTTCCGCGAGCTGCGGATCGTCCGCGAAGACGACCGGCTGTACTGCCAGCATCGGCACCCCGCCACGACCGGCAGCGAGAGGAGCGTTGGCGTCCCATGAGCCCGACCCTGCAAGATGCCCGGCTGCTCTGGGACTTCCTCGGCCAGGGCCGCTGCCATGTGCCCTGCGAACTGCTGGTGGTATGCGGCTCCTACGACCTGCGGGTCTGCGACCACGCCTGCGAACTGCTCGAACGCGGCCTCGCCGAACGCCTGCTGTTCACCGGCAACACCGGGCACTGGACGCGCCATCTCTGGGTCGAGCCGGAAGCCGAGCTGTTCGCCCGCCACGCCAGGGCACGCGGGGTAAGCGACAGCCTCATCGTGATCGAGCCGCGGGCGACCAACTTCGCCGAGAACATCGCCTTCGCCCGCGAGCTGTTCCCCGACCTGCGCCGCGCGACCTTCGTCACCAAGCCCAACTCGATCCGCCGCGTGGCGCTGACCCTGCCGGTCCGCTGGCCGGGGTTGGAGGGACACGTGGATGCGCCCGACTACGCATTTCCCGACGGCATCTCGAACCTGGTCGGCGTACTCGGGGTGATCGACGAGATGGTTGGCGACCTCGACCGCATCATGCGTTACCCGGCGCTGGGCTTCCAGGTCGCCTGCCCGATCCCGGCGCAGGTCATGGACGCCTGGGAACGCCTGGTGGCGCGGGGTTTCGACCGCCACCTGGTGAACCCGCCGCGCTGAGCTGACAGCTCTGTAATCTTCCCCACAGCTTGCCGACAGGCGCGCGCCGCTAGGGTGTCCGCATCGCCGCACCGCCCTGGCGGGGCCGCGACCTCCCGGCTGCGCAGGCTCGCGCAGTCCGTCCTGCCACCTGCGTGGAAACCAGCGGATGCACAGAACTTCGCGACGCACCTTCGTCAAAGGCCTCGCCGCCACCGGTCTGCTCGGCGGACTGGGTCTCTGGCGCGCCCCGGCCTGGGCCCTGGCCGGGCCGGGCCAGCAGAACCTGCTCGCCGGCGACAGTTTCGACCTGTTCATCGGCGAGACCCCGGTGAACCTCAGCGGCTCGCCGGCCACCGCCATGACCATCAACGGTTCGCTGCCCGGCCCGACCCTGCGCTGGCGCGAAGGCGACAACGTGACCCTGCGGGTGCGCAACCGCCTCGCCGAGGACACCTCGATCCACTGGCACGGCATCATCCTGCCGGCCAACATGGATGGCGTGCCGGGCCTCAGCTTCGAGGGCATCGCTCCCGGCGGTCTCTACGAATACCGCTTCAAGGTCCGGCAGAACGGCACCTACTGGTACCACAGCCACTCGGGGCTACAGGAGCAGGCCGGGGTCTACGGCGCCCTGGTGATCGACGCCCGCGAGCCGGAACCGTTCAGCTACGACCGCGACTACGTGGTGCTGCTCAGCGACTGGTCGGACGAGAAGCCGCAGCGCATCCTCGCCAAGCTGAAGAAGCAGTCCGACTACTACAACTTCCACAAGCGCACCGTCGGCGACTTCATCGACGACGTCAGCGCCAACGGCTGGGCCGCGACCTTGGCCGACCGCAAGATGTGGGCCGAGATGAAGATGAGTCCCACCGATCTCGCCGACGTCAGCGGCTACACCTATACCTACCTGCTCAACGGACAGCCGCCGGACGGCAACTGGACCGGCCTGTTCCGCCCCGGCGAAAAGCTCCGCCTGCGCTTCGTCAACGCCTCGGCGATGAGCTATTTCGACGTCCGCATTCCCGGCCTGAAGATGACCGTGGTGGCCGCCGACGGACAGCACGTCGAGCCGGTCAGCGTCGACGAGTTGCGCATCGCCGTGGCCGAGACCTACGACGTGATCGTCGAACCGGGCGGCGAGCGCGCCTATACCCTCTTCGCCCAGTCCATGGACCGCAGCGGCTACGCCCGCGGCACCCTGGCGCTGGCCGAAGGGCTTAGCGCGCCGGTGCCGACGCCCGATCCGCGCCCGCTGATCGGCATGGACGACATGGGCATGGGCGGCATGGACCACGGCGCCATGGGGCATGGCGCGGCGACGAGGCCCGCCAGCGAGATGGACCATTCGAAGATGTCGGGCATGGACATGAACGGCATGGACCACTCGAAGATGGCCGGCATGGACATGAGCGGCATGGACCACTCCAAGATGGCCGGCATGGACATGAACGGCATGGACCACTCCAAGATGGCCGGCATGGACATGAACGGCATGGACCACTCCAAGATGGCCGGCATGGACATGAACGGCATGGACCACTCCAAGATGGCCGGCATGGACATGAACGGCATGGACCATTCCAGGATGGGCATGGGCGCCATGCCGATGCAGTCCCATCCGGCTTCGGAGGACGGCAACCCGCTGGTCGACATGCAGACCATGACCCCGACACCGAAGCTCGCCGACCCCGGCCTCGGCCTGCGCGACAACGGGCGGCGGGTGCTGACCTACGCCGACCTGCGCAGCCGCTTCGCCGACCCGGACGGCCGCGAACCGGGGCGCACCATCGAGCTGCACCTGACCGGGCACATGGAGAAGTTCGCCTGGTCCTTCGACGGCATCAAGTTCTCCGACGCCGAGCCGCTACGCCTGACCTACGGCGAGCGCCTGCGGATCGTCCTGGTCAACGACACCATGATGACCCACCCGATCCACCTGCACGGCATGTGGAGCGACCTGGAGGACGAGCAAGGCAACTTCCTGGTGCGCAAGCACACCATCGACATGCCGCCGGGCACCCGCCGCAGCTACCGGGTCACCGCCGACGCCCTGGGGCGCTGGGCCTACCACTGCCACCTGCTGTTCCACATGGAGATGGGCATGTTCCGCGAAGTGCGGGTAGACGAAGGAGACAACGCATGAGCCGCCAGCCGAAACCCGCCCGCCTGGCCGGCGGTGCCCTCGCCCTGGGTCTGCTGCTGGGCCTGCCGAATCCCGTCGAGGCCGCGCAGGACAATGGCATGGAGCACTCGGCCATGGACCACGGCGCGATGCCTGGCATGGACCACGGCCAGAGGACCTCCGCCCCGGCGAAACCCATGGACCACCAGGGGATGGGGCATGGCCGGATGCCGGGGATGGACCACGGCGCCGCATCGCCCGCCCCGGCACAGCCCATGGAGCACCAGGGAATGGACCATGGCCGGATGCCGGGGATGAGCCACGCTGCGCGGCAACCTCCGGGGCAGGCCGCGCCCAGCCAGAGCCGTACGCCGATCCCGGTGCCGACCGAGGCCGACCGCCGTGCCGCCTTTCCGCCGCTGGAGGGGCACAAAGTGCACGACAGCGCGCTGAACAGCTTCTTCCTGCTCGACCAGTTGGAATACCAGGACGCCGACGACGGCAGCGCGCTGGCCTGGGACGCCAGCGGCTGGATCGGCGGCGACATCAACCGCCTGTGGCTGCGCAGCGAAGGCGAACGGCTCGACGGCAAGACCGAGGACGCCGAGGTCCAGGCGCTGTTCGGGCACGCCATCGGTCCCTGGTGGGACCTGGTCGCCGGCGTGCGCCAGGATTTCAAGCCCGGCTCGCCGCAGACCTGGGCGGCTTTCGGCGTGCAGGGCCTGGCGCTCTACGACTTCGAGGCGGAAGTCACCGCCTTCCTCGGCGAGAACGGCCAGAGCGCGCTGCGCCTGGAGGGCGAGTACGACATCCTGTTGACCAACCGGCTGATCCTCCAGCCCAGCGCCGAGGTCAACCTGTACGGCAGGAACGATCCCGCCCGCGGCATCGGTTCGGGCCTTGCCGATAGCGAGCTGGGCCTGCGCCTGCGCTATGAGTTCCGTCGCGAGTTCGCGCCCTACATCGGGGTGACCTGGAACCGCTCCTACGGCAACAGCGCCGACCTGGCCCGCGCCGAGGGCGAGGACGACGACGAGGCGCGCTTCGTCGCCGGTATCCGCATGTGGTTCTGAACGCGATCGCGGCCAGCCGCTAGCGGTAGCCGTCGAGCAACGGCGAATCGTCGATGAGGTCGCAGCGTTCCAGCGCTGGCAGGTTGCACGGCCGGTAGTCGGGGCATTCGTCCAGCCGCCGCTGCACCGAACGGTGCAGCTTGACCCGGGTTTCCTGCCCGACCGGTTCCAGCGGCCGCGAGCGCGGCCGGCCACGCGACCAGCGCCAGGCGCGGTTGCCGCTGCGGCGGTCCCAGACCAGCAGCGGCAGCCACTCGGCCAGGCGCCAGGGCCGGGTCATCACCGGCAGGATCGGCGCGGTCGGGTCCGGGCCCTGCTTCGAACGTGCGCGCAACTGGTCGCGGCTGCGCGCCGGGTCGACATGCAGGCCGGCCTCCAGCGCCTCGCCGAGCATCCAGGTAAAGGCCACCAGGGCCAGCCGCGAGTCCTTCGGCGCATAGCCACCGCCGACATCGGAGTGCATGCCGGGGAACCACACCTGCAACACGTCGGACTTGCGGTCCTTCTCGCCGAACCAGAGGTTCTGCCGGAAGAAGCAGCGGCATTCGTCGATGGCCAAGGCCTGGCGGACCACGTCGACCATTTCGTTGTTCGAGGAATAGGGCACGGTCAGCGGGTCGTAGACCCAGCCCACCGAGGTCACGGTGTCGAACAGGCCGAGGAAGTGCACCTTCACCTGCCGGCCGAAGACCTTGCGGAAGCGTCCCAGCAGGCCGAAGTCCGGCCCGCGGCGACGCGTGCCGGCCCGCTTGTCTTCGGCGCGGGGCGGCATGCGGGTGGTGAGCAGGGTCCAGGCGTAGTCGAAGAGGTGCGGCTGGTGCGCATCGATCAGGCCCACCGCACGCAGCATCGCGGCCAGCACGCGCACCGCGTAGGCGCCACGGGAAAAGCCGAAGAGGAATATCTGGTCGCCGGGCCGGTAGTGCTCGGCGAGGAAGCGATAGGCGCCCTCGACGTTGCGCTTGAGCCCCCAGCCGAAGGCCAGGCCGGCGATCCGCGAGGGAAACTTCTGCCACTCGAACAGGGTTTCCTTCAGGCCGAAGGTGCCGACGCCCTGGTCGTAGTAGGCCAGCACCCTGCGCGGATCGCGCGACAGCGAACGGTACAGGCGCACCACGTTGGTCGGCTGGTCGCCGAAGCGGTTCGAGGTTCCGTCGATGCAGACCACCAACTGGCGCGGCGCGTCGTTGTCCTGGGCGCTGCCGGCAGGCGGCAAGGCGGAATCGGGGGAGAGATCGTCCATTGGGCTCACGCAGGCAAAGCCTGACTTCCGTCGGCGGTGGATGGGAATGGCGACGCATGATACCCAACCTGGATGATCCGCCAAGCGCACATTGCCGGGAAATGGCGGCAAAGACGAAAAGCCCCTGGAGCCGCAGGGCGAATAACCGCTTCGCGGTTATCCGCAGCCCCTGGCTTCGGCGAGGGCGGGTCGAGCCGGCCGCTCAGCCTGCCCTGGATACCCCAAGGAACGGCTGCCACGCCGGCGCGCCACTATCCGCCGCGGCCTTGAGGGCGGCCACCGCCGCGTCGACGTCGGCCTCGCGGGTGTAGCGACCGAGGCTCAGGCGCACGCTGCGGCCAGCGCTGGCGGCGTCGTGGCCGAGGGCGAGAAGCACGTGGGACGGCGCCGGCCGCGCCGAGTTGCAGGCCGAGGTGCTGGACACCGCCAGGCTGGACTCCAGTGCCTGGGGGACAAAGGCCGGGTTGTCGAAGGTCAGGTTCAGGGTATGCGCGATGCGTGCGTCGGCGCTGCCGTTCAGGCGCCAGCCGTCGATCTGCGCCAGCCCCTCCAGCAGACGCCGCTGGAGTGCGGCGATGCGCCTGCCCTCCTCCTCGAAAAGCTCGCCGGCGAGGGCGAAGGCCTCGCCCATGCCGACGATCTGGTGGGTCGCCAGGGTCCCGGAACGCAGGCCCTGCTCGTGTCCGCCGCCGTGGATCTGCGCCTTCAGCCGGCGCTCGGCGCGCGGCCCGACGTACAACGCGCCGATGCCCTTGGGCCCGTAGGTCTTGTGTGCGGAGAACGACATCAGGTCCACCGCCAGGCGGCCCAGGTCGATCGCCACCTTGCCGCTGGCCTGCGCCGCGTCGACGTGGAACAGCGCGCCGCGCTCGCGCACCCGTTCGCCGATGGCGGCGATGTCGGTCAGGGTGCCGAGTTCGTTGTTGACCCGCATCAGCGACACCAGGCGGGTATCGGCGCGCCAGGCCGCCTCCACCTGTTCCGGCCGGATCAGGCCATCGGCGCCGGGCGCCAGCCAGGTCACGCTCCAGCCGTCATCGGCGAGTTGCTGCACGGTGTCCAGCACCGCCTTGTGCTCCAGGCGACTGGTGATCAGGTGGCCGGGCGTGTCCAGCGCCTGGGCCACGCCCTTGAGGGCCAGGTTGTTGGATTCGGTGGCGCCGGAAGTCCAGACGATCTGCCCGGCGCTGGCGCCGACCAGCGCGGCCACCTGCTCCCTGGCCCGCTCCACCGCCCGCCGCGCCTGGCGGCCGTAGGCATGGGAGTTCGACGCGGGATTGCCAAAACACGCCTGGTAGCCGAGACACTCCACCATGGCCCGGATCACGCGCTCGTCCACGGGCGTGGTGGCGGCGTAATCGAAGTACAACGGTAACGAACTCATCGCATTCCCCCAATCGATCGAACGGCCCCGGAAGCCGACATGGCTCCTTGTCCCTGACGGGCCCGCAGGCCGATCTTAAGAAAAGCGCCGGGGCGTCTGGAAAGAACCTTTCGGAACATCCTTAGAGTCTGCATGGTTTCCCGCCTCAGATTCCCAGCCCGGCCACCCGCAGGTGCTCTTCCAGGCGCAGCGCGGGTATCGCTCCGAGCAACTCGCGGGTATAGGGGTGGCGCGGCTGGCTGAACAGCGCCGCGGCGCTGCCCTGCTCCACCACCCGGCCGTCCTTGAGTACCAGGATGTCGTGGGCCAGGGCGCGTACCACGGCCAGGTCGTGGCTGATGAACAGGTAGCTCAGCCCGTGGCGACGCTGCAACCGACGCAGCAGCTCGACCACCTGGCACTGCACGCTGCGGTCGAGCGCCGAGGTCGGTTCGTCGAGCAGGATCAGCGCCGGCTTCAGCACCAGCGCGCGGGCGATGGCGATGCGCTGGCGCTGGCCGCCGGAAAACTCGTGGGGATAACGTTCCAGGCAAGGCTCGTCGAGACCGACCTCGCGCAGTGCCTCCAGCACCCGCGCGCGGCGTTCGCCGGCATCGCCGATGCCATGGATACGCAGGCCTTCGCCGACGATCTGTTCCACGCTAAGGCGCGGGTTGAGGCTGCCGTAGGGGTCCTGGAACACCGCCTGGAACTGCCGGCGCAATGGCAACAGGCGCTTGCCGTGCAGCCGGTCGAGGCGCTCGCCCTGGAACAGGATCTGCCCTTCGGCCGGCAACAGGCGCAGCAGCGCCTGGCCGAGGGAGGACTTGCCTGAACCGCTTTCGCCGACGATCCCCAGAGTGCTGCCACGGCGCAGCCGCAGGCTGACCTCGTGCACCGCGCGCAGTCCCGCGCGCCGGCGCAGCCAGCCGCCGGGCGCGGGGTAGTCGAGGCTCAGCGCGCGCACCTCCAGGCAGGTCTCGCGGCACGCCACCGGCTCCGCCAGCCCACCCGGCTCGGCCTCGATCAGCAAGCGCGTGTAGGGATGCCGGGGCGAACGGAACAGCGTCTCGCAGGCGTTCTCCTCGACGATCTGGCCATCGCGCATCACGCAGACCCGATCGGCGACCCGGCGCACCAGGTTGAGGTCGTGGCTGATCAGCAGGATCGCCATGCCCAGCCGTCGCTGCAAGCTTTGCAGCAGCTCCAGGAGGCGTTTCTGCACGGTGACGTCGAGAGCCGTGGTCGGTTCGTCGGCGATCAGCAGTTGCGGCTCGCAAGCCAGCGCCATGGCCAGCATCACTCGCTGTCGCTGGCCGCCGGAGAGCTGGTGCGGATAGGCCTCGAGCAGGCGTCGCGGCTGCTCGAGGCCGGCCAGTTCGAGCAGTTCCAGTACCCGCCCGCGCAGCGCGGCGCCACGCAGGCGGCGATGCAGGCGCAGGCCCTCGCCGACCTGGCGGCCGATGCGCTGCAATGGATTGAGCGAGGTCATCGGCTCCTGGAACACCATGCCGATGCGCTGCCCACGAATCGCCAGCAATGCCTGCGGCGACAGGGCGAGCAGTTCCTCGCCGTCCAGGCGCACGCTGCCGCCCAGGCGCGCCGCGCCCGGCAGCAGGCGCAGCAGGGCGTGGGCGGTCTGCGACTTGCCGGAGCCGGACTCGCCGACCAGGGCCAGGGTCTCGCCGGCGCGCAGGCTGAAGTCGATCCCCTTCACGACCTGCGTGTCGCCATAGGCGACGCTCAGGTTTTCCACTCGCAACAGTTCCCGGTTCATCTCATTTCCTCGGATCGAAGGCGTCGCGCACCGCTTCGCCGATGAACACCAGCAGGCTGAGCAAGGTCGCCAGGACCACGAACACGGTCAGCCCGAGCCAGGGCGCCTGGAGGTTGTCGCGGCCCTGCCCGACCAGTTCGCCAAGGCTCGGCGAGCCGGGCGGCAGGCCGAAACCGAGGAAGTCCAGGGCGGTCAGGGTGGTCACCGCGCCACAGAGCAGGAACGGCAGGAAGGTCAGGGTCGCAACCATGGCGTTGGGCAGGATATGCCGGAACATCACCCCGGCGTCGCCGAGGCCGAGGGTTCGCGCCGCCTTGACGTACTCCAGGTGACGACCGCGCAGGAACTCGGCGCGAACCACGTCGACCAGGCTGGTCCAGGAGAACAGCAGCATGATCGCCAGCAGCCAGCCGACCCCGGGCTGCACCAGGCTGGCGAGGATGATCAGCAGGTAAAGCATCGGCAGACCCGACCAGACCTCGATGAAGCGCTGGCCGAACAGGTCGATCCAGCCGCCGTAGTAGCCCTGCACCGCGCCGGCGCAGATTCCCAGCAACGACGAGGCCAGGGTCAGGCCGAGGGTGAAGAGGATCGACAGGCGCAAGCCGTAGATCACCCGCGCGAGCACATCGCGGCCCTGGTCGTCGGTGCCCAGCCAGTTCTCCGCCGAGGGCGGCGCCGGCGCCGGGCGCGCGTAGTTGATGCTGCGGGCGTCGAAGCGGATCGGCGGCCACAGCGCCCAGCCGTCGCGGGCGATGCGTTCGCTCATGAAGCGGCCGCGGTAGTCCGGCGGGAACGGCAGCTCGCCGCCGAAGGCGGTTTCCGGATAGTCCCGCAGCACCGGCAGGAACCACTGGCCACGGTATTCCAGCAGCAGCGGGCGGTCGTTGGCGATCAGCTCGGCGAACAGGCAGGCGACGAACAGCGCGAGGAACAGCCGCAGCGCCAGGCGCCCGCGGCGGTTGGCGCGGAACGCGGCGAGGCGGCGGCGGTACAGCGGGGAAAGGACGATGGCCATCTCACTGTTTCCTCGCGGCGAAGTCGATGCGCGGGTCGACCAGGCTGTAGGCCAGGTCGCCGGCCAGCTTCACCAGCAACCCGAGCAGGGTGAAGATGAACAGGCTGCCGAACACCACCGGGTAGTCGCGGCCGAGCGCCCCTTCGTAGCCCATCAGGCCGAGGCCGTCGAGGGAGAACAGCACCTCGATCAGCAGCGACCCGGTGAAGAACACCGAGACCAGCGCCGCCGGCAGCCCGGCCACCACCAGCAACATGGCGTTGCGGAACACATGGCCGTAGAGCACCCGGCGCTCGCCGAGGCCCTTGGCGCGAGCGGTGGCGACGTACTGCCTGGATATCTCGTCGAGGAAGCTGTTCTTGGTCAGCAGGGTCAGGCTGGCGAAACCGCCGACCACCAGCGAACCCACCGGCAGCGCCAGGTGCC
This sequence comes from Pseudomonas sp. KBN12P06040, assembly GCF_037574965.1. NCBI lineage: Bacteria > Pseudomonadati > Pseudomonadota > Gammaproteobacteria > Pseudomonadales > Pseudomonadaceae > Pseudomonas > Pseudomonas sp. KBN12P06040. Next base: position 3,301,599 of record NZ_JBBELS010000001.1, read on the forward strand.
AGAGGTAATCGGCGAAACGCGCCAGCGGGCCGAGGCGCTCGGCGCCCTCGGAAGCCAGGCCACGCAGGGGGAACCAGTCCAGGTAGCTGCCGCCGGCGAACAGCACGATCAGGACGATGGCGAAGAGGAAGCCGGGCACCGCATAGCCGACCACCACCAACGCGCTGCTCCACAGGTCGAAGGCGCTGCCGTGGCGCACCGCCTTGGCCACCCCCAGGGGAATCGACACCAGGTAGGTGATCAACGTCGCCCACAAGCCCAGGGACAGCGAGACCGGCAGCTTCTCGGCGATCAGGTCGACGACCCGCGCGTCGCGGTAGAAGCTCTCGCCGAAATCCAGCCGGGCGTAGCTCGACAGCATCAGCCAGAGCCGTTGCAGCGGCGGCTTGTCGAAGCCGTACTGGCGCTCCAGGGCGGCCACCAGCTGCGGGTCGATGCCGGTCTCGCCGTGGCGCTGCGGTTCCAGCGCGCCATGCCCGCCCTCCCCGCCACGCCCCAGCGGGCCGCCGCCGTCGACGCCCTGCAGGCGCGCGATGGCCTGTTCCACCGGCCCGCCGGGTGCGGCCTGGACGATGGCGAAGTTGATCAGCAGGATGCCCAGCAGGGTCGGCAGGATCAGCGCCAGGCGGCGCAACAGGTAGCCGCCCATGTCACTGCGCCTGCCGGCTCGGCACGGCCCGCTCGCGGACTTCCCACCAGGTGTTCAGCCCCAGGCTGTAGCGCGGCGCCTGCGGCGGTCGGCCGAAGCGATTCCAGCTGGCGATCCAGACCTCGTCGGAATACCAGGTCGGGATCAGGTAGTAGCCCCATTGCAGCACCCGGTCGAGGGCGCGCACGGCGGTTTCCAGGGCGGCCCGCGAGTCGGCCTCGACCACCGCCTGCACCAGCCGGTCGATGGCCGGGTCCTTCAGGCCGATGCGGTTGTAGCCGCCGGGATCGGCGTAGCTGGAGGAATGCCAGAAGCTGTACTGCTCGTTGCCCGGCGAATTGGACTGGGAGAAGCTCGAAACGATCATGTCGTAGTCCCGCGCACGTATGCGCTCGATGTATTGCGAAGCGTCCACCTGGCGCAGGCGCATATCGATGCCGATCCACGCCAGGTTGCGCTGGAACGGCAGCAGCGCGCGCTCCAGGCCCTTGCCCTGGAGCAGGAGTTCGAAGCGCAGCGGCCGTCCGGCGGTATCCAGCAGGCGTCCGTCGACGGCATGCCAGCCGGCCTCGCCGAGCAGGCGGTAGGCCTGCACCAGGCGCTCATGGATATCGCCGCTGCCGTCGTTCACCGGCGGAGCGTAGGCCTGGCCGAAGACCTCCTCGGGGATCTGCCCACGCAGCGGCTCCAGCAAGGCCAGTTCGTCGGCGCCGGGCAGGCCGCGAGCGGCCATCTCCGAGTTGTCGAAATAGCTGCGCAGGCGCTTGTAGCGACCGCCGAAGAGCTGTCGGTTGGTCCATTCGAAGTCGAACAGCAGGCTCAGCGCCTGGCGTACCCGGCGGTCCTCGAACAGCGGCCGGCGCAGGTTGAACACCAGGCCCTGGAGGCTGGCCGGGTACGGGTAGGGAAAGCTCTCCTGGCGCAACCGGCCATCGCGCAGGGCCGGCGAGTCGTAGCCGCTGCTCCAGGCCTTGACGCTGGTCTCGACATTGATGTCGGCCTGCCCGGCCTTGAACGCCTGCAAGGCCACGCCGCTGTCGCGGTAGTAGTCGAAACGGATCCGCTCGAAGTTGTACAGGCCACGCCCGACCGGCAGGTCGCGAGCCCACCAGTCGGGGTTGCGCCGGTAGCTCACCGAACGCCCCGCCTCGGCCTTCTCCAGCCGGTAAGGTCCGCTGCCCAGCGGCGGCTGCATGCTGCTGCGGTTGAAGTCGCGTCCCTGCCACCAATGCCTGGGCAGCACGTAGAGCTGGGCCAGCACCAGCGGCAGTTCGCGGTTGCCGGCATGACGGAAGTCGAAGCGGATGCGCAGGCGGTCCTCCACCACCGGCTCGCGGACCTCCTTGTAGTAGGCGCGCCAGAACGGGCTGCCCTGCTCGACCAGACTGTCGAAGGAAAACTTCACGTCCTCGGCGGTGACCGCCACGCCGTCGCTGAAGCGCGCCCGCGGATCAATATGGAAACGCACCCAGCTGTTGTCCGGGGCTTTCTCGATGTAGCGCGCCAGGTAGCCGTATTCGGTGAACGGCTCGTCCAGTGACTGGAAGCCGAGGGTTTCGTAGATCAGCGCGGCCTGGGTCATGCTGATCGGCGTGCCGCGGTTGGCGAAGGGGTTCAGCGTGTCGAAGCTGCCGCTTTCCATCCGCCGTAGGCTGCCGCCCTTGGGCGCCTGCGGGTCGACGAAGTCGAAGTGCTGGAAACCCGGCGGGTATTTCGCCGGCTCGTCGTAGAGCGTGATGGCATGGCGCGGTTCGCTGCGGGCCAGGCTGGCGAGCAGGCAGCAGGCGAAGACCAGGATGCGTCCGGGCATGGCTCAACCACCGAAGTGATAGCTGAAGTCCAGCCACCATTGGCGGCCCATGGCGTCGTAGTTGCCGGTGGGATAGTACGGCCAGCCATCGGAGTCGTCCTCCTTAATCTGGTTGAGCAGGTTGTTCACCGTCAGGCCGACGCTGGCGCGTTCGTTGAGCCGGTAGCGGGCGCTGGCGTTGAACACCGTCCACGGGCTCAGGCGCCCGCTGCCAGCGGCGTTGGTAACGCTGCCGTAGCGCACCGCGAAGAGCGTCGAGGTGAACTGTGCGTAGTCCCAGGTCAGGCTGGCGTTGAGTTTGCTGCGCCAGTCGTGGGAGTCGAGGCTGTCGCGCTGGTTCTCGCTGGGGTAGTCGTCGGACTGCTGGTAGTCGTGGGACAACACCAGGGTGTAGCCGAGGGTCGAGGAGAAGGCGCCGTAGTCGCCGGCGCCCCAGCGGATGTTGCTGCGCAGGTCGATGCCGCTGGTGCGCTCCTTGGCCGCGTTGATGGCATTGACGTAGACCTTGTTCAGGCGATTCGGATCGACGCTGGCGTCGCCGGCGTTGCGTTCGACCCGCGCCAGGGTGTCGCGGCACTGCGCCGAGTCCGGATCGAGCCCGCCGCTGCGGCAGGCCGCCTCGTCGCGCAGCAGTTTGTCCGGATCGAGGGTGGTCAGCAGGTCGTCGATCTGGATGTGGTAGTAGTCGGCGGAAAAGTCGAACCTGCTCGACGGCGACCAGACGAAGCCGTAGCTCCAGTAGCGCCCGCGCTCGGACTTCAGGTCGGGCGTGCCGCTCTGCACGTAGTCGACCCGACCGTTCTTGCAAGCGCCGTCGACGCCTTTCTCGCAACCGTAGTAGTCCTTCTGCGCCGGGTAGTAGCCGTTGGCGTCGGCCTGGTAGATGTAGTTCAGGTCCGGCGCGCGGAAGCTGGTGCCGTAGCTGCCGCGGAGCAGCAGGCTGGTCAGCGGGCGCCACTCCAGCCCCAGGTTGTAGGTAGTCTGCTCCTCGGTGCGACCGCTGAACCTGTACTGGTCCCAGCGGCCGGCGGCGGACGCCAGCAGCGTGTCATGCAGCGGGATGCTGAATTCGCCGCCGGCGGCGTAACGGTCGCGCGAGCCGCCGGAGCTGCTGGCCTTGGAGACGTTGTAGAGGGAGCCGTCGTTGTATTGCGAATCGGGGCGGATCCTGTAGCCCTGCTTGCCCACCTCCAGCACGCCGGCGAAGGCCACCGGGCCGGCCGGCAGGTCGAACAGCTCGCCGTTGCCGGTGAAGCTGTAGGTCTGCGAGTAGGACTCGCTGTGCTGGGTCACGTTGCGCCGCAGGCTGCGCCATTCTTCCTCGCTCAGCGGACGTCCGAGGCGCGCCGGATCGGGATCGTAGACCGGGTAGCCATCGCGTTCGCCGAGCTTGCGGCCCAGGTACAGGTCGAGGATCCCGGCCGCCGGGGTGTAGCGGGTAGTGCGGTCGCTGCGGTACTCGGAGCGGGTCGCGGCCAGTTCGTATTCCCAGGAGGTATTGGCGACGCGGTCGCTGTAGCCGAGGGTGCCGGTCCAGGACACCTCGCGCCACTTGCTGTTGTTGCTGCTCTTGCCGCCGATCTCCTCGGGCGAGAACAGCCGGTACCAGCGCTCCAGGTCGCCGCTGGAGGCATTGATGAAGTCCGGCGAGGTGAAGGACGGCCCGCGGGTATTGTTCTGCAGGTGGTCGAAGCCGAACAGCAGGTCGGCGAACAGCTTGCCGCTGTCGCTCAGGTGCCAGGTGCCGCCGGCGTAGCCGTCGTAGTTTTCCTTCTTGGTCTGCAGGGTCCAGTAGTTGTTGTAGTACTGGTCGGTCATGCAGCGATAGCCACCCCTGGCGCCCGGCACCGGCGCCACGTTGCCGCCGAACAGGCCGCCGAGGCCGGCGCAGGAGGCGTCGCCGAGGTAGCGTCCGCTCTGCGGGTTCAGCCGGTAACCGACGTTGTTGCCGTCCGGGTAGCTGTCCATGAAACCGCGCTGGTTGGCCCAGACCGGCTGGCGCTGCTCGACCTGCAGGCCGAACAGGCCTTCGAAGTCGCCCGTCGCACCGCCGCCGACCAGTTGCAGGCGCTGGTTGTCGCCGCCGCCGCGCTCGGTGGTGCCGGCGCGCAGGTTGACGTCGACGCCATCGAATTTCTTCTTCAGGACGATATTGACCACCCCGGCGATGGCATCCGAGCCGTAGATCGCCGAGGCGCCGCCGCTGAGGATCTCGATGCGGTCGATCATGACCGCCGGGATGTTCGCCAGGTTGGTGAAGTTCACCGAGCCGCCATAGGCGGTCGGGTAGTCGGCGACGCGCCGGCCGTTGATCAGCACCAGCGTGTGGTTGGGGCCGAGATCGCGCAGGTTGAGGGCGTTGGCCGCCGGTTGCCAGGTGTTGCCGTAGTCCTCGCCCTGGGTCATGCCGGTGTTCTGGGTCTGCGTCTGCAAGGCCTCGAAGACGTTGCGGTAGCCACGGTTCTGGATTTCCTCGCTGCTGATCACCGTGACCGGCGACGGCCCTTCCTGCTGGGCGCGGGGAATCCGCGAGCCGGTCACCACCACCCGCTCCAGGGTCTGCTCCGCTTTCGCCGCCAGCGACTGCACCTTCGCCGCCGGTACGGCCGCGCGCAGCGGCGCGGCGGAAATCACCGCGCCGCGCTCGGAACGGCGGAACTGCAGGCCGCTACCGCGCAGGGCCTGTTCCAGGGCCTGGTCGACACTCAGCGGACCGCGCACCGCCGGCGCCTGCCGGCCGCGCACCAGCGACTGCTCGAAGGAGATCAGCAAGCCGCTCTGCCGCGAGATGCCTAGCAGCACCTGGTCCAGCGGGCCGGCGGCGACGTCGAAGGTGAGCGCCTTGGCGGCGGGCGCGGGCGTCTCCGCACCTGCCTCCGGCGGCGCGGCGTAGGCCGCCGCGAGCAGCGCGGCCAGGGCCAGGCTGGAAGGCAGGCGTGTGGATGGAGCATGGTGCGGCATCGTTCGGTTCCCCCCGAAAACATGGTTTCCAGGGGATGAGCGATGAGCGCGGGAGATTTGCAGGGCCAGCTTGGAACGCTTTGTTCTGAGCTTATAAACGCAGGCGAATAGGCGTATCGGCGGATAACGCCTCCGGCGTCATTCGCCCCACCCGACAATCTTCCCCAGCTCCGCTGCCGGCCTTGCCCCGCGTAGGGCGAATAGCCGCTTGCGGCTATCCGCCGGTTCAGGCACGGCGTATCGGCGGATAACGCCTCCGGCGTTATTCGCCCTACCCGACAATCTTCCCCAGCTCCGCTACCGGCCTTGCCCCGCGTAGGGCGAATAGCCGCTTGCGGCTATCCGCCGGTCCGAACACGGCGTTATCCGCCCTGCCGCCCTCGGGTCAGTACGTCAGCGCCCCGCACCAGTGCGCGCTCTTCAGTTCCTCGTAGAGCGCGCCGATCTTCAGCGAGCACTGCCGCGACGGCGGGTAGATCAGCGACACCGGGCACAGCGGCGGTTCGAAGGGCTGGAGGATGCGTACCAGTCGACGCCGGCGGATCGCCTCCTCGGCCATGAAGCCCATCACCTGGACGATGCCCTGGCCGACCAGCGCCGCGTCGACCAGCGCGTCGGCCACGTCCAGCACCAGGTCGCCGCGCACCGCCAGGCTCAGCGGCTGGCCGTCGCGCTGGAACTGCCATTCCAGCAGCTTGCCGGTGTGCAGGTCGCGCACCGTCGGGCAGTTGTGCCCGGCGAGTTGCTCCAGGCGCTCCGGCGTGCCGTGACTGCGCAGGTATTCCGGCGACGCCACCGTGACCCAACGCAACGCCGCCAGCGGCCGGGCGATCAGGCGCACGTCGCCGACCCGGCCGAGACGCACGGCGGCGTCGAAGCCTTCCTCGGTGAGGTCGACCAGGCGATCGGTCATCGCCGCCTCGATCTGCAACTGAGGGTAGCGCCGGGTCAGTTCGCGCAGCGCCGGCATGATCACGATCCGCCCGAGCGCCTGCGGGGTGGTGATCTTCAGCGGACCGCTCGGCGCGCACTGGCGGTCCACCAGCAACTTCTCGACTTCCTCCAGCTCCGCCAGCAAGGGTGCGCAGCGCTCGTAGAACAGCTGGCCGTCCGGGGTCAGGCTGACGCTGCGGGTGGTGCGGTGCAGCAGACGCACGCCGAGTTCGGCTTCCAGCCGGCCGATGGCGCGCGACAGGCCGGACTGGGTCAGACCGAGGGAAACGGCGGCCTGGGTGAAGCTACGGGTCTCGGCCACGCGGGCGAGCAACTTGACGGCATTCAGGTCCATGGCGATCTCATCGATGATTATTTTCATCAGTGAAAGGACGGAGAGGCTATTTATCACGATTCCAGCATGAGAAACACTGGCCGCGCCCAACCCAGACCAGGAGTCCCGCCGTGACGGACCGTGCCGCCCCTTCCAACTGGATGCTCGCCCTGCTCGCCTGCGCGCAACTGATCATCGCCCTCGACGCCACCATCGTGTTCGTCGCCCTGCCGGAAATCAGTCGGGCGCTGGATTTTTCGGCGCAACGCCTGCAATGGGTGGTGAGCGCCTATACGGTGGCCTTCGGCGGCTTCCTCCTGCTCGGCGGGCGCGCCACCGACCTGCTCGGCCGGCGCCGCATGTACGTCCTCGGGCAAAGCCTGTACGCCCTCGCCTCCCTCGCGGGCGGCCTGGCCCAGAGCGAGTTGCCGTTGATCCTCGCCCGCGCCGTGCAGGGCCTGGGTGGCGCGCTGCTGTTCCCGGCGACCCTGGCGCTGATCGGCAATCACTTCGCCGAGGGCCCGGCGCGCAATCGTGCCCTGGCGATCTGGAGCATCGCCTCGGCGTTCGGCCTGGCCCTCGGTTCGGCGCTCGGCGGCGCGCTCACCGAGCTGTTCGGCTGGGCCTCGATCTTCCTGGTCAACGTGCCGCTGGCCGGCGCCGCGGCGCTGCTCGCCCTGCGCCTGATCCCGGCCGACGCCCGGCGCCAGCGCGGTCGGCGCTTCGACCTGGCCGGCGCGCTGACGGTCACCGCCGGCGCCACCCTGCTGGTCTTCGCCCTGGTCCAGGGCCCCGAGTCGGGCTGGGATGCGCCCTCGGTACGTTTCGGACTTTACCTTTCCGTCCCGCTGCTGCTGGCGTTCCTCGCCATCGAACACTACAGCCGCGACCCGCTGATGCCGCTGCGCCTGCTGGGCAACCGCAACCTGCAGGTGGCGATGCTACTGACCGCGATCTTCATGAGCAGCTACGGCGTGCAGTACTACTTCCTGGCCATCTACTTCCAGTCGGTGTACGGCTACAGCGTGTTGCAGACCGGCCTGGCGTTCCTCCCGGCGACTCTGCTCTGCACCCTCGGTATCCGCGTCGCCGAGCGCCTGCTGGCCCGCCACGGGGCACGCGCGACGCTGGTCGCCGGCCTGCTGCTGGGCGCACTCGGGCTCGGCCTGCTGGCAGCGTGCCTGCCGCTGGGGCGCAGCTTCCTGGCGCTGCTGCCGGCCATCGTGATCCTCAGCGTCGGTCAGGGCATGACCTGGACCGCCATGTGGGTCAGCGCCGCCAGCGGCGTCGATCCCGCCGAACAGGGCGTCGCCTCGGGGATGGCCTCGATGACCCAGCAGATCGGCGGCGCGCTCGGCCTGGCCCTGCTGGTAGCGCTGGCCAACGCCCAGGTACGTGGCGCCGATGCCGCCAGCCTGCTGGCCAGCCAGGCGCGCGGCATCGAATGGGTGACCGCGCTCAGCGCCCTGCTCGCCCTGTTCGGCGCCGCCCTGGCCTTGCGTCTGCGCCGCGAGGAACCCGCGGCGTTGCAGCCGAGTCGCGGCTGATCCCGCTCAGGCGTCGCCCAGCTCGGCGCCGAGTTCCAGCGCCAGGGCCTGGAAGGCCAGGCGCGCGGCGCCGGGATGGCTGCCCTGGCGCCAGAACAGCGCTACCTGGCGGGTCGGCAACGCCGGCCGCAGCGCCATGCAGCGCAACCCGGCCTGCTGGCGCGCCACCGCCTCCGGCAGGATGCTGGCCAGCCGTCCGCGGCGAACCACGTCGACGATGGCGCTGATCGAGTTTGCCTCCAGCGCCACCCGCGCCGTCACCCCTTGCTGGCGCAGGTAAGCGTCAATGTGCCGGCGCGTGGCGAAGTCGTCGCGCAACAACGCCAACGGCAACTCCGCCAGCGCTGCGGCGGCCAGCGGCGCGTCCGCCGCCGGGTGTTCCGCCCCCAGCACCAGGCCCAGGCGCTCCAGGTAGAGCGGCTGGCTGTCGATCTCCACTGAACCCGGCTCGCTGAAGGCCACGCCAAGGTCCAGGCGATCGTCGATCAGCGCCGCCTCCAGGGCGTCCTGGGGCAACTCCTCGAGGCTCAACTCGATGCCCGGATAGCGCTGATTGAACGGATCCACCAGGGCGCCCACCAGATAGCAGGTGAAGGTCGGCGTCATGCCCAGGCGCAGGCGGCCGCGACTGAGGTCGCGCACCTCGTGGATCGCCCGCTGCGCCGCTTCCAGCTCGCGCAAGGCACGCCGCGCATGAAGCAGGTACAGCTCGCCGGCATCGGTGGGACGCACGCTCCTGCCGGAGCGGTCGAGCAATTGCACGCGCAGTTGCTCTTCCAGTTGCCGCACCTGCTGCGACAGGGTCGGCTGCGAAACGTGCAGCGCCTCGGCGGCGCGGGTGAAGTTGCGATGCTCGGCGACAGCGAGCAGGTAGCGCAGGTGGCGAAGCAGCATGGAAACATCCAACTATAGGCCAGACCAATGATTGGAATAATAAACCGGTCTTGGACCCTATGGCTCAGTCCGCGCATCCTGGCCCCACCATTCGACGGCCAGGAGCCCAGCGCCATGCGTGACATCATCGACGGCTTTCTCCGCTTCCAGCGCGACGCCTACCCGGCGCGCTCGCAACTGTTCAAGTCCCTGGCCACCCGGCAAGCCCCCAAGGCGCTGTTCATCGCCTGCTCGGACAGCCGGGTGGTCCCCGAGCTGCTGACCCAGCGCGAGCCCGGCGAACTCTTCGTGATCCGTAATGCCGGCAACATCGTCCCCGGCTACGGGCCGCAGCCCGGCGGGGTCAGCGCCTCGGTGGAATACGCGGTGGCGGTGCTCGGGGTCGGCGACATCGTGGTCTGCGGCCACTCGGACTGCGGCGCGATGGGCGCCATCGCGTCCTGCGCCTGTCTCGACCAGTTGCCGGCGGTGGCCGGCTGGTTGCACCACGCCGAGGCCGCACGGGCGATGAACAGCGCCCACGAACACGCCTCCGAGGCGGCGCGGCTGGACGCCCTGGTGCGGCACAACGTGATCGCCCAACTGGCCAACCTGCGCACCCACCCCTGCGTCGCCCGCGCCCTGGAACAGGGTCGGCTGAACCTGCACGGCTGGGTCTACGACATCGAAAGCGGCCGCATCGACGCCCTCGACGGCGCCAGCCGGCGCTTCGTCTCCCTCGCCGAGCATCCCGAAGTGCGCGCGGTAGGCGGCGAACCTGGGCAGGCGGTCGCTTGAATCCCTTCCCTCACAACCACCCGCAAGGAGAGTCATCCCATGCAACACAGCCAAGTGTCCCCCAACGCGCGCCAGCAACTGGCCGAGACCGTGGTCCTGAACAAGGCCCGCCTGGGCCTGTCCTGGCAGGATCTGGCCGACGGCACCGGTCTCGCCCTGACCTTCGTCACCGCCACCCTGCTCGGCCAGCATGCCCTGCCAGAGGCGGCGGCGCGCAAGGTCGCCGCCCAACTCGGCCTGGACGACGACGCGGTGCTCCTGCTGCAAAGCATCCCGCTGCGCGGCAGCATTCCCGGCGGCATTCCCAGCGACCCGACCATCTATCGCTTCTACGAGATGCTGCAAGTCTACGGCAGCACCCTGAAGGCACTGGTCCACGAACAGTTCGGCGACGGCATCATCAGCGCGATCAACTTCAAGCTGGACATCAAGAAGGTCGAGGACCCGGAAGGCGGCTCGCGGGCGGTGATCACCCTCGACGGCAAGTACCTGCCGACCAAACCGTTCTGAAGCGTCGCGCCGCCCGGCTCGCCGCCGGGCGCGCGCCTCAGCGGCTGGCGATGCTGACCCAGTAGGGCCCGTGGTAGTCGATCCGGATCGGCAGGCTCTGCTCCAGCAATGCCAGCGCCACGCCGCTGTCGTCCAGCGGGTAGATACCACTGACGCGCAGCGCCGCCGCGTCGTCGGCGACGCTGACGATGCCGCGGCGATAGGCGCGCAACGCCTCCAGTACCTCCCCCAGCGGACGGTCGCGGACCTCCAGCCGGCCATCCAGCCAGGCGCTCTCGCCGCCTTCGGCAGGACCTCGGGCGAGAATCGCCGAGGCGTCGAAACGCGCGCTCTGGCCGCGCTCCAGCAGGCATTGCCGTCCGTCGGCCGTGGTGATCCGCACCCGCGACTCGAGCACCACCACCCGCGAGCTGGCACCGTCATCGCTGACCTGGAAGCGGGTTCCCTGCGCCTCGACCTGGCCGCGCCCGGTGTCGACGACGAACGGCCGCGCCGGATCCCGTGCCACGTCAACCAGCAGGCGCCCCTCGCGTAAGCGCAGGCGACGCCGGTAGCCATCGAATTCGGGGCGTGCCCGGCTGCGCGCGTCCAGCACCAGTTGGCTGCCATCCTCCAGGCGGAAGCTCTGGCGTTGTCCGGTGCCGGTATACAGGTCGCCGGGCCAGGGGAAGCCGACGATGCCGATCCGCCCCAGCGCCAGCGTCGCCACGCCGAACGCCGCCAGGCCGAGGCTGCGCTGGAGAAACCGGCGACGGGCGAACGGCGCCTCGAGGGCTCCGATCAATTGCTCGGCGCGCAAGCCGTGCAAGGGCTCGTCGCGAAACGACTGCAAGCCCAGGCTGAGCCGGTCGAACACCGCACCGTGCTCGGCGTCGGCCTGGCGCCACTGCTGGAACGCCAGGCGCTCCTCGGCGCCGGCATGGCCGGATTGCAGCAGCGCCATCCACTGCGCCGCTTCGTCGAGGATGCGTTCGCGCCTTCCCTGGCTCATTCGGCAAGCACCTGGTAGCACTGCTTGAAGCCCTCGACCATGTACTGGTGGATGCGGCTGACGGAAACCTCCAGCAAGCCGGCGATCTCCACGTAGGTCAGTCCGCCGATCTGGCTATGGATGAAGGCGGCGCGGGCCTTCGGCGACAGCCCGGCGAGCATGCGCTCCAGGCGCAGCAGGGTTTCCACCACCTGGGCCTGCTCCTCGGCGGACGGCGCGAGGGCCTCCGGAAGCCCGGCCAGGCTTTCCAGGTAGGCGCGTTCCAGGTCCTGGCGCCGCCAGCCGTCGTACATCAACCGGCGGGCGATGGTGGTGAGCAGCGCGCGCGGCTCGCGGATGCTTGCCGGGTCCGGCAGGGCGAGGACCTTGAGGAAGGTTTCCGAGGCGATGTCCTCGGCGCTGTGGGGGCAGCCGAGGTAGCGCCGCAGGCGCCCGCTCAGCCAGGAATAGTCGTTCTGGAACATCAGGCCGACGAGGCGATTGCGTGTCTGATCCATGCCCATTCCGCACTCTCGTGCTACGGGCCTGCGCCACCGGGCGTCGGGGTGGCAGGCGAAACCTTAATCGGCGGGAGGCGGCGCCGACGTCGGATTGCACGTGTCCCTCCCGCAAACAGCGATGGCAGGCCGCCGGGCCTGCGCGGAAGGCAATATGCCGCAGAAGCCCGAACGCAAAAAAGAATATTAATTAAGGTGTACTTAACTTTTTGGCATTAGAAGATCGCCATCCCGCGACGACTGTCGTCATTCCTTACGAAATGGCAACGCCGCGATCCGCGGAAAGCGGCATACTCGTCAGCTTGTTTCGCCGCGTCGACAACGCCCGTACCAATGTCCGCCTCGCTCCCCAACGACACCCCGCCTGACGAAGCCCTGCCCCTGGTCCTGGCCGGTCCCCTGCTGCGCCGCGCAGAGCCCGGACGCCTGGTGTTCTGGCTGGCCACGTCATGCCCGACGACCATCGAACTGATCCTCGCCAGCGAAGGCGAGGCGGAGCGTCGGATCCGCCTCGCGGAAGGAACCCACTCGGCCATCCGCATCGGCACCCATGCTTGGCTGCACCTGCTGGATGTCGCGCTCGACCCGCCGTTGCCCTGCGCCCGCCTGGTCGACTACGACCTGCGCCTCGCCGCCGACGGCGGGGAGTCTGCGGGAATCGCCGAATGGGCGCCGCATCTGCTCTACCCCGGTCGCCAGCGCGCCAGCCTGGTGCTCAAGCCACGTCTCGACCAGTTGCTCCACGGCTCCTGCCGCAAGCCGCATCACCCGGCGGCCGATGGCCTGCTGCAGGTCGACCGGCTGCTGGAGGAAAACCTGCTGCAGGCCAAAAGCCGCCCGGCGTTGCTGATGATGAGCGGCGACCAGGTCTACGCCGACGACGTCGCCGGGCCGATGCTGGTGGCCATCCATGGGCTGATCCGCCGCCTCGGCCTGTACGGCGAACACCTGGAAGGCGCGCTGGTGGACGACAGCGAGGCGCTCTACGCACACCCGGCCACCTACTACCGGCGCGAGGACCTGCTGCCCGCCTTCAAGTCCAACGAAGCCCTGCGCGAGCGCTTCTTCGGCGGGGTGAAGAAGCCGATCTTCACCTCGGCCAACGCCCACAACCATCTGGTCGGCCTGGCCGAGGTGCTGGCGATGTACCTGCTGGTCTGGTCGCCGGCGCCCTGGCGCCTGGTCAGGCTGGAACCGCCGCCGGGGCTGGATGCGCGGCACGCGCAGCGCTTCGCCGACGAGCGCCGGCACATCGAAGCCTTCCGCGATGGCCTGCCCGGCGTGGCGCGGGCACTGGCGCATATCTCGTCGCTGATGATCTTCGACGACCACGACATCACCGACGACTGGAACCTTTCCGCGCGCTGGGAGCTGACCGCCTACGGCCATCCGTTCTCCCGGCGGATCATCGGCAACGCCCTGCTCGCCTACCTGCTCTGCCAGGGCTGGGGCAACGACCCGCAGCATTGCGGCGAATGGCTGGCGCCGGTCGCGGCCCTGATGGAGGGTGCCGCGGCAGACGGCCGGCTGCCCTGCGCCGAGCAGGACCGCCTGCTCGATGCCCTGCTCGACTTCCAGCACTGGCACTACCGGTTGCCTGGCAGCCCGACCCTGATCGTCCTCGACACGCGCACCCGCCGCTGGCGCAGCGAGCGCAACCTGGGCCGGCCCTCCGGGCTGATGGACTGGGAGGCGCTGAGTGAACTCCAGCAGGACCTGCTCGGCGAAAAGGCGGCGATCATCGTGTCGCCGGCGCCGATGTTCGGGGTCAAGCTGATCGAGGGCGTGCAGAAGCTCTTCAGCTGGATCGGCCAGCCGCTGCTGGTCGATGCGGAAAACTGGATGGCCCATCGCGGCGCGGCCTCGGTGATGATGAACATCTTCCGCCACTCGCGCACGCCGGGTAACTACCTGATCCTTTCCGGCGACGTGCATTACTCCTTCGTCTACGACATCCGGATTCGCCACCGCGAGCGCGGGCCCCGGCTCTGGCAGATCACCAGCAGCGGGATCAAGAACGAATTCCCGCGACGCCTGCTGGACTGGTTCGACCGCCTCAACCGCTGGCTCTATGCGCCCTGGTCGCCGCTGAACTGGCTGACCCAGCGGCGCAGCCTGGAAATCCGCCCGCGCGTTCCGCAGCACAGCCAGGCCGGCGAGCGCCTGTGGAACAGCGCCGGGATCGGCCAGGTATTCATTGGCGAGGACGGCCGTCCGCGCGCGGTGTTGCAGGTCAATGCCGATGGCTCGCCGGAGACCGCCTTCGAGCGACATCGCGACGTCGAAGACGAACGAGCGGACCAGTCGCCGGTCGCGCCGGGTCGCTGAGACGCCAGAACAAGGGGGACGGGCGGACGCCGCGCCGCGTCATCCGCCCGCCCGGTTTCAGAACGGCCGCTCCTGCACGTCCAGGGTCGCCGCCAGCGCTTGCCAGAGCACCTCGGCGAAGACCCGCTGGGCGTCGCCGGACAGGTACGCCTGCATGGCAGCTTCATCGCTCCACTCGCTGTGCAACAGCCACAGGTCGGCGTCCCCGTCCGCCTGGCGCAGTTCGTAGCGCAGGCAACCGGGTGCAGCCTGGCCCGCCTGCGCCAGCTCTTGCAGGCGCAGGCCGAGGCGGTGCGACTGGCCGCTGCGGGCGCGAATGCTGACCAGGTGACTGGCCCGATTGAACGCTGGCATGCTCTCTGCCTCCTCGACATGGATTCGCCGCTGCGCAAGCGGCACCAGGAGTGGAAGGGCCGGCGGCGCCGAGACGCCGGCCGGCCGCTGTGGGGTGTAAGGGTGACGCATGTGCCCTGCCTCCGATTACCAGTTGCCGGGATGGGTCCGCGCCAGCGTGCCGCCCGCGGCGGGGCCGGCAGGCGAACGGGAAGGCGTGTCGGGGACCAGAGCGCCGTCGCGCGACCGCGAACGGGAGGCGCCCGGCGCGCGCTCCGGCGGCACGCCGCCCGATGACAGTCTGGCCTGTTGATTTGACATAGGTGTGTCCCCCTGCAGGTATTTCCCATCGGCATGACGGAGATTCCGCCATGCCAGCCAGATTAGGGGGACGGCGCGGGGAATCGGTAGACGGATACTGTCGGGTTCTTGCCTGAAACTGCCGCGTTCCGGTTTTTTCTCATCCGCTTGCGCCCGGTGAAACGAGCTGGCTTGCCTGTTCCTGGCGAATGCTTGCCTGATCCTGCCATCGCGCAGCGCGATGGATGCCTGTCGCCGCGACGCGCGCTAGTCTTGGGAAGGTTTCCCCCGCGAGTCCCCGCATGAGCGAAAACGCCCCGCTTCTTTCCGTCGATCTCCCCGCCGAATTGCGTCAGCGCCAGAGCGAACTGGCGCAGTCGCTGCTCAGGCATTGCCCCCGCGACGGTATCTACGGCACCGCCGTCGAACCCCTCGCCCTGATCCGCGCCGACGGCCCCACCCTGCCGGCGCGCGGCATGCACAAACCTGCCCTGTGCATCATCGCCCAGGGCCGCAAGGAGGTGCAGTTGGCCGAGGAACGCTATATCTACGATCCGTTGCACTACCTGGTGGTCTCGGTCACCCTGCCGCTGGCCGGCCAGGTGATCGACGCCTCGCCGGACGCGCCCTACCTCTGCGTCCGGCTGGATATCGACCCGGCGGAAATCACCCAGTTGATCTCCGACGCCGGGCCCATGGAAGTGGCCAGCCGGCGCGGCGACCGCGGCCTCTACGTCGACCGTATCGACGCCAGCCTGCTGGATGCGGTGCTGCGCCTGATCCATCTGCTGGACAGCCCGCGCGACATCCCGATGCTGGCGCCGCTGATCCTCCGCGAGATTTTCTACCGGCTGCTGCGCAGCGGCCAGGGCCAGCGCCTGCACGAGATCGCCATCGCCGACAGCCAGGCCCACCGCATCACCCGCGCCATCGACTGGATCAACCAGAACTACGGGAAGCCGCTGCGCATCGAGCAACTGGCCCAGGTGGTCAACCTCAGCCCCTCGACCCTGCACCACCGCTTCAAGGCCGTGACCGCGATGAGCCCGTTGCAGTACCAGAAGCAGCTGCGCTTGCAGGAAGCACGCCGGCTGATCTTCAGCGAGGGCCTGGAAGTGGCCGCCGCCGGCTACCGGGTCGGCTACGAAAGCCCGTCGCAGTTCAGCCGCGAGTACAGCCGGCTGTTCGGCGCCCCGCCGCTGCGCGACCTGGCGCGGGCGCGCAACACCGCCTAGGGGAACGCGGCAGCGGCCGCGACGGTCAATCGGGAAGCGGCGGGATACCTTCGTCGCCCCGACCGACCTTGCGCAACCGTACCCGCCATGACCCGAGCCCTGCCCCTGCTCCTGCTTGCCCTGTCCCTTCCCGCCGCGGCGACGGACAGCGAGTCGTTCGCCCGCCGCTACCTGGCCTATGCCCATGCCGTCGGCCAGCACAGCGAACGACTTTGGCCCGGCTGGCGGATGGCCGACAAGGCCTTCCTCTACAGCGATGGCCGCAGTACCTGGGTCGCCGATGCCGAAGGCCGCGCGCAGCGCACCACGGTGGCGGGCGACAGCGACCCGGATCTCGACCTGAGCTATGCCTTTCCGCGTTACCGGGGCCGTCCGGCGGTGCTGCTGCAGATCAGCGCCGCGCACCTGCGGAGCAATACCGGCAATAGCGAGACGCTGGCCGCCATCGGCCCGCACGAAGCCTTCCATCGCTACGCCCAGGAAGACTGGCCGGGCCTGCGCAAGCCCGGTGGCTATCGCGGCGACCTGGCCACGCTCGACCCGCGCCCGCGGGAATACCGCTATGCCCTGTTCCAGTCGCTGCTCCAGGCCCTGCGCACGCCCGGGCAGCGCGACAGCTACCTGAGCGACGCCCAGGGCTGGCTGCGCCGCTGGCGCGAAGCGGCTCCCGAGGAAAGCCGGCTGGCGGCGCAGGTCGATCTCAGCGAAGGCACCGCGCGCTACATCGAGATGGCCGCCGCCGCGCGCTACCGCACCGATTTCGCCGAGGATCCGCAACGCTATCGACAGGCGCTGCGGGAGTACGCGCTGGCCTTCTACGATGCCAACGAGATCGGCGTCGGCGTCGACAGCGAAGCCTACGAGATCGGCGCGCTGGCCGGAGTGCTGCTGGACCTGCGCGACGACGACGCGGACTGGAAGGAAGCCGCGATAGCCGGCACCTGGCCGCTGGACTACCTGCTGCGCGACCAGCCTCCGGCCTGGAGCGAACTTCCCGACGACGCGCGGGCGCGCGGCGAGCGCTACCGGCGCGAGATGGGCGCCACCCGCCAGCGCCTGGTCGAGTTGCAGGAGGCCTTCGCCGACCCACGGCGACCGCTGCTGGTGATCCCACAACCGCGCCGCACCATCGGCTTCACCACGGCGGCCAGCAAGGTGCGCGGGGGCTTCTACGTCCTTGCCGACGGGCCGTTCCGCCAGGCCTACCTCGGCGCGCGCTGGAATGTCGGCGAGCTGACCCTGGACGGCGTCGACTACCTGGAGGGCGACGCCGAGGCGTACTGCCCGGGCTACGGCCGTTCGGCACTGATTCCATTGCGCGGAGGCGCTTGGCGCGAGGGCACGCTGGCGCCGGAAGAACCCGGCCTGCGCGGCCGCCTGGCGACTGCTCGCAGCCTCGTCGACGGGCGGACCCTTTATTGCGCAGCGGAGAATGCTCCTTGAGGACCGACAACGGCGCTACAATGCCCGCTCGCCGCCGCAACCCCGCCGAGGGCTCGCCATGAAGTTCCTGCTGATCGGGCTGATCCGCTTCTACCAGTACGCAATCAGCCCGCTGATCGGTCCCCGCTGCCGCTTCTACCCCAGTTGCTCGCACTACACCCTGGAAGCCATCCGCGTACATGGCCCGCTGCGAGGCGGCTACCTCGGCGCGCGCCGGCTGCTGCGCTGCCACCCCTGGCACCCGGGCGGCTACGACCCGGTTCCGGAGCGCCAGGAACAGGCGTGCGCCTGCCACAGAACGGCGAAGCCCGGCGAATGAAGCCGGCGAAAAGATCGCAACGGCGACATCCCGCACATAACCGGACCCGCCGGTCGACATGCGGAATTGATAAAACCTATCATTCAGGGTCCATCTCCCCGGCTATCGCCCGGCGCCCCCTTGCGCCCGGCTACGCCGGGGAGTTCCGCTCAAACGTTTCATCCTGAGGCTCCGATGCCCCGTCATCCCTTCTCCCCTTCCTTCCTCGCCGCCAGCGTCTTCTGCGCCGCCACCCCGGCCCTCGCCGCGCTGCAACCGATCGCCGAGGCGCCGCTGGCCGGCGAAACCGAGTTCCGCTGCCAGTTCAACGCCGACAACAGCACCGATTGCGTGAGCACCTACAGCTTCACCATCCTCAAGCCGAGCGGCCGCGAGATGCTCTCGCGCATCGATCGCAGCTACGCGGAGACCGATAGCCTGATCGTGGAGAAGGCCGAGCTGACCCAGCCCGGCGGCAAGCCGGTGCCGCTGGACCAGTCGCAGATCGATACGCGCACCGCGCCGAACCCGGACCAGGGCTTCCTGCGCGAACGCCAGACCTCCCTGGCGTTCCCCAACCTGCGCGTCGGCACCCGCATCAGCTACACCCTGCGCGAGCACTTCACCGCCAAGCCGCTGAGCACCCAGTTCCACTACATCCTCAGCCGCCCGCCGATGCCGGTGCGCGACGACCGCTTCGTCGCCGAGTTCAAGGCCGAGCGGCCGATCTTCGTGCGCAGCGAGCTGATGGACGCCTATCGCATCGAACAGAGCGCCGACAAGAAGACCCTCAAGGTCAGCCTGAAAAAGCCGCAATACACCAACTACATCAACGAAGCCGGCAACGCCTACCTGCGACATACCCCGCGCCTGGAGCTGGGCAGTTCGCTGGACCTGCAGGACAACTTCGGCCCGTTCGCCGCGCGCTACAACGAGATCCTCGCCGCGGAGCTGCCCAAGGGCGCCGCGGCGGCCGTCGCCGCGGTGAAGGGCAAGCCGGCCCGCGAGCAGGTCGCCGGCCTGATGCAGTACATCAACGACACCTACCGCTACCTGGGCGACTGGCGCGCCAGCGAGCGCGGCTACGTGCCCTTCTCCCTGGCGGAGATCGAGCGCAATGGCTACGGCGACTGCAAGGACCTGGCGATCCTCCTCGCCGCCATGCTCAAGGCCGCCGGGATCAAGGCCGAACCGACCCTGGTCAGCCGCGGCGACGTGGTCTGGGACCTGCTGGTGCCCGGCATGTACGCGCCGAACCATGCCATCGTCCGCGCCGAGGTGGACGGCAAGACCTGGTGGCTGGACCCGACCAACCCGGTGTTCGCTCCCGGCCGCACCATGCCCGACATCCAGCAGCGCTGGGCGCTGGTGCTGGGCGCCGACGGCAAGGTGCGGCGCGACGAGATTCCCCTGGAAGCGCCCGGCGACACCCTGCGCGTGACCCGCAGCGAGCATTACACCCATGACGGCGAGGCCCGGGTCGAGTCGCGCGTGGAGCTTTCCAATGCGCCGCTGATGCAGCTCAGCGTCGCCGATCGCCAACGCGGCCGCACCAGCACCGACCAGGACCTGTGCCGCAACTTCGCCAAGGAAGGCAGCGACTGCGTGCTGGAGCGCGACGACAGCCAGTTCGTGCTGCCGCCCAGCTATACGATCAGTGCCAGGCTTACCGACCGCCGCGCCCTCGACCGGCTCGGCGGAGAGTATTTCTACAACCGCCAGGACCTGGCCAGCCAGTGGGACGCGTTCGCCAAGTACCGCAGCGAAGGCCAGTTGGCCGAGCTGTACCTGGGCGAACCGCAGATCACCTCCTACGACATCAGCCTGTCCGGCGGCAAGACTGACGAGCCGGCGCACAGTTGCGAGATCCGCAGCCCCTGGTTCGACATCGACCTGCAGGCCGAACCGGCCAAGGACGGCGGCTACCACTATCGCTACCGGGAAGTGCAGAAGACCAGTTGGCTCAACCACGACGAGATCAACAGCGCCGAGTTCGGCAAGCTGATCGAGCAGAGCCGCGGTTGCGTCGAGCAACTGCGCCTGGTGGTCAAGCTGGACAAGCGTCCCTGAGCGACGCGCGCCCGCTCCGGCGGGCGCGTCCAGCCGCACAGCGGGCGATTCTTCTACTCGCCCGCGCAGCCCTCCAGGCCGAGCGCCTGCTCATAGAAACGCGCCATGCGCTCCGGGTCGGCGACGTACGCCAGCATTCCGCTGGCGAGCCTGTCGCCTACACCTGCCAATCGAGCCGCAGCCCGGATTCGAACGTACGCCTTTCCCCGCTCAGCGGGTCGTCGAAGCGCAGCCCCCTGGCCAGCAGCTTGAGCGGCCGCCGGTAATCGTCGGGGCTGTCCTCGGCGTCCAGCAGCTCGGGATAGAACCCATCGTTCTGGATACCCGCGCCGAGTGCCGCGAGGTGCACGCGCAGCTGGTGCTTCTTGCCGGTCACCGGATACAGCCGGTAGCGCCACCAGCGGCCGTTGCGCTCGGCGACCTCGATGCGCGTCTCGCTGTTCGGCTCGCCCTCGCCTTCGCGCATGCGGAAGAACGGCTCGCCGGGCACCAGGCGGGTCCTGCGCAGCAACGGGAAGTCCAGTCGCGGCAAGGCCGGAGCGATCGCTTCGTAGTACTTGTCGATGCGCCGCTCGCGGAACAGCGCCTGGTAGCGCCCGCGGCTGCCGGGATTGGTCGAGAACAGCACCAGCCCGGCGGTATGCCGGTCGATCCGATGCAGCGGCACCAGGTCGCGATTGCCGGTGCTGCGGGCCAGCCGCGCCAGGAGCGTCTGCTCGACATAGCCGCCGGCCGGCATCACCGGCAGGAAGTGCGGCTTGTCCGCCACCAGCAGATGCTCGTCGCGGTACAGGATGCGCGCCTCGAAAGGGATCGGCGCCTCCGCCGGCAACTCGCGGAAGTAGTGCACACGCAGGCCTTCGCGATACGCCGCCTGCGGGCCCAGCGCACGCCCCTCGGCGTCCAGCACCCGGCCCCGCTGCATGCGCGCCAGCCAGGTGTCGCGGTCGATGGCCGGGAAACGCGCGCAGAGACAATCGAGCACGGTGCTCCAGGGGCCGGCCGGCAGATGCAGGGTGCTGGCGCGGAGACTGGCGTCGGGCAAGGAAGGAGACGACATGCGGCAACTCGGGAAGGACGGGCGAACATTAGGCCGCAGCGCGGCGCACAGGTCAAAGCGCGCCGGAGCGAAACGAAGAAACCGCCCGAGGGCGGTTTCTTCCGTGATCCAGGGATCGAATCAGGCGGCGCTCGCCTTGCGCTCCTCCGCCAGGCAGGCGGCGGCGGTGAACAGCACGTCGGTCGAGGAGTTCAGCGCCGTCTCCGCGGAGTCCTGGAGAATCGCGATGATGAAGCCTACCGCTACCACCTGCATCGCCACCTCGCTGGGAATCCCGAACAGGCTGCAGGCCAGCGGGATCAACAGCAGCGAGCCGCCGGCCACGCCGGATGCGCCGCAGGCGCAGACCGACGCCACCACGCTGAGCAGGATCGCGGTCGGTACGTCCACGGCGATGCCCAGGGTATGCACCGCTGCCAGGGTCAGCACGGTGATGGTGATCGCTGCGCCGGCCATGTTGATGGTCGCGCCCAGCGGGATCGATACCGAATAGGTGTCTTCGTGCAGGCCCAGGCGCTCGCAGAGCTGCAGGTTGACCGGGATATTGGCTGCCGAGCTGCGGGTGAAGAACGCGGTCATGCCGCTTTCGCGCAGGCAGGTCAGCACCAGCGGATAGGGATTGCGGCGGATCTTCAGGAACACGATCAGCGGGTTGACCACGAAGGCCACGAACAGCATGCAGCCGAGCAGCACCACCAGCAGGTGGGCGTAGCCTTTCAGGGCCTCGACGCCGGACTCGGCGAAGGTCGAGGCGACCAGGCCGAAGATGCCCAGCGGGGCGAAGCGGATCACCACCTTGACGATCAGCGAGACGCCGTTGGACAGCTCGGAGAGCAGGTTGCGGGTGGTATCGCTGGCGTGGCGGAAGGCGATGCCGAGACCGATGGCCCAGGCCAGGATGCCGATGAAGTTGGCCGAGATCAGGGCGTTGACCGGGTTGTCCACCACGCTCAGCAGCAGGGACTGGAGCACCTCGGCGATGCCGCCCGGAGGCGACATCTCGCCCGGATGGCTGGCCAGCACCAGGCTCGAGGGGAAGGCGAAGCTGGCGATCACCGCCACCACCGCGGCGCTGAAGGTGCCGACCAGGTACAGCAGCAGGATCGGCCGGATATGGGTCTGCTGGCCTTGCCTGTGGTTGGCGATGGATGCCATCACCAGGACGAACACCAGTACCGGCGCGACGGCCTTCAGCGCGGAAACGAAGACCTTGCCGATGAAGCCGACCTTGAGCGCGGCGGCCGGGAAGAAGCTGGCGAGCAGCAGGCCGGCGATCAGGCCGACGATGATCTGGCCCACCAGGCTGGTACGCGTCAGCAGATGAAGCAGGGGACGTTCAGGGTATGTCATGCAGATTTCTACTCTTATAGGTGTGTCGAAGGCCGGCCCAGGCAGCTTCCATGCCGAACGACCCTGTGCCGTTCCGCCCCCGCGAAGGGATGGTTCGAGCGAGCCGGGTAGTCTAGGGAAGGACGCGCAGCACCACAGGAAACACCGACCAGCGGATACCGGGCTCCCCCGCCACGGCCATCGAACCGGATCGGGACGGCGTGGATTCTAGCCGTGTCTGCGCTTTTTGGGGGCGTCCAATTCTGTCTGGATTCGGACATGTCGTCGCAGGTGCATTGCCAGCCGGGAGGCCGGAAACCCCTGTGAAAAGGAGGGAAAACGCGGAATTCGCTGTCTGCAGATAGCCAAAGCCCGCCGTGAGGCGGGCTTCAGATGGGGGGCTAGTCCGTTAGCCATGGGTCCATGATTGACCCGTCACCGTGAAAATTTCGTGAAGATTACCAATCTTTTTCCTTCACTTTTTCGCTGAATCCATTCACCGCTCGCCTCACTGGGTCGGGCTCAGTTCGCTCTCCTGGAAGCGCGGCGGCGGACGGCTGAAGCTGCGGGTCAGGTAGAACAGGTAGCCGAAGCCCAGCCCGGCCCAGATCAGCCCCATCACCAGCGAGGTGCTTTCCAGGTTGAGCCAGAGCACCGCGACGATGGCCGCGCCGAGCAGCGGCAGGACCAGGTAGTGGAAATGCTCCTTGAGGCTGCGGTTGCGCCCGCCGCGCACATAGAAATGCACGATCACCGAGAGATTGACGAAGGTGAAGGCCACCAGGGCGCCGAAATTGATCAGCGCGGTCGCCGTCACCAGGTCGAAGGAGATCGCCGAAAGCGCCACCATGCCCACGATCAGCACGTTGATCGACGGCGTGCGCCATTTCGGATGGACGAAGCCGAAGATCCGCTCCGGCAGCACGTTGTCCCGCCCCATCACGTACAGCAGGCGCGACACGCTGGCCTGGGAGGCCAGGCCAGACGCCAGGGTATTGATGAAGGTGGCGCAGAGGAAGATCGACTGGAACAGCTTACCGCCGACGTACAGGGCGATTTCCGGCAACGCCGCGTCGGGCTCCTTGAAGCGGACGTTGGTCGGGAAATAGGACTGCAGGAAATACGACACGGTGATGAAGATCACCCCGCCGTACAGCGCGGTGAGGAAGATCGCCCGCGGGATCACCTTGGCGGCGTCGCGGGTTTCCTCGGACAGCGTGGTCACCGCGTCGAAACCGAGGAAGGAAAAGCAGAGGATCGTCGCCCCAGCCACCATCGCCGAGAGATGCGCGTGCTCGGAGAAGAACGGCTGGGTGCTGAGCACCGTGGCGGTCCCCTCCCCGTTGTTCAGGCCATGGATCACCAGGCCGATGAAGACCACGATGATCGCCAGCTGGACCAGCACGAAGACGGTGTTGAAATTGGCGACCAGGTTCACGCTCTTGATGTTGATGAGGGTCATGATCAGCACGAACATCACCACCCAGACCCATGGCGCGACCTCGGGGAACAGTGCAGTCAGGTAGATCTTCGCCAGCAGCGCGTTGATCATCGGCAGGAACAGGTAGTCCAGCAGCGACGACCAGCCGACCATGAAGCCGACATGGGGATTGATCGCCCGTTGCGCGTAGGTATAGGCCGAGCCTGCGGTGGGGAACTGGCGGACCAGCTTGCCGTAGCTGATCGCGGTGAACAGCACGCCGGCGAGGGCCAGCAGGTAGGCGGTGGGCACGTGTCCCTGGGAAATCCCGGATACGATGCCGAAGGTGTCGAAGACGGTCATCGGGGTCAGGTAGGCCAACCCGATCATGACGATCTGCCACAGCTTGAGGGACTTGCGAAGCTGGGTTCGTTCTGCGGTGGGGGGAGGATTCGACATGGGTATGCTTGCCTCGATTTCTTCTTTTTCTAATGCACAGCAAAGGAAGGCGGACGGGCGGAAACCGCAGGCTTGCCGCCGTCTACCTTCAGCAAGGGTGGGAACCTCGACGGAAGAACGGGCGGGCGGCGCCGGACCGGAGCCACCCGCCCATGCTCACACGGTGTGCAGGTACCAGTTGTACTCGAGGTCGGAGATCGAGTACTCGAACTCCTCCAGCTCGCTTTCCTTGCAGGCGACGAAGATGTCGATGTACTTCGGATCGATGTACTTCGCCAGGATCTCGCTGTCGTCCAGTTCGCGCAGGGCGTCGCGCAGGTTGTTCGGCAGGCTCGGCTCCAGCTGCTCGTAGGAGTTGCCTTCGATCGGGGCACCCGGCTCGACCTTGTTGGTCAGCCCGTGGTGCACCCCGGCAAGCACCGAGGCCAGCAGCAGGTAGGGGTTGGCGTCGGCGCCGGCGACGCGATGTTCCAGGCGTACCGCGTCCGGGCTGCCGGTGGGCACGCGCAGGGCCACGGTGCGGTTGTCCAGGCCCCAGCTCGGCGCGTTCGGCACGTAGAACTGCGAACCGAAGCGGCGGTAGGAGTTGACGTTCGGGCAGAGGAAGGCCATGGAGGCCGGCAGGGTCTCGAGCACGCCGCCGATCGCATGGCGCAATGCGGCGTTCTGCTCGGGATCCTCGCTGGTGAAGATGTTGTTGCCGTGCTTGTCGAGCAGCGAGATGTGTACGTGCAGTCCGTTCCCGGCCTGGCCCGGATAGGGCTTGGCCATGAAGGTGGTGTCCATCTCGTGGTCGTAGGCGATGTTCTTGATCAGGCGCTTGAGCAGCACCGCATAGTCGCAGGCCTTCATCGGGTCGGCGACGTGATGCAGGTTGACCTCGAACTGCGCCGGTGCGGATTCGGCGACGATGGCGTCGGCCGGGATGCCCTGGGCGCGGGCGCCGTCGATGATGTCCTGGAGGCACTCGACGTATTCGTCGAGGTCGTCGATGGAGTACACCTGCACCGACTGCGGACGCTTGCCGGAGATCGGCGAGCGCGGCGGCTGCGGCCGGCCGTTCACGTTCTCCTGGTCGATCAGGTAGAACTCCAGCTCGAAGGCGGCGACGATGGTCAGTTCCATCTCGGTGAACCTGGCCACCACCTGGCGCAGGACTTCGCGGGGGTCGGCGAAGAAGGGATCACCTTCCAGCTCATGCATGGTCATCAGCAGTTGCGCGGTCGGGCGCTTCTGCCAGGGTTCCATGGAGAGGGTGCCGGGGATCGGGTAGCAGATCCGGTCGGCGTCGCCGATGTCGAGACCCAGGCCGGTACTCTCTACGGTGGAGCCGGTGATATCGAGGGCGAACAGGGAAGCGGGAAGGTTGATACCTTTTTCGAAGACTTTGGGCAGACTGTTGCGTTCGATTCGCTTGCCGCGAACCACGCCATTCATGTCTGAAATCAGAAGGTCGACGAACTGGACCTCGGGATGTTCCTGAAGGAACAGGCTCGGCTCAGTGAGCTGAACGGCACGCAGGGGTACCGACATGATGCAACACCTTTTTTGTTAAAAATTTCAATCATGCGGGGGCTGGAGCCAGAGTCAATCGGAAAGCCAATTTGTTGTCAATAGCCCTCTCGTCGCCCTCGCGGACGGCGAAATGGCCGTAGACAGGGCCTTCCAGAGCATCGCGAAAGCGGCCAAAGCCAGGCCAGGCAAGGTGTTCAACTTGGTGCAGCAGATATTTTACAGGCTACGTTGTACGAAAAATTGAACAAGGCTAAGCTGTGCCAACCCTACAACAGCAATAAACCGGGTGTTCCATGTCCTACCAGCCGTCCCTCGGCGCCAAGTTCTGCGGCCACAAGATCGGTCAGCATCCGCGTTAGCTCCGCTCCGGTTCTTCTCTCCCTCGATTCTTCGCAGCGCCCTCGAGCGGCCCTCGCTCGTCCGCCGCCTGCCCTGCCCGTCCTCCTTATATAAGGAAGGACACCGGCCGCTTTCGCCTGCGTGGATAACGGATACGAAGAGCAAGATCGTTCAAGCCAGCCCGATGCGCCTGCTGGCATGCTGGACCGACGTTCACCACCGCCATGCCCCCATGACTGCCCACGACCTGCCCCGCCAAGCCTTTCTCCGCGGCGCCGTCGCCATCCTCCCATTGTCCCTGGCCGTCGCGCCCTGGGGGCTGCTGGCGGGATCGATGGCCATCGAAGCCAACCTCACCCCGGCCGAGGGCCAGGGCCTGTCCGCCATCGTCTTCGCCGGCGCCGCCCAGTTGGTGGCGATCGGCATGCTCAAGGGCGGTGCCGGGTTCTTTTCGATCATCTTCACCACCCTCCTCCTGACCTCGCAGCACCTGCTCTACGGCATGAGCTTGCGGCCGGTCCTGTCACCTCTGCCGGGACGCTGGCGGATCGGCCTGGGCTTCCTGCTCACCGACGAGTTCTTCGCCCTCGCCAGTCAGCACGACCGGCGCAACTTCAACCGCTGGTACGCCCTCGGCGTCGGTCTGACCTTCTATATCGCCTGGAACCTGTTCACCCTCGCCGGCATCCTGCTTGGCCGCAGCATTCCCGGTCTCGAACACCTGGGTCTGGATTTCTCCATCGCCGCCACCTTCATCGCCCTGGTCGCGCCGCTGGTGCGCAACGTACCGACGCTGGTCTGCGTGGCCACCTCGCTGTTCTGCTCGGTGCTGTTCAGCCACTGGCAATGGAGTTCGGCGCTGGTCCTCGCCGGCCTCGCCGGGATGGCCGCCGGTTTCGTCTGCAACAAGCTGTATCGGGAGGCGCCATGGTCTGGGCAGTGATCTTCGGGATGGGCGCGATCGTCTTCCTCAACCGCTACCTGTTCCTCGAACCACGCCTGCCGATCCGCCTCGGCAGCAACCTGCGGCAGTTCCTCGGTTTCGCCGTGCCCGGCATGCTCACCGCGATCTGCGGCCCCATCGTGTTCATGCCCGAGGGCCGCATCGACCTCGGCTACGACAATCCCTACCTGGTCAGCGGCGCAGTCACCGTGGCGCTGGTGCTCTATACCCGCAATACCCTGGCGAGCATGCTGCTGGGCATGGCGTTCTTCTTCCTGTTCAAGTGGTGGCTGATTTGATCGATGTCAGTCGCTGCACGTCGGACGGCATGATTTCGGCAGACAGCCTCTTGCAGGGGGCTACAAACCAATAGCCCGTAAGAACACGTGGAAACAACTGAAGCGGCAATCGAAAATTTTTGCCTTACTTCAAACCATATCCAAGCTTCCATTCCAAGCTTCCCAAATCATCACACCCTGCATTCGATGATAGAAAATGATTTTCGCCAAGCGGAGAGTAACAGCGATAAATAGGGACCGTATTTTTTTGTGGGTATTTATACACCCAACCGATAGTGGCGATTCGATCATGTCCGCTCCCGTCACATCCTCCTGCATCAGTCACGAGATAATCATCGGGATCCTGTCTATTCACACACTCCTCCACCTCAAGCGTTTCAATACCAACGACAGGACGAGTCAGGAGATATGCGATACGATTACGCTCGGTGTACTCGGATTGTCTCACCACAGGCAGAGTAGTAACTCTGTATTTCCCACTCCTGTGCTCCCAGCGGGTAAGAGCCAAACCTACGGAAGCCTGTTGAGGTTCACTAACCACCTTCATGTTAACCCCTTGAAAGACGAGATACTTTTCCTTTAGCGTTCCTCCATGCGGTATATAAGTATAGGTGATACCCCAGCCGGAATTATCAACTCGATTCCCGCCACCAAGTAGATTCACGACCCCCACATATGCGATTAAGTCAGTTGACTTCCCGATTAAATTTCGATCCCAATCATTTTTAACAAACGGAACAAGAGGATCCTTAAGAGTAAAAAAATTCTTATAATCAGAGGACAATGACAGCTTTATCCCGCCAAACCATGGATCGAGATCAAGCGCAATAACTTTACGTCCAGCCCGCCAATACCCAACACTACTCCCTATAGTACCCAAACTATCTGCCATACCACCAATCGCAGGCTCACTCCAATTTCCTTTATATAATTTCCTCCAGCTTGACGGGAACATATAAGATGCCTCCGGAGCACGCGCCACGATATTATCCCATCGCCCCGGCCTGAAACAATACATATAAAGGTAGCCTTCATCGGGGGCCCGAACCAGTGAACAATCACCCTCCCCAGATTGGGTCCCCATCTTCGGTGCCTCAGGGCTGGTCAACACAGTGATTGGATTAACCCAAGATAGACCGTCATAAGAAAACGATACTCCCATTGACTTGTGCGTCTGCCCACCATTGATGTAGTCGCACTTTTGCTCCTGATGCACGGCTGCAACATAGACATCTCCGATCTTAACCGGAGAATTTATCCATACTCCACACTCGCTGTAGGACCCTGCGGCACCTTTACTTAACACCTTATTGGCAGGCCAGCCCATAGACCAGGCCTCCGGCCCGGTTATTGCGTAAGCATCACCACCTCCGGAACTGTAGCCTCTGAATAAATTTTCAGAGAGCTTTATTACATAAAACTTAGTATCCAGGCCAGGCTCGTGAGACCCAACCCTAACTACTAGCGGGCGCTCCACCCGCACCTGTAGACAAGACTCACAAAAGACTTCCGCCGCAACTTTCAAAACCAATAAAAAGTGCAGAAGAAGCACAAAACACAAACAATAAAGCATAGACTTCTTCATGAAAATCCCTTTCATAATATTTTATTTTTCAATCAAAACCATCCAACCACTGGCCACCAACACAATATTTCCGGCTCCAGCCCCGAAATTCCGATACCAATCTAGCGCCCGTCCAGGCAGAGCAATTGACACGGAGAAATTCAGAAAACCACCCGAAAATAATGACGATAGTCACAGTGAACGCCATCCTCCCGCTCGACGGCTTTCACCTTGAACTGCTTTGCTCCCAGCAACTCCAAGACACGAACCAGTTGATCATGGCTGAATATCTGTGTATGCCCGATTGCTGGAACTCCGCGAGAGTCAGTCACCAACAGTAACTCACCGCCCGTCCTCAACCTGCCCACACAGTCAATCAGGAATTGGATCCAGTCGGCCGTATGGTCAAGCACATTTGAGCAAACGACGAAATCGAACGCACTCTCTATATCGGCAACACCATCCCTTATATAACAAGAAGAACCTCTTTCCCCGAGAATCGAGAATGGAAGATTCTCTGCATACAGCCCCATCAATGAGTCCTGGGCAGTCACTGTCACGCCTTCGACCTTCTCGAAAAAGCCGATCGGCCCACTACCTACTTCCAAAACCTTACCTTCAAAACCTTCGTAGCGATAATGCGAGGAGCCGTACGTGAACCCCATCTTCCCAAGAAACCACATTGCATCCTTATGCCGGGCCTCTTGTAGTTCCTCGACAGACAGATGGCGATAGGGCCATTTATCCTTCCAGAAAGAAAGCTCGTACTCCTGGGAATGTATCCACTGCTCCGGATCTGCAGACGCAACGCTACGTACGTCAGGAGCAGTTTCAACCCTACGGGACACCGACGAGAATTCGCCTGCACCACTGCCACGCTCTTCGATACACACTAGAGGAGTGCCATTCGCACGACGGCGCTCCCAGAAACCGGATAAAAATTTCACCCTAAAAACCTCCCTGCTCATTGGTACCCTTGCCCATCGGACTAAAAGACAAAAAAGCCGAAACTTACCGACGACCAAACAACAACTCGTCCTCTATCTCAGCGCCCCAGCAAAAATCTTCCCCTCAGGAAGCCGCCAAACAGCACTGCCCGAGGAAAAACTAACAAAGAAAATTTATAAATAATGTAAGAACAATCCTTTTT
The DNA here is from genome assembly GCF_037574965.1 of Pseudomonas sp. KBN12P06040. Lineage (NCBI taxonomy): Bacteria > Pseudomonadati > Pseudomonadota > Gammaproteobacteria > Pseudomonadales > Pseudomonadaceae > Pseudomonas > Pseudomonas sp. KBN12P06040. The sequence continues at coordinate 3,331,587 of NZ_JBBELS010000001.1, forward strand.
GCTAGAGGAAATAGTTACATAGACATAATTGAGGAGAAGATGGAGAAACGAGCGGAAAACCGCGCTCTCCGATCCGCCTAGAGGAGACCCGTTGCGATGACGCTCCAGTCCCCTTCTCGTCCAGATGAAGCGCTGAAAGGGGCCTCCTCCGCAACGAAGAACGAGGGTTCATGCGCCACGGGAATGAACTCGCGAAGAAAGGTCGCTTGGCGCGGACGTGCTTTGGGCCGAAGATCGGGGCAACCACAACGTGCGCAGCGAGGCCCTCATGTCCGACTCCCTTCCCCAGCGCAACGGCGGGCAAATCCTGGTAGAGGCATTGCGGCGCAATGCCGTCGATACCGTCTACTGCATCCCCGGGGAAAGCTACCTGCCGGTGCTCGACGCGCTGCACGACGCCGACGGCATCCGCACCGTCGTCACCCGCCACGAGGGTGCCGCCTCGAACATGGCCGATGCCTACGGCAAGCTGACCGGCCGACCAGGCATCTGCTTCGTCACCCGCGGCCCCGGTGCCACCCATGCGGCGAATGGCGTGCACACGGCGCAGCAGGACTCGACGCCGATGATCCTGTTCGTCGGCCAGGTGGAAAGCGCCTTCAAGGGCCGCGAGGCGTTCCAGGAAGTCGACTACGTGCAGATGTTCTCGGGCCTGGCCAAGTGGGCCGTGGAAATCGACCGTATCGAACGCATCCCGGAGATCGTCGGCCGCGCCTTCAGCGTCGCCACCTCGGGCCGACCGGGCCCGGTCGTGGTCGCCCTGCCCGAGGAAATCCTCTTCGGTTCCGCGCAGGTCGCCGATGCGCCGGAGCCAAGGGTGCTTCCGGGGCGGCCGGGCGCCACGGCGATGGCGGAACTGCGCGAACTGCTGGCGAACGCCAGGCGGCCCCTGCTGGTACTTGGCGGCAGCGGCTGGGACAGTGCCGCCAGGAAACGGCTAGGCGCCTTCGTCGAGGCCAATGGCCTGCCGGTGGCCACCTCGTTCCGTCGCCAGGACCTGTTCGACAACCGTGACCCGCACTACGCCGGACAACTGGGCTTCGGCGCGGCGCCGGCGCTATTGGAGCGGCTGCGCCAGGCCGACCTGCTGCTGGTGGTCGGGGCGCGCCTGGGCGAAACGCCGAGCGCTGGCTACAGCCTGGTGCGTAGTCCGGCCCCCGCGCAGACGCTGATCCACGTGCATCCGGACAGCGCGGAACTGAACCGCGTCTACCTGGCGCGACTGCCGATCCAGGCCACCCCGTGTGCCTTCGCCGAGGCCCTGGCCGACCTCGCGCCGTTGCCCTCGAGCACTTGGCAGGACTGGTGCGAAGCCGCCCATGCCGATTACCTGGCCTACTCGACCCCGGCTGCGAGCGACCCCGCCATCCAGGGCGTCGACCTGGCGTCCGTGGTCGCGTACCTCAGCGAAAACCTGCCGGACGACGCGGTGATCGCCAACGGTGCCGGCAACTATGCCGTCTGGGTGCATCGCTTCTACCGCTATCGCCAGGCCCGCACGCAGTTGGCGCCGACCAACGGCGCCATGGGCTACGGCCTGCCCGCCGCGATCGCCGCCAGCCTGCGCGATCCGCAGCGCAGCGTGGTGTGCTTCGCCGGCGACGGCTGTTTCATGATGTATCCGCAGGAGCTGGCGACCGCCGCGCAGTTCGGCGCGACGCCGGTGGTGATCGTGGTCAACAACGGCATGCTCGGCACCATCCGCATGCATCAGGAGCGCGAATATCCCGGGCGGGTATCCGCCACCCGCCTGGACAACCCCGACTTCGTCGCCCTGGCGCGAGCCTTCGGCGCCCACGCCGAACGAGTGGAGTGCAGCGCCGACTTCCCCGCCGCGTTCCGCCGCGCCCGCGAAAGCGGACGCCCGGCGCTGCTGGAGCTGCTGACCGACCCACGCCAGATCACGCCGCAGGCGCGCCTCGCCTGAGGCATCCTCAGCCGGCGCGGAAGGCGATCCAGGCCTGGTAGCCCACGGCCTGGAAATAGCGGCTGGGCAGGACGAAGCCGGTGTCTTCCAGCAGTTCGCCGAGGCGCTGCTCGGACAACGGATCGAAATCCTCGCGCAAGCGTTGCAGCATGCCGTCGCTGTCCTCCGGGGAAAGCCCGGCCAAGCGGCAGGCCTCGGCCTGCACCGGGCGTTCGAAGGCGTCCCGGGCTTCCATCAGGTTGGCCAGCAGCAACGGTGCCGCTGGCGCCAGACGCTCGGCGACCGCCTCGAGGAAGCGCCGCTTGGCCTGGTCGCCGCGCAGGAAATGCAGCACCAGCAGGACCAGCGCCGCATCGCAAGGCGGCGCAGGCGGTAGCCCGGCGACGTCGCCGCAGTGCAGCTCGATCCGCTCCAGCAGGCCGAGCCTGGCGCGCGGCCGATCCGCGTCTCGTAGCCGTCCGCCTGTTTCCCGACGAAGCGGCCCATCAGTCGAACACCTTGCCCAGGCGCCAATAGCCCATCAGGGTCAGATGACGCTTGTCGATACCGCGCTCCTGCACCAGGTAGCGCCGGATCGCCATCACCGCCGCCGACTCGCCGGCGACCCAGGCGTAGAAACTGCCGCTCTCGGGGCTCGCCAGTTCCCAGAGGATCTCCTCGTCGATATCGATGTCCTCCAGCTCCTGGGCCGCACCACCCGCCACCTCGCGCTCCGGCAGCCGCGCCTGGCGCGCCGCCTCGATCATCCGCTCGCCGTTGCGCGAATGGATGCCGGCCTGGTGGCGCGGCAGCCAGTGCAGGCGCGCACCGGGAATCGCCGGCAGGTCGAGGATATCGGCTTCTCCCGGCACTTCGAGAAAGGCCTCGACCACCGGCGGCTCGGCTTCGCCGGCCAGCTCCTCGAGAATTCCCGCCACCGCGGGCAAGGCGGTTTCGTCGGCGATCAGCAGGATATGGCGGACGCCAGCCGGCGGCTTCCATTCGTAGCCGCCGGGGTCATCGCCGTATTGCCGGTTGGGCGCGGCCAGTTGCAGGCGGTCGCCGATCCGCGCGTGGGTCGCCCAGGCCGAGGCCGGGCCGTTCTCGCCGTGGAGGACGAACTCCACGTCGACCTCCTCCTGCTCGGCGCGCAGCGCACGGATGGTGTAGGTACGCATCGGCGGCCGGCGAGCCGGCTCGACGCTGCGATAGGCCTGGTACCACTCGCTGCCACCGGGCAGGCTGGGCGGCTGGCCGCTGGCATCGGGGAAGAAGATCTTGATCCGCTGGTCGGCGGCCAGGGTCTTCATCTCGGCGACCTCCGGGCCGCCGAAGACGAAGCGGGTCAGCGCCGGGCTGAGTTGCTCGCGGCGCTTGAGTTCGACATTGAACAGACGATAGGCGGGTTGCGACATGACGATGGTCTCCTGGTGACCGGCGCCCAGCGGCGCCGGCGGATGCATGCATCAGGCAACTCTAGCAAATAATGCGAATGATTAGCATTTGCTATTTGTGCAATCGTCGACTGCGTCGAAAGCACGACTGCCGCTCAGGCCTCGCAAGGCTCCAGCAGCTCGCAAGCGCTCTCCCCTACTCGCCTGACCGCCTGCTCGATGGCCGGGGTCGGCAACGCCGCGTAGTTCATCCGCAGGCAGTTCCGGTACTTGCCGGAAGCGGAGAAGATGCAGCCCACCGCGACTTGTACGCCGCGGTTGCGCAAGGCCTTGTCCAGGCGCAGGGTGTCGAACGCCTCGTCCAGTTCGACCCAGAGCAGGAAACCGCCCTGGGGCCGGCTGGCGCGGGTGCCCTCCGGGAAATAGCGCGCCACCCAGTCGATCATCAGGTCGCGTCCGCGCTGGTACTGGGCGCGCATGCGCCGCAAGTGCGGCTCGTAGTGGCCGTTGCCGATGAATTCGGCGATCGCCAGTTGCGGTTGCAGGGCGCTGGCGCCGGTACTGATGTACTTCATGTGCAGCACGCGGTCGGCGTAGCGCCCGGGTACCATCCAGCCGATCCGCAGGCCCGGCGCCAGGACCTTGGAGAACGACCCGCAGAGCAGCACCCGGCCATCGTCGTCATACGACTTGATGGTGCGCGGGCGCGGATAGGTGTAGGCCAGGTCGCCGTAGACATCGTCCTCGATGATCGCCACGTCGTAGCGCTGGGCCAGGGCCAGCAGCGCCCGCTTGCGCGACTCGGGCATGATGTAGCCGAGCGGGTTGTTGCAGTTCGGGGTCACCTGGATGGCCTTGATCGGCCACTGTTCCAGCGCCAGTTCGAGGGCTTCCAGGCTGATGCCGTTGACCGGATCGGTGGGGATCTCCAGGGCCTTCATGCCGAGGCCTTTCAGCGATTGCATGGCGCCATGGAAGCTCGGCGACTCCACCGCGACGATGTCGCCCGGTTCGCACACCGCGCGGATGCTCACCGACAGGGCCTCGTGGCAGCCGGTGGTGATCACCACGTCGCTGGCGGTGGCCCGACAGCCGGAGTCCACCAACAGGCGGGCGACTTCCTCGCGCAGCAACGGCGAGCCGTGGATCCCGTCGTAGGCCAGCGCACGGGCGTCGGCGTGGCGGTTGAGCCGGGCCAGGCTGCGGGTCAGCGGTTTCAGCGAAGGGCTGGAGATGTCCGGCATGCCGCGGCCGAGCTGGACCACGTCCGGTCGCGGCACCGTGCTGACCAGGGCCAGCACCTGCTCCCATTGCGAGATTTCCACCGGCCGCTGGGCCAGGCGGGCGATCGCCGGCAGCGGCGGCATCTGTCGCGCGGCCGGGACGAAATAGCCGGACTTCGGCCGCGGTTCGGCCAGCCCGCGATCTTCCAGCAGCCTGTATGCCTGTTGCACGGTGCTCAGGCTGACACCGTGCTCGATGCTCATGGCCCGCACCGAGGGCAGCCGGTCGCCCGGACGGTAGAGGCCCTGTTCGATGCGCGAACCGAGGGTCTCGGCGAGTTGCAGATAAAGGGTCATGAACGGGACTCCAGGGTGAGCGAAAGCGGGACCGGTACAGATGGTGGCGAAATCCACCATTCAGGCCGGGGAGCGCTTGATCTGTATGCAGTCAACCCACCTTTTCTGGACCTGTACGGAACAGCGCGCGATGGCCATTCTATCTCCGTCGTCCAGCCGATCAATATGGAGTACGCAGCATGACGCGACTCAGTGCGAAATCCGAGCGCCGCCAACGCCTCGATGGCCCCTTCCCACTCGCCGCGATGGACACCCTGGCGCAGGCCCTGCGTCGCGGCTATCGCCTGGCCCGGCAACGCCAGCTGACCCGGCGCGCGCTGCTGGACCTGGAGGCGGCGGAGCTGAAGGATATCGGCCTGAGCGCCGAGCAGGCCCGCGAGGAAGCCTCGCTGGCGTTCTGGCAGGCGGGAAGGTCCGGCGGGAGAAAGGCATGATCCGCTGTCGCAACTGTGGCGAACACCCAGCCAGCGAAGGGCATATCTGTATGGTCTGCAAGCGCCGATCCGACATCGACCCATACAAGGCGCTGATCGCCATGGCCCTGCTGGTCTACTGCGGCGTCAGCCTGGCGGCCTACCTCAAGCCGCATATGCCGTCACCGCCGCCTACCGCCAGCAGCAGCGTCCAGCCCGCCGAGGAGCTGGCCCAGCGCGCGCGCCAGGCCACCCTGGAACAGCGCGGCATCTGAAGAACGCATGCTCGGGAGGGGAGGCAGTTTGAGCCCCTCCTTCTTTTATATGCATGTGGCCGCCAGCGCGTGGCTCATTCCGCCGGATACTCCAGCGCCGCCGCGATTCGCCGATGCTGCTCGACCACCCATTCCCGCCGTACCGCCCCCCAGTCGCGGATGACATAGCCGCCCTGGTGGTTGCGCGCGCCCTCCCGCTGCTCGAACTCGCAGACGATGTCCAGTTCCTCCAGCGCGGCGATGGTGTCCTGGGCGGTACGCCGGGGCATGCCGGTGGCGGCCATGATCTCCGGCACGCTGGCGATGCCGCTGTCGATCAGGTAGGCGACGTAGAGGCGGCGGTAGAAGCTGGACTTGGTCTTGCTGATGGTCATGGGCAGGCGTTCTCCGGGAAGGCTCAGGGAGCGAGCAGGGGCAAGGTAGTGGTGGATTTGATTTCCGACAAGGCGACGATGGAGTTCACTTCCTGGATGCCCGGCACCGCCGACAGCTTCTCGAAGAAAAAGCGTTCGTAGGATTCGATATCGCGGGTGACGATACGCAGCATGAAGTCCACCGCGCCCATCAGTACGTGGCACTCCAGCACCTCGGGAAACTGGTGCATCGCCTCGGCGAAGTCGGTGAGGTTCTTGCGCCCATGGGCGTTGAGCTTGATCTGGGCGAATACCTGGGTATTCAGGCCGATCTTCTTGCGGTCGAGCAGGGTCACCTGCTTGCGGATCACCCCCTCCTCCTTCAGGCGTTGGATGCGCCGCCAGCAGGGCGATTGGGAAAGTCCGATGCGCTCGGCGATCTCGGCGGTGGAAAGCGAGGATTCCTCCTGCAGCAAAGCGAGAATACGCTGATCGTACATATCCAGTGGAATGGACATAAATATTCCCTACAAAGAAAAATATAGGGATCAAGTATGCACGGATAGCGCAAAATCACGCAAAAACAGGAGAAAAAATCCGGCACGCCTCTGGGAGAATTTCTCTCGTCGAAACACTGCCTGGAGCGTCACATGTCAACCCTCGCCCCCCTTTTCCTGGCCAAACACCCTGACGGCGAAGAACGCCAGGTGATCCGCCCGAACGTCTGGGAAACCTCCTGCGCAGATACCGAGACCCTGTCGATCTTCCATATCGAGGGCATGGCCGATCCGGACCTGCTGTGCCGGGTGCTCAACCTGTTCGCCGTGCAATCCTTCACCCCGGAGCGGGTTCGCGCCGACCGCGAGGACCACAAGATCCGCCTGCTGCTGACCTTCCCCGGCCTCAGCCAGCACCGCGCCAGCGTGATCGCGGAGAAGCTGCGCTCGCTGGTCACCGTGCTCGCCGTCCGCCTGGAGTTCTCTCCCCATGCCGGCAAGGTCCGTCCCAGCGTCAGCGAGCCGCTGCTGGCCAGCGTCGTCTGAGCCCCTCGGGGCGGCGCGGCGGCCGCCCTGTCCATTCGGCGTCATCGGCTGGCCTTCTGGCGTTAGCCGGTCGCCCAGCCCATGGCTACAGTGCAGGTTCGCCAGGCAGCCAGAAGACTGCCATGTGTTCCCCCGATCCTGCAGAGCGTGCCCATGTCCCGACCGCGTTTCCTTCCGGATAACTTCACCCTGGCGCTGATCGCCACCGTCCTTCTCGCCACTTTCCTGCCCTGCAGCGGCCAGACCGCCGTGGTCTTCGAATGGGTGACCAACATCGGCATCGGCCTGCTGTTCTTCCTCCACGGCGCCAAGCTGTCGCGCCAGGCGATCATCGCCGGCATGACCCACTGGCGCCTGCACCTGCTGGTGTTCGCCTGCACCTTCGTGATGTTCCCGCTGCTCGGCCTGGCGCTGAAACCGGCGCTGTCGCCGATGGTCACCCCGGAGCTGTACCTCGGCATCCTGTTCCTCTGCGCCCTGCCGGCCACGGTGCAATCCTCCATCGCCTTCACCTCGCTGGCGCGCGGCAACGTGCCGGCAGCGGTATGCAGCGCTTCCGTGTCGAGCCTGCTCGGTGTATTCCTCACCCCGCTGCTGGTCAAGCTGCTGCTCGGCGCCGAAGGCGAGACCGGCAACGCGCTGGACGCCATCGGCAAGATCACCCTGCAACTGCTGGTACCCTTCATCGCCGGCCAGGTCCTGCGGCGCTTGATCGGCGCCTGGGTGGAGCGCAACAAGCCGGTGCTACGCTATGTCGACCAGGGCTCGATCCTGCTGGTGGTCTACACCGCCTTCAGCGCCGCGGTGATCCAGGGCCTGTGGCACGAAGTACCCTGGCTGGCGCTGCTCGGCCTGACCGTCGCCTGCTGCGTGATCCTCGCCCTGGCCCTGGTGCTGACCACGGTGCTGGCGCGACGCCTGGGCTTCAGCAAGGAAGACGAGATCACCATCGTCTTCTGCGGTTCGAAGAAGAGCCTGGCCACCGGCGTGCCCATGGCCAAGGTGCTGTTCGCCACCAGTGCGGTGGGACCGATGGTGTTGCCGCTGATGCTGTTCCACCAGATCCAGCTGATGGTCTGCGCGGTGCTCGCGCAACGCTACGCCAGGCGCCGCGACGACGCAGCGACGGCGCTGGCCGAGGCCCCCTCGCGCTGAGCGCGAAAATGAAAGAAGCCGGCCCTGGGGCCGGCTTCTTCGTTCAGACGCGGCTCAGCGCGTCGGCGTGCGCAGGGTGACGAACTCTTCCGCCGCGGTCGGGTGGATGCCGATGGTCTCGTCGAACGCCTGCTTGGTCGCCCCGGCCTTCATCGCCACCGCGATACCCTGGAGGATCTCGCCGGCCTCGGCGCCGACCATGTGGCAGCCCAGCACCCTGTCGTCGTGGGCATCCACGACCAGCTTCATCAGGGTCTTTTCCTGGTCGTCGGTAAGGGTCAGCTTCATCGGCCGGAAGCGGCTCTCGAAGATCTTCACCTTGTGCCCGGCGCTCAGCGCCTCCTCCTCGGTCAGGCCGACGGTGCCGATGTTGGGCAGGCTGAACACCGCGGTGGGAATCAACTTGTAGTCCACCGGACGGTACTCCTCCGGCTTGAACAGCCGCCGCGCCACCGCCATGCCCTCGGCCAGCGCCACGGGGGTCAACTGGACGCGACCGATCACGTCGCCCAGGGCGAGGATCGACGGCTCGCTGGTCTGGTAATGCTCGTCGACCGCGATGAAGCCCTTGTCGGTCAGCTTCACTCCGGTGTTTTCCAGGCCAAGGTCATCCAGCATCGGCCGCCGCCCGGTGGCATAGAACACGCAGTCCGCCTCCAGCACCCGGCCGTCCTTGAGGGTCGCGGCCAGGCTGCCATCGGCCTGTTTGTCGATACGGGCGATGTCGCTGTTGAACTGCAGGTCCAGGCCCTTCTTGCCCAATTCGTCGCGCAGATGCTCGCGGACGCTGCGGTCGAAGCCGCGCAGGAACAGGTCGCGACGGTAGAGCAAGGTGGTCTCGGCGCCGAGCCCGTTGAAGATCGAGGCGAACTCGACGGCGATGTAGCCGCCGCCGACCACCAGCACGCGGCGCGGCAGGCGCTCGAGGAAGAACGCTTCGTTGGAGGTGATCGCGTGTTCCTTGCCGGGAATGTCCGGCACCTGCGGCCAGCCACCGGTGGCGACGAGAATGTGCTTGGCGCTGAAGCGCTGGCCGTCCACCTCGACGCTGTGCGCATCGAGCAGACGGGCGTGACCTTCGAGCAAGGTCACCCCGCTGTTCACCAGCAGGTTGCGGTAGATGCCGTTGAGCCGCTGGATCTCGCGGTTCTTGTTGCCGATCAGGGTCGCCCAGTCGAACTGCGCCTCGCCGGCGCTCCAGCCATAGGCCCGGGCCTGCTCGAAGTCCTCGCTGAAATGCGCGCCATAGACCAGCAGCTTCTTCGGCACGCAGCCGACGTTGACGCAGGTGCCACCCAGGTAGCGACTCTCCGCCACCGCAACACGGGCACCGAAGCCGGCGGCGAAGCGGGCGGCGCGTACGCCCCCTGAGCCGGCGCCGATGACGAACAGATCGAAATCGAAAGACATGTTCCTACTCCTGGATCAGATGCGTTCCAGCATAACCCATTCACCAGCGTCGGCTCCCGCCGGATCGACGCAGAAACCTGTCGAAACGGCTCAGCGCAGGGCCTGGCAGGCGATGGGCTATGCTTGTCCGTGGAGGTAAGCGCGATGTCCCCCACCCTCACCCACCTGGCGCTGCACGTCCCCGACCTCGACGCCTGCATCGCCTTCTACGAAACCTTCTGCGGCATGTGGGTGATCCACCGGCGCCCCGGCAAAGGCTCGCAGATCGTCTGGATGGCCGAACCCGGCCAGGAACAACGCTTCATCTTCGTCATAATGCCCGGCGGCCAGCCGCGCAACCTGGCCAGCGACGATTACAGTCATTTCGGCTTCGCCCTCTCCAGCCGCGCCGCGGTAGACGATCTGGCGCGCCGCGCCGAGGCCGCCGGCTGCCTGGTCTGGGCGCCGCGCGACGAGCCCTATCCGGTCGGCTACTACTGCGGCCTGCGCGACCCGGCGGGCAACTACGTGGAGTTCAGCTACGGCCAGCCGCTGGGCCCGGGTTCCGAGGCGCTGCCGATTCCCTGACCGGGCGCGGAGGCGCCGCGTGGCCCAGGCCAGGCTGGCGGGGTTATTCGCCCGACGCCAACAACGCCACGCCCGCCGACAGCTCGGGTAGAGCGGATAACCCCATGGCCGTTCGCCCCATACGAAAAACGCCGCGCCCCCATCGGGGACGCGGCGTTTTTCATCGGGAACGGCGAGGCTCAGTGAGCCTTGCCGGTCTTGTAGAGGTTTTCGTAGCAGAAGTTGGTCGCCTCGATGTAACCCTCGGCGCTGCCGCAGTCGAAACGCTTGCCCTTGAACTTGTAGGCCAGCACGCAGCCGTCCTGGGCCTGCTTCATCAGGGCATCGGTGATCTGGATCTCGCCGCCCTTGCCCGGTTCGGTCTGCTCGATCAGGTCGAAGATGTCCGGGGTCAGGATGTAACGGCCGATGATCGCCAGGTTCGACGGCGCCTCTTCCGGCTTCGGCTTCTCGACCATGGTGTTCACCCGGAAGATATCGTCGCGGATCATCTCGCCGGCGATCACGCCGTACTTGTTGGTCTCTTCCGGCGGCACTTCCTGGATCGCCACGATGGAGCAGCGGAACTGGTTGTACAGCTTGACCATCTGCTTCAGCACGCTGTCGCCTTCGAGGTTCAGGCACAGGTCGTCGGCCAGGACCACGGCGAACGGCTCGTCGCCGATCAGCGGACGACCGGTGAGGATGGCGTGGCCGAGGCCCTTCATCTCCACCTGGCGGGTGTAGGCGAAGGTGCACTCGTCGATCAGCCGACGGATGCCGACCAGGTACTTTTCCTTGTCGGTGTTGCGGATCTGGTGTTCCAGCTCGTAGCTGATGTCGAAGTGGTCTTCCAGCGAACGCTTGCCGCGGCCGGTGACGATGCCGATCTCGGAAAGGCCGGCTTCCAGCGCCTCCTCCACCGCGTACTGGATCAGCGGCTTGTTCACCACCGGCAGCATTTCCTTGGGCATGGCCTTGGTGGCCGGGAGGAAACGAGTGCCGTAACCGGCGGCCGGGAAAAGACATTTCTTGATCATGAGAATCCTTCGACATGGACGAAGTATGCGGATGGCGCGCAGTCTAATCAGGCTGCGCTCGCCTTACAATGCCCGGCCCTTGAACGTCCTATGCCCTGGTAGATGAAGCCCAGTTCCGCCATCCGCGCCGGTGCGTAGAGATTCCGACCGTCGACCAACAGGGGAGTTCGCATGGATCCACGGATTTTCTGGAAGTCCGGCTGGCGGAACTGTTTCCACTCGGTCACCAGCACCAGGGCATCGGCGCCCTCGACGGCGGCGTAGGGCGAGTCGTGGAGCGTCAACTGGGCGCACGCCAGCGCGTCCGGATAGCGTGCCGCGACCCCGGCGTTGGCCACCGGGTCATGGGCCCTGACCCGCACCCCGTGGCGCAGCAGTGCCTCCAGCAGGACCAGGCTCGGCGCCTCGCGCAGGTCGTCGGTACCCGGCTTGAAGGCCAGCCCCCAGAGCGCCACCGTGCGCCCTTGCCAGCGTCCCTGGAACAGTTCGCCGAGGGTCTCGAAGAGCAGTTCCTTCTGCCGCGCGTTGCGCGCTTCCACCGCACGCAGTATCTGGCTGTCGAAGCCCTGTTGCTCGGCGCTGCGGATCAGCGCGCGGACGTCCTTGGGAAAGCACGAGCCGCCGTAGCCGCAGCCGGCGTAGATGAAATGGGTGCCGATGCGCTTGTCGCTGCCCATGCCGCGGCGCACGTCCTCGATGTCGACGCCGGTGAGGGCGCACAGCCCGGCCATCTCGTTCATGAAGGAAATCTTGGTGGCGAGGAAGGCATTGGCCGCGTACTTGCTGAACTCGGCCTCGCGACGCCCCATCAGCAGGACCCGCTCGTGATTGCGCAGGAACGGCGCGTAGAGCTGGCGCAGGGTTTCCCCGGCCTGCGCCTCGGCGCTGCCGATGATGACCCGGTCCGGGCGCCTGAAATCGTCCACCGCCGAGCCTTCCTTGAGGAACTCCGGATTGCTCGCCACCGCCACCCGGAAGCGCTTGCGCCGGCGCGCCAGGCCCAGGCGGATGATCTCTTCGACCCGTTCGGCGGTGCCCACCGGCACGGTCGACTTGTTGACCACGATGCAGGCCTGGCGCAGTTGCGCGCCAAGTTGTTCGGCGACCGCCATCACGTGGCTGAGGTCGGCCGAGCCGTCCTCGCCGCACGGCGTGCCGACGGCGATGAACACCACCTCGGCGTCGGCCAGGCCTTCCGCCAGGCTGGCGGTGAAGGTCAGGCGGGCGGCGTCCAGCTGATCGCGCAGGATGCTTTCCAGGCCCGGTTCGTAGATCGGCATCTCGCCGCGTCTCAGCCGCGCGACCCGCTCGCGGTCGCGCTCCACGCAGCGCACCTGGTTGCCCATCTCGGCGAAACAGGCCGCCGTCACCAGTCCCACATAGCCCGCACCAATCACGCATAGCCGCATGGCGTCATCCTCCGCTGGCCTCGCCTTCTCTGCGGACGATTGCAGCCAAGCGCGGTGGCAGGCGCGTGACGCTGGCGTGAAGCTACCGTGACAGAACCCGCGCGGATGCCCGGGGTCCACCCAAGGTAGGCGGAGAAAACGGGAGGTTCCCATGTCCATCGAAATCGATTCGGAACAAGGCATCTGCAGCGTGGAGATCGAAGGCAGCCGGCATCGCGCGCCGGTCGACAGCCTGCGCATCGGTACCGACGCCGAGGCGCGCCTGTCGGTGCTCTACATCGACGGCAAGCGCCTGCACATCAGCGAGGAGGACGCCCAGCGGCTGGTGGTCGCCGGCGCCGAGGACCAGCGCAGGCACCTGATGGCGGACGATTGACGCCCTCAGGCGTCCGCCAGCAACAGGTAGGGAGAACTGCGCAGGCTGTCGAGGCCGGCGCGGAACATGCGTTCGGCGCGGTTCCAGGGATCGTCGCGCAGGCGCTCGGTCCAGGCCAGGGTGCCGCAGATGCCGTCCCAGAGCGATTGCAGATAGATGCTGGCCAGCTCGACGTCCAGCCGCGCCGGCAGTTCGCCGCGCTCCACCGCCCGGCGGATCTGCCGTCGGCCGAAGCGTTGCCCCTGCTTCTCGAGCAGCTCGCGGCGGCGCAGCAGCGGCTCATTCTCGTCGCTGCGTTCGCACTTGAGGTAGAGGATCTCCAGCACCCGCTGCTCCGAACCGGGCTCGCAGCACTGGCGGAGAAAGCCCATGCCGGCGCGCAGGAGGATGTCCAGCGCCGGCACCCTGGCGTTTTCGTCGGGTACCTCGATCTGGCCGAAGGCGCGGTCGCACATCGCCAGGCAGACCTCGATCTTGTTCTTGTAGTGGCCGTAGACCGCACCGCGAGAAACCCCGGCGGCGTCCGCCAGGTCGGCCATGGCAGTAGTGCCCACGCCCTTTTCCAGGAAAACCCGCTCGGCGGCATCGAGTATGCCGTCGCGGGTTTTCTGGGATTCCTCTTTGGTTTTCCTGGCCACTGAACGTCCTCACAAGGGAAAGGCGCCGCAGATCATAAGGATATGTTACAGAAACGCCAATTAATTAATCACTCATGATTGATTATATGCTACTGTCGCGCCGCTCGTGAGTTGCGGTGCCCTTTCCCGGGCAAGCTCGCGAGTTCACGAATCGAGGGACACCCATGCACATCCAATGGACCGGCTCGCTGCGCGGGCTGCTGGCGGCCCTGGTCGCCCTATTCCTGCTGGGCTGCGAAGAAGCAGCGGACACCGGGAAGACTGCGGAGGCCCCCGCCGAGGTCGGCGTGATCGTCGCCAGGCCGGCGCCCATCGGCATCACCAGCGAGCTGCCCGGACGCCTGGAAGCGTACCGCCAGGCCGAGGTGCGGGCGCGCGTCGCCGGCATCGTCACCCGTCGCCTGTACGAGGAAGGCCAGGACGTCCGCGCCGGCACCGTGCTGTTCCAGATCGACCCTGCGCCCTTGAAGGCGGCCCTGGACATCAGCCGCGGCGCCCTGGCCCGGGCCGAGGCCAGCCACGCGGCGGCGGCCGACAAGCTCAAGCGCTACGCCGACCTGATCAAGGACCGCGCCATCAGCGAACGCGAGTACACCGAAGCGCAGACCGACGCGCGTCAGGCCCTGGCGCAGATCGCCTCGGCCAAGGCCGAACTGGAGCAGGCCCGCCTGCGCCTGGGCTACGCCACGGTCACCGCGCCGATCGACGGCCGCGCGCGGCGCGCGCTGGTCACCGAAGGCGCGCTGGTCGGCGAGGACTCGCCGACACCGCTGACCCGCGTCGAGCAGATCGATCCGATCTACGTGAACTTCTCCCAGCCGGCCGGCGAAGTCGCCGCCATGCAGCGGGCGATCCGCGAAGGCCAGGTGAAGGGTGTCGCCGACAAGGACATCGCCGTGCGCCTGGTCCTGGCCGACGGCAGCGAGTACCCGCTGGCCGGCGAGCTGCTGTTCTCCGACCTGGCGGTCGACCCCGGCACCGACACCATCGCCATGCGTGCCCTGTTCCGCAATCCGCATCGCGAATTGCTGCCCGGCGGCTACGTGCAGGTGCGCTTGCAACGCGCGGTGAACCCGCAGGCGATCACCGTCCCGCGCGACGCGCTGATCCGTACCGCCCAGTCCGCCGTGGTCAAGGTGGTCAACCCACAGGGCGTGGTGGAAGACGTGGAGGTCCGCGCCGACACCCTGCAGGGCCGCGACTGGATCATCAGCCGCGGGCTCAAGGGCGGCGAGCGGGTGATCGTCGAGAACGCCGCCCAGCATGCCGCCGGCTCCAGCGTCCAGGCGGTGGTCCGCCAGCCGGCCAGCGCCGACGCCCCCTCACCGCTGGCCGCCTCGCCGGCGGGCCAGTGACGGAGAACGCTACGAATGGCTCGTTTCTTCATTGACCGGCCGGTCTTCGCCTGGGTGATCTCCCTGCTGATCGTGCTCGCCGGGGTCCTGGCGATCCGCTTCCTGCCGGTCGCCCAGTACCCGGACATCGCGCCGCCGGTGGTCAACGTCAGCGCCAGCTATCCCGGCGCCTCGGCCAAGGTGGTCGAGGAAGCGGTGACCGCGATCATCGAGCGCGAGATGAACGGCGCGCCCGGCCTGCTCTACACCAAGGCCACCAGCAGCACCGGCCAGGCTTCGCTGACCCTGACCTTCCGCCAGGGCGTGAACGCCGACCTCGCTGCGGTGGAAGTGCAGAACCGCCTGAAGATCGTCGAGTCGCGCCTGCCCGAGTCGGTGCGGCGCGACGGCATCTATGTGGAGAAGGCGGCGGACAGCATCCAACTGATCGTCACCCTTACCTCCTCCAGCGGCCGCTACGACGCCATGGAGCTGGGCGAGATCGCCTCGTCCAACGTGTTGCAGGCGCTGCGCCGGGTGGAGGGCGTGGGCAAGGTCGAGACCTGGGGCGCCGAGTACGCCATGCGCATCTGGCCCGACCCGGCCAAGCTGACCTCGATGAACCTCAGCGCCAGCGACCTGGTCAACGCCGTGCGCCGGCACAACGCCCGCCTCACCGTGGGCGACATCGGCAACCTCGGGGTCCCCGACTCGGCGCCGATCAGCGCCACGGTGAAGGTCGACGACACCCTGGTGACGCCCGAGCAGTTCGGCGAGATTCCGCTGCGCATCCGCGCCGACGGCGGCGCGATCCGCCTGCGCGACGTGGCCCGCGTCGAGTTCGGCCAGAGCGAGTACGGCTTCGTCTCGCGGGTCAACCAGATGACCGCCACCGGCCTGGCGGTGAAGATGGCGCCCGGCTCCAACGCGGTGGCCACCGCCAAGCGCATCCGCGCCACCCTCGACGAGCTGTCGCGCTACTTCCCGGAGGGCGTGAGCTACAACATCCCCTATGACACCTCGGCGTTCGTCGAGATCTCGATCAGGAAGGTGGTCAGCACCCTGCTCGAGGCGATGCTGCTGGTGTTCGCCGTGATGTACCTGTTCATGCAGAACTTCCGCGCCACCCTGATCCCGACGCTGGTGGTGCCGGTGGCCCTGCTGGGCACCTTCACGGTGATGCTCGGCCTGGGCTTCTCGATCAACGTGCTGACCATGTTCGGCATGGTCCTGGCGATCGGCATCCTGGTGGACGACGCGATCATCGTGGTGGAGAACGTCGAGCGGCTGATGGCCGAGGAAGGCCTGTCGCCGCACGACGCCACGGTCAAGGCGATGCGCCAGATCAGCGGTGCCATCGTCGGCATCACCGTGGTGCTGGTCTCGGTATTCGTGCCGATGGCGTTCTTCAGCGGCGCGGTGGGCAACATCTACCGCCAGTTCGCGGTGACCCTGGCGGTCTCCATCGGCTTCTCGGCGTTCCTCGCGCTGTCGCTGACCCCGGCCCTGTGCGCCACCCTGCTGCGCCCGATCGACGCCGACCACCATGAGAAGCGCGGCTTCTTCGGCTGGTTCAACCGCGCCTTCCTGCGCCTGACCGGACGCTACCGCAACGCGGTGGCCGGCATCCTCGCCCGGCCGATCCGCTGGATGCTGGTCTACGCCCTGGTCATCGGCGTGGTCGCCCTGCTCTTCGTGCGCCTGCCGCAGGCGTTCCTGCCGGAAGAGGACCAGGGCGACTTCATGATCATGGTGATGCAGCCCGAAGGTACGCCGATGGCGGAGACCATGGCCAACGTCGGCGACGTCGAGCGCTACCTGGCGGAGCACGAACCGGTGGCCTACGCCTATGCGGTCGGCGGCTTCAGCCTGTACGGCGACGGCACCAGCTCGGCGATGATCTTCGCCACCCTGAAGGACTGGTCGGAACGCCGGGAGGCCAGCCAGCACGTCGGCGCCATCGTCGAGCGCATCAACCAGCGCTTCGCCGGCCTGCCCAACCGTACGGTGTATGCGATGAACTCGCCGCCGCTGCCGGACCTGGGTTCCACCAGCGGCTTCGACTTCCGCCTGCAGGACCGTGGCGGGGTTGGCTACGAGGCCCTGGTCAAGGCCCGCGACCAGTTGCTGGCGCGCGCCGCCGAGGACCCGCGCCTGGCCAACGTGATGTTCGCCGGCCAGGGCGAGGCGCCGCAGATCCGCCTGGACATCGACCGGCGCAAGGCGGAGACCCTCGGCGTGAGCATGGACGAGATCAACACCACCCTGGCGGTGATGTTCGGCTCGGACTACATCGGCGACTTCATGCACGGCAGCCAAGTGCGCAAGGTGGTGGTCCAGGCCGACGGCGCCAAGCGCCTGGGCATCGACGACATCGGCCGGCTTCACGTGCGCAACGAGCAGGGCGAGATGGTCCCCCTGGCGACGTTCGCCAAGGCCGCCTGGACCCTCGGCCCGCCGCAACTGACCCGCTACAACGGCTATCCCTCGTTCAACCTCGAGGGCCAGGCCGCGCCGGGCTACAGCAGCGGCGAAGCCATGCAGGCGATGGAGGAATTGATGCAGGGCCTGCCCGAGGGCATCGCCCACGAATGGTCCGGCCAGTCCTTCGAAGAACGCCTGTCCGGCGCCCAGGCGCCGGCGCTGTTCGCCCTCTCGGTGTTGATCGTGTTCCTCGCCCTGGCCGCCCTCTACGAAAGCTGGTCGATCCCGCTGGCGGTGATCCTGGTGGTGCCGCTGGGCGTACTCGGCGCACTGCTCGGGGTGAGCCTGCGCGGCCTGCCCAACGACATCTACTTCAAGGTCGGCCTGATCACCATCATCGGCCTCTCGGCGAAGAACGCCATCCTCATCATCGAGGTGGCCAAGGACCATTACCAGGAAGGCATGAGCCTGCTGCAGGCGACCCTGGAGGCCGCGCGCTTGCGCCTGCGACCGATCGTCATGACCTCGCTGGCGTTCGGTTTCGGCGTGGTCCCGCTGGCGCTCTCCAGCGGCGCCGGTTCCGGCGCCCAGGTCGCCATCGGCACCGGGGTGCTCGGCGGGATCGTCACCGCCACGGTACTCGCGGTGTTCCTGGTACCGCTGTTCTTCCTGGTGGTCGGGCGCCTGTTCCGGTTACGCAAGGCGCCGCGCACCGGCAACTCGCCCCAGATCCCCACGGAGCAAGCCTGATGCCCCTAGCGAAACTCTCGCTCCCCACCCTGGCACTGTGCGTCGGGCTGCTCGGCGCCTGCCCGCCGACGCCTCGCCAGCCGCGCGCGGCCCCCATCGTTCCGGCCAACGGCCCCGACCTTCGGGGCAAGCTGGACGACTGGCAACAGCAGTTCACCGACCCGCTGCTGCGACAGATGATCGGCTACGCGCCGGCGCTATCCGGCGCGCAAGCCTGAATTCCGCCGTCCTTTTCCCACCCTAGTCGGCCGCCGGCAGCGCTCGGCTGAAGCGGTAGAACAGGTTCGGCTCGCTGACCACGTACAGGCTGCCCCGGTCGTCCATCGCCAACCCTTCGGCCTGCGGCACGTCGTCCGTCAGGCCATGGTTGCCACCACGCAGGGTCAGGCTGCCGAGCGGATCCCCGGCGCGATCCAGTTCGATGACCACCCGCGACTCGTCGGAAAGCACCAGCAGGTGATCGCTGGCCTTGTCGTAGTAGAGGCTCGACAGATCGGTGAGGAACAACCCGCGATCGCGCTGCGGGTCGCCGCCGACGCTCAGGTCGAGCGCCTCGCCGCGGTCATTGAAGAAGCCGTTTACCTCGATGATGCCCACCGGCGCCTTTTCCCGGGCCACGAACAGGCGCTCGCGCAGCGGGTCGTAGGCCAACCCCTCGAAGCCCTTGTTGCGTTTGTTTGCACTGCCCAGGGAGAACTTCCGGGCGTTGCGCGGATCGTCGATGTCGATCACCCGGGTGTCGGCGTCGACATGGATCTCTACCAGGCGTTGGCGACGCTCCTCGGCGACCACGTAGACGCCGGGCCGGATGTACTCGATAGCCTCCGGGTCCTGGAAACCGCGCAGGGGGATGCGTCGCAGCAATTCGCCGTCCAGCGACAGCTCGAGGAAATGCGGGTCCTGGTTGGTCACGCTGACCAGACTGCGCCGGCTGGGGTCGAAGGACAGCGCCGAGACGTTGGACTCCGCGCCCAGCACGCGGGCTTCGATATCGACCCGATAGTCGGCCAGGCGCAGGGCGTTCTCGCGCGCAACATCGCCGCCGTAGCGCTGCTCCAGCTTGAACCAGATGCGCTCGAACGCGCGCTGCTGCTGACCCGCCACCAGCAGCGCAAGCAACGCGGCGAGCAGGCAAGCCAGCAGCGTCCTGTAGGTCATCAGCCGACTCATCGTTACGACTCCTCCGAGAAACACAGTGTTCGGCGAAGCAGAACAGAGCCATCCGTGCCCTTTCATGAGGCGCCGATTAAATCTTTCTGACAAGCATCTTTCACGGCTGTCATTTTTCCCCCGTTCCAGGCGTTGACAGGATTTCGGTGCAGCTTTACGTTAACGTAAAGGTAAACAAGCAGGTGCCTGCGCATGTCCACCACCTACACCATCTCCGATCTCGCCCGCGAACTGGACATCACCACCCGCGCCATCCGCTTCTACGAGGAGCAAGGCCTGCTCTCCCCCGAGCGACGCGGCCAGGAACGCATCTATTCGCCGCGCGACAAGGTCAGCCTGAAGCTGATCCTGCGCGGCAAGCGCATCGGTTTTTCCCTCGCCGAATGCCGCGAACTGATCGAGCTCTACGACCCGGACCCGAGCAGCGGCAACCAGAAGCAGTTGAACACCATGCTGGAGAAGATCGCCGAGCGCCGCGCCCAGCTGGAACAACAGTTGCTGGACATCGAACAGATGCAGCTGGAACTGGATACTGCCGAGGAGCGCTGTCGAGCGGCGCTGATAAAAAGCTATAACAAACAAACAGTTGCAACATAAACCTAATTCGAAGCTTTAAACCGGACAAGCACAATTACAGGTGAAAGCATGACCTATCCCAGCCTCAACTTCGCCCTCGGCGAAACCATCGACATGCTCCGCGACCAGGTCCGCGGCTTCGTCACCGCCGAACTACAGCCGCGCGCCGCGCAGATCGACCAGGACAACCAGTTCCCCATGGACATGTGGCGCAAGTTCGGCGAGATGGGCCTGCTCGGCATCACCGTCGACGAGGAGTACGGCGGTTCGGCGCTGGGCTACCTGGCCCACGCCGTGGTCATGGAAGAGATCAGCCGGGCCTCGGCCTCGGTGGCGCTCTCCTATGGCGCGCATTCCAACCTCTGCGTCAACCAGATCAAGCGCAACGGCAACGCCGAACAGAAGGCCCGCTACCTGCCGGCCCTGGTGTCCGGCGAACACATCGGTGCGCTGGCGATGAGCGAACCCAACGCCGGTTCCGACGTGGTCTCGATGAAGCTGCGCGCGGACCGGGTCGGCGACCGCTTCGTTCTCAACGGCAGCAAGATGTGGATCACCAACGGTCCCGACGCCCATACCTATGTGATCTACGCCAAGACCGACGCGGACAAGGGCGCGCACGGGATCACCGCGTTCATCGTCGAACGCGACTGGAAAGGCTTCAGCCGCGGGCCGAAGCTGGACAAACTGGGCATGCGCGGCTCGAACACCTGCGAACTGATCTTCCAGGACGTCGAGGTGCCCGAGGAGAACGTCCTCGGCGCGGTCAACGGCGGGGTCAAGGTACTGATGAGCGGCCTCGACTACGAGCGCGTGGTGCTTTCCGGCGGCCCGGTGGGAATCATGCAGGCGTGCATGGACGTGGTGGTGCCGTACATCCATGACCGCCGCCAGTTCGGCCAGAGCATCGGCGAATTCCAGCTGGTCCAGGGCAAGGTGGCCGACATGTACACCGCCCTCAACGCCAGCCGCGCCTACCTATACGCCGTGGCCGCCGCCTGCGACCGCGGCGAGACGACCCGCAAGGACGCCGCCGGGGTGATCCTCTACAGCGCCGAGCGCGCCACCCAGATGGCCCTGGACGCGATCCAGATCCTCGGCGGCAACGGCTACATCAACGAGTTTCCCACCGGCCGCCTGTTGCGCGACGCCAAGCTCTACGAGATCGGCGCCGGCACCAGCGAGATCCGCCGCATGCTGATCGGCCGCGAGCTGTTCAACGAAACCCGCTGAAGCCTCGCTCTCCCCGGCCCTTTTCCGCCAGGGAGAGGGCATTCCATTGCATCGACAGGCGCATCGCCAGGTCGGGAGCGGGCGCCAACCGCTTCCGCCCACCTCGACACGGAGCCACCGCCATGGCCATCCTGCACACCCAGATCAATCCACGCTCCGCCGAGTTCGCGGCCAACGCCGCGACCATGCTGGAACAGGTCAACGCCCTGCGCACCCTCCTCGGCCGCATCCACGAAGGCGGCGGTAGCGCCGCCCAGGCCCGGCACAGCGCGCGCGGCAAGCTGCTGGTGCGCGAACGCATCAACCGCCTGCTCGACCCCGGCTCGCCGTTCCTCGAGCTTTCCGCCCTCGCCGCCCATGAGGTCTACGGCGAAGAGGTCGCCGCCGCCGGCATCGTCGCCGGGATCGGCCGGGTCGAAGGGGTGGAATGCATGATCGTCGGCAATGATGCCACGGTGAAGGGCGGCACCTACTATCCGCTGACCGTGAAGAAACACCTGCGGGCCCAGGCCATCGCCCTGGAAAACCGCCTGCCATGCATCTACCTGGTGGACTCCGGCGGCGCCAACCTGCCGCGCCAGGACGAGGTGTTCCCCGACCGCGAGCACTTCGGCCGGATCTTCTTCAACCAGGCCAACATGAGTGCCCGCGGCATCCCGCAGATCGCCGTGGTCATGGGCTCCTGCACCGCCGGCGGGGCCTACGTGCCGGCGATGTCCGACGAAACCGTGATGGTGCGCGAACAGGCCACCATCTTCCTCGCCGGGCCGCCGCTGGTGAAGGCCGCTACCGGCGAGGTGGTCAGCGCCGAGGAGCTTGGCGGCGCCGACGTGCACTGCAAGGTCTCAGGGGTCGCCGACCACTATGCCGAGGACGACGACCATGCCCTGGCCATCGCCCGCCGCTGCGTCGCCAACCTCAACTGGCGCAAGCAGGGCCAGCTGCAATGCCGTGCACCGCGCGCGCCGCTGTACCCCGCCGAGGAGCTGTACGGGGTGATTCCCGCCGACAGCAAGCAGCCCTACGACGTGCGCGAAGTGATCGCACGACTGGTGGACGGCTCCGAGTTCGACGAGTTCAAGGCGCTGTTCGGCACCACCCTGGTCTGCGGCTTCGCCCACCTGCACGGCTATCCGATCGCCATCCTGGCCAACAACGGGATCCTCTTCGCCGAGGCCGCGCAGAAAGGCGCGCACTTCATCGAACTGGCCTGCCAGCGCGGCATCCCGCTGCTGTTCCTGCAGAACATCACCGGTTTCATGGTCGGCCAGAAGTACGAGGCCGGTGGCATCGCCAAGCACGGCGCCAAGCTGGTGACCGCGGTGGCCTGCGCGCGGGTGCCGAAGTTCACCGTGCTGATCGGCGGCAGCTTCGGCGCCGGCAACTACGGCATGTGCGGGCGCGCCTACGACCCGCGCTTCCTGTGGATGTGGCCGAACGCGAGGATCGGCGTAATGGGCGGCGAACAGGCCGCCGGGGTGCTCGCCCAGGTCAAGCGCGAGCAGGCCGAGCGCGCCGGCCAGCAGCTCGGCGTCGAAGAGGAGGCGAAGATCAAGGCGCCGATCCTCGAGCAGTACGAGCACCAGGGCCATCCCTACTACTCCAGCGCACGACTGTGGGACGACGGCGTGATCGATCCGGCGCAGACCCGCGAGGTGCTCGCCCTGGCGCTTTCCGCCGCCCTCAACGCCCCCATCGAGCCGACCGCCTTCGGCGTGTTCCGCATGTGACGAGCAGACCAGCATGAGCGAATTCCAGACCATCCAGCTTGAGATCGACCCGCGCGGCGTAGCCACCCTGTGGCTGGACCGGGCGGAAAAGAACAACGCCTTCAATGCCGTCGTGATCGACGAACTGTTGCAGGCCATCGATCGCGTCGGCAGCGACCCGCAGGTCCGCCTGCTGGTGCTGCGCGGCCGTGGCCGGCACTTCTGCGGCGGTGCCGACCTGGCCTGGATGCAGCAGTCGGTGGACCTCGACTACCAGGGCAACCTGGCCGACGCCCAGCGCATCGCCGAACTCATGACCCATCTCTACAACCTGCCCAAGCCGACCTTGGCGGTGGTCCAGGGCGCGGTGTTCGGCGGCGGGGTCGGCCTGGTCAGTTGCTGCGATATGGCCATCGGCAGCGACGACGCGACCTTCTGCCTGTCCGAGGTACGCATCGGCCTGATCCCGGCGACCATCGCCCCGTTCGTGGTCAAGGCCATCGGCCAGCGCGCCGCGCGGCGCTATTCGCTGACCGCCGAGCGCTTCGACGGACGCCGCGCCAGCGAACTGGGCCTGCTCAGCGAAAGCTGTCCCGCCGCCGAACTGGAAAGCCAGGCCGAGGCCTGGATCGCCAACCTGCTGCAAAACAGCCCGCGCGCCCTGGTGGCCTGCAAGGCGCTCTACCATGAGGTCGAGGCCGCCGAGCTGAGCCCGGCGCTGCGCCGCTACACCGAGGCGGCCATCGCCCGCATCCGCATCAGCCCGGAAGGCCAGGAAGGCCTGCGCGCCTTCCTGGAGAAACGCACGCCCGCCTGGAGAAACGACGCATGAACCCGGACTACCGCAGCATCCAGCGCATCCTGGTCGCCAACCGCGGCGAGATCGCCTGCCGGGTGATGCGCAGCGCGCGCGCCCTCGGCATCGGCAGCGTCGCCGTGCACAGCGACATCGACCGCCACGCCCGCCACGTCGCCGAAGCCGACATCGCCGTCGACCTGGGCGGCGCCAAGCCCGCCGACAGCTACCTGCGCGGCGACAGGATCATCGCCGCCGCCCTCGCCAGCGGCGCCCAGGCGATCCACCCCGGCTACGGCTTCCTCTCGGAGAACGCCGACTTCGCCCGCGCCTGCGAGGAAGCCGGCCTGCTCTTCCTCGGACCGCCGGCGGCGGCCATCGACGCCATGGGCAGCAAGTCGGCGGCCAAGGCGCTGATGGAAGAAGCCGGCGTGCCGCTGGTGCCCGGCTACCACGGCGAAGCCCAGGACGCCGAGACCTTCCGCCGGGAAGCCGGAAGGATCGGCTACCCGGTGCTGCTCAAGGCCGCCGCTGGCGGCGGCGGCAAGGGCATGAAGGTGGTGGAGCACGAAGCCGAGCTGGCCGAGGCCCTTTCCTCCGCCCAGCGCGAGGCCAAGGCCGCCTTCGGCGACGCGCGGATGCTGGTGGAGAAATACCTGCTGAAGCCGCGCCACGTGGAGATCCAGGTATTCGCCGATCGCCATGGCCACTGCCTGTACCTCAACGAACGCGACTGTTCGATCCAGCGTCGCCACCAGAAGGTCGTCGAGGAAGCCCCCGCCCCCGGTCTCGGTGCGGAACTGCGCCGGGCCATGGGCGAGGCCGCGGTACGCGCGGCGCAGGCGATCGGCTACGTCGGCGCCGGTACCGTCGAATTCCTCCTCGACGAACGCGGCCAGTTCTTCTTCATGGAAATGAACACCCGCCTGCAGGTGGAACACCCGGTCACCGAGGCCATCACCGGCCTCGACCTGGTCGCCTGGCAGATCCGCGTCGCTCGCGGCGAGGCGCTGCCGCTGACACAGGAACAGGTGCCGCTGAACGGCCACGCCATCGAAGTGCGGCTCTACGCGGAAGACCCCGAGGGCGGCTTCCTCCCCGCCAGCGGCCGCCTGGCGCTGTACCGCGAAGCGCCCGCCGGCCCCGGCCGGCGGGTCGACAGCGGGGTACGCGAAGGCGACGAGGTCTCGCCGTTCTACGACCCGATGCTGGCCAAGCTGATCGCCTGGGGCGAAACCCGCGAGGAAGCCCGCCAGCGCCTGCTGGCGATGCTGGCGGAAACCTCGGTCGGCGGCCTGCGCACCAACCTGGCATTCCTCCGCCGCATCCTCGGCCATCCGGCGTTCGCCGCCGCCGAACTGGACACCGGTTTCATCGCGCGCCACCAAGACGACCTGCTGCCGGCGCCGCAAGCGCTGCCGGAGCATTTCTGGCAAGCCGCCGCCGAAGCCTGGCTGCAGAGCGAACCGGGCCACCGTCGCGACGACGACCCGCATTCGCCGTGGAGCCGCAACGACGGCTGGCGCAGCGCCCTGGCGCGGGAGTCCGACCTGATGCTGCGCTGCCGCGACGAACGCCGCTGCGTCCGCCTGCGCCACGCCAGCCCCAGCCAGTATCGCCTCGACGGCGACGACCTGGTCAGCCGGGTGGACGGTGTCACCCGTCGCTCGGCGGCATTGCGCCGCGGACGCCAGTTGTTCCTCGAATGGGAGGGCGAACTGCTGGCCATCGAAGCCGTCGACCCGATCGCCGAGGCCGAGGCCGCCCATGCCCACCAGGGCGGTTTGAGCGCGCCGATGAACGGCAGTATCGTGCGGGTCCTGGTCGAGCCCGGCCAGACGGTCGAAGCCGGCGCCACCCTGGTGGTGCTGGAGGCGATGAAGATGGAGCACAGCATCCGCGCGCCCCACGCCGGGGTAGTGAAGGCGCTGTATTGCAGCGAGGGCGAACTGGTCGAGGAAGGCACGCCGCTGGTGGAGCTGGACGAGAACCAGGCCTGACAGCCAAGACGAGGAACAGCATGAACCTGCCGAAGAAGGTCCGCCTGGTGGAGGTCGGTCCGCGCGACGGACTGCAGAACGAGAAACAGCCGATCGAGGTGGCCGACAAGATCCGCCTGGTCGATGACCTGAGCGCCGCCGGCCTGGACTACATCGAAGTGGGCAGCTTCGTCTCGCCCAAGTGGGTGCCGCAGATGGCCGGCTCGGCCGAGGTATTCGCCGGGATCCGCCAGCGTCCCGGCGTGACCTACGCGGCGCTGGCGCCGAACCTGAAAGGCTTCGAGGCGGCGCTGGAGTCGGGGGTGAAGGAAGTGGCGGTGTTCGCCGCCGCGTCGGAAGCCTTCTCCCAGCGCAACATCAACTGCTCGATCAAGGACAGCCTGGAGCGCTTCGTACCGGTGCTGGAGGCGGCGCGCCAGCACCAGGTGCGGGTGCGCGGCTATATTTCCTGCGTGCTCGGCTGTCCCTACGACGGCGATGTCGATCCGCGCCAGGTCGCCTGGGTCGCCCGCGAACTGCAGCAGATGGGCTGCTACGAAGTGTCCCTGGGCGACACCATCGGCGTCGGCACCGCCGGCGCCACCCGCCGGCTGATCGAGGCGGTGGCCAGCGAGGTTCCCCGCGAGCGCCTCGCCGGGCACTTCCACGACACCTACGGGCAGGCCCTGGCGAACATCTACGCCAGCCTGCTGGAAGGCATCGCGGTATTCGACAGCTCGGTGGCCGGCCTCGGCGGTTGTCCCTACGCCAAGGGCGCCACCGGCAACGTCGCCAGCGAAGACGTCCTCTACCTGCTGAACGGCCTGGAGATCCATACCGGGGTCGACATGCACGCCCTGGTCGACGCCGGCCAGCGCATCTGCGCGGTGCTCGGCAAGAGCAACGGGTCGCGAGCGGCGAAGGCGTTGCTGGCCAAGGCCTGAGAAGCGGCGGATAACCGCGAGCGGTTATCCGCCCTACCCGACATCACGCCCAGGCTCGAACACTGCGTCATCTACCCTGGGTGCCGTCATACCCCATCCGCCAACTGATAGCCCGAGTCGTCGCAAGCAGCCGTTCCGCCGCCGGCCCCTGTTCCTCGGCCTGGAAGATGCTCGCCGGGCCAACCACCGTGAGCACCGCCGCCACCCGCCCGCGGGCGTCGAACACCGGTGCCGAGAGCGCCTCCACCCCAGGCATCAGCAGCCCATGGATCGCATGCAGGCCGCGCGCGCGGATGCCCTCCAGCAGCACCGCGTAGGCCGCCGGGTCGGCCAGCGGATGGTCGGCACGCCCGGCCAACTCTTCCTCGCGCAGCTCGGCCACCTCGCGTTCCGGCAGGAACGCGGCGAACACCAGGCCGGTGGACGAACCGAGCAGCGGCAGCACCGAGCCGACCTGGGTGACCACCGTCACCGCGCGCACCGCCTGTTCCACCTGTACCACGGTGGCGCCACGGTTGCCCCAGACGGCGAGGAAGCAGGTCTCGTTGAGCACGTCGCGCAGCTCGGCCAGCGGCGCGGCGGCGCTCTTCAGCACGTCCATGCTGTCCAGCGCCGCCAGGCCCACGCGCAGCGCCTCGCGCCCCAGCGAGTAATGATTGGTGGAGGCGTCCTGGACCGCGAAGCCGCTGGCGATCAATGCCTGCAGATAGCGATGGACCTTGCTCGCCGGCATCCCCACATGCTCCGCCAGGCGCGACAGCGAGGTCGCCGGGGAGAGTTCGGCGAGGGCCTTGAGGATATCGGTACCGACTTCGGCGGAGCGGACCTTCTGCTTGCCGGAGGTTTCGGCGGGACTGCTGTTCTTTTCCATGGACGCGGGTTCCTGCGGGCGGGGCCGACGTTATAGCTTGACGCTGCCTTCCACTCAAATTACGTTATGCGTAATTGAATTACGATAAAAATAACGCAGCCAGCGTGCCAGGTCCCCGGCGGATCGGCGGCAAGCTGCCCCCACTCCCCGGAGGCCTCAGATGAACCTCGACTCCACTGCCCTCGCCTATCAATCGGGCTTCGGCAACGAATTCAGCAGCGAAGCGCTCCCCGGCGCCCTACCGGTCGGCCAGAACTCCCCGCAGAAAGCGCCCTACGGCCTGTACGCCGAGCTGCTCTCCGGCACCGCCTTCACCATGGCTCGCAGCGAGGCCCGGCGCACCTGGCTGTACCGCATCACGCCGTCGGCCAAGCATCCGCCGTTCCGCCGCCTGGAACGACAGATCGCCGGTGCCGAACTGGATGCGCCGACTCCCAACCGCCTGCGCTGGGACCCGCTGGCACTGCCCGAGCAGCCCACCGACTTCCTCGACGGCCTGCTGCGCATGGCCGCCAACGCGCCCGGCGACAAGCCCGCCGGCGTGAGCATCTACCAATACCTGGCCAACCGCTCGATGGAGCGTTGCTTCTACGACGCCGACGGCGAACTGCTGCTGGTCCCGCAATTGGGCCGTCTGCGCCTGTGCACCGAACTCGGCGCGCTGCAGGTCGAACCGCTGGAGATCGCGGTGATCCCGCGCGGGATGAAGTTCCGCGTCGAGCTGCTCGACGGCGAGGCACGCGGCTATATCGCCGAGAACCACGGCGCGCCGTTGCGCCTGCCCGACCTCGGCCCGATCGGCAGCAATGGCCTGGCCAATCCGCGCGACTTCCTGGCCCCGGTGGCGCGCTACGAAGACAGCCGCCAGCCGCTGCAACTGGTGCAGAAATACCTCGGCGAGCTGTGGGCCTGCGAGCTTGACCACTCGCCGCTGGACGTGGTCGCCTGGCACGGCAACAACGTGCCCTACAAGTACGACCTGCGCCGCTTCAACACCATCGGCACGGTCAGCTTCGACCACCCGGACCCGTCGATCTTCACCGTGCTGACCTCCCCCACCAGCGTCCACGGCCTGGCCAACATCGACTTCGTGATCTTCCCGCCGCGCTGGATGGTGGCCGAGAACACCTTCCGTCCGCCATGGTTCCACCGCAACCTGATGAACGAGTTCATGGGCCTGATCCAGGGCGCCTATGACGCCAAGGCCGGCGGCTTCGTGCCCGGCGGCGCCTCGCTGCACAGTTGCATGAGCGCCCACGGCCCGGACGCGGAAAGCTGCGACAAGGCCATCGCCGCCGACCTCAAGCCGCACAGGATCGACCAGACCATGGCCTTCATGTTCGAGACCAGCCAGGTCCTCCGGCCGAGCCGTGCCGCCCTCGAGACACCGGCCCTGCAGAATGACTACGATGCCTGCTGGGCGTCGCTCGTATCCACCTTCAACCCGCAACGGAGATAACCCCATGAACCAGCCAACCCCCACTCGTAGCTGGGTCGCCTCCGCCAATGGGCATGCCGACTTTCCCCTGCAAAACCTGCCGCTGGGCATCTTCAGCCGTGCCGGCCTGAGCCCGCGTTGCGGCGTGGCCATCGGCGACTCGATCCTCGACCTGGACGCGGCGCTGGCCGCCGGCCTGTTCGAGGGTGCCGCCGGCGAAGCCGCCGAAGCCACCCGTGGCGGTGCGCTGAACGCTTTCTTCGCCCTCGGCAAGCCGGCCCGCGTGGCGCTGCGCCAGCGCCTGCTGGAGCTGCTCGGCGAAGGCGCCGCGGAGCGCCCGGAGCTGCTCCATGCGGCCGCCGAGTGCCAAATGCACCTACCGGCCAGGATCGGCGACTACACCGACTTCTACGTCGGCATCCGCCATGCCGAGAACGTCGGCAAGCTGTTCCGCCCGGACAACCCGCTGCTGCCCAACTACAAGCACGTGCCCATCGGCTACCACGGCCGCGCCTCGACCGTGCGCGTCTCCGGCAGCGAAGTGCGCCGGCCCAACGGCCAGACCCTGCCGGCCGGCGCCAGCGAGCCGGTGTTCGGTCCCTGTGCGCGTCTGGACTACGAACTGGAGCTGGGCATCTGGATCGGCCAGGGCAACGCCCTCGGCGAAGCCATCCCGGTTTCCCGCGCCGCCGAGCACATCGCCGGCTTCTGTCTGCTCAACGACTGGTCGGCGCGCGACATCCAGGCCTGGGAATACCAGCCGCTCGGCCCGTTCCTGTCGAAGAGCTTCATTACCAGCGTTTCGCCCTGGGTGGTCACCGCCGAAGCCCTGGAGCCGTTCCGCCGCGCCCAGCCAGCGCGCCCCGAAGGCGACCCGCGGCCGCTGCCGTATCTCTACGACGACAACGACCAGGCCCACGGCGCCTTCGACATCGAGCTGGAGGTCCTGCTGCTCACCGAGGGCCTGCGCGAGAAAGGCCTGCCGCCGCAGCGCCTGACCCTGAGCAACAGCCTGAGCATGTACTGGACGGTGGCGCAGATGGTCGCCCACCACAGCGTCAATGGCTGCCAGTTGCAGCCCGGCGACCTGTTCGGCTCCGGCACCCTGTCCGGCGCCGAGCCCGGCCAGTTCGGCTCGCTGCTGGAGATCACCGCTGGCGGCAAGCAGCCGGTGCAACTGGCCTCCGGCGAGACCCGGCGCTTCCTCGAGGACGGCGACGAGGTCATCCTCCGCGCCCGCTGCAAGCGCGAGGGACACGTCTCGATCGGTTTCGGCGAATGTCGCGGAAAGGTGCTCGCGGCCCATCCGGGGGCGCGCGGATGAAGCTCTATACCTACTACCGTTCCACCTCCTCCTACCGGGTGCGCATCGCCCTGGCGCTGAAGGGGCTGGACTACCAGTCGCTGCCGGTCAACCTGGTCCGCGACGGCGGCGAACACCGCCAACCCGCCTACCTGGCGCTCAACCCGCAGGGCCGCGTACCGGCCCTGCAGGTCGACGAGGGCGAGCTGCTGATCCAGTCGCCGGCGATCATCGAGTACCTCGAGGAGCGCTACCCGCACCCCGCCCTGCTCTCCAGCGATCCGCTGCGCCGCGCCCACGAGCGCGGAGTCGCGGCGCTGGTCGGCTGCGACATCCACCCGTTGCACAACGCCAGCGTGCTCAACCTGCTGCGCCAGTGGGGCCACGACGAAGAGCAGGTCCGGCAGTGGATCGGCCACTGGGTCGGCCAGGGCCTCGCCGCCGTCGAGCAACTGATCGGCGACCAGGGCTGGTGCTTCGGCGACCGTCCGGGCCTGGCTGACGTCTACCTGATCCCGCAGCTCTACGCCGCCGAGCGCTTCGGCGTGGCGCTGGACGCCTGGCCACGGATCCGCCGGGTCGCCGACCTGGCCGCCGCCCATCCGGCGTTCCGCCAGGCCCATCCGGCCAACCAGCCGGACACCCCGGCCGCCTGAGGGACCGCAGAGTCCCGCTCCTGAAGATAAAGGGGGGCGTCCGCCGGACGCCCCATCACCAATAAGAACCTCAGGTACCTTGCGATGCACAACCAGATCGCCAGCTTTCGCGCGGCGCTCGACGCGCGCCCTGTGTCCCGCTACCAGTGGCTGTTGCTGCTGCTCCTCGCCCTGTTGCTGGTCACCGATGGCTACGATGCCCAGGTGCTCGGCTACGTGGTGCCGACCCTGGCCCAGGAATGGGGCCTAGACAAGGCCGCGTTCGGCCCGGTGTTCAGCGCCAACCTGTTCGGCCTGACCGTCGGTTCGCTGCTGGTGACGCCGCTGGCGGACCGCTTCGGCATCCGCCGGGTGCTGCTCTGCTGCGTGCTGATCTACGCCAGCCTGACCGTCCTGATGGTCTTCGCCGGTTCCCTGGAAAGCCTGATGCTGGCGCGCTTCGTCTGCGGCATCGGAATGGGCGGGGCGATGCCCAGCGCCATGGCGCTGATGGCCGAGTATTCGCCACCGCGCCTGCGTACCCTGATGGTCACCCTGGCGGCCTGCGGTTTCTCCTTCGGCGGCGCCGCCGGCGGTTTCGTCGCCGCCGCCTTCATGGACGGCTTCGGCTGGCAGGCGGTGTTCCTCGCCGGCGGCGTCACCCCGTTGCTGCTGTTCCCCTTCCTCCTCCTGTTCCTCCCGGAGTCGCTGCCGCGCCTGCTCCGCGACGCACCGCCCTATGCCCGCCTACGCCAGCTCAGCGAGCGCATGGCGCCGGGCTGGCAGCCGCCGCCGGCACAGGCCGACGCCGAGCCGGCGGCGAGCCTGACCGTGCTGGAGCTGTTCCGCCACGGTTACGCGCGGCCGACCCTGCTGCTCTGGGCGACCTTCTTCGTCAGCCTGATCCTGCTCTACTTCATGGTCAGCTGGCTGCCCTCGCTGCTCCAGGAAAGCGGCCTGACACGCAATGCGGCGAACCTGGCGACCTCGATGTTCCTCTTCGCCGGCACCCTCGGCGCGATGCTCCTGGCCTGGCTCGCCGACCGCCTGCGCAGCAAGGTCCGCCTGCTGGCGGCGATTCTCGCCGGCGCCGCGCTGTTCACCCTGCTCCTCGGCCTCAACCACGACCAGCCGCGCTGGCTGCTGGCGTTCGTCTTCGCCGCCGGCTTCTGCATCATCGGCGGGCAGTTGACCCTGAACGCCTTCGCCAGCAACTTCTACCCGGCCCAGGTACGCGCCACCGGCACCGGCTGGGCGCTGGGCGTGGGCCGCTTCGGTTCGATCCTCGGCCCACTGTTCGGCAGCCTGCTGCTGGGCATGCACATATCCGTGGAGAACATCTTCATGCTTGCGGCGATTCCCGCCGGGCTCGCCGCGCTACTGATCCTCCAGGTCCGCTCGCCCGCCGCCCAGGCGCAGCGGGAAAGCGCCGCCGCGCTGGCCGTCGAGGAATCCTGAGCCTTCACCGCGAGCGGCTTCCCGGCTACAGTGGCGGGCCGTTTCGCCGTCCGCCGCAGGAGCCGCCGATGAACGACGCCGACAGCCTCCAGGATTACCAACGCGTACGCCAGCAGGCGATCCGTTCGCTGTTCGAGATCGTCGAAGGCTCCAGCGAAGGCACGGTGATCGTCGACCGCGAGGCCCGCATCGTCTGGATCAACCAGCGCTACGCCCAACGTTTCGGCCTCGCCGACCCGGCGCAGGCCATCGGCCGGCCCTGCGAAAGCGTGATCCCCGGTAGCCTGCTGCGCGAGGTGGTACGCAGCGGCAAGCCGATCCTGCTGGACATGATGGACAGCGCGAAGGACCCGCTGGTGGTGATGCGCCTGCCGATCCACGACGACGCCGGCGAGGTGATCGGCGCCATCGGCTTCGCCCTGCTCGACGAACTGCGTTCGCTGTCGCCGCTGGTGACCCGCTACCTGAGCATGCAGCGCGAACTGGCCTCGACCCGCTCGCAATTGCAGGCGCGCCAGGCCAAGTACAGCTTCAGCCACTTCGTCGGTACCAGTCCGGCCAGCCTGGAAGTCAAGCGCCGCGCCCGCCGTGGCGCGGCCAGCGAAGCGCCGGTGCTGTTGCTCGGCGAGACCGGTACCGGCAAGGAACTGCTCGCCCACGCCATCCACAGCGCTTCGCCGCGGGCGCACAAGGCCTTCGTCAGCGTGAACGCCGCGGCGATCCCGGAAAGCCTGCTGGAGGCCGAATTCTTCGGTACCGCCCCGGGGGCCTTCACCGGTGCCGAGCGCAAGGGCCGGCCAGGCAAGTTGCAGGTGGCCCAGGGCGGCACGTTGTTCCTCGACGAGATCGGCGACATGCCGCTGGCCTTGCAAGGCAAGCTGTTGCGCGTGCTACAGGAGAAAGAGTTCGAAGCGGTGGGTTCCAACGAAGTGATCCGCAGCGACATCCGCCTGGTCGCCGCCACTTCCATCGACCTGCAGCAGGCGATGCGCGAAGGCCGTTTCCGCGCTGACCTCTACTACCGGCTGAACGTCCTGCCGATCGAGATCCCACCGTTGCGCCAGCGCCTGGACGACCTCCCGGCGCTCTGCGAGTCGATCCTCGACAGCCTCGACCACGGCCGTCTCCACGAACTCGGCGGCGATGCCCTGGCGCTGCTCGCCCGGCATGCCTGGCCGGGCAACGTCCGCGAACTGCGCAACGTGCTGGAACGCGCGCTGCTGCTGGCCGACCAACCGTTGCTGGACGCCGCCGCCCTCGGCGCGGCGCTCGGCCCCCTGCAACCGCTGCCGGAGCTGCCTCGAGCGGCGGACGACAGGCCGGTCGGGGATTTCCAACAGGCCCGCGAAGCCTTCGAGCGCGACCTGATCGGACGGGCCCTGGCGCAGAGTGCCGGCAATGTGGTGGAAGCGGCGAAACGCCTGGGCCTGGGTCGCTCGACCCTGTACAAGAAGATCGTGGCGCTGGGCATGCGTCTCGATAACGGGACCCATCTCTAAATAGAGACGAACTGAGACCTACATAGCCACGGAACTTTCGCTCGATTATGTCTCCATTTTGAGACAACGCTATTCCCCACGCTCCCCTTCGTCTCGCCGCAGCCCGCGAAAACCGCGACTCTGGGGCCTGGCACGGTTATCGCAACGTGCCTTTCCGACGGCCCTGCCCCGTTCCAGGCCGTCACGCCGGTGCCCGCACCGTTCGACAACAAGAAACAGGCCCGGAGCGCCTTCCCCATGCGAAGCGCGCCCCGCAGCGCCGTGGAGATATGCCCGATGAGCGTGATCATCGCCCTTGCCGCCCTGGGCCTGCTGATGCTGGCCGCCTACCGGGGCTACAGCGTCATCCTGTTCGCCCCCCTCGCCGCCCTCGGCGCCGTCCTGCTCACCGATCCCAGCGCGGTCGCGCCGACCTTCACCGGGGTGTTCATGGAGAAGATGGTCGGTTTCATCAAGCTCTACTTCCCGGTTTTCCTGCTTGGCGCGGTGTTCGGCAAGCTGATCGAGCTGGCCGGCTTCTCCCGCTCCATCGTCGCGGCGGCGATCCGCCTGCTCGGCACCCGCCAGGCGATGCTGGTGATCGTACTGGTCTGCGCGCTGCTCACCTACGGCGGCGTCTCGCTGTTCGTGGTGGTGTTCGCGGTCTACCCGTTCGCCGCGGAGATGTTCCGCCAGAGCGACATCCCCAAGCGGTTGATTCCGGCGACCATCGCCCTCGGCGCGTTTTCCTTCACCATGGACGCGCTGCCCGGCACCCCGCAGATCCAGAACATCATCCCCTCGACCTTCTTCGGCACCCACGCCTGGGCCGCGCCCTGGCTCGGCACCCTCGGCGCGCTGTTCGTCTTCGCCGTGGGCATGCTCTACCTGCGACGCCAGGCGAACAAGGCGCGGCGCAACGGCGAAGGCTACGGCAGCGACCTGCGCAACGAGCCGGAGACCGCCGATGACCTGCGCCTGCCGAATCCCTGGCTGGCGCTCTCGCCGCTGGTGCTGGTCGGGGTCGCCAACCTGCTGTTCACCCACTGGATCCCGCAATGGTACGGCCAGGTCCATACCCTGCAACTGGCCGGCATGGCCACGCCGTTGCAGACCGAGGTCGGCAAGCTCACCGCGATCTGGGCAGTGCAGGCGGCCCTGCTGCTGGGCATCCTGCTGGTGCTGGCGAGCGGCTTCGCGGCGATCCGCAGCCGCCTCGCCGAAGGCACCCGCAGCGCGGTGGCCGGCTCGCTGCTGGCGGCGATGAACACCGCCTCGGAATACGGCTTCGGTGCGGTGATCGCCTCGCTGCCGGGCTTCCTGGTGCTGGCCGACGCGCTCAAGAGCATTCCCAATCCGCTGGTCAACGAAGCGATCACCGTCACCCTGCTGGCCGGCATCACCGGTTCCGCGTCGGGCGGCATGAGCATCGCCCTGGCGGCGATGTCCGATACCTTCATCGCCGCCGCCAACGCCGCGCAGATCCCCCTGGAAGTCCTCCACCGGGTCGCCGCCATGGCCAGCGGCGGGATGGATACCCTGCCGCACAACGGCGCGGTGATCACCCTCCTGGCGGTCACCGGCCTGACCCATCGGGAGGCGTACAAGGACATTTTCGGTATTACCCTGATCAAGACCCTGGCGGTGTTCTTCGTCATCGGGCTGTTCTACGCCACCGGCCTGGTCTGATCCGCCCTTTTTTCATCCAGCGGGAGAAACAGCATGACCCTGAAAGGCAAGACCGCCCTGGTCACCGGTTCCACCAGCGGCATCGGCCTGGGCATCGCCCTGAGCCTGGCCGAGGCCGGCGCCGACCTGCTCCTCAACGGCTTCGGCGAGGTCGACGCGGCGCTGGCGCAGGTCCGCGCCCGCGGCGTGCGCGCAGAGCACCACCCGGCCGACCTCTCCAGCCCGGAGCAGATCGGCGAACTGATGGCCTTCGCCGAGCGGACCTTCGGCGGCGTCGACATCCTCGTCAACAACGCCGGCATCCAGTACGTGGCGCCGGTGCAGGAATTCCCCATGGAACGCTGGGACGCGATCATCGCGATCAACCTGTCCTCGGTGTTCCATACCACCCGCCTGGCCCTGCCGGGCATGCTCGCGCGCGGCTGGGGGCGGATCGTCAACGTCGCCTCGACCCACGGCCTGGTCGCCTCAGCCGGGAAGAGCGCCTACGTCGCCGCCAAGCATGGCGTGCTCGGCCTGACCAAGAGTGTGGCGCTGGAAACGGCGCGCACGCCGGTGACCTGCAACGCCATCTGCCCCGGCTGGGTGCTGACCCCGCTGGTGCAGAAGCAGATCGACACGCGCATCGCCGAGGGCGTCTCGCCCGAACAGGCGGAACACGACCTGCTGGCGGAAAAGCAACCCTCGCTGGCCTTCGTCACCCCCGAGCAACTCGGCGGACTGACGCTGTTCCTTTGCAGCGAAGCCGCCGACCAGGTGCGCGGCGCGGCCTGGAACATGGATGGCGGCTGGGTGGCGCAGTAGCCGGGGCGGCCAGCCTCTCCCCAGACCCTCTCCCTGAAGGGAGAGGGAACCATCCGGAGTTCGCCCGCCCCATTGCGTAGGGCGGATAACGCCACAGGCGTTATCCGCCGATACCTCGTTTCCCGGCGCGGCTGTCCTCTCCCCAACCTTCTCCCTGAAGGGAGAGGAAGTTATCGGGGGTGGCGATGCGCTACGGCATCACCGGCGGGATGTACGCCAGGGTGCTGCCCAGGGCCCAGAGCAGCACCAGCACCAGCGGGATGTGCACCAGCAACTGGACGAACGAGAAGCCGATCAGGTCGCGCGCCTTCAGCCCCAGCACGCCGAGCAACGGCAGCATGTAGAACGGATTGATCAGGTTCGGCAGCGCCTCGGCGGCGTTGTAGATCTGCACCGCCCAGCCGAGGTGGTATTGCAGCTCGTTGGCCACCTGCATCACGTACGGCGCCTCGATGATCCACTTGCCGCCGCCGGAGGGAATGAAGAAGCCCAGCACCGCCGAGTACACGCCCATCAGCAGCGCGTAGGTGTCGTGGGAGGCGATCTGTACGAAGAAGGTCGAGATATGGTGGGCCAGGGTCTCGCCGTCGCTGCCGTTGACCGTGGTCATGATCGCCGCGATCGAGCCGTACAGCGGGAACTGGATCAGTACCCCGGTGGTGGTCGGCACCGCGCGCGCCACCGCGTCGAGGAAGCTGCGCGGGCGCCAGTGCAGCAACGCGCCGAGCATCAGGAACAGCAGGTTATAGGTGTTCAACCCGGAGATCGCCAGGATCGCCGGCTTGGTCGAGAACTCGTGGACCAGCCAGCCGCCGGCCAGCAGTACCAGCAGGATGATCAGCAACGGGCTGTGCTCCAGCCACTCGCCGGGCCGGGTCGGCGCCAGCCTGGCCGGAGCGGTGAAGCTCACGTCGACCCCGCAATCCTTGGCGTCGCGGGCGCTGGCGGCGCTCGGCGCGGTCATGTAGGCGATCACCAGCGAGACCAGGATCAGCGCCAGCAGCATGACCCCGGACTGCCAGAGGAAGATGGTCTCGGTGAACGGGATCACCCCGGTGATCGCCAGGATCGACGGTGGCAGGCTGGCCGGGTTGGCCTGCAACTGCGCGGCCGACGACGACAGGCCCAGCGCCCACACCGCGCCCAGCCCGAGGTAGGCCGCGGCGCCGGCGGCGCGGTAGTCCATGCGCAGGTCGCTGCGGCGCGCCAGGGCGCGTACCAGCAGGCCGCCGAAGACCAGGCTGAGGCCCCAGTTGAGCAGCGAGGCGAGCATCGACACCAGCGCCACCCAGCAGACCGCCGAGCGGCCATTCTTCGGCACCCGCGCGAGCAGGTCGATGAGACGCGAGGCGGG
Source organism: Pseudomonas sp. KBN12P06040 (assembly GCF_037574965.1). Taxonomy (NCBI): domain Bacteria; kingdom Pseudomonadati; phylum Pseudomonadota; class Gammaproteobacteria; order Pseudomonadales; family Pseudomonadaceae; genus Pseudomonas; species Pseudomonas sp. KBN12P06040. The sequence goes on from NZ_JBBELS010000001.1 coordinate 3,369,070, forward strand.
GCCTGAACTGGCCACCACATAGCCGCCGATGACCACGAAGGCCATCTGCATGGTGAACGGGATCAGGCTCCAGAAACCGTCGCCGAAGGCTTTCGCCGTGGCGGTCGGTCCGGCGCCCATGGCCAGCGCGGCCAGGCTGACGATGAGGATGGCCAGGGCGGCGAACACCCAGGAGTCGGGAAACCAGCGCTCGGCCCAGTTCGAGCAACGCATGGCGAAGCGCGCGGAGCGGCTTTCTTGGATGGGAAGGATAGCGGTCATCGCGGATTCTCTCGGTTTTATTGTTATTCGGCGACTACGGGGCCGCCTGTGTGTGCTACGGCTCCCTGGGCACCCGGCCGTCCCGAGGGGCGGAACGGTACGGGGCCGGTCGGACGGTCAAGGCCGTCCGCCACTCTTTCCCTGGACACGAGCGCGCCATGCCCCCGCGAAAGGACATGGCGCGATCACGCCGCGAGCGGCAGGTCGATGGATCAGTCGCGGGCCAGGGTCAGGGCGACGCCCTGCCCGCCGCCGATGCACAGGGTGGCGAGGCCCTTCTTCGCGTCGCGACGGATCATCTCGTGCAGCAGGGTCACCAGCACCCGGCAGCCGGACGCGCCGATCGGGTGGCCAAGGGCGATGGCGCCGCCGTTGACGTTGACCCTGGCGGCATCCCAGCCCAGTTCCCGGCCCACCGCCAGGGACTGCGCGGCGAAGGCCTCGTTGGCCTCGATCAGGTCCAGTTGCTCCAGGCTCCAGCCGGCCTTGTCGAGCGCGCGACGGGTGGCGGAAACCGGGCCGATGCCCATGATCGCCGGGTCGACCCCGGCGCTGGCGTAGCTGGCGATCCGCGCCAGCACCGGCAGGCCCAGGGCCTTGGCCTTGGCCGCGCTCATCAGCAATACCGCGGCGGCGCCGTCGTTGAGGCTGGAGGCGTTGCCGGCGGTGACGCTGCCGTCCTTCCTGAAGGCCGGCTTGAGCTTGGCCAGGGCCTCGACGGTGGTGCCGGCGCGCGGCTGCTCGTCGGTGTCGAAGCTCAGCGGCTCGCCCTTGCGCTGCGGGACCTGGATCGGCGTGATCTCGTCGCGGAAGCGCCCGCCCTCGATGGCGGCGATGGCCTTCTGCTGCGAAGCGGCGGCGAAGGCGTCCTGCTCCTCGCGGGTCAGGCCGTACTTCTCCGCCAGGTTCTCGGCGGTGATGCCCATGTGGTAGTCGTTGAAGGCGTCCCACAGGCCGTCCTCGATCATGCTGTCGACCAGCTTCGCATGGCCCATGCGCAGGCCGGTGCGGGCGCCGGGCATGACGTAGGGCGCCAGGCTCATGTTCTCCTGGCCGCCGGCGACGATCACCTCGGCGTCGCCGCAGCGAATCGCCTGGGCGCCCAGGTGCAGGGCCTTGAGGCCGGAGCCGCAGACCTTGTTCAGGGTCATGGCCGGCACGCCGACCGGCAGGCCGGCCTTGATCGCCGCCTGGCGCGCCGGATTCTGCCCGGAACCGGCGGTGAGCACCTGGCCGAGGATCACTTCGTCGACCTGGCCGGCATCGAGACCGGTCTGTTCGAGCAGGCGGCGGATCACCGCGGCGCCCAGCTCGGGGGCGGGAATGCCGGCCAGCGAGCCCTGGAAGCTGCCGACGGCGGTACGGGTAGCGGCGACGATGACGACGTCTTGCATGGATGGTTCTCCTGGATTCGCCCGTGGCCGGGCCGAATCGCTGCGGGTGGACGTAGGCGGTGCGACAGCCTCCTATCCTACGCCCTCTGGAAAGGACGGTCCGCGCGGCCGGCGCCTTGCGTGGAGGCGCCGGCCGCGCGGGCCGCGATTCAGAAACTCATTTCCGGCACGTGCTCGGGGACGATCAGCTTGCCGGCGGTCTTCGCCACGATCTCCTCGACGCTGACCCCGGGGGCGCGCTCGCGGAGGATGAAAGCGCCGTCCTCGATCTCCAGGTAGGCCAGGTCGGTGAGCACCTTGCGAATGCAACCGCAACCGGTCAGCGGCAGGGTGCAGTACGGCAGCAGCTTGGACTCGCCGTCCTTGGAGGCGTGGGTCATGGTGACGATGATGTTCTCGGCGCCGGCCACCAGGTCCATGGCGCCGCCCATGCCCTTGACCAGCTTGCCGGGGATCATCCAGGAGGCGATGTTGCCGCGCACGTCCACCTCGAAAGCACCGAGCACGGTGAGGTCGACGTGGCCGCCACGGATCATGGCGAAGGACTGCGCCGAGTCGAAGATCGACGCGCCGACGCGGGCGGTCACGGTCTGCTTGCCGGCGTTGATCATGTCGGCGTCGACTTCCGCCTCGCTGGGGAACGCGCCCATGCCGAGCAGGCCGTTCTCCGACTGGAGCATGACGTCGATGCCCTCCGGCACGTAGTTGGCCACCAGGGTCGGGATGCCGATGCCGAGGTTGACGTAGTAGCCGTCCTTCAATTCGCGCGCCACGCGCTGCGCCATCTGTTCGCGGGTAAGTGCCATCTGGGGAAACCTCTTGTCGTTGTAGCGGCCGCCGTCAGGCGCGCAGCGTGCGTTTCTCGATGCGTTTCTCGAAGCGACCCTGGATGATCCGGTCGACGTAGATGCCGGGGGTGTGGATCTGCGTCGGGTCCAGTTCGCCGGGCTCGACGATCTCCTCCACCTCGACCACCGTGATGCGCCCGGCGGTGGCGACCAGCGGATTGAAGTTCTGCGCGGTGTGGCGATAGACGACGTTGCCGAAATGGTCGGCCTTCCAGCCCTTGACGATGGCGAAGTCGCCGGTGATGGCCGGCTCGAGGATGTAGTGGCGGCCATTGAACTCGCGCGCCTCCTTGCCCTCGGCGACCGGGGTGCCGTAGCCGGTGGCGGTGAAGAAGGCCGGGATGCCGGCGCCGCCGGCGCGGATCTTCTCGGCCAGCGAGCCTTGCGGGGTCAGTTCGACTTCCAGCTCGCCACTGAGCAGTTGTTGCTCGAACAGGGCGTTCTCGCCGACGTAGGAGGCGATCATCTTGCGGATCTGCCGGTCTTCCAGCAGCACGCCGAGGCCGAAACCGTCGACGCCGCAGTTGTTCGAGACCACCGTGAGGTCCCTGACCCCGCGCCGGCGGATTTCCGCGATCAGGTTCTCGGGAATCCCGCAGAGGCCGAAGCCCCCGGCGAGGACGGTCATGCCGTCGGTCAGGCCTTCGAGGGCCTCTTCGTAACTGCCTACTCGCTTGTCGAGTCCGCTCATGCTGCTGTGCCTCTTCCGGCTCTTGTGATTGTGCGTGCGGCAGTCTGACTGCCGGGTCGCACAGAGCTTCTCCGCTGCGGACTGATTTGTTAAGTTTGTTTTTCCAATCCATTGATGAGAAAAACAAATAAATGACCGTCAAGCAGTTGCGCGCCTTCCTCGCCGTGGCGCAGAGCCTCAGCTTCGCCCAGGCCGGCGAACGCCTGCACCTCTCCCAGCCGGCCCTGAGCCTGGCGATCAAGAGCCTGGAGGAAAGCCTCGGCGGTCCGCTGCTGGAACGTACCACCCGCAGCGTCAGCCTCACCCCCGAGGGCGAGACCCTGCTGCCGCTGGCGCTGCGCCTGCTGGCCGACTGGGACAATACCGAGGAATTGCTGCGCCAGCACTTCACCCTGCAACTGGGCAAGGTCTCCATCGCCGCCATGCCCTCCTTCGCCGGCAACCTGCTGCCGCTGGTCTTGAAGACCTTTCGCGAACGCCACCCGCGGGTCAACGTGGCGGTGCACGACGTGATCAACGAGCAGGTGCTGGAGATGGTCCGCAACCGACGCGTCGAGCTGGGCATCGCCTTCGAGCCGGAGTCCCTGGAAAACCTCGAGTTCACCCCGTTCTACAGCGACCGCTTCGTCGCCGTGGTGCCGACCGGCTCGCCGCTGTCCGGGCAGGAGCGGATCAGTTGGCGCGAACTGCTCGGCGAGCCCTTCATTACCCTGCAACGCCCCTCGGCGGTGCGCCTGCTCCTGGAAGAAAGCGTGGCCGCCGAGCACGGCCGCTTGCCGGTGGCGTTCGAGAGCCACCAACTGGTCACGGTCGGGCGGATGGTCGCCCAGGGACTCGGTGTCAGCGCCGTGCCGACCCTGTGCATCCAGCAGATGCAGGAACTCGGCGCGCGCTGCCTGCCGCTCTACGCGCCGCAGGTGCAGCGACGGGTCGGCCTGCTGCGGCTGAGCGAGCACAAGCTGTCCACCGCCGCCCAGGCTCTCAGCGACGTGCTGCTGCATGGCACCGACTGGCGCTCGCTGGCGCTGCCGCAGGACCAGTCCACGGAGTGAGGCAGGCAGCGGCGGGTCCGGTTATGCTTCCTGCATGTCCCGGAACAACAACAAGGACGGACACGCCATGCCCGCACCGCTCTGGAGCCCTTCCGCCGAACGCATCGCCGCCAGTCGCATGGAGGCCTTCCGGCGCTTCGTCAACCAGCGCCATGCCCTCGGTCTGGCCGACTACCCGGCGCTGCATGCCTGGAGCGTGGAGCGGCGCGAGGCGTTCTGGCAGGCCATCGTCGACTTCTTCGAGGTGCGCTTCCAGCAACCGCCGCGTGCGGTCCTCGAGGAAGGCACGCAGATGCCCTCGGCGCGCTGGTTTCCCGGCGCCACGCTGAATTTCGCCGAACACCTGCTGCGCCGCCGCGATGATGCCCCGGCGCTGATCGCGGTGAGCGAAGACGGTCGCCGCGAGGTGCTCAGCCACGCCGAACTGGCCCGTCACGTGGCGGGCCTGCAGAAGCGCCTCGCCGCCCTGGGCATAGGCCCCGGCGACCGGGTCGCCGCGCTGATGCCGAACACCTGGCAGACCGTGGTCGGCATGCTCGCCACCGCCAGCCTCGGCGCGACCTGGTCGAGCTGCTCGCCGGACTTCGGTACCCAGGGCGTGATCGACCGCTTCGGCCAGATCGAACCGCGCGTGCTGATCGCCTGTGCCGGCTACCGCTACGCCGGCAAGTCGCTGGACCTGACCGCCAAGCTCAACGAGGTGCTCGCCGGCCTGCCCGGCCTGGAGCAACTGCTGGTGGTGCCCTACGACCGTCCGCAGGCGCAGCCGCAGGACTACCGCTGCCAGGCGCAGGTCGCGCTGTGGGACGGGTTCTACCAGGCCGAGGGCGAGCCGGTCTTCACCCCGGTGCCCTTCGAGCAGCCGCTGTACATCCTCTATTCGTCGGGCACCACCGGAGTCCCCAAATGCATCGTCCATGCCACCGGCGGCGTGCTCCTGCAACATCTCAAGGAGCACGGCCTGCACACCGACCTGGGCGACGGCGACCGGCTGTTCTACTACACCACCTGCGGCTGGATGATGTGGAACTGGCTGGCCTCCGGCCTGGCGGTGGGCGCCAGCCTGGTGCTCTACGACGGCTCGCCGTTCCACCCCGGCCCCGAGCGCCTGCTGGACCTCGTCGACGCCGAGGACATCGCCGTGTTCGGCGCCAGCGCCAAGTACCTGGCGGCGCTCGAGAAGGCCGGCGTGCGCCCGCGCCACAGCCACCGCCTGGACAGCCTGAGGACACTGCTCTCCACCGGTTCGCCGCTGGCCCACGAAAGCTTCGACTACGTCTACCGCGAGCTGAAGAGCGACCTCTGCCTGTCGTCGATCTCCGGCGGCACCGACATCGTTTCCTGCTTCGCCATCGGCAACCCGGTGCTGCCGGTGTGGCGCGGCGAACTGCAATGCAAGGCGCTGGGCATGGCCGTGGAAATCTGGGACGACGACGGCCGCCGCCTCGCCAGCGGCAAGGGCGAGCTGGTCTGCACCCGGCATTTCCCGTCGATCCCGCTGGGCTTCTGGAACGACCCGGATGGCTCCAGGTTCCACGACGCCTACTTCGCCAGCTTTCCCGGCGTCTGGGCCCATGGCGACTACGCCGAGGAAACCGCCCACGGCGGGCTGGTCATCCACGGCCGCTCCGACGCGGTGCTCAATCCCGGCGGCGTGCGCATCGGCACCGCGGAAATCTACCGCCAGGTGGAAAAGGTCGAGGAAGTCCTCGAGTCCATCGCCATCGGCCAGGACTGGCAGGGCGATGTGCGTGTGCTGCTGTTCGTCCGCCTGCGCGACGGCGTGCGACTCGACGAGCCGCTGCGTGAACGCATCCGCCAGACCATCCGCGCCAACGCCACGCCGCGCCACGTACCGGCGAAGATCATCCAGGTCGCCGATATCCCGCGCACCCTGAGCGGCAAGATCGTCGAGCTTGCGGTGCGCAACGTGATCCACGGCCGCCCGGTGAAGAACACCGACGCCCTGGCCAACCCGCAGGCGCTGGAGCTTTATCGCGACCTCGCCGAACTGCGCGACTGAAGCCGCGGCGAGCCTGGGCTAGAATGCGCGTTCCGTCCTACCGCAAAAGGTAATCCCATGCCCGTCGCCATGGCCCGCCACATCCTAGTCAAGACCGAAGCCGAGGCCGCGCAACTGAAGCAGCGCCTGGCCAAGGGCGAGGACTTCGCCACACTGGCGAAGAAGCATTCGACCTGCCCGTCCGGCAAGCGCGGCGGCGACCTCGGCGAGGTGCGTCCGGGGCAGATGGTCAGGTCCATCGACAATGCCATCTTCAGGAAACCCGTGGGCGTGCTCCAGGGTCCGCTGAAGAGCCAGTTCGGCTACCATCTCCTGGAAGTGTATTTCCGCGACTGAACCGCCACCGGAGCGTCCATGACCGCCGACCAGATCGCCGCCTTCTGCCTGCAACTGCCCGGCGCCCGGGAAGACCTCAAGTGGGGTTCGAACCGGGTGTTCTCGGTGGCCGGCAACAAGATGTTCGCCATCCTCGACTTCGTCGACAAGGACGGCGGCCTGGCCTTCAAGGTCGGCAGCGAGCTGTTCCTCGGCTATGTCGACCGCCCCGGCATCCGTCCGGCGCCCTACCTGGCGCGCGCGCACTGGATCGTCATGGCCCGCCCCTACCCGATGAAGGCGGCGGAGTTGCGCGAGGCCCTGGTCCGTTCCCATCAACTGGTGGTGGCGCGCCTGCCCAAGCGCCAGCGCCTCGGCCTGGTACTCGACGCATGAGTCGCGACCGTCTGTACACCTGGGCCGGCCTGTGGCGCTCGCCGTCGTCCAGCTGGGAGGCCCTGCGCCTGGAGGACGACCAGGCGGAAAGCCAGTTGCGCGCGCCGGACGAACGCAGCGGCCTGCCCTACCAATTGGACTACCGGCTGCGCTGGGACGCCGACTGGCATCTGCGTGAGGCGGTGTTCCACGTCGAAAGCGAAACCGGGGTGCGCAAGCTGCACCTGCTCGCCGATGGCCGCGGCCACTGGCAGGACGGCGACGGCGAAGCGCTACCGGCGTTCGACGGTTGCCTGGACATCGATCTCTGGCCAAGCCCCTTCACCAACACCTTCCCGATCCGCCGCCTGGGCCTGGCCGATGGCCAGCGCGCGGAAATCCGCGCGCTCTACATCGAGGCCCCGGCCCTGGAGCCGCGTAGCATGCGCCAGGCCTACACCCGCCTGGACGCCAGCCACTACCTCTACGAGAACCTCGAAGGCAGCGCGTTCAAAGCGGTACTGCTGGTGGACGAACAGGGCCTGGTGATCGATTACCCGGGTCTCTTCCAGCGTCTCTGAACGCGCTAGCGCCGGGCACCGCGCGTCGCCGATAGCCCGGCGAATCCGTTAGCCTGCTTTCATTCGTCATCCGCAACGGTCATCATGGCGGACCGCGACAACCCACTGCGACCGCGTTTCCCACATGTCCGTCGATATCCGCCCCACCCCGCCGGCGCAGGACAGCGCCCGGCAAAACGTCACCCTGCAGATCGTCTCGGTGGTGATGTTCACCTTCATCGGCTACCTGACCATCGGCATCCCGCTGGCGGTGCTGCCCGGCTACGTGCACGACGACCTCGGCTACGGCTCGGTGCTGGCCGGCCTGGTGATCAGCCTGCAGTACCTCGCCACCCTGCTCGCCCGGCCCTACGCCGGGCGCGTCATCGACGGCCTCGGGCCGAAGCGCGCGGTGCTCTACGGCATGGCCGGCAGCGCCGCGAGCGGGCTGTTCATGCTGCTCTCGGTGGCGATCCAGGGCTGGCCGGCGCTGAGCCTGGCCAGCCTGCTGGTCGGCCGCCTGGTACTCGGCGCGGCGGAAAGCCTGGTCGGCTCGGCGGCGATCGGCTGGGGCATCGGCCGGGTCGGCGCGCCGCACACCGCCAAGGTGATTTCCTGGAACGGCATCGCCAGCTACGGTGCCATCGCCCTCGGGGCGCCGCTAGGGGTGCTGCTGGTGCAGTGGCTGGGGCTGTGGAGCATGGGCGCGTCCATCGTCCTGCTCGGGGCACTCGGCTTCGCCCTGGCCTGGCCGAAGTTGCCGGCGCCGCTGGTGCACGGCGAGCGACTGCCGTTCCACCATGTGCTCGGCCGGGTCACCCCGCACGGCATGGGCCTGGCGCTGGGGGCGATCGGCTTCGGCACCATCGCCACCTTCATCACCCTCTACTACGCCAGCCGTGGCTGGGCCAACGCAGTGCTCTGCCTGAGTGCCTTCGGCGGTTGCTTCATCGGCGCCCGGCTGTTGTTCGCCAATAGCATCAACCGGCTCGGCGGCTTCCGCGTGGCGTTCATCTGCCTCGGCGTCGAAAGCCTCGGCCTGCTGTTGCTGTGGAGCGCGCCGAATCCCTGGGTCGGCCTGGCCGGCGCGGCCCTCACCGGCTTCGGCTTCTCCCTGGTGTTCCCGGCGTTCGGCGTGGAAGCGGTGAACCTGGTACCGGCTTCCAACCGTGGCGCGGCGCTGGGCGCCTACTCGCTGTTCGTCGACCTGTCGCTGGGCATCACCGGGCCGCTGGTGGGCTTCGTCGCCAACCTGTTCGGCTTCCGCTCGATGTTCCTCTTCGCCTGCCTGGCCTCGCTCGGCGGGCTGGCCCTGGCCGTCGCACTGCACCGGCGCAGCCGCCGGCCCGGCTAGGGCGTGCACCGTCCCAGGCGGCGGTACGCGTTCTAGAGCTCGCCGAGCAAGGCGCTCAGGGCCGCGCGCAGCTTGCCGGGCTTCAGCGGCTTGTTGAGCAGCGGCACGCCCAGGCGGACCAGCGCGCGGCGGCAATCGTCGCTGCGGTCGGCGGTGATCATCACCGCGGCGATCTCCGCGCCGTAGTCCTCGCGCAAGGCGCCCAGCAACTGGCAACCGGTAGCGCCGTGGTCCAGGTGGTAGTCGACCAGGATCGCATCCGGCGCGCGGCCATCGAGCGCCTTGCGCGCGCCTTCCAGGTCGGTGGCGGTAAGCACCTCGCAGCCCCACTGGCCGAGCAGCGCGGACATGCTGAAGAGAATCTCGGTCTCGTTGTCCACCACCAGCAGCCGCCGTCCCGGCAGCGGATCACCAGCCGAAACCCGCGCAATCGCCTCGCCGGGTGCTGGCCGCGCCGGCTTGCGGACCAGCGGCACCTCGATGGCGAACAGCGAGCCTCGGCCTGGAGTCGAATGCACCTCGATGCGGTAGCCGAGGATGCCGGCGATACGGTCGACGATGGCCAGCCCGAGTCCGACGCCACGGCGCTCGGAAGCGCGCCCGGCGTCCAGTTGGTTGAACTCGAGGAAGATCGCCTGCAACTGGTCGGCGGGGATGCCCCGGCCAGTGTCCCACACCTCCAGGCGTACCTTGCCGCCACGCCGGCGCGCCCCCAGCAGCACGCTGCCGCGCTCGGTGTAGCGGCAGGCGTTGCTGAGCAAGTTGCGCAGGATCCGCGACAGCAGGCGCGCGTCGGTGCGCACTGCCAGTCGCGGGATCCGCGCACGCAGGGCCAGGCCGGCGGCACGCGCGACTTCCTCGAACTCCGAGGCCAGCGGAGCGAGCAGTTCGTCGAGGGAATAGTCGTCCAGGTCCGGACGGATCGCACTCTGGTCGAGCCGGGCGATTTCCAGCAGGTCGGTGAGCAAGGTCTCGGCGCCTTCCAGGGCCAGGTGGGTGCGCTCCACCAGTTGCAGTTCGGCGGCCGGCAGGCCCCGCTCACGCAGGGTATCGACCAGCAGCCGCGCCGCGTTGAGCGGTTGCAGCAGGTCGTGGCTGGCGGCGGCGAGGTACTTGTCCTTGCTGTGGTTGGCGGCTTCGGCGGCGTCGCGCGCCTGGCGCAACTGGCGGTTGAGTTCTTCCAGCTCGTGGGTGCGCTCGGCTACCCGCCGCTCCAGTTCCTCGTTCATGGTCTGCAGGCGCTGCTGGGCCTGGACCCGTTCGGTGATGTCGGCGACGAAACCTTCGACCAATTCTTCCTCGTCGTGCCTGAGCAGCAGGTTCATCAATACCTCGATGTGACTGCCGTCCCTGCGCCAGAGGCGCGTCTCGTAGCCGAACAGGCCGCCGCGCTCGCGCAGCAGCGCGCGGATCCGTCGCATCTCGGCCTCGCCGCCGACGAACAGTTGCCCGGCCATGTCCTCCAGCGACCAGAGCACCTGTTGCGGATCGTCGTAGCCGAGCATCTGCGCCAGCGCCGGATTGGCGGCGCGCAGCCCCTGGCCGAGGCTGGCCTGGAAGATGCCGTGCACCGCGTGCTCGAACAGCCATTTGTAGCGGTTGCGCTCGGCCTCCAGCTCCTCCAGGCGCGCCAGCAGCTCCGGGTAGTGGCTCTTGCGCGCGGAGTGGCTGCCCAGGCCGAGTAACCCGGCCAGGGCCTCCTGCTGCTGCTCAGAGGGCCTCGCCATAGACCACCTCGACATCGCGCTGGCTCGACTCGCGCGGGTTGGTAAGGATGCACGGGTCCTGCATCGCGTGGCGCGAGAGGAAGGGAATGTCGGAGCTGCCGACCCCGTGCAGGGCGAGGCTCTCGTGGAAACCCACGGCGTGCTTGAAGGCGATCAGGTGGTCCACCAGGCGCTGGCGGACCTGCCCCTGGGTCAGACCGCGGCAATCGATGCCGAAGGTCTCGGCGATCACCTTGAAGCGTTCCGGCGCGGCGCTGTAGTTGAACGCCACCACGTGTTCGACCAGCGCCGCGTTGCACAGGCCGTGGGGCAGGTCGAGATAGCCGCCGAGGCTGTGCGACATGGCATGCACCGCGCCGAGGATGGCGTTGGAGAAGGCCAGCCCGGCCTGCATGCTCCCGAGCATGATCTTCTCGCGCAGGGCGATGTCGCCGGGGTTGGCGATCATCTGTACCAGATTGCCATCGATCAGGCGCATCGCTTCCAGCGCGTGGGGATCGGTCAGCGGCCCGTGGCCGGTGGAGACGAACGCCTCGATGGCGTGTACCAGTGCATCGATGCCGGTACAGGCGGAAAGGAAGGGATCCATGGTCAACGTGGTTTCCGGGTCGATCAGCGAGACGTCAGGCACAACCGCCTTGCTCACCACGGAGAACTTCATGCGCTCGTCCTGGTTGGAAATGATCACGAACTGCGAGACGTCCGCCGAAGTCCCGGCGGTGGTCGGGATCAGGATCAGCGGCGGACTCGGCACCCGCAGCCGGTCGACGCCTTCGAACTCGAGGATGCTGCGGCCATGGGCGGCGACGATGCCGATGCCCTTGGCGCAATCCATCGGGCTGCCGCCGCCCACCGCGACGATCACGTTGCAGCCCTCGCTGCGATAGAACTCGGCGCCGAGCATCACCTCGTCGACCCGGGGGTTGGGCGAAACGTCGGTATACAGGCAGTAGTCGATGCCCTGTCCCTCCAGGCTTGCCTGGATGTCGGCGACCCAGCCGGCGGCGAGCACGCCGGGGTCGGAGACCAGCAGGACCTTGCGCGCACCGAAGGTCTTCACGTAGTTGGCGACGCTGTGCCGGCAGCCGGCGCCGAAGATGATCTCGGGCGAGACGAATTTACGCAGTTGGCTGAGGTCGTGGCTCATCTGACAGACCATTCTTATTGTTATCGGACATTGCCGGCAGCCTACTGCATTCGTCGGTTATTGCAATGCGACCTTGGCGGGTCCTTTCAATCCTCCAGCAAGCCCAGGTAGAAGCGCCATTCCGCCAGCAGCGCATGGGCGCGATTGGCCGGCTGGCGGAAACCGTGGCGTTCCTGCGGATAGCGGTGGCACTCCACGCGCACGCCGCTACGCCGCAGGCCGGCGACCATCGCCTCGGTCTGCTCCGGCACCACCACCGCGTCGAGCCCGCCCTGGAAGAACACCACCGGCGCGCGGATGCGCCCGACCTGCAGCACCGGACTGCGCGCCAGGTAGCGACGGCGCTGGCGCTGCGGGTCGCCGATCAGCCAGTCGAGGTAGTCGCCCTCGAACTTGTGGGTGCAACGCGCCAGTGCCAACGGATCGCTGACCCCATAGAGACTGGCGCCGCCGCGCAGGCCATCGAGGCAAGCCAGGGCGCGCAGCGCGCTGTAGCCTCCGGCGCTGGCGCCACGGACGAAGACCCGGGCGCGGTCGATCCATCCCTCCGCGTCCAGCTGCGCCAGCGCGGCCTCGATATCGCGCAACTCCAGGCGCCCCCACTGGCCGCGCAAGCGCTGCCGATAGGCGCGGCCGTAGCCGCTGCTGCCCCGGTAGTTCAGCGCCGCCACGGCGAAACCGCGCTGGGTCCAGAATTGCAGGCCGGCATCGAACGCCGGCGAATGCATCGAGGTCGGTCCGCCATGCAGCCACACCAGCAGCGGCGCTGGTCGTCGGGGATCGACGCGGCGGCGGGCATTGCGCGGCGGATAGAAGAAACCGTGGCCGTTTTCGCCGTTGCCCAGCCCATAGACGAAGGCCTGCGGATGCGACAGGTCATCCTCCGCCAGCGGTCGCTCGCCGCCACGCAGCACCTCGACGCGCAGGTCGTCGCGGTGGATCGCCAGCAGCGCCGGCAGGCGTCCGGCCGCCGCCGCGATGCAGTAGAACGCCCGGGCATCCGCGGCCAGTCCGGCGAACCGGTTCCAGTCCGCGGCCAGGCGCCGCTCGCTGCCGTCCGCTTCGCGCAGGAAGAGTTGCCCGCCGCCGGCCTCGACGCGACTGAGCAGCAGCCTTCCCTCTCCCAGCGGCAGGTAGCTGCAAGCGCCCAGTTGCCAGGGCGCGCCAGCGTGGTCGGCATCGGCGAAGCGACCGGCCAACGCGACCTCGGCGCAGGGACGCCACCAGCCGTCGCGGTCGCTCAGCCAGTGAAGGCGGCCGGCGGGATCGAAGCGTGGTTGCTGGATCGACTCGCCGCCTCCGGCTCCGGCCAGGCAGCGCGTACGCCCATTCTCCGCCAGGCCCAGGCGGGTCTCGGTCCAGGGCTGGTGCGGACGGTCCCATTCGATCCAGGCCAGCCGCCGCCCCTGGCCGGCGGCACGCGGCGCGGCGTAGAAATCGGCGCCCTCGACCAGCACCCGGCGCGCGCCATCGGCGTCCAGGCGCACGATGCGATGCACGACCCCGGCCGGCCCATGGCTCTCCTCCACCGCCAGCAGGGCATCCCAGGCATCGACGTAGGCCAGGTCGCCGTAGCGACACTGCGCCCCGCCGCCCAGCACTTGGGCTGCGCGGCCCGCTCGCCAGCGGCGTACCTGCTGGTCGGTTTCGTCGACCCAGGCCAGCCCGTCGAGCGTCACGCAGCAGGCGCCGCCGCCGTACTCGTAGACCCGGCTGCGCACCGAGCCGTCCGGCGCGGTGGGCTCCTCCAGCACGCCGTCGCGCCACAGGTACAGGCGCGAGCGCGCGCTGGCCGGATCGAATTCCACCCAGGCCAGCCCGCCATGGGCCGCCTTCAGCTCGCTGAAATCGCGCCCGGCGGCTACCGCGCGCTCGGCGCTCCAGTCGCTCGGCCAGTCGCCGTAGTCGACCATTGCCTCAGGCCTTGCAGATCAGGCGTGACGCGCGCTGGTTGCGCCAGGTCAGCGCGTCCAGGCCAAGCGGCGCCTCCTCGGCCTGGCGACGGGCCGCGAGGATCAGGTCGTGCCGTGCCGACTTGGCGCAGACCGGGTCGGTGGCGTCGGCATCGCCGGTGAGGAGGAACGCCTGGCAGCGGCAGCCGCCGTGGTCCCTCTCCTTCTCCTCGCAGGAACGGCAGGGTTCGGGCATCCAGGCGTCGCCGCGGTAACGGTTGAAGCCGAACGATTCGTACCAGATGTGGCGCAGGCTGTGCTCGCGCACGTTGGGAAACTGCACCGGCAATTGCCGCGCGCTGTGACACGGCAGCGCGGTGCCGTCGGGGGTGATGTCGAGGAATACGCTGGCCCAGCCGCCCATGCAGGCCTTCGGCCGTTCCTCGTAGTAGTCGGGGGTGACGAAGATCAGCTTGCACGGATTGCCTTCGGCGGCCAGCCGCTGGCGGTATTCGGCGGTGATCCGCTCGGCGCGCTCCAGTTGGGCGCGGGTCGGCAGCAGCCCGGCACGGTTCAGCGCGGCCCAGCCGTAGAACTGGCAAGTGGCGAGTTCGACGTAATCGGCTTCCAGCTCGATGCACAGCTGGATGATCCGCTCGATGTTGTCGATGTTGTGCCGGTGGGTGACGAAGTTGAGCACCATCGGATAGCCGTGCGCCTTCACCGCGCGGGCCATCGCCAGTTTCTGGGCGAAGGCCTTGCGTGAGCCGGCGAGCAGGTTGTTCACTTCTTCGTCAGCGGCCTGGAAGCTGATCTGCACGTGGTCCAGCCCGGCCTCGGCGAAGCGCGCCAGGCGTGCCTCGTCGAGGCCGATGCCGGAGGTGATCAGGTTGGTGTAGAAGCCCAGGCCGCGCCCTGCCTCGATCAGTTCGGCGAGGTCCTGGCGCAGCAGCGGCTCGCCGCCGGAGAAACCGAGCTGTGCGGCGCCCAGCTCGCGAGCCTGGCGGAACACCTCGATCCATTCCGCGGTACTCAGCTCGGCGCCCTCGCGGGCGAATTCCAGCGGGTTCGAGCAGTACGGGCACTGCAACGGACAGCGATAGGTCAGCTCGGCCAGCAGCCAGAGCGGCGGCCCCACGCTTTCACTGCAGCTCGATCCAGAATTGCGCATGGGCCACCTCGAGGAACGCCAGGATGTCTTCGTCTATGCCGGGGACTTCGGGGAAACGCTCGCGCAGCGCCGCGACGATGGCCGCCACGTCGCGGCGGCCATCGACCAGCTTGAGGATTTCCCCGGCGCTGTCGTTGAGCTTGACCATGCCTTCGGGGTAGAGCAGCACATGGCAGTCCTGGGCCGGTTCGAACTGGAAGCGGAAGCCCCGGCGCAGCGTCGGCACGCTGTCGAGCGACGGCAGGCTCATGATGCCAGACCCCGATGCCAGACCCGCTCGCGGGTCACCGTATGGTACGGCGGGCGTTCGAGTTCGTAGGCCATGCTCATCGCGTCGAGCATGCTCCACAACACGTCCAGCTTGAATTGCAGGATATCCAGCATGCGTTCCTGTGCCTCGCGGGTCCGATAGTGCTCCAGGGTGATCCGCAGGCCGTGCTCGACGTCGCGCCGGGCCTGGGCCAGGCGACTGCGGAAATACTCGTAGCCGGCCGCCTCGATCCACGGATAGTGGCGCGGCCAACTGTCCAGCCGCGACTGGTGGATCTGCGGGGCGAAGAGTTCGGTCAGCGAACTGCTCGCCGCCTCCTGCCAACTGGCGCGACGGGCGAAGTTGACGTAGGCGTCGACGGCGAAGCGCACGCCGGGCAGCACCCGCTCCTCGGACAGCACCTGCTCGCGCTCCAGGCCCACCGCTTCCGCCAGACGCAGCCAGGCCTCGATGCCGCCCGCCTCGCCGGGGGCGCCGTCGTGGTCGAGGATACGCTGGATCCACTCGCGGCGGACCTCGCGGTCGGGACAGTTGGCCAGGATCGCCGCGTCCTTCAGCGGGATGTTGACCTGGTAGTAGAAACGGTTCGCCACCCAGCCCTGGATCTGTTCGCGACTGGCACGGCCCTCGTACATCGCGACATGGAACGGATGGTGGATATGGTAGTAGCGTCCCTTGTCGCGCAGCGCCCGTTCGAATTCGGCGCGATCCATGGCGGCACGGCTCATGTTGGCCCCCTACAGCTGGATGTGCATGCCATCCCAGGCCACTTCGATGCCACTGGCATCCAGCTCGGCGCGTTCGGCCGAAGCGGTGTCGAGGATGGGATTGGTGTTGTTGATGTGGATGAGTACCTTGCGCGCGGCCGGCACCTTCGCCAGCACCTCGAGCATGCCGCCCGGCCCGCTCTGCGCCAGGTGCCCCATCTGCCGGCCGAGCTTGTCACCGACCTCGCAGACCAGCATCTCGTCGTCGCGCCAGAGCGTACCGTCCACCAGCAGGCAGTCGGCGCGGCGCATCCATTCGAGCAGCGCCTCGTCCACCTCGCCGAGGCCCGGTGCATAGAACAGCGCACCGGCGCTATCGAGGTCCTCGACGAACAGGCCGATGTTGTCGCCCGGATGCGGATCGCCGCGATGCGGGGAATACGGCGGCGCGCTACTGCGCAGGGGGATCGCAGTGAAGCGCAGGCGCGGACAGGCCGGGATGGCGAAAGGCTCGCCATCGAGGGCGATCGGCCGGTGGCGCAGGCCGCCGTTCCAGTGGGAAAGCATGGGGAACAGCGGGAAGCCTTCGCTGAGGTCCTGGTGGACCATCTGCGTGCACCAGACTTCGTGCGGGCAGCCTTCGCGCAGGCTGAGCAGGCCGGTGGTGTGGTCGATCTGGCTGTCGAGCAGGACGATCGCGCCGATCGCCGTATCGCGCGGCCGACGCGCCGGCTGGAGGGCCGGGAAGGCGGCGATCTGGGCACGGATGTCGGGCGAGGCGTTGCAGAGGATCCAGCGCTCGCCGTCGTCGGACAGGGCGATGGAGGATTGCGTGCGTGGCTGGGCCGCTACGCTGCCGTCGCGGACCCCACGACAGTTGCGGCAGTTGCAGTTCCACTGGGGGAAGCCGCCGCCGGCGGCCGAACCGAGAATACGGATGTGCATGGGTCTGCCCCGCGGGCTGGAGGGAGGCCCCGGAAGACCGGGGCCGAACGGATCAGCGGTTGGCGAAGTAGAGGGTCACTTCGAAACCGAGACGCAGGTCGGTGAAGCTGGGCTTGGTCCACATGGGGTCGATCCTCTCTGGTGGGGCCGGGCGATTCCGGCAGGTCGAGTTAAACATCAGCGGGGCTCGCTCCGAATGAGACTTTCGAAGGAGTTTTCCCCCTGATTTGGTAGGGACTGCCTGTTCCGCCCAAGGTTCGCCGGGAGATCGCCGTTGCGCCCCCCTGGTTCGCCCTGGTGCAGGGCAGAAGCCTAGTCCATGCCGGGGCGGCGGCGAGGCGAAAAAAAAGACGCGGCCAGGGCCGCGTCGCGCCAGAACCCGCCATGGGGAAAGCCGCGTCGGGACGCGGGACGAGCGCACCCGCAGGTGCCTTGGCGGAAAGGCCGCGGGTCGGAGCGATCCGCGGCGGCTGAGGACCGCTCAGAAGAAGCCCAGCGGGTCGATGTCGTAGCTCACCAGCAGGTTCTTGGTCTGCTGGTAGTGGTCGAGCATCATCTTGTGCGTCTCGCGACCGACGCCGGACTTCTTGTAGCCGCCGAACGCGGCGTGGGCCGGGTACAGGTGGTAGCAGTTGGTCCACACGCGACCGGCCTTGATCCCGCGGCCCATGCGGTAGGCGCGGTTGATGTCGCGGGTCCAGAGGCCGGCGCCGAGGCCGTACTCGGTGTCGTTGGCGATGGCCAGGGCCTCGGCTTCGTCCTTGAAGGTGGTGACGCCGACCACCGGGCCGAAGATTTCCTCCTGGAACACGCGCATGCCGTTGTGCCCCTTGAGCAGGGTCGGCTGGATGTAGTAGCCGCTGGCCAGGTTGCCTTCGAGCTTCTCGACGCTGCCGCCGGTGAGCACTTCGGCGCCTTCCTGCTGGGCGATGTCGAGGTAGGAGAGGATCTTCTCGTACTGCTGCTGGGAGGCCTGGGCGCCGACCATGGTCTCGGTGTCCAGCGGGTCGCCGCGCTTGATCGCCCTGACCTTCTTCAGCACCTCTTCCATGAACGCCGGGTAGATCGACTCCTGGACCAGCGCGCGGGACGGGCAGGTGCACACCTCGCCCTGGTTGAAGAAGGCCAGCACCAGGCCCTCGGCGGCCTTCTCGATGAACGCCGGTTCGGCCTGCATGATGTCTTCGAAGTAGATGTTCGGGCTCTTGCCGCCCAGCTCGACGGTGGAGGGAATAATGTTCTCCGCCGCACACTTGAGGATGTGCGAGCCGACCGGGGTGGAACCGGTGAAGGCGATTTTGGCGATGCGCTTGCTGGTGGCCAGGGCCTCGCCGGCCTCCCTGCCGAAGCCCTGGACGACGTTGAGCACGCCCGGCGGCAGCAGGTCGCCGATGAGTTCCAGCAGCACGCAGATGCCCAGCGGGGTCTGCTCGGCCGGCTTGAGCACCACGCAGTTGCCGGCGGCCAGCGCCGGGGCCAGCTTCCAGGCGGCCATCAGCAGCGGGAAGTTCCACGGGATGATCTGCCCGACCACGCCCAGCGGCTCATGGATGTGGTAGGCCACGGTGCTGTCGTTGATCTCGGCGGCGGAGCCTTCCTGGGCGCGAATGCAGCCGGCGAAGTAGCGGAAGTGGTCGGCGGCCAGGGGGATGTCGGCGTTGAGGGTCTCGCGCACGGCCTTGCCGTTGTCCCAGGTCTCGGTGACGGCGAGCAGTTCCAGGTTCTGCTCGATGCGGTCGGCGATCTTCAGCAGGATGTTCGAACGCTCCTGCACCGAGGTACGGCCCCAGGCGTCGGCGGCGGCGTGGGCGGCGTCGAGGGCCTTGTCGATGTCCTCGGCGGTGGAACGGGGGAACTCGGCGATCGGCTGGCCGTTCACCGGCGAGGTGTTGGTGAAGTACTGGCCCTTGACCGGAGGCACGAACTCGCCGCCGATGTAGTTGCCGTAGCGAGGCTTGAAGGTGACGACGGCACCGGGGGTTCCGGGCGCTGCGTAGATCATGGCGAAGCTCTCCTGTGTGGTCGTTCCGCCGTGGCGCGGCGGACTCGTGCAAGGGCGCCGCGGTCGGCGGCGAAGGGTCGGGCGCGTCACTCGTCGACGTGCACGCTTTCCAGATAGCTGCGGATCGCCCAGAGGCCTTCCTGGCTGATGAAGTCGGCCATCTTCGGCATGTACACCGCGCCATCGCGCACCGCGCCGTTGATGACCCGCTCCTTGAACCATTCGTCGCCCTCGGCGCCGGTCTCCAGCAGGCGCAGGTCCGGGGCGATGCCGCCGGACTTGGCTTCCAGGCCGTGGCAGCGCGCGCAGTTCTGGTTGTAGGCGGAGGCGCCGATCTCGACGGCGAGGTCGTGCTTGGCGTAGGGCTCGCGGTAGGGGTTGGTGTCGCGCCATTCCTTGCCCAGCGGCTCGAGTCCCTTGGTGTCCACTGCCTGGGGGGTCACATCGCCGTGGGCCAGCGCCAGGCTCGAGAGGCTGAGACCGGCCAGCACCAGCAGGCCGCGCAAGGCGTTGTTCTTGTTCATCACTTCATTCCTCCGGGGAGACAGGACAAGGCACGGGCGCCAAACGGCGCTCATCGCCATCCTAGGAAGCTCCGCCGCGCGCCCGAATCCTGCTTTGGGCGTCCTCGCCTACTCCCTTCGGAGTAGAGCCTCGGAAGGCCTAACGTGGGGCTTTGGCAGCAAGTCCAAGTCATGCCCCGTCCGGGAAGTCTTCCCGGCCGAATCGGGCGATCTTCCGTTCCCGTCGGCGCGCCCCGCTTCCACCATGAAGCCGCCGCGGCCCGAGCAGCGGCCTGCCGTTTCTCGACCCTCACTCCAAACGGGAACCCGATCATGACAACAAGAACCTCACCCGCCCCTGCCGGCCTCCTGCGCCCGAGCCTGCACTGCCTCGCCTTCGCCGTCGCCCTGGGCAGCGCTGGCGCCGCGCTGGCCAAGGATGTGACCTGGGAGGACATCGCCAACGACGACAAGACCACCGGCGACGTGCTGCAGTACGGCATGGGCACCCACGCCCAGCGCTGGAGCCCGCTCAAGCAGGTCAACGCCGACAACGTGTTCAAGCTGACCCCGGCCTGGTCGTACTCCTTCGGCGACGAGAAACAGCGCGGCCAGGAGTCCCAGGCCATCGTCAGCGACGGCGTGATCTACGTGACCGCCTCCTACTCGCGGCTGTTCGCCCTCGACGCGAAGACCGGCAAGCGCCTGTGGACCTACAACCACCGCCTGCCCGACGACATCCGCCCGTGCTGCGACGTGGTCAACCGCGGCGCCGCGATCTATGGCGACAAGGTGTTCTTCGGCACCCTCGACGCCTCGGTGGTGGCGCTGAACAAGAACACCGGCAAGGTGGTGTGGAAGAAGAAGTTCGCCGATCACGGCGCCGGCTACACCATGACTGGCGCGCCGACCATCGTGAAGGACGGCAAGACCGGCAAGGTCCTGCTGATCCACGGCAGTTCGGGCGACGAGTTCGGCGTGGTCGGCCGCCTGTTCGCCCGCGATCCGGATACCGGCGAGGAAATCTGGATGCGTCCCTTCGTCGAAGGCCACATGGGCCGCCTGAACGGCAAGGACAGCACGGTGACCGGCGACGTCAAGGCGCCCTCCTGGCCGGACGATCGCAACTCGCCGACCGGCAAGGTCGAGTCGTGGAGCCACGGCGGCGGCGCTCCCTGGCAGAGCGCCAGTTTCGACGCCGAGACCAACACCATCATCGTCGGCGCCGGCAACCCCGGCCCGTGGAACACCTGGGCGCGCACCGCCAAGGGCGGCAACCCGCACGACTACGACAGCCTCTACACCTCCGGCCAGGTCGGGGTGGACCCGAGCAGCGGCGAGGTGAAGTGGTTCTACCAGCACACCCCCAACGACGCCTGGGACTTCTCCGGCAACAACGAACTGGTGCTGTTCGACTACAAGGCCAAGGACGGCAAGATCGTCAAGGCCACCGCCCACGCCGACCGCAACGGCTTCTTCTATGTGGTCGACCGCAGCAACGGCAAGTTGCAGAACGCCTTCCCCTTCGTCGACAACATCACCTGGGCCAGCCACATCGACCTGAAGACCGGCCGCCCGGTGGAGCGCGAGGGCCAGCGCCCGCCGCTGCCGGAACCGGGGCAGAAGCATGGCAAGGCGGTGGAAGTATCGCCGCCGTTCCTCGGCGGCAAGAACTGGAACCCGATGGCCTACAGCCAGGACACCGGCCTGTTCTACGTGCCGGCCAACCACTGGAAGGAAGACTACTGGACCGAGGAGGTCAGCTATACGAAGGGCAGCGCCTACCTGGGCATGGGCTTCCGGATCAAGCGCATGTACGACGACCACGTCGGCAGCCTGCGCGCCATGGACCCGGTCAGCGGCAAGGTGGTCTGGGAACACAAGGAACACCTGCCGCTCTGGGCCGGGGTGCTGGCCACCGCCGGCAACCTGGTGTTCACCGGCACCGGCGACGGCTACTTCAAGGCCTTCGACGCGAAGAGCGGCAAGGAGCTGTGGAAATTCCAGACCGGCAGCGGCATCGTCTCGCCACCGATCACCTGGGAACAGGACGGCGAGCAGTACCTCGGCGTGACCGTCGGCTACGGCGGCGCCGTGCCGCTGTGGGGCGGCGACATGGCCGACCTGACCCGGCCGGTGGCCCAGGGCGGTTCCTTCTGGGTATTCAAGCTGCCCAGCTGGGACAACCGCACCGCCAGCCGCTGATCCCCGCGCCGCGCCCTGCGAGGCGCGGCTTTCCCCGCCTGCGGAGTATCCCGATGAAGACCTTCCTCCTCTGCGCCACCCTGCTCGGCGCCGGCCTGGCCCAGGCCGCCGACGACATCGACGACGTCCGCGTCATCGCCGGCTGCCGCCTGGAGCCCGGCGCGCGCTGCGCCAAGGCCGACTTGCGCGGCGCCGACCTGCGCAACCTCGACCTCGGCCGCATCGACCTGGCCGGCGCCGATCTCTCCGGCGCCGACCTGCGTCACGCCAGGCTCGACCTGGCCAACCTGGAAAAAGCCAACCTGCGTGGTGCCGACCTCACCCGCGCCAGCCTGCAGCAAGCCAACCTGCGCGGCGCCGACCTCTCCGGCGCCAGGGCGGTGGCGATCCAGGCCTGGGGCCTGTTCGCCCAGGGCGCCCAGTGGCAAGGCGCCGACCTCACCGCCGCCTACCTGGAGTTCGCCCGTCTCAGCGGCGGCCGCCTGCACCAGGCCACGCTGCGCGCCGCCGACCTGGAGATGACCTGGCTGTCCCGCGCCGATCTCAAGGGCGCCGACCTGCGCGACGCCAACCTGCAGGAAGTCAAGCTGGCCGAGGCCAACCTGGAGGATGCCGACCTGCGCGGCAGCAAGGTGCGCTTCGGCAACTTCCAGGGCAGCAACATGCAGGGTTGCAAGGATTGCCCCGCGGGCTGGCAGTGAAGCGCCGGACAGCAGCGACGTCGCCCCTAGCCGAGGCTGCCGCGAGCCTCCTCGGCGAGCGGCAGCGGCAGGCCCAGCCGCAGCACGCCGCTGTCGATGGCCCGGTGCACCAGTTCCGCCTGGGTACTCACCTGCAACTTCTGCTTGAGCAGGCTGACATGGTTGGACACGGTCTTGGCGCTTACCCCCAGGTGCTCGGCCACCTCGCGCAGGGCCAGGCCACGCGCGAGCAGGCGGAAGATCTCGAACTCGCGACGGGTCAGCCCGCGCAACGCTGCCCCGCCCTGCTCTTCCCACGACTGGCAGGCCAGGCGCGTGGCCAGGGGCTGCTCCAGATAGAGCTGGCCGGCGAGCACTCGCCGTATCGCCTCCAGCAGCACCGTCGGCGCCGCGCGCTTGGTCACGTAGCCGCGGGCACCGGCATCCAGCGCCTGGCGCACCAGGGCCAGTTCGTCGTGGAGGCTGAAGAACAGCACACGCAACTGCGGCAGGCGCTGGCGCAGCCGGCGAGTTAGTTCCAGGCCGCTGATGCCCGGCAGGCCGAGATCGACGATGACCAGCGAAGGAATGTCCCGCTGCACCGCCTGCAAGGCTTCTTCGCCATCGCCGGCCTCGCTCACCTCCACGTCGGGGAGCAGCCCGCGCAACAGCGCGGCCAGCCCTTCGCGGACCACGAAATGATCGTCCACCAGCAGGATCTTCATCGTCCTCTCCTCTCAGTCGCCGCGTTCCAGCGGCATCCGCAGGCGCAACGCCAGGCCCTGTCCGGGACGGCTGCGCAGGCTCAGTTCAGCGCCCAGGCAGCGCGCGCGCTGGCGCATCGAGTCCAGGCCGAAGCCGGGTGCCGGGTCCGCCGCGCAGCCGCGACCGTCGTCGCGTACGCTCAGGTAGAGAAAGCCGCCACGGCGTTGCAGGCGGATCCGCACGCGGCTGGCGCCGGCATGCCGGGCGACGTTGTTCAGCGCCTCCTGCAACAGGCGGTAGAGATGGGTCCCGGCCGCCGCATCCAGGGGCGGCAGCGGACCGCCCAGGCGCAGCTCGCAGGCGATGCCCTGGCCTTCCTGCCAGTCCGCCACGCAGGCGCGCAGCGCCTCGTCCAGCGACTGGCGTTGCAGGGCCGGCGGCGGTAGACCGCGCAGCAGCGCGCGGAAGCTGTCGTCCAGCCCCTGGCAGTAGCGTTCCAGGCGTGCCAGCGCCGGCTGCCCGGCGCCTGCCGTGCAGCGCAGCAACAACAGTTGGGTGCGGATACCCGTCAGGTACTGGCCGATATCGTCATGCACCGCCTGGGCCAGCAAGCGCCGCTCGCGCTCCTGCACGGCGAGCAGCCAGCGGTACTCCGCCGGGCCGGCGGGTCGCAGGTCATCCATGGCGTGGCTCAGGGGGCGATCCGACAGGCCTGTCCGACGGCGCAGGCGGCAGGTCTTTCCTGGCCGAGGTGGCGGGAATAGAGGAAATCGAACCCGAGCAGGCTGAGGATCAGCAGGATGGGCAACACCAGGGTGACGGCGATGCGCATGGCGGCGACTCCTGTCCATTGTCGTTGTCGAGACATGCTAGGACGCGCGGAGCCACGGCGTGCTACTACCTTGGTACTGCCGGGCCGCTACTTTTGCGCGGCCACCCGCCTCCAGCCGCCCTTGCGGGCGCCGCCGATGCAGCAGGAGCGCTGCGCAAGCGCCTGGTCCTGCTACTTTGGTACTGGTTCACCCCTCCGGACGTCGAATTTCCAAAGCAGCGCGCCTGCCCTGTAATGACGCATACAAGAAGAAACGACGAGAAGCCGCCATGCCCCGCCTTGCCTTGCCCCGCGTAGCGCCCGACTACCCTGCGGCGGTCCCGCCGCAGTACCGAGTTCGCCTTCTCCGCCTACCCGGCTGCCGACCGTCCGCGACGCGTCCCCGGCAGCGCGCGGCGGAACGCCCGCCCGCTGGGCTATCGCGCCCACGACTGCTACCGTGAGCGCATTCGCATCCGCCCGCGTGCCCCGAGCCGCCACCAGCCGCCCATAACGACAATAACGAGGTGCAGGCCATGTACAAGATCCTGATCGCCGACGACCACCCGCTGTTCCGCGAGGCCATCCACAATGTCATCGCCGACGGATTCCCCGGCAGCGAAGTGATGGAAACCGCCGACCTCGACAGCGCCCTGGGCCTGACCCAGGAACACGACGACCTCGACCTGATCCTGCTCGACCTGAACATGCCCGGCATGCACGGCCTCAACGGCCTGATGAACCTGCGCAACGAGGCCCCGACCATTCCCGTGGTTATCGTCTCCGCCGAGCAGGACAAGCAGGTGGTGCTACAGGCCATCACCTACGGCGCGGTGGGCTTCATCACCAAGTCCTCGCCACGCGCGCAGATGACCGAAGCCATCGAGCAGATCCTCAACGGCAACGTCTACCTGCCCTCGGACGTGATCCGCACCCAGAAGAGTTCGCCGCGACGCAGCGGCCACGAAGAACACGGCATCTCCCCGGAACTGCTCCAGGCCCTGACCCGCAAGCAGCTGCTGGTGCTGGAGCAGATGACCAAGGGCGAGTCGAACAAGCAGATCGCCTACAACCTGGACATCGCCGAGACCACGGTGAAGGCGCACGTCTCGGCGATCCTGCGCAAGCTCAAGGTACACAACCGGGTCCAGGCGATCCTCAGCGCCGGCGACATCGACTTCGCCGCCTACCTGCGCCGCTGAGACCCGCCGATGCCCGACCGCCGTACCCTGCTGCTCACTGTCCTGGCGTTGCTGGCCTTCGCCGGCAATTCGCTGCTCTGCCGCGCGGCGCTGAAGGACACCGCCATCGACGCGGTCAGTTTCACCGCCCTGCGTCTCTTCTCCGGCGCCCTCATGCTCGCCGTCCTGCTGCATCTGCGCCGGCGCCCGGCCACGCCCGCGCGCGGCGGCTGGCGCGGGGCGGCGGCGCTGTTCGTCTACGCGGCCGCGTTCTCCTACGCCTACGTGCAGCTGGACGCCGGCACCGGCGCGCTGCTGCTGTTCGGCGCGGTGCAGGTCACCCTGCTGCTGGCCGGCCTGCTGCGCGGCGAACGGCTGGGCGGACAGGCGCTGCTCGGTTTCCTGCTGGCCCTGGGCGGCCTGCTGTTCCTGTTGCTCCCCGGAGCCAGCGCGCCGCCGCTGGGCGGTGCCCTGCTGATGCTCCTGTCCGGCCTCGCCTGGGGCCTCTATACCCTGCTCGGCCGCGGCGGCGGCGATCCGCTGGCGGTCAGCGCGGGCAACTTCCTGCGTGCCCTTGCCTTCGCCGCCCTGCTGCTCCTGGCATTCCACGGGCAGTTGCGGCTGGACGGCGCCGGGCTGGCCTATGCCCTGCTTTCCGGCGCCCTCGCCTCCGGCCTCGGCTACGCCGTCTGGTACAGCGCACTGCCGGGGCTGACGGCGATCCAGGGCGCCTCGGTGCAGCTCAGCGTGCCGGTGCTCGCCGCCCTCTGCGGCGCCCTGCTGCTCGGCGAGCCGCTCGCCCCGCGATTGCCGCCGGCGACCCTGGCGGTGCTCGGCGGGATCGCCCTGATCCTCGCCCCGCGCCTGGGCCGCGCGGCACGCGAAGGCGCCTGAATCAGACCGAGGCTTCGCGCTCCAGCAAGTGGCAGAGCGCGGTCTTCAGCTTCATCGGCCGCACCGGCTTGTGCATCAGGGTATGGCCAAGCTCGCGAACCTGCTGCTTGAGTTCGTTGCTGTAGTTGGCTGTGATCATCAGCGCCGGCAGCGGCGAGCCGCGCCGGGCGTTGATCGCGGCGACCGCGTCGACGCCGTTGCGCTGGTCGTCGAGGTGATAGTCGACGATCAGCAGGTCGGCCTCGGCATGGTAGTTGTCGACCTGTCGCGCCAGGTCTTCCTCCGACAGCGCCGTCACTACCCGGCAGCCCCAGGCTTCGAGCAACGTGCGCATGCCGGCGCAGATCGCCGCATCGTTGTCCAGCACCCACACCCGCGAACCACGCAGGCGCTCGCGCAGGTCGTCCGCGCTGGCCAGCGGCTCGGCGCGACTGCGCGGGGCATGGCGGGCCAGCGGTACCTCGATGGCGAAGCATGAGCCCTTGCCCGGCAGCGAGCCGACCCGGACCCGGTGGCCGAGCATGCGGGCGATCTTGTCGACGATCGCCAGTCCCAGGCCGAGCCCGCGGTCCTGGTGGCAACGCTGCGACTCGCCGCGCTTGAATTCCTGGAAAATCTCGCCGAGCTTGTCGGCGGCGATGCCCACCCCGGTGTCCCAGACCTCGATCGACAGGCGCTGCCGATGCCGGCGGCAACCCAGCAGCACGCGCCCTCGCGGGGTATAGCGGATGGCGTTGGAAAGCAGGTTGCGGAGGATTCGCGCGAGCAGTTGCTGGTCGCTGCGGACCAGCGCCCCGCAGGCCACGAAGTCCAGGCGTAGCCCTTCGCTGGCGGCTACCTGGCGGTACTCCGCGGCCAGGTTGCCGAGCAGTTCGCCAAGCTCGAACGGGGCGATGTCCGGGGTGATCACGCCGGCGTCCAGCTTGGAAATGTCCACCAGGGTGCCGAGCAGGTTCTCCACGTCCTCCAGCGAATGGCTGATGTTGTTCACCAGCGCCTCGTTGTCCCGCGCCGCGCTGCCGCGCTCCTGCAAGGCGCTGGTGAACAGCCGCGCGGCGTTCAGCGGTTGCAGCAGGTCGTGGCTGACCGCCGCGAGGAACTTGGTCTTCGACAGGTTGGCCTGTTCCGCCTCGCGCTTGGCCTCGCGCAGGCGCGCCTCGACCTGGCTGCGCTCGTGGATCTCGCGCTTGAACTGGTCGTTGAGGGTGGTCAGCTCGGCGGTCCGCTCGCGCACCCGCTGTTCGAGGTTCTGGTAGGCCTGGTGCAGCGCCTCGGCGGTCCGCCGGCGCTCGGTGATATCCCGAATCAGCACGAACAGCCCGGCGACCCGGCCGTCGGCCTGGCGGTTCGGCACGTAGGAGCGCTGCATGTAGCGCTCCTCGCCGGACAACGCGGTCTCGGCGATCTCGAAGGTCACGCTTTCGCCGGCCAGGGCCCGCTCGAAGTACGGTTCCAGGCGCCGGCAGTGCTCGGCGCCATGCACGTCGCGCAGGCAGCGGCCGAGCATCGAGCCGCTGGGCCAGCGGTACCACTCCTCGTAGACCTTGTTGGTGAATTCGTAGACCAGTTCGTCGCTGAGATAGGCGATCAGCGCCGGCACCTGGTCGGTGATCAGGCGGATCCAGCGCTCGCTGGCGCGCAACGCCTCGGCGTGGCGATAGCGTTCGGTGATGTCGGTGAAGGTGTTGACGAAGCCGCCGGTGGGCAGCGCATGGGTACGGATCTCCAGCACCCGGCCATCGAACAGGCGCTGCTCGCGGGCGCTCAGCGGACTCCCCTGGGAGTCCTGGCTGCACGGCGTGAGCAACGGCAATTCGCTCTCCGCCATGACTTCGGCGAAGGCCCGGTGCCCGGCGATCGGCGCCAGCCCGCAGAGTTCCAGGAAGCGCCGGTTCCACAACTCCAGCACGCCGTCGGCGCCGACCATCGCCACGCCCTGGGAGAGGTTGTCCACCGCCCGCTGCAACAGGTGCGACTTCTGCGCCAGCGCCTGCTCGCGGCGCGCGGTCTCGCTGAGCTTGATCTCGGTGACGTCGCTGTAGAGCACCGCCAGCCCGCCGTCGCGGGTCGGCCGTTCGCTCATCCGCAGCCAGCGCTCGTCGCGCAGGCGATACAGGGTCTGCTGGTCGCCGCCGCGCTGTTCCTCGACGATCAGCCCGCCGCTGCGCGCCAGCCGGTGCAGTTCGGCGCGGCGCATGCCAGGACCGATCCGCGCCCGGCTGTCGACCCACAGCGCGCGGAAGCGCTCGTTGAACAGCACGATGCGCTGCTGCGGATCGAACAGGACGAAGGCGTCGGAGATGCTTTCGATGGCGTCGAGCAGATGCTGGTGGGCGGTCTCGGCACGCAGGCGAGCGTCGCTGAGCAACTGGTTGCTGGCCTTCAGTTCGAGCATCGTCTGGCTCAGCGCGTCGGTGCGCTCGCGGACCTGCTCGGCCAGCACCACGGAATACTGGAAGGCGCCGTAGGCCTCGTCGCTCTGCGCGGCGCTCGACTCGATGCGTCCGATCAGCGCCTGGTTGATCCGCTGCAACTTGTGCCGCTCTTCTTCGAGGGCGACGACCCGCGCCTGCAGCTCAGCGACGGACACCTCCGCGGGGTCGGCCAATGGCGACCCCGGTGAAGGTCTGGTTGATATGCATGCCATTGAATTGCTCTCCGTAGGTGTTGAAGCCGATCACCTGCTGGCTGCGGAGAAACGCGGCGGTCGCTTGCGTGTCACCGCCGACCTCCAGCTCCAGGCGCCGCAGGAAGCAGTCGCAACCGATGGTCAGCAACGGCGGTCCGAGGCGCTCGTGGAGGCGGCGGAACTGCGCCTCCAGGTTGGGCAACAGCGGGCCGGTGCTCATCGCGGTGAGAACGATGCCGTTCTCCACCGCACAGTAGAACGTCAGGCTCAGGTCCTCGTTGGCCTGCTGGATCGAGCGCACGTAATAGCGTTCGTCGACCCGCACCGCCAGCGGATGCGCGGAGAACAGGGCGAAATCCAGCGCCTGCGGCGCCACCCCGACCAGCCGGGCGTATTCCAGCGCCGCCGGCTCGGCGTTGAGTTCGTGGACCCGCCGGCTGCCGCTGTCGGCGCGGGTCACCACCAACTTTTCGGCGCGCGGCACCACGTGATGGGTGGTGAAGACCTCGAAGTCCAACCAGGTGTTGACCAGCACCACCACTGCCGCCCCGGTATGGAACTGGCCCTGGTGGTAGACATGGGTGTGGGTCAGGTGCCGGTCGTCGCCGGCCGAGCCACCGAAATGCGGGATCGCGCCGAGCGCCGCGCCAAGCGCGGCGAGCACCACCTCTTCGCGGCTGGACAGGCCGTCGAGCAAGGTCAGGGCGAAACTGTGGTCCTTGATCGGCGCCAGGCCGCCGCGGCGACAGCCGGCCACCAGGGTCTCGACCATCTGCTGCGCGTCCAGCAGGCTGAAGCGCTCCATTTCGTCGATCAGCGCGCTGCTGATGGCGAAGCTGCGCACGTCGAAGCCCACCGCGCTGACGCAGCCGCGCCCGTAGCCCGCCGGAGTGATCTCGCCGGCGGTGGTGCAGCCGACCAGGTCGATGCCGCCGAAGTAGCGTTCGAGCATCTCGCCGAGGGCCGGCAGGTCGTATTCCGCGGAACAGAAGAACAGCACGAAGCCCAGGTGCGGATGGATAAGCTGGCGCGCCAGGTCCTGGGCCACCACTTCGACGTCGCGCGCGCTGGACATGCCCCTGCAGACCCCTTCCCCCTGCCCTTCGTACATGCCCGCTCCCCCGTCGTTCCGCCTCGCCAGCATTCTACGAAGGGCGCCGCCGCGGCCCCTATCCTACTTGGGTCGCGGCGGGGTCCTTCGAAAGTAGCGGTATCACCAGTTCAATACGGCGCCGAGGGCCACGGTGTCGGTGTCCTCGTCGAGCGCGGCACCGTCGCGCCCGTCGATCCGGTAGCGGTTCAGCTCGGCGACCAGCTTGAGGTTGTCGTTGATCGTGCGGAAATAGGCGATGCCGCGACTCTCGTAGTCGGCCGCGGAACCCAGGCCGTTGCCGTCGTCGACGGTCTTGCCGTAGGACAGCGCCAGGCGGTTCTTGCCCCATGAATACGAGCCCTGCAGCAATGCGCCGCGGCTGTCCACTTCGCGCAGCGCGGCTTCGCCGGCGTTGTTGGTGAAGAACGGATTGATGCCCTTGGCGGTGAACCCCGAACCGGTCACGGAGAAACCGCCCATCTTCACCTGCAAGCCATAGCCGACCCCCTTGGAAGTCACGCTGTCGACGCTGTCGCTGGTGTTCTTCGAAGTCTGGTAGCCGCCGTTGATCCAGCTGTAGACCTGCGCCCCGGCCAGGTCGAACTGGTAGCTGACCTCGCTCTCGTAGCGCGGGTTGTCCTGGTAGGCCTTGTCGTCGAGGCCGTCGCTGGCGTCTTTGTCGATCTGGTTGGAGTCGATCGGGTCGAGGATGCCCACGGCGATGCGCAGGCCGGGCAGCAGGTCGTTGTTGCGGTAGGTGATCTGCGAGGTGGGGAACGGGTACGGATAGCCGGTGCCGATGTTGCCGAAGGAGACGCCCTTGCCGTCCACCAGGCCGAGGGTGTCGCTGGGGTTGCCGAAACCGGCCAGCAGTTCGTCGAGGAAGATGTTCGAGCGCGAGAACAGGCCGAAGTCCTTGCCGATCAGCACCTCGCCCCAGTCGCCGGCGACCGTGCCGTAGAACTGACGGACGTCGATGGCGGTATCGGTGCCGTCGGTCTCGCTGTCGTTGATGGTCACCCAGAAGGAAGCGCGACCACCGAGGCTCAGCTCGTCGACCTTCCTGCCGAAGTTGAAGCCGATGTAGTTCGGCAGGAATCCCATCTTCACCCGCGACTGGCGGCGATCGTAGGTCTCGCCCTGGCGGTCGACGTCGCTGTTGACGTAGAAGGCATTGAAGTAGCCGTCGGTGGAAAAGGTGGTCTCGTCCTTGTCGTACAGCAGGATATCGGCGGCGGCCGGTTGCAGGCCGCCCAGGGCACCCAGCGAGGCCAGGGTCAGCGGCAGGATTCGGCGAACGGCGGTGTTGTTCTTGTTCATGGCGCACTCCGCGAGGTGAAACGACCGGGCCGGTCGTGGCGGAGCCGATTATCGAAACCGGGAAAGCCCGGCCATACGCTTCCTTGGGCCTGCTTCGACGCTTCTTCATGGTGGGCGTGGGTGCCGCTGCGCAAGGCGCGGGCAGCGCTCCTCCGGCGGTAGCGCAACCTTGGTCGCGGCGGGAGCGCCACCGAAGCAGCGCGGCTTTCGACCTAACGCCGCAGTGACGCCGGCAAGGCTGTCGTCGAGTTACCGCGTGGCTCGCTTCAGCGCCGGCTGGAAAGCACCCACCAGCCGCCGCGCGCCTCCAGAAACCGGGCCTGGGCCGCGAGCAGGTCGTCGCCGCTCAGGCCGAGAGCGGCCTCGGCGAGCAGCCGGGAGCGACCGGCGCCACCGCCAAGGTGCTCCGCCCAGGCGCGCCGTGCTCGCTCGGCGAAGCTACCCGGCGCTCGGCGCAGGTCGTCGGCGAGGGCTTCGCGCAGGCCGGCCAGGCGTTGCTCCGGCAGTTGCGCGAGCGCCTCGACGGAGCGCTGGAGGAAGGTCTCCATATGCTCCAGCAGGCGTTCCGGGCAGGCACGCGGGGATTGCGCGGCGAACAGCAGGCCGCGCCGGGCGCCGACCTCGCGGAAACCGCAGAACAACGCGTAGCCCAGTTGCAGCTCGTCGCGCAGGCGCCGCTGGAAGGCCGGTTCGTGCAGGCGCGCCAGCAAGCGCCAGGCCGCCTCCATCGGCACCTCCGGCGAGGGCAGCGGACAGAACAGCAGCAACGCCGACTCGCCGTCCACGGCCAGTTCGCGGCGATGCCGTCCGGGCCTCGGCGGCAGAGGCGCCAGGCGCTCGCCGGCAGCCTGGCCGGGCATCCATCGGGGATCTGGCATCGCGGCCTGCATGACCAAGGCGTCCCAGCGCGTCCGCCGCCAGTCGTCGACCTCCGCCAGCGGCTCGCCGAGTAGGCCGGGCAAGGCGTCCAGCAACTGCCGGATCGGCAGGCCAGTGGCGCTGCGGCGCCGCTCGGCGGAGGACAGACGCTCGCCGTTTGCGCGCCAGTCGGGCGGCGCCGCGAGGAGCCGGGCCAGGGCCGGGCGCACGGCGGCCTCGAGGCGATCGCGCGGACCGAGCAGGCTCAGCGACCAGTCTTCGCCGAGCGCCTCCAGGCCCATCTCCACTCCCCCCAGGCGCGCCTGGCCGCACAGCGGACGCAACGCCTGGCGCAGCGCCAGGAAGCGTGACCGTGCGGGAACACCGGGAAAGCGCCAGCGCAGGAACAGCGCGCCCTCGGCGGCGGCACTGGGCGGCAACGGCAGTTCGAAGCGCCAGGCATGCCGCTGCGCGGTCAGCGGCGGCGCTGCGGCAACCGGCGCCACGCTCAGGCGGAAGCCCGCCGACCAGCGCGCTTCGGCGCCGTCGAGTTCGCTGTCCAGGTGCAGCCGCAGGCAACGGTCGGCGCGCAGCGCGTCCAGGCAGGCCGGGCGAATCTCCGCTGGCAGGCCAAGAACGCGCTGGCGTAGTCGCTCCAGCGGTGCAGTGGGCTCCGCCAGCAACGGCCGGCGCGCCGCCAGCAGGCTGGCGGCATCGTCGCGCAGGGCGCCCAGCCAGTCGAAAAAGGCCGCCTCCAGCGCCGCCGCCGCGCTGCCGTCGAACAGTTCGAAGGTCAACGCCAGGAGCGCCTGCCGCGCGTCCCGATGAACCACCCGCAGCGCCGCCGATTCGCCCAGGCCCTGTTCGCCGAGTGCCGCCAGCAACCCGCCCGGCGAGCGATCGCCGAGCAATTCGGCGAACGCCAGCAGGGTCTGTTCGTCGGCCTCCCGCAAAGCGTCGAGGGCAAAGCCCAGCACCAGCCGCGGCGGTCCCGGCAGGCGCAGCGCCAGCGCTTCGCCGGCGAAGGGCAGCAACGGCGGCGGCGGCGGACTCGCGCCTGGCGCGCGCCCCGGTAGGTCGGCGCAGGCACGCTGCGCCAGCCTCTCCAGCTCGTCCAGTGCCTGCGGCCCTTGCAGCCATAGCTGGCAATTGCCGGCGTGATAGTGGGCGGCATGGAATTCGCGCAGGGCCCGCTGGAACGCATCGTTCTCCAGGGCCAGGCTGTCGCGGCGCCCGGCAGCGAAACGCCGCAGGGGGTGTCCGGCGGGCAG
This sequence comes from Pseudomonas sp. KBN12P06040, assembly GCF_037574965.1. Classification (NCBI taxonomy): domain Bacteria; kingdom Pseudomonadati; phylum Pseudomonadota; class Gammaproteobacteria; order Pseudomonadales; family Pseudomonadaceae; genus Pseudomonas; species Pseudomonas sp. KBN12P06040. The sequence continues at coordinate 3,401,955 of NZ_JBBELS010000001.1, forward strand.
GCCGAGGGCCAGCGCTGCGTCGATCAGGGTCTGCTCGTCGGCCGAGCGCGCCAGGTATTCGGCCTCGAGTACTTCGCGCTCGCGCCGTTGCGCATCGATGTCCAGCAAGGGGCGGGCGAGCATGTCGATCAGCCGTGCCAGACCGGCGCCAAGGTGCTCCGCCGTCACCTCGAAGAAATAGTCGGTGGTCCTGCCCCGGGTGCTGGCGTTGACCTGGCCGCCGCGCACCTGCAACCACGGCATCAGGCGCTCGTCGCCGGGAAACGCCGCGCCACCGAGAAACGACAGGTGCTCGAGGAAGTGGGCCAGGCCGGGATGCGCGCTCGGCTCGTCGTGGCTGCCCGCCGCCACCCGCAGCCAGGCAGCGGCGCGCGATGCCGCCGGATCATGCGCCAGGTGCAGGCGCAGGCCGTTGGGCAGCACGCAGGCGCGGCTCCTGGGGTTGTGTTGGGCGTGGCGATCCATGGGCGTCCTCGCGGGTTCCGAGGCTGAACCTTACCCTTCCGCGAGGCGAAGGAAATAGTCCTTTCGCCGGGTCGTATCAGGAAGCCGGCGGCTCCTGGCCAGACGCTTCCTCGGAGTACAGCGCCCGTCCGCCGTCGGCCTTGAGCGCCTGCAGGACCTCGGGCGCACGGCACGGGGCGAACAGGTCGAGGCCGGGATCGTAGGCGCCGGTGCGCACTTCCAGCAGGCCGAGCATCGAGTGGAACAGGTTGTCCTGGGACAGCTCCTCGTTGCTGCGCTGGCGCAGGCAGCCACTGTCGAGGCCGAAGGCGCTCTGGTAGCCGGGCGAGAACCAGGCCAGCATGCCGACGTGCTTCTGCTGGTCCGGCGCCAGCAGGTAAGGCGTGCCATGCAGGTAGAGGTTGTACTCGCCGAGCGACTCGCCATGGTCGGAGAGGTAGAGCATGCCGGTATCGATGCGCTCTTCGTTCTTGCGCAGCAGGTCGATCAGGCTGGCCAGCACGTGGTCGGTGTACAGCAGGGTGTTGTCGTAGCCGTTGATGATGCTGTCCCGCGAGCAGGCGCTGAAGTCGTTGCTGGCGCAGACCGGGGTAAACTTCTCGTACTCCCTGGGATAACGCTTGAAGTAGGCCGGGCCGTGGCTGCCCATCTGGTGCAGGACCAGCACGGTGTCCTGTTGCAGCCCGTCGATGAAGGCCTGCAAGTCGCGCAGGAGGATCTCGTCATGACACTCGCCGCCGGCGCACAGGGCCGGGTCCTTGCTCTCGCTCAGGTCCTGGAAGGCGACGCGGTCGCAGGTGCCCTTGCAGCCGGACTGGTTGTCCCGCCACAGGACCCGCAGGCCTGCGCGCTGCAACACATCGAGAAGGCCTTCCTGGGTGCGCGCGCGAGCGTCGCTGTAGTCCGCGCGGCCCAGGTTGGAGAACATGCAGGGCACCGACACCGCGGTCTCGGTACCGCAGGAGTGCACGTTGGAGAAGTTGATCAGGCCCTCCTCGGCCTTCAGCCGCGGGTTGGTCTCGCGAGCGTAGCCGTTGAGGCCGAAGTTCTGCGCCCGCGCGCTCTCACCCACCACCAGCACGGTCAGCGACTTGCGCGCATGGCCCTGCCACAGGTCGGCGCGCCGGGCATCGACGGCGATCGGCCGCAGCGGCTGGCTGGCGGCCTGGGCCTGGCCCTTGGCGTAGCCGATGGCGGCGCCGACCAGGTTGCTCGGGGTGACCTGCAGGCGCAGTTCCTTGTTGTTGCGGAACAGCGAGGACAGCCCCTGGTAATTGGCCAGCGCCACCCCGGCGAGCAGCGCCAGGCAGGCGAGCGCCACCAGCAGCTTGCTCAGCAGCTCGCGTGGCCACGGCCGGTAGCGCACCGGCGTGCGCCACAGCAGCCAGACCGGCAGCGCGCCAAGCAACGCCAGGTAGACGGCGAGCTTCGGCGAAAGCAGGTCGGCGACCTCGGCCGGGTTGGTCTGCATGACGTTGCGCAGCATGCCGACGTCCATCAGCACGCCGTACTGGGTCATGAAGTAGGTGGTGCCGGCGGCCGCCAGGATCAGCAGGGTCAGCGCCGGCTTGAGCAGCCAGCGGAACGCCAGCAGGGTCAGCGCCAGGTTGAAGATCGCGGCGATCATCAGGCCGACCGCCAGCATCATGCCGAGGCCCTGCCAGCCCGCCGGGGTGATCGCCAGCAGGCGTTGCCACAGCGGCAGGTTGTAGAACAGCAGGAAGGCGAGGCTGACCAGCAGGGTCAGCAGTTCGGGACGGACGGCGCGGGCTTTCGACATGGGCACGGATCTTCACTGACTTCCGGGTTGCCGTGCGCAGCGTTGCCCCTGGCAGCACTCGACGACGGCGGCAGTCTGCTCGGCGATCCGTCAATCTTTCGTGAAGAATACCTACAGAAAACGTAACCCTTCAGAAGCGCCGCAGCCCTTGTGTTCCGGGGCTTTCAGCCGGATTGCAAAAAGTTCGCGGGAAGCTTTCCGGGCGTTTTCCGGGTTCGCCGGCATACCCCCCGCATGGCGCCGCCGACGCAGGCGGAAGACAGCAAGCGGCAAGGAGCGCGGAGCGCTCCGGCGCTGGCGCCTACGGACTGTTCTGATTGCGACGTCGTTTTTCAACAAAAGGACAGCCAGACCAATGTCTATCCCGCGACCCCGGCATTTTCGTTAGCATGCCAAGTTTCCGGCCCGGCTCCCACAAGGACAGCGGCCGCCTCCCCTGCTCGTCCCATCCAGATGAGTGCCGTTTCCCCTACCCCCCGGGAAACCCTTCTGTGAATTTCCTCGAGCAGCGCGGTACCTCTCCAGCATGAACGCTTTGAAAGGCCGGGACATCCTGGCGCTTGGTTTTATGACCTTTGCCCTGTTCGTCGGGGCCGGCAACATCATCTTCCCGCCCATCGTCGGCTTGCAGTCCGGCCCCCATGTGTGGCTGGCGGCGCTGGGCTTCCTGATCACCGCGGTGGGGCTGCCGGTGATCACCGTGATCGCCCTGGCCAAGGTCGGCGGTTCGGTCGACGCCCTCAGCCATCCGATCGGCAGGTATGCCGGCGGCCTGCTGGCGGCGGTCTGCTACCTGGCGGTCGGCCCGCTGTTCGCCATTCCGCGCACCGCCACGGTGTCCTTCGAGGTCGGCGTGGTGCCGCTGCTCGGCGAGAGCGGCACGGCGCTGTTCGTCTACAGCCTGGCGTACTTCCTCCTCGCCCTGGCCATCTCCCTCTACCCCGGTCGCCTGCTGGACACCGTCGGACGCTTCCTCGCCCCGCTGAAGATCCTTGCCCTGGCGATTCTCGGCGTCGCCGCCTTCCTCTGGCCCGCCGGCCCGATCGGCACGGCCCAGCCGGAGTACACCCAGGCCGCGTTCTCCCAGGGTTTCGTCAACGGCTACCTGACCATGGACACCCTCGCCGCGCTGGTCTTCGGCATCGTCATCGTCAACGCCATCCGTTCCCGCGGCGTGCAGTCGCCGCGGCTGATCACCCGCTACGCCATCGTCGCCGGGCTGATCGCCGGCGTCGGCCTGGTGCTGGTCTACGTCAGCCTGTTCCGGCTCGGCGCCGGCAGCCATGCCATCGCCGCCGACGCCAGCAACGGCGCGGCAGTCCTGCACGCCTACGTGCAACATACCTTCGGCAGCCTCGGCAGCTCGTTCCTGGCGGGACTTATCGCGCTGGCCTGCCTGGTCACCGCGGTCGGCCTGACCTGCGCCTGCGCCGAGTACTTCTGCCAGCGCCTGCCGCTGTCCTACCGCAGCCTGGTGATCATCCTGGCAGGGTTCTCCTTCATCGTTTCCAACCTCGGCCTGACCAAGCTGATCCAGGTCTCGATCCCGGTGCTCACCGCGATCTATCCGCCCTGCATCGTGCTGGTGGCGCTGAGCTTCTGCATCGGCCTCTGGCATTCGGCGACGCGCATCCTCGCCCCGGTGATGCTGGTTTCCCTGGCGTTCGGCGTGCTCGATGCCCTGAAGGCGGCGGGCCTGGGCCAGGACTTCCCGCAATGGCTGCTGCACCTGCCGCTGGCCGAACAGGGCCTGGCCTGGTTGATCCCCTCGGTCGCCACCCTCGCCGCCTGCAGCCTGGTCGACCGCCTGCTGGGCAAGCCCGCGCAAGTCGCCGCCTGAGCAGGCCCCAGCGGCCTGCCGCCTGTTCTCCCGGCCAAGCGCGGGACATGCCGGCGGGCGGCGCCAATCGCGGCGTCCGCCCCCCGGCCCGGCTGGCGCCTGCCGCCGCCGGCAGCGCTTCTTCCCGCGTTCAGCCGAACGAATAAGCACTATCGAGCGGGATGATTTCTAGCGCAGCGGCGCGGTTGTTAGCCTTTCGACCATTCCCCCAGGAAAGCGAATCCAGGAGCCGGTCATGGCCAAGGCACTCATCAGCGTACTGTTGTTCTCCCTCGCCCTCGCCGGCTGCGCCAGCGACTACAACCCCTCTCGCCCGTACAGCAGCGACGAGGTCAGGCAACTGGCGCTGGAAGACCTGGCCCGGCGCAGCCTGTCGTTCGAGGAATACCAGGCCAAGCGTCAGGCAATTCTCGAGGAAAAACCGCAAACCGCCGTCAGCCAGTCCAACGCCGCCCTACGCAGTACCGCCATCTGAGGCCTTTTCGAACGGCCAAGAGAAAGCCCCGCGATGCGGGGCTTCTTCGTATTCGGGGCTGGGCGGTCAGCCGCAGGACAGGCGCTTGATCACCAGCGTGTCGTCGACATCGATGTTCAGCCGGCGCGGGTTGTAGTCCATGGTCACCGCATCGTGCGGGCGCAGCGCCCGGGCGACTTCCGCTCCGGCGGCGCGGCGGGCCTCCTCGACGATGGCCGCGGAAGCCTGCTTGCCGACATAGGCCTGCACCGCATTGGCATCGCAACGGCCGTCCGCTGCCGGGGTGGTCGCGGGCGCGCTGGCGCTGCCGGTGGCTACGCTGGCGCCTTCGGTGGACGGGCTGTCGCCGTTGCTGCTGCAACCGGCGAGCAGGGCCGCGAGAACGAGTGCACTGGAAAACTGCTTCAAAGGCATACCGCCTCCTCTGATCTTCTGGGATCGCCACCTTACCAGTGGCATGGGTTTCCTGGCGAAACTGCAATCCGCGCTGACAAATTCGCCAGCTTCAGTCGCCGCTCAGGCGCTGCAGTTCGCGACGCACCATGGCCGCGTATTCCGGCGGACGCAGGAGGTAGAGTTGGCCCGCGACCCAGTCCAGCCAGCGGCCGCCCTGTTCGGCGCGGGCGTCGAGCAGGCGCCGCGCCTCTTCCTCCGCCCGTTGCCGGTGCTGCCGATGGAATGCCTGGCGCTTCGACAGGCCGGAGGCATCTCCGGTTCGATCGTCGGGAGTGTCGGTCATGGCTCTCTTCGCAACCTGCTGCACAAGCCGGACATTCTAACCGCGGAACGCCGTTGCCGTTCGCGGCAAGCGCTTGCCTCCGCCCCGCCCTGCGCCATGCGCCGAGCCCTCTGGCGCGGGGTTCGGCGACCTGGCACGGCCCTTGCGACGGAGCGGCGGTCATTCATTTCCATGGAGGCAGGTCATGAACAGCATCGGTCCCGCCAGCCTTTCCGGCTGGTCTGCGCGTTACCCGAACAACCAGCGGCAAGCCAGCACCGAGATCGGCAACGGCGATCTGCTGAAACCGCGCCCCGCCCTCGGCACGCCATTGCGCAACGAGGCCGCCGATCCCGCCACGGAGTCCGCCCGCCAGGCCCTGGACGAGGGTTTCGCGAAGCTGAACCTGACGCTGAAGCAGAACCAGGCGAATGCCACTGCCGGCGCCAGCGAAGGCAAGTCGGCCTATGACGAGTTCAAGGAGTACATGCAGAAATCGCCCGCCGAGCGGATGCGCGAGCAGGTCCTGAAGAGCCTCGGCCTGACCGAGGAGGAACTGGACGCGATGCCGCCGGAGAAACGCGAACAGGTGGAGAAAGGCATCGGCGAACGCATGCGCGAGATGATCGCCATGCAGAACGGCCAGGCGCCGGGACGGCAAGAGGACCCGACGCAGGCCGGCGCGACGCTGAACGCCTGGATCTGAGCCAGGCGCGCGCCAGTCTCTCAGCGCTGCCGGGCGACGACGCGCTTGGCGTAGCTGGCGCGCTCCATCTCGCGCACTTCGACGCTGACCTGCACGCCCTCCTCGCCGCCGCCCGCCACCGCTCCGGCGAGCACCTCGCCCAGCACCTCGCCCAGCGCCTGGCGGGTCGCCGCGTCGCGCCCGTCGAGGATCGACAGGCAGGCATGCAGGTAGGCGCGCTCGACCGCTGCGGTTCCCTGCCGGTAGGCCTCCAGGGTGACGAAGCGCGACTTGATGTCCGCCTCGCCGAATTGCCCGGAAGCGAACAGCGCGGCATTGGCCTGCTCCAGCAGTTCGCCGGGGGACGTTTCGAGGCGGAGGTTGGCAGTGGCTTCGATAACGAGATGCGGCATGCTGGCGGGCCTTGCGGGGAATGGAGAGCGGGATTCTAGCGGCTCGACGAGCGATGCGACAGCCGGCCTGCGCCTGCGTGGCTCAGATCAACCCGGCGGCCGCGAAAGCCCGCGCGTAGATGGCGCGGATCAGCGCGTCTCGCAGGCCTGCCGCTGGCCCTTGGCCGGCGTGTACAGGTAGCCGGGCGTGTCGCCCGCCTGGCGGTACAGGACCGAACCGTCGCTATAGGAAATCGCGCTCAGCGCCTGGCCATCGGCGAGGCTGCGGACATCGCCGCCCAGCGACTGGACGCTGCTGCCGTCGGGCAGCTTGAGACTGGCGAAACCGTCGATCACCTCGAGTTTGCCGAAGTCTCCGCAGTGCAACGCCAGCGGCCCGGAAGCGGCCTTTCCGTCCGACGATGAATCCCCGCAACCGCCCAGCAGCGACAGAACCAACAACGCGGGGAGAACAGCGGGCTTCATCGGGGAGTCCTTTGCGGATGAGCGGAAGACGGGACTCTACCACCTGCCGGGCAGCGGGAAAAACCGCTTCGGCGTACGCTGTCATGCAACGGCAGGCGCACCTGTGAGACAATTCGCCGAATGCCAGGCATCACACCCCGCCTTCATCGCGCTACAGCCACGTCATGACGCTGGCTGCGGCACTCCACGAATGCCCGCAGGATCGACCCATGCTCCAGATGGAGCGCAGCGGAAAGCCGAGAACCGGTAGCAGACCGGTATCGCCACGGTCCAGGCGTGCGTAAGTCCTCTATAGGTAAAGAAGTTGATCTCCACCGCGAATATCACCATGCAGTTCGGCGCCAAGCCGCTGTTCGAGAACGTTTCCGTCAAGTTCGGCAACGGCAACCGCTACGGCCTGATCGGCGCCAACGGTTGCGGCAAGTCGACCTTCATGAAGATCCTCGGCAACGACCTGGAGCCGAGCGCCGGCCAGGTCATGCTGGAACCCAACGTGCGCCTGGGCAAGCTGCGCCAGGACCAGTTCGCCTACGAGGACTTCAGCGTCATCGATACGGTGATCATGGGCCACGAGGAACTCTGGGCGGTGAAGGCCGAGCGCGACCGCATCTACTCCCTGCCGGAAATGAGCGAGGCAGATGGCATGGCGGTGGCCGAGCTGGAAGTCCAGTTCGCCGAGTTCGACGGCTACACCGCCGAGTCCCGCGCCGGCGAGCTGCTGCTCGGCCTGGGCATCCCGCTGGAGCAGCACTTCGGCCCGATGAGCGCCGTCGCCCCCGGCTGGAAGCTGCGCGTGCTGCTGGCCCAGGCGCTGTTCTCGGACCCGGACGTGCTGCTGCTCGACGAACCGACCAACCACCTGGACATCAACACCATCCGCTGGCTGGAAGGCGTGCTCACCGCGCGCAACAGCACCATGATCATCATTTCCCACGATCGGCACTTCCTGAACAGCGTCTGCACCCACATGGCCGACCTGGACTACGGCGAGCTGCGCCTGTTCCCGGGCAACTACGACGAGTACATGACCGCCGCCGAACAGGCCCGCGAGCGCCTGCTGTCGGACAACGCCAAGAAGAAGGCGCAGATCGCCGAGCTGCAATCCTTCGTCAGCCGCTTCTCGGCCAACGCCTCCAAGGCCAAGCAGGCCACCAGCCGCGCCCGGCAGATCGACAAGATCCAGCTGGAAGAGGTCAAGCCGTCCAGCCGGGTCAGCCCGTTCATCCGCTTCGAGCAATACAAGAAGCTGCACCGCCAGGCGGTGACCGTGGAAAACATCAGCAAGGGCTATGACGGCAAGCCGCTGTTCAAAGGCCTGAGCCTGCAGGTCGAGGCCGGCGAGCGCGTCGCCATCATCGGCCCCAACGGCATCGGCAAGACCACCCTGTTGCGCTGCCTGGTCGGCGACCTGCCGGTGGACGGCGGCGAGGTGAAATGGACCGACAGCGCCGACGTCGGCTATTTCGCCCAGGACCATGCCGACGACTTCGCCGACGACATGAGCCTGTTCGACTGGATGGCCCAGTGGACCCAGGGCGGCGAACAACTGGTGCGCGGCACCCTCGGCCGCATGCTGTTCTCCAACGACGAGATCAAGAAGTCGGTGAAAGTGATCTCCGGCGGCGAGCAGGGCCGCATGCTGTTCGGCCGGCTGATCCTCAAGCGTCCCAACGTGCTGGTGATGGACGAGCCGACCAACCACCTGGACATGGAGTCCATCGAGGCGCTGAACCTGGCGCTGGACAACTATCCGGGCACGCTGATCTTCGTCAGCCACGACCGCGAATTCGTTTCCTCGCTGGCTACCCGCATCATCGAGCTGGGCGAGAACGGCGTGACCGACTTCAGCGGCAGCTACGACGACTACCTGCGCAGCCAGGGCGTGATCGTCTGAGTCCCCGTCGCGCAACGCAAAAGCCCCGCATCCGCGGGGCTTTTTCATTCCGGCATGGCCGCGCAGGGCCTATGGGGAGCGCGACTCAGTCGACGTAGCCGGCCATCATCGCCGCGCGGGTCGCCAGGCGCTGGCCCTCGGCGATCTTCTCGCGCTGTTCGGCGGTCAGCTCGCGGGGCGGGTGGTCCTTGATGTAGGCAGCCACGTTCACCCCGATGTAGACGATCAGGGCGGCGGCGATCAGGACGTTCTTCGGATTGATGTCCGAGCGCCGCTTGCAGGCTTCGCAGATGCCGTTCTCGACGAGACGGGTCGCTCGGGCGCCGCAGTTGCGGCAGTAACACGCGCTCACAGGCCGGTTCCTTGTGCTTGTAATTGTCCGGCCAATCTACACGCAGCGCGCCGCTGCGCACAACGCGAAAACCCCGCCGAAGCGGGGTTTTCCGATGACGCGGGGATCAGGCCGCGGCGAACTGCCCGGCGATCTGCCGGCGGGCGGCGGCGATGGCCTGGGCGCGGGGCTCCTCGCCATAGGCCAGGCCTTCGGCGCGAACCACTTCGATATCGGTGATGCCGAAGAAGCCCAGCACGGTGCGCAGGTAGCCTTCGTGGGCCGCGCCGGTCGGCTGGCCGGCATGCACGCCACCGGCGGTGGAGACGATCACCACTTTCTTGTCGCCGGCCAGGCCAACCGGGCCGTTCTCGGTGTAGCGGAAGGTCTTGCCGGCGACCGCGATGCGATCGATCCAGGCCTTGAGCTGGCTGGAGATGGTGAAGTTGTACATTGGCGCGCCGATGACCACGACGTCGGCGGCGAGGAACTCTTCCAGCACTTCTTCGCCCACTGCGGCTTCATGCTTCAGCGCGGCATCGCGCAGCTCCGCCGGGGTGCTGCCGGCGGCCAGGGTCAGGGCGGAGAAATGCGCCACCGCGTCGGCGGCCAGGTCGCGGTAGGTGACGTCAAGCCCGTCTTCGTTCTGCCGCCAGGCCTGGACCAGCTCGGCGCTCAGTTGGCGGGAAGCGGAGGCGTCGCCGAGGATGCTGGAATCGATGTGCAAAAGTTTCATGTCTCGCTCCTGAAAGTGGGGGATCGCAGTGTGGCGATCGAGTGGTTTGCATCCTACCGGCAAGGCCAATTGACGATTAGTCGGTAGAAACATGACTATTCGTCCCACACATAGGACAATCTGTTTTTCCCCCAGCGGAGCGCCTGCATGCCCCACGACCTCAACGACCTCTACTACTTCGCCAAGGTGGTGGAATGCGGCGGCTTCGCCGCGGCCGGACGCGAGACGGGGATTCCCAAGTCGCGCCTGTCGCGGCGCATCGCCGAACTGGAGGAGCGCCTCCAGGTGCGCCTGCTGCACCGCACGACGCGCAAGCTGGCGCTCACGGAGGTCGGCGAACGCTACCTGCAGCACTGTCGCAACCTGCTGCTGGAGGCGGAGATGGCCGACCAGGTGATCGCCGAGCTGAGCGCCGAGCCGCGTGGCCGGCTGCGCCTTTCCGCACCGGTGGCCATGGCCTCGAGCAACCTGGCCGACCTGTTGCCGCGGTTTCTCGAACGGCATCCGCAGGTCCAGCTGGAAATCCTCCTGACCAACCGCCGGGTCGACCTGCTCAACGAGGGGGTGGACGTGGCCCTGCGCGTGCGCGAACTCGGCGACGAGGATCCCGCGCTGGTCTGCCGGCGCCTGGCCCCGGCGACCACGCAGATCCTCGCGGCCCCGTCGCTGATCGCCGGGCGTCGCCTGGAACATCCGGTAGACCTCGAGGACCTGCCCTTCCTCGGCGCCATCCACAACGACCGCAAGGTCCACGCGACCCTGATCGGGCCGGACGGCAGCCGCTACCAGTTGGAACGCGAACCGCGCCTGGGCGTCGACGACTTCATCCTGCGCAAGAAAGCCGCCGTGGCCGGCCTCGGCGTCACCCTGCTGCCCGAAGGCTACTGCGACAGGGAACTGGCCGATGGCAGCCTGGTGCGCATCCTGCCGCAGTGGACCTTGCCGAAAAGCACCATGCAGGCCGCCTACCTGCCGCGCAGCAGCCAGATTCCGGCGATCCGTGCTTTGATCGACTTTCTCGTGGAAGCCCTGCAACGCCCCTCGGGCGAGACCGGCCCGGCCTACCGCCGCGCCCGCGAGTGAGCCGCGCCGTTCAGCCGATCCACTGCAACAGCGCGGCGGACAGGCGCCCGCCGAGCAGGCTGTCGAGCCAGAACAGCTGGTGCAGCAGGACGATGCCCCAGAACACCAGTTGGAACGAGAGCTTGCGGGTCTTGTGGCGGAACGCCTGCTGCGCGACCAGCGCGCCAGGCCAGCCGCCAAGCAGCTCGAACAGGTGCAGGCGGACCTCCGGGGTACGCCAGTCGCCACGTGCGGCGCTGCGCTTGTCCTGCCAGTAGAGGGCGAATGCGAGCAGGCTGGCCAGCGGATAGGCCAGCAGCGGCCAGAGGGCCTGTCCGTCCAGGTACATCCGCCAGGCGCCGGCGGCCGGCAGCACGCAGAGGATCAGCAGGACCAGCAGCTTCGCCAACGGGCGCTGCAACGCGCTCGGCGGAGTCGGCGCCGGCCGCGCCTGGGCCCGCGTCACCGGCGCCTGGGCGCCACGGCGGACAGTCGGCGGATCGAGGGTCAGCGCGTCCAGCCGCGCCCTCTCGGCGCGCAGGCGGCCCTGGGCGTCCTGGCTGGCGAGGAACCACACCTGGTCGCCCTGGCGGGGACGGCGGTCGCCGCGGAACGCGGAGATATGCAGGAAGACTTCTTCCCCGCCGGTCTTCGGCAGGATGAAGCCGAAGCCCTTGTCGTCGTACCAGCGGCTGATCATGCCCGGCTTTTCCATATCCACTCGCTCGCTACCCGTTTCGCGCTGCATTCTAGCCACCCGCGGCGGCCAGGCGAAAAAAAGCGCGGCTCGCGCCGCGCCTTTTGCCTGGTTCCCGGGCCTCACATTTCGCCGGCGGTGCTCCAGTCGATCAGGTGGAATTGCCAGGTCGCCAGGATCAGCAGGCCGAAGGCGATCCGATACCAGGCGAAAGCCGCGTAGCTGTGGTTGCCGATGAACTTCAGCAAGGCACGCACCGCCACCATGGCGAAGACGAACGAGGTGACGAAGCCGACGGCGAACACCGGCAGGTCTTCGGGGCGGAACAGGTCGCGGTACTTGTAGCCGGAATAGACCGCGGCGCCGACCATGGTCGGCATCGCCAGGAAGAACGAGAACTCGGTGGCCGCCTTGCGCGAAAGGCCGAACAGCAGGCCGCCGATGATGGTCGCGCCGGACCGCGAGGTGCCGGGGACCATCGCCAGGCACTGGGCACAGCCGATCTTCAGGGCGTCCTTCCAGGTCATGTCGTCGACGTGTTCGGCGTGGATCACATGCTTCCGGCGCTCGGCCCAGAGCATGACCACCCCGCCCACCACCAGCGCCAGGGCGACGGTGATCGGATTGAACAGCCACTCGTGGATCAGGTCGGCGAACAGGACGCCGAGGACTACCGCCGGGAAGAACGCGATCAGCAGGTTGGCGGTGAAACGCTGGGCCTGGCGCTGGCTCGGCAGGTCACGGACGACTTGAAAGATCTTTCCACGAAACTCCCAGACGACAGCGAGGATCGCCGCCAGCTGGATGATGATGTTGAACGCCTTGGCGCGTTCGCCGCCGAAGCCGATGAGGTCGGCGACGATGATCTGGTGCCCGGTGCTGGAAATCGGCAGGAACTCGGTCAGCCCTTCCACGACGCCCAGGATGAACGCCTGGAAAGCAGTCCACCACTCCATGTTTCTCCCCCTTCTACTACTGTCCCGAACGAGCTTTCGTTGTTCTCGGCGATACACTTGCCGTCTTTTATGAAGGCCTTACGACTCCGAAGAACCCAACCAGTTCCCCCACTGCCGAAGTCGAAACCGGCGGGCATGCTACCAGAGCGGCCGGCAAAGAATCTTGGAATTGTTGCCGGCCGGCGTCCGAACGAATCCGTCCGCGCCCCCCTTTTTCCCAGGCCTTCGCGAAGCGCCGGATACATTCGCTACAATGCGTCCTCGTCGCATGAGGGCCTTCCGTGTCACCCCTTGAACTCTTCGCCGCTTCGCTCGGCGCCATCGCCGTCTACCTGACCGTCCGCCAGAATCCCTGGTGCTGGCCCATCGGACTGGTGATGGTGGCGCTCTACGCCTGGATATTCTTCGAGGTGAAGCTTTATTCGGACATGCTCCTGCAAATGGTCTACGCGGCGCTACAGCTCTATGGCTGGTGGCAGTGGACCCGCGGCGGGCAGGACCACGACGGCCGCTCGGTGAGCCGCCTGAACGCCGCGCAGCGCCTCTACGGGCTCGGTGCGGGCCTGGTCGGCAGCGTCGCGCTCGGTTACCTGATGGCCAACCACACCGATGCCGCCAGTCCCTGGTGGGACGCCGGATTGACCGCCTTCAGCCTGGTGGCGCAATGCTGGATGGCGCAGAAGCGCCTGGAATGCTGGGCCCTGTGGATCGCCGTGGACGTGCTGTTCGTGGCGCTCTTCGCCAGCAAGGCGCTGTACCTGACCGCCGCCCTCTACGCCCTCTTCACCCTGCTGGCGATCCACGGCTGGCGGACCTGGCGCCGCGACCCGGCATTACGCGAGGGCGTCGTCGCATGAAGGTGCTGGTACTCACCGGGCCCGAATCCAGCGGCAAGAGCTGGCTTGCGGAGCAGCTCCAGGCCCGCTTCGGCGGCCGGGTGGTCGGCGAGTACGTCCGCCACTTCATCGACGAACAGCGCCGCGACACCTGCTACGCCGACATCCCCGCCATCGCCCGCGGGCAACTGGCCTGGGAAGATGCCGCCCGCGCGGAGCGGCCGGCGCTGCTGATCCTCGATACCCACCTGCTGAGCAACATCCTCTGGAGCCGGATTCTCTTCGGCGCCTGCCCGGACTGGCTCGAACCCGCCCTGCTGCGGCGGCGCTACGACCTGCACCTGCTGCTCTCGCCGGAAGGCGTGGCGTGGAGCGCCGACGGCCAGCGCTGCCAGCCGGAACTGGCGCAGCGCCAGGCCTTCCACCGCGAATGCCAAGCCTGGCTGGAGCGGCATCGGCAACCCTACCGCGCCATCGCCGGCGACTGGGCCGAGCGCCGGCGCCAGGCTTTCGCCGCAGTGCAAGGGCTGCTCCAGGACGGCTGAAGGGCCGGCCCTGTCACGCCGCCGATACACCGCCAGCGCGGTCCGGGCCTTGGCGCAGAGCGTTTCGCGACGGCACCGCGGAAAGCTGTCTCGGCGCTGAAACAGCTCCAGGCGCGTCCCCGGCAGGCTTCGCCCCCTGGTTGGCGGGCCTGCTGTTGCACGGATGCAACACTGTCCGCCAGGTTCCCCCGGCACTCACGGCCAAGTCCTTGATGGACAAGGAAAGCGCAAAACCGGCACGCCCCATGCTCACTCCCTGCCAACGCTGATTAGGGCTCAGCGCCAACGAAGGAAGCGCCATCATGTCGGGGAGTTCGCTACGCATCGTCGTTCCAGCGCTGCTGGTCATCGTCGGCTCCGTGCCGGCGAACCTCCCGCCCGCGCATGCGGCGGACGGCACGATCGTCGTCCAGCGCCAGGTCCAGCCACGGGTCGCCTACCGTCCGAGCATGGTGCCCGACCCACATCCCACCGTCGTCGACACCAACGTCTCCGCCGAGGTCAACGCCCTCGCCAACGGGGCGGCCAGCGGCAATACCGTGAGCCGCGAACTGGGCGATGCCGACTTCGCCATCGTGACCAGCGGTTCCGGGATTCGCAGCATGATTCTCCCCGGCGGCGCCCTGCCGGGTTTCGCCAACCAGCCGGCGAACCCGGCGACGGTCCAGGCCGTCGGCAACCTCGGCACCACCCACGGCGCGGGAGGCGGCGCCGGCGCCGGCCTCGCCGGGCAGATCAACGGCAGCCTCAAGCAGGGCCTGGCGCCGCTGCAGATGCTCGGGGGTGGTCAATGAAGCGCCTGTCCGCCCTCCTCCTCGCCTTCGCCTGTATCGCGTCGCTCCAGGCCGACCCGCTGGCCTCACGCAATCGCGCCAGCATCGATGCCAGCGGCACCTACCGCGGCAACTTCGCCCTCAACCAGGCCGCCGGCGACGCCCAGCAACAGAGCAACGTTCGTGTCGTCGCGGTCGGCTCCGCGGCCCTCGTCGGCAGCGACCAGCGCCAGCATCTGCAACTCGACGCCAGCCAGCCGATCGCGGCCAGCGCCAGCATCTCGGGGGCGGCGCTACGCGGCAGCGGCATCCTCGGCGTCAACCAGGGCGCCGGCCTCGGCAACCAACAGATCAACGCCTTCCGGCTGAACGTCAGCAACGGCCCGGAAAGCCTGGATGACAGCGTCCTCGCGCAAAGCGTGGCGCTGACCAAAGTCTCCGGTTCGGCCACTCCGGTCCCGGGAGGACGCAGCGTCTCGACGGACGATCGCGCCTTCGCCGGGAGCAGCGGCGTGGTGCAGGTGAACCAGAGCGCTGGGGTGGGCAATCAGTCGATGAACACCCTCAGTGTCAGGGTCATGGAATGACTCTGCCAAGCCAACACAAGCCCAACACTAAGCACAGAAATGCAAGGAGAAACGCCATGAAAGCGACTATGGTCCTGACCCCGCTGGCCCTGGCAATGGCTGCAGTGCTGTCGGTATCGGCCTACGCCGGAAACGAAGGTGGCTGGCACCCGCCGAAACCCAACCCGCAGTCGAACAACAAGGGCGGAGCCACGGCCCTGGTGGTGGATACGCAGCAGAACTACAGCAACAAGGTCAGCAACTTCGGCACGGTGAACAATGCCTCGGTGAGCGGCTCGATCAAGGATGCCTCGGGCAACGTCGGGGTCAACGTCGCCGCCGGCGACAACAACCAGCAGGCCAACGCCGCCGCGCTGGCCAGCGCCGACGCCAGCTTCGTGTTCGGCACCGCGACCGCCAGCACCAGCGTGCTGCAGAGCGGCTACGGCAATACGCTGAACAACTACTCCAACCCCAACACCGCATCGCTGAGCAACTCGGCCAACAACGTCTCGGGCAACCTGGGCGTGAACGTCGCCGCCGGCAACTTCAACCAGCAGAAGAACGACCTGGCCGCCGCCGTCTCCAACGGCCAGTACAGCACTGCCGGTAGCGCCGCGTCGCAGACCTCCACCGGCAACACCACCGTCAACAGCGCCAACTACGCCTATGGCGGCACCTACGTGTCGCTGAAGCTGAACGCCGACGGCAGCTACAAGGGCACCTCCGACCAGATCGGCAACGTCTACCTCGACACCTGGGAAGGCCAGACCCATCCGGGCGGCAGCAATACCGGCCACATCGACGTGGACAGCCAGGCCCAGGGCGCCAAGGACCTGAACCACGACGGCGGCGCGTTCGCCTTCAAGGAAAAGGGCGACGTCGACCTGAAAGGCACGGTGTCCGGCTTCATCCCGGCGATCGTCGGCTTCAAGACCCCGGTCACCAACAACGCCAGCCTGAGCAACTCGTTGCAGAACGTCTCGGGCAACGTCGGGGTGAACATCGCCGCCGGTGGCGGCAACCAGCAGAGCAACTCCCTGTCCATCGCCGCCGGTTGCAGCAGCTGCCCGGCCGGTGGCGAGAGCCTTGGCTTCTGATCCTGGCCCAGGGGTTCCGGCGCCAGCCGGAACCCTTTTCCATCCGACACAGGAACCGGCCATGCGCACGCTCATCCTTTCCCTGCTGCTGCTCGTCGACCTCACCGTCCAGGCGGCGACCCTCGGCTTTCCCGCCCTGCCCGGCGGCGGCCTGGTCTACAAGCAGGTGCAGAGCATCCGCGAGCGGCGCTTCGCCGACCTGGTCGAGCAGAAGACCGATTTCAGCTGCGGCGCCGCGGCCCTCGCGACCATCCTGGAGAAGGCCTACGGCGCCCCGCTCGACGAGCAGGCGGTGATCCAGGGCATGCTCGCCCACGCCGACCCGGAGATCGTCCGCACCCAGGGCTTCTCCATGCTCGACATGAAGCGCTACGTCGAATCCATGGGCATGCGCGCGCGCGGCTACCGGATCGAGGCGGCGCAACTGGAACAACTGAAGATCCCCGCCATCGTGCTGATGGAAATCCGCGGCTACAAGCACTTCGTCGTCCTGCAACGCACCCAGGGCGAGTACGTGTACGTGGGTGACCCGGCGCTGGGGCACAAACGCTACGCGCTGACAGAGTTCGCCAAGGGCTGGAACGGCATCGTCTTCGCCGTGATCGGCCAGGGATACGACCGCGGCAATCCGCTGCTGACGCCGCCCGAACCGCTGACCGCGCGCAATCGCCTGGACCGCTTCAAACCGGTCAGGGACGCCGAACTGATGGAGTTCGGCTTCATCCAGAGCGATTTCTTCTGATCGCAGGAGCCGGATGCTCCGGGAGCACGCCATGTACCCGCACCACTGCTTCGTCCTCGCCTGCTGCCTGGGCGCTGCGCTGCCCGCCCCCGCCAGCGACCTCTTCGCCCCCGCCGAACTGAGCGACCAGGAGCTTTCCCAGTTGCGCGGGCGCTACGTGCTGCCGGGGCGGATCGTCAGCTTCGGGGTGACCATGAGCAGCACCTGGCAGAACGCCAGCGGCCAGGTCCTCGGCGCACGCGTCGACCTGCAGGTGCGGCAGAACCTGGCGCGCCCGGTCCTCAACGTCACCCTGGTCGATCGGCCAGGCGACGCCCCGCCACCCGTCGCCGGCAACGGCCAGGTCCTCGGCGGCGCCGGACTGGCGCAGACCCAGGGGGTCAGTCAGAGCATCCGCACCGCCGGCGACCACAACAGCGCCAGCAATGGCGTCAGCATCGAGGTCCGCCACGGCGAGGCGCCGCCGCCACTGCCGGGCGGCACGCCGCTGGAAGGTGCGCTCGCCCTCAGCGGCGAGGCCGGCACGGTGAAGGTCACGCCGAACGGCGGCGCCCTGCAACTGGCGATCCAGGCCAGCGGCCAGGGCGCCAGCCTGCAAAGCCTCGGCGCCGGCGGCCTGGTGCAGAGCGTGGCGCTCAGCGGAAACCGCAACCTGGTGCAGAACCTGGCGGCGCTCGAGGTGATGCTCAAGGATCGGCCGGGCGCCGATCCGGCACTGAATTGCACCTGGGAGCAATTGCGCGCGCTGCGCCCCAGCGGCTACTGAAAGTTGATCTAGTCTGAAATCACTGTGCTATCGGAAGGCCATAAAAACGGAACGGCAAACATGACCCAGACACTCTCGCTGCGAGCTGTCCTCTGCGCCACCACCCTGGTTTCCCCGTTCCTGGCGCAGGCCGCGACGGAGTCCGAGGTCGAGGCGCTGAAGAAGGAACTCCTGGAGCTGCGCCAACGCTACGAGGCCCAGCAGAACGCCCTGATGGTCCTCGAACAGCGCGTGCGCCAGGTCGAGGCGCAACCCCAGGCGCCGCAGCCGCAACGCCTGGTCAAGTCGATCCAGCCGCCGGCGCAGGCGCGCAACGACGCCAACGCGGTCGCCGGCACCTACGGCGCCAGCCTCAAGGACGATGGCGCGCCCGCGCCCAGCGTGGAAAACATCTACCAGGACGCCAGCGGCTTCTTCGGCGGCGGCACCTTCAGCCTGGAGACCGGCCTCACCTACAGCCACTACGACACCCGCCAGTTGTTCCTCAACGGCTTCCTGGCGCTGGACTCGATCTTCCTCGGCAACATCGGCGTGGACCAGATCGATGCCGACATCTGGACCCTCGACCTGACCGGCCGCTACAACTGGAACCAGCGCTGGCAGGTGGATATCAACGCCCCGGTGGTCTATCGCGAATCGACCTACCAGTCCGCCGGCGCCGGCGGCTCGACCTCGCAGATCACCGAGAAATCGGTGACCGGCGACCCACGCCTGGGCGACGTCAGCTTCGGCGTCGCCTACAAGTTCCTCGACGAAAGCGAGAGCACCCCGGACGCGGTGGTCAGCCTGCGGGTCAAGGCGCCCACCGGCAAGGATCCCTACGGCATCAAGCTGAAGCAGGTACCGGGCAACAACAACCTCAACGTGCCCGACGACCTGCCCACCGGCAACGGCGTCTGGTCGATCACCCCGGGCATCTCGCTGGTGAAGACGGTGGACCCGGCGGTGCTGTTCGGCAGCCTGTCGTATACCTACAACTTCGAAGAGTCGTTCGACGACATCAACCCGCAGCAAGGCGTGAAGACCGGCGGCAAGGTCAAGCTCGGCAACTGGTTCCAGCTCGGCGTCGGCGTGGCCTTCGCGCTGAACGAGAAGATGAGCATGTCGTTCTCCTTCTCCGAACTGATCAGCCAGAAGAGCAAGGTCAAGCAGGACGGCCAGAGCTGGCAGACCGTCAGCGGCAGCGACGCCAACGCCGGCTACTTCGGCCTGGGCATGACCTATGCGGTGAGCAACAGGTTCAGCATCGTGCCCAGCCTGTCCATCGGCATCACTCCGGACGCGCCGGACTTCACCTTCGGCGTGAAATTCCCCTACTACTTCTGAGGGGCCACCGTTCGAGCCTGGGCATGCCTTACCCCTCGAAGGGATGCGTGAGCCTGGGAGCGGTCCTCGCCTAGCTGCGCAGGGCGGATAACGCCGCAGGCGTTATCCGCCGGTAGCAACGGCACCGTCCCTCTCAAGCCTCGCCAGCGAGCGCCCGCTCGACTTCCTCGCGCGAGGGGATCGAGGTCTGCGCGCCGAGGCGGGTCACCGAGATCGCCGCGGCGGCCTGGCCGAAGCGGATCGCCGCCGCCTCGTCGAGGCCGCGCGCAAGGGCCGCGGCGAAGCCACCGACGAAGGTGTCGCCGGCCGCCGTGGTATCCAGCGCCTTGACCCGCGCCACCGGGAAATGCTCGACCCGCCCCTCGCCCACCAGCAGGGCGCCCTGGGCGCCGAGGGTGACGATCACCCTGCCGGCGCCCATTTCGCGCAGGCGCTCGGCGGCACGTCCGGCGCTCTCCAGGGAGTCCACCGGCAGGCGGCAGAGCAGTTCGCTTTCGGTCTCGTTGGGGACCAGGTAGTCCACCAGCGGCAGCCAGTCCGCCGGCACGTCGCGGGTGGCCGGCGCCGGGTTGAGGATCACCGTCTTGCCCAGCGCATGGGCCCGGCGCAGCACATGGCCAATCGTCTCCAGCGGGCTTTCCAACTGGCAGACCACCACCTGCGCCTGCTCCAGCAAGTGTTCGTGGCGCGCCAGCACGGCCGGCGACAGGTGGCCGTTGCCGCCGGCGACGATGACGATGGCGTTCTGGCTGCTGTCGTCGACCACGATCAGCGCCACCCCGCTGGACTCCCCGGCCACCCGCTCGACGCCCTGGCAGTCGATGCCCTCGGCCTGCAGCGCGCGGTACAACTGGTCGCCGTAGGCATCGTCGCCAAGGCAGCCGATCATCGCCACCCCAGCGCCGAGACGCGCCGCGGCGACCGCCTGGTTGGCGCCCTTGCCGCCGGGAATGGTGGTGAAGGACTGCCCGGCGAGGGTCTCGCCGCCCCGTGGCAGGCGCGGCGCGCGCACTACCAGGTCCATGTTCAGGCTGCCCACCACCAGTACTTTCGCTTGCATCGTTGCGTCCTTGTTCCAGCCTCTCTCTAGCGAGGGCGCCCCCGGCGCCCGGTTCAGACCCGCACCAGCGGCGGCGCGGTGGATTCGCGCAGGACCAGCGCCGGCGCCACCACCCGCCGCTGCATCGGCTCCTCGCGCTCGGCGATGCGTTGCAGCAGCAGTTGCGCGGCGATCTCGCCGAGCAGGCGGATCGACTGGCCCACGGTGGTCAAGGCGGGAAACACGAAGCGGCTCAGCTCGATATCGTCGAAGCCGATCACCGACAGTTCGTGCGGCACCCTGATATTCAGCTCGGCCGCGGCGCGCAGCACGCCGATGCCGATCATGTCGTTGCCGGCGACGATCGCCGTCGGTCGCTCGCCCTCGCCGCCCAGCAGGCCGAGCGCCGCGTGGTAGCCGCCGGGGCTGCTGAACTCGCTTTCCAGCAGCCACTGCGGACGCACCTCCAGGCCGGCCTTGGCCATCGCCCGCCGGTAGCCCTCGACCCGCAGCGTCGAGACCTTGGTCGACAGCGGCCCGCCGATGCAGGCGATGTCGCGATGGCCCAGTTCGAGCAGGTGGCGGGTCGCCAGGTAGGCGCCCATCTCATGGTCGATCTGCACCCGGTCGGCTTCCACGCCTTCCACCTCGCGGTCGACGATCACGGTCGGCGTGCGCATGTTCGCCAGCCCCTTGGCCAGCGCGCCGTCGCCGCCGGCGGACGCCAGGACCAGGCCGTCGATGCGTTTCTCCTGGAGCACGCGCAGGTAGTTGGCCTGCTTCTGCGGGTTGTCGTCGGAGTTGCAGAGGATCACGCAGTAGCCGTTGCGCTCGCAGCAATCCTCGATGCCCCGCGACAGCTCGGCGAAATACGGGTTGGTACTGTTCGGCACCAGCAAGCCGATGATCGAGGTGGTGCGCACCTTCAGCGAGCGCGCCACCGCGCTGGGCACGTAGTGCAGCTGCGCGATGGCGTCCTCGACCTTCTTGCGCACCGCGTCGCTGACCGGCCGCGTCCTGTTCACCACATGCGATACGGTGGTGAAGGAAACCCCCGCCATCGCCGCCACGTCCTTCATTGTCGCCATCGTTCAGCCCTGTCTGCGGGCGCGATGGCTGCGGTAGGTATCCAGCACCACCGCTACCACGATCACCGCCCCGGTAATGATTCGTTTGGTCGGCTCCGACGCACCGATCTGCGCCAGCCCCGCCGCCAATACGGAAATGATCAGCACGCCGAAGAAGGTGCTGACCACCGAACCTCGCCCGCCCATCAGGCTGGTGCCGCCGATCACCACCGCGGCGATGACCTGGAGTTCCAGGCCGACCCCGGCGTTGGGATCGGCCGCTTCCAGACGCGAGATCTGGAACAGCGCGGCCAACCCGGCGAGCAGCCCCATCAGGGCGAATACTGCAATCTTATAGGGTTTCGGGTTCACACCGGCCAATCGCACCGCTTCTTCGTTGGTGCCGATGCCGATCAGGTAGCGGCCGAACACCGTGCGGGTGAGCACCGCCTGGGCGGCGAACATCACCAGCAGGGCGATCACGAAGGCCGGCGAAATGCCGAACGCCAGCGGATTGGACAGCCAGGCATAGGCGTCGCCGATATAGGCCGTGCGCGAGTCGGTCATCTGGTAGGCCAGCCCACGGGCCATCTCCAGCACCCCGAGGGACACGATGAACGAGGGAATCCGCCAGGCCACCGTGATCGAACCGGTGACGCAGCCGGCCAGGGTCGCGCAGGCCATCCCGAGCATCGCCGCCGGCAGCACGCCCCAGCCCCAGCCGAGCGTCGCCAGGCTTACCGCCGAGGCCGCCAGGGCCAGCACCGAACCTACCGAGAGATCGATGCCGCCGACGATCAGGATGAAGGTCATGCCCACCGCCAGCACCACCAGGTCGGGGATCTGGTTGGCGATGGCGAGGAAGGTGCCATAGCTGAGGAAGTGGCTGCTCAGCGCCGAGAACAGCGCGATCATCGCCAGCAGCGCGCCGGCCAGGCCGAGGTAGGTGCCCAGGCCGAAATAGTTGCCGCGTCGCAGGGTTGGCGCTGCGGCGGCGGTAGCGGAAGACGTCGGGTCGCTCATTTCTGGTTCCTTGCGTTGCGTGTTCACGACGTCGCCAGCAGCGCGTCGCGTTTCTTGTAACCGGCGAAGGCCGCCGCCAGCAGCGCGTCCTGGGTCCAGGCATCGCGCTCGAAGGTGTCCACCATACGTCCCGCCGAGAGCACGCCGATGCGATCGCAGATCAGCATCAGCTCGCGCAGGTCGCTGGACACCACCACCAGCGCCTTGCCCCGGCGGGTCAGTTCGGCGAGCAAGGCATAGATGTCGAACTTGGCGCCGACGTCGATGCCACGGGTCGGCTCGTCGAACAGCAGCACCTGGCAGTCGCGTTCCAGCCAGCGGCCGATCACTACCTTCTGCTGGTTGCCGCCGGACAGTTCGCCCACCGCCTGCGCGGTGTCCGCGCAGCGCACCCGCAGCGCCTCCACCTGGCGCCGCGCCAGGGCCTCCTCGCGGCGCCGGTCGATCACCCCGTGGCGCGCCAGCGCCGGCAGGTTGCCCAGGGCCAGGTTGGCGCTGATCGACTGGTCCAGCAGCAGGCCCTCGCCCTTGCGGTCCTCGGTGATCAGCGCCACCCCCTGGCGCACCGAGTCGGCCGGCGAACGCAGGCCCAGGCGCTGCGGCGGATCGCCAAGCAGGACCTGCCCCCCGTCGGCACGGTCGGCGCCGTAGATCAGGCGCAACAATTCGGTGCGCCCGGAGCCGATCAGTCCGGAAATGCCGAAGATCTCCCCCGCGCGCACCTCGAACGACACCTCATGCACCTTGCCGCGCCGGCTCAGCCGCTCCACCCGCAGCAGCGGCGCACCGGTCTGCCGTGGGCCCAGGTCGAAGCGCTCACCCAGGTCGCGGCCGACCATCAGGGTCACCAGTTGGTCGGCGTCGTAGCGCTCGATCGGCTCGACGCAGACCAGGCGGCCATCGCGCAACACCGCGATGCGCTGCGAAATCCGCGCCAGCTCTTCCAGGCGATGGGAGATGTAGACGATCGCCACGCCGCGTTCGCGCAGCCGCTCGACCTGCTCGAAGAGCATGTCCACCTCGCGCGCGGTAAGCATCGCCGTGGGTTCGTCGAGGATCAGCAAGCGGCAGTCGCCGATCAGGTTGCGGGCGATCTCGACCATCTGCTGGTGGCCGATACCGAGGTCGCCGACCAGCGTGTCGGGATCGATCGCCTCCAGGCCGACCTGGGCCATCGCCTCGCGGGCCGCCGCGCGCAGGCGCCGACGGTCGATCCAGCCGGCGCGCCGGGGCAGGTCGTGGAGGAACAGGTTCTCCGCCACCGACAGGGTCGGCAGCAGGTTCAGTTCCTGCATCACCATGCGCACGCCCAGCGCCTCGGCCTCGCGGCGGCTAGCGGGGGCGTAAGGCCGGCCGAGGAGCTCCAGGCTGCCGGCGCCGGGACGTTCCAGGCCGCCGACGATCTTCGACTGGGTGCTCTTGCCGGCGCCGTTCTCGCCGGTCAGGGCCAGCACCTCGCCGCCGAACAGTTGCAGGTCGATCTCCGCCAGCACCGGCTGCGCGTAGGTCTTGCCGACCCCGCGGATGCTCAGCAGCGGCAATGCGTCGCTAGACATGGGAAGGCTCCATCGGACGGCTCAGGGCGCGGTCACCAACTCGACAGGCGTCTCGACCACGCCGTCCTTCTCATGTTCCGGGGCTTGCCCAGCAAGCAGCTTGAGCGCGGTCTGGATACCGAACACCGCCTGCTTCGCGGCGAACTGGTCGGCAGTAGCCAGCACCCGGCCATCCTGGAGCATCGGCTTGATCGCCTGGATATTGTCGTAGCCGACCACCTTCACCTGCCCGGCGCGGCCCGCCGCGCGCACCGCCGATACCGCGCCGAGGGCCATGCTGTCGTTGCCGGCGAGCAGCGCCTTGAGGTCCGGATGCTCGTTGAGCATCGCCGAAGCCACCGCGTTGCCCTTCTCGATTTCCCAGTTGCCCGACTGCAAGGAGACGATCTTCATCCCCGCCGCGTCCATCGCATCCTTGAAGCCGGCGGTGCGCTGCTGGGCATTGGTGGTCGTGGAGACCCCTTCGATGATGCCGACCTCGTCACCGGCCTTCAGTCGCTTCGCCAGGTACTCGCCGACCAGCCGCGCGCCCTTGCGGTTGTCGGGACCGACGAAGGGCACGCCGATCTTCTTCGCCTGCAGCACCTGCGGGTCGAAGCGGTTGTCGATGTTGACCACCACGATGCCGGCGTCCAGCGCTTTCTTCACCACCGGCACCAGCGCCTTGGAATCGGCCGGCGCGATCACCAGTGCGTCGACCCCGGAAACGATCATCTGCTCGACGATGCGGATCTGGCTGGAGGTATCGGTCTCGTCCTTGATGCCGTTGGAAACCAGTTCGAACCGGTCGGCATGCTCCTTCTGGTAGGCCTTGGCGCCGTCCTCCATGGTCAGGAAGAACTCGTTCGCCAGCGACTTCATCACCAGCGCGATCCTGGGCTTCTCGGGAGTTTCCGCGTGGACGGCGGACAGGGGCAGGAACGAGGAACAGGCAGTCAGCACAACGGCAGCCAACAGGCGCCGGGAAGCGACCCGCTTCATGGTGTATCCTCCAGCTTTTCTTATCGTTGTATTGAGGCTTTTCCAGGAGATTATCCAGACGCAAACGTTTGCGTTAGGTGAATATGCGTCGATCTGACAGATTCTGTCAATCGCCATGAGCAACTGTCGCGAACCGGTCGGGATCGGTTGGATTCTAGTTCGCTACGGCTGGGAAACGCAGGATATTTTGCTTGGCCGGCAGATCTCCCGCCGGCCGCTCAGCGCAACCGGTGCTTGTGCAACAGGCGGTAGAAGGTCGGCCGCGACACCCCGAGCATCCGCGCGGCCACGCTGAGGTTGTCGCCGTAACGGGCCAGCGCGTCGCACATCGCCTGGCGCTCGGCGCAGAGCTTGTAGACCTCCAGGCTGGACAACGGCGGGCCGTCGCCGCGCGCGCACTCCAGGCCGAGGTCCTGGGCCTCGATCTGCTTTCCCTCTGCCAGGACCAACCCGCGACGTACCCGGTTGGCCAGTTCGCGGACATTGCCCGGCCAGGCGTGCATCGCCATCGCCGCCAGCGCGTCCTCGCTGAAGCGGCGCGGGCGGCGGCCGGTCTCCAGGCTGTAGAGCCGGGAGAAATGATTGGCCAGCAGCGGCAGGTCCTCGCTCCGTTCGCGCAACGGCGCGGTGCCGACCTGCAGGACGTTGAGCCGGTAGTAGAGGTCCTCGCGGAACGTCCCGGCGTCGATCGCCGCCTCCAGGTCGACATGGGTCGCCGCCAGCACCCGCACGTCCACCTCGACCGGCCGGCTACCGCCGACCCGCTCGATCTGCTGTTCCTGGAGAAAGCGCAACAGGTTGGCCTGCAACTCCAGCGGCAGGTCGCCGATCTCGTCGAGGAACAGGGTGCCGCCGTCGGCCGCCTCGATCCGTCCGACCTTGCGCTGGTGCGCGCCGGTGAAGGCGCCCTTCTCGTGGCCGAACAGCTCGGACTGGATCAGGTGCTCGGGAATCGCCCCGCAGTTGATCGCGACGAACGGCTTGTCCGCGCGCCGCGACTGCCGGTGCAGGGTACGCGCGACCAGTTCCTTGCCGGTGCCGCTCTCGCCACGGATCAGTACCGGCGAGTCGGTCGGCGCCAGCTTCGCCAGCAGCCGGCGCAGGTCGCGTACGGCCAGGCTCTCGCCGAGCAGTTCGTGCTCGCCCTCGGCATCGCCGGGCACCGTGCCGCGCCCGCGCAGGCGGGCCATGCCAAAGGCGCGGCCGAGGGTCACCTGCACCCGCGCCATGTCGAACGGCAAGGTATGGAAGTCGAAGAACCATTCGCAGACGAAATCGCCGACGCCATTCAGCGGCAAGGTGTCCGGGCTGAGCACGGCGATCCACTCGGTGCCGCTACGGCTGATCAGGTCCTTCACCGTTTCCGGCCGCTCCAGGTGGAACGGCCGCAGGCGCAGCAGGCCGACGTCGCAAGCGCGTTCGCGCGCCGTTTCCAGCGCGCAGCTGTCCACTGCCCAACCCGCCTCGCGAAGGCCCGGCAACAGGCGCCGGCAATCGTCGCACGGGTCCACCACCAGCAGACGGCGGAGGTTCGATGCATCTAACATGTGTGCTCCTTTGCGGCGCCAATTCTTTGAACCGTCATAAAAACGGCATGTTGGCGCTCTGAAAGGAAAATCTAGCAATTTTTTGACGCGCGAAAGTGAATCTTTGTTTATATCGCCAATGCCGAAATCGTCTTATCAGTCGTAGCCGCGACGCTTGACTTCCAGGCGCCGGACGAACTCCTCCAGGACCAGCTTGTAGAGGTCGTCGCCGAGGTAGACATCCTCCACCCCGCAGTCGATGTTCGGGTTGTCGTTCACCTCGATCACCACCACCTTGTCGCCGGCCTGCTTCAGGTCCACCCCGTAGAGGCCGTCGCCGATCAGGTTGGCGGTCTTCACCGCCAGCTCCACCACCTTGCGCGGCGCCTCGTGCACGGGCATGGTGCGGAAATCGCCGCTGGCCTCCTCGGCGTCCGGGCTGTGGTCGTAGATCTGCCAGTGGCCCTTGGACATGAAGTACTGGCAGGCGAAGATCGGCTTGCGGTTGAGCACGCCGATACGCCAGTCGTACTCGGTATAGAAGAACTCCTGGGCAAGGATCAGCACCGAGCGCTCGAACAGCTCGGCGCTGGCCGCCAGCAACTGCTCCTGGTCCTCCACCTTGATCACCCCGCGCGAGAAGCTGCCGTCGGGAATCTTCAGCACCAGCGGGAAGCCCAGGCGCTCGCCGACCTTCTCCAGTTCCTGCGGGTTCTCCTTGTAGAGAATCTCCGTGGCCGGCATGCCCAGCTTGTGGCTGAGCAGCAGGTCGGCCAGATACACCTTGTTGGTGCAGCGCAGGATCGACACCGGGTCGTCCATCACCACCAACCCTTCGCTCTCGGCCTTCTTGGCGAAACGGTAGGTGTGGTCGGCGACATTGGTGGTCTCGCGGATGAACAGCGCGTCGTACTCGGCGATCCGCGAATAGTCCTTGCGCTCGATCAGGTCGACGTCGATGCCGAGGCTGCGGCCGACCCGCACGAAGTTCTTCAGCGCCTTGGCATCGGACGGCGGGAACGCCTCGCCGGGGTCGTGGAGGATCGCCAGGTCGTAGCGGAACGGCTTGCGCGAACGCGGCTTGCGCCAGATCTGCCGGCTGAAGCTGTCCAGGGCGTTGGCGAAGAGGTCCTCCTGATCCTCGCGCAGCTTGTGGATGGCGCCGGGCTTGATGCCCTCGATGTGCCAGGTGCGGTTGCGCTTGAACTCCACCAGCAGCAACGGGCAGGGAAACGCCTCGAACAACTGTCGCGCCAGGTCCTGCAACGGCTCGATGTCGGTACGGCCGAAATACAGGGTCAGGGTGAAACCATCGGTGCTGCCGTAGGGGTGCGCGGCCAGGGCCTTGTCCAGGGTGCGGTCGAGGTCCTCCAGGACCAGGCTGTACAGCGACTTCCTGGCCAGCTCGCTGATCGTCCGCACCGAGGGGATCACCTTGTGCCCGCGCGCCTCGGCGAGCAGCGAGCAGTAGTAGCCATGGCGCAGGTACTTGTAGTGCCGGCACAGGTTGATCACCTGGACCCGCTTGCCAGTGTCGTCGTCGATGGGCAGTTCCAGGTATTCCTGGGCGGTGACCACATCCTCGCTGGGGTAATAGGACGTCCAGTCTTCCTTGCGTTCCACGATGATGAACAGCTTGCTCACGACACCTCCCGGGGGGACAGCGAAACCACGGCGCATTCGGAACCGGCTTGCCGGCGCACGCATCCCGGCCAATACTCGGCGGGAATCCCTTGCGAAACCGCTCTATGGCGCCTGCCAGCAAACCGAAGCGTACAGCACCCATTACAGCACGCCCGCGCGGAAGTTCCCGCCCGCGGCCGTGGAGACCGCTATGAACCTGACCCTCCGCCCGGCCGGCGCGGACGACCTGTCCGCCCTGGTCGAGCTGGAAAACCGCTGCTTCGACTACGATCGCCTGTCCCGCCGCAACTTCCAGTGGATGCTCACCCGCGCCCACGCCAGCCTGACGGTAGCCGAGGGCGACGGCGGCGTGCTCGGCTACGCCCTGGTGCTGTTCCACGAAGGCACCTCGCTGGCCCGCCTCTACTCCATCGCCATCGACCCGCGCGCCCGCGGCATCGGCCTCGGCCAGAAGCTGCTGGAAGCCGCCGAGCAGGCCGCGCGGGACAACGACCGCGCCTACATGCGCCTGGAAGTGCGCCCGGACAACCGTGGCGCCATCGCCCTCTACGAGCGCAACGGCTACCGTCCCTTCGCCACCGTGCGCGACTACTACGAGGACCACAGCGAAGCGCTGCGCTTCGAGAAACGCATCCGCAACCCCGGCCACGACCAGCGCCGCCACGTGCCCTTCTACCGGCAGACCACCGATTTCACCTGCGGCCCGGCCTGCCTGCTGATGGCCATGGGCGCGCTGCAACCGGAGCGCCAGTTGACCCGCCGCGAGGAACTGCGCCTGTGGCGCGAGGCGACCACCATCTACATGACCGCCGGGCACGGCGGCTGTAGCCCCCAGGGCCTGGCGCTGGCCGCCTGGCGGCGCGGCTTCCGGGTCAAGCTGGTGCTGTCCGCCAGCGGCCCGCTGTTCCTCGACGGCGTACGCAACGAAGACAAGAAGGCGGTGATGCGCCTGGTCCACGAGGACTTCTGCGAGGAACTGGACGCCTCGGGCGTCGAGCAGAAGCGCTCGGCCAGGCTCGACATCCCGCGCCAGCTGGCCCGGGGCGGCCAGCCGCTGGTGCTGATCAGCAGCTACCGCCTGACCCGCTCCAAGGCCCCGCACTGGGTGCTGGTCACCCACTACGACGAGGACTTCGTCTACCTCCACGATCCCGACGTCGACCACAGCCAGCACCGCCAGCCGCTGGACTGCCAGCACATCCCGGTAAGCCACGCCGAGTTCGACAAGATGAGCCGCTTCGGCCGCAGCAAGCTGCGCGCGGCGGTGATCCTGTTCAACCCGGAATGATCCGCATCGCCCCGCCCTGCGGCGGGGAGATGTTCTCGCCTATCAATCAATTCCATCGATAGTGGCTAGTGAGACTATCCATTTTTCATTCGCCAACGCCGATGTTTACATAGTCGCCAGATCCCCGAATAACCAGAACGGAACTGGAGACGACACCATGAGCTACTCCGCCAAATCCTTTTCGGCCCTGATCAATGCCATGCGCGCCGACGGCATCACCCGCCTGGAACAACTGGCCCGCCAGCCCTTCCGCAACGCCCAGGGCTTCTGGAGCGCGGAGGCGAAGAAATGAAAGCCCTGCTCGACCGCCGTACCGATCCCACTTGGATGCTCTACGCCGCAATCATCGCCTGGCTGGCCTTCTCCGGTCTCTGACCGGCAGGCCACCGGCGCCTCGCCCTGCCGTTCCACGACGCTCCGGCGTCCACCTTTCTCCGGTGAAATACCGAGCTTTCGTCGCCAACATCGCCAGGCGAGGCCTGCGCAAACGTTTCACCCGTTCGCTGTCAAGAAAACCTTGTCAAAAAAGCTGATAGCAGCTTGCCAATATGCCAACGCCTTGGCATAACGGTGCCCAAAAAAGGCCTACAAGGACGTTCCTGATGCGCACCGTGAAAAAGGCTCTGCTGGTTGTCGGCGTGATCGTGCTGGCGGTCGTCGGGGTGGTGGTCTACTACGTCGCCAATCCCAACCTGCCCCACTACCAGGCGCCGAGCGAGGTACGCTACCTGCCGCAATGGAAGGACGAGGCCCGCCAGCGCTTCTACTACACGCCCCAGGGCACCCTGGTGAAGGGCCTGCACTACGACTGGTTCACCGCCCTCGAACTGCCCTTCTCCGAAGAACCCTTCGCCGCCCCCGAATACCTCGCCCGCTTCGGCTTCCTCGTCGATCCGCAGCAGAAGGCCAGCGACCTCAACCCCGGCAACCTGCCGGTGGGCTTCAGCCAGCACCGCGACGAGAAGACCGGCACCCGCTACCTGGACATCACCTGCGCCGCCTGCCACACCGGCGAACTGCGCTACCAGGGCAAGTCGCTGCGCATCGACGGCGGCGCCGCCATGCACTCCATCGCCGCCACCGTGCCGACCCTGCGCGGCGGCGCCTTCGGCCAGGCGCTCGGCGCGAGCATGGCCGCCACCTACTACAACCCGTTCAAGTTCAACCGCTTCGCCAGGAAAGTCCTCGGCGAACGCTACGAACAGGACAAGTCGCAACTGCGCGCCGACTTCAAGGCCGTGCTCGACACCCTCCTGCGCACCGCCTGGAACGACACCCGCCGCCACCTCTACCCCACCGAGGAAGGCCCCGGCCGCACCGACGCCTTCGGGCGCATCGCCAACAGCGTCTTCGGCGATGCCATCGACCCGGGCAACTATCGCGTCGCCAACGCCCCGGTGAGCTATCCGCAGGTCTGGGACATCTGGAAATTCGACTGGGTGCAATGGAACGGCTCGGCCATGCAGCCGATGGCGCGCAACATCGGCGAGGCCCTCGGCGTCGGCGCGCGCCTGCAGATCTTCGACGAGCACGGTCAGCCGCTGCGGGGCGAGCAGCGCTACGCCTCCAGCGTACGCCTGCATGACCTGCACGCCCTGGAAGAAACCCTGCAACAGCTGAAACCGCCGACCTGGCCGGAAGACCTCTTCGGCCGCATCGACCTGCAACGCGCCTCCCAGGGCCGCGCCCTGTTCGAAGCCAACTGCGCCTTCTGCCATGCGCCCAAGGTGCAACCGGCGGAATACGCCGCCCCCGGACGCAATCCCGAGTGGCGCATGCACATGGTGCCGACCGAGGTGATCGGCACCGACCCGACCACCGCCGACAACATCGCCGACCACCGCTACGACCTGCGCAAGCTCGGCTGGAGCGTCGACGAACTGGCGCGGATGAACGTCCAGCTGATCGGCGCCGATCCGCAGCAACTCGACCTCTCGCAACTGTCCTCGGCCAAGGGCCTGGCCTACATCACCGCCTTCGTCGAGCAGCGCGCCTACCGGGACGCCGGCATCCCGCCGGAACAGCAGAAGACCATGAACGGCTTTGACCTGCCGATCGGTGTACAGGAACTGCGCGCCTACAAGGCCCGCCCGCTGGACGGCGTCTGGGCGACCCCGCCATTCCTGCACAACGGCTCGGTGCCCAACCTGTTCCAACTGCTCTCCCCGGCCGCCGAACGCTCGCCGCAGTTCTACGTCGGCACCTTCGAATTCGATCCGAAATTCGTCGGATTCCGCACCGAGAAATTCCCCGGCGGCTTCCTCCTCGACACCCGTCTCACCGGCAACCGCAACAGCGGCCACGAATTCCGCGACGGCTGCCGGCAGAACGGCGTGATCGGCCGCGCCCTCAGCCCGGAAGAACGCTGGGCGCTGGTGGAATACCTGAAGGTGCTCGGCAACCCCGAATTCGAGCGCCGCCTGGTCCCGGCCCAGACCCCACCCTGGACGCCCGGCCCGAAATGCCCGGCGCCGGAGCAACGGACCGCGCAACGCTGAACCTGGGAAATGGAGAAGCGCGAGGCATGGCGCCGCCGCCCCTCTCCACCCCGAGCAGCCCCTCTCCCTTCAGGGGGGACGCCTAGCCAGAGGACGGGGAGAAGCAATCGTGGCGCACTCCCCGCCCAAGAAGAATAAAAGCCCACAGCCAACGCACACCACCAAGGACACCCACTCCATGCGCGCACTCCTCACCCACGCCTGGCTGTTCCTCGGCAAATGGCTCGGCCGCCTGCTCCTCCTGCTGCTGGCCGTCGGCCTCGGCGGCTGGGCCATCGGCAGCCTCTACTACGCCTGGAAATTCTCCGGCCCGGTGTCCGCGGAAGAGCAGATCGCCCCGGACGAAGCCCGCATCACCCAAGCGATCATCCAGGACGCCATCCGCGTGGTCGAACAGCACCGCGACAACACCCGCGTCCTGCGCGATGCCCACGCCAAGGCCCACGGCTGCGTGAAGGCCGAGTTCAAGGTACGCGCCGACCTCGACCCGACCCTGCGTCGCGGCGTGTTCGCCGAAGCGGGCAAGAGCTGGAACGCCTGGGTGCGCTTCTCCAACGGCAACGCCTACCCGCAGTTCGACAGCAAGAACGACGCGCGCGGCATGGCCATCAAGCTGCTCGACGTGCCCGGCGAAAAACTCCTGCCCGGCCGCGGCCATGACGGCGAGCAGGACTTCGTCATGTTCAACCAGCCGGTGTTCTTCATCCGCGACATCGCCGAATACCGGCAGAACTTCGCCGCCCAGGCCGACGGCAAGAAAGCCCTGGCCTTCTTCCCCAACTGGAACCCCGCCAGCTGGGAACTGCGCCACCTGCTGATCGCCCTGCGCACCCTCGCCCCCGCCCCGGACAGCCCGCTGCACGCCGGCTACAACGGCATCTCGCCGTACAAGCTGGGCGAACACAACATCAAGTTCCGCGTCGTCCCCGCCCCGGAGAAATGCCCGGCCTACCAGCTACCGAAGCAGAACCAGGACCTGCCCAACTTCCTCCGCGCCGCCCTGTACCAGCAACTCTCTATCGACCGCACCCCCGCCTGCTACGCCTTCCAGGTGCAGCGCCAGGACCCGGCCAAGTACATGCCCATCGAAGACACCAGCGTCGAATGGAAGGAGTCGGACGCGCCCTTCGCTACCATAGCTGACATCATTGTGCCAGCTCAGGATTTTGATAGCCGGGAACAGAACCTGTTCTGTGACAACCTCTCGTTCAACCCCTGGCACGCGCTGCCGGAGCATCGGCCGATCGGCGGGATCAACCGGTTGCGGAAGGCGGTTTACGAGGCGGTCAGTGGGTATAGGTTGGGGAGAAATGGGTGAGGGGTTGGGTGGAAGGTAGCTGCGTATGGAGGCTCTTATTGGTATGGATTTCGCCAATCTGGACTGGCAGAAAACGGCCAGAAGCGGCCGTTCGGAACAGACTTCTTACTACCCATAGTTGCCGGTCATTTACGTCTACAGAGTCAAGGGAGATATAGAGTTAGGATTGAGGAAATATAGATTCGCGTACAATATTCGATTGATAACTGGGTGCTCTGTCTGACGGAAAAATGAGGTGAGCGCATCAATTTCCTCAGAAATAATGTCATTTTTTATTGCGCCGCCTCGGCAGCTGAGGCAGATTGCCATCAGCAGCAGGTCGCGGGACAACTCTGTATACTGCACCACTTCATTTATAAATAGTAAGGAGTGCGGCAGTAATATTTTGGAATGGAGAGACACATGAGCGGCTTCAAGGTTATCGAACAAAAGAATATATCAGATTCGCTTGTTTCGAGTATTGAGACTCGCGATGTTGCTCTCTGGATCAGAGAGCTAGGCGATATTGAATCTACTGATCCGATAATTGCCTTTGCAAGCTTGCCGTGGCGCGCGATCTTTATTGAGAATTACAATGCTAATTTAGTTAGCGCGCTAGAAAACGCTTCCGATTTTGATTCTATAGAAACAAGAAGGCGAGGATTTGTACAGATAATCGATAACGATCCAACGGCCTCTCAATTGCCTCATCGTTGCCTGCCGGTATATCTGCTGAACGGCAAAAATGAAGCTAACGCAACCGATTTCAAAAGTAGACTGCGACACCTGTCCATGCTGAACGTCTTACAAGAGTCTCAAGTAAGAAGTGTCGTCGTGATAGGTGACGGTGAAGATATCATACCTCCGTCACTTACAGAGCTTTGGAAAGCTGGTTTCCAGTCTTACTTAACTGTTTGCAGTCAGCGCCAAGACGCAACTGATTTACTTACAAAATGGGTGGAAAGTCACTCGCGTGCAAAAGTCGTAAACTTATTATCTTTAGATATAACTAGCGCAGCCATCGAAACCGTCTCCAAGTATCGGCAGACGTATCCTGAGCATGCAACAATTGTAAGAATGAAAGATAGGAGGGGGGATTTCAAAAATATCGACCTATCATTTGTCGATGATTTGCAACGTCCAATTACAGAAAACTATAAATTAATTCAGCTTCAAGATCTCTCCCCGTTGCTCCCGGAAGAGCTAGCTGAAAAAGATTTTATCGAATTTTTTCAAAATACAGACTCTTCATGGAGACCGTACAGAGCCGGTTTACCGTGGATCAAGGATAAAACTTCAGGAAAAAAACTTCTTTCTTTAGTTAGCCGGCTTGATACCGTTGGGGCTGATGAAAACTGCATCGCTTATATAACAGCAGAATCAGGAGCCGGCGGGACTACATGTGCTCACGCTCTCGGCTGGGAGTTGGCTAGCAAAGGTTATCCTGTCCTTGTCGCTAAGCAATTTCCGTTTATTCCAGATGCACTTAGTATCTCAAATTTTTTAACGAGGGCTCATCAAGCTTTTTCTGCAGATCATGGAGAAGAGTCTGAGCCAATTGGGATAGAGTCTTCAAAAGGGTCAGGGTCAAAAAAATATGAAACACCTTGGATCATAATTTTTGACGTTATTCATTGGCAAGGGCGCGACGGAGAACTATTAAGATTCAATCAAGAATTGATCAAGTCTGGCAGACCAGTATGCACGCTCATAGTAAGTAGCCCTGTGGTTGGATTGGCATTCTATACCTCTCCTACATTTAAGCGTATAGCTGAACTGAATCATGCACTCGATGAACGAAGCACGCTTGAACTTGGTCAGCACTTAAATCGCTATCTTAAAGTTTACGGGAAAGCTAGAAGTCAAAGCCAGTGGAATAGTTTCTACCGAGCTCACAGCATTGAGAATCTGGAAGGTCTTGCATCATTCTGGGTCATACTTTCCTTCTGGATTCAAGGAGAATATGACTTAAACGAGTCGATCCAATCATGGATGTTCAGAAAATTCTGTGAGAATACTGAAAGTAAAAATATCCGCCTGGCAGTGTTAGAAATTGCAGCACTGAGTTCTGAAAGAATACCGATGCCTGAGGGCTTGCTACTAAAATCCGATAGTGAATGGCCAATGTCACATCTTCTAGAGGACCGAAGAACAGAATTGGCGTCGCTAGGGCTAGTAAAGGTTGCAGCTAATGGAGAGCGCTATTGGGCATTAATTCATGACATATTGGGTCGTTATTTAATTAATGCTCTTTTTTTTGATAACGAAAAGCGCAATGATCTGGGCTTTTCCGAAGCCCGCGATGCAGAGCATTTAAGATTCTTACTACTGGAAAGAGTTTCTAAGAAGCCTCAACTTGGAGAGATTCGCTATCGAGCCGTGGGCGAAGATTTCGCAAAATCGATATTTAAAATTGACCCTGCACATGGCCGCGCAAATTTTATGTTTTTTTGGCGATCAGTTCTCAAAGCCTTAGACAATATGCCAGCGGGCCTTAAGAATACAAGTCGTGTATTTCGTCACCATAGCGCCATCTCACGTCGGCGTATTGCGAAGTTTGACGAAAAAGCAAATCTTGTCACTCCGAACGAACGAAAGTCGTTGCTCAATGCGGCCATCGTAGATATCCGCTACGCATTAGAATTTATTCAATTTGAATCAGGATCTGAGCCTGACATTAATCTTTATAACTCTTTAGCAAACGCTTACTTAGATTTTGCCAAGATTGAAGCTGCGCAAGGTGCATCTAGAGATATAGTTCTTGAGTATATGCAAGCGGCAAGCCAGGCAACTCGAAAGGCATACGAACAAAATCCGAGCAGTCCCTTTGTTATGGAAACTTATGTTAAGCACTTGCTGGAGGAAACATCATTAGAAGCTCCAGATAAAGCAATCGCTCACTGCATCGAAGTGTTGGGGGTCATATTTTCCGCGCTCACATCTAATGCGCACACTGCTCGAAACATGCAATGGCAAGGCCTTGCCGATGAAGCAATAAAAAAATTATTTAACCTCACACCTCTAGACTCCCTTTCGGCTGATCCCGTAAACAGTACAGACTTACTAATAAATGCATGGAAACTCTTGGCCGGCGGAAGCGAAAGCGGCCAATTGGACTTGGCGAATGCGAGTACCACCCAACAAAATGCCGCGCTTAAAATGTTGGACCATCCTATAGGAAGAGGTAACATTCAAGTTTTACGATTAAAGTACGAGCTTGTATGCATTACATCTCCGTTTGATTTCAAAAAACAACTAGAGCTAGTTGAGGAGGTGGTCTTATCTACATATCAAGAGCCTTTGCAGATAAGGCTAGAGTATGCCATTCTTTTATTTCAAGAGAATAGACCTGTCGAAGCTGATAAAATATTCCGTGGCTTACGGCAACTTTGGAGAACTACTGAGCATTATGTCCAAGTGCCATCGAGACTCAGGTGGCTCCGTGTACCAGGAACTGAAAATCTTCAAGTGGTCCATGCCGTCGCAGGATCCGATTACGAGCGTCGCGGGCTAGCTACTGTTAAGGAATTTGTCAATATAGGCGTGCCTTTTAGGGTTGAGGAGTTCGGATATCGGCAGCTCCGCCCCGGGATGCAGTTTGTTGCTCAGGTATCGTTTGGACATAATGGTCCGTTTTTACGTCCTGTTTTGGTAGCAAACTCTCAAGAAGAGCTCGGGATATGAGTGATGATATCGCGAGCTATGCAGGTAAACTCGGGATGCAAATAAAACGTCGCAACGTTTTAGTTGAGGGCACATCAGACGTCGCTTTAATACATCTCGTTGGCCAGCTTGAAAAGCAGCGCTCCGGATTGGATTTTTTGGAGGACCTAGCATTTCTAGCTGCTGGAGAAAGAGAACAGGGTGGAGTGGACGGGCTTCTTAGAGAGTTGATAACTTTTAGAAGCCTAGGTCGAAACGTGATGGACGCCAATGGGAAGCAGATCTATAGATTCGTAGGGCTATTTGATAATGATCATGCTAGTCGGAGGGCAATCGCGACAGCAAAAAGTGTAGGTGGTTTGTTAGAGTATAGAGATGTATTCCGGCTTATGCCTATTATGCCACTACCCGGGAATCTAGACCAAAAAACAGTCGAAGCTGCATTTAAAAAGAATAATGAATCTTACAGGGGGATGGATTGGGAGATTGAAGATTTAATATCCGAAGAGCTAGCACTTGCATTTATTGAAGAATTTGGGGGAGCGGTAAAAACCAACATAGCGAAAGCAGATAAAACACATCGCGAATTTACCAAAGATGGAAAGGCTAAATTTCATCGGTACATTAAGGAAAATGCTATACGACAGGATTTAGAAGAGGTTTTGAAATTGATTTCTGCGTTGCGGTACTACTTCAATTTGCCTATTCCTAATTCCCACCATACCTAAATGGCTCGTTAGGCTGAGATTAAAATTTTAACCGTGAGCAAGGAACCTAGGCTCGGTTCCTGTAGCGGTGTGTAAAAAGGCGTTTCCAACGGTCAGTATGTGGGCATTTTGGCAGGACCGAATTCTTCAACAGAACCGGCCGAAAGCACCCCTAGATTTAGCGTCTGCTTCTGGCCGTATACAGCCGTTCCCTCCCTAAGCCATAGCATCTCCCATACCTGGTCGGCACACCTATTGCCACCCGCAAAACCACAACCTCCCCCGCTGCTAACCGCAATAGCTGCGGCTTGAGTGTCGCGGATCGGTTTTTGAAATGTGGTGTTGGCGGCCCTCACCCCAACCCTCTCCCGCACACGGGAGAGAGGGCCGGGCGTGCCTTGTGGGTCGAGCGCCTCGCTCGGGCGCAGCCTGGAGCGATGTCTACCCTCCCCTAGCCCCGGGCATCTGGAAACTGGAATTCGGCCCCCAGCCCAGGCAACCAGAAGCACCGGAAACGCGCCCTGAATGATTTCAGATTCGCGCCGAAACCTTCGAAAGCCGTTTCCTCGCACCCGAAAGCCGCCGAGGCTGCCCTGCGGCTTTCGCTGCGCAACGGCTAGTCGCCTACTTGCACCGGTCGCTCAGCCTGACCAGCGATGCGCCGTACACCGCGTCGTCTTCGGAGGCGAAGATCGCGTCGCCTTCGACGGTGGCCCCCGGCTTGAGGGTCTCGGCGGTGAGTTCCTCGTCCACGGTATCCAGCCTGAAGGACTGGCCGGCGGCGGACTGCGCCACCAGGCAGCTGTTCTTCAGGCTGATCTCGCTCTTCGCCGCATTCACCAGGCGGACCTTGAAGGCCTGGGTGCGGAAGTGCTTGTCGCCGACGGACACGCTGCCCTTGTCGCCCTGGCGGGCGAAGACCATCACTGCGTCCGGCGCGGCGGCGAAGCCGAGGGAAGGAGCGGCCAGCAGGCCGGCCAGGGTCAGGGCCATTGCGTTCTTCATACTGATTTCCTTTGGCAAAGACTGAACGACCCGGTGATTTTCCGTGGGTCTTTTCGCCGCGATCAAGCGCAGTGCCAAGGAATGCGGGGCGCCTCGTGTTCTGCAAGTCGGAGGGTTTCCAGCGGAACTTTTCCCGCAACCGTGCTTCCAGGCGAAAACCGCTCGCTACGCGGAACGCCGGTCTTCGAACCCGCACGATCCTCGCGCCCGCCAGGCTGCCCTCGAACGCTTGCAACCACAGGCCGGACGCTCGGCCCAGGCGATGGCCCAATGGGCGCCGGGCAGGTTCGCTTCGGCGTGGCCGCGATGCAACAAGTGCGCCTGGACCGGCATCGCGGTAGCGCTCGGCGAGGGCGTCACCGAGGCTGTCGGCGGCATGTCGTGTTCGACTCCGTTGCGGGTGGCGAGCGGGGCCTGCGATCTTCCCCTTGGGGGAGAGTCAAGCCCGGCGACCCGGCGGGTGGCCGCCAAGCTGCTTGCGCAGGCTGCCGGGCTCAGCCGAGCAACTTGTCGACGGTCAGCGGGAAGTCGCGCAGGCGGCGGCCGGTGGCGTGGTACACGGCATTCGCCACTGCGGCGGCGACGCCGACGATACCTATTTCGCCGACGCCCTTGGAGCCCAGTTCGTTAACGATATCGTCGGGTTCGTCGACGAAGATCACCTCGATATCGCCAATATCGGCGTTAACCGGGATGTGGTACTCGGCGAGGTTGTGGTTCATGCAGCGGCCCAGCGCATGGTCGACCTGGGTTTCCTCCTGCAAGGCCATGCCCAGGCCCCAGACCACCCCGCCGAGTATCTGGCTGCGAGCGGTCTTCGGGTTGATCACCCGCCCCGCCGCGACCGCGCTGACCACCCGGCTCACACGCAGGGTACCGAGGGCTTCATCGATCCGCACCTCGACGAATACCGCCGAATGGGTCGCGGTGGCGTAGCCTTTGCGCCGCGCCGAGGGTTCAGCTTCCACCTCCACCTGCAACGCGTCTTCCGGCAGCCCTTGCAGCAGGTCGGCCAGGGCGTATCGCGTATCGCCCGCTTCCAGATGGCCACGGCATATGCGGAAGCGCTCTTCGGCGGCGCCGGCCAGCTCCGGATGGCGGGCCCTGGCATGGGCGACCAGGGCCTGGCGCAGGCGCAGGCAGGCCAGGCGGACGGCGGAACCGACCGACGAGACGGTGAACGAGCCGCCCTGCAATGGAGCCTTGGGCAACGCACTGTCGCCAAGCTGGAAGCGCACCTCTTCCGGCGCCATGCCAGCGGCGTCGGCGGCGATCTGGGTCATCACCGTGTAGGTGCCGGTGCCGATATCCGTGGTCGCGCTGGCCACCCGCAGCAGGCCGTCCGCCTCCAGCCGCGCCCTCGCGCTGGCCTTGCTCTGCATGGCCTCCCAGACGCCGCCGGCCATGCCCCAGCCGAGCAACTGGCGCCCTTCGCTCATGCTCCGTGGCCGTGGGTCGCGGGCCTGCCAACCGAAGCGCCGGGCGCCCTCCTCGTAGCAGGCCAGCAGCGCCTTGCTGGAGTACGGCTTGTCCTCGTTGCCGTTGCGCTCGGCGAAGTTGAACCGGCGCAGCGCGATGGGGTCCATGCCGAGCCGCACCGCCAGTTCGTCCATCGCGCATTCCAGCCCGATCAATCCCAGCGCCGCGCCGGGGGCGCGCATGTCCAGCGGGGTATAGACGTCCAGCGGCACCAGACGGTAGGCCAGGGAAAGGTTCTCGCAGCGATAGAGCATGCCGCTCCACTCCACCACGTGCTCGGTGAAGTCTTCGAAGCGCGAGGTCTGCGCTGTCGCCTGGTGGCCCAGCGCAAGCAGGCGCCCCTCGGCATCGGCGCCCAGTTGCAGGCGCTGCAGGGTGCGCGGCCGGTAGCCGAAGGTGAACATCTGCTGGCGGGTCAGCACTACGCGCACCGACCGCCGCAGTTGCAGCGCCGCCATCACCGCCAGGGTCAACTGGTATTGCGGACGCAGGCCGGAGCCGAAGGCGCCGCCGACGTAGGCGGCACAGACCCTTACCTTGTCGGCGGGCAGGCCGAAGACCTTTTGCAGGTAGGCCTGGCTGTTCTGCGTCCCCTGGGTCTTGTCGTGCACCAGCAGGCTGCCGTCGGGCTGGACGATGACCGTGGACGCGTGCGGTTCCATGGGATTGTGGTGCTCGATCGGCGTGCTGTAGCTGGCCTCGACCCGAATCGGCGCGGCGCGGTAGGCGGTGTAGAAATCGCCGCGCTCGGCGGGCAGTTCGGCGGGAGCCTCATGGGCCTGGTCGAGGGCGGCCAGCAGGTCGGTCTGGTGCGGCTCGGGCTCGATATCGATGCGCAGCAGCGAGCCCGCGTAGCGGGCCAGTTCCAGGCTCCGTGCCAGGACCAGGGCAAGGGGCTGGCCGCTGTACAGGACGCGGTCGTCGAACAGCGGGCGGAAGGGTTCGCCTTCGGCGGCATCGGCGTCCTTGTAGGGCTCGTCGTCGCCCGCCATCGGCGGCCGGTTCAGGTGATGCAGTACCGCGACCACCCCGGGTACCGCCAGGGCCGCCGCACAGTCGATGCCGCGCACCCGGCCGCGGGCGACGTCGCTGCTGACCACGCTGCCGTGGAGCAGGTCGGCGGCAGGATATTCGGCGGCGTAACGAGCCTGGCCGGTGACCTTGGCTTGCCCGTCGACGCGATCCAGGGCTTGCCCGGTGCTGTGTGGCAGGCTGCTCATTGGCCGATCC
Source organism: Pseudomonas sp. KBN12P06040 (assembly GCF_037574965.1). Classification (NCBI taxonomy): domain Bacteria; kingdom Pseudomonadati; phylum Pseudomonadota; class Gammaproteobacteria; order Pseudomonadales; family Pseudomonadaceae; genus Pseudomonas; species Pseudomonas sp. KBN12P06040. The sequence continues at coordinate 3,443,129 of NZ_JBBELS010000001.1, forward strand.
CTCCCGAGTGGGCTTCTTCCAGTGCGCGAACGATGGCGTTGCGCGCCAATCCGATCTTGAAGGCGTTGTGGGCCAGCGGCCTGGCGTCACGCAGCAGCGCTTCGGCGAAGCGGACATAGCTGTCCCGGTTCGCCGGGTGGCCCCTGAAACGTTCCTCCAGCTCTGCGACGCGCCATGGCTTGTGGGCCACGCCGCCGAGCGCCAGGCGCAGTTCGCCAATGCGCTCGCCGTCCGGTTCCAGGGCCGCCGCCACCGAGACCAGGGCGAAGGCGTAGGAGGCCCGGTCGCGCACCTTCAGGTAGTGGCAATGCCGCGCGAAGCGCGGCGCTGGCAGCTCGATGGCGGTGACCAGTTCGTCGACGGCCAGGCAGTTGTCGCGCTCGGGCGTGTCCGCCGGCAGGCGATGGAAGTCGGCGAAAGCGACCCGCCGCTCGCCAGCGCGGCCGCGCACCAGTACCTGAGCCTCCAGCGCCGCCAGCGCCACGCACAGGTCGGATGGATGTACCGCCACGCAGTGTTCGCTGGCGCCGAGGATCGCATGGTTGCGGTTCAGCCCGCTGCGCGCGGGGCATCCGCTGCCCGGCTCGCGCTTGTTGCATGGCGTGCCGGTGTCGTAGAAATACTGGCAGCGGGTACGCTGCAACAGGTTGCCGCCGGTGCTGGCCATGTTGCGCAACTGCGGCGATGCGCCGGCGAGGATCGCCTGGGCTAGCAAGGGATAGTCCGCCTCCACGGCGGGATTCCAGGCCAGTTCGGCGTTGCTGACCAGGGCTCCGACCAGCAGGCCGCCGGTGGGCGTCCGGCGGATGTCGCGCAGCGGGAGGCCGGTGATGTCGATGAGTCGCCGGGGCCTGGCAACGTTTTCCTTCATCAGGTCGAGCAGGTTGGTGCCGCCGGCGATGTAGCGCGACTCCGGGCCGGCGAGGCCCAGCGCCTGCTCGATGTCGGCCGGCTTGGCATAGGCGAAGGGCGTCATGCGCGCTGCCCTCCCTGTCCGTCGCGATCGAGCAGCGGCAAGGCGTCTTCCACGGCGTCGAGGATATTGCCGTAGGCGCCGCAGCGGCACAGGTTGCCGCTCATGCCCTCGCGGATCTCCGCCCGCGAGCGCGCCCGCCCCTCGCTCGCCAGGCCAAGGGCCGAACAGATCTGTCCGGGCGTGCAGTAGCCGCACTGGAAGGCATCATGGCGGATGAACGCCTGTTGCAGGGGATGCAGGCGATCACCCTCGGCCAGACCTTCGATGGTAGTCAGTGCATCGCCGTCGCACATCACCGCCAGCGTCAGGCAGGCGTTGATCCGGCGACCGTTGCGCAACACCGTGCAAGCGCCGCATTGGCCGTGGTCGCAGCCCTTCTTGCTGCCCACCAGGTCGAGCCGCTCGCGCAGCAGGTCGAGCAGCGTCAGCCACGGGGGTACTCTCAGCTCTCGGCGCTGGCCATTGATCAGCAGGCTGATCGGCAGGTCCGCCGGCTCCGGATTGGTCATGGTACAAGCCTCACGGTCGGTGCATCGGCGCGGCGGATGCCGCTTTTTCAGGTCCGACCGAACGGCTCGAAGATACGTTCAAAGTAAATGACGGCCATGGCCATGCCACAAAGGCGGGCGGATGCTCGACGCCTGCGCCGCTATCGGCCGCCGGAGCCCTGCGCCGAGGTCACTTGAACAGGCTCGACACCACCCGCGCCACGTGCTCGGCGCCCTTGCTGATCTCCTGCATGATGCCGGCCACGGTGGTGATCTGGTTGTTGTTCTCCTGGGCGCTGGACTCGATGGTCTGCATGTTGTGGTTGATCTGCTGGGTCAGCTTGACGTTCTCGGTGACCACGTTCTTGATCTCCACCGTGGCGCCGCTGGTGCGCGCCGCCAGTTGCCGCACCTCGTCGGCGACCACCGCGAAGCCGCGCCCCATGTCGCCGGCGCGAGCCGCCTCGATGGCGGCGTTGAGGGCCAGCAGGTTGGTCTGTTCGGCGACGCTCTGGATGGTGGTGACGATGTTCTCGATGTCCTTGGTCTGGTGGGTGAGCTGGGAAATCAGGCCGACGGCGGTGTTGACCATCGACAGGGTCTTGGCCGACAGGGCGACGGACTGGTCGAGGGAGTCGATGCCGCGGGTGGAAATCTGCGCGGTCTCTTCCGCGGTGGAGAACGACAGCTCGGCGGCGCGCCGTACTTCCTCGTTGCGATTGACCTGTTCGGTAACGTCGATGGCGAACTTGATGACCTTGATTATCCGCCCCGAACCGTCCTTGACCGGGTTGTAGGTGGCTTCGATATGTACCCGCTCACCGGCGGCTGTGCGGCGCTCGAAATGCCCGCGGGAGAATTCGCCGTGCCGCAACCGGGCCCAGAAATCCGGGTTCTCCCGATAGAACTCGTCGAAGCAGAGCATGCGGTGGTGCTGGCCCTTGAGCGACTTGAGGCTGTAGCCGAAGAGACGCAGGAAGTTTTCGTTGGCATCGAGTATCTCGCCGTCCGGGGTGAACTCGATGACGGCCATGGACTGGCGTATGGAGTCGTTGATCGCGTTGAGCAGGAGCAGTTCGGAATGGTTGCGGGTCACGTCGGCGGCGATCTTCAGCACCTCGACGACCGCCCCTTCGGCATTCTTCACCGGGAAATAGGTGGCCTCCAGCCAGATCGGCGACCCGTCGCGTCGCAGGCGCTTGAACACGCCGCGCTGGGGCGTGCCGCTAGCCAGTTCCTTCCAGAAGCGCACGTAGGCGGCAGAGGCCTGGTAGTCCTCGTCGCAGAAGATCCGGTGGTGCTTGCCGACCAGTTCGTCCGCCGAATAGCCGACCGCCGCGAGGAACAGCGGGTTGGCGGACAGTATCTGGCCATCGGGAGTGAATCGGATGGTGGCGACGTTCTGCCCGATGGCCTCGAGTCGCCACGCTACATCTTCATCCTTGGCGGCGCTTTCGACCGCCCTGCTTTTTCTGCCGAAGAGCATCGCGCACGACTCCTTGATGGCACCTGTCCATCGCGAGGGAGTGGAGAACCGGAGATAGTCGTCCTGCCGCTACACGCCAGTGTAGATCGGGGTCCGGCAATTTTCCTCGGCGCCCGCGGCACCGTCCGTCCCCTGCCGGGCGTGGCCCCGCGTCCGCGCCATCAGCCACGCAAGCGCCGGCCCGCGCTATGATCGCTACGCCCTGCCGATCGCGGTGGCCAAGGCCGGCATTGGCCAGAGGCGCCCGGCCTGACCGCGCTCCGACCGCGCGCCGTCGTACCCCGAACCCCACCTCCAGGAGGAAGCACATGGCAACCGATCTCTACGCGCTGGCCGAACAGGTCGAGGACGAAGCGGGCTACCTGCGCTTCCTCACCGCGCTGGCGGCGGACTGGGAGGAAGACCGCCGCCTCGCCGCCGCCAACCCGCCGAAGCCGTTCGGCCCCAGCCCGCTGGGTTGGGAGAACGGCAGCATCGGTGGCTTCCTCGATGCCGCCGCGACCTGGGGCGAGGACTCCCGCGACGGCCTGCCGGGCTATTCCAGGCCGGAGAATGCCTGGCGGCGCGCGGCGCAACTGATGCTGGCGGGCAAGTTCTATGAATGACTTCAAGTCCGCCCCGGCGCCCTTCCCGCCCGGCTACCCGAGGGGCTTGCCGGGCAACCGGCGGCAGGTGCCGATACTGCATCGCGACGCAGACTTCCTCCTGCGCGTGCTGCAACCCGACGATTTCGTCCGGACCAGCCGCTACGAGAACGCCAACCGCGAGCACCTGGCGCCGTGGGAGCCGCTGCGCGACCCGGGGTATTTTTCCGTGGACAACGCCCGCGCCCGCACCCTGCTACAGGTGGCGAGCATGGACGAAGGCGAGGCGCTTCTCCTGCTGTTGCTCGATCCCGACGACGGCGAGGTGCTGGGGCGCTGCAGCTACACCAACATCGTCCGCGGGGTATTCCAGGCCTGCCACCTGGGCTTTTCCCTGGCCGCTGCGGCTCAGGGCCGCGGCCTGATGGCGCGTGCCCTGCGGGTAGCCAACCGGTATTGCTTCGAGCAGCTCGGCCTGCACCGGATCATGGCCAGCCACCTGCCGCGCAACGCACGCAGCGAGCGCCTGCTGGAAAGCCTCGGCTTCGAGAGGGAGGGCTACGCCCGCGCCTACCTGAAGATCGCCGGGGTCTGGGAAGACCATGTGCTACGGGCGCTGGTGGACACTCCGCGCTGAACCGACGTGCAAACGCGGAACGGGACGCCAGGCGTCCCGTTCCGCTCACCAGGCCCGCCGGTCAACCGCAGGCGAGGTCGCCACGCAGTTCGCGGGCAGCGGCGACCATGTTCACCAGCGCCGCCTCGGTTTCCGGCCAGGCGCGGGTCTTCAGGCCGCAGTCCGGGTTGACCCAGAGCCTCTCGGCGGGTATCCGCCGGGCTGCCTTGCGCAGCAGCGCGACGATCTCTTCCCGGCTCGGCACGCGCGGCGAATGGATGTCGTAGACGCCCGGACCGATCTCGTTCGGGTAGTCGAACTGCTCGAAGGCCTCCAGCAGCTCCATGTCCGAACGCGAGGTCTCGATGGTGATCACGTCGGCGTCCATGGCGGCGATGGACTCGATCACATCGTTGAACTCGCTGTAGCACATGTGCGTATGGATCTGGGTTTCGTCGCGGACTCCGGAGGCGCACAGGCGGAAGGCCTCGGTGGCCCACTCCAGGTAGTGCGGCCAGGCGTTGCGGCGCAGCGGCAGGCCTTCGCGGAAAGCCGCCTCGTCGATCTGCACGATCCTGATGCCGGCCGCCTCCAGGTCGACCACTTCGTCACGGATCGCCAGGGCCAACTGGCGCGCCTGCACCTCGCGAGACACGTCCTCGCGCGGGAAGGACCACATCAGCATGGTCACCGGGCCGGTCAGCATGCCCTTCATCACCTTGTCGGTAAGGCTCTGGGCGTACCTGATCCACTCCACGGTCATGGCCCGCGGACGGCTCAGGTCGCCATAGATCACCGCCGGCTTCACGCAGCGCGAGCCGTAGCTCTGCACCCAGCCGAAGCGGGTGAAGACGTAGCCGTCCAGTTGCTCGGCGAAGTACTCGACCATGTCGTTGCGCTCGGCTTCGCCGTGTACCAGCACGTCCAGCCCCAGTTGTTCCTGGATCTGCACCGCATGGCGGATCTCGCTGTGCATCGCCTCGATGTACTCGGCCTCGCTCAGCTTGCCCTGCTTGAACGACTGGCGGGCCAGGCGGATCGACGAGGTCTGCGGGAAAGAGCCGATGGTAGTGGTCGGGAACGCCGGCAGGTCGAGCCCGGCACGCTGCCTGGCGATGCGTTCGGCGAACGGCGAGCGACGCTGGGCGTCGCTGGCCTTGATCGCGGCCAGGCGCGCCTGCACGGCCGGCTTGTGGATTCGCGGCGAGGAAGCGCGGCTGGCCTGGACCGCACGGCTCTCTTCCAGGGCGGCAAGCACCTCGGCGGCTTCCGGCTCAGTGGCGGCACGGGCCAGCACCGCGACTTCGCGGCACTTCTGCACGGCGAAGGCCAGCCAGCTCTTCAGCTCGGCGTCCAGCCCGTCTTCGCGTTCCAGGTCCACCGGGCTGTGCAGCAGCGAGCAGGACGGCGCGACCCACAGCCGCTCGCCCAGGCGCTCCCGGGCATGGCGCACCACCTCCAGGGCTTTCTCCAGGTCGCAGCGCCAGACGTTGCGCCCGTTGACCAGGCCCAGCGAGACGACCTTGTAGGCCGGCAGGCGGTCGAGGATGCTCGGATACTGTTCCGGCGCTCGCACCAGGTCGATGTGCAGGCCGTCCACCGGGAGGTTGGCGGCCAGGCCCAGGTTGTCTTCCAGGCCGCCGAAGTAGGTGGCGACCAGCTTCTTCAGCGGTTCGCTCTGTAGCAGGTTGTAGGCGCGCTCGAAGGCGTTCTTCCATGCCTGCGGCAGGTCGAGGACCAGGATCGGCTCGTCGATCTGCACCCACTCCACGCCCTGGCCGGCGAGACGACGCAAGATCTGGCCGTAGAGCGGCAGCAGGCGGTCCAGCAGGTCGAGCCTGTCGAACTCGGCGCCCTTGGCCTTGCCCAGCCACAGGTAGGTCAGCGGACCGATCAGCACCGGCTTCACCTGGTGGCCGAGGGCCCTGGCCTCGTCGACCTCCTCGAACAGTTGTTCCCAGCTCAGCTGGAACTGCTGGTCGGCGCTGAACTCGGGGACCAGGTAGTGATAGTTGGTGTCGAACCACTTGGTCATTTCCTGGGCATGGGCACCGCCGCAACAACTGTCGTCGCTGACGCCACGGGCCATGCCGAACAGGGTATGCAGGGTCGGCCCGGCCTCGCCGTGCGCCCGGAAGCGCTCGGGGATCACGCCGAAGGTCAGCGAATGGGTCAGCACCTGGTCATACCAGGCGAAATCGCCGACCGGCAGCAACTGGATGCCGGCGTCCTTCTGTACCTGCCAGTGGGCGGCGCGCAGCTGCCGGCCGACGGCCCGCAGGCCGGCCTCGTCCAGCTCGCCCTTCCAGAACGCTTCCTGGGCTTTTTTCAGTTCGCGATCGCGTCCGATGCGTGGGAAGCCGAGAGTGTGGGCCAGGGCCATGGGTGTTCCTCCAGTCGAAAGGTCGATGGAGGGATTCTCGGGAGACTCATGCCATGAGACAAACTCAATTTCTTCGTGATGAAATCAAGTTTCCCTCATGATCATCCTCGCACCCTGACCTCGGCGCCCTCCTCACTTGCGCTTGCGGATCGCCATGCGCCGAGGCTTGAGGCCGCCAGCCGCGGCAGCGCCGGCCTCGCCGTCGACCACGGGCTGCATCCTGGCTCGCGCCGCGTGCAGCTTCTTGTAGCTGTCGATCAGCCGCAGGTGCCGGTCGAGCCCTTCCAGCTTCATGCTGGTCGGCGTCAGGCCGAAGAAGCGCACGCTGCCGTCCACCGAGCCCAGCGCGGCGTCCATCCGCGCGTCGCCGAACATGCGGCGGAAATTGGCCTCGTAGTCGGCGATCTCCAGCTCGTCGTCGAGGAGGACCTCCAGCACCACGTTCAGCGCCTGGTAGAACAGGCCGCGCTCGACGCTGTTGTCGTTGTACTGGAGGAACGCCTCCACGCCTTCCTTGGCGTCTTCGAAGCGCTTCAGGGCGAGGCCGATGAGCACTTTCAGCTCGAGGATGGTCAGTTGGCCCCAGACCGTGTTGTCGTCGAACTCGACGCCGATCAGCGTGGTGATGTCGGTGTAGTCGTCCACCTCGCAGTCTTCCAGGCGCTCCAGCAACGCCCCGAGCGCTGCGTCGTCGAGGCGGTGCAGGTTGAGGATGTCCTCGCGGAACGCCAGGGCCTTGTTGGTGTTGTCCCAGATCAGGTCTTCCACCGGATAGATTTCCGAGTAGCCCGGCACCAGGATCCGGCAGGCCGTAGCGCCGAGGTGCTCGTACACCGCCATGTAGACCTGCTTGCCCATGGCTTCGAGGATGCCGAACAGGGTCGCGGCTTCCTCGGCGTTGGCTGCCTCGCCCTGCCGGGTGAAGTCCCACTCGACGAACGGGAAATCGGCCTTGGCGCTGAAGAAGCGCCAGGACACCACGCCGCTGGAGTCGATGAAATGCTCGACGAAGTTGTTCGGCTCGGTCAGCGCATGGCTTTCGAAGGTCGGCTGGGGCAGGTCGTTCAGGCCCTCGAAGCTGCGCCCCTGGAGCAGCTCGGTCAGGCTGCGCTCCAGGGCCACCTCGAAGCTCGGGTGGGCGCCGAAGGAAGCGAACACGCCGCCGGTGCGCGGATTCATCAGGGTCACGCACATCACCGGGAATTCGCCGCCCAGCGAGGCGTCCTTGACCAGTACCGGGAAGCCCTGCTCTTCCAGGCCGCGAATCCCGGCGAGGATGCCCGGGTACTTGGCCAGCACCTCCGGCGGCACGTCCGGCAGCGCCAGTTCGCCTTCGAGGATTTGCCGCTTGACCGCACGCTCGAAGATCTCCGACAGGCACTGCACCTGCGCTTCGGCCAGGGTATTGCCGGCGCTCATGCCGTTGCTGAGGTAGAGGTTCTCGATCAGGTTGGAGGGGAAATACACCACCTGGCCGTCGGACTGGCGCACGAAGGGCAAGGCGCAGATACCGCGCTGCACGTTGCCCGAGTTGGTGTCGTACAGGTGCGAGCCGCGCAGCTCGCCGTCGGGGTCGTAGATCGCCAGGCAATGGCCGTCGAGCAGTCCCAGCGGCAGCGCATCGTCGCGGCCGGGCTTGAACCAGCGTTCGTCCGGGTAATGGACGAACGCCGCATTGGCGATCTCTTCTCCCCAGTACTGGTCGTTGTAGAAGAAGTTGCAGTTCAGCCGCTCGATGAATTCGCCCAGCGCCGAGGCCAGCGCGCTTTCCTTGCTCGCGCCCTTGCCGTTGGTGAAGCACATCGGCGACTGCGCATCGCGGATGTGCAGCGACCAGACGTTGGGCACGATGTTGCGCCAGGAGGCGATCTCGATCTTCATGCCGAGGCCGGCGAGGATGGCCGACAGGTTGGCGATGGTCTGCTCCAGCGGCAGGTCCTTGCCCGGGATGCGCGTGCAGCCGGCGGCATCGGTGCCGGGCATCAGCAGCGCCTGGGCGTCGGCATCGAGGTTGTCGACCTCCTCGATGACGAACTCGGGCCCGGTCTGCACCACCTTCTTCACCGTGCAGCGGTCGATGGAGCGGAGGATGCCCTGGCGGTCCTTCTCCGAGATGTCGGCCGGCAGTTCCACCTGGATCTTGAAGATCTGCCGGTAGCGGTTCTCCGGGTCGACGATGTTGTTCTGCGACAGACGTATGTTGTCGGTGGGGATGTTGCGCGTCTGGCAGTACAGCTTGACGAAGTAGGCGGCACACAGCGCCGACGACGCCAGGAAGTAGTCGAACGGCCCCGGCGCGGAGCCGTCGCCCTTGTAGCGAATCGGCTGGTCGGCGATCACCGTGAAATCATCGAACCTGGCTTCCAGTCGAAGGTTATCGAGAAAATTGACCTTTACTTCCACGGCGAGCACCAAGAGAAACGGAAACCGGCCATTATCCGGGAACTCCGGGCAAAAGTCCCAGCTCTCCGCCGTACGCGTCGCTACTTGCCGGCCTCCCCGCCGCTCTCCGGCACGTAGATCATCCGTCCGTCGGCCAAGCGGTAGGTCACCCCGGCGCGGCTGCCCTGCCCTTCGCCGATCTCGCCGCTGGCCTGGTAGCGCTTCAGCTCCTTGCCTTCCTTGACCAGCATGCGCATGTCCGCCTCGCCGGGATTCTCGACCACCACCACCTTGTCCTGGCTGAACGGGTTGAGCGGGTTCTGCACGATGACGATCAGGAGGATGCCGATCACCACCAGGAACAGGTCGATCAGGTTGACCATCGAGAGGATCGGGTCGTCCGCCTCGTCGTGTTCGAGGAAGCGCATCAGCCGGCCTCCCGCGCACGTTCGACGGCGCGCAGTTCCTGGAGCAGCCAGCGGCGACGCACGGTAAGGATGAAGAAGGTGATGCTGGCGGCGACCAGGGCCAGGATCACCGCGGAAAACGCCACCACCAGGTTCTCGCCGATCCCCTGGGCGTCGTTGCGGGTCAGCGCCAGCAGTGCCGGTCCCATGGGGATCATGGTCGCCACCAGGCCGAGCATCGGCGCGCTGCGCGAGGTGATCCGCAGCCATTCCAGGCGCTGCATGATCCACAGTTCGAGGTCGTCGCTGTTGCCGCCATGCAGCGCCTGCCAGGCCGCCAGGCGCGAGCGGTAGCGCCCGCGACGGCGCTGCCAGGCTTCCATGGCGAAGCCGCCGAGGGCGACGAAGGCGTAGGCCAGCGCGGCGAGGATCAACAGCAGCACCGGCAGCAGGAACAGGCGGGTGAGTTCGTAGAGGCTGGTTTCCAGACCATTCATGAGCGATTTTCCATCGGACGACGATTGACTACGGATTGCCGGACGGCGCCGGCGGCGAACAGCGCGAGCAGCACGGCGGCGGCCAGCCGGAGCCACGGCTGCGGCTCGCCGGACGGCGGCGGCGCGACTTCTTCGAGGACGCGGCCGCTGACCGTTTCGCCGGCACCGGACGCGGCCGCGCCCTCTGCCTGCGCCGCGGCCTCGCCGAAACCGCCGGCCATCCGTTCGATGAATTCACGGGTGGTCGCCGCGCCGACCTCGCCGGCGCCGGCGGCCGCCAGTTGCCGCCAGCGCTCGGCCAGTTCGCGGCGGGTCTGCTCGCTGGCGTCCCAGTAGCCCTTGCGGATGGCCTCGGCCATGCGCGCGATGATCTGCGCCTGGGCGGTCGGATTGTGCGTTTCGAACCACTCGGCGAGACCCAGCTCGCGGCGGTCCATGACGAAGGTGTCGTGCAACGCCTGCCACTGGTCGGCGCGGACCATGGTGCGATCCGCCGCCTGCCAGCCCCACAGGTTGTTGGCCAGGTCGAGCATTTCCAGGCTGCCGGCGTAGCCCTCGCGCTGCATCGCGGCGATCCACTGCGGGCTGAGGTAGCGCCCGCGCAGCTCGCTGGCGAGGAACTGCGCGGCGGCCGTGGTGCGCGGCTGGCGCTGGCGCAGGTCGGCGATGTACAGCGCCGGGCTGGCGCCGTCGAGGTGGCGTACCGCCAGCGACAGGCCGCCGAGGTACTCGAACGGGTGGTCGGTGGAGAGCACGCCGTTGAGCGTCGAGGAGCGCGAGAGGATCGCCGCCTGTACGCCCTTCAACTGTTCGGCGAACAGGTTGCCGCCATCCAGCTTCACGCCCCAGTCGCGACTGCCATAGGCGTACTGCAAGCGCCCGAGGAACTGCTCGGCGAGCGCCGAGTCGTCGTCCCAGCGGGTGGAGTCGAGGGTCAGTTGCGTGACCCCGGTGCCGTAGTCGCCCGGCGCATTGCCGAACAGCCGCAGGCGCGACAGGCGCTGCGCCAGTGGCGCTTCGACGCCGCGTTCGCGCAGGCGCCGCTCCAGCGCCTGGCTGTTGCGCGCCAGCGGGTTGCCCGGCTCGTCCAGCGCGGCGAGGCGCTCGATGGCCTCGGCGAGCAGGCGCATGAAGCCGTCGAACTGGTCGCGGTAGACACTGGTCACCTGTAGCACCACGTCCACCCGTGGACGCCCCAGTTCCGCCGCCGGCACGATGTCCAGCGCCAGCAGGCGGCCACCGGCGTCCCAGCGCGGGCGCAGGCCGAGGGCGTGCAGCGCCTGGCTTTCGACGATGCCCAGGTGGCGCATGGTTTCCGACGACCAGAGGCTGAAGGCGAGCTTTTCCGGCGCCCTGCCCTGGTGCTCGGCGCGGTAGCTTTCCAGCAGTTGGCCGAAGGCCTCGGCGCCGGCTTCGTAGGCGGCGCGGGTCGGTACCTTGTCGGCCTCGAAGGCGAACAGGTTGCGCCCGCTGGGTACCTGTGGATTGCGGATCGGATCGCCGCCCGGCCCGGGCGCGACGAAGCGCCCGGCGAGGCCGGCGAGCAGCGCCTCCAGTTCGCCGGTGTCGGCGAGCTGGCGGTCCAGTTCGCGGGCGCGCAGCAACTGCTCGCGCAGGCGCGGATCGGCCACCTTGGCGATCTCGCCGCCGTCGCGCAGGTAGCGTTGCAGCGTGCGGTAGGCACGACCTTCCCGCAGCGCCCTGAAATCGGCGGCGAACAGTTCGTCGGGGTCGAGACCGAGCGCGCGGTAGTAGGGCTCGCCGAGCTGCTGCATGACGGTGCCCAGGCGCAGCTCCGGCGAGGCGGCGACACCGAAGGTGTGCAGCCCCAGCGGCATCGCCGAGCCGGCCAGTCGGTGCAGGTGGTCGTGGAGCACGCCGAGGAACGCCGGGAAATCCTCGCGCATCGCTGCCTCGCTCCAGCCCAGGTCGTCGTTCATGTGCGCCGCCCGCACCGCCGCGCGGATCTGCTCGGCGCTGCGTTCGCGCACCGCGCCCTCGTCCAGTTGCTGGTATTCGTGGATCAACTGGTGCAGGTCGCGCAGTTCGTCGTACAGCCCGGCCGGGGCGAACGACGGCGTCTGGTGGCTGACGGTGACCGCGCGCCCGCGCCGGCGCGCCTGGATCGCCTCGCCAACGTTGTCCTGGATGTACGGGTAGAACACCGGCAGGTCGCCGAGCGCCCGCAGCGGGTAGTCGCCCACCGCCAGCCCGCGGTCCTTGCCGGGTAGCCATTCCTGGGTGCCATGGGTGCCGAAATGGATCAGCGCGTCGGCGCCGAAACCCTCGCGGACGAACTGGTAGACCGCCAGGTAGAGATGGTCCGGCGGCACCGCGCTGTCGTGGTAGGCCTCGCCCGGACGGCCGGCGCGCGGCGGCTGCGGCAACAGCAGCAGATTACCCAGGCGCGCCGCCGGGAACACGAAGCGTCGCTGGCCGTCGATATCGCGCAAGGCCCAATGTCGACGCGGGTCGCCCCAGCGCGCGCGGATCTGCTCGCGCAGGTCCGCCGGCAGCGCCTCGAACCAGTGCAGGTAGGCGTCCAGCGGCAGGCTCGCGGCGAGGCCGTCGCGATACAGCGCGTCCAGGGTCTGCGGCCGGTAGTAGCCGCCGAGCAGGCGCTGGGCGGTATCGATCAGCGCGCTTTCGTCGCTCGTCGCAACCCGGTAGCCGGCCGCCCGCAGCGCCTCGCCGAGACGGGCCAGGCTGGCCGGTACGTTGAGATGCGAGGCGGCGACGTTCTTCTCGCCTTCCGGGTGGTTCCAGAACATCAGCGCCAGGTGCTTGTCCGCCGCCGGCAGGCGACGCAGGCGCAGCAGTCGGTCGAGCTTGTCCAGCAGGGCCTCGGCCTGCCCGGCCATCAGCTTCGGCTCGCCGTTCTCCAGGGCGCTGATCACCAGCGGATCGCTCAATCCCCAGGTTTCCGGCATGCCGAGGAAGGCCGCCGCGGTACGCGGCGCCACCCCGCTGGCGGCGGCCAGCCAGTCGGCCTCGTTGCCGTCGCGGTAGCCGAGGGTCTGCAATACCGGCACGTCCAGCGCGAGGAACTCGGCACGGCGCGCCGGGCCGTTCTGCAGGTGCTGCAGGTTGACCAGCGCCTGGACATCGGCGCCAGCGAAAGACTTCCTCAACGCTTCCGGATCGCTGTCGTCGAACCACACCGCCAGCGGCGCCTGGCCGTGCCGCTCGCTACGCCGCAACAGTTCGTCGATGGCGCCGGTCTGGGCGTCGGCGATGGCGCCGCGCGGGATCAGGAAGGCGATGCGCGGGGCGTCGCTGGCCCAGCGCGAGGCGCCCCAGGCGAGGTAGTCGGCGAGGCCGGCGAACGGCGCCGGTGCGTCGGGATGATAGAAGCCGGCCTGCGCCAGGGGGTGCGGCGCCGGCAACGCGTCGACGGGCAGGCCGGCATGCCAGCGTCGGACCGCCTCGAACAGCCGGCGCAGGTTGGCTTCGCCGCCGTTCGCGTAGTAGCCGACCAGGCGCCCGCCCAGCGCCGCCGGCAGGTTGCCGAAACCCGGCGGACCACCGCCGACGCGGATCCAGGGTTGCGTCCCGCCTTGCAAGCGCTCGCCCAGCGCCTGCTCGACCTGGGCGCGATCGGTCGGACGCGGTGTGTCGAGGATCAGCAGGTCGCCGCCGTCCAGCCAGTCGCCGGGCGGCGCCTCGCCGATGCCGAGGCGCAGGCCGCGCAACTCGACACCGGCCTCGCGCGCCCAACCGGCTAGGCGCTGGTGCTTGCCCGGGAGGACGAAATCGCTGCTGAGCAGACGCACCTGGGCCGGCTCCGCCCAGGCACAGAGACTGGCCAGCAGCGCGCCGCAGAAGAGTAGCGAACGGCGCATCAGAAGCTCGCCACCAGACCGAGATGGAAGGTCCGCCCAGGTTCGGCATAGGTGAAGTGCGTGTCGTCGTCGGCCAGGCGCTGGTCGCCAAGGTTCTCGATGCCGCCGCGCAGCGTCAGGTTCTCGCTGAGTTTCTGGCTCAGCTCCAGGTGCCACAGGCTGTAGGCCGGCAAGGCGTAGCCAACGTTGCTGCTGTAGGCCACCTGGCTGCCGACGTATTCGGTGCGCAACTGGGCGCTGAAGCGCGCATTGGGGCTCCAGCGCAATTGGCTGTTGGCGAGGTGCCGGGAGCGGTCGCCGAGGCGCTGGCCGGCGGTGCGGTTGCGCGCGTCGAGGTAGGTGTAGTTGAGTTCCCAGCGCAGGTCCGCCGGCAGGTCCACGCCGCCGCCCAGCTCGAGGCCGCGGATCCGTGCCCTGTCGACGTTCTCGTAGTTGCGTATCTCGCCGCCGCGCACCCCGCAGCGCGCTACGCAGACGGTCTGGATCAGGTCGCGGACATCGTTCTCGAACACCGTGCCCTTCAGCGACCAGCCATCGCCCTGGTAGTCGGCGCCCAGTTCGTAGGACGTATTGGTCTCCGGCTTCAGGTCGGGATTGCCGTAGATGGTGAAGCGCCCGCCGCCGCCGACCGCCGCATACTCCGGCGATAGCTGCTTCAGGCTCGGCGCCTTGTAGCCGCGGCCGACGCCGGCGCGCAGGGTCAGCGCATCGGAAAGGTGGTGCAGCAGGTACAGGCGCGGACTGCTTTCCCAGCCGAACGCCTCGTGCTTGTCGAAGCGGCTGCCGAGGGTCAGCGACCAGTCCGGGCCGAAGGCGATCTCGTCCTGCAGGAACAACGCCTTGTGTCGCGCGCTGGCGTCGCCGGCGGTATTCACCGAGCGATCCTCCAGTTCTTCCTTGCGCCATTCGCCGCCGAGGGTGAAGAGATGCCGCTCGAAGGCCGGCACGCTGAGGTGGCCGTCGACCACGCTGTCGGTGAGACGCTGCGGGTTGCTCGGCGGTTGTCCGTCGGAACGCGCGTTGTGCCGCTCCAGGCGGTTGCGGTAGGTGCGCAGCTGGCTGCTGCCCCAGTCCCACTGGCCATTGTGGGCGAGCGACCAGCGCTCGCGTTCGATCACGTCGCGCGACTCGTAGTAGCGCGAGCGCGGCCCCCCGGTCTCGCTGTTGCGCCAGCGTCGTTCGCGCCCGCGCTGGTGGCCGAGGTCGATGCGCTGGGCGTCGTCCGGGGTCCAGCTGAGGTTCAGCCCGCCGCTGTCGGCGTTGCCGCCTTCCAGCTCGGAGAGCCGGCGCTCGTCGGCGTCCGGGGTTTCCTGCTGGCGGCGGCTCTCGCCGTTCAGGGCGAGGCCCAGCTTGCCGGGCACCAGCGGCCCGGCGAGATAGGCGCCGAGCTGGTGGCTCTGCCCACCGAGGCCGTCCTCGCGCACGCCGCCATCGAGCAGACCGCTGCCCGTCCAGGTATCGGTGGCGCGCCGGGTGATCACGTTCACCACCCCGCCGAGAGCTTCCGAACCGTAGAGCGAGGACATCGGCCCGCGTACCACCTCGATGCGCTCGATGCTCTCCACCGGCACCCAGCCGAGGTCGAAGTCGGAATGGGCGATGGCCCCGGACGAGGTGGAGATCCGCTGGCCGTCCACCAGCACCAGGGTGTGCTCGCTGGACATGCCGCGAACGCTGATGCCCCGCCGGGACATGCCGACGCCGTTGAACTGCAGGCTTTCCGAACCGCGCAGGGCTTCCTGCAGGTCGCGCACCGGGCGCCGCCGCAGGTCCTCGGCGTCGATCAGCGAAACGCTGGCCGGGGCGTCGCGCAGCTTGCGCTCGGTAGTGGTGGCGCTGACCACCGTCGGCTCCAGGTCGACCGGCGCGGCCAGCGCCAAGCAGGGAAACAGGTAGAGGAACGGCACGGCGCGGGCCAGCCGCAGCGGAGGAAGACGGTGCGGGGAGGAATGGGGGGTCATGGTCGGCAGGTATGAATTATGAATATTTATAAGTTATAACATAACATTTAATCGAATGAAGAATGCCCGCCGTTTCTTCTTCATCGAGGCGAGGGAACGTCTCGCTCGCCGTATCCCTCGAAGCACAGGACCCCACTCTCAACCGGGCATGCCCCCCAGGAGGAAAGATGACCGCAACCGAGCAGATCATGGCGCTCCTCGAACGCTGGGACCGCCAGCAGGAGGGCTACATCCGCCAGCGCGAGGAGCGCTACGAGGCGATGTTCCAGTTGCTCGAAGACCTCTTCGGCCGCGACGGGCGCTTCACCGCCATCGACGCCGCCTGCGGCCCGGGCTCCCTCGGCCGGCGCCTGCTCGAACGCTTCCCGGCGGCGCGGGTGGTGGCGCTGGACGCCGACGTCATGCTGCTGGAGATCGCGCGTACGGCGCTGGCCGGCTTCGCCGAACGGGTCCGCGTGGTGGAGTGCGACCTCACCGATCCAGGCTGGACCGAACGGGTCGCCGAAGCGCGCGAGTCCCTCGCCGGCGAACGGCCCGCGGCGCTGCTCTCTTCCACCGCGTTGCACTGGCTGTCGCCCGCCGAACTCGCCGGGTTCTACGCCCAGGCCGGCGAACTGCTCGCCCCCGGCGGCGTGCTGCTGAACGCCGACCACATGCGCTACGACCGACGCTGGCCGGGACTCGCGGAATTGTCCCGGAAGCACCGCGAGCGGGTCCTCCAGGCTTCCGTGGCCAGCGGCGCGGACAGTTGGGAAGACTGGTGGCAACGCGCCGCGCAGATCCCCCGGCTGGCCCCGCTGAAGGCGCAGCGCGACGCCCATTTCGCGCGGCGCCCGCTCAGGCGCGCCAGCGAAGACGAAGACTGCTCGCTCGATTTCCATCTCGCCGCCCTGCGCCAGGCGGGTTTCGCCGAGGCCGCCACGGTCTGGCAGCAGTTGGACAACTACGTCGTCTTCGCCCGCCTCGCCCAGGCCTGATACGCCGTCACCCGGGCGCGGGGAATACCTCCAATGGAACCCGGGCAATCCGCCGGACGTTGACGCAGATCAACGCCGGCTCGGCGTCGCTCGCCAGAATCCACAACATCTTGTTGTTTTGCAAAATCAAAACACATCATGTTGTGGAGAAATTGAAATGACCCAGCCCCGGAAGGCTACCTGGCCGGCCACCCTGCTCAAGCGCAACGGACGTGAAGTCCCCTTCGATCCCGGCAAGATCGAACGCGCCATCGCCGCCGCCGGCCAGGCCACCGGCGAGTTCGACCCGCAGCAGGCGCAGGCGCTCGCCGAACGCGTGGTGGAACGCCTGCCGGAGCGCGCCTGCCTGGATATCGAACGGGTCCAGGACCTGGTCGAACGGGTGCTGATGGAAGCCGGCCACTACCCCACGGCGCGCGCCTACGTGGTCTACCGCGAACGCCATGGCCGGCTGCGCCGCGAGCGCAAGACCCTGGTAGACGTCGCCGCGTCGATGAACGAATACCTTTCCCGCGAGGATTGGCGGGTGCGCGCCAACGCCAACCAGGGCTATTCCCTCGGCGGGCTGATCCTCAACGTATCCGGCAAGGTCACCGCGAACTACTGGCTGGACGAGGTCTACGATGCCGACATCGCCGCCGCCCACCGCGACGCCGACCTGCATATCCACGACCTCGACATGCTCGCCGGCTATTGCGCCGGCTGGTCGCTGCGCACCTTGCTGAACGAAGGCCTGAACGGCGTGCCGGGGCGGGTCGAGGCCGGTCCGCCGAAGCACCTGGGCAGCGCCCTGGGGCAGATGGTCAACTTCCTCGGCACCCTGCAGAACGAATGGGCCGGGGCCCAGGCCTTCAGTTCCTTCGATACCTACCTGGCGCCCTACGTGCGCAAGGACCGCCTCGACTACGCCAGCGTGCGCCAGGCCCTCCAGGAGTTCATCTACAACCTCAACGTGCCGTCGCGCTGGGGCACCCAGACGCCCTTCACCAACCTGACCTTCGACTGGGTCTGCCCGGACGACCTGCGCGACCAGGTGCCGCGCATCGGCGGCGAGGAGATGCCCTTCGCCTACGGCGAGCTGCAGGCCGAGATGGACCTGATCAACCGCGCCTACATCGAGGTGATGCAGGCCGGCGACGCCCATGGCCGGGTGTTCACCTTCCCGATCCCGACCTACAACATCACCCACGACTTCCCCTGGGACAGCGACAACGCCACGCGCCTGTTCGAGATGACCGCGCGCTACGGCCTGCCCTACTTCCAGAACTTCCTCAACTCGGACATGCAGCCCAACCAGGTGCGCTCGATGTGCTGCCGCCTGCAACTGGACGTGCGCGAACTGCTCAAACGCGGCAACGGCCTGTTCGGCTCGGCGGAGCAGACCGGCTCGCTGGGCGTGGTGACGATCAACTGCGCGCGCCTGGGCTATCGCCACCGTGGCGACGCCGCCGGCCTCTACCGCCAGCTCGACCACCTGCTCGAACTCGCCTTCGCCAGCCTGGAGCTGAAGCGCAAGGTGATCCAGCAGCACATGGATGCCGGCCTCTATCCCTACACCCGACGCTACCTGGGTACCCTGCGCAACCATTTCTCCACCATCGGCGTGAACGGCCTGCACGAGATGGTGCGCAACTTCAGCGACGACCGCGAGGGACTGCACAGCGAAGCCGGGCGCGAGATGGCCCTGGCCCTGCTCGATCACGTGCGCGCGCGGCTGGTGGGTTTCCAGGAGGACAGCGGGCACCTCTACAACCTGGAAGCCACGCCCGCCGAGGGCACCACCTATCGCTTCGCCCGCGAGGACCGCAAGCGCTATCCGCGCATCCTCCAGGCCGGCACGCCGGAGGCGCCCTACTACACCAACTCCTCGCAACTGCCGGTGGGCTTCACCGACGACCCGTTCGAGGCGCTGGAGCTGCAGGACGCCCTGCAATGCAAGTACACCGGCGGCACCGTGCTGCATCTCTACATGGCCGAGCGGATTTCCTCCGCCGAAGCCTGCAAGACCCTGGTGCGCACCGCCCTCGGTCGCTTCCGCCTGCCGTACCTGACCGTCACCCCCACCTTCTCGATCTGCCCGCGGCACGGCTACCTGGCCGGCGAGCACGAGTTCTGCCCGAAGTGCGACGAGGAGCTGCTGCAACGCTCCACGCCCAAGAGCTGTTGCGGCGGCTGCGGCGGTTGAGTCGCCTGTCGTTCCTTTCATCCACCAGCAAGGAGTACCACCGATGAACCCCAACCAGTTGCCCGAAAGCCAACGCCAGCGCTGCGAAGTCTGGACCCGCGTGATGGGCTACCACCGTCCCGTGGCAGCGTTCAATGCCGGCAAGCAGTCCGAGCATCGCGAACGCCGCCATTTCCGCGAGACGCGATGAGCGCCACGCTCAGGGTCGGGGGCCTGGTGCCCCTGACCACCCTCGACTACCCCGGCCTGCTCGCCTGCGTGCTGTTCTGCCAGGGCTGCGCCTGGCGCTGCCGCTACTGCCACAACCCGGAACTGATCGCGCCGCGCGGCGCGGAGGAAATCCCCTGGCCACGCCTGCTCGACTTCCTCCGCCGACGCCAGGGCCTGTTGCAGGCTGTGGTCTTCAGCGGCGGCGAGGCGACCCTGCAGGCGGCCCTCGGCGACGCCATGCGCACGGTCCGCGAACTGGGCTTCCGCGTCGGCCTGCACAGCGCCGGCATCAACCCCCGCGCCTTCGCCCGGGTGCTGGCGCAGAGCGACTGGGTGGGCTTCGACGTCAAGGCGCCGGCCGAGGACGTCGCCGCCATTACCGGCGTGGACGGCAGCGGCGCGGCCAACTGGCGCAGCCTGGAATGCCTGCTGGACAGCGGCGTGGCCTACGAATGCCGGACCACGGTGCACTGGGGCTTGTTCGATAGCGAACGCCTCTGGCGCCTGGCGACGCGCCTGCGCGCGATGGGCGTGGAGCGCTTCGCCGTACAACTGGCGCGCCCGGCCCGCCAGCTCGATCCGCAGCTTCTCGCGAAGCCCGCGCCGCAGGGCGCTGCGCAGCTATGGCGAGAACTGGAAGAGCTGTTTCCCGCCTTCGAACTGCGCGACGCCTGAGCCTCCGGTTCAGCGGCGCCGCTCGGGCCTGCCAGCTCGCTCGGACAGGGCGGACAGTCCCGACCAGGCCTGCTCTTCACAAGACTCATACGATCGTACGAGAGCACCTTCTCGATTCCTAGTTGCGTCCAATTGTCGCGGACGGCGCCGCTCGCCACCCTTGCTCCAGATTCAGCGACCCCGGACCCGCGCCATGAAACTCACGCTCACCCCTCCCCTGACCCCCAGCCACTGGATGCGCTCGACCGACCTGGCCGACGCCGCCTGCGCCCCCCTCGTCGGCACCCACTCGGCGGACGTGGCGATAGTCGGCGGCGGCTTCGTCGGGCTCTGGACCGCCATCACCCTCAAGCAACTGGAGCCGGACGCACGGGTCCTGCTACTGGAGCAGGACGTCTGCGGCGGCGGCGCTTCCGGCAGGAACGGTGGTTTCGTGATGTCCTGGTGGCCGAAGATCGGCACCTTGCTGGGCTTCTGCAGCGAGGCGCAGGCGCGCTTCCTTGGCGAAAGCGCGGAGCGGGCGATCCAGGAACTCGGGGAGTTCTGTGCGCGGCATGACATCGATGCGCACTTCCAGCAGAAGGGCTGGCTGTGGACCGCCACCACGGCGCACCACCTCGACGCCTGGAACGATACCCTCGCCGCCTGCGAACGGCTCGGCGTCAGTCCCTTCGAACGCCTCGACGCCAGCGAAGTGGCACGCCGGACCGGTTCGCCGGTGCATCTCGCCGGGGTCTTCGAGCGCAGCAATGCCACCGTGCAACCAGCCTTGCTGGTGCAAGGCATGCGCCGCGTGGCGCTGGCCCTCGGCGTGGAAATCCACGAGCGCTGTGGCGTCAGCCAGATCGTTCCCGGCCAGCCGGCACAGCTGCTGAGCGCCGGGGCCCGGGTCCAGGCCAAGGCGGTGGTTCTCGCGACCAACGCCTGGTCGGCCGCCCTGCCCAGGCTCTCCAGGCTGATCGTACCGGTGAACAGTTCCATCGCGGTTACCGAGGCGATACCGCAACGGCTGGAGCGAATCGGCTGGACCGGCGGGGAAGCCATCACCGATTCCCAACTGATGGTGGACTACTACCGCACCACCCGCGACGGGCGCATCGCCTTCGGCAAGGGCACCGGCGCCATTAGCTACGGCTCGCGCATCGGCCGGGTATTCGACGTCGACCGGGAGAGCCTGGCCCTGACCGAGGCCGACTTCCGCCGCACCTATCCCTCGCTAGGCGACATCCCGCTGGTCGACGGCTGGTCCGGCCCCATCGACCGTACCTACGACAGCCTGCCGGTCTTCGGCCACCTGCACGAGAACATCCACTACGGCATCGGCTGGAGCGGCAACGGCGTGGGACCGAGCCGCCTGGGCGGGCGGATCCTCGCCAGCCTCGCCCTCGGCCGCGACGACCCGTGGAGCCGTTGTCCGCTGGTAGAACGCCGCTGCCGGAGCTTCCCCCCCGAGCCGCTGCGCTACCTGGGTGGCTCCCTGGTGCGCAACGCCGTCCTGCGCAAGGAACGCGCGGAACTCGCCGGTACCGCGCCCTCGGCCACCGACCGCTTTCTCGCGCGCTTCGCCCCCGCCGGCCTTGAAGACAAATCCTGAGGAGCCCATGGCATGAACCCTTCGCTCATCCGTCTCGACGACGAAAGTCCTTTCACCTCGCCCACGCCCGTCGGCCAGCCCCTGGGCGAACCGGTAGCCCTGACCCGTACCGCGGCCCACCGCCCGCTCGCCGACGGCAACGGCGTGACCGGCATCTGGGAATGCACCCCGGGGCGCTTCCGCCGACAGGTCGAGCAGGCCGAGTACAGCTACATCGTCAGCGGTGAAGGTCGCTTCACCCCGGACGAAGGCCAGGCCGTGGAGTTTCGCGCCGGCGACGCGCTCTATTTCGCCGCTGCCACCCAGGGTACCTGGGACATCCGCCAGACCGTGCGCAAGACCTACCTGATCTTCGACTGACCCCGAAGAACCGAACTCCACCGCCCTGACAGAGGAAACAAGAAATGGGTATGCGAGAAGCGAACGACAACGCATCGGGCCTCAAGGCCCATCCCCTGGGCTCGCTCGAGACGATCGCGATCATCATCGGCACCAACATCGGCGCCGGCGTGCTGAGCATGGCCTACGCCGCCCGCAAGGTCGGCTACGTGCCGTTGCTGGTATGCCTGGCCCTGACCTGCCTCTTCTGCATCGTCACCATGCTCTACGTGACCGAAGCCTGCCTGAGAACCCGCGGCAACAACCAGCTCAGCGGCCTCTCCCGGCGTTACCTGGGCCCGCTCGGCGGCTGGCTGATCTTCATCGCGGTGGCGGCCAACAGCTACGGGGCCCTGGTCGCCTACATGACCGGCAGCGGCAACATCATGCTCGAGTTCTTCGGCCAGTACGGCCTCACGCGCGAGGTCGGCAGCCTGATCTTCTTCGTCCCCTCGGCGCTGGTGCTCTACCTGGGCCTGAAGGCGCTCGGCGTGGGCGAGAAGCTGATCAGCGCCGGCATGGTGGCCATCGTCTGCATCCTCATCGGCGCGACCCTGATGCACGACGACGCCCGTCTCGCCCACCTTTGGCAGAGCCAGTGGCAATACGTGGTTCCAGTGTTCAACCTGGCGGTCTTCGTGTTCGGCGCGCAGTTCCTGGTTCCGGAGCTGGTGCGCGGCAACCTGGCAACCCCCGCGCGCGTGCCGCGCCTGATCGTGGTCGGCATGCTGCTGACCTTCCTGCTGGTGGCGGCCATTCCTGCCTCGGTCATCGCCCTGGTCGGCCCCGACAACCTCAGCGAGGTGGCGACCTTGAGCTGGGGACGCTCCCTCGGCCAATGGGCCTACTACGTGGCGAACACCTTCGCCTTGCTGGCGATGCTGACCTCCTACTGGGGACTCGGTGGGTGCCTGTTCACCAATATCTTCGACCACTTCCGCCTGGGCAGCGAAACCAACCGGCGCAAACGCCTGGCGGTGCTCGCCGCGGTCTCGGTCCCGCCGTTCCTGCTGGCCTATGCGGGGCTCGGCGGCTTCGTGAACGCGCTGTACTTCGCCGGTACCTTCGGCGGCGTACTGATGGGCATCATCCCCATCCTCCTGCTCAACGCGGCGCGGCGCCACGGCGACCAACTGCCGGCATTCAGCTGCGGCTGGTATGCCCATCCGCTGATACAGGGGCTGATCGTCCTGGTGTTCGCCTCCAGCGGGGTCTATGCGATCGCCTCGGCACTGGGGATGCTGCCCGCCAGTTGGTGACAGGGCGCGCTGCCTGCGCCCGGGGCGATTACACTGAAAGCCCATGCCTGGAGTTTCCTGGACATGCCGCAGAGCATCCGCCACCTGATCGCCCTCCCCGAACTCCGTTCACGCCTGCTGAGCGGAGCCGGCGGCCTCGACCGCCCGGTTCGCTGGGCGCATGTCTGCGAACTCGACGACCCCACCGAATGGCTCGGCGAGGGTGACCTGCTGATGACCACCGGGCTGGGCATACCGAGCGAGGCCGAGCGGCAACGGCGTTACGTCCGAAGACTGGCCGAGGCCGGCCTGGCAGGCATGATGATCGGCGAGAACATGGAAGCCCCGAGCGACCTCGATGCCCTGCGCGAGACGGCCGAGGCCCTGGGCTTCCCGTTGATTCTCACCCACTACGGCGTCCCTTTCGCCGCCGTGACCCGGGCCATCGTCGATGCGGGGCAGAAAGACGAATACGAGCGCCGCAACGCCCTGGCCCGGATATACGAAAGCGCCCGATTGAGCATGCAGGGACTGGGCCTGCCGGCGCTGCTGCAACGCCTCGGCAAGGACGTGCGGAGCAGCCTCTACCTCATCGTTCCCGACACCCTGGCGGCCTGGCAGCCAGGCCTGCCAGGGCTGCCCGCGGAGTTGGCCGACGCGCTGCGCAACCGCCGTCGCGAGCAGGCGGAGCCGCAGCCAATGGTCCTTCGCCATCCGCTCGCAGAAGGCGAAGCGCTCAGCATCGGCATTCCTTCCGACCGGAACTGCCTGCTGATAGCCCTGGGCGAGCGGCTGCCGGACTACAGTCTCCTGCACCACCTGACGGCAGTGCTCGGCATAGAGATCGAACGGCTGCGCGTCGAAAGCGAACGCCACCTGCGCCTGGGTTCGGAATTGCTCGACGACCTGCTGCAACGACGGCTATACCGGGAACAAGCCGAGGAGCGGCTGGAGGAACTGCTGCCCGGGCTCGATCTCGACGATGCAGTCGTTTCCGTGGCAAGTTCCGAGGGGCTCGCGACCGACCCTATCGGTCTTTTCCGGGGCCACGACTCACGCCTGCTGGTTCGCGCGCAAGGCCAGGAAATCATTCTGCTGCACCAGGCCGGCCTCGCCTCGACACTGCAGGAAGCCCTGGACAGCTCGCTGGGAGTGAGCGCTCCGCTCCGTCGTGCCGAACGTTGCGCCGAGGCCTTGCGCGAAGCGCGCCTGGCCCTGGCCCACAGCCATTCCCGGCGGCCGTTGTGTCGCTACGCGGAACTGGACGACGAGGCGCCCTGGCTACCCAGAAGCCTCGCCGAGGCCGAGCGGGCGTTCCGCCTGGTCCTCGGCGCCCTCCACGACTATGACGCGGCCAATGGCTCTGCACTGCTATACACGCTGCAGGTCTTTCTCGAGGAAAACAGGTCCTGGTTGAACGCCGCGCAGCGGCTACACATACACAAGCAGAGCCTGGTCTACCGGATACGCCGCATCGAGGAAATCAGCGGTCGCTCGCTGGACAGCACCGCCGATGTGGCGACCCTCTGGTTCGCCTTGCAGGCAACCCGGCTGTCGCCGGAAGCGAGGGGCAGGACGGCGAAGAGCAGCCTCCTGGAGCAGTCCGCGCACCATGGCGGCGACATGGACTGACGGCGGAACCCGACACTTGGCGCTTGCAGGGCGACGCCGCCGCCAACAGGCGCGGCCAGGAACGGTTGCCCGACAGCGGCGTGGCCTGTGGATGCCGGACCACGGTGCATCGCAGCGAGCGCCGTTGCGAATGCATTAATCCCCCTTGCTAGCTAGCCACCCCACCGCTGGAGCGGCGCGGCCCGCGCTTCTAGGCTCGAACGGTAAGACGGAAGCCCATCGGCGCGGCGCAAAGGAGGCCTGCGATGCGTAACGGAATCGACGCTGTATCCGCCCCGCTACCCACCCTGTTCGTATCTCCGCCGGCGGTCTTCACCGCCTCCCTCGAGCGACTTCCCCCACGCGCTCGGCAGGCCCCCGCCGCCCAGCGCCCGCCGGGGTCGCCCGGCATTCCCGGCAGCGCCCGGTTGCAGACTGGCGCCACCACGTCCCACTGACGTCCCAACGCCGACGGCCATACCGTCGCAAGCGCTTCATCCCCCCGCGATCCGCCCGTCGCGCTCGTCCCCATCGGGACCAACCGGGCCGCCCCCGGCCCGCTCCTTCGAACCTGCGTGGAGTCCATCCCATGAACGGAAGCAGATCCACCTTTCTCTACCTTCTCGCCGCCGCCGGCCTGGCGCTGACACCCGCGGCCCAGGCCGACCGGGGCAACGACGTGGTCGCCCGGCTCAACCAGTTGTACAACGACACCCGCCAGGATTGCGGCGGACCGTCGAAGCCGGCATTCCTCTGTTCCGGCGTGCTGTTCCGCGCCACCTGGCCTTCGACCGACTACATGTTCTACAGCATCAGTCCGAAGAGCCAGAAAAGCGGCGGCGTCTCCGCCTCCTACCTGCGCAAGGACGCCAAGTACCGCAAGCTCGCCTATGGCCTGAAGAGTGGCTTCATCTTCGACACCATCTTCGGTAATCCGAAGGACCACCAGGACTATGCGGTGCTCTGTTCCTTCCCCATCGACGCCGCCACCGACGACCGCGCCCAGCAGGGTTGCACCGATTCGCGGCGCACGCCGAACAGCGTCGAGAAGTCCTGCCAGGACATCAACGTCAGCACCGCCGAGCAGTGGGCGGCGAACTACCGGCAGAACCGCGGCGACCATTCGCGGCAGTGCTCCTTCGACGTCCGCGACGAGCGCAATACCGCCGCCGGCCCGGCCTTCTACCAGAGCATCCGGGCGATGGCGCAGATCGCCGACGAATCCTTCACCACCCAGAACGAACTGCGCCTGGCCAAGTGGGAGGAAAACCCGCCGAAGTCGCCGTCGATCCTCGCCGCGTTCTACACCGAGGACGCCGGCCTGGAGGGCGCTCGGCTCAACCAGATCCAGTGGTACCAGTCGGTCCAGGCATTCCTCCCGATCATCAACATGCGACTGCCGCAGACCCGCCAGCAGGACGCGCAGTTCGCCTACGACGGGCGTAAGCAGGCGATCTACCCGACCAGCGAGAAGAATGCCTGCGAGCGCTATGTGGAAAGCGCCACCTGGGTGGAGCGCGACGATCCGGGCTTCAGGAAGAAGATCATGACCCTGGAAGTGGTACCGACCGATTGCGGGCGCAAGATCCAGGACAACCAGACCAACAATTTCTTCAACGAGCTGGTGGTCGACCACTACCTGGACAGCGAATGGAAGGACAACCCGGACAACCGCGACAGCAATATCGGCAGCATGCGCCGACAACTGGTCTGCCACTTCAACGTCGCCCGCAACAAGCCCGAGTGGAACCTGGAACCCTCGCGGCCGTACACCTCCAACGAGGACTCCATCGCCAAGGGCTGCAATAACACCTGAGGCCGCTCCGCGGGGGCGCTACGGCGTCCCCTGCGAACAGCGATATGGCCTTTTGATATCACACGCTCTACCATGCCGTCTTTCCAAGCCGCCAGGGAACGAACGCATGGCTTTCGATGCCGCCCGCTATGTCCACCGCTACTACGCCAGCCTGGCGCCCGCCCCGGGCAACGAATACCCGCGCCTGAGGGCCTGGGAGTACCTCTGGGAGTATGTCTGGGACCCCAGTCGCAGCTGGGACGACCTGACCGCCCCCGAACAGCTCGACACCACCGCCCTGCACCTGGGTTTCTACCTGGCCAACTGGGGCATGTTCCGTGGCTCCTCGGGACTGCTGCAGAACAGCAACCTGGACCTGATGAAAGCGCTGGCCCGGCAGCTCTTCAGCTGTGCCGGAGCGGAACTCTTCGAGCTGTCCCTGGTGGATTTCGCCGGCAACGGCGCGCGCCTGGCGCACAACCGCAAGCTGCTGGAAACGGTGCTCGGGTCGATGGATGCCCTCAGCAGCCGGGTGAGCTGGACCGACACCCTGA
This sequence comes from Pseudomonas sp. KBN12P06040, assembly GCF_037574965.1. Lineage (NCBI taxonomy): Bacteria > Pseudomonadati > Pseudomonadota > Gammaproteobacteria > Pseudomonadales > Pseudomonadaceae > Pseudomonas > Pseudomonas sp. KBN12P06040. Next base: position 3,469,968 of record NZ_JBBELS010000001.1, read on the forward strand.
AGAGCAAGATCCTGCTCGGCGTCTGGGGCGAGTTTCCCGCCCTCGACCGCCACTACCTGGCCGCCTGTCGCGCGCTGTATCCACGCCGGGGCCTGACGAGCGTCAACGGCGGGACCCTCACCGCGCTGCACCGCCTGATCGGCGAAGAAAGGCTGTCGTTCCCGCGCCTGGAGACCGCCCGCAAGGGGCTCCTCTACCCCACCGGACGCCTGGCCGACATGGCTTTCTTCCAGTACGGCCTGGAAAACGCCTGAGGCGCTGCGCCGCCGATCCGGGGGACTTGTAGGCATGCCCTCGCTGTAAGTAGTATGAGACTCATTCTCAATTACAACAGCGATCCCCTCCATGCCGCCGGCCGAAGCCTCCCTGCACGACGCTGTGAGCCATCTCTATCAGGACCACCATGGCTGGCTGCAAGGCTGGTTGCGGCGACGCCTGGGCTGCGCGGAAAACGCCGCCGACCTGGCCCAGGACACCTTCGCCCGCCTGCTCGCCTCGCGCCGGGTACTGGATGCGCGCGAACCGCGCGCCTACCTGACCACCGTCGCCAAGGGGCTGATGATCAACTGGTTCCAGCGCCAGTCGCTGGAGCGCGCCTACCTCGATGCCCTGGCCAACCTCCCGGAAGACCTCGCGCCGCCGCCGGAACAGCGGTTGATGGTGCTGGAAACCCTGCATGAAGTAGACGCCCTGCTCGGCAGCCTGCCGGACAGGGTCCGCCAGGCGTTTCTCCTGGCGCAGATCGAAGGCCTGAAGTACGAAGCCATCGCCGAGCGCCTGGGCGTGTCCCTGGGTTCGGTCAAGCGCTACATGCAGCAGGCCTTCCGCCAGTGCCTGGAGCTGATGGAATGAATTCCGCGGGCGAAGGCCGGATTCCCTCGCCGATCCTCGACGAGGCCGCCGAGTGGCTGGTGCGCCTGCAGGACAGCGGCTGCACCGACGACACGCGCCAGGCGTGCGCCCAGTGGCGGCAGCGCAGCGCACAGCACGCCCATGCCTGGGAGCGCGCCGAGCGCCTGCTGCAATGCCTCGGCCGACTGCCGCCGGCGCTGGCCCTGCCGACCCTCGGCCGCGAGCGCGGGCTGGACCGGCGGCGCGCGATCAAGCACCTCGCCCTGGTCCTCGGCGGCGCCTCGCTGGGGCTCGCCACCTGGCAGGCCGAGCCGTTGCGCGACTGGCTGGCCGACCAGCGCACCGGCGTCGGCGAACAGCGCCGCCTGACCCTGCCCGACGGCAGCCTGCTGACCCTGAACACCGACAGCGCCGTGGACCTGGCCTTCGACGCCAGCCAGCGGCTGGTACGCCTGCTGCGCGGCGAGATCTTCGTCGATAGCCGCGCCGACCCGCGTCCGTTCCGCGTCGCCACCGCCGAAGCGCGGCTGCATGCCGGTGCCGCCCGCTTCAACGTACGCCAGGAGATGGCCGCGACCCGGGTCGCGGTACTCGCCGGGCGGGTCGAACTGAGCCCGCTCCACGGACGCGGGCGCTGGCTGGAAAGCGGCGAGTCGGTGCGCCTGGGCGCCGACGGCGAAGCGCGCCGGCTGGCCTTCGACGGCCTGCCGGACGCCTGGACCCGCGGCATGCTGATGGCCGACCGGATGCCGCTGGCCGAGGTGCTCGCCGAACTCGCCCGCTACCGTCGCGGCGTACTGCGCTGCGACCCGCAACTGGCCAGGCTGGCGGTGTCGGGCGCCTATCCGCTGCTGGACCTGCGGCGCACGCTGGGCATGCTGCAGGCCACCTATCCGCTGAAGGTGCGCGGGGTGACCGACTACTGGATCAGCCTGGTGCCGGCGTGACGGCGCGGCCGCCATCCCCGTGGCAACCGCCCCCTCGCGTCCACCCCGGCAGGCCGTCCGCCGTTGCGCCGGAACAGGCGTTGCCATCGACATACCGTGCTCCGCAGAAAAATAACCGCCTCGACCTGAGACCTTTTTCCTTCTCGGCTGGCAAGTAGAGGAATCCGCCCCGACCCAAGGTCCGCAGAGACCACGAGGAACCCTGTACATGCCCGTACGCACGCTTCGCCCCCGTTCGCTGTCCCTGGCCATCCACGCCGCCGCCATGACCCTCGCCCTCGCCGGAGCGGCCCCCGCCCTGCTTGCCGCCGAGGCGCCCGCCGCCAGCTCGGCGCGCAGCTATGACATCGCCCCCGGCCCGCTCGGTCGCACCCTGTCGGCCTTCGCCAGCGACAACGGGGTGTCCCTGGCGTTCGACCCGGCGCTCACCGAGGGTCGCCGCAGCGCCGCCCTGCGCGGCCGCTACGCGCCGGTCGAGGCGCTGCACCGCCTGCTGCTGGGCAGCGGCCTGGAGTTGCAGCAGCGCAGCGACGGCAGCTACACCCTGGTGCCGGCAACCACCGATGGCGCGCTGGAACTGCAATCCTCGCTGATCACCGCCCAGGCCGCCGGTGCCGAGACCCTGCCCGCCGAGTACGCCGGCGGCCAGGTGGCCCGTGGCGCGCGCCTGGGCATGTTGGGCAACGCCGACGTGATGGACGCGCCATTCAGCATCACCAGCTACACCGCCAGGACCATCGAGCAGCAGCAGGCGCGCAGCGTCGCCGACCTGCTACAGGCCAACGATCCGTCGGTGCGGGTGGTCGGCGGGCGCGGCGACCTGGTGGACAGCTACACGATTCGCGGCTTCAGCGTGCAGAACGCCGATGTCGCCTTCAACGGCCTCTATGGCCTGCTGCCGTTCTGGCGGGTACCGATCGAATTCGCCGAGCGCGTGGAAGTGCTCAAGGGACCGAACGCCCTGCTCGGCGGGATTTCCCCCGGCGGCAGCGTCGGCGGCACCATCAACCTGGTGCCCAAGCGCGCCGACGACCAGCCGCTGACCCGCGTCAGCGTCGACTGGACCCAGCGCAGCCAGCTCGGCACTCACCTCGACATCGGCCGGCGCTTTGGCGAGAACAACGCCTTCGGCGTGCGCTTCAACGGCGTCTACCGCAACGGCGATACCGCCGTCGACCATCAGAGCCGCGAGTTTCCCATGCTCTCCCTGGGCCTGGACTTCCGTGGCGAGCGCCTGCGCCTGTCCAGCGACCTGCTGTACCAGAAGGAAAGCCTGGAAGGCGTGGTGCGCCCGCTGCTGACCGGCCCGGGAACCACCCACATCCCCCACGCCCCGGACTCGAAGACACGCTTCGGCCTGCGCGATTCCTACCTGGACCAGGAGGACTACTCCATGGTCAACCGCGGCGAGTACGACCTCGCCGACAACCTGACGGCGTTCGCCAGCATCGGCGGCCGCCAGAGCAACTACGAAACCATCGCCGCCAACAGCATCCTCATCGGCAACCAGGGCGATATCGTCAACAGCCTGGCACGCCAGCGCGGCGACCGCCGCACCTATTCCGCCGAGGTCGGCCTGCGCGGCAACTTCGACACCGGCCCGCTCCGCCACGACTGGACGCTCAGCGCCAACCGCCTGCACGAACGGCTGGGCATGGTCTATGCCTTCACCGGGATGCAGCCGGGCAACCTCTACCAGACCTCGCCGCATACGCCGCTGCCGGACTTCTCCAGCCTCGACGGGAGCATTCCGAAGACCAATGAAACCGACCTTGGCGGCGTGGCGCTGGCCGACAGGCTGTCGTTCCTCGATGATCGCGTGCAGGTCACCCTGGGCGTGCGCCGCCAGCAGATCGAGTCGCGCAACTACGACCAGACCAGCGGCGCGCGCACCAGCCACGACAAGCGGCACGTGTGGACGCCGATGGCCAGCGTGCTGGTCAAGCCGCTGCAGGACCTGTCGCTGTACGCCAACTACATCCAGGGCCTCAGCCAGGGCGAGGCGGCGCCGATGACCGCGGCCAACGCCGGCCAGGTGCTGGCGCCATACAAGGCCGAGCAATACGAGATCGGCGCCAAGTACGACCTGGGCGGCTTCACCACCACCCTGGCGCTGTTCGAGATCAGGAAACCGAACGCCTATACCGACGCCAGCAACGTCTTCCGCGCCGACGGCGAGCAACGCAACCGCGGCGTGGAGCTGAGCCTCTATGGCGAACCCCTGGACGGCGTGCGGGTGATGGCCGGCGCCACCTACATCAAGCCCGAGCAGAACAAGACCGGCGACCCTGCCAGCGAAGGCAAGGACGCGCCCGGCGTGGCCCGTCGCCAGGCCAACCTGGGGGTCAGCTGGGACACCCCGTTCGTCGACGGACTGACCCTCGACAGCCGCTGGATCTACACCGGCTCGGCCTATGTGGACAGCGCCAACGCCCTCGCCGTGCCGCACTGGAACCGCGTCGACCTCGGCGCCGCCTACGCCTTCCAGGTCGCCGGCAAGCCGCTGGTGGCGCGCGCCAACCTGGAGAACGCGCTGGGCAAGGACTACTGGACCGCAGCCAACGGCTACCTGTCGATCAGCTCGCCGCGCACCCTTTCCCTTTCCCTCACGGCGGACTTCTGAGTCCGCCCCACCATAACCAGAAACCGCCGATGACCAGCCTATGACCGCGAAAACCCTGCGCACCTGGTACCTGGTGCACAAATGGACCAGCCTGATCTCCACGATCTTCCTGCTGATGCTTTGCCTCACCGGGTTGCCGCTGATCTTCCACGAGGAGATCGAGCACTACTTCGAGCCGCATCCGCAGCTCGAGCCGCTCACCGCCGAGTCGCCGCGCATCGACTACGACGACGTGATCGCCCGCGCCCTGGCCGCCCGGCCGGGCGAAGTGGTGCGCTTCCTGGTATTCGAAAAGGACGACCCGCTGGGCCTGGTGATCAGCGCGCCGAGCCTGGTACCGCCGCCGGAGAACGGCCACATGCAGCCGTTCGACGCGCGTACCGGGGAATTCTTCGACGCGCTGCCGCCGCCGGGCGGCTTCATGTACCTGATGCTGAAGCTGCACACCGACCTGTTCCTCGGCCTGCCCGGCTACCTGTTCCTCGGCCTGATGGGCCTGCTGCTGGTGGCCTCGCTGGTGTCCGGGGTGGTGGTATACACGCCGTTCATGCGCAAGCTGGACTTCGCCACGGTACGCGCCGAACGCAGCCGTCGCCTGAAGTGGCTGGACCTGCACAACCTGCTGGGCATCGTCACCCTGTCCTGGGTACTGGTGGTCGGCGTGACCGGGGTGATCAACACCCTGGCCCTGCCGATCCTGATGCTCTGGCAAGGCGGGCAGTTGGCGGAAATGACCGCGCCCTACAAGGACGCGCCGCCGCTACAGCGCCTCGGCTCGCTCGACGCGGCCCTGGCCACGGCACGCCGGGCGGCGCCGGACATGGAGGTCAGCTTCGTCGGCTTCCCCGGCACCCAGTTCAGCAGCCAGCATCACTATGCGGTGTTCATGCGCGGCAACACGCCGCTCACCGAGCGCCTGCTGAAGCCGGCACTGATCGACGCGCAGAGCGGCGAACTCACCGACATGCGCGAGATGCCGCTGTACGTGAAGACGCTCCTGCTGTCGCAGCCGCTGCACTTCGGCGACTACGGCGGCATGCCGCTGAAGATCGTCTGGGCGCTGCTCGACCTCGTCAGCATCGTCATCCTCGCCAGCGGTCTCTACCTCTGGCTCGGCCGACGCAAGACGCCATTGGAGAAGCGCCTGGCGGAACTGCCGGACGGCAGCCTGGCGACGGAGGGCAAGGCATGAGGCGCGGTCTCTGGATGATCTTCCGCTGGCCCCTGCTACTGGCCCTGCTCGGCCTCTTCGGGCTGCTCTCGGCGCTGCTCGGCGACGGCCTCTACGACCTGCTCTCCTGGCTCGCCCTGGGCACTCCGCTGGTGCTGGTCGGCTGGGTCTGGCTGCGCCTGCCGCGAACCCGAAGGAACCCCTGAGATGACTACCCCGCCGCCCTCCGCCAACACCCTGGACCTGCGTCCGCTGATGTTCGAGACCTTCGTCTGCACCCTGGCGGTGATGTCCTTCGTCGCCCTGGTCGGCCCGCTCGCCCGCAAGCTCGGCCTGGCGCCCTGGCAGGCCGGCGCCGCGGTGACCGTCGGCGGCATCGCCTGGATGCTCGCGGCGCGGCCCTGGGGCATCGCCAGCGACCGGCATGGGCGACGGCGGATACTGCTCGGCGGGCTGGCCGGCTTCGCCCTCTCCTACGGCTCGCTCTGCCTGTTCATCGTGCTCGCCTTGCACTGGACGTTGCCGACCCTGCTCGCCTTCGCCGGTATCGTTCTCCTGCGCGGCCTCGCCGGCGGTTTCTACGCCGCGGTGCCAGCCTGCACGGCGGCACTGGTGGCCGATCACGTCGAGGCGCAACGACGCGCCGCGGCGCTGGCCGGACTCGGCGCGGCCAGCGCGATAGGCATGGTGATCGGGCCGGGGCTGGCCGGACTGCTGGCGACTCACGGGTTGGTCCTGCCGTTGCTGGTCACCGGCGCGCTGCCCCTGGTCGCCCTGCTGGCGCTCTGGCGCTGGCTGCCGCGCGAGGAGCGTCGCCAGCCGAACCGCGGCGCCGCCCTGGCGATCGGCGACCGCCGCCTGCGGCGGCCGCTGGCGGTGGGCTTCGTGGCGATGTTCAGCGTCACCGTGGCGCAGATCACCGTGGGCTTCTTCGCCCTCGACCGGCTGCGCCTGGATTCCGCCGACGCCGCGCGGGTGGCCGGCATCGCCCTGACCGCCGTGGGCGTCGCGCTGATCCTGGCCCAGCTCCTGGTGCGCCGCCTGGACTGGCCACCGCCGCGACTGATCCGGGTCGGCGGGCTGGTCGCCGCCATCGGTTTCGCCGCCGTGTGCTTCGCCGACTCGCCGCCGCTGCTCTGGCTGGCCTTCTTCGTCGCCGCGGCGGGCATGGGTTGGGTGTTCCCGGCAGTCTCGGCGCTCAACGCCAATGCCGTGCGCGCCGAGGAACAGGGTGCCGCCGCCGGCACCCTGGTGGCCGTACATGGCTTCGGCCTGATCAGCGGGCCGCTGCTCGGCGCGCTGCTCCACCAATTGGACAGCCGCGCCCCCTACGCGCTGGTCGGTCTGCTGCTGGCGCTGGCGGCGTTCTGGCCGAGCCAACCGACGCGCCCCGTGGAAACGAGGAGCGAAGCACCATGACCGCTGTCGACCTGCTGCTGGTCGCGACCCTGCTGGCGGCCCTGCTCGCCTGGTGGATACCCGCCCTGCCCGGCCGCCGTGGCCTGCTGGCGCTCGCCTCGACGCTGGCGCTCGGCGCCGGCCTGTACGCTGTATGGGACGACCGCTGGCAAGCCGGCGTCGGCGCCTTCGCCGGTTTCTCCCTGCTGCTCGGCGCCTGTCTGCGCCGGAAGCCCGTGCGCGGCCTGCCGTTCCGGACCGGTTCGCTGTACGGCCTGCTGGTGCTGCTGGCAATCGCCGCGCTGTACCTGTTCCCGGTCGCGCCGCTACCGGCGCCGAGCGGCCCCTATGCGGTCGGCGTGCGCGATTTCGAACTGGACGACCCCAGCCGGCCCGGCCTGCTCGGCGCCCCGGCCGGGCAGCCGCGGCGCCTGCTGGTACGTGCCTGGTACCCGGCGCGCCCGATCGCCGGCGCCGCACCACGCCACTACTTCGACCCGGACGAGGCACGCAGCACCGCGCGGGGCTTCGGTGAAATACTCGGCTTTCCGCCGTTGCTCGCCTACCTCAAGCACCTGCGCACCAATTCCTATCCGGACGCCCCGCTACGCGACGACTCCGCTCGCCTGCCGGTGGTGTTCTACAGCCACGGCTACAGCGCCTTCGCCGGCGGCAACTGGACCCTGATGGAAGAACTGGCCAGCCACGGCTACGCGGTCTACGCCATTCAGCACAGCGGCGACGCGTCGCCGACCCGCCTGCCCGACGGCACGCTGCTGCCCATGGACCCCGGGCTGGTCGAACACCTGCGTCGGGCCGCCCACGACGGCTTGCCGCAGGCCATGCGCCAGGGCTATGTCAGCGACGATCTCGACCAGCGCCTCGACGGCCAGTTGCACACCGCCCTCGACCTGCCCGCCCCGGCCAACCGCGCCGTCAACCTCAGCGCGCCGGTATGGCTGGCCGACCGCCTGTTCGTCCATGACCGCCTGCAGGCCGGCGAGGTCCCGGACAGGGTCGCCGACCTGGTGGCCGCCAGCGACTTCGCGCATACCGGCGAGATGGGCATGTCCTTCGGCGGCTCGACCACCGGCGCGGTCTGCATGGTCGACCGACGCTGCGCGGCAGCGGTCAACCTCGACGGCGGCGACTTCGACTTCGCGCCCTTCGATAGCGATTTCCCGGCGCCGCTGCTGATGCTGCACGCCGACCTTGGCAACTTCTACCGGCTGTTCGGCATCGAACCGCCGGCCCGCCCGAGAAGCTTCAACGACTTTTCCTACGAACGCTTCGAGCACGCCGGCCAGCGCCAGGACATTCATCGCCTGATACTGCGCGATTCGGCCCATGCCGGGCTTACCGACAATCCGCTGTTCATCCGCCGGCCGCTGCGCGACGGGCTGCTCGGCTCGGCACCGACGGAAGTCCTCATCCAGGCTCCCAACGCCCTGGTGCTGGGTTTCTTCGATCACTACCTGCGCGGCCGCGCCAACGACTTTCCGCAAGCGCAGATGGCGCGCTTCCCCGCCTGGCTGACGCGCTACGACAACTCGGCGGTGCGCGACTGGTGGCTGGCCAAGCCGGAAGCCCAGCGCCTGGCGCTGCGACAACGCATCGACGAAATGAAACGGCGCAAGACCGGGCTGGATCTTCCCTGACGACGGGTTACAGTGGGCGCCCCATCTGCGGAGCGCCGCCCCATGCATATCCCGCCCGAGCTGATCATCCACCAGACCCGCCACTGGACGCTGAACCAGCGGATCGACTCGGCCCTGCCCGGCTACTGCATGCTCGGCTCGCGGCAACCGGCGACGGCCTTCCACCAACTGCCGGAACAAGCCCTCGCCGAATTCGGGCCGCTGCTGGCCAGGGTCGAGCGCGAAATGGACGCGCTCCTGCGGCCGCGACGCATCTATGTCGGCCGCTACGGCCACATGCCCGGCCTGCCGGTGCATTTCCACCTGATTCCACTGTACGACTGGGTCGAGGAACTGTTCTGGGAGGACACGCGCTACCGGACGCTCCAGCAGTTCGGCGTGCCGACCGCCGAACCCCTTACCGATGGCGCCGAGCTGACCCTGTTCGTCTGGCGCGAATTCTGCGAACGCGCCGATCCACCGGCCGTGCGCGGCATGGATCGGCAACAGGCGATCGCCGGATTGCGCCGGGCATTCGGCTACGGCGTCCAACCCCGAACATCGCCTGGGCCGGACTCCGAGCCCGCGTAGGGCGCATGACCGCATGCGGTTATCCACCGTGAAACGGATGGGTTCCAAGGCCGTGAGGGATGAATACCCGCCATGAAACGGGTGGGCTTCGAGGCCGCGTAGGGCGAATAACCGCTTGCGGTTATCCGCCATGAAACGTCGGCGCAGCGGCGGATAACGCCGGTGGCGTTATTCGCCCTACGGCCCGGCTCCGGGGCCGCGGGACGCATATCCGCCGTGAAACGCCGGCGCAGCGGTGTCGTCACGGTTGCAGGTAGCGGTGCTTCCAGCCTCCTTCGTCGCGGTCGTAGCGCAGGCGCTCGTGCAGCCGCTCGGTGCCGTTGCCCCAGAACTCCACCGACTCCAGGCACAGTTCGAACAGGCAGTAGCCCGGCGGGCGCGGCAGCGGGCCGTCGGTTTCCGCCAGGCGCCGGGCTTCGGCGCGCAGGGCGTGGATGTCGGCGAGGGTTTCGCTCTGCCGCGAGGCGATCGACATCGGGTGGGTCTGGTACGGGCGGCTCAGCCACTGGGCGTCGGCGCGCTCGTCGGGCAGGCGTTCGGCGCGGCCGTTGAGGATGATCTGCTGGCTGCTCTCGCGCCAGTACAGCACCCCCGAGGCCCAGGGGTTCTGCGCCAGTTCGCGGCCCTTCTGGCTATCGGCGTGGGTGGCGAACACCACCCCGCGTTCGCCGAGTTCGGCGATCACCACGATCCGCGTCGACGGCCGGCCCTGCCCGTCGACCGTGGCCAGGGCCAGTGCCCGCGGCTCGCGCACGCCGTAGCGGCGGGCGCGTTCCAGCCAGTTGCGCAGCACCTCCATGGGGTTCGCCGGCGGCGCCTCGAACTCCGGGAAAGGGGCTTCGATGGTCCCGGTGAGGGACTCGGAAATGTTCGCGTTGACGCCCATCACGGCGTTCCTCCGTTCTGCCCGTTCACAGGTAGGCCCGGCCTTCGGCGAAGGCCGCGCCGTTGCCCGACACTTCCACCGTCGAGACCCGCTCGCCGGCACCCTCAGCGCGGGCGTACATGCGCGACGGCCGGCCGATCTCGACGCCCTGGAGGATCTCGATCTGCTGCCCGTAGGGGATCTGCCGGTGGCGCGCCAGGTGGATCGCCAGCGGCCCGGCGGCGGAACCGGTGGCGGCGTCCTCGACCACGCCATAGGCCGGCGAGAACATGCGGCTGCGCCAGTGCCGCCCGGCGCCGGCGAAGCAGTTCACCGCCAGGTCCGGGAAGTCGCACAGCGCGCGGTGGTCGGGGTGCAGCGCGGACAGCGCGGCGACGCTCTCCAGACCGACGAAGACGTGGCGCGGGCCGTTGCGGTAGACCTCGATGGGAAAGGTCGAGCCCTTCAGGCCGAGGGCGGCGAGCAGCTCGGCCGGGCGGCTGAAGTGCTCCCAGGTGGGGATCGGCTGCTGCATGCTGCAGGCCACCACCTTGCCGTCCTGGCGCTCCAGGGCGAAGGGCACGGTGCCCATCCTGGTCTCCAGGAACAGCCTGTCCTTGTCGGTCTCGGCGCCCAGGGCGATGGCGGTGCCCAGCAGCGGGTGGCCGGCGAACGGCAGTTCGTTGACCGGGGTGAAGATGCGGATGCGCGCGTCGCCGTCCTGTTGCGGGCGGAGCACGAAGGTGCTCTCCGACAGGTTCATCTCCCGCGCCATGCGCTGCATGCGCTCGCCGCTGAGGTCGTCGCAGTCGAAGAACACCGCCACCGGGTTGCCTTGCAGCGGTTCGCTGGCGAAGGCGTCTATCACGACATATCTGTGCATGGGCTCTCCTGGCTCAGGGCCGCCGCTCGACCAGCGCGTGGCGCAGCAGGTCGGCGATGATGCGCGGACCCTCGCGGGTCAGCACCGATTCGGGGTGGAATTGCATGGAGGCGAAGCGCGGCCCGCGCAGGGCGTGGACCTCGCCGGTCTCGCGGTCGCGGCTGATCTCGATCGGGCCGACCTCGGGGATCTCGATGCGGTCCTGCAGGGCGCGCGCGGCGAAGGTGTTGTAGAAGCCGACGCGCTCGGCGGCGCCGAACAGGTCGATCTGTTTCTGCACGCCCTGGTTGGGTTCCTGCCGGCGTTGCAGGTCCAGGCCCAGGCACAGGCTCAGCACCTGGTGGCTCAGGCACACGGCGAGGAACGGCCGGCGCTCGCTGAGCAGCGAACGGATGGCCAGGTGCAGGTGGCCGATCTTCGGCTGGCCGATCTCGGTGGGGTTGCCCGGGCCGGGGCCCATGATCACCAGGTCGTAGCCGTCGAACGAGTACGGCTCCTGGAAGCCGCGCACGGTCACCGTCAGGCCCAGCGACTTGAGCTGCTTGGCGATCATCGAGGTGAAGGTGTCCTCGGCATCGACGATCAGCACCTCGCGTCCGGACAGGTCGGCCTGCAACTGCTGGCGCTCGCTGGCGCCGCGCAGCCAGAAGTCGGCGATCGGCGCGTTGCGGCTGGCCAGCGCCGCCACCACGTGCGGGTGCGAGCCCAGGCGCTGCGGCGCCTGGCTCTTCAGCGCGGCGATCAGCCCGGAAGCCTTGGCCCGGCTTTCCGCCGCCTCGCCCAGGGGATCGGAGTGACGCACGATGGTCGAGCCGACGCCGATGCGCAGGCGGCCGTCGCCCTCGATCTCGGCGGTGCGGATCAGGATCGCCGAGTCCAGCGTGCGCCCACCCTGGCCGTCGCCGCCGATCAGCGCCGCCACCCCGCTGTAGTAGCCGCGCCCCTGCGGCTCGTAGCGGCGGATCACCCGGCAGGCGCTTTCCAGCGGGCTGCCGGTGACGGTCGGGGCGAACAGCGTCTCGCGCAGCACCTCGCGCACGTCGCGGCTGGTCTGGCCCTCGATGAAGTACTCGGTGTGCGCCAGGTGCGCCATCTCCTTGAGGTAGGGACCGAGCACCCGGCCGCCGTCCTCGCAGATCCGCGCCATCATCTTCAGCTCCTCGTCCACCACCATGTACAGCTCGTCGGCTTCCTTGCGGTTGTCGAGGAATTCCATGACCTCGGCCAGGTTCGGCCCGGCCGGCGGGTAGCGGTAGGTGCCGCTGATCGGGTTCATCACCGCCAGGCCGTCGCGCACGCTGATGTGTCGCTCGGGCGAGGCGCCGACCAGGGTGCGTTCGCCGGTGTGGACGATGAAGGTCCAGTAGGCGCCCTTCTCGCGCAGCAGCAACTGGCGGAAGAAACTCAGCGCGCTGGCCGTGGCGTAGCCGTCGATGCGCGCCTGGAAGCGCCGCTTGATCACGAAGTTGGCGCCTTCGCCGCGACCGATCTCGTCGGCGATGACCCGCTCGACCACTTCGGCGTAGGCCTCGTCGTCGAGGTCGAAACCTTCCTCGCTCAGTTCCAGCGCCTGGTTCGGCAGCAGCGCCAGGGCCTGCTCCAACGGCAGCAGTTCCTGCTCCAGGACCTTCAGCGCCAGCAGCGGCGTGCCGTCGTCGAGCGCCTCGAAGCCGCGCTCGGCGATCTGCCGGTAGGGAATCAGCGCCAGCAGGTCATGGCGCGGCAGGCCCGGGCCGGGCTCGTCCAGCGGCAGGTCGGCCAGGCCGTGCAGTTCGAGCGCCTCGCCGCGGATCACGTCGAGCAGGCCCGGGCCATTGCTTTCCGGGCGGTAGAGCAAGGCGAACGGCGCCGGCCGTTCGAGCAGGCGCTGCAACAGCGATGTGGGCAGGGCGTTCATTCCAGCACCTCATCGGTGGTGACCACCATCGCGCAGCGGCTGGCGGCGTACTCCAGGGCCATGCGGTGGTGCGCCTCGCTGAAGTCGGCGATGGCGTCGGCCACCAGGAACGGCTGGATGTCGTTGGAGTAGGCGTCGACCGTGGAGATCAGCACCCCGACGTGGGCGTATACGCCGCACAGCACCAACTGGTCGCGGCCGGCGGCGCGCATCCGCTGGAGCAGGTCGGAGTGGAAGAAGGCGCTGTAGCGCCACTTGGTCAGCAGCCAGTCGTCCGGCCCCGGCGCCAGCTCCTCGACCACTTCGCGGTCGGCCGGACTGGCGCGCATGCCCGGCCCCCAGAAGTCCTTGAGCAGGCCGCGCTGCTTCTCGGTCATGCTGCCCGGCTGGGCGGTGTAGGCGATCTGCACGCCCTGCTCGACGCACCAGCGGCGCAGCCGCGCGGCGTTGGCCACCAGCCCGGCGCGCAGGCTCTCGGGCAGCGGGCGCAGGAAGTAGCGCTGCATGTCGTGCACCAACAGCACCGCGCGCCGCGGCTCCAGGCTCCAGCGCGCCAGGTTGGCCGGCAGCTGCTGGGCGGTCGGCAAGGGATAGGCGGTGATTTCGGGAATGCCGCTCATGCCACGGTCTCCAGGGGGAAGGTTGCGCTCGGGGACGCTTCTGCGCCGGCCCAGGCCATCACCGCGCTGAGCGCCTGCCAGGGGTTCAGCCGCGGATCGCAGAGGCTGGTGTAGTGCCGGCCGACCTGGTGCAGGCCGCTGGAATCGGCGACGCACTCGGTGACGTCGTCCGGGGTGGTCTCCAGGTGCAGCCCGGCGGCCACGCCGCCGGAGCCGGACACCGCCAGGCGGAACGCCGCCACCTCCTCGGCGATGCTGCGCACCAGGCGGGTCTTGTTGCCGCAGGGCGCGACGATGGTGTTGCCGTGCATCGGGTCGCTCAGCCAGATCACCGGGTGGCCGGCCGCGCGCACCGCTTCCACCAGCGGCGGCAGGCGCTCGCCGACCTTCTGCGCGCCCATCCGCGCGATCAGCGTCAGGCGCCCCGGCTCGCGGCGCGGGTCGAGGCGCTCGCAGAGCGCCAGCAACTGGTCGCGGCCGATCTCCGGACCGACCTTGCAGGCCACCGGGTTGAGCACCTCGGCCAGCAGCGCCACATGGGCGCCGTCGACCTGGCGGGTGCGCTCGCCGATCCACGGCCAGTGGGTCGAACCGAGATAGACCCGGCGCTGCTCGTCCTCGCGCAGCATCGACAGCTCGTAGTCGAGCAGCAGCATCTCGTGGCTGGTCCAGACCGGCGAGGCATTCGCCTCCTGCCCGGACGCGGCGTCCCAGCCCAGGTGGCGCATGATGTTGCGCGCCGCCGCGTAGCCCTTGAGGATCCGCTGCGGATCGGCCCGGCGCTGCTCGGCATGGGCCTCGCGGCCGTTGACCATGTCGCCGCGATAGACCGGCAGGGTCTGCTCGCCGACCTGCTCGTGCGGCTTGGAACGCGGCTTGGCGTACTGCCCGGCGATGCGCCCGACGCGGATCACCGGCCGCCGGCCGGCCAGGCGCAGGGCGCCGGCCAGCAGTTCCAGCACGGCGGCCTTGCGCGCCACGTTCTCGGCATGGTGGTCGTCCATGTCCTCGGCGCAGTCGCCGCACTGCACCACCAGCGCCTCGCCGCGGGCGACCCGCGCCAGGGTCGCGCGCAGGGCCAGGATGTCGCCGGCGCGGATCAGCGCCGGACTGCCGCGCAGGTACGCCTGCACGTCGCGCAGGCGCGACGGATCGCCCCATTCGGGTTGCTGCAGCGCTTCGCAGCGCCGTACGCGTTGCAATAGATCGTCCATAGTTCACCCCTTCCAGGATGGCCTCAGGTGGGAATGCCTTCGCGTTTGATCTGCGGGACCGGAATGCTCAGGGCGCGCAATTGCTGGAAGACGTTCATGAATTCGCGGTTGCGCTTGATCTTGCCGTCGTCCAGCTCGAAGGAATGCAGGAAGTGGTTCTCGTAGTAACCCTCGGGATACCCGGGGAAGAGGATCTTGCCGTGGCCGTCGCACTCGACCCAGAAGTGGTTGGGATCGTCGGTCTCGAAGACCTTGATGTTGTACCACTCCCAATCCGGGAAACATTTCAGCGACCACACCGCGTGCTCGGCCAGCTTGTCCTTGCCACGAATGACGATGGGCGAGCCGGTATCGGTGGTCCATAAACCGCCACAGCCGTCCTCGACGAAAAGTTCATGGCGGCGCAGGCGATCCTGGCCTTTGGTGTTCATATACTTGACCACCGTCTCGCGATTCTTCCTGCGCAACTCCACGGCGTCTTCGAAACCTTGGGGAATAGCATTATCGAGCATCGTCATATCTCCTCTTGAATTGGAATAATCATTAATCAGGTGGGAATGCCGTCACGTTTTATTTGCGGAACGGCTATTCCCAATGCACGCAATTTCTGCATCGGGTTCATGAACTCGCGATTGCGTTTTATCCGGCCGTTCTCGAGTTCGAAGGAATGGATGTAGTGGTTCTCGCAATAGCCCTGCGGATACCCCGGGACCAGCGCCTTGCCGCGCCCGTCGCACTCGACCCAGAAGTGGTTCGGATCCTCGGTCTCGAAGATCCGCACGTTGTGCCACTCCCAGTCGGGGAAGCAGCGCTCGAGCCACTCGGCGAGCCGCCTGAGGCTCTCATGGCCCCGGAAAACCAGGGGTTCACCGCTTTCCGTGGTCCAGTTGCCGGCGCAGCCGTCCTCGACGAACAGGCTGTGCCGCTGCAACCGTTCGGCCCCCTTCATGCGCATGTAGTGCTCGACCGTGGCACGGTTGCACCGCCGTAATTCCAGGTTGTCGGTAAACCCTTTCAACCGTTGGTACTCTCGCATGGTGCGAATCTCCGCCAGTTCGAATCGACTGGCATCCATACCGGAAAGAAGACATCGGGATGACAGGCCGGAGAAATTGCCGTGAAACTTTTTCCGGGCAAAAGTTGCCCGCTTCGGAGCGTCTCCAAAGTTTCAACTAATGCCGAATTGCCATGACCGAATGTTTCGCCTGAAACCCAGTTGTAACCAGATTTGACAGGGGACAAACTTATAAACGCTTTTTTGCAATAGCCATAACCCCTTAAAAATTACAGGTGTGGGGCATCGATTCCGTTCTATTCTTTGGCCGGTTTGCCAAGCGTCCGGAAAGTTGCACTAGCGTGCCGGACAACAGGAGGACGGGCGCAATGGCGAAGGGGGCAGCGGGGAAACGCTGCCGGTGGGAAGGCTGCGCTCAGGCGACCGGCGCAAACGCTATCCGGCCATTCGGTGAATGGCCGGACGCTTGCGTGGCGGCCTCGCTAGGCGACGAGGCGTCGATTCAGTTGAGCAGGCCGATGGCGTAGGCCTTCATGGTGGCCTCCGCCTTGTTGCTGGAGTTGAGCTTGCGCATCGCATTGACGATATGGAATTTCACCGTGCGCTGGTCGATCGACAGGATCAGGCCGATCTCGCCGTAGGTCTTGCCCACCGCGGTCCACTTGAGCATCTCGGTTTCCCTGGCGGTCAGGCGCACATTGCTTTCCGGGACGATGCGCGGCGCCAGCAGGTCGCCGAAGGTAGCCTGCAGCATGCTGGTGATCCAGAGCAGGAAGGATTCCTTCTCCAGGATTTCCGTGGCGGCGATGCTCTCGCTGGAACGCACCAGGGACAGCATGCTGATCAGCCCGTACTTGCCGCGGACCGGGATCGACCAGCCGTGACGGATGCCGTGATGCAGCGCTTCCTCCCAGAAGAAACGGTTCTCCTGGAAGTCTTCGCCATTCCAGATCAGCGGGGTGTATTCCAGGAGACCATGGCGCACGATCGGGTCGATGGATGTGTAGTCTTCGGAGATATATCTGTTTTTCCATTCCCCTGGGTAATTGGACAAGAAATGATATTTAGGCGCGGTCAGCGGGAAAGGCGCCCGCGCACCGAATGAAAAGAATTCGAATCCATAATTACCGCATATCTCGAGAACCAGGGAGAAGAACTCTTCCTCGGTTGTTATTCTTGACAAAATCTCGAGATATCCCTCTCTCTCATCATGCATGCCAGCTTCACCAGTCAACAATCGATCCCGGCAGGATTCGGTTCTTCAGCGTTTTTATTCTTTTTTGTTTCCGTCTTATCCACTCATGACAATTCCCTTTATCAAGCCGGACCTGGAAGTACATATCGCCGCCGGCCCTGTGCGGGTGTTCCGGACGAGGTCGAGCCCATTCGCCGCCCGCCGGGCGACGACGAAACGAGGCTGAAGAGAATTTCTCGATGAGCACGGACACGAGGCGCCGCGCAGGAACTGCGCTGTGCTGGAGGGGACGGCGCCCCGGATCTTTGCGGAAACCGTAGAACGGCTCTCCGATGGGCCTCACGGCGGTCTTTCTCATTGTTCTTCTCGCACGCTCCATCGTCGTCGGGAGGGCCTCCCGACAACAAACCTTGGCCCATGGCGGGCCTCGTCGACGAGGCTCCCCGGGGACCAGAAATGGCAACTACATACTTCCCCCCCTATCTCTCCGCAGATACCTGCCCGGAAGGGCAGGTTGTCCCTGCCGGGCTGTGACAATTTAATTCGACCAGGCATTTCATTGTCCGTGCCGATTTTCACGAAGCGCATTCTGAGGCAATTAAAAAGAGCGCTCCATTCGACCATGGACAAGCTATCCACGCCTGACCGAGATCGCCTTCCGAATATAGCGAAGCGATAACCGCAGCCTGCCGAGAAGTGCTTCAGACAATAAACAGGACGCTGGCCTTTCGTATCGATGAAAGTTCCGCATGGCGTCCGCCCCTAAGGAAGAGGAGATAAATATGATTTATTACTTGATCGGAGTGGCGCTATTCATCTTCATGCTGGAACAGTTGGTTCCCGGCTGGAAATTGCCCAAGGTGAGCACCTGGGTGGCCCGGGTGATCTTCCTCAACATCGTCCAGGTGTCGATCGCCCTGCTCGCCGGCATCACCTGGAACAAATGGATGATGGGGCACAGCCTGCTGCACACCTCGGATGCCCTGCCACCACTGCTGGCCGGCTTCGCCGCCTACTTCGTCAACACCTTCGTCACCTACTGGTGGCATCGCGCGCGCCACGCCAACGACACGCTCTGGCGGCTGTTCCACCAGTTGCACCACGCGCCGCAACGCATCGAGGTATTCACCTCCTTCTACAAGCATCCGACCGAGATGGTCTTCAACTCGCTGCTGGGCAGCTTCGTCGCCTACGTGGTGATGGGCATCAGCATCGAGGCTGGCGCCTACTACATCATGTTCGCCGCGCTCGGCGAGATGTTCTACCACTCGAACCTGCGCACCCCGCACGTCCTCGGCTACCTGTTCCAGCGCCCGGAGATGCACCGCATCCACCACCAGCGCGACCGCCACGAGTGCAACTACAGCGACTTCCCGATCTGGGACATGTTGTTCGGCACCTACGAGAACCCCCGCCGCATCGACGAGCCGCAGGGCTTCGCCGGCGACAAGGAGCAGCAGTTCGTCGACATGCTGCTGTTCCGCGACGTGCACAGCCTCCCCGGAAAAACCCAGCCCGCTCCCGTCCTGGTCAAGCCCGACGTCAGGTGAACGCCATGATTCCAGACATCGATTCCCGTCTCAGCCGGAACATATTGAAATCCATCTCGTATGGCCTCCCCCTCGCCGAAGTGGTCCCCGACCATACCTATGCGCAACTGGAAACGCGCCTCGGCGAACTGAAACGCAGGTATCTGGAGCTGCGCATCTCCCACGGCGCGCGCGAGCTGCCGTTCAGCAACTACCTGTTCTACCTGATCCTCCAGTCGCGCCACCAGGAATTCGACTTCAAGCTGCGCCAGGGCAACTCGGTGGTCACCAACATCCACCGCTTCAAGAGCAAGGGACGCATCCCGTCCCTGACCACCCTGCTCCTGGCCGATGCGGTCAACGCCAAGAGCGAGCTGGAACTCAAGCATCCGGACATCCCGCAGCTCGACCGCCACGCCCGCGACATCGAGCGCTGGCTGGCCGCCGGCAACGTCATGCCGCCCAGCGAGCGGGCCCTGCGCGGCCTGGTGGAGGCGCTGGAGCGCGCCGCTGGCGAAGGCCGTCCGTTGCACCTGGTGAGCGCGGTATGCCCGGACTACTCGCACTCCAGCGATGCCGAGGGCAAGCCGCGCTACACCTTCGAGCGAGTCGGCGACCAGCCCGGTCTGGCCGGCGCCAAGCTGGTCAGCGCCGGGCAGGCGGTGGCGGAGCTGGCCAGGGCGCGCCAGGTGGAAATCCGCCACGCGATCCTCGGCGGCGAGTTCGAATACCTGTCGTTCAACCGCAACCCCGCCACTGGCGAGACCCGCGAGGGTTTCCTCGGCAAGGTCGAGCGCCAGCTCGAGCGGATCGCCGGGGCCCTGCCCTGCCCGGCCGCGACCTGCTCGTTCTTCGAGATGTGCGGCGGCGAGGACGGCTGGCACCGGGCCCACGGCGAGATCGTCCAGCGCCTGGAACAGGGCGACTACGGCCAGACCGGGCTGGACTACCCGGCCCTGGAATCGATCTTCCTGTCGCGCCTGCCGCTCTACGAGAAATGGTTCGCCAGCCAGTCGCGCGAGCAGATCTGGGCCAGCTTCGTCTCCCAGGCCGCCGAGTACGCATTGATGGGAAAACTCTTCGGCGAGCGCTTCGACAACTTCGTCGTGCTGGCCGTCGATCACTACCGGATGGAGCCGTTCTACTCGTTCTTCGCGACCGTCCCGACGCTCTACATCCGAACCGACTACCTGTAACCAGGGAGCGCCTGCGCCATGCAAGATGAACTGTTCAAGACCCGATACTCCAAGTACGGATACGGCATCGACGTGCGCCGTACCTACAAGGATCTGCCCTGCCAGCCGTTCTGGACCTGGGTCACCGGCAAGTCGCTGAACGACCGCCCGCCGCGGCGACCGAAAGACACCCTGCTCAAGCCCTGGCAGCTCTACCTGCATATCAGTTGGGGCTACGCGGTGTTCTTCCTCGCGGTGGTCTACGGCCAGCAACTGCTCGCCTCGCAGCAGCCGCTGTGGCTGAAGTGCCTGCTGGGCGCGTTGATCATGTGCCTGGTGGTCAACCGCCAGCGTGGCTTCCTCCATACCTTCCACTACACCACCCATGGCGCCAGCCTGGAGAACAAGGCGCTGGCCCGCTTCACCTGCAAGTGGATCCTGTCGATCCCGATCCTGCACACCCCGCGCGACGAGTACGTGAAGCTGCACGTGAACGAACACCACAGCGTACGCACCTTCAATACCGAGCACGACGTCGACCTGGTCTTCATGAAGCAGCACGGCTTCTACAAGGGCATGTCCGAGAGCGCCTTCTGGACCCGCCTGGTGCTCGCGCCCTTCCATCCGGCGCGGATCCTCGAGCACCTGAAGTTCCGCTTCGACGTCAGCTTCGTCTCCGCCCCGCGCCACGAGCGCGTCAGCCGGGCGCTCTACTGGGCCGCGCTGCTCGGCCTGGTGTACGCCAGCGGCTACCTGGAGGCGTTCGCGCTGTTCTACCTGTTCCCGATCTTCATCCTCACCCAGTACTCGTCGTGGATCCAGCACGTCTCCGAGCACCTCTGGTTCGCCCGCAACGAGCACGGCCTGCCGCGCTTCCTGCACTACGGCTCGCTGAGCTGGGGACGCTTCCTCGGCCGCCCCTACCCGGCCGACAAGCAGGGCCTGGCCTTCGCCCTGGCGTTCGTTCGCTGGAGCCTGGGCGTGCTGCTGATCGACATCCCGCTGCGGGTGTTCTCCTTCATGCAGGACCTGCCCAGCCACGACTTCCACCATCGCAAGCCGGGAGTGAACTTCTGGCGCATCGCGCCGGAGCGCGCGGCCAACGAGGCGCGCCCCTCGAAGTTCGGCCCGATGACCGAGACCTGGGGCATGTGGGAGAACTTCCTGATCCTGCGCGACCACCTCTGCCGCGGCCAGTCGGACCCGTTCGGAATCGTCGACTGGTACCGCGAGAACCATGCCCGGCTCGCTCCGGAGACCGATGCCGCCAACCAGCCCCACACCAACCAACCCGCATCCCAGGCTACTGCCTGATCACACAGGAAACCCCATGAATACTCAGATTGCCCAGATCACCCAGAGTCTGGCAGCCAACGGCTGCGCCTATATCACCCCCAGCGACGCGCTCTACGACGAGCAGGACTGGGAACTGATGAACCAGGTCCTGGCCAACTCGACCCTGCCGTGGGAGAAGATCCTGATCGGCGACGCCGACGAGGAGAACGACCTCTACGTGGCCCGTTTCATGACCGACCGCGACCGTCCCACGGTGGTCAACCATGCGCTGTCGGAGCTGATCATCCCGCGCGTCTGCAACGACAACGTGATGAGCCTGTTCCGCAAGCTGATGGGCGACGACGCCTTCTACGTGCGGCGCATGCAGGTGAACCGGATGAAGGCCGGCTCGTTCATCGGCCGGCACCTGGATACCGACAGCAACCCGGACTACCAGTACTCCATCGTCCTGCAGCTCGGCACCTACTTCGCCGGCGGCCAGTTCGTGGTCTACGACCGCGATGGCAACCTGCGCAACGACATCAAGCCGGAGCCGCGCTCGGTGATCATCAGCGATTGCAGCTATCCCCACGAGGTCCAGCGGGTGACCGCCGGCGAGCGCGTCTCGCTGGTGTTCTTCGTCAGTCGCCATGCGGACCGGAACCGGCGGGTCTATTGACCCGTCGGCGTGGAGACTCGAAGCGATGTCGAAGAACGCACGTTACGCCTGGCGCCTGTCCCTCGGCGGCCTGCTGCTGGGGCTAGTGGCCTGCGCGGTCTACCTGCTGGCCGTCCCGCTGGGCTTCAAGTACGGCGAGATCCAGGTCGGCCATGGCCTGGAACACGAGGGGCGGATCGCCTGGGACGCCGCCGGCGTCCCGCATATCCGCGCGCAGAGCCTGGAGGACGGCTATTTCCTGCTCGGCTACAGCCACGCCAGGGATCGCCTGTGGCAGATGGAGTTCGCCCGCCGCTATGCCGGCGGGACGCTCTCCGAAGTGTTCGGCGCCAAGACCCTGCCGATGGACAGGTTCGCCCGCACCCTGGGCTTCCGACGCACCGCCGAAGGCATCTACGCCAACCTGGACGCGCCCACGCGCGTCCTGTTGCAACGCTACAGCGACGGGATCAACGCCTACCTGGAGCTGGCCCCGGCGGCGCTGCCGCTGGAATTCAGCCTGGTGCGCCACGAACGGCCGGGGCCTTGGGGGCCGGTGGACAGCCTGTCCCTGCACCTGCTCTATTCCTGGACCCTGAGCGCCAACCTGGGCATGCAGTTGCAGCGCCTGGCGCTGGCCGAGCACCTGGACCTGGCGCGGATCAACGAGGTGTTCGCCCCCTATCCGGGCGAGCGGCCCCCGGCCACCCGCGACTACGCCAGCCTGTACCGCTCCCTGCGCGGCACGCCGGACGCCGGCAAGCTGCTGGGGCAACTGCCCGGTTCCAACGTCGAGGGCATCGGTTCGAACAACTGGGTGGTCTCCGCCAGCCGCAGCGCCACCGGCAAGCCGCTGCTGGCCAACGATCCGCACCTGCGCCTGACCAACCCGGCGGCCTTCTACCTGGCCAGCCTGAAGATCCCCGGCCTGAGCCTCACCGGCGCCAACTTTGCCGGCGCCCCGCTGTTCGTCATCGGCCATAACCAGCGCATCGCCTGGGGCTACACCAATACCGGCTCGCACATCCAGGACGCCTACCTGGAGCGCGTCGATCCCCAGGACCCGCGGCGCTACCTGACCCCGGACGGCTACCGGCCCTTCGAGACGCGCCTGGAACGCATCGCCGTGCGCGACGGCGAGCCGGTCTCGCTGGAGGTCCGCAGCACCCGCCACGGCCCGGTGATCAGCGACATCTACGAACCGGCGCGGCTGCCGCAGGCGCAGCGCGACCGGCTGGTGATCGCCCTCGCCTGGACCGGCCTCGACCATCACGACAAGACCTTCCCGAGCCTGCTGGCGATCAACCGGGCCGAAGGCTGGGAACAGTTCCTCGACGCCGCCGCCGACTTCGGCGTACCGCCGCAGAACATGGTCTATGCCGACGTCGAGGGCAACATCGGCTACGTCTCCGCCGGTCGCGTACCGCTCCGCGGCGCCGACGACGACCTCCATGGCCTGGCCCCCTCGCCCGGCTGGGAGAGCCGCTACGACTGGGTCGGCTACGTTCCGGAAAGCGCCAAGCCACGCAGCCTCAACCCCCGCGAAGGGTTCATCGCCACGGCGAACCAGCGCATCGTGCCGCCCGACAATGCCTTCGACTTCGGCCACGACTGGGTCCTGCCCTACCGCTATGACCGCATCCGCGAGTGGCTCGGCGGCCCCGGCCAGCGCACCCTGGAAGACAGCCTGGAGTTGCAGAACGACGAGTTCTCCAGCGTGATGGCGAGCCTGTTGCCGAAGATGCTGGAGCAGGTCAGCGACCCCGAACTGCGCGCCAGCGAGGCCTTCGCCCTGCTCCAGGGCTGGAACCACCAGGCCGCCGCCGACCTGGCCGCGCCACTGATCGCCGGCTACTGGGTACGCGCCTTCACCCGCGAGCTGCTGCAACCGAGGATCGGCACGCAGTTGCTGGCCAGCGGCTGGAACCAGCGCAACTACGACGGATTCCTCCGGCTGATCCTCGACGGCCAGGCCGACCTGCGCTTCTGGTGCGGCCAGGAACAAGGCTGCGACCTCAAGCTGAACCAGTCGTTGCGCCGCGCCCTCGACGAACTGCGTGCCGCCCACGGAAGCGCGCCGAGCGGCTGGAAGTGGGGCGAGGCGCACGCCGCCCTCGCCGAGCACGTGCCCTTCCACAAGACCCCGCTGCGCGCGCTGTTCGACCTGAAGAACAACAAGGGCGGCGACAACTTCAGCGTCAACGTCGGGCGCTTCGACTACAGCGACCCGGCCAACCCGTTCAACACCCGGATCGCCGCGACCCTGCGGATGGTCATCGACCTGGCGGACTTCGACAACTCGCGCTACGCGCTGTCCACCCGCAACTCCGGCCTGCCGTTCGACGGCGCCACCGACCTCAACGAACTCTGGGCCCGCGGCGCGTACATCCGTATCGCCGACGACGCCCCCGACGCGACGGACCGCCAGTTGGTCCTGCGCCCTTCAGCCTCTTCCTCCGGCGAGCCACGACCATGACCAGCGATCCGCAGAAAAACGCCTTCGACCTCGACTACTCCAGCCGCGAACGGCAATTCCCCGAGGGCTTCAAACGCAAGATAGTCGCCGACCTGCAAGAGGGAATGCCGCAGTTCGACGTGCTGCAATACTTCGGCAACCAGCCGGATATCTTCGAGACCTACGACCACCTGGTATTGGCGACCGACCCGGAGGGCGAACGGATCATCGGCATCCTGGGCGCGAAGGACTTCGTCCGCGGCTCGACGCGCTTCCTCTACCTGTGGACGGCGATGGTGGTCGACCGCTACCACCGCACCAGCCTGTTCAAGCGGATCAACCAGTTCTTCCTGCGCCAGGTCAGCGAGCGCAACGGCGGGCTGCCGCCGCTGATCGTGGCGAAGACCTACAACCCGGTGGTCTACAACATGTTCCGCGCCCTCAGCGCGCGGATCCCGGGAGCGACGCTGTACCCGGACCTGGAAGCGCCGCGCCAGAGCCCGGACATGGTCGACCTGGCCCTCGACGTGGTCGGCACGCTGTCCGCCAACCTGCGCCTGGATGCGGAAACCGGCCTGATACCCGGCGGGCAACGCAGCGTCGCCCCGGATTTCTTCCCGCGCATGGCGATGTCCAGCCACGCCAGGACCAACGACCACTTCGTCGCCCACGTCGGCAGCAGCGACCAGATCCTCTGCATGGTCCGCCTCGCGCCCGGTGCCGAACCCTACGTGCAGCAGAGGATCATCCGGTGAGCGGACTCGCGCAGCGCTCCGACGACCCGTGGCTGGCGGCGCTGCCGGCCGCGGTGCTCTACGGCGCCTGGGCGGCCTATGCCAACCAGGACGGCGGCCTGGCCGGGATGGGCGTCGCCGCCCTGCTCCAGGGCGCCGCGAGTCTCCTGGCGACGCGCTTCGGCCTGTACCTGTTGCAATGTCTCGGCCGCCGCCACGGCCTTGCGCAACGCCAGGCGCCCCTGCTGGTGGTGCTCCTGCTGACCGCGCCGATGGCCGCGCTGCACTGGCTCTCGGGCACGCCGCATCCATTGGCGAGCGTGGCGCCATCGTTCGTCATCGGCTGGCTCTACTTCGCCCTCTGGGCGCGCCGCCGCCCGGGTCGCCGGCAAGCCAGCGGCGCCTAGCCGGCGCCCCCGCTCGAGCCGTTCCCCGTCGGCGGGATCGGCCCGTATACTCGGAGCCTTCCTATCCGCCCAAGGACGCGCCATCGCCATGCTGGAGATTCTCGGAAAGGCCTCTTCGATCAACGTGCGCAAGGTGCTCTGGACCTGCGCCGAACTGGACCTGCCCTACCGCCGCGAAGACTGGGGCAGCGGCTTCCGCGACACCCACGCGGCGGAGTTCCTCGCCCTCAACCCGAACGCCATGGTGCCGGTGCTGCGCGACGGCGAACTGGTGCTCTGGGAATCCAACAGCATCATCCGCTACCTGGCCAACCGCTATGCCGGCGAACGCCTCTATCCGCAGCAGGCGGCGCCGCGCGCGCGGGTCGACCAGTGGCTGGACTGGCAGGCCTCCGACCTCAACCGCTCGTGGAGCTATGCCTTCATGAGCCTGGTCCGGCAGTCGCCGGCGCACCGCGACGCGGCCCAGGTGGAGGCTTCGTTGCGCGGCTGGACGGGCTTCATGGAAATCCTCGAGGGACAACTGCTACGCACCGGCGCCTATGTCGCCGGCGAGACCTTCAGCCTGGCCGACATCGCCATCGGCCTGTCGGTCAACCGCTGGTACGAGACGCCGTTCGAGCATCCGTCGCTGCCAGCGGTGCGCGCCTATTACGAGCGCCTCGGCGCCCGTCCCGGCTTCCTCGCCCACGGCCGCAACGGCGTACCCTGAGCGAGGCGCGCGATCACTGGCCGAGCGCCTTGTTCAGGCGCTGCGCCAGGGCGGTGGTGTTGGCGCCGGCGGTATCCAGCAGCAGGTAGTCGTAGTCGGACTTGGCCACCGGGGCGATGCGATATTGCAGGACGCCCTCGACCACCTGCTGGCCGGCCGGCACGCTGAGGGTGCCGACACAGGACAGCACGCCGCTGTCGGGATCCTTCTCGAGGATCGCCACGTCGCGCAGCGCGCTGTCCTTGAACTCCGGCGAGCGCTCGGTGATCGCGCCCTGGAGGAAGATCCGCATCAGTTGGTCCTTCACGTCCGGCGAGGCACAGGCCTCGGCCTCCTTCTTCGCGCAGGCGCTCAACAGCAGCGCGGCGCCCAATACAGCGAGCACGGGTAGCTTCATCATCCCCTCGGGGGTCGGTTGGTGATGCGCAGTTGGACTGCGCCGCCGGCGAATGATTCCCAGGCCCCGCGCGGCGCCTGCCGCAGCCAGCACTGGCCAGCCGGCGCGTCTGCCAGTAGTCTGTCCGCCGCGCTGGCGACGCCGGCCCCACGCCAACTGGAGCAAGACATGTACCGAGACACCGTGACCCTCACCGTCAGCGCCGAGCAACGCGGCCGCGAAAGCGAGGCCGTGGACAACCCGAACGTCGCCATCGGCCTGGAAAGCGTCGAGCCGGGCGTGCTCAAGCTGCACTTCGAAGGCCAGCTGGACGCCCCGGAGAACGCTACCCACATCTGCTTCAGCCTGACCATCGGCCTCACCTACTACGGCCCGATCCTCGACGGCGCGGCCAGCGAGAACGGCGGCTGGATGACCTTCGAGAGCGACATGCTCGACCCGGCGCAACTGGCCTGATCGACTCTCCTTCGCAGCCATCCACCATGCGGAAGGCTGCGAAGTGGCACTTTGACACCCATCCCCCGGCGGTCTATAGACAGTTGCAGAACAGACACGGAAGTGGTGGTTCAGCATGTCAACGTCTTCGACAGTTCGCCCCACGACGAGCCTTTCCGGGATATCCCAGGCCCGCTTCCAGGGGACCCTGACACACGCCTCCCCAGCCTTTCGCGGGACGACTTCTCCGCCTGCGCTCTCCCATCCCCCATGACAGCACCCGGCCGGCGACACGGGCACCGACAGCGCCAGAGCGTACCGACCGGCCTGCGTAACGGGTAGCGACCGGTCGAGTTCTGGCGCGCCGGAAAAGAATCTCCACGCGGGAATCGTCATGAAAATACTCGCCCTTCTCGCAGCCTGCCTGCTGGCAGGCTGCGCCGCCAACGCCCCGCTGCGCGATGACAGCGAATCGACCTGCGCCGACATGCGGCCTTGCAGCGACAGCTACTACGAACGCCATCCGAACTACGAGATCGGCTTCGTCGAATACAGCGAGCGCGGCAACGACTTCGCGCCTGCCAGAACGCAACGCCTGATCGACCAGCTAAAGCGCTACTCCGCCCGGGGGGACATCGCCATGGTGGTGTTCATTCACGGTTGGAAGCACAACGCGGGACGGGACGACGGCAACGTCGCCAGCTTCAACAAGGCACTCGCCAATCTCGCCTCCTCCGGGGTGCTGGGCAAACGCAGGCTGGTCGGCCTCTATGTTGGCTGGCGGGGCAAGTCGATGCATGGCCTGTATAGCGAGAACCTGACCTACTGGGACAGGAAGGCCGTCGCCGAGGAAGTCGGCCGGGGTGGCGTCGCCGAGTTGCTCGCCCAGTTGGAACGGATCGATCGCAAGGACAGGAACTATCTGGTGATCGTCGGCCACAGCTTCGGCGGCGCAATCACCCTCGGCGCACTTCACGACCCGTTGCTCGAACGCCTGCTGGCTCTGCAGGACGGTCAGCGGATACGCGCCTTCGGCGACGCGGTAATCATGCTGAATCCGGCGATAGAGGCCAATCAGGGCCTGCTGCTCAAGGAGAACAGCCTCAAGGTCGGCGCCCTGGGAACCCAGCCGCCGCCGCTGCTGTACGTCATCAGTTCGCACGGCGACAGCGCCACCCACTTCGCCTTCCCGCTCGGCCAATGGGTCGGCGTCAACCTCACCTGGAGCCAGGTGGACCTGGACAGGACCTACAACGGAACCCGCTATCGCCTCCGGGAAGAAGACCTGGATACCACCGCCCTCGGCAACTACAGCCTGTATCGGACCGCCCTGCTGATCGACCGCGAGTGCCCGCTGCCGGATGGCAGCGACAACTGCGCGCCAAGACCGCCCGAACCACGGGTGATCGACGACACCGATATCGGCAAATGGCGCTTCAGGAGCTTCTGCAGCGCGGACGGCGGCAACGCCGATCCGGCGCTGCCGCGCATGCCCTGCTACAGCAACGAGCCGGTCAACTTCATCTACACCTCGCAGTCCTTCATCGCCGACCACAACGATATCTTCAACGACCAGGTGATCGCCTTCATGGCCACCGCCGTCAGCAAGGCCATCTACGAACGTACGGCTGGCGCCTCCTACTACCGGGAGTGCCACGACCCGGTGCGGAAGAACTTCTCGTTCGGCAAGTGCTTCGACTTCCACTACCTCAAAGCCACGGCCATGCACCGGCGGCTGCAACGGCAACTCTCGGAACCCGGCACCCGCAGCGAACAGGACGTCCTCTATGAAAACCCTCTCTAGCCTGCTCCTGATCGGCTTCGCCGTCGTTCTGCTCGCCCCGCGGATGGCGCCCGCCGCCAGCGCCGCCGAAGACAAGGCCACCTATTGCGGCTCCGGCTTCACCCAGTATCTGGTTCCGGACGACGTCGCGGGCTGCTCGCTCAGCGAGGCCTGCCGCCTGCACGATATCTGCTACGGCCGCTGCGACAAGGACGGCGACCTCTACGGCAGCGCCTACTGCGCGCAAAGCGAAAAGTCCGAAGCCCGCAACATGAGCAAGCAGCAGTGCGACGCCAGGCTGCAGGCCGACATCGCCGCACAGAACGGCAACAGCCGCCTGTGCCGCGCGGTGGGAGGCGTCTACCGGGTATTCGTGAAGCACCTGGGGCAAGGTCCGTTCAATGGCCGGGAGGCACTGGACATCTACCTGAAGGTCATGCAATCGGCGCCCAGCGCAGCCGACGCCGACGCCCGCCTCGAAGCCATCCATCAGCTACAGAAGCAGGGCCTGACCGACGCCAAGGAAATCCGTTACGACGCCGAGCGTATCGTCATCCCACTCAACAGGCCCGTGGAATCGCCGTTGACCAACGGCTCGGACACTCTCGTCCTGCCGCGCAACCTCGACCGGGAACGGCTGCGCCAGCTGGACCAGCGGCTCATCCGCCAATGAGCCTCAGAATAGTGCCATCTGCCGGTCGACCAAAGTGGCGAAATCATCGCCGACGAACGGCAGGATGGCGTCGGCCACCGGCTGCAACTGCTTGCCCACGTAGTGCTCGTAGTCGATGGCCGAACGCCGCGCCTCGAGCGGCTCGGGACCGGCGACGCTGATCACGTAGCTGATCCAGCCGCCGCTCTGGTACTGCCGCGGGCGCCCGCGCTCGAGGTTGTAGTCGTCGGCGATGCGCGCCGCGCGCACATGCGGCGGCACGTTGCGCTGGTAATCGTCGAGGCGCCGGCGCAGGCGCTTGCGGTAGACCAGCAGGTCGTCCAGCTCGCCGGCCAGGGTCCGTCGTACGTAATCGCGCACGTAGTCCTGGTAGGGCTGGCGATTGAAGATGCGCAGGTAGAGTTCCTGCTGGAAGCGCTGGGCCAGCGGCGACCAGTCGGTGCGCACGGTCTCCAGGCCCTTGAAGACCATCTCCTCGCCACCGTCGGCGCGGCGCACCAGGCCGGCGTAGCGTTTCTTGCTGCCCTCCTCGGCGCCGCGCACGGTGGGCATGAGAAAACGCCGGTAATGGGTCTCGAATTGCAGCTCGAGGGCGCTGTCGAGGCCGAATTCTTCTTTCAGGTGCTCGCGCCACCAGTCGTTGACCCGCGCCACCAGCGCCCGGCCGATGGCCACGGCCTCCTCCTCGGCGCGGGGGCTGCCGAGCCAGACGAAGGTGGAGTCGGTATCGCCATAGATCACCGTATAGCCCTCGGCCTCGATCAGCTCGCGGGTACGGCGCATGATCCGATGCCCGCGCAGGGTGATGGACGAGGCCAGGCGCGGGTCGAAGAAGCGGCAGCCGCTGGAACCCAGCACCCCGTAGAAGGCGTTCATGATGATCTTCAACGCCTGCGAGAGCGGCTGGTTGCGTTCGCGCTTGGCCGCCTCGCGGCCCTCCCAGACCCGTGCGACGATGGCCGGCAGGCAATGCCGGGTACGCGAGAAACGGGCGCCGCGAAAACCTTCCACCGAGTGCTCGTCGTCCGGCTGGCGCAGGCCTTCCACCAGGCCGACCGGGTCGATCAGGAAGGTACGGATGATCGACGGATACAGGCTCTTGTAGTCGAGCACCAGCACCGATTCGTAGAGGCCCGGCCGCGAGTCCATGACGAAGCCGCCGGGACTGGCTTCCGGGCGCTTCTCGCCGAGGTTCGGGGCGACGAAGCCGGCGCGGTGCATCAACGGCATGTACAGGTGGGTGAAGGCCGCCACCGAGCCGCCGCTGCGGTCCGCCGGCAGGCCGGTGACGGTGGCCCGTTCGAGGAGGAAGTCGAGCAGTTCGGTACGGGCGAAGATCCGCGTCACCAGTTCGCAGTCCTTCAGGTTGTAATGCGCGAGGGCCGGCTTGTCCTCGGCGAACATGCGATCGATCTCGTCCATCCGCTGGTACGGATTGTCGATCGCCTTGCCTTCGCCGAGCAGGGTCCGGGCGACGTTCTCCAGGCTGAACGAAGGGAAGCTCCAGGTCGCCGAGCGCAGCGCCTCGATGCCATCGATGATCAGGCGGCCGGCCGCCGCGGCGAAAAAGTGGTTGTTGCGGCTGCCGTGCTCGCGCCAGCCCATTTCGTCGCCGCCACGCCCCAGGCGCAGCGGCACCTTCAGGCGCTGGGCATGCTCATGCAGGACGCGCAGGTCGAACTGCACCAGGTTCCAGCCGATGATGGCGTCGGGATCGTGCTCGGCCAGCCACTGGTTGAGACGTTCCAGCAGCCCGGCACGGCTGTCGCAATAGTCGAGGCGGAAATCCACGGCCGCGGCATCGCCGTTGGCCGGGCCGAGCATGTATACCTGGCGCTGGCCGCAGCCTTCCAGGGCGATGGAGTAGAGATCGCCGCGGGCGTTGGTCTCGATGTCCAGCGACACCAGGCGCAGGCGCGGGCGATAGTCCGGAGCCGGCTTCAGGCGCCGGGCGAGCAGGCTGCCGTCGGCCTCGACACTCGCCTCCAGGCTGACCGGCGCGGTGATGAAGCGCTCCATCAGGTAGCGCTCCGGCGGCCGGATATCGGCCTCGAACACCTCGACGCCGGCCTGGCGCAAGCGTTTCTCCAGATTCATCAGTTGGCGATGCTGCTGGCAGTACAGGCCGAGCACCGGCCGCTGCTGGAAGTCGCGCAGCGCCAGCGGCCGCAGCTCGGCGCCAGTCTCCCCGGCGAGCAGGGACTCGACGCGCCCGCGCTGCTCGGCGAGGACGAACGCCACCGACGGCTGCGGCGGCAGCCGCACCTGTCGCGGGCCCTGCTCGGTCGCCAGCCAGAACGCGACTTCCGTGCCGGCCGGCGTATCGCGCCAGTGCCGGGTCAGGACGAACCCTTGCAGTAACTCCACCATCGACCCCGAATCTCTCGCATCCGCCGATTCTACCCGGCCTGCCTTGGGAACGCTGGCATCTTCGGTCAGCCGGCAGCAGCCAGGCGCTTGTAGAAATAGGTGGTGGGACAGGGCGTGCCGTCCGGCATCAGGGCGTAGTCCGGAATTTCCCCGACCCGTGTCCAGCCGGTCTTCAGGTACAGCCGTTCGGCGGCGCTGCCGCTGACCGTGTCCAGCACCAGCAGGGACTTGCCGCAGGCCCGGGCGAGCCGGTCCAGCTCGCCCATCAGCGCCTCGCCGATGCCGCGCCGACGCGCACGCCGGTGCACCAGCATCTTCGCCACGTCGGCTCGGTGCGGCTGGTTCGGCGGTTGGTCGAGGAGCAGTTGCACGGTACCGACGATCCTCCCCTCCGCTTCCGCCACCAGCAGCAGGCGTTCGTCGCCCGCCACGCTCTCGCCGACGCCGCGCCAGAAGGCCAGCGCCCGCTCCCGCGGCAACGGCCACATGAAGCTGACCGAAGCCCCGCCTTCCACGCAGTCCAGCAGTACCTCGGCCAGTTCGTCCAGGCGCACCAGGATCTCCTCGCCAGCCAGGCGGCGAATCGTCGGTTCGGTCATCGCGGGCAAGCTCCAATGCAAGATCGAATTTCCAATATATTGGACAGTGACTATCATGGACGAGAAAAATCCGCCAGGGCCACTCATGGATATCGACGAACTGATTGCCCGACGCCTAGCCGCCCTGCGCAAGGAGCGCGAGCTGACCCTCGCCCAGCTGGCCGAACGCTGCGCGGTGAGCAAGGCGATGATCTCGCGCATCGAGCGCAACCAAAGCAGCCCCACCGCCAGCGTCCTCGGCCGTCTCGCCAGCGGTCTGGGGGTCGCCCTCTCCGAGCTGCTCGGCGACACGCAGGCGCCGGCCGAACCGCTCTGCCGGCGCGCGCAGCAGGAAGTGTGGGAAGACCCGGCCAGCGGCTACCGCCGCCGCCAGGTCGGCGCTCGCGATCCGCGCAGCGGCTGCGAGATGGTGGAAGTGGAGATCCCGGCGAACGCCCGCCTCGACTATCCCCGCTGGGGCGGCCGGCCCTACCGGCAGCGCCTGTGGCTGGTCGAGGGTGCGCTGCGGGTGGATTACGGCGAGCAGTCGTTCCACCTGCAACGCGGCGACCGCCTGGACTTCGGCGTCGACCGCGCGGTGACCTTCGCCACCGCCGGGCAAGCCTGCCGCTACCTGCTGGTGATCCTCCACGACTAGTCGTGCGGCTTTTTCCGTCGGCGCTCCGGCGACCAGTCGAGGGCGCCGACCCGGTGCAGGTAGAACAGTCCGACCAGCAGCAGGGAGACGAACAGCGTCGCCTCGACGAAACCCGCCCAGCCATTCTCCCGCAGCGACACCGCCCAGAGGTAGAGGAACGGCATCTCGATGCCGAAGATCACGAACAGCATGGCGACCAACGCGTACTTGACCGAGAAGCGCAAGCGCGACGAGCCGGTGGAATCAACCCCCGACTCGAACGGCAGGTTCTTCGCCCGGCCATGCGACCGGCCGCCCAGCACCCGGCCCAACCCCAGCATGAGCAGGCAAAGGGCGAGCGCGCCGAAGAGGTAGGCGAGCAAGGCCCAGGTCGCGGGAGCGAAGGATGCGTACATGATGGTCGCCCCTCAGCCCTGGCGGGTCGCAAGCTTGAGAATGACGATGCCGGCCACGATCAACCCCACCGCCAGCAGCCGCAACGGGCTCGGGCTTTCGCCGAAGAGCAGGATGCCCAGGGCGAAGGCGCCGACCGCACCGATGCCGACCCAGATGGTGTAGGCCGTGCCGAGGGGCAGGGTTTTCATGGAAACGGCCAGCAGGCCGAAGCTGAGGATCATGAACAGCAGGGTGACCAGGCTCGGCCACAGGCGGGTGAAGCCGGCCGACTCCTTCATGGCCGTGGCCCAGACGATTTCGAAGACACCGGCGAGCAAGAGATAGATCCACGCCATTTTCAGCCTCTCTGCAGGGTCGTCCCCGCGTAATGAAAGAGGGAAAACGGGTCGTCCCGCTTCCGGCTGAAAGTGCGTGCCGCCCGGGCGGGCGTCAGTCACCGACGGCAGCGATCCTAGCGCGTTGCCGATGCCGGGTGAACGCCTGCGCCGACGGAGTTGTTTCGCCGCGTTTCCGCGCCGCGCCCGCCGGGACGCTCGGCAGGATTGATCTAGACTTTCGCAGGATCGTGCAAGGCGTCCGTTTCGTCCTTCGCGCACACTTCGCCCGATGCATCCCTGCCTGATAAGAGATAACGCCCTGCCCGGGCCTTTCCGTGGAGAATCAGCATGCCCACCTCGCTCGTCCTGAACGGCAAGAACGTCACCCTCGACGTCGATCCCAACATGCCCCTGCTCTGGGCCATCCGGGAAAGCGCCGGCCTGCACGGCACCAAGTTCGGCTGCGGCATGGCCCAGTGCGGCGCCTGCACCGTGCAGCTGGACGGCACCGCGGTACGTTCCTGCGTGCTGCCGGTCTCCGCGGTCGCCGGCAAGCGCGTCACCACCATCGAGGGTATCCAGAGTAAGCCCGGCAAGGCCGTGCAGGACGCCTGGGTCAAGCTCCAGGTACCGCAGTGCGGCTACTGCCAGTCCGGCCAGATCATGTCCGCCACCGCGCTGCTGGAGCAGAACGCCAGCCCCAGCGACGCCGACATCGATGCCGCGATGAACGGCAACATCTGCCGCTGCGCCGCCTATGTGCGGATCCGCGCCGCCATCCACGAAGCCGCCGACACCCTGAAGGCCTGACGCCATGAACAGCAAGATCGATCTGAGCAACGCCCTGCCCGGCTCGCGCCGCGGCTTCCTCAAAGGCGCCGCGGTGGTCGGCCTGACCATCGGCTTCCAGTGGAGCGGAGCCCGGCGCGCCCTCGCCGCGGCCCTGCCGGACGCCGGCTTCGCGCCCAACGCCTTCCTGCGGATCGCCCCGGACGACAGTGTCACGGTGATCGCCAAGCACGTGGAGATGGGCCAGGGCGCCTATACCGGTATCGCCACCATCGTCGCCGAGGAACTCGACGCGGACTGGAGCAAGGTCCGCGTGGAAAGCGCGCCCGCCGACGCCAAGCGCTACGCCAACCTGGCCTTCGGCACCATGCAGGGCACCGGCGGCAGTTCGGCGATGGCCAACTCCTGGATGCAATTGCGCGAGGCCGGGGCCAAGGCGCGCGCGATGCTGGTCGAGGCCGCCGCCCGCCAGTGGCAGGTACCAGCCGCCGAACTGCGTACCCGCGACGGCTTCGTCGAACATCCGACCAGCCAGCGCAAGGCCAGCTACGGTTCGCTGGCCGCTGCGGCGGCGGAACTGCCGGTGCCGGAAAACGTGCAATTGAAGGATCCCAAGGACTTCCGCCTGATCGGTCACCAGGCGCCGCGCGTCGACGTTCCCGGCAAGACCGACGGCAGTGCGCAATTCACCCTCGACGTCAGCCTGCCCGGCATGCTGGTCGCCCTGCTCCAGCGCCCGCCGCTGTTCGGCGCTACGGTGAAATCGTTCGACGCCACGGCGACCAGGGCGATTCCGGGGGTGGTCGAGGTGGTCCAGGTGCCGCACGGCGTGGCGGTGGTCGCCAAGGGCTTCTGGGCGGCGAAGCAAGGCCGCGACGCGCTCAAGGTCGAGTGGGACGAGAGCAAGGCCGAGAAGCGTGGTTCCGAGGCGCTGATGGCGGAGTACCGCAAGCTCGCCGAGCAACCCGGCAAGCCCGCGCGCAGGGACGGAGACGCCGCCAAGGCGGTGGCCGGGGCGACCCGCAGGATCGCCGCCAGCTACGAGTTCCCGTTCCTTGCCCATGCGCCGATGGAGCCGCTGGACGCAGTGGTCAGGCTGACCGCCGACAGCTGCGAGATCTGGGCCGGCGACCAGTTCCAGACCGTCGACCAGGGCAACGCGGCGCGCACCGCCGGGCTGAAGCCGGAGCAGGTGAAGATCAATACGCTCTACGCCGGCGGCAGCTTCGGCCGGCGCGCCAACGCCTGGTCGGACTATATCGTCGAGGCGGTATCGATCGCCAAGGCGCTGGGCGCCAACGGCGTGCCGGTGAAGCTGCAATGGACCCGCGAGGACGACATCCACGGCGGCTTCTACCGGCCGATGTACTACCACCGGCTCGAAGCCGGGCTCGACGCCGACGGCAAGCTGGTCGGCTGGCAACATCGCATCGTCGGCCAGTCGATCCTGGAAGGCACGCCGTTCGCCGCGGTGATGGTCAAGGACGGCGTCGACGCCACCTCGGTGGAAGGCGCCGCCAACCTGCCCTATGCGGTGCCCAATGTCTCGGTCGAGCTGAGCACCACCCAGGTCGGTGTACCGGTCCTGTGGTGGCGGGTGGTCGGCAGCTCGCACACGGTCTACGCGGTGGAAGCGTTCATCGACGAGGCCGCGCAGGCCGCCGGCAAGGACCCCTACCTGTTCCGCCGCGACCTGCTGGCAGAGCAGCCGCGCCTGCGCGGCGTGCTCGAACTGGCCGCGGAAAAGGCCGGCTGGGACCCATCCAGGCCGCTGCCCGCCGGGCGCGGGCGCGGGATCGCGGTGACCGAGGCATTCAAGACCTTCGTCGCCCAGGTGGTCGAGGTCTCGGTGGACAAGGACGGCAAGCTGAAGGTCGAGCGGGTGGTCTGTGCGGTGGACTGTGGCATCCCGATCAACCCGGACGTGATCGCCGCGCAGATGGAGGGCGGCATCGGCTTCGGCCTCGGCGCGATCCTGCACAGCGCGATCACCCTGAAGGACGGCAAGGTCGAGCAGAACAACTTCGACGGCTACCAGGTGCTGCGGATCGCCGAGATGCCCAAGGTCGAAGTGCACATCGTGCCCTCCGGCGAAGCGCCCACCGGGGTCGGCGAACCCGGTGTGGCGCCCATCGGCCCGGCGCTGGCCAATGCGATCTTCGCCGCCACCGGGCAACGCCTGTACAACCTGCCCTTCCCCACCTCCTTCGCCAAGGCCTGAGCGAGACGCCCGCCGGCAGCTCCACGGCTGCCGGCGCGGCGCGGGCGGCCCTCCGAGGTTCGCCGCCGACCATACGGGTCCCCCCGGTGTCGCGCCGATTTGCCTCCGCCCGGCGTCGGGCGCAGACTTCAGCGTCCATTCGCCCGCGTAGCCAAGCATGACCGAGCCTCTCCCTTCTTCGTCCCTGGGCCCCGCCCTGCGTCGCTGGCGCCTGCTGCACCGGGTCAAGCAAACGCATGCCGCCGAATTGCTCGGCGTGGCGCAATCGACCATCTCGCGCTGGGAGTCCGGTACCCAGGCGCTGCTGGTGGAGGAACGGGCACGCCTGGAGCGTCTGCTCGGCGCCCGCCTGGAAGCCGCCGCCGACCAGGCACTGGCCCGCCTGGTCGAGGCCAACCCGCAACCCGTGCACCTGATCTGCGACCTCACCCATCGCCTGTTGGCCTGTTCGCCGGCACGCGCCGCGCAATTCGGCGTGCCTCTCGGCGAACTGCTCGACCGTTCGCTGTGGCCCTATTGCAGCGAGGAAATCCTCCGCCAGGAAGCCACCCTCGAGGAACTCGGCTGGCGCGAACTGCTGGCACCGCCGGCGCTGGAGTTCGCCAGCGGAGCGAACGCCTCGGCCATCGTGCCGATCCGGCGCAGCCGTTGCCGCTGGACCCGCATGACCCTCTCGGACGGACGCGCGGTGCGCCTGGTGGAAACCCTCTGACGTCGCCACGGATATTTTATCCATGGACCTTCAGCACCGCCGCGCCTAGGCTTGCAGGCTCGTTTCACCGGTAGCGGAGCCCGCGCCATGTCCCTCGAACTGCTGAGCAACCGCCTCGAATTCCTCCGCGAAGCCGAACGCCTGAAAGACGTCCTGCGCTCCGCGCACACCTCCTCCGGCCGCCCGGAAAGCACCGCCGAACATAGCTGGCGGCTGTGCCTGATGGCACTGGCCTTCGAGGACCAACTGGCCGGCCTGGACCTCGGCAAGGTTCTGCGCATGTGCGTGGTCCACGACCTCGGCGAAGCGATCCACGGCGACATCCCCGCCGTCGAGCAAGCGGCGCACCCGGACAAGGGCGAACAGGAACGCGCCGACCTGTTGCAGCTGACCCGTCATCTGGACACGCCGCTGCGCGATCGCCTGCTCGCCCTGTG
This sequence comes from Pseudomonas sp. KBN12P06040, assembly GCF_037574965.1. Classification (NCBI taxonomy): domain Bacteria; kingdom Pseudomonadati; phylum Pseudomonadota; class Gammaproteobacteria; order Pseudomonadales; family Pseudomonadaceae; genus Pseudomonas; species Pseudomonas sp. KBN12P06040. The sequence continues at coordinate 3,507,587 of NZ_JBBELS010000001.1, forward strand.
GGACGAATACGAGCGCGGCGAGACCGCCGAAGCCCTGGCAGTGAAAGCGCTGGACAAGCTGGAAACCCTGTTCCAGCACACCCAGGGCGACAATCCGGCGGACTTCGACTATGCCTTCAACCTCGACTACGGCCGTCGCTATACCGATCGCGCACCGCTGTTCAAGACCCTGCGCGAGTTACTCGACGCCAGGACCCGACAGCGCCTCGCAGCTCGGCGCGACGCCTAGCGTGCGCCCGCCCGGGCAGCGTTACCAGCGCCACCGCCTACGTAGCTCGCCACGGTTACAGGGAAGCGGCTGGCACGTTTCCCACCGACCGGGGCCTGTCCTGCACGCCTCAGTAAAGGCGCGCCTTGATCAGCGGCCGCAGCAGGTAGTTGAGCACGCTGCGCTTGCCGCTGAGGATGTCCACCTCGGCAACCATCCCCGGAATGATCGGCAATACCTCCTCGCCGCGCTTCAGCTGGCTGCCATCGGTCTTGATCAGCACCTGGTAGTAGGACTCCTTGCCATGCGGGGTCTCCTCCTCGATGGTGTCGGCGCTGATCTGCTCCAGGGTGCCCTTGAGGTCGCCGTAGATGGTGTAGTCGTAGGCGGTGATCTTCACCTTGGCCGGCATGCCGGGAACCAGGAAGGCCACGTCGCGCGGCTTGATCTTCGCCTCCACCAGCAGACGCTCCTCTACCGGGATCACTTCCATGATCGGCTCGCCGGGCTGGATCACCCCGCCGCGGGTGTTGATCAGCACGGTGTTCACCCGCCCGCGCACCGGCGACAGGATCTCGGTGCGGCGCAACTGGTCCTGGCGCTGCTGGACGATCGGTTCCAGGGCGCTGAGATCGGCCTTGCGCTGGGCGCGCTCGGTATAGGCATCCTGGAAATAGGTGCTTTTCAGCTCGGTCAGCTTGCCGCTGAGGGTGGCGATGTCCTGGCTCAGCTTGAGCGCCTCCATCTGGCTCACCGCACGCTTGGCCACCAGCGGGCGAACCAGGTCGAGCTGGCTCTGCGCCAGGTGGATCTGCCGCTGGATCGCCTGGGTGCCCTCCACCAGTTTGTCGCGGCGCGACTTGAACAGCTCGCGTTCGGAACGCGCCAGCGGCCCCTCGGGATCGACGTCCGGCGGGAACTCGATGCTCTTCTTGCCGAGCACCTCGGCGTCGAGCCGGGCAATGGCCGCGCGCAGCACGCTGGCCTGGTTCGCCGACTCCTGGAAGTTGGTGAGGAAGCGCGTCTCGTCGAGGCGCACCAGCGGCTGGCCGACTTCCACCAGGTCGCCCTCCTTCACCAGCAGGCGGTCGAGGATGCCGCCCTCCAGGCTCTGGATCTTCTGGATGCGACTGAACGGCACGACCCGGCCGTCGCCGCGGGTCACCTCGTCCAGTTGCGCCCAGGCCGCCCAGCCGATGAACAGCAGCACGCAACCGAGCAGGGTCCAGAGCAGCGGCCGGTAGACCGGGTGGGTAGCCGCCAGCAACGGGTCGGCCAGTTGCCGGCGCAGGGCGGCGGCGTCGCGTTCAGAGTCCATGGTTGCCTCCTTCGGCGGCCTGCGGTGCCTGTACCTGGTTGCCCTGCACCACCTGCTCCAGCGGGCCGTCCATGATCACCCTGCCCTGGCGCAGGACCACCGCACGCTCGACCAGGGCGAGCATGCTTTTCTTGTGGGTGGTGATGACCAGGGTGCGCTTGCCCAACCATTGCTGCAGGTAGTCGATGACCTGTTTCTCGCTGCCCTGGTCGAAGGCCGCGGTCGGCTCGTCGAGCAGCAGGATCGGAGGGTCCTGTAGCAGCACCCGGGCCAGCCCGACGGCCTGGCGCTGGCCGCCGGACAGGCTGGCATTGCCCTGGATCGGCATGTCCAGCCCCAGCGGGTGGCCGCGGACGAAGGCGCCCAGGCCGACCCCGTCGAGGGTCTCCAGCAGTTCCTCGTCGCCCAGCGCGGCGTTCTCCAGGTTGAGGTTGTCGCGCAGGCTGCCATGGAACAGCGCCACGTCCTGCGGCAGGTAGCCGATACCGCGCTGGCGGTCGGCTGGGTCGATCTGGGTCAGGCTGACGTCGTCCAGCAGCAGGCGTCCCGCCTGCGCGTCGAGCAGGCCGCTGAGCAGGCGCAGCAGGGTCGACTTGCCGGCGCCGTTGCCGCCGAGCAGCGCCACCCGCTCGCCAGCGCGGATGTTCAGGGCCTGCACGTCGACCACCGGCGGGCTGTCGCCGTGGGCCAGGCGCACGCCCTCCAGGCGGTAATGTCCCTGCAGGCGCTCCTTGTGCACGAAGCGCTTGCCCTGGGGGCGCTCCTGCTCGGCGCTCATCAGTTGATCAAGGCCTTCCATCGCCACCTTGGTGTGCTGCCAGCGACCGAGGATGCCGGCCGCCTGCGACAGCGGTGCGATGGCCCGCGAGGCGAGGATCGAGCAGGCCACCAGGCCGCCGACGGTCATCGCGCCCTCGCTGATCCGATAGACGCCGAAGACCACCACGCCGACGTAGCAGAGCTGCTGGACGATGCTCGCCGAGTAGCTCAGGGTCGAGGCCAGGGTATGGGTCTTCATCGCCGTGCTGGCCAGTTCGCCGGTCAGGGTTTCCCACTGGTGCAGGCAGCGGCCTTCGGCGCGGGTCGCCTTGACCGTCTCCAGGTGCTCGAAGGCTTCCAGCAGCACGCCGTTCTTCATCGCCCCTTCGCGCAGGTTCTGCCGCGACAGGTGGCCGAGCAGGCGCTGGGTCAGCAGCCCCGGCAGGATCATCAGCACGCAGGCCACCAGCGGCACCCAGACCACATGGCCGCCGATCACGGCGATGATCAGCAGGAAGATCGCCACGAACGGCAGGTCGCTGATCAGCGCCGCGCTGGACGAGGTGAAGAACTCGCGCACCGACTCGAACTCCCGCACCTGGGTACTGAAGGCGCCCATCGACGCCGGCTTGGCGGCGACCCGGGTGCTCAGCACGCGGGAGAACAGCAGGGTCGAGAGTTGCAGGTCGAGGCGCTTGCCGAGCACATTGAGCAGGTGGCCGCGCATGATCCGCAGGACCCCGTCGAGGACGATCGCCAGGGCCACGCCGCTGGCGAGGATCCACAGGGTGTCGAACGCCGCGTTGGGCACCACGCGGTCGTAGACCTGCATGGCGAACAGTGCCGAGGCGACCGCCAGGACGTTGGCCACCAGCGCCGCGGCGGTGACCTCGGCGTAGGAACGCCAGAGCCGCTTGAGCGGGCCGAAGAACCAGTGCTCGGGCAAGGCGCTGGCGTAGTCGCCGACCCGCCCGTCCGGCCGGTAGCGACACTTGGCGAAGATCGCCGTGCCACTGTACAGCGCTTCCAGCTCGGCCAGCGGCATCCTCTGGCTTCCGCCGTCGCTCTGCGGCACCAGCACCTCGGCGTGCTCGCCGTCGTTGCCCACCAGCACCAGGGCGCGGCCGTCGTCGAGCAGCAGCAGGGCCGGCAGCAGGTAGCGGTCGATCCGGCGCAACGGCTGGCGGGTGACCTGGGCGGTGATGTCGGCGCGGCGCAACGCGCGGGCCACCAGGTGCAACGGCAGGCGACCGTGCTCCAGCGGCATGCCGTCCACCAGTTCGGCGTCGCCGAGTGGCCGGCCGAGCTGCCGGCAGAGCAGCAGCAGGCCCTGGCGCAACGGGTCGACGATGGGGTCGTGGTTGAGGATCACGACGTTATCCGGGGTTTTCTCAGCTTCCATGATTCAGCCGGTTCTCCAATAGCGGACCCAACAGGCCGACTTGCGCGGCCGCCCGATACTCGATGCGCTTGCGTTCGATCCGCAGGTTGATCAGTTGCCGCTCTGCCTCGAACCGCTCGCGCTGCACGTTGAGCAGGTCGATCACGTCGCGCCGACCAACCTCGAACTGTTCGCGATACAACTCGCCGACCTGCTCCGACTCGGTCACCTGCTGGGTCAGCGACTGTTCCCGCCAGCGCAGCGTGTCGCCGTTGTCGAAGAGGTTCTGCAGTTGCCGGCGGATGTCGCGCTGCATCGCGTCGGCGCTCCATTTCGCCGATTCCAGGCGCTGCTGCGCGGCGGTCGGCCGGCGGAAGTTGGAAAGCCCCTGGAAGGTGTCCATGCGGAAGCGCAGGGATACCACCGAGTCGCTTTCCGGATGCCCGCCGATCTCCCGGCGCAGCGCGCTGGCCTCCAGGTTCAGTTGCGGCAGCAGCGACGCCTTGGCCTCGCGAACCTCGGCCTCGGCGACATTGGCGTCCTCCAGGGCCTTGCGCTGCAAAGGCGATTCGCGGATCACCCGCGCCATATCGCTGGCCGCCAGGTAGCGTTGCAGCGACATCGGCTCGGGCTCCACCAGGTCGGCGGGCTCCTGGCCAACCAGGATCGCGTACTGGTTGCGCGCGTCCTGCAGGTTGCCCTTCTCCAGCGACAACTGCTCCTGGGCCCGCGACAGTTCCAGATTGGCGCGATCCAGCTCGCTGCGGTCGGCGTAGCCGTCGCCGCCGCGCGCCTGGGTCATCTCGCGGATGCCGTCGAGGCGCTGGATGTGTTCGCGCACCACCTCCACCCGGCGCTCCGAGGCGAGCACGTCGAGGTAGGTCTCGACGATATCCAGCGCCGCGTCGTCGCGCGCCACCAGCACCGCCTCGGACAGCTTGCGCTGGGTCGCGCTGGCGCTGTCGACCTTGCTCGTCACCCGCCCCCAGTCGTACAGCATCTGCGACGCGGTGAGATCGTAGACGATCTCGCCGAAGTCGAACTCCTGCGGCCCTCCGGACATCGTCACGGAGGGGTAGTACCCCCCTTTGGCCATCTCCACCTCGGTGCCTGCGCGGTCCGCTTCGGCCATCGCGGATCGTACTTCCGGGTGGATCGCCAGCCCTGCCCTGACCGCCTGGTCGAGGGGCATGGCCGACTCGAACATCGGCAGGCCCAGGGAAAGGAGCCAGATGGCTCCCTTCCCATGCCGCCGTCCCTTGCGCGCGTACTGCCTGCGCCCGCGCATCAGACCACGACCTGTACCGTGTTGTCCTCGATCAGCAGGGTGGTACTGCCGAAGGTGTAGACGTCGTAGGTAATGCCGTTGATCAGTTGCGTGGTACCGGTATTCACCGCACCCACCACGTTCAGGGTGTCGTTGTTCTCGCCGGTGATCTGCAACGTGTTGTTGGCATCGGTGATGGCATCCACCTCCGCCGCGGTCAGGGTCAGCACGCTACCCGAATCGCCCTTGCCGAGGTCTATGCGCTCGAGGTTGCTGAGCGTGCCGACGCCGACGGCGTTGTAGTCGAGGTCGATGCCGTTGGCCAGGACCAGGGTGTCGAACCCGGCGCCGCCATCGATGCTGACGAAATCGGTCGCGGTGATCTGGATGGTGTCGTTGCCGTTGCCGGCCACCACGTGATCGCCGGTGCCCACGTTGAAGATCAGGTCGCTGCCGTCGCCGCCGTTGATGTGCTCCGAACTGCCGTTGGCGCCGGACAGCACGTCGTCGCCGGAAGTACCGTTGACATCGATCTGGCCGATGTTGAGCGACAGTCCGTTGGGGGTCAGGGTGATCCCGTAGGCGGCGCTGTCGTTGCCGTTGCTGTCGGTGGACACCAGGTTGAACGAGATCTGCGAGCCGAGGTTGAGGATGTCGGTGATGTTCAGCCCCAACTGGGTGAGGATGGTCGGGCTCAGCAGGTTCAGCGAGAAGTTGCCGGACGAGTCCGCCTGGATCGGCAGCAATTCGACGTTCAACGCCGGGGTGATGACCCGGATCACCACGCTGGAGTTGGGCTCGGTGGTGCCGCTGAAACCGAAACGCGGGTTCAGCGGGTTGAGGCTGACGTCGAGGCCGAAGTTACCGATGGTCACCGGTTGCTCGATGCTGGTGCCGATGCCGATGCTCGCCGTGTTGCTCGGGTTGCCGGCCGGGTCGCGACCGACCACCGACACCTGGGCATTGAGCAACTGGTCCCAACTGAAGTCGATATCCAGGTCGGTGAGCAGGTTCAGCGACGCCAGCCCGCTGTTGTCGGCGGTCACCGTGGCGGTGGCGGTCACCCCGCCGACGTCGACGGTGACCGTCAGCTCGGTGCCCGGCTCCGCCGAGATGGTCAGGATGTTGCCGACCAGGGACAGCACCGGGGTCGCCGGCGGAATGGTGTCGATGGTGAACGGCACCGGGGTCGACGCGGTGCCGCCGTTGATGTCGGCGGTGACGGTCGAGGCGCCCTCCGGGAACGGGCCCATGCCGCCGGGAGGCGTCAGGGTCAGGGTCAGGTTGCCGGCGGCGATGTCGCCGGCGGTGAGGGTATGGCTGACCTCGGCCTCGTAGCCGTTCTGCCCGGCGAACTTGACCGTGACCACCTGGCCGACCTGCATGGTCGGACGGACCGTCACATCGACCTGGATGCCGTCGCCGATCTCCGCGGCGTTGATCCAGGTATCGGCGGCTTCCGGCACGCTGATGGTCGGCGGCGCCAGGTCCGGCGCGTTGATGGTGGCCGGCCCGCTGACGTTGCCGGCGGCGTCCACGGCAACCCCGGCGATCAGTTCGCCGGTGATCAGCGGCGGCGCGAACGGCAGGCTGAAGTTGCCGGCGCCGTCGACGGTGACCGTGATCGGGTTGGCGGTGTCGCCGTTGACCACGATACGCACCTGGCTGTTCGGCTCGGCGGTGCCGGTCAGCAGCGCGCCGTCGGCGCTGATGCTCAGCAGCGGAGCGGACGGCGCCACCGAGTCCACCGTGGTGCTGGCCGGACCGCTGGCGTTGCCCGCGGCGTCCTCGGCGACGGCGTTGATCACCGTACCGTTGGCCAGCGGCGTGCCGGGGGTGAAGGTCCAGTTGCCACTGCCGTCGGCGGTGGTCTCGCCGATCGGGTTGCCGTTGCCGTCGGTGAGGATCACTTTGGCGCCGACCTCGGCGGTGCCGGTGATCACGCTGCCGTTGCTGGCATTGATCACCGGCGTGGCCGGCGCCACCGTATCCACCGTGGTGCTGGCCGGACCGCTGGTATTGCCGGCCGGGTCCTGGGCCACGGCGTTGACCACCGTGCCGTTGGCCAGCGGCGTGCCCGGCGTGAAGCTCCAGTTGCCGCTGCCGTCGGCAAGGGTCTGGCCGATCGGGTTGCCATTGCCATCGGTGAGGATCACCCGGACGCCGGGTTCGGCGGTGCCGCTGAGTTCGACACCATTGCTCGGGTCGATCACCGGAGTGGCCGGAGCCACCGCGTCCACCGTGGTGCTGACCGGACCGCTGGTGTTGCCGGCGGCGTCCTGGGCCACCGCGTTGATCACCGTGCCGTTGGTCAGCGGTGTGCCCGGAGTGAAGCTCCAGTTGCCGCTGCCATCGGCGGTGGCCTGCCCTATCGGGTTGCCGCCGCCATCGGTGAGGATCACCGTGGCGCCGGCTTCGGCGGTACCGCTGATCACCGTACCGTTGCTCGGATCGAGCACCGGGGTGGCCGGGGCTACCGAGTCCACCGTGGTGCTGGCCGGGCCGCTGGTGTTGCCGGCGGCGTCCTGGGCCACCGCATTGACCACCGAGCCGTTGGCCAGCGGTGTGCCCGGGGTGAAGCTCCAGTTGCCGCTGCCATCGGCAGTGGCCTGGCCGATCGGGTTGCCGCCGCCGTCGGTGAGGATCACCGTGGCGCCGGCTTCCGCGGTACCGGCGATCACGCTGCCGTTGCTCGGGTTGACCACCGGGGTGGCCGGGGCCACCGCGTCCACCGTGGTGCTGGTCGGGCCGCTGGTATTGCCGGCCGGATCCTGGGCCACCGCATTGATCACCGTGCCGTTGGCCAGCGGCGTGCCCGGGGTGAAGCTCCAGTTGCCGCTGCCATCGGCGGTGGCCTGGCCGATCGGGTTGCCGCCGCCATCGGTGAGGATCACCGTCGCACCGGCTTCCGCGGTACCGGCGATCACGCTGCCGTTGCTCGGGTCGATCACCGGCGCGGCCGGCGCCACCGAGTCCACCGTGGTGCTGGCCGGGCCGCTGGTGTTGCCGGCAGCGTCCTGGGCCACCGCATTGACAACCGTGCCATTGGACAGCGGCGTGCCGGGCGTGAAGCTCCAGTTGCCGCTGCCATCGGCGGTGACCTGGCCGATCGGGTTGCCGTTGCCGTCGGTGAGGATCACCGTGGCACCAGCCTCGGCGGTACCGGCGATCACGCTACCGTTGCTCGGATCGATCACCGGGGCTGCTGGCGCCAGCGAGTCGACGGTGGCGCTGGTGGGACTGCTGTTGTTGCCGGCGGCGTCCTGGGCCAGCGCATTGATCACCGTGCCGTTGGCCAACGGCGTGGCGGGCGTGAAGGCCCAGTTGCCGCTGCCGTCGGCGGTGACCTGGCCGATCGGGTTGCCGTTGCCGTCGGTGAGGATCACCGTGGCCCCGGCTTCCGCCGTACCGCTGATGACGACTCCGTTGCTCGGATCGATCACCGGCGCCGGCGGGGCGATGGCATCGACGGTGACGCTGGCCGGACCGCTGGTGTTGCCGGCTGGGTCCTGGGCCACCGCGTTGATCACGGTGCCGTTGGCCAGCGGGGTGCCCGGGGTGAACGTCCAGTTGCCGCTGCCGTCGGCGGTGGCCTGGCCGATCGGGTTGCCGCCGCCATCGGTGAGGATCACCGTCGCGCCAGCTTCCGCGGTACCGCTTATCTCGGTGCCGTTGCTCGGATCGATCACCGGCGCCGCCGGGGCCACGCCATCCACCGTGATCACCGCCGGCGCACTGTCGACATTGCTTGGGCTGCGCGCCACCACGTTGACCACCGTGCCATCCGGCAGCGGGATGCCTGGAGTGAAGGACCAGTTGCCGCTGCCGTCGGCGGTGACCTGGCCAATCGGGTTGCCGTTGCCATCGGTGATGATGATGGTGTTGCCGGCGTCCGCGGTGCCGCTGATCACCGAGCCGTTGCTCGGATCCACCTGCGGGATCGACGGCAGTGAGGAATCCACCGTCGTGGTAGCGGGAGGGCTGGTATTGCCGGCGGCGTCGCTCGCGGTCACGTTGACCACGGTGCCGTTGGGCAGTTGCGAGCCGGGCGTGAAGCTCCAGTTGCCGCTGCCATCGGCGGTGGTCTGGCCGATCGGGTTGCCGTTGCCGTCGGTCAAGGTCACGGTGCTGCCCGGCTCGGCGGTACCGTTGAGCAGGTTGCCGTTGCTCGGATTGACCACAGGCGTGTTCGGCGCCACCGCGTCCACGGTAGTGCTGCCCTGCGGGCCGGTATTGCCCGCAGGGTCCTGGGCCACGGCGTTGACCACCGTGCCGTTGGCCAGCGGCGTGGCGGGCGTGAAGGTCCAGTTGCCGCTGCCGTCGGCGGTGGTTTCGCCGATCGGGTTGCCGTTGCCGTCGGTGAGGATCACCTTGGCCCCGGCCTCCGCGGTGCCGCTGATGGTCGTGCCGTTGCTCGGGTTGACCACCGGCGCGGCCGGCGCCACCGAGTCCACCGTGGTGGCGGCCTGCGGGCCGGTATTGCCGGTCGGGTCGGTGGCCGTGGCGACGATCACCGTGCCGTTGGCCAGCGGCGTGCCCGGCGTGAAGCTCCAGTTGCCGCTGCCGTCGGCGGTGACCTGCCCTATCGGGTTGCCGCCGGCATCGGTGAGGGTCACGGTGGCACCGGCCTCGGCGGTGCCGCTGATGACGACGCCGTTGCTCGGGTTGATCACCGGCGCCGGCGGCGCGCTGGAATCGACGGTCACCGTCGCCGGCGGGCTGCTGTTACCGGCGGCGTCCTCGGCCACCACGTTGACCACAGTACCGTTGGCGATCGGCGTGGACGGGGTGTAGGTCCAGTTGCCGCTGCCGTCGGCGGTGACCTCGGCGATCGGATTGCCGTTGCCGTCGGTGAGAATCACCGTGCTGCCCGGTTCCGCAGTGCCGCTGAGGCTGCTGCCATTGCTCAGGTTGACGGTCGGCGTGGCCGGCGCGATGGCGTCCACGGTAGTGCTGCCCTGGCCGCCAGTATTGCCGGCCGGGTCGGTAGCGGTGGCGTTGACCACGGTTCCATCCGCCAGCGGCGTGGACGGGGTGAAGCTCCAGTTGCCGCTGCCGTCGGCGGTGACCTGCCCGATCGGATTGCCGCTGCCATCGGTCAGGGTCACCGTGGCGCCCGGTTCGGCGGTGCCGCTGATCTCCGCGCCGTTGCTCGGGTTGACCACCGGCGCGGCCGGCGCCACCGAGTCCACGGTGGTGCTGGCCGGAGCGCTGGTATTGCCGGTCGGGTCGCTGGCCGTGGCGTTGACCACGGTGCCGTTGGCCAGCGGCGTGCCCGGTGTGAAGCTCCAGTTGCCGCTGCCATCGGCGGTGACCTGGCCAATCGGGTTGCCGTTGCCGTCGGTCAGGGTCACGGTGGCGCCCGGCTCGGCGGTGCCGCTGAGCGTGGTGCCGTTGCTCGGGTTGACCACTGGCGTGGCCGGTGCCACGGCGTCCACGGTGACGCTGGCCGGCGAACTGGCGTTGCCGGACGGGTCGGTAGCCGTGGCGTTGACCACCGTGCCGTTGGGCAACGGTGTGCTCGGGGTGAAGGTCCAGTTGCCGCTGCCGTCGGCGGTGACCTGCCCTATCGGGTTACCGTTGCCGTCGGTCAGGGTCACGCTACTGCCCGGCTCGGCGGTGCCGCTGAGGGTCGTACCGTTGCTCGGATCGACGGTGGGCGTGGCCGGCGCGACGGCATCCACGGTAACGCTGGCCGGCGGACTGCTGTTGCCGGCGGCATCTCTGGCCACCACGTTGACCACGGTACCGTCCGGCAGCGGGGTGGACGGCGTGAAAGACCAGTTGCCGTTGGCATCGGCGGTGGTCTGGCCGATCGGATTGCCATTGCCGTCGGTCAGGGTCACGCTGCTGCCCGGTTCGGCAGTCCCGCTGAGTTCGCTGCCGTTGCTCGGCTCGACCACCGGCGCGCTCGGCGCCACGCCGTCGACGGTGATGGAGGTCGCCGGGCTGCTGTTGCCGGCGGCGTCCCTGGCCACCACATTGACCACGGTGCCATCCGGCAGTTGGCTACCGGGGGTGAAGCTCCAGTTGCCGTTGGCATCGGCGCTGGTCTGGCCGATCGGATTGCCGTTGCCGTCGGTGATCACGATGGTCACGCCCGCTTCCGCCGTACCACTGAGGACGCTGCCGTTGCTGGCATTGACCTGGGGCGCGTCGGGGAAGTCAGGGGCTTCGGCGGTGACCGGGGTGCTGCTGTTGCCGGCCGGGTCGGTAACGATCACCGTCACCGTCTCGCCATTGGTCAGCGGCGGGTTCAGCGGAGCGGTGAAATTGCCGTTGGCATCGGCGATCACGGTGAGGTCCGGCTTGCCGTCGCCATTGGTATCGATGCCGACGCTCGCGCCGGCCTCGGCCTGGCCGCTGATGCTGCTGCCGTCAGGCGCTATCTTCAGGCCGCTGGCCGCCTTCGGCGGAGTGGTGTCCGGGGGCACCGAAGAACCGCCGCCGCCACCGCCGCCGCTGCTGTTGGAAATAGCCACCCCGGCGCCGATGGCCGCCGCACCGACCAGCAGCGCAGTCCCTGCGCTCATGCCACCGAGCACACCGGCGCCGGTCAGCGACTCGAAACCGGCCAGGCTTTCCTGCGGGATGTAGCCGGCCATCAGCGGCCCGTCGGCGGCGACCGGCGGCAGGTCTACCGCCACCAGCTTGTCCTTGTCGGCCAGGAACAACTGGCTGGAAGGCTGGCCTTCCGCATAGAAGTTGGCGATGCGTACGCTTTCCCCGGTCTTCAACTGGACGATCAGGTCCGAACCGCTCTTCGAGTATCCCGCCACCGACTCCGGTGCGACATCGAGCGCGATATTACTGCTCTGGGAGAGTTTGAGTATCCCGTTTTCCGGAACCTCGACGGCAGCCGCAGAAGAAATACTCTGATCGATAGGGGTAACTTTCGCCTGGATCGACATTTCCGACATTCCTCTTGTCAAGCAGCGACCGAACGGCCGCACCATGTAATCCAGAAATAGCAGCTTTTAAATAAAAGGCGAGTCTGACTTTATATATAACGACTAAGAAAACCCCCATGAAAAATTCAATTTAGATAACCCCTGGAGAACATGCAGCCATTTAGCCATCACACGCCTATCTAATTGATAAACAATATATAATCAAAAAGTTATAATACTTTATAAACAACCCCCATCACCTGGCACGGCAAATCGACTAAATAACCCAGCGGGCAAATATCAGAACTCTACGATGCGTATTTCATAAAAAACCGGGAGAAATGAAATAGCACTTCCCGGCACTTCGTAGTTCGTCGGCGCGAGGCGACGGCAAGACGCCCCCGACAGTTCCAACGGAAAGCATCGCCGGGCATCCCGCGAAGCGGCCTTCATCGTCCTGCAATCAAAGCGTCATCGTCACGATGCCAAGTTATCCAACCGATCCTCTCCCGCGAGCGACCATGCATCACGGTATCTCCCCGCCCCAGGACGCCGACCTGTTCGGCCTGATCTACGGTTTCCGTTTCCGCCCCGGCGAAGCGGGGCGGGAAATCGACTCGGCTACCGCCCTCGCCTGCCTGCGGCAGGCTCGCGAGGAGGCGCCGGACGAGTTCCTCTGGCTGCACCTGAACCTCGCCCATGCCGCCTGCGAGCGCTGGATGAAGAAGCATCTGGAACTGCCGGAGTATTTCTTCGAAAGCCTGCGCGAAGGGTCGCGCTCGACGCGCATCGAACACGTCGACTCGGCGCTGCTGGCAGTGGTCAACGACGTGGTCTTCAACTTCGGCCTGGTCTCTTCGGACGTCGCCACCCTGTGGGTCTGCGCCCGTGGCCGGCTGCTGGTCAGTGCACGAGCGCAACCGCTGCGCTCGGTGGACAAGCTGCGCTCTTCGGTGAAGCACGGCGAACCTTTCCGTTCGCCCCTGCAGTTGCTGATCCACCTGTTGCGCGACCAGGGCGACGTGCTGACCCAGATCGTCCGCGAAACCAGCGTCGCAGTGGACCGCATCGAGGACCAGCTACTGGCCCTGCGCCTCTCCGCCAACCGCGCCGACCTCGGCGCCATGCGACGCGTGCTGGTACGCCTGCAACGCCTGCTGGCGCTGGAGCCCGGTTCGCTGCTGCGCCTGCTCAACCGACCGCCGGAATGGCTACAGGATGCCGACCTGCGGGAGCTGCGCGAAGCCACCGAGGAGTTCTCCCTGGTGATCAGCGACCTGACCGCCCTGGGCGAACGGATCAAGCTGCTGCAGGAAGAGATCGCGGCCAAGCTCAACGAACAGAACAACCGCATCCTCTTCACCCTGACCATGGTCACGGTGCTGGCCCTGCCGATCAACATCGTCGCCGGCTTCTTCGGCATGAACGTCGGCGGGATTCCCTTCGCCGACGATCCTGAAGGCTTCTGGATCATGCTCGTGCTGGTCGCCAGCTTCACCTTCCTCGCCGGCCGCTGGGCCTTCCGCAAGCGCGGCGACTATTGAGCGTGGACAACGCCGGCGGACAGTGGTTAGGTTGACCGACCACCGTCAGCCGGACCTTCCATGAGCCTTTCCCCCGCCGATCTCAAGCAACTCCAGGCCGCCAAGAACCTGCTGGAGAACCCTGGACTCACCGCGCAACTCACCAGCCTGCTGGGCACGCCGATCGAATACGGCCTGAAGAAGCTGCCGCGGAAGGTCAACGAGAAGCTCGGTTCGGTGATCGAGGGAGCGCTGCTGAAAGTCGCCCGCTCGGCCACCGCCACTCTCCAGGAAAACGCCAGCGGTCAACCGGCGAACCGCCTGCATACCCTCGGCGCCGCCGTTTCCGGTGGCGTCGGCGGCTTCTTCGGGCCGCTGGCGATGCTGGTCGAGGTGCCGGTCACCACCGGCATCATCTTCCGTTCCATCGCCGACATCGCGCGCAGCGAGGGCGAGTCGATCAGGGACATGGACACCCTGATGGCCTGTATCGAAGTCTTCGCCCTCGGCGGCAAATCCGCCTCGGACGACGCGTCGGAGTCCGGCTACTACGCGGTGCGTACGGCGCTGGCCCAGCAGGTCAAGGCGGCCGCCGACTTCCTCGGCAAGGACGCCGGCAGCAAGAAGGCCGCGCCCATGCTCCTGGCCCTGGTGCGCAAGGTCGCCGAGCGCCTGGGCGTGCAGTATTCGGAAAAGCTCGCGGCGCAGATCGTGCCCATCGTCGGCGCCCTCGGCGGCGCGGCGATCAACACGGTGTTCATGAACCATTTCCAGGCCATGGCGCGCGGTCACTTCGTCGTCCGCCGCCTGGAGCGCCACTACGGCAAGGATGTGGTTCGCGACGCCTACGCCCTGCTGCCACGGCGCGGCTGAGCATGCCGGCCCACGCGGTCAGCCTGGCGCCGGGCGCGGCGGCAGCGACGCGCCAGGTGTTCAGCGCCGTTTCGCTCGCGGCGGAGCCTCGCGCGGAGCCCGGCTGGAGCCGGGCCCCGCGCCGACTCAGAGCGCCAGGCCGGGGTTGTACAACGGGCGGAAAGCGCAATGGGTGGTGCCGGCGCTCTGGTTGTAGAAATAGTAGCGGCGACAATCGTTGTCGTAGTTGCTGGTGCCGACGTTGATCCGGTACGGACCGAAGCTGGCTCCCTGCAGGGAAACGAAGGCGCCGTTGTAGAGCAGCGAGAAATGCAGGTGCGGTCCGGTGGAGCTGCCACCCTCGCAGAGCGCGGTGTTGATGTTGCTGGCATAGACGCCGAGCTTGGTGTCGGCGCTGACCTGCTGGCCGTTACTCACCTGGATCTGGTCCATGTGGTAGTAGTTGGTCGCCCAGCCGCTGGGGTGGGTCACCCGTACCTGGCAGCGCGACAACACCCGTACCGTGCCGGCGTGGGCGGCGACCACGCTGTAGGTCGCACTGCCCCAGCGCGGCCAGTCGTAGGACGCATCGAAGGACGAGTACGGATAGCCCGAGCCGGAGTTCGAATGCGCTCCGTTGGGCTGCCAGGAATAGCCCTGGCGCCAGGGCAATTGCATCAGGTTGGATGGCGGCGCCAGCGCGGCCTTCGCCTGGAGTTGCCGGGCCACGCGGTTGCGCGGCTGCAGGAGTTCCGCGGCCGGGGTGCCGAACAGGCGCTGGAAGGTCTGCGCGTAGGCGCCGAGCGGATTGCCGCCTTGCACGGCGGAGGCCTTCGCCCCCTCTCGCAACAGACCGAGCAGCGCGGCCGATGCCGCGTTCAGGCCGTCCTCGCCGACGGCCTTGCGCGCAGCCGCCTGGCGCAACTGGTATTCCTCGAAACCGTAGTAGCGCCGCGACAACTGCTGCAACACGTCGCGTACCTGGGCATCGAAGCCGCGTTTCGCCGACAGCCGCCCCAGCGGCGCCGCCAAGGCGCGCTCGTCCGGCGCACCCAACGGCCCGGACTGCATGACCATCAGGGTCAACAACACTTTCGGGTTGATGCTGTAGTAGCCGCTCCAGTGCTCCAGGTATTCGCTCTTGTCGCGCAGCGCCGGCGCGTTCAAGGCCAGGTAGGCCTCGAGGTCGAACGCCTCGGCGTCGCGACCGTAGAGGAACAGCTCGTCATTCAGCGGCAGGGCCACGCTGGGCAATTGCAACTGGCCGAGTAGCTCCGCCGAATAGCGGAAGGCCGGCAGGCCATCGTCATGGGCGTTGGCCGTGCCGCCCACGGCGAGCGCCAGCAGGGCAAAGAGGAACGGCGAGCGCGGGCTCGCCAGGGCGCGGGATCTTTTGTGCTGCATGGGTAGCTCCTGGTCATCGAAGGGAAACCTTGAAAGCCAGCAGCCCGGCGACATCGCCTCCGACGGGATAGCCTGGTCCGCTCCGCCGGTATTTCGCCCAGGCCGGGTTGCACGCCGCAGGACCGTGCAACGCCGTCACCCGGGAAGACAACTATCAGCTTTTGCAGTAAATCCGGTGCCCCGCTCCATCCGGCGGTAAAGCGTGCGGCAGCGCACCACAACCGAGCCGAATCGATCACAGAACGCCAGGCGCCGGAAATACTTCGATACAGTCTGCGCGCGCTCAGCGTTCCTCGGTGGAGGAGCCGTCGAGCGGATCGCGACGTGCCAGCTCGGCTTCGTCGAGGCCGTGGCCAGCGCCGATCTCGTTGCCATGCACGACCCTCAGGCGCTTGTCCGTGGGCGATTCGCCACCGCGCTCGGCCGGCGAGCGGGCACCGCTTTCATCGATCAGGGTCTCCGGCGCCAGATCGTCCATGCCGACGTTATCCTGGTAACCGTCGTCCTCGTCCGGCTGCCCGCCGGCGTGGCCCGCCTCGCGTACCCGCCGCGGGGAAAACTCGGCTTCCACCTCGGCCTCGGGCCGCTCGTCGCCGATCCGTGCCTTGCGCGCCTGGCGGCGCTCGTCGAAATCGAGTTCGCGTATCGAACCCATGCGGTCCTGAATGTCGTCGATTTCCTGGGGTGTGGTTTTCCGTCGTGTAGCCATGGCGACCTCCGTTACGAATGGCGAGCGCGCACCGCGAATGGCGCAACGCCCCTGTCCGGTCGACCGGCGAGGCGCCAGAAGATTCAGGAAATCCAACCGACGGCGGCTGCCTCGCTACCACGGTGGCGGGCAAAAAAAGCCGGATCGGCCCGGGGCGGGCTGGACGATCCGGCGTAATCGAAGCGCGGGACGTCGCGCACCTTGCCGCCGGCACGGGCGGGAGGTGGCGCACAGCGTTTCGCAGGGAATGACCACGGCATCGGCCGGTGGTCCAGGGGGAGTCAGGTCGGCACGGCTTCCTCGAGATAGTCGATGGCCTGGCGCACGGTCTCGATCCGTTCCGCATCGTCATCGGCGATCTCGACGCCGAACTCCGCTTCCAGGGCCATGACCAGTTCGACCACCTCGAGCGACTCGGCACCGAAGTCGTTACGGAAATCGCTGTCCAGCCGGATGTCGCATTCCTCCACGCCGAGCCGGGCGGCTACCAGCTTCCTCACTCTGGTCTCGATGTCGTCCATGCATTGCGGTCCCACTGCCCGGCCCTGGAAAAAAGTGCGGCTACTAAAGCCTCCGTCCCCGCCAGCGACAACTGCCAGATCTGGCAGTGGCGCTGCGCCGGAGCGCGGCCGCCGCAGCGCGCCGGTCAATCCGGTGGACGAAGCGCGACGCAAGGATTCGAAGTCCGTCACAGGGCGCTTCCCGGCGTATGCGCAATCACCCGCGCCTTCCCTCGCGGCAGGCTTTCGGGCAGTTCCGCCAGGGCCCGGCGTGCCTGCTCCGGGTCGAGGTAGTCGCCCCGCTCCACCGCGAACAGCTCCTGGCCATCGCGCAGTTCGCGGCACAAACGCAACGACAGGCCCGGATGCCGCTCGATCAGCGCGCGCATGAAGGCTTCGCTGCTGCCCTCGACCAATCGCACGGCGTAGCGCTGGGGTGACGGCGGCTGCGGCGCGTGCGTGCCCTGGCGAACCTCCAGCACCTCGCCGCCGCGACCGTCGCCCAGGGACGCCGGGTCCGCCAGGCGCGGCTTCTCCATCAGCACCGGGGCTGGAGCCGGATAGCTGCGCGGCGAGCCAATAGGTGCCGGTGCGACCTGGGCGGCGGGACGCAGGTCGATGGCGCCGGCATCCTCGAACAGCGGGCGTACCGGTTCGCCGGCGGCACCGCGCAGCAACTGGATGGAACGGTAACGGCCATGGCTGATGCGCTCCAGGCCGGCGGCATCGCGGACGATGCTCGGTCGCAGGAAGACCATCAGGTTGCGCTTCACCCGGGTCTCGCGGGACGAGCGGAACAGCCGGCCGACGCCGGGGATGTCGCCCAGCAGCGGTACCCGCGAATCGCTGCGCAGCAGGTCGTCCTGGATCAGTCCGCCGAGGACGATGACCTGGCCGTCGTCGGCCAGTACGGTGCTCTTGATCGAGCGCTTGTTGGTCACCAGGTCCACCGCCTTCGCCGCCAGGGTGGCGGTTGGCGCGATGGAGGATATTTCCTGCTCGATCTCCAGGCGCAGCATGCGGTCCTCGCCGATGTGCGGCGTGACCTTGAGGGTCACCCCGATATCCTTGCGCTCGACAGTGGTGAACGGATTGCTCGAACCGCTGGCGCTGGTGGTGTAGCTGCCGGTCTGGAACGGCACGTTCTGGCCGACCAGGATTTCCGCCTTCTGGTTGTCCAGGGTCAGCAGGCTCGGCGTCGACAGCAGGTTGCTGCGGCTATTGCGGCTCAGCGCGGTGACCAGTGCGCCGAAATCGCGACTGCCGAGGCCGACTATCGCACCGTCGGGCAGCTCTGCCGGCGGCTTGCCGGCCTGCAACGCGCCTAGCAGGGTGCCGATGGACAACCCGCTGTCGGCGAAGCCAGCGCCGCCGGCGACATGCCCGCTACGCAGCGCCCATTGCACCCCGAGGGCGTCGCCGATCTCGCCGGACAGCTCGACGATCGCCGCCTCCACCAACAGTTGCGCACGCGGCACGTCGAGCTGGCGGACGATGTCCTCGAGCAGACCGACATCCTCCGGGTCGGCGAGGATCACCAGGGCATTCAGCGATTCATCGGCGCGCACCAGCAGGCCGCGCTTGCCGCTTCCCCGGCCATCCTGGCCCCGCTCGCCGTGCAGCGATTCGCCGATCTCCCCGAGGGTGGCGGCGAGGGTCTTGGCGTCGCCATGGCGCAGGCGGATCACCCGGCTGTTCGCCGACCGCGACGAGGGGACGTCGAGCGACTGCGCCAGCCGCAGCAAGCGCGCTCGCGCCTGCGGCGGCCCGAGCAGGACCAGGCGGTTGCTGCGGCTGTCGGCGAGGACCTGGACGGTGGCGGCGCTCTTCCCGGCGGCCGGGGTGACGCTGCGATCGAGCACCTCGGCGATTTCCGCGACCCAGGCATGGCGCATGTCGTAGATGCTGTAGTCATGGTCGCCGGCCCGGTCGAGGCTGCGCACGATCGCCTCGATGCGCTCGATGTTGGCGCGGCGGTCGCTGACGATCAGCGCGTTGGCCGACGGCACGGCGGCCAGATGGCCATGGGCCGGGACCAGCGGCCGGATCATCGGGATCAGTTCCGCCACCGAGGTCTGCTGCGCCTGGACCACCCGCGTCTCCAGGCTGCCCGGCCCATCGCGGACGGTCTTCTGCGCGGCGTCCTGGCGTGCCTCCATGTTCGGCACGATACGCGCCTGGTCGCCCTGCGGCAGCACCGCGTAGCCATGGGTGGCGAGCACCGAAAGGAACAGTTGGTAGACCTCCGCCAGGCTGAGCCGCGCCTGGGATACCACCGTGACCCGTCCCTTCACCCGCGGATCGACGACGAAGGTCTGGCCGCTGATGCTCGATACCTGCTCGATGAAGTCGCCGATCTCGGCATCCTTCATGTTGATCGTCCACTGCTCTTCCTCTTGCGCGGCGGCAGTCGCGGCAGGTGCCGGATGGACCGGCGGCGCCAGGCCGAGGACGGCCAGCGACAGGACCAGGAACAGCGGAGACAGGCGCTGGGCGGAACGGGTACTACAACGTGGCATGGGTGGTTTCTGCCCCTTCGGCTTTGGGGAAATACAGACGTTCTTCATAACCCTGGTCGCGCAGCACCACATGGTCGCGATGAACCGCCAGCAGCACGGTGCCGGGGCGCACTTCGGCGCCCGGCAGGAAGCGCTGCGAGCGCCCGGCCACCGCGATCAGCGCCGCCGAGCGGTCCTCGCGACGCGCCAGGAAGCAGGCCAGCAGGCGCAATTGCAGACGCTCGCCCGCCGTCGCGCCGCGCGGCGACGGAGCGCCACCGAACAAGCCGGCTAACGCCGCGCGCGGGGCCGCTGAAGGGTTGGCTGGCGGCGCCGGGGCCGCTGCGGCGGGCAATTCCGCCAGCTCGCGGCGCAGCGAGCGCGTCTGGCTGGCCAGGCTGGCGCTGAGCAACACCAGCAGCAGCACGCAAAGCACAGCGGGCGCATGCCCGGCCAGGCTGCGCAGGGAAACGAAAGACGATGGAAGGTGACGCGACATGCAGCAGGCGGATTCCGGCAAACGGGCGCGCTGCATCGACGCGGCTCGCCCAGGGGCGGCGAGCATAAGGGATGGGGCTGCGGCCTACGGCCGCGAAAGGGCAAAACTGTTAAGGCTGCCCGCTTTGATCCTTCGCGGCGGGAACTGGCCCACAAAACGCCAGGCGCGGGAAAGGCCTCAGCGCTTGCCCATCGAACGACGGGTACCGCGCGGCGCCATGCCGGGACGCTGGCCCTTGTCGTGGATCTTCCGCTGCGGATAGAGCTGGGCCTGGTTCTTCTTCGCCAGGGCGGCCTTCAGCAACGCGCTGGCGTCGCTCGGCGCGGCCTGGGCCGGAGCGTCGTCGGAGGAAAGGGCCTGGGGAAGAGCGTCGGGAGCGGAAGCCATGGCGTATCCGGATCGGGGGAAATCGTGGGGACGCGATTATACATGGCTGCCCGGCTGTCCGGCAGCACCTGCCGGCGTATCGCCACCGGTCAACGCAGTTGCCACCAGCCCGGTAGCAACCGGCGCACCCTGGCCTGGGCGAAACGGTCGTCGATCAGGTGCACCACGCCGCGATCGCTGCGGCTGCGGATCACCCTCCCGGCGGCCTGGACCACCTTCTGCAGTCCCGGATACAGGTAGGTGTAGTCGTAGCCGTCACCGAACAGGCGCTGCATGCGCAGGCGGATCTGCTCGTTCACCGGATTCACCTGGGGCAACCCGAGGGTGGCGATGAAGGCGCCGATCAGGCGCTCTCCAGGCAGGTCGATGCCTTCGCCGAAGGCACCGCCGAGCACGGCGAAGCCGATGCCCTCGCCGCCCGCGACGAAGCGTTCGAGGAAGGCCCGGCGCTCCGCCTCGTCCATCCGTCGCGTCTGGCTCCAGCACGGCACCCACGGGTATGCCTGGCGGAAGACGTCCAGCGCCTGCTGCAAGTAATCGAAGCTGCTGAAGAAGGCCAGGTAGTTGCCCGGCCGCTGGCGAAACTGCTCGCCGAGAATCGCCGCGATGGGCGCCAGGGAGGCCTGACGCTGCGCATAGCGCGTGGAAACCCGACGCTGTATGTGCACCTCCAATTGCTCGGCGCTGAATGGCGAGTCCACTTCCAGCCAGGGCGTGCCCGCCGGCAGGCCAAGCAGGTCGGCGTAATAGTCGCGCGGCCCGAGGGTAGCGGAGAACAGCACGGTGGAGCGGCTGGCGGCGAAGCGCTCGGCGAGAAACGCCGCCGGCACCACGTTGCGCAGGCACAGCCGGGCCAGGCTGCGGCCGTTGCGGCCTGGGCGCTTCTCGATGTCGAACAGCGAATGCTCGCCGAACAGCTCGGCGAGACGGCCGAACTGCAGGATCGCGAAGTAGAACTCCTGCAACGCCGGCTCCAGCGCCTGCGGTTGCTCGGCGAGCAGGTCGTTGATCGCCGCCACCGCGTTCTGCAAGGCCAGGAGCAGCTTCTGCGGAGGCTCGTCGTAGGCCTGGTAGTCGTCCGCCTGGGTCTTGCCCAGTTCGTTCCAGGCACGCTGGATGCGCTCCAGCGGTTTCCTCAGGGCCTCCGGGGCGGTCTTGCGCACACCGAGGAAATCGCCCTGGTCGAGTTCGGCGGAATACATCCGCCGGCCGCGCTCCACCAGGTTGTGCGCCTCGTCCACCAGTACCGCCACCCGCCACTGGTTGACCTGGGCCAGGCCATGGAGCATGGCGCCGAGGTCGAAGTAGTAGTTGTAGTCGCCCACCGCCAGGTCGCACCAGCGCGCCAGTTCCTGGCCCAGGTAGTAGGGACAGACCCGGTGCGCCAGCGCCACCTCGCGCAACCGCGCCTGGTCCAGCCAGCGCGCCTCCACGGCGGCGGCGCGGGCCGCCGGCAGGCGTTCGTAGAAGCCCTGGGCCAGGGGACAGGATTCGCCGTGGCAGGCCTTGTCCGGGTGCTCGCAGGCCTTGTCCCGCGCCACCAGTTCCAGCACCCGCACCGGCAGTCCGCCGGTCTCCCCTTCCAGGCTGCGCAGGGCATGCAGCGCGAGGGCCCGGCCCGGGGTCTTGGCGGCCAGGAAGAACAGCCGGTCCAGGCGCTGCCCGGGCATCGCCTTGAGTTGCGGGAACAGCGTGCCGATAGTCTTGCCGATCCCGGTCGGCGCCTGGGCCATCAGGCAACAACCGGCGGAGGCGGCCTTGTACACCGCCTCCGCCAGTTGCCGCTGGCCGTGGCGGAATTCGGCGTGGGGAAAGCGTAACGCGGCCAGTTCGCGGTCGCGCCGCTGGCGGTGCGCCAGTTCCTGCTCGGCCCAGGCGAGAAACGCCTGGCACTGGCTCTCGAAGAACAGCCGCAGCTCGTCGGCCCGCACCCGCTCGACGAAGCGGGTCTCCTTCTGGCTGCCGACCTCCAGGTAGACCAGCGCCAGTTCGACTTCCTCCAGCTTCCGTTCGGCGCAGAGCAGCCAGCCGTAGACCTTGGCCTGGGCCCAGTGCAGGTGCCGGTGGTTGGCCGGTTGCAGGGCGAGGTCGCCGCGGTGGGTCTTGATTTCCTCCAGGCAGTTCGCCTGCGGGTCGTAGCCATCCGCCCGGCCGCGCACCTGCAAGTGACGGTAGCGTCCGTCCAGCGCCACCTCGCGCTGGTAGTGAGCGGGGCGCCGGGAGGTCACCAGGGTATGTCCGGCGATGCCTTCCAGGGCGCTGGGCGACGGGGTGAAGCGCAGGTCGAGGTCGCCGCGCTTGGCGCTGAACTCGCAAAGCGCGCGCACCGCCACCTGGTACAGCGCCTCGCCGCCCTGCTCAGTCATCGACATGCCAGCGCACGTAGCAGACCGCCACCGGCATCTCCCGCTCGCGGCAGAATTGCAGCCAGCGCAACTGGTTGTCCTGCAGGCGGTCGCCCGGTCCCTTGACCTCGACCATCCGGTAGCGACGCTGCGCCGGCCAGAACTGGATCAGGTCCGGCAGGCCGGCGCGGTTGCCCGGGATATCCTCCAGCAGGCGTTCGAACCAGGCGCGCAGGTGGGCCGCCGGCAGGCAATCGAGCGCCTGTTCGAGCAGTTCCTCGCCAAGCAGCTCCCAGTAGACGAAGGGCGACTGCAGGCCGAACTTGTCGCGGTAGCGACAGCGGATCGCGTCGCGGTAGCTACCGTCCTCCAGCCGTCCCAGGCAGGCCTCGAACAGGGCGGCGCGGCGCTGGCGGAAGTCGGCGCTGTGCAGGTCCGCCGGCGCGCTGTGGAAGGGATGGAAGAACGCCCCGGGAATGGCGGCGAAGATCGCCTCCCAGCAGAGCAGCCCGAACAGCGAATTGATCAGGCCGTTCTCGACGTAGTGCACCGCGCAACCGGGCTCTTCCAGGTGCTCGCGGACCGCCCACTCGACGCTACAGGGGTCGCTGGGGAGCGCCAGGCACAGGTCCAGGCGGTCGATTTCCGGAGCCGCCGCCCGCGCCTGTCGCGGCAGGCCGAGCTTGCCTTGCAGGCGCGGCAGCAATCGGGCCAGGCCCTGGCGTTCGGCGTCGCTTTCCGGCGCACAGCTGGCCTCCCGCGCCAATGCATGGGCTTCGGCGAAGCGCTCGCCGCGTTCCAGGCTGCGAATCGCCCGCAGGCGCGCGCCGGGGTGGCTGGATTGGCGATAGAGCCGCTGGGCCAGGTCGAAATCCCGCTGCTTTTCGCAGTACTGGGCGAACTGGAACAGCAGCTTGACCCGCCGCCCTTCCAGCCAGGGATTGGCGTAGGGTTCGCCCGGCAGGCCGGCGAGCAGTTCCTCCAGCGGCTCGCCGAGGTCGAAGCGCTGGCGGCAGTCGAACAGGTGGAGATAGGCGTCGACGTCGGCGCGCAGGCGAAAGCCGCGGGAATCGGCGGAAAACTCGACGCTTTCGTAACGATAGATACCCAGGTCGGCAAGGACGAACTCCGACCAGTCCTGCCACAGGTTGCCGAAATACATCAACCGCAAGCGGTCGCAGAGCGCCATGCAGCGCAACTCGTAGACCGGTTCGGCGAAGTCGGCCTGCCACTCGGCGAGCCGCCGCGCCTCGGGGAACAACGGCTGGAGCCGTTCCAGCAGCGCATCCTTGCGCAGGTTCGCGCGCCCGAGATGGTCCCTGAACAGCTGCGACAACTCATCCTTCTTCAGCAAGCCGAACAGTTGCGCCAGTTCCAGGGCCGGCTGCGCGTCCACCCAGCCCAGTGCCAACAGCGGTTGCACGGCGGCGCGCGTGTCGCCGATCTCGGCATAGGCCAGCTTGCCTTCGCGGAACAGCGTGCCCTTGCGCATCACCATGCGCACCAGCAGGGCCTGGCTGGCCTCGGGCAATTCGGCGAACGCGGCGATGAAGGCACGTTCCTGATCGTCGAGCAGATCGGCATAGCGTTCGCCGATCCAGGCGAGTACCGCGCGGAAGTTGTGCAGGTAGTAGAAGGGTTCGGGAAGCGCTGGGGAATTCACGGGAAGCGGAGCCTGGTACTGTTCATGCATACAGATACCAGCGCCCCCACGGCTTGGCAATGCGCATCCGATCAAGCGTCGCCGGCCTGGCGACGACTATCCAGGCACAAGGCATTCGTTATATAAAAATATTAACAACGAAACCTGCCCCGTATCGGTCCCGATGAAGAAGATCCGCCAACGCAACCTGCAACTGATCCTCGACGCCGCCTGCGAAGTCTTCGCCGACTGCGGCTTCAGCGCCGCCCGGCTCAGCGACGTCGCCGAGCGCGCCGGCGTGGCGAAGGCCAACGTGCTCTATTACTACCGCTCCAAGGCGCAACTCTACGAGGCGGTGCTGGACAGCATCGTCGAGCCTCTGCTGGAAGCCTCCCGGCCATTCGCCGGTGACCAGCCGCCCGCCGAGGCGCTACGCGCCTACGTCGACAACAAGATGCGCATCGGCGCCGAGCGGCCGCACGCGGCCAGGGTCTTCTCCTGCGAGATCATGCGCGGCGCGCCGCGCATGCCGGCGGCGCTGCTGGAACGCCTCGACGCCCAGGCGGAACGCAACGCCGAGCGCATCCGCCAGTGGATCGACGAAGGCCTGCTGGCGCCGCTGGATCCGTACCACCTGCTGCTCAACCTGTGGGCGATGACCGAGTCCTATGCCCTTGGCGGCTGGCAACTGGCGCGCCTCACCGGCCAGGCCGGGCTGGACGCGAGCGACTACCGGCAGGCGGCGGAAAACATCGTCCGCCTGGTCTGCGCCGGCTGCCTGGCACTCCCCGGCGAGGCCGCGCCGCGTCGG
Organism: Pseudomonas sp. KBN12P06040; assembly: GCF_037574965.1. NCBI lineage: Bacteria > Pseudomonadati > Pseudomonadota > Gammaproteobacteria > Pseudomonadales > Pseudomonadaceae > Pseudomonas > Pseudomonas sp. KBN12P06040. The sequence goes on from NZ_JBBELS010000001.1 coordinate 3,532,580, forward strand.
CGTTTCCGCGCGCTGGCTGGCTGAGCGACTTGCGCCAGATCAATTTCCGCGTAGCGCTATATTCCAAAAGCCATAGCGAACCCCTAAGCTTGCGCCAGCCCCGTCCGCCAACTTCGTTCGCCCCCCACAGGAGCACTCCATGACCACCCGCCTGCCCCAGCTGTTGCTCGCCCTCCTCGCCAGCGCCGTATCCCTGGCCGCCAGCGCCGACGAGGTGCAGGTCGCCGTCGCGGCCAACTTCACCGCGCCGATCCAGGCCATCGCCAAGGAATTCGAGAAAGACACCGGGCACAGGCTGGTCGCCGCCTACGGCGCCACCGGCCAGTTCTATACGCAGATCAAGAACGGCGCGCCGTTCCAGGTGTTCCTCTCCGCCGACGACAGCACTCCGGCGAAACTGGAGCAGGAAGGCGAGATCGTGCCCGGCTCGCGCTTCACCTATGCCATCGGCACCCTGGCACTCTGGTCGCCCAAGGCCGGCTACGTCGACGCCAAGGGCGAGGTGCTGAAGAGCGGCAGCTTCAGGCACCTGTCCATCGCCAATCCGAAGACCGCGCCCTACGGCCTCGCCGCCACCCAGGCGATGGACAAGCTCGGCCTCGCCGCCACGCTCGGGCCGAAGCTGGTGGAAGGCCAGAACATCAGCCAGGCCTACCAGTTCGTTTCCAGCGGCAACGCCGAACTGGGCTTCGTCGCCCTGTCGCAGATCTACAAGGATGGTAAAGTCGCAACCGGCTCGGCCTGGATCGTTCCCGCCGAGCTGCACGACCCGATCCGCCAGGACGCGGTCATCCTCAACAAAGGCAAGGACAACGCCGCCGCCAAGGCCCTGGTCGACTACCTGAAGGGCGCCAAGACCGCCGCGCTGATCAAGTCCTACGGCTACGAACTCTAAGGCGGGACCTGCATGGCGTTGCCACTCGACAGTACGGACCTGGCGGCCATCTGGCTGACCATCGAGCTGGCTTCGCTCACCACCCTCCTCCTGCTGCTGATCGGCACGCCCATCGCCTGGTGGCTGGCGCGCACCCGCTCCTGGCTGAAGGGGCCGATCGGCGCGGTGGTGGCCCTGCCGCTGGTGCTGCCGCCGACGGTGATCGGCTTCTACCTGCTGGTCAGCATGGGTCCCAACGGTTTCATCGGCCAGCTCACCCAGAGCCTCGGTCTCGGCACCCTGCCCTTCACCTTCGCCGGCCTGGTGGTCGGCTCGGTGTTCTACTCGCTGCCCTTCGTCGTGCAACCGTTGCAGAACGCCTTCGAGGCGATCGGCGAAAAACCGCTGGAGGCTGCCGCGACCCTGCGCGCGAGCCCCGTCGACCGTTTCTTCAGCGTGGTCCTGCCGCTGGCCCGGCCGGGTTTCGTCACCGCCGCGATCCTCGGCTTCGCCCATACCGTCGGCGAGTTCGGCGTGGTGCTGATGATCGGCGGCAACATCCCGGAGAAAACCCGCGTGGTCTCGGTGCAGATATTCGATCACGTCGAAGCCATGGAATACGCCCAGGCCCACTGGCTGGCCGGCGGCATGGTGGCGTTCTCCTTCGTCGTCCTCCTCGCCCTCTATTCGGGCCGGCGCCGCCGGCCGGGCTGGGCCTGAGATGGATGGCCTGCGCCTGCGCTTCCGCCGCGCCTACCCCGGCTTCGAACTGGACATCGACCTGGCTCTTCCCGGTCGTGGCGTGACCGCTCTGTTCGGCCATTCAGGCTCCGGCAAGAGCACTTGCCTGCGCTGTATCGCCGGCCTGGAAAAGGCCGCCGAGGGCGAGGTGACGATCAACGGCGAGACCTGGCAGGACAGCCGCCGCAACCTCTTCGTCGCGCCCCACCGACGTGCCCTCGGCTACGTGTTCCAGGATGCCAACCTGTTCCGCCACCTGACGGTGCGGCGCAACCTGGCCTTCGGTCTCAAGCGCATCGCCGCCGCCGAACGCCGCGTCGAGCTGGAACAGGCCTGCGCCCTGCTGGGCATCGAGCACTTGCTGGAACGCATGCCGGAACGCCTCTCCGGCGGCGAGCAGCAACGCGTCGGCATCGCCCGGGCCCTGCTCACCAGCCCGCGCCTGCTGCTGATGGACGAGCCTCTGGCATCCCTCGACCTGAAGCGCAAGGGCGAGATCCTGCCCTATCTCGAGCGCCTGCATGAGGAACTGGACATCCCGGTGCTCTATGTCAGCCACTCGCCAGACGAAGTGGCGCGCCTGGCCGATCACCTGGTGCTGCTGGAGAACGGCAAGGTCCGCGCCAGCGGGCCGATCGGCGAAACCCTGGCGCGAGTCGACCTGCCGCTGGCGCTGGACGACGACGCCGGGGTGGTGATCGAAGGCACGGTCAGCGACCACGACCCGGCCTACGGCCTGCTGACCCTGGTCCTGCCCGGCAGCGCGCTGCAAATGCGCGTCGCCCACGCCCCGCTGGCCCCCGGCAAGCGCCTGCGCTTCAAGGTACAGGCGCGCGACGTCAGCCTGAACCTGCGCGACGACGCCCAGAGCAGCATCCTCAACCGCCTGCCGGTACGGGTCCTGGAATTGGTCGATACCGACACCGCGGCCCACGTACTGGTGCGCCTGGATGCCGGCGGCAATCCGCTGCTGGCGCGGATCACCCGTTACTCGCGGGACCAGTTGCAACTACGACCCGGCCAGCTGTTGTGGGCGCAGATCAAGTCGGTGGCGGTGCTCGCCTGACCCCGGCCTCGCCTGCGGCGCCTAGACCCTGGGCCAACGGTAGCGGATCAGCCGCCCCATCCGCCGCAGGAAGGCGAAGCCGTTGTAGATCGGCAGCATCAGCCGCGACGACTGCGGCAGCTTGGCAACGTCCTGCGGGTCATAGTCGGTGACCTCCTCGATGAAGCGCAGGGCCGGATGCCACCGCTCGAGTTCGCGCGGGTCGTCGATGCTCCAATGCACCTGCGCCCCGGTCTCGCGCAGCGGCGGATACAGGCGCAGCAGCATGATGCCGAGGCGGCCGTAGCCGTCGAACAGCAGCTCGCCGCTACCCAGGTGGTCGACCAGGCGTTCCACCAGGCGTCGCACCTGGGACTCTCGCAGGTAAGGCATCAGCCCCTCGGCCAGGACCAGGGCGGGCCGCTCGCGCGGCACCCCTTGCAGCCAGCCGTCGTCGTCCACCGAGTGGCGCAGCGCCCGATAGGCGCCGGCGCGCGGCGGGTAGAGTCGCTCGCGCAGGTCCATGACTTCCGGATAGTCAAGGTCGAACCAGGGCAGCTCGGCCGGCGGATCGACCCGGTAGATACGGCTGTCCAGGCCGCAACCGAGGTTGAGCACCTGCCCCTCGGGATGGCGGCCGAGGAAGTCGCGGCAGGCCTGGTCGAAGTAATGCGAGCGCATGGCCAGGGCCCGTTCGTTGCCTTTGCCGAGGGCGACCCTGGAGAAGTCGAAGTCGATCTGCCGCACCGCCTCCTCGGCGAAACGGTCATGGAGGATGGAATCGTCCAGGCGGCTATCCAGCGCCTTGGCGTAGAGGGTGATCAGGAGCGTCTGCTTTTCTCCGGTGAGGGTGATGCGGTGGCCGGGCATGAAAACCTCCTGCGGGCACGCGTGCCTCTTCAGTCCTTGCCGAAAACATCGCTATGCTTCGGCAATGATTGCCCTGGAGTCACGAATGAAAGCCAACTCCGATGAACTGCAAAGCTTCGTCAGTGTAGTCGACAGCGGTTCCATCAGCGCCGCCGCGGAACAGATGGGACTGACCGCCTCGGCCGTCAGCCGGACCCTCTCGCGCCTCGAGCACAAGCTCGGCACCACCCTGCTCAACCGCACCACCCGGCGCATGGAGCTGACCGAGGAAGGCCGCTACTTCCTCGACCAGGCACGGCAGATCCTGCAGCAGATGGAGGCGCTCGAGGAACGCCTGGCCCTGCGCCGGCAGAGCCCCGCCGGGCGCCTGCGGATCAACGCCGCCTCGCCCTTCATGCTGCACGCGGTGGTGCCGCACATCGGCGAGTTCCGCCGGCTGTACCCGAACATCCAGCTCGAACTCAACACCAACGACCTGATCATCGACCTGTTGGAGCAACGCACCGACGTGGCGATCCGCATCGGCGCGCTCAGCGACTCCACCCTGCACGCGCGGCCGCTGGGCGCCAGCCGCCTGCACATCCTCGCCAGCCCGGAGTACCTGGCCCGCCACGGCATGCCGACGAGCATCGAGGGGCTGCGAGGGCACACCCTGCTCGGCTTCACCCAGCCCGAGCACCTCAACCGCTGGCCGGTGGTGCACGCCGACGGCGATCGCCTGGAGATCCAGCCGGATATCTCTGCCTCCAGCGGCGAGACCCTCCGCCAGCTGGCCCTGAGCCACCAGGGGATCGCCTGGCTGGCCAGCTTCATGACCGACCGCGATATCCAGGACGGGCGCCTGGTGCCGCTGTTCGCCGAACAGATGAGCGAATACCGGCAACCGATCCACGCCGTCTACTACCGCAACTCGCAACTGGCGCTGCGCATCCAGTGCTTCCTCGACTTCATCCAGCAGCGCCTGGGCGCCTGAGACCGACCGTGAACGAATCCCTCGACTTCTCGCCCTACCTCGAGCGCTGGGCGTTGCAACCCGACGGCGAGCCCTTCGCCACCCACAGCAGCCGCCTGCTGCCGGTGCGCCATCGCGGCGCAGCGGCGATGCTGAAGATATCCAGTGCCGAGGAAGAGCGTTTCGGCCACGTACTGCTCAACTGGTGGGACGGCCAGGGCGCGGCCAGGGTGCTGGCCTACGACCACCAGGCGCTGCTGATGGAGCGTGCCACCGGCGGGCGCTCGCTGCTGGAGATGGTCAAGCGCGGCGACGACGACGAGGCTACGCGTATCCTCTGCCAGGCCATCGAACGCATCCATGCCCCGCGCCCGGGTCCGTTGCCGGAACTGACCCCGCTGGAGCGCTGGTTCGACTCGCTGTATGCCGCCGAGCGCCGCTACGGCGGGCTCTACGTCGACTGCGCGAACGCCGCCCGCTACCTGCTGGAGACCGCTCGCGAACAGCGCCCGCTGCATGGCGACATCCACCACGGCAATGTGCTCGACTTCGGCGAGCGCGGCTGGCAAGTCATCGACCCCAAACGGCTCTACGGCGAGCGCGGCTACGACTACGCCAACCTGTTCACCAATCCCGACGCGAAGACCGCCCAGGCGCCCGGCCGTTTCGAGCGCCAGCTGGAGATCGTCGTCGCCGCCAGCGGCCTGCAACGCCGCCGCCTGCTGCTGTGGATCCTGGCCTGGACCGGACTCTCGGCGGCCTGGTTCGACGAGGACGGCAGCCGCGAGGAGACCGACGCCGAGCTGGCCATCGCCCGCCTGGCCCTCGCCAGCCTGTCTCGCGAAGGCTGATCAGAAGCGCCAGAACGCGGGGGTGCACAGCACCAGTACGGTGAGAATCTCTAGCCGACCAAGCAGCATGCCGAGGGTCAGCAGCCACTTGGCCATGTCCGGCAGGCTGGAAAAGTTTCCCGCCGGTCCGATAATCGGCCCGAGCCCGGGCCCGACGTTGCACACGGCGGTCGCGGCACCGGTGAACGCGGAGACCCAGTCGAGGCCGAGCATGGTCAACCCCAGTGCGATCACGCCGATGGTGATGGTGAAGAAGAAGGAAAAGGTGATCAGCGAGCGGACGATTTCCTCGTCCAGCGGATGGCCGTTGTAGCTTTGCCGGATGGTCGCCCGCGGATGCACGAGGTTCTGCAGGTTGGCCCTGAGCAACACGAAGGCCACCTGGAAGCGGAAGATCTTCAACCCGCCGGCGGTGGAGCCCGAGCAACCGCCGACGAAGGTGAGGTAGAAGAACAGCATGACCGCGAAGGTTCCCCAGGTGGTGTAGTCGGTCAGGGCGAAACCGGTGGTGGTCACCACCGACGTCACATTGACCGCCACCAGGCGCAGCGCATCCCACCAGCCGTAATCGGAATTCAGCCAGAGCCAGAAGGCGAAAACCAGCCAGGTCACCGCCAGGAAGCCGATGAAGCCATGCACCTGGTGGTCCTTGAGCAAGGCCAGGCGATGGCCGCGCAGGGTCGCGACATAGAGGGTGAACGGCAGGCTGCCGAGGATCATGAACAACACGGCGACCCAGTGCACCGCCGGTTGCGGCCAGTGCGCGAGGGAAGCGTCGGAGGTGGAGAAGCCGCCCGTGGAGATGGCGGCCATCGAATGGTTGAACGCCTCGAAGGGGGTCATGCCCGCCCACCAGAAGCACAGCACGCCCAGCAGCGTAAGCGCGACGTAGACGCCGAGGATGTACTTGGCCGCCATGTGCGAGCGTGGCATCACCTTCTCGCCCCAGTCGGAGGATTCGGTCTGGAACAGGCGCATGCCGCCGACACGCAGCAGCGGCAGGATCGCCACCGCCATGCCGATGAAACCGATGCCGCCGAGCCAGTGCAACAACGAGCGCCAGATGAGGATGCCCGGCGACATCTGGTCCAGCCCGCTGAACACGGTGGAGCCAGTGGTGGTGATGCCCGACATGGTCTCGAAGAACGCATCGGTGTAGCTGATGTGCCGAGCCATCACCATCGGCAGCGCGGCGAAGGCGCAGACCACCACCCAACTGGCGGTGGTCAGGAAATACATGTGCCGGGCACGAAAATGCACGTGAGCCGGCCGTCCCGGCAAGACCAGCGCGAGGCCGGCAGCCGCGGTGAGCAGGCTCGACCAGAGGAAGGCGTCGAAATCGTCGTAGCGCTGGAAGAGCGCCAGCGTCAGCATCGGGATCAGCATGCTGGCCGCCAGGGTGACCAGGAAAAGCCCGAGGATGAATCCCACCAGGCGGAGCAGGGAAAAGCTCATTCCGTAACGACCTGTTTCAGCAGAGGCGGACAGCCGCGTATTCTAGCCGCCCACGGGGCGGCTTCGGAACCATCTCAGGGGATCGCCTATCCCAGGAATCGAAGGTTCTCTGTTCGCTGACACCGTTCCATTGTCAAATAGGCGTCTCGCGCCCCCTACCAGTAAGGAAACCCAAACATGGCCGGAGCCAGCCTCCTCACCCTCCTCGACGATATCGCCGCGGTGCTCGACGACGTCTCGCTGATGACCAAGGTCGCCGCGAAGAAGACCGCCGGCGTTCTCGGCGACGACCTGGCGCTGAACGCCCAGCAGGTCACCGGGGTCAACGCCGACCGCGAACTGCCGGTGGTCTGGGCGGTGGCCAAGGGCTCGCTGCGGAACAAGGCGATCCTCGTTCCCGCCGCCCTGCTGATCAGCGCCTTCGCGCCCTGGGCGGTGATCCCGCTGCTGATGCTCGGCGGCGCCTACCTGTGCTTCGAGGGCTTCGAGAAGATCGCCCACAAGTACCTGCCCCATGACGACGAGCACGCCGACGAGGCAGCGCTGGCGGCCAATGTCGACGTGGCTGCCCTGGAAAAGCAGAAGATCGGCGGCGCGATCCGTACCGACTTCATCCTCTCCGCGGAAATCATCGCCATCACCCTCGGTACCGTCGCCGAGTCCAGCTTCACCACCCAGGTGCTGGTGCTGGTCGGCATCGCCCTGGTGATGACCATCGGCGTCTACGGCCTGGTCGCCGGCATCGTCAAGCTGGACGACGCCGGCCTCTATCTGTCCAAGCGCGACAGCGGCTTCGCCCAAGGGCTCGGCGGCGCCATCCTGCGCACCGCGCCGTACCTGATGAAAGGCCTGTCGGTGGTCGGCATGGCGGCGATGTTCATGGTCGGCGGCGGCATCCTCACCCACGGTATCCCGGTGGTCCACCACGCCATCGAACAGGCCGCGCAGAGCGTCGCCGGCATCGCCACGCTGGGCCCGTTGCTGGCGGCGATCACCCCGACCCTGCTGAACTTCCTGTTCGGCATCGTCGCCGGCGCCGTGGTGCTGGCGGGGGTGCTGCTGGTCAAGCGCCTGCTGCCGAAGAAGAAAAAGACTGGCTGAGCCTGCCATCGCCGGCAGCACCATCGCGGAGGGCGGATAGCCGCCCTGGCGCACATCCCACGAAGCGGTTGTGCGCCCTGCCCCGGAAGTCCCCCTCCGTTTCAATTCAATAATTTTGCACTGTAATAGCAACATTATTCGTTGGAGACGAATAAAGCTCCCCTCCTAGAATGTCCACCAGTGCCATGAGCCGTCTGTTCCGAGCCTTCCAGACGAAGATCCGACCTCCGCACTCCATCGACCCGGCAACGGGATACCCAGAAAAATACCGATAACCCAACGAGGACCCGAGGGTCGCGCCTGCTCGCCAGCCGGCCGGACCCCGGGGCCCGGCGTGCCAGCGACCATGAACGATACGGATAGCAGAAAAGATCCGGACGGCTACAACTACGACGTCGTCCGCCAGTTCACCCTGATGACCCTGGTCTGGGGCATCCTCGGCATGGGCCTGGGGGTGTTCATCGCCGCCCAGCTGGTCTGGCCGGCGCTCAACCTCGACCTGCCCTGGACCAGCTTCGGCCGCATCCGCCCGATCCACACCAGCCTGGTGATCTTCGCCTTCGGCGGCAGCGCGTTGTTCGCCACCTCCTTCTACGTGGTGCAGCGCACCAGCGGCGTGCGGCTGATTTCCGACGTCCTGGCGCGCTTCGTGTTCTGGGGCTGGCAGGCGGCGATCGTGGGGATGATCGTCAGCTACCCGCTGGGCTACACCACCTCCAAGGAATACGCCGAGATGGAATGGCCACTGGCGCTGTGGATGGCCATCGTCTGGGTGGTCTATGCCTACCTGTTCTTCGGCACCATCGCCCGCCGCAAGGTGAAGCACATCTACGTCGGCAACTGGTTCTACGGCGCCTTCATCATCGTCACCGCGATGGTCCATATCGTGAACCACGCATTGCTGCCGGTGAGCCTGGGCAAGTCCTACTCGGCCTATTCCGGCGCCACCGACGCGATGATCCAGTGGTGGTACGGGCACAGTGTGGTCGGCTTCATCCTCTCGGTCGGCTTCCTCGGCATGATGTACTACTTCGTGCCCAAGCAGGCCGGGCGACCGATCTACTCCTATCGCCTGTCCATCGTGCATTTCTGGGCGATCATCTCGATCTACATCTGGGCCGGTCCGCACCACCTGCACTACACCGCGCTGCCGGACTGGGCGCAGTCGCTGGGCATGGTGATGTCGCTGATCCTCCTGGCACCGAGCTGGGGCGGCATGATCAACGGCATGATGACCCTCTCCGGGGCCTGGCATAAGTTGCGCGACGACCCGATCCTGCGCTTCCTGGTGGTGTCCCTGGCGTTCTACGGCATGTCCACCTTCGAAGGCCCGATGATGGCGATCAAGACGGTCAACTCGCTGTCCCACTACACCGACTGGACCATCGGCCATGTCCACGCCGGCGCCCTCGGCTGGGTGGCGATGATCTCCATCGGCACGCTCTACCACATGATCCCGAAACTCTGGGGCCGCGAGCGGATGCACAGCATCGGCCTGATCAACGCGCACTTCTGGCTGGCCACCATCGGCACCGTGCTGTACATCGCCTCGATGTGGGTCAACGGCATCACCCAGGGCCTGATGTGGCGGGCGATCAACGAGGACGGCACGCTCACCTACTCGTTCGTCGAGGCGCTGGCGGCCAGCCATCCGGGCTACGTGGTGCGCCTGCTCGGCGGCGCCACCTTCGCCAGCGGCATGCTGCTGATGGCCTACAACACCTGGCGGACCCTGCGCAGCGCGCAGGAGCAGCGGCAGCCGGTCCTGGCGGCCGGCCAGGGGGCCTGAACATGCTGTTGTCCCTGCTGTGCCTCCCCACCCTGGTGCTCGGCCGCGCGCTCAGCCTCGCCGGCAGTACCCGCGAGGAACGCGAGCAGGCCGCCCTGCTGCCGTTCGCCGACGATCCCGAGGCCGCCCGCCGGGTCGCCCGGGATACCGGCAAGATCTGCCGGCAGGTGGTCCGCCCCCTCGAGGAATCCCGCGAGGCCGCCGGCCCGCCGTTCCTCGCCTGAACCGACTCCATCATCCAGGGATGGATGCCTCCAGCACGAAAGTGCCTTACGGGGCCGGCAACGGCCCCTTTCTTTCGCTTCGAAGAGTTCCATGAACGACTCCCCCAGCACCGCCGTACGCACCTGGCTGAAAGGCTTCCGCCCCCTGACCCTGAACGCTCAACCGCGCGACTGCCTGCGCGCCGGACTCGGTGCCTGCATCGGCGCGCTCGCCGCGGTATTCGCCTGCCAGGCGTTGTTCGGCAGCGAACTGGCGCTGCGCCTGGCAGCGCCGCTCGGCGCATCCGCCGTACTACTGTTCGCCCTCGCCTCCAGCCCCCTGGCGCAACCCTGGTCGATGTTCGGCGGCAACCTGGTCGCCGCCCTGGCCGGCGGTCTCAGCGCCTACTGGTTCGGACACGATCTGGCCCCGGCCCTGGTCGGCATGGCCCTCGGCATGCTGCTGATGTTCGCCCTGCGCTGCCTGCATCCGCCGAGCTGCGCGCTGGCCCTGAGCGTGGCCCTCAACCCATCCCTGAGCGAACTCGGCATCGACGTGGTCTGGCCGATCCTGCTCTCCACCCTGGTGCTGATCGGCTGCGCGCTGCTCTACAACAACCTGATGCGCTCTCCCTACCCGCGCCCCTACCAGCCGCCGCGGGCCAATCTCCATGGCACCCGCGACCTGGCGCCGAGCGCGCGGACGGACTTCTCCGCCCGGGACCTGGACCAGGCGCTGCAGGACTTCGGCGAATACGTCGACATCACCCGCGACGACCTCGAGCGACTGATCCACCATACCGAGCGCTACGCCTTGCGCCGGCGCATGGGCGAGCTGACCGCGGCACGGATCATGTCCCGCGACGTGCAGACCGCCAGCACCGAGACCTTCATCGACGACGCCTGGAAGCAGTTGCAGGAACACCGCCTGAAGGCCCTGCCGGTGCTCGACGAGCATCGGCGGCTGGCCGGCATCGTCACCCAGAGCGACCTGCTCAAGCACTTCCGCCCCGACGGCAGCCCGTTCAAGCGCCTGCGCTTCCTGCGCGGGACCAAGCTGAAGACGATCATGACCACCCCGGTGGTCTGCGTACAGGCCGACACCCACGCCGTCGAGCTGGTCTCGCTGCTATCCGACGAAGGCCTGCACTGCCTGCCGGTGCTCAACGAAGCCGGCTACCTGGTCGGCATCGTCAGCCAGACCGACCTGATCGCCGCGCTCTACCGCAACTGGCTGCAGCACCTGGGCCAGGCCGATCAGATCACGTAGTCCCAGCGCTGCGACCAGTCGCTGTCCTCGCGGACCACTTCGCGCAGCAACTGGAACGCATGGCGCAGGGTCGGCGACAGGCGCTCGCGGGAGTACACCAGGTAGGTCGGGTAGGCGAACTCCGGCGCCTGCTCGACCCGTTGCAGGGTGCCGCCATCCAGGTAGCTGCTCACCACCCGGGTACGGAAATAGCCGCTACCGCCGTTCTGCATGATGTACTGCAGGGCCAGCGGACCGAGGTTGCAGGCCAGCGCGGCCTTGGCCCGGTCCGGCAGCGCGGCATCGTGCTGGCTGCGGAAATCCGGGCCCCAGTCGACATAGAGATAAGGCTCCGCGGATACCACGGAACGCACCATCACCAGCTTTTCCTCCAGCAACTGCTCGACCTGCAGCCCCGGCCAGTATTCCGGCTGGTAGACCAGCGCGGCATCCAGCGCGCCCTGCTCCAGTTGCTTGAGCAGGTCGGCGCCCTGGCCGATCTCGACCCGCACGGCGTGGCCGGGAATCGCCTCGCGCAGGCGCCGCATCCAGTTCAGCAGCAACGGATTGCACAGGCTGACCTCGCCACCGAGGTTGAGCAGGTTGCGGAAGCCGTCCGGCAGCGGCAGGTCGCGTCGCGCCGCATCCCAGGTCTGCACCAGTTGGCTGGCGTAGCCGAGGAAGTGCTCGCCGTCGGCGGTCAGGCGCGCGCCCGCGCGGTTGCGCACGAACAGCCGGCAGCCGAGTTGCCCTTCGAGGTTCTGGATGCGCGCGGTGACGGCGGTCTGGGTCAGGTGCAGGCGTTCCGCGGCAGCGACGAAGCTACCGCTGCGGGCGATCTCCAGGAAGGTACGGGCGAGGTCGATATCCATGCGAAGCGGTCCGCTGCCACAGGTGGGCCGCCATTCTAGGCTGTGCAGGCGCGGGCGGCGAGCGCAAGGCGGCCTGGCCGCGCTCCTGGAAATCTGCGACAAAACACCGCGCCTAACCGCTTCGGCACGCCTAAACCCTTCGAAAAAGCGACAACCTGTTGCACAAACGCGCCACGCCGTGACTTTTTCGCTTTCGAAAGCATCAGTTAGCGTGACCGAACACGGTGGAGCCGGGAAGCGCCACCCATGTTCCACACAGACATGAACGAGAGAGACCGACTCCCATGAACGCTACGCTCCGTTTCAACGAGGCTTTGCTGATCACCGGGCGCGCCTTCCAGCCATACCAGTGCGTTGCCTGGTCCGAGCTAGGCAGTGACGGCGGCCTGAGCCTGTCCGTAGTCGATCGCACCGGCACCCGCCTGCTGGGCCGTGCGCGCATTCCGAGCTCCGCCTACTCCGATCCGGAGCAGCTTGCCGGCCTGCTGCAACAGGCACGCGAAGAACTCAGCCACAACGGCTACAACCTGCAGGACTGGAGTATGCCCAGCCAAGGCTGAGCCGCTCCATACGACGAAAGGCGCCCACGGGCGCCTTTTTTCGTTTCCTCTATTCGAGGCGGTCGTGCTGCCGGAACGCCACGCGCACCGCGTTGCGCCCTGCATCCTTGGCCTCGTAGAGCGCGCGATCGGCCTCGCGATAGAGCGCGTCCAGGCCCATGCCTGAGGTCGAATAGGCCACCCCCAGGCTGATGGTCAGGCAGGGGCCGGCGCTGGAGCCCAGGTGCTCGATGTCCAGCGCCTCCACCGCCTGCCGCAGGCGCTCGGCGATGGCCAGGGTGTTGCCCTCCTCGCTGTCGTAGAGCAACACGGCGAACTCCTCCCCGCCCAGGCGCGCGGCGATATCCAGCGGCCGCCGCGCGCCCTGCCGGAGCACGACGCCAAGCTGGCGCAGGGCGGCATCGCCGGCCGGATGCCCGTAGTGGTCGTTGTAGGCCTTGAAGTCGTCGACATCCACCAGGATCAGCGCCACCCCCTTTTCTTCGCGGGCGCCCTGCTCCAGGGCCCGCTGGGCGAGCAGCTCGTAGTAGCGTCGGTTGACCAGGCCGGTGAGGCTGTCCTGTTCGGCCATCATGCCCAGCAGCCGCCGGCCGAGGAACTGCTCGCGCTGGGCGTAGTCCTGCAGGTACAGGGCGAACGAACAGATCAGCACCACCAGGCCGTTGTAGAGCGTATTCAGCAGGTTGGTGCGCAGGTTCTCTTCGCCGCCGAAGAGCAGGAATACCGCCAGGTTCAGGGCCAGGCACAGCAACGCCAGGCGCACGCAGGCCCAGAACGCCAGGCCGAGTGGGAAGAACACCGCGAGGATGCCCAGGGTCGCGCCCAACTGGGTGAAGCGCGGCACCCCATGCCACTCGAACAGCACGTCGCAGGCCAGCACCGCCAGGTTGATCAGCAGCAGGCAGTAGGGCGCGATGGCATCGCCGACCTTGCGCAGGCTGGGCAGGAAGGCCGCCGGCCAGACCACCAGCAGCAGGCCGATCATTCCCAGGCGCACGCCCAGCAGTTGCTCGAACAGGTTGGGATGCAGGCGGATGTCCACCATCAACCAGTCGGCCACGATGAACAGCGTCCAGATCAGGAACGCCACCCCGATGGCAGCACGCCGCTGCATCAGCGAGTTCCAGCTGAGAAACTCGCGAAACTCGTTTTCCAGCTCCTTTTCGAACCGCAACCAACGAAAACCGTTGCGCAACTGGCGCGCATACGGATTATCCGGCAGACCAGCCTGTACCAGGCCGTCGCGTGCAAGCATGCTGACTCCCCTACCTCGGACCGAACGCTGGAACAGGCCTGGACGACAATACCCTGGCACCTCTACAGCGATGAGTCAAAAAGCCATCACCCGTTACCAGACAATAGGGCATGCGGCGTGCCGAGGCGATACCAGCCATCGGCGCAGCGGGACGCCCCGGCGAGCGAATGGCAAGATCCGTGGGCCAACTGGCATTGCGGCCAGGTCCGAAGGACGCCAGACTGCCGCCATCGCCATGAGGTCATGCCATGCCCGAACCACGCCTGATTGCCTGCCTGATCTATCCCGACGTGATGAGCCTGGACGTGACCGGACCGCTGCAGGTATTCGCCTCGGCCAACGTCGAACGCCAGCGCCAGGGTCTGCCGCCTTTCTACCGGATACAGGTGCTCGGCGAGCGTAGCGAAGCGGTGCCCAGTTCCGCGGGCATCCGCATCTGCGCCGACCTCGCCTGGCGCGACTGTCCGCCGGAAAGCCTGGACACCCTGTTGGTGCCCGGCGGCCTCGGTGTCGAGGCGCAGACCCGCAACGCCGACCTGCTCGCCTGGCTGAAAGCCGCCGAACCGCGCATACGGCGGCTCGGCTCGGTGTGTTCGGGAGCGCTGATCCTGGCCGCCGCCGGGGTTCTCGACGGGCACCCAGCGACCACCCACTGGGCCGACGTGGCGACGCTGCGCCAGGGGTTTCCCGGCGTCCATGTGCAAGGCGACCGCCTGCACACCTACGACCCGCAGTGCCGCGACGGCGACGCCCACATCTTCACCTCGGCCGGCGTCACGGCGGGAATCGACCTGGCCCTGGCGCTGGTCGAGGCCGACCTCGGCCGCAGCCTGGCGCTCAGCGTCGCGCGACGCCTGGTGATGTTCCTCAAGCGTCCTGGCGGCCAGGCCCAGTTCAGCGCCTGGCTGACCCCGGAACCGAGCCGCACCCCGCGCCTGGCCGCGCTGCTGGAGTGGATTCCCGCCAACCTCGCCGGCGACCTGTCCCTGGAAGCCCTCGCCGACCGGGCCTGCATGAGCCCGCGTACGCTGTCCCGGGTATTTCTCCAGGAACTGGGCGTGGCGCCCGGTCGCTACGTCGAGCGGGTTCGCCTGGAGGCCGCGCGCGCCCTGCTGCAGGACGCCCAGGCATCGATCGCTACGGTGTCCCGGCTGTGCGGCTTCGGCCATCCGGAAAACCTCCGGCGGACGTTCCACAAGCATCTTTCGGTCAGCCCCCAGGAATACGCCGAACGCTTCGGCATGCTGGCCTGACGCTCCCACCGAGGACCTTCCCATGCTGGAACTGCGCCCCAACTGCGAGTGCTGCGACCGCGACCTGCCCGGCGACAGCGGCGACGCGCTGATCTGCACCTTCGAGTGCACCTTCTGCCGCGACTGCGCGACGGTCCGCCTGGGCGGCCAGTGCCCGAACTGCGGCGGCGAACTGCTGGCCCGGCCAAGGCGTCCGCGGGATGCGCTGGCCCGTCAGCCCGCCTCCAGCCGACGCGTCGTCAGGCCCGGCGGTTGTCCGGAGTGACGCCATGCTGCTACGCAACCCGACCCTGCTCCTGCTGTTCTGCGGCCAGGCCCTGTACTGGTCCTGTTCGCTGATCGGCATAACACTGACCGCGCTGGTCGGCGTCCAGCTGGCGCCGTTGAACAGCCTGGCCACCCTGCCCCTGGCCCTGCTGGTGCTGGGCAACCTGCTGGCGGTGCAGCCGTTGTCGCACTTCATGCAGCGCCACGGCCGACGTCCCGGGCTGATGCTCGGCGCCGGCGGCGGCGTGCTCGGCGGCCTGGTCTGCGCCGCCGGCGTCTGGACTGGCGATTTCCTCTGGTTCTGTCTCGGCGCGCTGGGCATCGGGGTCTACCAGGCCTCGGCCATGTACTACCGGTTCGCCGCGCTGGAGGCGGTGGATGCCGGGCGGAAAGGCCGCGCCAGCGCCTACGTGCTCGCCGGCGGGGTACTCGCCGCGCTGCTGGCGCCGAGCCTGGCGCTGTGGTCGCGCAACGCGCTGGCCCAGCCCTTCGTCGGCGCCTATCTGCTGATCGCCGTGCTGGCCCTCGCCGGCCTGCTGCTGATGGCCCTGCTCCGCGAAGGCCAGGCGCCACGCCCGGCACGGCTCGCCTGGCGCGACATAGGCGGCCTGTTGCGGCGGCCGGTGGTCCGCGCGGCCATCGCCTGCACCGCGGCCGGACACGGGTTGATGATCCTGATCATGAACGCCACGCCGCTGGCCATGAGCTTCTGCGGCCTGCCGCTGGAACAGTCGAGTCGGGTCATCCAGTGGCACGTGCTGGGAATGTTCCTTCCGGCGTTCTTCGCCGGAGCGCTGGTCGACCGCATCGGCAACCGTCGCGTCGCCCTGCTCGGCGCGTTCCTGCTCGCCGCAAGTGCCGGCATCGCCCTGGGCGGGCAGTCGGTCATGCATTTTCTGCTCAGTTCGCTGGCCCTGGGCAGCGGCTGGAACCTGATGCTCATCGCCGGCACCACCCTGCTCGGCGAGGGCCACGCCGAAAGCGAGCGCGGCGCCGCACAAGGATTGATGGAGCAAGGCAACAGCCTGGTGGCGGCGCTGATGTCGTTCGGCTCCGGCGCCCTGATCACCAGCCTTGGCTGGAACGCGGTGAACCTGCTGGTCTGGCCGGCGCTGCTGGTGGCGCTGGCACTGCTCTGGCCGGTACGGCGAACGCGGACGCTGTCGCGCTGAAACGCCGGCAACGAAAAAGGCGACCTTGCGGTCGCCTCTTCTGCTTTACGGAAACGCCTCAGTAGTAGGCGTTCTCCTTGTTGCTGTGGTCGGTCACGTCGCGCACGCCCTTCAGTTCGGGAATACGCTCGATCAGGGTCTTCTCGACGCCATCCTTGAGGGTCATGTCGACCATCCCGCAGCCCTGGCAACCACCGCCGAAACGCAACACGGCGATGTTGTCCTCGACCACGTCGACCAGGCTCACCTGTCCGCCGTGGCTGGCCAGGCCGGGATTGATCTCGGTCTGCAGGTAGTAGTTGATGCGTTCGGTGATCGGGCTGTCCTCGTTGACCATCGGCACCTTGGCGTTCGGCGCCTTGATGGTCAACTGGCCGCCCATGCGGTCGGTGGCGTAGTCCACCACCGCGTCTTCGAGGAAGGGCTCGCTGACCGCATCGATCCAGGCAGTGAAGTCCTTCAGGGCGATGGCGGTGTCCTCGACCTTTTCCTCGCCCGGCTTACAGTAGGCGATGCAGGTTTCCGCGTACTGGGTACCCGGCTGGGTGATGAAGATACGAATGCCGATACCCGGGGTGCTCTGCTTCTCCAGCAACTCGGCCAGATACGCTTGGGCAGCTTCGGTAATGGTGATGGCGCTCATGGCAACTCCTCGCAAATATGCCGACAGTTTACGCCAATCGGTACTTGCGGATAAAGCCCTAGTAAATTAGTAGGAATAATTCGCGATAACCGACCCACCCCTTGTGGAGCGGGTCGCGAGACTCAGAGGTTCTCGTAGCGGTTCATGTCCAGTGCGCCCGCCTCGACCGGCTCGGTTTCGCGGAGGTACGCCTCGAGATCGTGGAAGTAGCTCCAGAACCGCGGATTGCTGCGGCGCACGCCCCAGCGTTCGACCACCTTGTCGAAGTCCTCGCTACTCTTCGCCGCCTCCAGGGCGCCGACGAAGGCCTCGGCATCCGTCGCCGGCAGATCGAACATGAAGTTCGGATAGCTGGACAGCACGCCCGGGTAGATCGTCAGGGTGTCCAGGCCCGGCTGGTAGCGCAGCGACTCGCCGAGCATGAAGGCGACATTGCTGTGCGCGCGGTTGCGCAGCACGGTATAGACCTCGCGCTTGCCGCTGGACGCACGTATCCGCAGCATGGTCGCCTCGGGGAAGCGCTCGATGACCTTGAGGCCGGCCGCCGGCCGGCTGACCAGGCGACTGAAGGCCTGCTCGGCGTCCTGCAGTTCGCGGTCGATGCCCGGTCGATAGCAGTTGCCGTCCAGGCAGCGGTTGATCGGGTCGGGACGCGCATTGAGGTCGCCGTAGCGACGCAGCAGTTCTTCGGCAAAGGCCTTCTTCGGCTGCTTCTCCGGCAATCCCAGCGCGCTCGGCGTGTCGTCGTCGAAGGCCTGGTAGTCCATCCACATCTTCAGCTTGCCGCTGTTCTGGTACCAATCGTCGAGCAACGGCTGGCGCGCGTCGACCGGCATCAGGCGGAGGAAGTTCTGCTCGGCGCCGTTGCGGATCAGGTCGAAGTACAGCCGCGTCTGCGCCTGGTGCGAGACGTTACCGAAGACATCGAAGTTCACCACCAGCCCGTAGTAGGTTCGCTCGAACAGCGGGTAGTCCATCAGCCACAGGGTCTGCGGTACCTCGCCAAGCAGGCCCTTGCGCACCGAGGCGCTGTCGAACTGGCGGAAGATGCTCAGCAGGGCGTTGTCGTTGCCGTGCCAGATCGTGTTCCAGGTCGGCGGCGGCGCGTCGGCGTAGACGTCCTGGCGCAGGTCTTCGTACTCGTTGCGCTTGTCCCGGTAGGCGCTCCACAGGCCGAGCAGGTTCTTCAGCTCGTCGATCTGCCCCGGCAAGGCCAGCAGCGGCTCGCTCTGCGCGCGGAAGTTGGCGTCGGTGACGAACAGGTCCTGCTCGGGGTCCTGGAATACCACCCAGAAGTTGTCGCGGATCACGTCGGTGGCGATCTGTCCACGGCACACCGGCCCGCGGATGAAGGTACGGGTGAAGTACTCGGCGTTGTCCAGCATGAACTGGTAGCGCGCCCGTGGCGGGATCGCGGCGAAGGTGACGAACGGGTTGGCGCGGCTCTGCACGCCGTAGCCGGGAACCTTGTCGGTGTTCCACTGGGTGCCGAAGAACAGCTCCTGGACGCGTTCCAGCTTCTTCGCCGTCAGCGGATAGGTGATGTGCGTCTTGTGGACGATCACGCCCTGGATCGGCCAGAGGCGGTAATAGAAGCTGTTGCCCGGATCGTCGTTGGGACGCCGGGTCGGGATCGGGTCGATCGGCTGGCCGCTGGGCGTGCGTGAACGCACCAGCTGGAAGAAGTGGCCGGGCGCGCCCTGTTCCGGGAAATACAGGTGCGCCAGGAACAGGTGCTCGTAGAGCCAGCGCGAGACCAGGCTCTGCTTGGCCCCAGACTGGTTGAGGAAACGCTCCCAGCTGGCCACCTGGCGCGCCTCGGCGGCGGTCGGCCGCAACGGCTGCTGGTCGACCGGGGCGCCCGCGGCCAGCCACTTCTGCAAAGTGGCGTATTCGTCGTCGCTCAGCCCGGCCACCGCGAAAGGCATGCCGGAACCTGGGTTCTTGCGGATGAACGCATCGATGCTGGCCGGCGTCGGGCACTGGTTGGCGCGGTTGATCGAAATGTCCAGGCCTTCGGGGATCTTCGCATTCGGCTGCAACGGCTGGCTGTGGCCAAGCTCGAGCATCCGCGCCATCAGTGCGGCCTGGCCGTCCTGCGGTTCGAGCACCGACCAGAAGTCCTTGCGCCGCCAGGCGTCGGCACCGTGCGCATCGAGGTACAGGCGGGTGGTTTCCTGCGCCTTGGTCCGCGTGCCGTCGTAGACCGGCAGTTGGTTGGCGCCGCGCTGCGCGCCCTCGGCGCTGCTCAGGTTGAGCTGGCAGGGCGAATCGTAGCAGGCGTGGCAGGCGACGCACTTGGCGGTAAAGATCGGCTGGACGTCACGGCTATAGGAAATTTCAGCAGCGGAAACAGACTGGATAAAAGACGACAAAACGAAGGCCAACCCAACCAACGGTCTTGGCAACATGAACCACTCCTCACTCGGCGACGGGCGATTCTAGCAAACCCGCCTCTCTGCGCCGCACTTTCACAACGGCGGGCGAACTCGCCCCGGGCCTGAGCCGCCATTTCGCCAGCATTCCACCGGCTTCGGCCGCCACGTATGCTAGCCGGGCTCCCAGGCCCGCCCTGGCGATCAAGGACGATGACTTCGAGGAAACAGGGATATGTTTCGACTCGCCGCGCCCCATCCGCGCCGGTTCGCGTGCGCCCCACGTCCCCTCTTCGCCGCTTTCCGCCTGCTGTCGCCAGGCGGCGCTTCCGTTCGCGCCCGGCGCGGCCTGGTCCATCCTTTCGCCGCCCTGGCGGCCCAACGGAGAACCCGCCCCATGAAACTGCTCGCCGGCAGCTTCGCCGCTCTCTTCCTGAGCCTTTCGGCCCAGGCGGCGGACTGTACTTTCACCCAGCTGGAAATCGTGCCCCAGTTCGGCTCGCCGAACATGTTCGGCGGCGAGGACGAGCACGTCCGCGTGATGTTCAGCAACGAGGATCCCAACGACGACAACCCCGATGCCTTTCCCGAACCGCCGGTCTACCTGGCCGACCGCGACAGCGGCAACGATTGCCGCATAGAGGACGGCGGCATCTGGTCGCGCGGCGGCGTGTTCCTGAGCCAGGACGGTCGGCGCGTGCTGATGCATGAATTCAGCGGCTCCAGCGCCGAGCTGGTGTCCTACGACAGCGCCACCTGCAAGGTGGTGCACCGCGAGGACATCTCCGGCCAGCGCTGGGCGGTGGACAAGGACGGGCTGCGCCTGGGAGAGAAATGCTCGGGCGAATCCGTCGACAGCTGCGCGAAGATCGTGAAGCGTTCGCTCACGCCGTTCTGCCAGACCGCAAAGAAATGATCCGGGCCGGAGCGCCCCTTATCGACACGCATAGGTGATACATGGACAGTCTCGATCAATGCATCGTCAACGCCTGCAAGAACAGCTGGGACAAGAGCTACCTGGCCGGCACCCCGAACAAGGACAACTGTTCCGGCTTCGTCCAGTCGGTGGCCGCCGAGCTGGGCGTACCGATGCCCCGCGGCAACGCCAACGCCATGGTCGACGGCCTGGAGCAGAGCTGGACCAAGCTCGCCTCCGGCGCCGAGGCCGCGCAGAAGGCGGCCCAGGGCTTCCTGGTGATCGCCGGCCTGAAGGGCCGCACCTACGGGCACGTCGCGGTGGTCATCAGCGGTCCGCTGTATCGGCAGAAGTACCCGATGTGCTGGTGCGGCAGCATCGCCGGCGCGGTCGGCCAGAGCCAGGGCCTGAAGTCGGTCGGCCAGGTATGGAATCGCACCGACCGCGACCGCCTCAACTACTACGTCTACTCCCTGGCCAGTTGCAGCCTGCCCAGGGCCAGTTGATTCAGGCCGTGCTGCGAATGAGCCAGACTCATTCGCAGCACGATTCCCCACGAGCATCCCGACCCCACTCGCCCGCCCCTTCGCCGCCCGCCTGCGCACTCCGACCTCCGCATTCCGCCCGTATGCTGCGACAAAACGGCGCCAGGGGCTTTTCCGGCCCGCGGATGAACATCTTTCAACTTGAATGAAATTCATGGTCCAGCCACCCCCGGTCGGAAAGCCCCTGCCTTTGTTATGCTTTTCACCTTTCCGCCCACTGACGCCAGGTCCATCCATGTCCAGCCCGCTCACCGATCGCAGCGCCCGCCTGCAAGCCCTCCAGCACGCCCTCAGGGAACGTATCCTGATCCTCGATGGCGGCATGGGCACCATGATCCAGAGCTACAAGCTGGAAGAAGCCGACTACCGCGGCGAGCGCTTCGCCGACTGGCCGAGCGACGTGAAAGGCAACAACGACCTCTTGCTGCTCAGCCGCCCGGACGTGATCCAGGCCATCGAGAAGGCCTACCTCGACGCCGGCGCCGACATCCTCGAGACCAATACCTTCAACGCCACCCAGGTGTCCCAGGCCGACTACGGCATGCAGTCGCTGGCCTACGAACTCAACGTCGAAGGGGCGCGCCTGGCCCGCCAGGTGGCGGACGCGAAGACCGCCGAGACCCCGGACAAGCCGCGCTTCGTCGCCGGCGTGCTCGGCCCGACCAGCCGCACCTGCTCGATTTCCCCGGACGTGAACAACCCCGGCTACCGCAACGTCACCTTCGACGAACTGGTGGAGAACTACGTCGAGGCGACCCGCGGCCTGATCGAAGGCGGCGCCGACCTGATCCTGATCGAGACCATCTTCGACACCCTCAACGCCAAGGCGGCGATCTTCGCCGTCCAGGGCGTGTTCGAGGAACTCGGCGTGGAGCTGCCGATCATGATCTCCGGGACCATCACCGACGCCTCCGGCCGCACCCTGTCGGGCCAGACCACCGAGGCCTTCTGGAACTCGGTGCGGCATGCCCGGCCGATCTCGGTAGGCCTGAACTGCGCCCTCGGCGCCAAGGAATTGCGGCCGTACATCGAGGAACTGTCGACCAAGGCCGACACCCATGTCTCGGCCCACCCCAACGCCGGCCTGCCGAACGCCTTCGGCGAATACGACGAATCGCCGGCGGAAATGGCCGTGGTGGTCGAGGAATTCGCCGCCGCCGGCTTCCTCAATATCGTCGGCGGCTGCTGCGGCACCACCCCGGCGCACATCGAGGCGATCGCCAAGGCGGTGGCCAAGTACCCGCCGCGGGCCATCCCGGAGATTCCCCGGGCCTGCCGCCTGTCCGGCCTGGAGCCGTTCACCATCGACCGCAGCTCGCTGTTCGTCAACGTCGGCGAGCGCACCAACATCACCGGCTCGGCCAAGTTCGCCCGGCTGATCCGCGAGGAAAACTACGCGGAAGCCCTCGAGGTCGCCCAGCAGCAGGTGGAAGCCGGCGCCCAGGTGATCGACATCAACATGGACGAAGGCATGCTGGACTCGAAGGCGGCCATGGTCACCTTCCTCAACCTGATCGCCTCCGAGCCCGACATCTCGCGCGTGCCGATCATGATCGACTCCTCCAAGTGGGAAGTGATCGAGGCCGGCCTGAAGTGCATCCAGGGCAAGGGCATCGTCAACTCGATCTCGATGAAGGAAGGCGTCGAGGCCTTCAAGCACCATGCCCGCCTGTGCAAGCGCTACGGCGCCGCGGTGGTGGTGATGGCCTTCGACGAGGACGGCCAGGCCGACACCCAGGCGCGCAAGGAAGAAATCTGCAAGCGCTCCTACGACATCCTGGTCGACGAAGTCGGCTTCCCACCGGAAGACATCATCTTCGATGCGAACATCTTCGCCATCGCCACCGGCATCGAGGAACACAACAACTACGCGGTCGATTTCATCAACGCCTGCGCCTACATCCGCGACAACCTCCCCTACGCCCTCAGCTCGGGCGGGGTGTCCAACGTGTCCTTCTCGTTCCGCGGCAACAACCCGGTACGCGAGGCGATCCACTCGGTGTTCCTCTACTACGCGATCCGCAACGGCCTGACCATGGGCATCGTCAACGCCGGCCAGCTGGAAATCTACGACGAGATCCCGAAGGCGCTGCGCGACCGGGTCGAGGACGTGGTGCTCAACCGCACGCCCGAGGCCACCGAGGCCCTGCTGGCGATCGCCGACGACTACAAGGGCGGCGGCGCGGTCAAGGAGGCCGAGGACGAGGAATGGCGCAGCTACAGCGTCGAGAAGCGCCTCGAGCATGCGCTGGTCAAGGGCATCACCACCTGGATCGTCGAGGACACCGAGGAATGCCGCCAGCAGTGCGCGCGCCCCATCGAGGTCATCGAAGGTCCGCTGATGTCCGGGATGAACGTGGTCGGCGACCTGTTCGGCGCCGGCAAGATGTTCCTCCCGCAGGTGGTCAAGTCCGCGCGAGTGATGAAGCAGGCGGTGGCCCACCTGATTCCCTTCATCGAAGCGGAGAAAGGCGACAAGCCGGAAGCCAAGGGCAAGATCCTGATGGCCACGGTGAAGGGCGACGTGCACGACATCGGCAAGAACATCGTCGGCGTGGTGCTCGGCTGCAACGGCTATGACGTGGTCGACCTCGGCGTGATGGTGCCGGCGGAGAAGATCCTGCAGACCGCCATCGCCGAGAAATGCGACATCATCGGCCTGTCTGGCCTGATCACGCCGTCGCTGGACGAGATGGTCCACGTCGCCAAGGAAATGCAGCGGCAGAATTTCCAGTTGCCGCTGATGATCGGCGGCGCCACCACCTCGAAGGCGCATACCGCGGTGAAGATCGATCCGCAGTACAGCAACGACGCGGTGGTCTACGTCACCGACGCCTCGCGCGCGGTAGGCGTGGCCACCAGCCTGCTGTCCAAGGAGCTGAAGGCCGACTACGTGGCCCGCACCCGCGCCGACTACGCGGTGGTCCGCGAACGTACGGCCAACCGCAGCGCCCGCACCGAGCGGCTGAGCTACGAACAGGCGATCGCCAACAAGCCGGCGTTCGACTGGGCCGGCTACCAGGCTCCGACGCCTTCCTTCACCGGCGTCAGGGTGCTCGACGAGATCGACCTCGCGGTGCTCGCCGAGTACATCGACTGGACGCCGTTCTTCATTTCCTGGGACCTGGCCGGCAAGTACCCGCGCATCCTCACCGACGAGGTGGTCGGCGAGGCCGCCACCGCGTTGTTCAACGACGCCCAGGCGATGCTGAAGAAGCTGATCGACGAGAAGCTGATCAAGGCCCGCGCGGTGTTCGGCTTCTGGCCGGCCAACCAGGTCGAGCACGACGACCTGGAGGTCTACGGCGCCGATGGCGAGACCCTCGCCACCCTGCACCACCTGCGCCAGCAGACGATCAAGCCGGACGGCAAGCCGAACCTGTCGCTGGCCGATTTCGTCGCGCCGAAGGAAAGCGGCGTGCGCGACTACATCGGCGGCTTCATCACCACCGCCGGGATCGGCGCCGAGGAAGTGGCCAAGGCGTACGAAGCCAAGGGCGACGACTACAACAGCATCATGGTCAAGGCGCTCGCCGACCGCCTCGCCGAAGCCTGCGCCGAGTGGCTGCACGAGCGGGTGCGCAAGGAGTACTGGGGCTACGCCCGCGACGAGCACCTCGACAACGAGGCCTTGATCAAGGAGCAATACGTCGGCATCCGCCCGGCACCGGGCTACCCGGCCTGCCCCGACCATACCGAGAAAGGCACCCTGTTCGAACTGCTCGATCCGCAGGGCCTGTCCGGCGTCAGCCTGACCGAGCACTACGCGATGTTCCCGGCCGCGGCGGTCAGCGGTTGGTATTTCGCCCACCCGCAGGCGCAGTACTTCGCGGTCGGCAAGATCGACAAGGACCAGGTGGAACGCTACAGCCAGCGCAAGGGCCAGGAAGCCAGCGTCAGCGAGCGCTGGCTGGCGCCGAACCTTGGCTACGATGACTGACCAGGAAGGCGACGATGAAATTCCTCACTCCCGAGCAGATGGAAAAGCCGCGCAAGCGCCGCCTGCGCAAGAAACTGCGCCTGGGCGAGTTCCAGGAGTTCGGCTTCAGCTTCGAACTGACCTACGACCGCAGCGCCCTCTCCCACGACGATGCGCTGGACCATCTGATCGACTTCGTCGAGGCCCAGGGCTGGGTGTTCGGCGGTGGCGGCTCGCCGGAACAGGCGGAGATCAGCGGCTACCTGTGCCTGGCGCGGGTCGGCAGCCTGGACGAGGCGGACCGGGAAAGCGCCCGCCTGTGGCTGGAAGCCCAACCCTGGTGCAAGACCTTCGAGGTCGGCCCGTTGAGCGACTGCTGGCACAACTTCTTCGAGTGAAACCGGCGCCGGCATGACCTGGCCTGGCCTGGCGCCAGCAGGCGCGAAGCTGCGACCTACACCCGGATCAGGCGCGGTTCATGCCCCGTGTGGGCGAGAAAGGCCAGCAGGTCTGCGTAGCGGATGCACTCGGTGGCGGTATTCACCAACGGGTGGAAACCGAGCAACTGGTCCTGGCGAATGGCATCGTCGAGCAACACCTCGACCCTGTGCCGCGGATCGTTGACCAGCGCGAAAGGCGTCACGCAGCCCAGTTCGACGCCGAGGTATTCGCGCAGGCGCTCGACCGAGGCGAACGACAGGCGGCTTTCGCCGATCTGTTCGGCGATGCCCGGCAGGTCGGCCTCCTTGCGCTCGTCGAGCAGCACCAGGTAGTGGCGAGTACCCTTGCGGTTGCGCAGGAACAGGTTCTTGATGCCCTGGTCGGGCAATTCGATGCCCTGCGCGTAATATTCCTCGATGGAGGCGATCGCCGGATGCTCGACCCGCTGGCTGTCGATGGCCAGCTCGCGGAGCAACGCCAGAAGCGCCTGCTCGTCCATTTTCGCACTCATGGGACGCGCGCCCTCAGGTGAACTGCGAACCGGAACGGCGCACGAACTTGATCGACCACTTGAAGTTCGGCTTGCGCGTCACGCTGATCGGGCGCCGGGTCACGGTATCGATGGTGATGTTCCAGAACCCGGTGCTGGGCACCTTGATCTTCGCCGGGAAGCGGTCGAAGGCGCCGCCATGGTAGCTATGCCGCCCGCCATTCTTGAAACTGCGGAAATTGGCGTCGTTCATCAGGCGGATATTGCATTGCTGCGAACACTCGATGACCACGATGTCGTCTTCGTTGAGGTGTTCGCGCTGGTGGACGAATTTCATGGAACGGTTCCGTTGCTGCGGTGGAGCGGAGCGCAACGATAGCACGTCGGCGCCGGCCATACCGCCTCATGACGGGCAATGGTAGGATGCGCGCCCCATGCGTAGCCAAGACCTCCACCAGCGCCTCGCCGATCTCGGCGCCAAGCCCCTGCATTGCGGGAGGATCGTCCGCGCCTGGCTGCAGGGCCGCGCCCTCGATGCCTGCACCGCCCGCCAGCCGGCCGAGGACTTCCTGCCGCTGGGCGTACGCCACGGTCTGCCCCAGGTCGCCGCGGAACTGGAAGGCATCGCCCGCCTGCACAGCGAGCATCCGGCGAGCGACGGCTCGTCGCGCCTGCTGGTGGAACTGGCCGACCGGCAGATGGTGGAAAGCGTGCTGCTGCCGCGCGGTGGGCTGTGCGTCTCGACCCAGGTCGGCTGCGCGGTCGGCTGCGTGTTCTGCATGACCGGCCGCAGCGGCCTGCTGCGCCAGGTCGGCAGCCTGGAGATGGTCGCCCAGGTGGTCCTGGCGCGGCGTCGGCGAGCGGTGAAGAAAGTGGTGTTCATGGGCATGGGCGAGCCGGCGCACAACCTCGACAACGTCCTCGAAGCCATCGACCTGCTCGGCACCGATGGCGGCATCGGCCACAAGAACCTGGTGTTCTCCACCGTCGGCGATCCCCGCGTGTTCGAGCGCCTGCCCCGGCAACGGGTGAAGCCCGCCCTCGCCTTGTCCCTGCACAGCACCCGCGCCGAACTGCGCCGGCAACTGTTGCCCAAGGCGCCGCCGCTGAGCCCGGAAGAACTGGTGGAAGCCGGCGAGGCCTACGCCCGCCGGGTCGACTATCCGATCCAGTACCAATGGACCCTGCTCGAAGGGATCAACGACAGCCTGGAGGAAATGGACGGCATCCTGCGCCTGCTCAAAGGCCGCTTCGCGGTAATGAACCTGATCCCCTACAACAGCATGGACGGCGACGCCTACCGGCGCCCGAGCGGGGAGCGGATCGTCGAGCTGGTGCGCTACCTGCACAGCCGCGGCGTGCTGACCAAGGTGCGCAACTCGGCCGGCCAGGACATCGACGGCGGCTGCGGGCAACTGCGCGCCAGGGCCACGCAGGGCACGGCGGAACGGCGCATCCCCGCCCGCCAGGCCTGAAGCCACCCTCCTCCCGCCAAGGGTCTAGACTCTCAGGGCAGGTATGGAAAAGGGAGGACCACCGATGGGTATCGAGACGGAAGAACCGAACCAGAAGCCGCCGACCTTCTGGCAGATGCTGCACAGCGTGATGGCTGCCGCCTTCGGCGTACAGAGCGGGCGAAACCGCGCCCGCGACTTCAGCCACGGCAAGCCCGTGCACTTCATCATGCTGGGCCTGCTCTTCACCCTGGTGTTCGTGCTGTTGCTGGCCGGGATCGTGAAACTGGTGCTGAGCCTCAGCGGCCTGTGACCTCTGCGCCGCCGAGGCGGGCTTTCACTGGTGGCTGACCCAGAACACCGCGGTAGCCACCACCAGCAGGATCAGGACGAAGGCCGCGCGGGCGTCGACCACGCTGTCGCGGTTTTCCTGGGTTTTGCTCGGCTCGCTCATGACTCCCCCTGTTTCTTGTGGGTATCGGGACGAAGACATCGAAAGGCACCCTCCAGTTAAGACCAGCGCCGCCCATCGCTCAAGAAAGGCGCCGTTGCGAAGCGGTTATGCTTGCCTGGCGACTTAGTCTTTTCGGTTCTTACCATATACTCAAACATCACTTTTACGCATAAATATGAACTGGTATCGTGCGCCCACTCCGCGTGGAGCGCGTAGCCGTGCGCGCTGGTTAACGCAGTAAGCCGCATAGCCTGACAGCAGGAATATTCATGTACGTATACGACGAGTACGACCAACGGATCGTCGAGGACCGCGTCAAGCAGTTCCGCGACCAGACCCGCCGTTACCTGGCGGGTGAATTGACCGGTGAGGAGTTCCGCCCGCTGCGCCTGCAGAACGGTCTCTATATCCAGCGCTATGCCCCGATGCTGCGCATCGCCGTTCCCTATGGCCTGCTCTCCTCGCGCCAACTGCGCAAGCTGGCGCAGATCGCCCGCGACTACGACAAGGGCTACGCCCACATCAGCACCCGGCAGAACGTGCAGTTCAACTGGCCGGAGCTGGAAGACGTGCCGGAAATCCTCGCCGAACTGGCCACCGTGCAGATGCACGCGATCCAGACCAGCGGCAACTGCATCCGCAACACCACCACCGACCAGTTCGCCGGCGTCGCCCGCGACGAGCTGGTGGACCCGCGCCCCTGGTGCGAGATCATCCGCCAATGGTCGACCTTCCACCCCGAGTTCGCCCACCTGCCGCGCAAGTTCAAGATCGCGGTGAACGGCGCGGTGAGCGACCGTGCCGCCATCGAGGTGCACGACATCGGCCTGGAGGCGGTGAAGAACGAGGCCGGCCAGCTCGGCTTCCGCGTCTCGGTCGGCGGCGGCCTGGGCCGGACCCCGATCGTCGGCAGCTTCATCAACGAATTCCTGCCCTGGCAGCACCTGCTCGGCTACCTGGATGCCATCCTGCGCGTCTACAACCGCTATGGCCGGCGCGACAACAAGTACAAGGCGCGGATCAAGATCCTGGTCAAGGCGCTGACCCCGGAAGTCTTCGCCGAGCGCGTCGAGGCCGAATGGGCCAACCTCAAGGACGGACCGAGCACCCTCACCGAGGCGGAAGTCCAGCGCGTCGCCGCGCATTTCGTCGATCCGGCCTACAAGGCCCTCAACGACCTCGATGAATCCCTCGCCCGGCTCGACGCGGAGCACCCCGGCTTCGCCCGCTGGCGCGCACGCAACACCTTCGCCCACAAGAAGCCCGGCTACGTCGCCGTGACGCTCTCGCTGAAGCCCACCGGCACCGCGCCGGGAGACGTCACCGACAAACAGCTGGAGGCCATCGCCGATCTCGCCGACCGCTACAGCTTCGGCGAGGTGCGCAACAGCCATAACCAGAACATCATTCTCGCCGACGTCGAGCAGGGCGAACTCTTCGCCCTCTGGGGCGAACTGCGCGAACTGGGCTTCGCCACCCCCAACGTCGGCCTGCTGACCGACATCATCTGCTGCCCGGGCGGTGACTTCTGCTCCCTGGCCAACGCCAAGTCGATCCCGATCGCCGAGGCCATCCAGCGCCGCTTCGACAACCTCGACTACCTGTTCGACATCGGCGACATCGACCTGAACATCTCCGGCTGCATGAACGCCTGCGGCCATCACCATGTCGGCCACATCGGCATCCTCGGGGTCGACAAGAAAGGCGCGGAGTTCTACCAGGTCTCCCTCGGCGGCAGCTCGGCGCGCGACGCCAGCCTCGGGCAGATCCTCGGCCCGTCCTTCGCCCAGGAGCAGATGGCCGACGTGATCGACAAGATCATCCAGGTCTACGTGGAACGCCGGACCGAGGAAGAACCCTTCATCGACACCTTCCGCCGTATCGGTATCGACCCGTTCAAGGAGCGCGTATATGCAGCGAATCATTAAGGACCGCCAGGTGGTCGACGACCGCTGGCACTTGCTGCCCAAGGACGCGACCCTGGAAAGCGTGCCCAACAGCGACGACGTGATCATCCCGCTGGCCCTGTGGCTCGAGCACGGCCCGGCCCTGCGCGGCCGCGACGGTGGCCTGGGGGTCTGGCTGGACGCGGACGAGGAGCCGGAAAGCATCGCCGGTGACCTCGACAGGTTCCAGGTGATCGCGGTGAACTTCCCCGCCTTTACCGATGGCCGCGGCTTCAGCAGCGCGCGCCTGCTGCGCGAGCGCTACGGCTACAAGGGCGAGATCCGCGCGATCGGCGACGTGCTGCGCGACCAGCTGTTCTTCATGCGCCGCTGCGGCTTCGACGCCTACGCCATCCGTGCCGACCGCAGCCCGGAAGACGCCCTGGCCAGCCTGGACGACTTCAGCGAGGTCTACCAGACCTCGGTGGAGCAGCCGCTGCCGCTGTTCCGCCGCCGCGGCTGAACCCGGCCCTGACGAAAAAGCCCCGCAGCCGCGGGGCTTTTTCGTTCCCGAGGCCACGGACGCCTCAGGCCGCGCGCACGCTGTCCCAGGCCACCTGCGCCAGCAGTTCGCGACAGTCGGCCAACGCCACCCGGGTTCGCCCGGCCAGCCACTGGCGGGCAAGGTCGTGGGCCGGGCCGATCACCACCGAAGCAAAGCAGTCGTCCGGCATCTCGCGGAACAGGCCCTCGGCCCGATATCCCGCCAGCGCCGCATGGATCCGCGCGAAGTGGGCCTGGTTGTCGGCCCGCAGGCGCTCGCCCAACTCCCCCGCCTCTACCCGCCCGCGGCTGTGCAGGATGAAGCGTGCCCAGTCAGGATTCGCCACGACCCAGTCGATATAGCTGGTGACCAGCAACCTGACCGTTTCCTCGGCGCTGCGCGCCCTGGCGAAGCCGGCTTCGAGCAACGCCGCGTACTGGCCGATCCCGGCCAGGTACAGTTCGCCATGGATGCGTTCCTTGTTGCCGAAATGGTGGTAGAGGCTACCGATGCTCGCTCCGGAACGGTCGCGGATCATCTCGATGGTGGTGGCGTCTACGCCATGCTCGCTGAAGCAGGCCAGGGCGGCCTGGAGAATCTCGTCTTTGCGGGAAGAACGGCCCATGTCGGTCCTTGTCGATAATCGTCGAAACGCTGACTAGAATATTTTTCTAGAATAAATTTCTAACCTTCGTATACTGCCCCGGTGCGCACACATCTTCAATCCTGAAACGCCCGGAGTTTTCCATGAGTCAGATGATGCAGATGTACCAGCAGGTCGGCCCGGCTCAGTTCAGCGCCATGATCGGCCAGTTCGCACCCTATTTCGCCAGCATCGCCCCGCAGTTCGTCGAACTGCGTCCCGGCTATGCCGAAGTCACCTTCCCCAAGCGCCGCGAGGTGCTGAACCATATCGGCACGGTGCATGCCATCGCCCTGTGCAATGCCGCCGAACTGGCCGCCGGGACCATGACCGACGCCTCGATTCCCGCCGGCCATCGCTGGATTCCGCGCGGCATGACCGTCGAGTACCTGGCCAAGGCCACTGGCGACGTGCGCGCGGTGGCCGACGGCAGCCAGATCGACTGGCAAGCCACCGGCAACCTGGTGGTGCCGGTGGTCGCCTATGTCGACGACAAGCCGGTATTCCGCGCCGAGATCACCATGTACGTCAGCCAGGCCTGACCGCCAAGGCACCCCGGCCGTGCTTTCGGCAGGCTGGAGCGCCCTGGCGGCCAGCTCTATTCTCGAAGCCATGAGCAGACCACGGAGACCGGCATGAACCCTCCGCAACCACGCCTCATCGATAACGGCAACGGCCATCCGCTGGCCAGCCATTGGTACCGGCCTGCCGGGGAGCCGCGCGGCTATCTCCTGATCGTCCCGGCGATGGGCGTGGAACAGCGGTTCTACGCGCCCTTCGCCGCCTGGCTGGCAGAGCGCGGCTACCTGGCCATCACCTTCGACTACCTGGGCATGGGGCAATCGCGCAACGGCTCGCTGCGCGGTCTCGAGGTCGATGTGCTGGGCTGGGCCCGTCATGACTGCAGCGCCATGCTCGCCGCCGCGCTCGCCGAGAGCGGGAGCAAACCCCTGTACTGGATCGGCCATAGCCTGGGCGGCCAGATCCTGCCTTTCGTCGAAGGGCGCGAGCGTATCGAGAGGGTCTTCAGCATCGCCAGCGGCAGTGACTACTGGAAGGAAAACAGCCCGCGGTTGCGCAACAAGGTCTGGTTGTTCTGGTACCTCGTCGCACCCCTGCTGACGCCGCTGCTCGGCTATTTTCCCGGGCGCCGCCTGGGCATGGTCGGCGACCTGCCGCGCGGGGTGATCGAACAATGGCGACGCTGGTGCCTGCATCCGCAGTACGCCCTCGCGGATGGCGAGGCTATCCGCCGCGCCTTCTCCGCCGTACGCACGCCCATCGTGTCGCTGTCGTTCACCGACGATGAAATGATGTCCCGACGCAGCATCGAGTCGCTGCTGGGCTTCTACCGCGAAGCGCCGAAAACCGCCTGGCGCATCGCTCCCGAGGAAATCGGCGCCCGCCACATCGGCCATTTCGGCTTCTTCCGGCCGCAGTTCGCCGAATCGCTATGGGCGGGCTACCTGTTGCCGGAGCTGGGCTCCGGCAACGCCCTCAGCCGAGGTTGACCAGCACCCGGCCGACCAGCTTGCCGGCGAGGATCTGGTTGATCGCCCCCGGCAGCTCTTCGAGGGCGATCTCGCGCGCCACCTCTTCGAGGTTGTCGAGCTTCCATTGCAGCGACAGCTTGTCCCACATGGATGCCTTGACCACCAGCGGCAGCTCCACCGAGTCCACCCCGAGCAGGTTGACCCCGCGCAGGATGAACGGCAGCACCGAGGCCTTGAAGCCGGCGCCGGCGGTCAGGCCGCAGCAGGCGACGCTGCCGCCGTACTGCAACGACTTGACCACGTTGAAGAGGATGTCGCCGCCGACGGTGTCCACCGCGCCGGCCCACTGTTCCTTGAGCAACGGCTTGTCGACGCCATCGGCCACGGTGGCGCGATCGAGGATCTGCTTGGCCCCCAGGCGGTTGAGGAACTCGGCCTGCTCCAGCTTGCCGGTGGCGGCCGCCACGGTGTAGCCGAGCTTGGCCAGCAGTTCCACGGCGATACTGCCGACCCCGCCGCTGGCGCCGGTGACCAGCACCGAGCCATGGTCGGGGCGCAGGCCGCTGCGCTCCAGCTTTTCGACGCAGAGCGCCGCGGTCAGGCCGGCGGTGCCGAGGATCATCGCCTCGCGCAGGCTCAGGCCTTGCGGGCGCTTGATCACCCAGGCCGCGGGCACGCGGATGTACTGGCCGAAACCGCCGGCGGTGTTCATGCCCAGGTCGTAGCCGGTGACGATCACCTCGTCGCCGGCCGCGAACTCGGCCACCGAGGACTCGGCGACCACACCGGCGGCATCGATGCCGGGGGTATGCGGGTACTTGCGGGTCACCCCGCGGTTGCCGCTGGCGGACAGCGCATCCTTGTAGTTCAGCGAGGAATACTGCACGCGGATCAGTACGTCGCCCGCCGGCAGGTCGCCGGTATCGCGCTCGACCACCTGCGTTTCGTAAACGCCGTGGGGCGCTTCCGTCACCCACAACGCCTTGAATACAGCCATTTCGACCTCCTCTCGTGAAAACCCTGAAGACAGCGTGTTCGTCCCTGTCGGCGCCGGCCTATTGCCAGAACTTCTGCTGGTTGAGCCGCCCCCACCAGGTCACCAGCACGCGGTCGATAACCACGCTGGCGGCCAGGCCGACGCGTTCCTGCAGGCTCTTGCGCTCGACGAATTGCACCTGGTAGACATCGCGCTCCCTGGCCTGCTCGGCCAGGTACTCGTCGCTGGTCTTGAGTTCGTCCACCAGCAGCTTGCCCAGTGCGGCCTGGCCCAGCCAGACCTCGCCGGTGGCGATCTCGTCCATGTTCAGTTGCGGCCGGTAGTGGGCCACGAAGTTCTTGAACAGTTCGTGGGTCACCTCCAGGTCCTCCTGGAACTTTTCCCGGCCCTTCTCGGTGTTCTCGCCGAATACCGTCAGCGTACGCTTGTATTCGCCAGCGGTAAGCACCTCGAAGTCAATATCGTGCTTCTTCAACAGCCGGTGGACGTTGGGCAACTGCGCCACCACGCCGATCGAGCCGAGGATGGCGAAGGGCGCGGAAAGGATCCGATCGCCGATGCAGGCCATCATGTAGCCGCCGCTGGCCGCCACCTTGTCGACGCACACGGTCAGCGGCACGCCGGCCTGGCGGATGCGCGCCAGTTGCGAGGCCGCCAGGCCGTAGCCATGGACCATGCCACCGCCGCTTTCCAGGCGCAGCACCACCTCGTCGTCCTTGCCCGCCATGCTCAGCACCGCAGTCACTTCGTGGCGCAGTTGCTCGGTAGCCGAGGCCTTGATGTCGCCGTCGAAATCGAGCACGTAGACCCGCGACTTCTGTTCAGGATGTTTCTTCGCCTGCTTCGCCGCCTTGCTCTCCTCCTTGCGCAAGGCCTTGAGGCTGGCCTTGTCGAGGACGCTGTGACGGACCCGCTCGCGCAGGTCCTTGTAGAAATCGTTGAGTTTCTGCACGTCGAGGTGCCCGCCTGCGCCGCGCCGGCCGCGGCCGCGCAGGGCGACGATCACCACCAGCACCACGATGATCGCCGCCAGCACGGTCACGGTCCTGGCCAGAAAGCCCGCATATTCGGCAATGAACTCCACACAACCCCCTCTCTATTGTTGACGCACCCGTCTACGGGCGACACGATTGCGCAAGCATACCCAGGCCACCGACGGGCGGCCAGCGATGCCACTGCCTGGAGAGCCTTTGCAGGGCGCGCCCGGAGCAGCCGATAAAGGCAGCGAATGACATTCAAACAAGCGTATGTTTTTTCGTTGACAGCCCTGGGTGATCCTCATACCCTCGCGGAACTTTCACCCGCCGAGGTCCGCCCGTGGGCAGCATCTACCTGATTCGACATGGCCAGGCGTCGTTCGGTGCCGACGACTACGACGTGCTGTCGCCGACCGGCATCCGCCAGGCGGAAATCCTCGGCGACCACCTGCTGAACCTCGGCGTCCGTTTCGACCGCGTCCTCAGCGGCGGCTTGCGCCGCCAGCAGCACACCGCCCGCGCCGCCCTCGAACGCCTGGAGTCCTCCGGGCTGGCCACGCCGGAGCTGGAAGTCGATCCGGCGTTCAACGAATTCGAAGCCGACGCGGTGATCCGCGCGCACCTGCCGGACCTGCTCGAGGAGCAGCCGGAAGCCTTGCACATCCTTCGCCATGCGGCCGAGCATCGGGCCGAGTTCCAGCGCCTGTTCTCCACCATCATCGCGCGCTGGGTTTCCGGCAACCATGAGAAAGATGGGCTGGAAAGCTGGCAGGAATTCCTCGATAAGGTCCATGACGGTCTTCGTCGTCTGCTGGCGCAGGCCAGCGGCAAGGACAGGGTCGCCGTGTTTACCTCCGGCGGTACCATTACCGCCCTGCTCCAACTGATCGTCGGCGTTCCGCCGCTCAAGGCCTTCGAGCTGAACTGGCAGATCGTCAATACCTCGCTGACTCGCCTGAGATTCCGCGGCGAGGAAGTGTCCCTGGCTTCCTTCAACAGTCACGTGCACCTGGAACTGTTGAAGGCGCCGGAACTCATCACCTATCGATGAGCCGGCCTACCGCGACCGTTCCGGTCGCCGAAAAAACCCTAGAAGAAAGGAATAGAACCCATGACCACCGTTGCTGACATCGTCTCCACCATGAAAAGCAAGTTCAACGCCAGCGCGGCCGCCGGCCTGGATCTGGTGTTCCAGTTCAACATCGAAGACGGCGACAACCACTACCTGATCGTCAAGGACGGTACCTGCGAAGTGGTACAGGGCGACGCCGAGAACCCCAACGTCACCCTGATCATGGACAGCGAAACCCTGAAGGGCATCACCAGCGGCGAGACCGACGGCATGCAGGCCTTCATGGCCGGCAAGCTGCGCGCCGAAGGCGACATGATGCTGGCGATGAAGCTGGGCGAACTGTTCCCGGTCTGACCGTTTCCGGCGCCATGCCAGAAGGAAAACCGGAGTCCCTCGCGGCTCCGGTTTTTTTTCGTCCGGCATTCCTCCAGGCCGACGATCAGGGACCGTGATGGAGCGGCAACACGCTTGCCCATAACGCCCGGCGGCGGCTTGTGAGGGCCGGGACAGGGCATTAGATTAGCCAATTATCGCCGGCCACCATCATTGCGCAGCCTGATGCGCGCACCGGCTCCCGCGGCTCCGCCGTGGCACCACGAGAAGGGAACCCCATGTCGCTGACCGACCAATCCACTCGCATCCGCGCCGGCGAAGAACTTGACGCCGCCGTCATCGACCCGTACCTGAAAGCCCATATCCCCGGCCTCGAAGGCACCCCGAAGATCAGCCAGTTCCCCGGTGGCGCGTCCAACCTGACCTACCTGATCGAGTATCCGCGCCAGGAGTTCGTCCTGCGTCGCCCGCCATTCGGCCACAAGGCCAAGTCGGCCCACGACATGGGCCGCGAATACCGCATCCTGAACCAGTTGAACGCAGGCTTCCCCTACTGCCCGAAAGCCTACCTCTACTGCACCGACGAGTCGGTGATCGGCGCCGAGTTCTACGTCATGGAACGGGTCAAGGGCATCATCCTGCGCGCCGAACTGCCGCCTGAGCTGAATCTCGACGAACAACAGACCCGCAGCCTGTGCAAGAGCTTCATCGACAAGTTCGTCGAGCTGCACAACGTCGACTACGCCGCCTGCGGACTGGCCGACCTGGGCCGCCCGGACGGCTACGTGCAGCGCCAGATCGCCGGCTGGACCGACCGTTACGAGAAGGCCCTGACCCCCGACGCGCCGCTCTGGGAACCGGTCAAGGCCTGGCTCAAGGACAAGCAGCCGGCCGATCACCACAAGCCGGGCATCGTGCACAACGACTACCGCTTCGACAACGTGATCCTCGACCCGGACAACCCGATGCAGATCATCGGCGTGCTGGACTGGGAACTGGCCACCCTCGGCGATCCGCTGATGGACCTCGGCAACACCCTCGCCTACTGGGTGGAAGCCGGCGACCCGGCTCCGGTGCAACTGACCCGCCGCCAGCCCAGCCACCTGCCGGGCATGCTGACCCGCCGGGAGTTCGCCGACTACTACGCCGAGCGGGCCGGGATCCCGCCGATCGACAACCTGGACTTCTACTACACCTATGGCCTGTTCCGTCTTGCCGGCATCGTCCAGCAGATCTACTACCGCTACTACCACGGGCAGACCCAGGACAAGCGTTTCGCCCAGTTCGTGCAGATGAACAAGCTGCTGGAGCAGATGAGCCTGCAGGCCATCGAGCGCTCCCGCCTGTAACCGACCACTACAAGGGGATAGCCCATGTCCAAGACCCACCTGTTCGACCTCGACGGCAAGATCGCCTTCGTTTCCGGCGCCAGCCGCGGCATCGGCGAGGCGATAGCCAAGCTGCTGGCCCAGCAAGGCGCCCACGTGATCGTCTCGAGCCGCAAGATCGATGGCTGCCAGGCGGTCGCCGACGCGATCACCGCGGAGGGCGGCAAGGCCACCGCGATCGCCTGCCACATCGGCGAGATGGAGCAGATCCAGAACGTCTTCGCACAGATCCGCGAGCAGTTCGGCCGCCTCGACATCCTGGTCAACAACGCCGCCACCAACCCGCAGTTCTGCAACGTACTGGAAACCGACCTCGGCGCCTTCCAGAAGACCGTCGACGTCAACATCCGCGGCTACTACTTCATGTCCATCGAGGGCGGCAAGCTGATGAAGGAACACGGCGGCGGCAGCATCATCAACGTGGCCTCGATCAACGGCGTATCGCCCGGCGAGTTCCAGGGCATCTACTCGGTGACCAAGGCCGCCGTGATCAGCATGACCAAGGTCTTCGCCAAGGAATGCGCGCAGTTCGGCATCCGCTGCAACGCCCTCCTGCCAGGGTTGACCGACACCAAGTTCGCTTCGGCTCTGGTGAAGAACGACGCGATCCGCAACCTCGCCCTGCAGCGCATCCCGCTCAAGCGCGTGGCCGAGCCGAGCGAAATGGCAGGCGCCGTGCTCTACCTGGCTAGCGAAGCGTCCAGCTACACCACCGGCGTGGCGCTGAACGTCGACGGCGGCTTCCTTTCCTGACGGAACGGCGAACGCGCGAAGAGGGAGCCAGGGCTCCCTCTTTTCATTTCAGGATTGCCAATGCCTCGCACCAGCGCGGGACAGGCGCCCCACGGCTATTCACCTGCGCTCTCGGGTAGCCGGACTGAGTACCCCTCGCCGCTTCCGCTTCAATTGCCGACCCGCCAGCCACCGTTCACCGACACCACCGTTCCGGTGACGAACCCCGCCTCGGGCGAGGCCAGCCAGGCCACCGCAGCGGCGATGTCCTCGACCCGGCCGGTCCTGCCCAGCGGGGTCTCGCCGACGATGGCGGCGACCCGTTGCGGATCGAGGCCGCCGGGAAAGAACCGGGTGTCAGCGATGTAACCCGGCGCCACGCTGTTCACCGTGATCCCGCGCGAACCGAGTTCCCGCGCCAGGGCCACGCCGAAGCCATGCAGGCCGGCCTTGGCCGCCGCATAGCCCAGCGCACCGGGACTGCCGCTACCGGTCTGCGCAGCGATCGATCCGATATGGATGATCCGCCCGCCCTCTTCCGCGAAATGCGGCAACACCGCCAGCGACATGAGGAACGCACTTTTCAGGTTGCCGTCCAGCAGCGCATCCCATTCCCGCTCGGCCTCAGCCAGCGGAGTGGTGGCGGCGATCTTTCGGGTGAACCCGGCGTTGTTCACCAGCACGTCGAGCCCCTGGAAGGTGTCGCCAACCCAGGCGGCCACCGCCTCGACAGCTTCGCGGCGGGAAAGATCGGCGGCCATCCAGGGCACACCGCCCAACTCGGCGGTAGCGCGTTGCAGGCGCTGGGAATCACGGGCCACCAGGGCGATCCGATAACCCTGTTGCCGAAGGCGCCGGGCGATGGCCAGGCCGATGCCCGACGAGCCGCCGGTGACCAGGGCGGTACGGGGGATTGGAGAATGAGTGTGCATGACGGGCTTCCTCTGTGATGGATGGAACGCCTCGTCTGGCCAGAGCGAGCGTACGGATGGATTCTCGACGGATTCGCCGCGATATATCCAATACTGTCTTTCTTAACTCACCATATCCGGGAGATATCGCAATGGCCGACTTGCGCCAGTTCCGCCAGTTCGTCGCGGTTGCCGAGGAGCTGAGCTTCCGCCGCGCCGCTGAGCGCCTGCACATGGCCCAGCCACCGCTGACCACTGCGATCCGGCGGCTGGAAGAAGAAGTCGGCGCCAGCCTGCTGGAGCGTGACAACCGTATCCACCGCCTGACGCCGGCGGGCCGCGCGTTCCTCGACGAAGCCCGGCGCACCCTGGCCCAGGCCGAACGCACCCTGGCGGCCGCGCGCAGCGCCGCCAGCGGACGCAGAACGTTGCGCCTGGCGTTCGTCGACAGCACCATCAACATTCTGCTACCGCGCATACTCCAGGCATTCCGCCAACAGCATGGCGCGCTGGACTTCCAGCTCCAGGAAGACACCACCGCGGGGCAGCTGGAGGCGTTGCGCGAAGACCGCATCGATGCCGGCCTGATCGTCCTGCCGGTCGACCGCCAGCCCGGCCTGTACACACATCTACTGGTGGACGGCGACATGCGCGTGGCATTGCCCGAAGGGCATCGGCTGGCACGCCATGCGCGCCTGCGCCTGGAACAACTGGCCGGGGAACCCTGGCTGCTGTTCCCACGGCACTATGGGCCGGGCATGCACGACCTGATCGTCGCCGCCTGCGCGGCAGCCGGCTTCGTCCCGGAGGTGGTGCAGGAGGCGCGGCAGATGCAGACCATCGCCGGGCTGGTGGCCGGCGGCATCGGCGTCGCGCTAGTGCCTTCGCTGCTACAACCGTTGCGCCCGCCGGGGGTCACCTTTCGTCCCCTGCAAGGGCGGCGGGCGCGAATTCCCTATCGGCTGGCGCTGGCCTACCGCACGCCGTCGGAACTCATCGAACACTTTCGCGAAACCGCCCAGGCGATCGCCGCCGCCCCGGCTTTTCGCATGGCCTAGCGCCAGTCCCTGAGCGCCTCCTCGGCCGCCAGGTTCATCGGCTCGGCAAGCAGCCCGGCGACGCCGTAGTTCACCGCGAACACCGCCTTGTCCGCCATCGGCAGGAAAGTCACCCGCCCCGCCAGCGGCTCGAACAGGAACAGGTCGTGCTCGCCGGCCCGCAGCCAGCGCCAGAGATCGACCCCCAGCGGACTCTGCGACAAGCCCAGGCGGCGGCCCCGGGACTGCTGCTCGAGGGCCAGGAAGCGGCCGCTGAGCGCGTCGAGGCGATAGCCCGGCGCCAGACCGATCAACGCGGCCAGTCCCTTCCAGCGGAAAATCCGCGCGTCCAGTTGCCAGAGTTCGCCGTCCAGCACCACGCTGCGCTCGTTGGCGCCCTCCTGGATCAGCACCCGGTAGCGCTGCGGCCCTTCGGCCTGGAAGCTCAGGGTGGCCATCGGCTGCTCGGGCTTGAGCAGCGAATAGCTGCGCAGGTCCCAGGCGAGCACCAGCAACAGCCCCGCCACGGCGACGAAGGCCAAGCCGCAGGTGCCGCGCAGCCAGCCGAGGAACCAGGTGCGTTCGAAGAGGATGCGCACCGCGACCAGGGCGGCCAGCAAGGCCAGTAACGCGAATGCCCAGGCCAGACCGTCGTACTGCATGCAAGCGATTCCTTCTGCGTGAAATTGCGGGCATTATGCGCACCCCTCCTCCCGACGGCCAGCGAGGCCGTTTCCCGATTGGAAGCAGGTCCGGTTTTTCATGCCCTTCGAACTCGCGATAGACCCCAGCACCCTGATCATCCTGGCCGTGGTGGCCTTTCTCGCCGGCTTCATCGACGCCATCGCCGGCGGCGGCGGCCTGTTGACCATCCCTGCGCTGCTCACCGCCGGGGTCCCGCCGCACCTGGCGCTGGGTACCAACAAGCTGAGCTCGACCTTCGGTGCGGCGACCGCCAGCTACACCTTCTACCGGCGCAAGCTGTTCCATCCCGGGAAGTGGCGCAACGGCCTGCTCGCCACCGCGATCGGCGCCGCCATAGGCGCCTGGGCGGCTCACCTGCTGCCCGCCGAGTGGCTGAACCGGATGCTCCCGGTGGTGGTATTCACCTGCGGCCTCTACATGCTCTTCGGCGGCACGCCGAAAGCGCCGCTGGACGCCGATGCGCCGGTCGGACGCAAGCGCCAGTGGCCGCAGGGCCTCGCCCTGGGCTTCTACGACGGCGTGGCGGGACCGGGCACCGGAGCGTTCTGGACCGTCAGCTCGCTGCTCATGTACCCGCTGGACCTGGTCCGCGCCAGCGGTGTGGCGCGGAGCATGAACTTCGTCAGCAACATAGTGGCGCTGGCGGTGTTCGTCGCCTCCGGCCAGGTGATCTGGTTGCTCGGCCTGTGCATGGGTGCGTCGCTGATGGTCGGCGCCTATTTCGGCGCGCGCACCGCTATCGGCGGCGGGGCGAAGTTCATTCGCCCGGTGTTCATCCTGGTGGTCCTGGCGCTGACCGCGCGGCTAGCCTGGCAGCACTGGTTCAGCGGCGCCTGAGCGGCGCGCCAGGTACAGGTCGATCAGGTGCCGGGCGATCGAGCGCTGCGCCGGTAGCGGCGGCAAGGCATCGAGGGAGAACCACTGGGCGTCCTCGATCTCGTCTTCCTGCGGGACGATCTCGCCGGACACGTACTCGGCGTGGAAACCGAGCATCAGCGAATGCGGGAACGGCCAGTTCTGGCTGCCGATGTATTCGAGATTGGCGACCTCCACCCCGACCTCTTCGCGCACCTCGCGGACCACGCACTGCTCCACCGACTCGCCGGCCTCGACGAAGCCGGCCAGGGTACTGTAGACCCCCGGCACGAAGCGCGGCGAACGCGCCAGCAACACCTCGTCGCCCCGGGTCACCAGGACGATCATGCTCGGCGACAGGCGCGGGTACTGGTGCAGCCCGCACTGCGGACACTGCATCACCCGCTCGTGGTCCTGCGCCTGCATGCGTGTGCCGCAGTTGCCGCAGAACCGGTTGTGACGTGCCCAGATGCCGATCTGGCTGGCATAGCCGAGCATGCAGAACTGATCGAAATCGCCGTGCAGCATGAACTGCCGCAACGGCGCCCAGGCCATGCCCGGCAGCTCGATCGGCTCGTCCAGTTCCAGCACGTAGACCAGCTCGCCCTGCCAATGGCCGACCCCATGTTCGGCGAGCAGCGGGAGTTCCTGGCGCTTCAGCCATTCGCGGGGGAACAGCAGGCCGTTGTCGTCCTGGAGGAAGCGCTGCTGACAGTGCGCGAGCACCCAGCCGCCAACCTGGGCGGTAGCCGGCCGACCTGCCTGCCAGCGGAACTCGCCGACCATCAGGCGGCCACCGGCAGTCCGAGCGCCTTGACGCTGGCGCTGGCCAGGTCGAGGACGTCCGGCTGGCCCTGCGGACGCAGCACGGCACCGCCCTCGAGATAGTATTCGAGACTGGTCAGGGCGTCGGCGAGGGTTTCCAGCATCTGTTCCGAAGGCATCTGCGCGGTCTCGATCATGCGCTGCTGGATGTAGTCGGCGCAGCCGCCGACCAGCAGCGCGGCGCGCTCCTGACCGAGGAACCAGAGGCCGCCCCGGACCGCCTGCAGGCTGGCCGGGACGTTGGCCAGGTTGAGCTTGTCGCCATTGGATTCCAGGTACGCGGTGATCGCACGCTTGGCCAGGGCCAGGCCGGCCTTGGCCTCCTCGATCACCACGATGCGCGCCTCGGCCAACTGGTGCACGGCGAACGCATCGGCTTCTTGCCCGGGCTCCGCCGGAGTCGGCCGGGTGATGCGGCGCTCGCCGCGCTCGAGGTTGCCGACCATGCTTTCCACGTAGAGCACCGCATCGGCCAGGCGCAGCAACGCCGGCGGCGAATCGGCGACGCCGCTGGCAGCCCAGGCGGCCACGGTGGGTAGCTGGGTCTGCAGGGCGGTGCCGGCCGAGTTCAGGCCGACCATGCCGAGGGTCTTGCTCAGCTTGCCCAGTTGCGCATGCAGGTTGGTCAGGCTGTCCGGCTGGGCCACGCCGCGCTCGATCAGGTCGAGCATGTCCTTGACCCCGGCGAGTTCCTCGCGGATCGCCGTGGACAGCGAACGCATCACCGACTGGCCGGGGCCGGACAGGCGCTGCGATTCCTCTTCCAGCAGGTGGTCGGTGAACGGCAGCGGCGCCAGCCCATGCAATTCGCGGACCTCGCGCGAACGCGGGCCCTGGCCGTCGGACAGCGCCACCAGGTAGAGCAGTTCCTTGAGCAGATGGCGCGGCGCCTCGTAGGCCGGGCCGATCAGCAATTGCTTGAGCTCGCGGTCGATGCGCGAGAACAGTTGCTTGCGCGACTTGCGCGGCAACAGTTGGCCATCGACGATCGACTCGATCGCCGCGGCGCCGATCCAGCACAGCCGCGAACGGGCCACCCCGCCGTGCAGGCTGTCGAGGCGCGCCAGCGCGCGGCCCATCAGCTTGAGGCTGGGATAGAGGTTCTGTTCGCGGATCAGGCCGAGCAGGCCGATCTGGTACATGTGGCGCATCCGCCGGCTTTCCTCGCCCAGTTCGGCTTCGGAAGGCAGGTGGTCGATGGCGGTGCTCGGCGGCCGCGGGATATCCAGGCGGGCGCTGAAGAAGAAGCTTTCCGGCAGCGCCGGCTGCCCTGCGGCACAGCGCACTTCGTTGATCGCCGGCAAGAGCAGCTCGGGGATCTCCTGGCGATTGGCCTCGACGTTCTCCAGGTAGCGGCGCAGCACGTACAGGGCGTTGCCCAGGGCTGCCAGCTGGCCGTCGCGCTCCTCGCTGACGCCGGTGGGAATGTCGGTCGCCAGCTGCAGGGCTTCCTGGGCCAGCAGCTCGGCGCCGGCCAGCTCGATCAGGTTGAGGGTGCCGCGGATCTGTTGCAGGCATTCGACGGCGTGCTGCAGCAGGCTGCCGTTCTGCCGCTCGGCAATGAACTGCTCAAGACCCTGTTCGGCCTGTTCCATGGTGGCGAACAACTCGTCGCGCACCAGACTGAGGGACGTGGCTCCTGTGACCATCGGCCTAGTGCGCCTCCCGCGCAAGAATATACAACGGCATCAATCAGCGAATTCCGGCTTCTGCTTGGCCATATGCGCGGCCATCGCCACCCGCAGGTCGGCGGACTGGAGCATGGCGGCGTTCCAGGTAGCGACGTACTCGAGGCCGTCGTCGACCCGATGGTCGCGCATATAGCGGATCATTTCCTTGGTACCACGGATGGCGATCGGCGACTTCGCGGCGATCTGCCGCGCCAGTTCGAAGACCCCATCCATCAATGCGGCCTGGTCCGCGTAGGTACGATTGACCAGGCCGATGCTCCGTGCCTCTTCGCCGTCGACCATGCGCCCGGTGTAGGCCAGCTCGCGCATCATGCCATCGCCGATGATCCGCGGCAGGCGCTGCAGGGTGCCGACGTCGGCGGCCATGCCGATGTCGATCTCCTTGATCGAGAACTGCGCGTCGGCGGTCGAGTAGCGCATGTCGCAGGCCGAGACCAGGTCGATGGCGCCGCCCAGGCAGTAGCCCTGGATCGCCGCGAGCACCGGCTTG
Source organism: Pseudomonas sp. KBN12P06040 (assembly GCF_037574965.1). Classification (NCBI taxonomy): domain Bacteria; kingdom Pseudomonadati; phylum Pseudomonadota; class Gammaproteobacteria; order Pseudomonadales; family Pseudomonadaceae; genus Pseudomonas; species Pseudomonas sp. KBN12P06040. The sequence goes on from NZ_JBBELS010000001.1 coordinate 3,576,905, forward strand.
CGGCAGTTGTCGACCGCGTTGAACGAGGCCTGCAGCTCGAGGATCTTGCGACGCAGGGCGTCGGCGTTGCGGCCGACGTCCTTGCCCAGTTGGCTGCCGACCTGGGCCAGCAGCATCAGGTCGATCCCCGAGGAAAAATGCTTGCCCGCCCCGGACAGCACGACCACCCGCACTTCGTCGGTATCGTCGACCCAGCGGAAGATCTCGATGATCTCGCGCCAGAAGTCCTGGTTCATGGCATTGATCTTGTCCGGACGGTTGATCTGGACGTGGGCGATCTTGTCTGCCAGCTCCACACGGAATGCGTTGTACTCGGTCACGGCGATAGTCCTCGGCAGAGCAACTGCGCTGTCAGAACGCAGAGATTTTTGTTGTGCGGAAAATCCCGCAACTATAACAAGGGCGAGCCAAATGTCGATGCTGCACTATGTGATGCACGGCACGCCCATTGATACCGCAATCTCTTCGATGATTGCGCTAAACGCTTGATCCAACGAAAGTCCTGCTGGCATTTTCAGTCTTTTCCTTGCCGTGGAGTCCATCGTGAGCAGTCCCCTGAGCCAGGCTTTCGCACAGAACTTCCTCGGGCATTCGCCGCGCTGGTACAAGCTGACGGTGCTCGCCTTCCTCTTGCTCAATCCCCTGCTGCTATGGCTGGCCGGGCCGGTGACAAGCGCCTGGGTGCTGGTCGGCGAGTTCATCTTCACCCTGGCCATGGCGCTGAAATGCTATCCGCTGCAGCCGGGCGGCCTGCTGGTGCTGGAGGCGCTGTTGCTCGGCCTGGCTACCCCCGAGGCGCTCTATGCGGAGTTGCAGCACAACTTCCCGGTGCTCCTGCTGCTGATGTTCATGGTCGCCGGCATCTACTTCATGAAGGACCTGCTGCTCCTGCTGTTTTCCCGCCTGCTGCTCGGCGTGCGCTCGAAGGCCCTGCTATCGCTCCTGTTCTGCCTGCTGGCCGCCCTCCTCTCGGCCTTCCTCGACGCCCTCACCGTGACCGCCGTGGTGATCAGCGTGGCGGTGGCATTCTTCGCCGTGTACCACCGGGTCGCTTCGGGGCAGCGCGCCAGCGAGGACTACGATCCCGCCACCGACCGCCAGGTCCCGGAGCTGCACCGGGCCCATCTCGAAGAATTCCGCGCCTTCCTCCGCAGCCTGCTCATGCACGCGGCGGTCGGCACCGCACTGGGCGGCGTCTGCACCCTGGTGGGAGAACCGCAGAACCTGCTGATCGGCCACGAGGCCGGCTGGCATTTCGTCGAGTTCTTCCGCCAGGTCGCGCCGGTATCCATGCCGGTACTGGCGGCCGGCCTGCTGACCTGCGTGCTGCTGGAGAAGAGCCGCCGCTTCGGCTATGGCGCCCAGTTGCCGACGGCGGTGCGCCAGGTGCTCGCCGAGTACGCCGCCAGCGAAAGCCGCAAACGCGGAGCGCAGCAGAAGGCCGCGCTGCTGGTGCAGGCCCTGGCGGCGCTGGTACTGATCGTCGGGCTGGCCCTGCATGTCGCCGAGGTCGGCCTGATCGGCCTGTTGGTGATCGTGCTGATCACTGCCTTCACCGGCGTCACCGACGAACACCAGATCGGCCGCGCCTTCCAGGAAGCCCTGCCGTTCACTGCGCTGCTGGTGGTGTTCTTCGCGGTGGTCGCGGTGATCCACCAGCAGCACCTGTTCACCCCGATCATCCAGGCGGTGCTGGCGCTGCCGGCGGAACGCCAGCCGGGCATGCTGTTCATCGCCAACGGCCTGCTCTCGGCGATCAGCGACAACGTATTCGTCGCCACCATCTACATCACCGAGGTGAAACAGGCGCTGGATGCCGGCCACATGAGCCGCGAGCATTTCGATACCCTGGCGGTGGCGATCAATACCGGCACCAACCTGCCCAGCGTAGCGACGCCCAACGGCCAGGCGGCGTTCCTCTTCCTGCTGACCTCCTCCATCGCCCCGCTGGTGCGCCTGTCGTACGGCCGCATGGTCTGGATGGCGCTACCCTACACCCTGGTGATGGGCGGCCTGGGCTGGTGGGCGGTCAGTCATTGGCTTTGAGCGTCGGCACTCCGTTGACCTGGTTGCGCCATTGCCGCCAGGTGTACATCGGGATACCGGCCATCAGCACCAGGAAACCCCAGAAGATCGCCTGCTGGCCGGTGCCATACAGCGCCCATAGCGAGTAGGCGAAGCCCAGCGAGCCGATCACCAGCAATTGCCGGCGTGAACGCGGCGAGAACTCGTCCGGTCGCACCGCCAGCAGTTGCAACAGCGCGGCGGTGCAGAACGCGTAGGGGACCACCCCGGTCATGGTGCCGAGCAGGATGATCACGTTGAACACATCGACCAGGTCGCCATGCCCGTCGACCATCACCAGCGCCGTCACCAGCAGCCCCGAGGCCAGCAGGCCGTGGGCCGGCGCGCCGTTCTTGTTGAGCTGGCCGAGCGACTCCGGGAACAGCCCGTCGCGCGCCGGAGCCACCGGGATCTGTCCCTGCAACAGGACCCAGCCATTGAGCGCGCCCAGGCAGGCGATCACCGCCCCGGCAGCCACCAGGTAGTAGCTCCAGTCGCCCATCAGGATCCGCGCCGCGTCGGCGAACGGCGAGGTGGAGCGGGCCAGCACCTCCGGCGGCATCAGGCCCTGCACCGCAGTGATCGAGAGGATGTAGAGGGCCGCCGCGGCCAGCGTGCCGAACAGGGTCGCGCGGGGAATGGTGCGGCGCGGATCCTCGACGTCGTCGGCCGGCACGGTGGCCGACTCCAGGCCGATGAACGACCACAGGGTCAGCGCCGCGGTGGTGGCGATCGCCTGGGCATAGCCCATGTTCGGCAGCTCGCTGCGCGCCGGGATCGCCAGGTGCTCGGGATTGAAGTGGAACCAGCCGAGGATACCGACCAGCAACAACGGCAGCAGCTTGAGGATGGTCAGCAGGTTCTGCACCACGCTGAAGGTGCCGATGCCTCGCAGGTTGATCAGGGTGCACAGCCAGATCGCGGCGATGGCCACGCAGACCATCAACAGCGGATCCGCCAGCGCCGGGATGAACACCCGCAGGTAGCCGACCAGGGTCACGGCAATCGCCGCGTTGCCGATCCAGGCGGCTTTCCAGTAGGTCCAGGCGCACAGGTAGCCGGCGAAGCTGCCGAAACCGTCGCGGGTATAGGCGTAGGGGCCGCCGGCGCCGGGGTTGACCCGCGCCAGGCGGGCGAAGGTCAGCGCCAGCAGCACCGCGCCGGTGCTCGACACCAGCCAGCCGAACAGGCTGAGCCCGCCGAACGCCGCCAGGCTGGAGGGAAGCAGGAAGACTCCCGAACCGACCATGTTGCCGATCACCAGCGCGCTGCAGGTCCAGAACCCCATGCCGCGCTTGCCGGCCTTCTCTCCCCCCGCCATCGACACCCCTTAGCCTGTCGGCCTCATTCTTTTATGCATTCAACGGTATAGCAGCGCCCGGACGGTCCGTCCTGATGCTGCAGGCCGTGCACATCGGAGTCGAAACCAGGGAAGGCGCGCTCGAAGGTCCGCGCGAACTCGAGATAGTCGAGGATCGAGCGGGTCGCCTCGGTGAAGCGCTCACCCGGCATGATCAGCGGGATACCCGGCGGATAGGGTACCAGCATGACGGCAGCGATGCGCCCTTCCAACCCAGCGATCGGTACCGCCTCGACCTCGCCGCGCACCAGCTTGTCGTAGGCCTCGGACGGCCGCATCGCGACCTCCGGCAGCACCGTGTACATGCGCTTCATGGCCTTCGCCGTGGCGTTGTCGCGGTAGCTGGCGTGCATGGCGTCGCTGAGGTCGCGCAGGCCCACGCCGTTGTAGCGCTTGCCGCCGGCCTGGGCCACGGAGGGCAAGACGTCGAGCAGCGGCAGGTTGGCGTCGTAACAGCGCTTGAATTCGAGCAGTTCGGTGACCAGGGTGCTCCACTTGCCCTTGGTGATGCCCATCGAGAACAGCACCAGGAAGGAGTAGAGACCGGTTTTCTCCACCACCAGCCCGCGCTCCCAGAGGAAGCGGCTGACGATGGCGGCCGGAATCCCCTGCTCGCTGAGCTTGCCGCCGGCGCTCAGGCCCGGGGTGGTCAGGGTGACCTTGATCGGATCGAGCAGCACGTAGTCTTCGGCGATATCGCCGAAGCCGTGCCAGTCGGCGCTCGGCTCCAGCACCCAGTCATGGGTGCCGACCTGATCGGTGCCCTCCACCTGCTCCGGCTGCCAGACGCCGAACCACCAGTCGTTCCGGTCCAGGTTCTGCCGTACGTTGGCCAGGGCCCGGCGGAAGCTGAGGGCCTCGTCGAAGGTTTCCTGGATCAGCGAACGCCCGGCGGGCCCTTCCATCATCGCCGAAGCCACGTCCAGCGAAGCGATGATGCCGTACTGCGGCGAGGTCGAGATGTGCATCATGAAGGCTTCGTTGAAGCGCGCCACGTCCAGCTTCCGGGTCCCGCCATCCTGCACGTGGATCATCGAGGCCTGGCTGAAGGCGGCGAGCATCTTGTGCGTGGAATGGGTGGCGAACACCAGGGGTCCCTCCTCGCTGCGCGAGGTGCCCATGCCATAGCGTCCGTCGTAGAACTCGTGGAACGCGGCATAGGCGTACCAGGCCTCGTCGAAGTGCAACACTTCGACGCTGTCGCCGAGGGTCTGCTTGATCAGCTCGGCGTTGTAGCACAGGCCGTCGTAGGTGGAGTTGGTCACCACCGCCAGCTTCACCTTCGGCTCGCGACCGCGCGCCAGCGGACTGGCGGCGATCTTCGCGGCAATCGACTCCTTGCTGAATTCGCTCAGCGGGATCGGCCCGATGATTCCCAGTTCGTTGCGTTCCGGAGTGAGGTAGAGCGGTATCGCCCCGGTCATGATGATCGAGTGGAGGATCGACTTGTGGCAGTTGCGGTCCACCAGCACCAGGTCTTCGCGACCGACCATGGAATGCCAGACGATCTTGTTCGCGGTGGAAGTGCCATTGATCACGAAGAAGGTATGGTCGGCGCCGAAATTGCGCGCGGCACGGTCCTCGGCCTCGGCCAGGGGGCCGGTATGGTCGAGCAGCGAGCCCAGCTCGGGGACCGAGACCGACAGGTCGGAACGCAGCGTGTTCTCCCCGAAGAACTGGTGGAACGCCTGTCCCACCGGACTCTTGCGATAGGCGACACCGCCGCCGTGGCCCGGCGTATGCCAGGAATAGTTGGACTGCGCGGTGTGCTCGACCAGCGCACGGAAGAATGGCGGCAGCAGCCCGGCCAGGTAGTTGCGCGCCGCCCGGGCGACCTGGCGGGCGAGGAACGGCACGGTGTCTTCGAACAGGTAGAGGATGCCGCGCAACTGGTGCAGGTCGGCCATGGACTCGGCCGGCGCGTTCTCGATGGTCACCTGCTCGCCGAGGGCGAAGATCGGCAATTGCGGCGCCCGCACGCGGGCCACGCGGATCAGTTCGACCACATCCTGCAGCAGGCGCTGGTTTTCCCCGGCACCTTCGGCGGCGACCAGGATGCAGGCCAGGCCGTGGTGGGTGGAAGCGACGATGCGCCCCTCGGCGGAGCTGGCGGTGGAGAGAATGCTGAAGCCGTCCTGCTCCAGTTCGTGGGCGATGCCCCGCACGCGTTCGCCGGCAACGGTGTCGGCCTTGATGTCGCGATGGACGATGAGGACGGGAAATTTGAGGTCTTTATACATTGTTGATCCCGAGCAGCAGGCGGGCGAACCCCGCCGGTCGGCTCAGGGTAGAGACTTGCCGGCACGCGCGTAACCCCCGGCGGCTTGCCCTTGTAAGAAAAGGTCGCGGCAACACAAGTCGGCGCGCCGCGCTTGCCTCCGCTCCCGCCAGCGAGGAGCATGGACCTCTCTGCCCTGCTACGGAGCGACAACGATGCGCAGCGCTTATCGGATCGTCAGCGATCACTATGCGGCCTCTAGCCGTGGGGACCTCGCCGGAATGCTGGCGGACATGGACGAACGCACCGAATGGACGGAAATGGCCGGTTTCCCGCTGGCCGGCACCTATGTCGGCGCGGCCGCCATCGGCGCCGGTGTGTTCCAGGCCTTGCAGCGGGACTGGGAGGGCTTCAGGGTCGAGATCGAGCGCCTGATCGACGGCGGCGACAGCGTGGTCGCCGTCGGTCGATATGCAGCGACCCACCGTCGCAGCGGCAAGTCGTTCGAAGCGCGCGTGGCACACGTATGGACGGTGGAGGACGGCAGGATCCGCCGTTTCGAGCAGTTCTGCGACACCTTGCTGGTGGAGCGGGCGACGCGCTGAACGCGGCGCCCGTGGTGCATGGGCAGGCTATTCGCCGACCGGCGCTTCCAGTTGCGCCCAGAGCGACGGACCACCTGCCGACTTCTCGATCACCGCCAGCCGCGCCGCATGCGCAGCCAGCTCTTCGGCGTTGGCGCGCAGCACCGGGGTGGCTACCCGCGCCGGATCGAGCCGACGGATCGGGCTGACCATCGGCCGGCCGCTGCCGTCGCCTTCCGCGCCGCTGCCGGCCAGCGACAGGCTGGTCTGGCCGCCGGTCATCGCCAGGTAGACGTCGGCGAGGATCTCGGCGTCGAGCAACGCGCCGTGCAGGTCGCGACCGGAGTTGTCCACGCCGTAGCGCTTGCACAACGCATCGAGGTTGTTGCGCTGGCCCGGATGGCGCTCGCGGGCCATCAGCAGGGTATCCAGCACCGAGCAGTACTCGGTCACGTCCGAGCGGTCCTGCTGGCCCAGCAGGGCGAACTCGTTGTTGATGAAGCCGATATCGAACGCCGCGTTGTGGATGATCAGCTGGGCGCCGCGGATGAATTCGAAGAAATCGTTGGCGACCTCGCGGAAGCGCGGCTTGTCCTTCAGGTATTCGTTGGTGATGCCGTGGACGGCGATCGCCCCTTCGTCGACCTCGCGATCGGGTTGCAGGTAGACGTGGAAGTGGCGACCGGTCAGGCGGCGCCCCTCCAGCTCGACACAGCCGATCTCGATGATCCGGTGACCATCGGTCACCGGCATGCCGGTGGTTTCGGTATCCAGTACGACGCTACGCATCTATAGAGCCTTTCTCTGTTTCGCTGCAGCCGTGGCTGCTGAACGCTTGTTTCGGTGTGGCCGCTCAGCGCGGCAATTCGGCGACGCCACGGTTGGCCAACTGGTCGGCCCGCTCGTTGCCGGGGTCGCCGGTATGCCCGCGGACCCACTGCCACTCCACCTGGTGCCGGGCGACCTGCTCGTCCAGGGCCTGCCAGAGGTCGGCATTCTTGACCGGCTGCTTGCTGGCGGTCTTCCAGCCGCGCTTCTTCCAGTTCGGCAACCATTCGGTGATGCCGCGCATCACGTATTCCGAGTCCGTGATCAGACGGATCGGACAGGAACGCTTGAGTGCCGCCAGCGCCTGGATCGCCGCCATCAGCTCCATACGGTTGTTGGTGGTGTCCGGCTCGCCGCCCCAAAGCTCTCGCTCGGCGCCCTTGTAGAGGAGCAACGCCCCCCAGCCGCCGCGCCCAGGGTTGCCCTTGCAGGCGCCGTCGGTATAGATCACTACCTGTTCTTTATCTGTCATGCCTAAATTTCGGAATCTCGCCGGCTGACTTTCGCCACCGGCATGGGCACCAGCTGACCGCGCGGTTCGCGCTTGCTCTGGCGCAACGGGCGCAACCCCACGACCAGCTTGCGTGCCACCAATAGATAGAAGCCGGCGCCCGAAGACTGCCAGGCGTCGCCCCAGCGCTCCAGGCGAGCCAAGCGCGATTGCCAGGCTGCCGACGCAAGCGGCGGACGATAGCACCCGAAGCGACGTTTCTCCAGCGCGAAGCCCAGCAGGTTGAGCCAGTCGCAGGCCCGCGACGGAGGAATGCAACGGGCCTGGCGCAAGGCATCCCCGGCGAAATAATGACGGATGCCCCACAGGCTCCATGGGTTGATTCCGATCAGCAGCAGGTGGCCGCCCGGACGAACGGTACGCGCGGCTTCGCGCAGGAGACGGTGAGGCGACAGGCAGAAATCCAGGCCGTGTTGCAGCAGGACCACGTCCGCGGCATGTTCGCTGAGCGGCCAGGCGCCCTCTTCGCAGGCGATGTCCACGCCCGGCAGCGGCGGCCCCAGGCGCACGCCGCGCTGAATCTGCCCGGTGCTCGGCGGCAGTTCGGCATGCGGCCCGTAGTGCACCAGGTAGCCACCGAAGTAACGGGTCAGCTCGTCGCACAACAGGCGTCGCTCCTCGGCCAGCATCAGGCTGCCCAGCGGGCCCTGGAACCAGTCGCGCGCCCGGTTGATCGATGCCAGCCACTCGGCATCGGTCTGGGCGAAGGCTTGCGGTTCGTTCATGCGTACCTCCAGCGTCTTCCCCTTCGCGGCGACGGACGCCGGCACCACGGGAAAATAAGCAATACTATGCGCCAATGACTTCTGCTTAGCGACATCGACCCATGATACAGATCGACGCCCTGCCCGCCTTCAACGACAACTACATCTGGCTGTTGCAAGATGCGACAAGCCGTCGCTGCGCGGTGGTCGACCCCGGCGATGCCAAGCCGGTGGAAGCCTGGCTGGCCGCCCATCCCGACTGGCGGTTGAGCGATATCCTGGTGACCCACCACCATCACGACCACGTCGGCGGCGTCGCGGCCCTGAAGGAACTGACCGGCGCGCGGGTTCTCGGCCCGGCCAACGAGAAGATCCCGGCCCGCGACCTGGCGCTGGAAGACGGCGAACGGGTCGAGGTGCTCGGCCTGGTCTTCGAGATCTTCCACGTGCCCGGCCATACCCTCGGCCATATCGCCTACTACCACCCGGCGGAGACGCCGCTGCTGTTCTGCGGCGACACCCTGTTCGCCGCCGGCTGCGGCCGTCTCTTCGAAGGCACCCCGGCGCAGATGCACCATTCCCTGGCGCGACTGGCCGCGCTGCCGGCCAACACCCGGGTCTACTGCACCCACGAGTACACGCTGAGCAACCTGCGCTTCGCGCTGGCGGTGGAGCCCGACAACGCGGCGCTGCGGGAACGCTTCGAGGAAGCGACCCGGTTGCGCGAACGGGATCGCATCACCCTGCCGTCGGAAATCTCGCTGGAATTGTCGACCAATCCATTTCTTCGCGTTTCGGAAAATTCTGTTAAGAAAAAAGCCGACCAGCGGAGCGGCCAGCAAAACCGCACCCCGGAGGAGGTTTTCGCCGTCCTGAGGGCCTGGAAGGACCAGTTCTGAAGGTTGGCGAAATCTTGACCACTCTTGAGGTCATTTCTAGAATCGGCTGAATTTTTGCCCGGAACAGCACTCAGCCGATGCCGCCACAGACACGTAAAACCCCCGATCTAGACGCCCTGGCTCGCGCCGTTCGGGTGTCCATCCTGCTCATCGCCGGTGCGCTCGCCGGCTGCCAGGGCAGCGGCCAGATCAAGGGGGAGGCCCAGGCCAAAGCAGCACGTCCCGGCGCCCGAGCCGTCGACGTCCAGTTCAATCCCTCCTGGCTGCATGCCCAGCCCGGCCAGAACGCCGCCTACAACGACATCTGGGACCGCATGCGCGACGGTTTCCAGCTCCAGGATGCGATCAGCACCAACCCGCGCATCGAACGCCAGCGCCTCTGGTTCCTCAGCAACCAGTCGTTCCTCGAACAATCGAGCGCGCGCGGCAGCCTCTACATGCACTACGTGGTCGAGCGCCTGGAAGAACGCAACATGCCGCTCGAACTGGCGCTGCTGCCGGTCATCGAAAGCGCCTACAACCCCTTCGCCCTGTCGCGCAGCAACGCCGCCGGCCTCTGGCAGTTCATTCCCGCCACCGGCCAGCATTTCAACCTGCGCCAGACCAATTTCTACGACGGTCGCCGCGACATCACCGCCTCGACCAACGCCGCCCTGACCTATCTCGAGCGCCTGCACGACATGTTCAACGGCGACTGGATGCTCGCCCTGGCGGCCTACAACGCCGGCGAAGGCACTGTCAGCCGTGCCATCGAACGCAACGAGAAACTGGGCCTGCCGACCGACTACTGGAACCTGCCGCTGCCGCAGGAAACCCAGGACTACGTACCCAAGCTGCTCGCCCTCTCGCAGATCGTCATGGCGCCGGATTCCTACGGCATCAGCCTGAACCCGATCAACAACGAGCCCTACTTCCAGGCCGTCCGGGTCAAGCGCGGGATCGACCTGTCCAGCGTCGCCGCGCTGGCGAACCTGGACGAGGACGAGCTGTACCAGCTGAACCCGGCCTACAAGCGCCGCGTGACCATGGACGGCCCCCAGCAACTGTTGGTGCCGATGGAGAAAGCGGCGTTCCTGACCGCCTCGCTGGACACCCTCAAGCCGAAGGAAGTCACCGCCTGGCAGCAATACCGGGTGCGTAGCGGCGACAGCCTGCACAGCATCGCCAACCGCTATCGGATCACCGTAGCGGAGCTCAAGAGCGCCAACCGCCTGTCCAGCAACCACCTGCGCAAGGGCCAGCAACTGAGCATCCCCGGGCAGATCGCCGGCGGCGCCGTCAAGCCGGTCTACCAGCAACTCGCCCGACAGGCTTCCACCCCGGCCAGAACCCGCTCCTATAAGGTCAAGAACGGCGACAGCCTGTGGCAGATCGCCCGCAACAACGGCGTCGACGTCAACGACCTGAAGCGCTGGAACGGCCTGGACAAGCACGCCCTGAAGGTCGGCCAGACCCTCAAGCTGCAAGGCGGCACCCAGGCCCTGGCGGCCCGCAAGGGAAATGCCGCCGGCAAGCGCGACAGCGCCACCTACTACAAGGTCAAGCAAGGCGACTCGATGTACCTGATCGCCAAGCGCTTCAATGTCGAGATGAAGCACCTGCAGCGCTGGAACCCGCGCAGCAAGCAGGCGCTCAAGCCCGGCCAGACCCTGACCCTGTACCTGGACACCGCGAGCCGCTGACAGCCCATTGCAGGCCGTCCCGAAACGCCACGCCCGCTCCTGCCGGCGTGGCGTTTTCGCAAGCGCGGCCAGAACCCCGGACCCTAGGCCGGACAGGCCCGCGCTCCCTCTTTTTTCCTGTGCGGGCAAGGTGTTACTGTTGCCTGACGATTCGTTGTCAAAAATAGCCAAGGACCCGGACACACGCCTGATGCGTCGCCTCTCCTTCCTGATCCTCGGCCTGGCCGTGAGCCTGCCCAGCTTCGCCGCGATTACCCAGAGCCATGGTTATGCCCAATTCGGCACGCTCAAGTATCCGGCCAATTTCCAGCACTTCGACTGGACCAATCCCGACGCCCCCAAAGGCGGCACCTTGCGCCTGATGGCCTCGGGCAGCTTCGACACGCTCAACCCCTACACCCTGAAAGGCACCAGCCCGATCGGCACCGGCGATTTCCTCCAGTACGGCGTCAATGAGCTGAACGAACCATTGATGGTGGGCACCGGCCTGTACGACCCGTCCGGCGACGAACCAGCCTCCAGCTATGGCCTGATCGCGAAGAGCGTGGAATACGCGGAAAACCGCAGCTGGGTGGTATTCAACCTGCGGCCGGAAGCACGCTTCCACGACGGCAGGCCGATCACCGCCAGCGACGTGGCCTTTTCCTATCGCACCCTGGTCAAGCAGGGGCACCCGATGTACCGCACCTACCTGCAGGAGGTGAAGCGGGTCGATATCCTCACCTCCCACCGGGTGCGTTTCGTCCTGCGGCGCTCCGGCAACCCGCTACTGATCCTGCGCCTGGGCGAGCTTCCGGTGCTGCCGCAGCATTACTGGAAGGATCGCGACTTCCGCGCCACCACCTTCACCGCGCCGCTGGGCAGCGGTCCCTATCGCATCGTCGAGGTCGATCCCGGGCGCCGCCTGGTGTTCGAACGCGTGAAGGGCTGGTGGGGCGAAAAACTGCCGGTGAACCGCGGCAAATACAATTTCGACCGGGTCGTGGTGGACTTCTACCGGGACAACGGCGTCGCCTTCGAAGCCTTCAAGGCCGGCGAGTTCGACTTCTACATCGAGCACCAGGCGAAGAACTGGCTGAACAACTATCGCTTCCCCGCGGTTCTGCGCGGCGATGTGATCCGCACGGAAATCCCGCACCAGATCCCCAGCCAGACCCAGGCGTTGTTCATGAACACCCGTCGCGCCGTGTTCAAGGAGCGCGCGCTACGCCAGGCGCTGGGCGAGATGTTCGACTTCGAATGGACCAATCGCGCCCTCTTCAGCAATTCCTACCTGCGCTCGCGCAGCTACTACCCGAACAGCGAATTCGCCGCCAGCGGCGTCCCGGAGGGCCAGGAATGGCTGTACCTGTCGCCGTACCGCAAGCAATTGCCGGCGCAGTTGTTCAAACAGCCGTTCAGCCTGCCGACCACCGAGGGGCGCGGCATTCCCCGTGAAACCCTCAGGCATGCGCTCGGTCTACTGGCCGATGCCGGCTGGAAGCTGTCCGGCGACCGACTGCTGAATAAAAAGGGCGAACCGCTGCGCTTCGAAATCCTGCTGGTCAATCCGAGCCTGGAGCGTATTCTCCAGCCCTATCGCGAAAACCTCGCCAGCATCGGCATCGACGCGCGCCTGCGCACCGTCGACCGCGCCCAATACAAGCAGCGCCTGGACCAGTTCGACTACGACATGATCCTCATGACCCTGCCGCAGACCCTCAGTCCCGGCCTGGAACAGTGGCAGTACTTCCACTCCAGCCAGGTGAAGGTCAAGGGCAGCAAGAATTACGCGGGCATCGCCAACCCGGTGGTCGACGCCATGCTCAACCGCCTGCTCGGCGCCCACAGCCGCGACGAACAGGTCGCCGCCGCGCGCGCCCTGGACCGGACCTTGCTCTGGCAGTACTACAGCATTCCCAACTGGTACCTCAATTCGCACCGTCTGGCGTACCGCAACCGCTTCGCCTTCGTCGCCACCCCGCCCTACACCCTGGGCCTGCGCGCGTGGTGGCAGAAAAACCTGGAGACGTCCCGATGATCCGTCCCCGCTTCACCCCTCTGCTGGCAGCCCTGCTGCTCGGCTGCTGCGGCCCGCTCCTCGCCGCCCCGAAACATGCACTGACGCTCTACGATGAGCCTCCGAAGTATCCCGCCGACTTCAAGCATTTCGACTACGTGAATCCGGATGCGCCGAAAGGCGGCATCCTCCGCCAGGCCGACTTCGGCGGCTTCGACAGCCTCAACCCGTTCATCGGCAAGGGCGTCTCGGCCCCTTCGCTGGGCCTGATCTACGACACCCTGGCCTTCCAGTCGCAGGACGAGCCCTTCACCGAATACGGCCTGCTCGCGGAGAAGATCGAGAAGGCACCGGACAACAGCTACGTGCGCTTCTACCTGCGCCCCCAGGCCCGTTTCAGCGATGGCACGCCGGTCACCGCCGAAGACGTGGTGTTCACCTTCGAGACGCTGGTGAGCAAGGGCGACCCGATGTACCGCAACTACTATGCGGACGTCGACAAGGTGGTCGCCGAGGACAAGCTTCGCGTGCGCTTCGACTTCAAGCACGCCGGCAACCGCGAACTGCCGCTGATCCTCGGCCAGATCGCGATCCTGCCGAAACACTGGTGGGCCGACCGCGACTTTTCCAAGACCGGCATGGAAATCCCGGTGGGCAGCGGCCCCTACCGCATCGCCAAGGTCGATCCGGGACGCTCCATCAGCTACGAGCGAGTCAAGGACTGGTGGGCCAAGGACCTTCCGGTCTCCCGCGGACTCTATAACTTCGACACCATCACCATCGACTCCTATCGCGACATGTCGGTCGCCCTGGAAGCCTTCAAGGCCGGCCAGTACGACGTCAACCTCGAATATTCGGCGAAGGACTGGGCCACCGGCTACGAGTCGCCGGCATTGCGCGACGGGCGCTTCATCAAGGCCAGCATCCACAACCACAACCCGGTGGGGATGCAGGGCTTCGCCTTCAATATCCGCCGCCCGGTGTTCCAGGACCGCCGGGTACGCCAGGCGATCAGCCTGCTGTTCGACTTCGAATGGTCGAACAAGCAGCTGTTCTTCAGCTCCTACAAGCGCACCAACAGCTATTTCGAGAACTCGGAGATGGCCGCCCACCAGTTGCCCAGCGAAGCCGAGCTGAAGATCCTCGAACCGCTGCGCGGCAAGATTCCCGACGAGGCCTTCGACCAGGTCTTCCAGAATCCGGTCAACGACGGCAGTGGGGTGATCCGCGAGCAGCGACGCAAGGCCTACCAGTTGCTCACCGAGGCCGGCTACAGGATCGAGAACAACCGCATGGTAGGTCCCGACGGCCAGCCACTGAGCTTCGAGTTCATGCTGTTCCAGGCCAACATGGAACGGGTCATCCTGCCGTTCAAGCGCAACCTGGCCGAACTTGGCATCGACATGCAGATCCGTCGCGTCGACGTCTCGCAGTTCGTCAACCGCCTGCGCTCGCGGGATTTCGACATGACCTCGGCGACCTGGCCGCAATCCAACTCGCCAGGCAACGAACAGCGAGAGTTCTGGCATTCCAGCAGCGCCGACAAGGCCGGCAGCCGCAACTTCATCGGCCTCAAGGACCCAGCCATCGACAGCCTGGTGGAAAGCCTGATCCAGTCCGACTCGCGGCAAAGCCTGATCGACCATACCCGCGCCCTCGACCGCGTACTGTCGTGGGGCTACTACGTGGTTCCCAACTACTACGTCGATACCTGGCGGGTCGCCTACTGGAACCGTTTCGGCCGGCCGAAGGTGACGCCACTCTACGACTGGGGCCTGATGACCTGGTGGCAGACCAGCGACAAGGCGCTGCCGAGCAAGGCGCAAGCCGAAGCCGCGCAAGACGCCGAGCCGGAACGGGAGTAACGCCGCATGCTCTCCTATATCCTGCGGCGCCTGCTGCTGATCGTCCCTACCCTGTTCGGCATCCTGCTGATCAACTTCATCATCATCCAGGCCGCTCCCGGCGGTCCGGTGGAGCAGATGATCGCCAAGCTGGAAGGCTTCGACGCCGCTTCCGGCGGCGCCACCGGACGCATCTCCGGCGGCGGCGGCGAAGTCGCCGTGGCCGGCTCGCAATACCGCGGCGCGCAAGGCCTGGACCCGGAGCTGGTGAAAGAGATCGAGCGCATGTACGGCTTCGACAAGTCGGCCCCCGAGCGCTTCATGATCATGCTGAAGAACTACCTGCACCTGGACTTCGGGCAGAGTTTCTTCCGCGACGCCAAGGTCACCGACCTGATCGTCGAGAAATTGCCGGTGTCGATCTCGCTCGGACTCTGGAGCACGCTGATCATGTACCTGGTGTCGATCCCGCTGGGGATCGCCAAGGCGGTCCGCCATGGCAGCGTCTTCGACATCTGGACCAGCTCGGCGATCATCGTCGGCTACGCCATTCCCGCCTTCCTCTTCGCCATCCTGCTGGTGGTGCTGTTCGCCGGCGGCAGCTACTGGGACTGGTTCCCCCTGCGCGGCCTGACCTCGAACAACTTCGACCAGCTCAGCCTCGGCGGCAAGGTACTCGACTATTTCTGGCACCTGGCCTTGCCGGTAACCGCCCTGGTGATCGGCAACTTCGCCACCATCACGCTGCTGACCAAGAACAGCTTCCTCGACGAGATCGGCAAGCAATACGTGGTCACCGCCCGCGCCAAGGGCCTGACCGAACGCCGCGTGCTCTACGGGCACGTATTCCGCAACGCCATGCTGCTGGTGATTGCCGGCCTGCCGGCTGCGCTGCTAGGGATCTTCTTCACCGGTTCGCTGTTGATCGAGGTGATCTTCTCCCTCGACGGCCTCGGCCTGCTCAGCTTCGAAGCGGCGATGAACCGCGACTACCCGGTGGTCTTCGGCACGCTGTTCATCTTCACCCTGTTCGGGCTGGTCATGAAGCTGATCAGCGATATCGTCTACACCCTGGTCGATCCGCGCATCGACTTCGAGAACCGGGAGTAATCCGATGCGCCTGTCTCCCATCAACCAGCGCCGCTGGGCCCGCTTCAAGAGCAACAAGCGTGGCTGGTGGTCGCTCTGGCTGTTCCTCATCCTGTTCGTCGGCAGCCTCGGCGCCGAACTGATCGCCAACGACAAACCGCTGGTCGTGCATTACGACGGCGGCTGGTATTTCCCGGTCTTCAAACGCTACCCGGAAACCACCTTCGGCGGCGAATTCCCCCTGGAAGCCAACTACAAGAGCCCCTACATCAGCCAACTGATCGCCGAGAGGGACGGCTGGGTGCTTTGGCCGCCGATCCCCTACAGCTACGACACCATCAACTACGAGCTGAAGGTTCCCGCCCCCGCCCCGCCGTCGGCGGAAAACTGGCTGGGCACCGACGACCAGGCCCGCGACGTGCTCGCCCGGGTGATCTACGGCTTCCGCGTGTCGATCCTCTTCGCCCTGACCCTGACCGTGCTCAGTTCTCTGATCGGCGTCACCGTCGGCGCCCTGCAAGGCTACTACGGCGGCTGGGTCGACCTGCTCGGCCAGCGTTTCCTGGAAGTCTGGTCGGGGCTGCCGGTGCTCTACCTGCTGATCATCCTGGCCAGCTTCGTCCAGCCGAACTTCTGGTGGCTGCTGGGCATCATGCTGCTGTTTTCCTGGATGAGCCTGGTGGACGTGGTCCGCGCCGAGTTCCTCCGCGGGCGCAACCTGGAATACGTCCGCGCCGCCCGGGCCCTCGGCATGCGCAACAGCGCCATCATGTTCCGTCACATCCTGCCGAACGCGATGATCTCGACCCTGACCTTCATGCCGTTCATCCTCACCGGCGCCATCGGCACCCTCACCTCCCTGGACTTCCTCGGCTTCGGCCTGCCGCCCGGCGCGCCGTCGCTGGGCGAGCTGGTCGCCCAGGGCAAGTCCAACCTCCAAGCGCCCTGGCTGGGCATTTCCGCCTTCGTGGTGCTGGCGGTCATGCTGAGCCTGCTGGTGTTCATCGGCGAAGCCGCCCGCGACGCTTTCGACCCGAGGAAATGAGATGAGCGAGAACATTCTGGAAATCCGCGACCTCGCCGTCGAATTCCTCTCCGGCGAGCAACGCCAGCGGGTAGTCGAAGGCGTCAGCTTCGACATCCGCCAGGGCGAGACCCTGGCCCTGGTCGGCGAAAGCGGCTCGGGCAAGTCGGTGACCGCCCACTCGATCCTGCGCCTGCTGCCCTACTCCGTCGCCAGCCACCCAGCAGGCAGCATCCACTACCAGGGCGAGGATCTGCTCAAGCTCCCGGAACGGCGCCTGCGCGGGATCCGCGGCAACCGCATCGCCATGGTCTTCCAGGAACCCATGACCTCGCTCAATCCGCTGCATACCATCGAGAAGCAGCTCGCCGAGGTCCTCGCCCTGCACAAGGGCCTGGGTGGCGCCAAGGCCAGCGCGAGAATTCTCGAACTGCTCGAGCTGGTCGGCATCCCCGAGCCAGCCAAGCGCCTGAAAGCCTATCCACACGAACTCTCCGGCGGCCAGCGGCAGCGGGTGATGATCGCCATGGCCCTGGCCTGCGAGCCGCAACTGCTGATCGCCGACGAACCGACCACCGCGCTCGACGTCACCGTCCAGTTGAAGATCCTCGATCTGCTCAAGGACCTGCAGGCACGCCTGGGCATGTCCCTGCTGCTGATCACCCACGACCTCAACCTGGTCCGGCGCATCGCCCACCGCGTCTGCGTCATGCAACAAGGGCGGATCGTCGAGCAGGCTTCCTGCCAGGAACTCTTCGCAGCCCCGCGACACCCCTATACCCGCGAGCTGCTCAACGCCGAGCCCAGCGGTGCGCCGGCAAGCAACCCGCCCGGTGAAACCCTGTTGGCGGTGGACGACCTGCGGGTCTGGTTCCCGATCCGCAAAGGCGTGTTCCGCCGCACCGTGGACCACGTCAAGGCGGTCGACGGGGTCAATTTCGAACTACCCCGCGGGCAGACGCTGGGCATCGTTGGCGAAAGCGGCTCGGGCAAGTCGACCCTTGGCCTGGCAATCCTGCGGCTGCTGGAAAGCCAGGGCGGCATCCGCTTCGAAGGCACCCGGCTGGACGGTCTCGCGCAACATGACGTGCGCCCGCTGCGCCGCGAGATGCAGGTGGTGTTCCAGGACCCGTATGGCAGCCTCAGCCCACGCATGTGTGTCGGCGAGATCGTCGGCGAAGGCCTGCGCATCCATAGGATCGGCAGCGAGGCCGAACAGGAGCAGGCGATCATCGACGCGCTGGTGGAGGTCGGGCTCGATCCGCAGACCCGCTACCGTTACCCCCACGAATTCTCCGGCGGCCAGCGCCAGCGCATCGCCATCGCCCGGGCACTGGTGCTGAAACCGGCGCTGATCCTGCTGGACGAACCGACCTCGGCGCTCGACCGCACAGTGCAGCGCCAGGTCGTGGAATTGCTGCGGCAACTGCAGGGCAAGTACAACCTCACCTACCTGTTCATCAGCCACGACCTGGCGGTGGTCAAGGCGCTCAGCCACCAGTTGATGGTGGTTCGACATGGCAAGGTGGTGGAACAGGGCAGCGCCGAAGCGGTTTTCGCCTCGCCGCAACATCCCTATACGCAGCAATTGCTGGAGGCCGCCTTCATGGCCCCGGCAAGCGCGGAAAACTGAGTAGCAGACAAGGAACGGACCATGGGATTTCTCACAGGAAAACGCGCCCTGATCGTCGGAGTCGCCAGCAAGCTCTCCATCGCTTCCGGCATCGCCGCCGCCATGCACCGGGAAGGCGCCGAACTGGCCTTCACCTACCAGAACGACAAGCTCAGGGGCCGGGTGGAGGAGTTCGCCAGTGGCTGGGGCTCGCGGCCGGAGCTGTGCTTCCCCTGTGACGTGGCCGACGACAGCCAGATCGAAGCGGTGTTCGCCGCCCTGGGCAAGCACTGGGACGGCCTGGACATCATCGTCCACTCCGTCGGATTCGCTCCAGGCGATCAGCTCGACGGCGACTTCACCGCGGTGACCACCCGCGAGGGCTTCCGCATCGCCCACGACATCAGCGCCTACAGCTTCATCGCCCTGGCCAAGGCCGGACGGGAAATGATGAAGGGCCGCAACGGCAGCCTGCTGACCCTCTCCTACCTGGGCGCCGAACGGACCATGCCGAACTACAACGTAATGGGCATGGCCAAGGCCAGCCTGGAGGCCGGGGTCCGCTACCTGGCCGGCAGCCTGGGCGCGGAAGGCACCCGGGTCAATGCGGTTTCCGCCGGGCCGATCCGAACGCTCGCCGCCTCCGGAATCAAGAGCTTCCGCAAGATGCTGGCCGCCAACGAGCGGCAGACGCCGCTGCGGCGCAACGTCACCATCGAGGAAGTCGGCAATGCCGGCGCCTTCCTCTGTTCGGACCTGGCCAGCGGTATCAGTGGCGAGATCCTCTACGTCGATGGCGGCTTCAACACTACCGCCATGGGCCCGCTGGACGACGACTGATCACCCCGCCCATGAAAAATGGCCGCTTCGAGCGGCCTTTTTCATGGGCGGAATAAAGAAAAGGCCGCGTAAGCGGCCTTTTCTCTGCATCTCGGTCTCAGTATTTCTCGACTTCCGCCTTGTCCTGCAACTGACGGCGGAAGGCGGCGAAGTCTGCCTGTCCGCTGCGCGAAGCCAGGAAGCGGCGGTACATGGCCTTCTCGTCGTCGGAGATAGCCTCCTCCGGCTCGCTGACGCCATTCAGGCGGATCACCACGTAATCGCCATTGGCCAGGGTCACGCCAGAGAGCGAAGGCTTGTCCTTGGCCTCCGGACGCTGCATGCGGAACACCGCCTGGAGCAGTTTCGGATCGACGCCTTCCTGGCCGCGGGAGGCCGCCTCGACCACTTTCCACGACTCACCCGCTGCGGAAGAGGTACGGCCTTCACGCAGCTCTGCGATCAGGGCCTCGCCACGCTTCTGCGCCTCCTCGGCGGCCTTTTCGGCAGCCAGGCGCTCGCGGATGTTCGCCGCGACCTGCTCCAGCGGTTGCTCCTTCGGCTTGTTGTGCTCCTTGACCCGCAGTACCACCACGGTGTCCGGATCCAGCTCGATGGCGCCACTGTTGGCCGCTTCTTCCAGCACCTCGGCGCTGAACGCGGTCTGCACGATCTGGCGGTTGGCAGCGATGCCGTCGCCCCCCGAACGTCCGAACGGCTGGCTGGTCTGGACCTTCAGGCCCATTTCCTGCGCCGGCTGGCTCAGGTCGGCGGCTTCGTAGGCGGAGCTTTCCAAGTCCTTGGTAGCCTCGACGAAGCGCTGCTCGACCATCTGTTTCTTCAGTTCGTCCTCGAGCTTCGGCTTGAGGCTTTCCAGGCTCGGTACTTCCGGCGCCTGCACGCCCAGCAGCTTGATCAGGTGGTAGCCGTACGGAGTCTTCACCGGGGCGGATACCTCACCTTGCTTCAGCGCATACAGCGCCTCCTCGAACGCGGGGTCGTACACGCCGCGGCCGGCGTAGCCCAGGTCGCCGCCGGTGGCGGCCGAGCCGATATCCTGGGAGAACTCCTTGGCCAGCGCGGCGAAATCCTCGCCCTTGGCCAGGCGAGCCTTGATCTCGTCGATCTTCGCCTTGGCCTGCTCGTCGCCGACCTTGTCGTTCACCTCGATCAGGATGTGGGCGGCATCGCGCTGCTCGGAAAGGTTGGCGATTTCCTTCTGGTACAACGCCTCGAGGTCTTCCTGCTTCACCTTGACCTGGTCGAAGAAGGAGGACTTCTTCAGTTCCACGTATTCGACGACCACCTGCTCGGGAGTCATGAACTCGCTCTTGTGGCCTTCGTAGAAGGCCTTCACCTCGTCCTCGCTCACGCTGCTCTTGGACGCGTCGGCCTTGATCGCCAGGGTGGCGAAGTCGCGGGTCTGCTTCTCGAGGCGAGCGAAGGACTGCAATTCGTTGTCGGTGACGAAACCGGTGCCCGCCAGGCCGGCGCGAAGCTGGCCGATGAGCATTTCCTGGCCGAGCATCTGGCGGAACTGCATGCGGCTGTAGTTCATCTGGCGGATGACCTGGTCGAAGCGATCCGCGTTGAACTTGCCGTCGACCTGGAACTCGGGAGTTTGCAGGATCAACTGGTCCAGCGCCTGGTCGGAGAAAGCGAACTTGTCGTCCTTGGCGGCCTGGAGCAGCAGGGTACGCTCGATCAACCCCTTCAGGGCCGCTTCCTTGAGCAGCTTGTCATCCAGCATGGATGGATCGAAATCCTTGCCCAGGCGTTGCAGCAGCTGGCGACGCTGCATGTCCACGGCCTGTTGGACTTCATTGAGACTGATATCGTCGCCGTTGACCTTGGCGGCCACGTTGGAGTGGTCGGTGGCCCGGATGATCGCGTCGAAGCCGGTCAGCGACAGGAGAACGATGATCACGCCAATGATGGTCTTGGCGATCCAGCCCTGGGAATTATCCCTGATGTTCTGCAGCATGCAGCCCCCAAAAACTGCCACGACCAGCCGTCTTGGGCGGCGCGGCGTGGGTAAGAGATGCGGATATAAGAAAGGCGCATCCGAGGATGCGCCTTCTCGTAACTGGCGGAGCGGACGGGACTCGAACCCGCGACCCCCGGCGTGACAGGCCGGTATTCTAACCGACTGAACTACCGCTCCGCAGCCAGGCCAGCCTTGGCCGACCTGGGTAGAACGAGTCCCAAAAGACGCTTAGTTGACAGCATCCTTCAGGGCTTTACCGGCTTTGAAGCCCGGGATCTTGGCAGCGGCGATCTTGATCGGCTTGCCAGTTTGCGGGTTGCGACCGGTGCGAGCAGCGCGCTCTTTGACAGCGAAGGTGCCGAAACCAACCAGCACGACGGAGTCACCAGCCTTCAGGGCGCCAGTGACGGACTCGATCACTGCGTCCAGTGCGCGACCGGCAACAGCTTTCGGGATATCAGCAGATGCGGCAATTGCATCGATCAGTTCCGACTTGTTCACTCTAAGTCCCCTTATTTCTGTTGAGTATGTTTCTATGTGTTAGGTGTAAGGAAATTCTGCGCTGGTAGGCCAACTGACTCAGCAAGTGCCGCTTTATAACAAGGGCCCAAAAACAGTGTCAAGAATACCTACCGACTAATGCGTGCTAATTCGCTCCTTGGAATCAGGCTCGCGTTTTTCATCCTTTGCAACCATCTCCGGAGCCGCATCGGGCAAGGGCTCCGGGGCGTATTGCAGCGCAATTTGCAGGACTTCGTCAATCCATTTAACCGGTTTAATAACCAGATCACTCTTAATATTGTCCGGAATTTCCTTCAGGTCGCGAACATTTTCCTCGGGAATGATCACCGTCTTGATCCCGCCGCGGTGCGCCGCCAAAAGTTTTTCTTTCAGCCCGCCGATCGCCAGCACCTGCCCACGCAGGGTGATCTCCCCGGTCATTGCCACGTCGGCGCGCACCGGGATCTGCGTGATCGCCGAAACCAGCGCCGTGCACATGCCGATGCCTGCGCTCGGGCCATCCTTCGGCGTAGCGCCTTCCGGAACGTGGATATGGATGTCACGCTTCTCGTGGAAGTCCGCCGCGATTCCTAGGCTCTGGGCGCGGCTGCGCACCACGGTCAACGCCGCGGTGATCGATTCCGCCATCACGTCACCCAGCGATCCGGTCTTGGTCAACTGGCCCTTGCCCGGTACCACGGCCGCCTCGATGGTAAGCAGCTCGCCGCCGACCTGGGTCCAGGCCAGCCCGGTCACCTGGCCGATCTGGTCCTGCTGTTCGGCGAGGCCATAACGGAACTTGCGCACGCCGAGGTAGTTCTCCAGCGTCTCGCTGGACACCACCGCCTGGATACGCTTGAGCTTGGCATGCTCCTTCACCGCCTTGCGGCAGACCTTGGCGATCTGCCGCTCGAGGCTGCGCACCCCGGCTTCGCGGGTGTAGTAGCGAATGATGTCGCGCAGGGCGCCTTCCTCGAAGGTCAGCTCGCCCTTCTTCAGGCCGTTGGCCTGGACCTGCTTCGGAATCAGGTACTTGGAGGCGATGTTGACCTTCTCGTCCTCGGTGTAGCCCGGCAGGCGGATGACTTCCATCCGATCCAGCAGGGGCGCTGGGATGTTCATCGAGTTTGCGGTGCAGAGGAACATCACGTCGGACAGGTCGTAGTCGACCTCCAGGTAGTGATCGTTGAAGTTGTGGTTCTGCTCCGGGTCGAGCACCTCGAGCAGCGCCGAGGCGGGATCCCCGCGCATGTCGCTGCCCATCTTGTCGATTTCGTCGAGGAGGAACAGCGGGTTGCGTACGCCGACCTTGGTCATCTTCTGGATCAGGCGGCCCGGCATAGAGCCGATATAGGTACGACGGTGACCGCGGATCTCGGCCTCGTCACGCACGCCGCCGAGCGCCATGCGCACGAACTTGCGATTGGTGGCGCGGGCGATGGATTCGGCCAGGGAGGTCTTGCCCACGCCGGGCGGCCCCACCAGGCAAAGGACCGGGCCCTTGAGCTTCTTCACCCGCTTTTGCACGGCGAGATACTCGAGAATGCGCTCCTTGACCTCTTCCAGGCCGTAATGGTCGGCATCGAGGATGTCTTCCGCCTTGGCGAGATCATGGCGCACCTTGCTCTCGGCCTTCCACGGCACGTTCAGCAGCCAGTCTATGTAGGAACGCACCACGGTGGCTTCCGCCGACATCGGCGACATCTGCTTGAGCTTGTTCAGCTCGGCAGTGGCCTTGGTGTGCGCCTCCTTGGTCAGGCCGGCGGCGTCGATGCGCTTCTTCAGCTCCTCGACTTCGTTGTGCCCTTCGTCGATATCGCCGAGTTCCTTCTGAATGGCCTTCATCTGCTCATTCAGGTAGTACTCGCGCTGGCTGCGCTCCATCTGCTTCTTGACCCGGCCGCGGATGCGCTTTTCCACCTGCAGCAGGTCGATCTCGGCATCCAGCAGCGCCAGGACATGCTCGACCCGCGACGACAGGTCGGTGATCTCCAGGATGTCCTGCTTCTGCTCGATCTTCAGCGCCATGTGCGCGGCCATGGTATCGACCAGCCTGCTCGGCTCGTCGATGCTGTTCAGCGAGGAAAGCACCTCGGCGGGGACTTTCTTGCCCAACTGGACGTATTGCTCGAACTGGCTCAGCAGGCTGCGAGTGAAGACCTCGGCCTCGCGCTCGCCGACATTGGCGTCATCGATGGCCTGGACCGCGGCACGAATGTGCCCTTCCTCCTCGATGAAGCGCTCGACCTGGCCGCGCTGCTCGCCTTCGACCAGCACCTTGACGGTGCCATCCGGCAGCTTGAGCAACTGCAGCACGGTAGCGACCGTACCCATGCGGTACAGGCCATCTTCGCCCGGATCGTCGTCCGCGGGGTTTTTCTGCGCCAGCAGGAGGATTTGCTTGTCGCCGGTCATCGCTGCCTCCAGGGCCTCGATGGACTTTTCCCGACCGACGAACAACGGGATGACCATGTGCGGGTACACCACCACGTCACGTAGCGGCAGCAAGGGCAATTCGACGAGTGTTTTCATAATGTCGGCTCTACAGCGGCACTTGGCCACGAAACAGATAGGAAGACCTTTCAGCCTAAGATGGGGTTAGGCCCGGGAAAAAACAAGCGTGCCAGTCGGAAAAGAAAAGGGGCCCGAAGGCCCCTGCTCTTTCATGCCTCAGGCGCAGCCTTGGCTGGCTTTTCGCTGTTCTCGTAGATCATCAGGGGTTGCGACGAGCCATCGATGACACTCTCATCGATGACCACCTTGCTGACATCCTGCTGGGAGGGAATCTCGTACATGGTATCGAGAAGGATACCTTCGAGAATTGAACGCAAGCCACGTGCACCGGTCTTGCGTTCGAGCGCCTTGCGGGCAACCGCCTTGAGTGCGTCCGGACGGAATTCGAGGTCGACGCCTTCCATCTCGAACAGCTTGGCGTACTGCTTGGTGAGAGCGTTCTTCGGCTCGGTCAGGATCTGCATGAGCGCAGCCTCATCGAGTTCATCAAGAGTCGCGATCACCGGCAAACGCCCTACAAACTCGGGGATAAGACCGAACTTGACGAGATCTTCCGGCTCGACTTCCTTGAACGCCTCGCCGACCTTCTTGCCCATCTCCTGACTGCGCACTTCGGCATTGAAACCGATGCCGCCGCGCGCGGAACGGTTCTGGATGACCCGCTCCAGACCGGCGAAAGCGCCGCCGCAGATGAACAGGATGTTGCGCGTATCGACCTGCAGGAACTCCTGCTGCGGGTGCTTACGACCGCCCTGCGGCGGTACCGAGGCAACGGTGCCCTCGATGAGCTTCAGCAGGGCCTGCTGCACACCCTCGCCGGAAACGTCGCGAGTGATGGAGGGGTTGTCCGATTTCCGGGAAATCTTGTCGATCTCGTCGATGTAGACGATGCCCATCTGGGCCTTCTCCACATCGTAATCGCACTTCTGCAAGAGTTTCTGGATGATGTTCTCGACATCCTCGCCCACGTAGCCCGCTTCCGTCAGCGTGGTCGCATCGGCGATGGTGAACGGCACGTTCAGCAGACGTGCGAGGGTCTCGGCCAGCAGGGTCTTGCCCGAGCCGGTTGGGCCGATCATCAGAATGTTGCTCTTGCCGAGCTCGATATCGTCCTTCTTGTCACGCTGGTTGAGGCGCTTGTAGTGGTTGTATACCGCTACCGCCAGAACCTTCTTGGCCCGCTCCTGCCCGATCACGTACTGATCAAGGATGGTGCGGATCTCTTTCGGCGCCGGAAGTTTGTGCCCACTACTTTCCGCCTGCGCTTCCTGCACCTCCTCGCGGATGATGTCATTGCACAGGTCGACACACTCGTCGCAGATAAAGACCGAGGGGCCGGCAATCAACTTGCGCACTTCGTGCTGGCTCTTGCCGCAGAAGGAGCAATACAGCAGCTTGCCGTTGTCCTCGCCGTTGCGGGTATCAGTCATTCGATCGATCCAATGGGTAGCTTCAAACACAAGATGAAGGCAATTGTGGGCATTTTCAAGCCCACGAGGCGGCCGAATGTCTCGACCGCCAGTATTGCGGAGCCTTAGACGGCCAGGTCGCGCTGGGTCATGACCTTGTCGATCAGGCCATACTTGACGGCTTCGTCACCGCTCATGAAGCGGTCACGATCGGTATCGCGGGCAATGACGTCCAGGGGCTGGCCGGTGTGGTGCGCCAGGATCTGGTTCAGACGCTCCTTGATGAAGAGGATTTCCTTGGCATGGATCTCGATATCCGAGGCCTGGCCCTGGAAACCGCCCAGCGGCTGGTGGATCATCATCCGCGAATGCGGCAGGCAGTAGCGCTTGCCGGCGGCACCGCCCGCAAGCAGCAGGGCACCCATGCTGCACGCCTGACCGATACAGGTGGTCGAGACGTTGGGCTTGATGAACTGCATGGTGTCGTAGATGGACATCCCGGCAGTCACCGAGCCACCCGGCGAGTTGATGTAGAGATGAATGTCCTTCTCGGGATTTTCAGCCTCCAGGAACAGCAACTGGGCAACCACCAGGTTGGCCATGTAGTCCTCGACCTGGCCGACCAGGAAGATGATCCGCTCCTTCAGCAGGCGCGAATAGATGTCGTAGGCGCGCTCGCCGCGGGCGGACTGCTCCACCACCATGGGCACCAGGCCACCGGCGGCCTGGATATCGGGAACGTGCGGAATAAAAGAGTTGCGAGACATGTCTTGCGATCACTCCCTAACAGATAGTGAAGCCTCAAAGACGCACAAGCCAGCACTAAGGCTGGCTTGTGGGATTCGAACGAGAGGAACGAATCAGGCCGCTTGCGGAGCTTCGGCCGGCTTGACCGCTTCTTCGTAGGATACCTGCTTATCGGTCACAGTGGCCTTTTGCAGGACAGTATCTACGACTTGTTCTTCCAGTACAACAGAACGGACTTCGTTCAGCTGGGGCTCGTTCTTGAAGTACCAGGCGACGACCTGCTCGGGCTCCTGGTAGGCCGAGGCCATTTCCTCGATCATTTCGCGAACGCGACCTTCGTCGGCCTTCAGCTCGTGCTGCTTGACCACTTCGGCGACGATCAGGCCCAGCACCACACGGCGCTTGGCCTGCTCTTCGAACAGCTCGGCCGGCAGTTGGTCAGGCTTGATGTTGCCACCGAACTGCTGGACGGCCTGCACGCGCAGACGGTTCACTTCGTTGCCGATCAGGGCCTTGGGCACTTCGATCGGGTTGGCCTGCAGCAGACCTTCCATGACCTGGTTCTTGACCTTGGACTTGATCGCCTGGCGCAACTCGCGCTCCATGTTCTTCTGCACTTCGGCGCGGAAGCCATCGAGACCGGTTTCCTTCACGCCGAACAGAGCGAAGAACTCTTCGTTCAGTTCCGGCAGCTTGGGCTCGGCAACGCTATTTACGGTAACGGTGAACTCGGCAGCCTTGTTGGCCAGGTCCAGGTTCTGGTAGTCCTCGGGGAAGGTCAGGTTGAGCACGCGCTCTTCACCGGCCTTCGCCCCCACCAGCCCTTCTTCGAAGCCGGCGATCATGCGACCGGAGCCCAGCACCAGCAGGGTGCCCTTGGCGGAACCGCCGGCGAAGGCTTCGCCGTCGATCTTGCCGACGAAGTCGATGTTCAACTGGTCATCGTTCTGGGCGGCACGCTCGACCACTTCGAAACGGGTGTTCTGCTTGCGCAGGACATCGAGCATGTTGTCGACATCAGCATCGGAAACTTCGGCCTGCAGGCGCTCGATCTTGATGTCTTCCAGGCCGGAAACGGTAAATTCCGGGAAGACTTCGAAGGTTGCGATGTATTCCAGGTCCTTGCCTTTCTCGAAGGACTTGGGCTCTACCGACGGCGAACCGGCCGGATTCAGCTTCTGCTCGACCACGGCTTCGTAGAAGGTTTCCTGGATCAGATCGCCCAT
This sequence comes from Pseudomonas sp. KBN12P06040, assembly GCF_037574965.1. Taxonomy (NCBI): domain Bacteria; kingdom Pseudomonadati; phylum Pseudomonadota; class Gammaproteobacteria; order Pseudomonadales; family Pseudomonadaceae; genus Pseudomonas; species Pseudomonas sp. KBN12P06040. The sequence continues at coordinate 3,604,526 of NZ_JBBELS010000001.1, forward strand.
GGCTTCCTGGCGCGCGGAAGCTTCGTAGCGCTGACGAATGACACTCATCGGCACCTTGCCGGGGCGGAAACCTGGAATCTTGGCACGACGGGCGGTCTGCTGCAGACGCTTGTTGACTTCGGTCTCGATACGCTCGGCAGGCACACCAACGGTCATGCGGCGCTCAAGAGCGGAAGTGCTTTCAACAGAAACTTGCATGGATATTCCTCGTTGCACAGACGTAAGCCGGTCCTTCCGGCTCCCAGAATCAAGGGCATGCATTCTAGTAGAGGGAAAAGCAGAAGTCACCCCGCCAGGGTGCAGGCGGATCCCCGGGGTGTTTCCGGCCGCTTCCGCCGATCGCAGCCCGGTCTCGAACGAGTCGCTGGAGCTTCGCCGGAAGCGGGTGCATATAATGCCAGCCGATTCCGCTCCGACCGATGAAACCCTATGGACTGCCCTACCCTCAGCAAGGTATTGCTCGTCGAAGACGACCAGAAGCTCGCCCGCCTGATCGCCAGCTTCCTTTCCCAGCATGGTTTCGAAGTGCGCCAGGTGCATCGCGGTGATGCCGCGTTCGCCGCTTTCCTCGACTTCAAGCCGCAAGTGGTGGTTCTCGACCTCATGCTCCCCGGACAGAATGGTCTGCAGGTGTGCCGGGAGATCCGCCGGGTCGCGAACCTGCCGATCCTCATACTCACCGCCCAGGAGGACGATCTTGATCACATCCTCGGCCTGGAGTCCGGCGCCGACGACTACGTGATCAAGCCGATCGAGCCACCGGTGCTGCTCGCCCGCCTGCGCGCCCTGATGCGCCGGCACGCGCCCCTTCCCGCCTCCCCGGAAAGCCTGACATTCGGCAAGCTGAACATCGACCGACGGCGGCGCGAAGCGGAACTCGAAGGCCGCGGCATAGAACTGACCACGATGGAGTTCGAGCTGCTCTGGCTGCTGGCCAACCAGGCAGGGGAAATACTTTCCCGCGACGAGATCCTCAACCAGATCCGCGGCATCGGCTTCGACGGCCTGAACCGCAGCGTCGACGTCTGCATCAGCAAGCTGCGCAATAAACTGAAGGACAATCCGCGCGAGCCGGTCCGGATCAAGACCGTCTGGGGCAAGGGCTACCTGTTCAACCCGCTGGGCTGGGAACTCTGAATGCTACGCCTGTTCCTGCGCCTCTACCTGCTGCTGGCCCTGGGGTTCGCTGCCGCGATCTTCGTGGTCGACCATGTCATCGACGCGTTCTACGACAGCATCGTCGAGAACTATCACCGCGACGCCGTTCGCGGCCAGGCCTATTCGCTGGTGGAAAAGCTGGCCCCGCTGGACCAGGCCGGACGCCAGCGACAGCTCGAAGACTGGCGTCCCCACTACGGGCTCGAGCTGAGCCTGACGGATGCCAGGCAGGCGAAGCTGACGCAGGAAGAGCAGGCCCTCCTCGACAAGAACCTGCTGGTGGTACGCGAGGACTTTACGGAATTCATCAGCCGCATCGACGCGGGTCCGCAGCTGCTCGACATCAAGCTGCCGCCGGAACCCTCGCTGACCCCACTGTTCACCGTGCTGGCCTACATCCTGCTCGGCGTGCTGGTCGGCATCGCCCTGCTGGTATGGGTCCGCCCGCACTGGCGCGACCTCGAGACCCTGCGCCTGGCCGCGCAACGCTTCGGCGATGGCGACCTGTCATCGCGCACGCGCATTTTCCGACGCTCCGATATCCGCACCCTGGCCCAGCACTTCAACCAGATGGCCGACCGCATCGAAAGCCTGATCAGCAACCAGCGCGAACTGACCAACGCGGTATCCCACGAATTGCGCACGCCGATCTCCCGCCTGTCCTTCGAACTCGAGCAATTGAACAAGCAAGTCGACGCCGAAGTACGCCACGACCTGATAGAGGACATGCGCGCCGACCTCGGCGAACTGGAGGAAATGGTCTCCGAACTGCTGACCTACGCCCGCCTGGAGCACGGCAACGTCGGGAGCCACCGGGAAATCGTCGACGCCGCGAGCTGGCTGGATAGCGTCGTCGCCGACGTCGCCCTGGAAGCCGAAGCCGCCGGAGTCACCTGCGAGATCAGCGCCTGCCAGGTCGAACAGATCCGCATCGAGCCTCGCTTCATGGCGCGCGCCGTGATCAACCTGCTGCGCAACGCCATCCGCCACGCACACTCGCGCGTCGAAATCGCCCTCCTCGATCAAGGCGACAGCTGTCAGATACGGGTCAACGACGACGGCCCCGGGATACCGGCGGACGCCCGGCAGAAGATCTTCGAACCCTTTTCGCGCCTGGACGACAGCCGCGATCGCAGCACCGGCGGCTTCGGCCTGGGCCTGGCGATCGTCCGCCGGGTCGCGCAATGGCACGGCGGCTATGCGGAAGCGCTGGAAACGCCGCAGGGAGGCGCCTCCTTCCGCCTGACCTGGGAGCGGCCCCGTTGACAGCGGAGGCTTAACAATCTTTCACAGATTGCTGACAAAGCCGTAAGGATTGCCAGCCAGGCCCGCCCTAGCATGGGACACCTCGCCTTTCCGCCAGGTATTCCATGTTTCGCGCCATGCACCTTCCCCTTCTCGGCTGCCTGCTCGGCACCAGCGGCTGCCACGGCCTGCCACCCGCCCCGCCAGCGCCGAGCGCCGCCGTGGGCAACTACGGCGAGGTCATCGACTATCTGCAACGCCACATCCGCCGGGAAATGGAAAGGCAGGACGTGCCCGGCCTGGCCCTGGCATTGGTCGACGACCAGCAACTGGTCTGGGCTCGCGGTTTCGGCTATGCCGACCGACAGCACAGGATCAACGCCAGCGAGCACACCGCATTCCACGCCGGCGACCTGTCCAAGCTACTGATCGCCAGCGCGACCCTGCAACTGGCCGAACGCGGCCAACTCTCTCTCGACGCTCCGCTCCAGGACACCTTGCGCGAGTTCTACGTACGCTCACGCTTCCATGCCGACCAGAGCGAGGCGGATCGCGCGATCACTTTCCGCCGGCTGCTCAGCCATCAGTCCGGCCTTCCTGGCGAACACCTGCCGCCCCTGTTCGGCGAACGCCCGAACTCACTCGGCCAACTGCCGGCGAAAGTATCCGGTGTCTGGCTGAGCAATCCGCCGGGAACCCAGGTCGCCCATTCCAACCTTGGCTACGAACTGGTCGGCGCGGCCATCGAGCGCAACACCGGAAAGCACTTCGAGCAGCACATGCGCGAGCACCTGCTGGAGCCTTTGCAGATGACCCGCTCCAGCTTCGCCAGGAACGCCCTGCCCCAGGCGCAACGCGCCCACGGCTACAGCGGCGGCGGTCGCCCCGGCTCCGCCAGCGACCTCCCGGTCAACGATCTGTGGAGCAGCCCGGTCGACCTCAGCCGCTTCGTCCGCATGCTGTTCGCCAACGGGCGCCACAAGGAGCGCCAGCTTCTCCGGAAACACTCCGTCGAGGAGATGTTCCGCCAGCAGAACGCCGGCAATGCCCTGGACTTCGACTGCCAGGTGGGCCTGGCCTGGTTCCTCAGCCCGTGCGGCTCCGCGCCGCTGGAAGGGGGCATCCGTCACTATGAGTACGCCAGCGCCACCCCAGGATTCAGCGCCCACCTGGTTCTGCTGCCGGAACAGCGCCTCGCCGCCATTGTCATGAGCAACGCCGATGACAGCGGTTCGCTCACCGCCTCCCTGGCCCGGCAAGCGGCGTCGCTCATGCTGCAGGTCAGGCAGGGCGCTCGTCGCCCCGCCGTACAGCCCACCCCCGCGCGCGCGCCCGCACTGAAGGTGCCGAGCCCGGAGGACCGGCGACAGCTATACGGTCGCTACGCAACCCGCCAAGGCCAGGTTCGCCTGTACGAGCGCCGGGGTCGCCTGTACGCAGATTTCGGCGAACAACGCGTGGAACTGTTGCGCGACACCTCGGGCTGGCTGCAGATGAGAAAAAGACTGCTGGGATTCTGGCCCGTCGGCGTGGACAGCGCCGGACAGTTGCAACTGGACGTGGTCAGCTACGGCCAACGCCGAATCCTGGTGTCCCGCCGCCACGGCCAGGCCGCCTACCTCGGCGAGCGCATCGAGCCGACACCCCTGCCCCAGGCCTGGACCGAAGCCGTCGGCACCTACCGCGTCGCCAGCACGGGCCGGCACAGCTACCTGAACGGCCTGAGCATCAGGATCGAAGACGGCTTCCTGCTGGTGCGCGGGCAAGCCAGAGGAACCCGCTCCGGCGAGTTCATCCTGCAACCCATCGACAGCGCACACGCCGTCCTGGCCGGCAGCGGCCAGGGCCTGGGAGACACCTTCAGTCGCGACTTCGACGGTCTGAACGCGCTCGGCTACCGCTTCGCCCAGCAAGACACCAAGGCACGTCCCTGGCCGCAACGGAAGGAGCCCCCATGAGAAGCCCCTCCCTGTGCCTCGCCGGCACGCTCGCCAGCCTCTGCTTCGCCGCTGTCGCCGAAGAGTGGCATGACAGCATCGGCCTGGGCGTCCTGGTGGAATACCGCTTCTGAAACGCACCGAGAGAGAATACGAACATGTTCACCGCCTTCGCCTTCCGCGGCCGCCAACCTTATACCGTTCGCCGGAACACAGCCCAGGGCGCGACCTGGCGCCCGAAACTGGCGAACCGGCCGGATGCGCCGGCTTCCGCCGGGAAGTCCTGAACTGCGGAGCGTCTACGGCCTCACTGGCAACGGATCACGCCGCTGGCGATTTCGTCGTCGATGGAGCGCAGCGCATCGGCATCCTGGTGCATCTGCTCGATCACCTCGAGCAGGCGCTGCGCCAGCTTCGGATCGTTCGCCCGCTCGACGGCGCGCATGACCTCGACCGCAGCCGATTCATGATTGTTCGCCATCTGCTTGAGAGCCTTGCGCAAGCGCTGCTCGGTCCATTTCATCGACATGTCGCTTCACCCAGACTGCATATACGGACCCGCCAGGAACGACGGGCTCGCTTAAGAGCGCCGGAGCTGGAACAAGTTCAACCTGCCGTCGCCCCATGAGGGCGGGCTGGGTGCCGGAAAGACAAGCGGAGAAGAGATCGTGAAGCGCAAACGAAAACGCCAGGCACAAGGCCTGGCGCTTCGAAATATGGGGTGGACGATGGGAATCGAACCCACGACACCAGGAGCCACAATCCTGTGCTCTACCAACTGAGCTACGCCCACCATATCGTGAATCGTGCCGGACGTTCCGGCCTCAACCGCAGCGGCCGGACAAGCCGAGCCTGAAGGTGGTGCGGACGGAGAGACTCGAACTCTCACGCCTTGCGGCGCTGGAACCTAAATCCAGTGTGTCTACCAATTCCACCACGTCCGCGGGACACTGCTTGGAAATGAAAACGCCAGGCCTCGGGCCTGGCGCTTCGGAATATGGGGTGGACGATGGGAATCGAACCCACGACACCAGGAGCCACAATCCTGTGCTCTACCAACTGAGCTACGCCCACCATATTACGACTTGCGGTAAAACATCGCCTGCTTCTTGCCGATTCGCCGAATGGCGCACCCGGCAGGACTCGAACCTGCGACCATCCGCTTAGAAGGCGGATGCTCTATCCAGCTGAGCTACGGGCGCTTTATTCATCTGCATTCAATGCTGAGCGCAAACTTTAAGCTCTGGCAATCACAAAGTCAGCAACCGACTTGCATTACCTCTTACCCTGCGTCCGGCTGTGCTCGGCAAGCGGGGCGCATGTTATACAGGGGGCGAAAGGCCGTCAACGGGTTTTTTAAAAAAATTCAGCTATATAAAGGAGTTACGGCAAATCCGCGGGTCGCCTCCTTTGCCCCGGGCGGCGTCCATGCGAAAATGCGCGTCCTTTTTCCACCCGATTCGATGGTTACCCTTCCGACATGACCGCACAACTGATCGACGGCAAAGCGATCGCCGCCAACCTTCGCCAGCAGATAGCCCAACGCGTGACCGAGCGCCGCCAGCAAGGCCTGCGCGTTCCCGGCCTGGCGGTGATCCTGGTCGGCACCGATCCGGCCTCTCAGGTCTATGTGGCGCACAAGCGCAAGGACTGCGAGGAAGTCGGCTTTCTCTCCCAGGCCTACGATCTTCCCGCCGAAACCAGCCAGGACGACCTGCTGGCCCTGATCGACCGCCTGAACGACGATCCCGCCATCGACGGCATCCTGGTCCAGCTACCCCTGCCCGCCCACCTGGACGCCTCCCTGCTGCTGGAGCGTATCCACCCGGACAAGGACGTGGACGGTTTCCATCCCTACAACATCGGCCGCCTGGCCCAGCGCATGCCCCTGCTGCGCCCCTGCACCCCGAAAGGCATCATGACCCTGCTCGCCAGCACCGGCGCCGACCTGTACGGCATGGACGCGGTCGTGGTCGGCGCCTCGAACATCGTCGGCCGGCCCATGGCTCTGGAGTTGCTGCTGGGTGGCTGCACCGTCACCGTGACCCACCGCTTCACCCGCGACCTGGCCGACCATGTGTCGCGCGCCGACCTGGTGGTGGTCGCTGCCGGCAAGCCGGGACTGGTCAAGGGCGAGTGGATCAAGGAAGGCGCCATCGTCATCGACGTCGGCATCAACCGCCAGGCCGACGGCCGCCTGGTCGGCGACGTGGAATACGAGGTGGCGGCGCAACGCGCCAGCTGGATCACCCCGGTGCCGGGCGGCGTCGGGCCGATGACCCGCGCCTGCCTGCTGGAAAATACCCTGCACGCCGCCGAACACCTGCACGACTGAGGTCGCCGGTAATGAAAAGCCCCGCGAACGCGGGGCTTTTCATTTATCGCTGCGGGTTCAGTCGGCCAGGCGCCAGGTAGTGCCGCCCTTGCCATCCTCCAGCACCACGCCCATGGCGGTGAGCTGGTCGCGAATCCGGTCGGACTCCGCCCAGTTCTTCGCCGCCCGCGCCTCCAGGCGCGCCTGGATCAACGCCTCGACCTCGGCCGCATCGACCTTGCCCTCGGCGCCCGCCTGCAGGAAGGCTTCCGGCTCCAGCTGCAGCACCCCCAGCAGGCCAGCCAACTGCTTCAGGCGCGCGGCCAGCGCGGCCGCCGCCGACAGGTCGCTTTCGCGCAGACGATTGACCTCCCGCGCCAGCTCGAACAGCACCGAGCAGGCACCCGCGGTATTGAAGTCGTCGTCCATCGCCGCGGCGAAGCGCTCGACATACTCCGCCGCTTCCGCCGGCGCCGCCTCGGGCAGCCCCTTGAGCGCGTTGTAGAAACGGTCCAGGGCCGCCTTGGCCTCGCGCAGGTTCTCCTCCGAGTAGTTGATCGGACTGCGGTAATGGCTGGCGATCAGCAGGTAACGCACCACTTCGGGGTGATATTTCTCCAGCACTTCGCGGATGGTGAAGAAATTGCCCAGCGACTTGGACATCTTCTCGCCGTTGATGGTGATCATCCCGCAGTGCAGCCAGGACTTGGCGTAGGGCTTGCCGGTCGCGGCCTCGCTCTGGGCGATCTCGTTCTCGTGGTGAGGGAACTCCAGGTCGTTGCCACCGCCATGGATGTCGAAGGAATCGCCCAGGCAGCAGGTGGACATCACCGAGCACTCGATGTGCCAGCCCGGGCGCCCCTCGCCCCAGGGCGACGACCAGCTCGGCTCGCCCGGCTTGGCGCCCTTCCAGAGCACGAAATCGAGCGGATCCTCCTTCGCTTCGCCCGGCTCGATCCGCGCACCGATGCGCAGGTCCTCGACCCGCCGCCGCGACAACTTGCCGTAGCCAGCGAACTTGCCGACCCGGTAGTACACGTCACCGTTGCCCGGCGCGTAGGCATAGCCCTTGTCGATCAGGGTCTGGATCATCGCGTGCATGCCGGCGATGTGATCGGTGGCGCGCGGCTCCTGGTCCGGCTTGAGGATGTTCAGCCGGGCCTCGTCCTCGTGCATCGCCGCGATCATGCGCTCGGTCAGCACATCGAACGGTTCGCCGTTCTCGTTGGCGCGATTGATGATCTTGTCATCGATATCGGTGATGTTGCGCACGTACGTCAGGTCGTAGCCACGGTGGCGCAACCAGCGGGTGATCACGTCGAACGCCACCATGCTGCGGCCGTGGCCCAGATGGCAGTAGTCGTACACGGTCATGCCGCACACGTACATGCGCACCTGGTTGCCGACCAGCGGCGTGAAGACTTCTTTGGTCTTGCTCAGCGTGTTGTAGATCTGCAGCACGGTTTTTCCTCAGCCCTGTCCCCAGGAGTCACGCAGGGTGACGGTACGGTTGAACACCGGCTTGCCCGGCCTGGAGTCCTTCAGGTCGGCGACGAAATAGCCTTCGCGCTCGAACTGGAAGCGATCCTCCGGGTTCGCCTGGCCCAGCGACGGCTCGGCGCGACAGCCGGTCAGTACCTGCAGGGAGTCGGCGTTGATGTTGTCGAGGAAGCTGCCGCCCTCTTCCGCCTTCTCCGGATTGGCCGAGCGGAACAGCCGATCGTACAGGCGCACTTCGCACTCGACGCTGCCCTCGGCCGGCACCCAGTGGATCACGCCCTTGACCTTGCGGCCTTCCGGGTTCTTGCCCAGGGTGTCCGGATCGTAGCTGCAGCGCAGTTCGACGATATTGCCGTCGGCATCCTTGATCGCTTCGTCGGCACGGATCACGTAGCTGCCGCGCAGACGCACCTCGCCACCGGGGATCAGGCGCTTGTAGCCGGCCGGCGGGACTTCCTCGAAGTCACCGGCATCGATGAACAGCTCGCGACCGAACGGCAGTACGCGCACTCCCATGTCTTCCTTCGGATGACGCGGCAACTCGAGGTTCTCCACCTGCCCTTCGGGGTAGTTGGTGATCACCACCTTGAGCGGTTTCAGCACGCACATGGCACGCGGCGCGGTGGCGTCCAGGTGGTCGCGGATGCTGAACTCGAGCATGCCGATGTCGACCACGCCGCTGGCGCGGTTCACCCCGATCATCTCGCAGAAGTTGCGGATCGACTCCGGGGTATAGCCGCGGCGGCGATAGCCGGACAGGGTCGACATCCGCGGATCGTCCCAGCCGCTGACATGGCCTTCGTCGACCAGTTGCTTGAGCTTGCGCTTGCTGGTCACGGTGTAGTTCAGGTTGAGCCGGGAGAATTCGTACTGGCGCGGTTGCGCAGGCACCGGCAGGTTGGCCAGGAACCACTCGTAGAGCGGACGATGGTCTTCGAATTCCAGGGTGCAGATCGAATGGGTGATGCCCTCGATGGCGTCCGACTGACCGTGGGTGAAGTCGTAGCTCGGGTAGATGCACCACTTGTCGCCGGTCTGGTGGTGATGCGCATGGCGGATGCGGTACAGGATCGGGTCGCGCAGGTTCATGTTCGGCGAACCCATGTCGATCTTCGCCCGCAGCGAACGGGCGCCGTCGGGGAACTCACCGGCCTTCATGCGGGCGAACAGGTCGAGGTTCTCCTCCACCGAACGGTCACGGTAAGGGCTGTTGCGGCCCGGCTCGGTGAGGGTACCGCGGTATTCGCGCATTTCCTCGGGACCGAGGTCGCAGACGAACGCCTTGCCGGCCTTGATCAGCTCGATGGCCCAGGCATGCAGCTGGTCGAAATAGTTGGAGGCATAGCAGACCTCGCCGGACCACTGGAAGCCCAGCCACTTGATGTCGGCCTCGATGGCATCGATGTACTCCTGGTCTTCCTTGGCCGGGTTGGTGTCATCGAAGCGCAGATGGCAATCGCCAGCGAATTCCTGGGCCAGGCCGAAGTTCAGGCAGATCGACTTGGCGTGGCCGATGTGCAGGTAACCGTTGGGCTCCGGGGGGAAACGGGTGACGATCTTCGCGTGCTTGCCGGCATCCAGGTCGGCTTGAACGATCTGGCGCAGGAAGTTCGGGGCGGCGGTGGTCTCTGGCTTGCTCATGGGATCCTTGGTCATGCTCTCGCCCGACCAGGGTAGGCCGGGCAAATCAAAGCGCTTATCATAGCCGAAGCTGTCAACCCCCTGACAGGCCCTCGATTTTCACGACAAAGCGGATTACCCACATGATCAAGCTGCATACCAACCATGGCGTCATCACCCTGAAGCTCGATGAAGAGAAAGCCCCGGAAACCGCGGCGAACTTCAAGGAGTACGTGAAAAGTGGCCACTACGACAACACCGTCTTCCACCGCGTGATCAACAACTTCATGATCCAGGGCGGCGGTTTCGAGCCGGGCATGAAGCAGAAGCCCACCCGCGCGCCGATCAAGAACGAAGCCAACAACGGCCTGACCAACAAGGTCGGCAGCATCGCCATGGCCCGTACCATGGACCCGCATTCGGCCAGCGCGCAGTTCTTCATCAACGTCGCCGACAACGATTTCCTCAACCACACCGCCCCCACCACCCAGGGCTGGGGCTATGCCGTCTTCGGCGAAGTGGTCGAGGGCATGGACGTGGTCAACAAGATCAAGGGCGTGGCCACCACCATGCGCAGCGGCCACCAGGACGTGCCGGCCGAGGACGTGATCATCGAGAAGGCCGAAATCGTCGAAGAATGAAGCGATGAGCGTCCTGTTCATCTCGGACCTGCATCTCGAAGCGGAACGCCCGGACATCACCCGGGCGTTTCTGTCTTTCCTCGATGAGCGCGCCCGCCGGGCCGAGGCCCTGTACATCCTCGGCGACTTCTTCGAAGCCTGGATCGGCGACGACGGCATGGACGCCTTCCAGCGTTCCATCGCCCAGTCCCTGCGCCAGGTGGCCGACGGCGGTACGCGCATCTACCTGATGCACGGCAATCGCGACTTCCTCATCGGCAAGGCGTTCTGCCGCGAGGCCGGATGCACGCTGCTGCCCGACCCGAGCGTGATCGACCTGTACGGCGAGCCGGTATTGCTGATGCACGGGGACAGCCTGTGCACCCGCGACGAGGCCTACATGCGCCTGCGCCGCTGGCTGCGCAACCCGCTCACGCTCTGGGTACTGCGCCACCTGCCGCTGGCCACCCGGCACAAGCTGGCACGCAAGCTGCGCAAGGAAAGCCGCGCGCAGACCCGCATGAAAGCCGTCGACATCATCGATGTCACACCCGAAGAAGTGCCCCGGGTCATGCGCAGGCATGGCGTGCGTACCCTGATCCACGGCCACACTCATCGGCCGGCCGAACACCCGCTGGACATCGACGGCCAGCCCGCCCGGCGCATCGTGCTCGGCGACTGGGACCGCCAGGGCTGGGCCCTGGAGGTCGACGCCAACGGCCATCGCCAGGCGCCCTTCCCGCTCTGACCCACCCCAGGCCCGCCATGCGGGCCTTTCAGCGAAACATTATGCGATTCGCATTTTTTCCGCCGTCCATCTTGACGTTGCGGGCCACCTTTCAGCAGGATCGCGCTCCCCCACCCCGCATCAAGGAATGATCGTGATCATCTCGAAGGGAAACCTGATCAAGTTCGTCGCCGCCCCCCTCGGCGTGCTCGCCCTCGGCTTCGGCCTGTTCAACGGCGTGTTCTTCTATAACGAAGCCGGCTTCATGACCCACGTAAGGACCATCTTCGGCGACGAGAAGATCGTCGATGACGTCGGCTACGCGACCAAGTGGTTCGGTCGCGCCACCACCTGGAAGAAGGCCATCAGCGTGCAGTCCGTGCTGGTCATGGACGATAACGACACCAATCCGGACAACGACGGCCTCGGCGCCACCATCGAGGCTTTCCCGATCGTGTTCCTCGGCAACGTCGACGCCAAGGTCGAATCTTCCGCGCGCTTTCGCCTGCCCGGCGGCGAGCCGTTCCTGAAGATGGCCCAGGAATACCGCAACCCGGACAATTTCATCCGCACCGCACTGGTGCCGGCGATCAAGGAAACCCTCCAGGCCACCGCTTCGCTGATGAGCGCCGACGACTACTACGCCGGAGCCCGCAGCGAATTCGCCGCCGAGTTCGAGAACCAGCTCAACGACGGCCTGTACCTGATCAAGCGCAAGGAAGTCCGCGGGCCGCGCGGCGCCATTCCGCACCAGACCGCGATCCTCCAGGCCGGCACCGAGCAGGGAGCGTTCGGCGACAACAACGCCAGCCAGTTCGTCACCGAGAAGGTCACCGATGCCAAGGGCATCCCGGTACGCAAGCAACAGCAGTTCCGCAAGTTCGGCGTCGAGGTGGTGGAAGCGCGGATCACCAACGTCGATCCCAACCCGCAGTACAAGCAGCGCATGGTCAAGGTCCAGCAGGCCCTCGCCGAGCTGGCGGTGGCGCGGCAGAACCGCCTGAAGGAAGAAGAGGAAAAGCTGCTGGTCACCGCCCGCGGCGAGAAGGAAGTCGAGGCCAAGCGCCAGGAAACCCTGCGCGACCAGATCGAACGCACCACCCAGGCGGAAACCGACAAGCAATTGGCGGTGATCAACGCCGAGCGCGAGAAGCAGCGCGCCGAGATCGAGAAGCAGACCGCCGAACTGCTGCGCGACAAGGCCACGGTGACCGCCCAGGCCACCAAGATCACCGCCGACGCCGAGGCCTACGCCCGCGAAGCGGTGATCAAGGCAGACGGCGCGTTGCAGCCGAAGCTCGACGCGCTGATCGCGATCAACAAGGTCTGGGCCGAAGCCGCCGCCCAGGCCCCCGTCCCCAGCGTAATGATGGGCGCCGGCGCCAACGGCGCGGCGAGCCGCCAGGACGAGATCGGCCAGCTGATGGGCGTTTTGGCGACCAAGGCCGCCCGCGACCTGGCTCTCGACCTCAAGGTCAAGGACTGATCCAGGCAGCAAAAAAAAGCGCCCCACGGGGCGCTTTCTTGTTTCCGGCTCAGGCCACCAGGTCCACCGGGAGGCCGCTGTGGAAGCGGAATTCGTTGTCCGGACTGCTGATCAGCTCGGCCTCCTTGGCCCGCACCACCTCGATCGTCCGCTCCACGTCGGCCTCGTCGCCATACTGGTAGGCCAGCTTCAGGTAGTCCTGGAAATGCCGCGACTCGGACTTCAGCAAACCGCCGTAGAATTTCGCCAGCTCCGCGTCCAGGTGCGGCACCAGGGCGGCGAAGCGCTCGCAGGAACGCGCCTCGATGAAGGCGCCGACCACCAGCGTATCGGTCAGCCGCTGCGGCTCCTGCTTGCGCACCAGGTCGCGCAGCGCCGAGGCGTAGCGGGAGGCGCTGACATTGACCACCGGGATGCCGCGTTTCTTCAGGATCGCCAGCACCTGCTCGAAGTGGCGCAGCTCCTCGCGCGCCAGGCGGCTCATCTTGTTCACCAGGTCCAGGCGGCCGGAGTACTTGCCGATCAGTTGCATCGCCGTCGCCGCGGCCTTCATCTCGCAGGCCTTGTGGTCCAGCAGCATGACGTCCTGGCGCTCCAGGGCCGCCTCGACCCAGGCGGCGGGAGTGGAACAGGCAAGGAATTGGTCGATCTCGGGCAACATGGTGCAGGTCACTCATTCTGGAAAGGGCCTGCCATGACGCTGGTCGGGGCAGGAAAGGCGGAGCATTATACGGAAGCTGCGGCGGTCGGGCAGGCCGACCCGTTTGATATGCATCAAGAGCAGCGGCTGGATTGCGTCTAGAGTTGTTTCAGCGATAACCACAAGCACTCAGGGAGACGATCATGCAAGCCATTCGCAGCATCCTCGTGGTGATTGAACCGGACCAGCTGGAAGGTCTCGCCCTGAAACGGGCACAACTGATCGCCGGCGTGACCCAGTCGCACCTGCACCTGCTGGTCTGCGAGAAGCGCCGCGACCACAGCGCCGCCCTCAACGACCTGGCCCAGGAACTGCGCGAGGAAGGCTACAGCGTCTCGACCAACCAGGCCTGGAAGGACTCCCTGCACCAGACCATCATCGCCGAGCAACAGGCCGAAGGCTGCGGGCTGATCATCAAGCAGCACTTTCCCGACAACCCGCTGAAAAAGGCCATCCTCACCCCGGACGACTGGAAACTGCTGCGCTTCGCGCCCTGCCCGGTACTGATGACCAAGACCGCCCGGCCCTGGACGGGCGGAAAGATCCTCGCCGCGGTCGACGTCGGCAACAACGACGGCGAGCACCGCTCCCTGCACGCCGGGATCATCAGCCATGCCTACGACATCGCCGGCCTGGCCAAGGCCACGCTGCACGTGATCAGCGCCCACCCCTCGCCGATGCTCTCCTCCGCCGACCCGACCTTCCAGCTCAGCGAAACCATCGAGGCCCGCTATCGCGAGGCCTGCCGCACCTTCCAGGCCGAGTACGGTTTCAGCGACGAACAATTACACATCGAGGAAGGTCCGGCCGACGTGCTGATCCCGCGCACCGCGCAGAAGCTCGACGCGGTGGTCACCGTGATCGGCACCGTGGCGCGCACCGGGTTGTCCGGCGCGCTGATCGGCAATACCGCGGAAGTGGTGCTGGATACCCTGGAAAGCGACGTGCTGGTGTTGAAGCCGGACGACATCATCGCCCACCTGGAGGAACTGGCCAGCAAGGAGTGACCGCTGGTCGGACGAAAAAGCCGCCCAAGGGCGGCTTTTTCGCTGGAGACACCGCCTATCTGTCGATCGCCTGCAGGAACGAGGGCGCGATGTAGCGCTGGTAATGCGCTTCCGACAGCAGGAAGAATTCCCGGTCGATGGCATCGCGCAGGTCCGGCAGGCTCCAGTCGCGGAATTCCGGCAGCAGTGCCACGCCGTAGGCTTCGATCTGGTTGATCAGCCGGGAACCGCGGGCGATCAACTGGTAGGCCCAGCAATAGGGAGACTGCTCGGGGACGAAGCGGATCTGCCGCTGCTCCAGTTGCAGGCGCAGGCGCGCGGCGTCGAAGACTTCCAGCTTGGCGGCCATCACCTGGGCCAGCAACTGCTCAAGGCGACTCCAGACAGCCCGCTTTTCCTCGGCGTCGTAGAGGTTCCAGTTGACCACCTCATGGTGGAAACGCTTGCAGCCACGGCATACCAGGTCGCCGTATACCGTGGAGCAAAGCCCTACGCAGGGGGTTTTGATTCTTTGCGAAGACATGGCCGGGACAACGAAAACAAAGCGGCATCTTAGCCCTTTGTCTAATCAAGTTCACCCCGTGGTTCCTAGGGTTTCCGACTTAACTTTGCGTCGAGTTTCCAGTAACATTGGCCCGCCTTTTTAGGCGCCAATGTCCGTTAGAAGCTGTTTTCAAAGCGTCACGAGCACAGTTTCCGGCAGGTACGCTGGCGACGGCGCCTCCCTCAAGCGTCTCGCCAGCCCCACCCCAGCCCGCCGGCGTAAAACTTTGAAAACAGCTTCTGTCTGGAACCTGCCGATGCCCTCGTAGGTTGGTGGATTACCGTCCACCTGGGCCTGACGAGCGGATCTGCGTCGGTTCCTGGATACGTGTCCCCCGGGACCACTGATGAGGGAAATACTGTGCTTGAAGCCTACCGCAAACACGTAGAAGAGCGTGCCGCCCAGGGTGTCGTGCCCCAACCGCTGAACGCCGAACAGACCGCAGGCCTGGTCGAGCTGCTGAAGAACCCGCCGGCCGGCGAAGAAGAATTCCTCCTTGACCTGATCACCAACCGCGTACCGCCGGGCGTCGACGAAGCCGCCTACGTCAAGGCCGGTTTCCTTTCCGCCATCGTCAAGGGCGAAGCCACCTCCCCCCTTATCGACAAGCAACGTGCCGCCGAGCTGCTGGGCACCATGCAGGGCGGCTACAACATCGCCACCCTGGTCGAGCTGCTGGACGACGCCGAACTGGCCAACACCGCCGCCGAACAGCTGAAGCACACCCTGCTGATGTTCGACGCCTTCCACGACGTCGCCGAGCGCGCCAAGAAGGGCAATGCCGCGGCCAAGTCCGTGCTGCAATCCTGGGCCGATGGCGAGTGGTTCAAGGCCAAGCCGGAAGTCCCGGAAAAGCTGACGCTCACCGTATTCAAGGTCCCCGGCGAAACCAACACCGACGACCTCTCCCCGGCCCCCGACGCCTGGTCGCGCCCGGACATCCCGCTGCACGCCCTGGCCATGCTGAAGATGGCCCGCGACGGCATCGAGCCGGTCCAGCCGGGTTCGGTCGGTCCGCTGAAGCAGATCGAAGCGGTCAAGGCCAAGGGCTTCCCGGTCGCCTACGTCGGCGACGTGGTCGGCACCGGTTCCTCGCGCAAATCCGCCACCAACTCGGTGCTGTGGTTCTTCGGCGACGACATTCCGTTCGTGCCGAACAAGCGTGCCGGCGGCTTCTGCTTCGGCACCAAGATCGCGCCGATCTTCTACAACACCATGGAAGATGCCGGCGCCCTGCCGATCGAGTTCGACTGCACCAACCTGGCCATGGGCGACGTCATCGACGTATACCCCTATGAAGGCAAGGTCGTTCGCCACGACAGCGGCGAAGTGGTCACCACCTTCGAGCTGAAGACCCCGGTCCTGCTCGACGAAGTTCGCGCCGGCGGCCGTATTCCGCTGATCGTCGGCCGGGGCCTGACCGAGAAGGCCCGCGCCGAGCTGGGCCTGGGCGCCTCCGACCTGTTCCGCAAGCCGGAAGCACCGGCCGATAGCGGCAAGGGCTTCACCCTGGCGCAGAAAATGGTCGGCCGCGCCTGCGGTCTGCCGGAAGGCCAGGGCGTGCGCCCGGGCACCTACTGCGAACCGAAGATGACCACCGTCGGTTCCCAGGACACCACCGGCCCGATGACCCGCGACGAACTGAAGGACCTCGCCTGCCTCGGCTTCTCCGCCGACCTGGTGATGCAGTCCTTCTGCCACACCGCGGCCTATCCGAAGCCGATCGACGTCAAGACCCACCACACCCTGCCCGACTTCATCATGACCCGTGGCGGCGTGTCGCTGCGCCCGGGCGACGGCATCATCCACAGCTGGCTGAACCGCATGCTGCTGCCCGATACCGTTGGTACCGGCGGCGACTCGCACACCCGCTTCCCGATCGGCATCTCGTTCCCGGCCGGCTCCGGCCTGGTGGCCTTCGCCGCCGCCACCGGCGTGATGCCGCTGGACATGCCGGAGTCGGTGCTGGTGCGCTTCAAGGGCAAGCTGCAACCGGGCATCACCCTGCGTGACCTGGTCCATGCGATCCCTTACTACGCGATCCAGCAGGGCCTGCTGACCGTCGAGAAGAAAGGCAAGAAGAACATCTTCTCCGGCCGCATCCTCGAGATCGAAGGCCTCAACGACCTGACCGTGGAACAGGCCTTCGAGCTGTCCGACGCCTCGGCCGAGCGTTCCGCCGCCGGCTGCACCATCAAGCTGCCGGAACAGGCGATCGCCGAGTACCTGAAGTCCAACATCACCCTGCTGCGCTGGATGATCGGCGAAGGCTACGGCGACCCGCGCACCCTGGAGCGTCGCGCCCAGGCGATGGAAGCCTGGCTGGCCAAGCCGGAGCTGCTGGAAGCCGACAAGGACGCCGAGTACGCCGCGGTGATCGAGATCGACCTGGCCGACGTCAAGGAGCCGGTGCTCTGCGCGCCGAACGATCCGGACGACGCGCGTCTGCTGTCGAGCGTACAGGGCCGCAAGATCGATGAAGTGTTCATCGGTTCCTGCATGACCAACATCGGTCACTTCCGCGCCGCCGGCAAGCTGCTGGACAAGGTCAAGGGCGGCATCCCGACCCGTCTGTGGCTGGCTCCGCCGACCAAGATGGACGCCCACCAGCTGACCGAGGAAGGCTACTACGGCATCTACGGCAAGGCTGGCGCGCGCATGGAAATGCCGGGCTGCTCGCTGTGCATGGGCAACCAGGCTCGCGTCCAGACCGGTTCCACCGTGGTCTCCACTTCGACCCGTAACTTCCCGAACCGTCTGGGCGATGCCACCGATGTGTTCCTGGCATCGGCCGAGCTGGCGGCGGTCTCCTCGATCCTCGGCAAACTGCCGACCGTGGAGGAGTACATGGCCTACGCGAAGGACATCGACAGCATGGCTGCCGACGTCTACCGCTACCTGAGCTTCGACCAGATCGCCGAGTTCCGCGAAGCGGCTGCGAACGCCAAGATCCCGGTCGTTCAGGCCTGATCCAGCGACGCGTCGAACAAGCCCCGCCCCGTGCGGGGCTTTTTCTTGCCCGGCGAAAACCCCCGCGCCGCCTGGCATAGCGCTTGCTGTGGCAGCTATGGAAAAGCGCGCCGACGACGGCGCCGGCGCACTGGAAAACGGGACGGCCCGCGCCGCCCTCCCGCACTCGAGGTGGTGATGACAGACAGAGCGATACGCAGCCAGGCCTGGGCCGGCGGTTCCGACGCACCGGAAAAGAGCGCCCTGGACATCGGTTTCATGGCGCTGACCGATTCGGCCTCGCTGATCGTGGCCGCCACCCAGGGCTTCGCCCAGCCCTACGGCCTCACGCTCAATCTCAGGCGCCAACCGTCCTGGGCCGCCTTGCGCGACAAGCTGCTCAGCGGCGAGCTGGATGCCGCGCAGTGCCTGTACGGGCTGGTCTACGGCGTCCAGCTCGGCCTCGGCGGCAGCGCGGCAAGCGAGATGGCGGTGCTCATGGGACTGTGCCAGAACGGCCAGGCGATCAATCTTTCCGAACCGCTGAAGCAGGCTGGCGTGACCAGTGCGGAGGCACTGCTCCGGCATCGGCGCCAGAATGGTGCACGCCTGACCCTGGCGCAGACCTTTCCCACCGGTACCCACGCGCTCTGGCTGAACTACTGGCTGGCGAGCATCGGTCTGCATCCGCTGGACGACGTGCACAGCGTGGTGGTTCCACCGGTGCAGATGGTCGGCCATCTCCAGGCCGGGCGCATCGACGGGTTCTGCGCCGGCGGCCCCTGGGGCGCCCTGGCCGTGGACCAGGGCCAGGGCTTCACCATCGCCACCAGTCAGGCGATCTGGCCGGACCACCCGGAAAAGGTCCTCGGCACTACCCGCGCCTTCGTCGACGCCTACCCGAACACCGCCCGCGCGCTGGTCATGGCGGTCCTCGACGCCAGCCGCTTCATCGAACAGAACGCCGAGAACCGCCTGGGCACCGCGCAACTGATCAGCGGCCGCGACTATGTCGACGCTCCGCTCGGCGCGATCCAGCCGCGCTTCTTCGGCCGCTACCAGGATGGCCTCGGCAACGCCTGGCAGGACCCGCATCCGCTGCGTTTCTACGCCGACGGCGAAGTCAACCGGCCCTGGCTCTCGGATGGCATGTGGTTCATGACCCAGTTCCGCCGCTGGGGCCTGCTGCGCGAAGACCCGGACTACCTGGGCATCGCCCGCAGGGTCCAGCAGACCGCGCTGTACCGCGATGCCGCGACGGCCCTTGGCCTGTGCCTGGACGGCGCCGACATGCGCCGCTCGACGCTGATCGACGGGCGCACCTGGGACGGCAGCGACCCCGCCGGCTACGCCCGCAGCTTCCCGATCCACGCCCTGGCCGAAACCGGCCAGGGCATCGACCTCTGACCCTGGTGCGCCCGCCATGCTGCGTATCCTGCTGATCGACGACACGCCGAAGAAAGTCGGACGCCTCAGGGCCGCCCTGCTCGAAAGCGGTTTCGAAGTGGTGGACGAGTCGGGGCTGACCATCGACCTGCCGGCTCGCGTCGAAGCGCTGCGTCCCGACGTGATCCTGATCGACACGGAGTCTCCCGGCCGCGACGTGATGGAGCAGGTCTGCCTGGTCAGCCGCGACCAGCCGCGCCCGATCGTGATGTTCACCGACGAGCACGATCCGGGAGTGATGCGCCGCGCCATCCAGTCCGGGGTCAGCGCCTACATCGTCGAAGGCATCCAGGCCAGCCGCCTGCAACCGATCCTCGACGTGGCCATGGCGCGCTTCGAGAGCGACCAGGCGCTGCGCGCTCAACTGCAGGCGCGCGAGGCGCAGCTGGCCGAGCGCAAGCGCATCGAGCTGGCCAAGGGCCTGCTGATGAAGATGAAGCATTGCGGCGAGGAGGAGGCCTACACGCTGATGCGGCGCCAGGCCATGAGCCGCCAGCAGAAGCTGATCCAGGTCGCCGAGCAGATCATCGCCATGCACGACATGCTCGGCGGCTGAATCCGGCTGGGCAGCTGGCGATCATATCGCCAGCCACCCTGCTGGCCCCCGGCGCAGAGCGGCGCGGCTATGCTCGTGCGCCCGGAACGGCCCTATCCGTTCTGGGAGCTACCCCCTCGCCACCCTCGACTAGCATGACCAGGGAGGCCCGCAGTGGACGCCCAGGGCTAGGAGCCGCAGGCGTCCGCCCGAACCGCACCGCCGACTCAGCGGTCAGGAGATGCTCAGCATGATCGATCTCAGCACCTGGAACCTTACCATTCCCACCGAACCCACCCCGCAGGTGATCACCACCCAGCAACTCAACAACGGCTACCAGAGCCAGTACTTCCAGCAAGGCAACGATGGCGGCCTGGTCTTCTGGGTGCCCATCGACGGCTCGCACACCGAGGACAGCACCTATCCTCGCACCGAACTGCGCGAAACCCAGGCCGACGGCAGCCTCGACAACTGGTACTACTGGCAGGCCGACAACGAATTGCGGGTGACCATGAGCGTCGAGAAGGTCCCCTCGAAGAACAAGGTGATCATCGGCCAGATCCACAGCAAGTCGCCACAGACCGACGACGGCGAACCTCTGGTGAAGCTGCAGTACTACTACAAGCCCGAGGAAGGCCTCGGCCGGGTCGAGGCGCTGGTACGCAACCACCCGGACGATTCCTATAGCCGCAACGTGTCGATCCTCGAGCAGGTACGCCTGGGCGAGCGCTTCAACTACAGCCTGCGCGTCACCTCCAGCGGCGAGTTGGCGGTGCGCGCGCGCAGCCAGGACGGCGAAGAGGACGCCTACTACCAGACCCTCGGCAGCGCCTGGAACGACCAGTTGCTCTATTTCAAGGCCGGCGCCTACGTGAACGACAACGCCGGCGACAGCGGCGAAGGCAGCCGCGTGACCATCTACCACCTGAACACCGCCCATCGCTGAACCGCCGACGGCGCACGGACGCGCCGCCCCAGCCCTGTGCAAGCCCCCGACGCCTGCCACCGCGGCGTGCACGCCGACGCCATGGTTGTCCCTGCAACCGCTCTACGCCGCGCTTTCGACAACTTGGCAAAGAGCTTGCTACGTCCTGCCTGACGGTAGCCAACGGCGGTTACCCATCCCCGACAAAGACGTCGCGCGGCCTCTCCTTCCCGGCAGAGGCCCGTGGCGTCTTCGTCGTTTCGCCCCAGCGTCGGGGCGGGTGGGTGGTCCGCTGTCGGACGCTCACCTTGTAGCGATGCAACTTCCGCCGGGCGGCCGTTCCGCCCCGATTCCGCTGGATACGAGGTGTTCGATGAACAACAGCTTCTGGAAGGCCGGCCATGCGCCGACCCTGTTCGCGGCGTTTCTCTATTTCGACCTGAGCTTCATGGTCTGGTACGTGCTCGGCCCGCTGGGGGTGCAGATTGCCGGCGACCTGCAACTGAGCACCCAACAGCGCGCGATGATGGTCGCCACGCCGATCCTCGCCGGCGCCGTACTGCGCTTCCTGCTCGGCCTGCTGGCCGATCGCTGGTCGCCGAAGAGCGCCGGCATCCTCGCCCAGGTCATCGTCATCGCCGCCCTGGCGGCCGCCTGGCTGCTGGGCGTGAACAGCTATGCGCAGGCACTGCTGCTGGGGTTGTTCCTCGGCTTCGCCGGGGCATCCTTCGCCGTGGCCCTGCCGCTCGCATCGCAATGGTACCCGCCGCAACACCAGGGCAAGGCCATGGGCATCGCCGGCGCGGGCAACTCCGGCACCGTGCTCGCAGCCCTCTTCGCCCCCGGCCTGGCCGCCGCGTTCGGCTGGAACAACGTGTTCGGCTTCGCCCTGCTGCCGCTCGTCCTGACCCTCCTGGTGTTCGCCATGGTCGCGCGCAACGCCCCGCAGCGGCCGGCGCCCAAGGCCATGGGCGATTACCTGAAAGCCCTCGGCGACCGCGACAGCTGGTGGTTCATGTTCTTCTACAGCGTCACCTTCGGCGGCTTCCTCGGCCTGGCCAGCACCCTGCCCGGCTATTTCCACGACCAGTACGGCCTGAACCCGGTGACCGCCGGCTACTACACCGCCGCCTGCGTCTTCGCCGGCAGCCTGATGCGCCCGCTCGGTGGCGCCCTCGCCGATCGCATCGGCGGCATCCGCAGCCTGCTGATGGTGTACACCCTGGCCGCCATCTGCATCGCCGCGGTCGGTTTCCACTTGCCCAGCGCGATGGCCGCTCTCGGCCTGTTCGTGGTCGACATGCTCAGTCTCGGTGCCGGCAATGGCGCGGTGTTCCAGTTGGTACCGCAGCGCTTCCACAAGGAAATCGGCGTGATGACCGGGCTGATCGGCATGGCCGGCGGCATCGGCGGCTTCTGCCTGACTGCCGGCCTCGGCGCGATCAAGCAAAGCACCGGCGACTACCAGCTCGGCCTGTGGCTGTTCGCCAGTCTCGGCGTGCTGGCCTGGTTCGGCCTCCACGGGGTGAAGCGGCGCTGGCGCACCACCTGGGGCTCGGCCGCGGTTACCGCCGCGCGGGTCTGAGCGTGGGGCTGCGACTGAGCATCGGCGAGGCCAGCGCCTGCGGGCCTCGCACGGAAAACCAGGACGCGCTGCGGGTGGTCACCCCGGCGCCGGCCCTGGCCGCCAGCAAGGGACACCTGCTGGCCATCGCCGACGGTGTCAGCCAGTGCGCCGATGGCGGCCTGGCGGCGCGCAGCAGCCTGCAAGCGCTGGCCCTGGATTACTATGCGACTCCGGAAACCTGGGCCATCGTGCAGTCCCTGGACCGCCTGCTGCTGGCGCAGAACCGCTGGCTACAGGCCAACGGCGGCGGCCAGCCGCTGCTCACCACCCTCACCGCCCTGGTGCTGCGCGGCACCCGCTACACCCTTGCCCACGTCGGCGATTGCCGGGCCTACCTGTGGCGCGACGGCGAGTTGCTCCGGCAGACCAGCGACCACGTCTGGGAACAGCCGCACATGCAACACGTGCTGACCCGCGCCCTGGGACTGGACCAGCATCTGGTGGTCGACTATCTGGAAGGCGATCTGGAGCCCGGCAGCCAGTGGCTACTGGTCAGCGACGGCGTCTGGGCGACGCTGGGCGACAGCGGCATCCGCAGCATCCTGCGCAACGCCGAAGAGCCGCAGCGCAGCGCCGAGGCTCTGGTTCGCGCCGCCCACCTGGCAGGCAGCCAGGACAACGCCAGCGCCCTGCTGGTGCGCGTGGAAGCCGTGCCCGCAGGCAGCCTCGGCGACGCCCTCGCGCAACTGGGCCACTGGCCACTGCCGCCACCGCTGAAGCCCGACCAGCTCTTCGAAGGCTGGCGGGTCCGGCAGTTGCTCGGCGAATCCCGCCAGTCCCTGCTCTACCGGGTCGAGGATGGCCAGGGCCAACCCTGGCTGCTGAAGACCCTTCCCGCCGCACGTGCCGACGATCCGCTGGCAACCCAGGCCCTGCTGCTCGAGGAATGGTTCCTGCGCCGCGTCCAGGGCCGGCATTTCCCCGAGCTGCACGGATTGGCGCAACGCCAGCATCTGTATTACCTGATGCGCGAACACCCCGGAGAGACTCTCGCCGAGCGCTTGCGCAACCATGGCCCGCTGTCGCTGCCGGAGTGGCTGGGGCTGGCCAACCAGCTGCTGCGCGGGCTTGGCCAGTTGCATCGACGCAACCTGCTGCACCGCGACCTCAAGCCGGAAAATCTCCACCTCGGCCGCGACGGCGAGCTGCGCCTGCTGGATTTCGGCCTGGCCTGGTGTCCGGGATTGTCGCGCGAAGACCCCCATCTGCTACCGGGTACGCCCAGCTACCTGGCGCCGGAGTGCTTCTCCGGCACCTCGCCCTCGGTGCGCCAGGATCTCTACGCCACCGGCGTCTGCCTCTACCAGGCGCTGACCGGGCGCTATCCCTATGGCGAGATCGAAGCCTTCCAGCACCCGCGCTTCGGTCGCCCCGTCCCGCCCAGCCGCTATCGCCCCGACCTGCCGGCCTGGATCGACGACCTGCTGCTGCGCGCCGTCGCCTGCGACCCCGCACAGCGCTTCGAGACCGCCGAGGAATGGCTGCTCTCGCTGCAACAGGGAGAAGCGTTGCCGGCCGCGGCACCCCGCCCATTGCTGGAGCGCGAACCGCTGCAGACCTGGCGCGCCATCGCCCTGCTGTCCCTGGCCGCCAACCTGGCGCTACTCCTGGTCTGGCTGAAGGGCTGAGAGGCACCAGCCCGGTGCGATACGCCCCGGCACGGAGCAGAAAGACCGCGGTGAGGCCCCGCGTTATCCCTGCAAGGCCATGGAGATAGGCAATAGCGCAAGTTGGCACGGCGCCTGCTTGGGTTCTCCCGACAATCGACAACAAAGCGCCTGCCTCAACGACGAGGCGGCGTTTCCCGACCGAACGGGACCTGGACAAAGGCGTCCTGCTGGCAACAGCGGGACGCCTTTTTTGTTTGCGCCAACCTTATGCAGGAGCTACTCCGCATGAAGAAGATCAAGCTGGTGATGGTCGGCAACGGCATGGCCGGGGTCCGTACCCTGGAAGAACTGCTCAAGCTCAACTCGGACTTCTACGACATCACGGTGTTCGGCGCCGAGCCCCATCCCAACTACAACCGCATCCTGCTGTCCCCGGTACTGGCCGGCGAGCAGACCTTCGAGGAAATCGTCCTCAACGACCTCAACTGGTATGCGGAAAACGGCATCAAGCTCCTCCTCGACCGCAAGGTGGTGCAGATCGACCGGGTCCGCCGCAGGGTGGTCGCCGCGGACGGCAGCGAGGCCGAGTACGACCGCCTGCTGCTGGCCACCGGCTCGGTCCCCTTCATCCTGCCGATACCCGGCAATCGCCTGCAGGGCGTGATCGGCTACCGCGACATCGCCGACACCCAGGCCATGATCGACTGCGCCCGGACCCACAGCCACGCGGTGGTGATCGGCGGCGGCCTGCTCGGCCTGGAGGCGGCCAACGGCCTCAAGCAACGCGGCATGGACGTGACCGTCGTGCACCTCTCCGACTGGCTGCTGGAACGCCAACTGGACCGCACCGCCGGCAAACTCCTGCAAGGCGCGCTGGAAGCCCGCGGCATCCGCTTCCGCCTGAACACCCAGACCCAGGAACTGATGGACAACGGCAGCGGCCGGGTCTGTGCCGTGCAGTTCAACGACGGCGACGTGATTCCCGCCGACCTGGTGGTAATGGCCGCCGGCATCCGCCCCAATACCGAGCTGGCCGAAAGCGCGGGCATCCCCTGCAACCGCGGCATCCTGGTCAACGACACCCTGCAGACCTACGACCCACGCATCTATGCGGTCGGCGAATGCGCCAACCACCGTGGCATCGCCTACGGCCTGGTTGCGCCGCTGTTCGAGCAGGCCAAGGTCTGCGCCAACCACCTGGCTCATCTCGGCTACGCCCGCTACCAGGGCTCGGTGACCTCGACCAAGCTCAAGGTGACCGGTATCGACCTGTTCTCCGCCGGCGACTTCATCGGCGGCGAAGGCAGCGAAACCATCACCCTTTCCGACCCCATCGGCGGCGTCTACAAGAAGCTGGTGATCAAGGACGATGTACTGGTCGGCGCCTGTCTCTACGGCGACACCGCCGACGGCGGCTGGTACTTCCGGCAGATCCGCGAGAACCACAACGTCGCGCAGATCCGCGACCACCTGATGTTCGGCGAGAACGCCCTCGGCGATGTCGGCCACCAGGGCCAGAACAGCGCCGCGAGCATGCCCGACACGGCCGAAGTATGCGGCTGCAACGGCGTCTGCAAGGGCACCATCGTCAAGGCCATACAAGAACACGGCCTGTTCAGCGTCGACGAAGTCAAGAAACACACCAAGGCCGCCAGCTCCTGTGGCTCCTGCGCGGGATTGGTGGAACAGATCCTGATCAGCACCGTCGGCGGCGCCGCCGACGTCAAGCCGAAGAGCGAGAAGGCCATCTGCGGCTGCAGCGACCTCAACCACGGGCAGATCCGCAAGGCCATTCGCGAACACCGGCTGACCAGTCTCGACGCCGCCATGCGCTTCATGGACTGGAAGACCCCGAACGGCTGTGCCACCTGCCGTCCGGCCCTGAACTACTACCTGATCTCGACCTGGCCGGGAGAAGCCAAGGACGATCCGCAGTCGCGCCTGATCAACGAACGCGCCCACGCCAACATCCAGAAGGACGGCACCTACTCGGTGGTACCGCGGATGTGGGGTGGCGTGACCAACGCCGCCGAGTTGCGGCGCATCGCCGACGTCGCCGACAAGTACCAGGTGCCGATGGTCAAGGTCACCGGTGGCCAGCGCATCGACCTGCTGGGGGTGAAGAAGGACGACCTGCCGGCCATCTGGAAAGACCTCGACATGCCCTCCGGACATGCCTACGGCAAATCCATCCGCACCGTGAAGACCTGCGTCGGCAGCGAGTTCTGCCGCTTCGGCACGCAGAACTCGACGCAGCTGGGCATCGATCTGGAACACGACCTGTTCAACATGTGGTCGCCGCACAAGGTCAAGCTGGCGGTCTCCGGCTGCCCGCGCAACTGCGCCGAGGCCGGGATCAAGGACGTCGGCATCATCGGCGTGGACTCCGGCTGGGAGATGTACATCGGCGGCAACGGCGGGATCAAGACCGAGGTCGCGGAGTTCTTCGTCAAGCTCAAGACCGCCGAAGAGGTGCGCGAATACAACGGCGCCTTCCTCCAGCTCTACCGCGAGGAAGCCTTCTACCTGGAGCGCACGGTGCATTACCTGCAGCGGGTCGGCATGGAGCACATCCGCAAGGCGGTGGTCGAGGACGCGGAAAACCGCAAGGCGCTCAACGACCGCCTGCAATTCGCCCTGTCCTTCGAGCAGGACCCATGGAAGCAGCGCATCGAACAGCCGCAATTGAAGAAGGAGTTCGAACGGATTCCGCTCAAGCAACTGGAAAACGTCTGAATCCCTTGTCCGGGCCGTCCCACGGCGGCCCTCCCCCTACCGGAGTGAACCGATGAACTGGCTGGATATCTGCGCCCTCGATGAAATCAACCCGCTGGGCTCGCGCGTGGTCGCCGGCCCGAAAGGCGACATCGCCATCTTCCGCGCCGCCGACGACCAGGTCTTCGCCCTCGATGACCGCTGCCCGCACAAGGGCGGCCCGCTGTCCCAGGGCCTGATCTACGGCAAGCGAGTGGCCTGTCCGTTGCACAACTGGCAGATCGAACTGGAGAGCGGCGAAGCCGTGGCCCCGGACCAGGGCTGCGCCCATCGCCACCCGGTGCGGGTGGAGAACGGGCGGGTGCTGCTCGGCCTGGACAGCGTGGCGCTGTGCGCCTGATCTCTCGCCGATAACAGGAGCCGAGCATGTCGACAGATTCCCCGCTGCGCACCACCGCTTCGACCTGCTGCTACTGCGGCGTGGGTTGTGGCGTCCTGATCGAACACGACGGCGAACGCATCCTCGGCGTGCAAGGCGATCCTCGGCACCCGGCCAACTTCGGCAGACTCTGCAGCAAAGGCGCCAGCCTGCACCTGACCGGCGACCTCCAGGCCCGCGCGCTGTACCCCCAACTGCGCCTCGGCAAGCAACTGGCGCGGGCTCGCAGCGACTGGGAGAGTGCCCTGGAACATGCCGCCGGGCGTTTCGCCGAGACCATTCGCGAACACGGGCCGGACAGCGTGGCCTTCTATATCTCCGGCCAGTTGCTGACCGAGGACTACTACGCCTTCAACAAGCTGGCGCGGGCCCTGGTCGGCACCAACAACATCGACAGCAATTCGCGCCTGTGCATGTCCTCGGCGGTGGTCGGCTACAAGCGCAGCCTGGGCGCCGACGCACCGCCGTGCAGCTACGAAGACCTCGACTGCGCCGATTGCGTGCTGATCGCCGGCAGCAACATGGCCTTCGCCCACCCGGTCCTGTTCCGTCGCCTGGAAGCCGCCAAGGCCGCTCGGCCGGAGATGCGCATCGTGGTGATCGACCCGCGGCGCACCGACACCTGCGAGCTGGCCGACCTGCACCTGGCGCTGCTGCCCGGTACCGACGTCGCACTGTTCCACGGCATCCTGCATATCCTGCTCTGGGAGGACTGGATCGACCGTTCGTTCATCGCCGAGCATACCGAGGGTTTCGCCGACCTGAAGGAACTGGTGCGCGACTACACCCCGGCCGCCGTCGCCGACATCTGCGGCATCGACCGCGCCGACCTGCAGCGCTGCGCTGAATGGATCGGCCGTTCGCCGCGCTTCCTTTCGCTCTGGTGCATGGGGCTCAACCAGTCCAGCGCCGGCAGCGCCAAGAACAGCGCACTGATCAACCTGCACCTGGCCACCGGCAAGATCGGCCGCGCCGGATGCGGACCGTTTTCCCTCACCGGCCAGCCGAACGCCATGGGCGGTCGCGAGACCGGCAGCCTGGCCAACCTGCTGCCCGGCCACCGCGAAGCCGCCGATCCCGGCCATCGCGCCGAGGTGGCGCACTACTGGGGTGTGGAACAGTTGCCCACGTCCCCCGGTCTCAGCGCCATCGAGCTGTTCGATGCGGTCCACGACGGCCGGATCAAGGCGCTCTGGATCGCCTGTACCAACCCCGCGCAATCGCTGCCGGACCAGCGCAAGATCCACGAGGCCCTTGCCCGCTGTCCCTTCGTGGTGGTCCAGGAAGCCTTCGCCGGCACGGAAACCTGCCAATACGCCGACCTTTTGCTTCCAGCCGCATCCTGGGGAGAAAAGGAAGGCTCCGTGACCAATTCGGAACGGCGGGTCAGTCATGTCCGTCGGGCCGTTCCGCCCCCCGGGGAAGCACGCCAGGACTGGAACATCGTCTGCGACTTCGCGCGCCGCCTGGAAGGGCACCTGCGTCCCGCTAAACCCGGCCTGTTCGCCTTTGCCGACAGCCGCAGCCTGTTCGACGAATACAAGCTGCTTACCGCCGGCCGCGACCTCGATCTTTCCGGCCTCAGCTACGCACTGCTCGACCGCCTGGGGCCGCAGCAATGGCCATTTCCCACTGGCGCGGAGCAAGGCACCGCACGACTCTATGCAGACGGCCGCTTCCCTACCGCCTCGGGACGCGCGCAACTGGTCGCCGAACCCTACCGCGCCGCCCAGGAAAAACGCGATGCGCGCTACCCGCTGACCCTCAATACCGGACGCTTGCGCGACCAGTGGCACGGCATGAGCCGGACCGGCACCTGCGCACGCCTGTTCGGCCATGAAGAGGAGGCCCTGGTGCACCTGCATCCCGAGGAACTGCGCCGCCGCCAACTGCAGGACGGGCAGCTCGTGCGCCTGAAGAGCCGGCGTGGCGCCCTGATCCTGCCAGTGAGTGCAGACGACTCGGTGCGCCCCGGCCAGGCCTTCCTGCCGATGCACTGGGGCGATCGCTTCCTCAAGGGCCTGGGCTGCAATGTCCTGACCCTGCCGGCGTTCGACCCCCTGTCGAAACAACCCGAACTCAAGCACGCCGGGGTTCAGGTCGAATCCGTCGAACTGCCCTGGCGCCTGTTCGCGCTGGTGGAAACCGATATCCAGGCGCGTTTCGAGGCCCTCCGTGCGCTGTGCGAAGTCTTCGACCACGCCAGCTTCAGTCTCGCCGGACGCGAGCGCCCCGCCCTGCTGGTCAGCGCCGCACACCATGAGGCACCTGGCGCAGACCTGCTGGAGCGGATAGATCGCCAACTCGAATTGCTCGACGGGCCGATCCTCGCCTACGACGACCCCCGGCGCGCCATCGGCAAGCGCGTGCGCCTCGAAGACGGGCGCATCGTCGCCGTCCGGCTCGCCGGCGAAACCCTCGCCCGCGACTGGTTGAAAGAGCTCTGGCTTACCGGCCGGGCCGATAGCGAGCTACGCCGCTGGCTGCTCGCCCCACTCGGCGCGGCACCGGGACGACCCAGCCAGGGTGCGGGCGGCAAGACCCTGTGCAGTTGCCAGAACGTCAGCCAGCAAACGGTGCTCGGCGGCATCGCCCGCGGATTGGACCTGGACGGATTGAAGCGCGAGTTCGGCTGCGGCACCGGCTGCGGCTCCTGCGTACCGGAAATCAAGAGACTGCTGGCGGCCCCCCGGCCCATGGCGGCGAATGCCTGAGGAGAACGACGATGAGCGGTAAGGTCTGGCTGGTGGGTGCGGGTCCCGGCGATCCGGAACTGTTGACCCTGAAGGCAGTTCGCGCCCTGCAGGACGCGGATGTGGTGATGGTCGACGATCTGGTCAACCCGAGCATACTGGAGCACTGTCCGTCCGCCCGGCTGGTCCGGGTCGGCAAACGCGGCGGCTGCCGCTCCACACCGCAGGACTTCATCCAGCGCCTGATGCTGCGGCATGCCCGCCAGGGACGCAGCGTGGTGCGCCTGAAAGGCGGCGATCCATGCATCTTCGGCCGCGCCGGCGAAGAAGCCGAATGGCTGGCCCGGCACGGGATAGACAGCGAGATAGTGAACGGCATCACCGCCGGGCTGGCTGGCGCCACTGCCTGCGGCATACCGCTGACCTACCGCGGCATCAGCCGCGGCGTGACCCTGGTGACCGCGCATACCCAGGACGACAGCCCGCTGGCCTGGGAAGCCCTGGCACGCAGCGGTACCACGCTGGTGGTCTACATGGGCGTCGCCCGACTCGCGGAGATCCAGGCCGGGCTGCTGGCTGGAGGCATGGCCGAGGATACGCCGCTGGCGATGATCGAGAACGCCACCTTGGGCAACCAGCGCGAATGCCGCAGCAACCTCGGCGAGCTACTGCGGGACGCCGGACGTTTCGCCTTGAAAAGCCCGGCGATCCTGGTGATCGGCGAAGTAACCCGCGACATCGTGTCGCAACCGATTTCCCTGAGCGCCTGACGAGCGGTCTTTTTCCAGGCAAAGAAAAACCCGGCCTGAGCCGGGTTTTTCCTTAGAGGCTCAGCCGATTACTTGGCTTCAGCTTCTACTTCGGCTTCAACGCGACGGTTGATAGCGCGGCCTTCAGCGGTGGCGTTGTCGGCAACCGGGCGGGACTCGCCGTAACCAACAGCGTTCACGCGACCACCTTCTACACCGTACTCGTTGACCAGTACGTCACGAACGGCGTTGGCACGACGCTCGGACAGCTTCTGGTTGTAAGCGTCGGTGCCGACGGAGTCGGTGTGACCTTCAACGGTGGTGGAAGTGGACGGGTACTGCTTCATGAAGTCAGCCAGGTTCTTGATGTCAGCGTAGCTATTCTCTTTGACCTTGGACTTGTCGAAGTCGAACTTCACGTCCAGCTGTACGCGTACGACTTCGGCGACAGCCGGGCAGCCGTTGGCGTCAACGGTGACGTTGGCCGGGGTATCCGGGCACTTGTCGACGTTGTCGCAAACGCCGTCGTTGTCGGAGTCGGAGCAAACGTCGGCAACCGGTTCCGGAGCCGGAGCGGCTTTCGAACCACCGAAGTTGAAGCCGACGCCCAGGCCAGCCATCCACTCGCCCTGGTGACCGTTGTCACGCTTCTCCAGACCGTACTGGCCGTCGAGGCTGGCCTTGGCGAAGAAGTTCTCAGTGAAGTAGTACTTCAGACCAGCGCCGATGTTGGCCATGGTCATCTGCTGACGGCCTTGGCTGTCGCTGTTGATGTTGGTGATGTTCTGGTGAGCCAGACCAGCCGACACGTACGGACGCAGACCTACGCCCGGGGTACCGAAGTGGTAGATGGCGTCCAGAGAGGTCAGGTTGCCGTGGACCTTCTTGTTGCCGGTTTCGTAGGTGCCACGAACGTCATGGTACTCACCGTAGGACAGCGCCAGCTCGACGTCGTCGGTCAGGAAGTAACCGATCGAGCCGCCGTACAGGTCCGCGTTCTTCATGTTGCGAACGCTGTCGGTGAAGTAGCGCTTGCCGAAGGCTTCGATCTCTACCGAGTTCTGGCCCTGGGCAAAGGCGTTCATTGCCGAAGCGGCAACCAGCGAGCCGATGACAACGCCTAAGGTGTTCTTCAGTTTCATCCGTTAAATCCCCATCTTGATGGTCAGTTAGTTGTCCAACAATCAGCCGCACAACTTGGATGGCAAGTTTATCAGAACTTCCCGCATAGAGAGACAATATTTACCCAACTATGTTTCGGTCGCATCTGAAAACTTTTCGCGCAGGCGGTCCAGTGCCCGCTTGTAGCGCATTTTCGTCGCACTCAGACCCATGTGCAT
Source organism: Pseudomonas sp. KBN12P06040 (assembly GCF_037574965.1). Classification (NCBI taxonomy): domain Bacteria; kingdom Pseudomonadati; phylum Pseudomonadota; class Gammaproteobacteria; order Pseudomonadales; family Pseudomonadaceae; genus Pseudomonas; species Pseudomonas sp. KBN12P06040. The sequence continues at coordinate 3,636,412 of NZ_JBBELS010000001.1, forward strand.
GATATCCGCTATCTCCTGAAACTCCAGTTCCGCGACGAAGCGAAGAACCAGAATCTCCCGATCTATCGGATTGACATGGACGAGCCAACGATCCAATCCGCCCCGCTCCTCAACCTTCGGCGACTTCTCCTCGGAAGCCTCCTCCAGCGGGTCGAGGCTGAGCGCATCCATCAATCGGCGCTTGCGGCGCTCCTTGCGGTACTGCGTGATGCACTCGTTGTACGTGATGCTATATAGCCATGTTTTGAACTTCGACTTGCCCTCAAAGTTCTTCAACCCGTACAAAACTTTCAGCATCACCTCCTGGCACACGTCGTCCGCGTCGCGGTCGTTGCCCAGGTAGCGGGCACAGACGTTGAACAGCGTGCGCTGGTAACGCCGCATCAATTCTTCATAGGCGCGCGTCACGTGGAACAGCTCCGAGTGCGCACGCTCGACCAGCTCTTCATCGGAAAGCTGGCGTGGGTCATACCGCTGTGACAGGGGGTGAGGCTTATTCAAGTGAGATCAGGCCAGTCATATCGTAAGCCGGGCCGCCCTGCAGAGCAGCCACGTCCATTATCTCTCCCGGATCAGCGGCTGGTAACTCGCTGATCGAGCAGTAGACGGTTGGCCAGCGACACAAGCTCTCCCTCTTCCGTCAGCAGGATGGTCTTGACCGTACCTATCTCTTCAATAGTGCCTTCAACGTCACCCACTTTCACCTGTTGTCCGACCTGATACAGCTCGCGGACGTAGATTCCTGCAATGATCTGCCCGGCGACCTCGCGGCTGCCCAGGCCCAGGGCCAGCGCAGCGGCCAGGCCGACGGTGATCAGGACGATGGCGATGATGTAGTTGAGCAGGTCGGTCTTGACCTCGAGCTGCCCCACCGCCACCGAGATGCTGATGATGATGACCAGCCACTGGGCGATCCGCCCCAGGCCGTTCGCGTATTCGAGGCCGACGCCGTCCGCTGCGCCGCGCACGACGCTGTTCACCAGTTGCGCCAGGAGCACGCCGACGATCAGCACCAGGGCCGCGCCGAACACCTTGGGCAGGTACAGGGCGAGGACGTCCAGCGTGGCGGATACCCGCTGCAGGCCGAGCGACTCGGCGGCGGATACGAGGAAGACGAGCAGCACGAACCAGTAGACGATCTTGCCGACCAGCGTCGAGACCGGAACCTGGATACCGACCCGGGCCAGCAGCTTGGTCAGGCCGGTGCCACCCATCAGCCGGTCCAGGCCCAGCTTGGCCAGCAGCTTGGAAAGCAGCGCATCGAGCAGCTTGGCGATGACGAAGCCGAGCAGAACGACCACCAGGGCGCCGAGCAGGTTGGGAATGAAGCCTGCCAGCTTGCCCCACAGGGTGTTCATCGCGGTCAGCAAGCTCTGGGTCCAGATATCGAATTGCATGTTCACTCAGCCTTGTCAGCAGAAGATGCGTTTTTCGCGGAAATACGGGAAACCGGCGCCAGATGCGGCGAACCGTTGTTGATGCCGATCATCAGCGCCTGCAGCCAGTGCCCCATGAGGCTGAACAGGTCACCGGCGCCGACCTGGCGATTGGCGGTCTTCAGCACCCGTCCCAGACGCGCGTCGTCGTCCGGCTGGGGAGCCGAAGCCTTGAGCAGGTCCCGCAGGGACTCTTCGAACGGATCGTGCATGCGCACCTCATGTCTGTACGAGGGAGTGACGCCCTCTCCTCACCCCAGGTCACGTCAGAGCCAGCGCAGCCGACGAAATACCCACCACTGGAAGGTGGCGACCCCGCCGATCAGCAGGCAGGCCAGCCAGAACCCATGCGGTGCATCCGCCCCTGGAATGCCGCCGACATTGATTCCCAGCAGGCCGGTGACGAAGCTCATCGGCAGGAAAAAGCCGGTGATTATACCAAGGAGATACATGGTGCGGTTCATCCGTTCGGTAATTCGCCGCGACTCGGCTTCCTGCAGGACGCTGATGCGCTCCCGTATCAACTCGAGTTCTTCGAGATTCCGCGTCAGCCGGTTGTTCAGCTCGTTCCAGTAATCGGCGTCGTCCTCGACGAACCAGGACAGCTTGTAGCGCGCCAGTTGCGAGTAGATGTCCCGCTGCGGCGCCAGGTAGCGCCGCAACCCCGCCGACCGGCGGCGCAGGGTACGCAACTGGTGCTGGTCGGGACTGGCGCGCTCGTCCGCCTCGACCAGCTCCTCGACAGCATCGAGCTGGTCGGCTATCCCGCTGATCAGCGTGTCGACGCGATCGGTCAGGTAGTGCGCGAGGTAGTACACGACCTCGGATGCCGTCTTCGGCCCTTTCCCCGCCTCCAGGTCCTCGAGCAGATCGGCCACCGCCTTCAGCGGCCGCAGGCGCAGCGAGATCACCCGGCGCGCGTCGGCGAATACCCGCAGCGAAACCATGTCTTCCGGCTCCGCGCCCGGATTCAGGTTCACTCCACGGAGGAACACCAGCAGGCTTTCGGCCCCGAGATCGAGCAAACGGGGGCGGGTCGCCTCCTCCAGCAGCAGATCGCAGGCGAACTCGCTGAGCCCCGCGGAATCCCGCAGCCAGGCCTGCGCTTCCGGTACGCCGCGGTCCCAGTGCAGCCAAAGGCTCTCCTCCGGCAGCAGGTCGAGCACCGCTATCTGGTTGCGTCCGACACGGCGTCCGCCGCCGCGCCCGTTGAGGACGTAACCATAGATCAAGCCGCGCTCGTCACCCGACTCGTACGCTTGCATTGCGCTTCCCTTGGTAAAACGACCATTTCGACAGTAAAAACACAAGTCCGGCACCAGTCAATTCATGGACTTGCGGCACAACCTTAAAGCCAGTCCTGAGACCCATATGCGCGCCTCGGGTTCATTCCAGCAAAAAGCCCCGGGACGCTGCCTGCGTCACCGGGGCCGGAACGGCTGTTAAAAAGCCCTATTCGGGCATCTTCAAGGCCTGCGGAGAAACGATGATGCCGTTGTTGTCGGCATACACGAACTCGCCGGGGCGGAAGGTGACGCCGCCGAAGGTCACGGCGACGTTCAGATCGCCGATGCCGCGCTTGTCGGTCTTCAGCGGATGACTGGCCAGGGCCTGGACGCCGAGGTCGGTCTGGGCGATCACGTCGACGTCACGGATGCAGCCATATACGACGATCCCTTCCCAGCCGTTCTTCGCCGCTTTCTCGGCCAGCATGTCGCCCAGCAGGGCGCGGCGCAGCGAACCACCGCCATCGACGACCAGGACCTTGCCCTTGCCGTCCTTGTCGACCTGCTCCTTGACCAGCGAATTGTCTTCGAAGCACTTGATGGTGACGATCTCGCCGCCGAAGGAGTCGCGGCCGCCGAAGTTGCTGAACATGGGTTCGACGACCTGGACCAGCTCAGGATAGGCATCGCACAGATCGGGAGTGACGTAATGCATGGGAAGCTCCTGTGGGTGAAGGGATCGGCTCGGGCAGCTCCGGAGGATCATCGGCCGCCCGCCCCCGGCGGCGCCGGCGTGACCGGAGCCGCCATTTGCGTCACATGTTAGCCGCTGATTCCGGCTTCCGATACGTCTAGCGCCTCACTCCACGCGGATTCGTCGCCCGCCGGCGATCGCTGGCGCAGCCAGCGCTCCACCAAGGGCCAGACCTCTAGCTGAGCCGCCTTGCCGATCAGCATCTCGATATGCCCGTAGTCCTCGGCGTAGCCAGCCTCGCGTCCGAGCAACAGGTATTCGCGCTCGGACGAGGCGAACTGCTCGAACAACTTGCGACAGGCCCAGGACGGGTCCTGCCGGTCCCCAGCCCCGGCGACCGCCAATAGCGGCACGTCGACCGCGGCGAGCCCCTTCCACCAGTCGTTGCCCGGCTCGCCGAAGCGGCCGAACAGCCCATGCCAACGCAGGACCTCCAGCGCCACGCCGACCGGCTCGTCTTCCGGGCCCTGCCGCCAACGGCTTCCGGATAGCGCGTCGACGCGGCGCAGCAGCAGGCGCGCGAGGATGCCTGCCATGGGCAACCTGAACAGCCAGTGCGCGGTGCTGACCTGGCTACCGAACAACGCCACGGAAGCGATCCGTGCCTGGTCCAGGTAGCCCCCGCCCAGCCCCGCCGCCAGCACCACCCCACCGAGGGAGTGGCCAATCCAGTGCGCCGGCTGCCCGCACTGCTCGTGGATGAAGGAGGCCAGCGCCGGCAGGTCGTAGCGCGCGTAGTCGGCGACCCGGTTGTCCCGGTAACCATCGTTGCGAATCGACAGGCCATGGCCACGCATTTCCGGCAGCCAGACATCGAACCCCGCCCGCGCCAGGTAAGGACCTAATCCGAGCGCACGCGGCGAGTACCAGAAGCGGCGGTTGGAAAAACTCCCGTGCAGGAGGATCACAGGCGGTCCGCGCCGCTCGCCGGCGGCCTGCTGTCCGAGCCGGGTTACGACCAGCTCGACGCTGGCATCGGGGCTGTTGCCGGGCTTCAGGCGGTAGATGTCTTCGGTAAGGTCGGCGCGCAATTCGGCGCTGACCAGGGCGACAGGAAAGAGGCGGCTACTGCTTTGCATGCTTGTCTTGTACAGGAGGCACGAAAAAGGGCGGTGTTACCCGCCCTTTCCGGATACAGCGAGGACCGATCAGGCCTGGTCTTGACCCTCGGCGAGGAAGAACCAGGTATCCAGCACCGAGTCGGGGTTCAACGAGACGCTCTCGATGCCCTGCTCCATCAGCCAGCGGGCCAGGTCCGGGTGGTCCGACGGACCCTGGCCGCAGATGCCGATGTACTTGCCGGCCTTGTTGCAGGCAGCGATGGCGTTGGCCAGCAGCTTCTTCACCGCCGGATTGCGCTCGTCGAACAGGTGGGCAACGATGCCGGAATCGCGATCCAGGCCCAGGGTCAGCTGGGTCAGGTCGTTGGAACCGATGGAGAAGCCATCGAAGAACTCGAGGAACTCGTCGGCCAGCAGGGCGTTCGACGGCAGTTCGCACATCATGATGACCTTCAGTCCGTTCTCGCCGCGCTTCAGGCCGTTCCCGGCCAGCAGCTCGACCACCTGGCTCGCCTCGCCCAGGGTGCGCACGAAGGGCACCATGATCTCGACGTTGGTCAGGCCCATTTCGTTGCGGACCTTCTTCAGCGCACGACACTCCAGCTCGAAGCAGTCGCGGAACGACTCGCTGATGTAGCGCGAGGCGCCACGGAAGCCGAGCATCGGGTTCTCTTCTTCCGGCTCGTAGAGCTTGCCGCCGATCAGGTTGGCGTACTCATTGGACTTGAAGTCGGACAGGCGCACGATGACCTTCTTCGGCCAGAACGCCGCGGCCAGGGTGCTGATGCCCTCCACCAGCTTCTCGACGTAGAAGCCGACCGGATCGGGATAGCCGGCGATGCGCTTCTCCACGCTTTCCTTGATGTCCGCCGGCAGGCCGGCGAAGTTCAGCAACGCCTTGGGGTGCACGCCGATCATGCGGTTGATGATGAATTCGAGGCGGGCCAGGCCCACGCCTTCGTTCGGCAACTGGGCGAAATCGAAAGCGCGATCGGGATTGCCGACGTTCATCATGATCTTGAACGGAAGGTCGGGCATGGCGTCGACCGAGTTCTTGCGCACATCGAAACCGAGTTCGCCTTCGAAGATGAAGCCGGTATCGCCTTCGGCACAGGAAACGGTCACCCCCTGCCCATCCTGCAGGATCTGGGTGGCGTTGCCGCAACCGACCACCGCCGGGATGCCCAGTTCGCGAGCGATGATCGCCGCGTGGCAGGTACGCCCGCCGCGGTTGGTGACGATGGCGCTGGCGCGCTTCATCACCGGCTCCCAGTCCGGGTCGGTCATGTCGGAGACCAGGACGTCACCCGGTTGGACCTTGTCCATTTCCGACACGTCGTTGATCACCTTGACCGGACCGGCACCGATGCGCTGGCCGATGGCACGTCCTTCCACCAGGACGGTCCCCTTCTCTTTCAGCAGGTAGCGCTCCATGACCGTGGCGCTGGCGCGGCTCTTCACGGTTTCCGGGCGTGCCTGGACGATGTACAGCTTGCCGTCGTCACCGTCCTTGGCCCATTCGATGTCCATCGGGCGGCCATAGTGCTTCTCGATGATCATGGCCTGCTTGGCCAGCTCGGTGACCTCGGCGTCGCTCAGGGCGAAGCGGGCGCGATCGGCGCGATCGACGTCCACTACCTTGACCGAGCGACCGGCCTTGGCTTCGTCGCCGTAGATCATCTTGATCGCCTTGCTACCCAGGTTGCGGCGCAGGATGGCCGGACGCCCGGCTTCCAGGGTCGGCTTGTGGACGTAGAACTCGTCGGGGTTCACCGCGCCCTGAACCACGGTCTCGCCCAGGCCGTAGGCACCGGTGATGAAGACCACGTCGCGGAAGCCGGATTCGGTGTCCAGGGTGAACATCACCCCGGCGGTGCCGGTTTCCGAGCGGACCATGCGCTGCACGCCGGCGGACAAGGCGACCAGCTTGTGATCGAAGCCCTGGTGCACGCGGTAGGCGATGGCGCGGTCGTTGAACAGGGAGGCAAAGACCTCTTTTGCTGCGCGGATCACATTGTCCACGCCGCGGATATTGAGGAAGGTTTCCTGCTGGCCGGCGAACGAGGCGTCCGGAAGGTCTTCGGCGGTAGCGGAGGAACGCACTGCCACGGCGAGGTTGTCGTTGCCGTTGGCCAGGGCGGCGAAGGCCTGGCGGATCTCGCTGTCGAGACGGGCCGGGAACTCGGCTTCCATCACCCACTGGCGGATCTGCGCGCCGGTCTTGGCCAGGGCGTTGACGTCGTCGACGTCCAGGGCGTCCAGGGCCGCGTGGATACGGTCGTTGAGGCCACTCTGCTCGAGGAAGTCACGGTAGGCCTGGGCGGTGGTGGCAAATCCGCCGGGTACGGAAACGCCGGCACCGGCCAGGTTGCTGATCATCTCGCCGAGGGATGCGTTCTTGCCCCCCACATGCTCTACATCATGGACGCCGAGCTTATCGAGGGAAACTACGTACTCTACCAAGGTGATCTCTCCACTATTGAATTGGAAAAGCTCAAGCGGGGCCAGGAGCAGCTCCGCTGGATTCTGGCCTGGCCCTTAGAAATAAGTGACAATGCTGCGACAGAAAGGCCTCTGACAACGCGCGGCCTATCATAGCCAAGAATCGTTCCTACCTTAAGGCTTTCGGTGCAAATGAAACGAACCGCATTCTTCATCTCGGACGGCACCGGTATCACCGCCGAAACCCTGGGCCAAAGCCTTCTGGCACAGTTCGAGAACATCAGCTTCGTCAAACTGACGAGACCGTACATCGATACCGAAGAAAAAGCGCGCGCCATGGTACAGCAAATCAATAATGCTGCCGAGTCGGACGGGGCCCGCCCGATCATCTTCGATACCATCGTGAACCGCGACATCCGGGCGGTCCTGGCGCAATCCAACGGTTTCATGATCGATATCTTCGCCACCTTTCTTTCGCCTCTGGAACAGGAGCTTTCGGCCGACTCGTCCTATTCGGTCGGCAAGTCCCACTCCATCGGCCACAACTCCAACTACATGGATCGCATCGAGGCGGTGAACTTCGCCCTCGACAACGACGACGGCGCCCGCACCCACTACTACGACAAGGCCGACCTGATCCTGGTCGGCGTCTCGCGCTGCGGCAAGACGCCCACCTGCCTGTACATGGCCCTGCAGTATGGCATCCGCGCCGCCAACTACCCGTTGACGGAAGAGGACATGGAGCGCCTGCAACTGCCGAACGCCCTCAAGCAGTACAAGCACAAGCTGTTCGGCCTGACCATCGACCCCGACCGCCTCACCGCGATCCGCAACGAACGCAAGCCCAACAGTCGCTACGCCAGCTTCGCCCAGTGCGAATTCGAGGTACGCGAGGTCGAAAGCCTGTTCCGCCGCGAAAACATCGCCTACATCAACTCCACGCATTTCTCGGTGGAGGAGATTTCCGCAAAGATCCTCGTCGAAAAAGGCGTGGAACGGCGCTTCAAATAACCGCTCCGGGGCCAGCGGCTCGGCACCGCCAAGGTCCCTTGCCCGCTTCCGGTAACGCTTCGAGCCCCTGGATGGAATTTCGTTTCATCCCAGGGGCAAAACCCCGACCAAGTGGTATAAGCGGCTGTCGCTGCCGAAAAACCGCGTGATAGAATGCGGCCCGCATGCGCCTGGCGGGGCGCCCGGCATGCCCGGCCTGCCGAGCGCAGGTCGATGACGCAGGGTTTTCCGTCACGGACTGGACAGCGATCGCAAGATCGACCCGCCGAACGCGACACCAACCAGGACTTATGAAACTCAAGCCCTTAGCTCCCCTGCTCTGCCTATTCATCGCCGTACCAGGCCTGAGCGTAGCCGCCGAAAAGACGGTCTACGGCCTGAACGAATACGCGCGCATCAACGACCCGGACATCCAGCTGGCCGCCAAGCTCGACACCGGCGCCAAGACCGCCTCCCTCAGCGCCCGCGACATCAAGCGTTTCAAGCGCGACGGCGAAACCTGGGTGCGCTTCTACCTGGCCACCGACAACGCCGACGACACCCCGATCGAGAAGCCCCTGGCGCGGATCAGCAAGATCAAGCGCCGCCACGGCGACTTCAACCCCGACGAGGGCAAGGCCTATACCGCCCGTCCGGTGATCGAGCTGCAGGTCTGCATGGGCAAGGCGATTCGCACCATCGAAGTGAACCTGACCGACCGAAGTGCATTCCAATACCCGCTTTTGATCGGCTCGGAGGCCTTGAAGAAATTCGACGCACTGGTCGATCCGAGTTTGAAATACTCGGCCGGGAAACCCGGCTGCAAACCTGATGCAAAACCTGCTGAGTAAACGACATGCGCTCTCTCAACCTGCATCTGAAAGTCCTGATCGCCATCCTGCTGACCCTGGGTGTGGCGATCACCGCCTATCAGATTTTCGTCCAGGGTATTCCCGTTACCGAAGCCGAAACCGATGACCTCTGGAACATCGATGCCAAGGTCGACTTCGTCGCCACGCCGAAAACCCCGGTCAAGGTGCAGATGTTCGTTCCGCCGTTGAGCCAGGACTACGTCAGCCTCAACGAAAGCTTCGTCTCCAACAATTACGGCGTCAGCATCAATCGCGCCGACGGCAATCGCAAGGTGACCTGGTCCGCCCGCCGCGCCAACGGCAAGCAGACCCTGTACTACCGCCTGGTGCTGACCAAGCGCTACACCGGCGAGAAGACCAAGGAGAAAGGCCCGATCTTCCGCGACAGCCTGCCCCTGGAAGGCCCGGAGAAGATCGCCGCAGAAGCCCTGCTGGCCCCCATTCGCCAGCACTCGGCCGACGTCGAGACCTTCGTCAGCGAAGCCATCAAGCGCGCCAACAACGGCAACGACGACAACGTCAAGCTGCTGATGGCCGGCGACACCAGCCTGGAAAAGAAAGCGCATATCGTCGAGACCCTGCTGTCCATCGCCCACGTGCCGATGGAGCGGGTCCACACCATCCGTCTGGTCGCCGACCTGCAACAGAGCCCGGAACTGTGGCTGCGCAGCTTCAACGGCGAGAACTGGCTGTATTTCAACGTGGTCACCGGCGAACAGGGCCTGCCCTCCGATCGCCTGATCTGGTGGCTTGGCGATGAGCCGCTGATGACCATCGACGGCGGCAAGAAGGCCCAGGTCAGCTTCAGCCTGAACAGCAGCGAGATGAACGCCATCCGCCTGGCCAAGCTGTCCGACGAGAACACCGAGGCGGCCTTCCTCGAGTACTCCCTGTACGGCCTGCCGCTGTCCACCCAGCAGACCTTCCAGATCATGATCATGATCCCGATCGGCGTGCTGGTGATCCTGATCCTGCGCAACCTGATCGGCCTGCAGACCCTTGGCACCTTCACCCCGGTGCTGATCGCCCTGGCCTTCCGCGAGACCGGCCTGCAATGGGGTATCGCCCTGTTCACCGTGATCACCGCCCTGGGCCTGTCGCTGCGCTCCTATCTCGAGCACCTGAAGCTGCAGATGCTGCCGCGCCTCTCGGTGGTGCTGACCTTCGTGGTGGTGATGATCGCGGTGATCAGCCTGTTCAGCCACAAGCTCGGCTTCGAGAGCGGCCTGTCGATCGCCCTGTTCCCGATGGTGATCCTGACCATGACCATCGAACGCCTGTCGATCACCTGGGAAGAGCGCGGCGGCGGCCATGCGATGAAGGTGGCCATCGGCACCCTGTTCGCGGCATCGCTGGCGCACATCCTCATGCGCATCCCGGAACTGGTGTACTTCATCTTCACCTTCCCGGCCGTGCTGCTGATCCTGGTCGCCTTCATGCTCGCCATGGGCCGCTACCGCGGCTACCGCCTGACCGAGCTGTTCCGCTTCAAGGCCCTGCTCAAGGACTGAACCATGTCGATCTGGAAGACCTGGAAAGACCTGACCGCGAAAGGCGTGATGGGCATCAACCGACGCAATGCCGATTACGTCCTGAAGTACAACAAGCGGCACCTGTATCCGGTGGTGGACGACAAGATCATCACCAAGGAACGCGCGCTCGAGGCCGGCATCCACGTGCCGGAGATGTACGGCATCATCGAGACCGAGAAAGGCATCGACAAGCTCAACGAGATCATCGGCGAGCACAACGATTTCGTCATCAAGCCGGCGCAGGGCGCCGGCGGCGACGGCATCATGGTGATCGCCGACCGCTTCGAGGGCCGCTACAAGACCGTGTCGGGGAAGATCGTCAGCCACGAGGAGATCGAGCACCACATCTCGAGCATCCTCTCCGGCCTCTACTCCCTCGGCGGCCATCGCGACCGCGTACTGATCGAGTACCGGGTGACCCCCGACCAGATCTTCAAGAGCATCAGCTACGAAGGTGTGCCGGACATCCGCATCATCGTACTGATGGGCTACCCGGTGATGGCCATGCTGCGCCTGCCGACCCGGCAGTCGGGCGGCAAGGCCAACCTGCACCAGGGCGCCATCGGCGTGGGCGTCGACCTGGCCACCGGTGTCACCCTGCGCGGCACCTGGCTGAACAACAAGATCGCCAAGCACCCGGACACCACCAACGCGGTGGACGGCGTGCAACTGCCGAACTGGGACGGCTTCATGAAGCTGGCGGCCGGTTGCTACGAGTTGTCGGGCCTCGGCTACATCGGCGTGGACATGGTTCTCGACCAGGAGAAAGGCCCGCTGATCCTCGAACTCAACGCCCGCCCGGGCCTGAACATCCAGATCGCCAACGACAGCGGCCTGGTGCACCGCTGCCACGCCGTCGAGGCGCGACTGGAAGAACTCAAGGCGAAAGGCATCGAAGAGTCCGCGGAAGAGCGCGTACGCTTCTCCCAGCAGCTGTTCGGCCACGTCCAGCAGCACCAGGGCTGACGTGCTTCCGGTATGAAGAAGCCCGGCTCCGGCCGGGCTTTTTCATGTCTCGGATTTCAACGCACCACGGCCAGCTCGAAGCCGCCCTGCCGGGCGTGCTCATGCACCTGCATGCCCGCCTCGTTCACCGCCAGGTCCTGCAGCGGACGCTTGAACGGCTTGTTGTCGAGGGTTTGCAGCGAGCGGTCCTCGTCGGTGGTCAGCAGCAGCACGTAGCGCTCGCCGCGATTGGCTCGCACCGGCACCGTACCCTCGATGAAAGCGTAGCGATACCAGGTTTCCGGGTTCAGCTTGTACACCGCGTCGCTGACCAGCCGGGTCGGCCGCTTGTGCTCGTCGAGGAACAGCAGCGACGGGTAGACCACCTGGCGGTTGGCGAAACTGCGGATGCGCAGGCCGTAGACACCCTGGGAGCGCGGCAGCCGGATCGCCGCGTAGAAGCTCCTGCCCATGGGAAAGTCGAAGCTCGGCGAGAAGCGGTTCAACTCCTCGTAGCGCGGTTCGTCGGCATCCAGTTCGGTGAAGTCGCTCTCGGCGATCTGCTCGCAGCAGCGCCGTTGCAGGTCCTGGTAGAGATCGTCGATGGTCATCTCGGTGCCCTTGAGCAAAGCCTTCAGCGCATCGCTCTGCTGGCCGGCGCCATCCAGCCCGGGCAACGCCGTCGGACGTTGCTTGAACTCGATCTGCCGGCCCTCGGTGAAGGCGATCTGCGACGAAGGCGCGGCCTCCCGCTTGAAGCGCGCCGCGCGCTCCTCGGGCGGGATCTGCGAGTTGTGCATGCGGCCCTTCTCGTCCACCCAGGTGTAGTAGGGACTGCCGTTCTCGCTGCGAACGAAACCCTTGCCCTCGAAGGCCTCGGCATCGATGTATTCGGCGGAGTGCTCGCCGTTGGGCAGGACGTAGTCGGCGCGCTGGCCGGCGACCTGGGCGCCGGCATAGAAGCTGTTCTGCACGTTGCCGTTGGCATCGATCCAGGTGTAGTAGCGACGCTTGCTCTCCCCTCCGCTGCTGTTCCCCGGCCACTGCGTGGCGTTGTCCGCCTTGTTCAGCACCCGCGCCTGGTCGCTCTGGCCGATGCGCTGCCGCGCCTGGCGCTGCTGGCGGTCGAACTGGCCGTCGACGAAGGTGTTGTGCACCCCGCCATTGTCGTCCACCCAGGTCAGGTAGCGCCCGCCGGAGGCCCAGCCCGGCGAAGATGCCGGCAGCGCCAGGGAGAAGACGCAAAGTACGATGGATGCGCGCATCATGCTCCAGCCCTCAGAAGGTCGTACGGTAGGTCATGGTGAAAATATAGGCCTTCACCGTGGTGTCCACGTCCAGTCCCGCGTAGGGGTTGTACACCAGGTTGTCGAGCCCGGTGCAGTTCAGGTTGCAGCTGGTATCGGCCTTGACGCTCTGCTTGGTGACGAAGTAGTTGAAACCGACATCGATCACCGTGTCCTTGTCCCACTGGTAGCCCAGCCCCAGGCCGTAGAGATTGGCATCGCCGATCGGCACCAGGATGTCCGCCTGGCCCTTGGGGATCGCCGAAGGCCGGTATTCATAGCCGGCGCGTAGCTGCAAACGGTCGTTGACGTCGTACTGCACGCCCATGGCCCAGCTCCAGGTATCGCGGTAGCCGCGGTCGAGGGTGATGCTGTGGCTGGTGGCGTCCTTCGAGTCGAGGTACTTGGCGATGCGCAGCAGGTCAAGCTCGCGGTCGAACTCGATCTTGAACTCGTTCCAGTCGCTGTAGCCGTTCCATTTCAGGTCGAAGTTGAATTGCCACTTCTTGAACGGGCGCAGCTTCACGCCGGTGGAGAAGGCATCCGGGTAGACCATGTTCATCGTGGCGTTGCCATGCTCTTCATCGACGTTCCCGTAGGGGAACATCTGGCCGAGGATCGCACCACCGAGCGACTTGTGCACCCCGGTCCAGAAACCCTGCCAGCCCTGGCCGTAGTCGACCCGGTACTTGCCCTTGAGCCTCATCCGCGACTCGCTCTGGTAGGTCGCGCCCCAGGCGAACCAGTCGGTGGGCTCCCAGAGCACGCCGAGGTTGAAGCTGGGCGACAGCGACTGCTGCATGTCCAGGTCGATATTGGCCAGGTTCTGGAACGGGCCGATGTTGCCGCCGCAGACGTTGAAGAACACCTCGAGGATCTCCTGCATTCCCGGCAGGCAACCGATCTCCTTGGTCTGCTGCAACAGCCCGAGCAACTGGTTCGGCGCCCGGAAATCCTCGTTCAACGCTACTGCCTGGTGGGAAAAACCCACCGACAGGCCGACCGACAGCTCGTCGTTGACCTGGTAGGCCAGGGTCGGCGAGAAGTAGGTGAGCCGCTGCAACGACACCTCGCGTCCCTGGTAGCGCGCCGGATCGCTATCGGAATCGCGGCTGTAGCCCAGCGCTTGCGGGGTGTAGACGTTGGTGGCGAAGGTGAACTTGGAACCCGGCGGGTTGATCGAGATCCCGGCCAGCGGCGCCACCAGCAACGGCACGTCGGTCATGCCGCCGAGGCCGGGCAGGTACATGGTCGGGGTCAGGGTCCGGCTGTGGCTGTTGGCGACCGGGTCGTCGCGCAGGCCGAAGGTGCCTTCGCCGTAGTTCGGCGGCGCCTTGAAGCCGGCGCGGATGTCCATTACCCCGGTGAGCAGCTTCACGGTCGCCTGGCGGCCCTTCATCTTGGTCAGCGCCGCCGGGTTGTAGTGCACCGAATCGATGCCGGTCTCGTCGGCGGTCACGGCGTTGCCGAGGGCCATGGCTTTCGGGTTGCCGATGGTCAGGTCGTTGGCCATCTGCGCGCCGGCCGGCGGAATCCAGGCCAGGCACACCCCTGCCAGCGCCAGCCAGAGCGGCGCAATGCGCATCTTCATAACAGGCCTCGCTCGCGGGTTACTGGGCCTTCAGCCCTTTGATATCGAGGGGTACGGATAACCCCAGCAGTACATCCGGCGAGTCTTCCGTGAGGCCGAAACCGGCGTTGACGTTGACGATGTAGTCCGGTGACGTCCGCAAGCCGAGCGAGAAGTTCATGATGCTACTGGTCTGTTCGGACGACTCGAACGTACCGGCAGTGGTGTGGTAGCGGTTCTTCAGCGTGTAGGCCATCTGGTACGAGGTCGCCAGCGAGACGTCGTAGGACAGCGCGTAGGCCATGCCCATGTTGAAGTTGATCGTGTTGCCGGGCGAGACCTTCTCCAGCTGGGAGTTGTCGGCCAGGGTCTGGTGCACGTCGTCCACCGGCAGGTTCCAGGTGTAGCCGAGCGAGCCGTAGAGGACCACCGGGTCGATCACATAGGACATGTTCGCGCCGAAGCCCAGGCTGTAGTAGCCGTTGCCGGTGGAGATGTCCTTGTCCAGGTTGGTCTTGTAGGGACTGTCGCCGGTCGGCAGGCCGATGGTGGTATACAGCGTGGTGACCGGCCGCCCGCGCACCGCCGCCCAGGGCTGCCAGCGCAAGGTCGCGGAAACGTCGCCGAGGCTGTAGGCGTGGGTATCCATCTCGGTGTCGTACTTGGCTACCAGCGGCAGGCGGAAACTGAAGGTGAGGTTGTCCCAGATCCCGTAGTCGAAGGTGAAGGAGTTGGTGAAGGTGTGCTGGGACTGGCTCTGCCGGCCGGCGAGGCCGTAGATCTGCGTGCCGCCGCTGGTCTTGGTCAGCGGCACCAGGGTCAGCCGCTGGTCGCGCACCAGCGCGTAGTCGAAACCGTAGGTCAGGGTCCGCTCGCCCTTCTTCAGCAAGGTGTAGCTCTTCTCGGCGGCCTGGAAGACTTCCTCCAGCGCCTTGGCGCTGTCGGCATCGTCATTCTTCTTGGCCAGCGCGTCACGGGCCTGGTCGACCGAGGCTTCCTCGGCAACGGACAAACCGCTGATAGACAGCATCAGCGCCGCCGCGCATGTGTACCCCCTGATTCTCATGGCGCTATCCCCAGAGATTGTTCTTGTTTTTGGGTATCTGCTACTTGGTGCGCAGGTGTATGACGTCGCCACCAGTGCCCAGCTCACGGACCTGGTTTTCAGTGATCTTGTTGATCTGCGGAAACTCGCGGAACGCCAGCAGGCTGACGGTGCGGTCGTCCACCAGGCGCATGTCGCGATCGTTCAGCGCCAGCGCGTTGCGGGGCTCCTGCCCACTCGGGAAGATCACGAACAGGACGTTCTGGTCCCAGATTTCCTCGAAGCGCGTCCGGGTGAAGCTGATGTTGCCCAAGGCCGGATCGGCGACGAAGACGTGATCGTTGTAGACATCGCGCACCACCACGAAATGCTTGAAGCCGGCATAGTGGATGGGGACCAGCGCCGGATGCTCGAGAGCGTCCAGGTCGCTGAACTCGGCGCGAAAACCACCGCTCTTGTAGCCCAGCGCAGCGGCGTAGCGCTTCATGTCGAGCAGCGAGAAACCGCGGCGCTGCACGATCTTATCGGCCTCGCCATAGCGCAGCAGCCCTTCCATGACCTGGCGTTCCTCGAGGTTGCGCCCGAGGTAGTAGTCCAGCAGCGTGGTAAGCGCCGCCGAGCCGCAGCTGTAGTCATAGGCCTGGCGGATGACGTTGCGGAACTGCAACTGGCTCATCGGCTCCAGTTGCACCGATTCGCGGTAGGGTCCATTGGGGGTCAGAGGCTGGCTGAGGTTGACCGTGCCCTGCGGTTGCGGCTTGGTATCGACCGTCTGGGTGAACCCGAACAGCCCGATCAGACTTCCCAGCAAAATCTCGAACATCGCCCCGTCGTACCTCTTTCGGAGAAAGACCCCGCCGATGCCTCGGCGAGGTCTTCGCGTCTCGACTCGGTTCCTGGATCAGTGACCCCAGACCTTGATGGTGGAACCGGCCATGTTCAGCCCGGAGACGGTCAGCGAGCCGATGCTGGCGGCGCTGGTGTCGCCCACCTTGATGGCGCCAACGGTCACGTCGCCGGTGATGGCCGGCAGGCCGATGGCCAATTGCTGGGTCGACTTGCCGCCGATATCGGTGGTGACGACGTCGATGGTCAGCGGCTTGGTATCGTCGATGGTCAGCGCCGGCAGGCTGATGTTCTCCAGCCGCAGGGAGCCGCCGTTGGTGTCGGTATCGGTGTAGGTCACGGCCCCGACGGAGCCCTGGAAAGTACCGGAAATGCTGATGCCTGCCTGGCCGGTCACGTCGGACAGCGCGCCATCGTCCATGGCTTTCAGGTCGGCATGCGCCAGCAAGGGAGCAGCCAGAACAGCAGTTGCAAGGAACAGGTGCTTTTTCATTGTTATTTCTCCAGTGTTCAGGTGTGGTTTGCCCCAGGGCACTGCCGTTTGCATCCTGTCCCCGGCAGATCGACCGGCATCTCGCCGGTCTCCAGGTCCGGTACTGCTTCCCTAGGTGTCCCGGACATGGATTCGGTAGAGCCTCATGCTCTCTCGTCCTGGATTCCAAGCTACTGGGCCACCCCTTCCGCCGCCAGCCCATCCAAGGGATGGAGCGATGGCGGCTGCCGCTCACGCCTCGCTCAGCAGTCCCAGGCTTTTACCCTTTAGTACGGCTTGCGTTCTGCTCTTCACACCCAGCTTGGCGAACAGGTTGTGCAGGTGCCACTTGATGGTGGCTTCCGACAGGTGCACCGCCTGCGCGATATCGCGGTTCGACAAGCCCGCCGCCACCAGCCGCAGGATTTCCCGTTCGCGATGGCTAACATCCTGATTTTCATCGAAACTTTCCGGGTCCACGGAGAGCTTCCGGCACTGCTCGCGGAGCAGGTCGGCCAGCCCCTGCCAGGCCGCGGCACGCTTGGGCTCCGCTTCCCTCCAGCTTTCCCACATCGGCAACAGCCACAACGCGTCGTCCTGGAACAGCCGGCGATAGCCGAGATTCCAGGCTTCCTCGAGCGTGGCGAGGAACAGGCCGATGGCTTTTTCGCTGTTACCTTTCTGCCAATACGCCACAGAAAGTAACAAGGACAAACGCAGCCGCCGATCCCTCTGGTAAGCGGAAGAGTAGCCGGCCAGACAGCTTTCCAGCTTGCTCTGCGCGCGTTCCGCGTGACGCTCGGACAATGCCAGCCGAGCCTCCGCCAGGACCAGGGCGGTCTGTGCGTCGGCATGCCGCTCGCCGGAGAGCCCGGCAAGATGCCGCTCCAGTTGCAGGCAGACCCGTTCGGCCTCGTTCGGACGGCGCAGCCACAGCAGGAACTGCACCTTGCAGCTCATGGCGTGAGCATAGACACGCTCGTAGCCGGGCGAGAGCAGACCGCTCAGCCATTCGTCGAGTTGCGCCAGCCCCTGCTCGGCGGCGCCGGAGAAGAAGCGCGCCTTGGCCATGACCAACTGGCCGCGACTGAGCAGTTCCACCGGCGTCGCGACATCCCGCCAGACCGTCGCCAGCGGTAGTTCGGCGAGCACGCCGGCATGCCGGTCCTGCTCGTAGAGCAGGTCGGCATAGGCCAGCGACAAGGGGCCGCCGACCCGGCTGCGCCGGCCGAACACCTGCTCGACCCGGTTGCGCGCCGACTCGGCGATCGCCCTGCCCCGCTCCAGGTCGCCACTCTCCTTGCAGATCAGGGATTCGATCAGGCTGGTCACCACCTGCAGGTACTCGCTGTCGGCGACTTTCAGGTCTTCCCGCGCGGAACCGATGGCGCCGGCGGCCTCGGCGTAGTCGCCGAGCAGCGCATGCGCCGAAGCCTGCACGCAGAGCAGGCTGGCGCGGAACACCGGCTGGTTGCTCGGGACCATGGACAGCCAGTGGCGGGCGACCTTCAGGCAGGCTTCGAGCTTGTCCTGGTAGAGCAACACCAGGGCCTTGAGCACCTGGGCGGCGGCGAGCAACTCGCCGAGCCCGAAGTGCATGACCTTGCCGCGCCCCTGCAAGAGGCGGTGGCTGACCTCCTCGATCAACGCCTCGGCCTCGGCGAAGCGTTGCTCGAACGCCAGTTGCCAGGCGTAGAAGATCTGGAACACCGGATGCTCACGGATCACCTCGGCGGGAATGCCGTTGAGCATGCCGAGGATGCCGTACACCCGGTTACCGGCGATCAGGCGCGCGCCCTGGCGCTCCAGCAACTCGGCGGCGAACAGGTAGTCGCGGGCGCGAAGGGCGTACTTGATCGCCCGGTCGGCCAGGTCGCGCCCCTCGCACCAGCGCGCCGCCGCATGCAGCAGCGGGGTCGGATCGGCATGCCGGGACAGCCGCCCCTGGAGGAACTCGGCGAACAGATGGTGGTAGCGGAACCATTCGCGCTGGTCGTCCAGGGCGATGACGAACAACTGCTCGTTCTGCAGGCGCATGAGCATGTCCAGGCCGTCGCGACGTCCGGTCAGCGCATTGCACAGTTCCGCATTGAACTCGTCGAGCACCGAGGTCTGGTCGAGGAACAGCTGCAGGTCGGCGGGCAGGCTGGCCAGCACGTCTTCCGCCAAGTAGTCGGCGATGTTCCGTTCGGTCCCGGAGAGCCTGCGGAGGAAACCTTCCCGGTCGGTATTGCGACTGAGGGCCAGGGCCGCCAGGTGCAACGCCGTGATCCAGCCTTCCGTGCGCTTGAACAGAAGCTTCAGCTCGCGCTCGCCCAGTTCCAGTCCCTTGAGGTCGAGGAGAAACGCATCGCTCTCCTCGCGCGATAGCCGCAGGTCTTCCGCGCTCAGGCAGAAGGTCCAGGGCTTGAGGGTCGGCTCGTCGACCAGGAAGCGCGGGCGGAAGCGGGTCGAGGCCACCACCCGCACGTGATCGGGCAGGTTCTCGATCAGGTAGCGAACCCCATGCGGCAAGGCGGCGTGGCGGATGCGGTGGAAATCGTCGAGGAACAGGTACAAGGGACCTTCCAGGCGACGCAGGTCGGCGAGGAAGGCATCCAGGATACCCTCCAGCGGCACCGCGACGTCGGTGCCGAGCAGATTGGCGGTATTGCCGCCGAATGCCGGGACCACTCGCTGGATGCTCGCCAGCAGGTACTGGATCAGACGCTGCGGTTCGCTGTCGGTCTCGTCACAGGACAACCATGCGACCGCCGCGCCCTGCTCCAGCAGGCGCAGGCGCAACTGGCAGAGGATGGTGCTCTTGCCGAAGCCGGCCGGCGCGCTGAGCACCATCGCGCGTCGCCCGCGGGCCTCGTACAGGCGGTCGATCAGCGCCTGGCGGGGCAGCAGCGGCAGCCCTCCGGCGCCTGGCGGGAACAGCTTGGTCTGCAACAGCGGGATGGTGCTGGCGGGAACCCCGTCGCGATGGCCCATGGTCAGAGCAGGCTCAGCTCGCGGGCTCGCCGGATCGCCTGGGTGCGATTGCGCACCTTGAGCTTTTCGTAGATGTTGTGCAGATGCCATTTGACGGTCCCCAGGGCCAGCGACAGGCGCTGGCCGATTTCTTCGTTGGATAGGCCCTGTGCGGCCAGGCAGACCACTTCGCGCTCGCGCTCCGTCAGGCCTTCCTCGAGCGCATCCTGGGGCTTGCGCACGCCCTGCCCGGGCCAGATGCCGAGCAGGCCGCGAATGAAGGTCTGTAGCGCCGGCTGGCGCTCGGTGGATTCGAGTTGCTGGAGCAACTGGCGAATGCCGTCGCCTTCCTCGATGAAGAGGCTGCGCACCCCTTCCCGTTCGGCATTGATCAGGCATTCGCCGAGCAGGCTGTTGGCCCGTTCCTGGTAGCCCAGGCGCTGATAGCTGAGCGCCGCCAGGATATCCAGGCGCAGGCGCTGCAGGCCGTGCCAGCCGGGCTGCAAGGTGCCGCGCAACTGAGTGATCTCGTGCAGCGCCTCGCTGAAATGTCCTCGCCCCTGCAACAGGCGCACGCGGCTCACACCCAGCGACCAGTTGACCGGGTTGAAGGCCATGTTGCGGTAGTGTGCGGCCATCTTGTTCCAGTCCACGCTCTTCAACCGCTGCTCGGCGCGCTTCAGGCGGTCGGGGCCGCTGTCCTGGAGGATCAGGTTGATCTCTTCGGCCATGGCCTGGGCGAAGAAGCGCCACGACTGATTGCGCGAGGCCAGGGCCTGCATCGCCGCCAGGCTGGCCAGCGCCTCCTTCGGCCGTCCCAGCAGGCGCTGGGTGCGCGCCAGGCAGATCTGTCCCTGGGCATAGAAATCGATCGGATTGATCACATCCACATGCCCGAGCGCCCAGCCCAGGCGCTCTTCCAGCCCGTCCAGCTCGATCCTGTAGTAGGCGGTCAGGGCCTCGGTGATGGTCGGCAGCGCCAGCGCGCTCCTGGACTTCTCGAACAGCGGCCGGGCACGCTGGCGGAGCCGCTCGATGAGCAGTTGCGCCTGTTTCACCTGGCCCTGCTCGAGTGCGAGGATCACCTCGACGTTGGCCAGTTGCATGTCCAGGTAGCGCCCTTCGAGGAAATGATTGCGCTGCTGCGCCAGCCCCAGCAGGCGCCGCGCCTGGTCGCCCTGGCCACGGACCACCTGGGCCAGCGCGGCGGTGATCAACACCGCCACTTCGAGGAAGGCAGCGTTCTGCCCGAGCTGGACCTCGACCCGGCGAGCCAGGGAGATGCACAGTTCCAGATCGTCCTTCTGCAACGCCACCACCGCTTTCACCGCCAGCGCGGAGAGGTACTGGTCGCCCATCGGTCCGTCGCCGCGGCTCTCCCCCCAGCGCGCCAGCAGTTCGTCGATGATCCGGTTGGCCTCGCCCAGGCTGAGGTCGCTGGCCCGCGACCAGACATCGGTAAGGACCAGGATCGGATAGCGCTCGGCGATTTCGTCCGGCACATGCTTGCGCCAACGGTAGATCAGGCTGAGCTGGCCGCGGTTGATCAGCTCCAGTCCGCATCCGTCGACCAGCGCGGCGATCATCTCCGGGTCTTCCGCCGCACAGGCATGCTCGATGGCGAACGTCGGCATGTGGTGGTTGGTGAACCACAGGCTGGCGTTGAAATGCAGTTGCTTAAAACGGTCCGGATCGGAGTCGCGCAGGCGGTTGCGGAGGAAGTCGGCGAACAGCAGGTGGAAGCGATACCACTGGCGTTCGCGATCCAGCGGCAGGAGGAACAATTGCATGGACTCCAGGCGTTCCAGCAGCGCCTGGCCGTCCTGGCGCCCGGTCAGGGCGTTGGCCAGGTCGCCGCTCAATTGGCTGGCAACGCCAAGGGCCAGCAGCGCTTCCTGCAGGTCGCCAGGCAAGCGTTCGAAGACCGCCGCCAGCAGATAGGCGCTGACCGCCTGCTTGTCGCCGTCGAGCAGGGCCATTTCCTGCACCTGCGGTTGCTGGCGCAGCCACAGGCTGACGAGATGCACGCCCACCACCCAGCCTTCGGTCTGGCCATAGAGCGCCTTCAGGCAGGGCTCGTCCAGATAGAGACCGCTGCGCTCGAGGTATTCGCGGGTTTCCTCGAAGCCGAGGCGCAGCTCCTCGAGGCCGATTTCCAGCAACAGTCCCTTGGCCCGCCAGGTAGCCAGGCTCAGCGCCGGCTGCGAACGCGTGCCCAGGGCCAGGACCAGCCCGGGCGGTGCGTACTGCACCAGGCGGTTGAGGCCGGTGAAGATGTCCGGGTTGCTAACCAGGTGCAGGTCGTCCAGCACCAGCAGCAACGGCCGCGCATAGCGATCGAGATCGCCGAGCAGGCTTTCGATCACCGCCACCACCGGGACCCGCATGGTGTTCTGCAGGTAGGTCTGGGCGTCGTCGCCAAGCTGCGGCACGGCTTCGCCCAGCGCCTCGATCAGCTGCCGGCAGAAACGGGCGGGGTCGTCGTCTTCTTCGGCCAGCGACAGCCAGGCCACCGCCTGGTCTGCTACAGTGCGCTCCCTGGCCAGGGCGGCGAGCGCGCAGGTCTTGCCGAAGCCGGCAGGTGCGGAAAACATCAGAACGCGTGAATGGGGATTGCGATCCAGCAGGTTGCGGATCGCGGGGCGAAGAGAATATTCGGCTGGCACCTGAGGCGGCACTATTCTGGAGCGCGAAAGGCTGCCGGCTGCTGGATCCTGTACTGCATCCACGGCCTGTATCCCTGTGTCATTATCATTGTGGTACGGAGCCAAATCTCCGTGGGATATTTCCATAATTAGCAGATCACCCTTCTTACGTAAACTGAAGAAATGGCTCTAGGATCGACGATTCCGGCGAACTAGAATTCCTGACTGTCCCACTACCCCCACTTTCCATGCCCAGTTGTCATGTTCACCCCCTGCCCTACCATAGCGACCCAAGCTGTCTCTTTGCCATCATCCATGAGGCGCCCGGTGCGGTGATGCTCGATTCGGGTCGCCCCATCGCTACCCGTGGACGCTATGACCTTATGAGCGCCTGGCCATTGGCAGAACTGGCGCCGCTGCCCGACGAATCGGCCAACCGCTTCTTCGCCCGCCTACGCGAAGCGGCCGGAAGCCTGGGCCCCGCGCAGCTGCCAGCGCCGTACGAACTGCCCTTCGCCGGCGGTCTGCTGGGCTATTTATCCTACGACCTGGGTCGGCGCATCGAGCGCATCGGCGAACACGCCCGCGATGACCTGGGCCTGCCGCTGGCCTCCGTCGGCCTGTATGCCTGGGCGCTGATCAGCGACCACCAGGCCGGCACCAGCCAACTGGTATTCCACCCGCGATTGGACGAGCGCGAACGCCAGCGCCTGATCGCCCTGTTCAGCGAGGAAGCGCAAGGCACGGCCGGCAACTTCAAGCTTCTGGGAAAATTCCGACGGAGCATCAGCGCATCCGACTATCGGCAGGCGATCCGCCGCATCCAGGACTACATCCAGGCAGGCGACTGCTACCAGGTGAACTATAGCCAGCGCTTCCAGGCCGCTTGCAGCGGCTCGCCGTGGCCGGCCTATCGCGCCCTGCGCGAGGCCTGCCCGACGCCGTTCTCCGGCTACCTGCGACTGGCCGACGGCGCGATCCTCAGCCTGTCGCCGGAGCGCTTCCTCAAGCTCGGCAAGGGCAAGGTGGAAACCCGGCCGATCAAGGGCACCCGCCCGCGTGGCAAGACGCCCGAGGAGGACATGGCGCTGGCGGCGTCGCTGCTGGCCAGCCCCAAGGACCGCGCGGAAAACCTGATGATCGTCGACCTGCTGCGCAACGACATCGGACGCAGTTGCCAACCTGGCAGCGTACGGGTACCGGAGCTGTTCGCCCTGGAAAGCTATCCCAACGTGCATCACCTGGTGAGCAGCGTCACCGGCGAACTGGCGCCGGGCAAGGACGCCCTCGACCTGCTGGAAGGCAGCTTCCCCGGCGGCTCGATCACCGGCGCGCCGAAGATTCGCGCCATGCAGATCATCGACGAGCTGGAACCGAGCCGACGCGGCATCTACTGCGGCAGCCTGTTCTACCTCGACGTGCGCGGCGAGATGGACAGCTCGATCGCCATCCGCACCCTGCTGGTCAGGGACGGCCAGGTCAGTTGCTGGGGCGGCGGCGGCATCGTCGCCGACTCGCACTGGGAGGACGAGTACCAGGAAACCCTGGACAAGGTCCGGGTGCTGCTGGAAACCCTGGAAGGAATGGCCGGGACAGCGTCCCCGGAATAGAAAAGAGCCCGCGTTCCGCGGGCTCTTTCATCGGCGGCGCGGCTACAGGCTCAGCGAACGGCTGGAAGCCTTGAGGAACTCGCGCTTGAGGTCTTCGTAGGTATGCACCGCGGGGAACTGGGGAAACTCGCGGATCACGTTTTCCGGGGCATGGAACAGGATGCCGGCGTGGGCCTCGGAAAGCATGGTGGTGTCGTTGTAGGAATCGCCGGCGGCGATCACCCGATAGTAGAGGCTCTTGAAGGCGATCACCGACTGCCGCTTGGGATCCTTCTGGCGCAATTGATAGCCGACCACGCGGTCGCTGTCGTCGATCTCCAGCTTGTGGCACAACAGGGTCGGGAAGCCCAGCTGGCGCATCAGCGGCTGGGAGAACTCGTAGAAGGTGTCGGAGAGAATCACCACCTGGAAGCGCTCGCGCAGCCAGTCGACGAATTCCACCGCCCCCTCCAGCGGCTTCAGGGTAGCGATCACCTCCTGGATGTCGCCCAGCTTCAGACCATGTTCGTCGAGGATGCGCAGGCGCTGCTTCATCAGCACGTCGTAGTCCGGAATGTCCCGGGTGGTCGCCTTCAAGGCGTCGATACCGGTTTTTTCCGCGAACGCGATCCAGATTTCCGGAACCAGCACGCCTTCCAGGTCAAGACAGGCAATTTCCACAGGACTCTCCTCGAAATTCTCTGAACGATGGGGTGACGACGGACGCGGCACTCTAGCCCCTCGCCGAGGGCAAGGCAACGCCGGCTTATTCCTGGAATCAAGGTCGACAGGGGTAAATGGTTATTTAGGGCCATATGCCGCCCTTTGCTACCATTCCCGCCACAGAGCGCAACAGCGCCGCCCAGCACCAGGACCCCAGCCCGATGAGCCAGCCTTTCGACCTTCCCGCCCTCGCTTCCAGCCTTGCCGACAAATCCCCCCAGGACATCCTGAAAGCCGCCTTCGAGCACTTCGGCGACGAGCTGTGGATCTCCTTCAGCGGCGCCGAGGACGTCGTCCTGGTAGACATGGCCTGGAAGCTCAACCGCAACGTGAAGGTGTTCAGCCTCGACACCGGTCGCCTGCACCCGGAAACCTATCGTTTCATCGACCAGGTCCGCGAACACTACGGCATCGCCATCGACGTGCTTTCCCCCGACCCGCGCCTGCTCGAACCCCTGGTGAAGGAAAAGGGCCTGTTCAGCTTCTACCGGGACGGCCACGGCGAGTGCTGCGGCATCCGCAAGATCGAACCGCTCAAGCGCAAGCTCGCCGGCGTGCGCGCCTGGGCCACCGGCCAACGCCGCGACCAGAGCCCCGGCACGCGCAGCCAGGTGGCGGTGCTGGAAATCGACGGTGCCTTTTCCACGCCAGAAAAGCCGCTGTACAAGTTCAACCCGCTGTCGTCCATGACCAGCGAGGAAGTCTGGGGCTATATCCGCATGCTCGAACTGCCCTACAACAGCCTGCACGAACGCGGCTATATCAGCATCGGCTGCGAACCCTGCACCCGTCCGGTGCTGCCCAACCAGCACGAGCGCGAGGGCCGCTGGTGGTGGGAGGAAGCCACCCACAAGGAGTGCGGGCTGCACGCCGGCAACCTGATCAGCAAGGCCTGAAACCGTCGATAGAGCGTATGCAATCGGGGTAAAGTGCGGGTCGAACCCCGAGCGGAGACCCAGCATGCGCATCACCATGGTCAAGAAAGTCCTCGCCACCGGCGAGGACTGCCGCAAGTGCAAGGAAGTCCGGCAACGCCTGGAACAAGGCGGCTACCTGCCGCGCATCCATCGCACCCTGGTGGCCGACGAACGCGACCCGAACAGCGCAGGCTGGATGGTCGCCGCCCAATATGGCGTAGAGACCGCGCCGTTCTTCGTGGTTCGCCACGACGACGGGCGCGAACAGGTCTACACCGTGTTCATGAGCTTCCTCCATGAAGTCCTCGAACCGCGAGCCGAGCAGGCCGCGGACGCTGATCGTGAAGCGCTGGCCAGGCTGGCCGGACGCGACAATCTCGACATGCTCTGAGGGCCAGCCATGAAAAAGCCCGGCACCAGGCCGGGCTTTTTCATGGGCCGAGGCGATCAATAGACCGGCAGTTCGATGCCGTCGAACAACTCGTCCAGCTCGGCCTTGTTGTGGCATTGCACGGCCTTGGCCAGCAGCTCGCGGGTCAGGTGCGGAGCGAATTTCTCGATGAAGTCGCACATGAAGCCGCGCAGGAAGGTGCCGCGGCGGAAGCCGATCTTGGTCACGCTGGACTCGAACAGGTGGCTGGCGTCGAGGATCACCAGGTCGTTGTCGAGCTTCGGATCGACCGCCATGTGCGCCACGATGCCGACCCCCAGGCCCAACCGCACGTAGGTCTTGATCACGTCGGCATCGGCCGCGGTGAATACCACCTTGGGCACCAGGCCGCGCTGGCTGAAGGCTTCGTCGAGCTTGGAACGGCCAGTGAAGCCGAACACGTAGGTGACGATCGGCTGCTCGGCCAGGGCTTCCAGGGTCAGTTTCGGCAGCTTGGTCAGCGGATGCCCGTGGGGCACGATGACGCAGCGATTCCAGCGGTAGCAGGGCATCATGATCAGGTCGCCGAACAACTCCAGCGCCTCGGTGGCGATGGCGAAGTCGACGGTGCCGTCGGCCGCCATTTCGGCGATCTGCATCGGCGTGCCCTGGTGCATGTGCAGGGAGACGTCCGGGTACTGCTTGATGAAGCCGCTGATCACGTTGGGCAGCGCATAGCGCGCCTGGGTGTGGGTAGTGGCGATGGACAGCGTGCCCTTCTTCTCGTTGGAGAATTCCTGGGCGATCTGCTTGATGCTCTCGACCTTGCGCAGGATCTCGCCGGCGGTATGGATGATCCGCTCCCCCGCCGGCGTCACCCGGGTCAGGTGCTTGCCGCTGCGAGCGAACACTTCGACGCCCAGTTCGTCCTCCAGCAGGCGGATCTGCTTGCTGATGCCCGGCTGCGAAGTATAGAGGCTCTGCGCCGTGGCGGAGACGTTGAGGTCGTGGTGCGCAACCTCCCAGATATAGCGCAATTGCTGAAGCTTCATGGAGATTCCTCGAAAAGGTTGTCGCGACCGGCGATCAAGAACCGAAGGTATATAACCATATTAATGGTTTGAGGAATAAAATTAGACGTTTTTTTTGATTTTGCACGCTTTTTCACCAGCCGACCGCTGGCCTACAGGTCGCGACTACGGTGCTGCAACATCGGCACCAGGTACACCGGTACCTCCGCCAGTTGCACCAGACGCGCGGCAGTCCGGCCCAGCGGCGTATCGAGCTGGGTGCCGTGGCTATGGCTGCCGGCGACGATCAGGTCCACGGCCAGCTTTTCCGCCTCATCGAGGATCATCTGCGGCGGGTCGCCCTGCACCACTCGCACGCTCTTGACCAGCGCCGCATCCTGGGGCAACTCGCCGAGTTCATCGCGAAACCCTTCCAGGACCCGCTTCTCGATGCTTTCCATGACGTTGTCCAGCCCTTGCGCCCGCAGGTCCTGGAGACGCTCGGTGTCAAGGTAGGTCTGCAGGACCGACTCGGCGAACAGCCCGAGGGGCTCCACCACATGGACGACATAGAGCTCGGCGTTGTAGGCGCGGGTCAGCGACAGGGCGTGTTGCAGGACATAGGGAGCATAGAGCCCCAGATCGGTGGCATAGAGAATCGAACGAATCATGCGGCCTCCTCGACAGCCTGCGCGGCGGGCCTCATTAGCAGATTAGCAGCAAGCATCCATTCTCCTAGCGTTCCCTGCTGTTTCGGGCTTTTTCCGGCCCGTTGGGGTAAATCCCTTTTCTCCCTGCGAGCGCGGCGCCGGCTGGTCGCCGCGCTCGGCCCTTCAGCGCGGTTGCGCTTCGAGGAAGCGCAACGCCTGGTGCAGCGCCTCGACCCTGGGCATCCGGTAGCCCGCAGCAGCAGCGCGGGCCAGGGGCGCGGCATAGATCGCCGCCAGCTCCAGTGGCCGCCCATGGGCGAAGTCGTGGTACATGCTCGGCCGATAGTCGGGCATCCGCTCGGTCGCCGCCAACAGTTGGTCCGCATAGCCCTCAGGCAGGATGAAGCCGCAGGCGCCGGCAGCACCGATGACTTCCTCCATGATCGCCTCGATCAGCGACCGACTGTCCGCGTTGGCCATCAGCGGCGCGGTGCTGCTCTTCAGCAATACCGACAGCCCGTTGTAGGGGATGTTCCAGACCAGCTTCTGCCAGCGCGCCTGCTCCAGGTCGGGCATCGCCGTGGACTCCAGCCCGGACTCGCGGAACAGCGCGGCACCCTCCTCGACGATCTCGCGCCGGCGTCGCTCGTCGGCCGGTCCGGAATGATAGCCGAGATTCACTCCGCCGTAGGCCTGGTGCTCGATCACGCCCGGTTCGCCGCGATGCACACAGATGAAGCAGAGGCCGCCCAGCAGATGCAGGCTTTCCGGCAGCAGCGGCCGCAGCCGCTCCTCCACGCCCAGACCGTTCTGCAGCAGCAGAACCTTGGCACCCGGCGCCGCCGCTGCGCGGATCAGGGGTGCCAGTTCGTCATTGCCGGTGGTCTTGGCGCCCACCAGCAACCAGTCGCAGGGCGGCATGTCCTGCGCCGAATGGTAGGCCTGGACCGGCGCCAGGCGCCGGAAGCCATGCACCGCACTATTCAGGCTGAGTCCGGCGCGATTGACCGCCTCGAACTCGCTGCGCAGGAGAAAATGCACGTCGTGACCGGCATGCGCCAGCATCAATCCATAGAAGCCGCCGATGGCTCCCGTACCGATGACGCCGATCCGTTGCTGCTTTGAATCCATCAGGGCAACTCCTCAGGTAAAGCGGTCGACCCCGCCAGCACCGCACCCCGCAAGGCTTCCTGGTGCAGCGGAACGTTCAGTGCGCCATGGAAGCGGCCGTCGCGGACCATGAACAGGGCCGGCAGGTGAAAGACGCCGTAGCGTTCCACCAGGCCGCCATTGCGGCCGGCGTCCACCCAGCACAGGCGCTCGATGGGCAGGTCCATCGCGGGGAGATGGCGCCGGGCCCAGCGGCACGACGCGCAGCCTTCGCTGGTGAATACCAACAGCGAAACCCCTTCCAGGGCAAGCAACTGCCGGTCGGCGTCCAGATCGGTGAGTTCCAGGGACGGCACGCTGCTGACCTCGATAGAAAGGAAGAAATGGGGCCCGACCATCATCCGTATGCTTCGGCTCCTGCGATAGCGCTGGCGCCCTCCTCGGCCAGCGGATACGCGCAAGGCGCGCCCCTCCGCAGCACCTGCACAATATCGTCCGCGGCGGCCTCGCCTGCAACTCCGCTGGCAGCCTTGGCCCGGAGCAACGAAGAAAACGTGCGCAGAGCGGGGAAAACACCGGCGAACCGCGTCCCGCCCATTGTCTAGGCCCGGCCCGACACGTTAAGGTTCGTCTCCCCGTTTGCGAACTTCATGCCTGCGCCCTTTCGCAGGGGGCCTCCCGGCGGCCGGCGCCCGTGACCTGATTGAGTACCACGATGGCTGATTTACAGATCGACGACCTTAACGTTGCCTCCAACGAGACCCTGATCACGCCGGAGCAGCTCAAGCGTGAAATTCCCCTGACCGACAAGGCGCTGCAGACCGTGGCCCATGGTCGCCAGGTGGTGCGCGACATTCTGGATGGCAAGGACCACCGTCTGTTCGTGGTGATCGGCCCCTGCTCCATCCACGACATCAAGGCCGCCCACGAATACGCCGACCGCCTCAAGGCGCTCGCGGCCGAAGTGGCGGATACGCTGTTCCTGGTGATGCGCGTGTACTTCGAGAAGCCGCGTACCACGGTGGGCTGGAAAGGCCTGATCAACGATCCGTACCTGGACGACTCGTTCAAGATCCAGGATGGCCTGCACATCGGCCGCCAACTGCTCCGCGACCTCGCCGAGAAAGGCTTGCCCACCGCCACCGAAGCGCTCGACCCGATTTCCCCGCAGTACCTGCAGGACCTGATCAGTTGGTCGGCGATCGGCGCCCGTACCACCGAATCGCAGACCCACCGCGAGATGGCCTCCGGCCTGTCTTCCGCGGTCGGCTTCAAGAACGGCACCGATGGCAGCCTGACCGTGGCGATCAATGCCCTGCAGTCGGTCTCCAGCCCACATCGTTTCCTCGGCATCAACCAGCAGGGCGGCGTATCCATCGTCACCACCAAGGGCAACCGCTACGGTCACGTGGTGTTGCGCGGCGGCAACGGCAAGCCGAACTACGATTCGGTCAGCGTCGCGCTCTGCGAGCAGGACCTGAACAAGGCGAAAATCCCGCTGAACATCATGGTCGACTGCAGCCACGCCAACTCCAACAAGGACCCGGCCCTGCAACCGCTGGTGATGGACAACGTCAGCAACCAGATCGTCGAAGGCAACAACTCGATCGTCGGCCTGATGGTGGAAAGCCACCTGGGCTGGGGCAGCCAGCCGATTCCGAAGGATCTCGACCAACTTCAGTACGGCGTCTCCATCACCGACGCCTGCATCGACTGGGCGACCACCGAGAAGAGCATCCGCAGCATGCACGCCAAGCTCAAGGACGTGCTGCCGAAACGCCTGCGCGGCTGAGCGAGGCGGAAACGAAAACGCCGGGCTGATGCCCGGCGTTTTTCATTGCACGCCTGCTCAGGCGGCCGGATCGGCCTGACGCTGACGACGCTCGATGTAACGCTCCACGTAGGAGCAGGACGGGATCACGCTGTAGCCCATGCGGTCGGCGTACTGCAGGGCGTGCTCGGTCAACGCAGCGGCGATACCGCGACCACGCAGCGAATCCGGTACGAAGGTCCGGTAGATATCCAGCGTCTGCTTGCCCAGGTCCATATAGGCCAGATAGGCACGATGGCCATCCACCGTCGTCTCGAATTGATGGCCGCCCACGTCATGATGGATGGACAGGGACTCGCTCACTTTGGATCTCCTCAACGGGTTCGTAACCCGACCCGCGCCTGATTGATAGGTTCCTCGCGAGGACGCCCCCGCGTACCGGCCTCCAGCGGACCGCCGGAGACCTTCGTCCGTTCTCGTCCCGGTGGCGGATCGCGCCTGGCGGACATCCTCGAAACGGCTGGCCTGCACCGCATGCAAGGCCGGACTAACGATAGGGCCCATATTGCTGTCTTCCCCGGTCAGACTCAACCGTTTCTTCTGGCAGGAACGCGCAGGCGTCGCTGGAGCCCTGGCCGGGAGGCCGCGCAAGCGCAATCGCGCATGACCCGCGGGTCAGCCAAAGCGCTTTACGCCGACGGCGGCCATCAGTAAGGTCTGCGCCACTCCACCAAAAGGAATCCTGCCATGAGCGAGTTGATCAGCTACCAGTTCGAAGACGGCATCGCCACCCTGACCCTCAACAACGGCAAGGTGAACGCCATCTCCCCGGCGGTGATCGACGCCTTCAACCAGGCTCTCGACCAGGCCTTGCAGGACAAGGCCGTGGTCATCGTCACCGGCCAGCCGGGCATCCTCTCCGGTGGCTACGACCTGAAGGTCATGACCTCCGGCCCGGAGAATGCCGTCAACCTGGTCGCCGCCGGCTCGACCCTGGCTCGCCGCCTGCTCTCCCATCCCTACCCGGTGATCGTCGCCTGCCCCGGGCACGCGGTAGCCAAGGGCGCCTTCCTGCTGCTCTCGGCCGACTACCGGATCGGCGTCGACGGGCCGTTCCAGATCGGCCTGAACGAAGTCGCCATCGGCATGACCATGCACCATGTCGGCATCGAACTGGCCCGCGATCGCCTGCGCAAGTCGGCGTTCACCCGCTCGGTCATCAATGCCGAGATGTTCAGTCCGGCCGCTGCGGTGGATGCCGGCTTCCTCGACACCCTGGTCAGCGCCGACCAGTTGCAGGAAAGCGCGCGTGCAGCGGCCCAGCAGTTGAAGAAACTCAACATGACCGCGCACCGCAATACCAAGCTCAAGGTGCGCAAGGCACTGCTGGAAACCCTCGACCAGGCGATCGAGCTGGACAAGAAGCACCTGGGCTAAGGCCCGCTCCAGCGAAAGCCCGGTTGATACCGGGCTTTTTTTGCGCCCAATAATTACTTATTACGCAAAGGTAACTCTCCAGAACTGCTATTT
Organism: Pseudomonas sp. KBN12P06040; assembly: GCF_037574965.1. Lineage (NCBI taxonomy): Bacteria > Pseudomonadati > Pseudomonadota > Gammaproteobacteria > Pseudomonadales > Pseudomonadaceae > Pseudomonas > Pseudomonas sp. KBN12P06040. The sequence continues at coordinate 3,668,159 of NZ_JBBELS010000001.1, forward strand.
TTAAAAAATTATTACGAATTATCCTGATGACATTCCCAAGGAAAACCGGAGGTCATCATGAAACGCAATGTCTTCGCCGCCATTCTCCTCGGCATGGCTACCACCCTCGCAGTGCAAGCCAGCTTCGCCGACGAATCCAGCCTGATGGAAAACCGCATGGTCCAACTGAACCAGCACGCCATCGAGCAGGCCCAGCAGCAACAGGCCACGGCGCCAACCGCGAGCGACACCGATGCGCAGGGTTGAACGCCGCCTGCCAGGAACGTTTTTCTTTTCCCCGCAACCCTGAAAAGCCCGGCTCACGCCGGGCTTTTCGTTCAGGCCAGCTTTTCCTCGGCCGCCACGCCCTTGCGATAGACCTCGTAGAGAATCACCGGGATCTCCAGGTCGCCCAGGTGGCGAACCACCAGCGGCTTGACCTCGGACCAGTCCAGCCCGCCCACTCCCGTCGCCACGCAGGGCAGAGCCAGGCTGCTCACCCCTTCGCTGCGCACATAGCGGGCCAGCTCGCGCAGGGCATGGCCGACATCCTCCAGGCTCGCCTTGCCCGGCTTGGCGCTACGACCGCTGTGCAGCATGCCCTGGGTGATCAGGTTGACGATGCACTGGGTCTTGCCCTGCTCGTCGACCCCGGCCCAGACCCAGATGCCGCCCGGCTCGGGCGCCCTGGCATGGGCGGCATGCCGGTAGTCGCGAACCATCGACGGCCAGCGTTCGCGCAAGGCGAGGGCCAGGCCGCTGTCGAAATGGTCCTGGGGCGCGATGCCGTGGGCGATCACCTGGGCCCCGGAAAGCAGAATGTCACCTTCAACTTCACGAATCATGAGCGTTTCCTTCTTGGCTTCGGGACAGGCGCTTCGTGCGCCGCCCTGCATCTTTCACCGTACGCCTTGCCCGCCGGCGCCAGTTGATGCGTATCAAGAACGGCCGGTCCCATCCGCTACGGGCCGACTAGACTGCATGCGAGGGAACCTTGGAGGCGCCTCGCCTCTCCATTGGATTCCAGCCTCGTGCCGTCTCATCCATGACAAGGAAACAACCGCCATGCCGAAATGGATTGCACTTTGCCTGATCCCGCTGTTGGCAAGCTGCGCCACCTGCCGCCAGGACAGCGACAGGGAAAAACTGCTGTACGAGAACGACATGCTGCAGGCGAAACTGATCATCGTCGCCAACGACCGCGATCGCCTGCCGCTGGCCCAGGCCCTGCTGGAGCGCGCGGCGCGCGACGACCGCAGCGGCGAGGCGGACTTCTACCAGGCCGTGCTGATCGCTCGCCGCGACGGCCAGGCCAGCGATTGCGAGCGCATCACCCGCCTCCTCGAACGTTCCGCCGAGCGACGCTACCCGCTGGCCAACGCGATGCTCTACAAGATCTACGCCGAGCCCTTCCTGTTGCCGCGCGCCGACATTCCCAAGGCCGAGACCTATCGCCAGGCCTACGCCGAGCTGCCGGTCGCGCGCAGCGGCTACCCCTCCTTCGAGCGAGCCCGGCAGGTGGTCGATCGCCTGCTCACGCCGACTTCGTCCTGATCCATCGGGCCCGAACCCGGGCCCCGCAACCCGTACCGGTCGTTCGGCCAAAGCATCATTTCTGTCGATAGTTAATAGCGCGACAATTCGTTATCCAATCGAATTCTTCTCCGCGATCCTATGCCCATCCGAGGTATCGATCACGGAAGCCGCCATGAAACGTCGCAGCCCACGCCATTACGCCCGCAACACCGCCCTGGCCACCCTGGGTCTGTACGCCATCCTCATGCTGGTCGTGCTGAGCCTCGTCGCCGGCGCCGAAAGCGCCAGGAACGCCACACCGGACAACGACACCGCCACGACCTTCTCCAACCAGATCGGCCAGGCCCTGCCAGGCCTGCTCTCGGGGTTGAACAGTCGACGCGCCGGTTGAACGCCGGCTTCTTTCCCGGGAAACAGCATGAGAAGGCAAACACGGAAATTCTGGATCGTCGCCGCCCTGGCGATATTGACCAATGGCTACTCGCTACTCGGCCTCGCCCAAGGCTCGGCAGGCGCACTGGCGCGCACCATCGAATGCAACCAGGCGATGGTCCGCGCGCTGGCGGCCAACCTGGCGCTGAAGCTGCAGAGCGGCACCCCGCCGGCACGCCCGCAGCGCTGGATCCCGGAGCGCTTCATCCTCGACTGCCCGGCCTGAAACGAAAACGCCGCCAACCCCGGGAGGCTGGCGGCGCTCGCATGGCGCGGGGCCGGCTCAGGCGCCGGTCGGCTGGCGCGCGACGAAACGCATCATCCATTCGGCGACGACGGTGCCCTGGTGATCCCTCGCCAGGCTATCGACCCCCTTGCGATAGAGTTCCTCACCCAGGTGCTGCTGGCGCAGTTCGAGCAGTTCGCGGGAATAGTCGTGGACGAACTCGGGATGCCCCTGGAAGCACAGCACTTGGTCGCCGATGGCGTAGGCGGCATAGGGACAGAAGTCGCTGGAAGCGATCACCCGCGCGTTTTCCGGCAGCCGGGTGACCTGGTCCTGGTGGCTGATCAACAGGGTCAGGTCCGGCAGCGCCGGGCTCATCCAGTCGGCCCGTTCGTTCAACTGGTACTGGTGGATGCCCATGCCCCAGCCCTGGCTGGCGCGCTCGGCCTTGCCACCGAGCAGCAGGGCCAGCAACTGGTGGCCGAAACACACGCCGAGGAGCTTGTCGCCGCGCTCGTAGCGGTCCAGGAGGAAGGTCTTCAGGGTCTGGATCCACGGGTCGGGACCGAAGGAGTCGGCCTTGCTGCCGGTCACCAGGTAGGCGTCGAAGCGCTCGTCGTCCGCCGGATAGCGCCCCTCCACCACGTTGTAGATGACGAATTCGGCGGCGATCGGTTGCTTGGCGAACAGTTGCTGGAACATCCGGCCGTAGCCTTCGTAGCGCTCGATCAGCTCGGGACGAAGGATATCGGTTTCCAGGATACAGATGCGGAGCGACATAAAGACTCTCTGAAGAAGTGGGGTTATTGTCGTTTTCGTTTGATTTAATTAACACAGGAGCGCGGGCAAGGGAACCGTCGCCCTGGCCTCGAAAGGAATATCCGGACGATTCGCCAAAAAACAAGCAGGCGGCAGAAAGATTCCCGAGACGCCCAGCCGTAAAGAAATCTGCACAGGAGACGGAAGGACTCCCCATGCCCGGAACCGCCACGTAAACTGGCGGTTTTCCCGCGAGGCACACGCCATGTTGCTCAAGGCAGTACGTAACGGACTGGGTCAGGCGATTATCCTCGCCGACTTCGTCAGCCGCCCCCGCAAGCTGCAGCGCAGCGCCGAGGCCCAGGCCGAGGTCGAGCGGGCGCTGCGGAACCTGTCGCTCTACCAGTTCCGCGCCTGTCCGTTCTGCGTGAAGACACGCCGCGCCATGCACCGGCTGAACCTGCCGATGCAACTCAAGGACGCCATGAACGATCCGCAGGCCCGCCAGGCTTTGCTGGAAGGCGGCGGCAAGGTCAAGGTGCCGTGCCTGCGCATCGAGGAAAACGGCCAGGTGCGCTGGATGTACGAATCCAGCGAGATCATCGCCTATCTGGAAGGCCGTTTCGCCAACACCTGAGCGGCCGATCAACGGCCCCCGGCCGCATCCAGGGGCAGCCGATGGATCAGGAAATGCGCCGGCACCTCGCCCTCGCGCCCCGGCAACAGGCGATGGCGAATGCGTGACTCGCTGACATAGGCGCAACCCTGTCCGGTGACGGTCAGGTTGACCGGCGACTCCAGGCCCTCGCGTATCACTTCGATGCCGCGCCGCCCTGGAGCGAGGGGCTCGGCGATCCGCAGCACCTTGCCGGCGCCGCTGCGGATGGCGTTCTCCAGCACGATCAGCGAGCCGTCCGGAGCCAGCGCCATGCCATCCGGATTCTCCAGCGTTCGGGGCAGCTCCATCTCGCGCAGCCGCGGACGCGTGGCGACCCCTTCGACGACATGGATCGCCCCGCTACCGAAGTTGCCGACCAGCAGGGTGTCGTCGTCCACCCGGACGATGCCCGCCGCGCCCAGGCCGCCGGGGCCGGCCAGGCGGCTGTCGCGCAGCAACACCTGGAACGCCGGTTCCCCGGGCCGCAGCCGCATCAGGCTGCCATCCCGGGTTTCGCTCAGGTAGACCGTTCCGTCCGGCGCCACCGCGAGATCGTTACCCATCCCGTCGCCGGGCAGGGTCAGGTATCGGCGCACGGCACCGCTCGCGAGATCCAGGGCGAACACCCCATGCGGCCGGCGCCGGCCAGCGGGTAGGAAGTCCGGCGAATTGCCCCAGAGCAGGCCACGCGGCTCGTCCAGCCGCAGCGCGGTGGCAGCGAAGATCGCCGGGCTGCCGGCGAAGAAGGTTTCCCACTCGCCCCCGGGAGGCTTGCGCAGGATGCGCCCGCTGGTGACCAGACCGACGTACAGCGTTCCATCGGCGGCATGGGCGATGCCGTTGGGATACCGGGCCCCCGCTGGCAGGACGATGCTCGTCGCGGCGCAGGACGGCTCGCGCTCGCCCGGCGCACGGGCGAAAACCGGCAAGACGGTCGCCGATACCATGGATACCAGCAGCAACACGGAAGCCTGTCGTCTCATCATGCTTTCTCCGTCGATGTGCGCCCTACCAGCGCGGGGTCCGGGCGCGCACCGTGAGCGGCGCCTCCAGCGTGGCGCACTCCTCTTCGGCGAGGTCCAGCGTCAGCGCCGCGAGGGCATCCTCGAGGTGATGCGGCCTGGACAGGCCGACGATCGGCGCGGCGACACCGTTCCGGCCAAGCAGCCAGGCCAGGGCGAGTTGCGCCGGTGGAAGCCCGCGGGCTGCGGCGATTTTCTCCAACGCGCCGAGGGTCGACTCGACTTCCTCCCTGCCGCCGTACCAGCGCGGGGCCTGTTCGTCCGTCCGGGTCCGCAGCGTGCCGGCGCTTCGCGCTCCGGCCAGCAGCCCACGCGCCAGCGGCGACCAGGGCGTCAACGCGATCCCCTCTTCCCGGCACAGCGGCACGAGGTCCTCCTCGTCCTCGCGAACGATCAGGTTGTACTGGCTCTGCATCGAGATGAATTGCGCCAGGCCGTGGTGGCGCTGGAAGGCGAGCATCTTCATGAAGCGCCAGGCCGGCATCGACGAGGCGCCGAGGTAACGGACCTTGCCGACGCGCACCAGGCTGTCGAGGGTTTCGCAGGTTTCCTCGATCGGGGTGTCCGGATCGAAGCGATGGATCACGAAGAGATCCAGGTAGTCCGTACCCAACCGCCGCAGCGAGGCATCCACGCTGGCAAGCAGGTGCTTACGCGACAAGCCGCAGGCGTTGGGCCTGTCGCTCATGGGAAAGAACGCCTTGGTGGCGATTACCAGGTCCTCGCGCTGCGCGAAGTCCCTGAGCGCGCGCCCGAGGATCCGCTCGCTCTCGCCGGTGGAATAGATATCGGCACTGTCGAAGAAGTCGATCCCGGCTTCCAGCGCCTCGCGAATGAACGGACGCGCCCGTTCCTCGTCCAGCACCCACGGACGCCACGCCGGAACGCCATAGGTCATGCACCCCAGGCAGAGCCGGGAGACTTTCAGGCCGCTGTTGCCAAGACGGACATGCTGCATCGTACGACCTCGTCGGAAGGCTCTGAAAAGAGTGGTTTCCCCGGCCCAGCCTGTTCATGAGCCAGGTTTCCCGACGATGCTATATTGCTGCCGAATAGCTAACTATCCTGGAAAAATCTCTTTCATTGATCGAGTTATTTTAATAATCCAATGAAGAAGCCCGATCTCGCCGGTCTCGCCGCCTTCGTCGCCATCGCTCGCGAACGCAGTTTCCGCCGCGCCGCCGCCACCCTCGGCGTAACCCCGCCGACGCTCAGCCACACCCTGCGCGAACTGGAAACCCAGCTCGGCATCCGCCTGCTCAACCGCACCACTCGCAACGTCTCGCCGACCGAGGCCGGCGAGCACCTGCTGGCGCACCTGGACCCGGCGTTCGAAGACATTGCCGCCGCGCTGGACAGCCTTAACCGCTTTCGCGAAACGCCTCACGGCCTGGTACGAATCAACGCACCGCGAAACGCCATCGGTCTCGTCCTCGCGCCACGTTTCGGCGAACTGGCCCGCGACTATCCCGGCATCACCCTGGAAGTGGTGGCGGACGAAAGTTTCGCCAATATCGTCGAAGCCGGTTTCGACGCCGGCATCCGCCTCGGCGAAGACCTCCAGCACGGCATGCGCGCCGTGCGGGTCGGCCCGGACCTGCGCTTGGCCATCGTCGCGACCCCGGCTTACTTCCGACGGCAAGGCAGGCCGGGTAGCCCGGAGGAATTGCTCGGCCACCGTTGCATCGGCTGGCGCAAGGTGTCTTCCGGAGAGCTGTACAAATGGCAATTCAGCAAGGGCACGAAAGCGCTTTCGGTGGCCGTGAGCGGACCGCTGGTCCTCGACGACCCGCGCCTGATGCTACAGGCGGCGCTGGCCGATGTCGGGATTGCCTTCGCCATCGAGGAGGAAGTCGCCGAGCACCTCGCCGCCGGCCGCCTGGAACGGGTCCTGGCGGATTGGTGCGCCCCCTTTCCCGGTTTCCATCTCTATTATCCGAACCGCCGCAACCACCCGGCGGCGTTGAGCGCCGTGATCGACCTGCTGCGCTACCCCGGCGAGGAACACCCAGGTCCCGCGTAGGCACATCGGCGGAAGCGCCCGTGGCGGCCTGGAGGCAAGGGCCTGTACCGACGCACGGCGTAGGGCGCATAACCGCATCGCGGTTATCCGCCGAACCTCGGCATATCGGCGGATAGCGCCCACGGCGCTATTCGCCCTACCCGTGGCGGCCTGGCTGGCAAGAACCAGGGGATACCGGGGTGGCGTCATCCGCCGCGGTACGCGACCACGAGAAAGCCGGCCCGAAGGCCGGCTCTCCATGCGACGTCAGGACTCAGAATAGCTCGCCCTTCGCCGCCTTCTCCAGCAACAGCGCCGGCGGCTCGAAGCGCTCGCCGTACTGTTCGACCAGGTATTGGGCGCGGGCGATGAAGTCCTTCAGGCCGTACTGGTTGATGAACTGCAAGGCGCCCCCGCTCCAGGCGGCGAAACCGATACCGAAGATCGAGCCGATGTTCGCGTCGGCGGTGGAGTGCAATACCCCCTCCTCCACGCAACGCACGGTCTCGATGGCCTGGATGAACAGCAGGCGGTCGCGTACGTCCTCGGCGGATATTTGCGCATCGGGCTTCTCGAAGCGGCTCTTGAGTTCCGCCCAGAGATGTTTCCTGCCGTTCGCCGGGTAGTCGTAGAAGCCGGCGCCGGCCGCCTTGCCCGGGCGCTTGTACTCATTGACCATCAGGTCGATCACGGCGAACGCGGGGTGCGTCGGCAGAGCCTTGCCCTCGGCCTCGAGGTCACGGGCGGTCTGGTTGCGGATGTGGGTCATCAGGCTCAGCGAGACTTCGTCGGAAATCGCCAGCGGCCCCACCGGCATACCGGCCTGGCGCGCCTGGTTGTCGATCATCGCGGCGCTCACGCCTTCGCCGAGCATGGCGATGCCTTCGTTGGTGAAGGTGCCGAATACCCGCGAGGTGAAGAAGCCGCGGCTGTCGTTGACCACGATCGGCGTTTTCTTGATCTGCAGCACGTAGTCGAAACCGCGTGCCAGGGTTTCGTCGCTGGTCTTTTCGCCGCGGATGATCTCCACCAGCGGCATCTTGTCCACCGGGCTGAAGAAGTGCAGGCCGATGAACTTCTCCGGCCGCGCCACCGCCTGGGCCAGCCCGGTGATCGGCAGGGTCGAGGTATTGGACGCCACCACCGCATCGGCCAGGGCATGCTTCTCGGCCTCGGCGGTGACCTTGCCTTTCAGCGCGCGGTCCTCGAAGACCGCCTCGATGATCAGGTCGCAGCCTTCGAAGTCGGCTTCGCTGACGCTCGGCACGATCCGCGCGAGGAAGGCGTCGCGCTTCTCGGCGGACAGGTGCCCGCGCGCAACTTTCTTGTCCAGCAGCCTGGCCGAATAAGCCTTGCCCTTCTCCGCCGCTTCCAGCGAGACGTCCTTGAGCACCACCTCGATGCCGGCCGCCGCCGATACGTAGGCGATGCCCGCGCCCATCATCCCGGCGCCGATCACGCCGACCTTTTTCGTCTCCCGCACCGGATACCCCTGCGGCCGCGACTTGCCGGCGTTGATCTCGTTGAGCTGGAACCAGAAGGTGCCGATCATGTTCTTCGCCACCTGGCCGGTGGTCAGCTCGGTGAAATAGCGCGCCTCGATCAGTTGCGCGGTGTCGAAATCGACCTGGGCGCCCTCCACCGCCGCGCACATGATCTTCTCGGGCGCCGGGAAGCAACCCTTGGTCTTGTCGCGCAGCACCGACGGTGCGATGGCCAGCATCTGCGCCACGTTGGGACTGGCAGGCGTACCGCCGGGAATCTTGTAGCCGGCGCTGTCCCAGGGCTGCTTCGCCGCCGGGTTGGCGAGGATCCAGGCGCGGGCCTTCTCCAGCATTTCCTCGGTGCTGTCGGCCAGTTCGTGGATCAGCCCGGCCTTGAGCGCTTCCGCCGGACGCACCTTCTTGCCTTCGGCGAGGTACGGCAGGGCTTTCTCCAGGCCAAGCAGGCGCACCATACGTACCACCCCGCCGCCGCCCGGCAACAGGCCGAGAGTCACCTCCGGCAGGCCGAGCTGCACGCCGGGATTGTCCAGGGCGATGCGGTGGTGGCAGGCCAGGCAGATCTCCCAGCCGCCGCCCAGCGCAGCGCCGTTGATCGCGGCGACCACCGGCTTGCCGAGGGTCTCCAGGCGCCGCAGTTGGCCCTTGAGTTCGAGGATGCCCTGGTAGAAGGCCGGGGCGTCAGCCTTGGTGACCTTGATCAGCTCGTTGAGATCGCCGCCGGCGAAGAAGGTCTTCTTCGCCGAGGTCAGCACCACGCCGGCGATCCCCTCTTTCTCCGCCTCCAGCCGCGCGATGGTCTTCGCCATCGCCTCGCGGTAGACACCGTTCATGGTGTTGGCGCTCTGCCCGGGCATGTCCATGGTCAGGACGACGACGTTGTCCTGGCCTTTTTCGTAACGGATAGCGTCAGTCATTCCGGTTCTCCCTTCACACGCGCTCGATGATGGTGGCGATGCCCATGCCGCCACCTACGCAGAGGGTGGCCAGGCCGTAGCGCAGGTTGCGCCGCTCCAGTTCGTCGAGCAGCGTGCCGAGGATGATGCAGCCGGTGGCGCCGAGCGGGTGGCCCATGGCGATGGCGCCGCCGTTGACGTTGACCTTGCTTTCCGCCACGCCCATGTCCTTCATGAATTTCATCACCACCGAAGCGAACGCCTCGTTGACTTCGAACAGGTCGATGTCTTCCACCTTCAGGCCGGCCTTGGCCAGGGCCTTGCGGGTCGCCGGCGCGGGGCCGGTAAGCATGATGGTGGGGTCGGTGGAGGTCACCGCGGTAGCGACGATCCGCGCCCGCGCCTTCAGGCCCAGTTCGCGGCCCTTGGCCTCGGAGCCGATGAGCATGGCGCTGGCGCCGTCGACGATCCCCGAGCTGTTGCCCGGCGTATGCACGTGCTCGATGCGCTCGACCTGGCTGTACTTGCGCAGCGCGGTGGCGTCGAAGCCCATCTGCCCCATCATCTCGAAACTCGGCTTGAGCGCGGCGAGCCCTTCCAGGGTGGAGTCGGCGCGAATGAACTCATCGTGGTCGAGCAGGACGATGCCGTTCTGGTCGGCGACCGGCACCAGCGACTTGCCGAACAGCCCTTCGGCGCGGGCCTTGGCGGCCTTCTGCAGGGAGCGCAGGGCGAAGGCATCGACATCGGCGCGACTGAAGCCTTCCAGGGTGGCGATCAGGTCGGCGCCGATCCCTTGCGGGACGAAGCTGGTGTGCAGGTTGGTTTCCGGATCCAGTGCCCAGGCGCCGCCGTCGGAGCCCATCGGCACGCGTGACATGGACTCGACGCCGCCGACCAGGACCAGGTCCTCGAAACCGGAGCGTACCTTCATCGCCCCCAGGTTCACCGCCTCCAGGCCGGAGGCGCAGAAACGGTTGATCTGCACGCCGGCAACCTGTTCGTCCCAGTCGGCCACCAGCGCCGCGGTCTTGGCGATATCGGCGCCCTGGTCGCCCACCGGCGTCACGCAGCCGAGCACGATATCGTCGACCTGGGCGGTATCCAGGTCGTTGCGCCGCTGGACCGCGCGCAACAGCCCGGCCATCAGGTTCACCGGCTTGACGCTGTGCAGCGCGCCATCCTTCTTGCCCTTGCCGCGGGGAGTACGCACGGCGTCGTAAATGAATGCGTCGGTCATGGCGGTCTCTCTTATCCTGTTCTCGTCCGGCCGAGCGGGCCTCCGCCTACCTTAAACAGGCTCGCCGGCGGGACAATGACCGAACCGCTCAGGCTGATTGACCGCCAAGCTCAGCCTGCAACGCCGGGAAGATAGCACCATGCCATCTTTCGACCGGAAACCCGGACACCGGACGAACGGTCGAGACGCACGCCAGAGCCGTCACCACGCTGTCATATAGAGGGAATATGTCTAGACCGGAGCAGCTTGTATCCAAGTGGTCTAAGCCCGCGCAGGCCGGGGCTTAGACTGATTCATGCAAGCGTTCGAAAGGGAGGTCGACGCCGGGGATGCCGGGCCGACCGAAGAGTACGCCACTGCGTGGCAAGCCGTTCCGCCGGGCCGTAGCGCGGAGCAGGCAGCCACCCGACAACAAGAAAGGCAGACAGGCCATGTTGAACGAGCAGCCAAAAAGATGGCGGCAAGCGAGCCTCATCGTCTTCGCCACCACAGTCATCCTGATCCTTCCCAACCTTAACAGTCTGATCCGCTAGGGCATCCTGCTGCCTGCACGCTGCGCACCGCCTCGCGGTCAGCGCAGCGCAGGCAGCCACCAGGTCAGCAGCAGCGGAATGAAGGCGAACGACAGCAAGGTCGAACACAGCACCAGGCTGGCGACCTGATCCGGCGAACGATTGCCGCGCAAGGCGTAGAGATAGTTGAACACCGCCACCGGCATCGACGATTGCACCACCAGCACCCCCTGCGCCAGCGGCGGCAATTGCAACGCCAGCGCCACCGACCAGCCCACCAGCGCCCCCAGCAGAAGACGCAGGCCGCCATAGAAGAAGCCATTGCCCAGTTGCCGCGGACGGATGCTGGCCAGGGACACGCCGAGGGTGATCAGCATCAGCGGAATGGTCAGCCCGGCCATCAGGTCGACGGTATTCGCCATCCAGCGCGGCAGTTGCAGGTCGAGCCCCATCAACAACAAGGCCAGTAGCACGCTGAGCAGGATCGGATTGCCCAGCAGCGAGCGCCAGGAGCGCTCGCCGCTCATCCAGAACACGCCGAGGCTGAAGTTGCCGATCGACATGATCAGGTAGAACGCCACCGCCAGGGTCATCCCCGCCTCGCCGAACGCATACAAGCACACCGGCAGGCCCATGTTGCCGACATTCGGGAAGCTGTAGGCCGGCACCAGCACCTGCCACTCCTGGCGCCCGAGGCGCGCCGCCGCCCAGCCCAGCGCAGCCATGCAGACGCAGATCAGCGCGCTGGCCAGGGCCATCCGGCCGAAGCTATGCAGGTCCACCCGGGTATGCGCCAGGGTGGCGAGGATCAGGCATGGCGAACCGATGTTGAACACGATGCGCGAAACGAACTCGGTCGGATAGGCGTGTCCGAGACGGACCCAGACATAACCGACACCGGCGCCGAACAGCACGGGCGCCATCACGGCGAACAACTCGGCGAGCACGGGAACCCCTTGGTTAGCCAGCTATGCAATGGCCCGCATGCTACCGCGAGGCCCCCGTTCCGTGCCAATCTCTCGCTCCATGTCATAACCGGCGGATGCACGAGGAACCCGCATGCCTGTCACTCTCCCGCGCCTGGCGTTGCTAGGTGCCCTGCTCTTCCCTGCGGCTGCCGCCTGGGCCGCCGAGCTCCGCCTGGAACTGCCGGGGGGCACGCAGACCTGGAGCAGCGAAGAACTGCTCAGGCATCCGCAGGCCCGCGACCTGGACATCCCGGCCGACGTCGCCTACCGCCGGAACATGCGCTACCGCGCCGTGCCACTGGCGGCCTTGTTGAAAGGCGTGCATCCCGAAGACCATTTGCAGGCCGTGGCCAGCGATGGCTTCGCCGCCGAGTTGCCGGCCGCCCCGCTGCTCGCCGAACAGGGCTCGCAAGCCTGGCTGGCGATAGAGGATCCGCAGCGCCCCTGGCCGCCGTTGGGCGCCGGCAAGCCGTCCGCCGGGCCGTTCTATCTGGTCTGGAGCAAACCCGAGGAAAAACGCATCGGTCCGGAGCAATGGCCCTTCCAGGTCGTCCGCATCCGCTATCAGCCCCCTCTGGCCGAACGCTTCCCGGCCCTGCTGCCGGCCGCCGACGCCAGCGCGGAAGTGCGCGCCGGCTTCGCCGTGTTCCAGAAGAACTGCCTGGCCTGCCACCGTCTCAACGGTGCCGGCGACGCCCAGTTCGGCCCGGACCTGAACCTGCCGTACAACCCCACCGAGTACTTCCAGCCGCAATTCCTCTCCCGCTACATCCGCGACCCGCAGGCGCTGCGGCAATGGCCACAGGCGAAAATGCCGGCGTTCCCGGAACGGGTGATCGACGACCAGGAGTTGCGCCAGCTGATCGGCTACCTGCGCCACATGGCCGGCCGCAAAGCGGGCGCGGCCGGCTGAAGCGGCGTCAGATGTTGTACGCCGAGGGCGGCGACGGCAGGCGCTCCAGCAAGTCGTGCAGGCCGGCGCTCCACTGGCGGCGGATGGCGCTGAAATAGGCGTCGTCCTCGGTGACCCGGTAGCCCTCCGGCAGGATCAGGCTGTCGCGGTGGTAGACCAGCAGGTCCAGCGGCATGCCCACCGAGAGGTTGCTGCGGATGGTCGAGTCGAACGACACCAGCGCGCAGCGCAGGGCCTGCTCCAGCGGCGTGTCGAAAGTCAGGTTGCGGTCGAGGATCGGCTTGCCGTACTTGCTTTCGCCCAGTTGCAGGAAAGGCGTGTCCGGCGTGGCCTGGATGAAGTTGCCCTGGGGGTAGATGCTGTACAGCGCCGGCGGTCCGCCGGCGATCTGCCCGCCGACCAGGAAGGAGCAGCTCAGGTCGGTATTGCCGGCCAGATTGCCGCCGTCGCGGGCCATCACCTCGCGGGTGGTCTCGGCGATCAGCGCCGTGGCGTCGTAGACCGAGGGCACGTTGAGCAGGCTGGCGCCGTCCCGGCGGATGCGCTGCTGCAGCAGGTTGATCACCGATTGCGAGGTCGCCAGGTTGCCGGCCGTCTGCACCACCAGCAGGCGCTCGCCGGGCGTGCCGAAGGTGAACAGCTTGCGGAAGGTGGCGATATGGTCGATCCCGGCGTTGGTCCGCGAATCGGAGGCGAACACTAAGCCGTCGGCCAGGTGCATCGCGACACAGTAGGTCATCTCGAATCTTCCTTATTCCGTCCGTCCCCGCCCCTCAAGCGTAAAGGCAATCGCCGATAACGCCAGGCGCGCAATGGATCGTCACTGTTGCTGCACCTGCAGCAGCGGCGCGCTGACCAGCACCCGCGCATGCATCTGCTCGCAACCGCCGCCACGGCGCAAGCCGCGCACCGGGCAGGCATCCAGGTAGTCGAGGCCGACGGCCAGCTTGAGATGGCGCTCCGGACGGCCGAGCCGGTTGGTCACGTCGAAGCTGTACCAGCCGTCGCCGAGCCAGGCCTCGGCCCAGGCATGGCTGGCCAGGTGCGTGTCGTCCTCGGTGTAGAGGTAGCCGGAGACATAGCGCCCCGGCACACCCTGGCTGCGGATGCAGGCGAGGAAGGCATGGGCATGGTCCTGGCAGACCCCGGCGCGTGCGCCGAAGGCCTCGATGGCGGTGCTGTCGACGCGGGTCGCCCCCGGCTGGTAGAGGATATGCTCGTGCAGCGCATGCATCAGGTCGAGCAGGCCGCCGCGATCCTTGCGGCCGCCCATGGCGCGTTCGGCGAAGGCGCGCATCTCGGCATCGGCGCCGGTCAGGCGGGTGCTGCGCAGGAACGGCAACGGCGACTGGCGATCGTGCTCCACCTCACGCTCCTCGTCGATCTCGACCAGGCCGTGGGCGGCGATCAGGACCGACTCATGCGGTTCGTCCAGGGTCAGGACGTGCAGGATGTTGCCGTACGGATCGCGCAGCGGCCGCGCCGGGCGCGGCAGGTCCAGGCGCCAATCGACCACGTGCTGGCGCTCGCTGTCCTGCGGGGTCAGGCGCAGGTACTGGATGCTGGCGCGCACCCGGTCTTCGTAGCGATAGGTGGTGTCGTGGGCGATCGAGAGTCTCATGCGGCCTCCAGGTAGGAGCTGTGAATGGCGTTGGCCAACTGGCGAACCAGCAGGATGTAGTCGGTGATCCAGGTATGCAGGCCCTGCTCCAGCACCTCGTCGATGCCGGTGTAGCGCACCCGCGCCTCCAGCTCGGCGGCCAGGCGCTGCGCCGGCCGGCCGTTGACACCGGGCAGGCCGGAAAGGATCTCGCTCAGTTCCTCGATGCAGGACAGCAGCGAACGCGGCACGTCCTCGCGCAACAGCAGCAATTCGGCGATGTTGCGCGCGTTGGGCGAGGCGCGGTACAGCTCGGTGTAGCCCTCGAAGGCGGATAGCGCCCGCAGCAGCGCGCTCCACTGGTAGTAGCCGCGCGCGGTGCCCTCGTCCGCCCCGGCGAGCGCCGCTTCGCCCTGGGTCTGGTAGCGCGCATCGAGCAGGCGCAAGGTATTGTCGGCGCGTTCGATGAAGGTTCCGAGACGGATGAAGCGGAACGCATCGTTGCGCATGCTGGTGGCGAAGGTCGCGCCGCGGAACAGGTGCGAGCGGTCCTTCACCCATTCGCAGAAACGACTGATGCCATAGCGCAGGATGCCCTCGGCGGCGATGCCGCGCATTTCCAGCCAGGTGGCGTTGATGTTCTCCCACATGTCCAGGGTGATCCGCCCGCGTACCGCATGGGCACTGGCGCGCGCTGCAGCCAGGCAGCTGTAGATGCTCGCCGGGTTGTCCGGGTCGAGGGCGAAGAAACTCAGCAGGCGCTCGGCGGCCAGTTCGCCGTGGCGCTCCAGGTAGGCGTCGAGGGTGCCGGTGATCAGCAGCGGCATGGCCAGTTCGTCCAGGCCGCCGCCGTTGCGGTCCTGCGGCAACAGCGACAGCGAGTAGCTGACGTCGAGCATGCGGGCGAGGTTCTCCGCGCGTTCCAGGTAGCGCGACATCCAGTACAGGTCGGAAGCGGTCCGGCTGAGCATGCTTATTCCTCCACCACCCAGGTGTCCTTGGTGCCGCCGCCCTGGGACGAATTGACCACCAGCGAGCCTTCGCGCAACGCCACCCGGGTCAGCCCGCCAGGCACCAGGCGAACCCGATCCGGCGCCGACAGGACGAACGGCCGCAGGTCGATATGGCGCGGCGCGACGCCGCTCTCGACGAAGGTCGGACAGGTCGACAGGGACAGCGTCGGTTGCGCGATATAGGCCTCCGGACGAGCCTTCAGGCGCTCACGGAACAGCTCGATTTCCTCCCGGCTGGCCGCCGGTCCGACCAGCATGCCGTAGCCGCCGGAACCCTGGGTCTCCTTCACCACCAGCTCCGGCAGGTGCGCCAGGACGTGCGCCAGTTCCTTCGGCTTGCGACATTGCCAGGTCGGCACGTTGTGCAGCAGCGGGTCTTCGCCGAGGTAGAAGCGGATCATGTCCGGCACGTAGGGATAGATCGACTTGTCGTCGGCCACCCCGGTACCGATCGCGTTGGCCAGCACCAGGTTGCCGGCCCGGTAGGCGGCCAGCAGGCCGGGCACGCCGAGCAGCGAATCCGGGTTGAACGCCAGCGGGTCGAGGAAGGCGTCGTCGATCCTTCGGTAGATCACGTCCACCGGTTGCGGTCCGGCCGTCGTGCGCATGTAGACCCGCTCGTCGCGGACGAACAGATCGGCGCCTTCGACCAGTTCCACGCCCATCTCGCGGGCGAGGAAGGCGTGTTCGAAGTAGGCGCTGTTGAAACGTCCCGGCGTCAATACCACCACGCTCGGCGATTCGACGTCACTGGCCCGCTTTAGGGTGTCGAGCAGCAGGTCCGGGTAGTGGTCGATCGGCGCCACGCGCTGGCGGACGAACAGCTCGGGGAACAGGCGCATCATCATCTTGCGGTTTTCCAGCATGTAGGAAACACCGCTGGGCGTGCGCAGGTTGTCCTCCAGCACGTAGTAGTTGCCGCTGCCGTCGCGGACCAGGTCGACCCCGGCAATGTGCGCGTAGACGTTGCCCGGCAGGTCCAGTCCCTGCATCGCCAGTTGGTACTGGTCGTTGGCCAGGACCTGCTCGGCAGGAATCACCCCGGCCTTGAGGATGCGCTGTTCGTGGTAGAGATCGGCGAGGAACAGGTTCAGCGCCTGGACGCGCTGGATGCAGCCGGCCTCGATGTGCGCCCACTCCGCCGCGGGGATGCTGCGCGGGATGGTGTCGAA
This sequence comes from Pseudomonas sp. KBN12P06040, assembly GCF_037574965.1. Classification (NCBI taxonomy): domain Bacteria; kingdom Pseudomonadati; phylum Pseudomonadota; class Gammaproteobacteria; order Pseudomonadales; family Pseudomonadaceae; genus Pseudomonas; species Pseudomonas sp. KBN12P06040. The sequence goes on from NZ_JBBELS010000001.1 coordinate 3,684,589, forward strand.
GGGGATCAGGCGCTCGGTGCCCTGCTCGTCGCCGTACAGGGTGAAGGTGATGCCGGCGCGATGGAACAGCAGGTCGGCTTCGCGCCGGCGTTGCAGCAATTGCTCTTCAGGGGTGTCGGCCAGCCAGCGAGCGAATTCCCGATAATGCGAGCGGCATTCGCCGCCAGCATCGTGCATCTCGTCGTAAAACATACGTGCCATGCCGGACTCCTTGTCGTCACGAACGATGGGGAACTCGCAAAGCCCGTGCCAGCGCGCGGATCACGGCTCGTCGGCGATTCGCAGGGTCGGCGCGGCGGGTTCGCCCCAGTCTGGTGCATCCTGCCCACAGGGAGAGGAAGGGCGCCCCGTTCGACGGCATGCGCGCCCCGCGGCCACGGACCGGCATCGACCTGCCGATCGCGAAGCGACCTGTGGGACCGATAAGTCTAGAACAGACCCGGAAGGGAGACGGCTTCTCCCCTCCCTTCCATGCAGACAGCCGTCTCGCTCGAACGAGCGATAAAGCGGACCGGCGGTAGTGCCAGGGAAGCGCCCGCGGCCGGGAAGGTCAATCGATCAGCGACAGCCAATGACGGTAGAAACCCTCGGCCACCCGATTCAGCCCGGCAACCTTGGCAGGCAACCCGGCCAGCATGTCCTCGGCGGATTGCTGGCTGGGCTGGGAGGGATCGAGCAGGTGCGGCCAGCCGGCGATCCAGCGCCGCACCAGTTCCTCGGTCATTTCCGGATGGCCTTGCAGGCCGAGTACGTGATCGCCCCAGGAAAACCCCTGGTTCTCGCACCTCGGGCTGGACAGCAGGCGCTCGGCGCCCTGCGGCAGGTCGAAGGCATCGCCGTGCCACTGGAAGATCGAGAAGCGCTCCGGCAGCCCGGCCAGCCATGGACTGTCGCGGCTTTCCCGCTGCATGGGCTGCCAGCCCATTTCGGTGTAGGGCTGGTGCCGCACCGTCGCGCCCAGGGCGCGGGCCAGCAACTGGCCGCCGAGGCAATGGCCGATCAGCGGGATGCGCCGCTCGATGAAGCGACGCAGCAGCGCCAGTTCGTCGCGCAACCAGGGCAGGTCGTCGTTGACGCTCATCGGCCCACCCATGATCGCCACCGCTCGCGGGCGTTCGGCGTCGAGACCGGCGAGTTCGCCGAGGTCGGCGCGGATCACGCGGAAGTCCAGGCCGCGCGCCGCCAGCACGGCACCCAGATGGCCTGGCGGACAGAACTCGGCATGGGTCAGGATCAGAATATCGCTCATGGCTTACCTCCTTCCCCAGTCTGAAGGAAAGCCTTCGAGGAAGGAAAGCCCGACGCAGGAGCCCCGGCCCGGGATCGCGGCCGGGGTCCCGCCGCCGTCACGGACGCAGCGAAGTGACCTCCTGGGTCACGCCCCACCCGTCCAGCACGCCGCCCAGCGGCACCACGACTTCCTCCAGGTCGTGTTCGAAGGCACCGATGGCGGCATGGGTGGCGTACATCACCTTGCTGACCTGCAGGTTCCAGGAGCCATCGTCGCGAGCGACGACCTGGGCCCTGAGCGACTCGCCGCGAAACTGGCCCGCTGCCTGGCGGGCCTCCCGCTCACTGGGAAAGATGGCGAAGAAGTCGATGGGATGGATGCGCGCGAAGTCGAAGCCGCCTTCTTTCATGCGACGCAGGACATTCACGCTGACATCATCCGAGAAGGGCTTTTCCATGAGACGCACCTCCTGTCGAGACATTCAGAAAATTCACCGATTCCCCATTCAGCTGAAGCCATCGTCGGCGATCATGAGAGTTTTGTGATCAGGCCAGAGGAGGATCGGACGACCATGGCTTCTTTCAGGGTAGCGTCAACCTGCCAGCGCTGCCGAGCTTTCCGCCGCCTGCCCCGGCGGGCGGCGACCGGCGGCAGACAAAGCGCTGTACAAAAGGCCCGGCCGTTGAGCAAGATTCCGCCTGCGCCGGCGACCGTTGGTCCTGCCCGATGGCATTGGCGAAAGCGACTCGTGCAATAATATCAGGTTGATATCAACCACTTCTCTCCCGCTATCCCGTTCGGACGCTTTCATGCTTATCAGCAGCTACAACCAGGTTCTTGTCGCCTTTTCCCTGATTGTGGCCATCCTGGCGTCCTACACCGCTCTCGACATGGCCGGCCGGGTGACCCTGGCGAAAGGCCGCGAGGCGCTCTCCTGGCTGATCGGCGGCGCTTTCGCCATGGGCTTCGGCATCTGGTCGATGCATTTCGTCGGCATGCTCGCCTTCAGCCTGCCGATCCCGCTCGGCTACGACCTGGGCCTGACCCTGCTGTCGCTGCTACTGGCCGTCGGCAGTTCGGCCTTCGCCCTCTGGCTGGTGTGCCAGGCGGAACTCCCCTGGCAACGCCTGGCGCTGGGCGCCCTGCTGATGGGCAGCGGCATCGCCGCCATGCACTACACCGGGATGGCCGCCCTGCTGATGATGCCGGGGATCGTCTACGACCCGCTGTGGCTCGGCCTCTCCATCCTGATCGCGGTGATCGCCTCCGGCGCCGCGCTGTGGATCGCCTTCCGCCTGCGCCATGGCAGCCGGCGCATCGTCCTGGTCCGGGCCGGCGCCGCCCTGGTGATGGGCTGCGCCATCGTCGGCATGCACTACACCGGGATGGCCGCCGCGCAGTTCCCCCTGGGCAGCTTCTGCGGCGCCGCCGGCCGAGGCATCGACAACGGCTGGCTGGCGGTGCTGGTCATCGTGATCACCCTGGCGGTGATCGCCATCGCCCTGATCGTCTCGGTGCTGGACTCGCGCCTGGAGGCACGTACCTCGGTGCTCGCCACCTCCCTCGCACGAGCCAACCGCGAGCTGATCCAGTTGGCCCTGCACGACAACCTGACCAAGCTGCCCAACCGCATGCTCCTCGACGACCGCCTGGAGCAGGCGATCCAGCAGGCGATCCGCGACGATCGCCGGTTCGCCGTGCTGTTCATGGACCTGGACGGCTTCAAGGCGGTCAACGATGCCTACGGCCATCACCTCGGCGACCTGTTGCTGATCGAAGTCGCCGAGCGTATCCGCGCCAACGTCCGCGCCCAGGACACCATCGCCCGCCTCGGCGGCGACGAGTTCGTCCTGCTGATCGAGGCCCGCGAGCCCGCCGACGCCGCGACCCTGGCCGAGAAACTGGTGAAGCGGATCAGCCAGCCGTACCAGATATCCCGCCACGAGGTGCGGATCTCGGCGAGCATCGGCATCGCGCTCTACCCCGGCGACGGGCAGACCCGCCACGAACTGATGATCAATGCCGACGCGGCGATGTATCACGCCAAGGACCAGGGACGGAACGGCTACTGCTTCTTCGAGAGTTCGATGAACGCCAACGCCCAGGAACAGTTGCAACTGCTCCATGACCTGCGCCAGGCCCTGGAGCGCCGGCAGTTGGTCTTGCACTACCAACCCAAGGTACTGGCGCCGAACGGACCGATGGTCGGCGTGGAAGCGCTGCTGCGCTGGGAGCATCCGCAACACGGACTGATCCCCCCCGACCAGTTCCTGCCGCTGGCGGAAAAAACCGGCCTGATCGTGCAGATCGGCGAGTGGGTGCTCGACGAAGCCTGCCGGCAGATGCGCCTCTGGCTGGACGGCGGGCATGCGGAGTGGAACATCGCGGTGAACCTTTCGGCCCTGCAGTTCGCCCATGCCGGCCTGGTCGACTCGGTGCGCAACGCACTCCTGCGCCACAGCCTGGAGCCCAGCCACCTGATCCTCGAGGTGACCGAATCGACCGCCATGCGCGATGCCGATGCCAGCCTGGTGATCCTCGAGCAGTTGTCGGCGATGGGCGTCGGCATCTCCATCGACGACTTCGGCACCGGCTACTCCAGCCTGCTCTATCTCAAGCGCCTGCCGGCGAGCGAACTGAAGATCGACCGTGGCTTCATCAACGAGCTGGCCCACGACAGCGACGACGCCGCGATCGTCTCGGCGATCGTCGCCCTCGGCCACACGCTGAACCTGAAGATCGTCGCCGAGGGCGTGGAAACCGAGGCCCAGCAGGAGTTCCTGACCCGCCTCGGCTGCAATTCGCTGCAAGGCTTCCTGCTCGGCAGGCCGATGCCGGCCGAGCAGTTGCTCGCCAGCGTCGCCTGAGCGCCGCCAGCGGCGCGCCACGTGACCTGTCAGAACCGGCAGATTCGCCCATCGCCGTCTCGTTGACTTCCGCCCGCGCTGCGAACACCTTATGTCGCGCCCGCCGGGCGGCATGCCGCGACATGTCACGCCGCCACGACGAGCGTCTATCCAATAACGAGAAAACATGCATGAACAGGCTGTGTGTACTGGGGCTTCTCATCGGGCTGAGCGGGAGCCCGGCACTGGCGGCTGGCCAGGGCGAATCCGGCAATCCACCGGCTACCGACAAGGAGCGTTTCATCGCCAGCCTGATGGCTCGCATGAGCAACGCGGAAAAGATCGGCCAGCTACGCCTGGTCAGCGTCGGCGCCGACCATCCCAAGGAGGCGCTGATGGCGGACATCCGCGCCGGCAAGGTCGGCGCCATCTTCAATACCGTGACCCGCCCGGACATTCGCGCCATGCAGGACCAGGTCCGCCATAGCCGCCTGAAGATCCCGCTGTTCCATGCCTACGACGTGGCCCACGGCCACCGCACCATCTTCCCCATCAGCCTCGGCCTCGCCGCCAGCTGGGACCCCGAGGTGGTCGCCCGCAGCGCGCGGATCTCCGCCCTCGAAGCCAGCGCCGACGGGCTCGACATGAGCTTCTCGCCGATGGTCGACATCACCCGCGACGCGCGCTGGGGGCGGGTCTCGGAAGGCTTCGGCGAAGATACCTACCTGACCTCGCTGCTGTCCGGCGTGATGGTCCGTGCCTACCAGGGCTCCAACCTGGCCGCCCCGGACAGCATCATGGCGGCGGTCAAGCACTTCGCCCTGTACGGCGCGGCCGAAGGCGGCCGCGACTACAACACCGTGGACATGAGCCTGCCGCGCATGTTCCAGGACTACCTGCCGCCCTACAAGGCCGCGGTGGACGCCGGCGCCGGCGCGGTGATGGTCTCGCTGAACACCATCAACGGCGTGCCCGCCACCGCCAACCGCTGGCTGCTGACCGACCTGCTGCGCCAGCAGTGGGGCTTCAAGGGGCTGACCATCAGCGACCATGGCGCGGTGAAGGAACTGATCAAGCACGGCCTCGCCGGCAACGAGCGGGACGCCACGCGCCTGGCGATCCAGGCCGGTGTCGACATGAACATGAACGACGATCTCTACTCGACCTGGCTGCCGAAGCTACTGGCGGCCGGCGAGATCGACCAGGCCGACATCGATCGCGCCTGCCGCGACGTGCTGGCGGCGAAGTACGACCTCGGCCTGTTCGCCGATCCCTACCGGCGCCTGGGCAAGCCGGACGACCCGCCGTTCGACACCAACGCCGAGAGCCGCCTGCACCGCCAGGCCGCCCGCGAGGTGGCTCGCGAAGGACTGGTCCTGCTGAAGAACCGCGACGGCCTGCTGCCGCTGAAGAAGCAGGGGCGGATCGCGGTGATCGGCCCGCTGGCCAAGAGCCAGCGCGACGTCATCGGCAGTTGGTCGGCAGCCGGCGTGCCACGCCAGGCGGTAACCGTCTACCAGGGCCTGGCCAATGCCGTCGGCGAGCGTGCCACCCTGCTCTACGCCAAGGGTGCCAACGTCAGTGGCGACCAGGCGATCCTCGACTACCTGAACAGCTACAACCCGGAAGTCGAGGTCGATCCGCGCTCCGCCGAGGCGATGCTCGAGGAGGCCTTGCGCACCGCGCGCGACGCCGACCTGGTGGTCGCCGTGGTCGGCGAATCGCAGGGCATGGCCCACGAGGCCTCCAGTCGCACCGACCTGCGCATCCCGGCCAGCCAGCGGCGGCTGCTGAAGGCACTGAAGGCCACCGGCAAGCCGCTGGTGCTGGTGCTGATGAACGGCCGACCGCTGTCGCTGGGCTGGGAGCAGGAAAACGCCGACGCGATCCTGGAAACCTGGTTCAGTGGCACCGAAGGCGGCAACGCCATCGCCGACGTGCTGTTCGGCGAGCACAACCCCAGCGGCAAGCTGACCATGTCCTTCCCGCGCTCGGTGGGCCAGGTACCGGTCTACTACAACCACCTGAACACCGGCCGGCCGATGGACCACGACAACCCCGGCAAATACACCTCGCGCTATTTCGACGAAGCCAACGGCCCGCTCTACCCGTTCGGCTACGGCCTCAGCTACACCGAGTTCAGTCTCTCGCCCCTGCGCCTGTCCAGCGAACGGCTGGCCCGCGGCGACACCCTGGAAGCGCGGGTCACGCTCAGCAACAGCGGCAAGCGCGCCGGCGCCACGGTGGTCCAGCTTTACCTGCAGGACCCGGTCGCCAGCCTCAGCCGTCCAGTGAAGGAACTGCGCGGGTTCCGCAAGGTGATGCTGGAGCCCGGCGAATCGCGGGAGATCGTCTTCCGCCTCGGCGAGGCGGACCTGAAGTTCTACGACAGCCAGCTCAGGCACACGGCCGAGCCAGGCGAGTTCAAGGTCTTCGTCGGCCTGGACTCGGCGCAAACCGAAAGCCGCAGCTTCACCCTGCTCTGAAGGCGCCGACCGCACCGCCAGCGTCGCCGCCGCGGGCGAACGGCAGCGCCTCAGCCCTCGGCCCGGAGCCAACGCCCGGGCCGGGGGCGGCGCCTGGTTCCCTCAACCGGCGTCCCCTTCCTCCTCGCCGCTCCGCGCCACGCCCTCCGTCAATGCGGCCTGCAACGCCGCCAACTGGCTGTCGAGCGATGCGTCGATGATCCCGATCTCGGTTTCCAGGATGCAACCGCCCTGGTCCAGCCGGGCATCGCCGACCACTTCCAGGTAGCCCACCTCGGGGAAATCCTTGAGCACCCGGGCGACCTGCTCGCGCACCGCGACCAGCTGTTCCGGCTGGACGTGCAGGATCACCTGCTTCTGGTTGCTCACCAATGCCAGTGCCTCGCGCGTGGCCGCCAGGGTCAGCTCGACAGCGTCGTAGTGGCGCAACACCTTGCGCACCGCCTGCAGCACCACTTCGCCAAGCTGGCGATCGACCTGCCGGTAGTAGCGATTGCAGCGCAGTAGCGTTTCCTGGATCAGCCCGGCCTGGCGCAGACGCGCCTCCTCCAGTCCGGCCTCCCAGCCCAGGCGCTTCTGCTCCTGGTAAACCTCGTGGGCGTCGCGCTCGATTTCGGCGGCACGCTCGCGTGCCGCTTCCACCAGGCGGTTGGCGCTGAGGTAGTCCTGGTAGTCGCGGGCGCGCAACAGGGCCTGCCCGGGGGCCAGCCGTACGCGACTGGCGTCTAGTTCAACAAATGGAAGCATTCATCGCTCGCTTGTCGGGCGACCTTCAGGCACAGGGTCCGCGCCAGGGATCGCCGTTGTTCGTCGAAGGTCCAGTCCGCCGGGGCCGGCATGGCCTCCAGGCGCAGGCGCAGGCGCCGCGAGAAACCGCAGTCGGCATCGCTACAGGCGGCCAGCCAGAAAGCCAGGCCGCAGCGCCGGAAATAGCCGTCTTCCGGGTTTTCCGGCAAGGCCCGCTGCCAGCCGGGCGGCCAGCGACCGATGAGCAGGTCGAGCTGCTCCAGGCAGAAACGCTGGCCCTGTGCGCCGATCTGCGCGCGGATGCGCCGTACCCGCGCACCGTCCAGCACCTGCCGCAAGGCCTGGCCGTGCAGCAGCGCGCCGAGCCAGCCCAGGGTCCGTTCCAGCGCCGCCTGCGGGTAAAGGGCCAGCCCGCCCAGTTGCGCGGGCATGCGGAACGCGCAGTCCAGCTCCAGCTGCTCCAGCAGCCAGGCGTTGAGAACGCTCTGTCGCCGCCAGTCCGGCAGCGCCGGCAGCAACCGCAGCAATACCGCGGGCAAGTGCGACTCGTGGATGTAGCGGGCCGGGCAGAAGCGCAACTGGTAGGCCGTCAATGGCATCGCGCCGCTCAGCCCCGTTGCCGGTGCCAGAAGAACTGCGCCAGGTTGCTCGCCAGCAGCAACGCCAGCAGCAGGCCGAACAGACCGAGCAGGCGTCCGCGCGAGTGCTCCGCCACCTGGATCGAGAAGACACTCTCGAAGCGTGGCGCCAGCGGGACCTGGCGGACCCCGGCCGACGGCACCAGCACCACGCTGATGCGGTCGTAGCTGAGTCCTTCGATGCCGTTGTTCACCAGTTGCTTGATCTGCGGCACGTAGGCATCCAGTTGCACGTCGGCGGCGTGCTTGATGAACACCGAGGCCGATGCCGGCGAGGACTTCCTGCCCAGTCCGTCGCGCTCCTCGGGCAGCACCACATGGACCCGCGCCACCAGCACGCCATCGATCTCGGAAAGGGTATGGGAAATCTCCTGGGCCTTGGCGTAGTTGAGCCGCGCGCGCTCTTCGATGGGCGAGGAAATCAGCCCGTCCTTGGGAAACACATCCTTCAGCGTGGAGAAGTTCTCCCGCGGATAGCCCTTGCGCTTGAGCACCTCCACCGCCTCGGCGATATCCGATTCCTCCACCAGCAGGCGCACGGTGCCATCCTTGTCCGCCTGCTTGTCCGCGGAAACGCCCTCCGAACGCAACAGCGCCAGCATCTCGTTACCTTCCTTCTGGCTGATCCCGGTATAGAGTTCGACCTTGCACCCGCCCAACGCCAGGACCAGCGCCAGGAGCGCCATGCGCGACAGACCTTTCACCGTTCGCCTCATTGGGTCTTCATCAGGGTTTCGACGTTCTGGCTCATGCGCCCGACGGTCTTGGCGATCAGCTCTTCCTGCATGGTGATGCGCATCAGCGACCACTGCATCTGCATCAGGCTGTTGGGATCGTCGCCGGGCGTCGACAGCTCCACCTGCAACTCCTGCTTGGCCTGGCTGAAACGCTCCTTGATCTGCCCCAGTTCGCTGAGCAGGTCGCCGCCCAGGCTGCCGGCACCGCCCATCGCCCGTTCGAACTCGGCGACGTGGGCCGCGCCGGCCGGGCCGCCGGAGAGTTCTTCGAGACTGGTGATCTGCGCCTGGGCGCCCATCCGAGAGATATCCATCATGACTCCAGGTCGAGTTTGTGGCTGTTGCGCACGAGGTTGTCGAGCATGCCGTTGAGCGGGATCAGCACCTGCAATTCGCGACGCGCCAGTTGCGCCAGGTATTCGCCGCCCGGCGCATGCTCGACTGCACCGAGCAACTGGAGGAGAAAGGTTTGCTGCTGGCGCCCCAGCGGCAGTTCCGCACGGAGCATCGCCTTCAGCTCCAGGCGGTCCGCCTCCAACCCTTGTAGCGGCTGGGCAAAGCGCTGCAGCAGGCGCTCGCCGAGAGCGCCGTTCTCCAACCCGGCCAGGCGGCGTCCGGCCGCCGGCGGCTCGCCGCCGAGGGCCTGCTCGAAAGCCAGCACCTGATCGACAGCCGGCAGGTTCGCCGCCTTTGGACTGGCCGACGGATAGACGGCGAATCCCGGCGGCGTGTCGATGCGGCTCATGTCCGCACCTGGGCGCGCATGCCGGCGGCGAAGTCGGCCAGGGCAGGATTGCTGCTGCCGCCCAGCCCGGCCAGCCTGCGGTCCAGCGCGGCGCCCAGCCCCAGGTGCCACTCGCACAAGGCGAACCAGGGCTCCAGCGCCGGCCAGGGATTGCCATGGGCGAAGGCCAGGGCTTCCTGATAGCGCCCCTGGTTGGCCAGGCTGGAAATCCGGATCAGCCGTGCCGCTTCGTCCTGTCCGAGGCGCTCCAGCCACTCGGCGATGCACAGCGCCTCTTCGTGGCAGTGCTGCCCGCTGCCAGCCAGCGCCAGTTCCGCCAATTCGCGTATCAGTGAAGTGTCCATGTTCAGATCTTCTGCAGGATGCCTTGCATCAGGTCGCGCAGCGCCCGGGTCACCGTCGAGTTGATGTTGTAGATGACCGACCACTTGTTGATCTTGTGTTGCAGCTCGGCCAGCAGCGCCGGGTTGTCGGCATTGTCGGTCCCCTGCAAGGCCTTGATCGCGTCGTTGACGTCCTTGTTCGCTGCGTTGGCCTGCTCCTTCAAGGCATTGGCCACGGTATCGAGGGTATTCCCCGGGTTGGGGTTGAATATCTGCGCCATGCTTAGTCCTCTGTGAGCTGCGAAAGAATGCCGAGACCGCCTTCGAGGGCCCGGGCCTGCTGTTGCAGGAATTGAAAGCGCTCCGGGCCGGCGCCTCTGGCCAGTTCCCGGCGACACTCCGCCAGCGCCGCCTGCAGACGCTGCCGGAGCGCTGCGGCATGCGTGCCGTCAGCGACCGACAGTCGCGTTTCCAAGGCTGTCATCATGGAGCACCTCCCCTTTGAGATTGATGATGAAACGCTGCTTGCCGCGGGCCACCAGGATCGACTCCGGCTCGATGGCGAGGATTCGCACACCGCGGGATGTCGAGGCGCCCACCGGGTATTTCTGGCCGTCGCCGAGCACTACATAGGGCACCCGCCCCAGCGACACCGAGCGCACCGTGAACTCCAGTTCGTCGCCGCTGGCGCGCTTGCCGCGACTGAGCAGCTCCAGGCTCGGGCGGTTGCCGAACTCCTGCTGGAACTCGCGCTGCAGGCGGTAGAAGGCGCTGAGCTGGACCTCGTCGAGCGTACCGCTCAACTCGATGCGCTCGCCGCGCTCGCGGAAACTCAGTTGCCGGTCGAGGCCGGCGTCCGCCAGTAGGCGTTCGAGGCGGCGCAGGTGCGAGCCGGCCACCCGGACCTGGTTTTCCACCCCGAGCAGGCCCGGCACCTCGGACTCCAGCAATGCGTCGATCCGCGCCCAGCGTTCGTCCTGTTCCGCCAGTTCGCCGTTGAGCCGGACCCAGCCAGGCTTGTCCGCGTTGCTGCTGAGGATCTGCCGATAGCCGAATTTCTGCAGGATGAAATCCACGCCCTGGCGAATGTCTTCCATGCTCCGTGCTTCCAGTCGGTAGTCCACGCCGCTGCCATCGAGGTAGCGCTGCAGCGCCAGGCGCCGAGCGTTGTCCTCCAGGTAGCCGCCGAGCAGGAGACTGTCGCCCTGGCGCTGCACATCCACCTCGCTCATGCCCTGCTCGCGCAGGTAGGCGCGCACCCTCGCCAGGGGCTCCTCGCCGGCCATGCCGTGCTGGCGGGCCGACCAGGGTTCGACGAGCATGCCCAGCAGGCACAGGGCCAGCGCCAGGCTGATGCCGAGCAGCCAGGCCCCGCCGGCACGGGCGGACGGCTTGCGGCGCACTGGCGCGGTCTGCGCCTCGACTTCGGGGAAACGCTCGGGAAAACTCCGCTGCGGGTCGCAGAATGCCCAGCGCAGCGGGCCGCAGGTCTGCCCGGCAAGCGCCTGCAGGATCGCTCCGGCGACTTGCGCCTGGCCGTCCTGGCGAGGCTCGCAGCCCTCCGCCCACTCCAGCAGGCGCACGCCCTGGGCATCGACCTCGAGCACCAGGTGGACTGCCGCGATGCCCTCGTCGAGCAACACCAAGTCGGCCTGCAACGGATCGCTGCCAAGCGCCACCCGGCCCTCTCCGAGCGAGACTTCGGCGCCCTGGTTCAGCCCGCTGTAGAAGCGGATCTTCCAGGCCATGCTAATTCCCGCGCTCCGCGCCGACGCACCAGGCGCCGTCCTTGGGACAGGCGCCGTCGGTCACCCGCCAGCCCTCCTGCGCACCCATCCGGCAGGGCGTGAGGAACGAACCCTGGCCGGCCTGGCGCAAGCGCTCCTGTTCGGCCCTGGCCGGCGCCAGCGCCTGGCAGCGGGCGCTACCGAGCAGCTTGCGCAACGACAGGCTCTGGTTCGACAACTCGTCGATTTCAAGCAGGCCGCCGCGCAGGTCGCGACGGTTGTTCAGCGCCAGGTAATGGCCGACGCCATCGTCGATCAGCCGCGGCTCGATGAGGAACAGCCGCACCGAGCGGCGCACGGTGTCCGCGGTAGTGCGGAACAGCGCGCCGAGATAGGGAATGTCGCCGAGCCAGGGTACCTTGCGCTGGCTCTGGCTCAGTTCGTCGCGGTAGATGCCGCCGATCAGCAGGCTCTGGCCATGGCCCACGCGGGCGATGGTATCGATCACCGTGCGGTTGATCGTGGGGATCTTGTCCAGGCCGGCGCTATTGGGTTTCTGGCTGCCGTCCTCGATGTGCAGGCTGAGGCTGATCTCCGGCGTATCGCCGAGAGTCACCACTCGCGGCGTCATTTTCAGCATGGTGCCGTAGGTGATCGCCTTCAGCTCGGCCACCCGCTCGCCCGTGACCCGCACATAGTAGGTTTCGCTCTGGTCGAGCACCGCCTGGGTATTCTCCTGGGTCAGCAGGGTCGGCCGGGATCCGATCTGCGCCTGCCCCTGGCTCTGCAACAGGGTGACCTTGGCCAGCAGGAAATCCAGCCCGCGACTGTCCACCAGGCTGCCGACCGCCCCGTTACCGGCGCCGCCGCCCTCCTCGCTATCCTGGCCGGTGGTGCGGATCTGGATCGACTTGTTGTTGCCCAGGCGAATCCCGGCGCTCCAGTCGACGCCCAGCTGGGCGAGGTTCTCGGCATTGATGTCGATGATCGACAAGCCGACCTCGATCCGCGCCGAGGGCCGGTCGAGGGCTTCGATCAGGCGACGATACATGGGCAACCGGTCCTTGTGGTCGCGCACCACCACCGCGTTCAGCGACGGTTCCGCCTGGACCACCGCATGGCTCGATTGCGGTCCCGGGCGCAGCTTGCCCGGCTCGTCCCCCACCGCAACCACGTTGGCATCGCTGAGCACCCGCGAGAGGATGCTGGCGATGCCCGGCGCCTCGATCTCGTCGTCGCGGTACTCGATCTTGCGGTCCTCGGCGACCGCATAGCGCAGCGGGAAGATCTCCACGCTGAGGTCGCCGGTCTTTTCGCTGCGCAGGGTGTATTGCTGCTCCAGCACCTGGGCGGTCTGCTCGACCAGTTCGAGATAGCGCCCCGGACCGGACACGTGCACCAGCCGCCCGGAAGGGTCGGCACGCCAGCCGAAGCGCGGTTCCCAGATGCCGGCGGCGGTCAGCGCGCGCTTCAGCTCGGCCTCGCCGACCTGCTCCAGCCTCACCAGCCGCGATTGCATCTCGGTGGTCTTGAATACGTACAGCACGGTGCCGTCGTAGTACCAGCCGAGGTTGTAGAGGGAGGCCATCAACTGCAGGAAGGCCTGCGGGCTTTCCAGGTCGAAGCGACCGCTGACCTGGTCGTTGACCTTGTCGCTGACGATCACCGAGGCATCGTAGTTGGCGCCGAAGTTGGCCAGCACGTCGCGCAGGCTTTCGCCCTGCGCCACATAGTCGTAAGGCAGGCTGGGCCAGTCCAGCGGCTGCGCGCGCAAGACCGCGCCAGGCAGCAGCGCCAGCAGTCCGCCGATCAGCAGGCGGCGCATCAGGGACGCCACACCGGAACCTGCGGCGGCAACCCGCGGGGCAGCGGCTCCAGCTCCGGCGCCAGCGCCTCGAGCAGCCCCACCTGGGCGGCCAGGGCCCGTTCGAGTCGCTCGGGATCGAGGCCATCGAGGCCCAGCCGCGCCTGCAACAGCAGGCGCCCGTCCGCATCCAGGACGATGGCCTGGGGATAGCGCCGGCTCCAACTGGCGACCCGCGACAACAGCGCTCGCAGCAACCCCTGCTGGTCGCGCTGCGGGTCCAGGGGGGCGTGCTCCAGCGGGCTTTCCAGCAGCAGGTCGTCGCCCTGGCGCAGCAACAGGACGCTCTGTCCGTCGATGCGCAGGTGGTACGAACCCGTCCGATCGGCAACAAAGGGCCCTTGGCCCAGGCGAGTGGCCAATCCGCTCAACAGATGATCCATGATTCCTCGGTAGGGCCGGCTTTCGCCGGCCGCTCAGCTCTGCCAGTAGAAGTGATCCTGTGCCTGGCACAGGTTGCGTTCGTGCAGCCAGGCCTGGACGGCGTCCGCCGCGCCGACGTCGTCGTCCAGCCGGCAGAGAGGTTGCCAGAGGCATTCGAGGACCTCGGGGATCGGCTCGAAGCCGGCCAGCCCGCCGCTGGCGAGCAGCGTCGCCATGCCCCGCTGCCAGTTCGGCCAGGCGCTCTTCGCCAATGCCGAAGCCGTCTCCAGCTTGCCGGCCAGTTCGGCCACCTGTTCCTGGGTGCGCGCCTGGCACTTGGCGACCCTGGCCAGTTCCTCGCGGGCCTGCTCCGGCTCCAGCTCGGCCACGCGGGACCAGAATTCGGACTTGATTCGCAGTTGCCGGGACTGGGTCTCCAGCTCCACCAGCGACAGGCGCCAGCCGGGGATCGCCTGGTCGAGCAGGCTTTCCCACCAGCCATAGACCGGCAGCAGGACCCAATCGATCATCGACTGCGGCACGGCGAGGTTGACCCGATCGCCCAGTTCGGCGCACCAGCCGTCGTCGTCCTGCGCCGCGCAGAGGAGAATCTGCCGCACCTCTTCGCGCCCCAGTGCCAGGCCGCGCGCCAGGCGCTGCTGCAACCATTCGCAGCGGAACAGTTGCTCCAGCCGCAGGCGCGGCAGCATCCGCTGCAGCAACGCCAGTTGCCGCGCACTGATGATTCCGGACTCACGATACAAACTGCTCGATGCGTAACCCGGCACCCGACCCCGCGAGCGGGCGTCCGAGCCCACCACGGATACCCGCCTGCCGGCGAACACCGCTTCTCGGGAGTACTGCTTATCGTCTTCCTGCTCCATTCTCTGCCTTGGCTTCCTCACTACATTGCGCGCTCGTCAGAGCCTGCAATTTGGGCCGATTCTACTCATGCAGCCGCTACCGGGCTTTCAAAAAACGTCAGTTATTTTTAGCCCGGCATTCGTCCTTCCCCTGCCGCGAGCGGCTCGGTGTGCAGCCGAAACGACGGCGATAGCTCTGGGTGAAATAGGACTGGCTGGAAAAGCCCGCCTCCATGGCGATGTCGACGATGCTCATGTCGCTGTTGAGCAGCAACTGATGGGCATAGAGGATTCTCCGCTCGCTGATCCAGGCGCGCGGCGAAACCCCGTAGACACTGCCGAACAGCTCCTTGAAGGTGGTCAGCCCCATGCCGAACTCGCGGGAGAAGTCGGACAGCTTCCACTCGTTGAGGTAGTGCTTCTCCATGAATAGCTGCAGACGCTCGACATGCCGGTTGCTCAGTTGCCGCAGGACCGACATCAGCAGCGGCCCCTGCGGACTGAACGCGAAGAGCATCAGCAACTCCTCGATCTTCAGGCAGGCGAGCATCGGCGGATGCTCATGCACAAGCAATTCCTTCAACCCCTTGACGCAACCGGCCAGCAGAGGCGTGGCAGCGAACGCGATGATGCCCGGCACGGGCTCGTCGCAACGCTCGACTTCACTCAACAGCGCGCCGAAGCGCTGGACGAAGCCTTGTAGAAACTGGGCAGATAATGGAATCCAGAGTATTCGGCTGTCCTTTCCCTTGGTACTTACGACATAGCTTCCGCGGCGGACGAAAAGCAACTCGCCAGGCGCCAGGCAAAAAGTGGAATCGATGTCCTGGACGGTCAGTTCGCCCTCGAGCAGAACATATACGCCCTCTTCCTTGTTTACCCTGTATTCGAAAGTTGGAATGTTCCAATGACAAGACGTTATCTGCTTTCGGCCAAGAGATTTGGCTCCTTGCATATTATAAGAACCCCAACACTTCCCGTCGTACCTTGAATGCCCCGCCTAGCGGAGAGGCATGAATACGCTCCGTTTTATTGATTTTCAAAGCCATGAGCACGGAGTCGATTTTATAATAATCAGGATTATCCGACGTGCGCTGATTCGCAGAGCGAGTCGGCTTCCGCCAATTAATCCAGCCTTCTTTAGAAGCGGAACAAAAGTACCAGTTTTATTATTCGAGGCCTTCCCTGACAACGAACGAGACTTGCACTTCTTTAATCTCCATACGCACTTTCCGAAACAGCAGGCAATGTATCAATCGTTGCCAGATCTTTCTTCCGGGCGAGCGGCCGTACAATTCGGAAAACAGTCGCGCCGAACCAGCCGGACCCACTCATCGACGCCCGCCGCCACCCGCTGCCAGGCGCTCGCCTGGAGCGCCGCGACGCCCACCCAGGAAAGCTCGGTGCGCAGGTACAACGCCTCGCCCTCCAACCTGTCGACCTCCAGATCGAACGCATAGCGCAACGGCAACCCGGACACCCGGTAGCGCCGCTCGGCAATCGTTTGCATTCTTCCCTGAACGACGACATACAGGCGCAGCCTGAGTTGCGCCTGGCGCGCCTGCAGGGAAACGCCGCCCACCGAACCGCCCACCGTCACCTTCGGCGACATCGGCGCGGGCTGGCTGACGCAACCGCCGAGCAGCAACGCCAGCGGCAACAGCATCCAGCACCTCACCTGCGCCGGACCGTGCGCGCCTCCAGCGGCGTGCCGTCGCCGTCGGCGAGGCGCTGCAAGGCCTGCTCGCTGCGCGGATCGCCAGCCACGTTGCGCGCCAGCCAGCGCGCCAGCCCGGCCACGCTGGAACGGTCGTCGCCGCGAACGGCCGCGCGGGTCACCGAACGCCCCTCGAAATGCCCCACCGTCTCGGCTCCTGCGTCTTGGGACGGCTGCACCGGCGAAATCGATTCGATTTTCATGGAGCCACTCAAACCCTCATGCCGACCGCAGCGACCGCCTCGCGATCGCTGTCGCACGGCAGCAGGCGCTGCCAGAACTCGGCGTGGTCGAGCAGGTTGGCCAGGGTCGCCTCGAAGCATTCGAGGGTCAGTTGCGCTGCGAGAATCTGCGCATACAACTGGACCTTGCCGGTCAGCTCGTCGAAGCCGAAATGCAGATCGAAACGGTGCCAATGGCGGTTGAAGCTGGCGAGCTGGCGAAAGATCCCCTCGCCCAGCACATCGATGCCCGCCACATCGGCCTCCAGCAACAGACGCTCGCGCTCGGCGAGCAGCAACAGGGTGACGCCCACCTGTTCGTCGAACAGCAGGCTCGCCATGCCCTCTTCGTCGAGGGACAGGGAAGGCAAACCGATACGGCCTGCGAACTCGGCAAGCAGTCGGTTGACCTTGCTCGTTAAATCCATGGGGGCGCCTCCTAAAGCTCAGCGCATGCTAGCACCGGGCTATGCATCGCTTTTGTCACTGAGAGACTTTTCTTTTAAGAAAAAAGCCACATCGCTGTGGCCTTTTTCCTCCCGCGCGGAGACGGCTCAGACCACTCCGGCCGCCGCACGCCAGGCCTGGTTATGGCTCTGGGTGTACTGCTGGATGAGCTGCAGGACGTCCTTCATGAAGCCGGCATCGAAGCTCATCTGGTCCTCGACCTTCTGCTTCTGGCTCTGCCCGATGGTGGCGTTGACCTCCTCTTCCCGGGCGCTCGCCTGCGACTCGCCCTGGCGCACCTGGACCGAGGCGTTGGCCATCTGGACGAAGGACTGGATCACCGTGTTGGCCACCTGCAGGGCGCCGTTGCGGCTCTCGAAGGCACGGCCCGCCGCGCGCAACGCCACACTGTCCTGCGCCTGGTCCGCCGCCCAGACCTTGCCGACGATCTTGCGATCCTCGTCGGAGGTCTTGCCCAGCGCCTGCATCTTCGCGTCGATCAGTTCGTTGCGCCCATCGATGTTCTTCTGCAGGGTCTTCTCCTGGCTGATGGCCTTGCCGTTCTTCAACGCGCCGAGACTGCCGACCACTGCCGAGGCCAACGCGCCGACGCCGGCGATCACCGCCATGGCGATCATCAGCGTGGCGCCGCTGCGCATCTCGTCCACCTGCGCCTTCTGCGCGTGGATGATCGCCTGGTTCTCGTTGTCGCGCTGGAGTACACCCAGCTCGCGCGCCTTCTGCGCGATGCGGAAGAGAATCAGCAGAAGCTCCACGCTGCTGTCCAGCTCGCTGCCGGCCGCTTCCATACGCACCGGGTCGAGCACCTGGCGCGGAGCGTTCAGTTCGACCCGGTCGGCCCGCGCGGCCGGCACCTGCGGCAGCTCCGCAGCCGCTTGCGGCGTGCCGACGGAACGCCCGGCGGCGCCGGGAGCGATCGGCTCGGAGGGGATCGCGGCCTGGGTAGCCGCCAGGGAATATTGCGTATCGATCATGTGACGCCTCCTCAGATCGCTGCCGGTCGGCTGGACAGGTTGTGCAGGGTTTCACCCTTGGCCTGGAGCATGGCGAAGATCCGCTCCATGATTTCCTGGAATGCTTCCAGCATGCGGCTCAGCTCTTCCTTCAGGCGCTCGATCACGCCCTGCAGGGTGGTCAGGTCGGCACGCGATTCCTGCACGTCGGCCTGGCGGTTCGCGGCCTTCGCCTGGAATCCCGAATGAGTGGCCTGGGCCGCGCCGTTGGCGACGTCCAGGGTCAGGTCGGAAACCTGCACGCCGAGTTTCAGCGAGTGCGACAGCGATTGGCCGGCCAAACTGCCGAACTTGCCGCCCAGGTCGGCGACCTTGCTCGCCAGGCTGGCGGTCATCTCGGCCGCCTTGCCGCCGATCTTCGCGCCCAGCTTGGCCAGCCCGCCGACCGCTGAGCCGCCGAAGCTGACCACCGCCGCCAGCAGCGCGACGGCGATCTCGATACCCATCAGTGCCGGGCCGAGCTTTTCCATCACTTCCTTGCTGATCAATCCGTCCGCGGCTGCCTGCTGTACCGACTGGGAGACCACTCCCATGACACCGCCCGCGATCATCAGTGCACCCGCGGCCGCGCCGACGCCGGTTGCCACCATGATTGCGCCGACGATGATCGAAGCTATTGCACTGATCCAACCAAAGATTTTGGCTGCCAGACCGGACTTCTGGGCTTCTTTCGCGGCTTCTTCCGATTCCCTGATCTTCTGCTGGTTGTCCTCCATCTTCTGCAGGTTCTGCTTTCGCGCCTGCTCGATTTCGGTCAGCTTGAGTTTCTTCTGCTGGTTCTCGACTTCGCCGGTGATTTTCGCCAGCTCGATCTCGAACGCCTGCGGCGACATCAGGCCGGCGGACAACAGCGTCGAAGCGCCGGCCAGCACAACCTGCCGCGCCAGTCCGGCATCCTCGCCCACTGCTTGCACCAGGCTGGCGATCTCCGCACGATTGGCGACCTCCAGGCGCTGCTGGCTGGCTGCGGACGGCGGCGTCAGCGCCACCCCCGTGCCGCTCGCGGAAGCCGCGGCCGGCGCCGCCAGGCGCTCCACCCGCAGACTCTCGACATCCCTCGCGACCGGCCTGCCGAGCGCCGGGATATCCCCGGCGTCGGCCACCCCGTAGGGCAGTCCGGCGCGTTCAAGCGTTATCGGATTCATATGTTCGATCCTTTCTCGCGGTTACGGCTTCCAACATGGCGCCGGCACGCGCGGCCAGGGCCTCGTGCGCCGGCTGTGCCGCGGCCAGGGCCCGGGCCGAGTAGAAGCCACTCTCGGCTCCGTCGAGATCACCCAGTTGCAGGTGGCACTCGGCGGCATGGAAGGGAAAGCGCGGCTCGTTGATGTCCATCAGCGCGCCGTAGCTGTAGCTCTGCAGGGCCTGTTCATAGAGACCGAGGGACTGGCGGCAGGCGCCCAGGCCGAGAAAGTAGCGGGCGTCGTAGTGGTCGAGCATGCACAGTGCCTGGAAGATCTTCTGCGCGTCGTCCCACTTGCCCGCCTGGTACTGGTTGAAGCCCAGCACATAGAGCTGCTCCAGGGTGTCCTCGCTGAGTCCGCGAAGCATCGCCAGGGTGCCGCCGTCGCGCAGGAAGGCCTCCAGCGCCTGTTGCTGGTCGGTGTCGGAAGGGGTCGCTTGCTGGTTCATGGATACCTCTAGATCGCGCTGAGAATGTCGCGCAGGACGCTGTCGTATTTCTGGATGAAGCGGTTGAGCGCCTCGACCGCCGAGTTGTAGCGGGAGCTGGTGTCGTTGAGCAGGGTGGTCTTCTCGTTGACCTTGTCGTTCAGCGGACGCGAGCGGTCGCTCACCGTGGTGGCGAAATTGCCGACCGGGTTGTTGTCCTTCTCGAAGGGGTACTCATCCTTGAGGCCCTTGAGTTCCCCGCTCTGCTTCGGCGAGCCGCTGAGAAAATCCTTGATCGACAGCTTGCCGCTGAAGGTATCCAGATTGCTCAGCAACGCATACTCGGGGCTGTCCTTCCACCTGGGATCGCCGACGGCATAGCCATAGAGCGTGGGGTCGACCAGATCGATACCGCCAGCGTCGATCCTGATGCCCTGCTTGGCCGACAGCGCGGCGTTGATCTGCGACTGGATCACGCTGTAGACCTTCAACTCCGCGGTCAGCGCCTTGAGCTCGTCGAGCAGCGCCTTGCGCTTGCCGTCCTGGGTCTGCAGGACATCCTTGTAGACACCGATGACATCCTCGTCGAGACGGCCGTGCAGGCTGAAATAGGCCGACACCAGGAACTCGCGCAAATCCCACTGCGCACCGGGCTGCCGACGTGCCTGCAGGACTTCGCGGAGTACCTCGAGGCCCTGCCCCGGAGGCGCGGACGGATTGGCCGCGAGCAACCAGGCGAGCGCCTTGAGCACTTGCGCCTCGCTCAGCGGCTGGCCGGCGTGGGCCAGCACGATCCGCTCGCTGCGCAACAAGGCCAGCAGTTCCTCCTGCTCGGCACTGGCAGGCGCCGCCGGCGCGGCCAGGAGTTCGTCCAGGAACAGCTCGCGAGCGGCATTAAAGTTTCTGACTTCCATCGTGATTCCTCAGATCAACAAGCCACGCATCGGCGTCGGACGCCGCGGCCGGGTACCCTGCTCGCCCTGCGTCGGCTGGGAACTGCGCATGCGCCGCAGTTCGGCCAGCAGCTCCTCTTCGGCGGCTCGCGCCAGCTCTCGCTCCGGCGCCAGGAACAGCAGCTCGCCGGCGTCCGCGGCAAGCCCCAGGCCTTGCCACATTTCCGCCAGCAGGCGGCCGCGTTCCTCGCTGTCGCGAATCGCCAGTTCGGCGGCCTGGACGGTCGCCCGCAGGGTGTCTTCGGTGTATTCGTTCATGTCGCCCATGGTAGGGATCGACGTCGCCGGAGCCTGTCAGGCACGGTCGGGTTTTTGTCGTTTTCGCAGGCTTCGCTGCGTCACCACCCGCCCGGCCTCCAGCTCGAACCAGCCGTCGGCGGGCTCGGCGGCGCCGGTCCAGCGGCGATAGAAGCGCGCCATGCGCTCGCCAGGCAGCGGGCTGCCGGCCAGCACCAGGACCTTGCCGTAGAGACGCTGGCGCGGCCCCAGCGTATCGAGCGTGGCCTCCGCCAGCAGGTACAGCGCGGCGAATGGATTGGCCAATCCGCTGCGCGCCTGCCGCCGACGCAACATCACGATCCAGACCCGCTCGCCGTCGCAGCGCCAGGCCAGTTCGCAGCCATGGGCCAGGACCTGCCAACCGAGCGCGATCGAGGTGTCGCGCAGGCAATGCGGACGCACCGCCAGGCCGCGGGCGAGAAACCAGGGAATCAGCGGATCGGCGCTCACAACACGATCCTGCCAAGCGGCTGGATGTTGATCTGCTGGGTCAGCTCCTGGTAGGACAGCACCGGCAGCCCGGCATAGTCGCTCTCCACCAGCTTGCGCACGTAGCGGCGGATATCCATGGAAACGATCAGCACCGGCCGGTTCTGCATCTGCGCGAGATCGCCGACGGTCTGCCGCACGCGCTCGAGGAAGGCCTGGGTTATCGCCGGGTCGAGGGCCAGGTAGCTGCCGGCGCTGGTCTGGCGGATGCCACCGCGGATCTGCTCCTCCACCGCCTGGTCCAGCAGGTAGGCGGGAAGGATATTGTTGCCGCTGGAGTACTTGTAGCAGATGTAGCGCTTGAGGCTGCTGCGGATGTACTCGGTGAGCTGCACCACGTCCTTCTCCTTCTGCCCCCACTCCACCATCGCCTCGAGGATCGCCCGCATGTTGCGGATCGAGATGTCCTCGCCGACCAGGCGCTGGAGAATCTCGGTCATCCGCTGCAGGGGAACGATCCGCTGCGCCTCCTTCACCAGCTCGCCGTAACCCTGCTCCATCTGCTCCAGCAGGTAGCGCGTCTCCTGGATGCCGATGAAATCCTCGGCGTACTCCCGCAGCACATGGGACAGGTGCCAGGTGAGCACCTGCTCCAGGCCCAGGCAGGCACAGCCGGAACGCTCCAGGCGATCCTGGTGCGCCTGCTCCACCCAGCTCGCTTCCTCTCCCGGCACCTGCAGCTCCGCCGGCTCGTGGGGGACCGCGAGCAGTTCCAGCTGCGCGGCGCGTTCGCGCACCAGCAACCAGCCCGGCCGCAGGCATCCGCGCGCGACCGGGACCTCCTGTAGCTGCACCAGGTATTCGCCATCGCCCATCGCTTCGTTGAAGCGCAAGTGGATACCCGGGAACGGCACGCCGAAATCCAGGTACAGCGCGCGTCGTACCCGCACCAGCTCCTCGTTCAGCGACATCGCCTCGAGACGTTCCTGGAGGCTGGCATCGACGTCGATCAGCAACGGCACGGTGAGGGCGAATTCTTCCTGCTCGGCGAGACGCCCGGCCTTCGGCTTGCCGCCGCCAGCCTTGCCACGCGCCTTGGCCGATGGCGCTCCGGCGCCCTGCGCGAGCAACGCCGGCAGGTCGCGGGAACCGGCGCTGGCCTGGGCCCGCTGGCGCCAGAGCATGAAGTAGCCGCCGCCGCCGACCAGCAGCGCGAGAGCCAGGAAGGTCAGGGTCGGGAAACCGGGAATCAGGCCGAACAGTACCAGCAACAGGCCGCCGATCAGCAGCGCCTTGGGCTGCGCCACCACCTGTTCGCCGATGTCGCTGCCGAGGTCCGCCGACTCGTCGGAAGACACCCGGGTGACGATGATCCCGGCGGTGATGGCGATCAGCAACGCCGGCACCTGCGAGACCATGCCATCGCCGACGGTCAGCACCGCGTACAGTTGCAGCGCGTCGGCGGTGCTCAGGCCCTTCTGCGTGACGCCGATGGCGATGCCGCCGAGGATGTTGACGACGATGATGATCAGCCCGGCGATGGCGTCGCCCTTGACGAATTTCATCGCGCCGTCCATGGAGCCGAACATCTGGCTTTCCTTTTCGATCACCGCGCGCCGCGCCCGCGCCTCGTTGACATCGATCACGCCAGCACGCATGTCGCCGTCGATGCTCATCTGCTTGCCCGGCATGGCATCCAGGGAAAAGCGCGCGCTGACCTCGGCGACCCGCTCGGCACCCTTGGTGATCACCAGGAACTGCACGATGGTGATGATCAGGAAGATGATGATGCCCACCACCAGGTTGCCGCCGACCACGAAGCTGCCGAAGGTGTTGACGATCTGCCCCGCGTCGGCCTGCAGCAGGATCATCCGCGTGGTGCTCACCGACAGCGCCAGGCGGAACAGCGTGGTGATCAGCAGCACTGCCGGGAACACCGAGAACTGCAACGGCGAGCCGATGTACACCGACATCATCAACAGGACCACGGAGATGGTGATGTTGACGGCGATGAGGATGTCCAGCAGCAGCGGTGGCAACGGCAGCACCATCATGAACACCACCGCCAGCAGCAACACCACCAGCAGGATGTCCTTGCGCTCGCCGACCCGGCCGAGAAGCCCGCTCAGGTCGTTCATTCCCGCGCCTCCAGCTCCAGCGCCCGGGCGTGCGCGGCACGCGCCGCGTCGAGACGCCCGGCGAGCTGTTCGGCACGGCTCAGGCAACGCCACAGACCGGGCTCCTCCTCGCCATCCTCCTGCAACTGCCGGCACAGGCGCACGGCGGGCTCGCCGAGGCCTTGCTGGAGCAACGCCAGGAGCAAGGCGCGGCGCCCGTCGCGGCGCTCCGGCGCAACGCTCAGCAAGGCCTCCAGCAACACCTGGGCGCGTCGCGGCTGGCCGCATTGCAGGTGCAGCCAGCCCAGCATCAGCAACAGGCGCTGTTGCGTCGGTTTCAACGTCATCGATTCATACCTTGTGCAACAGGTTCAGGGCCATTTGCAGCAGTCGCTCGTCTTCGTCGCGCTCGCCGAGCAGGCAGGCCGCAGCCTGCAGGGCTGGCTGGCGGGGCAGCGTGAGGGCCAGGCGGAGATCGCGCAGCGCCTGGCGGAAGTCGCCGGGGCGCAGCAGGCCGTGGAACTCCAGCTGGGGCCGGGCGTAGTCGAACAGGCGCTGTTGCGCCTGCTGCGCGGGATACAGGCTGGCGACGTGGGTCTCCACCGGCCGGCCGTCGGGCGCCAGCAGATGGCGCTCCGGCAGGGGCGGCGCGAACGGCTCGGCATGCGCCAGGTCGAGCCGTTCGATGCCGATGTGCCAGGCACCGACCCGGCTCATGCGGCGAGCACTTCGCTGCGCGCCGAGCGCAGCGCCTGCAAGGCCTGGTGCAGCGTCGGGATGCCGACCTGCCGGGCTTCCAGGGTGATGCACAGCAGCAGGCGCGATTCGCCGCTCCAGGCGCAACGCAGCGGCAGGCTCCCGGCCGCGCGCGCATGGCACAGGCGCAACGCCCGCAGCGTTCCGCGATAGGCCTGGTGCCAGGCCAGGTCACAGGCCAGCCAGAGCGACAACTGTTCGCCATGGCGTTCCAGCTGCAAGGTGCCGCTGTCCTCGAAATCCAGTTGCACCACGCGCGCCAGCGGCGCCGGTACGCTCACCCGCAGGTCCTGGCAGAACTGCGCGACGGCCAGCTCAACCCAGTCCATGCTGCTGCTCCTCTTCGCGCTCGATCGCCAGGTCGAGTGCCATCTGGCAGGCATTCAAAAGATTCTGGCGCTGCTCGTCGTCGCCGAACACTTCGACCGGCAACAGGCGGTAGAGACGCTTCAGTTCGCGGAAGAAATGGATCTGCCGGGCGACGTCGGCCAGCGGCAACGGCTCGAGCAACGCCTGCACCTCGGCGACGCCGACCCAGCGCTTCTCGAGCAAGGCGATGACTGCGCCGGTCAATTCAGAAGGCCCGTATGCCATGGCCCCGCTCCCCTGTCACCAGCACCTGCCAGAGCGCCCCCACCTGCTCCGCCAGGCCGCCGAGCACGCGCAGCTTGTGCATGTCGCTCATGACCCGCTCCAGCTTCACCGGATCGAGCCGGCTCGACTGACTGTCCAGGTCGGCGCTCAGGGCTTTCTGCAGGAAGGCCACGACCCGCTCCAGCGGCGTCGCGGCGAAGCGCGCCTGGATGTCCTGCCAGGCCGCCGACAGGCCCCGGTAGTCGAGTACCGCGTCACGGTAGGTATCGCGCAGCGCCTGGATATCGCCGACACCGGCGGCGGAAGCCTCGGCGGCCAGCGGCTCGATGCGCAGGCCGAGTTCGATCTCCAGGCCCTGCTCGTCGGCCATCCGCAGCAACGCCTGGTCGACCAGCGCCAGCATCGCCCGCGCCTCCGGCCGCCCGGCCAGGACGTCGCGCGCCCGCGACAGCGCCAGGAAGCGCTGGCTGATCTCGCTGGAGAAGCCCTCCAGGTAAGCACTGAGCTGCGCCAGGCTGCTCAGTTGGCCGCTGCCCAGGTGGGCGATCAGCGCCTCGAGCTTCTGCTGGCTTTCCAGGTCCGGAATGCGCTTCCAGTACTCCTGCAGCATGGCCTGGACTTCGCTCAGGCGCGCATGGGCGTCGCTCAGGCGGCGCTTGGCCAGGGATTTCTCGGCGCGCTCGGAAAAGGCGAAGGTCAGCTCTTCCGCGGCATCGGCCAGCGACTGCGAAACGGAAACGTAGTGGACGCGCTCGCCCTGAAAGCTGCCGCCAGCCTGCTGCGCGGGGGCGTTGGCCGCTTCCCGCGGCGCGAGGGGCGCGGCGGAGGAACTCTGGAGGATGTCCATCGTGGCTGTGGTTCCTGGTCTGCAAAGGCGGCGCAGTATAGGAACCGGCCCGGTGCCGCCGATGCCAATATCGGCCGGTTTTTTTTAGCCGCGGCGGCAACCGATTTCTAAAAACTCCCGGCTGGCACTGAAATTCGTCGCGCGAGGCTTTCTCTATAGTGCGCGCCGACTCCAGCCGAACCGATCCGCCATGCCCGCGCCTCTCTCTCCTCTCATCGTCCGGATGCGCCACGCCATCGAAGGCTGCCGGCCGATCCAGATCCGCGGGCGGGTCACCCAGGTCACCGGAACCCTGCTCAAGGCCGTGGTGCCCGGCGTGCGCATCGGCGAACTCTGCCAGTTGCGCAATCCCGACCAGAGCCTGGCGCTGCTCGCCGAGGTCATCGGCTTCCAGCAGCACCAGGCGCTGCTCACCCCGCTCGGCGAGATGCTCGGGGTTTCCTCCAACACCGAAGTCAGCCCTACCGGCGGCATGCATCGCGTGGCGGTCGGCGAGCACCTGCTCGGGCAGGTGCTCGACGGCCTCGGCCGCCCCTTCGACGGCAGCCCGCCGGCCGAGCCGGCGGCCTGGTATCCGGTCTACCGGGATGCCCCGCCGCCGATGAGCCGGCGCCTGATAGAGCGGCCGCTATCGCTGGGTGTGCGCGCCATCGACGGCCTGCTGACCTGCGGCGAAGGCCAGCGCATGGGCATCTTCGCTGCCGCCGGCGGCGGCAAGAGCACCCTGCTGGCCAGCCTGGTGCGCAATGCCGAGGTGGATGTGACGGTACTCGCCCTGGTCGGCGAGCGCGGTCGCGAAGTCCGCGAGTTCATCGAAAGCGACCTCGGCGAACAGGGGCTGCGCCGCTCGGTGCTGGTGGTCGCCACTTCCGACCGACCGGCGATGGAGCGCGCCAAGGCCGGTTTCGTCGCCACCAGCATCGCCGAGTATTTCCGCGACCAGGGACGCCGCGTCCTGCTGCTGATGGACTCGCTGACCCGCTTCGCCAGGGCCCAGCGCGAAATCGGCCTGGCGGCCGGTGAACCGCCCACCCGCCGCGGCTATCCGCCATCGGTGTTCGCCGCGCTGCCACGCTTGATGGAGCGTGCCGGGCAATCCGAGCGGGGCTCGATCACCGCGCTCTACACCGTGCTGGTGGAAGGCGACGACATGAGCGAGCCGGTGGCCGACGAGACCCGCTCGATTCTCGACGGGCACATCGTGCTGTCGCGCAAGCTGGCCGCCGCCAACCACTATCCGGCCATCGACGTGCTGCACTCGGTGAGCCGGGTCATGAACCAGATCGTCGACGACGATCAGCGCCATGCGGCCGGACGCTTGCGCGAATGGCTGGCGAAGTACGAGGAAGTCGAGTTGCTGCTGAAGATCGGCGAATACCAGAAAGGCCAGGACAGTGAAGCCGACCGGGCCATCGAGAAGATCGGGGCGATCCGCCAGTGGCTGCGCCAGGGTACCCACGAAACCAGCGATTACGCACAGGCCTGCGCGCAGTTGCGGAGCCTCTGCGCATGAGCCTGGCGCTGCTGTTGCGCGTCCGACGCCTGCGCCTGGACCGGGCCGAGCGCGCCCAGGGCCGCCAATTGCTACGGGTTCGCGCCGCGGCGCAGGAACACACCGAGCGCCAGGCGGCACAACGGGACTACCGCGACTGGCGACTGGCCGAAGAGCAACGGCTGTTTCTCGCCTGCCAGGCGGCCATGCTCGACCGCCGGCGCCTGGAAGCCTGGCAGCAGCAGGTAGGGCTGCTGCGGGAAAAGGAAGCCGGCCTGGAACAGGACTGCGCCGAGACCGCGCAGCGCCTCGAAGGGGAGCGCGAGCGCCTGCGGCAGTGCCGGCGAGAACTGCTGGAACGCCAGCGGCAACTGGAGAAGTTCGCCGAACTGGAGCGCCACGTCGACGCCGAGCGCCAGGGGCTGCGCGAACGCAGCGAGGAAGGCGAACTGGAAGAATTCACCCGCCACGAGACCTGGCCATGCTCAAGCTGAACGCCGTGGATACGGCTCCGCTCGTGTCGTCCGACACCCCTGCCCCCCTTCCGCCGCTGCGCGCGCAGCAGATCGCCTTCGAACAGGCCCTGCCCGCGCACCGACCGCCGGCGCCCAGGCCACCGTTCGACAAGGGCGACGAAACGACAGAGGCCGAAGAGCCCGCCGCGACAGCCGACGCGCCGACCTCGACGCCTCTCGCCGACCAGCCCGCGGCGCCTGCCGCCGACCGGCCGCCGACCACTCGGCAAGCCCCCGTGCCAGTTGCCGCGGACGCAACGCCAACGCCAACGCCAACGCCAACGCCAACGCCAACGCCAACGCCAACGCCAACGCCAACGCCAACGCCAACAGTGTCGCCGTCCGGATCGGTAGCACGGCAAGCGCCGGCGGTCTCCGCGCGCGTCGCGGCGTCCACGCAAGCCCGGGAGCCGGCCAGCGTTTCGGCGCCTCCGGTCGACGAACCGCCGCTGGTGCCGGTGTCCTCCCACCCGCAAATCGCAGGTCGGACGCATGAGCGGCCGCAGCCCGGCCCCGGCTTCCCGGCGAAAGCCGCAGCCGAGGTCGCGCCCACGGCGCAGGCCAGTGCCCAGGCTTCGCCGCCCGCGCCGACAGGGGGCGGCGAAGGCCGCGGAGAGGAGCGTCGGAAACCCGGAGAAACCGATCCATCCGCACTGCCCCCCGACGACCAAGCGCCTGTGCCACTGCCTGCCATGCAAACCCCCGGCGACCGCCTGCTGGCACGCCTGCTGGCATCGAGCGGGAGCCGGCCACTGCCGCTGGCCGATCTCGCGCGCCTGCTCGATGCCGTGCAGGGGCGCATCCAGGTCGCCAGCGCAGCCGAAAGCCATGCGGCGCGCCTGCAGGTGCGACTGCCCCAGCTCGGCGCCGTGGAGGTGCAGGTCCTGCATGGCCATGGCCAGTTGCAGGTCGAGATCAGTGCCAGCCCCGGCAGCCTGGCGTTGCTCCAGCAAGCCCGTGGCGAGTTGCTCGAACGCCTGCAACGGCTGCATCCGGAACAACCGGTGCAACTCACCTTCAATCAGCAGCAGGACAGCGGCCAGCGCTCGCGGCAACGTCGCTACCTGCATGAAGAGTGGCAAGCCGAATGAACGGTGCGGACCTCGACCTGCCGCTCGCCAGCCGCGCCGAACTGGATCTCCAGCGACGTCTCGCACGTTGCCGTCGCCACTATGTCGGCAACGCTTTGCAAGCGCGCCTGGACATCGCCCAGGCCGCCCCCGACGTCGATCTCGAACTGAGCCTGGCGTGGGACGGCCTGCCCCTGCGCTTTCTCTGCCAGGCCCCGGCGCTGGCCCGCTGGCTCGCGCCGAACCTGCAGGAGGCAGCCTTCGCCAGCCTGCCGGCGGCCCTGCAACTGGCCTTGCTGGAGCGCGAAGGCAACGTCTTTCCCGGCCTGGTCTGGTACGGCCTGAGCCCGGCGCAACCACGCGCTGCGATGGGCCTGCGCCTGAGCCTGGAACGCGACGACCAGCGCCTGGCGCTCTGGCTCGACGGCGATCCGGCGACGCTGCTGGCACGCCTGCCGCCGCGCCCCTCGGCGCAACGCCTGGCCATACCGCTGCGCCTGTCGCTGCAATGGCCCGGCCTGCCGCTGGACGCCGGCGAGCTGCGCACCCTGGAGCCCGGCGACCTGTTGCTGCTGCCTGCCGGCCATCGCCCCGACGCAGCGCTGCTGGGGGTTCTCGAAGGACGCCCCTGGGCGCGCTGCCAACTCCACTCCACGCAACTGGAACTGCTCGACATGCACGACACCCCCTCCCTCGCCGACAGCGAGGACCTGCACGAACTCGACCAACTGCCGATCCCGGTCAGCTTCGAGGTCGGCCGCCGCACCCTGGACCTGCATACCCTCTCCACCCTGCAGCCAGGCTCGCTGCTCGATCTCGACTGTGCCCTGGACGGCGAAGTGCGCATCCTCGCCAACCAGCGCTGCCTCGGTATCGGCGAACTGGTCAGGCTCCAGGACCGGCTCGGGGTGCGCGTAACCCGCCTGTTCGGACACGACGAAGCATGATCCAGTTGCCCGACGAGCTCGGCCTGATCCTCGGCCTGGCCCTGCTCGCGCTGGTCCCGTTCATCGCGGTGATGGCGACCTCCTTCATCAAGATGACCGTGGTCTTCTCGCTGCTGCGCAACGCTCTGGGCGTCCAGCAGATTCCGCCGAACATGGCGATGTACGGGCTGGCGATCATCCTCAGCCTGTACGTGATGGCACCGGTCGGCTTCGCCACCCGCGACTACCTGCGCAACCACGACGTCAGCCTGAGCGACTCGGCATCGGTGGAACGCTTTCTCGACGAGGGCATGGCGCCCTACCGGAACTTCCTCAAGCGGCAGATCCAGGAGCGCGAACACACCTTCTTCATGGAAAGCACCCGCCAGGTCTGGCCCAGCGAATACGCCGAGCGGCTCGACCCGGACAGCCTGCTGATCCTGCTGCCGGCCTTCACCGTCAGCGAACTGACCCGTGCGTTCGAGATCGGCTTCCTGATCTACCTGCCCTTCATCGCCATCGACCTGATCATCTCCAACATCCTCCTGGCGATGGGCATGATGATGGTGTCGCCGATGACCATTTCCCTGCCGTTCAAGCTGCTCCTGTTCGTCCTCCTCGACGGCTGGGCGCGGCTGACCCACGGCCTGGTCATCAGCTACGGAGGCTGGCCATGAACAGTGCTGACATCCTCCACTTCACCAACCAGACCCTGTGGCTGGTGCTGGTCCTGTCGCTGCCGCCGGTACTGGTCGCGGCCCTGATCGGCACCCTGGTATCGCTGGTCCAGGCGCTCACCCAGATCCAGGAGCAGACCCTCGGCTTCGTCGCCAAGCTGGTGGCCGTGGTGGTGGTACTGTTCGCCACCAGCGGCTGGCTGGGCGGCGAGCTGTACCGTTTCGCCGAAATGACCCTGCTGAAGGTGCCGCTGGTGCGATGAGCGTCCAGGACCTGCAGCAACTGCTGCTGACCTACAGCCTGCTGCTGCCGCGGATCATCAGTTGCTTCGTGGTCCTGCCGGTGCTGGCCAAGCAGACCCTGGGCGGCGGCCTGGTGCGCAACGGCGTGGCCTGCTCGCTGGCGCTGTTCGCCTACCCGATCGTCGCCGGCAGCCTGCCGCCGGCCCTCGGCGCGCTGGACATCGCCCTGCTGATCGGCAAGGAAGTGCTGCTCGGCCTGCTCATCGGCTTCGTCGCCACCATTCCCTTCTGGGCCATGGAAGCGACCGGCTTCATCATCGACAACCAGCGTGGCGCGGCACTCGCCTCGACCCTCAACCCCAGCCTGGGCAGCCAGACCAGCCCCACCGGGCTGCTGCTGACGCAGACGCTGATCACCCTGTTCTTCTCCGGCGGCGCCTTCCTCGCGCTGGTCGGCTCGCTGTTCAGGAGCTATGCCAGTTGGCCGGTGAGCAGTTTCTTCCCGCAGTTCGGCAGCCAATGGGTGGCATTCTTCTACGCGCAGTTCTCGCAGATGCTGATGCTCTGCGCGCTGTTCGCCGCGCCGCTGCTGATCGCCATGTTCCTCGCCGAGTTCGGCCTGGCGCTGGTCAGCCGCTTCGCCCCGTCGCTGAACGTGTTCATCCTCGCCATGCCGATCAAGAGCCTGGTCGCCAGCCTGCTGCTGGTGCTCTACCTGGGCATCCTCATGGAGCACGCCTACGATGCCCTGCTGCTCGCCGTCGACCCGCCGCGCCTGCTGCGTCCCGTGCTGGAGACGCCATGAGCGCCGAGAAGACCGAGCAGCCCACGGCGAAGAAGCTGCGCGACGCCCGCCGGCAGGGCCAGGTGGTGAAGAGCAAGGAAATTGTCTCCAGCGCGTTGATCCTGTCGCTGGTGGCGCTGCTGATGGGCTTTTCCGACTACTACCTGGAGCATCTCGGCAAGCTGCTCCTGCTGCCCGCCGAGTACATCGACCTGCCGTTTCGCCAGGCGCTGGAGACCATCCTGGAGAACCTTCTCCAGGAACTCCTCTACCTGCTGGCGCCGGTCCTGCTGGTCGCGGCGCTGGTGGTGGTGCTCAGCCATGTCGGCCAGTACGGCTTCCTGCTCAGCCTCGACAGCGTCAAGCCGGACCTGAAGAAGATCAACCCGGTGGAGGGCGCGAAGAAGATCTTCTCGATCCGGAGCCTGGTGGAGTTCCTCAAGTCGACCCTGAAGGTCGCCCTGCTCTCCCTGCTGGTCTGGCTGACCTTGCAGGGCAACCTGGCCAGCCTCCTGCGGATTCCCGCCTGCGGGCTGGACTGCGTGGCACCGGTGAGCGGGCTGATGCTCAGGCAACTGATGCTGGTCTGCGCGGTCGGCTTCCTGGCGATTGCCGTCGCCGACTACGCCTTCGAACGCCACCAGCACTACAAGCAGTTGCGCATGAGCAAGGACGAAGTGAAGCGCGAGTACAAGGAGATGGAGGGCAGCCCGGAGATCAAGAGCAAGCGCCGGCAATTCCATCAGGAACTGCAATCGAGCAACCTGCGCGCGGATGTCCGGCGTTCCTCGGTGATCGTCGCCAACCCGACCCACGTCGCCATCGGCATACGCTATCGACGCGGCGAAACACCCCTGCCGCTGATCACCCTGAAGCACACCGACGCCCTGGCCCTGCGGGTCCGGCGCATCGCCGAGGAAGAAGGAATCCCGGTGCTGCAACGAGTTCCGCTGGCACGGGCGCTGCTGCGCGACGGCAATGTCGACCAGTACATACCGGCGGACCTGATCCAGGCCACCGCCGAAGTCCTGCGCTGGCTGGAAAGCCAGCAGACGGATACACCCTGAACGCTATCGGGCAGGGCGGCCGCCTCGGCACCGGCAACGCAAGACGCTGCGACCTGGCGCCGAAAAAAAGGGGCCCGAAGGCCCCTTTCTCATGCTTGCTACGGGTCAGTCCTTGTCCGGGATCCCGTGTACCACGCCCGCGGTATTCTCCAGCAGGCTCTTGGTCGCGGTCTGGATGAACGACTCCAGCTTCTTCTGTAGCTCGGCCTGGTCCGGCACGTCCTTGGTGATCACCGCCTTGGCATCGCCGCCCAGCTGGTAATCGTAGACGCGCACGTCACCGTCCTTCGGCCGCACCAGGATGCGGTTGCCGGAGACGATGGCGACGTTCTGCTCGCTGCCCGACGGCTTGATCACGCCGAAGCCCTTGTCGCCTTCCGGCAGGTTCAGCAGGTCGCGGCCCCAGCACTGGTGGACGGTCTCGCCGCCGAGCAGGCCCATGATGGTCGGCACGATGTCGACCTGGGTACCGACGGTCGGCAGGTGGGTACCGAACTTCTCCTGGATGCCGGGGGCGATCAGCAGCAGCGGCACGTTGAAGCGGTGCAGGTCCATCTCGGTGAGCTGCTCGGGGCTGCCGAAGCCATGGTCGCCGACCACCACGAAAAGGGTGTCCTTGTAGTACGGCGACTTCTTCGCCTTCTCGAAGAACTGGCCCAGCGCCCAGTCGGAATAGCGCATGGCGGTCAGGTGCTCGTCGAGCGAACCGTAGCCGGTCACGCGCTCCACCGGCAGGTCCTTCGGCAACGCGTAGGGCACGTGGTTGGAGAGGCTCTGCAACAGCGCATAGAACGGCTTGCCGGTGCTCGCCAGCTTGTCCAGCTCCTCGTTGCCACGGGCGAACATGTCCTGGTCGGAGACGCCCCAGGTCGGATCGGAGAACACCGGGTCGACATAGTCGTTGCGGCCGATGAAGGTGGTCATGCCCTGGTTGCTGAAGAAGCCGGACTGGTTGTCCCAGGCGAAATCGCCGTTGTAGACGTAGACGTCCTCGTACTGGCGGGCGCTGAGCAACTGCGGCAGGCCGGAGAACTTGTGGCCGCCCTCCGGGGTTTGCATCAGGTATTCGAAGCCCGGCAGGTTGGGGAAGCAGGCCATGGTGGCGAACATGCCCTGGTGGGTATGGGTGCCGTTGGAGAAGAACTGGGTGAACAGCAGGCCTTCCTTCGACAGCTTGTCGAAATACGGCGTGATGTTGCCCGGCGCGCCCAGGGCGCCGACATAGTGGCCGGCGAAGCTTTCCAGCAGGACCACCACCACGTTGCGGATCGGCAGGGTGTTCGCCGCCGGCGGGGTGAACTCGCGGCGCACCGCGGCCTCGTCGGCGTCCACCAGCTTGTCGTTGGGGGTCAGCAACATCTGCCGGGTGGTCTCCAGGGCGACCTTGTCGTCCAGGGTGGCCTTCCAGATGTTCGCGCGGTCTTCGGAGAAGCGCTCCTTGGCCGCCTTGACCAGGGTCAGGGTGCCGTTCAGGCCCAGTTGGTTGGCGAACATGGATTCGGTGGTGAAGGCATCGCCCCAGCGCAGCGGCGGGCCCTGGCGCAGGGTGCCGCGGGCGGCGAGGACGCAGACCAGCACGCAGAGGAACAGCACCACGCCGCGCACGTACCAGGGCGCGGCAGCGCCCGGCCGGGCGATCACGCTGTCTTCGCGGGGCTTGCGCTGGCTCGGGCGGGTCGCCAGGTCGATGGCCTTGAACACCCGGTACAGCACCCAGGTGGCGAAGGCCCAGGCCAGCAAGTAGCGGACCACCGGGAAGCCGTACCAGAGCATGCTCATGACGGTCTTCGGGTCTTCCGACATGTACTGGAAGACCAGGCTGTTCAGGCGCTGGTGGAACTCGCGGTAGAAGTCCAGTTCGAGTACGCCGAGGAACAGGGTGATGCTGGCGAACAGCGTCAACCATGTACGGAACAGGCCGCGAGCGGCCATCGCGCGTACCGCGAACAGCGACAGCACCAGCGGCGCCACGGCATAGACGACGACCCGCAGGTCGAAACGCACGCCGTTGCCGAACGCCTCGAGGAAGGTGCTCGCCGGGGTCGCGCCGATCAGTTCGCGGTTGTAGATCAGCAAGGCCAGGCGCAGCAGGCTGAACATGACCAGCAGCACCAGCGCGCTGAGCGCGGTGAACGCCAGGTGACTGCGGATGGTGGGCTGGAACAGCCGTGGGGGCGATTGGGTGGTTCGGACTTCCGTTTGGTCCATGTTTACAATTCGCTCTTCTGTCGTTCGATTTCGAGAATGCGGTCCCGCCCCTGCTCGGCCAGCAGGTAGCGGCCGGGCCCGATGGGCAGTAGGGACTGTGCGGAACGCAGGCGCCGTACGATCACCTGCAGCGGCCCGTCGGGCGGCAGCAGCAAGGCTCGCGCGTTATGCGTCGAGTCCTCGGTGATCCACAGGCCTTCGCTGTCGCACAGCAAAAAGCTCGGTGCATTCAGTCCGTTCAGCACCACCTCGTCCTCGGCCCCCTCATGCAGACGCATGACGTGGCCACGTTTCTTTTCCGTGTAGAAGACGCTTCCGTCCGGGCAGGCGGCCACCCCTTCGGAGCGCTGCAATCCCTCGCGCAGTACCGTCAGTCCGCCGGTCTCCGGGTCGTAGCGGAGAATCCGCCCGTCCAGGTCGCGATCCTCGGCGGCGTACAGGTAGCGGCCGTCGCTGGCGACGCCCTCCACCTGGATGCCGTCGAACAGCGGCCGGGCCTGCTGGGCATGCCACCAGAACACCGGCGAGGCGCCCTGCTCCTGGCTGATCGCGATGCCGTCGCGGAAGCTGGCCATGCCGTCGGGCTTGGACAGCCCGTCGAGCACCGTATCGCGGCTGCCATCGGCGGCGATGCGGAACACCAGGCCCTTGCCGTCCTGCAACTCCTGGCTCACGTAAAGCAGGCCGTCCGGGTCGCGGGCCAGGGCGCTGACGTGGGGAATGTCCTCGAGCACTACCCGGTAGGTCCAGCCGGATACGGTGGCCGCCGGGGCGAAACGTTGCCAGCCGAGGAAGGCCAGGGCGATGAAGAGGACGCTACCGAGCAGGCAGGAGACTACTACGCCGCTCTGGCGCAATCGTTTGGTCAGCATTCGATGCACTCAAGGACAAAACTGCCATTTATAGCCATGGCAACGGAAAAAAGCGCGCAGATTTTCCCGGATCGATTGTGAAAAAAATGTTAGCTGGCAGTAACAGGGGATGTCGGAGCGACGCATGAAAAAGGGCCTTGCGGCCCTTCCCGGTGAAGCGTCAGTCGTTGTCCTGCTTGCCGATGGCCTGCAGCACGTACTGCGGCAGAGCAAACGCGCCCAGGTGGATATCGGCGTTGTAGTAGCGGGTGGCGATGCCGCTGTCACGGAAGCGCTGGCGCAGCGTTTCCAGCGGAAGGCGACGCAGGCCTTCGCGGGTCGAGCCCCAGGCGAAGGTCATGGCGCCGCCGATATAGGTCGGCACCGCCGCCTGGTAGAAATGCCAGTCGGCGAACAACCCGTCGGTACGTGCGGCGGTGGTGCGCACTTCCTCCAGTTGCATGAACGGCGTGCCGTTCTGGGTGACCAGGATGCCGCCCTCGTTCAGGCAGCGCCGGCAGGCCTGGTAGAAGTTCTCGGAGAACAGCACCTCGCCAGGGCCGATCGGGTCGGTGGAGTCGGAGATGATCACGTCGAAGCGTTCTTCCGTGGTAGCCACGAAGCGCATGCCGTCGTCGATCACCAGGTTCAGCCGCGGGTCGTCGAAGGCGCCCTGGGAGTGGTTGGGCAGGAACTCCTTGCACATGTCGACCACGGTGCCGTCGATCTCGACCATGGTGATCCGCTCGACGCTCTTGTGCTTGGCCACCTCGCGCAGCATGCCGCCGTCGCCGCCGCCGATGATCAGGACGCGCCGGGCCGCGCCGTGGGCGAGGATCGGCACGTGGGTGAGCATCTCGTGGTAGATGAACTCGTCGGCCTCGGTGGTCTGGATCACTCCGTCGAGCGCCATCACCCGGCCCATCCGGGCGTTTTCGAAAATCACCAGGTGCTGGTGCTCGGTGCGCACCTCATGCAGCATGTTGTCGATGCTGAAGCGCTGGCCGTAGCCCTGGTACAGAGTTTCCTGATAATCGCTCATGGGCCGGGATCTCCCTGGTAAGGCTGCAATCTGGCAGCGGGACTTGCCCGCGCCGCGAAGAAAGGCGCGCATTCTACGCTGGCGGCAATGACAGGTCGAACCCCCCGGCGGATGGCGCCGGCTGCGCCGGACAGGTATCGTCTGCCCATGAGCCAGCCTACCTCTCCCCTCGTCCTGCACCTGCCCTACCAGTCACCCTGGGAATGGCGCCAGTTCCACCAGCATTTCGCCCTGCGCCTGCTCGCCGGTGTCGAAAGCCTGGGCGACGACCACTATGCCCGCAGCTTCCGGGCCAACGGCCGCCCGGCCTGGTTCGAGGTGCGACCGCTGGCGGAACGCCAGGTCCTGGCGCTGAGCCTCAGCCCGTCCGCCCATGCCCTGGCCGCCGAACTCGAGGCACGGGTCCGCCGGATGTTCGACCTGGACAGCGACCCGGCCGCCATCGCCCGGCATTTCGCCGGGGATCCCCTGCTCGGCCCGCTGGTGGCCGCCAATCCGGGGCTGCGCCTGCCGGTGGCCTTCGACCCCTTCGAACAGGCGGTGCGCGCCATCGTCGGCCAGCAGGTCACGGTGAAGGCCGCGGTGACCATCACCGGGCGCCTGATCCAGCGCCTCGGCGAGCCGCTGGAAAATCTCGGCTACGACGGCATCAGCCACCTGTTCCCGACACCCGCCGCGCTGGCGCAAGCCAACCTCGACGGCATCGGCATGCCCGGCAAGCGGGTACAGACGCTGCAACGCTTCGCCGCGGCGATCGCCTCGGGAGAGCTGAGCCTGGACCTGGCGGACGGCCCCGAGGCGCTGGTGGAGCGCCTCTGCGCGTTGCCCGGCATCGGCCCCTGGACCGCCGAATACATAGCCCTGCGTGCCATGGGCGAAGCCGACGCCTTCCCCGCCGCCGACCTCGGCCTGCTGAAATCCACGGTCTGGGGGCCGCAAGGCATCGATGCGCGCAGCCTCAAGGCCCGCGCCGAGGCCTGGCGGCCTTGGCGCGCCTACGCCGCCATCCACCTGTGGCACCACTACGCCGCAGGCGGCTAGCGCCGCGGCGGGAGGCTACAGCCTGACGTTGCCGCGCGGGCCGGCGATGGCCCAGATGATCAGGCCGAGCACCGGCAGGACGATGATCACCAGGACCCAGATGATCTTCATCCCGGTTTCCGCAGTGCTTTTCAGGATGTTGACGATGGCCCAGATATCCAGGGCCAGGATGACCAGGCTGATCAGCCCGCTGAGGGTGGAACCCATGGCGCGATGCTCCCGAGCAAGAGTGTTCCCTCAGGATAGCCGGCGCGCTCACTCCACGACGATGTCGGCGAAGCTGGCCACCGTCGGATGGCCGTCCAGGCTGCCGCCTTCGCGGGCCAGGCCGAGCGTGCGCATGCCCGCGTCGCGCGCGGCATCCAGCTCCTGCAGCACGTCGGAAAGGAAAAGGATTTCCGCGGCCGGCAGGCCGATGGCCCCGGCGATCCGCGCATAGGAGGCGCTTTCCCGCTTCGGCCCGCTGGTAGTGTCGAAGTAGCCGGAAAACAGCGGGCCCAGGTCGCCGGCCTCGGAACAGCCGAAGATCAGCTTCTGCGCCTGGATCGAGCCGGAGGAATAGACGTACAGGTCCAGCCCACGGGCCTTCCACTCGCGCAGCGCCTGCACCGCGTCCGGGTAGACGTGGCCCTTCAATTGACCGTCGCGGTAGCCCTGGGCCCAGACCATGCCTTGCAGGGCCTTCA
The DNA here is from genome assembly GCF_037574965.1 of Pseudomonas sp. KBN12P06040. Classification (NCBI taxonomy): domain Bacteria; kingdom Pseudomonadati; phylum Pseudomonadota; class Gammaproteobacteria; order Pseudomonadales; family Pseudomonadaceae; genus Pseudomonas; species Pseudomonas sp. KBN12P06040. Next base: position 3,722,766 of record NZ_JBBELS010000001.1, read on the forward strand.
GCGGCGTCGCCTTGCGGTCCTCGGCGATCCATTGCAGGAGGATCGCGATCGCCCGCTCGACATCGGCGTCCGCCTCACCGCTCTCGGCACGCACCGCCGCCAGTTGCGCGACTACCTCGGGCTCCCCGGCGTGTTCGCGGACGAAGTCCGGCAGGTGCCGGGCGGCATAGGGAAACAGCACGTCGAAAACGAAGCTGACCGCGCTGGTGGTGCCTTCGATGTCGGTGAGGATGGCTTTGATGGTCATGCGGACTCCGGATGAAACCGCCCCCGGCAGGACCGGGGGCGCGGATGGTGACGGATGGGACGGCGCCTCGCTCAGTCTTCCAGCAGGGGGAAGCGGCTGGCGATGTCGTCGCCGGTGAACTGGGCGACCCAGCCCTCCGGGTTGTTGAACAGGCGCACGGCGACGAAATGCGGGTGCTCGCCCATGTCGAACCAGTGGCGCGTGCCGGCCGGCACCGAGATCAGGTCGTTGCGCTCGCAGAGCACGGCGTAGACATGCTCCTCGATATGCAGGACGAACAGGCCGCGCCCGGCGACGAAGAAGCGCACCTCATCTTCGCCATGGCGGTGCTCGTCGAGGAACTTGGCGCGCAATTCGGCCTTCTGCGGGTGGTCGCTGTTCAGGCTGACCACGTCCACGGTGATGTAGCCGCGCTCGCGCTTGAGCCGCTCGATCTCGTGGGCGTAGGCGGCGATCACCTCGTCCTGGCTGGCGCCGGCGGCGATCGGCGCGGCGGCTTCCCAGCGTTCGAAACGGACGCCGACCTCGGCCAGGGTCGAAGCGATGTCCTCGGCATGGGTCAGCAGCTTCAGCGGCTGCTCCGGCTGGTTCTCGTGATAGACGGTAAGGCTGCTCATCGGCTCAGACTCAGTACTTTCAGTTCACACTCGAACAGAAACTCGAAAGCTTCCACCTGACGCAGGGCATCGCTCATGCGCGCACCCCAAGTGTACAGCCCGTGGCCGCGGATCAAATACCCCGGGCAGTGCGGATGCGCCTCCAGCCAGGGCTGCACGCGGCTGGCCAGGCGGGCGATGTCCTGGTCGTTGTCGAAGATCGGCACCTCGACCTGGCCTTCGTGGGTGGTGACCCCGGCGAAGGCTTTCTGCAGTTCGTAGTCCTGCAACACCAGGCGGTCGCCGCGGACCAGGCGGGAAAGCACGGTGGCATTCACCGAGTGGGTATGCAGCACTGCGCCGATCGCCGGGTTCCAGGCATACAGCTGGGTGTGCAGGAGGGTCTCCGCCGAGGGTTTCTTGCCCGGTTCCAGGCTGTTGCCGGCCAGGTCGGTGACCAGCACGTCGTCGAAGCCCAACTGGCCCTTGTGCTTGCCCGAGACGGTGAGCAGCGCGCGCTGTTCGTCCAGGCGCGCGGAGTAGTTGCTGCTGGTTGCCGGCGACCAGCCGCGGCCGTAGAGGAACCGGCCGGCGTCGATGATCTGCTGGGTCAGCTGTTCACGGTTGTCGTTCATGCCCGCACCTCTTGCAAACGGGTACTGATGATAGCGGCTGCCAGCAAGGCTGCCAGGCTGGCGATGGCGAAGGTCCAGGCAGGGCCCAGGCTGTTCCAGCTATAGCCGGAATACAGCGCGCCCAGGGCTCCGCCGGTACCGGCCAGCGCAGCATACAGGGCCTGGCCCTGGCCCTGCTGGCGCGGGCCGAAGCTACGCTGCACGAAATGGATGGCAGCCGCATGAAAACTGCCGAAGGTGGCGGCATGCAGCGTCTGGGCAAAGACCAGCAGCGCCAGGCTGTCGGCCAGGTTGCCGAGAAGCAGCCAGCGCAACGACGCCAGCAGGAAGCTCGCGGCCAGCACCTGGCGCAGGCTGAAACGTTGCAGCAGGCGTGGCATGGCGAGGAACAACATGACCTCGGCAACCACCCCCAGCGCCCAGAGCAGACCGATCAGCGCCCGGCTGTAGCCCAGCGATTCCAGGTGCAGGGTCAGGAAGGTGTAGTACGGCCCATGGGACAGCTGCATCAGGCACACGCACAGGTAGAACGCCAGCACGCCCGGCTGGCGCAACTGGGCGAGGAAGCCGCCCTCGCCTTCGCGCGGTTCGCGATGGGCCGGCTGGGCATTGGGCACCCACCAGCTGCACAGCACGATGCCGAGCATGATACCCAGCAGCGTCGCCGGGTAGACATCCAGGCTCAGGCGCTCGAACAGCGCGCCGAGACCGACCACGGTGCAGATGAAACCGATCGAGCCCCACAGGCGAATCCGGCTGTAGCTGGCGCTGCGCTCGCGCAGGTGGGCCAGGGTGATGACCTCGAACTGCGGCAGCACGGCGTGCCAGAAGAACGCGTGCAACGCCATCACCAAGGCCAGCCAGGCGTAGCTGTGGCTGACGAAGATCAGCGAGAAGCCCAGCGCCGTGCATACCGCGCCGAAGCGCACGATGGCCAGGCGCTGGCCGCTGCGGTCGCCCAGCCAGCCCCACAGGTTGGGCGCGACGCAACGCATCAGCATGGGAATCGCCACCAGCTCGCCGATGCGCGGGCTGGGGAAGCCCAGGTGATGGAAATACAGGGCGAGGAACGGCGCCGTGGCGCCGAGCAGGCTGAAATAGAAGAAATAGAAGCTGGACAGGCGCCAGTAGGGAACCGCGCTGGTCACGATCCGCCGTTCACCCGTCCCGCACCGCGGCCTGCCACAGCCCTCACAGCTGCGGCAGGACCGGCGTGTCGACGCGCACGTCGGCGTTCTGCCCACGCTGGCGCAGCAACTGGTCGAGCAGGACGATGGCCATCATCGCCTCGGCGATCGGCGTGGCGCGGATGCCGACGCACGGGTCGTGACGGCCTTTGGTGATCATGTCCACCGGCTCGCCGGCGGTATCGATCGAGCGCCCGGGAGTGGTGATGCTGGAGGTCGGCTTCAGCGCCAGGTGGGCGACGATCGGCTGGCCGGAGGAGATCCCGCCGAGGATGCCGCCGGCATTGTTCGACAGGAAGCCTTGCGGGGTCAGTTCGTCGCGGTGCTCGGTGCCGCGCTGGGCGATGCTGGCGAAGCCGGCGCCGATCTCCACGCCCTTCACCGCGTTGATGCTCATCAGCGCATGCGCCAGTTCGGCGTCCAGGCGGTCGAAGATCGGCTCGCCCAGGCCCGGCGGCACGCCTTCGGCAACCACGGTGATCTTCGCCCCGACCGAATCCTGGTCGCGGCGCAATTGGTCCATGTAGGCCTCCAGCTCCGGCACCTTGTCCGGGTCGGGGCTGAAGAAGGCATTCTGCTCGACGCTGTCCCAGCTCCTGAACGGAATCTCGATCGGCCCGAGCTGGCTCATGTAGCCGCGCACCTGGATGCCCAGGCCCGCCAGGTATTTCTTGGCGATAGCCCCGGCGGCCACGCGCATGGCGGTCTCGCGCGCCGAAGAACGGCCGCCGCCGCGGTAGTCGCGCACGCCGTACTTGTGGTGGTAGGTGTAGTCGGCGTGGGCCGGGCGGAACAGGTCCTTGATCGCCGAGTAGTCCTTGGACTTCTGGTCGGTGTTGCGGATCAGCAGGCCGATCGGCGTGCCGGTGGTCTTGCCCTCGAACACCCCGGAAAGAATCTCCACCTCGTCGGCTTCCTGGCGCTGGGTGGTGTGCCGGCTGGTGCCGGGCTTGCGCCGGTCGAGGTCGCGTTGCAGGTCCCGGGCGGACAGTTCCAGCCCCGGGGGGCACCCATCGACGATGGCGACCAGCGCCGGGCCGTGGCTTTCGCCTGCGGTGGTGACGGTGAAGAGCTTGCCGTAGGTGTTGCCGGACATGCGAGGCTCCGCGTGAGGACGAGAGGGAAAGACATCGGAGTATACCCGTCAAGGACGGGCCTGCGAACCTTCCCCGGAGGACGCGATCAAAGCGCTATCATCGGCCCATGAAGACCTCCATGCCGCGCGCCCTCCTCGCCCTGTTCTGCCTGCTCGCCAGCCTGGCCCACGCCGCTCCCAACAGCATCCTGCACCGCCCCTACGACCTGGACACCGGGCACGGCGTGCTGCGCGGCTCCTTGCTGCTGCCGCGCAGCGCCGTGCCGCCGCCGGTGGTCCTGCTGGTCGCCGGCTCCGGTCCCACCGACCGCGACGGCAACAACCCCTTCGGCGGCAACAACCGCTACCTGCTGCGTCTCGCCGAGGCCCTGGCCGAACGCGGAATCGCCAGCGTGCGCTACGACAAGCGGGGAGTCGCCCGCAGCCTGGCGGCGGCGCCGCGCGAGGAAGACCTCAGCGTCGGCGCCTATGTCGACGACGTGGTCGCCTGGAGCGAGCGGCTGGCCCGCGACCCGCGCTTCTCCCGGCTGATCCTGGTCGGCCATAGCGAAGGCGCGCTGATCGCCAGCCTGGCGGCGCCTCGCACGCCGGCCGAGGAATTGATCGCCATCGCCGGCAGCGGCCAACCCATCGACCGGGTGTTGCGCGAGCAACTGCGCGGTCGCCTGCCGCCGGCGCAACTGCGCCAGGCCGACTCGGTGCTGGCTTCGCTGAAGGCCGGCGAGACCCGCAGCGATATCCCGCCGGCGCTCTCCAGCCTGCTCCGACCCAGCGTGCAGCCGTACCTGATCTCGCTGTTCCGCGAAGACCCGGCCCGCGCGTTCGGCCGCCTGCGCATCCCGACCCTGATCGTCCAGGGCCGCAATGACATCCAGGTCGGCGTCGCCGACGCCAAGGCGCTCCAGCGGGCCAAGCCCGACTCGCAACTGGTGCTCATCGACGGCATGAACCACATCCTGCGGATCGCCCCGAGCACCGGTCTGCAGCAGCTTTCCGCCTACAACGACCCGAACCTGCCGCTGGCCCGGCAACTGGTCGAGGCGGTCAGCCGCTTCATCCTGCGCGGCGCAGACGCGGAAAAAGGCCGCTGAGCCGCTACAGAAATCGCTTCCCGCGCCGACAAGTTCTGAAAGCCGGCCCGTGAAGGCGGCCGGCCAGAGGATGTCCGATGATCGATAGCGATACCCAACCGGCCGCAGAAGAAGCCGAGAAAAAACCGCCGCACCCCTGGGCCGAACTGGCGCCGGAGCATTTCCGCCTGCTCCGCCTGGCGCCGCTGCCCACCGACCGCGCGACCGGCGCCCGCCCCCTGCGCTTCGTCCAGCTCGGCAGGGTCGAACGGCACAGCGCGGACCAGAGCCTGCTGCGCCTGAGCATCCAGGTGCCAGGCCTGATGCTGCGCAAGGAGCAGAACCTGCTGGAGGTCTGGGCCGATCATCGCAACAAGGAAGTGCGTTTCGGCTCGGACGCCGGGCTCAGCCTTGAACCCTTGAACCGCGGGCTGGGCCGTTTCCTGCTGGCCCAGGCGATCGCCTGGGCGCAACGACGCTGGGCCCACTACAAGGTGGAAGGCGGCGCACTGGCGCTGAAGGATGGCCTGAGCGAAGACGCACGCCTGCGCCGCGACCATTTCATCCGCGCCCAGGGCTTCGACGTCAGCTATGAGGACCAGCGGTTGCTCAAGGCCCGCTACAGCGCCGGCCGGGTCAGCGAGCTGCACAGCGATTGGCACAAGGACAAGGTGCAGATCGTGCCGCTGCTGGACGCCGCGGCGATGCTGGAACAGGCCGAGCAGACCCTGCAGGCCCAGGATGCGGAGATCCGCCAACTGGAACAGCGCATCAACCACTACCGCCGCGACGACACCAGCTTGCGCTTCACCATCGCCTGCCTGACCGCCTTCGCGGTGTTCCAGGCCGGCCTGCTGATCTGGATCGCCACTCACTGAACCGGCGGCACCAGCCGCCTCCGATCACTTTTCCAAGCGCGAACGGAACAGTTCCCGGTGCTCGCGGCACTGCGCGGCGGACAGCATGAACACCCCGTGGCCGCCGTGCTCGAACTCCAGCCAGGTGAAGTCCACTTCCGGATACAGCGCCTGCACATGGACCTCGCTGTTGCCCACCTCGACGATCAGCAGGCCTTTCTCGCTGAGGTGGTCGGCCGCCTCGGCGAGCATCCGTCGCACCAGGTCCAGGCCGTCGTCGCCGCAGGCCAGGCCGAGTTCAGGCTCATGATGGAACTCCGCCGGCATGTCGGCGAAATCCTCGGCATCCACGTAGGGCGGATTGGACACGATCAGGTCGAAGCGCTGGCCGGGAAGCCCGGCGAAACCGTCGCCCTGGACGGTGTAGACCCGCTCGCCGAGGTCGTGGCGCTCGATATTGACGTTGGCCACCTCCAGCGCATCAAAGGACAGGTCGGCGAGCACCACCTCCGCCTGCTCGAACGCATAGGCGCAGGCGATGCCGATGCAGCCGGAACCGGTGCAGAGGTCGAGGATTCGCGCCGGCTCGGCCGGCAGCCAGGGCGCGAAGCGCTGTTCGATAAGTTCGGCGATAGGCGAGCGCGGCACCAGCACGCGTTCGTCGACGCTGAAGGGAATCCCGCAGAACCAGGCTTCGCCCAGCAGGTAGGCCGCCGGAATCCGTTCCTCGATGCGCCGCCGGAGGATCTCCGCCAGCTCGGCGCGTTCATCGTCTTCCAGGCGACAATCCAGGTAGCTGTCAGAAATTTCCCAGGGAAGGTGCAGGGAGCCCAGAACCAGGTGGCGCGCCTCGTCCCAGGCATTGTCGGTGCCGTGACCGAAGAACAGGCCGGCGGCGTGGAAACGGCTGACTGCCCAGCGGATATAGTCGCGCAGGGTGAGCAGACGGGACTCGGACATGACGGAATTGCTCCTCGCAACGCACAAAAGGGCGACATTCTAGCCGATCGCGCCGGAGCTGGCCTCCAGCGCGGGAAGTCCATACCACTTTAGTGCGCATGCGGCAAAGGTTCACAGGCTCGCCGATAGGGGCCAGAATGAAAGGCATGTGCCTTCTCAGGAGTAGTGACATGCCTCATCCGCTCACCCTTTTGCAGATCAGCGGACGCGGCTACCCGCCAGCCCCCCTTCGGCAGAGCACCTTGCTGATCATCGATGCCCAGGAAGAGTACCGCAGCGGCGCCCTGCGCCTGCCAGGCCTCGACGCCGCCGCCGCGGAGATCGGCGTGCTGGTGCAGGCGGCCCGCGCCAGCGGTACGCCCATCGTGCATGTGCGCCACCTGGGTATCCAGGGCGGCCTGTTCGATCCGCAGGGTCCGCGCGGCCAGTTCCTCCCGGAACTGCAACCGGAAGCCGGGGAAAAGGTCGTGGAGAAACGCCTGCCCAATGCCTTCTCCGGCACCGAGCTGCACGACCTGCTGCAGAACCACGGCCGTCTCGACCTGATCGTCTGCGGTTTCATGACCCATTCCAGCGTCAGCACCACCGTGCGCGCGGCCAAGGACTACGGCTACCGCTGCACCCTCGCCGATAGCGCCTGCGCCACCCGCGACATACCCACCCTGAACGGCGGGGTCCTGAGCGCCGCGGACCTGCAACGCGCCGAGATCGCCGCCCTCGGCGACAACTTCGCGGCGATCGTCGCCCAGGCCCGGGAACTGCTCTGACCGCCCATCCAGCCGCCCTCCCGTCCCGCCCTGCGGAGGACTAGTCTGCCTGCAGGGCCATGGCTTGCGGCGAGAAGACGAGTGGCGCACGGTTTGCCCACGGCTCCCGGGAATCCGGGAACCCGGCCGGAAGGTTCCGGTCCTAGCCCCGATGACACACGAGGAAGTCGGGATGAAGCTGTCCGATAGTTTCGATGCGCGCCGGCTGCGCCCGCGCCGGCCGAGAGTCTGGCGCTGGCGCCTGGCGGCGGCGTTCGCGGCCCTGGTGGCGAGCCTGGGCGTGCTGCTGTCGCTGGCCGGCACCTCGGCCTTGATCGGCCGCCAGCCGGCTGTCGGCATGCTGCATATCGAACCCGCCGCCGGCGGCGTCTTGCTGGCCCTTGGCCTGCTGTCGCTCTGCCTCGGCGTGTTCTTCTGGCGTTTCAGCCGCCGTCGCAGCCGCCGCAACAGCGACCTGAGCCTGTCGCCGAACCTGATGAAAAAGCGCGACTGAGCGGGCTGCCGGCGTGCGGCCGATCCGGTAAACTGCGCCGCTTCGCGGAGGCTCCCATGCAAGACGACGACTTTTCCCTGTTCAAGAGCGAGATGCGCGGCGTCAAGCGCATCTCGGTCGATCGAGCCGATACCGGCAAACCTCGCAACGACCGCCAGCAACTCAAGCAGCGCCAGCTCAATGCCAGCGTGCGCAACGACGAAATCCGCGTCGACGGCCTGTCCGACCAGTTCGTCATCGACGTCGGCCCCGAGGACGAGCTGTCCTGGGCCCGCGACGGCGTCCAGGAAAGCCAGTTGCGCAAGCTCAAGCAGGGCCTGGTGCCCTTCGACGGTAGCCTCGACCTGCACGGCATGAGCGTGGAGAAGGCCCGGCAGACGCTATGGGACTTCCTTGCCGAGGCCACCCGCCTGGAAATCCGCTGCGTGCGCGTGACCCATGGCAAGGCCGCGCGCAAGGACGGACGCAGCCCGCTGGTGAAAAGCCACGTCAATACCTGGTTGCGCCAGCACCCGCAGGTGCTCGGTTTCACCTCCTGCCTGCCACGCCACGGCGGCACCGGCTCGGTCTACGTGATGCTGCGCAGGACCATGCTCGAAGGCCGCGACGAGTAGCCGGCAACCGCCGAGTCTTGCCAGCGGCCCGGCGACGTCCTACCCTCCGCGCTGGTAATCGTCTGACTGGAACGCCCATGTCCCTGGAACAACACTACTCCTCGATCCTCACCCAGCTCGGCGAGGACGTTAACCGCGAAGGTCTGCTGGACACGCCCAAGCGTGCCGCCAAGGCCATGAAGTACCTGTGCCGCGGCTACCAACAGAGCCTGGAAGAAGTCGTCAACGGTGCCCTGTTCAGCTCCGACAACAGCGAAATGGTATTGGTCAAGGACATCGAGCTGTACTCGCTCTGCGAGCACCACCTGCTGCCCTTCATCGGCAAGGCCCACGTGGCCTATATCCCGAACGGCAAGGTGCTCGGCCTGTCGAAGGTCGCGCGGATCGTCGACATGTACGCCCGCCGCCTGCAGATCCAGGAGAACATGAGCCGGCAGATCGCCGAGGCGGTCCAGCAGGTCACCGGCGCCCTCGGCGTCGCGGTGGTGATCCAGGCCCAGCACATGTGCATGATGATGCGCGGCGTGGAGAAGCAGAACTCGTCCATGGTCACTTCGGTGATGCTCGGCGAATTCCGCGACAACGCAGCCACCCGCAGCGAATTCCTCAGCCTGATCCGCTGAGGCCAGGTCCGCTGGCGAAAGAACCGGCCCCACTGGGCCGGTTTTGCGTTTCCCTCCCCGGCGATCAGCCGAAGAAGCGCTTCATCGAGCGCGACAACCAACCGCCCTCGCTCTTGTCCTTGACCAGTTCGGACATGCTGTGGCGTACCGCATCCACGTAACCGGCGTCGTCGTTGCGGATGTGGTTGAACAGCCAGCGCGAGAGCAAGCCCTTGAGTTCGTCGCCGACATCCTCGCCGGCCTGGAAGCGCACCCGGTACTCGGAGACCCGGCGGATGAACAGCTCGTGGATCTTCTTGTGCGCCCGGGAAAACTGGTAGCCGGCATCCTCCATCAGGGTTTCCTCGAAGGCGAAGTGCGACAGCGTGTAGTCCACCAGCTCCTCGATCACCTCGGCGATCGCCGCGTGTTCCTTGCCTTGCTGGGCGTCGTGCAGGTGATTGATCATCTCGACGATGCGTTTGTGTTGATTGTCGATGACCTGAATACCGGTATTCAGGTCATCCTGCCAGACCAGATGCGCCATGATGACTTCCCCCAAGCGAACAGCGAACGGCCTTTCCGAACGGCCTGGGGCCAGGGTATTTTTGTGACGCAGTACGGGTATTGACGCCGGTCAAGCGGGACAAGATGTTAATGAATTTCGCATGAATTCATTCGCCTCCCTCGCGGCGGCATGCCCGCTCGACCCGCTCGGTTTCGCGCGGCTGAACATCCGCCATCGTCGCCGGAAAGCGGCGTCACCAGTGGTCCCGACAGGACAGGAAGGAAATGAACCTGATCGCGCACGTGGAAATACCGGTGTCCGACCTGGAGAGGGCGATGCGTTTCTACGCCTCGGTGTTCGGAGTGGCGTTCGGCGAGGTAGCCACCCTGCACGGAAGCAGAATGGCGCATTTCCCCTTCGAGGAAGGCCGTGACGGTGCCAGCGGCGCACTCGCCGAGGGCGACGTCTACGTGCCTACGCTACATGGGGCGATCATCTACCTGAATGTCGCGGACCTGGATGTCGTCCTTGCCCGGGCTCTCGGCGAAGGCAGCGAAATCCTCTTCCCGAAGACGCCGCTTGGCGACGGCGTGTTCATCGCCGAGATCAGGGACAGCGAAGGCAATCGTATCGCCCTGCAGAGCGCTTGCGGAGAGCGGCCGTAGAGGTCCTGCAAACCGAGCGCCGCCGGCTCAACGGGCAAGAACGCCGGCCAGCCAGGAACGCCGCGCGCCCAGCGCTTCCTGCAATTCGCGGACGCCGATGCAGCGCCGTTCGGGGTCGAGGCTCAGGGCGGTACGCAGCGCCGGCCAGCAGCGCCGAGGCAGGTGTCCGGGCGCGCGCAGCTGGCGCTCCAGCCCCTGCTCCCGGGCCTGGTTCGAGGGCAGGCGGCGGAACGGATGGCGACCGTCGGCCAGTTCGTAGAGGACGCAGGCCAGCGCATACAGGTCGGCTGCCGGCGACAACGGCGCACCCTCGAGCAGTTCGGGAGCGGCGTAGCCCGGGGTCCAGGCGTCGATGCGGCCCCGGCTGAGCTGCGGCAGGCCGTCCAGGATGCCTGCCTGCGCCTGGCCGAGGCCGAAGTCGAAGAGCCGCACGCCCTCCTCGCCGAGCATCACGTTGCTCGGCTTCAGGTCGCCATGCAGCACCCCTTGTTCGTGGACATAGGCCAGGGCGTCCAGCAACGGCCGGGCGATCGCGCTCAACTCGGACCAGGGCAGGCCTTCGGGACGCTCGCAGAGCAGGCGATCGAGCGGCAGGCCAGGCATGAGTTCCATGACGATGTAGGCGCGCTGGCAGGCGGTGTCGACGTCGAAGGTGAACAGACGCACGACGTTCGGATGGCGCAAGCGCCGGGTCAGGGCGAACTCGCTATAGAGCAAGGCGCTGGCGTCGGGTGACTCGGCGACCGATTCGTTGAGCAGCTTCAATGCTACCAGCGGCGCCGGGTCGCCGAACTGCTCATGGAGCAGGTCCCGGGCACGGTATACCGTGCCCATGCCGCCGGCGCCGAGCATCCGCTCCAGACGGTAGCGCCCGGAAAGAACGTCCGGCAGCGGACCGGGCAACACGGCCGGCAGGTCCGGCGCCGAGGCGGTCGGGGCGGCGAAGGCGAAATAGGTCAGGTTCGCGCCGCCCTCCTCCTCCGGCAGCAGCTCCAGCGACGACAGCGGTTCGTTCATTGGCGGATCACCACGGCCGTCAGGTTGTCCCGCGCGGCGCCGCTCAGAGCGCCGTCGAACAGCCGCTCCACCGCCACCTGCGGCGATGCCAGGCTCAACGCGCGGCCCAGCGCATCGGCGCTCAGCTCTTCGTAGAGCCCGTCGCTGCAGAGCAGGAAGACATCACCGGGATGCACCTCCAGTTCCAACACGTCCAGCACCAGTTGTTCGCTGGCGCCGACGGCACGGGTCAGCGCGCGCGCCGAGGGATAGGCGCGCGCCTGCTCGATATCCATCCGCCGTTCGTCGACCAGTCGCTGCAACAGCGAGTGGTCGCGGGACAGCTGGTACAGCCGCTGGCCGCGCCACAGGTAGCAGCGGCTGTCGCCGACCCACACGCAGGCCGCCCGCGAACCCTCCACGACCAGCGCCACCACCGTACTGCCGATGATCCTGTCGCCGCGTTCGGCGCTGAGGGTGAGTTCCTCGCCCAGGCGCCGGTTGAGCCAGTGCAGGCACTGGCGCATCGCGTTCAGGCGCTCGTCGAATCCCGCCCGGGCCGGCAGTTCCGCCAGGCTGGTGACGATCATCCGGCTGGCCAGGTCGCCGGCCTGGTGCCCGCCCATGCCATCGGCGACCACCCAGAGCCCGCGATCCGGGCAGTCCAGGAAGGCATCCTCGTTGCGCGCGCGGACCTTGCCGCGATCCGTGCGCGCCGCGCTGCGCCAGGGCTCGGTGCGTTGCATCAGAGCTGCACCGGCATGCGGAAGCTGCGCAGGACCGCGAGATCGAACGGATTCGGCGTGCGCTGGGCGAGCAGCAGGTAGTTGGCGCGCAGGCCGCCCAGGTCGGCCTTGAGCACCATCACGTCACGCCCGCTGAGGTACTCGGTCTGCATCAGGTCGAACAGCCTGAACAGCGACCAGGGCCCGGTATTGCGTTCGATTCCCACCGGTCGCCCGGCCATCTTCTCCAGCACCAGGCTGGTGCGGCCGCCGTCGGCGTCGCTGGGCCACTTGAACGACATCGGCACGATCGGGCCGTGGCGGTATTCCATGGATTGACCGTCGAAACGGAACTCGGCGCGGCTGACGCCAGGATCGAGGGTATAGGGCTCCAGGCGGAAGCGCACCTGTGGCTCGGCCGGGTTCTCGGCGAAGAAGCTCTGGCGGATCACCTGGGCCGTGCCCATCTGGTCGAGATAGACCTTGGACATCGGCAGGCTGTAGCCGTCCACGCTGCGCAGGCGATAGCTGCCCGGGTCGCCGCTGACGAAGGGCCGCATGTAGGTTTCGAAGAAGCGTTCGGCGACGCCCTGCGCCTTGAAGAACTCGCGGAAATCGCTGACCGCGACATCGCTGGCGCTGTGCGCGTTGAACGGGTAGCGCTTGTTGATCGCCTTGCTGTAGAAACCGTACAGCTCGCTCTGGTAGCGCTGGTTGAGGTACAGGTAGGCATCGCCGAGGACCAGCCGCCAGGCGTCTTCGGCCAGCACGCTGAACCATCCGCCAAGCGGTCGCGGCAGTCGTGCGGAGGCGTTGCGCAGGTTGCTCAAGGCATCGCGCTGGCCGCCCATGCGGCTCTTCGCCATGTCGAAAGCCGCCTGCTCCGGCTGGCTGGCGCGCGCCAGTCCGGCGAGTTGCAACTGCAACTCGTTGAGCGCCTGCAACAGTGGGGTGAGGTCGGCCGCCGGGCCGTTGTTATCGTCGAGCAGGCGATGCAGGGGCTCGAAGCGGCGTTGCAGGGACTTCTTCGCGGTATCCGGCAGGTTCTTCGCCAACGCGACCCTGGCCTTGCCGGCCGCCGCGGCGGCCGCCTTGCCCAGCTTGCCGCCCTTTTCCGCGGCCTTGTCGCTGGCCTCTGCCAGCGCCTCGGCGCTCTCCGCCAGGACCGGGAAACGGGTGTTCTCACGGACCTCCAGCAACAACTGGAGGATCGGCGAGTTGGCGGCGAGCAGCCCGGAAACCTGGTCGGCGCCCTCGCCGGCATCGTTGAACGGCAGCAGGCCCAGGCGTCCGACCGCCTCGCTCCAGAAGTTCGCGTAGTCGCGGAAATACAACTGCTCGAGTTCGACCATCAGGCGCCGCAGGTCCATGTCGCTGATCCCGCTGCCCTCGCCCAGGACCCAGTTGTCGCGAAGGATGTCGTTGACCAGGCTGGCGCCCTGTACCACGAAGTACTGCTGATAGCCCTGCTGGGTGTAGAACCCCGGGATCACGTAGTCGGTGCCGACGAACAGACCGGCCTGCGGCCCCAGGTGCTGGCCGAAGCGATACTCGGGCAGGCTTCGCGCCTGTTCGCGCAGCACCCGGTAGACCACGTTGGCCAGGGACTCGCTGCGCAGCACCTGGCGCGCCTGGGCCACCAGGGTCTCGTTCAGCGGATAGCTGAACGGTTGCTCGAGCAGACGGGCGAAATGCGTGTTCAGGCCATTCTGCACGGTGCCGTTGCCGGCATAGCGCTGCGACCAGTCGGTAGCCACCCAGTCCTTGAGCCATCCGTTCTCGCGGCGCTCGCGCAGATTCAGCATCAGGTAGGCCCGCAGGCTGTTGAGCAGGCGTTCGCGATTCTGCATGTTGCCGCGGATCTGCGCTTCGAGCATCCGCGCCACGCGCGGCAGCAGTTGCGTCTCCAGCTCGCGGCGATAGGCAGCGGCCAGCGGCGGGTTGACCTCGTTGCCCTGGTACAGCCCGGCGCGCTCGTGCAGCGAGACTTCCCCTTTGGGCGGAAACACGGTGGTCGCCGCATAGCTGCTATCCAGCGTCTTCAGCGCCGCCATGGCATCATCGCGCTCGCCAAGCGCCTGGCGCTGCTGGGTCCATTGCTGCGCCAGCTCGCGGACCCGCTCCAGGCGCTCGTGGTTGGCCGAGAAACCGCCAGCCCAGAGCAGGCCGAATAGCAGAAGGAGCGCCAGCGAACCGACGTACAGGGCGCGCTGGCCCCAGTGGATGCGCGTGCGCTCGCGGCGATCGAGACCTGCCAGGTTGGCCTCGGGGAAGATCACCTGGCTCAGCAGGTGGTGGATGAAGCGCGAGCGCCCGTTGCGCAGGGTCGGCAGCAGGCCGCTGGCGATCCCCAGGTTGGCGCCGATGCCGGCGGTGTCCTCGTCCAGCTGCTGGGCCAGGTGCGGCGCGCTGGTCAGGTAGAAGCCGCGCAGGCGGCTGGCGCGCTGGTAGCGATTGCCGGTGAAGGCGAGTTCGACGAACAGGCACAACCGCTCGCCGATCTGGCCAAGCTGGTGCGGGAAGTCGAGGATGCGACCGCGACGCAGGGTATCGCGCTCCTGGTGGATGCGCATGATCACCTGGCTGTTCAGGCGTCGCAGAAGGTCCTCGAACGCCTGGCGCAGGACCGTCACATCGGTGCCGTTCTGCTCCTTGCCGAAGCTGGTGCCCAGAACCTGGTCGCTCTCCTCGCGGCTCAACTGGTCGAAGAACTCGTCGAAGCCGAGCAACTGGTCGGCCTTGCTCAGCACCAGGTAGACCGGCAGATCGAGGTGCAGGGTCTGCTGGATTTCCTGCAGGCGCGCGCGCACCTGGCGAGCCAGCGTATCCAGCGCCATCTCGTCGTCGCTGAGCAACGTTTCCACCGGAATCGACACCATCACGCCATTCAGCGGCCGTGCGCGGCGGCGCTTGCGCAACAGGCCGAGCAGGGTCGCCCAGGCGCCCCCGTCGACCTCGCCGTCGGCTTGGGTCAGGTAGCGCCCGGCGGTGTCGATCAGGACGCCGTGGTCGGCGAAGTACCAGTCGCAGTAGCGCGTGCCGGCGGTATCGCGGGTCAGCTTGCGGTCGATCCGGTTGATCGGGAATTCCAGTCCGGAAAAGTCCAGCAGGCTGGTCTTGCCGCTTCCCTGCGGGCCGATCAGCAGGTACCAGGGCAGCTCGTTGCGCCAGCGCTCGCTGCGGCCGCGGTACAGGCTGGAGGTCTTCAGGGTGCGCAAGGCATCCTTGAAGCGGCTGCGCAATTCCTTCTGTTCGTCTTCGATCAGACCGTCGCGGCGCAGGCGCTCCTGGCCCTCGTCGCTGTCCTCGACGGCCTTGCGCCGCACTCCGGCGCGCCAGCTGACGAAGACCATCGCCAGCCCCCAGACCAGGAACATCAGGCTGATGCTCAGCAACCGCGAGGTCGGGCTTTCCCAGAACTTGTAGTCGGCGACCGCCAGCAGCGGCCCGACGAACCACACCAGCAATGCCGCCAGGAGTACCAGCAGCAGCGTCCAGACCCACGTCTTGCGCAGGAAGGCGCCGACTTTCTTGAAGAAGTTTTTCATTTCGCGTCCCTGTGTTTACGAACCGGGCTGTCCTGCCGCCGCATCGAGCGACTGGTAAGGCTGCAGCACCGTGTCGCGTTGCTCGCCGAGAACCCAGGCGAATCCCGAATACATCACCACCAGGCAGACCAGGGTGAACAGCGCCACCATCCACCAGGGCACGATCCGCACCAGGCCGCGACGCTGGTCGCTGAGCCCCTGCCAGTGCGGCGACAGTTCGCGCGGCACGTCGCCGCGCAACTGGCGGATCTGCCGGTAGAGCGCATCGGAAATACCGTCCAGGTCGAGCACGCCGCGAGCCATCACCCGGTACTTGCCCTCGAAGCCTAGGGCCAGGCAGAGGTACATCAGCTCCAGCATCGGCAGGTGCTTGACCGGGTTCTTCGACAGCCGGTCGAGCAACTGGAAGAACTTCTCGCCGCCGAAGGTCTCGTTATGGAAGCTGCTCAGCAGGCTGATCTTCGACCATTCGCTTTCGTTGCCCCACGGGGTGGTCACCACCGCCTCGTCGACCACCGTGCACAGCACGTAGCGCGCCGCCATGACCTGGCTGTTTTCCACGCCATCCTGCACGGCGCGGAATTCGAAGAGCTTCATGGCGGAGGTCAACCGCTCCTTGAGCGCCGCAAGGTTCTCCAGCACGCTGCTGTGCTTGAGCCGGACCACTTCCGAAAGCAGTTCGGAAGCCGCCGCCACCAGCGGGTTCAGGCTGACGTTGAAGGCCTCGCCCGGACGCAGGCGCGCCGCGTAGATCATCCGCTCCTCGAGCTGCTCGAAGCGCGGCGGTTCGGCGAAATCGGTCAGCGGCCCCTGGGCCGGTACCTGTCCCTGGTGATCGAGGAGGACGGTCTTCTCGTCCTCGTGGTATTCCCTTTCCTTGATCATGTTCAGTTCCTGATGGCCCAGAATTTCAGTTCAAGCTCGGAGAACTCGCCGGATACGTGGAACGCGAAACCGCCGGAGCGCTCCAGCTGGGTCATGTCCTCGGCGTTGGGTTCGAGAATGAAATAGGTCTTGTTGGAGTGGAACGGGATCTGCCGCGGCGCCACCGGCAGCGGCTTGACCCGGATCCCCGGCAGGTGCAGGTTGACCAACTGGCGAATGTGCTCGACCGCACCCACCTTGAGATGCGCGGGCAGGCGCTGGCGCAGTTCCTCCGACTCGCAATTGGCACTGGCGGCGAGCACGAACGAGGCGCTGCCGAGCAGCTTGTGGTCGTGCAGGGGCGAGACCAGGATGCCGTACTGGCGGGCCTGGAGAGGCAGTTCGATGGCATGCTGCTCGAGCACCATCGACAGGACCTGGCGAATCGCCTCCATCAGCCTGCGGAAGCTGGCGCCCTGGTCGCTGTGCTGGTAACGGCTGTCCAGGCGCGGACGCTTGCTCTCGCTGCCGAAGGTGGCGAGGTCGCCGAGCATGGTCAGCAGCACCCGGTACAACTGCTCCGGATGCACCTGCTCCAATCCCAGGTAGTGGCGCAGCAGCAACTCGGTGCGATTGATCAGTTGCAGCATCATGAAATCGCCGACCTCCGCGCCGCCGACCTTGCCATTGGACCGGATACGCTCGGCGATGGTGTCGCCGCGATGGCCGAGCATGCTGATCACTTCCTTCAGGCAGGACAGCAGGTAGGCGGATGCGTGGGCGTGGAGGTAGCTCGGCACGAAGTCGGGATCGAGGCTGATCACCCCGTCCGGCGTGGTATCCAGCACCACCGCCACCTTCAGTTTGACGTAGGCCTGGTCGCTCTGCTGCTCGCCGAGCAGCAGGCGAAAATCCGGCCGCGCGCAGCTGACCTGCACCATGGAATCCTCGCCGGCGTTGGAGTCCGCCACCTCCAGGTCGTAGGCGGTATAGCGCGCCAGGACCTCGGCCTGCTCCGGCCGGCGCGCCTCGATGTGGTTGCCGGTGACCAGCGGCAGGGCCAGGTAGATCGGCACGTTCGAGGTATTGGGCGGCACGTCGAGGGCGAGCGGCTCGGTGTTGCCACCGAGTTCGAACAGGCTGCCGTCGGGCAGTACGCCGGAGGCCTGGCTGATCACCAGCTTGCCCATGTTGAGGAACTGGCGGTCCAGCTCCAGGGCGAGGAAGCCCCAGTTGTAGCTGCCCAGCAACTGGGTCCGGGCCTTCATCTGGTTGTCGTAGTAGCGGTCGTTGTGTTGCAGGTGCTGCGGGCGCAGCAGCATGCCTTCCTGCCAGACGATCTTGTGCACGTTCATCGCGCGTCACCCGCCTTGCCGAGCAATTCGCCGGCATTCTGGATGCCCTTCCGGCCCAGCTTCAGCTCTACCCGGGTCAGCTCTTTCGCCGTGACCGGCACCACGTAGCGCCAGCTTGCCTCGCCGAGATCGCGGTAGGCGGCGAGCACGCCCACGTAGCGGCTCCCCTCCTCCACGCTGAGTTTGAGTTCGACCCGCTCGCCGGGCCGCAGCTCCAGCTCCTCGCTGGTCACCAGGTCGGGGTCCAGGGTCTCCTTGGGACGTTCGTAGAGGCTGAAGAAGTCGGCGTTCTCGAACGCCACCGGATGCTTCAGCTCGAACAGCCGCACTACCACCGGCGACGGCCGGCCATTGAGGTCGGGATTGACCCGCTCGCCGGCGCTCAGGGCGAGGTCGAGCTTGGTCAGTCTGGAATACGGCGACAGCGTGGAACAGCCGGCCAGCAGCGCCAGGACGGCGAGCATGGCCAGCGCCCTGGCTGGCGGGATCGGGCGACGAGACATGGCGATCATCCTTGGTGCTCGGTGTAGAGGGTGGAAATCAGGCGAACCTGCTCTTCGTAGGCCTGGGCGAAATCACGCGCCAGCAGGCGCTCGCTCCAGTCGTCGTCCTGGCATAGCGACTGGTGGTAGCGACCGTAGGCACGCCAGCGGCTGCCCGAGGTGGCCAGCAACGGCCGGCGGCCGTCGCGCTCGAAACGCAGGGTCAGCTGCTGCGGCGAGAAATGCTCGAGGGTCGCGCGCACCGCCGCCCGGCTGGCGCCGAGCAGCGCCACCTGGTGCGCCTGGAGGTCGCGGAAACTGCGTGCGACGGCCTGTTCGCCACTCAACTGGCCAGGCTTGCCATCCCGTAGCAGATGACCCAACGCCTCGCCGGCATCAGCGCTGAAGCGCAAGGGATTCTTGCCGGTATCGCGCAACGTGCTCAGCGACAGGCGCAGTTCGTTCTTCAGTTCGCTGCGGGTCCGCAGGCTCTGCTGCAAGCCGCCGATGCACTGCCGCAGCAAACCGGCGGCGTTGATCGCCAGCGCTTCGCGCGCAGCGCCGTCGAGGCCTTCGAGGTCCACTCCCAGGGCCTGGCCGAAACGCTGCCAGAAGGCTTCGTCGCGACCCGGACGCGGACTGTCCACGGGTTCCTGCGGAGCCACCGGGGCGGGCACCAGCTCCGGTACGACCAGGCTTTCCATGTCGATCCGCGCGTAGTCTGCACGCGCCCCGGCCTCCTGGCTGGGCTGGGCGATCGCGCTCAGGTCGTCGAGTTCGTAGGCATCTGCACCGTCCTGGTCGAGCGCCTGCAACGGATCGAGGGCCAGGAAGGCATCGTCCGGAATGATGCTGCCCGCCGGCTGCGGCCGCCCGACGTCCATGGCGAGCTCGTCGGGCTCGCGCAGCAACCGCGCGCGGATCTCGAAGTCGCCGAGCAGGAAGACGCTGTCCTGCTCGATGCGCTGCGGCTCGCCATGCGGCAGGCGGCTGCCGTTGCCGGCGCGGATGCCGTTGCTGCTGGTGTCGGTCAGGTAGAACGCGCCGTTGCGATAGCTGACCCGCGCATGCTGCTTGGAAAGGTGCCGCTTGCGATCGGGAATCGCCCAGTCGCACTCACCGCCGCGGCCGATGAGGCCTCCGTTCCTGCCGAAGGTCTTGCTGCACAGCTCCGTCGGTACGAATTGCTTGGCGCTGAGCATTTCCAATACCAATTCCATGAGATCGCTCCTTGCGGTCACTTGCCGCGATTGACCGCCTGCGGATCGCCAAGCGGGCGATAGTCGCCGTCGTTGAATTTGTAGTTGCCGCTGCAACCGGCGAGGCCGCAGAGGACGGCCAGGGCCAGAAGCACGGCGGGCCAGTGACGAACAGGCATCAGGGAGTCTCCATGGAAGGGCCGCGGACGCCGCGCTCCAGGCGCGCGCCCGGCAGGGCTGGATGGAAGGAAATCTCGATCATGGGCTTCAGGTCCGGGGATCGCCGAAATGAATGTTCAGGCGTCCCATGCGATAGATCAGGGTTCGGCGCGGCAGACCCAGTTCGCGCGCAGCGAGGGTCTGGTTGCCAGCGTTCCTGCGCAGGCAGGCGAGCAGCAGGTCGCGCTCGATCTGCTCCAGGTGCTCGCGCAGCTTGAGCGGCGCCTCCGCTTCCGGGGGCGCGCGCAGGGAAAAGTGTTCGGCCAGCAGCACCTCGCCTTCGCAGAGCAGTACCGCGCATTCCACCAGTCCCTTCAGCTCCCGAACGTTGCCGGGAAAGCCATAGCCGTCGAGCAGTTCCAGCGCTTCCGCGGACCAGCCCAGCGGCGCGCGGCGCAGGAACACGCAGGCGCGTTCGGCGAAATGCCGGGCCAGTTCGAGGGCGTCGCCCTCGCGCTGGCGCAACGGCGGCAACTCGATGGGAAACTGCGCCAGCCGGTAGTAGAGGTCTTCGCGGAACTTGCCATCGCGGACCAGCAGGGCGAGGTCACGGTGGGTAGCGGCGATGATGCGTACATCGACCTTGTGCGTGTCGTTGCCGCCGAGCGGGCGAATCTCGCCTTCCTGCAACACGCGCAACAGCTTGGCCTGGAGCGACAGGGGCATGTCGCCGATTTCGTCGAGCAGCAGGGTTCCGCCATCCGCGGCATCGAACAACCCGGGACGATCGCGCTCGGCACCGGTAAAGGCGCCCTTGCGGTAGCCGAACAGCTCGCTTTCCAGCAGGTTTTCCGGAAACGCCGCGCAGTTCTGCACCACGAACGCCTGTGCTCGCCGCGGGCCGTACTCGTGGATCGCCCGTGCGACCACCTCCTTGCCGGTGCCGGTCTCGCCCTGCAGCAACACGGTATAGGGGTTGTGCAGGACCTTGCTGATCAGGCGGCAGGTCTCACGCATCGCCGCGCTCCTGCCGATCAGCCCGTAGCCGCTGACCACCGGTGCGCTGGACGGTCCCTGCGGCTCGCCGGAGGGTTGCGAGAGGCGTTGCAGCAGATGCAGCTGGGCCAGCACGAACGAGCCCAGCTGGCCCAGTGGATGGGCGAATCCCTGCAGGTCCAGTGGGCGCCGGGTAGCGCAGACCACCATGCCCTCGACCGTTTTCTCCGGGCTCACCAACGGAACGCAGAGCAGGGACAGCCAGGGCTGCTCCCCTGCCGGCAGGAAGCCCGTCTCGTGCAGCCGCGACGGCAGGTCGACGAGACTGACCACGCGGTTCTGGCACAGGGCGAACTGCAGCAACTGCTCGCCGGTGTAGTCCGCCGGCAGGCTCGACGGCTCCAGCGCCTGCAACAGGCCGTCCCGGCATTCGGCGTTGAGGGTGAGCGCGGTATGGGTCTGGTCGAGCAGATACAGCTGGCTCAGCTCGCAGCCGCTGAGTTCGCCGACTGCGCGTGCGAAACCGCCCAGCAGGGCCGCGATGTCGGTTTCCCGCGACAGCGCGCCGAACTGAGCGAGCAGGGCTTCGGCGAAGGCCAGGGGTTGCGGTACGCGGCTGAACATCGCACCCACCTCAGGCGAACTCGCAGAGCACGCGGCCGTGCTCGCCCAGCGTCGCATGGACCCGCTCGAGACGCTCGTCGCGCGCCATCGCTTCCAGCAAACGGTCGGCCACCAGCGGCAGCAGGTGCGTGTCCAGCAGGTGGTCGATCAACCGTGCGCCGCTGTCGCTCTGGGTGCAACGCTCGGCCAGGTGGTCCACCAGCGCCTGGCTGTAGTCGAAAGCCAGTTGACGGCGGGCCAGACGCTCGCCGAGGCGTTGCAGCTTGATCTCGATCAGCTCGCGCAGTACCGGGCCGCCCACCGGGTAGTAAGGCACCACGCGCATGCGCGCCAGCAGCGCCGGCTTGAAATGCCGGCTGAGCGCCGGCCGGATGGTTTCCTCCAGGAGTTCGGCGGAAGGCCGCGCGCCGTCCTGGCAAAGCGCGGCGATGTGCTCGCTGGCGAGGTTGGAGGTCATCAGGATCAAGGTATTGCGGAAATCGATCTCGCGCCCTTCGCCATCGTTGGCCACGCCCTTGTCGAAGATCTGGTAGAACAGGTTGAGCACGTCCGGATCGGCCTTCTCCACCTCGTCCAGCAATATCACCGAATAGGGCTTCTGGCGTACCGCCTCGGTGAGCATGCCACCCTCGCCATAGCCGACATAGCCGGGCGGCGCGCCGATCAGGCGCGAGACGGTGTGCTTCTCCTGGAACTCGGACATGTTGATGGTGGTGATGAAACGCTCGCCGCCATACAGCAGGTCGGCCAGCGCCAGCGCGGTCTCGGTCTTGCCCACCCCGCTCGGGCCCACCAGCAGAAACACGCCGACCGGCGCATCGGGCTTGTTCAGCCCGGCCGCGGTGGCGCGCATCGCGCGGTCCAGGGCGCTGACCGCCTGTTCCTGGCCACGGATCCGCGTCCGCAGGTCGTCGGCGAACCCCATCACCTTGGCGTTGTGTTCCCGCGCCAGTTGTTCCACCGGTACGCCGGTCCAGGCGCCGATCACCTCGGCAACCAGGCGCGGGCAGACCTCGAAGCTGACCAGCCGCCCCTGGGCCTGGGCATCGGCGAGTGCCTGGCGGGTTTCGTGAAGGGCCTTTTCCAAGGCTTCGACACCGCCATGCTCGTCGGCCGGGAAAGCCTCCGCGTCCGCCTCGCTGCCCTGCTCTTCCCGGTTCGCCTCGCGGGCCCTGGCCAATTGCTGGCGCAGGGCGAGCAGGCGCTCGGCGAGTTCGCGCTGGCGGCTCCACTGGTCCTCCTGTACGTGCCGCTCGCTTTCCACCTGGGCCAGGCGCTCCTCCAGCGCCTGCAGGGCATCGTGGTCGATCGGCAGGCCTGCCTCGGCATCGCGGCGCAGGGCCTGGCGCTGGCGCTCGCCTTCGGCCAGCTCGCCGCGCAGGCGCTCGAGATTCTCCGGCGCCGCCGCCAGGCTGATGCGCACCCGCGCACAGGCGGTGTCGAGGACGTCGACGGCCTTGTCCGGCAACTGGCGACCCGCCAGGTAGCGGGCGGACAGTTCGGCGGCGGCCACCACCGCGTCGTCGCGCAGGTAGATACCGTGGCTTTCCTCGTAAACCCGGGCCAGGCCACGCAGGATCGTCACCGCCTCGGCAACGCTCGGCTCATGCAACTGCACGGGCTGGAAGCGCCGGGCCAGCGCCGGGTCCTTCTCGAAATACTTCTTGTATTCGGCCCAGGTCGTCGCCGCGATGGTGCGCAACTCGCCACGGGCCAGGGCCGGCTTGAGCAGGTTGGCGGCATCCGAGCCGCCGGCCTGACCGCCCGCGCCGATCAGCGTATGGGCCTCGTCGATGAACAGGATGGTCGGCCTGAGCGCTGCCTTCACTTCGTCGATGACGCCTTTCAGGCGCCGCTCGAACTCGCCCTTCACGCTGGCACCGGCCTGCAACAGGCCCATGTCGAGGGACAACAGTTCGACGTCCCTCAGCGCCGGCGGCACTTCTCCTGCGGCGATCCGCGAGGCCAGGCCTTCGACGATGGCGGTCTTGCCGACGCCGGCCTCGCCGACCACGATGGGGTTGTTTTTCCGCCGACGGGCCAGGATGTCGACCATCTGGCGAATAGCCCCGTCGCGACAGAGCACCGGATCGAGCTTGCCGTCGCGCGCCTGCTGGGTAAGGTTGTGGGTGAAGCGCTGCAACAGGGACTCGCCGCCGCCCGGCTTGCCGCTGGGCGCGCCCTCCAGCGGCTGCGAGAGCGCGAAATCCTTCAACCGCTCGATGTCGAGCCGCGCCAGCAGCGGCTGGTAGCGGCTGCCGGCATAGCGCAACGGGTTGCGTAGCAGGGCCAGGATCAATGCCGCCTGGTCGATCTGGCTACGGCCCAGTTCGAGGTTGGCCAGCAGCAGCGCATCCTGCAGCCACTGCACCAGCTCGGGCGCGAACACCGGATTGCGCGAGGCACTGTGCTCGCCCCGCGCTTGCAACGCGGCGTTGAGTTCGCCAGCGTCCACCGCGGCATCCTGCAGGGCGCGCGCCAGCAGTCCCTGGGGACGCTCCAGCAGGCCCAACAACAGGTCCTCCACCAGTACCTTGCTGCCGCCGCGGGCTACGCAGCGCTCGGCCGAGCCTTCGAGGTCGCGCCGGGTGTCGGCATCCAGCGCCTGAATCAGTTGTTGCAGGTCTACGTTGATCATGCTCATCCATCCTTAATGAATCTTGCTGCCCAGCGTCACCACGCCATCCGCGCGCTCCCGGCCCAGCCAGCTGGTCCAGCCAAGGCGGCAGGCGTTCTGCGCGCCGATGCGGAACTCGCGGATTTCCTCGTGGCGCAAGACCAGCCGGATGTCGTAGTCGAGCGGGTCGCGCAGGGTGAAGCGGACCAGCGCGCAAAGCGGCTGGTAGCCGGGACCGATCGGCAGGAACTCGTGGAAGCGCTGCCAGTCGAGCTGGCGGATATGAATGCGGAACTTGCCGCTGCGGTCGCGGACCCGTTCGCCCAGCACCGCGTCTTCGCCAAGCTGGCTGTTGAACAGGCCGAGTCGGTTGCGCTGCTCTTCGAGGATCGCGACGCGCCGTTCGATACACTGCTCGGCGACCAGTTCGGCATGCTTGAAGTAGTAGCGCAGCACCGATTCGATCAAGGCCGCCGAGTGCGCCCGCAGGCTGAGCAGGCCCAGGTAGGGCAGCAGGCGTTTCCAGTTCAGTTCCCTGGCCTTGCGGATCTCTTCCCCGCCCAATCCGACGAGGGCGAACAACTGAGCGGAGAACGCATCGCTCGCGCCGCTCTGGAAGCTCACCCGGTAACGGTACTTGCGCCAGATCGGCAACAGCAGCCGATGCAGGCGGTGATGGAAGAGATCGAGGAAGTTCCGCGTAGGATTGCCCTCCTCGCTGTCGCCCAGGGCCTGTTCGCTGTAGAACGCCGGCAACGGCGAACTGGCACCAAACAAGCCGATCAGGTTGAAACGCAGCCGCGCCCGCAGCATGCCGCGCTCTTCGAAGAACTCCACCCGATCGACATCGCTGCCCGGGAAGCCGAGGCTAGGATTGGCCTGGAATTCCAACTGATCGTAGAGCGCCTCGTCTCCCAGGCCGGGATATTCCTCGCGCAGGCGATCCATGACCAGCAGGACCGCCTGGAACAGCGAGTACTCGCGAATGCCCCGGGCCAGCGCGCTTACAGCAGGGGCTGCAAACCCATGCGCGGTTTCCATTGGTACACGTCTCCCTGTGTGCTCCTCACCCGCAACTCGTGGTAGGAGTTGATGCTGGCGTAAAGCGCGAAAAATTCGTTCAGAACCGAAGCGAACACGAACAGGTCGCCCTCGCCGATGTAGCCTTCCGGATCGATCGTCAGCTCGGTACGCAAGCCGCGCAGCGGCAGGCCCCGATGCAGGCGGTCGACATGCTCGTGGCGGACCGCCTTGAGCCCGCCCAGCAGGCGCTTGCTGACCTTCGCCGCATGCTGGTCGTAGTAGCGCGGCAGGTCGTAGGTTTCGAGGATCACCTTGAGCGCGTCGACGTTGGCCAGCGACAGGTAGTTGAGCGACATGTTGCTGATCAGTTTCCAGAGGAAATCGCGGTTCAGCGGCGGCGCGTAGCTCGGCGTCGCCGGGGTGATATTGCGGAAACCGAGGAACTCCGGCGTGCCTTCGCAGGCGACGCAGATATCGCCCAGGCGCAGCCGTTGGGGCAGGTTCTGGTTGGTGCAGGTCAGTTCCACCGACAGCGTCTCGATCTGCTCGGGATGGCGGATGCCGAAGCTCAGGTAGGTGTCCAGGCCATCGTGCAGCAACGAGGTCCGTTGCCGGACGCTGTAGTGGGGCCGTGCTTCGGGAACGTCGAAGCTGGGATCGTGCTCGAAGGACTCGAACGGTACGTAAGCCTGGTAGCCGAGCCCGCCCGGCCGCCAGCCAGTGACGCCTTCTACCGAGAACACCCCGCAGTCCTCCAGGCTGTATTCGGCCGGCATCAGCAGGTACTCGTCCTGCTTGCCGTCGAGGCGGATCGGCAGCGCATCGTGGCGGAACAGGTTGGCCACCGGCGTACAGTACAGCTTGACGTTCTCCAGCGTCGGGTGCAGGCGCTGGATGCCGCTCTTGCGGATATCGAAGCGCAACTCGAGGCCGCGGACCTGCTTGAGGGTTTCCTCGGGCAGCGCGCCGAGCAGGTCCAGGCCATCCACGTCGACGAACAGGAACTTGTCCTGGAACGCGAAGTACTCCTGCAGGTAGCGATAGCCACGGAAGGTATTCAGCGGATAGGGAATCAACGCCTCGTCTTCGGCGAAACCCACCGGCTGCACCCGCTCGCCCGTCAGGCGGAACGACATCGGCTTGCCGGCCACGCCATCCAGCGGCCGCCCATGGGCGTCCAGCGGAATCAGCTGGATGCTCTCCAGGTTGCGCAGCAGGCACAGGTAGAGCATCTGGCTGATGTAGCGCTCGCCGGCCAGGTGCAGGCGCAGCCGACTCAGGCCCAGCTCGCCGAGGTGCCCGTCGCAGTTCATCGCCAGGCGCAGGCCGAGCAGCGCGCCTTCGCCGGTCACCGAATAGTTGAGCGCCTCCAGCACCAGCGGCAGGACCTCGGTGGCGTAGCAGGTACGGAAGCGACAGGCGACCTCGCCCACCGGCCGGCTCTCGACCGGCGTATCGCGCTCCACGCGCAGCGCCCCGCCCGGGCGGGTCAGGGGGTCGAACTGGAGAATGCTGAAAGCCGGCAGCGGGCGCATATAGTTCGGCCACAGCAGGTGCATCATCGAGTGGCTGAGTTCCGGCAACTCGTCGTCCAGCTTCTGCCGCAACCGCCCGGTCAGGAAGGCAAAGCCCTCGAGCAGGCGCTCGACATCCGGATCGCGTCCGACCTGCCCGAGAAACGGGGCCAGGGCCGGGCTACGCTCGGCGAAACGGCGCCCCAGCTGGCGCAGTGCGGTGAGTTCGCTCTGGTAGTAATGATTGAAGGACACGGCCTACCTGCTGGATATCGTTTCACTGATGGCAGTCGTCTGACCGCTGCCGCCAAAACCGCAATGACATTTCTGGCCTGAAGATCGGAAACCCACGGTGTCCGTTGTCTTTCCGTAATCGACCCGATTCGCGCCCATCTCAGAAGACCTCATGGACGAACCAGGCATCGAAGCGCGCCAGGCCGAGGCGTCACCCTGGCGGGCCGCCGCGAGGCCGTCGAAGAACACGTCGGCGGAACCGACGACGATGGGATTGCTGCCGTGCCCGGGGAGCGGACAAGCGGTTGGATCGGAAACGCGGGCTGCGGGTTTGCCGGACATCGAAACCTCCTTAGCTGACCGTCACTTGGCCGCTGCCATCCAGGCATGCGGAAAAACTCACCTGGCGCTTGAAACCTTCCACCTCCAGCAACCCTTCGATGCTGAAGGCCAGGCGGAGCTGGTCGTTGTCGCGTGGCAGGGAAACGACACGCACGTCGCTCAAGCGCGGTTCGTAAGCCTCGATGAAACCTTCGATGGCCGAGCGGGCCTGGCTCAGGGAGTCGTGCAGGCTCAGGCGCATGTCGTTGAGATCGGGCAACCCGTAGTCGGACAGCGTCTGCACGCTGCCCGCCCGGGTGCTGAGCATCTTGCCCAGATGGGCAGCCACCGACGCCATGGCGGAAACCTCGCGGCTCCAGCCGACGCGCTTATCCGCGTCGCCGTTCAGGCGCTCGAACAGGCTGCCGTATCCGGTCATGGAAAGCTCCGCTTACTCTTTGTCCAGCTTGCCGACCAGCGACAGGGTGAAGTCCGCCCCCATGTACTTGAAGTGCGGGCGCACGTTCAGGCTGACGCGGTACCAGCCCGGCTCGCCCTCGACGTCACTGACGATGATCTGTGCAGCGCGCAGCGGGCGACGGCCGCGCACTTCGGCGCTGGGGTTTTCCTGGTCGGCGACGTACTGGCGGATCCACTTGTTCAGCTCCAGCTCGAGGTCGGTACGCTCCTTCCACGACCCCAGCTGTTCGCGTTGCAGGACCTTCAGGTAATGGGCCAGGCGATTGACGATCATCATGTACGGCAACTGGGTGCCGAGCTTGTAGTTCAGCTCCGCGGCCTTGCCTTCGGCGCTGATGCCGAAGAACTTCGGCTTCTGCACCGAGCTGGCGGAGAAGAACGCGGCGTTGTCGCTGCCCTTGCGCATGGTCAGGGAAATGAAGCCTTCCTCGGCCAGTTCGTACTCGCGGCGATCGGACACCAGCACCTCGGTGGGGATCTTGGTCTCGATCTCGCCCATGCTCTCGAAGTGGTGCAAAGGCAGGTCCTCCACCGCACCGCCGCTCTGCGGCCCGATGATGTTCGGGCACCAGCGATACTTGGCGAAGCTGTCGGTCAGCTTGGTGCCGAAGGCATAGGCGGTGTTGCCCCACAGGTAATGCTCGTGGCTGTTGGCCACGGTCTCCTTGTAGGCGAACGACTTGACCGGATTCTCTTCCGGATCGTAGGGCGTGCGCAGCAGGAAGCGCGGTACGGTCAGCGCCACGTAGCGGGAATCCTCGGACTGGCGGAAGCTCTGCCACTTGGCGAACTGCGGGCCTTCGAAATGATCCTTCAGGTCCTTCAGGTCCGGCAGGCCGGTGAAGCTTTCCAGGCCGAAGAACTTCGGACCGGCGGCCGCCACGAACGGCGCATGGGCCATGCAGGCCACGCTGGAGACGTATTGCATCAGCTTGACGTCGGGCGAACTGGGCGACATGTAGTAGTTGGCGATGATGGCGCCGACCGGCTGGCCACCGAACTGGCCGTATTCGGCGGTGTAGATGTGCTTGTACAGGCCGGACTGCATCACCTCGGGCGAGTCCTCGAAATCGTCCAGCAGGTCCTGCTTGGAAACGCTGAGAATCTCGATCTTGATGTTCTCGCGGAAGTTGGTGCGGTCGACCAGCAGTTGCAGGCCGCGCCAGGCCGACTCCAGCGCCTGGAAATCGGGATGATGGAGGATCTCGTCCATCTGCGTGCTGAGCTTGGCATCGATCTCGGCGATCATCCGGTCGACCATCGCCTTCTTCACCGGCTCGCCGTCGTTCTGCGGCTTGAGCAATTCCTCGATGAAGGCGGAGACGCCGCGCTTGGCGATGTCGTAGGCCTCGTCGTCCGGGCTCAGGCGGGTCTCGGCGATGATGCTGTCGAGAATGTTGTATTCGCCGTTCTGGTTCCGGCCTTGCTGTGCGGCACTGGTGCTCATGTATCTGCTTCCTTGGCTAGGGGTGGCTCAGGCGTCCTGGGAGGGGGCGGCGCTCAGCCCCAGCTCGCCCAGCACACGGCTACGGGACTCGTCGTCGGCGAGTACGCTTTCGATGGCCTTGCGGAACGCCGGGGCGTTGCCCAGCGGGCCCTTGAGGGCCACCAGCGCATCGCGCAACTCCATCAGCTTCTTCAGCTCGGGCACCTGCTCGACGATGCTGGCCGGGTTGAAGTCCTTCATCGAGTTGATCTGCAGCCCCACCGCCAGCTCGTCGCTGCCGCCCTCCTCCTGGAGACGATTGGGTACGCTCAGCGTCAGCCCCAGCTCCTGCTTGGCCAGGACCTCGTCGAAGGTCATCTTGTCGATGCCGATCGGCTTGCGGTCCTCCACCTTGCGCTCATCCGCGCGCTGGGTGTAATCGCCGATCGCCAGTAGCTTCAACGGCAGTTCGATTTCTTCCTGGGCACCGCCAGTGGCGGGCTTGAAGGTGACGTTGATGCGTTCCTTTGGGGCTACCGAGCCTTCTTTGGCCATGGCTTTTTCTCCTTGAGAATTGAGGGCGCGAAGCCCTATTCGAGCACCACCTCGAGATCGAGGTGGCACAGCCTGCGATAAATGTCTTCCTTGCGTTCTCGCACGGCGTGGTTCTGCGGCAACAGCTCGCAGCAGCTATGCAGCAGGTGCAGTACATCCAGCGCCAGATCGGGCTCCCAGGCGTGCAATCCCGATTCGTGCAACTGATGGTCGAGGCTCTCCAGCTGGGTCTTGGCCAGCTCGTACTTCTTCGCCAGGAAGCACAGTCGCGCGAGGCTCAGTTGCCAGAAGAACCGGGCGCGCCCGCCGTGGGCGCGCTTCATGCCCTGCTTCAACACCTGTACCGCCGCCTTCAAGCCGTCCTTGCGCAACACCGGCTGGACCTCGTCCAGGGCGACGTCCCATTCGGCCTGCAGGGCCACGGTCTCGACCTTGCGCGGCGCACTGTCGTTCTGGAGATGGGGCATGACATGGGCGCTGATCCAGCCGCGGGTGGCCGCATCGGCGAATGCGCTGCCGTCGTGGAAACGCAGCTCCACCAGCCCCGGCAGACGCTGCAGGAGCAAGGCGAAATGCATTTCGACTTCCCGCATCGCCTGCTCGGCGTTGAGCCCTTGCAGGCACTCCCAGACCAGGCGCTGGCCGTCGAACCAGAACGGCGCCCGTGCCAGGCTCGCCTCCAGCTCCACCAGGAGATCGGCGTACAGGCCCTGGGCGAAACGCTCCTGGTAGCTTTTCAGCTTGTCCGCCGGCACTCCCCTTAGCGCGGTGACCTGTTCGGCATTGCGCTCGGGCATGGACTCGATGGGCAGCCAGAGCATCGTCCGGTTGAGGCGCAGCGCGCGCAGATCGGTGGCTTTCTGCTTCAGCCACCAGGCGCACAGGGGGCGTGCAGCCTCCTGCTGGGCGCGCATGGCCTTGTGGGCGTCGCGCTCGTTGTCGATGGGCGCACCAGGCGCCAGCAACTGGCTGGCCGCCTGCTTGACCTGGGCCACCACGGCGCCGACCACGCCAGGTTCGGGCTGGTTGTCGGCGGCGCGCTGGAGCATGCCCGAAAGGCGTCGACTGATCGGCAGCAACAAGGGCGCGTCGTCGCCCAGTTGCGCGGTCAGCGCGGTATCGAGTTTTTCCAGGTGCTCGGCGAGACGCCGGAACAGGGGGAGTTGCTCCTTGATCGGTACGTTCTCGTTCAGCGCCTGCTCCAGCCGGGGCACCAGCCAGGCAATTGCCGCGGCGCGAGTGCGCGCCTTGAGCGGATGGATCTCGACCCAATGCCGGCTGCACAGACGTTCCAGCAATCCCAGTCCGGCCAGCAAACCGGGAAAGGATTCCCGTTGGTAGAGTGCCCAGGTCAACCAGGCTGCAACACGCAGGTCCTTGGATTGGGCACGAAGCAGCGCTTCGCTGTTTTCCAGGATTTTCAACCAGTCGGTCTGGCCGTTCTCATGGAGCGAGAGCGCCTTGCCCAGCTCATTTTCCAGCGCCTCGTATTCGCTGGAAAAACGCACATCCTCACCCGCAAAGACATCCTTTGAAATCGGCTGTTCCGCGAGTTCCAGATAATGCGAGGAGAGCTTGCTCGAATAGGTCATCCTAACCCTTCAATGCACACCATGTGCGCCAATGAATATCTTAACAATTCAACTAGTTGGCATAAAAACCGAACAAAAATCCCAATAGCCTGAAGAGCTCTTTGCCTTTTCCATGAAAACAACATAAAAACTGGCAAGCAACAGGACATTCCCTCTTTGGGAATTTTCCTATTCATTGATACGAATCAATGAAAGATTTTCAGCCAAACGTCAGGCGTCTGCATCCATGCCCTTTACGGCTTGGCTCTAGCCATCATAACGACATTGATGGCCATTTGGAAAACCCTACCAAAACAGGTAGTTAAAAATTTATAAAAAATAAGGCAGGCAACAGTGGATTCCTCTGGAGAGCCTCGAAACATAGGCCTTCCAAGCGGACCAACAGCTGATTTAGAGCGTAATAGCGATCGTGCAAGAAGTTGCACAATTAAAACCAAGAAACATCCCCAATAACAGCCCACAGCCCTTGAAAATACTGGCCTGGACACTACTGCGCAAAAAGTTGCACAGCACTGCGCAACTTCTTGCTCAATTCACTTGTTATTTTTCATTCAAAACGAGACATGGATAACAATTATCCGTCGGATTCGTTTGATTTATAAGGATAGTTAAAACACTGGCATGAGAATTGTTAGGTGAAGTTGCCCGAGGGGTGGTCCAACCCGCGGGATTTCCTACTCACGCAAGGAGAGCATCCATGGCAACCCCCGCCTATATGTCCATCACCGGCACCAAGCAGGGCCTGATCACCGCCGGCGCCTTCACCGAGGATTCGGTCGGCAACACCTACCAGGAAGGCCACGAGGACCAGGTGATGGTCCAGGGCTTCAACCACGAAGTGATCATCCCGCGCGACCCGCAGTCCGGCCAGCCGACCGGCCAGCGCGTGCACAAGCCGGTGGTCATCACCAAGGTCTTCGACAAGGCCTCGCCGCTGCTGCTGGCCGCCCTGACCTCCGGCGAGCGCCTGACCAAGGTGGAGATCCAGTGGTACCGCACCTCCGCCGCCGGCACCCAGGAGCACTACTACACCACCGTCCTGGAAGACGCGATCATCGTCGACATCAAGGACTACATGCACAACTGCCAGGACCCGGGCAACGCCCACTTCACCCACCTGGAAGACGTGCACTTCACCTACCGCAAGATCACCTGGACCCACGAAGTCTCCGGCACCTCCGGCTCCGACGACTGGCGCTCCCCGGTCGCCGGCTGAGCCGCGACCGCCGCACGCGGCCAGCCTCGCTGGCCGTCGTGCCCTCGATGACCCACAGCGCCGTGGCCAGGAAAGCCCGCGCCGGGTCGATGCCGCTTTGTTTGTTGTAGGCAGCTTCCGATCGAGCCTGCGCGCCCTTGTCTCGCCCGCGCCAGGCAGGACAATCGAATCGGTCGCCTGCGCCAGTGAGGGACAACGGATGTTCGCAGCAGCCAACCAGACCCATTTCAGCCTCGCCATCGACGGCCTCGCCCTCGACCTGCAGGTGCTCTCCTTCAGCGGCCGCGAAGCCATCAGCCAGCCGTTCGCCTTCGACCTGGAGCTGGTCGGCGAACGCCCCGTGCCGGACCTCGAAAGCCTGCTGCACAAACCCGCCTTCCTTACCCTCGGGCCCGCCGGCAACGGTATCCACGGCCTGGTGCGCAGCGCCGGACAGGGCGACTCGGGCAAGCGCCTGACCCGCTACCGCATCACCCTCGTCCCGCAACTGGCCTACCTCGCCCAACGCACCAACCAGCGCATCTTCCAGCATCTCACGGTGCCGCAGATCGTCGGCCGGGTGCTGGAGGAACACGGCATCCTCGCCGACGCCTACCGCTTCCAGCTCGGCACCCGCTACCCCGAGCGCGAATACTGCGTGCAGTACGACGAGAGCGACCTGCAGTTCGTCCAGCGCCTGTGCTGCGAGGAGGGCATCCACTTTCATTTCCAGCACAGCGCCACGGCGCACCTGCTGGTGTTCGGCGACGACCAGACGGTGTTCCCGCGGCTCGCGCCGGTGGCCTACCAGCAGGACTCCGGCCTGGTCGCCGACCGGCCGGCGGTCAAGCGCTTCGGTGTACGCCTGGAAACCCGCACCAGCCGCGTCACCCGCCGCGACTACGACTTCGAGAAACCGCGCCTGACGCTGGAAAGCGCCGCCCGCGGCGAAGCCCGGCCGGACCTCGAGGACTACGACTATCCCGGTCGCTTCGTCGACCGCGAGCGCGGCAAGCACCTGGCCAGGCGTGCCCTCGAACGGCAGCGCAGCGACTACCGCCTGGCCGAGGGCCGCAGCGACCAGCCGTTGCTGCTCAGCGGCCACTTCCTGCCGCTGGCCGCCCATCCCCAGGCGGGCTGGAACGACCTCTGGCTGCTCACCGAGGTGATTCACGAGGGGCGGCAGCCGCAGGTGCTGGAAGAAAGCATCGTCTCCGACACCTCGGCGAGCCCGGACGACTTCCGGCAGGGTTACCGCAACCGCTTCCAGGCCACGCCCTGGGAGGCGTTCTTTCGTCCCCCGCCGACGCCGCCGAAGCCGCGCATCCTCGGCACGCAGAGCGCGGTGGTGACCGGCCCGAAGGGCGAGGAAATCCACTGCGACCGCTACGGTCGGGTGAAGGTGCAATTCCACTGGGATCGCGAGGGCCAGGCCGACGACAGCAGCAGTTGCTGGTTACGCGTTGCCTCCGGCTGGGCGGGAAAGAACTACGGCGCCATCGCCATCCCGCGGGTCGGCATGGAGGTGCTGGTGACCTTCCTCGAAGGCGATCCCGACCAGCCGCTGGTCACCGGCTGCCTGTTCCACAGGGAACATCCGGTGCCCTACGAACTGCCGGCGCACAAGACCCGCAGCGTCTTCAAGAGCCTCAGCAGTCCTGGCGGCGGTGGCTACAACGAGCTGCGCATCGAGGACCGCAAGGGCCAGGAGCAGATCTTCGTCCATGCCCAGCGCGACTGGGACGAAAACATCGAGCACGACCAGAAGATCCGCGTCGGTCACCAACGCCACGACACCGTGGAGGCGAACAGCTACAGCGAGTTCAAGGCCGAGGAACATCGCACCACCCACGCCGAGCGCAAGGTGGAGGTCCGCGCCAGCGACCACCTCACCGTAGCCAACGACCAGCACCTGAAGATCGCCAGCGGCCAGTTCGTCGAGGCCGGCCAGGAGATCCACCTGAGCAGCGGCCTGAAGGTGGTGCTGGAGGCCGGCGCCGAACTGACCCTGAAGGGCGGTGGCAGCTTCCTCAAGCTCGACGCCAGCGGCGTGACCCTCTCCGGGGCCAACGTCCGGGTCAACTCCGGCGGCAGCCCGGGCAGCGGCGCGGCGCCGCTGTTGCCGGGGCCGCTGCGGCAGGCCGACAGCGACAAGGCCGGCGCCCTCCTCACCCCGGCCCAGATCAATACCCTGAAGCGCAACGCGCCCTTCTGCGAAGAGTGCGAGAAGTGCAAGGACGGTGCCTGTGACCTCTGACGCTCTCTCCCCGCGAACCTGGCTGGCCCGACATCCGCTTCAGGCAGGCGAATGCTTGTACGCGATCTTCGGCAGCGCCAGCGATGCCGCGCCCCTGCAAGCCTACTACCGGGAAGACAGCCCACCCCTACCGCTCCCTCTCTGGAACGGTACGCCATATGCCGACTGGCAACCGGTGATGCCCTACCTCGCGAAGCTGCCCCCCAGCAGCGTATTCCTCGATTGGGCTGCCAGCGAAAAGTCTCGCGACTGGGGTTGGCTGGCAGTTTCCACCTGGTCGACAGACGCAATCCTAGAGCACCTACGCAGCCTCACCCAGGTACGCATGCCGGATGGCAGCGAAGTGTTCTTCCGTTTCTGGGACGGCCGTCACCTGCTACCGATACTCGCCCACCTCGGCGAGAAAGCGCACGAAGTACTGCCGATGTTCGGCCGTTACCTGATCAATGGCAAAGCACTCGAAACCGGCCAGGGCCATCTCCATGCCGCCCGTCCCTACCCCTGGTGGGAGGTTCCGCGGGCACTGGTCGACACGCTGCATGCCGACGACCCGACTACCGCTATCGACAACCTGCTGCAGTGGCTGCGCGAGAACCACGCAGATCTGTACTTCGCCTATCCCGAGCGAAGCCTGCAATTGCGCGCCAGACGCCTCATCGCGAAAGCCGTCGCCATGGATGAGATCGGCGGCCTGTTGTTGAACCAGTTGGAAAAGGACCTGACCCCATGATCTCGTCGTTCTACGCCATGTTCATGCTGCGCGGAGTGAACGCGAAGCAGCCGGATGCCAGCCAGTTGATCGGCGAATTCAGCTCCGGGGTGCTCAACCGCTATGAGGAATATGCGAACAGTTGGCTCTGGGGCTGGGCACTCGACGTCCAGCAGACCATCGCCCTTTCCGATGGGAACGGCAACGAGTTGACCAGGCTGAAAGCCGACAAGGACGCCAACATCCTCGAAGACGTCGCCTCATGTCCGGTCAACGGTCAACTGAAACTGCTGCATACTTTCGAATCGACCAGTTTCGTGCCCATCGGCAACACGCCTTACGAAATCACTCGGATAGGCAGCAGGACACCGCAGTTCAAGGGCGTACTGGATGCAGATGGGATGGCGAGCATAAGCGGCTGCGCTCCCAATACGCTGTACCAGGTCAAGTTCTACCCAGAGGTAAGCATCCAGGAGATCGACGCGCTCTACCGCTCCTACGACGACGTAATCGCCAAGCTGAACGAATGGCTTCTGGAGCAATGGAACGGCCCGCTTTCCGCCGAATGGAAAAGGCTCGCGCCGGTTGGCGACCGTAGGCGGATGGAGCAGATAAACGACGCCTATCTGGACGGCATGGGCAAAGCGCTGGTCAATCTCTGGGATGATGTGGTCGAGCTGTTCGGCATCCTCGCGAACCTCGACGAGCACGCGGCGAAACTCCTTGAGTTCATCAACGAAGCGGATTTCGAAAAGCTCAAGGCTCAGGCCAAGGAACTCCTCGGTACCGCCTTGCTGATCGCCAGCGACGAACCGCTTCTGTTCATCTATGCCAGCGCCATCGTGTGCTGGACCCAGTTGCTGCCGCCCACGACTGCCGCGGAAATGGTCGCGGAACTCTCCACCGGCCTGCTCCTCGATATTCTGCTCGGCATCATCCTGACCGGCGGAGCCGGTCTCGCCGTTCGCCTGGCCGTCAAGGGCTCGAAAGCGATCAAGGCCTCCGAAGGTGCGATGCTGCTGCGCAAAGCCATGCAGGTGCTGATCGATACCAGCTGTCGGCATTCCCTCCAGTTGCACGCGGAAAAGCTGAAACCTCTGGCCGTCCGCGGTGAAGTGATGGCCAACAGCTCCAACAAGATCACCGCACAGATCCAGAGCACCGCCCAAGGCATCGCCCGCACCGAGCCCGACACCCTGCCGCTGAGCCGAGGAAAGCGCGCGAACACCTCGCTCTCCAGCAGTCAGGCGACGCCCGATGCCTCCGCACCCGGCAGGACGCCCGCCGGCAAACCCGCCGACCAGGCCGCCCAGACCTGCGTCAAGGACTGTCCCGTTTCGATGGTCACCGGCGAGGAGCTGCTGACCCTGACCGACTGCGAGCTGGACGGTCCGCTGCGTTTCGCCTGGACGCGCCTGTACCGCACCAGCGCGGCGGAAATCGACAATGGTCTGGGCTTCGGCTGGAGCCATGCCCTCTCCCATCGCCTCGATCGCGACGGCGACGAGTTGGTATGGACCGATCACGAGAACCGCCGGACCCGCTTCCCGATCCCTGACGCCCAGCGCCCGGCGATCACCAACCGACTGTCGCGCGCCGCCATCTACCTCGGCGGCGACCCATCCGAACTGATCCTTGCCCAGGCCGGCGAAAAGCCGCGCTTCTACCACTTCCGCAAAGACCCGGACGGCGCTTACCTGATCGCCATCAGCGACGCCTACGGCAACCGCCTGGAACTGAGTCGCGACCGCCTCGGCCGGCCGCGCCGCCTCAGCCACAAGGCCGGGCGCGCGCTACTGCTGTGCTACCAGGGCAGGCACATCGAGCGCGTCGAGTACCAGGTGTACCAGCCCGCCGATAACCTGGAGGCCTGCTGGCACACCACCCAGGTACTCGCCCGCTACCGCTGCAACGAACGTGGCCAGTTGATCGAAGCCGGAAACGCACTCTACGAGGCTGAACGCTATCGCTACGACGCGCGCAATGTCATCCTCGAGCGCCAGTTGGCCGGCGGCGCCTCGTTCTTCTGGGAATGGGAAGGCGAAGGCAAGCAGGCCCGCGCGGTCCATCACTGGGCCAGCTTCCCGCAGATGGACTCGCGCTACGTCTGGAACGAAGACGGCAGCGTTACCGCGATCAACGCCGACGGCAGCGAGGAAGTCTATGTCCACGACGACAACGCGCGCCTGGTACGCCAGGTCGATCCCGACGGAGGCGAAACCCTCAGGCACTACGACGAGAAGGGCCAACTGGTCGCCGAACGCGATCCGTTGGGAACGATCACCGAGTACCGCTACGACCAGGCCGGACGCTTGGAGGCACTGCTCCCGGCCGAAGGCGAGCCAACCTGCTATAGCTACTTCGACGGCTTCGTGCGCAGCGTGCGCCGCGGCGAGGCGCAGTGGAAGTACGAGCGCAACGCTCAGGGCGACATCACCCGCCAGACCGATCCCGAAGGCAACGTCACCCACTACGCCTACGACCACCGCGGCTGCCTGGTGGAAATCACCCATGCCGACGGCAGCCTGCACCAGTTGACCTGGAATCCGCTCGGCCAGTTGATAGAAGAACAGCTTCCGGACGGTAGCGTGCGCCGCTATCGCTACGACACACTGGGTAGACAGATCACCCGCCAGGACGAAAGCGGCGCCATCACCCGGTTCCAGTGGGATGCAGCAGGCCGCCTGAGCCAGATCACCCTGCCCGGTGGCGCCAGCCGCATGTACCGCTACAACGCTTACGGCAAGGTCACCAGCGAGTGCGACGAACAGGGCCGGATGACCCGCTACGAATATCTTGACGACCTGCACCTGGTCAGCCGGCGGATCAACCCGGACGGCAGTCAGCTGCGCTACCGCTACGAAAACGCCCGGCTACTGCTCAGCGAGATCGAGAACGAACGCGGCGAACGCTATCGCCTCGATTACCACGGCAACGGCCTGATCAGCCAGGAAACCGGCTTCGACGGCCGCCGCACCGCCTATCGCTACGACCTCAAAGGCCAGCTTCTGGAGAAAACCGAGTACGGCGACGACGGCAGCGAACTGCGCACCACCTACCAGCGCGACAGTACCGGGCGCCTGCTGGCGAAGACACTGCCCGACGGCAATCGGGTCGACTACCGCTACGATACGCTCGGACGCCTGGTCGCCGTCGACGACGGCACCTGGCCGCTGGCCTACGAATACGACCTACGGGACCGCCTGGTCCGCGAGCACCAGGGCTGGGCCACCCTTCACTACGCCTACGACGCCCTCGGCCAGTTGATCCACTGCCGACTGCCCGACGGCAACCGCGTCGACTACCGCTACCAGACCGGCGGCACCCTCTCGGCAATCGATCTCAACGGCCAGTCCCTGACCCGGCACCAGTTCGGTAGCGGTCGCGAACGCCAGCGCCAGCAGGGCGAACTGCTCAGCCAATACCACTACGATGAGCAGGGCCGCCTGCTGGCCCACCAGGTCAGTCAGCGGCAGCGCCATCTCTACCAGCGCCAGTACCGCTATGACGCTAGCGGCAACCTGGCCGCCATCGAGGACAGCCGCAAGGGCATTCGCAGCTTCCACTACGACCCGCTGGACCGCCTGCTCGGCGTACGCGGTGAAACCCCGGAAAGCTTCGTGCACGACCCGGCCGGCAACCTGCTCGCCCAGGGCGGGCAATTCGACGCGCGACAGATGGAGGTTCGCGGAAATCGCCTGCTGACGCAGGGCGACCGGCATTTCGACTACGACGCCCACGGCAATCTCGTTCGCGAACGCCGCGGCACCGGGCAGAAGCTGGTCACCGAATACAGCTACGACTGCCAACACCGCCTGATCGGCGTCAGCCTGCCGGACGGGCGCCAGGTCGTCTACCGCTACGACGCCTTCGGCCGACGCATTGCCAAGCAGGTCGACGGGCGCAATACCGAGTTCCTCTGGCTCGGCGAACGCCTGCTCGCCGAGAGCGGCGACCGGCACTACCGCACCTATCTCTACGAACCCGACAGCTTCCGCCCGCTGGCCCTGCTCGACGGCGAAGGCCCGGAACAGGTCGAACCCTGCTACTACCAACTCGACCACCTCGGTACCCCGCAGGAACTGACCCGCGCCGATGGCCGCCTCTGCTGGTCGGCGCGCTACCGGGCTTACGGCAATGTGCTCAAGCTGGACATCGCCGAAGTGGATAACCCACTGCGCTTCCAGGGCCAGTATTTCGACGCCGAGACCGGGCTGCACTACAACCGCCATCGCTACTACAATCCAAGCACGGGACGCTACCTGACCCCCGATCCGATCAGGCTGGCAGGTGGGTTGAACAGCTACCGGTACGTGCCGAATCCGACGGGGTGGGTGGACCCGTTGGGGCTGGCCTCAAATAAAACTCGCTGTCCCGAAGCATTAGACAATAATCCCCGCAAAGGGATTAACTCCACATCCGGCAGCAAAAAGCCGGCAGGACCAATCGTAGAGCTGGATGCGCAGGGAAACGAGATTTACTACCGAACACTAAGCGAGCAGCACCTTGAGATACTGAGGAACAACTTTGAAGTACCTCCGACGAGTGAGACCTTCATCTCCCCGCTACAATCCTACTCCCAAGAGTATGATGGGAAATTAGTAAGACTTACAGCCAGTCCAGGCACCATGAATGAGCTGTCTAAAATTGGAGTAACTGCAAATTCCGGAACCGGCCTATTGCTTCCAGATCTCCCTCCCGCCCGAAAGGGCTGGAAACAGAACAACGCACTATTCAAACTCGAAGCACTAAAAAAGCCAACGATAAATGAAGGAGGCGGCGTTATCAACACTGGCCTTGGGGATGGAAAAGCCCTAGAGATTTTCAACAAGAACCTAATAGACTTCGAAGTAATAGACTAGAGAAAACTCATGAAAACCATTTATAACTTCAAACAGCGTATCAAAGAAGACCCCGAGTACATTCGAAAAGCCCATGAACTCACTTTGAATACAACGAAGCCTAAAGCTGGCCTTAAAGGGACTTATGGACTACTGGGCTCAAAGGAATGGTGGGACAATCTTGAAAACGGATCAATTCCACAAAAAGAAATTTCCGGAACCATAAAGAAAGTATATTTAACGGGGCAAGACAATACCGAAGATTTCAACACGATAGATATAGAAACAGAAAACAAAACCCTCTGCACGGAGGGCACTTACACAAACAAGAATACCGACAGAAAGCATTACGAAGCAGGAAAAAAAATCACCATAAAATATGCTTTCGACCCACTAAAAAAGCCCAAACCAAATGGAGACATCGACTATTCAAAAATAGTTGTTGAGATATTAATATCCGAATAACTGAAAATCAGCCTTAGGGAAGGTTATATAAAAAACCAAAAGACAGAAGCAAATGAAAACCCCCTATCCATGGGAATCATACATCGGAAAGTTGACATGTTCTTTTCTCGAATAAACAGAAAAGCTGGAGGATGCCAGCGAACCAGGATCGCTCCGACGAAACGCTAGCAAAGCACCATGAGCAAGTATGAATCCAGCTGAGATAACGCACACTTACTCATGACCTGGCCCAACACTGCCGGGAATTTTCCCTGGCTCAGGAAGTTCACGCATCTTGCCCAATGAGTGGAAATTTCGCTCTACCCGAAATTCCCGCTCATGACAGAAATCACTGCCTCGCCAACCGCTGATCGAATCTCCCCTCAATCCAGCATCCCCACATACCCCGGCACCTCCCCCACTCGCTTGATCCACGCGCGGATCGCCGGGTAGGCCGTCAGGTCGAAGCCGCCTTCATGGGCGACATGGGTGTAGGCGTAGAGGGTGATATCGGCGATGGAGAACTGTTCGCCGACCAGGAATGGCGTGCGCGACAGCTGTTTCTCCATGACGTCGAGGGCCTTGTAGCCGCCGATCTTCTTCTCTTCGAACTCGGCGCGGCGGGCTTCCGGGAGGCCGAGGTAGAGCTTGATGAAGCGCGCCACGGCCACATAGGGCTCATGGCTGTATTGCTCGAAGAATTGCCATTGCAGCACCTGGGTGCGCAGGCGCGGTTCGCTGGGCAACAGGGCGCTGCCGTCGGCGAGGAAGTTGAGGATGGCGTTGGACTCCCACAGGCAACTGCCGTCCTCCAGCTCCAGCACCGGTATCTTGCCGTTGGGGTTCTTCGCCAGGAACTCCGGGGTCTGGGTCTCGCCCTTGAGAATGTCCACCGGTACCCACTGGTAGTCGATGCCGAGCAGCGACATGGCCAGCTTGATCTTGTAGCAGTTGCCCGAACGGTAATCACCGTAGACCTTGTACATCGTGTCGCTCCTCGGATCGGATGGCCGGCGCCCTCGGAGGAGCGCCGATGAGGGTTCAGGCCGCTTCGGCGGCCTGGGCGTCGCGGACGACCTTGGCCAGGCGCCGCAGGCCTTCGTGCAGGCGCTCCGGGGCGACGTGGCTGAAGTTCAGCCGCAGACGCCCGAGGTTCTGCTCCGGCTCGGCGAAGAAAGGTTCGCCGGGCATGAATGCGACATCGGCGGCCAGCGCCGGCTGGAGCAGGGTGCGGGTATCCAGCGGCTGCCTGAGGGTCAGCCAGAAGAACAGCCCGCCCTCCGGGATATTCCATTCGGCCAGCTCGCCGAAGTGCTCCAGCAGGGCCTCCTGCATGGCGTCGCGGCGGACCCGGTAGAACTCGCGCAGTTCGGCCAGGTGCTGGCGATAGGCCTCGCTGCCGAACCATTGCAGCGCCTGCCACTGCCCTACCCGGTTGGTATGCAGGTCGGCCGACTGTTTCAGCCGCAGCAGGTGCGGGAACAGGTCCGGGGTGGCGATCAGGAAACCGACGCGCAGGCCCGGCAGCAGGGTTTTCGACACCGTGCCGGTATAGATCCAGCTGGACTTGCGCAGGCGGCTGACCAGCGGGGTTGCGCGGCCCTCGTCGAACACCAGTTCGCGATAGGGTTCGTCTTCGATCAGGGTCACGCCGAATTCGTCGAGCAGCGCCGCCACCGCGTCGCGGCGTCCCTCGCTGTAGCGCACGCCGGACGGATTCTGGAAAGTCGGGATCAGGTAGGCGAAGGCCGGCTTGTGTCGCTCCAGGCGCTGCCGCAGGGCAACCAGGTCGGGGCCCTCGGCACCCAGCGGCACGGTCACGCAATCGGCGCCGAACAATTGGAAGGCCTGTAGCGCGGCGAGGTAGGTCGGCGCCTCGAGCAGCACCTCGGTGCCCGGATCGATGAACAGCTTGCTGGCCAGGTCGAGGGTCTGCTGCGAACCGCTGACGATCAGCACCTGGCTCGCCTCGCAGGGGACGCCGAGGGCGCGCGCTTCGGCGGCGATGGCTTCGCGCAGGGCAGGCTCGCCTTCGCTCATGCCGTACTGGCCCATGGAGGCCGGCATCTGCTCCCACTGCACCTTCGGCAGCATCGGCTCGGCCGGCAGCCCGCCGGCGAACGACATCACCTCCGGACGCTGCGCCGCGGCAAGGATTTCGCGGATCAAGGAGCTTTTCAGGCGGGAGATGCGTTCAGAGAAGGCCATGGGATCACCAGTAGCGTAGGCGGGAAAAAATGAGTCAAACTGCTTGACCGAAACTACGATGCCGCGCCCGGAAGCGTCAATATGCCTGACCTGAAAAACCACGCCGTCCAGCAGCAGGCCATGATGGAAGCCTTCTTCTTCGCGTACCAGGCCTTCACCACCAAGCCTGACGAGATGCTCGCCCGCCGCGGCCTGGGTCGCGTGCACCACCGCGTGCTGTTCTTCATCGCCCGCTATCCGGGCCTCAGCGTGAAGGAACTGCTGGCCCTGCTCGGCGTGACCAAGCAGGCGCTGAACATCCCGCTGCGCCAGTTGCTGGAGATGAACCTGATCGGCAGCGCCACCGCCGACGACGACAAGCGCAAACGCCTCCTCGGCCTCACCGCCGAGGGCGTGCGGTTGGAAAAGGCGCTGCGTCGCGAGCAGTCGCGGCTGCTCCAACGCTGCTTCGAGGAAGCCGGCGGCGAAGCGGTCTCCGGCTGGCTGGCGGTCAATCGCACCCTGGCTCGGGCGCATGCAGGCAGCCGCGGCGAAGCGGCGACGGAGGCCGCCGACTGACGCCCCATGGGCCTGGCGCATGGACGCTCGGCAAGCCGACCGGCTGCCCGCTAGCTCCGCTCCAACTCCCGCGCCGCGCGCCAGCAGGCCAGCGCCATGGCCAGGGTGGCGGCCAGCAGCGGCAGTACCGCCAGCACCAGCAACAGCACCGAAGCCAGCATCGCGCCGCCGGCGATGTCCAGCCAGGCCATGATCCGCAGCGACGGATAGAGGTTTTCCTGCTTGAGCAGACGCAGGCCCAGCCAGAGGGTGGTAGCGCCGATCAGCGCAAGCAGCGCGAAGTACACCAGCGCCTGCCAGTTCCAACCCTGCAGCGCATCGTCGGTAACCGCCAGCAGGCTCCAGCCCTCGCCCAGCAGGGTCAGGAGAATCGACAACCATACCGGCCAGGCCAGCGAGGGGCCGCGAAAGCGCGACTCGACCAGGTGCTTGAGCCGCAGCAGCAGGTAGGCGCCGAGCAGGCTGAGGAGCAGGCCCAGCCAGTCGGCGTAGACCCCGAACGCGGCGCCATCGCCGAATGC
The DNA here is from genome assembly GCF_037574965.1 of Pseudomonas sp. KBN12P06040. Classification (NCBI taxonomy): domain Bacteria; kingdom Pseudomonadati; phylum Pseudomonadota; class Gammaproteobacteria; order Pseudomonadales; family Pseudomonadaceae; genus Pseudomonas; species Pseudomonas sp. KBN12P06040. Next base: position 3,766,506 of record NZ_JBBELS010000001.1, read on the forward strand.
CTCCAGCAGGCTGAGCACCATCAGCACCACGCCGCCGGCTATCGAGGCCAGGCAGAGCCAGGCGAGGATGCGCAGTTGCGCGGGCGTCCAGCGCCGGCGGAAAGCATCCGGTATGCCCTGCTCGACCAATTCGACACGCGGCGTGGCGTAGGGGTTTGCATCCATGGCGAAGCTCCTCGGCAAATGCCGGGAAGTTACCAGCTCCGCCAGTTTCCGGCAGCTGCGACTGTATGGCCAACTATGTCCGCGGCTGTACCGGGACAGCCCCTGGCCGGCTGTTTAGGCTGCGCAAAACAGAAAAAGATGATCGGCACTCCGCGCCTCGCGCAACCTGCCCCGTGGCTCCGCCCACCGCCGTGCCCGGTCGTCCCGCACACTCCATGGAAGTACCCGGCATGACCGAAACCACCCAGCCCCAGCCTCGTCTGCGTCCGTTCGCCGACTCCTCTCCCGCCGCCGTGGTGGCCGGCTTCGTCGCCATGCTCACCGGCTACACCAGCTCGCTGGTACTGATGTTCCAGGCCGGGCAGAACGCCGGTCTCAGCAGCGCGCAGATTTCCTCGTGGATCTGGGCCCTGTCGATCGGCATGGGCCTGGCGACCATCGGCCTGACCCTGCGCTACCGGGTGCCGATCGTGATCGCCTGGTCCACCCCCGGCGCGGCGCTGCTGATCAGCAGCCTGCCCGGAGTGCCGTACAGCGAGGCGATCGGCGCCTTCATCGTCTGCGCCCTCCTGATCACCCTGTGCGGCGTCACCGGCAGCTTCGAACGCCTGATGCGCCAGGTTCCCTCCTCGCTGGCCTCGGCGCTGCTGGCCGGGGTGCTGTTCCGCATCGGCATCGAGATCTGCAACGCCGCCGAGCAACAGACCCTGCTGGTGCTGGCGATGTTCTTCAGCTATCTGCTGTGCAAACGCTTCTCGCCGCGCTATGCGGTGTTCGCTGCGCTACTGGTGGGGGTGCTGCTGGCCGGGATACTGGGCCAACTGGACTTCAGCAGGTTCCGCCTGGAACTGGCGGTACCGGAGTGGACCACGCCGAGCTTCTCCCTGGCCGCCACCATCAGCATCGGCATCCCGCTGTTCATCGTCGCCATGGCGTCGCAGAACATGCCCGGCATCGCCGTGCTGCGCGCCGACGGCTACCAGGTGCCGGCCTCGCCGCTGATCTCGAGCACCGGCATCGCCTCGATCCTGCTGGCGCCGTTCGGCTCCCACGGGATCAACCTGGCGGCGATCAGCGCGGCGATCTGCACCGGTCCCTCGGCCCACGAGGACCCGCACAAGCGCTATACCGCGGCGCTCTGGTGCGGCTTCTTCAACTGCGTCGCGGGAACCTTCGGCGCCACCCTGGCAGCGTTGTTCGCGGCGTTCCCCAAGGCACTGGTGCTGTCCATCGCCGCTATCGCCCTGCTCGGCTCGATCATGAACGGCCTGGCCAATTCGATGGCCGACGAGCGCCAGCGCGAGGCCGCGCTGGTGACCTTCATGGTCACCGCCTCCGGCTTCACCCTGCTGTCCATCGGCTCGGCGTTCTGGGGCTTGGTGGCCGGCCTGCTGACTCAGTTCGTGCTCAACTGGCGGCGCGGCTGACCGACCTCAGTCCGGCGCCGTCACGGGCGCCGGCGCGGCCTGGTGGCCACGGCTGACCCACCAGCCGAAGGCCGCCGCGGTGAAGAACATCAACACCCCGTAGATCGCCGGCGGAATCGCCATGGTGCTGTTGTTCAGCAGGCTCGGACTCAGCGCCAGGGCGATCGCCAGGGTGCCGTTGTGGATGCCGATCTCCATGCCGATGGCCACCGCCTGGGCCTTCGGCAGGCGCAGCAGGCGCGGTACCCAGTAGCCCACCGCCAGGCTCAGCAGGTTGAAGGCCAGCGCGGCCAGCCCGACCACCGGCGCGTAGGTGACGAAGGTCTGCCAGTCCTTGGCCAGCGCCAGCAGGATGATCACCAGCAACAGCAGCGCGGAAAGGATCTTCACCGGCTTCTGCAGCCGATCCGCCACGGCCGGCAGGCGGTTGCGCACCAGCATGCCGATGGCCACCGGGCCGAGGACGATGACGAACACCTGCATGACCTTGCCGAACTGCAGGGGAATCGCCTGCCCGTCGCCCATGAAGTATTGCAGCGACAGATTGACGATCAGCGGCATGGTGAGGATGGCGATCACCGAATTCACCGCGGTCAGGGTGATGTTCAGTGCCACGTCGCCATGCGCCAGGTGGCTGTAGAGGTTGGCGGTGGTGCCGCCGGGCGAGGCCGCCAGCAACATCATGCCGACCGCCAGGGCCGCCTCGAGGGCGAAGCCCTGGACGATCAGGAAACAGGCCATGGGCAGCAGGACGATCTGGCACACCAGGCCGACCAGCACCGGCTTCGGGTAGCGCACCACGCGGAGGAAGTCGGCCGGGGTCAGGGACAGTCCGAGACCGAGCATGATGATGCCCAGGGCGATGGGGAGGAACAGGGTCAGGATGGGATCGGCGGTCATTATTGTTATTGCTCCGATGCGATGGAGACGGGCTCAGGCCCCGGATTCTCGACCCAGGTTAGTCCCCCGGCAGTGGCCTGGCGCGCCAAACCGCGCGCCGACCTGTAACAGAATGCGAATGCCCCGCGCCGGGGCATCCCGATTGTATCGCCGCCCGCTCAGATCGCCGTCGCCCCGCCGTCCACTGGCAAGGCGATACCGGTGGTGAAGCCCGCGTGGTCGCTGCACAGGTAGAGCACCGCGGCGGCGATTTCCTCGACCCGTCCGACCCGACCCAGCGGATGCATCGCGGCGGCGAACTCGGCCTTGCGCGGATCGGCCTCGTAGGCGCGGCGGAACATGTCGGTGTCGATCACCGCCGGACACACGGCGTTGACGCGGATGCCCTTCTTCGCGTACTCGATCGCCGCCGATTTGGTCAGGCCGATCACCGCGTGCTTGGAAGCAGCGTAGATGCTCATCTTCGGCGCCGCGCCGAGCCCGGCGACCGAGGCGGTGTTGACGATCGCGCCGCCGCCCTGGGCCAGCATCAGCGGGATCTGGTGCTTCATGCACAACCAGACGCCCTTCACGTTGACAGCCATGATGGCGTCGAACTCGGCTTCGTTGCCGTCGGCCAGCTTGCCCTGCTCGATCTCGATGCCGGCGTTGTTGAAGGCGTAGTCGAGACGGCCGTAGGCCGCCGCGCAACCCTCGACCAGCGCCTTGACCTCGGCGTCACGGGTGACGTCGCAGCGAATGAAGAGGGCTTCGCCACCTGCCTGGCGGATCGCTTCGACCGTGCCCTCGCCGCCGGCGCTGTCCAGGTCGGCGACCACCACCTTGACCCCGGCGGCGGCGAAGGCCAGCGCGGTAGCGCGGCCGATGCCCGCCGCACCGCCAGTGACCAGTGCGACCTGGCCGGAAAGAAGTTTGCTCATCTGCTGCTCCTCGGAAAATCGCCTTCCGCCAACCGCGACGGAACCGGGCCGCGCCAGTCTAGCCAGGGCCGGCGCAAGGCATAGCACTATCAGGGGACTGGAGGATGGGCCATCCAGCCCGCTGATAAGACTGATGGCGGCGAATCATCAGCATAGATGACCGGTCATTTCCGCACTCGCCTTCGCTTGCCGCCGGCGCCGGCGCCGGCTATCCCTAGGGGCCTGTTTCCCGACATTCGAGTGCCCTGCCATGACCTCCCAGATCAATCGGCAATACCAGTTGGCCCAGCGTCCCAGCGGGCTGCCCGGCCGCGACACCTTCAGTTTCGTCGAGACCCCGCTCGGCGAGCCGGCCGAGGGCCAGATCCTGGTGAAGAACGAGTACCTGTCGCTGGACCCGGCGATGCGCGGCTGGATGAACGACGCCCGCTCCTACATCCCGCCGGTGGGGATCGGCGAGGTGATGCGCGCGCTCGGCGTCGGCAAGGTGCTGGTTTCGAAGCACCCCGGCTTCCAGACCGGCGACTACGTCAACGGCGCCCTCGGCGTGCAGGACTATTTCGTCGGCGAGCCCAAGGGTTTCTACAAGGTCGACCCGTCCCGCGCGCCGCTGCCGCGCTATCTCTCGGCGCTGGGCATGACCGGCATGACCGCCTACTTCGCGTTGCTCGACGTCGGCCAGCCGAAGAGCGGCGAGACCGTGGTGATCTCCGGCGCCGCCGGTGCGGTGGGCAGCGTTGCCGGGCAGATCGCCAGGCTCAAGGGGTGCCGGGTGGTGGGCATCGCCGGCGGCGCCGAGAAATGTCGCTTCCTGGTCGAGGAGCTGGGCTTCGACGGCGCCATCGACTACAAGAACGAAGACCTCGCCGCCGGACTCAAGCGCGAATGCCCGAAGGGCATCGATGTGTTCTTCGACAACGTCGGCGGCGAAATCCTCGACACGGTGCTCACCCGTATCGCCTTCAAGGCACGCATCGTCCTCTGCGGGGCGATCAGCCAGTACAACAACAAGGAAGCGGTGCGCGGCCCGGCCAACTACCTGTCGCTGCTGGTCAATCGGGCGCGCATGGAAGGCATGGTGGTGATGGACTATGCCCAGCGCTTCCCAGAAGGCCTGAAGGAGATGGCCACCTGGCTGGCGGAAGGCAAGCTGCAATCGCGCGAGGACATCGTCGAAGGCCTGGAGACCTTCCCCGAGACCCAGCTCAAGCTGTTCAGCGGGGAAAACTTCGGCAAGTTGGTGTTGAAGGTCTGAGGTCCGCCGCCGGCGCGAAGAAGCGGCGGATAGCGCCTTGCGCTATCCGCCCTGCGCCTCGCCTCGAAGAGCGTGTGCACTGAAGAAATAATGATTCCCGGCAATCCTGCCGCCTGTCCTTCGGGCTAAGCTGCGGCATCCGCGCCTGCAAGGAATCAGCCGCATGCCACTCGCCCGCTGGGTACCCGGACTCGATAGCCTGCTCCACTACCGCCGCGCCTGGTTCCGTCCGGATGTCCAGGCCGGGCTGTCGGTGGCGGCGATCCAGATCCCCACCGCCATCGCCTACGCCCAGATCGCCGGCTTCCCACCCCAGGTAGGCCTCTATGCATGCATCCTGCCGATGCTGATCTACGCCCTGATCGGCAGCTCGCGCCAGTTGATGGTCGGCCCCGACGCGGCGACCGCGGCGATGGTCGCCGCCGCCATCACCCCGCTGGCGGCGGGCGACCCGCAGCGCCTGGTGGACCTGTCGATGATCGTCGCGATCATGGTCGGGCTGTTCTCCATCGTCGCCGGCCTGGCCCGCGCCGGATTCATCGCCAGCTTCCTCTCGCGACCGATCCTGGTCGGCTACCTCAACGGCATCGGCCTGAGCCTGCTGGTCGGGCAACTGGGCAAGCTGTTCGGCTACGAGGCGGCGACCAGCGGCTTCGTCGCCGGCATCCTCGCGCTGCTGGAGAACCTGCTGCACATCCATTGGCCGACGCTGATCCTCGGCAGCCTCTCGCTCTTGCTGATGGTGCTGCTGCCGCGGCGCTTCCCGCAGTTGCCCGGGGCGCTCTGCGGCGTCCTCCTGGCCAGTCTCGCCGCGGCGCTGCTGGGCCTGGATCGCTACGGCGTGGAACTGCTTGGCGAGGTACCGGCCGGGCTGCCGCAACTGAGCTGGCCGCAGACCAGCCTGGAGGAACTGAAAAGCCTGCTGCGCGACGCCACCGGCATTACCGTGGTCAGCTTCTGCAGCGCCATGCTCACCGCGCGCAGCTTCGCCGCCCGCCACGGCTACAGCATCAACGCCAACCACGAATTCGTCGCCCTCGGCCTGGCCAACATCGGCGCCGGGGTCTCCCAGGGCTTCGCCATCAGCGGCGCCGACTCCCGCACCGCGGTGAACGACATGGTCGGCGGCAAGACCCAACTGGTCGGCGTGGTCGCCGCGCTGGTGATCGCCGCCACCCTGTTGCTGCTGAACAAGCCCCTGGGCTGGGTGCCGATGCCGGCGCTCGGCGCGGTCCTGTTGCTGGCCGGCTGGGGCCTGATCGACGTGCAGGCGCTGAAAGGCTTCTGGAAGCTCAGCCGCTTCGAGTTCAGCCTCTGCCTGCTGACCACCGTCGGCGTGCTCAGCGTCGGCGTGCTGCCGGGAATCTTCGTCGCCGTCAGCATCGCCGTACTGCGCCTGCTCTACTACACCTATCGCCCAAGCGACGCGGTGCTCGGCTGGATGCACGGCATCGACGGCCAGGTCGAGCTGGCCAAGTACCCGCAGGCCACCACTCTTCCCGGCCTGGTGATCTACCGCTTCGACGCCCCCCTGTTGTTCTTCAACGCCGACTACTTCAAGCAGCGGGTGCTTGCCGTGGTGGACGGCAGCGAGCGGCCGAATGCGGTGCTGCTCAACGCCGAAGCCATGACCAACCTCGACATCAGCGGCCTGGCCACCCTCCACGAGGTGCAACAGATCCTCAAGGCCCAGGGCGTGCACCTATCGCTGGCGCGGGTGACCGGGCAGACGCTGGACCTGCTGCAACGCTCGAGCATGCTCGGCGAGATCAAGCCGCCGCTGGTGTTCAGCTCGGTGCGTTCGGGGGTCAGTGCTTATCGCTACTGGCTGCGCCAGCAGGAAAGACTCGCCGCCCAGGCCGCGGCTACAAGCGGAAATGCCTGACCATGCCCTGTAGTTCGCGCCCCAGCTCCGCCAGTTGTTCGCTGGACGAAGCCGTCGACTGCATGGCCTGGGCCGACTGATCGGCCACCTCGCGGATCGCCGTGACGCTGCGGTTGATCTCCTCGGCGACCGCGCTCTGCTGCTCGGAGGCCGCGGCGATCTGCTGGTTCATCTGCTGGATCAGCGCCACCGCCGTAGCGATGTTGCCCAGCGCCGCCTCGGTCTGCAACGCGTCGTCGACGCTCTGGTCCACCAACTGGTGGCTGCGCTGCATACGCTGCACCGCCTGCTGCGTGCCATTCTGCAAGGCACCGATCAGGGTCTCGATCTCGGCCGTGGACTGTTGGGTGCGCCGCGCCAGCGCCCGCACCTCGTCGGCGACCACGGCGAAGCCTCGACCCTGGTCGCCGGCCCGCGCCGCCTCGATGGCGGCGTTCAGCGCCAGCAGGTTGGTCTGCTCGGCCACGCTCTTGATCACGTCCAGCACGCTGCCGATGCGCTGGCTGTCGGCGCTCAGCGCCTCGACGCTGGCGGTGGCCGCGCGCACCGCCTCGGCCAGTCGCTCGATCCGCTCCAGGGTCTGGCGTACCACCTCCTGGCCGACGCTGACCTTGCCGTCGGCGCTTTCCGCCGACCCCGCGGCTTCCTCGGCGTTGTGCGCCACTTCGTGGACGGTGGCGGCCATCTGGTTCATCGCCGTGGCCACCTGTTCGGTTTCCGCCCGCTGGCTGTCGATTCCCAGGCGGGTGCGCGTGGTAACGCCGGACAGCGCCTCGGAAGCGCCGGCAATCCGCCCGACGCCGTCCTGCAACTGGCTGACGATACCGCGCAGGCTGCCGGTCATGGCGCGCATCGCGGCCATCAGTTGGCCAACCTCGTCGCGCCGCTCGCTGTCGACCCGTACCGCCAGGTCGCCTTCGGCGATCCGCTGCGCCACACCCATCGCCTGGCGCAGCGGACGGACGATCAGCAGGCTGATGCCGAAGGCCGCGCCCAGGCCCACCAGCAGCGCCAGCACGGCGGCGCCGACGATCAGCAGGGAGTTTGTCCGCAGGCTGTGGAGCATGGCCTGCTGCTGCGCCTCCCAGCTACGGTCGACACGCGCCATCACCTGCCCGGCACGCTCGCCCATGGCGGCGTACATCTGCCGCTCCTGGCGCTGGCTGGCGCGATACTCGGCGAGCTTGTCGGCGAAACCGCGGATATTGGTCAGCACGTCCTTGACCACCGACACGTAGGCATCGTCGGTGATCGCCTGCTCCAGCCGGGCGGCCAGCTCCAGCGCCTCGCGCAGCGATTTCGGCGGCCCCTCCTGCGCATCCGCGGCGCGCGCTTCGAGACGCGAGCGGGCCTCGTCCAACCCCTGCAGGACCAGGCGATTGACCTGGGCGACCTGGGCCGCCTGCTGCAACAGCGGTTCGCCGTCGCGTCCCTGGCTCTCCTTCAGCGCATAGGCGCCATCCTCGGCCAGGCTGGACTGGAGGATATCGAGGCTGTTGGCGGCGCCGTTCAGCGACCAGCTGGCGCTTTCCCAAGCCAACTGGCGTCCCTGGATGGACTGCTCGAAGCGGCCAAACGCTTCGAGGTATGCCGCCAGCACCTGCTCCACCTCGGCCATGCCAAGCGCCTGATCGGCGTCGCCGTCGGCCTTGAGCCGGCCCACCCGTTCAAGGGTCGCGGCCAGGCGCTGGCGCAAGCGCTCGGCGTCACTCTTTTCCCCGTGCAGGGCAAAGTCCTTCTCGGCCTGGCGAACCTCCAGCACGTCGCGATTGATCGCGCTCATCTCCTGCAGGCGCGCGAAGCGCTGCCCCAGCGCATGCAGCGAGAGCACCGCGAGCGCGGCCACCAGCGCGGTCAACAGCAGGACCAGGGTAAAACCGATGGCCAGTTTCTTCGCCGTGCCGAGATCGGCCAGACGCCTGCGCAGCAACCCCAGCATGACTCCCCTCCCCCGTGACGCGCCGTCTGCGTGCGCATTTCCCGCTGTGTCGCGCGTTTTTCGCCGAACCTGAGCGGCCGGGCAAGGTAGTGGCTCGATAATGGCCAGGAGAGATATGCGCAGGTCGTTTCCAGGATATCCGGGCTGACGTCGGGCGGCCGCGGAGCCATACTGGACGCCCCATGGAAAAAGGAGCTTGCCATGCGTCCCGTATTGCCGCTGTTGCTGTCGCTGAGTCTGTGCGCCCCCGCCCTGGCCGACTGGAGCGGCCCGATCGAGCAGCCGCTCTGGTCGTTGCCGGCGGCGCCGGGCCTGTCGCGCTGGCTGATCGTGCACAACCTGTCGAGCGCGGCGGCCGACGGCCTGTACCACGTCGAGGTCCTGGAGCGCCGCCAGGGCCAGCAGCCCTGGCAGTTCCAGCGCCTGGCCGCGCACCTGGCGCTGACCGAACAAGCGCTGCGCGCGAGTATCGTGGCGCCGCTGAAGCGCGGCGGGGTGTATCCGGAAAGCTACCAGTTCGCCTATCGCCAGTGGCAGGAACGCCAGGCCGCGGGCCAGGCGCCGGTGTGCCGGCGCACGGTCGACGAGTGCCTGCGGGCGCCGGACTGAGCCCGACTACCTGGGCCGGATCATGCTGAACGTGTCGCGGGTATAGCTGTAGTGGCTGCCGCCCAGGCGACCGACCAGGTCGAGCCTGTCGCTATCCACATGGCGCTCGTCGGCCAGCACGGCATCGTCGACATGGGCCAGCAGCACGCGGGCGAAGATCAGGTGGCAATTGGGGTTCTCCGCCGGATACGGCTTGATCTCCGCCACCTCGCACTCGAAGGCCACCGCCGCCGCGGCGATCCGCGGCGGCGCCACGCGTACGCTGGACACGGTAGGGATGCCGACCGTCTCGATCTCGCTCACGCCATGGGGCAGCCAGGCGGAGGTGGCGTTCATGGTCTCTGCCTGGGCGGCGCCGACCAGGTGGATCACCAACTGCCCGGTGGCCTGGACGTTGCGCAGGGTGTCCTTGAGGCTGCCGTCGTCGCGCAGGCTGACGTTGACCATCAGGGTCGGCGGCTCGTCGCTGATCACCTGGAAGAAGCTGAACGGGGCCAGGTTGCTGGCGCCCTCGGCGGACAGGGTCGAGACCCAGGCAATCGGTCGCGGGGTGACGGTGGAAGCCAACCAGCGATAGGCCTCGGCGGGAGCGATGGTGGTGAAGTCCAGTTGCATGGCGGTCTCGCGGAAATCGACGGAGGGGACGCCGATTATGCCGCAGCCCCGCAGCTCTCGCGACCGTCTGCGCCGAGGCCCTGCGCCACCTGGAAGCAGCGGCTAGACTTGCCCTACCCTCACCCAGGAGCCCTGCCATGAACTATCGAGGAAGCTGCCACTGCGGAACCATCGCCTACGAAGTCGAAGGCGACCTCGACCAGGTGATCCAGTGCAACTGTTCACTGTGCAGCCGGCGCGGCTGGCTGCTGTGGTTCGTCCCGCGCGACCGTCTGGCGCTGAAGACGCCGGCCAGCGCGATGCACACCTACACCTTCAACACCCATCGCCTGCAGCATCACTTCTGCCCCACCTGCGGCTGCGCGCCGTTCAGCGAAGGCATAGGCCCGGACGGCCAGGCGATGGCCGCGGTCAACGCGCGCTGCCTGGAGGACATCGACGCCAGCGCGCTCCCGGTACAGCACTACGATGGCCGCAACGCCTGACGCTGGCGCAGGTAGCCGATCACCTCGGCCTGGTTGCCGCGGAACTCGACGCGGTCTTCCTTGCTCTGCCGCTGGAAGGCGTACATCGGGTCGTAGTACTCCTTGAGCAGCCCCTCGATCCAGCCGCGATGGGTATCCACCGAGCCGTCGCGGCCCTGCTCTTCCAGCGCCTGCACGAGGATCGCCGCCAGCCGCTGGTAGCGCTCGCCGCCGAGGCGCTTGACGATGCCGGCGAGGCTCTTCTGCAGGTAGGCGGAGAAGGCGGCGAAGCCCTCCTCCACGCCCACCACGCGCTCGAACTCGCTGCGCAGATCGATCACGTAGTCCCTGAGGATACGCTCGACACGCTGCTCGAAGGCATCCTCCAGCCAGACCAGCGGGTAGCCCTGCATGCCCTGGTACAGCTCCAGCGGCAAGGAGCAGCTGCCGACGATCCGCCCCTCGTCCTCGAGGACGAACTGGCCGACGCCACGATGACGCTTCTTCAGGATGTCGATGGCCAGGCGGTTCTCGAAGTCGATCTGCGCCGGCTGCGGCGTGGCTCGCCGGCCAAAGCTGGAGCCGCGGTGGTTGGCGTGGCCTTCGAGATCGAGGCTGTTGTCCAGCGCCGCGATCACCTCGGTCTTGCCGCAACCGGTGAGGCCGCCGACCAGCACGAAATCGCACTCGTCGACCGCCGCTCGGGTGGTTTCGAAAAGGAAGTTGCGCAACGCCTTGTAGCCGCCGATCACCCGTGGGTAGTCGATGCCGGCGTCCTGCTTCAGCCACTGCTGGACGATCTGCGAGCGCAGGCCGCCGCGGAAGCAATACAGGTAGCCGTTCGGGTTGGCTTCGGCGAAGGCTTTCCAGGCCGCCAGCCGTTCGGCCTTGAGCGCCCCGCAGACCAGTTCGTGACCAAGGGCGATGGCGGCCTGCTGGCCGTGCTGCTTATAGCTGGTGCCGACCTTCTGCCGCTCGATGTCGTTCATCAGCGGCCGGTTGACCGTGTTGGGAAAGGCGCCCTTGTGGTACTCCACCGGGGCGCGCACATCCATCAGAGGGATATCGTCGAGAAACAGCTCGCGGTAGTGCTGGGTGTTGTCGCGCATTACAGCACCTGTACCGCGAGACTCTGTCGCTCGACCAGTTCGCCGATCGGCGCCAGTTGCAGGCCGAGTTCCGCCGCCACGGCGAGGAACTCCGCCTCGCCTTCCGGAGCCACCGCCACCAGCAGGCCGCCGCTGGTCTGCGGATCGCAAAGCAACAGCTTCTGCACCTCCGGCAGTGGCGCGATGCGCTCGCCATAGCTGTCGAAGTTGCGCAGGGTGCCGCCGGGCACGCAGCCCTGCTCCAGATAATATTCGGCACTGGCCAGGCGCGGCACCGCGGCGTACTCAACGCGCGCGGTGAGCTTGCTGCCGTCGGCCATTTCCACCAGGTGGCCGAGCAGGCCGAAACCGGTGACGTCGGTCATCGCCTTGACCCCGGCCAATCGACCGAAGCGCGCGCCGGGCCTGTTCAGGGTGCACATCCAGTCGCGCGCCACGCCGACGTCCTCGGCGCGCAGCCTGGCCTTCTTCTCGGCAGTGGTGAGGATGCCGATGCCCAGCGGCTTGGTCAGGTACAGCCTGCAGCCGGCCTCGGCGGTGTCGTTGCGTTTCATGAAACGCTTCTCCACCACGCCGGTCACGGCCAGGCCGAAGATCGGCTCGGGGGCGTCGATGGAGTGTCCGCCGGCCAGCGGGATGCCGGCTTCCTCGCAGACCTTGCGGCCGCCGGCGATCACCTCGCGGGCGACTTCCGCGGCCAGTACGTTGACCGGCCAGCCGAGGATGGCGATGGCCATCAGCGGGTCGCCACCCATGGCGTAGATGTCGCTGATGGCGTTGGTCGCGGCGATACGGCCGAAATCGAAGGGGTCGTCGACGATCGGCATGAAGAAATCGGTGGTGGAGACCACCCCGCGCTCCTCGTCGAGGGCGTAGACAGCCGCGTCGTCGCGCGAGGCGTTGCCGACCCAGAGCTTCGGATCGAGGTTCTGCGCGCCGCTGCCGGCGAGGATCACCTCCAGTACCTTGGGCGAAATCTTGCAGCCGCAGCCGGCGCCGTGGCTGTACTGGGTCAGGCGGATCGCCTCGCTCATCGGTGTACTCCCGTGGATGTCGGAAAAGTGCCCATTCTAGCAAAGCCGGCGCCGCCGCCAGAGGGCCGATCGCCGCGCCCGGCTCAGCGCCCGGCGCGCGACTCGCGGATATAGAAGCGCGCCTTCTCGGCCTTGCTGGTGCAGCCCTCGTAGGCTTCGAACTGCTGCTGGGTCTTGGCCCCGGTGAGCAGGGTCAGGGCCTTCGAGTAGCTGACGGTGCCGGCGAAGCCTTCGGCCTTGGCCAGGTCAAGTTCCTTCCAGGCCGCGTCCAACTGGTCGGCGCAGTTCTCCCGGTAGGCGGTCTTGCCGGCGCAGCCGGCCAGGGTCAGGGCAAGGACGGGCAGAACGATCCAGGTTTTCATCGAACGATCTCCGGACAGGGAAAGGGCCGCGCATCGCCGCGACGCACTTGGCGGCGGCCGGGCGACACGCGTATCGTTTTCGCTTCGTCACGCAGTATTGGCAAGGGGTTGCAGATGAGCAAACAGGTCGCCCTGGTATTGGGCTCCGGCGGTGCGCGCGGCTACGCGCACATCGGCGTGATCGAGGAACTCGAGGCGCGCGGCTATGAGATCACCTGCATCGCCGGTTGTTCCATGGGCTCGGTGATCGGCGGCATCTACGCCGCCGGCAAGCTGCGCGAGTACCGCGAGTGGGTGGAAAGCCTGGATTACCTCGACGTGCTGCGCCTGCTCGACGTCAGCTTCCGCCTCGGCGCAATCCGCGGCGAGCGGGTGTTCGGCAAGATCCACGAGATCCTCGGCGAGGTGAACATCGAGGACCTGTCGATCCCCTACACGGCGGTTGCCACCGACCTCACCAACCAGCAGGAAATCTGGTTCCAGGAAGGCTGCCTGCACCAGGCCATGCGCGCCTCGGCGGCGATCCCCAGCCTGTTCACCCCGGTCATGCAGGGCAGCCGCATGCTGGTCGACGGCGGCCTGCTCAACCCGTTGCCGATCGTGCCGGTGGTGTCGGCCCACAGCGACCTGATCATCGCGGTCAACCTCAACGCCACCAACCAGAAGCAATACCACCTGCCGGTGATCGAGCGTCCGGCCGCGCTCAAGGGGCGCTTCGACAGCATGATCGAGAGCCTCGGCCACAAACTCTCGTTCTTCCGCCGCCACGGCGACGACAATACCCCGCCGGAGCTGAGCGCCGACGCCCTGCTCCATCCGGTTCCGGCGGAATCCGAGGAGCCCGCCGAGCCGCAACTGCAACAGCCGGCCGCGGCGCCGCAAGGCAAGGACTCGCCGAAGTCGGCCAGCGGCACCACGGTGGTGGAAAGCAGCGGTCCGGCATCACTGCTGGAACTGGTCAACCAGAGCTTCGAGGTGATGCAGACCTCGCTGGCGCAGTACAAGATCGCCGGCTACCCGCCGGACATCCTGATCAACGTGCCGAAGCGGGTCTGCCGCTTCTTCGAGTTCTACAAGGCGCCGGAGTTGATCGCCCTCGGCCGGCAGATCGCCAGCGACACCCTGGACCGCTACGAGGAAGACAACGCCTGAGCCTCAGCGGCTGAACTCGAGGACCTCGTAGCCGCCGCGCCGTTCCGGGAACAGCAGGAGGAAGCCGCCGGCGTGCGGGCGCAGCAGCGCGACCACGTCGGACTCAGCCGGCGCGCCGTGGGCCAGGCCACTGAAGGCCACCTGGGGCTCGTCGTTGACCGTGGCGCCGCCGAGGAACACGTAGCGCTGCGTGCCTTCGCGGAACAGGTAGCCGCTGACCCGCTGCGAACCGCTGGTCTTCTCCAGGAACAGGCCGCGGTCGGTACGCCGGATGCGGCACTGGAAGTTCGGATAGCGATAGATGCCGTACTGGTCGGCCTGGGTCGAGCGGCACTTCCAGTCGCCCAGCAGGCCTTTCTCGTCGACGGCGACGACGGGCTGCGCCAGGCTGAGTTCCAGTTGCTCCAGTTCCGGCAGGAATTCCTCGAAGGCACTGTCGTAGTAGCGCTTGTTGATGGCCTCGGCGTCCTGCTCGACGGCCAGCACGCTGCGCTGCTGCTGGTCGCTGGTATAGCCACGCCAGTCCGGCTCGGCGGCGCCGGCGTGCGCGCAGGCGGCGAGAACGGTGAGGCAGGCGAAGACACGGGAAACGGGAATCGGGCGGGACATGGCGACCATCCTGGCGAGTGGACCGGCGCATCCGGCGCCGGCAAGCGGTAGCCGCAGAACATAGCGCAGCGGCGCCGGGAATTCGAGCGCCACCACGACGGGCGGCGGTTTCAGAAGATCGACCAGCCGATCCGCTCGCTGAGTTTCTCCAGCGCGGCGATACCCGCCAGCGAATTGCCCGCGGCGTTCAGCTCCGGCGACCAGACGCAGACCGTGAAGCGCCCCGGCACCACCGCGATGATGCCGCCGCCGACGCCGCTCTTGCCCGGCAGGCCGACCCGGTAGGCAAAGTTGCCGGCCTCGTCGTAGAGCCCGCTGGTGGCCATGATCGCGTTGACCTGCTTGGTCTGCCGCTCGTTGAGCACCTGCTCGCCGCTGTGCTTGCAGAAGCCCTTGTCGGCGAGGAAGCAGAACGCCCGCGCCAGGTCGACGCAGCTCATGCGCAACGCGCAATGATGGAAATAGCTGAGCAGCACCGCCTCGACGTCGTTGTGGAAGTTGCCGAACGATTTCATCAGGTAGGCCGCCGCCGCGTTGCGCGAGCGGTGCTGGTACTCCGAGCGCGCCACCACCGAGTCCGACACCACTTCCGGGTTGCCGCACAGGCGCCGGACGAAATCGCGCATCGATTGCGCCGGCGCGGCGAAACGCGACTGGTTGATGTCGCAGATCACCAGGGCGCCGGCATTGATGAACGGATTGCGCGGCTTGCCGCGCTCGAACTCCAGCTGCACCAGGGAGTTGAAAGGCTGGCCGGAGGGCTCGTGGCCGAGGCGTTGCCAGATGTCCTCGCCGGAATGCTGGATCGCCTGGACCAGGCTGAACACCTTGGAAATGCTCTGGATGGAAAACGGCCGCAGGGCGTCGCCGGCATGGAACAGCTCGCCGTCGCGGCTGTACACGGCGATCCCCAGTTGGTTCGGCTCGACGCCGGCGAGCGCGGGAATGTAGTCGGCGACCTTGCCGCGCCCGATCAGCGGGCGGACTTCATCGAGAATCTCGTTCAACAGTTGCTGCATGATGACCTTCGTCGTGACACCGGGGCGCCGACCCGGCGCATCCGGGCCAGCGCGAATGCGCGGCATCATAGGCGATGAACGCGCGGGAGGCATGCCCCTCGCGCAGAATTGCGCTGCGCGTCAGCTGTCGCGCAGGCGATAGCCGACGCCCGCCTCGGTCACCAGGAAGCGCGGGCTGGCCGGATCGTCGCCGAGTTTCTGCCGCAGGTGGCCGACCACGACCCGCAGGTAATGGGTGTCTTCGACGTGGGTCGGGCCCCAGATATCCTTGAGCAGTTGCTGCTGGGTCACTACCCGTCCGAGATGGCGTGCCAGCGCGGCGAGCACCGCGTACTCCTTACGCGTCAGCGCCACTTCCGCACCCTCCAGGGTGACCCGGCGATAGGCGAAGTCCACCTGCAACGGGCCGACCGCCACCGCCGCCTCCGGGCTTTCGCCCTGCGCCGCCTGGCGCAGCAGGACGCGCACGCGGGCGAGGAACTCCTGGATGCCGAACGGCTTGGTCACGTAGTCGTTGGCGCCACCGTCCAGGGCCAGCACCTTCTCGCCCTCGCTGGCGCGCACCGACAGCACCAGCACCGGCACCTGCGACCATTCGCGCAGGTCGCGGAGGATGTCCTGGCCGTCGCGGTCCGGCAGGCCGAGGTCGAGCACCACCAGGTCCGGCCGGTTCAGCGCGGCCTGGGCCAGCCCCTCTTCGCCGGTGCCGGCCTCGAGTACCCGGTAGCCCTGGGCATTGAGGCTGATACGGAGGAACTTGCGGATCTGCGGTTCGTCGTCGATCAGCAGGATGCTGTTCTGCAATTGGGTCATGGCACTCGGCACGGCAGGTGAACACGGCGACGAGCCAGCGGCGGCGTCGCGCAAACGGCAGGAATAGCGCGAGCGCGGGCGCCAGGCAAGTGCGCCGGGCTCATTCGTCGCCCTCCAGTTGCCCGAGGTCCGGCTGCGGATGCAGCGGCAGGTGCAGGACCAGCGTGGTGCCGCGACCGTCGAGGCCTTCGCCGACGCTGATGCGCCCGCCGTGGGCGCCGATCATGCCCTGGCAGATCGCCAGGCCCAGGCCGGTGCCCTGGCCACCGCGGTCGCCACGGGCAGCGGTGTAGAACATGTCGAAGATCTTCTCCCGCTCGGCCTCGGGAATCCCCGGCCCCTCGTCGCTCACCGCGAAACGCAGCTCGGCGGCATCCTGGCTGACCTCGATGCGCAACCGGCCGTGGCTCGGCGAGAAGCGCGCGGCATTTTCCAGCACGTTGATCAGCGCCTGTTCGATCAGCGCCGCATGCACGTAGAGCAACGGCAGGTCGTTGGCCACGATCGCCTGCACCCGGTACGGCGCCAGCACCGCACGCAGGCGGTTCAGCGCGCTGCCGACGATGTCGCCCGGCGCCACCCAGTCGCGCGCCAGCTTCAGGCCACCGTGGCCGAGACGGGTCATGTCGAGCAGGTTCTGGATATAGCGGTCCAGTCGCTCGGCCTCGTCGCGGGTGCTTTCCAGCAGTTCGCGACGATCCGCCGGCGGGATCGCCTCGCCCAGCGCCAGCAGGCTGTCGATGGAACCGCGCATGGCCGTCAGCGGCGTGCGCAGGTCGTGGGACACCGAGGCGAGCAAGGCGCTGCGCAGTTGCTCGGTTTCGCCGTGCAGGCGCGCGGCCTCCAGGTCCTCGGCCAGGCGAGCCCGCGCCAGGGCCTGGGCCAGGGGCTGGCCGAGGGCGGCGAGCAGGCGCCGGCGCTGCGGGCTCAGCGGCTGGCCGTCCAGCGGCGCGACGCCGAGCAGTGCCAGCGGCCCCTCTTCCGCCGACAGCGGCCACCACCACCAGCGTCCTCCGGGCAGCGTGCCAGTACCGAGGCCGGCCGGCTGGTCGTGGGCCCAGGCCCAGTCGGCGGCGACCCGTTCCTGGTCGGCGAGTTGCCGCTGCACGCCGGCCTCGGTCTTCCACTCGCCATTGACCTGACCGAGCAGGCAGACCTCGACGTCCTTCCAGTCGTCGAACTGCTGGGCGGCGGCGGCCAGCACCGCCTGGCGGTCGGTGGCGGCGGTGAGCTTGCGCGACAGCTCCAGCAGCAGGCTGGTTTCCTCCTGGGTATCACGCAGCGCCTCCAGCTGGCGCCGCTGGCGTGCCGCCAGGTTGCCGGTGAGGCCGGCCATGAACAGGAAGAACGCCAGGCTCAGCAGGTCTTCATGGCGATGGATGGCGAAGGAAAAATGCGGTGGGATGAACAGGAAGTCATAGGCCAGGAACGACGCCACCGCGCACAGCAGTGCCGGCATCAGGCTGCTGCGCACTGCCACCAGCAGCACCGCCATCAGGAACACCAGGGAGATGTTCGGCAGTTCCAGCAGGTGCGCCACGACCCAGGCCAGGCCGCTGGCCAGGGCGGTCGCCAGCAGCGCCAGCAGATAGTCGTTCCACACCACCGGATAGCGTGGCCGCGGTTCCGCCGGGCGCAGGTCGGCCTCGCTGTCCAGGGCACTGATCTCCAGGCCCTGGCCGTCGCGCAGCAGGCGCCCGGCGAGACCACCGCCGAAGGCCCGGCGGTACCAGCGGCGCCGCGACTGGCCAACCAGGACCAGGCTGGCGCGGCGCTCGCGGGCATGTTGCAGGAGGGTCCGCGCCACCTCGCCGGCGCGCAGCACGACGATCTCGCCGCCGAGCCGCTCGGCCAGTTGCTGCGCACCCTGCAGGCGCATCCGCGCCTGCTCGCCGCGCAAGCCGCCGGTATCGACGTGTACCACGCTCCAGGGCAGGTGCCGACGTTCGGCGACCCGGCAGGCGTGGCGCACCAGGCGTTCGGCCTGTTCGTCACCGTCGATGCCCACCAGCAGCCGCCCGCGCAACGCCGGCGCCTCCTCGCCGCGCTGGCGGTAGCGGTGGTTGAGGTCGGCGTCGACCCGCGCGGCGGCGGTCTGCATCGCCAGTTCACGCAGCGCGGTGAGGTTGGTCTGCGAGAAGAACGCATCGATCGCCGCCCGCGCCTGTTCCGGCACGTAGACCTTGCCCTCGCGCAGGCGCTCCAGCAGCTCGCGCGGCGGCAGGTCGATGAGGACGATCTCGTAGGCCTCCTGCAACACCCAGTCCGGCACCGTCTCGCGGACCTGCACGCCGGTGATGTCGCGGACCTGGTCGTTGAGGCTCTCCAGGTGCTGGACGTTGACCGTTGTGTAGACGTCGATTCCCGCCGCCAGCAACTCCTGGATGTCCTGCCAGCGCTTGGCGTGGCGGCTGCCGGGAACGTTGCTGTGGGCCAGTTCGTCGACCAGGGCCAGCGCCGGCGGGTCGGCGAGGAGACCGTCGAGGTCCATTTCTTGCAGTTTCATCCCTCGATACTCGAGGCTGCGCAGCGGCTGCTGCGGCACGCCTGCGAGGAGGGACTCGGTTTCCGCCCGCGAGTGGGTCTCGACCACCCCGGCGCGCAGTTTCACGCCCTGGCGCAACTGGGCCTGGGCGGCCTGCAGCATGGCGAAGGTCTTGCCCACCCCCGGCGCCGCGCCGAGAAAGACTTTCAGGCGGCCGCGCCCGTCAGCGGGCAGGTCGGCCAGCAGCGCGTCGGCGCGTGCGGTGTCGGTCATGGATCGGTCGTACTCCGTTGCTCTGCGCCGCGCGGGGCGGACGATCGCCGGCGATCATCCGCCGATGCGGCGATATTGCAAGCCCTTGCGTGGGTCTCTGGGGAAACCTAGCGCTTCAACCCCGTCAGCGCCATGTTCAGCGCCAGCACGTTGACCACCGCCGGCCCCACCAGCGGCCGCTCGGTGTGGCTTTCCACCAGGTCTTCCACCAGCCGCAGCGGCAGCCCGCGCGCCGTGGCCACCCGCAGCGCCTGGTAACGCGCGGCCTGCGGCGGCAGCTGCGGATCGAGTCCGCTACCGGAGGTAGTGACCAGCGCCAGCGGCACCGGCCCCTGGTCGGCGATACGCTCCTGGGCGGCGTCCCTGGCGATGCGCTCGGCCAGTGCCGGGTTGCTCGGCGCCAGGTTGCTCGCGGCACTGGAAACGGTGGCGTAGTCGCCCGCCGAAGGCCGCGAATGGAACCACTCCTCGCCGTCGAACTTCTGCGCGATCAGCCGCGAGCCGAGCACCTTGCCCTCGGCGTCGCGCAGCAGGCTGCCATTGGCCTGCTCGGGGAACGCCAGTTGGGCGATACCGGTGACCAGCAGCGGATAGGCCACGCCGGTGACCAGGCTCAGCACCAGCAGTGACGCCAGTGCCGGACGGAGTTGCTTGAACATGTGCAGATCCTCTCTTCAGTCCCAGGCCCTCACCCGACGGCGAGGGCCGTTGTTCATGCCAGGCCGACGGCGGTCAGCAGCAGGTCGATCGCCTTGATCCCGAGGAACGGCGCCACCAGGCCGCCGACGCCATAGATCAGCAGGTTGCGCTGCAGCAGTTGCGAAGCGTCCGCCGCCTGCACCCGCACGCCGCGCAAGGCCAGTGGGATCAACGCGACGATGATCAGCGCGTTGAACACGATGGCCGACAGGATCGCGCTCTGCGGGCTTTGCAGGCGCATCACGTTGAGCACGTCGAGCTGCGGGTAGATGCCGACGAACAGCGCCGGCAGGATGGCGAAGTACTTGGCCACGTCGTTGGCGATGGAGAAGGTGGTCAGCGCGCCGCGGGTGACCAGCAACTCCTTGCCCACCTGGACCACGTCGAGCAGCTTGGTCGGGTCGCTGTCCAGGTCGACCAGGTTGGCCGCCTCGCGGGCGGCCTGGGTGCCGTCGTTCATGGCCATGCCGACGTCGGCCTGGGCCAGCGCCGGGGCGTCGTTGGCACCGTCGCCGCACATCGCCACCAGGCGACCTTCGCCCTGCTCCTGGCGAATCCGCGCCAGTTTCTTCTCCGGGGTAGCCTCGGCGATCACGTCGTCGACCCCAGCCTCGGCGGCGATGGCAGCGGCGGTCAGCGGGTTGTCGCCGGTCACCATCACAGTGCGGATGCCCAGCCGGCGCAGTTCGGCGAAGCGCTCGCGAATGCCCGGCTTGACCACGTCCTTCAGGTGAATGGCGCCGAGCAGCCGGCCGTTGGCTACCACCAGCAGCGGGGTGCCGCCGCTCTGGGCGATCTTGTCTACCTCCCGCGAAAGCACCTCGGGCATCTTCTCCCGCGGCAGGTCGATGAAGCGCAGCGCCGCATCCACCGCCCCCTTGCGGTACACCTGGCCGTTCCAGTCGACCCCGGACAGGCGGGTTTCCGCGCTGAAGGCGATCGGCGTCAGCTCCTCGCGGCGCGGCTCCTCGATCGGATGCAGGATGCGCAGGTATTCGACGATCGACTTGCCTTCCGGCGTGTCGTCGGCCAGCGAGGCCAGCAACGCGCCCTCGGCCAGTTCCTTGCCGCTCACCCCCGGCGCGGCGTACAGCGCGCTGCAGCGGCGGTTGCCGAAGGTGATGGTGCCGGTCTTGTCGAGCAGCAGCACGTGGACGTCGCCGGCCGCCTCCACCGCGCGACCGGACTTGGCGATCACGTTCAGGCGCACCAGGCGGTCCATGCCGGCGATGCCGATGGCCGAGAGCAGGCCGCCGATGGTGGTCGGGATCAGCGTCACCAGCAGCGCCACCAGGAACACCAGCGGCAGGTTGCCGCCGGCGAACAGGGCGAACGGCTTGAGGGTCACCACCACCAGCAGGAAGATCAGGGTCAGGCCGATCAGCAGGATGTCCAGCGCCACTTCGTTGGGGGTCTTCTGCCGCTTGGCGCCTTCCACCAGGGCGATCATCCGGTCCAGGGTCGACTCGCCCGGGTTGGCGCCGATCCGCACCAGCAGCCAGTCGGACACCACCTGGGTGTTGCCGGTCACCGCCGAGCGATCGCCGCCGGACTCGCGGATCACCGGCGCCGATTCGCCGGTGATGGCGGCCTCGTTGACCGCCGCCACGCCTTCGATGACTTCGCCGTCGCCGGGAATCATCTCGCCGGCCTGGACCCGTACCACGTCGCCCTTGCGCAGGCTGCTGGCAGCGACGCTCTCGAAACTGCCGTCGGCGCGCCGCTTATTGGCGGAGAGGCCCTGGCTGCCGGCCTTGAGACTGTCCGCGCGGGCCTTGCCACGCCCCTCGGCGAGCGCTTCGGCGAAATTGGCGAAGAGCACGGTGAACCACAGCCAGAGGGCGATCTGCAGCGCCACCGAGGTCGGCACCGCCTGGTCGGGGACGAAGCACAGCAAGGTGGTGAGCACGGCGGTCAGTTCGACCACCAGCATCACCGGCGAGCGCAGCAACTGGCGCGGGTCGAGCTTGACGAAGGCTTGCAGCAGCGCCGGCCGCCACAAGGCGGCGAGGCTGGTGGACGCGTTGTGGCGACGTTCGAGCGATTTGTGCAAGGCGTTCTTGGACGCCTGGGTCTGAGCGTTCATGTGCGATTCCTTCAGAAGCCGAGGCTCAGTTGTTCAGCGATCGGGCCGAGGGCCAGGGTCGGCAGGAAGGTCAGGCCGCCGACCAGCAGGATGGTCACGGTGAGCAGGCTGACGAACAGCGGACCATGGGTCGGGAAACTGTTCGGCCCCACCGGGCTGGCCTTCTTCGCCGCCAGGCTGCCGGCGATGGCGAGGATCGGCAGGATGTAGCCGAAGCGGCCGATGAGCATGGCCAGGCCGATCATCAGGTTGTGGAACGGCGTGTTGGCACCGAAACCGGCAAACGCCGAGCCGTTGTTGGCGCTCCCCGAGGTGTAGGCGTAGAGCAGTTGGCTGAAACCGTGCGGGCCGGGGTTGGTCACCGCCGAGGCCGGTCCCGGCAGGCTGGCGGCAATGGCGCCGAGCACCAGCACGCCGACAGGCATCACCAGGAGGGTGAAGACCAGCAGGCGGACCTCCTTCGCCTCGAGCTTCTTGCCCAGGTACTCCGGCGTCCGCCCGACCATCAGGCCGGCGAGGAACACCGCGATCAGGACGAACAGCAGCATGCCGTAGAGGCCGGCGCCGACGCCGCCGAAGATCACCTCGCCGAGCATCATGTTCAGCAGCGGCAGCATGCCGCCCAGGGGGCTCAGGCTGTCGTGCATGGCGTTCACCGAGCCGTTCGAGGCGGCGGTGGTGGTGATCGCCCAGAGCATGCTGGCGGCGGTGCCGAAGCGACTCTCCTTGCCCTCCATCGGTGCGCCCTGCTCGACCGGCAACTGCGCCAGCGCCGGGTTCGGCTGGTATTCGGCCCACAGCGACAGGCCCAGGCCGAGGCAGAACAGCAGCAGCATGCAGCCGAGGATCGCGCGGCTCTGGCGCAGGTCCTTCACGTAATGGCCGAAGGTGAATACCAGCGCCGCCGGGATCAGGATGATCGAGGCCACTTCGAACAGGTTGCTCCAGGCGCTCGGGTTCTCGAACGGATGGGCCGAGTTGACGCCGAAGAAGCCGCCGCCGTTGGTGCCCAGCTGCTTGATGGCGATCTGGCTGGCCGCCGGGCCGAGCGGGATGGTCTGCTCGGCGCCTTGCAAGGTGGTGGCATGGACGTAGTCGAAGAAGGTCTGCGGCACGCCCTGCCAGACCAGCAGCAGCGCCAGCAGCAGGCACAGCGGCAGCAGCACGTAGAGGGTGCCGCGGGTCAGGTCGACCCAGAAGTTGCCCAGCTGTCGTGTGGAGCGGCGGCTGATGCCGCGCGCCAGGGCCACCAGCACGCAGAGGCCGACCGCCGCGCTGACGAAGTTCTGCACCGTGAGGCCGACCATCTGGCTGAAGTAGCTCAGCGAGGCCTCGCCGCTGTAGGCCTGCCAGTTGGTGTTGGTGACGAAACTGACCGCGGTGTTGAACGCCAGGGTCCATTCCAGGCCCGGCAGGTGCTGCGGGTTCAGCGGCAGGCTGCCCTGCAGCATGAGGATCGAGAACAGCAGGACCAGGCCGGCCAGGTTGAATGCCAGCAGCGCCAGGGTGTAGGTCTTCCAGTCCTGCTCGCTCGCCGGATCGACGCCGAACAGGCGATAGCAGACGCGCTCCAGTGGCGCCAGCGGCGCGCTGAGGAGATTGCGTTGGCCTTCCATTACCTTGAAGCAGTAGCGCCCGAGGAACGGTGCAGGCACCAGGACCAGGGCGAAAAAGGCCAGGATCAAGAGAATCTCGTGGCTGTTCATGTGCCCTCCCCTAGGCACGGTCGGCGCGTAGCAGCGCCACCAGCAAATAGACGAACAGTCCCGTGGCCAGGGCCAGGGACAACCAATCCAGAACGGTCATGTGTGCGATCTCTCCTTCGAACGGCCTCTGCCGCTTGAGGGAAAGTCTCCGCAAAGGGGGCGTAAAGAAGCGATTCCGGGCCGCGCCGGACGGCATAAAGAAAGCGTAAAGAGTGGCGCGGACAGCGCCTGGGAGAGCAACCGGCCGGGGACTGCGCCACGGCCGGTGACAAGGCGAAGGATCGACGCTAGCCCTGGGCGGCGCGGATCATGTTGCGGGCGATCAGCAGTTGCTGGATCTGCGTGGTGCCCTCGTAGATGCGGAACAGTCGCACGTCGCGATAGAAGCGCTCGATCCCATAGTCGCCGATATAGCCGGCGCCGCCGAAGATCTGCACCGCGCGGTCGGCGACGCGGCCGCACATTTCCGAGGCGAACAGCTTGGCGCAGGACGCCTCGGTACCGACATCGCGGCCTTCGTCGCGCTGCCGCGCGGCGTCGATGACCATGCAGCGCGCCGCGTAGGCTTCGGCCTTGCTGTCGGCGAGCATTGCCTGGATCAACTGGAACTCGGCGATCGGCTGGCCGAACTGCTTGCGTTCCAGGGCATAGCGCAACGCATCCTCGAGCATCCGCTCGGCGACCCCCACGCAGACCGCGGCGATGTGCAGGCGGCCCTTGTCGAGCACCTTCATCGCGGTCTTGAAGCCGACGCCCTCGACCCCGCCGATCAACTGGCTGGCAGGCACCCGGCAGTCGTCGAAGATCACGTCACAGGTATGCGCGCCCTTCTGTCCCATCTTGCGATCCGGCTTGCCCAGGGACAGCCCGGGCGTACCGCGCTCGACGACGAAAGCGGAGATTCCGCCGGCGCCACGGATCGCCGGGTCGGTGCGTGCCATCACGGTGTAGATGCCGGCCTGCGGGGCGTTGGTGATGAAGCGCTTGGTACCGTTGAGCACGTAGTGCTGGCCGTCACGCACCGCCGTGGTCTTCAGCGAGGCGGCGTCGGAACCGGAGTCCGGTTCGGTGAGGCAGAACGAACTGAGCAGTTCGCCCGACGCCAGGCGCGGCAGGTAGCGCCGCTTCTGTTCTTCGGTGCCGTCGATGACGATGCCCTGGGAGCCGATGCCATTGTTGGTGCCCAGCAGCGAACGGAACGCCGGCGAGGTCCGCCCCAGTTCGAAGGCGATGCTCACCTCTTCCTCCATGGTCACCCCGAGGCCGCCGTAGGCCTCCGGGATCGACAGGCCGAACAGGCCCATCTCGCGCATGCGGGCGATGATCGCCTCGGGGATGCGGTCGGTTTCCGCCACCTCCTGCTCATGAGGCACCAGGCTTTCGCGGACGAACTGGCGGATGCTGTCCAGCAGCAGGTTCAGGGTTTCCGGATCACGAATCATGCTCACTCCAATAGGCCCTTAGGCCGGTTGCCATGATTCCGTCACCGGCCTCGGTCAGCGGGTGGCGGCCTCGATGTTGTGGACCATGTGCAGCAGGCGCGGGCCGATGTCGTCCTCCAGTTTCTCGCGCTTGAGGTGGAAACTCGGCCCGCCGCAGTTGAACGCCAGCAGCCCATGGCTCTCGTGGTGCAAGGCCACGCCCACCGCGTTGACGTCGCGTTGCCACTCGCCGAGCGACAGGCAGAAGCCGTAGTCGGCATAGTCGCGGAAGGCCCGCTCCAGCCCCTTGCGCACTTCCGGCCAGTCTTCCGGGTGGCGCTTGCGGATGTGCCCGAGGATGAACTCCCGCTCGTCCTCCGGCATCGCCGCCAGGCAGGCCCGACCGATCGCGCTGCGGTGCAGCGAGAGGTGGCTGCCGACCTGGCGACGCATGGTCAGGTTGGCCTCGCCATGCACCACGTCGAGGTAGACCATGCTCAGCCGGTCGCGGGCCGCCATGGCCACCGCGGCCTTGGCGTAGCCGGCCATCTCTTCCATCAAAGGGCGGGCGAGCGCGCGAATCGACAGGTTCGAGAGCATCGCGTAGCCGAACGACATCACGCCCACTTCCAACTGGTACTTGCCGCTATGCGGCAGGTGACGCAGATAGCCCAGCCGGGTCAGGGTGTGGGTCAGACGCGACACCGTCGGCTTCGGCAGGCCGGTCTTCTTCGCCAGTTCCTGGTTGCCCAGCAGGCTTTCCCGTGGTGTGAAACAGCGCAGCAATTCCAACCCGCGGGCCAGCGCGGTGACGAACTGGCGGTCCTTGAGTTCCTCGTCTTTCTCCTGCATCGGGTCGATCAGCACAGCTTCGAAGGCGGACACTTCCGCTTCCGTACTGGCACCTTCCGCCGGACTCCGGCGCTCATCGTTGCCGCGCATAGTAGGGACCTCTTTTTCAAAAAATCAATAAAACAAAATCATATTTCGCATAGCGAAACTAATAGAAGAACCCATGAACTTTCAACAACGAAAATAAAATCCTTTTAAAACAGTAAATTGTATAAGTAGATCGTCCGAAATCCGACGCGAGTATTTACAACGCCACGGCTGGCGCTGATTATTTTCGATAAATCATGAAACTATATTTCGCATAGCGAAATATCAATTCATCGGAGCTTCCATGTCCGCCGATCCTTCGCCCGTGGTTCTGCTCGAATTTCCCGCAGCCGATATCGCCCTGCTTCGCCTCAATCGTCAGCAAGCCAGGAACGCGCTGAACGACGAAGTGCGCCAGCGCCTCGCCAGCCACTTCCAGACGCTCGGCGCGGATCCGGCGATCCGCGTCATCGTGCTCACCGGCGACTCGCGCTGCTTTGCAGCTGGCGCCGATCTCCGCGATCTCTCGACGAGCACGGCGATCGGCCTGTACGGCCGCCACAGCGAGCGCTACTGGGAAGCCATCGCGCGCTGCCCGAAGCCGGTGATCGCCGCGGTCAACGGCTTCGCCCTGGGCGGCGGCTGCGAACTGGCGATGCATTGCGACCTGATCGTCGCCGGCGAGTCGGCACAGTTCGCCCAGCCGGAGATCAAGGTCGGGGTGATGCCGGGTGCCGGCGGCACCCAGCGCCTGGTACGGGCGGTGGGCAAGTTCCAGGCGCTGCGCATGCTGTTCACCGGCTGCCTGGTGAAGGCTCCGCAAGCGCTGGCCATGGGCCTGGTCAGCGAAGTGGTGGCGGACGAGTCGACGCTGGCGCGCGCCCTGGAACTGGCCACGGAGATCGCCCGCCTGCCCCCTCTGGCGCTGGCGCAGATCAAGGAGGTGGTCCTGGCCGGTGCCGACCTGCCGCTGGACAGTGCCCTGGCCCTGGAACGCAAGGCGTTCCAGTTGCTGTTCGACTCGCAGGACCAGAAGGAAGGCATGCACGCCTTCCTGGAGAAACGCCCGCCGAACTACCAGGGGAAATAGACGATGCCCGATATTCGTTGTATCGCTGTGGTCGGTACCGGTGCGATGGGCACCGGGATCGCCCAGATCGCCGCCCAGGCCGGCCTGACCGTGTGGCTGTTCGACAGCCGCGCCGAGGCCGCCGCGGAGGCACGCCAGCGCCTGCGGCAAACCTTCGAGAGTCTATGCGGCAAAGGCAAGCTGAGCGCCGCCGACGCCGAGGCCGCGCAAAACCGGCTGCGGGTGGCGGAACGCCTGGAACAACTGGGCGACTGCGAACTGGTGGTGGAGGCCATCGTCGAGCGCCTGGAGGCCAAGCAGGAATTGCTGCGCCGGCTGGAAGCCATAGTCGCGCCGGAGACCATCCTCGCCAGCAATACCTCGTCGTTGTCGATCACCGCCATCGCCGCCGCCTGCGAGCGGCCGCAGCGGGTCGCCGGCTTTCACTTCTTCAACCCGGTGCCGCTGATGCGCGTGGTCGAGGTAGTCGACGGCCTGGCCAGCGCTCCGGAAGTCGGCGACGCCCTGCTCGCCCTCGCCGCGCGCCTGGGCCACCGCGGTGTACGGACCAAGGACAGCCCCGGCTTCATCGTCAACCATGCCGGCCGCGCCTATGGCACCGAGGCCCTGCGCATCCTCGGCGAAGGCGTCGCCGAATGCGCCGAGATCGACCGTGTGCTGCGCGAGTGCTCCGGCTTCCGCATGGGGCCGTTCGAACTGCTCGATCTTACCGGCCTCGACGTGTCGCACCCGGTGATGGAATCGATCTACCAGCAGTACTACCAGGAACCGCGCTACCGCCCGCACCCGCTGACCCGCCAGTTGCTCGCCGCCGGCCGTCTCGGGCGCAAGAGCGGCCAGGGCTTCTATCGCTACGTCGACGGCCAGCCGCAGGACAAGCCCGGTCCGCAACCGGTGCCGCAGGCCGCCACCCGACCACCGGTGTGGCTGGGCTGCGAAAACGAGGACGACCGCCGCACGCTCGCCGAACTGCTGCATCGCCTCGGCGTCGAGCCGGAAACCGGCGAACGCCCTTCCGCCGCAGCACTCTGCCTGCTGGCCGCCTGGGGCGAGGACCTGAGCAGCGCCGTGCAGCGCTTCGCCTGTCCCGCCGAGCGCAGCGTCGGCATCGACCTGCTCTGCGACCTCGAGCGCCGGCGCTGCCTGATGCTCTCGCCGCTGACTACCCCGGCCATGCGCGACGCCGCCCACGCGCTACTGGCTTGCGACGGCGCCGGGGTCACGATGCTGCGCGACAGTCCCGGCTTCGTCGTCCAGCGGGTACTGGCGATGATCGTCAACCTCGCCTGCGACATCGCCCAGCAGGGCATTGCCAGCGTCGAGGATATCGACCAGGCGGTGCACCTCGGCCTCGGCTATCCCCACGGCCCGCTGGAATGGGGCGACCGCCTCGGCCCGCGGCGCCTGCTGAGCATTCTCCAGCGCCTGCAGGCGCTTACCGGTGACCCGCGCTACCGGCCCAGTCCCTGGCTGCGCCGACGAGCGCAACTGGGCATGTCCCTGCGCGCCGGCGAAACCACCGCCGTAGACTGACGCATCGGCGACCTGGCGGCGCAGCGTCATGCGTCTCGCCGCCAGGCCAACGCTTTTTCCCCGAGCGACGCTTTCCGGGCTTGCAGCTGCCGAGGTATCCTGCGCGCAAATTCATCCGATGATTGGATGTTTCTTCCGTGACCATTCCCCTCAAGCGCTCCCTGGTGGACATCGCCCTGGAGCAGATCCGCCAGCGCATCGACGCCGGCCATTGGCCGCTCGGCCAGCGCCTGCCGCCGGAGCCGGAACTCGCCGAGCTGCTCGGCATGAGCCGCAACACCGTGCGCGAAGCGGTGCGCGTGCTGACATTCTCCGGCGTGCTGGAAGTCCGCCAGGGCGACGGCACCTACGTGCGCGCCTGCGCCGATCCGCTGGAAACCATGCTGGTGCTGGCGCGCAGCGCGGTGCAGCACTCCCTGGAGGCACGCGGGATGATCGAGATCGAGGCGGCGCGCCTGGCAGCCGTTCGCCGCGACGACAGCGACCTGAGCGCATTGCGCGAGCATCTCGACGCTTCGCGCCAGCGCTACGGCAGCGACGACCTGCAGGACTACATCGAGCACGACGTCCGCTTCCACCAACGGATGGTCGATGCCGCCCACAATCCGGTGCTCAGCGAACTCTACCGCTACTTCTCGCAGGTCATCCGGACCTCGCTGGAACGCACCATGGCCGACCCACAAAGGGCCCAGCCCTGCTTCGAGCTGCACCAGCAACTGCTCGATGCCATAGAACGCGGAGACCCGGACGCTGCCGCCGCGGCCAACCGCGCACTGCTGATCTGAACCCGGGACAGACCCATGACTCACGCCTTGAATGCCCGGCCGGGAGCGCACCCCGGCCATCCTCCGGAAGAACTGCTGATCGATGCCGAAGTCGACGACGAACCAGCCCCGCCGGCGCCGCCGCTACGCCCCTGGCTGCTCCTGCTGGGCCTGGTGCTGGTGGCGCTGAACCTGCGCCCGGCGCTGTCCAGCCTCGCCCCCCTGCTCAACCAGGTACGCGACGATACCGGCCTCTCGGCCGCCGCCGCCGGCCTGCTGACCACCGCGCCGGTACTCTGCCTGGGGTTGTTCGCGCCGCTCGCGCCGCGCCTGGCCCGGCGTATCGGCGCCGAACGCAGCGTGCTGCTGATCCTCTTCTGCCTGGCCGGCGGCATCGTCCTGCGCAGCCTGTTCCCGGTGTTCGGCCTGTTCGCCGGCAGCGTTCTGGCCGGCGCCAGCATCGGCATCATCGGCGTGCTCCTGCCGGGCATCGTCAAACGCGACTTCCCGCGCCAGGCCGGGGTGATGACCGGGGTCTACACCATGGCCCTGTGCCTGGGGGCCGCGCTCGCCGCCGGCGCCACCGCGCCGCTGGAGAAGCTCTTCGGCAACTGGGAACTGGCGCTGGCGTTCTGGTCGCTGCCGGCGATCCTCGCCGCCGCCTTCTGGCTGCCGCAGACCCGCCAGGGCCAGCACGCCCATCGCCAGGCCTTCCGTGTCGTCGGTCTGTGGCGCGACCCGCTGGCCTGGCAGGTCACGCTGTACATGGGCCTGCAATCGTCCCTGGCCTACATCGTCTTCGGTTGGCTGCCGTCGATCCTGATCGACCGCGGCATGACTGCGGTGGAAGCCGGCCTGGTGCTGTCCGGCTCGGTGATGCTGCAACTGATCACCGCCCTGCTCGCGCCCTGGCTCGCCGCTCGCGCCAGGGACCAGCGCCTGGCGGTGGTGCTGGTGATGGCTACCACCCTCGCCGGCCTGCTCGGCTTCCTCTATGCGCCGCTGCCGACCATCTGGGGCTGGGCGGTCCTGCTCGGCCTCGGCCAGGGCGGCACCTTCAGCATCGCCCTGGCGCTGATCGTCCTGCGCTCGCGCGACGCCCACGTCGCCTCGCATCTGTCGGGCATGGCCCAGGGCGTCGGCTACACCCTGGCGGCCATGGGGCCGTTCATGGTCGGCGTGGTCCACGACCTGACCGGCGGCTGGAACGCGGTCGGCTATATCTTCATCGGCGTCGCCATCGCCGCCACCCTGTTCGGCCTCGGCGCCGGGCGCAGCCAGTACGTGGCGGCCCGCAGCGAACACCTGTAGCCCCGCAGACGCAAAAAGCCCCGCATCGCGGGGCTTTTTCTCCTTCGTCACTCAGGCATCCGGGCCGCGCCCTTCGCCGGGCGGCGTCCGCGGCGTGCTGGCGATCCAGTCGCTGAGCAGGTTGTAGGCCACTGCCAGCAGGATCGGGCCGAGGAACAGGCCCATGAAGCCGAACGCCAGCAGGCCGCCGAACACCCCGAGCAGCACCACCACCAGCGGCAGGTTGCCGCCACGGCTGATCAGGTAGGGTTTGAGGATGTTGTCCACCCCGCTGATGATGAAGAAGCCCCACAGGCCGAGGAACACCCCGTGGCCATAGTCGCCCTTGAAGAACAGCCAGGCGGTGGCCGGGCCCCAGACCAGCGGCGGGACCATCAGCAGGCTGCAGGCGAAGGTCAGCAGGCCGAGCAGCATGGCTCCCGGTACGCCGGCGATCGTGAAGCCGATCCAGGCCAGCAGGGCTTGCGCCGCGGCGGTGCCGATCACCCCGTTGACCACCCGCTGTACGGTGCCGGCGACAAGGTCGCGATAGTGCTCCGCGCGGTTGCCGATCAGGCGTTCCAGGGCACGGTGGACGATGGACTCCAGGCGCGGCCCGTCGCGGTAGAAGAAGAAGATCAGGATCAGACTGAGGACCAGTTCCAGGATCCCTCCACCGATCTTCGCGCTGCGCGCCAGCAGCCAGTTGCCGACCTCGCCGACATAGGGCTTGAGCACGTAGAAGAACGCCACGCCCTGTTGGTCGATGGAGTTCCACCAGCCGATCAGGCGGTCGCCGATCAGCGGAACGCCGGCCATCCACGAAGGCGGCGGCGGCAGGCCCTCGACCTGGAGATTCTTCAATAGCTCCATCAGCGAACGAACGTTGTCCGCCAGGCCGAAGCCGAGCCAGATCAGCGGCAACGCCACCAGGACGATCCAGCCCAGGGTCAGCAGGCCCGCCGCCAGCGACTCGCGGCCACCGAGCAGGCGCGTGAGCATACGCATCAGCGGCCAACTGGCGAAAGCCAGCACCGCGGCCCAGAACAGCGCCGACCAGAATGGCGCCAGCACCCAGAGACTGGCACCGAGCAGGCCGAACAACAGCACGCGAAGCAACAGCCGATCGTTATCGAACATCAAGGCAGGCCTTCCTCAAAGGGGGATACACCGATAGACAGCGCTCGGCGTGCGCCGTTTCCAGCCGGAGCGTGGGGCGCGGGGGAAAGGCAGTCTACTCTGGCGGGCGGCCTTGCCGAAGGCATTTTCACCATCGCCCGGGCCCGCAGGCCCGGGCGAACGCGTTCAACGCAGCCAGTTGAGGTGCAGGCCCTCGACCTCCGACTGGCCCAGCTCCATGCGGCTGTTCAGCACGCCCTGCCCGCGCAGGGCGTCGCGCCACTCCTGGGCGTGCTTGCCGGACAGCTCGACCCGCACCCCGGTATCCAGGCGCAGGGTCCGCACCAGCAACTCCAGCCAGGAGCCGGCCGGCTCCGCCGGCACATGGCTGAGGGTCAGTTCGCCGTTGGCCTTGAGCAGGCGCAGCAGGGTCGCCGGGCTCGGCAGCAGTTCCCCCAGCGGCGCATCGGCCTTGAGTTCCTCGGCCTGCAGGTAGGCGCGGCGATTGCCGCGGGTGATCGAGTAGACCGCCACCAGGCTGTTCTCCTGTGGCGCCGCCAGGCGCACCAGCAGGTAGGCCTGCTGCTCGTCCGGGCCGTACAGCTTGGCATTGCCGAACACGGCGTTGGCCAGCAGGCTGCTGGAGCCGCAGTCGCGCCGCTCGCACCAGAACAACGGCGTGGCGTCGGCCTTGAGCAGCGCAGTGCGCGCCGCGGCGAACGCCTCCTGGCTGCTGTGCTCGGGCGGCAAGCGGTAGGTCAGCGCGGTCAGCTCGCCTTCGGCGCGCACCTCGCCCTCCATGCGCAGGCGACCGCTGATGCGGCTGATCGCCCCTAGCGGGTAGATCCGCTCCTCGCTCGGCGCCTGGCGGAAGTCGACGATCTCGGCGCGCGGGAAGCGCGGCAGGACGTCCAGGTCATAGCTGCCGGGAAGGTCGGCGGCCAGCGCCGAAAAGCTGAAAACGCCCAGGGATAGCAACAGGAACCCTCGCATACCGGCCCTCAACGGGTCAGCATCGACTGGGCGGTACGGATGGCGTCGTCGCCCTCCTTCTCCCGCCGCGGCACCAGCAGTCCGCGCTGCACCGCGGGACGCGCCTCGATGGCGGCGATCCAGCGCTGCAGGTTGTCCAGCCCGTCGACGGCGACACCGGACCAGTCGTGGATGCGCACCCAGGGATAGGTGGCGATGTCGGCAATGCTGTAGTCGCCGGCGAGGTACTCGGCCTCGCCCAGGCGACCGTCGAGAACTTCGTAGAGGCGCCGGGTCTCATGCTGGTAGCGGTCGATGGCGCCCTGCAACTTCTCCGGGAAATAACGGAAGAACACGTTGGCCTGCCCCTGCATCGGGCCGACCCCGCCCATCTGGAACATCAGCCACTGGATCACCCGCGAGCGACCCTTGACGTCGGCGGGCATCAGTTGCCCGGTCTTCTCGGCGAGGTAGATGAGGATCGCGCCCGACTCGAAGACGGCGAAGTCGTCGTTGTCGCGGTCGACGATGGCCGGGATGCGGCCGTTGGGATTGATCCTGAGGAATTCCGGAGCCTTCTGCTCCTTCTTGTCGAACGACAGCGCGTGCACCCTGTAGGGCAGGCCCATTTCCTCGAGGGCGATGGAAACCTTGTGGCCGTTCGGCGTGGCGGCGGTGTAGAGATCGATCATGCGGTGACTCTCCGTAACGATCCGTCCAGCCTTACGGCTGGACCCGGAATAGTCAAGGAAACAACGGCAAGCCGGTGTTTCAGCGCGCGAAGAAGGCCGCGAAGACCCTGGCCACCGCCTGCGCCCCGGCCTCGTCGTCCAGATGCAGGTGATGCCCGCCCGGCAGGTGGTGCCGCTCGAACGGCAGGGTCTCCAGCAGCGCCCGCATGCGCGGCTCCACCGCCAGCATGCCCTGCTCGGCCAGTACCAGGCTGACCGGGCACTCCACGCTGCGCACGAAGTTCAGCGCGTGGGCCTGGGTCAGGCGCAGCGGCGACGGTAGGGTCAGGCGCGCGTCGGTGCGCCAGGTATAGCCGCCGGGCACCGGTTCCAGGCCGCGCTGGGCGAGCAGTTCGGCGGCCTCCCGGGAGATCTCGCCGACCCCGCGCATCCGCGCTTCCACGGCTTTTTCCAGCTCGGCATAGACCGGCTTGCGCTTGTGGCGTAGCGCCAGTTGCGCCTTCAGCGCTTCGCCGAGCTTCTGCGGCGCCTTGTCGGCTTCGCCAGTGTAGGGAATCAGGCCATCGATCAACGCCAGCCGCTCGATGCGCTCGGGCAAGGCCCCGGCGAGCAGCACCGAGACGATGGCGCCCATCGAGTGCCCCAACAGGGAAAACCGCCCCCAGCCCAGTTGCTCGGCCACCATCAGCACGTCCAGCGCGTAGTCCCAGAGCAGGTAGCTGGCACCCTCGGCACGATGCGCGGAATGCCCGTGGCCGGCGAAGTCAAGGGCGACGATACGCAGCCCGGCGAGCTTCGGCGCCAGGCGCGAGAAGCTCATGGCGTTGTCCAGCCAGCCATGCAGGGCGATCACCGGCTTGCCGTCCGGCGGACCGAACAGATGCGCGGCCAGTTCGATGTGCGGCAGGCTGATGCGTACTTCCTCGACCTGCAGGCTCATGCCGAACGCTCCTCGGTCGCCCGCGACCAGCGATCGAACACGCCTTTCAGCAGTTCGGCGGTTTCTCGCGGGCGCTCCAGCGGGAACATGTGGCCGCCGGGCAGCGACATGAACTCGCCGCGCGGCATCGCCCGGATCAGCCGGGTGTGGTGCGGCAACACCACCTTGCTGTGCCGCCCGCGCACCATCGCCAGCGGCACCTGCAACTGCCGCGCACGCCCCGGACTGCTGTGCGGCACGCTGCGGTAGATGCTGATCTCGGTGGCCGGATCGAAGCGCAGGCGCAGGCCGGAACCGCCGCCGCTGTCGGCCAGCCCATGGCGTACGTAGGCCTCCAGGCAGTCGGGGTCGAAACGGCGGAACAGCGCCTTGCCGGAGAAGTAGGCCCGCGCCTCTTCCAGGTCGGGGAACGCCTCGCGACGCCCCAGGGTGCGCCCGGCCGGAGTGATCCGGTCGATGAAGCCGAAGCGCTTGGCGGCACGGATCACCAGGCGGTCGGCGAGGGTCAGCACCGGCGAATCGAGCATCACCACGCCGCGGTAGAGTTCCGGCCGGCGCAGCGCCGCGTGGTAGTGCAGCACGCCACCGAGGGAATGGCCGACGCCCCAGACCGGCTGTTCCAGGCTGGCGAGATGGTGCAGCAGTTCGTCCACCAGGTTGTCCCAGTTGTCGTTCACCGGGAAACGCGGGTCGTGCCCGTGCATTTCCAGGTGATCCACCCGGTACTCCGGCGCCAACGCCTCGAACAGCTTGGCGTAGGTAGCCGACGGGAAGCCGTTGGCGTGGGCGAAGAAAACCGATTGCGACATGCGCGACGTCTCGACAGGGCTGATGCCAGGGATTCTCCGGCAGCCTCGCCGAGGCGGCAATGGCTTTGCCGGCTGCCTTGCACGGCGAAGCGGCCAAAACCTCAGGCAGAGCGGACGAGATGCTCGAGGATCGCCGCCGCCACCAGCAGGAACACCACCCCGCAGGCCGCGTCCAGCCAGGGCACCGCGCGCAACAGGCGGGCCTGCAGGGCCGGGCGGGTAAGGGTCAGGCTGAGCAGGCCGAACCAGCAGGCGCCCATGCCGAACAGCAGCGTCGCCACCGCCAGCTTGCCGCCGAGCGACATCTGCGCGGGAATCAGGCTGCCGAGCAAGGCGATGAAGAACACCAGCGCCTTGGGATTGAACAGATTAGTCGCCACCCCGCGCAGCCAGGGCCCGAGGGGCGACGGCGGCAGCGCCCCGTCGAGCCGGCCCGGCTGGCCGTCGCCGCGCCGCAGCCAGGCACGCAGCGCGCCGACGCCGAGCCAGGCCAGGTACAGCGCGCCGAGCGCCTGCAGGATGGCGAACAGCACAGGCGTACGGCTGAGCAGCAGCGACACGCCGGTCAGCACCAGGGTGGTATGCAGGAGAATCCCGCAGGCCAGCCCCAGCGCGCTGGCCAGGCCGGCCCGCCGCCCCTGGTGCAGGGACGTGCGCACCACCAGGGCGACATCGGGACCAGGGCTGACCAGGGCGACGGCGAACACCGCCGCCAGGGTCAGCAAGACAGACAATTCCTGCATGGCTACTCCACGAAAAAGGGATCGGAAAGGAAAACGCGATTCAGCGCTGGCGCAGGCGCGCGGGCGGTAACCCGTAGGTGCGACGGAACAGACGGCTGAAGTGCGCCTGGTCGTAGAAACCGAACTGCTGAGCCACCTGGCTCAACGGCTGCTCGCCGCGCAGTACCAGCGGCAAGGCGCGCTCCAGACGCAGTTGGGTCAGCCACTGGTGGGGCGGCAGGCCACAGTGACGGCGGAAGCGCCGCAGCGCCTGCCAGGGGCTCAGGCCGCAGAAGGCGGCCAGTTCCTCCAGGCTCGGCGGGTATTCCAGGCGCGACTCCAGCCAGTCGCGCAGCCGCGTCCAGTCGCGCCGGCCGAAGCCTTGCCGGTCACCCTCCTCCAGGCGCAGGCTGCTACCCAGGCTGAGCAGACAGGCCAGCGCCTGCCAGAGATGGTCTTCCAGGGCCAGACGGTTCTCCAGCGCCGCCGCGCCGCCGAGCATGCCCAGGTGCAACTGGCGCAGGCGCTGCTGCAGGCGCTCGTCGCGGACCAGGCTGCTGGTCAGGCGCGGCGCCCCCCGGCGGCCGTCGCTGAAGTCGCGGCTGGCGCGCTCCAGCCAGTCGGCATCGAGTGCCAGGACGCGGATACGGTAGCCCTCCTCGCCGGCGCTGCTGCCGTCGTGGATGCTTTCCGGCGCCATCAGCAACGCGTCGCCGGCCTCGGCCAGGCGCCGTTCGCCGCCGGCGGCATAGCGATGCCGGCCCTGCAACAGCAAGCCGATGTGGTACTC
This sequence comes from Pseudomonas sp. KBN12P06040, assembly GCF_037574965.1. NCBI lineage: Bacteria > Pseudomonadati > Pseudomonadota > Gammaproteobacteria > Pseudomonadales > Pseudomonadaceae > Pseudomonas > Pseudomonas sp. KBN12P06040. The sequence continues at coordinate 3,803,053 of NZ_JBBELS010000001.1, forward strand.
CAGGTGGAAGTGCCGGGGAAAGGAAAAGCGGTTGTGCTCGGCGTCGATCAGGCGTACGCCGGGAATCCCGCTGCTGAGATGGGTGATCTGCTCCATCCCGCTACTCTACCGCCAGCGGGACGGAACGATCTTGGACAAAATTGCGGACCGCGCTCAGCCCGCCCTGCCCGCCAGCGGCACCACCGCCATGGTCAGGCGGGCGATGCAGCTCGGCTTGCCGTCGTCGCCACTGAGGCGAATGTCCCAGACATGGGTGGTACGCCCCAGGTGGATCGCCCTGGCCACCGCGGTGACCCGGCCGCTGCGCAGGCCGCGCAGGTGGTTGGCGTTCACTTCCAGGCCGACGCAGTAGTACTGGCTGGTGTCGACGCACAGGTAGCTGGCCATCGAGCCCAGGCTTTCCGCGAGGACCACCGAGGCGCCGCCATGCAGCAGGCCGAACGGCTGGTGGGTACGCGAGTCGACCGGCATGCTGGCGGTCAGCGACTCGTCGTCGCAGGCTTCGAAGCGGATGCCAAGCAGGTCGCCGATGCTGTTCTTCTGCGAGGCGTTCAGTTGCTCCAGGTCGGGCGTTTGTCGCCAGAGGCTCATGGGAATTCCTTGCGCAAGGGGGAAGCCCGGAAGGGCTTCCCGTCGGTGGGAGTCATTCGTGCCAGAGCACGGCCTCGCGGCGTTCCACCCATTCGTGGAAGCGCGAGCCATAGGCACCTTCCACCATATTGCGCTTGATCTTCAAGGTCGGCGTGAGGAAACCGTTGTCCACCGCCCAGGTTTCCTGCACCAGGACCAGGCCGACCAGGCGCTCGTGCTTGTCGAGCGCACCGTTGACCTGTTCCAGGTGCGCCCGCAGGCTGCTTTCCAGCGCCCCGCGGGTACCGTTGAGGGCCTCCCGGCGACCGACCTCGGAGAGCACGCAGAGCCCCAGCGGCGCGCTGAGGCCCTCGCCGACCACGCAGACCTGCTCGATGCGATCGTGCACCGCCAGGCGGTTCTCGATCGGCGCCGGCGCCACGTACTTGCCCTTGCTGGTCTTGAAGATTTCCTTCATCCGCCCGGTCAGGCGCAGGTTGCCGTCGGCGTCCTGCTCGCCCTTGTCGCCGGTGCGCAGGAAACCGTCGGCGGTGAGCACCTCGGCGGTCTTCTCCGGCTCCTTGTAGTAGCCGACCATGGTCGCGCCGCTACGCACCTGCACCTCGCCCTCGTCGCTGATGCGTACCTCGACGCCGGGGCTGTTCTGGCCGATCCAGCCGGTCTTCTGCCGGCCGGGCCGGCAGACGTGGGAGTAGCCGCTGTTCTCGGTCATCCCGTAGACCTCGAGCACGTCCAGGCCCAGGCGGCGATACCAGAGCAGCAGCGCCTCGGGTACCGGCGCCGCGCCACAGAGCGCGTAGCGCACCGCGTCCAGGCCTAGCCCGGCGAGCACCTTGCGACCGACGATGCGGCCGAGGATCGGCAGCTTCAGCAGGCGGTCGAGCTTCTGCGCCGGCATCTTCGAATACACCCCCATCTGGAACTTGGTCCAGATGCGCGGCACGCCGAACAGCAGGGTCGGCCGCGCACGCTTCATGTCCTCGACGAAGGTGTCCAGGCTTTCGGCGAAGAACACCGTGGTTCCCCCGTAGAGCGACCCCATCTCGACGAACATCCGCTCCGCCACGTGGCACAGCGGCAGGTACGAGAGCATCCGGTCGTCTTCGCGAGTGCCGAACAGTTCCACGCCGCGGCTGGCGGCGAAGGCGAAACTGCTGAAGTTGTGCATCACCCCCTTGGGCACGCCGGTGGTTCCGGAGGTGTAGATCAGGGTGGCGAGTTGCTCGGCGGCGGTCGGCGTGTCGCCTTCGAGCGGCGCGCAGGCCTGCAGGTCGCTCCACTGGCGGTCGAAACGCCCTTCCGGGTGCAACGGCATGGCCACGGTCGGTATGCCCTCGGGGACTCCGGGCGCCATCGCCGGCCAATCGTCGAGCTTGCCGACGAAGACCACCGCCGACTCGGAATGCTCCAGCACCTGGCGCGCCGACTCGGCGGTGAGATTGGGATAGAGGGGGACGGAAACGTGCCCGGCCATCCAGATCGCCAGGTCAGTGACGATCCAGTGCGCACAGTTCTTCGAGATGATCGCGATACGGCTGCCGGCGGGGAGATCCAGGCTGCGCAACCAGGCGGCTGCACGCCGCGCCTGGTCGCCCACCTCGCCCCAGCTCAGCTCCTCGACCCGGCCGCCACCGATGGGCTGCACCAGGTAACGCCGTTGCGGATGACGCTTTTCGCGCTCGAAGAAGACTTCGAGCGGCAGACGATTTGCAGTGACCACGTACCGCCTCCGTTGTTGTTGTTCTGGGAGATCGACCAAGCACTTGCTTGGTCGAATATTCCATCACAGCCAACCGCAGGCAAGCCGGGAAATGTTTCGGTTTGTAGTCGTTGCGCCAGGCGCTTCCTAGCCGTGCCGCGGGTGATGCAGCGAGACCAGGGTCATCAGCCCGGCGGCGGCGAAGTCGCCTTCCAGCTCGGCCAGCGAGGCAGTGCTCATCGGCAACGGATCACGCCGGTTGCCATGCACCAGCAGACCGCCCAGCGCTCCGACCAGGGGCTGGTGGCTGACCAGCAGGAGATTGCGCTCGCTGCGCTCGTCGAGGAAACCGAGCACCTCGCGCGGATCGTCGTCGGGGGTCAACCAGGGCGCGGTGCCGACCGGCTCGACCAGGCCCAGTGCCTCGCGCACCAGCTCGGCGGTCTGCTGGGCGCGCACGTAGGGGCTGGCGAGAATCCCGTCCAGCGGCAACCCGGCCAGCCGCGCGGCGCTCTGCAGCACTTCCTTGCGTCCATGGGCGGTCAGGCGCCGCTCGGAGTCCCGGCTGGCGTGCGGCTCGGCCTCGCCGTGGCGCAACAGCCAGAGCTTCACAACTTCGGCTCTTCGTCGCGCGCCGGGTGCGCGGCGGGCGGCACGCTGTGGGCGGCCTCGCCCTCGGCGGCGCGGGCGCTCGGCCAGTCGGCGAACGGCCAGGGTTTCTCGTCGCTGTGGAAGGTACCGAAACGGCCGATCTGCGCCAGGTACTGGCTGAGGCTATCGCCGAAAGCCATCAGGCTGCCGTTCGGCGCGCCGTAGATCAGTCGGTAGACCAGCTGGATCACCACCACCGCCCCGAGGAGCAGTTCGGCGACCTGCCAGACCAGGACGAACAGCAGCATCCAGAGGATGCGGATGGCGATCGATTCGCGTGCTTGCGGGTCTGCGGACATGGCGGTCTCCTCGTCAGAAGCCGGTGGTGGGAATGAAATCGACGTCGGTCTTCGGCTCGCCGCGCATCAGCAGCTGGATGACCTGCGCCAGGGTGCGGCCTTCGAAGAGGATCGCATGGAGACCGGCGACCAGCGGCATGTACACCTGCATCTCGTCGGACTTTTCCTTGAGTACCTTGAGAGTGTTCACACCCTCCGCGGTCTCGCCCATGCGCGATACCGCCTCCTCCAGGCTGAGCCCCTCGCCGAGGGCGTGGCCGACCTGGTAGTTGCGGCTCTTCGGCGAGGAACAGGTGACGATCAGGTCGCCGACGCCGGCGAGGCCGAGAAAGGTCATCGGGTTGGCACCGAGCTTGACGGCGAACCGGGTCATTTCCGCCAGCGCCCGGGTAATCAGCATGCTGCGGGTGTTCTCGCCCATGTCCATCGCCGCGGCCAGGCCGGCCATGATCGCGTAGACGTTCTTCAGCGCACCGCCGAGTTCCACGCCGAAGCGGTCGCGGCTGGCGTAGACGCGGAAGGTGCGGCCGTGCAGGGCCGCCTGGACGCGGGCGCACAGCTCGTCGTCCTCGCTGGCGACCACCGTGGCGGTCAGCTCGTGCTCTGCGATCTCGCGCGCCAGGTTCGGGCCGGAAATCACCCCGATGCGGGCTTGCGGGGCGATTTCCTCGAGGATCTCACTCATCAGCTTGAAGGTGTGCGCCTCGATGCCCTTGGTCAGGCTCACCAGCAGCTTGTCCGTCAATGCCGCCTGGTGTGGTTGCAGCACCTTGCGCAGGGCGCTGGAGGGCAAGGCGACGAAGATCAGTTGGCAATCGGCCAGGGTGCGCTCCAGGTCGGTGACCGGCTCGACTCCGGGATGCACCTTGACCCCTTTCAGGTAGCGCGGGTTCTCGCGTCGTGTGCGGATCGCCTCGGCCTGTTCCGGGTCGCGCATCCACTGGCGGACCGCCTGGCCGTTCTCGGCCAGCAGGTTGGCGATGGCGGTGCCGAAACTGCCGCCGCCGAGCACGGCAATCGGTTGCTGCTCTGTCATGATTCATCCATTTCTGGCCGCCACGCGGCAATCACGCCATTATACGGTCGGCCAGCCGGCCGACCAGTCTTGACGCCGGCGCTGGCAAAAGCCCGCGCCTCGTTTACCATGCCCGGGCCAGACAATACCTATCGAGAACAAGGTCGTTCCGTGCCCATCGCTTCGCGTGCTCCCGTCTCCCTGACCCTGCTGGCCCTGCTGTTCGGCAGCAAGCTCGCGGCCGCCGACCTGTTCAACGATCCCAGCGGCGTTCCCGAAGTATTGACCGCGACACGCCTGAAACAATCCCCGGCGGAAGTTCCCGGCAGCATCAGCGTGCTCGACCGCGAGCTGATCGTCGCCAGCGGCGCCCGCGACATTCCCGAACTGATGCGCCTGGTCCCGGGCATGATGGTCGGCTACCTGTCCGGCAACCAGCCCACGGTCAACTACCACGGCACCAGCATGTCGGGGGCGCGGCGCCTGCAAGTACTGATCGACGGTCGCTCGGTGTACCGCCCGGGCCTCGCCAGCGTCGACTGGAGCGACCTGCCGCTGGCCCTCGAGGATGTCGAGCGGATCGAAGTGTTCCGCGGTCCGAATACCGTCAGCTACGGCGCCAACGCATTGATGGGGGTGATCAACATCATCACCCGGGCCCCCGGGGAGTCGCCCGGCACGCGCCTGAAATACACCGCAGGCCAGCGCGGCATCCGCGACTGGTACACCAGCCAGAGCATCGCCCTGGAAGACAGCGACTTCCGCCTGTCGCTGTCCGGCCAGGAAGACGACGGCTTCGACCACGACCTCGACGGTCACGCCCTGCGCGACGGCCGCCGGCTCAGCCGCTTCAACCTCAACGCCAGCCACAGCCTGGCGCCGAACCAGAGCCTGGAGTGGCAACTGGCGGCCAAGGAAGGCTCGAACCAGCACCCCTACGCCTACCGCTCGCCGTTTCCCCAGGTTCCCGACGACGTCGACAACTCCGATACGCTCGCCCACGACTATGCCGGTTCGCTGCGCTGGAACGTCGACCTCGACCCACGCCACAGCTTCTATATACAAGGCTACGCGCAGCACTGGGAGCGCCGGCAGGAATGGAACGCCTGCGAGGCGGGCATCGCCTTCAGCCCGCAACTGGCGCAACTCTGGGAACTGAACCCGGACTACCTGCGCAGGTTCGCCGACGACCCTACCCGGCTGCCGCCCGGCAGCCCCCAGGAGCTGCAACTGGCGACCCAGGTCCTCGACCAGCTACGCAACGGCGGACTGCGCCCGGTCTGCGGACGGGTCGACCGCAACATCCGGGAAAGCCGCTACGACCTGGAGATGCAGGACACCCTCAGCCTGGGCGACAACCTGCGCCTGCTGAACGGCCTGAGCTACCGCTACGACCAGGCAAACTCCGAGACCTTCTACGGCGGCAGGGTCAGCAGCCAGATCTGGCGGCTGTTCAGCCAGTTGGAGTGGCATGCCGGCGAACACTGGCTGCTGCAGGGCGGCGGGATGCTCGAAGACGTCGAGGGCTCCGGCAGCTCGTTCAGCCCGCGGCTGGCGGTGAACTACCTGTTCAACCCCCAGCACAGTCTGCGCGCGGTCTATTCGGAGGCGGTGCGGTCGCCGGGCATGTACGAAAACGACGTCGACTGGCGCTACCGGGTCCGCCACCTGACACCGGCGCCCTACGGGCAGAGCGAAGCCTACTACTTCGCCAGCGCCCACGGCCCCGGCGACCTGGGCAAGGAACACACCCGTTCGCGCGAGATCGGCTACAACGGTTTTTTCCGCGAGACCGGGCTGGCCGTGGATGTACGCCTGTTCCACGAGGAAATCACCGGACTGATCAGCGATCCGCTCAGCGTCGTCGACTTCAGTCCGGACAATGGCGATCGCATCCGCTTCTCCGGCGCGGAAGGCCAGCTCGACTGGCGCCTGGGCCTGCGCGACCGCCTGCGCGCCACCTACGCCTATCTCGACTACGACGCCACCAGTCGCTACGACCGGCGCCTGACCGCCCGCCACGGCGGCTCGGCCGGCTGGATGCGCGACTGGGGCCAAGGCTGGTCCAGCGCCCTCTTCTATTACGGCGACGATTCGCTCAATGGACATCGTTTCGAACGCGTCGACCTGCGCCTGGCCAAGCGCATTCCCCTGGGCAAGGCCGCCCTGGAATTGGCCGGCGTGCTCCAACAGCGTCTCGACGACCAACCGCTGACTTTTCCCGACAACCGCTACGACAGCCGCCACCTGCTCTACTTCAGCGCCGAGGTGACATTCTAGATGCGTCGCTTGCGCCCCGCCCGTCGGGCTTTCCAGGCGCTGCTCGCGCTCGTCGTCTGCTGTCTCGCGCATGTCGGCGAGGCCGCGCAACTGGTCCTGGTCAGCGCCAACCAGGGGGCCGCGGTGAACGCCTTTCGCGACGCCCTGTCGCAGCGACGGCCGCAGGACCAGGTGGAACTGCGCACGCCCGCGGCCCTGGCGGAGGGGATGGTCTTCAACGACGACACCCGCCTGCTCCTGCTCGGCCCCGAGGCCCTGGCCTGGCGCCTGCGCCAGCACCGGGCGCCACCGACCCTGGCGCTGCTGCTCAACCGGGTCGATGGCCAGCGCCTGCTGCCAGGCGCCAACGGGCATGGCGGACACGGCGTCGGAGGGCTCTGCGTACTCTGGAGCGACCCGCCGGCGGCCCGCCAGCTCCGCCTGGCGCGCCTGATCCTGCCGGGCATCCAGCGCATCGGCGTGCTCTACGGCAAGGACAGCGAATTCCTCCTCGACGAGCTTCGTCGCGAGGCCCGCAGCCAGGGGCTCGAGCTATTCGTCGCCAGCAGCAGCGGCAACGACGACCCGCGCCCGCTGCAGTTCCTGCTCGGCAATAGTGACCTGCTGCTCGGCATCGACGACAAACAGCTGTACAACTCGCAGAGCATCAAGAGCCTGCTGCTCGGCAGCTACGCCAAGAACCGCGCGCTGCTCGGACCCACCGCTGCCTTCGTCAAGGCCGGCAGCCTGGCGAGCAGCTACAGCGACCAGGAGGACTGGCTGGACACCCTCGACGAACTGCTCGGCCAGGCGCCCAGGCACTGGCCCCTCAGCCTCTATCCAGGGCATTTCAAGGTGCTCGGCAATCGGCAGGTAGCCCGTTCCCTGGGTATCGACCTGGCCAGCGACGCCGACCTCGGCCGGCGCCTCGCCGAAGGAGAAGAACCATGAGCCAGCGCCACGGCTGGGACATCCGTACCCGCATGCTGGCGATCAGCCTGGGCCCGGCGCTGCTGCTGACCCTGTTGCTCACCGCCTACTTCACCTACTCGCGCCTGCAGGACCTGCGCCAGGAACTGACCCATACCGGCCAGTTGATCGCCGACCAGTTGGCGCCGGCCGCCGAATACGGCGTGATCGCCGGCAACACGCCCGTGCTGCAGAAGCTGCTGCAGGCCACCCTCGACACCCCGCATGTGCGCTTCATCGAGGTACGCGACCGCAACGACAATATCCTGGTGTACGTCGAACAGTTGTCCGGCGCGTTGCAGAACGCCGCGCCGATCGACATCTTCCACTCCACCATCCAGCGCCAGCGCATCGCCCTGGCCAGCGACCCGCTGCTGGACGGCGCCAGCGAAGGCGACGGCCAGTCCGGCGAGGACTACCTCGGCCGGGTGGTGGTCGGCATGTCCAACGACGCCTTCAGCCAGCGGCAACAGGAAATCCTCCTGAAGGCCGCCCTGCTGGCCGCCTTCGCCCTGATCCTCACCTTCCTCGTCGCGCGCCGCCTGGCGCAGCGCCTGTCGGCGCCGATCAGCACCATGGGCCAGGCGGTCGAGGCGATCCAGAGCGGCGACTACAAGACCAGCCTGCCGATCCTCGACGACGGCGAGATCGGCGACCTGGCCCGTCACATCAACAATCTCGCCAGCGGGCTGGACCGCGCGAGCCGGGAACAGGAACAGGCGATCGGCCAATTGATCAGCGCCCGCGAGGAAGCGGAGCAGGCGAACCGGGCGAAGTCCGACTTCCTGGCGATGATGAGCCACGAGCTTCGCACCCCGATGAACGGCGTGCTGGGCATGCTGCAACTGCTGGAAACCACCGAGCAGACCCGCGAACAGGCCGAGTACACGGCGCTGGCCACCGAGTCCACCGAACACCTGCTGAAGGTCATCAACGACATTCTCGATTTCTCAAGGATCGAACGCGGCGCGCTGGAACTGGAGTGCATTCCCTTCAACCTGCTGGAACTGGTGCAAGGCTCCGCCCTGGTGTTCCAGCACAGCGCCCAGCAACGCGGACTGGCGCTGGAATTGCAGATCCAGGCCGGCCTGGAGAATATCGAGGTCTGCGGCGATCCGACGCGTATCCGACAGATCCTGGTGAATCTGCTGGGTAATGCGCTGAAATTCACCGAGGAAGGCGCCATCCATCTCAGCCTGGAGTGGCAGGCGCTCGATCACGACGTACTGTGGCTGACCTGCGCGGTGCACGACAGCGGCATCGGCATCTCGCCGGAACGCCTGGAACATATGTTCGACGCCTTCCAGCAGGCGGATTCGTCGATTTCCCGGCGCTACGGCGGCACCGGGCTCGGCCTGGCGATCGCCAGGACCCTGGCGGAACGGATGGGCGGCACCCTGCAGGCAGAGAGCAAGGAAGGCTCGGGATCGACCTTCACCCTGGAGATTCCGCTGCCCTTCCAGCAGTCGCCGGCGCACCGGCAGCAGGCCGCTGGCGACGCCGCCCCGATTGCCGCCGGTCAGGAAATCCTCCTGGTCGAGGACAATCCGGTGAACCAGACAGTCATAGAAGCCATGTTGCGCAGCCTCGGCTATCGCGTCACCCTGGTCGCCGACGGTATCCAGGCGGTACGCAGCGCCGAGCGCCAGCGCTACGACGCGATCCTGATGGACTGCCGCCTGCCGGTGCTCGACGGCTACTCGGCGACACGGGAAATCAGGGCCCAGGAGAACGGCCGGCGGGTACCGATCATCGCCCTGACCGCCAACGCCCTGCAGGGCGATCGGGAGAACTGCCTGCAGGCGGGAATGAACGATTACCTGGCCAAGCCATTCAAACGGGCGGAATTGCAACGCATACTGCAACGCTGGATCGGCTCGCAGCCGGAACTCCCCGTGACGTCGAACGAAACCGGACGAGGGGAGCCGGAATGATCTACGACAAGGGCGGCAAGCGGACGCGGGAATAAAGTGAACATCTGTTCGCCGGACACTGTGACTTTCACCGCAACGCAACAGTCTATGACTAGGCTGCCGCTGCGACGCCGATACAATAACCCGGCGCGACGGCCGCTGGACGAACCGCCACAACCCTGCAGTTCAGGGATTTTTGAGGAGCTCGCATGACCAAACAACACGCCTTCACCCGAGAAGACCTGCTGCGCTGCAGTCGCGGCGAGCTGTTCGGCCCGGGTAACGCGCAACTTCCCGCCCCCAACATGCTGATGATCGATCGCATCGTTCACATCAGCGATGTCGGCGGCAAGTATGGCAAGGGCGAGCTGGTCGCCGAGCTGGATATCAACCCGGACCTGTGGTTCTTCGCCTGTCACTTCGAAGGCGATCCGGTCATGCCCGGTTGCCTGGGCCTGGATGCCATGTGGCAGTTGGTCGGTTTCTACCTCGGCTGGCAGGGCAACCCCGGCCGCGGCCGCGCCCTGGGTTCGGGCGAAGTGAAGTTCTTCGGTCAGGTTCTGCCGACAGCGAAGAAGGTCACGTATAACATTCATATCAAGCGCACGATCAATCGTTCGCTGGTCCTGGCCATCGCCGACGGCACCGTCAGCGTCGATGGCCGCGAAATCTACAGTGCCGAAGGCCTCCGCGTCGGCCTGTTCACCTCCACTGACAGCTTCTAAGGGTTATCCGCATGCGTCGCGTCGTTATCACCGGTCTGGGCATCGTTTCCTGCCTCGGCAATGACAAAGACACCGTTTCCGCCAACCTCCGTGCGGGTCGGCCCGGCATTCGCTTCAATCCGTCCTACGCCGAGATGGGCCTGCGCAGCCACGTTTCCGGTTCGGTCGACCTGAACCTCGAAGAGCTGATCGATCGCAAGGTCTTCCGCTTCATGGGCGATGCCGCCGCTTACGCCTACCTGGCGATGGAGCAGGCGATCAAGGACTCCGGCCTGACTCCGGAACAGATTTCCAACCCCCGCACCGGCCTGATCGCCGGCTCCGGCGGCGCTTCCACCCTGAACCAGATGGAAGCCATCGACACCCTGCGCGAGAAAGGCGTCAAACGCATCGGCCCATACCGCGTGACCCGCACCATGGGCAGCACCGTATCGGCCTGCCTGGCCACGCCGTTCCAGATCAAGGGCGTCAACTACTCGATCTCCTCCGCCTGCGCCACCAGCGCGCATTGCATCGGCCAGGCCATGGAACAAATCCAGCTGGGCAAGCAGGACGTGGTCTTCGCCGGCGGCGGCGAAGAGGAACACTGGAGCCAGAGCTGCCTGTTCGACGCCATGGGCGCCCTCTCCACCCAGTACAACGAGACGCCGGAAAAGGCCTCCCGCGCCTACGACGCCAAGCGTGACGGCTTCGTCATCGCCGGCGGCGGCGGCATGGTGGTGGTCGAGGAGCTGGAGCATGCGCTCAAGCGCGGCGCCAAGATCTACGCCGAGATCGTCGGCTACGGCGCCACCTCCGACGGCTACGACATGGTCGCCCCGAGCGGCGAAGGCGCGATCCGCTGCATGCAGCAAGCGCTGGCCACCGTCGACGCGCCGATCGACTACCTGAACACCCACGGCACCTCCACCCCGGTCGGCGACGTCGCCGAGATCCGAGGCGTGCGCGAAGTGTTCGGCGACAAGGCGCCGGCCATCAGCTCGACGAAGAGCCTGTCCGGCCACTCGCTGGGCGCCGCCGGCGTACACGAGGCGATCTATTGCCTGCTGATGATGGAAGGCGGCTTCATCGCCGGCTCCGCCAACATCGACGAACTCGACCCGGAAGTGGCCGACCTGCCGATTCTCCGCGAGACCCGCGAGAACGCCAAGCTCGATACCGTCATGAGCAACAGCTTCGGCTTCGGCGGCACCAACGCCACCCTGGTCCTCAAGCGCTGGCAGGGTTGATTCCCTCCATCGCCGCATGAAGCGCCCTTCGGGGCGCTTTTTTGTACCCAGCGTTTCTTTACCCGAACTGCATGAACGGGCTAAACCTAGCGCCCCGCCTGCCGATAGAACTGATCAGCCCCGTCTCTCTCCTGCCCCCTGGAATCCGCCATCATGTCTTTGCGCAGTATGCCCATCGCGACCCGTGCCGCCCTGAGTTTCGCCCTGATCACCGCTCTGCTGGTCATCACCGGCATCTTTTCCCTGAACCGAATGGGTTCGCTCAACGAAGCCTCTTCGGACATCAGCGACAACTGGCTGCCTAGCGTCCGCGAAAGCGCCGAGTTGAACGTTCTGCTCGCCGAACTGCGGCAGGTGCAACTGGCCCATGTGCTGGCGGCGGACGACAGCAGCAAGCGCTTCCTGGAAAGCCGCATGACGGAAATCGGCAAGGAGCTGACCGATCGTGAGGGCGCCTACCAGCGACTGATCAGTGGTGCCGACGAGCGCTCGATCTACGAGCGCTACCTGGCTACCCGGCAGACGCTCCTGCAAAGCCAGCAGACCCTGGTGCAGATGTCGCGCAGCAAACCGCTGGAAGAGACCCGCCAGTACACCGAAAGCACCCTGCTCGACCAGTACCGCGCCACCCAGCAGCAACTGCAGGCGCTGATCGACTTCAACGCCAAGGGCGCCAGCCAGGCCAACCAGACGGCCGACCGTGTCTATCACAGTGCCTTCGCCGCAGTGATCGGCGTGCTGCTGGTCGCCGGCCTCGCTACCCTGGTACTGGCCTGGCTGTTCACCCGCAGCATCACCCAACCGCTCGGCGAGGCGCTGCGAGTGGCCGAGGTGATCGCTTCCGGCGACCTCACCAGCCGCATCGATACCTCTGGCCGCGACGAACCGGCCAAGCTGCTGGCCGCTCTCCAGGGCATGCAGGCACAACTGCGCCAGACCATCCAGCAGATCGGCAGCTCGGCGACCCAACTGGCCTCCGCCGCAGAGGAACTCAGCGCCGTCACCGAGCAGGGCAACCGCTCGCTGACCCAGCAGAACGACGAAATCCAGATGGCCGCCACCGCGGTCAACGAGATGACCGCCGCCGTCGAGGAAGTGGCGCGCAACGCCAGCTCCACCTCGGACGCCTCGTCCGCCTCCGAGCAATCGGCGCAGAACGGACGCCAGCGGGTACTGGAGACGGTCCAGGCGATCCGCCTGATGAGCGAAGAAGTGGACAATACCTCGGCGCTGGTCGGCGGCCTGGCGGAAAAGGCCCAGGACATTTCCAAGGTCCTCGACGTGATCCGCGGTATCGCCGAACAGACCAATCTCCTGGCGCTCAACGCGGCCATCGAGGCGGCTCGCGCCGGCGAGCAGGGCCGCGGTTTCGCCGTGGTCGCCGACGAGGTTCGCGCCCTCGCCCATCGCACCCAGGAATCCACCCGCGAGATCGAGCAGATGATCGCCAACATCCAGGAAGGCACCGGCGCCGCGGTCGGCGCCATGGACAGCAGCAGCGTACGCGCCCGCAACATGCTGGAGATCGCCGAAGCCGCCGGCCTGGCGCTGAACGAGATCGCCGAGCGGGTCGGCCAGATCAACGAGCGTACCCTGGTGATCGCCAGCGCCTCCGAGCAGCAGGCCCAGGTGGCCCGCGAGGTCGACCGCAACCTGGTGAACATCCGCGACATCTCGCTGCAGACATCCGCCGGCTCCAACCAGACCGCCGCCGCCAGCCAGGAACTGTCGCAACTGGCCATCGACCTGAACAACATGGTCACCCGCTTCGTCGTCTGACCATGCCGTGCGCCGTCTCACGGCGGCGCACTTGCTGCGGTTGCCCAGCGTGGAGCCCGGGTTTTACCATGAAACCCGATCCTCTCCCCTCCGGAGCCGCCCTGATGGTCAAGCGCACCAGCCACAAGCAAGCCAGTTGTCCAGTCGCCCGCCCGCTGGACGTGATCGGCGACGGCTGGTCGATGCTCATCGTGCGCGATGCCTTCGAAGGACTGACGCGCTTCGGCGAATTCCAGAAGAGCCTCGGCCTGGCCAAGAACATCCTGGCGGCGCGCCTGCGCAACCTGGTGGAGCACGGCGTGATGGTGGCGGTCCCGGCCGAAAGCGGCAGTCACCAGGAATACCGCCTGACTGACAAGGGACGCGCGCTCTTCCCCCTGCTGGTGGCGATTCGGCAGTGGGGCGAGGACTATTTCTTCGCCCCGGACGAATCCCATGTCCGCCTGGTCGAACGCGACAGCGGCCAGCCGGTGCCGCGCCTGCAGGTACGCGCCGGCGACGGCAGTCCGCTCGCCGCGGAAGATACCCGGGTCAGCAGGGACTGATCGAAGGACGAACAGGCTACCGTCGGCATCCGCGCGTACGCCGCCAAAACGGCGGATAACCGCAGGCGGTTATTCGCCCTACCGCACGCAGGCAACCCTTGCCCGGTAGAGCGAATGGCGCCCCCGCGTTATCCACGCGACACAAGAAAACCAGCGCTCTGCATGGCTCGCGCTCAGCGCACGTCGAAGGATTTCTCCGCCAGCAGGCGATCGCCCTGGAACACCATCAACCGCCATTCGCCCTTCACCACTTCATGCGGCTCGGTGAATTCGTAGGCCATGACATCGGTCGGCGCGCCCGGCACCAGCTTCTGCACCACTTCGAACTTGTCATGCCGCTGGCCATCCGGAGTGACCACGCCCGGGGTGAGGTAGAGCAGCGTCAAAGGCGTATCGCCTTCCTGCTTGCCGCTGAGTTGATAACGCATGCCGAACTTGGTGCCGAGCTTGGCCGGGACTTCGGTAGTCTGCTGGATGTTCTGCTCGCTACGGGTCAATACCCGTTCTCCGGGCTGGAAATCCTGGTAGCGGCTTTCGAACACGCCATATTCGATGGGGCCGTCAATACGCACCTCGGCCTGCGCCGCCACGGCGACGCCGGCGCCGAGCAGGAAGACGGAACGACTGATGCAAGAACGGATGAAGGACATGACTCACTCCTGGATGGGACTGGCGCGAGCCTATGACGCCGGCATGACAGACTGATGACGAATCCGGGTTATTCGCCTCGCGGATCGGCGGGCTGGCGCGGCAGCACTGCGAGGAAGTTGTCCCGCGCCACCTGGCGAGCGACCTGCTCGGGCAAGGCGTCGAGGAACGGATCGAAGCTGGCCATCAACTCGGGCAGGCTGTCGAACTGGCCGACCACATCGGAACCGAGCATGAAGCGTTGCGGAAACCGCTCGACCAGTGCCAGCCACTGCGGGTCGGGCTTGCCCTGCTCGTCCAGCAGGTACGGGCGCAACACCGACCAGGACAGGTCGATGTAGAGGTTCGGGTAGCGCTGCAGCAGACGCCCAAGGGTCGGCAGGAGGAAGTCCAGTTTCTTCTGGTGGCGATGGATCTCCATGCTGGTCCCGGCATGGGCCCAGATGAACCGCACATGCGGGTGATTGCGCAGGGGCTCCTCGATTTCCGCCAGGTACAGCGGGTTGCGTTCGCGCTTGGAAGTGACGTTGGCGTGCAGCAACACCGGCAGGTCGAATTCGGCGGCCAGGTGATAGACCCGCGCCAGCGCCTCATTGTTGGCCCTCGGCACGTCGCCGTAGGTCAGCGCGGTGAGGTCGTCGTGCCGGGTAAAGATCTCGCCGATGCCCTGCCAGAGTCCTGGGTCCAGCTCCAGCATGCGACGGATGTGCGCGTCGGCGTTCTTGTCGGTCGGGTTGAAACCGGTCAGGAACGGATGCACGCGCCGCCGCTGCTCGGCTGGCAGGGATTTCACCGCCGCCGCCACGATCACGTCGGTGGCGCTGTACCAATAGGCTCCGGCATCGTCGCCAGCGTAGTAGCGCGGCCGCTTCGGCTCGTCCTCGTGCCATTTCTTGGCGACCGCGACGCCGCTGAGCATCACATGGTCGACCCGGCCTTTGTCCATCGCCTCCAGCAGGCGCGGCATGCCTTCGCTTTCCTGGAAGAAATCCACATAGTGCACGTGAGCGTCGCTGTAGCGATAATCCCTGGCATGGGTCAAGGAT
Source organism: Pseudomonas sp. KBN12P06040 (assembly GCF_037574965.1). Taxonomy (NCBI): domain Bacteria; kingdom Pseudomonadati; phylum Pseudomonadota; class Gammaproteobacteria; order Pseudomonadales; family Pseudomonadaceae; genus Pseudomonas; species Pseudomonas sp. KBN12P06040. The sequence goes on from NZ_JBBELS010000001.1 coordinate 3,818,421, forward strand.
GTCACCAGGGACAGGACGAACAATGTCGAAAACAGGGCACGCGTACGGGGGCCAGCCATGGCATTCCTCCTGATAGGCCTGAGTGAACATAGACCGCTGCCGCTCGGCCAGGGTTCGCCGCTCCGCTGGCTGGCCCTGTTGCTCGGCCTGCTGACCTGGCATGCCGGGGCTGGCGAACGGCTGATCTATCCGCGCCATTCCGAAGGGCGCAACCCCGAACCCTACGTCGTCGAGCTGCTGCAACTGGCGCTGGCCAGGAGCGGCGGCGACTACCGCCTGGAGCCCAGCGCGCAGCCCATGCCGCAGTCCCGTGCGCAACTGCGCCTGGAGCAGGACGATCCGGGCCTGCAGGTGATGTGGGCGCAGTCCCGCGACGACCTGGAAGAGACCCTGCTGCCGATCCGCATTCCGATCTATCGCGGCCTGATCGGCTGGCGCATTCCCCTGGTCAGCGCCGCCAACAAGGATCTCCTGGCCTCGGTGCGGACCCTCGACGATCTCCGCCGCCTGCGCTTCGGCCAGCGCCAGGACTGGGCCGACACACCGATCCTGCGCGCCAACGGCCTGGAGGTGAAGACCAGCCAGAACTACGAGAGCCTGTTCCGCATGCTCGATGCCGGCCGCTTCGAGGTCTTCCCCCGCGAGGTCGTAGTGATCGACGGAGAACTGGAGGACGCCTCCCGCGCCGGGCTGCACCTGGCGATCGACCAGCACCTGGCCCTGCACTACCCCGCGGCCTTCTATTTCTTCGTTTCGCGTCAACGCCCGGAACTGGCCGAGGCCATTCGCCAGGGCCTGGAGAAGGCGATTGCCGACGGTAGCTTCGAACGGCTGTTCGAGCGACATTTCAAGACGCGGCTGGAAAAGCTTGCCCTTCGGCAGCGGAGAATAATCGAGCTGAAAAACCCCTATCTTCCAGGAAAAACTCCTTTTCAGCGCGAGGCACTCTGGTACCGGCCGTGAGCTAGAATGAGGCCCTCACGCCACCACCGATGTCCAGCATGTCCCGTACCGCCCCGTACCGCCTCGACGACCAGATCGGCTTCATCCTGCGCCAGGCCAACCAGCGCTATGCAGCGTTGTTCGCCAATGGCATCGGCAACGGCCTGACACCCACCCAGTGGGCCGCCCTGGTCCGCCTCGGCGAGACCGGACCCTGCCCGCAGAACCAGCTCGGCCGGCTCACCGCCATGGACGCCGCGACCATCAAGGGCGTCGTCGAGCGCCTGGACAAACGGGGACTGATCCAGCGCAGCGCCGATCCGGACGACGGCCGGCGCCTGCTGGTCAGCCTCAGTCCTGCCGGACGCGCCGAACTCGAGGCCGGCCTGGCGGCCGCCCGCGAGATCAACCGGCAGGCCTTGGCTCCCCTCTCCCCGCAAGAACAGGAAACCCTGCGCGGGTTGCTCGCTCGCCTGATCTGAGGCCATTGCGGTCTATCTTTTTTTCCGCGTTACGTCGTCCGGAGCTGCGCCTTTCGTCGTAGCGGCCTGCCATTGACAGTTCGCCGCAGGCATCCATAACATGTTTGTATACAAACAAATTCCCGCAGAGCCGCACGCTACCAGGCACGGCCGACGGGACATCCGCCTGATGAACAGCCATGCCCCCGGCATGGGGAGAAACCGCCATGAGCGATGCCCTTGCCCTGACCGTCAACGGTCAGTCCCTGCGCCTCGATGTCGCCCCCGATACCCCCCTGCTCTATGTCCTGCGCAACGACCTGCAACTGAACGGTCCCAAGTTCGGCTGCGGCCTCGGCGAGTGCGGCGCCTGCACCGTGCTGATGGATGGCGTCGCCACCCGCTCCTGCATCACCCCGGTGGAGGCTGCCGTGGGCCGCCAGGTGGTTACCCTCGAAGGACTCGGCGATGCCGCCCATCCCCATCCGCTGCAACAGGCCTTCATCGACGAACAGGCCGCCCAATGCGGCTACTGCATCAACGGCATGGTGATGACCGCCAAGGCGTTGCTGGATCGCAACCCGAACCCCAGCGACGGCGAGATCCGCCAGGAATTGGCCTACAACCTGTGTCGCTGCGGCACCCATGTGGAGATTCTCAAGGCCGTGCGGCGTGCCGCCGAGAGCCTGAAGGAGCGTCAGGAGGAGCACCCGGCATGAGCCTGGCCAATCCCTCGCGACGCGGCTTCCTCAAGGCCGGCGGCCTGCTGCTGGTCACCGTCAACCTGCCCGCCCCGCTGCTCGCCCTTGCCGAGCAGGGCGCCACCGACCTGCCGCTGGACCAGGTCGACTCGTTCATCGCCATCGCCGCGGACGGCAAGGTCACCGCCTTCTGCGGCCACGTCGACCTTGGTACCGGCATCCGCACGGCACTGGCGCAGATCGTCGCCGAAGAGTTGGACGTCGCGTTCGAGCAGGTCGAGATGATCCTCGGCGACACCCGTCGCACACCGGACCAGGGGCCGACCATCGCCAGCGCCAGCATCCAGGTCAGCGCCGTGCCGCTGCGCCAGGCCGCCGCCGAAGCCCGGCGCTTCCTCCTGCGCCAGGCCGGAAGCCATTTCCCGGTGCATCCGGACAGCCTGCGCAGCGAAAACGGCCAGGTCTTCGCCGCCGCCAATCCGCAGCGACGGATCGGCTACGGCGAGTTGCTGCGAGGCCAGCGCTTCAACCTGAACATCGACGGCAAGGCGCCGCTCAAGCCGCGCAGCGAGTACCGCCTGGTCGGCAAGCCGGTGCGTCGGGTGGACATCCCGGCGAAGCTGACCGGCCAACTGACCTATGTCCACGACATGCGCCTGCCCGGCATGCTGCATGGGCGAGTGGTACGCCCGCCCTATACCGGCGCGGATGTCAGCGCCCCGCTCGGCAGCAGCCTGCTGGCGGTAGACGAAAGCTCGGTCGCCGGGCTGCCGGGGCTGGTCAAGGTGGTCGTGATCGGCGACTTCGTCGGCGTGGTCTGCGAACGCGAGGAGCAGGCGATCCGCGCCGCGCGCCAGCTCAAGGTGCGCTGGAAGGACTGGCAGGGCCTGCCGCCGCTGGAACCCGACCGGCTCGAGGACACGCTTCGCCGGCATCCGAAGAAGCCACGCACGCTGCACGACTCGCCCGGTCTCGAGCAGCACCTCGCGGGCATCGCCCGGCCGCTGTCGGCCACCTATGTCTGGCCCTACCAGTTGCATGCCTCCATCGGCCCTTCCTGCGCCCTCGCCGAGGTCGATGCGCAGCGCGCTCGCGTCTGGTCCGGCACGCAGAACCCGCACGACCTGCGCAACGACCTGGCCAGGCTGCTGCAGCGCGAGACCGGGGACATCGAGGTGATCCGCATGGAAGCCGCCGGCTGCTACGGACGCAACGGCGCCGACGACGTCAGCGCCGACGCCGTGCTCCTGGCGCAGGCAGTGGGCCGGCCGGTGCGGGTACAACTGATGCGCGAACAGGAACATGGCTGGGAACCGAAAGGCACCGCGCAACTGATCGAGGTCCGCGGCGGTCTCGACGAGCAAGGCCGGGTGGCGGCCTACGACTTCGCCACCTGCTACCCCTCCAACGGTGCGCCGACCCTGGCCCTGCTCCTCACCGGGCGGATCCAGGCCACCCCGCAGGTGGCCGACATGGGCGACCGCACCGCGATCCCGCAATACCGCTACCCGCGGATGCGGGTGGTGGCCAACGACGCCGCCCCCATCGTCCGCGCGTCCTGGATGCGCGGCGTCTCGGCGCTGCCGAACGTGTTCGCCCATGAGTCCTACGCCGACGAACTGGCGCACCTGGCCGGCATCGACCCCATCGCCTTCCGCCGCCGCTACCTGGACGACCAGCGCGCCCTGGCGCTGATCGACGCCCTGGTCGCCCGCGCCGGCTGGCAGCCACGCACCTCCCCCAACCCAGAGGCGCGCCGGGACGGCGTGCTGAAGGGACGCGGCTTCGCCTATGCGCGCTACTTCCACAGCAAGTTTCCCGGTTTCGGCGCCGCCTGGGCCGCCTGGATCGTCGACGTCGAGGTGAACCCGGAGAACGGCGCGGTGCGCGTCGCCAAGGTCTGGGTCGCCCATGACTGCGGGCAGATGGTCAATCCCGATGGGGTCAGGCACCAGGTCCACGGCAACGTCATCCAGTCCACCAGCCGGGTACTCAAGGAATTCGCCACCTTCGACCGCCGCGGCGTCACCAGCCTGGAATGGGGCGGCTACCCGATCCTCGGCTTCCCCGAACTGCCGGAGATCGACGTGCTGCTGCTCGACCGCCCCGAGCAGCCACCGATGGGCGCTGGCGAGTCAGCCTCGGTGCCCAGCGCCGCGGCCATCGCCAATGCGATCTTCGACGCTACCGGAGCGCGCCTGCGACAGGTGCCGTTCACTCCGGAACGCGTACTCGCGGCGCTGCGCAGCGCGCAGGCCTGATCCTTTTCCCCGGGGCGCCGCGGCGCCCCGCGCAGTGGATGACTGACAGATGAAGAAGGCAACACGCATCGGCCTCTGGGCCTCCGGCAGCCTCGTCGCGCTCGCCGCCATCGCCCTCGGCTACGCCTGGCAACCGGCCATCGCGCCACTGGAAGGCACACCCGGTCCCTTCAGCGCCGAGCAGATCGCCCGCGGCGAACGCCTCGCCGCCCTCGGCGACTGCGCGGTCTGCCACACTCGCGAAGGCGGCCCGCGCAACGCCGGCGGACGGGCCTTGCCGACGCCGTTCGGGACGATCTACAGCAGCAACCTCACGCCGGATCGCGCGAGCGGCATCGGTGGCTGGTCCTACCCCGCCTTCGAGCGGGCCATGCGGCATGGCGTGGCCCGCGACGGCAGCTACCTGTATCCGGCGTTCCCTTACACCGCCTTCACCAGGACTCGCGACGAAGACCTGAAGGCCCTGTACGCCTACCTGATGAGCCAGCCGGCGGTGCACAGCGAAACGCCTGCCAACCAGTTGCCGTTCCCCTTCGACCAACGCCAGCTGATGGCCGGCTGGAACCTGCTGTTCCTGGAGCCCGGCGCCTACCGCGACGAGCCGACGCGCAACCAGCAATGGAACCGCGGCGCCTATCTCGCCGAAGGCCTCGGCCATTGCAGCGCCTGCCACTCGCCGCGCAACGCGCTCGGCGCGGAAAAGTCCGGCAGCGCGCACTTCGCCGGCGGCGAGGCGGAGGGCTGGACCGCGCCAGCCTTGAACGCCAGTTCGCCGGCGCCCATCGCCTGGAGCGAGGAGGCCCTCTACGCCTACCTCCGCCACGGCTATTCGGCCTACCACGGGGTCGCCAGCGGGCCGATGGCGCCAGTGGTCGGCGAAGGCCTGGCCAAGCAGTCGGACGAGGACCTGCGGGCCCTGGCCCATTACCTTGCGTCCTACGCCGCTGCCCCGGCCGGGGAAACCGATCAGCAACAGGCGCAACGCCTCGACCGGCAGGGCTACGGCCGCGTGCAACCGCCCAGCGGCAGCGGCGCGCGCCTGTTCGCCGGTGCCTGCCTGGCCTGCCACCATGACGGCGACGGACCGCGCTTCTTCGGCGTGCGTCCATCCCTGGCGCTGAACAGCAATGTGCATGCGGACAGCCCGGACAACCTGCTGCGGATCATCCTCGACGGCATCCACAGCCCGGCCACCGGCGACCTCGGCTATATGCCCGGCTTCCGCCATAGCCTCGACGACCGGCAAGTCGCCGCCCTGGCCAACTACCTGCGCGAGCGTTTCGCCGGCAAGCCCGCCTGGCCGGACCTCGCGGCCAAGGCGGCAAGCCTGCGCCGACAGGCGGCGCCCTGAAGCATGCGGCTCAGTTGGGCAAGCGCAGGGAGCGGGCGAAGCAACCGGGGGTCTGGCCGAAATGACGCTGGAACAGGCTGATGAACGCCGAGGTGGAGTCGTAGCCAAGGTCGCTGGCCACCCGCGTCACGCTGGCGCCCTCCTCCAGCGCGGCGACCGCGTTGAGCAGACGCAGGCGCTGGCGCCACTCGCGAAACGACAACTGGGTCTGCTCGCGGAACAGCCGCGCCAGGGTCCGTCGGGAAGCCCCCACCAGTCCCGCCCAATCCGAGATGCCGCGCGGATCGGCGGGATCCGCCTGTAGCGCGTCGGTGATCCGGCGCAAGCGCGGGTCGCCAGGCAACGGCAGGTTCAGCGGTGCCTCGCGAAGGCGCCCGACCTCATCGGCGACCACCTGCATGAGACGCTCGGCCTCGCCACCCGGCGGATATTCACGGGGAAACTCCGCCGCCCGCAGCAACAGTTCGCGCAGCAGGCCGGACACCTCCAGTACCCGGCAACCGCCGGGCAGCGAACGATCCAGGTAGAGACTGCGGAACAGCACAGGGTTGCAAGCCTCCGCGGCGTGCCGGACGCCCGGCGGAATCCACAGCGCCCGCTGCGCCGGCACCAGATAGCTGTGCCGCTCGGTGCTGGCGCGCAAGGTGCCGCTGGCGGCGTACATCAGTTGGCCCCAGGGGTGGTCGTGCATCTCCACCCGGTGCCCGGCGGGCATCTCGAAGGCGCGCAGATACACCGCGCAGGGCAGGCTGCGGAATCGCGGCAGGTCGCGTTCTTGTCCCGTTTGCGGCATCGGTTGTCCCCATCCGTCGAGTGAGCGGTGCGTGGCCGATGGTAGCGTGTGGCTCCCCATAGACAAACCGGAGCCACGCCATGAGCAGTCATCGCCCGCAACATCGCCTGTCCGTTCCCGATATCCAGCGCCGCAAGGGTGCCGGCAGCCTGGTGGCGCTGACCGCCTACAGCACGCCCATGGCCCGCCTCCTCGATCCGCACGCCGACCTGCTGCTGGTCGGCGATTCGCTGGGCATGGTGCTCTATGGCATGCCCAGTACCCTGGGAGTGAGCCTGGAGATGATGGTCGCCCACACCCTGGCGGTGATGCGCGGCAGCCGGCGCGCCTGCGTGGTGGCCGACTTGCCGTTCGCCAGCTACCAGGAATCGCCCCGACAGGCGTTCCGCAACGCCGCACGCCTGCTGGCCGACAGCGGCGCCCAGGCGGTGAAGCTGGAAGGCGGTGAGGAAATGGAAGAAACCGTGGACTTCCTGGTACGCCGTGGCATACCGGTGCTCGCCCATATCGGCCTGATGCCGCAGCAGGTCAACGCCATGGGCGGCTTCAAGGCCCAGGGGCGTGACCCGGAAAGCGCCGAACGGGTACGCCGCGACGGCCTCGCCATGCAGCGCGGCGGCGCCTTCGCGGTGGTCATCGAAGGCGTAGGCGAGCCGCTGGCCCGTCGCCTTAGCGAAGAACTGGCGATCCCCTGCATCGGTATCGGCGCCTCGCCGGCCTGCGACGGCCAGGTACTGGTCAGCGAGGACCTGCTCGGGCTAAGCGGCGAACAGGTACCGCGCTTCGTCGAACGCTACGCGCGCCTCGACCGGGAAATCGACGAGGCGGCCCGGCGCTTCGCCGAGGACGTGCGCGAAAGGCGCTTCCCCGAGGCCAGGCATTGCTTCGCCATGCGCGAGTGAGCCGGCGGTCTCAGGCGAAGACTTCCGCCAGCAGGTCGTCCATCGCCTGGAAGGCACGCCGGGAGGTCCTGGCGTCATAGTGCATCTTGCCCGGCACCTTGGCGTTCGGATCGGTGAAGGAATGCACCGCGCCGCCGTAGCTGGTGAGCTGCCAGTCGACGCCGGCATCGGTCATCTCCCTGGCGAAGGCCGGCAACTGCTCGCGCGGCACCAGCGGATCGGAGGCGCCGTCGAGGACCAGTACCGCGCCCTTGATATTCCTGGCATGCGCCGGGTCCGGCGTATCCAGGGTGCCATGGAAGGACACGAAGGCCTTCAGCTCGGCGCCGTCGCGAGCCAGCTCCAGCGCGCAGCAACCGCCGAAGCAGAAACCGAAGGCGGCCTGGCGGGTCGTATCGACAGCCGCGAGCGCCTGTCCGCGCAAGGCCGCCAGCGCTGCCTGCATGCGCTTGCGCAGCAGGGCCCGGTCGTTCTTCAGCGGCATCATCGCCGCGCCCGCCTCGTCGCCGTTCTGCGGACGCACGTCCCTGCCGTAGAGGTCCGCCACCAGCACCACGTGCCCACGGCCGGCGACCTGCCGGGCGATGTCCAGCGCGGCGGCGCTCACGCCCATCCAGTTCGGCGCCATCAGCAGGCCCGGGCGCGGCCCCGCGTGGCTGGCGTCGTACACCAGTTGACCTTCGTACGGCTGCCCATCGATGTCGTAGGCGACCGGCTCTACACGAATCTCACTCATGGGTACTGCTCCTGCGAGAGTTGGAAAAGACAAAGCCCGCCGAAGCGGGCTTTGTCGGGGCTACTGCTTAAGCGGACAGCTCCACCAGCAGCTTGTTCAGTCGGCGTACGTAGGCGCCCGGATCCTTGAGGCTGTCCCCCGCGGCCAGGGCGGCCTGGTCGAAGAGAATATGCGACAGCTCGCCGAAGCGGTCCTCGTCCGGCTCCGCATCCAGCTTCTCGATCAGCGGATGCTGCGGGTTGATCTCGAAGATCGGCTTCGAGTCCGGCACTTTCTGCCCGCTGGCCTCGAGGATCTGGCGCATCTGCAGGCCAAGGTCCTGTTCGCCGATGGCGAGGATCGCCGGCGAGTCGGTCAGACGGTGGGAGACGCGGACTTCGCTGACCTGCTCGTCGAGCACCTTCTTCAGGCGCTCGATCAGGCCTTCCTTGCTCTTGGCGACTTCTTCCTGGGCCTTCTTGTCCTCTTCCGAGTCCAGGCTGCCCAGGTCCAGGTCGCCGCGGGCGACATCGACGAACTGCTTGCCGTCGAACTCCGGCAGGTAGCTCATCAGCCACTCGTCGATGCGATCGGTGAGCAGCAGCACCTCGATGCCCTTCTTGCGGAAGACTTCCAGGTGCGGGCTGTTCTTCACCTGCGAGTAGCTCTCGCCGGTGAGGTAGTAGATCTTGTCCTGGCCTTCCTTCATCCGACCGATGTAGTCGGCCAGCGCTACGCTCTGCTCGCCCGAATCGTCGCCGGTGGAGGCGAAGCGCAGCAGGCCGGCGATCTTCTCCTTGTTGCCGAAGTCTTCCGCCGGGCCTTCCTTGAGGACCTGGCCGAAGTTCTTCCAGAAGGTCTTGTACTGCTCCGGCTCGTTCTTCGCCAGCTTCTCCAGCATGTCCAGCACGCGCTTGGTCAACGCCGACTTCATCGAGTCGATCACCGGATCCTTCTGCAGGATTTCCCGGGAGACGTTCAGCGACAGGTCGTTGGAGTCGACCACACCCTTGATGAAGCGCAGGTACAGCGGCAGGAACTCGTCGGCCTGGTCCATGATGAACACGCGCTGTACGTACAGCTTCAGGCCTCGTGGCGCCTCGCGATGGTACAGGTCGAACGGCGCGCGGCCCGGCACGTAGAGCAGCGAGGTGTATTCCAGCTTGCCTTCGACCTTGTTGTGGCTCCAGCTCAGCGGGTTCTCGAAGTCATGGGCGACGTGCTTGTAGAACTCCTGGTATTCCTCGTCCTTCACCTCGGCGCGCGGACGGGTCCACAGCGCGCTGGCGCGGTTGACCGTTTCCCATTCCGGCTCGGCCGGCTTGTCGGCCTCTTCGCCGTGGAATTCCTTGGGTAGCTCGATCGGCAAAGCGATGTGATCGGAGTATTTCTTGATCACGTTGCGCAGGCGCCAGCCATCGGCGAACTCCTCCTCGCCCTTTTTCAGGTGGAGGACGATGCGGGTGCCGCGCTCGGGCTTGTCGATGGTGGCGACGTCGAACTCGCCCTCGCCCTTCGACGACCAGTGCACGCCTTCGCTGGCCGGTTGGCCGGCGCGACGGGAGTAGACATCGACCTTGTCGGCGACGATGAAGGCGCTGTAGAAACCGACGCCGAACTGGCCGATCAGGTGCGAATCCTTCTTCTGGTCGCCAGACAAGTTCTTCAGGAAGTCGGCGGTCCCGGACTTGGCGATGGTGCCCAGGTGAGTCACCACATCCTCGCGGCTCATGCCGATGCCGTTGTCTTCCAGGGTGACGGTGTTGGCTTCCTTGTCGAAGCTGACGCGGATCTTCAGCTCGGCGCCGCCCTCGAGCAGCTCGGGATTGGCCAGGGCTTCGAAACGCAGCTTGTCGGCGGCGTCCGAGGCGTTGGAAATCAGTTCGCGGAGGAAGATTTCCTTGTTCGAATAGAGAGAATGAATCATCAGGTGAAGCAGTTGCTTCACTTCAGTCTGAAAGCCCAGTGTCTCTTTTTGGGTTTCCACGCTCATCGCTCCAAGCTCCATCAATGACATAAGCCGCGTACCACGGCGGATGTCCCCTAGGTGGGGCCTTCTTCCGGCTTTTCAAGCGCTTATGCGAAAAAACCGCGCACCGTCGTGCGACGACTAGCGTTCGAGCAGTTCGAGACGGGCGATCTCCGCCGGGCGCAACAGGTAGCTCGCCTCCCCCGCACCGGGCATTTCCCGGCGGATCACCAGGCGCCCCTCGCTGTCGAGGCCGGTGAAACGGCCCTCGGCGATACGCCCGCGTACCGTAGTGGCCTTGACCAGGCGCTGGCTGTAGCGCTGCGGTTCGACCTGGACCAGCTCCAGGTCGAGGGTGGCGTTGCCCGGCGCCGGCAGCGCCTGCGGCTCGGGCGGCGCCGCCGCGGCCACGGTCGCAGGCTCCGCCGGCAAGGCGGGGAACGCGTCGCCGCGCACCGTCCACTCCCGCCGGGCGTTCTTCTCCAGCGTCAGCTCCAGCACCTGAGTCTGGCCGGCCACCAGGGCCTCGATACGCAGCGGCCGCGCATGGCTGGCCGCGCGCCAGGACGGCGCCCGCACGAGGCTGACGTCGCGGCTGGCGAAGCGCCGCTGCAGATAGTCGCGCAAGACCAGGGCCAGGGTATCGTCGGAGTCGTAGCCCAGGTCGACCTTGCCGTGCCGATAGCGCAGCCGGTCGGTATACAGCTCGACGTGGCCGCTGAGGGTGGTCCGGTAGTCGCTCGGCAGGCTCAGGTGGAACTCGCCCTCCAGGCGGTTCGGCGCCTTGGGCCGCAGGTCCAGGTGCAAGGTATAGCCACGCAGGAGACGACGCGCCTCGGGCAGGTCCTGCTCCGGTTGCAGCCAGCTCAGCTCGACTTCTGGCAACGCGCCGCCGTCCTCGGGCAGCACGTCCAGGCGCAGCGCCCCGAGCGGCTGTGCCGGAAGGCGGATCTGCAGCTCGCGCTGGGCGTAGAAATCGTGCCCCTGGCGCAGGCTCAGCACGCCGCCGATCAACTCGCCGCTCTGCGGCGCGAAAGGCTTGCCGTTGAACTCCCCGCTGAGCGCGATGGCCAGTTCCGCCGGCGGCCTGGCCTCCGGCTTCAGCCAGCGCAGGCTGAGGATCGCCTCCAGTCGCGCAGCGTCGTGACTGGCCAGCAGCGCCAGGCCGACCACCAGCGGGATGCAACCCAGCGCGGCCAGCCCGACGCCCTTGCGCGCCGTACGCCAGTGCACGCCGATATAGGCCAGCGCCACCGGCGGGAAAAGGCTGCCGTAACCCCACAGCAGACCGGTACCGAAGGCCAGGACGATGACCCAGATATAGCCGGCGACCATCAGCAGCAGGCCGCCCAGAATCAGCAAGGCATCCATCGCGATATCCTCAGCCCACTTTCCGCAGCGTACGGCTCACGGCTCGTCCACCTTGAAATGCGCCCGCGCGGTGGCGATGGGCTCGCCCTGGGTGGTCTGCCAGGCGTTGATCGCGACGTTCGCCACCCGTCGCCCCTGGCGCCAGACCTGGCATTGCGCGTAGGTATCGCGGAAGTGCCCGGCACGCAGGTAATCGATGGAGAAATCGATGATCTTCGGCAGGTGCGGAATGCTCATGAAAGTCAGCAGGTGCAACATCGCCGCATGCTCCATGAAGCCGGCGATCACACCGCCATGGATGGCCGGCAGGGTCGGGTTGCCGATGTTGTCCTTGTTCGCCGGCAGGCGGAAGACCATGTCGTCGCCCAGGCGCAGGCATTCGATGCCGAGCAGCTTGGCGTACGGGATCAGCTCCACCAGCGGGCTGTAGTCGTTGTTCCGGCGCGCGTCGCGGACCAGTTGCTCGAGGCTGGTCGGGCTCATGCCGCACCTCCCTGCGCGGCCGGCCTGGCCGCCCCGGAGCGAGCCGAACCGCCCATGCGCATGAAGGCGCCGACGACATGGGCGATGGGCTGGCCCGGATCGTCCTGGTAGGCGAAGCCGCGGGTGAAGATCACGTTCGGCGTGACCCGGTAGCACTCGGCGAAGCCATAGACATCCTTGTGCGGTTCGGCGGGATGCATATAGTCGATGCGCAGGTCGAGCGTCGGGCAGATCTCGAAGTCCGGCAGCACGCAGACCGTGGAAATACCGCAGGTGGTGTCCATCAGGGTGGTGATCGCACCGCCGTGGACGACCCCGCTTTCCGGGTTGCCGATGATCGCCTGGCTGTAGGGCAGGCGCAGGGTCAGTCCTTTCTCGTCGGCGGCCTCGACCGTCAACCCCAGCACCTGGCAATGACGCAAGGCCGAGAGAAAGCGCCGGGCGCGCTCGAGGAGAGGATTTTCCGACATGACGGCGACCTTGCTGGGAGTTTTCTGGAGGGCGAATCATACCCTGCCGCCAAAGCCCCGGCAGCCGGGGTTTTGGACATAACGATCGAAATAGTCGAAGTGTGTGGAACTTCACGCCAGCGCAAATGTTCAAAGGGCTACAACGAGGAAAGCCGCACATGGAGGCTAAACGATGAAAAAGACCGTAACTCTTGCCCTGCTGCTCGCTGCCAGCCTTGGCCTGGCCGCTTGCGACAAGAAAGAGGAAGACAAGGCAGCGGCCCCGGCAGCTCCGGCTACCGAGACCCAGCCGAGCGCTCCGGCTACTCCCCCTGCCGAGCCCAGCGCCCCGGCGCCGTCGAGCGACACTCCGGCAACCCCGCAGACTCCGGCACCGACTCCGGAGCAACCGCAACAGAACCAGCAATAAGTTCTCGTTGACGTACCCTGAAAGAGCCCGCGCAAGCGGGCTTTTTCATGCCCGGGATTCAGCCTCTGGGCACCTCGCCCTCGCCTTCCCGCGGGCTTTCGGCGATTGCGGTCTCGGTGTAGACCATCACCTCCAGCACGTCCGAATGGAATTCGCGGCGATACAGGACCAGCACCACGCCGGCCGTCACCAGCATGAAGAACCAGGAGTTGATGAACCAGGCGAGCATGGCCAGGCCGAAATAGTACGAGCGCAAGCCGAAGTTGAACTGGTTGGCCGCCAGCGAGATGACCCGGGCGGCACGCTCGGCAAAGGATTTGCGCTCCAGCTCGCCGACGTTGCGCTCGCCGATCATCGGTGCCGAGCCGACCAGGATCGCCGCGAAGTTGTACTGGCGCATGCACCAGCTGAAGGTGAAGAAGGCATAGACGAAGACCACTGCCAGGCACAGCAGCTTCAGTTCCGACAGTCCCCGGCTGGCCTCCTCCACGAACGGCAGGTCGGCCAGTACCGAGACGGCGCGATCGGTGGAGCCCAGCAGGGTGAGGATGCCGGCGAGGATGATCAGCGTGCTGGAGGCGAAGAACGACGCGTTACGCTCCAGGTTACCGATCACGCTGGCGTCGGCGATACGGTTGTCGCGCAGCAGCAGCCGGCGCATCCAGTCCTCCCGGTAGAGGTGCAGGACGCTGGCCAGGCAGGCGGTGTCGCGGCCCTTCCAGGTGGCGTAGCGGGTGTAGCCCACCCAGCAGAACAGGAACCAGAGCGCCGCCAGCAGGTGTTGCGACAGGTGCCCGTTGAAAATGCCGAGTTCGGCGGTCATGAAAACTCCCTCTTGAGCCGGCCGGGAATCGCCCCGCCGTTGTTTCGCGCCGTTGGGACGCCGCTCGCCGCGGCCAGGACACGACTTTCGTCAGCTCATGAAAAAGGCCGCCCGGAGGCGGCCTTCCTGGGGTTCGCCTGACGTCTCAGGCGACCGCTTCGCGCGGCTTGCCCAGCAGCCGATCGCAAACGACTGCCAGGACCAGCGCAATGGATACCGGCAGCAGCCAGCCAAGGCTCTGATCGGCGAGCGGGAGCTTGGCGAAGACGTCCGGCACCCACCCGTTCAGCTTGGCCGCCCCCAGCCCGTCGACGATGCCGAAGAGCAGCGCGACGATCATCACCGGCACGAACACCCGCGGGGCCGACACCCAGAGCCGGTCGAACAGGCTCAGGGCGATCAGCACGATGGCGAGCGGATAGAGTCCCACCAGAACCGGTACCGAAAGGCTGATCAACTGGGTCAGTCCCTGGTTGGCGACCAGCAGGCTGAACAGCGAGAACACGATCACCACCGTCTTGTACGAAACCGGCAGCAGGTCGCTGAAGAACTCGCCGCACGCCGTGATCAGCCCTACCGCCGTGGTCAGGCAGGCCAGGGTGATGACCACCGCCAGCAACAGGCTGCCGGAAACGCCAAAGGTCTGCTGCACATAGGCGGTGAGGATCTGTACGCCATTCTGGGCGTCGCCGGCGATGCCCTGGCTGGTGGCGCCAAGATAGAACAGCGCCAGGTAGACCAGGGACAGGCCGGTGGCGGCGATGATCCCGGCGATCATGGAATAGCGCGTGACCAGCCGGCTGTCGCTGATGCCGCGGTCGCGAATGGCGGTGGCGATGACGATACCGAAGACCAGGGCACCGAGGGTATCCATGGTCAGGTAGCCCTGCAGGAAACCCTGCACCAGGGGCGCGCTCTGGTACTCGCCGGAACTGCTGCCGATCGCTCCCGCCGGCGCGAAGATCGCCGCGCCGCCAAGAACCAGCAGGGCCGACAGCAGCACCGGCGTGATGACCTTTCCGACCCGGTCGACAAGGCGACCCGGGTTCAGCACCAGGAACAGAACCACGGAGAAGTAAGCGACGGTATAGACGAGCAACGGCGCGCCGCCGTCCCCGGTGAAAGGCGCGACGCCCATCTCGAAGGACACCACGGCTGTACGCGGGGTGGCGAACAGCGGGCCGATGGCAAGATAGACGGCGATGGCGAACGCCACTCCCGCGCGCCGCCCGATCGGCTGGGTCAGGCGGCCAATACCGCCTCCGACCCGGGCCAGGGCGACCACCGTCAGCAACGGCAGGCCGACACCGGTAAGGAGGAAGCCGAAAGCCGCGCTCCATACGTGTTCGCCCGCCGCCATGCCGGCACTGGGAGGAAAGATGATGTTACCCGCGCCGAGAAAAAGCGCGAACGTCATGAAGCCAAGGGCGAGCAGGTCGAACCCTTTCAAATGAGTCATAGGAGGATGTACCACTGGCAGAAGTCTCGGTTGTTCGGGGTTTCCCTTTGGGGGTGTTAGGAAACATCGTCCTTCCGGATGAGGAGGACCGGTCAAGCCGCCCGACCCCTTTTGAGGGCCATGTGGCGCTATAGCTGCAGGCGCGCTGGCCTGCGGGATGATGCGTGGCGCGCCCGGGGTTTTGTCGGACACGAACCGTTGGCAATGATAGCGCATCGCGGCAACATTCGTTTGACGGATGCGATAGAACGACGAAGGCCACCGCTGTGAGGCGGTGGCCTTCGTCCTGGAACTCAGAAAACCCGGGAAATCAGGCCTTCTTCACTTCCCAACCGGTCAGCTCGGCCAGGGCCTTGCCGATGTCGGCCAGGGAACGCACGGTCTTCACACCGGCGTCCTGCAGGGCGGCGAACTTCTCGTCCGCGGTGCCCTTGCCGCCGGAGATGATGGCGCCGGCGTGGCCCATGCGCTTGCCCGGAGGGGCAGTCACGCCAGCGATGTAGGACACCACCGGCTTGGTCACGTTGGCCTTGATGAAGGCCGCGGCTTCTTCTTCGGCGGAACCGCCGATCTCGCCGATCATGACGATGGCTTCGGTCTGCGGATCTTCCTGGAACAGCTTCAGGATGTCGATGAAGTTGGAGCCCGGGATCGGGTCGCCGCCGATGCCCACGCAGGTGGACTGGCCGAAGCCGGCGTCGGTGGTCTGCTTCACGGCTTCGTAGGTCAGGGTGCCGGAACGCGACACGATGCCTACCTTGCCCGGCAGGTGGATGTGACCCGGCATGATGCCGATCTTGCACTCGCCGGGAGTGATCACGCCCGGGCAGTTCGGGCCGATCAGGCGTACGCCCAGCTCGTCGCACTTGACCTTGGCGTCCAGCATGTCGAGGGTCGGGATGCCTTCGGTGATGCAGACGATCAGCTTGATGCCGCCGAATGCCGCTTCCAGGATCGAGTCCTTGCAGAACGGAGCCGGAACGTAGATGACCGAGGCTTCGGCGCCGGTGGCTTCCACGGCTTCCTTGACAGTGTTGAACACCGGCAGGCCGAGGTGGGTGGTGCCGCCCTTGCCGGGGGTCACGCCGCCGACCATCTTGGTGCCGTAGGCGATGGCCTGTTCGGAGTGGAAGGTGCCCTGGCTACCGGTGAAGCCTTGGCAGATGACTTTGGTGTCTTTGTTGATCAGGACGCTCATTACTTACCCTCCGCGGCCTTGACGACTTGCTGGGCAGCGTCGGTCAGGCTGGTTGCCGCGATGATGTTCAGGCCGCTTTCGGCCAGGACCTTGGCACCCAGTTCAGCGTTGTTGCCTTCCAGGCGGACGACAACCGGAACCTTCACGCCGACTTCTTTGACGGCGCCGATGATGCCTTCGGCGATCATGTCGCAACGCACGATGCCGCCGAAGATGTTCACCAGGACAGCCTTCACGTTGCTGTCGGACAGGATGATCTTGAACGCTTCGGTCACGCGCTCCTTGGTCGCACCGCCGCCAACGTCGAGGAAGTTGGCCGGCTTGCCGCCGTGCAGGTTGACGATGTCCATGGTACCCATGGCCAGGCCGGCGCCGTTGACCATGCAGCCGATGTTGCCTTCCAGCGCGACGTAGTTCAGCTCCCACTTCTGCGCATGGGCTTCACGGGCATCGTCCTGGGACGGGTCGTGCATGGCGCGCAGCTTCGGCTGACGGTACAGGGCGTTGCTGTCGATGTTGATCTTGGCATCCAGGCAGTGCAGGTTGCCGTCTTTCTTGATCACCAGCGGGTTCACTTCCAGCAGGGCCAGGTCGTAGTCCTGGAACAGCTTCGCCAGGCCGACGAAGATATGGGTGAACTGCTTGATCTGGTCGCCCTTCAGGCCCAGCTGGAAGGCCAGCTCGCGGCCCTGGTACGGCTGCGCGCCGACCAGCGGGTCGATGGTGGCCTTGAGGATCTTCTCGGGAGTGTCGTGGGCGACCTTCTCGATGTCCACGCCACCTTCGGTGGAAGCCATGAACACGATGCGGCGGCTGGAACGATCGACGACGGCGCCGAGGTACAGCTCCTTGTCGATGTCGGTGCAGGACTCCACCAGGATCTTGCTGACCGGCTGGCCGTTGGCGTCGGTCTGGTAGGTCACCAGGTTCTTGCCCAGCCACTGCTGGGCGAACGCCTTGGCGTCCTCTTTGCTCTTCACCAGCTTCACACCGCCCGCTTTACCGCGGCCGCCGGCGTGCACCTGAGCTTTGACGACCCACTCGCTGCCGCCGATCTTGTCGCAGGCTTCTGCGGCCTCTTCGGGGGTGTCTACGGCAAAGCCCTTGGATACAGGCAGGCCGTATTCAGCGAACAGCTGCTTACCCTGATATTCGTGGAGATTCATGCTTGTCTACCGTTATTCGTCTAGGTATTGCGCATTTCGGCGGAGCGCTCGTGGCACCCCACCACCTGTGACCGTCGCTTCGCGAACCACCCGGCTCGCGAAAAAACAGTCCGGCGGCATACGCCCGCGGCCACCTCGCAACGGTCGCCGGCGCTCACCCGCCGTGGTTCTTCTGAAAGTCTGCCGCCTGCGTCATCCCGACGCAGGCGGCAAACCGTGGATTCTACAGAACCCGGACCCGACAAGGCCAGGAACCTGTCCTGGCCTGACGGACGACGCGTCCCGCGTCGCTGTGACGCCCCTGGCGTGAACCGGGGCGTCGGATCACTCAGCGCTTCTTGCGGTTGGCGATGTGGATGGCATGGCCATTCACCGCCAGGGCAGCTTCGTGCAGGGCCTCGGACAGCGTCGGGTGGGAGAAGACCATCATGCCCAGGTCTTCGGCGCTGGTGCCGAATTCCATGCCGATCGCACCTTGCTGTACCAGCTCGGCGGCGCTCGGGCCGATCACGTGGACGCCCAGGACGCGGTCGGTCTTCGCATCGGCGATGACCTTGACCAGGCCGGTGGTGTCGTTGGCAGCCATCGCGCGACCGCTGGCGGCGAACGGGAAGGTGCCGACGTTGACTTCGACGCCCTCGGCCTTGAGGGTCTGCTCGGTCTTGCCGACCCAGGCGATTTCCGGGTGGGTGTAGATGACCGACGGGATCAGGTCGTAGTTCATCTGCGCCTTGTGGCCGGCGATGCGCTCGGCGACCATCACGCCCTCTTCCGAGGCCTTGTGCGCGAGCATCGCGCCGCGAACCACGTCACCGATGGCGAAGACGCCCGGAACGCTGGTCTTGCAGTGGTCGTCGACGTAGATGAAGCCACGCTCGTCCAGGGTCACGCCGCTGTCGGCGGCCAGCAGGTCGGTGGTCACCGGGCGACGGCCGACCGCGACGATCAGCTTGTCGAAGGTTTCCTTCTGCTCGCCGTTGGCATCGGTGAAGGTCACGGTGACCTGCTTCTTCTTCACTTCCGAAGCGGTCACGCGGGCGCCCAGGCGAATGTTCAGGCCTTGCTTGGTCAGGACCTTCAGGGCTTCCTTGGCGATCTGCTCGTCGGCAGCCGGGAGGAACTTGTCCAGGGCTTCCAGCACGGTCACCTCGGCACCCAGGCGGGCCCATACCGAACCCAGCTCCAGGCCAATGACGCCGGCGCCGATCACACCCAGCTTCTTCGGCACGGCCTGAAATTCCAGGGCGCCGGTGGAGTCGACGATGATGTCGTCGGTCAGCGGGGCCGGCGGGATCTCCACCGGGCGGGAGCCGGAAGCGATGATCACGTTCTCGGCTTCCAGGACCTGGGTCTTGCCGTCCAGGCCGGTCACTTCCACCTGCTTGTTGGCCAGCAGCTTGCCGTGGCCTTCGAAGGAGGTCACGCCGTTGGCCTTGAACAGGGTAGCGATGCCGCCGGTCAGGTTCTTGACGATGTTGGCCTTGCGCGCAACCATCGCCGGAACGTCGATGGTGATGCCCTTGGCTTCGATACCATGGACTTTGAAGGCCTCTTTGGCCTCATGGTACTTGTAGGAGCTGTCCAGCAGCGCCTTGGACGGGATGCAGCCAACGTTCAGGCAGGTACCGCCGAGCGCCACCTTGCCTTCCTTGCCGATGTACTTCTCGATGCAGGCGGTCTTCAGGCCCAGCTGGGCAGCGCGGATGGCGGCAACGTAACCGCCGGGGCCGGCACCAATCACTACCACGTCGAATTTCTGGCTCATATCTCAATCCTTATTCGGGTGAAACCGGACGGCCCCACGAGGGGGCCGCCGTGAAGAGAAACGCTAAATCAGACGTCCAGCAGCAGGCGAGCCGGATCTTCCAGCAGGTCCTTGATCGCCACCAGGAAGCTCACCGCTTCCTTGCCGTCGATCAGACGGTGGTCGTAGGACAGCGCCAGGTACATCATCGGCAGGATCACCACCTGGCCGTTCACGGCCATCGGGCGCTCCTGGATCTTGTGCATGCCGAGGATGGCGGTCTGCGGCGGGTTGACGATCGGGGTCGACAGCAGGGAACCGAACACGCCACCGTTGGAGATGGTGAAGGTGCCGCCGGTCATGTCTTCGATGGTCAGCTTGCCTTCCTTCGCCTTCTTGCCGAAGTTGGCGATGCCGCCCTCGATCTCGGCCAGGCTCATGAACTCGGCGTTACGCAGTACCGGAACCACCAGGCCGCGGTCGCTGGAAACGGCAACGCCGATGTCCTGGTAGCCGTGGTAGACGATGTCGTTGCCGTCGATGGAAGCGTTGACCCCCGGGAAGCGCTTCAGCGCCTCGGTGGCGGCCTTGACGAAGAAGGACATGAAGCCCAGGCGCACGCCGTTGTGCTTCTTCTCGAACAGGTCCTTGTACTTCGAACGCAGGTCCATGATCGGCTTCATGTTGACCTCGTTGAAGGTGGTCAGCATGGCCATGGCGGACTGCGCCTCGACCAGGCGCTCGGCGACCTTGGCCCGCAGGCGGGTCATCGGCACGCGCTTCTCGACACGGTCGCCGGCGGCGAAGATCGGCGCCTCGGCAGCCGGGGCGGCAGGCTTGGCCGGGGCGGCCGGGGCGTTCTTCTTCGCTTCGACCGCAGCGACCACGTCTTCCTTGGTCACGCGACCGCCCTTGCCGGTGCCGGCGATGCTGTTCGGATCGATACCGGCCTCCTCGGCCAGCTTGCGCGCGGCCGGGGACAGGATGGCGTCGTCGCCGCCAGCAGCGGCCGGAGCGGCGGCCTGGGCAGCCGGAGCGGCGGCGGGCGCAGCGGCAGCCGGAGCGGCCGGAGCGGCGGCGCCGCCTTCGTTCAGCTTGCCGAGCAGCTCGTTGCTCAGAACGGTGTCGCCTTCGTTCTTGATGATCTCGGCCAGCACGCCGTCAGCCTCGGCGAGAACCTCGATGACCACCTTGTCGGTCTCGATGTCGACGATCAGTTCGTCACGCTTGACCGCTTCGCCCGGCTTCTTGTGCCAGGTGGCGACGGTGCCGTCGGCGACCGATTCCGGGAAGGTTGGGGCTTTGATTTCGATAGCCATTGTGTGCGTTTCCTTAAATTCGGTTTCTTCAGCGCGTAGGCGTTAAACAGTAAAGGCGTCTTGCAGCAGTTTTTCCTGCTGCTCGGCGTGCATCGAGGCGTAGCCGCAAGCCGGAGCAGCGGAGCCTTCGCGGCCGGCATACTCGAGATTGAGGCCCTTCTTGTGCGCGGCGATGACACGACGCATGTGATGCTGGCTGCAGAACCAGGCGCCCTGGTTCATCGGCTCTTCCTGGCACCAGACGATGTGCTTGAGGTTCTTGTAGGGAGCCAGAACTTCCGCCAGGTCGTCTTCCGGGAACGGATACAGCTGCTCGATACGGACGATCGCGGTATCTTCGCGGCCTTCCGCGCGACGCTTCTCCAGCAGGTCGTAGTACACCTTGCCGCTGCACAGCACGACGCGGTCGACCTTCTTCGGATCCAGGCTGTCGATTTCCGGGATCACGGTCTGGAAGGAACCGTTGGCCAGATCTTCCAGGGTCGAGATGGCGAGCTTGTGACGCAGCAGGGACTTCGGCGTCATCACCACCAGCGGCTTGCGCAGCGGGCGGATCACCTGACGGCGGAGCATGTGGTAGACCTGAGCCGGGGTGGTCGGCACGCAGACCTGGATGTTCTGCTCGGCGCAGAGCTGCAGGTAGCGCTCCAGGCGCGCGGAGGAGTGCTCCGGACCCTGCCCCTCATAGCCGTGCGGCAGCAGCATGGTCAGGCCGCAGAGTCGGCCCCATTTGCTTTCGCCACTGGTGATGAACTGGTCGATGACCACCTGGGCGCCGTTGGCGAAGTCGCCGAACTGGGCTTCCCAGATCACCAGCGAATTCGGCGTGGTGGTGGCGAAACCGTATTCGAACGCCAGCACGGCCTCTTCCGAAAGGAAGGAATCGTAGATATCCAGGCGCGGCTGGCCATCGAACAGATTGGCCAGCGGTACGTAGACCGAGTCGTCCTTCTGGTTGTGCAGCACCGCGTGACGGTGCGAGAAGGTGCCACGGCCGACGTCCTGGCCGGTCATCCGTACCGGATGGCCTTCGAACAGCAGGGTCGCGTAGGCCAGGGTCTCGGCGAAGCCCCAGTTGATCGGCAGGCCACCGGCCGCCATCTTCTGGCGATCTTCGTAGATCTTCGAAACCTGGCGCTGAACCACGAAGCCTTCCGGCACTTCCAGCATCTTGCTGGACAGTTCCTGCAGGGTCTTCAGGTCGAAGCGGGTGTCGTGACGCGCGGTCCAGGCATGGCCCAGGTACGGACGCCAGTCGACGAACAGTTCCTTGTTGGGTTCCTTGACCAGGCTCTTCACCACGTGCAGGCCGTTGTCCAGGGCGTCGCGGTAGTCGTCGATCTTCGACTGAACCTGCTCGGCGCTGAGCACGCCAGCGTTCACCAGGGCGTCGGCGTACAGCTCGCGGGTAGTACGCTGCTTGGCGATCTGCTGGTACATCAGCGGCTGGGTGCCGCTCGGCTCGTCCGCCTCGTTGTGGCCACGGCGACGGTAGCAGACCAGGTCGATGACCACGTCACGCTTGAACTGCATGCGATAGTCGACGGCCAGCTGGGTGACGAACAGCACGGCTTCGGGATCGTCGCCGTTGACGTGGAAGATCGGCGCCTGAATCATCTTCGCCACGTCGGTGGCGTACTCGGTGGAACGCGCATCGTCCTGGCGGCTGGTGGTGAAGCCGACCTGGTTGTTGATCACCAGGTGGATGGTGCCACCGGTCTTGTAGGCGCGGGTCTGCGACATCTGGAAGGTTTCCATGACCACGCCCTGCCCCGCGAAGGCGGCATCGCCGTGGATGGAAATCGGTACCACCTTGTCGCCGGAGCTGTCCTTGCGGCGGTCCTGGCGGGCACGAACGGAACCCTCGACCACCGGGGAAACGATTTCCAGGTGGGACGGGTTGAACGCCAGCGCCAAGTGGACTTCGCCGCCGCTGGTCATCACGTTCGAGGAGAAGCCCTGGTGGTACTTCACGTCACCGGAGCCCAGCTCGACGATCTTCTTGCCTTCGAACTCGTCGAACAGGTCGCGCGGGTTCTTGCCCAGGGTGTTGACCAGGACGTTCAGGCGACCGCGGTGGGCCATGCCGATGACGATTTCCTTGGCGCCGTAGGAACCGCAGCGCTGGATGATCTCGTCGACCATCGGGATCAGGCTTTCGCCGCCTTCCAGGCCGAAACGCTTGGTGCCCGGGTACTTGGTGCCCAGGTACTTCTCCAGGCCTTCGGCCGCGGTCAGGCGCTCGAGCAGGTGCGCACGCGCCTCGGCGGAGAAGCCGGGACGGCCACGCACGCTTTCCAGGCGCTGGAGGAACCACTTGCGCTGCTCGGAATCGACGATGTGCATGAACTCGGCGCCGAAGGTACCGCAATAGGTGCTCTTCAGGCTGTCGACGATTTCACGCAGGGTCGCCTCTTCCTTGCCGATGTAAAGCTCACCGGTGCGGAAAGTGGTATCCAGGTCGGCACCCGTCAGACCGTAGTGGTCGATCGACAGGTCGGCAGGCGCGGGACGCTGCCACAGGCCGAGCGGGTCGAGGGTGGAAGCCTGGTGGCCGCGGAGACGGTAAGCGTGAATGAGACGAAGGACTTCGACCTGTTTCTTCTCGTGCTCGCTGCTCACGCTACCGGCGGAAACCGGCTGGGCACGGCGCTGGTTCTTGGCCAGCAGGACGAAATGATCGCGCACTGTGGAGTGCGAGACGTCGGGGGCGGGATTGCCATCGGCGGGAAGCTTCTGGAAATACGTGCGCCACTCTTCTGGCACAGCGTTAGGGTCGTGCAGGTAGAGCTCGTAGAGCTCTTCGACGTAGGCAGCGTTACCACCGGATAGATGGGCACTGTTCCACATCCGCTGCATTACGCTTTCGTGCATGCTAGGTCACCCTCGGTAAGGGGACAACCACCTGGCGAAACCTTGAAGGCTCCGAAGTCCTCAGGCAGCGACATCGGTATGGCCACTACAGATCCCGCAGATAGTCCGGGTACCAGCCCGGATGCCCCTGCTGGTCATATTTTTCAAATCTGGGCCATGGCTTTGTGAGCTTGGCCCGCTTAGTTGCTGCGACGCCGGAAGAACTCCGGCGCCACAGGTGTTGCTAGGTACAACTCATATAACAACTGCGAGAGGATCAGGTTCCGCTCTGCAGCAGCATATTACGCACGTGGCCGATCGCCTTGGTCGGGTTCAGACCCTTCGGGCAAACGTTCACGCAGTTCATGATTCCGCGGCAGCGGAACACACTGAACGGGTCGTCCAGCGAAGCCAGGCGCTCTTCGGTCTTGGTGTCACGGCTGTCGGCCAGGAAACGATAGGCTTGCAGCAGTGCGGCCGGACCGAGGAACTTGTCGGGGTTCCACCAGAAGGACGGGCAGGAGGTCGAGCAGCAGGCGCACAGGATGCACTCGTACAGACCGTCCAGCTTCTCGCGCTCTTCCGGGGTCTGCAGACGCTCGATGGCCGGGGCCGGCGTATCGTTCTGCAGGAACGGCTTCACCTTCTCGTATTGCTTGTAGAAGATGCTCATGTCCACGACCAGGTCACGAATGACCGGCAGGCCGGGCAGCGGACGGATCACCAGCTTGCCGCCCTTCAGGCCGGCGGCCGACAGCGGGGTGATGCAGGCCAGGCCGTTCTTGCCGTTGATGTTCATGCCATCGGAGCCGCAGACGCCTTCACGGCAGGAACGACGGTAGGAGAAGCCCTCGTCCTGTTCCTTGATCAGCGCCAGCACGTCGAGGACCATCACGTCCTTGCCGTTGGTGTCGACCTGGAAATCCTGCATGTACGGCGCAGCATCTTTGTCGGGGTTGTAACGATAAACACTCACTTGCAACATGGCGGGCACCCTTAGTAAGTCCGAACCTTGGGTTCGAATGCCGGAACGGTCTTCGGCGCGAAGTTGACGGAACGCTTGGATACGCGCTTCTCACCCGGGAAGTACAGGGTGTGGCACAGCCAGTTCTCGTCGTCGCGCTCCTCGAAGTCTTCACGGGCGTGGGCGCCACGGGACTCCTTGCGGTGCTCGGCCGCGATCGCGGTGGCCTCGGCCACCTCGAGGAGGTTTTGCAGTTCCAGCGCTTCGATGCGCGCGGTGTTGAATGCCTGGCTCTTGTCGTTGATCTTGACGTTGGCGATACGCTCGCGCAGGTCGGCCAGCTGGGCGATGCCCTTCTGCATGTACTCGCCGGTGCGGAACACACCGAAGTAGTTCTGCATGCAGCTTTGCAGCTCGCGCTTGAGCGGAGCGACTTCTTCGCCGCTGGTGCGCTCGTTCACGCCGTTCAGGCGCTTGAAGGAGGCTTCCAGGTCGCTCTCGGAAGCGCCGCGGGCGTCGATGCCCTCTTTCAGCGCTTTTTCCAGGTGCAGACCGGCGGCACGGCCGAATACCACCAGGTCGAGCAGCGAGTTGCCGCCCAGGCGGTTGGCGCCGTGTACCGATACGCAGGCCACTTCGCCCACGGCGAACAGGCCTTCGACGATCTGGTCGTTGCCGTTGGCGTCCTGGGTGATGGCCTGGCCATGGATGTTGGTGGCAACGCCGCCCATCATATAGTGGCAGGTCGGGATCACCGGGATCGGCGCGACGACCGGGTCGACGTGGGCGAAGGTCTTGGACAGTTCGCAGATGCCAGGCAGGCGGCTGTGCAGGACTTCCTCGCCGAGGTGGTCGAGCTTCAGCAGCACGTGGTCCTTGTTCGGGCCCACGCCGTTGCCGGCCAGGACTTCCTTGACCATGGAACGGGCGACCACGTCGCGGCCGGCCAGGTCCTTCGCGTTCGGCGCATAACGCTCCATGAAGCGCTCGCCGTGGGCGTTGATCAGGTAACCGCCTTCGCCGCGGCAACCTTCGGTGACCAGTACACCGGCGCCGGCGATGCCGGTCGGGTGGAACTGCCACATCTCGATGTCCTGCACCGGCACGCCGGCACGCAGGGCCATGCCCACGCCATCACCGGTGTTGATCAGCGCATTGGTGGTGGAGGCGTAGATACGGCCGGCACCGCCAGTAGCCAGGACCACGGCCTTGGAACGGATGTAGACGGTCTCGCCGGTCTCGATGCAGATGGCGATGATGCCGACCACCGCGCCGTCCTGGTTCTTCACCAGGTCGACCGCGTACCACTCGTTGAGGAACGAGGTGCCATTCTTCAGGTTGGCCTGGTACAGGGTGTGCAGCAGCGCGTGGCCGGTACGGTCGGCGGCGGCGCAGGTACGGGCGGCCTGGCCACCCTTGCCGAAGTCCTTGGACTGGCCGCCGAACGGACGCTGGTAGATGCGGCCGGTTTCGGTACGGGAGAACGGCAGGCCCATGTGCTCGAGCTCGAACACGGCCTCGGGGCCGACGGAACACATGTATTCGATCGCGTCCTGGTCACCGATGTAGTCGGAGCCCTTGACGGTGTCGTACATGTGCCAACGCCAATCGTCGTTCGGGTCGGCCGAAGCGATGGCGCAGGTGATGCCACCCTGTGCGGATACGGTGTGGGAACGGGTCGGGAAGACCTTGGTCACCACGGCGGTCTTGTGGCCGCCCTGGGCCAGTTGCAGCGCGGCACGCATGCCGGCGCCACCGCCACCGACGATGATGGCGTCAAAGGAAAGTGTACGAATGCTAGCCATGGATCACATACCCCAAAGAATCTGCACACCCCAGACGAAGAATGCGAACATCGCCATGCCGCAAACCGCCTGGAAGAGGAAACGCACGACTGTCGCCGCCTTGCCGAGAGCCATCGAAGTCAGGTAGTCGGTGGAGATGGTCCACATACCGACCCACGCATGGACGCTCAGGGCAACCAGGGTCAACAGGCTGAAGATGCGCATCCAACCCTGCGAGAACAGGCCGTGCCAGTCCGCGTAGGAAATGTTGGGGTGAGCAATGAGGTAGCCCAGCAGGAAAATGACATAAGCCGCGAGAACGACCGCGGAAACGCGCTGAGCCATCCAGTCGTAGAGGCCGGAGCGCGAGAAGTTTGTGACGTTAGTTACCATACCCATACCCCCGCCAGAACGATCAGCACCACCGCGATGGCGATGACGATTTTGGAGCCACGCTTACCGCCTTCCAGCGTCTCGCCGACGCCAGCGTCCATGACCAGGTGGCGAACACCGGCCACCAGGTGGTACAGCAGCGCAGACAGCAGGCCCCAGATCACCAGCTTGGCCAGGGGACTGGTCAGGCACGCCTTCACCTGCTCGAAGCCTTCTTCCGAACTCAGCGACTTGTCGAGCGCGAACAGCAGCACGGCAATACCGAGGAACAGGATGACGCCAGAGATACGGTGGAGAATGGACGTGTAAGCGGTGACAGGGAGTTTGATGGTCCTTAGGTCTAGGTTTACAGGTCGTTTGCTATTCACGGCTTTTTTCACACTGAGAGCCCTAACGAACAGGGCTAGTTGTCGGGAAGTGCACTTGTCAGGTACCCATCACCAGGGAGTGGCGACCGTCTATGAAAGCGGGCCAGGAATACCCCTTGCGGTCGGACGCCGAGTATAGACAGTTAGGCTACTAATGACAACGAAAACACCCATCGCCAAATGGTTGATTGCGGGCCTTTTATAAAAGGCGTAAATAGCCCCCTTTTTCTGCGAAAACCCCGCAACGAAAGGCTCTACGGCATGGATTCGCGCAAATTGACTTTCGAATTTATCCCTCTATAGTGGTGCGGGCCCTGCGTGGGGGGTACTGATGATTTCAAGCATAAATAGGAGGCCATCATGGCTGACAAAAAAGCGCAGTTGATCATCGAGGGCTCAGCCCCCGTCGAACTGCCCGTCCTATCCGGTACCATGGGTCCCGATGTAGTGGATGTACGGGGCCTCACCGCCACGGGCCACTTCACCTTCGATCCTGGCTTCATGTCGACCGCCTCCTGCGAGTCGAAGATCACCTATATCGACGGCGACAAAGGCGTCCTCCTCCATCGCGGCTACCCCATCGAGCAACTGGCAGAGAAATCCGACTACCTGGAAACCTGCTACCTGCTGCTGAACGGCGAGCTGCCCACCGCCGCGCAGAAGGAACAGTTCGTCGGCACCATCAAGAACCACACCATGGTTCACGAGCAGTTGAAGACCTTCTTCAACGGCTTCCGCCGCGACGCCCACCCGATGGCCGTGATGTGCGGCGTGATCGGCGCCCTCTCGGCCTTCTACCACGACTCCCTGGACATCAATAACCCGAAGCATCGCGAAGTCTCCGCGCATCGCCTGATCGCCAAGATGCCGACCATCGCCGCCATGGTGTACAAGTACTCCAAGGGCGAGCCGATGATGTATCCGCGTAACGACCTGAACTACGCGGAAAACTTCCTCCACATGATGTTCAACACCCCCTGCGAGACCAAGCCGATCAGCCCCGTGCTGGCCAAGGCCATGGACCGCATCTTCATTCTCCACGCCGACCACGAGCAGAACGCCTCCACCTCCACGGTGCGTCTGGCCGGCTCCTCCGGCGCCAATCCGTTCGCCTGCATCGCCTCCGGCATCGCCGCCCTGTGGGGACCGGCCCATGGCGGCGCGAACGAAGCGGTGCTGCGCATGCTCGACGAGATCGGCGACGTGTCCAACATC
This sequence comes from Pseudomonas sp. KBN12P06040, assembly GCF_037574965.1. NCBI lineage: Bacteria > Pseudomonadati > Pseudomonadota > Gammaproteobacteria > Pseudomonadales > Pseudomonadaceae > Pseudomonas > Pseudomonas sp. KBN12P06040. The sequence continues at coordinate 3,846,535 of NZ_JBBELS010000001.1, forward strand.
GACAAGTTCGTCGAGAAGGCCAAGGACAAGAACGATCCGTTCAAGCTGATGGGCTTCGGCCATCGTGTCTACAAGAACTTCGACCCGCGCGCCAAGGTCATGAAGCAGACCTGCGACGAGGTCCTCCAGGAGCTGGGCATCAACGACCCGCAACTGGAACTGGCGATGAAGCTGGAAGAAATCGCCCGCCACGACCCCTACTTCGTGGAACGCAACCTGTACCCGAACGTCGACTTCTACTCGGGGATCATCCTCAAGGCGATCGGCATTCCGACCAGCATGTTCACCGTGATCTTCGCCCTGGCGCGTACCGTCGGCTGGATCTCGCACTGGCAGGAAATGCTCTCCGGTCCCTATAAGATCGGCCGCCCGCGCCAGCTCTATACCGGCCACACCCAGCGCGACTTCACCGCCCTCAAGGATCGCGGCTGAAACCCGTCACGCCTGGCGAGAAAGGCTGCTTCGGCAGCCTTTTTTGTGCCCTCCCCTTTCCTCCGGACACAAAAAAACCGCCCCGGAGGCGGTCTTTTTGCAACGAAGGCGCGCTCAGCGCTTCTCGGCGGCGCTACGCAGGCCCTTGAGGGTGTTCAGCGGCGCGTCGACCACGAAGCTGTTGGCCAACCAGGAAGGAATGCTGCCACCCGGCTCGGTTTCCACCTGGTAGGTCACTTCCGTCACGCCCTGCCCCTTCGGCTGCAACTTCCACTCGCCGACCAGCTTGGGCACGCGGATCTGGCCCTTTTCCTCGGGGATATAGGTCGGATCGGCCTTAAGGTGACGGATCACGGTGCCATCCGCGGTCTTCTCGGTGGTGACATGGATGACCACGTCGCGACCGGTAACTGGCCAGGGCATGTCGATCTTCGAGTAGGTCCAGGCGTCGGCGCCTTCCTGCTTCAGGAGTTTCATCTCGGCGCAGGCATGGATCCACTTGCAGGAACCCTTGACGTCCTCCTGCAGCGCCTCGATGGTCGCCACGTCGGCCTTGATGTCGGTAACGCCGCGATAAGCCTTGTACTTGGAGCCCTGGACACTGCTGAGGTAGACCTTCACGCCATCCTCGTCCTTGGCCAGCTTCCAGTCTTCGGCCAGCGCATTGCCGGCCACCCCGAACACTGCGGCAGCCAGCACGGTCATACGCAAAATGCCACGCATCGTTCCTGTTCCTCTCTTTATGGTTATTTTCGGTTCGCCGGCCGGGCGGTCGACGCCCTGCAAGCCGCGATCCTGAGCCTTCGGCGCAGGATGCGCAGCAGTATGGCGTGAGACAGCCAGACTTCCAACCCGTTCAAGCGGCAGTGATGACTTCCCACTCCGCGATCAGGGCCAGCGCCTGCTCACGGCTGTCGCCGCAGATTTCCGGATCGGCGCCGAACTGGCCGCATACGGCCGGTCGCTCCGGTCGGCCGAACAGCCCGCAGAGATGGTTTTCGTCCAGGTGCAGGCAGCGTACGCCCGCGGGCTTGCCGGCCGGCATGCCCGGCAGCGGAGAGGAAATCGACGGTGCTATGCAGCAGGCGCCGCAGCCGGCTCTACATTGCATGGGAAGGATCTCGCCCGAAAGTTGGCAGAGGAGCGGCCAGGACAGCCGTCCGGAACGGGCGCAAAGAATACGGACCGGCCAGGCCGCCGCCAAGCCCGGCGGATCAGCGGCGCGTTTCCGCCTCGAGACGCGCGCTGCGAAGCTGCCACTGCTCGCGGTTGCCGGCAGCGAACAGCCAGGCCCTGGCCGACTCCGTCGCAGCCCGCCATTGCACCCGGCCCGGCTCGCGCAGGTCGAGGGATTGCGCCGCCGTCGAGTGGCCGAGGAAGGCGTTGCCAGCGGAACTCCAGTAGCCGGCGACCCCGGCCGGCAAGACCCAGGAGCGACCTTCCGCCTCGTCATCGACGATACCGGACAAGCGCTCCCCCGCTCCACGCCGCCAGGACAGGGCGACCCGGTTCAGCTCGCTGTCCGCCAGCGCGACGCGCACCTCCACGCCGCCCTGGCGCGGCTCGAACGACAGCTCGTAGGCGCTGAGCCGGCCATCGGCGCAGCGCAGGTGCCCCTTCAGGGACAAGCGTCGACCGACCAGTTCGAAGCTCTCCAGGCTCTGCTCCTGGCAGCGCAACTGCAGGCGACCGGCGCTTTCCCGCCCGGCCCCGAGAAAACCGCCCTCGCTCTCCCACAACGGCGGCCGAGCGCTACCCGCCACTGACAGGGCGAGGCTCTTGCCGCCCCAGCTCAAGCGGTATTCGCCCAGGTCGAAATCGCGCGGGATGGCAAACGCCGGCGGCACCTGCAGCTCGCTCCACAGAGCCGGCTCCCGCGACGCCTGGCTCGCCCACCAGGCGGCCGCCAGCACGACGGCCAGCCCGCTCAGCGCGAGCCCCCAGACCAGCGAGCGCTTGTGCAACCGCATACCTTTCATCCTTTTCCGAGCACCAACCCCTACCGACCGATGCCTGCCCACTTGGTTTTATCGCCGCAGCCAATTAGGCTGCGCCGTCCCAGCCCTCCGGAGCCCATCCATCATGCCTGTCTGGCTGCAAACCGCCTTGTTGCTAGCCTGCTCCAACCTGTTCATGACCTTCGCCTGGTATGGCCACCTGAAGACCCTCAACAGCAAGCCCTGGATCATCGCCGCCCTGATCAGCTGGGGTATCGCGCTGTTCGAATACCTGCTGCAGGTGCCGGCCAACCGCATCGGCTACACCGAACTCTCGGTCGGCCAACTGAAGATCATGCAGGAAGTCATCACCCTGGCGGTCTTCGTCCCGTTCAGCGTCTACTTCATGCAGCAGCCGCTGAAACTGGACTACCTCTGGGCCGGCCTGTGCCTGCTCGGCGCGGTGTACTTCATCTTCCGCGCCTGAGCCGCGTCACGAACGTAGCCGGGCGATCAGGCTGGAGGTATCCCAACGACCGCCGCCCATCGCCTGCACTTCGGCGTAGAACTGGTCGACCAGCGCCGTGACCGGCAACTGCGCGCCGTTGCGTCGCGCCTCGGCGAGCAGGATCGACAGGTCCTTGCGCATCCAGTCCACGGCGAAGCCGAAGTCGAACTCTCCGGCCAGCATGCTCTGGTGGCGGTTTCCAGTTGCCAGGACTGAGCCGCGCCCTTGCCGATCACCTGCATCGCCGCCTCGCCGTCGAGACCGGCGCACTGGGCGAAGTGCAGCGCCTCGGCCAAGCCCTGGAGCAGCCCCGCGACGCAGATCTGGTTGACCATCTTGGTCAATTGCCCGCTACCCACGTCGCCCATTCGCCGGACCATCCGCGCATAGCTGCGCAGCAGCGGTTCGGCGCGTCGATAGAAGGCCTCCTCGCCACCGACCATCACCGTCAGGGCGCCGTTGACCGCGCCCGCCTGGCCGCCGGAGACCGGCGCGTCGAGAAAGCCCAGCTCACGCTCGGCAGCCAGCAGCGACAGCTCGCGGGCGACTTCCGCCGAAGCGGTGGTGTGGTCGACGAACAGGCTGCCCGGCGCCATTCCGGCGAAGGCGCCCTGCTCGCCCAGCGCCACGGCACGCAGGTCGTCGTCGTTACCGACGCAGCAGAACACCAGTTCGGCGCCGGCACAGGCCTCGCGCGGCGTATCGGCGTATCGTCCGGCGTACTCCTCGACCCAGCGCAGCGCCTTGGCCGACGAGCGATTATAGACGCAGACGTGATAGCCCTCGCGCTGCAGGTGCCCGGCCATCGGGTAGCCCATCGTGCCCAGGCCGAGAAATGCGACCGCAGTCATTCCGTCATCTCCTCGAAATCCGATCCCGCAGCCTAGCACAGCGGTTTGCCGAGGTCCGGAAGCCCCGCCATACTCAGCGCGGACCCTGGTATGGATAGCTCCGATGCCTCACTGGCTGGTAATCGATCTGGAGGCCACTACCGCGGAAGGCGGCTGGCCCCTGGAGGAAATGGAAATCATCGAGATCGGCGCCACCCTGGTCGCCGCCGCGGACGCCCGCGAACTGGACCACTTCCAGCGTTTCGTACGACCGGTCAGGCGGCCGCTACTGACCCACTTCTGCCGCGACCTCACGCATATCAGCCAGGCCAACGTCGATGGCGCCGCCCATCTCGACACGGTCTGGGAAGCCTTCGAGCGCTGGCTCGCCCAGCATCGTCCGCGACTGGCCGGCTGGGCCAGCTGGGGCGACTACGACCGCCGCCAGTTGGAGCAGGAGTGGCGCCAGCACGGGCTGACCAGCCAGCTCAGCGAAGTGCCGCACGTCAATCTCAAGCAACGCTTCGGCGAAGTCCGCCAGTTGCCCCGCCCGGTCGGCCTGAACGCGGCCCTGCAACTGGCCGGGATGAGTTTCCAGGGCCAGCAGCACCGCGCCCTGGAGGATGCCCGCAATACCGCACGGCTGCTGCCGCTGGTATTGCCGGTGGAGCATTGAACGAGGCCCGCGCCGCCTAGTGACGCCTTTCCGAGGCTTGGGCATACTGGCGGGCCTTTTCAAACCCGCCTGTTCACCCCTTCAGGAGAAGCCCATGTTCAAGGTCAACGAATACTTCGACGGCACCGTCAAATCCATCGCCTTCGACATGACCGCCGGCCCGGCCACCATCGGCGTGATGGCGGCAGGCGAATACGAATTCGGCACCAGCCAGCTGGAGATCATGCATGTGGTCGCCGGCGCGCTGACGGTCAAGCTGCCGGGCAGCGACGAGTGGCAGGAATACGCCAGCGGCAGCCAGTTCACCGTCCCGGCGAACAGCAAGTTCCAGCTCAAGGTCGCCCAGGACACCGCCTACCTCTGCGAATACCGCTGAGCCCGGGCAGACAGGAAAACCGGCCGCAGGCCGGTTTTTTCTTGCCCGCCGTCCAGCGGCGGCGGAGGGATCAAGGTACGCTCATCCGCCGCTGGAGCGGCTCGCCTAGCCCATTCAGCCCTGCGGGAAGCGGTAGTGGCCGATGACCTGGTAGCGGAACAGCAGGTCCTCTTCCCGCACGCCGGCACCGATGTTGTGCAACACCAGCGGCCTGCCCTCCAGCCTGCGATCGGAAAGCACGCCGATATGCAGCAGGCCGTTGTCCAGGCGCCAGGCGACGATGTCTCCGGCCCGGTAGGCGGAGGCGTCGCGGCTCGGCGTCAGTGCCAGGCCCTGGCGGCTGAACCAGGTCATCAGGTTCGGTACGCGGCGGTGATCGATGTTGCGGTCGGTGCCTTTCATCCCCCATTGCTGCGGGTAGGCCGCGAAGTGGCGACGCATGTCCTCGTGCACCGCCTTCTGCAGGTCCAGCCCCTGTCCACGCAGCGCACGGACCACCACGTCGGTGCAGACCCCGGTCTGCAGCGGCACGTCGCCGCCCGGATAGTCCAGTTGCCGGTAGGCCGGGTCGTAGCCCAGGGTCACGCCCACCTGGGCACGCGCCGCATCCACCAGTCGCTGCGGTTCGACCGCAGCGGCCGCCGCCAGCGGCAGTCCGAGCATGGCGAGCAGCAACAGGCGGCGCAGCGCGCCGGATACGTCCTTGTCCATCCTTTCCTCCTAGGCGCCCGCGGGCGCGTCCTGGTCCTTCGCGTATCCCAGCGGATACAGCAGTTCTTCCTTGTAGCCGGCCCAGACCCGGATGGCGTCCGGGAAGCTGTCGTCCAGCACCGGGTCGCCGCTGTCGACCAGCAACGGGCGGCCCCCGAGGGTCCCCAGCTTGCGCTTGGTGGCGACCACCCGCATGCGCTCCAGGCCGATGGCGCGCAACACCCGGGGACTGATCTGCTGGTTGCCGCGACCGATCACGTGGCCCTGGCCGCCGATGGCGGTGACCAGCAGGAACGCCGGATGACCGTCCACCAGTTCGAACAGCCGCGCCTCGTCGACGTCGCGGGCGAGCACCGCGCCATTCTCCAGCACGTCGACGCCCAGCAGGGTGGTTTCCAGGCCGAGGTTGCGCGCCAGGCCATGCAGGGTCGAGCCCGGTCCGAGCACATAACGCACGCCGTCTTCCCAGCTTTCCGCCAGCCAATCGGCGAGGTCCACCAGCACCAGCTCCTCGGACTCCATCCCTGCCTGCTTCACGTGCTGCATGAAGTGGCCCTCCTCCGGCACCGTCATCTCGCCGTACCAACGCGCGGCGACGCGGCCGGCGCGCAGCGCCTCTTCGTCGAGATCGCGCACCTCGCCGCTGGCCAGGCGCACCAGGCCGCCCTCGACCAGGCGCCTGGCCAATTCGCCGGCCGCGCGCGGACTGATGGCATAGACCCCGGAGTGGATCTTCACCCCGGCCGGAATGCCGAGCACCGGCTGTTGCTCGCGCACCACCCCGGCAACATCCCGTGCTGTGCCATCACCACCGGCGAACAGGATCAGGGCGACGCCGGCCTCCTGCAAACGCTCGACCGCCAACCGGGTATCCGCCGCGCTGCTGACCGCTCCCTGCCACTCGCCGAGCAGGCGATGGCGGAAGCCCATGCGCTCGAGCAACTCGCCGCCCATGGCCCCGGGAAAGGTCAGGAACTCGATCTTCTCGACCAGCGGCAACAGGCACTCCAGGGCTATCCGGGTGCGCTCCAGCGCACGTGGTTCGGCGCCTCTGGCCAGGGCCTCGGCAGCCACCCCGTCGCTGCCCTTCAAGGCGACCGGGCCACCCAGCCCGGCCAGGGGATTGACCACCAATCCCAGGCGAAACATGTCCATACTCATCCTCGGGCGAACTCCAGGGCGCCCACACCGGTCGGACCACTATAACCAGAAAAACCCAGCGGTAGCCGGCAAGCTGGCACGCCGGCTGCAAGATTGCTATGGTCCATGGCTTTCGCGTTGGAGCTGCACGACATCCGCCGTTTGTCACGGCGGTTTCATCTGCGCTCCCTAGACTGCCGATAAACCTGATGAGGAGACGGGCAATGAATTCGCAACACACCGATACCGCCAAGCGCCGCGTGATCCCCTTCAATACGCAGCAGCACAGCGGTGGCGCCATCATCGACGCCCAGGGCCGGGAAATCCCGATCACCGAGGTGATGATCCAGCGCGCCTGCCGCGAGCTGGACAGGTCCCTGGAGCAGGAACAGAAGCAGGCCTGAGTGCCCGCCAGCACGACTTCGAAGCCCGGCATCCGCCGGGCTTTTTTTCGCTTGCGCGAAGCCGCGCCCTAGCTCGGCGCCGACAGGTCCTCGCCGACCAGGTCGAGGAAGGTCTCGACGATCCGCCGCGAGCGCTGTTCGCGCAGGCACACCAGGGTCTCGGTCAGGCGTCGCTGGCAATCGACGATGGGCAGCGCATGGACCCGCGTGTCGGCGCCGAACTCCGCGGCCGACACCACCCCCACGCCGATCCCCGCCACCACCGCCTCGCGCGAGGCCTCGCGGCCTTCGACCTGGATCGCCGGGCGGATCCGCAGGCCGGCGCGGCTCATCTCCTCCTCCAGGGTCTGGCGGGTCACCGAGCCCTGCTCGCGCAGCACCAGCGGCATGTCGTCGAGATCGGCGAGGCGGATCGACTCGCGCCCGGCCCACGGATGGCTGAGCGAAACGAAGGCGACGATCGGGTCGTTGCGCAGGGTCAGCGAAAGCAACCGCTCGTCGCTGACGTCCCGGCCCAACAGGGCCAGGTCGGCCTGGTAGCTGAACAGTCGCTGCAGAGACTCGTCGGTATTGCCGGTCTCCACCCGCACCGCGATACCCGGATAGCGCTCGCAGAAACGCGCGATCTGCGGCAATACGTGCACCGGCGCATCCACCGCCAGGGTCAGGGTGCCGGTCCGCAGGGCGCTGGAGGCGGACAACAGCTCCTCCGCCTCGGCCTCGATCGCGAACAGCCGCTGGGTCACCGCGAGCAGGCGCTCGCCCAGTTCGCTCAGGCGCACCGAGCGCTTGTTACGGTGGAACAGCAGCACGCCGTAACGCTCCTCCAGCTTGCGCACCTGGTCGGAAACCGCCGGCTGGGTGAGAAACAGGCGCTCGGCGGCGCGCGTGAAGCTGCCGTACACGGCGACTGCATGGAAAGCCTTCAACTGCGCATGGGATACCGACATGGACCTTCACCACTCCAGGCAGGACAAGGGGTTCCGCGCCATGGGCGGCGCACACGGGGATGACCGTTCGGTCAACTTCCTCGACCCACGCCGCGCCAGGCCTACGGACAAACAAGTAAAACTTATATTTAAAATTTGATAAATCGATTTCATTTATTTATCCGGAATTGTTTCCATCGCTTCACCACAGCGCGCCAGCGCCTCGGCAGCCAGCCCCTGCCTGGGCATCCGCAACCCTTACCCAGGAGGTGAAGCCGACTCCAGATCCCTCTGACCAAGCACCGCGACATGGCGGTGCGGAAGTGCTCATCAGAACAACAACAAGGCGTGTTCCCCTCACACCTGCCGGCACCGATAACAAGATCGAGGTCAGAACCATGAATCAACGTCCCGGGACGGCGCTGCCGTCCTCTCCCGTGTCCAGCTTCCAGCGCTGGCGCCTGCAGATATTCGCGATCACCTGGCTGGCCTACGCCGCCTTCTATTTCACCCGCAAGGCCTTTTCCGTCGCCAAGCTCGGCATCGCCGAAGATCCGGGCTTCCAGTTGGACAAGATGGCGATGGCCGATCTCGACGCCATCTACCTCGCCGCCTATGCCGTCGGCCAGTTCACCTGGGGCGTGCTGGCCGACCGCTTCGGCCCGCGCATCGTGGTGTTCGGCGGCCTGCTGATCTCCGCACTGGCCGCGGTGGTCATGGGCACCTTCGCCACCCTGCCGATCTTCGCCACTTGCATGGTGGTCCAGGGACTGGCGCAGTCCACCGGCTGGTCGGGGCTGTGCAAGAACATCGGCAGTTTCTTCGCCACCCACGAACGCGGTCGGGTGCTCGGCCTGTGGAGCACCTGCTACGCCTTCGGCGGACTGGTCGCCTCGCCGTTCGCCGGCTGGTGGGCGTACAGCGTGTTCGGTACCTGGCACGCGGCGTTCTACTCCAGCGCCGCGGTGGTCGGCGGCGTGGCCCTGCTGTTCCTGTTGTTGCAGCGCAACCGCCCGGAGGACGTCGGCCATCCACCCGTCGAACCGCAGGTCGCGAGCGAGGCCGTGCGCTATGCCGGCTTCAGGCCGGAAGGCGGCAACGGCGGCAACGGCGGCAACGGCGGCAGCCTGCAGGTACTCGCCAAGGTGGTGCGCAACCGCACGGTGCTCTGCCTCGGCCTGGCCTACTTCCTGCTCAAGCCGGCGCGCTACGCGATCCTCCTGTGGGGACCGGTGATCGTCTACGAACGCATGCCGGCGCTCGGCAAGGTCGGCGCGGCGATCGTTCCCACCGCCTTCGAGGTAGCCGGCCTGCTCGGCCCGATCCTGATCGGCTTCGCCTCGGACAAGCTGTTCGGCGCACGGCGCATGCCGGCCTGCGTGATCAGCCTGCTGGCGCTGACCGTCTGCCTGGCGCTGTTCGTCCCGGCGATGACCACCGGCAGCATTCCGATAGTGGTCGGCCTGCTGTTCATGATGGGACTGACCCTGTACGGCCCGGACTCGATGATCTGCGGCTCCGCCGCCATCGACTTCGGCACCGGCGAGGCCGCCGGCACCGCCTCCGGCTTCGTCAATGGCTGCGGTTCGGTGGGCGCGATCCTCGGTGGCCTGCTGCCCGGCTATTTCGACACCTACACGGTGTTCATCGGCTTCACCGTCGCCGCCCTGATCGCCACCGCGGTGCTCCTCCCGCACTGGAACAGCCGACCCGACGGTGTTGTGAAAGGCCACAGGAACATCCCCAGCCTGGGGGACTTCCGCCCGATCCGCTCCTGACTCCGGCGCGCCCGCCGCGCCACCAGCGTCTTTTCAAGCCAGGGAAACCCTCATGCATATCGAACGCTTCGAAGTCGTCAAACGCCGGGCCGAAATGGCCCTGCACGGCAACACCCTCTACATCGGCGGCCAGGTCGCCGACGATCCCAGCGGTGACATCCAGGACCAGACCCGCCAGGTCCTGGAGAACATCGACCGGCTGCTCCAGAGCGTCGGCAGCGACCGCGGCCAGGTGCTCTCGGTACGCATCCTGCTCGCCCACCGCGAGGACTACGCCGGTCTCAACCAGGTCTGGGACCAGTGGTTTCCCGAAGGCCGGGCGCCGACCCGCGCCTGTAGCCTGGCCGAGTTGATCGACCCGCGCTGGCGGGTGGAAATGATCGTCGTCGCCGCCCGTCCGCAGTGAGAGCACAGCCATGACCTTCCGACCCTTCTGGCTGGACCAGGCCCTACGCTCCGAACATGCGGCCCCCTGCCCGCCGCTGGCCGGCGATACCCGCGCCGACCTGTGCATCGTCGGCGGCGGCTACACCGGCCTGTGGACCGCCATCATGCTCAAGGAGCACGATCCCGGGCTCGACGTGGTGCTGGTCGAGGCCGACCTCTGCGGCGCCGGCGCCAGCGGCCGCAACGGCGGCTGCGCGCTGTCCTGGTCGGCCAAATTCTTCACCCTGGAACGGCTGTTCGGGCTCACCGAGGCGATCCGCCTGGTCAAGGCCTCCGAGGACAGCATCCGGGCCATCGGCGCCTTCTGCCAGCGCTACGACGTCGAGGCCGACTACCGGCTGGACGGCACCCTCTATACCGCCACCAACCCGGCCCAGGTCGGCAGCACCGACAGCGTGATCGCCGCCCTGGAACGCCATGGCATCAACTCCTTTGCCAAGCGCCCGCTGGCCGACGTGCAACGCCTGGCCGGCTCGCGCCGGCACCTGGAAGGCTGGTTCTCGCCGGCTGCCGCGACGGTGCAGCCAGGCAAGCTGGTTCGCGGCCTGCGCCGGGTCGCCCTGCAACTGGGGGTACGCCTGTACGAAGGTACGCCGATGCGAGGACTGGAGCACGGCCGCCCGGCGGAAGTGGTCACCCCCCACGGGCGGGTCGTCGCCGACCGCGTGGTGCTGGCGCTGAACGCCTGGATGGCGAGGGCCTTCCCGCAGTTCGAACGCAGCGTGGCGATCGTCTCCAGCGACATGCTCATCACCGAGCCACGACCGGACCTGCTGCAGGAGATCGGCCTGACCAGCGGGGTCAGCGTGCTCGACTCGCGGATCTTCGTGCATTACTACCACAACACCCCGGACGGCCGGCTGATGCTCGGCAAGGGCGGCAACACCTTCGCCTACGGCGGACGCATGCTGCCGGTGTTCGACCGCCCCTCACCGTATCTCGGGCAACTACGCGGCAGTTTGCGGGAGTTCTTCCCCGAGTTCGCCGAGGTCGCCATCGAAGCCAGCTGGAACGGTCCATCGGATCGCTCGGTGACCGGCCTGCCGTTCTTCGGCCGGCTCGACGGCCGCGACAATGTGTTCTACGGCTTCGGCTACTCCGGCAGCGGCGTCGGCCCATGCCACATGGGCGGGCAGATCCTTTCTTCGCTGGCGCTCGGCCTGGACAATCCCTGGACCCGTTCGCCGCTGATCCAGGGACCGCTCGGTCGCTTCCCGCCGGAGCCGATCCGCTATGTCGGTTCGCTGATGGTGCGCAACGCGATCCGCCGCAAGGAGCGCGCCGAAGACGTCGGCCGGCGCCCGCGTCATCTCGACGTACGCCTGGCCAGGTTCGCCGCCGCCGCGGGCAAGGCCGACAAGGGGTGAGCCGCTTTCCGGGCGCCTCTTCAGCCCATTCGGGGGCGCCCTTCTTTTTCCTTCGGTTTCGATTTCGCTCAAGCAAAGGTCGTAAAAAGCTCATTTAATTCACCCGTCAGCCTGTGCGAGTCTGTTCCAACCCCTGGCCCAGTTTTCCTTCATGCACCTACCGACGACGCGCACCCTGCCCTACCAGCCTTCCGCCAACCCGGCCGGAACGCCCGCGCGTCTACCCCGCAAGCACAGCCGGTGGCTGGAACTGGAGCCGCTCGCCCTCCCTCTCGAACTGGCCTTCTGGGCGCTCTGGCATTGCCGCCACGCGCGTCCGCCGGACGCTCGTCACGCCTGATTTCCCTCCGGCCCCGCGCAACGGCGGGGCCGGCCTGCCGCTTGCATGCCGTTCCGCGACGCTGCCGTCGCCGGAGCGCCGCTGCGAGCATCGCGACGCTACCGGACAAGACCGACAAGAGAGCCCCATGAACTTCGCCTGCGAACAAGAAGCCCAGGATTTCCTGGCCGCCAACCCCGATATCGAACTCTTCGAACTGTTCATTCTCGACGCCAACGGCGTGCCGCGCGGCAAGCTGCTGCACCGCGACGAACTGCTGGCCGTCTACCGCAGCGGCCGGCCGCTGCCGAGCACCATCCTGGGGCTGACGATGAACGGCGAGGACGTCGAGGACTCCGGCCTGGTCTGGGACGTCGGCGACATCGACTGCCGCGCCTACCCCCTGTCCGGCAGCCTGGTGCGCCTGCCCTGGCGGCAGATCCCGACGGCGGCGGTGCAGGTCAGCATGCACCCGAGCGAGGGCCTGCCCGCCAGCGTCGCCGATCCGCGCCACCTCCTGGTGCGCACCATCGACGCGCTGAAGAGCGAGGGCTATCACCCGGTGATGGCCGCCGAGCTGGAGTTCTACCTGCTCGACCGTGAGCGCGACGCCAACGGCCGCCCGCAACCGGCTCGCGACGCCGATGGCGGCCGCCCGCGGGCGACCCAGGTCTACGGCCTGCGCGAACTGGAGCAGATCGAGCCGTTCCTCGCCGACCTCTATGCCGCATGCAAGGCGCAGGGCCTGCCGGCACGCACGGCGATCTCGGAATACGCCCCGGGCCAGGTGGAAATCACCCTCGACCACGGCGACGCCCTAGTCGCCATGGACCAGGCGATCCGCTACAAGCGCCTGGTCAAGGGCGTCGCGCACAAGCACGGAATGCTCGCCTGTTTCATGGCCAAGCCGTTCGACGACCTGGCCGGCACCGGCATGCACCTGCACGTCAGCCTGGCCGACGAACAAGGCCACAACCTGTTCGCCAGCGACGACCCCGCCGGCACGCCGTTGCTGCGCCAGGCGGTCGGCGGCATGCTCGCCAGCCTGCTCGACTCGCTCCTGCTGTTCTGTCCCAACGCCAACTCCTACCGGCGCTTCCAGGCCAACAGCTACGCGCCGCTGGCGCAGACCTGGGGCGTCGACAACCGCACCGTGAGCCTGCGCGTGCCGGGCGGCCCGGCCTCCAGTCGGCATATCGAGCACCGCATCTGCGGCGCCGACGCCAACCCCTACCTGGCCGCCGCGGCGCTTCTCGCCGGGGTCCACCGCGGCATCCGCGAAGGCATCGATCCGGGCGCGCCGGTGGAGGGCAATGGCTACGCCCAGGCCGGCAAGCGCCTGCCCACCGACTGGCTGACCGCCCTCGACGCCCTGCAAGGCTCCGAGTGGGCGCGGGAAGCCTTCGGCGAGCCGTTCCTCGGCGTCTACCTGGCGGTGAAGCGCGCGGAATACCGGCAATTCATGGGCGAGGTCGGCGAGCAGGACTGGCGCTGGTACCTGACCCAGGCCTGAGCCACCCCGGACCCGCCCGCATACGGCGGCGCGCCGGCAGGACGCGCCGCACTGGAACAAGGAATACCCGATGAACGCAGCAATCCATCCCCGTCCGGCCGCGGAACGCGCGCCGTCCTACTACGCCGCCACGCTCAACGAGGAAACCGACTATCCGACCCTGCTGGGCGCGGTGACGGTCGACATCGCCATCATCGGCGGCGGCTTCACCGGCGTCGCCACGGCGGTCGAACTGGCCGAGCGTGGCTACAAGGTGGCCCTGGTCGAGACCCATCGCATCGGCTGGGGCGCCAGCGGGCGCAACGGCGGCCAGGTCACCGGCAGCCTGTCCGGCGACGCGGCGATGCACAAGCAGATGCGCCAGTGGCTGGGCGCCGAGGTCGAGGACTTCATCTGGCACCTGCGCTGGCGCGGCCACGAGATCATCCGCCAGCGGGTGGAGAAGTACGGCATCGCCTGCGACCTCCGCCATGGCCACCTGCACGCGGCGATGAAGGCCAGCCACATGGGCGAGCTGCAGGCCTCCTACGAGGAGGCGGTGCGCCGCGGCATGGGCGACCAGGTGCTCCTGCTGGACAAGGCCGGCGTCCAGGCCCACCTGGAGACCGAGCTGTACTGCGGCGCGCTGAAGAACACCCGCAACATGCACCTGCACCCGCTCAACCTGTGCATCGGCGAGGCCAGGGCGGCGGCCGGCCTCGGCGCGCTGATCTTCGAACATTCCGAGGTCCTGGATATCGTCCACGGCCCGCGGCCGGCGGTGATCACCCGCGAGGGAAGGATCGAGGCGCAGCAGATCCTGCTTGCCGGCGATGTCTACCACAAGCTCGAACGCAGGCAGCTCAAGGGCATGATCTTCCCGGCCATGGGCGGAATCGTCACCACCCGCCCGCTGGGCGAGCTGGCACGGGAGATCAACCCGCAGGGGCTGGCGGTCTACGATTGCCGCTTCGTCCTCGATTACTACCGCCCCACCGCCGACGGCCGCCTGCTGTTCGGCGGCGGCGCCAACTACTCGGGCCGCGACTCGCGGGACATCGCCGCCGAGCTGCGGCCATGCATCGAGCGCACCTTCCCGCGCCTGAAGGGCGTGGAGATCGAGTTCCAGTGGAGTTGCGCCATGGGCATCGTGATGAACCGGATCCCCCAGCTCGGCAAGCTCTCCGACAACGTCTGGTACTGCCAGGGCTACTCGGGGCATGGCGTGGCCACCAGCCACATCATGGGCGAAATCATGGCCAAGGCGATGAGCGGGAGCCTGGAGCAGTTCGACACCTTCGCCCGTTGCAAGCACCTCAAGGTGCCGCTGGGCGACCTCTTCGGCAATCCGATGCTGGCCGCCGGGATGTGGTACTACCAGCTCATGGAGAAGCTGCGCTGAAGCGCGTGGGATGGCGGGGTCCGCGGAAGGCCTAGTCGGCCTTCTTGCGGATCCAGTAGAGATAGGTGCCCGCCTCTTCCTGCTGCTCGACCAGCTCGTGGCCGAGGAACACGCAGAACTTGGGGATGTCGCGGCGGGTCGAGGGATCGGTGGCGATCACCTTGAGCAGGCCGCCGGGCGCCAGGTCGCGGACCTTGTTGTGCAGCATCATCACCGGCTCGGGACAGTTCAGGCCGGTGGCGTCGAGAATGGCGTCGACAGAATGGGTCATCGGGAAACTCCGCAACAGAATCCGCGCATTGTCGCGCATGCGGCGCGGCCGGTCACCTGTCCCCGGCCGGAACGCCGCCGCCCCTCAGCGTTCAAGGCGGCGTAGATGGCAGGTCACTTCCTCGCGGTCGTGATACAGCTGCTTGCAGCCGATCGCTACCTTCAGGCCGCGCGCGTCGAAGCTCTCGCGCAGGCGCTGGAGGATCTTGCGCACCTCGGCGTAGCGCTGCTTCATCGGCAGCTTGAGGTTGACCACCGCCTCGCGGCAAAGCCCTTCGCCGATCCAGGTCTCGATCAACGCACCGGTGCGTGCCGGCTTCTCGACGATGTCGCAGACCATCCAGTCGACCCGTTGGCGCGGGCGGTACTGGTAGCCGTCGACCTTCTGGTGGTCGACCAGCCCGGAATACATCAGGTTCTCCGCCATCGGCCCGTTGTCCACGGCGGTCACCCGCATCTCCCGGTTAACCAGTTGCCAGGTCCAGCCGCCCGGCGCCGCACCGAGGTCCACGGCGAGCATGTCCGGCGCCAGGCGCTTGTCCCATTCGCTGCGCGGGATGAACTGGTGCCAGGCTTCCTCCAGCTTCAGCGTCGAACGGCTCGGCGCCTCGCGGGGAAACTTCAGGCGCGGGATGCCCATCGGCCAGAGCGCGCTGTTGCGCGGCTCGGCGAGGCCGACGAAGACTTCCCGGCCGGAGCGGAAGGTCAGCAGCAGGCGCGGCAGCGCCGGGTCCTCCTGCAACCGCCCGGCCTTCACCAGCGCCGCGCGCAGCGGTTTCTCGAACTTGCGGCAGAAGGTCGAGACCTCCTTGCCGGCATTGGTGTCCAGCACCTCCAGCCAGAGGCTGCCGCAGACCGGATAACTCGCCAGTTCCGCCAGCAGCACCTCGATGCGCTGGCTTTCCGGCAATTCGATGAAGCCGGGTCCGCGCGCCCACTGGCGCGGGAAGATCAAGTCGGCGAAACGCAGGCGGCGCATCAGGCGCTCGGCGCCGTCGGCGTCCTGGCAGACGAACTCGACGTGGGCGCTGGCCGGCTTGCTCTTGGCGTAGCCGGGAATCTCGAGAGTGGCTGCATGCTCGGCGATTTCGGCGCAGACTTCACCTTCGAAGCCTGGCCGGCAGTGCATCAACAGGGTATTCATGGGGTTGTCTCCTTGGCCGCGCACTATAGTGCCGGGCATGCCTCAAGGGAACTGCAGCGACCGTTCGTCGGTCCAGTGTATATGGCAGGAGCCCTCGAGCCGGTCTAGCTTGAAGGTTTCGAACAACGCTATCCCAAAGTCTGACTCTCGCCAGCGGCCGGTACCGATGGGATCGGGCCACCGCGCATTACCGAGGTAACGGCACCCTGGCGTCCGCGGACGCCGCGGGTCCCGGGCGAAGCCAGGCACTATCGGCTCGACGACGGGCCTGGCGTCAGGACGAGGCCAGGCCCGCCGCCCCCGGGCCCGCCGTGAGGAAATCAGAAATGCCTGCTTTGGACAGCCTGAAAACCCTTCGCAGTCTCGCTGTGGACGGCAAGACCTACCACTACTACAGCCTCCCGGAAGCCGCCCGGACCCTGGGCGATCTCGGCAAGCTGCCGATGTCGCTGAAGGTCCTGCTGGAAAACCTCCTGCGCTGGGAGGACGGCAGCACCGTCACCGGCGACGACCTCAAGGCCCTCGCCGGCTGGCTCAGGGAGCGCCGCTCCGACCGCGAGATCCAGTACCGCCCGGCGCGGGTCCTGATGCAGGACTTCACCGGGGTTCCCGCGGTGGTCGACCTGGCCGCCATGCGCGCGGCCATGGCCAAGGCCGGCGGCGACCCGCAGAAGATCAACCCGCTGTCGCCGGTGGACCTGGTCATCGACCACTCGGTGATGGTCGACAAGTTCGCCAGCGAATCGGCCTTCGAACAGAACGTCGAGATCGAGATGCAGCGCAACGGCGAACGCTACGCCTTCCTGCGCTGGGGCCAGAACGCCTTCGACAATTTCAGCGTGGTACCGCCGGGCACCGGCATCTGCCACCAGGTCAACCTGGAATACCTGGGCCGCACGGTCTGGACCAAGGAAGAGGATGGCAGGACCTACGCCTTCCCAGACACCCTGGTCGGCACCGACTCCCACACCACCATGATCAACGGCCTCGGCGTGCTCGGCTGGGGCGTCGGCGGCATCGAGGCGGAAGCCGCCATGCTCGGCCAGCCGGTATCGATGCTGATCCCCGAGGTCATCGGCTTCAAGCTCACCGGCAAGCTGCGCGAGGGCATCACCGCCACCGACCTGGTGCTGACCGTCACGCAGATGCTGCGCAAGAAGGGCGTGGTGGGGAAATTCGTCGAGTTCTACGGCGACGGCCTGGCCGACCTGCCCCTGGCGGACCGCGCCACCATCGCCAACATGGCCCCGGAATACGGCGCCACCTGCGGCTTCTTCCCGGTGGACGAGATCACCCTCGGCTACCTGCGCCTGTCCGGACGCCCGGAAAGCACGGTCAAGCTGGTCGAGGCCTACAGCAAGGAACAGGGCCTGTGGCGCGAGAAGGGCCACGAGCCGGTGTTCACCGACACCCTGCACCTGGACATGGGCGAAGTCGAGGCCAGTCTGGCCGGACCGAAGCGCCCGCAGGACCGCGTGGCCCTGCAGAACGTCGCCAGCGCCTTCAACGAGTTCCTCGGCCTGCAACTGCATCCCTCCAGCACCGAAGAAGGCCGCCTGCTCAGCGAGGGCGGCGGCGGCACCGCGGTCGGCGCCAACGCCGCCTTCGGCGAGATCGACTACCAGCACGACGGCCAGACCCACCGCCTGAAGAACGGCGCGGTGGTGATCGCCGCCATCACCTCCTGCACCAACACCTCCAACCCCAGCGTGATGATGGCCGCCGGCCTGCTGGCGAAGAAGGCGGTGGAGAAAGGCCTGCAACGCAAGCCCTGGGTGAAGAGTTCGCTGGCGCCGGGCTCCAAGGTGGTCACCGACTACTTCAAGGCCGCCGGCCTGACCCGCTACCTCGACGAACTCGGCTTCGACCTGGTCGGCTACGGCTGCACCACCTGCATCGGCAACTCCGGCCCGCTGCTGGAGCCGATCGAGAAAGCCATCCAGCAGGCCGACCTGACCGTCGCCTCGGTACTCTCCGGCAACCGTAACTTCGAAGGCCGCGTGCACCCGTTGGTGAAGACCAACTGGCTGGCCTCGCCGCCGCTGGTGGTGGCCTACGCCCTGGCCGGCAGCGTGCGGATCAACCTCAGCGAGGAACCGCTGGGCACCGGCAAGGACGGCCAGCCGGTCTACCTGAAGGACATCTGGCCGAGCCAGAAGGAAATCGCCGAGGCGATCCAGAAGGTCGACACCGAGATGTTCCACAAGGAGTACGCCGAGGTCTTCGCCGGCGACGAGAAATGGCAGGCGATCCAGGTGCCGCAGTCGGACACCTACGAGTGGCAGGCCGACTCCACCTACATCCAGCATCCACCCTTCTTCGAACACATCGCCGAGGCGCCGCCGGCCATCGCCGACGTCGAGCAGGCGCGGGTGCTGGCGGTGCTGGGCGACTCGGTGACCACCGACCACATCTCCCCTGCCGGCAACATCAAGGCCGACAGCCCGGCCGGCCGCTACCTGCGCGAGCACGGCGTGGAACCGAAGGACTTCAACTCCTACGGCTCCCGTCGCGGCAACCATGAGGTGATGATGCGCGGCACCTTCGCCAACATCCGCATCAAGAACGAGATGCTCGGCGGCGAGGAAGGCGGCAATACCCTGTACGTGCCCAGCGGCGAGAAACTGGCGATCTACGACGCGGCCATGCGCTACCAGCAGGACGGCACCCCGCTGGTGATCGTCGCCGGCAAGGAATACGGCACCGGCTCGTCGCGCGACTGGGCGGCCAAGGGTACCAACCTGCTGGGCGTGAAGGCGGTGATCGCGGAGAGCTTCGAGCGCATCCACCGCTCCAACCTGGTCGGCATGGGCGTGCTGCCGTTGCAGTTCGAGAACGGCCAGGACCGCAAGAGCCTGAAGCTGACCGGCAAGGAGGTGCTGAACATCCGCGGCCTCGGCGGCGAACTCAAGCCGCACATGCCGCTCAGCGTGGAAGTGACCCGCGAGGACGGCAGCCAGGACAGCTTCAAGGTCCTTTGCCGCATCGACACCCTCAACGAGGTCGAGTACTTCAAGGCCGGCGGCATCCTCCACTACGTGCTGCGCAGCATGCTCTGAGGCAGCGGCGGTACGCGCGGAGGGGTGGCTTCGGCCACCCCTTTTTCATTCCGGCGCCCGGGGCGGCGGGCGCTTCGCAGGGCGAACAACGCCCCTGCGTCATCCGCCGATACCCCGCAGGACCGGCGAATGGCCGCCTCGCGCTTATCCGCCAAGCCCCTCCCCAGCCCATGCGCGCCGCCGGGAATGACACGAAACCGTAACGTATTGACCTCCATCAGCGAATCCGCCATCTATCCGACCACGTGGTCGGTTCTCATGCTTTGGGTCAATAGCTATCTGTTTTTCCTCGTGAAAGCATTCACAAATCCCTCATGTGAAAGGCGTTTTCGCCGATGCAGAGGTAAATGCTTCACTTGTTTTGGAAGGCCCATGCGCAACAATCAACCGATCACCCAGCACGAGCGCGTCTATCCGGCGGAGCAACGCCTGATCACCACCACCAATCTCAAAGGCATCATTACCTACTGCAATGAAGCCTTCATCGACATCAGCGGCTTCAGTCGCGAGGAGCTGATGTCCGCGCCGCACAATCTGATCCGTCACCCCGACGTCCCGCCGGCGGTGTTCGCCCACATGTGGACCACCCTCAAAGCCGGCCGCCCGTGGATGGGGATCGTCAAGAACCGCTGCAAGAACGGCGACCACTACTGGGTCAGCGCCTATGTCACGCCGATCTACGACCAGGGCGCGGTGGTCGGCTACGAGTCGGTGCGGGTCAAGCCGACCGCCGAACAGATCCAGCGCGCCGAGGCCCTCTACCGTCGCCTCGGCGCCGGCAAGCCGGCGATCCCCCGGCGCGACCGCTGGCTGCCGGTACTGCTCGACTGGCTGCCGTTCATCCTGATCAGCCAGATCGGCTTCCTCATCGGTATCTGGCTGAACTCCTGGTGGGGCTTCATCCTCGCCGGCCTGCTCGCCGTTCCGCTCGGCCTGGCCGGACTGCGCTGGCAGAAGCGCGGGCTGAAGCGCCTGATGCGGCTCGCCGAACAGACCACCTCCGACCCGCTGATCGCGCAGATGTACACCGACAGCCGCGGTGAGCAGGCGCGCCTGGAAATGGCCATCCTCAGCCAGGACGCGCGCCTGAAGACCTGCCTGACGCGCCTGCAGGACACCGCCGAATACCTCACCGAGCAGGCGCGCCAGGCCGACACCCTGGCCCACCACAGCTCCGCCGGTCTGGAACAGCAGCGCGCAGAGACCGAGCAGGTGGCCACCGCGGTCAACGAGATGGCCGCCACCACCCAGGAAGTGGCGAACAATGTCCAGTTGACCGCCGACGCCACGCAGAAGGCCAACGAACTGACCTCGCGCGGCCGCGACATCGCCGCGGAGACGCGCAACGCCATCCAGCGCCTGTCGGAGTCGGTGGGCGAGACCGGGGCCGCGGTGAGTCGCCTGGCCCAGGACAGCAACGAGATCGGCGGTGTGGTCGATGTGATCAAGGGCATTGCCGACCAGACCAACCTGCTCGCCCTCAACGCCGCCATCGAGGCGGCGCGGGCCGGCGACCAGGGACGCGGCTTCGCCGTGGTGGCCGACGAAGTGCGCTCGCTGGCGCAACGCACCGCGGCCTCCACCGAGCAGATCCACCATCTGATCGCCAAGTTGCAGAACACCGCCAACGATGCGGTACATACCATGGAGAGCGGTCTGCAGCAGGCCGAGGCCGGGGTCCAGCGAGTGCTGGAAGCCGACAGCGCGCTGGTCGGCATCAGCGAGGCGGTCAGCAACATCACCGAGATGACCACCCAGATCGCCGCCGCCGCGGAAGAACAGAGCGCGGTGGCCGAGGAAATCAACCGCAACATCAGCACCATCGCCGCCCTGGCCGAGCAGACCTCCGACGAGGCGCTGCGCACGGCGAAACTGAGCGAGGAACTGACCACCACCGCGCAGAGCCAGTATTCCCTGGTCGAGCGCTTCAACCGCTGAGATCAAGCCGCGGGGAGGAAGCTCCCCGCGCCTGCCGTCACTTGAAGTCCCATTGCATCTGCGCCGGGATGCTCACCGCGCTGGACGACTGCACGCAGACGTCGAGGTAGTCGGTGAAGCGCGGCGGCGCGGAGATCCCCTCCTCCAGCAGACGGCTGTTGTCGAACAGGTAGTTGAGGTCGGCAAAGCCGCTGTACAAGCGCAACGCGCGCAGGACCAGACGCGGATTGGCCGGGCCGATGCGCGACTCGAAGCTCTTCGCCAGTTCCTTGAGGTCGTCCACCTCCACCTTGCGGTAGCGCTCGCCTACCGGCGCCGCCCCGTTGGCGCGGGCGAAGGCCTCGTCGATCTCACCGAAGGTGCAGGCCGCGCGATGGCCGGCGGAGATATGGTAGAGGCTGTGCCCCAGGCACGGCTTCAGCGCCAGGCCGATCAGCGCCTCGGCGCAGTAGTCGACCGGGATCACGTCGATCTGCTCGTCCAGGCCGCAGGTGAAGCTTTCCAGGGCGAAGCCCATGCGGAAGACCCAGAAGATGCTACCGGAGGCCTGGCAGCCAAGGGTACGGTGGCCCACCACGATGGATGGCCGCGCCACCACCAGGGGCAGGCCCGGCAGTTCCTCGCGCATGCGCCGCTCGATTTCCGCCTTGGACGCGGTGTAGTCCACCAGTTGCTGCTCCGCCGCCGGGAACTCCCAGGACTCGCTGATCGGCGACTCTCGCTGCGGTCCGCAGCACATCGCGGTACCGACGTGGAGGAAACGCTTCAGTCGCTTCGAACGGCTCAGCACGTCGGCGAAGGCGAAAGTGCCGTCGACGTTGACCGGCCAGATGGTCGGGTTCTTCGAGAACGACGCTACGGCGGCGCAATTGATCACCCGCTCCACCTGCATCAGACGCGGCGTCTCGCGGGCCAGCCAGGAGGTGTCGAGGAAATCGCCGCAGAGGATCTGCTCCGCCCGCAGTGCCAGGCAGTCGGCTTCGTCGACGCCATGCATCAGCAGGTTGCCGCGCAGGCGTTCGAGCCCCTGCTGGCGGGATTCGGCGCGGACCAGGAAGGACAGGTTGGCGCCGTGCCCGGCGGCGATCAGCTGGGCGGCGACCGAACCGCCGAGAAAGCCGGTGGCCCCCGTCAGCAGGATGCGTTCGCGGGTATCGATAGCGGTGATCTGCTCACCGTCGGCATGCATGTTCATGTCTTCCCCCCTCAGAGAAGTCAGTCGCCCACGCCTCGATGCGAGGGTGGTTGCGCCGCAGCTTATGAGGGGATGCCTTAAGGAACCGTTAATGGCCCTGGAGCCCGCGAAGGAAGCCGGCCACCTCCCGCGCCGTTGCCGCCAGGTGCTGCTCGTGGGTCAGGCCGGAGGCCTTCAGCGGCTTGAGGTCGTGGTCCGCCGCGGCCAGCCAGTGCAGGCGGATCGTCGGCGCCAGCGCATAGCCCGCCACCGCCTCGCGGTTGCCCAGGGCATCGCGCTCGCCCTGGACGATCAGGGTCGGCGTGCGCAGCCCGGCGAGGTGCGCGACCCGCGGCTTCTCCGGCTTGCCGGCGGCGTAGAACGGGTAGCCGAGACAGACCAGGGCATCCGCGCCCAGCTCGTCGGCCAGCAGGCTGGCCATGCGCCCGCCCATCGACTTGCCGCCCAGGGCCAAGGGCCCGTCCAGGGTCTCGCGGACCTGCGCATGGACCCGCCGCCAGCAGTCGAGCAACTGCGCCTGCGGATTCGGCGGACGCTTGCGGCCGTCCTCGCGGCGCTGGGCCATGTAGGGAAACTCGAAGCGCGCGACGGCGATGCCCTGGGCGGCGAGCAGTTCGGCGATGCGCTCCATGAACGGGCTGTCCATCGGCGCCCCAGCGCCATGGGCGAGAATCAGGGTGGCCGACAGCGAGCCGGCCGGGCGGTTCCATTTCAGCGACAACTTGCCACACCTCGTATGCAGTGGGGGTCGGGAAGCCAATTGATCCCGATCAATATTTCATAACGCCCCATTATCCATGCTTCCTCTCGCTAATTACGCCAATTAGACCAGCCCCAATGGGGGGACGCCCGGCATCCCAACTGCCGGAAAAGCCATAGCGTATAACCGTGGATGGAAGCCCATAGCATGAGCACCACTAACCCAGAGTCCGCCTATAACTACAAGGTGGTCCGCCAATTCGCCATCATGACCGTGGTCTGGGGCATCGTCGGCATGACCGTCGGTGTCCTGATCGCCGCCCAGTTGGTATGGCCCGACCTGAACTTCGGCTTGCCGTGGACGAGCTTCGGCCGCCTGCGCCCGCTGCACACCAACGCGGTGATCTTCGCCTTCGGCGGTTGCGCGCTGTTCGCCACCAGCTACTACGCGGTGCAGCGCACCTGCCAGGTGCGACTGTTCTCCGACACCCTCGCCTCCTTCACCTTCTGGGGCTGGCAACTGGTGATCCTGCTGGCCGCCATCAGCCTGCCGCTGGGCTACACCTCGTCCAAGGAGTACGCCGAGCTGGAGTGGCCGATCGACATCCTGATCACGGTGGTCTGGGTCGCCTACGCGGTGGTGTTCTTCGGCACCCTGGTCAAGCGCAAGGTCAAGCACATCTATGTGGGCAACTGGTTCTTCGGCGGGTTCATCCTCACCGTCGCCATGCTCCACGTGGTGAACAACCTCGAGCTGCCGGTGACCTTCACCAAGTCCTACTCGCTGTACGCCGGCGCCACCGACGCCATGGTCCAGTGGTGGTACGGGCACAACGCCGTGGGCTTCTTCCTCACCGCCGGCTTCCTCGGCATGATGTACTACTTCGTGCCCAAGCAGGCCGAGCGTCCGGTCTATTCCTACCGCCTGTCCATCGTCCACTTCTGGGCGCTGATCGCGGTGTACATCTGGGCCGGCCCGCACCACCTGCACTACACCGCGCTGCCGGACTGGGCGCAGTCGCTGGGCATGGTGATGTCGCTGATCCTCCTGGCGCCGAGCTGGGGCGGCATGATCAACGGCATGATGACCCTCTCGGGCGCCTGGCATAAGCTGCGCAGCGACCCGATCCTGCGCTTCCTGGTGGTGTCCCTGGCCTTCTACGGCATGTCCACCTTCGAAGGCCCGATGATGGCGATCAAGACCGTCAACGCCCTCTCCCACTATACCGACTGGACCATCGGCCACGTACACGCCGGCGCCCTCGGCTGGGTCGCGATGGTTTCCATCGGCTCGCTCTACCACCTGATCCCGAAGGTCTTCGGCCGCGAGAAGATGTACAGCCTGGGCCTGATCAACGCGCACTTCTGGCTGGCCACCATCGGTACCGTGCTTTACATCGCCTCGATGTGGGTCAACGGCATCACCCAGGGCCTGATGTGGCGCGCGGTCAACGAGGACGGCACCCTGACCTACTCCTTCGTCGAAGCGCTGGCCGCCGGCCACCCCGGCTTCATCGTGCGCATGCTCGGCGGTTTCATCTTCCTGCTCGGCATGTTCCTGATGGCCTACAACACCTGGCGCACCGTCAGTGCCGCCAAGCCGGCCGAATACGAAGCCGCCGCACAGATCGCCTGAGGAGCCGAGCATGAAACACGAAATACTCGAGAAGAACGTCGGCCTGCTGGCGCTATGCATGGCCGTGGCCGTGAGCATCGGCGGCCTGACCCAGATCGTGCCGCTGTTCTTCCAGGACGTGACCAACACCCCGGTCGAAGGCATGAAGCCCTACACCGCGCTGCAACTGGAAGGCCGCGACATCTATATCCGCGAAGGCTGCGTCGGCTGCCACTCGCAGATGATCCGTCCGTTCCGCGCCGAAACCGAACGCTACGGCCACTACTCGGTGGCCGGCGAGAGCGTCTGGGACCACCCCTTCCTGTGGGGTTCCAAGCGTACCGGTCCGGACCTGGCCCGCGTCGGTAGCCGCTACTCCGACGACTGGCACCGCGCGCACCTGTTCAACCCGCGCAACGTGGTGCCCGAGTCGAAGATGCCGGCCTACCCGTGGCTGGTGGAGAACAAGCTCGACGGCAAGGACATCGAGAAGAAGCTCGAAGTGATGCGCACCCTCGGCGTGCCCTATACCGACGAAGACATCAAGGGCGCCAAGGACTCGCTGAAAGGCAAGACCGAAATGGACGCCGTGGTCGCCTACCTGCAGGTGCTCGGCACCTCGATCAAGAACAAACGGTGACGGCAATGGATATCGGGACGCTGCGAGGACTCGGCACGCTGCTGATCATGGTCGCCTTCATCGGTCTGGTGATCTGGGCCTACAGCGGCAAACGCAAGAAGAGCTTCGACGAAGCGACGATGCTGCCCTTCGCAGACGATCCCGAAGCCAAAAAGCACGTCGAGCAAGCTTCTAGGAGTAACAAAGAATGACCACCTTCTGGAGTCTGTACATCACAGCTCTTACCGTCGGTACCTTGATCGCCCTGCTCTGGCTGGTCTTCGCCACCCGCAAGGGCGAGGCCAAGGGTACTACCGAAAAGACCATGGGCCACTCCTACGACGGCATCGAGGAGTATGACAACCCGCTGCCGAAGTGGTGGTTCATGCTGTACATCGGCACCATCGTCTTCTCCGTCGGCTACCTGGTCCTGTACCCGGGCCTGGGTAACTGGAAAGGCGTGCTGCCGGGCTACGAGGGCGGCTGGACCCAGGACAAGCAGTGGGAACGCGAGATGAACATCGCCCAGGAGAAGTACGGGCCGATCTTCGCCAAGTACGCCGCCATGCCCATCGAGGAAGTGGCCAAGGACGAGCACGCCATGAAGATGGGCAGCCGCATGTTCGCCACCTACTGCTCGATCTGCCACGGTTCCGACGCCAAGGGCGCCCTCGGCTTCCCCAACCTGGCCGACAACGAGTGGCGCTGGGGCGGTGACCCGCAGAGCATCGAGACCACCATCCTCGGCGGTCGCCACGCGATCATGGCGGCCTGGGGCGACATCCTCGGCGAAGACGGGGTGAAGAACGTCGCCGCCTACGTCCGCACCGAACTCGCCGGGCTGAAGCTGCCGGAAGGCACCAAGGCCGACGTCGAGGCCGGCAAGCAGATCTTCTCGGTCAACTGCGTCGCCTGCCACGGCCCGGAAGGCAAGGGTACCGCCCTGGTCGGCGCGCCGAACCTGACCAACCCCGGCGCGTTCATCTACGGCTCCAGCTACGCCCAGCTCCAACAAACCATCCGCCATGGCCGCCAGGGCCAGATGCCGGCCCAGGAGCCCTACCTGGGCAAAGAAAAGGTGCACATCCTGGCCGCCTACATCTACAACCTGTCGCACAACCAGGGCAGCAACTGACCCCTCCCCCCACCCGCGCCCTCCCGGGCGCGGGTCCTTCCCCCGGTCTCAGACCTTAGTCCCAGGCGGCGCGACGAAGTGTCGCACCAGCGGACGCCTTTCCTACCCTTCCTTTTCAATCGCGTCTAAGCTGCTCTGCATTCGTCCCTCTCCGGCAGAGCGACGGGACACCTAACTTCACCGGCCGAACCCACTCGCCCGGATAGCGCCAGAAAGCCATACGGCCGCCTTGGAAAGCGCTCTGAAGCAGGCATCAAACTGGCGTCGCCCCTGGCCTGGCGCGTTGCAATGCCCACCCGCTTTCTCCATACTTGCCGCCGATTTTTTGTCCCTAAAAAAGTCCATTAACCGTGGAACCCCTAGCATGAGCACAGCAATCAGTCAGACTGCTTATAACTATAAGGTGGTCCGCCAGTTCGCCGTTATGACGGTGGTCTGGGGGGTCATTGGAATGGGTCTCGGTGTCCTGATCGCCGCCCAACTGGTATGGCCCGAATTGAACTTCGACCTGCCATGGACGAGCTTCGGCCGCCTTCGCCCCCTGCACACCAACGCGGTGATCTTCGCCTTCGGTGGGTGCGCCCTCTTCGCCACCTCGTACTACGTGGTGCAACGTACCTCGCAAGCCCGACTGATTTCAGACACGCTGGCGGCCTTCACCTTCTGGGGTTGGCAGGCCGTGATCGTGGGCGCCGTGCTGACCCTGCCGCAGGGTTTCACCACCTCCAAGGAATACGCCGAACTGGAATGGCCGCTGGCCATCCTCTTGGCGATCGTCTGGATCACCTACGCGATCGTGTTCTTCGGCACCATCGTCAAGCGCAAGGTCAAGCACATCTATGTGGGCAACTGGTTCTACGGTGCCTTCATCCTGGTGACGGCGATGCTGCACATCGTCAACCACATGTCGCTGCCGGTGAGCTGGTTCAAGTCCTACTCCGCCTACTCCGGCGCCACCGATGCGATGGTCCAGTGGTGGTACGGCCACAACGCCGTGGGCTTCTTCCTGACCACCGGCTTCCTCGGCATGATGTACTACTTCGTGCCCAAGCAGGCCGAGCGTCCGGTCTATTCCTATCGCCTGTCCATCGTCCACTTCTGGGCGCTGATCTCCCTGTACATCTGGGCCGGCCCGCACCACCTGCACTACACCGCGCTGCCGGACTGGGCGCAGTCGCTGGGCATGGTGATGTCGCTGATCCTCCTGGCACCGAGCTGGGGCGGCATGATCAACGGCATGATGACCCTCTCCGGCGCCTGGCATAAGCTGCGCACCGACCCGATCCTGCGCTTCCTGGTGGTATCCCTGGCCTTCTACGGCATGTCCACCTTCGAAGGCCCGATGATGGCGATCAAGACCGTCAACGCCCTCTCCCACTACACCGACTGGACCATCGGCCACGTGCACGCCGGCGCCCTCGGCTGGGTGGCGATGATCTCCATCGGCTCGCTCTACCACCTGATCCCGAAAGTCTTCGGTCGCCCGCAGATGCACAGCATCGGCCTGATCAACGCGCACTTCTGGCTGGCCACCATCGGCACCGTGCTGTACATCGCCTCGATGTGGGTCAACGGCATCACCCAGGGCCTGATGTGGCGCGCGGTCAACGAGGACGGCACCCTGACCTACTCCTTCGTTGAAGCACTGGTCGCAAGCCACCCGGGCTTCATCGTGCGCATGATCGGCGGTGGTTTCTTCCTCACCGGCATGCTGCTGATGGCCTACAACACCTGGCGCACCGTGCGTGCTGCCAAGCCGGCCGAATACGAAGCCGCCGCGCAGATCGCCTGAGGAGCCCGACGTAAATGAAGAACCACGAAATACTCGAGAAGAACGTCGGCCTGCTGGCCATCTTCATGGTGATCGCCGTCAGCATCGGCGGCCTGACCCAGATCGTTCCGCTGTTCTTCCAGGACGTGACCAATACCCCGGTCGAAGGCATGAAGCCGCGTACCGCCCTGGAACTGGAAGGTCGCGACATCTACATCCGCGAAGGCTGCGTCGGCTGCCACTCGCAGATGGTCCGTCCGTTCCGTGCCGAGACCGAACGCTACGGCCATTACTCGGTCGCCGGTGAAAGCGTCTGGGACCACCCGTTCCTGTGGGGTTCCAAGCGTACCGGCCCGGACCTGGCCCGCGTCGGCGGCCGTTACTCCGACGACTGGCACCGCGCGCACCTGTACAACCCGCGCAACGTGGTGCCCGAGTCGAAGATGCCTGCCTACCCGTGGCTGGTAGAGAACAAGCTTGATGGCAAGGACACCGCCACCAAGATGGAAGTCCTGCGCAAGCTGGGCGTGCCTTACACCGATGAGGACATCGCCGGTGCACGTGAAGCCGTGAAGGGCAAGACCGAGATGGACGCCCTGGTGGCGTTCCTTCAAGGCCTGGGAACCTCTATCAAGAGCAAACGGTGAGTGTGATGGATATCGGGACTCTGCGTGGACTGGGCACCGTGGTGATCATGGTCGCCTTCATCGGCCTGGTGATCTGGGCCTACAGCGGCAAGCGCAAGAAGAGCTTCGACGAAGCGACGATGCTGCCCTTCGCAGACGATCCCGAAGCCAAAAAGCACGTCGAGCAAGCTTCTAGGAGTAACAAAGAATGACGACCTTCTGGAGTCTGTACATTACAGCTCTCACCCTCGGCACCCTGCTGGCGCTGACCTGGCTGATCTTCGCCACCCGCAAGGGCCAGCGCAGCAGCACCACCGACGAGACCGTGGGCCACTCCTACGACGGCATCGAGGAGTACGACAACCCGCTGCCGAAGTGGTGGTTCATGCTGTTCGTCGGCACCCTGGTGTTCGCCGTGGGCTACCTGGCCCTGTACCCGGGCCTGGGCACCTGGAAAGGCCTGATGCCGGGCTACCAGTCCGCCGACGAATTCGCCGACAAGGAAAAAGGCTGGACCGGCGTTCACCAGTGGGAAAAGGAAATGGCCAAGGCCGACGAGAAGTACGGCCCGATCTTCGCCAAGTTCGCCGCGATGCCCATCGAGGAAGTCGCCAAGGATCCGCAGGCGGTGAAAATGGGCGGTCGCCTGTTCGCCTCCAACTGCTCAATCTGCCACGGCTCCGACGCCAAGGGCGCCTACGGCTTCCCCAACCTGACCGACGCCGACTGGCGCTGGGGCGGCGAGCCGGAAACCATCAAGACCACCATCATGGCTGGCCGCCACGCCGCCATGCCGGCCTGGGGTGAAGTGATCGGCGAGGAAGGCGTGAAGAACGTCGCCGCTTTCGTCCTCACCCAGATGGATGGCCGCAAGCTGCCGGAAGGCGCCAAGGCAGACATCGAGGCCGGCAAGCAGGTCTTCGCCACCACCTGCGTCGCCTGCCACGGTCCGGAAGGCAAGGGCACCCCGGCGATGGGCGCTCCCGATCTGACCCACCCCGGCGCGTTCATCTACGGCTCCAGCTTCGCGCAACTGCAGCAGACCATCCGCTACGGTCGCCAGGGTGTGATGCCGGCGCAACAGGAACACCTGGGCAACGACAAGGTGCACCTGCTGGCCGCCTACGTATACAGCCTGTCGCACGGCGAGAAGAGCGCCGAATAAGCGCTCCCCTCCCCCACGACCCAGACGGCGCCGGCAACCCCGGCGCCGTTTTATTTTGTGCAAAAGAAAAGCGCGAATGGGACAATACGCGACCAAAAGTCGCACAGTTACCGCAAAAAGCCTGATAGATCAGGCGTATAATCAGTAGGCGTGCAACTATTTTCTGACCCTGTCGGCATGTACCGGCCGGGCGCCCCCCACTGCCGTGGTACGCACTGATGAGCAAACAGATTCCCGTTCAAGACGTCACCCCGCCTGCCAAGGGCGACACCAATAACAACGATCTCTACGCCAAGCGCGAGAAGATCTACACCCGGGCCTTCACCGGTATCTTCCGCCGACTGCGCATGGTGGGCGGTGCGGCGCTCTTCCTCCTCTACTTCGGTACCGTCTGGCTCAACTGGAGCGGCCGCCAGGCCGTCTGGTGGGACCTGCCCGAGCGCAAGTTCTACATCTTCGGCGCCACCTTCTGGCCGCAGGACTTCATGCTGCTGTCCTGGCTGCTGATCGTCTGCGCCTTCGGCCTGTTCTTCATCACCGTGTTCGCCGGTCGCGTCTGGTGCGGCTATACCTGCCCGCAGAGCGTGTGGACCTGGATCTACATGTGGTGCGAGAAGGTCACCGAAGGCGACCGCAACCAGCGCATCAAGCTGGACAAGGCCCCGATGAGCGGCAACAAGCTGCTGCGCAAGACCGCCAAGCACAGCCTGTGGCTGCTGATCGGCCTGGTCACCGGCCTGACCTTCGTCGGCTACTTCTCGCCGATCCGCGAGCTGATTCCCGAGCTGCTCACCGGCCAGGCCGACGGCTGGGCCTACTTCTGGGTCGGCTTCTTCACCCTGGCCACCTACGGCAACGCCGGCTGGCTGCGCGAGCAGGTGTGCATCTACATGTGCCCCTACGCGCGCTTCCAGAGCGTGATGTTCGACAAGGACACCCTGATCGTCTCCTACGATCCGCGTCGCGGCGAGAAGCGCGGCCCGCGCAAGAAGTCCCTCGACTACAAGGCCCAGGGCCTGGGCGACTGCATCGACTGCACGATGTGCGTGCAGGTCTGCCCGACCGGCATCGACATCCGCGACGGCCTGCAGATCGAGTGCATCGGCTGCGCCGCGTGCATCGACGCCTGCGACAGCATCATGGAGAAGATGAACTACCCGAAAGGGCTGATCAGCTACACCACCGAGCACAACCTCAACGGCCAGAAGACTCACCTGGCCCGGCCGCGCCTGATCGGCTACGCCATCGCCCTGGTGCTGATGATTTCCGCCCTGATCACCGCGGTGGTCCTGCGCCCGCTGGTCGGCTTCGACGTCAGCAAGGACCGCGTGCTCTACCGCGAGAACGAACTCGGCCGCATCGAGAACGTGTACAGCCTGAAGATCATGAACAAGGATCAGCAGGACCACACCTACATCCTCGGCGCCAAGGGCCTCGAAGGCCTGACCCTGGAAGGCCGGCGCGAGCTGAAGGTGGCGGCGGGCGACATCCTCAACCTGCCGATGGAACTGTCCATCGAGCCGGAGAAGCTGCCTTCGACCACCAACGAGATCGTCTTCACCATCGAGTCGGCCGACGACCCGAGCATCCATAAAGAAGCGAAGAGTCGCTTCATTGGCCCACGCACCCGTTGAGTAACTTGAGCATGCAGTCCGAGACCCACCCTCAACCCTGGTACAAACACTTCTGGGCCTGGTTCATCGTGGCCCTCCTGGCGACCTCGGTGGTGCTCGGGCTGAGCCTGGTCACCATCGCAGTGCGCAACCAGGACACCCTGGTCACCGACAACTACTACGAGGCCGGCAAGGGCATCAACCGCTCCCTGGAACGCGAGAACCTGGCCGTACGCCTGCAAGTGCACGCCAAGGTCAAGGTCGACGACCTGACCGGCGAAGTCGAAGTGCGCCTGACCGGCAACAGCCGTCCGGAGCAACTCACCCTCAACCTGATCTCGCCGACCCAGCCGGAGAAGGACCGCCGCGTGGAGCTGCTGCGCAGTAACTCCGACCGCGAGCGCTACGTCGGGCAACTGACCGACGCCGTCGAGGGCCGTCGCTTCGTCGAACTGCTCGGCCAGGAAGGCAGCGGCCAGTGGCGCCTGTTCGAGGAAGAGGTGGTATCGCCGACCGTGGTCATGGAGCTGGGTGACGAACCGCTCCAGGGAGCAGAAGCGAAGCGCCCATGAGCGCCCCCCTGCCCTGCTACCACTGCGGCTTGCCGGTCCCCGCCGGCAGCCGCTTCGAGGCCCGCGTGCTCGGCGAGACGCGGGCCATGTGCTGTCCGGGCTGCCAGGCGGTGGCCGAGGCCATCGTCGCCGGCGGCCTGGAAAGCTACTACCGGCACCGCAGCGAAAACGCCGCCAACCCCGAAGCCTTGCCCAAGGCGCTCAGCGAAGAGTTGCAGCTCTACGACCGCCCGGACGTACAGGGCGGCTTCGTCCGCCATGAGGGCGAGCTGGCGGAAACCAGCCTGATGATCGAAGGCATCAGTTGCGCCGCCTGCGGCTGGCTGATCGAGAAGCACCTGCGCCAGTTGCCTGGCGTGGCCGAGGCGCGGCTCAACCTGTCCAACCATCGCCTGCACGTGCGCTGGCAGGACAGCCAGTTGCCGCTCAGCCAGTTGCTCGGCGAACTGCGCCAGATCGGCTATGCCGGCCATCCCTACCAACCCGACCGCGCCACCGAGCGCCTGGCCATGGAGAACCGCCGCGCCCTGCGCCAGCTCGGTGTCGCCGGGCTGCTGTGGATCCAGGTGATGATGGCGGTGATGGCGACCTGGCCGGAATTCAACCTCGACCTTTCCGCCGGCATGGACCGCATCCTGCGCTGGGTCAGCCTGATCCTCACCACGCCGATCGTCTTCTACTGCTGCGGCCAGTTCTTCCGTGGCGCCCTGCGTGACCTGCGCACCCGCCACCTGACCATGGACGTCTCGGTGTCGCTGGCGATCGGCGGCGCCTACGTCGCCGGCATCTGGTCGACGATCACCGGCCAGGGCGAGCTGTATTTCGACGCGGTCGGCATGTTCGCCCTGTTCCTCCTCGCCGGCCGCTACCTCGAACGCCGCGCGCGGGAGCGCACCGCCGCCTCCACCGCGCAACTGGTCAACCTGCTGCCGGCGTCCTGCCTGCGCCTGGACGCCGCCAACCAGGGCGAGCGCATCCTGCTCAGCGAACTGCGCGTCGGCGACCGCGTGCTGGTACCGCCAGGCGCCGTGCTGCCGGCCGACGGAGTGATCCTCGACGGCCAGTCCAGCGTCGACGAGTCGCTGCTCACCGGCGAGTACCTGCCCCATCCACGCCAGGCCGGCGACGCCGTCACCGGCGGCACCCTGAACGTCGAGGGGCCGCTGACCGTCGAGGTCGGCGCCCTTGGCGACGACAGCCGCCTGTCGGCCATCGTCCGCCTGCTGGAACGCGCCCAGGCGGACAAGCCGCGCCTGGCGGAACTGGCCGACAAGGTCGCGCAGTGGTTCCTGCTCATCGTCCTGCTGGTCGCCGCAGCGGTCGGCGCGCTGTGGTGGCAGGTCGACCACCAGCGCGCCTTCTGGGTGGTGCTGTCGCTGCTGGTCGCCACCTGCCCCTGCGCCCTGTCGCTGGCCACGCCCACCGCGCTCACCGCGGCCACCGGCAGCCTGCACAAGCTCGGCCTGCTGATCACGCGCGGGCACGTGCTGGAAGGGCTGAACCACATCGACACGGTAATCTTCGACAAGACCGGCACCCTCACCGAAGGCCGCCTGACGCTCAAGCAGGTGCTACCCCTGCGCGATCTCGACGCGGATCGCTGCCTGGCCCTCGCCGCCGCCCTCGAGAACCGTTCCGAACACCCCATCGCCCGCGCCTTCGGCCGTGCGCCGGAGGCCGCCGACAGCGTCGCAAGCCATCCGGGGCTGGGCCTCGAAGGCCTGGTGGAAGGCCGCCGCCTGCGCATCGGCCAGGCCGCCTTCGTCAGCGACCTGGGCGGCAGCGCCACGCCCGCGATGCCCGGCGACTCCGGACAGTGGCTGCTGCTCGGCGACGAGCAGGGACCGCTGGCCTGGTTCGGTCTCGACGACCGCCTGCGCAGCGACGCCCCCGCCCTGCTCGCCGCCTGCAAGGCGCGCGGCTGGCGCACCCTCCTGCTATCCGGCGACGCCTCGCCGATGGTCGCCAGCGTCGCTGCCGAACTGGGCATCGACGAAGCCCGCGGCGGCCTGACCCCGGACGACAAGCTGGCCATGCTCGAACGCCTGCACGGCGAGGGCCGCCGGGTGCTGATGCTCGGCGACGGAGTCAACGACGTACCGGTGCTCGCCGGTGCCGACATCAGCGTCGCCATGGGCAGCGCCACCGACCTGGCCAAGACCAGCGCCGACGCGGTGCTCCTGTCCAACCGCCTGGACAGCCTGGTGCAGGCCTTCCGGCTGGCGCGCCGCACCCGCCATATCATCATCGAGAACCTGGCCTGGGCCAGCCTGTACAATGGCCTGGTCCTGCCCTTCGCCGCGCTCGGCTGGATCACCCCGGGCTGGGCGGCGATCGGCATGTCGGTCAGTTCGCTGCTGGTGGTGGTCAACGCCCTGCGGCTGACCCGAATCCCTTCGCCGAGGTCCGTATGGCCGCGCTCTACATCCTGATCCCCGTCGCGATCGTCATCGTCGCCATCGCCATCTACGTGTTCTTCTGGGCGGTGGACAGCGGCCAGTACGACGATCTCGACGGCCCCGCCCACAGCATTCTCTTCGACGACGAAGACCCGAAGCACCAGGCCGGCGTCGACGAAGCGGAGAAGCCGTCGAAACCCGAGGACCGACCGCGTGGCTGAACTGGCGCCGTTGCTGGTTTCCGCGCTGATCCTCGGCCTGCTCGGGGGAGGCCACTGCCTGGGCATGTGCGGCGGCCTGATGGGCGCCCTGACCCTGGCCATTCCCGCCGAACAGCGCGGCCGTCGTCTGCGCCTGCTGCTGGCCTACAACCTCGGCCGCATCCTCAGCTACGCCTGCGCCGGCCTGCTGCTCGGCCTGGCCGGCTGGGCGGTGGCGCGCACCCCGTTGGCCGGCGCGCTGCGGGTGGTCGCCGGGCTGCTGCTGATCGCCATGGGACTCTACCTGGCCGGCTGGTGGAGCGGCCTGACCCGCGTCGAGGCGCTCGGTCGCGGCCTCTGGCGCCACCTGGAACCCTTCGCCCGGCGCCTGCTGCCGGTCTCCAGCCTGCCACGGGCCCTGCTGCTCGGAGCGATCTGGGGCTGGCTGCCCTGCGGGCTGGTCTACAGCACCCTGCTCTGGGCCACCAGCCAGGGATCGGCACTGGACAGCGCGCTGCTGATGCTGGCG
This sequence comes from Pseudomonas sp. KBN12P06040, assembly GCF_037574965.1. NCBI lineage: Bacteria > Pseudomonadati > Pseudomonadota > Gammaproteobacteria > Pseudomonadales > Pseudomonadaceae > Pseudomonas > Pseudomonas sp. KBN12P06040. Next base: position 3,881,832 of record NZ_JBBELS010000001.1, read on the forward strand.
TTCGGCCTCGGCACCTGGCCGGTTCTGCTGGCCACCGGCATGGCCGCCGAACGGGTGACCGCCCTGCTGCGCCGTCGCGGCGTACGCATCGTGGGCGGCCTGATGGTCATCCTCTTCGGCCTCTGGACCCTCCCAGGACCGCACCAGGCCTGGCTGATGGGGCATTGACGGACGCCCGTCCCAACATCGGGCGACACATCCTGTATACATTCACCCGCTTGATACAAATCAACAGGCCTTCCCGGCGCAATCCCTAGACTTCCCGACTAAAGCTCGCCAACTGGGGATCTCTGGCATGCTCGACACCATTCGCTGGGACGCTGACCTGATTCGGCGCTACGACCTTTCCGGCCCGCGTTACACCTCCTATCCGACCGCCGTGCAGTTCCACGAAGGCATCGGCCCGTTCGACCAGTTGCACGCCCTGCGCGACAGCCGGAAGGCCGGACACCCCCTGTCGCTCTACGTGCACATCCCGTTCTGCGCCAACATCTGCTACTACTGCGCCTGCAACAAGGTGATCACCAAGGATCGCGGGCGCAGCGCGCCGTACCTTGCGCGCCTGGTCCGCGAGATCGAGATCGTCAGCCGCCACCTCTCCCGCGAGCAGGTGGTCGAGCAACTGCACTTCGGTGGCGGAACCCCGACCTTCCTCAGTCCCGGCCAGTTGCGCGAACTCATGTCGCAATTGCGCACCCACCTCAACCTGCTGGACGACGATTCGGGCGACTACGGCATCGAGATCGACCCGCGCGAGGCCGACTGGTCGACCATGGGCCTGCTCCGCGAACTCGGTTTCAACCGCGTCAGCCTCGGCGTACAGGACTTCGACATGGAGGTGCAGAAGGCGGTCAACCGCATGCAGACCCCGGAGGAGACCCGTACCATCGTCGAGGCCGCGCGCACCCTGCAGTACCGCTCGATCAACCTCGACCTGATCTACGGACTGCCGAAACAGACGCCGGACAGCTTCGCCCGCACGGTCGACGAAGTGATCGCGCTACAGCCGGATCGCCTCTCGGTGTTCAACTATGCCCACCTGCCCGAGCGTTTCATGCCGCAGCGGCGGATCAACGCCGACGACCTGCCGAGCCCGGGCCAGAAGCTGGAAATGCTCCAGCGCACCACCGAGCAGCTCGCCGCGGCGGGCTACCGCTATATCGGCATGGACCACTTCGCCCTGCCCGACGACGAGTTGGCCAGCGCCCAGGAAGACGGCACCCTGCAACGCAATTTCCAGGGCTACACCACCCACGGGCATTGCGACCTGGTAGGTCTCGGGGTCTCGGCGATCAGCCAGATCGGCGACCTCTACAGCCAGAACAGCAGCGACATCAACGACTACCAGACCAGCCTCGACAACGGCCAGTTGGCGATCCGTCGCGGCCTGCACTGCAACAGCGACGACCGGGTGCGGCGCGCGGTGATCCAGCAACTGATCTGTCACTTCGAACTGGCCTTCGAGGATATCGAGACAGAGTTCGGCATCGACTTCCGCAGTTACTTCGCCGAGCTGTGGCCCGATCTCGAACGCTTCGCCGCCGACGGCCTGATCCGCCTGGACGCCAAAGGCATCGACATCACTTCTTCCGGACGTCTGCTGGTGCGTTCGATCTGCATGCTGTTCGACCGCTACCTGCCCAGCCTCAACCGGCAGCGCTTCTCCCGGGTGATCTGAAAGCGCACCGCCCTGCCCGCACGACAGGGCGGTGAGTCCCCGCCCCTTCTACCGGCTGCCCATGACCTTCATGATCAGCGCCGGGTCGCTGATACCCATCTCCTTGATGGCCGATGCCATCGCTGCCGTTGCCGTCTGCAGGGCGGAGTTGAGTTGTTGCAACTCCTTCTGCAACTCAGGCACGCGAGCCTCCTTCGCCCCCGGATCGGACGACCTCATGGCCTCCTGCAGCTCCCTGAGCTTCTCCTCGATCTTCTTCTTCAACTCGCGGATCATTTTCACCATCGGCCGCAACTCCTGCGGGATATCCTCGTCCTCCTCCTCCACCGGCACCCCCATGGTGGCGGCCAGCTCGCGCCCTGCCTGGGAAAGCCGTACATGCTGATCGGCGGCGTCGGTACCGGCGGCCGGGTCTTCCGCCTGCTCGGCGGTGCCGGTCCGCGCGGCCTTGGCATCCGCGGCGGCGCGCGACGAGGGCGGCACCTGGGTGGTGATCCAGCCACTGAGGGTCAACATTCCAGTCACTCCGGGAAAAATGGAATTCTTCCATTGGATCGGCCCACGCGTCGCGAACTTGAGCCCCCTTTTCGTCGCCCCTTGACAGGGTGCGACAGGTAGTCGCAGTTGTTTGACGCAAGTCACTGATTGGAAACGCCATCGGCCTGTCAGAAATGGTCGTTGCCAGACCTATGGCTGGCACCCGCATCGCGGCTGCGTTACCCTTACTCCTGTTGTGCCTTTAACCTAGCAAGGACCCCTCAATGGCCGAAACCATCAAGGTGCGCGCACTGCCCCAAGCACACTGCAAGGATTGCAGTCTGGCCCCACTGTGCCTCCCCCTGTCGCTGACCGTGGAAGACATGGATTCGCTGGACGAGATCGTCAAGCGCGGTCGTCCCCTGAAGAAAGGCGAATTCCTGTTCCGCCAGGGCGATCCTTTCGGCTCGGTCTTTGCCGTGCGCTCCGGCGCCCTGAAAACCTTCAGCATCACCGATGCCGGCGAAGAGCAGATCACCGGCTTCCACCTGCCCAGCGAGCTGGTCGGCCTGTCCGGGATGGATACCGAGACCTATCCGGTATCCGCCCAGGCCCTGGAAACCACCTCGGTCTGCGAGATTCCCTTCGAGCGCCTGGACGAACTGTCCGAGCAGCTGCCGCAACTGCGCCGCCAACTGATGCGCCTGATGAGCCGGGAAATCCGCGATGACCAGCAGATGATGCTGCTGCTGTCGAAGAAGACTGCCGACGAGCGCATCGCCACCTTCCTGGTCAACCTGTCGGCGCGCTTCCGTGCCCGTGGCTTCTCCGCCCAGCAGTTCCGCCTGGCCATGTCGCGCAACGAGATCGGCAACTATCTCGGCCTGGCCGTAGAAACCGTGTCGCGGGTCTTCACCCGCTTCCAGCAGAACGGCCTGATCAGCGCGGAAGGCAAGGAAGTGCACATCCTCGACTCCATCGAGCTGTGCGCCCTCGCCGGCGGCCAGCTGGAAGGCTGAAGCGCCTGCGAACCGCCAACGGGCCCGCCTCAACGCGGGCCCGTTGTATGATGGGCCCCGAAAAACGCCCAGCCCAGGATCTTCCATGATTTTCGACGAGTTCACCCTCAAGTCGCAGATCCGCGCCGTGCCGGACTTTCCCAAGCCCGGCGTGGTGTTCCGCGACATCACCCCGCTGTTCCAGTCGCCACGCGCGCTGCGCATGACCGTGGACAGCTTCGTCCAGCGCTACATCGAGGCCGATTTCAGCCACATCGGCGCCATGGATGCCCGTGGCTTCCTCATCGGCTCGGCGGTGGCCTATGCACTGAACAAGCCGCTGGTCCTGTTCCGCAAGCAGGGCAAGCTACCCGCCGACGTACTCGCCGAGGGCTACCAGACCGAATACGGCGAGGCCTTCCTCGAAGTACATGCCGACAGCCTCTGCGAAGGCGACAGCGTACTGATCTTCGACGACCTCATCGCCACCGGCGGGACCCTGCTGGCGGCCGCGAGCCTGGTACGACGCCTCGGGGCCAGGGTCTTCGAGGCCGCGGCGATCATCGACCTACCGGAACTCGGCGGCTCCACTCGCCTGCAGGACGCCGGCATCTCCACCTTCAGTCTCACCGCGTTCGCTCTCGACGAGCGTTGATACGCCGGGGCGCGCCCTGGCGCCCCGCGTTCGCTCCTTGCGCCCCATCTTCCGTCTGGTCGAGCCGACCTGGCCATTAATGACTTCGAAATGGCCAGGAATGACCTCCCGCTGTTAGACAATCCTGCAATAATTACATCAGCTAATGACACATTCAGAGGTGTTATAGCGAACTCGCCATAGGGAACCCGAGGAAACCTGTGCGTTTCCCCTCCCCAGAACAACAAAAGGAGTTAGCCATGACTGCCACTGGCACCGCCTCCCCGGTTCGCGCCAATTTCCCCGTGCGGCGGATGGATTTCAGCTTCAGCGAAACCCCGAAGTACTGGTGGGACGGCCAACCCTTCATGACCCAGTTCATGAACAACCTGTCCTCGCTCTTCCCCTACGGCGAAAAATTCTTCGTCGATAGCGTGCGCGCGGTGCGCGACCGCCTGGAGGATCCGCAACTGAAGAAGGACGTCAGTGCCTTCATCGGCCAGGAGGCGATGCACTCCAAGGAGCATGCCGCCTACAACGAATATGCCGAGGAGCACGGGGTCGACCTGGAGTGCCTCGAACTGCGGATCAAGGTCCTGCTGGAAAACGTCAGCAAGGTCACCACCAGGAAACACCAGTTGGCGATCACCTGCGCCCTCGAGCATTTCACCGCGACCATGGCCGCGCAGCTGCTCAAGCGCGAAGACCTGACCATCCAGATGCAGTCGCCGAAGATGTACAAGCTGTGGATGTGGCATGCCATCGAGGAGAACGAACACAAGAATGTCGCCTACGATGTGTACCAGAAAGTCTACGGCGGCTACTTCACCCGGGTTCTGGTGATGATGCTGACCACCCTGATGTTCTTCGGCGTCATCGGCTGGTTCCAGCTCGACCTGCTACGCAAGGACGGCCAATTGTTCAACTGGCGCTCCTGGAAGCATGGCCTGGGCACCCTGTTCGGCCTGCGCAAGGGCTTCTTCACCCGCCTGCTGCTGCCCTACCTGGACTACTACCGGCCGGGCTTCCACCCCAGCGACCACGACACCGCGAAACTGGAGAAATACTGGAAGGACAAACTGGCCTTCGCCGATTGAAGCCCGCCTCCGCCAGTGCCGCTCCACCCCCGACGCCAGGCCCCGCCTGGCGTTTCTTATTCGAGAGAAGAACAGGATATTGCACACGGAAAAGCCTCCGTTTCGACTACCGTTCCTGAATCCGCCATTTTACGGAGGAAATAATTAGTCAATTCCTATCGATTGGCTTTTTACGATGCCCTGAGGTAATATCATGTTCATTATGTTGAACACTAAGGCATTACCTCTCCCCACTTCCCGTCTGGTCTCCCGCGAGCGTCACTGGACCGGCGACCTCTAGCTCCCTCCCTCGACACCTGCTGTCGGTGGCGACCGCCCCTGCGCTTCGGGGTCTTTCCCGCCCCTCGCCACCGCTCTTCGTCATCTTTGGCCGCGGCCTCCATTCCGCGGTGCCCATGGGAGGGCAACATGCGTTCCTGGATCTATCTGTTACTGGCTATCGGCGCCGAAGTGATCGGCACCACCTCGATGAAACTGGCCGCCACCCACGCCCCTGTCGCAGGCATGCTGCTGATGTACGGGATGATCGGCCTGTCCTATTTCTTCCTCGCCCTGGCGGTCAAGCGTGTCCCCGTCGGAGTCGCCTACGCCCTTTGGGAAGGCATTGGCATCGTCCTGATCACGGCGGTCAGCGTCGCCTGGCTGGGCGAAAGCATCGGCCTGTACAAGGCCGTCGGCCTCGGCGTGATGATCGCCGGCATCCTGCTGATCAAGTCCGGCACCCGCAACGCCAGCGGCACGCCGGCGCAGCCCCGTGGGGAGGCCGTCACATGCTGACCCTGAACTGGATTCCCTTCGCCTGGCTCGGCCTGGCGATCGCCCTCGAGGTCGTCGCCAACCTGCTGTTGAAATACTCCGACGGTTTCCGCAGGCGCGGCCTCGGGATCGCCTCGATCCTCTGCGTGATGGCCGCCTTCACCGCGCTGGCGCAGGCGGTGAAGGACATCGAGCTGTCACTCGCCTATGCGATCTGGGGCGGCTTCGGCATCCTCGCCACCGTCGCCATGGGCTGGGCGCTGTTCGGTCAGCGCCTGGCCTGGCGCGGCTGGCTCGGCCTGTTGCTGCTGCTGGCCGGCATGAGCCTGCTCAAGCTGGCCTGACGCCTCGGCGTCCAACGAAACGCCCATCATCTGCAGGACCGCGGCGCCGGTGAACAACAGCAGTATCTGTTCCTCACCCAGGGCGCAGATTTCCCGACGCCGCTCCGGCTGGCCGATATAGTCCAGCGACAACTGAAACAGCTGGCGGCCGATCAGGCTGGAGAGGCGGCGGATGGTCGCCTCGCTCACCGCCGGCAACAACCTGAATTCGATGATGTCCTCCGACATGTCCTCGGCGAACTCATCCATGATCTGACGCAGGGCACCACGCAGCACCGGCGAAGCCCCATGCAGTTCGCGCACGCCGACGATGAACGCGGCGGGATTGCTCTCCACGAAGTCGAAGAACAGCCGCACCGTCTCCCGGCAGACCCGCCGCCCCCTTTCCAGGTCCAGCCCGAACGGCGTCGTCTGCGCTCGGGCGCTGGGCGCCGCACGAGTCGCGGCCTCGCGGCGAAGCTGGCGCAGCGGCTGGCGCAGCTGGGTAGAGATGTCGCGGATCATGGTCAGGCCAAGATCGTCGATATCGCGGAAATGCCGATAGAAGGTGTTCGGATTCAGGCCCGCCTCGCGCGCCAGCTCGCGCAAGCCGATGGCCCCCAGGCTGCGGCTGCTGCTGCCCAGGCGCAAGGCCGCCTCCAGCAAGGCGCGTTTGCCGGGAGCGTCGGCAACCCTGTCCTTCGTTTCGTTCATATCGCTCATGTTCCACCTGGTTGTTTCCATGCGCCACAAGTTCGGCCGTTGCGCCGCGCCGACCCTACCTAAGGTTGGCTTGACCCTGAAGTATACAGATGTCTACATTCGCAGGTAGACGAGTGTATACGCCAGCAAACAATCATAACAGGAGCTTGGCCATGAGTACCCAACCCACCCCTGCCGCCGCCCGGCACTGCAAGGTCGCCATCATCGGCACCGGTTTCTCCGGGCTGGGGATGGCGATCCGTCTCCGCCAGGAAGGCGAGGACGACTTCCTGATCTTCGAAAAGGACGCCGGCGTCGGCGGCACCTGGAGAGTCAACAACTACCCTGGCTGCGCCTGCGACGTGCAATCCCACGTCTATTCCTTCTCCTTCGAAGCGAACCCGGAGTGGACGCGGATGTTCGCCCGCCAGCCGGAAATCCGCGCCTATCTGGAGAAGTGCTGGGAAAAATACCGCTTGCAGGAAAAGACCCTGCTGAACACCGAGATCGGCAAGCTGGCCTGGGACGAGCGGCAAAGCCTCTGGCACCTGCATGACGCCCAGGGCAACCATTACACCGCGAACGCCGTGGTTTCCGGCATGGGCGGCCTGTCCACCCCGGCCTATCCACGCCTCGATGGCCTGGAGAACTTCCAGGGCAAGGTCTTCCATTCCCAGCAGTGGGACCATGACTACGACCTCAAGGGCAAGCGCGTGGCGGTGATCGGCACCGGCGCCTCGGCGATCCAGTTCGTCCCGGAGATCCAGCCGCTGGTGGCCGCGCTCGATCTCTACCAGCGAACTCCGCCATGGATCCTGCCCAAACCCGACCGGGCAATCAGCGAAACCGAGCGCCGGCGCTTCCGGCGCTTCCCGCTGGTGCAGAAGCTCTGGCGCGGCGGCCTCTACAGCCTGCTCGAAGGGCGGGTGCTGGGCTTCACCTTCGCCCCGCAGGTGATGAAGCTGGTGCAGCGCCTGGCGATCCGCCACATCCACAAGCAGATCAAGGATCCGGAACTGCGCCGCAAGGTCACGCCGGACTACACCATCGGCTGCAAGCGCATCCTCATGTCGCACAACTACTACCCGGCCCTGGCGGCCGCCAACTCCACGGTGATCACCGAAGGCATCCGCGCCGTCACCGCCAACGGAATCGTCGACGGCAACGGCCGGGAGCGCGAGGTCGACGCGATCATCTTCGGTACCGGTTTCACCGCCAACGATCCGATCCCCCGCGGAGTGGTCTTCGGTCGCGACGGCCGCGACCTGCTGGACAGCTGGACCAAGGGCCCGGAAGCCTACAAGGGCACTACCACCGCCGGCTTCCCCAACCTGTTCTTCCTGATGGGACCGAACACCGGCCTCGGCCACAACTCGATGGTCTACATGATCGAGTCGCAGATCGCCTACGTCCTCGATGCGCTGAAGCTGATGAAGCGCCGCGAACTGCTCAGTCTCGAGGTCAAGGCCCCGGTGCAGGAACGCTACAACGAATACCTCCAGCGCAAGCTGGACCGCAGCGTCTGGAGCGTGGGCGGTTGCAAGAGCTGGTACCTGCATCCGGTCAGCGGCCGCAACTGCACCCTGTGGCCGGGATTCACCTGGCGCTTCCGTGCCCTGACCCGGCAGTTCGACGCCTCCGCCTACCACCTCACCACGACACCGCTCGCCGCCCTGAGCAACGAAGCCCGCCAACAGGCCGAAGGGGTACCCGCATGAAGTCGTTCGAAAACAAAGTCGCCGCCATCACCGGCGCAGGCTCGGGCATCGGTCGCGCCCTGGCCGTGGAGCTGGGCAGGCAGGGTTGCCATCTGGCCCTGGCCGACGTCAATGCCGCAGCTCTCGAGGAAACCCGCCAATTGCTCGCCAGCAGCGGGGTACGCGTCTCCACCGCGGTCGTCGACGTGGCCGACCGCGAGCAGGTGCAGGCCTGGGCCGACAAGGCGGCCAGCGAACATGGCCGGGTGAACCTGATCTTCAACAACGCGGGCGTCGCCCACGCCGGTACCGTGGAAGGCAGCGACTACTCGGAATACGAGTGGATCATGAACATCAACTTCTGGGGCGTGGTGAACGGCACCAAGGCGTTCCTTCCGCACCTGAAGGCCTCCGGCAACGGCCACGTGGTCAATGTCTCCAGCGTCTTCGGGCTGTTCGCCCAGCCCGGCATGAGCGCCTACAACGCCACCAAGTACGCGGTGCGTGGCTTCACCGAGTCGTTGCGCCAGGAACTGGACATGGAGGACTCCGGCGTCTCCGCCAGTTGCGTGCATCCCGGCGGGATCAAGACCAACATCGCCAAGACCGCGCGAATGAACGAGAGCATGGCCAAGGTCACCGGCCAAGCTGCCGACAAGGCTCGCCAGCAATTCAACGACCAGTTGCTGCGGACCACCCCGGAGAAGGCCGCCCAGGTCATCCTGCGCGGCGTGCAGCGCGACAGCCGGCGCATCCTGATCGGCGCCGACGCCCACGCGATCGACGTGATGCTGCGCCTGGCGCCAGTGCTCTACCAGCGCGTGGTCACCGCCAGCATGCGCCTGGCAGCGCGCTTCGCGCCGCGCCCGAAGAGCCCCCAGGGCGCCCGCGAAGCCAGCGAGTGAACAGGCCCGCCGGGTAGCCGCTAGGCTGCCCGGCACGTCATACTCGACAGCCAGTCTCCAGGGTACGGCCGTCATGAACCCTCCCCTTCCTCTCTTCCGCTACCATCCCGAACCGCTCGCCAGCGGCAGCATCGAGGCTTCCGCCACCACCTGCCAGTGCTGTGGCAAGGCTCGTGGCTACGTCTACACCGGTTCGCCCTATTCCCGCCACGAGTTGCCGCCCGGCAGCCTTTGCCCCTGGTGCATAGCCGACGGCAGCGCGGCCGCGCGCTACGAAGCGAGCTTTTCCGACGACTATCCGCTGCTCGACGCCGGCGTCGCCGCGGATATCGTCACCGAAGTCTGCGAGCGCACGCCCGGCTACACCTCCTGGCAGCAGGAGCGCTGGCTGGTTTGCTGCGAAGATGCCTGCGCCTTTCGCGGCGACGCGGGGCGTGAGGAAATCGGGCAACTGGGAGCCGAGGGCCTGGCGCAGCGCTTCGCCGATTTCGCCTGGCCGGCTATCACCTGGCAACGCCTCGTCGACGCCTATACGCCCGGCGGCAATCCGGCCATCTACCGCTTCGACTGCCTGCACTGTGGCCAGGCGCATTACGACCTGGACTTCACCTGATAGAACGCGGCCCTACAACCCCATCTGCTTGCCGATGATCTCGTTCATGATTTCCCGCGAACCGCCGCCGATGGAGAGAATCCGGTTGTCGCGATACAGCCGCTCCACCAGGCTTTCGCGCATGTAGCCCATGCCGCCGAGCACCTGCACGGCATCATAGGTCAGGCGATCGGCGACATCGGTAGCGAAGTTCTTGGCCATCGATATCTCCTTGATCACGCTCTTGCCGACAGCCATCTTCGCTGCCTGGCGATAGGTGAACTCCCGGGAAACCTCCAGTTGCGTGGCCATTTCCGCGAGACGATGGCGCAGCACCTGGAACTTGCCGATCGGCTTGCCGAACGCTTCTCGCTCGCGCGCCCAGCGCAGCGACTCCTCCAGAGCCAGTTGCGCGGTCATGTTGGCCATCACCGCCAGGGCCAGGCGCTCGCTCTGGAAATTGGCCATGATGCAGGCGAAGCCGGCATTCTCCACGCCGATGAGGTTTTCCGCAGGCACCCGGCAGTCGTCGAAGAACAGTTCGGCGGTATCCGACGCCCACCAGCCCATCTTCTTCAGCTTGCGGCCGACATTGAACCCGGCAGTGCCCTTCTCCACCAGCAGCAGGCTGATGCCGGCGAAACCCTCGCCGCCGGTACGCACCGCCACCGTGTAGTAGTCCGCGCGCACGCCGCTGGTGATGAAGGTCTTGCTGCCGCTGACGCGATAATGATCGCCATCGCGCACCGCACGGGTCTTCAGGTTGGCCACGTCGGAGCCGCCAGAGGGCTCGGTGACCGCCAGGGCCATGATCTTCTCGCCGCGCAGCACCGCCGGCACCACCCGCTCGCGCACCTCGGGACGGGCCCACTTGACCACCGGAGGCAAGCCGATATCCAGCGATCCCAACCCGGCGACCAAGCCGCCGGAACCGCAGCGCATGAGCTCTTCGCTGGCCGCCACCTTGGCGAACAGATCGCCTTCGCAACTGCCGCCGTAGGCTTCCGGGTAGCCGATGCCGAGGATCCCGGCCGCGCCGGCCTTGAGATAGAGTTCACGGGGAAATTCCTCGGCCTCCTCCCATTCATCGATGTGCGGCAACACCTCGCGCTCGACGAAACGGCGCACCGAATCCCGGATCAGTTGATGGGACTCGTCGAAGTACTGCTGGAAGTCAGTCATGGCCGGGCTCCTGATGGGAGCCTCAGAACTTACCTAGCGCTTGCTTGGTTTTCAATACGAGAAACTGGCCATCGGCGAGGGCGTATAGGCCGCCCTTCCTACGGACACGGGAGGCACAGAGCTCAGGAGATCGGCCGCCGTCCGGCCAGGGCGTGGGCCAAGGTGCCGCCATCGACCAGCTCCAGCTCGCCACCCAGCGGCACGCCATGGGCGATACGCGACAAGGTCAGGCCGCGGCCGGCCAGTAGCTGGGCGATATAGTGGGCGGTGGCCTCGCCTTCCACGGTGGGGTTGGTGGCGAGGATCACCTCGCTGAAGGCTCCGTCCCTGATCCGCGCTTCCAGTTCGGGAATGCCGATCGCCTCCGGCCCCAGGCCGTCGAGCGGCGACAGGTGTCCCTTGAGCACGAAATAGCGGCCGCGGTAGCCGGTCTGCTCCACCGCGAATACGTCCAGCGGGCCTTCCACCACGCAGAGCAGCGAGTCGTCGCGTCGCGGGTCGGCGCACTGCGGGCACAGCTCCTCCTCGCTGAGGGTACGGCACTGCCGGCAATGACCGACCCCTTCCATCGCGGCGGTCAACGCCTGGGCCAGCTTCAGGCCGCCGCTGCGATCGCGCTCCAGCAGCATCAGCGCCATGCGCTGGGCCGACTTCTGCCCGACACCGGGAAGAATGCGCAGGGACTCGATCAGTTGGCGGATCAGCGGGCTGAAACTCATGCAGGACTCGTCGGATAGAGGGAGGGGAATGGCTGCCGGGCGCCGTCCTAAGAAGGCGGACCCGGCACGAACGCAGAATCAGAAGGGCATCTTGAAGCCGGGCGGCAGTTGCATGCCCGAGGTGAAGCCGGACATCTTTTCCTGGTTGTTCTGCTCGATCTTGCGCACCGCATCGTTAACCGCGGCGGCGATCAGGTCTTCGAGGATTTCCTTGTCTTCCTGCATCAGGCTGTCGTCCAGGCTGACGCGCTTGACGTCGTGGCGCCCGGTCATCACCACGCTGACCAGACCGGCGCCGGATTGCCCGGTCACTTCCGCGTTGGCCAGCTCTTCCTGCATCTTCTGCATCTTTTCCTGCATCTGCTGCGCCTGCTTCATCAGGCCGGCCATGCCACCTTTCATCATGTTCTTCACCTCGAATGTCGTCTTGTTGCGTGCGCCAAGCGCCGGTCAGGCCTTGGCTTCCAAAGGTTCGATGGTACCGTCACGGACCACCGCGGCGAACTGCTCGCGCAACTGCCGGACCAACGGGTCGGCATCGATCGATGCCTCGGCCGCCCGCTGGCGCTCGGCACGCCGGCGTGCCGCTGCCTGGGCCGGGGTCTCCTGCTCAGGCTTCTGCAGGGTCACCTCCAGTTTGAGGGTGCGCCCCAGGTGCTGGTTCAGCGCATCGTTCAGCCGCCGCTGCTGGGTGGCGTTGAACAGCGCGCTCTGGCCCGGATCGAGATGCAGATGCCAGTGGTCGCCGTCGGCAGCTACCAGCGTACAGTTGGCAGCGATGCTGGCGGTCAGGCCGCCGAGGCCGAGCCGCGGGAACAGCTCCAGCCACTCCGCGGCCAGGCCGGTGGCCGGCTTCGCCGCCGGCAGCGGCTCCTCCACCACGACCACGTCAGGCTCGGGCGCGGCATCCAGGTAGGCCAGGGTATCCATGTCGACTTCGTAGTAGTCGTCCGCGGGCGGTGGCTCATCGTCCTGCTCGTCCTGCTCGTCAGGTGCTACCGGCAACGCAGCCGGCAGGGCTTCCAGAACGGTTTCCACCACCGCCTCGACCGCCACTGCCGGAGGGGCCGAGGGAGCCTCCACGGCTAGCGGCTCGGGCTCGGGCTCGGGCTCGGGCTCGGGCTCGGGCTCGGGCTCGGGCTCGGGCTCGGGCTCGGGCTCGGGCTCGGGCTCGGGCTCGGGCTCGGGCTCGGGCTCGGCAGCGAGGCTCGGCGCCGGCTCTTCCCAGGGCAAGTCGACGACCTCTGCCGCGGCGGCGGGCTCTTCGACAACCGCTTCCGCGACGCGCGCCTCGACCGCCGCCGGCGGCGCGGATGGCGCTGCCGGCGCTGCCGGCGGGGCAGCCGGGGCTTCGACGGGCGCAGCCACGACAGGCGCGGGAGCAACGGCAGCGACCGGCGCAGGCGAGGCCGCGCCGGCCACGGGGGAGTTGGCGGGATCAGTCGTGGCCTTGCTGATCCCCAGGTCCTTTAGCGGCGTCCTCGGCGCGCCGTCGGCGTCCGCCGGGCGGAACGCGAGCATCCGCAGCAACACCATCTCGAAGCCGCTACGCGGATCGGGCGCCAGCGGCAGGTCGCGACGGCCGATCAGGCCCATCTGGTAATAGAACTGTACGTCTTCCGCCGGCAACGCCTGGGCCAGGGCCAGCACCCGCTCGCGGTCGCCCTGGCCATTGTCGATCGCTTCCGGCAGGGCCTGGGCGATCGCGACGCGGTGCAGCACGTTGAGTATTTCGGCAAGCACGCCGCCCCAGTCCGGCCCCTGCTCGGCCAGGTGGCGCACCGCTTCGAGCAGGGCGCGCGCATCGCCCTCCAGCAAGGCCTGGAGCACGCCATAGACCTGGCCGTGATCGAGGGTACCGAGCATCGCCCGCACGTCTGCGGCCAGCACCTTGCCCTCGCCGAAGGCGATGGCCTGGTCGGTCAGGCTCATGGCGTCACGCATCGAGCCGTCGGCGGCGCGCCCGAGCAACCACAGGGCGTCATCCTCGAAGGGCACGTTCTCGGCTCCGAGCACGTGGGTCAGGTGCTCGACCACCCGCTCCGGCGGCATGTTCTTCAGGGAGAACTGCAGACAGCGCGAGAGGATGGTCACCGGCAACTTCTGCGGGTCGGTGGTGGCCAGCAGGAACTTGACGTGCGGCGGCGGCTCCTCGAGGGTCTTGAGCAGCGCATTGAAACTGTGCGACGAGAGCATGTGCACTTCGTCGATCAGGTAGACCTTGTAGCGGCCGCGGGTCGGCGAGTACTGCACGTTGTCGAGCAGCTCGCGGGTATCCTCGACCTTGGTCCGGCTCGCGGCGTCCACTTCGATCAGGTCGACGAAGCGGCCTTCGTCGATTTCGCGACAGACCGAGCATTCGCCGCACGGCGTGGAGCTGACCCCGGTCTCGCAGTTCAGGCACTTGGCCAGGATCCGCGCGATGGTGGTCTTGCCGACCCCGCGGGTACCGGTGAACAGGTAGGCATGGTGCAACCGCTGATTGTCCAGGGCGTTGATCAGAGCCTTGAGCACATGGGTCTGGCCGACCATTTCACGGAAGGAACGGGGACGCCATTTACGCGCAAGAACTTGATAACTCATCGAAAACCGTCGCAGAAGGGAAGCACAAGTCGGCCAATGCTAGCGCAATTTACCCCTTCTGCGCTCGCCGACTTGGCAAACTGCGTGCTAAGAATTCCCCTGGCCCTTCAGCAGCCCTCGTCGGTGGCAATGACTCTACCTTCCCTGACATCGTTCATGCCTCATTTCGGCGCACCTGCGCTGCTCCTGCTGCAGTTGCTCGCGGCCCTGCCAGCGACGGCCGCGGAGACCGACGCGACGCCATTGCGCTTCTCGGTGATGGAAAGCTGGAGCATGCCGTTGGTCCGCCTGCAACGGGGCCAGCCGATCGACGGCATCGTCTACAACATCACCCGCTCCCTTGCCCGGCAGGTCGGCCGCAAGGCGCTCTACCACCCCTACCCGCGCGGGCGCATCGAGCAGGCGATGAACGCTGGCGAAATCGATGTCCGCTGCTACATCAGCCCCGCCTGGCTCAGCCACGACTTCCCCGGCTATCGCTGGAGCGTCGCGCTGCTGGTGCAACGCGACATCCTGGTCGCCCGCGAAGGCTTCGCGCCGATTCCCGAGGCGCTGCCGGCCCAGCGTATCGGTACCGTCCTCGGCTACAGCTATCCGCGCTTGCAAGCGCTGTTCGACATCGGCCGACTGCGCCGCGACGATGCGCGCACCCAGGACCTGGTGCTGGAAAAGCTGCGCGCCGGCCGCTACCGCTACGCGGTCAGCCATCAACTGTCGCTGCACTGGAGCAACCGCCAGGCGCCGGGGCAGCCGCCACTCCAGGAAGCCGCGCAGCTCGAAGAGACGGCGGTGAGCTGCCTGGTGCGGGACTCCGCGGAGGTTCCGGTGGAAGCGATACTGAAGACGTTCGAGGAAATGAAGCGCAGCGGAGAGATCGAGGAGATACTGCAGCGCTACCGATAAGAGCGGCGGCGGCGTGCGGAAAATGGCGGGCCTGAAATGGAGGCGGCCCCGCCAGCCACACCCCGGCACACGATGTTCCCGCTGTGGCTGCTTCCTTCCGGACCTGACCAGGTTGACGGGTAATCGTTGCGGGGGGACCGACAGGGCCACCATTGCAGCCTACCCTCGGGTAGGCCGCGCCATTCTACCGGCTTGCGCGTAAGTTACAACCACTTCAAGCACTTACGTTTGCAATCCATTTCGCGAAAGCGGTTCATTGCTGCTGGATCAGACCCTCCGGCGGCGGCTGGGTCGATACGCTCAGCTCAGTATCGACATACAGGTCCAGGGTGCCCCAGCCCGGCTTGGTGCTGAACGACGCATACTTCTCCTCACCGCGATGGAAGGAGAAGGCGATCCGGTAATCGCTGCCGCCGAACAGCTTCACCGGAAACTCGCGGACCTGGCCGGGCCGGATCTCCCCGGAGAAGGTTTCCACGCCCTGCTCCTTGTAGCTGTAGGCGATCGGCGCCGAAGCCTGGCCACTGTAATGCAGCAGGATGCGCGGCCGCTCGCTCCAACCCACGTAGGCGCCGAACAGCACCACCAATGCGAGCACGCCCAGCAACCGCTGCTTTCTTGCCTTGTCCATCGTTAACTCCAGTCTTCGGAAATCTTTCGCAGCAGCGCCGCCGCTTCAGCGGGCGACGCCGTGCTCGTCGAACAGTTTCAGCAGGCCGTCTTCGTCGAGCACCTTCACGCCCAGCTCGTTGGCCTTGGCCAGCTTCGAGCCGGCGCCGGGCCCGGCGACCACGCAGTGGGTCTTGGCCGACACCGAGCCGGCCACCTTGGCGCCGAGCCCTTCCAGCTTGTCCTTGGCCACGTCCCGGCTCATCGCCTCCAAGGTGCCGGTCAGCACCCAGGTCTGCCCGGCCAGAGGCAGGCCTTCGACCGCCTTGCGCTCGCTCTGCCAATGCATGCCGAACTCACGCAACTGCGCCTCGATGGCCAGGGCACGCTGCACGTTGGCCGGCTCGTCGAAGAAATCGCGCAGGCTTTTCGCCGCTCGCTCGGGCAGACGCTCCACCTGGCGTAGATCGAGCCAGTCGGCGCGGATGATGCCGTCGAGCGAACCGAAGCGGCTGGCCAGCTTTTCCGCGCCGGTGGCGGCGATGAAGGGAATGTTCAGCTTGTCGATGAAACCGGCCAGCGAGGCACAGGCGGCGAACTCCGCGGCGACCTCGCCCTCTTCCTGCAACTGCACGCCATGTTCGGCATCGCGCAACTGGGCGATCACCTGGCGGTTGTGCTCGTCGGCGAAGAAGTTGTGGATCTCGTAGGCTACCTCGGCGCCGACGTCCGGCAGGTAGGTCAACACTTCCGGGAGCGCCTTGCCGATCCGCTCGAGCGAACCCAGCGAACGCGCCAGCAGCTTGGCGGTTTCCTCGCCGACGTCGGGAATCCCCAGAGCGAAGATGAAGCGCGCCAGCGAAGGCTTGCGGCTATCGGCGATGGCCGCAAGCAGGTTGTTGGTGGACAGCTCGGCGAACCCTTCCAGCTCGAACACCTGTTCATAGGTCAGGGTATAGAGATCCGCCGGCGAGGCGACCAGCCCGCGATCCACCAGTTGCTCGACGATCTTGTCGCCAAGACCGTCGATGTCCATTGCCCGGCGCGATACGAAATGGATGATCGCCTGCTTCAACTGCGCCTGACAGGAGAGGCGGCCGACGCAGCGATAGATGGCGCCCTCGCTGATCGACTCCTTGCCCTTGCTGCGCTTGACCAACTGGGTCCGCTCCACGGCCGAGCCGCAGACCGGGCAATGCTCGGGCACCTCGATAGCCTGCGCATCCGCCGGGCGGCGCTCGAGCACCACCTGCATGACCTGCGGAATCACATCGCCAGCACGGCGGATCACCACCGTATCGCCGATGCGCAGGCCCAGGCGGGCGACTTCATCCATGTTGTGCAGGGTCGCATTGGACACCGTGACGCCGGCCACCTGCACCGGCTTGAGGCGTGCCACCGGGGTCACGGCGCCGGTGCGGCCGACCTGGAACTCGACACCCAGCAGCTCGGTCAGCTCCTCGCGCGCGGGGAACTTGTGGGCGATCGCCCAACGCGGCTCGCGCGCGCGGAAGCCCAGTTCGCGCTGGAAGGCGATGCGGTTGACCTTGAACACCACGCCGTCGATCTCGTAGGCCAGCGCATCGCGTCGGCGACCGATGTCGTCGTAGTAGTCGCGGCAGGCCTGGGCGCCCTTGACCAGGCGCAGCTCGCGACTGATGGGGATACCCCAGCCGCGGAACGCCTCGAGGATGCCCACCTGGGTGTCCGGCAGCGTCCCGCTGACCTGGCCGAAGCCGTAGGCACAGAACTCCAGCGGGCGACTGGCGGTGATCTTCGAATCCAGCTGGCGCAGGCTGCCGGCCGCCGCGTTGCGCGGGTTGGCGAAGGTCTTGCCGCCGGTTTCCACGGCCTTGGCGTTGAGCGCCTCGAAACCGGCCTTGGACATGAACACCTCGCCGCGCACTTCGAGGATCTCCGGCCAGCCTTCGCCGTGCAGCTTCAGCGGTACGTTGCGAATGGTGCGTACGTTGCTGGTGATGTCCTCGCCGGTGCTGCCATCGCCGCGGGTGGCGCCGCGCACCAACTGGCCGCGTTCGTAGAGCAGGCTGACGGCCAGGCCGTCCAGCTTCGGCTCGCAACTGTACTCGACCTCCGCGCCACCGCCGAGCAGGTCGCCGCCAGGCAACAGGTCGGCCAGTCCTTCGCGTACGCGGCGGTCGAAGTCCAGCAGGTCCTGCTCCTCGAAAGCGTTGCCGAGGCTGAGCATGGGGATCTCATGGCGCACTTCGCCGAACGCCGAGGCCGGCGTGCCGCTGACCCGCTGGGTCGGCGAGTCGGGCGTCAGCAGTTGCGGGTACTCGGTCTCCAGCGCCTGCAACTCGCGGAACAGGCGATCGTATTCGGCGTCGGGAATGCTCGGTTCGTCGAGCACGTAGTAACGGTAGTTGTGGGTGTCCAGTTCGGTTCGCAGTTGCGCGATGCGTTCGGCGGCAGCCTGGGTGTCGGTCATGGTGGGAGTCCGTGAAACGAAAAGAGCAGCCTCGGCTGCTCTATAGAGTAGTTCGCCCCCTCCCGTACGAAGAAAGGGGCTGTGGCCGGATCAGCGCTTCTGCATCAGGCTGCGACGCTCATGGTCGATGATGCGCTGGCGGTAGTGCTCGATGGTCTGGGCGGTCAACACGCTGCGCTGCTCGTCCTTCAGCTCGCCGTTCAGCTCGTGGGCCAGCTTGCGCGCGGCGGCAACCATCACGTCGAAGGCCTGCTTCGGATGGCGCGGCCCCGGCAGACCGAGGAAGAAGCTCACGGCGCGGGTGCTGAAGTTGTCGATGTCGTCCAGGTCGAAAGTGCCCGGTTTCACCGCATTGGCCATGGAGAACAGGATCTCGCCATTGCCGGCCATGCTTTCGTGGCGATGGAAGATGTCCATGTCGCCGAAGCGCAGGCCGCTCTCGAGGATGTTCTGCAACAATGCCGGCCCCTTGAAGCCGCTTTCGTCGCGGGCGATGACGTTGATGATCAGCACCTCGTCGACCGGGGCAGGTTCGGCAGCAACCGCAGGGGCTTTCTCCCGCTCTTTCTCCTTGCGGCCCTTCGACTTGCCCTTGCGCGGCTCCACCGTCTCGGCGGCATCGCTCGGGTCCGCCTCCAGGGCCAGCCCCTCGTCGAGGTCCAGATCGCCCTGGCGCGGCTCTTCCTGGCGCTTGCCGCCCTTGCGCTCCTTGGTTTCGCGGGCACTGACGCTGGGCAGGTCCTGTTCGTCGAAGGACGGCTCGCGATGCTCGACCACCCGCGCCGGCCCCAGCAGTTCAGCCGAGTCGCCGTCGTCGTCCGGCAGATTGGCGAAACTGCGGTCGAGCTTGAACTTCAACTTGCCCTTGCCGCCCCGCATCCGCCGCCAACCGTCGAAGAGAATGCCGGCGATCACGATAAGCCCGATAACGATAAGCCATTCGCGCAGACCGATATCCATGTAATTCCGTAGCCCCTAGTGAAAATGGTGAATAAAAAAATGAAAAAAGGACGTCCCGTCCCTTGAAACGTGGAGCCAACCTTGTTCTGACAGAACTTTCCCACGCGATACAAAAAGTGGCCATTAAACTAACATGCCCATGCACAAGTTTACACTGCCTGACACTCAGGCTTCAGCCAATGCGACCGCCTCTTCCACGTCAACTGCAACAAGCCGTGAACAGCCCGGCTCATGCATGGTCACGCCCATCAACTGATCGGCCATTTCCATGGCGATCTTGTTGTGGGTGATATAGATGAACTGCACCTTTTCCGACATCTCCTTCACCAATCGCGCATAACGTCCGACGTTGGCATCGTCCAATGGCGCATCGACTTCGTCGAGCATGCAGAACGGCGCCGGGTTCAACTGGAAGATGGCGAATACCAGCGCCAGCGCGGTCAGCGCCTTTTCCCCGCCGGACAACAAGTGGATGGTGCTGTTCTTCTTGCCCGGCGGGCGCGCCATGATCGCCACACCGGTATCGAGTAAATCTTCGCCGGTAAGTTCCAGATATGCCGTACCGCCGCCGAATACCTTCGGGAACAATGCCTGAAGGCCAGCATTGATCTGGTCGAAGGTTTCCTTGAAGCGATTGCGGGTTTCCCGGTCGATCTTGCGGATGACGTTTTCCAGCGTCTCCAGCGCTTCGGCCAGGTCGTCGTTCTGCGAGTCCAGGTAGCGCTTGCGCTCGGACTGCTGCTGGTACTCCTCGATCGCCGCCAGGTTGATCGGCCCCAGACGCTGGATGCGCGCCGCGAGACTCTCGAGACGCTCCTCCCATTCGCGTTCACTGGCATCCAGGGGCAGGTTGGCCAGTACCGTATGCAGGTCGTAGCCGTCTTCGGCGAGCTGCTCCTGCAAGGCTTTGCGCCGCACCACCAGCCCCTGCCACTCCAGGCGCTGCTGCTCCAGCTGGCCACGCAGCAGTTGCGATTGCTGCTCGGCCTGGCCGCGGCGCTTCTCCACCTCGCGCAGTTCGCGATCGGCGTCTTCCAGGGCCAGCCGCGCCTGCTTGAGTTCGTCCTCGACGGCCATCCGTCGCTCCAGCAACTCCTCGAGCTTCATGCGCAGCTCTTCCAGCGGCGCCGCACCCTCCTCCAGATTGAGGTTGAGCTGTTCGCAACGCTCGTTGAGGCGCGCCGACTGCTGGTCGAGGCGCTCCAGAGCCTGCTGGGTGGAATTGTGCTGCGCCCTCAGCGAGCCGACCCGCACCGCCAGTTGGTGCGCATGGTCCTTGTGGGTACGGGCATCCTGGCGAATCCGGTCGAGCCGTTCGCGCAGGGCGTCACGCTCCGCCAGCAGGGTTTCCCGGCGCTCGGTGTCCAGCGCCATGCTATCCAGCGCTTCCTGCAGGGTCAGGCGCGCCTCGCTCAGTTGCTCCTGTTCCAGCGCGCGCTGCTCGGCCAGTTCCGCCACTTCTTCGTCGAGACGGCGGCGACGCAGTACCAGTTGCTCGACCTTGGCCTGCTGCGCGGACAACTGCGCCTTCAGCTCGCCGTGCCGGCGCCCCTCCTCCTGGACCTGGCGCCGCACCTGCTCGCGCGCGCCTTCCAGCTCGCGCTGCTCGTCGCGGGCCGCAGCCAGACGCTCCTCGCCCTCGGCGACGCGGGTTTCCAGGACCTCGCGCCGTTCCTGCAACGCCTCCAGTTCCTGGGCGCGGGCGAGCATGCCGCCTTGGGCCTCGTCGCTGCGCCGGACCCGCAGGAAGTGCCGGCCGACCCAGTAGCCATCGCGACTGATCAGGCTCTCGCCGTCGTCCAGGGCGCCGCGCTGGGCGAGCGCCTGTTCCAGGGTCTCCACCGGTTTCACCCGGGCCAACCAGGGACTCAGGTCGGCGTCGGCGCGGACCTTGTCCAGCAGCGAACCGGCCGCCGTCGCGGCTCCGCGAGCGGGGCTGAGCAGGCGCAGCTCGCCCTTGCCGAAGCCGGCCAGGGCGAGCCCGTCGAAGCCGTCCAGCAAGACCGCCTGCAGATCCGCGCCGAGCACGGTCTCCACCGCCAGCTCCCAACCCGGCTCGACACGCAAGCCTTCGGCGAGGCGCGGACGTTGTTCCAGGCCCTGCTCGCGCAACCACTCCAAGGCGCCCTGTCCGGGATCGAGAGCGGCCTGCTGCAGGGCCTCCAGCGAAGCGATGCGCCCGTTCAGGCGCTGCAACTCGCCCTGCGCCTGGTGCTGTTCGGCGGCCAGCTGCTGCAATTCCTGGCGCAATTGTTCGAGTCGCTCGGCTTGGCCCTGCTCCTGCAATTGCAGTTCTTCCAGGGCCAGTTCGGCGATCGCCACCTGTTCGTTGAGTTCGAGGATCGCCGCGTCCTCGGGGTCGGCCGCCAACTGGCCACGCTCCTCCTGCAGGCGCCGCTCGCGATCCTGCAGGCGCTCCAGGCTCTGCTCCAGGTGCTGGATGCGCGACTGCTGCACCTCGGCCTGGCGGCGGGGTTCGGCGCTCTGCTGGTTGAAGGCATCCCACTGCTGCTGCCAGGCCTGCATGCCCTGCTCGGCCTGTTCCAGGGCGATGCCCGCTTCTTCCGCGGCGGCCGCGCTGAGTTCCTGTTCCGGTGCGAGCATGGCCATTTCCTCGGCCAGGGTCGCGAGCAAGGTACGGTCGTGCCCGAGGTGCGATTCGGTTTCCTGGCGGGTCCGTTCGGCTTCGCGCAAGTCGTCCTGCAACTGGCGCTGGCGCTGCTGGCCATGCTGGATGCTCTGCTCGACCCGGGCGATGTCGCCGCCGACCGAATAGAAGCGCGCCTGCACCTGGTTGAAGCGTTCGGACAACTCGTGATGGCCGTCGCGCAGCCGTTCGATGCCGGCATCGGCACCACGCTGCTCGGCCACCAGGGCCTCGAAGGCGATCTCCTGGTCGCCGATGACCCGCTCGCGCTGACCGACCTGCTCGTTCAGGTCGCGCCAGCGCACGGCACCCAGCTGGGCCTTGAGCTGGCGCTCCTCGGCCTTGTGTTCCTGGTATTTTTCCGCCGACTGGGCCTGCCGGTGCAGGCGTTCCAGTTGCCGCCCCAGCTCTTCGCGCAGGTCGGTGAGGCGTGCCAGGTTTTCCTGGGTCCGACGGATGCGGCTTTCGGTTTCGCGGCGGCGCTCCTTGTACTTGGAAATACCCGCGGCTTCCTCGATGAAGTTGCGCAGGTCTTCCGGACGCGCCTCGATCAGCTTGGAGATCATGCCCTGTTCGATGATCGAGTAGCTGCGCGGCCCCAGGCCGGTGCCGAGGAAGATGTCGGTGATGTCGCGCCGCCGGCACTTGGTGCCGTTGAGGAAATAGGTGTTCTGCCCATCCCGCGAGACCCGTCGGCGAATGGATATCTCGGCGTACTGGGCGTATTCGCCCACCAGGGTGGTCTCGGCGTTGTCGAAGATCAGCTCGATGCTCGCCTGGCTCACCGGCTTGCGGGTATTCGAGCCGTTGAAGATGACATCGGTCATCGACTCGCCGCGCAGGTTCTTCGCCGAGCTTTCGCCCATCACCCAGCGCACCGCGTCGATGATGTTCGACTTGCCGCAGCCGTTCGGCCCTACCACTGCCGCCATGTTGCTGGGGAAGTTCACCGTGGTCGGATCGACGAAGGACTTGAACCCCGCCAGCTTGATGCTCTTCAGGCGCATGCGTGCGCTCCCGCCAGGGTCGCCATCAGCGTTCGGCGAGCGCGGCCAGCACCAGCTGGCAGTTGTGGCGGCCGTATTCCAGCAGGACCTCGCGGATCCTCGCCTCGTCACGGGCGATCACCGCTTGCAGGAGCTGGGCGAAACTGCCGAGGAACTGGTTCATTTCCGCCTTGCGCCGCTCCAGCGCCAGGTGGTAGGCGCGACTCACCGCCGGCAGCAGGTTTTCGACGGTCTCCTGCAGGTAGGGATTGTTCGCGAAAGGAAAGGCCGCGCGCATGATGTCGAAACTGGCCTCGACGAAGCCGTCGATATCGCTTTGCGCCAGGTTGTTCAGCAGGCGCTGCTGGATGGCCAGGAACGGTGCCAGCTCGGCCTCGCTGCGCCAGCGCCGGGCGACGCTTTCCGCCAGCAGGATGTAGAGCTGCACGATCAGCGCGTAGAGGCTTTCCACATGTTGCGGGGACAGTTCGGACACCTGGGCGCCGCGGCGCGGCAGGATGTTCACCAGGTGGCGGCGTTCGAGAATCAGCAGCGCCTCGCGGACCGAGCCGCGACTGACGTTGAGGGTCTGGGTGACCTTCTGCTCCTGGATACGTTCCCGTTCCTTGAGTTCTCCCCGGATGATGCGTTCCGCGAGGTGGTGGGCGATCTGCTCTGCCAGGCTGTCCGGGGCCTTGAACGTCATGGTGATCCTTTTATCCAGGGGCGCGTTTTCCGGGGGTATATGGATGGGAAGTGTAACACAGGGCGTTACCCCGCCGGCTTCCCGGCGAAGCGGCGGACAGAACGAAGGTTGGGATGGGGCAGGCCGGCCAAGGGAGGACAATTGTCAGACAATCTAACAAGATAAATACGAGGACTTCCCATGTTTGCCTCGCTTTCCTCTGCCTGGATGCTGCGTCTGAAAAAGTACGGCTACTGGATCTGGCTGATCGCGGTGCTCGGCATTCCGCTCAGCTACTGGTGGTCGCTCGGTAGCGACTATCCCAACGCCTGGCCCTGGCTGGTGATCAGCGTGGTGTTCGGGCTGATCCCGATCCTCGATGCCATCGTCGGCCGCGATCCAGCCAACCCCGAGGAAGCCAGCGAAGTGCCGGAGATGGAAGCACAGGGCTACTACCGCGTACTGTCCCTGGCCACCGTCCCGCTGTTGCTGGGCATGCTCGTCTGGTCCGGCTGGATCCTCGCCCACGAGACCCGCTGGGACTGGGTCGGCCAACTGGGCTGGATCCTGTCGGTGGGCACCGTGATGGGCGCCATCGGCATCACCGTCTCCCACGAACTGATCCACAAGGACCCGCAACTGGAACAGAACGCCGGCGGCCTGCTGCTGGCGGCGGTGTGCTATGCCGGCTTCAAGGTCGAACACGTGCGCGGCCACCATGTACACGTCTCGACCCCGGAAGATGCCTCGTCCTCGCGCTACGGCCAGAGCCTCTACTCGTTCCTCCCGCACGCCTACAAGCACAACTTCCTCAACGCCTGGCGCCTGGAGGCCGAGCGCCTGAAGCGCAAGGGCCTGCCGGCCCTGCACTGGCGCAACGAGCTGATCTGGTGGTACGCCATCAGCGCCCTCTTCCTGCTCGGCTTCAGCCTGGCCTTCGGCTGGCTGGGAGCGATCTTCTTCCTCGGCCAGTCGGTGATGGCCTTCACCCTGCTGGAGATCGTCAACTACGTCGAGCACTACGGCCTGCATCGGCGGCGTCTGGACAACGGCCGCTACGAACGCACCACGCCGGAACACTCGTGGAACAGCAATTTCCTCCTGACCAACCTGTTCCTTTTCCACCTGCAGCGCCATTCCGACCACCATGCCTACGCCAAGCGCCGCTACCAGGTGCTGCGCCACTACGACAGCAGCCCGCAACTGCCCAACGGCTACGCCGGGATGATCGTCCTCGCCCTGTTCCCGCCGCTCTGGCGCGCGGTGATGGACCCGAAGGTGCGCGCCTACTATGCCGGCGAGGAATACCAGCTTACCGACACCCAGCGCATCTGAGCGTCCCGCCCCTGGGAAACGGCACCTTCGGGTGCCGTTTTCGTTTATGGGGAAACTGACTGACCTACAGGTCAAAAAATTATTTGACTCAAAAGTCAGTTTTTTCTAGATTCGCCTCCATAGCTCCTACCGTGGAGCCCTGTGCGGAAACCGCCCCACTCCGGCCGGTTCTCCTGCAAGGCCTAGAATTCAATAACAAGAACCCGCCTGGAGGCACGCCTTGATCAGGTTCCTGCTCAACCGGGAGATCCGCGTCGAAGAACGCCTGGACCCCAACCTCACCGTCCTCGACTACCTGCGCCGGCACCTCGGCAAGACCGGCACCAAGGAAGGCTGCGCCTCCGGCGATTGCGGCGCCTGCACCGTGGTGGTCGGCGAACTGGTCACCGGCGAGGATGGTGCCGAACGCATCCGCTATCGCAGCCTGAACTCCTGCCTGACCTTCGTTTCCGCCCTTCACGGCAAGCAATTGATCACCGTCGAGGACCTCAAGCACCAGGACCGTCTGCACGACGTGCAGCAGGCGATGGTCGACTGCCATGGCTCGCAGTGCGGGTTCTGCACGCCGGGCTTCGTCATGTCGCTGTTCGCCCTGCAGAAGAACAGCGCCGGCGCCGATCCGGCCAAGGCCCACGAGGCGCTCGCCGGCAACCTCTGCCGCTGCACCGGCTACCGGCCGATCCTCGACGCCGCCGAGCAGGCCTGCTGCCACAAGCGCGCAGACCAGTTCGACGCCCGGGAAGCCGCCACCATCGAGCAATTGCGCGCCATCGCTCCGCGCGAAACCGCCGAGCTGAACAGCGGTGACCGGCGCTGCCTGCTGCCGCTCACCGTCGCCGACCTGGCCGACCTCTACGGCGCCAATCCGCAGGCACGCCTGCTGGCCGGCGGCACCGACCTGGCGCTGGAGGTCACCCAGTTCCATCGCGAACTGCCGGTGATGATCTATGTCGGCCACATCCGCGAAATGAAACGCATCGAAGTGGGCGTCAACTGCCTGGAAATCGGCGCCGCCACCCCGCTGACCGACTGCTACCAGGCGCTGGCCGCGGACTACCCGGACTTCGGCGAATTGCTGCAGCGTTTCGCGTCCCTGCAGATCCGCAACCAGGGCACTCTCGGCGGCAATATCGGCAACGCCTCGCCGATCGGCGACGCCCCGCCGCTGCTGATCGCCCTCGGCGCGAAGATCGTCCTGCGCCGCGGCGAACGGCGCCGCGAGCTGCCGCTGGAGGAGTACTTCCTCGACTACAAGGTCACCGCCCGCGAAGAAGGCGAGTTCATCGAGAAGATCCTGGTCCCGCGTGCCCGGCCCGGCCAGGCGTTCAAGGCCTACAAGGTCTCCAAGCGCATCGACGACGATATTTCCGCGGTCTGCGCCGCCATCAGCCTCGACCTGGAAGATGGCCGGATCGCCCGCGCCAGGGTCGCCTTCGGCGGCATGGCGGCGATTCCCAAGCGCGCCGCCGCCTGCGAAGCGGCGCTGCAAGGCGCGCGCCTGGAAGCCGCCAGCTTCGAACGCGCCGCGGCCGCCCTGGCGAACGACTTCACCCCGCTCAGCGACTTCCGCGCGAGCAAGGAATATCGCCTGCTGACCGCGCAGAACCTGCTGCGCAAATGCTTCCTGGAGCTGCACGCTCCCGCCGTCGAAACCCGGGTGACCGCCTATGTCTAACCATCGCAAGCCGCACAAGAGCCAGGAAGAGCTGGCCGACCTGTTCCGCGCCGAGTTGACCACCGGGGTCGGCCGCAGCGTCAAGCACGAAAGCGCCCCCAAGCACGTCAGCGGCGAGGCGATCTACATCGACGATCGCCTGGAGTTTCCCAACCAGTTGCACGTCTATGCGCGCCTGAGCGAGCGCGCCCACGCCCGCATCACCCGCCTCGACGTGACGCCCTGCTACCAGTTCCCCGGCGTCGCCATCGCCCTCACCGCCGCCGACGTTCCCGGCCAGCTGGACATCGGCCCGGTGGTGGCCGGCGACCCACTGCTGGCCGATGGCAAGGTGGAGTATGTCGGACAGATGGTCCTGGCGGTCGCCGCCGACAGCCTGGAAACCGCGCGCAAGGCGGCCATGGCGGCGATCGTCGAGTACGAAGACCTGGAACCGGTGCTCGACGTGGTCGAGGCCCTGCGCAAGCGCCATTTCGTCCTCGACAGCCACCAGCACCGCATCGGCGATTCCGCCGCCGCGCTGGCCGGCGCGCCGCATCGCCTGCAAGGCACGCTGCACATCGGCGGCCAGGAGCATTTCTACCTGGAGACGCAGATTTCCTCGGTAATGCCCAGCGAAGACGGCGGCATGATCGTCTATTGCTCGACGCAGAACCCCACCGAAGTGCAGAAGCTGGTGGCCGAGGTCCTCGGGGTTTCCTTCAACCGCATCGTCATCGACATGCGCCGCATGGGCGGCGGCTTCGGCGGCAAGGAAACCCAGGCCGCGGCGCCGGCCTGCCTGTGCGCGGTGGTCGCCTACCACACCGGGCGTCCGGCGAAGATGCGCCTGCCGCGCATGGAGGACATGCAGATCACCGGCAAGCGTCACCCGTTCTACGTCGAATACGACGTCGGCTTCGACGACGATGGCCGCCTGCACGGCATCCAGATCGACCTGGCCGGCAACTGCGGCTACTCGCCGGACCTCTCCGGCTCGATCGTCGACCGCGCCATGTTCCACTCGGACAACGCCTACTTCCTCGGCAACGCCACCATCAACGGCCACCGTTGCAAGACCAACACCGCCTCGAACACCGCCTACCGCGGTTTCGGCGGGCCCCAGGGAATGGTCGCCATCGAGGAGATCATGGACGCCGTGGCCCGCAGCCTGGGCAAGGACCCGCTGGAGGTGCGCAAGCTCAACTACTACGGCAAGGACGAGCGCAACGTCACCCACTACCACCAGACCGTCGAGCACAACCTGCTGGCGGAGATGACTGCCGAGCTGGAAGCGAGCAGCGAGTACGCCCGCCGCCGCGAAGAAATCCGTGCGTTCAATGCCGCCAGCCCGGTCCTGAAGAAAGGCCTGGCGCTGACCCCGGTGAAGTTCGGCATTTCGTTCACCGCGACCTTCCTCAACCAGGCAGGTGCGCTGATCCACATCTATACCGACGGCAGCATCCACCTGAACCATGGCGGCACCGAGATGGGCCAGGGCCTCAACACCAAGGTCGCCCAGGTGGTCGCCGAGGTCTTCCAGGTCGACGTGGAGCGCATCCAGATCACCGCCACCAATACCGACAAGGTGCCCAACACCTCGCCCACCGCCGCCTCCTCGGGCACCGACCTGAACGGCAAGGCCGCGCAGAATGCCGCCGAAACCATCAAGCGGCGCCTGGTGGAGTTCGCCGCGCGGCACTGGAAGGTCAGCGAGGAAGACGTCGAGTTCCGCAACAACCAGGTGCGTATCCGCGAGCTGATCCTGCCGTTCGAGGAACTGGTCCAGCAGGCCTACTTCGGCCAGGTCTCGTTGTCCAGCACCGGCTTCTACCGCACGCCGAAGATCTTCTACGACCGCGAACAGGCCCGTGGCCGGCCCTTCTATTATTTCGCCTACGGCGCCGCCTGCTCGGAGGTGATAGTCGACACCCTCACCGGCGAATACCGCATGCTGCGCACCGACATCCTGCATGACGTCGGCGACTCGCTGAACCCGGCCATCGACATCGGCCAGGTTGAAGGCGGCTTCGTCCAGGGCATGGGCTGGCTGACCATGGAGGAACTGGTCTGGAACGCCAAGGGCAAGCTGATGACCAGCGGCCCGGCCAGCTACAAGATTCCCGCCGTCGCCGACATGCCGCTGGACCTGCGGGTGAAACTGCTGGAGAACCGCAAGAATCCGGAGCAGACCGTGTTCCATTCCAAGGCCGTGGGCGAGCCGCCGTTCATGCTCGGCATCTCGGTCTGGTGCGCGATCAAGGACGCCGTGGCCAGCCTCGCCGACTACCGCGCGCAACCCGCCATCGACGCGCCGGCGACGCCCGAGCGGGTGCTCTGGGGCGTGGAACAGATGCGCCGGTTGAAGACCGCCCAGGCGCAAGCGGCGGACGCCGCGGTCGAGCCGGCCTGAACCGCCGCGATCGGGAGGATGACGAGATGAACTGGATCAGCGCCCTGGCCGAGTTGCAGCGTAGCGGCGAACCTTGCGTCCTGGTGACCATCATCGAGGAGCGCGGCTCGACCCCGCGCAACGCCGGCTCGAAGATGGTGGTCAGCGCCGAGCGGCTCTACGACACCATCGGCGGCGGCCACCTGGAATACAGGGCCCAGGCCATTGCCCGGGAAATGCTCGCCGCGCGGACCCAGGACACCCGCCTGGAGCGCTTCAGCCTGGGCGCCAGTCTCGGCCAATGCTGCGGCGGCGCCACGGTGCTGCTGTTCGAGCCGATGGGCCAGCCGCAGGCACACATCGCCGTGTTCGGCGCGGGCCACGTCGGTCGCGCCCTGGTACCCTTGCTCGCCAGCCTGCCCTGCCGGGTGCGCTGGATCGATTCGCGGGAACACGAATTTCCCGCGACCCTGCCCGACGGCGTGGAGAAAGTGGTGAACGACGAAGTGCTCGACGAGGTCGAGCGGATGCCGCCCGGCAGCCACTTCATCGTCATGACCCACAACCACCCGCTGGACCTGGAGCTTACCGCGGCGATCCTGGCGCGCAACGACTTCGCCTACTTCGGCCTGATCGGCTCGAAGACCAAGCGCGTCAAGTTCGAGCACCGCCTGCGCGAACGTGGCGTCGACGCCGAACGCTTGCAACGGATGCGCTGCCCGATGGGCCTGGATCAGGTGAAAGGCAAGCTGCCGGCGGAGATCGCCATCTCCATCGCCGGCGAGGTGATCGCCACCTACAACGCCGCCTTCGGCCTGGAACGCAAGCAGGGGCCGTCAAGCGTCACCCGGCTGACCCCGGAGTCGCGCCGCGCCCATGAATCCTGAGCGGCCCCCCGCTCCCCCGCGTCCGCCGCCAGGCGGCGGACCTCCCACGAACCTTTTTTCGAGACTGCCATGACCCGCAACGCCAAAGCCTACCGCGCCGCCATCCTGCACAGCATCGCCGACCCCGCGGAGGTCGGCGTCGAACGCTCCTACGAATACTTCGAGGACGGCCTGTTGCTGGTGGAGGACGGCAAGGTCGCTCGCCTCGGTGACGCCGAAACCCTGCTCGGCGAGATCGGCGAGGTCGAGGTCTTCGAGTACCGCGACGCGCTGATCACCCCCGGCTTCATCGATACCCACATCCATTTCCCGCAGACCGGGATGATCGCCTCCTACGGCGAACAACTGCTGGACTGGCTGAACACCTATACCTTCCCCACCGAGCGCCAATTCGGTGACCAGGCCCATGCCGACCAGGTCGCCGAGATCTTCCTGCAGGAACTGCTGCGCAACGGCACTACCACCGCGCTGGTCTTCGGCAGCGTGCACCGGCAGTCGGTGGAATCGCTGTTCGAGGCCGCCCGGCGCCTGGACCTGCGCCTGATCGCCGGCAAGGTGATGATGGACCGCAACGCGCCGGATTACCTGACCGACACCGCTGAGAGCAGCTACCGCGACAGCAAGGCGCTGATCGAGCGCTGGCACGGCCAGGGCCGTCTGCTCTACGCAGTGACCCCGCGCTTCGCCCCGACCAGCACCGCGGAACAGCTGGACATGGCGGCGCGGCTGCTCCGCGAGCATCCCGGCGTATACCTGCACACCCACCTGTCGGAGAACCTCAAGGAAATCGAGTGGGTGAAGGAGCTGTTCCCCGAGCGCAGCGGCTACCTGGACGTCTACGACCACCACGGCCTGCTCGGGCCGCGCTCGGTGTTCGCCCATGGCGTGCACCTGTGCGACGGCGAATGCCAGCGCCTGGCGGAGACTGGCTCGGCAGTGGCGTTCTGCCCGACCTCCAACCTGTTCCTCGGCAGCGGTCTGTTCGACCTGCCGAAGCTGGAGCGCTACAAGGTCAAGGTCGGCCTCGGCACCGATGTCGGCGCCGGCACCAGCTTCTCCCAGTTGCAGTCCCTGAACGAGGCGTACAAGGTCATGCAGTTGCAGGGCGCCCGCCTCGATCCGTTCAAGTCGCTCTACCTCGCCACCCTCGGCGGCGCCCGCGCGCTGGAGCTGGACGACCGGATCGGCAGCTTCGCCACCGGCAACGAGGCGGACTTCGTGGTCCTCGACTACCACGCCACCCCGCTGCTCTCCTACCGCCTGAGCCAGGCCGGCAGCCTGGCCGAACGGCTGTTCGCGCTGACCATCCTCGGCGACGACCGCACGGTGAAGGAAACCTTCGCCGCCGGTCGCTCGGTGCATCGCCGCGACTGACTCCCGGCGGAAACGAAAAAGCCCCGCATCGCGGGGCTTTTTCATGCTTCGGATCAGGCCGCCGAGTCGCTGTCGGCCTTGGCCCGGCGAGGCTTCTTCTTGCCGCCGAGGAGGTGCGAGAACACCGCGTGCAGGTCGCCGGAAGCGTTGTCGCTCTCCAGGTTGAGCTTGCTGTCGATATGCTCCATGTGGTGCATCATCAGGGTCACCGCGCGCTCCTTGTCGCCTTTCTCGATGGAGTCGAGGATCTCGTTGTGCTCGTCGAACGAGCAGTGCGAGCGACCGCCGCTTTCGTACTGGGCGATGATCAGCGAGGTCTGCGACACCAGGCTGCGCTGGAAACTCACCAGTGGAGCGTTGCGCGCCATCTCGGCGAGCTTCAGGTGGAACTCGCCGGACAGGCGGATGCCGGCGCCCCGATCGCCGCGGGCGAAGCTGGATTGTTCCTGCACCACCATCTCGCGCAACTCGGCCAGGCGCTCGGCGGTGGCGTTGTCGGTGGCCAGC
This sequence comes from Pseudomonas sp. KBN12P06040, assembly GCF_037574965.1. Classification (NCBI taxonomy): domain Bacteria; kingdom Pseudomonadati; phylum Pseudomonadota; class Gammaproteobacteria; order Pseudomonadales; family Pseudomonadaceae; genus Pseudomonas; species Pseudomonas sp. KBN12P06040. The sequence goes on from NZ_JBBELS010000001.1 coordinate 3,913,566, forward strand.
TCGGTGATGGCGCGCTCGACGGTGCGACGGGCGAAAAGGATCTGCCGGGCCTCGTCGATGCTCGGGCTGGCGACCACCGCGCCGCGGTTCGGCCGTAACAGCACCACCTGCTCGTGGGCCAGGCGCGAGAGGGCGCGGCGAATGATGGTGCGGCTGACACCGAATATCTCGCCGAGCGCTTCCTCGCTCAGCTTGGTGCCGGGAGCCAGGCGTTGTTCGAGGATGGCGTCGAAGATGTGGGCGTAGACGATCTCGTCCTGGGTACCGCTGCGGGCAGCCTTGCCGGTGCGCGGCGGCTTCCTGATGTGTTGCAACTGATCGGTCATCGGTCTCGAACCTTGTGCGTCCGGCTTGTGGCCTGGGCTGATCCTCGCTCACGGGCGTGGGTGAGGCACGCCGGCGGCTGATAGCGAAATAGTGTACACAAGCAGCGGCATCCGGCGCACCACCCCTTTCCGCCCCTCGTTCCGAGCGCGCGGCACCGCCCGGAAGGACGCGTGACGGAAAGCTGATAAAAATGTGGCGAAACACCCTCAAACATTCTTTGACCTTTTTGTATACAAAGGCATAATCGCTCGCACGAGTTCTTGACCCAGAGGTCAGAAAATCGTGCCCTCACATCACCTTCGAGCCGCGTCAGGGACCTGGTAACCAACCGGCCCGCAGGACCTAACAACAAGAGCGATGAGGAGTACCTGCTGTGGAAAGCACCAAACAAGAAGAACAAGGGATCTACGCTGCGACACCGCCCGCCACCGGCCTGCTCGAACGCCTGTTCAAGCTCCGCCAGCATGGTACGACGGTCAGGACCGAGCTGGCGGCCGGGCTGACCACCTTCATCACCATGGCCTACATCATCTTCGTCAATCCCAACATCATGGCCGACGCCGGCATCGACCACGGCGCGGCGTTCGTCGCCACGTGCCTGGCGGCCGCCCTCGGCTGCTTCCTGATGGGCCTGTACGCCAACTGGCCGGTGGGCCTGGCGCCGGGAATGGGGCTGAACGCCTTCTTCACCTACACCGTGGTCGGCACCATGGGCTACAGCTGGCAGATCGCCCTGGGCGCGGTGTTCATCTCCGGGGTGATGTTCATGCTGCTGACCTTCTCCCGGGTCCGCGAATGGCTGCTCAACAGCATCCCCCGCAGCCTCAGGTTCGCCATGGGTGCGGGAGTCGGCCTGTTCCTCGGCCTGATCGGCCTGAAGACCGCCGGCATCGTGGTGGCCAGCCCGGCGACCCTGATCAAGCTCGGCCACCTCACCTCGCCCGGCCCGCTGCTGGCGGCACTGTGCTTCCTGATGATCGCCGTGCTCGAGTACCGCCGGGTGTTCGGCGGCATCCTCATCAGCATCCTCAGCGTCACCCTGGTCGGCTGGGCCCTCGGCCTGGTGCAGTACGACGGGGTGTTCTCGGCGCCGCCGAGCCTGGCGCCGACCTTCCTGGCGATGGACATCGCCGGCGCGTTCAACGTCACCATGATCAGCGTGATCCTGGCCTTCCTCTTCGTGCACATGTTCGATACCGCCGGCACTCTCATGGGCGTCGCCCAGCGCGCGCACCTGGTGAAGGAGGACGGGCGCATCGAGAACCTGTCGAAGGCGATGAAGGCCGACAGCGCCTCCAGCGTGTTCGGCGGCATGCTCGGTGTCCCGCCGGTGACCAGTTACGTGGAGAGCGCCGCGGGCGTGGCCGCCGGCGGACGTACCGGGCTCACCGCGGTGGTGGTCGGCGTGCTGTTCGTCGCCGCGATGTTCTTCGCCCCGCTGGCCGGGATGATCCCCGCCTTCGCCACCGCCGGCGCGCTGATCTACGTGGCCATGCTGATGATGGGCGGGATGGCGCACATCGACTGGGACGAGCACACCGAAACCATCCCGGCGATCGTCACGGTGATCATGATGCCGCTGACCTTCTCGGTGGCCGACGGTATCGCCCTGGGCTTCATCACCTACGTCGCGATGAAGGTCCTCACCGGCAAGCACCGCGAAGTCTCGGCCAGCCTCTATGCCTTGTTCGTGATCTTCGTCGCCAAGTTCATCTTCCTCTGACCCGCCCGGGTGGCGGATGGCCGCACGCGGCTATCCGCCTCGAACCTGTCGTTGCCCCGCAGGGCTCGCGACGCACAGCCTCATCCGTCGCCCATTCACACCTTGCGCCGCATCGTCCTGCCCCCCCCGCAGATGGCGGATAACCGGCAACCCTCGGCGCCTTCCCCGCGAACGAAAAAAGGCCCGCTCGACGGCGGGCCAGGGAAAAGGACTCAGGGAGTCAATGTTTCGTGGCACGCACCTAGCTGCCGCGATAGGTCGAATAGCTGTAGGGCGAGATCAGCAGCGGCACATGGTAGTGATCGTCGGCGGAGGCGATGCCGAAACGCAGCACCACCTGGTCGAGGAATGCCGGCTCCGGCAATTGCACGCCGCGGGCGCGATAGTAGTCGCCGGCGTTGAACACCAGTTGATAGACCCCGGGACGGAAGTCCTCGCCTTGCAGCACCGGCTGGTCGCAGCGGCCGTCGTGGTTGGTCAGGGTGGTGGCGATCAGTTCCAGTTGCTGGCCTTCTACCCGGTACAGCTCGATCTTGATGCCATGGCCGGGGCAGCCATGTGCGGAATCCAGTACATGCGTGGTCAAACGTCCCATGGGTTGCGGGCGCCCGCTGGCGGACACCACTCCTCCTCTTGCCTTCGTTCGATGGGGATCGCTCCGGGACCTGCCCGGCGCCGCTCGCTTGCAGCCCGCCAGGGAGCCGCTTGCGAAGCAATATAAGTTATCTTTCGATGAATTGTATACAAAAAACACCGCCACAACCGAAAATGCGGCAGCCGCCCCGAAATCGAGCATTCCTTCCACAAGCCCCACCCCGCAGGGCCTCATTCTTCGCTAACTGACCAGTCGGGCAGGTTTTTTGCTGGATGAATGGCAGGGATCGGCAAGCAGGATTGTATTTACAGACCGCAGGCAAACTTGTATACAATAAATCCATCACGGCATCCCCGGCCCGTCCGGCCCGCCGCCCCATCCACAATAAGGAACACTGCTGTGAGCGCTGACTACCCACGCGACCTGATCGGATACGGCAACAACCCTCCCCACCCTCACTGGCCCGGCGATGCGCGCATCGCCCTGTCCTTCGTGCTCAATTACGAAGAAGGTGGCGAGCGCTGCGTCCTGCATGGCGACAAGGAGTCCGAGGCGTTCCTTTCCGAGATGGTGGCTGCCCAGCCCTTGCAGGGCGTGCGCCACATGAGCATGGAATCGCTCTACGAATACGGCAGCCGCGCCGGGGTCTGGCGCCTGCTCAAGCTGTTCAAGCGACGCAACGTGCCGCTCACCGTGTTCGCCGTGGCCATGGCGGCGCAGCGCAACCCTGAGGTGATCAGGGCGATGGTCGCCGACGGCCATGAAATCTGCAGCCACGGCTACCGCTGGATCGACTACCAGTACATGGACGAGGCCCAGGAGCGCGAGCACATGCTCGAAGCCATCCGCATCCTCACCGAACTCACCGGCCAGCGCCCGGTGGGCTGGTACACCGGACGCACCGGCCCGAACACCCGGCGCCTGGTGATGGAGGAAGGCGGCTTCCTCTATGACTCCGACACCTACGACGACGACCTGCCCTACTGGGACCCGGCCAGCACCGCGGAGAAACCGCATCTGGTGATTCCCTATACCCTGGACACTAACGACATGCGCTTCACCCAGGTGCAGGGCTTCAACAATGGCGAGCAGTTCTTCCAGTACCTGAAGGACGCCTTCGACGTGCTCTACGAAGAAGGCGCGACGGCGCCGAAGATGCTCTCCATCGGCCTGCATTGCCGGTTGATCGGTCGCCCGGCGCGGATGGCCGCCCTGGAGCGCTTCATCCAGTACGCGCAGAGCCACGACAAGGTCTGGTTCGCCCGCCGCGAAGACATCGCCCGCCATTGGCACCGTGAGCATCCTTTCCAGGAGACCGAGGCATGAGCCGTTTCCAGACCCTGACCCCCGCCTCGCTGTCCCGCGAGGCCTTCGTCGAAGCCTTCGCCGACATCTACGAACACTCCCCCTGGGTCGCCGAGAAGGCCTATGACCTGGGTATCGACGACAGCCTCAACGATATCGAGGGCCTGCACCAGCGCATGGCCGACATTCTCCTGTCGGCAAGCCGCGAGGCCCAGCTGGCGCTGATCAACGCCCACCCGGACCTCGCCGGCAAGGCAGCGATCCGTGGCGAACTGACCGCCTCCAGCACCTCCGAGCAGGCCGGCGCCGGGATTCACGAATGCAGCGCCGAGGAGTTCGCCCGCTTCACCGAACTCAACGACGCCTACAAGGCCAGGTTCGGCTTCCCCTTCATCAAGGCGGTGAAGGGCAGCAACCGCCATCAGATCCTGGCGGCCTTCGAGGAACGCATCCAGCACTCCGCCGACGAGGAGTTCGCTACCGCGCTGGCCGAGATCAACAAGATCGCCCTGTTCCGCCTGCAGCAGCTCTGAGGCCTGCGGAGACGAGCATGAACGCCGAACACGCGCCCTTCCGCCACTACCTCGACCTCGCCGACGCGCGCCTGGGCAGCCAGGTGGTCGCCGTCAGCGACGAATGGTTCGCCCCGGCCAGCCGCATGCTGCAGGCCGGCGAACCGGTGTGGAAGGAAGGCGTGTTCGACGACAGCGGCAAGTGGATGGACGGCTGGGAAACCCGCCGCAAGCGCTTCGAGGGCCATGACCAGGCGGTGATCCGCCTGGGTGTGCCGGGCGTGCTGAAGGGCGTCGACATCGACACCCGCTTCTTCACCGGCAACCATCCGCCGGCGGCTTCCCTGGATGGCTGCTTCTGCACCGAAGGCGACCCGGACGACAGCACGTCCTGGAGCGAAGTGCTGCCGGCGGTGGGGCTGCAGGGCGATAGCCATCACTACCACCCGATAGACGACGAACGTCCCTGGACCCACCTGCGTCTGAACATCTACCCGGACGGCGGTATCGCCCGCCTGCGCCTCTATGGCGTGCCCTACCGCGACTGGAGCAGCCTGCCGCCGGGAACGGCGCTCGACCTGGCCGCAGCGGTCAACGGCGGCCGGGCGCTGGCCTGTTCCGACCAGCATTTCGGACGCATGGGCAACCTGCTCAACCCCGGACGTGCCATCAACATGGGCGACGGCTGGGAAACCGGCCGCCGCCGCACGCCGGGCCACGACTGGGTGATCGTCGCCCTCGGCCATCCCGGCAGCATCGAGGCGGCGGTCGTCGATACCTTGCACTTCAAGGGCAACTATCCGGAAAGCTGCAGCATTCAGGCCGCCTTCGTGGAAGGCGGAAACGAGGCCCGGATCGAGGCACAGAGCCTCTTCTGGCGCGAGCTGCTGCCAGCGCAGAAGCTGGAAATGCACCAGGAACATCGGTTCGAGCGGCACCTCAACGCCCTCGGCCCGATCACCCATGTACGCCTGAACATCTTTCCCGACGGCGGCGTCAGCCGCCTGCGCCTGTTCGGCAGGCCACAATTACCGTGAGACCCGGGCCCCGCGTGCGTCCGGAATACAACAAACAGAATCGACAGGATCAGTATGCGCACTCTCAAGATCGAGCCGTTGACCAAGGAAGCCTTCGCCCCGTTCGGTGACGTGATCGAAACCGCCGGCAGCGACTATTTCATGATCAACAACGGCTCCACCCGCCGTTATCACAAGCTGGCCACGGTCGAGACCGCGCAGCCGGAAGATAACGCGATCATCAGCATCTTCAGCGCCGAGAAGCTGGAAATGCCGTTGCGCATCCGCATGCTGGAACGCCATCCGCTGGGCAGCCAGGCCTTCATCCCGCTGCTCGGCAACCCCTTTCTGGTCGTGGTCGCGCCACTTGGCGATGTACCTGTACCGGGCCTCGTCCGCGCCTTCCTGACCAACGGAAGGCAGGGCGTCAATTACCACCGCGGCGTCTGGCACCATCCGGTGCTGACGATCGAAAAGCGGGATGACTTCCTGGTGGTCGATCGCAGCGGTTCCGGGAACAACTGCGACGAGCATTTCTTCACCGAGGACGAACAGCTCCTCCTCGACCCCCAATCAAACCAATAAGAGAGGTCCTGCCGCCGGTCCGCCGGCCAGGGCAAGAGGTACAAGACTGTGGAAGCACATCTCATCGAATGGCTGAACCTGCTGGTGCGCTGGATTCACATGATCGTCGGGATCGCGTGGATCGGCGCTTCGTTCTATTTCGTCTGGCTGGAGAACAACCTCAACCGCAGCAACCCGCGTGAAGGCCTGTCCGGAGACCTCTGGGCAATCCACGGTGGCGGCATCTACCACCTGGAGAAGTACAAGCTGGCTCCGCCGAAAATGCCGGAGAACCTGCACTGGTTCAAATGGGAGGCCTACTCCACCTGGATGTCCGGGGTGGTGTTGCTGACCATCGTGTTCTACCTGAACCCGACCCTCTACCTGATCGCCCCCGGCAGCGACCTGGCGCCGGCGGCGGCCATCGCCATCGGTATCGGTTCGCTGGTCTGCGGCTGGTTCGTCTACACCATCCTCTGCGATTCGGCGCTGGGCAAGACCCCTGCCCTGCTCGGCCTGGTCCTGTTCGTCCTGCTGGTCGCCGCCGCCTACGGCCTGACCCAGGTGTTCAGCGGCCGCGGCGCCTACCTGCACGTCGGCGCGATCATCGGCACCATCATGGTCGGCAACGTGTTCAGGGTGATCATGCCGGCCCAGCGCGCGCTGGTGAAAGCCATCGAAGAAAACCGCGAGCCCGATCCGGTGCTGCCGGCCAAGGGCCTGCTGCGCTCCCGGCACAACAACTACTTCACCCTGCCGGTGCTGTTCATCATGATCAGCAACCACTTCCCGAGCACCTACGGCAGCCAGTACAACTGGCTGATCCTGGCCGCCATCGCGGTGCTCGCGGTACTGGTACGCCACTACTTCAACACCCGCCACGAAAGCAACCGCTTCGCCTGGGCACTGCCCGCCGGCGCGCTGGGCATGATCGCCCTGGCCTTCGTCACCACGCCGAACTACCAGCAGGCTTCCGCACCGCTGGCCAGCACCCCGGCGGCGGCACCGGCACAACCGGCGACCGGCGGCGACGCACCAGCCGCGCCCGCCGCGCCCCAGGCGTCCAATGCCGGGGCCGCGAGCGGAGCCGACTTCGACAAGGTCCATCACGTGATCCAGGAGCGCTGCACCGTCTGCCACTCGGCGAAACCAACCAGCCAGCTGTTCAGCACCGCGCCAGGCGGGATCATGCTCGACACCCCGCAGCAGATCCAGCAACTGGCACCGAAGATCCAGGCCCAGGCCGTGGCCTCGCAGATCATGCCGCTGGGCAACATCACGCAGATGACCCAGGAAGAACGCAACCTGATCGGCAGCTGGATCGCCAAGGGCGCACAGATCAACTGAGCCTTGGCCGAAAGGCGAAGAACCGCACCTCCGGTTCCCGCAGCAGAACACCCCTGCTGGCCCTACCCCAAAAGCCCTCTCCATAGAGGGCTTTTGGCCATAACTGGCCATATCGTTCAGCCCCCAACCTCTCCAATAACTCACTTTCCTTCACCCAGGGCCGCTGGAACGAAACCGTGCGGCGCTCCACCATTGAAAGCGACCAACCAACCGTCGCTATCCGCAGGTACGTATCGTCTCGTATTTGCCCAGCAAACTTCGCTCGGGTGATCTGTGTGGCCGGGGGACCGGTGCTGCGTCGTGTGATAGTGCGCGCCCCATCTTCGGCTGCCTTGCCAATGAAGAACTGTGCAACTTTTTGGTTGATAACGTTGTGGATAGAACGCTAGGGAACAAATACCCAAAGGGCTCCGAGAGAGTGCGCAACTTTTTGCAAGCGGTGCGCAAAAAGTTGCGCAATTTTCAGTGTTCTTCCCATGAGAATCGCCAGCGAGTTTTTGGCTTCCCCCAATAACGCCTTGATGGAAAAGAGTTTCAAGACTAGTGGCACGGTTCTTGTCTAGCACCGATGTCCCCGGCATATCGCCTGGGCACTTTCAACGACAAGGAACGTATCCATGGCAACCCCCGCCTATATGTCCATCACCGGCACCAAGCAGGGCCTGATCACCGCCGGCGCCTTCACTGAGGACTCGGTCGGCAACACCTACCAGGAAGGCCACGAGGACCAGGTGATGGTCCAGGGCTTCAACCACGAAGTGATCATCCCGCGCGACCCGCAGTCCGGCCAGCCGACCGGCCAGCGCGTGCACAAGCCGGTGGTCATCACCAAGGTCTTCGACAAGGCCTCGCCGCTGCTGCTGGCCGCCCTGACCTCCGGCGAGCGCCTGACCAAGGTCGAGATCCAGTGGTACCGCACCTCCGCCGCCGGCACCCAGGAGCACTACTACACCACCGTCCTGGAAGACGCGATCATCGTCGACATCAAGGACTACATGCATAACTGCCAGGACCCGGGCAACGCCCACTTCACCCACCTGGAAGATGTGCACTTCACCTACCGCAAGATCACCTGGACCCACGAAGTCTCCGGCACCTCCGGCTCCGACGACTGGCGCTCGCCGGTCGCAGGGTGAGTTGACAGGCACACCGGTCGTACACCTGTACGGCCGGTTCTCCGTCGAGCCGAAAATGTCCGCTACTTCGCGAAATAGACACCGAGCCAAGACTTTCGGCAGCGGCTGAGCAAGAGTAACGTGGCTTGCTCCTCCAATGGATTGGAAAGGAACTGCCCACCCGGAACAGGGAACGATCCATGCGTCAAAGAGACCTGAAATTCACCTTCGTCGTTGGCGAAGGGAACCTTGCGTTCGATGTCGTCGAGTTCGAACTGGAAGAAGCGCTCTGCGAGCCTTTCCGCCTGAACCTGAAGCTGGCCAGCGACAAGAACGCCATCGATTTCAAGCAGGTACTCGACCAGCCGGGCACCTTCACCCTCTGGCAGGACGGCCGTCCGGCCCGCTACGTCCATGGCATCGTCAGCCACTTCACCCAGGGCAGCTCGGGTTTTCGCCGGACCCGCTACGAACTGCTGCTGGAACCGCAGTTGGCGCGCCTGGAGCTGTGCTGCAACTGGCGGATATTCCAGGAGAAGAGTGTTCCGGAGATTCTCCAGGCGCTGCTCAAGGAGCACCGGGTGCTCGACTACGAACAGCGTATCTACCACGAGCACCTGCCACGCGAATACTGCGTGCAGGCCGGCGACAGCGATCACTACCTGCACGACCGGCTGGCCTTCGAGGAAGGCCTGGTCTACTACTTCCGCTTCGACGAACACCGCCACACCCTGGTCTGCAGCGACCGGCTCTACGTCCAGGAGCGTATCGCCGGCGGCCCGGTACTGTTCAGCGCCCAGCCGGAGGGCGACAACCCACAGCCGGTGCTTCATTCTTTCCGCTACAGCGAAAATGTTCGTACGGCTCGACAGACCCAGCGGGACTACAGCTTCAAGCGCCCGACCTACGACCAGGAGCATCATCTCGCTGGCGAGGCGCTCGAGCATCAGGGCTCGTCCTACGAGCGCTACGACTACCCCGGTCGCTACAAGCAGAGCGGCGCGGGCCGGCCTTTCAGCGAAAGCCGCCTCAGAGGACATCGGCGCGATGCACGGGTGGCATCGGTCAGCGGCGACGACCCGCGGCTGATCCCGGGCCACGCCTTTGCCCTGGAAGGTCATCCGCGTGCCGACTTCAACGCCTGGTGGCGGCCGGTGCGGGTGGTCCATCGCGGCACCCAGTATGCCGGCCAGGAGGAAGAGTCCGCCGACGCCCCTCTGGGGGTGAGCTACGACCTGCGCGCCGAACTGGTGCCCGAGGACGTCGAATGGCGTCCCGCACCGCTGCCTCGGCCGCGTATCGATGGTCCGCAGATCGCGACGGTAGTCGGCCCGGCAGGGGAAGAGATCCATTGCGACGAGTGGGGGCGGGTGAAAGTCCAGTTCCCCTGGGATCGCGAGGGACGTCACGATGAGTTCAGTACCTGCTGGATACGGGTCGCGCAGAACTGGGCGGGTGCCGACTGGGGACACATGGCGATCCCGCGGATTGGCCAGGAGGTGATCGTCGATTACCTGGACGGCGACTGCGACCAGCCGATCGTCACCGGGCGTACCTACCGGGCGACCAACCGGCCGCCCTACGCGCTGCCCGACCACAAGATCCTCAGCACCATCAAGAGCAAGGAGTACAAGGGCAGCCGGGCCAACGAGCTGCGCATCGACGACACCACGGCGCAGATCAGTGCGGCGCTGATGAGCGACCACGGTGCCAGCGCGCTGCACCTGGGCTACCTGACCCATCCTCGGCCCGAAGGCGGCAAGCCGCGCGGCGAGGGCTTCGAACTGCGCACCGACGAACATGGCGCGGTGCGTGCGGCCAGGGGCCTGCTGCTGAGCACCGAGGAGCAGCTCAGGGCCGGCGCCGGCCATCTCGACCGAGGCGTCGTGGTGCAGGTGCTGGAGGCGGCGTTGGAGCTGGCCCGCGAGCTGGGCGACTACGCCGGGGAGCACCAGGGCGTGGGGCACGACGCGGCGCCGCAGCAAACCCTCCAGGAAGCCGTGCGCGACCTCGGCCACGGTGCCAACGACGAGTCCGGCAAGAGCAACGGAGGCAAGCCGGCGATCGCCTTGAGCGGTCCGGCAGGGATCGCCGCGGCGACGCCGGCGAGCCTGACCCTGGCCGCCGGCGAGCACGTCGACAGCGTGGCCCGGCAGAACCAGCAGGTGACCGCCGGGCAGAAGGTGGTGATCAACGCCGGCAGCGACATCGGCCTGTTCGCCCAGGGCGGCGAGCTGCGCCAGATCACCCACCAGGGGCCGATGCTGCTGCAGGCGCAGAAGAACGACATCCGCCTGGAGGCCGAGCAGAGCGTGGAGGTCAGCGCCAGCCAGCAGCACGTGCTGGTCACCGCGAAGGAGCACATCACCCTGATGTGCGGCGGCGCCTACCTGACCCTCAAGGGCGGCAACATCGAGCTGGGCATGCCCGGCAACTTCGTGGTCAAGGCGGCGAAGCACAGTCATGTCGGTCCCGCTCATGCATCGACCAGCTTCAACGCCTGGGATTCGACACCGTTCGATGACCGGTATGTCCTGCGCGACGAAGCCACGCTGGAGCCGTTACCCAATATCGCCGTTGAAGTGATACGAGGCGATGGTGGTGTGGTGAAACTGATGACCGACAGCCAGGGCCGTTTACCCAAGCAACAACACCTGGCCATGGACCCGGTGCAGATACGCATCCTGGGCAAGGGCAGTCACAACAGCGACACGGAGTCCAACACATGAGCAGCGAACCGCTCGAGCCGAATCAGGATGTGATCATCCCTCGCTCTCGCGACAGTCTGGGACGGCCTGTCTACAAGGCTCAGTTGACCCGTACCGACAACCAGAGCGAAAAGGTGGCACTGGTTCGGCAGACCGCTCCCCTGCCGGTGATCTTCATTCCGGGGATCATGGGAACCAACCTGCGCAACAAGGCAGACAAGAGCAAGGTCTGGAGGCCGCCGAACGGTCTCTGGCCCATGGATGACCTGTTTGCCTCAATCGGTGCGTTATGGACCTGGTATTGGCGAGATGCAAAGGCTCGTCAAAGATTGCTGAAAGCGGAGAGAGTGGAAGTCGATGACCAGGGTACGATCGATGTCGGTCAATCTGGTTTGTCCGAAGAAGCTGCCCGCCTGCGCGGCTGGGGCAAGGTCATGCGCAGTGCGTATAACCCGGTCATGGGTTTAATGGAGAGGCGACTGGATAACATCGTCAGCCGCCGGGAACTCCAGGCATGGTGGAATGACGAAGCCCTCTCTCCTCCTGGAGATCAGGGTGAGGAGCAGGGAAAAGTTGCGCCGATCGATGAAGAGGAATTGCTCAAGGCCAGCCGATACCAGTTCGATGTCTGGTGCGCCGGTTATAACTGGCTACAGTCCAACCGGCAATCGGCGCTGGATGTACGCGACTACATCGAGAACACGGTGTTGCCTTTCTACCAGAAGGAGTATGGTCTCGATCCCGGGCAAGTGAGTCGTATGAAAGTCATTCTGGTCACCCACTCGATGGGAGGGCTGGTGGCGCGGGCCTTGACGCAGTTGCACGGCTATGAGCGCGTATTGGGGGTGGTACATGGCGTACAACCTGCGACGGGTTCCTCAACCATCTACCATCATATGCGCTGTGGCTATGAAGGTATCGCACAGGTCGTGCTGGGACGAAATGCCGGTGAAGTGACAGCCGTTGTCGCCAATTCGGCCGGCGCGCTGGAGTTGGCCCCTAGCGCCGAATACCGGGAAGGACGTCCCTGGCTGTTTCTGTGCGACGCGCAGGGGCAGGTGCTCAAGGATATCGATGGAAAGCCTCGGGCTTATCCGCAGAATCAGGACCCTTATGAAGAGATATACAAGAGCTCTACGTGGTATGGATTGGTGCCTGAGCAAAATGCACAATATCTGGACATGTCAGACAAAAAAGAAAGTTTAAGAGTTGGCCCCCGTGATAACTTTGAAGACTTGATAGATAGCATTGCTAAGTTTCATGGTGAATTGTCAGCAGCAGGCTATCACTCAGAGACCTATGCCCATTACGGAGCTGACGATAGCCGCCATAGTTGGCGCGACCTGATCTGGAAGGGTGACCCTACCCCTCTGGAGACCCCTGGTGCCACACTCAACGACGATGAGAACGGCACTTACAACAGTTGGTTCCGTCGGGGCTTACCCACCATAGTGCAGGGTCCGCTGGAGGCGGGAAATCCACTGGACGCTTCCGGCAGCGGAGGTGACGAAACGGTACCGACCGACTCCGGCCAGGCGCCTGCCCTGGCGGGCGTCAAGGCCAGCTTTCGGCATGGCAGCAAGGGCAAGGGACAGGCCAATACCAAACGGGGCTATGAGCACCAGGAGAGTTACAACGATGCTCGTGCTCAATGGGCAGCGCTATATGGGGTGATCAAAATCACCCAGTTGGCGGATTGGCATCCTAATGACAAAGGAGGGACATGATGCATCCCCGTCGGTTGCTTGCTGTACTTGGGTTGGTGGTCTTGACCAGCATGACCAGTTGCACTTCGTTTTCTTCTTCTCGGAGCTCTTCCATGGACAAGACCGGATGGATCACTCATTGCTTTGGTCGCTTTCTGATTGATCTGCCACCTGACGCGGTAGTCAATGCCGGATACTACCTATGGGGAGACAGAATTGAGTACTTAGATGATAAACCTACCGAACTGGCAGCCAGGGTTGATCGTCTTGAACAAGAGTGGAGGACTCAGAAGCATAAATCCAAAGGTAACATGTTTCTTCGTAAAATTGACTTTGGCAATGAATCAGTAGGTTTATTGTCTTGGTCTTCAGAGGTTGCCTCTAAAACCTATTTATTGGATACCTATGTTACATCTAAGCCTACGTGGCATGCCTATCGTTGGAAAGGGAAAGTTTCGGTAGACAGAGAGCAACGTGCTATAGAGATGTCTAGGACTTTAGCTCGAAATCTACGCTCGCGCGCGCCCAAAGAAATCCCCAGCGGGCCGGGCTTTTGCATCGACCAAGCTTATATTGCAGGGGATAATTTTCAAGATGAAGAGTTTGGGGTTGGCGTTACGTTCCCCAACCACCCCGGCGTAGACTTCGAGTTTCGTTCCTTAACGGGGGCTGCGCAAAAAAACCTGCTTGAGCGCGTTGGTGGCCTCATGCAGGAATTGCTCTCCACGTTTGCAGGTATGGAAACATTAAGAAAAGGAAAGCATCCTGTCGGGAGCCTTCCCGGAGAGGAGTATCTGGTTGCGGGAAGCGATAAGGGGCAGCGCGGCTATACCTTCATGTGGGAGGTTCAAGGCAAGGAGGAATCGCTAACCGAGCCCAATCTTACTGCGGGACTGGCGGTACTGGAACGCAGCAATGAAAACGGTAAACCACCGCCCCCTGCCTTCAAATCGGATAAAGAAGCATTGGAACTGTGGGACACCATTGTCGATTCGATTCGCGTGCGCCCGACGTCTTCATCGCCGCGTGGCGGAAATGCCGGTCCTTCCCCTGCTCCGAAACCCGCTACGCCTGGCGGCCAAACGCTCGGTGATGACTATGTCTATGAGGAATTCCTCTCCAGCCTGAAGCCGAAAGACAGCTGGCTGGACGACCTATAGGAGCAACCCGCGATGGACATCATTCGCCTTGGCGACACCACCAGCCATGGAGGCACGGTGATTGAGGCGTTCGGCCAGACCGACCTCAACGGCAAGCCGATGGCCGGTGTAGGCCACCAAGTGGTTTGTCCCTTGTGCAAGGGAACCTTCCCCATTACCGAAGGTAGCGCCCTGCTGGATGTGAATGGGGTCCCGGTCGCGCTACATGGGATGAAAACAGCTTGTGGTGCCAGCCTGATTGCCAGTGGCCCGTTGGGCGCTGCCGAAAACTGAAAAAGGGGGACGTTCGATATGCCGAAAGACTTCGGCGACCTCCTTCGTGCCTCTCCTGTAGAACGCTCAGGAAAACTCCGCCGGCTTCTTGCCCAGCCTGACCTGCCCCGAGCCTTGGCACCTTGGCCAGTCTGCCGTTGTGCACTCCAGCAAGCGCTGGCGGCATTCTCTTTGCTCGTTGAGCGTCTCCATTGCCGCCAGGATCTACTGGCGCTCAGATAGCCGGTTGCTCTCGCGCACGTCGCTACTTGTAGTCGCCAATGCAAGCAGGCGTTCCGCAAAGCCCCATGGCTGATCCCGGGCGACAGGGGTCAAGGCCTTGCTGCACCAGGGTTGCGCTCACTGAGGTAGTGGTCGCTGAAAACTCCCAGCGGCTAGAGCACGTCGGCTATCCGACCAATGTCGTACACCGCCGGGCGTCCCGGGGGTAGCCGGCGCCAGCACTATGGATACAGTGGAAGCAGCTCTGGAAAGCCTGTAGTAGACCGATTGGTCAACTACAAAAAATTACTTTGTATACAAAAAATCGATTGAATCGAGCACACAACGGGGATATAAAACACCCCACCGCATCGCCCTGAAGCCTGGGGTGGATGTTCGGCCAGAAATACCCGGCCGCCGGAACCTGCCTTTTCCGGTGTCCGCCTGCGACTGACAACAATAAAAACGCCTGAGGTGTTGCATGTCCGTGGTAACTGATCGCCGCATCCCCGACTCGCCCGTAGACCAGCGCCTGCCGCTGACGCAGCTGCTGCTGGTGGGCTTCCAGCATGTGCTGCTGATGTACGGTGGCGCCGTCGCCGTGCCTCTGATCGTCGGCCAGGCGGCCGGCCTCGCGCGCGAGGAAATCGCCTTCCTGATCAACGCCGACCTGCTGGTCGCCGGCATCGCCACCCTGGTCCAGTCGCTGGGCATCGGCCCGATGGGCATCCGCATGCCGGTGATGATGGGCGCCAGCTTCGCCGCCGTCGGCAGCATGGTGGCGATGGCCGGGATGCCCGGCGTGGGCATCACCGGGATCTTCGGCGCGACCATCGCCGCCGGCTTCTTCGGCATGCTCATCGCCCCCTTCATGTCGCGCATCGTGCGTTTCTTCCCGCCGCTGGTGACCGGCACGGTGATCACCTCGATCGGCATGTGCCTGTTCCCGGTGGCGATCAACTGGGCCGGCGGCGGCAAGGGCGCGGAAGACTTCGGCTCCCTGCACTTCCTGTTCCTCTCCAGCCTGGTGCTCTGCACCATCCTCCTGATCAACCGCTTCATGCGCGGTTTCTGGGTCAACATCTCGGTGCTGATGGGCATGGGCCTGGGCTACGCGATCGCCGGCGGCATGGGCATGGTCGACCTCGGCGGTCTGGCCGAGCGCCCCTGGTTCGACATCGTCACCCCGCTGCACTTCGGCGCGCCGACCTTCGACCTGGCGCCGATCCTGTCGATGTGCCTGGTGGTAGTGATCATCTTCGTCGAGTCCACCGGCATGTTCCTCGCCCTGGGCAAGATCACCGGCCGCGAGATCACCCCGACCGAACTGCGCCGCGGCCTGCTCTGCGACGCCGGCGCCTCGTTCTTCGCCGGTTTCCTGAACACCTTCACCCATTCCTCGTTCGCCCAGAACATCGGCCTGGTGCAGATGACCGGGGTGCGCAGCCGCTACGTCACGGTGGCCGCCGCCGGTTTCCTGATCCTCCTCAGCATGCTGCCCAAGGCCGCCTTCCTGGTCGCCTCGATCCCGCCGGCGGTACTCGGCGGCGCCGGCATCGCCATGTTCGGCATGGTCGCCGCCAGCGGCATCCAGATCCTCCACGAGGCCAACATCACCGACCGCCGCAACCAGTTGCTGGTGGCGGTAAGCATCGGCATGGGCATGGTGCCGGTGGTGCGCCCGGACTTCTTCGCCCGCCTGCCGGTCTGGATGGAGCCGATCACCCATAGCGGCATCGCCATGACCGCGATCTGGGCGGTGGTGCTGAACCTGCTGTTCAACATCCTCAGCCGCAACGACCGCAGCCACTTGTGCGGCAGCCACGCGCCGGCGCCCAAGCACTCCTGACTCCCTGGCGGACCGGCGACACTCCCGGTCCGCCCTTCCCTCGGGCCGGACTTCGTCCGGCTTCTTTTTTTTCCGCTCGCGGTCCGCACCACTCAGTCCCGCCGAAGGAAAGGCCCCGCCTTGCGCTCCAGCAGATGCAGCAATTCCGCCTGCATGTAGGCGTAGTCGTCCGGGATATCCAGGCAGACCAGGCGCTTGCCTTTCATCGCCGCGGCGTGCCGGCGCAGCAGAGCCTGCCGGTGGCGGCGCTCCATGACGACGACCAGCGTCGCCCACTCCAGTTGCTCCCGCTCCAGAGGCGTTTCGGCGTCCGCCGCCAGCCCGGCGGAATCGGTCTCGACGCCCGGCCAGTCGGCGAACAGCCGTTCGGCGCTGGGACTACGCAGGCGGTTGCGGCTGCAGATGAACAGGACCCGGTGCATGGGAGGCTTTCCTTTGCTGGCGCGGCAGGCAGCATGACGTCTTCGCCGCGTTTCGGCGTTGCGCCGCGTCGCTTTTCCCGGGACGGGGCAGCGAGCGGTGCGTGCCGGAACACGGTCGCCCGGGTGGCATGGGGGAGGAAGCGGCGGATGGCGCCGTTGGTGCCATCGCCCCAGGAGGATACCGTCAGCCGCCGGTCATGCTCATGAAACGCAGCACCTGGACCTGCTCCTGGGCGTCGAAGTGATGCCGCTCCGGCTTCAGGTTCAGCGCCGCCACCAGTGCCGCGCTCAGGCGCTCGCGGTCGCCGGGATGGCTGCGCAGCAGTTCGCGCAGGTCGAGCGCCCCCTCGTGGCCGAGGCAGAGCACCAGCTTGCCCTCGGCGGTGACGCGCACGCGGTTGCAGTCGCCGCAGAAATTATTGCTGTGAGGTGAGATGAAGCCGATCCGGCTGGGCTCGTCGCCGATCTGGTAATACCGCGACGGCCCGCCGCTGCGCGCCAGGCTCGGGGTCAGCGGCCAGCGGCGCTCGATGATCGCCCGGACTTCGTCGCTGGTGCAGAGAGTCAGTTCGCGACGGTGGCTGGTGATGCTGCCCAGCGGCATTTCCTCGATGAAACTGATGTCCAACTGGTTGGCCAGGGCGTACTCGACCAGGTCGAGGATCTCGTCGTCGTTGCGGCCCTTCTGTACCACGCAGTTCAGCTTGATCCGCTCGAAACCGGCTTCGCGCGCCGCCTGGATGCCGTCCAGCACCTGCTCCAGGCGATCGCTACGGGTGAAGGCGGCGAAGCGTTCGCGCTGCAGCGAGTCGAGGCTGACGTTGAGGCGGCGGACGCCGGCGGCCTTCAGCTCGGCGGCGCGCTCGCGCAGTTGCGAACCGTTGGTGGTGATCGCCAGGTCTTCCAGTTCCGCACGCTGCCCCAGGCGTGCCAGCAGGCCGGTGATGCCCTTGCGCACCAGCGGCTCGCCGCCGGTGATACGAATGCGCCGCACGCCGAGGCCGATGAAGGCGTCGGCCACCGCGTACAGTTCTTCCAGGCTGAGGACCTGGTCGCGGGGAAGGAACTGCATGTCTTCGCTCATGCAGTAGGTGCAGCGGAAGTCGCAGCGATCCGTCACCGACAGGCGCAGGTAGGTGATGCGACGGCCGAAGGGATCGACCAGGCGGGAATCGGACATAGTGACTCGTTCTGTTCCGGGGGGCTCGCCCGGCGCTCGGTGGGTGAGTGCGAGCGGGCGACTCGATACCCCTAACGAATACTCCAAATACCGGGAAATGTATAGGGCAAATGAACCGGCGGGTCAGGATTTCCCGGGCCTCCGCCTCGCTCGCACCTTGCTTGAGGGGCGCTCCGGGCGGGTGCTACCATCCTCGGCTTCCTGCCGCCGTTGCAGCAATGAAGAACAAGGACTGATGACCAGCATCCGCGAGCGCAACAAGCGCCTGATCCTCCGCGCCGCCAGCGAGGAATTCGCCGACAAGGGCTTCGCGGCGACCAAGACCAGCGACATCGCCGCCCGCGCCGGCCTGCCCAAGCCCAACGTCTACTACTACTTCCAGTCCAAGGAAAACCTCTATCGCTGCGTGCTGGAAAGCATCGTCGAGCCGCTGCTGCAAGCGTCGGCGCCGTTCCGCGTGGAAGACGACCCGCTGCTCGCCCTGCCCGCCTACATCCGCTCGAAGATCCGCATCTCCCGCGAGCTGCCGCATGCCTCCAAGGTCTTCGCCAGCGAGATCATGCACGGCGCGCCGCACCTGCCGAAGGAATACCTCGACGAACTGAACGCCCAGGCCCAGCGCAACGTCACCTGCCTGCAGACCTGGATCGACCGTGGCCAGCTCGCCCCGGTGGACCCGCATCACCTGCTCTTCGCCATCTGGGCGGCGACCCAGACCTATGCCGACTTCGATTGGCAGATTTCCATCGTCACCGGCAAGGAACAGCTCAGCGACGCCGACTACGACGCTGCGGTGGAAACCATCACCCGCCTAGTCCTGAAAGGCTGCACGCCCGACGGGCAATCCGGCAAGAGCGCCGGCCGGCTTCGGCCGCTGCCGCTCTGACCCGCCGCGGCACGCTCAATCGCGTGCCGCCCCCGCCCCAGCGCCGGCTTCGCACCGAGCGGCGTGACGCGGTATTCGACCCGCGGCGGCAGCTCCGCATACACCTCGCCTGGACGCTATCGGCGGAGTTGCTCGAGCACGGTATCCGGGTCAACGCCCTGAGCCCGGGGCCGCCCCGGACGCCAGCGCTGGACAAGGCCGCTACCGATCTCGAGGCCGCCCAGGCGCTGAGGGAGAAGATTGGCCGGGACGCCTGGGGGAGCCGCTGGAGATCGCCAGTGCCGCGCTATTCCTGGCCTCGAACGAGCCCCGCTGCAGGTATGGCACGGAGAACCTGGTGGATGGCGGCGTACGCCACCTGAAGAAGGGAGCGAAGGCCCGGTCCTGGTGAGCGGGCCGCAAGCTCAACCGGCGTCGGGCACCAGCCCGACCGCCAGCACGCCCTGGATCGCGCATTGCTCGTCGATATCCGAGGTATCGCCGCTGATACCGACCGCGCCGACCACCTCTGCCTTGTCGTTGCGAATCAACACCCCGCCCGGCGCCGGAACCAGATTGCCATGGGCCAGGGTGTTCACCGCGGAAATGAACGAAGGCCGCTGCTGTGCATCCGCCGCCAGCAGCCGCGACGACTTGCCCAGGGCCACGGCGCCCCAGGCCTTGCCGATGGCGATCTGCGGTCGCAGCATGCTGGCGCCGTCCTCGCGCTGCAGCGCCACCAGGTGGCCGCCAGCATCGAGCACCGCGATGGTCAGGGGCGCGGTGGACAGCTCGCGCCCCACCGCCAGCGCCTGGCGGGTAATGCCCAGCGCGGTTTCCAGACTGATGGTGGTCATGGTCGTTCCTCTCGAGTTGTTAAGGCTAGAAATCGGGAAACCACCCGCGATGCGGGCGCGTTCGAAAATTTGTACCCAATCTAGTAGCCGACCGGCCCTACGAAAGCAACATTCCAGAACAATATGAACATAATTTTGTATACATTTTTTCAAACGCTGGTTTTATAAGCCTGCTAACAAAAATGGTAATTCATTGTTTTTATTAAGGAAAAATTAATTTCAGCGGCTTTTTCCAGCGTATACAACCCATCTTGACCTTGCGCTCCCCCTCTGCCTAGAATCGTTCCAACTTTTGTACACAATTAGTATAAGAACGAGGAACAAAACGATGGCCAGAATGAGAGCAATCGAAGCTGCCGTACTGGTGATGCGCCGCGAAGGCGTGGATACCGCGTTCGGCGTCCCCGGTGCCGCGATCAACCCCATGTACGCCGCGCTGAAGAAGATCGGCGGCATCGACCATGTCCTGGCCCGTCACGTCGAAGGCGCCTCGCACATGGCCGAGGGCTACACCCGTACCAAGGCCGGCAACATCGGCGTCTGCATCGGCACCTCCGGCCCTGCCGGCACCGACATGATCACCGGCCTCTACTCCGCCTCCGCCGACTCCATCCCGATTCTCTGCATCACCGGCCAGGCACCGCGCGCCCGCCTGCACAAGGAAGACTTCCAGGCGGTCGACATCTCCAGCATCGCCGCGCCGGTGGCCAAGTGGGCGACCACCGTGCTGGAACCGGCCCAGGTCCCCTATGTATTCCAGAAGGCCTTCCAGCTGATGCGCAGCGACCGGCCCGGCCCGGTACTGATCGACCTGCCGTTCGACGTACAGATGGCCGAGATCGAGTTCGACATCGACGCCTACGAGCCCCTCCCGGTGAGCAAGCCGAAGGCCACCCGGGTCCAGGCCGAGAAGGTCCTGGCCATGCTCGACGAAGCCGAGCGCCCGCTGCTGGTGGCCGGCGGCGGCATCTTCAACGCCGACGCCGCCGAGCGCTTCCGCGAATTCGCCGAGCTGACCGGCATCCCGGTGATCCCGACCCTGATGGGCTGGGGCGTAATCCCCGACGACCACCCGCAGATGGCCGGCATGGTCGGCCTGCAGACCTCGCACCGCTACGGCAACGCCACCCTGCTGGAATCCGACCTGGTGCTCGGCATCGGCAACCGCTGGGCCAACCGCCACACCGGCAGCGTCGAGGTCTATACCGAAGGTCGCCGCTTCATCCATGTCGACATCGAACCGACCCAGATCGGCCGGGTGTTCATGCCCGACCTGGGCATCGTCTCCGACGCCGGCGCCGCCCTCGACGCATTCCTCGAAGTGGCCCGCGAGTGGAAGGCCGCCGGCAAGCTGAAGTCGCGCGCCGCCTGGCTGGAAAGCTGCCAGCAGCGCAAACGCACGCTGCAGCGCAAGACCCACTTCGACAACGTGCCGGTGAAACCGCAGCGCGTCTACGAAGAGATGAACGAGTTCTTCGGCAAGGATGCCTGCTACGTCAGCACCATCGGCCTGTCGCAGATCGCCGGCGCACAGTTCCTCCACATCTACCAACCGCGCCACTGGATCAACTGCGGCCAGGCCGGCCCGCTGGGCTGGACCATTCCCGCCGCGCTGGGGGTGGTCAAGGCCGACCCGAGCCGCCAGGTGGTGGCGCTCTCCGGCGACTACGACTTCCAGTTCATGATCGAGGAACTGGCGGTCGGCGCACAGTTCAAGCTGCCCTATATCCACGTACTGGTGAACAACTCCTACCTGGGCCTGATCCGCCAGGCGCAGCGCGGCTTCGACATGGACTATTGCGTGCAGCTGGCCTTCGACAACATCAACGCCCCCGAGCTGGAAGGCTACGGCGTCGACCACGTCGCGGTGGTCGAGGGCCTGGGCTGCAAGGCGATCCGGGTGTTCGACCCGAACGAGATCGGCGCCGCCCTGGCCAAGGCCCGCGAACTGATGCAGCAGCACCAGGTGCCGGTGGTGGTCGAGGTGATCCTGGAGCGCGTCACCAACATCTCCATGGGTACCGAGATCAACGCCATCAACGAGTTCGAGGAACTGGCCGAGAAAGGCGCCGACGCGCCGACCGCCATCTCGCTGCTCGACTGATCGCCGGCCTTTCCCGGAGGCGCGGACGGTGCGTGCGACACCCCGCCCCCGGCGAAAGGCCTCCCGAACGTTTGACCGAACGATAGGAGCAAGACATGCCCCGTTTCTGTGCCAACCTGTCCATGCTGTTCACCGAGGTGGATTTCCTCGAACGCTTCGACGCCGCCGCCAAGGCCGGCTTCGCCGGCGTCGAGTACCTCTTCCCCTATGACGTCGAGGCCGAGGCGATCAAGGCCCGCCTGGAAGCCAACGGCCTGGAGCAGGTGCTGTTCAACCTGCCGGCCGGCGACTGGGCCAAGGGCGAGCGCGGCATCGCCTGCCACCCGGATCGGGTCCAGGAGTTCCGCGAGGGGGTCGACAAGGCCATCGCCTACGCCAGGGTGCTGGGCAACCGCCAGGTGAACTGCCTCGCCGGGATCCGGCCGCAGGGGCACGACTGCGCCAGCGTCGAGAAGACCTTCGTCGACAACCTGCGCTACGCCGCCGACAAGCTGGAAGCCGCAGGCATCCGCCTGGTCATGGAGATGATCAACACCCTCGACATCCCCGGCTTCTACCTGCAGAACACCCGCCAGGCCCTGGAGATCCGCGACAAGGTCGGCAGCGCCAACCTGTTCCTGCAATACGACATCTATCACATGCAGATCATGGAAGGCGACCTGGCCCGCACCCTGGAAAACCAGTTGGCGGCGATCAACCACGTGCAACTCGCCGACAACCCCGGCCGCCACGAACCGGGCACCGGCGAGATCAACTACCGCTTCCTCTTCGAGCACCTGGACCGCATCGGCTACCAGGGCTGGATCGGCTGCGAGTACAAGCCGGCCACCACCACCGAAGCCGGCCTCGGCTGGATGAAGACGCACAACGTCGTCTGATCCGCACCCACGAACAAGACGCTCCCGCCTCCCTGCGCGGAGCCACTCGACAGACAGAACCAGGAGACACTCTCATGGCCAAGATCGGATTCATCGGCACCGGAATCATGGGCAAGCCCATGGCGCAGAACCTGCAGAAGGCCGGCCACAGCCTGTTCCTTTCCACCCACCACGACGCCGCTCCGGCCGACCTGCTGGAGGCCGGCGCCATTGCCCTGGCCAACCCGAAGGAAGTGGCCCAGGAAGCCGAGTTCATCATCGTCATGGTGCCGGACACCCCGCAGGTCGAGGATGTGCTGTTCCGCAAGGACGGTATCGCCGAGGGCGTCGGCCCGAACAAGGTGGTGATCGACATGAGTTCGATCTCCCCCACCGCCACCAAGGGCTTCGCCGAGAAGATCAAGGCTACCGGCGCGCAGTACCTGGACGCCCCGGTCTCCGGCGGCGAGGTCGGCGCCAAGGCGGCGACCCTGAGCATCATGGTCGGCGGCTGCCCGAACACCTTCGAACGCGCCTTGCCGCTGTTCCAGGCGATGGGCAAGAACATCACCCGCGTCGGCGGCAACGGCGACGGCCAGACCGCCAAGGTGGCCAACCAGATCATCGTCGCGCTGAACATCCAGGCGGTCGCCGAGGCCCTGCTGTTCGCCGCCCGCAACGGCGCCGATCCGGCCAAAGTGCGCGAGGCGCTGATGGGTGGCTTCGCCTCCTCGCGGATCCTCGAGGTGCACGGCGAACGCATGGTCAAGGGCACCTTCGACCCGGGCTTCCGCATCAGCCTGCACCAGAAGGACCTCAACCTGGCCCTGGCCGGCGCCCGCGAGCTGAACCTGAACCTGCCCAACACCGCCAACGCCCAGCAGGTGTTCAGCACCTGCGCGGCCATCGGCGGCAGTAACTGGGACCACTCGGCGCTGATCAAGGGCCTGGAGCACATGGCCAACTTCTCGATCCGCGACGAGTGATCCGCAGTCCGCGCGGGCCGTCACCCCGCGCGGAGCGACGAACCCCTTTTCGAAGGGCTCGGGGAGAGGAACGGTCGGCGAACTCCGGTGTTCGCCGCCGCCCTCTTCCTTCCCCGCCCACAAGGCGGGGTAAAGGAAGCGAACGCCCGGCCGGGAGATTCACGGCCTCTGCGTCCGGGCGCCTCGCTTCCATTCCCCAGTTCCCGCCGGCGCGGGTGCTGCGGAATGGAAGCGTCGACGACGCTGCGACCGCCGGTCCGACCGGCGGCACGACAACAAGAAATTCGGAGCCTGTCATGAGTACCGATCCACGCGCCTTTCTCACCGAGCTGTTCAATACCGCGGTGGCAGCCGGCCATCCCTACCAGGTGCTGGCCGACCACCTGCCGGAAGATCGCAGCGGGCGCGCCATCGTCATCGGTGCCGGCAAGGCCGCCGGAGCCATGGCCGAAGTGGTGGAGAAGCACTGGCAGGGCGAGATCCAGGGCCTGGTAGTGGCGCCTTACCGCTACGGCGCGCAATGCAGTCGCATCGAGGTGGTGGAAGCCTCCCATCCGGTGCCCGACGACGCCGGCGAGCGCGTCGCCCGTCGCGTGCTGGAACTGATCAGCGGCCTGAACGAGAGCGACCGGGTGATCTTCCTTCTCTCCGGCGGCGGCTCCGCACTGCTTTCGCTGCCTGCCGAAGGCATTGGCCTGGCGGACAAGCAGGCGGTGAACAAGGCGCTGCTCAAGTCCGGCGCCGCCATCGGCGAGATGAACTGCGTGCGCAAGCACCTCTCGGCGATCAAGGGCGGTCGCCTGGCCAAGGCCTGCTGGCCGGCCAGCGTCTATACCTACGCGATTTCCGACGTTCCCGGCGACGAGGCCACGGTGATCGCCTCCGGCCCCAGCGTCGGCGACCCGACCACCTCCGCCGACGCCCTGGCGATCCTCAGGCGCTACGCCATCGACGTACCGCAGAACGTCCTCGACTGGCTCGCCGACCCGCGTTCGGAAACCGTCAAGCCCGACGACCCGCGCCTGGCGCGCAGCCACTTCCAGTTGATCGCCACGCCACAGAACGCCCTCGACGCAGCAGCGGTGAAGTGCCGCGCGGCCGGCTTCTCGACGCTGATCCTCGGCGACCTGGAGGGCGAGGCGCGGGAAGTCGCCAAGGTCCACGCCGGCATCGCCCGGCAGATCCGCAAGCACGGCCAGCCGCTGGCGGCGCCCTGCGTGATCCTCTCCGGCGGCGAGACCACCGTCACCGTGCGCGGCAACGGTCGCGGCGGACGCAACGCCGAGTTCCTCCTCAGCCTCACCGCCGAGCTAAAGGGCGAACCGAACATCTGGGCCCTGGCCGGCGACACCGACGGCATCGACGGCTCGGAAGACAACGCCGGCGCGCTGATGACGCCCTGCTCCCATGCCCGCGGCGAAAAGGCCGGGCTGAAGATCCGCGACGAGCTCGACGACAACAACGGCTACGGCTATTTCCAGACCCTCGGCGACCTGCTGGTGACCGGACCGACCCGCACCAACGTGAACGACTTCCGCGCCATTCTCATCCTCGAGTCCTGACATGACAGCCGACAAGAAAGCCAAGATCCTCGCCACCCTCGGCCCGGCCACCCGCAGCCGCGACGATATCCGTGCCCTGGTGGAGGCCGGCGCCAACCTGTTCCGCCTGAACTTCAGCCACGGCGACTACGCCGATCACGCGCAGCGCTTCGCCTGGGTGCGCGAGGTGGAAGCGGAACTGAACTACCCGATCGGCGTGCTCATGGACCTGCAGGGTCCGAAGCTGCGGGTCGGCCGCTTCGCCGCCGGTGCCGTGCAATTGCAGCGCGGGCAGACCTTCACCCTCGACCTCAGCGACGTCCCCGGTGACGAGCGGCGGGTCAACCTGCCGCATCCGGAGATCATCCATGCCCTGGAGCCGGGTATGAGCCTGCTGCTGGACGACGGCAAGATCCGCCTGGAAGTGGTCAACTGCCACAGCGACGCCATCGAGACCCGCGTGGCGGTGGGTGGCGAGCTGTCCGATCGCAAGGGCGTCAACGTGCCGGAAGCGGTGCTGCAACTCAGCCCGCTGACCGACAAGGACCGCCGCGACCTGGCCTTCGGCCTGGAACTGGGGGTCGACTGGGTGGCGCTGTCCTTCGTGCAACGCCCGGAGGACATCGACGAGGCCCGTGGGCTGATCGGCGACAAGGCCTTCCTCATGGCCAAGATCGAGAAGCCCAGCGCGGTGAGCGCCATCGAGGCGATCGCCGAGCGCGCCGACGCGATCATGGTGGCGCGCGGCGACCTCGGCGTAGAGGTGCCGGCGGAGAGCGTGCCGGGCATCCAGAAACGCATCGTCCAGGTCTGCCGCCAGCTCGGCAAGCCGGTGGTGGTGGCCACCCAGATGCTCGAGTCGATGCGCTTCTCCCCCGCCCCGACCCGCGCCGAGGTGACCGACGTAGCCACCGCGGTGGGCGCCGGCGCCGACGCGGTGATGCTCTCGGCGGAAACCGCTTCCGGACAATACCCTCGCGAGGCGGTAGAGATGATGGCGAAGATCGTCCGCCAGGTGGAGGCCGAGCCGGACTACCACGTCCAGCTCGAGGTCAACCGTCCGCAGCCCGACGCTACCGTCTCCGATGCGATCAGCTGCGCGATCCGCCGGGTCAGCCGGATCCTCCCGGTGGCGGTGCTGGTGAACTACACCGAGTCGGGCAACTCGACCCTGCGCGCCGCCCGCGAGCGGCCCAAGGCGCCGATCCTCAGCCTGACCCCGAACCTGCGCACCGCGCGGCGACTGACCGTGGCCTGGGGCGTGTATTCGGTGGTCAACGAGCAACTGGCGCACGTCGACGAGATCTGCTCGACCGCCCTCGACATCGCCCTGGCCCAGCGCATGGCGCGCCGCGGCGACACCGTGGTGGTCACCGCCGGCGTACCGTTCGGTCGCCCCGGCTCGACCAACATGCTGCGCATCGAGACCGTGGCGCCGCCGCTGGGAGGCCTCTGAAGCAACGAGTTCGGTCCGGCCCGCGCCGTCCCCCCGGGCATGCGGGTCGGGCCACCCTTGTCTCTCTCGGATGGATGGGGCCGGAAATACGGGGCCGCGTCTCCATCCATCCGGGAAAGACCTTCTTGTCGGACCATGGCCTCCCTCGCGCACTCCCATGCAGGCCATGGACATTCAAGGCCTCCGGTTCAACTCCTGCCGGAGGTCTTTTTTTCTTCTTGGAACGCCCTGCATGCATGACCCTCGCCTGGCCTTCTCGTCCGGGGTGCGTCGCCTCCGCTACCGGCCCTACAATGACCACCCCCGCCCCTCGCGCAGGCCTGGCATCTCCGTGCCTGCCGAGCGGCCCTTGCCGCACTGACCGCCATGCCCCTGCAATCTCTCCTCAATGCATCCCGAATCCTCCTGCGCGGCATCAGCCAGGTGTTCCTCCAGGGCGACCCACGCCTGGGCCTGGCCTGCCTGCTGGCGATCGCCGTCGGCGCGCCGCCGCTGCTCGCCGGCGCCCTCCTTGGCGGCGCCCTCGGCCCGTTGCTGGCGCGCCTGTTGCGTTGCGCCGACAGCGACATCGAGGCCGGGCTGTACGGTTACAACGCCGTGCTGATCGGCATGCTGCTGGCATTCCGCTTCGCCTGGTCGCCGGGACTGGTGTCGCTGGTAGCGCTCGGCTGCCTGGCCAGCGTGGCGTTGCAGCGCCTGTTCCTGCATGGGCTGCGCCGACGCCGCTGGCTACCGCCCTATACCCTGGGCTTCGTCCTCAACGGCTGGTGGCTGGTGCCCCTCGGCGCCTGGCTAGGCCTGGCCCCGGCGGCCCATGGCGGCTGCTTCAGCTGCGCCTGGAGCGGCACGGCGGAGCTGGCGGCGCTAACGCTGGGGATCGGCGAGATCATCTTCCTCGGTGAACCGCTGGCAGGGCTGCTGGTCTGGCTCGGCCTGCTGCTGGTCTCGCGTCCCTCGGCCGCCTGGGCCCTCGCCGGCGCCGCGGCCAGCCTGCCGCTGGCCTGGCTGCTGGGCTACGACTGGGCGAGCGCGCTCGCCGGGCTCTACGGCCTGAACGCCGCTCTTGCCGGGCTGGCCCTGGCCTTGCGCTACCGCAGCGTCTGGCCGCCACTGCTCGGCATGGGCCTGGCGGTGGCGCTGCAACCGCTGTTCGGCCTGCTCGGCCTGCCGGCGCTGACCGCACCGTTCATCCTCGCCTGCCTGCTCTGCATTGGCGGCGAGCGCCTTTACCTGCGCCTGGCCGGCAGCCTCGGCGCGCGCCTCGGCCGGCGGCGCTCCTGAGCGGGGAACGCTGGCGCCGGCGGGCTAGTCTGGTAAGGTGCCGCATCCATCATCAGGAGCCACGATGAGCGCACCCGACAGCTGGCGCGAACGCCTCTACATCGTCATCTTCCAGACCGACACCCGCGACGGCCGGCGCTTCGACAGCGCGCTGCTGCTGGTGATCCTGGCCAGCCTGCTGGTAGTGATGATCGACAGCATCGACGAGATCCACCAGGACTACGGCGACCTGCTGGCCTACATCGAATGGGGCTTCACCGGCATCTTCCTGGTGGAATACCTGCTGCGCCTGTACTGCTCGCCCAAGCCGCTGCGCTATGCCTTCAGCTTCTACGGCCTGGTCGACCTGCTGGCGATCCTCCCCGGCTTCCTCGCCCTGCTCTACCCCGACGCCCAGTACCTGCTGATCGTCCGGGTGATACGCATGCTGCGGATCTTCCGCGTGCTCAAGCTGCGCCAGTACCTGAGCCAGGCCAATTTCCTGCTCACCGCCCTGCGCGGCAGCAAGCAGAAGATCATCGTGTTCTTCCTCACCGTGATGACCCTGGTCACCGTGTTCGGCGCGCTGATGTACGTGGTCGAAGGCCCGGAGCACGGTTTCACCAGCATCCCCCGCGGCATCTACTGGGCGATCGTCACCCTGACCACGGTCGGCTTCGGCGACATCACCCCGAAGACCCCGCTCGGCCAGGCCATCGCCAGCCTGGTGATGCTCACCGGCTACTCGATCATCGCGGTGCCCACCGGGATCTTCACCGCCGAACTCGCCACCGCGATGCGCCAGGACCCGGCCAACCTGTTGCAGCGGGATTGCCCGGTGTGCCGCAAGGCGACCCACGAAGTGCAGGCGGCATTCTGCTGCCGCTGCGGCAACCCGTTGTTCCCTCGCGAGGAAGGCAGCCATGGGAAGTCTTGACCGGCAGCGCTGGGACGCCCTCTGGCAGCGACTCGGCGGCAACCCGCCGGCGGATGCCTTCGACGCGCTGCTGGCGGCCTATGGCGGGGCCGACCGGCACTACCACAGCGATCGCCACATCCTCGCCTGCCTGGAGCACTTCGACCGCTGGCGCCAACTGGCGCGGCGGCCGGACCTGGTGGAGCTGGCGTTGTGGACCCACGACCTGGTCTACGACACCCAGCGCCAGGACAACGAGGCCGCCAGCGCCGCCAGCACCGAGCGCTGGCTCGACCAGGCCGGGCTGGCGGCGCTGCGGCCGGCCCTGCGCGAACTGATCATGGCCACCTGTCACCAGGCGCCGCCGGGAGACGCCGACGCAGCCCTGGTGGTGGATCTCGACCTCGCCATCCTCGCCGCGCCGGCGCCGGTCTACGCACGCTACGAGGCGGACGTCCGCGCCGAATACGCCTGGGTGCCGGAACCGCTGTTCCGCGCCGGGCGCGGCAAGTTGCTGCGCCAGTTGCTGGAGCAACCGGCGCTGTACCACTGCGAACCGCTGCGGCAGCGCTGGGAGGCCGCCGCCCGCGCCAACCTGCGCGGTGCCCTGGAGCGCCTGGAACAGCCGGCCTGAGCCGCACGGGAAAATTTCTTCGCGCCGCTTAACCCGTCTTTCACCGCGCTTGCGTCTCAGGCAGCAGGAAGGGACCGCACGCACGGGTTCCTCGCCCCTCCATCCGCCCAAGGAAGAGATATCGTGAATCGACTCGCCGCCTCTCCGCTCCTGTTCGCCGGCCTGTTCGCCAGCGCTCCGTTGCTGGCCGCGCCACAAGCGGTCGACAGCCGCATCAGCGCGGTCACCGTCTACGCCGACCGTGCCGTGGTCACCCGCACCGCCCGCCTGCAATTGCCCAAGGGCCAGCATGAGATCGCCCTGGAGCAACTGCCCTTCCAGCTCGACGACGCCAGCCTGCGCGCGTCCCTCGGCGCCAGCGCCGCCGCCACCCTGCTCGACGTCAGCAGCGCCGCGCAACGGGTCGAGCGTCCGGACGACAATCGTGTGCAGCAGCTCGACCAGCAACTGCGCGAGATAGACCGGCAACTGCGGGAAATCCATGACCGCGGCAGCGTGCTCGAAGCGCAGAAGAAGTTCCTCGCCGACATCCAGAGCGGCAGCACCCAGCCCGGCAAGGATCGCCCCATGCCCGGCATCGACGAGCTGAAGAGCCTGCTGCAACTGACCGAAGGCAACCTCGAACGCCTGCTCGCCGAGCAGCGCCAGCTGGACGACCGCGCCGCCGAACTGGAACAGCGCAAGCAGCAGTTGCAGGAGCAGCGCGGCACCCTCAACGGCGACGGCAAGCGCTTCAAGCGCGCGGTCCTGCGGGTCGCCCTGGAGCAACCGGCACAGGTCGAGGTGAAGCTCGACTACACCCTGCGCGACGCCTCCTGGCAGCCGACCTACGACGCGCGCCTGCGCGACGGCGCGAAGACCATCGAACTGACCTACC
The DNA here is from genome assembly GCF_037574965.1 of Pseudomonas sp. KBN12P06040. Classification (NCBI taxonomy): domain Bacteria; kingdom Pseudomonadati; phylum Pseudomonadota; class Gammaproteobacteria; order Pseudomonadales; family Pseudomonadaceae; genus Pseudomonas; species Pseudomonas sp. KBN12P06040. The sequence goes on from NZ_JBBELS010000001.1 coordinate 3,943,922, forward strand.
AGGGCCTGGTCCGGCAGAGCAGCGGCGAAGACTGGACCGACATCGACCTGACCCTCTCCACCGCCCGTCCGGCCCTGGGCGGCAACGTACCGCGGCTGAATCCCTGGATCGTCGACATCGACGCGCCCAACGCCTACTACGGTGCCGAGATGGCCATGCAGGACGCTCCGGCGCCCATGCCGCAAGCCGCGCCCATCGCCAGGACCTCGGCGAAGATGGCCATGCCGGCCTCGGCGCCGAAGCTGGCCGAGGCGCGGCTCGCCACCGCGGAGGTCAGCAGCGGAGCCGCCAGCGCCTCTTTCCACATCCCCGTGCCGGCGACCCTGAACAGCGACGGCAGCGCGCAGAAGGTCACCATCGCCCGCCTGGAAATGCCGGCCAAGCTGCGCTACCTGGCGGCCCCGGCCCTGCGCGAAACCGCCTACCTGGAGGCGGAAACCCGCAACGACAGCGACTACCCGCTGCTCCCCGGCACCCTGAATACCTTTCTCGGCAACAGCTTCGTCGCCAGCGGCCATCTGCGCGGGGTGATGCCCGGAGAAAGCTTCGAACTGGCACTGGGCGCCGACGAGGGCATCGGCATCGAACGCAAGCTGGTCAAGCGCTACACCGACAGCAGCGGCCTGATCGGCAACCGCACGCGGGTCAACTACGAATTCCGCATCGACGTGCGCAACAACCACAAGAACGCCGAACGCGTGCAGTTCGAGGACCAGTTGCCGGTCTCGCGCAACGAGCAGATCCAGGTCACCTTGCTGGAACCCAAGGCGCAGGAAATCAAGCGCGAGGACGACGGCAAGCTGAAGTGGGACTGGACCCTGCAACCCGGCGAGAAACGCAGCGCCACCCTGAAGTTCAGCGTGGAGTATCCCAAGGACCTGGCGGTCAGCGGCCTCGACTAGCGCTGGCCAAAGCGCCGGCCGCGGCATAGGCTCGAGCGGGTAATAAGCAAAGCAGTTTTTGATATTTACCCTGCATATAACCCGACGTTATAGTCGAGCCACTACAACATGCCCAAAGGAACTGCCCTGTGAAACGACTGTTCAGCGCCTCCCTGCTGGCCGCCGGCCTGGCGCTCGGCGGCGCCGCTCACGCCGCCCAGCCCCTGCTCAACGTCTCCTACGACGTGATGCGCGACTTCTACAAGGAATACAACCCGGCCTTCCAGAAATACTGGAAAGCGGAGAAAGGCGAGAACATCACCATCCAGATGTCCCATGGCGGTTCCAGCAAGCAGGCGCGCTCGGTGATCGACGGTCTGCCCGCCGACGTCATCACCATGAACCAGGCCACCGACATCGACGCCCTCGCCGACAACGGCGGCCTGGTGCCGAAGGACTGGGCGACCCGCCTGCCGAACAACAGCGCGCCGTTCACCTCGGCCACCGTGTTCATCGTTCGCAAGGGCAACCCCAAGGCCCTGAAGGACTGGCCGGACCTGCTCAAGGACGGCGTCCAGGTAGTGGTGCCGAACCCCAAGACCTCCGGCAACGGCCGCTATACCTATCTCTCCGCCTGGGGCTACGTGCTGAAGAACGGCGGTGACGAGAACAAGGCCAAGGAGTTCGTCGGCAAACTGTTCAAGCAGGTACCGGTGCTCGACACCGGCGGCCGCGCCGCCACCACTACCTTCATGCAGAACCAGATCGGCGACGTACTGGTGACCTTCGAGAACGAAGCCGAGATGATCGCCCGCGAATTCGGCCGAGGCGGCTTCGAGGTGGTCTACCCGAGCGTGTCCGCCGAGGCCGAGCCTCCGGTGGCGGTGGTCGACAAGGTGGTCGAGAAGAAAGGCAGCCGCGCCCAGGCCGAGGCCTACCTGAAGTACCTGTGGTCGGACGAGGGCCAGACCATCGCCGCCAACAACTACCTGCGCCCGCGCAACCCGGAGATCCTAGCCAAGTTCGCCGACCGCTTCCCGAAAGTCGACTTCTTCTCGGTGGAGAAGACCTTCGGCGACTGGCGCAGCGTGCAGAAGACCCACTTCATCGACGGCGGCGTATTCGACCAGATCTACAGCCCCAACTGATCCCTCGCCGCTCGACGAAAAAGCCGGAAGCGCTCGCGCTTCCGGCTTTTTCATTCGGCTTGCAGTTCAGCCACTGCCGCCTCAGCGAAACTCGTGCTCCACCTCGGACCAGAGGCTCACCCGCTGTCCGCCGGCCTCGAAGAACTCCATCTCGCGGCGGATGCCGGCGCTGTCTCGCCAGCCCGGCAGGTCGAGGACGATCAGCTCTTCCAGGTGATCCATGTAGAAGGCGTCCACCGGCGCCCACAACCTGCCGATCGCCGCGCGGTCGAGATCGGCCAGGCACAGGTTGATCGGATGGGACATGGAGACCTGGCTGAATACCACGTGGCCGGCGCGGACGATGGTCGCCGCGACCTCGTTGCAGGCACGGAAGCGCTGCTCGACCACCTCGGCGTCGGCATGGCTGTAGGGACAGGCTAGGAATATCTTGCGCATGGTTACCTCGTTGCGGAAAGCGACGCCGCGATGGCTCGCGGCGCTCGTCGGGGGATGTTTCAGGCTGCGTGCAGGGCGCTTTTTTCCGCCTCGTCATGCTCCTGCTCCTGCCGGGCATAGCGCTCGGCGGCAGGCACCGAGATGCGGATGGCGATGAATACCGCCAGCAGGCCGCCGAACAATTTGCCGAGCAGGATCGGCAGGATCAGCGTCGGCTGGAAGTTGGCGGTGAATGCCAGGTGATCGCCGATGGTGGCCTGGGCGCAGACGCCCAGGGCCACGCAAAGCACCTTGTCGCGAGCATTCATGTATTTGAACAGGTGGTAGGTGGCGATGATGTTCGCCAGCACCATGACAAAGGCGGTGGCGCCCGGCTGGGACAGCCCCAGGTAACGGCCGAGGACCGCCATCGGGCGCTTGCAGTAGCGCTGGAACAGGTAGCAGATGGGGAAGGTCCCGGCCAGCATGATGCCGATGTAGCCAGCGATCTCGATGGCGCGGAACAACTCTTTCTCGTCGGCGAACATCGGGTCGAAGCCCCAGCCGCCGAAGACCTTGGTGAAGACTCCGGTGAAGTGCTGGACGATGGAAAGCGCCAGGGCCATCTTGATGAACGCGTCCATCACCTTGCCGAATACCAGGAACCCGGTGACCATCGCCGTCGCCCGGTACTTCAGGCCGGCGGCCAGCAGGAAGCAGAAGACGAACAGCGGCGCCAGCAGCCGAAGCATGCCGAGGAAGTCCAGCGACAGGTAGTGCAGGGCCGGCGAACCGGTCGATACCAGTTCGCGCACCGGGATGTGGTTGAGGGTAATCAGCAGCAACGCCGCCAGCACCGCGAACGGAATGCTGATCAACCCGGCCATCGCCCCCAGCGCCAGGTACTTGTGGTCCTTGCGCTCGAGCATGGTCAGGCCGACCGGGATCAGGTAGACGATGGTCGCGCCGGAGGTGTAGCCCACCAGCATGGCGGTAATCCACATGTCGCGGTTGGCGGTCAGGGCATCGGCCAACTGGTAGCCGCCCATGTCCACCGCGATGATCGACAGCGCGGCGATGGATACGTCGGAACCGAGGGTCTGGAAGAACGGGCCGAGGGCATGGGAAATCGCCTTCGACAGATAGGGAATGGCTACCATGATGCCGGCCTGGGCGAGGAACACCGGACCGATGGCGTGGATGCCGTTGACGAACTCGCGGCCCAGACCGCTTTCCGGGCGCAGGATGGAAGCCAGCGCGCCAAGTACCGCACCCAGCATGATCAGGTAAATCACATAGTTTCCGAACTCGGCCATCTGCGTCGTTCTCCCCTCGGCAGGCTCCCGTAGCGGGATGCGTTCTTCTGGTTGTCTGGTCGGGAGGCCGGCCACGCCGGTCGCTCCGCCGAAGCGAACACTCGCATTTCGCGTGCCACAATTTGGTTTTCGTGTTGATTTGAAGGTTCGTTTTACCTAAATTGGTCACCCATACGGTCAAGTAGGCGGCCAATCCAAGAGCGTACCTGCCTTACGGACCTGTGGGATTTTCCGCCGGGCCTGCGCAAAGCCTCGCCCCGCCCCCTTCCGCCCAGCGCCGCCAGGCGCTACCGGGCGATTCACGGTAACAATCGCCGCACCAGGATGCGGCCCATGGGAGAACACGATGCGCCCCGAGGAACGCCGCCGCCACATTCTCGAATTGCTGCGCCAGCGCGAGCGGATCTCGGTGGACGAACTGGCGCGGACCCTTTCCACCTCCCAGGAAACCATTCGCCGCGACCTCGCCGCGCTGGCCGAACAAGGCCTGGTCAGCAAATTCCACGGAGGGGCCGCCCTGCCGCCCAGCGGCGAGCACGAGAACGCCTTCCAGACCCGAATGAACGAGCACGCCCAGGAAAAACGCGCAGTCGCCCGCTACGCCGCCGGCCTGTTCGGGCCCGGTGACAGCATCTTCATCGACACCGGCACCACCACCCTGCTGTTCGCCCGCGAACTGGCGCGCCAGAGCCATCTGACGGTGATCACCAACTCGCTGTTGATCGCCGGCAGCGTCGGCGCCTCCGGCAACCGTGCATTCATGATCGGCGGCGAGTACCGCCCGGAATCCGAACAGAACGTCGGCGCCCTGGCCATTGAGCAGATCGCCCGGTTCAACGCCGAGCATGCGGTGATCACCGTCGGCGCGCTGAACGGCGATGGCGCCATGGATTTTTCCATCGAGGAAGCCGAGATCGCCCGTGCCATGATCGCTCAGGCCCGCCAACTGACGGTTATCGCCGACTCCTCGAAGCTCGGCCGGCGCGCCCTGTTCCAGGTCTTCCCGCTGAGCCGGATCAACCGCCTGGTGGTCGACCGCAAGCCTACCGGGGAACTCTGGGAAGCCCTGCAACAGGCGCGGGTGGAAGTCCACGAAGCCCCCCTGCGCACCCCGCAGGCCTGACTCCCCTCGCGGGCAGCCCCGGAGACAGGCCGGGGCTGTGCCGGTGGCTGCCCGTCGATTAATCGATTGACTGTTTCTCTTTCAGTTGCCACATTAAAACAACAAATTTCACATAAAATTCTGTGTGAAAAATCAGTGTTACGGTCAAAAAGCAAACTGATACCAAAAGAAACAGGCAGAAACGATGACTGAGCCGCTTGCGACAAAGACCGCGATCTTCGACGTTGCAGTGATCGGCGCTGGCGTGGTGGGTTGCGCCATGGCCCGCCGCTTCGCCCTGGAAGGTGCGCGGGTGGTCCTGCTGGAAAAAAGCACCGACATCCTCTCCGGTGCCAGCAAGGGCAACAGCGCGATCCTCCATACCGGTTTCGACGCGCCGCCCGGCAGCATCGAACTGGCCTGCATGCAGGAGGGCTATCGCGAATACCGCGACATCCATGCGCGCCTCAACCTGCCGCTGCTGGAAACCGGCGCCCTGGTGGCGGCATGGAGCGACGAGGATCTGGCGCGCCTGCCGGCCATCGTCGAGCAGGCCCACGGCAACGGTGTCGATGACGTCCGCCAGATCGGTCGCGACGAGGTCCTGGCGCTGGAGCCGCAGTTGGCCGGCAATGTGCTCGGTGCGGTGCGGGTCCCCGGTGAGCATCTGATCGACCCCTGGTCCGCGCCGCTCGCCTATCTGCAACAGGCGCAGGCCCATGGCGCCGAGGCCTGTTTCAACGTCGAGGTGCTGGACGGCGCCTTCGACGGCGGCGAATGGCTGTTGCATACCCGCCGCGGCGATCTGCGCGCGCGCCAGGTAATCAACTGCGCCGGACTCTTCGGTGACCAACTGGAACAGCGCCTGCTCGGCGCGGCGAGCTTCGCCATCCATCCGCGCAAGGGCCAGTTCGTGGTCTTCGACAAGGCCGCCGCGGCGCTGCTGCGGCACATCCTGCTGCCGGTACCCAACGAGCGGACCAAAGGCGTGGTATTCACCCGTACTGTCTTCGGCAACCTGCTTGCCGGCCCCACCGCCGAGGAACAGGACGACCGCGAACAGGCACGGGTCGACAGCGACACCCTGCAGCGACTGATCGACGCCGCCGTCGAGCGGATCCCCGGCCTGCGCGGCATGCCGGTCACCGCCACCTACGCCGGGTTGCGGCCGGCCAGCGAAAAGAAGGAATACCGCATCCGCCAGGTCGACGGACGCAACTGGATCAGTGTCGGCGGCATCCGTTCCACCGGTCTCACCGCGGCGCTGGGCATCGCACGCCACGTCTATCGTCTCTACCAGGGTGGGCGCTTCCACGAAGCGGTTCGCGAGCCGCTCTGGCCGCAGGTACCGAACCTCGCCGAACACCTGCCGCGCGACTGGCAGCGTCCCAGCTACGACGAGATCGTCTGCCACTGCGAGATGGTCACCCGCCGGGAAATCCTCGCCGCCCTGGAAGGCCCGCTGCCAGCCGGCGACTTCGGCGGCCTGAAGCGTCGCACCCGCGCCTGCATGGGACGCTGCCAGGGTTTCTACTGCAACGCGCGGGTCGCCGAGCTGAGCGCCGGCCGCCTCGCCCAGCCCCTCGCCACCGGGAGTTGCCATGAGCATCACTGAACAGGTCGACGTCGCCATCGTCGGCAGCGGTCCCGCCGGATTGGCGGCCGCCATCGAACTACGCCGCCAGGGCGTCGCCCGGGTCTGCGTGCTGGAGCGCGACGGCGAGGCCGGCGGTATACCCCGGCATTGCGCGCATCCGCCGTTCGGCCTGCGCGAGCACGGCCGCCTGTTGACTGGCCCGGCCTACGCGCTGCGTAACGTCGAACAGGCTGAACGGGCCGGGGTGGATATCCGCCTGCGCCATAGCGTGGTCGCTCTCGCCGCCGCCGGTCTGCTGCAACTGGCCACCCCCGAAGGCCCGCGCAGTCTGCGCGCGACACGCGTGCTGCTGGCCACCGGCGCACGCGAGACGCCGCGCTCGGCGCGCCTGCTGGGCGGCGACCGGCCACTGGGCGTGATCAATACCGGCGCGCTGCAAGCCTATCTCTATCTGCAAGGCCTGAAGCCGTTCGAACGGCCGCTGATCGTCGGCACCGAGCTGGTCAGCCTGTCCGCCGTGATGAGCTGCCGGCGTGCCGGCATCCGCCCGGTGGCCATGCTCGAACGCAACGCACGGGCCACCGCGCGTTGGCCGCTATCGTTGTTTCCCAGGCTGTGCGGAGTGCCGATGCACTTCTCCAGCGAGCTGCTGGAGATCGAAGGCCGCGGCCGGGTCGAGGCGGCGCGGGTACGCCTGGGCGACGGGCGGGTCGAACGGATCGCCTGCGACGGCATCCTCCTCAGCGGACGCTTCGTTCCCGAGTCGAGCCTGGTCCGCCTCAGCCACCTGGAACTGGACCCGGCCAGCGGCGGCCCGCGCATCGATCAGTTCGGCCGCTGCTCCGACCCCGCCTATTTCGCCGCCGGCAACCTGCTCCGGCCGATCGAGACCGCCGGCTGGTCGTTCCGCGAGGGACGAAGGATCGCCGGCCTGCTGGCCGCCGACCTGCGGGCCGAACTGCCGGTCGCCGCGCCCGGTATCGCCATCGATTGCAGCGGTCCGCTCAAGCTGTGCGTGCCGCAGCGGCTGCTGGACGATCCGACACCCGGCCTGGCGCATCTGCAGCTACGCGTAAGCGAGGCCGCCAGCGGACGCCTGCGGATACTGGCCGATGGTCGCCCGGTGTGGGAACGCGCCCTGTCCTGCCTGCCGGAGCGCCGCCTGCTGGTGCCGCTGGCCGCCCTGCGCCTACCGCCGGACACCCGGCGCCTGGAAGTCGCCTTCCTCACCTCCGGCCACTGAACCCGCGAAGAGAACCGACCATGCGAATCGCCGCCCTCGACCAGGGAACCACCAGTACCCGCGTGCTGGTCGCCAGCCAGGACGGCAGCGCCGATATTCAGTTGGCGCTGCGTCACCAGCAACACCATCCGCAGTCCGGCTGGGTCGAGCACGATCCGCTGGAACTGCTGGCCAACCTGCAACGCTGCCTGGAGGCCAGCGGCCGGGTCGACGCCATCGGCCTCGCCAACCAGGGCGAAAGCTGCATGGCCTGGGACGCCCGCAGCGGCGAGCCGTTGTCGCCGCTGATCGTCTGGCAGGACAACCGCACCACCCCGCACATCGAGCGTCTACGCGCCAGCGGCGCCGAGGCGCTGGTCCTGGAACGCAGCGGCCTGCCGCTCGATGCCTATTTCTCGGCCAGCAAGCTGGGCTGGATCGTCGAGCACCTTCCTGCCGCTCGCCGGGCTCTCGAGGCCGGCCGCCTGCGCCTGGGAACCAGCGACGCCTGGTTTCTCGACCGCTTGTGCGGAACCTTCGCCACCGACGTCACCACCGCCTCGCGCACCGCATTGATGAACCTCGCCGAGGGCCGCTGGGACCCCGAACTGTGCGCCCTGTTCGGCGTGCCGATCGAGTGCCTGCCGGAAATCCGCGACACCGTCGGCCATTTCGGGGTGATCGGCAACACCCCGCTGACGGCCTCGGTGGTCGACCAGCAGGCCTCGCTCTACGGTCACGGCTGCCGCCAGCCGGGTGATGCGAAGATCACCTTCGGCACCGGCGCCTTCGCCCTGACCCTTAGCGGCGAGCGGATCATCCGCTCGCCGGAGACAGGCCTGCTCGCCACCATCGCCTGGCAGATCGATGGCAAGCCGGTGTACGCCATGGACGGCGGGGTCTACGATGCCAGCGCCGCAGTCGAGTGGGCCGGGCGTCTTGGCCTGTTCAGCGACTTCTCGGAACTGGCCGGCTTCGACCGGCCGCCGGCCATCGACCGCGGGCTGGCCTTCGTCCCGGCCCTGTCGGGACTCGCATGCCCGCACTGGGACCGCAGCGCCGGCGCGATGTGGCTGGGAATGGACGCCGGCACCCGCCGCGAGGACCTCTGCCAGGCCCTGCTCGAAGGCGTGGTGCTGCGCAGCGCCGAGGTGATCCAGGCGATGGACGGCTACCTGAAGGTCACCGACCGCCTGTCCATCGACGGCGGCCTGGCGCGCAGCCCCTACTTCGCCCAGTTCCTCGCCGACAGCCTGCAACGGCGCATCGTCACCCAGCGCTTCGACGAACTCACCGCCTTCGGTTGCGCCGCCCTTGCCGCGCGTGGCCTCGGCTACGAGCTGGCGGAGCCGCGCAACACCCGCACGGAGTTCCAGCCGCGGGTCGACGCCGGCACCGCCCGGCGCTGGCAGGTGCGTTTCAGCGAAGCGGTGGCGCGCACCCGCGGCTGGCGCTGAGCCGCTTTCAGCGTCCCGGCCAGCCGGTCTCGCGCAGCGCCGCCAGGAGCGTCTCCCCCTTCAGCGCGGGCACCAGCCGGCCGTCCTCGGTGCGCATGTCCTCGCCGGCCAGCAGCACGTTGACGATGGCTTCTTCCACCGCCTCCGCCGCCGCGGCGAACAACGGCGAGATGTGGTCGTTGTTGAGCATCCGCAGCGGCGTGCTCTGCGGCAGGTCCTTGCGCGCATAGTCGGCTGGCGGCAGGTCCTGGTTGCCGGTGGCGAAGGCGAGGAACACGTCGCCGCTGGAGTCCTCGGTGCCACCGCCGGTGCGAGCGATGCCGATCGAGGCGCGCTGCGCCAGGCGCTGGCACTGGTGCGGCAGCAGCGGCGCGTCGGTGGCCAGGATCACCACGATGGAGCCCATGCCCGGGGTGCCTTCCTCGCTGAACGGCGAGGGGATGTCGCCCAGCCGGCGGCCGACCGGATAGCCATCGACCCGCAGCTCGCGACGCTGGCCGTGGTTGGCCTGGACCAGCGCGCCCACCGTCCAGCCGCCCTGCTCCGCCGGCAGCCGCCGCGATGCGCTACCGATGCCACCCTTGAACTCGTGGCAGATCATCCCGGTGCCGCCGCCCACCGAACCTTCGCGGACCGGTCCGGACTCGGCGCAGGCCAGCGCCTCGCCGACCTGGCGGGCGCCGACATGCTGGCCCCAGATATCGTTGAGCAGGCCGTCGAAGGTCTCCATCACCACCGGCATGCACCAGTACAGCCCGCTGTCGCCGAGTTCGGCGCGCTCCTCGGCGATCAGCGCGTCGCGCACCGCGCCGACGCTGTGGGTATTGGTGATGGCGATCGGGGTGGTCAGCAGGCCGGCTTCGCGGATCCACTCCAGGCCCGTGGCGTCGCCGTTGCCGTTGAGCACGTGGCAGCCGGCGAAGCAGGGTTGCAGGCGCGCCGCACCGGCGCGCGGCTGGACCAGGGTGACGCCGGTGCGAACCTGCCTGCCGTCGATCCGCTGGTTCAGGGTGCTGTGGCCGACGCGCACGCCGGGAACGTCGGTGATCGCGTTGAACGGGCCGGGAGTGCCCAGGCCGAGGGTGATGCCAAGTTGTCGAGCGCGCATGCGGACTCCTGTTTCAAAGCTTCTGGAACGCCGGACTGAGCTTGCCGTAGGTGCAGTAGAGAATCACCGACACCGCCAGCAGTCCGACAATGATCATCACGTCCCTGGCCGAGGCCGCCAGGAACAGGTTGAGCAGCAGGTATCCCGCCCCGCTCACCGCCAGCAGCGCCGGCAGCGGCCACAGCGGCATCCGGTAGGGATGCTCGCGGTCGCGCCGCAGCACCCGGCTGAACAGCGCGCAGAGGGCGACGATCAGGTAGACCATGACGATCAGCAACACGGTGAACGAGGTCAGTTCGGCCAGGTTGGAGCTGAAGCTCAGCGCCGCCGAGGGAATGGCGAGGAACAGCGTGGCCAGCCAGGGCGATTCCCAGCGCGGATGGATACGGGTGAAGGCACGGTTCAACGCCGGCATCCAGAGCGCGTCGCGACCGCTGCTGAAGATCACCCGGGCGCTCTGGATGACGATGGCGACGATGGCGTTGAACACCGAGAGGAAGATTCCCGCGCTGACCAGGCGCGACAGCGTCTCGTTGCCATGGCTGTTCAACAGATAGCCGATCGGGTCGGGGCTGGCGAGCATCGCCGGGAGCGACGGCGCGCCGATCAGCAGCGCGGCGAGCGGGACGATCTCGATCAGCACCACCAGCGCCAGCGACCAGAGCACCGCGCGATGCACGCTGTGACCGCCGTCCTTCATGTCCTCGGCGAGCAGCACCGCGCCGCCGAAACCGTTGTAGGAGAACAGCGCGGTACCGACCGCTCCGATCACCAATGCCCAGGGTGCGATCGCCAGCAGCCCGCCGTCGCCGACTACCTGCGGCTGCAGCAGGACGCTCGCCGGTTGCTGTGCATGGCCGAAACCGAGGCCGACGATCACCAGCAGCGCCGCCACTTCCAGCAGCAGGCAGGTACCCGTGACCCAGGCGTTGACGCGGATGTTGAGGATGCCCAGCAGGTAGCTGAAGGCAACGATCGCCAGGGCCACGGTCTGCGCATCGAAGTGGGTGCCGAGGGCAGCGTTCAGGTAAGTCGCCGCGCCGGTGGCGAGCACCGGCGGGATGAACAGCAGCATCGCCAGCACCGTGAGGAAGGTGGCGTAGCCGGCCAAGCCGCCGAACACCCGCTTGGCGTAGACATACTCGCCGCCGGCGGTGCTGTGCGCCCTGCCCAGCTCGGCATAGCACCAGGCGAACATCAGCGCCAGCACCCCGGCCAGGGCGAAGGCCCAGAAGGCGCCGGTGCCGGCCTGCTGGATGGCGAAGGGGGCGATGACGAAGACGGAACTGGCGGGAGTGACCGCGGAAACGGTGATGGCGACCACGTCGAACACGCCCAGGGTGGGTTTCAGCGCACTTTCGGGCGCGGGGGAAGAGCTCATGTCGTTGTCCTCTGATTGTTATTGAAGTTGAGGCAGTAACGGAGACTCGCGGCGGCCCCTTGCCGGGGCGCTGGTTATGCGCCGACTCTAGGAGCGCGGAACCGGCGGGCCAATCACCCTTTGGGGTTACGCCCCTTGACGCGGAGGATGGAAAAGCCGCAAACCGGAGCCTGCGAAAACCCACCGTGGAGCGAATACGGATGCACACCCTGTTCCGGGACATCGGCATGCACGCCAGCCTGGGCCGCGCCATCGAACAGATCGGCGGCAACCGCTTCTGGAAGCAATTGATCCTGCTGCTGCGCCAGCACCTGCCGTTCGACAACGCCCTGGCGATCTTCTACCCCGCCAACGGCGTGCCGGTGGCCCTGGAGGAATACGACGCCGAACCGCACGCCGGGCCGGCCTCGATGCTCGCCTACCTGAACGGGCTGTACCTGCTCGACCCCTTCTACCAGGCTTGCCGGGAAGGCCTGGCCAGCGGCCTGTACCGCCTCGAGGAGATCGCCCCGGACCATTTCCGGCAGAGCGAGTACTACCTCAGCTACTTCCACGACAACGTGCTGGAGGACGAGGTGCAGTTCATCCTCCAGGTACCCGACCGGGGCGCGTTGTCGCTATCGCTGGGGATGCAGCGGATATTCGCCGACGAGGAATGCGGGATGCTCGGGCTGCTCTCGAGCTGGGTCCTGGCGCTGATGCAGCAGCACTGGCAGCAGCGCAGCCAGCGCCTGTTGCCGGCCGCACCGCAGGAAGAGATGGCCACGCAGATACGCGACGCCCTCAGCCACTTCGGCGCCAGCGTGCTATCGGAACGCGAGCTGGAGATCGCTCGCCTGATCCTTCGCGGCTACTCGTCGAAGGCCATGGCCGAGCGCCTGGCGATCTCGCCGGAGACGATCAAGGTCCATCGGCGCCACCTGTACGCCAAGCTGGACATTTCCTCGCAACCGGAACTGTTCTCGCTGTTCATCCAGTCGCTCGGGCACGACCCGGAGAACCCCTAAGGGTCATGGATTGGCGTAGCGCCGGCTGAGACCGGGCGGGATGCCGCGGGCGTCGGTCTCGGTCCAGGGACCCTGCGGGCTGGTGGACCAGAACCAGCCGCCGTCCCAGCGGTAGTAGGTACGCTGGCGGTAGTAGAGATCGCGCTCGCCGCGGATCACATAGACCCCCAGGCTGCCGTCCCAGACGCCCTTGCCGCCTGGCGGCGGGGCGAACTGCGGACGCGAGCGGCTGGGCTGCGCCGGAGTCTGCGGTTGCGGGGTGATGCGCGGCGGGGTGGCGCCGGGCGCGCTGGACGGACCGGGCTGCGGCTGGCTTTGCGGCGGCAGCGAGGCCGGCGGTTCGCTGGTCTGCGGCGGATGCACCACGCACCCGCCGAGACCGCCCAGGAGAATCGCCAGACCCAGATACTTCGCCTTCACCGCCGCACCTCCCGCCAACCCGTTGTCGTTATGGCCGGGCCGCCTGGGGCTGGTCCGGGCCGTCGATGGTCAGCGCTTGCGCCGACGACTGGGCGGTAGACAACGGTTTGCCGCGTCCGATCCATTCGCCGGAGATGGCGTTGCCGGCGCGGGATACCCGAGCGACCAGCTCGACCTGCGGGAATCCGCTGAGCTTGAGCTGCGGCATCATGGCGTCGGCATCGCTCAGGCTGACCTCGGCCGGCAGGTCGGCGACGGTCAGGCGCTTCACTGCCAACGGCATCGGCGGGCCGCCGACGGCGCGGGCGAAGACGAACACGCTGTCGTCGGCCTTGACCTGGCCCTTCACCGCGTCGCTGATATCCACCTTCACCGTCAGGGTCACCCCGGCGGCAGCGGGCGCGGCCGGCGCCGGCGGGGTCTGCCCGGCCTCGGTCATGCGCTCGCGGGCGCGCTGGATGCCGCCCTGGATCGCCGAGCGTGCCGGGTCCTCGTTCGGCAACACCGACACCAGGCGCTCCCAGAAGCCGATGGCGTCGGCGTAGCGCTGCTCTTCGAAGGCGGCGATGCCGAGCAAGCCAAGGGTGGTCACTTCGGCCGGGTCGCCCTTCAGCGCCTCGTCGGCCAGGGCCTTGATCTGCGCGGTCATTTTCTTGCCACCGGAGAAATACAGTGCCTGCGCCCACTGGCCGAGCACTTCCGGCTGCCGCCCGCTGAGTTCGGCGGCGCGTTCGAAGGCCCGCGCCGCATCGGCGCCGCGTTCCTGGGTCATGTAGGTGCGACCGAGGAAGTACCAGCCCTGGGCGGAATCCGGCTGGGCCTGTACCGCGCGCTCCAGGCGCGCGGTCATCTCTTCCATGGAGTGCGGCGCCTGGGCGAATTCGCGGGCCAGCTCGACCTTGTCGCTGGCGCCCCAATGCAGGTACAGGCCGAGCGCGACCAACGGCACCAGCAGCGCCGCGACCAGCGGGACCGCCCGGCCCAGGCGCGAGCTACGCTCTTCGCCGCTGCCCTCGGTGTCGGCGAGCAGTTCGCGGGCAGCCTCGGCGCGGCCATTCTCCAGTTGCTCGGCGGTCAGCGTGCCGGCGGCCTGCTGGCCGGCCAGCTCGGCGATCCGCTCCTGATAAAGCGCGACGTTCAGGGCGGTACGGTCTTCCTCGGCCTGGGCGCGACGGCCACGCAGCAGCGGAGTCAGCAGGAATGCCAGGGCCGCCAGCAGCAGCAGGCCGGCAGCGAGCCAGAAATCGATCATTTGTCGTTCTTCAACAGGTTGGCGAGGCGCGCTTGCTCCTCGGCGGACAGGGTGGCTTGCACCTTGGCAGCGGTGCGCCGGCGGCGCAGGACGATCACGCCGATCACCAGCACGCCGAACAGCAGCAAGGCGCCCGGACCGAACCAGAGCAGCCAGGTACGCTCGTTGACCGGCGGCTTGTAGCGAACGAAGTCACCGTAGCGGGCAACCATGTAGTCGACGATCTCGCCGTCGCTCTTGCCCTGCTGCAACTGGCCGTAGATCTGCTTGCGCAGGTCGGCGGCGATCGGTGCGTTGGAGTCGGCGATGTCCTGGTTCTGGCACTTCGGGCAGCGCAGTTCCTGGGTCAGGTTGCGGAAGCGCTCGCGCTCGGCGTCGCTGGCGAACTCGTAGGTGTCGATGGCGGCCCGGGCCACGCCGCAGAGGGCGAGACCGAGCAGCGCGGTGGCGAGGAAACGCTTCATCGGGCCTCCGGCTCGTCCAGCAGTTGCTGGTACAGCGGCGCCAGTTGCTCGCGCCAGACTTTCTGGTCGACCACCCCGACGATCTTGTGGCGGATGATGCCCTGCTTGTCGATCAGGTAGGTTTCCGGCGCACCGTACACGCCCAGGTCCAGGCCCAGGGTGCCGTCGGCGTCGCTGATGCTCAGCAGGTAGGGATTGTGCAGCTCGTTCAGCCACTTGATGGCGGCGGCGTTGTCGTCCTTGTAGTTGATCCCGTAGATCACCACGCCCTGCTCGGCCAGCCGGGTCAGTTCCGGGTGCTCGACCCGGCACGACGGGCACCAGGTGCCCCAGACGTTGACCAGCGCCGGCTTGCCCTTGAGGTCGGCCTCGGTTAGGCGCCGGGCCGGGTCCTGCACGCTGGGCAGGTCGAAGGCCGGGAACGGCTTGCCGATCAGCGCCGAGGGCAGCTCGCTGGGGTCCAACCAGAGGCCGCGGAAGAGGAACACCGCGACGATCAGGAAGATCCCCAGCGGCAGCAGCAGAATCGCTCGTTTCAAGACTCAGGCTCCCTGACCGGCGAGGCCCAGGGCCTCGCGCACACGTGTTTTCACCTTCACCCGGTAGCGCCGGTCGAGCGCCGCCAGGGCGCCGCCGAGGCCCATCAGCAGGCCACCGAACCAGATCCAGCGGACGAACGGCTTGACGTGCACGCGCACCGCCCAGGCACCGTTCTCCAGCGGCTCGCCGAGCGCCACGTAGAGGTCGCGAGTAAAGCCGGCATCGATCCCGGCCTCGGTCATCATCGAACTCTGCACGGTGTACAGGCGCTTCTCCGGATGCAGGGTGGCGATCTCCTTGCCGTCGCGGCTGACGTGGATGCTGCCCTTGTCCGAGGTGTAGTTCGGCCCTTCGTGGTGCTTCGCGCCGTCGAAGAGGAAGTGGTAGCCGCCCAGTTCGACGGTGTCGCCGGGCGACATGCGCAGGTCACGCTGGGCGCTGTACTGGCTGCTGAGGACGATGCCGATGGCGCACACGGCGATGCCCAGGTGCGCCAGTTGCATGCCCCAGTAGCTGCGGGTCAGGCTGCGGGCGCCGGCCAGCACGCCCTTGTGCCGGGTCTTGTCGAGGAAGTCGCGGAAACCGGCCAGGACCACCCAGGCGGACAGCAGGAACACCGCCAGCACCGCCCAGTTGAAATCGCCGAAGTACATCGAACCGGCCGCCGCCAGGACCGCGCTGGCCACCAGCACCGGGGTCAGCATGCCGAGCAGCCAGCGGCTCGGGGTGTCCTTCCAGCGCACCAGCACGCCGACCGCCAGGGCCGCCATCAGCGCCGCCATCAGCGGCAGGAACATGGCGTTGAAGTACGGCGGGCCGACCGACAGCTTGGCGCCGCTGAGGGCATCGAGCAGCAGCGGGTAGAGAGTCCCGAGGAGGATCATCGAGGCCGCCACCACCAGCACCAGGTTGTTCAGCAGCAGCAGGGTCTCGCGCGACCACAGGGCGAAGCCGACCTGGCTCTTGACCACCGGCGCGCGCAGGGCGAACAGGGTCAGCGAGCCGCCGACCACCAGCAGCAGGAAGGCGAGGATGAACACCCCGCGCTCCGGGTCGGAGGCGAAGGCGTGCACCGAGGTGAGCACGCCGGAGCGGACCAGGAAGGTGCCCAGCAGGCTCAGGGAGAAAGCGGCGATCGCCAGCAGCACGGTCCAGCTCTTGAACACGCCGCGCTTCTCGGTCACCGCCAGCGAGTGGATCAGTGCAGTGCCGACCAGCCAGGGCATGAAGGAGGCGTTTTCCACCGGATCCCAGAACCACCAGCCCCCCCAGCCCAACTCGTAGTAGGCCCACCAGGAGCCGAGCACGATGCCGATACCGAGGAAGGCCCAGGCCACCAGGGTCCAGGGCCGCGACCAGCGCGCCCAGGCGGCGTCCAGGCGGCCGCCGAGCAGTGCGGCGATGGCGAAGGCGAAGGCCACCGAGAATCCGACGTAACCCATGTAGAGCATCGGCGGGTGGACGATCAGGCCGACGTCCTGCAACAGCGGGTTGAGGTCGTTGCCGTCCATCGGGGTCTGCGGCAGCAGGCGGCTGAACGGGTTGGAGGTGATGATCAGGAACAGCAGGAAGCCGGTGCTGATCATGCCCATCACCGCCAACACGCGGGCCAGCATGACCTCCGGCAGTTGCCGGGAGAAGATCGACACAGCGAAGGTCCAGCCACCGAGGATCAGCGCCCAGAGCAGCAGCGAACCTTCGTGGGCGCCCCAGACGGCGCTGAACTTGTAGTACCAGGGCAGCGCGCTGTTGGAGTTGCCGGCCACGTAGGCCACCGAGAAGTCGTCGCGCAGGAAGGCCCAGGTCAGGCAGCCGAAGGCGAAGGCGAGGAAGGCGAACTGCCCCCAGGCCGCCGGGCGCGCCAGGCTCATCCACTGGCGGTCGCCGCGCCAGGCGCCGACCAGCGGCAGGCTCGACTGCACCAGGGCCAGGCAAAGGGCGAGGATCAGGGCCAGGTGGCCGAGTTCGGGGATCATCTACTTGCCCTCCTGGTTGTACGAGGTCTCGCCGGCGGCCTTGCCGTTCTCGTAGTGCTTCAGTTGGCCGCTGTCCTTGAGCGCCTTGGTGACTTCCGGCGGCATGTAGTTCTCGTCGTGCTTGGCCAGCACTTCATCGGCCACCAGCACGCCGTCGCCGCCCAGCTTGCCGAGGGCGACGATGCCCTGCCCCTCGCGGAACAGGTCGGGAAGGATGCCATGGTAGGCGATGGTCACTTCCTTGGCGCCGTCGGTGACCACGAAGCGCACGTTCAGCGAATCCTCGCTGCGTTGCAGAGAACCCTTTTCCACCAGGCCGCCGGCGCGGATGCGGGTGTCGGTCGGCGCTTCGCCGTTGGCGATCTGGGTCGGGGTGTAGAACAGGTTGATGTTCTGTTGCAGGGCCGACAGCGCCAGGCCCACCGCGGCGCCGACGCCCACCACGATGGCGAGGACGATGATCAGACGTTTCTTGCGGACCGGATTCACTGCTGGGCCTCCCGGCGCAGACGACGCGCCTCTTCTTGCAGGTAGCGGCGCCGGGCCAGCAGCGGCTCGGCGACATTGATCGCCAGCACCAGCAGGCTGATGCCGTAGGCCGACCAGACGTAGGGACCGTGATGGCCCATGGCGAGGAAGTCGCCGAACGATTCGAAGCTCATCGTGCCTTCTCCACCAGGGCCTTCACCTCGGCTTTCGCCCAGGCGGTGCGGGACTCGCGCTTGAGCACTTCCAGGCGCATGCGCACCAGCAGCATGGCCGCGAAGAAGCAATAGAAGCCTAGGACCATGATCAGCAACGGCAACCACATCTCCACCGGCATCGCCGGCTTCTCGGTGATGGTGAAGGTGGCCGGCTGGTGCAGGGTGTTCCACCACTCCACCGAGTACTTGATGATCGGGATGTTCACCACGCCGACGATGGCCAGTACGGCACAGGCCTTGGCCGCGCTGTCGCGGTTACTGATCGCCTGGCCGAGGGCGATGATGCCGAAATAGAGGAAAAGCAGGATCAGCATCGCCGTCAGGCGCGCGTCCCAGACCCACCAGGCGCCCCAGGTCGGCTTGCCCCAGACGGCCCCGGTAAGCAGCGCGACGAAGGTCATCCAGGCGCCGATGGGGGCGGCGCACTGCACCGCCACGTCGGCGATCTTCATCTTCCAGATCAGCCCGACGGCACCGGCCACGGCCAGCATGACGTAGCAGGACTGGGCGAGGAAGGCCGCCGGCACATGGATATAGATGATGCGGAAGCTATTGCCCTGCTGGTAGTCCGGCGGCGCGAAGGCCAGCCCCCAGACGCAGCCGGTGACGATCAGCAGCGCCGCCGCCACGGCGAACCAGGGCAGCCAGCGGCCGCTGATCTCGTAGAACCACTTGGGCGACCCAAGCTTGTGAAACCATGTCCAATTCATCATCAGGCTCTGTTTACAGGGCTCTTTGGAAATACCGGGCAGGCCTTCCGCTGCCAGCCCGGGTCAAGCGTGGGCGGCGCAGCCGCCCGGTACCGCACGCCCGCCGATGCCTTCGGCGGGCGGACTCACTCGCCTACGCTGATCTTCAGGCCGGCAGCGATGGCGAATGGCGTGAGTGTCAATGCTAGCGCCGTCAGGCTCGCCAGCCACAATAAATGTCCGCTGCTGGGCAGTCCCTGCAGCGAAGCCTGCAGCGCCCCGCTACCGAGAATCAGCACCGGGATGTACAGCGGCAGGATCAGCAGCGCCAGCAACAGGCCGCCGCGCTTGAGGCCCACGGTCAAGGCCGCGCCGACGGCGCCGAGCAGGCTCAGCACCGGCGTACCGAGCAACAGGGAAAGCAGCAGCACCGGTATGCAACGGGCCGGCAGGCCCAGCATCAGCGCGAACAGCGGCGACATCAGGACCAGGGCCAGCCCGGAAAACAGCCAGTGTGCCAGCACCTTGGCCAGCACCAGAAGAGCCAGGGGGTGCGGCGAAAGGACCCACTGCTCCAGAGAACCGTCCTCGAAATCGCTGCGGAACAGCCCTTCCAGCGAGAGCAGCACGGCCAATAGCGCCGCCACCCAGACCAGGCCGGGCGACAAGGTTTGTAGCAATTGGCTTTCCGGCCCGACCGCCAGGGGGAACAGGGCGATGACGATGGCGAAGAACACCAGCGGGTTGGCCAGCTCCGCCGGTCGGCGGAACAGCAGGCGCGCCTCGCGCGCCAGGAGCAGGCTGAAGACGTTGCTCATGCCGGATCGCCCAGCGCCGGCTCGACCGTCGTGCCGCTGGCCGCCTTGAGCGCACCGAGGTCCAGCTCGCGGTAGCCGGCGGGCACCTGCTGCAGGCTGTGGTGGGTGGTCAGCACCACCATCCCGCCGCGCTGGCAATGCCCGGCCAGGTGCGCTTCCAGTTGCGCCACCCCCTGTTTGTCGAGGGCGGTGAAGGGTTCATCGAGGATCCACAAGGGCGGTGCGTCCAGGTACAGGCGGGCCAGCGCCACGCGGCGTTGCTGGCCGGCGGAAAGGGTGTGGCAGGGAACGTCCTCGAAGCCACGCAGGCCGACGTCGGCCAGGGCCTGCCAGATCGCCTCGCGGCTGGCCGGCTGGTGCAGCGCGCAGAGCCAGGTGAGGTTCTCCTCGGCGCTGAGCAGGCCCTTGATTCCCGCGGCGTGGCCGATCCACAGCAGGCTGCGGGCCAGTTCGCCGCGCTGTTCGGCGAGCGGCCGGCCGTTCAGGCGGACTTCCCCGGCGGTCGGCTGCATCAGTCCGGACAGCAGGCGCAGCAGGCTGGTCTTGCCGCTGCCGTTGGGACCCACCACCTGCAACATCTCGCCGGCGGCCAGGCGCAGGTCGAGGCGCTCGAACAGCATGCGCCAGTCGCGCTCGCAGGCGAGCCCGACGGTTTCCAGCAAGGGGCTGGCTGTGGGGACTTCAGCAGGATCGGACATCGAACAACATCGCCAAGCGTCTCTCCTCGTCGCGGCGCCGGAGGCCTTCACGGAACAGACCCTAAAGTCGGGATAAACACGGCCGCTATACTGGTGACGACGCGGCCAGCCTGTTTGACAGGCGCGGCATTATACACGCCCTTCCCCAGCCTCCGCAGGGTCGTTTAAGACAGGTTGTTACCCATGCCAGCCGAGATAGGCGCTTCCCCATCACTACCCCCGGTTTCCGCCCCGCGCCCGCTGCCGCCGGCGCAATCGCAGGGCAACGCCCAGGCCGACGCCGAGATGACCCTGAAGCTGGTGCAGACTCTGGCCGGCCTGCTGGGCGAAGGCGAGTCGGGCAAGGCCGAGGTGCTGGCGGTCAAGGAGGGCCTGGCGAACAATTTCCAGGTCCTGCTCAAGCTGACCCTGGCGAACAGCGGGCAGAGCCTGGTGGAAGTGCAGAGCAACCGGCCGCTGGTGCCGGGCAACCTGCTCAACGTCAGCGCCACCAGCAGCGCCAGCGTGGTTGCCACCCTGCTCGACAGCATGGCCGGCGCTGGCCCGCTGAGCAGCCTCGACCTGGAGCAACTGCCGCCCGGCACCCTGCTCCAGGGCAAGGTCCTGTCCAGCACCGCGCTGCCGGCGGACAAGGCCCAGCAGGTGGTCTACCGGGTCCTGCTGAACCTGCTCAACACGCCGCTCGCCGGCAGCAAGCTGAGCCTCGACTCGCCCCAGGCGCTGCCGGTCGGCAGCCTGCTCACGGCGCTGGTGAAAAACAGCCAGCAGATCGACTTCCTGCCGCTCAGCGGACGCCTCGACCAGCTTGCGCTGGGCCAGCAACTGGCCGGGCAGAGCGCCCGCCAGGCTTCCCTGGAAGGCCTGTTCGCCGCCCTGCAGGGGCTGAACGGCCGCAACGACCTGCCGGACAGCCTGCGCCAGGCCGTGGAGCGCCTCTTCGCCGGCCTGCCAGAGGCGCAGAAGATGGGCGATTCCAAGCTGCTCGGCCAGGCCCTGCAGCAGAGCGGCCTGTTCCTCGAGGCGCGCCTGATGCAGGGCGCCACCGATCATCTCGGCCAGGACCTGAAGGCCAACCTGTTGCGCCTGTTCGCCCAGCTGTCGCCGCTGCCGCCGACCGGCGCCCAGGCGCCGGGCATGTTCGCCGGCAACATGGCGAACCTGGCCCAGGCGCTGCCGGCCTTTGTCCGCAACGCCCTGGGCAACCTGGGACAGAGCGCCAACAAGACCCAGGCACTGAACTTTCCCCTGCCGAGCAAGGTTCTCCAACTGTTCGACGAGGACATGGAACTGGAGTCGCTGCTGCGCCTTGCCGCCGCGGCGATCTCCCGCCTGCAGACCCATCAGCTGTCGAGCCTGGCGCAGACCAGTACCCTGCCGGATGGCACCCAACTGGCGACCTGGCAGATGGAGGTGCCCATGCGCCATCAGCACTCGGTGGTACCGTTGCAGGTGAAGTTCCAGGAAGAACAGCGCAAGACCGGCGAAGAGGCCCGCGAAAGCCTCTGGCGCGTCGAACTGGCCTTCGACCTGGAGCCGCTGGGACCGCTGCACGCCCAGGCGACCCTGCTGCGCGGCAGCCTGTCCAGCCAGCTTTGGGCCGAGCGCGACGCGACCGCGCGGCTGGTCGAGCATGAACTCGGCCACCTGCGCCAACGCCTGCGCGACGCCGGCCTGACCGTTGGCGAGATCACCTGCCAGCGCGGCCGCCCGCCCCAGGGCCCGCGAGCGACCATCGAACAACGCTGGGTAGACGAAACCGCATGAACAGAAAGCAGTCACCCGCCCCGCGCCAGGCCATCGCCCTGAGCTACGACGGCCAGGCCGCGCCGACCCTTTCCGCCAAGGGCGACGCCGAACTGGCCGAGGCGATCCTGGCCATCGCCCGCGACTACGAGGTACCGATCTACGAGAACGCCGAGCTGGTCCGCCTGCTCGCCCGCCTGGAACTCGGCGACGCCATTCCGGAAGCGCTGTATCGCACCATCGCCGAGATCATCGCCTTCGCCTGGCACCTGAAAGGCAAGTGTCCCGAGGGATTCGCGCCGGACGCCGCGGATGGCGACGAGATGCTGCTGCTCGGCGGTCCCGGAGACTGAGCGAACCCGCCACACGTCGAAACCGAAGCGCCGGAACCGGAATCCGCGAGAGCGGTCCCAGCACAGTCCACCTGCCACTTCCCAGGCCGCCCATGCCCTCGCCAAGCCCCCTCCTCCTCGCCGCCCTGCTGCTTATCGCCAGCCATGTCCAGGCCGCCCCGGCCATCCTCGGCGACGAGGAAAAGGATGCAATCATCGATCGGCACCGGCTGACTCCGGAGTTCCGCATCAATCGGCAAGCCAAGGTACGCCATCACGAAGGAACCATCGACCGCGTGGTCCTGCTTCAGGATAGGGACCGCTTCACCTACCGAAGCTACCTTCGCGACGACCAGAAGGAGCCTGCCACCTTCTGGATCCTGGAGTTCGACGCACGCAGCGGGAAACGGCTGAGCGAACGCCAGACCGATGAAGACGACTATTGGCGTAGACGCGACGCCGACTCGCAACGGGCCGACAGCGGCGAAAGGAACCGATAGATAGCACAGCCGAAACCTTCGACGCGTCGTCCCGGTACAGCGGCTCAGGCAAAACCGCCGTTGACCCGCAGCACCTGAGAATTGACCCAGGCCCCGTCCGGCCCGGCGAGGAAGGACACCGCCGCGGCGATCTCGTCCGGCTCGCCGAGGCGCTCCAGCGGCGCCAGCCTGGCGATCTGGTCGATCTGTTCGGCGCTCTTGCCGTTGAAGAACAGCTCGGTGGCCACCGGGCCGGGCGCCACCGCGTTGACCCTGATGTCCTGGCCGCGCAACTCGTTGGCCAGCACGTGCACCAGCCCCTCGACCCCGGACTTGGACGCGATGTACGGACCGTAGCTGGGCAGCGCCCGGGCGATCACGCTGGTGGACAGGGCGATGATCCGTCCGCCGCGCTCGACATGCCGGGCAGCCAGGCCAAGCACGATGAAGGCGCCGCGCAGGTTGGTGCGGATCACCCGGTCGAAGCCCTCCAGGTCGCCATCGGCGATCTTCAGGTAGGGCATCGTGCCGGCGCTGTTGACCACCACGTCGATGCGGCCGAAGGCGCCCCTGGTGGCTTCGAACAGCTTGTCCATGTCCTCCGCGCTGGCCACGTCGCCCTGCACGGCGATGGCCGCGCCGCCGGCGGCGACGATTTCGGCCACGACCTCGTCGGCCATGGCCTGGTTGCTGGCATAGTTGACCGCGACCGCGAAACCGTCGGCGGCCAGCCGCCGGGCAATGGCGCGACCGATGCCGCGGGAGGCGCCGGTGACGATGGCGGCTTGGGTGATGTCAGGCATGCTGGGACTCTCCTGGAATGAGCGTGGCGACAGCCACGCATCGACAAGAAAAGTCTAGAAGCCGGCTATTGGCGGATAAACAGCAGACAACCGTCATGACTATCCAGGATTTCCGGACAATACCGATACGCGGTCACGGCTTGCGAGCGATCCAGGCGTACTGCTGACGCTTCTCCTCGCCCAGGCGCTGGCGTCGGCGATGACTGGCGAACGCACCGCCGGAACAGTAGGTGCAGACGGCGCTGGCTTCGATCTGCGCCGGCCCGACGCCGGCGGCCTGGAACAACTGGCGACAGAAGGCCACCAGGTCCAGCCAGGCGCCCTGCTCCGCCTGCCTTGGCTCGGGCGGAGCGAACCGGGGCGGCCGCTCGGGGAGCGGACGACGCTGGCTCCAGGGAGGCGCCGCGCCTTCCCAGAGGCGGACGTGGCCGACCTGCAACGCCTCGATGAACCCGGCACTCACCTCGTAGCAGCAGGCTTTGATCCCGGGACCGATGGCGACCCGGATGTCCGCGCTGACGACGCCGCGCGCATTGAAGCGCGCCACCGCCGCGCCGACGATACCGGCGACGAGCCCCTGCCAGCCGCCATGCAGGGCGGCCACCACCCGACCGTCGCGGCTGCTCATGAGAATCGGCAGGCAGTCCGCGGTGACCACCGCGACCGCCAACGGCCCTTCGCTGAAAACGCCGTCGGCGGCATGCCGTCCCGATTCCGACAACGAGCGCGCGTCGACGATCTCGGCGCCATGCACCTGCCGGCAATGGAATATCCGCTCGGAGAGTGCCTGGCCGGCTTGCTGGAAGCCATGCTCGATGCCTTCGATCGCCTTGAGGATGTCGGCCTGGACGGTCATGCGCTGTCTCGCCATGGAAGGTTGGAAAACGACCTTACCTCATCTTCCCGGAAGCCGCCTCAGGCGATGCCGCGCAGGAGGTCGGGGCAGCCGCGATCACGCTTGATCAACGCGGCCAGGGCGACCTGGCCCAAAGGCCGGTCGGACACCGCGCCGATGCTCAGGCCATGGCCTCTGCTCCACTCGAACAACAGGCGCTTCTCGCGGCAATCGAGTTCGCCCACCAGCAGGAAGCGCCGGATGCTGCCGCTGCGTCCCAGCATCGCCAGCGTGCCCTTGCAGCCCTGGTCCAGGCGGAATCCGTCGTAGAGGAAATAGTCGTACGGGTAACCCTGGTCCAGGGAGCGCCGCAGCTCCCGTCGGTCCAGGCACAGGCTCAGGTGGAAGTAGCCGCAGCGGTTGAACAGCGCTCCGTACCTGAGCAGACGGCCGGGGTTGGCGCACAGCACCATGGCGCGCAGGGGTATTGCAGGCATCCTTGTGGCCTCCTGGAAACGTGCGGGTTGACCAGGACCGATTCTAGAAAGCGGCAGCCGCGCAATTAATAGGACTTTTCCTCTAAATGCCTACCTGTGATCCGAAGCTTCCTCCTGGCCCAGGTTACGCAGGACACGCTCGGCCTGACGCCTCAACGGCTCGCGCAACTCCAGCGGCTGCCTGACCTCGAAGTCGAACGGCAGGCCGCACAGGCGCCGGGCGAACCAGTCCAGGTCGTCGGTGCTGGCGCGCAACAGCGTACCGCCATCGACCTCGGCGAGCAGACCGAGGGGCTCGCCGAGCACCGCGACCACCTGCTCCCTCGCCGCCCGCATCAGGATTTCCACCGGGTAGGCGCGCGGCATCCGGGCGAAGCTCTCCCGCAGGTGGCGGAGGGTATCGAAATCCGCCGGTCGCTCGAAGCGCTCCGCCAGCATGCGCGGCGCGTCCAGGCGATCGAGACGGAACGAGCGCAACGCCTGGCGCAGGTGGCAGAAACCGCTGACGTACCAGCAGCCGTTGCGATAGGCCAGGCCGTAGGGATCGAGTTGGCGGAGGGTTTCGGCGCCCTGCGGGTCGCGATAGCGGAACTCGACCCGCGCACGGACCTGGGCGGCTTCGGCGAGGGTCGCCAGCGCCGCCACACTGGTTCCCGCCCGGGCGCGGGCCAGGTCCAGGCTGGCGGTCTCGCGGAGCGCCACGAGGCGCCGCCGCAGCGCATCGGGCATCACCCTGCTCAGCTTGGCCTGCGCGCTTTCCAGGGCCAGCTCGCTTTCGCCCAGGCCGAGACTGCGCACCGCCAGCAGGCCGAGGGACACAGCCAGGGTTTCCTCCGCGCTGAACATCAGCGGCGGGAGCTTGAAACCGGCCACCAGGCGGTAACCGCCATGGCGTCCGCGCTCCGCCGAGATGGGAATGCCCAGCTCCTCGAGGGCGACGATATAGCGACGCAGCGTCCGTCCATCCACCTCCAGGCGCCTGGCCAGCTCGCTACCGCTGAGCTGGCCGTGGCTCTGCAGCAGTTCGAGCAGGGCGAGCACGCGCACCGTGGGCTTGGACATTTTTCGATCCACCGGAAAAATCAGGACCGAATATAGCCTATATCACCCCTACCCTGCGTTCAGCCCGGTTGCGATGCGCAACGCGCGTTACCTGAACGGAGATGGAAAATGGAACCTGTACTGTTTTATGGCGTACCCCACGGCTGTTCCTTCGGCTCGATCGTGGCCCTCGAGTGGCTCGGCCGCCCCTATCGCCTGTGTCGGATCGAGATGCCGCTGGAGACCGGCGAGCGCACCTACGTGCGCCTGAACCCGGCTCGCCAGACGCCCACCCTGCTCCTGGAGGACGGCCGCGCGCTCAGCGAAAGCCTGGCCATTCTCCAGCACCTGGCGGCGCGCGACCTGTGCAGGAAGCTCGGCTATCCGCAGGGCAGCGCCGAGTTCGACGAACTGAACTTCGCCCTCGCCCTCCTGCATACCGAATGCCATTCGGCCTGGGGAGCCCTGTTCTATCTGGAGGACGCCGACGCAACCACGACGGCAAGGGCGCTGACGCGCGCGGCGCGAGCCTATGGCCGGATCGACAAGCTGCTCGGCGACCGCAAGTGGCTGGCCGGCGAAGGGCCGAGCGTGGCCGACGCCTACCTCGCGGGTACCGCTCGTTGGGGACGGGAGCTGGGCTACTTCGACCTGCAACACGACTTTCCGCGCCTACATCGACACCTGGAGAAGCTGGAGCAGGACCCGGCGGTGCGCTTCGCCCATGCCATCGAGGATCGCCTGCCGGCGCAGAGCTGCGGGGAGTTCAGGGGAGAGGTGACACTGGCAGAAGTGGCGAGCCGCCTGCTCGCCTGAAAAGCGCCAGCGCCGGGTCGGTGGCCGTCACTTGCCCTTGGCTTCGTGCAGGCGCGCCACCAGCTCGGCCTCGGCCTGCGACAGCCCGCAGGCCTGGGTCAGGTCTTCGGCGCTGGCGCCGAGCCCGACCAGGCGTGCGGCCTGGCTGAACGACAGCGTGGTCGGATCGCGCTGCTCCAGGCGCGCGACCCGGTCGGGAAGCGGCGCGAGTTGCTTGCCGAGGTCCTGCAAGGCCTCGCCCATGCGCACGTTGACCTGCTGGTAGGACTCGATGCGCTTGCTCAGTTCCTTGAGCCGGCGCTCGCGCGCCGCGCCCTCCTCCGCCTGCTGCGCCAGCGCAGCTTGCAGGCGGCGCAATTCACGGCGCAGCCACAGGCACGCCGCCGCCAGGCCGAGGCAGGCGGCGAGCGCCAGTGCCAGCGCGACGACCTCCATCTCAGCAGGCCCTCGTGTCGGTCGAACGCATCAGATGCTGCCCAGCTCCGACCATTCTTCCTCGGTCATCATCTTGTCCAGCTCGACCAGGATCAGCAGCTCGCCGTTCTTGTTGCAGACGCCCTGGATGAACTTGGCCGATTCTTCGTTACCGACGTTCGGCGCGGTCTCGATTTCCGACTGCTTCAGGTAGACCACCTCGGCGACGCTGTCGACCAGGATGCCGACCACCTGCTTGTCCGCCTCGATGATGACGATCCGCGTGTTGTCGCTGACCGGCGCAGGGTCCAGGCCGAAGCGCTGCCGGGTGTCGATCACCGTGACCACGTTGCCGCGCAGGTTGATGATGCCCAGCACGTAGCTCGGCGCGCCCGGCACCGGGGCGATCTCGGTGTAGCGCAGCACCTCCTGGACCTGCATCACGTTGATGCCGTAGCTCTCGTTGTCCAGGCGGAAGGTGACCCACTGCAGGATCGGATCTTCGGCGCTTTGCGCGGTGGCTTTGCTCATTCCCCTAACCTCTCGAAAACCGCCGCAAGCGGCGGAAGCTGTCTATCAATGGTCGCCGTGCAGGCGCTTGACGGCGCCGCTGGCGATCAGTTCGGCGAGCGCCGCCACATCCAGCAGCGCACACATGTGTTCGATGACCGTGCCGGCCAGCCAGGGCCGCTGGCTACGCTGGCTGCGCCATTTCACCTCGGCCGGGTCGAGGCGGATCGAGCGGCTCACCTGGTGCACCGCCAGCCCCCACTCGTAGCCCTGGACCGAGATCACGTACTTGAGGCCGTCGCGATAGTCGTCGCGGTAGCGTTCGGGCATCACCCAGCGTGCGGTGTCCAGCACCTTCAGGTTGCCCGCCTGCGACGGCAGGATGCCGAGGAACCAGTCGGGCTGGCCGAACAACGGGGTCAGTTCCTGGTTCTCCAGCGGATAGATCGAGCCGAGGCACACCAGCGGCACCGCCAGGGTCAGCCCGGCGACGTCGAACAGCAGGCACTCGAAGGGCTCCGCCGCCCAGGCCGGACGACCGTCGTCGAGCAGCGGCAGGTCGAGCAGCGCCGGCTCGCTGGCGCTCGCCGGGGCGCTCAGCACGCGCAGTTCGATGACCTCGTGGGGCCGTGGCTCGACCGGCAGCTCGCGCAACGTCGTCGGTTCGTCGAGCAGGGCCGCCGGCGCCGGCGGAACCAGGCGCGCATCGCGGACCTGCTCCTCGAGCACCGCGGCCTCGAACTCGTCGAACCCGTGGTCGACCGGCAGCGTTTCCAGCGCCGGGGCCGGTGTCGCCACTTCGGCGACCGCCAGCGCGACAGGCTTCAACGGCGCGGGCGCAGGCGCTGGCGGCGTCTCGACGGGAGGTTCCAGGTCCTCGAAAGTGGCCTCCTGGAGCAACGCATCCAGGTAGGACTGCAAGGCCAGTTGCGAACGGGTGGCGGTGGCGGCGCTCATGTGGGTATTCCGCGACAGGGGTCTACAACGGTTATCGGCCGCACTCCGGTGCGGCTTGAATGCGCCTGTCGGCGCGGCGACCGGCGCGCCATCAGGCCACCCGGGTGGCCGGCTGCTGCGCCAGCAGATGCTTGAGCAAGGCGCGGTAGGCGATCACCCCGCGACTCTTGCCGTCGTGTTGCGACGGCGTGACCCCGGCCCGGCTGGCATCGCGCAGGCGGGTATCGATGGGAATGAACGCCTGCCACAGGTTGTCCGGGTAGTTCTCGTTGAGAATCCGCAGCGTGCTCAGCGAAGCCTGGGTCCGCCGATCGAACAGCGTAGGTACGATGGTATAGGGCAACGCCTGTTTGCGCGACCGGTTGATCATCGCCAGGGTGTTGACCATCCGCTCCAGCCCTTTCACCGCGAGGAACTCGGTCTGCACCGGAATCACCAGGTGCTGGCTGGCGGCCAGGGCATTGACCATCAGCACGCCGAGCAGCGGCGGGCTGTCGATGATCGCATGGTCGAAATCCTGCCAGAGCTGCGCCAGGCTTTTCGAGACCACCAGGCCGAGACCGCTCTTGCCCGGCGACTGGCGCTCCAGGGTGGCCAGCGCGGTACTCGACGGCAGCAGGGAGATGCGTTCGTTGCTGGTGCTGCGCAGCAGCGAGGCCGGCAGCCCCTCGGGGACGTTGCCCTGGTGCAGGAACAGGTCGAAGGCGCTGTGCTCGAGGGTGTCCGGGTCATAGCCGAAATAGCTGGTCATCGAGCCGTGGGGGTCCAGGTCGACCACGACCACGCGCTTGCCGGCATCCGCCAGCAGGCCGGCCAGGGCGATGGACGAGGTGGTCTTGCCGACCCCTCCTTTCTGATTGGCGACTGCCCAGACTTTCATTGCTCTACTCTTCCTGGCATGGGTCCACCCGGTTGGGGCCGCACTACTGGCCAGTTCGGCCCCGGCGCCCGTACGCAAACCATGTTTCGCGCGCTCATGGCGAAGGCGACGGGGAATTGACGGTTGCCGGCGCGGGCGCCGGCGTACCGCCAGTATCTGCAGCTTGCGTGCCAGCTGCCGAGCCTGCGTGGCGGAGCGCCGAATCCGGTTGCGCCTTGCCGCTGCCGACCCCGCTGACGCTGCGCCGTACCTCCAGGTTGCGCGAGATCACCAGCACCACCCGGCGGTTCTTCGCCCGCCCTTCGGCGCTGGCATTGTCTGCCACCGGTTGAAATTCACCATAGCCCACCGCAGCCATCCGCGACGGCTCGACCCCATCGTTGCCGAGCAGGCGGACGATGCTCGCCGCCCGCGCCGCCGACAGTTCCCAGTTGGTGGGATAGCGCGGGCTATGGATCGGCACGTCGTCGGTGAAGCCCTCGACATGGATCGGGTTCTTGTAGGGCGCCAGGATCTTGGCGACCTTCTCGACGATATCGAAGGCGGCATCGTTGGGCAGCGCATCGCCGCTGGGAAACAGCAGGCTGGAATTGAGAGTGATCTCGATCCACAGCTCGTTGCCGCGCACGCTCAACTGGTCGGAGGCGATCAAGTCGCCGAAGGCATCGCGCACGCTGTCGGCGATCCGCTCCAGCGAGTCGGCGCTGGCCGCGTTGTCGCTGGGCTGCTCCTCGACGCTGGTGCGCTCCGGCTCGGTGGTGCGCGGCCGCTCGTCGCCGATGGGAATCGGCTTCAACGAGCGGTCGGGCTGGTTGAACACGCCGGTGAGGGTCTCCGAGAGGATCTTGTACTTGCCCTCGTTGATCGAGGAAATCGAATACATCACCACGAAGAAGGCGAACAACAGGGTGATGAAATCGGCATAGGAAACCAGCCAGCGTTCGTGGTTCTCGTGTTCCTCCTGGTGGCGACGGCGACGCTGCATGCTCGGCTCCGGTCAGTCCATGAAGCCTTGCAGCTTCAACTCGATGGAACGCGGGTTCTCGCCCTCGGCGATGGACAGCAGGCCCTCCAGGAGCATCTCGCGGTAGCGCGACTGGCGCAGCACCAGGGTTTTCAGCTTGTTGCCGATCGGCAGCAGGAGCAGGTTGGCGAAGCCGACGCCATAGATGGTGGCGACGAAGGCCACGGCGATGCCGCTGCCGAGCTGCGCCGGGTTGGCCAGGTTGCCCATCACATGGATCAGGCCCATTACCGCGCCGATGATGCCGATGGTCGGCGCATAGCCGCCCATGCTCTCGAACACCTTGGCGGCCTGCAAGTCGCGGCTTTCCTGGGTGAACAGGTCGACCTCGAGGATGCTGCGGATGACTTCCGGCTCGGCGCCGTCCACCAGCAGTTGCAGGCCCTTGCGCGCATAGGGATCGGGCTCCGCGTCGGCGATGCTCTCCAGGCCGAGCAGGCCTTCCTTGCGCGCGGTCATGCTCCAGGAGACGATCCGGTCGATTCCCCCGGAAAGATCCTCGCGCGGCGGGAAGAACACCCAGCCGAGCATGCCCAGGCCGCGCTTGAGCACGTTCACCGGGGTCTGCAACAGCGCCGCGGCCAGGGTGCCGCCGATCACGATCAGCGCCGCCGGACCGTTGAGCAGGGCTCCGGCGTGGCCGCCCTCGAGAAAGTTGCCGCCGACGATGGCGACGAACGCCAGGATGATCCCGACCAGGCTGAGCACATCCATCAGCGCGTCCCCTCGGCTCGGCGAAGGCGCGCGCAGGTCGTCACGTGGGTGGCCATCGAAGGCAGTCTCCTCATTCCTGCACGCACGCTTACTGGCACGCCTCGACCAGGTGCCGGCCGATGTCGTCGAGCCCGTACACCGCGTCCGCCAGGTTGGCCTTGACCACGGCCATCGGCATCCCGTAGATCACGCAACTGGCCTCGTCCTGCGCCCACACCTGGCTGCCGCCCTGCTTGAGCAGGCGCGCGCCCTCGCGTCCGTCGGCGCCCATGCCGGTGAGGACCACCGCCAGAACCTTGTCGTTGTAGGCCTTGGCCGCCGAGCCGAAGGTCACGTCGACGCAGGGCTTGTAGTTCAGGCGTTCGTCGCCGGGGAGGATGCGCACCGTGCCGCGGCCGTCGACCATCATCTGCTTGCCGCCCGGCGCCAGCAGCGCCAGGCCGGGACGCAGGATGTCGCCGTCCTCTGCCTCCTTGACGCTGATCCGGCACAGCTTGTCGAGGCGCTCGGCGAAAGCCTTGGTGAAGGCCGCCGGCATGTGCTGGATCAGCACCAGCGGCGCCGGGAAGTTGGCCGGCAACTGGGTCAGCACCCGCTGCAAGGCAACCGGACCACCGGTGGAGGTACCGATCGCGACCAGCCGGTAGGCCTTGCGCTTCGGCGCCGCCGAGGTCGACGCCGGGGCCGGCGACGCGCCGGCACTGGCACGCGCGCTCGCGCCGAGGCTGGAGGACGACGCCGGCGCATGGCTGGACGAGGTGGCCGAAGGCAGCGGCGGCAGGCTGATCGAGCGACGATTGCTACGGGCGATGGTCAGGACCTTCTCGCAAAGCAACTGGCGGACCTTGTCCGGGTTGCGCGAGATGTCCTCGAAATTCTTCGGCAGGTAGTCGACCGCTCCGGCGTCCAGCGCATCCAGGGTCACCCGCGCGCCCTCGTGGGTCAGCGAGGAGAACATCAGGACCGGGGTCGGGCAACGCTGCATGATGTTGCGTACCGCGGTGATGCCGTCCATCAGCGGCATCTCGTAATCCATGGTGATCACATCGGGTCTCAGGGCCAGCGCCTGCTCGATGGCCTCGCGGCCATTGGTGGCGGTGCCGACCACCTGGATCTGTCCATCGGCGGAGAGAATCTCCGAGACACGGCGGCGGAAGAACCCCGAATCGTCCACCACCAGGACTTTGACTGCCATAGCTACTCCTCAGAGGGCGACGCTCCTGCGCCGCCGGAAACCCATACGCGGCGTCAGATGCGCCGTGCGTAACGCTTGAGCATGCTCGGCACATCGAGGATCAGGGCGATGCGCCCGTCCCCGGTGATGGTGGCGCCCGCCATGCCGGGGGTGCCCTGCAACATCTTGCCGAGTGGCTTGATCACCACTTCTTCTTGTCCCACCAACTGGTCGACGACGAAACCGATGCGCTGGGTGCCGACCGACAGGATCACCACGTGCCCCTCGCCCTGCTCCTCGTGGGCCGCGCTCGGCACCAGCCAGCGCTTGAGGTAGAACAGCGGCAAGGCCTTGTCGCGGACGATCACCACTTCCTGGCCATCCACGACATTGGTGCGCGACAGGTCAAGATGGAAGATTTCGTTGACGTTGACCAGCGGGAAGGCGAACGCCTGGCTGCCCAGCATCACCATAAGGGTAGGCATGATCGCCAGGGTCAGCGGCACCTTGATGACGATCTTCGAGCCGGACCCCTTCTGCGAGAACACGTTGACCGTGCCGTTGAGCTGGGAAATCTTGGTCTTCACCACGTCCATGCCGACGCCGCGGCCGGACACGTCGGAAATCTCGGTCTTGGTCGAGAAACCCGGGGCGAAGATCAGGTTGTAGCACTCCAGGTCGGTCAGGCGGTCCGCCGCATCGCGCTCCAGCAGGCCCTTCTCCACCGCCTTGTTGCGCAGCACCTCGGCGTCCATGCCCTTGCCGTCGTCGGTGATCATCAGAAGGATGTGGTCGCCCTCCTGCTCCGCCGACAGCACCACCTGGCCGACCCGCGGCTTGCCGGCGGCCTCGCGCTCCTCCGGACTCTCGATGCCGTGGTCGACGGCGTTGCGCACCAGGTGCACCAGCGGATCGGCGAGGGCCTCGACCAGGTTCTTGTCGAGGTCGGTCTCTTCGCCCACCAGCTCCAGGTTGATCTCTTTCTTCATGTTCCGCGCCAGGTCGCGGACCAGACGCGGGAAGCGGCCGAAGACCTTCTTGATCGGCTGCATGCGGGTCTTCATCACCGACATCTGCAGGTCGCCGGTGACCACGTCGAGGTTGGCCACGGCCTTGGCCATGGCCTCGTCGCCGCTGTTCAGGCCCAGGCGCACCAGGCGGTTACGCACCAGCACCAGCTCGCCGACCATGTTCATGATCTCGTCGAGACGCGCCGTATCCACCCGCACGGTGGTCTCCGCCTCGCTCGCCGCCGGCCTGTCGGGCGCCGCCGGACGCGCGGCGGCGGCCTTGGCCGGAGCGACCGGTTTCGCCGCGGGACTCTTCGCCGCGATGTTCTTGGCTACCGCCGCAGCGGCCGCCACGGCTTCGGAGGCGCCGTTGAACTTGCCCTTGCCGTGCAGTTCGTCGAGCAGCGACTCGAACTCGTCGTCGCTGATCTCATCGCCGCCCGCGGCGGCCGGCGCCTTGCCCTGCTCCGCCGGCGCAGCCGCTGGAGCCGCGGCAGCCGGTGCGGCGGGTGTGCCGGCGGCTTCCGGGACATCGCCGAACTTGCCCTTGCCGTGCAGTTCGTCGAGCAGCGCCTCGAACTCGTCGTCGCTGATATCGTCACCAGCGGCAGCCGCGGCCGGCTCGACCGCCTCGGCGGGGACTTGCGCAGGCTCGGCCGAGACCGCCGGCGGGACGAACTTGCCCTTGCCGTGCAACTGGTCGAGCAACGCCTCGAACTCGGCGTCGCTGATCTCGTCGCCAGCGGGAGCCGCGGACGCTTCTGCAACGGCGGAGGCCGGCGCTTCGTCGCCCTGGAGAGCATCCAGCAACTGCTCGAACTCGTCGTCGGTGATATCGCTGGAGGCACTCTGCGCGGGCGCTTCCGGCGGCGCCGCAGGCTCGGCTGGCGGAACGGCCGCTGGCGGCGCTTGCACAGGTTCCGCGGGCGCGGCGCCCTCGGGCTCGGCCAGGCGGGCAAGGGCCGCCAGCAGTTCGGGCGTCGCCGGGGTCGGTTCGGACTGCTCGCGCACCTGGTCGAACATCGCGTTGACCGTATCCAGCGCCTGCAGCACCACATCCATCAGTTCGGAGCTGACGCGCCGCTCGCCCTTGCGCAGGATATCGAAGACGTTTTCCGCAATGTGGCAGCATTCCACCAGCGCGTTCAGCTGGAGGAAGCCGGCACCGCCCTTGACCGTATGGAACCCACGGAAAATGGCATTGAGCAGGTCCATGTCGTCCGGCCGGCTCTCCAGCTCGACCAGTTGCTCGGACAATTGCTCGAGAATCTCGCCGGCCTCAACCAGGAAGTCCTGG
Organism: Pseudomonas sp. KBN12P06040; assembly: GCF_037574965.1. Taxonomy (NCBI): domain Bacteria; kingdom Pseudomonadati; phylum Pseudomonadota; class Gammaproteobacteria; order Pseudomonadales; family Pseudomonadaceae; genus Pseudomonas; species Pseudomonas sp. KBN12P06040. The sequence continues at coordinate 3,978,645 of NZ_JBBELS010000001.1, forward strand.
AGGATTTCTTCATCGGCGTCGAAGCTCATTCGGCTGCTCCCAGAGACGTGTTACTCGAAAGGATCGGCAGGACCGCTGTCCTGCCGGAAATACCGGCCCGGCTTTCCGGACCGACTTCAGCCCGCCCGCCGGGATCACCGGCATGACGAAGGCTGTGCCGGCAGCCCGCGGATGCCAGCGTTCAATGCTTACTTAACGGCAGCGATGCCGCAGTCTTGAGCCGGGCGGGTCAGAAACCCAGGCTGGACAGCAGATCGTCCACGTCATCCTGCCCGGACACCACATCCTCTCGTTTTTCCGCGGCGACCTGCGGCCCCTCGCCCTTGGCCGAACGCTCCAGCGCGGCCTGGTGGCGCATGCTCACGTGGTCGTGCTCGATTCCGGCGTAACGGTCCACCTGGCCGGCCATCCAGACCAGCTTCACGAGGTTGCTCTCGACCTCGGTGACCAGCTTGGTGACACGCTTGATCACCTGGCCGGTCAGGTCCTGGTAATCCTGCGCCAGCAGGATGTCATTGAGCTGCGAGGACAACTGGCCGGCGTTCTCGCCGCTGCGCACGAGGAACTGTTCGATGCGCTTGGCCAGCTCGCGGAAGCCGTCGGCGTCGATTTCCCGGCGCATGAAGCGTTGCCACTCCTGGTGCAGCTCCCGCGAATCGTCGCCCAGTTGGTTGACCAGCGGGGCGCTCTGCTCCACCAGGTCCATGGTCCGGTTGGCGGCCTTCTCGGTCATTTCCACCACGTAGGAAAGACGATCGGTGGCATCGGCGATCTGCGACATTTCCTGCGCGTGGGGGGAATGCGGGTCGATCTGGAAATCGACGATGGCGTTGTGCAGTTCGCGGGTCAGCTTGCCCACTTCCTGGTAGAGGCCACGGTCCCTGGCCTGGCTGAGCTCCTGGATCAATTGCACCGCCTGCTGGAAGTGCCCCCGTTCGAGACAGTCCACCAGTTCGCGCGCGTGTTTTTTCAGGGTCGATTCGAATTCGTCGCCCGTGGAATCGTTACCAAGCACCATGACACCCTCTTGGCCGGCTTCAGCCGTTGACCCGCTCGAAAATCTTCTCGATCTTTTCCTTCAGGACCTGAGCGGTGAAGGGTTTGACCACATAGCCGTTGACCCCGGCCTGGGCCGCTTCGATGATCTGGTCGCGCTTGGCCTCGGCGGTGACCATCAGCACCGGCAGGTGCTTGAGGCGCTCGTCGGCGCGAACCGCGCGCAGCAGATCGATGCCGGTCATGCCCGGCATGTTCCAGTCGGTGACGAGAAAGTCGAAATTGCCGCTGTGCAGCATCGGCAGCGCCGTGGTGCCGTCGTCGGCCTCGGCGGTATTGGTGAAGCCCAAGTCCCGCAAGAGGTTCTTGATGATGCGTCTCATCGTGGAAAAGTCGTCCACGATGAGAATTTTCATGTTCTTGTCCAAGTAAACCTCCGTACAGACCAGAGCGCGCCCCAGGGGACGCGCCACACATTCTTTTGCGTTAACGGTTACAAGCTGCGGTCGAGGCCGGTTCAGGCCGACCGCCAATCGGCCAGGCGCGCACGCAAACGCGCGGCGCACTGGCTGTGCAACTGGCTGACCCGCGATTCGCTGACGCCCAGTACCTCGCCGATCTCCTTGAGGTTGAGTTCCTCGTCGTAATACAACGCCAGCACCAGGCGCTCGCGCTCCGGCAACTTGGCGATGGCATCCGCCAGGGCCGCCTGGAAACGTTCGTCGAGCAGGCCGTGGATCGGTTCGTTGTGACTGAGGCTGGTGTCTTCCGGCAATCCATGTTCGCCGTCCTGCAACAGGTCGTCGAAGCTGTACAGGCGGCTGCCCTGCGTGTCGCTGAGGATGCCGTAGTAATCTTCGAGGCTCAATTGGAGTTCGGCAGCAACTTCGTGATCTTTAGCGTCGCGTCCGGTTCTCGCCTCGATCGCGCGGATCGCGTCGGTCACCATGCGCGTGTTGCGGTGCACCGAACGCGGCGCCCAGTCGCCCTTGCGGACCTCGTCGAGCATGGCCCCGCGGATGCGGATGCCGGCATAGGTCTCGAAGCTGGCGCCCTTGCCGGCGTCGTATTTCTTCGCGGCCTCGAGCAGGCCGATCATGCCGGCCTGCATCAGGTCCTCCACCTGCACGCTGGCCGGCAGGCGGCCGAGCAGGTGATAGGCGATGCGCTTGACCAGTGGTGCGTAACGCTGGATCAGTTGCTCCTGGGAGTTCTGCGCTTGCGCCTTGCTATACATACGCACTCCAGAGGCCGCTGTCATACGGCCGAACCTGTCGCGGGGTGTTGGACCAGTCGTTCGACGAAGAACTCCAGGTGCCCGCGCGGGTTGGCCGGCAGCGGCCAGCTGTCGACCTTCTGCGCGACCGCCTTGAAGGCCAGGGACGCCTTCGAGCGGGGGAATGCCTCGTATACGGCTCGCTGTTTCTGCACGGCCTTGCGTACCGACTCGTCGTAAGGGATGACACCTACATACTGTAGTGCGACGTCGAGGAAACGGTCAGTGACCTTGGTCAGTTTGGCGAACAGGTTGCGTCCTTCCTGCGGGCTGTGGGCCATGTTGGCCAGGACCCGGAAGCGGGTCATGCCGTGGTCGCGGTTGAGCAGCTTGATCAGGGCGTAGGCATCGGTGATCGAGGTCGGTTCGTCGCAGACGACCAACAGCACCTCCTGCGCGGCGCGGACGAAACTGACCACCGAATCGCCGATTCCGGCGGCGGTGTCGACGACCAGGACATCGAGGTTGTCGCTGATATCGCTGAACGCCTGGATCAGCCCCGCATGCTGCATGGGCGAGAGGTGCACCATGCTCTGCGTGCCGGAGGCCGCGGGAACGATGCGCACGCCACCGGGACCGAGGAGGAGGACATCGCGCAGTTCGCAGCGTCCCTCGATCACGTCGGCCAGGGTGCGCTTGGGCGTGAGTCCCAGCAGGACGTCGACGTTGGCCAGGCCGAGGTCGGCATCCAGCAGCATGACGCGACGGCCGAGATCGGCCAGAGCCAGTGCCAGGTTCACCGACACATTGGTCTTGCCGACGCCGCCCTTGCCGCCAGTTACTGCGATCACCTGTACGGGATGCATGCTACCCATCTGCTTCATACCTTGTGTTGTCGTCTTCCCGGAACGCCCCTTCCAGCGCTCTCCGGTATTGGCGGGAACGATGCGCCATCGCTCCCGGCCCGGCGGAAGCCACCTTCGCTTCCGTCACCCGCGCCACGCGCGGTTCTTCCCACGTCCTCAGCCGGCACGCCGCGCCGGTTGCTGGTAGAGCCCTGCGAACAGCTCGGCCATGGCGTCCTCGCTGGGCTCTTCCGGTGCCTGCAGGCTCACCGCCCGGCTGACCAGTTGGTGACTGCGCGCCACCTGCAGGTCGTCCGGAATCCGCGGCCCATCCGCCAGATAGGCTACCGGGAGACGCTGGGCGATAGCCAGCGCCATCGATTCACCGAGGCTGCCCGCCTCGTCCAGCTTAGTCAGGATGCAACCCGCCAGCCCGCAGTGCCGATAGGTCTGGTAGGCCGACTTGAGCACCTGGCTCTGGCTGGTGGTGGCCATCACCAGGTAATTCTTCACGTTCAGGCTCGGCGACGCCAGTGCCTCGAGCTGCATGCGCAATGCCGGGTCGCTGGCCGGCAGGCCGGCGGTATCGATCAGCACCATGCGTTTGCGCGCCAGCGGCGCCAGGGCCTGGATCAGCGACTGGCCGGGATCGACCAGGGTCACCGGTACGTTGAGGATCCGACCGAGGGTCTTGATCTGCTCCTGGGCGCCGATCCGGTAGCTGTCCATGCTCACCAGCGCCAGGCTCTGGGCGCCGTACTTGAGGACGTAGCGCGCGGCCATCTTCGCCAGGGTGGTGGTCTTGCCGGCGCCTGCCGGGCCGACCAGGGCCAGTACGCCGCCCGCGTCGAGCGGGTCCTGCTCGGGGGTCTGCACGGCACGCGACAGGTGCGCCAACAGCATGCGCCAGGCCTGGCGCGTATCGCCCACCGCGGCGACCCGCTCCAGCAACGGCTTGCTCAGCTCCGCCGGCAAGCCCATGCGCTGCAGGCGCCGCCAGAGATTGGCCTGCTGCGGACGCTGGTGCTGCAACTGGCCCCAGGCGATGGAACCCAGTTGTACCTCGATCAGCTCGCGCAGGCCGTTCAGTTCGAAACGCATTGCCTCGAGGGTCTGGCCGCCCGCCTGGGGCTTGGCCTGCGCCGCCGTCATGGACTCGGCCAGGGACGGACGCGCCGGCTTCTCCTCGGCGAACAATTGACGGTCCTTGCGCTGGTTTTCCGCCGGACGCGCCGTCAATTCGGCGCGCGCCTCGGCGATCCGCGCCTGGGTCTTGCGCAGCTCCACTTCCAGCGCCGGGTTGGGCTTGCTCGGCGCCGGCGGGGCCTGGTAATCCAGCGCCGCGGTCAGCTCGATGCCGCCGGCGACCCGGCGGTTGCCGAGAATCGCGGCGTCCGGACCCAGTTCGTCGCGGACCAGTTTCATGGCCTGACGCATATCGGCGGCGAAGAAGCGTTTGACTTGCATTGCCCGAACCCCTCAGTTCAGTAGTCTTGCCGGCAACCTCAGGTTGCCCGGTGTGCCGGCCCTGGAGCCGGCGCAGCCCTCGTTCAGTTCTGCCCCACCGTCGCGACGATGGTGACTTGCTTGTTGTCCGGGATTTCCTGGTAGGCCAGCACATGCATGCTGGGCACCGCCATCCGCGCGAAGCGCGACATCATCGAGCGGATCGGTCCGGCAACCAGCAGGATCGCCGGCTTACCGAGCATCTCCTGGCGTTGCGCGCTCTCGATCAGCGAGCGTTGCAGCTTCTCGGCCATCCCCGGCTCCAGCAACATGCCGTCCTCGGAGCCTTGTCCGGCCTTCTGCATGCTGTTCAGCAAAATCTGTTCCAACCTCGGCTCGAGCGTGATCACAGGCAGCTCCGGCTCAAGCCCGACAATGCTTTGCACGATTGCGCGGGACAACGCGACGCGAACCGCGGCGACCATCGCGCCGGGATCTTGACTCCGTGGAGCGACGTTGGCGATGGCCTCGGCGATGGTACGGATGTCGCGCACCGGCACCTGCTCCTGGAGCAGCGCCTGCAGGACCTTGAGCAGGGTGGACAGGGAAATCAGCCCCGGCACCAGCTCTTCCGCCAGCTTCGGCGAGCTGCGCGCGAGCAATTGCAGGAGCTGCTGCACTTCTTCATGGCCCAGCAGCTCGTGGGCGTGCTTGTGCAGCACCTGATTCAGGTGAGTGGCGACCACGGTGCTCGCATCCACCACGGTGTAGCCCAGCGACTGCGCCTGGTCGCGCTGGCCGGGCTCGATCCATACCGCCTCCAGGCCGAAGGCCGGGTCCTTGCCGGCGATGCCGTTGAGGCTGCCGAATACCTGGCCGGGGTTGATCGCCAGCTCGCGATCGGGATAGATCTCCGCTTCGGCCACGCTGACCCCCATCAGGGTCAGGCGGTAGGCGTTGGGCAGCAGGTCGAGGTTGTCGCGGATGTGCACCGAGGGCATCAGGAAGCCCAGCTCCTGGGACAGCTTCTTGCGTACGCCCTTGATTCGCGCCAGCAGTTGCCCGCCCTGGTTGCGGTCGACCAGCGGGATCAGCCGGTAGCCGACTTCCAGGCCGACCATGTCCACCGGGGTGACATCATCCCAGCCCAGTTCCTTGACCTCCTGGGCGCGCTGCGCCGGCAGCAGCTCCTGCTGGCGCTGTACCTCCTGCTCGGCGACCTGCTTGGCCTTGTTCTGCCGGTGCCAGATCCAGTAGGCGGCAGCACCGGCCAGGGCGCCGAGGCCGATGAAGGAAACGTGCGGCATGCCCGGCACGGCGCCCATGGCGATCAGGATCGCCGCGGAAATCGCCAGCGCCTTGGGCGAGGCGAACATCTGCCGGTTGACCTGCTGGCCCATGTCCTCGGAACTGGAGACCCGCGTCACCATGATCGCCGCCGCGGTCGACAGCAGCAGCGACGGCAGTTGTGCCACCAGGCCGTCACCGATGGTCAGCAGGGCGTAGACCTTGCCGGCGTCGCCGAAGGACATCGAATGCTGGATCATGCCGATGGCGACGCCGCCGATCAGGTTGATGAAGAGAATCAGCAGGCCGGCGATGGCGTCACCGCGGACGAACTTGCTGGCACCGTCCATCGAACCGTAGAAGTCGGCCTCCTGGGCCACCTCGCTGCGGCGCTTCTTGGCTTCCTCCTGCTCGATCAGGCCGGCGTTGAGGTCGGCGTCGATGGCCATCTGCTTGCCGGGCATGGCATCCAGGGTGAAGCGCGCGCTGACTTCGGAAATCCGCCCGGCGCCCTTGGTCACCACCACGAAATTGATGATCATGAGGATCGCGAACACCACCACCCCGACCACGTAGTTGCCGCCGATCACCACTTCGCCGAAGGCCTGGATCACCTTGCCTGCGGCGCCATGGCCGTCGTGGCCGTGGAGCAGCACCACGCGGGTCGAGGCAACGTTCAGCGCCAGGCGCAACAGGGTCGCCACCAGCAGGATGGTCGGGAACACGGCGAAGTCCAGCGGCCGCAGGGCGTACACGCAGACCAGCAGGACGACGATGGACAGGGCGATGTTGAAGGTGAACAGCACGTCCAGCAGGAATGGCGGGATCGGCAGGGTCATCATCGCCAGCATGGCCAGCAGCAGGACCGGCACGCCGAGGCTGCCGCGCCCCAGTCCCGCCAGGTTGCTGCGCACATTGCTGATCAGTTGCGTGCGATCCACTCTCGACTCCCCTGCCCTGCGTATGGCGCCCGTAGGTGGGCGCCGAACAAACTTTTGACGCCGGAATGCGCGTCGGGCGGGTCACTGCAGGAACCGTTCCAACTTTTCAATTCATTGATTGAAAAGGGTTTTCGCCAATCACCAACTACCGGAGGCGCCACCGCCGCCACTCGAGCCTCCGCCGCCGGAGAACGAGTCCGAAGACGAGCTGGACGAACTCGACGACGAGGAACCCGATGAGCTAGCGTAATCGCCGCCGCGTCGACGCCCTCCCCCCGAGCCGCCGGCGCTGAAATTGCAACCGATGAGCAGCGGCAGGCAAGCGGCGGGCAGGATGATCAGCGCCTCGATGCTGTTCAGCGGGTCGTCCACCAGCAACAGCAGGCACTCCAGGGCCAGGGTCAGCAGCAGGCCGAGCAGGCCCGGCAGGTAGGCCCAGCGCCGTCCTCTGCGCAGCCCCTGCCAGGCACCGGCCAGCATCAGCAGGGTCAGTCCCAGCGAAAGCGGCACGGCCAATCCGTAATGGAGCACCGGCAGGCCATAACGGCCGTAGGCCCAGAACAGCCCCAGCGCATAGAGCACAAGAATGGCGAAGAACCAGCGGGCACCGCGCGAATACTTGAGCAACGCGCCGAAGCCGACGCCCAGGACCGCCACCATCTCCGCCAGCGCCACCATCGCCCCTGCCGGCCAGTGCCGCCCCAGCGCCAACGCCGCAGCGAGCGCCACTACCGTACCCAGGGTCCAGTACCAGGCGCGCGGGCGTACCAGCAGCGCCACCCCGCCGAGAGCGCCGAGCAGGAATGCGATAGCCAGGGTCTGCCGTACCGCGCCGGGCTCCAGCGGGTCGCGCGGCGGCGGCGGCAACGCCTCGCCGTCGATCAGTCGTACCAGGCGCTGCGCCGCCGCTTCCAGGCCGCCGGCGTAGTCTTGCTGACGGAACGCAGGGGTCATGTATTCGCGGATGATCCGCCCGGCATCGATGTCGGTGATCGTTCCTTCCAGGCCATAACCGACTTCGATGCGCATGCGCCGATCGTCCTTCGCCACCAGCACCAGGACGCCGTCATCGATCCCCTTGCGCCCCAGCTTCCACGCCTCGAAGACCCGCGTCGCATAGGCCTCGATGCTGTCCGGATAGGTGCTGGGCACCATCAGGATCGCTACCTGGGCACCCTTCCGGGCCTCCAGCGCGGCCAGCGAAGCTTCCAGGCGGGCACGCTCGGCGGCGTCGAGGGTCGCGGTAAGGTCGGTCACCCGCCGCGCCAGCGCCGGAACCTCCGCGGACTCGTAGCCCGCATCGCGCGCTGCCTCGGCCTCGGCGCCGACCGCCGATGCCTCCACGGCCTCCTCCTCGACATCGGACGCTGCCACCGCGACGGTGACCGGCACCGTCGCGGTGGCAACGGAGGGAATCGCGGCGGCGCAGAGCAGCATGCCGAACAGCCGAAGCATGGCGAGATAACGCGTGATTGCAGACATCCTTGTCTCCGAATGAAATGAACGGGAACCCATTACCAACTGCCCGAGGCACCGCCTCCGCCGCTGGAACCACCGCCCCCGGAAAAGCCGCCGGACGACGAGGAGGAAGAGGAGGAGGAACCGCCGCCGGAGCTTCCCGACGAGCCTCCACCACCCCCACTCAGGCGTACCTGGCCGAACACCAGCAGCCCGAGCATGAGCTGGAACGGTAGCAGGGCCAGCCAGACCAGCGGTGCGTCCAGGCCACCGGACAGCAATCCGAGCAGCAGGTAGGCCGCCAGCAACGCCCACAGTCGGCGGTGGAAACTTTTCCGCCGCTCGCGCCACAGCGAGCGCATCAGGCGGTAGTTCGACCAGCAGAGAACCGCCAGCATCAGCACCCCGGCCGGCCACAGCAGGCCGTAGATGAAGGACACCGCGCTGAACCAATGCGCCGCCAGCCCGAGCAGGGCTACATAGACCAGTACGCCGATCACCAGGTAGAAGGCCGGGCGCACCGTCCACAGCGCGCCGAAGGTCGCGCCGCCGACCAGCATGCACAGCGGAGCGACCAGCAGCACGCTCATCCATTCGCCGGAAGCGCCGGCCAGCGTGCCCAACAGCCAGCAGAGCAGCGCCCCGCCGAGCAGCCAGGGCCAGCGCAGCGCCCGGGCACTCAACAGCACTCCGGCCAACGATCCGTAGATGAAGGCGACCAGCAGCGCCCAGGCTTCCGCCGGCAATTGCCCCAGCGAGACTTTCGGCGCACCCGACGACGCGGCCGCCGGCAGCGTTTCGCCGTCGACCAGGCGGATCAGCTCGTCCACCGCGGCCTCGATCCCGCCGGCGTAGTCACCCTCGCGAAATGCCGGGGCCATCCGCTCGCGAATGATCCGTCCGGCGACCACATCGGGCACCGCACCCTCCAGGCCGTAGCCGACCTCGATGCGCATGCGCCGGTCATCCTTGGCCACCACCAGCAGCAGACCGTCGTCGACCGCCTTGCGGCCGAGCTTCCAGGCCTGGAACAGCTTGTCGGAGAAGGCTTCGATATCGAGGGTACCGGTAGTCGGCAGCATCACCACCGCGATCTGCGCACCGCGTCGCCGCTCCAGCGCCTCGAGCTTCTCCACCAGGCGTTGGCGCGTCGCCTCGTCCAGCGTGTGGGTGGCATCCACCAGCCGCTCCGACAGGGGCAAGGCGACCCATTCCGCCGGCGCTTCGGCGTGCGCAGGCATCCAGGGCAGCAGCCAGGCCAGGGCGAGCAACAGGAGGACAGGCGGGAAAATACGATCAGACAAGGTTCGATCCATGAACGGCAAAGCTCTCATCCCGAGCGGGTATCGGCCAAGGCTGCCACAGCGCGGCGCGCAGCTCCAGCCCGGTCACTCGTCGCGACGCAGGTCCGGCGGGATCGGCAGGTCCTTCAACGGGCTCGGCCGCTTGCCCTTGCCGGCCTGGTACTGCTTGAGCTGGTAGACATAGGCCAGTACCTGGGCCACGGCGAGATAGAGCCCGGCGGGAATCTCCTGGTCCAGCTCGGTGGAGTAGTACACCGCTCGCGCCAGCGCCGGCGACTCCATGACCATCACCTTGTGCTCCTGGGCCACCTCGCGGATCTTCAGGGCCAGGAAATCGTTGCCCTTGGCCAGCAGCAGCGGCGCCCCGCCGCCCGCCGGGTCGTACTTCAGGGCTACGGCGAAGTGGGTCGGGTTGGTGATCACCACGTCGGCCTCCGGCACTGCCGCCATCATCCGTCTCTGCGCCATCTCGCGCTGCATCTGGCGGATCTTCGACTTGACCTCGGGCTTGCCCTCGGAGTCCTTGTATTCGTCGCGGACTTCCTGCTTGGTCATCAGCAGCTTCTGGCGGTTGTCCCAGATCTGGTAGGGCACGTCCACCGCGGCGATCAGCAGCAGGCTGCAGGCCATCCAGAAGGCGCTCCAGCCGACCACCCGCACGCTGTGCAGGATCGCCTGCTCGAGCGGCTGGTGCGCCAGCGCCAGGAGGGCGTCGCGGTCGGCGGAGAGCACCAGCAGGGCCACCGCCAGCACCACTAGGAACTTGATCAGCGCCTTGCTCAGTTCGAGCAGCGACTTGGCGGAAAACATCCGTTTCAGCCCCGACAGCGGGTTGAGCCGGCTGAACTTGGGTTGCAGGGCGTCCATCGAGAACAGCCAGCCGCCGAGGGCGATCGGCCCGACGATCGCCGCCACCAGCAGCATCAGCAGGATCGGCCACAGCCCCTGGGCCGCCAGGTAGGCCGAAGCGCCGAGCAATTGCAGCATGCTCTCGGTATTCATCGCGGTTTCCCGGGACAGCTCGAAATTGCTGCGCATCAGGCGCAACAGGGCGCCCGCCAGGTCGGCGCCGTAGATCAGCAGGCCGCCGGCGCCGGCCATGAGGATGGCCAGGGTGTTCAGCTCCCGCGAACGCGGTAACTGCCCTTTCTCGCGCGCCTCGCGGCGGCGTTTCTCCGTGGGTTCCTCTGTCTTGTCCTGCCCGCTCTCGCTCTCGGCCATGGCTACCTCGCCCGCACCAGTTCACGGAGGAATTGCAGGGCCTCGCCGGCCAGCACCTGGTACTGGCTGAGCAGGTCGGCGGTGCCGATCCAGAGGATCACCAGGCCCAGCACCAGGGTCAATGGAAAGCCGATGGAGAAGATGTTCAGTTGCGGCGCCGCGCGGGTCATGGCGCCGAAGGCGAGGTTCACCACCAGCAGCGCGGTGATCGCCGGCAGCGCCAGCAGCAGCGCTGCGCCCATCACCCAGCCGAGCTTGCCGGCGATGATCCAGAAATGGTTGCCGCTCAGGCCCTCGCCCACCGGCAGGGTGACGAAGCTCTCGGCGATCACCTCGAACACTACCAGGTGGCCGTTCATCGCCAGGAACAGCAGCGTCACCAGCATGGTGAAGAACTGGCCAAGCACCGGCACCGAGACGCCGTTGGCCGGATCGACCATGGAAGCGAAGCCCAGGCCCATCTGCATCGAGATGATCTGCCCGGCGATCACGAAGGCGTGGAACAGCAACTGCAGGGAAAAGCCGAGCAAGGCGCCGACCAGGATCTGCTCGCCGATCAGCAGCATGGCCTTCATGCTCAGCGCGTCCACCTGCGGCATCGGCGGCAGGTTCGGCACCAGCACCACGCAGACGCCCAGCGCCAGGTAGAGGCGCACCCGCACCGGCACCAGCTGGGTGCCGATCACCGGCATGGTCATCAGCAGCGCCGCGACCCGGAACAGCGGCAGCACGAAGCTGGCGATCCAGCCGCCGATCTGTGCGTTGGTCAGCTCCAGCATCAGCCGATCAGCAGCGGGATGTTGCCGATCAGCGTCTGGGTGTATTCCATCAGCTGCCGCAGCAGCCAGGGGCCCAGCACGATCAGGGTGAGCAGGATCACCATCAGGCGCGGCAGGAAGCTCAGGGTCTGTTCGTTGATCTGGGTGGCGGCCTGGAACATCGCCACCACGAGACCGACCAGCAGGCTCGGAACCACCAGCACGCCGACGATCATCGCCGTCAGCCACAACGCCTCGCGGAACAGGTCGAGTGCCACCTCAGGGGTCATGTCTCTCTCCAGCGCGCCAGCGGCGCGTCAAGCCGGCGGCACCGCTAGACGGTGCCGAAACTGCCCGCCAGCGTCCCGATGATCAGCGCCCAGCCATCCACCAGGACGAACAGCATGATCTTGAACGGCAGGGAAATGATCAGCGGCGACAGCATCATCATGCCCATCGCCATCAGCACGCTGGACACCACCAGGTCGATGATCAGGAACGGGATGAAGATCATGAAGCCGATCTGGAACGCGGTCTTCAGCTCGGACGTGACGAAGGCCGGGACCAGGATGGTCAGCGGCGTCGCCTCCGGGCTGCCGATGTCGGTGCGCTTGGACAGGCGCACGAACAGCTCCAGGTCGGAGGTGCGAGTCTGCGCCAGCATGAACGCCTTCAGCGGGACCTCGGCCTTTTGCAGGGCTTCCTGGGCGGGAATCTGCTCGTTCAGGTAGGGCTGCAGGGCCTGGCTGTTGATCTTGTCGAACACCGGGGCCATGACGAACATGGTCAGGAACAGCGCCAGCCCCACCAGCACCTGGTTCGACGGCGTCGATTGCAGGCCCAGCGCCTGGCGCAGGATGGAGAAGACGATGATGATCCGGGTGAAGCTGGTCATCAGCATGACGAACGCCGGGATGAAGCTCAGCGCGGTCATGATCAGCAGGATCTGCAGGCTGACCGAATACTCCTGCTGGCCCTGGCCGTTGGTGGTCACGGTGATCGCCGAGATCGATGTCGGGTCGGCGGCCAGCGCCGGCCACGGCGCCAGCAGCAGGAGGCAGAGCGCGGCGAGCGCGCCGGCCAGGGAGATGCGCGGAGTCATGGCTTACCCTTGGGGTCCTTGTTCAGCAGCTCCAGCAGGCGCTGGGCGAATTCCGGCGTGGCCGGCTCGCCGTCCGGCAGGTGTACCGGCTCCTTGAGCACGTGCAGCGGCGTGATCCGGCCGGGCGTCAGGCCGAGCAGGATCTGCTCCTCGCCGACCTGCACCAGCACCAGCCGGTCGCGCGGACCCAGCGGCTGGCTGGCGAGGGTGCGGATCAAGCGGTTGCCGCGCGGACCGGCCTGTTGCACCCGGCGCACCAGCCAGGCGAGCAGGAAGATCAGGCCGATCACCAGGCCCAGGCCGAGCACCAGTTGGGCCAGTTGCGCGGCGGCGCCGGAAGCGGCGCCCACCGTCGGCGCGGCGGCACCCGTCGTCCCCTCCGCGGCGCACAGCGGCGCGCTCAGCGAGGCGAGTGCCGGCAGGAAGCCGGCGAACAGGTAGCGACGCATGTCAGCGCAGCTTCTTGATGCGTTCGCTGGGACTGATCACGTCGGTCAGGCGGATGCCGAACTTCTCGTTCACCACCACCACCTCGCCGTGGGCGATCAGGGTGCCGTTGACCAGTACGTCCAGCGGCTCGCCGGCCAGGCGATCGAGTTCGATCACCGACCCCTGGTTCAGCTGCAGCAGGTTGCGGATGCTGATGTCGGTATGCCCGACCTCCATGGAAATGGTCACCGGGATGTCCAGGATCACATCCAGGTTGGGCCCCTCCAGGCCGGAAATGGTCGGCGCCTTCGGCGAAGCGCCGAACTCTTCCATCGGCGCCCGCGGGGTGCTCGGCTCCGCCACGGGGGTCGCGCCGCCCTGGGCCATCAGCGCATCGATGTCGTCCTGGCTGGCGTCGCCCGCCTCGGCCAGCGCCGCCGCCCACTCGTCGGCCAGTGCCTGTTCCTCGGTGGTCACTTTTTCTTCGTCTGCCATGGTTCGTCTTTCCTCCGGGGGAAGCGATCAGCGCGAGCGCTCGACCGCTTCGAGAATCTGTAGCGCCAGGTTGCCCTTGTGGGCGCCCAGCTTGACCTTGAAGGCGGGCACGCCGTTGGCGCGCATCACCATGTGTTCCGGCATCTCCACCGGGATCACGTCGCCCGGCTGCATGTGCAGGATGTCGCGCAGCTTGAGCTGGCGGCGGACCACGGTGGCGCCGAGCGGTACCTGGACGTCGAGCACGTCCTCGCGCAGGGCCTTGATCCAGCGCTCGTCCTGGTCGTCGTGGTCGGACTGGAAACCGGCGTCGAGCATCTCGCGGATCGGCTCGATCATCGAATAGGGCATGGTGATGTGCAGGTCGCCGCCACCGCCGTCCAGTTCGATGTGGAAGGTGGAGACCACCACCACCTCGCTGGGACTGACGATGTTGGCCATGGCCGGGTTGACCTCCGAGTTGACGTACTCGAAGTTCATCTCCAGCACCGCCTGCCAGGCTTCCTTCAGATCGACGAAGGCCTGCTCCAGCACCATCCGCACCACCCGCAGTTCGGTCGGGGTGAACTCGCGGCCCTCGATCTTGGCGTGGCGGCCGTCGCCGCCGAAGAAGTTGTCCACCAGCTTGAACACCAGCTTGGCGTCGAGGATGAACAGCGCGGTGCCGCGCAGCGGCTTCATCTTCACCAGGTTGAGGCTGGTGGGAACGTACAGCGAGTGCACGTACTCGCCGAACTTCATCACCTGCACGCCGCCGACCGCGACGTCGGCCGAACGGCGCAGCAGGTTGAACATGCTGATGCGGGTGTAGCGGGCGAAACGCTCGTTGATCATCTCCAGGGTCGGCATGCGGCCCCGGACGATGCGGTCCTGGCTGGTCAGGTCATAGGACTTGACCGATCCCGGCGTCGCCTCGACTTCGGTTTCCACCAGGCCATCGTCGACGCCGTGCAACAGCGCGTCGATTTCATCCTGGGAAAGCAGATCTTGCACGGCCATGGGATACCTACTGCAGCACGAAATTGGTGAACAACACTTGTTCGATAGCCAGTTGGCCGGTTTCCTTCTTGGCCAGTTCCTGCAATCCGGCGGTCGCCTGCTGGCGGAGCATTTCCTTGCCCACCGGCGTCACCAGCGAGTCGAAACTCTGACTCGAGAACAGCATCACCAGTTTATTGCGAACCAGCGGCATGTGCTCGCGCAATGCGTCCATCTGCGCCTTGTCGCGCCCCATCAACGCGACGCCGACCTGCATGTAGCGCTGCCGGCCGTTCTGGTTGAAGTTGACGACGAAGGCCGGCGCCAGGATCTCGTAGAGCGCCGGCTGCTTGCCCGGCTTCGCCGCCTCGCTGGCGACTTCCTCGGTCTTCTCGGCCTTCAGCGACTTGCTGAGGAAGAACCAGGTGCCGCCCACCGACAGGCCGATCGCCAGCAGCAGGCCGACCACGATCAGCAGGATCAGCTTCAGCTTGCTCTTGCCGCCGCTCGGAGCCCCCGCGTCGGCGGGTGTCGCCTCTTTCTTAGCCATGCCAAAAATCCGTCGCTATAGCGTCAAATGAAGGGTTTCACAGGGGCAGAGCAAGGGTTGTGCCATTTCTGCAACGCCGCCCCGCCCCTGGGGCCAGCCCCGGAATGCTGTCCGAGATGATAGACGGCGCGGATATTACAGCCTGGCCACAGGAAATCATCCCCGTCTTTTGCGAAATCGCCCGCTCCGGAAAAAGAAAGGCCTCCCGCAGGAGGCCCAAAGGGGAAATGCAGTCGTTCGCCTCAGGCGTAGTAGTCGACCAGACCGCGCGCCGCCGAGGAACCCGGCCGGCTGCGGATCTCGCTGACTCCGGCAAGGGTTTCCTCATCGCCCGAGGCCTCGCCGGCAAAGCCGCGTCCGCGCGCCGATCCGCCCTCGCCCTGCTGCTGGCCCTGCCAGCCCCGCGCCAGCGACTGGTCGGAGACGTTCACGTCGAGTTGGTTCATGCCCTGCTGGCTGAACATGTCGCGCAGCCGGTGCATCTGGCTTTCCAGGGCGTCGCGAACGCCGGCGTTGGGACTGGCGAAGGTCACCTGGGTCTGGTCGGCGGTCATGTGGATGCGCACGTCCAGGCGTCCCAGCTCGGCGGGGTCGAGCTGGATCTCCGCCGACTTCAGGTTCTGGCTGGACATCCACATCACCCGGTCCACCACCGCCTCGCTCCAGCCGTTCTGCTGCATCGCCACCGGCTGGCCGGGCACCGTGCCGTTCACCGGACGGTTGGTCAGGGCCTGTTGCGCCATGGCCTGAGTCAGCCCGTTGAGCTTGGCCGCGAAAGGTTCACCGCGGGGTTCCGCCTTGCTCTCCAGCAGGCTCTCGGAGGCGGCGCTGGCGACGGCCGGCTCGGCGGTCTGCTGCAACTGGGCCTCGAGCGCCTTGCCGTCGACGGCCTTGGTCAAGGAATCCGAGGTCAGGCTGGCAAGGGCATCGCCGAGGTTCGCCTGGCGCGGATCGGCGCTCTTCGCCGGCCCGCCTTTCGCCGCCTGCGCGGCGTCCTGGGCACCCTGCTCCAGGGCCATGTTCACTGCCGGAACGCCGTTGAGCTTGACCAGGGTCGGGTCGCTGCTGGCTTCGGTCAGGCTGGCCGGAGCACTGCTGGCCGTCGGCACGGCCGGCGGCAGCAAAGTCGCCTGGGTATTCTCGTCGAGCATCGGCACGGCGCCGCCGAGGCCGAGCAGTTGCAGCGGATCGACCGGCGTTTCGACTTTATTTTCGCCGTCGGCCTTGGCCTGGCCGTCGGCCGGCAAAGGCTTGCCGTCTTCGGCAACGGCCGGTTGCCCGGCGGTATCCGTCGGCTGCGCCTCGGCAGCCTCCTTGCCGGCGTCCCGCGGCTTGTCCCGCGAACCCTTGGAGGGACCGTCGGCGCGCTCGGCGGGCTTCTTCGCGGTCTCCTTGGCATACATGTCGGAGAAGCTGGAAGTCTTGTCGTTACTGGGCTCAGGCGTTTTCTGCTGGCTCTTCGGCGCAGCGGCCTTGGGCTTTACATCAGGCGTCGGCGGCAACAACACACCAGGGGCGACGGCCATGGGAATTCTCCATTTGCGAAGGGATTGCATCGTGGCTTGCGCAAGGGATGAAGCAAGGTCCGGGCCAACTTCGCCGAGAGCGTCCGTGAAACGCTCGCCAGGGCGCCGCAGCAGGCACGCTCGCTTTGCCCGCAGGTCCCGTCTGGACTACAATCCAGAGCCGCATCCC
This sequence comes from Pseudomonas sp. KBN12P06040, assembly GCF_037574965.1. Lineage (NCBI taxonomy): Bacteria > Pseudomonadati > Pseudomonadota > Gammaproteobacteria > Pseudomonadales > Pseudomonadaceae > Pseudomonas > Pseudomonas sp. KBN12P06040. The sequence continues at coordinate 3,995,366 of NZ_JBBELS010000001.1, forward strand.
TCCCGAGGTAGTACCCTGATGTCCTTCGCCGAAAAACTGTCCCGTCTGCAAGCCTTCCTCGATGCCGATGACCTGCACGAAGAAGCGCTGGACTACGTGGCGACCCACGGCTACCTGACCGCCCTCTCCATCTGCCCGGAGCAGGTGCCGGAGCGGGAGTGGATCGACGCCCTGTTCGCCGAACCGCCGCACTACCGCAGCGATGAGGAGCGCCAGGAGATCGAGACTTCCCTCGAGCAGCTCAAGGCGCACATCACCCGCGTGTTGGCCAGCGACGAAGACCTCGAGCTGCCCTGCGACCTCGACCTTGGCGACGAGCCGGACGACTCCGACCTGCGCGGCTGGTGCATCGGCTTCATGGAAGGCGTGTTCCTTCGCGAGGAAGTCTGGTTCGAGCAGGCCGAGGAGGAAGTCAGCGAGCTGCTGCTGCCGATCATGGTCGGCTCCGGCCTGTTCGACGAGCAGCCCGAGTTCGACGAGATCGCCCGCGACCGCCACCTGGTGGACGACATGGTCGCGCAGATTCCCGACCTGCTGACCAACCTGTTCCTGCTCTGCCAGGCGCCGGAAGAAAAGCCCGCCCTGCTCAAGCCGCGCACGCACTAAGGAGCGCCGCGGTGGCGCAGCGGGAAATTCGCCCGAGCGCTCGCGCCTGGGTGCGCTATAGCCTCCAGGCCGTGGGTTTCCTAAGCGTAGCCCTGGGCGTGATCGGCATCTTCCTGCCGGTGCTGCCGACCACGCCTTTCCTGCTCCTCGCGGCGGCCTGCTTCATGCGCAGCTCGCCGCGCTTCTACCACTGGCTGGTCGGCCATCCACGGCTCGGCCCGTGGATCCGCGACTATCTCGACGGCGAAGGCATCCCGCTCAAGGGCAAGGTCTACGCCATCGGCCTGATGTGGGCCAGCATCGCCCTTTCCTGCTACCTGGTCCGACGCCCCTGGGCCCAGGGCTTCATGCTGACCAGCGCGGTACTGGTCAGCATCTATATCCTCCGCCAGAAGACCCGCCCGCCGCACGACGCCTGATGGCCCGCTCAGGACAGCGCCGGATCGCCCTCGCCCAGCGGCAAGCGGTCGCCGGGCCCGCGCCGCTCGGGGCTCAGCACGGTGAAGCCGAAGGTGTTCCAGCCGTCCGCGCTGTCGACGAACACCGAACCGCCGTGCATGCTCGCCACCGCCTTGACGATGGACAGGCCGAGGCCGTGGTTGGCCTCGCTGTTGCTGCGCGCCGCGTCGACCCGATAGAAGCGTTCGAACAGGTGCCTGCGGTGCTCGTCGGCGATCGGCACGCCGGGGTTGCTCACCGCCACCCGCACTTCGTCGCCGCGCCGCTCGACGCCGACCCGCAGCGTGCCGCCGGCGGCGGTGTGCTGGGCGGCGTTGTACAGCAGGTTGGTCACCGCCCGCTGGAACAGGGCGCGCTCGACCAGCGCGCGGGCCTCGCCGCGCACCTCGATACCGACCCCGGCCTCGTCGAAGATCACCTCGAGGAAATCCACCGTGGTGGCGATCTCGCCGGCCAGCGAGGTTTCCTCGCGCTCGCAGGCCAGGCGTCCCTGGTCGGCGCGGGCGAGGAACAGCATGTCGTTGACGATCGCCCGCAGCCGCTCCAGCTCCTCCAGGTTGGATTGCAGGACCTCTTCGTAATGTTCGCCGCTGCGTTCGCGGGACAACGCCACCTGGGTCTGGCCGATCAGGTTGGTCAATGGCGTGCGCAGCTCGTGGGCGACGTCGGCATTGAACGACTCCAGGCGCACGTAGGCCTGCTCCAGGCGGTCCAGGGCGCCGTTGAACGCTCCCACCAGCTCGCGCAGCTCGGCCGGCAGCGGCGAGAGCTGCAAGCGCTGCGACAACTGCCGCGGGCTGATCCGCCGGGCCTCCTCGGAGAGCCGATGCACCGGCCACAGGCCCAGGCGGGCGATCCAGTGGCCCAGCAACGAGGCCAGCAGCACACCGAGGGCGGACAGGCCGAGCAGCCATTTCAGGGTGGAGGTCCGCGCCTCATGGAACGCCGCGCTGTCGATGGCGGTGACGTAGGTCAGCCGCGGCCGCCCCTCGCGCGCCGGCAACACGCCGACCCGCGCGGTCAGCGCGTACCGGTGCTCCGGCAACTCCAGTTCGTAGCGGCCGGCGCCATCGGCGATCAACCGCTGCACCGGTTCGCTGAAGCGCCCGTAGTGATAGCGCGGGTCGTCGCTGTCGATCCAGAAACGGATCAGCTCGTACTCCTGGCTCAGGTTGTCCAGCTTGCCCTGCAGGTGCGGCCAGCGTTCGGCCAGGTCGGGGTGGTCGAGCATCCGCGAGACCATGTTGAAGCGCACGTCCACCTCGCCCTGCTGCAGGCGCTCGGTCTGGCGGTCGAGGATGCAATAGAGCATGGTGCCGATGAGGGCGAAGATCACCACCGCGGCGCCGGCGAACATTCCCGCCAGGCGGGTCGACAAGGACATGCCCACCTCAGCCCGACTCCGCCAGCGCACGGTTCTCCAGGACGTAGCCCATGCCCCGGATGGTATGCAGCAGCTTGTTCTCGAACGGACCGTCGAGCTTGGCGCGCAGGCGCTTGATCGCCACCTCCACGACATTGGTATCGGTATCGAAGTTGATGTCCCAGACCAGTTCGGCGATCGCCGTCTTCGACAGGATCTCGCCGCTGCGCTGGGCCAGCACGCAGAGCAGCGCGTACTCCTTGGCAGTCAGCTCCAGGCGAGTGTTGCCGCGGAAGACCTTGCGGCTGAGCAGGTCGATGGACAGGTCGGCGATGCGCATCTGCGAATGGCTTTCGTGGTTGCCGCCGCGCCGGGTCAGGGCCTGCAGGCGGGCAACCAGTTCGAGGAAGGAGAACGGCTTGATCAGGTAGTCGTCAGCGCCCTCGCGCAGCCCGCGCACCCGGTCTTCCACGCGCTCGCGCGCGGTGAGCATGATCACCGGGGTCTGCCGCCGCTCGCGCAACGCCCGCAGAACGCCGTAGCCGTCGACGCCCGGCAGCATCACGTCGAGCACGATCACGTCGTACTCGCCATGGAGCGCCAGGTGGCGACCGTCGATGCCGTTGTCCGCCAGGTCCACGGTGAACCCCTGTTCGCTGAGGCCACGGTTCAGGTAGTCCGCCGTCTTCGCCTCGTCCTCGACAATCAGTACCCGCATCTATCGCCCGATCCTCTGTTCGCCTTCGCATCCCGGGCGGGACGCATGCCTGCCTGCATCCTAGCCACGCGCCGCCGTCCAGGAAAGCCGCGTCCGTTACGCCTCATGACGCCGTCGCCCCAGCGGTTCCGCCGTCCGAGGTCGTCGCCCCGCGCCGGTGGAACAGCCGCTCCAGGGCCAGGTATACCACCGGCGTGCTGAACAGGGTCAACACCTGGCTCACCAGCAGCCCGCCGACCACCGCGATGCCCAGAGGCTGGCGCAGCTCGGAACCGGTGCCGAAGCCGATCATCAGGGGTATCGCGCCCAGCAGCGCGGCCAGGGTGGTCATCATGATCGGCCGGAAACGGGTCAGGCAGGCCTGGTAGATCGCCTGCTCCGCGCTCATTCCCTGCTCGCGCTGGGCGACGATGGCGAAGTCGACCATGAGGATGCCGTTCTTCTTGACGATACCGATCAGCAGCACGATGCCGATCAGCGCCATGATCGAGAAGTCCTGGCCCCAGGCCCAGAGCAGGAACACCGCGCCGATCCCCGCCGAGGGCAGGGTCGAAAGGATCGTCAGCGGATGCACGAAACTCTCGTAGAGCACGCCGAGGATGATGTACACCGCGATCAGCGCGGCGAGGATCAGCAGCGGTTGCGAGGCCAGCGAGCTCTGGAAGGCCTGCGCCGCGCCCTGGAACACGCCGATAATGGTCGAGGGCATGCCGATCTCCTCCTGGGCGCGCTGCACCGCCTGCACCGCCTCGCCGAGGGACACCCCGGCAGCCAGGTTGAAGGACAGGTTGACCGCCGGGAACATGCCGTTGTGGTTGATCTGCAGCGGCCCGGAGCGCGGCGCCGCGACCTTGGCGATGGCCGACAGCGGGACCATCTCGCCGCTCAGCGGCGAGCGCAGGTAGAACCAGTCCAGGCTTTCCGCGCGGCCGCGCTGGCGCGCATCGAGTTCGAGGACCACCTTGTACTGGTTGACCTCGGTCTGGTACTCGCCGACCTGGCGCTGGCCGAAGGCGTCGTAGAGGGTCTGGCTGACATCCTCGGCGCTGAGGCCGAAACGCGCCGCGGCCACCCGGTCGATGTCCAGCGCGGTGACGCTGGCGCCGACCTGCAGGTCGTTGGACACATCCATCAGCCCCGGCACCTGCTTCAGGCGCTCGGTGAGGCGTTGCGCCCAGAGCGCCAGCTGGGTGCTGTCGCTGCTGCGCAGGGCGTACTGGTACTGGGTCCGCGAGGGTCCGGAACTGAGGTTGATGTCCTGCGCCGCGCGCAGGTAGAGCATGATTCCCGGCACCTTGGCCAGTTGCGGGCGCAGCCGGTCGATGAACTCACCGACCGAGACATCGCGCTCGCCACGGTCCTTGAGGACGATCCAGAAACGTCCGTTGGCCAGGCTCTGGCTACCGCCGGTGACGCCCACCGCATGGTTGTAGCTCTGCACCGCCGGGTCGCTGGCGATGATCTCGGCCAGTTGCCGGTGCTTGGCGACCATGTCGTCGTAGGAGATATCCTCGGCAGCCTGGCTCGTGCCGAAGACGAAGGCGGTGTCCTGCAAGGGGAAGAAACCCTTGGGAATCCCGACGTAGCCGGCCACCGCCACCAGCACGGTAAAGGCGAAGCCGACCAGCATCAGCCGCTGGTGCCCGAGCGCCCAGCGCAGGCCGCGTTCGTAGCCGCCGGTCAGCCATTCGGCGAAGCCCTTTCTCGGCGCTTCGGCATGCCGCAATGCCGGCATGAAGCGCGAAGCCAGCATCGGCGCCAGGGTCAGCGAAGCGACCACCGAGATCAGGATCGCCACCGTCACGCTGACCGCGAATTCGCGAAACAGCCGGCCGACGATCCCGCCCATGAACAGCAGGGGAATGAACGCGGCGATCAGCGAGAAGCTGATGGAAATCACGGTAAAGCCGATCTCCGCCGCGCCCTTGAGCGCCGCCTCGACCTTCGAGGCGCCCGCTTCCAGGTGTCGGTGGATGTTCTCCACGACCACGATGGCGTCGTCGACGATGAAGCCGACGGCGATGATCAGCGCCACCAGGGTCAGGTTGTTGAGGGTGAAGCCGAGCACGTACATCGCCGCGAAGCTGGCGCTCAGGGACACCGCCAGCACCGTGGCGACGATCAGGGTCGCCGACAGCTGGCGGAGGAACAGGCCCATCACCAGCACCACCAGGCCAATGGTCAGCAGCAGGGTCAGTTCGACCTCGTGCAACGACGAGCGGATGGTCCGGGTGCGATCGTTGAGCACGTCTACCTCGATGGTCGCCGGGAGCATCTCGCGCAGGCGTGGCAGCGCGGCCTGGATCGCGTCGGCGGTATCGACGATGTTCGCCCCAGGCTGGCGCAGGATCACCAGCGCCACCCCGGGCACGCCGTTCGGCCAGGCCTGCACGTAGTCGTCCTCGGGCGCCGAGACGATCCGCGCCACGTCCTTGAGGAACACCGGCGCGCCCTGGCGGTAGGCGACCACCAGGTCGTCATAGTCGCTGGCGTTGAACAACTGGTCGTTGGCCGCGAGGGTCGACACCCGCCCCTCGCCGTAGAGCGCGCCCTTGGCCAGGTTGACGCTGGCCGACTGCAACGACTGGCGCAGGTCGGCCAGGGTCAGCTGGTAGGCGGCGAGCTTTTCCGGCTGGGCCTGGATGCGGATCGCCGGGCGCTGCTGGCCGACCACGAAGATCTGCCCCACGCCGTTCACCTGGCTGAGCTGGCGGGCGAGGATGGTCTCGGCGTAATCGCTGAGTTCGATCAGCGGCATCATCTCCGAGTTGACCCGCAGGATCATGATCGGGCTGTCCGCCGGGTTGACCTTGCGCCAGGTCGGCAGGTTCGGCATGTCCACCGGCAGCCGCCCGGCCGCGGCGTTGATCGCCGCCTGGACTTCCTGGGCGGCGACGTCGATGCTCTTGTCGAGGCTGAACTGCAGGGTCAGGGTGGTAGTGCCCAGGGCGCTGCTGGAGGTCATCTCGGTGATCCCGGGAATCGCGCTGAACTGCACTTCCAAGGGGGTGGCCACCGACGAGGCCATGGTTTCCGGGCTACCGCCGGGCAGCAAGGCGTTGATCTGGATGGTCGGGAAGTCCGCCTCCGGCAACGGCGCCACGCCGAGCCGGAGGAACGCCAGCAGCCCCAGCAGCAGCGAGGCCAGGGTCAGCAGCGCGGTGGCGATCGGGTGCCGTACGCACCAGCCGGAAATCCCGGCGCGCGGCGTCACGGCCGCCGCTCCGTGGCCTGGGCCAGGCTCGGGCGCGGCTCCTGGATATCGACCAGGGCGCCGGGCATCAGCCGCGAGTGGCCGTCCACCACCACCTGGTCACCGCTGGCCAGGCCTTCCACCACACTGAGGCCGTCGATGTCCTGGAGCACCCGCACCGGCACCGCCTCGACCCGGTCGGCGGCGACCCGGTAGACGAAATTGCCCTCCAGGCCGCGGCGCACCGCCTTGCTCGACAGCACCAACTGGTCGCGCCGGACCCCGGTGTGCAGGCTCACCGCGACGAACTGCCCGGGCCAGAGCCGGGCCTGGCGGTTATCGAAGGAGGCGCGCACGCGGATGGTGCCGGTGGAACTGTCGATCTGGTTGTCGATGGTCAGCAACCGGCCCTCGCCCAGCGCGCTCCCGCCGTCGCGGCTGTAGGCGCGCACCGCCGCCTCGCCGCCGAGCAGCGCCTGCAACTGGGGCAACTGTTCCTGTTGCAGGGAGAAGACTACGGAGATCGGTGCGATCTGGGTCACGCTGAACAGGCCGAGACTGTCGCCGACCCGCACCAGGTTGCCGACATCGACGTTGCGGATACCGACCTTGCCGGATACCGGCGAGGTGATCCGGGTGTAGGACAGGCGCACCCGCTCGGCGTTGATGGTGGCATCGTTGGCCTTCAGGGTCGCGCGCAACTGGTCGACCGTCGCCTGCTGCTGGTCCAGCAGTTGGCGTGACACCGCACGCTCGGCATACAGGCTGCGGTAGCGTTGCAGGTCCTGCTCGGCGGATTTCAGCTGGGCCTGGTTGCTCGCCCTGGAGGCCTGCGCCTGCTCCAGCGCGGCGACGACGGCGCGGTCATCGATGGTCGCCAGCAACTCGCCCGCCTCGACCATCTGCCCTTCGCTCACCAGCAGGCGGGTCAACTGGCCGTCGATCTGGGTGCGGATCACCACGTTGTGCAACGAAGTCACCGTGCCGATGCCGCTGACCTGTTGCTCGACGTCGAGCCGCTCCACCCGCGCCACGTTCACCGGGACCCTGGCCGGCGCGGGCGCCGCCTTCGCCCCGGCGTCGCCGCCGAGCCATGCCCAACCGCCGAAGGCGACCAGGCCCGCCGCCAGCACGCCCACCAGGACCCGTCCCCCACCACTGCGCAACGCCTGCATCTGTCCACCTTTCCCAGTCGCCGGCCTCGCGCGGCCGACTTCGTTCTTCTTTATAAGCAGCGCAGCGGGACCCCACCCTGACCCCTGAATGACAATCCTGTCAGTTTCGCCGGACACCCCGCGCTGGCAGGCCGCCCGGCGCTCTCGTAGACTTCGCTGAGTCCTTCCGGAGCCCGCTCGATGTCCCCAACCCCCGGCGCCCGCCGGCCCTGCCCCAGGGCCTACGCCCCCTGGCTGCTGTCGCTGGCGGCGACATTGCTGCTGGCAGTCGGCGCGGCGCTGGCGCAGTGGGACCTGGAGTCGATACTGAGCCGTGCCGAGCAGCGCTACGGCGAGCTGGGCGCGGCGAAATCACGCCTGGGCGACTGGGGCCGCCTGCTCGAACAGGGCGGCACGCTCGACGAAGCGGCCAAGCTGCGCGCGGTCAACGACTTCTTCAACCAGTCGCTACGCTTCACCGACGACATCGAAATCTGGCAGCAGGAAGACTACTGGGCGACTCCGGTCGAGGCGCTGGTCAAGGGCGCAGCCGACTGCGAGGACTACGCCATCGCCAAGTACGTGACCCTGCGTCGCCTCGGCGTCGCCAGCGACAAGCTGCGCATCACCTACGTCAAGGCCCTGCGCCTGAACCAGGCGCACATGGTGCTGACCTGGTACGCCAGCCCGGGCGCCGACCCACTGGTGCTGGACAACCTGATCGGCGAGATCCGCCCCGCTTCGCAACGCGACGACCTGTTGCCGGTGTACGCCTTCAATGCCGAGGGCCTCTGGCTGCCCGGACCCGACGGCGGACGCCGGACCGGCGACAGCAAGAAGCTGTCGCGCTGGCAGGACCTGCTGACCAAGATGCGCGCCGAAGGCCTCGACCTCGACGCCCCCAAGGAGGATTGAATGTCACTGCTCAAGCAATTGTTCCTCGCCATCTGCCTGTTCCTCGTCGTCGCCTTCAGCGGCAGCTTCGTCAGCAGCGTGGAGAACTCCCGCGAGCAGTTGCGCGGCCAGTTGCGCTCCCACGCCCAGGACGCCGCCACCGCCCTCGGCCTGTCCCTGACGCCACACGTGGACGACCCGGCGATGGTGCAACTGATGGTCAGCTCGATCTTCGACAGCGGCTACTTCGCCAGCATCCGGGTGATCGACATCAAGAGCGGCAAGCCGCTGGTCGAGCGCGTGCAAGCGCATGCCGAGCGTACGGTGCCCGGCTGGTTCGAACGCCTGGTGGATCTCCAGCCCCAGGGTGGCGACGCGCTGATCATGCGCGGCTGGGAACAGGCGGCGCGGGTCGAGGTGGTCAGCCATCCGCAATTCGCCCTGGCGCGCCTGTGGGACAGCGCCCTGGGCAGCCTCTACTGGTTGCTGGCCTGCGGCGCGGTGAGCCTGCTGCTTGGCGGCTGGCTGCTGCGCCGCCAACTGCGCCCGCTCGACCAGATGGTGCGCCAGGCCCATGCCATCAGCCGGCGGGAATTCCTCAGCCTGCCCAGGCTGCCGCGCACGCCGGAGCTGCGCCGCGTGGTGCAGGCGATGAACCAGATGGTGGAGAAACTTCGCACGCTGTTCGCCGAGGAGGCCGCGCGTAGCGACAAGCTACGCGCCCAGGCCTACCAGGACAGTCTCACCGGCCTGCCCAACCGGCGCCTGTTCGACGCCCGCCTCAACGAACAGCTGGGTGCCGGCGAGCACGAGCATGCCGGGCAGCTCCTGCTGCTGCGCCTGAACGACCTGAACGGGCTGAACCAGCGTCTCGGCGGGCAACGCACGGATGAACTGATCCAGGCGGTCGCCCGCTTGCTGGTCGACTCCTGCGGCCAGCAAGGGCGCGCCGACTGGCTGCTGGCCCGCAGCCGCGGCGGCGAGTTCGCCGTGCTGGCTCCCGGTTGCTCCCGCGAGCAGGCCGAACGCCTGGCCGAGGAACTCTGCGAAGGCCTGGAGAACCTTGCCCGCACCGGTGCCAGCGATCTCACGCCGGTCGCCTATCTCGGTATCAGCGCGTTCGCCGAAGGCGACTCGCCCGCGGATCTCCTGGCCCGTGCCGACCAGGCCCTGGCCCAGGCCGAAAGCCAGCCCGCCCAGCCCTGGGCGAGCCAGGACGGCACCGCGCTCGCGGCGCTCAACGACAGCCAGGACTGGCACGACTGGATCGACCAGGCCCTGACGGAGCGCCGCCTGCTGCTCTATTTCCAGCCGGTGGTGGACTGCCTGGACACCCAGCGCGTCCTCCACCACAAGGTCCTCGCGCGCCTGCTCGACCCGCAGGCCACGGCCATCGCCGCCGGGCGCTTCCTGCCCTGGATAGAACGTTTCGGCTGGGCCGCGCGTCTCGACCTGGCGATGCTCGAACAGAGCCTGGAGCACCTGCGGCGCCATCCACGGCCGCTGGCGCTGAGCCTGTCGGCCGCCAGCGTCCGCAATGCGCAGGCGTTCGCCCCGCTACTGGCCCTGCTCAAGGCGCATCCGCAGGAGGCGCGCCAGCTGACCCTGGAACTGGACGAGCGGCACCTGCCATCCGCGGCCGAACTGGAGCGCCTCAGCCAGGTCCTGCGCGAACTGGGCTGCGGTCTCGGCCTGCAGCATTTCGGCGGCCGCTTCAGCCTGATCGGCAACCTTACCCATCTGGGGCTGGCCTACCTCAAGCTGGACGGCTGCTACCTGCACGCCGTCGACCGGGAAGGCGACAAGCGGTTGTTCATCGAAGCGGTCTATCGCACCACCCACAGCATCGATCTACCGTTGATCGCGGAACAGGTGGAAACCCTCGGTGAACTCGAAGTACTGCGGGAAATGGGCTTGCGTGGCGCCATGGGACGCCTGTTCGGCAGCCCGGCGCCCTGGTCCGGGGATGCCTGATAGCGAGTCCGGAGCGGGTCGGACTCGCTTTACAGCGGATTCGGCATCGACGCCAGGCGCTCCCTCTCCGACAGAGAACGCGCCGGCGCGAGCCGACAGGTCCCCGTCATGAAACCGCCAGTCGCTGTTCCACCAGCACTCCCCCGTAAAGCGCGATCTGGGTCTTGGCATTGAGTTCGATACGCAAGGCCACCGCGCGCTCGATGCCGATCTTCAGGTGCGGACCGAAGCGCGATACGTCCAGGCCGGCACGGATCATCATCTTCTCCACCCCTACGGTGGTTACCGTCACCAGCGTCTGGATGTCGTTCTGCAGGCTGTAGCGGGCCAGCGCGCGCATCGCCTCCAGCGTACAGTCGGAAAAGCCCAGCGAGCCTTTCTGTCCAGAGTTGATGGCGAAACGGCTGAGTTCCCAGATGTGCGGCGAGCAAGGCGCTTCCTTGCCGTGCAGAAGCTCCGGGAAGGTGTTCTTCAGCATGTAGGGGCCAGTGGTATCGAGAATTCGCCAGCAACCGAAAACCTGGGCTTCAGGAGTATCTTCCTGGATCAACATGTAATAAGGGCTGAGTGCGTCATAACCATCGATTTCCATCTCGTCGATGACACTAACGTCCCAGCCTTTGCGCTCCTTGAACACTTGAGCACGCAACTTGTGCATCTCGCCCAGCAGTTTTTTATCGAACTCTTCGCGCCGACCAATTTGTACGATCATCTTCACTTCCTCCAAATAGGAAGCTGAAGAATTTATGCAAATTTCATAATTTTATAACTAGCAAATGAGATAGATTTCGGTGAACCCGGACCCTTGCTAGGCTCGAAGAAACGTCCGAAAAGATCAGAGCAATGGCTTCACACGAGAGAACACAGCCCCAAAACATGGCCTTCCGGGCAAAGGCCACCCGCACCGCCCGACGGGAAAGCCAGGAAACTTTCTGGAGCCGCTTCGGGATAAGCCAATCCTGCGGCAGTCGTTTCGAGAATGGCGAGAACCTGCCCTTCCCTATATATCTGCTTTTGCATTTCTATATAGAAGGGCAAATTACCGATCGCCAGCTCGCCGACCTGAGAGGCAAGATCAGAGAGTAATAAGACCCAAATTAACGGCCATAATGGCCGCTACGCGGCGGGAGGTCACACCGAACTTCCGCCGAATATTTCCCATATGGAAGTTCACATTGGCTTCCGAGCAGTTGCAGATAACCGATATCTCCCAACTGGTCTTGCCGATGGCGCACCACTGCAACACTTCCTTCTCCCGGCTGGTCAGAACCACCGGTTTGCTGACCGGATGTTCGAAGGCCAGTCCGGCACCGCTCTGCAGTGCGTAGTCCTTGAGCATCCACAGGGTCGGCAGGACCGACTCCATGAAACGGTTGGCCTCGGCCCGGTTTTCCGCTTCCACGCTGAGGCTCAGCGCGCCGAGTTCGCCGCGAGCACCATGCAGCGGCATGGTCAGCCCATACACCAGGCCGGCGGCCGAGGCTTCCTCGAAGAACTCGTGCTGCTTTCGCGTCTGGTAGATGGACGGTTCCCAGAAAATCGGCAGTACGCTCTGGGTACAGTGACTGACCGTCGGGTCGACCCGCGCGTAGCCAGCCCGGTCGTAATGCTCGCGCCAGGCGGCCGGGTAGTTGCCGACGATGAAGGCGTTCTCGTAGTCCTGGCTGTCCTTAGGCAACAGGCCGAAGAGGATCTTCGAGAATCCAAGGTCGCTCGCCATCTTCTGCAGGATGGCGCTCCACTCCAATTTTCCACTTGAGCGTTCCAGCTCAAGAAAACCGTCAACCAAGGCCATAGCGCTACGTTCTTCTTAAACTATTAACCAATCAGCCAAATATGGATTCGGCACCCGATATCCGGCACGTTGTACGGCAGTCCGAGAATCCCGGCTTCCTGCCGAGGCGCATGCGCCCGTGCCCGACGACCCCTGAAGATGTCCAGTCAGCCCACTCTATAGAGTTGGCGTTGTGCCGGAAAGGCACATTTCAGTCCCACTTAACAATAGACCGCGGCGTTTGATGCACCTAGTACGATACCCGTCCTAGAGGGTAAGCAAACGTTTAAATGTGATCTAGATCACATTTTATGCGAACTGAATACCCAGTCACGCCTGGTCCCCGGGTTCACTGTCGGCCCATCGCCACGCGTGCGACCGCTCTCGGCCGGGCGATCCGAGGCGCAGTCGTCGGTGCGCGGCGCACGGGCAAAGGCACAGCGCCGTGGCCAAAGGGGCGACCTCGCGGCATCAGGCCTGCCGGGCACGAACCCGGCGACATAGCCACTTTTCCAGTTCGGCGACGCAGAACAGGCCAAGCCCGGCCAGCAGCACCCGCGCCCACTCGCCCGGGGCCAGGCCGACCGAGCCGAACAGCGCCTGCAACGGCGGCGCGTAGGTATAGAGCAGTTGCAGCACCACGCAGGCGGCGATCGCCAGCAAGACCTGGCGGTTGCCGAACAGGCCCTCGCGGCTGAGCACCGAATCGTAGATATGCCGGCTGTTGAGCAGGTAGAACATCTCGCACACCACCACGCTGTTCACCGCCATGGTCCGCGCGCGCTCCAGCCCGGTGCCATGCTCCAGCTCCCAGAGGAACAGGCCCAGGGCGCCCGCCATCATCAGCAGCGAGACCAGCAGCACCCGCCAGACGAAGAACAGCGACAACAGGGGCTCCGCCGGCGGGCGCGGCGGACGCTGCATCAGGCCGCGCTCGGCCGGATCGAAGGCCAGCGCCAGGCCCAGGGTGCTGGAGGTGGCCATGTTGATCCAGAGGATCTGCGCCGGCGTCATCGGCAGGGTCAGCTGGAACAGGATCGCGGCGATCACGATCAACGCCTCGCCACCGTTGGTCGGCAGCATGAAGAGGATGAATTTCTTCAGGTTGTCGTAGACCGCCCTTCCCTCGCGCACGGCATTGGCGATGGTGGCGAAATTGTCGTCGGCGAGGACCACCTCGGCCGCCTCCTTGGCCGCCTCGGTGCCCTTGTTGCCCATCGCTACGCCGACGTCGGCGCGCTTCAGCGCCGGCGCATCGTTGACCCCGTCGCCGGTCATCGCCACCACCTCGCCGCTGGCCTGCAGGGCCTGCACCAGGCGCAGCTTGTGCTCGGGGCTGGCGCGGGCGAACACATCGACGCCCGGCAGCACTTCGCGCAGGCGCTGGTCGTCGAGCAGTTCGATCTCCGCGCCGGTCAGCGCCGGCCGGTCGATGCCGATCCCGAGCATGGCGCCGATCGCCCGCGCGGTGTCGACGTGGTCGCCGGTGATCATCTTCACCGCGATACCCGCCGCCTGGCATTCGGCGACCGCGGCCACGGCCTCCTCGCGCGGCGGATCGATGATGCCCACCAGGGCCAACAGGGTGAAGCCATGTTCCACGTCGGCGAAATCCAGCGTGCGCTGCTCTGCCGGCATCGCCCGCCGGGCGATGGCCAGCAGGCGCAGGCCGCGAGCGGCGGTGTCGGTGGCCAGGCGCCGCCAGTAATCCGGGTCGAGCGACCGCACCGAGTCGCCCACCCGTTCAGCCTCGCACATGTCGAGGATGCGCTCCGGCGCGCCCTTCAGGTAGACCATCGCCTGGCCCGCGTGGTCGTGGTGCAGGGTGGCCATGAAGCGATGCTCGGACTCGAACGGAATCGCATCGCTGCGTGGCCGTTCCGCCGCCAGCGCCTGCGGATCGAGGCCCAGCTTGAGGCCGAGGCTGAGCAGCGCGCCTTCGGTGGGGTCGCCCTCCAGTTGCCATGCCTCGCCCTCCTGGTGCAGGCGCGCCTCGTTGCACAACAGCGTCGCGCGACCGATCTCCTGCAGATCGTCGCGTCCGGCGGGATCGAGGCCTTCGCCGTTGTGGCTGAAACCACCCAGCGGAGCGTAGCCGGCGCCGCTGACCTCGATCACCTGGTCGGCGGTGACGATACGCTGCACGGTCATCTCGTTGCGGGTCAGGGTGCCGGTCTTGTCCGAGCAGATCACCGTCACCGAACCCAGCGTCTCCACCGCCGGCAGGCGGCTGACGATGGCGTTGCGCCGGGCCATGCGCTGTACGCCGAGGGCGAGGATCACCGTCATGATCGCCGGCAGTCCCTCGGGAATCGCCGAGGCGGTCAGCGCCACCACCAGCATGAACATGTCCACCATCGGCTGGCCCTGCCAGAGGGTGCCGAGGACGAAAGTGGCGCCGGCCAGCAGCAGGATCGCCAGGGCCAGCCAGCGACTGAAGCTGGCGATCTGTCGCAGCAGCGGAGTGGCCAGGGTGCGGACTTCGCGCAACAGCGTACCGATCCGGCCCAGTTCGGTATCCCCGGCGGTGGCGACCACCACTCCGCGCGCCTGGCCGCTGGTCACCAGGGTGCCGGAATAGGCCATGCAACGGCGGTCGCCGAGCAACGCGTCGATGGCCACCGCGACGCAGCCCTTCTCCACCGGCACCGACTCGCCGGTCAGGGCCGACTCGTCGACATGGAAGTTCTTCGTTTCGAACAGCCGCAGGTCGGCCGGCACCCGGTCGCCGGAGGCCAGCAGCACCACGTCGCCCGGTACCAGGCGTTCGGCGTCCAGCGCCTGGCGCTGGCCGTCGCGCAGGACCAGGGCATGCAGCGAAAGCATGTCGCGGATGGCGTCCAGCGCGTTGGCCGCCTTGCCCTCCTGGACGAAACCGATCAGCGCGTTGACCACCACCGCCAGGAGGATTACCGCACTGTCCACCCAGAAGCCGAGCAGCGCGGTGACCAGCGAGGCGAACAGCATCATGTACAGCAGGACGTTGTGGAACTGCCGCAGCAAGCGCAGCAGCGGCCCCTGGCGTTTCGGCGCGGGCAACCGGTTGTAGCCGTGCGCCGCCAGGCGGCGGGCGGCCTCGTCCGCGTCCAGGCCGGCGGCGGAGCTGTGCAATCGTTCCAGCACCCGTTGCGGCGGGCTGGCATGGGCGTCGCGGGAAGACAGGGGTGGGATGCCGTTCATGGGATTCCTGCGCCTCGTTCTGATGAACAGAACTATCGGGCAGGCCTGCGCCGCAACGTTTGACCTGTCTCAAACGGATGCTTGCAGTTGAAAGCATCTGGCCGGGGAAAACTTTTCCGGATGTTGCGCGGCACCTCGCCCCACGTGGCGAGGTGCCGCGCCCTCCTAGAGGCTCATGTGCAGCAGCGGGAACGGCCGCCCCGCCGAGTCGGTCGCGGAGCGGCCGGTCTGGCGGAACCCATAGTGTCGATAGAAACCGCAGGCCTGCGGGTTCTGCTCGTTGACATCGACGCTCAGGCGCGGCCAGGTCGCCCGCGCATGATCGAGCAGGCGTCGGCCGATACCCCGGCCGCGCAGCCCGGGTTCGACGAAGAGCATCTCGACATGCGCCTGGTTCAGGCCAATGAAGCCCTGGGCCACGCCGTCGTCGTCGACCAGCACCCAGACCTCGACGGCCGGCAGGTACAGGTCGCGGACCTGTGGGTAAAGCTCGACGATGTCCGCTTCACTGAGAAAGTCGTGGGTCGCGCGGACGGAACGTTCCCACAGGTCGACCAATGCCGTGTTGTCGGCGTCGACGCGCTTGCGAATGTGCATGCTGGATTCCTTTATCCGAAAGATTCCAGGTAGAACGAAAGGCAGCCGCGACCGCCAGGCCGGGCGCCACGCTGAGGTTCGTCGTCTGGATGCCCGTGGCGCGAATCAACGCATGGACGGTGCACAGCGGCGGCGACGAGGGAGGAAGGGAGCGCCATCCTAGAAGAAAACGACTGGTCGGAACAGCCGCTCTTCCCATGCTTTTCCCGAAACGACGAATGAACGACACTGCGCCCGACTCTCTTTCCCGGTATCGCCCATGCCCAACTCCCCGCTTCCTTCCGGCCGCAGGCTGCCCGCTTGCGCCTTCGCCGACATCGGCGAGCCCTACGCCGTGTTCCAGGCTCCCGGCGGCGCGCTCCTCGCGGTGGCCAGCGCCTTTCATGGGCAACACCCGGGCCGACAGCTCGACGTCTACGAACAGAGCCTGCGCCTGTACCGCGGCGGCGACCTCGAATGCATCGCCGTCCTGCCGGACCTGGGCTTTCCGCTCAACGCCATCGCCTGGCACCCGAGCCGGCCCGTACTGGTGATCGGCGGCGGACGCTACGACGGCGGCGCCTTCTTCGAAGGCGGTCTGCTGGCCTGGGACTACGCGAGCGGCAAGACCCAATCGCTGCTCGCCGACAACCGCGAAGTGCTCGCCTGCGACTTCGAGGACGACGGCCGGCGCCTGACCTTCACCGTCGCCCCCAGCGACGACCTGGAGGACCGACCGTTGTTCCGCCAGCGCCATTCGCTAGCCTTTCCGGTCGACGCCCCACTGGTGCTGGACGACCTGCCCGGCACCCGCCTGCCCTTCGACTGGGCCCTCTACCCTGCCTCGACACAACGCGAAGCAGCGCTGCCGATCCTGGAAAACCTCGCCCTGGGCAAAGATCGGCGGTTCCTGCATCGTCCACCGGTATGGGACCTGTGCTTTCTCGACGGACAACGCCTGGCCATCGCCCGCGCCAGCCCCCGGCTCGAGCTCTGGAATCTGGCCGACGACAGCCTGCGCAGCTTCGAACTGGCCGAACGGGGCCAGTGCCTGCAGGTCTTCCATAACGCCACGGACGACAGCCTGCTGGTCAATCTGCAACTCGGATATGCCGCCCAGCGACTGTTCAAGGTGCCGCTAACGCCGGGACAACCGCTGCTCCTGAGCGACTGCCGCCATCTGCTGGCGCAATCCGCCCAAGGCGGTTTTCTCGCCCGCCAGATCGCCCTCGAGGGCAAAGACCTGGAAGACCTCGTGCTCGACCCGGCCGGCCGGATCGTCCACAGGCGCCGTCTCGGACACTACGACCTGTTCAACCACCATCTGCGCATCGACCGTGGCGAAGCCTTCTTCTACCTGGCCGGCAATCCGCCGGAGCAGCACCAGGACAAAGGCCTGTTCCGCCTCGACCCGCAGACCTTCAAGACCCGCGAAGTGCTACGCCTGGAGCGCCACCCGGAGCACTTCAACAACCTGCACGGCTGCCTGCTGGGCAATCGCCTGCTGCTCAACGCCAAGGTCTACAACTCGCCGCATCACGCCTACGGTACCCAGCGCCTGACCTGCTACGACCTGGAGAGCCGCGGCACGCTCTGGGGCGCCACCCTGTCCGCCCAGGTCAGCGCCTTCGCGCCGTTGCCCGGCGGACAATGGATCGCACTGGCGCTGGTCGATGGTCAGGTCGAGGTACGCGACCTCGCCAGCGGCGAATGTCGCTGGCGCTACCGCACGGCAGACGCCATACCGCTGTGCCTGGCAGTCAGCGACAAACTCCTCGCCATCGGTTTCAGCCACGGCGGAGTCAGCCTCCTGCAGGTCGCGGCGGATGGCCAGCTCATCGGTCCTCCAGGCGCCAACCCGCGGCAGTAGCCCGCAGTTCGCCGTCCAGCGCCAGGTGGCGGAGAAACACCGGGTCATGGGACACCACCAGCAAGGCCCCACGGTACTGTCCGAGCATGCTTTCCAGGGCCTGCCGCGCAGCCAGGTCGAGGTGGTTGTCCGGCTCGTCGAGCAATAGCAACTGCGCCGGTCGGTCGGCATACAGCACCAGGGCCAGGGCCGCCTTCAAGCGTTCGCCGCCGCTCAGCGTCGCGCACGGCTGGGAGAGCCGTTCGGCCGGCAAGCCGAGTTGCGCCAGGCGCGTGCGCAGCCAGCTTTCGCCGCGACTGCGATTGACCTCCAGCAACTGCTCCAGCACGCCTCGCCCGTGGTCCAGCACGCTCAGCCGCTGGTCGAGATAGGCGGCGCCCACCGTCACCGCGCAGGTTCCCGCCAGCGGCGCCCGTTGCCCGGCCAGCAGCCGCAGCAGGGTCGACTTGCCGCTGCCGTTCGGGCCGACCAGCGCCAGCCGTCGCGGACCGCTCAGGAGCAGGTCGATTTCTCGCAACGGCCCGCGCAGATGCGGCAGGACCGCGCCCTTCAACTCGACGATCCGGCGCTGCGCCGCCAGTTCGGCATCGGGCGAATCGAGCAGCAGCGGCGACGCCTCCTCGACCTCCCGGGCAGCCTCGCGCACCTCGCGGTCGAGGCGCTCGCGCTCCGCCTGGTGGGCATTGCGCAGCTTGCCGGCGCTGACCTCGCTACGTTCCCTGAACCCACCGAGCAGGATCTTCGCCTGGTTCGCCGTCTTGCCTTCGCGCCGGCCGCTGGCCTGGCGCCGCTCCTGGCGCTGCTGCTGTTCGCGCATGGCCAGGGTCTGCCGCTTGCGCTCCAGACGACGCTGGTCCAGGCGGCGCTCGGCGGCCTCGCGCGCCTCCTCCCGGCTCTGCGCGTAGAAGGAATAGCCGCCGCCATAGCTGCGCAGGCCGAGGGTCGACAGCTCGACGATCCGCTGCATGCCCTCGAGCAGTTCGCGGTCATGGCTGACCAGCAGCAGGCCGCCGTCCCAGGCCGCCAGCCGCGCCCGCAACAAGGCGCGCGCCGGCCCGTCGAGAGGGTTGCTCGGTTCGTCGAGGATGAGGAAGTCGGCGTCGTCGAGAAATGCGCCGAGCAGCGCTACGCGCATGCATTCGCCGCCGCTCAGGCGTTCGCTCGGGGTATCCGCGCGGAGATGGCCGAGCCCCTCGGCGGCCAGGGCGTCGGCCAGGCGTTGGCGGATGTCCCAGCGCTCGCCCAGGCATTCGTAGTCGGCGTCGTCGAGGCTACCCGCCTCGATCCGCGCCAGCGCCTCCAGCCATGGGCGGACGCCAGCCAGGTCGGCGACGGTCGGATACTCGGCCGGATCGAGCTGCTGCGCCAGGTAGCGCACGCGCCCCTGGCGCCGGACGCTGCCGCTGGACGGCTGCAAGTGTCCGGCGAGCAGGCGCGCGAGCAGCGACTTGCCGACGCCGTTGCGTCCCACCAGCCCGGTGTGCCGGGTGTCGAAGGTTTCGTCGAGATCGGAAAACAGAAGGCTGCCGTCCGGCAGCTGGAAAGAGACGCCATCGAGCGTCAGGGTCGACGTATTCGTCATGGATACCCCCTTGATGCCATGCATTCCCCCGGGCCCTCGGGCCAGGGACGGAAAACCGGCCGTGCGGACACGGCAGCATCAATTGCGCATCGGACGAACACCTCGTACGGAAGGAAAGACCGCGGCAGTCTACTCCGCCCATGCGGTCCCGCCAATCGGGCATACTTTTCGCTTTCGACAGACACGACCGACCGACATGGCCAGACTGCGCATCGCCGAACTCTTCGAACGGGAACCCTCGCGCTGGGGCGGCCGTGGCGACCCCTACCTCTGGCAGGAAATGGCCGGGCAACTGGCGGACGCGCCCTGGCCGGCCTCCGCCGCGGCCCTGGAACGCCTGCTCGGCGAGACCTTCGAGCGCCTCAGCGGCCATCCGCTGGAATACGATGCCCTGATCTACCTCGCGCGCCACGCCCACGGCGGCATGTCCAGCGGCATGGTCAGCCCAGAGTTCTGGCGCGAAACGGCGATCCCGGAACTGCTCGACCGCTATCGGCGGCGGCGCTCCTGGTTGAGATGGTTGCGCCGGTAGGTATCCTCACCCATCGCCGCGATCTGCCCCTCGATCAGGGCATCGAATGGCTTCAGCAGGGCTTCGTGGGTACGCGGCGCCTCCAGTTCGTCGAGCGCCGCGGCGATTGCCTCGATGGTCGACAGCGCGCCCTCTCCCGGCGCCTTGCGCAGGCGATAACGCGACGCCATGCCTTCGGCCAGGCTCACCCGCGGCAGGGCCGCCAGGGCCGGGTTCAGGTGCAGCAGCTTGCGCGCCTTGCGCCAGGTGCCGTCCGGCACCACCAGCAGGAGGGGCTCGCCGGCGGCCTCGGCGGCCATCGCCGCCAGCGCTCGCGCCTGCTCGCCGGGAAACAGCAGGCAGGCCCGGTAGCCCGGTACCCGCCAGGTCTCCTCGGCGAAACGCTCGCCGACCCGCAATTCCGCATTGCGCAAGCCGAGCACGGCCAACCCTGCGGTATTCAGCGCGTGCCCGACCTCGCTGGGGTGCTGCAGGACCAGCACCCGCGTACGCGACGGCAAGGAGGGAATCAATGCGCAGAGGCAGTGGCTGGCGGGGCGAGCGCAACGCTCGCAGCGGATACGTGACATGGGTCGACTCCTGGAAGGGGCCCAGTGTGCCACAGGCGGAGAGGCATTCTCTCGCTCGCAAAAACGTCATATTTCCGACGAATGGCAGCAACTTTCTTCACCCATTAAGAATAACGACGAATTTTTGTCGTTCGATGAAAAAATACAATCGTCCCGCCCTCTCAACTCCCCTCCGTCCGCGCCGAAGACTGGGATGAGCCCCTCTCTATCCAAGGATGTTTCTCATGTTCACTCGCAAGTACCGACAGATGAACGCCGACTTGCAACAGCAACTCGCCGCCGAGCGCCTGCACATGGCAGCGCTGGACCGCTCCATGGCGCGCGTGGAGTTCGACCCCGACGGCAACATCACCGATGCCAATGAGAATTTCCTGACCCTGCTGGGCTACCGCCGCGACGAGATCCTCGGCAAACCGCATCGCCAGCTTTGCGACGGCGCCTACGCGCAATCGGAAGACTACCGGCGCTTCTGGGAACGCCTGCGGCGCGGCGAACACTTTTCCGGCCGCTGCAAGCGCATTACCCGCGAGGGCCGGCCACTCTGGCTGGAAGCCACCTACAACCCCGTACGCGACGGGCAGGGTCGACTGCTCAAGGTGGTCAAGTACGCCAGCGACATCGATGCCATCGTCCACCAGGAACACGAGATGCAGAGCAAGCTGGATGCCCTGTCCCGCTCGATGGCGATGATCGAGTTCGACCTCGACGGCAATGTCCTCGCGGCCAACGACAACTTCCTCGCCACCATGGGCTATGGCCGAGCCGAGCTGGCCAGCGCCAACCACCGTCAGTTCTGCGAACCGGGCTACCGCGACGGCCCGCAGTACGCCGACCTCTGGCGCCGCCTGAATCGCGGCGAGTACGTCACCGGGCAGTTCCGCCGGGTCCACCGCAACGGCCAGCCGGTCTGGCTGGAAGCCAGCTACAACCCGGTCTACGACGCCGACGGCAAGCTGTTCAAGGTGGTCAAGTTCGCCAGCGACGTCAGCGACCGCATGCGCCGTTACCAGGCCGAGGCGGACAACGCCCACCAGGCCCATACCCTGTCCACCGAGACCCGCACCGTCGCCGAACACGGCGCGCTGATCATCCAGAGCGCGGTGGAGGAAATGCTCAAGATCGCGAATACCCTGGATGCTTCCTCGCTGAACATCGGCGAACTGTCGCAGCACTCGCAACAGATCACCTCGATCGTCAACACCATCCGCGAGATCGCCGAGCAGACCAACCTACTCGCCCTCAATGCCGCCATCGAGGCCGCCCGCGCCGGCGACCAGGGTCGCGGCTTCGCCGTGGTGGCCGACGAGGTGCGGCAACTGGCGGAGCGCACCAGCAAGTCGACCAAGGA
The DNA here is from genome assembly GCF_037574965.1 of Pseudomonas sp. KBN12P06040. Lineage (NCBI taxonomy): Bacteria > Pseudomonadati > Pseudomonadota > Gammaproteobacteria > Pseudomonadales > Pseudomonadaceae > Pseudomonas > Pseudomonas sp. KBN12P06040. Next base: position 4,017,158 of record NZ_JBBELS010000001.1, read on the forward strand.
GATCGCCGACATGATCGGTCGCATCCAGACCGGCACCCGCAGCGTCATCGACGACATGCAGCACAGCCAGGAACAGGCGCGGCGCGGCGTGGAGCTGGCCAACGAGGCCGGCACGGCGATCCTCGGCATCCGCGAGAGCACGCACAAGGTGGTGGAGGCGGTGCAGCAGTTCTCGCGCACCCTCAACGCCGATCTCTAGGGCTCAGGCCAGGCTCATCTGCGTCCGCAACTGGTCGCGGAAGGCCTGGATCAGCGGCTCGCGCGAGCGGCCGCGGCGGAGGATCAGGGAGAATGGCGCCTGGTAGCCGAAGGTCGCCGGCAGCAGGGCGCGCAGACGGCCCTGCTCGACCCACGGGTGGGCGTAGTGCTCCGGCAGGTAGCCGATGTAGCCGCCGGACAGGATCAGGATCAGTTGCGCCTCCATGCTCTCCACCGTCCCCGCGCTGTGCTTGAAGCCGTGCCGGGCCAGCTCGGCCTGGCTCCAGTAGCCGCGGCCGACCATGCGTTGCTGGGTGATCAGGTCGGCGGGAATCCTCCGCCCGTCGAACAGCGGATGCCGGTCGCTGCAGTACAGCCAGTGCTGTTCGCGGTACAGCGGCTGGTAGACCAGTCCGTTCATGCGACTGGAAAAGGCGCCGATGGCCAGGTCCTGGCGGTTCTCCAGCACGCTCAGTTGCAGTTCGTAGGGGCTCTGCACCAGCAGGTGCAGGTGCACCGCCGGGTGTTCGCGGCTGAAGGCGCCGATCACCTCGGCCAGCGGCAGCGCCGGGTCGCTCACCGTGGAATCGAGCACACCGAGGTTCAGGGTGCCGCGCAGCTCGCCCTTCAACGCCAGCGCGTAGCGTCCGAAGCCTTCCAGTTCGCCGAGGATGCGCAGGGTCTCCTGGTGGAACAGCTCGCCCTTGCTGGTCAGGCTGAAGCCGCCGCGGCCACGGTGGCAGAGCACGATGCCGAGCTGGTTCTCCAGTTGGCTCATGTAGGTGCTGATCGCCGAGGTCGACAGGTTCAACTCCTGCTGGGCGGCGGCGAAGCCCTGGTGGCGCACCACCGCGGCGAAGATGCGCAACAGGCGCAGGTCGGGCAAGGCGTTGGACACGGCGACTCCGGTTTGCGGGGCGAGGATTTCGAACTGCGGGCCGAGGCAAAGGCCGCCGTCCGGGCTCGGCGGCGAAGTCTAGCCGCTTCGCCGTTAGTTTAGAAATCTCTGAACTGATTATTTGTAGCCAGCGATTTGACTCGCTACCGGCTGTGAAGAGAATCCGTCCGACCCCTAAAACAACCACAACGACCGTGAGGCCACCCCGTGGACAAGAATCTCCACCAGCCCCTGGGCGGCAATGAAATGCCCCGCTTCGGCGGCATCGCCACCATGATGCGCCTGCCCCATGTCCAGTCCCCCGCCGAACTCGACGCCCTCGATGCCGCCTTCGTCGGCGTGCCCCTCGACATCGGCACCTCGCTGCGCTCCGGTACCCGCTTCGGCCCCCGCGAGATCCGCGCCGAATCGGTGATGATCCGTCCCTACAACATGGCTACCGGCGCCGCCCCCTTCGACTCGCTGAACGTAGCGGACATCGGCGACGTCGCGATCAACACCTTCAACCTGCTGGAAGCCGTGCGCATCATCGAGCAGGAATACGACCGCATCCTCGGCCACGGCATCCTCCCGCTGACCCTCGGCGGCGACCACACCATCACCCTGCCGATCCTCCGCGCGATCAAGAAGAAGCACGGCAAGGTCGGCCTGGTCCACATCGACGCCCACGCCGACGTCAACGACCACATGTTCGGCGAGAAGATCGCCCACGGCACCACCTTCCGCCGCGCGGTGGAAGAAGACCTGCTGGATTGCGACCGCGTGGTGCAGATCGGCCTGCGCGCCCAGGGCTACACCGCCGAGGACTTCAACTGGAGCCGCAAGCAGGGCTTCCGCGTGGTGCAGGCCGAGGAGTGCTGGCACAAGTCGCTGGAGCCGCTGATGGCCGAGGTCCGCGAGAAGGTCGGCGGCGGCCCCGTCTACCTGAGCTTCGACATCGACGGCATCGACCCGGCCTGGGCGCCCGGCACCGGCACCCCGGAAATCGGCGGCCTGACCACCATCCAGGCGATGGAAATCATCCGCGGCTGCCAGGGCCTGGACCTGGTCGGCTGCGACCTGGTCGAAGTCTCACCGCCCTACGACACCACCGGCAACACTTCGTTGCTGGGCGCCAACCTGCTCTATGAAATGCTCTGCGTCCTCCCGGGCGTGGTGCGTCGCTGAGCCGTAGCGCGACCATGACCGACGACCGCGTCGAACAGGTGCTGGAGGCCGCCCGCCGACTGGTGGCGGCCTTCGCCCGCAACGATGCCGAGGCCTATTTCGCCGCCTTCAGCGAGGACGCCAGCTTCATCTTCCACAACTGGCCTCAGCCGCTGCGCTCGCGCGCGGCCTACCGCGAGTTGTGGGAGCGCTGGCGACGCGAGGACGGCTTCGAAGTGCTGGCGTGCGAATCCAGCAATACCTGCGTCAGCCTGCAAGGCGACCTGGCGATCTTCAGCCACGACGTCGCCACCCGGCTGCGCCTCCAGGGAACGGAAAGCCTGAACCGGGAACGGGAAACCATCCTGTTCCGCCTAGAACAACAAGAAGGCCGTTGGCTGGCCTGCCATGAGCACTTGTCGGCGATGCCGGAGTACCTGCCATCGACTAGCTAGCTCTCCCGGGAGAACGTCATGGATAACAACAATAACCAACACGCAATCACACGCATCGAAACCTTCGGGGTCGAACAGATTCCCGACCACGAACGCAACGCCACGCCGGTCGATCTGTTCCGCATGATCTTCGGCGGCGCCAATACCTTCGCCACCGCCGTGCTCGGCAGCTTTCCGGTGCTCTTCGGGCTGTCCTTCCAGGCCGGGCTGTGGGCGATCCTGCTGGGCGTCACGCTGGGCGCGCTGATCCTCGCCCCGATGGGCCTGTTCGGCCCGCTCAACGGCACCAACAACGCGGTCTCCTCCGGCGCGCACTTCGGCGTGCACGGGCGCATCGTCGGCTCCTTCCTCTCGCTGCTGACCGCCATCGCCTTCTTCTCGCTCTCGGTATGGAGTTCCGGCGACGCCCTGGTCGGCGGCGCCCGGCGCCTGGTCGGCCTGGAAGAGAGCGAACTGAACCTGGGCCTGGCCTACGGCCTGTTCGCCGTGCTGGTGCTGACCGTATGCATCTACGGCTTCCGCTTCATGCTGCTGGTCAACAGGATCGCCGTGTGGGCCGCCAGCCTGCTGTTCCTGCTCGGCCTGTTCGCCTTCGCCGGCCCCTTCGACGCCGCCTACGCCGGCAGCGTGCAGTTCGGCCAGCCGGGCTTCTGGGCCGCCTTCATCGGCGCCACCCTGCTGGCCATGAGCAACCCGATCTCCTTCGGCGCCTTCCTGGGCGACTGGGCCCGCTACATCCCCCGCCAGACCTCGCAGGCACGGATCATGCTGGCGGTGATCGGCGCGCAGCTGGCGACCCTGGTTCCCTTCCTGTTCGGCCTCGCCACCGCGACCATCGTCGCCGTCCGCGCGCCGGACTACATCGCCGCCAACAACTACGTCGGCGGCCTGCTGGCCATCGCTCCCGGCTGGTTCTTCCTGCCGGTATGCCTGATCGCGGTGATCGGCGGCATGTCCACCGGCACCACTTCGCTGTACGGCACCGGGCTGGACATGTCCAGCGTGTTCCCGCGCCTGCTCTCGCGGGTGCAGGCCACGGTGCTGATCGGAGTCGCCTCGATCGGCTTCATCTTCGTCGGCCGCTTCGCCTTCAACCTGGTGCAGAGCGTCTCCACCTTCGCCGTGCTGATCGTCACCTGCACCACCCCGTGGATGGTGATCATGCTGATCGGCCTGCTGACCCGTCGCGGCTTCTACCGCCCGGACGACCTGCAGGTGTTCACCCGCGGCCAGCGCGGCGGCGCCTACTGGTTCGAGCACGGCTGGAACTGGCGCGGAATGGGCGCCTGGATTCCCAGCGCGGCAGCCGGCCTGGCCTTCGTCAACCTGCCGGGGCAATTCGTCGGTCCGCTCGGCGAACTGGCCGGCGGCATCGACCTCAGCCTGCCGGTCGCCCTCGGCCTGGCCGCCCTGCTCTACCTGGCACTGCTGCGCCTGTTCCCGGAACCGCCTTGCGTCTATGGCCCGCAAGGACCGCGCTGGGTGCGCGCGCACGGCACGCGGAGGGCCCCTGCGATAGCCACCGCCTGAGGCGGGGTACACACACGGCGGGACGCCAGCGTCCCGCGCTTCCGGCGCCTCGCCGGATACAACAATGACAATGAGAAACTTGGGAGACCTGATATGGCCCTCGACATATTCGTCGTTCTGATCTACGCCGCGGGCATGATCGCGCTGGGCTGGTACGGCATGCGCCGCGCCAAGACCCGCGACGACTACCTGGTGGCCGGCCGCAACCTCGGCCCCGGCTTCTACCTGGGAACCATGGCCGCCACCGTCCTCGGCGGCGCCTCCACCATCGGCACCGTGCGCCTGGGCTACGTCCATGGCATCTCCGGCTTCTGGCTGTGCGGCGCGATCGGCCTCGGCATCGTCGGCCTCAGCCTGTTCCTGGCCAAGCCGCTGCTGAAGCTGAAGATCTACACCGTCACCCAGGTCCTGGAGCGTCGCTACAACCCCGCCGCGCGCCACGCCAGCGCCCTGATCATGCTGGTCTACGCACTGATGATCGGCGCCACCTCGACCATCGCCATCGGCACCGTCATGCAGGTCCTGTTCGGCCTGCCGTTCTGGGTCTCGATCCTGATCGGCGGCGGCGTCGTGGTGCTCTACTCCACCATCGGCGGCATGTGGTCGCTGACCCTGACCGACATCGTGCAGTTCCTGATCATGACCGTCGGCCTGGTGTTCCTGCTGATGCCGCTGTCGATCAACGACGCCGGCGGCTGGGACGCCCTGGTGGCCAAGCTGCCGGCCAGCTACTTCGACTTCACCGCGATCGGCTGGGACACCATCGTCACCTACTTCCTGATCTACTTCTTCGGCATCTTCATCGGCCAGGACATCTGGCAGCGGGTGTTCACCGCCCGCAGCGAGACCGTGGCCAAGGTCGCCGGCTCCGCCGCCGGTATCTACTGCGTGCTCTACGGCATGGCCGGAGCGCTGATCGGGATGGCCGCCAAGGTCCTGCTGCCGGACCTGGAGAACGTCAACAACGCCTTCGCCAGCGTGGTCGAGCACAGCCTGCCGAACGGCATCCGCGGCCTGGTCATCGCCGCCGCCCTGGCGGCGCTGATGTCCACCGCCAGCGCCGGCCTGCTGGCGGCGTCCACCACCGTCACCCAGGACCTGCTGCCGCGCCTGCGCCGCGGCCGCGGCCAGTCCGACAACGGCGACGTGCACGAGAACCGCATCGCCACCCTGCTGCTGGGCCTGGTAGTGCTCGGCATCGCCCTGGTGGTCAGCGACGTGATCAGCGCCCTGACCGTGGCCTACAACCTGCTGGTAGGTGGCATGCTGATCCCGCTGATCGGCGCGATCTACTGGAAGCGCGCCAGCACCGCCGGCGCCATCACCAGCATGACCCTGGGCTTCCTTACCGTGCTGGTGTTCATGATCAAGGACGGCCTCGACGCGAATACGCCGATCTACTACAGCCTGGCGGTCGGCCTGCTCAGCTTCGTCCTGGTCAGCCTGTTCTCGCGGCGCCCGACGGGTGTCGCCAGCGCCGCCTGAACCAGGCACAACCCCGACAGGCGAGGGACTTTCCCTCGCCTTTTCCATTCCCGAGAACATGAAAAAGGAACGGCCATGACCACCTGCGGCGAATTCCTCGTCAAGCAACTCGAAGCCTGGGGCGTCGAGACCGTCTTCGGCATCCCCGGCGTACATACCGTAGAACTCTACCGCGGCCTGCCCGGCAGCCGTATCCGCCATGTCACCCCGCGCCACGAGCAGGGCGCCGGCTTCATGGCGGACGGCTACGCACGGGTCACCGGCAAGCCCGGCGTGTGCTTCATCATCACCGGCCCGGGGATGACCAACATCCTCACCGCCATGGCCCAGGCCTACGCCGACTCGATTCCGATGCTGGTGATCTCCAGCGTCAACGAACGCGCGCGCCTGGCCCACGGCAACGGCTACCTGCACGAGCTGCCGAACCAGCGCAACCTGGTAGGCAACGTCTGCGCCTTCAGCCATACCCTGATGAGCGCCGAGGAGCTGCCGGCGGTGCTCGCCCGCGCCTTCGCCGTGTTCGACAGCGAGCGGCCGCGGCCGGTGCACATCGAGCTGCCGCTCGACGTGATCACCGCTCCCGCCGAACACCTGGCCCTGCGCCCGCGCACCGTCGCCAGCCGCCCGGCGCCGGCCCTCGCGCCCTTGCGCGAGGCCGCGGCGCGCCTGCGCAACGCGAAGAAGCCACTGCTGCTGCTCGGCGGCGGCTGCGTCGAGGCCGCCGCCGAAGCGCGTGCCCTGGCCGCCGCGCTGGACGCGCCGACCGCCCTGACGATCAACGCCAAGGGCCTGCTGCCGGCCGACCACCCGCTGCTGTTGGGCAGCAACCAGTCCTGCGTGCCGGTACGCGAGCTGGCCGCCGAGGCCGACGTGGTGCTGGCGATCGGCACCGAGCTGGGCGAAACCGACTACGACGTGGTGTTCGACGGCGGCTTCGCCCTCGATGGCGAGTTGATCCGCATCGACATCGACCCGCAGCAACTGATGCGCAACTACACGCCGAGCCTGGCCATCCACAGCGACGCCCGGCTGGCCATGCGCGTGCTGCTGGCCGAACTGCCGGGCGGCGAGGCCTCGCCGGACAGCCCCGGGGCCCGGCGCGCCGCCGCCGTGCGTCAGCGCCTGGCCGAAGACTTCGCCGGCTGGTCGCACTATCGCCAGCTGTTCGCCGCGATCCTCGCCGAGTGGCCGGACGCCCGCTTCGTCGGCGACTCGACCCAGACCGTCTACAGCGGCAACCACCTGGTCGATCTCGACGAGCCGCGCCGCTGGTTCAACGCCTCCACCGGCTACGGCACCCTCGGCTATGGCCTGCCCGCCGCCATCGGCGCCAAGCTCGGTGAGCCGGGACGCCCGGTGGTCAGCCTGATGGGCGATGGCGGCCTGCAGTTCACCCTGCCGGAACTGGCCAGCGCGGTGGAAGCCAAGGTCGGCATCGTCGTGCTGCTGTGGAACAACCACGGCTATGGCGAGATCAAGCGCTACATGGAGCGGCGCGAGATCACTCCGCTCGGGGTCGATATCTACACCCCGGACTTCCTCGCCATCGCCCGCGGCTTCGGCTGCGCCGCCGAACGCGCGCGCGATCTCGAGCACCTGCGCGAACTGCTGCGCGGCGCCCCGGCGGACCGTCCGCTGATCGTCGAGGTGCTGCAAGCCGCGCCCTTCCATCCCTGACCCGGAGCCCGCCATGGACGATTCCGAACTCTACCGCTCCCTCTGCGAGATCCTCGGCGCCCGTGGCGTGCGCGACAGTGCCGCGCTCGCCGGGCAGGACCCCGGCTACCATCCGCAGAACCTAGCCGGAAGCTTCCTGGTCCTGCCGGAAAGCACCGACCAGGTCGCCGCCGTGGTGCGTCTGTGCCGCCAGGCGGGACGCGCCCTGGTGCCCCAGGGCGGACTCACCGGCCTGGTCGGCGGCGGCGCCGCGCAAGCCGGCGACGTGCTGCTCTCGCTGCGCAGGCTGAACCGCATACATCGGCTGGATGCGGCCAGCCAGACCCTCGACCTCGACGCCGGCGTCACCCTCGAACAGGCCCAGGCGCTGGCCGCCGAGGCCGGACTCGACCCCGGCATCGATCTCGCCGCGCGCGGCAGCGCCAGCGTCGGCGGGCTGGTCGCGACCAACGCCGGCGGCATCCGCGCCTTCCGCTTCGGCACCATGCGCCAGCGCGTGCTCGGCCTGGAAGCGGTACTCGCCGACGGCAGCGTCTACAGCGACCTGCGCGGGCTGCTGAAGAACACCACCGGCTACGACCTCAAGCAGTTGTTCGTCGGCGCCGAAGGCACCCTCGGCATCGTCACCCGTGCGGTACTGCGCCTGGAGCCGTTGCAGCGTCCCGGCGCCACCGCCCTGCTCGGCCTGCCCGACGTCGACGCGGCGATCACCATCGCCGCGCGCCTGCGCCGCGAGCACGCCGAACGCCTGTTCGCCTGCGAGATCCTCTGGCACGACTACCTGCAATGCACCGCCGCACCCATGGGCGACAGCGCGCCGAGCCTGGCGCCCTGCCCTCTCTACCTGCTGGTGGAACTGGCCGAGGACCGCCACCTGGATGCCGGCGAGGCGCTCACCGCCCTGCTGGAAGACTGCTTCGAGGACGGGCTGGTGGAAGACGCCCTGCTCGCCGCCAACGAAACCCAGCGCCTGGCCATCTGGCGCCTGCGCGAAGACTCCGACGCGGCCATCCACGCCGGCGTCGACAGCCTGTCCTTCGACGTATCGCTGCCGGTGCCGGCCCTGGCCGGCTACGTCGAGCGCATCCGGCGGCGCCTGGACGACCTGGTGAAGGGCATGCAGGTCTTCCTCTTCGGCCATTTCCTCGACGGCAACCTGCACGTCATGCTCGCCGCCGACGTCCCGCTGCTGCCGCTGCACCAGGCGGTGGAGGAAATCCTCTACGGCGAGTTGGGCGAATGCGCTGGCGTGATCTCCGCCGAGCACGGCATCGGCCTGGAGAAGAAGGAAGCCCTGGGACGCTACGCTGATCCGCTGAAGCTCGCGCTGATGGCGCAGATCAAGGAACTGCTCGACCCCAGCGGACTGTTCAACCCGGGCAAGGTCATACCCTGAACGCCTATCCTTCTGGGATAGCCTTTCCACCGACAGAGACCGCGATGAGAATCGTCAGCCGCGACCGCTGGTTCGAAACCCGGCACTTCTACAACGGTATCAGCCTGATCCACGAGCCCTACGTGCGCCCCTTCTATCGCTGCAACATGTGGCATGTCCAGGGCCGCGAGCGCGACGTGCTGGTGGACAGCGGCTCCGGTCTGGTCAGCCTGCGCGAGCAACTGCCCTGGCTCACCGAACGACCGCTGCTGGCGGTGGCCAGCCACACCCACTTCGACCATATCGCCGGCCACCACGAATTCGCCGAGCGCCTGGCGCATCCGGCCGAGGCGGAGATCCTCGCCGCGCCGGACGGCGACAACACCCTGGCGCGCGCCTATGTCGGCGACGAGATGTTCGAGGCGCATCCGGAGTGCCCGCTGTGCTACGCCGAATACCGGGTGCGAGCAGCGCCGGCGACCCGACTGATCGACGAAGGCGACGTGCTCGATCTCGGCGACCGCGTGCTGCAGGTGCTGCACACGCCCGGGCACTCGCCGGGCGGCATCAGCCTGTGGGAAGCGGCGACACAGACGCTGTTTTCCGGCGACATCGTCTACGACGGTCCGCTGGTCGAGGACGCCTATCATTCCAACCTCGACGACTATGCCACCAGCCTCGCGCGCCTGCGCGAGCTACCGGTGCGCACCGTGCATGGTGGGCATTTCGCGAGCTTTTCCGGGGAGCGTTTGCGGGAAATGATCGTCGCCTGGTTCAGGAACCACGATCGATAGGCCAAAACCGGGACTCTGGCCAGCGCCACAGGCGGAGGCCAGAGCGTCGGGGAACCGGCTCAGCGACGTTGCCGCGCGGCGAGGCGCCGGCGTTGCTCGTCGTTTTCCACCGGGATGGGTTGCATGCGCGGGGGCTCGATCAGGCCAAGGGCGACACCGAGTTGCCACGCCAGGTTTTGCAGCCAGAGTTTCATGACAGGCCCCTTGTCCAAGGGAAGGAGAATCGGGCGACCTGACAAGTCAGGTCGCCCTAGGAAAGAGTAGACCGGCGTCCCACTCTCCGCACGTTCCACTCCGTCCTTGGAAACAACTTTACTGCGGGAAACCGGCCCCGGACCCTGACCTGAATCAAGCCAACGCCGATTCCCGCCCTTGCAGGAGACCGATCCAGGCCTTCAGGTTGGCGCCGACCATGCCCTTGCGCCAGACCAGCCAAGTACTCGCCCGGGCGAACGGTTCGGCCAGCGCATGCACCGCCACCGACTCCCGCCCCGGCAGGCTTTGCAGCATCGACACCGGCATCAGCGCCACCCCGCCGCCGGCCACCACGCAGGCCAGCATGCTGTGGTAGGACTCGATCTCCATCACCCGGCCCATGCTCACCCGCGCGCTGGCGAACCAGGACTCCAGCAGCAGGCGATAGGAGCAGCGCGGGCGGAAGGCGATCACCGCGCTGCCGGCCACGTCCTCGGGACCGCGCACCGGCGGGTGGCCATTCTCGGTGACCAGCACCATGCGCTCCTCGAACATCGGCAGGCCCTCCAGGCCGTCGAAGTCCAGCGGGCCGTCCACCAGCACGGCATCCAGGCGCCCGCCCAGCAGCGACTCGACCAGCTCGCCGCTGGGCGCGGTCTGCAATTGCAGGTTCACCGCCGGATAGCGCCGGTGGTATTCCGCCAGGCGCGGCGGCAGATGGATCGCCGCGGTGCTGTACATCGAGCCGAGGGCGAAATCGCCCACCGGTTCGCCCCCCTGCACCGCCGCGCGCGCCTCCTCCTGCAGGGCGAACAGCCGCGCGGCGTAGTCCAGCAGGACCTTGCCGGCCGGCGACAGTTGCAGGCGCTGGCGTTCGCGGAGGAACAGGTCGACGCCAAGCTGTTCCTCCAGTTGCCGCAGGCGCGTCGACAGGTTCGACGGCACCCGGTGCAGGCGCTCGGCGGCGCGGGCGATGGAGCCTTCCTCGGCGACCGCCTGGAAGATCCTCAACTGGCCGAACTCCACGGTTAATTCTCCAAAACAGAACAAGTAATTCACGATTATTCATTTTTACAGAATTGCCGCAAGGCCTAACCTGCTGCCATTCATCCCCCGGCAGGAATCCGCACATGTCCCGTGATTTTCTTCGTTCGCCGCTGGTCGGCCTGCTCGCCTGCCTGCTGGCGCTGGTGGTCGCCATGGGGGTCGGGCGCTTCTCCCTGACCCCGCAACTGCCGCACCTGATCCGCGAAGGCCAGCTCGACCTGACCGGCGCCGGTCTGCTGGCCGCCGCCAACTACCTCGGCTACCTGGTCGGCGCGCTGGACGCGCTGTTCGCCCGCGAAGCGCGGCAGGCACGCTTGCGCCTGCTGGTCGGGCTATGGGCCTGCTTCGGCCTGACCCTGGCCTCGGTCTGGGCCGAGGGCTTCTGGCCGCACGCGCTGCTGCGCTTCGGTCTTGGCGTGGCCAGCGCCTGGGTCCTGATCATGGTCACCGCCCTCAGCCAGCGCCTCGCCGCGGAAAGCGGCCGGGCCCGGCTGGGCGCGCTGGTGTTCGCCGGCCCCGGCATCGGGGTGATGGTCACCGGCCTGCTGGCGGCATTGGGCAACGCCCTGGGCCAGGACTCGGTGTTCATCTGGAAGCTCTTCGCCGACCTCGCGCTGGTCCTGGTCCTCATGCTCCTGCCGCTGCTGCCGCGCCCGGCCGCACGCAGCGCCGGCCAAGACGCGCCTGCCACGGCAGGCGAGAACGCCGGCCTCGGCCGCCTGACCTGGGCCTACGGACTGGTCGGCCTCGGCTACATCATCCCGGCCACCTTTCTCTCGCAGATGGCCGCGGCGCGTTTCCACGGGCAATGGCAGGCCGATCTGTTCTGGCCCTGCTTCGGCCTGGCCTCGGCTACCGGGGTGGTGCTGATCAGCCTGCGCCGGCAGCACCCGGACGGGACCCGCCGCTGGCTGGTCGGCGCGCTCTGGCTACAGGCCCTCGGCGTGCTCGCCTGCCTGCTGCCAGGGATCGGCGGGCTGGCCCTGGGGGTAGTGCTGACCGGCCTGCCGTTCCTCGCCGGCATGCAACTGGTGATGCAATACGCCCGCGAACTGGCGCCGCATACGCCGCAGCGCAACGCCGGCCAACTGACCACCGGTTTCGCCCTCGGCCAGTTGCTCGGCCCGCTGCTGGCGGCGCTCAGCACGCATTTCGCCGGCGGCCTGCAACCGGCGCTGGCGCTCGCCGGGCTCGGCCTGGTCTTCGCCGGCCTGCTGTTGCGCCGGCCGCACTCGCTCAGCGTCGCAGCAGGCGTCGCAGCCACTGCTCGCCGCTGACCAGGGTGATGCCGGCGAGGACCAGCGCCGCGCCGGCGACGAAGTTCAGGCTGAGCGGCTCGCCCAGCAGCAATACGCCGAAGGTGACGCCGAACAGGGGGGTCATGAAGGAGAAGATCGCCAGGTTGTTCGCCAGGTAGCGACGCAGCAGCCAGAACCAGCAGAAGTAGCTGGCGAACGACACCACCACGCCCTGGAACAGCACGCTGGCGGTGCTCACCGGGGTCCAGCGGACCTCGCCGAACTGGCCGCTGAAAAGAGCGATCAGCAATAACCCGGCGCATGCCACGAACAATTGGTAGAACAGCGTCAGGCTTGGCGGTGCCTCGGACAGCCGGGTGCCGCGCACTGCCACCGTGGTCGCGCCCCAGGACATCCCGGCGAGCAGGCCGAAGGCGTCGCCGAGCAGCATCCGCCCATCCACTTCCGCCCACGACAGGCCTCCGCCGAAGGCCACCGCTATGCCGCCGAAGCACACCGCCACGCCCAGCCACTGCAAGGGCCGCAGGCGTTCGCTGGGAAGCAGGAAGTGCAGCCCGAGGGCAGAGAAGATCGGCGCGGTATAGAGGAACACCGACATGTGCGAAGCCGTGGTGTATTGCAGGCCGAGGGCGATGAACAGGAACTCCAGGGCGAACAGCGTGCCGGTCAGCAGGCCGGCGCCCAGGGTGCCCTGGCGCAAGCCCTCCCAGCCGCCGCGCCAGCACATCAGCAGGCCGACCAGGGCGGCGGCGATGCCGGAACGGATGGCCGCCTGCATCACCGGCGCGATGTCCGTCGCCGCCCACTTGATGGTCACCTGCTGGATGCCCCAGATCACGCAGAGCAACAGCATCGTCTGGAAGGCGAAGGCATCGGCGGACTTACGCATGGCGGACTCACAGGCAGGCATGGAAGGAAGCGGCCGCCAGCGGCGACCGTCGGGCAGCGCCATTATGGACAAGCCGGCGCGCCCGGTCGAAGCCTGGAAGCGACCTCCAGCGGGTCGTGCACGGCAGTTCCGGCCCGCTCGCCTGGCCTGCGGGGCGTGACGCATAGAGCCTGTGGCGCTATGCGTCCTGCGAACCCGCCATCTGGCCGCTCACTTGCCGGTCTTGATCCTGCTCCAGGTCCGCGTGCGCAGCCGCTCCAGCTTCGGCGGCAGCATTTCCACCGAATACAGCCTGGCCTGCACTTCTTCCGGCGGGTAGACGTTCGGGTTGTCGCGCAACTCCGCCGAGATCAAACCGTCCGCCGCCTTGTTCGCGTTGGCGTAGGCCACGTAGTCGGAGATCGGCGCCACCACCTCCGGGCGCAGCAGGTAGTCGAGGAAGGCGTGCGCCTGCTCGACGTTCTTCGCGTCGCGCGGAATCGCCAGCACGTCGAACCAGGCCGCGGCGCCCTCCTTCGGAATGCGGTACTCGATGCGTATGCCGTTCTTCGCTTCCCTGGCCCGGTTGGCCGCCTGCATCGCTCCGCCGGACCAGGCGATGGCCACGCAGACGTTGCCGTTGGCCAGGTCGCTGACGAACTTCGAAGAACTGAAGTAGGTGATGTACGGGCGCAGCTTCGCCAGGTGCTCCTCGGCTCGGCGGTAGTCTTCCGGTTGGTGGCTGTTGGGCGACAGGCCGAGATAGTGCAGCACCTCGGGGATCACCTCGGTGGGCGAGTCGAGGAAGGCCACGCCGCACTGTTGCAGCTTCGCCAGGTTCTCCGGCTTGAACACCAGGTCCCAGGAGTCCAGCGGCGCATCGTCGCCGAGCACCGCGCGGACCTTGTCGAGGTTGTAGGCGATGCCGTTGGTGCCCCACATGTAGGGCATCACGTAGCGGTTGCCGGGGTCCTTGCCGGCAAGCACCTTGAGCAGGGCCGGGTTGAGGTTCTTCCAGTTCGGCAGCTTGCTCTTGTCCAGCGGCTGGAACACTTCGGCCTTCAGGTAGTTGGGCAGGAAGCTGTCGCTGGGCACCACCAGGTCGTAGCCGGAATGCCCGGACAGCAGCTTGGCCTCGAGCACCTCGTTGCTGTCGTAGACGTCGTACTTCGGCGCGATGCCGGTCTGCGCCTGGAAGTTCTTCAGGGTGTCCGGGGCGATGTAGTCGAACCAGTTGTAGATCCGTACTTCCGGCGCGGCCTGGACCAGCCCGGCGGAAACGGCCAGCGCGAGGCCGGCCAGCAGCTTGCGAGTCGATTGCATGCTTCGCTCCTCAGCGGGCCGCGCCTTCGTAGCCCTGCAGCACGTTGACCGCGTTGATGCCGATGGCTTCCACCGCATAGCCGCCTTCCATGATGAACAGGGTCGGCAGGCCCAGCCGGGCGATGCGCTCGCCCATCCGCAGGTAGTCCGGCGAATCCAGCCTGAACTGGGAGATCGGGTCTTCCTTGTAGGTGTCCACGCCGAGGGAAATCACCAGGGCATCCGGGGCGTAGCCGGCGATCCGCACGCAGGCGTCGTCGAGCGCCGCCGACCAGAGGTCCCAGCCGCTGCCATGGGCCAGCGGATAGTTGTGGTTGCAGCCCTCGCCGGCGCCTTCACCGCGCTCGTCGGCGTAGCCGAGGAAGTACGGGTATTCGACCCGCGGATCGCCATGGATCGAGGCGAACAGCACGTCGTCGCGGCGGTAGAAGATATCCTGCGTGCCGTTGCCATGGTGATAGTCGACATCAAGGATCGCCACGCGCCGGGCGCCCTGGTCGAGGAACGCCTGGGTGGCGATGGCGGCATTGTTGAGGAAGCAGTAGCCGCCCATGAAGTCGCCACCGGCGTGATGGCCCGGCGGACGGCAGAGAGCGAAGGCGCTGCGGGCGCCCTGGCGCATATGCTCCTGGGCGGTCAGCGCGACCTGGGCGGAGCTGTAGATGGCCTGCCAGGTGCCGGCGGTGATCGGCGCCTCGGTGTCGAAGCTGTAGTAGCCCAGCTCGCCCATCAGCGCCGTGGGGATCGGCCCGTCGCGGCGCAGGCGGCGGCCGGGGAAGGTGGTGGACACCAGGTCGCCGCTGTGGCCTTCGGCGGTCCAGCGGGCCCAGGCGCCCTGGAGGAAGTCCAGGTAGGCGGCGTCGTGGATGCGCAGCAGCGGCTCGCGGCCGAACTCCTTCGGCGCGATCACCTCGCCAAGGTTCTGCGACTTCACCCGGGCCAGCACGGTGTCGGCCCGGCTGGGCATTTCGAAACAGGGTTGCAGCTTGCCGTCGACCAGTTCCGACTGGCCGAAGTGCAGACGATGATCGTCGCTGTAGACGCTCAGCATGGAGAGACCTCGCAGGTTTCTTGTTCTTGGTGGAGGGATTCTGCCCAGCGCGCGGTCGCGGCAAAACGGCGGCGGCGGCCAAAAAGGGATCGATATGGCCAGAATCCATGTCCCTTTAGCGCCGCCTGGCGATTATCGACGCGGGGAATTACTCGGCGCCCGCACCGGTCCATACTGCTTGAGCCAGTCAGGATCGAAAGGGGGATTCGATGAGGCGCGCCAGCCTGCATATGTTGCTCTGCCAGTTCGCCATGGCCCTGGGCCTGCTCCTGAGCCTGGGCAGCGAGGCCTGGGCCGCCAGGCCGGCTCCGCAGGCGGCCGTCGACCTGGAAGCGCCGGCCGCCCTGGCCGAGGACGCCAGCCTCGACCAGCTCAACGCGCAACTCGACCTGATCCGCCAGCGCGTCACCGCCGACGCCAGCGACGACCTCCTCGCCGAGTTGCGCCAGAGCGCGCTGCAAGTCCAGCGCCAGGCCGACGCCCTGCTCGCGCTGCGGGTGGCCGACATCGAGCGGCTCGACGATCAGTTGAAAGTGATCGGCCCGCCGCAGCCCGACGAGGCGGAAAGCCTCGCCGCCCAGCGCCAGGCCCTGACTCGGCAGAAGAACGCCCTGCTCGACGACGAACGCCAGGCCACCCAGCTCGGCCAGTCGTCCCGCGACCTGGCAGCACAGATCGTCAACCTGCGCCGCAGCCTGTTCAACTCGCAGATCAGCAGCCGCGCGGCGACACCGTTCAGCCCGAGCTTCTGGTCGACCCTGATCCGTCCCACCGACGACGACCTGCGCCGGCTGGACAAGCTGAAGGCGGAGGCCCTGGTCGCCTTCGACAGCGCCATCGCGCCCGGACACCGCTGGGCCTTCGCCGGAACCCTGCTGGCCACCGTGCTGATCTGGAGCTTCGGCCGCCGCCTGCTGGAACGCATGCTTACCTGGGCGATGATCCGCTGGCTGCCGGAAGGCCGCCTGCGGCGCAGCGCCCTGGCCCTGGCGGTCGGGCTGGCGACCATCCTGACCATCGTCGGCGCGGTGTCGCTGATGCGCTGGGGCCTGGAAAGCAACGCCAGCCTGAGCCCCGACATGGCCAGCCTGACCGATCAACTGGTGAGCCTGGCGACCTTCTGCGCCTTCATCGCCGGCCTCGGCCGCGCCCTGCTGATGCTGCCGCGACCATCCTGGCGGCTGCCGGCGATCCCGGACAGGATCGCCAGCGCCCTCGGCCCGTTCCCGGCGATCCTCGCAGTGGCGCTGATGCTGGTGGCCACCGAGGAACGGATCAACAGCGTCACCGGCACCAGCCTGGCCCTGACCGTCGCCCTCAACGGCCTGACCGCGCTGGTCACCGCGCTGATCTTCGCCGCCGCCCTGCTGCGCTACCACCATGTGCGGCGCAAGCACGACCTGGAGCGGCCAGGCGGGATCGCCGGGCTGATCCCCTTCGTCGCCTCGGTATGGATCGCGGCGATCCTCCTCGCCCTGTTCACCGGCTACCTGTCGCTGGCCTACTTCCTCACCGGCAAGCTGCTGTGGATCAGCGTGATCGCGGCCACCACCTACCTGCTGATCGCTTTCTTCGGCGACATATGCGAAACCCTGCTCTCGCCCAAGCACCCCAGCGGCCTGGCGCTGGCCAATGCGCTCGGCCTGTCGCCGCGCCACCAGGCCCAGGCCAGCACGGTGCTGGCCGGGGTCGGCCGCACCCTGCTGCTGCTCACCGCGCTGCTGCTGGCCTTCCTTCCGGTCGGCTCAAGCCCCAGCGAACTGCTGCAGGGCTTCGCCCAACTGGGCGAAAGCAGCAAGACCCTGGGCAACCTGAACATCGTCCCGCAGGACATCCTGGTCGCCCTGCTGCTGTTCGTCGGCGGCCTGTTCGCCCTGCGCATCGTCAAGCGCTGGCTGAGCGAGCGGTTGCTGCCGGAAACCAACATGGACGCCGGCATGCGCGCCTCGCTGGTGACCCTGGTCGGCTACCTCGGCTTCGTGCTCCTGGCGATGCTGGTGATGTCCACCCTGCGCATCAACCTGACCAGCCTGACCTGGGTGGTCAGCGCCCTCTCGGTAGGCATCGGCTTCGGCCTGCAGGCCATCGTGCAGAACTTCATTTCCGGCCTGATCCTGCTGACCGAGCGGCCGGTGAAAGTCGGCGACTGGGTCAGCCTGGGCGGGGTCGAGGGCGATATCCGGCGGATCAACGTGCGCGCCACCGAGATCCAGATGGGCGACCGCTCCACGGTGATCGTGCCGAACTCGCAGTTCATCTCCCAGACCGTGCGCAACGTGACCATGGGCAATGCCCTCGGGGTGGTCGGGGTGAACCTGACCCTGCCGCTGGACACCGACGCGATGAAGGTCCGCGAACTGCTCTTGCAGGCCTTCGCCGAACACCCGGCGATCCTCGACGCGCCGGCGCCCTCGGTGACGTTCAAGGATCTCGCCAGCAACGGCCTGGTGCTCAACGCCAGCGGCTTCGTCAACAGCCCGCGTTCGGTGGCCGGCGCGCGCAGCGACCTGCTCTTCACCATCCTCGACCGCTTGCGCAGCGAAGGCATCGCGCTGTCCTCGCCACAGAGCCTGCTGATGATCCAGGATGGCGGCCCGGCCAGCGCCGCGCCTGCGCCCGCGACGCCCGATTGAAGCGAAGGGGCGGACTGTCCGTCACGCAACGGGTAGAATCCGCCCCTTTTTCAACGCCGAACCGCCATGAATCGCGAAGCCCTCGATACCCTCCTCCAGCACCTGCTCGCCGCGCTGTCCCCGGCGCCGGCGGAGACCCGCCGTCTGTTCCATGGTCGCGGCCGCTGCTGGCCGGGCCTGGAACAATTGACCGCGGACTGGCTGCAGGGCGTCCTGCTGGTGACTCTGTTCAAGGAGCCGCAGCCGGAGGAACTGGAGGCCTTGCGTCGGACCCTGGGGCAACTGACCACGGCGCCGGCCTGGGCTGCGAGCCAGGGCCGGCACCTGGTCCTGCAGCACCGCTACCGCCCAGACAGCGCCTGCGAATGGCTGTCGGGCGAGCCGCTGGAAACCTGGGACATCGTGGAAAACGGACTGCGCTTCCGCCTCGACCTGGGACGCAACCAGAACACCGGGCTATTCCTCGACATGCGCCTGGGCCGCCGCTGGGTGCAGGAGCAGGCCGCCGGCCGCCGCGTGCTCAACCTGTTCGCCTACACCTGCGGCTTCTCGGTGGCGGCCATTGCCGGCGGCGCCAGCCAGGTGGTCAACCTGGACATGGCCCGCGGCCCGCTCAACCGCGGCCGCGACAATCACCGCCTGAACGGCCACGACCTCGGCCGGGTGAGCTTCCTCGGCCACGAACTGTTCAAGTCCTGGGGCAAGCTGCGCAAGCTCGGCCCGTACGACCTGGTGATCGTCGATCCGCCGAGCTTCCAGAAGGGCAGCTTCGTCCTGACCCAGGACTACCGCAGGATCCTCCGCCGCCTGCCGGAACTGCTGGTGCCCGGCGGCACCCTGCTGGCCTGTATCAACGACCCGGCCATCGGCCCCGACTTCCTCCTCGAGGAAACCGCCCGCGGGGCGCCGTCGCTGCACTTCGTCGAACGCCTGGAGAATCCGCCGGAGTTCCCCGATGTCGACCCCGCGGCGGGCCTCAAGGCGCTGCTGTTCCGCAACGCAGGCTGATCGACGCGCGGGCGGCGTGTCGCTAGGCTGTCGGCATGGACATGCCCGATGGCTTCATTCCCCTGCCGCCACGCGTCGAACCGCAGGCGGCCTTTCGCCCCCTGCTCGACGACCTGCGCCGAACCCTGGCCCGGCCTCCGTTCGAGCAGGCCGTGCACAGCGTCTACCTGTACGGCAGCGTCGCCCGCGGCGAGGCCATCACGGGGCGCTCCGACCTCGACCTGACCCTGGTCCTGCGCGACCCGCCCAGCCCCGAACTGGCCGCGCAACTGGAAACCGCGCGCCTGGCATTGCAGGCGCGCCACCCGGAAGTCAGCAAGATCGATTTCGATATCGGCCACCTGGGCCAGGCCCGCGATCCGGCCAACCGCGATAGCTGGGGCTATTGGCTCAAGCACCGCTGCCGCTGCCTGTGGGGCGAAGACCTGGCCAGCGCCCTGCCGCCCTTGCGTCCGGCGAAAGCCATCGCCCTGGCCCTCAACGGCGACTATGCGCAGGTGCTGGAAGACTATGCGCGACGCCTGGAAAGCGCGTCCTCGGAGGAGGAGCGCCGCCGCCTGCAACGAGAAGCGGCGAAGAAGCTGATCCGCTCCAGCGACATCCTTCGCGGGGAGACGGAAAGCGTCTGGCCGGAGACCCTGGAGCATTACCTGGCGCTGTTTCGCGCGCGGCACCCCGGACAGGCGCCGGCCCTGGAATATTTCAAGGCCGTGCTGGACGGCCAGGTCACCGACCCGGCGGTGTTCATCGAGCGCCTGCGCGCATTCAGCGCCTGGATGCAGCGCCAGGCGTAGCCCGCCGAGACGGTCGTCCTCAGCGTCGGGCCAACAGGGCCGTGGCGCCCTGCGCCTTGCGCGTGTACCAGAGCACCCGGCTGACGCCACGGGTGATCGCCACGTAGGCCAGGCGCAGGCTTTCGTCCTCCATGGCCTGGTCGTAACTGTTGCGGAAGAAGCCCGATGCCGCGTACAGCGCGTTGCGCAACGGATGCTTCTCGCCCGGCAGGCAGTCGTCGACGACGATCGCCACTTCGGCCTGGAGGCCCTTGGCGCGATGGATGGTCATGCCCTTCACCGGCAGCGCGCGATCCAACTCCGCCTGGATCGCCTGCAACGGCTCGTTGCGCCGGCTCAACAACAGCACCGCGGTGCGCTCGCTGCTCTCGCGAGCGGCGGCGTGCTCGCACTGGGCGCGGATTTCCGCCAGTAGCTTCGGCAGTTGCGCACGCAGGTCGAAACGCTGCACCAGCTTCACGCCATGGTCGCCCGGCTGGATCGGGCGGAACGCGCGGCAGGTCTTGTCCTGCTTGAAACGCACCCCGGCCAGCACCTTCTCGCCGTCGCGAATGATCGGTTCGACGGAGCGGTAGTTGGTTTCCAGCACCAGCAGCGCGCTCTTGCGTCCCCGCCCACGCGAAGGGAAATGCCGGTCGAAGTCGATGAACAGCTCCGGCGAACTGCCGCGCCAGCCGTAGATCGACTGCCAGTCGTCGCCGATGGCCATCAGGCTCGGCGCGGTGCCCTGGGTCGCCAGGCGACGGTGCAACGCCTGTAGCCAGAGGACGATCTGCGGCGAGACATCCTGGAACTCGTCGATCAGCAGATGGGTGAACGGCGCCAATGCCGTTTCCGCCAGAGCCCCGCCGGCCATCCGCTCGCCGAGCTGCTGGAACGCGGCGTCGAAGGTCATCAGGCCCTCCTCGCGCAACAGTGCCTGGAACCTCGCCCAGAACAGTGCCATGGCTTCGACGAAGATCTTCTCGCGCAACCCGCATTCCAGCTTGCCGCTGTCCAGGCGTTCGACGCGCAGGCCCAGGCTCTCGGCGAACCCGGCCTGGGCATGGAAGGCTTCGTACAGCGGCAGCGCCTGGAACTCGCCGGCCAGCTTGAACGGCTCCAGCGGCGCCTTCGGCTGCCGCCGCGCGCCCTCTTCCGGCTCCGCCGGCGGCGGCAGTTCCAGCAGCTTGTGGGTCTTGGCGCGGAACGCCGGGCTTGCCGCGTAGCACTGCTGGTAGGCCTGCTTCAGCAGGCGCTGCTGGGCCGGACGCAGGCGTCCGGCGGCAAGGGGGTTGTCCGGCTCGGCGGCGGGGTCGCGGTCGTCCAGTTGTTCGAACCAGCGCGGATTGCCGAGCACCTCGCGGGCCAGGCTGCCGAGCGCCGAATGGAAAGTGCGCACGCACTGCCGCGCCTGGGCCGCGTCGAACGGGTATTGCCAATGGGCGAGCACGCGCAGCAATTGTTCGCGCAACTGCGCGCAGGAGGCGTTGGTGAAGGAAATCACCGTCAGCCGCTGCGGCTCGACGCCCAGGTGGCAGAGCATGAACACCACCCGCAGGACCAGGGTGGTCGACTTGCCCGAGCCGGCACCGGCAAAGATCCGCGCCAGCGGCTGGCGGCAGAGGATCATCGCCCACTGTTCCTCGGACGGCGGGCTGACCACGCCGAGCGTCGCGGCCTGCGCCACCTGCTCGCGCATGGCGCGCTCCTGGGATTCGTCGACCTTCAGTGCGGCAGCCGGATAGATTCCCTGCGGCGCGCGCCGCGAGGCGGCAGCGGGCTTGCGCGGAGTCCCCCGAACGGCGCCCTTCGCAGGCTTGCCGGCGGCCTTGCCCGGGACCTTCGCGGCGTTCTTCCGGGAGCGGGCCTTGGCCGGCTGCAACAAGGCTTCGCGGGCCTCGCGCTCGGCCTGCAGGTAGGCGGTGGTACGCGGGAAACAACGCGCCAGGGCGCTGGAAAGCATCGACTTGTAGCGCCGTACGGCAGACAGCATCGGGGACCGGTCCAGACAAAGCATGTGGCTGAATCATAAGTGTTTTCCGCCCTCGGCCGACAGTCGGACGCGGACCGCCCATCGCGCCAGGGCAACCCTTGCGCGACCGCGCCGGTCTACCCTTCGGGCCGTGCCGGCCTGCCAACTCAGCGAAAACAAGGAGCCTACCCATGAGCGATTGGGCAATCACCTACAGCAAGGACGAAGCCACCGAGCGTCAAGTCCTGCCGTTCCCCCACAAGCCGAGCCCCGAAGAGGTCGCCGAGCACCTGCTGGAATGGGCCGAGGCCAACCTCAAGCCGGGCCACTACAGCACCGGCAAGCTGGAAAGCGACGAGCCGGCGGAACTGCTGCTGCGCCGCTTCGGCATCGTCGTCACCGGCATCGCCGAAGCCTGATCCCTCCCGCGACCGGCAGGCGCCGGTCGCTTCCGCCGATACACGCCTGCTCCGCCAAGCCTACGCACGCGCCAGCCGCGTACCTGGGGCCGCTGGACCAAGCGACGGTTTTGCTCCGGCCACACGGCACCTCAGCGCTCGCCAAGGGCGGCGAGATAGGCGCAGAGCATATCGGCCAGGGCCTCGGCGTAACGCTCGATCTCCGCCTCGCTGCGTGGCTGTTCGGAGAACTGCTTGCCGACCGCGCCGAGGGTGGTGGTGAGCAATTCGCCGGCCAGGCCGCGCTCGGCCTCGGCGACCTCCGGCAAGGCCTCCCGGAGAAACGCCTGGAACACCCGCGCGCCCTCCGCCTTCACCTCCCGCGCCTCGTCGGCGTCGCGATACAGCGGCGCCGCGTCGCTCAGCGCCACGCGTATCGCCGCCTCTTCGCACTCCGAGCGCACGAATGCCAGCACCAGCCGGCGCAAGCGCTCCAGCGGCGGCCGGGCGGTGTCCTCGAGGATCTCGCCGAGCAGACGCGTGGTGCGCCGCCACTCGTCGCTTTGCAGGCGGAAGAGGATCGCCGCCTTGTTCGGGAAATACTGGTACAGCGAACCGATGCTCACCCCGGCGCGCTCCGCCACCCGCGCGGTGGTGAAACGTTGCGCGCCTTCGCTGGCCAGAACCTGAACAGCCGCCTCCAGGATGCTCGCCACCAACTCGCTGGAACGGGCCTGCTGCGGCTGCTTGCGCGAGGAAATACGCGGGTTTCGCTTGTCGCTCATGGAAGGCTCCGGAATGCGAATGGCGGAATGCGATGAATCCGTCGCATTCTAGGTCCACGCACTTACGCGCTCAAACATTCCCGGAGCCATCCATGAATACCCTCACCAACGCCCCGCTCGCCGATCTCCTGCAACGCCTGTTCGCCGAAGCCGAAGCCAGCGCACCGGGCGACAGTCCCGCCCTCGCCGACCTCTCGGAGGCCGAGCTGAAGCGCCTCATGGGCAGCAAGACCGAATACCGCGAGTTCTACGGCCGTCTGAAGGATCTGGCGCTGCCCGTCTCCCGCGAAACCGGCAGCCTGCTCTACATGCTGGCGCGCAGCAGCTCGGCGCGCAGCATCGTCGAGTTCGGCACGTCCTTCGGTCTGTCCACCCTGCACCTCGCCGCAGCGCTGCGGGACAACGGCGGTGGCCGCCTGATCGGCAGCGAGTTCGAACCCTCCAAGGCCGAGCGGGCACGGCACAACCTGGCCGCCGGGGGGCTGCTCGACCTGGTGGAACTGCGCGAGGGCGATGCCCTGCAAACCCTCGCCAAGGACCTGCCGGATAGCATCGACCTGGTCCTGCTGGACGGCGCCAAGGCGCTCTACCCGGAGGTCCTCGCCCTGCTGGAAAGCCGCCTGCGCCCCGGCGCGCTGGTGATCGCCGACAACGCCGAGCATAGTCCCGAGTACCTGGCCCATGTCCGCTCGCCGGCCAACGGCTACCTGTCGACGCCCTTCGCCGAGGATGTCGAGCTGTCCATGCGCCTGGGCTGAAGCCTAGCGACTGACGGCGTCTCGCGGGTTTGCTAGGGTCTGGCTCATGCCGCCCGGACAGCTCGAAGGAGACCCGCATGACCCGTGACCGACTCGCCGAGCGCTACCGCGCCTACATCGACTGCCTGAACCGCCAGGACTGGGCGCGCCTGGGCGACTTCGTCCATGACCGGGTGCGCTACAACGACGTGCAGATCGGACTCGACGGCTACCTGCGGATGCTCGAAGGCGACTTCCTGGCAATCCCCGACCTGCGCTTCGAGATCGAACGCCTGCTCGTCGATCCGCCGGGCGTCGCCTGCCGCCTGCACTTCGACTGCACACCCGGCGGCCGGCTGTTCGGCATCCCGGTCAACGGCCAGCGGGTACGCTTCGCCGAGAACGTCTTCTACGAATTCGAAGACGAGCGCATCGCCGGCGTCTGGTCGGTGATCGACAAGGCGGCGGTCGCCGCGCAGGTTCAGGCGACGCCGCCGTCGTCCTGAGGCGCCAGGGCACTGCGGGCCGACCATCTACCAGGTATCCACGAACGGCCGCTTGCGCCCCGTCCTCGGCGCCGGTTCTCCGGCGACGGCCAGGCCGCGCAGGAGCCAGGCGCGGGTCTCCGCCGGGTCGATCACCGCGTCGATCTCCAGGTAGCTGGCCATGTTCAGCGCCTTGCCATTGCGGTAGGCCTTGTCCACCATGCCGCGGAACAGCGCCTCGCGCCGCTGGGGGTCTTTCTCGGCCGCCAGCTCCTTGGCGAAGCCCAGCCGCACCGCGCCTTCCAGGCCCATGGCGCCGAACTCGCCGCTGGGCCAGGCGACGGTGAACAGCGGCGAATGGAAGCTGCCCGCCGCCATGGCCTGGGCTCCCAGTCCGTAGCCCTTGCGCAGGACCACGGTGAAGAACGGCACCGTCAGGCTGGCGGCGCTGACGAACATCCGCGAGACGTGGCGCACCGTGGCCTGTTTTTCCGCCTCCGGGCCAACCATGAAGCCAGGGGTGTCGCAGAGCGAGACGATCGGGATGTCGAAGGCGTCGCACAACTGCATGAAGCGCGCGGCCTTGTCGCCGGCCGCGGCATCGATGGCGCCGCCGAGATGGCCAGGGTTGTTGGCGATCAGGCCGAACGCCCGGCCCTCGATGCGCAGCAGCGCGGTGACCAGGCCGGGAGCGAACTGGCGCCGTAGTTCCAGCACGCTGCCCCGGTCGGCCAGGACCTCGATCGCCTGGCGGATGTCATAGGCACGCAGGCGGTTCTCCGGCACCAGGTGGCGCAACTCGCGCTGGTCGGCGCAACTCCAGTCGGCCAGCGGGCCCTGGAAATAGCCGAGGTAGCGCCTGGCCACCGCGACCGCTTCGGCCTCGTCCGCCACCAGTACGTCGATCACTCCGTTGGGCCCCTGCACGCCCGTCGGACCGACCTCCTCGGCGGCGAAACGGCCCAGGCCGCCGCCCTCGATCATCGCCGGGCCGGCCATGCCGATGGTGGCGTCGCGGGTGGCGATGATCACATCGCAGCAGCCCAGCAACGCGGCATTGCCGGCGAAGCAGCGACCGGAGACCACTCCCACCAGCGGCACCAACCCGGAGAGCCGGGCCATGCCGACGAAGGTATGGCAATCGAGGCCGGCGACGCCGACGAAATCGGTATCGCCCGGGCGCCCGCCGCCGCCCTCGGCGAACAGCACCAGCGGCAAGCGCCACTGTTCGGCCAGGCCGAGCAGGCGGTCGGTCTTCTTGTGGTTCATCACCCCCTGGGTGCCGGCGAACACCGTGTAGTCGTAGGCCAGCACCAGGCAACGCGCGGCCTGCGCGCCGAAGCTGGCGGCCCCCACCGTACCGGTGCCGGCGACCAGGCCATCGGCGGGGCTCAGCTCCAGCAACTCCTCGGCGGAGCGCCGGCGACGCTGGGCGGCCAGGGCGAAACCGCCATATTCGCTGAAGCTGCCCTCGTCCAGCAGGTCGAGCACGTTCTCCCGCGCGGTACGCTGTCCGGTCTTGCGCCGCCTGGCCAGCGCCTGCGGACGACGCTCGTCGCCCAGCGCTGCCTGGCGCTCGAGTACCTCGGCGAGATCGGCGCGGATATGCGCCAGGTCCAGCGCCTGTTCGGTCGGTGCCTGCTCGTCGTCATCCTCCGTCGGTTCAAGGAACAGCAGCGTCGCGCCCTCCTCCAGAGGCTCCCCGAGGCTCGCCGCGAGCCGCCGGACGATCCCCCCGCCGGGTGCCTTGACCTCGAATTCCATCTTCATCGCTTCCAGGATCGCGACCCGCTGGCCGGCACGCACCCGTTCGCCCTCGGCCACTTCCAGGGCCACCAGCACCCCGCTGCTCGGCGCAGGCAGCGGCAGGCTGCCGAGTGGCGCCTCGACCCGCGCAGGCGCGGCGTCCTCGGCGAGCGGGCACTCGGCGCGGAGCCGCGGATGGCTCGCCGGGATAGGCGCCAGCAGTGTCTCCAGGTGGCTTTCGACGAAGCGGGTGTCGACCCGGTTGGCCTGTACCGCCGGATGCAGCAGAAGGTTGCGCAGCAGGTCCAGGTTGCTCGTCACCCCCTCCAGGCGAAACTCGCAGAGCGCCCGGTAGGCCCGGCGCAACGCGGCGGGATAATCCACACCGCGCACGACCAGCTTGGCCAGCAGCGAATCGTAGCTGGGGCTGACCCGATAGCCGGCATAGCCGTAGCCGTCCACCCGCAGGCCGGGACCGCTGGGCGGTTCGTAGGCGCCGATAGTGCCCACCGCCGGACGGGCGCTGCCGTCGGCCGCCAGGGTCTCCAGGTTGATCCGCAGTTGCACCGCGCAGCCGCCGATCGCCGGCGGTCGCTCCAGGCCGAGGGCGGCAAGCTCCATACCGGCGGCGAGACGCAACTGGGCGTGCAGCAGGTCGACCCCGGTGACTTCCTCGGTGACGGTATGCTCCACCTGGATGCGCGGATTGGCTTCCATGAAATAGAAGCGCCCGGGGCGCTCCTCGTCGACCAGGAACTCGAAGGTACCGATCCCCCGATAGCGCACCGCGCCGGCCATGCGCAGGGCGCAATCGATCAGCGCCTCGCGGGTGGCCTCCGGCAGGTCCGGGCTGGGGGCGATCTCCAGCAGTTTCTGCTGGCGCCGTTGCAGGCTGCAATCGCGCTCCCAGAGGTGGCTGACCGCACCGCTGCCGTCGCCGAGCACCTGTACCTCGATGTGCCGGGCCCGCGCCACCCGTTGCTCGACGTATAACTCGTCCCGGCCGAACGCCGCCTGCGCCTCGGCACGGCAGCGGCGGTAGGCATCGGCCAGTTGCGCGACCTCCTCCACTGCACGCATGCCACGTCCGCCGCCGCCGGCAAGAGCCTTGAGCATCACCGCGGCGCCATCGCCCAGCCCTTCCAGGAACGCTTCGGCCTCTTCGACGCTGACCGCGCGGTTGATCCCGGCCACCAGCGGCACCTCCAGGCGCTCGGCCAGGGCACGCGCGGCAGCCTTGTCGCCGAACAGGTCGAGCACTTCCGCTTGCGGCCCGACGAAGTGGATGCCCGCGCGCTGGCAGCGCCGGGCGAATTCGCCGTTCTCGGCGAGGAAACCGTAGCCCGGATGGATCGCCTCGCAGCCCTGCTCCAGGGCCAGCGCGACCAGCCGATCCATGTCGAGATAGGCCGCCACGCCACGGCCGGCCAGCGGCAGCGCGACATCGGCCTTGCGCACGTGCAGGGAAGCGGCATCGTCCTCGGCGAACACCGCCACCGAGCGGATACCCAGGTCGGCGCAGGCGCGAGCGATGCGAATGGCGATCTCGCCGCGGTTGGCGATCAGCAAGGCGTTGAAGGGAGCGGTCACGGCAGGTTCTCCGGGGAGCGGGTCAGGCGGCCGGCGAAAGGAGCTGGCCCGGCGGCGCGTTGGTCATCATCGCAGGCATCTTAGGCAGCCGAAGGAAGCGGCAGAACTGAGGCTTATTCATCGCCATCCATGAAGCCTATGCATGGTTCTATCGGCGAGCATGCCTGCTAGGCTGGCGCCTTCCCCAGACAGGCGCGCGCAAACATGAATCAGCCACATGAATGGTCGCCCCTCAGCCGTTTCGATCTGAACCTGTTCCGGGTCTTCGAAGTGGTCTATCGAGAACGCAACCTGACCCGCGCGGCGGGCCTCCTGCATCTCAGCCAGTCGGCCGTCAGCCACGCCCTGGCGCGCCTGCGTGACCAGCTCGGCGACCCGCTGTTCGTCCGCCAGGGGCGCGGGGTTGCGCCGACGCCGCTGGCCGAGCGACTGGCGCCGGGCATCCATGACGCCCTCGCCGGCCTGCACCGCAGCATGAATCGCTGCCAGACATTCGACCCTCGGCGCGACGCGCGGACCTTCCAGTTGAACATGCCGGAGCAACTGGAGCCGCTGGTGCTCCCGGCGATCCTCGACCACCTGCGCCAGGCCGCGCCGCACATCGAGATACGCTGCAACAGCCTGCACTGGGCGGACCTGAAGGCGGAACTGGGCGCCGGACGCATCGACCTCGCCATCGAGATCGCCCGGCCCACCGACGCCGCCCTGCGCCGCCAGCACCTGCTCGACGATAGCCTGTGCGTGATGGCCGGGCCGGGCTTCGCCGGCGAACTGAGTGCGGAGGAGTACCTGGCGGCGGACCATGTCGCGGTGACCTCGCGGCGACGCGGCATCTGCATCGAAGACCTGGCCCTCGGCCACCTCGGCCTGACCCGCCAGGTGCGCCAGCGCTGCCAGCACTATCTGTCGGCGGCGTTGCTGGTGGCCCAGGGCGGCTACCTGCTGACCCTGACCCGAGGCTACGCCGAACTGATCAACCGCGGCCTGGGCAACCGCCTGCTACCGATGCCGCTGGCCCTGCCAGCGGTGACTCTGAATCTCTACTGGTCGCGCCAGGCCGACGACGAAGCCGGCAGCCTCTGGCTGCGCGGCGAACTGGCGGAGCTGGCGACGCGCCTGCGCTGAGCGCGGGCGCTGCGACTAGGGCTTCGCCGCCTTGGCGCGGGCCTTCTGCAGCCACTGCCCGGCCTTCGCCGAACACTCCGTGACATAGGTCGTATCGATCGCGCAGCGCTCCCCGGTGGCCTTGAGCAGGTAGGCGGCATCGGCTACCTCGTAGTCGGTGTGCCGGCGCGGCGTACCCTTCGCCTGGGATTCGCGTTCGTCCTCGCGGATGTCGCAGTACAGCGCATTGCTGCGGGCGAACAGTTCAAGGCACTCGGCATCCTTGCCCAGCAACGGGTTGGCGCTGTCCTCGGCGGACTTGGAGCAGCCGCCGAGCAGCAGGCAGGCGCAGGCGATCGTGGCAAGCGGGCTACGCATGTGTCCGTTTCCTTGGCCATGGAGAGTGCGCCATTAAAACAGCCCCGGCGCCTCGGCGCACCCGCGGCGTGCCCATGGTGCTACTCCGCATCCCCCTGCCCCAGCAGCGCCCGATACTTCACCGCCGCCGCGGTCCGCGACGGCACGTCCAGCGCCCGCAGCAGCGACGACACATGGATGCGCACCGTGTAGTGGGAGATGTCCAGGGCGCGGCCGATCTCCTTGTTGCTCTTGCCCTGGGCCAGCAGGCGCAGGACATCCAGTTGGCGCTCGGTGAGCCCCTCCAGGCGCGGGCTGGGCTGCAGCGGCAGGAGGCCGGAGGGTTCGTAGCGCACCAGCACTTCCCCGGCGCGGATGGCCAGAATCGCCTGGCCGAGCTCCTCGGGCGCGATGCTCTTGCCGAGGAAGCCGTCGGCCCCTGCGTTCATCACTTCGCCGATGAGTTGCGGGTCGTCGACCATCGAGACGACGATCAGGGTGGTGCGCGGGAACCGGCGGCGCAGGTCGGCGAGCATCTCGATGCGGGTCAGGCCGGGGAAACGCAGGTCGAGGATCAGCGAATCGGGCTGCTCGCCTTCACCAGCCAGGCGCAGGACCCCGGCGAGATCGCCGGCCTCCTCGATCCTGGCCTCGGGCAGCAGGCGCTGGAGGATACTCAGCATGCCCTCGCGAAACAGCGGATGATCATCGGCGACGATGATGCGGCCAGTCATTCTTGTAGTCTCCAGGAGTCGCAGTTTCCGCCGCGCATGCTAC
Source organism: Pseudomonas sp. KBN12P06040 (assembly GCF_037574965.1). NCBI lineage: Bacteria > Pseudomonadati > Pseudomonadota > Gammaproteobacteria > Pseudomonadales > Pseudomonadaceae > Pseudomonas > Pseudomonas sp. KBN12P06040. Next base: position 4,046,827 of record NZ_JBBELS010000001.1, read on the forward strand.
CTTAGCCCGCTACCGCCGCGCCCACCCTTCGTCCGTCTTCGTGACGAAGGGGGCGAAACAGAGGAAAAGGCGCGCGGCGCTCCCATGCACACGGAGGTGCACATGAAGTTCGAGAAGAATACCGAGCTGGACCAGGCCAACCTGCGACTGATCGTGGCCACCTGCGCGATTCTCTACGTGGTGCTGATCGGCCTGCTGCCCGGCCTGAAGGTCGAGACCTACCTGCCGATCGTTGCCTACTACGGCCTGTTCCTGATCGCCTCCATACTGCTGCGCCAGGCCATCGTGCGCTGGCCGGGGCACTACCCGGCGCGGCGGATCTTCTGCATGCTGCACGACTACGCCGGCACCTCGTTCGGCCTGATCGTGGGCGGCGAGGCGGCGCTGCCGCTGTACGCGGTGATGGTCTGGATCAACCTGGGCAACGGCATGCGCTACGGCTCGCGCTACCTGGCCATCGCCACCGCCCTGGCGCTGCTCGCGCTACTGGTCATCTATCGCCTGACCCCGGCCTGGCAGGCTCAGCCGTTCATGGTGCTGATGCTGATGACCACCAGCACCGTCATTCCCTTCTACGCGCACCTCCTGCTGGAGCGCACGCGCAAGGCCACCGAGGAAGCGTTGCAGGCGAACCAGGAGAAATCGCGCCTGCTGGCCCAGGCCAGCCACGACCTGCGCCAGCCGATCCACTCCATCGGCCTGTTCACCGCCTGCCTGCGCGACGCCCGCCTGGGCGACGAGGAACGGCGCCTGGTGGACAACATCGACCGCTCGCTGCTCAACGTCTCGCAACTGTTCCGCTCCATCCTCGATCTCTACACCCTCGACAACGGCCGGCTCCAGCCCAAGCAGGAGAACGTCCACCTGGGCGAGTTGCTGCGCGACCTGGTCCGGCGCAACGCCGAGGCGGCGCGCTGGGCCGGGGTGGAGTTGCGCCTGCGCCCTTGCCGCCTGTGGACGCGAACCGATCCGGGGCTGCTGTCGACCATGCTGCAGAACCTGCTCTCCAATAGCCTCAAGTACGCCGCCGAGCGCCCGCTGCTGATCGGCGTGCGGCGGCGAGGCGACGGCCTGGCCGTAGCCATCTACGACCAGGGCCGGGGGATCGCGGAGGAACACCTGCCGCGGGTGTTCGAGGAGTTCTACCGGGTACGCGAGACCCGCGACCGCGACGTCGAGGGAATCGGCCTGGGGCTGTCCATCGTCCGTCGCCTGGGGCAGTTGACCGGGATCGAGGTGACGCTGCGCTCGCGGGTCGGACGCGGCACCGCGGTGACCCTGCACGGCCTGCCGGCGGTCGCCGCGCAAGCCCTGCCCCGCCGCGACGATCCCCTGCAGGCCGGCCTGCTCACCGGTTTGCGGGTGTGCCTGGTGGAAGATGATCGCAACGTCCTGCGCGCCACCTCGGCGTTGCTCGAACGCTGGGGCTGCACGGTCCAGGCGGAAACCGAGGCGGACGGCTGGCGAACCGATTGCGACATCCTGGTCGTCGACTACGACCTCGGCCCCCACGCCTCCGGCGTCGAGTGCATCGAGCGGGTACGGCGGCAACGCGGAGAGGCGATACCGGCGCTGGTGATCAGCGGCCACGACATCGAGCGTATCCAGGCCAGCGTCGAAGACACCGACATCGCCCTGCTCTCCAAGCCCGTGCGCCCCACGGAATTGCGCGCCACCCTGCGCGCCCTGCGCGAGCGCCCGGAGACCGCCAGCCACGCTTCCTGAGGCAAGGCAGGTCGAGGAGCGCAGGCCTACGGCGGGCCGTACTTCATGCCGGCGCAGCCGTGGGACAGCAGCAACTCGCCGTCGTCGGCCTCGAACTGGGTGATCCGCTTGCTCTTGTCGACGGTGACGGAAATGATGCAGCGATTGGGGTGGTTGACGGTATCCCAGTAGTTGGTGTTCACCATCACGTTGCCCTGCATCTCCGAGCTGGAGCCCACCACTTCATAGCGGGAATAGCTGGTGTCGGTGTACCACTGCATCACCACCTGCGAGCCGTCGGCGGTGCGCTCCATGTTCTGCGGCGTACCGAAGAAGGCTATCGCTTCCTCGGCGGAACGGCCCTTCCACTGGCTGCGGGCATAGACCTCGGGCAGCGTGTCCATCTGGATGCAGCCGCCCAGGGAAAGCGACGCCAGTAACGGCGCGATGAATATCCGGCGCATGGGTTGACTCCGTGTCTAAGGGTTCTTCGGCGGGTTGCCAGGCAGCAGGTCGAAGGCTCGCAGGCCCGGCGCGGCGTCCTGCCCGGACGCTTGCGCGCGGTTCGCCTGCTCGGCCACGGCCATTCCGCGCGGTGCGGCGGCAGGTTTTCTCGACGCCGCAAGCGAACGCCCACCGGCGAAGAACAATTCGCGCGCCGGCTCGTCGCCGCTGCCGAAGCGCCACCAATCGCTGGCCTCCGGGCCGGTGGCGAGTGCGGATTGCCGAGTCATGGTTCCTTCCAAATCGCGTGCGTCCTGCACAACCGGTTTCCGCGAAACGCGGGGATCAAGGGCGGGACTATAGCGTCGCGGCGAAGAAGGTCGAATAGCACAGAGGTACTATTTTCTCGGCTCGTCCGATCGGGAAGTCACCTGCGGTGAGTTCCGGTCGAAGCTGCGCTATTCCATCGACCAACTCTGCGCCCCGGAAAACGCTGGATGCGTTCCCCTGTTTTCTCGGTCTCCAACAGCACCCTCGCGACCGAACACTGCACGGCCATGGCTGGAAGACAAATGAAACCAGCCACTTGCTTAAATACCTAAGGGAAAGAACATCCTACTGAAAATAAAGAAATTTCTTATACGCACTTATTTGGCGCAACGTTAACTTAACTAACTGCACAAACACGCCCTGACCGCGCATTAGAAGAAGTACCGGCCTCCAACGGAATCCAACTCCAACTTCGGGAGGTCCCCCTTCCCATGCAGTTAACCAATCCTCCAGGCAGAAACAGCGATGAACCCTCGTGAACATGGAAAACGATCGATCGATAACGAGACACGCAGTGCGCTCAAGCGCCAACGCCCAGCGGTCATCTGGCTGACCGGGTTGAGTGGCGCTGGAAAATCCACTATTGCGAATGCCCTGGAACTAGCGCTTTTCGAACAGAAGAAACATACGTTTCTCCTGGACGGCGACGATCTCCGCCTTGGTCTGTGCCGAAACCTTGGCTACAGCGACGAAGATCGCACCGAGAACATTCGAAGAATCGCGGAAGTGGCAAAGATCCTGCTGGAAGCCGGCCTTATCGTGATCGTTGCAACCATCTCGCCATTTTCGCGAGACAGGCGCCTCTCTAGGGAGCTTATCGGCATCGAGCATTTCATCGAGGTCTTTGTCGACACGCCGCTCTCGGAATGCGAGAGAAGAGATCCCAAAGGCCTGTACAGGAAAGCACGCTCGGGCAAGATCGAAAACTTCACCGGGATCGACTCGATCTACGAAACGCCCGCACAGCCGAACATAACGATCGATACGCTTTCAGAAGACCCCGACCTGGCGGTGAAGCGAATCATTTCCTACCTGGAGACGAACCAGCCATCCTGACAAGATGACTGGGCCTGGAGGCACGAACCGTCCGCAACACCACTTCCAGCTTGCGCTCAGGGACACCCCGTCTCGCTGCCGAACAGACGGGACAGGTTTCGCAATGGTTTCGTGAAACGCCAGAAGCGACTGTCCAATATAGCCATCAAACGGGCGTGAGTATCATCGCGATCTACCTGCGTGCGCCGTAGCAAGTTGTCCGTTTCGGCGAGATTGCGCTGAGCGGAAACAAGTTCTTCGCGACACACCGACAATCGCCGAGAAAGTTCCCGCATGGCTCGTTCGTTCTGTTCGTCCCGAGCACCGGCCTCAAGCAAGCGATCTCTCAGTCCATCGTTCAGTTGCCTCTGTGCGGTACAGCTCATGGCCAGGTCAGCCACCTGCTCGCTGAACCGCGTCATGCTCTCGTTGTGGGACGAAGCCGATTGCCAGAGTTGCCTGTCCAGCTCCCCCACGTACTCCAGCAACGGCATCGCTCTGCTGAATTCCCGCTCCAGGCCCTCCCACCCTTCGATGTTGAACCGGTCCACGGCAAGCTGCTGCAGTGCCTCATGCACCTCGAGCAGCGCCTGAAAGCTTCCCGCTGCGGCAGCCAACGCGCTCGCATCATGGGATGAGTGACGCAATGCGACATCCAGGACATCACCGACGAAGCGGGCGCAAGCCGACTCGTCCACCGGCAAGGAAAGTCGATGGCCAATACGGCTCAGTTCCTGTCGCGGCAGAGCCAGCAATCGATCGTAGTCGACCACCACGGCCCCCTTGTGGAGCGCCCACTGCATCGAGCGACAGGAATGTTCGTACCAGAGCATCAGGCTCTTTTCCCGACTCAAGTGGTCACGGGCAGCAAGAGACTCCGCGACGCTAAGAGGATGGCGAGCCGCAATGACATAGTCGACCCATAGCCCCAATGCATCGAACGCGGCTTGCCAGATCGGCATCAGACGCGGCATACGCGGATCCTTGATACCCAGCAGCGCCTTGCCTGCCAGTAGCTCAGTCAAAAGCGCCATGGCCTGCTGCACGATCTCTTCGAATCGCTCGACGCCCAGCACCCGGCGACTGGACAACCCGACGTCGCCCGACGAAAACCCGCACAGGGCCAGGACTCTGTCATTGAAAGCCACCAGGCGGGCATCTTCCCAGTATCCCTTGGGGTTGTCCGGCCTGGGTGGGATCAGATTCTCGCCAAACTCGACCCCGAGCGCCTCGAGTCCGGCGGAAAGTACGCTCGTACCGGAGCGATGCATGCCGAGAATCACCACCACCCTGGGCGTCATGGATGAAACCTCCCTATTCATTCAGTGCTTCCTGATCTTTTGCCAAAGCGCCTTCGCCCCGAATGTGCGCAAGAAGAACACCCCCTTCGCGCATCGCTCCAGGAATCTTGAAAAACGGCCGTGCTTCTGGATATCCAGCCGGCAGCGCAATCCGTTTGCCAGTCGGTAGGACGCCCATTGCATGGACAGCCTGGCCGCCCCCAGGGCAGGCACCGGACTATCCGTGCAAACGCCGCATGGAGTCGAAACCGGCACGCGTTCCAGCAACTCCCGCAAACGCCGCTCGAAAAGAGACAAGGTGAATGCTTCGCGGATGCGGCGTGCGGAGTTCTGCCCCATCCGCCTCAGCATTTCCGGTTCGCGCATGAGGCTCTCGAGCCTAGCGGCGTAATCCCTGGCCTCTCGTTCGGCATCGCGCCGCGGAACAAGGAAGCCGCAGTGGGCAGAGACCAGTTCTGCGTGACCGCCGACATCGGCTGCGACTATGGCCATTCCGCACGCCATCGCCTCGTAGAGAACCAGTGCGATACCTTCGCCGGCCGATGGCAGGAAAAATATATCGGAGGCCTGGAACAACTCGCGCAACGCAGCCTCGTCCTGCCAGCCCAGCATCCGTACCCGCCCGGCCAAGCCATGGCGCCGGAGGTCGTTCCGCAGCTCCCCTGCCAGCTCGCCATCGCCCAGTACCAACGCGACGAAATCACTACCACGGCGCGCCAACTCGCCAAGGCTGGCGGCAAACAGCTCCGGTCGCTTCTGCGCGCAGAGCCGCCCCGCATAGGCGATCACTACGCACTGCGGAGCTATTCCCAGGCGCGCTCGGACCTTCGCGCGCGTCAGGCTGTCGGGTTTCCACGAGTCCACATCGGCGAACCAGTGCAACACCTCGACCTTGCTCGCCTCGACGCCACGGTCGAGCAGCCAGTGGCGCAGGTGCCCGGATACGACCCAGTGCCTGTCCAGCAAGGCAGTGCATCGAGCGGCTCTACCCGGATGGCCGCCATCGTCCCAGCCCTCCTCCATATGATTGAGGTCGACCACGGGCAAGCCCGGGTAGCGGGTCCGGACGTACCCCAGCACGTCATAGGCGAATGCAGAGTTGGAAAGCAGCATCAGGTCGGGTTGTCGACTGTCCACCAGATAAGCAAGGAAGCCGCAAGCTTTCTCGGCAGCCAGAAAGTCCGGGAGCACCCAGACATCCGCAGTGAGCGCGGTAAAACGATCCCGCCACCTATGCTCGGCCGCCAGGCTGGCGACCACCGTCAGCATCCAGCCCTCCCGGGCCAAGGCTCGAAGCATATCCAGATTGCAACGATCCGCTCCGCCTGGCTCAAGCCAGGGCGCCAGCAGCAACAGGCGCTTTCCCGGTGCCTTAGGCAAGCCCCCCGGCGCCAGCATGGCCGGCGAGCAAGGCTGCCTGCGCCCGTTCAGCCTTGCGCCAATACGGCCCTCGGGCAACGACCTGCGACTGACGAAGAGGTCGCCGCGGCGCGCATCTTCGCGAAGTTCGACCCACGGCAGGGTCGGTCGGGACAGCAGGAACCAGATCGCCTCTTCCAGAGCAGTCGCCCTCAGGGCTGCCGGTGCTCGCGGCAAGTACAGTACCGCCATCCCCTCTACCGGCAGACAGTCACTGTCCACTCCTGGGCAATGAAGCCAGCGCCAGCGTTTCAGCGTCTGCGTCTCGAGAAATGCGGCGATTCGTTCGAGTTCCTCCACGCTGCAATCGCAGGCCGTGAGGATGGACAGCAACGGCACGGCATCGGCGACGGGACCTCGCGAAAGAACCTTCACCACGCCGTCCTGCCCACGGAAAACACCTTGGAGATTCCGCGGGTCCGCCTGAAGTTATCGATGAAAGCCGACCATTGCCGCTCGTGCAGCAGGTCGTCCAGCCAGTAGATGGCGCTCGCCCTCTCCAGCAGCCAGCCCGGGAGCTTCCGGCATCCACCGGCAATGACGAAAACCGTCGAGGACGCTGGCAGCTCATCGAATTGTCGACGCCATGCGTTCCAGTCCTCGGTGAGCGGTCTGTCGGCCACCACGGCTACCGCATCGGATATGACGGCGTTGTATTGGTCGGCGCGGGAGAGGTTGAGCAGAGGAGGATATGCCCAGCAGTCGTAATAGCCTTGCCGCTGCCCTCGAAGAAATGGACTCCCTCGATAGAAGCGAGGATGGCGAGTCCGCATACGCTTGTAAGAACTCAAGGCATGACGTTTGCCGGTCTCCAGTCTGGAGCCGACCTGGCGGTGATAGAACAACAGGGGTTCCCTGATCAGCCTGCCTCGCACCCCACATCCGACCAGGGCGATCCAGAAATCCCAATCCTCGAACTGTGCCTGCCTAGCTTCGTCGAAACCGCCTACCGCCAGCCAGTCATCGCGATGAAAGATCGCAGAGACACAGAACGGATTGAAGTAACGCAACAGTCCGGGATGAAAGCCGGCGGAACGATGCAGCCGATGCTCCTCTCCCACCACCTGGACCCAGCTGTACGCCAGGCGGACGCCAGAGTTTCCCTCCAGCAAGACCAGGCACTTTTCCAAATAGGTGGACGCCAGCCAGTCATCCGCATCCAGGCAGCAGATATAACGCCCCCTCGCCCGCGCCACACCGGCATTCCGCGCGGCGGATGGCCCACGATTGGGCTGGCGCAGGAGCGTCATGCCGGGCTCCTGGAGAGCCTCGAGGAGGTCCAGGGTCGAAGGGTCATCAGAACCATCGTCGACCAGAATGATCTCGAAGTCCTGGAAGCTCTGCCGGGCCAGGCTATCAAGCGCGCGCCTCAAATACCTCCCATGGTTGAAGCAGGGAATGACCACGCTCAGCAGGGGCTTCTGCGGATCCCACGGAGTGGCGTGTCCGGAAACCTGCCGGAGCGCCGAGGCCGAACCGATATCGAGGACAAGATGGACCAGGAGCCTTCCCTTCTCTCCCAGCCACGAACGAAAAGCAGGCGGTAGGGAAAATAGCAGACGTTGCAGAAAATGGGCCGACCTCACGCCCTTCACCTGGACACCGGTTCGGTTTCCATGGAGACCTCTTGCTCAGGCCGCACGCCCCCAGGCAGGTAGCCGGGTATGTTCCTGGCCGCATCCCTGAATGCGGCCCAGCCATGACGTCGCGTCAGCAACTCGCGGGCGCGTTTCACCCGTCTCGCCGTCTCCACGGGATTGCCCAGCGCACTCCTGATTGCCCTTGCGAACTCGCCGGCATCGGCGTCAGCGCCAACCAGATAGCCCGTTTCGGTATTCAGGAACTCAGCGATACCCCCGACGTCGGGGGCGACTATGGGCAGCCCTGCGGCAGTGGCTTCGAGCAGGATGTTCGGCAAGCCGTCATAGCGAGAGGTATACAGCAACATCGCATATCGCCCCTGCCGAGCCAGGGCCTGGAAGGAGTCGTAACGCCCATGAAGCCTGACATTCGGCAGGCGTCGCAGCTTCCTCTGGGTTTCTCCCCTGCAAGCAGGATCGACCTCGCCATGGACTTCGAACAGGTATTCGGGAAGCGCCAGGGCAATCTCGTAGAGCAGGCCCGGCCTTTTCTGCGGCGAGATACGGCTGGCCCAAAGAATCGTCGAGCCTGCGGTCGGAATCGCCTCTGCATGGTCGCTGGCGGGAAAGTAGAGCCCATGCATGAGCTCCGGCGGAATGCCGTCCCGCTCGTGAATCTGTTGGAGGAAGGTCCGGTTATCCGAAAGCAGGCCCGCCAGGTGCATCCAAGACCGTGGGAGGAACTCGCTGGCATAGCCGCAGCGAACCGCATTGCCGTCCAGGTCGTCGCAAAAGACGCTGGCGTAAATCCGCTTACCCTCGAACGTCAACGTCTTGCCATGCCGCTCGAGCAGTTCCCAGGCCAGTTGCGAGTTGATGATGTGGATACTCCTGGCAGGACATTGCAGCAAAAGGCGCAGCAGTACCAGGCGCCGGTCCTCCTCGCCGAGCAGATTGCCCAGGCGTCCGAATTCCACCACCCGAACCTCCGCCGGAAGCCGGTTGAGCCAGGGAGACACCACATCCCGCGTGACCACTACCGTCACCTTCACGCCCATCTCGGCGCATAACCGCACATGATGCAGGATTCCCAGGTCAGCGCCACCACGCTGCAAATGCGGGACGAGGAAGACCATATCCGGCGCATATTCGATGAAGTCCGCCAGACATCCCCGGTACAGTTGCGCCGGTCCGTTATCTATCGGGGCCTTCCAGGAAGTGAAAACGCGCAGCTTCGCCGCCGAGGGATACAGGGCAGGCTCGATCCGGGCCAACGCCTTCATTTCGTCGACTATCCATGGCGGCAGCGCCATCGGAGAGGGTGACGGTACGACGACTGCCTCCTTGAGCAACCAGCCCTTCAAACGGTCGCAGACCAGTATGAAGCGTTGTAATTGGCGCTCGGAGAGCACCCGCCGCAACGATCCAAGAATAGGTGGATAGGCTGTGCGAGCGAAGCTGGCCGCACGAGCTTTCAGTCTGCCGTTCAGGCTCATCAGGAAAGTTCCACTTGGTAGAAGTGCTGGATGCTCGGCTCATCGATGCGGGGCTGCCGCGGCAGGCATGTGCCTCCCCGGCCCCAGAGAAGCCGGCTAGTGATCGAAACACCGTCCATCGAAGAATCGTCCGGGGCGAACCACTGCGTTCAGCGCGCCCATGGCGGCCAGCATCGATGCTTCCTTGCGGCGATAGAACAGGCAGGTGCCGCTAGCCAGGGTGTGCTTCCGACCGGACGCAATCACCTCGAGATTCCAATGCCAATCTTCATAACCGAAGCCGGATTTCCCCACTCGGGTCTCCAGGTATGGAAGCTCCTGGAATACGGCTTTCTCGGCTACGGCAACGGAAACCCATGGGTGATGCTTGAAGCAACTTTCCACGGGATAGTCTTCGCTCAGTTGATCTACCGAACGCCCCAGCAAATGGCAGGCTCCATGGCTCACCGTGTACTCGGGATGGACCACGACGCCATTGCCCTTCTCGGATACCACCTGCAGGGCTTCGACCAACCAGTTCGCCGAGCAGTAGTCGTCGCCATCCAACACCCCCACCGTGGACGCATCCGCGCTATCGATCCCGGCGTTCCGGGAAAGCCCGAGATCGCCATGCTCGACCTGAAGGACCTTGTCGCCCTCGCGCAGGACCGGATGCTGCCTGACGATTCGCCGAGTCGTTTGCGAGGCGCGGTCGAGCACCGCCACCAACTGCACGGAAACCCCATGGTGCGACGCGAATTCACGCATGCGTTGAAAACCCAGCAGGCTCCAATGCGCCAGCACGTCTTCCGCATGGAAATTCATGATTAAACTGATATCCGGCATAAGGGTTCTCCCGGTTCTACAAGACGTAGTGGAATCGCTCGGCAACGTCGCAGACTATGTTGGCAACCAGCTCCTGCTCGTCCGGCGCCAGCCCCTTGCTCCATGCCACAGGCTCGTCGAAAGGCAAGGTGCGGTTGTTTCGCAGAGCGGCCAAGGTCGTTTGCGGCGCCTCGACGAAGTCCTCGCAGCGCAACAACTGGACGTAATCCCCGGCGTCCTCCAGTTGCAGTGCCAGGTAACGCCACCACAGAGCACGCCGGACAGCTAGGTGGTCGGTATCGGCAATGGCCAGCAGTGCCTTGCGCTGCCATCCCGTGAGGGCCAGGTCATCGGGACATCCGAACGGCTGGCGTTCGACGGCAGCCTGGCGCAGGTGCTCGAAGGTGTTCGCCCAGGAGTTCAGGGTGTCGTAGGGATGACGGATGGTTGCGATCAGCAACGCCGTCGGCATGACCTTGCGGATCAGGGGCAGCCGGGCGATATAGGCAAGCGTGTTCTTCGTTCCCAGGTGAAACGAAGCCCCCCGCACCTCAGCGAAATAGTCGCTGGACTGATCGTTGCCCCTGGCAGTGTCGTCGACTAGGCGGCCATTCACATGCTTGTTCGGCACGGGCCTGCCCGCCAGGATGTCGCGACGTAACTCTGCGTAGTAGCGTGGCAGTCCCCAAGGAAGAGGCGAGAGTTTCAGCGCTTCGAATACCTGAGGAGGTTCATTGAGCACCACGGTGTCGGGCTGCTGGGAGAGCAGACGGCATAGACGGCTGGTTCCGCTCCGGGGAATCCCGGTGATCACCAGGTCCTGTCCGGCCTCGACAGTGCCGGTGGAATCACCTTCCGAGAAAGCCAGCCGAGGCGCAGGAGCCAGGATTGCCTTCTTCCAGTTGGCATCCAGCGCAAGCACTTCGCGCAGCTCAGGGAAACGCTTGGCCAGTTCGTCCAGTTCGGCCCATAGCGAACGCTCGCGGACAAGTGTGTCGAGAGAATGGTAGTGGCAGAAGAAGGGCGGTAGGGACGCAGCGGATAGCGGCTTGATATGAAGCGGATAATTGAACCGTTCGCTGAGCGCTCTCGTCTTGTAGTTCAACGCGTGCAGAGCGACGGGTAGCGTCAGCTGGTCCAGCCAGGGCATCTTGTTGGTGATCAGCGGGTCCGCATGGACGCGTTCGGCGAGCCTGTACCAGACTTCGGCGAAACGCCTGGCATCACGTACCAGGATAAAGCCAGCGTTATAGTACGCAGGCATCGCTTCCCCGGAACAAGTGGTCACTACCCGATCTCCAGGCAATGCCGATCCCGCATGGGCGTATATGCGTTGCCAGTAATCGTTCTGTTTTTCCACCAATGCCATATCGGCAGGTTTGAGTGCCGCGTCGAAACGACAAAGCATGTCAGCTTCGAATGCATCGACACAGATCATGTCACTGTCGAGAAACAACGTATGCCCAACAGCCGGCCCCAGCGCCAACGCCGAAAACTTGTTGCCTATTGGATACTCTGGCCCGAAAGGACTATCCATAGGCAAAAGAGGAATGCCCAAACGCTCATATAAGCGCTGGGATGCATCGCTTGGCACACCCCAGTCAGCCTTTCCCGATGGACATGCGGCAATGATATCTATGGAAAAGCCAAAGCATTTGCGTAGAGAAGCCGCCAACACGGCAGACTTAATTTCCAGCTCGCCGGCGTGGACGACGAATACCATGGTCAAAGACGATGACTTCATTGGGTAGCCCGGGTCTCGCAGCAGAACGAAACCGGCTCGAATGCTCCATGCAGATTCACCACTGCATCGAAGCACTTGGGCGAATTGAAGACCCTGAATATCGCCGCATTGACCTGTTTATCCATGAGTTCGCAAACGGACTCCGACAAAGAGTTCTCCAGACGAAACGTCAAGGCGTATTCGCCGGCCTGCAAGTCGCAGTCGAAGCTGATACGTGTTCTCAAGCGCCCGTCAGGCTCGACATTCAGAGCCTTGCCCTGCAATAAATTGTTTATGCCATAGAGGTTGTAACCGCGCTGGTCACGGATAGTCAGGGTGATCTTTGGGTGCTCCGGGACGGGTAGGTCAAATTGCACAAGTACCTCGACCCAGACACGTTCGCCCGAATCGAAGTAATCCCGGGCTTCGTCAAGTACACCCATGCGGATGGATAGAAACCTGCCCTGCCCATTTCCATATGCAATTACCGAGTTCCCGTGTTCGCCAGAAGCGATCAGGCTTCCTGAGCGGACTTCCGCCCGCTGTGTCTCTATACTGTCCCGCAGATAGAGTTCCGTGGCTGTTTCACAGTCGCCATCGAATATCACTCTACCTTTGGATAGATAGATCGCTCGACTACAATAACTCTTGATCAACTGTATATCGTGGGAGACCAGCAGGATGGTGATGCCTTTCAGCAGCAGTTCTTCAAGCCGGTTCAGGCATTTGAACTGAAACGCGGCGTCACCTACCGCCAGGGCCTCGTCCACGATCAGCACATCGGCATCGACATATGCCGCAATGGAGAAAGCCAAACGCACGAACATACCGCTCGAATATGTTCGAACCGGACGATCGATGAACTCACCGATATCGGCAAACTGGATTATCTCGTCGAGGCGTTCAGAAATCTCCTGCTCGCCCAGTCCAAGAAGCATGGCATTGAAGATTATGTTTTCCCTGCCGGTGTACTCCATGTTGAAACCGGCCCCCAGCTCCAACAATGCCGCTACCCTTTCTGGGCGAACCACCTGTCCACTCGTAGGGCGCAAGGTACCCGCAAGTATCTGCAGCAAGGTGGACTTCCCGGAGCCGTTGCAGCCGATTACTCCAACCACCTCCCCAGGAAAAACCTGGAAACTCACATTCCGCAGAGCCCAGAATTCCGAATAAAACTTCTTTCTCTCACCCCAGATGGCCTGCAACATCCTTTGATGAGGAGCCCTGTAGACTCTAAAACCCTTGCTTATATCTACGGCCGCAAGTACCGGCGCCTTACCATTCATACAACTCACAGCCAGATCCCTACAACGCAGAAAGCATCGTATTGTTTATCCTGAAAACGTCATAGCGCTGTTCCGCCAACGATCTACTGGCTTCTCCCATACGTGCGATGAGCGAAGGCGACTCGATGAACTTCAACATTGCCGCGGCTAAACTCTGCGGACTCTTGATCGGTACCAGAAACCCATTGACACCATCCAGTACCGTTTCACGACATCCCGTCCAGTCAGTCGTTATCACAGGTTTCCCCAGGGACATGGCCTCCTGACTACTTCTCGGCACACCTTCTCTATAATAGGATGGCAGCACGAATACACTCGTATTGGCCACCCATGCCTTGATGTCATGCACATGGCCAGGCCACTCCAACAAGCCTTCGGCTACCCACTGGTTCATTTCTTCCCGTGAAACCTTTCCTGGATTACTGTCGACGCCTCCCAAGACCAGAAAACGCGCGAGCGGACTGCGTTTTCTAACGATTCTCGCGGCTTCCACAAAATCATAGATACCTTTCTCCTTGAGAAGACGAGCGACAAACACGAAAGTAATAGGCCGCAACACGGGAGAACTCGCGGCAAAATAATCAAGATCGACGCCTATACCCGGCAATATCAAGGCACGTCCCGTCTTGGCCAGCCGAGTGCTCACAAACAGGTCATAGTCATCCTGATTGAGCAGAAATACACGAGACGAGAACCGAAGGACCAACCTGATCGAACAGGTCACGACATGCCTAAGCAGCTTCCGTAGAAAATGGGTATAGCCTTCTTCCGAATAGATGAAACCAGCGCCTTCGATCATCGAATAGCGTAATCTGACGCCCGTCAAAAAAGCCGCGATACCACCGTAGATAACGGGCTTTATAAAGTAACTGAACACGGCATCGATCTTCAGCGCCCGCAGCTTGCAGATCAGGCTCAGGAGCGCGTGCAACTCCTGAAAGGGATTCATGCCCGCACGTTTCAAGCTGTAGGAAACCGGAATTGCTCCAAGCTCCGAAACTTGACGGCTTGTCACCTCGTCGTAGTCTGGAGCGAAAGCGTAGACCTTCGCTCCTCGACGTACGACCTCTCGAATGAAATCGCCACGAAAATTGTAGATTGAAAAAGCCTGATTGGAGATCAGCGCAAGGTTGCTAAAAGGCAACCCATCGACAACAGCGGCGTGATTCATGAATACCCACTCGGATTGGAAACCTGCCAGCGCCAGGCATCCGCAATCATGCATTCGAGACCCAGCCCCGCCTTCCAGCCCAACTCTCGCTCCGCCTTGGAAACATCCGCCCAGCACTCGGCCACATCGCCTGGGCGGCGACCGGACACCGTAAAGGGAATGCGCCTGCCAGAGACTCGCTCGAAAGCTTCGATGACCTGCAAGACCGAATAGCCGGTGCCCGTCCCAAGATTCCAGACGTGGTAGCCGTGCCCCTGCCCCAGGTATTCGAGCGCCCTGGTATGTCCTGCTGCCAGGTCGCAAACATGGATGTAGTCCCGGACTCCCGTCCCGTCGATAGTCGGATAGTCGCCGCCATGTACCGTCAACCGACTCAAACGTCCCACTGCAACCTGGGCGATATAGGGCAGAAGATTGTTTGGGGTACCGCATGGGTCCTCACCGATGAGGCCGCTTTCATGAGCACCGATGGGGTTGAAGTATCTGAGCACCGCGATGGACCAACGCGCATCGGAGCGAGCCAGGTCATCGAGCATGTGCTCGGCAGTCAGTTTTGTCCGGCCATAGGGACTGGCCACGCCTCCCACTTTCGAACTCTCGGATATAGGCAAGGTGCCAGGCATCTGATAGATCGTTGCGGAAGAACTGAAGACAATCTTGAATACCCCGACCCTCTGCATGGCGCGTAGCAGCGAAATAGTTCCCTGAACGTTGCTCTCGTAATACTCCAGCGGGTCATCAACGCTTTCTCCAACAGCTTTCAACCCCGCCAGATGAATGACCGCATCAACCTTCTCATCGATCAGCAGGCGCTCAACAAGAAGACTGTCTCTAACATCTCCCAGTACGAAGCCAACCGGATGCCCGGTTATTCTTTCCACTCGCTTTAGAGATTCCGAAGAACCGTTGACAAGATTATCCAGAACCACAACCTTGGCGCCTTGGCCTAAGAGTTCGACCAACACATGAGAGCCAATGAATCCTGCACCTCCTGTGACCAATACGCGCATCTCGCCTCACCTTGATACGTACAGAGCTGGGTTTTCAGGGGTAAGAACTCCCATCGAGCCCGTCTTTAACGCACTCTCTTTCTACTTACCCAGTGGAAAAGGAGGCGATCGAGAAGATCGCCTCCTTTGGCCTGCAGCTAAAGTGACTTAGTTGCGGTTGTTACCAGCCTTGTGGTTCTCCGAGGTGGACGAGCCATCTTCGTTGAAGTTGCCTTGGGTGGTGGAGGTCATGTTGGTGATGGTGCCATTGGCAGAGCGGATCAGGCCGAGCGCCTCGCAAGTTGGGAACTCGCCTTCCAGGACCAAACGTGCGCGACCGTTGGCACCGTTCCAGTTGGTACCGTCGATACCGAAGGCCTGGGCTACTTCGGTTACGGTGTACACACCGGTTTCGTGCGCTTTCAGGGCAGTCTTCCCGCTCGAGTCGGTCAGGTAGGTGCTGCCAGTCGCCGGATAACGCTTACCGTTCTGGTCGAACAGTACCCCGCGCACCTTGCCGTCCCGACCATCGTCGCTGGTGTTGGTCAGACGAATGAAGAACTGGTCGGAAACATTGGAGCCAGGCAGATTGAACAGACTGGCGACGCAACTGTTCTTCCAGAACTCGTCGAGACGGTTGCCTGCAATGGTACGGTCGACATAGCGTACGTTCTCGAAGTCGACCTTCAGATCACCCACATCGAAACGTTGCAGCGCCTGCATCGGCACGGTGCCGGAAGCCTTCACGCAGACGTTGTAGGTCTGGTTGATATTCGAGTTGTCGAACGATACCGGCAAAGTACCGTTGCCCTGCGCATCCACTACACCTTCGATGGCGGCAGAATTCCAGAGCTTGGCGGCAGACCCCGGATTGGCGGCAAAGGCGGAGCAGTTCCCGGTGGTCAGGCCGATGTCGCTGATCCCGTTGAAGTTACCCGACAGGGTGCTGGTCACCTTGTCGCCACCGGCGAAACCAAACACGGTTCGACCCGCCTCGTTGAGCACATCCGTATTGATGCCGAGCCGTACGGCGCCCAGACGCGCATAGTTGGCACCATAATAATCGGTGTTATCGCCACCGACGGACACCGTGGTATCGAAGGAGCGATCCTGATTGTTCAGGTTCAACGGATGCAGGACGCGATTCTGCCCATACTGGTTGGTGTTGAGAACATCCCAGTAAACCGCGGGCAACGAAGTGAAAATGGTCAGGGGCGGTGCAGAGTCGTTATTCGCAGGGTTGCCGGCATCGGCGCCAGTGGTGGTATCGAACTGTGCGGAAACCGTGACCTGGAAACGCAATTCGTTCAGCGGGTCGTTTTGCAGGCTCACTTTCGGATTCCAGGATCCAGCCACGAAGGTGGCATCGCCCTGAAGTGGAGCGCGCATGTTGGTGACCTTGGCAGGCTGGCTGTCCTGGCTGCTCGGCTCGCGGAAGTTGAAGAACACCACGTTGCCGCCGGTCGCGGTCTGCTTGATCATGTCGGCACCCGCCTGGTCGAGGCGCAGCTCAAGCGTGTTGTCGGTGGCGCCAGTGCCGCTGGTGATGACGAAGCCGCTACCCGCCGCCAGGGCGCCGATCTTGATCTGGTTGGCGGTCACGGCCTTGGCGAAGCGCACGACGGTACGACCAAGGGTCAGCTTGATGGTGTGGCCCGCAGCGGCATTTCCAGCCTTCACTGGATCGATGGTGTAGGTAACGCTGGGCAGGTCAAAGGTAGTTTCTTCGGACTTGTTGCCGAAAATCTCCTGAGCCAGGGTGATGTTGGCCGCCTTGCTGTCGAGGTTGGCACCATTTTCCACACTCTTGCCGACGACATAGTTGGCCTGTCCTGGTCCGTACTGCTCGGTTGCACCAGGCGAGTTCGCCTCCAGAGTGGGGCTTGTGGCAATAGCAACCACTCCGGCAGCGTTCGCGACTCCAGCAAACAGTGCCGAAGCTACAGCGGCGCTGAGTAGTGTTCTTTTGAGCATGAGAAAATAACTCCTTGAAGCGTTTATATTGAGCATTCCAGTCAAGTGTCCATCTTTGGACGACACGCTAATGATCATGTATCGGTAATCAACCAACACATCGACAGGCCTGACACCATGAATACTTCCAATCATTCCGGTGACACCGATCGAATTGACGCCCAACCACTACCTGAAGTGGCCACACAGGCACCAACGGATGGCTTTATATAATTGCCAAAGCACCTCAGCAATAGCAAAAAGTGCGTTTTCACCTCTTCCTATTTAATAAATGAATTTTCCTACGAAAGAAGGTAAAAACAAAAACCGTAAAATAGAGAAAATTCTTAAGAATATCTAAGCGATCACGAACAAACGTTTCTAAAAACCGGGTCACACCCAGAAGTAAAAGGCTACTTTTGAGCATTTAGAAAGAAGATTCGCAATAGATTTTTATGGATGGATACGGCGCGGAAAGTTCCAGGCCTATCGGGAAGCACGACGAGAGTCGTCTAGATGAGTGTTGCAGGTGACCGACCTCATTCCATACGGCAGGCGCCCGGTCTATCGGAGCAGGCCAGTGTCTTGCTCAGCATGGCGCGCAGCTTTTCCGTCACTTCCCTGGCATCGGCATCACTTTCCAGCACGTAAGGCTGGATCAACATGATGACTTCTTCACGGGTCTTCACGGCTTTCTGGCGTCCGAAGAGGAAACCGATCCCGGGAATGTCCTTCAGGAGAGGCACGCCAGCGTTGGAGTCCGTTATGTTGTCCCGAATCAGCCCCCCCATCAGCACCGACCCACCGCTTTTCAACGTAAGCGATGTTTCCAGCGACGTCCTGGAAATCTCCGGAGCGCTGATTCCTCCGCCACTGGCCTTGCCACCGCCGCCGGAAGAACCGCCACTGTCGCTCAACTCCTGGCTGACCGTAAGATCGACCCGACTATCCGAGTAGACTACGGGGGCGACATTCAAAATTGTGCCGGTAGAGCGGTAGGCAATTTCATTGCGCAGGTTGGTGCTTCCAGCAGTGGTGCTGTCGTCGTTGACCTGAGCCGTTGGGATAGGAATATCCCGACCGACATTGATGTTGGCCTGCTCGCCGCTCTTGACCAAGATACGGGGAGTGGCGAGTACCCGGACTCGTTGATTGTCCGCCATTGCCTGGATGGCTGCGGTATTGCCTCCGGCGGTGTTGATGACGTAGTTGAAGCCTCCTTTCCCGGCGCTGCCCTTGCTTCCGGTCGAGGTCGCGCTATTGAAACTGCCGTTGAGCATCTCCCACTCCACGCCCAACTCCTGGGTGTCGCTGAGACTTACGCTGGCCACCGTCACCTCGATCAATACCTGGCGGGCCGGCTTGTCCATTTCCCGGAGCAAGCCCTGCATCTGCTGCCAGGTACGCGCCGCTCCTCGGAACAAGATGGCGTTTCGATTCTCGTCCTCCACTATGGTGCCGCTGCCGCTGATACCGGCCGCCAAGCCACCGAGCAAACCGTTAGCACTGTCGCCCCCCACCAACGCGGCGGCACCTGCGGCTTGCAGCAAGGGAGCGACCGCCGGTGCCGCGCCATCTTCTCCGGCGCGCCTGCCACCGCCAGATCGCTTGGAAGCGCTGCTTTGCAGTCCGGAGGTGATCCCGTAGGCACCCTCCCCAGCGAACCCCGATACCAATGCCCGCAACGACTTGGCCAGTTCGGTGACACGGGTATTGCGAGCTTCGTAGAAGAACAGCCCTTCCTTCTCCTCGCCGATACCTGCGGCAACCGCCATCGGAGCCCTGTCGACCTGCTGCGCCCACTCGCGCACCAAGTCGAGAAGCTGGCCATCGTTGGCAAAGACGATGAGGCCATTGGAACTTTCCAGCGGTACCAGCATTATGCTGCCGACCGCTTCGCCGATACCGACGCTGTAGCCTTGCGCCGCAATCACGCTCTTGAGTTGACTGGCCATGTCGGCAGCACTGACGAAGGCCGGGTCGATACGCAGGCTGTGACGTCCACGCATGAAAGGTTGATCGAGAAGGCGGACGGCTTCGGTGGCCTGGTTGACGATGGAAGACATGCCCTTGAGCATCAAGCCACTCCGCGCACCATCGGCCATCACGCTCAGGCCGGATTTTTCGTAGGCACTGTTCAACCAGGGAATCACATCCTTGGGGTCGACGCTGTGCAACGCCACGAATTGAAATACCGGCCGATAGGCAATCGGCACACTAGGCCGTGCTTCGCCACTGATGAGAATGGGCGGCTCGTCCGGGCTGAGCCCTACCTGCTTGATCTGGAAGCGATAGATATCGCCTTGGTGGAGTATCTCCACGCCGTAGTTGACGAGCACCTGGCGCGCGACTTCGTAGACCATCTGTGCAGTCTGCGGCTGTTCCAAACGAACGGTCACGCGATCAGTCTTTTCCTTCAGAGCGCTTTCGATCTCAAACGGCAAACCGAGGATGTTGCCGAATACCTCGTTGATGAATGCGGCAAGCTGCACGTCCTCCACGTTCAGACTGATGTCAGCCTTCTTGTCGTCGAGGATCGCCTTGTCCATTCGATCGACTACACCGCCTACGATCGACCGAGGCGATGTGGGCGTGCCACTGAACTCCGTCTTCGGAACAGCCAACGATGCCGGAGCTTTCTTTCCGTCGTCGCTCACCAGGGCTACGCCCTCGGTTGCCTTGGCTTTTTCCGACTTCGCGAGCAATGGTTCGGGAAACTGCAATGGGGAAGTACTGCAACCTGCCAATAGGGCCAGACAGACGACAATGGACAACGGGTGGCGCAAGAAGGCAAAGCTCGGCCTATGGCAAGGGTGCATACAGTTTCCTTTCAAAACCCTGGGTGTTCCCGTCCTGCGAGAACGAGAAGCGGATTCCTTGTTCAGTGATGCTCTCCAGACGCTCGCCGCCAGGCAGAGTGGCGCCCGCCGCAAAACGCCGCAGAGGCCCCTCGGCGCTTTTGGCAACAAGGGCGAAGATGCCGCCTTCATCGCGGACAATGCCGCGTAGCAGCCAATCGACCTTGATTAGCGCCACTCCATCCACGCCCACCGAAACCCGCTTCGATTCAGCTTCGCGCTCCTCGTCCACGGTTCTCCCCCACCACGACATTCCAGCCAACTTGCCGGCAACCGTCGTATCAACCGCAACGGACGGAACTTCCACCAGAACCCACTTCCGGGCTTCAGGAGTGGGCAAGGCGGAAAGATCGGCACTCGGAGCAAAGACAAGTCCGGCAAAGATGGAAGCGACCAGAAGCAGAAGATTCCAGCGAGCAAAGGCATGAGGCGTCATTGGGTTTGCAAATGGCAGGATGGAAAGCGATGAGTTGAAGATGCGGGAAGTGTGGCATTTATAGAAAATTGAAAATCCTGAGTTAGAAGTAAGAAAACTCCCAACTTACAAGTCGTAAAACCCAATCATTTCGAGACTCCATCGCCAAGCACGCAAGGACCCGACCATTACGGCAGGCGGCACCGGATGGATAGGCAAACAGTGCAGTCGGTACGGGTAACGGCTTGCACACCCCGCGCAGGATTCGCGTCACTCGGCCAGGACTGTCACTGCACCGAGACGCCAACAGCGGCAATGCAACCGACATTCACCTAGCGAACTCGGCCAAGAGCAGGAAGGCGAACCGACTCCACGCTCGCCCTAATGCGACGACACGTACTCCGCCTCCCCCTGCGCCGGCGGCAGCGAGAATCCCGCGCGCAGGCGTCGGGCCTCGGCCAGTGGCGAACGGCCGAACAGACGCTTGAATTCGCGGTTGAACTGCGAAGCGCTGGCGTAGCCGACCGCATGGCAGGCGTCCTGGGCGCTCATGCCCTGGCGCACCATCAGCAGACGCGCCTGGTGCAGGCGTGTGCACTTCAGGTACTGCATCGGCGAGGTCTGGGTGATCGCCTTGAAGTGGCTGTGGAACGACGGCACGCTCATCCCCGCCTCGCCCGCCAGTTGCGCCAGCTCGAGCGGCTCGGCGTATTGCGCGTGGATGCGGCGCAGCGCCCGGGCAATGTTGCCGAAGCGCCCGCGCATGGCCAGTGCCGCGCGCATGGCGCCGCCCTGAGGGCCGGTGAGCACGCGGAAGTACAGCTCGCGCAGTAGCGCAGGCGCGAGGATCGCTGTCTCCAGCGGATCGCCCAGCGCCTCCAGGAAGCGCAACACCGATGCCCGCAGCGGCGCGTCCATAGGGCTGGACATCAGACTGCGCGGCGCTTCGACCTGCGCAAGCGCGCGCTGACGGTCGATCTCCACCGCCAGCCCGGCCGCCAGCGGGAAATCCAGGTGCAGGTAGATCGCCAGCAGCGGTCGCTCTGGCGTGGCATCGGTCTCCATGGTGAACGGCACCGGCACCGCCACGGCCAGGTAGTGCTGCTCGTCGTACAGGTAGATCTGCTCGCCGAAATAGCCGCGCTTTCGCCCCTGGCAAACGATGACGATCCCCGGATCGTAGAGCACCGGCGTCCGCGCCAGCGGACGATCCGAACGCAGCAGGCGGACGCTGTCGAGCCCGGTGAGGTTGTAGCCCTCCTGGGGCGCCAGGTTTTCGAGCAACGCGACCATGCGCTGTCGGTCGGCGGAGCGGATGGCTTCTGAATCAGGCAGTGATGCGCTCATAGAATCAGGCAATAAAACGAGAAATTCCGGTCTCTGAGATAGGGAAATTTCTGCGTATTGTGCACTCATTCCCCCATAACGGAGTCACACCATGTCGTTTCGCAAGACCCTGTTGATCACCGGCGCCAGCAGCGGCTTCGGCCAGGCCCTGGCCCGCGAGGCCCTGAATGCCGGTCACCGCGTGGTGGGCACGGTGCGCAGCGAGGAGGCCAGGAGCGCACTGGAAGCCGTGGCGCCGGGCCAGGCCTTCGGCCGGCTGCTGGACGTCACCGACCTTGCCGCCATCGAGCCGACGGTCGCAGCCATCGAGCGCGACATCGGTCCGCTGGACGTGCTGGTGAACAGTGCCGGCTATGGTCATGAAGGCATCCTCGAGGAGTCGCCGCTGGCCGAGATGCGCCGGCAGTTCGAGGTCAACCTGTTCGGCGCGGTCGCGATGATCCAGGCCGTGCTGCCCTACATGCGCCGGCGCCGCCGCGGTCATATCCTCAATATCACTTCCATGGGCGGCTACATCACCATGCCCGGCATCGCCTACTACTGCGGCAGCAAGTTCGCCCTGGAAGGGGTTTCCGAAGCCTTGGGCAAGGAGGTGGCCGGCCTCGGCATCGCCGTCACCGCCGTGGCCCCCGGCTCCTTCCGCACCGACTGGGCGGGCCGCTCGATGGTCCGCAGCCCCCGCACCATCGCCGACTACGACGCGCTCTTCGACCCGGTCCGCCAGGCTCGCCAGGAAAAGAGCGGCAAGCAACCGGGCGACCCGCGCAAGGCCGCGCGCGCCATGCTCCAGGCCATCGACGCGGAAAACCCGCCGGCGCACCTGCTGCTGGGCAGCGATGCACTGGGGCTGGTGCGGCAGAAGCTGAAGGCGCTGGAGGAGGAAATCGCGGCGTGGGAAGAGGTCACGCGGTCGACGGATGGATGAGATTTGGAAAGTCGTAGACGGATAATTCCACGGCATTATCCGCTGATACCGCGCCGAACCGGCGGATAACCGCACTGCGGTTATCCGCCCTACGCCATGGCCAGGTTGCTGGCCCGCTCCGACAACGGACAGCCCTTTTCCTGCAAGTACCGAATCGCCTGCCGTGCCGTGGCGGGGTTCATCGTATTGCCGATGAAGGTCGTCAGCGAGTCGGTGAACTCCAGTACGATGTTCTCGGTGTAGTGCCATTTCCGGTAGTCCACCCGGGAAATGCTGGAATACGGCTTCGAGCGCGTGCGGATGACGCGGAACTCGACACGGTCCGCATGCAGGACCAGCCGCGGGGACAGGTCGCTGTGGGCCCAGCACAGCCAGGGAATGCCTTTCCAGCCGGCGAACGCGGCGACCAGGCGCACGTTCAGGCCGCTGTCCGTCGCAGGATCCTTCGTCACGCGCCCTCGCCTCCCAGATAACAGCCGCGCTGCTTGTCCACTGTCACCGTATGCCCGAAGCCCAGGACGAACCTGTCGTGGAACGGAAGCCCGGCGAGCCAGGAGGTCGCGCCGGTCCGCAGCCTCTCGTCGCGCCCGCCCCTCACTCTCCCACACGCCCCTCGACCCTCCGCAAGCGCGCCATGCTGTACACATCCACGAAGCGCCCATCCCGCACCGCGTAGTCGCGCATTTCTCCTTCGGTCTCGAAGCCGAACTTGCGATACAGCGCCAGCGCCGGGGCGTTGTCGGTGTAGACGGTGAGTTCGACGCGGCGCAGGTTCATCCAGTTGTCGGCGATGTCCAGCAGTTCGCCGAGCAGGCGGCTGCCGACGCCCTTGCCCTGCCAGGCGACGGCGACGCCCAGGCCGATGCTGCCGCTGTGGCTGCGGCGGATGCGCGGGTGCTGTTCGAGGCTGGCGCTGCCGATGACGTCCCCCTGGTGCAGGGCGACGAGGATCAGCAGGCGGTCGTCGTCCGCGCTGTCGTGCAGGCGCTTGCGGCGCTGCTCCACCGACTGGTAGGGCATCTGCAGGACCTGGCGGGCCACGGCGGGGTCGTTGTACAGGGCGGTGAGGCCTTCCACGTGGCGTTCGCTGTAGCGTTCGAGGCGGATCGTCGGCGATTCGGCGGTCATTGCGGTCATCCCTGGGCTGTCTGGCCACCCAGCATAAGCGTCTGCGCCGGGCTCGACCAGCCGGTCGGAGATCGCGCTTTCCCTGCCGCGCGGCTCTGGCTAAGCTCGACCTTCGAACAACGAAAGGACGCCAGCATGGTCCAGAGCGCCCCAGCCAGCGAAATCGCCGCCCTCATCCTGCGCGGTTTCGACGATTACCGAGAGCAGTTCCGCGAGATCACCGACGGCGCCCGTGCCCGCTTCGAGCAGGCGCAGTGGCAGGAAGCGCAGCGCGCCTCGGCGCAGCGGATCAACCTCTACGAGGAAAAGGTCGCCGAGACGGTGGCCGGGCTGCGCGCGGGGCTGGCCGACAGCGAGCTGCTGGACGTGGAGCGCTGGCCGATCATCAAGAGCGCCTACATCGCGCAGATCGACCTGCGGCTGGACGACGAGCTGGCCGAGACCTGGTTCAACTCGATCTTCTGCGGGCTGTTCAGCCACGACAACATCAGCGACGGCACGATGTTCGTGCACACCACCCGGCCCTCGCTGCGCGCCCACGCCCGCGCGCCCTACACCCGCACCTACCGGCCGGGCGGCGACCTGCGCCAGGCGCTGGAGAAGATCTTCGACGACTACCGCTTCGACGTGCCCTACGACGACCGCGAGCGCGACCTCGAACGGATCGACGCACTGCTGCACAGCAACCTGCCGGACTGGGTGTGCAAGGACCCGGACCTGGCCATCGAGCTGATCGGCTCGGTGTTCTATCGCAACAAGGGCGCCTACCTGGTGGGCCGCCTGTTCACCCCGGACGAGCAGTGGCCGCTGGTGTTCCCGCTGCTGCACCGCGAGGGCCACGGCATCCAGTTCGACACGGTGATCACCGACGAGGCGGAAGTCTCGATCATCTTCTCCTTCACCCGCTCCTACTTCATGGTCGACGTGCCGGTGCCGGCCGAGCTGGTGGCCTTCCTCAAGCGCCTGCTGCCGGGCAAGCACCTGGCCGAGCTGTACACCTCGATCGGCTTCTACAAGCAGGGCAAGAGCGAGTTCTACCGCGCCCTGATCAACCACCTGGCGACTACCGACGACCGCTTCGTCATGGCCCCCGGCGTGCGCGGCATGGTGATGAGCGTGTTCACCCTGCCCGGCTTCAACACGGTGTTCAAGATCATCAAGGACCGCTTCAACCCGTCGAAGAGCGTCGACCACGCCACGGTGATCCAGAAGTACCAGTTGGTGAAGAACCACGACCGGGTCGGACGCCTGGCCGACACCCAGCAGTTCGCCGACTTCCGCTTCCCGGTGAGCAAGTTCGAGCCGGAGTGCCTGGCAGAACTGCTGGAAGTGGCGCCGTCGACGGTGGTGATGGAAGGCGACGTGGTGCTGATCCGCCACTGCTGGACGGAGCGGCGCATGACCCCGCTGAACATCTACCTGGAGAACGCCAGCGAGGCGCAGACCCGCGAGGCGCTGAACGACTACGGGCTGGCGATCAAGCAACTGGCGGCGGCGAACATCTTCCCCGGCGACATGCTGCTGAAGAACTTCGGCGTGACCCGCCACGGCCGGGTGGTGTTCTACGACTACGACGAGATCTGCTACCTCACCGAGGTGAACTTCCGCTACATCCCCGAGCCGCGCTTCCCCGAGGACGAGATGTCGTCCGAGCCCTGGTATTCGGTGGGGCCCAACGACGTGTTCCCGGAAGAATTCCCGCGCTTCCTGTTCGTCGACCTCAACCAGCGCCGGCTATTCGCCAAGCTGCACGGCAACCTCTACGACGCCAAATACTGGCAGGGCCTCCAGGAGCAGATCCGCGAGGGCAAGGTGATCGACGTGTTTCCCTATCGGCGGCAGGAGACGCCTGAGCAGTTGCTCAAGTAGACCGAACCAGCCGCCCATTCCTAGACCAACTGCGCCCCCAGCGCCCGCACCACCCGCTGCAACTCCGCCTGTCCACCGGTGGCGACGCGCAGGCCGGTGATCTCGCGGCGCGGCGGGTAGTGTTTGCGCAGGGCGTCGAAGGCGGCGCGGCGGGTGGCGCTGTCGCCGGTCAGGCTGCGGCGGAAGGCGGCGTCGTCGCTGCGCGGGTCGTATACCGCGCGGCACAGAGTGGCCAGCGCCCAGGCCGGGTCGCAGCCGGGGTTGAGTTGCAGGCCGGCGAGCCAGGTTTCCGGCAGCACGTCTTGCAGGCTCACACGTTCGGCGATGCCGCGCCAGGCGCAGTAGGCCTGGTAGATCTGCGCGGTGCCGCGCAGCTTGCCTTCCAGGCTGTAGCCGGCGATGTGCGGCGTGGCGATCAGGCAGCGCGCGGCCAGCTCGGGGTCGGCCTGCGGTTCGCCTTCCCAGACGTCCAGCGCCACTTCCAGGTCGGCGCCGCCTTCGAGCAGGCGGCGCAGGGCCTGGTTGTCGACCACCGCGCCACGGCTGGCGTTGACCAGCCAGGTGCCGGGACGCAGGGCGGCCAGGCGGGTCTCATCCAGCAGGTGACGGGTCGGGTATTCGCCGTCGCGGTTCAGCGGAGTGTGCAGGCTGATCACGTCGGCCTCGGCCAGCAGCCGTTCCAGCGAGACGAACTCGCCGTCCGGCTCGCGTGCCTGGCGCGGCGGATCGCAGACCAGCACTTTCCAGCCCAGCCCGCGCAGCACCTCCACCAGCCGCCCGCCGACCTGCCCGGCGCCGACCACGCCATAGGTGCGTTCAGCCAGGTCGGCGCCGCGCTTCTCGGCCATCGCCAACAGGCAGCCGAGCACGTAGTCCACCACCCCGCGGGCGTTGCAGCCGGGCGCGCTGGACCAGGCGATGCCGGCCTCGGCGAAGTAGTCGAGGTCGAGATGGTCGGTGCCGATGGTGCAGGTGCCGACGAAGCGCACCGGCGAGCCGGCCAGCGCGGCGCGGCTGACCTCGGTGACCGAGCGCACCAGCAGCACGTCGACCTCGGCCAGCGCCGCGCGGTCGATGGCGCGCCCGGGCAAGCGGCGAATGGAGCCCTGGTCGGCGAAGAAGGCGTCGACCACGGGAATGTTTTCATCGGCGAGAATACGCATGCAGACCTCCGCGAACGAGGCTGCACACTCTAGCAGGCCGAGGGCTCGCGGTGTTGCCGAACGGCTCGCGAGGCGGACCTGCCAGCGCCATGCGCAAGCCTCGACGATCGCGTTTCTCCCAACCACGACCGCGAACGATGGCCAGCTACAAGGAACAGAACCGCGAACGCCTCGTCCGCCTCCTCGACCAGGCGGCGTACGCCAGGGAGCCCGTTCATCGAGCCGGTAGCTCACTCCGCTCCGGCATGGCCGCCAGGCGCTGGCGCATTTCCTCGCTGGCGGCAGGCCCGGCCTGCACGGTGCATTGCTCCAGCGGTACCGTTCGGCCATCGGCGAGAGCCGCCATGAACGAGCGCACCGGCCGCCCGCTTGTTCGCTCGACGAGCTGCACGCTCTGCCCTTCCTCTGCGTAATGGCGATTGCCCCAGGCGACGAAAGCCATGAGCACGACGCGAAAATCCTCGCCCTTGGCCGTGGGCACGTACTGATAGCGCAGCGGACGCTGGCTGTAGGGCTGGCGTTCGAGCAGGCCCGCCTCCACCAGCGCGTTCAGGCGCCGGGTGAGCATGTTCGGCGCGATATCCAGGCTGCGGGAAAATTCGTCGAAGCGGCGCAGGCCCTGTAGCGCATCGCGCATGATCAGGATGCTCCACCATTCGCCGACCCGTTCCAGGCTGCGGGCTATGGGGCATTCGGCATCGGCGAAGGTCTTGCGTTGCATGGTTCTTCCTTGGCGAGGCTCACAAAGTGCTGGTCCGCATGTTACTTTCATGATGATAGTTACGTCCACTGACTGCTATTCCATCGGAACAGAAGGACTCGGACCCTCATGAGCAAACGTATCGTCGTCACCGGCATGGGCGCGGTCAGCCCGCTGGGCTGCGGAGTCGAACCCATATGGCAACGCCTGCTGGCCGGGCAATCGGGCATCGCCACGCTCCCAGCGGAGCTGATCGGCGACCTGCCCATCAGCATCGGCGGCCAGGTCCCCGACCGTGTCCAGGACCCGCAGGCCGGCTTCGATCCCGACCTGCTGCTGGCCGCCAAGGAACAACGCAAGATGGACCGCTTCATCCTCTTCGCCCTGGCCGCCGCGCAAGAGGCCCTGGCGCAGGCCGGCTGGGCGCCGCAGAGCGCCGAGGCGCAGGAGCGCACGGCGACCGTCATCGCCTCCGGGGTGGGCGGCTTCCATGCCATCGCCGAAGCGGTGCGGACCACCGACGGCAAGGGACCGCGGCGCCTGTCGCCCTTCACCATCCCGTCCTTTCTCTGCAACATGGCGGCCGCCCATGTGTCGATCCGCCATGGCTTCAAGGGACCGCTGGGCGCCCCGGTGACCGCCTGCGCGGCGGGCGTGCAAGCCATCGGCGACGCGGCGCGGATGATCCGCGCGGGAGAGGTCGACGTGGCGCTCTGCGGCGGCGCGGAAGCGACCATCCACCGGGTCAGCCTGGCCGGCTTCGCCGCCGCGCGCGCCCTGTCCAGCGATTTCAACGACAGCCCCGAACGCGCCTCGCGCCCCTTCGACCAGGCCCGCGACGGCTTCGTCATGGGCGAAGGCGCTGGCCTACTGGTCATCGAGGAACTGGAGCACGCCCTGGCGCGCGGCGCCAGGCCCATCGCCGAGCTGGTGGGCTACGGCACCAGCGCCGACGCCTACCACATGACCGCCGGGCCGGAAGATGGCAGCGGCGCCCGCCGGGCCATGCAGCAGGCGCTGCGCCAGGCCGGCGTGGAAGCGGCCGCGGTGCAGCACCTGAATGCCCACGCCACCTCCACCCAGGTAGGCGACAAGGGCGAACTGGCCGCCATCAAGGCGGTGTTCGGCACCGGCAGCGGGCTCGCCATCAGCGCGACCAAATCCGCCACCGGCCACCTCCTGGGCGCCGCCGGCGGCATCGAGGCGATCTTCACGGTCCTGGCACTGCGCGACCAGCTCGCCCCCGCCACGCTCAACCTGGAAACGCCCGACACCGACGCCGAGGGCCTCGACCTGGTTCGCGGCGAAGCCCGGCGATGGCCGATGGAACATGCGCTGTCCAATGGCTTCGGCTTCGGCGGGGTGAATGCCAGCCTGTTGTTCCGGCGCTGGGTGTAGGGTGGGCGGCCCCTCTGCCAGTCGTTCCTGAGCACGCTGGCGGAGGGGAGCCACTCATGTCGCATTGCCCCAGAGCGTGTGGGTTTTCCTATGCTGTAACTGCGTCGTGATGGTCTAGGCGCGATCTGGATTCGTGGGGCAATTGCTTGTGGAGTGGGCGTTCAATGACCGCTTTCGGCCAGAAGCAGCCGCTCGATTTGGGCTGAATCTTACCTGTGGCGTTGCGTAGTCTATTACTAATGTCATCAGTCGGGATTTGGCAGGCTGCGGTGTGAAGCACGCGGCAGGCGAGAGCGAAGTCCAAGCAAGGGGGCAGTCGTGGAAAACTTCCATATTCTGGCGACCGTGCTTTCGATGATTCTGGGCTTGTCCATCACTAGGGTTCTGTTGGGCGCCATGACCGTTTTCAGGATTCGCCGCACGGCACAGCCAGACTGGGTCGCACTTGCTTGGGCACTCGTGCTTTTCCTGTTCCAACTGCAGTTCTGGTGGGCCCTAAACGACCTCCCCACCTTAAAAAATGCCTTTTCGTTCATCGAGTTCCTGCTTTTGGTCTGCCTGTCACTATCGCTGTTTAGTGCGGCGGCGTTGATATTGCCAAGTCGCAGCGAAGACGAGGCCGATGGCCTTCAGGTCTACTTTGAACAAGATGGACGCTTTGCCCTATTGGCGATCTGCATTTATCTAGGATTAGGAAGTACGACCAATATCCTGTTCTTCAACGCCTCACCATTCCAGCTATGGGGTGCGTTGGATTTGGTCATGTTCACAGTATCGCTGGCAGCGTTCTTCTCTCGCTCTCGCCGCTTTTACGCGCCACTGACACTGGTGTATCTACCCTTGGCAATGATAGATATCGCTGTTTCGTTGGGAGCGTAGAAAGTTAGCGCTTTTCAACACTCAGAGGCTACTGCCCGCTTGTGGCCGGTAGCTATCGCTCATTACCCGCTGCTTTCGCCCCCTGGCTGCCGTCAGCCGCTGACAGAAAAGGCCACAAGGAGTTTTGTGAAGCCAAGCCAAGGACACGTTCAACCCAAAACTAAAAATCCATGTCTACACAAAACCCTACCGCGACTCATAGAGTTATCGCAGAGCAGTGCAGCGAAGCGTGGTATGCTCCAGCGCACACTCAGATATCTGCCAAAGTGCAGGCAATAGCGCTTACTCTGATGGGCAATTTCGCATCATTACCTCGAACTCATTGTAATCAAACGCCAGTACGCGAACGGTAGCAACCTCACTACTAAACGAGCGGCTTGCTCATATTGATACCGGTCACACAAAAGCCACTGCCTTCATAAACATGTTTGGCTCGTTCGTTGTCGCCAGCTACTCGTAATTTTATCTGTTGAAATCCTCGAAGTTTAAGCTCCCGCTCCAAAGACTCCAAGGCCTGCTTGGCGAGACCTTTTCCCTGGTGGACGGGAAGAATGTGGAAATCATTTATAAATGCCAAGTGCAGGGACAGATCCTCTTCGTACCACAGATATCCTATGACTTCTTCGGGGCCATCTGCCGGATCGTACAGGCACAGCAAAAATTGTCCAGCCGTATTGATACCGTCAGGTAAATCATCTGCTATCTCCAATTTGGCTTGCACAAGAGATTCACTGTACGAAAGCCTATGACTGGATGAAATCTCAGATGCATAGGCAGGGACAAAATAATCGAGATAACCTGAGAATTCGCTTTCTCGCATAGGTCTTAACGAGATCATTGGACGCTTCCATTTTTTAATGTTTTTTCTTGGCAGAACATAAGTATTCAAAAAGTGAGAATTTCACAGCGCTAGCGCGATAATAATCAGCTACCAAAGGCATGACAGCATCTCACGATAGAGCCCGAAAGGGTCCCGCCAGCACTAACGGAAAGACCAGACTTACACCCGCCCATGAGAGTTTACCGTATCGTCTCTCTTAAGTCTGGTAAACATCTGGGTCGGCTATTCGACCCGAGAGCCTGCCGATCATTGCCGAGGGCAACTCATGGTGCAAACTCTGTTAGGTAGTTCGTCTTCTTTGGTCGAACGGCAGCTTCCGAGCCCTAGCCGCTTCTCGTGGAGGACAGCTAACGCTGGCTCGTCACGCTCCCCACGAGAGCACGCTGCACTACACCGCTTGCACTGACATAAAGTCCAAGGACGATGTCCATCATGATTGAGTAAGCAAGATCAGTTCAGCGGCCTTCGATCATTCCATTTCCTTACTGACTCCCTGCTGGGCAGATCAATCTAAACGAAAGGGTAAGTCCGCTCTTGGCCGATTGCAGCCCCTGACGAGAGCCCCCAAGCCCCCTCGAAAGTCCGCACCCCGGTTTCAGACATCCGCCCCCTGCCCTATCCTCCCCCGCCACAACCCCAGGAGGCGCCATGCCGGTTTCGTTACCCTTCGAGCAAGTCGATGTCTTCTCCGAACAGCCCTTCAAAGGCAACGCCGTTGCCGTGGTGATTGGCGCCGACCGCCTGAGCAGCCAGCAGATGCTCGAGTTCGCCGCCTGGACCCAGTTGAGCGAGACGACCTTCCTGCTGCGGCCGACCACTGCCGAAGCAGACTACCGCGTAAGAATCTTCACCCCGCTGCGGGAGTTGCCCTTTGCCGGGCATCCGACGCTGGGGAGCTGCCAGGTCTGGCTGAACCAGGGGGGCGGCAATGCTGCTGACGAGATCGTCCAGGAGTGCCTGGCGGGCCTGATCCGTATCCGCCGCAAGGGCGCCTTGCTGTCGTTCGCGGCGCCTCCCCTGCTTCGTGGCGGAGCGGTCGAAGACGAGGTGTTGCGACGGATCGAGAGCGGGCTTGGCCTTTCCCCGGGGCAGGTACTCGGCAGCCAATGGGTGGACAACGGACCCGGCTGGGTCGCCGTTCGGCTGGCCACGCGTGACGAGGTCCTGGCCATTCGCCCGGACTACGCGAAGCTCGACGGGCTCAACGTGGGCGTGGTCGCGCCCTGGCAAGGTCCCCAGGCGGAGGCGGATGTGGAAGTGCGCGCCTTCATGGGCGAGGAACTCAATGAAGACCCCGTTACCGGTAGCCTCAACGCGAGCCTGGCGCAATGGCTGATCGGCACGGGAGTCATGCCCGGGCGCTACACGGCGAGCCAGGGCACGGCCTTGGGTCGCCGGGGGCGGATAAGCGTCGAGCAGATCGGCGGCGATATCTGGATCGGCGGTGAGGTGCAGCCGGGCATGTCGGGGCAGGTCGTGTTCTGAGCGGGACGGCGTACCCTGTCCTTCCCCATTACCTGGCCGACCTGGATCGGCGTCCGGCATTGGACGGAAATGCCCGCCCATGACAACGGGGCCGCCTTCCCTCTGGAAGCACCCTCCCTGCCCACCGGGCCCGCCCAGGCCCGGTGGCTCCGCCCTCCCCTCACCAGTTGTGCGTATAGCTCGCCGTCAGCACCGTGCCCGGCGCCGGCAGGTGGCTGGTGTTGTTGTTGTTGCGCAGCAACTGGCTGTAGAGCGGGTAGTAGTCGCGGTTGAACAGGTTCTGGATGCCCAGGCTCAACTGGTCGTCGGGGGTGATGCGGTACTGGCTGACCAGGTCGACCGTGGTGTAGGTGCTGACCTGGCGCCGGCCGAAGCTTTCCACGCCGTCGAGACGGTAGTCCTTGGAGTCGAAGAAGGTGGCCTGCAGGCGGTTGTTCCAGTCGGCATCCGGCTTGTATTGCAGGTAGGCGGTCAGCTTCAGCGGCGGCACGCGGTAGCCGGTCATGTCCTGCCAGTCCTTGCCGTCCGGCTTCTCGCGTCCGCGCATCCAGGTGGCGCTGCCGCCCGCGCCCCAGACTTCGTCGTCGCTGAGCCAGTCGGCGCTGGCCTCGACGCCGTAGATGCGCTCCTTGGTGCGGGTGAGGATCAGGCCGTTGTTGAAGCTCTGCACGTCGCCCAGCTTGGAGGTGGTGTAGAACAACGCCAGGCTGCCCAGGGTGTTGCCGCCGATGGCGCCGCGCCAGCCGAGTTCGTAGTTGTTGGTCTTCACCGGTTCGAGGTTCGAGGAGCCGATATCGAAGCCACGGCGGGCGTTGCGCAGCTGGATGCCGACGTCGGGCAGCTGGAAGCCCTGACTGAAGGAGGCATAGATTTCCTGGCCAGCCACCGGCGAATAGACGATGCCGAGGTTCGACAGCACCGCGTCGTAGTCGAGGTCGCCGCCCTTGACGGTCACCGGCGAGGCTGCCTTGGACTCGGAGAGCGGGATGAAGTCGTCGAATTCGGCGGTGGAGTATTCGTAGCGCAGGCCGCCGTCGATCGACCAGTGTTCGTCGAAGCGATGCTGCAACTGGGCGAACGCGCCGGCGCTGCGGGTGCGTAGCGGCGGCATGTAGGTGAGCTTGCCGATCTTGTCGAAGACCAGCCCGCCGCTGGCGTCGTAGGCCGCCGGGTCGAACACGTCGAGCGGCATGTCGCTGCGTTCCTGGTTGTAGTCGCCGCCCCAGACCAGTTCGGTATTGCCGCTTTCGCCCAGCGGCGTGCGCAGGGTCAGGCGGCTGCCGAACACTTCGCTGTTCTGCATGATCTGGTCGACGTTGCCGCCGCGGGTGGAAACGGCGCGGGCGTCGAACGGGGTGAAGCGGGTGAAGTAGTCGCGGTAGTAGAGCTGCGCGGAGAGCCGGCTGCCGAGGATGTCGAGGTTCTCGTACTCGAGGTTCGCCAGGGTGTTGCGGATTCGGTTCTGCTCGTCCAGCTCCAGGCCCTTGACCGCGTTGGCCGGGACCGAGCCCGGCGGCAGCCTGGCGACCCTCGGGTCGGTGGCGTAGTCGGTGTCCTGGCGGGCGTCGTAGTGGCTGAGGGCGAGCTGTACGCGCTGGTTCTCGTCGATGCGCAGGCCGAGCTTGCCGCCGATGTTGTAGACGTTCGAGTCGAACAGGTCGCCCTGGCTGGGTTCCGGGGCGATGCGGTCGCCATGGGCGTCGTAGGAAGCGCCGACGTGGCGGGTGCCGAAGTCGAACGAATAGTCGAGCGCCCCCAGGGAGCCGGCGAAGTATTGCTGGAACTGGCCGCCGAGGCCATCGCTGCCCAGCCGGGTCAGCGGCGAGGTGGCGCTGAGACGGGTCTCCGCGCGGTTCTCGCCGCCGGCCGGACGGGTGGTGATGGAGATGATCCCGCCGGTGGCGCCACTGCCGTAGATGGCGCTGCTGCCACGGATGACCTCGATCCGCTCGATCAGCGCCGGGTCGATGTTGGCCAGGTTGCGCGAGGAGTCGCGGTTGGTGTTCAGCGGCACGCCGTCGACCATCACCAGCATGCTGCGCCCGCGCAGGGTCTGGCCGTATTCGGTGATGGTGCGGCTGGAATCGGACATCCCCGGCACCGCCTTGGCCAGCACGGTGGCCAGGCTGTCGGAGCCCTGGCGCAGCTCTTCCAGCTGGGCATGCTCGATGACGGTGGACTGGCGCGTGGCGGAGACCAGGTCGCTGCTGGTGCGCGAGGCGGTGATTTCCATCTGCTCCATGTCCAGCGGTTCGCTGCGGGCATGCGTAGCGGGCACGGCGGCTTCGCTGGCCGGAACGACGATGAAGGTATGTTCGTCCCTGGCCTGCGCCTTCAGGCCGCTGTCCCTGAGCAACTGGCGCAATGCCTCTTCGGGGGTGAAACGCCCCTTCAGCGCGGGCGCCTGGCGGCCGGCGCCGAGATCGCCGGCGAAGAGGATCTGTACCGAGGATTGTTGCGCGAGGGCGTTGATCGCCTGGCCGAGCGGCGCGGCGGGCAGATCCACGTCGAGCTTTTCCTGGCCCTGGGCCGACACCGCCAGGAGCAGGCTGCTGGCGAGCAATGAAGGACGCAGGTGGCGACTGCGGAGGGAAAAATGCACGTCTCGATTTCCTATGCAGGTTGGCTTTTCCTGGATAGCCGCCACGGCGCGCGGGAAACCCTACCTGCGTCCGAGAATTATTTTCGCGTCGATTTGCGTTGGATCTCGACGCTGCCGTCCTCCTGCCGCGACACGGCCACGGGAAGGATGCTCGGCAGCAGGTCGAGCAGCCGGTCGACGTTGTGCGCGGCGAAGACGCCGGTCAGCCGGAGGGAGGCCAGGCTGGGGTCGTCCAGGAGAATGGGCGCCTTGCGGTAATGGCGCAGCAGCGCGACGGCTTCGCCCAGGGGCGTGCGCTCGAAGACCAGGCGGTCGTCTTTCCAGGCCATCGCCGTGGCGGCATCGACCTTGGCCAGCGGCATCAGTTGCCCGCCAATGGCATCGACCTGCTGGCCCGGCAGGAGCACGACTGGCGCTTGCGCCGTAGCCGAGGTGCCGACCTCCACCCGGCCACGCTCCAGGGTCACGCGGACGTCGTCGTCCAGGCGGCGCACGTTGAACCGGGTGCCGAGCACACGGACGTGGGTCGACCCCGCGGACACCACGAAGGGCCGATAGCGCGCCGGGGATACCTCGAAAAGCACCTGCCCCGCGCGCAACGCGACCCGGCGGCTGAGCGGGTGCCAACTGACCTCGATCTGGCTGCCGCTGTCGAGCAGGAGCTGGCTGCCGTCGGCCAGGGTCACGTCGCGCCGCTCACCGATGGCGGTGGCGAAGCGCTCGCGCTTGTAGGCCGGGTCCAGCCAGGTCAGGGCGCCGATGGCCAGCGCCAGCAATAGCGCGACGCCGGCCGCCTTGCTTGCCTTGCGCGATTTCGGCCGGGAGGGCGGCAGCGGAAACAGGTCCTTCAGCGCGTCGCGATGGCGCTCCAGGGCGTCGTCCAGCGGAACCTGCCCATTCCGTTTCGAGGGCTGGGTCATGGCCGTGCCTCGCCGCGGCCGAGCCGTTCCCGGCAGGCCGCCAGTCCGAGGCGCAGGTGCTTTTCCACGGTCTTGACGGAAATGCCGAGGCGGTCGGCGACTTGCGCCTGGGGAATTTCGTGGATCTTGTGCATGACGAAAACGGCCTGGCAGCGAGGAGGAAGCGTGGCGATGGCGTCGACCAGTGCCTGGAACTCGCGCTCGGCCTCATGGCGACCCATGGGCGTCGCCGCCATGCAGGCGACTTCCGGAAGCTCGGCGACGGCTTCTACCCAGGCGGTTCGACGACGGTCGCTACGATAGCGGCTCACGGCGGTGTCGTGGGAGATTTTCCGCAGCAGGGCCAGGGGGGTGTGCACGTTCTCCTTCTCGTCGCGCTCGAGCAACTGCACGCACACGTCGTGCACCACTTCGCGCGCCATGCCCCGGTCGCCGAAGCGCCGGCGAACATGGTCGACCAGTTCCTCGTAGTGACGAACCAGTGTGGACAACAGCGTCGGCTTGGCGGGATCGAACGGCACGATGCACCCAGGAAAGGAGCCTGGCTCCGAAGAATGGGGGTCGAGTGTAAATGAGAAACAGTCGCAGATGAAAGACCGGTCATCGTCAGGGATTGCCTGGGCTGGCGTGCGTAGCGGGCAGGTGGCTTTCGCCCGCCCGCGCAACTGCCGAGCCAGGGCGGAGAGGGATCCCCTTTTCGCCCCGCTACTCAACCCCCCGGCCTTGCCGGGGGGCACCGCCTCCGTCGGTTATCGGTGTCTGCGTGCGTACTCCGCCTCGAACAGCGACAGGGCGTCGCTGAGCAACGACAGCAGGGAACCGGTGATGCGGCAGATGCTTTCGCCGGGCTCTTCGGTTTCGTCGAGCAGGTCGAGGACGCTCAGCGTTCCGATCGCCGACTCCAGCCGGCGGCGGGCGGTGTCGAACAGGTCTTCGCTGGCTGCGCTGCTGTCCAGGTAGAGGGTGGCGCAGCCGGGGTGCTGGTTGCATTGCGAGGTGCGTCGCAGGGGGATGAAGGTGGAAGGGGACTGTGCGGTTATTGCGGGATTCGACGTATCATCGGCCTTAGCCATGGGTCAGCTCCTTGATTAGCTGGTCTCTGGTTAGCGGGTCGTAGGTGTTCCTGCACCTGCGGCTCGCGTCTTTTCTGCCCCCAAGAAAACAGATGGACTTGGCGACCCCTCCATCTTCCTCCTACTGGTTTTTTATCCAATTCCTGGGCGTCTGAGAGAGGCGGCGGAAAAGTCTGGGGGAGATGTCCGGCGTTTCCAGGGCATGTCATCCGCCGCTGTCACGGGTATGTGGCGGATAACCGCAAAGCGGTTATTCGCCCTACGGGATCGGGCCTCAAGCGGGCAGCGCGGGGGCGTTTGTCTGCGCGTAGCGCGGTGGTGGGGCGAATAACGCCGTAGGCGTTATCCGCCGCTGCCATGGGTAATCGGCACGACCCTGCTGACCCTTCCTGACCACCCCGTCAACCCGTAAACTACGCGGTTCCCCTGCCCAGACAAGGACTGCCGTGAACAGCCCCGCCCTGCCCCTTTCCCGTGGCTTGCGCATCCGCGCCGAACTCAAGGAACTGCTGACCCTCGCCGCGCCGATCATGATCGCGCAACTGGCGACCACCGCCATGGGCTTCGTCGATGCGGTGATGGCCGGGCGCGCCAGTCCGCACGACCTGGCAGCGGTGGCGCTGGGCAACTCGATCTGGATCCCGATGTTCCTGCTGATGACCGGCACCCTGCTCGCCACCACGGCCAAGGTCGCCCAGCGCTACGGCGCCGGCGACCAGCCCGGCACCGGGCCGCTGGTGCGCCAGGCGCTGTGGCTGGCGCTGCTGATCGGACCGCTGTCGGGGGCGGTGCTGTGGTGGTTGTCGGAGCCGATCCTCGGCTTGATGAAAGTGCGCCCGGAACTGATCGGGCCGAGCCTGCTGTACCTCAAGGGCATCGCCCTGGGCTTCCCGGCGGCGGCGCTGTACCACGTACTACGCTGCTACACCAACGGCCTGGGACGGACCCGGCCGAGCATGGTGCTGGGGATCGGCGGGCTGCTGCTGAACATCCCGATCAACTACGCGCTGATCTACGGCCACTTCGGCATGCCGAAGATGGGCGGCCCCGGCTGCGGCTGGGCCACCGGCTCGGTGATGTGGTTCATGTTCCTCGGCATGCTGTTCTGGGTGAACAAGGCCTCGATCTACCGCGCCAGCCAGTTGTTCTCGCGCTGGGAGTGGCCGGATCGCGCGACCATCGGCCCGCTGGTGGCGGTCGGCCTGCCGATCGGCATCGCGGTGTTCGCCGAGTCGAGCATCTTCTCGGTGATCGCCCTGCTGATCGGCGGGCTCGACGAGAACGTGGTGGCCGGCCACCAGATCGCCCTGAACTTCAGCGCGCTGGTGTTCATGATTCCCTATTCGCTGGGGATGGCGGTGACCGTGCGGGTCGGCCACAACCTCGGCGCCGGCCTGCCGCGCGACGCGCGCTTCGCCGCCGGCGTGGGGATGGCCGCGGCGCTGGGCTACGCCTGCGTCTCGGCGAGCCTGATGTTGTTGCTGCGCGAGCAGATCGCCGCGATGTATTCGCCGGACCCGGCGGTGATCGCCATCGCCGCCTCGCTGATCGTGTTCTCCGCGCTGTTCCAGTTCTCCGACGCCCTGCAGGTCACCGCCGCCGGGGCCCTGCGCGGCTACCAGGACACCCGGGTGACGATGATCATGACCCTGTTCGCCTACTGGGGCATCGGCCTGCCGGTAGGCTACAGCCTCGGCCTCACCGACTGGTTCCAGGAACCCACCGGACCGCGCGGCCTGTGGCAAGGCCTGGTGGTGGGCCTGACCGGCGCGGCGATCATGCTCTGCATCCGCCTGGCGCGCAGCGCGCGGCGCTTCATCCGCCAGCACGAGCGCCTGCAGCGGGAGGACGCGGAGGCCGCCTCAGTCCTTGGCCGGTAGCGCCGGGACGGCGCCACGCGACTTGACGCTGAGGGTAGTGCCGACCGAGGCGAGGATGATCGCGCCGATGGCCAGCCATTGGGTCGGGCTCAGCCGCTCGCCGAGGAACAGCAGCCCGGAGAGCGCGCCGAAGGCCGGCTCGATGCTCATCAGGGTGCCGAAGGTGCGCGCCGGCAGGCGGGTCAGCGCGACCATTTCCAGGGTGTAGGGCAAGGCCGTGGAGAGCACCGCGACGCCCAGCGCCAACGGGATCAGCGCCGGGTCGAGGAGGTCGGCGCCGGCGTGGGCGACGCCGATCGGCACAACCAGGATCGCCGCCACCAGCACCCCCAGCGCGGCGCCCTGGGCGCCATGGTCGGCGCCGGCGCGCTGGCCGAAGAGGATGTACAGCGCCCAGCACACGCCGGCGCCGAGGGCATAGGCAGCACCGACCAGGTCGAGCGGCTCGGCGCTGTTGCCCAGCGGCAGCAACAGCCAGATGCCGAACACCGCCAGGCCGATCCAGAGGAAGTCCAGCAGGCGCCGCGAGGAGAGGATCGCCACCAGCAGCGGCCCGGTGAACTCCAGGGCCACCGCGATGCCCAGCGGCACGGTGCGCACCGAGAGATAGAACAGCAGGTTCATGCCGCCCAGGGCGATGCCGTAGACCACCACCGAGCGCAGCGATTGCAGGCTCAGGCGCTTGCGCCAGGGACGCAGGAGCAGCAGCAGGATCAGCGCGGCGAAGAACAGCCGCAGGGCCGTGGTGCCCTGGGCGCCGACCAGGGGGAACATGCTTTTCGCCAGGGAGGCGCCGCTCTGGATCGAGGCCATGGCGATCAATAGCAGGCCGACCGGCAACAGCGTTCCGGCGAGGCCGCGGGAGGTGGAGGTCATGGAAGAGGTCCGGCAGTGGGAAGCAGCCCGATGGACTGCGGGAAACGGGATGTGCACTATAATGCGCAAAACCGCGACAGTGAGCAATATATTGCCCAGCCCTACCGAACGCCCCAGCGTCCTCGAACATGTCTCCGGCAACGTCCGCCGCCTGCGCCTGCAAGCCGGCCTCAGCCAGGAAGCGCTGGCCCGCGCGGCCAGTGTCAGCCGGCGGATGCTGGTGGGCATCGAGAGCGGCGACGTCAATGTCAGCCTGTCGACCCTCGACCGTATCGCCGCCGCCCTCGGCGTGCTGTTCCCCGACCTGGTCCAGGCCCCGGCCACCGACCGCTCGCGGATCAATGCGGTGGCCTGGGTCGGCCACCACCCCGAGAGCCGCGCCACCCTCCTCGCCAGCGCACCGGCGCGGCGCGAGGTGGAACTCTGGGCCTGGTCGCTGGGACCGGGCGAGCGCTACGTATCGGAACCCGACGCCGCCGGCTGGCGGGAGATGGTTCTGGTCATCGAAGGTCGCCTGCGCCTGGAACTGGCCGACGGCGAACGGCGCATCGAGGCCGGCGACTTCCATGCCTTCGCCAGCGACCAGCCGTACGCCTACGTCAACGATGGGGACGAGGTGGTGCGTTTCACCCGCAACGTGGTGAGCTAGGCTCTAGCCTCGAGCCAGCCTTCCAGAGGAGACCGCGATGAGCACACGCGTACGCCCCTTCCTGATGTTCCAGGGGGTCCAGGCCGAGGCGGCCATGAACTTCTACCTGTCGCTGTTCGACGACGCCGAGATCCTCCAGATCCAGCGCTACGGCGCCGAGGGGCCGGGCCCGGAAGGCTCGGTGCTGAAGGCGCTGTTCCGCCTCGGCGACCAGAGCGTGCATTGCATCGACAGCCATGTGCGGCACGCCTTCGATTTCACCCCGGCGTTCTCCTTCTTCGTCGACTGCGAGAGCAACGCGCAGATCGAGCGCCTGGCCGAAGCCCTGGGCGACGGCGGCAAGGTCCTGATGCCGCTCGGCGACTACGGCTTCAGCCAGCGTTTCGCCTGGCTGGCCGACCGCTTCGGGGTGTCCTGGCAGCTCAACCTGGCCTGAGCCCGGCAGTTGCCGTCAGGCTTCCTGGAGGACTTCCTGGCACACATCGACCCACTGCGCATCCACCAGCTCGGCCATCCGTTGCGGGGCGATGCGGACCGCGCTGTGCACCGCCCCGGCGGCCGGCAGCACTTCGTCGAAGGCTTGCAGCGAGACGTCGCAGTACACCGCCAGCGGCGTCGCCAGGCCGAACGGGCAGACTCCGCCGACCGGGTGCCCGGTCAGCTCGACCACGTCCTCGGCGCCGAGCATCTTCGCCTTGCCGCCGAAGGCGGCCTTGATCTTGCGGTTGTCCAGCCGCGCGTCGCCGCGCGCCACTACCAGTACGGTGCGCTCGCCGACCCGCAGCGACAGGGTCTTGGCGATCCGCCCCGGCTCCACGCCATGGGCATCGGCGGCCAGGGCGACGGTGGCGGTGCTGGTTTCCAGCTCGATGATGCGCAGGTCCGGGGCTTTCTCGGCGAAGAACCGGCGGACGGATTCGAGGCTCATGGGGTGGGCTCCTTGGCGAAAACCCACGAACTTATGCAAGCACGCCGAGGCTGTCCAGCGCCGCGCGCTCAGGCGAAGCGCACGCAG
Source organism: Pseudomonas sp. KBN12P06040 (assembly GCF_037574965.1). Taxonomy (NCBI): domain Bacteria; kingdom Pseudomonadati; phylum Pseudomonadota; class Gammaproteobacteria; order Pseudomonadales; family Pseudomonadaceae; genus Pseudomonas; species Pseudomonas sp. KBN12P06040. The sequence continues at coordinate 4,088,085 of NZ_JBBELS010000001.1, forward strand.
TAGATCGGCGGCAGGTTGGCGGAGAGCTGCCGCCAGTCCTCCCCGCCGTTCTCGCTGAGCCACAGGCCGCCGGTGGTCGAGCCCATGGCCAGGCGCTCGCCGCTGGGGTCGATGTCCAGGCCGTGGCGGTAGACCAGGTCGTAGGCCGGGCCGTCGGGCAGGCCGCGCTCGAGGGTCTCGAAGCTGCGGCCGCCGTCGCGGGTGCGGGTGACCACGAAACGGGCGTCCCTGGGAATGCGGCATTCGTCCTTGGTCGCCGGGACGAACCAGGCCGTGTCCGGCTGCCGCGGATGCACGGCGACGGCGAAACCGAAGCTGGACGGCTCGGCGACCACGCCCTGCCAATGCAGGCCGCCGTCGCGGGAACGGAAGATGCCGTTGTGGTGCTGCACCCAGAGGAACTCCGGGCGCGCCTGGCACTGCACCAGGCGGTGCGGGTCCTGGATCGCCGCCTCCTCGCTCTGCTCCGGCGGCATGTAGTCGGCGCGCATGCCTTTGGTGGTGCAGGTCCAGCTGCGGCCGTCGTCGTGGCTCTGCCAGACGCCGCCGCAGGACACCGCGACGGTGAGGTGGCGACTGTCGCGTGGGTCGACGCAGATGGAGTGGATGCCGGGATGGTCGTAGCCGCCGCCGAACCACTGGGCGCGCTCGGGTCGTTCCCAGAGTTCGCGGTTGAGGCGCCAGCTGGCGCCACGGTCGTCGGAGCGGAACAGGCCGCCGGGGATGGTCCCGGCCCACAGCGTGCCGGGCCGGTCGGCGCCGCCTGGCTCGAGGATCCACAACTGCTGTAGCGACCAGGGTGGCTCCGCCGCCTGGCCTTCCAGCGGTTCGGCCGCTGGCGGCTGCGGCGGATAGACCGGCACCGCGCATTCCATCCAGTCCGTCGCGCCGGCGTCGCGACGCCACAGCTTGACGCCGAAATGGCCGAGGTTCAGCGCCGCGTAGAGCGCGCCGTCGCGCGGGTCGGCGAGGAGCATGCTCAACGGCTCGCCGAGGAAGTGGCTGGCCATCGGCAGCCACTGGCCCGCCGCGTTGCGCCGCAGCTCGAACAGGCCCTTGCGGGTGCCGACATAGAGTCGCTCGCTCACCGGATGTCCTCCTCTGTCATGGTCAACCGCCGCTCAGCGCCTGCACCACGTAGATCTCGCTATCGTCTTGGAGCGGATCGCCCAATCCCCGGCGATCGCGGACCTGCACGCCATCGACGAACAGCGCCACATGCCGGCGCAGGCTGCCCTGGTCGTCGAGCAGGTAGCCGCGCAGGCGCGGCTCGCGGGCGAAGGCCGCCTGCAAGGCGGCGGCGACGGTGGCGGCGCCGACATCCAGCGCGGGCATGGCGACGTGCCGCTGGATGGCCGGGGCGAAGACGATACGGGGCATGCAGAGGCTCGCGAAAATGGCTCTGCTGGAACAGTGTAGAAGCCCTGCAGGCCACGGCTGGCGCGGCCCGCCCAGCGGTCGGCACACTCCGCAGCGACGCTCGTCGGCCATCCCGGCCGCTCGGCGCGGGCCTCCTATACTGCCCCGGCCAGCGAAAAAACCGCCGTCGCCTGTCGATCCGCCGGCCCGCCGTTCGACCAGTTCGGGAGGCGGGCCAGAACGGGCCGTCATTGCGCAGAACAACAAGGAGAACGCAGATGAGATTCATGGTGATCGTCAAGGCCACCCAGGCTTCCGAAGCCGGCGAGATGCCCAGCGAGGAACTGCTCGCGGCGATGGGCCGCTACAACGAGGAACTGGTCAAGGCCGGGGTGATGCTCGCCGGCGAAGGGCTACAGCCCAGCGCCAAGGGCGCCCGGGTGCGTTTCTCCGGCAACGCGCGGACGGTGATCGACGGCCCCTTCGCCGAGACCCGCGAGCTGATCGCCGGTTTCTGGATGTTCCAGGTGGCCTCCCTGGAAGAGGCCATCGAGTGGGTCAAGCGATGCCCGAACCCATTCGACGGCGAATCCGAGATCGAGATCCGCCAGGTCTTCGAGGCCGAGGACTTCGGCGAGGAGTTCACCCCGGAACTGCGCGAGCGCGAGGAGCGTCTGCGCGCCGAGCTGGAAAAACGCAACTGAACCGCCCCGCACTCCGCCAAGAACGAGGAAAGCGCCATGCAAATCGTCCCCTACCTGATCTTCAACGGTAATTGCCGGGAGGCCTTCAGCTGCTACCACCAGCACCTGGGCGGCACCCTGGAGGCCATGCTGCCGTTCGGCGACAGCCCCGAGTGCGGCGACATCCCGGCCGACTGGAAGGACAAGATCATGCACGCACGGCTGGTGGTCGGCAGCTTCGCCCTGATGGCCTCGGACAATCACCCGGCCTATCCCTACGAAGGCATCAAGGGCTGTTCCATCAGCCTCAACGTCGACAGCAAGGCCGAGGCCGAGCGCCTGTTCAACGCCCTCGCCGAGGGCGGCTCGGTCCAGATGCCGCTGGGCCCGACCTTCTGGGCGGCGAGCTTCGGCATGTTCACCGACCGCTTCGGCGTGGCCTGGATGGTCAACTGCGAGCAGGACCGGTAGCGTCCGCTACGCGGGCCCGCCGCCAGGTGAATCGGCGGCGGGCCCGCGTTCCGCTGTGCGCGAGTCGCGATCGATAGACGCACTGCTGCGATAACTTAGGTTGCATTTTAAAACCAAAACTCCTAGCCTCCGCATAGTTTCATATTGAAACCTTACGGAGCGCTTCGCATGCCATCCTCGCCATCCTCCCTCCCCTCCGCGCTGGTGCTGCTGTTCGCCGTCGCCTGCGGTCTCAGCGTGGCCAACGTCTATTACGCCCAGCCGCTGCTGGACGTCCTCGGTGCCGAGTTCGCCATCGGCCAGGCCGGGGTCGGCCTGCTGTTCGGCGCGACCCAGGCCGGTTGCGCCCTGGCGCTGCTGTTGGTGGTGCCGCTGGGCGACCTGCTGGAGCGGCGCCGGCTGATGTTCGTCCAGCTCCTGCTGCTGGTGCTGTCGCTGCTGCTGGTGGGCTTCGCCGGCGATACCCTCGGCCTGGCGCTGGGGCTGCTCGGACTGGGCCTGCTCGGCACCGCCATGACCCAGGGACTGCTGGCCTACGCCGCGGCGCTGGCGGCGCCTGGCGAGCGCGGGCGGGTGGTCGGCGCGGCGCAGGGCGGCGTGGTGATCGGCCTGCTGCTGGCGCGCAGCCTGGCCGGGCTGCTCGCCGACCTCGGCGGCTGGCGCAGCGTCTACCTGGTCTCGGCAGCGAGCATGGGCGGGCTTGGCCTGCTGCTCTGGCGGGTACTGCCGGCGGCGCCGAGCAACGAACTGGGGCTGTCCTACCGGCAGCTGCTCGGCTCGATGTTCGGCCTGCTGGCGAGCCAGCGCGTGCTGCAGGTGCGCGGCCTGCTCGGGCTGTTGATGTTCGCCGCCTTCGGGGTGTTCTGGAGCAGCCTGGTATTGCTGCTCGGCGCGCCGCCGTATTCGCTGTCGCACAGCGCCATCGGCGCCTTCGGCCTGGTCGGCGCGCTCGGCGCGCTGGGCGCGGCGCGGGCCGGCAGCCTGGCCGATCGCGGCCACGCCCAGGCGCTCAGCGGCGGCGCCCTGCTGCTGTTGCTGCTGTCCTGGCTGCCGCTCGCCCTCGGCGCGCATTCGCTGGCGGCGCTGATTCTCGGCGTGCTGCTGCTCGATCTCGCCGGCCAGGCGATCCATGTGCTCAACCAGAGCCTGGTCTTCGCCATCGACCCGCGCGCCCACAGCCGCCTGGTGGGTTGCTACATGCTGTTCTACGCCGCCGGCAGCGGCCTCGGCGCCAGCGCCGGCACCGCCATGTACGCCTGGGCCGGCTGGGACGCGGTGAGCCTGCTCGGCGCGGCGATCAGCCTGGCGGCCCTGGCGTTCTGGTGGTTCACCCGTGGCGTTGGCGGCGAAGCGCGTACGGCCTGCGCCAACGGCGCCTGAGCCGGCTTCAATCGAGTTCGCGCAGGCGCTGCTCGATGAAGCGCCGCTCCGGCTCCTGGCGCGCCAGGGCCAGCGCCGCGCGGTAGGCCTCGCGGGCCTCGCGGCGGCGACCGAGACGGCGGCAGAAGTCGGCACGCGCCGAGTGCGCCAGGTGGTAATCGGCCAGTTCACCTCGCGCCAGCAACGCATCGACCACGGCCAGCCCGACCTCGACGCCATCGCGCATGGCCAAGGCCACGGCGCGGTTGAGTTCGATCACCGGCGATGGCGCCAGGTACAGCAGCGCGTCGTAGAGGGCGACGATCCGTGCCCAGTCGGTGTCCTCGGCGCGCGGCGCCTGGGCATGCACCGCAACGATCGCCGCCTGCAGGGTGTAGGGCCCGACGCGGCGGCTGGCCAGGGCCCGCTCGACCAGGCCGAGCCCCTCGACGATCAGTCCACGATCCCACAGAGCGCGGTCCTGCTCGTCGAGCCGCACCAGTTCGCCGCTGGCCGAGATCCGCGCCTGGCGCCGCGAGTCGTGCAGCAACATCAGGGCGAGCAGGCCGAGGGCCTCGGGGTCGGGCAGCAGCTCGACCAGCAGGCGGCCGACGCGGATCGCCTCGCCGCTGAGATCGGCGCGGGTCAGGCTGGCGCCGGTGGAGGCCGAGTAGCCCTCGTTGAACACCAGGTAGATCACTTGCAGGACGTTGCCCAGCCGCTCGGGGAGTTCCTCCAGGGTCGGTACCTGGTAGGGAATCCGGGCCTCGCGGATCTTGTTCTTGGCCCGCACGATGCGTTGGGCGATGGCGCTGGGCGCGGCGAGGAAGGCGCGGGCGATCTCCTCGGTGCGCAGGTCGCAGACCTCGCGCAGGGTCAGCGCCACCTGTGCCTCGGGGGTCAGCGCCGGGTGGCAGCAGGTGAAGATCAGGCGTAGCCGGTCGTCTTCCACCGCATCGCCCTCCTCCGCCGGCGCCTCGGCCTGCTCTTCCAGTTGCTCGGCGAGCAGTCGCTGCGAGGCGTCGAAACGCGCTCGCCGGCGCAGGTTGTCGATGGCCTTGAAGCGCCCAGCGGAAACCAGCCAGGCGCGCGGGTTGCGCGGGATACCGTCGCGCGGCCACTGCTCGACGGCGGCGATGAAGGCGTCGTGCAAGGCTTCCTCGGCCAGCTCGAAATCGCCGAGCAGGCGGATCAGGGTCGCCAGCACGCGCCGCGACTCCTCGCGGTACAGCGCCTCGATGCGGCTGCGCAACGGCTCGCCGTGCTCCCTCAATGGCTGGCCTGCGCGTGGCAGCAGGCGCTTTTCGGCGCCTCGTCGTAGCGGTCGTGGTGACGCAGCCAGTCCATGATCGCGTCCTCGTTGCGCCCCTTGGGCGTCAGGTCGAGGAAGTTGTAGGTGGTGAGCAGGATGTCGAGGCCGCGCGCATAGGCCGAATAGGTGTGGAACACCTCGCCCGCCGGATTGCGCAGGAACACGCTGGCACCCGGCATTTCTTCGCCGGCGTCGGGGGTCGGCTGGTAGTTGTAGTCGACGCTGCCGGCGGCCAGTTGCGCCTTGTCGAAGGACACCCCGAAGTCACGGTTGAAATCGCTGCCGTACGAGGAGTACCAGTCGAAACGCCAGCCCATGCGCCGGCGGAACGCCTGGAACTCCTCCAGAGGCGCGCGCGATACCGCCACCAGGCTGACGTCGTGGTGCGCCAGGTGCCGGTTGGCGCCGTCGATGTGGTCGGCGAGGAACGAACAGCCGACGCAGCCTTCGCTCCAGCCCGGCGCGAACATGAAGTGGTAGACGATTAGCTGGCTATTGCCGCCGAACAACTCGGCCAGCGAACGCTCGCCGCGCTCGCCCTGGAAGCGGTAGTCCTTGTCCACCCTGACCCAGGGCAGTTCGCGTCGTTCGGCGGCGACCTGGTCGCGCAGGCGGGTGAGTTGCTTTTCCCGCGCCAGCAGACGGCGACGGGCGTCCAGCCATTGTTCCCGGTTGCTCACCGGGTGGTCCTGCAAAGAAGGATTCATTGCCGATTCTCCACGGAAATTCTCGGTTTTCCAGCCTGCCCGGGGTCGTTCCGCCAGCGGCGCCGGCGCCCGGTCGCCAGGGCGAAGCCGGCCAGCGAAGCGCCGCCGGCGCACAGCAGGGACAGGGATGCGATGCACAGGGGGCACATGCTTCACCTCCGGCGCCGGGCGCCCTCACTCCCATTCCTTGACCGGTCGCACTTCGACGCAGCCGAGCCGTCCCGGCGGAATCTTCGCGGCGATCTGCAGGGCCTGGTTGAGGTCGCGCGCCTCGATCAGGTAGAAACCGCCGAGTTGCTCCTTGGTCTCGGCGAACGGCCCATCGGTCATCGCCAGCCGCCCGCCCTGGTGGCGCAGGGTGGTGGCGGTCTGCACCGACTGCAGGGCGTGCGAGGCGATGTAGTGGCCGGCCTTGCCCAACTGGTCGGAGTAGGTCATGCACTCGTCGACGATGGCGGCAAGCTCCTCGGCCGGCACGGCGGCCAGCTTCGCTTCGTCGAAATAGATCAGGCAGAGGTATTTCATGGCGGTGGGCTCCTGGTGCGGATCGACGATCCGTTCGTTCGGTAGTCGCCCGGCGAGGGCGCCTTTCGACAGCGGCGGGGAAAAAAGCCCGCGGCGCGGACGAACGGTCGGCGCTCGCCGTGGAACGCCGCCGACCGCAGCACAAGCCTAGACCCGCCCGGCCACCGGGCGCGGGCCGTCGGTCAGGGCTGGCGCGGTGCGTAGGGATTCAGGCGGGGATCGCGCAGCGGGCTTTCCCGGGTCGGCGCGGGATCGTCCTGGCGCAGGCGGAGACTGCCGTTGCCGATCTTCAAGCCGTCCTTGGTCGTCGCCTCCCCGTCGGCGCTGGCCGCGTCGCTGCCCGGCAGGTCCGGCTCGGCGGCCTCCGGTTGCGGCTGTGGCGCGCTGCCCATGGGCAACGGCGCGACCGGCGGCGCGGCGGGCAAGGCTGCCGGCAGCTCGTCCGGCAGGGGCGCGGCGAGGGTCGGTTGGCCCAGGCCGGCGAGCACCATGGCCAGGAGCAGGAAAAGCACACGCGACATGACAAAGCCTCGATAGGCCTCGGGACTTCCACCATAGCCGCGCAACGGCCCCGGCGAGCGAAGTACGGACCAGCGGCATCGCGCATTGGAAAAAGGGAATTCCTGGAATTGTTCGATAGGACCCTGGCCACCTCCGTCAGCTGTCAATCGACTTTTCGAACAACGCGCCCGCCCCCTATTAGAACAGCGCAAAAAAACTCGATCAAAAGTACAGCCTGGGCATGAGGTCGCGGATATAACCTGAAATCGAATTGCGCCCCGGCGTAGTTGCTCCGGTAACACTTCGCAGACGCAGGAGTCGAACGCCACCGAAAAGAAGATAGCACTTGCCAGAGAAACTTCCGCAGGACCCAACGAACATCCCGGCACGCACTCGCCTCGCCATCTTTCTTCCATTCAAAGACCCGCCCACATGTAAATGAGTGGAGTAGCCAATGACGCTATTGGATATCGAAAAGCTGCTGGACATGACTCACCACATGTCGGTGCACATTCCCATCGAACTGATCATTTCCTGGGAGCAGAGCGAAGAGGCCTGGAGTGTGAAAGACAACTGTCTCAACTTCGTCTATGTCAATCGTCGCTATACCGAACTGATCACCCCGCGGTTCGGCCAGAAGAACTCCCTGCTATCCCCCTTCAGTGCCAGCATCGAAGAGCACGACAAGCTGGTCATCCAGACCGGCAAGCGCATCGAGGCCCTGGCGCTGCTCAGGCCGGACGATCATCCGGCGCCCTGCTGCCTGTATTTCGAACGCATGCCGCTGTATGACCGGCGCGGCAACCGCACCGGGGTGATCGCCCATGCCAAGACCCTGACCTCGGTCGCCCCGCGCGGCTTCATCGCCACCGACGGCATCGGTACCTTCACCTTCACGCCCCCCTCGGAGTTGTTCACCTCGCGCGAATGGGACGTGATCTACCTGCTGCTTTCCGGCCTCTCGGAAAAAGAAATAGCCGAACAGATCAGCCGCTCCCTGAGTACCGTCAAGTTCCACAAGAGCAACATCTTCCAGAAGGTCGGTTGCAGTTGCATCGGCGCCTTCAAGGCACTCGCCCGGCAAAAGAAGTGGAACTTCTATATCCCGCCGACCTTCGCCAGCGCCAAGTACATCATCAATCACTAGTCGCGCCTCGCGAGAGCCTTCGGCGTGCCGGGCGACGCTTTTGCCGGCGAAACCGAGCGGTTCGAATGGACAAGGACAACAGCATGTCTCGAAACAATCCTTCGCGTCATTCAATACTCGTCACTTCCAACATAAACGCGGCCAATGATGCGAATCGTCTTTCCGAGCTTTGTCGACAACTGGAAATACGCGGCTATCGACTCTTCCAGGCGCCAAGCCGCAAGGTCGCCCTGGATTTTCTCGGCAACGCCGCGCACCCCGCCGGCATCCTCCTGCTCGTCGCGGAGCCGACAGGCGAGAACGAAGCCGCACAATTGGCGGCGCTCGATGAACTCCGCCAGGTCGCGCCGTCCATCCCGCTGTTCCTGTTGTTTCGTCAACTGCGCATCGAGCAGTTGTCCAGCCAGCTACCGGACGAGGTCCTGGGATGCTTCAACCTGGCCGCCGGCCCCGCACGCTTCATCGCCGAGCGCATCGACAGCGACCTGCGCGAATGGCGCGCCCCGGCGGGCCCCAGGCGGCTGCGCGACTATGCCCCGCCAGTCCCGCGCACGCCGGTGAGCGCCCGCTACAACGGCCGCGCACGCCTCGACCTGGCGCCGGCCAAGCAGTGGCGGATCGGCTCGGAGAGCACCGCGGAGCACCTGGCGACGCCGCTGAACGACCTCTCCACGGCCTACCGCAAGACGTCCGCAGGAGCCCCGGCGGCGCACGCCGGCGACATCGCCGAGGCCTTTCGCCGGGCGCTCTGGGAAGCCGCCGCGCGGCTCGCCAGGGAGGATGGCGATACGTGGTTCTTCGAGATACTGCGGGGCAACCCGGGGCCTGGCATCGAGGCCGGCCGGGAGACGCCGGCGAAGCGCTGGCACGGGCTCGCCGAGACACTCGACAGCAGTCCTCGGCTGGACCCGCTGCGCGTCGCCCTGAGCGCCCCCGGCCTCGATTCGCGCGGTCGCCCGGCCAGCTTCGGAGTACCCGCCGCGGTGGTCTGCCGCTACCTGCGCCGGCACGGCATCGCCCCGTTGCGCACCGGCGACTATCGCTTCCTGCTGCTGTTTCCCCAGGGCGCCAGGGCGGAACACGCGCAGCCGCTGGTGGACAGGCTGTGCGAATTCAAACGCCGGCACGACGACGATGCGCCGCTGAAGCAGGTGTTGCCGGAGTTGCTCGACAGCTCGCCGCTGTACCGCTACATCGGCCTGCGCGAACTCTGCGCGATGATCCACGAAGCCAGCCTGCGGCTGCACCTGACCGCCCTCGCCGACGCCGCCGCCAGGGCTGCCGGCCACGCCGCGCTGGCGCCGGCCACGGTCTATGGGCACCTGGTCAGGGACGAAACCGAAGCGGTGGCGATCGACAGGCTCGGCGGCCGTGTGGTCGCCAGCCTGGTCGGCGTCCATCCGGCGGCCGCGCCGCTGCTGTTGCCCGGCGAACGGGTGGCCGAGGAATCGCCGGCGCTGATCGACTACCTGCTGGCCTTGCAGGCCTTCGGCGAGCACTTTCCCGGTTTCGCTCCCGAGTTGCAGGGCATCGAGATCGATGAGCGCGGCCGCTACCGGGTCCGTTGCGTCAGGCCGGCCGCCCTCGCCCGCGGCTCCGGCCTGCGCCTGGCCACGCGCCGGCCGGACTGAAGCGCGCCGCTCAGCGCAGCGCCTTGCTCAACTGGCCACGGTGCTTGAGTTCCAGGCGCTGGACGAAGGCCTGGAGGATGCGCCGGTAGAGTTCGTCGCCGAGCTGGCCGTCCTCGATGCCGGCATCGATATTCGGGTTGTCGTTGACCTCGATGACCAGCACCTTGTCGCCGGCCTGCTTCAGGTCCACCCCGTAGAGGCCGTCGCCGATCCGCCCGGCGGCCTCCAGGGCCAGCTCCAGCACCGCCGGCGGCACCTGCTCCAGCGGCACGGCGTGGCACTCGCCGTTGACGTCCTGGCCGTCGGCCTTGTGGTTGTAGATCTGCCAGTGGCCGCGCGACATGAAGTACTGGCAGGCGTACAGCGGTTGGCGGTCGAGCACGCCGATGCGCCAGTCGTACTCGGTGTAGAAGAACTCCTGGGCCAGCAACAGGACCGAGCGCTCGAACAGCTCGCTCGCCGCCGCCAGCAGTTCGCTGTCGTCGTTGACCTTGACCACGCCACGGGAGAAGCAGCCATCGGGAATCTTCAGCACCAGCGGGAAGCCCAGGCGCCGGGCCACCCGCTGCCAGTCCTGCGGGCGTTCCTTGTAGAGGATCTCGGTGAGCGGCATGCCCAGTTGCCGGCAACCAAGCAGGTCGGCCAGGTAGACCTTGTTGGTGCAGCGCAGGATCGATGCCGGGTCGTCCATCACCACCAGGCCTTCGCGCTCGGCCTTCTCGGCGAAGCGATAGGTATGGTGGTCGACCCGGGTGGTCTCGCGGATCAGCAGGGCGTCGAACTCGGCCAGGCGCGCGTAGTCCTTGCGTCCGATCAGTTCGACGTCGATGCCGAGGCTGGCGCCGACCCGTACGAAGTTGGCCAGCGCCTGCGGGTTGGACGGCGGCAGCGCTTCGTCGGGATCGTGCAGGATCGCCATGTCGTAGCGTGCCACCCGCCGCGAACGCGGCATGCGCCAGGCGCGCCGGCTGAAACCGTCGAGGGCATCGGCGAAGACATCCTCCTGGTCGCTGCGCAAGCGGTTCAGCACGCCAGGGCGCACGCCCTCGATATGCCAGCCCTGCTGGCGACGGAACTCCACCAGCAGGATCGGACAGGGAAAGGCTTCGAACAACTGGCGCGCGAGGTCGGCCAGCGGCTCGAACTCAGTATGGCCGAAATACAGGGTCAGGGTGAAGCCGTCGGTGGCGCCATAGGGCGTACGGCACAGCGCCTTGTCCAGGGCCTTGTCGAGGCCACCCAGGGCCAGCCCGTACACCGACTTGCGAGCCAGTTCGCTGATGCAGCGCAGCGACGGGATCACCCGGTGGCCACGGGCCTCGGCCAGCAGCGAACAGTAGTAGCCGAGGCCGAGGTACTTGTAGCCGCGGCACAGGTTGATCACCTGCACGCGGCGGCCGCCGTGGTCGCGCGCCGATTGCTCGAGGTATTCCTGGGCGGTGAGTACTTCCTCGCTGGGCAGGTAGGAGGCCCAGTCCTCGCGTCGCTCGACGACGATCATCAGGCGGCTGCCGAGGTCGGCGAGAGCCGGCGGTCGGGGTTGCTCGACGGGGGTCATGCGGAGCGACCCGTCGAGGGTGGCTAACGAGGCTGCTGACATGAGTGGCGGTATCCTCTGAATGACGGTACCTGCCGTTCTAGACCTGCCGGCGCCTCCTGTCGCGCCTCGTTACGCAAGCTTTACGAGCGCCGCCGCCAGGCGCCGGCGCAGCAACCGGCCAGGGCCGCCGGGTACCGCGCCGCGAGTGCCGAGGAGCATTTTTACGCTGGCGTTGCGCGCTCGTCAGGCCAGGCTGTCGAGCACCCCGCCGTCGACCCGCAGGGCCGCTCCGGTGGTCGCCGAGGCCTGGGTCGAGCAGGTGTAGACCACCAGGTTGGCGACTTCCTCGGGCGTCGCCAGGCGCTGGATGATCGAACTGGAACGGTGCTGCCGGACAAAGGCGGTGCCGGCCTCTTCTATGCTCTGCCCGGCCTTCTGCGCATCCTCGCGGAGCATCTCGGCGACGCCTTCGGTGAGGGTCGGTCCGGGCAGCACCGCATTCACCGTCACCCCGGTGCCGGCCAGGCGCTTGGCCAGGCCGCGCGACACCGAGAGGTTGGCGGTCTTGCTGAAGCCGTAGTGGATCATGTCCGCCGGGATGTTCAACGCCGATTCCGAAGACAGGAACACCACTCGCCCCCAACCGCGCTCGACCATTCCCGGGACGTAGGCGCGGGCCAGGCGCACCCCGGACATCACGTTGACCTCGAAGAAGCGGCTCCACTCGGCGTCCTCGATGTCGAAGAAGTCCTTCAGCTCGAAGATGCCCAGGTTGTTGACCAGGATGTCCGCCTTCGGCTCGGCCGCAACGAAAGCCGCGCAGCCTTCCGCCGTGCCCAGGTCGCCGGCGACGCCGCGTACCCTGGCATCCGGCTGGCCGTTCCGGATCGCCGCGATCGCACGGTCCACCGCCGCCTGGCTGCGTCCGTTGACCACCACGGTGGCGCCGGCGGCGGCGAGGCCGCTGGCGATGGCGAAGCCGATGCCGGCGGTGGAACCGCTGACGATTGCCAGTTTGTCGCTCAGATCGATCTGCATGGGAGTCTCCTGTCGAGTGACGAACCGCTCAGGAACGCGGCTCGGGGAACAGACGACAGCCTAGACCAGCCAGCGTTCCGTGCCCGCCCTGGGCCTCAGAGACGCAGGCCGAGGTTGATCATCGCCGCCGAATTGCCGAGCAGCACCAGCTCGCTGCCCAGCGGGCCGAAGCGAACGCCCACCGAGGGGATGATCGCCGGCGCGACGCCGAAGCGGTTCAGCGGGATCTTGTCGCGGTATTCGCCGCGATAGCCCTGCAACAGGCCGCCGGTGAGCTTCAGGTAGACCGGGTAGCTGTCACTGTCGAAGCGCTTGCCCAGGTAGGCGTAGTTGGAGCGCTGGCTGAACGAGTTGCGGAAGGTCGCGCCGCCGGCCAGCACGCCATCGGCGCGGTTGTATTCGAGGCCGAGCAGGTCCTGGTGATTGTTGTGTTCCGGATCCGGGTTGAAATGCCGGGTGTAGACGCTGGTCTGCAGGTACCAGAAGTCGCCGTCGTCGGCAGCCCAGGCAGGTGCGGCGAGCACGGCCAGCAGGCTCAGGATGAGATAGCGCATGGGGACTCCAGGCGGCCGTCGCCAGGTAAGAAAGGCAAGACGTGACGGCTTGCGCCTCGCAGCGTGAATTCTGCTGAACCCGGCCTGAATCGGGCCTGAACGAAGCCTGAACAATTTCTGAACGAACCGTCAGAAAAACCCGGAATGGCTCAAGAACGGACCTCGGCGAAACGTTCGGAAAACCGAACGCCATGCCCCGAAAATATTCGGAAGAGCGGACGAAAGGCCATTTCGGGGCATTTTCATCCAAATTTAATTTCTTTTACTTTCAAATATTTAGGCTAAAAAAAGCCGGATTTCATAAGCTGGCATGCATCCTGCCACTACACTGTTCGGCAAGCACGATACTCTCGTGGCTTCCCCCGCCGGGGAAAACCGCGAAACACCCTGTCCCGGAGAGGCCAGGCGCTCGCGGCTCAATAAAAATCAAAACAAGTCGAGGAAGAAATTCATGCGTATCGCTCCCAGTCTGCTGAGCACCGCCATCGTGGCCGCTCTGTTGTCCGCTCCGGTCGTCGCTGACGAGCTCACCGGCACGCTGAAGAAGATCAAGGACACCGGCACCATCACCCTCGGTCACCGTGACGCTTCGATTCCCTTCTCCTACCTCGGCACCGAGCCGGGCAAGCCGATCGGCTACTCCCACGACCTGCAACTGAAAGTGGTCGAGGCGGTGAAGAAGGAACTCAACCTCCCCGACCTGAAGGTCCGCTATAACCTGGTCACCTCGCAGACCCGCATCCCGCTGGTGCAGAACGGCACCGTGGACATCGAGTGCGGCTCTACCACCAACAACGAAGAGCGCCAGAAGCAGGTCGACTTCTCCGTCGGCATCTTCGAGGTCGGCACCCGCCTGCTGTCGAAGAAGACCGCCAACATCAAGGACTTCGACGACCTCAAGGGCAAGAACGTGGTGACCACCGCCGGCACCACCTCCGAGCGCCTGCTCAAGGCCATGAACGCGGACAAGAAGATGGGCATGAACATCATCTCCGCCAAGGACCACGGCGAGTCCTTCATGATGCTCGAGTCCGGCCGCGCGGTGGCCTTCATGATGGACGACGCGCTGCTCTACGGCGAAATGGCCAAGGCCAAGAAGCCGGACGACTGGGTCGTCGGCGGCACCCCGCAGTCCTTCGAGATCTACGGCTGCATGGTGCGCAAGGGCGACGCGGCGTTCAAGAAAGTGGTCGACAAGGCCATCACCGATACCTACGCCTCCGGCGAGGTCAACAAGATCTACGACAAGTGGTTCACCCAGCCGATCCCGCCGAAGGGCCTGAACCTCAACTTCCCCATGAGCGAAGAGCTGAAGAAGCTGATCGCCAGCCCGACCGACAAGGCCGCCGAGCAGATGTAACGAGCGCCAGGCGTTCCTCCCGGAGCGCCAGCGCTTCGCGCGTCGCCCCCGCCTCGCGGCGGGGCCTCGGGGACGCGGGAGGGGCCTGCCCCTCCCCAGCCGTCTCCCCCGGAAGAGCAGCGCCGCCGGCCCGCACGGCCGCGCCGGCGCCTGCCTTCCCCGCCAGTGTCTGCAACCGATTGAACCGAGGGGAAACCCCAACATGAATTACAACTGGGACTGGGGCGTGTTCTTCAAGTCCACCGGGATCGGCAGCGAAACCTACCTCGACTGGTACATCGCCGGTCTGGGCTGGACCATCGCCATCGCCCTGGTCGGCTGGATCATCGCCCTGGCGCTGGGCTCGCTGCTCGGCGTCATGCGCACCGTGCCGAACCGCCTGGTATCGGGGATCGCCACCGCCTACGTGGAAATCTTCCGCAACGTGCCGCTGCTGGTGCAGCTGTTCATCTGGTACTTCCTGGTACCCGACCTGCTGCCCGAGGGCCTGCAGACCTGGTTCAAGCAGGACCTCAACCCGACTACCTCGGCCTACCTCAGCGTGGTCGTCTGCCTCGGCCTGTTCACCGCCGCGCGGGTCTGCGAGCAGGTGCGCACCGGCATCCAGGCGCTGCCCTACGGGCAGACCTCGGCGGCCCGCGCGATGGGCTTCCGCCTACCGCAGATCTACCGCCACGTGCTGCTGCCGCAGGCCTTCCGGATCATCATCCCGCCGCTGACCTCGGAGTTCCTCAACATCTTCAAGAACTCCTCGGTGGCGTCGCTGATCGGCCTGATGGAGCTGCTGGCGCAGACCAAGCAGACCGCCGAGTTCTCCGCCAACCTGTTCGAGGCCTTCACCCTGGCCACGCTGATCTACTTCACGCTGAACATGAGCCTGATGCTGATCATGCGCCTGGTGGAGAGAAAGGTCGCCGTACCGGGCCTGATCTCCGTAGGAGGTAAATGATGGACTTCAGTGGAATCGTTCCCGCCCTGCCGAGCCTCTGGGAAGGCATGCTGATGACCCTCAAGCTGATGGTCCTCGGCGTCCTCGGCGGCGTCGCGCTGGGTACCGTGCTGGCGCTGATGCGGCTGTCACACAGCAAGTTGCTGTCGAACATCGCCGGCTTCTACGTCAACTACTTCCGCTCGATCCCGCTGCTGCTGGTGATCACCTGGTTCTACTTCGCGGTGCCCTTCATCCTGCGCTGGATCACTGGCGAGGACACCCCGGTGGGGGCGTTCACCTCCTGCCTGGTGGCCTTCATGATGTTCGAGGCGGCCTACTACTGCGAGATCGTCCGCGCCGGCATCCAGGCCATCCCGAAAGGCCAGATGGGCGCCGCCCAGGCACTGGGCATGACCTACGGGCAGACCATGCGCCTGGTGATCCTGCCGCAGGCGTTCCGCAAGATGACCCCGCTGCTGCTGCAACAGAGCATCATCCTGTTCCAGGACACCTCGCTGGTCTATACCGTCGGCCTGATGGACTTCCTCAATTCGGCCCGTTCGCGCGGCGACAT
Organism: Pseudomonas sp. KBN12P06040; assembly: GCF_037574965.1. NCBI lineage: Bacteria > Pseudomonadati > Pseudomonadota > Gammaproteobacteria > Pseudomonadales > Pseudomonadaceae > Pseudomonas > Pseudomonas sp. KBN12P06040. The sequence continues at coordinate 4,103,777 of NZ_JBBELS010000001.1, forward strand.
CATCGGCCAGGCCAACGAGTTCCTGATTTTCGCCGGCCTGGTCTACTTCGTCGTAAGCTTCACCGCCTCGTTCGCCGTCAAACGTCTGCAGAAAAGGTTAACCGTATGATTTCCATCAAGAATGTCAGCAAGTGGTATGGCGACTTCCAGGTCCTGACCGACTGCTCCACCGAGGTTGCGAAAGGCGAAGTGGTGGTGGTCTGCGGGCCGTCCGGCTCGGGCAAGTCGACCCTGATCAAGTGCGTCAACGCACTGGAACCCTTCCAGAAGGGCGACATCGTCGTCGACGGCACCTCCATCGCCGATCCGAAGACCAACCTGCCCAAGCTGCGCTCGCGGGTCGGCATGGTGTTCCAGCATTTCGAGCTGTTCCCCCACCTGAGCATCACCGAGAACCTGACCATCGCGCAGATCAAGGTGCTCGGCCGCAGCAAGGAAGAAGCCACCAAGAAGGGCCTGGCCCTGCTCGAGCGCGTCGGTCTCAAGGAGCACGCGCACAAGCACCCCGGCCAGCTCTCCGGCGGCCAGCAGCAGCGCGTGGCGATCGCCCGCGCGCTGGCGATGGACCCGGTGGTGATGCTGTTCGACGAGCCGACCTCGGCGCTCGACCCGGAAATGGTCAACGAAGTGCTCGACGTGATGGTCCAGCTGGCCCACGAAGGCATGACCATGATGTGCGTGACCCACGAGATGGGCTTCGCGCGCAAGGTCGCCAACCGGGTGATCTTCATGGACCGCGGGCAGATCGTGGAAGACTGCGAGAAGGAGGAGTTCTTCGGCGACGTCAGCGCCCGCTCCGAACGCGCCCAGCAGTTCCTCGCCAAGATCCTCCCGCACTGATGTACCCGCCCTCGCCGGCCCGCCCGGCGGGGGCCTGCTCTACCCTCGCCTGCGATAACAATAAATAGGGAAAGCCCATGCAACCTGTGCTCTTCAGAACCCTGTCCCTCGGCGTCGCCATTGCCGCCGCATCCTCCTCGGCCTTCGCCGCCACGCTCGACGGCGGCGCCGTCGCCGCGCCCGACGAGTACGGCGCCAAGGTCGCCGCGCAGATCCTCAAGGCCGGCGGCAACGCGGTGGACGCCGCGGTGGCCACCGCCTTCACCCTGGCGGTCACCTACCCCGAGGCCGGCAACATCGGCGGCGGCGGCTTCATGACCCTGTACATGGACGGCAAGCCGTACTTCCTCGACTACCGCGAGGTGGCGCCGAAGGCCGCGAGCAAGACCATGTACCTGGACGACAAGGGCGAGGTGATCGAGAACCTCAGCCTGGTCGGCGCCAAGGCCGCCGGCGTGCCGGGCACCGTGATGGGCCTCTGGGAAGCCCACAAGCGTTTCGGCAAGCTGCCCTGGAGCGAGCTGCTGACCCCGGCCATCGGCTACGCGCAAAAGGGCTTCAAGGTCGCCGACAAGCAGTTCCAGTACCGCCAGGACGCCGTCGCGCTGTTCAACGGCAAGACCAACTTCGGCGACTACTTCGGCCACATGAAGGCCGGCGAGGCGTTCCTCCAGCCGGACCTGGCGAAGACCCTGGAGCGTATCGCCGACAAGGGCCCGGACGAGTTCTACAAAGGCCATACCGCCGACCTGCTGGTGGCACAGATGCAGCAGGACAAGGGACTGATCACCCACCAGGACCTCGCCGACTACAAGGTCAGGTGGCGCGAACCGATGCGCGTCGACTGGCAGGGCAACACGCTCTATACCGCGCCGCTGCCAAGCTCCGGCGGGATCGCCCTGGCCCAGTTGCTGGGCATCAAGGAAAACCGTGCCGCCGACTTCAAGGGCGTCGAGCTGAATTCCGCGCGCTACATCCACCTGCTGGCGGAGATCGAGAAACGCGTGTTCGCCGACCGCGCCGACTACCTCGGCGATCCGGACTTCTCCAAGGTCCCGGTGGCGCGCCTGACCGATCCGGCATACCTGAAGCAGCGTGCCGCCGAGGTCAACCCGACGGCGATCTCGCCGACCGAGAAGGTCCGTCCCGGCCTGGAACCGCACCAGACCACGCACTTCTCCATCGTCGACGCCGACGGCAACGCGGTGAGCAACACCTACACCCTCAACTGGGACTTCGGCAGCGGCGTGGTGGTCAAGGGCGCCGGCTTCCTGCTCAACGACGAGATGGACGACTTCAGCGCCAAACCGGGCGTGGCCAACGCCTTCGGCGTGGTCGGCAGCGACGCCAACGCCATCGAGCCGGGCAAGCGCATGCTCTCCTCGATGAGCCCGAGCATCGTCACCCGCGACGGCAAGGTCAGCCTGGTGGTCGGCACGCCCGGCGGCTCGCGGATCTTCACCTCGATCTTCCAGGTGCTGAACAACATCTACGACTTCCACCTGCCGCTGGAGAAGGCCGTGGCCGCGCAGCGCGTGCACCACCAGTTGCTGCCCAAGGACACGATCTACTACGACGCCTACGCGCCGCTCGCCGGCAAGGTCGCCGAGGAGCTGAAGGCGATGGGCTACACCCTGGAGGACCAGGGCTGGAACATGGGCGATATCCAGGCCGTCCGCGTCGACGGCAAGGCCCTGGAGACCGCCTCCGATCCCCGTGGCCGCGGCGTCGGCCTGGTGGTGAAACCCTGACAGGACGGCGGGCGGCCGACGCCGCCCGCGCCTGATTGCGTGCAACGACGATAACCCTACCAACCTACCGACACGAGATATCGCCATGAAGCCATTGCTCCACGCGTTCGCCCCCGGTGTTATGGCCCTGATGCTCCTGCTGCCGCAGGCCGCCCAGGCCAAGGAAGTCGCACCGCAACAGAAACTGTCCAACGTGGTCATCCTGGCCACCGGCGGTACCATCGCCGGCGCCGGCGCCAGCGCCGCCAACAGCGCCACCTACACCGCCGCCAAGGTGCCGGTCGACCAACTGCTGGCCAGCGTGCCGCAGCTCAAGGACATCGCCAACGTCCGCGGCCAACAGGTGTTCCAGATCGCCTCGGAAAGCTTCACCAACGAGAACCTGCTGGAACTGGGCAAGACCGTCGCCAAGCTGGCCGATAGCGACGACGTCGACGGCATCGTGATCACCCACGGTACCGACACCCTGGAAGAGACCGCCTACTTCCTGACCCTGGTCGAGCACACCGAGAAGCCCATCGTGGTGGTCGGCTCGATGCGCCCGGGCACCGCGATGTCCGCCGACGGCATGCTCAACCTGTACAACGCCGTGGCGGTGGCCGGCGACAAGTCGGCGCGCGGCAAGGGCGTGCTGATCACCATGAACGACGAGATTCTCTCCGGCCGCGACGCGAGCAAGATGGTCAACATCAAGACCGAAGCGTTCAAGAGCCCGTGGGGCCCGCTGGGCATGGTGGTCGAGGGCAAGAGCTACTGGTTCCGCGCACCGGTGAAGCGGCACACGGTGAACTCCGAGTTCGACATCAAGCAGATCTCCGCGCTGGCTCCGGTGGAAATCGCCTACAGCTACGGCAACGTCAGCGACACCGCCTACAAGGCCCTGGCCCAGGCCGGCGCCAAGGCGATCATCCATGCCGGCACCGGCAACGGCTCGGTGCCCGCGCGCGTGGTGCCGACCCTGCAGGAACTGCGCAAGCAGGGCGTGCAGATCATCCGCTCCTCGCACGTCAATGCCGGCGGCTTCGTCCTGCGCAACGCCGAGCAGCCGGACGACAAGAACGACTGGATCGTCGCCCACGACCTGAACCCGCAGAAGGCGCGCATCCTGGCCGCGGTCGCGATGACCAAGACCCAGGACAGCAAGGAGCTGCAACGGATCTTCTGGGAATACTGAGTGAACCCTTCCGGCGCCGCCTGCCGGCCGTGCCGGAAAACCGCCCGCTCCGCCGCCCATCGTGGCGGCGGGCTGGCCTAGCCGCGACGACTGTGATGGAATCCCCCGACCCGCCCTGCAGCGTACCTCCGTCACTGACCGTGAAGCCCCGCCTCGTCCGCCAGTTGCTGCTCCCCATTCCCCTGCTCCTGCTGATGCTCGGCTTCGGCTACGGCGGCTACCGGATCAGCGAGAGCGCCGGCATCCGTGCCCTCGCCGAGAATGGCGAACGCCAGCTGGAGCTGCATGCGCGGACGGTCGAGAGCGAGATCAGCAAGTACACCTACCTGCCCAGCCTGCTGGAACTGGAGCGCAGCGTCAGCCACCTGCTCACCGACCCGACGCCATACCGGCGCAACCAGGTCAACGCCTACCTCGAAGGCCTCAATCGCCGCGCCGGCAGCCGCGCGGTGTACCTGCTGGACACCAACGGTCGGGTCCTGGCCACCAGCAACTGGAGCGACCCGGACAGCTACCTCGGCGAGGACCTGTCGTTCCGCGCCTACTGGCAGGACGCGATGAAGGGCAAGCCGGGCCGCTTCTACGGCATCGGCAGCACCCGCGGCGAGCCGGGCTACTACCTGGCCCACGGCCTGGTCCACGGCGGCCGGATCATCGGCGTGGCGGTGGTCAAGGTGAAGATGGACGCCCTCGAGGAGCGCTGGGAGAAGGCGCGCCTGGAAGCCTTCGTCAGCGACGAGAACGGCATCATCATCCTCTCCAGCAACCCTGCCCTGCGCCTGAAGGCGGTGCGCTCCCTGAGCGCCGACGACAAGGAGCGCCTGGCGCGCAGCATGCAGTACTACTGGTGGGCGCTGAACGAGTGGCAGCCGCTGCTGCGCGAGCCGCTGGCCGCCGGAGTGGAGAAGCTCAGTTTCCCCGCCGATGAACAGCATCCGCGCGGCGAAGCGGTCACCTACCTGGCGCAGACCCGCGCGCTGAACGACACACCGTGGAACCTGACCCTGCTCAGTCCGCTGGAAGACCTGCGCCGCGACGCGGTACGCAACGGCATGCTGGCCGCCATCGGTTTCGCCCTCCTGGCCTTCCTGCTGATCGCCTGGAACGAGCGGCGCAAGGTACTCGCCACCCGCCTCGCCGCGCGCGAGGCGCTGCAACGGGCCAACGGCGAGCTGGAAGTGAAGATCGCCGAACGTAGCGCCGACCTGCAGGCCAGCAACGCACGCCTGACCGCCGAGATCCACGAGCGCCAGCAGGCCGAGGACACCCTGCGCAAGGCCCAGGACGAACTGGTCCAGGCCGGCAAGCTGGCGGTGATCGGGCAGATGTCCACCAGCATCGCCCACGAACTCAACCAACCGCTGGCGGCGCTGCGTACGCTGTCCGGCAACACCGTGCGCTTCCTCCAGCGCGGCAAACTGGAGACCGCCAGCACCAACCTCGCCACCATCAATGAACTGGTCGACCGCATGGGCCGCATCACCGCCAGCCTGCGTGCCTTCGCCCGGCGCAGCGACGACGCCGGCCAGGCCAGCCTGGCCAAGGCGGTGGACGCGGCGCTGCTGATCCTGCACGGGCGCCTGGAGCAGGACCCGCCGACCCTGCACCGGCATTTCGACGACGTACGCCTGGGCATCGACCAGACCCGCCTGGAGCAGATCCTGGTCAACCTGCTGGCCAACGCCCTCGACGCCATGAGCGGGCAGGCCGACCGCCAGCTCTGGCTGGAAGGCCGGTGCGAGGAGGAGCGCTACGTCCTGCGCGTGCGCGACAACGGCCCCGGTATCCCGCCGGCGGCGCGCGTCCACCTGTTCGAACCCTTCTTCACCACCAAGCCCGGCGAACATGGCCTGGGCCTCGGCCTGACCCTCTCGGCCAGCCTGGCCACCGCCGCCGGCGGCAGCCTCAGCGTGCAGCACCCCGAAAGCGGCGGAACCGCCTTCGAGCTGAGCCTGTCCCTGGTTCCCGCTTCCCCGACTGCGAGTCCCGCCCGATGAACGAGCCGCTTTCCGTCCTGATCGTGGAAGACGATCCGCATGTCTTGCTCGGCTGCCAGCAGGCGCTGGAGCTGGAGGACATCCCCTGCATCGGCGTCGGCAGCGCCGAGGAGGCGCTGCAACGGGTCGACCGCGACTTCGCCGGCATCGTCGTCAGCGACATCCGCCTGCCCGGCATCGACGGCCTGACCCTGCTGGAGCGTCTCAAGGCCCTCGACCCGAGCCTGCCGGTGGTGCTGATCACCGGTCACGGCGACATCTCCATGGCGGTACAGGCGATGCACGCCGGCGCCTACGACTTCATGGAGAAGCCCTTCTCTCCGGAACGCCTGGTCGAGGTCGCCCGCCGCGCCCTGGAGCAGCGCGGGCTGGCCCGCGAGGTCAGCGCGCTGCGTCGCCAGTTGGCCGGCCGCCAGGACCTGGCGCAACGGATCATCGGCCGCTCGCCGGCGATCCAGGCGTTGCGCGAGCTGATCGCCAACGTCGGCGACACCTCGGCCAACGTGCTGATCCTCGGCGAGACCGGCACCGGCAAGGAGCTGGTGGCGCGCTGCCTCCACGACTACAGCCGGCGCCACCAGCATGCCTTCGTCGCGCTGAACTGCGGCGGCCTGCCGGAGAACCTGTTCGACAGCGAGATATTCGGCCACGAGGCGCACGCCTTCACCGGTGCCAACAAGCGGCGGATCGGCAAGATCGAGCATGCCAACGGCGGCACGCTGTTCCTCGACGAGATCGAGAGCATGCCGGTCAACCTGCAGATCAAGCTGCTGCGGGTGTTACAGGAACACACCCTGGAACGCCTCGGCTCGAACCAGTCGATCCCGGTGGACTGCCGGGTGATCGCGGCGACCAAGGCGGACCTCGCCGCCATGGGCAAGAGCGGCCAGTTCCGCAGCGACCTCTACTACCGGCTCAACGTGGTGAGCCTGGAACTGCCGGCACTGCGCGACCGCCGCGAGGACATCCTGCTGCTCTTCGAACACTTCCTCCAGCAATCCTCGCTGCGCTTCGACCGCCCCGCGCCGGAACTCGACCGTGCCACCGTGGCCAGCCTGATGGCCCACGACTGGCCGGGCAACGTGCGCGAACTGCGCAACGTCGCCGAACGCTTCGCCCTCGGCCTGCCGGTGTTCAACAAGGGCGGCCAGGCCGTACAGACCGGCGGCCCGCGCTTCGCCGAAGCGGTGGAGGCATTCGAGAAGGCCCTGCTCGGCGACGCCCTGGCCCGCCACCACGGCAACCTGACCCAGGCCAGCCAGGACCTGGGCATGGCCAAGACCACGCTGTTCGACAAGGTGAAGAAGTACGGCCTGCAATAGGCCGGAGCGCCCTCTTCGCCCTGCCCGCCTGGCGTGGGGCGCAGGACGCGATGCTTCATCCGGCATTTCTCACCCGCCTGCGATTCCGCTCGGCGGATAACGCCAGGGGCGTTATTCGCCCTACCCGCCGGTGTGGGGAATGCGCTATCCGGGCATTCATGAATTGAACTCAAGTGTTATTTTCCCCGGCAGCGGTTTTTCGCACGAATCGTTCCGCCAATAATGCGCTCACCTTCTTCCAGCGCGCCGCGCCACGGCCGGCCTCACGAGCGAGATCGCCATCATGCTGTTCAGCCCCTATGCCCTTGGCCACCTGACCCTCCCCAATCGCATCGTCATGCCACCGATGACACGTTCCCGAGCCGCCAGTGGCGAAGTCGCCACCGCGCTGATGGCCGAGTACTACAGCCAGCGCGCCGGCGCCGGCCTGATCGTTTCCGAAGGCACCCAGATCAGCCGGCAGGGCCAGGGCTACGCCTGGACACCGGGCATCCACAGCGCCGAGCAGGTCGCCGGCTGGCGCCAGGTCACCGACGCGGTGCACGCCGCCGGCGGGCGCATCTTCGCCCAGCTCTGGCACGTCGGCAGGGTCTCGCACACCTCGCTGCAACCGGGCAACGCCGCCCCGGTGTCCTCCTCGGCGCTGGTGGCCGAAGGCGTGAAGGTCTTCGTCGATCCCCAAGGCCGCGGAGCGCAGGCCGGCGGCGGCGAGATGGTCCAGCACTCGGCGCCGCGCGCGCTGGCCGTGGAGGAAATCCGGGAGATCGTCGCCGACTATGCCCAGGCCGCACGCAACGCCCTCGACGCCGGCTTCGACGGGGTCGAGCTGCACGGCGCCAACGGCTACCTGATCAACCAGTTCATCGACTCCCAGGCCAATGCGCGCAACGACCAATACGGCGGCTCGCTGGAGAACCGCCTGCGCTTCCTCCGCGAAGTCGCCGAGGCGGTCACCGCGGTGGTCGGCAGGGAGCGCATCGGCGTGCGCCTGGCGCCGCTGACCACCCTGCAGGGCGCGGTCGACGACACCCCGCAAGCCACCTACCTGGCCGCGGCGCGGCTACTGGACGAGATCGGCGTGGCCTACATCCACATCGCCGAGGCCGACTGGGAAGACGCCCCGGCCATGCCGGCGGCGTTCAAGGAAGCGTTGCGCATCGTCTACCGTGGCAGCCTGATCTACTCCGGCATGTACACCAAGGCGCGCGCCGAGGAAGCCCTGGCCAGGGGCTGGGCCGACCTGGTCGGCTTCGGCCGGCCGTTCATCGCCAACCCTGACCTGCCCTACCGCCTGGAGCACGACCTGGCGCTGGCCGACGGCGACCGCTCGACCTACTTCGGTGGCGGCGCCGCCGGCTACACCGACTACCCGAGCCTGCCGCAGGCGGCCGGTTGAAACCCCTAGCCGACCGGACCGCGAGCGCGCGGCCGGTTGGCGAAACATGCCGCCACAACCTCGCCTTTGGTCGACTAGAACCCACGGCTGGCGAGACCTAGACTCAATTCGCCAGATATTCATTATTAATAGGCCTGATTTCCTGGACAGGGGGGACCACCGATAGCATCGAGGAACATTTCGAGGAATCCGCCATGAGCAAGTCCCTGATCGTCTCCCTGGCCGCCAGCCTGGTCGTCCTGGCCGGTTGCGCCAACCCGCCGCGCAGCGTCGAACGCCCCTACAGCGACGCCGAAATCAAGTCCTACGCCCTCGACAGCCTGGAACGCAGCGACCTCTCGCCGAAGCGCCTCGACCAGTACCGCAGCGTGCTCGGCACGCCGCACCGGCAGACCCTCTAGCGCCTTCAGACGGGGCGCCGCCAGACGCTCGCCAGCCAGGGCTGCTGCTCGCGCGGCAGGCCCGGCGGCCGGTAGTAGTGCTCCAGCTCGACGAAACCGGCTTCCTCCAGCAGGCGTTTCCAGGCCGGGTAATCGTGGTAGGCACCGTAGCGTTGGCCATTCCAGCCCTCGCGGTTGTCGCCGCGCGGGTTGGAGCTGAACAGCACGCCGCCCGGCCGCAGCGCTTCGAAGAGTTCGCCGAGCACCCGCGGCAAGGCGCTGCCGGGCACATGGAACAGGCTGGCGTTGGCGAAGATGCCGTCGAAGTGCCCAGCCGGCAGTCGCAGCGCCAGGAAATTCTGTTGCCATACCTCGCAACCGCTGTCGGCCCTGGCCATCTCGACGAAGCGCGGCGTGCCTTCGAGCCCGACCGGCTGGTGGCCGAGGCGGCGGAAGGTGGACAGGTCGCGCCCGGGACCGCAGCCGAAATCGAGGATCCGGTACGGCGGCGGCCCGTCGATATGGCGCAGCAGCGCCTCGACGTTCTGGCTCACGTCGTGGCCGCGGGTGCCCTCGCGGAAGCCTTCGGCGTTGCGCTGATAGTCAGCCAGGGTGGTGGCGGTGATCGCGTCGAAATCCTCGGTGCTCATGTCTGCTCGCAGTGGCGGGGTTCCGCCCAGTCTAGCGCCGGCAGGGGTTTCGCCTAAGGTTTTGTAATAGTTTCCCGCTGTGGCGAGGGCCCGCGACACAGTAGGATCGACTTCCCTTTGACTCTCAATGGCCATCATGACCACCCTTTCGGAGCCCCCCAGTCGTCCTTCCGGACAACCCTCCCCGCTTCGCCTTCGCCACCTGCGTCCGCCCCTCGACGCCGAATCCCTCGCCTCGTCCCCCGCCGTCACCGCCGGCTGCCGCAGCCGCGCCGTGCAGCGTCGCGCCAGCGCGACGGCCAGCCGGACCGGGAGGTAAGCGCACATGGAATGGATAGCTGACCCGACTGCCTGGCTCGGCCTGGCGACCCTGATCGTGCTGGAGATCGTCCTCGGCATCGACAACCTGGTGTTCATCGCGATCCTCGCCGACAAGCTGCCGCCGCACCTGCGCGACCGCGCCCGGGTCCTCGGCCTGTCGCTGGCGCTGCTGATGCGCCTGGGCCTGCTGGCGAGCATCTCGTGGATGGTGACCCTCACCGAGCCGCTGTTCGAGGTATTCGGCAAGAGCTTCTCCGGCCGCGACCTGATCATGCTGTTCGGTGGCGTGTTCCTGCTGTTCAAGGCCACCATGGAGCTGCACGAACGCCTCGAAGGCCATGTCGCCCAGCACGCCGGCAACAAGACCTACGCGCTGTTCTGGCCGATCGTCGCGCAGATCGTGGTGCTCGACGCGGTGTTCTCGCTCGACGCGGTGATCACCGCAGTGGGCATGGTCGAGCACCTGGAAGTGATGATGATCGCGGTGATCGTCTCCATCGGCCTGATGATCGTCGCCAGCAAGCCGCTGACCCGCTTCGTCAATCGTCACCCGACGGTGATCATGCTGTGCCTGGGCTTCCTGATGATGATCGGCTTCAGCCTGACCGCCGAGGGCCTGGGCTTCCATATCCCGAAAGGCTACCTGTACGCGGCCATCGGCTTCTCGATCCTCATCGAGGTGTTCAACCAGGTCGCCCGCAAGCGCCGCAAGAAGAGCCTGCAGGGCCACCGCCCGCTGCGCGCGCGTACCGCCCATGCGGTGCTGCGCCTGCTCGGCGGCCAGCGCCTGGAGGCCGACGAGGTCGGCGAGGAAGTCGCCGACCTGTTCGAGGAGGGCGACGACCAGGTGGTCTTCGACCGCCGCGAGCGGGTGATGATCAGCGGCGTGCTGCAATTGGCCGAGAAGCCCATCCGCAGCCTGATGACGGTACGCGCCGAGGTCGACTGCATCGACCTCGACAGCGGCCGCGAGGCGATCCGCGCGGCGCTGCTCGAATCGTCCTACTCGCGCCTGCCGCTGGTGCGCGACGGGCGCGTCGAGGAGCCGCTGGGCTACGTGCACAAGAAGGAACTGCTCAAGGAGCTGCTCGCCGGCGCCCAGCCGGACCTGGAAAGCCTGGCCCGCCAGCCGCTCAACCTGTTGCAGGACTGTTCGATCCTCAATGCCCTGGAGCAGATGCGCGAGGCCTCGACCCACGTGGCCTTCGTGGTCAACGAGTTCGGCGAATTCATCGGCCTGCTGACCCTGACCGACATTCTCGAATCCATCGCCGGCGAGCTGCCCGACGCCAGCGAGATCGACGGTCCGGACGTGGTCGAGGAGAACGACGGCTACCTGGTCAGCGGTGCCATGAACCTCAGCCAGGTGCGTCGACGCGTGGGGTTCGACGCGCGCGCCACGGAGGACTACCAGACCCTCGCCGGGCTGGTGATGAGCCTGCTCGACCGCCTGCCGGTGATCGGCGACCGCCTGCAGTGGCAGGACTGGGAACTGCGGGTGGTGGAAGTGGAAGAACGCCGGGTGACCCGGGTCCTGCTGCGCAGGGGCTGAGCGAAGCGGCGGCCGCCGATCCGGCCGCCGCCCTCCCCGGCGCAGCGGCAGACCGCTACAGGCGGCGCTGCCAGGCCTGCGCCTGCTCGTCCTTCACCACCTCGACGAAAGCTTGCGGCAACAGGGTGCGGAACGGGCCTTCGTCAGCCTCGGCCAGCTCGACCATCCGCGCGATCATTTCCTCCGGATCGTACTGCTCGAAGGGAAAGCGCACGCCGCTGTGGTCGGTGAAGTGGCGCTGCGGGTCGTACCAGCGTTTCCAGGTTTCCATCATGCGATCGTTGAAGCCGGTCTGGTACGGGCCGGGATTGATGGTGCCGACCTGGATGCCGAACGGCTTCAGTTCGGCATGCAGGGCCTCGGCGAAGGCCTCCAGGGCATGCTTGGAGGCGCAGTAGGGGCCGGTATAGGGTCCGGTGATCAGGCCGGCGATGGACGACACGAAGAGCACCTTGCCGCCACGCTTCTGCTCGACCATGCGCCGGACGAAACCCTGGGTCAGTTCCAGGTTGGCGAACACGTTGGTCTCGAACAGCGCGCGCACCAGTTCCAGCGGGATCTCCGCGCTGGCCCCGGCCTCGGCGCTGCCGGCGTTGTTCAGCAGCACGTCGATATCCCATTCCCAGGCGCGTTCGCGATCGGCGGCGACGGTGATGTCGAGGGTTTCCACCCGCAGCGGGACGCCACGTCGCCCGGCCTCTTCGCGCAGGTCGGTGGCCTGCCCGGCGCCGCGCACGCCGGCGATCGTCCGATGGCCGCGGGCGGCCAGGCGCAACGCCACTTCCCGACCGAAGCCGCTGCCGGCCCCGGTCACCAGGATTCGCTTCTGTTTCATCTCGATTACCTCTGGATTGTTGCCATGGCCACGGCGGCCTCGGCGATGGATTGGTCCTGGGCCGCGCTGGCGCCGGAGACGCCGACGCCACCCAGGCAGGAACCGCCGGCATCGCCCAGCGGCATGCCGCCGGCGAAGCAGGCCAGCCCGCCGTTGCTCTGCTCGATGCTCCACAACGGCTGGCCCGGCCCGGCGAGTCGGCCCAGCTCGCCGCTGGGCAGGCGGAACAGCGCGGCGCTGCGCGCCTTGCGCTGGGCCAGGTCGATGGCACCGGGAACGCTGTCGTCCATCCGTACGAACGCCAGCAGGTTGGCATGGGCGTCGACCACCGCGACGCAGACCGCCAGGCGCTGCCGCTGCGCTTCGGCAATGGCCGCCGCGATGCAGCGTTGGGCATGTTGCAGAGACAGGTGGGTAGACATGGCCGGCGTCCTCATCGAGTGCTTGCGGGCCAGTCTAGAAAGGTCGAAGCTTTAACAGAACCGGCCTTCTCCTACGTAGACTTTCAAGTTTTTCTAACAATGAATCGACGCGATCCCCTCGCCGGCCTGCATGTCTTCAGGCAGGTCGCCGACACCGGCAGCTTCACCCGCGCCGCCGCCCTGCTCGGGGTGACGCCGGCAGCGGTGAGCCAGGCGATCAACCAACTGGAAGCCGAGCTGCGTCTCAAGCTGTTCCACCGCACCACCCGCGGGGTCAGCCTGAGCGAGGCCGGGCAGCGCTACCACGAACAGACCGAACAGCCCTACCGCGACCTGGTGCGCGCCCGCGAAGCGCTCGGCGAAAGCCTCGCGGAACCCTCCGGGCAGCTGCGCATCAGCGCCCTGCACCTGGCGAAGAACCTAGTGATCGCACCGATGCTCAACGAGTTCGTGCGACGCTACCCGAAGGTACAACTGGAGATCCGCTACGAGGACCAGTTGGTGGATATCGTCAGGGAACGACTGGATGCCGGCATCCGCCTGGCCGACGCCCTGCAGCCGGGCATGGTCGGGGTGCAACTGACAGCGCCGCTGGCGTGCCTGCTGGTGGCCACTCCGACCTACCTCGCCGAGTACGGTACGCCGGCCAGCGTCGCCGACCTCGATGGGCATGCCGCCGTGCGCTTCCGTTTCCCGCGCAGCGGCCGCCTGCACAAGTGGCGCTTGCGGGAAGACGGGCGGGAACTGGAAGTGGACCTGCCGGCACGCTTCGTCAGCACCGACACCGAGACGATCATCGAGGCGGCCCGCGCCGGCGCAGGGATCGCCCAGGCATTCATCCGCGAGCGGGTCGCCGCGGACCTCGCTGCCGGGCGCCTGGTGGAAGTGCTGCCTGGCAGTTGCCTGCCGCTGCCGCCGATGTGGCTGTATTACCTGAACCGCCGCCACGTACCGGCCAAGCTGCGCGCCTTCATCGAACTGCTACGCGAGTGGCGGCAGCCGGCCTGAACCTCAGCGGCCCTTGCCGGCCGGCCCCGGCCGGCTCAGCAGGAGGTCGTCCGGTCCGTCGATCTCGATGAAGCGACCGCTTTCCAGCGCCTCCTCCAGCGGCGTGCCGGCGAGCACGTCGGCCTTGCGCAGGGCGCTGGAGAAACGCAGGTCGGCGCTGGCTTCGACCTTCGCCAACGGCACCTGGTAGGTCTTGAACGCACCGTAGCGGAAGCCTTCGCTGGGCATCATCCCTTCCTGCCCCAGCAGGTAGGCGGACACTCCCAGTTCGCCGCTGTCGGCGTCGATCATCGCCACCACCTTCCAGAACTCCAGCGGCACCTGCACGCCCTGGTAGAGCGGATCGTCGTCGCGGAACACCGGGCCGGTGAACACCGAGATGCGGAAGCCCTCGCTCCTGGCGTTCTGCAGCACGTAGTCCTCCAGCGACAGCCAGCTGCGCTGGTTGAGCTGCGCCACCTGGGGCACCGCGTTGGTGTAGACGAAGGTGTCGTCCTCAGCCTGCCGGGCGACGGCATCGCTGTCGCCCCAGCCGGGATCCTCGCGACGCACCATGTGGCCCTTGTCGAACGAAGCCGGGCCGTAGAAGTCCTTGTGTCCGACCTGCGCGGCCGCCTCGATGCGCGGGTCGAAGCCCCAGGAATCCTTGCGCTTGAGCGAACGCTTGAGCGCGCCGTCGATATTCACCGCGGTGAGGATCGGCAAGCGCCGGCTGGCGCTCATCACCACCGAGAAATGCAGATAGTCCAGGCGCGTGCCCTTGCCCACCGGCAGCACCTGGTGGCTCTTGCCCGGCTTGGGCAAGGCCGCCTTCGGCCCGAGGAAGGCCTCGTCGAAACCCTTGCGCTCGGCCAGGTCGGCGACGCTGCGCTGCTTTTCCTGGAAGCGCGGCACGCCGCGCTTCAGCTCCGCCCCGGCCACCGGCACCCAGGCGCGACGCGCCAGCAGGCTGCGGATCACGCTGGCCTTCACCGCATAGTTGGTCTTGCGGAACTGGCCGCCGAAGTGCAGGCCGACCACCTCGCCGCCGTCGATCGAAAGCACCGCCGAGCCGGAATTGCCGCCCAGGGTCGAGCAGTCGTGGGTCAGGTACCAGGCGTCATGGGGCAATCCCACGACTTCGCCGGGAGCGAAGCGCTTGACGTCGTAGATGTTGCCGAAGATATCTTCCATCGCCCCGGCGTCGTTGCGGCTGTCGCGCGCCGGATAGCCGACCACCGCCACCGCCTGGCGCGGCTCGGCATCCTGGCGCGCGAGGACCAGCGGCGGCGGCAGCAGGTCGCCCTTCACTACCTGGAGGATCGCCATGTCCGGCGCCTCGGAGACGTCCGGGGCGATCCACAGGACCCGCGCGATCACATGCTCGTCGCTTTCCGGCTGGCGGTATTCCTCGCGGAAGTCCACGCGTGTGCGCACCTGCTTGCCGGCCTGGTTGAGACGGAAGCGGAACAGGCTGCCCTGGCGTTCGGCGAACAGGCTGGCGACATGCCGGTTGGTGACGATCAGGTCGTCCTCGATGCGCCAGCCGGTACCGCACCAGTCCATGCTGTCGTGGTCGATCAATTCCAGCCGACCGACCGAGCGGATCGGCGTGGCCAGCGCGGCGCGATGCTTCTTCAGGCGCTGCTCCAGGCCGGCCAGCGGCGCTTCGTCGAAGATACCGTTCTTCACCAGCAGCACCGGCCGGCTCTTGAGCAGGACGATCGCCTCGCTGAAGCGCCGCGAGTCGAAGAACGAGGCGTCGGATTCCGGCGACACGCTCTTGCCCAGGTGGTCGGCGATCTGCTCGCGGCTGGCGTTGTACGCCGGCACGTTGCTCCACTCACCGCGGGCGGCGAGGTGGGCGAGTTCCTCGCGGGTGCCCTTTTCCTTCAGTACCGAGCAGACCCGCAGTTCTTCCGGCGTGGCCCGCCGGGGGTTGCGCTTGCGCATGGCCATGTCCCTCGCTGGGCGGATATCCCTGGCAGGAGTCTAGCCGAGGGACATGACAGGGCCATGTCCCGCTGGCGCACCGCCGCGCAGCTCAACCGGCGAACAGCCGGTAGGCCGGGTTGTGGGTTTCCTCCCAGTACGGATAGCCGATGGCTTGCAACGCCGCCTCCAGCTCGCCGCGCTCCTCGTCCGGCACCTGCAATCCGGCCAGCACCCGACCGTCGGCGGCGCCGTGGTTGCGGTAGTGGAACAGGCTGATGTTCCAGCGCGAGCCGAGCTTGTCGAGGAAGTTCAGCAAGGCCCCGGGGCGTTCGGGAAACTCGAAGCGGAACAGCCGCTCGCGGCGCACCTCGGTACCGTGGCCGCCAACCATGTGGCGGATGTGCAGCTTGGCCATCTCGTTGTCGGTCAGGTCGAGTACCGGGAAGCCCTGCTCGCGCAGGCCGGCGAGCAGGTCGGCGCGGCTGTCGGTGAGCGGATGGGTCTGCACGCCGACGAACAGGTGGGCCTGGCGGTCGCTGTGGTAGCGGTAGTTGAACTCGGTGATCTGGCGCCGGCCCAGCGCCGCGCAGAAGGCCTTGAAGCTGCCCGGCCGCTCGGCCACGGTGACGGCGATGATCGCTTCGCGCTGTTCGCCCAGTTCGGCGCGCTCGGCAACGTGGCGCAGGCGGTCGAAGTTGATGTTGGCACCGGAGTCGATGGCCACCAGGGTCTGCCCCTCGGTGCGTTCGCGGGCCACGTACTTCTTGATCCCCGCTACGGCCAGGGCGCCGGCCGGCTCGGTGATCGAACGGGTGTCGTCGTAGATGTCCTTGATCGCCGCGCAGATTTCGTCGCTGCCGACGGTGATCACCTCGTCGACATGGTCCTTGCAGACCTCGAAGTTGCAAGCGCCGATCTGCGCCACCGCCACCCCGTCGGCGAACAGCCCGACCTGGCCCAGCACCACCCGTTCGCCGGCGGCCAGCGCCGCCTGCAGGCAGTTGGAATCCTCCGGCTCGACGCCGATCACGCGAATATCCGGACGCAGGTGCTTGACGTAGGCGGCGATCCCGGCGATCAGGCTGCCGCCGCCGACCGGCACGAAGATCGCGTCGAGGCGGCCGCTGTGCTGGCGGAGGATCTCCATCGCCACCGTGCCCTGTCCGGCGATCACGTCCGGATCGTCGTAGGGTGGGACGAAGGTCATGCCTTCGCGCTCGGCCAGTTGCAGGGCATGGGCCAGCGCATCGGGGAAGGCGTCGCCGTGCAGCAACGCCTCGCCGCCGCGCGCCAGCACGCCCTTGACCTTGAGCTCGGGAGTGGTGCGCGGCATCACGATCACCGCCCGCACGCCCAGGCGCTGCGCCGCCAGGGCCAGGCCCTGGGCATGGTTGCCGGCGGAGGCGGTGATCACCCCGCGGGCCTTCTGCTCGTCGCTCAGGCGCGCGACACGGGTGTAGGCGCCGCGGATCTTGAAGGAGAACACCGGCTGCAGGTCCTCGCGCTTGAGCAGCACCCGGTTGCCCAGGCGCTGGGACAACTGCGGCGCGACCTGCAAGGGGGTTTCCACGGCGACGTCGTACACTGGCGCGGCCAGGATGCTTTCCACGTAGCCGGCCAGCAGGGGTTTGCTTGCGCTGAGGGTCGAGGCGCTCATCGGCTGGCCTCCGCGCTCGCCGCCACCGAGGCCAGCAGGTCGGTGCCGTAGGAGTTGTCCACCGCGCAGCGCCACTGGCCATCGGCCTCCTGGCGGAACACGTAGGTGGCCCGACGTTGCAGGCGTCCGGCCTTCGACTCGATCAGCGCCTCGGCCATGACCAGCGCCGTATCTCCCGCCTCGATCACCCGCAGGTCGTGCTGGCGCACTCGCAGGCTGTGCTCGAAGTGCCGGGCGATGGCGTCGAACGCCTGGCGGATCTGCGCCTTGCCGCAGGCGTTGAGGCCCGGCTTGACCACCAGGGTGGCGTCGTCGCAGTAGAAATCCATCAGGGCATCGAACTGCCCGGCATTGATCAGGGCGTCGGCCCGGCCAACGAGGTTCTGGAGGGTCTGGTGCTGCATGCTGTTCTCCCGGTTCGGTGGTTTTGGCCCAGGAGACAGAACGAAGAACCCGCCTCGAGGGCGGGTTCGGAGTGGACGCTGGCTAACCCGCCATAGCTGGAATGGCGGTAATAATGCTGCGGCGGGTAAGCAGGGTCGCGAAGGTCATGGGTATCGAAACTACGGCGCAGGCCCGTTGGCTGTCAAGCGGTCCGGCCGCGCCGGCAGGAAAAAGCCCCTGCCGCGATGGCAGGGGCTTGCCGTTTTGGCCGAACACCGCCGGAGGTCAGCGGGTCAGCAGCACCTTCTGCGGCTGCGAGCCGCTCACGGTGACCAGCTTGGTGACGGTGCCGCCCTCGGTGATGGTCTTGCCATCGCTCTGGGCGCTCCAAGTCAGCTCGCTGGAAATGTAGTAGGTGCCGTTGGGGATGTGGTCGAAGTCGAAGCGACCGTTCTGGTCGGTGGTCGCCTCGCGCACGTAGGTGGCGCGTCGCGGGTCGAGCACCGGCGGTTGCACGTCGGGATCGCGCTTGGCGGCATCGAGGTTGCCGAACTTCGCGTAGTAGGCCTTCATGTAGCTGGTCGCCGGCTCCAGGGTGACCTTGGTGTTGGTCCCCTTCTGGATCGCACCCGACGCGCTGGTCAGGTACAGGTCGCCGTTGATCACGCCCTCGCCCACCTGCTGGGTCGCCGCGTATTCATGCTCCGGGAAATCCGGCAGGTCGTTGGGGTTGGAGGCGCAGGCCGCCAGGGCCACGGTCATGGCCAGGAGGCCGAGGTTCTTCTTGATCGAAAGCATGGGCAATTCCTTTTTTCAAGCGAAGGTAACGAGTCCGTTGTGCGGCACCGACCGCGTGCTCAGGAGCGGCGCCCGAGCAGGAAGCCGGCGAGCAGGCCCACCGCGGTGGTGATGGCCACGGTCTGCCAGGGATTGGCGCCGATATAGCTTTCCGTCGCATCCACCGCGTGGCGGCTGCGTTCGGCCACGGCGCTACCGCCCTTGCCGAGGGCATCGTTGGCCTTCTCCAGCAGCGCGCCGATCCGCGCACGGGCGCTGTCGGCCTTGTCGCCGGCGAAGGCGGCGCTGTCGGCGAGCATGCTGTTGGCTTCGGAGAGCAGTTCCTGCAGCTCGCTGTAGCTCTGGTGCTGGATCTGCTCGAGGTTGTCTTTCACTGCGTTTTTGCGTGCCATCGAAGAGGCTCCCTGAAAAATGACTTGCAAAGGAGTTGATAGGCGCCGCAGTGAAAAAGTTCAGAGGAAATCGCCGAGAAGAACCGGCGCCCAGGCAGTGGGCGCCGGCTTCCATGGCCTGCCTGCCGTCAGAACGCGTAGATCGCCGAAAGAATCGCCGTGCGACCGTCGCCATACTCGATGGCCGAGGAGCGCGACTGATTGCCGTACACCTGGCGCACCCGCTCGACGTAGGCCTTGTCGAACAGGTTGTCGAGGTTGAGTTGCAGTTTCAGGTCGCGCGTCGCCTGGTAGCCGAGCATCATGTTGTGCACCCAGTAGGCATCCAGCTTGCCGTTGTCCACCGAGGTGACGTTGCGCTGGCTGACATAGCGTGCGCCATAGCCCAGGGTCACGCCCTCGGGCAGTTCGTAGGTGCTCCAGAGGCTCAACGAGCGCGGCGGGGTATTGCCCAGGGCCTGTCCCTCGCGCTGCGGGTTGCTGGATTTCAGGGTTTCGCTGTCGAGGTAGGTGTAGGTGGCGAAGAGGTCCCAGTGCTCGTTCAGCTTGCCGCTGGCGCTCAGCTCCAGGCCACGCACGCGCTGTTCGCCGGCAAGCACGTAGCTGCCGTCGGCCAGGCGTTCGCGGGCGTCTTCCTTCTTCACCTGGAACAGCGCCGCGTCCAGCTCCAGGCGCCGTCCGAGGAACTCCCACTTGGTGCCCAGCTCGTAGGTGCTGTTCTTCTCCGGCGCCAGGCCTCCGGTCGCCTCGGTCACGCCCGAGCCGGTGGTGACCAGGTGTTCCGCCGAGGGGTTGAAGGAGGTGCCGTAGGAGACGTACACCCGCCCGTTCTCCAGCGGCTTGAATACCAGCCCCGCCCGTGTGCTCAGCTTGCCGTCGGAACTGTCGGCGCGCACCGTCGGCTTGCCTGAGGGCGTGCTCCGCGAGGTGCCGTCGATCCAGTCGTAGCGCAGGCCCAGGCTGAGGTCCCAGCGCTCGTCCAGGGCGATGGTGTCGAAGGCGTACAGCGCCTTGACCTCCAGTTCGGTCCGGTTGCGCGCGCTGTCGCGCTTGTCGGTGGGGCCGTTCCAGTAGCCCGGCGGGTTGTGCAGGTCGAAGCCGTTGGCCGGGTAGAACTTGCCCAGGTTGTAGGAGTAGGTGGTGCGGTCGTAGGTCTCGCGGGACAGCTCGAAGCCGCCGATCAGCGTATGCGCCAGGCCGAAGGTATCGAAGCGGCCGGTGAGGTTGGTCTGGTTGATCCACATCCGCGTCTTCGAATCGCGCCCGTAGGCTTGCGGTCCCGCCGGCAGGTAGCGACCCGGCGGCAGGCCCTTCTGGTTGACGTGGGAGGCGGAGATCACCGTGTCCCGATGCAGGTGGGAATAGCGGATGAGGTTCTGCAACTGGAAGTCGTCGCTGAAATCGTGTTCGAGCTTGAGGGTGGCGACGTCGTTGTCGATCCGTTCCTCGTCCAGGTTGCGCCAGCCGAAATAATCGTGGCGGCTGACGCCGTCCAGCTTGCGCCCGTTCAGCGCCGGCACGCCATAGTCGGGAAGGTTGTCGTCGCGTTGGTGGAAGTAGCTCAGGGTCAGGCGGGTCGGGGTGTCCAGGCCGAAGGTCAGGGATGGCGCGATGCCCCAGCGCTGCTTGTCGATCTGTTCGCGCCCGGCGACATCGTTGTGGTGGGCCATGAGGTTGAGGCGGAAGGCGGTCGACTCGCCGAGCCCTTCCAGCGGCTGGTTGGTGTCCAGGGTCAGGCGCCGGTAGCGGTCCGTGCCCAGCCCGGCGCCCAGGTGGGTGAAGGCTTCGGCCTTGGGCTGCTTGCTGACCATGTTGATGCTGCCGCCGCTGGTGCCGGCGCCGCCGAACACCGAGTTCGGTCCCTTGATCACTTCCACCGCCTCCAGGTTGAACAGGTCGCTGCGGCTGGTCTGGGCGCTGTCGCGCAGCCCGTCCACCTGCATGTTGGCGTTGGCGCTGAAGCCGCGGATGTTGATGCTGTCGCCGGAACCGCCGCCGCCTTCGCCGGCGTTGAAGGTGATGCCGGAGACGTTGGACAGCACCTGGCGCAGGCTCAGGGCGTTCTGCTCCTGGATCACCTTTTGCGGCACCACCGTGACGGTCTGCGGGGTATCCAGCAGCGGCACGGCGTACTTGGCCGAGGCCGAGCGTTCGACCCTGGACGAGGCCTGCTCGCCGGTGACCGTGTCGGCTCCCAGTTCCAGGGGATCGTCCTTGCGCGCCGCGTCCTCGGCCAGGGCCGGCGAGGAGCAGGCGGCCATCAACAGCATCAGCGGCGCCAGCGGGCGTTTGGTGGGCAAGGGGGACGGCTCGTTGCGACGATCCATGAAGTACTCCATCTTGGTTATTGAGAATCATTGGTATTTGATTGATGGAGGGTTTTTTTCACAAGCCGGACAGCTCCGAAAAAGCTCCCGGAAAAATCTGATAACCAACGGCAGAGTCCCGGAACAGAGGGCTCGCCGCGCGGCCCTTCTGCCAGGCGGCGTCCGCATCCCTGCCATCGCGCAGACAAAAAAAAGCCCCGCCAATCGACCGGCGGGGCTTTCCCTAAAGCGTGTCGCCTCAGAACAGCGAGGCGACCAGATGGGTGGCGGGCGCCACCTGGAAGTCGATGGACATCATCACGCTCAGCGCGGTGATGGCGACGATGGAGAAGGCGAACAGCTTGCGCGCCCAGACCCGGTCGTCGGCGGTCCAGTAGCCGGTCAGGGCGATGGCCAGCCACCACAGGCTCACCGCCACCGCCACCAGCAGGTAGCCGTAGCCGGCGTAGCCGCCCAGGCACAAGGCGAGGGTCGCCGCCATGAAGGCGAGGATGTAGAGCACGATGTGGATCTTGGTCACCGCGATGCCGCGCGCCACCGGCAGCACCGGGATGCCAGCCGCCTCGTAGTCCTTCAGGCGGAAGATGGCGATGGCATAGGAGTGCGGCATCTGCCACAGGCAGAAGATCGCCAGCAGCGAGGCGGCGCCGGCGTCGAACTGGCCGCTCACCGCGCAGTAGCCGACCACCGGCGGCATCGCCCCGGAGAGGCTGCCGACCAGCGTGCCGTACTGCGAACGACGCTTGAACCACAGGCTGTACAGGCCGACGTAGACGAAGTAGCCGAAGCCGGCCAGCGCGGTGGTCAGCGGGTTGGTCCGCCACCACAGCAGGCCGAAGCCGGCGACCCCGAGGACCAGGCCGTGGGCCAGGGCAGCCTTCAGCGAGATCTGCCCGGTCACGGTGACTCGCCCGCGGGTCCGCTCCATGTGCCGGTCGATGTCGCGGTCGATGCAGTTGTTCAGTACGCACCCACTGGCGACCACCAGCGACAGGCCGATGACCGTGGCCAGCAACAGCATCGGCTCGACGCTGCCGCGGGCGGCGAGGAAGTATCCCCCCGCCACCGCGATCAGGTTGCCGAAGATGATTCCCGGCTTGGCCACCAGGAGATAGCGTTTCAGCTTCACGTCATGGCCCTCAGGGCATCGGCATCATCAGCATGTCGGCGCTGAAGATGATCCACAGCGAGAGACCGACCACCAGCAGGATGACGATCACCGTGAAGATGAACGCCATCACGTTCCAGCGCCCTTCCGACGACATGTTCATGTGCAGGAAGCAGATCAGGTGCACCACCACTTGCACCAGGCCGAGGACGACCATGGTGAGGATGGTCGCGTGGCGCGAGAAGCCACCGTCCATGACCATGTAGAACGGGATCGCGGTGAGGATCACCGAGAGCACGAAGCCGATCGCGTAGGAACCCAGGCTGCCGTGGCCGGCGCCGTGGTTGTCGTGTGCAGCGCTGCTCATTACAGGGCCCCCATCAGGTAGACGACGGTGAAGACGCAGATCCAGACGATGTCGAGGAAGTGCCAGAACAGGCTCAGGCACATCATCCGGGTGTTGTTCTGCGCGGTGAGGCCGCGGGTCCAGATCTGCGCCATCAGCACCAGCATCCACAGCAGACCGGCGCTGACGTGCAGGCCGTGCATGCCGACCAGGGTGAAGAAGGACGACAGGAAGGCGCTGCGGCTCGGGCCGAAACCTTCGGCGATCAGGTGGTGGAACTCGTTGATCTCCATGCCGATGAACGCGGCGCCGAGCAGGAAGGTGACCCCGAGCCAGGCGATCGCCTGGCCCTTGGCGCCCTTGTGCGCAGAGAGCATGGCCAGGCCGTAGGTGCAGCTGGAAACCAGCAGGATGGCGGTTTCCACCAGCACGTAGGGCAGCTCGAAGATGTCCTTGCCGCTGGGGCCGCCGGCGGTGTGGTGAACCAGCACCGCGTAGGTGGCGAAGACGCTGGCGAACAGCACGCAGTCGGTCATCAGGTAGAGCCAGAAACCGAAGACGGTGTTGCCGCCGCTATCGTGTGCATGATCGTGGTCGTGGCCCACTTCGTGGGCGTCGGCCAGATGCTTGTTCAATACTGCCGTCGACATGGTTCAGACCTGCTTGGCGAGTTGCTGGAAACGGGCGCTTTCGATCTTCTCGATCTCTTCGGGCTGGACGTAGTAGTCGACGTCCTGGTTGTAGCTGCGCACGATGAAGGAGCCGATCATGCCGACGAAGCCGACCGCCATGAGCCACCAGATATGCCAGATGGCGGCGAAGCCGAAGACGAAGGCGAACACGGCGATGGAGAAGCCCGCGGCGGTGTTCTTCGGCATGTGGATCGGCTGGTAGGCCGGCAGCTTGCGGTAGGCGGTACCGGCCTTCTTCATGTCGTGGAAGGCATCCACGTCCTGTACCTTCGGCAGCTCGGCGAAGTTGTAGAACGGCGGCGGCGAGGAAGTGGCCCATTCCAGGGTGCGGCCTTCCCACGGGTCGCCATTGACGTCGGCCAGTTGCTTGCGGTTGCGGACCGAGACGAACAGCTGGATCAGTTGGCAGGCGATGCCGCAGAAGATCAGCACGGCGCCGAAGAACGCGACCACCAGGTAGGGCTTCCACAGCGGGTTGTCGTAGTGGTTCAGGCGACGGGTCATGCCCATGAAGCCGAGGATGTAGAGCGGCATGAAGGCCATGTAGAAGCCCACCAGCCAGCACCAGAAGGAACGCTTGCCCCACTTCTCGTCGAGGGTGAAGCCGAACGCTTTCGGGAACCAGAAGGCGAAGCCGGCCAGGTAGCCGAATACCGCGCCGCCGATGATGGTGTTGTGGAAGTGGGCGATCAGGAACAGGCTGTTGTGCAGCAGGAAGTCCGCGCCCGGGATGGCCAGCAGGACGCCGGTCATGCCGCCGATGGTGAAGGTCACCATGAAGCCCAGGGTCCACAGGATCGGCGTGCTGAAGCGCAGGCGGCCCTTGTAGATGGTGAACAGCCAGTTGAACAGCTTCACCCCGGTGGGGATCGAGATCAGCATGGTGGCCACGCCGAAGAAGCCGTTGACGTCACCGCCCGAACCCATGGTGAAGAAGTGGTGCAGCCACACGGTGAAGCCGAGGAAGGTGATCGCGGCGCTGGCCCAGACCATCGACTTGTAGCCGAACATGCGCTTGCCGGCGAAGGTCGCGGTGACCTCGGAGAAGATACCGAAGGCCGGCAGGATCAGGATGTACACCTCGGGATGGCCCCAGGCCCAGAAGAGGTTGATGTACATCATGGCGTTGCCGCCGAGCTCGTTGGTGAAGAAGTGCATGTCCAGGTAGCGGTCGAGCGACAGCAGGCCCAGCGCAGCGGTGAGGATCGGGAACGAGGCGACGATCAGGATGTTGGCGAAGGTGCAGGTCCAGGTGAAGATCGGCATCTGCATCAGCTTCATGCCCGGGGCACGCATCTTGAACACGGTGACCAGGAAGTTGATCCCCGTGAGCAACGTGCCCATCCCGGATATCTGTAGCGCCCAGATGTAGTAGTCCACCCCTACCCCGGGGCTATAGGCCAGCTCCGACAGCGGCGGATAGGCCACCCAGCCGGTACGGGCGAATTCGCCCAGGCCCAGCGACACGTTGACCAGCATGGCGCTGACCACGAGCAGCCAGAAGCTCAGCGAGTTGAGGAAGGGGAACGCCACGTCGCGCGCGCCGATCTGCAGCGGCACGGCCAGGTTCATCAGGCCGGTCATGAACGGCATGGCCATGAAGATGATCATGATCACGCCATGCGCGGTGAAGATCTGGTCGTAGTGCTCCGGCGGCAGGTAGCCGTGGTTGGCGCCTTCGGCCAGGGCCAGCTGGCCGCGCATCATGATCGCGTCGGCGAAGCCGCGGACCAGCATGACCAGGGCGACGACGATGTACATCACGCCGATCTTCTTGTGGTCGACCGAGGTCAGCCACTCGGTCCACAGGTAGGTCCACTTGCGGTAGTAGGTGATCGCACCGACCACGCCGAGGCCCAGCAGGGCGACGACGGCCAGTGTGACCATGACGATGGGCTCGTGGTAAGGCACGGCCGAGAGTGTCAGTTTCCCGAACATCTGCGCTTACTCCTGGGTACTCGGTTGCATGTGCATGTCCTTCATGTCTTTCATGCCCTGCATGGCTTGCATGTCCATGTCCTGCATGTCGTGACCGGTCATGGCGGCTTCGTGCTCAGCCCCGGCGTGCTCGCCGTGCGCGGCACCCTTGGCGTCGCCGTGGTGCTCGTACTTGGTGAGGATGTGGCCAAACAGTTCCGGGCTGACCGAAGAGAAGTAGGTCGGCGGAACGTTCTCGCTCGGCTTGACCAGTTCCGGATAGGTGCCGATCGACAGGCTGGCCGGTGCCGCCTTGACCTTGGCGACCCAGTCCTGGAAGCCCTGCTCGGAGGTGGCGATGGCCTTGAAGCGCATGCCGGAGAAACCGCCGCCGCTGTAGTTCGCGGAGATACCGTCGAACACGCCTTCTTCGTTGGCGATCAGGTGCAGCTTGGTCATCATCCCGGCCATCGAGTAGATCTGGCTGCCCAGCTGCGGGATGAAGAACGAGTTCATCACCGAATCCGAGGTGATCTGGAAATTCACCGGGGTGTCTTTCGGGAAGGCGATCTCGTTGACCGTGGCGATACCCTGCTCCGGGTAGATGAACAACCACTTCCAGTCCAGCGAAACGGCCTGGATGGTGACCGGCTTGACCTCGGAGTCCAGCGGACGGTACGGGTCGAGCTTGTGGGTGCTTTCCCAGGTGATCCAGCCGAGGATCGCGATGATCACGCAGGGCACCAGCCAGACCACCGCCTCGATGCGGTTGGAGTGGTGCCAGTCCGGCTTGTACTCGGCCTGGGTGTTCGAGGCGCGGTACTTCCAGGCGAACGCCAGGGTCATCACGATCACCGGGATGACCACGATCAGCATCAGCAGGGTCGCGGTAATGATCAGGGTGCGCTCGTCCATGCCCACCTGCCCTTTCGGGTTGAACAGGGTCATGTCGCAGCCGCCGAGCAGCAGCGCGGGCGCCAGGGAAAGCCATTTCAATGCGGCAAACGGGTTTGCTTTGGTCATCTTCCGGCCTTAATCGATGGAAGGAGCGAGTGGTCGCTCATGGATGTCTCCTTGCAAGGCTTGTGGCGGAGACCGCTGGCTTCAGCCAGTTCCAGACATGCAGTCGCCGCCGGGGTACGGAACGGCCATTGCCCGGCCACGGGAGAAGGCAAGCGGATACCTTTCCCGATTCCGGTGGCGGACTCGTTCCACGCGCTGAGTCGTTCCTTGATGAACAGCGTTTTCGAAGCTGTGCCGGAAGAGGCCAAGGGCGGCCAAGGCACGTGCATGCCTGGGCGAGAAGGATTGCCCTTCCCGCCGGGTGATCAGGTCGCAGTTATCGGTCGGCTATTTGTTGTGCAACAGGCAAGGCAGGAACCCATTTATCGCGATGCGGAGCAGAGACTCGCGCGACGCTCGTTGGACCGAAACTGAGCGTCAGTTATTACAATTCATTTCAGCTGAGGAGCCTATGACACATCTTGCAATAGACTTTCTCAAACATAGATAAAGTAGGGCTTTTACCTGCCTGCGACAGGTTGTCGCAGGCCATACCCTAGCACAACAGTTGGAATACGCGAATATTCTTCGCTTCGAGCAGCATAACGCAAGGAAATCGCCCCCACGCCAGCATCGTGACCCGAGAGTCAGTGTCTATCGGCCTGCAACTGTACCCCTGCCGTTCGTCCAGATGCGCCAACTGTATCCGCCGCCGGGCCGGCGCTAACGCGCAGGCGCCAGAGCAGCGCGGCGGCCAGCAGGGCGCTGGCTCCGGCCACCAGCATAGCCAGACGGAAGCCCTCGGCCAGCGCGGCCGGCAGCTCGGCGTCGAGCCCCGCCAGGGAACCAGGCAAGCGATGGGCCGTGACCGCCTGGGTGGCGAGCCGTTGCGCATCGGCAATCCCCAGCCCCTCCAGCCGATCGCCCAGGACGACGATCGCCCGCCCGCTCAGCAGCGCTCCCAGCAACGCGATGCCGACGGCCATGCCGGCCTGGCGCAGGGTATTCATGGTCGCCGAGGCCATCCCGGAACGCTCGCGGGCCACGCTCGCCATGACCGCCAGACCGGTGCCGGGAACGGCCAGGCCCATGCCCAGGCCGAGCGCCACCAGCAACAGGCCGACCCAGGGATACGCGGTTCCCGTACCGCAAGCGGCCAGCGCCAGCATGGCCAGGCCGATCACCAGGTAGCCCAGCACCAGCAGGCGTCGCAGCGGTACGTGCCGCTGCAACCGGCCGAACAGCATGGACAGTGCGCCCATGGCGAGGAACTGCGGCGCCAGGTAGAAGCCGGCCTGCTGCGCCGAGGCACCCTGCACCTGCTGGAAGAACAGGGAGAGGAAGAACAGGCTGGCGTAGCCGGAAAACCCGAGGACGAACGAGGCCAGGTTGCAGACGGCGAACCCGGCCTGGCGGAACAACCCCAGGGGCAGCAGCGGTCGGGCGGTCCGCCGCTCGACGAAGAGGAAGCCAAGCAGGCCGACCCCGGCCAGGAGCAGCGCCGGCCAGGCCGTGGGAGACAACCAGCCGCCCTCTCCCGCGGCGATCAGGGCGTAGGTCAACGCCCCCAGCCAGACCACGCTGAGCAGCTGCCCCAGGGGATCGAAGGCGGCGTGCTCGGGGTGCGCGGTTTCCTCGATGCCCCACAGGCCCAGGGCGAGCGCCAGCAGGCCGAGCGGCAGGTTGATCAGGAAGATGCTCTGCCAGCCGGCGTGCTCCACCAGCAGGCCGCCGAGCAGCGGGCCGAGGATCAGCGACAGCGCGCTGAAGGAGGTCCAGCCGCCGATCACCTGGGCGCGCTGGCCGGGATCGTGGAAAGCCTGGGTAAGGATCGACAGCGCGCCGGGTATCAACAGCGCCCCGGCGATGCCCTGGACCGCGCGTCCGAACAGCAGCAGCGGCAGCGAGGTGGCCAGCGCGCAGAGCAGCGAACCGAAGCTGAACAGGCCGACCCCGAGCAGCCAGGTCAGCTTGCGACCGTAGCGGTCGCTCAGCGGTCCGGAAGACAGCATGAAGGCGCTCAGGCACAGCGCATAGGCGTCGACCACCCACTGCAGGCCGGCCAGGTCGGTATCCAGGGCGTACTGCAGCGTCGGCAGGGCGAGGTTGACGATGCTGATGTCGAGCGAGGCGATGAAGGTTCCCAGGTAAATGGCGGCGACCAGGGCGACACGACGCGAAGGGTTCATGGAGTACTCCGATGAGAGGGCGCTGGCCCAGGAATAATCCATTGACCGACGGTCAGTCAATAAATATCGCGAAACATTCTCATCTTCCTGTCATGCCTCGTCTTCCCCTCCACGCTCTTTTACACTGCGGCCAACCCAACCACCGGATCCGCGCTCCATGCCCGATCGCCACGCCGAACAGCCTGCCCGCCAACCGCGCACCAAGCCTGCGGAGGTTCGTCTCGAGGAACTGATGGCGGCGGCGCAGCAACTGTTCCTAGACAAGGGTGTGGACGCCACCACCATCAGCGACATCGTCGCTGCCGCGGGGGTCGCCAAGGGTACCTTCTATCACTACTTCCAAGCCAAGACCGACATCCTCCTGGCCCTGCGCGAGCGCTTCACCCAGGCTTTCCAGCAGCGCATCGCGAATGCCGTCGAGGCCTGTCCGGCGAACGACCATCCCGGCCGCCTGCGCGCCTGGACCGAGAGCGGCCTGGCGGGCTACCTGGAGGGCTACCGGCTGCACGATGTGGTCTACAGCGAGCACCATCACCACCAGCGCGGCAACCAGGAGCGCGACCGCGTGCTGGAGCAATTGGCGGAGCTACTGGAGAACGGCGCGGCGGCCGGCGCCTGGCCGCTGCGCAACCCACGGCTGAACGCCCTGCTGCTCTACTCCGGGCTGCATGGCGCCGCCGACGACGCCATCGCCGGCGGCCGCCTGGATACCCAGCCGCTGGCCGGCGAACTCGCCGATGCCTTCCTGCGCCTGCTCGGTGCCAGCGACTGAGGCAGGCTCAGCCGCAGAAGGTTTCCTGCAGGTGGCGCCAGTACAGCCGCCCTTCGTCGTCACGGTGCAGGACTACGGTGGACAGGCGCTCGCTGCGACCCGCCGCGTCGGACTGGATTTCCCGATAGGCCAGGGTCGCGCCATCCACGCCTGAAGCCAGCAGACTCTCGCCGTCGATCTCGATGCGCAGCCCAGGACGGGTGCCGCCCTTGCTGCGGAACAGCTCGCCCAGAGCAGTCTTGTCCAGGACCACGCCATGCGGCGTGACCATCGAGAAGTCCTCGGCGAAACGCGCCATCAACGCATCCAGCGCGTCAGCCCGTGAGTCGCCGGCCAGCCAGTCGCGGATCGCCACGTGGGCATGGTGGATTTCCCGGCGGTAGGCACAAGTCATGGTGTAGCTCCTTTCAGGTCTGGACCAGGGCGCGAACCCCGGCGGAATCGATACGCCTCACCCACGGCAGAGGCAATAGCGTGAAAGCGGCGGAGAACAGGAAGCAGTGGACGAAGGCCGCGGGGTCGGCCCGCGCCTGCAATAGGTTGAGCAACCCACCGAGCA
Source organism: Pseudomonas sp. KBN12P06040 (assembly GCF_037574965.1). NCBI lineage: Bacteria > Pseudomonadati > Pseudomonadota > Gammaproteobacteria > Pseudomonadales > Pseudomonadaceae > Pseudomonas > Pseudomonas sp. KBN12P06040. The sequence continues at coordinate 4,133,482 of NZ_JBBELS010000001.1, forward strand.
CGGCCATGCCCAGGCAGAACGCCAGTTGCCGATTGATGTTCCACAAGGCGCTGGCATGGCCCATGCGCGCCGCCGGGACGTCGAGCAAGGCCATGCCCTGTGCCGCGCTGCTACACAGGCTGCCGCCGAATCCCATGGTCGCGTAGGCCCCCGCCAGTTGCCAGAAGCCGCTCCCCTCCCCGCTTCGAGCCAGCCACAGCAGGCCGCCGGCCTGTATCGCCATGCCCGCCAGCAGCAAGGATTTCGGCCCCCAGCGATTGAAGCGTCGCCGGGTCAGGCCGATGGCCAGGCCGGCCGCCAGCGCCCAGGGCAGCATCAGCGCACCGGCACGGCTCGCGCTGAGGCCGAGGGGGCCTTGCAGATAGAGCATGGCGACCAGGTTGGCGCCCATGAAGGCTCCCGGCACGCAGAGATAGACCAGCATCGCCGTACGCAGCAATGGCGCCTCCAGCAAGCCAAGGTCGAGCAGCGCGTCGGTACGAGCGCGCCCGTCACGCCAGTAGCAGCAAGGCCAGCAGCGCCAGGAGCAGGCCACGCCCGCCGCCGCCGGGCGATCCCAGCCAGGCGAGCGCCACCAGCAGCGTGGCCAGCGCCGCCGAGCCGAGCAGCAGGCCGCGCAGGTCCAGGCGCTGCGCCGCATGCTTGTGCCTGGGCAGCCAGCGCATCGCCAGGGCCAGCACCAGCAGCGCTGGCGCCACGCTGGCGAAGAAGATCCCACGCCAGGACAGGCTGTCCACCAGCCAGCCGCCGAGGGCAGGCGCCACGGCGGGAACGATCAGCGCCACCAGCATCACCCGTGCGGTCAGGCCGGCCCGTGCCGACGCCGGGACATTCCGATAGGCCATGGCCTGGCCGAGGGGGATCAGCAACCCGCCGGCCAACCCCTGGCACAGGCGCCAAACGATCAACGTCGCCGCCGATCCAGCCAGGCCGCAACCCAGCGAAGCGCTGGCGAAACCGGCCAGTGCCAGCAGCATCAGTCGCCGTTCTCCCAGGCGCGAAGCGAGCCAGACGCTCAACGGAATCACCAGGGTCAAGCCGAGCAGGTAGGTGTTGCCGATCCACGCCAGGGTCGCCACCGAAGCGCCAAGGGAACGCCCGATGTCCGGGTAGGCGACGCTGGCGATGAAGATGTTCACCAGGTCCAGGGCGAACCCCAGCAGGTACAAAGTGGCCAGGCGGGACGGTTGATTCATGGGCGCTCCGGAGGTTTGCCGGGGAGCATAGCGAGGCGCTCGCGCTATCTGGAGAGGCTAATCGCGCATAGACTGTCAAATCGAATTTGACAATAGGGTCGCCTTCCATGGTCAGCCTCGACCGCTTCGAAACCTTTCGCGCCGTGGTCGACTGCGGTTCCCTCAGCGCCGCCGCCGACACCCTCGGCCAGACGCGTGCGGTAGTCAGCTTCAACCTCAAGCGGCTGGAGGCCGAGCTGGGCGTTTCTCTGCTCAGCCGCAGCACCCGGCGGATGGCCCTGACCGATGCTGGCGAACGCTTCTACCAGCGCTGCGTGAAGGTGCTCGACGAGGCGCGCCTGGCCATCGACGACGCCCGCGCCGAGCATGGCGAACTGCGTGGCAGCCTGCGCGTCACCACCACCCAGGAATACGGCCTGCGCCAACTGGTGCCGGCCCTGCAGGCATTCGCCCGGCTGCACCCGGCGTTGCAGGTACAATTGTCGACCTCATCGCTGCATGCCGACCTGATTGGCGAACGCTTCGACGTCGCGATCCGCCTGGGGCGCCTGGAGGACTCCACCCACCATGCGGTGCAACTGGCCAGCTTCGAGGTCCTGGCGGTGGCCAGCCCGGCCTGCCTGGCGGCGCTCGGCGAACCGCCGCCGACCGACCTGGAGAGTCTGGAGCGCCTGCAGAATCTCGGTCACAGCCGGCTGGCGGACTCCCTGCCCTGGCAAGTACGCGCCCCCGACGGCGCCCTGCGCAGCTACCGCGGACCGCGCCATCCCATGCTGCTGGCCGACAACGCCGCGGCCCTGCGCGCCTTTGCCCTCGACGGCCTGGGTATCGCCGTGCTGCCGGACTGGCTGGTGCAGGCCGACTTGCGCTGCGGCGCACTGCAACGCCTGCTGGCGGACCACGGGTTTCCGCTCCAGGGCGTGCATGCCGTTTATCCGCCGACCCGCCACCTGCCGTCGAAGGTCCGCGCGTTCATCGACTTCCTCAAGACTCGCCTGGGGCACCCGGACGCCGGTTAGAAAACCGAGGCCGCCGCGGTTGCCCGCGGCGGCCTCGGCACAGACGTGGCTCAGTTACCCTGCGGCATCTCGCCGCGCGCCAGGCGCGCATTGATGTCGCGGACCACCGCTGGCAGCTCGGCGATGGTCTCGATCAGGTAGTGCGGACGCGAACCTTCGAACATCTGTTCGATACGCGTCCGCTCGCGCTCCAGTTCGGCCGCCGGCAGCGCCTTGTACTGCTCGTAGGTGAGGCCCAGGGCATTGCCCGAGCAGGTCAGCGCCACCGTCCACATCCCGGCGCGGCGCCCTTCGAGGATGCCCGGCCAGGTGTCGTCGACCTTCACGCAGGCCGCCACATCGTCGATCCCCAGGGCGATCACGTTGGCCAGCGCCTGGGCCGGCCATGGCCGGCCGTTGGGCACTTCGTCGGTGGCCACCACGTGGTCGGCGACGTAGCCGTTGGTCTCGGCCAGGGCTACCACCTTCTCCATCACCACCGCCGGGTAGCCGGAACAGGAACCGATCTTCAGGCCCATCCCGCGGAGTTCGGCGATCGCCTGCAGGACGCCGGGGATCAGCGCCGAATGTTCGGCGATCTTTTCGATCTGCAGCGGCATGAAGCGCTCGTAGATGGCGGTGACATCGTCGTCGCTGGGCAGGCGGCCGAAGGCGGCGCGGTAGCGCTCGGCGATCGCCGGGATGTCGCAGAGGGTGCGGATGTGGTCCCACTTGCCCATTCCCATCGGACCGCGCGCTTCCTCCAGGCTGACCTGGACGCCGAATTCGGCGAAGGCCTCGACGAAGATCTGGGTCGGCGCGAAGGAGCCGAAATCGACCACGGTTCCCGCCCAGTCGAGGATGGCGGCCTGGAGGGTGGCTGGCTGGTTGTAATTCATTGTCGTGAACCCTTTTCTGCTCGTTGTCGTTCAGTTCAGATCTCGAGGACTTCCAGTTCGCGCAGCGCCTCGCCGATGGCGGCGACCGCCTGCCGCATCTCCGCGGCGTCGACGTGGCCGATGCAGCCGACGCGGAAGGTTTCCACCTGGGTCAACTTGCCCGGATAGAGGATGAAGCCCTTCTCCCGCACGCGTTGGTAGAAGTCGGCGAAGCGGTAGCGCGGATCGCGCGGCGCGTGGAAGGTAACGATGATCGGCGCCTGGATTTCCGCCGGCAGGAAGCTGCGGAAACCGAGCCGGGCCATCTCGCCGAGCAGCGTTTCGCAATTGCTCGCGTAGCGCCGCTGGCGCGCCGGCAGGCCGCCCTCCTCTTCGTACTGGCTGAGCGCTTCGTGCAGGGCGGCGACCACATGGGTCGGCGGGGTGAAGCGCCACTGCCCGGTCTTGCGCATGTAGGCGTGCTGGTCCTGCAGGTCCATGGCCAGGGAGTGGCAGTTGCCGGCGCTGGCTTCCAGGGCGGCGCTGCGGGCGAAGACGAAGCCCATCCCCGGGACGCCCTCCAGGCACTTGCCGGAGGCGGCGATCAGGGCGTCGAACGGGACTGTCCGGGCATCGATCCCGATCGCCCCGAAGGAGCTCATGGCATCGACGATCAGGCGCTTGCCGTGACGCTCGACGACCTTGGCGATGGCCTCCAGCGGATTGAGGATGCCGGTGCTGGTCTCGCAGTGGATCAGCGCCACATGGCTGATCGCCGGATCGGCGGCCAGCAGGCGCTCGACGTCAGCGGCGGTGGTCGGCACGTTCTCTTCGGTCTCGAAGGTGCTGAAGGGCCGTTGCAGGACCTCGCAGATCTTCGCCAGGCGCTTGCCGTAGGCACCGTTGATCAACACCAGAACCTTGCCGTCGCGCGGCACCAGGGTGCCGATCGCCGCTTCCACGGCGAAGGTGCCGCTGCCCTGCAACGGTACGCAGGTGTGGCTGCCTTCGCCGCCGACGATCTTCAGCAGGCGCTGGCAGACGCTGGCGGTGAGTTCGTTGAAATCGCTGTCCCAGGAGCCCCAGTCGACCATCATCGCCCGACGGGTACGGTAGGAGGTGGTCAGCGGACCGGGGGTCAGCAGGATGGGTGCGCGTTCGGCAGTGCTCATGCTCATTTCCTCTGCGGGAATCGGCGAAAGAAACCGGATCGGGCTTCGCGGCCCGGGCGGTCGTTCCGCGCCGGCGTTCCGGGGAAGCCTGGAGACATAAGGTGAGCGCCGCGCTACTATCGTTCAAATTGTTTGTTCCGATGCCAGCCATAAGCCAGGCCGATACCATGAATCTCTTCCAGCTCCGCGCCTTCGACGCCGTCGCCCGCGAAGGCAGTTTCACCCGCGCCGCCGAGCGCCTGTGTATCAGCCAACCGGCGGTGACCGGACACGTCAAGGCACTCGAGGAGCACTACCAGGTCACCCTGTTCCGACGCACCGCCCGGCGCATCGAACTGACCGAGGAAGGCTCGCGCCTGGTGGCGATCACACGCACCCTGTTCGCCCTGGAGGAAGAAGCCGAGGCCCTGCTCGACGCCAATCGACAATTGGTCTCCGGCCGCCTCGAGGTCGCCGCCGACGGCCCGCACCTGGTGATGCCGATGCTCGCCCGGCTGCGCGCGAGCTATCCGGGAATCACCGTCAACCTGCGCCTGGGCAACGCCCAGGAAACCCTCGCGGCGCTGCTCAGCGAACACGTCGACGTCGCCGTGCTGACCGAGGTCGAGGCGCGTCCCGGGCTGTTCCTGGAGGAGTTGGTGAATTCGCGCATCTGCGCCCTGCTGCCTCGCCAGCATCCCTGGTGCGAACGCAGCGAAGGCGTACCGCTGGAAGAACTCGACCAGCAGATCATGGTGCTGCGCGAACCCGGCTCGATCACCCGCCGCACCTTCGACCGCGCCTGCGCCAGCCAGGGCGTGCAGCCGCGGGTGCTGCTGGAGCTGGACAGCCGGGAAGCGGTGACCGAAGCGGTGGCCGCCGAACTGGGCGTCGGCGTGGTGTCTTCCCTGGAGGTCGGCAACGATCCGCGGGTTCGCGCGGTGCCGCTGGTCGGTCCCGAGCTGACCAACTGCCACCTGATCGGCTGCCTGGAGAAGCGCCGCGGCCTGCGGGTGATCAGGGCGTTCCTGGAACTAGCGGCGGCCTGAGTCGCGCCGTCAGCTCCAGTGACGCTCGCGGGTGCGGCGGTCTTCGCCGAAGCCGAACAGCGAGGCCAGCGAATACACGATCAGCTCGGCGATCCAGGCGACCAGCAAGGCGCAGCCCAGGCCCCAGGCGATCACCTCGGGCTTGAGCAGGACCTGGTAGCTGTAGCTGGCATAGGTTTCCATCAGCAACTCATGGTTCGGTGCGCGCAGCATGTGCCAGGCGCGGGCGTACCAGGGCCCCTGCATGGCCTGCCACTCGGCGTCGAGCATGCGCGCGCGGCGCATCAGGCGGTCGAGGTTCTCGCCGTCGCGCTGGAACACCGGATCGCTGTTGCTGCGGTAATGCCTGACCAGTTCCTCCAGGCTGCCGTTGAAGAACTGCCCGGCGGTCTGCTGGAAGCCCTGGATGTTCTGCGCGGCCTCCAGGCGATGGGCGTCGACGCGTTTGGCGTAGTCGTCGATGAAGCCGGGCACCTGCACCCCGAGCAGCAGGCCCAGGGTGAACAGCACCAGTCTCAGGTAACTGCGGAACATGCGCTCTCCTCGTCCACGGCGGCGATTCAGACCCGCCCCTTGGCCAACACCTCGCCGCCCCACCAGAGGACCCACTCGCCGCTCTGCTGCAAGGTCCAGTTCTCGTTGTCGGTGAGCGGCTCGGTGGCGATCACCGTGACCACGTCGTCCGGCGTGGTTTCCGCATGGAAGTCCACGGTCAGGTCGGCATCCTTCAACCGTGCCGGGCCGAACGGCGCGCGGCGGGTAATGTAGGCGAGTTTGCTGGAGCAGAAGGTGAACAGCCAGTCGCCGTCGCTGATCAGGGCATTGAACACGCCTTTCTTGCGATATTCGTCACAGGCCGAGATCAGCACCGGCAACAGCACCTCCACCGGCACCGGCTCGGGGAAAGCCCGGCGCACGCGGTTCAGCAGGTCGCAGAAGGCCGCCTCGCTGTCGGTCTCGCCGACCGGGCGGTAGAAGCCGGGCTTGGGCTGGAAGTCGGCCAGTTGGCCATTGTGCGCGAAGGTCCAGTAGCGCCCGCCGAGTTCGCGGATGAAGGGGTGGGTGTTGCTCAGCCCGACCTTGCCGACGTTGGCCTGGCGGATGTGCCCGATGACCGTCTCGCTCTTGATCGGGAAGCGCTGCACCAGCCGCGCCACCTCCGAATCGACGCTCGCCAGCGGGTCCTGGAACAGCCGCACGCCGCGTCCTTCGTAGAAGGCGATGCCCCAACCGTCGCGGTGCGGGCCGGTGCCGCCGCCGCGCTGCATCAGTCCGGTGAAGCTGAAGACGATGTCCGTCGGGACGTTGGCGCTCATGCCCAATAGTTCACACATGGCTCAAACCTCCCTGAGCAAGGCTGTACGTAGTAGTTCTCCTTCCCGCTGCAGACGCGCCTGCAGGCTCGCGCGACCGATCGGCAGGAAACGGGTCAGGGCGCGCCAGAGCAGTCGCGGCAGGTCGCCGCGACGCCGGGGAATCAGGTGCAGATGCAGGTGCGCCACGTGCTGGTTGGCCGCCACGCCATCGTTGAGCAACAGGTTGATGCCTTCCACGCCGAAACCGGCCCGGCGCAACGCGCGACCGGTACGCTCGGCGAGCGCCGGGAGGGCGTCGCGGGCGGCGGCGGAAAGATCGCTCAGGTGCGGGGCGTGCTCGCGGGCTACGATCAGCACGTGCGCCGGTCGCAGCGGAAAGATGTCCAGCAGGACGATGAAATGCTCGTCCTCGAAGAGTCTGTGCGCCGGCTCGCGGCCACCCGCTATGGCGCAGAACACGCAATCCATGGGAAATCCCGACATAGGCCTCGCCTCATGCTGAACGCCTGCCGGGCGTAGTGCAAGAATGGATTTCGTCGCGAAAGGCTACAGGCGCGGCTCGATGCGCATGCGCCGGTCGCCGTGCTCGTCGGTGCGGGTGTCGACGTCCGGCATCAACTCGGGCTGCATCATCTGCCGCAGGGTCGGCTCGTCCTCGGCGTCCTGCGACGGATGCCGGCGATTCTTCCAGGCCCGCTCCAGCGGCCAGCGGATGGCGGCGATCAGCAGGTACAGGCCGAAACCCAGCAGCGCCACCAGGGCCAGGTCGGAGACCGCGCGCCAGGCGTTGTTGCCGACCTTGAACACGACGTCCAGCGCGGTGATCGCGATGGCCGGGGCGTAGAGGTCGTTCTGCGGGTCCACCGGAGTCGGCGTGAACAGCAGGATGAAGACGATCAGCCGCAGGGGTTCGCGCAGCCAGCGCCACATCCAGCCGGTCATCAGCCAGAACACCAGCATCAGGCCGAGTCCGGCGATGGCGTAGGCGCCCCAGGCGATCAGATAGTCTTGTTCATTCATGCGGCGTGCGTGGCGATAGCGGTGATGGGGGGCTTATGATAGCCGCTTTTGCATGCCGACGCGCCTACCCACCGATGGCGGGCGCCGCGCCGCCAGTTTTATTCAGATTTCCCGGCCTCGCGCATGGCCGGATCGACGAGGATTCCCGATGCCCCATCCGCAGCCCCCCATCGCCCGCCGCGACGCCGGAAGCGACCCCTACGCCTGGCTGGAGGAGCGCGACGCCCCGGAGGTGCTCGACTACCTGAAGGCCGAGAACGCCTACCTGGATAGCGAACTGGCCGACCAGGCCGGGTTGCGCGAGACCCTGTTCGAGGAGATCAGGGGACGCATCCGCGAGACCGACCTGTCGTTGCCCAGTCCCTGGGGTCCGTGGCTGTACTACCAGCGCACCACCGCCGGCGATGAATACCCGCGCCACTACCGCTGCCCACGTCCGGCGGACGGCAGCCTGGCGGTCGACGAAGGCGCCGAGCAACTGTTGCTCGATCCCAACCAGTTGGCCGACGGCGGCTTCCTCTCCCTCGGCGCCTTCAGCATCAGCCCCGACCAGAGCCTGCTGGCCTACAGCCTGGACACCAGCGGCGACGAGATCTACCGCCTGTTCGTCAAGGACCTCGCCAGCGGCGCGGTGCAGGCCCTGCCCTTCGACGACTGCGACGGCAGCCTGACCTGGGCCAACGACAACCGCACACTGTTCTTCGGCGAACTGGACGACACCCACCGCCCGCACAAGCTCTATCGCCACCGCCTGTGCGAGGCCGGCGCCGAGCTGGTGTTCGAGGAAGGCGACGGGCGCTTCTTCCTGCACTGCTACCGCTCCAGCTCGGAACGCCAGTTGATCCTCCTGCTCAACAGCAAGACCACCAGCGAGGCCTGGGTGCTCGACGCCGACCAGCCGCAGGGAACGTTCCGCTGCCTGGCGCCGCGCGAGGAAGGCCATGAGTACTACCCCGACCACGGTCGCCTCGACGGCCGGGGCCTGTGGTTGATCCGCAGCAACCAGGCGGGGATCAACTTCGCCCTCTACCAGGCCGAGGAGTCGCGGCCGACTCGCGAGCACTGGCAACTGCGCGTGGCCCACGACCCGCAGCGGACCCTGGAAGATGTCAGCCTGAACGCCGAGGCGGTGATCCTCGGCCTGCGCGACGGCGGCCTGCCGGTGATCGAGGTGCAACCGCAGGGCCTGCCGGCCTACCGCGTGCAGTTGCCGGACGCCGCCTACAGCCTCTACGTGCAGGACAGCCTGGAATTCGACAGCCTCTGCGTGCGACTGCGCTACGAGGCCCTGAACCGTCCGGCGCAGGTACGCCAGCTGAACCTCGCCGATGGCACGCAGACCGTCCTCAAGCAGACCCCGGTGGAAGGCCCCTTCGACGCCGACGCCTACGCCAGTCGGCGCATCTGGGCCAGCAGCGGCGACGGCACGCAGGTGCCGGTCAGCCTGGTGGCGCGCAAGGAAGTCCTCGACGGCATCGCCGCCGGGCGCCCCGCGCCGCTCTATCTCTATGGCTACGGCGCCTACGGGCATAGCCTCGATCCCTGGTTCTCCCACGCCCGCCTGAGCCTGCTCGAACGCGGCTTCGTCTTCGCCATCGCCCATGTCCGTGGCGGCGGCGAACTGGGCGAAGCCTGGTACCGGGCCGGCAAGCTGGAACACAAGCAGAACAGCTTCGACGACTTCATCGCCTGCGCCGAGCACCTGCTCGCCGAGGGCTACTGCCGTCCCGAGGGACTCGCCATCAGCGGCGGCAGCGCCGGCGGGCTGTTGATCGGCGCGGTGCTCAACCAGCGCCCGCAACTATTCGGCGCGGCGATCGCCGAGGTGCCGTTCGTCGACGTGCTGAACAGCATGCTCAATCCGGACCTGCCGCTGACCGTCACCGAATACGATGAGTGGGGCAACCCGCAGGAGCCCGAGGTGCATGCGCGGATCGCCGCCTACGCGCCCTACGAGAACGTCAGGGCCCAGGACTACCCGCACCTGCTGGTGGTCGCCGGCTACAACGACAGCCGCGTGCAGTACTGGGAAGCCGCCAAGTGGGTGGCGAAACTGCGGGCGACCAGGACCGACGCCAACCTGCTGCTGCTCAAGACCGACCTCGGCGCCGGCCACGGCGGCATGAGCGGCCGCTACCAGGGGCTGAAGGACGTGGCGCTGGAATACGCCTTCCTGCTCAAGGTCCTCGGCCTGGTATGACGACCGCGGGGGCCGGCGACGCCGGCCTTCCGCCACGAAAAAGGGAACCTTCGTGAAACGACGCTTCTGGCCCGCCATGGGCCTGCTCGCCGCGATCATGCTGGCCGTCTACCTGGCGAATCCGTTCGGCACCGCCAGTCTCGACCCGCGCGCGCGGCTCCTCGGCGTGGCGCTGTACAAGATCCCTTCGCGCTCGATGGAACCGACCTTGCAACAGGGCGACTTCATCCTCGCCAACGCCGCGCGCTACGCCTTCGCCGACCCGCAGGTCGGCGACCTGGTGGTGTTCCGCTTCCCGCCGCAGCGCAGCATCGCCTATGTGAAGCGCATCGCCGGGATACCCGGCGATCGCGTGCGAATCGATGGCGGCCGGCTCTACGTCAATGACCACCAGGTGACCGAGCCCTACCTGGCGCAGCAGGCGCTGCGCCAGCCGGACTCCCTGCGCATGGCCGAGCGGACCGTCCCCGCCGGCCACTACTTCATGCTCGGCGACAACCGCGACAACTCCAACGACAGCCGCTACTGGGGCTACGTACCGCGCGCCGACCTGGTCGGCCGGGTGTTCGTCGTCTGGTATGCCGAGGACACCCGGCGCATCGGTTCGGTGCGCTGACGCCCCTCAGAAGAACTGGGTGACGCTGATCTTGGCGTTGCGTCCCTGGCTGTAGACCAGGTCGCCGCCCAGCGGCTGGCGATAGGAGCGGTTGAACAGGTTGTCCACGGTGAAGTCGATGCGGGTGTCCTTCAGGCCCAGCTTGGCCGGGACCCACTCGGCGAACAGCCGATGGGTGTCGTAGCTGTCGTTGGCCGCGTGATCCCAGTAGATATCGCCGGAACCGGTACCCATCCCGCCGCTGTAGCGATCGCTGGGCAGGCGGTCGGTCTTGCGCACGAACTCGCCCTGCCAGCCGAGCTTGGCGTCCCATTCCGGAACCTTCAGGCCGAGCATGGCCACCCACTTCGGCGGCGGGATGTCGCGCGCCCACACGTTCGGTCCCCAGGGATTGCTGTAGGCACCATCGTGCTTGCCGGTCATCCACGAGTAGGACAGGCTGCCGAACAGTCGCTGGCTGTCGTAGAAGCTCTCGATCTCGAAGCCCTTGATGGTCAGGCCCGGCAGGTTGCGGTAGTTGCTCAGCGGCAGCATGTCGCCGCAGCTACCGCCGATACTGCCGTTGTCGATCGACTGCTGGCGGCAGCCGACGCTGCGGGTGCGGAATATCTCGTCCTTGATGCGGTTCTGGAACAACGTGGTGCGGATCTGCAGGCTGTCGCCGGCGACCAGCAGGTCCGGCAGGTTGATCACGCTGCCGCCACGGATCGCATGGATGCGCTCGGCGTCCAGGTCGCGGCTGCTGCCGCCGATGGTCGAACTGTTCTGCACTTCGTACTGTTCGTCGATCACCGGCGCTCGCCAGGTCTCGGTGTAGTCGGCGAAGAACGCCAGGTTCGGCGTCGCGGTCCAGAACACCGACAGCCGCGGCGACCAGCCGGAGTAGGTCTGGGCGCGATAGTCATGGCCGAGCTTGGGATTGTCGTAGATCGGCGCCAGGTTGGCCTGGCCGTCGTTGCGCACGCTGTCGAAGCGCATCGATGGGGTGACGGTCAGGCTGCCGTAGGTGATCGCGTCCTGGATGTAGAAGCTCTGCGTGTCCTGCTTGCCGGCCGGCATGAATGCCGGTTGCAGCCAGCCGTAGTTGTAGCGCGGGGTCTCATAGGTCTTGCCCGGCATGTGCATGAGGATGTCGCGCTTGTGCTTGTGCAGCGCCGCGCCCAGGGTCAGCTCGTGTTGTAGCGCTCCGGTATCGAAACGGCTGGTGTTGCGCAGTTCCAGGACCTTGTCCTGGTACTCGGTACGCATCCGCTTGCCGCCGGTGGCGAGCTGGTAGAAGGCGGTGTCCTCGCGACGGTCGAGTTGCTCGGTGCGGGCGTCGGAATAGCTCAGTTGCAGGTCGATCCAGGGGTTGTCCAGCGGATGGTAGTTGTACTTGCCGGTCCAGGTGGTGTCGGTGGTATCGCGGTGGGCCAGCAGGCGGGTCAGGCCCAGCTCGTAGCCGTAGCGGTCGATGGTCCACTGGCTCGGCGGGGTCGGGTAGCTGCTGGCGGAGAACGGCGTCCAGCGCGAGCTTTTCGAGCGCAGGTAGGTGAAGCCCAGGTCGTGCTCCTCGGTGGGGTGCAGGTTTAGCTTGAACAGGCCGGTCTTCTCGTCCTGAGCGCTGTTGGGCAGGCGCTTGGGGTTGATCGGGTAGTCGGTGGGCGACAGCGGCAGGTTGTCGGCCAGCTTCATGTCGCGGCCGTCGCGGCCGTTGAGGTAGAGCAGGGCATCGACGCGGCGGTCTTCGCTGCGACCGAACACGGCGCCGGAGTAGATCTTCTGCTGGTCGTTGGAGTGATAGCCGTACTTGAGCATGGCGCCGAGGTCGCGGTCTTCGCGCAGCAGGTCCGGCGCGTCCTTGGTCTCCATGTGCACGGTGCCGCCGAAGCCGCCATTGCCGGTGAACACCGAGTGCGGCCCCTTCTCCACCTCGATGCGCTTGATCATTTCCGGTTCGATGAACACGGTGCCTTGCTGGTAGCGCTCGAAGCCGCTCTTCTGCGCGCCGTCCAGGGTATAGGGCACGTCCTCGGCGTCGCCCAGGCCCCAGATGTTGGTGGTCTGTCCGCCCGGCTTGGGCGAGCCGCCCATGGTCACCCCGGGCAGGGTCTGCAGCAGGCTGGGGATGTTGTCCGCCTGCTGGCGTTCGATATCCCGCCGGGTCAGGGTCGAGCGGCCGACGTTGCTGGCGTCCACTTCGCGACCGTTGCCGACGATGGTCTGCGCGTCCAGTTGCAGCGCGTTGTCGCTGTAGGCGTCGACCTGGCGCTGGCGCACCACGTAGCCGCCGCCCGCCTCCACCAGCTCCAGCTCGGAACCGACCAGCAACCGCTCCAGCGCCTCGCGCACCCCGTAGCTGCCGCTCAGCGCCGGAGCGCGCAGGCCCCGCAGGAGCGACTCGTCGAACAGCACTTGGACCTGCGCCTGCTGCGCCAGGCGCGACAGCGAGGCGGCCAGCGGCTGCGCCGGCAGGTCGAAGCGTCGTTCGGCAGCGCTGGCGCCGGCGGCCCACAACGCGGCGCCGAGCACGGCGGCGGAACACAGCGGGCGCCAGGCGGCGCGGGTGAAAGGCAAGGTCATGCTGGAACTCTCCCCAAGTGACTGCTGGATGTCGCCGGCAGCGGCGACGGACAGCAGAGAAGACGCAGCAGGGAGAAAAACCCACATATGCGAATGAAAAATATTTTCATTAACGCTGAAGACGCGCCTCAGCGCGCCAGGATCAGCACCTCGCCGCCAGCCTGCGGCTGTACCCGCACCGGCAATAGCGCCGGCAGAGCGAGGAGAAAATCGTCGGGGCGGGCGATCCGCACCGTACCGGAGACCCGCTTGCCGGCAAGCCGGGGATCTCCCAGGCGGATCGGCGCGGCACGATAGCGCGACAGTTCCTCCACCAGTTCGCCCAGCGGCTTGTCGCGGAACACCAGTTGCCCATCGCGCCAACTGGCGACCTGCTCCGGCGCCACATGGCCGAGCTCCAGGCGCTGGTCGGCGAGGTCCAGGCGCGCGCTGTCGCCAGCCAGCAGCACATGTTCGGCATCCTTCTCCAGGGACGGCTGCAACGCCACGCGCCCCTGTTTCACCGCCACGGCGAGGGCCTGCGCGTTGCGCCGGACGCTGAACTGGGTACCGAGTACGGTGACCCGGCTGTCGCCGCTGCCGACCCGGAACGGCCGGGCCGGATCGTGGCTGACCACGAAGAACACCTCGCCTTTCTTCAACAGCACGTCGCGGGTGCGCTCGGCGTAACGCACCTGCACTTGGGTATCGACGTCGAGGAACAGCTTCGAGCCGTCCGCCAGGACCACCTCGCGCTGCTCGCCAGGCGCCGTGCCGTAGGCGAGGTTCGGCCCGAGCGACTGGTCGCGCCAGAACAGGGTGGCGACGAGCAGCGCGCAGAACACGAAGAACGCCGCCGCCAGCGCCCGTGGCAGGCGCCAGGCCGGCACCGGCTCGGGAATATCCTCCAGCGCCGGGCGCGGCAGGCCGTCGAACTCGCGCCAGAGCCGCTCCATGCCCTCGAGCGCTTCGCGATGGCGCGGATCGGCGCGTAGCCAATCCTCCAGCTCGGCCCGGCAGGCAGCGCTGAAATGCCCGGAACGACGCCGGCTGAACCAGTAGGCGGCGCGGTGATCGATGTCCTCTTCGGTTTCGTCGGCGAACAGCGGTTCCAGTCGTTCCAGCGGCTTCATCCTTCGCCTCCCTGGCCAAGCCGCCGCTTGCAGTGCAGCAAGGCGCTGGCGATGTGCTTTTCCACCATGCTCAGGGAGATTCCCATGCGCTCGGCCACTTCGACCTGGGACAGGCCGTCGAACTTGTGCAGGACGAACGCTTCGCGCCGCCGCGGCGGCAGCTCGGCCAGCGCGGCCGCCAGGTGGCCGAGGCGCTGCTGCTGTTCGAAACGCTCGCCCGGCCCGGCCGCCTCGCCTTCCAGCGCGACGGGTTCGTCGTTCGCCGCCGGCCGGTCGAGATCCTGGCCGCGGCTCTGCTGCCGGCGCCAATGGTCGCGCAACAGGTTGCGGGCGATCTGGAAAAGAAATGCGCGCGGCTGCTCGACCGATTGCCGGCCCGGCCATTTCAGCCACTGGGCGAAAGTATCCTGGGCGAGGTCGGCGGCGTCCGCCGAACTGCCCAGGTGCTTGCGCAGGAAGCGCAGCAACTCGCCATGGAACGCCTGATAGGCATGCGAGACGGAACCACGGAAGCGCTCATCCATCCGTGCATCCTCCGGCGGCGCCCCCCGCGCCGTTGACCCGCTGCAACACCTCGCCTCCCCGCTTCCGTCGGATACGGAAGTCCCTTCGCAAATATGCGAATGATAATACATATCATTTCAAAAGGTAAGGAAGTGCGACGGACGCGAGCTCAGCCGGCGCGGAAGATCAGGTAGTCCTCCCAGTCGTCCTCGGCCACCTGGGTCTCGCTGAGCATGCGCCCGGACTGGGAAATGCGTTCCTTGTGGACCCGCTCCGGGTCGCCGCAGACCAGGTGGTGCCAGAGCGGCAGGTCCTTGCCTTCGGCAACCAGGCGATAGCCGCAGGTCGGCGGCAACCACTGGAACTCGTCGGCCTGCGCCGGGGTGAGCTGGATGCAGTCGGGGACGAAACGGATGCGCTCGGCGTAGTTGGTGCAGCGGCAGCTTTGCAGGTCGAGCAGCTTGCAGGCGATACGCGTGTAGTAGACGCTGCCGTCGTCCTCGTCCTCGAGCTTCTGCAGGCAGCACAAGCCGCAACCGTCGCACAGCGACTCCCACTCGTCCTGGTCGAGTTGGGCGAGGGTCTTGCGTTTCCAGAAGGGTTCGACTTTGGCGGCCATGGCATCGGGGGCTGGTGAAAAGGCGCGATAGTCTAGTCCCCTGCCCCCTCCAGGCCAAGCACCGGCCGGCACATGGCTACTTCAGGTAGGAGCGCAGCGCGGTCACCACCAGCTCCAGGTCTTCGCGACGCTGCTCCGCGCTCGCCTGCTCGGCGCCGAGGTGTTCGCGGATGTGCCCCTCCAGCACTTCGTTCATCAGGCCGTTCACCGCACCGCGGATCGCCGCGATCTGCTGCAGCACCGCCGCGCATTCGCTGCCCTCTTCCAGCGCCTGCTCCAGCGCCCGGGTCTGCCCGGCGATGCGGCGCACCCGCGCCAGGAGCTTCTTCTTCCCATGGATGGTATGGGCCACCGCTCTCTCCTCCAGGTAAAATACTGGGGTATAGTATATTTTCGACGTCTCGACAGGACAGTAGCCAATGCCCGGCACCCCGACTACCCGGCCCCTGCGCCACTCCCATCGGTTCGACCAGGGCAACCCGCTGGCCGAGCGCAACACGCGCTGGGCGGTATTGCTCACCGCCTGCATGATGGTCGCGGAAATCGCCGGCGGCTGGCTGTTCAACTCCATGGCCCTGCTCGCCGACGGCTGGCACATGAGCTCCCATGCCCTGGCCCTGGGTCTTGCGGTACTCGCCTACGGCGCCGCGCGGCGCTATGCCAACGACCCGCGCTTCAGCTTCGGTACGTGGAAGATCGAGGTGCTCGGCAGCTACACCAGCGCCCTGCTGCTTCTGCTGGTGGCCGGGCTGATGCTCTACCAATCGGTCGAACGCCTGCTCGACCCCAGCCCGATCCACTACCAGCAGGCGATGCTGGTCGCCGCGCTCGGCCTGCTGGTCAATCTCGCCTGCGCCTGGCTGCTGCGCGACGGCCATGCCCACCACGGGCACGGCCACTCGCACCATCACCACGACCACGACCACGACCATCATGCCCACCGGCACGATCTGAATCTGCGCGCCGCCTACCTGCACGTGCTGGCGGATGCCGCCACCTCGCTGCTGGCGATCGTCGCGCTGGCCGGCGGCCTGCTGTGGAACGCGGCCTGGCTGGACCCGCTGATGGGTATCGTCGGCGCGGTACTGGTCAGTGTCTGGGCATGCGGCCTGATCCGGCAGAGCAGCCGGGTATTGCTGGATGCGCAGATGGACGCGCCGGTGGCTGCGGAAATCCGCGCAGCGATCGCCAGCAGCCCGCTGCCGGCGGAACTGCTCGACCTGCACCTGTGGCAGGTCGGCCAGGGCAAGTACGCCTGCCTGCTGAGTCTGCTGACCACCGAGGAAGGCAGCGCCGACTATTTCAAGCGCCGCCTGGCCGAGCATGAGGAACTGGTGCACATCACCGTCGAGGTGAATCCGCTGCTCCCGCTCGCTGCCTGAGGGAACGCGGCTCAGTAGCCGCGAGCGAAGTCCACCTCGCCACGCATGGCGGTGCCCGCCCAGAAGCGCGCGAGGTTGTCGCGGAACAGTTCGACCATCGCCCCCGGCAGGGTCGGCGCGGCGGTGTGGCCGGTCAGCAAGAGGCGCGGGGTATGCCAGAACAGGTGGTTGGCCGGCAGCGGCTCTTCGCGGCAGACGTCGATCACCGCGCCGGCCAACTGGTTGTTCTCCAGCGCCGCCACCAGGTCGGCGTCCACCACCGCGACGCCACGCCCGGCGTTGATGAACAGCGCCGTGGATTTGAGCCGGGCGAACAGCGCACGGTCGTAGATGTCGTGGGTATCGGGGGTGTCGGGCAGCAGGTTGATCAGGTAGTCGGCCGTCTCCACCAGGCGGCCGAGGTCGTCGAGCGAGCCCATGCGGTTGAACGGCACCAGCGAACGCGGATTCTTCGCCACCCCGGTCAGGTCCATGCCGAAGCCGGACAGGGTATGCGCCACCGCCTGGCCGATCTCCCCGGTACCCACGATCACCGCCTGCCGGCCACGCAACCCGCCAGGCGCGCGGCTATCCCATTGCGAACCGACCTGGCTGGCCAGCCGGCCGAGGAACTGGCGCTCGTGGGCGAGCATGTAGGTCAGCAGGTATTCGCTCATCACCTGGCCGAAGATGCCTACCGCGCGTGTCAGGCTGTAGTCCTTCGGCAGGTCGGCGGCCAGCAGTGGCGTGATGCCCGCCCAGGTCGACTGCACCCAGACCGGATGCACGCCCTGGCGCAGCATCTGCGCCACCAGGTCGGGCTGGCCGAGCCAGATCGAGCACTCGCTGGCGGCGTCGATGAGTTGCAGGGGGTCGTCCCCCGCCACCACCTTCAGGCTGGGGTCGGCCGCCATCAGCAGCGCGGCATAGAGAGCGTGGTCACGTTCGAGAATCAGCAAGCGCATGGGTCACACTGCCAAGCCGGACAAGGGCTGGCGATCAGGCCGGAGAATATTGTTCTTTCATGCATCACGGCTCCTGGAGGGAAGCCCTCGAGAGCAGCAGGATTGGCGCTGGTAGACCACGGTCGCTGCCAGGGGTTCCGCTATCGTGCGACATCTTGCGGACATCATGCACCGAAGGCGCAGCCTTGCACAGAGCGGGTTTCACGTCGTGAAAGTGGCGCCGGTAAGCCGGCGCCAGCGGGGTACGGCTCGCGTCAGAGCGGGTCGTTCATGCGCAGCAACTCTTCCGGGAGATGCTCGATGTACTCTTCTTCGCCCGGCGGCATCTGCAGGTGGAAGCCCTGCTTCTCGATGTTCTCCAGGACCTTGGCGACATCCTCGCGGGCCAGTTGGCGCTCGGGGGTGAGCAGCAGGTCGAAGACATGTTGCGGCGCGCCGAACGGCACCAGCAGGGCCTCGGGCACGCGGCTCAACGCCTCGCGCTTGTCGACGTAGAGGTACATCTCGTTCTTGCGCGGGCTCTTGTAAACGGAACAGATTCGTTTCATGCGCTCTCCAGGGCGTCCAGCAGGGCCTGGCCCATGCGTTCGCGGCGCCAGCCGCGGAGGGAATCGGGTAGTTCGTAGGGACCGTCGGGATAGCCGCTCTTGAGCAGTGCCTCGAGGATCTTCTTGCGCAGCATCAGCTCGGGCGCCATGCCCAGGGTCTCCGCTTCGCGCTGGCCGATGGCGCGCAGGCTCTTGAGCAGCGGGGTGACCTCCGGCGGCAGCGGCTCGGGCAGCGCCTCGGGCCATTCGCTCTGCGGCAGGCGCGCAGCCTGGGCGATCAGTTCGATGAGGAAGTCGCCGTCCTGGCGCACGGTGCGCGGATGCATGTCCTCGATCGCCGCCAGGTCGGTCTTGTTCTTCGGCAGCAGGCGCGCCAGCGGCCACAGGGTGCGTTCGCGCAGCACGTGGTTGCGCGGCCGGTTGCGCAGGCGTGCCTGCTCCTCGCGCCAGGCGCAGAGTTCGCGGAGCACCGCCAGTTGCTGCGGACGCAGCCGCCAACCCAGCTTGACCTCGCGGTAGGCCTCGCGCGGATCGCTCTCGCGGCAGAGGTTGGCGACCAGTTCGGCGCCGTCCTCCAGCAGCCAGGCGCGTTTCTCCTCGCTCAGCCGCGCATCCAGGGCCAGGTAGACCTGGGCGAGGTGCTGGACGTCGTCGGCGGCGTAGCGCATCTGCATCTCGGTGAGCGGCCGTTGCAACCAGTCGGAACGGGTCTCGTCCTTGGGCAGGTCGATGTCCAGCACCTCCTTCACCAGCTTCGAATAGCCCATCGAATGGGCCATACCGAGATAGGCGGCGGCCAACTGCGTATCGAACAGCGGCACCGGCAGGCTGCCGGTGAGGCGCAGGAACACCTCGAGGTCTTCGCTACAGGCGTGCAGCACCTTCACCACCCGCTCGTCTTCGAGCAGTTCGGCGAAGGGACTCCAGTCCTGGATCAGCAGCGGATCGATCAGCCACTCCTGCCGGCCATCGCCCACCTGCACCAGACCGGCCGCGGGATAGAAGGTATCGACGCGCATGAACTCGGTATCGAGCGCGAGGTACGGCTGTGTGCGCCATTCCCGGCATTGCTGCGCCAGGCTGGCATCATCGCGGATCCACTGGATTTCGGGCGCGGTCACGAACATCTCCTTGGTCAAGTGCGGCGCATTATATAGAGCCTCGCGCCCTGCGAGCATTCCGCTCGGCACCGCGCTTGCCGATGAACGTAGCGAATGTCCATACTCTGCCCCTTGTCCGACAATCCGAACAAGGGAACTGCATGAAGAAGCTCAGCGGAATAATCGTCCTCCTGCTGGCTGGCGCGGCTCTTTACCTGGCCCTGAAGACCAGCCCGATCGACCCGCTCGCCTGGGATGCCCCGGCCGCTCCGCAGATGACCGGGGTCCTCGAACCCAACGACACCCTGATGAAGGCCGAGCTGCTTGGCCAGGGCCAACTGCACGGCCCCGAGGACACCGCCGTGGACAGCCAGGGCCGCGTCTATGCCGGTCTCGCCGACGGCCGCGTGGTACGCCTGGACGCCAGCGGCAAGGTCGAGACCTTCGTCGACACCGGCGGCCGCCCGCTGGGCATGGACTTCGATGCCGCCGGCAACCTGATCCTCGCCGACGCCTGGAAAGGCCTGCTTCGCATCGATCCGCAGGGCAAGGTGGAAACCCTCGCCACCGATGCCGACGGCGTCCCCTTCGCCTTCACCGACGACCTCGACATCGCCAGCGACGGCCGCATCTACTTCAGCGACGCTTCCAGCAAGTTCCACCAGCCCGACTACATCCTCGACCTGCTCGAGGCCCGACCGCACGGCCGGCTGCTGCGCTACGACCCGTCCACCGGCAAGACCGAGGTGCTGCTCAAGGACCTGTACTTCGCCAATGGCGTGGCACTCTCGGCAAACGAGGACTTCGTACTGGTCAACGAGACCTACCGCTATCGCATCACCCGCTACTGGCTGAAAGGCGAGAAGGCCGGCCAGCACGAGGTGTTCATCGACAACCTGCCGGGCTTGCCGGACAACCTCCAGGGCGACCGCAAGGGTACCTTCTGGGTGGCCCTGCCGACCCCGCGCAAGGCCGACGCCGACTTCCTCCACCGGCATCCCTGGCTGAAGGCGCAGCTGGCCAAGCTGCCGCGCATGTTCCTGCCCAAGCCGACCGCCTACGGGCTGGTCATCGCCATCGACGAACAGGGCAGGATCGTCCGCAGCCTGCACGACACCAGCGGCCACCACCTGCGCATGATCACCTCGGCGAAGCCGGTGGGCGACCAGCTCTACTTCGGCAGCCTGGAAAACGATCGGATCGGCCGTCTGGCGATTCCCTGAAAAAGCCGAGGCGAAAAAAAGCCCGGCGCAAGCGTCGGGCCAAGCCAATCGGACAAGCGTCCCGAGGGATAGAACACAGGAGCGGGTATCTCGGAACGAGCCGATTCTGCATGTCTGGACAAATCCCCCGCTGCCGGGCGAGGCTGATGACCGAGTAGGAATCTTCCTCGCCTGGAGCCAGCCCTTTCCTTTCGCCATTTCTCCGCCTCGCCGCGCGACGCCGGGATGACGCGACGCGGTCCAAGGGGCATGATCCACCCATCCGCCACCGGCTTTGCTTCCCGACCCAAGGAGTCCGCGATGTCGTCCGCCCAACTGCTGACCGCGCACCAACTGGCCGCCCGCCTCAGCGAACCCGACCTGCTGGTCCTCGACTGCCGTTTCGCCCTCGAAGACCCGTCCTACGGTGCCCGCGTCTATCAGGAGAACCACATTCCCGGCGCGCATTTCGCCGACCTCGAACGGGATCTTTCCGCTCCCGTGCGCAAGGGCGTGACCGGTCGCCATCCGCTGCCGGATCCCACCGAGCTAGCGCTCAAGCTACAAGCCTGGGGCCTGCGCCAGGATAGCCAGGTGGTGCTCTACGACGACGGCCCCGGCGCATTCGCCGCCCGCGCCTGGTGGCTGTTGCATTGGCTGGGCAAGCGCGATGGGGTCTACCTCCTCGATGGCGGCCTGGCGGCCTGGAAGGCTGCGGGGCTGGCACTGACCAATGGCGAAAGCAGTCTTCGACCCGGCGATTTCCAGGGCCAGCCCGATGCCTCGCTGCTGATCGACGCCGCCACCCTCCAGGCCCAACTGGGCCAACCCGGACTGGCGCTGCTCGATGCTCGCGCGCAGCCGCGCTTCCGTGGCGAAGTCGAGCCCATAGATCCGGTCGCCGGGCACATTCCCGGTGCCCAGTGCGCCGCCTTCACCGACAACCTCGGCAGCGACGGCCGCTTCCTTCCGCCGGAACAATTGCACCAGCGGTTCTCCGCCCTGCTGCGCGGTCGCCCGGTGGACGAGCTGGTCGCCTACTGCGGCTCCGGCGTCACCGCCTGCCACAACCTGTTCGCCCTGAGCCTCGCCGGCTTCCCGCTTCCGCGCCTCTACGCCGGCTCGTGGAGCGAGTGGATCACCGACCCGCGCCGCCCGGTCGCCACCGGCGACTGACGCCATACGCTCGGACGCGGCTTACGCCGCGTCGGGCAGCTTCCTGAAGTAGTCGAGCAACTCCTTCTGCAACGCCTCGTTGCGGAACAGCCCGAAATGCCCGACCGCCCCCTCGGCCCGTCCCTTGCGACGCAACTCCAGGTGCGCCGCGGCATAGACCTGGTGAAGCTTTTCCGCCGCAGCCCAGGGCACGTAGTCGTCGTCCTCGAACAGGAAGCTGGCGACGGGGATGTCCAGCGCCTCGTAACCCTGCCGCTGCAATCCGAAGCGCGGTGCCAGGAGGTAGTCCGGCTGCCGCACCCAGCGCGCCCAGTCGCGCATGAAATGACTCGGCATATCCAGGCTGCCGAGGCCGAAGAAACGACTGGGAAAGCGTCGGAGCAGTCCGGTCAGTAGCGGCACCGCCACGCAGAACAGGCCGAACATCTGCCAGCGTTGCCTGCCTCGCCAGCGCCTCCAGTACGGAAACGAACCGGCGACGAACGCGGCGCCGCTCAATCCGCTGGCCTGACCAGCCAGACCGAGCAACTGCGCGCCGATGCTGTGGCCGACGAAATAGCGCGGTAGCTCCGGCGCGCGCGCTCGGCACCAGGCCAGCGCCGCATCGATGTCCTCGCGTCCCCAGTCGGCCAGGCGATAGCTAGCCACGGCAGGGTCGTCGCCTTCGCTGCCGCGGTAGCTGAACAACAGCACCTCGTAGCCGGAAGCCGCGGCCAGGACGGCGAAGCGCTGGTAGAAGGCGCGCCTGACGCCGAGCGCGCAGGCCACCACGATGCTCCCCTGCGCATCGCCGACGGCCGGGAAGTGGTCGCCGGCCAGGCGCACGCCGTCACGGCAGGCGATCTCCACTGCGGTACTCATTCGCGCTCTCCTTTGCCGTGCGGGTTCGAGCAGCCGGGACGGACGCAATGCTCGACGGATCGCCAGGCGTGCTAGCATGAACATACCGACGGTATGTAAGAAGGCAACAGTATGAATGTCAAGAGCAGGCAGCAGGAAAATGCCGAGGCGACCCGCGAGGCACTGCTGGAAAGCGCCCTCTCCGCCTTCATCGAACATGGCTACGGCGGCGTCTCCATCGACGCCATCGCCCGCGAGGCGCGCGTGACCAAGGGCGCGTTCTACCACCACTTCGGCAGCAAGCAGGAACTGCTCGCCGAATGCTACGAACGCCAGGTACGGACGATCGCCGAGGACCTGGACAGGGTGCCGGCGCATGTCGACAAGTGGGCGGAGGCCGCCGCACTGGCCGAGGCCTTCATCGACAGCGTGATGGCGCGCGGCAAGCGGCAACTGTCGCTGCAGGAGGTGATCACGGTCGTCGGCTGGGAGCGATGGAAACGCATCGACTCGCGCCATACGCTGCGCTACGTCGGGCGCCTGGTGGACGAACTGGCGGCCAGTGGCGAACTCAAGGACTACCGCCGGGAAACCCTGGTCGGCCAGCTCTACGGCTTCCTTACCCAGGCCGCGATGAGTCTTCGCGATGCACGCAACAAGCGGCAAGCGGCCAATGAAGTGAAAGCCATCCTCCGCGACTTCCTCTACAGCCTGCGCAGGGGCTGAGTATGCCGCCCAGCACAAGCGAAGCAAGGACGCGCCGGTTTAATTTCCAGCGGGCATATCAGCCGTTCTCTAAAGCTGGAAACAATTTAAAAACAGTCCTTTACAGCTGACTTGTTTCACTACACTTCAAATCAAGCGGCTAAGTCCGCTATCGGCGGGGCCATCGGAATAGAAGCTGCCAAACTGCCCGGCCCCGCCGATCCACCTTGCGCGAGGCCGTCATGGGTATTTCCGCCAACGATCTTTGCCAGCACGTGATACGCCCGACCCTGGACTACCTGTCCTGCCACAGCCCCGCCGCCGAAGCGCTGCTGCTGGGCGCGGCGGCCTGCCAGTCGGCGCTGGGGAGCGCCCTCGACGACCGCCGTGGCCACGGCCTGTACCGGATCGCCAGCGAACGCCACCAGCAGCTCTGGGACCAGTACCTGGCGCTGGACCCGGAGCGCGCCAGCCGGGTCCGCGGCCTGGCCAGCCAGCATGCCTTCCTTGC
The DNA here is from genome assembly GCF_037574965.1 of Pseudomonas sp. KBN12P06040. Lineage (NCBI taxonomy): Bacteria > Pseudomonadati > Pseudomonadota > Gammaproteobacteria > Pseudomonadales > Pseudomonadaceae > Pseudomonas > Pseudomonas sp. KBN12P06040. The sequence continues at coordinate 4,157,111 of NZ_JBBELS010000001.1, forward strand.
CGCGCCGCACCTGGAACTGACGGTGAACCTGCGCTACAGCACGGCCATCGCCTGGTCGCTGGTGGAAGCCGCGCGACTCCCGCTGCCCGACCAGCACGACCACCTCGCCCAGGCTCGCGTGTGGCGCCAGGTATTCCAGCCGCACGGTCGCCTGCACGAGTTCATCGACGCCTGGCAACGCTGCATCGGCAGCCTCAGCCAGGTCGCCTGACGGCGAATGGAAAAATCCCGCGTCCGAAACAGACCAACCGGTCAGAAAATTTTTTACATACAGACACGAACGGTTGCGCTACCTTCGCTTCACTGGCACCGGAGCCAACCGCTCTGTTCCGCACCCTGCGGAACTTCGGAACACTGGCGCCGGTCTGGGAATCTTGGTAGTTTGCGCGCCGTTATACACAGGAGTTGCTCCAACAATGAAAACAATATGGTTTAAAACCTCTCTCGCACTGACCATTAGCGCTGTCTCCACCTACACCCTCGCCAACGGCATCGCCATCAACGAACAGAGCGCCAGCGGCGCCGGCACCGCGTACGCCGGCCGCGCCTCGTCCGCGCTCGATGCCAGCACCATCTACGGCAACCCGGCCGGCCTGTCCAAGCTGAAACGCACCGAAGTCAGCGGCGGTCTGGCCATCGTCAAGGCCAAGGACGACATCAGCCAGGCCCACAGCACCGCCCAGGGCAGCAACAAGGGCGACTCGGTACCGCTGGCCGCCGTACCGTTCGGCTACTTCTCCACGCCGATCAACGAAGATTTCACTTTCGGCCTGGGCATCTACGTGCCCTACGGCATCATCAACGATTACGAAAACGGCTTCATGGGCAGCTCCCACGGCTCCTATAGCAAGGTGCAGGTGATCACCGTGCAGCCGACCATCGCCTGGAAGATCAACGACAAGGTTTCCGTCGGCTTCGGTCCGACCTTCAACCGCATCGACGGCCAGTTGAAGAACACCCTGGCCACCAATGGCCTGCTCGGCAGCAACGGCGATACCAAGATCAACATCAAGGGCGACGACACTGCCATCGGCTACAACGTCGGCGTGATGGTCGACCTGACCGACGACACCACCTGGGGCCTGACCTACCACTCCAAGGTCAAGTACCATCTGGGCGGCAACACCGAAGTGAAGAACGCTCCGGGTGCCCTGGGCCTGAACGGCAAGTACGACGCCAAGCTGGACATCACCCTGCCGGAATCGGTGGATACCTCCATCACCCACAAGTTCGACGACAAGTGGACGGGCTACCTGGGCGCCGTCTGGACCCGCTGGAGCCGCCTGGAGAAGATCGAAGTGCGCAACAGCGGCGTACCGGCGCTCGGCCAGGCCCTGGGCTTCAACACCATCGGCGAAGACCTGAACTGGCGCGACACCTGGTCCTTCTCGGTAGGTACCTCCTACCAGGCCACCCCGGAGTGGGTGCTGCGTACCGGCTTTGCCTACGAGCCCTCGCCGACCACCAACGAGGACCGCAACGTGCGCATCCCGGTGGGCGACCGCAAGGTCTTCACCGTCGGTGCCGGCTGGTCGCCGAACCAGGACCTGACCGTCGACGTGGCCTACGCCTACCTGTGGGAAACCACTGCCGGCGTCAACCAGGAAGGCAGCGCCCTGCAGCCGGCCTACAGCGCCAAGTACGACAACAGCGCGCATGGCCTGACCGCCCAGGTCACCTATCGCTTCTGATCGCACGCGCCAACGAAGAAGCCGGGCATTGCCCGGCTTTTTCATGCCTGCTCCTCAGGGCTGGCTGGCGATGGCTTTCTCGATGGCGGCCTGGAGCTGCGGATCGTCCGGGGTGGTCTTGCTGGAGAACTGCGCGACCACCCTGCCCTGGCGATCCACCACGTACTTGTAGAAATTCCAGCGCGGCGCCTGGCCGCTCTGCTCGGCCAACTGGCGGAACAGCGGGATCGCCTCGTCGCCGCGCACGTGCTGCGGCTGGGTCATGGCGAAGGTCACGCCGTAGTTGCCATAGCAGATCTTCGCGGTCTCGGCGGTATCCGCGGCTTCCTGCTTGAAGTCGTCGGAGGGTACCCCGAGCACTTCCAGGCCCTGCCCCTTGTAGCGCTGGTAGAGCGCCTCAAGCCCCTTGAACTGCGGGGTGAAGCCACAGTGGCTGGCAGTGTTGACCACCACCAGCGGCTTGCCGGCGTAACGCTGGCAAAGATCGATGCTTTCCTTGGAACGCAGCTTGGTCAACTGGCCCTGCAACAGTTCCGGGCAATCGGCGGCCCAGCCGCTCAGCGGCAGCCCGGCGAGCGCCAGGGCGGACAACAGCACGCGAGGTTTCATGGAATGGCTCCTTGGCGACGAATGTCCCAGCTTACCCTTCCCCGCGCCTATCGCCACCTATCAGCATGCGCCCATGCCCAGTTCCAGCAGCGCCAGTCCGCCACGCTGCCAGCCCCACCAGGCGAGTCCCAGCAGCGCCCCGGCGGCGAGCAGCCAGGCCAGCTTCACGCCGCGCCTCCGGCCACCTGCAGGCGCGCCACCGGACGCTCGCGCACCGGCCAGTTGAGCAGCGCCGCGAGCAGGCTTAGAAGGATCGACAACTGCCAGACCAGGTCGTAGCTGCCGGTGCGGTCGTAGACCACCCCGCCCAACCAGCCGCCGAGGAAGGCGCCCAACTGGTGGAAGAGGAACACGATGCCGCCGAGCATCGACAGGTTGCGCACGCCGAACAGGGTCGCCACGGTGCCGTTGGTCAGGGGCACCGTGGACAGCCACAGCAGCCCCATGGCCACGCCGAAGGCGTAGGCGCTGTAGACGCTCAGCGGCAGCCAGAGGAACAGCACGATCACTACCCCGCGCACCAGGTACAGCGCGGTCAGCAGGCGCGGCTTCGACCAGCGCCCGCCGAGCCAGCCGGCGATGTAGGTGCCGAACACGTTGAACAGCCCGACCAGCGCCAGCACCGTGGTGCCGACCTGCGCCGGCAGGTGCTGGTCGACCAGGTAGGCCGGCAGGTGTACGCCGATGAACACCACCTGGAAGCCGCAGACGAAGAAGCCCAGCGCCAGCAGCCAGAACCCGGAATGCGCGCAGGCCTCGCGCAGCGCTTCGCCGAGGCTCTGTTCGTGGCCCTGCGGCGGCAACGGGCGATCCTTCATCAGCCCGGCCAGCGGCACGATCAGCGCCACCAGCAGGCCCAGGGCGAGCAGGGCCGAGGACCAGCCCAGCCAGCCGATCAGGCCGAGGGTACCGGGCAGCATGGCGAACTGGCCGAAGGAGCCGGCCGCGCTGGAGATACCCATCGCCATGCTGCGCTGCTCCGCCGACACTGCGCGGCCGACGGCGCCGAGGATCACCGAGAACGAGGTGCCGGAAAGGCCCAGGCCGATCAGCAGGCCGGCGCTCAGCGACAGCCCACTGGCCGACTGCGAGAGTCCCATCAGGACCAGGCCGAGGGCGTACAGCAGGCCCCCGACCAGCACCGCCCGCGCCGCGCCGTAGCGGTCGGCGAGCGCCCCGGTGAACGGCTGGGCCAGGCCCCAGACCAGGTTCTGCAAGGCGATGGCGAAGGCGAAGACTTCGCGGCCCCAGCCGAAGTCGGCGCTCATCGGCGCGAGGAACAGGCCGAAACCATGTCGCACGCCGAGGGACAGGGCGAGGATCAGGGCTCCGGACAGCAGGATCCAGAAGGCGGCACGCGGCATGGGTCGCTCCATCTACGGGTATATACCCGCTTTATCGTGAACGAAGCGCCTCGGCGAGAGGCTTCGTCGGTTGTCAGTCCAGTCGCTCCAGTTCCACCAGCAACGCCGCCAAGGCGCCGCTGCGCTCCTCGCCAAGGCGCCCGGCGAGACGCCGCTGCGCGTCTTCCCAGGCCGGCGTTCCGCGTTCCAGGGCATCCAGCCCGGCAGGCGTCAGCTCGACCAGGCGGTTGCGCTGGTCCTCGCCACCGGTCAGGCGCAGCAGGCCGTCGCCTTCCAGCACCCGCAGGTTGCGACCGAGGGTGCTGCGGTCGAGTCCCATGGCTTCGGCGAGTTCGGAAATGCTCGGCCGGTCCAGGCGCCGCAGGTGCCGCAGCAGGGAAAACTGCGCCACCTTGAGGCCGGTATCGGCCAGCGCCTCGTCGTAGAAGCGGGAAACGCTGCGGGCGGCGCGACGCAGTTTGGTACAGAGGCATTGGGTCGGTAGCATGGATGCGTGTATATACCCGTACCTCTCGTCGGTCAAGCGGATTGTCCGAACTGCCAACGCCGTCTGTTGCCCCTGCCAAGGCCGGACGCCGGGCGCTGGCCTATAACTCGCGCTGTCAGCGGCGACCGGGAGCACCCGGCGCCCTCCATCCATCGCCGAGGTAGCCATGCCCGTTTACAAAGCCCCGCTGCGCGACACGCGCTTCCTGCTCAACGAAGTCTTCGATTTCCCCGAGCATTACCGCAACCTCGTCAACGGAGCCGAAGCCACGCCGGACATGGTCGATGCGATCCTCGGCGAATGCGCGAAGCTCTGCGAGGAAGTGATCGCCCCGCTCTACCACAGCGGCGACGAGGAAGGCTGCCACCTGGAGAACGGCGAAGTACGGACGCCGAAGGGCTACAAGGAAGCCTACGAGGCCTATGTCGCCGGCGGCTGGCAGGGCCTCTCGCACCCGGTGGAGTACGGTGGCCAGGGCCTGCCGATGAGCCTCGGCGCGCTCAAGCAGGAGATGATGGGCACAGCCAACTGGCCGTTCTCCATGTATCCCGGCCTCTCCCTCGGCGCGATGAACACCCTGATGCAGCACGGCACCGAGGAACAGAAGCAGACCTACCTGGTTCCGCTCACCGAGGGCCGCTGGGGCGGCACCATGTGCCTCACCGAGCCGCAGTGCGGCACCGATCTCGGCCAGGTGAAGACCCGCGCCGAGGCCAACCCCGACGGTAGCTACGCCATCAGCGGGACGAAGATATTCATCTCTTCCGGCGAACACGACCTGACCGAGAACATCGTCCACATCGTGCTCGCCCGCCTGCCGGACGCACCGAAGGGCACCCGCGGCATTTCCCTGTTCATCGTGCCCAAGTTCCTTCCCGGCGAAGGCGGCGCGCTCGGCCCGCGCAACGGCGTGAGTTGCGGCGCGCTGGAGAAGAAGATGGGGATCAAGGCCTCGGCCACCTGCGTGATGAACTTCGACGGCGCCACCGGCTTCCTCATCGGACCGCCGAACAAGGGCCTGGAATGCATGTTCACCTTCATGAACAGCGCCCGCATCGGCACCGCCATCCAGGGCGTGGCCACCGCCGAGCTGGCCTACCAGGGCGCCCTCGCCTACGCCCGCGAACGCCGCTCCATGCGCGCGCTCTCCGGGACCAAGGAACCCGACCAGGTCGCCGACAGCCTGATGCACCACGGCGACGTGCGGCGCATGCTGCTGACCCAGAAGGCCATCGCCGAAGGCGGCCGGGCGCTGGTCTACCTGGCCACCCAGTACGCCGACCGGATGATCCAGGGCATCCTCAGCAACGACGACGCCGAATACGAACGCTGGGACGACAAGCTCGGCTTCCTCACGCCGATCCTCAAGGGCTGCCTGACCGAACTCGGCCTGGAAAGCGCCAACCTCGGCATGCAGGTGTTCGGCGGCCACGGCTATATCCGCGAACACGGCATGGAGCAGATCGTCCGCGACGCGCGGATCGCCACCCTCTACGAAGGCACCACCGGCATCCAGGCCCTCGACCTGCTCGGCCGCAAGGTCCTGCTGATGACCCAGGGCAAGGCCGTGCGCGACTTCACCAGGGGCGTGGCCCGGTTCGCCGTCGACCTGCTGAAGAACGAGCCGCGCATGCGCGGCCGCGCCCTGGTGCTGCTCAAGCTCTGCGCCCAATGGAACCTGCTGACCCTGCGCATTGCCCTCACCGCGCGCAAGCAACGCGATCTGGTGAGCACCGCCAGCCACGACTATCTGATGTTCTCCGGCTACGCCACGCTGGCCTATTCCTGGGCCCTCCAGGAAGCCGCTGCGCGCCGGCGACTGCGCCAGGGCGGCAGCGAGTCGGCGGACTTCTACAAGGCCAAGATCGCCACCAGCGAGTTCTACTTCGCCCGCCTGCTTCCGCGCGCCAAGGGCCACGCGGCGGCGATGGCGAAGCCGACCGGTTCGATCATGGACCTGAAGAGCGAGCACTTCGCCTTCGACTGAGGCGACCACCCGCAGCGCGCCAGCGGAGCCTCAGTCTCCGCTGGCGCCAGCCGCCGTCAGCAACAACGCACGAACGTCGTCGAGCATCGAGTCCCACTCGTCCTGGCCAATGTCCATCAGGCGGAAGTAGCGCAACATGAAGGCGCCCTCCACCGCCAGGAACGCCAGGCGCGCACGGCGCCCCTCGGGTGCGGACAGGTCCAGGCCTTCCAACCGGCTGCGATACCACTGGTTGCTGCCCTCCAGATGCTCGGGCGTCTGGATCAGCGCCGCCATCAGCGCCGCCGCCTTGCTGCTGGACAACTCGTCCGAACGCTGGGTCGCCTCGGCATGCGCGCGAACCCGCGTCAGCGGCGTCGGCTGCTTCCCCGCCACCGCTTCGAACAGGCTGTCGTAGGCCTTGCCCCAGCGCTCGAAGATCGCGTCGATCAGCGCGTCCTTGGTACCGAAGCAGTACTGCACGCCGCCCTTGGTGATGCCCATTTCCTTCGCCACCGCATCGATGGTCAGGCCGGCCGCGCCCTCGCGGGCGATCACCGCCTCGGCGGCATCGAGCAACTGGTCGCGGTCGATCGTTCGTCGGCGTCCCATGGCTACCTCTTGAGTTTAAATCCATACGTATGTATTTATATTTTCACGCGTCCGCCCGTGGCGCGCAATTCCCGTTATCCACGGCGAGCGAAGAACCGTTCGCCACAGAGGTTATCCCATGTTCCGGCAGAACCGCTGGCTGGTCCTGGCCATCGTCTCCAGCGCCCTGTTCCTCATCATCATCGACATGACCGTGCTCTACACGGCCCTGCCGCGCCTGACCCACGACCTCGGTGCGACGGCCACGGAGAAGCTCTGGATCGTCAACGCCTATCCGCTGGTGGTCGCCGGCCTGCTGCCCGGCGCCGGCTTGCTCAGCGACCGCCTTGGCCACAAGCGGCTGTTCCTCGCCGGCCTGCCGCTGTTCGGCCTGGCCTCGCTGTGCGCCGCCTTCGCCCCCAGCGCCGCGACGCTGATCGCCGCCCGCGCCGGGTTGGCGGTGGGCGCGGCGCTGATGATGCCGGCGACCCTGTCGATCGTCCGCCATGTCTTCCAGGACGAACGCGAACGCGCCCTGGCCATCGGCATCTGGGCCTCCGTCGCCTCTGCCGGCGCGGCGCTGGGGCCGGTGGTCGGCGGCGTGCTGCTGGAGTTCTTCTGGTGGGGCTCGGTGTTCCTCATCAACGTCCCGGTGGTGGTCGTCGCTTTGTTGCTGGCGCTGCCGGCCATCCCGGCCTGCGGCGGCCAGTCGCGGCGCCCATGGGACGCCCTCGGCTCGCTGCAGGTGATGTTCGGCCTGGTCGGGGTGGTGTATGCGATCAAGGAACTCAGCACACGCGCCCCGGACTTCGGGCTGGCCGTCCTGGCCGCGCTCGGCGGCATGCTCTGCCTGTACCTGTTCGTCCGCCGCCAGCGCCGCGCCCGCGAACCGATGATCGACTTCGCGCTGTTCCGCAACCGGCGCTTCGCCCGCGGCGTCGCGGTGGCCCTGGTGGCGACCATGGCGCTGGTCGGCATGGAACTGGTGTTCAGCCAGCACCTGCAACTGGTGCAGGGCCTGACGCCGCTGAAGGCCGGCCTGTTCGTCCTGCCGATCCCGCTGGCCTCGCTGGTGGTCGGGCCGCTGGCCGGCTGGCTGGTGCCGCGCTGGGGCGAGAACCGGGTGATGTGCGCCTCCCTGCTGCTCGGCAGCGCCGGATTGCTCGGCCTGGCCCTGTCCTACCAGTCCGCCACCGGAGCGCAACTGGCCAGCCTGGTGCTGCTCGGCGTCGGCTTCGGCGGCGCGATGACCGCCGCCTCCACCGCGGTGATGCTCAACGTGGACGAACAGAGTTCCGGAATGGCGGCCGCCATCGAAGACGTGTCCTACGAACTGGGCGGGGTGATCGGCGTGACCCTGCTCGGCAGCCTGATGAGTTTCGTCTACGGGATGTCGCTGAGGCTGCCCTCGGCCGAGCTGCCGGCGCGGGTCCGCGACAGCCTCGACGACGCCCTGTTGGTCGCCGAGGGCCTGGCGCCGGAGGTCGCGTCGCGGCTCGTCGAGCTTGCCCGGCAGGCTTTCGACCAGGCCTTCGTCGCCGTGCTGCTGGCCGCCGCCGCGCTGCTCTTCCTCAGCGCCATGGCGGTCCTGCGCCAGCCGCGTCCGGCTACAGAGCCAGCGCCACCAGCACCGCACACTCGGTAAGTTCGACCAGCGCGCCGGCGGTGTCCCCGGTGGTGCCGCCGAGGCGCGCGAGGAAACGGCTGCGCAGCCAGGCGAAGAGCATCAGCGTCACCAGCAACGCCAGCAGGCCGGCCAGGCCGAACGCCAGGGCCAGGCCGAAACTCACCCCCAGCACCCACGGCAGGCTGCGCGCCGGCAGGTGCTCGGCGATGGCCTGGCCGAGGCCGCCGGGGCGCGCGTAGGGCGTGGTCAGGAACAGCAGCGGCAGGCTGCTGCGCGCCAGCCACGGGGCCAGCGGCAACAACCCGGCCTCGCCCTGGCCGAGCAGCGCCGCCAGGGCGGAGAACTTCAACAACAGGACCAGTACCAGGACCACCACCGCCACCGGGCCGCTGCGCGGGTCCTTCATGATCGCCAAGGTCCGCTCGCGGTCGCCCAACCCGCCGACCCAGGCGTCCGCCATGTCGGCCAGGCCGTCCAGGTGCAGCGCGCCGCTCAGCGCCACCCACAGGCTCAGCAGCAAGGCTGCCTGCAACAGCGGCGGCGTACCATCGAGCGACAGCGCCGCGGCGTACAGCACGACGCCGATCAGCACCCCGACCAGTGGATAGCAGAGCACCGCGCGGCCGAACTGTTCCGGCGTCGGCATCGCCGACAGGCGCACCGGCAGGCGGGTGAGGAACTGCAAGGCGACCAGCAGTGAGCGCAAGGCTTCGCGCATGGCTATTCCCCTTCCCGGCATTCGTGCCAGCGATCGTCGCCCTCTCCGGCGCGCAGGCCGAACAGTGCGCCATGACCGATGTCCACCTGCAGCAAGCGCTCGCGCGGCAGGCCACGGGCGCGGGCGAGCAACAGGCGCATGACGCCGCCATGGGTCACCAGCAGCACACGACGGCCGGCGTGACGCTGGCGCAGGCGTCGCTGGGCGGCCAGCACCCGCGCCTCGAACTCGGACAGCGGCTCGCCGCCCGGCGGGGTAAAGGCGTAGGGATCGGCCCAGAAGCGGCCGAGCGCCTCGCTGTGGCCGTCCATCAGGCTGGCCGCCGAGCGCCCCTCCCAAGCGCCGAAATGCAGTTCGCGCAGATCGTTTTCCAGTTCCAGCTCGATCCCCTGGCGCTGCGCCAGTTCCTCGGCGAAGGCGCGGCAACGTTGCAATGGCGAGCTGACCAGCAGGTCCCAGCGTCCGCCTTCCACCGCCGTGCGCATCTGCGCCCAGCCACGCGCGGTCAAGGCGTCGTCGAGGCTGCCGCGGAAACCGCCGCCGGACTCGGTTTCGCCATGCCGCAGGAGGTCCAGGCGCAGGCTCATGCCGGGCGGTCCGAGACCGCCGCTTCGGCGAAGGTCGCCATCCCCGCGTGCAGCGCGCAGGCCTGGCGCAGCAGCGGCACCGCCAGCGCCGCGCCGCTGCCCTCGCCCAGGCGCAGGCCGAGGTCGAGCAGCGGTTGCGCCGCCAGGGCTTCGAGCACATGCCGATGGCCCGGCTCGGCACCACTGTGGGCGAACAGCAGCCAGTCGCGGCAGGCCGGGTTCAGGCGCACCGCGCAGAGCGCCGCGACGCTGCAGATGTAGCCGTCGACCAGGGCGACCATGCCTTTCTGCGCGCAGGCCAGGTAGGCGCCGGCCAGCGCGGCGATCTCCAGCCCACCGAGACGGCGGAGGGTTTCGAAGGGGTCGGCGCGATGGGCGCCGTGCAGGGCCAGGGCGCGCTCGATCACCGCGGTCTTGTGCGCCACGCCGCTGGCGTCCAGCCCGGTTCCCGGCCCGACCAGCGCGCTCACCGGCGCATCCAGCAGCGCGCAGGCCATGGCCGCCGCCGCAGTGGTATTGCCGATGCCCATCTCGCCGCCGATGAACAGCTGGCTGCCGGCCTGCTCGGCGCGGCGCACGCTTTCGCGCCCGGCCTCGAGCGCCAGCAGGCACTGTTCGGCGCCCATCGCCGGGGCCTCGACGAAGTTCGCGGTACCCGCCGCCAGGCGCAGGTGGCGCACGCCGGGCAAGGCTTCCAGGGGGACGGCGGTGCCCAGGTCGACCACCTCCAGGCCGGCACCGAGTTCGCGCGCCAGCACGCTGATCGCCGCGCCGCCGCGGACGAAGTTGCGCAGCATCTCGCCGGTGACCGCCTGCGGATAGGCCGAGACGCCCTCGGCGACTACCCCGTGGTCGCCGGCGAAGACCGTCACCCAGAGCCTCTCCAGGCTCGGTCGTTCGCGCCCCTGCAACGCCGCCAGGTCGATCGCCACCTGCTCCAGGCGGCCCAGCGAGCCGCGCGGCTTGGTCAACCGGTCCTGGCGTTCGGCCGCGCGCCGGCGCATCTGCGGGTCCGCCCCGCGGCAGGTGTCGCGCCACCATTGCAGACTCATAGCGGTTCTCCTTTCAACGGCATGGGCAGGCCGGCGACGGTGAAGGTCACCCGTTCGCAGCGTTCGGCGATGGCCTGGTGCAGCCAGCCGGCCTCGTCGACGTAGCGCCGGCTGAGTTCGCCCAGCGGCACCACGCCGAGCCCGGTTTCGTTGCTGACCAGGATGATCCGCCCCGGCAGCGCGCCGAGACATTCCAGCAGTGCCTCGCGCTCGCCGTCGAGACGCTGGGGATCGTCGCAGAGCAGCAGGTTGGTCAGCCACAGGGTCAGGCAGTCGACCAGCAGGCAGCGTCCGGGCTCGGCCTCGCTGCGCAGCGTCGCCGCCAGCGCCAGAGGCTCCTCCAGGGTTCGCCAGTGGGCCGGGCGGCGCGCGCGGTGCTCGGCGATGCGCCGGCCCATTTCGCCGTCGCCGGCCTGGGCGGTGGCGATGTAGCTCACCGCCAGCCCGCTCTCGGCGGCCAGGCGCTCGGCCAGGCGGCTCTTGCCGGAACGGGCGCCGCCAAGGATCAGGTCACGCATGGGGTTCTCCGCAGAGGGCGAGCAATCGCCCGGTATCCAGGTGGCGCTCGACCAGGTCGGCGAGCCGCTCGATGTCGCGTTCGCGCAAGGCCTGGTAGTCCACCGCCTGGACCTCGCGCAGGCCGGCCCAGCGCAGCAGCGCCGAACAGGCCGCGGTGGATTCGAACAGGCCATGCAGGTAGGTGCCCATGACGTTCCCGTCGACGCTGCGGGCACCATCCGCGCGGCCATCGTCGAGCACCACCGCCGGCCGCGCCAGGGCTTCGCCACGGGTGACTCCGGCATGGATCTCGTAGCCCGACAGCGGCGCATCCTCCAGGCTCAGGCGGCCCTGTACGTTGCGCAATTGCTTGTCCGCCTCCAGGGTCGTTTCCAACGCCAGCAGGCCGAGGCCAGCGCTGCTGCCGGCCGCGCCTTCCAGGCCGAGCGGATCGTGCAGGCGCTCGCCGAGCATCTGCAGGCCGCCGCAGATCCCCAGCAGGCGACCGCCGTAGCGCAGGTGACGGAGGATCGCCTCGTCCCAGCCACGCTCGCGCAGCGCCGCGAGGTCGGCGCGCACGCTCTTCGAGCCGGGCAGGACGATCAGGTCCGCCGACGGCAGCGCCTGGCCGGGGCCGACGAAGCTCAACTCGACCTGGGGGTGCAGGCGCAGCGGATCGAAATCGGTGTGGTTGCTGATCCTCGGCAGCACCGGCACCACCACCTTCAGGCGCGGCCCGACCTTGGCCGCCTGGCGCGTGTCGATGGCGTCCTCCGCCTCCAGGTGCAGGTCGCTGACATAGGGCAGCACGCCGAGCACCGGCTTGCCGGTGCGCGCCTCCAGCCAGTCGAGGCCGGGTTGCAGCAGGGCGATGTCGCCGCGGAAGCGATTGATGACGAAGCCCTTGACCCGCTCTCGCTCCGAGTCGGAGAGCAGTTCCAGGGTGCCGACCAGGTGGGCGAAGACCCCGCCGCGGTCGATATCGGCGACCAGGATCACCGGGCAATCCACCGCTTCGGCGAAGCCCATGTTGGCGATGTCGTTGGCGCGCAGGTTGATCTCCGCCGGCGAGCCGGCGCCCTCCACCATCACCACCCGGTAGGCGGCGGCGAGCCGCCCATGGGAAGCCAGCACCGCTTCCATCGCCACGCGCTTGTAGTCGTGGTAGGCGGCGGCGTCCATGCTGGTCACCGCGCGGCCATGGATGATCACCTGGGCGCCGATGTCGGTGTTGGGCTTGAGCAGCACCGGGTTCATGTCGGTGTGCGGCGCCAGCCGGCAGGCCTGGGCCTGGACCGCCTGGGCGCGGCCGATCTCGCCGCCGTCGGCGGTGACCGCGCTGTTCAGCGCCATGTTCTGCGGCTTGAACGGCACCACCGCGACGCCGCGCCGGGCCAGCCAGCGGCACAGCGCGGTCACCAGGGTGCTCTTGCCGGCGTCCGAGGTGGTGCCCTGGACCATCAGGGTCCGCCCGCGATCACGCATGAGCAGGCTCCTTGAAGCCGAGCAGCGCGGCATCGAGCCGGGCCCAGGCGGCCTCGTCGGCGGGCAGGCCGAGGCGCAGGCTGGCCGGCTGCTCGAACTGGCGTGTGAGGATGCCGCGCCGCGCCAGGTAGTCGTGCAACGCCGCGCAGCGTGGATCGACCAGGCGCTGGAACAGCGCGCTGCCGCCCGCCGGCGGCCAGCCGTGGCGGCGCAGCAGTTCCTCCAGGCGCTGGCTGGCGGCCAGCAGGCGCTCGCGCTGCTGGCGCTGTTGCTGGCGGTCGCGCAAGGCGCTCTGGGCCACATGGCGCACCGGGCCATTGACCGTCCACGGACCGAGCTGCTCGGCCAGCGCCTGCAACAGCGGCCGTTCGCCGAGGGCGAAGCCGAGCCGCGCACCGGCCAGGCCGAAGAACTTGCCGAACGAGCGCAGCACGATCAATCCGGGCCGGTTGCTACAGGCCGCCAGGCTCGACTGCGGGGTGCAGTCCATGAACGCCTCGTCGACCAGCAGCCAGCCGCCGCGACGTTGCAGGCGGGCATGCCAGGCCAGCAGCTCGGCGGGCTCGAAGACCCGCCCGGTGGGGTTGTTCGGGTTGACCACCAGCAGCACGTCGAGGCTGTCGAGATAGGGCTCGACCTCGGCCTCGCCGATCTCCCGCACCAGGTGCCCGGCCTGGCGCCAGGCGTGGGCGTGCTCGGCGTAGCACGGCGACAGGACGCCGACCCGCCCGCCCCGCCGCAACCTTGGCAGGGCCTGGATCGCCGCCTGGCTGCCGGCCAGCGGCAATACCCGTTCGGCGCCGTAGTAGAGGCAGGCGGCGGCTTCCAGGCCGTCGTCGCTCTCCGGCAGGCGGGTCCAGGCCTGCTCGGGGATCGCCGGCAGCGGAAACGGCCAGGGCGCGATGCCGGTGGACAGGTCCAGCCAGTCCGCCAGCGGAATGTCGTAGCGGCGCGCCGCCTCGCGCAACCGCCCTCCATGTTCAAGCATGCAGCCACCCCATGGCCCAGAGTCCGGCCAGCACCAGCAGCCAGAGCAGCACGCCCTGGCGCACCAGCGCCAGGGCCCGATAGATGTCGCGGCCCTGCGGCTGCGGGCCGCTGCCGAGGAGCGGCCGCTGGTGCAGCTCGCCGTGGTAGATCGCCGCGCCGCCCAGGGACACGCCCAGCGCACCGGCGCCGGCGGCCATCACCGGGCCGGCGTTGGGGCTGTCCCATTGCGGCGCCTGCTCGCGCCAGCAGCGCAGGGCCTGGCGGGTGCCGCCGAGCAGCGCGTAGGTCAGCGCCACCAGCCGCGCCGGCAGGTAGTTGAGGATGTCGTCGATCTTCGCCGCGGCCCAGCCGAAGCGCTCGAAGCGCGCGTTGCGGTAGCCCCACATCGCGTCCAGGGTATTGCTCAGGCGATACAGCACCACCCCCGGCGCGCCGGCCACGGCGAACCAGAACAGCGCGGCGTAAACCGCGTCGCTGCCGTTCTCCAGTACCGATTCGGTGGCCGCGCGGGCGACCCCGGCCTGGTCCAGCTCGCGGGTATCGCGGCTGACCAGGTAGCCGACACGTCGCCGCGCCTCGTCCAGGTCGCCGGCGCGCAAGGCCAGCGCCACCGGTTCGGCGTGCTCGCCGAGGCTGCGCAGGCCGAGCGCGGCGTACAGCGCCAGGGCCTGGACCAGCCAGCCGAGGTAGGGAAGTTCAGCGAGCGCCCAGGCCAGCAGGGTCAGCGGCAGTACCGCGAGGACCCAGGCGGTCACCCCGTGGCTGCGCCAGCCGACCCCGGGATCGCCCTCGCCGGCCAGGCGCGAGCGATTGAAACGGCGCTCCAGGCGATCGGCCAGGCGGCCGAAGGCGACCAGCGGGTGCCAGCCCTGCGGCTCGCCGAAGCGCGCATCCAGCGCCACGCCGAGGATACCCAGCAGTGCGCTCATGCTCGCTCGCCCCAACGGTTCTGGTAGACCAGCTCGGCCAGCGGACGCGGTTCGCTCCAACCCTCCAGCGCCAGCATCGGCGCCGGGTAGAACTCCGCCACCGGGCCCAGGCAGAGCACCGCCACCGCCTCGCTGCCGGGCGGCAGGCCGAGCAACTCGCCCAGCGCGGCCGGATCGAACAGCGACACCCAGCCCATCCCCAGGCCCTCGGCGCGACTGGCCAGCCAGAGGTTCTGGATCGCGCAGGCGAGCGACGCCAGGTCCATCTGCGGCAGGGTCCGGCGACCGAACACATGGCGTTCGCGGTCGTCCATCAGGGCGGCGACCAGCAGTTCGGCGCAATCCAGCACGCCCTCGACCTTGAGCCGCATGAACTCGTCGGAGCGCTCGCCGAGGGCTTCGGCGGTGCGTCCGCGTTCCTCCTCGACCAGCCCGTGGATGGCCCGCCGCAACGCCGGCTCGGTGATACGGATGAAGCGCCAGGGTTGCATCAGGCCGACGCTGGGCGCCTGGTGCGCGGCCTCCAGCAGCCGCGCGAGCAGCTCCGGCGCCACGCTGCCGCCGCTGAAGTGGCGCATGTCGCGGCGCTCGGCGATGGCCCGGTAGACGGCGGCGCGTTCCGTGGCGCTGAAGGCGTGGGAAGAATCGGACATGTCAGTCGGCGTCTCGCGCGGGCGCCAGCAACGCGGCGGCGGCCTGCGGGTTGGAAGGCAGGTAGAAATGGATATAGGAAGCCGTCAGCCGGCCAAGACGGAACACCGCCTCCGCCGTGTTCCGGCCGTTCGGGCAGACGCCACGGGCCAGAGGCTCGACGGCGCAGTCGAGGGTCGAGTGATGGAAGGTATGCCCGCGCAGCCGCCCTTCCGGCAGCTCGACCTCCTGCAAGGCCAGGGCGGTCAGGCGCTTCTGCAGGCGCGCCCGGCCCGGCAGCAGGCCGAGCAGTTCGCCGCGCTCGCCGTCGGCGTCTTCCAGGCAGTCGAGCAGGTAGAGCATGCCGCCGCACTCGGCCAGCAACGGCTTGCCCGCGGCATGGTGGGCTCGGATCGCCTCGGCCATGGCGCGATTGCCCTGCAGGCGCCCCAGGTGCAGTTCGGGATAGCCGCCCGGCAGGTACAGGCTGTCCACGGCGGGCAACGCCTGGTCCTGCAGCGGCGAGAAGAACGCCAGTTCGGCGCCGAGTTCGCGCAGCAGGTCGAGATTGGCCTGGTAGAGGAAGGCGAACGAGGCGTCGCGGGCCACGCCGATGCGCACGCCTTCCAGGCTACGTTGCAGCGGCGCCGGAGCGGGCACCTCGAAGGTCACCGGCTCCGGCAGGTCGGTCTCGGCGCTGGCCCGCAAGGCGTCGGCGGCGGCGTCCAGGCGCACATCGAGATCGGCCAGTTCCTCGGCCTGGACCAGGCCCAGGTGGCGGCTCGGCAGTTCGAACTCGGCCGAGCGCGGCAGGCCGCCGAACCAGCGCATGCCAGGCGGCAGGCAATCGCGCAGGATGTCGCTGTGGCGCTGGCTGCCGACGCGGTTGCCGAGCACTCCGGAAAACGGCAGGTCCGGCTGGAAATGCGCCAGGCCGTAGGCCAGGGCGCCGAAGGTCTGGGCCATCGCCGCGCCGTTGATCACTCCCAGCACCGGCACGCCGAAACGCCGCGCCAGGTCTGCCGCCGAGGGGTTGCCATCGAACAGGCCCATCACCCCTTCGATGAGGATCAGGTCGGCCTCGCCGGCGGCCCGCGCCAGCAGGCGTCGCGCTTCGGCCTCGCCGACCATCCACAGGTCGAGCTGGTAGACCGGCGCGCCGGAGGCGCGAGCGAGAATCATCGGGTCGAGGAAGTCCGGTCCGCACTTGAACACCCGCACCCGTCGCCCCTGGCGCGCATGCAGGCGGGCCAGAGCGGCGGTGACGGTGGTCTTGCCCTGGCCGGAGGCCGGGGCGGCGATCAGCAGGGCCGGACAGCGTGCCTGGGTCATGGGCGAAGCGTCTCCGCGCATGGCGCCGGCATCAGAACTCCACTCCTTTCTGCGCCTTGATCCCGGCCTTGAACGCGTGCTTGACCAGGCTCATCTCGGTCACCGTGTCGGCGGCCTCGATCATCCCCGGCTGCGCGCCGCGGCCGGTCACCACCACATGCTGCATGGCCGGGCGCGCCTGGATGTCGGCGAGGACCCTGTCCAGTTCCAGGTAGCCGTGCTTGAGGGCGATGTTCAGTTCGTCCAGCACCACCAGGCCAACGTCCGGGTCGGCCAGCAATTGCGCGGCGACCTTCCAGGCCGCCTCGGCCTTGGCGATGTCGCGCTGGCGGTCCTGGGTCTCCCAGGTGAAGCCCTCGCCCATCACGTGATAGCTGACTTCCTCGGGGAAGCGCCGGAAGAAGGCTTCCTCGCCGGTGCTGGCGGCGCCCTTGATGAACTGCACGACACCGACCTTCATGCCATGGCCCAGGGCCCGCGCGACCATGCCGAAGGCCGAGCTGCTCTTGCCCTTGCCGTTGCCGCTATGCACCAGGAGCACGCCGCGTTCGTCGCGGGCCTGGGCGATCTTCTCGTCGACCACGGCCTTCTTGCGCTCCATCCGCTCGCGGTGGCGCTGGTCCTTCTCGGGGGATTCGTTCATCGTCGATCACTCCTTGCGGCGACGCGGCCGCGCCGTCGCCTCGTTCATTCGAAATACCCGGCCTCACAGGGCCTGGTAGCGCACGCTGAGGTAGACCGCCTGGCCAGGCTGGTTGTAGCCATACGCGGTTTCGTAGTCGGCACCGAACAGGTTGGCGATCCGGCCCTGCAGGCGCCATTCGTCGTTCAGCCGGTACTCGCTGCGCAGGTCGAGGGTGGCGTAGCCGCCCAGGCGCACCTTGTTGGCCGGGTCATCATAGCGTCGGCCTTCGGCGTGCACGCTGGCGCCCAGCGAAAGACGCTCGAAGCGCCGGTCCAGTTCCAGGTTGAACATCCGCCGCGCCCGGCGCGGCAGCTCGTTGCCGTCGTTGACGCCGCCGGAACGGTTTTGCGGGTCGAGGAAGGTTGCGTTGGCGTTCCAGTCCCAGCCCAGCCACTGGCTGCCGAGGACCAGTTCGACGCCACGGATGCGCGCTTCGTCGATGTTGTTCGGCTGCCCCCAGGGGCGCCCCGGCGCC
This sequence comes from Pseudomonas sp. KBN12P06040, assembly GCF_037574965.1. NCBI lineage: Bacteria > Pseudomonadati > Pseudomonadota > Gammaproteobacteria > Pseudomonadales > Pseudomonadaceae > Pseudomonas > Pseudomonas sp. KBN12P06040. The sequence continues at coordinate 4,174,827 of NZ_JBBELS010000001.1, forward strand.
GGACGCGGATCGTTGCCGATCAGGTCGTCGACGTTGGTACGGAAGGCATTCACCGCCCAGTGCCCCCAGCCATGCGTACCGCTCAGCCCGACTTCCAGGCTGCGCGAAGTCTCGGCGTCCAGGTCGGGATTGCCGTAGTCGGGGTAGTAGAGTTCGTTGAAGGTCGGCGCCTTGAACGCCGTGCCGTAGCTGACGGTGAAGCGCAGCGCGTCGCTCAGCGCGTAGCCCCAGGCGGCGCTGCCGGTATCGTGCACGCCGAACTGCTGGTTGTCGTCGCGGCGCAGGCTCAGTTGCCAATCCTGGCGACCGTACCGGCCGAGGTACTGGGCGAACCAGCCTTTGTTCAGCCGCGAGTCGACGCTGAAGGCTTCGCTGCTGCTGATCTCGTCCTTCTGCCAGTCGTAGCCGAGGGTCAGCACATGGCCTTCGGCCAGGGTCAGGTCGTTCTGCCAGGACAGGCTGTCGCGACGGGTATCGAAGCGCGAGTAGAAACGGCCATCCTGATAGGCATCAGCCTTGTCCTCGCTGCGCCCGGCCTGGAGGGTCACCAGCCAGGGATCGAACGGAGTGAAGCGGGCACGGCCGCCGACCAGGTTCTGCTCGCCGTCGGCGTTGGTATTGAAACCGGAGTTGCCGAAGACCTGGTCATAGTCGTTGTGCGACTTGGCCCTGAGCAGGGTGCCGTCGAGTTCCAGGCCATTGTCGAAGCGATAGCCGCCGCGCAGGTTGCCGGACAGGTTGCGGTAGCCGTCGCGGTCTGGCTCATAGCCCGCAGTACCGGCGCGCTTGGTATTGATCCCCGCCGTATCGAAGCTGCTCACCCCGAGGCTGTACCAGCCGTTGCCGGCGCCGCCGCTGACCCCGGCGCTACCCTCCAGGGTCTGATGGGTGCCGTAGCCGGCGGAGAAGAACGGCTTGGCGCCCTGGCCGTCGCCGCGCCGGGTGAAGATCTGGATCACCCCGCCGATGGCCTCCGAGCCGTACAGGCTGGAACGCGGCCCGCGGACCACCTCGATGCGCTCGATCAGCTCCACCGGCAAGTCCTGGAACGCGGTGAGGCCAGCGCTGGCCGAGCCGACCTTGATGCCGTCGATCAGCACCAGCACATGGTCGGACTCGGTGCCGCGCAGGAACAGCGTGGTGTTCTTGCCGAAACCGCCGTTGTTCGCCAGCGACACGCCGGGTACCTGGCGCAACAGCTCCGGCACGCTGCGCGCCTGGCTGCGCTCGATATCCTCGCGGTCGATGACGCTCACCGCCGCCAGGCTCTGGGAAGCGGTCTGGGCGGTACGGGTGGCGGTCACCACCTGGTCGGCAAGGCTGACCGGTTCGGCCAGGCTCAGGGAAGACGCGCCGCACAGCGCCACGGCTGCCGGGGTCAGGAAAACTCTGTTCATGCTCTGCGCTGCTCCGTCGCTCTCACCCGCGCGACCTGGGTTGAGGCAGACGGAGGACGAAGCGACGGCAGGAGACGTCCGACAGCGCCCTCCGCGATGCCGTGGGTGCGTCAGGCCGGTCTCCGGGCTCGCGAGCGAAGCGCTGGACGCTTCCAGCCGCGCCTTCCCATGCCTGAGCACAGTGGTCATCGAGCGGCTGTCTGATTCGCCTACCGTTGCGGGGGCAGCGCTGGCCTGGTTCCGACGGAACGCACCAGCTTCCCTGTTTCACCCCTTGCGGGGCACCTGTCGCAAGGCGCGCAGCTTAGTGGTTCGGGGCTTGCGCGGTCAATGTGGCCGGCCACCGCAGAACTAGCGCCCGGCTCCGGGGAGCGGGTCCGCGCGCAGCGCCGTCCCGGCCGGAGCATGGCTGCGGCACCACTGCCGCCAGGTAGCCTGCAACTGCACCAGCGCGGCGCCGGCCAGCTCGCCGCGTTCGCTGCCGGCCAGCGGGCTGGCGGCCAGGGCCTTGAGCAGGCGCGCGGTCGGCGGGTCGAGGGCGTGTTCACGCTCGGCCCGCGGGCCATCGCCCAGCAGCGCCAGGCGCAGGCGCCGCAGGTAGCGGTCGCGGGCCTGCGCCAGGGACGCCGGGACCTCCTCCAGGCACTGCCGCAGGTAGAGCAGCTCGTCGCCGAAGTCGAGTCCCATCAGGCCGTCCGACCAGGGCTGGCGGCGCCCCTCCGGTAAACGGTCGTAGCGCTGCGCCAGGCGGATCAGGCGATCCGCGGTGCGCCCGCCGAACCAGGCCTCGGCCTGCGCCGGCGAGCGCAGGGTGAGCCGCGCCAGGTCGCCGAGGGTGGCCTGCAGCATGCGCCGGTAATGGCGTTCGCCCGGCCGCAGGCTGACCAGGTTGAACACCAGCACGGCGAAGGCCACCCCAAGCACCGTCGACAGGGCGTTGTTGAGGAAGTGCGCGAGGTCGTAGCTCATGCTGTTGCTCGGCGCGACGTTCTTCACGAAGAAGATGCAGAACGGCGAGGCGATCCCGGCCAGGCTCGCCCGGTTCACGCACAGCGCGGCGAAGAACAGCGGTACGCCCAGGCCCAGGCAGAGCAGCGGGAAGCCGTCCACGCCGGGCAGGTAGAACAGTGCGACGAAGCCGGCCAGCGGGATCGACAGGAGGATCCCGCGAAGGAAGTTCAGGCCGGCCTGGGCCGGGTTGTCGCGGCTGGCGAAGAGACTCAGCACCACGCCGGTGATCGACACCGCGCCCAACCCACTCGGCCAGGCGCTGGCCAGCCAGAACGCGGCCACGCAGAGGAACGCCAGGGCGCTGCGCAGGCCGAACAGCACGCCGCGCTCGATGTCCCGGTGCCAGGCGATGGCGCCCGGCGCCTGGCGGGTGGGCGCGCCATAGACCAGCGCCTCGACGCTGCGCCCGGCCGCCCTCGCCTCGCCGAGCAGGCGTTCGAGGCAGACCAGGCACAGGTGCAACTGTCCGTGCGCCACGTCCAGCGCCAGGCGCAAGCGCTGCCGGCAGGCCTCGAACTCGGCCTGGCGGCCCTCGCGCAACAGTGCCTCGAGTTCTTCCAGCCAGGGCTGCAAGGCGTGCGCGCTGGCCGGATCGAGCAGCCTCCGCTCGCGAGCCACCTTGCGCGCCGCGCGCAGCAGGCCGAGCAGGTCGAGGCCTAGCACGCGCAAGGCCTGGGAGCGGGCGCGGCCGAGCGCACCCTCGAACCAGGCGTGGTCGCGCTGGGCGTCCGCCGCGGCGATCCGCCCCAGCGCCGCGAGCAGCTCGCCGCGTTCGTCGGCGCCGCGCAGCTCCGCCGCGGCCGCCTGCAAGCCGGCCTCCCAGGCCGCCTTGCCCTGGTTCGCCAACTGGCGTTCCAGGCGCCGCGGCCAGAGCAGTACATTCACCAGCGCCGCGCAGAGGATGCCCAGGCCGATCTCCGAGCAGCGGGCCACCGCCTGGTCGAACACCGTCGCCGGATCGGCGCTGGCCGGCAGGGCGACGATCGCCGCGGTGTAGCCGGCCAGGACGAAACCGTAGGACGCATGGTTGTGCAGCAGCGACGCGCCGGCGGTGCAGAACGCCAGCCAGAGCGCCATCAGCAGGAGGAAGGGCAGCGACGCCTGACCATAGAGCGCGACCATGCCGATGGACACCAGCGCACCGGCGCAGGTGCCGATCAGGCGGAACATGCCCTTGGCCAGGACCATGCCGCTATAGGGCTGGCTGACCACGAACACCGTCATCAATGCCCATTGCGGCTGCTCCAGCTCCAGGCTGAAGGCCAGGTACAGGGCCAACCCGCCGGCCAGCAGGGCCTTCACCGCGAACTGCAGTTCGTGCAGGCGCGGGCACAGCAGCACCTGCACCAGGTCGGAGGAAAAGAAGGAAGGCTTGGCCATCGCGGACGCCCCGAAATACATGAGCGAGCGAATTATTAGCAAGCTAATTTTCTATTGTCCAGCCTCTCCGTGAACTTTCCGGAAGAGCGTTTCGCCCTGCGAAACATGCGCCGCCGCCCGCATCTCTCCTGCGTGGGAGGCATCACGCCAAGGGCGTCCCGCAGCAGCACGGAGGCCCACTGGAGCCGACCAACACGCCTGCGCAGAAGGCGCCAACCGGCAGCGGCAGCCGCCGAACGTTCGTATACAATATCCCGCACGTTCCCAACGCCACGCAGGTTGCCCCGCTTGCCTCTCTCCATGCTCAACGCCCCTAACCTGGGCATCGCCCCTTCGGCCTCCGAGATCATCGCCAAGCACCTGCGCGAAGCGATCATCGCCGGGCATTTCGCCGAGGACGAACCGATCCGCCAGGACGACATCGCGCAACTCTTCAATGTCAGCAAGATTCCCGTCCGCGAGGCCCTCAAGCGCCTGGAAGCGGAAGGCCTGGTGCTGTTCCAGCGCAACAAGGGCGCGGTGGTGACGCGTATTTCCGAACCGGAACTGGCGCAGATGTTCGAAGTGCGGGTGCTGCTCGAGGCGCAGGCGATCCGCCTGGCGGTGCCGAATATGGACGAGACCACCTTCGCCCGCGCCGAGGCGATCTGCGCCGACTTCGTCGGCGAAGACAACGTCGGCCGCTGGGCCGAACTCAACTGGCAACTGCACGCCTGTCTCTACGAACCGGCACAGCGGCCGTTCCTGGTCAACCTGATCCGCTCCATCCACGACAAGCTGGAACGTTACCTGCGCATGCAGATGAGCCTGTCCGAAGGCAAGCAGCGCGCCGACCAGGAACACCGCGAGATCGTCGCCGCCTGTCGCGCCGGCGATGCTGAACGGGCCGCGGCATTGATCGAGGCACATATCGTCGGGGTCTGCCGGACCCTCTACGAACACCTGCCGAACCGCCCGGCCAGCACCTGAGCCGGGCCATCCCGGCTATGCCGCTTTCGTCACTCGCCTGAGCGAAAACCCTCAAGCGCCCCGCCCCGCCGAAACGCCACCCTGTGGCGCATACCCCGGCACAGGCGAGGGCCACCATGCAACGCATCCGCATCATCGATTCGCATACCGGCGGCGAGCCCACCCGCCTGGTCATCGGCGGCTTTCCCGATCTGGGCCAGGGCGACATGGCCGAGCGCCGGCGCCTGCTCGGCGAGCGCCACGACGCCTGGCGCGCCGCCTGCATCCTCGAGCCGCGCGGCAGCGACGTACTGGTCGGCGCCCTGCTCTGCGCACCGGTCGATCCCGAAGCCTGTGCCGGAGTGATCTTCTTCAACAACAGTGGCTACCTCGGCATGTGCGGCCACGGCACCATCGGCCTGGTCGCCTCGCTGGCACACCTCGGGCGGATCGGTCCCGGCGTGCACCGCATCGAGACACCGGTCGGCGAGGTCGAGGCGACCCTCCACGAGGACGGCTCGGTCAGCGTGCGCAACGTGCCGGCCTACCGCTACCGTCGCCAGGTCAGCGTCGAAGTGCCCGGCATCGGCCGGGTCAGCGGCGACATCGCCTGGGGCGGCAACTGGTTCTTCCTGGTCGCCGGACACGGCCAGCGCCTCGCCGGCGACAACCTCGACGCCCTCACCGCCTACACCGTCGCCGTCCAGCAGGCGCTGGACGACCAGGACATCCGCGGCGAGGACGGCGGCGCCATCGATCACATCGAACTGTTCGCCGACGACCCCCACGCCGACAGCCGCAACTTCGTGCTCTGCCCCGGCAAGGCCTACGACCGCTCGCCCTGCGGCACCGGCACCAGTGCCAAGCTGGCCTGCCTGGCCGCCGACGGCAAGCTGCTGCCCGGCCAGCCCTGGCGCCAGGCGAGCGTGATCGGCAGCCAGTTCGAGGGGCGTTACGAATGGCTCGACGGCCAGCCCGGCGGGCGTATCGTGCCGACCATCCGCGGCCGCGCCCACGTCAGCGCGGAAGCCACCCTGCTGCTGGCGGACGACGATCCGTTCGCCTGGGGCATCCGCCGGTGAACGCCGAGGTCATCGTGGTCGGCGCCGGCATCGTCGGCAGCGCCTGCGCCCATGAACTGGCGCGTCGCGGCCTCGACGTACTGGTGCTGGACAGCCGCCGCGGCGGTGCCACCGCGGTGGGCATGGGGCACCTGGTGGCGATGGACGACAACCCGGCCGAACTGGCCCTCAGCGATTACTCGATCCAGGCCTGGCGCACCTGGGCGGCGGATCTGCCGGAAGACTGCGCGTACCGCAATTGCGGTACCCTCTGGCTGGCCGCCGACGCCGCCGAACTCGCCGAAGCCGAGCGCAAGCGCCAGGCCCTGCTGGCCGCCGGCGTCGCCTGCGAGATGCTCGACGCCGCGCGCCTGCGTGACCTGGAACCGGTCTTGCGGCCAGGCCTCGCCGGCGCCCTGAAGGTGCCGGGCGACGGCATCCTCTACGCGCCCAACGCGGCGCGCTGGCTGCTCGAACGAGCCGGCCCGCGCCTGCGTCGATTGCACGCCGAAGTCAGCGAAGTGGACGGCAGCCGCCTGCGCCTGGCCGACGGCCGCTGGCTGAGCGCCGAGGCGCTGGTGCTGGCCAACGGCATCCATGCCGGCGAGCTGTGCGCGGAGCTGCCGATCCGCCCGAAGAAAGGCCACCTGCTGATCACCGACCGCTATCCCGGCACCCTCCGCCATCAACTGGTGGAACTCGGCTATGTCAGCAGCGCCCACGCCAGCAGCGGTACCTCGGTAGCCTTCAACGCCCAGCCGCGCCCCACCGGGCAGGTCTTCCTCGGCTCCTCGCGGCAGTTCGACACGCTCGACCCGCAGGTGGAAGGCCCGGTGCTGGCGCGCATGCTGCGGCGTGCCCTGGACTACCTGCCGGGGCTCGCCGGCCTCAATGCGATCCGTGCCTGGACCGGCTTCCGCGCTGCCACTCCGGACGGCCTGCCGCTGCTCGGCGAGCACCCGGCGCAGCCGGGCCTGTGGCTGGCGGTCGGCCACGAGGGCCTGGGCGTGACCACCGCGCCGGGCAGCGCGCGCCTGCTCGCCGCCCAGTTGTTCGGCGAAACGCCGCCGCTGGATCCCACGCCTTATCTGCCGCAACGCTTCCTCTCCAGCTCCGGGAGTGCCCGGCCATGATCGAACTGTTCATCGACCGGCGTCCGCTGCGGGTCGCCGTCGGTACCAGCGTGGCGGCCGCCCTCGCCCTCGGCGGCGACGGCTGCTCCCGCAGCGCGGTCGGCGGCGGGCGGCGCGCGCCGTTCTGCGGCATGGGCGCGTGCCAGGAATGCCGGGTATTGATCGACGGTCGGCGACGCCTGGCCTGCCAGACCGTCTGCCAACCCGGCATGCGCGTGGAGACCCAGGCATGAGCGCCGACTACGACCTGCTGATCGTCGGTGCCGGCCCCGCCGGCCTGGCCGCAGCGCTGGCCGCCGCGCCGAGCGGCGCGCGCATCGCCCTGGTCGACGACAACCCGGCCGCCGGCGGACAGATCTGGCGCGACGGCCCGCGTGCCAGCCTGCCGCCGCGTGCCCATCAGATGCGTCAACGCCTGGCCGGGCACGCCAATGTCGAGTACCTCCCGGCGACCCGGGTGGTCGCCTGCGGTCCCGGCAGGCGCCTGTTGCTGGAAGACCCGCAACGTGGCTGGCAGGTCGGCTACCGACGCCTGGTCCTCTGCACCGGCGCCCGCGAACTGCTGCTGCCTTTTCCCGGCTGGACCCTCCCCGGCGTCACCGGCGCCGGCGGCCTGCAGGCGTTGGCCAAGGGCGGCCTGCCACTGGCCGGCCAGCGCCTGGTGGTGGCTGGCTCCGGCCCGCTGCTGCTGGCCAGCGCCGCCAGCGCCAGCCAGTGCGGGGCGCGCCTGCTGCGCGTCGCCGAACAGGCGCCGGCGAGAACCCTGGCCGCCTTCGCCGTACGCCTCCCGCGCTGGCCCGGTAAGCTGTGGCAGGCCGCCGGCCTGTTCGCCCGTAGCTACCGCGCCGACAGCTACGTGCTCGCCGCCCTCGGCGAGGAGCGCCTGGAAGCCGTGCGCCTGCGCGAAGGCGGTCGGGTCCGCGAGATCGCCTGCGAACGCCTGGCCTGCGGCTTCGGCCTGGTGCCCAACGTGCAACTCGGCCAGGCCCTCGGCTATCGCCTCGACGGCCAGGCGCTCGCCGTCGACGAATGGCAGGCCGGCAGCCTGCCCGACCACTACGCCGCCGGCGAATGCACCGGCTTCGGCGGCAGCGAACTGGCCCTGGTGGAAGGCGCCATCGCCGGCCATGCCGCCGTCGACGAGCGCGACGCGGCTCGCCGCCTGTGGCCACGACGGCGACGCTGGCAGGGCTTCGCCGACACCCTGGCGCGACACTTCGCCCTGCGTGCCGAACTGCGTGAACTGGCGGAGGCGGATACCCTGGTCTGCCGTTGCGAAGACGTCCCCTTGGCCGCGCTGGCCGGGCATGCCGGCTGGACCGAGGCCAAGCTGCACAGCCGTTGCGGCATGGGCGCCTGCCAGGGGCGGATATGCGGCGGCGCCGCGCAATTCCTGTTCGGCTGGACGCCTCCGGCGCCGCGTCCGCCGTTCAGCCCGGCGCGCCTGGAGACCCTGGCCTGCTGGCAGGGCGACGCCGGCTAGCGACGCTCGGCGCGATACAGCCAGCCGAGGCCGGCCAGCGACAGCAGCAGGCCACCCAGCAGCATGGGTGTCAGCGGCTCGGCGAACATCCAGTGCGCCCATAGCAGGGTCAGCGCCGGGCTCAGGTACAGCGCCGCGCTGCCGCCCTGTGCGGAAAGATGGCGCAGGCCCAGCCAGTACAGGCCGTAGCCGCCGAAGGTGGGCAGCAGCACCAGCCAGGCGAGCCCGAACAGGAATCCGCCGGACAGCGGCGGCCGCAGGCTACCCTCCGCCAACGCCAGGCCGGCGAACGCCGGCAGCGCGGCGCCGATCTGCACGAACAGCACCACGGCCAGCGATCCCGGCGCGTCATCCCAGCGCTTCTGCAACAGGGTGGCCAGGGCCAGCGCCAGCATGCCCAGCAGCGGCAGGCCGTAGGCCCAGCCCGGCGCCCGCCCCAGCGCCAGCGCCGCATGCCCGGCCCAGAGCACCCCGGCGACGCCCAGGGCGATCCCCGGCCACTGCCCCGGCCGCGTTCGCTGCCCCGGCAGGACCAGCGCCAGCAAGGCCACCAGCAGCGGCAACAGGTCGGCCATCAGCGCCGCCACGCCCGGCGAGACGCCGAGTTCGATGGCCTTGGCGATCGGCGCTATGTAGCCCGCGTAGGCCAACGCCCCGATCAGCGCCTGGCGCCGCCACTGGCGCGCCGACAACCGGCGCAGCCCGGCCCAGGCGAAGGGCAGCAGCAGCGCCAGGCAAACGGCGAAGCGCCAGAAGCTGGTGAGGAACACCGGCGCCTGTTCCATGGCATAGCGGTAGCCGACGAAGCCGGAACTCCAGGCCAGTACCATGCCCAGTTGCACGGCCAGCAGGCGGGTCGCCTCGGGCATCGCTCGCGGGGTGCAGGTGGTCGCGCGCATCGCTCGCCTCCGTCGGTCAGGTTCGAGTCGAGGCTAGGCGGCCTCCGCCGCTACTATCAAACGAAACTATCTGCACCAGTCATGCAGGAAATCGGAACCATGAGCGCCAACCTGGATATCGAGCTGCTGCGTACCTTCCATGCCATCCTGCGCTTCGGCCGTTTCCTCGCCGCGGCCAGCCACCTCAACCGCAGCCCCTCGGCGGTGAGCACCCACGTCCGGCGCCTGGAGGAACTGGCCGGCGGCCGGCTGTTCGAGCGCGACAACCAGTCGGTGCGGCTGACCCCGCTGGGGCAGCGGTTCCAGCGCCAGACCGCCGAGCTGCTGGAGACCCACGACCGCGTGCTCGCCGGGTTGCGCAGACGGGAAGAGCCGCTGCGGGTGCGCTTCGGCATTTCCGAGGAATACGCCGGCAAGCTGCTCGGCCGCCTCCTGCCGCGCCTCGGCGCGGAACTGCCGGCGCTGGAGCTGGAGGTGCTCACCGACGCCAGCGGCAGGCTGGCCGGACGCCTGCGGCGCGGCCAGCTGGACCTCGCCCTGCTGGTGCAAGCGCAAGACGAAACCCCGTACGACGGGCATTCCCGCGAGATCGGCGGCACCCAGCCGGTGTGGGTCGCCGGCCACGGCCTGCGGATCGATCCGCAACGCCCGCTGCCGCTGGCCCTGCACGGCCAGGGTTGTCCCTATCGGCAGGCGCTGCTGGAAGCCCTCGGCGCGACGGGCCGGCGCTGGCGCACGGTGGTCAGCAGTCCCGGCGCGGCGGCGCTGGAAGCGGCCATCGAAGGCGGCCTGGCGATCGGCGTGATCGACCGTGCGCGGGTCGGCCCGACGATGCGCGTGCTGGGGCCGGCGGAGGGCTTCGCCGAACTGCCCGCCCACCGCATTCGCCTGGCCTTCGCCCCGGGAGAGCGGCCGCCGGCGCTGGAGCGCCTCGGCGAACTGATCGCCGAGGAGTTCCGGCTCTGAGCCGCTACAGCGCCGGGCGCTAGACCCGCAGGCGGTGGCCGTCTGTCAGTCTCCGGCAGCAGTCGCTCACTGCGCGGCGATGCTTTCCCGTTCACGCCACTCGCGCAGCAACGCCTGGCGCCGGCGCCGCCCTCGATGTGCGCGCCCTGCTGTCGCAGGGTGGCGATATCGCGGTAGAGCGTGCGCAGGCTGATCCCCAGTTCGCCGGCGAGCACATGCCCGGCCACCGGGTAACGATGCCGGCGCAGAATCTGCAGCAGGTCGAGCAGGCGCTGGCTACGGGACAGGGCGCCGACTCACAGTTGCTCCAGGCAGTCGCGGGCGTGGTCGTCGAGGGGGACGAAGACCAGCAGGCGATCGCCGTTCTTCGGCGCCGACCACCAGTTGGTCTGCTGCAGTTCGAATTCGCCGCAGCGCGCATGACGGAAGCGCTTGAGCTGGTTTTCGATACCCATCACCTCATTGCGCCGCCAGATCTCGCGGAACTCCGCCGAAACCTCCAGGCAGCGCTGCAACTGCCGCTCCCACAGCGGATCGCCCATGCGCTCGACCATTGCCGCGCGGAAGAAGCCGACCATCCGCGGCAACGCCTCCTCGCGGTTGGCCATGCAGTAGCGCCAGCGCTCGTGGGTCAGCGCCAGGTAGATGCAGTTGCGGTCTTCCTCGGGGATCTCCGCCAGGTCGATGCCCACCAGCCGGCAATAGGCGCGGTTGTAGCCGCGGATGTCGAAACGGGCGTTCTGCACCATGGCCGGCAACGGGTCGAGGGCATCGAGGATGGCCTGGGTGGCGGCCGAGGGCTTCTCGCAGACCGCCCGCCGCGCCGAGGTCGGCGCGGCCAGCCCGGCGAGGTTGAACAGGTGGTGGGTTTCCGTCTCGTTGCACAGCAGGGCCCGGGCGATGGCTCCGATCACCTGCTCCGAGGCGCGTACCGCGCGGCCCTGCTCCAGCCAGGTGTACCAGGTCACGCCGACCCCGGCGAGCTGCGCCACCTCCTCGCGACGCAGGCCCGGCGTGCGTCGGCGGCCGAGGCGGGAAATACCGACCCGCTGCGGCTCGATGCTTTCCCGCCGGCGGCGCAGGAAGGCCCCCAGCTGTTCGGCGCGGGACGGCTGCGCGGGGCTTTCCGCAGAGTGGCTGGCAGGGGCGTCGAGGGGCATGGCGAAGTCCTCCGGAGGGCAGACGGGTAGCGCCAATACCAGGATAAGCAAGAACTGGTACCGGGTTAGCCAGAAGCGCATGCTGCCAGCCCACTCCCTTCCGCACAAGGACTCCGCCCATGCCCAGCACCGTCTCGTCGTCGCGGCTCGGCCTCGCCGGGCTCTGCATCCTGCTGGCGGGGCAACTGTTGCCGATGATCGATTTCTCCATCGTCAACGTCGCCCTCGACGCCCTCGCCCATTCCCTCGGCGCCAGCGAAACCGAACTGGAACTGATCGTCGCCGTCTACGGCGTGGCCTTCGCCGTGTGCCTGGCGATGGGCGGCCGGCTTGGCGACAACTACGGCCGTCGCCGCCTGTTCGATCTCGGCGTCGCCCTGTTCGCCGTCGCCTCGTTGCTTTGCGGGCTGGCCGGTTCGGTCTGGCTGCTGCTGGTGGCGCGCGCCCTGCAGGGCGTCGGCGCGGCGCTGATCGTGCCGCAGATCCTCGCCACCCTGCATGTCAGCCTCAGCGGCCACGCGCATTCCCGCGCGCTGGCCGCCTACGGCGCCATCGGCGGCCTGGCCTTCGTCGTCGGCCAGGTGCTCGGCGGCTTCCTGGTCTCCGCCGACATCGGCGGCCTCGGCTGGCGCAGCGTGTTCCTGATCAACCTGCCGATCTGCCTCGGTATTCTCCTTTGCAGCCGCCGCTGGGTACCGGAGACCCGCGCCGAGCATGCCGCCCGCGTCGACGCGCCGGGCACCCTGCTGCTCGCCGCGCTGATCCTCTGCCTGCTGCTGCCGCTGGCTCTCGGCCCATCGCTGCACTGGTCCTGGCCCTGCGCCCTGCTGCTGGCGGCGGCGGTGCCGCTGCTGGCCTGGCTGTGGCGCACCGAGCTGCGCCAGGAACGCCGCCAGGCCTGGCCGTTGCTGCCGCCATCGCTGCTGCGCCTGCCGAGCATCCGCTTCGGCCTGTTGCTGGCGATCCTGTTCTTCGCCTGCTGGAGCGGCTTCATGTTCGCCCTTGCCCTGGCCCTGCAGGCCGGCGCCGGTCTCTCGCCGGTGCAGGCCGGCAATGCCTTCATCGCCCTCGGCGCCTCCTACTTCGTCTCGGCGCTGCTCACCGCCCGGGTGGCGGCGCGGATCGGCCCGGTACGCCTGCTGCTGCTCGGCTGCGTCATCCAGATGTGCGGCCTGCTCGGCCTGATGCTGACCCTGCAACGGGTCTGGCCGCAGCCGGGCATCCTCAACCTGGCGCCGGCGACCCAGGTGATCGGCTTCGGCCAGGCGTTCATCGTCAGCAGCTTCTTCCGCATCGGCCTCTCGGAGGTGCCGACCGCCCAGGCCGGCGCCGGCAGCGCCATGCTCGCCACCGTCCAGCAGGCCTCCCTCGGCCTCGGCTCGGCGCTGCTCGGCGCGGTGTTCGCGCACAGGCTGGAGCGCCATGGCGACTACCTGGAAGCGACGCAGACGACCCTGGCCGTCGAGTTCGTCCTGATGACGCTGCTGCTCGGCGCCACCTGCCTCTTCTACCTGCGCCGCGTGCGCACGGTGCCATTGCGCTGCGACTCGCCGGGCAACTGAGGCGCGCGGCCGGGCCCTGTTCCCGGCCGCCGGCGCCCCGTATGCTGGCGCGGTCCCCCAACCAGGCCTTCGCCCCGATGCACGACCTGCTCGCCGCCCCGCCCCCCGCCGACCTCGCCAGCCTGCTGGCCAGCCTGCGCCAGGTCGAGGCGCTGCTCGACGCCATGCCCGGCGTGGTGTTCTTCGTCAAGGACGAGCGCGCCCGCTATGTCCTGGTCAACCGCACCCTGGCACGCCGCTGCGGCGTGAAGGACAAGGCCGAACTGCTCGGCCGCAGCGCCGACGAGGTCTTCCCTTCCAGCCTCGGTCCGCTCTATGCCGAGCAGGATCGGCGCGTGCTGCGCGGCGGCGCGACGCTGGAGAACCAGTTGGAGCTGCACCTCTATCCCGGTCGCCAGCCGGGCTGGTGCCTGACCCACAAGCAGGCGCTGCGCGATGCCGACGGGGCGATCATCGGCATGGCCGGCATCTCCCACGACCTGCCGGCGGCGCAGTCGGCGCACCCGGCCTACGGCCGGCTGGCGGCGGTGGACGCGCATATCCGCGAGCACTACGACCAGCCGCTCAGCCTCGCCGATCTCACTGCCATCGCCGGGCTCTCGGTGGCGCAACTGGAGCGTCACTGCAAGCGCATCTTCCAGCTCACCCCACGGCAGATGATCCACAAGGCGCGGCTCGGCGCCGCCTCGCAACTGCTCGCCGGCGACGCGCCGATCACCGAGATCGCCCTGCGCTGCGGCTACACCGACCACAGCGCCTTCAGCCGCCAGTTCAAGGCGCTCACCGGACTCTCGCCGAGCCAGTACCGCGAGACCCATCGCCAGCCCCGAAAAGCGTAACGCCTCGCCCCGCCACGGGGCGGCGGTAGCAATCCTGCTCCCTTTTGTAACACCGCCGGCCGCGCCCGAGCGGGGCGCAGTCCGGCGCGGCATGGCACAGCGACGCGCCAGCCAAAGCGGTCGCGCTCCAGCGAAGGATTTTTTATCGGCGTCGGACGAGGTTCTGGCACAGCCATTGCTCACTTAAAATATCGTATACGAAATCACAAATACGGGATTTGCCGCCCTCCCACTCAACCGCATCGCCAGAGGCCCCCATGAATACCAAGAAGACCCTTGCCCTAGCCCTCACCGCTGCCCTGGGCTGCTCCCTCGCCGGTCTCGCCCAGGCCGACAAGCTCGACGACATCATCGAGTCCGGCAAGCTGCGCTGCGCCGTCACCCTGGACTTTCCGCCGATGGGCTCGCGCGATGCGCAGAACAACCCGGTGGGCTTCGACGTCGATTACTGCAACGACCTGGCGAAGGCCCTGGACGTCAAGGCGGAGATCGTCGAGACGCCCTTTCCCGACCGCATCCCGGCGCTGGTGTCGGGTCGCGCCGACGTGATCGTCGCATCCACCTCGGACACCCTGGAGCGGGCCAAGACCATCGGCATGAGCATCCCCTACTTCGCCTTCGTCAAGGTGGTACTGACCCGCGAGGACACCGGCATCGCCAGCTACGAGGACCTCAAGGGCCGCCCGGTCGGCGGCACCGCCGGCACCTTCGAGGCGCTGGCCCTGGAGAAGGACAGCAAGGCCTGGGGCGACGCCAAGGGCAGCTTCCGCGCCTACCAGTCCGAGGCCGACACCGCCCTGGCGATCAGCCAGGGGCATATCGACGCCACGGTCGTCTCTTCCACCGTCGCCGCCTCGTGGATCAAGTCGGGCAAGTACAAGGGCCTGAAGATCGCCGGTGACGCGCCCTATGACATCGACTACGTGGCCCTCGGCGCCAAGCGCAACGAATACGGCCTGCTCAACTACCTGAACCTGTTCATCAACCAGCAGGTGCGCACCGGCCGCTACGCCGAGCTGGCGCAGAAATGGGTCGGCGGCACGGCGCCGGAGCTGACCACCAGCGCGGTCTACCGCTGAAGCCGAGGGCGCGGTCCGCCGTCGGGCCGCGCCGTTTCCCCCCGTCCTGGATGCGCCGATGAAGCACGCACACCTCATCGTTCCCCGTACCCTGGTCGCCGGCAGCGCGTCCGGCGAACTGCTGTACGCACCGACCGGCCTGAGCTTCTGGGGCGGCGTCGACCCGCGCAGCGCGGAAGTGATCGACCGCCACCACCCGCTCAGCGGCCGCCGTCTGCACGGCAGGCTGCTGGCGATTCCCGGCGGGCGCGGCTCCTGCACCGGCAGCAGCGTACTGCTGGAACTGATCCTCGGCGGATGCGCGCCGGCGGCGATCCTCCTGCGCGAACCGGACGAAATCCTCGCCCTCGGCGCGATCGTCGCCGAGGAACTGTTCGGCCGCTCGCTACCCATCGCCTGTCTCGGCGAGCGCTTCGACGAACTCGCCGCCTATCCCTGGGCGCGCCTGGCCGACGGTCGCCTGGAACTCCACCGCGATGCCCCGCCGCCGCTGGAGGCCCGGCCCGCCGAAGCGCTGGCGACCGATGCCGGCCCGCGACTGGACGCCTTCGACCAGGCCCTGCTCGCCGGCGAACACGGCGAAGCCGCGCGCCTGGCGATGCGCATCGTCCTGCGCATGGCGGCGTTGCAGGGCGCGCAACGGCTGGTCGAGATCCAGCGCGCGCACATCGACGCTTGCATCTACACCGGCCCGGCCGGCCTGCGCTTCGCCGAGACCCTGCGCGACCTCGGTGCCCGGGTGCGGGTACCGACCACCCTCAACGCCATCTCCGTGGACCAGCGCCGCTGGCGCGAACAGGGCGTACCCGCCGCCCTCGGCGAGCCAGCCGCGGCCCTGGCCCAGGCCTATCTCGACATGGGCGCGCAGCCCAGCTTCACCTGCGCGCCCTACCTGCTCGACGACAGCGCGCGTGCCGGCGAACAGATCGTCTGGGCCGAGTCCAACGCGGTGCTCTTCGCCAACAGCGTGCTCGGCGCACGCACCAACAAGTACGCCGACTTCATGGATATCTGCTGCGCCCTCACCGGTCGCGCGCCGCTGGCCGGCTGCCACCTCGACGAGCAGCGCCAGGCGCGGGTACTGATCGAAGTGGAAGACCTCGGCAGCGTCGACGATGCCTTCTACCCTACCCTCGGCTACCTCTGCGGCCTGCTCTGCGACGGACAGATCCCGGCGATCGACGGCCTGCGGCAGCGGCAGCCGGACCGCGACGCGCTCAAGGCCTTCGGCGCGGCGCTGGGCACCAGTTCCTCGGTGCCGATGTTCCACGTCATCGGCGTCACCCCGGAAGCCCCTGACCTGGCCAGCGCCTTCGGCGGCCGCGCGCCGCGGCGGACCCTGCGGGTCGGTCGCGAGCGCCTGCGCGACGCCTGGCGCGAGCTGGACAGCGCCGACGAGACGCGGATCGACCTGGTGGCGCTGGGCAACCCGCACTTCTCCGCCAGCGAATTCGCCCAGCTCGCCGCGCTCTGCCACGGCCGCCGCAGACACCCGGAGGTAGCGCTGGTGATCACCAGCAGCCGGCAGGTCGTCGCCCAGGCCGAAGCGGCCGGGCACCTGGCGACGCTGCGGGCGTTCGGCGCGCGGCTGGTCACCGACACCTGCTGGTGCATGCTCGACGAACCGCTGGTGCCGCCGGGCGCGCGCACCCTGATGACCAACTCCGCCAAGTATGCCCACTACGCCCCCGGACTGGTCGGCCGCCAGGTGCGCTTCGCCGGCCTCGCCGGCTGCGTCGAGGCCGCCGTCGGCGGACGGGCCCCCGCCGGGCTGCCCGCCTGGCTGAGCGAGGACTGCTGATGTTCGACTACACCTTCCACTGGCGCTCGGCGTTCAACGCCCTGCCGGAGATGCTCGCCGGCAGCCTGGTGACGCTCCAGGTCACCGCGCTGTCGATGCTCTTCGGCATCCTCATCGCCCTGCTCCTGGCCTTCGCCCGGCTCGGCGGCAACCGCCCGCTGCGCGCCGCCGCCGGGGCCTGGATCTCCATCGCGCGGAATACCCCGGCGCTGTTCCAGATCTACATCCTCTACTTCGGCCTGGGCTCCTTCGGCCTGCACGTCAGTTCCTGGTTCGCCCTGCTCGCCGGGATCACCTTCAACAACGCCGGCTACCTCGCCGAGACCTTCCGCGGCGGCCTCCAGGCGGTGCCCGAGACCCAGTTGCGGGCGGCCCGCTCGCTGGGCATGAGCGCGCCGCAGGCCTATCGCCTGGTGGTGATCCCGCAGCTGCTGCGGGTGGTGTTCTACCCGCTGACCAACCAGTTGGTCTGGGCCATGCTGATGACCTCCCTCGGCGTGGTGGTGGGCCTGACCGACGACCTCACCGGCGTCACCCAGGCGCTCAACGTCAAGACCTTCCGCACCTTCGAATACTTCGCCCTGGCCGCCGTCCTCTACTTCGCCATGGCCAAGTTGCTGGTGCTGGCCGCCCGCCTGCTGGGCTGGCGCCTGTTCCGTTACTGAGGGGAATGCCGTGTTCACCACCAGCCTCACCGCCAACGACCTGCTGTTCCTCCTGCAAGGCGCCTGGACCACCCTCGCCATCACCGCCATGGCGATGCTGATCGGCACCCTGCTGGGCGTCGTCTTCGGCCTGCTCCGCGCCCTGCTGCCACGCGCCAGCCTGCCGCTGGCGGCGCTGCTCGACGTATTCCGCAGCGTGCCGCTGCTGATCCAGTTCGTCCTGCTCAATTCCTTCAAGAGCATCCTCGGCCTCGACTGGAGCGCCTTCGCCGTGGCCTGCCTGGTGCTCGGCGTGTACGCCGCCGCCTACTGCACCGAGGTGGTCCGCGGCGGCGTCCTCTCGGTACCGCCGAGCGTGCGCCGGGCCGCGCGTTCGCTGGGCCTGAGCTATCGCCAGGACCTGTTCCACATCGTCCTGCCGATGGCCGCCCGGGTGGCCTTCCCCGGTTGGGTCAACCTGACCCTGTCGGTGATGAAGGACACCTCGCTGGTGCTCTGGATCGGCATCGTCGAACTGCTGCGCGCCTCGCAGACCATTGTCACGCGCATCCAGGAACCGCTCTTCGTGCTCTGCATCGCGGGGCTCGTCTATTACCTCATGAGCTGGGTGGTCGCGCGACTCGGCGCCCGGCTGGAACGGAGATGGCAGCAATGATCGAGATCAGCGGCGTGCACAAGGCCTACGGCCAGTTCGAGGTGGTCAAGGGCGTCGACCTGAGGGTGGACAAGGGCGAGGTGCTGTCGATCATCGGCGGCTCCGGTTCCGGCAAGTCGACCCTGCTGATGTGCATCAACGGCCTGGAGCCGATCCAGCGCGGCAGCATCCGCGTCGACGGCATCGACGTGCATGCCCGCGGCACCGACCTCAACCGCCTGCGGCGGAAGATCGGCATCGTCTTCCAGCAGTGGAACGCCTTCCCCCACCTGACCGTGCTGGAAAACGTCATGCTCGCGCCGCGCAAGGTGCTCGGCAAGAGCCGCGCCGAAGCCGAGGCGATGGCGCTGAAGCAACTCACCCACGTCGGTCTCGGCGACAAGCTCAAGGTCTTCCCCCAGCGCCTTTCCGGCGGCCAGCAACAGCGCATGGCGATCGCCCGGGCGCTGGCGATGTCGCCGGACTACATGCTGTTCGACGAAGCCACCTCGGCGCTCGACCCGCAGTTGGTCGGCGAGGTGCTGGACACCATGCGCCTGCTCGCCGAAGAAGGCATGACCATGGTCCTGGTCACCCACGAGATCCGCTTCGCCCGCGACGTGTCCGACCGGGTGGCGTTCTTCCGCAATGGCCTGGTCCACGAGATCGGCACCCCCGACCAGGTGATCGGCAACCCGCAGCGGCCGGAGACGGTGGAATTCCTCCGCTCGGTGCTCTGAGCCCGCCCCCGCACAGGAGATAGCCATGCGTTCGCAGCGGATCGTCCACATCGTCAGTTGCCATGCCGAAGGCGAGGTCGGCGACGTGATCGTCGGCGGCGTCGCCGCGCCGCCCGGCGCCACCCTCTGGGAACAGTCGCGCTGGATCGCCAGAGACCAGGACCTGCGCAACTTCGTCCTCAACGAACCGCGCGGCGGAGTGTTCCGCCACGCCAATCTGCTGGTGCCGGCCAAGGACCCGCGCGCGCAGATGGGCTGGATCATCATGGAGCCGGCCGACACCCCGCCGATGTCCGGTTCCAATTCGCTGTGCGTGGCCACCGTACTGCTCGACAGCGGCATCCTGCCGATGCGCGAACCGCTGACCCGGCTGCTGCTGGAAGCGCCGGGCGGGCTGATCGAGGCCCGCGCGGAATGCCGCGACGGCAAGGCCGAGCGGGTGGAAATCCGCAACGTGCCGTCGTTCGCCGACCGCCTCGACGCCTGGATCGAAGTCGAGGGCCTCGGCTCGCTACAGGTCGACACCGCCTACGGCGGCGACAGCTTCGTCATCGCCGACGCCCGGCGCCTGGGCTTCGCCCTGCGCGCCGACGAGGCCGCCGAGCTGGTCGCCACCGGCTTGAAGATCACCCACGCGGCCAACGAACAACTGGGCTTCCGCCACCCGACCAACCCGGACTGGGACCATCTGTCCTTCTGCCAGCTGGCCGCGCCGCCGGAGCGCCGCGACGGTGTCCTCGGCGCGAGCAACGCGGTGATCATCCGCCCCGGCAAGATCGACCGCTCACCCTGCGGCACCGGCTGCTCGGCGCGGATGGCGGTGCTCCAGGCGAAAGGCCAGCTGCGGGTCGGCGAACGCTTCGTCGGGCGCTCCATCATCGGTTCGGAATTCCACTGCCACATCGAGTCGCTGACCGAACTCGGCGGCCGTCCGGCGATCCTGCCGTGCCTGTCCGGGCGGGCCTGGATCACCGGCATCCACCAGTACCTGCTCGACCCGGACGATCCCTGGCCGCAAGGCTATCGGCTGTCCGACACCTGGCCCGGCGGCCACTGCTGACCACCCCGCCCGACCGCAGGCAGCGGCCGGGCGGAAACCGATCCGGCGCGTACCGGATCGCCCACGACGGCGAACGCTGCCGTCGCCCTGTGACTCGGACCGCAGCGGTCCGACTGAATTCGTATACGAAATACGAAGAAAGGAGAAACCATGAGCAAGCACGTCAACTGGAGCGGCGTATTCCCCGCGGTCACCACCCAATTCAACGCCGATTTCTCGGTGAACCTGGAGGAAACCCACACGGTCATTTCCAACCTGGTGCGCGACGGCGTGTCCGGGCTGGTGGTATGCGGCAGCGTCGGCGAGAACACCTCGCTGACCATCGAGGAGAAGATGGCCGTCACCGAGGTCGCCAAGGATGCCTCCGGCGGCCGCGTGCCGGTGATCTGCGGGATCGCCGAGTTCACCAGCGCCGGCGCGGCGAAGGTGGCCAAGGCGGTGGAGCGGGTCGGCGTCGACGGCATCATGGTGATGCCGGCGCTGGTCTATTCCTCCAAGCCGCACGAGACCGCCGAGCATTTCCGCAGCGTGGCCAGCGGCACCGACCTGCCGGTGATGGTCTACAACAACCCGCCGATCTACCGGAACGACGTCACCCCGGACATCCTGGTTTCCCTGGCCGACTGCGAGAACATCGTCTGCTTCAAGGACAGCTCCGGCGACACCCGCCGCTTCATCGACGTACGCAACCAGGTGGGCGAGCGCTTCATCCTCTTCGCCGGGCTCGACGACGTGGTCCTGGAAAGCGTGGCGGTGGGTGCCCAGGGCTGGATCTCGGGAATGTCCAACGTGTTCCCGAAGGAAGGCGAGACCATCTTCCGCCTGGCCAGGGCCGGGCGCTTCGCCGAGGCGATGCCGATCTACGAGTGGCTGATGCCGATCCTCCATCTCGACGCCCGTCCCGACCTGGTGCAGTGCATCAAGCTCTGCGAGCAACTCGCCGGTCGCGGCAGCGCCCTCACCCGTCCACCGCGCCTGGCCCTGCGCGGCGCCGATCGCGAGCACGTCGAGCGGATCATGGCCAAGGCCCTGGCCAGCCGGCCGGCGCTGCCGGACGTCGGCTTGTAGCCGGCGCCGCGCCCTCGCCGCCTCGCTCCCCAGGGAGCGGCCGGCGAGAGCCAGCGGCAGAGCATTCCGTCCACCGTCCCCAGGGAGGCCCCATGCCCAGCATCCTCGGTCACAACTACGTCGGCGGCGCTCGCAGCGCCGCCGGCAACCTCATCCTGCGCAGCCTCGACGCCGACAGCGGCGAAGCGCTGCCCTACGCCTTCGTCCAGGCCACCGAGGCGGAGGTCGACGCCGCCGCCCGCGCCGCCGAACGCGCCTATCCAAACTACCGGCAACTGTCCGCCACGCGCCGCGCCGGATTCCTCGAGGCGATCGCCTCGCGCCTCGACGCCCTGGGCGACGACTTCGTCGCCCTGGTCCGTCGCGAGACCGCGCTGCCCGCTGCACGTATCGAGGGCGAACGGACACGTACCGCCAACCAGTTGCGGCTGTTCGCCGAAGTCCTGCGGCGTGGCGACTTCCACGGCGCGCGCATCGATCGCGGACAACCCGGGCGTACCCCGCCGCGCCCCGACCTGCGCCAGTGGCGAATCGGTCTCGGCCCGGTGGCGGTGTTCGGTGCCAGCAACTTCCCGCTGGCCTTTTCCACCGCCGGCGGCGACAGCGCCGCCGCCCTGGCCGCCGGCTGTCCGGTGGTGGTCAAGGCCCACGGCGGACACATGGCCACAGCCGAATGCGTGGCCGACGCGATCCTCCAGGCGGCGGCCGACAGCGGCATGCCGGCCGGGGTATTCAACATGGTCTACGGCAACGGCGTCGGCGAGGCGCTGGTGCGCCATCCGGCCATCCGCGCGGTCGGCTTCACCGGTTCGCTCAAGGGCGGGCGCGCACTGTGCGACCTGGCAGCGGCGCGGCCGCAGCCGATCCCGGTGTTCGCCGAGATGAGCAGCATCAATCCGCTGGTGGTGCTCCCCGAAGCCCTGCGCCGGCGCGGCCGGCAGGTGGCGGAGGAGCTGGCCGCCTCGGTGACGCTCGGCTGCGGCCAGTTCTGCACCAAGCCGGGCCTGGTGCTTGGCCTGCGCTCCCCCGGCTTCGACGCCTTCGTCGCGGCCCTGGGCGAGGCACTGGCCGCCAGGCCGGCACAGAGCATGCTCAACGCCGGCACCTTGCGCAGCTATGTCGAAGGACTGCAACGCCTGGAGCGCCACCCCGGCATCCGGCGCCTGGCCGGCGCGCCACAGGAAGGGCGGCAGGCCCATCCGCAGTTGTTCAAGGCCGACGTGGGCCTGTTGCTGGAAGGCGACGAACTGCTCCAGGATGAGGTGTTCGGCCCGGCCACCGTGGTCGTCGAGGCAGCCGACGAGGAACAGCTTGCCCGCGCGCTGGACAACCTGCACGGCCAGTTGACGGCGACCCTGATCGGCGAAGCGGACGACCTCGCGGCGTTCGCCGGGCTGGTCCCGCTGCTCGAAGGCAAGGCCGGGCGCTTGCTATTCAACGGCTATCCGACCGGCGTCGAGGTGTGCGACGCCATGGTCCACGGCGGCCCCTACCCGGCCACCTCCGACGCTCGCGGCACCTCGGTGGGAACCCTGGCCATCGAACGCTTCCTGCGCCCGCTGTGCTACCAGGACTACCCCGACAGCCTGCTCCCGGACGCCCTGAAGAACGCCAACCCGCTGGGCCTGCTGCGCCTGGTCGATGGCCGGAGCACGCGCGAGGCCCTGGATTGAGCACGCCTGGAAGCCTGGATGGCGGATAACGCCGTTGGCGCTATCCGCCCTACGCAGTCGTCCTCGCTGCGCCACGCTGTCCGGTCGGCCCCTCGCCTTGCGCTCACTCCAGCAACGCCAGCAGCTCCCGGTGCAACGCCTCGGGAATCGTCACGCCGTCCCTGGCGCTGCGTTCGCGCGCTTCGAAGCGTCGCTGCGAGGGCAAGCGCGCGCCCTGTTCGACGATGCCTTCGAACAGCGTCTCGGCGCGCGCCAGGTGCTCCTCCGCCGAGGCGCCGAGCATGCGCCGCGGATCGATGGCGATCAGCAGTTCGCCACCGTAGGGAGAAGAACGGCTGCCCTCGTCGTAGGCCAGCGACTCGGCACTGGTCAGGTCGCCGATCAGCGGACCGGCGAGCAGTTCGACCATCGCCGCCAGGGCCGAGCCCTTGTGCCCGCCGAAAGTGAGCATGGCGCCTCGCAACGCGGCGCTGGCATCGGTGGTCGGCTCGCCCTGCTCGTCCACCCCCCAGCCCAGCGGGATCGGCTTGCCGGCGCGTTCGTGCAACTGGATCTCGCCACGCGCCACGGCGCTGGTGGCGAAGTCGAAGACGAACGGCGGGCCGTCCGGACGCGGCCAGCCAAAGGCGATCGGGTTGGTGCCGAAGATCGGCTTGCGTCCGCCCGCCGGCGCCACCCAGGCATGACTCGGCGTGGTCGCCAGGGCCACCAGGCCCGCCTCGGTGAGTGCCTCGACCTCAACCCATAGCGCGGAGAAATGCACACAGCGGTTCACCGCCATCGCCGCGATGCCCTGGCTGCGGGCCTTCTCCAGCAGATGCGGCAGCCCCAGCCGGAATGCGCACTGGGAGAACCCGCCATGGGCGTCGACCCGCAGCAGGCCGGGAGCGATGTCGTGCAGTTCCGGCTCGGCGTCGGCGGATACCTTGCCGGCCTTCAGGGTGGCGATGCAGCCGAGCAACCGCCAGATACCGTGGGACGCGCATTCGTCACGCTCCCCCGCCACCAGGGTATCGGCCACCGCCTGTACATGGGCTTCGCTGAAAGCGTGCCGGCGCAGGATGCGCACGGCCAGCTCGCGGACCTCGTCCAGCGTCATTCGGATCACGGGCTTCTCCTTGTTCAACCAATCCCTAGGGTGGCCTGCCGCGACAGCCTTCTCTTGACCTCAATCGACCCTGAGCATGCCGAAAACGGCACAACCGGCTCGAGCACATCGAAAACTTACAGAAAATTCCTATCAATCATGTAAGGCAATTCCAAATAGCCCCGCAGCCCCTCAAGAAACCCCTCCGCGCCCCGCTACAGGCCCAAGCACCTTCCCACAGCCCGGTCGGAGACCACCCCATGCTTCTTCGTCGTATCGCCATCACCCCACGCGCCGTCATCGGCTTCGCCATCCTCGCCTCGCTGCTGGTGGCGCTCGGCCTCTTCGCGCACAACCGCATGGGTTCGCTGAACCGCGCCGCCAGGGATATCGGCGAGGTCTGGCTGCCCAGCGTCGAAGCCTCGGCCCAGCTCAGCGGCCTGATGAGCGAACTGCGCCTCGGCGAGATGAACCACGTGCTGCTGCACGACGCCACGCGCATGCGCCAGCAGGAACAACGGATGGACGAGGTCATCGCTACCCTCGCCAGGGTGGAAAGGGAATACCGCCCCTTGCTGGTCCTGGACGAGGAGCGCGCGTTGCTCGACCAGTTCGTCCAGCGCCAGCAGGAATACCTCGAAGGACACGCCGCCCTGCTCGCGCTGTCCCGTGACAACCGTACCGACGAAGCCAGCGTGCTGATGGGCGGGGCCCAGTTGCAGCGCTACGAGCAGGTGCAGCGGACCCTGAAGCAACTCATCGCCCTCGACCGCGAGGCCGCCCGCGCCTCCACCGCCGAAGCCGCCGATGTCTACTCCCGGGCCTCCACCGCGATCCTCGCGGTGCTGCTGGTGGCCCTGGCGGCCAGCGTGACGATCGCCTGGCTGCTGACCCGCAGCATCGTCGTGCCGATCCGCCAGGCGGTGTCCTGCGCCGACCGCATCGCGGCCCGCGACCTGACTGGCGAGATCGCCAGCGACGGCGACGACGAGCCGGCGCAACTGATGAAGGCCATGCGCAGCATGCAGGCCAGCCTGCACGACACCATCGAGCAGATCGGCGATTCCGCCGCGCTGCTGGCCGCCGCTGCCGAGCAACTGAACGCGGTGACCGAGGAAGGCAACCGGTCGCTGGCCCGGCAGAACGATGAGATCGAGATGGCCGCCACCGCGGTCAACGAAATGAGCGCGGCGGTCGAGGAGGTCGCGCGCAACGCCAGCTCCACCGCCGAGGCCTCCAGTCTCTCGGAACGGGCCGCCGGCAACGGCCGCGCACGGGTCGGACAGACCGTCCGCTCGATCCGCCAGATGAACACCGAGATCGGCCAGACTGCGCGCCTGGTGGAGGGCCTGGCCAGCCAGGCGCAGGACATCGGCAAGGTGCTCGACGTGATCCGCGCCATCGCCGAGCAGACCAACCTCCTCGCCCTCAATGCCGCCATCGAGGCCGCCCGCGCCGGCGAGCAGGGCCGCGGATTCGCGGTGGTCGCCGACGAAGTGCGCGCCCTCGCCCACCGCACCCAGCAATCGACCCATGAGATCGAAGGCATGATCGCCAGCGTCCGCGAGGGCACCGACACCGCGGTGTCCGCGATGCGCGAGAACGACCAGCGCGCCCGGCAGATGCTCGACGAGGCCGAGGCCGCCGACCACACGCTGGGCGAGATCGCCGAGCACGCCACGCGGATCAACGAGCGCACCCTGGTGATCGCCAGCGCTGCCGAGGAGCAGGCCCACGTCGCCCGCGAGGTCGATCGCAACCTGGTGAACATCCGCGACGTTGCCGTGCAGACCACCCAGGGCGCCGAGCAGACCCGCGGCGCCAGCCACGAGCTGTCGCGCCTGGCCAACGACCTCAAGGGCATGATCGGTCGCTTCGTGGTCTGACCCGCAGGCGAGCTAGGGCGTCGCGCGGCGCAGCACCAACTGCCCGCCGTCGCCCTTCTGCACCCGGTAGTCGCCCTCGCCCTGGCGACCGAGGAGCATCAGGGTCAGGCCGCCGCGTTCGAGCAGCGCGATCCCGGCCGGGGTAGGCCTCCAGGCGCGCGGCTCGCTGGGCAGCCAGCGCGTGAGGCAGGCGGTATCGCCGCCCAGGTCGTAGCCACTGGCTTCCGCCACTTCGCTGTCGCGCAGCTCCAGGTGGCAGATCGCGGGCGCCTCGTCCTGCTGCAGGGTCCATTGCCCGGCGAGATCGGAAGCGCTGAGAAGAATCAGACTGCTGGCCATACTGATACCTGTGCTGAAAAAACCGCAGAGCAAGCAAACCATCCTGGAGAGCTTCGCGCTTGCCGACATCGAGAGATCTCCTTCAAGCCTGGAACATCGGATAACACGGCGAAGGCCGCCCGCCATCCTCGCTTCGAACGCCAGCGCGCGCCAGGCGCCGCGGGCCTCCGTTCGTCCGCCGGGTCGCCGGCCCACGGGCGCGCCACAGTTCACAACTTCGCTCCTGTGGAAGACACCTATCAATTCGAACAGTGCCCGGCCGGCCGAAGGGCCGCGGTTCGTACCGCCGCACCGAACCGCGCCCGTATCAGCGCGTCAGACGACGATGTCGGCCTGGGTCGCCTGGCCGATCAGATTGATCGCGAAATCGGCATGGGCATCCCCGCTGAAGTCGATCGCCAGGCTGCCGGCCTTGCTCGCCGCGTCGTAGGACAGGATCGCCTGGCCGGCCTTGCCGGCGAAGGCGTCGACGTATTGCAGCACCAGCCCGCCGTTGACGAAGGCGTCCAGCCCGGACAGGTCGATCTTGTCCTGGCCGCTGACGAAGTCGCGCAGGGTATCCGGCGCCGCCGCGGAGGACTCGGCGATATCGCCGTAGACGAAGGTGTCGGCTCCCGCGCCACCCCACAGCTGGTCCGCGCCGAGGCCGCCGTAGAGGATGTCGTTGCCGGCGCCGCCCTTGAGCACGTTGGCCACGTCGTTGCCGATCAACAGGTCGCTACCCGAGCCGCCGATGGCGTTTTCCACGGTGACCCCGGCAGCGATCGACACATTGCCCTTCAACCCGCCGACATCGGACAGCGCCTTCTCGTTGAGGTTGATCTTCTGGTTCTGGCTGAAGCCGGAGAAGTCCAGGGTGTCGTTGCCGCCGGCGTCCCACACCGAGAACACCAGCTTGGAACTGGACGAGGTGGCGCTGTAGAAGTCGCGCTCGGTGTTGGAGTTGAAGCCGTACACCGTGTCGCCGGTGCGGGTGGTCAGGTTGGCCCCGTAGAGCTTCTGGATCGCCGCGATGTCGTCCAGCAACGGTGCCGAGGAATAGGCGCCCTTGAAGTCCTGGCCGGTGTTCTGCTCTTCCCAGTAGCTCATCACCGAATAGGCGCGGGTGTCCTCAGCGTAGGTAGCGTCGGCGTAGGTGGGATCGCCCTCGCCGGCGTTGTAGTCGCCGGGGTGGCTCAGGCCCAGGGTATGGCCGATCTCGTGGGTCAGCGTCTGGCGTCCGTAGTTGCCGTTGGCCGGATTGACGTTGGCGCTGTAGCTGCTGTTGATCAGGTACCAGGATTGTCCCTTGAGCGCATCCGGTACATCCGGCAGGAAGGCGAACGCCGCACCGCCGACACTACTGCTGAAGTTGCCGAAGGTCAGGTCGCCCTGATCGCCCTGGCCGGCGTCGACGAAGTGGATATTGGTGACGTCCGCCCAGGATTGCAGCGACAACTTGGCCTGAGCCTGCTGCTGCGCGGAAAAGGCGCTGAACTTGCCCAGCGAGTAGATATCGCTGACATACTTCCACGGCGTATTGAAGAAGTCGTTCGGCTTGGTCAGGAACGAATAGGACAGGGTCAGCACCGAGTCGCCCGGTGCTTTCTGCCAAGACGCCTGTTCGCGGAGGATCTGCTCCGCCGCCTGGTCGACGGTATAGGACGGATGGCCATTGACCAATTCGTCCCCGCCCCGCGCATAGGCATGCAGGAAGTTGTCTACCTGGGTATACGCATCGCTACGACCTTTCAATGCAAGAGAATTGCTGGACATTGTCATATCCCTTTAAGTTGTAAAGGAAATAACTCGGATACAATTATCGGATGGATAATTGCAGTTATCGGCCAGATCAGGCCGAAGTCCAAACTGACACAGCTCATTTTCCAATGTCCACAGGTTTCATGAAAAAAATTAAGCTGCACTTAAAGCATATGCACGAACGAATTCCGCATATATGAAATCATGCAGGAAAGATAAACTACCGAAGACACTGGAATATTATAAAAACCGTTTCATATAAATAGCGCCTTATTGAAAAAACAATTCCATGCGTATTGTTCGACCTCTGTCGACCCGCCCGGGACATCGACTTCACGCCAGGCGAACAATTGCCCGCACGTCCTTCGCGGTCTCAATTGAGCGCGCTCCGGTTTTCCTCCGTATCGGTCTTCGACAGGGTGTGCAGCGGCGCCGGGCAATCCGTCGTCGCGCAGTCGCGGCGGCGCGCCGGCGTCTCGCCGGAAACGAAGTTCGCCGCCACCAGTTCCAGGTCGGCTTCGTCCAGCACCCCGGCGTAGAAACGCAGGCGTGCCCAGGCCGTGAGGTAGTCGTACTTGGCCTTGGACAGCTCGTTCATCGCGCTGTACAGCGCCTGCTCGGCGTTCAGCAGGTCGAGGTTGACCCGCACCCCGGCGGCGATGCTCTTGCGCGTGGCCATCACCAGCGTCCGCGCCGAATCCACGGTCATCTCGTAGGCGCGGATCTTCGCCGCGCTGCTGCTGCTCTGGTTGTACATCTTGCGCACCTGGTTGAGGGTCTCGCGGACCTTGTCGTCCAGGTCGTAATGGCTCTTCTCCATGCGATGCGTGGCCTGGCGCGTCGCCGCCAGGGTCTCGCCGCCGGAGAACAGCGGAACGCTCAACTGGATGCCGACGCTGTCGGTTTCGTAGCGCTGGTTGTAGGTGTTCTCCGAACCGGACTTGGACTTGCCGGTGCTGGCGTACAGGCCCAGGCGCGGCAGGAAGTCGGCGCGGTTCTGCTCGACCTCGTAGCGGGCCACGTCCACCGCGTGGCGCAGCGAGGCCAGCTCGGGATTCTCGGCCAGCGCCAGGTCGCGCCAGGCGGTGTAGCTGGCGGGGCTCAGCGGGCGCACCTGGAAGCGTTCGCCGAGCGGCGCCAGGTCGGCGATCTCCAGCGGCGCTCCGACCAGTCGCTCCAGTTCGCGCAGGGCGGCATCCTGGCTGTCCCGCGCCTCGATTTCCTGGGCCTGGGCCAGGTTGAAGCGGGCCTGGGTCTCCAGGGTGTCGGTGCGGGTGCCGTTGCCGCGCTCGAACTGGCGCTGGTTGAGCTGGAACTGCTCGCGGTAGGAGCGTTTCTGCGCCCGCGCCAGTTCGATCTGGTCCTGGGCCAGCAGCGCGCCGGTATAGGCCTCCAGGACCCGGACCAGCAGTTCCTGGCTCTGGCTGCGGAAGCGCTCGTCGGACAGCAGCGCCTGGGCCACGCCCTTGCGGTAGCGGCTGAAGGCCTCGTAGTCGAACAACGGCTGTTGCAGGCTGAGGGTGGAGACGTAGCTGTCGTAGTCGCGGTCTTCCTTGAAATCGCCGCGGGTGGTGGTCTGGGTCACATCGGACCAACTGCGCCCACGGTTGTAGCTGTACACCAGGCGCGGCAGCAGCGCCGCGCGGCCGAGCGCACGGTATTGCCTGCCAGCCTCGTGCTCCTGGATCGCGGCCTGGAACTGCGGGTCGTTCTCCAGGGCCAGGTGATAGCCGTCCAGCAGGCCGAGGGCGAAGGCATCCTCGCGCAGCAGCAACAGGAAGGCGCCGAACAGCCAGGTCATCAGGCGGCGCATGGTCATCGGTCAGTTCTCCGCCAGCGCCACGTGGGCGCGGTCGAACAGGGGCTTGAACAGGTAGTTGAGCAGCGAGCGCTCGCCGGTGCGGACGAACACCTGCACCGCCATCCCCGGGCGGATCTGCAGGCCCTTCAGCTTGCCCATCGCGGCCGCGTCGACCTGGGCGCGCAGCGCGTAGTAGGGCTGCTTGTTCTGCTCGTCGAGCAGGCGGTCGGCGCTGACCATGGTCACCTCGCCGGTGACCCGTGGGGTCTTGCTCTGGTTGAAGGCGGTGAACAGCATCTCCACCGGCAACCCGCTGTGGATCCGGTCGACCAGGTTCACCGCGAGCTGGCCCTCCACTTCCAGGCTGTCGCTGTTGGGCACGATGTACATCAGCAATTCGCCGGGGCCGATCACCCCGCCATCGGTGAACACCTTCAAGCCGGCCACGTAGCCGCTGACCGGCGCGCGGATCTCGGCGTGCCGCAGTTCGTAGCGCGCCGAGGACAGCTCCTCCCAGAGCGTCCGTGCATTGACCTGGGTTTCCGCCAGTTGCCCGTTGACTTCCTTGCGGTACTCCTCCTCGCGTTGGGCGATGCGCATCTGCGCCTCGGCGATGCTCTGGCGGATCTGCCCGAAGCGACCGCTGCTCTCCGATAGCCGGGCGTTCACCTCGGCCAGTTGGCGCTCCTGTTCGAGCAACTGGTTGCGCGGCATGTAGCCTTCCTCGGCGAGGTCGCGCGCACCGCTCAACTGGCTGTTCAACAGGCGTTGTTGCAGGCGCTGGTTGCCCTCGGTCTGGCGCAACCCTTCGAGCTGGGCGCGCAGCCCCTCGATGTTCGCCCGCAATGCGGAGAGTTCGTTGGCCAGCGCGGTCTGGCGGCTGTGCAGCAACTGCCGCTGCAACTCCAGGCGCTCGCCGAGGGTCGGCAGCGGGGCCTGCTCGGCCAGCCCCGCGGGCATCTCCAGGGTCCGCCGGCCGTCGTATTCGGCCTGTAGGCGCGCCTGGTTGAGCCGCGCGTTGGCGTACCGGTTGAGCAGCGAATCGACGTTGGCCCGGGCCTGGGTCGGTTCCATGCGGATCAGCGGCTCGCCCGCCTCCACATGCTGGCCGTCGCGCACCAGGATGTGCTTGACCACCCCGCCCAGCGGATGCTGCACCGACTTGCGCTGGCCGGAGATGATCACCGTGGCCGGCACCGCCACGCCCTGGTCGAGCGGCGCGAAGGCGGCCCAGAGCAGCGCACCGCCGAAGCCGAACAGGACCAGCAGCCAGCCCAGTCGCGCATAGGCGTTCTCGTCGCGTTTCACCGTGCGGGTCATTCCACACCTCCCTGGCGCGGCGCGGCCACCACCTGCGGCGCGCCGTAGCCGGCCACCCGGTAGTCCGCGCGCTGCTGCGACGCCGACGCGGCGCGCTGGTTGTTCAAGGCGGCGAGCACCTGGTCGCGCTCGCCGTACAGGTGCAACTGGCCGGCGTTCAGCGCCAGCAGGCGGTCGGCGCAACCCAGCACGCCGGCCCGGTGGGTGATCAGCAGCACCGTGCAGCCACGCGCCTTGAGCGCCTGGATCGCCGCCAGCAGCGCCTGCTCGCCGCTGTCGTCGAGGTTCGAGTTGGGTTCGTCGAGCACCACCAGGGTCGGCGCACCGTACAGCGCCCGGGCCAGGGCGATGCGCTGGCGCTGGCCGCCGGAAAGCCCGGCGCCGCCGACGCCGAGCACGGTGTCGTAGCCCTGCGGCAGGCGCAGGACCAGTTCGTGGACCCCGGCCAGGCGCGCCGCCTCCACCACCTTGTCGGCCTGCACCTCGCCGAAGCGGGCGATGTTTTCCGCCACCGTGCCGGCGAACAGTTCGATGTCCTGCGGCAGGTAGCCGATGCGCGGGCCGAGGGTCTCGCGCTCGTACTGGCGGATCTCGGCGCCGTCCAGGCGCACGCTGCCGTGCAGGGTCGGCCAGATGCCCAGCACTACCCGCGCCAGGCTCGACTTGCCGGAGCCGGACGGACCGATCACGCCGACCACCGAGCCGGCCGGGATCGCCAGGGTCAGGCCACGCAGGGTGCGCGCCTCGCTGCCGGGCGGCGCCGCGTCCAGCGATTCCAGCAGCAGGTGGCCACGCGGCTCGGGCAATTCCATGCGCCGCTCGCGGGCGGGGAATTCGTCGAGCAGGCCGCTCAGCCGGCGATAGGCATCGCGCGCCGCGCCCCACTGCTTCCACACGCCGATCAGTTGGTCGATGGGCCCCAGCGCACGGCCCATCAGGATCGAGCCGGCGATCATCATCCCCGGGGTGATGCGTCCCTCCACCGCCAGCCAGGCGCCGAGGCCGAGCACCAGGGATTGCAGGGCGATGCGCAGGTACTTGCTCAGCGCGTTGATCCGCGCCGCGCGCTCGCTGGCCAGGCTCTGCTGGTCGAGGAACGCCTGGTGCAGCCGTTCCCAGCGCCCGCGCATGCTACCGAGCATGCCCATCGCCTCGATCACCTCGGCGTTGCGCAGGTTGTTGCTGGCCAGTTGGCCGGACTTGATCGACAACTCGCCGGCCTTGGCCAGCGGCGCACGGGTGGCGCGTTCGTTGAACCAGGCGAGGGCCATCAGGGCCAGCGCGCCGACCAGCGAGAGCAGGCCGAGCCAGGGGTCGAAGAGGAAGATCACCAGCAGGTAGACCGGGAACCAGGGCGCGTCGAAGAAGGCGAACAGCGCCTGGCCGGTGATGAACTGGCGCAGGGTGGTCAGGTCGTGCAGCGCCTGGCTGGCCTCCTGGCCGCCGGCGCGCAGGTTGCGTTCGAAGGCGGCGGCGTATATCCGCCCGTGCAACTGGCCGTCGAAGCGTTCGCTGACCCGCACCAGGACGAAGCTGCGCAGCGCCTCCAGCGCGCCCATGAAGACGAACACGCCGAGCGCCATCAGGGTCAGCATCAACAGGGTGACTTCGTTGGCCGAGGACAGCACGCGGTCGTACACCTGCAGCATGTACAGCGAGGGCACCAGCATCAGCAGGTTGATCACCCCGGAGAACGCCGCCACGCTGCGCAACGCACTGCGGCTGGCCGCCAGGGCCTGTTTGATTTCGTTGGTAACGCTGGAACCGAGCCTTGCCATCGAGCGCGCTCACTTCTGCCACGACTGCCGCTGGAATCCCGAATGAGCCCGGATGGCACCTCCCTGTGCCGGGCGTTCCCTCGCCGTCAGGCGGCCAGGGCCTGATGCTCCGGCGCCGGGTCGGCGCCGATCAGCTGGATTGTCGGCGGCGCCGCTTCGCCGCCGTGGCCGAGCAGCGCCGCGAGCACCTTGCCGGCACCGTCCAGGGCGCTGTGCGCGGTATCCCCGGCGATCCCGGCGACGATCGACAGGTCATTGTCGAGGTCATGCACCAGCTCGATCTGGCCCTTCGGCCCGACCCCGGCGACATCGACACCGGCAATCGTTTGCGCATACAGCTTGCTGTCGAAGTGCAGGTCCAGCGTCGGCAGCGAGACGCCGATGTCCTTGACCACCGGCACGTAGCCGAGGATGCCGCCGACGATGGGCAGGTCCTTGAGGGTCACCTCGTTCCAGCTCAGCAGCTTGACCTCGTTGTAGCTACCCAGCTCCAGGGTGCCGCCGAGATTGGCCACGCCGAGGTTGTAGCTGGGTCCGGCGATACCGTAGAACTTGGCGCTGAAGCCTTCCTTGTCGACCGAGCCGACCACTCCCAGGCCGCCGAGGTTGAGCGGCGCCAGCACCGGCACCAGCGGCGCGGTGATCGGATTCAGCGCCAGGGCTGCGGTGACCAGCGGAGTCAGCGGCGTCTCGCCGCCGAAGGTCAGGCCTTGCTCGGTGAAGGAGACGTTGATCGGCAGCGGGCCGAGGATGCCGCGGCTATCGGGAATCACGCCCTGGTCGTGATTGCCGCCGAGCAGCGAGCCGATCACATTGACCCCGAGCAGGCCGTCGCTATTGCCGAGGCTTAGCGAGCCACCCTGGTAGGCGGCGTGGTAGAGATCGTTGGCGGCCTTCAGGCTGTCGCTGCCGAATTCCCAGGCATGGCCGACGGTGGCACCGACGCCCTGCCCCAGGTCACCGACCAGCTTCAGGTAATCCTCCGGCTCGACGCGCCCGTGCAACAAGTCGTCGGCGATCGCCAGCGAGTTGCCGGCCAGCCCGCCCAGCGTGCCGACCGCGGAGCCTACGGTGTCGAGGGCGTCGCCGGCGATCTCGCCGAGCGTGCCGGCCACCGCGCCGACCGTACCCTCCAGCGCCTGCTCCACGCTGGCAACGGCGTCATGCACCGATGTCAGCGCTTCGTGCACCTGCTGCTCCACGGCGTCGACGGTGGAGCCCACCAATGTCCTGGCCACGTCCGCCACCGCCGTGACGGCGGTGGCGGCCACCTGCGTCGCACGCTCGTAGACCTGGCCGAACAGGTTCGCGGCTGCATTGAATAATCCCATCTTCTGTTCCTCGATTGAGTTGTCTCGGTTATCGCGTTTCCGGCGCAGGTCGCTGTTTACCGACCGAACCGGTCACGCGGTTAAGCGCAGTCAGTGAGTTCCGCGAGAAAACGGAACGCGGGTACCTGAAAGTTCATCAGGCCTGGCGACAACTTGTTTTTATTGGAAGACAGGAGCCCCCGAGGGCGAAACCCATTTAATCCCGAGCAGCCCGCAACAGAGCGCTCTCCACCGCTTCGCCTGTTAAGTAGGACTAACATGGGAAAGGCAAATTTGTACCACCACTTAAATCAGTTCAATACTTTGGTTGGGCATACCGACCTGTCAGTTCTGCCAGGTGGATTTCCAAGCCCCTGATTCCTAAACGGATTATTGACGCTTTTAATTAATATCGAATGACGGACGGTCGCCCCGGCACGAACTCTGACGAAAATCAGAAATGAAGAAAGGGTTATATCCTTATGCACCAAAGTGCCGAGCCGCCCTCGCGGCGTGCCCAACTAGCGTGCAACTTCGGCAGCGCCCTCTTCGAAGAAGCGAATGACACTTTTGCGTGGCTCATAAGGAATACTCTTATTGCGTGAAGCGCATCACAAAATATTGAATCGAACAGTCCAGGCGGATTGTTTTCTCCTGGTAAACGATGATTAACGGCGCGCTCCCAACGCCGGGTTATTTCCATGAATCGCTTCAGCCAACGCCTTGCCTGCCGATAGCCTCTGCCGTCACCCGTTCCCGCCCTTGCTCCCCGCCTTGCCTGCCCCTATCCTGCGCCCGTCACGGCCAAATCCGTGACCGGGTTTGACAGCCCGAAGAGACGGCGCGATGCGCCGAGCGGTGCATGCGAAAGCAGCGAATGCTTTTGCAGGCATCGGCTCGACCGCAGTTTTCCAACTGCGGGCCTTCATGGCGGATCGCGTGGGGAGACCCTCGTGGTCTGCCGGTTCCGTTTCCCGGTCTGTCAACCCTGAGCGATCCTGCCTCCATCGATTGACAGCGAAGGCGGCAGGTCATGTGACTCTCAGAAACGGAGTACCCAGCATGACGAAGGATGAAAAGGAAAAGACCCACGTCGACGCAATCATCGAACGCTACAAGGACCTGATGGTCGAGATTCCCCCCGCCGACCGGCAACCCGGTCTCTCCCTGCTCTGGCCGGTTCCCGCCCAGCCCGCCATCGACAAGGGCGTCCGCCAGGCCGAGAACTGGCTTGCCGACCAGATCGAAGGCCAGCTCTGGACCGCCTTCGCCTTCGGCCGCGACAGCCTGCCCACACCGATGCAGAAGACCGCCTTCGAAGTGGCCTTCCTGACGCGCCTGCAGCAGCGCCTGGTAGCCGCTCGACGTTCCGGTTGACCCGGCCATGGCGAATGACGCCGGTGGCGTCGTTCGCCCCTACGCCAAGTCTCCATCGCGGTCTCGGGCACCGCGTACGAAATCATCGCCAGACTCCGCCTGGCAACGCGCCGAGCGTCTGGAGCGCCCCGGTGCGCCATCCCGCCCAGCCGGATTGAACGCAAGCGCACCCACCGCCCTCCTATATTCCATACGACCCACCACCTCAACCGGAACCGAGCAAGACTCCGCAGACATGGCACAGCCTTTCACCATCGAACCGGACCCGAACACCCTCGACCATCCACCGGCCTTCCTGGCCAACGGAGGAGCGGTCGGGAAACTGTTGCTCAGCCTCGACGCGGCCAGTTCGCCCCTCGGCCCGCCGGACGCCTGGTCGGCGAGCCTGAAGACGACGATGGCCACGCTGCTGCCGGCCAAGGCGCAGATCGTGCTGTTCTGGGGCGCGGAATTCGTCGCCCTGTACAACGATGCCTACGCGCCGAGCATCGGCGACAAGCATCCGCGCGCCCTCGGCCGGCCGGCGATAGAGAACTGGCGGGAGCTGTGGGATGACCTCGAACCGCTGCTGCGCGGGGTGTACGAGACCGGTGAAACCTTCGCGGCAAAGGATCGGCCCTTCTACATCGAACGCCATGGACGCGGCGAGACGGTCTATTTCGACGTGTCCTATTCGGCGGTGCGGGAAACCGACGGTTCCGTCGGCGGCGTGCTGTGCATCGTCACCGAGACCACCGAGCGGGTGCGTTTTGAACGCCGCCAGGCGTTCCTCCTGGAACTGGGCCAGACCCTGCCGTCCCTGGCCGATCCCCTGGAGATCGAAGCCACCGCCCTGCGCCGGCTCGGCGAGGAGCTGGGCGCGTCGCGGATATTCTTCGGCGAGGACAACGGCGACGGCATGACCTTCCAGGTCCATCGCGACTATCTCCACGACGGCCGCTCGGCGGTCGGTCGGCATCGCTACCTGGCGTTCGGCGCCACCCTGTCCGGCGAACTGCATGCCGGACGCAGCGTGGCGCGGGAAGACCTCGCCGGGGAGCGCGGCATGAGTCTCGACGAGGCGGCGAGCCGCGCGCGCCTGGGGCTGGGCGCCACGCTGCACGTCCCGGTGCTGCGCCACGGCCGGCTGGAGGCGCTGCTGGCGATCCACTTCGCCCATCCGCAGGCCCTCGGCGAAGATTCGCGCCGCCTGGCGGAGGAAGCCGCCAAGCTGGCCTGGACCTCGCTCACCCATGCCCGCGCGGAGCTGGCGCTGCGCACCAGTTCCGCGCAACTGGCGGCGATGTTCGACCAGGCCAGCGCGGGCATCGCGGTATGCGACCGGAACTGGCGCTTCACCCGGGTCAACGATCGCTACTGCGAGATCGCCGGCCGTTCGCGCGAGACCCTGCTCGGCCTGCGCATGCAGGACATCCTCGACCCCGCCGACTTCGCCCTCCCTGCGGCGCCAGGCGGAGCGACCGGCGCGGCGTTCGAGATGAGCGGCCGCTACGTTCGCCCCGACGGCGATACGGTGTGGGTGCAGAACCAGGTCACGCCGCTGGTGGACGAGCAGCATGCCGCCAGCGGCCTGCTCTGCGTGTGCATGGACATCAGCGCGCGGGTACGCGCCGAGAACGAGCTGCGCGAACTCAACGAAAGCCTGGAAGAACGTGTCGCGACCATGCTCGCCCAGCGCGAAAGCGCCCTGGCGCAGCTTCACGAGGCACGCAAGATGGAGATGGTCGGCCAGTTGACCGGCGGCATCGCCCATGACTTCAACAACCTGCTGACGCCGATCATGGCCTCGCTGGAACTGATCCGCCGGCGGCTCGACGACGCCCGCTCCACCGACCTCATCGACGGCGCGCTACAGTCCGCCGAACGGGCGCGGAACCTCGTCGGTCGCCTGCTCACCTTCGCCCGCCGGCAAACCCTCAAGCCGCAGGCGGTGGCCCTGCGCGAGCTGGTCGAAGGCATGCACGACCTGATCGAGCGCTCGCTCGGCCCGACCATCGAGGTCCGCATCGAGATCCCGGAACGCCTGCCTGCGGTGGTGGTGGATCCGCACCAGTTCGAACTGGCCATCCTCAACCTCGCGGTGAACGCCCGCGACGCCATGGGCGAAGGCGGCCGCCTGGAAATAGGCGCGCGGACCGACCTGGTGATCGACGGCGCGGTGGACGGTCTCGGCGCCGGCCGCTACGTGTGCCTGGAAGTCGCCGACAACGGCGGAGGCATGCCCGCCGAGGTGCTGGCCCGCTGCATGGAGCCGTTCTTTTCCACCAAGGGCGTGGGCAAGGGCACCGGCCTCGGCCTGTCGATGGTCCAGGGCCTGGTCGCCCAGTCCGGCGGCGGCCTGGGCATCCACTCGGAGATCGGCAAGGGGACCCGGGTGAGCATCTGGCTGCCGATCACCGCGGAGCAGACGCAATCCACCGCAGAAAGCTGCCCGGACGCACCGGAAGCGTTGCGGCCGACCTACGTGCTGCTGGTCGACGACGACAGGATGGTGCGCTACACCACCGCGCTGCTGCTCGGCGATCTCGGCTACCAGGTCAGCGAGGCGGCGTCGGCGGAGGAAGCCCTGGGCGAGGTCGAGCGCGGCCTGGCGCCCGACCTGCTGGTCACCGACCATCTCATGGCCGACAAGACCGGCGTGCAGCTTGCCGAGGAACTGCGCCAGCGCTTCCCGCAATTGCCGGTGCTGGTCATCACCGGCTACGCCAACCTCACGCCCGAGCAACTCAACGGCTTCGAGGTGTTGACCAAGCCGTTCCGCCACAACGAACTCGCCGAACGCCTCGCCCGGCTGCTGGAAGCCTCGCCGTGAGGCCCAGGGCCGGCGGAACGCCTCAGCGCACCCGCTCGCGGCTCTTCACCGCCAGGTCCAGGGCTTTCTGCATGTCCAGCCGCGCCGAGCGGCCGACGTCGCGGTGGTCCAGGCGGTAGCCGCGCTCCGAGGGCAGGATCGGTGCGGTGAGGTCCTCGGCATCGGCCGGCTCGAAATCGTAGTCGCCGCCGATGGTCATGGCGCTGCGCCGGAGCAGCATGCGGATCTCCTCGGGTCGCAGCCGCGGGTTGAGGGAAAGCATGGCGGCGACCGTGCCGGCGACCATCGGCGTGGCATAGGAGGTGCCGCAGTGCACCTCGCCCCGCGCGTCCCTCTCCAGGGTCGAGGCGTGGGTACAGGCGGCGGCGGTGACATCCACCCGCATGTCGACGTTCGAGGTGCTGCGCTTGACCGCGTAGGCCGGGTCGTCCACCGCCAGGCCTTGGCGCTCGCTGCGCTGGTGGCCGCCCACCACCAGCAACTGCTCGGTGACGAAGGAGGACGGCAGGCGGTATTCGTCTGTACCGGAGTAGGACGAGCCGTTGCCGGCGGAGTTGACCACCAGCACGTCCGGATGCTCCTTGCGCAGCCAGAGGAAGAATTCCTCGAGCAACTCCTCGTAGCCGCTCATGGCGATCCCCGAGCGCACCAGCGAATCCACCTCGTCGCCATCGACGTCGCGAGCGCCGACGCGGTGGATGCCCCAGCTCCAGTTGAGCACCCGCACGCCATCCTCCACCAGGTTCACCGAAGCGGCGACGTTGGCCGTGATGCCAGCGTCGGAATTGCGCTCGACGATCACTTCGAAACCCTGGCTGGCGCGGTCCAGCCCACGCAGGAAGCCACTGTTGCCGCCCTGGTCCCAGCGCGCGGCGAGGATGCCGGCGACCGTCGAACCGTGGTTGTCGGGACGTTCGGCATCGCGCGCGTAGAGGCAGGTACGCGGCGCGGGCGCCTTGCAGGGGCCGAGGTAGTCGGCGAAGTCGGGGGCGTCGAAGTCGACGTCGCGCTCGATCACCCCGATGCGCACCGGGCGGGTCTCCAGCGGGGCCTGGCGGGCGCGGACCCGACGCTGGTAATAGTTCACCGCGTCCATGAAACGATTGGCCGCCCACTCGTCGGAGTCGCTGTCCGGCTTGTCCACGGGCCGGCGCGCCGCCTCGGTTTCCTCGCCCTTCTCCGGCGCGGACTCCTCCACCACCACGGCGTCCACGCTGGTCTCGCTGCCGATGCGGAGGACCAGCGCGTCGCGCTGGACGAGGTCGCGCGCCGGCAGGCGCAACTGGTAGAGGTTCAACGGCGGGATCGCGCCGACCACCCGCGCGCCATATTTATCGGCCAGGCGTTCGGCCTCCCGGCGACCATCGTGGTTCTCCTCGATCAACAGGCTGACCAGGTCGACGTAGGTGGTCAGGCCATCCATGTTCTTCGCCACCTCGTCGGGACCGGCGGCGAGCACATGGCTGCCGTTCAGGGTCAGCCATACCGGATTGCTGCTGCGCCCGCCCTGCTCCAGCCAAAGCGGACCGCTGGCGTGGCCACGGCGGTCCAGGCGGAGCCGCAGGCCGTCGCCCTCGCGCCGCAGGGCGGTGGCCGGCAGTTCGCGGCCGTCCAGCAACAGGCGCGGCAGGCCGGCACCCAGGCCGCGCACGCGCAGGCACCACTCCTGCCGCTCGCTGGCCAGGAGATCGCCGCAGCGCTCCAGGCGCTCCAGGCGCAGGGGTGTTTCGGCGGCGACCAAAGGACTGCCCAGGGACGCGAAAAGGATGGCGAAAACGGCACGGCGCAGCGGCATGGACTCGGCTTCCGGAACGGGGACCTGTTGTTCCGACCGCCTGGCGAAACGCTTCGTTCAGGTTGAAGGCGGGCGCAGGCTAGCCCGCCAGTTGCTCCAGCGCTCGCCGGGTGACGCCATCGATATAGCCCGGCTCGCCATAGATGCGCGCCAGCAGGATGGCGCCTTCGAAATCGGCCACCAGTTGCCGGCCGCGCTCCAGCGCCTGCGCCTCGTCGAAGGCCGGGCGGTAGAGCTGGGCGAAGGCTTGCGCCCAGTCGTCGAGGAAACTGCGGATCGGCGCCATCAGCTCGCTGCGACCATAGCTGGCGTCGACCGCGACCACGCCCATCAGGCAGCCGATGCTGTCGTCCTGGAACAACCGGGCGGCCTTGCGGCCGAGTTTTTCCAGGCGCTCGCGGGGCGTCAGCAGCGGGTCGTAGGCGATGCTGAAGAGCGTCTCGGCGAGCCGCTGGTGGGTCCATTCGAGAACGTCGCGGAGCAAGGCTTCCTTGTTCGGGTAGTGGTGGTAGAACGAGGCCTTGGTCAAGCCGCAGGCGCTGGACAGCATTTCCATGGTGGTGCCGTGGTAGCCGTAGCGACGGAAGGTGCCGGCGCAGCGCTGGAGAAGCTCGTCGCGGGAGATTTTCAACGGACGCACGGAAGGTTCCTGCTCTCGATCAAAGGCGTTGATTCTATGCCATAAGCCTTGGCGCCTCAATTTGACGGTTACCGAATGTTTGTTTAGTTTTTACAAACCGAATGTTCGGTAGGTAACTAGAAGAAGTTTCCGCTCCACCAACCCAAGCACAGGAGAGAGGCATCATGAGCGAAGCCAACAGCGGCCCGGGCCGCGTCACCCGAGAGCAGCGCGGTCATCTGTTTCTCATCGGCCTGGACCGCGCGGGCAAGCGCAACGCCTTCGACAGCGCAATGCTGGCGGACCTGGCGCTGGCCATGGGTGAATACGAGCGCAGCGAGGAATCCCGCTGTGCCGTGCTCTTCGCCCATGGCGAGCACTTCACCGCCGGGCTCGACCTGATGGAACTGGCACCGAAGCTCGCCGCCAGCGGTTTCCGCTATCCGGACGGCGGCGTCGATCCCTGGGGCGTGGTCCAGCCGCGTCGGAGCAAGCCGCTGGTGGTCGCGGTGCAAGGCACCTGCTGGACCGCCGGGATAGAGCTAATGCTCAATGCCGACATCGCGGTGGCCGCGCGCGGCACGCGCTTCGCCCATCTGGAGGTGCTACGCGGCATCCCGCCGCTGGGCGGATCCACCGTGCGCTTCCCGCGCGCGGCGGGCTGGACCGACGCCATGCGCTACATCCTCACCGGCGATGAGTTCGATGCCGACGAAGCCCTGCGCATGCGCCTGCTCACCGAGGTGGTGGAACCCGGCGAGGAACTGGCACGGGCCCTCGAATACGCCGAGCGGATCGCCCGGGCCGCGCCGCTGGCGGTGCGCACCGCGCTGCAATCGGCGTTCCAGGGGCGCGACGAGGGGGACGATGCGGCGCTGTCGCGGGTCAACGAGTCGCTGGCCGCGTTGATCGGCAGCGAGGACGTCCGCGAGGGCGTGCTGGCGATGGTGCAAAAGCGCGCGCCGGCGTTCAAAGGCCGCTAGCTCCCCTGCGGGTCGACCCCCGGTCGCTCCGCTCCATCTCTCCTGCGGAAACCGACATGACTTCGTTGACTCAACATTCCGCAGCGCCGGTGCGGATGGAACGCCTGGCCCTGCCCGCGACCGACGGCTATCCGCTGTCCGCCTACCGCTACCACGCGCCGGGCCACGCCCATGGCAACCTGCTGGTGGCCGGCGCGACGGGCGTCGCCCAGCGCTTCTACCGGCGTTTCGCCGAACACGCCGCGCGCCAGGGCTTCGACGTACTCACCCTGGACTATCGCGGCATCGGCGAATCCGCGCCGGCAAGCCTGAAGGGCTTCGCCATGTCCTACCTGGACTGGGCCTACCGGGACCTCGCCGCCGCCGTCGAGCTGCTCGGCCGGGAGGAGCGGCCGCTGTACTGGATCGGCCACTCCTTCGGCGGCCACGCCATCGGCCTGCTGCCCGACCATGGGCGGCTCGCCGCCTGCTACAGCTTCGGCAGCGGCGCCGGCTGGAGCGGCTGGATGTCGCGCCGCGAAGCGTTCAAGGTGCGCCTGCTGTGGACCCTGGTGCTGCCGCCGCTGGTGGCCTGGAAAGGCTACATGGCCTGGAGCCTGCTGGGCATGGGCGACGACCTGCCGCTGGGGGTCTACCGCGACTGGAAGCGCTGGTGCCGCCATCCCCGCTACTATTTCGACGACCCGGCGATGCGCCACCTCCACCAGCGCTACGCCGCAGTGCGCACGCCCTGTCTGTTCGCCACCGCCCTGGACGATCCCTGGGCACCGCCGCGCTCGCGGGACGCCTTCGTCGAGGCCTACCGCAACGCACCGCTGGAAACCCTCGACCTGCGACCCGACGGTGGACCGCTCGGACACATGGGCTACTTCCGCGCCGGTGCAGAGGCGCTGTGGGACGACGCCCTGCGCTGGCTGAGACGGCATCCGGAGAACGCCTGAAAGACCAGCGAGAGCGCGCCATGCACCCGTTGCCGTTGTCCCTTCGCCTGTTCGCCGTCGCATTCTGGCTGGGCGTGGTCGCCGTGGAGTTCCTTCTCGAACGCAGCCGCGCCGAAAGCCGCGACCGGGGTTTCGCCGGGAGACCGCCACCAAGGCCGACAGCTTTGCCGGGGTGAACCGCTACTCCCGGCAGATCGCCCGCATCTCCCTGCTGGCCATCCCGGCCGGGCTGCTGGCCCTGGGCTGCGGCCCATACCTGATGCGACAACGCTGAAAAATCCGCCGACTGTCCATTTCGCGACGATGACTGGCGCTTTTGCCGGCGCAGGCCGCCCGCGCCTGCCTTACCGTTCCCCGCTCTTTCAGACACGGGAGCAGGGCAATGCCGCTTGCCAGTCATCTGCGTTGCGTGGCGCTGGCGCTGGGGATCTCCACCGCGCTGGGCTGCGCGAACCGCAACCAACCCGCGCCACGCGCGGAAAGCCTCGACCCTGGCCTGTCGAGGGTGGCGGGAACCCGCGGCGACGCGCTGCCCGCCCAGTGGTGGACGCTCTACCAGGACCCTGGGCTGAACCACCTGGTGGCCGCCGCGCTGCGCCACAACCGCGACCTGGCCGCAGCCGATGCCCATGCCCGCGCGCTCCTCGGCCATCTGCGCGGCGCACAGGGCGAACGCTGGCCACGGACCGAGGTCGGCTATGGCTACCAGTATGGGCGCGACGGCGACGACCAGACCCTCGCCGAAGCCACCGACGAGGAGCTGCGCAGCCAGTGGAAACACACCGCCCGCCTCGACCTGTCCTACCAGTTGGACCTGTGGGGCGAAGTCCGCGCCCGCATCGCCGCGGCGAAGGCGGATGCCGAAGCGGCGCAAGCGGCGCGCGACCTGCTCAGGGTCAGCGTGGCCAGCCAGACCACCCTCGCCTACGTCCGCGCCTGCGCCCTGGCGCGACGGGCAGAGGTACAACGCCGATCGGTCGGCCTGCTCGACGCGAGCCTGGCGCTGAGCGAACGCCAGCTCGCCGCCGGCCTTTCCAGCGAGCTGCAGCGACGCCGGCTGCTGGCCTTGCGCGAGCGGACCCGCGCCGCGCTGCCGATGCTCGAGGCGCGGCGGCGCGCGGCACTCTACGAACTGGCGCTGCTCAGCGGGCGCTCGCCGCGCCAGTTGGACGCTCCTGCCGCGACCTGCGCCGGCATACCGCAACTGCGCCGTGCCCTGCCCACCGGCGACGGCTGGAGCCTGCTGGCGCGCCGCCCGGACGTCCGCGCGGCCGAGCGCCGGCTCGCCGCCGCCGACGCCCGGCGCGCGCTGGCCGAAGCCGAGCTGTACCCGCGCATCAGC
Organism: Pseudomonas sp. KBN12P06040; assembly: GCF_037574965.1. NCBI lineage: Bacteria > Pseudomonadati > Pseudomonadota > Gammaproteobacteria > Pseudomonadales > Pseudomonadaceae > Pseudomonas > Pseudomonas sp. KBN12P06040. The sequence continues at coordinate 4,218,516 of NZ_JBBELS010000001.1, forward strand.
TTCGCCGTCGGCGCCGAAACCTCCGCAGTGACCCTCGCCGGCCTCGGCGGCAGCGGCGCGCTGGCCTACGCGGCCGGCCCGCTGCTGAGCTGGCGCTTCCCCAACCGGGAAAGCGCGCGAGGCCGCCTGGACAGCGCAGCGGCAGAGCACGACGCCGCTCTGGCGCGCTTCGACGGAGCGGTGCTCGGCGCCCTGCGCGAGGTCGAGCGTGCCCTGGCGCTGTATGCCGGCGAGCGCCAGCGGCGTGCCGACCTCCAGCGTGCCCTCGACGAGCAGCGCCACGCCTACCGGTTGGCGCGCAGCAACTATCGCGCCGGCGCCCTCGATGCCCTCGAGCTGCTCGACAGTCAACGCAGCCTGGTCGCCGACCGGGCGCGCCTGGTCGACGCCGAGATGCGCGTCGCCGAGCGCCAGGTCGAACTGTTCCGGGCTCTCGGCGGCGGCTGGCAAGCCGCTCCCAGCCCCTCCCACCAGGAAAACGGACAATGAACCAGGCAATCAGAGAACCCATCGAACACACCACTGGCGAAACCATGCCAGCAGCCACGCACCGGCGCCGAACCTGGCTGCTGGGCGGCCTCGCCGGCGCCATCGTGCTCGCCGCCCTGCTGGCCTGGTGGTGGAGCAGCGGACGCTTCCTGGAGGGCACCGACGATGCCTATGTACGCGCCGACTGGGTGGCGGTCAGCGCGCAGGTCTCCGGCTACGTCGCCGAGGTGCTGGTGGCCGACGACGCCGACGTCCAGGCCGGCGACCTGCTGCTGCGCCTGGACCCGCGCGACTTCCGCCAGCGCCTGCGCGCCGCCGAGGCCCGCGAAGCGGCGGCGCAGGCGGCGCTGGAAGCCCAGCGCGCGAAGCTGGAGACCCTCGATCGGCAACTGCTGGAGCAGGCGCAGACGATCAGCCGCGCCCGCGCCGATGGCGAAGCGGCGCGAGCCGAATGGCGCCGCGCCGAGACCGACTGGCGACGCTACCGGCAATTGGCCGACGAGCATGCCACCAGTCGCCAGCGCCTGGAGAATGCCGACGCGGCGCACCAGCGAGCGCGGGCGGCAGCGCGGCGGGCAAGCGCCGAGGAAGGCCGCCAGCGCGCCGCCAGGGACGTACTGAAGAGCCGGCGACGCGAGGCGGAGGCGGCGCTCGCCCAGCGCCAGGCGGAGCTGCAGGAAGCCGCGGCGGCGCGCGAACTGGCGCGCCACGCCCTGGACGATACCGAAATCCGCGCCCCATTCGCCGGCCGCGTCGGCCAGCGCAAGGTGCGCCTGCGCCAGTACGTCACGCCGGGGCTGCCGCTGCTGGCGGTGGTGCCACTGGAGCAGGCCTACGTGGTGGCCAACTACAAGGAGACCCAGCTCGAACGCATCCGCCCCGGGCAACCGGTAGAGCTGGAGGTGGACACGTTCGGCCGCCGCTGGCGCGGCCGCGTCGACAGCGTGGCGCCGGCCTCCGGCGCGGTATTCGCGCTGCTGCCGCCGGACAACGCCACCGGTAACTTCACCAAGATCGTCCAGCGCTTCCCGGTGCGTATCCGCCTGGACACCGACGCCGCCGAGCGGGGCCGGCTGCTGCCGGGGATGTCGGTGATCGCCACCGTGGACACTCGCGAACCGGACGGAGCCTCCGCCGATGAGCGCTGACGACAAGGTATCGCTGCGTGCCTGGGTCGCCGTCACCGGCGGCCTGTTCGGCTGCTTCATGGCTGGCATGAACGTGCACGTCACCAGCGCGGCGCTGCCGGAGATAGAAGGCGCGCTGGGAGCCACCTTCGAGGAGGGCTCGTGGATATCCACCGCCTATCTGGTCGCGGAAATCAGCATGATCCCGCTTACCGCCTGGCTGGTGGAAGTGTTCTCCTTGCGCCGGGTGATGCTCCTCGGCTCGCTGGTGTTCCTGCTCAGTTCGCTGAGCTGCGCGCTGGCGCCGAACCTGTCGACGCTGATCCTGATCCGGGTGATCCAGGGGGCTTCGGGGGCGGTGCTGATCCCGCTGTCGATGCAACTGATCCTCACCGAGCTGCCGTCCAGCCGGATACCCCTCGGCATGGCGCTGTTCAGCCTTTCCAACAGCGTGGCCCAGGCCGCCGGCCCGTCGATCGGCGGCTGGCTGGCGGATGCCTATTCCTGGCGCTGGATCTTTCTCCTGCAACTGTTGCCGGGGATCGCCCTGCTGGCCGCGGTGGCCTGGTCGATCCGCCCCCGCGACGGCGACCGCGAACGCCTGCGCCAGGCCGACTGGCTCGGCATCGGCGCGATGGTCGCCGGCCTCGGCGCGCTGCAGATCGTGCTGGAGGAAGGTGGCCGCCGCGACTGGTTCGAGTCCGGCTTCATCCGCACCTTCGCCGTCCTCGCCGTGCTCGCCCTGCTGCTCTTCGTACAGCGCCAACTGTGGGGCGCGCGGCCGTTCATCAACCTGCGCCTGCTGGGCAGCTACAACTTCGGCGTGTCCAGCCTGGCGATGGCGGTGTTCGGCGCGGCGACCTTCGGCCTGGTGTTCCTGGTGCCCAACTACCTGTCCCAGTTGCAGGGTTTCAACGCCCGGCAGATCGGCGACAGCCTGATCCTCTACGGCCTCGTGCAACTGCTCCTGGCGCCGCTGCTGCCGCGCCTGATGCGCTGGCTGAACCCCAAGCTGCTGGTGGCCGGCGGCTTCGCGATCATGGCCCTGGGCTGCTGGATGGGCGCGCACCTGAACGCCGACGCGGGACGCAACGTGATCATCCCCTCCATCGTCGTGCGCGGCATCGGCCAGCCGCTGATCATGGTCGCGCTCTCGGTACTGGCGGTGAAGGGCCTGGACAAGGCCCAGGCCGGCTCGGCCTCGGCGCTGATCTCGATGCTGCGCAACCTCGGCGGCGCGATCGGCACCGCGCTGTTGACGCAACTGGTCTCGCTGCGCGAGCGCTTCCACTCCGAGCGGATCGGCGAGACCCTGACGATCTTCGACGGCGCCCTGCAACAGCGCCTGGGCGGTAGCCAGGTGCGGATACAACTGCCGGAGCAGCAGCAGGCGCTGGCCCTGCTCGACCACGGGGTGCGCCAGCAGGCCTACCTGATGGCCTACTCCGACGCCTTCTACCTTTCCTGCGTGGCGCTCCTGGCCTGCGCCCTGGCCTCGCTGATGCTGCGCCAGAAGGACTGAACTCAGTCGCCCTCGGCCACCCCGTAGGCGGCGCCGCGGCCGAAATAGAGGCTCGGCGAAACGCCCAGGGTCCGGCGAAACATGGCGCTGAAGGCGCTCTGGCTGTCGTAGCCGAGGTCCAGTGCGACCTCGAGGATCGAGTGCCCTGCCGCCAGCGCATCGAGGCTGGCGAGCAGGCGCATGCGCCGCAGCCACTGGACGAAGCTGAGACCGGTTTCGCGCTGGAAGGCGCGGGTCAGGGTCCGCGGGCTGACGCCCAGGCGACGCGCGGCATCGCCCAGGCTCCAGTCGGCGGCCGGCTCGGCGCGCAGGCTGCGGCACAGCGCCGCCAGTTGCGGATCGACCGGCTGTGGCACGTGCAGGGCGAGGATCGGCAGCACCCGCAGTTCATCGAGGATCAGCTCCATCACCCGCTCGTCGCGGCCGCCCGGCGGGTAGTCCGGGGAGATCCGCATCGCCGCGACGATCAATTGCCGCAGCAACGGCGGCACGTCCACCACCCGGCAGTCCTGCGGTAGGTCGTGGCGCGCCTGCGGGGCGATGAACAAGGTGCGCATGCGCACCTGGCCGGCGAAACGCAGGGCATGCTCGATACCGGCCGGCAACCAGACACCGCGTCCCGGCGGCACCACCCAGGTGCCCTCGGCGGTGCCGACCGTGACCACCCCGCTGAGCGCATGGATCAATTGCGCGCGCGAATGCCGGTGCAGCTCGACGCGCTCGCCGTGGAGATAATCCTGGGCATAGGCGAAGACCGGACGGGTGGAAGGCAGGTCGATCAGCATCGGGCGGGCCTTGGCGGGCAGTGGTGGCGCTGTCTTTTTACCAGCCGCGCCATGCTAACGACCAGACCCGGCGGAGCACGCCGGCGCTCGCCGCGACGCGGCGAGCGCGCTACCCTGGCCGCCCCGGCGTGGCGCGACTGCCTGGCATATCCGCCGCGCCATCCCTCCCCAAGCACAGGAGCGAAACCAGCATGGCCTCTTACGCGGAACTGTTCGATATCGGAGAAGACTTCGCCGCCTTCGTCGGCCATGGCCTGGCCACGGAACAGGGCGCGGTCGCGCGGTTCCGGCAGAAGCTGGAAAGCAACGGGCTGCCGAGCGCGCTGACGGAACGCCTGCAACGCATCGAACGGCGCTATCGCCTGCTGGTCGCCGGGGAAATGTGGTGCCCGGACTGCCAGATCAACCTGGCCGCGCTGGACTTCGCGCAGCGCCTGCAACCGAATATCGAGCTGGCAATCATTTCCAAGGGCCGCGCCGAGGACGACCTGCGCCAGCGCCTGGCGCTGGAGCGAATCCCGATTCCGCTGGTACTGGTGCTGGACGAGGAGTTCAACCTGCTCGGACGCTTCGTCGAACGGCCGCAGGCGGTGCTCGACGGCGGTCCGCAGGCGCTTGCGGCGTACAAGGCGGGCGACTACCTGGAGCACGCCATCGGCGACGTCCTGGCGATCATCGAAGGCGCGGCGCGCTGAGACAGCGCCTGCGCCCGCTTCTCAGTGCCGCGAACAGCCCGCGCCAAGGCCTCGGTACTGCAAGCGATGTAGGCGTCCGGCGCTGTCGCGATAGAGCATCACCAGCGGCACCACGCCACAGGTGGCCGGCACCGGCGTGACGGAAAGCACCCGCTCGATGTCCAGCGGCATGCCGTAGTCGTAGCGCTCGATCGGCGGCAACTCTTTCCCGTCGTCGTCCGCCGCCTGGACCTGGGACCAGCAGGACAGCAGCAAGGCCAGCAAGAACGAGGTTTTCATGAGGTCTTTTCTCCATGCTGCGCCCCGTCGGACGAGACGCTTTGCGAATAGGCCCGGAGCAACCAGGCGAGGTCGGTGAGGATCGCGGCCAGGCGCCATTCGCCGGCGGCCGCCAGGCGGGCGCCGGCACGGCGTGCGTGCCGCGCGGCGAGCGGCGGATCGCGATGGCGGACGGCGATGGCTCGCAGTGCGCGCTCGATCCACCGCGCCTCCGCGGCGGCCGGGTCGAGCCCGGCCAGGGCGCGCCACAGGCGCCGCGACTCGCGGCCGAGTTGCAGGGATACGAAGCCCAGGCGCAGGGCCAGCGCGCTGCGCGGATGTTCCATGCCATGCAACGCGCCCAGCTGGGCGATGCGATGCTGCTGGCGGGCCTGCCAGGCATGCGCGTCGAAACCGGCGCGACGACGCAGCAAGGCGAGGGTCTCGCGGCGCAGATGGTCGAGCAGCGACGCCGAATGCCGTTCCAGGTCCTTCGGCAGCAGGCGATAGACCAGCAGGCTGATGCAGAGCGCCAGCACCCAGGCGCAGGACTGGTTGGCGAAGTCGCCGAAATCGAAGCGGGCGAGATTGCCGGTGGCGACCAGGGTGTTGAAGGCGATCAGGTAGGCGATTCCCTGCAACGCCCGCCTGGGCACTGTGGTGGCCTGGATACCGAACGACCAGAAGAAGGCGAGGCACAGCAGCAGCAATGGAAAACCGTTGATCAGCGGTAGCAGAAGGAATTTGCAGAGCAATGCGGCAGGTATCGCGCAGAGCGTGCCGCGAATGAAATTGCGCGTGCCCTCGGCGGGAAAGGGCGAGGCTGCCAGCAGCGTGCAGTAGGGGCCGAGCACCGCCAGCAGGGTCGGCCCCTGGTCCCACCCGCTGAGGAACCACAGGGCGCCGCCGACCAGCATCGCCAGCCAGGCTCGCGCGCCGTTGCGCAAGGCCTCGCGGTAATGTCGATGGAAGGCCGCTGGGCGGACGTCGGCGCGGGCCCGGCCGTCGAGCCGGGCGAACCCCCGCAGGGCGGCCTGCAGGTCATCCAGTTGCTCGTCGAGTCGCTCCATGAACAGCCCTTCGCGACAGGCATCCGCTTGGTCTGTCGGAAGTCCGCGCCGAATCGCCGCCAGGCGACCACGCAAGCTCGCGAGCCGTCGCGCGGCGCCGGCGAAGTCGAGCTCGCCGCGCTCCAGTTGGCCGCCCAGCAGGCGCAGGTCGTCGGCCATCGGCAGCGCCAGTCCGCGCTCCGCCAAGCGCCGGGCCCAATGCGTCTCGCCGGCGAAGCGGAACTCCATCAGCGTGGAAAACAGCGCCGCCAGGCCACCGCGGATCGCCGGGAGCGCAGCGCTCAGCACCCGCGACTCGGCGCGACCGACGCCCAGCAGGTCGTCTACCGCGTAGACCTCGCCGGCCAGCGTCCGGCGACGGCGCTCCAGTTCCCCGTCAGCCGCACCGGCGTGCCGCGCAGCGACCAGCGCCAGCGTCGCCGCGCAGAGCGAGACGAGACGCTGGCGCACCCGCCCGGACACGGTCCTGCGGCTGAAGAGCACGGTCACCAGGCTCAGGCAGCAGACCCCGACGATTACCGCCGAGGCGCGGGTGACGATGTGCTCGAAGGCCGCCTCGGGCTCGACCATGGCCGGTCCCAGCGCCAGGCACACGGTGTAACCGGCGACCACCGCGGCGGTGGCGTAGAAGTGCCGGACCAGGCTCATGACGCCGACGCAGAGACCCAGCCAGAAACCCAGGGCGACGACGAACAGCAGCATCTTCTGGGCGAACAGCGCGGTCAGGACGAAGGCAGCGAGCGTGCCGACCAGGGTACCCACGGCGCGCCACCAGCCCTTGCCGACCACCGCCCCCTGCACCGGATTGATCAGCAACAGCACAGTGGACGCCGCGGAAAACGGCGAATCCAGTTGCAGGTAGAGTCCCAGGCCGAGCGCCAGAGCGGCAGCGCCGATGCTGCGCAGCACGTAGCCCAGGCTGTCGGTCCGCCAGGGCAACGGCAACGCCGCGTACCAATCGCGCCCGCCGGACGCCGACGCCGCCATCAAAGGTACTCCTGCAACCAGCGGGTCAGCCGCCAGTGCCGCGCGGTGCCCGCCTGCAGCACCTCGACACTGCCGGTCATGCCGGCGGCAAGCACCACGCCCGCCGGTACCCGGTCGAGTTCGATGCGCACCGGAACGCGCTGCGCCAGGCGTATCCAGCTGAAGTTCGGGCTGACCTGCGGCAGGCCGCTGTCGGCACGGCTTTCGTTGAGGTCGGCGACACCGCGACCGATGCTCTCGACATGGCCGTCGAGCAGCGGATCGAACCCCATCAGCTTGATCGTCGCCGGCGCGCCGACCTGTACATTGCGCAGCTTGGTTTCCTCGAAATAGCCGGTGACCCAGAAGCTTCGCCGATCGACGATGAAGATGTTGGTCCGGCCCGCCGCCGCGTAATCGCCGGGCTGCACGCGCAACTGCGTCACATAGCCGTCCACCGGCGAGCGCAACTCGCTGCGCCGCAGGTCCAGCCGCGCCTGGTCGAGCGCCGCCCCGGCGGCCTCGGCGCGGGCGCGGGCGATACGCAGGGCGCGACCGGCGTTGGCGACCTCCTCGCGCGAAACCGCGCCGGCCAACTGCATGCGTCGGCGCCATTGCTCGTCACGTTGGCGCAGGGTTTCCCGCGCCTGCTCCAGCTCCGCCTCGCGCTGGCGCACGGCCAGGCGATAGCTGCGCGGATCGATGCGGTACAGCGGATCGCCGCGGGCCACCCGCTGGTTATCTGCGACGAACACCGCCTCGACGCTGCCGGAGACTTCCGGCGCGATGCGGATCACCTGCGCGCTGACCCGCCCGTCGCGGGTCCAGGGCGCCAGCACGTAGGCTTGCCACAACTGCAACGCCAGGCACAGGGCGAGCAGGCCGCAGGCGAAGGTCGCAGCCACCTTGGAAAGACGAACGATGGACATGGGGACCTCGGCTCAGAACTTCAGCACCAGCACGGACAGCACGATGAACGACAGGAAGAAACGCAGCAGGCCGGGATGCCAGGCGCATTCCAGCCAGCGCCAGGCGAGGCGCTCCAGCAGCAGGTAGAGCGGCATCGCCAGGCACAGGTAGAGGAACAATGGCGGCACGTAGAGGCCGGAAACGGAGACTTCGCTCAGCATGCAGGGCACCAGGGTATCGAGGGCGCGGAGCGGTCGGCCGCTCCTGTCGGGTTGACGAGCACAGGCTACGGGTCGTGGCGATTTGCAAATATCGACTACTCAGCCAGAAAATAATCGAATTCGGACAACCAAAGGACCTGCCGTGAGCCGTGAACCGCAGACCTACCTCGCCCAACGCTTCGATCCCGACGCGCTCGGCCAGCCGGCCCTGGCCCTGCAGCTGGAGGCCCGGCACAACGACACCGAAGTGCCGGTGCACCGGCATCGCAAGGGCCAGCTGGTGGTGGCCTGCCGCGGCGGCATCACCTGCACGGTGCCCGATGGCCTGTGGATGGTGCCGGCCGGGTTCGGTGTGTGGATTCCCGGCGGCATCGCGCATAGCAACCGGGTCACCGCCAACGGCAAGGTCTGCTTCCTCTTCGTCGAGCCGGGGGCGGCACGCCTGCCGAGCGACTGCTGCACCCTGGCCCTGTCGCCGCTGGTCCTCGAACTGATCCTGCACCTGAGCGCGCAACCGCAGGACTATCCGCACGACGGCCCGCTCGCACGTCTCGCCGGGGTGCTGCTGGAACTCCTGGAACAGGCGCCGACCGAACAGCTCTACCTGCCGCTGCCGGACAACCGCGGCCTGCGCCGCATCGCCGACGAACTGACCCGCGCCCCCGGCGACCGCGCCAGCATGGCCGAATGGGCCAGGCGAGTGGCGATGAGCGAGCGGTCCCTGGCGCGGATGGTGCGCCGGGAGACCGGCATGACCTTCGGCCAGTGGCGCCAGCAATTGCAGATCATCATCGCCCTGCAGCAACTGTCCGCCGGCGTTTCGGTGCAACGCACCGCCGAGATCCTCGGCTACGAGTCGGTCAGCTCGTTCATCGGCATGTTCCGCAAGGCGCTCGGCAGCCCCCCGGCCCGCTACGTGCGCGACAGCATGCGGCGGCCAGCCGACTGAACGGAGGTCGACGGAAAGGTCTTGCAGTTCGTCAGCTGTTCTCCCCCGAGACTGGCACTCGAAGGCACTTCTGGGAATAATGCCGCCCTTTTTTCTCCAGGAGGATCAGATGGTTACGCACTTCTTGAGCGAATCCGGCCAGGCAGCCTGCGGGCGCGGCGACAGCAACGTGAACGGCTCGAGCGACGTCGGCCAGGTCAGTTGCAAGACCTGCCGGCGCACCAACGCCTTCGCCCAGGCCCAGGAAAACGCCGCTCCGGCCAGTGCCCCTGTCACCCCCACCGCCGCTGCGCCAGTGATCGACAAGGCCGCGCCGCGGCCGAAAGCCGAGGCCAGGCCCGCCGCCGCGCAGCGCCAGGACCGCGATGCCGCCCGCAAGGCCTGGCAGGCGCGTCTCAACGAATTATCCGGGAAGAACCGCATGCCGCGCTCGCGGCGCCGCGCGCAAGCCTATCTCTGAGCGGTAGCGGTACTTCGCGGCGGATGTCCGCACGCGGTCATATCCGTCCTGCCCAGCACAACCGCGCGTCCCCTCATCAGGCCAGGCCCTGCGCCTCCGCCAGGGCCAGACCGTCGAGGGCGCCGGCGAGCATGTCCGGCAGATGGCGCGGCTCGTCGGCCAGCTCGGCCAGCTCCGACAACCGATGCGCCGCCGTCAGCAAGGCGATCCGCCGACGCTCCAGGCGCCGACCGCTGAAGCGCTCGTAGGCGGCGACGATGCGCTCGGTGAGGTCGGCATCGATGAAGGTGGAATAGATGAACTCCTGGTGCAGCGGACCGATGCTCGCGTCGGCGAAGTCGTAGACACCGTTCAACCGCCCGACCTCGCTATCGAATGCCATGTTCCAGCCATGGCCGTCGAAGAAGCCGAAGATCGAACCCAGCGGATCGGCAGGCAGCTTGGCGTATTCCCGCACCAAGCGTTCCGCGCGTTCGCGCCAGGCCGCAGGCAGCAGCGGCAAGGCGCGCCTGCGCATCGCCGTGGGCGACTCCCAGGGACGCACCGGCAAGGCTCCAACCGCCCGCATGCGCGCCGGTGGCAGTCGATGCAGCTCGGCGTAGAAGCGCCCCAACGCATCGCCGACCGCCTGCCGTGCGGGTTCGTCCAGGCGCCGGTAGTCCTCGCCCAGGAGGTAACCGCCAGGCAGTTTCTCGTGGCGGGAAAACAGCGGCGGTCCCGCAAACACCTGCGGCGCCGGCACCGCCAGGCTCACCGCCGGACGCACCAGGCGTAGCACGGCGGCCTCGCGCAGCAGCGCCGCCTCGGCCTCCGCGCCGCGCGGAAACTTGAATACCCAGCGCCCTCCGACCTCCACCGCCGTGGAATGCCAGCCCGAGGCCAGGATGGTGAACGTGGCATCCGCCAGTTCCGGACAGGCCGCCACTATCGCCCGGCGATATTCCTCCAGGGCACGCGGTTCCTTCACCGACGACTCCGCGCGACCATCGCCACGATCGCCTCGTACAGTTCCCGCCGCGCCTCTTCCGGGGCGATTTCTTCGGTGGCGGCCGCGTGCGACAGCGCTTCGGCGGCGCCGATCATTGCGCGCAGAGCGGCGACGGTCAGCCGTCCGCCGCCGGCGAAGGGCTCCAGCACGGCGCGGCACTTGTCCATGAAGAGAACCTCGTAGTCGCGCTTGATCCGCTCCAGCTCCGGCGAGCTGGCGAGGGCCGCGACCACCCCGGGAATCTCCCGTCCTTGTTGCATCACGCAGTCGACATAGGCGCGGGCGATGACGTCAGCGCGCCCCTCCAGGGTCGCCTCGCTCGCTTCCAGGGCAGCCTCCATCAGCGCCGTCTGGCGCAGGTCGTAATCCTGGTAGAGCGCCGCCAGGAGGCCGGCGCGGGTGCCGAAGTGGTCATAGACCACCGGCTTGGTCACCCCGGCCTGCTCGGCCAGGCGACCGAGGGTCAGCGCCTCGGTGCCTTCTTCGCGGACCAGCCGCCAGGCCACCTCGAGCAACTGGCGCTGGCGCTCGTCGCGGGACAGGCGGCGGCGTGGCGACGGGTCGTCTGGGGAGTGCATTGACATAGATAACCTACTAAAAGCAACTTACTAAAGGTAACCTACAAAAGGTAGGTTTTACCCAGACTATCGACTTGCCCCCCTTCCCGCAATTCCCGGAGGAATTCGCCCATGCATGCCCTGATCGTCGTCGCCCATCACCATCCTCGCTCTCTCACACATGCCCTCGCCGCCCACATCGCCGAAGGCGTAGTCCGCGCCGGCCATTCCGCGGAAACCGCCGATCTGGCGGCGGAAGGCTTCGAGCCGCGCTTCGGCCTGGCCGACCACGCCGTGCATCGCGGCCAGGCGTCGCCTCCCGCCGACGTCCTCGCCGAGCAGGCGCGCATCGATCGCGCCGATACCCTGGTGCTGGTCTACCCGATCTACTGGTGGTCGATGCCGGCCCTGCTCAAGGGCTGGATCGATCGCGTGTTCTCCAATGGCTGGGCCTTCGACTACAGCATCGGCGGCGACCTGCGGAAAAAGCTGCAGCGCCTGCGCGTGGTGCTGGTCGGTGTCGGCGGCGCCGATGCCGGCACCTTCGAGCGGCACGGCTACGCCGGGGCGATGCGCACCCAGATCGACCATGGCATCTTCGATTACTGCGGCGCACGGGTGGTCCGTTCCGAACTGTTGCTGGAGTCGGAGAGCGCCGATCCAGCCGCGCACCTGGAGCAGGCTCGGCGAATCGGCGCCGAGCTGTTCGCCAGCGCCCGGCGGCCGACGCCGGCCTGAGCCCGCCGCAGGCGACTCAGGCACGTGACATGTGCTTGGTCACGCAATGGATGCCGCCGCCTCCGGCGGCGATGGGATCGATGTTCAGCTGGACGATGTCCCGCCCCGGATACAGGCGGCCCAGCAATTCCCCGCAGTGGCGATCGGCGCTGGCGTCGCCGAACTGCGGGGCAATCACCGCACCGTTGATCGGCAGGTAGTTGATGTAGCCGGCGGCGAAGTCCGGGTTGTTTCGCGAGTAGTCGCGGCGCGGCTTCAGGGGCGGCGACAGGGTATGCACCTGCAGAGCGCGACCGTCGGCGTCGGTGGCTGTGCGCAGGATCTCCAGGTGTTCGCGGGTCACGGCGTAGTCGTAGGAGTCCGGGTCGTTGTCGAGATTGGCGATGACCACGCCCGGCCTGACGAAGCGCGCATAGAAGTCGACATGCGCATCGGTGATGTCCCTGCCGCGGATACCCGGCAGCCAGACGATCTTGCGCAGGCCGAGCAGGGCTTTCAATTCGGCCTCGACCTGGCCCTTGTCCATGCCGGGGTTGCGATTGTCGTTGAGCCAGCAACTTTCGGTGAGGATCGCCGTGCCACGCCCGTCCACTTCGATGCCGCCGCCCTCGCCGGTCAGTTGGCTGGCGATGTAGCGGACCTCCAGTCGCTCGCTTAGCACGCCGGCGACGCGGCTATCGTTGCCGGCCTGCTGCTTGCCGCCCCAGCCGTTGAAGTTGAAATCCACCAGGCCCGCTTCGCCCTCCCCGTTCAGCACGAAGCAGCCGCCGTAGTCGCGGACCCAGATATCGTCCAGCGGCAACGCCAGGTAGTCGATGTTGGCGCCGCCGCATGCGCGGCGCGCCGCGGCCTCCTGCGCGGGCCGGCAGAGCAGCGTGACCGGCTGGTAGCGGGCGATGGTCCTGGCCAGCAGGGCGACGCTGCGATTCACGTCCTCGGCCAGGTCCTTCCAGATCGACGGGGACGCGGCATAGGCAAGGAACACCCGTTCCTGCGGCAGGTGCTCGTCGGGCATGTGCCAGTGATCGGCCGCCGCCGCCTGTCCACGCGGCGAGCCGAACTCCAGGCCGAGCGTGAGGGCGGCACCGAGGCCGGCGCTGGCGCCGAGTCGCTGGAGGAAATGTCTGCGGGTCATCATTTCGGGTCCTCGGGAACGGGATCGGAACGGGTGGTCTTGAAGGTAGTCCAGGCGCGCATCCGCGCCCGCATGTCGCGCTGCGGGATGTCCTGGCCGGGAAACAGCCGGGCGTAGGTCGCCGCGTCCGGATAGATGTCCGGGTTGTCGCGCATGTCGGCGGATACCAGGGCCCGCGCCCCGGCGCTGGAGGTCGGGTAGCCGGTAGCGCTGCTGATCGCGGCCATGTTCTGCGGGCGCATGATGAAGTTGATCAACGCATAGGCATATTCCGGGTGCTGCGCGTCGACCGGAATCGCCATGCTGTCCATCCACAGAGACGTGCCTTCGCGCGGCACCCGGTAGACGAAGCGCAGTGCCTTGCCGGCTTCGTCGGCGGCGCGCTGGGCCTGGATCGCATCGCCGCTGTAGCCCAGCGACAGGCAGATCTCCTCGTTCACCAGTTGCGCCACCGGCTGCGACTGGAACTTGCGAATGTAGGGCTTGATGCGCTGCAGCAAGGCCAGCGCGGCGGCCAGGTCCTGCGGCTTGCCGCTGCGCGGATCGCGCCCCAGGTAATGCAGGGCCAGCGCCAGCACTTCGTCCGGCGAGTCGATCAGGGAAATCCCGCAGTCGGCGAATCTCGCCGCCAATTCCGGCTTGAACAGCAGGTCGAGGCTGTCCAGCGGAGCGTCGGCCAGGCGCCGTTCGATCTGCTCGCGGTTGAAGGTCAGGCCGATGGTGCCCCAGGTGTAGGGCACGGCGGCGTCGCGCGAACGCGCGTAGCGGGCTTGCAGTTCGCGCAGGCCCGGCTCGATCTCGTCGAGATGCTCCAGGCGCCGGGGGTCGAGCTTCTGCAGGGCGCCGGCGCGCATCAGCCGCTCGGCCACGGTATCGCCGGGAAAGATAAGGTCGTAGCCGCTGTTCCCCGACATCAACTTGGCCTCGAGGGTCTCGCTGCTGTCCATCACGTCATAGACCACGCGGATGCCGGTTTCCCGGGTGAACGCGGCGAGGGTATCGGGCGCGAAGTAGTCGGCCCAGTTATACAGGCGCAGCACTTTCTCTTCCGCCTGGGCCACGGCCAGGCCCAGGAGCAGCGCGGCGAGCAGCGGTCGTGCGGAACGTTTCATGGGGACACCTCCCAGGCGTGTCGGCTGGCCGGGTCACGCCCGTCCAGGCTCATCAGCGGGCCATACAGCTCTGGCCGCCGGTCACGATAGACACCCCAGGCCAGGCGTTCTTCGCCTATCGCATCGAGGTCGAGGCCACAGACCAGCACCGCCTCCTCGTCGCGGCCGGCCGCGGCGAGCAAGGCACCCTTGTGGTCGGCGATGAAGGACGAACCGTAGAACCGCATGGCCAGCGCCGGGTCGCCGCAAGCGACCTCGCGGCCGATCCGGTTGGCAGCCACCAGCGGTACCAGGTTGGCGGCGGCCTGGCCGCGCTGGGCGATCTGCCAGTGATCGCGGGAATCCAGCTGCGCGGCGCCAGGCTCGGAGCCGATGGCGGTAGGAAACAGCAGCACCTCGGCGCCCAGCAGCGCCAGACAGCGCGCGGTCTCGGGAAACCACTGGTCCCAGCAGATGCCGACGCCGATACGGCCGACCGCGGTGTCCCAGACGCGAAAGCCGCTATCCCCCGGACTGAAATATTCCTTTTCCTGGTAGCCGATGGCGTTGGGGACGTGGGCCTTGCGGTAGACGCCGAGCAACCGGCCATCGGCGTCGGCCACCGCCAGCGAGTTGAAGCGCGCGTTGCCGGCGCGCTCGTACCAGCTGAGCGGCAGGACTACGCCAAGCTCCCGCGCCAGGCTGGAAAAGCGCGCCAGCACCCGGCTGCCACGGAAGGTTTCGGCGAGGCGCAGATGGCGATGGTCCTGCTCGATGCAGAAGTACGGGGTGGCGAACAGCTCCTGCAACAGGACCAGTTGCGCGCCCCGGGCAGCCGCTTCGCGGACCAGACGCTCGGCGCGGTCGAGATTGTCGTCGAGACTCCAGCTACAGGCGAACTGGGTAGTGGCCAGGGTCAGGTGGCGCATCGCTCACCTCCGCGCCGGCCAGGCCGGCTGCTGCTGGGTGATGCAATGCACGCCGCCGCCGCCGTGGGCCAGGTGGTCGATGCGCACCGGCACCACCTCGCGAGCGGGGAAGGCCCGGGCCAGGGTCGCGGCGGCCGCGTCGTCGGCGGCGACACCGTAGGCCGGCATGATGATCGCGCCATTGGCGATATAGAAATTGGTGTAGGAGGCACAGAACACCCCCTCCTCCGGAGCCACTTCGCCGGCATCGAACAGTTCGATCAGCTCGAAACGCCGACCGCGGGCGTCGAGCGCCAGCTCCAGGGCGCGACGGTTCTCCCGCACCACCTCGGCGTAGGCGGAGGTGGTGTCGCGGGTGGCGTCCAGCAACAACGCGCCGGGCCGGGCGAAGGCACAGACGCCGTCGACATGGCCATCGGTCATGTCGCCTGTGACCCGGTCGGGATCGCCGGGCAACCAGATGGTCCTGGTCACGCCGAGCAGGCGGGCGAACAATGCCTCGATCTCAGCCTTGCTCAGGCCAGGGTTGCGATTGGCATTGAGCAGCACGGACTCGGTGGTGATCAGCGTGCCCTCGCCGTCCACGTGGATGGCCCCGCCCTCGTTGGCCAGCGGCACGCCGAAACACTCCAGGCCGAGGCCATCGAGAATCCGCCGCGCCAGGCTGGCGTCCTGCGCGTAGGCGGACTTTCCACCCCAGGCGTTGAAACGCCAACTGACACCGGCCAACCCGAGTTGCGGATGGCAGACGAAACTCGGTCCGGAATCGCGGCACCAACTGTCATCGATGGCCAGCTCGATGAGTTCGACATTGCCCGCGCACAGCTCCCCGGCCCTGTCCAGCGCGGCGGGGTCGACCACCAGTTTCACCGGTTCGAAACGCGCGATGGCGTTGGCCACTGCGGCGAAGTCCTGTTGTACGTCCGCCAGGCTCACGCCCCATTCGGACTCCCAGAGCATCCGATTGTGCGGAAAAGCCATCCAGGTGGCGGCATGGGGAGTCCATTCGGCGGGCATGCGCCAGCCTGTGTCGAGCGTATTCATGGGTCGGCTTCCAATAAGTATTTTTTATCTGGCGGAATAGGCGTGGATTGCCTGAAGAGATGCTATGGCTAGGCATCAGGCTCAACAAACGATAAATTCTGCGCAAACCTAATTAGCCCGACTTATCAGCAATGCTCAAACACTGGCCCCCACTGAATGCCCTTCGTGGCTTCGAAGCCGCCGCCCGCCTCGGCAGCTTCCACAAGGCCGCCGAGGAGCTGCACCTCACCCAGTCGGCGATCAGCCAGCAGATCCGCAGCCTGGAAGGCTATCTCGAGCAACCGCTGTTCTTTCGCAACGGACGCAAGGTGAGCCTGACCGACGCTGGCTTCGATCTGCTCAGCACCACCCAGTCCCTGCTCCAGCAACTGGCCGCGGGGGTCCGTCGCCTCGACCAGTACCGCAAGCCCAACCAACTGGTGGTCAATACCACCCCGGCCTTCGCCCGCCACTGGCTGGTGCCGCACCTGGGCGATTTCCATCGCCGTCACCCACAGGTGGACCTCTGGCTATTGACCACCGACGAGGTACCCGAGATGGCCAGCCAGACCATCGACGTAGCCATCCGCGACGACCTTTGCGCCCAGGCCGAATGCAGCTTTCGCTCGCTCCTCGAAGACCGCCTCTACCCCGCCTGCCATCCCGACCTGCTGGCGCTGCCGGCGGAACAGCGCGGCACCCTGCACGGCGAGCGCGAAATGGACTGGAGCCACTGGCAGGTACAGGGCGGCGCGGACGTTGGCCAACGCAGTGCCGGCCTGAACTTCTCCGACCCCGGACTGCTGCTGGAGGCCGCCACCCAGGGCCTCGGCATCGCGCTGGTCAGCCAGTTGCTGGCCGCACCCGCGCGAGCCGCCGGACAGTTGGTCGCGCTCTGCGAACAGAATGTCCGCGGGCCCGAATGGGCCTGGCTGGTGCACCGCGACAGCGAACGCAACAGCCTGACCCGGGCATTCTGCCAATGGCTGGAAGAAACCATTGGCGGAGCATCGCGCACAGCCCCCGGACGGCGCGGATAACGCTCACTCCAGGTGCATGGCGAAACCGACCCGCTGCGGGGTGAGTTCGTCGCGCAGGGTCAGCGCCGGGATCAGGTAGTCGCCGCCGTTCTGCCGGCGGAACGGGATCGGCGCGCAGCGCTGCGGGTCATCGAGGCGCCGGCCGCGCCGTTCGATCCGACGCAGTCGCGGCATACCTGGCGCGTCGCCGCCACCGACTACGCCGAGTCGGCGATCCTCCTGCCGATCCTCGCCAGTCTTCGCCGCCAGGCGCCGGGCAGCCGCCTGGCGGTGCTGGAGCTGGCGCCGCCGCGAATCGTCAGGCAGGCGGAACGCGGCGATACGCTTCGGTCGTCGCCGCGGTTTGACGCACCGTCGCGCTTTGCCCAAGCTAGCGGGCTTCGATCCACCACCAGGAAGTCCTTGGCGTGAAGTTTCCGTTCCATCCCTGGCGCCGCCTGCTGCTCTGCGCGCTCCCTTTCGCCGCCCTGCTGACCGCATGCGACGACGGCAAGAAAGAGCCCCCGCCCAAACCCGCCGAAGTCACCACCTACAACAGCGTGCCCTGGGACGCCCTGCCGGCCACCAGCGACGCCGACCTGCTCGCCGGCTTCAATGCCTGGCGCTCGGCCTGCGCGCGGCTGGCCAAGGACCCGGTATGGGGCGAGCCCTGTGCGAGCGCCACGACGGTCGCCGCCGATCCGACGGCTGTGCGCGCGTTCCTCCAGGAGCGGATGCAGGTCTATAGCCTGCGTTCCTCCAGCAACGGCGACCAGGGCCTGATCACCGGCTACTACGAACCGGTCTACCACGGCAGCCTGAGCCAGGGCGAAAAAACCCCGGTGCCGGTCTACGGCGTACCGGACGACCTGGTGGTGGTCGCGCTGGAAAGCGTCTACCCGGAACTCAAGGGCAAGCGCCTGCGCGGACGCCTGGAAGGCCGGGTGCTGAAACCCTACGACGACGCCGCGACGATCCGCGACAACGGCTCCAGCGCGCCGGTGCTCGCCTGGCTGGGCGACCCGATGGACCTGCAGTTCCTGCAGATCCAGGGTTCCGGGCGCATCCAGCTGGAAGACGGCCGGCAACTGCGCATCGGCTACGGCGACCAGAATGGCCACCCGTACAAGCCGGTCGGCCGCTGGCTGGTCGAGCAGGGCCTGGTGCCGAAGGAAGAGATCAGCATGAAGCGCATCCGCGACTGGGCCGAGGCCAATCCGCAGCGGGTCTCCGAACTGCTGGCGAGCAATCCCAGCTTCGTGTTCTTCAGCCTGCGCCCGGACAGCGACGAAGGTCCGCGCGGCTCGCTGAACGTACCGCTGACCGACGGCTACAGCGTAGCCATCGACCGCAAGGTGATTCCGCTGGGCAGCCTGATGTGGCTGTCCACCACTCGCCCTGACGACGGCAGCGCGGTGGTCCGTCCGGTGGCGGCCCAGGATACCGGCGGGGCCATCGTCGGCGAGGTCCGCGCCGATCTGTTCTGGGGCACCGGCGACGCCGCCGGCGAACTCGCCGGACACATGAAGCAGCCGGGCCGGCTCTGGCTGCTATGGCCCAAGGGTGCGCCGCTGCCCGCCTCCTGAAAACCTCCGGCCGGTGCCTACGCACCCGGCCGGGACGGCTGGCCAACGCAACGCCAGCGAGCGCCCGACACCGCCGACCAGCATCGACGGCGCCGGGCGCGCTTGCGGCAGCAACCATTCAAACGATGAATGACGCCGCAGAATCTTCTGTGATGATCGCCGCGCCAGCCGGACCTCCGCGCCTCGCCGCAGCGGCCAGGCCCCCCGACACCACTTGTCCGTGCTACCCCCGGCAGGCGTAGCCGCGGCCGCCTGCCTCGGCAAAAAGCCATCAGCCGGCGCGCTTCGACGCCCCTCATAGCGCCCTTTCGCCAACTACCAATTCTCATAGTTGTGACGGGAAATTTGTATCTTATTTTAAATACCCACGAAACATATAAAAACACACACAGCGAAACACTTCGGAAACCCAACGCAAGGTGGAAGTGCAATGCGTGACCGTGAATCCATTCTCATCGCTTTTCTCTCTTTCCTGACGATAAGTCTGCATGGCAGCAGTTGACTGCCCTTGAGTCGACGGCACTCCGTATTTCCATAACGTTTTTTCCGGGCAAGGCGCCTCGACGCTTGCCGCTCGCGTGAGCGAGCCGGTGGGCGGCGGACGACTGGCAGAGCCCGGGAAGACTCGGTCGCCGTCTTCGCGAAAAACCAAAAATCCTTCATTTAGCCGAAGAAGCCGGCAGATGGACTCATTTTTTCGAAAAAAGGCGATTGCCAGAATGTCCCAGAACTCCCTGCTCGACCTGTACGCGCACCCAACGGTGGTGGCCCGCTTCAGCGAAATGGCAGCGCTTCATCCCCATCGCGAAGCCATCAGGGACCGTTTCGGAAGTGTCGACTATCGGCAACTCCTGCATAGCGCCGAACAACTTTCAGACTATCTTCTCGAGCATTATCCGCAGCCGGGAGTTTGTCTTGGAGTGTACGGCGAATATTCTCGGGAAAGCATTACCTGCCTGCTCGCCATACTATTATCCGGCCATCACTACTTATATATAGACCTGAAACAACCGGCGGCCTGGAATGCAGAGTTGTGCCGGCAGGTCGACTGCCGCCTGATCCTCGACTGCTCGACCACGCCGACGCCCGCCAACGGTCTTCCCTGCGTCCCGGTCAGGCACCTGCCTGCCGCTCCAGCCTCGGTCGCCCGGCCATGCTTCGCGGCGGACCAGATCGCCTACATCAACTTCTCCTCGGGCACCACCGGCCGCCCGAAAGCCATCGCCTGCACCCACGCCGGCATTACCCGTCTGTGCCTGGGCCAGTCGTTCCTCGCGTTCGCTCCGCAGATGCGCTTCCTGGTGAACTCGCCGCTATCCTTCGATGCGGCGACCCTGGAGATCTGGGGCGCGCTGCTCAACGGCGGCTGCTGCGTGCTGAACGACCTCGGCCCCCTCGACCCGGGCGTGCTGCGCCGGCTGATCGACGAGCGCGGAGCCGACAGCGCCTGGCTCACCGCCTCGCTGTTCAACACCCTGGTGGACCTCGACCCGGACTGCCTCGGCGGCCTTCGCCAGTTGCTCACCGGCGGCGACATCCTCTCGGTGCCGCACGTGCGCCGGGCGCTGCTGCGGCATCCGCGACTGCACCTGGTGAATGGCTACGGACCGACGGAGAACACCACCTTCACCTGCTGCCATGTCGTCACCAACGACGACCTTGAGGAAGACGACATCCCCATCGGCAAGGCCATCGCCGGCACCGCGGTGCTCCTGCTCGACGAGCACGGACAGGAGATCGCCGAGCCCGACCGGGCCGGGGAGATCGTCGCCTTCGGCGCCGGCCTGGCGCAGGGTTATCGGAACGATGCGACGCGCACCCGCGCCAGCTTCGTCGAGTTGCCCTATCGCGGCCGCCTGCTGCGTGCCTACCGTACCGGCGACCGCGCTCGCTACGACGAGCAGGGTCGGCTGCGCTTCATCGGCCGCGGCGATGGCCAGGTCAAGCTGAACGGCTATCGCCTCGACCTCCCCGCCCTGGAACAGCGCTTGCGCCGCCAGCCGGGCATCCTCGACTGCGCCCTGCTGGTCCGCGAGCGCAACGGCGTCAAGCAACTGCTCTGCGCCTGGACGGGAAAAGCCGACGCCAGCCCGCAGGCCCTGCTCCGCCAACTGCCCACCTGGCAGCGCCCGCATGCCTGCGTCCGGGTCGAGGCCTTGCCCTTGACGGCGCACGGCAAGCTGGACCGCGCCGCCCTGCTGCGCCGCCTGGAAGAACCGCTGGAGCGCTGCGCCAGCGCGCTCGATCCCGACCAACGCGGCTGCGCGCAGCTGTGGAGCGAATTGCTGGGTTGCGAGGTCGGCGCCGCCGACCAGGATTTCTTCCTCTGCGGCGGCAACTCGTTGCTCGCCCTGCAACTGGTCGCCCTCTGTCAATCGGCAGGTGCGGGAGCAAACCTGGGACTCGCCGACTTGCAGGCAAACTCGCGCCTCGACCAGTTCAGCCGTCTCCTGCGCAGCCACGGCCTGGCGCCGGAGCGTCTGCTGGAACGGGCGGCGACGCCGGAGCAGCCGCTGGTGCTGTCGAGGAGCGCGGCATGAACGTCGGTCTCTCCGCGGAGGTGCGCTACCACTGGTTCCGCGAGCACCTGGTGGTGGTCGGCGATTGGCACCGCCTGTCCCCCTCCGAGCGCGACCGCCTGCGGCACCAACCGATGCCGGATGAGGCCGCGCAGTCCTTGCGCGTCGACCTGTCGCCCTGGTCCTGCGGGATGGTCTTCAGCGAGCTGCTCGGCGCCGACCTGACCCGCTTCGGCCTCTGCTACCTGGCTCCGGCCGAGGTGCCGGCATCCGACCTGACGCGCCTGGGTCGGCGCCTGCGCGAAGAGTTCCCGTTGCTCGACAGCCAGGTGGACAGCGGCGCGGAAGGTTTCGAACTGGTCGTCCACGGGCGGCCCGAGGAGAGCCCGGCGCTGGAAGTCGGCCCCTTCGCCGACGAAGACGCGCTCATCGCAGCGCTGCTGCAACGCCCGCATTCCCTGTTCGAGCGCGGCCTGCTGCGACTGTTCCACGGGCGCTGCGGAGGACGTGCGCGCTGGGGCGTCTGGCTGCATCACCTGGTCGCCGACGCCGACTTCGCCAGCGTGCTGCTGGCCCGCCTGGCCGCGCTCAACGCCAACCCCGCGACCGAAGCGGCGGCCCCCGAGTTCGGCTTCCTCCAGCAGCAATGGCGCCTGGAGCGCCAGCTGCGGGAGCGCAGGACCAGGCTGGAAGACTACTGGAGCGAGCGCGGCGAGGCGTTCCGTGAACTGGCGAGCCTGCCCTGGGCGGAGCGCGCCAGCCATTGCGAGGATTTCCGCTTGGCCGCCACGCCAGGAGACGGCGAAGCCGCCCTGCTGACCCGGCTCGCCTGCGCCCTGGCTCTCGCCCTGGCCAGCCAGGGCGCCACCGGCAAGGTCCTGGCGCTGACCCCGGTCAGCCTGCGCAGTCGCCGAGGCACGGCGGTTTCCGGTTGCTGGCTGAACCTGGTGCCGCTGTTGCTGGACGCCGCGACCGCCGAGGACACCTTCGAACGACACAGGCTCGAGGCCTTCGAGCACAGCCTGCTGCCGGCGGAGGCCATCGCCGAACGGGCCGGACTGCGCTATGCCGACGCCCAGGTGATGATCAATGTCATCGACCAGCCATTCCGCAGCGCCGGGTTCATCCACCGGCCGACACTGAAGAGCCGCCTGCCGCTGACCCTGACCCTGGTCCGGCGCGACGACGGCGGCTGGGACGCCAGCCTGGCCAGCCGCTTCGGCCGCGAACGGACCCTGGCGCTGGCGGCGGCCATGGCCGAGGCGCTACGCCCATGCTGATCCTGCTGCCTGACTTCATCGGCCACCCGAGCTGCTTCCGCGGGCTGCTGGCACGCCTCGGCGCAACGGACTGCCGGCCGGTCGACTACCACCGGCTGGATGCCTACGCCAGCATCGAAGCCCTCGCCAGCCAGGTACTCGCCGGCCTGGCGGAAGAACCGGACTGGCTGATCGGCTATTCCTTCGGCGGCCTGGTCGGCTACGAGATGGCCCGCCAGTTGCCGGCCAGCCGCCTGCTGATGATCGACAGCCACCTGCCCTGGCCGGCCCTGCGGCGAATGCCGCCGAGCGAGCAATACCAGCGCTGGCTGAGCGCCGAGATGCGCGAATGGATCGCCCTGATGAGCGAGCTTGGCGAACTGCGCGAAGAGGTCCTGCTGCGCAATGTCGAGCTGTTCGGCCGCTGGCAGCCCCGCCATCGCCTCGCCCGCGCCAGCTGGGTGCGCTGCCGGGACGACGCCGGCCGCGACCCGGCCGCCGAACGCTGGTGCGACCTGATCGAGCAGCTCGACACCTTCCCCTGCGAGCGTCCGCACCACCTGGCCCTGCAGGACCCGGCGGTGATCGATTTCATCGTCCACACCGTCAGCAAGGAGTCCGTCCAATGAAACACTATCGGCAGGTGGTATCCCCGCAATTGCGCCAACAGGCGCTGGATTGGATCCTCGCCGCGGCGCAGCGGCCGGACCCGGCGCTGGAACCGGAATTCGACATCGCCGACGACGAGCGCCGCGAGGCGAAGAAGGTGCGCAACCTGCACCGCCACGACCCGCTCTTCTGGGACGACTGGTTCGCCCGCTCCGGGCTCGACGCGCTGGTCCGCGACCATCTGCGCAAGCCGCGCCTGCTGCGCCACGCGGCGTTCATCAAGCGCCATGCCGACGAGTCCTACATCCCGCTGCACCAGGACATCGCGCTGTGGGAGAAGCGCTACGAAAGCGCGCAGACCTTCTGGGTCGCCCTGACCCCGTCGCGGAACGACAACGGTGGGATGTTCTATTACCCCGACGACCGCACGATCTTCCCTCACGAATTCGACCTCGCCTACCCGATGTTCAAGTGCATCGACCTCCAGGCCAACGGCATTTCCCGCGAGCAACTGGTGGATGCCGAGCTGGACGCCGGCGACGTCCTGGTCTGGCCCGCCCGCACCGCACATGGCAGCCACAATAACCGCAGCGGCCAGCTGCGCATCGGCATGCCGATCGTCTTCGTCGAGGACGACGAATTCCACCAACTGAATCGAGAGGACAGCATGAAAACCTGGATCGCTTCCAACCTGAAAAGCGTGTTCCCGGACGAGGCAATCACCGAGGACAACCTCGACCACTATCTTCCGCAGCTGTGCGACTACTCGCTGAAGATGGTCACCTTCCTCGCCCGTTTCTCCCGCCAGTTCGGCCATGCGCCGAAGATCCACGACTTCATCAGGGAGCCGCGGCTGGCGACGCTGTCGGCCTCGGACGCGGGAGCGAGACGATGATCCGGGTCATCGACTGCACCCTGCGCGAGGGGTGCCAGGCCCGCCA
The DNA here is from genome assembly GCF_037574965.1 of Pseudomonas sp. KBN12P06040. NCBI lineage: Bacteria > Pseudomonadati > Pseudomonadota > Gammaproteobacteria > Pseudomonadales > Pseudomonadaceae > Pseudomonas > Pseudomonas sp. KBN12P06040. The sequence goes on from NZ_JBBELS010000001.1 coordinate 4,242,361, forward strand.
GTGCAGCTTCGACAGCGCGCAGTCGGTCCAGCTGGCACGGGAAATCGCGGCGCTGGGGGTGGATATGATCGAGTGCGGCCACCCGCGGATTTCCGCGGACGAACGCGAGCGGGTACGCGCCGTGGTGGCGGCGGTTTCCACGCCGGTGCTGGCCCACGCCCGGGCGCGCCGGGAGGATATCGACGCGGTGCTGGAAACCGGTGCCCAGTGGGTCGGGCTGTTCGCCTCGATCAACGCGATCTCGCTGGAAACCAAGTTCAAGGGCATGAACCGCGAGGAGGTGCTCGAACTGTTCCACGACGCGATCCGCTACGCCCGCGAACGCGGCCTGCGGGTCCGGGCCACGGTGGAAGACGCCGCGCGCACCTCGGTCAGCGACCTGGTCAGCATGATCGCCACCGCGCGCGACGCCGGCGCCGATCGCATCTGCTTCGCCGACAGCGTGGGCATCCTGCTGCCGGACGAGACCTTCGACGTGCTCTCTCTGCTGCGCCACGAGTTCCCCGACGTGGTCTTCGAGTACCACGTGCACAACGACCGCGGCCTGGCCCTGGGCAACACCCTGGCGGCGATCCAGGCCGGGGTCCAGTGGCACTCGGCGAGCTGCAACGGGATCGGCGAACGCGCCGGGATCACCGATACCTTCCAGTTGCTGACCCTGCTGCACACCAAGTTCGCCGCCGACCGCTTCAACCTGAAGAACGTCCTCGCGGTCTCCGAACTGGTCGAGGCGCACAGCCGGATCAAGCGTTCGCCGATGCACCCGGTGGTCGGCGAGAACGCCTTCGTCCATGTCGCCCGCCTGCACCAGCTGGCCATGCAGGAAAACCAGGACGCCTACAGCGCCTTCGATCCGGAACTGATCAACGGCCGCGTCTCGCTGCAACGCTACACGCCGATGCACCGCCAATCCCTGTTCCTCACGCCTTTCGAGAAGTCCGCCAGCGAACTGAAGTACCACCGCCACGGCCCCGGCAAGCGCTTCGTCATGCTCGACCGGCGCCTGCTCGACGGCTCGCCGTTCTACTTCATCGCCCGCCAGTTCCACGACGTCGGCGACGGCGGGCCGGGCCACGTCGACAGCCACGTACACAACTGCGACTCGGTGTTCCTGTTCCTCGGCAGCGACGAGGACTACCGCGGCCTGGAGGTGGAAGTCCTGCTCGGCGGCCAGCTGCGCCGTTTGCAGAGCCCGGCCAGCGTGTTCATCCCCGCCGGCGTCGAGCACAGCTACCGCTACCTCGGCGGCAGCGGCACCTACATCAATTTCGTCCACAAGGGCGATTACCACGAGAGCCTACTGGAGATTACCCAATGAAGCAGTTCGACAAGCACGCAGACGCCTACAACGTGGTCCGCGGCAAGATCGCCTATCCGGATTCGCTCTACCGCAACCTCGCCGAACGCGCCCCGGCACGCGAAGCGGCGCTGGACATCGGCTGCGGCAACGGCGTCTCGACCGTCCGCCTGCAACCCTGGTTCCGCTACGTGGAAGGCAGCGACCTGGGCGAGGCGCTGATCGCCAAGGCCCGCGAGAACTACCCGGAGATCCGCTTCAGCGTGTCGCCGGCGGAAACCTTCGCGCCGCAACGCCGCTTCGACCTGGTCACCAGCGCCACCTCCTTCTACTGGATGGACCGCAAGCAGGTGCTGACGCGCATGGCCGACTGGCTGACCCCCGGCGGGCTGTTCTGCGCCTACAAGTACGACTTCCCGATCGCCTACGGGCCGCTGCGCGACTTCATCGAGCACGAACTGGTGAACAAGTGGGCCAAACACCGCGACCCGCGCCTGACCCGCTATGACGACACCCTGGAGATCATGGGCAGTTGCCCGCACCTGCGCGACTGCCGCCGCGAAGTGTTCGCCAACATCATCTTCCTCAGCCCGGAGGAGGTCGCGCTGTTCTTCCTCTCCACCAGCTACGTGACCCGCTACATCGAGCAGGAAGGCGGCGAAGACTACGCCGACCGCTTCATCGCCGCGGTGCGCGAGATCGAGAGCGCGCCGCAGGTGGCGGTGAACTTCGACATCCACGCCTTCACCGCGCTGAATCGCTGAGGAGCCGGCATGAGCAGCCTCCCCGTACCCGTATCGCTCGACAGCACCCTCCGCCATCTCGGCAGCGCCGACCCGCGGCGGCCGTTCCTGATCGACGCCCGCGAGCCGGAGCGCCCGCTGGAATACACCTGGGGCGACGCCGACCACCAGGTCGACGCCCTCGCCGAGCAGATCGCCGCGCATGCCTGCCGCAGTGTCGGCGTGCTGCTGGACAACAGCTACCGCAACCTCTGCCTGATCTATGCGGTCATGCGCGCGGGCAAGCATCTGGTGCTGATCGATCCCGAGTGGGGGGAGGCCGCGAAGCAGGCCATCGTCGACGAGATGCGCCTGGAAGCGCTGGTCAGCGAACATCCGCTCGAGGGCGCGCTGGCCGGGCTGCGCCTGGCGCTGGATTTCGAGCGCAGCGCGACGCGCCGGCTCGACCGCGCCGCGCACAGCCACATGATCCTGTTCACCTCGGGCACCACCGGCCAGCCGAAAGGCATCGAACTCAGCCAGCAGGCCATGCTCCATGCCTACCGCATCGGCCGCGACTGCCTGGGCATCGGCGAGCACACGCGCTCCGGTTGCTTCTACCGGATCAGCGGCCTGGGCATCCTCGGCATCAATTTCCTCTTCCCGCTGCTGTACGGCGGCAGCGCGGTGCTCCTGCCGCTGCACTGCTGGGCCGACAGCGAAGGCTTCTGGGAATACGTGGAACGCTTCGGCATCAGTTTCCTCTACCTGGTGCCGCCGGTGGTCAACCACATGGTCAAGGAAGGCTCCCCGCCGCCGCGCCGCTTGCCGTTGCAGCGCCTGCTCTGCGTCGCCGGCTCGGCGCGCCTGGACGCCGACCTGCAAGCGGCCTTCCAGCGCGACTACGCGGCGCTGGCGAACATCTACGGCCTCAGCGAGTGCGGCTTCGCCTTCCTCTTCGGCAAGCGTCGCGGCGATGCGTTCGACAACTCGGTGGGACCGGCCGTCGGCCTGGAACTCAAGCTGACTGACCCCGACGGCCGCCCGCTGGAGGGCAGCGGCGAACGCGGGCGCCTGTGGGTGCGCACGCCGAGCCTGTTCTCCGGCTACGTCAACCGCCCCGACCTGACCGCCCAGGTGCTCGAGGACGGCTGGCTGAACACCCAGGACCTCGCCTACTTCGACGAGGACCGCTGCGTGCACGTCCTCGGCCGTTGCGACGGCACCATCAACAAGGGCGGCAACCTGTTCCACCTGAATGAATGCGAACGGGCGCTCAACGGCCTGGACGAGGTGATCGACGTCTGCTGCCTGAAGGTCGACTGCCCGCTCTATGGCGAAGACTATGTCGCCGTGATCCACACCGCGCCGCAGGTCGAGTTCGCCTTCCTGCCCTGGCTCCAGCAGCAGCTCGGCACCCTCCGCGCGCCACAGCGCGTGGTGCTGTCGCACCAGGCCCTGCCGCTGAATGGCGCCGGCAAGCACGATCGCCGTGCGCTCGCCACGCTGCTGCAACGGGAAGCCTCGTGATGTGCGGCATCCTCGGTTACGTCGGCACCGGTTTCAGTGTCTCGCGCTTCGCCGGAGCGCTACGCCTGCTGGCCCATCGGGGTCCGTTCGGCGAGGGCATCGCGGCCCTGCCGAACGGCGCCATCGGCATGACCCGCCTGCCGATGTCCGGCGCCGCGGCGGTGCCGCTGCCGCCGCAGGAGGGTCAGCGGCGGGTCGCCTACAACGGCGAGGTCTACCAGGCCGGCTGCGAAATCCATGGCGAGATCCGCCTGCTGCTCGACGGCTTGCAGCGCGGGGTACTGCCGGACGGCATGTACGCCCTCGCCAGCTGGGACCCGCAGACCCGGCAATTGACCCTGCTGCGCGACGAGTTCGGCATCAAGCCGCTGTACTACAGCTACCAGCCCGAGCGCGGCCTGCTGGCCTTCGCCTCCGAGCCGCGGGCGCTGCTGCATCTGCTCGGCGGCGCCCGCGCCGACGCCGAGGCGATCGCCCAGGTGGTCGCCGCCGGCGTGCCGCTGGAAGGCCAGACCCTGTTCCAGCAGGTCCGTCTGCTGCTGCCCGGCGAGGTGTTGCGCTTCGATCTCTCCCAGGAGCGTCCGCGCCTCTGCCAGCGCCAGCGGCTGGCCACCGCCCCGGCCAGCGAGGCGGACAGCCTCGACGAGCAGCTCGGCGAAACCCTCGAACGCTGCCGCCAGACCTTCCGCCCCTGCGCCCTGCTGGTCAGCGGCGGGGTCGATTCCAACCTGCTCGGCAGCTACCTGGACCCGCAGTTGCAACGCTTCCACCTTTGCCTGGAAGGCGACGAGGAAAGCCTGCTGCCACACCCTCGGCTGCAACGCTTCGAGCTGCGCCAGGAAGCCTTCATGCCGCTGCTGCGTCGCGCGGTCGGCAACTTCGGCGGGGCGACACGGATGTCCAGCCTGCTGATGTACCAGCGCCTGGCCGACGGTATCGGCGAGCAGGGCTATCACTGCGTGCTTCTCGGCGAAGGCGCCGACGAACTGTTCTGGGGCTACCCGCGCCATCTCGAACTCTGGCGCCGGCGCGACGCACCGGAACCGCGGCGCTTCGCCGCCGCCTGGTTCGGCGAGTACCGACGCAAGGCCACGCTGCTGGCGGAACCGGCGGGCCGACGGGTCGCCGAGCGGATCGAGGAACTCGCCCACGAGGCCCTCGGCCAGGGCCTCGAGGCGGCGATCGGCCAGTTCGACCTGCACTACTCGCTGGAGCCGCTGCTGCGCCGCGCCGACCATCTGCTGATGTCGCGCACCATCGAAGCGCGCACCCCCTACCTGCATGGCGCCCTGGCGCAGCGCGCCGGGCGCCTCCAGCGGATCGTCGGCGACACCGCCAAGGCACCGCTGGTGGCGCTCCTGGAGCAGCGCGAGAAACGCTGGCAGGCGCAGCCGAAACGGCATTTCCGCCTGCCGTTCGAACGGTGGCCGCAGGCCCTCGGGGAAATGCGCCGGCACCTCGCCGAACGCCTGCCGGCGCTCCACGACCTCGGCCTGGAAGGCCTGGATGCACCGAGCGTCGCGGCGCTGCCCGGCGACCAGTTGTTCACCCTCACCACCCTGTCGCTCTGGCAGCAGGAATACGGAGCCTCGCTATGACAACCATCCATCGTCGCCCCGCGCCCTGGCGGGGCAACGCGGTGTTCTGCGCTTCGGCCGCTTTCGCCGCCGGCCTGGAAACGCTGTTCGCGCGCCTGCTGGAGCGGCGTCCCGCGGATAGCGCGGAGGCTCTCCTGCGCCAGCGCCTGCATCACGAACTGGAGCATGGAAGCGGCGTGCTGCTGCACGATTCCGCGCTGCTGCGCGGACTCGCCGAGGACGAATTCCAGCGGGTGTTCCGCGCATTCTGCCAATGGCTGGGACGCACCGTGGCGATCAACCGCAACGGCGAGTACCTCAAGGAAGTGCGCGACCTCGGCCTGCGCGACGCCCGCGACGCGCCGCAGCGCGGCCACCTGACCAGCCAGGAACTGGCCTTCCACTCCGATCGCGCCGATCTCACCGTGCTCGCCTGCTGGTCGCCGGCGCGTCGGGGCGGCGCCTTCCGCATCCGTTCCTCGGCCGACGTCCTCGCCACCCTGGAAGCCGCCAATCCGGCCTGGCTGCCCCTGCTCGGCCAACCGATCCCCCACGACCTGCGCGACGAAGGCGACGCCGACTACGCGCTGGTGCCGCTGCTCACGGAAACCCCACGGACCTTCGTCTTGCGCTATATCCGCAAGTTCAACGAATCGGTGACGCGCCACGGGCTAAGCCTCGCCCCGCAGGTGCGAAGCATGCTCGACGCGCTGGACGAGGCGATCGAACGCGCCGACGGCTATGCCGAACTGGACTTCAGCAAGGGCATGCTGGTGCTGGTGAACAACCACACCACCCTGCACGCGCGCACCGAGTTCAGCGACGACGAGCGGCAGCGCCGCTGCCTGCTGCGCTGCTGGCTGAGCAGCGAATTCACCCGCGAACTGCCGGAAAGCTTCCTGCCGCTGTTCCACCAGGTAGCCGCCGGCAGCCTGCGCGGCGGCATCCGTCCCCTCGCCCAGGAGCCCCGCCCGTGAGCGACAACACCTTCAGCGTGCAACGCTTCCGCGCCCTGCCGACGGAAATCCACGTAATGCTCGTCGGTACGCTGCTGACCCGCGGCGCCTACTTCATGGTCTGGCCGTTCCTGGCACTGCTGCTGTGGCGCGAGTTCCGGCTGTCCGCCAGCGCCATCGGCCTGCTGCTGGCGCTGGCGACCGTCTGCGGCGCGCTCAGCGGCATCTATACCGGCTGGCTGTCGGACCGTTTCGGGCGCAAGCGCCTGATCTTCTTCGGCACCAGCCTCAGCGGGCTTTCCTTCGTGCTGCTGGGCTTCAGCGGCCAGCCGCTGTCCTACGGACTGGCGATCTCCGGGGTGAGCATCGGCTGCGCCCTGCTCGAATCCAGTTGCAAGGCGCTGATCGGCGACCGCGTCGAGGATCGCCGCTCGCGGGAACTGGCGCTCTACTGCCGGTACTTCCTGATCAACCTGGGCGCCGCCCTCGGCCCGCTGATTGGCCTGACTCTCGGCGTCGCCGCCCAAGCCGGCACCTTCCTGGTCACCGCGCTGGTCTACTTCTGCTACGGCCTGCTGCTCTGGCGCCTGCTGCACCACCTCGAACTGAAGCGGCGCAGCCTTGCCCCGCGATCCTCGACCGGGTTCCTCGAAGCCTGCCTGAGCATGGCCCGGCATCGCGCCTTCACCCTGCTGTTGCTGTGCAACATGCTGGCCGCGCTGATCTACGCCACCTTCGATTCGACCCTCGTGCAGTACCTCACCCGCAGCGGTCTGCCCGACGTGGTCAACAGCATCGCCCTGCTGGTGACCATCAACGCGCTGACCATAGTGGTCGCCCAGTTTCCCCTCCTCCGCCTGCTGGAAAACACCGGCACCGGCGGCCGCCTGATGCTCGGCATGCTGCTCATGCTCCTGGCCCAGCTAGGCTTCGCCTGGACCCCGGTGACCCTGTTCGCCGGCCTGGCGCTGGCCACGGTGGTGCTCAGCCTCGGCGAACTGATCGTGTTCCCGACCTTCAGCGTGGAGGTCGACCAACTGACCCCCGACGACTTGCGCGGCAGCTATTTCGGCGCGGCCAATCTCTACAGCCTCGGCACCGCGCTGGCACCGCTGTACGGCGGGATCATGCTCGACCATGCCGGCAGCCAGGCGCTGTACCTCGGCCTGGCCGCGCTGTGCGGGGTGATCATGCTGCTGCAGGTCGGCGCGGTCGGCCTGCGCCAGGCCGAGCGGGCCGGCGGATGAGCGGCGTGCTGCTGGTCTCGGGATTTTTCCTGCGCCGCTCCGCCTGGTCCGTGGAAGGCGCCGGCTGGCGAAGCTGCGACCATCTGCGCGACGCGCCCGGATGCGACCTGGCGCATTGGCTGGACCAGGCCGCCGCCACGCTGGCCGGCGAGGAGCGGGTGATACTCTGCGGCCACAGCTTCGGCGGCTACCTGGCGCAATGCCTGGCGGCCCGCCTGGGCGAGCGCGCCGCGCACCTGTACCTGTTCAGCGCGCTGGTCAGCGAGGGCGGCGGCGCGCTGGAAAGCTACCAGGACAGCGGCCAGGACAATCTCCTCGGGCTATGCCGCCTCGACCCGCTCGGAGGGCGGGTCCGCCTGGAAGACCGCGCCGGCTTCCTCGAACTGCTCGGCGCCGAGGTGCCGACCAGCGCCAGCGAGCCAGCGCAATTGCTGATCGACTCGCCACGGCAGACTCGTCCAGCCTGCCCGGTCACCTACGTGGTGGCGGCCGCCGACCGGCTCAGCCCGCCGTCGCTGCAACGTTCCTTCGCCCGTCGCCTGGACGCTCGGGTGCGGGAATACCCGGGCGGGCACCTCGCCGCACTGGCGGACCCGCGCTTCCTTCGCGCCCTTATCGAATCTAATAATTAGATAGATAAAGCCGAAAATACGCGCTTTTTTATCGCAATGATCTGACGGATGATGACCCCATCAACCGCCCGCACCCTCGCGCAAACGAGCGGCGACGGGCCCAATGGAGATCCGATCATGATCGAACGTCGTCCCTTCGACCGTCTGGGCCATGCCAACCACGGCTGGCTGAACGCGCGTCATCATTTTTCCTTCGCCGACTACTATGACCCGGAGCGCGAGGACTGGGGCCGCCTGCGGGTCTGGAACGATGACGAGATCGCCGCCGGCAGCGGCTTCCCGCCGCACCCGCACCGTGACATGGAGATCATCACCTATGTCCGCGAAGGCGCGATCACCCACCAGGACAGCCTGGGCAACAAGGGCCGCACCGAGGCCGGCGACGTGCAGGTGATGAGCGCCGGTACCGGCATCGTCCATTCGGAGTACAACCTGGAAGCCGAGACCACCCGGATCTTCCAGATCTGGATCATCCCGGACCGCCGCGGCGACCAACCGCGCTGGGGCTCCAAACCGTTCCCGAAGGCCGAGCGCGACGGTCGTTTCGTCACTCTCGCCAGCGGCGACGAGCAGGACAGCGAAGCGCTGCACATCCGCGCCGACGCCGAGGTCGCCGCGGTGACCCTGAAGGCCGGCCAGAGCGCCGAGTACGCCCTGGAAAACGGTCGCCGTGCCTACCTGGTGCCGGCCACCGGCAGCATCGAGGTCAACGGCGTGCGCGCCGAGGCCCGCGATGGCCTGGCGGTACGCGACGAACCGACCCTGAAGGTCACGGCCCTGGAAGACAGCGAAGTGCTGCTGGTGGAAGTGGCCTGACCCGACAGCCCCTCGCCCCCCACGGGCGAGGTGCTGCTTTCGTTTCGCCCCAGCCCAGGGCCGCCTCTCTCGACGCAGCGGCGTTATCCGCCGCAACGCCTCCGGCCCTGCCGACTTGGTTCTTCCCAGCTTCACGCTTCGCGCTCACACTACCCGCAGAAGAATTCGAGAGGCTCCGCCATGCGTGAACTGCAACCCCTGCTGGAGAACCACGGGCTGCTCCTGCTGTTCCTCAACGTGCTCTGCGAACAGGCCGGGCTGCCGATCCCCGCCTACCCGGCGCTGATCGTCGCCGGCGCGCTGGCCATGCAGGGCGTCGGCGCGCCGCTGGGCGTGGTCCTGCTGGTGGTGGTGCTCGCCTGCCTGCTGGCGGACGTCGCCTGGTACCTGGCCGGGCGCCGCTACGGCGGCTTCCTCCTGCGCAGCATCTGCAAGGTCTCGCTGTCCCAGGACAGTTGCATCCGCCAGAGCCAGAACATGTACCTGCGGGTCGGTCCGAGGGCGCTGCTGATGTCGAAGTTCCTGCCCGGCGCCAGTGCGTTGTCCACCACCCTGGCCGGCATGACCCGCACCCACCTGCGCCGCTTCCTCGCCTACGACGCCGCCGGCTCGGCACTCTGGGCCGGTTCCGCGCTGCTGCTGGGGGTGATCTTCAGCGATGCGGTGGACCACCTGCTGGCCCTGCTCAGCGACTACGCGGCCATCGGCGCGCTGCTGATCGCCGGCGCCTTCGCCGCCTTCATCGCCTGGAAGCTCTGGCAGCGCCAGCGCCTGCTGTCGCGCAGCCGGCGGATTCCGCGAATCAGCGTGGAGGAACTGGAAAGCCTTCGCGAACAGGGGCAATTGCCGGTGATCCTCGATGTCCGCGCCCATCACGAAGACGAGCCGAGCGGCATTCCGGGAGCCATCCCGGTGGAACTGAACGTGTCGCTGAAGGACCTGCCCGGCGACCTCAGGGACGCCAGCATCGTCATCTATTGCGCCTGTCCCCACGAACTTTCCGCCGCGATGCTCGCCCAGCGCCTCAACGCCTCCGGCTTCACCCGCACCTGGGCGCTGGCCGGCGGCCTGGACGCCTGGCGCAAGGCCTACGGGCAGGTCGCGGCGAACGCCTGAGCGGTGCCCGCCGGGTTCAGCCCAGGGCCTGCACCGCCGCGCCGCCGGCTTGCCGCTGCGACGCCGGCGAGGAGAACACCAGGTAGCCGTCCTCGACCTTGCCGTAGCGCAGCAGCGCCAGGTCGAGGACGTAGTTCTGGTAAAGCTTCCAGGGCATCCGGTCGCCCTGCTTGGGCATGCGCTCGGCGGCGCGCTGGATGTAGCCGGAGTCGAGGTTGAGGAAGGGCTCCTCGCGCACGTCGCCGGTGCTGTCGCGGGCGGTCACCTGGCGCATGCCGGTGGCGTCCATGTGATTGATCAGGCGGCAGAAGTATTCGCTGGAGAGGTCCGCCTTGAGCGTCCAGCTGGCGTTGGTATAGCCGACCACCGCCGCCAGGTTTGGCAGGTCGCGCAGCATGATGCCGCGATAGCCCATGCTCTGGTTGACCTGGAACGGCTTGCCGTCGACCGCCAGCTCGGCGCCGCCGAACATCACCAGGTCGAGGCCGGTGGCGGTGACGATGATGTCCGCCTCCAGCACCTCGCCGGTCTTCAGGCGAATGCCCCGCTCGACGAAGCGGTCGATGTGCTCGGTGACCACCGACGCCTTGCCCTTGCGCAGCACCTTGAACAGGTCGCCGTCCGGTACCGCGCAGACCCGCTCGTCCCACGGCTTGTAGCGCGGGCTGAAGTGACGCATGTCGAAGCGCTTGCCCAGTTGCAGGCTGGCCAGCTTGAGCAGGACCTTGCGGACCAGGCCGGGGAAGGTCCTGGCGAGCATGAAGAAGACCATCTGCATGGCCACGTTGCGCGCCCGCGCCTGGCGGTAGACCCAGGTTTCCGGAAGGAAGCGGCGAAGGAAATTGGAGATCGCGTCCTTCTGCGGCAGGGTGATCACGTAGGACGGCGAGCGCTGCAACATGGTGACGTGGGCGGCCTTGTCGGTCAGCGACGGCACCAGGGTCACGGCTGTCGCGCCGCTACCGATCACCACCACCTTCTTGCCGCTGTAGTCGAGGTCCTCGGGCCACAGCTGCGGATGGACGACCTGCCCGGCGAAGTCCTCGCGGCCGACGAATTCCGGGGTATAGCCAGCCTCGTAGCGGTAGTAGCCGGTGCACATCAGCAGGAACTGCGCGGTCATGCGCAGCGGCTCGGGCTCGTCACCGCGCTGCACGTCGAGGTTCCAGCGCGCATTGACGGAGTCCCAGTCGGCCCTGAGCACCCGGTGGCGGTAGCGGATCTTCCGGTCGATGCCGTTCTCCCGCGCGGTCTCCTCGATGTAGCGGCGGATCGACGGACCGTCGGCGATGGCCTTGGGATCGCTCCATGGCTTGAAGTTGTAGCCGAGGGTGAACATGTCCGAGTCGGAACGGATGCCGGGGTAGCGGAACAGGTCCCAGGTACCGCCCATCGCCGCGCGCCCCTCGAGCAGGGCGAAGCTCTTGCCGGGGCAATGCTTCATCAGGTGGTAGGCGGCGCCGACGCCGGACAATCCGGCGCCGACGATGAGTACGTCCAGGTGTTCGACAGGCATAAGGTTCCTCGATCGGCGGAAGCGTCCAGCCGTCTGCTGGGCTGATGCCCTCCACCCTACAGAGGGGATGCCGCGCGGGTATCCCAACCTTCGTACTGCGATATCCGCAAAGTATGGACCCAGGCGTGGGAATCACCCATGCCGGCGTACCGGCATGGGTCGGGCGCTAGGACGCGCGGGAAGGTTTCTCCGGGGTCTCCACCGCTACCGCGCCACGGTCTTCCAACTGGTCGGTCTGGAACAGCGTCTCCAGCTCGACCCGCGCCTCGCGAGCGCTTTTGATCAGCGCGTCGCGGTCGTTGTAGAACAGGTGCTGGGAGGCCAGGACCTCTTCGTCGTGCCGACGGAAACGACGGATCCGCGCGTCCGCCTGTTCCTCGCTCAGACCCAGGCCGCAGAGCACCATGCGGCTCATCTCCAGGCTGGAGAAGAAGGTCTCGCGCACCGGCTCGACCCCGGCGTCGAGCAACAGGTGGACGTGCTGGCGGTTACGCGCGCGGGCGATGATCTTCAGGTGCGGATACAGCTTGCGCACGCGCTTGGCCGTCTCGATGTTGGTCTCCGGGTCATCGGTGGCGATGACGAAGAACTCGGCCTTCTCTACCTGGGCCGCGCGAAGGATCTCCGGGCGCATCGGGTCGCCGTAGAAGATCGGGATCGCGCCGAGGGTACGGGTCAGCTCGATGGTCTCCACCGAGGTGTCCAGGGCGATGAACGGCACGCGCTGGGCGCGCAGCACGCGAGCGACGATCTGGCCCATGCGGCCGACCCCGGCGATCACCACGCGCGGGGTGTCGTCGTTGTCGATGCGTTCCATTTCCGGCGGCGGCTTCGTCGCCTCCGGCTCCTTCGCCAGCAGGCGCGCGAGGCCGAGTACCAGCAACGGGGTCAGGGCCATCGACAGGGTGATGGAAAGCACCAGCAGGTTGTGCAGGTCGTTCTGGAACAGGCCCTGGTCGCGGGCCATCTTGAACACGACGAAGGCGAACTCGCCGCCGGCCGCCAGGACCACGCCCAGGCGCAGCGCCGAGGCCTTGTCGAGGCCGCCGGAAATGCGTCCGACGAAGTACAGCACCGGCGCCTTCAGGGCGATCAGCAGCACGGTCAGGCCGAGCACCATCCACGGCGACTTGAGCAGCAGGCTGATGTCCGCGCTCATCCCCACGCTGATGAAGAACAGGCCGAGCAACAGGCCCTTGAACGGCTCGATCTGCGCCTCCAGTTCGTGGCGGTACTCCGAGTCGGCCAGCAGCAGGCCGGCGAGGAAGGCACCGAGGGCCATGGACACGCCGGCCAGCTCCATCAGCAGCGCGGTGCCCATCACCACCAGCAGCGCGGTGGCGGTGGACATGTCCTGGAGCTTGGTCTGGGCGACGATGCGGAACACCGGGCGCAGCAGGTAGCGGCCGCCGACCACCACCGCGGCGATGCTGCCGACCACCTTGAGGGTCTGGGTCAGTTCGCTGCCGCCGGCGTCGCTGTGCGCACCGCTGAGCAGCGGGATCATGGCGATCAGCGGGATCGCCGCGATGTCCTGGAACAGCAGGATGGCGAAGGCCAGGCGGCCATGGGGCTGGGTCAGTTCCTTGCGCTCGGCGAGGATCTGCAGGCCGAAGGCGGTGGACGACAGCGCCAGGCCCAGGCCGAGCACCACCGCGCTGTTCACCGGTTGGTCGAAGCCGACCAGGGCCACGATGCCGATCACCACGCCGGTCAGCAGCACCTGCAGCAGGCCGACGCCGAACACCGACTTGCGCATCACCCACAGGCGCCGCGGCGACAGCTCCAGGCCGATGATGAACAGCAGCAGCACCACGCCCATCTCGGAGATCTGCGCGACGCTTTCCGGGTTGTCCACCAGGCCCAGCACGCTGGGACCGATCAGCACGCCGGCCAGCAGGTAGCCGAGCACCGCGCCCAGTTGCAGGCGCTTGGCCAGCGGCACCATGAACACCGCCGCGATCAGGAAGACCACGCCGGACTGGAGAAAACTGCTTCCGTGTTCCACGCTCAACTCCCGCTGGCGGCGCTGGCGCCGAACCGGTCGCGGATGGTGGCGATGGTCTCCACATCCATGGCGATATAGGCCTGCTTGACGAAGGCGTCGTAGGGCAGTTCGTCGCCCAGCGGCTGCAGGTAGCGGGTGCAGTAGGCGAAACGCACGAACAGCGAGCCGGGCTCCGGCTCCTCGATGGTCATGTCGAGGCTGCCGCCGGCCACCTCGGCGCTCGGCTTGATGCTGTAGTGGGCACTGTCCGGCGCCTTCAGCACGACTTCGTCCTCGACCACCAGACCCGGCAGGTACAGGCGCCGGTGCAGGCGGTCGCCGTCATCGACGAGGATCTCGAAACGCTCCAGGCCGACGACGAAATACTGTGGCTCGCGCGCACGGCAGACCAGGCCTTCCCAGAGTTGCAGCCGGTCGAGGACCGGCAGGTCGACAAGCGTCCGGTCGTTGACCTGGACCAGGTGTTCGAATTGCATGTGGCTCACTTCCTGTTCGGTGCATGCGATAGGCGAGTTCTGACCGGCGATGGGTGCAGAAAGTTTTCCCGCTGCCGGCGAATCGCCAGACCGCAGGTCCGCAACGATCGCCGACAGGCATTCGAGGACGCCGCCGGGGCCCCCGGCGGCACATCGACCTCACTCGGCGTCGATCTTCCAGGGAATCGGCGGAGCGCTCAAGCGCGGCCCTTCCAGGGCGTCGAGCCGGCCGAAGCGGGCATCCCCCTCCTCCCAGGCCTTCTGCGCCCGGGCGATCTCGCCCTTGCTGTGGCCGACGAAGTTCCACCACATGAAGATCTCCGCACCGAACGGTGCGCCACCCAGCAACAGCACCCGCGCGCCAGGGTCGAGTTGCAGTTGCAGGCCGTCGCGGCCGTCGCCCAGGTAGGCCAGTTCGTTCACCGCGAAATGCTCGCCGCCCACTTCCAACCCGCCTTCCAGCGGCAGCAGGCCGTACTCGAAGTGCGGGTCGAGCGTCAGTTGCAGGGTCGAGGCGTCGTGGCAGGCCAGGTCGGCACCGAGCAGCGGCGAGTAGAGCCGGCACGGCGCCTGTCGCCCGGCCAGCGCACCGGCCAGCAGGGTGAAGGTGACCCCCTGCTCCTGCCAGCGCGGCAGGTCGGGATGATGGTCGAAGGCCGGGGCGATGTCGCGCTGCTCGTAGGGCAGCGCGATCCACAACTGCGCGGCGTGGGCGTGGCGCTCGTCGGGCAGCGACTCCTCGGTGTGGGCGATGCCATGACCGGCGGTCATCAGGTTGACCTGGCCGGGGCGGATCACCTGGACGTTGCCCAGGCTGTCGCGGTGCAACGCCTCGCCCTGGATCATCCAGGTAAAGGTCTGCAGGCCGATGTGCGGGTGCGGGCCCACGGCCAGTCCGCCGCCAGGTTCGAATTCGGCGGGACCGGCATGGTCGAGGAAGCACCAGGCACCGATCATCCGCCGCTGGCGCGACGGCATCAGCCGACTGACGGTGATCCCGCCGCCGATTTCCGCGGCACGCGCGGTGACCCGTTGCAGCAGGTGTTCGCGGCGCTCCGGACAGTCCCGCGAGGAGGACAGGTCGCAACGCTCTTCGGTATTGCTCATGTTCAGGCTCTCCGGTGACGAGGCATTCAACCGCGCAGGCGGCGCACCCATAGCTGCAGGGCCTGCAACTGCTGCTGGATCAGCTCGCGCGCCTTGTCGTCGAGCAGCCGGCCCTGGGCGTCGAAGGCGTTCTGCGCGCTGGAGATCATCACTTCCGGCTTGTTCAGCGGATGAACGTCGAGGAACACCAGCGTCTGGCGCAAGTGATACTGCGCCCGCGCGGTGCCGAAACGCCCGGCACTGGCACCGAGGATCGCCGCCGGCTTGCCGGAGAACGGCTGCTCCGGCGGCCGCGAGGCCCAGTCGATGGCATTCTTCAGCACCCCGGCCATCGAATAGTTGTATTCCGGGGTGGCGAACAGCAGCGCGTCCGCCGCGCGGATCTGCTCGCGGAAGCGTTCCACCGCGGGCGGGAAGCCGAGGGCGTAGACGTCCTCGTTGTACAGCGGGATGCCGGAGATGTCCGCCAGCTCGATGCTCATGCCCGGCGGGACCAGGCCAATCGCCTCCTGCAGCGCCGCGCTGTTGTAGGAGCCGCTGCGCAGGCTGCCGGAAATGCCCAATACCTTGATGTCGTCGCTCATGCCGTGCTCCTCGTTGTGCGTGCGGGTTCAGTCGCGTAGCTGGCTGCTGACGCTGACCTCTCCGGAGAGTACACGATGGATCGGGCAGGCATTGGCGATCTCCAGCAGACGCTGGCGCTGCTCGGCGTCGAGATCGCCGGCCAGGCGGATGTCGCGGCGGATATGGGTGAAGGGCTCCGGCTTGGTGCGTTCCTCGACGATGTTCAGTTGCACGTCGATACCCTCCAGCGGCCACTCCTTGCGCTGCGCGTACATCGCCACGGTGATCGCCGTGCAGGCGCCCAGCGCCGAGAGCAGGATCTCGTGCGGCGAGGGACCGCTGTCGGCGCCGCCGAGGGCGGCCGGCACGTCGCTCAGCCACTGGTGGCTGTCGTCGCCGAGGGTCACGCGATAAGGGGTGGTGCCGAGGGAAGCGTTGACGACCTGGGTAGCCATGGGGTTTCTCCTGTGCATGGGGGCGTGCCGGAACCTCGGGTTCCGGCGAAGCGGCGTTCCGATGAAAACACCTGGACGGAAAACGACACAAGGCACCCGATGGTCGGAGTGCCTTGTGTCCGGGACAGCGGCGAAGCCGGCTTACTTCTTCGTGCCGAAGCTCTGGATCAGGTTGGCGTACGCCGGCAGGTGGCCGCCGAGGATGGCGCCGAAGCCTTCGATGTCGTTGCGCCAGTCGCGGTGCAGTTCGCAGCCGACGCTGAACCAGTTCATCAGTTGCGCGCCGGCGGCGGTCATGCGCGCCCAGGCGGCGTCGCGCACCACCGGGTTGAAGGTGCCGGAGGCGTCGGTGACGACGAATACGTCAAACCCCTCCTCCAGTGCCGAGAGGGTCGGGAAGGCTACGCAGACATCGGTCACCACGCCGGCGATGATCAGTTGCTTCTTGCCGGTGGCCTTGACTGCCTTGACGAAGTCCTCGTTGTCCCAGGCGTTGATGTTGCCGGGGCGGGCGATGTACGGGGCCTGCGGAAACATTTCCTTGAGTTCCGGCACCAGCGGGCCGTTGGGGCCATCCTCGAAGCTGGTGGTGAGGATGGTCGGCAGGTTGAAGAACCTGGCGATGTCGGCCAATGCCAGGACGTTGTTCTTGAACTCGTCCGGGCTGAAATCGCGGACCAGGGAGAGCAGGCCTGCCTGGTGGTCGACGAACAGCACCGCCGCATCGTTCTTGTCGAGTCGCTTGTAGGTGAAGGACATGGTGTTTCTCCGGTCTCGGGCGGCGTCCGTCGCCGCGCGGTGTGAAACGAAGCGCCTCCTGGGAGGCATGCATGGGCGGTCTCGGGAGCGCACGCCGCCCATCAAGAGTAGTGACAGCGACAGCGATTTACCGCCCGGCAAAATGCGAAAACGGTGTTCTCGATACCAGAACAATGCCATTCCCCGGGCGCGCTACGCTTGCCCTGCCATTGCCGTTCCTGCACGTTCGACGCGCGCGTCCCCTTACCAGGAGTTCTCCCGCATGCGACAGTCTGCCTCCCGATTGTTTCGAGATTCGCCATGAGCCTGCGCCTTGAAGACATACAGGCCTTCCTCAACGTGGTCGAGCTGGGCAGCATCAGCGCCGCCGCCGAACGCATGAGCCTGTCCAAGTCCGTGATCAGCAAACGCGTCAGCGACCTGGAGCGCCACCTCGGCGTGCGCCTGCTCTACCGCTCGACGCGCAACGTCGAGCCGACCGAGGCCGGCGGCTTCTTCTACAAGTCGGCCAAGGCCTCGCTGCAGGACCTGAACAACGCCGCGGAAAGCGTGGCCCTGCGCGAGAACGACCTGTGCGGGGAATTGCGGGTGATGGCGCCGATGAGCTTCGGCACGCTCTGGCTGGGGCCGCTGGTGATGGAATTCATGGCGCGCAACCCGCGCCTGGAAGTGGTCCTGCAACTGGACGACCGGATCGTCGACTTCGAGAAGGAAGGCTACGACCTGGCGATCCGCATCACCCGCCTGCAGGACAGCTCGCTGATCGCCCGCCAACTGGGCACCAGCCGCCGGGTAGTGTGTTGCAGCCCGGAATACCTGGAACGGCACGGCCCGCTGCAACGCATCGAAGACATTCTCTGCCATCCCTGCATCGGCTACAGCCACAACACCCCGTCGCAGCTGTGGAGCTTCGAGCCGCGGGTGGCCGGCGAGCCGGCGCGGATGATCACCCCGCGCGGACGCTTCAACACCAACAACGGTCAGACCATGCGCGACGCCGCGGTGCGTGGCCTGGGCCTGGCGATGCTGCCGCTGTTCATCGCCGCCGAAGACCTGGCCGCCGGCCGGCTGGTCGAGGCCCTGCCCCAGGAGCGGCCGCTGGACGACCTGATCTATGCCATGTATTCGCGAGCGGCAACCCTCTCGCCGAAAGTGAAGCTGTTCGTCCAGTTTCTCCAGCAGGCCCTGGGCAGCCCGCCGTGGGGCGTGCGCTGAGCCTCGCTCAGCGCTTGCGACAGACGCTCAGCCCGTCGCCGATCGGCAGCAGCGAGTAGTCCACCCGCGCGTCGTTCTTCAGCGCCAGGTTGAGCTGCTGGATGCCGCGGGTATCCGCACTCTTCGGCTGCGCTTCGAGCACCCGGCCGCTCCACAGCACGTTGTCGAAAAGCACCAGCCCACCCTGGCGCACCAGCGCCAGCGCGGCTTCCAGGTATTCGGGGTAGTTGGCCTTGTCGGCGTCGATGAAGGCCAGGTCGAATTGCCCGGCCAGGCCTTCGTCGAGCAACGCACGCAGGGTTTCCAGGGCGGGCCCGAGGCGCAGCTCGATGCGCTCCTCGACAGCGGCTTCGCGCCAGTAGCGGCGCGCGGTGAGATGATAGTCGCCGGGCAGGTCGCAACAGGTAAGACGCCCCTGCTCGCCAAGGGCGGTAGCCATGCACAGGGCGCTGTAGCCGGTGAAGGTGCCGACCTCCAGCGCCCGCCGCGCACCGATCAGGGTCAGCAGCAAGGCGATGAACTGGCCCTGCTCGGGGGCGATCTGCCAGCGCGCGTTGGGCAGCTTCGCGGTTTCCTCGCGCAGGCGGGTCATCAGCGGGGTTTCCCGCAGCGAAACGTCCAGCAGGTAGCGGTAGAGGTTGTCGTCGAGGTTGAGGGTGCGGGTGGTCATCGGCCCTGACCTCCCCGCCTCAGGGCATCCGCGCCAAGGGCGACGGCGCGACCAGCACGCGCTTGGCGTCCAGGTACGCGCGTTGCCAGTAGCTGTTCTGCAGGCTGTCCAGGCGCACCGTGCCGCCGGTGCGCGGCGCATGCACGAAGCGACCCTCGCCGACGTAGATGCCGGCATGGCTCACGGTGCGTCCACCGGAGGTGGCGAAGAACACCAGGTCGCCGGTCTGCAGGGCCTGCACCGGCACGCTGGGCGCGCGCATGGAAATCATCTCGCGGGTCGAGCGCGGCAGCTTGATGCCGGTCATGTCGCGGTAGACGAAGTTGATCAGGCCGCTGCAATCGAAGCCCGAATCGGGCGTGTTGCCGCCCCAGCGGTAGGGCGTGCCGACCAGGCCGAGGGCACGGAACAGCACATCGTCGGCGGCGGGCGAGAAATTCGTCGCCGGACGGAATACGACCTGTTTGGCGGGCGCGGGGGGCGGCGCTTTGCTGGCGCAGGCGGTAAGCAGCGCAGCAAAGGCGAGGATCGAGAATCGGGCCAGTGCATGCATAGTGGAAGCCTTCCTGGTGAGGAATGCTTCCACTTTGCTACGACAAGGAGTTAAACGCAATACTTAAAGTAAAACTTTAAGTTTAGCGCTTGCTCGTCAGGGCGTCCTTGTAGCCGGGTTCGAGCACCCGCTTGGCTTCCATGTAGCTCAGGCTCCAGTAGCTGGAGTCCAGGCTGTCCACCCGCACCCCGCCGCCGCGACGGCTGGCGGAATGGATGAACTGGCCATCGCCGATGTAGATGCCGGCGTGGCTGACGCGGCCACGGCCACGGTTGTTGAAGAACAGCAGGTCGCCCGGCTGCAGCTCGTCCTTGGAGACCAGCGGCACGTCCATATCGATGAGTTCGCGGGTGGAGCGCGGCAGCTTGATGCCGGCCTCCTCGCGGAACAGGTAGCCGACGAAGCCGCTGCAATCGAAGCCTTTCGCCGTCGTACCGCCGAAACGGTACGGCGTACCGATCAGTTCGAAAGCGCGCTCGAGGATGCTGGACGCCAGCGCAGGCGTACCAGCCGATGAATTGTCCGCCCCTTCGTCCTCAACATCCTGCCAAGCGATCGCGTCGCGTTCGACGTCGATGCTGCTCTTGGCTGCGGTCGGCTCTTTGGCGACCTGCGGCTCCGGCGAATGGCTGGCGCAAGCGGCCAGCAGCAGAACGAAACTCATGGGCACGAGGGGTGCTAAGCGTTTAAGCATGGGCACGACCGTGTCTCATTAGTTTTACTAGCGGGCTAATTTGCCTTCTCGATCAATCCTATGCAAGTTTTTTATCGATAAATGTGACTTACCACCTGCGGCATGATGTCTAAGGCTCGTCCTGTCATTTTCACATCGACCCGCTCGCTGAGCTCGGTCACGCCAGGATTCACCTCCGCGGTGAAGCCTCCCGCCTGCCGCGTGCGCAGCACCGGTTCGACGATATAGGGGAAGCTCGCGGTGGTTCCCACCACCAGCACCGCATCGAAGCCTTTGCGCAATTCGCGGTACAGGGTATCGATCGCCTCTTCCGGCAACATTTCCTCGAACAGCACCACCGGCGGCCGCAGCACCCCACCGCAAGCGGCGCAGCGCGGCGGCAACTGGCCGTGCAGATGCTCCTCCAGGCCGCCGCTCTCGGCACCGCAGGACTGGCAGTAGAGCGGCGCCAGTTCGCCATGGATCTCGATCAGCCGCTCGGCCGGCGAGCCGGCCTGGCGATGGAAGCCGTCGATGTTCTGGGTCAGCACCCAGCATTCCGGTTTGTGCTTCTGCAACTCGGCGATGGCTTCGTGGCCGGCGTTGGGTCGGGCCGCCAGGCAAGCCTTGCCGAGTTCCGCGAGGTACTTCCAGCACAGCGCCGGATCGCGCCGCAGCATCGGTCCGGAAAGTGCCGCCTCGATCGGCAGGCCCTCTTCCGTGCGACCGTTGTAGAGACCGCCGAGGCCGCGATAGGTGGGCATACCGGAGTCCGCGGAGAGGCCGGCGCCGGTGATGACCAGGATGCGTTCGGCGCGCCGCAGGGCCTGGGCGACGGTGGCGATCGGGCTGTGGCTGTCCATGGTTGGCTCCTGTCAGGCTGGCGGATCGAGGGAAGCCGGCAAGCCGAGCCGGCGCATGCGCCCGAGCAGGGTCGTGCGCGGAATCCGCAACCGGGCGGCGGCCCGGGAGAGATTGCCGCGCGCCTGGCGCAAGGCGTCTTCTATCAGGTTGCGCTCCTGTTGCGCCAGCGCCTCGCGCAGGCCTCCGACCGCCGCGCTGTTCATCGAGCGCGCGGCCTCGCCGCCCACGGCCTCGGCGCCGTCGTCGGCGAACGCCACCTCATCCAGCAGTGCGCCGCCCTCCCCGTGCAGCAACAGGCTGCGCCGGATCACGTTTTCCAGTTGCCGGACGTTGCCCGGCCAGTCGCAGGCCAGCAACTGCGCCAGCGCCCGCTCGCCAAGAGCGGTGACACGCGGGTTGAGGCTGCGCGCATCGCGACGGACGAACGCCCGTGCCAGCAGTTCCACATCGCCGGGGCGCTCGCGCAGCGGCGGGATGCACAGGCTGCCCACGTCCAGACGGTAGTACAGGTCCTCGCGCAGGCGTCCCTCGGCGATCGCCTGGCGCGGCGGCTGGTTGCTCGCCGCGATCAGGCGTACATCGGCCCGCTGCGGGCTCAGACTGCCCAGAGGCAGGTAGCTGCCGTCCTGCAGGACCCGCAGCAGCTTGCTCTGCATGGCCATCGGCATGGAATTGATCTC
This sequence comes from Pseudomonas sp. KBN12P06040, assembly GCF_037574965.1. Taxonomy (NCBI): domain Bacteria; kingdom Pseudomonadati; phylum Pseudomonadota; class Gammaproteobacteria; order Pseudomonadales; family Pseudomonadaceae; genus Pseudomonas; species Pseudomonas sp. KBN12P06040. The sequence goes on from NZ_JBBELS010000001.1 coordinate 4,263,794, forward strand.
GTCGAGGAACAAGCTGCCGCCCTGCGCCAGGGCGAACATGCCCTTGCGGTTCTCGGCGCCGGTGAAAGCGCCGCGGGTGGTGCCGAACAGGGTACTTTCCAGCAGCGTCTCGGGAATCGCCGCGCAGTTCAGGCTGATCATCGGACCGCTGCGTCGCGGGCTCAGGGCATGGGCGCGACGGGCGAACAGTTCCTTGCCGGTGCCGGTCTCGCCATGGATCAGCAGCGGCAGGTCGGTGGCCGCGAAGACGTCCAGGCGCTGCAACTGCCGCAGCAGGCTCGGCGCCACGCTCAGGATGTTCGGGCAATCCGCCGGGCCTGCGGCCTCTTCGGTCTCGGCGACGACTTCGCCGAGCTCCATCGCGCCGAGCAGGGAACCGTCGCGCCCGCGCAGCGGGATCGCCCGGTGGCGATACTGCAACAGCTCGCCGCCGGCCCCCACGTAGGCCTGCAGCGTATCGATCGACGGCCGCCCTTCGGCCAGGCAACGCAACAGCGTGCTTTGCTCGGCCGCCAGCCAGGGAGCGCTCTGCAACAGGTGCATGCCCAGCGCCCGCTGCGGGTCGAGACCATCGAGCAGGCCGCTGGCACGGTTGTAGTAGACGAAGCGACCGGAGGGGTCGACCACCGTGACCGGTTGCCGCAGGCCGTCGAAAATCGGCGCCAGGCAGTCCACCAACCAGGCCAGTTCACCGCTTCGCGTGGAAATCGTCGGCTCCTCGACAAGCGCCATGCTCTCCCCCTCGGTTTCCCGGATGTCGAAATCTCGTCAGTTGTCCCATCTTCGACGCAGCGCGACCGAGCATCCTTGGCGTGGATCAACCAAGTCCTCGGAAAACCAGGAAAATCCTCCGATTTATCAAGGATTTCCAAGGCAATTCCCGGGCGTTGGCTGGCGCGTGGCTTGCAACGACCTCGTCGTCCCCACACGAGGAAAATCGTCATGTTCAAGCACATCATCGCTCGCACGCCCGCCCGCAGCCTGGTCGACGGCCTGACCTCCAGCCACCTCGGCAAGCCGGACTACGCCAAGGCCCTGGAGCAGCACAACGCCTACATCCGCGCCTTGCAGACCTGCGACGTGGACATCACCCTGCTGCCGCCGGACGAACGCTTCCCCGACTCGGTGTTCGTCGAGGACCCGGTGCTCTGCACCTCGCGCTGCGCCATCATCACCCGCCCCGGCGCCGAATCGCGGCGCGGCGAGACCGAGATCATCGAGGAAACCGTGCAGCGCTTCTATCCGGGCAAGGTCGAGCGCATCGAGGCACCCGGCACGGTGGAAGCCGGCGACATCATGATGGTCGGCGACCACTTCTACATCGGCGAATCGGCCCGCACCAACGCCGAGGGCGCTCGGCAGATGATCGCGATCCTGGAGAAACATGGCCTCAGCGGCTCGGTGGTGCGCCTGGAAAAGGTCCTGCACCTGAAGACCGGGCTCGCCTACCTGGAACACAACAACCTGCTGGCCGCCGGCGAGTTCGTCAGCAAGGCGGAGTTCCAGGACTTCAACATCATCGAGATCCCCGAAGAGGAGTCCTACGCAGCCAACTGCATCTGGGTCAACGAAAGGGTGATCATGCCCGCCGGCTATCCCCGGACCCGCGAGAAGATCGCCCGCCTCGGCTACCGGGTGATCGAAGTGGACACCTCCGAATATCGCAAGATCGACGGCGGCGTCAGTTGCATGTCGCTGCGCTTCTGAACCATGCCGCGGCGGACCGACCCGCCGCCTCCCGCCGTCGCACCCCGGCGCAGGCTCCGCCTGCGCCTGGCGCGACATACCGGATGCAGTTTCGGAGGTGCCACATGGCCGATTCGGACAAGGGAAAACTGGGGCTGCCGGCGCTGACCGCGCTGGTGGTGGGCGGCATCATCGGCAGCGGCATCTTCAGCCTGCCGCAGAACATGGCTGAAGGCGCAGGCGCCGGCGCGATCCTGATCGCCTGGGCGATCACCTTCGTCGGCATGCTGACCCTGACGCGGATATTCCAGTGGCTGTCGACCACCCGCCCCGAACTGGACGACGGCGTCTACGGCTACGCCCGCGAAGGCTTCGGCGAATACCTGGGGTTCAATGCCGCCTGGGGCTACTGGATTTCCGCCTGGGTCGGCAACGCCGGCTACCTAGTGGTGCTGTTCAGCGCCCTCGGCTCGTTCGGCGCGCTGGCCTTCTTCGGCGACGGAACCACCTGGCCGGCGCTGCTCGGCGAATTGACGGTGCTCTGGCTGATGCATGCCTTCGTCCTCCACGGCGTGCACAACGCGGCGATCACCAACGCCATCGTGACCCTCGCCAAGGTGGTGCCGATCGCCCTGTTCATCCTCTGCGTAGCCCTGGCCTTCCGCATCGAGACCTTTCACCTGGACTTCTGGGGCAGCCCGGCCCTGGGCAGCGTCACCCGCCAGGTGGAAACCACCATGCTCTACACCGTCTGGGTATTCCTCGGCATTGAGAGCGCCACGGTCTATGCCAGCCACGCGCGGCACGCGGCCGATGTCAGCCGTGCAACCCTGCTCGGCTTCGTGGTCACCCTGCTGTTGCTGGTCTGCGTCTCGGTGCTGTCGCTGGGCGTGGTGCCGCAGCACGAACTGGCGCAGATGAAGAACCCCTCGATGGCCCAGGTGATGGCCGCGGCGGTGGGCCCCTGGGGCGCCACGCTGATCAACGTCGGGCTGATCGTTTCGGTCGGCGGCGCGCTGCTGGCCTGGACCATGCTCGCGGTGGAAATGCTCTACCTGGCCAGCCGTGGCCCAACGCACACCGCGCCGGCACTGTTCGGCCGCACCAATGCGGTGGAAACCCCAGCGCCGGCACTGTGGCTGACCAGCACGCTGATCTCTGCGCTGCTGCTGGTGGCCTTCCTCAACGCCTCGGGCTACAACGCGCTGATCCAGTTGGCCACCTCGATGGCGCTGATCCCCTACCTGCTCTGCGCCGGCTTCTGCCTGAAGCTGGTGGCGCGCCGCCCGCACTCGGGCGCGATGCTGGCGCTGGCGCTGTTGGGGACGCTCTACGGGGTTTGGCTGATCTACGCCGCCGGGCTGAAATACCTGCTGCTGTCGATGATCCTCTACGCGCCGGGCCTCGGCTTCTTCCTGCATGCCCGTCGCCAGCGCGGCCTGCCGGCGTTCGGCAATCGCGCCGAAGGCAGCGTCGCGGCGCTGGTGCTGGTCCTCGCGCTGGCGGCGCTGTGGATGATCGGCAGCGGTCGGCTGAGCCTCTAGCTCAGTGATTGACCGTATGCGCCAGCATCACCGACAGCTGGCACAGCGGCCGACCGCTCTCCTCGCGCCACTGGTTGAAGGCTCCCTGGACGGCCGCCAGGTCCTTGAGGCTGGTGGGCGGTTTGTCGATGATCTCCTGGGCCTTCAGCGCGGCGACCATGTCGTCGCTGGAAATGAAGGTGTCCTTGCCGGCCATCCGCAGGAAACGCGGCGCCGACAAGCCGCCGAGCTGGTTGCCGCGCTTGCTCAGCAGCTTCCACAGGCCGACGATGTCGGTTTCCGGCCAATCCGCGAGGAAGTTGCCGAAGCTGCCATGCTCGCGGGCCAGGTCGAGCACCATCTGCGCATTGCGCGGCACGCTCTTGAGCTTGCCCAGGTGGCGGATCAGGCGGGCGTCCTGCATCAGCCGCTCGAGATGCTCGGCGCTCATGAGCACGACCTTCTGCGGATCGAAGCCGAAGAACACTTCCTCGAAGGCCGGCCACTTGGCGTCCACCAGGCTGTGCTTGAGGCCGGCGCGGAAGATCCGCAGGCTGATCAGCGACAGGTAGCGGTCGTCACCCACCGTGCGCAGCTCGGCGGCGCTCTTCGGCTGCGGCAGGCGCGCTTCCAGCGCCTCCCTGGAGCCGAAGCGGTTCAGGCAGTATTCGTACATCCAGGCGTAGTCGCGCATCGGGAATCCTTGCAGACCGTAGGGAAGAACTGACCGGCGGCGCGGCTCAGAGGTTCATCACGTCGAGGAAGCGCGGCGCGGCGTTCTCGTCGATGCGCAGGTTGGCGAAGTCGAACAGGTTGCGGTCGGCCAGTTGCGACGGCACCACGTTCTGCAGGGCGCGGAACATGATCTCGGTACGCCCCGGCGATTTGCGTTCCCATTCCAGCAGCATTTCCTTGACCACCTGGCGCTGCAGGTTCTCCTGCGAACCGCAGAGGTTGCAGGGGATGATCGGGAACTCCTTGAGCTGGGAATAGGCCTCGATGTCCTTCTCGCTGCAATAGGCCAGCGGCCGGATCACCACGTTGCGCCCGTCGTCGGCCAGCAGCTTCGGCGGCATGGCCTTCAGGGTGCCGCCGTAGAACATGTTGAGGAAGAAGGTCTCGAGGATGTCGTCGCGATGGTGACCGAGAGCCATCTTGGTCGCGCCGATCTCGTCGGCGAAGGTGTACAGCGTGCCGCGGCGCAGGCGCGAGCACAGCGAGCAGGTGGTCTTGCCTTCCGGGATCTTCTCCTTGACCACCGAGTAGGTGTCCTTCTCGACGATGTGGTACTCCACGCCGATCGACTTCAGGTACTCCGGCAGGACGTGCTCGGGAAAACCGGGCTGCTTCTGGTCCATGTTCACCGCGACGATCTCGAAGCGGATCGGCGCGACCTTCTGCAGGTAGAGCAGGATGTCGAGCATGGTGTAGCTGTCCTTGCCGCCGGACAGGCAGACCATGACCTTGTCGCCATCCTCGATCATGTTGAAGTCGGTGATGGCCTCGCCGGCCAGGCGGCGCAGGCGCTTCTGCAGTTTGTTCTGATTGACCGAAAGGGTGCCCATGGTGCTCTGGAATCCGGGTGTTCGAGGAGAAAAGCTGGCTATTTTACGCACAAAGCGACGCCGACCCCAGCCCCTCCCGACGCCCGATGCTAGTCTTGCCCCATGACTCCCGACCTCGACCACCGCCTCGACCTCGCCGAGCAGATCCTCTGCCTGCTGCGCGAGCATCCCGAGGGGCTTTCCGAATACCAGTTGATCCAGCTGCTGAAGGCCCGCCATTCGACGCATATCCCCCATCGCGAACTGGCCGACAAGCTGGTGCTGTTCCGCACCCATTTCCTCCTGTTCAACGCGCTCTACCACCTGCGCGACCACCTCTGGGCCGAGCGCGAGGCGCACCTGGAGATCAGCCCGCTGAGCCTGCGCCTGCATCCTTACGTGGATGGCACGCAGGCGCTGGAACAGGGCGATCCGCTGCGCGACTACTACCTCGACCTGCGCCACCTGGGAGAGACCAGCGAGGCCGACGTCGAGCGGCTGCTGCAGAGTTTCTGGACGCGCATGCAGGGCAGCGAGGAGAAGGCTGCCGCCCTCGCCCTGTTCGAGCTGGAGGGCGCGGTCGACTATCCCGCCATCAAGCTGCGCTACCGGCAACTGGTCAGCCAGCACCATCCCGACCGCGGCGGCAGCACTGCGCGCCTGCAATCGATCAACAAGGCGATGGAAATACTGCAACGCTATTACAGCCGGCCGTGAAGCTTCGATTTGCTCTAACCCCGCGAGCGACGCGGGGTCGGGCCGTTCCTATACTGCGACATAAGGTCGCATAGGTCGGCCGAGCACCGGGTGGCGCTGTCCATGCGCGCCCGGCGCTTCGCTGGGGGGCGACCACATAAGAACGAGGAGGAAACGGCATGATCCATCATGTATGGGGGCTCTTCACCCATCCCGATCAGGAATGGCAGGAAATCCGTGGCGAAGAAGAAAGCATCAGCCACATGTACCTGACCCACATCCTGATCCTGGCTGCCATTCCGGCGATTTCCGCCTATATCGGCACGACCCAGGTCGGCTGGGTGGTCGGCGGCGGCGATCCGGTCAAGCTGACCCAGGCCAGCGCGTTGCAGATGACGGTCCTCACCTACCTGGCGATGCTCGCCGGGGTGGCGGTGATGGGCGCGTTCATCCACTGGATGGCGCGGACCTACGACGCCAACCCGAGCCTGACCCAGTGCATCGTGTTCGCCGCCTACAACGCCACGCCGCTGTTCATCGCCGGGCTGGCGGCGCTGTATCCGCACCTCTGGCTGGGAATGATCGTCGGGGTGGCGGCGATCAGCTACACGGTCTACCTGCTCTACGTAGGGATTCCCACCTTCATGAACATCCACAAGGACGAAGGCTTCCTGTTCTCCAGCTCGGTGCTGGCGGTGGGCCTGGTGGTGCTGGTGGCGATGATCGCCCTGTCGGTGATCCTCTGGGGCAGCGGGGTCGGCCCGGAATACACCAGCTGACGTCCAGCGAACGCATCGTACGACCGGGCCGCGGGCAACCGCCGCCCGGTTTTTTCTTGCCCGCCGCCGCGCTTGCCTGATCCTGCACCCCGGACGAGCGGTCGTCCCGACGCCTGCGCCCGCCCTCCTGTCTCCGGCATAATCGCCCGCTGCTGGAGTCTTCCCGAATGCCCGAACACCTCAACGCCCGCGTCGAGGCCTGCTATCGGCAGGCCGAACACTTCTTCCAACGCAGCTTCCCCCGCCCGACCGTCAGCTTCCGCCTGCGCGGCCAGAAAGCCGGGGTCGCCCATCTCGACGAGAACCTGCTGCGCTTCAATCCCCAGCTGTACCGCGAGAACCGCGAGCACTTCCTGGAACAGACCGTGGCCCACGAAGTCGCGCACCTGATCGCGCACCAGTTGTTCGGCCCGCGCATCCGCCCCCACGGCGAGGAGTGGCAGTTGATCATGCGCGGCATCTACGGCCTGCCGCCGGACCGCTGCCACACCTACGCGGTCAAGCGCCGCGCCACCACCCGCTACCTGTACCGCTGCCATTGCCCGGAGCACAACGAGTTCCCGTTCTCCCCGCAACGCCACACCCTGGTGGCCAAGGGGCGCCGCTACTACTGCCGGCGCTGCAAGGCGACCCTGGTGTTCACCGGCGAAGTGCTCCGCGAGTGATTCAGGCGATGGCCCCGGCCGCCTTCAGCTCGGCGATCCGTTCGGCGGAGTAGCCCAGGCCTTCGAGCACCGCCACGGTGTCGGCGCCGAGCGCCGCGCCGATGTGGCGAGGCGCCGGCAGGCCGGCGGAAAACTTGATCGGACAGGCCATCTGCGCCTGGCTGCCGCCGTCCGCCAGCGGCACCCGGGCGACCAGCCCGCGCGCCTGCAACTGCGGGTGTTCCAGCGCCTCGGAGAGCGGCAGCAGCGGCTCCACGCAGGCATCCAGGGCGGCGAACACCGCCTGCCATTCGGCGAAGTCGCGTTTCTCGAACTCCATCTCGATCTCGCGCTTCAGCGCCCGCTGCTCTTCCGGCTTCGGCGACAGGCCGCGGGCGGCCAGTTCCGGGCGGCCGATGGCGGCGCAGAACTGCTGCATGAACTGCGGTTCCAGGCTGCCCACCGAGAACCAGCGGCCATCGCGGGTGCGGTAGTAGTCGTAGAAGCTGCCGCCGTTCAGCGCCAGCGCCTCCATCTCCGGCTCGACCCCGGCCGCGAGATAGCCTGCACCGGCCATGCCGTTCAGGCTGAAGGCGCAGTCGGTCATGCTGATGTCGACGAACTGCCCCTCGCCGGTCTGCTGCCGGTGGATGACCGCCGCCAGCAGGCCCATCACGCCATGCAACGAACCGCCGGCGAGGTCCGCCAGTTGCACCCCCAGCGGCAACGGGCCACGCTCGCGGCGCCCGGTGTAGCTGGCGACGCCGGCCAGCGCCAGGTAGTTGATGTCATGCCCGGCGCGCTCGCGGTACGGCCCGGTCTGGCCGTAGCCGGTGATGGCCACGTAGATCAGCCGCGGGTTCGCCGCCTTCAGCGCCTCGTAGCCGACGCCGAGCTTGTCCATCACCCCCGGACGGAACTGTTCGAGGACGATGTCGTATTCGCGTACCAGCTCCAGCACCACCTCGCGTGCGCCCTGCCGCTTCAGGTCGAGGCCGATGGAACGCTTGTTGCGGTTCAGGTAGGCATGGCTGGCCGAGGTGCCATCGACGTGCGGCGGCAGCACCCGCACCAGGTCCATGCGCCCGGGCGACTCCACGCGCAGCACGTCGGCCCCCATGTCGGCCAGCAGCAGCGAGGCGAACGGCCCCGGCAACAGGGTCGAGAAATCCAGCACTTTCAACGATGACAACGGGCCTTTCATGCTCCCTCCTCTGGGTCGCCGGGCATTGGTCGGGATCGCCTGCGGAGCAGCCTATCCACCCGCCGCGCGGCGCGACATGGCCGTGGCGTCAGAGCTTCATGCCGCGGCTGATGATCTCTTTCATGATCTCCGAGGTACCGGCGAAGATCCGCTGGATGCGGGCGTTGGCGTACATCCTGCAAATCGGATACTCCCACATGTAGCCCCAGCCGCCATGCAGTTGCACGCCTTCGTCGACCACCTTGCCCAGCAGCTCGGTGGTGAACAGCTTGGCTTCGGCGGCGACCTCGGGGGACAGCTTCTTCTGGTTGTGGTCCATCACGCAGCGGTCGGTGAAGACCTGCGCCACGTCGATCTGGGTACGCATTTCGGCGAGCTTGAAGCGGGTGTTCTGGAAGTGCGCCACCGGCCGGCCGAAGGCCTGGCGCTCCTTCACGTAGTCGATGGTCGCCTGCAACGCCGCCTCGGCCCCGGCCACCGCGCCGCAGGCGTTGGTCAGGCGCTCCTGGGCGAGCATGTTCATCAGGTAGAAGAAGCCGCCCTTGGCGTCGCCCAGCAGGTTTTCCTTCGGCACCCGCACATTGTTGAAGAACAGCTCGGCGGTGTCCTGGCTCTTCATGCCGAGCTTCTTCAGGTTGCGCCCGCGCTCGAAGCCTTGCATGCCGCGCTCCACCAGGAACAGGCCCATGGCGTGCTTGTTCGCCGGATCGGTCTTCGCCGCGACGATCACCAGGTCGGCCAGCAGGCCGTTGGAGATGAACACCTTGGAGCCGTTGAGCAGCCAGTGGTCACCCTTGTCCACCGCGGTGCTGCGCATGCCGGCCAGGTCGGAGCCGGCGGACGGCTCGGTCATGGCCACGGCGAGGATGGTCTCGCCACGGACGATCCCCGGCAACAGGCGGGCCTTCTGCTCGGCGCTACCGTATTCGGCGATGTACGGCCCGCACAACGCCGAGTGCAGCGGGATCATGAAGCCCGGTTCGTTGATCCGCGCCAGCTCCTCGCACATGATCTGCTCGTAGCGGAAGTCCTTGAGCCCGGCGCCACCGTACTCCTCGTCCGCCCAGGGCAGCAGGAAGCCCATCTCCCCCGCCTTCCTCCAGACAGCGCGGTCGACCACCCCGGCCTCTTCCCAGGCGTCCTGGTGCGGTACCACCTCTTTGTCGAGAAAGGCGCGGAAGGCATCGCGGAACAGGTTGTGTTCGGTCTCGAAGATCTGCCGTTGCATGTACGGGGACTCCCTGCGGTCAGTGGTTCCGCAGGGTAGGCGGCGCCGGCCGGCGCCCTCAATGACGCGAGCGCTCAGGCTCGGTTGACCGAATCGGTCAGCTACCAGTCCATGCTCGCCGGCTGCACGCCCGGGTGGGACGGGAACAGCGGCAGCACCTCCTCGGCCAGTTCCTGGATGACTTCCGCTGCCGGCCTGGCGGAGAACTGGATGCCCAGGGCGGCATGGTTGACGCCCGCCGCACGCCATTCGCCGAGCAGCTCGATCAGGCCGTTGCGCCCGGTGCGCAGGACGTAGCCGCCGTGCAACGGCGTACGCGGATACGCCGGGTCGTCCACCAGGTCCAGCCATTCGTTGGTCATGTGCGGGCGGAACCCGCCGTCTGCGATGGACATCCTCCAGGCGCGGATCTTCCCGGCCAGGCGACGTGGTCCGGACGCATCGACAGTCGACTCCGGATAGGTCAGCCAGCCATCCGCCTGGCGTGCCAGCCAGTCCGCCGGCTGCCGCGCGGAGCCGGTGACGACCAGCGGGATGGCGCCGGCCGGCGGACGCGGCAACAGTTCGGCGTCGTCCAGCGTACCGAGCGGCGAGGCGACGTGCCGGCAGCCGTGCAGCAGCTGGCGCAGGTAGTCCAGGCCCTGGGCGAACCGCTCGCCGCGCTGCGCATGCTCCAACCCGTAGGCGGGGAACTCCACCGGCCGGTCGCCGGAGGCGAGGCCCAGCACCAGGCGTCCGCCGGACAACCGGTCGACGCTCGCCGCGGCCTTGGCCAGGTCGACCGGTTGGCGCAGGGAAAGCACCGCGCTGCCGGTGGCCAGGGCGATACGGCGGGTCCGCGCGGCCAGATAGCCAAGGTAGGTGAACGGGTCGAACACTTGTCCGGCATCGCCGAAGCGTGGGTCGAACAGCGGTACGTCGCGTACCCAGACGGCGGCGAATCCCAGTCGATCGATTTCTTCGACCAGCCGCGCCTGGCCCAGCAGCACCCGCATGTCGCCCTGGTAGAAACGCAACGGCAGGAACAGGCCCAGGGTCAGCGCGTCTGCGGCGAACATGCGCCGATAGCCAGGGTGCCCGACGAAGGCCGGCGCCGAGGCGCCTTGCAGCAGGGCGCTCATGGACCCACCGCCGGTTCCGGCAGGAGGATCCCGCGCTGCACCGCAGGCCGCAGGGCCATGCGCCGGTGCCAGTCGTCCAGGTGGCGATAATGGCTGAAGTCGAAGTCGACGATCCGCACCGTATGGGTCCAGCCGAAGGTGGCGATATCGGCGATGGAGTATTGCTCACCGGCCAGCCAGGGCCGTCCGGCCAGGCGCTGGTCGAGGGTGGCGAAAACCTCCTCGGAGAGCCGCTGATAGCGTTCGATGGCCGGCGGGTACCGCTCTTCGGCGAAGATCTCGAAATGCACGCGCTGGCCGAGGATGGGCCCCATGCTGGAAGCATGGAAAGTCAGCCAGGTCAGGGCCTCCCAGCGTTCCCGGGGGGCGTCGGGAAGCAACCGCCCGCTGGTCTCCGCCAGGTACTGCAGGATCGCCGCCGACTCGAACAGGGTGATGCCGGCGGCCCGGTCTACCAGCACCGGTATCCGGCCATGTGGATTCAGGCGCAGGAATTCCGGACGGCGTTGCTCGCCATGGTCGATGCGAACGTGGTGCAGTGCGTAGGGCAGCCCCAGTTCCTCGAGGGCGATGGTGATCTTGAATCCGTTGGGTGAACTGTCGCTGTAGAGCTGGAGGGAAGGCATGGCAAGTATCCTTGCAGCGCTGGACTATCCGGCGCCTGGGCGATGGGGGCGGCGCCGACCGGGGAAACCGCCTCGGCCGCTTCCCGCACACCGAAGAAAGCAGCTAGGCTAAAGTCTCTCGTTTCGCCACACATGCTGAAGCCCAGGTCGGCGGATGAAAAACGATCCTTTCTACAACCTGTTTATAGAAAAACTGAATTCATGGGTGCCGTCCTCCCGCTCCTCGCGCTACGCGCTTTCGTCGAAACCGCCCGCCATGGCAATCTCACCCGCGCGGCCGCGGCCATGGGCGTCACTCCCGGCGCGGTAAGCCAGCAGCTCAGGGCTCTGCAGGCGCGCACCGGCGTCGTCCTGTTCCAGCGCTTCAGCCATGGCATGCGCCTGACGCCGGAGGGCGAGCAGGTCTATCCCGGCCTCCGCCAGGCCTTCGAGCAGATCACCGCGAGCCTTGCCCAGCTGGAGGCGATCAATGCCCGCCAGACCATCACGGTCAGCACCGAGCCCTCCTTCGCCGCCACCTGGCTGGTGCCGCGCCTCGGTCAATTCAGCGCGTCGCACCCGCAGGTGGAAGTCCGCGTGGAGGCTACGGCACTGCTCGCCGACCTGCGCCGGGAACGAATCGACGTCGCCATCCGCCACGGGCTCGGCGACTACCCCGGACTCGACGTGCAGGCGCTGATGGCCCCGCCGCTGATCCCGGTGGCCAGCCCGCGCCTGCTGGCGGAAGGCCCTGAGATCCGCGAAGCGATCGATTGCCTGGCCTACCCGCTGTTGCAGGAGTCGGAGCGCAATGACTGGCGCCTGTGGCTGCGGGCGATGGGGGTGGAGGACGACCCGCGCAGCGAGAGAGGTCCGGCTTTCGCCGACGACCTGCTGCTGGTTCGCGCCGCCGAGGCCGGCCAGGGTATCGCGCTGGTACGGGAGATCCATGCCCGCGCCGAGATCGCCAGCGGCCGCCTGGCGGTCGCCCTCGAGCGGCCCTGGCCGAGCCGCTTCGCCTATTACGCGGTGAGCCTGCCAGGAGCGGCGCAACGAGCACCCCTCTCGCTGTTCCTCGCCTGGCTGCGCGAGCAGGCCGCTGCCGAGGCATAAAAAAACCCGCCACGAGGGCGGGTTCGAAGGGCGGCAGGGAGCTCTTCACTTCCCCCTGCCGAACAGGTTTGAGCTTAGACCGCTTCGCGGCCGCCCACCGGAATATCGCTGGCAGGCGACGAAGCGTTGCCCTCGCCGGCCAGTTCGCGCTGCAAGGTGCCCTCGTCGAGCTGCTTGCACCACTTGGAAACCACTACCGTGGCCACGCCGTTGCCGACCAGGTTGGTCAGCGCGCGGGCTTCGGACATGAAGCGGTCGATGCCGAGGATCAGCGCCAGGCCGGCGACCGGCAGGTGGCCGACGGCGGAAAGGGTCGCGGCGAGCACGATGAAGCCGCTGCCGGTGACGCCGGCGGCGCCCTTGGAAGCGATCAGCAGCACCAGCAGCAGGGTGATCTGGTGGGTGATGTCCATCGGCGTATCGGTGGCCTGGGCGATGAACACCGCGGCCATGGTCAGGTAGATCGAGGTGCCGTCGAGGTTGAAGGAGTAACCGGTGGGAATCACCAGGCCGACCACCGACTTGTTGCAGCCGAGCTTCTCCATCTTGTCGATCATCCGCGGCAGGGCCGACTCGGAAGACGAGGTGCCCAGCACGATCAGCAGTTCCTCGCGGATGTACTTGATGAAGCGCAGGATGCTGAAGCCGTGGGCGCGGGCGATGCCGCCGAGGACGATGAGCACGAACAGGATGCAGGTGATGTAGAAGCACAGCATCAGTTGGCCGAGCTGCACCAGCGAACCCACGCCGTAGGCGCCGATGGTGAAGGCCATGGCGCCGAACGCGCCGATCGGGGCGACCTTCATGATCACGTTGATGATGTTGAACATCACGTGGGAGACGCGCTCGATGAACTCGAACACCGGCTTGCCGTAGCTGCCCAGGCGATGCAGGGCGTAGCCGAAGAGCACGGAGAAGAACAGGACCTGGAGGATGTCGCCGTTGGCGAACGCGCCGACCACGGTGCCGGGGATCACGTTCATCAGGAAGTCGACAGTGCTCTGCTTCTCGCCGGCAGCGGCGTAGGCAGCGATCTTGCTGGTGTCGAGGGTGTTCGGGTCGACGTGCATGCCGGCGCCCGGCTGGACCACGTTGACCACTACCAGGCCGATGATCAGGGCCACGGTGGAGACGACCTCGAAGTACAGCAGCGCCATGCCGCCGGTCTTGCCGACCGACTTCATGCTCTGCATGCCGGCGATGCCGGTGACCACGGTGCAGAAGATGATCGGCGCGATGGCCATCTTGATCAGCTTGACGAAGCCGTCGCCGAACGGCTTCATCGCCACCGCCGTTTCCGGGTACCAGTGGCCGAGCGCGATACCGATGGCGATGGCGACCAGAACCTGCACGTACAGGCTCTTGTAGAAGGGTTGTTTGGTCATGGGCAGAGTCCTCACGGGGGCGCTTCGCCAGTTCCCTGGAACGCGCTCACCGGTAGCGTTACCCCCCTTGCTGGGGAGATTTTTTGTCGTGAACCGCCGCGGCGGAACCTTGCCCAGGCATTGCAGAGGCTGTGCCAGGATGCTCTTTATCTAAATAAAATCCTTATATATCAACAAGTTAAATAAAAAATGAAAATTGCATAGCGGGCTAAGCGTGGCGGATTACCGCCCGGCGGGCCGGCTGTGCCGCGCGAGCATGGCGGGAGTCCGCCACCACCCTTGTCGTCTTCCGGGTGGCGCCCTACCATCGCCGTTCCAACAACAAGGACGCCGCCATGCGTGAGCGCACCATCGCCAGCCATTTCGTCCGCGCCGCGTTGCGCGGGGCCACGCGCCAAGGCCTGGACGGCCCCGCCCTGCTGCGTCGCGCCGGCATCCAGCCGGCCCTGCTGGACGAACCGCGGGCACGCATCGCGCCGGAGCAGTTCACCCGCCTGATGCAGTTGCTCTGGGAAGTGCTGGACGACGAATACATGGGCTTCGGCGAAGTCCGCAGCAAGCGCGGCACCTTCGCCATGATGTGCCACACCCTGATTCATTGCCGGACCCTGGAAAAGGCCCTGCAGCGCGGCGAACTGTTCTACGGCCTGTTCCCCCAGGCTCCGCTGATCCACCTGCGGCGCGACGGCGAACTGGTGCGCCTGAGCCTCGAGGAACGCCACCTGTCGGACCCGGATCACTTTCTCGCCGAAAGCCTGCTGGTGATCTGGCACCGCCTCGCCAGTTGGCTGATCGGCCAGCGCATCCGCCTGGAGGAAGCCACCTTCAGCTACCCGGCGCCGGACCACCAGGCCGAGTACGACCTGCTGTTTCCCTGCCCCCGGCGGTTTTCCGCCGGCTGCACCAGCCTGCTGTTCGCCGCCCGCTACCTGGGCATGCCGCTGCTGCAGGACGAACGCACCCTCAAGCAGTTCCTCCAGCACTCTCCCGCCGACCTGCTGGCGCGCCCGGACGGCGGCGACAGCCTGACCAGCCAGATCCGCCGCCTGCTCGGCCGCGACTGCCGGCGCTGGCCGGACCTCGACCAGGTCGCCCGCCAGCTGCACATGAGTTCGCAGACCCTGCGACGCCACCTGCGCGAGGAAGGCGGCAGCTTCCAGCAACTCAAGGACCACCTGCGCCGCGACCTGGCGATCTACCACCTGGGTCGGGACGAGCTGTCGATCCAGGACATCGCCGAGCAGCTCGGCTTTTCCGAGCCCTCGGCCTTCCATCGCGCGTTCAAGAAGTGGACCGGCCTCACCCCCGGCGCGTACCGGCACCAGGCGGAAGCCTGAAGCTCAGCCCAACTCCTGGCGACGAAGCCCGCTGCGCAGTTGGTCGAGCACCGTGGCGAACGGCTGCGGCCGACCGACCGCGTAGCCCTGGGCGAAATCCACCCCGAGGCGCGCCAGGTGATCGAGGATTTCCCGGCTCTCGACGAACTCGGCCACGGTCACCGCGCCCAGGCGGTGGGCGATCTGGTTGATGGAGTCGACGATGGCCTGGTCCACTGGGCTCTTGTCCAGGTTGCGGACGAAGCTGCCGTCGATCTTGATCACGTCGACGACGAAATTCTTCAGGTAATTGAAGGAACTCAGGCCGGAGCCGAAGTCGTCCAGCGCCACCTTGCAGCCGAGGTCGCGCAGCTTGGCGACGATCCGCGAAGCCACCGACAACTGGTTCATCAACGCCGTCTCGGTCAGCTCGAAGTACAGGCGCTCCGGCCTCAGCGGCGAGTGTTCGATGCGATCCAGCAGGTAAGGCAGGAACAGCGGGTCGTTGAGCGAGTTGCCGGACAGGTTGATGCCGATGCTCAGGCCCTCCACCGCGGCGATCCGCGCGCCGAAGTTGATCAGCGCCTCGTTGATCACCCAGCGGTCGATGCTGGCCATCAGGTTGAAGCGCTCGGCGGCCGGGATGAAGGCGCCCGGCGGAGTCATCTGGCCATCCGGATCGTACAGTCGCAGCAGCAGCTCGTAGTGCCGGTCGCCGTCGCGGCGGGGGCCGACCGGGACGATCTCCTGCGCCTGCAACTGGAAGCGGTCGTTCTCCAGGGCCTCGCGCAGCCCGCTGGCGAGGAGTATGTCGCGGTGCTGGCGCTCCACTTCCTCATGGCCGAACTGGTACACCGAAACCCGGTTGCGCCCGGCATGCTTGGCCGCGTAGCAGGCCACGTCGGCCTGGCTCATCAGTTCGCTGGTGCTGCGCGAGGTGGCGGTAAGGGCGGTGATACCGATGCTCGCGCCCACGTCGTAGAGCCGCCCTTCCCAGGGGAAGCGCACCGAGCAGATCTGCTCGATGAGCTTGCTCGCCACCTGCTCCGCCTCCGCCAGGTCGCAATCGAACAGCAGCAGGCCGAACTCGTCGCCGCCCAGCCGCGCCAGGGTGTCGGAGGCGCGGGTGCGGTCGGCGAGAATCCGGCTCAGCTCGCGCAGCAGCATGTCGCCCGCCGCGTGCCCGGCGGAATCGTTGACCACCTTGAAGCGGTCGAGGTCGATGAAGCACAGCGCATGCTGGGTCGCCCGCTCCTGGGCGTTGGCCAGGGCGCGTTGCAGCTCCTCCTCGAACTTGGTGCGGTTGAACAGCCCGGTGAGGGCATCGTGGGAGGCGTGATAGCTCAGCTCGCGCTGCATCGCCCGGGCCTTGGTGACGTTCTGGAACACCAGCACGGTGCCGATGATCTCGCCATCGCGGGTGCGCACCGGCGCCGCGCAATTCTGGATATCGTGCTGCTCGCCCTTGCGGCTGATCAGCGTGGCGCCGTCCTCCAGGTAGAACACCCGGGTGTTCTGCAGGCAGCGTCGCACCGGGCTTTCCAGGGCCTCGCCGGTGTCGCTGTCGAGCACGTTGAAGACCAGTTCGTGGGGCGCGCCGATGGCGTCCTGCAGGGTCCAGCCGGTCATCGCCTCGGCCACCGGGTTCATGAAGGTCACGCGGCCGCCGGCGTCGGTGGTCAACACGGCATCGCCGATGGAATACAGGGTCACCTGCAGGCGTTCCTTTTCCTCGTGCAGGGTTTCCGCCAGGGTGCGGATCTCGGTGATGTCGCTGTTGATGCCGATCATCCGCACCGGACGGTTGTCCTCGTCGCGCGTCAGCGTGGCGATCGCCCGCAGGTGGCGAACCTCGCGGTTGGGGCGGACGATACGGAACTCGCAGTCGAATTTCTGCAACCCGCTGACGGCGCGCTCCAGCTCGCGCAGCACGCGGTCGTGATCCTCGGCATGCAGGCTCGTCTTCCACTGCTCCACCGTGGTCTCCCCGGGACCGCTGCGGATGCCGTACAGGTCGAACATGCGGAAATCCCAGTGCAGGCGGTTGCGCGCCAGGTCCCACTCCCAGATGCCGATCTGCCCGGCGTCGGTGGCCAGCTTGATCCGTTCGGCGAGGCGCTCGCGCTCCAGCTCGGCACGCTTGCGACTGTCGATATCCTCCACCTGGGTGACGAAGTACTGGGCGACTCCCTCCTCATCGCGCACCAGCGACACGCTGATGCGCGCCCAGAAGGTTTCGCCGTCCTGGCGCAGGTAGCGCTTCTCCATCTGGTAGGAGTTGATACGCCCGGCGAGCAGGTCGCGCACCAGGTCGAGGTCCAGTTCCAGGTCGTCCACATAGGTGATCTCCTGGAACGACAGCTCGCCCAAGCGTTCGGCGGAATAGCCGAGCATCCGGCACAGCGCCTCGTTGACCTTGAACAGCCGCCCCTCCAGCGACACCAGGGCCATGCCGATCGCCGAGAATTCCATGGCGCCGCGGAACTGCGCCTCGCCGATGGCCACCTGATGCTGCTCGCGGCGGCTGCGCTCCATGATCACCGAGACCAGGAAGGCGGGAATGAGGGTCAAGGCCATCGGCAGGTACAGCAGCGGCTCGCCGAAACGCTGCTGGGACGACTCGGGGACGAACACGCCGAGGGCGATCAGCACGGCGATGAAACAGGTGTTCAGGCAGCCGATCAGCGCGGTGCCGAACACGCTGGTGCTGGCGGCGGCCACCAGCAGCGGCAGGAGCACGTAGATGAAGGCGTAGGGCAGGCGCGTCAGGGCCACGAAGCTGATCACCAGGGTCACCAGCAGGAGCATCGCGTTGTCCACTCCCGCCCGCCCCGACAGAGCGTGACGCCAGGCCGCCAGGTTGCTGGCCATGCACAACGGCAGCAGCGCGAGCATGCCCATCGCATCGCCCACGTACCAGCGCGCCCACATTTCCGGGAAACGCCCCATGCCGAAGACGCTGACCAGCACCGCGCCCACCGAGGCACCGAGCAAGGGCGGGATCAGCGCGCCGGCCCAGAGCACGCGAACCGCCGAATGCAGGTTGAACTCGAAGTCCTCGCGCACCCGGTTGATGCGTAACAGCATCGCGGCGAAGATCGCTTCGCTCAGGTTGGCCGGCAGGAACGCCGCGCTCATCCACAGGCTGTCGCCATACAGGCGGTTGGCCGCCAGGTTGGCCACGGCGGAGCAGAGCAGGATCGCCGGCCACTGGCGCAGCGGCGCGCGCAGCAGGGCGGCGGTGAGGATCGCGTTGGGCAGCCAGATCGCCGCGATGGTGGCAGGCTGGCGCGACAGGTAGATGCAGGCCAGGGCGGCGAGAAAGAACAGCACACCGGCCTGGATGCCCGCCCACAAGCCCCTGTCGTCGGTTTTGCCACTGAACATCCGCTCGAATCCCCGGTACCTGCGTCAAAGGAACTGCGCCAGCCGAACAGACTTCAGCGTAGCGCGGAAACACCTCAGACGTAGGTAACGGCCGCCAAGTCTCAGACTGTAGCGAAACGTATGCGGAAGCAGGCGCCGCCCAGCTCGGAATCGTCCAGGCTCAGTTCGCCGTCGTAGCTCTCGATGATGTCCAGCGCCACGGCCAGGCCGATGCCCTGCCCCGGGTGCTGGGTATCGGCGCGCTCGCCGCGGCGGATGATTCGTGCGCGCTGTTCGGCAGGCACTCCGGGACCATCGTCCTCGACCCACAGCTCCGAGTAACCCGGCCCCAGCCGGGCGCCCACGCGGACCCGGCCCAGGCACAGGCGATAGGCGTTCTCCAGCAGGTTGCCGAGCAGTTCCAGCAGCGCGCCGCGCTCCACCGGCACGCTGAAGGACGGCGAGAAGTCCCGCTGCAGGCTCACCCGCTTGTCGCGATAGACCTTGTCCAGCGCGTCGCACAGGGTCTCCACCAGCGGCGCCAGTTGCTCGCGATGGCGTACCAGGCCGCTCTTGCGCAGGCTGGCGCGCTGCAACTGATAGCCTATCTGCTGGCTCATGCGCTCGATCTGGCCCTGTAGCACCCGCACCTGCTCGCGGTTGCCGGGCTCCTCGGCGAGCTGGTCGCCGACCCCCTGCAAGACCGCCAGCGGCGTCTTCAGACTGTGCGCCAGGTCGCCGAGGGAGTGGCGGTAGCGCTCGCGCTGCTTGTGCTCGCTGCGCAACAGGCGGTTCAGCGAGTGGGTCAGGCGCAGCAGCTCGCGCGGATGCTCCTCGCTCAGGCTCTCGCGCTCGCCGGATTCGATCTGATCCAGCTCGGAACTCAACCCGCGCATCGCCCGGAAGCCCCAGGTCAGGCCCAGCCAGAGCAGCCCGAGCAAGACCAGCAGGGCGCCGCCGAGCCACAGGTAGAGCTGCTCGCGGAACCCCTTGAGCAGGCTCTCGAACTCGCTGACCGATTGCATGGTGACGATGCTGTAGGCCGCCTGCTTGCCGCGCAGCAGGTCGATCTCGACGTCGAACACGAAGAACTCCTCGCCCTTCGCGTCGCGGGTGGTGTGGAATTCATTGCCGCGGCCGTCGTAGCGCGGCGTGTAGTTGATCGACTCGTCGGCCGCCGAGGTGGAGCGCCAGAGCAGATCGCCATTCTGGTCGTAGATATAGCCGAGGACCTTGGCCTCCGGCAGGTTGAACTCCTCCACCGGCAGGTGCTCGGGCATCACCAGGCGGCCCTTCTCCACCCGCGCCGCCGAGACCAGGGTCGCCACGTCGGCGGCCAGGCGCTGCTCGATGGTGTTCTCCAGGGCGATGCCGAAGGCCCGCTGCAGGGCCGGCAGCAGCGCCAGCATGAACAGCACCGCCAGGGCGGCGGCGCCGAGCATCAGACGGATGCGCAGGGAACGGATCACCGGCAGCGCTCGGTGAACAGGTAGCCCTGGCCGCGCACCGTATCGATCGGCTTGAAGCCGCCGCAGGCCTCCAGCTTGCGCCGCAGGCGGCCGACCAGCACCTCGATGACGTTGGCGTCGCGCTCCTCGTCGTCGGGATAGAGCTGTTCCATCAGGCGTTCCTTGGCCACCACCTGCTGGTGATGCCGCATGAGGTATTCGAGGATGCGGTATTCGTAGGCGGTCAGCGCCACCGGTTGCTCCTCGACCAGCGCCTGCTTGCGGTTCAGGTCGAGGACCAGGGGGCCGGCCTCGATGGTCGACTGGACGAACCCCGAGGAGCGTCGCAGCAACGCGTTCAGGCGCGCTTCCAGTTCCTCGAACTGGAACGGCTTGACCACGTAGTCGTCGGCCCCGGCGGCCAGGCCTTCGACCTTGTCCTGCCAGTTGCCGCGGGCGGTGAGGATCAGGATCGGGAAGGACTTGCCCTGCGAACGCAGCTCGCGGATCAGGTCCAGGCCGCTCATGCCCGGCAGGCCGAGGTCGATCACCGCCAGGTCGTGGTGGTATTCGCTGACCCGGTAGAGGGCTTCCTCGGCATCCGGTACCGCGTCCACCACGTGCCCCTGTTCACCCAGGCGGGTATAGAGGTGGTGGCGCAACAGCGCCTCGTCTTCCACTACCAGCAGTTTCATGAGGTTCCTCCGGATGAGATGCGGCCGGACCTTCCGGCCCGGCCATCGAAGCATGCCCTCGCGGGCGCTGCGCGGTCATTTAGAACTTGTAGTTGGCGCCCAGGTAGAATTGCGAGCTGCTGTGCAGGTCCAGGGAGCCCAGCTTGTTGCCGCCATGCGGGGTCATCTCGGTGCTGGCGTTGGTGCGCAGGTAACGATAGCCGCCTTCGATCGAGGCATTCTTGCTCAGCTCCTGCAGGATACCGGCCTGCAGCCCGGCAGCGTAGCCGACATCGCTGTCGCGCTTGAAGCCCTTGCCGTCCTGTTCCAGTTTGACCAGGCCGAGGGTGGCACCGCCGAACAGCTTGGTGTTGTTGTCGCCGATCGGCAGGAAGGCGTCGTAGCTGCCGAGCAGGTTCTGCTGGCGCAGCTTGTTGCCGCTGCTGGTGTCGGAGATGTTCTCGTAGGTCGCGTAGTAGCGGCCCTGCTCGAACTGCTGGCCGGCGCGGATGCCCCAGGTGCCGGTGTTGTCGATCACCTTGTCGAGGTTCGGGCTGTTCAGGTTGCGGTTCAGCGACTTGGATTTCTGGATGTTGTTGCTGGTCTCGCCCCAGGTCAGGCCGACGAAGTTGTCGGCGGCCTGGACGCCGGCGGCGGAACCCAGCAGGGCGGTGGCGATGAAGAGAGTCTTGAGTGCTTTCATGGTGTTTCTCCGTTCTGCGAGAGTCGTGTCGTTCACGGCTTGCAGAGTACGGACAGGGTACTGAACCGCCCCTGAACGCTTGCTGAACCCGGGCTGAACGACTCGCGTTTGCCGGCGAACGCTCTGTTTCCAGGCTGCCGCGCGCCGGCTCGGCGAGGTTTTTGCCCGTACTGCAAGTAGGGTCTAGGCTTTCTACAGTCGCCTGCATAGAGGCTGGGCCAATGAACGAACAACCCGACCAGGGACGCGTCAAGAGCATGGAAGCCAGGCTCTTCCTGTTTCTCGTGATCTGCCTGTTCCCGCTGCTGTCCGTCGCCCTGGTCGGCGGCTTCGGTTTCTGCGTCTGGATGTACCAGCTACTGGCCGGCCCGCCCGGGCCGCCGGCCTGAGGTCGGGTATGAGCAGTCGCCGAGAGCTGTTCCGCCGCCTCGGCGGGCACCCGCCGACGCGTCGCCCGCCGTGGACCGCCGCCGACTTCGCCGCAGGCTGCACAGGCTGCGCCGCCTGCGTCGAGGCCTGCCCGGAAGGCGTGCTGAAGCTCGGCGCCGGTCGGCTCGTCGAACTCGACCTCTCCAGCGCCGGCTGCACGCTGTGCGGGGAATGCGCCAGCCGCTGCGAGGCCGGCCTGTTCGATGGCGCGCGCCCGGCCTTCCCCTGGATCGCCACGATCGGCGAAGCCTGCCTGGCCCTGGCCGGGATCCACTGCCGCAGTTGCCAGGACGCCTGCGAACCCGCCGCGATCCGCTTCCGCCCGGCCCCCGGCGGCGTCGCCCTGGCCGAGCTGGACAGCCAGCGCTGCAACGGCTGCGGCGCCTGCCTGGCGCCCTGTCCGAGCCAGGCCATCCAACTGCGCGCGCTATCCACCAAGGAGTCTCCACGACATGCCTGAAGCCCTGCAGATCGCCAGCCTCATCCTGCATTGCCGGCCCGAGCGACTGCCGGCGGTGAAGGCCAACCTGGCGCTGCTCGACGGCCTGGAGATCTACCAGGAAAGCCCGCAGGGCAAGTTGATCCTGGTGCTGGAAGCCGAACGCGAAGAACAGATTCTCGACACCCTGGGCCAGTTGCAGAACCTGCCAGGAGTGCTCAACGCCGTGCTGGTCTACCACGAGATCCTGCACGACGACGATAGCAACGACACGGCGGCCATGACCGACCGCGCGATACCGTGCTCGCCCGAGGAGACAATCGATGAACCTCACCCGTCGTGAATTCGCCAAGGCCAACGCCGCCGCCATCGCCGCGGCGGCGGCCGGCCTGCCGATCCTGGTCCGCGCCAGCAACCTGGTGACCGAGGCGGACGTCACCAGCCTGGTCTGGAACAAGGCACCCTGCCGCTTCTGCGGCACCGGTTGCAGCGTGATGGTCGCCACCCGCGACGGCCAGGTGGTGGCCACCCATGGCGACATCAAGGCCGAGGTCAACCGCGGGATCAACTGCGTGAAGGGCTACTTCCTGTCGAAGATCATGTACGGCAGCGACCGCCTGACCCGCCCGCTGCTGCGCATGAAGGACGGCAAGTTCGACAAGCAGGGCGAGTTCCAGCCGATCAGTTGGGAACAGGCCTTCGACATCATGGCCGAGAAGTTCAAGGCCGCGCTCAAGGCCAAGGGACCGGAGTCGGTCGGCATGTTCGGCTCCGGCCAGTGGACGGTCTGGGAAGGCTATGCGGCGAACAAGCTGTTCAAGGCCGGCCTGCGCAGCAACAACATCGACCCCAACGCCCGCCACTGCATGGCCTCGGCGGTGATGGGCTTCATGCGCAGCTTCGGCATGGACGAGCCGATGGGCTGCTACGACGACATCGAGGCCACCGACAGCTTCGTCCTCTGGGGCTCGAACATGGCCGAGATGCACCCGGTGCTCTGGTCGCGGGTCACCGACCGCCGGCTCAGCGCGCCGCAGGTCAAGGTCGCGGTGCTGTCCACCTTCGAGCACCGCAGCTTCGAGCTGGCCGACCTGCCCATGGTGTTCAAGCCGCAGACCGACCTGATCATCCTCAACTACATCGCCAACCACATCATCGAGAGCGGCGCGGTGAACCGCGACTTCGTCGAGCGCCACGTGCGCTTCGCCCATGGCGCCGAGGACATCGGCTACGGCCTGCGCCCGGACGACCCGCTGGAGAAGAAGGCGAAGAACGCCGACAAGGCCAACACCTGGAGCGACATCGACTTCAAGGCCTTCGCCGAGTTCGTCAAGCCCTATACCCTGGAGCGCACCGCGCGCGAAAGCGGCGTGCCCGCCGAGCGGCTGAAGGCCCTCGCCGAACTCTACGCCGACCCCAAGCGCAAGGTGGTGTCGTTCTGGACCATGGGCTTCAACCAGCACACCCGCGGGGTCTGGGCGAACAACCTGATCTACAACATCCACCTGCTCACCGGGAAGATCAGCGAACCGGGCAACAGCCCCTTCTCGCTCACCGGCCAGCCCTCGGCCTGCGGCACCGCGCGCGAGGTCGGCACCTTCTCCCACCGGCTCCCCGCCGACCTGGTGGTGACCAACCCGAAGCACCGGGAAACCGCGGAGAAGATCTGGAAGGTGCCGGCCGGGACCATCCAGGAGAAGGTCGGCTTCCACGCCGTGCAGCAGAGCCGGATGCTCAAGGACGGCGTGCTCAACGTCTACTGGACCCAGGTCAGCAACAACATGCAGGCCGGTCCCAACGTGATGCAGGAAGTGCTGCCCGGCTGGCGCAACCCGGACAACTTCGTGATCGTCTCCGACGTCTACCCCACCGTCTCGGCCCAGGCCGCCGACCTGATCCTGCCCAGCGCCATGTGGGTGGAGAAGGAAGGCGCCTTCGGCAATGCCGAGCGCCGCACGCAGTTCTGGCACCAGTTGGTGAAGGCACCGGGCGAGGCGAAGTCCGACCTCTGGCAACTGGTGGAATTCTCCAAGCGCTTCAACACCGACGAGGTCTGGCCCGCGGAACTTCTGGCGAAGGCCCCCGAGCTGAAGGGCAAGACCCTCTACGACGTGCTGTTCCGCAACGGCCAGGTCGACCGCTTCCCGGCCAGCGACCTGGCCAAGGGCTACGCCAACGACGAGGTCGACGCATTCGGCTTCTATATCCAGAAGGGCCTGTTCGAGGAATACGCCGCCTTCGGTCGCGGCCACGGCCACGACCTCGCCCCCTTCGACGCCTACCACGAGGCGCGCGGCCTGCGCTGGCCGGTGGTGGACGGCAAGGAGACCCGCTGGCGCTACCGCGAGGGCTACGACCCCTACGTGAGCAAGGGCAGCGGCGTGCAGTTCTACGGCTATCCGGACAAGAAGGCGATCGTCTTCGCCCTGCCCTACGAGCCGCCGGCCGAGGCGCCGGACCAGGACTACCCGTTCTGGCTCGCCACCGGCCGGGTGCTCGAACACTGGCACACCGGGAGCATGACCGCGCGGGTCCCGGAGCTGTACAAGGCGGTGCCCGACGCACTGGTCTACATGCACCCGGAGGATGCGCGCCAGCTCAAGCTGCGCCGCGGCAGCGAGGTCAAGGTGGTGAGCCGGCGCGGCGAGATCCGCGCGCGGGTCGAGACCCGCGGGCGCAACAAGCCGCCCCAGGGGCTGGTGTTCGTGCCGTTCTTCGACGCCAACAAGCTGATCAACAAGGTCACCCTGGACGCCACCGACCCGATTTCCAAGCAGACCGACTACAAGAAGTGCGCCGTTCGCATCGAACTGCTCAACCTGGCCTGAGGAGCGCGCCATGAAACCTCTGCTGACTGCCCTACTCCTCGTCCTGCTCGGCGCCCCCGCGGCCTTCGCCGCCGACCTCGGCTACCCGCTGGACGCGCCCGCCCCCGACGGCCGCCGCCCCGGCGGCACGCTGGCCGAAAGCCGCCCCGCGCCGCCGCTGGCGGCCGAGGAAAACAAGGACCTGAAACGCGAGCGCAACTACCCCGAGCAGCCGCCGACCATTCCCCACAGCATCGTCGGCTATCGCATCGACAAGGACAGCAACAAGTGCCTGTCCTGCCACAGCCGCGCCAACAGCGCGCGAACCCAGGCGGTGATGATCAGCATCACCCACTACATGGACCGCGACGGCCAGCCGCTGGCCGCCGTCTCGCCGCGCCGCTACTTCTGCGTGCAGTGCCATGTGCCGCAACAGGACGTAAAGCCGCTGGTCGACAACCGCTTCGAGAACATCGACCAGATCCTCGAGAAAGAAGCCGCCAATGCGGCGCGCAAACCCTGAGGGAGGCCGCATGAAAGCACTCATCGCCTGGCTGGCCGGTTACTGGCGGGTCCTGCGTCGTCCCAGCGTGCATTTCAGCCTGGGCTTCCTCACCCTCGGCGGCTTCATCGCCGGGATCGTCTTCTGGGGCGGCTTCAACACCGCCCTGGAGGCGACCAACACCGAGACCTTCTGCATTTCCTGCCACGAGATGCGCGACAACGTGTTCGTCGAACTCAAGGACACCATCCACTACAGCAACCGTTCCGGAGTCCGCGCCACCTGTCCCGACTGCCACGTGCCACACAAGTGGACCGACAAGATCGCGCGCAAGATGCAGGCCTCCAAGGAGGTCTGGGGCAAGATCTTCGGCACCATCAACACCCGCGAGAAATTCCTCGATCACCGCCGCGAGCTGGCCGAGCACGAATGGGCACGGCTCAAGGCCAACGATTCGCTGGAATGCCGCAACTGCCACAACTTCGAGTTCATGGACTTCACCCGGCAGAGCGTGCGCGCGCGGCAGATGCACTCCACCGCCCTGGCCAGCGGCGAAGCCACCTGCATCGACTGCCACAAGGGGATCGCCCACCACCTGCCGGACATGACCGGGGTGAAGGGCTGGTAGCGCCGCCCGCGGACCGGGCGGCGCTACGGGATCAGGGCTGGGCGCCCTTCAGCGCCTCGAGGATCTTGCGCCCGGCGCGACCGTCGGCCGGGGTCAGGCCGAGGCGCTTCTGCTCGGCCTGGATCGCCTTGCGCGTGCTGGTGCCGATCAGCCCGTCGGCCTCGCCGATGTCGTAGCCGCGCGCCAGCAACGCCTTCTGCAATTGCTTGCGCTCGAGCCGGCTGATGCCCGGGTCGTCGGTCGGCCAGGACGCCACCAGGCCGCTGCCGCCGCGCAGGCGGTCGGAAAGCAGGGCGATGGCCAGCGCGTAGCTTTCCGCGGCGTTGTAGGAATAGATCGCATCGTAGTTGCGATAGACCAGGAAGGCCGGGCCCTGGGCCCCGGTCGGCAGGAGGATCGCGGCCTTCTCGTCGCCGCCCGGCAGCGGCTGGCCGTCGGCCCGCTTCACCCCACGGGCGACCCAGGCCGACAGCGGCTGGCGCTTGCCGCGCCCGGCCAGGCTGGCGGGGAAGTCGGCCGGCACCTTCACTTCATAGCCCCACGGCTGTCCCGTGCGCCAGCCAGCCTTCTTCAGGTAGTTGGCGGTGGAACCGAGGGCATCCGGCACGCTGCCTACCAGGTCGCGACGACCGTCGCCGTCGAAGTCCACGGCGATCCGCGCGTAGGTCGATGGCATGAACTGGGTATGGCCGAAGGCCCCGGCCCAGGAGCCGGTGATGCCGGCGTCGCGGATGTCGCCGGCCTGCAACAGCTTCAGGGTGGCGAGGAACTCGCCCTGGAAGAACGACTGGCGGCGCCCGTAGCAGGACAGGGTCGACAGCGAGGTCAGCAGCGGACGCTTGCCGAAGATCCGCCCGTAGTCGCTTTCCACGCCCCACACCGCCACCACCGTGTACTTGTCCACGCCGTAGCGCGCGGCCACTTGGTCGAGCAGCTTGTCGTGCTGGGCGAGCATCGCCTTGCCATCGCTGACCCGCTGCTCGTCCACCAGGCCGGCCAGGTAGTCCCACAGCGGGGTGGTGAACTCCGGCTGCGCGTCGAGCAGGTCGAGCACGCTGAGGTCGGCTTGCAGGCCGCTGGTGAAGCGCTCATAACTGTCGGCGGAAATGCCCTGCGCCTGGGCCTTCTTCTGCAGGCCGGCGAGGCAGGAAGGGAAGCTCGAGGCGTCGGGTTGCGCCAGGGCCAGGGCGGGTAGCAGGGCCAGCGAGGAGAGAAGAAGGCTGCGCATGGGGTTTCCTTGTACGGTGAACGGTCATCCATAGCACCGGCGGGCTTCCCCCGGCGCCGAAGGCCTGGTGGCCTGTACGGTTGACTCGGTGATCGGCGTTCGACTGGTCGAGTCAGCCACACGGGCCACTAGCCTACCGTCCCGCCGGGTGCGGCGCCATCTCCGCCCTGAAAGGCGGGTGAAACCTTGCTCGGGCAGACTGGCGACGGAATACGCATGCCGGGTGTCTCGCGGCCGATCCGCCGCGTCACATCCGTGCCCGAACGCGCTGCGCCACCCGCGCGTCCGTTTTCCGGGCACTGGCCGGGCGTTCGCCTGTCCAAGCAGTGTTCCCCGCCTCCGTCCACAAGCCGGAGCCGGCCCCGACGGTCCCAGACCACCGCAGGAAAGCCGGGCGGCCGCCACCCGCCACCGCCCCGGGCTTTCCACCCTCACTACACGTTTCGGAGTACAACCTTGATCCACTGGTTGAGCGACCCGACGTTCTGGACAGCCCTGCTGCAGATCGTCGCCATCGATATCCTCCTGGGCGGCGACAATGCCGTAGTCATCGCCCTCGCCTGCCGGCACCTGCCGGCGCACCGGCGCAAGCAGGCGATCTTCGGCGGCGTCGCCGGCGCCATCCTGATCCGCATCCTGCTGCTGTTCTTCGCCCTGCACCTGCTCGACCTGCCCTACCTCAAGGTGATCGGCGCGCTCCTGCTGCTGTGGATCGGCATCAAGCTGCTGCTGCCGGAGGAGGAGGACGGCGACGACATCAAGGGCAGCACCCACCTGCTCGGCGCGATCAAGACCATCATCATCGCCGACGCGGTGATGAGCCTGGACAACGTCATCGCCCTGTCCGCCGCCTCGGCCGGGGATTTCTTCCTGGTCTCCCTGGGCGTGCTGATCAGCATCCCGATCATCGTCTGGGGCAGCCAGCTGATCCTGCGCCTGATCGACCGCTTCCCGCTGATCATCCTCTTCGGCGGCGGCCTGCTCGGCTGGATCGCCGGCGGCATGCTGCTCACCGACAGCGCGCTGAAACCCTGGCTGGCGCCCTACGCGCAATGGGATTCCTACCTGCACTACGGTGCGGCGGCCTTCGGCGCGCTGTTCGTGATCCTCCTCGGCAGCCTCCTGGCGCGCCGCCAGTTGAAGCAGCGGCATGCCGCGCCGACGGCCGCCGCCGAAAGCGAAGGCCGCTAAGAGCAACGGGGCGCCCAGGGGCGCCCCGTCCTCTTTCTCCGTCTCAGATATTGGTGCTCGCCGGAATCCGGCTCGGCAACAGGTACTCGTAGGGCTTGCGGCGCGCCTGGTTGCGCGTGCGAATGGTCGCCTCGACCTCCTTCAGGCGTGCCTGGAAGCGCTCCAGCGGGCCGCCGCTGGCGGTCACCCGCCTGTCCGAGAACACCGGCGCGTAGGGGAACCCGGTCTGCCGGTAGTCGCCGAGGCGACCGTGGTAGACCGAACCGAGCAGGTGATAGATGTTCACCTTCTCCAGCGCCACCAGGGTCGGCGGCATCATCTTCAACCAGTCGGCCTCGCTCTTGCCGCTCGGCGAGTCCGGTGCCGGCGCCGCGCTCATGGCGCAGATCGCTGGCGCGTAGGTCATCATCGAAGGCTGGGGAAAATTGACCGCCGCATGCTGCGCGGAGGCGGTGAAGATCACCATGGTCAGCACCTCGACCAGTTGGCTGCGACCGGTGATCGGGCGGAACCCGGCCACCTTGCCGCTGCCGATCACTTCGCCGACCCAGGCCGCCAGTTCGACGTCACCGGTGACGTCGCCGTCGCTGGCGTAGTACACCGCCACGTAGTCGGCCGCCCACTGGCGGATCGCATTCCACACCAGCAGGCCGTCGTCGCGGTAGGGGTAGTCCGGTAACGCGGCCGGGTCGTCGACGTTCCGCGCCTTCAGGCTCTCCGGCAACATGCCGCGGTAGAAGTCGAACCCCAGCCGGTTGCCGCCGGCGGTGGCCTGGGTGTCCTGGATCGGCGCGGCGAACATCACGTCGATGAAGCCCGCGCTGGGCAACAGGATCCGCGCCGCCCCCTCGTTGATGAACAGGGTGCCCTCGAAGTGCGGGGCGAGCAGGACGTGCAGCGGATGGCTGGGCGCCAGGGTGCGCTGGGTGGCCAGGCAGAACGCCTCGCTCACCAGGTGGGTCTGGGCCAGGTGGACGAACATCTCGTGGTAGTTCTCCTCGGCGACCTGGACCACCGTCTTGGCCATCTGCCAACCCCAGTACAGATCACTCTCCGACTCGGCGGGACGCACGAACATCGGATGGGTAACGGGGTCCTGGCCGCACTGGATGGCCACCGGCAATAGCCTCGCCCGATCCTTGCCAAGGGCGAACAGGGCGATCGGCGCATAGGCGAAGCCCGTCCCGGTGAGCAGTTTGTCCACCGCTCCCGACGGCGCCAGCTTGCCCAGCTCGGCGTAGTCCAGCAGGTACAGGCGGCGGCTGGCGGCGGCCTCCAGCAAGCTGTCGTCGGCGCCCATCACCCGGCGGAACTGCTCTTCGCCCAGCGGAAAGTTGGCCGGCAGCGCATCGACGCGGCGGATCAGCAGCGGATTAGGCCCGGCCACCCGCCAGTAGGCGAACGCTTCGTCGTCACGGAAGCTGTCGGCGACCTCCGGCAGGCGCAGGGTGCCGAACACCGCGCGGAAGCGATTCAGGCCGTCGCCCTGTCCACCCTGGGTAACCAGGTTGCTGGCGCTCTTGAGGATGTCGTCGACCAGCAGGCCGACCCGCGTCAGCAAGGCGATCACCCGCGTCTGCAATTCCGTGAAGCGCAGCAGCAGGCTGCCGGCCGCGGCCGGATCGTTCTTCGCCTCCTCCAGCAACGCCTCGTGGACCTGGCGCGCCGCTTCCAGATCGCCGCTGAGCCCGGCGGCGATCCGCTCGAACTGCGCGGCGGCCGACGCCGGCAACGAGGCGACGAAATTGACGATCAGCTCGACGATCACCCCGGCGGTCTTCAACAGCCAGTCGACATTCGGCAACTCGCCCAGCGGCACCGAGCGGGCCATCGGCACGCCTTTGACATTGGCGAAGTTCTCGGTCCAGACATATACCAGTTTCTTGCTGGTCAATACCGCACGCCGCGCCAACTTTCCGGCCAGGTTGTCATATTGCGGCAAACTCGGCGGAATCAGGTTGTCCAGCAAACTTCGCGAGGCATCGATAGATCGCTGTTGTTCCGCCCCGAGGTATTTCAAGGGCGAAAAGAATATCGAGTCATTGGCCAGTGCGGTTCCACTCAGGGCGACACCCGACAAGAGCACACTCCTGCGTTTCATATCATCGACTCCATCAATGCATTAACCAGGAACGACTCGATGCCCGAGCATCGAATCGCTCTTTCAACAGGTTGCGATCAGCTGTAAAGCCCTTCGCCGCTTTCCTTGTTGTAATGCAACGGAACATTGTGGTTGTCGGTCCCGCCGAGAATCTTGCCGACGGTGATCGCCGCCACCGAAGGCACCTGGAAGGCCAGCAGGTCGACCAGCTCGTGGGTACGGTTGAGGCCGATGGCGCTGGCCGCGTTGCCGATGCTGGAGAACAGCGGCGAGTTCAGGAAGGAGTTGGCCGCGTAGACGCCATTGATGATGGCATCGCCCAGGAAAGTCCCGGCGCCAGAAACTTGTTCGATTTCACCCACACTTAGAACCGCCAGGGCATTCACCTGATTTTTCATGTCTGAATCTCCACGTATTCAAATGATCGAAACGAATGGTTCTCGCTGAAAACAGCAAAGAAACCTGTACGTCCGAACCTCTTCGGAACGTGGAGAAAGCAATAGCGAGAGGGAAAATCGGCAATAAGCTGACGCTTCGCACAGTTGACAGGAAAAGCCTGAAACAATAGTTATCCACAATAATTATTGACGGCAAACTTTTGACTTGCAAAGAACTACGCCGGACAACGGCAATAGCCGATTTTATCCCGCAAGGCCTCGACCCATTGTGCAAACCCGGCAGGGCGTTGCGCAGAACGTGGCATTTATTCGGGGCGATCCGCCAAGGCGATTTCATGTACTGAAGTACCAGAATCAGCGGATCGTGAGACCTATTTCCCCTTGGAACGATACGGATATTTTTTCCCGCGCCCGGTTTCCTCTCTTCCGCGCCTGCCAGATCTGGCAGTTGCAAAATGCCACGGCAACGCGCAGTCCGCGGCGCAGACGCCTCGACCGCTCATTGATGGCTAACGCGCAGCTCGCTGAACGTCGCCCGCCCGCCCTCGCTGGACGGCCCGCGGTTGTCCTGTAGATAGAGTCCGGCCTTGAAATAGAGGCCCTGGTAGGCCCACTGCGGGTCCAGTTGCTGCTCCAGGGCGCTGCCATTCACCGACACGCTGAGCAATCCGCTGCGAGACACGCCGATGCGGTAGCTGAACGACTGGCCGAGAGGAATCCCGTCCATCAGCGTGTAGGCCCTGGTCCCGCCATCGTCCGGCCGCTCGCGGACCAGCGCCTGGACCCGCCCCTGGTCGAGCCGCAACTGGTAGAGCAGCTTCACCAGAGGCGCGGCCTGGCCGCTATTGCTGCCATCGCTGTGGATCTGGCCGATGATCATGCGCCGGGTCGAGGGCACCGCCTCGATGCTCAGGGTCGCCTCCAGCCAGTTGTCGGCCCTGGCGTAACGCCAGTTGTAGGGCCTGCCGCTGGACAAGGTCTCGCGCAACTCGCTGCGCGGAAACTCGCTGTTGCGCGTGTGGCTGCCGTTGACCGGCACCCAGAAGCGAATGCCGTCGGCGGTGCGCTGGAAATAGTCGCTGCGGTAGTCGCGCTGCAATTGGCTGGTGGAGATGGTGATGGCCGGGCGGCCCTGGGGAATGGTCAGGTTCCAGGTACTCAGGTCAGGCATCCAGACGGTGTCCTAGCGAGGGGAAGGGACTCGCCCATAGGGTAGATGAGCGGCGCACCCTTTGCCTGGCCGAATGGCCCACGTTTGAGCGGCGCAAGGCCGGCACCAAGGGTTTTCCCCGCGTCCCGCGCACAAGCGTCTATCTTGATCGGGGACCCTTTCACGGAGAGATGCCATGCGCCTGCTCTGCGCCCTGCTGCTCATCGCCTGCGCCGCCAGCGCCCAGGCCGCTATCCAGACCCGCGAGATGCCTTACCGGAGCGCAGATGGCACGCGCATGGTCGGCTATTTCGCCTACGACGACAGCAAGCCGGGGATCCGCCCTGGGGTCATCGTGGTCCACGAATGGTGGGGGCTCAACGACTATGCCAAGCGCCGCGCCCGCGACCTCGCCGAACTCGGCTACAGCGCCCTGGCCATCGACATGTACGGCGAAGGCAAGCACACCGAGCACCCGCAGGACGCGATGGCCTTCATGCAGGCCGCGACCCGGGATGCCGACGCCGCCAAGGCGCGCTTCCTCGCCGGCCTGGAACTGCTGAAGCGGCAACCGCAGACCGATCCCAGCCAGATCGCCGCGATCGGCTACTGCTTCGGCGGCAAGATCGTCCTCGACATGGCCCGCCAGGGCCTGCCGCTGGCCGGCGTGGCGAGCTTCCACGGCGCCCTCGGCACCGCCACCCCGGCCAGCAAGGGCAGCGTCAAGGCGAAGATCCTGGTGGAGCACGGCAGCGCCGACAGCCTGGTCCCGGCCAAGGACCTCGACGCCCTGAAACAGGAACTGAACGCCGCCGGCGCCGACTACCGGGTGGTGATCCAGGACGGCGCCAAACACGGCTTCACCAACCCCGACGCCGATGCGCACAAGGGCCACGGCCTGGACATCGGCTACGACCGCCAGGCCGACCGACGCTCCTGGGCAGACCTGCAGGCATTCCTCAAGGACATCTTCGGGCAGGGTTGAACCCTGCGCCGACGCATAAAAAAACGGGAGTCCCCGAAGGGACTCCCGTCTTGAAAGGTCGAGACAGGACAGTATCCCGTCATCAACAAACAACCTCACCTGCATTCCACTGGAATGCGCGGCGCAGTCTGTCAAAACCGGGCCTTGCGGTCCGTTTTCCTTTGTTGCGCTTTTGCAATCTTGTGTAAGCGTCGCGTGACTGGTGGGCCACGTCGGGAACCGGCACAATGCGCGCCATGAACGACCGTCTCCCCTCCTTCTGCACCCCGCTGGACGACCGCTGGCCGCTGCCCGTCGCGCTGCCCGGCGTGCAACTGCGCAGCACCCGCTTCGACCCGGCGCTGCTGCAACCCGGCGACTTCGCCCTGGCCGGCATCCAGCCGCCGGCGAACATCCTCCGCGCGGTGGCCAAGCGCCAGGCCGAGTTCCTCGCCGGACGCCTCTGCGCACGCGCCGCCCTGTTCGCCCTCGATGGCCGCGCCCAGACCCCGGCCGTCGGCGAGGACCGCGCACCGGTCTGGCCGGCCGCGATCAGCGGCTCGATCACCCATGGCGACCGCTGGGCCGCCGCCCTGGTGGCGGCGCGCGGCGACTGGCGCGGGCTCGGCCTGGACGTGGAGACCCTGCTCGAAGCCGAGCGGGCGCGCTACCTGCATGGCGAGATCCTCACCGAAGGCGAGCGCCTGCGCTTCGCCGACGACCTGGAGCGACGCGCCGGCCTGCTGGTGACCCTGGCGTTCTCGCTGAAGGAAAGCCTGTTCAAGGCGCTCTATCCGCTGGTGGGCAAGCGCTTCTACTTCGAACATGCGGAACTGCTGGAATGGCGCGCCGACGGCCAGGCCCGGCTGCGCCTGCTCACCGACCTGTCGCCGGAGTGGCGCCACGGCAGCGAGCTGGATGCCCAGTTCGCCGTGCTCGACGAACGCCTGCTCAGCCTGGTGGCGGTCGGCGCCTGATCAGGCGTTCCCCGGCGTGCGCCGCGACGGTCGCAGCGCGCGGCCTTCCGCCAGGCGCTCGACGGCGCGGGCGGCGGCGACCATGCCGAAGGTGGCGGTGACCATCATCACCGCGCCGAAGCCGCCGGCGCAGTCCAGCTTCACCCCTTCGCCGACGAAACTCTTCGACTGGCACACCGTGCCGTCCGGCTTCGGGTAGCGCAGCTGCTCGCTGGAGAACACGCAGGGCACGCTGTAGGTGCGCCCCGGCGTGCGCGAGAAGTTGTAGTCGCGGCGCAGGGTGGAACGCACCTTGGCCGCCAGCGGGTCGTTGAAGGTCTTGTTCAGGTCGGCGACCTGGATCTGCGTCGGGTCGACCTGGCCACCGGCGCCGCCGGTGGTGATCACCGGGATCTTGCGCCGCTTGCACCAGGCGATCAGCGCGGCCTTGGCGGCCACGCTGTCGATGCAGTCGATCAGGTAGTCGAAGTCGACGATGTACTCGGCCATGGTCTCGCGGGTGACGAAATCGGCCACCGCGTGGACCCGGCAGGCCGGGTTGATGGCCCGGATGCGCGCCGCCATCACCTCGACCTTGGCCTTGCCCACCGAGCCTTCGATGGCATGCACCTGGCGGTTGGTGTTGGTCACGCAGACATCGTCGAGGTCGAACAGGGAAATCTCGCCGACGCCGCTGCGGGCCAGCGCTTCCGCCGCCCAGGAACCGACCCCGCCGATGCCGACCACCGCGACGTGGCTATCGGCCAGGCGTTGCAGCCCCTCGCGACCGTACAACCGGCCGATACCGCCGAAGCGCTGTTCATCCACCTGCATCACCAACCACCTCTGAAACCGAATCGCGGATTGCCGCGCGCATTATAAAAAGCCGCGGCCGCCGCGTCGCCTGCGTTCTTACGGTTCGTCGCGCAGGCCGGACTAGACTTGCAACAGACCCGCCAGCCCGGCGCCTGTACACCCCGGGGGGTGCGGGGTAGCATCCGCCGCCCCGTGTTCAGCGAAACATCCGGAACCTGGTTTCATCTCTATGTCTTCACGCAAGATCGGGCTCAACCTGGTGGTCATCGTCGCCCTGGCCGCCCTCTTCACCGGCATCTGGGCCCTGTACAACCGTCCGGTCAGCGTACCGGACTGGCCGGAACGCATCTCCGGCTTCTCCTTCTCGCCGTTCCGCCTCAACCAGAATCCGCAGAGCGGCCGCTACCCCAGCGCCGAACAGATGCGCGCCGACCTGGAACTGGTCGCCCGGCACACCCACAGCATCCGCACCTATTCGGTCCAGGGCGCGCTCGGTGACATCCCGGCGCTGGCCGAGGCGTTCGGCCTGCGCGTCAGCCTGGGCATCTGGCTCGGCCCGGACCTGGCCGGCAACGAGGCCGAGATCGCCCGCGCCATCCGCATCGCCAACGAGTCGCCGAGCGTGGTGCGGGTGATAGTCGGCAACGAGGCGCTGTTCCGCCGCGAGGTGACGGCGGAACAGTTGATCGCCTACCTCGACCGGGTCCGCGCGGCGGTCAAGGTTCCGGTGACCACCGCCGAACAGTGGCACGTCTACCGCGAACACCCGGAACTGGCGCAACACGTCGACCTGATCGCCGCCCACGTCCTGCCCTACTGGGAGGCCACGCCGGTGGCCGACGCGGTGGACTTCGTGCTCGAACGCGCACGCGAACTCAAGGCCGCCTTCCCGAGGAAGCCGCTGCTGCTCGCCGAGGTCGGCTGGCCGAGCAACGGGCGCATGCGCGGCAGCGCCGAGGCGACGCCCGCGGACCAGGCCATCTACCTCCGGCGCCTGACCAACGCGCTCAACGGCGAAGGCTACAGCTACTTCGTCATCGAAGCCTTCGACCAGCCCTGGAAGGTCAGCGCCGAAGGCTCGGTGGGCGCCTACTGGGGCGTCTACAACGCCGACCGCAAGGCCAAGTTCAACTTCACCGGGCCGGTGGTGCCGATTCCCAAGTGGCGCGCCCTGGCCATCGCCTCGGCGGTACTCGCGGTACTCGCCTTCACCCTGCTGCTGATCGACAGTTCCTCGCTGCGCCAGCGCGGGCGGACCTTCCTCGCCGTGGTCTCGTTCGCCTGCGCCTCGGTGCTGGTGTGGATCGCCTACGACTACAGCCAGCAGTACAGCACCTGGTTCAGCCTGACCGTCGGCGCGTTGCTGGGCGTCGGCGCGCTGGGGGTGGTCATCGTGCTGTTCACCGAGGCCCACGAGCTGGCCGAGGCGGTCTGGACGCGCAAGCGGCGCCGGCCATTCCTGCCGATCACTGCCGCGCAGGCCTATCGGCCCAAGGTGTCGATCCACGTGCCCTGCTACAACGAGCCGCCGGAACTGCTGAAGCAGACCCTCGACGCCCTTGCCCGCCTCGACTACCCGGACTACGAAGTCCTGGTGATCGACAACAACACCCGCGACCCGGCCGTCTGGCAGCCGGTCGAGGCGCACTGCGCGCGCCTGGGCGAGCGCTTCCGCTTCTTCCACGTCGCCCCGCTGGAAGGCTTCAAGGCCGGCGCGCTGAACTTCGCCCTGGGCCACGTGGCGGCGGACGTCGAGGTGGTCGCGGTGATCGACGCCGACTACTGCGTCGACCCCGACTGGCTCAGGCACATGGTGCCGCACTTCGGCGACCCGCGGATCGCCGTGGTGCAGTCGCCGCAGGACTACCGCGACCAGCACGAGAGCGCCTTCAAGCGGCTCTGCTACGCCGAGTACAAGGGCTTCTTCCACATCGGCATGGTCACCCGCAACGACCGCGACGCGATCATCGAGCACGGCACCATGACCATGATCCGGCGCAGCGTGCTGGACGAGCTGAGATGGCCGGAATGGTGCATCACCGAAGACGCCGAGCTGGGCCTGCGGGTGTTCGAGAAGGGCCTGTCGGCCGCCTACTTCGAGCGCAGCTACGGCAAGGGGGTGATGCCCGATACCTTCATCGACTTCAAGAAGCAGCGCTTCCGCTGGGCCTACGGCGCGATCCAGATCATGAAGCGGCATACCGACGCCCTGCTGCGCGGCCGCGGTCCCGACGGCAGCCGCCTGACCCGCGGCCAGCGCTACCACTTCGTGGCCGGCTGGCTGCCGTGGATCGCCGACGGCCTGAACATCTTCTTCACCCTCGGCGCGCTGCTCTGGTCGGCGGCGATGATCATCGTGCCCAAGCGCGTCGACCCGCCGCTGCTGATCTTCGCTATCCTGCCGCTGGCCCTGTTCGTCTTCAAGGTCGGCAAGATCCTCTTCCTCTACCGGCGCACCGTCGGCGTCGACCTGCGCGACTCGTTCTTCGCCGCCCTCGCCGGCCTGTCGCTCTCGCACACCATCGCCAAGGCGGTGCTGTACGGCTTCGTCACCCGCGGCATCCCGTTCTTCCGCACGCCGAAGATGCGCTCCAGCCACGGCCTGCTGGTGGCCCTGGCGGAGGCCCGCGAGGAAGTCTTCGTGATGCTCCTGCTGTGGGGCGCGGCGGCCGGCATCGTGGCGGTTCAGGGCGTGCCGAGCCGCGACCTGCTGATCTGGGTCGCCATGCTCCTGGTGCAATCGTTGCCCTACCTGGCGGCGCTGGTCATGGCCTTGCTCTCGTCGCTGCCGAAACCGCGCGAGGAACTGGCCGGCGGCGCCGAGCAGATCGGCGGTTGAGGTCGGGCGAGGCGTCGGGACGGCCGGCCCCGCTCGCCTAAACGGCGTCCCTTCGCCCACGTTTATGCTTTAAGATTCCCCCTTTCCGCTCGACCCGCTCAGGATGCCCTCCCCATGACCGCCTCTTCGCCGAGTCTCTCGCCGACCCTCGAACTCGCCTGCGAGTTGATCCGCCGCCCCTCCGTCACGCCCCTCGACGCCGACTGCCAGGCCCTGATGATGCGCCGCCTGGAAGCCGCCGGCTTCGCCCTGGAGCCGATGCGCATTGAGGAGGTGGACAACTTCTGGGCACGGCGCGGCGGCGACGGCCCGGTACTGTGCTTCGCCGGGCACACCGACGTGGTCCCCACCGGCCCGCTGCAGGCCTGGCAGCACCAACCCTTCGACGCCCTGATCGACGACCAGGGCATGCTCTGCGGGCGCGGCGCGGCGGACATGAAAGGCAGCCTGGCGTCGATGATCGTCGCCGTCGAGCGCTTCGTCGCCGACCACCCGGAGCACAAGGGTGCCATCGCCTTCCTCATCACCAGCGACGAGGAAGGCCCGGCCCACCACGGCACCAAGGCGGTGGTCGAACGCCTCGCCGCACGCGGCGAGCGCCTGGACTGGTGCATCGTCGGCGAACCGTCGAGCACCAGCCTGGTCGGCGACGTGGTGAAGAACGGCCGCCGCGGCTCCCTTGGCGCCAAGCTGACCATCCGCGGCGTACAGGGCCATGTGGCCTACCCGCACCTGGCGAAGAACCCGATCCACCTGGCCGCCCCGGCGCTGGCCGAACTGGCGGCGGAACACTGGGACGACGGCAATGCCTTCTTCCCGCCGACCAGCTTCCAGGTTTCCAACCTGAACTCCGGCACCGGCGCCACCAACGTCATCCCCGGTGAACTGACCGCGCTGTTCAACTTCCGCTTCTCCACCGAATCCACCGTCGAAGGCCTGCAGAAACGCGTCGAGGCGATCCTCGACAAGCACGGCCTGGACTGGCACGTCGAATGGGCGCTGTCCGGCCTGCCGTTCCTCACCGAGCCGGGCGAACTGCTCGATGCGGTGGCCGCCAGCATCAGGGCGGTCACCGGCCGCGAGACCCAGCCCTCGACCAGCGGCGGCACCTCCGACGGACGCTTCATCGCCACCATGGGCACCCAGGTGGTCGAACTCGGCCCGGTCAACGCCACCATCCACCAGGTCAACGAGCGGGTCCTGGCCAGCGACCTGGAGCTGCTCACCGAAATCTACTACCAGACCCTGGTGAGGCTGCTCGCCTGATGCTGATCTGCCCGCTCTGCTCCGCCGCCCTGGGCGAGGTCGACAACGGCGTCGCCTGCCCCGCCGGGCACCGCTTCGACCGCGCCCGCCAGGGCTACCTGAACCTGCTGCCGGTGCAGCACAAGAAAAGCCTCGATCCGGGCGACAACGCCGCCATGGTCGAGGCCCGTCGCCAGTTCCTCGGCGCCGGCCACTACGCGCCGCTGGCCCGGCGCCTGGCCGAACTGGCCGTCGAACGCGCGCCGCGACGCTGGCTGGATATCGGCTGCGGCGAGGGCTACTACAGCGCCCGGCTCGGCGAAGCCCTGGCCGGCGCCGAAGGCTACGCCCTGGACATCTCCCGCGAGGCGGTGAAACGCGCCTGCCGCCGCGCGCCGCAGTTGTCCTGGCTGGTGGCGAGCATGGCCCGGCTGCCGCTGGCCGACGCCAGTTGCGAGCTGATCGCCAGCGTGTTCAGCCCGATCGACTGGAACGAGGCCGTGCGCGTGCTCGCCCCCGGCGGCGGCGTACTGCGCCTGGGCCCGGCCAGCGCGCACCTGCTGGAACTGCGCCAGCGGCTCTATGACGACGTGCGCGACTACGCCGACGACAAGCACCTCGCCGGCCTGCCCGCGCAACTGCGCCTGCGCCACACCGAGACCCTCGAGTTCCGCCTGGCGCTGGACAGCTACGACGCGCGGGAAAACCTCCTGGCCATGACCCCGCACGGCTGGCGGGTCAACCCCGAGCGCCGCGCG
The DNA here is from genome assembly GCF_037574965.1 of Pseudomonas sp. KBN12P06040. Lineage (NCBI taxonomy): Bacteria > Pseudomonadati > Pseudomonadota > Gammaproteobacteria > Pseudomonadales > Pseudomonadaceae > Pseudomonas > Pseudomonas sp. KBN12P06040. The sequence continues at coordinate 4,303,280 of NZ_JBBELS010000001.1, forward strand.
CGAATCCTGGCCGAACCCTTCGAAGTCAGCGTGGCGGTGCGCTACGATTGGCTGCAACGCGACTGACCGTCCCCGAGGACCCCATGCGCCAACCGGATATCGAGATCTACCTGAAAGACGCCGAGCACGCGGCCGTCGCCGCCTGGCTGGAACAGGCGCTGGGGCCCTGCGGCCCATGGCAGGAGCACGGCCAGACCCTCAAGTGCACCGCCCGCGGCGAGCACGGCGCGGTGCGCGTCACCTGGCTGCCGAAGGCGGTGGGCAAGTGGCACAGCCTGTTCTTGGAGAGCGACAGCACGCCCTGGGACGACGACCTCGCCTGCGCCAGGGCCGCGCATGCCGCGCTCGGCGTGGAGATCCGCTGCGCGCCGGGCGGCTGGGAGGAAAACCAGGGCGAAGAGGACGCCGACCGCTGGCTGCGGGTCGACGCCGGGGGCGTCGAGGAAATTACCTGGCGCACCGCCTGAACGACGAAAACCCCGCGCTGCGAGGGGCCACCCAACGGGGGCCTGGCGGGGTGGATGCGCTGGATGACAAAAGCCCGTCTCGCGACGGGCTTTTGCTTGCGGGAATCAGACCTTGGAGACGTCTTCCGCTTGCAGGCCTTTCTGGCCCTGGATCACCGAGAATTCCACTTTCTGGCCTTCCACCAGGGAGCGGTGACCCTCGCCGCGGATGGCGCGGTAGTGAACGAACACGTCCGGACCGCTATCGCGTTGAATGAATCCATAACCTTTGGCGTCATTGAACCACTTGACGGTTCCGACCTCACGATCAGCCATTACCACACTCTCCAACTTGCAATTTTTTATAAGTGGCCTTCCCAATCCGGGAAGACTTCGACGGTTCGGCTGCGCAACGCTGTTCTTGTTATCCGACCCCGGCAAAATGCCGTTGGAGCGGGCATTTCGAATGGCGTTCCACTAGCCACCGCGTCCCGGAGTATAAACAAACGAGTCCAACTGAAAAGGACTTTTTTAGCCCCTGGCGGAATACCCGCCACGCCCGGCGGGACTGGCCTTTCGATATGTTTTCGCTACGCCTGGAATACGTCTGCGCAAGCACTTGCAGATAGCTAGCCGCCATATTTCCGTCAACTTTTCAGCGGTCGCGCAGACCTGCCTTGCGCGGCCAGGCCAGGGTGAAGCAGGCGCCGCCCAGAGTCTCGCTGCGGCCGATGGAGGCCCGGCCGCCATGCCAGTAGACGATCCGCCGGACGATGGACAGTCCCAGGCCATGCCCGCCAGAAGCACGGGTCCGGCTGTCGTCCAGGCGTAGGAATGGCGTAAAGAGCCGCTCCCATTGCGCCTCCGGCACCCCCGGCCCGTCGTCCTCGACATCCACCCGGCAACGCTCCAGGCTGACCCGGTAGCTGATCCTGACCCGACGATCGGCATGCCGCAGCGCATTGGTCAGCAGGTTCTGCAAGGCCCGATGCAGGTAGCGCGGCTCGGCCTCGATCCAACTGCCCAGCTCCTCAGGCACCAGCGCGCCCTCCTCGCAACTGACCAGCACCTCGCGGCGCAGCGGAGCGATCTCCTCCACCACCTGGCGCACCAGCACGCCCAGCTCCAGGCGCTGGTAGGTCAGCGGCGGCGAGCCCTGTTCCAGGCGCGCGTAGGTGAGCATCTCGTCGACCAGCTTGTCGAGGTCCTGGATATCGTTGTCCATGCCCTCCAGGTACTTCAGGCGGGCGCCGTCGGTCTCGGCGGTCTCGATCATCTCCAGGCCGAAGCGCAACCGCGCCACCGGCGTGCGCAGCTCGTGGGACACCGCGCGAACCATCTCGCGCTGCACCGTCAGCAGCCGGTGGATGTGCTCGGCCATATGGTTGAAGGCCGCGCCCAGGCGTCCCACCGAGTCGCCGCCGCGCACCTCGACGCGGGTATCCAGACTGCCACGGGCGATCCGCGTGGCGGCCGCCTCCAGGCTGCGCAGGCGCTGCTCCAGACGACGCACCAGCAGGTAGGTGATCAGGCCGATGAAGCTCAGGCACAGCGCGCCGAGCAGCAACAGCAGCTGCGGCGGATAGAGGTTCATCTGGAACAGCGGGCCCAGCTCCAGCACCCAGGGCGTGTCGAGGATGCCGGCGAAGATGCGGATCGAGTCGCCGTCCTTGCCCAGCGCCATCACCGTGTCGCCCTCCACCACTCGCCGGCGCTGGTCGTCGTCGAGGTCCAGTTCCTTGACCTGGAGCAGGTGCACCGGGAAGCCGAAGCGCTTGTCGCGGACGATCCGCGCCAGGTGGTAAGGCTGTTCGCTGGCCGGGTAGCGCACCAGTTCGTCCATCAGCAGATAGACCGTGGCCCGCGCCAGTTGCTCGCTGACCTGCTGCACCTCGCCGCTGAGCACCAGGTTCTCGGCGGCGCTGGCCTGGGTATAGACGGTGACGGCGTGCTCGGCGGTCTGCTTCACCAGCACCTGGCCGTTCATCAGGCGCGCGCGGCTGCGTCCGTCCATCCGCAGCTCGTCCAGCCCGCGCAGTTGCAGGGGAATCCCCAGCAAGCGGCTCCACTGCGCCAGGGCGCGCTTGCGCTCGGTGGCGGTCATCGGTTGCAGGTTGTCGGCCATCAGGCGGAAGGTGCCGCGCGCCAGCTCCTCGCGGTAGTGCTCGCCACGCACCTCGTTGATCCAGTGCAGGCCGAGCAGGCCCAGGCCGCTGACCAGCAGCAGGGCCAGGAGCATGCCGCCATAGATGCGCAGGAAGATGGATTTCATCGGCGAGCCCCCGGCCGCTGTCCGCTGCTGTTGATTCTGGCCGACCGGGACGCCCGCGCCCCGGCCCGCAGGAAAAAAGCGCCTCAGCCCTCGCCGACGAACAGGTAGCCCTTGCTGCGCACGGTCTTGATCAGCCGCGGGTGCATCGGGTCGTCGCCGATCTTCGGGCGAATCCGCGAGATGCGCACGTCGATGGAGCGGTCCTGGCCGTCGTACTCGATGCCGCGCAGGGCGTTGAAGATCTCCTCGCGGGAGAGAATCCGCCCGGCGTTCGCCGCCAGCAGCCAGAGCAGGTCGAACTCGGCGCTGGTCAGCTCGATGGTGGTCCCGTCCAGCCAGGCCTCGCGCATCGCGTTGTCGATCACCAGGCGACCGAACGCCAGGCGTTTGCTGTCCGCCGCCGGGGCGCCCGCTTCCGGCGCCTCGCTGCGCCGCAACAGGGCACGGATGCGCGCCAGCAGCACACGCGGGCGCACCGGCTTGCACACGTAGTCGTCGGCGCCCATCTCCAGGCCGAGCACCTCGTCCATGTCGTCGGTGCGCGCGGTGAGCATCAGGATCGGACCGTCGAACTGCGGACGCACCTGGCGGCAGATGGACAGACCGTCCTCGCCCGGCAGCATCAGGTCGAGCACCACCAGGTCCGGGCGTTCGGCGAGGATACGCGCCGCCGCCAGTGCGCCGTTGGCTTCGATGTCGACCTTCAGGCCGTTGCCTTCCAGGTATTCCCGGGTCAGCTCGGCCAGGCGTCGATCGTCCTCGACGATCAGGATGCGCCAGGCTTCTTGCTCCACACAGCCTCCTCGTATCGCGGTCCCGGAGCCGCCGCGCGGCCCCCTCAGAGCGGCCCGCATTGTAGCCAATACGGGGGCCGCGCGGCAGCACGCGAGGAACATCTTGCAAACACTACATATTGTGGGTAGGGTGCGCGCCCCGAAAGGTTGGGGAGTAGGTCTGCGCCGGTGCTTTCCGAGGGCGACGAATGGCATTCTCCAGCGCTGCCGCGGCCTACGGACGCTTCCTAGGACTCACGCACAGAAGACCCACACTTTATCCACAGGTTTCCCCCAGACTGTCACCTTGCAAACACCCCATTAGCGCATTATCTTGTATCCCCATCGTCGCCACCCCCTATATCTTGGGTTTCGAGCGCACGAACGGCTACAACGGAACCAACCGCGCACGGACCACTCTGATGGCTCCGGCGGCTCCGCAAAAAAGCATTTTCCAGACGTACTGAAAGCATCGACGGCGCTCACCGCAAGGAGCCCTTCATGACGATGGAAAAGCGGTACGGGTGTTGCAACGGACGCTGTAAACAGACAGTCAACACCACTAGGTATTGTGTTCGACGGCAAAACGCCACGAACCCGCCAGGGCCAGGGAGGCACGCACAGTCCCCACCCTCAGCATTCGAATGAAGCAGCCGCCGCGAGGCCGGCTGCCCGGCTCTTTATCGATTCAAGGGAATGGGCGCCCCGGCGCCCGCTAGCAAAACCATTACGAGAACGTGGAGATACCCACCCATGCATACCGACACCACACGCGAGAACCCGCAGGCCAGCGCGCCGCAGGCCGCCGATTCGTCGCAGGATCTGGCCGCCACCGCGCCGGGCCAGCTGCGCGTGATCAAGCGCAACGGCACCGTAGTCCCCTACACCGATGACAAGATCACCGTGGCCATCACCAAGGCGTTCCTCGCCGTGGAAGGCGGCACCGCCGCCGCCTCGTCGCGTATCCATGACACCGTGCGCCGCCTGACCGAGCAGGTCACCGCCACCTTCAAGCGCCGCATGCCGTCCGGCGGCACCATCCACATCGAAGAGATCCAGGACCAGGTCGAACTGGCCCTGATGCGCGCCGGCGAGCAGAAGGTCGCCCGCGACTACGTGATCTACCGCGAAGCCCGCGCCGCCGAGCGCAAGAACGCCGGCGCCGCCAGCGATGTCGCCCAGCCGCACCCGAGCATCCGCATCACCCGCGCCGACGGCAGCCTGTCGCCGCTGGACATGGGCCGCCTGAACACCATCATCAGCGAAGCCTGCGAAGGCCTGGCCGAGGTGGACGGCGCGCTGATCGAGCGCGAGACCCTGAAGAACCTCTACGATGGCGTCGCCGAGAAGGACGTCAACACCGCCCTGGTGATGACCGCGCGCACCCTGGTCGAGCGCGAGCCGAACTACTCCTACGTCACCGCCCGCCTGCTGATGGACACCCTGCGCGCCGAAGCCCTGGGCTTCCTCGGCGTGGCCGAGAGCGCCACCCATCACGAAATGGCCGAGCTGTACGCCAAGGCCCTGCCGGCCTACATCGAGAAAGGCGCCGAGTTCGAGCTGGTCGATGCCAAGCTGAAGGAATTCGACCTGGAGAAACTGGGCAAGGCCATCGATCACGAGCGCGACCAGCAGTTCACCTACCTCGGCCTGCAGACCCTGTACGACCGCTACTTCATCCACAAGGACGGCATCCGCTTCGAACTGCCGCAGATCTTCTTCATGCGCGTGGCCATGGGCCTGGCCATCGAGGAGAAGGACCGCGAGGCACGCGCCATCGAGTTCTACAACCTGCTGTCGTCCTTCGACTACATGAGTTCCACCCCCACCCTGTTCAACGCCGGCACCCTGCGTCCGCAGCTCTCCAGCTGCTACCTGACCACCGTGCCGGACGACCTGTCGGGCATCTACGGCGCCATCCACGACAACGCCATGCTGTCGAAATTCGCCGGCGGCCTGGGCAACGACTGGACCCCGGTGCGCGCGCTGGGCTCCTACATCAAGGGTACCAACGGCAAGTCCCAGGGCGTCGTGCCCTTCCTGAAAGTGGTCAACGACACCGCGGTCGCGGTCAACCAGGGCGGCAAGCGCAAGGGCGCGGTCTGCGCCTACCTGGAGACCTGGCACCTGGACATCGAGGAATTCCTCGAGCTGCGCAAGAACACCGGTGACGACCGTCGTCGTACCCACGACATGAACACCGCCAACTGGATCCCCGACCTGTTCATGAAGCGCGTCTTCGACGACGGCTCCTGGACCCTCTTCTCGCCGTCCGACGTCCCCGACCTGCACGACCTCTACGGCAAGGCCTTCGAGGAGCGCTACGAGTACTACGAGGCCCTGGCCAGCTACGGCAAGCTGAAGCTGCACAAGGTCGTCCAGGCCAAGGACCTGTGGCGCAAGATGCTCTCCATGCTGTTCGAGACCGGCCACCCGTGGCTGACCTTCAAGGACCCGTGCAACCTGCGCAGCCCGCAGCAGCACGTGGGCGTGGTGCACAGCTCGAACCTCTGCACCGAGATCACCCTGAACACCAACAAGGACGAGATCGCCGTCTGCAACCTGGGCTCGATCAACCTGGTCAACCACATCGTCGACGGCAAGCTGGACACCGCCAAGCTGGAGAAGACCGTCAAGACCGCGGTACGCATGCTCGATAACGTCATCGACATCAACTACTACTCGGTCCCGCAGGCGCAGAACTCCAACTTCAAGCACCGTCCGGTCGGCCTGGGCATCATGGGCTTCCAGGACGCCCTGTACCTGCAGCACATCCCCTACGGTTCGGACGCGGCCATCGCCTTCGCCGACCAGTCCATGGAAGCCATCAGCTACTACGCGATCCAGGCTTCCTGCGACCTGGCCGACGAGCGCGGCGCCTACCAGACCTTCCAGGGCTCGCTGTGGTCGCAAGGCATCCTGCCGATCGACTCGGAGAAGAAGCTGATCGAAGAGCGCGGCGCCAAGTACATCGAAGTCGACCTGTCGGAAACCCTCGACTGGGCGCCGCTGCGCGAGCGCGTACAGAAAGGCATCCGCAACTCGAACATCATGGCCATCGCGCCGACCGCGACCATCGCCAACATCACCGGCGTCTCGCAGTCGATCGAGCCGACCTACCAGAACCTGTACGTGAAGTCGAACCTCTCCGGCGAGTTCACCGTGATCAACCCCTACCTGGTGCGCGACCTCAAGGCCCGCGGCCTGTGGGACCCGGTCATGGTCAACGACCTGAAGTACTACGACGGTTCCGTGCAGCAGATCGAGCGCATCCCGCAGGACCTCAAGGACCTCTACGCCACCGCGTTCGAAGTCGAGACCCGCTGGATCGTCGAAGCCGCCAGCCGTCGCCAGAAGTGGATCGACCAGGCCCAGTCGCTGAACCTGTACATCGCCGGCGCCTCGGGCAAGAAGCTCGACGTGACCTACCGCATGGCCTGGTTCCGCGGCCTGAAGACCACCTACTACCTCCGTGCCCTGGCCGCCACCAGCACCGAGAAGTCCACCATCAACACCGGCAAGCTCAACGCCGTGTCGGCCGGTGGCAACGACGGCCTGCAAGTCGCCCCGGCCGCCGAGCCGAAGCCGGCGCCGGTGCCGCAGGCATGCAGCATCGACAACCCCGACTGCGAAGCCTGCCAGTAGCGTTCATAAGATTTAGAACGTATACATTGTAGGTAATAAGACCCTCCAACCCCTTGTACCCTAAGGGGAAGGAGGGTTTACTTGTTGTATACCCAACCCTATACTCGCCGGCCAAAGTAGCTCACAGGCCGGAAGCGTATACATTGATCAGTTTCTCCATCAGATCCTTCACGGCCTCAGACGACCTGCCCATGGTGGTGCTGGTCGACCAAGAAGGCTCCCCCCTCTTCCTCCCCAACGTCTACGCCACGCTTCGCTACCGAGATGTAGGCTTCGCGGCAACCACTACTGAAAAAGTGCTTCGCTCGGTGGGGATGGCCTACCTGTGGGCGGCTTCCAGAAAAATCGATCTAGATCAGGCTCTTCGCTCAGAATCGTTTCTGTCCATTGAACAGTGCGAAGACCTGGCCTTTTTCCTCCGACTTGATCGTGCCGCCCAAGATCAGGCGGTGCAGGATTCGCTGGATCCCCCAGTTCGTAAGATCGTGCGACTGGAGCAGGTGCGCCGCATGCAGAGTCCAGCCGTGTCGATGACCATGATCTCTGCAGCAGAGGGTGGCTACCGTATTCGGGCAGTAGCGAAGTTCCTGGAGTTCAATCACGAGCGTATTAGACCGAAGACGTCGGCCAAGCTCGACAAAGAACTCACCAAGGCTCGAGAAAAGGCCATAGCGTGCCTGCGAGCCCTAGAGCCTAGGGCAGCCACCTCCGATGACGGAGACGCTCCAGAAGGGCTTGGAGAGGACGTAATGGCGGTTTTGGACGCAGCTTTCGAGCCCGGTGCTGAAAACAATCCATTCACGTCGGAATTCCACCAGTACCGGAACCACTTGATCTACAGGTTCTTTGTAGAAACGTCTATTCGCCGAAGTGAACTCAGGTTCATCCGGGTAGAAGATGTCAATCATGCAACACGCAGAGTAATGGTTAGGGTATCCAAAACTATTGCAAGGACGCTTCCAATCTCAGAGCAGACAGCCGACGAGTTCCATGAATTCGTGATGAAACGCTGGGCGAAGATTCCGCTATCTGCAAGGAAGCATGGATATCTCTTCACCACCGTGAAAGGAGATCACCTTTCCAATGAGGCAATCAACCTTCTGTTCAGAGAAATTCGCCGCAAAGCTGATCTGCCAAACAGTGTTGCTCCGCATGCACTTCGCCGCACTTGGAATGATCGCCTGAGTCGAAGTATTGATGCGCTCCCACCAGAAAGTCGGATGTCCCCTGAAAAAGAAAAACAGGTGCGCAATCGACTGAATGGTTGGTCGAAGAAATCAAACATGACCGAGCGGTATGCGCGGCGGCACATCAGAGAAAAAGCAGACCATCTGGCCGAAAAGCTTGCCAACAAACTGCGTGAAAAGAAAGAAGAAGATCCGCAATGAAATTTAAAGCTAGCCCCTTCAACCAACTGGGTGCAAACTCAGAGAGCAGAGTTGACAAAGTCATTTTGCTTGACGGTCGTATGATGGAAATCCAAATTGGAGCCCACATCCCTAGCGTTGATCGCGACGGAAACTCAAGGGCGCTCCGCCTAGATGGATTAACACCAGGCAATCCTTTGCACGAAAGCATGTACAAATGCATCAAATCCACGCTTTCAACCCACAGCCTCGCCTACAACCAAACGATATCTATCGCGGTTAAGAGATGGCTAGATTTGCCTGGAATGCAACAAAAAACCGAAATAGATATCCCTGAATTAAACCAGCTCAATGAAATTTCGGCCAACTACAGGCCTTTTGTCATCCCGCTTCTTCGCCGGATCTCAGCCCTTGAAATGGCTGGATTATCCGAGAGCACAATCGATTTCCTGAAGCACCCACATCGATGGGAGGAGAACGGTAAAGGAGCTTACTACAGCCTGATCACTAACGATCCGGAGAAAGGCGCCCTAACAGAACAGGAAATACATAACATCCACGCCAAGCTGCATGGCGCCTATGCGGCGGGCGTGATTTCACTAGCCGACTATACTCTTTGCTGGTTCTTCATAGGCACTGGCACGAGACCATCACAAGCCTACAGAATGAAGAAAAAGGATGTGGTAGTTCACAGCAAGGAAGGGATGGAAGTAACTCTCCGGATCCCGCTGGTGAAGGGTGAGCTTACCGTCTCCACTGAGTATTGGACACGAAGAGCACCCACTGTCCTAGCAGAATGCCTTATCAAATACTTGGATCAGCAATCGTATCAACATGAGACGGATGGTGACGACCCTCTGTTTGATGATGAATCTGCACAATACCTTGGTTTCAGAATGAGTTCCATTATCCGTAGGCTGGACACATTCTCAGAACGCCTTGGTGCTAAGATTCCAATCAACCCTTACCGCTTTCGGTACACTCTTGCCACCAGGGCTTTAGCGCAGGGTGCTTCTGACTATGAAGTTGCTCGGTTACTTACACACCGGAGCACCTCCTGCATTCAGTTTTACCGGGCGTCCATGCCAGAGCTTCAGAAGCCGATTCGTGATGCCCTGGGTAAAGAAATGGGGTACTTCGCCAAAGCGTTCCAGGGCAAGGCCATTACCGGGCTACATGAAGCAACCAGAGCAGGCGACCCTGACGCCGTAATTACTGACTTCTTGAGGCTTATGGGTAAGCCTGTGGGAGCATGCGGAACCCGTGCGGAGTGCTACCAGAATGCCCCAGTGGCCTGCCTTGCTGGCTGCTCTCACTTCGAGCCGTTGCTGGACGCCCCCTGGGAGAGCCTGATGGAGTCACTCATTGCTGATCAAGACCTGGAAACAGAACTTAGGATCCGCCAGATCAACCACAATGCAATGTCCGCCATCCAGCAAATCATTGCACTGCGCGACAACTCGGAAAAATAAAACCAATGGGCGAGATAATACACTTTGTCGGCAAAGAACAACTAAGCGCCAAGCAAAACTTGGAGCAATATATTTCTCATGCCAAGACAAATTTCCCATTCACCGACGTTGACTGGACTAGCAATAGCTGGGACATTACTTCATTTAACATTGGCAGAAGCCAGGGCAAGATCAAGAAAGTCGCTCATTTCAAGTCACTTCGCGATGAGTCCGGCAGCAAGTCGGCAGTCCAAGTCCCATTTGAGGGGGACTTCTTGAATTTCGCAAAGGCCGCTTTTAGCGAGACCATGCGCCGCTTAAAGCTCTCTGAATTCAAGCGACACCTCTACGCATTACAGGCAATCGAGCAAGCATTGCTTAACTCCAGATTGAAGCCCTGCATCACCAACGTTACGCCAATTGTATTGGATAATGCTGCGGATCTTTTGAAGGGGCGATTCAAAGATCCATGGCATACATCAAGGGTACTTGAACGACTTGTAACTGAAATTATCAATCCAGCACGACTGACTCCAAACCACCTTGAATGGAGTAGTCCGATTGCATACTCCCCTCCAGTGAGGAACGACCGGATATCGCCGAAGCAAACTGAAAAAGTTGCTGCACGACTGCCATCTCTGGAATCCATTCTGGCTCTTGCGGACATTCACCACACAAGCAAACATGTGCCTGACAGAGTTATTACTTCGTTTGTAACCTTGGCCATGTACGCTCCAAGCAGGTCAAGTGAGATCCTAAGCCTGCCAGTAAACTGCCTTCGTAATGTTGATTCTGAGGAAGGCACCGTTCTGGGTATTGCATGGGCCCCTGCGAAGGGTGCGCAGCCGATGACCAAATTTGCAGCTTCGGATGAGTTTGAGGTGGTAATTCAGAAGACGGTGGATTATCTCGTCGAGCTTGGCGCCACGGCCAGAACAGCTGCTGCCTGGTATGCAAATAACCCTACCAAAATCTACTTACCACCGGGTACTGAGCACTTACGAAACCTGCCGATAACTTTGCATGAAGCCTCTAAGATTCTTGGAAAAGCGACTGCAATCGTGAACTCTCACGCTTTTCGGGGTTATGGGCTGATTGCCACTGGCGAAAGCACAAATGATAAAGGCCGCATGGCAAATGGAGCACACACCAACCAAGCACCACTATTCGAATTCGACTCACTAGAAAAATACGTATTAGGGAAGTTACCTTCAATCTTCCCGATACTGGATGGACATACCGGTATTAAATGGCATGAAGCGCTTTTTATATTCCCAATGAATACCCTCAGGCCGGACGGTGAGTCGTTACTTTATCTTCCCGCGCCTATCACCACGAATCAGATCAACAATCAGCTCGGCGCTAACCCAAAAGGGGTAACGATCTTCAGCAGGAACGGCAAAGCTAATCAGGACGGAAGCTCAATTGCCATCACAACACATAACTTCCGCCACCTGTTGAATACGCTGGCTCAAAGCAAGCATCTGAGCGAAGCCCTTATCGCATTTTGGTCTGGACGTAAGAACGTCTCCCAAAATGAATGGTATGACCATATCCCCCAGGAAGCCTTCATTGAGGCCTACCTGAAGATGGGCGTTCAAACCAGGGCACTCAACGTTCACGGTCATCTGGATAAGAAAGTGACCTCAATCTCAGTCGCTCACGGTCTATCCCGTGAAGAAGCCCTTCGCATGGAGCTAGGCGCGACTCATCGCACGCGGTACGGGATCTGTCGTCACGACCACGCGCTCACCCCATGCCCCAAGGACAAGGACTGTGTCAGCTGCTCCGAGCACACCTTTGTGAAGGGCGACAAGCGTCACAAGGACGAAGCTGAGTTTCAGTTCAAGCTCCATGAAAAAGCCGTCTCAGACGCTCAGGGCGCTGTAGAACGAGGGGAGCCAGGGGCATCAAGATGGCTAAGGCTCCATGTACCGAAGTTCAATGCATGGCGTCAGGTGCTTGATCTGATGAATGACCCAAGCATCACAGACGGCACCTTGGTCACACTGCCTCCGCCGGAGAATGCTCAATCCAAGGCAGGCTTAGCTGAAGCTGTGCGGATCATCGGCGGCGTAACGCAATCAATCGAGAACAAAAGCACTCAGGCCGTGGACGAGGATGAGTCGCTGCTACTGGAAATGGGGTTCTTCTAAGTGGGCGCACCAAAGCTAACCGACAGTGGCATTGAGAAGGCTGTAAGGCTCCTTGATGGCTGGGCCGGAAAACTGACCTGGGATCGCTATCTGGCGATGCTGGAGGTTGAGATCGGCCACAAGTACACCAAGGCTGCGATGCTGAGGCACCCTCGCATCAAAGCCGCTTGGGATCATGCCAAGGAGCACGCCAGGGAGGAAGGCGCCGTTGGCGGCCCTCGTAGCGCTGTAGAGACTGAGAAGGCTCTCGAGCGAGTGCACCTCTTGGAACGCCGTGTAGAGCGGCTTACACGCGAGAACAACAGCCTGCTGGAGCAGTTTGTCCGCTGGAGTCACAACGCTGTGCGCAGCGGTCTGACCATAGAAGACCTAGATCGTCCCTTGCCCTATGCTAAACCCAAGGAGATCCGCTAGATCAAAAATTGATCGATGAGTGGGCCTGCGCAGGGCCTTACCCGTGCGATGATGACTCAGAAATATCAAATTTTTGGAGTCGTCATCTCGTCTTTTTAGCGTATACTTCCGCCACTCAAAAGCGAGCTAAGCCCCGCATAAGTATACGTTTTTGGCAAAGACCAACCTTAAATCTGGCAAAACCCCCTATGTGTAGGGCTCGGGATCGAAGTATACGCCCCAACCTATACATATTTTGCCAATGATCGCGCGTCGCTGAACGGCGTCCGTGTCGTGGCCGGGCAAGCCGGACTCCTCCCGTGAGTCCGGCTTGCCCGGCGCCTGACGGTCGCTCGTCCAGCGCCACGCTGGCAGCGCAAGGCCCCTCGCCAGGGCCAGGAACAATCCCCTTCTTCCCTCCGGGGGAGAAGAACGGCCCGGCCAGACCGTGCCGGACCACCGCTTTCGCGTGCACCTCACGCCCCATATCCAGGCCGCCGAGACGGCCGCCAGACCAGGAGAGAGCAAGATGCTGAGCTGGGACGAATTCGACAAAGAAGACCCGACCGAAGCCAAGGCCGCGCCCGCCGCCGCCCAGGCCGTTGCCCAGGGCCATGACAAGCTGGACGACGAAGCCGCCGGCTCGGTGGAAGAAGCGCGCGCCGTTTCCGCCGACGACTCCGACGCCGTCGCCCGCGCCAAGAAGGCCCTGAACGACCTCGACATCCAGGAAGGCCTGGACGATCTCGAAGGCTCCGCCGCGCGCGTGCAGGTCGGCGACAAGCAGATGATCAACGCCCGCGCCGACCTCAACCAGCTCGTTCCCTTCAAGTACGACTGGGCCTGGCAGAAGTATCTGGATGGTTGCGCCAACCACTGGATGCCGCAGGAAGTCAACATGAACGCCGACATCGCCCTGTGGAAGAGCAAGGACGGCCTCAGCGAAGACGAGCGGCGCATCGTCATGCGCAACCTCGGCTTCTTCTCCACCGCCGACTCGCTGGTTGCCAACAACCTGGTGCTGGCCGTGTACCGCCTGATCACCAACCCCGAGTGCCGCCAGTACATCCTGCGCCAGGCCTTCGAAGAGGCGATCCACACCCACGCCTACCAGTACTGCATCGAGTCGCTGGGCATGGACGAGGGCGAGATCTTCAACATGTACCACGAGATCCCCAGCGTAGCGAAGAAGGCCTCGTGGGGCCTGAAGTACACCCGCTCGATCTCCGACCCGATGTTCCAGACCGGCACCCCGGAAACCGACCGCCAGTTCCTGCGCAACCTGATCGCCTACTACTGCGTGCTGGAAGGCATCTTCTTCTACTGCGGCTTCACCCAGATCCTCTCCATGGGCCGCCGCAACAAGATGACCGGCACCGCCGAGCAGTTCCAGTACATCCTCCGCGACGAGTCGATGCACCTGAACTTCGGTATCGACGTGATCAACCAGATCAAGATCGAGAACCCGCACCTGTGGGACGCCCAGATGAAGGACGAGGCGACCCAGATGATCCTCCAGGGCACCCAGCTGGAGATCGAATACGCGCGCGACACCATGCCGCGCGGGGTGCTGGGCATGAACGCGGCGATGATGGAGGACTACCTGAAGTTCATCGCCAACCGGCGCCTGACCCAGATCGGCCTGAAGGAAGAGTATCCGGGGACCACCAACCCGTTCCCGTGGATGTCGGAGATCATGGATCTGAAGAAGGAGAAGAACTTCTTCGAGACGCGGGTTATCGAGTACCAGACGGGCGGAGCACTGAGCTGGGATTGAGATTGTCGATTTAGGTCAAGACCGTTAGACGCTGTCGCCGGAAAGGGATTTCGGGACAGTGGTAGAGATAAAGAGCCCCGCCTTGTGCGGGGTTCTTCATTAAAGAGAAATAAAAACCCAAGGTGTTCAGCAAGTTAATCCACCAAATCAAATAGAAGATATGTGCCAAGCTCACTATCCCCAAGACACCATCGACAGACTATTTGAGGACTGTCAAACAGCCCTAGAAAACAAGAAATAAAAACATGCCCAACCATTCGCTCAATCTGAAATCTCCGTAGGGCGAATAACGCGCAGCGTTATCCGCCGGCTGGCCACGGTACGCTCCGAAATCCTTCTGGATACACGGACGATCCCCAATGCCAAGCTACCGACGCACCTGGGTCCCCGGCGGCACCTATTTCTTCACAGTCACCCTGCATGACCGCCGCTCCAACCTGCTGACCCGCGAAATCGACCTGCTCCGCCGCGTGATCGCCCAGACCAGGCGCCGGCACCCCTTCCGCATCGATGCCTGGGTCGTGCTGCCGGAGCACATGCATTGCCTCTGGACCCTGCCGCCCGACGACGCCGATTTCTCCACCCGCTGGAAGGTCATCAAGTCCGGCTTCGCCCGACGCATCTCCTGCCACGAATCACGTACCCTCGCGCAACGGCGGCGAGGACAACGCGCCATCTGGCAACAGCGCTACTGGGAACACCTGATTCGCAATGACACGGACTACCGGCGCCATTTCGACTACATCCATCTCAACCCTGTGAAACACGGGCTGGTTACGGCGGTCAAGGATTGGCCCTTCTCCACCTTCCACCGGGCCGTGGCTGAAGGGCTTTATCCCGAGGATTGGGCCGGTGATCCTTCCTTGGAGGTCCGGGCGGCCGAGCGGGTTTGAGTCTGCTGGCGAATAACGGCTATGCCGTTATTCGCCCTACCCCGGCTACCAAGTCTTTTTCTCGGCCTCGCAGGATGGCCGGCCCCGAGAAAGTAACCAAAGCGCTTGCCCCTGCATTCGGCCTCCTACACGACAATTCCGCTCGGCCTCCTGATGGGGCGGACCGGAGCGTCGGATGTTTCTCTGGAAGAGGTAGGGCGAATAACGCGAAGCGTTATCCGCAGCTACACAGGATTTTCCTGTAACGCCCGAGCATCGGGGGATTGAAAGAACTTCGTCAAGTCGATGTACAAGCAATGGCTTCAGAGAATCGGCGGATAACTGCTTTGCAGTTATTCGCCCTACCGTTGACCGCTATCGGTGCGCTCCATAATCATTCTTCGGCGCTAAGAACGCATATCACCCAGCGGCAAACCGCTCCCGAAAGTAGCGGTGTATTCCATTGAGGAAATGCGTATGCCATTCGTTTTTCAACCCACCCCATTCATCCCCTCGCGGCACGACACCAATACCACCTCCCCGGAGGTGCGCCATGTCTGACACCCTCCTCCACCCCAGCCGTTTCACCCACCACCATCGGGTCCTGCACGCCGTGCTGCTGGATGAGGAAGGCTGGTTCGTGCTCTCCGACCTGGTACGGCTGCTGGGCCGTTACCTGGGCGGTCGGGCGCCGGCGGCGTTGTGTGACGAGGCGCCGTGGCCGCTGGCAACGGCGGAGCAGCGCGAGCGCTTGTTCGCCCTCTGCCATGCACTGGAACGGCACCTGGATGCCGATCAGTGGCGGATCGCCTGGCTCCATGACGAACGCCACGGGCCACGCCAGGACTGCCTGGTCAGCGAGTCCGGGCTCTACGCTCTGCTCTGGCTCGCAGTGCCTGGCGCGGCACGGGGTTTGCGCCGTTGGGTCAGCGGCTCGGTGCTGCCACGCCTGCGCAGCCAGTCCCGCCCCAACGCCACGTCCCAGCGCGCCGTGCTGCACTGGAAAACCGCCGAGATCGACACCCTGCACTGGCAAGGCAAGACCTGGATCCCCCTCTCCGACTGCCCCCACCTCCTCGACCGCCCACGCCCGCTGATCCGGGCCTGACCCCGTCATACGCCCTGAAAGGAGTCAGGGCTTGAAACAGCGGAGTGACCTGCTTTTACATGACTACTTGTAGTGGCCTGCAATCAGCACCGGCCTGTAATCCATCGCGGCCAACCAGAATTATCTGCGACTGACGGATAGGCTGGGCTCAGATTAATTGCGAGCGAGCATGCAATCCATGCGCCGGGCTTGCAATCCATCACCGCGGGCTCACGCTCTTTGCGACTGACGCTCATACCGGTAGTCCGGCACTTTGCATCTTCTCCCGAAGCTCGGTCGCCCGCGCCGGATCCAGTGTATTGCTGAACAACGCACGAACCTCGGCAGGCTTGGCATCGAACTGCTCTGCCAGAGTAGGCTCCCGCTCTGGGTGAGCAGAGATGCAGACCGAGTAACTATCACATAAAAAGCAGAGGCTCCTTACAGAGAGCCTCTGTTTATATTCCTCAAAAAGTGACTACAAAATCAGTCATGATCAGGATTCATTAGTATGAAAGAAAGAGTGTCAACCTTCATTTCAGCGGTATAATTGAAAAACACCTTAATATCAGGTCGATCAGGATAAGCATAGTAGTCCCAACCTCCAACTAATCCGATCACAGGCATTGTAAAGGGCTCTTTGGTCTTCTCTGGAGTGCCAAGAATGGAACGAACACCTGTTTTATCCATACTCCTAGAAAAGGGAGGTGGCAGTTCACCTTGATAGGCTGGAATGTTGTCCATCGTTTTTATAAGAACTATATGGAGTTTCTCGGCAACTTTACTTTCCCCCCAAAACTCTAGATCAACACCAGTATCGACATCTAGAGTAAGCCATTCAGAATCTTCGTACTGCTTCTCAAGAGGGGTTTCCGGTATTAAATTTTTCTTTAACAAATCGCCATAGCTCTGTCCAAGAGCACCAACAATTTTCTTGATTGATTCAGAATTCATCAGTACCACCCCTGCTCTGTATTGATTTTGTGCAACCTTGAACGTGCATCTTCAACATCTTTCTCAGAAAAACCCTCTTCCAGCAAAGCACCCTTGACTGCGTCAAAGTTGCTATCTACTGCCTTTCTTAAATCTGCTGCATCCTTACGCTGTTTTTCCTTAGTATTACGCCCGCCGTAGGTTTCGCTGTACTTCTGGTGTATCCGCGCAGGAATAGCGATGCTAGCCCCTTTCTTCATCAACTCCCGAATTTTCTTATCCTGAATTCCCGGAATATTCGATCTCAAACTCGTCGCCAACGCACCTTGAGCCGGCATATGGTCAAGATGGTTTCCATCACGAGGTCTTCCTGCAAAATTACCATAAATGTCCACTTCCAGCGGCTTAACTGGCGGCTTGGAAAAGACCAGATAGAGCGGAGGAACGTCCGAGCCCGCCGGGAAGATCACGATCAGATCGTCCAGATCTAATGGCACTCCCGGATAGGACTCCGGTTCGGCCTGCACTGGGGTGATCGTTGCTCCCTCATACACCGGAACCGGCTGCGGTACGACCGGAGTGTTGCTTGAGGGGTTCTGGCTTCCTGGAGGGGTAGCAGGGGTCCAGGTCAAGATCAGTGGTGGTGTATTCGGCACGGTGGATTTTGCGGGAACCGTCACCTCATACCGGCCCGTCGCAGCATTGAGGGTCGCGGCACGAACAGGCACCCCCTTGGGGACAGTTGCCCCGTTGGTCAGCACCGCGGCAATCTGCGACTTACCACTCGGGCTCTCTTGTGCAGCACTCGTGAGTCGTACCGGCATATCAACCGTGCCGCCTGCCTTGGCGACGCTTTGCAAATCAGCCGTGCCAGGAAGCCCCAGAGCGGACGCCTCCAGTGCCAATGCATTGCGAACGCCGGCAGGAACCTTGTCACTGTCTTTACCAGCCTGGTCGGAGTAGAGCGATAGCACCGCGAAGGTGGCAACGTATGCGCCAGGTCCACTACCAGCAATCTGAATCAAGCGATTGACAGCATTCGTTAGGGAAGCCGCCAGGCGAGCCGTCTCCACTGCCGCACTACCAAACCCGGCCACCGAAACCAGCGGCGCAGAGGTGGCCGGCATCGCCAAGGTGTTCGCAGCCTGGATGATCTGACCTGGTACTACATCGGCTGTTTTTTGCAAATCGTTGGTCGCCGCACGCTGTGCTTCGGCTACCGCTGCTGAGACCTCTTTTGCCTTAGCCTGCAGCGCTGCTTCGGTCTGCAGGGCAAAGGTGTTCACCTTGGCATAGGTGCTTTCAGTGAATTGTCGAAGGGTTGCTTGTGCAGCTTGCGAAGCCGCCTTGGTGGGGCTGGCCTTGACCTGGGCGGTTAGCCTGTTGACCTCGGTTTCGACCTCGGCGGCCGCATTGGCAGCAAACTGAGCCAGCGCTTGTTTTCGTGCTGTCGAAAACGCCGTGGCTTCGTTGACGATCTGCTTGACTTTGGTGTTGAAAGCCGTGACCTGGGCTTCTCCACTGGCCTGTGCTGCCAAGGCAATCTGATTCCGAAATGCCGCGCTGATCAGGTTCTGGCTGGACGAAATCTGGCTGTTGGCTTGTTGCTGGGCTTGCGCTGTCTTGACCTGCACCGCCTGGGTTGCCGAGGCGACTGCACCACTGACCTGGGTGGAAACCTGAGACAGACTAGCATCCACTGCTTTCACACGTTGCTGGACCTTGGTGGCGGTCGGAGTGGTGATCGCGTTGAAGTCGGCACCGAGCTGTTGAGTGACCTGCTGGGCTTCCAGGCGTGCCGCTTCTTCCGCTTTGCGTTTGGCGTCCGCTTCTGCCTGACGCTGGGCTTCTGCCTCCGCCCGGCGGCGGTCGGTTTCAGCATTGAGCTTGTTCAAGCGCTCTTGAAGACTATTGATCTGATCATTCAGGATGATTGTGTTGTAGCTTGCTTGCAGCTTATCCAGACTAGCCGAGTTCTGAACCACATCCAATTCGTTATCTAGTTCAGGGCGCTTTCGATTTAGCAGCCCGGTGACAACTACGGTTGATCTTTCCAGCCACTGCTCAGGTGTGAAGCTGGCAGGTAGTGCCGGATACTTGGCAGCTTCCGTATCCAACTCTGCCTGAACGTCGGCTTCCAGACTCTCTTTCCTCTTTTTGAAGTCAGCCTCCATGGCCAGAGTAAAACCACGGAAAGGGTTACCGAACGGATAGTTGCTTAGTATGTCCTGCCTGTCTCGTGATACGTCTATGCTAACTCCGCCAGGTTTCCCGGGGCGACTTGAGTATCTAACAATCAGTGGCGGTGGTGCATCAGCCATAGTTTTTACCTCGATTTGAGCTTGAGAAAATATACAGAGGTATTCTTGCTGGAATATGTGCCCACTGGAATCCAACTTCTAAAATCAACGCCAATGCACCTGGCACACACGCCAATCAACTACAATCCCTCCACACGACCATGAGCGTCATCGATTTCCTTCAATAGAGCTGACTCATTTGCGCATGTGTCCATCAAACGGTCATTTCCTGAACGCACACCTCATCTACCCCTGCCAGTCACGGAAGCCGCATACCTTCAGTTCATTAACGAAGTCCCACTTTCAAAATTCATCCATGCCGCCCCTTCGCGAGCTTCCGGACAAAGCCACGCTGATTGCGAGCCCAGCGTTTTTGATTGCAAGCCGCTGCACTTGGTCAGGCCGTTTCCGCAGCGCATGAAGTCCTGGCCGATCTACCGGCAGGGCCAGCCATCGTTCGACGAATAAAGCCACCTCAGCCATGATGCCCTTTCCATCCCCAGCGGAACCCCGACATGGACGCCAAAGCCCTGCTCCTCGGCAGCCTCTGCCTGGCCGCCCCATTCGCCGACGCGGCGACGCTCGACAATGCCCTCTCCGCCTGCCTCGCCGCCCGGCTCGGTGCACCGCACACGGCGGAGGGCCAGTTGCACCTGCCAATCATCCTTGAGGCCCGGCGCTCCACCGGCGAATGCGGCTGTACCTCAGCGCTGGTGCGATATCGGCTGCTGGCCATGCATGCCAATGCGAAGGCACAGGTCCTTCAGGAAGGTCTGCTCGACGGTCGCTACGAAGGCACCCGTACCCTAACGCTGGCAGCGGATGCGCAACTGGCGGCCGACAGCACGCTCGTGGTACGTCTTGGTTGCGCCGTCGCCGAATGACCATCCACCGACCCAGCGAGGTTCGCGATGCACCTGCTTTACCCCTCCGCCCCCGATCGCAGCAACGCGGTCGATGAACTCTTCGCCGAGGAATATGACGCGGCCCGTTCGGCAGGCTTGGCCTGTTCGCTGTTCTGCGACGAGGAACTGGAAAGTGGACGCTTCCGCGCCCGCCCGGAGTTTCCGGCAAACACCCAGGTGCTGTATCGCGGCTGGATGCTCACACCGGAAAACTACGCTCGCCTGCACGGCGCGATCCTCGTCGCTGGCGGACGGCCCCTGACCAGTCCACAGCAATATCGGCACTGCCATTACTTGCCAGAGTGGTATCCGCTCTGTGAGGACCTCACGCCGGCGACCCTGTTCCTGTCCAGGAACGCCGACTTCGAGGCAGTGTTGGCGCAAAGCCCGTGGCGCGCCTGGTTCGTCAAGGACCATGTGAAATCCCTGACCACCCAGCGCGGCTCGAAGGCCACCAATGCTGCGGAAGTGCGGGAAGTCCTCGATTCGATCGAGCGTTATCGAGGCACCATCGAAGGCGGTGTATGCCTTCGGGAGTTCGAGGCGCTGCGTGCGGAAACCGAGGAACGCTACTTCGTTCTTCACGGCCGCGCTCACGGGCGTCTCGATACCGTCCCGCCGCTAGTGGAACAGGTGGCACAACGTATCGATTGCCCGTTCTTTTCCGTCGACGTGGTCGAGTCGACCAGTGGCGAGTTGCGCCTGATGGAACTCGGCGATGGCCAGGTCTCCGACCGCAAGCAATGGCCCGCCGCACGCTTCGCGGCGATGCTGGCACAGGCATAGTCGGAACCGCTGCAATCCCAACCCGACCAAGCTCCCCTTGATCGATCCCGAGGGGGGCTCGTCACTCGCCCAGTGCCTCGACCACTTACTCTCATCCGAAGCCCAGGAACGGTTGTCCGTCCCCTCGCCCATGGATATTTCTTCCACTCTGCAATCCAGTTCATAAATCCCATAAAAGCCCTCTTCCGCTCCCCGCCAGCCTCCCCGCATCCCGCACCCTAGACGCCCCGCCGCTCTCCGCCGGCTCGCCCGACAAGAAAAACCAACCGCTCGATCAGCCTCATCCTTCACCCATCACAGGAGCCATCGCGATGCACCTGATACCCCATTGGATCCCCCTGGTCGCCAGCCTCGGCCTGCTCGCCGGCGGCTCGTTCGCGTCCGCCGCCGAGGAAGCCTTCGACCTCTGGAACGAATGCGCCAAGGCCTGCGTGCTCGACCTCAAGGACGGCGTGCGTTCCAGCCGCATGAGCGTCGACCCGGCCATCGCCGACACCAACGGCCAGGGCGTGCTGCACTACTCCATGGTCCTGGAGGGCGGCAACGACGCGCTCAAGCTGGCCATCGACAACGCCCTCAGCATCACCAGCGACGGCCTGACCATCCGCCTCGAAGGCGGCGTCGAGCCGAACAAGCCGGTGCGCTACAGCTACACGCGCCAGGCGCGCGGCAGTTGGTCGCTGAACTGGCTGGTACCGATCGGCCACGAGAAGCCCTCGAACATCAAGGTGTTCATCCACGAACTGAACGCCGGTAACCAGCTCAGCCACATGTCGCCGATCTACACCATCGAGATGGGCGACGAGTTGCTGGCGAAGCTGGCGCGCGATGCCACCTTCTTCGTCAGGGCGCACGAGAGCAACGAGATGCAGCCGACGCTCGCCATCAGCCATGCCGGGGTCAGCGTGGTCATGGCCCAGACCCAGCCGCGCCGGGAAAAGCGCTGGAGCGAATGGGCCAGCGGCAAGGTGTTGTGCCTGCTCGACCCGCTGGACGGGGTCTACAACTACCTCGCCCAGCAACGCTGCAACCTCGACGATACCTGGGAAGGCAAGATCTACCGGGTGCTCGCCGGCAACCCGGCGAAGCATGACCTGGACATCAAGCCCACGGTCATCAGTCATCGCCTGCACTTCCCCGAGGGCGGCAGCCTGGCCGCGCTGACCGCGCACCAGGCTTGCCACCTGCCGCTGGAGACTTTCACCCGTCATCGCCAGCCGCGCGGCTGGGAACAACTGGAGCAGTGCGGCTATCCGGTGCAGCGGCTGGTCGCCCTCTACCTGGCGGCGCGGCTGTCGTGGAACCAGGTCGACCAGGTGATCCGCAACGCCCTGGCCAGCCCCGGCAGCGGCGGCGACCTGGGCGAAGCGATCCGCGAGCAGCCGGAGCAGGCCCGTCTGGCCCTGACCCTGGCCGCCGCCGAGAGCGAGCGCTTCGTCCGGCAGGGCACCGGCAACGACGAGGCCAGCGCCGACGTGGTGAGCCTGACCTGCCCGGTCGCCGCCGGTGAATGCGCGGGCCCGGCGGACAGCGGCGACGCCCTGCTGGAGCGCAACTATCCCACTGGCGCGGAGTTCCTCGGCGACGGCGGCGACGTCAGCTTCAGCACCCGCGGCACGCAGAACTGGACGGTGGAGCGGCTGCTCCAGGCGCACCGCCAACTGGAGGAGCGCGGCTATGTGTTCGTCGGCTACCACGGCACCTTCCTCGAAGCGGCGCAAAGCATCGTCTTCGGCGGGGTGCGCGCGCGCAGCCAGGACCTCGACGCGATCTGGCGCGGTTTCTATATCGCCGGCGATCCGGCGCTGGCCTACGGCTACGCCCAGGACCAGGAACCCGACGCACGCGGCCGGATCCGCAACGGTGCCCTGCTGCGGGTCTATGTGCCGCGCTCGAGCCTGCCGGGCTTCTACCGCACCAGCCTGACCCTGGCCGCGCCGGAGGCGGCGGGCGAGGTCGAACGGCTGATCGGCCATCCGCTGCCGCTGCGCCTGGACGCCATCACCGGCCCCGAGGAGGAAGGCGGGCGCCTGGAGACCATTCTCGGCTGGCCGCTGGCCGAGCGCACCGTGGTGATTCCCTCGGCGATCCCCACCGACCCGCGCAACGTCGGCGGCGACCTCGACCCGTCCAGCATCCCCGACCAGGAACAGGCGATCAGCGCCCTGCCGGACTACGCCAGCCAGCCCGGCAAACCGCCGCGCGAGGACCTGAAGTAACTGCCGCGACCGGCCGGCTCCCTTCGCAGGAGCCGGCCTTCTCGGGGCCTGGCCATACATCAGGTTTTCCTGATGCCAGCCCAATCGAATATGAATTCATCCTGATAGGTAATCCGCCTAACCTGCGTCTGCCACGCTTTCGCTCGTCCCGGAAGCGGCCATAACAATTCCAATAGCCGACGAGGACTCTCCATGCTCACCCATCGCATCGGTGGCATCCGCCTTTCCCCTTCCCCGCAGCGCTCGCCCGGAGACCGCCATGACTGATCTCCGCGATGCCTCCCGCGACGAACGCCTGCTGGCGGCCCACGGCTATCGCCAGGAACTGGAGCGCGGGCTGAGCCTGTGGTCGTCCTTTTCCGTCGGCTTCGCCACCATCTCGCCGGTGGTGGGCATCTACTCGGTGATGTCCCTCGGCGCCATGAGCATGGGCCCCTCCTGGGTCTGGGTGGTGCCGCTGTGCCTGCTGCTGCAGTTCGGCGTGGCGCTGGTCTACGCCGAGCTGTCCTCGCAGTTTCCGCTGGCCGGCGGCTGCTACCAGTGGGTGCGGCGCCTGGTGGGCGACCGCCTGGCCTGGTTCACCGGCTTCCTCTACCTGGCTTCGGCGCTGGCCTCGCTGACTACCGTGGCCTACCTCGGTGGCTTCTGGCTCGGCCTGCTGGCGACCGGCGCGCCGCCGTCGGCCAACGGCCAGGTGCTCTGCGGCGCGCTGCTGCTGGCGCTGGGACTGGCGGTGAACCTGCTGGGGATCAACCCGTTGAAGTACTTCGTCAATGCCGGGATCGTCGCCGAGGCCATCGCCTCCATCGGTATCGGCGTGCTGTTGCTGCTGTTCTTCCGCAACCATCCGCTCGATCTGCTGTTCAGCGGCCCGGGCGGCACAGGCGATGCGGACGGTTCCTACCTGGACGGCGTGCTGACCGCGCTGGCGGTGGGCGGCTGGGCCTTCCTCGGCTTCGACGCCTGCTCGCAGATTTCCGAGGAAACCACCGATGCCCGCGTCTCCACTCCCCGGGCGATCCTGCGCTCGATGCTGGTGGTGGGACTCACCGTGATGCTCACCGCCTTCGCCGTGACCCTGTCCTACCAGGACATCGGCGCGGTGGTCAGCGGCCAGGTGGTCGACCCGGTCACCCCGGCGGTGGTGGACGCCTTCGGCGCCTGGGCCGAGCGGCCCTTCGTCGCAGTGGTGCTGATCGCCTTCGTCGCCTGCGTGGTGTCGGTGCAGACCTACATCGGCCGGGCGATCTTCGGCATGGCGCGCGACGCCATCCTGCCCGGCTCCGCCCTGCTGCGCCGGGTCGACCGGCGCAAGGTGCCGATGGCGGCGATGGTCTGCAGCACGCTGCTGGCCAGCCTAGGCCTGGCCCTGGGGCTGAACGCCACGGCGGTCGGCACGCTGATCGCGTTCGGCAGCGGCGGTTTCTTCGTGGTCTTTCTGATCGTCGCCGCCTGCGCCCTCTGGGCCCGCCTCGTCGGCCGCTGGGACCCGGACAAGGGCGCCTTGCGCCTGGGACGCGCGGGGCTGGCGGTGAACGTCCTGGCAGTCGCCTGGCTGTCGTTCGAGGCGCTCAACGTCGCCTGGCCGCGGGCCAGCCTCGCCCCGCCCGACGCGCCCTGGTTCCAGGTCTGGGCGGTGGTCGTGGTGTTCTCCGCGCTGGCCGCGTTCGGCCTGCTCTACATGGTCATCGCCAAGCCGCATCGGCGCATCGCCACCAGCCTCAGCTTCGCCGCTCCGCCGGCGGACTGACCCGCACGCGCCGGCCGTTCCGGCGCCTCCTCCGGTTGTTCCCGCACGCTGGCTTCGCGCCCGGCGGGGCCCGGCTCATCCTGCTTTCACGGAGCATCGCCATGAGCGACCTGCATTACTGGAACTACCCCACCGATATCCTCTGCGGCGTCGGCGCCCTGGAACAACTGCCGAGGCGTTGCGCGCTGGCGGGCGCACGCCGGCCCCTGCTGGTCACCGATCCCGGCATGCTCGCCCTGGAGCCCCTGCGCCTGGTGCGCGAGTGCCTGGAACGCGCCGGCATCGACCATGACCTGTTCCACGAACTGTCGAGCAACCCCAGCCTCGCTGAAGTCCAGGGCGGCGCCAGGCGCTTCGAGGCTGGCGGGCATGACGCGCTGATCGCCCTCGGCGGCGGCAGCGCCCTCGACGCGGCCAAGGGTATCGCCCTGCTCAGCCGCGATCCGCACGGCCTCGAACGCTTCGAATGGACACAGACGCTGCGCAGCTATCCGACCCTCGCCGACTACCCGCTGCTCGGCCTGCCGCCGCTGCTGGCGCTGCCCACGACCGCCGGCACCGGCTCGGAACTGGGACGCGAGGCGGTGCTGACCGACACGCAACTGGGCATCAAGCGGGTCGTCGGCCATCGCGAGCTGCTGGCCGCCTGCGTATTCCTCGACCCGCGCCTGACCCGCGGGTTGCCGCCGGCGCTGAGCGCCGCCACCGGCATGGACGCCCTCACCCATCACCTGGAGGCGCTGTTCTCGCCGCTCTACCATCCGATGTCGGCGGGCATCGCCCTGGAAGGCGTGCGCCTGGTCAGGCAGCACCTGGAAAACGCCGTGCGCGACGGCAACGACCTCGCCGCCCGGGAAGGCATGCTGGTAGCCTCGGCCAGCGCCGCGGTGGCATTCCAGAAGGGGCTTGGCGGGGTCCACGCCCTGGCCCACCCGCTGGGCGCTCGCCATCACCTGCACCACGGCCTGCTGAACGCCGTGCTGCTGCCCTACGTTCTGCTGGCCAACCGCCCGGCGATAGAAGCCGACGCCGCGCGCCTGGCGCGCTACCTGGAACTCGACGAAGCGAGCTTCGACGGCCTGCTGGCGTGGATCCTCGAACTGCGCGCGCGCATCGGCATCCCGGCGAACCTCGCCGCCCTCGGCCTGGACGGCGAGGACGCGCAATGGGTGGGCGAGCAGGCGCTGGCCGACCTGTCCTCCTCGGCGACCAACGCCCTGCCGCTCGATGCCCGGGATTATGCGCGCATCTACCGCCAGGCGGTGGCCGGGACTCTCGCCTGAGTGCTCAGGACGTCAGGCCGTGGACCTGCAGCAGGTCGTCGATGAAGGCGCGGGCGGCTTCGCTGAGGGGGCGCCCGGCATAGACGATCATGCGGTGCTCCACCGGATAGCTCAGCCGCTCCGGCAACAGCGCGCGCATCCGCCCGCGCTCGATCCAGGCTTCGGCGTAATGGGTCGGCAGGTAGCCCAGGTGGGTGCCGGCCAGCACGGCATGGGCGACCGCTTCCATGTGGTAGGCGGTGGCGCGGCTGCGCGACGGGCGTAGCGGCAGGACCAGGTTTTCCGGCAGGAAGCCGTGCATCACCCAGTCGCAGGCGGCGATCCGCTCCAGAGTCGGCTGCGCCTCGGCGAACAGCGGATGGTGATCGCCACAGAACACGCCGATCTCTTCACGATACAGCGGGCGGTATTCGAGGCTCGGCCGCGAACGGCTGAAATAGGAAATCGCCAGGTCCAGCTCGCCTTCGATCACCGCCAGTTCCAGCTCGGTGGGCGAATTGACGAAAAGGTTCAGTTGGACATCCTGGTCGCGCCGCTGGAAGCGCGCCAGCGCATCGCCGAAACGGGCCTGGGGCAAGGTCGCGAGATTGTCCGCCAGGCCCAGGTACAGTTCCCCGACCAAACGTCCGGACAACGCCTGCGCCTGGTCGCGAAACAGGCCGATGGCGTCGAACATCGTTCGCGAAGCCTCCAGCACCCGGCGGCCCTTGGCGGTCAGTCGGAAGCCGCCCTTGCCGCGCTCGCAGAGCCGGTAGCCGAGGCGCTTCTCCAGGCTGGCGATGTGCATGCTGATGTTCGACTGGCTCATGTTCAGCTCGGCCTGGGCCGCGGTGAAACCGCCGCACTTCACCACGCAGGCGAAGATGCGCAACAGACGCAGGTCTAGGTCGGTGACGTTTCTCAGCATGGCGGTCCGATCCGGCGCGAGGTCCCGCAGTCTAGCCGAGCGCCGCGACACACGGCCATCCAGCGGCGGCGCACGGCACGCCAGAGGCGCTGGCACATCATCGAAAATCTGGTCTATTCCAATTTATTGAAAATACGCGGAAAAGTCCCGCCCAAAGGTGCAACCAGGACAAGAAAACGCACCAATACCGGGCAATCCCTCGAAAAAATCGAATGGTTTCGCTCTATTTTTGGTCTAGACCATAAAAATACCCGGTGCTAGATTGACCTTCGCCAGCCGGCCCAGCCTGACCGGATCGGCCCCACGCACCGCCGCCACATCTTCACAATCCATCTCAGCCTCGGCAGGACCGAGCAGGAGCGCGTCGACAGCCAACCTTGCGCACGAAAAAAGCCATGGAAAAGGCATCTGGCCTAGACCATGCATCCGGACAGCTTTGCAGCAGCACAACAAGAACAACCTCCCCGCACTGTCTAGACCCATAGGGACCCACATGAACAACCACAACGGTACCCTGCACCGTGGCTGGCAATCGCTCCAGCGCTGGCGCATCCAGATCTTCGTCATCACCTGGCTGGCCTACGCCGCCTTCTACTTCACCCGCAAGGCCTTCTCGGTGGCCAAGCTCGGCATCGCCGAAGACCCCTCCTTCGAACTCGACAAGAGCGCCATGGCCGATCTCGATGCCCTCTACCTGGCCGCCTACGCCGTGGGCCAGTTCATGTGGGGGGTGTTCGCCGACCGCTTCGGCACCCGCGTGGTGGTGCTCGGCGGTTTGCTCACCTCGGCGCTGGCGGCGCTGGCGATGGGTACCTTCGCCACCCTGCCGATCTTCGCCGCCTGCATGGTGGTCCAGGGCCTGGCGCAGTCCACCGGCTGGTCGGGGCTGTGCAAGAACATCGGCGCCTTCTTCGCCACCTACGAGCGAGGCCGCGTGCTCGGCCTGTGGAGTACCTGCTACG
Source organism: Pseudomonas sp. KBN12P06040 (assembly GCF_037574965.1). Classification (NCBI taxonomy): domain Bacteria; kingdom Pseudomonadati; phylum Pseudomonadota; class Gammaproteobacteria; order Pseudomonadales; family Pseudomonadaceae; genus Pseudomonas; species Pseudomonas sp. KBN12P06040. The sequence goes on from NZ_JBBELS010000001.1 coordinate 4,331,564, forward strand.
CCTTCGGCGGGCTGGTGGCGACGCCGTTCGCCGGCTGGTGCGCCTACCGGTTGACACATGACTGGCGCATGGCCTTCCTGTCCTCGGCGGGAGTGGTGCTGGCGGTGGCCGTGCTGTTCTTCTTCCTCCAGCGCAACCGTCCGCAGGACGTCGGCCTGCCGCCCGTGGAGGCCGAGACCGCGCCCCCCGCCAACGCGCCCCGGCCGAGCCATTCCGGCGCCCTGCTGAAGGCGCTCAGGAATCCCCACGTGCTGGTCCTCGGCATCGCCTACTTCCTGCTCAAGCCGGCGCGCTACGCGATCCTGCTCTGGGGCCCGGTGATCATCTACGAACGCATGCCGGAGATCGGCAAGGTCGCCTCGGCCATCGTGCCTTCGGCCTTCGAGGTCGCCGGGCTGGCCGGGCCGATCCTCATCGGCCTGGCCTCGGACAAGCTGTTCGGCGCCCGCCGCATGCCGGCCTGCGTGCTCAGCCTGGCGGCGCTGACCCTGAGCCTGGCGCTGTTCGTCCCGGCGATGCAGAGCGGCAGCCTGTACCTGGTGGTCGGCCTGCTGTTCATGATGGGCGTCACCCTCTACGGGCCGGACTCGATGATCAGCGGCGCCGCCGCCATCGACTTCGGCACCAGCGAGGCGGCCGGCACCGCCACCGGCTTCGTCAACGGCTGCGGCTCGGTCGGGGCGATCCTCGGCGGCCTGCTGCCGGGCTACTTCGACACCCTCACGGTGTTCTTCGTGTTCACCGCCACCGCGCTGCTCGCCAGCCTGCTGCTGGTGCCGTTCTGGAACAGCCGGCCGGGCGCGCGCCGCGTCGAACCGAAGGCGCATGCCGGCGGGCCGCTGCTGGCGGCCGGCAAGCCGCGTTGAAACCTCGCCGAACCACCGCCCGGCGCCAGGCGCGCCGGGCCAATCCCTAGCGAACAAGGAACCGCCTATGCCACTTGCCCTCTTCGACCTCGACGACACCCTGATCGACGGCGACTGCGCGACCCTCTGGGGGCGCTACATGACCGAACTGGGCTGGGTCGAGAAAACCGCCTTCCTGCACCAGGAACGCCGCCTCATGGAACTCTATGCCGAGGGCCGGCTGGCCATGGAGGACTACATGGACTTCAGCCTGGCGCCCATCGCCGGCCGCACCCCGGCGGAAATCGCCGGCGCCGTCGAGGATTTCGTCGCGCGGATCGTTGCGCCGCGCATCCACGCCGACGCCGTGCGCTGCCTGGAACGCCACCGCCAGGCCGGCGACCGCCTGCTGATCATCTCCGCCTCGGCGCACTTCCTGGTCAGCGCCATCGGCCGCCGGCTGGGGGTGGACGAGGTGCTGGCGATCGACATCGAGGAGCGCGACGGCCTCTACACCGGGCGCACCCGCGGCACCCTCACCTACCGCGAGGGCAAGGTTCGTCGCCTCGACGCCTGGCTGGCCCAGGAGGGCGAGACGCTGGCCGGCGCGACCTTCTATTCCGACTCGCGCAACGACCTGCCGCTGCTTTCGCGGGTCGACCGGCCGCACACGGTGAACCCCGACCCGGCGCTGCTCGGGCACGCCCGCGAGGCCGGCTGGCCGGTGCTGGAATGGCGCTGAGAAGGCGCGCCGCGCTATACCGCCGGCGGCCCGGAAGCATTACCCTGTAGCCCCCCGGAGCCCCAGCGGAGAAGCGTCGATATGCGCGACGAGCCGTCCCGACCCCTGACGGTGATCTACCAGTCCCTGCGCGAGCAGATCGAGCGCGGCCTGCTCGCGCGCGGCAGCAAGCTGCCCAGCGAACGGCAGTTGAGCGAGCTGTTCTCGACCACCCGCATCACCCTGCGCGAGGCGCTCGGCCAGTTGGAGGACCAGGGCCTGATCTACCGCGAGGAACGCCGCGGCTGGTTCGTCTCGCCGCAGCGGCTGCTGTACAACCCGCTGGTGCGCAGCCACTTCCACGCGATGGTCGCCGACCAGGGCCGGGTGCCGGAGACCGAGGTGCTCGGCGCGGCGATGATCCCGGCCAGCGTCGACATCTGCCAGCGCCTGGAGCTGCCGGCGCTGTCGCGAGTGTTCCAGATCCGCCGGGCGCGGCGGGTCGACGGGCGGCTGGTGCTGTACGTCGAGCACTACCTGAATCCCGCCTACTTTCCCGGCATCGAGCGCTTCGACCTGACTCGCTCGCTGACCGATCTCTACGCCAACCACTACGGCATCCGCTACGGCCGGGTGCGCTTCGAGATGGTCCCGACCATCCTCCCGGCGGAGGCCGCCGGGCCGCTGCGGGTCTCGGTGGGCAGCCCGGCGCTACAGATCGTGCGGGTCAACCGCGACCAGGCGGGCCGCCTGATCGACTGCGACCTGGAGTACTGGCGCCACGACGCGCTACAGGTCAACGTCGAGGTGCCCGAGTAGCGCTCCGCAGTCCTGTTCCTGGCGCATGCATGACCGCCTGGCGGGTTTCCCGCCGCTTCCAGCGCATTGGTCGACCGCTGGGCACGCTGCGTCGACGCTGAGCGGTTGCCGCTGACGGCACGGCCTGCTAAAAGCGGCGAAAACATTCGAAAATGCGATACGACCATGAGCGACAGTGAAAAATCGAATAGCCGCCTGTTCGACCTCGACCTGCTCCGCGCCATCGTCACGGTGGCCGACTGCGGCAGCTTCACCACTGCCGCCGCGCGCCTGCACTCGACCCAGTCGACCGTCAGCCAGAAGGTTCGCCGCCTGGAGGAAATGGCCGGACACCGCCTGCTGGAGCGCGGCAACCGCGACGTGTTGCCGACCGACGCCGGCGATACGCTGCTCGGCTACGCCCGTCGCCTGCTGGCGCTGAACGACGAACTGGCCGAGGCGCTGTCCGGCGCCACGGTGGCGCTGACGGTGCGCATCGGCGTGCCGGACGACTTCGCCGCCGGCCGCACCACCGAGCGACTGGCGGCCTTCAACCGGCGTTATCCACAGGTCAAGCTGGAAGTCACCAGCGGCATGAGCCGCGACCTCAGCGCCAGCTACGACCGCGGCGAACTGGACCTGGTGCTGCTCAAGCAGCGCCGCGCCAGCCGCGAGGCACTGGCCTGCTGGCCGGAAAAGACATGCTGGGTGGACAGCGCCAGGAACCCCTGCATCGACCTCGACCCGCTGCCCATCGTCACCTTCCCGCCGCGCGGGGTCTACCGCGACGAGATGATCGCCGCCCTGGAAGCGGTCGGCCGGCGCTGGCACATCAGCTTCACCAGTTCCAGCCTCAGCGGCCTGCAATCGGCCATCGCCGACGGCATGGGCATCGGCCTGCTGCCGCTGCGCGCGGTGAGCGCAGGCCATGCGGTGCTGCCGAAGAACGCCGGGCTGCCGGCGGTGGACGTGTTCGAAGTGGCACTGCTGCACCGGCCGGCGGCGGATCCGATGGTGAAGGCGCTGGCGCGCGTGCTGTCGCGGGTGCTGGCGGAAGATACCCGGAGCCGGCCCGCATTCGAAAAATGAATATACTGGATTCCAACATTTAATTTGTGCATGCGCCAGGCGCTGGATATCGTTGCCGTCAGCAACGGCTCGCGCCCGCCCGTTTCGCTCCGGCGGCGCGTGCGCCGGCAGCAAGACAACAACGAGGAAACGCTCCATGTCCAAGTCCAGCTACTACGCGCCGCACGGCGGGCACCCGGCACAGACCGAGCTGCTCACCGACCGGGCGATGTTCACCGAAGCCTATGCCGTGATTCCCAAGGGGGTGATGCGCGATATCGTCACCAGCCACCTGCCGTTCTGGGACAACATGCGCATGTGGGTGATCGCCCGCCCGCTGTCCGGCTTCGCCGAGACCTTCTCGCAGTACATCGTCGAACTGGCGCCCAACGGTGGCAGCGACAAACCGGAGCAGGATCCCAACGCCGAGGCCGTGCTGTTCGTCGTCGAAGGCGAGCTGAGCCTGACCCTGCAGGGTCAGGTCCACGCCATGCAGCCGGGCGGCTACGCCTTCATTCCGCCGGGCGCCGACTACAAGGTGCGCAATACCACCGGCCAGCACACCCGCTTCCACTGGATCCGCAAGCACTACCAGAAGGTCGACGGCGTACCGCTGCCGGAAGCCTTCGTCACCAACGAGCAGGACATCCAGCCGCTGGTGATGCCGGACACCGAAGGCCGCTGGAGCACCACCCGCTTCGTCGACATGAGCGACATGCGCCACGACATGCACGTCAACATCGTCAACTTCGAGCCGGGCGGCGTGATCCCCTTCGCCGAGACCCACGTGATGGAGCACGGCCTGTACGTGCTGGAAGGCAAGGCGGTGTACCGCCTGAACCAGGACTGGGTCGAGGTGGAGGCCGGCGACTTCATGTGGCTGCGCGCCTTCTGCCCGCAGGCCTGCTATTCGGGCGGCCCGGGGCGCTTCCGCTACCTGCTGTACAAGGATGTCAACCGGCACATGCGCCTGACTCTCAATGCACCGCATTGAGGGCGAGACAGGCTGAAAGGGAACCCGGCGCCATGGCGCCGGGTTTTTCGTTTGCGGAAGGCGCCCAGCCCGTCGTCAGTTCCGGGCGCGGAGGACTTCAGGGCGAACCGAACATGGCCGTCCAGTAGATTCCCGCGTCACTCTTCGGATCGGTGGCGTAGGCCGCGCCCAGCTCGCGGTAGCCGGGGTTCATCAGGTTGGCGCAGTGGCCCGGGCTGGCCAGCCAGCCGTCGACCACCTTGTCCACCCCGTCCTGGCCGGCGGCGATGTTTTCGCCGATCAGCCCGCCGCTGTAGCCGGCCAGCTCGGCGCGGTCGCCGGGGGTGCGGCCGTCGCGGTCGAGGTGGTCGAAGAAGTTGCCGTTGGCCATCGCCCGCGAATGCGCTTCGGCGGCGCCGCCAAGGGTGGCGTTCCAGGCCAGCGGCTGGGCCGCTGCGTAGGGCTTGCCACCGCACTGGCGGGCTTGCCCGCGGGCGGCGTTGATCCGTTCCAGGAGCTTCTGCCCTTCCGCCTGCCAATCGCCCATGCCGCCGCGCAGCAATGGCCGGGCGAGGACGATGCGCCAGTCGCGGTCCTGGCGGCTGACGCCGACGTCGACGAATTGCGGGTCGAGCACCACGCGGCAGAAGCTTTCCTGCAGCGCCTTCATCGCCGCGCCGGCATCGCGCGGCCCGGAAAGGCTGATCGACTGCACGTTGACCATCGGGTAGGCGGCCTGTGCCATCGCCTGCTGCAGGTCGCCGGCGGCATTCACCGGCAAGGCCAGGCGCGGGTCGGCGGCCAGCGGCGGCAGTTCGCCGCTGGCCTGCCCGCCGCAGGACTGCACCTGGCCACGGTAGGCGTTGATCGCCTCGACCAGTTGCGCCTCGTCGGCGGCACTGGCGGCCGCCGCGAGCGCCAGTCCGAGCGTCAGTACGGCCAAACGCGGGATGCTTGGGATTGCCATGGAAATCTCCTCGATCTGATGGCGCCTATGATGCGCGATTCCGCGGCGCGCCGCCGCATTCGACCGGAACCCGGCGCCGGCGTTGCAGGCTCAGGCCGGCGCTTCGGCGAACGCCTCCACCAGCCGCTCGATCACCGCGCGGACCCGCGCGGTGTGGCGCAGGTCCTTGTGGGTAACCATCCACACCTCGTATGGCCGGCGTCGCTCGCGCTGCGGCCAGACCCGCACCAGTCCGTCGCGCTCGCCCATGTACAGCGGCAGCTCGCAGAGCCCCAGGCCACGCGCCAGGGCCTGGCGCACCATCATGTTGGAATTCACCGCGATGACCACCCGGCCGTCGCGGATCGGCTCGCCGCCCAGGGTCAGTTCGCGCTGGCTGTGCCAATAGGGTTCGTACATCACCAGGTCGTGGCCGCGGAAACGCTCGCCGGGCATCGGTACGCCGTTGCGCCGCAGGTAGTCCGCGGAAGCGAACAGGCCCATGGGCCAACTGGCGAGTTTTCTCAGGATCAAATCGGGATTTTCCGGCCGCAGGGTGCGAATCGCGATGTCGGTCTCGCGCTTGGGCAGGTCGACCACGGCCGAAGCGCTGTCGAGCAGCACGCGGATATCCGGGTGTTCAAGGTGCAGGCGGGCCAGGGCGGGTAGCACGAAGTCGACGGCCAGGGAGTCGGTGGTGGACAACCGCACCTCGCCGGACAGTCGGTGGTCCATCCCGCGGGTCCGCCGCAGCAACTCCAGGGCCGAGCGTTCCATCTTCTCGGCCAGTTCGAAGGCCGCCTCGCCGGCCGGGGTCAGCAGGTAGCCGGACGAGGTGCGCAGGAACAGGGTCGAGCCCAGCGCCGCCTCCAGCGACGCCAGCCGCCGGCCCACCGTGGCCTGGTCGACGTGAAGCGCGCGGGCGGCGCCGCGCAGGGTGTGCTCGCGGCAGAGCGCGAGGAAGACGCGGGTGTCGTCCCAATTCATGGCGGTTGTCCTGATGCATTTTCGCATCAGTCTAATGAAAAAGCGCTGCGCGACCACGGCATCCGCGCTGATTACCATGCGAACCAGGTCCGAACCACTTTCCCAGGAGCATGCGATGAGCAGCACGAACCGATTTCCCGAACGAATGACCGCCATCGAGATCGCCCGGCCCGGCGGCCCCGAGGTACTGGTGGCGACCAGCCGGCCGCTGCCGACGCCCGGCCCGCGCGAGGTTCTGGTCGAAGTCCGCGCCGCCGGCGTCAACGGTCCCGACATGCTTCAGCGCAAGGGCGTGTACGACCCGCCGCCCGGCGCCTCGGACATTCCCGGCCTGGAGATCGCCGGCACGGTGCGGGCGGTCGGCAGCGAGGTCAGCCGCTTCGCCGTCGGCGAGGCGGTGATGGCGTTGATTCCCGGCGGCGGCTACGCGCAGTTCGCGGTGGCCGACGAGCGCACCACCCTGCACCTGCCCGACGGCCTGGGCATGGAGGAAGCGGCGGCGCTGCCGGAAACCTTCATGACCGTCTGGGTCAACCTGTTCCAGCGCGGTGGCTTCAAGGCCGGCGAGACGCTGCTGGTCCACGGTGGCGCCTCCGGCATCGGCACCACCGCGACCATGCTGGGCAAGGCCTTCGGCGCGGCGAAGATCTTCACCACGATCTCCAGCGAGGCCCAGCGCGAGGCCAGCCTGCGCCTCGGCGCTGACCTGGCGATCGACTACACCGAGCAGGATTTCGTCGAGGAAGTGCTGCGCGGCACCGAAGGTCGCGGGGTCGATGTGATCGTCGATATCGTTGCCGGCGACTATGTGACGCGGAACTACCAGGCGGCGGCGATGAACGGACGGATCGTGCAGATCGGCGTGATCAAGGGCAAGGCCGCAGAAGTCGACCTGTTCCCGATGCTGAGCAAGCGCCTGGTCCATCTTGGCTCGACCCTGCGCTCGCGAAGCCACGACGAGAAAGGCGCGATCATCGCCGAACTGGAGCGCCAGGTCTGGCCGCACGTGCGCGCCGGCGCTGTCCGGCCGCAAGTGTTCCGCACCTTCCCCCTGGAGCAGGCGCGCCAGGCCCACGAACTGATGGACTCCGGCCAGCACATCGGCAAGATCGTCCTCACGTCCGCTCCCTGAAGCCGCTCAGACCTCGATATCGCCCAGGCGCAGCGCCCGCGCCACCGCCTGGGCGGTGGACGCCGCGCCGAGACGGCGGCGGGCGGCACGCAGGTGATTCTCCACGGTGCGCTCGGAAATCATCAGGATCGCCGCCACCTCCGCCTGCTGCTTGCCCAGGGCGATCCATTGCAGGACTTCCCGCTCGCGCTCGCTGAGCGCTTGCGCATCGCCAGACGACACAGGGCCGCGCAGGCGCTTCAGGGCGAAGAACAGGATCGGGCAGAAGGCCTGGGCGGCGAGCTTGCAACCGGCATTCAGGTCCAGCCGCTCGCCGGCAAAAGACACCGCGCCCTCCAGGCCGTTGCGGCCGAACACCGGCACCTGCATGCCATTGACCTGGCCGAGGTCGCGGACCCCACGGACGATGCGGTAGGTCATGCGCGCCGGATCCTCCGAGGGGTTCTTCGACCAGAAGAACGGCTCGTCCAGTTCGAGGATGTGCCGGGTGACCGGACAGTGCAGAAGATAGGCGTCGCGCTCCTGGGCGCTGTGCCCCTCGGCCCAGTCGCCATGGACGAAGAACAGCTCGTCGATCAGTTCGTCCTCGCTGGGGCGGGGGAACAGGCTGCAGACGATCACCCGGTCGAAGCCCAGGCGTGCGGCGAACTCCACCATCTCGCGGCAGACCGCCTCGGTGGTAGCGGCCTTGCGCAGCCGGGCGACGCTGTCGAAGAGAAGGCTGGCGTAGTCGGTCATGGCGCGGACGTTCCTGGCTTTTCCCGCATGATCCCCGGCTTGCCGGCAAAAGCCCATAGGGGAAAACCCTCAGGCGACCGATCGTGGGTTAGGGGATTTCCCCTATTTCGCCGGCCGGCGACCCCGCCTATCGTCTTGGTGCGACCTCCATCACGCAGAAAGGAACGAGCCATGAGCAACGAGCGCGACACCAGCAGAACCCCGACGCCCGACCACGCCGAGCACAACGCGTTCTTTCCCTCGCCCTATTCCCTGAGCCAGTACACCTCGGCGAAGACCGACTTCGACGGCGCCGACTACCCGACCCCGTACAAGGGCGGCAAGAAGGTGCTGATGATCGGTACCGACGAACGCTACATCCTGATGCAGAACGGCAGCATGTTCTCCACCGGCAACCACCCGGTGGAAATGCTCCTGCCGATGTACCACCTGGACAAGGCCGGCTTCGAGTTCGATGTCGCCACGCTCTCCGGCAACCCGGTGAAGCTTGAGATGTGGGCGATGCCCGGCGAGGACGAGGCGGTGAAGAGCATCTACGCAAAGTACTTGCCCAAGCTGAAAGCGCCGCAGAAGCTCGCCGACCTCCTGGAGCAGGCCGTCGCCGACGACTCGCCGTACGCCGCGGTGTTCGTTCCCGGCGGCCACGGCGTGCTGGCGGGCATTCCGCACAGCCGGGAGGTGAAACGGCTGCTCAATGCCTTCCTCGCCAAGGACTGCTACATCATTACCCTTTGCCACGGTCCGGCCTGCCTGCTGGCACCGGCGGTCGACGAGAAGCCGGAGGACTACCCGTTCAAGGGCTACGAGATCTGCGTGTTCCCCGACGCCCTGGACACCGGCGCCAACCTGGAGATCGGCTACATGCCCGGTCCCCTGCCCTGGCTGGTGGGCGAGAACCTGCAGAAGCTCGGGGTGAAGATCCTCAACAAGGGCATCACCGGCCAGGTCCACCGCGACCGCAAGCTGCTCACCGGCGACAGCCCGCTGGCCTCCAACAACCTTGGCAAGCTGGCCGCCAAGACCCTTCTCGAAGCGTTCGCCCGCTGATTCCCCGCGGCGCCCCGTCCGTGCTCCACGGACGGGGACATCTCCCGCTCGTCCCGGCGTCATCGAACTTAAACCGGGCAGGCGCAGCATCGTCCTTCAGGAAGAGGAATGGCGCGTTGCCCGGCGCCGTCCGGCGAAAGACGAATCGATGACCGCACAGAAAGAAAACTCTGACAGCACACCGACTAGTCGTCCTCCCTTCCCGCCGTTACGGTTCCGGGCTTGCGCACAAAGCCGAACCCAAGGGGGCCCCTCATGTCACTGCCGCCGTACCTCCAGCCCGGCGACAAGGTCGTGTTGTACGACCAGCACTGCCGCTTCTGCACGCTCTGGAGCGGTTTCCTGGCACGCCGCGCCGACCACCGGCTGAAGCTGCTTGCCGCGCAGTCCGCCGAAGGCCTGGCGATTCTCGATTGGTTCGGGCTGGCACCCGATCATTTCGACACCTGGCTGTTCGTCGACGGCGCCTACGCCTGCGACGACAACGATGCCCTGCTCGAGGTGCTGCGCCTGTTGCCGGGCCCCTGGCGTCACCTGCGCTGGCTGCGCCTGCTGCCAGCCTGGCTGCGCGACGAGTGCCACGAGGCGCTACGGCGCAACCGCTGGCGCTGGTTCGGCCGCCAGCGCCAGCCCCTCCGTCGTCGCTCCTGGCGTCCCCGTCGGGCCTGACGCCTCTCCGCACTGGCCGTGGCGGGTTATGCTGCCTGCGCACCAGCCTGCGGACCCATACCTGCCATGGCCCTTGACCCGAGCCAACGCCGACGACTGCGCCACGCGCTATCCGACGCCTTCGTCGACACTCTCCTGGAGCCCGAGGATATCGCCCGGCGGATAAAGGGCGTCGACCCGGCGTTGCTGGAACGGTTGTTCTTCGAGGAGGTGGCGCCGGTCTGCCACGGCAACCTGCTCAGCCCCGCTCCGGCGGTCTGGACCGCCTTCGACGAGGCCTGGCTGGAAGAGGCCATCGAGCGACGCCTGGCGCGGCAAAGGGGTAGCGCCCTGCGACGCTGGCACGAGCGCTGCCTGGTCGCCTGGCTGCGATGGCGATACGCCGACACCTGGCGCGCGATCGCCGGCGCTCTTTGAGCGAGCGCCTCAGCGAAATACCGAATGGATGAGCTTGCCGGCCTTCTTCGTGTCGACCGCCTGCTGGCGTACCGGCGGCAGCGGCTCGCGCTTGTCCTTGTCTGCCTCGTTCATCTGCGCCACCCAGGCGTCCACCCGATCGCGGCTGACGGCGCCGTAGTTGAGACGGCAGCTATCGACGAGGGTCTTGCCCTTCTTCTCCTTGTAGCTGCACTGCACGCGGAAGTCGCCGATGTAGTTGGTGGCGAAGCTCTCGGCACGGAACGGCGCGGAGAACGGCTTGGAGGTATAGGTCTCGTAGTAGTAGTCGGTCTTGGTCAGCGGCGTAGAACGACAGTTGGACTCCACGTTCACCGCCGTGTGGGTGACGCTGCGCTTCCTTTTCTGGACCGTCTTCTCCAGCGCCTCGCCGTTGGCCTCGCAGCGCTCCTCGTACGCACCGGTCTCGCGGGTGACGGTATAGGACAGGTACCTCACCTCGAACTCGTAAAGCTCGTAGTAGCGCGGCGTCAGTGCGAGGCTGAACAGCTCGGAGTACGACGAGGTGGTGACGTGGGCCGCATGGGTCTTGGAGACGGGATCGCGGAAACGCAGGGTCAGGCGGGTGGACGGGTCGTTGCTGCCGGTGTTCTCGAAGCCGACCACGCCGGTGACGAAGCTGGGCGGATCGCCGGCGCGCATGGAGAACCAGGACGACACCGAGCCCTGGTTCGCCGGGTTGATGTTGCAGCCCGCCAGCGCTGCCATGCAGGCGAGCACGGCAGGTAGCTTTCCTTTTCTGGGCGTCATTGAAATCCCTTTGCTCGCGAGAGGAGGAAAATATCGTTAGGAAACAACGTTGAGAGGCCGGCAAGGATACCCGACTGGCGCACGGGTCGCATCATTATGACATCACGCCGCCCGCCGGCGTTGCCGCGACCGTTCGTCGAACCTGTGAATTCCGGTAGTTTCCCTTGCCGTCGCTGGCGTCCCAGGATCGGGATTTCCTGTGTTCGCCGGGAGGGTCCTGGCGTGTCCACGACCAGCCTCTGCCCCTCCGCCACGCGGGAACACGGTCCCGGCGCGAAACGCGTCCTGCCTCTGCTGTTCCTCACCTGCCTGCTGGATGCCGCTGGCGTCGGCCTGATCGTGCCCCTGCTGCCGACGCTGATCGGCAGCGTGGCGCCGCTGGCTGTCCGCGACGCGGCCACCTGGGGCGCCGCCCTGGTGATGACCTTCGCGTTGCTGCAATTGTTCTTTTCGCCGGTCCTCGGCAGCCTCAGCGACCGCTTCGGACGCCGCCCCGTCCTGGTCCTGGCGATGCTCGGCTTCGCCCTCAGCTATCTGCTGCTGGCGCTGGCCGACAGCCTCTGGATGCTGTTCCTCGGTCGCGCGCTGGCCGGGCTCACCGGCGCCAGCGTGGCCACCGCGATGGCCTGCGCGGCGGACCTCGGCACGCACGGGCAGCGCACCCGGCACTTCGGCTGGCTGTACGCCGGCCTCGCCCTGGGCATGATCCTCGGCCCCGCTCTCGGTGGGCTGCTGGCGATGCACGGCACGACGCTGCCGCTGTTGCTGGCCGCCGGCCTGTGCCTGCTCAACGCCCTGCTCGCCGGCCTGTTCCTCGAGGAAACCCTGCCCCCGACGCGACGCCGCCGCCTGGATCCGAGGCGGATGAACGCCTTGCGCTCGATCAGCGGCCTGGCTCGGCAACCGGGGGTCGGACGCCTGCTGGCGGTGCTTGCCCTGGTATTCCTCGGCTTGCAGGCGGTGATGGTGGTCTGGCCCTTCTTCGTGATCGAGAAGTTTCACTGGAGCAGCGCCTGGATCGGCTACTCGCTGGCCCTCTACGGCGTGCTCGCGGTGCTCGCCCAGACCCTCGGCGTGAACCTCTGCAAGCGGCGCCTGGACGACGCCCGCCTGCTGCGCCTGGGCCTCGCCCTGCAAGGCTGCGGCCTGCTGCTGTTCGCCCTGGTCGACTCGTCATTCTGGCTGGTCTGCGCGCTGCTGCCCTTCGCGCTCGGCAGCCTCGCCACCCCGGCCATGCAGGGGCTGCTCTCGGCCCGCGTGCCGGTCGATCGCCAGGGCGAGTTGCAGGGCGTGCTGAGCAGCCTGATGAGCCTCGCAGCGATCGTCGGTCCGCCGCTGATGAGCGGCCTGTTCCACTGGGGCAGCGGTCCGCTCGCGCCAGTGCCCCTGGCCGGCGCGCCATTCCTCGCCGGCGCCCTTCTCGTTCTGGCCGGGCTGGTCCTGGCCTGGCAACTTCGACCTACGGGAGAAGAACGATCATGGACCGGATAGACATGGGCGTGCTGGTGGTGCTGTTCAATCCTGGCGACGACGACCTGGAACACCTTGGCGAACTGGCGGCGGCGTTTCCGCAACTGCGCTTCCTCGCCGTCGACAACTCACCGCACAGCGATCCGCAGCGCAATGCCCGGCTGCGCGGGCAAGGCATCGCCGTGCTGCACCACGGCAACCGGCAGGGCATCGCCGGCGCCTTCAACCAGGGGCTCGACGCGCTGTTCCGGCGTGGCGTGCAGGGTGTGCTGCTGCTCGACCAGGACTCCCGTCCCGGCGGCGCCTTCCTCGCCGCCCAGTGGCGCAACCTGCAGGCGCGCAACGGTCAGGCCTGCCTGCTCGGCCCACGGATCTTCGACCGGGGTGACCGGCGCTTCCTGCCGGCCATCCATCTCGACGGACTGACGCTCAGGCAATTGTCTCTGGACGGCCTGACGACCCCGCAGCGCACCTCGTTCCTGATCTCCTCCGGCTGCCTGCTGACCCGCGAGGCCTACCAGCGCCTCGGCCACTTCGACGAGGAACTGTTCATCGACCATGTGGACACCGAGTACAGCCTGCGCGCCCAGGCGCTGGACGTGCCCCTGTACGTCGACCCGCGGCTGGTCCTCGAGCACCGCATCGGCACGCGCAAGACCCGCCGCCTCGGCGGTCTCAGCCTCAGCGCGATGAACCACGCCCCGCTGCGCCGCTACTACCTGGCGCGCAACGGCCTGCTGGTCCTGCGCCGCTACGCCCGGTCCTCGCCGCTGGCCCTGCTGGCGAACCTGCCGACCCTGACCCAGGGCCTCGCGGTGCTCCTGCTCGAACGCGACAAGCTGCTCAAGCTGCGCTGCCTGGGCTGGGGCCTGTGGGACGGCCTGCGGGGGCGCGGCGGCGCACTGGAGCGCAACCGCCCGCGCCTGCTGAAGCGCCTCGCCGGTCCGGCCGTGGCGTCCGTAGCTTCCGGCAAGGCCAAGGCCTAGTCGGCGAAACGCATTCCCGCATAGGGCGCTTGCCGGCACGCCGCGAGCCGGCTGCGCAGGTCGCCGACGTGGGCCTCCAGGCGATGGCCGTCCGGGTCGAGGAAGTAGAACGAATCGCCCTCGCTGCGGTTTTGCTTCCATTCGCGCACGCCATGCGCGCGCAGCTGCGCGGCGAAGCGGGCGAAATCCGCGGCGGCGATGCCGAAGGCGTAGTGCGTGTAGTCCGCGGCCGGCCCGCCGTACTGCGGCTCCCGGGACAGGCACAGCCACAGCGAACCCAGTTCGAGATAGGCGCCCTGGTCCCAGCGCGCTTCCAGGCGAAAGCCGAGAAGATCGCGGTAGAAGGCGATGCTGGCCGGCAGATCGGCGACCGCCAGGGTCAGGTGATTGAGACCGGTGAGCATGGGGGCTCCTTGCAAGGTGTGGCGGGAGGTCGACTCAGGCACGTCCCAGCCAGTCGCCGCGGATCATTTCCATCAGTTGGCGCAAGCCGGGTTGCGGCTGGCGTCGGCTCGGATAGTAGAGGCAGAACGGCGCGCCCATCGAGGTCCAGTCCGGCAATACCAGTTGCAGCCGGCCGCTACGCAGCTCCTCGGCGATTCCCACCTCCAGGCAGTAGGCCAGGCCGACACCGTCCAGGGCCGCGGCAACCGCCGTATTGCTTTCGTTGACGCTGAAGGGGCCGGGCACGTCGACCTCGACCATCCGCTCGCCGTCGCCCAGTTCCCATTTGTAGAACGAGTTGTCGCCCAGGCGCATGCGGATGCAGGCGTGCCGCAACAGGTCGTCCGGCCGCTGGGGCACGCCGTGGCGCGCCAGGTAATCGGGCGACGCGGCCACCACCCAGCGCAGCTCCCCGGTCAATGGCACCGCGACCATGTCCTGGGGCACCGTGCCGCCGTAACGGATGCCGGCGTCGTAGCCGTCGGCGACGATGTCGACCATGCGGTCCTCCACCGAAAGTTCCAGTTGCAGGTCCGGATACGCCTCGGTGAAGCGCCTGAGGACCGGCCCCAGCAGCAGCCGCGAGGCATCGCGCGGCACGTTCAGGCGCAGCCGGCCCACCGGCGAGGTGCGATAGGCATCGAGCTCGCCGAGCGCCTCGCCGATCACCTGGAAACCATCCTCCAGCTTGGCCGCCAGCGCGCTGCCGGCATCGGTCGGCACCACCGAACGGCTGGTACGGTTGAGCAGCTTCACCCCGAGCCGCGCCTCGAGGTTGCGCATGCTGTGGCTCAGCGCCGAGGTACTGACACCCAGTTCCTGGGCCGAGTGACGGAAGCTGCGGCGCCGGACGATGGTCATGAAGACGTTCAGGTCGGCGAGTTCGGAACGGGTGAAAGCCGGCATTCCAGGGCTCCTGGCAGTTCTCGGAGGTCAATGCAGCATTGAGCCACATTCAATCTCGGGTGATCTAGAGTAATCGCTCCGTGCCGCCGAGCGCATTGCCGGCAAGCGTTTTCCCGATCTGCAGGAGTATTTCCATGAGCGTTGAAAGCATTCGCATCGAGGGTATCGACACGCCGGTCTCGCGCATCGGCCTCGGCACCTGGGCCATCGGTGGCTGGATGTGGGGCGGCGCTGACGACACGACGTCGGTGGAAACCATCCGGCGCGCGGTGGAATCCGGGATCAACCTGATCGACACCGCGCCGGTCTATGGCTTCGGCCATTCCGAAGAGGTCGTCGGCAAGGCCTTGCAGGGCCTGCGCGACAAGGCGGTGATCGCCACCAAGGCGGCGCTGGAGTGGAGCGACGCGGGCATCCACCGCAACGCCTCCGCCGCACGCATCCGCCGGGAGGTCGAGGACTCACTGCGACGGCTGAAGACCGATCGCATCGACCTGTACCAGATCCACTGGCCGGACCCGCTGGTGGCGCACGAGGAGACCGCCGGCGAACTGGAGCGCCTGCGCCGCGACGGCAAGATCCTCGCCATCGGCGTGAGCAACTATTCGCCGGAACAGATGGACGGGTTCCGCCAGTTCGCTCCGCTGGCCAGCGTGCAACCGCCCTACAACCTGTTCGAGCGCGCCATCGACGCCGACGTGTTGCCCTACGCCGAGCGTAACGGCATCGTCGTGCTGGCCTACGGAGCGCTGTGCCGCGGCCTGCTTTCCGGACGGATGAACGCCGAGACCCGCTTCGATGGCGACGACCTGCGCAAGTCCGACCCGAAGTTCCAGCAGCCCCGCTTCGCCCAGTACCTGGCAGCGGTCGCGCAACTGGAGGAACTGGCTCGCGAGCGCTATGGCAAGTCGGTGCTGGCCCTGGCCATCCGCTGGATTCTCGATCGCGGCCCTACGGTGGCACTGTGGGGGGCGCGCAAGCCGGAGCAGTTGAACGGCATCGCCGACGCCTTCGGCTGGCGCCTGGACGACGAGGCCATGGCCCGCATCGAGCGGATCCTCGCCGAGACCATCCAGGATCCGGTCGGTCCCGAGTTCATGGCGCCGCCCAGCCGCAACGCCTGATCGGACGGCCGGGGCGGCAACGCCCCTGGCCGCTGGCCTGACGGAGCGGCGGAAGGCAAAATGGCGGTTTTTCTCAAGGACTGCCGGATCAGTTATGGAAAACGTCTACAAGACCCCGGAAGCGCCCCTGGTGGAAACCCGCGGCGCGAAGCGGGCGCATTTCTTCGTCACCTCGCTGGGCAAGATGAGCGTGCTCTTCCTCGTCACCCTGGGGCTGTACGGCGTGTACTGGATGTACAAGCACTGGAAGGCCCAGCAACCGCAGATGGAGCGGCGGATCAGCCCGGTATGGCGGGCGATCTTCGGCATCTTCTTTTTCCACGCCCTCGCCCGGCGGATCCACCAGGCCCTGCCGGAAGAGCGCCAGGCACTATGGAGCCCGAGCAAGGATGCGACCTGGGCGGTGCTGCTGACGGTCGCGGCGAACCTGATCAGCCACCTCACCGACGTGGTCCCCGCGCTGGAGCCCTACTCGCTGCCCTCGCTCCTGCTGTTGCTCACGCCGCTGATCCCGATGCGCAACATCCAGCGCCAGGCCAACCTCGCCAGCGGCGACCCGCAGGGCACGGGCAACGCCGGCTATTCGGGCTACAACCTACTGTTCATCGTGCTCGGCGCGCTCTACTGGCTGCTGATCCTGATCGGTTCCGCGGTGATCCTCTTCGGCTCGTCCCAGGGCTGAGCCGCCTCAGCCGGGAAACGCCCGGCGCAACAGTTCGGGCAGCACCTCGCCGGCCGGACCGACGAGACAGTGTTCGCGCGGATGGCGGGTGCGCACCGGTTGCGGGTTCACATGCACGACGCTGGCACCGTGTTCCAGCGCCAGTCCGGGTATCCGCGCCGCCGGCTGCACCACGCCGGAAGTGCCGACGCTGAGCAACAGGTCGCACTCGCAGGCCGCGGCGAAAGCCTCGCGCAGCGCCGCCTCGGGCAGCGCCTCGCCGAACCAGACCACGCCCGGCCGGACCTGTCCGCCGCAGGCCGGACAACGCGGCGGCTCGATCCGTCGTCCCTCTTCCGGCTCGACCGAATCGGGCAAGGCGTCCCGGTAGGCTGCCGCGCAGGTCGCGCAACGCGGCGCGTGCAGGCTGCCATGCAGGTGAAGGACGTCGCGGCTGCCGGCGCGTTCATGCAGGTCGTCGACGTTCTGGGTGACCAACCGGGTGTCGGCGATCCGTCCGCTCAATGCGGCAATCGCCCGGTGCGCGGGATTCGGCTGGACACCCAGCACCTTCAGGCGGCGCCACTCGTACCAGCCCTAGACCAGCGCGGGATCGTCGGCGAAGGCCGCGGGCGTAGCCAGGGCCGCCGGATCGTAGCGCGCCCAGAGACCGCCAAGGGCATCGCGGAAGGTGGGAATCCCGCTTTCCGCCGACACCCCGGCGCCCGTGAAGATCACCAGGCGGCGGGCGCCGGCGAGCAGTTCGACGACAGCGCGCATCTCGCTCCTCCGCTTACAGCGCGGACAACGCGCGGTATTCGTCCTGGGCATGCTGGTCGGTCATGCCGCTGACGAAATCCTGGAGCATGCGGCAGCGGTGGTAGAACTCCCACTGCCGCTGCAACGGGTCCTCCGCCACACCTTTCATGGCCTCCAGGTAAGCCTTGATCTGCTGGCTCGGCAGGCGCCGAACCAGCAGTTGCGGATGCGGCGCGGCGGCCTGGCGACCTTCGGCGAGGGCCTGGAACTCCTCGGCCGGCAGGCGCAGCAGCGGCGCGTAGAAATCCAGCAGGCCCTGGATGATGCGGTAGCCCTGCAATTCCAGGGTTTCCACCTCCGGATGGCAGAACACCCATTCCATGGCCACGTCCTTGAACGTCTGGACGATGGCGTGCGGCAGGCTGCCGTCCTCCATCAGCGCGCGGCCGAGGGTGCCGGCATGAACCGCTTCGAGGTTGTCGATGAACTGCTGGGCGGCGTGCTGGACCAGCGGGTGGATCATTTTCACCCGCAGGCGGATGAAGAATTCGCTGACCTTGTTGATCGGCTCCCGCTCGGCCTTTTCCAGCGAGTAGTCGACCATCCGCTGGAAGCTCATGTTGTCCGCGTCGCCGGGAATCGGTGCGTCCGGCGAATGGTGGACGGCAAACTTCTTCACCAGCAGATCCGCCAATTGACGGATGTCGAGGATGCCTTTTTCCACCGAGTCTTCGATATCGGCCAGGCAATAGGAGATATCGTCGGCCGCTTCCATGATGTAGGCCACAGGGTGGCGAGTGCCCGGGCGCATGCCGAGGACTTGGCGCAGTTCGTCGACGAAGGCTTCCTCGGAAAGATAGAAGCCCGGCTTCTTGTTCAGGTAGTGGTTCGCCGCTGCCTTGTCCGGCTTCGGCTCGTAGGCCGGACGCACGTACTTGAGCAGGCCGGCGGTCTGCGTGTAGGTGAGGTTCAGGCGCAGCAGCTTCACCACCAGGCGGATGGCCTGGGCGTTGCCTTCGAAATGCTTGAGGTCGGTGAGCATGCGCTGCTGCAACAGGCCGTCGCCCTGGCCCGGCGGTACGCGGCGCTCGAACAGGGCGTCGAGATTGCGTTCGAACCAGTCGTTGATGGCGTACTCGCCGAAATGACCGAACGGCGGATTGCCGACGTCGTGCATCAGGCAGGCCATTTCCACCAGGCTTTCCAGCGCGCCTTCCAGCCCGTCCAGGCCGACCTCCGCGGCACGCGGGCCCAGTTGGCGGAACAGCGTGCGGACGATGAAACGCCCGGTCTGCTGCACTTCCAGGGAATGGGTCAGGCGGCTGCGCACCGCCGCGTTGCGCTCCAGCGGGAAGACCTGGGTCTTCTGCTGCAGGCGCCGCACGGCGGCGGAATTGACGATGCGCCCGCGGTCGCTTTCCAACTGGTAGACGATGTCTTGCAGATCGGTATTCCCGGCATGTCCGTAGGTTTCCCTGTCATGCGGACGCTGGCGGGATATCCGCTCCTTGAAATCCACGGCCCCTGGCATCTGGCGCTGTTCTCCACTCGGTCGGCTGCGAACCCCGAGCCTAGCGCGTGGCGGCGGTTTAACCAAGGTCGCGACAATCCGTCCCACTACCGTTCGCGATCCGCCCTCTTCCCCGGGCGGCGACAACTGGCAGAATACCCCGCTCGGCACCAGCGACCCCCGCCGCAGAACGGGGGCGCCGCCGATCATGCGTGCGCCCAGAGAAACAGGAACGTTCAGGGAGGTTCCGCATGAGCATCACATCCACCGACATCTGCCAGGCCGCCGATGCCCTCAAGGGGTTCGTCGGTTTCAACCGCAAGACCGGCCGCTACATCGTGCGTTTCAGCGAAGACTCCTTCGGCATGGACGTAGCCGACGACAGCATCACGCCCACCAGCGAGTTCGTCTGGAGTTCGATACGCGACGACGTCATGCGCCTGGGCCGCGAGCAGTTGCAGATCCTGCTGGAACAGAACATCAACGAACGACTGAACATCGGCGAGCCGCTACTGGTCTATCTGCGCCGCCAGAACCTGCCGGAAATCACCGCACAACGCCAGTTGCGCTGAGCGCCGTCGATCGCCGCCCGCGCCGGGCGCTGCGCCACGCATTATGCTGGAAGCGTCCGCCGCCGTCCGGCGTCGCGGACGCCATCGGCCATCCGGCGCGCCACGCAGGTGCTGCGTGGGGAGGTGAACGCCATGAGCAAGGGACTGAACGCGAAGAAGGAAACTCGTAGGAAACCGCTGAAAACCGCCCAGGAGAAACGCCTGGCGAAACGAGCGAAAAAACACGCTCCGGCGGCGCCGCTCGGCACCCCATCGCGGAGCTGAGCCAGGCCGGAGCGGAGCCGCAGGCGCAACCGCTCAATCGTCCGCGGCGGGGTCCAGGTCGGGGAACAGCACCTCGGTGAAGCCGAACTTGCTGAAGTCGGTGATTCGCGAGGGATATAGGCGGCCGATCAGGTGGTCGCACTCGTGCTGCACCACCCGCGCATGGAACCCTTCGACGCTGCGGTCGATCGGCTGTCCCTGCGGGTCCAGGCCCTGGTAGCGGATGCGCCGATGGCGCGATACCGCGCCGCGCAACCCCGGCACCGACAGGCAGCCCTCCCAGCCCTCTTCCATCTCGTCGTCCAGCGGGGTGATCCGCGGGTTCAGCAGGATGGTCGGCGGCACGGCCGGGGCGTCCGGATAGCGCTCGCTGCGCTCGAAACCGAAGATCACCAGTTGCAGGTCGACGCCGATCTGCGGCGCGGCCAGCCCTACCCCGCCGACGTGATGCATGGTTTCGAACATGTCGTCGATCAGCCGTTGCAGCTCCTCGCTGCCGAGCAGTTCGGACGGCACCGGCTGCGCAATGCGCAACAGGCGCTCGTCACCCATCTTGAGGATTTCCCGGATCATGCCGCCCCCTGATAAAGGTCAGTAACGTCCTACATGCTCAGCCAGAAAACCAGACAGGACAAGACGCAAAGAGCTTCCATCTCCGGCAATTGCGTCATTGGTTTGACACCGAACGGCTTTCTTTCCCGGCACATCCGGTAATATTCGCCGCACACCGACTACACTGGCCAGTCGTACCACCCCGCTACGTTTTCCTGGAGGAAACCTTTTTGCCTTCGTTGCCCACCTTGCAGCCCCTCGACCTCTACAGGCGCACCCTGGCCTGCCTGGTCCTGGCGGTTTCCTGCCTGGGCGGCGGAGGCCTGTGGGCGGACGACGCACGGACGTCGGTCGAGCAACGCAGCAACGCGGT
The DNA here is from genome assembly GCF_037574965.1 of Pseudomonas sp. KBN12P06040. NCBI lineage: Bacteria > Pseudomonadati > Pseudomonadota > Gammaproteobacteria > Pseudomonadales > Pseudomonadaceae > Pseudomonas > Pseudomonas sp. KBN12P06040. The sequence goes on from NZ_JBBELS010000001.1 coordinate 4,352,315, forward strand.
CAGCCAGGTTCTGCTGGGCATATTCAGCTACGTGCGCTGGCCGAAGGAACCGGCGGTTCTGCAACTCTGCGTGGTCGGCCCGACCGAGTACGCCGACGGCCTGCTCCGCGGCATGGTGCAGGCCAATGGCAGGCGCGTGCATGCGGAACGCCGCGCGGTGGACAACCCGGACCTCGGCACGCTCTGCAACGTGATCTACCTCGGAGTGGTCGACGAGCGCGAGCGCCAGCAGGTGTTCCGCAGCCTGGCCGGGCATCCGGTCCTGTCCATCAGCGAGCGTGGCACCGAATGCAGCGTCGGCAGCATGTTCTGCCTCAACGTCGGCGGTCCGCGCATCACCTTCGAGGCCAATCTCGACTCCATCGCCCGCAGCGGCGTACGCGTGCACCCGAGCGTATTGAAACTGGCAAGGCGGCAGGCCACTCCGTGATGAACCGTCGTCGTCGCTATACGGGTTCCAATCCATCGCTGCGCCGGGTGCTCTATCGCGCGCACCTGGGCGTGGCGCTGGTCGCGGTATTCACCGCCGGGCTGGCAGTGACCCTGGTCGGCCTGCTGACCCTGCGCGCCTACGCGGACCCCAACCAGCAACTGATCGCCCGTTCCATCAGCTATACCGTCGAAGCCGCGGTGGTCTTCGGCGATGCCCAGGCCGCCGAGGAATCCCTGGCGCTGATCGCCTCCAGCGAAGAGGTCTCCAGCGCCATCGTCTACGACCGCCAGGGGCAGCCCCTGGCCAGCTGGCATCGGGAAAGCACCGGGCCGCTGCACCTGCTGGAACAGCAACTGGCGCACTGGCTGCTCAGCGCGCCGACCGAACAACCGATCCTGCACGACGGCCAGAAGATCGGTTCGGTGGAGGTGAAAGGCTCCGGCGGCAGCCTGCTGCGCTTCCTGCTCACCGGTTTCGCCGGCATGGTCCTGTGCCTGCTGCTTACCGCCCTGGGCGCCTTCTACCTGTCACGGCGGCTGGTACGCGGTATCGTCGGCCCGCTCGACCAACTGGCGAAGGTCGCGCATACCGTGCGCCGCGAACGGGATTTCGAGAAGCGCGTACCGGAAGCCGGCATCGCCGAGCTGAGCCAACTGGGCGAGGACTTCAACGCCCTGCTTGACGAACTCGAATCCTGGCAGGCGCGCTTGCAGGACGAGAACGCCTCGCTGGCGCACCAGGCCCACCACGACAGCCTGACCAGCCTGCCCAACCGCGCCTTCTTCGAAGGCCGCCTGAGCCGGGCGCTGCGCGATGCCAGCGAGCACCGCGAGCAATTGGCGGTACTGTTCATCGACAGCGACCGTTTCAAGGAGATCAACGACCGCCTCGGCCATGCCGCCGGCGACACCGTGCTGGTCAACATCGCCATGCGCATCCGTGGGCAGTTGCGCGAAAGCGACCTGGTGGCGCGCCTGGGTGGCGACGAATTCGCCGTGCTGCTCGCACCGCTGGCGTCCGGCGCCGACGCCCTGCGCATCGCCGACAACATCATCGCCAGCATGCAGGCGCCGATCCGGCTCAGCGACGGCAGCACGGTGAGTACCTCGCTGACCATCGGCATCGCCCTCTATCCCGAGCACGCGGATACCCCGGCGGCGCTGCTCCACGACGCCGACATGGCGATGTACATCGCCAAGCGCCAGGCCCGCGGCAGCCGGCGCCTGGCGGAACTCAACGACCCCCGCATCCTTCAGGAAGAAAAGGAGATAGACAGTGCTACCCCAGAGGCTCCACCCAAGTAGATTGCTCGCCCTCGCCCTGTTCAGCCTTGTGCTGGGCCTGGCCGGTTGCCAGACCAAACCGCCGCAGACCGGCCTGAGCGCCGAGCAGATCGCCGTGCTCCAGGAGCAGGGCTTCGAACTCCGCGACGAAGGCTGGGAGTTCGGCATGTCCAGCAAGGTGCTGTTCGGCAACAATCTCGACCGTCTCAATCCCGACAGCCGCAACACCCTGACGAAGATCGCCCACGCCTTGCTCGCGGTAGACATCGACAAGGTCCGCCTGGAAGGCCACACCGACAACTACGGCGACGAAGGCTACAACCAGAAGCTCTCCGAACGGCGCGCCGAATCGGTAGCCGCGGTGTTCCGCGAAGCCGGCATGCCGGCGGCCAACATCGAGGTCCGCGGCCTGGGCATGAGCAAGCCGGTGGCCGATAACAAGACCCGCGCCGGCCGCAGCGAGAACCGCCGCGTCGCCATCATCGTTCCCGCCGAGTAATCCTGCGCTCGCGGGCTGCGTACGGCCCACCCGTACCTGGCCCGTCCATCGCCCGGCCCCGCCGCCACCCCGCTTCCGGCCTATGTTGAAGGAAGAAGCCAGCAGACCGGCGTACCGGCCGCCGCTGCCGCGGATGCTAGACTGAATGCTGCGCAAGAAACCGACAATCCCGGCCGACCTGCCGTTTGCGGGTGCTCCGGGATTCACCGACAGGGGGTATCGACCTTTGCCTGTTCGCCCAAGGAACAGGCCGTCAGACGATGGGAGGCATGCCATGAACCGGCATTACTACATCAGCGACAACCTCGACGAGCTGGAACGGCTCGAAGCCGAACTGGAAGCCAGCGGCATCGCCACCGAGCAGATCCACGTCCTCAGCGAAAAGGACGCGGAGACCGGCCAGCGCCATCTGCACGAAGTCTCTCCGTTCATGAAGAAGGATGTGGTCCGCTCCGGCCGTGTCGGCCTGCTGGTCGGCCTCGCCCTGGCCATCGTCGCCGTGGCCTTCGCCTATGCCAGCGGCTGGACGGAAACCGCCGCCGGCTGGATTCCGGTGATCTTCCTCGGCGCCGTGCTCTGCGCGTTCTGCCTGTGGGAAGGCAGCTTCTTCGGCCTGCAGCGCACCAACCGCGCCTTCCGCCCCTTCGAAGAACGCCTGCACCAGGGGCAGCACCTGTTCTTCGTCGATGTGAAGAACGCCCAGGAGCCGATCCTGGTCAACGTGGTCAGCCACCACCCGCGCCTGCAGGACGCCGGCACCGGCCCCGCGGTCTCTCCGCTGCTGCTGGGCTGGCAGCAACGCTGGCGGCGGTTCCGGCGGATGGTCTGAGCGGCGGGGCCTGCGCACCGCGCAGGTCCTGCGCCGTCCCTCCGGCTGCTAGAATATCCGGCTACCCGTCCGCCATCCCGGCCGGCGCGGCCCGTCAGGAAACTCCATGAAACTCGATAAAGCGGCAGCCATCGCACAGCTCAACCAGGCCTTGGGCATGTCCGTGCTGGATGCCGGCAACACCCTGCTCGCCCGCTTCAACAAGAGCAAGAACGTCTGGTGGTTCGATATTCCGCTCAGCCAACTGAAGGCCGGCAAGTTCCTCAACCTGCTGCTGGCGAACCCGGCCGGCGATGCAGTGGAGCACCTGAAGGTGCCCACCGGTTTCCTTCGCCAGCAGCAGGACAGCCTGGAACTGCGCGACAAGAACGCCCGCCGGCCGACCCTCAGCCTGGAGCTGAGCGCGGACCCCGGCAAGCGCCTGCGCGACGTCCGCCCCGGCGGCGCTGGCCTGGACTTCGCCCCGTTCCTCCAGCCCTGAGCGGAAACCTCAGCGCGGCAGTTCGATGCGTTCCGGGTGGATCAGGATCAGGCCTTTCTTGTAGAGACCGCCGATGGCCTTCTTGAAGGTCCCCTTGCTGACCCCGAAGAGCCGGTGGATATCTTCCGGCGAACTCTTGTCGCTGAGCGGCAGGCTGCCGCCGGCCTCCAGCAGCCGGGCGAGAATCTGCTGGCTCAGCTCGACGGCGGCCTCGGCGCCGACCGGCTGCAGGCTCAGGGCGATCTTGCCGTCCGCGCGCAATTCCTTGATGTAGCCCTGTTCGCGCATGCCGCTGCGGAGGAACTTGAACGCCTCGTTCTTGTGGATCAGGCCCCAGTGCTTGCCCTCGATGATCGCCTTGAAGCCCATCTCGGTACGCTCCACCACCAGCAGGTCGACCGCCTGGCCGACGCTGTAGCGCGGCGGCAGGTTGTCCAACTGCCGGTCCAGGCGCGCGGTGGCGGTGATGCGGTTGGTGCGCTTGTCCAGGTAGACGTAGACCACGCAGTAGTCGCCGACCTGCAACGGACGCTTCTCTTCCGAATGCGGCAGCAGCAGGTCCTTGGGCAGGCCCCAGTCGAGGAACAGGCCGATCCGGTTGATCTCCACGACCTTCAGGCTGGCGAAACCGCCGACCTGGACCTTGGGCGTCTGGGTGGTGGCGATCAGGCGGTCGTCGCTGTCCAGGTAGATGAACACGTTGAGCCAGTCGCCCACTTCGCTGGGCTGGTCCTTCGGCACATAGCGCTTGGGCAGGAGGATCTCGCCGTGCTGGGTACCGTCGAGATAGAGCCCGAACTCCGTGTGCTTGACCACCTGCAGTGAATTGAAACGCCCGATGACCGCCATGTTGTCTCCCCCTGTCGAAGGGGCGGCATTCTACCGGGCGCCACGCAGGCGGGCGGAAGTTTTTGCCGGTACGCCGACGCCGCTCATCGCCTTGCCGGCCGTTCGCGCCGAAACATCCTGAACCACGCGGACATTTCCCAAATGCCGACTGTCTACTGGCAGTAAGCACAACGATGTTTCAAAATCGTGAACCCTAAAGACTTTTTTGGAACATCCTTATCAAGGATTCTCGCTGCCGCTCATCAGGAGTTCCTGTGCGTCCACTCAGCCGTTGGCTCTCATCTTGCGGCTCGCTTCTGGCGCTGGCCGCGCTGTTCCTGGTCGTTCCCCTCGCCGGCCGCTACTGGCTCGGCTGGTCGACGCCGTTCGGCTATCTCTCGGACCTGGCCCTCGGCAGCCTGCTGGTGCTGCTCCTGCATCGACGCTCCCTGTGGTTCGCGCTCCCGGTCATGCTGCTCTGGTGCCTGTTCCTGATCGGCAATGCCGAACTGGTCGGCGCGGTCGGGCGCATGCCGGAGCCTTCCGACCTCAAGTACCTGCTGGATCCGCAGTTCGTCAGCAGCTCCACCCAGGGCGGCGGCCTCGCCCACCTGCCACTGGCGCTCGGCCTCGGCGGCGCGACATTGCTTTGCGTGCTGCTCTGGCGTCGCCGCGGTCCGCGCCTGCCGCGCTATGCCTACGCGCTGCCGGCGGCGTTCCTGGCGGCGCATGTCGGCCTGCAGTACCTGCGTCCGAGCGATGCCGACCAGTGGCAGCAGTACAACCTGCCGCACAAACTGCTGGCCAGCGCGCTCAGCAGTGGCCAACTGGCGGTCGAAGACTGGCTCGCCGGCGACCGTCCGGACACCCCGCCGGACGTCGCCGGGCTCAACCAGCTCGACCTTTCCGGAACGCCGCTGCTGGCCGGCGGAGGGCGCGCGCGCAACGTCCTGATCGTGGCCATGGAGGGAATCCCCGGCGCGTATATCGCCGCCAACCGCGCCGCCATCAACAGCAGCTACCACGAAGCGCCGATGCCCAGGCTGAGTGGCTGGGCCGAACGGGCGATGACCACCCCGGACTACGTGCTGCACAGCCACCAGACCATCCGCGGCCTCTACGCCATGCTCTGCGGCGACTACAGCAAGCTCGACTCGGGCACGCCGAAGGGCGTCGAGCTGCTCAACAACCCGGTCCGGGCCAGGGAGTGCCTGCCCGCCCAGCTGCGCCAGCACGGTTTCAGCACGCACTTCCTGCAGGGTGCCGGCCTGCGCTTCATGGCCAAGGACAAGGTCATGCCGCAGATGGGCTTCGACAAGACCCTCGGGCGCGACTGGTTCCGCAACACGTCCTACCTGGAGTTTCCCTGGGGCATGGACGACAAGGCCTTCTTCGAGGGCGCCGCGACCTACGTGAAGCAGCTGCGCCAGCAGAAGAAACCCTGGATGCTGACCCTGCTCACCGTCGGCACCCACCAGCCCTACTCGGCGCCTGCCGACTACCTGGCCCGCTACCCGAACGCCAAGCAGGCCGCGGTGGCCTATCTCGACGACGCGATCGGCGCCTTCCTCGCCGACCTGGAGAAACAGGGCGTGTTGCGCGACACCCTGGTGGTGCTCACTTCCGACGAATCCCACGGTGTCGACCAGGTGCGCCTCGCCTCGGCCTGGGGCTTCAACCTGGTGCTGGCACCGGAACAGGCGGCACTGCCGCCGATCAAGAGCGGCGTCTACGGCCACGTCGACCTCGCCGCGTCCGTCCTCGACTATTTCGGCTACCGCGTGCCGGCGGGGATTTCCGGGCGCTCGCTGTTCCGCGACTACGCCAGCGGTCGCGAAATGATGTCCTACACCAACGGCATGCTGCGCCACCACGACGGCAAGGCCACCTTCGTCGAGTGCGATTTCCAGCAGGTCTGCCGGCGCTACCGCAGCGAGGGCTTCATCGCCGACGAAGCCGAGTTTCTCGGTCGCTTCAGCGGACGCCAGGCACGCCTGGTCAGCCAGCGCGCCGCCGTCCTCGACCACTCCGTGCAACAGGCCGGCCAGTTGGGCCAGGAGTTCCAGTTCGCCACCCAAGAACGCATCCGCCTGAAGCCGGAAACCCACAACGACTGGACCGACAACCTGATCGGCGCGCAATACCTGGAGATGCCGAAGAACAGCAGGACCACGGTCACCCTGAAGATCCGCGCCTTGCAGATGGACCGCAACGGCGCCCGGGTGACGCTGAAGACCAAGGAGTTCGAACGCGACGTTCCCATACCGGTACCGGACATCCCGCGCCTGCTCAAAGGCAAGCCGCTGGACATGAGCTTCACCTTCGACAACCCGGAAGCGCGCAAGGCCTTCTCCTTCCACTTGCTCGCCGAGGGCCGCGGGATCATCGAGATCAGCGACTTCCACGTGGTCACGGCGGCCAACCCGGAACCCGTGGAAAGCCGCAGCCAGGTCGCCGAAGCGGCGAAGGAACAGCCGCTGCTGAGCACCCTGAAAAGCCTGTTCGCCAACCGCCCCGAAACCGAGGAAGCGGAACGCGCGGACGCCCCTCGGGAGCGCACCGTCATCCCCGAGCAGAAGGCCCTGATCCTTTCGCACTGACCGCGCCGGAGCGGCCCGCCCGGCCGCCGCGCGCTCCCCGCTGAACCCAGCGCCGTCGCTGGCGTCGAAGATTCGCAAGCAACCAGGCGAAACGGAGAACGGCATGAAGCACCTGGCATTCCTCGCCCTCGGCGGACTCCTGCTGGCGCCCCTGGCCGAAGCGGCCAGCTTCGATTGCGAAAAGGCTGAGCGAGCGGACGAAAAGGCCATCTGCGCGAACCGGGCGCTGAACGACAAGGACGTCGAGATGAGCGTCAAGTACCACTTCCTCCGCGGCCTGTTCGCCATGGGCGGCCGCGGCGCCATGCAGGACCGGCAGCAGGACTGGCTGCGTGAGCGCCGGCGCTGCGGTGGCGACACCGACTGCCTCTCCCGTGCCTACACGCAGCGTATCGACGAGCTGGACAAGCAGTACGCGGGTATCGACAAGCCGCTCTGAAGCTAGCGTCCGCCGACGGCGAACTGCAGTTCCGCCAGGCGCGCATAGAGCGGGTTCTCGGCGATCAGCCGGGCGTGGCTACCAATCGCCACCAGCCGCCCCTGGTCGATCACCGCGATGCGGTCGGCGCTCTGCACCGTGGCCAGGCGATGGGCGATCACCAGGGTGGTACGTCCGCTCATCAGGCCTGGCAGGGCCTGCTGGATCAGGTGCTCGCTTTCCGCATCCAGGGCGCTGGTCGCCTCGTCGAGCAGCAGCACCGGCGCGTCTACCAGCAACGCCCGGGCGATCGCCAGGCGCTGGCGCTGGCCGCCGGACAGGCCGATGCCGCCCTCGCCCAGGTGGGTGGCGTAGCCCTGCGGCAGACCCAGGATGAACTCGTGGGCATGCGCGGCACGCGCTGCGGCCTCGACCTCGGCGGCGCTGGCATGCGGACGGCCGTAGCGGATGTTTTCCTCGACGCTGCCGAAGAACAGCGCGGGGTTCTGCGACACCAGGGCAAAGCTGCGGCGCAAGTCGGCCGGGTCCAGTTCGACGATCGGCTGTCCGTCCAGCAGCAGCCGTCCCTGCTGCGGATCGAAGAAACGCAGGAGCAGATCGAACAGGGTCGACTTGCCGGCACCGGAAGGTCCGACCAGGGCCAGGGTTTCCCCCGGTTCGACGGCCAGGCTGATGTCGTCGATGGCCCAGTGTTCGGGACGGGTCGGATAGGCGAAGCGCACCGCCTGCAATTCGATCCTCCCGCTCACCCGCGCCGCCAGCTTGCGTGGTTGCGCTGGCGGGCGGATCTCGCTGCGCGCCCTGAGCAGCTCGGCGATGCGCTCTGCGGCGCCGGCGGCGCGCTGCAATTCGCCGATCACCTCGCTGAGGGTGCCGAAGGCCATGCCGACGATCAGGCTGTAGAAGACGAACGCGGCCAGTTCGCCGGCCGAGATGCTGCCGGCGATCACGTCGCGGCCGCCGACCCAGAGCATGATGCCGACTGCGCCGAGCACCAGCACGATCACCACGGTGATCAGCCAGGCACGCTGGGCGATGCGCTTGCGCGCGGTGTCGAAGGCGCGCTCGACGGTGCCGGCGAAGCGCTGGCGATCCTGCGCCTGGTGGTTGTAGGCCTGCACGGTCTTGATCTGACCGAGGGTCTCACCGACGTAGCTGCCGACGTCGGCCACCCGGTCCTGGCTTTCCCGCGACAGGCTGCGCACGCGGCGGCCGAACAGCAGGATCGGGGCGATCACCAGCGGCAACGCCAGCACCACGATGCTGGTCAGCTTGGCGTTGGTGACGAACATCAGCAGCACCCCGCCGACCAGCATCAGGGCATTGCGCAGGGCCATCGACAGCGAGGAACCGATCACCGTCTGCAGCAGCGTAGTGTCGGCGGTCAGGCGCGACTGGATCTCGGAGCTACGGTTGGTTTCGTAGAAACCGGGATGCAACTCGATCAGGTGGTCGAACACGCGCTTGCGGATATCGGCGACGAAGCGCTCGCCGATCCAGGACACCAGGTAGAAGCGCACGAAGGTGCCCACGGCCAGGCCGAGCACCAGCACGAAGAACAGCAGGATGTAGCGATTGAGCAATTCGGGCGAGGCGGTGAGGAACCCCTGGTCCACCAGCAGGCGGATGCCCTGGCCCAGGGACAGGGTGATCGCCGCGGTGAACAGCAACGCCACCAGGGCCCCGAGCATGCGCCAGCGGTAAGGCGCCATGAAGCGCCAGGCCAGGCGCAGGGCGATACGTTGGCGGGAGGAGAGAATGGCTGGCATGCGGCGCTCGCTCGGCGGCTGGGGTTCCGCAGGTTAGCACCGGGAACGCAGCGAGGCGATGCATGCCCCGGCCGGCAGCGCGATGATATCGACGTATATATCCGGGCAACTTAGCCGATAACTAATCGTGAACTTTTCATTATTCTCGATATAGGCGAGTTAGAGCCCCGGAGAACTTTCTCGCTCAATTAGTGCAAACATTGGAATTCATGCCGGGATGCGCGAAGGAGTTATCCACCTGGCGGTATCCTGCGTCGCCCGGGGTCGGCGGGACATCCAGCCGCGGAGACCTCGAGCAGTTCGCCGCCGGCTCGCCAATGCCGCAGCGCCTCGCTCGGGTATTGCCTAACGGACTTTATAGAAAACAGCAGGTTACGTCCGAAATCTGATCGACAATATTCAAGATGAAATAAAACGCCGCTTCGGTTATAATGAACGGCCATATTTAATGCAGAGACAGGTCCCCGGATATGGCCATCATGAAGAAAACCGTCGCGCCGAAAGCCGCCAAGCCGGCTCCCGCGGTCGAAACCCGCGAATCCATCGAAGCGCAGGTCGCCGCCTTCCTCCAGGCCGGCGGCGAGATCCAGAAGATCGCCAAGGGCGTCAGCGGCCAGGTCTACGGCCCGTCGCGGCAGATCACCATCAGCAAGAAGCGCTGATCGCCCGCCCCTCGCCGGGGACTACGAAGGGGATGGCAGGCCGGCACGCAGATGTGCCACGCTCCATCCCCTTTTTCATTGCCTGAATCCCGAGCCCTTCATGCCTGGCCATCCCGATCCACTGCACGGCGTCACCCTGGAAAAACTGCTCACCGAACTGGTCGCCCACCACGGCTGGGCGGAGCTTGGCAAACGGGTCGACATTCGTTGTTTCAGGAACGACCCGAGCATCAAGTCCAGCCTCGCCTTCCTGCGCAAGACGCCCTGGGCCCGGGAAAAGGTCGAGGCGCTCTACGTCCAGCTCAAACGCAACCAAGGCTGAAGGCTAGCGCGCCAACCCCAGGCGCAGCAATTGCCCGTCCTTCTGGTCGATGAGCAGGTAGAGATAGCCGTCCGGGCCCTGCCGCACGTCGCGGATGCGCACCCCGAGATCGCCCAGCAGGCGCTCTTCGTGGACGACCCGGTCGCCATCCAGTTGCAGGCGGATCAGTTCCTGCGTCGCCAGCGCGCCGATGAACAGGTTGTGCTGCCAGGCCGGGAAGCGCTGCGCATCGTAGAACGCCATGCCGCTGATCGCCGGCGACTTCTCCCAGACATGGTGCGGCGCCTCGGTACCGTCGACGGCCTTGCCCCTGGCTTCGGGGATCGGCAGCAGGGTGTAGTTGATTCCATGGGTCGCCAGCGGCCAGCCGTAGTTCCCGCCGGCCTGGGGTATGTTGATCTCGTCGCCGCCGCGCGGGCCGTGCTCGTGGGTCCAGAGCTGGCCGGTCCAGGGATTCAGCGCGGCGCCCTGCTGGTTGCGGTGGCCATAGCTCCAGATCTCCGGCCGCGCGTCTGTACGGCCGACGAAGGGATTGTCCTTGGGAACGCCGCCGTCCGGATACAGGCGGACGATCTTGCCCTGCAACTTGTCCAGGTCCTGCGAGGTGCTGCGCTGGTTGTTCTCGCCGAGGGCGATGAACAGGTGGCCCTTGCCGTCGAAGACCAGGCGCGAGCCGAAGTGATGGCCGCTGGAAAGCTTCGGCAACTGCCGGAAGATCACGTGGAAGCCCTCCAGCCGTCGCTTGTCCGCCGATAACTGGCCGCGTCCCGCCGCCGTTCCGGCGCGGCCGTCCTCGCCGGCCTCGGCATAGGTCAGGTAGACCAGCCGGTCCTCGGCGAACCCCGGCGACAAGGCGACGTCGAGCAGGCCCCCCTGGCCGCTGGCGAAGACCCTGGGTACGCCTTCCAGCGGCGCCGACAACTGGCCCTCGGGACTGACGAAACGCAAGCTGCCGGGCCGCTCGGTGACCAACATGCCCTGGTTGTCCGGCAGGAAGGCGACGGCCCAGGGATAGGCCAGACCGCCAACCACCGGGGTGACCTCGACGGCGCCCAGCTCGCTGTCGTGGCGACCGGCGTCCACCGCCTCGGCCGACGGGGCGAGCAGCGCGACGGCGCTCAGCAGGATGGCATTCAAAGACAGGCCCGGCATGCGTTCTCTCCTTCCCCAAGCGAAAAACACCACTCTAGTCGCAGATCCGCCGCGCCTGGCGGTCCGCACACGGGCTGTAACAAACCCGCCCCTCAAAGCAAGGCGACCATTTCCTTGAGAGTCACCGCCCAGGTGCCCTTGGCATTGATATAGCGATAGCCGAACCGGGAACCGTGCGCCTCGCTGGTGATCACCGCGTTCCAGGCCTGCCCGCGCGGCAGGTCGTGGGCCGGGTCGAGGAGCAGGAAGGCGCGCTCGCTCATGCCGATGGCCAGGCCCCAATGGCGGATATCGCTGCCCTTGCGGCCGTGGAAACCGAGCACTACCGGAAAGCCGGCCTCCAGGTATTCGCGGGTGTGCCGGACCAACCTGCGCCCCTCGCCCTTGAGGGCGAAATGCTCGGTATCGTTGATCTCGGCCAGCAGCTCCAGCAGGTCGACGCCGGTGGTGCCGACGCGCAGCAGCGGGCCGTGCTGGTCCAGCGCCTTCATCAGGCGCCCGTAGCGACTGCGACTGTCGACCCGCTCCAGGCCCTTGGCCTGGCGCCGGCGCAGTTGGCCGCGGACCAGCATCGCCATGACCAGGCAGTAGGGCCCGCAGGCGCCGTCCATGTCGCCCTGGCGCAGATGGACCTTGTCGCCATGGACGTTGCACAGGCCGCCGCTGCCATCCTCGTCCAGGTCCCATTCCAGGCCATCGATCAGGCGTGACTGCATGAGGGTCTCCTCTCCGGTTCCTTAAGTTGGGACCGAGCGGGCGCCGAATCATTCCTCGGCGCCCATCGCCACAACGAGTAAACTGGCGGTCTTTCATTCCAGTAGCCTCGCCATGACCGACCCGATCCGCCTGTCCAAACGCCTCGCCGAACTCACCGCCTGCTCGCGCCGCGAAGCCGAGCTGTACATCGAGGGCGGCTGGGTCAGCGTCGACGGCGAAGTGATCGAGGAGCCACAGTTCAAGGTGCTCGACCAGCGCGTGGAGCTGCTGCCGGGCGCCCGCGCGGAAACGATCGAACCGGCCACCCTGCTGTTGCACAAGCCGGCCGGCTGGCGCCACGACGATTTCGAAGGTCTGCTCGCCGCGGGGCGACGCTGGAGCGATGACCCCAGTCCCTTGCGAGCGCTGAAAAAACACTTCGCCCGCCAGCGTCCCACCCTTGCGCTGGACAGCGAGGCTTCCGGGCTGGTGGTGTTCAGCCAGCAGCACGGCGTACTGCGCAAGCTGGTGGACGACGGTGCACGGCTGGAGCAGGAATACCTGGTCGAGGTCGCCGGCGACCTGGCCGCCGGCGGCCTCGAGCGCCTGCGCCACGGCCTCGCCTACCAGGGCCGCAGGCTATCGCCGTGCAAGGTCAGTTGGCAGAACGAAAGCCACCTGCGCTTCGCCCTCAAAGACGTGCTGCCCGGCCAGTTGCGCTTCATGTGCGAAAGCGAGGGGCTGGAAGTGCGGAGCATCCGCCGCCTGCGCATCGGCGCGCTGTCGCTGGCCAGGCTACCGCTCGGCGAATGGCGCTACCTCGGCCTCCACGAACGCTTCTGAGCGCTCATTCGAGGCCACGCAGGGCGCGCCCCGGCGACTGCCCGCAGACCCGCCGGTACATGGCGATGAACGCACTGTCGCTGGCGTAGCCCAGGGCGTGGGCGACCTCGGTCACCGAGCGGCCTTCGGCCAGGCGTCTCCGCGCTTCGAACAAGCGAGCCTGGGTTCGCCAGCGAGAGAAACCCAGGCCGGTCTGCTCGGTGAACAGACGCGCCAGGGTCCGCCCGCTGGCGCCGACCTCGCGTCCCCATGCCTCGATGCTCCAGCCCAGCGCGGGTTGCGCCAGCAGCGCCTCGGCCACCTTCAGCGCCCGCGCATCGCGCGGCATCGGCAGGCTCGCGGCGTGTGCCGGGGCGGTCGCCAGTTCATCGAACAGTGCGCGCAACAGCGTCAGGTGCGGCCCTTCCAATTGCAAGTCGGCTGCCCAGCCGGTCATGCGCAGGATCAGTTCGCGCATTAGCGGCCCGACCTCGAAGACCTGGACGCTGTCCGGCAGCTCGGCGAACGCCGAGGGTTCGAAGTACAGGCTACGGTAGGCGAAGCGCCCGTGAAGGACCGTGCGATGCGGCACGCCGGCCGGCAGCCAGGCGGCCTGGAGCGGCGTCAATTGGCAAATGCGCTCGGCGAAATACAGCGTGACGCTACCGGCCGCCATGTACAGCAACTGCGCGCGCCGGTGGCAATGCCAGTCGCTGCGGTGGCCGGTGCTGTCGACCTCGAGGCCGACCACCGGGCAGCGGGCGAGATCGGGATCCTCGACCCGTTCGTAGGGATAGCGCGGCACCTTGTCCTCTTCGCGATGTTTTCCGTCCTGACCGCAGCATTCTGCCAGGCGCAAGCGACCTAGGCTTGGCTCTTTTTTCCGGAGCCATCATGCCTGACCGTCCTCGCCCTCCCCTGCTGCTGGTGCTCGCCCTGCTAGCCCTGCCGCAAGTCGCCGAAACCATCCTTTCCCCCGCGCTGCCGGCCCTGGCCAGCCACTGGCGACTGGACGACGCTACCAGCCAGTGGACCATGGCGCTGTTCTTCGTCGGTTTCGCCCCCGGCATCTGGCTCTGGGGCTGGCTGGCCGACCGCCTCGGCCGGCGCCCGGCTCTGCTCGGCGGGCTCGGCCTGGCGGCCCTGGCGACCTTCGGTGCCTGGGCCAGTACCGATTATTCCTACCTGCTTGCCTGTCGCCTGGTCCAGGGCCTCGGCCTGGCGACCTGCTCGGTGACGGTGCAGGCCAGCCTGCGCGATGTGCTGCAAGGCCCGGCGTTGATGAGCTATTTCGTCACGCTCGGCGCGGTGCTGGCCTGGTCGCCGGCAGTCGGCCCCCTCGGCGGCCAGTGGCTGGCCGACCTCGGCGGGCACCCGGCGGTGTTCGCCACCCTGGCGGTGCTGCTCGCCTCGCTGGCGGCGCTGGTCGTCCCGGCCTGGCCGGAAACCCGTCCGCTGCTGGCGGGCACGCCCGAGCCCGCGACCCTGGCGATCTTCCGACGGGTCCTGGCCGACCGCCCGCTACAAACGCGCGCACTGCTGGTGGCGGTGCTCAATGTGCTGGTGTTCTCCTTCTACGCCGCCGGGCCGTTCATGGTCGGCGACCTGCCCGGCCTGGGCTTCGGCTGGATCGGCCTGGCCATCGCCATTGCCGGGAGCCTCGGCGCCTTGCTCAACCGACGCCTGCCGCGCACCTGGAACAGCGCTCGCCGGGTACGCCTGGGCCTGGCGCTGGCGGCCGTCGGCGCGACAGCGCAGACGCTCTTGGCCGCCGGCGGATACGCCGAAGGCCTGTCCTGGGCCCTGCCGGCCCTGCCGATCTTCGTCGGCTTCGGCGTGGCGATTCCCAACCTGCTGGGTCCGGCGCTGCACGCCTACGACGATTGCCGGGGACGCGCCGGAGCCCTGTTCGGGCTCGCCTACTACCTGCTGATCGGCCTCGGACTGGGCGCGTCCACCCTGCTACCGTTCGACCGTCCCTGGCCGCTGGCGGCGTACTGGAGCCTGCTGGGCCTGGTCGCACTGCTGCTGGCCAGGCGGCTGCCGGAATGAAAGCGGCGCCAGGTACGCCCGTGCAAACCGGACGACCGGCCCGGAAAGCCGGATAGGGCGGCCGTCGCGACGCTGCTATGCTGTGATGGCACAGCGCCCACGCGGACCCGCAGAACGTGGCCAGAACGACGCTCGAATCGATCCAGCACGCCATCGAGGTGAATTCGTCCCTGGCCCTTCCCATCGCCCTGGAGAATCTCTCGCGTCTGACCCACCTCGCGCTGCTGACCGTCCCCTTCAACCTGATCCACATCCTGGTGTTTTCCCTGAAGGACTTCCGCCCGGACCTCGGCCATCAGCTCTGGCGCCAGGAAATCATGTACGCCCATGGCGCCATGGCCCTGCTCTTCGGCGGCATCGGCCTGCTCGCGCTATGGCTGCGCCGCCAGCCACCCAAGCTGTGGCGCATGCGCCTGCTGATCCTGCTGGGCGGCGCAGGGATCATAGGCTTCGGCGTCGCCATCGCCTGCATCGACCAGCGCATCACCAGCAACATCACGCCGCTGCTGCTGGCCTGTTTCGCCTGCGCCATGTTCATCCTGATCCGCCCGGCCTACGCCGTGCCTTTCTACGGCCTGGCCATGCTGGTCTTCCAACTGGCGATGGGCTACGCCCAGGCCGACCCGCAACTGCGCCTGTCGAACCAGGCCAACGGCCTCACCGCGTTCGGCCTCGGCCTGCTGCTGTCGCTGATCCTCTGGCACGGGCACGTGCGCAACCTGCGCCAGCAACGCAAGCTGGAGTTGCAGCGGCAGGAGCTGGAGGAGAAGAATCGCCAGTTGGAGTACCTGGCCGGTCACGACCCGCTGACCGGCCTGTTCAATCGTCGCGAATTCGACCAGCTGGTGCTCATGGAACTCGCACGCATCGCTCGCCAACCGCAGCCGCTGAGCCTGCTGATGGTCGACCTGGATCACTTCAAGTACATCAACGACCGCTATGGGCACCCCTTCGGCGACGAGGTCATTCGCCATACCGCCAACCTGCTGCGCGGCAATACCCGTAGCAGCGACAGCGTGGCGCGCCTGGGCGGGGAAGAATTCCTCCTGCTCCTGCCCGACACCGCCGAGCAGCAGGCTCGCAGCCTTGCGGAAAAACTCCGCGAACGCCTCGAAGGTACCCCGCTGGCGACGCAGGACGGCGTGCTCTGCCTGACCGCCAGCTTCGGCGTGGCCAGCCTCGACGGAGGCGGCCAGGCCAGCTACGAGCAGCTCTACAGCGCCGCCGACCAGGCTCTCTACCGGGCCAAGAGCAGCGGTCGCAACCGGGTCGAAGTGATTCGCCTGGCCAGCCTCGCGGAAAGCCTGCGGTAACAATTGATCGGCCGGCCCTGACGAGCGGTCGGTCAGCCGCCCGAACCTTGGTTAAGATGGTCCGTGGCGCTCTAGCTCGCCGCTCTTCCTGCCCTTCCGACCTGCCCGACCTCGCCCGGCCCCATGCCGCGGCCTTGCCGTTGGCGTCGTGCGGGAAGACCGGCGCAGCGCCGTTGTCCGCATTACCAGGGGAGAACCATGCTCAAGCACCTGCTCGTGCTCACCTGTGCCCTGCTCGCCAGCTCCTCGGCCCTGGCCCAGGTGATGGCCCGCGACCTGGGCGATTTCGAACTCAAGCTGGCCACCAGTCCGACCCGCAGCATGGCCCAGGGCCTGGTCACCCCGGGCAGCTCCGGCAGTTTCCACGGCGGCCTCGACCTAAGCCACGAAAGTGGCTGGTACATCGGCAACTGGACCTCCAACCTCGACCCCGGCAAGCCCACCGAGATCGACTCCTACGCCGGCTTCAAGCGCCCGCTGAACAACCGCCTGGGCTACGAAATGGGCCTGATCCGCTACAGCCGCCCGGAGCAGCCGGCCAACGACGCAGCCGAACTCTACGGCGGCCTGTCGATCTTCGGCAGCCGGCTCGGCGCGGCCCTGAGCAGCGACCCGGGGCGCAACGACACCACCCTGTTCGCCGACCTCGGGGTCAACCCGCCGTTCGGTTTCGACGTCACCCTGAAGTACGGCAACCATCGCCTGGACAACCCGGCGAGCCTCAGCGGCGGGGGCTACGTGAGCGTCTTCAACGACTGGTCGGTGAACCTCTCGCGGCCCTGGCTGGGCATCGACCTGAACCTGTCCTACAGCGGCACCAGCCTGACCGGCAGCGATTGCAGCGCCTACTCGGGACACAACAGCTACTGCGACACCACGTTCATGCTGAAGGCGTCGCGTCCGTTCTTCTGAGTCGTCAGTCGTCCTGGCGGCGGGTACGCTGGGCGAGTTCGTCGAGCTGTTTCTGCTCGCGCTTGTCCTCGGCCTGGCGCGCCTCTTCCAGGTAGCGCTCGACCAGCTTGCGCAGCCCTTCCAGGCGGGCGTATCTCTCCTGCCAGTTGAGCCGCGCCTTGTCCACCGCCTCGCGGTGCCAGGTCACGCTGTTGGCCTGCTGGACAACGGCGGTCTCCAGTTGCGAGAGGAAGCGCTGGTAGTTCATCAGCCACTGGCCGCTGACGCCCTTCTGGCCCTGGCTGATCCATTGCTGCTGGTAGTCGTTGCGGTAGCGCTCCAGCTCCGCCAGCTTCTGCTGTGCCGCGAGCAATTGCTGCTGGCACCTGCCCAGCTGGGTCGCGGCATCCCGCTCGGCCTTGCTGGCCATGTCCACCACCGGCGCCAGCCGCGCCGCGCGCTTCTCCATGCCTCAGGGCGCCTCAGGCCTGCCCGCCGGCGAGCAGGCTCGCCAGCCGCGCACGGCTTTCCGCCAGGCTTTCGCTTTCGTCGAGGCCCTGGCGCAGGAACTGGCGCATGACCGGGAAGCGCGCGATGGCCAGGTCGGTCTCGGGATCGCCGCCGGCCACGTAGGCACCGACGCTGATCAGGTCGCGACTCTGCTGGTAGCGCGACCAGAGCTGCTTGAAGCGCTGGGCGTCGCGCAGGTGCTCGGCCTCGACCACCTGCGGCATCACCCGGCTGATCGAAGCTTCGATATCGATGGCCGGATAGTGGCCTTCCTCGGCCAGCCGCCGGGACAATACGAAGTGCCCGTCGAGCACGCCGCGAGCGGCGTCGGCGATCGGGTCCTGCTGGTCGTCGCCCTCGGAGAGCACGGTGTAGAACGCGGTGATCGAGCCGCCACCGGCTTCGGCATTGCCGGCGCGTTCCACCAGCTTCGGCAGCTTGGCGAACACCGATGGCGGATACCCCTTGGTCGCCGGCGGCTCGCCGATGGCCAGGGCGATCTCGCGCTGGGCCTGGGCGTAGCGGGTCAGCGAGTCCATCAGCAGCAATACGTTCTTGCCCTTGTCGCGGAAGTACTCGGCGATCCGCGTGCAGTATTGCGCGGCGCGCAGGCGCATCAGCGGCGCGTCATCGGCCGGCGAGGCGACCACCACGGAGCGCTTGAGGCCTTCCTCGCCGAGGATCTCGTCGATGAACTCCTTCACCTCGCGACCCCGCTCGCCGATCAGACCGACGACGATGATGTCGGCCCTGGTGAAACGGGTCATCATCCCCAGCAGCACCGACTTGCCCACCCCGGTACCAGCGAACAGGCCGAGGCGCTGGCCGCGGCCGACCGTGAGCAGGCCATTGATCGAGCGGATGCCGACGTCGAGAGGTTCGCTGATCGGGTGGCGCTTGAGCGGGTTGATCGTCGGGCCGTCCATCGGCACCCAGTCTTCGGCGCGCATCCCGCCCTTGCCGTCGAGGGCGCGGCCGGCGCCGTCGAGCACCCGGCCGAGCATCGACATGCCCATCGGCAGGCGCCCGGTGTCCGGCAGCGGCACGACCCGCGCGCCAGGCGCGATGCCGGCGAGGCTGCCGACCGGCATCAGGTACACCTTGCTACCGGAAAAGCCCATCACTTCGGCCTCCACCTGCACCGGGTGGTAGCCGCTTTCGTTGATCACGTTGCAGCGGCTGCCGACCGCAGCCTGCAAGCCTTCGGCTTCGAGGGTCAGGCCGACCATGCGCAGCAGGCGGCCCTCGACCACCGGCTGCGCCGGCAGCGAGACAGCCTCGGTGTAGCCCTCCAGGCGCCTGGCGAAACTGGTTCGCTCAAGGCGCATCGACGTCTCCGGGGGCGTCGAAGTCGATCCGGATGTCGCTGGCCAGCGGATGGGTCGCCTGTTCGCGCTGTTGCTCGAACAGTTGCTTCACTGCCTGCGCCAGGCGCGTCTCGATGGTCGCGTCGATGCGACTGTGTTCGGTCTCGATGCGGCAGCCGCCGGGCAGCAACGAATCGTCCTCGAGAATCCGCCAGCTCTCTTCGTGGCGCTCGCGCAGCGCCTTGACCCGCTCGAAGTCCTGCGGGTTGACATGGATACGGATGTTCGCCGCGCCCATCGGCAGCAGCTTCAGAGCCTCGCGCAGGACCTGGCGGACATGGCTGGAGTCCATGTGCAGTTCGCGCTGGATCACCTGGCGGGCAACGTGGTTGACCAGGTTGACCATGCCCTGCTCGATCAGGGCGTCCTGCTCGGCGATGGGTTCCAGGAGCTGCGTCATCAGGCGCTCGAGACTTTGCAGGCGCTCCTTCAGCGCCTCCTCGGCTTCCTGCCGCGCCTTCAACTGGCCGGCGTGGAAACCGTCGCGCTCGCCGGTGGCGAAGCCTTCGTTGTAGGCGTCCTGGCGGATCGCCTCGATTTCCTCCAGCGTCGGCGGCTTGACGGTCTCCAGCTCGACCTCTTCCACCGCCGGCGGCGCCGGCGCGGGTTCGGCGACCGCGGGCACCTGCGGCGCGGCAACGGCCGGCTCGTCGCGCGGCTCGTCGAAGCTCGGCAACGACCAGAGGCCGAAGGCCGCCACGTCCTTGCCGCGGATCAGTTCGCTGGGACTGTCTTTGTCCTTGTCGTGGGGGACCACCTCAGATCATCTCCTCGCCACCCTTGCCGCCCAGCACGATATCGCCGGACTCGGCCATGCGCCGGGCAATGGTGAGGATTTCCTTCTGCGCACCTTCCACTTCGCTGACCCGTACCGGCCCCTTGGCCTCCAGGTCGTCGCGCAGCAGCTCGGCGGCACGCTTGGACATGTTCTTGAAGACCTTCTCGCGGATCGCCTCGTCGGAGCCTTTGAGCGCCAGCACCAGTACGTCCGAGGAGACTTCCCGGAGCAGCGCCTGGATGCCGCGGTCGTCGACGTCGGCGAGGTTGTCGAAGACGAACATCAGGTCCTCGATCTGTCCGGACAGGTCTTCGTCGACCTCACGGATCGAATCCATCAGTTGGCCTTCGATGGAGCTGTCGAGGTAGTTCATGATGTCCGCCGCGCGCTTGACCCCGCCCATGGTAGTGCGGGTGGCGTTGGAATTGCCGGCGAACTGCTTCTCCAGGATCAGGTTGAGTTCCTTCAGCGCCGAGGGCTGCACGGTGTTCAGCGAGGAGACGCGCAGGACGATATCCAGGCGCACCTTGTGGTCGAAATGGCTGAGCACCTCGGCGGCCTGGTCGGGATCGAGGTAGGCGACCACGATGGCCTGGATCTGCGGGTGTTCGTAACGGATCACGTCGGCCACGGCACGCGGCTCCATCCACTTCAGGCTGTCCAGGCCGCTGGTGCTGCCGCCGAGGAGGATGCGGTCGATCAGGTTGTTGGCCTTGTCCTCGCCGAGGGCCTGGGTGAGCATCTTGCGGATGTAGCCGTCGGCACCGACGCCGAGGCTGGTCTGGTCGCCGACCACTTCGACGAACTCGCCCATCACCTGCTCGACCTGTTCGCGATGCACGTTGCGCATCGACGCCATGGCCACGCCGACCCGCTGCACCTCTTTCGGCCCCATGTGCCGCAGCACCTGCGCCGCGTCGGTCTCGCCGAGCGACAGGAGCAGGATGGCGGCCTTGTCGACCTTGGTCAGTTTGGCGGCGAGACGATTCTCACTCATGGCACTTACTCATCGGCGTTGATCCACTCTTTCACGACCTGGGCGACGCGGCCCGGGTCCTGTGCGACCAGGTTCTTGATCGCGTTCAATTGCGCATCATACCCCTCCGTGGGGCTCGGCAGGAGGATGCTCGACGGCCCGCCGATGCTCACCCGGTCGTCGGCCAGCGAGCCTTCCAGGCCACTCTCGCCCAGCGCCAGGTCGCCGTCGCGACCGCCGCCGCCGGCCAGCGACTTGCCCTTGCCGCCGCCGGTGATGTTGCTCAACACCGGACGCAGCACGCCGAACACCAGGACCAGGATGAACAGCACGCCGAGCACCTGCTTGACGATGTCCCAGAACCACGGCTGCGAGTAGAACGGAATGCTGTCGATCTCTTCGGCCTGGGCCGGGGCGAACGGCGCGTTGATCACGCTGACGCTGTCGCCGCGGCTGGCGTCGTAGCCCACCGAATCCTGTACCAGGCGGGTGAAGCGCGCCAGTTCGTCGGCGCTCCAGGGCTGGTGGCTGACCTCGCCGGTCTTCGCGTCGACCTTCATCTGGTCGTCCAGCACCACCGCCACCGACAGTCGGCGCAAGCGCCCCTGCTGCTGCTTGGTGTAGCTGATCGAGCGGTCCAGTTCGTAGTTGCGGGTGGTCTGGTCGCGCTTGTCGGTCGGGTACGGCGCCAGCTCCGGCTTGCCGGTCTTCGGATCGATGATGGTCTGGCCGTTGGCGTCCTTCAGCGGCTGGCCCGGCGCGACGTAGTCGGCCGGCGCGCTGGCGGTGGCCTGCTGCGGAGCGCTGGCCGGGCCCGGCGGCTGGTTCGACAGCGCCCCCGGCACGCCCTGCGGCCCGGACGAATTCTGCCGTTCCTCGTTGTTGCGTTGCTCGCTGCGCAGGGCCGGCTGGTCCGGGTTGTACATCTCCGAGGTCGACTCGACCGCGCTGAAGTCGACGTCGGCGGACACCTCGGCCTTGTAGCGACCGTTGCCCAGCACAGGTTGCAGGATATTGTGCACGCGCTGGGTGAGCAGGCCTTCCATGCGCCGGGTGAAGTCGAACTGCTTGCCGGCCATGGTCAGCTCGGAGAGTTCCTGCTGGTCGGAGAGCAGGTTGCCCTTCTGGTCGACCACGGTGACCTGCGACTTGTCCAGCTCCGGCACACTGGTGGCGACCAGGTTGACGATCGCCATCACCTGGCTCGGCTCCAGGCTGCGACCCGGATACAGCTCGACCAGCACCGAGGCGCTGGGCTTGCGGTCGTCGCGGACGAACACCGAACTCTTCGGGATCGCCAGGTGCACGCGGGCGGCCTTGACGTTGTTCAGGCTCGACACAGTGCGCGCCAGCTCGCCTTCCAGGCCGCGGCGGTAGTTGGTGGCTTCCATGAACTGGCTGGTGCCCAGCGCCTGTTCCTTGTCGAGGATCTCGAAACCGACGTTGTTGTCGGTCGGCGCCACGCCGGCGGAGGCCACCTTCATGCGTGCCCGGCCGAGGTCGTCGGCCTTGACCAGCAACGCACCGGAGTTGGGTTCGACCTTGTAGGGAATGTCCGCCGCGGTCAGCGCTTCCACCACACGGTTCGCGTCGACCCCGTTGAGGCTGCCATAGAGCGGCTTGTAGTCCGGCTGCTGGGACCAGAGCACGACGGCGAAGCCGATCGCCACGCTGGCGGCGAGACCGACCAGCAGGCCGATCTGGCGCAGCATGGTCATCTCGGAAAGGTTGTCGAGGAACGACAGTCCCGGGAAGGATTTTTTCAGCATCCCGGCACCGCCGCTCTTGGCGGGAACCTGGCTGTCGATCAGTGCATCGGCCATGAACTAGTTATCCTCGCGCCGCTCAGACCGGCATCTGCATGATGTCTTGGTAGGCCTGGACCAGTTTGTTGCGCACCTGGGTCATGGCCTGGAACGACACGCTGGCCTTCTGGCTGGCGATCATCACGTCGGTCAGGTCGACGCCGCTCTGGCCGACCTCGAAGGCGTTGGCCATCGCGGTGGAGGCCTGCTGGGTCTCGTTCACCTTGTCCACGGCCTGGGAGAGCATTTCCGAAAAGCTCGGCGCCCCCACTTCGGCCGGCGCCTGAACCGGTTTGGCCTTGGCCATGGCTTCCATTTGCATGGAACGCATTTCCAGCATCAGACGATTGAACTCGACACCCTGACTCATGACTCTTCCTCCAACAGCCGCGGCTTTTTTGACGCCGCCCGGCACTTTGCAGAGGAGTTAGCAACAAGGGTGCCAAGTCGACCCCAAGGCCCGGCATCGGCGTTCGCCGCCAATGCCCGCGACCGCTGCAGGGTCCGTCCCTGCTCCGGTTATCGGCAGGCGCGTACGCTCGAACAGCCCCGGGCGACGACCGGCGGCGGACGCAAAAGGCCCGCACGAGGCGGGCCTGGGGAACATGGCGAGCCCTCAGATGGCGTAGAGATAGGCCTCCACGTCCATCCCCGCGTCGCGCATCTGGGCGAGCTTGTAGCGCAGGGTCCGTGGGCTGATGCCAAGGCGCTCGGCAGCCTCCTTGCGGCGGCCGCGCTCGGTGCGCAGGGTATCGATGATCACCTGGAATTCGCGGCGGCGCAGGTCGTCGCCCAGCGCGCCGCTAGCGTCCTGGCCTGCGGCCGGCGACGGAATCTCGACGCTCGGCGGGGTGGCCGGTGGCATTGCCGGCATGGGCACCGGCACCGGGGCCGCGAGCGGCATGCCGATCGGCGCGGTGAGGCACAGGTCGGCGGGCTGGATCAGGCCACCCTGTTGCAGGATCAACGCACGCTGGATGGCGTTGTCGAGTTCCCGTACGTTGCCCGGCCAGGCATGCCGGACCAGGCACTGGGCGGCCTCGGGGCCGAGCGCCACCGCGCCGAGGTTCATCTTGCGGCTGTGCTTGCGCAGCAGACGCTCGGCCAGCGGCAGGATGTCCGCAGGGCGTTCGCGCAGCGGCCGCCAGGCCAGCGGGAAGACCGACAGGCGATAGTAGAGGTCCTCGCGGAAACGCCCCGCCGCGACTTCCGCCGCGAGGTCGCGGTTGGTCGTGGCAAGCACGCGGATATCCAGGTTGATCGGCTTGCGCGCACCGACCCGCTCCACCTCGCGCTCCTGCAATACGCGCAGCAACTTGGCCTGCAGGCCGAGGGGCATTTCCGATATCTCGTCGAGAAGAATGGTGCCGCCGTCGGCCAGCTCGAACTTGCCGGGCTGGGCGGCAATGGCGCCGGTGAAGGAACCTTTCTCGTGGCCGAACAGGGTGGCCTCGAGCATGTTGTCCGGGATCGCCGCGCAGTTGATCGCGATGAACGGCTTGCCGGCACGCGGCGATTGCTGGTGGATATAGTTGGCCAGGACTTCCTTGCCGGTCCCGGACTCGCCGGAGATCAGCACGGTGGAATCGCTGCGCGCGACCCGCGCGGCCAGTTCCAGTAACTGCCGGCTGGCCGGCTCCAGGGCCACCGGACCATCCTCCTCGCTGCCCGGCAACTGGCCCAGCGCATGGCGTGCCACCAGGTCGAGCAGCGCCCGCGCCTCGAACGGCTTGACCAGGTAGTCGGCGGCGCCCTGGCGCATCGCCTCGACGGCGCGATCGACCGCGCCGTAGGCGGTCATCAGCAACACCGGCAGGTGCGGGTAGCGTGTACGGATCAGGCCGAGCAACTGGTGTCCGTCCATGCCCGGCATGTTCACGTCGCTGATCACCAGGCTGAAGGCTTCGCGGGCCAGGACCGGCAGCGCCGCCTCCGCCGAGTCCACGGCGACGAACTCGTGACCGCCCAGCAGCAGGGTGTCGCTGAGGGCTTCGCGTAGTGCGCGGTCGTCTTCGACCAGCAGGACTTTGGCTGCCATGGGGTTACTCCTGAATCGCAGAAAGAGGCGCCGCCGGAATCAGCGGCAGGATCAAGGTGGCGCAGGTGCCGCGCCCGGGCCGAGAGCGCAACTGCAATTGCCCCTGGTGGGCGCGTGCCACGGCCTTGACCACCGCCAGGCCGAGCCCGGTACCGGTAGTCTTGGTGGTGAAGAAGGGTTCGCCCAGGCGCGCCAGGGTCGCCGGGTCCATGCCCGGTCCGTTGTCGCTGACGCTGAGGCGCAGGCTGTCGGCGCGGGCATAGAGATGCACCTTCAGGCGCAGTTCGGGCCCGCAGGCCTGGATCGCGTTCTCCACCAGGTTGAGCACGGTGCCCACCAGGGTGTCGCGATTGCACAGCAGCTCGCCGCCGCGCGCCTCGCACTGCCAACGCACCTGGAGCCCCTGGACATGGACTTCGGCCGCCGCGCGCAGGCTGTCGAACAGCGCCTTCGGCGCCACCCGGTCGGTCAGTGGCAGCTCGCCGCGGGCGAACACCAGCATGTCGCGTACCTGATGCTCCAGTTCGTGCAGGCGCTCCTTCAGGCGCCCGGCGAAGCGTTGCTGCTGGTCGGTCGGCAGCGCCTGCTCGCTGAGGTGCCCGGCATAGAGCAACGCCGCCGACAACGGCGTGCGGATCTGGTGGGCCAGCGAGGCGACCATCCGCCCCAGCGCCGACAGGCGCTCGTGGCGCGCCAGTTGCTCCTGGAGACGGCGGGTATCGGTAAGGTCGTTGAGCAGGATCAGTTGACCCGGTTCGCCGTTCAGCGAGCGGGTGGCGATGGACAGGCGACGTCCGTCGCGCAGGGAAATCTCGTGGCCGTCATCCTCGCGCGGAGCGAAGCAGCGGGCGATCACCTCGCGCCAGAGCATGCCCACCAACGGTTCGCCAAGCAGGCCCAGGGCCGCCGGGTTGGCCTCGCGGACCACACCATGGGCATCGATGACGATGACGCCGCCGGGAAGCAGGTCGAGCAGGCTCTGCAAGCGGTTGGCCAGGCGCTCCTTTTCCGCCAGCTCCTCCATGCGCTGCGCGCTGACCAGGGCCAGTTGCCCTTTCAGCTCGGTAACGCGCTCCTCCAGCAGGCTGTAGGACTCGCTGAGCTGGCTGGACATCTGGTTGAACAGCGCGAAGGCCTGCTCAAGGCCGGCGCGGCTGGTGGCCTCGGCCGTATCGGCTAGCTGCTCGGTGAAGGCGTTGAGGGCTGGTTGCATTGCGTTTCTCTCGGTCGGCGCGACGTCATGGTTCTGTCGGTCGACGGAGATATAGCAATACCCGTGCCTAAATTTTTTTCATTTGAAAATCAAAGCGTTGCGAAACGACCTGTCAATCATCCGACAGGTCGTCGTCACGCCGGCTCATGCCGTACTTGCGCATCTTCTCCACCAGCGTGGTGCGGCGGATGCGCAGGCGTTCGGCGGCCCGCGCGACCACTCCGCCGGCGTCGTCGAGGGCCTGCTGGATCAGGCCCTGCTCGAGGTTGGCCAGGTAGTCCTTGAGGTCCAGGCCTTCGGCCGGCAGCATCGCCGGCGCGTCCATTCCCGGCAGCCCGGCGTTGATCGCCGCGCGCTCTTCCAGCTCTTCGCGCAGGCTGCTGGCGAGTTGCTCGTCCTCGTCGTCGACATGGCGGAATTTCTTCGGCAGTTCGCCGACCCCGATCACCCCGTAGGGATGCATGATCGCCAGGCGCTCCACCAGGTTCGCCAGTTCGCGGACGTTGCCCGGCCAGTCGTGGCGGCAGAGCGACATGATCGCCGCCGAGTTGAAGCGGATCGACCCGCGCTTCTCATGCTCCATCCGCGAGATCAGTTCGTTGAGCAGCAGGGCGATGTCTTCCACCCGCTCGCGCAGCGGCGCCATCTCGATGGGGAATACGTTGAGGCGGTAGTAGAGGTCTTCGCGGAAAGTGCCGTCCTCGATCATCTTCTCGAGGTTCTTGTGGGTCGCGGCGATGATCCGCACGTCGACGTTCTGCGTCTTGTTGCTGCCGACCCTTTCGAAGGTGCGCTCCTGCAGCACGCGCAGCAGCTTGACCTGCATCGGCAGCGGCATGTCGCCGATCTCGTCGAGGAACAGGGTGCCGCCGTTGGCCAGCTCGAAGCGTCCGGCACGACTGGTGATGGCACCGGTGAAGGCGCCCTTCTCGTGGCCGAACAGTTCGCTTTCCAGCAGTTCCGCCGGGATCGCCCCGCAGTTCACCGGGACGAAGGGCCCCTCGCGGCGCTTGGAATGGTAATGCAGGTTGCGCGCCACCACTTCCTTGCCGGTGCCGGACTCGCCGAGGATCAGCACGCTGGCATCGGTATCGGCGACCTGCTGCATCATCTGCCGCACCTGCTGGATCGCCCGGCTGGTGCCGACCAGGCTGCGGAACAGGTTCGGCTCGCGGGAGCGGCCGCGCTCGCGGGCCTGGTCGTACATCTCGCGGTAGACCTGGGCGCGATGCAGGGAGTCGAGCAGCTTGTTGTAGCTGGGCGGCATCTCCAGGCTGGCGAGCACCCGGCGGCGCAGCTCTTCCGGCCAGTCGGCCGGGGCCGGCTCGCCGATCAGCAGGATCGGCAGGTACTCGTCCCAACTGGCCAGTTGCTTCAGCAACTCTACCGCCCCGCCCTTCGACTCGACGCTGCCGAGCAGCACGCACAGGGCTTCGCGACTGTTGCTCAGGCCCGCCGCTACCTCTCGCCAATCCTCGCTGTTGCAGGTCAGCTGATCTTCGCCGAGGAAGTTGAGAATGACTGCCAGGTCGCGACTGCGATCGAGATTGTCGTCAATCAGCAAGAGTTTGGTTTCGCGCCACATTTTGATCAGCTGCCTTGCATCGAATGGGTCTCGCTCGACCCGAAAGAGGGCTGGGACTAATGCCTATTTCTAATAAGCAGCCAGCATTTGGCCACTAGTTAAGTCAAATGTGAACGATTAGTCAATTTTATGGCGTGTTTTTTTTGCTGTTTCCGACAGGGAGAGGCAATAAAAAACCCCTACAGACCGCATGGAAAGCAGTACTGGCAGGGGTTTTTGGGGATATGTAAATTTTTCCGAAAAGCCTTGCGCCAAAGTAACGGCACAAAGCCATGAAAAACTTATCCGAACATCTGGTAGACCTTGGCGCCTTGCTTCGACTGGTTCAGCTGGATCAGATCGGTGGCCAGCTTGCGCTGCTCGCCCTGGCAGACATCGATCAGCTCGCGATACAGCGCCAGCAGCTCTTCCATCCGCGCCCGCAAGGTGGCTTCGTCCTGTACATCGAGCATCGCCTCGTCGACGGCCTGGCGGCAACGCTGGTCGAGTTCACCGATGGCCTCCCAGTTCTGGCTGGCCAGGGCAACGCGCAGGGCGCTACCGGTTTCTTCAAGGATCTGTACAGCTGCACTCATTGCTTGGTCCCTCTGGGGATGCCTCTCAGGGGGCAATCGCATCCCAACCGGATTTGATGTTGCGCAACAGCTCGGAAACTTCCTCGAGCTTGCCCGCGTCGTTCTTCAAGTTGGCTTCCGTCAGGCGCATCGACATGTAGGCGTAAAGGCGGTCGAGGTTGGCTGCCAGCTCGCCGCCCGCCTCGAAGTCGAGCCCTTCGCGCAGGCCACCGACGATGGCGATGGCCTTGCCGATCAGCTCGCCCTTCAGCGCCACTTCGCCGCGCTCCAGGGCTCCGCGGGCCTGCGCCATCCGGGTCAGGCCGCCTTCCATCAGCATCTGGATCAGGCGATGCGGGCTGGCATCGATAGCCTGAGCCTGGGTACTGACATTCTGGTATTGCCGCATGGCTGCCATTGCGTTCATCGACGGTTGCCTTGTTCGGTGACTGATACGCTCTATATCGGTCGGCTACCGCGATTCTTTAGCGCCGTTCGCTGTCTTCGCCCTGCGCTTCGGCGCTGCCAATGGCATCCCAGGCCTGCTTGATCTGGCCCAGCAGCGCCTCGACCTCGTCCAGCGGACGCGGTGTGTCGTCCAGCGCGACACCAGCCAGGCGACGGGTCATGTAGTCGTACAACGCGTCCAGATTGCCGGCTATCTCGCCGCCCTGCTGGTGATCGAGGCCAGCCTGCAAGGCGCCGATGATCGACAACGTGGTGCCTACCGCTTCGCCGCGCAGCGCCGGGTTGCGCTCCAGCACCGCGCGCCGGGCCAGGGCGATGCGTTCGAGCGCGCCGTCCAGCAGCAGCTTGACCACCTGGTAGGGCGGGACGTCCTGTGCGCTGCCTACCTGCCGGTAGGTATCGATAGGACGCGACATCAGCTTTTCTTCACAAGGCCAGGCAGGCTGCTAAGAGCCTGGGCCATGCGTCCGCTGGTCTGGTTGAGCTGGCCGATCAACTGGTCCATGGCGGTGAACTGCTTGAGCAAACGATCCTGTAACTGCTCGACCCGGCGATCGAGCGCTTGGCGCTGGGTATCCACCGACTTGATGGTGTCCTGCAATCCATCCAGGCGCTGCTGGAGCACACCGCCGGTCTGGGTGTAAGGCGTGAGCTTGTCGTCGAGACGCTTCATCAGGCCGGTATCGCCGGTGAACAGAGCGGAAACCGACTCGAACTTGTCCTTCAGAACCTTGTCGAGTTTCTTGTCGTCGATCTCCAGGGTGCCGTCTTTCTTGGTGGTGATACCCATGTCGGCGAGCATGCGGACATCGGTACCTTGCCCCGGCTGGACCATCTCGTTGCGCATGGTGGTGAGCAGGTTGCGCACGCTGCTGTCACCGACCAAGGCACCGACCACGGGAGCCTTGTCGTCGCCCACCTTGGTCACGCCGGTCAGTTCCGAAGTCACGCCGACCAGCTTGTTGTAGGCCTCGACGAACTTCTTGATGTTGTCCTTGACGCCGCCACGGTCCTGCTCGACCGAGATGGTGATCGGCTTGTTGGTGTCGGTGACCGTCTTCAGCTCGAAGGTGACGCCGTTGATGACCTTGTCGACCGTATTGGTCGGGCTTTCCAGGGTCAGGCCGTCGATGCTGAACTTGGCGTTCCTGGCCTGGGTGATGTAGCCGCTGCTGCTGGAGGAAGTACCGTCCAACTGGGACAGGGTCAGCTTGCCATCGGCGCCGACGCTGCCGATGTTGAAGTTCTCCAGGCCGGAACTGCCCTGGACGAACACGTCCTTGCCGGCGCCGGAATCCTTGCCGGTGAAGACCAGTCGCGAGGTTCCGTCTCCAGGGTTGTTGACGATGTTGGCGCTGATGCCCTTGTCCTTCAGCTGCGCGTTGAGCGAGTCGCGCACTTCGGCGAGGGTCGCGCCCGCCGCGACGTTTACCGTGACACCGGCATCGTCGGCACCCTGCTTGATGGTCAGGGTTCCGCCGGAAGTGGTCTTGTAGCCATCGGCAAACGACGCGGTGGCCACCTTGCTGACGCTGGCCAGCTGGGTCACTTCGAGCTTGTAGATACCCGGCAGGGCGTCCTTGGTGGCGGTGGCGGTGGCGAACTTCTCGTCGCTGGTGCTCGCCGAGCGCTTCTGGAACAGCTCGGGCTTGTTCAGCTCCTTGAGGATGGTCTGCAGGTCGGAGATCGCGCTCTTGAGCTGGCCGATGCCGGTGAACTTGGCGGTGGTGTCGCTTTCCAGGCGCTTGAGCTGCGCCTCCTTCGGCGCCTTCTCGGCCGCCACCAGGGTGGAAACGATGTTCTTGATATCAAGGCCCGAGTTGTAGCCGTTGATCGTCGTACTGTTCGCCATCTTGCTTCACCTCGTCAGCTCATTGACGCTTTGTCCTTCCAATTCCAACAGACAGTCAAAAGACGTGCCAATTCCGCTCAGGCTTCCGCCTTGAACAGCAGGCTGCGCGCTTCGTCCAGTCGCTCTGCCAGGCGCAGGGCCTCTTCGGAAGGGATTTGCCGGATGACTTCTCCGGAAGTCGAATCGGTCACCTTGACCACTACCCGCCCCGTGGAGTCGTCCAGGCTGAAACTCAGATCACGGCGGATGCTCTGGGTGAACTTCTCGATGGAGGAAACCGCCTCCTCGACCGCAGCGCGTTGCTCCTTGTCGCCCATCCTGACGTCGCCCGTCCGTTGCGCGCTTGCGCTGGCGGCCGCCTCGCCGGCCTGGCCGGCCGGGCGTGCGCCATCGGAAGAAGACGCCGAGCCGAACAGCCGGATTACCGGAGCAGCCGTCGAATTGTTGACATTGCTGACGTCCATCGTCGCTACCTCTCAATGAGATACGAGGGGAAGCGCGCCAGCGCTCCCCCTCGTGACTTCACCTTGACCTCGCCGAAGCTTAGCGCAGCAGGCTCAGAACCGACTGCGGCAGCTGGTTGGCCTGGGCCAGGATCGCGGTGCCGGCTTGTTGCAGCACTTGGTTCTTGGTCAGGTTGGCGGTTTCGGCTGCGAAGTCGGTGTCTTCGATCCGGCCGCGAGCAGCCGATACGTTCTCACCGATGTTCTTCAGGTTGTTGATGGTGTTGTCGAAGCGGTTCTGCACCGCACCGAGGTCGGCACGCTGGGCGTCGATCTGCTTGATCGCCTCGTCGATCACCAGCACGGCGGACTGAGCGCCCTTCGCGGTGGAGATGTCGATCTTGGCGACGGTGTCGTTAGCCTCGGTGAACGTCGTGGTGCCTGCCGCGGTGCCTGCGCCGGTGCTGCCGGTGTCGGTGATGGCTACGCCGGAAACCGCACTGGTAGTACCATCCGCACTAGCCTTGGACACGTAGCTGATCTGCGCGCCGTCGGTGAAGGCACCGATGCCGACGTTGGCGTCGTTGACCGCAGCGGCGATCTTGGCAGCCGCCTGCTCGGCAGTTTCGTTGCCCTTCATGTCGACCTTGACGTTCACGGCGCTGCCGCCAGTGATGCCGATCGCGATGTCGACGGTGCCCGAAGCGGTTGCAGCAGTGACCGCACCGCCGCCAGTAGCCGTGAAGTAGGTGCCGTTCAGCGACTCTGCGCTCATCTCGTCGATGCCGACGCTGATGATTTCGTTGGCGGCCGAACCCACCTGGAAGCTGGCGACGCCGAAGGAACCGTCGAGCAGCTTGCGGCCACCGAAGGTGGTGGTGTTGCTGATACGATCCAGTTCTTTCTGCAGTTGCTTCACTTCGCCATTCAGAGCGGTACGCTCGGAGTCGCTGTTGGAGCCGTTGGCCGACTGCAGGGACAGGTCACGCATACGCTGCAGGATGTTGGTCGACTGCTGCAGGGCGCCTTCAGCGGTCTGCGCCAGGGAGATACCATCGTTGGCGTTCTTGGTAGCCACGTTCAGGCCGTTGACCTGGCTGGTCAGACGGTTGGCGATCTGCAGGCCGGCGGCGTCGTCCTTGGCGCTGTTGATGCGCGAACCGGTGGACAGACGCTGCAGCGAAGTGTTCAGCGACGCGGAAGAGTTGTTCAGGTTCCGCTGAGTGTTCAGCGAAGCGATGTTGGTGTTGACGGTCAAGGCCATCTTGATGCCCTCCAAGGACGATATGTTTGCCTGAGCTTGCGACCTCGGGTGGGCATCGCCCAGGCACCCCTAAAGTTCGCATTCGTGATCTTTATCGGCGCTTCCCTGGGGAGCTTTAGGTTTTTTTTTGACCATCCTCGTTTTTCATGCATCGTCCCCGTCGGAGGGGTTCGCGCAAGGCCTCCCAAGCGCTGCGGACAGCGCGACGGAAAGCCCCGCCGGCCGCTCAGTCCGGCATCCAGGCACGATACCAGGCGCGCAAACGCTCGCCGTCGAGCATCCAATCCGCCAGCACCCGTTCGCGCAGGTGATCCCCTGCCCTGGCCGCGGCATCCAGGTCGCGGGTATGCATGCGGATCGCGTCCACCCAGTCGCGGAAACGGTTCTTCACCCGCGTCACCGGCAGATCGTCCTGGTAGCAGCGCACGTCGCTGCAGACCACCGGGAAACCGCAGGCGCCGTATTCCAGCAGGCGCAGATTGCTCTTGCACTCGTTGAACAGGTTCTGCTCCACCGGCGCCAGCGCCAGGTCGAGATCGAGAGCCGCCAATGCCCGCGGATAGCGTTCGATAGGCACCCCCGCATGCACTTCCCTGACGAAGGGACGGATGGACGGCGGGCACATGCCGAAGAACACCCAGTCGACTTCGTCGGCCAGTTCCCGGACCACATCGGCGATCAGTTCCAGATCGCCGGTATGGCTCGAGCCGCCCGCCCAACCGACACGTGGCCGCTCGCCGCGCCGCCGCTGCGCCCGCAGCCCCTGCCACCACCCCACCGGCAGGCGGTTCTCGATCACCCGGATATCCGGGTGGAGACCGGCGAAGGCCTCTGCCAGGGCCGGCGTCGACACCACGAAGCGGTCGACGTAACCCAGCCCGCGACGCAACGTGCGCAGGATGTCCTTCGGCAGGTGCTGGCGATGGGCGCTCTTGAGGGGCACGTTGGGCAGATAGTCGTCCAGCTCGTAGACCTTGAAGGCTCGCGAGAACGCCTGCATCCGCCGCATGGCCTCGAGACGCTCCTCGCCGACCTGGCGCTGCAGCACCAGTACGTCCGGGTCGTAGCGCTCCAGATCGGCCACGTGCATCAGGCCGATCGACAGCGCGCCATCGATGGATGCCGACTCGCGCAACGCGCTGAACGGCTGGATCACCCGGTAATGGCCGCAGCCGAACAGGTCGGCGGGGTGCGCCAGGACAGTGGGCAAGGGCCGCCACCCCTGCAACGGGCGCCAGGCCAGCTGCGGGTCGGCCAGCTTGAAACCGCCTTCGGCCTGCAACGAAAAGCCCGGGTTATAGGCGGGATCGCGTGCCAACAACGGTAGCCAGCGCGCGTACAGCGCATCTTCTTCCTCGACGCTCGCCGCCGTCGTGGCAGGCGCATCGAGCAACAGCCGCGCACGCGGCGTCCATACGTTCAGGTAGCCCGCCTGGACCGCCCGCAGGCAGATGTCGACATCGTCCCAGCGCGTCAGCGCCTCGTCGAAACCGCCCAATTCGAGGAACAACTCGCGGCGCATCAACAGGCATTCGCCAGCCACCGCCGAGTAGTTCTGGTCCACCTGCAGGCGCTGCAGGTAACCGGCGTCCTCGTGCGAACGCCCTTCGAAGGCCCGCCCGGCCGGTCCGCACAAACCGAGCAGCCAGCCGGCGTGGCAGACCCGTCCGTCCGCCGCCAGGAGCTTGGCGCCTACCGCGCCGACTTCCGGACGCTGGCCATGGTTGAGTAACTGCTGCAGCCAGTCCTTGTCGAGGATGCCGCTGCCGGCATCGAGCCAGAGCAGGAATTCGCCGCGCGCCCGGGACGCCGCCAGGTTGCGCAGAGCCCCACGGGACAACTGCCCATCGCCTCGCAGCACCCGCACCTGCTCGACACCCATGCCTTCGACGGCGAGCAGCCATTCGCGAACGTCGGCCGCTTCGCCACCCTGTTCCAGCAGAAGGATCTCGTAGTTGGGATAGGCGGTATTCTCCAGCACGGTTTCTACGCAACGCTGGAGCTGCGCCAGGCGCTCCCCGGCCAGCACCAGGATGCTGACCGGCGGTTGCCCGGCGTGGCCGTAGTCCAGCTCGTAGCGCCCCGGCAGCCGGCTTCCGACTGTCGCCTGCGCGTAGCCACGGGCACGCAGGTGGCCTTCGATCGCCGCACGCTCGGCGGTGCTGTCCTGCAGGCGCAGCGCTGGGCCAGACAGCAGTGGCTCGCTGATGTGTCCGATACAGCCCAGGCCCCGCTGCTCGACGAGACGCAACTGGTAGGCCAGCTCGAAAGCCTCGCCGGCGGTCTCGTCGAATCCGCCCGTGGCAAGCAGCGGCTCGCGGCGGAACAACCAGTGCCGGGACAGGCCGGCGGGGAAACTGAGCAGAAGGTCGAGATTCAGGTCCGGGCGCAACGCCGCGCCCAGCTCGCCGTCATCCAGGCGCATGAGTTCGTCGGCATACACCGCCTGGCAGCTCTCCGGTGCCGCCAGCAGGTCCAGCGCCGCCACCAGCAGGCCGCTGACAGTGAATTCGACGCCCGCTTCGACCAGGAGCAACCAGTCGGTATCAAGCCGGGCAAGCGCCTGGTTGATCGTCGGCACCGGCCCCACCTCTGGATCGAAGAGCATCGCTCCGTTCCGCGGACTCGTGCCCAGCGGCGCGAACAGGTGGCTCTCGACACGTGGATACGAATTGACGTGCTCCAGGCTCTGCAGGGTACGCTCCACGGCCTCGGTATCGCCGTGGGCATCGAGCACCAGCACCGCGAAGCGCGGCCCACCACCCTGCTCCTGCAGGAATCGATCGATCAGCACCTTCTGCACCGCATCCGGCCGCCGCGCCTCCAGCCAGGTCGACAGCGTGACGCTACCGAAGCCCGCCGCCCGCCTCAGCGCGGCGAGCAGGTTGACCGGCTTGAAGACACGGGCGTCCAGGCGGGTGATCGGTGCCACCCGGACGAAGCGGTTGTCGCCGGCCTGGCGATACCAACCCAGTTCGCGGATAGCCAGGCGGAAGTCGGCATGGCCCTGCTCGCCGATACCGGGCTGGTCACGCCCGATCTGGCTGAACTGCTGGCGGGAGACGCGGAAACGGGTCAGCGGCCGCGACAGGAACGCCAGGTCGCCACGCTGTAGCAACTGCGCACACATGGCCAGGTCGCCGATCCAGTCGATGGCCCGGCCGTTGAGCATCATCAGGCGCTCGCAGATCTGCAGCAGCGCATCGCGCCGGGCCATCAGGCAACTGGGTTCGCCGATGAAGTTGATGGTGTGGTCGGCGAGGAACGAGACCAGCTCGCGACCGTCGATCAGGACGTCGCCGGCGAACGGGAAGCAGGTCGCCAGGATGTCCGGCAGCGGCTGCCCTTCCTCGTCGATACGCAACCGCCGCGACGAGGCCAGGACCACGTTCGGCTCGCGCTCCATCGCTCCCACCAACGCCTCGACGCATTCGGGAAGCAACACGTCGTCGTCGTGGAGAAACTTGACGTACTCGCCCTCCGCCAGGCGGATGCCTTTCGCCGTGCTGCCCAGCTCGCCGAGGCGCGTCTCGTTACGGAAGTAGCGGATCGGGAACGCCGCGGAGGCGCGCTTCTGCTCGACCAGCGTGGCGATCCGCTCGTCGCTGCTGTCGTCGCAGATGATCAGCTCCAGGGCCGGATAGGTCTGCCCGAGCACGCTGTCGAGGGCGTCCTCGAAGTACTCCAGCTTGTAGGTCGGCATGACGATGCTGACACGAACGTTCGCGCTCATTGAGCCATTCCTGAGTAATTGGTGCAGCGCATGGTGATCGGAAGGGCCGGGCCATGGCCCTTCGTGTCGCCGCTCCCGGTCTCGACTCCCCGCGGCGGAGCATCTGCTCCGACGAGCGCGTCAGCGCCCTTCACGAAGAGCATCGGGCCAGTCGACATAGAGGATCGTGTCGTAGAAATACAGCGAGTAATGGCGCAGGCGCAGCCGGGCTCCCGCAGCGATCCCGTCGATCGCGGCGACGATGTCCAGCAGGTCCTGCACATGGTGGTAACAGGTGATGGCCATGCGCGGCCGGCACTCGTCGATCAGCCGCGCGGCCCCCCGCAGAACCCGTGCCTCATGGCCTTCCACATCCATTTTCAGCAAGGTCATGACATCGAGGACATCGTCGAGCCGCACGCACGGCACCTGCACGGTGCCGTCTATCTCGACCCTGCTTCCCATGGTGCCGTGGGCTGCGAATGCGAGATGGCCGCCGGTATCGGACACCGCCTGGTTATGCAGATGGAGACCGACACTTCCAGCAAGCGACGCATGCATGAGCCGGTAATTCGCCGGATCAGGCTCGAAGGCATGGATCGAAGCATATTCATGACGAGCCGCCAGCATGAACTTCTTCACCGTATCGCCATCGTAGGCACCGATATCCACGTAATGCTCGTCGCTTCGCAAGACGATCGGATGCTCGGGGCCCCGGTACAGGGAAAAGTATTCCTGCTCTCCCGGACACAACACGTCCAGCAACGCAGCGCGGTTGCCGTCCAAACGCAGGCGCATGATGGCTTCCAGGGTCTTCCGGCTTCGCTCGTCGGCCAGGCGCTCGCGCAGCGAGACGAACTCGGCGTGATGCTGCATCGCCAATTCGCGAGTCAGCGCGCCGGTCTGGTAGACCAAAGGAATATCCAGCAGGTAGAGAAGCTCGGGCAGATCGAGGGTGATGCATTGCGCAGTCTTCGCCAGGTGATCCAGCGTCAGCCAGGTAGGCAGCGAATAGGCACAATTCACCGCGGGTTTCCCTGCGTGGCATGGTTCCTTCAACTGGGCGGTAGGAATCACCTGGTCGAAACCATCGGGAACGCTATTGCTGGCGAAAAGCACATCGTCCACAGCAATCAGGCGAACCCCAGGCAGACGCTGTGACAAACCGGCAACCACCTGTGAGCGGAACACCCCTCCAAGATAGGAAGTAGGCACCAGCACCAATAGATATCCGCTCCGTTCGCATCGCGAAAGGAAGTCCGCCTGCGTCATATCGTTTCCCGCCATCATCGACAGCTCCCCGCTCATAGGATGCGTGCCCCATCGGGCATGAGTTCATCGTAAAAGGAGTAATTGGGTAGTTCCCGGGGAAGCCTGCCCGGCAACAACCATTCGCAGTGTCGCCCCACCCGGGTGTCGGCGAGCGCGACGCTGCCCGCACCCAGCGTGCTGCCCTGGCCGATCTCCACTCGCCGTCCCAACTGCACGCCAGCGAGCAGCGTGCTACAGGTTCCGACCCGGCAGTCCTCCTCCACCAGGACCTGCAGCTCCAGCCAACTGCCAGTGCCGATGCGGGCAGGACCGGCGAGCACGCAACCGGCGCCGACGAACACGTTGCCCAGCAGTCGCACGCCTTCGCCGACGATGGCCTGAGGCGAGACGATATCGAATAGCCGGTAGCCCGCCAGGCGGATATCCGCGATGAGCTTGTGGCGGGCGTAGTTCACCGCCCGCTCGTCCAGCGCCACGAATACTTCGCTTTCCGCAGCGGGGTAGCGTTCGAGCAGAGGCGCAATATCGAAGTTGTGTCGATCCGCAGCATTCAGCTCCAGG
This sequence comes from Pseudomonas sp. KBN12P06040, assembly GCF_037574965.1. Lineage (NCBI taxonomy): Bacteria > Pseudomonadati > Pseudomonadota > Gammaproteobacteria > Pseudomonadales > Pseudomonadaceae > Pseudomonas > Pseudomonas sp. KBN12P06040. The sequence continues at coordinate 4,389,784 of NZ_JBBELS010000001.1, forward strand.
ACCCGGTGTTCCAGTCCCCGTTCCCGCGCAGTACTGTCCGCCCGTTCGAGCGCGCGCCCTTCCCCGACGATGATCGCCTGCTTCATGCCCTCTCCCCCAGTACCTGCGCGCGATACCACAGGTGCTGGCGCACCAGCTGCACCTCGTAGTCGCCGTGCATGAACGGCGGCGAATGTGCGCCCAGCCCCTCCTGGAGGCGTTCCAGGACCAGGGTGTCCTCGCCGATCACGTTACGCTCGCCGCGAATCAGGGTGCTCAGCAAAGCGCTGAAATCGGTCTTCGGATCCTTGCGCCGGGCAGTCATCATCCACAGGTGGTAGTCGGTCTCGCCGGGTGCCACCGGATCGTACTGCTGGAGCAGGAAGTGCTCGCCACGGACGCTGCAGAAGTTCACGTTCGGGTAGATGAACCAGTTGTAGTAGGCGTGCTCGTCGCCGTAGCCCTCGCAGAGGTCGGAGAACCAGCTCTTGTAGGGCTGGATCGGCGCCTTGGTGGGGAAGCTCAGCGAACGCAGCTCCGGCGTTTCGCCTTCCTGCAGCAGGCGCAGCACCTCGGATGGCACCGCAGCCTCGCGTGCCAGACCGCGCACCGGGGCGGTCATCACCGGGAGGAAGGTCTTCGGATGGACGAAAGGAACATGGTTGTAGTCCTTCACGTTCTCCATGTTCAGCTTCCAGTTGTAGCGCACCTTGTGGCAGCTGTAGATCAGCCGCGTATCCAGGTGCGAGGAGACCTCCCGCAAGGTTTCCAGGAATCCATCGTCGAACTGCTCGCGCAGCGGCAGCGGGTCGTCCGCCAGGTTGACGAACAGCAGTTGCCCCACCTCTTCCAGGTGCAGCTTGCGCAAGCCGATCCGCGCCCGCTCCTCGGCGCTGAACTGGTACAGACTGGAGTTCGGAATGCCCTGTAGCTGCCCCTCGGCGCCGAACGACCAGGCATGGTACGGGCAGACCAGCGGTCGCTGGCCGGTGCATTCGGTCTGGATGGCCGACAGACGATGCGGACACTGGTTGAGAAAGGCCCGGATGCCGGACTCGGTACGCTGCACCACGACCGGCACGCCGGCGATCTTGCGGGTGAAGAACTGGTTGCGCTCGCGCACCATCGAACTGAAGCCGACGAAGATCCAGAGCCTGCCGAACAGCCTTTCGCGCTCCAGCGCGAGCGTCTGCGGCTCGGTGTAGTGCGCTGCGTCCAGCGCATGGCGAGTCATGTCCACATCCACAACCTTCACTTGCTGAAAATAACCCGGGCCGGATTGCCGACCACGGTCTGTCCGGCCGCCACGTCCTTGAACACCACCGCGCCCATGCCCACCACGGCGTCTTCGCCGATACTGACGTCGCGGGCGATCATCGCCCCGGAGTTGATCACCGCACGATCGCCCACCTTCACGTAGCCGGCCAGCAGACAGCGCGGGCCGATATGTACATAGTCACCGATGACCACGTCGTGGCCGAGCATGGTTTGCTGGTCGATGAAACCGTAGGCGCCGATACGGCAGTCCACGCCGCTGCTCACGTCGTAGCCGAAGAAGGTCGGGCCGTAGCTGGTCCGCACGCCAAGGGTGCAGCGGGTGCGGATAGCGACGAACTCGGCGCCCTTCGCCAGCAGGCATGCGACCTGCTTCTGGCGACTGAGCGGATCGCCGACCGCGGCGACGAACAGTTGGTCAGGCTCCGCGACGAAGCTCTCCGGATACCCGAGCCACGGGTAGTAGAGCGACTCCGCGACCGCTTCGGGGCCGCGCTCGTCGAGAAACCCGCCGATCACCCATTCGATGCCGTGACCGTAGTCGACCTGCAGCTGGGCCAGCACCTGACGCCCCAACCCACCGGCGCCGAGGATGATGATCCTCTTCATTGCATCGTCCTCAACTGATGGTCAGGCCGCCATCCATCACCAGGGTCGTGCCGGTCACCCAGCGGCTGGCATCGGAAAGCATGAAGATAGCGGCGTTGGCGATATCCTCGGGCTTGCCGAAGCCCATCGGGTGGTTGCTGCGTTGACCGTCCATCGAACCGACCGTCTGGGTGGCTGCATCCAGAAGCGGTGTTTCCACCAGTGATGGAGACAGGCAGTTAACCCGGATGTTGCGCTTCACCACTTCCATGGCCAGGCAGCGGGACATGGCGATCAGAGCGGCCTTGGTTCCCGAGTATGCCCCCACTCCGGCAACCCCGATGTGGGCGGCGATGGAAGCGATGAACAGGATCGAACCGCCGGGCGCTACCAGGTTGCGTTTGAGCAACGCCTGGGTAAGCAGCATCGGCGAGTCGACATTGATCGACTGGACTTCATGCAAGTGCGCTTCGGTCATCATCCGCACTGGACACAGACGGGAAATACCGGCGCTATGCACCAGTCCATGGATTTCGCTGTCGACAGCCGCTACCACCGCAGCGCGCTCCTCGGCTACCCGAAGATCGGCCTGGACAGCACGGTGCGGCAGCTCCGAGATCGACTGCAAGGTTGTCAGGCATCCATCCAGGCGGGTCTGGTCACGTCCGGTAACGATCAGCTCGGCGCCCATCCGCGCGCAGCTCTGCGCGATGGCCAGGCCCAGTCCGGAGCTGGCGCCGGTGACCAGGATGCGCCTGCCCGACAGGCTGAAGGGATTGAAGGAAGTCTCGTCGTTCACTTGGCTGATTCCGCGTTCAAGGCTCTCAGGATTCGATCAGGTCGGGGAACTTCGCCCCTTCGATATCCACCAGGCAGGTACCCCAGGACAGGCCGATACCGAAGCCGCAGAGCAACACGCGATTGCGGCCGGCCTCGAGTTCCCGGTTGATCCGCGCGGTCATGGTCACCGGCAGGGAGGCGCCGCTGGTGTTGCCGAAGTCGCGCAGGGTCGAAGGCACCTTCTCTACCGGCAGGCCGAGCTTCTTGCGGATGGTCTCGTTGATCATCCGGTTGGCCTGGTGGAAAACGAAGTAGTCCACTTCGTCCTTGCTCGCACCGGCATAGTCGAGCAGCTTTTCCACCGCCGGCGGTACGCGCTGGGTGGAGAAGCTGAGCACGGCGGTGCCGTCGAGCTGCAGGTCGATGGCACGGTGCCAATGGTCGTTCTCGTCCTCACGGAACGGCATCAGGTGCTGCACGCCGACCGGTTCGCGATGGCCGCCTACCGGCAGGATGATGGCCTTGTAGCCGCTGCCGTCGCTGTTCAGGTCGAAATGCATCGGCGGCGCGCCTTCGCAGAACTCCAGCGCCGTCGCGGTGCCCGCGTCGGAGAAGATCGGATCGTTGACACTGGCGCCGCGGTCGCCGACCAGCACAAGGCCCTTCTTCACCCCGCCGGCGGCAATCAGCGAACCCAGCAGGTTGAGGGCGAACGGATAGGCCGAGCAACCCAGGTTGACGTCGAAGGCCACGGTGGAATGCGGCAGCCCCAGGCGGTCCTGGAGGATGATCGCGGTAGCCGGCGCCAGGTAGTCGGGAGACTGGGTCACGACGATCAGCGCATCGACCTCCTCGCGCTTCCACTCCAGGCTTTCCAGCAGGCGCTCGGCGGCGTCGAAGGCCAGGTCGGAGAAGCACTGCCACTCCTGCGCCATGCGCCGCGTCTCGATGCCAATGTTGCGCACCAGGCGTTCGCGCTCGGCGCGCAACTGCGGCTTGCAGTCGGTCAGGTTGGAGATAACGCGCTTGGGGACGCAGGTCGCCATCCCGGCGAAACGGACGTTCTTCAGCGTGGATGTGGCCATGGTCAGAGTCCGAGCATCTGGTAGAGGTCGCCCACCGTGCGGGCCTTGATCAGGTCTTCGCCGGTGATGGTCTTGCCGTATTCCATGTCGAACATGACGATGACCCCGAGCGCGGCCAGCGAGTCCCATTCCGGCAGGTCTTCGAGCTGGGTGTCCATGCTGACCTCGACGGGATTCTGGAAATCGGTGGCGGAAAGGAAGTCTTCGATGAATTTTGCTTGGCTCATTTCTTGTCTACCTGAGTGAGGCGGTTGTTCATTCTGTTATCGGTCGCGACGGGCTCAACTTGATGCCCGCCGCCGCGGCATGGCGGCGGAAGCGATCAGGCCGGCGACGAACTCGACGTCTGCGGCGGCCAGCCCGGGATAGATCGGCAGGCACAGCACCCGCGAGGAAATCGACCGCGCCACCGGAAGATTGGCGGGCGCCGCCGAGGGCAGCGAATGGTACATGGGGAAGTCGCTGATGAGTGGGTAGAAGTAGCGCCGCACCAGCACATCCCTGTCGCGCAGGCGCTGGTACAGCTCGTCGCGCGAAAGCGGAAAATCGTCTTCCACCAGGATCGGGAAATAGGCGTTGTTGGCGAAGGTCTGGGTACCAGGCCGGAGGCACTGGATGCCAGGGACGCCGGCCAGCAGGCGCCGATAGCGCTCGGCGATCTCCCTGCGCTGCTCCAGGGCCTGGTCGACGTGCTTGAGTTGCAGCAGCCCGAAGGCAGCGCCGACCTCGTTGAGCTTGCCGTTGATGCCGGGCATGACCACCGTGACCTCGTCGACGAAGCCGAAATTCTTAAGGTGGTTGAGGCGTTGCCGGGTGTTTTCGTCCGAGCAGATGATCGCACCGCCCTCGAAGGTGTTGAACACCTTGGTGGCATGGAAGCTGAGGATGCTCAGGTCGCCGTGGCGCAGTACGCTGCCGCCGGCGTCGCGCACGGCGAAGGCATGCGCGGCATCGTAGATGACCTTCAGGTGGTGGATATCGGCGATCCGCTGGATCGCCTCGACATCGCAGGGGTTGCCGTAGCAATGCACCGGCAGGATCGCGGTGGTCTGCGGGGTGATCGCCGCCTCGATCCGCGACGGGTCGAGATTCATGGAGTCCTGGTCGATGTCCACGAAGATCGGCTTGAGCCCGTTCCACAGCAGCGCGTGGCTGGTGGCGACGAAGGAGTACGGCGTGGTGATCACCTCGCCGGTCACCCGCAATGCCTGCAGCGCGGTGATGAGCGCCAGGGTGGCGTTGGCGAAGAGCACGATGTGCTTCACCCCCAGGTACTCGCACAGGGCCTCTTCCAACGCATGGTGCATGTCGCCCCGTTGGTCAGGAAACGGCTCTCCCAGATCTTTTCCAAGTAGGGGATGAACTCTTCCAGGGGCGGCAGCAGCGGGCTGGTGACCGGGATCGTCTTGTTGTTCATGTAGGGCCCTGATGAATGGATACTCAGGCGAGTAAAGGGCGAAAAACCCGAGCACGCCACTCTATGCAAGGCCCGTACCCAAAGAGCTTGATGCAGGTCAAAGCCCCTGGTCGCGCGGCCCCTGGCTGTTCCACAGGCGCTGCGGCGCGAATCGGCAGTCAAACTTCTGACAAATTCTCCCGTGTTTCCGTAGACCTTGCGGAACATACCCTCCAGCGACACAGGTACAGTCCCTGCGAACGAAAAGGCCCATGACGGAGTCATGGGCCCTGTTCCACAGAGGGACTGTCACTTCAGGTAGTTGAACAGGCTCAACCCCTGGATCTTCACGTAGCTCTGCTGCGCGGCATCCATGATGGTGGACTGCAACGACAGCCGCGACAACGCCTCGGCGTAGTCCAGGTCCTGGATCTGCGACATCACCGACGCATTCACCAGCTTCACATCGTCGATGAAGGTCTCGGTGCTTTCCACGGTATTCAGGCGCGCGCCGATCTTGCCCTGGCCACCATCCACGGCGGCAGCCACGGCGGAGAGGTTGGTCAGGGCCACCGCCGTCGCATCGCGGATGGCGTCGTTGCCGGCCTGGTTGTCGGTGGAGCTTTCCAGGGCCTTGCGCAGGTCCGACACCACGTTCAGCAGGCTGCGCTTCTCGCTGCCCGGCTTGTAGTTGACGTTGAACTCGTCGCCCGCCTTCGGCGTGCCGTCGATCGTCACGCTGACACCGGCGTAGAGCACCTTGTCGATGGTCTTCGGGTCGTCGTCGATGGCGCCCTTGGACAATTGCCAGGCCGGCGGCGAATTCGGATCGTAGGTGGTCCAGTCATAGCCCGGAGGCAGGCTCTTCGGATCGTAGACCACATACTCCTTGTCGCTGACGAAGTGGATGTTGAAGCCGTCGGTTGCCGCAGGCGGGTTGCTCGCCGGGAACTGGCTGTCGAAGGCCAGCTCGTCCTCGACCAGGCCGACCGAGATGCGACCGTCGCCGGTATTGCCAGCCGCCGCCTTGGTATCGAGACGAGCGGCATTGACGATGTCCTCGAACAGCACCTTGCCGCTGTCGCTGACCGGAATCCGCGTGCTGCTGGCGATCTGCACCTCGCGCTGGCTCTCGTCGCCCATGTAGCTGTAGGTGCCGTCCTCGTTGCGCACGAACGGCTGCACCGAGCCCTGGGACCCGGAAAACAGGTATTTGCCACTCGCGTCGCGGCTGTTGAGCAGGTTCAGCAACTCGTCCTCGCGCTGGCGCAACTCGCTGGCCAGCGACTTCTTGTCATTGGAGTCCAGTGCGCCGTCGCCGGCCTGGCCGGCGATCTCGCGGATGCGCTGGAGGACGTTGCCGACCGAACGGAGGATGGTTTCCTCCTGGCTCAGGCTGTTCTTCGCCTCGGTCATGCCGGTCTTGTACTGCTCGTTCAACCCCTGTTCCTGGTCCAGGCGCAACAGGCGTACCGAACCGACCGGGTCGTCCGCCGGGGTCAGGATGCGCTTGCCGGTGCTGATCTGCTCGAAGGTACGGTTCAGGTCCGCGTAGTTGCGGGAAATCCCGTTGACCGAGTTGTTGAAGGCCTGGATGGTGGAAATGCGCATGGTGGCGGTCTCGCTGGCTTAGGCCCCGTCGAGAGAACTCAACGGAACGCTCCAATCAGGGTATCGAACAAAGTGCGGGCAACTTGAATCACCTGGGCCGAGGCACCGTAGTACTGCTGGAACTGGATCAGGTTGGCCGCCTCTTCGTCGAGGCTCACCCCGGACAACGAATCGCGGCTGTCCTGGGCCTGCTTCAGCACCGTGGCGCTGGCCTCGCTGCTGGCACGCACCTGGGCGGTCAGGGTGCCGACCCGCTCGACCAGGCCACCATAGGCCTCGTTGTAGGTGGAACCGGTGTTGTCGGTGCCGCCGACGGTCGGCTTGGTCTGCAGGGCCAGCAGGTTGAGAGCGTTGCGGTTGTCGGAAATGCCCTTGTCGTTGAAGCCCAGCTTGAAGCTGTCGGAGTTCTGCGGTACGCCGCTGAGCTCGAATTCGTAGCTGTATTTCTGCCCGCTCGGGTCGGTGAACGCCATGCGCACGGTATTGGTATTGCCGCTGGTCAGCGTCGGGCTGCCGGTCAGGGCGTTACCGTCCTTGTCGACGTAGCTCCAGCCGGCCGGCAACGGCGAGGACAGGGTATAGGTCTTGCCGTCGGCGCTGAGCGTCGCGCCCAGGCTGATCCCGTTGGGCCCGAACGCGCCCTGTAGCACCGCCGGGTCCACCGGCGACGGACCGCTGGTGAGGGTCGGCGCGCCGATCTTGCCGGTGCCGCGGTTTTCGGTGGTCGATTCGGTACGCGCGGTACCGGCGAACGCCAGTTGCGAGGCATTCTTCAGCGTCGCCTCGATATCCGCCGCGCCACGCCGGGTCGGCTGCAGGGTGAAGCGGTCGCCGGCAGCCGGGAGCTGGTCGAGGGTCAGGTTGAAGCCCTGGTCGATGCCGTTGGCATCCTTGAACGAGAGGGTGTAGGGACCGGTACCGCTGACCGTGACCTGCATGCTTGCGTCGTCGCCCAGGCGCCGCGCGGTGAAATTGGTGCCGTCGAAGTCCAGGCGGAAATCGCTGGAATTCAGCTTGCTGGTATCGGTGATGTTCAGGTTGGCGTGGACATTGCCGGTGTTGCCGTTCTTCGCCAGGACCCGCAGCGCGGTGATGTCCGGATCGTTGATGTCGCCGAACAGGTTGGCGCCGGCCTTGCCGGCCAGGTCGAGGCCCTGCCCCAACTGCTTGTTGATGGTATCGGCGAGGGTGATCGCCAACTGCCCGAGCTTGTTGTAGCTGCTGTCCAGGGCGCTGTTGCGGTAGGCCAGCAAGCCACCCATCTCGCCGCCGGACACCAGGCCGGTGACGTTCTGTATGGAGTTGCCGTTGCTCAGTTGCACCTGGTAGCGGGTCGGGTCATCCAGCCCGGGCACCACGCTCAGGGTCGACACGGTATTGCCCACCACCAGCGGCTGGCCGCTACCGATGAACAGGCTGACGCTGTTGTCGTCCTGGGTGACCGCGGTCACCCCGATCATCTCGGACAGCTTGCGCACGGCTTCGTCGCGCGCATCCATCAGGTCGTTGGGCACCGCGCCCGCCGACTTGGCCTTGGCGATGGCATCGTTGTAGCTGGCCACGCTCTGTGACAGATGGTTGACCTGCGAAGCCAGCGCGCCCAGTTGCTGGTTGATCAGGCTGTTCTGCTTGTCCAACTGGTCATAGAGGGTATTGAAGGTCTTGCCCAGCCCCTCGGCCTGGGCAAGCACTGCCTCGCGCGCTTCGGTCGAGGAGGGATTGTTGGCGGCGGCCTGCAGTGCGGCGAAGAAGCGCTGCATGGCCGGGCTGACGCCGGTGGTGGTGTTGGACAACAGGCCGTCGAGCTGCTCGATCTGGCTACGGAATGCGCTCAACTCGCTGTTCTGGCTGGTGGCGTTGCGCAACTGGCCGGTGAGGAAGTCACTGGCCAGGCGGCGCACGTCGACGATCTGGCTGCCCGAGCCCATGTAGCCGGCACCGCTGAACTGCGGGACCTGGGTCTGCTGGATGGCATCCTGGCGGCTGTAGCCCGGCGTCTTGACGTTGGTGATGTTGTGCCCGGTGATGGTCAGCCAGGTCTGGCTGGTGCCGAGGCCGGACAGGCCTATCGAGAGTAGGTCGGACATGGGTCAGTTCCTCCTTGCTCAACCCAGAGGCGGCGTGCCGGCGGCGGCGACGGCCTGGTAGGTCTGCATCTGTCTGGCGATCTGCGCCACCTTGCGGGCGTACTGCGGATCGGTGGCGTAGCCGGCGCGCTGCAGTTCCTGCATGAAGCGCTCGGGGTTGGCGGCGCTGTCCAGGGCGTTCTGGTAGCGGTCGTTGCCCTGGAGGAAGCTGACGTAGTCGTGGAAGCTCTGCTCGAACGACGAGTAGGAGCGGAACGCCGCGACCTCCTTGACCGCCTTGCCGCCTTCGTATTCGGTGGTGAGGGCGCGCGCCGAGGCACCATCCCAGCGGCTGCCGGTCTTGATGCCGAACAGGTTGTGGCTGCTGCCGCCATCCTGCTGGCGGATGATCGATTTACCCCAGCCGGTCTCCAGCGCGGCCTGGGCCACCAGGTAGCGGGCATCGACGCCGATCCGCTCGGCGGCCTTCTGGGCCATCGGCAGCATGGTGGCGATGAATTCGTCGGCGGAGGCGAACATCGACTTGCCCCTGGCCAGCGGCGGCTGGGCGATGCGCCGGCTGCCCTGGCTGTCGACGCCATCGGTGGAGAAACCGCGGCGGCTCGCCGCCGGGTAGCTCTGCGCCGGCAGGTAGCTGTCCTGGCCCAGGCTCTGCATCTGGCTGGCGGCCGGCGAGGCGGAGGGAACGATGCCGGCGAGCATGCGCTCGGCCAGCTTGCCCGGCAGCGCCAGGCGCCGCTGGTTGAGCAGCTTCGAGTCGTCGCGGCCGGCTTCCGGCATCGGCAGGGCCTTGCCGGCCTGCGCGCTGGGGTTGCTCGGCCAGCGACCGGCGCCGTTCTCGGCGACCCGGGCGAACGGGTTCTCGCCGTTGCCCCTGGAGCCTTGCTTCATCTTCGACAACTGGCGCACCAGCACGTCGGCCAGGCCGATGCCGCCGGCATTCTTCGACAGGCTCACCGACAGTTGCTGGTCGTACATGTCCTGGTACTGCTTGGTGGTCTGGCTGTTCATGAAATTGCCGTCGCCCAGCGCTTCGTTGGCCGAACGCATGGACTTGAGCATCTCGTTGAGGAACAGCGATTCGAATTCCTGGGCGACCTTGCGGATGTTCGCCTCGCCGTCGCGGTCCTTGCCGACCTTGAGCTGGTTGAGGCGGTTGAGATCGGTATAGGAGCCGCTGTCGTGGCCTACGCCGATACCGCTGAGCAAACGGGAATCCATGGCGTCGTCCTCAGATCACGATCAGGTCGGCCTGCAACGCGCCGGCCTGCTTCAGGGCTTCGAGGATCGCCATCAGGTCGCTCGGCGCGGCGCCGACCTGGTTCACCGCGCGGACGATATCGTCCAGGGTGGTGCCGGGACCGAACTTGAACATCGGCTTGGTCTCCTCCTCGGCGTTCACCCGCGAGCGCGGCACCACCGCGGTCTGGCCGTTGGAGAAGGCACCGGGCTGGCTGACGATCGGGTCTTCGGTGATGCTCACGGTCAGGCTGCCGTGGGTGACGGCGGCCGGCGATACCTTGACGTTCTGGCCGATGACGATGGTGCCGGTGCGCGAATTGATGATGACCTTGGCCACCGCCTCGCCCGGCTGCACGTCGAGGTTCTCCAGGATCGACAGGTAGTCGACTCGCTGGTTCGGGTCGAGCGGCGCGCTGACCCGCACCGAGCCGCCGTCCACCGCATGGGCGACGCCCGGACCGAGCAGTTCGTTGATGCGGTCGACGATGCGCTTGGCAGTGGTGAAGTCCGGGCGGTTGAGGTTCAGCGTCAGGCTGTTGCCCTGGTCGAAGCCGCTCGGCACCGCGCGCTCGACGGTGGCGCCGGCCGGGATACGTCCGGCGGACGGTACGTTGACGGTGATCTTCGAGCCGTCGCGGCCTTCGGCGTCGAAGCCGCCGACCACCAGGTTGCCCTGGGCGACCGCGTAGACCTGGCCGTCGATACCTTTCAGCGGAGTCATCAGCAGGCTGCCGCCGCGCAGGCTCTTGGCGTTGCCGATGGACGACACGGTGACGTCGATCGGCTGGCCCGGCTTGGCGAACGGCGGCAGGTCGGCATGCACCGATACCGCGGCGACGTTCTTCAACTGCACGTTGCCGACGTTGGCCGGCACCTTGATGCCGAACTGCGCCAGCATGTTGTTGAAGGTCTGCAGGGTGAACGGCGTCTGCGTGGTCTGGTCGCCACTGCCGCTCAGGCCGACCACCAGGCCATAGCCGATCAACTGGTTGGTCCGCACGCCCTGGATGCTGGCGATATCCTTCAACCGCTCGGCCTGGGCCGCGCCGGCGGCCAGGAGCAGCGCGGCGAGGGCCAGCAGGTGCTTGAACTTGGTCATCGCGAGCGTCCTCAGAACGGCCACAGCGGGCTGAGGAAGAAGCGGTCCAGCCAGCCCGGCTGACTGGCATCGGCGAAAGCGCCGGTGCCGGAATAGGTGATCCGGGCGTCGGCCACGCGGGTCGAGGACACGGTGTTGTCGGTGGCGATATCGTCGGCACGGACCAGGCCGGCGATGCGCACCAGCTCGTTGCCGGTGTTCAGGGTCATCCACTTCTCGCCGCGCACGGAGAGGATGCCGTTGGGCAGCACCTCGGCCACGGTCACGGTGATCGAGCCGGTCAGGCTGTTGCTCTGCCCCGCCTGGCTGTCGCCCTTGGCGTCGCGCGAGCCGCCGTATTCGGCGCTGAGGCTGAGGTCGCCGCCGCCGATCGGGTTGTTGGTGGTCATGCCGCTGCCGAACAGCGAGGTCAGCCCCATCTTGGTCTTGCTGTCCTTCTGGATATCGGAGTTGGCTTTCTTGCTCGCCTGGGTCTTCTCGTTGAGGGTGATGGTAATGATGTCGCCCACGCGGAAGGCCTTGCGGTCGTCGTAGAGGTTCTGCTCGAAACCGGCCTGGTAGATCGCGCCGTTGTTCTGCGCGGCGGGCAGCGGGGTGCGCGGCAGCACCGGCGCGTAGTACGGATCGTTCGGCTTCGGCGGTGGATTGACGCAACCGCCCAGGGCGGTGGCGATGCCAAGCAGGGAGACGATCATCAGCCGGTTCATATCAAGCTACCTCGCGGCGTACAGCCAGGGCCCGGTCAGGGCCCGTCAAAGATTCTGGGTGACGAAGGACAACATCTGGTCGGCGGTGGAGATGACCTTGGAGTTCATCTCGTAGGCGCGCTGGGTGGTGATCATGTTCACCAGTTCCTCGACCACGTTGACGTTGGAGTTTTCCAGGGTGTTCTGGGCAACCGTGCCGAGGCCGTTGAGACCCGGCGTACCGACCTGCGGCGCGCCGCTGGAGCCGGTTTCCAGGAACAGGTTGTTGCCGATGGCCTGCAGGCCGGCCGGGTTGATGAAGTCGGCGGTCTGGATGTTGCCGATCACCTGCGGCTGGGCGTTGCCGGTGGTGGTCACCGAGACGGTGCCGTCCTGGCCGACGGTGAAGGTCTGGGTCTCGTTGGGCACCACGATCGCCGGCTCCAGGGCGAAGCCGTTGGAGGTGACGATCTGCCCGTCGGAGTTCAGGTGGAAGCTGCCGTCGCGGGTGTAGGACACGGTCCCGTCCGGCAGCAGGACCTGGAAGAAGCCGCGCCCGTTGACCGCCATGTCCAGCGGCTGCTCGGTGGTCTGCAGGCTGCCCGGGGTGAAGATCTTCTGGGTGCCGACGACGCGCACACCGGTACCCAGTTGCAGGCCCGAAGGCAGCTCGCTGTCCTGGGTCGACTGGCCGCCCGGCTGGCGCCGGATCTGGTACAGCAGGTCCTGGAACTCCGCGCGGTCGCGCTTGAAGCCGGTGGTGGATACGTTGGCCAGGTTGTTGGAAATGGTGGTCAGGTTCATGTCCTGGGCGGACAGACCGGTCTTGCTGACCCACAGTGCCGATAACATCGTCGTGCTCCTCGGGTGCCGGTTTTATGGCACCACGCTCAAGTGATTAGCTGATTTGCAAAACCCGCGCCATGGCCGCCGAATCGTCCTCGGCGGTGCGCATCATCTTCACGTGCAGCTCGAATTGACGGGACAGCGAGAGGATCGCGGTCATCTCTTCCACCGCGTTCACGTTGCTGCTTTCCAGGAAACCGGAGACCACCTTCACGTTGGCGTCGGCCAGCGGCGCCTGCTCGCCCGGCTGCGGCTTGTAGTGCAGCAGGCCGTCGGTACCCTTCTCCATCTGCTTCAGGTTCGGGTTGACCAGCTTGATCCGGTCCACCACGGCGACCACGTTGGGGTTCTCGCCAAGGGCGCGGATGCTGATGGTGCCGTCCTGGCCGATCTCCACCTTTTCCTCCGGCGGCACGGCGATCGGCCCACCGTTGCCGAGCACCGGCAAGCCGTCGCCGGTGCGCAGCATGCCGAGGGCGTCGATATGCATGCCGGCGGTACGCACGTAGGCCTCGCTGCCATCCGGCGCCTGGACCGCGACGAAGCCGTCGCCGTCGATGGCGATGTCCAGCTCGTTGCCGGTTTCCTGGAGGCTGCCATGGCTGAAATCGGTACCGGGCCGCTCGCTCATGGCGAATACCCGCGCCGGGAAGCTGTCGCCGAACACCTGCATCGAACGCGCCTGCTCGAAGTCGCGACGAAAGCCGCTGGTCGAGATGTTCGCCAGGTTGTTGGCATGAGCGCGCATCGCCAGGGTGTTCTGGCTGGCCCCGCTCATGGAGACGTACAGCATCTTGTCCATCGAATCCTCCAGGCACCGGCACAATCCGCCGGGCTTTCTTGCAGGTTATCCAGCAAGCGCCGTGCCAGAATTCGAAAAACAAATTAAGTTATTGATTTATATGGATTTTACAAAAAAGAAAGCCTCCTTTCGGAGGCTTCGGGGGCAACCCCTGGCCAGGGGTTGCCGCTGGCGGCAAGGGCCTTGCCGGCGCCCGGACGGCACCGGCTCGCCGTCATCAGCGCAGGTTGATGATGGTCTGGGTCACCGCATCCTCGGTCTGGATGGTCTTGGCATTGGCCTGGTAGTTGCGCTGGTGGACGATGAGGTTCACCAGTTCGTTGGAGATGTCCACGTTGGACGCTTCCAGCGCGCCGGATTGCAGCGCCCCCAGGGTGCCCGAGCGCGGCGCGCCGACCGCCGGCTCGCCGGACTCCGCGGACTGCACCCAGGAGGTCTTGCCGATCGGCGTCAGGCCCTGGATGTTGGCGAAGTTGGCCAGCACCACCTGGCCCTGCACCTTGGACTGGCCGTTGGTGTAGCGGGCGAAGATCACCCCGGTGTCGTCGATTTCCAGGCCTGCCAGCTGACCGGTGGTGTAGCCGTCCTGGATCGGGTTGCTCTGGGCGAACGCGGTGGAGTACTGGGTGGTCTTGCGCATGTCGAAGGAGATGCCGCTGGCGGCACCGGTCGCGCCATTCCAGGCGTAGGTCGGCGGGGTCTTGCCGTCCGAGGCCGCCGGAATCCAGCCGGTGCCGGGAGTCGGCGGATTGCCGGTGGCCGGGCTGAACTGGATCACGTTGGTGGTCGCGTCGATGCTGAAGCCCGGCCCGCTGGTGCTGCCGTCCGGAGCCCGTACCGAGGTCATCTGGCCGCTGGCGTCGAAGGTGACGTTGAAGCTCATCGGCGTCTTGTTCGACGGGTCGAGCGGATTGACCCCGTCGATCAGCACTTTCATGGTCCAGCTGTTCTCCGGAATCGGCGGGGTCGCATTCGGATCCGGCTCGTTCTTGATGAAGAACTGGCTCATGGTGTGGGAGTTGCCCTGGCTGTCATAGATGCCCAGCGAAGAGGACGAGTTGTAGGTAGCGGCGTCGGACGGATCGAACGGCGTCACGGTCGGCGGCTTCAGCGTCGAGTTGAGGTTGTACGACTGCTGGATGCTCGAGGTGGCCTGCGGCGCCTGATTGGCGCGCTCGACCTTGAGGTCGGTGACCACGCCGTTCTGCAACTGGCCGTTCGGCCCGACGGCATAGCCCTGCAGGCGGTAGCCGTTGTTGTCGACGATGAAATCCTGCTTGTCGGTATTGAAGTAGCCGGCGCGGGTGTAGCTGATCGCCCCGTTGTTGCTGGTGACGAAGAACCCGTTGCCGTTGATGGCCAGGTCCAGCACGCTGTTGGTCGAGTCGATGTTGCCCTGCTTGAACATCTGCGAGACGTCCGAGAGCAGCACGCCGCTGCCCTGCGGGTTGCTGCCCGAACCCAGCACCGAGGCGGCGTAGACGTCGGCGAACTCCGCGCGGGATTGCTTGAAGCCTACGGTGCCGGCGTTGGCGATGTTGTTGCCGGTGACGTTCAGGCCGCTGGAGGCCGCCTGGATGCCGCTCAGGCCGATGTTGAAACTCATGGATAGCTCCTTGCCGGAAACGCCGGCTTACTGGCCGATGATCTGTACTTTGGACAGCGCGATGCTGCCCAGGCCTGCGAGGTTGAGCATCAGCTCGCCGCCGTTCTGCCCCAGGGTGACGCTGTCGACGTTGGCCGGCAGGTAGGTCTGGAGCCCGTAGGTCTTGCCGTCGATCGAGGTCTGCGCCTCGAACTTGTAGGTGCCCGGCGGCATGATGTTGCCGCTGCTGTCCTTGCCGTCCCACATGAAGCTGACGCTGCCGGCAGCCTGCTGGCCGAGGTTGATGCGATTGACCACGGTGCCCTTGTCGTCGTAGACGTTGACCCATACGTTGCTGCTGGAGACCGGCAGGTTGAGGGACGCCTTGAAGGTGTCCTTGGTGTCCACCACCGACTTGTCGGTCGCCACGATGACCTTCCGCCCCACCAGCGACGAGGCTTGCAGGGCCTGCGACGACTGGTAGTTGGAGAGAATGCTCTCCATGCTCTTGTTCAGCGACTGCACGCCTTCCACGGTGCTGAACTGGGCCAGTTGGGCGATGAACTCGCCGTTCTGCTGCGGCGACATCGGGTCCTGGTTCTTCAACTGGGCCACCAGCAGCTTGAGGAATTCGTCCTTGCCAAGGTTGCTGCTGCCCTTGACGCTCTGCCCGGTCTCGGTGGCGCCGCTGCCGGCGGCGCGCTTGCTGCCGTTGACGTTGCCGGTGTTGCTGCTGGTGCCGCTGACGTTATCGATGCTCATGCTCTACTCCGCTCACTGACCCAGGGTCAGGACCTTCTGCATCATCTGTTTGGCGGTATTCATCATTTCCGCGTTGGTCTGGAAGGCACGGCTGGCGGAAATCATGTCGGCCATTTCCTCGACCACGTTCACATTGGGGTAATACACGTAGCCGTTGGCATCCGCGGCCGGATGGTTCGGCTCGTAGCGCGGCATCAGCGAACTCTGGTCCTCGACGATGCCCAGCACCTGCACGCCGGCGCCGGAGCTGTCCTGGTCGGCGAACAGCGAGCCGCTGTCGCCCTGGGCCTGCTGGAACATGGTGGAGAACACCGGATGGCGGGCGCGGTAGGTCTTGTCGACGCTGGAGGAAACCGTCTCGGCGTTGGCGATGTTGCTGGCCACGGTGTTCAGGCGGGTGCTCTGGGCGCTCATGCCGCTACCGGCAATGTTGAAGACACTGGCGAGGGACATGGCGGTTACTCTCCACGCAGGGCGCTGACCAGCCCTTTGAATTTGCTGTTGAGGAAGGTGAAGGACGCCTGGAAGTGCATGGCGTTCTCGGCGTAGTTGGCCTGCTCGATCTGGGCGTCGACAGTGTTCTGGTCGATCGACGGCTGGACCGGGATGCGGTACTGCAGGCTGCCCTCGCCCATGCCGAAACCTTCGGCGGCGATATGCCGCTCGTTGGTGGTGCGGGTGGCGAAGGTACCCTTGGCGGCCTTGTCCTTCTGCTCGGCGAGAACCGCGGCGAAGTCCAGGTCGCGAGCCTTGTAGTTCGGGGTATCGGCGTTGGCCAGGTTGTTGGCCAGCACTTCGGCGCGCTGGGCGCGGAAGCTGAGGGCCTGCTGGTGGATACCGAGTGCTCTGTCGAAACTGATGCTCATGGCTGCGAACCTGTTTGCCGGTGTGGCTTTCGTCGCCAACACTTCAGCAAGGCCCGTGCCAAATTATTAAAAACCTTTATATTCAATAACTTGAATTTATTTAAGGGCAACCCGGAAGCGGCAAGCGGCAAGCCGTTTCCGCTTGCCGGCAAGGGTGGCAAGCCCCTAGAACGGCTTCTCCGGCAAACGAAAAAAGGCCCGATATCGTCGATATCGGGCCTTTCCCATGCTTCCGGCCGCCGGGGACACGGCTCACTCGTGGCGAATGATCCGCTCGAGATCCACCGGTTCGCCGGGATGGGCATGCAGCTTGGCGCGAATATCCTCGAACATCGCATCGTATTCCTTGTGCACCCGGGTGATCGCGCCGAACTTCGGGTGCAGGCCGTGCTTCTGGGCGACCCGCGTGGCATCGCTGGCGAAGTTGAAGGCGGTATCGCGCGGCAGCTCGAAGGAGTCGCTGAACGGCTTGCCGTCGATCTCGCCGTCCATGTCGAAGTGCACATAGGCGCCGGATTCGGCGTTCTGCCGCACCTCGTAGCGGATATGGATATTGATGTCCTGCTGGTCGAGGCCGGGCAGGCTGACCAGATGGAGGTGGCCTGGTTCGAACATGACGAATCTCCTGGTGGGAATCGGAATCAGTCTAGCCAGGGTCGAGCGAAAGAAAACCGCCCTGGATCAGTGCAACGTCGCTTTTTCCGCGCGTTCCTGAATGACCACCCAGGGCGCCACCACCACCGCCCAGAGGGTCGGGTCGCGTTCGAGGAAGTCCTTGGCCGCATCCTCCCCGACCTTGCTCAGGCCGCCGCCGGAAAGCCAGGCGGCGACCTTCTCGCGGTCATCCCCGGCCAGGGCCTCGGCGACTTCCACCAGGTCCAGCGCGGCATCGACCTGGAGCAAGGCGCCACGGGCGAAGAACGGTTGCAGCTCGGCCCAGGAAATGACCGCGGTCTCGCCGAGCAGCTTGGCATAGAGGGTGCTAGTTTGTTCTGTCATGGGATCTACCTGGATTGCATGGGCGCCATGATAACGCCCGCCGGTAGCCCACGACAGCCGAAGGGAAACCGGGCCCAGGGAGGTGATGCAGGTCCGCGCCGTTTTTCTATACGTTTATGTCAACCAGGCGACACGACTCACGGGAGCTCGCCGTGCCGTGCTTTTCAAGCGACGAAGCGCCGCTCTACACTGTACCGGTACAGTTCCCGGGGTCCGTCCATGACGATCACCCGGTCTCCTCCGGCCCCCGCGGCCGCGAGACTACAACAATGACAACACACAAGAAGAGTGGAGCACTATGAAGAAGGGTACTCAGCGTCTATCCCGCCTGTTCGCCGCGATGGCCATTGCCGGGTTCGCCAGCTACTCCATGGCCGCCGACACCATCAAGATCGCCCTGGCTGGCCCGGTCACCGGTCCGGTAGCCCAGTACGGCGACATGCAGCGCGCCGGTGCGCTGATGGCAATCGAACAGATCAACAAGGCAGGTGGCGTGAACGGCGCGCAACTCGAAGGCGTGATCTACGACGACGCCTGCGATCCCAAGCAGGCCGTGGCGGTCGCCAACAAGGTGGTCAACGACGGCGTCAAGTTCGTGGTCGGCCATGTCTGCTCCAGCTCCACCCAACCCGCCACCGACATCTACGAAGACGAAGGCGTGCTGATGATCACCCCGTCGGCCACCGCCCCGGAAATCACCTCGCGCGGCTACAAGCTGATCTTCCGCACCATCGGCCTGGACAACATGCAGGGCCCGGTGGCCGGCAAGTTCATCGCCGAACGCTACAAGGACAAGACCATCGCGGTACTGCACGACAAGCAGCAGTACGGCGAAGGCATCGCCACCGAGGTGAAGAAGACCGTGGAAGACGCCGGCATCAAGGTTGCCGTCTTCGAAGGCCTGAACGCCGGCGACAAGGACTTCAACGCGCTGATCAGCAAGCTGAAGAAAGCCGGCGTGCAGTTCGTCTACTTCGGCGGCTACCACCCGGAAATGGGCCTGCTGCTGCGCCAGGCCAAGCAGGCCGGGCTGGACGCGCGCTTCATGGGCCCGGAAGGGGTCGGCAACAGCGAAATCACCGCGATCGCCGGCGACGCCTCGGAAGGCATGCTGGCGACCCTGCCGCGCGCCTTCGAGCAGGATCCGAAGAACAAGGCCCTGATCGACGCCTTCAAGGCGAAGAACCAGGATCCGAGCGGTATCTTCGTCCTGCCCGCCTACTCCGCGGTCACCGTGATCGCCAAGGGCATCGAGAAAGCCGGCGAGGCCGATCCGGAGAAGGTCGCCGCGGCCCTGCGCGCCAACACCTTCGAGACTCCCACCGGGAACCTCGGGTTCGATGAGAAGGGCGACCTGAAGAACTTCGACTTCACCGTCTACGAGTGGCACAAGGACGCCACCCGGACCGAGGTCAAGTAAGCATCGTTGCAGTACGGAGCCCACGTCACCCACCGTGGGCTTTGTTTTAGTACCCGCATGATTCCGCGAGCGGCGGCCCGGCAAGGGCAGGCGAAGACCGGCAGCGTTCACTCCTGGTGGACGGGAGCGCGGCTTTCCCTGCCTCCCGCCGGCCCGCCGCGCGCCGGATCGTGACGGGTCTCAGCAGCGTTCCGGCCCCACACCCGCGAGCCGAACGTCTACCTGCCGTACAACGGCGGGCGTTTAGCGAGAGAGTCCCATGCCCGAGATTTATCATTACCTACAACAATTGGTTAACGGCCTGACCGTCGGCAGCACCTATGCGCTGATCGCGATCGGCTACACCATGGTCTACGGCATCATCGGCATGATCAACTTCGCCCACGGCGAGGTGTACATGATCGGCTCGTACATCGCCTTCATCGCCATCACCCTGCTGGCGATGATGGGGCTGGACAGCGTTCCGCTGATGATGCTCGCCGCGTTCGCCGCCAGCATCATCGTCACCAGTGCCTTCGGCTACAGCATCGAGCGGGTCGCCTACCGCCCGTTGCGCGGCGGCAACCGCCTGATCCCGCTGATCTCCGCGATCGGCATGTCGATCTTCCTGCAGAACGCCGTGATGCTCTCGCAGGACTCCAAGGAAAAGGCCATCCCGACCCTGCTGCCCGGCAACTTCGTGTTCGGCGAAAGCAGCATGAACGGCGTGGTGATCTCCTATATGCAGATCCTGATCTTCGTCGTCACCTTCCTGGTGATGTTCGGCCTCACCCTGTTCATCTCCCGCTCCCGCCTGGGCCGCGCCTGCCGCGCCTGCGCCGAGGACCTGAAGATGACCAACCTGCTGGGTATCAACAGCAACAACATCATCGCCCTCACCTTCGTCATCGGCGCCGCCCTGGCCGCCGTCGCCGCGGTGCTGCTGGGCATGCAGTACGGCGTGATCAACCCCGGAATCGGCTTCCTCGCCGGGATCAAGGCGTTCACCGCCGCGGTGCTCGGCGGCATCGGCAGCATCCCCGGCGCCATGCTCGGCGGCCTGCTGCTGGGCGTCGCCGAAGCCTTCGGCGCCGACGTGTTCGGCGACCAGTACAAGGACGTGGTGGCCTTCGGCCTGCTGATCCTGGTGCTGCTGTTCCGACCTACCGGCATCCTCGGTCGTCCGGAGGTGGAAAAAGTATGAGCCAGTCCCTCAAGCGCGCGCTGTTCAGCGCCCTCCTCGTGATCCTGGTGTCCTATCCGATCCTCGGCCTGAAGCTGCGCACCGTCGGCATCAAGCTCGAGGTCCTCGGCGCCGATGCGCAGACCCTCTGGACCATCGCCGCGGCCGCCCTGGCCATGTTCGTCTGGCAGCTGTTCCGCGACCGCATCCCGCTCAAGCTGGGTCGCGGCGTCGGCTACAAGGTCAACGGCAGCGGCCTGAAGAACTTCCTCAGCCTGCCGTCGACCCAGCGCTGGGCGGTACTCGCCCTGGTCGTGGTGGCTTTCGTCTGGCCGTTCTTCGCCTCGCGCGGGGCGGTGGACATCGCCACCCTGATCCTGATCTACGTGATGCTCGGCATCGGCCTGAACATCGTGGTCGGCCTGGCCGGCCTGCTCGACCTCGGCTACGTCGGCTTCTACGCGGTGGGTGCCTACACCTACGCGCTGCTCGCCGAGTACGCCGGGTTCGGCTTCTGGACCGCCCTGCCGATCGCCGGGATGATGGCCGCGCTGTTCGGTTTCCTCCTCGGTTTCCCGGTGCTGCGCCTGCGCGGCGACTACCTGGCGATCGTGACCCTCGGCTTCGGCGAGATCATCCGCATCCTGCTGCGCAACATGACCGAGATCACCGGCGGCCCCAACGGCATCGGCTCGATCCCCAAGCCGACCCTGTTCGGCCTGACCTTCGAACGCCGCGCGCCGGAAGGCATGCAGACCTTCCACGAGTTCTTCGGCATCGCCTACAACACCAACTACAAGGTCATCCTGCTCTACGTGGTGGCCCTGCTGCTGGTGCTGCTGGCCCTGTTCGTGATCAACCGGCTGATGCGCATGCCGATCGGTCGCGCCTGGGAAGCGCTGCGCGAGGACGAAGTGGCCTGCCGCGCTCTCGGTCTCAACCCGACCATCGTCAAGCTCTCCGCCTTCACCATCGGCGCCAGCTTCGCCGGTTTCGCCGGCAGCTTCTTCGCCGCCCGCCAGGGCCTGGTGACGCCTGAGTCCTTCACCTTCATCGAGTCGGCGATGATCCTTGCGATCGTCGTGCTCGGCGGCATGGGTTCGCAGCTCGGCGTGATCCTCGCCGCGGTGGTGATGGTGCTGCTCCAGGAAATGCGCGGGTTCAACGAATACCGCATGCTGATCTTCGGCCTGACCATGATCGTGATGATGATCTGGCGTCCCCAGGGACTGCTGCCGATGCAACGCCCGCACCTGGAGCTGAAGCCATGAGCCGACCGATTCTCGAAGTGAGCGGCCTGACCATGCGCTTCGGCGGCCTGCTGGCCGTCAACGGCGTCAACCTGAAGGTCGAGGAAAAGCAGGTGGTCTCGATGATCGGCCCGAACGGCGCCGGCAAGACCACCGTGTTCAACTGCCTGACCGGCTTCTACCAGCCCACCGGCGGCCTGATCCGCCTCGACGGCGAGGAGATCCAGGGCCTGCCCGGCCACAAGATCGCTCGCAAGGGCGTGGTGCGGACCTTCCAGAACGTCCGCCTGTTCAAGGAAATGACCGCGGTGGAGAACCTGCTGGTCGCCCAGCACCGCCACCTCAACACCAACTTCCTCGCCGGCCTGTTCAAGACCCCGGCATTCCGCCGCAGCGAGCGCGAGGCCATGGAGTACGCCGCGCACTGGCTGGAGGAAGTCAACCTTACCGAGTTCGCCAACCGCAGCGCCGGCACCCTCGCCTACGGCCAGCAGCGACGCCTGGAGATCGCCCGCTGCATGATGACCCGCCCGCGGATCCTCATGCTCGACGAGCCGGCCGCCGGCCTCAACCCGAAGGAGACCGACGACCTCAAGGCGCTGATCGCCAAGCTGCGCAGCGAGCACAACGTGACGGTATTGCTGATCGAGCACGACATGAAGCTGGTGATGAGCATTTCCGACCATATCGTGGTGATCAACCAGGGCGCCCCCCTGGCCGACGGGACGCCGGAGCAGATCCGCGACAACCCGGACGTGATCAAGGCTTATCTGGGGGAAGCGTGAGCATGCTGAGTTTCGACAAGGTTTCCACCTACTACGGCAAGATCCAGGCGCTGCACGACGTCAGCGTGGAAGTGAAGAAGGGCGAGATCGTCACCCTGATCGGCGCCAACGGCGCCGGCAAGTCGACCCTGCTGATGACGCTCTGCGGCTCGCCGCAGGCGGCCAGCGGCAGCATCCGCTACGAAGGCGAGGAACTGGTCGGCCTGCCCTCCTCCACCATCATGCGCAAGAGCATCGCGGTGGTCCCGGAAGGCCGCCGGGTCTTCTCCCGCCTGACGGTGGAAGAAAACCTGGCGATGGGCGGCTTCTTCACCGACAAGGACGACTACCAGGTGCAGATGGACAAGGTGCTGGAACTCTTCCCGCGCCTGAAGGAACGCTACGAACAGCGCGCCGGGACCATGTCCGGCGGCGAACAGCAGATGCTCGCCATCGGCCGCGCGCTGATGAGCAAGCCAAAGCTGTTGCTGCTGGACGAACCTTCGCTCGGCCTGGCGCCGATCATCATCCAGCAGATCTTCGAGATCATCGAGCAGCTGCGTCGCGAAGGCGTCAC
Organism: Pseudomonas sp. KBN12P06040; assembly: GCF_037574965.1. Classification (NCBI taxonomy): domain Bacteria; kingdom Pseudomonadati; phylum Pseudomonadota; class Gammaproteobacteria; order Pseudomonadales; family Pseudomonadaceae; genus Pseudomonas; species Pseudomonas sp. KBN12P06040. The sequence continues at coordinate 4,412,645 of NZ_JBBELS010000001.1, forward strand.
CGTGTTCCTCGTCGAGCAGAACGCCAACCAGGCGTTGAAGCTCGCCGATCGCGCCTACGTGCTGGAGAACGGCCGGATCGTCATGCACGACACCGGCGCCGCCCTGCTGACCAACCCGAAGGTGCGCGACGCCTACCTCGGCGGCTGAGCACCGTCCCGCCGGAGACTTCAGCGCCTACGAAAACGGCCCTCACGGGCCGTTTTTTTATGCCGAGGCGTACCGGCTACAGGCCGTAGCGCTCGATAGCGTCCAGGTGCGGCTGGGTGTCGACCTCCGCCGCTTCCGCCAGGCGCAGCCAGCACATGCGGTGCGGCCATTGCCCGGTGGCCTCCTGCAACGCCTGGTGCAGGTCGCGCGGCGCCTGCTGCGCGGGTGTCGCGACGGTGAAGTAGATCGCCCGCAGTTCCTCGCCGCTGCTGGCATCGGTGACCTGGTAGTCGCGGTTGCTGTGCACCCAGACCTTCCAGCCGCGCGCGTCGAGCGTTTCGCGGAAGGCGTCGAAGGCCTCGTCGCCCGGATAGACGCCGTCCACCAGCCAGCTCGGCGAGTAACCACCGCTCTCGAGGACGTGCACCACCGCATAGGTGGGAACGAAACGCTTGCGCTCCTCCTCGTCTTCCGGAGCCGGATAGATCAGGCCGGCGTCGAACACCACCCAGTCACCGACCCGCTGGCTGCGATTGCCCGGCGCGTTCTCGAGGACCCGCGCGGTCACCGGGCCGGTGCGCCGGGCGTAGTAGTCGAGCGCCTCGCCATCCTCGATGTAACGGACGATCACCCAGCCCCAGTCTTCCTCGATCGGTCCGTCGCCGGCGGCGAACTCCATGCCCATGCCGGCAGCGACCTCGCGCAGCATCGTCCAGTCGCGCGCGGCGCTGGCGGCGGTCATCTGGTCCCACTGCACCGACTGCGGCTCCTCCAGCTTGCCGGCCAGACGCTGGTAGGCCAGCGCCGCCTCGGCGAAGCGATCCTGCTCCATCAGCGCCTTGCCCAGCAGGCTGTGGGCTCCCAGCGAGCCGGGAGAAATTTCCAGCACCGATTGGCAGGCGCGCTCCAGCTCCGGCCAGTCGTTGAGTTTCTCGGCCAGCTTGACTTCGCTCCACAGCGCGATCAGCGGCACGCTGTCGGCGTAGAGCCGGCCGAGGCGCTTGACCTGGTCGTACTCGCCGCGCGCCAGCAAGGCATTGAGCAGGTAGTAGGCCAGTTGCTGCTCCTCGTCGGTGTGGCGCTCGACGTACTCCCAGAGCAGGTCGATGGCCTCGTCGTCGGCGGAGCAGGCCTGTAGCGCCGAGGCGGCCACTTCGCGCAAGGCGGTGTCGTCGGGCCGCTCGGCCAGCGCCTGGAGCAGCCACTGCACTTCTTTCTCCGGGTTGCGCGGCGCGTCTTCGCTGCCCTGCGCAGCCAGCCAGTCGAGCAACTCCGCAGCCGGCACCGGCAGCTCCTGCTGCTGCGGCGCGGCATCGATCTCCTCCCTCAACCCGGCGAGCAACTGGCTGGCGCCCCGATCGCGCTGCAACTGTTGAGCATGCTGTTCGGCCAGCGCCAGGTGGCGCCTGGCGCTCCATACCGAACCGCGTTGCAACGCGAGGCGGATGGCCTGGCTGGCAACATCGATGACCACCCGGTGCGCGCCCTTCTGCGAGTAGTGTTCGAGCATCTGCTGCAGGCGCCCGCCGAAGTCCCAGGTGTTGCGCTCAGGGGTCCGTTGCAGCAGCAGGTAGACCGCGCGCAGCCAGATCGTACGGTAGCGCGGGGCAATCTCGGAGAACGGCAGCAGCGCCTCCAGGGCCTCCTCGTCGCGCCCCAGCAACGCCAGGCCGTGGGCCTTGTACAGGCGCCGCGGCTGGCTGATGTTGTTCCACTCCGCGCCCTCGACCTTCTCCTCCATCTCGCCGATCAGGGCCAGCGCCTGTTCCGCGCGCCCCAGGTTCAGCAGGATCGCCACGCGCATCTCCAGGAGGCTGTCGAATACCTCCTCGCCGGCGGCGAGGATCTTCTTCTCCTGTTCGGCCAGGAAGGCCAGGGCATCTTCGCCGCGCCCGTCGTCGAGCAGCGCCTCGGCCTTCTCGTTGCTCAGGCAGTGGAAGCAGGCCCAGGTCGGGTCGATCCGCGCCAGGGTCTCGTCGCACACCTCGATGCGTTCCTCCACCCAGCCCGGGCCGTCGACGTTGGCGTAGCACGACGCCAGGTCCTGGGTCACGCAGACCGACTGCGGGCAGGCCTGGGTGTCGTCGCGGTTGGCCAGTTCGAACAGGGAAACGGCGTCGGCCAGGGCGGTCTCACCCTCCAACTGGTTGCCGACCCGGTTACGCATCTCCCAGTGGCGGACGAAGATTTCCAGCCACGGGTTGTTCAACGTCCGGCTCAGCGCCTTGACCTCCGGCAACAGCGCCTCGGCGCGCTCCACCTCGAGGTCGCAGACGTACGCGGTGAGTTCGTCGATCAGCCGCGCACTCTGCTCCTGGCCGGCCTCACGCAGGTCGGCGCGGAGCTTCTCCACCCAGTTCCAGATATCCATATGCTTCAGTCTCCATCAGGCGTGTTGCGAATTTTCTTATTGCTCCAGCAGGCGCTTCACCGAATCGGCGAGTCCGGCCAGGGCCTGGTTCAGCGAGGTCGCGGGCTGGCCGCGTCCCTGTCCGGCGATGATCACCTTGAACGAGCGCAACAGCAGCGCCGCATGGGCCGCTTCGCCGCGTTCCTCGCCGACGGCCGCGAGCAGCGCCTGCACCGCCGGATTGTCAAGGTTGACGTAGAGCCGGCTCGGCTGGCGATTGTCGAGCTTGCGGGTGAACTGCCGGGCCAGGCGCAACGCCGCGGTGGAAATACGCTTGTCGGCCTCGTCGTCCTCCAGTCGCCGCTTGAGTTCGGCGTCGCGGTCGGGCACCACCACAAGCGGCAATTCCTCGGGGCTGAAGCGGGCGATCACCAGTTGCTCCTCGGCGCCGCCCAGGTGTTCGGCCAGCCAGCCGGTCTCGCGCTCGGGCAGTCGGTCGAGGCGGAACAACTGGCGGTTGCCCTGCTCGGTGCCCAGCTCCACCAGGCGCATCCCCTTGGCCTGCGCCCAGCGACGGAGGAAGGGTACCACCGCATAGCGATTGCCATGGGCCACCGGTACGCCCATGGCACGGAACAGCATTTCCTCGAAGCCGCTGTCGTTTTCCAGCAGCACATGCACCGCTCCGCGCGAAAGGAGTTCGGAAGCCGGGAGGTCGCCCTGGGAGGTGGGTACGCGCAGGCTGTCCATCATCAGCGCGAACAGACGCTCGTCGCACAACGCCGCTCCCAGCAGGGCCTCGTTGTGCCGCAGCAGGACCCGCCGCCAGGCCTCCGGCTGCTGCCGCGCCACCTCGCCGAGCCCGGCGATCAGCGCCTCGGCCAGCGCATGCTGGATCGCCGCGTAATGGTCGTCACGCTGCAGGTCCTCGCGGCTGGCGGTGGGCGTCAGGCGGTTCGACTCGATCACCCCGCCGACGAACCCGGCCCAGGACGGCAGCAGGTCGCGGGCGTCATCGTCGAGCAGCATGCCGCGAAGGAATACCGAGAGATTGCGGTTGTCGCTGGTGCCATAGGTGCCGCCGTCCTGGATCCACAGCAGACCCTGCACGTCGACCCGCTCGTCCGGGCGCACCGGCAGGCAGCAGATCGGTTCGAAGTCATGTTCGAAACGCGCGGCGAACTCCAGGTCGCGGCGCTGCCGTTGCAGCGGGTGCAGCGCGGCGTCGGCGGCCAGCCGCCACGGCGGCGGCTCCGGGTTGATCGGCTGGGCGTCGCCGCCGACGTGGATCGGCTCGCGCAACAGCACGCAGTAGCGTTCAAGGATCTCGCGCAGGCGCGCGGCCTGGGTCAGCGCACTGTATTCGTCCTGCAGTTCGAGGGTGATCTCGGTGCCTACCGGGCGCGCCGGCATCGGCGTCACGCTGTATTGCTCGGCGTTGCTGGAGACGTAGCAGAAGCCCAGCTCCGGCTGCTGGTAAGACGTGGTCCGCACGCTGACCCGGCGGGCCAGGACGAAAGCGGAGAGGAAGCCCAGGCCGAACATGCCGATCAGCCCGCTGTCCTCGTGGCCGGACTGGCGCAGTCCGCGGGTGTAGCCGACGCCGACGGTGGCCAGGTAGGCGTGGATTTCGTGTTCGGTGAGGCCGGCGCCGGTGTCGACGATGCGCACGGTGTTGCTGGCGCTGTCGCCGATCACCTCGATTCGCGACGGCCCTTGCCAGTCGGGCTGCTCCAGGCGGCGACGGAGGATCGAGTCGTGGGCGTTCTGCACCAGCTCGCGCAACGCCACGGTGGGCGTGGAATAGAGGTGCTTGCTGAGCACCGACATCACGCCGTTGAGGTCGACTCCAGCGCGACGGATCTGGGGAGTGTTCGATTGCGGAAAGCTGCTTTGCATGTCCCTATCCAAGCGTTCGATGAATGGCGTCCGCTCGCGCGCGAGCGGTCCGGTGCGGGATTCTGCCACGTTCCGTCACGTTCCTTGTGCAACGGCGTGCCCGCGATGAGCTTCAGGCCGCACGGAAGCGGCCCGGAGTGCAATAGAGCCGCGTCGCGGCGAAATGTTCAACCCTCCAGGCCGATCAATTGTCGCCGGCTGCGCTCGAACCAGTCGAGCAGGTAATCGGCGAGCACCTGGGTGCGCCGCGGCAGGCCGCCCTGGAACGGATGGACGAGGAACATCGGCGTGCTGCGCGTCTGGTAGTCGCGCAGCAACCAGGCCAGGCGGCCGTCGCCCAGTTCGTCGTGGACCATGTATGACGGCAGCCGGGCGATGCCGGTGCCGGCCAGCGCGGCCTTCTTCAACAGGCTGTAGTGGTTGCTGGCGAGAAAGCCGGAAACCCGTACCCGCTCCAGCCGATGGCGGCGGTGATAGAGCCACTCCTCATGGCCGCTGTAGTGCGAGTTCAGCAGGCACTCGCGCTCGGCCAGCTCGGCCGGGCGTTGCGGCTCGCCATGTCGCGCCAGGTAAGCGGGACTGGCGCAGGTGATTTCCTGCAGGACGAACAGCGGCCGCGCCACCAGCCGGGCGTCCTGCTCGACCCCAGAGCGGATCGCCAGGTCGAAGCCCTCGCCAACCAGGTCGCGCAGGCCGTTGTACAGGTCCAGCTCGACACGCAGCAGCGGATGGCGCTCCTGGAAGTCCTCCAGCAGTGCATCGAACAGGGTCTCACCCAGCGAGACCGGGAGGGTCACCCGCACCCGTCCTTCCGCTCGCTCCTGCAAGCGCGCCACCGCCTGCCGCGCGCGCTCGGCCTGCACCAGCAACGCCTGCGCCTCGGGCAGCAGCGCGGCGCCGGCGGCGGTCAGCGAAAGACGGCGGGTGGTGCGGTGCAAGAGGGTTACGCCGAGCTTCTGCTCGAGGACGCCAATGCGCTTCGACAGTTGGCCCTTGCTGCAACCGAGGCGCTCGGCGGCGCGGGTGAAACTGCCCAGGTCGTGGAGTACGGCGAAGGCGGCGAGATCGTCCAGGTCCTTCACGATTGTTTCCCTATGAAAACGGCAGGTTGTCGATTGACAGGATTATCCACAGCAAAGGCGACTCTACACTGGAAACCACTCACCTTCACGCAACGAGAGGCCTGTATGAAAATCATCCTGATCGGCGCCAGCGGCACCCTTGGCAAGGGCATCGACAAAGAACTCGGCGAGCGCCACGAGATCGTCCGGGTAGGCCACAGCAGCGGCGATTTCCAGGTCGACATCAGCGACGCGGACTCCATTCGCGCCCTGTTCGAGAAGACCGGTCGCTTCGACGCGCTGGTCGCCGCGGTCGGCAAGGTGCACTTCGGCGCCCTGGAGGAAATGGGCGAGGCGCAATACCAGCTCGGCCTGCGCGACAAGCTGATGGGCCAGGTCAACCTGGTACTGCTCGGCCGCGAGTACGCCAACGACGGGGGCTCCTTCACCCTCACCAGCGGCGTGCTCGCCGAGCAGCCGATCCGCTTCGGCAGTTCGGCGAGCATGGTCAACTGCGCCGTCGAGGGCTTCGTCCGCGGCGCAGCCCTGGAGTTGCCGCGCGGCCTGCGCATCAACGCCGTCAGCCCGACCGTGGTCAGCGAGGCGCTGCCCGGCTACGCGCCCTACTTCCGTGGCTTCAAGCCGGTTCCGGCGGCGGACGCCGCGCTGGGCTACGCACGCAGCGTGGAAGGCGCGCAGACCGGCCAGGTGTACCGCATCTGGTAAGCGATATTTCTCAGGAGAGGCGGTCGGCGTAGCAGGTCGGCGAACTGCCCGGCTGCTGGCGGTCCAGCTCTTCCTCGAGGAACTCGGCCAGCACCACGGCATTGTTGTGCTGCTGGTCGTGGGCGCCGTAGAGCAGCGTCAGGGTGCCCTCGCGAGCGCAGTCGAGCAGGCCCCACCAATGTTCCGGGTGCGCCTGCAACTCGGCGCGGTAGTGTTCACGGAAGCTGTCGAAGAGTGCCGGATCGTGGCAGAACTGCTTGCGCACCTCGTTGGAGGGCGCGACCTCCTTCAGCCAGTCGTCCATGGCCAGGGCTTCCTTGCGGATGCCGCGCGGCCACAGCCGGTCCACCAGTACGCGCCGGCCATCGGCGGGCGACGCCGGTTCGTATACACGCTTGCATTGGATCATCGATCGACTCCCTGGTTGCGATGAAGTCCGATCCGGACTTGAGCTAGGCCCGGACGCTCGGTAACGTGGGCGCATTTTCGATGGAGTCTTCCCTATGCGCCCTGCCCGTCTGCTGGTCTACAGCCTGCTCCCCTTGTTCGCCGCCTGCCAGGTGTGGAAGCCCGAATCGCCGAGCACCAGTGTAGACACCCGCTTCCAGGGCGAACTGGTGAAGATCAACGGCGCGCTGCAATTCCGCCCCTGTACCGAGAAGCGCCTGTTCAGCATCGAGGACGTGGCCAATACCGGCCTGCGCCGCGAAGCCGATAGCCTGTTCGACGACGGCGCCCAGGGCCTGTTCGTCGACCTGCGCGGCACCATGGGACCGGCCAAGGTCCGCGGTACCGACGGCAAGCTGGAGGTCAGCCGACTGTACCGCGTGCAGAACGAGGGCCCCGGCTGCGACGACCCGAACTTCAAGCTGCTGACCTTCGCCGCCAATGGCAACGAACCCTTCTGGAGCGCCAGGGTGAACAACCAGGGCCTGCGCCTGGACCGCCCCGAACACGAGACCCTGGCCTTGCCTTACGTCGCCGAGGAACTGCCGAACGGCAGCACCAGCTATTCCAGCGAGGCGAACGGCAAGAAGGTCGAACTGTGGATCGCCCCGTCGTCCTGCACCGACAGCATGAGCGGTGCCTTCAGCAGCTACTCCGCCGAACTGCGCATCGATGGCGAGACGCTGCGCGGCTGCGCCTATCCGGGCGCACTGGGCAAGTGAAGCGAGGGGCCGCGCGACGGCCCTTTCCCTACAAGAGCAATCCGGCCTGCTCCAGGCGCCGCCGCAGCGCCGTCAGGCCGCCCTCGTACTCCCAGTAGGCGACGCGCCCGTGGGAGGCGCTGACCAGCAGGTATTTCTCGCTGATCGACTGGATCCGTTCGATGCGCAGCAGTTTCTCGACGAAGCGTTCCTCGCCGATCTGCTCGACGATTTCCCGGTTGTCCGCGTCGTAGCCGTGGACCATGAAGGCGGCGCGCACCTTGAGGCGGATGAAACTCATCGCACGGCTCTGCGCTGGAGGGAAAGATTGCGATGGCACACCGTCGAGCGCCCCGAGCCGTTCGGCCGCCGCGCCGGATCGGCGTAGGTCTCCAGCTCGACGAAGCCGGCCTTGCGCATCATTCCCGCCGACGCCAGGTTCTCTTCGTGACGATCGATATAGACATCCTCGATGCCTTCGTCGGCCAGTTGGGCCAGCACCGCCTCCAGCAACGCGCTGCCGAGCCCCTGGCCGGCCGCCGCCGGATGCACTACCGCCTCGCAGATGTAGGCCCGCGGCGCATCGGCACGCTGCGGCTGGTAATGGGCGAAATCCTCGGTGCGGCGGAAGCTGGCGAACCCCAGCAGCCGATCGTCGCGCTCTGCCAGGACGGCCCGTACCTCGCCGTCGGCGATGGCTCGCAGATGCGCACGCACCCCCTCCTCCGGCAGATGGTTCCAGGGATTCGGCCCGTGGCTCAGCAGCAGGTCGGTCATGGCCTCGATATCGCCGGTTTCGGCAGCTCGCAAACGGTGCATATCCACTCCTTCAAAGTCCAACCACCAGCAGCCCGTCGGGCAACGCCACGCCGCGCTCGACGCAGGCAGCCAGCGCCTCGACCAGGGGTTCCAGCGCATAGCCCTGCCTGGCCAGCCAGACCGGATCATAATAGGTGGTCGCATAGCGTTCGCCGCCATCGCAGAGAATCGCCACCAGCGACCCCTTCTCGCCGGCCGCGACCATTTGCCGTGCGGCCACCAGGGCGCCGATCAGGTTGGTTCCGCTGGAGCCGCCGACCCGCCGCCCCAGGCGCCGGGCCAGGTAATGCATGGCCGCCAGCGACCAGGCGTCCGGCACCTTGACCATCGCGTCGATCACTTCCGGCAGGAAGGACGCCTCGACCCGCGGCCGGCCGATGCCCTCGATCCGCGAACCGCAATCCAGGGTCAGGCCACGGTCGCCGCTGACATAGGCGTCGAAGAACACCGAACGCTCGGCGTCGGCGCAGAGTACCCGGGTGCAGTGCTGGCGATAGCGCACGTAGCGGCCGAGGGTCGCCAGGGTGCCGCCGGTACCGGGGCTGGAGATCAGCCAGGTCGGGGTCGGGTACGGCTCGTGGCGCATCTGCTGGAAGATCGATTCGGCGATGTTGTTGTTCGCCCGCCAGTCGGTGGCGCGCTCGGCATAGGTGAACTGGTCCATGAAATGGCCACCGCTCTCCCGCGCCAGGCGTTCGGACTCGGCGTAGATCTGGGTGGGGTCCTCCACCAGGTGGCTCTGGCCGCCGTAGAAGGCGATCTGGGCGATCTTTTCCTTCGAGGTGCTGGCCGGCATCACGGCGATGAAGGGCAGGCCCAGCAGGCGTGCGAAATAGGCTTCGGAAATCGCCGTGGAGCCGCTTGATGCCTCGATCACCGGCGCGGCCGGCCTGAGCCAGCCGTTGCACAGCGCATAGAGGAACAGCGAGCGCGCCAGGCGATGCTTGAGGCTGCCGGTGGGGTGGCTGGACTCGTCCTTGAAGTACAGTTCGACGCCAGGCAGGCCGGGAGTCTCCAGAGGGATCAAATGGGTATCGGCGCTGCGCTGGAAATCCGCTTCGATGATGCGGATCGCCTCACGGGCCCATTGGCGTTGGTCGACGGTCATGGAAACTCCTTCAGTTCAGGACGCCGGCCGGAGGCGGCGGCGGAGCGCTGCGCCACTGGCTGATGGCGACGCCGATGAAGACCAGGCCGGCAGCGAGCATCTGCGGGCCGTTGAGGGTTTCGCCGAGGAACAGCGAGGCGAATACCAGGGTGAAGACCGGGATCAGGTTGATGAAGCCCGAGGCCTGGCTGGCCGGCAGTCGACCGACGCCGAAGTTGTACAGGCCGTAGGCGCCCACCGTGACCACCACGCCGAGATACACCACCGCCTGGATCCCCAGCGCGCTGGGCTGGCTCGGCAGGGCGGCGCTGGCCAGCGCCAGCGGCAGGAAGAACAACGTGCCGACGAAGGCCTGCATGGCGGTCAGGGCGAATGCCGAGTAGCGCGCCGACAGGTGCTTCAGCAACAGGGTATAGCCGGTGGCGCAGAGCATCGCGAGAAGTTCGAAGAAGTTGCCCAGCAGCGGCTGCGGCGCGTGCAGGTCGGGCTCGCCGGCGAGGCTCAGCCAGATCGAACCGAGCACCGCCAGGCCGAAGCCGATCCAGGTCATCCGGCCGATCCGTTCGTGCAGCAGCAACCAGGCCCCCACCGCCACCAGCAACGGCAGCAGCGCGGTGATCATCCCGGCCTGGGCCGCGCTGGTGTATTGCAGGGCGAAGGATTCGCAGAGGAAGTACAGGCAGGGTTCGCAGACGGCCAGGCCGAGCAGGTACTTCCAGTCGCCCGAGCGGTAGTCGATGCGTCCCCGCCAGCGCCAGGCGACGAGGAACACCAGGCTGCCGAGGGCCATGCGACCGAAGATCACCCAGAGCGGCGGCAGTTCGCGGAAAGCGACCTTCAGCACCACGTACGAACTGCCCCACAGCGCCATCGCCAGGATCAGGCAGGCCAGGGCGAACCAGCGCGTCCGAGTCAAGGGAATCTCCACCACGGGCGCCGTCGCGGCGCCGGAAAAAGGACTCCCAGTATAGGCAGCCGACTAGCCGCGCCGACAGGCACAGAAAGCGGGCAAAACTGTTGCGCCGTGCCTCACTGCTCCCAGGGCTTGCCGCGAGTCTTCTTCTCCAGCGGCAACTGCTGCAGCACCGCGGCCTTGGCCAGCATGTAGGCGCTGACCGGAGCGCTGATGAAGAGGAACAGGCTGATCAGCAGCTCATGCAGGCTGATGCCCGCCTGGCGGTTGGAGAAATAGATCAGCGAGGCGACGATCACCCCGCCGACCCCGAGGGTGGTGGCCTTGGTCGGCCCGTGCAGGCGCATGAAGAAGTCCGGCAGGCGGTACAGGCCGATCGCGCCGATCAGGACGAAGGCGCTGCCCAGCAGGAGGAACGCCGAGACGAGGATTTCCACCCACAGGCTCAGGGGTTCGCCAGTCATTCGATGATGTCTCCGCGCAGCATGTATTTGGCCACCGCCACCGTACCGACGAAACCGAGCACCGCGATCAGCAGCGCCGCCTCGAAGAACAGGTCGCTGTCGCGCCAGATGCCGTACAGCACCAGCAGGGCGATGGCGTTCACGTAGAGGGTGTCCAGCGCCAGCGCCCGGTCCGGCAGGCACGGCCCCTTGACCAGGCGCGCCAGGGTCAGCAACAGGGCCAGGCCGAGCAGCGCCAGGCACAGCGGGATCACGTAAGCGAGCATGGGAAGATCTCCTTCAGCGGCGCTTCGTAGCGTTGCTTGATCTCGGCGATCAGCGCCGCCTTGTCCGGCACGTCGAGGCCGTGCACCAGCAGGGTCTTGCGGTCGTCGCTGAGGTCCGACGACACCGACCCCGGGGTCAGCGAGACGATGCTCACCAGCACGCTGATGGCGAGGTCGTTCTCCAGCTCGATCGGCACCTCGACGAAGGCCGGACGCAAGCGCTCGATCGGTCCGAGGGTCAGACGGGCAACCTGGACATTGGCGACGAGGATGTCCCACATCACCAGCACCAGCAGCTTCAACAGCAGCAACGGATGCCACTCCTGGCTGCGCCCGACCAGCAGGCGGTTGGTCAGCAGCGGAATGCACACGCCGAGGAAGGCGCCGAGCAGCCAGTGGCCGATGGCGAAGGAATCCACCAGCAGCAACCAGACCAGCAACAGCAGGACACTAAGCACGGGATGAGGCAATACGCGAAGAAGCGGACGCGGCAACGAACGGCTGATCATGCGGCACCTCCGCGGGTGATGATCTGGCGATACAGGTCGAGGTCGTGCAACTGCGCCGCGGTGGCCTGGACGTAGGCCAGCAGCGGCTTCGCAGCGAACACCAGCAACGGGCCGGCGGAGAGCAACAGGATGCAGGCGAACAAGCGGCCGTGGTCCAGTTCGGCGCTACCGAGCACGGTATGCCCGGTACGCCAGAACACTGTGCTGCCGGCCCGGCTCAACGCCACCAGCGCCACCAGGCCACTGCCCAGTACCACGCTCCACAGGGCCAGCGCCTGGCTGCCGGGAGCGACCGACTGCAAAAGCATGATCTTGCCGAAGAACCCCGACAATGGCGGCAGACCGGCGACGGCGATGGCACCGATGAAGAAGGCCCCGCCGAGCAACCGAGGGTTCTGCAACGCCGGGCCCTGGACCAGGTCGCCGGCCTTGTCGCCGCGCTGGCGGGCGACCAGGTCGGCGAGCAGGAACAGGCCACCGGCGATCCAGGTACTGTGCAGCAGGTAGTACAGCGACGCCGCCAGCGCCCGCTCGCTGCCCAACGCCACGCCAGCCAGGAGGGTTCCGGCGGAGACCACCACCAGGTAGGCCAGCAGGCCTTGCAGGGTCCGCGCCGCCAAGGCACCGATCGCGCCCAGGCCGAGGGTCGCCAGGGCCAGCGGCCAGAGCCAGGCCTGCGCCAGGTTGGCCAGCTCGCCGGCGGCCTCACAGAAGACCAGCGTGTAGACCCGCAGGATCGAGTAGATGCCGACCTTGGTCATGATCGCGAACAGCGCCGCCACCGGCGCGCTGGCCGCGGCATAGGCGCGCGGCAGCCAGAAGTACAGCGGCAACAGCGCCGCCTTCAGGGCGAACACCACCAGCAGCAGGAGCCCGGCTGCCGCCAGCAGCGGCGCGCGCTCGGCATCGGCCATGGCGATCTTCTGCGCCATGTCGGCCATGTTCAGGGTGCCGGTGAGGCCATACAGGGTACCCACGGCGATCAGGAAGAACGCCGAGCCGACCAGGTTGAGGATCACGTAGTGCAGGCCCGAGCGCACCCGCTCCGCGCCGCCGCCATGCAGGAGCAGCGCGTAGGAGGCGATCAGGAGTATCTCGAAGAACACGAACAGGTTGAACAGGTCGCCGGTCAGGAAGGCGCCGTTGATACCGAGCAGCTGGAACTGGAACAACGCGTGGAAATGCTTGCCCAGGCGGTCGTCGCCACGCAGCGCGTAGATCAGCGCGGCGCTGCCGAGCACCGCGGTGGCCAGCAGCATCAGGGCGGCGAGACGATCGAGCATGAGCACGATGCCGAACGGCGCCGCCCAGTTGCCCAGGGCATAGACGCTCAGGTCGCCGCTGGCAGCCGTGCGCATCAGCAACAGACTCAATGGGATCAGCGCCAGCGCCGCGAGCAACGACAAGCCGCGCCGCCAGCGCTCGGCCAGCGGCAACAGCAACAGGCTGCCGGCAAACAGGGGGAGCAGGATCGGCAGGATCAGCCAATGGCTCATGGGCGCGGCTCCTCCTCGTCCGGGCGTCCATCTACGTGGTCGCTGCCGAGATCGCCGAGGCCACGCAGGGCCAGGACCACGACGAAGGCGGTCATGGCGAAGCCGATGACGATGGCGGTCAGCACCAGCGCCTGCGGCAGCGGGTCGCCATACTCCCCGGGAGTGCCGATCACCGCGACGCTGCCGCCGAGCCGGCCCATGGCGAACAGGAACAGGTTGACCGCGTAGGAGATCAGCGTGAGACCGAGCACCACCGGGAAAGTCCTCGCCCGCAGCAGCAGGTAGACGCCGCTGGCGGTGAGCAGGCCGAGGGTGATGGCGAACAGGGCTTCCATCAGAGCGCCTCCTCTTGTGCGACGGGTTCAGGCATCAGGCTGAGCTTGCCGAGGTAGGACAGGATCAGCAGCGCGGCACCGACCACGGTGAGGTACACGCCGAGGTCGAACAGCATCGCCGTGGCCAGCTCGATCTCGCCGATCAGCGGCAACTCGAAGTGGCCGAACGCGGAAGTCAGGAACGGATAGCCGAACAGCCAGCTGCCAAGCCCGGTGAGCCCGGCGATCAGCACTCCGGCGCCAGCCATGGCCGCATAGTTCAGCGGCAGGCGCTGCTCGACCCACTGCGAGCCGCTGGCGATGTACTGCAGCACCAGGGCGATGGCAGTCACCAGGCCGGCGATGAAACCTCCGCCCGGCAGGTTGTGGCCGCGCAGGAAGATGAACACCGAGATCAGCAACGCCAGCGGCAGCAGCACCCGCGACAGGGTTTCCAGGATCAGCGGGTGCTTGGCGTGGGCCCAGTTGCGCCCCTGCGGGTCGCAGGTCGGCTTGTGCAGGGCGAAACCGGAGAGCATCGCGTAGATACCGACACCGGCGATCGCCAGCACGCTGATCTCGCCGAGGGTATCGAAACCACGGAAGTCCACCAGGATGACGTTGACCACGTTGTAGCCGCCGCCCCCGGAGACGCTGTTCTCGACGAAGAATCCGGCGATGCTCTCGTAGGGCCGGGTCAGCACCGCGTAGGCCAGCAGCGCCACCAGCATGCCGACCCCGCCGGCCAGCGCCACGTCGCGCAAGCCGCGCAGGCTGGAGGACTCCGCCGGAGTGCGCGAGGGCAGGAAATACAGCGCCAGGATCAGCAGGACCATGGTCACCACTTCCACCGACAGTTGGGTCAGCGCCAGGTCCGGGGCCGAGAAGCGAGCGAAGGCCAGGGCCACCAGCAGGCCGGCGACGCTGAGGATCAATAGCGCGACCAGGCGCATGCGATGGAACAGCGCCGTGGCCAGGCCGCTGAAGGCCAGCACCAGCATGCCCAGGGCGGTGATACCGTCCAGCGGGGTCAGCCCGCGCGAGCCGGTCAGCCTCGCCAGCGGCGCCAGCTCGACCGCCACCACGACCAGCGCCGCGCCCAGCAGCCAGGCCAGGTAGCGCTGCAGCGACCCGTTCTCCAGCCAGGCGGTCAGGCGCGCGGCCAGGGCCACCACACGTTGCACCTGCTGCTCGAAGACCAGCTTGGCGTCCACCTCCGGCAATCCGGCATACCAGTTGAACAGCGGCTTGCGCAGGACATAGACCAGCACACCGCCAACCAGCGCCACCACGCTCATCAGCAATGGCAGGTTGAAACCGTGCCAAATCGCCAGGCTGTATTCCGGCAGTTGCCCGCCAAGGCTGGCACTGGCGGCGGCGGCCAGCAGCGGCGCCACGGTGTAGGCCGGCAGCATGCCGACCAACAGGCAGAGGAACACCAGGATCTCCACCGGTACCTTCATGTAGCGCGGCGGCTCGTGGGGCGGGAACTTCGGCAACCGGGCCGGCTCGCCGTTGAAGAACACGTCGTGGATGAAACGCAGCGAATAGGCCACCGAGAACACCCCGGCCAGGGTCGCCACCGCCGGCACCAGCCAGTTGAAGCTGCCCAGCAGGTTCTGGCTGAGGGTTTCGCCGAAGAACATCTCCTTGCTGAGGAAGCCGTTCAGCAGCGGCACCCCGGCCATCGCCAGGGAGGCGACGATGGCCAGCACCGCGGTATGCGGCAGGTACTTCCACATCCCGTTGATCAGGCGCATGTCGCGACTGCCGGTCTCGTGGTCGATGATCCCGGCGGCCATGAACAGCGAGGCCTTGAAGGTCGCGTGGTTGATGATGTGGAACACCGCGGCGACGTTCGACAGCGGGGAGTCGAGGCCGAACAGCAGGGTGATCAGGCCCAGGTGGCTGATCGTCGAGTAGGCCAGCAGCCCCTTCAGGTCATGCTGGAACAGTGCCATGCCGGCGCCCAGCAACAGCGTTACCAGGCCGCTCAGGCTGACCAGGTAGAAGAACCACTCGGTGCCGGCCAGCGCCGGATACAGCCGGGCCAGCAGGAACACGCCGGCCTTGACCATGGTCGCCGAGTGCAGGTACGCGGAAACCGGGGTCGGCGCCGCCATCGCGTGGGGCAGCCAGAAATGGAAGGGGAACTGCGCCGACTTGGTGAACACGCCGAGCAGGATCAGGATCAGTACCAGCGGATACAGGGCGTGGGCGCGGATCAGCTCGCCAGCCGCGAGGACCTCGGTGAGTTCGAAGCTGCCGGCGATGTGGCCGAGCAGCAGCACCCCGGCCAGCAGCGCCAGGCCGCCCCCCCCGGTAACGGTCAGGGCCATCCTCGCACCCTTGCGGGCGTCGGAACGGCTGCCCCAGAAGCCGATGAGCAGGAACGAGGACAGGCTGGTCAGCTCCCAGAAGAGCATCATCAGCAAGAGATTTTCCGCGAGCACCACGCCGAGCATGGAGCCCATGAACAGCAGCAGGAAAGCGAAGAAACGCCCCATCGGCTCCTGTTCGGAGAGGTAGTAGCGGGCGTAGAGGATCACCAGTAGGCCGATGCCGAGGATCAGCAGGGCGAAGAGGAAACCGAGGCCGTCCAGGCGCAGGCTGAGGTTGATGCCGATTTCCGGCAGCCAGGAATAGCTGGCGGTCAGGGTCTGCCCGGCGAACACCGTGCCGCGCTGCCCGAGCAACAGGACCAGGCCGATCAGCGGCGCCACGCCGGCGGACGCCGCGCACAAGGTGCGGCCGCCACGCTCGGCGAGCAGGGGCAACAACGCCCCCATGAACGGCAGCGCGATGATCAGCGCCAGAATCATGGGCTACTCCTCTTCGGTGGCGGAGCCCCCGGCATGCCTGGCCGGCGGTGCTTCCCCGCGGTTGTCGGTGCGCGGCCGGATCGCCAGCAGCTCGAAGCCCCGCCCGCCACCGGCAGGCGCGGCGCAACGGAGCTGCGATTATCGCAATCTATCGAATGAACGTCATGGATTGAATTATTACAAAATTCAGGCGTTCCGACTGCCGGAAAGCCGAAAAAAACTCTGCAACGGCAACGACTTGAAGCTTAGCAAGACAACCCCGGCAATGGCTCGGCGACACAACGAAAACGGCCGGCGAAGTGCCGGCCGTGGGACAACGAGGGAAGAATCAGTGAGCGACGCGGCTGGTGCCGTTGACGGTCAGGATGCGCACGCGCTCGCCGACGCGGAAGATCTGGCCCTGGTCGACCTGCTGGACGTAGGCGCGGGTGCTGCCGTCGTCTTCGCGCACGGTGATCTCGACGCCCTGGGTGCGCGTCAGGCCTTCTTCGGTAGCCGCGCCCAGCAGACCGCCAGCGACCGCGCCGATGATGGCCGCGACGTAGCTGCCCTTGCCGCCGCCCACCGCGCTGCCGGCGACACCGCCGACGCCGGCACCGGCGATGGAACCGATCGGGGTCTTGGTGCCTTCGATCTTGACCGGGCGCAAGGCCTGGATGGTGCCCATGCGTACAGTCTGCACGGTACGGGCTTCCTCACGGCTGTAGGTATCGCCGGTGAGGCTGGATTGGCAGCCGCCAAGAGCCAGGGCCATGGCGGTGAAGGAAGCAACGATCAAGGCAGACTTGCGCATAACGGCATCTCCGAAAGGGATAACTGACGAATATTAGACTCTCCCGCAGCCGCTCCTGTCACCTGGCCGGCGCGAGATAATCGAATCGATTCAGCAATGGTACAGGTTCGTTCAGTTTCGACCGAACCCTCCCGCTTTCATCGGCGGGACCGATCGGCTAGGGTGAGCGCCCGCAGAAGGAACAGCCATGGACTATTTCATCATCGTCGTCACCACCGCCGCCGGCCTGTATTTCCACTGGTGGATCTACTGGCGCATCCGCCGCTGGATGGACCGCGACCTGGCGCTGTCATTCGCCGGCGACGACCCGCAAAAGCGTGACTATCTGTTACAGCGACTGGCCGAGGCCAAGGCCAGCAAGGTGAAGCGGCGCGACCTGCCAGCCTGGCTGGAGCGCGCCGCCGCCGACTACCCTTCCCGCGAAGCCTGAGCCAGGCGCCAGAGCCGGGCGATCTGCTCGGCGCGCGCCTCCAGTTCCGCCGCCGCTCCGGCACAGGCCTGCTCCAGGCTGATCGGTCCCGGCGCCAGGCTGAACGCCGCATCGATGCCGGCATCGTGCAGGCGCTGGTAGCCGTCGCCCAGGCTGCCGGCCAGGGCTACCACGGGAACGCCGGCCTGGCGCGCGATCCGCGCCACGCCCACCGGGGTCTTGCCGTGCAGGCTCTGCGCATCCAGGCGGCCCTCGCCGGTCAGCACCAGGTCGGCACCGACCAGCGCATCGGCCAGCCCGGCCAGCTCCGCCACCAGTTCGATGCCTGGGCGGAAACGCGCGCGGAGGAATGCCCTCGCGGCGAAACCCAGGCCGCCGGCGGCGCCGACGCCCGGCACCCGGCTGAAGTCCTCGCCCAGGGTCGCCGCGACCACCTTGGCGAAGTGCGCCAGGGCGGCATCCAGTTGCGCCACCTGTTCGACGCTGGCGCCCTTCTGCGGACCGAACACCGCCGACGCGCCGCGCGGCCCGCATAGCGGGTTGTCGACGTCTGCGGCGACTTCCACCGCGACATCCACCAGGCGCGGATCCAGCCCGCCCAGGTCGAGACTGTGCAGGCCCGCCAGCGCGGCGCCGCCGGGCGCCAGTTCCTCGCCGTCGGCAGCCAGGAAACGCACGCCGAGCGCGCTCAGCAGGCCGGCGCCGGCATCGTTGGTAGCGCTGCCGCCGAGGCCGAGGATGATCTTCCGCGCCCCGGCGTCCAGCGCCGCACGGATCAGCTCGCCAGTGCCACGGCTGCTGCTGCGCGTGGCGTCGCGGCGGTCGCGCGGGACCAGGTGCAAGCCGCTGGCGGAAGCCATTTCGATCACTGCGGTGGCGTCGTCCAGCCAGCCCCAGTGCGCCGGGGTCGGCTCACCGAGCGGGCCTTCGACCCGGCATTCGCGACGTTCGCCGGCGGTGGCGGCGAGTACCGCATCGACCGTGCCTTCGCCGCCGTCCGCCAGTGGCCGCAGCAACACCTCGGCCTGCGGGAAGACTCGCCGCCAACCGCGGGCGATAGCCTCGGCGACGTCGGGCGCGGACAGGCTTTCCTTGAACGAATCAGGAGCAATCACGATTTTCATCAGTCACCTCACAGGGCCGGGAGTCCCCGGCCCCGCTTCAATCAGAGCAGCACAAGGCTGAGCAGCCATACCGCGAGCATACCGGCGAGACCCTGGACCAGGGTCGCCAGGGTCTGGGCGCGATAGGCAGTGGATACGGTCATGCGGCTGAACTGGGTGACCACCCAGAAGAAGCTGTCATTGGCGTGGGACACCGTCATCGCCCCGGCACCGATCGCCATGACCGTCAGCACCCGGCCCATCTCGCTGTCCAGGCCGAGCTGCGGCAGCAGCGGAGCGACCAGCGCCGAGGTGGTGACCAGCGCCACGGTGGTCGAGCCCTGCGCGGTCTTCAGCGCGGCCGCCACCACGAACGGCATGAACAGGCCGATGCCCAACGCGGACAGGGTGCTGCCCAGGTAGTCGCCGAGCGGAGTGATCTTCAGCATCGCACCGAAGGCGCCGCCGGCGCCGGTGATCAGCAGGATCGGCGCGGCCGACTGGATGCCTTCCACCACGCGCTCATGGAATTCCTCGCGCTTGCTCTGGCCCTTGAGCAGGGTGCAGGCCAGGGCCAGGCCGACCAGCAGGGCGATCACCGGTTGACCGAGGAAGTTCAGGCAGGCGAACAGTACGCCCTCGCCCAGCGGCTTGCTCGGGAATACCGCGACCGAGCCAAGGCAGATCAACAGGATCGGTACGAAGATCGGCGCGAACGCCTGGGTCGCGCTGGGCAGCTTGCCGTAGCGGGCACGCAGCTCGCTGAAATCCTCTTCGGTCTGGACGACCTGGCCGTCGTCGACCAGGGGAATGTCCTTGCCGACGAAGCGATTGGCCCACCACATGCCGGCCATCGCAGTGACGAAGGCGACCACCAGGCCGACCGCGATCACCAGGCCAAGGCTGGCGTCCAGGCCGAGGTTGCCGGCCGCGGCGATCGGTCCCGGGGTCGGCGGCACGAAGGTGTGGGTGGCGTAGAGACCGGTGGCCAGGGCCACGCTCATGGCGATGGTGGATATCTTCATCCGCGCCGCCAGGGCGTTCTTCAGCGAGTTGAGGATGACGAAGCCGGAATCGCAGAACACCGGGATCGACACCAGGTAGCCGATGATCGACATGGTCAGGGTCGGGAAGCGTTCGCCGAGCAGGCGGATCACGCTTTCCGCCATGGTGATCGCCGCACCGCTGCGCTCGAGGATCACCCCGATGATGGTGCCGAGCACGATGACGATGCCGATGTAGCCGAGGATGCTGCCGAAGCCGCCGGTAACGGTCTTGACGATTTCCGCCGTGGGTACCTGGTAGGCGAAGCCGGCGATCAGCGCGGCCGCCAGCAGGGCGAGGAACGGGTGCAGCTTGAGTCGCGTGGTGGACAGGACGATAAAGGCGATCAACGCCAGCAGGATCAGGACCAGGGTCATGAGCCGCCTCCTTGTTGTTATGGGTGTGGGATGGGCGCCCAGGGGCGGGTCATTTTCGCTCCGTCGGGACCGGCCACGCCTTGTGCAACGGCCAGAGGAAGACGGCGCTGGAAGGGGAACATTTTGTGCGACTGCACAGTGAATCGATTGATCCGCCCGTTACCCGCGGCGCGGAACGAGCAATTGCAGCCCCAGCAACAATTGCTGGCGGTGCTCCAGGCGAGCGAGATCGAGCCCGCTGATCGAAGCGATGCGCTCCAGTCGGTAGCGCAGGCTGTTGCGATGGATTCCCAGCGCCTGGGCACAGGCCTGGGCATGTCCGTCATGGGCGCACCAGGACTCCAGGGTAGCGGCCAGCGAACCTTGCGGATCGTGGTCGAGCAACCGCTGCAAGGGCGCCAGCAGCTGCCGCACCTGCCAACTGTCGCGCTGGCTGAACAGCAGGCTGGCGAGGCGGTGTCCGTCCAGGGTCACGACCCGCCGACCGGGCAACCGGCTGCGCGCATAGTCCAGCAGGTCGCGTGCGGCGCAGGCCGAGGCGCGCAGCTCGGCCAGGTCGTGCGCCGGGTCGCCGGCACACAGGCGCGCCACGCCCCAGCCGCGCGCGTCGGCGCGCTCCAGCCAGTGCTCGAGCGCATCTGCATGGGCTACCGGCCGGCACCAGAACACCAGGCGCTCGCCCAGCGCCGCGCTCCAGTGCTCCGCCCGGCCGCCGAGTGCCGCCAGCAGGCGAGCCTGGCAAGGCAGCGGATCGGCATGCTCGGGCAGCTCCAGGAAGACCGCCTGGCGCGGCCAGTGCATGGCCAGCCCCAGGTGTTCCGCATCGGCCGCCAGCGCCCCGAGGCCGTGGCCGGAATCGAGCAACTGGCGCAGCCAGGCTTCGTGACGCTGGCGTTGCCAGTGTCGCTCGTCCTGCATCTGGCGCTGTTCCATGAGCATTTCCGCTGCCATCCGCACCAGCTCGGCATAGGGCCGGACCACCTCCGGCGCGCCGGTGATGCCGAGCACGCCGACCAGCCGCTCGGCGTGCAGCAACGGCAGGTTCACCCCTGGCCGCACCCCGCGCAGGCAGGCGGCGGCCTGCTCGTCGATTTCCACCACCCGCCGGTTGGCCAGCACCAGTTGCGCCCCTTCGTGGCGGGTATGCAGGCGCGATGGATCGCCGCTGCCGATGATCATGCCCTGGGCATCCATCACATTGATGTTGTGCGGCAGGATCGCCATCGCCCGATCGACGATGTGCTGCGCCAGCGTCGAATCCAGTTCGAACATGGAGGACTCAGGGCGCCAGGCGTTCGCGCGACCAGCCGCCGTCCTGGCGTCGATAGTCGAGACGGTCGTGCAGGCGGCTCGGCCGCCCCTGCCAGAACTCGATGCGCTGCGGCAGGAGACGGTAGCCGCCCCAGTGCTCGGGACAGCTCGGCGGCTGGTCGGCGAAACGCCGCTCGGTGTCCGCGAGCAGCCGTTCCAGCTCGGCGCGATCGGCGATGACCCGGCTCTGCGGCGAGGCCCAGGCGCCCAGGCGACTGCCCAGCGGACGCACCTGGTAGTAGGCGTCGGATTCCTCGGGAGTGACCTTCTCGACGTTGCCTTCGATGCGCACCTGGCGCTCCAGCGCCGGCCAGAAGAAGGTCATGGCCGCCCGCGGATTGGCCGCCAGTTGCTGGCCCTTGGCGCTTTCGTAGTTGGTGAAGAAGGTGAAGCCGCGCTCGTCGAGGCCCTTGAGCAGGAGGATACGGCAATGCGGATAGCCGTCGGCGTCGACGGTGGCCAGGGTCATGGCGTTGGGTTCGACCGGCAGGCGCTCGGTCTTCACCGCGTCGTCGAACCACTGGCGGAACAGGCTGAAGGGATCGCTAGGGGCGTTGGCCTCGCTGAGGCCATCGCGGGTGTACTCGCGGCGCATATCGGCCAGGGACTGGGTCATGGCGCATCTCCAGGGGGAAATGCGCCATAGCTTAACCGCAGACTCCGCCTCGCGCTTGATCCGGGACAATGGCGCCAAGCGCCCTGCCCCGGTTCGGCTCAGTTGCCCTGGGCCAGGGACAGCAGGCTGGCGCGCTGGGTATAGAGCACTTCGACGCGACGGTTCTGGGCACGGCCGGCGGCGCTGGCGTTGTCCGCGCGCGGCATGTCGGAACCGACCCCCTTCAGGCGCAATTGGTCGCCTTTCAGGCCGCTGAGGCGGAAGATCGCCGCCACCGACTGGGCACGCTCGAAGCTCAGCTTGTCGTTGACCGCCTTGCTGCCGGTGCTGTCGGTATGGCCGAGTACCAGGATACCGCTCTGCGGATCGGCCTGGGCCATCTTGGCGACCTTGCCCAGCGGGTTGAGGGTGATCGGCATCAGCATGGTGTGGCGCTTGGGATTGAACGAGTAGTCGGCGGGGGCGATGACGATCAATGCGTTGTCGCGGCGTTCGAGGGTGAACTCGCTACCGGCGATCGCTTCGCGCAGGGCTTTCTCATGAGTATCCAGCCACTCCTTGGTGACCTTCTGCTGGACCAGTGCCGGCTTGCCCGACGCCTTGCTCGCCGAGCTGGCGCCGAACGGCCACCACCAGGGGTTGGCGGCCTTCGGCTCGGCTGCGGCGGCGACTTCTTTCTTCGCCGCGGCGATCTCGGCCTTCTGCTCCGCAGCCTTGGCGGCTACGTCCCGACCGCCTTCGTCCTTGCCGAACGGCCACCACCAGTGGCTGGAGCCGACATGCTCGGCTTCGGCCTTCTGTTCCGTGGCCTGCTTGGCGACGGTCTGTCCGTCGTCCTTGCCGAACGGCCACCATGAATGGCTGGAAGCCTGCTCGGCCGGAGCCTTGGCTGGCTGCGAGGAAGCATCCTGGGTCTGGAAATAGCTGCAGCCGGAGGCGGTCATGCAGAGAAGAAGCGTCGAGGTCTTAAGCAGTTTCATACGTCGGGGTCCGTTGGAAGTGAAAGAAGGCGAGCCCGATGGAACATTCGGCTCAACCGCCGGTCACATCGCAGCGATGCCGGAGTCGATCCACTGCCCCGGCAACGCCCTATCTCATACGACGCTTTAGATTGTGTCGCTAAGCCATTATTTGGCAATGAAATTTAGCGTCGAGCCGACAAGCGGTTAAAAGTTAACCAACGGATTACAGACACTCCCCCGCGACACGCGCCAGCTGTTGCGCCCGCGGATCCATCAGCACGTACGGCCCCAAGGCGTTGCTGACAAAGGAAAAAGCCAGGTCGCGCTCGGGATCGGCGAAGCCGATCGAGCCACCCGCCCCAGGGTGGCCGAAGGCCTTGGGGCCGAGTCCGTAGGTCGCATTGGCCACGCCCGGTTGGTCGAGCATGGTGCCGAGGCCGAAGCGGGTCCGGGTCAGCAAGGTCCGATCCTCGCCTACCGCGTGTTCGTGGGCCAACTGGCCCAGCAGTTCATCCTCCAGCAAACGTCCCTGCAACAGGCCGCTATAGAAGCCGGCGAGCGCGCGCGCGTTGCCATGGCCATTGGCGGCCGGCTGCTGCATGCGTCGCCATTCCGGCTTGTTGGTGCTGGTGAGGATCGACGGCGGATTGGTGAAGGCGCGGGTGGTCAGCGCCAATGGCTCGCTCATCATGGTCTTCAGCATGCGCTGGGCGGCAGCGTCGCCGAGGCTGCCCTTGCTCCGCGCCATGTGGGCGACGCGGCCGAACTGGCTGTCGTCCAGGCCGATATGGAAATCCAGGCCCAGCGGTGTCGCGGTACGCGCCACGATGGCCTCGCCCGGCTCGCGGCCGTCGACCCGGCGGATCACCTCGCCGAGCAGCCAGCCGTAGGTAATCGGTGCATAGCCGTGCGCTTCGCCGGGCGTCCACCAGGGCTCCTCGACGGCCAGTGCCGCGGTCATCGCCTGCCAGTCGTAGAGTGCCTCGGGCGGCATCTGCTTGCGCAGCGCCGGCAGGCCGGCGCGATGGCAGAGCAACTGGCGCACGCTGATCGCTGCCTTGCCGGCCGCGGCGAACTCGGGCCAGTAGCGTGCCACCGGCGCGTCCAGTTCGAGCTTGCCCTCGGCCACCAGTTGCAGCACGGCAACGGCGGTGAAGGTCTTGGTGCAGGAGAACAGATTGAGGATGGTGTCGCGCTGCCAGGGCTGCTCGCCGTCCTTGTCCTCGACGCCGCCCCAGAGGTCGACCACCGTCTCGCCACCGACCTCCAGGCACAACGCCGCGCCACGCTCCTGCGGATTGTCGAAAAGCCGGGCGAAGGCCTCGGCAAGCGGGGCGAAACGGCTGTCACAGTGGCCTTGGGGCGTCATGGGCAAGTTCCGGTGGGAAAGTGGTCGGAGCATTCTTCCAGCCCTCGGCGGCCTTGTGAACCCTGACATAAGAGGGGTTCGCCGCAAGCGGGCGGCGGTGAATGCGCGCTCATGAACCGGCTGAATCCTCGCGCGGCGGCGGAGGCTCGACGGCAGGCATGGAGCTGGCCATCGCCGACAGTCGCGACAAGGCGGCAAGGTTGCTTCGGCGCACCGTGTCGACGAAACCGGCGAACGGCAAGCCCGTGATCCCGACCAGGCCAATATGACCGTTCTCGCCGTCCAGCAGGCGCCCGCTGGCCGGTTGGTCGAGGTACTGGAACCAGTGGGCGCCGACGATATACGGACTCTTCAGCGCCGCCTCCAGGAACGTTCGGTAGGAGTCGCCGCGCGCCCGCTCATTGGCCGCCTCGCTGACGCCACCCCAGAACGGACCGCGATCCCGCGAGCCGAAGTGGAACTCGCTGATCAGCACCGGCTTGTCCAGCCGCGCCAGCAGGGAGTCGTCCAGGCCCTGCCCGGGCAACGGCGTATAGAGGTTGAAACTGAGCAGGTCGCAATACCGGGCGCAGGAGGTGATCGCCTCGGGATTGCTGACGGCGAAGCGGCCGCCGAGCAGGAGGTGGTTCGGTGCGTGCCATTGCAGGGCGTCGCGCAGGGTCTTGAAGTAAGCGTCGGCATACAGCCGGAGGAAGGCGCTGTAGTCCTCGGCGATGGCCGGATGCCCCTCGCCCGGCAGCGGAGCCGCGTAGCCCGGCGCCTCCAGGGCCTCCCAGGCGGCCAGCTCGATGCCCCAGGCCTGTGCCAATGCCTCATGGCGCAGGTACTTGGCTTTCAATTGCTTGACGAAGGCGCGCTTCGCCGGACTGTCCATGGACAGCCTCAAGGCTCCGAAAGCGAGGCCGTAGCGCGCCTGGGCCGAGCCGTCGCGCCCGGCCCAGGCCAGTTCGTTGTCGGCGTAGTAGCCGAGCAGCCAGGGATCGTCGCGGTGGTCGCGAGCAGCGATGGCGATGACGCGCTCGGCGGCCATGGCGAAGCGCGGGTCGAAGGGATCGGGCATGGCTCCCCACCAGTCGAAACCGCTGCTGACCGTGGCGTAGTCGCCGGCGATCGACAGCGGCAGGCTGTAGGGCATCCGCGCCTGTGCGGCGAGCGCCGGATCGCTCCAGTTGCCGAGGCTGTTGAAACCCCATGCCGAGAGGCGCTCCAGGGTGCGCTGGCGCCATTCGCCGGCGAGCTGGTCGGCGCTCGCCTGGGGAGCGATGCGCTGGCGATTGGCACCGAGGAAATCGAACCAGCGGCCATGCCCGAAGCGCCGCCCGGCCTGCGCGGCGACGCCGCGGCGGTCGTCGCCCTCACCGAAGAATGCGGCCAGCGGCTCACCCTCCGCCGGCAGTTCGGCGAACATCGGCTCGCGTCCTTCGACGTAGGTCCGGCTGCCGTCGGCGGTCACCGCATTAACGCCCAGCGACCAGAACGGATGTCCTTCCGGAGTAACCAGCCACCAGCGCCCGCCACGTTTTTCCGTGCGGAAGAAGCCGCTGGCTTCGAACACCGGCCCACCCAGCAGGCCGCCGAAACGGTCGCGCGCCGGTGTCTCCCGTTCCCAGTCGCGGAGCTGTGCGGCCTCGGCCGCATAGGCGCTGCGCAACTGTTCGTCGGAACGAATCTTTTCCGGCCAGTCGGCGCGGCTGTACTGGCCATAGCGATCGATCAGGCCGGTCAGGATGCTCCGCTCCACCGCCCTCCCTGCGCGTATGCCGAAACGTCCGAGCAGGATGCTCTGGGGAGCTTGCGGCGAGCGCAGGGACAGGCTCAGCGCCCCGACCCTGGCGCGGTCCAGCGAGCCCTCCACGCGTGGCGCCAGCAGCATCCGCTGGCCTTCGACCATCTGCGGCATCGGCGGCCCCGCACGCATGCCCAGAGCCTCTGGCGAAACCGCCCGCAACGGCACCAGCAGGGTCTGCGGCGGGCCTGCCGGAAGCTCTATGGATGCCTGCAACCCCGGCGCGCCCTGCTCGCCCTCGATCGCGACCTCCAGGGTCATGTCCCAGCTCATGGCGTTCTGGATGCGCAGGCTCACGTAGTCCGCTGCGGACCAGTCCCAACGGCCCTGCGCCGGACTCATGCGCAAGGTGGGCCGTTGCGCCGGGCTGAAGGTGACGCGACGGAGAATGTCGCCCTCCGGGGTGGCCTCCGCCGTCACGCTGGGCAGGTCGGCATCCTCCAGGGTGATGCCGACCACGGCCATCGGCTTGACGAAGTTGAACAGCACCTGCTGGGTGTCGTTCGCCGCCAGCGGCGCGGCCACCGCGAGCAGGCCGAGAAGCAGGGGAAGATGCCAACGCGAACGGATCATGAAGCCTGTTTTCCTTAACTCCATCCCGGCATGGACAAATGCCGGGAATTTCCCGATGCGGCTCGGACGTGAAGGCTGGAGCCCTCCGCGCAGATCAGCGCGTCAGGCGATTTCCCGCCGGAACGGCGGCAATGCATTGAGGATAGCCTTGCCGTAGCGCTGGGTGACCACTCGGCGATCCAGCAGGGTGATGGTGCCGCGGTCCTGCTCGGTGCGCAGCAGCCGCCCGCAGGCCTGGACCAACCGCAGCGAGGCGTCTGGCACGGCGATCTCCATGAACGGATTGCCGCCGCGCGCCTCGATCCACTCGGCCAGCGCCGCCTCCACCGGGTCGTCGGGTACCGCGAAGGGAATCTTGGCGATCACCACGTGTTCGCAATAGGCCCCCGGCAGGTCCACGCCTTCGGCGAAGCTAGCGAGGCCGAAGAGCACGCTGTCCTCACCGTCGTCGACTCGCGACTTGTGCTTGTTCAGGGTTTCCTGCTTGGACAGGTTGCCCTGGATGAACACCCGCTTGCGCCAGTCGCGGTCGAGACCATCGAAGACCTCCTGCATCTGCTTGCGCGAGGAGAACAGCACCAGGCTGCCGCGCGCGCCCTTCACCAGTTCCGGCAGCTCGCGAATGATCGCCGCGGTGTGCTCGGCGGCGTTGCGCGGATCCGCCTTGAGGTCGGGAACCCGCAATACCCCGGCCTCGGCATGGTGGAATGGGCTCGGCACCACCGCGGTGACCGCGTTGCGCGGCAGGCCGGCGCGCATGCGATAGCGGTCGAAGGTGCCCAACGCGGTCAGGGTCGCCGAGGTCACCAGCACGCCATAGGCGACGTTCCACAGGTTGCGGCGCAGGGTCTCGGCGGCGAGGATCGGGCTGGCGTTGGCTTCGATGTCGTAGAAGCTGCCGCTCTCGGCGAGGGTCAGCCAGCGCGCCATCGGCGGGCTGTCCTGCGGGTCCTCGCAGGTGAAGGCGGTCCACAGTTCCCAGTTGCCCTGGGCGCGCGCCAAAAGACTACCGAACAGCGGGTACCACTCCTCCGCCTGGTGGCTGGCGATGCCGCCGGCGCCTTCGCCGTCCATCGCCTCCTTGAGGATATCGGTGAGGCGGGTGAACAGGTCGGTCAGCTTGGAGAAGCCTTTCTTCAGCTCGACGCCCATCTCGCGGATATGCTCGGGGACCACCCCGCCGACGAAACGGTGACGCGGCCGCTCGCGACCTTCCATATCCTCGCCGGCGCGGAAATCGCCGATCTCTTCGCAGGCGGTGAACATGAACTGCTGCTGGGTCTTGATCTCCCGGGCCAGCTCCGGCACCTGTTCGATCAGGCGGCCGAGGTCACCCGGCAGCGGGTGCTGGGCGAGCAGCTTGGTGAGGTTCTTGGCGATCTGCTCCAGCCAGTCGGCGGTAGCGCGCAGGCGGGTGAAATGGGCGAAATGGCCAATCGCCTTGTCCGGCAGGTGATGGCCCTCGTCGAACACGTAGAGAGTCTCGCGCGGATCGGGCAGGATGGCGCCGCCGCCCAGGGCCAGGTCAGCCAGGACCAGGTCATGGTTGGTGACGATCACATCGACCTTGGTCATCCCTTCGCGCGCCTTGTAGAAGGCGCACTGCTGGAAGTTCGGGCAATGTCGGTTGGTGCACTGGCTGTGATCGGTGGTGAGCTGCGCCCAATGCGCGTCGTCGATCGCCTCCGGCCAGCTGTCGCGGTCGCCGTCCCAGCGGTTGCCGGCCAGGCGTTCGATCATCTGGTTGAACAGCTTGCTGCTGGTCTCGTCGACGTCGATGTTGAAACCGTCGTCGGCGAACAGTTGCGCCGTCGCGCTTTGCGCCTGGCCTTCCTGCAGCAGCACGTCGAGCTTGGACAGGCACAGGTAGCGCCCGCGGCCCTTGGCCAGGGCGAAGCTGAAGGCCAGCCCGCTGTTGCGCAGCAGGTCGGGAAGATCCTTGTGGACGATCTGCTCCTGCAGGGCGACGGTCGCGGTGGCTATCACCAGGCGCTTGCCACTGGCCTTGGCGCAGGCGATCGCCGCCAGGCTGTAGGCCACGGTCTTGCCGGTACCGGTTCCGGCCTCCACCGCGACCACCGCCGGCTCGCCCTCGCGGTGCCCCTCCTCGTCCTCCTTGATCGCGCCGAGGGCCTTGGCCACTTCGGCGATCATCAGGCGCTGGCCATAGCGAGGCTTCAGCTCCTTGGCTTCGAGAAAGCGGGTGTAGGCACCCTGGATCTGGGACTTGAGTTCGGCGCTGAGCATGGAGTTCCTGGGCCCGGCGCGCAGCGGAAGGCGAATCCGCCGGCGCGCCATAGCTGGATAAATTTTCAGTGGTTCGACAGGGCGGCTATGATAACGCGCTTCGTCACAACCGCCAGCGGAGATCGCCGAATGACCCCCTACGCCCTCGTCTACGCCCTGCATGTTCTGGCCGCCCTGGTCTGGGTCGGAGGCATGTTCTTCGCCTGGACGATTCTTCGTCCGGCGGCCGTCGCCGCGCTGGAGGCCCCAGCCCGCCTGGGCCTGTGGCTGGAGGTGTTCCGCCGTTTCTTCCATTGGGTCTGGGCGGCGGTGATCCTGCTGCCGATCAGCGGCGTCGGCATGCTGCACCTGAGCTTCAACGGTTTCGCCGGCGCGCCGCGCTACGTACAGGTAATGATGGGACTCTACGTCGCCATGCTGGCACTGTTCCTGCGGGTGCAGGCGCTGCAAGTGCCGGAACTGCGCCGCGCGGTGCAGGCCCAGGACTGGCCGGCGGGCGGGCAGGCGCTGGGGAAGATCCGCCGCACCGTCGGCTTCAACCTGTTCCTCGGCCTGTTGCTGATAGCCCTGGTAGCGGCACGCCCGAGCCTCTGAACCGGCGATGCGCCGGCAGCTGTGCTGCCGGCCTCTCCTCAGAAGCGCACGACGTCCAGGCTGCCATCACTGCCGTTGGTGCCGTTCGCGCCGTCCTCTCCGCTGCGCCCCGCACGACCGGCATCCACCGAGTAGATCCAGCAACCGGTGGCGTTATCCGCCGCACCCGGTTTGCCGGCCTTGCCTCCGGCGCCGCCGACGCCGCCTTGCAGACGGGTTTGCAAGCGCTCCAGAGGAAAATCGCCCGGCACTTCCAGACGAATCCGACCACCCGCCCCGCCCGGACCGCCGTCGCTTCCGGATTGGCCGTCGCCACCTTTCAGCGCGCTGCCCCAGAGGCAGCCGGAGGCCTTGCCGGAAGCCCCGTCCAGGCCATCGTAACCCGGCGCGCCGACGCCGCCGCGGGCATCCAGCAGCAGGCTTTCCACCTCCACCGCCTGCAGGCGCAAGGTCAGGTCGCGGCCGTTACCGGCGCTTTGCCGGAAGGTGCCGGTCGCGCCGGGCGCGGAAATGATGCTGCCATCGGCCAGGCGGCCGCTGACGACTTCGATGCTGATTCGCTCCTCGCCCGGCGCCACGCCGATCCGGGCGTTCTTCGCCATGTGCAGTTCCTCGATGCGCAGGACGCTGACCTCCAGCGGAATCAGCAGGGCGGCATCCTCGCCGATCTCCACTCTGCGCAGGCGCAGCTCCTGAGCCCGCTTGGGCAGGCGCATCACCGAGTTCGCCTGAACCTTCACGGTTCCGCCGATACCCTGCTGGCGTGCCGACGGCGCCTCGGCCGAAAACGCGGCGCCAGCCCAGGCCAGGGGAACGACCAGGAACAATCCGAGCATGGCCTTACGCATGATCGTCCTCCTTGTCCTGCGGCAACTCGCTGGCCGGGCTCAGCGCCGGCAACGCAAGCATGTGGAAGACCCCGAACAGCAGGACCTGGAGACGATCCAGCCAGGGATGCGCGCGCGCTTTCAGGCGTCGTCCGAGGACGAGAATCTCGATCAGGTGGATCAACAGGATCAGGCCGCCGGCTATCGACAACAGCCAGTTCAGCGGATAGGCGAACGGATGCAGCAGATTGACCAGCACCGCGCCCCAGAACACCAGGGTCACGAGCTTGCCCAGCCCGAGAAACGCTTTCATGGAACTCCCCCCAAGACATCGTGTGCGGGGGAACATACTCGCCAGCCCGCCGCGGCGCCAGCCATGAACGAAAACGGGGGCTTCGACGCCCCCGTTCTGCTCCGCGCCGCCAGCGTCATTCGCGCTTGATGAGGATTTCCACCCGGCGATTCTCGGCCCGCCCTTCGCGAGTCTTGTTGTCGGCGACCGGCTGGCTTTCGCCCAATCCCTGCACGCCGACGATGATGCTCGAAGGCACCCCGGCATCGATCAGATAGTTCGCCACGGCATTCGCGCGCCGTTCCGACAGCTTCTGGTTGTAGGCATCGGAACCGACGCTGTCGGTATGCCCGGTGATACTCAGGCGCGTACTGGCCGCCTCGCCTTTCAGGCGTTCGGCGATGCCGTTGAGCTTCTCGCTGTCGGCGGCGTCCACCTTCGACGAATCGAAGGCGAAGTGCAGGTCGCGCACGACAATGGTTTCTTCCTTGACGACAGGAGGCGGCGGCGCGACTTCCTCGACCGGCTGCGGAGGCGGCGGTGCGACCTGTTCGCCGGCACCGTGCACCCAGCAATAGGCAGCACCGACGCCACCACCGATCAAGGCGCCCCAGCCGGCCCAGCTGCTGCTTTCGATCGCGCCCAGGCCGGCGCCGGTAACACCACCGACCGCCGCACAGGTCGGCCAGTCGCTTTTCTGCAACCCTGCGCAACCGGTCAGCAAGCCGCTGACCAGAATCAGGGGTAAAGCGGTCCTCGTGATGCTCATTGGAACTCTCCTCGTGGATCGGTTGTAACCGACAAATAGGGAGTAAAGACCCCAGCCGAAAAAAGCGCCAGCACTAGGCCATGCAGGCGCTTCAGGCTAGTCTTGGCGAATCCCAGGAGAGTGTTTTCCCATGAGCGAACCGATTTCTCCCCGCACCCCGCAGCAGGCCCTGGCCGCGTTGCTCGCCCGCTACGCGCCGAAGCGCTTGCTGCTGGTCGGCGCCAGCCGGCTGCCGGCGGTGGAGGCCTTCATCCACAACCATCCGCAGTGCCAACTGGCGCACAGCCCGGCGGCGGCATTGCCCGCCGAACTGGCCGGCCAGCGCTTCGACCTGGCGCTGTTCGTCGATTGCCTGGAACACCTGCCGCAGCGCACCGGTCTGCAGTTGCTCGCGGGCGTGCGCAACCTGAACGCCAGCCGGGTCGCCGTACTGGTCGACCTCGAGGCCAGCGACTGGCAGGAAACCGACTTCTTCGCCCTCGCCATGCAGAACAGCGAACGCTTCCAGCGCGAAGGCCAGACGCTGACCCTGTACACCTACGACCTGTACGAATACAAGCAGGTCCCCGATTGGCTGAACGCCAAGTTCTGGGCCAACCCGGAAAACTTCGGCAAGTACTGGTGGTAACCATGACCCAACCCTCCTGTCCCTGCGGCAGCGGCGACCCGCTCGACGATTGCTGCGGCCGCTATCACCAGGGACATCCCGCGCCCACCGCGGAAGCCCTGATGCGCTCGCGCTACAGCGCCTATGCCCTCGGACTGGTGGACTACCTGCGCGACACCACGCTGCCGGCGCAACAGGCCGGCCTCGATCTCGACGGCATCCGCGCCTGGAGCCACGGCAGCACCTGGCTCGGCCTGGAGGTGGAAAACCACGAGGTGCTCGGCGGTCAGCCGGAGCATGCGCGAGTCACCTTCGTCGCGCGCTGGCACGACGCCGACGGGGAACATGCCCATCGCGAATGTTCCGGCTTCGTCCAGCGCAACGGTCGCTGGTACTTCCTCGATCCGACCGTGGCCCTGAAACTCGGCCGCAACGATCCCTGCCCCTGCGGCGCCGGCGGCAAGCTGAAGAAATGCTGCGGTCCATGGATCACCTGATGCATTCGCTCGCCAGCTATATCCGCGCCATCCATGCCCTGCCCTCGCCAGTCTCGATAAGCGATGCGCAGGTCGAAGAGCAACAGCGCTGCGAGGACGGCGTCGAGATCCACAGCTGCGAAGCGCTCTACCGTTTCGACAACGGCGTGCGCCTGCGCCAGCACTGCGAGCGCGACCTCCTGCCGAGCAGCGGGGCCTGCGAGGAATGCTGGATCGGCTACGAAGTGCTGGATTCCGCCGGGCGGGAAATCAGCCCACGCTACAAGCACTTCGTCAACGCCTGCCAGGAACGCTTCTGGTTGCGCATGCACGCCTGAGATGCTGCGCCAGGCGGCGCGGTTTGGGCGTTGACGAGCGCTCGGGTAGAATGCGCAGCCTTTTCATCCGGGCCCCATCCCCATGCTGCTGACCGTGCTCTACATCATCGCCATCACCGCCGAAGCCATGACCGGCGCGCTGTCGGCCGGCCGGCGCAGCATGGACCTGTTCGGCGTGGTGCTGATCGCCTGCGTCACCGCTCTGGGCGGCGGCTCGGTACGCGACATGCTGCTGGGCCATTACCCGCTGACCTGGGTCCGTCACCCGGAATACCTGGCGCTGACCGCAGTCGCCGCGCTGGTCACGGTGTTCATCGCGCCGCTGATGCGCCACCTGCGCTCGCTGTTCCTGGTACTCGACGCGGTCGGCCTGGTGGCCTTCACCCTGATCGGCTGCCAGGTCAGCCTGGAAATGGGCCACAGCCTGCTGATCGCGGCGATCAGCGGGGTGATAACCGGGGTGTTCGGCGGCATTCTCCGCGACATCCTGTGCAACGACGTACCCTTGATCTTCCGCCGCGAACTCTATGCCAGCGTGTCCTTCGCCAGCGCCTGGTGCTACCTGATCTGCGTGGAGCTGGAACTGCCCTCCGAACAGGCGATGCTGATCACCCTGTTCAGCGGCTTCCTGTTCCGCCTGCTGGCCATCCGCTTCCACTGGGAAATGCCCAAGTTCGTCTACCAGGACGATTTCGACCACTGAGGCAAGCGCCTGCCCCTGGTCGACGCGTTCCTCCAACCCCGCGCCTGTCCCCGATGCCACGGCCCGCGACGCGGTTATCCGCCCCACGCCCTGGCTTGTCGCAGGCCGCTGCCCGCCTCAGTCCTGCAGGCGCAGGTGGCTGGTGTCCGGAGCCGGAGCCGCTGGCTCGGAGCGTGCCTGGCCCATGTCGCTACCGACCGGGGCGACGCTGAAGCGGCTCAGGTCGAGTTTCGGCGCCTCGGCTTCGGCCTTGGCGTCCTGTAGGTCGGCGCCTACCGGAGCCAGGCCGAAATCCGGCGCATCGACCTCGGCGAACGCCGCCATGTAGCCGTCCCGCGGCGCTACCTGCAAACGCCCGGAGGGCGCGCTGTCCCGCGCAGCGACGCGGGCCTGTGGGGCTTCCACGGCGGCCTGCTGCGCAGGCGGCGGCGCCATGACCACCTCCTCGATCTCCATCTCGGCGACCACGGCGATCGCTCCCGCTCGCTCCAGCACGCTGCGGTATTTTTCCGCGGAGGCGGCATCAAGGTTGTTCTTGATCACCACCCGGCGGCCGGAGAACAGCAGCTCGATACGCTGCGCGTCGGCCTGGAACAGCTTGGCCAGGTTGGCCTTGACCACCTCGGGCCGGGCGCCGGCGACCAACTGGCCGGAAAAGGCGATTTCAAAGCGGCTCATTGGCATCTCTCCGAGTGAAGGGCCGCTCGGCATGGCGGCCCTGGCGTTTCGTCGAACGATTGTACCCATCGACAGCCACGCGTGGAGTGACTGGGTCCGGCAAATTGGCCGGCGGGTCCGTTCAGGTTAGCCGAGCCGGTCACGCCAGCCGACGGGAAGACTTGCACGGGCGTACGCGCTTCTCCATGCTCCCCCGACTGCGCTACGGGAAACATATGGACACAGGCCTGTACCTGAAACATCTTTCCTCTATACAACAATAAGTTGCAGCACAATCACTGCTTGTTAAACTGGGGCGTCTCGGGGGGAATAGCATGAATTACCAGGCGCAAATGATAAGAATTATCAGCCTAATAATGGCGTGGGGAGTTCTCTCCAATCTCTCGGGCTGCAGCTGGATGACCGGCAGCTTCGAAGACCCCGACGTCAAGCTGCTGAAGGTGGAAGTGGTCAAGGCACGCTTGCTGGAACAGGAGTTCGTGATGCGCTTCCGCATCGACAACCCCAACGATTTCAGCCTGCCGGTACGCGGCCTGCAGTACGCCGTGCAACTGAACGACATCCAGCTCGCAGAAGGCGAGTCCGGCCAGTGGTTCACGGTTCCCGCCCACGGCCACGAGGTATTCGACGTGCCGGTGCGAACCAATCTCTGGCGCCACATGAAATACATCGTCAAGCTCCTTGAACGTCCCGAGGAGCCGATCCGCTACCGCCTGCAGGGCGAAGTGAAGACCGGACTGATGTTCGGCCGCAGCGTGCACCTGAGACGAAATGGCGAGATAATTCCCGGCGATTTCATCCCAGAATAGGTCCACCATGAGTCAGGAACCCCACGTACACGGCCCGAACTGCAACCACGACCACGATCATCATCACGATCATGGCCATGGTCATGTCCATGGTCCGCACTGCAACCACAGCCACGAGCCGGTGCGCAATCCGCTCAAGGCCGTAGGCCGCAACGATCCCTGCCCCTGCGGCAGCGAGAAGAAATTCAAGAAGTGCCACGGCGCCTGACCCTTCGCACGCGCCGGCATCCGAAGGCCCGCTGAGCAGCGGGCCTTTTCGTTGGCGCGCCACCAGCCCCGCCGGGGCGTCATGCGCGACAGCGGTTTGCATCGAACCTAGGTTCCTGGCGTAGAGTCTTCCGTTCGTAGCCCATCGACGAGCCGGAGACGCACCGATGATCGACCTGTACTACTGGACCACCCCGAACGGCCACAAGATTACTCTTTTCCTGGAAGAAACCGGCCTGCCCTACGCCATCCATCCGATCAATATCAGCCAGGGCGACCAGTTCCAGGCGGATTTCCTGAAGGTGTCGCCGAACAACAAGATTCCCGCCATCGTCGATCGCCAACCAGCCGACGGCGGCGCTCCCCTGTCGCTGTTCGAGTCCGGCGCCATCCTGCTCTATCTCGCGGAAAAGACCGGACGCTTCCTCGCCAAGGACCTGCGCGCGCGCCAGGAAACCCTGCAGTGGCTGTTCTGGCAGATGGGCGGGCTGGGGCCGATGGCCGGGCAGAACCACCATTTCAACCGCTTCGCCCCGGAGAAGATTCCCTACGCTATCGACCGTTACGTCAAGGAAACCGCGCGCCTGTACGGCGTTCTCGACCAGCGCCTGGCGGACCGCGCCTTCGTCGCCGGCGACGACTACAGCATCGCCGACATGGCCATCTATCCGTGGATCGTCCCGCACCAGTGGCAGGAGCAGGATCTCGCCGACTTCCCACACCTGCAGCGCTGGTTCGAGAGCATTCGCCAGCGTCCGGCGACGCAACGCGCCTATGCTTTGGTGGAGCGCATCAATCCGCCGCAGTAGCGGGTCCCGAGCCGGCCTGCGGACGTCCTCGCGGACGATCGCAGGCGGAGCTTGCGCAGCCCTGCGCTCCTCACTAACGTAGCGCCTCTCGACGCGACCACTCCCGCAGGAGCCCCCACCCCATGGCCTCGCCAGCCTTCATGCGTTTTCTTCCCCGTTGCGGCGCCGCCGCGGCCTTCGGCACCCTCCTGGGCCTGGCCGGTTGCCAGTCCTGGCTCGACGATCGCTACGCCGACAGCCTGCCGCCGACCTCCGGCGTGCAACCGATCAAGGGCCTGGCGCAAAACGTATCGATCCGGCGCAACGCGCTGGGCATGCCACTGATCGAAACCGGCACCTTCCATGACGCGTTGTTCGCCCTGGGCTACGTACACGCCTCCGACCGCCTGAGCCAGATGGTCAGCCTGCGCCTGCTGGCCCAGGGACGGCTGGCCGAGATGGTCGGCCCCGGCGCGCTGGAGATCGACCATTTCATGCGTACCGTGAACCTGCGCCAGGCCGCGGAGATCCAGTACAGGAACGCCTCGCCGCGCCTGCAACGCTTCTTCGAGGTCTACGCGCGCGGGGTCAACGCCTACCTGTATCGCTATCGCGACAAGCTGCCGATGGACCTGGCCCAGTCCGGCTACCGTCCGGAATACTGGAAGCCCGAGGACTCGGCCCTGGTCTTCGCCCTGCTCAACTTCGGCCTGGCGGTGAACCTACAGGAAGAAATCGCCTCGCTGACGCTCGCGCAGAAGGTCGGCAGCGACAAGCTGGCCTGGCTAACGCCGACCTATCCCGACGAAAACCTGCCGTTCGACGAGGCGGAAAAGCTCAAGGGCCTGCGCCTGGACGGGCAGGTTCCCGGCCTCGCGGGCGTCGAGGGCGCGGCGCGGCAGGTCGCAGCGCTGAGCATGCTCGGGGTCGCCGCCTCGAACAACTGGGCTATCGCGCCACAACGCAGCCGCAGCGGCAAGAGCCTGATGGCCAACGACACCCATCTGCCACTGAGCATGCCGTCGGTGTGGAACTACGTACAGATCCGCTCGCCCAAGTACCAGGCCGCGGGCGTTTCCATCGCCGGTCTGCCGGGCGTGGTGGCGGGCTTCAACGGCAAGCTGGCCTGGGGCATGACCATGGTCCTGGGCGACAACCAGGATCTCTACCTGGAACAGTTGCGACGCCAGGGCAACCGGCTCTATTACCTGGCCGACGGCAAGTGGCAGCCAACCCGCGAACGCCAGGAAACCTTCTTCATCAAGGGCCAGCGGCCGATCCGCGAGGTCATCCACGAAACCCGCCATGGCCCGCTGCTCAACAGCGCCCTGGGCGAACGCAAGAACATCCTCCAGCCGCTGCCGCTGAAGAGCGGCTACGGACTGGCCTACCGGAGCATCCAGCAGGAAGCCGACAAGACCCTGGACGGCTTCTTCGACCTGTCGCGGGCCAAGACCATCGAGCAGGCCTTCGACGCCACCCGCGAGATTCGCGCGATGCCGCTGAACATCGTGTTCGCCGACGAAAAGCACATCGGCTGGCAGGTCACCGGACGCTATCCGAACCGCAAGGAGGGTCGCGGCCTGCTACCCTCCCCTGGCTGGGACGGCCGCTACGACTGGGATGGCTATGCCGACCCGATCCTCCACCCCTCCGACCAGGACCCGCAGCAGGGCTGGCTGGGTACCGCCAACCACCGCACCGTGCAGCCCGGCTACGGCGCCCAGTTGTCCAATTCCTGGTACTACCCGGAGCGCGCCGAGCGCATCGCCCAGCTCGCCGGTGCCAGCAAGAGCCACGACACCCAGAGCATGATCCGCATGCAGTACGACCAGACCTCGCTGTTCGTCGCCAAGCTGCAAGCCATGTTCGACAATCCCGGCATGGCGGCGCCGCTGCGCCAGGCCATCGACGCCTTGCCGGAGGCGCAACGCAGCCGGGCGCGGGAGGCCTACGACCGGCTGATGGCGTTCGACGGCAAGCTGACAGCCAGCTCCAGCGACGCCGCGCTGTACGGCGCCTTCCTCCACGAGAGCGCCAGGCAGATATTCCTCGACGAGCTAGGACCGGAAGACGGCCCTGCCTGGAAAGCCTTCGTCGAGACCGCCAACCTCTCCTACTCGGCGCAAGCCGACCACCTGCTCGGGCGCGACGACAGTCCGTTCTGGGACGATACCCGCACTCCGCAGAAGGAGGACAAGCCGGCAATCCTCGCGCGCAGCCTCGCCGCCGCCGTGGAGTTCTGCGAACAGCGACTGGGGAGCGAGCGCAAGGCCTGGCAATGGGGCAAGCTGCACACCTACGAATGGCGGAGCGACAGCTCGAAAATGGCCCCCTACCTGGGCGCCGGCGAGCGCGCCGGACTCGGCGCGATCAAGGGCTATCTCGATCGCGGGCCCTATCCGGCCGGCGGCGACCACACCACGCTGGACGTATCGGCCTACGGCTGGGGCCAGGACTTCGACACTTGGCTGATCCCGGCGATGCGGCTAATCGTCGACTTCGGCCAGAGCGAACCGATGATCGGCGTGAACAGCAGCGGCCAATCCGGCAATCCGGCCAGCCCGCACTACGCCGACGGTATCGACGCCTGGCTCAAGGGGCGCTACGTCAGCTTCCCGTTCCAGCCACAGAACCTCGATCGCGTATACGGCAACAAGCGGCTGACGCTCACTCCCGCTCGCTGAACGGACGGCGCGGAACTTTCCTCCGCGCCGTGGCTCTGAACAGCCGACTTACTCCATGATCATCTTCAGGGCGTCCTTCCGGACGCCCTTCTTTTATCCCCCTCCCGGAAAGCCTCCGTTTTCTCGAAAGCCCGGGCACGGGATCGAACTGATCTCACTCCTCTCCGGCCTCTTCCACGGGCGCCACCAGCGCCCGGTCCAGCCAGTCCGTCGGCAGGCTCTTGCTGGCGCGGGCACCGAGCAGCTTGAGTTGCTCGCTGCGACTGATCAGGTTGCCACGTCCCTCGGTGAGCTTGTTGCGCGCCGCGGCATAGGCCTTGTCCAGTTGCTGCAGGCGCGAACCGACCTCATCGAGGTCCTGGACGAAGAGCACGAACTTGTCATACAGCGAACCGGCACGTTCGGCGATTTCCCGCGCATTCTGGTTCTGCCGCTCCTGGCGCCAGAGGCTGTCGATTACCCGCAGGGTGGCCAGCAGGGTGGTCGGGCTGACGATCACGATATTCTGCGCGAAGGCGTCCTGGAACAGGTTCGGCTCGGCCTGCAGGGCCGTCGAGAAAGCCGCCTCGATCGGCATGAACAGCAGGACGAAGTCGAGGCTGTGCAACCCTTCCAGGCGTCGATAGTCCTTGCCGGAGAGGCCTTTCACATGGTTGCGCAACGACGTTACGTGCTGCTTCAGCGCCTGCTGGCGCAGCAGATCGTCGTCAGCGGCGATGTACTGCTGGTAGGCCGTGAGACTGACCTTGGCATCCACCACCACCTGCTTGTCGCCGGGCAGGCGGATCAGCACGTCCGGCTGGAAGCGTTCGCCCTCGGCGCCCTTCAGGCTGACCTGGGTCTCGTATTCCCGGCCTTTTTCCAGGCCTGCATGCTCGAGCACCCGCTCCAGCACCAGTTCGCCCCAGTTGCCCTGGGTCTTCTGGCCCTTGAGCGCGCGGGTCAGGTTGGTCGCTTCCTCGCCCAGGCGCAGGTTGAGCTGCTGCAGACGCTCCAGTTCCTTGCTCAGGGAGAAACGCTCGCGCGCTTCCTGCTGGTAGCTTTCCTCCACCCGCTTCTCGAACGCCTGGATGCGCTCCTTGAGCGGATCGAGCATCTGCCCCAGGCGCTGCTGGCTGGTTTCGGCGAAACGCTGTTCGCGTTCGTCGAAGATCTTTCCCGCCAGTTCGGCGAACTGTGCCCGCAACTCGTCGCGGGCCGACTGCAGGTCGGTCAGGCGCTGCTGGTGGCTTTCCTGCTGCTCGCGCAGTTCCGCAGCCAGCGCAGCCCGTTCGGAAGCCAGGCGACGCAATTCCTCTTCCCGGCCCTGGCGCTCGCTGGCCCAACGTGCCTCCGCCTGGGACGCCCGTTGCCGCTCCTCCCCCATCAACTCGGCTTCCCGACGCAGCGCGGCGACCTCGCCGGCGAGCCTGGCATGGCGCTCGCCGAGTTGCTGGTAAGCCTCCCTGCTGGTCTCCAACTGCGCATTCAGCCCGTCCTGGGCCAGTTGCGCGGTCGCCAGTCGCTCGCCGAGCAAGGCTATCTCGCGCTCCGCCAGGCTGGCCCTTCTCTGTAGCTGCCATGCCAGGCCGGCCAGGGGAATCGCGGCAGCCAGCAGGCCAAGCAACAGGTTCGGTAGATCGACGGGCATGGGGCACTCCAGCGGAAAACGACGCAACACCCGCCTGGCAGGCGCGCGTGCAGCGGATTCTAGGTTCTTGGGAAAAGACCGTCGAGCGAATAGCGCCGCGCCGAACGAGCACTCCGCTTCCGAGCTGTGCGTAACCCCATGCGCAGGACATTTCAGATACTTCCGTAACGGAAGCCATCGCCCTGCGCCCTTCGCCGCCGGGACATTTCTGCTTCCACGGCATTTTTGTCGCGGCTACAGGGCTTGCCTTGGAGCGTGCGATGTGCTGTCGAGCAAGCGCTTGGGAAATCCACAGATCCTGTGGATAACCCAGTGGAAAAGCCCCTAAAAAACTGCCGAACCCCCGATGGAGTGGGGCTATGGGACAGATTGACGATTTTTTCACCAACTATTTTTATCGTTATTTTTCAATAAGTTACGTTTCAAACATGAAAAATCAAGCGTTTAGAGCCTAACGCTCTCAACCCTTGACAAGCTGCTTTCCATTTGTGCACAAATTTTCGCCGAAGCCTCTTGCCGCCCCATTGCAGGGCAATGCCGTTCGAAATCCCCAGCCACTCTTTCCCTCGGGGCATGCAGGCCAGCCCCGCCCAACCAGCAGGTTGCGGCCTCCAGACGGCGAGCCCGGATCGCTGACAACCGTGCGACCCTCCACTCACGCCGGATGCGGCAACTTTCCGTCCACCAGGAACAGCTCCCAGGAGAAGATTTTCGGCGACCCCGGCACATGCGCCGGCTTGAAGGCCACGTAACCGGCCGTGGTTTCGCACAGCCAGGGCGTCAGGTTGCGAGGACGCTTTTCGGTGAAGGCCGCGGGCGTGAACAGGGCGACATTGCAGCCGCGCTCCGGGCAACGCGCCGAACGGTATTCGAATGCCTGCACCCCGGCGCTGCGCATGGCACTCCCCAGTTCCTGGGGAGCGCGGTAGTCGGCGATGTCGGTCAGCGCAGCCTCGTGATCGGAGAAAGGCGGCGCCTGCAGACGGATTCCCCGCTCCACCTTCCAGCCCGCCTCGAACGAAGCGTGCTCGGACAGAATCCTCCCGCTCGGTGGCGGCACCGCCATGCCACTCCACAGGACACAACGGTAATACGCGCTTTCGGCCATGGCCGTTTCCAGCTTCAACGCGGCGTAGAACAGGCTTGGCTCGTGACGACGGCCAAACCGCGACCCCCAACGCAAGGGCGGATAACGGAACGGGGTCTTCAACAGGTAATGCAATGGCTCGGCATCCGCCGGCACCGGCGGCTTGCTCGACTCGAGCAGTTCCTCGAGCAACGCCTGTTCTTCCAGGGTGTCGACCAATTGCAGGGTCGCCACCTGCTCCTGGCTCTCCACCAACCGCACCAGCCGCCCCTGGAGCGGTCGGACATGCCGCTCACCCTTGCACTGTCGCCAGATCTCGCTCACCTTCCGCCCCTCGCTTCCTGTGGTGTCGGATGCCAGCGTAGCGGCACCGCAGTCTCCATTCAGCCAGGCGTGTCGCCTCTGGCTGCCAGCCTTTTCCGTGACAGGCGTAGGCCCCCGTACAGGCGCGCCGGGCATCAGACCTTGCCGCGGATCGCATCGAGGTATTCCAGCACATGAACCAGGCCCTGCACCTGTCCCATCAGTGCCAGCGGCTCGCCCGCCAGGTGATGGTTGGGAGTGCGCAGGAAGTGGCGCATGTCCTCCTGCTGCCCGCCGAACAGGGCATACAGTGCGCGATAGACCCGCACCAGCAGCAGAGCCAGCTCGCCGGTCTTGCTGTCCACCCGCAGGCCCTGGGTCTTCCAGCGGCTGATGGCGCTGCGATCGACGCCGACGATGCCGGCCAGTTCGAGCTGCGTCAGCCCCAATTGCTCGCGCGCGGCCAGGACGGCCTTGGCCAGGACAGCATCGGCGCTGGGACGTTCCTTGATGAGAGCGCTCATGACGACCTCCTCATGTGTGTTTACAACAAACTATCATTATTTTGCTGAAAACACACCTTGATTCGGTCGAACCTAGAGAACCACGCGCAAGCATTGACCGGCGTGATAGAGAGAAAAACCCATCTCGTAGGCGCAACTGCGCAGCCTGGCCGCGGGGACGGGCTTCATGTCACTGAACGGCAACGGCAATATCGCTCGCTCGCCGCTCAGCAGGTAGTCGGCGAACGCCTTGCCCACTACCGTACCGGTGGTCACGCCGCGTCCGTTGTAGCCGGTCACCGCCAGCAAGCCTTGCGCAGGCTCGAACAGGCGCATCAGATGATCGGGGGTAAAGGCGATGCAACCCGTCCAGCTGTACTCCCAGTTGACCTGGCCCAGGTCGGGAAAGTAATGGCTCTGGATTCGATCGGCCCATTGCCGCAGGAACCAGGCGGGCTTGTTCGCGCCATTGCCGAGGCTTCCCAGCAACAGGCGGCCCTGGGCATCGCGACGGATGCTGCTGAGCACCGTCCTGGTGTCCCAGGAACCCTGGCCGTGAGGCAGGATGCGCTCGGCCGCGGCGCCGTGCAGCGGCGCCGAAGCCACCTGGTAGTAGTAGCCGGGAAAGAAGTGCCGCCTCAGGTTGGTCCACTCGCCCTCGGTATAGGCGTTGGAGGCGATCACCACCTGTTCCGCCAGTACCGCCCCCGCGGCGCTGCGCACCGCCCACAGCGCGCCCTGCCGCTCCAGGGCGAGCACCGGCGAGCGCTGGTACAGTTGCCCGCCACGCTGTACGACGGCAGTGGCCAGTCCGCGCGAATAGGCCATGGGATTGAGAGTGCCGGCGCGTCGGTCGAGCAACGCCGCGCTGATTCGCCGGGTGCCGCAGGCCTCGTGGCAAGCCGCGCCGGTCAGCAACTCCAGCGGAGCGCCGCGGCGCGTCCACTGCGCGTGACGGCGTTGCAGATCGGCCACGCCGCTGGCGTTGTGCGACATGTGCAGGGTGCCCTCGCGGCGCAACTGGCAATCGATGCCGAGGCGTTCGATGGTCTCCATCACCAGCGCCGGCGCCCGCCCCAGCACGGCGTTGAGCTTTTCTCCCTGCTCGGCGCCGAGGGTGGCGACCACCTCGTCCGGGGGAATCCAGGTGCCGGCGTTGATCAATCCGACATTACGTCCCGACCCGCCGTGGCCGACCTCGTACGCTTCCAGCACGCACACCGAACGGCCCGCCTCCAGCAGGTGGAGCGCCGCCGAAAGCCCGGTGAAACCGGCGCCGATCACACATACGTCGGCGCGCTGCTCGCCGTTCAGGCTCGCCGCTCCGGACAGGCGAGGCGTAACCACTTCCCACAGACACCGTTGCTGCAAACCGCCCATGCGCGACTCCGCTGCCAGCCTCATTGCCATGCGGCGGGAGCCCGCCGCGCCCCGTTCAATCGAAGGTGATGCCCTGTGCCAGCGGCAGCTCGCGGGAATAGTTGACGGTGTTGGTCTGCCGTCGCATGTA
This sequence comes from Pseudomonas sp. KBN12P06040, assembly GCF_037574965.1. NCBI lineage: Bacteria > Pseudomonadati > Pseudomonadota > Gammaproteobacteria > Pseudomonadales > Pseudomonadaceae > Pseudomonas > Pseudomonas sp. KBN12P06040. Next base: position 4,456,107 of record NZ_JBBELS010000001.1, read on the forward strand.
GGCCTTCCAGGCGTCCGAGCCGGACTCGCGACCGCCGCCGGTCTCTTTCTCGCCGCCGAACGCCCCGCCGATTTCCGCCCCGCTGGTGCCGATGTTGACGTTGGCGATCCCGCAGTCACTGCCCGCCGCGCCCTGGAACAGTTCCGCCTCGCGCAGGTCGGTGGTGAAGATGCACGACGACAGTCCCTGGGGAACCTCGTTGTTCAGGCGCAGGGCCTCGTCGAAATCGCGGTAGCCGACCACGTACAGGATCGGTGCGAAGGTCTCCGTGCGCACCACTTCGGTCTGTCCCGGCATCTCGACGATGGCCGGCGACACGTAGTAGGCATCCGGATAGCGCTCCTGCAATTGCCGCTCGCCGCCGAACACCCGCCCCCCCTGCTCGCGGGCTCGCGCCAGGGCGTCCTGCATGGCCAGGTAGCTGCGTTCGTCGATCAGCGGCCCGACCAGGTTGCCCTCCAGCGGATGACCGATACGGACCCTGGAATAGGCTGCCTTGAGGCGCTCGACTATCTCGTCCTTCACCGACTCATGGGCAATCAACCGGCGCAAGGTGGTGCAGCGCTGCCCGGCGGTGCCCACCGCGCCGAACAGGATGCCGCGCACCGCCAGGTCGAGGTCGGCGCTTGGCGCCAGGATCATCGCGTTGTTGCCGCCCAGTTCGAGGATGCAGCGAGCGAAACGCGCCGCCACCCGCGGCGCCACTTCGCGCCCCATGCGAGTGCTGCCGGTGGCGCTGACCAGGGCGACGCGACGGTCGTCCACCAGCGCTTCGCCGGCCTCGCGGTCGCCGATCAGCAATTGGCTCAGGTGCGCCGGCGCATCGCCGCCGAAGGCCCGCGCGGCACGCTCGAACAGCGCCTGGCAGGCCAGTGCGGTGAGGGGGGCCTTCTCCGAAGGCTTCCAGACCACGGAATTACCGCAGACCAGCGCCAGCGCGGTATTCCACGACCACACCGCGACTGGGAAGTTGAACGCGCTGATCACGCCTACCACGCCCAGCGGGTGCCAGGTCTCGCGCATGTGGTGGCCGGGACGCTCGGATGCGATGGTAAGACCGTACAACTGGCGCGAGAGGCCCACCGCGAAGTCGCAGATATCGATCATTTCCTGGACTTCGCCGAGGCCTTCCTGGGTGATCTTGCCCGCCTCCCAGGACACCAGTTCGCCGAGTTCGGCCTTGTGCCGACGCAATTCCTCGCCGAACAGCCGCACCAGTTCACCACGGCGCGGCGCCGGCACCTGGCGCCAGGCGCGGAACGCCTGTTCGGCGCGCTCGACCTTGGCGGCAACGGCGGCGCGCCCCTCCAGTCGCACCGCAGCCAGGCGACTGCCGTCGATGGGGGTATGCACGGCAAGCTCGCCATCGCGAAAAGCATTGGGGTCGAGGCCGAGACTGCGCAGCAATCCGTCGATCATGTGAGGTTCTCCTGGCTGTTCGTTTCCGCTCGTTTTAGTCGGTTTGCCCGGGAGCGACAAACGACCTTTATTCGCCACGTCATTCCGAGTTTTCATACTGGCTCCGAGCTGTCGCGATCCGCCGTCTTTCCCGTACCATGCACGCCTTCGCCGGCCAGCCCTCGCCTACCCGACATGGACAAGAAACAGCTGTTGCGCCTGATCACGGAAAAGCTCGCCGCGGACCTGGAAGTCGCCGTCCGCGCCGCGCAGACCGCCCATGAGACGGCAACCCACGAAGAGAACGTCGCCGAGAACAAGTACGACACCCTCGGCCTGGAGGCGGCCTACCTGGCCGCCGGGCAGTCGCGCCGGGTCGAGGAGATCCGCCAGGCGCTGGGCCTGTACCGCAACCTGGTGCTGCGCGATTTCGACGAGGAACAGGGCATCCAGCTCACCGCGCTGGTCACCCTGCTGAACGCCGACGGCAGCCGGCGAACAGTGTTCCTCGGCCCCGAGGCGGCCGGGCTGAAGATCGATTGCGAAGGTCGCGAGGTGTTGGTCATCACGCCTCGCTCGCCACTGGGCCAGAGCCTGATCGGCAGGCACCCGGGCGACGAGACCGGGGCGAAGGACTCCCCCCTTGCGGTGGAAATCCTCGCCGTCGACTGAGGCTACTGCTGCGGCGCACCGCAGGCGCCGCAGAACTTCGCGCCCGCCGCGAGATCGGCGCTGCAGGCGATACAGCGCAGCGGCGCCAGGGCGCCGCCGCAGCCCTGGCAGAATCGTGCCGTCGCCGCATTCGCGGTGCGGCAGGCGGGACAGGCCATTCCCACCGCGACTGGCGCCGGCGGATAGCCGCCCTGACCGCGGTGATGACCGCCGCCGTGATGACCACCGCCCTGTCCATGATGACGCCCACCCATCAACAACCGTTCGAAGAACCCCATGGCACAACCCTCTCGTCTGGATCTGACGGCTTCCAGTGAAAAGGCTGTAGCCACTACAGGGTCAATGGCGCGGAAACATCGGGAAACTCAAGTCCGCTTCACCACAGCGGCAACGCGTAGCTGACGATCAGCCGGGTCTCGTCGATGTCGTTGCCGAAATCGCTGCGGAAGGTGCCGTTGCGCAACTTGATCCCCAGGTTCTTCAACGGCCCCGATTGCACCAGGTAGGCGATATCGGTGTCCCGCTCCCATTCCTTGCCGCGCCCACCGCCGTCCAGAAGGTCGATGTGTTCGCCACGCAGGTAGCGGCTCATGAATGTCAGGCCGGGCAGGCCGATGGCGGCGAAGTCGTAGTCGTAGCGCAACTGCCAGGAGCGCTCGTCCTTGTTGGCGAAATCGCCGATCTGCACGAAGTTGACCAGATACGGATCGGTCCCGCCCAGGTAGGCGAAGCCGGTGTCGCCGGACATGCGCTGGTAGCCGAGGCCGAAGGCGTGGCCGCCCAGGCGATAGGTGAACAGCGCATTCAGCGCGCGATTGTCGACGCGGCTGCCGCCCTCGTCGGTGGAACGCGCCCAGCGGATGTCGGACTTCAGCGACTGGTCATCGGCGAGCGGCAAGAGGTGCTGCACGCCGAGATAATGCTGGCGGTAGAAATCCTCCAGGTTGGCGTAGTGGTAGCTGCTGCTCAGGCGCTCGCTCCAGCGGTAGGTACCGCCGGCGAAGTCGAAGCGGTCGCTGCCGGGGTGCCGGCCCGCCAGTACGTTGCGCTTGTTGCCGCGGGTGATGCCGAGGTCTTCGGCGTTGGTCGAGTCGCGCTGCTTGACCTGGCGCAACTGGCCGAACTGCAGCGCCAGCCCGTCGATCTCGTTCACTTCCAGCAGTCCACCCTGGAAGGTTTGCGGGTGCAGGCGCGTGTCGTTGAACTGCACCACCGGCAGCCTGGGCATCAGGCTGCCGATCTTCAGCGTACTGTGCGAGACCCGTAGTTTGGCGGTCAGGCCCAGGCTGGAATAGTCGTGGGCGGCGCGCCGGTCGCTCGTCGAATACGGCAACAGACCACTACCGGATCGCTCTGGCGAGGAGTCCAGCCTGACGCCCAGCAGGCCCAGCGCATCGACACCCAGGCCGAAGAGCCCCTCGGTGTAGCCGGACTCGTAGCGCAACAGGAAACCCTGCGCCCACTCCTCCGAATAGGACTGGCTGGTGCCGGGCTGGCGATAGTCACGATTGAAATAGAAATTGCGCAGTTCGAGGCCGGCCTTGCCGTCGGCAAAAAACTCCGCCTGGGCGAACGACGGCAGCAACGCCAGCCCCGCGGCCAGCATCGGAACGGGAAGAATTTTCATTGTTGTTGTCTCTTCGTCGTCAGTGGATAGACACGGCGCCGCGGCCACTCCCTGCCGCGACCGCCGTGGCGGAGCGGATCAGACCCCGGCGAGCATGCCCTCCAGGCGTTGACGCACCAGTTGGCGCGCCTGCTCGACGATGTCCCTGAGCAACTCGGCGCAGGCCGGTTCGTCGTCGATCAGGCCCTGGACCATGCCGGCCGACCAGATCCCCAGGTCGGTATCGCCCTGCTGGTACACCTGGTGACCGCGCTGGCCGCTGACCAGCGCGGCGATATCGGCGTAGCCGGCGCCGCCGCGTGCCTCGATCGCCAGTACTTCCTGGCTGATCGCGTTGCGCGCCACCCGCGCGGTATTGCGCAGGGAACGCATGATCAGGTCGGTGGAACGCTCGTCGGCCGCACGGATCGCCGCCTTCACCGCAGGGTGTATCGGACATTCGCGAGTGGCCAGGAAGCGCGTGCCCATGTTGATCGCGTCGGCACCCAGCGCCAGCGCCGCGACCAGGCCACGTCCATCGGCGAAACCGCCGGAGGCGATGATCGGCACGCGTAGCCGGTTGGCCGCGGCCGGCAGCAACACCAGGCCGGGGATGTCGTCCTCGCCCGGATGGCCGGCACACTCGAAGCCGTCGATGGAGACGGCGTCCACGCCCAGTCGCTCGGCCTTGAGCGCATGGCGCACGGCGGTGCACTTGTGGATCACCTTGACGTCGTGTCGACGGAATTCGGCGATGTGCTCGCCGGGGTCGTTGCCGGCGGTTTCGACGACGGGGATTCCCGCCTCGATGATGGCTGCGCGATATTCGGCATAGGGCACCGGCTTCTGCGTCGGCAGCAAGGTCAGGTTGACCCCGAACGGCCGATCGGTCAGCTCGCGGCAGCGGGCAATCTCCGCAGCCAGTGCCTCCGGGCTCGGCTGGGTCAACGCCGACAGCGTCGCCAGGCCACCGGCGTTGGCCACCGCCGCAGCCATCTCGGCACGGCCGACCCACTGCATGCCGCCCTGCATGATCGGGTGTTCGACGCCGAAGGTCTCGGTGAAACGGGTCCTGAACACGCCCATGGATTGCCTCCTCGGTCAAATCGGGTCCCAGGAGAACACGTCCGGGCTGCGCGCCAGGTCCATGAAGCTGCCGCGCAACGCCGGCATGCCGTGCTCGGCGATGCTCTCCGGGGTCCAACCGTGCTCGCTATGCACACTGCGCAGCGGCCGGCTCTGGCTCATCAGGAAGAGTTCGTGGTGACGCGCGGCGAACACCTGGCCGGTGACCTCGCGGGCGGCGTCGGACGCCAGGTAGACGGCCAGCGGCGCGTTCTTCTCGGGGGTCATGCGCTGCAGCTTGTCGACGCGGGCCTTCTGCTCCGGGGTTTCGGCCGGAATCGAGTCGGTCATCCGGCTCCAGGCGAACGGCGCGATGCAATTCGAACGCACGTTGTAGCGCTGCATGTCGAGGGCGATGGATTTGCTCAAGGCGACGATGCCCAGCTTGGCCGCGGAATAATTGGCCTGGCCGAAGTTGCCGATCAGCCCGGAAGTGCTGGTCATGTGTACGAAGGCGCCGGCCTGCTGGGTACGGAAGCGTTCGGCGGCGGCCCGGCTGACGAAGAAGCTGCCGTTGAGATGGACATTGATCACCGACAGCCAGTCGTCGGCGCTCATCTTGTGGAAGATCGCATCGCGCAGGATGCCAGCGTTGTTCACCACGATATCCAGACGCCCGAAACCGTCCATGGCGCATTCGACGATACGCCGCGCGCTGTCCCAGTCGGCGACGCTGTCGGTGTTGATCAGACCTTCGCCGCCTCGCTGGCGGATCAGGCCAAGGGTCTCTTCGGCCGGCGAGGCCGACCCGCCCTCGCCCTGTAGCGATACGCCGATATCGTTGATCACCACCCGTGCCCCGGAATCGGCCAGGGCCAGGGCGATCTCGCGGCCGATGCCGCCGCCCGCGCCGGTAACGATCGCGACCTTGCCTTCATTGAGTCTGCTGCTCATGGGTAATCCTCTTCGTCCCGTGGATGTCGTTCGGTTGCGCTCAGCCCGGCAGGCCGAGGACGCTCTTGGCCAGGATGTTGCGCTGGATTTCGTTGCTGCCGCCGTAGATGGTGGTCGGCCGCGACTGGATGAAGATCCCCGCCGGATGCAGCTCGGGGTCTTCGGCGAAGGGCTGTAGCAGGGCCGAGTCCTCCCCGGCGACCTCCAGGCCCAGCTCGCTGATGCGCTGGAACAGTTCGGACTGGAATATCTTCAGCATGGATACCTCCGGGCCGAGGCTCTTCCCACACCGCAGGCGTTCGGCGAAACGCTCGTAGAGCGCCTTGTGGCTGTCCAGGTCCATGCTCAGCGCGGCGAAGCGGCGCGCGAACAGAGGGTCGTGCCACAGTCCCAGGTGCCGGGCCAGGCGCTCCAGGCGCTGGAGGGCGAAGGTGGACTGCTTGGGCGAACCGAGGAAGATCCGCTCGAAACCGAGCAGCGCCTTGGCCATGCTCCAGCCCTGGTTGATTTCGCCGACCAGGCTGTCGTAGGGCACCCGCACGTCGTTGAAAAACACTTCGCAGAACTCGCCGTGCAGCTCCAGGTTGAGGATCGGCCGCACCTCGATGCCCGGGCTGTCCATCGGCACCAGCAGGAAGCTGATGCCGTGCTGCGCCTTGGCGCTGCGCTCGGTGCGGACCAGCAGGAAGATCCAGTTGGCCTCCGAGCCCATGGTGGTCCAGGTCTTCTGTCCGTTGATCACCCACTCGCCGTTTTCCAGGCGCGCCTCGGTGCGCAGGCTGGCCAGGTCGGAGCCGGCGTTGGGCTCGCTGTAGCCCTGGCACCAGATGTCTTCGCCGCTGAGAATGCGCGGCAGGAAGCGCGCCCGTTGTGCCTCGTCGCCATAGCGGATCAACAATGGGCCGAGCATGGTCACGCCGCTGTCGGGCAGGCGCGCGCAGCCGTACTCCTCCATTTCCTCCATCATGATCAGTTGCTTGCCGGCGCTCAGCCCCATGCCGCCGTACTCCCTGGGCCAGCCGGGACACAGCCAGCCCTGGCGCGACAACAGCAGGTACCACTCGCGGGTTTCCTCGCGCCCCAGGCGACGGGGCGGATTGCGGATGCGCTGCGGATAGTTGGCGGCGATCCACTCACGGACCATCAGGCGAAAGGCGTTGTCGTCGAGACTGTCGTAGTCGGTCATCTCAGTTTCCTCTGAATACGGGGGGACGCTTGGCGAGAAAGGCCGCCTTGCCCTCGGCGTGGTCGGCGCTGAGGAACAACTGGCTCTGCAACTCGCTCTCCCGCTCCAGCAATAGGTCAAGGCCCTCGGCGAGCAACGCCTTGGTCATCGCCAGAGGCAAGGGCGCCTGCTGCTCCACCCGCCCGGCCAGCTCCAGCGCCATCGCCAAGGCGCCGCCAGCGGCGCAGAGGCGGTCGGCCAGGCCGATGCGCAGTGCCTCCTCGGCCTCTACCACCTGGCCGAACATCAGGATCTGCCGTGCCCGCCCCCAACCGATGCGCGCCGGCAAGGTATGCAACTGGCCGAGGTCGGCGAGCAGCCCGACCTTGCCGAAGCCGGCGGCGAAGCGGGCGCCGGCGCCGCAAACGATGCTGTCGCAGGCCAGCGCCACGGACAGCCCGGCCCCCACCGCCCAGCCCTCGACCGCGGCGATCAGCGGCTTGCCCATGCGCACCATCTGCCGCACCAGCCGCGCGTTGTCCTGCATTCGCGCCCTGCCGGCGGCCAACTCGGTCACCCGCATGTCGCCCAGGTCGCCGCCGGCGCAGAACACCTCTTCGCCACCGGTCAGCAGCACGCTGCGGATCGATGGGTCGCATTCGGCCGCCTCCAGGGCACGCAGCAATTCCATGCGCAGCGCCGGCGACAGTGCGTTGCGCCGGGCCGGGTTGTCGAAGCGCAGCAGGCGCACCGTGCCGCGCGTTTCCTGCAACAAACCGCTCATCAGGCCACCTCCCGCTGTAGCAGCGCGGCGTAGCGCGCCTTGTGGAACGCCAGCGAGCCGTGGGCATTGAGCAGTACCATGGCGCGGCGCAGGAACAGGCCGATGTCCGCCTCGTCGGTGTAGCCGATGCCGCCGTGCAACTGGATGGCCTGGCGGGTCACCAGCAGAGCCGCTTCCGAGGCCCGTACCCGAGCGCTGGAGACCTGCCGCTGGCGCTCGCTTTCCGACGCCCCGGCATCGATCGCGGCGGCAGCCTGCTCGACCATGGCGCGCGACAGTTCGATCTGGATCCTCAGGTCGACCATGCGGTGCTGCAGCGCCTGAAAACTGCCGATCTCGCGGCCGAACTGGCGACGTACCTTGAGGTACTCCAGGGTTCGCTCGAAGGCGCCATCCATCAGTCCGACCAGATAGGCAGCGCAGGCCAGCGCTGCCTCGTCCAGAACCTGTTCCGTTACCTCGCCGGACAACCACCGTGCCGGCGCATCGCGGAAACGCAGGCGCGCCAGGTGAGCGCCATCCTGGGTCGCCTCGCAGAGCAGTTCCACGCCACCGGCATCGCGCTCGACCAGCGCCAGGCCCTGCTCGCAGGCCACCAGCCAGGCATCGGCGGCACCAGCCAGATGTACGTGAGCGACTTCGCCGTGCAACCGCCCTTCCTGCATACGAGGGCGTCGCCGCCCATCGGGGTAGGCGATGCCCGCCGGCAGGACCAGCCGCTCGGCGGCCAGCAACGCAACGCGCTCGTCTTCCGGCAGCAGCGGCGCCACCAGCCCGGCCTCGATCAGCGGCTCGGGCAGCAGGCCGCGCCCCAGCGCCTCCAGCAACGCCGCGTATTCGCTCATGCCCAGGGCGCTGCCGCCCAACGCTTCATCCAGGCGCAGCGCCGGCCAGCCCATGGCGCAGACCTCGCGCCAGGCCTGGCGGTCCACCCCGCTACCGGTGAAACGACCGCGGCGCACGCGGGTCAGGTCGCCGTCGCGCGGCACCAGCGAAGCCGCGCTGTCGCGGATCATCCGCAGACGCTGCTCGCGCTCGCCGGCCCACTCGTCTTGCTCACTCATCTGTTCGCCCTCCTGTCGATACGCCGTCCGCCCGTCCGTCATCTGCACGGGCGGCGCCGGCTTGTCCGCGCGGAGCGACCGCGCAGGCCGTGGTCCGGACGCGCGACGGATGGCTCCGCTGCCGCGCCGCCGGAACTCCGCTACGGCTTAGCCGCGCGGTACCTGAAGCTGCCCGAGGCCATGGCGATGACCTCGCCGTCCTCGTTGCAGATTTCCGCCGTGCAGAAGCAGATCGTGCGGGTCCGTCGCACTACCCTGCCAACCGCACGAAGCTCGCCGCGGGCGCTACCCATGAAGTGGGTAGCCATGTCGATGGTCACCATCGAGCAGTCCGGCAGGCAGGCACGGATCGCCTGGGCCATGGCGGCGTCCAGCACCGACATCAACACCCCGCCGTGGAACTGTTGCAGGTAGTTCATCAGTTCCGGGCGATGCCCCAGGCGCACCCGCGCCACCCCGTCGGCATCGGTCCAGCGCTCGAGGCCGATGAACTCCTGGAAGCTGGCGGGCCGCTGCTCCGCCGCTGGCTGTCGTGGAAAAGAACTCATGGATGTGCACTCCTTCCGCAGGATCAGGCCTTGGCCGCGCGCCGCTCGGCGGTATCCACGGCACTGCCCGGCGCTTGCCGTCGGGAAGCGCTCTCGGCATCGCGGGACTCGCGGTTCGGGTCGTAGAGCCGGTCCGCAATGAACAGCGCCGGGATCAGTCCGGTGAGCACGTAGGTGATGCCCATCACCAGGAAACCCGCGCCGATCGACACGTGGGTGGCCAGCAGGCCGATGCCGGCGGGCGCCACCGCCGCGCCGATACGACCCAGGTTGTAGGCGGTGCCCACCGCCGAGCCGCGGACGCGGGTGGAGAAGCTCTCGGTCATGTAGGTGGCCAGCACCCCGACCGGAACGCCGTAGATGAAGCCGAAGGTGATGAGGATCCAGAGGATGTTGGAGGGCGAGTGGTAGAACACGATCAACGGCATGAAGGCGGCGCTGCCGATGGCCCCGGCGGCGAAGGTCAGGCGCCGGCCGAAGAGATCGGCGCAGACACCGGCGGCGACCTTGCCGAGGATCATCGCGCTGTAGGTGCCGACCATGTAGCCGGTCATCGACTTGAAATTCATCCCCAACTCGCTCTCCAGGTAGGACGGCATCCAGTTGTTGGTGCCGTAGTAGCCGAACAGCAGGAAGCAGGAGGTGAGGCTCCAGAGCAGGAACATGCCGCGCGTTTCCGGATCGCCCAGCATCCGTCCCAGCGGGCCGGCGCCGCCAGCCTCGGCGTGGCTCTGCGGAGCCGCGCCGGGACGCTGGCGCCCGGCCTGGGCCGCGAGCCAGGACGGCGACTCCGGCACCCAGGGCCGCAGGGCCAGGCAGACCAGCGCCGGCGCCACGGCGGTGAAGAACAAGGTGCGCCAGCCGAACTCGGGGATGATCTGCCCCGCCAGCAGGGTCGCCACCAGGTAGCCCACGGTCCAGCCGGCCTGCATGGCGGCGAGGATGGTGGTGCGGTACTTGGTTCCGACGCACTCGGACATCAGGATGTTGCAGGCGACGAACAGCGAGCCGAGGCCGAGCGAGGCGACGAAGCGGATCAGCGCGAACTGCCAGTAGTTCTGGGTCAGCCCCAGCAACGCGGTACCGATGGAGAACAGCACGATGGTCCAGGTCACCACTCGCACCCGGCCGAAGCGGTCGCAGCACCAGCCGCCATAGATACCGCCGACGGCCATGCCGGCGAGAGTCAGGCTGCCGAGGGAGCCGGCTTCGAAGTTGCTCAGGCCGAATTCGGCCTTCAGGCTGTTGAGGCTGTAGGCCAGGAACATCAGGTCGACACCGTCGGCGAGCAGGCCGAGGAAGCAGAAGACGAAGGCGATCAGCATGGTGCGCCGGGAAATGGCCGGCGCCGGGTTCGGGGAAAGCGCGGTTGCATTCATTATTCTTGTTCTCGCAAGCAGGATTTCGGTTGATCTTCACGGCAGCCCGACGGTCGTTCCCTCGCGCCACCGCCCTTCGCTTCAGTCCGGCCGCTCTGGCGGCGGACCTACCCGGCCGTTGTCCAGCACCACCACATCGCGCTCGACGACGCGAGTGCGGAACGAGCCGTCGCTCCACATCTCGGTACGCAAGGTCTCGCCGGGAAACACCGGAGCCGAGAAACGCACCTGCAGATGTCCCAGTTGCTCCGCGCGGTAGTCGGCGAGCCCGCGCAACACCGCGTGGAATGCCACGCCGAGGGTGCACAGGCCATGCAGGATCGGCCGCGGGAAGCCGGCCCGCAGCGCTGCCGCGGGCTCCGCGTGGAGCGGGTTGTCGTCGCCGTTGAGGCGGTAGTACAGGGCCTGCTCCGGACGGGTCGGCAGGTCGAGTCGCAGGTCGGGTGACCGTTCAGGCAAGCGATGCGGCGTTTCCGGCACCTGCCGGGAACCACCGAAGCCGCCGTCGCCGCGAAGGAAGGTGGTGCTGCGGGCGACAGCCAGCACCTCGCCGCTGAGCGCGTCGCTGAGCACCTTCTCGCTGTAGAGCAGCGCGCCCTTGTCGGCGCCCTTGTCTACCAGACCGGTGACCCGGGTCCGACCGATCACCTCGCCTTCCGCCGGCAACGGCCGCCGCCACTCCAGGCGCTGCTCGCCGTGAACCAGGCGCAGCGCGTCCACGCCAGTCGCCGGATTGCCCAGCCAGAAGCCCGGATGACCGAGCACCAGGGCCATGCACGGCAATGCCTGGAGATCGCGGCACGGATCGACGTAGACCAGTTGGCGCTCGTCCAGCGGGTCGCCGCCCAGACCGAGGGTCAATGCATAGAAGGCGCTGTCGCGCCGGCTGTAGCGCTGGCGTACTTCGGGGATCGGGTAGTTCAGGAGCACCTCAGGATCGAGCGCCATCGGCCACCTCCTCGACTTCCAGCACCGCATCCACCGCCCAGGCGCCCTGGCCCTCCGGCAAGGCGATGACCGGGTTGAGGTCCACCGAGCGCAAGCGCTCTCCCGCCTCCCAGGCGAACCGCGAGAGATTCGACAGCAGCCGTGCCAGCGCCGCGACGTCGGCCCGCGGCCGGCCACGCGCGCCGAGCAGGAGCGGCGCGCCTCTGATGCTACGGATCATCGCCTCGGCTTCGTCGACCTCGAACGGGCAGCGGCGGAACACCACGTCCTGCAGCACCTCGACGAAGATCCCGCCCAGGCCGAACAGCGCCACCGGGCCGAACAGCGGATCGCGCTGGATCCCCATGAAGCACTCCACCCCACCCTGCAGCTGACGCGCCACCAGGACGCCATCGAGACGCGCCTGCGGCGCCTTCTCGGCGGCCCGGCGCAGGAGCAGTTGGAAACCGGCGCGTACCGCGTCCGCATCGCTTACGCCAAGCAGCACGCCGCCGATTTCCGACTTGTGCTGGATGTCCGCCGAGGCGAGCTTCAGCACCACCGGGTATCCGATGCCCTCGGCGAAGGCAACCGCCTCTTCGGCACTGCCCAGCACCGCCTCGGCGGCGGACTCGATACCGGCGCGCGCCAGCAGGCGCTTGGCCTCGGCTTCGCCGGGCGTGGAGGCGGGCAACTGTAGCCCGCCGGCAGGCCGGCGCAGGCGCAACGGCCGGGCGAAGGCTTCGCCGAGCCGCCCCATGGCCTGGATCGCCACTACCGCCCGGGTGGGGTCTTCGAACAGTGCGAAGCCGGCCTCCTCGTAGGGTGCCAGCTCCTCCCCCTCGCCCATCACCGAGACCACGAACAGACGCTCGGGATGAGCCTCCTTGATCCGCCGGAACTGCTCGGCCAGACGCGCGCCGATGGAGGCGGCGGTGCCGGCCTGGGTGAAGAAGGCGAGCAGCGAACGGTAGCCACCGTCGACCACCATCGACTCGGTAAAGTCGCGCACCAGCGTCAGATCGTTCAGGGCCTGCGCGGTGCAGTCCACCGGGTTGATCGGCGACGCGAAGGACAGCCGTGCCTTCAGCCGCTCCTGGGCCATGTCCGGCATCGGCGGCATCGGCAGGCCGACCTCCTCGGCGGCATCGCTGACGATGATCCCGGCGCCGCCGCTGACGGTGATCATGCCGAGGCTGTTGCCCACCGGATAGATACGCCGGGTGGCGAGGTAGGCGATGTCCATCAGTTCCTCGGTGGTCCTGGCGCGGATCACCGCATAGTCGCCCAGCACGGCGTCCAGCACCTTGTCGTCGCCGGCCAGCGAAGCGGTGTGGGACAGCGCCGCGCGGCTACCCAGGGCGCTGCGCCCGACCTTGTGCAGGATCACCGGCTTGCCGGCGCGATGCGCTGCCTCCAGGGCGGCGAGGAAGCTGTCGACGTTGCGGATGGATTCGGCGTAGGCCATCACCACGTCGATCTCCGGCGACTCCACCAGCCAGCCGATGCTGTCGCCCAGGGTGACGTCGGCCTCGTTACCGGTGGCCACGCAGATAGGGGTTCCCAGGCGGCGCTGGCGCGCCATGCCGAGCAGGTGCGCGCCGTAGGCGCCGGACTGGGTGGCGATGCCTACCCGGCCGGGCAGCGGTACGCCACGTTCCAGGCTGGTGGAGAAGAACGCGTAATAACCCAGGTTACTGTTGAACGCGCCGAGCGCATTCGGACCGAGCAGGCGCATACCGTGCTCGCGGGCAGCGGCTACCACCGCATCCTGCATCGCCGCGCCGGCCTCGCCGACCTCGCTGAATCCGGAAGAGAACACGATGGCACTGCGCGCCCCCTGGCGGCCTAGCGCCCGGACGGTCTCCAGCACCTGAGGCGCAGGCACCGCGACAATCGCCACGTCCGGTGCCTGCGGCAGCTCCGCAACGCTGGCGAAGGCCGGCAGCCCCTGGATTTCAGCACGATTCGGATTGACCGGGAGGATTTGCCCGGCATAGCCATGGCGCAGCATGTAGGCGATGGGACGGCCACCGATGCGGGTCGGGTCGCTGGAAGCGCCGATCACCGCGACCGAGCGTGGTTCGATCAATGGAGTAAGACTGGCGAAACGGGGAGCGTCGATGAGCTGTTGCGAGTGGTTCGCTGACATGGGTTCACCTGATCCGTTTGTCTGTGGCCGGCACGACAACCTTCTCGCGGGCGAGCGCGCCCGCGGGACGCCGCCACGGCAGCGCCCGGAAGGACTGTCGGCCTGGGGTCTAGAGCGTGTCGCCGGTGCCAAGCAACGCGGTTACCTGGCTGGACAGCGTGCCGCCGTTGCCGTGCAGCAACGCCACGTCGGCCTTGGCCAACTGCCGCTCGCCGGCCTGGCGGCGGAGCTGGGTCACCGCCTCGATGATCAGGAACATCCCGTACATCCCCGGATGCACGCAGGACAGCCCGCCACCGTTGGTGTTCACCGCCAGCTCGCCGCCGGGCGCGATGCGTCCGCCCTGGACGAATGGGCCGCCCTCGCCCTTGGCGCAGAAACCCAGGTCCTCGAGGAACAGCAGGGTGTTGATGGTAAAGGCGTCGTAGAGCATCACCAGGTCGATGTCGGCGTGCCGCACACCGGCCATCTGCATGGCTCGCGGACCGCTTTCCGAGGCCGCCGTCACGGTGAGGTCGGGCATCGACACGATCGAGCGATGCCACTGCGCTCCGGCCGCGCCAAGGAAGTACACCGGCGCATTGGGCAAGTCGCGGGCGCGCTCGGCGCGCACTACCACGCAGGCGCCACCGCCGTCGGTGACCAGGCAGCAGTCGGCGGCGCTCAGCGGGTCGCTGACCATCCGCGCGGCAAGGACGTCATCGACGCTCAACGGCCCGCGGGCGAACGCCTCGGGATTCAGGTTGGCCCATTGCCGGGCAGAGACCGCCACCTCGGCGAGCTGCTCGCGTGTGGTGCCGTACTGGTGCATGTGCCGGCTGGCCGCCAGGGCATAGGCGGTGATCGGGTGGCGCGGCTTGTAGGGCGTCTCGTGCCATTGTGGCTCGCTCATCGATACCAGGCGGCCGCCGGCGCTTCGCTGGTTGGAGCCGTAGCAGATCAGCGCAGCGTCGCAGAGACCGGCCTCCAGTGCCAAAGTGGCCTGCAGCAGGTGCAGCTCGAAACTGGAGCCGCCGATATTGGTGCCATCCACGAATTTCGGGCGGATGCCGAGGTATTCGGCGACCGACAAGGTGGGAAAGGCATGGGAGTTGGTGGCGGCGAAGATCGCGTCGATGTCGGAAAGCTTCAGGCCGGCATCGGCAATGGCCTTGAGCGACGCCTGGCCGAGCAGTTCGACGGCGCTGTAGCCCGGCGCCTCGCCGACGCCGGCGCTACCGATGCCGACGATGGCGGTCTTGCCACGGATGGCCGCGCTCATGGTCGTCCCTCCTGGTGGGGAACGAACACCACGACATTGGCACCGTCCTGCTCGACGATGCGCGCCTGCACACGGGTGCCGATCGGCAGGCTCTCGTGCCCGTCGATCCGCGACATCATGCGCACGCCCTCGTCCAGGTCGACCAGCGCGACATTGTGATTGCCGCCGCGGGAGCGATTGACAGTGATCGCGTAGAGCGTACCCAGGCCGCTGGCGGGAACCCACTCGAGATCAGTCTCGCCGCTACCCGGCACCAACTGGCGCGGGTAGAACACATGGCGACCGCTGGAACGGCTGCGCTGCAACATGAAACGGCCCTGGGCGAGAAACGCAAGGTACTGCGCCTCAGGTCCCGGAGTACTGCCATCGGGAAGATCTGCCACGAGGTTTCTCCTTTGTTCTTGTCGACCTTTGTTGCAAAGTGCATCGCGCTGGACGCCGAACCGGATACTGCTTCCGTCCCCGGTTGTACGTTCCGGAAAGCCAGAATATATTCACTATCGTGAATGTCAATCACAATACTGAATGAAAAGAGGAAAAATGACCAAGGACGCCACAACCAAAGGCACCAGCAGCAAAGATGTCGGCGCGGTAGTGAACGCCATTCAGATACTTCGCCACCTGGCCCACGCCGACGGACCGCAAGGCGTGGCCGCCATCGCTCGCGCCACCGGCATCAGCCCGAGCAGCGCCTTCAATATCCTGCGCACCCTGAGCAACGAACGGCTGACCTCCTTCGACGATGCGGGCAAGACCTACCAACTGGGCCTTGGCCTGTCGGAACTGGCCGTAGGATTCGTCGGACGCAGCTATGCCGACCTGATCCAGCCAGAGCTGGAGCGACTGAGCCTTGCCCACCACATCCTCATCGCCCTGTGGCAAGTCACCGACGATGCGCACATCCGCGTCATCGCCCTTGCCGCACCGCCCGTCGCCCACGTCAACGTCGCCGTCGGCACGCGCCTGCCGGAACTGGTCGGCGCCGCCGGGCGTTGCATTGCCGGCCTGCGCGAACTGCCGGAGGACGAACTGCGCCGCCGACTGACCCGCGTGCGCTGGGAAAATCCGCCGAGCTTCGAGCGCTACCAGGCCGAAGCGTCCGAGGCCGTCGAGCGCGGCTGGGCTATCGACCAGGAACACCTCTACCGCGGCGTGAGCATGGTCGCCAGCGCCATCACCGACCGCGACGGACAACCGCGCTTCGCCATCTCCGCGATCGGCATCAGCGCCCAGCACCAGCCCGACGACCTGGAACGGATCGGCACCAGCCTGCGGGATACCGCGCGCTTCGTGAGCCGCGCGCTATTTCCCCAGGGCGAGGCACTGAAGGAGAAATTCTGAAATGACATTCAACCCAATGAAAGATTAGCCGGCCAGCCGTCATCGACCCTCGACGCCGGTACCACCTTTCAACCCGAGGACCGGCAGATAACGGAGAAAGCGCCAGAATCGCTTCAGCGTCACCCGGTCCCACGCCCGCAGCGGCACCGAGCGGAACAACTGCCAGGCATATCGCCCATCCTGGACAACAGCCTTCTTCAGCGCCTTGTTCAGGATCAGTTGCCGGGCCCGGCGATAATTCGGGTGAGCCCGATAAGGCTCGATGGCTTGCATATCCGCCTCGTAATTGAGCTTGTACCTGCCGGACAGACCGCTTCCATGCCGGCGATAACGCCCCATGTAGGCCGGCAGTCGATGAATTTCATAGCCCTGCGCCGCGATCCTTAGGGTGATCTGGAAATCCTGCACGCGAATCGACGGGTCGAAGAAATCCGCCCGCTTCATCGCTTCCATGCGGTAGAGCGCCGTCAGCGGCATGACCACCAGGGTCTCGGCCAATGCTGCATCGAACCCCCAACGCTCCACACACCCCTCGCTGAAACCGTCTCGCGCCACTTCGTTACCGGCACTGTCGATACAGATATTGAAACCGCCCACGCACCCGACCTCGGGGTGCGCAAGCAAGTAGTCGACGCGCGTGTCGAGCGCTCCAGGCAGGAGAATGTCGTCCAGGTCGGGAGTCATCACGAACTCGCCCCGCGCATGACGCAAACCGTGATTGAGCGCGTCGCTCACCCCTCGGTTAGCCTGGCGGTAGAGCTGGAAACCGTGACGCTCGCGGAGCATGGCGAGACGCTCATAGGTGTCGTCCGTGGATCCGTCATCCACCACGATCAACTCGAGATTGGGATAGCCCTGCGCGTAGATGCTGGCGATCGCCTCGTGCAGATACTTCGAGATATTGAAACAGGCGCAAACGACGGAAACGAGCGGACGCATTTCTTCCTCCCCAGCCCCGTCTCCGGGACTCGGCACAAACCGATATCTTGGCTGTCCGCCGGAGGGAAACCGTGCCATGCAGCTCGGCCACACATCCGCGGCGCCTTCAAGCGCCGGGATACTAAGAAGAACCGCACCGACCATCGAAACCGGCAGGTCGCCCGACCCGGCGCCCGAAGGACAGAAAATCGGAAGCGGTGGAGAAATGCGCGCTCAGCGCACCCACGAAACCCAGGCAGAGCGGGACGACCACCCAGAGGAGAAGGAAGGGCAGAACCAAGGAAGGGCCCGCAGCATTCCTAGGAAAGCTGCACGACCTGGCCGGCACCCGAAACCATGGCACGGCTTTTTCGCCCGCCCGGCAGAGGGGATGCCCGAACGCTCGCCAGAAAAGACAAAGCCCCCGGAACGCCAGGCATTCCAAGGGCTTTGCTCATATGTAATGGCGGAGAGATAGGGATTTGAACCCTAGGAGCCATTGCTGACTCAACGGATTTCGAATCCGTCCCGTTCGACCACTCCGGCATCTCTCCGTGCGGCGCGCATGATACCAGCTTGTACAAAGAACGCGAAGCTTTCTTGAAGATTTTTTCGCGTTCTTTCAGATGGTTGCGCGCGTTCGGAGGTTAAAGCGGCACGCCCAGGCGCTTGGCCACCTCTTCGTAGGCTTCGATCACATCGCCGAGGCCCTGGCGGAAGCGGTCCTTGTCCATCTTCTTGCGGGTTTCCTTGTCCCACAGACGGCAGCCGTCCGGGCTGAACTCGTCGCCGAGGACGATCTGGCCATGGAACAGGCCGAACTCCAGCTTGAAGTCCACCAGCAGCAGGCCGGCGTCGTCGAACAGCTTGTTCAGCACTTCATTGACCTTGAAGGAATAGGTCTTCATCTGCGCCAGTTGCTCGGGAGTGGCCCAGCCGAAGGCCTGGACGTGGGATTCGTTGATGAACGGATCGCCCAGGGCGTCGTTCTTCAGGAACAACTCGAAGGTGGGAGGAGTCAGGGCGATGCCCTCTTCCACGCCGAGGCGACGCACCAGGCTGCCGGCGGCAAAATTGCGCACCACGCACTCGACCGGGATCATGTCGAGCTTCTTCACCAGGCACTCGGTATCCGACAGCAGCTTGTCGAACTGGGTCGGAATGCCAGCAGCTTCCAGCTTCTGCATGATGAAGGCGTTGAACTTGTTGTTCACCGCGCCCTTGCGATCGAGCTGTTCGATGCGCTTGCCGTCGAAGGCGGAGGTGTCGTTGCGGAACAGCAGGATGAGACGATCGGCATCGTCGGTCTGGTAAACCGACTTGGCTTTGCCGCGGTAGAGTTCTTCGCGTTTTTCCATGATGGGCTCCGCTTACGGGTAATAGGGCCTAGGCGATCTCGCGCCAATCCAGGCCTGAATGCTGATCGGCCACCTGCAGCCAGTCCGGATCGCACCCGAGGGTGTCGACGAAGGTTTGCCGGGCCAGCTGCGGCGAGTTGTTCTTTTCGCTGAGATGGGCCAGCACCAGGTGCTGCATGCGGCCCCAATCCAGCTGCTTCACCAGTTCTGCGGACTGATGGTTGTTCAAGTGCCCTCGCGAACCGCCTACGCGGGCCTTGAGAAAATAGGGATACGGGCCACCGGCAAGCATCGTGCTGTCGTGGTTGGCCTCGACCACCAGAGCATCCACCGCACGATAGCACTCCAGCACCTCGGCCGTGGCCATTCCCAGATCGGTGAGCATGCCGAAGCGCCGCTGCCCATCGGACAGCACGAACTGGGTAGGCTCGCGGGCGTCGTGCGAGACGCCAACCACCTGCACTTCCAGCCCGCGGATCGCCAGGCGCTGGCCGGCCCTCAACAGCTCGGCGGGGTGCACCGGGCGGCGCATGCCGCTCAGGGTACCCGCACTGAGATAGACCGGGATTTGGTAATGCCGCGCCAGCAGTTCGACGCCATGGATGTGATCGGCGTGTTCGTGCGTGACCAGGATCGCGTCCAGCTGCGCGGGGCTCAGCCCCAGGCGCGCCAGACGCTTGATGATTTCACGCAGCGGGAAGCCGCAATCGATCAGTATCCGGGTGTCAGAACTGCTCACCAAGGCCGAATTGCCCCGGCTTCCGCTGCCCAGAACCGCGAACCGCATTGCGCATGCTCTCCTGGAGTTTTTCCAGTACGTTTTGCGCGACATCGGCCGGCGCAGAGGTGTTGATGTCCTTGTCGACGGTGACCTGCACGGCGTCGCTGACGGTGGTCAGGCGGACCTGGTAGCGCTGCGCCTTGGCGTCTTCCTCTTCCTTGGTCTTCTCGCCGCCGCCGAACAGGCGACTGAAGAACCCGGGCTTGTCTTCGTCGGGTTTCTTCGCCCCTTCGGCGATGTTCACGTAGTACACGCCAAGGCTGCGGTTGAGGTCGTCGACGCGGATATCGGCGTTATCCAGGGCACGCCCGACGCTGACCCAGGAGCGGTCGAAGTCGGATTGCAAGGTCAGCACCGGGTTGCCGCTGCCGTCCTTGCTCAACTCGAAGGTGCCGGGCGTGTCGTAGATCGAGTTGGCTGCCAGCAGGGAGACCGAGCCGCCCTGCTCGGCGCTGCGCGCCATGCTCGCGACCATCTCGTCGAGCAGCGCCGCGTCGAGGCTCGGCGCCACCGACTTGCTCGGCCAGCTCGGGCTGCTGGTGTCACCGGCAGCGCGGGTCTGGCTGAGCACGTAGACCTCGCTGGTATTGCTTTGCACGCCGGGCTCGATACGCACCCGAACCCGTGCCTGGCCGTCCGGCTCGACGCCGCTCACGCGGCTGCTCAGGCGGCGTGCCAGCGGCGCGGAAAGCTGCGACAGCGATTGCCAGTCGGAACTGAACTCGCCGGTCTGCGGGCGCTCGTCGGCGATGCGGAAACCGTTCTCCTCGAAGAACTGCCGGGCCACCGGCCAGACTTCCGCCGGCGGACGCTGGGCCACGACCCAGCGGCTATCGCCGCTGCGCTGCAGGCTGTAGTCGCTGATGTCGCCGGCGTTGGCCAGCGGCTGCGGACGCGGAACCTCGTACTCACCCTCTTTTTCGTGGGTGGTGGCGACGTTCAGCGGAATCGGCAGCAGCGGATCGAGCGGCTTGCTGTGCACCCCTTCGGGCAATTGCATGGGAGGCGTCTCGCGGGCGCCGAGGTAGTCGTCGCCGCGGTCGCGGAAATAGCCCTCCGGCCCCCACAGCCAGCCGCAGCCGGAAGTGTTGCCGATAACCAGGGCGAGGGCGGTCAGTCCAGCCAGTCGCTTCATTGCGTGGAGCTCCTTGATCAAGCCAATACGCCGGTCTGGCGCATGGCCTGACGCAGCGGCTCGTGGCAACGCGGGCTGAGCCAGGTCAGGGGCAGGCGGATGCCCTCGGGGATCAGACCCATCTCATGCAGGGCCCACTTCACCGGAATGGGGTTGGATTCGATGAACAGCGCCTTGTGCAGCGGCATCAGGCGATCGTTGATGGCGCGCGCGGCTGCGGCGTCGCCGCGCATGGCGGCGGCGCACAGGTCGCTCATGGCGCGCGGCGCGACGTTGGCGGTCACCGAGATGTTGCCCTTGCCACCCAGCAGCATCAGCTCGACGGCCGTGGCGTCGTCGCCGGAATAGACGAGGAAGTCCTTGCCGACGCGCTCGATGACTTCCTTGGCGCGTTGCAGGTCGCCGGTGGCCTCCTTGATGCCGATGATGTTCGGCACCTTGGACAGGCGCTCGACGGTCTCCGGAAGCATGTCGCAGGAGGTGCGGCCCGGTACGTTGTAGAGGATCTGCGGGATCGCAACGGCTTCGGCGATATGGCGGAAGTGCTGGTACATGCCTTCCTGGGTCGGCTTGTTGTAGTACGGCGTCACCAGCAGGCAGGCGTCGGCGCCGCCGCTTTTCGCGGCCTCGGTCAGCGCCACCGCCTCGCGGGTGGAGTTGGCGCCGGTGCCGGCGATCACCGGGATGCGGCCCTTGACCTGGTCGACCACGCGACGGATCACCTGGATGTGCTCTTCCACGTCCAGCGTGGCCGATTCACCGGTGGTGCCGACGGCGACGATGGCGTTGGTGCCTTCCTGCAAGTGGAAGTCCACCAGCTTGGCGAGGCTGTCCCAGTCCAGTCGACCCTGAGCATCGAAGGGGGTGACCAGTGCCACCATACTGCCCGCAATCATGCAACCGCTCCTGCCGCGAAATTAAAGCGGTAATGGTACTGTCGGCGGCAGGCCTTGCACAAGACGAGCGCCACCTCGTCGGAAGCCGCTGACAGGCGGCAGACGTTTCCCTCGGCGGCGCTTTTCGCTACCCTTCCCGCTTTAGGTACGGCCCGTGCCGCCAGCGTATTCCAGGAAAGTTGAATGTCCACCAGCCAACCCCGCGAACAATTCCTTCTGATCAGCGCCCTCGGCCCCAATCCGATGGAGCTGACCACCCTGCTCTGCCGCGCCTGCGTCGAGAGCCGCTGCGCCGTGGTCAGCAGCCGCCTGACCCGCCACGGAGAGTTCAGCGCCCTGGTGCTGCAGATCTCCGGAAGCTGGGATGCCCTCGCCCGCCTCGAGGGCAGCCTGCCGGCCCTCACCAAGCGCGGCGACATCACCCTCAGCATGACCCGCAGCAACGCCCACGTGACCCGCGCCCAGGCGTTGCCTTACGTGGCCTATGTCAGCGCGGTGTATCGCCCGGACATCCTCAACGAACTCTGCCAGTTCTTCATCGACCACAACATCGAGCTGGAGAACCTGACCTGCGACACCTACCAGGCGCCGCACACCAACACCACCATGCTCAACGCCACGATTACCGTGACGCTGCCCGCCGGCACCCAGATCAGCTGGCTGCGCGACCAGTTCCTGGACTTCGCCGACGCCCTGAACCTGGATGCCCTGATCGAACCCTGGCGCCCCCAACACCCCTGAGGAGCCGAGCCATGCCGGTCGCAATCGACAAACCCGTACCCGACTTCACCGCCCCCGCAACCAGCGGCAAGGAGGTGACCCTGTCCGCGCTGAAGGGCAAGCAGGTCGTCCTGTATTTCTACCCGAAGGACAGCACCCCCGGTTGCACCACCGAGGGCCAGGGCTTCCGCGACCAGTACGCGGCGTTCCAGAAGGCCAATACCGAGGTCTTCGGCATCTCCCGCGACGGCCTGAAGTCCCACGAGAACTTCAAGTGCAAACAGGAATTCCCCTTCGAGCTGATCAGCGACAAGGATGAAGCGGTCTGCCAGCTGTTCGACGTGATCAAGCTGAAGAAGCTCTACGGCAAGGAATACATGGGCGTCGACCGCAGCACCTTCCTGATCGACAGGGACGGCGTACTGCGCCAGGAGTGGCGCGGCGTGAAGGTGCCCGGGCATGTCGACGCGGTTCTCGCCGCCGCCCAGGCGCTCAACGGCGCCTGAGCCCCGCCCCGAAAAAAAAGGCCGCATCCGCGGCCTTTTGCATTTTTCATGCGGCCGATGCTATCGCGTGGCTGCCGGAGTCTCGGGAAGGTCCTTGGGCCAGGCATCCAGCACCGCTTTCACCAGGGTCGCCAGGGGGATCGCGAAGAACACGCCCCAGAAGCCCCAGAGCCCGCCGAACAGCAACACCGCGCAGATGATCGCCACCGGGTGCAGGTTCACCGCCTCGGAGAACAGCAGCGGCACCAGCACGTTGCCATCCAGCGCCTGGATGATCGCGTGGGCCACCATCAGGTAGATGAACTGGTCGCTCCAGCCCCACTGGAAGAAGGCGATCATCGCCACCGGTACGCTCACCACCACCGCGCCGATGTACGGCACCACCACCGACAGGCCGACCAGCAGGGCCAGCAGCGCTGCGTAGTTGAGCCCCAGGTAGGCGAAGGCGATGTAGGTCACCGCGCCGGTAATGACGATCTCGATGACCTTGCCGCGAATGTAATTGGCGATCTGCTGGTTCATCTCGGCCCAGACCTGTTTCATCAGCCCGCGCTCGCGCGGCAGGTAGCGGTGGAACCAGGTATGGAAGCGCTTCTTGTCCTTGAGGAAGAAGAACACCAGGATCGGCACCAGCACCAGGTAGATCATGACGTTCACCACCACCGGCAGGCTGGCCAGCGACGAGGTCAGCGCCCACTGGCCGATCTGGCCGAATTCGCCGCGCGCGGTCTCGATGGCCTTGAGCACCTGCTCTTCGCTGATCAGGCTGGGATAGCGCTCGGGCAGCATCAGCAGCACGCTCTGCCATTCGCCGAGCATCCGCGGCAGTTCGTTGAACAGGGTGAACAATTGCTGCCAGAGCAGCGGCAGCAGGACCACCAGGAACAGCGCCAGCAAGCCGAGGAACAGGCTGTAGACCAGCCACACGGCGAACAGGTGCGGCACCCGGAAGCGTTCCAGCATGCCGACCACGCCCTGGATCAGGAAGGCGATCACCATCGCCGCCAGTACCGGCGCGAGCATCCCGCCGAAGGCGAGGATGACGCTGAAGCCGAGCACCAGCATGATCGCCAGCACCACTGCCTCCTCGTCGGAGAAGTAGCGCTGCATCCAGTCGCGTAACACCTTGATCATCGGAAATCCTGAATCGGAACGGCGAAGGCTCCGCTAACGCTTGCGCAGCCAGTATCGATAGACGCCTTCGGCGGCCTCTTCGCGCAGCAGTTCATGGCCGGCGAGCTGGGCGAAGGCCCGGAAGTCTCGCTGCGACCCGGCATCGGTGGCGATCACCTTGAGCACCCCGCCGCTGGGCAGGCGGTTCAGCTCTAGCTTGGCCTTTAGCAGGGGCAGCGGACAATTGAGACCACTGGCATCCAGCTCCGCGTCACATACCAGGGGGGATGAATCGTTATCCGTCATGACAGCCTCTCCCGAAGGGCCGACAAGCATACCCAAGCCTATCCGCCGCTGGCCAGTTGAAACGGCGCTCGAAGTCCAACAGCTTCGGGTCTCGGGCAGATACCTAGGCAGTGCCGATAACCAACGGCTAAAGTAAGGCCTTTGCCAACCTGAGCCTCCTGCATGAATGTACTGCGCCCTGCCCTGTTGACGCTCGCCTGCATGCTCGCCTCGCCGGTCATGTCGGACGATCTGCCCTCCCTGGGCGACGCATCTTCCTCGATCGTTTCGCCGGAGCAGGAGTTCCAGCTGGGCCGCGCCTGGCTGAGCATGCTGCGCAACCAGGTCGATGCGATCTCCGACCCGCAGCTCAAGGACTTCGTCGAAAGCAGCGTCTACCGGCTGGCCGAAACCAGCGACCTGCAGGACCACCGGCTGGCCTTCATCCTCATCCGCGACGCACAGATCAACGCCTTCGCCGCGCCCGGCGGCGTGATCGGTGTCAACGGCGGGCTACTGCTCAACGCCCAGACCGAAGGCGAGTATGCCGCGGTGCTGGCCCACGAACTCGGCCACCTGATCCAGCGCCACTTCGCCCGCGGCATCGAGGCACAGCAGCGCATGCAACTGCCGGTGATGGCGGCGATGCTCGCCGGCATCGTCGCCGCAGCCGCCGGCGCAGGGGATGCGGGTATCGCGGCGATCGCCGGGACCCAGGCGGCGGCGATCCAGAACCAGTTGCGCTTTTCCCGGCAGAACGAGCAGGAAGCCGACCGCGTCGGCGTCACCAACATGGTTCGCGCCGGTTACGATCCGCGCTCGATGCCGAACATGTTCGAGCGCCTGGCGCGGCAGTATCGCTACGACGGCAAGCCGCCGGAGTTCCTCCTCACCCACCCGGTCACCGAATCGCGTATCGCCGACACCCGCAACCGCGCCGAACAGTATCCCCAGGGCGGCAAGGAAGACAGCCTGCGCTACCAGCAGATGCGCGCGCGCACTCAGTTGCTCTTCGAGGAGACCCCGGGGATGGCCGGCAAGCGCTTCCGCGCCATGCTCAACGACAATCCCAAGCTGGATGCCGCGCGCTACGGACTGGCCATCTCGCAGACGCGCATCGGCCAGCTCAACGATGCCCGTGACAACCTCAGGCAATTGCTGGCGAAGGCACCCAACGACGTCGCCTACAACCTGGCCCAGGTCGAGCTGGACATCACCGCCAACCGCCTGCCGGATGCCGACCAGCGGTTGAAGAAGATGCTCGCCCAGTTCCCCAGTAGCTACCCGCTGAAACAGGTGCGCGCCGACCTGATGCTGAAGATGAGCAAGCCGCAGGAATCGGAGAAGATCCTCGACGACCTGAGCAAGGCGCGGCCGCTGGACCCGGATGTCTGGAACCGCCTGGCCGAGGTGCGCAGCCTGACCAACAACGCCATCGGCGTGCACCAGGCCCGGGCCGAGTACCTGTCTCTGACCGGCGACTACCAGGCCGCCATCGAGCAGCTCGATTTCGCCAAGCGCCGCGCTGGCGGCAACTTCCAACTGGCTGCGCGACTCGACGCCCGCCAGCAGGAAATTCGCCAGCAGGAAAAGATGGTCAAGGAAATGTTCCGCTGAGCGGCATATCCGAGGAAAAACGCCCGACGATGCTCGTCGAAACAGGGGGTTGGGCGAACAACCGCACCGCGCTTACTCACCCTACGCAGCGGGACGCCCTCGCCAGGTTCAGGCGTTCCCGGCCTGGCGCAGGCGCGCGGCCTGGGTGAAGTCGAGCATGCGCTTGAGCGGACGGACCGCCCGCGGGATCAACGCCGGGTCGACGAAGATTTCCCCGCTGCCCTCGCGCAGGCAGGCCAGGGTCCGCTCGAGCGTGTTCATCGCCATCCACGGGCAGTGCGCGCAACTGCGGCAGGCGGCGCCGTTGCCGGCGGTGGGGGCCTCGATGAAATCCTTTTCCGGGCACAGCTGCTGCATCTTGTAGAAGATGCCGCGATCGGTGGCGACGATGAAGGTCTTGTTCGGCAGGGTCTGCGCGGCCTTGATCAACTGGCTGGTCGAGCCCACGGCATCGGCCAGCGCGACCACGCTTTCCGGCGATTCGGGGTGGACCAGGATGGCGGCGTCCGGGTAGAGCGCCTTCATGTCTTCCAGCTGCTTGGCCTTGAACTCCTCGTGGACGATGCAGGCGCCGTCCCAGAGCAGCATGTCGGCCCCCGTCTCGCGCTGGATGTAGCGTCCCAGGTGCTGGTCCGGTGCCCAGAGGATAGGCTCGCCGTTGTCCATCAGGTGTTCGACGATCTCCACCGCGCAACTGGAGGTCACGACCCAGTCGGCGCGTGCCTTCACCGCCGCGGAGGTGTTCGCATAGACCACCACGGTCCGTTCCGGGTGCTGGTCGCAGAATGCCGAGAACTCATCCACCGGGCAGCCCAGGTCGAGCGAGCAGGTCGCTTCGAGGGTCGGCATCAGCACGCGCTTCTCAGGGTTGAGGATCTTCGCCGTCTCGCCCATGAAGCGCACCCCGGCCACGACCACCGTCTGCGCCGGATGCTGGTTGCCGAAACGGGCCATCTCCAGCGAATCGGATACGCAACCGCCGGTCTCCTCGGCCAACGCCTGGATCACCGGATCGCAGTAGTAATGCGCCACCAGTACCGCGTTCTGCGCCTTCAGTTCGGCCGCGATCGCCGCGCGATGCTCGGCGCTCTCCTGCTCGCTCAACACGCGGGGTTGCTTGGCGGCCAGGTGGGCCTGGACCAGGAGTCGTTCGGAAATGTGCGTCATAGTCGCTACACCTGAAGGCGCAACAGCGCGTCTCTCGATTTTATACCCGGCGGCAGGCTGGACCGCCGGGAGCTGACGATTGCAGGTTTCGGGCACGGCACCCGCGACACCCTCGAGCGAAGCTCGGGGTATCCGCCTGCAAGGCCGCGGATTCTAACCGCATAGGTCGCGCCAGGGCCATCCCGGCGTCCGTACCGGCCTGGCCGGTGGCTACGCTAACAAAAGACATAGGTTTCGGTCGTTAGACCTACGCGACATAATTTTTTCGTTTCTTAGAACCGTCCCTAGCTCGGCTCGCTCCACGACCGAACACGACATGCCGGCATGCCAGCGTTAATACTTTGGTATTAGGCCCTTGGTATTAGCGTTAAATAACCGGTAAATATCCGGATTTTCTTTTCGTCGAATTTACGAGCAATATGAAACATATTTCGTTGAAATAAGCTCTTCTTTCACATAATTATAAAAATATCCTGAAACAGAGCCGTCATCCCTCACCTCCAAAACGACGACTCCCCGTGCCGTGCGCCCGCCGCGCAGAAAGCGAGCCGGCGGCCGATTCCACCCTCGCACGCCAGCCCTTGCGCTTCACTGACCGACGGGAGGTTTCCCCGATGAAAACGTCATCCAGAAGACAAGTTGAAACACTCGGGCGCTATCTATCGAGTCCTCGACGCTTCTTCCACAGTAGCGGCAACCTGACCCGATCAAGGGAAGCGGCACGCGCCACCCAATAAAAGGAATAAGGGATGCCTATTCATAACCTGAATCACGTGAACATGTTCCTCCAGGTCATCGCCTCCGGTTCGATTTCCTCCGCTGCGCGGATCCTGCGCAAGTCGCACACCGCGGTCAGCTCGGCGGTCAGCAACCTGGAAATCGACCTGTGCGTGGAGCTGGTCCGTCGGGACGGCTACAAGGTCGAACCCACCGAGCAGGCGCTTCGCCTGATCCCTTACATGCGCAGCCTGCTGAACTACCAGCAGCTGATCGGCGACATCGCCTTCAATCTCAACAAGGGTCCGCGCAATCTCCGGGTGCTGCTGGACACCGCCATCCCGCCGTCGTTCTGCGATACGGTGAGCAGCGTACTGCTCGACGATTTCAACATGGTCAGCCTGATACGCACCTCGCCCGCCGATAGCCTGGCGACGATCAAGCAGGACAACGCGGAAATCGATATCGCCATCACCATCGACGAGGAACTGAAGATCTCCCGCTTCAACCAGTGCGTGCTCGGCTACACCAAGGCGTTCGTCGTCGCCCATCCGCAGCACCCGTTGTGCAATGCCTCCCTGCACAGCATCGCGAGCCTGGCCAATTACCGGCAGATCAGCCTCGGCAGCCGCTCCGGGCAGCATTCGAACCTGCTGCGGCCGGTCAGCGACAAGGTGCTCTTCGTGGAAAACTTCGACGACATGCTGCGTCTGGTGGAAGCCGGCGTCGGATGGGGCATCGCGCCGCATTATTTCGTCGAGGAACGCCTGCGCAACGGTACCCTGGCAGTCCTCAGCGAACTCTACGAACCGGGCGGCATCGACACCAAGGTGTATTGCTACTACAACACCGCGCTGGAATCCGAGCGCAGCTTCCTGCGCTTTCTCGAAAGCGCCCGCCAGCGCCTGCGCGAACTCGGCCGCCAGCGTTTCGACGATGCGCCGGCCTGGCAACCGAGCATCGTCGAAACGGCGCAGCGCCGCTCAGGCCCGAAGGCGCTCGCGTACCGCCAGCGCGCCGCACCAGAGTAGAGCGTTCTCCAGCAGACGCTGGCCGTGGGTGGTGAGAATCGACTCGGGATGGAACTGCAAGCCCAGCTGTCGATTGCGCGGATCGGCCATCGCCATGATCTCACCATCGGCATCGGCCAGGCAGTCGAAACCTTCCGGCAGGCGACTGACCACCAGCGAGTGGTAGCGCGCGACGCGCAGGTCAGCGATGCCGTCGAACAGCGGGTGACGCTGATCGAAACGCAGGGACGTGCTCTTGCCATGCAGCGGTTTCCTCGCCTCGCCCACCGCGCCACCGGCGGCCAGCGCCAGCGCCTGGTGGCCGAGGCAGACGCCGAGCACCGGCAAGCGCCCGCGGGCCCAGGCGAGCAATTCCAGCATGCAGCCGGCGTCTTCCGGCCGACCGGGCCCCGGCGACAGCACCAGCAGTTCGCAACCGTCGGCCAGCAATGCCGCCTGGATCGTCGGCAACGGCGTATCGTTGCGCATCACCCGGACCTCCGCGCCGAGCAGGCAGAACTGCTCAACCAGGTTGTAGGTGAAGGAATCGAAGTTATCCAACAGCGTGATGCGCATCGCGCTCTCCCCTTTCGCGTTCGGCAGCGGCCACGGCGGTCAGCACCGCCAGCGCCTTGTTGCGGGTTTCCTCGGCCTCCAGCCGTGGATCCGAATCCAGCACCACGCCGGCGCCTGCCCGGACCCGCGCGATACCTTCGCGGACCTCGGCGGAGCGGATGACGATGCTGGTATCGAGGTTGCCGGCGCTGTCGAGAATGCCGATCGCGCCACCGTAGCTGCCGCGATAGCCATCCTCGTACTGCCGCAGCAACTGCATGGCACGGACCTTCGGCGCACCGACCAGGGTGCCCATGTTCAGGCAGGCACGGTAGGCATGCAGCGCATCCAGTTCGCCATGCAGTTCGCCAGCCACGCGCGAGACCAGGTGCATCACGTGGCTGTAGCGATCGACCTTGAGCATATCGCGCACCTGCCGCGTACCGCTGCGGCAGACCCGCGCCAGATCGTTGCGCGCCAGGTCGACCAGCATCATGTGCTCGGCGATCTCCTTGGCGTCCAGGCGCAACTCCGCTTCCAGGCGATTGTCCAGTTCCGCATCGATGGCGCCCCGGGCATCGCGTCCGCGCGGGCGAGTGCCGGCGATGGGGTAGAGTTCCACCTCGCGACTCTCCGCGTCGTACTTCAATGCCGACTCCGGCGAAGCGCCGAACAGGCAGAAGTCCCCCGCATCGAGGAAGAAGCGGTACGGGCTGGGGTTGCGCAGGCACAACTGGCGATAGGCCCGCCAGGGGTCCGCGCACGGCATGCTGAAGCTGCGCGACGGTACGATCTGGAACACGTCGCCGGCCCTCACGTGGGCCTGCAGGCGCTCTACCTGGCGGGCAAAGCTCGCATCGTCCAGGTCGACCTGGTAGTTGCCGGCCCGTACGCCTGCCACCGGCGACTCGGAAGCCTCCTCCACGGCGCCATGGAATTCGTCGGCACACTGGCGCAGGCTGGCGGCCAACCGGTCGTGCCCGGCCGGATCGTGGACGAACGCCTGCAGCGAAGTCCGGCGCGCCAGGTGATCGATGTCCAGCAGCAACTCCGGCACCAGGAACAGGTAGTCCGGGCAATGCCGCGCAGGTTCGGCCGGCGCCGGCAAGGGTTCGAACTGCTCGGCCAGGTCGAAGCTGAACAGGCCGCCCAGCAGCGCGGGCCCCTCCGCGTCGCCCAGCGTTCCGAGCACGCGGCGCAGCGCCTCCAGGCTGGACAGGCCATGCAGGCGTCGCCACTCGTCCGCATGCGACTCTTCCTGGGGGAAGCGCCAGTGCAGGGTGTCGCCGTCACGCAAGCAGGTGACCTGGGCCGGACAGGCCTCGCTCAACGGTGCCAGCAAGGCGCGTCCGTTGGCGTTCAACGCCCGCAGCACTACATCGCGCCCCCAGCACTCGATGCGCAGGCAGCTGGAAAGGATCGCCACGCTACGCCGCGCAGCCTTGCTGTCCACGTCGAAGCAGTCGAACAGCATCCGGTTGGCGCCGGCCATGCGCCAGATCGACAGCGCCTCCGGCACCAGCGTGCGGTACTCCAGACTTTCTTCCAGTCGATAGCCAACCCCGCTCACGAGCCATCTCCCTGCGCCCATGGGCGACTGGCCTGCGCGACGCTAGCGCGCAACGGCATGTTCATCATCGATAACCCCCTTTTCCCCCAATTGCGACCGCTGCCGTCGGCGGCGATCGCCGCAATGGATGTCCCGCCTCAGTCCAGAGGCAGCGCCTGGCGGGAGAGAATCTCCAGCATCCGGCGCATGCTCCCCAGGTGCAGTTCGCCGGGCAGGAAGTCGACGCTCTGCCCACCCCAGGCGCAGTGCAGCTCCTCGCTCAGTTCGTCGAGGGACTCGCCCATGGACTGGCGCCAGAGCAACCGCCGGCACAGGCGCAGACACTCGGTATAGGCCGACTCGGCCCCATCCGCGGCCAGCCGCCCCCGCAGCAGGCCGCCGTGTCCCGGGATCAGTTGCAGCAGGGTCGGCAGACGCTGCAGACGTTCCAGGGACTCCAGGTAAGCCTCCATGTCGTCGAACACCAGCGGCCGCCACACCCCCTCTGCCTCGTCGAACTCGCCCAGGGCATCGCCGCAGAACAGGCGTCGGCGTCGCACGTCGTAGAAAACCACGTGATCGTCGCTGTGGCCGTGGGCCTCTATGACCTGCAGGCGATGCCGCGGTCCCAGCTCCAGCCACTCGCCGTCGGCCACCGCGCGAACCGGCAGAGCGTCCCAGGCACAGGCCTCGGGCAACCGCTGCTCCGCACGCAACAGTTGCCGGTTCAAGCGCTCGACCACCCGCACCGCGCTTTCCGACTTCCAGGCCTGGCAGGTCCGCTCGGACGCCAGGACCTGTACGTTCGGCAGCCGCGGACACAGGTAGGGCAGCAGGCCGCAGTGGTCGTAGTGCTTGTGGGTGATCAGCCAGTAGTGCACCTGGGACGGATCGGCGACCCAGCGGCACAGGTCCGCCCAAACCAATTCGGCATCCCGGCTGATCCCTCCTTCAACCAGCGCCCAGCTCGCCTCACCGAGACGCAGCAGAAACACCGGCACCTGGACGTCCCCCAACAGGCACAGGTCATCATCCAGTTGACCGGGAGCCGAAAGCCTCAACATGGCCGGTTCACCTCCTCAGGTTTACGGTACAGCGCCGCGCCCCAGGTCGCGCCGGAACCGTAGGTCAGGACCAGCACCCGCTGTCCGGGCTGGATGTCCGGCCAGAACATCGCCAGCGTGACCGGGGTCGAGGCCGAAGCCATGTTGCCCAGACGATCCACGGTCACCGCGAACTTGTGCTGGGGAATGCCCAGTTGCTCCTGCACCGCATCGAGGATGCGCAGGTTCGGTTGATGGCAGATCACATGGTCGATGTCGTCCAAGGTCAGCTCATGGGCCACGAGCATTTCGCCGGCGATCCGTACCAGGGTCTGGCTGGCATGCTCGAACATCGGCCGGCCGCGCATGAGGAACTCGCCCCCGCCCTCGCGCAGGACGTTCTCATCGAGGAAGGTCGGCGAGGCACTACCCGGCGCCGCGGTCATCAGCAGGTCGAAGTAGTTGCCGTCGGCGCCCAGGCGCAGGTCCAGCAGTCCGTCTTCGAGACTCTCGCCGGCGCTGACCACCACCGCGCCGGCACCGTCGCCGAGCAGGATCGACAGGTTGCGGCCGCGGTCCGAACAGTCCATGCGCTTGGACAGCACCTCGCCGCAGACCACCAGGACATGCCGTGCCAGCCCGGCGAGGATCTGCCCGCGAGCCATCTGCAAGCCGTACAGCAACCCGCTGCACTGTGCCCGGATATCCAGCACCGGGATATGCCGCAGGCCCAGCAGCGGCTGGATCAGGCAGGCCTGGGACGGGTCGTGGTGGTCCGGCGACAGGGTGTTCACCAGCAACAGGTCGATGTCCTCCGGCAGCAGCCCGGCAGCCTCGATGGCCTGGCGCGCCGCCGGTACCATCAGCGCGCTGACCGCCTGTTCCGGCTCGACGTGATAGCGGGTGCGTACGCCGGTGCGTTCAACGATGAACTCATCCGACGTGTTGATGCGCCCTACCAGGTCATGATTGCTGACCTGGCGTTTCGGCAGGCTGAAACCCAGCCCGGCCAGGATCGGATTACCCATGTACAGCCCTCCTCGGACACCGTGGTTCAACATGGCGATGCCTCAGCACACCAGCACCTCGCCCAATTGCCAGACCTGGGCGGCGAAACCCCAGCCGGTGGCTGCGCCGGCCATGACGATACGATCGCCGGGGCGGATCTTGCCCTCGCGCAGGCCGGTCATCAGGGTGTACGGGATGGAAACGGAGATCATCACGCCGGTATCGCCCATCGTCAGCTGGTACTGCTCCGGACGGGCACCGATGCCCTCGGCCCAGGCCTTGACCAGGAACGGCGCTGGCTGGTGGAAGACGAAATAATCGATGTCATCGCTGCCCAGGCCGGCCTTTTCCAACGCCCGGCGCATCGCGATCGGCACGTTGGTCGGGACGAAGCTGGCCATCTTGTTCTGGCCGTCGCTGAACAACGAGAAATACAGCCGCGGCTTGGCCTCGCCGGTCGGGTTTTCCGGCAGGCGCCAGCGACCGGTGGCCACTTCATAGAACGTGGCGTCGCTGTGTTCGGCCGAAGCCAGCAGATCGCAGCTGTCGTCGTCGCCGCGGGTCAGCAGGGCCACCGCGCAGCCATCGGCGAACAGGGTCGAGGTACGCGAGGTGAAGTCGAGCAGGTTGGAGATGTACTCGCTGCACACCACCAGCACTTTCTCGGCCTTGCCCTGGCGGATCATGCTCGCTGCCAGGCGCAGGTTGAGCAGGAAGCTGGCGCACTCCATCTGCGAATCCAATGGCAGCGCCCGGCTCAGGCCGAGCTGCTTGGACAGCACGTTGGCCATGCGCGGATAGAGACGCCCGCGCAGGTCCGGCAGGACATCGCCGGCGTCGGTCATGATCGGCGAGGAAGCCGAACAGATCAGCATGTCCACGCTATCCGGCGCGGTATCGCTGCTGCGCAGCAGGCGCTCGGCGGCCCGGACCACCAGGCTGAACTCGTTCTCACCGTTCCGCGGGTCGAAATAGCCCCGCCGATTGACGCCCCAGAATTGCCACCAGGACTCGCTGAGGTCCGGTACCGCGGCGAACACCGGATCGTCGTTTTCGTAGCTGCGAGCAGGAAGTTCACAGGTGATCGCTGCCAGTTTGACCTTATGCATGAACTTCTCCCGCCAGTTCCAGGGTCACGCCCTCCACCACCATGCCGAACGGATCGAAGCTGATCAGCAGCAGTTCATCCAGACGGTCGCGCTGCGCCGCGCGCAGTTGCGACGCCAGTTCGAACGGCCCCAGGCAACGACCATCGGGCCGCCCCTGGCCGAACCATTCCTCGCGCACCCAGTTCAGTTGCGGGAAGTCTCCGGCCAGACGGGTGAATCCATCGCGTACCGCTTCGGGCAATCCGGGTTGGGCCGGCAGGTTGAGGTGTCCCTTGACGTCGCCTACCTGGCGAATATCGGTATTCAGCGGAATGCTCAGCGGCAGCCATTCCTGCGCCGGATCACCGCCCAGCGCACCGCGACGGAACGCGGCCTTGCCGGTCGGCCGGCAGAGCAGCGCCAGGGCGCCGTCGGCAAGGGCGAAGCCAGACTCGCTGTCCACTTCCAATCCCTGGCTGGATTCGCCGCGCACGACCAGGACGTTGCGATAGCCCTGGTCGCTGGCGAGGGTATCGACCACGTAGAGGGCGCGAGCCAGGCTCGAGTCGGTGAGGTCGAAGACATGCGCGCGATTCGCGCCGAGGATCTTCTGCAACGGATGGCCGATCTTCGGCGCCATGATGTCGCGGTTCTCGATCAGATGGTCGGGAGACAGGGCGAGGCCGACGATCAGGTCGATCTCCTCGGGCTTGACCGCCGCCTCGTCCAGGGCTTCGCGAACCGCCGGCAGCAAGCGCTGCATCAGCATCTCGTCGCCCTGGGCGCGAGGGCGTTCGCCTCCCAGCGGCCCCTCCAGACACACATAGGATGGGGGCAGGTTCACCCCCACAGCCTGAATCAACATGCCCGTTCCTCCGGAAGGTTGTCGTGATAAAGGGTGTCGGCCAGGTGGCGCAGCTCGGCGCGCGCCAACTTGCCGTTGTCGTTGCGCGGCAAGGCCGGCAGCACATGCAATTGGCTAGGCAGCATGTGCGAGGGAATCTGTTCGGCGAGATGCTGGTCGATACGCTGCGCCAGCAGGATCTGGTTGTCGTCCAGCGGAGTGGCCAGGGTGACGAACAGGGTCGGACGCAAGCCGTCGTGCAGCCGGCAGGTAGGAACCAGAACCGCCTCGCTCACTTCCGGCAGATGACGGCAGATCGCCTGCTCGACCTGGGTCGGCACCACCCAGCGGCCATTCACCTTGAACAGATCGTCTTCCCGCCCACAGTGGCGGTAGGCACCCGACTCGTCGCGCTCGAACAGGTCGCCGGTGCGATACCAGCCACCTGCGAAGCGCGCCTGCTGCTCTTCGCTGGCCCGCCAGTAACCCGGACTCAGCCCAGGGCCACGCACCAACAGCACGCCTTGCTGGCCCGCTTCCTCGATAGTGTGTCCTTCGCGGTCCACCAGCCGGCACTCATAGCCAGGCAACGGCAGCCCGGTGCTGTCGGCACGCGCCTGCCCCGGGCGGTTGGCGAGGAACACATGGCCGACCTCGGTAGCCCCGATGCCGTCGCAGATCTCCAGCCCGTGCGCGGCCCAGAATTCGAACTCGCCGCGCGGCAGCGGCGAGCCGGCGGAAAACGCCAGGCGCACGCTGCTCAACAGCTCCCTGGCCTGCGCACGCAGCGAGGCATAGATGGCTGGCACCCCAAACAAGACCCGGGGGCGGAAGGCGACCAGGTTCTCCAGGACGCGCTCCGGGCTCGGCCAGGTATCGTCGAGCAGCGCCGAGGCTCCGCTGAACCAGGGAAAGAACAGGCTGTTGCCCATGCCATAGCCGAAGAACATCTTGGGAATCGAATACAGCCGGTCTCCCGCCTGCAATGCCAGCAACTCCGTAGCGAACGCCCGACAGAATCCGAGCGTGTTGCGCAGGCTGTGCATCACCCCCTTGGGCGCCCCGGTGGAACCCGAGGTGTATTGCAGGAAACAGGCTGCCGCCGGGTCCTGGCGATGGAAGGCACTCCAATCGAGGTCCGCAGGGCCGACCAGCGCGTCCAGCGAGAAATCGTCGAGCAAAGGGCGACCGGCGGCCGCACGCAGGGTCAACGGCGCCAAAGGACCGCTCAGCGACGGTGCATCGGCTTCACGTACCACCAGGCTGGCCTGGCAGTCGGCAGCGATATCGGCCAGGGCCTGCTCGCGGGACTTGGGGTTGATCACGGCGGGAATGGCGCCGACCGCGATGCAGGCCAGGAACAGGCAGGCCAGCGAAGGCGAGTCGTTCAACGCCAGCACCACGCGATCGCCGGGCTTGAGCAGGCGGGCCAGTTGGCTGGCCTGGGAGAGAATGTAGGTCCGGCATTGCAGCCGGCTGAGAGTCTGGCCCCGATAGTGATAAACGGCGGTATCGGGATCGAAATCGAGGCGGAACAGAACCTCGGTCAGGTTGGCCAATGTGGACATGACAGAACGTTCCCTCTTCAGCGATATGCATCCGAATCAGGAGATACCTGAGCCAGAGCGCTTGCTTTGTCAGGAACGGGAAACTAGCGGCGCTGGGCGAAGCGCGATATTCGGAGTCCGAACGAAAAAGTTTCGGGGAGAAGAACCACGGGCTTCGTAGGCCGCGGCAATCGGCGCGATCCAAACCGCGAGAAATTTGGCACACCCACCGGACTGCGCGGGATCCGAGAACGGCAACCAAGCAAGAAGGGTGGCAGCCTCTTTACGCAAGAGCCCCATCGGCCAGACAAAAACCGTTACAACCCTTGCTCGAGGCCGCGTCCGAACCCATGAGATGGCAAACCAATGACAACCCACTTTGCTCGGCAAATCGCCTCCCAGATCTCACAGTTCGAGGCGCTCGGCCTGGGCTCCATGGGGGCGACGGCATGCCTGGAAGCGAGCGGCCATCCATCGGGCCGATAGCGCTCCACCCCGTCTCACCTGCCATTTGCAGGCCTCCCTGTTGAAATCCCATTGCGTAGTACACTGGGCGATCCTGCCGAAGAGGACACCTACATGCCCCATAGCTACAGGAAAATGGAATCGCCGGTCGGCACACTGACCCTGGTAGCCAGGGACGATGCCTTTCTGGTCGCGATTCTTTGGCAGCATGAGCGTCCCAACCGAGTACCGCTGGACGAGATGCGCCTCTCCGAGGACAGCTCCCTCCTGGCGGAAACCGAACGCCAGTTGCGGGAATATTTTTCCGGCAAACGTTCCCGGTTCGAACTCCCGCTCGACTTCCAAGGTACCGAATTTCAGAAAAAGGTCTGGTCCGCCCTGCTCACCATTCCATTCGGCGAGACCCGCAGCTATACGGAAATAGCCGTGCAGATCGGCAGCCCCAACGCAGTACGGGCGGTTGGAGCCGCCAACGGACGGAACCCACTGTCCATTGTTGCACCTTGCCATAGGGTGATCGGAGCCTCTGGCGGCCTCACCGGTTTCGCCGGTGGGTTGGCCGCCAAGCAGTGGTTGCTGCGTTTGGAAACCCGAGGCAGGACACCAGACCTGTTGAGCATGATCGAGGACGAGTGAGCTGCCGCTTGCCCTCGCGCCCGGTGTTCACCGGAAAAATCCTCGCCTTTTGACTTGACCCGACTGCAGCGGGGACATTTCAGATCGAGGACCGACGGCAACTGAGCGCAACTCGTTCGTACGTCAGGTCCTTGTTCCTGGGCGGCAACTGATAGTCGACTGAACAGGAGCCATCGCTCCAGCGAATGGACAGGCGCCCCTGGTCCTCGATACCGAACACCAGCAAACGGGACAGGTTGTCGACCATTCCCACGACCCGCTCTTCCTTGTCGTATGCCTGTGCACCGAAGGGAATCTTTCCTCCAGACTCCATGCTCAGGACGAACTGCACCCGCCGACCGGACTCCGCGGAGAAACGCTTGGCAACCACGGCGCCCCGGGTCGGCACGGCCATTTGCGTGCTGTCGCTGATCTCGGTATCGCTTCCAAGGGTATTGGTATCCAGGTTCACCCAGTTGTAACGATAGGGTTGCATGTAGGGGAGCACGGCATAGCCACGGCCGTCGGTGCGAACCGAAGAGTAGCCGTCGAGGCCGACGCCGCCAACCTCCGGAACCTCCACCAGGCCGAACGTTTCCCCCACCGGCTGGCCGAAGGTCACTCCCCCCGGATGCACCACTACCGAACCGCTTGCTCCCAGGTTGATCTGCTTGTTGTCGCGCCCCTGGCTGTAATTGGCGGACAACTTGGCCTTGGACGTGTCCCAACCCAGGCCGACGCTGCCGGAGTTGCCGCCGTCCTTGCTGTAGTTGGCCTGTGCGCTGTAGTTGAACGCATTGGCTTCATCCAGGTATCCGGAGATACCGGTGTTCAGACTCGAATCACCATGCTGTGAACTCACGGCATTGGCATATACCTGACTGGAGCGTGCGCTACCGCCCAAGGGGATGCTGACGGAGGCCGTGAACTGGGTATCGGAGCGCCCGAACGACCCCGTCTCCTGGGTACGGGAAACCGCCAGGCTGTAGCTCGCGCGCTTGATGCCGCTGCTGAAGCCGAACTGCACGCGACGGCTGCTGCCGGGGCGATTCCAATATGTGGTTTCGCCCGCCGTGAGATAGAGCGAACTGCGTCGGAACAGCGTCTGGTTCACCGTCAGGTCTATGCGGCTCTTCTGCCGACTGGAACTTGAGCCATAGAGGTAGCTCTCGTCGGACATGTCGTCGATATGCTGGCTGAGAGTACGGTAGCCTTCCGTGGAATAGCGATAGCCCACCACGGTAAAGCTGGTTTCGGTGGCGTTGATGGTCTTGGAATAGAGAAGCCGCAGACTCTGCCCCTGGTTGCGCCCACCCCGTCGCGTGCGGGACTGGCTATGGGTCACGTCCGCAGAAAGACCGCCCAGGGGCGTGTTGAAGCCGAGGCCCAGGTTGGTGGCATTGTACTTCTCCGCAGCCAGCAGGCCGCCAAAGCCGGTAACCCTGTCGGACAAGCCATACACAGCCGATCCCTGGAGCAGGTTGACCGACGGCTGGCCGTCATTATGGTATTCACCGGCGGCCAGGCCATAGCGCAGGTTCCCCTTGCGGGTCATGACCGGCAGGTAGGAATAGGACTGCTTGAAGGACCGCTGGCGTCCGTCCGCCTCGATGATCTTGACCTCCAGGTCGCCATTGGAGCCGCTGGGATAGATGTCGGTGATCTCGAACGCACCGGGCGGTACGTTGGTGGAATAGATCACGAAGCCATTCTGACTCACCTCGACCGTCGCATTGGTTTCAGCGATACCGCGCACCACCGGGGTATAGCTGATCTCGTTGTCGGGCAGCATGCCGATATCGGATTGCAGTTGCACGCCGCGCATACGCACGCTCTCGAAAGCATCCCCCTGAGCGGAGGTATACAACTCACCGAGGGACAAGGTCCCCTTCAGGGCACGAATGTCACGTTCCACATAGGTACGGTTGCTACTGAACTTGTTGCGCATGCCGGTACCTCCGCTCAGGGAAGAGTCGTTGCGCAGGCGCCAGCCAAACAGGTTGAAGCCGTTGCGCAGACCCAGGTAGCGGTAATCGCTGTTCTGGCCAAAATTGGTGTTGCGCGTGAAGTTGGCCTGGTAGTTGGAAAACAACGCGGTGACGCCGTCATCCCAAAGAGAGGGATCCACATAGCCACGCGAGTGCCGCTGTACATACAGCTGTGGAATGCTGACCAGCAGGGAAAGGCTGTTGACGTCGAACTCTACGGATGCACCGGGGATGAGTTCGGCGACATTCAGGGGAGTATTGTTTTCCAGGTTGGCCGGAATGAGCTTGTCCCGAGTCAGCCGGGCGATATCGACCCCAATCTCCTTGAGCAGGCCCATCCGAATGATCGGGCGAACGCTTCCGGTGTCGGGATCGGCACTGAACACGACATCTTCGCGCCGGATCATGATCTGGTTCAAATGAATGTCGACGCTGTAAGTGCCGGGCGACACCGAGTTGCCGTTCTCGAAATACTTCAGTTCAACGGGCGCCCCGCCCTCGTTGTTCAGGAACTCGGCGTTGAATTCCACCGCGGAAGTTACGGCAGGCAAAGCCAATCCCAAGGCCACGAGACAGGAAGACCTGGAATAGACGGACACCTTGAGGTCGAACCTTTTCCTAAATATGGCCACGCGAATATTCCTTGGACTAATTTCCGACAAACCGGAAAAACCCATCCATAGGGGAAGTTAAGAGCAGCTCTTCTGCCCTTCTGCTCTTCTGAGCTTCAGTCGGATAAGGAGCTGGAATGTTTATCGAGGCCGCCATAGTCATTTACGCTCTGGAACTCGATATTTCCAGAAACGCCGGGGGGAGTTCCCTTGATTTCGAATCGGCGACTCGACTTCGGCGCGACCATGTCGGCATCAACGACATAGGAGGCATTGCCAGCTTTTAATTTCACGTTGGCGAAAGAGACATGAAACGCAGTATCGTTGGAAACTTCGACAACCGACTTACCTCCCTGCCGAACAAGACGCCAGATCAACTTTCCAGGCGCTTCGGCGGAAGTTCCCGACAAGTTATCGGGGCGGTAGAAGACCTTGATACGCTGGCGCAAAGCTATCTGCAACGTATTAGCCGACGCAGATTTTTGCGGAATTTCCTGGACGTTCAGGCGGAATACGGATTCCCTGTCGCTCGGCAAGCCTTCCCCTTGAAACAGGATACGCAGGGTTTGCTGCTTGTTGCCTCCCAAACGACTTAGGGCAGGCGTGATGGCAAACGGGACCTCGCGATTATCTGCCCCATTATCAGCCTCTACCCAGGATTGAATCATCACGTCCTTGGAAGCCTGGTTCCTGACCAGGATTGCAGCCTCCTTGGCAGGCGCCTGCAGAACGACCCGGGTTCCTCCCAGTGTGATTCCCGCATTGGCAAGGGTGGAAAAAAGCAAAAGGATGCCACCCCAGATAA
This sequence comes from Pseudomonas sp. KBN12P06040, assembly GCF_037574965.1. Lineage (NCBI taxonomy): Bacteria > Pseudomonadati > Pseudomonadota > Gammaproteobacteria > Pseudomonadales > Pseudomonadaceae > Pseudomonas > Pseudomonas sp. KBN12P06040. Next base: position 4,496,764 of record NZ_JBBELS010000001.1, read on the forward strand.
CTCTGGAAGAAAATGGATATTTCATGACGAACTCACACCTCATGGAGCGGGGTATATACATACCCCGCCCATGTAGCAGAACTTAGTTGTATTCCAGGGTGAAGGGCAGGGAGCCGTTGGCAACACCTGCCGTAGCGGCCGCAGCGCCAGACTTTACGTAAGCAGCCCGCAGATTCAGATTGGCGCTGTAAAGGGTGATGTCTTGGCCTTCGCCATCTTTTTCAACCCTGGAATTCAAGGGTGCATCAATGGTCTCGTTCGCCGACAGGTTCAGCAGCTTGCCATCGGAACCATAGATGCCAATACCGACGCCAGTGGCAGTGGAGTCTTTACCAAGCTTCAGCAGGCTTTCGTTGTGCGAATCGATGCCGGTACCGGACATCGGGTCGAACTTCAGCTTCACGGTGGTCAGACCGGTACCGGTCTTGCCACAGTCCAGGTTCAGATTCAGGCTGGTACCACCAGCGATGCTGCCGCCCGCGGTGCCGCTCAGCGAGTCGATGCTGATCTTGCCGAGGTTTACGTCGATGGTCTGGTTGCCCGCTGCACCGCCAACGGTGGTGCCAGCACCTCCAGTGATGCTGCAAGCGGCCGCGGTGATTTCACCTTTGAAATTGATGGTGCCGTCTGCCGCCATGGCATTGCCGACGACCAGGCTGGCTACTGCGGCAGCCAGAATGCTTTTCATGGAAATGGACACGATTGAGCTTCCTTTTGACAGTGAAAGTGTTGCGATTTTTGAACTCTATAAGAGCCAGCAACATTCTCCGAAAAGCCGAATAGAACGACAACGAAGCACTTCCCAGGCAATCGTGTGAAACTTCCCCAGTGCTTGTATGAAGTTTCCTACAAGCGCCAAAAACCTCGTAGTTAAAAACCCTCCGACACCACAAGCTCGCTGCCACCAACAGCCAAAGACAATGAACGATCCGAAAGAAGCGCCATCAGCTTCGATAGCGCCTCTTATATGGAAGAATGAAAAACCAAGACAAATCAAAGCAAACCCAGCAAGTACCCAATTACCCCATTGCCCCAGCAGCAAACGCGGAGCTTATGGGTTCGAGAAATCCATGCTGGAGAATAGAGGCGATTCAGGTTATGGAGAGACCTGAACAGCTTCTGAAAGTTCTATCCGGCCCGATCTCTAGAGCCTTGCCAATTCGGTTGAGATACTGATTTCGAACGCACTTAGTTTGCCTTCCAATGAAGAGGCCAGATTGGCTATCCGCTCGGAAGACTCCGATGGGTTCTGGCAAGCCTTTTCAAGGCAGGAACAAGACTCGACCAATAGGCTGCTGCCCACCACCCTCGCAGCCCCTTTTATCCTGTGCGCAAGTTCGGCCACTCCTTGCAGGTCTGCGAGTTCAAGCAATTCCGCCAACCGAGTACGATCATCCCGACTGCTGGCCAATAAAGTTTCCAGCAACCGCCGCAATGCAGCCGGCTCGCCGCCGGTAATGGCCTCCAGCGAACGAATGTCGAAAAGACTTTCCATCGGCGATTCCGAACCAAGCGCTTTCATACAGACTCCATCGATATGCTTAAAGGAAGGTCACTGCGCGTTGCGCTGTCCCGCCTGCGGGACTCCAGGCATCCGTAGAACGACAAGGCCGTATATGCCGTCCGGGCCAGTTATCCGCAAGCAGCATAAGGGAATTGTCTCCGCCTCTGCCGTCCAAACAGGGGAGCATCGCTTGTTGCGTCTCCTCGAACAGACGCAAACAGCCCTGGAAACACTCATGGCCGGCACGGAGTCTACCTTTGCCAGCCGACCGCAGCCGGCCCGACCGCTCGTTTCGGGGAGGGAAACTCCTACGGTAAGTCTGTGCGAAGAGGCGTCATCAGTTGCGACCGCCTGACGGTTCGAAGCGAACCTGGCAGTGGAGCCATCGCTGCGACACGCGAACCTGGGGTGACGCGCATGTGTTGGAAAGCGACGGTCGCAACCATGGTTTGATGGACCACTATTGGCGTGCACAGGCATACGAGGAAGACGCAGGGAACACCTGGTTGAAAACCAGCTCTACAGATCATCGAGCGGCGAGGGTTCTATCTATGGCAAATCCATTGGACGGCTTGCACGACGCGGACCACGCGAAGGCCGAAAAAACGGAAGGAAGGATGCCATCGGTCAGCGATCGCAGGGCGCTTGCCCGTCTTCTGGAATTGATACTGTCCACCGCCCAGGCCGGTCTCGCCTTCTCCAAGGACCGCTTCGACATCGGACGCTTTCGCGCGCTCCAGCATGCCGTCGCCGAATTCATCGCCAGCGACCAGGGGGTGGCGTACGAACGGGTCGAGAACTGGATCACTCTGGACAGCCACTACCCGACCCCGAAACTGGACGTCCGTGCGTTGATCCTCGACTCGCAACAGCGGGTCCTGCTGGTCCGCGAGGCCTCGGATGGTCGCTGGACCCTACCGGGCGGCTGGTGCGACGTAAACGAGTCGCCGGCAGATGCGGTAGTTCGCGAAACCCAGGAAGAAAGCGGACTGGAAGTTCGAGCGATACGCCTGTTGGCATTGCTGGACAAGCACAAGCATCCCTACCCTCCCCAACTGCCGCATGCGTTGAAAGCCTTCTTCTTCTGCCACGTCACCGGTGGCAGGCTTCAGCAACAAACGGACGAAACGTCGGCGGCCGAGTACTTTCCGGTGGACGCCTTGCCGCCGCTTTCCGAGCACCGGGTACTGGCCTCGCAGATCCAGACGTTATGGCAGCGAATCCGCGCAGGAACGCCAGAGGCGCTTTTCGACTAGGCTGCAGACCTCATGGAGTCATCGCGCGGCAGACGGCCTGACCCCAACGGCGTCCAGCAGGCGCACCCGGCAGATCGACCGACCAGTCGATGAGCGCTTGCCGCCCTCCACCATCGCCGGCAGCTTGACGCCGCCAACAGCGGCGCAGCGTGCCTTCCGACCAGTAAAGCCAGCCCGTCGTTCTCGTTCGAATGCTTGCCGGAGCGCACCCGAAGCGCCAGCCGCCCGACCATCCCGAACGTGCAAGCTCCGAGCGAGTTCCCCCCGCTTCGTCCATAGCTCATCCGTGCTAGTCGACCCTCACCTTGGGATGCACCTATGATTCGTCCCTTGGATGACCCTCCGCGGTCGGGAACAAGACATTCAAGGACGAACTCGTGGGCAAACCATTCCTTCACGCTCGGCGCTGGCTGCTGCCGCTCGCCTTCATCTGCACGGCAACGACTGCGGTCGCCGAAAGCACCGGCGACTACTGGATCGTCTACGGCAAGGGCGAACGCTACAACAACGAGGTATTCGTCGCCAACGCCACCGGCATCTTGCAGCAACCCAAAGGTATCCAGTCGGCGCAGATCATCCAGCTATTCGAAGACCGGTCGATGCCGACGCTGACGGCCTACGAGGTCCAGTTCAAGTGCAAGGAGCGCAGCGTCCGCTTCGACAACGCACGCGCCATGCGCCGCATCGACAACGTCATCACCAACGTGAAAACCGTCGACGGCTGGATCGACCCGGAGAAATACGATTATTGGCTGCAACGCTCGTTCGCCTTCGTCTGCGCCCCGGCCATCCGCGACAACAACCAGATGTTGCCGCTGGGCAAGATGCCCATTGCGCGCATGGTGCAGACCGTCCAGGCAATGTTCGTCGAACTGCAGGGCGTCCAGGCCAAGAAACAGACCATGCGCGATCTGGATGCGATGCTCGGCAACGAGTAGAAATGAAGGAAGGCGGCTTGCCGCCCTCCTCCGGAGCGCCACGGAGCAGGTCAGCGGCATGCCGCTCGCAGCGTCCTGCCGGCCGTAGCCAGCGCCGCGACGAATAGCCAGAATGTGTCTCTATGCGAGGAGCGCGCGGAGCTGCGCGGGGACTTCCATGACTTCGCGGGTATCCGGGGAGACACAGACCTGCGTCAGACTCGCAGTGAACGCCACCACGTCCGGCGAAAGACGTCCTTCGACTGAAAACGAGAAAGAATGCGTCCCCACGTTCGACACACCCACTCGCAGCGTGAGTTCGTCGTCCCAGGTGACCGGATGCAGGAATTCCAGGGAGAACGCTCTCGCCGGGGGAAGAATCCTGAAACCCAGGAGGGTTCTGAGCCCCGGGCCTCCCAGCCAGACCCCGAGCGCCTCCTGCACCGCTTCCAGCACGAAGTATGAAAAACGTGGCGTATAGACGATCCCTTCGGGATCACAGTCGCCAAACAGTACCGTTCTTTTTATGAAAACCGGGGTCGGCATCGCGTCACTAATCCAGTCGCGAGGAAAGGAGCTTCACTCTATGAAAGTCAAGGCCCACTGACAAATCCTCGGATAGCCATGCACCTGTTCACCAGGCTGCATGGAAGCAGACTGGCAGGCACACAACTGTGGTTGCCAGTGCCGATATAACTGGCGAAAGCACGAAACCAGCCGCTCGTTCTGGCGCGCTGTGGATCGGATATCCGGACTCCAGAAACAGAAAAGCCCACCTCGAGGGCCTCGGCTCGTTGAACCAGGATGGGGCTCGGTAGAAATGGTGTTGGCACGACAACTCATTGCAGCATGAACAGATAGGCCACCTTCGGGTGGCCCATCTATTAGAGAAATTACCAACTGCGGATTTTATTGGCAGTATCGCTCCTTCCCCTTGCGTTCAAACGAACACTAACGCGCTGGTTTGTATCTGAGCTGGAACCAACTCACCCGTGGGCTCTAGCAATGGCACTAATCGTGAATGTCCTTCCCGCAGCCTATCGTGCAAGCGGTTCAGTGCATCCACATCGTCAACGCCATCACGTGCCTCAGCCCAGAGCACAAGTCTACCGGCATCGTCCGCCGCAAGTTTCACCGGTGCCAAGGATGAGAATGGAGAGTTCACTTGTAACAATTGCAAGATCACACCCAGCGGTAACCCTGAAGGCACAAGTCCCAACTCGACGACGAAAAGCCAACCGCCCTCGAGGCGCTCCATAACCAGTTCCGGTCCCTCTGCCGGTTGCAGCCGCAACGTGGCATCGTTGCTCGAGGGAAGTCTCAAGCCCCACTGTGCCAGCCATGTATCAATCATGTGAACTCCTTATTCCGCCAAGCCTTAGCCATCTCAACGGTAGTCGAACTCAAGGGTTTGCCGAAACGCAGGAAGCCTCGTGCCGAGTAGTTGTCGACGATATCGTTCAGCGCTTGATTGATTTCCGCCGGACTGGTGGCATGCCGTAGCTGCTCCTCCGCCCGACGTAACAGAGCTACGTTGGAATCCGGCTGGCCAGGGCGATACAGAGAGGGGAAGATAACTTCCTTACGAATGTTCTCGGCAATAACCGCCACTTTGCGGCGCTGCGCCTCTGCTAACGCAGCGGCGAGCACCGGCGACTGCACCGTCTGCCCGCGCATGGCATCGAGTAACTGCTGATGATCAACGTTATCAGCATGGTTCAACTCAGCTGCCAACCATGCTAGGCGTTCCGGAGTATCTGCCAGCGCATCGAGTCGCTGAAGAGCGGAGCGCATAGCCTCGTCCAACTTGAGCCTACCCGCCAAGCCATTGGCGCTAACGATAGCGACAGTCAGCTCGGTGAACGCATCCCGCGCCTTCTGGCGAAAAGCCACCGCCCCGTCTGTGATCTCCGGGTTCTGTTGAGCAACACTGGTGAGCATACTGTCATCAAGTGCCAGCAGCGCCTCGTCGAGAGAAGCGAAGGTATGACGCTCTGAAGCCTGAAGACGTTTCTCCAGATGTTCACCGACTCGCTCCTGGAGGCGCTCCTGAAGATGCGCCTTGATCTCGTCCGGCATGGTGAAGTTCAAGGTGCCACCGAGCATGCCACTGAAATCACCGCGCTCGCTCTTCAACGGCACCACAACGGTTTGCTCGCGCAATTCCTCCAGGCCCTCGAGCTGCAGCATTTCGCGCGCCTGCAGGGCAGGCACCCCGACGACCCAGCCCTTGAGCGCGCCGCCCCTAGTACCTCGGTCGGGCGCTACCTCCCCAGCTTCGCCCTCGAACTCAAGGATCAGGTTGTCGTTGCGCCGCAGTGGCCCGCTGTCAAAATTCTTGTCGATCATCTCAGGGACCGGCACGTTAATCATCACCCCGCCATCCTGGAATTCTGTCCACTCTACGCCGGCCTGGTACGGCTGATCACTCAAGCTGACCTTCTGGAACACTCCTGGGAAGGAACCGGAGATATGTGCCGCCTGGGCGACCTCCAGATCCGGTGTGTGGCTGGCATTGAACACCACTAATTGCGGACGCCCCTCGAACATGGCCGTACCTGTGATGTTCAGCGTCTTAATCTGGGGAATGTAAGCACTCAACCGATCTAGATCGCCAAAGGTGACTCCGGAGCCGGACTGCAATCTGCTGGCGATGGCGGCAACGGTCGGCTGGCGTGCAACCTCTGGATGCGTAGCGATCTGTCCGAGCACGGCCTTGCGTGTCTCGTCGCGCAATAGGCGTTCTAGGGGCTCAGCCCGCGAATCTATGCGTGGGAGTACATTGAGCAGCAACTCAGAGAAGCCGCCGATCTTGTTGCCCAAGCCCTTTTTCAGCGATGCGCCGATCTCGCTGCTAATGTGTTGGAACAGCTTCAGCTTCTTGTTCGAGCTGTCGAGCAGCGAAATAAGATCCATCTTGTCGGAAAGGGTCTTGAACGCCGCCGGGCTCATACCTGAGGCCAAAAGGGCGGCGGTGATGCCGCCAGCGGACGAACCGGACATGCTGCGGATGCCATCGAGCATGCCTTTCTCTTCTAGCGCCAGCATTGCTCCCGGGTATGCCGCACCTTTGGCACCACCGCCGCTTAGGACCAGACTGGTCAATGGTGGCCGACTGAGCTGTAGCTCGGTGATTCCGTTCTCAAACTGGCGCAGAGTGATCTGCCGCGGCCCTGCCGAGTCAGTCAGAGTACGGGACTCCCCTTGCCCTTGGGGACTGCTGAAACGCACGTCGCTAACGCTTTCCGGCAACTTCCCGGAAAGTATTCCCGGCGTGCTCTTTAGGGCAACCCCGAGACCTTGCCCTGAAGGTTCCTGACGCAAGCTGGCGGACTTATGCGCTGCCTGCGACGGGGTTTCGACAGGCTCCTGATTCAGCGAGGAGGCAGTAGCCCCCAACGATTGGATATGCATGTTCGCTCCTTGAAATACCGAGGGTTCGGAGCAAATATTAGGAAAACCGGCCATAAGGTTTTGCCAGTTTCGGACGTTTTTTTATCAGTTCGGACTGGCCTGCCCCCAGTTTTAGTACCGCTGCCTAGTTAGTAGGCTATGGGGTTGATATCAACTTTTCCCGCTTCAGCTGCTGCTGGTTGGTTCGCCACTTCGCAGCAAGCTCTGCCGGGGAGAGATTGCCAATGGCGCTGTGTGGTCGGTGCTCGTTGTAATCCCGCCAAGCCGCGATACGGATTCTGGCTTCGACCAGCGAGCAGTGCTCATTGAGGCATTCGCCCCGGAACTTGCCGTTGAATGACTCGATGAAGGCGCTCTGCGTGGGCTGGCCAGGCTGAATCAGCTTCAACTTGATGTCACGCTGACAGGCCCACTGATCAAGCGCCTTGCCGGTGAACTCGGGGCCCTGGTCGGTGCGGATCGCCTGCGGGTAGCCACGAAACCGCGCCATCTCGTCCAGCGCCTGCGTGACACGAAAACCGCTGATACCGTACTCCACCAAGATGTCGACCGACACCTTGGTGAAGTCATCGACCACCGTCAGGCATTTGATCCGTCGCCCAGTGCTGAGCGCGTCGAAGACGAAATCCATCGACAAGACCTGGTTCGGTGCGCTCGACAGGCTCAGGCATTCGCGCGCCACCGCGACCCTCCGCCGCCTCACCATCAAGCCGGCGGCTCGGTACAGCCGGTAAATCCGCTTGTGGTTGACCTGCACGCCACAGCAGGATGTGCAGGCGGCGTTAGCTACAGCGTCGATACTGCTGGGCCAGTTCCACCAGTTGGGCGTGCAGCTCGGTCGGTACACTAGCCTCGACCCGCTTGAGGAAGTCGAGAAGAACGCTTCTGCACTGCCGTCTCCTGCTTGGAAAACGGACTCTACTAAGTTCAGCGTGGTACTGAAATCGGGGGGCAGGTCAATCGATAAAGGTATCCCGACCGCAGGTTTGTTGGCCCACGTGATGGTGGCCAAGTTTGCCGATCACTTGCCGCTGTACCGGCAGGAGAAAATCTTTGGCCGCGCCGGGCTGGCAATTGCTCGCTCGACCCTGGCGCAGTGGGTCGGACAAACCGGCGTGCGGCTTCAGCCACTGGTCGATGCACTGCGTGAAGCCGTGCTGAACCAGGGCGTGATCCACGCTGATGAAACACCGGTGCAAATGCTTGCGCCAGGCGAGAAGAAAACCCACCGGGCCTATGTCTGGGCGTACAGCACGACGCCGTTTTCAGGGCTCAAAGCGGTAGTTTACGACTTCAGCCCAAGCCGTGCTGGCGAACATGCGCGCAACTTCCTGGGTGACTGGAACGGCAAGCTGGTCTGCGACGACTTCGCTGGCTACAAAGCCGGTTTCGAACAAGGCATCACTGAAATCGGCTGCATGGCCCACGCCCGGCGCAAGTTCTTTGATTTGCACGTGGCGAACAAAAGTCAGCTGGCTGAACAGGCCCTGCACTCGATCAGCGGCTTGTACGAGGTCGAACGTCAGGCGCGGGACATGAGTGATGAAGAGCGCTGGCGAATACGACAAGAATTGGCGGTGCCGATCCTCAAAAAACTGCATGACTGGATGTTGGCTCAGCGAGACCTGGTGCCCAATGGATCAGCCACGGCCAAAGCCCTCGATTACAGCCTGAAACGCTGGGTAGCGCTGACGCGCTACCTGGACGATGGGGCTGTGCCCATCGATAACAATCAGGTCGAGAACCAAATACGGCCATGGGCGCTCGGGCGTTCGAACTGGCTGTTTGCCGGGTCGCTGCGCAGTGGTAAACGGGCGGCTGCAATCATGAGCCTGATCTAGTCGGCGCGTATGAATGGGCATGATCCGTATGCCTATCTCAAAGATGTGCTGACGCGGCTGCCCACGCAGCGGGCCAGTGAGATCACTGATTTGTTTCCGCATAAGTGGGTAAATAGTCTGGAATAATCCTACAGCCGCTTCTCCATAACGATGGTGCGCTCCGCCCCATGAAACTCGTCGCGGATTTTCTGATAACCCAATGCGGTATAAAACCTTTCAGCTGTAATCGACGATGGCACACGTACAGCTCCAACTCCTGCGCTGACAGCAGTTGTATGAATGACATCCATCAAATGCCGCCCGATACCGCCTTTCTGGTGAGCTGGGTCAACGAAAACACTTCTGACGACGTCACAGTCGAGACCGGCAGTGCCAATAATGTTTTCGCCCAATAAGTCTACGAAGACCCTACGCTTCGTAAGCTGTGTGGTGATGGCTTCAGGAGAAAAGCTCTGCTCAACCTGAGCGATCACATCAGGCGGATAGTCCTGTGAATTTGACTCACGCAGGGCGGCTATAACTACGCGGCTTATCGCTGCTGCATCTCTGCTCGTGGCGGGACGAACGTGGCATTCCATGCTGAGACCTCAATCCTAAAGGATTACAGCTTAGCGCATCGCAATGTGCCTTCCCCGGACGCTTACGAACATCGACACCGCACAGTCGAAGGGCATTACAGCGACCCCGACCCTCGTCATCCGGGACAACCAGACAGGACGAAGCGTGAAGCTTGAAGGCATGGCCGACGAGACCACGTTGCTGTCGGCGATAGACTGGCTAGCCAAGGATCTCTAGCGTCGCGCCAAGAGACTCTTGGCTAAGAAATCGGCGAGGATTCCAACATCCCTCTTTTGGGCCTCCAGGATGCCCTGCACTTCACCTGGCAGAACCTCGACCTCCTCCCCATCCACAATCTTTACCATTCTCTTGCGGCCGGAGCTGGTGAGGCTAAGCCTCAACTCCATCGCCGGCCGGGCATTGATGTAAATGCTCTCGAGCAAGCGTTCCATGACTTCGACCACCCCTTAATATCAGTTAGCCATCTCCATACAGGGATTATGCCCTCTAGGGCATGAGGGAGTCACCCCTAACGCTGCAAGCAGCAGTTCTGGATACGGACGGGCTGATGGTTTCCTGCTGCCCCATCGCAAGCGATCCTGTCTGCTGTCTATTCCTTCCTCGAACCGGTACAAGCCCGCACCTCTTCATCACTTCCCCAAATGGGCCACCACGCCCCCTGGCTATCGGCTTACTCTTGGTACTACTCACTAGCGTGTGCCTGCCCTAACCAAGACTACAAAACGATAGGCGGTTCATCTTTCCTCATAACTTGAGGTTACTATTGAGTCTCATCCAACCCTCAGGGTTAAGGAGATTGGAATGCTTATTAAAATTCTTCGAATTATATTCTTGTTGCCTATAGTTGGTTTGGCACAGCAGGCTGCTGCCTCCCCGCCCGCAGAGTCACACTCGGATGAACAATCTGAATCTTCGTGTATCGATGTCCAAGTCAATGGAGCACGTAGCCTGTCTTATAACTGCATGGCTCAGCAAATGACTCCACCCAAAGAGGATCTTCGGCGTCGGAACCCTACCTTGAACTCCACATTAGCGTCTGAACGCGCCACTCGCCTGCCACCCACACAGACAGGACTTTTTACCAGCCTTCATCAACGTGCCATATCGAACTCGAAAGACTAGCCCTCAGCCAAACGACTTCCAGCCTATGCAGGGCACTCTATAGAGTGCCCTGCAGCACATTCGCAAGCTGAACACCTTGAAATGAAATCCTACTAAGGCGCATCCTTAGTTCAAAACCACATTTATTATTCCTGACACATTCTGGACCTCACCATACACTGCCCGCCCATCACGATAACTGTAGCTCATTATCACTGGAATCGTTGTTTTGAATGCAGTGCAACTGTAGTTTACAACAACAGATCCGCCATATGGCTCAACACCCAATTGAATGTCGGTCGGGCCGACCCATGACACATTACACCCTTGAGATGAATTCCCGGGTGTATTGTAACCAACACATCGTAGATCTGATGTTCCCCTGCTAACACCGTCTGGATAGAAATTGGCATAACGTGGAGCATAAAGATTTGCCCGGCAAGATGTTGTAAATTTCCTATTTCCGCTGGCAGAAACAGTGACCGTTCCTGGTGAAGGCATTGCCGAAATGATCATCCTTTGCAGAGGAGGGAGTGTAGGCGCTCTTTGACTCGACTTCATATTACTTGGAAGAATCGAACAAACTACAATATCTTCAACATCCACACCCTTTGAGACTTCCCCCAGACTTGTTATTTCAACTCCACCCTGCGCCCGACATATCTCACTTCCATCATTTGAGCCCTCATCAGCACACGCGAAATTGCTAGCCACCAAAAGCACAGCCGACATAACAAGTGATTTTTTCATTTTCAAAAAGACCTCTCCAGGCTAAAAATTATTCACTCAGTGAATACCCAGCTCATTGGGCGGCTTTCTTATCAGCTTCTCTGATTCAAGAACACGACCTTCAATTGGATCGCAGTTCAGCAGATTCAACCTCACACTCCCCTCTTCATTATCATTAACTCCGGATAGCTTTTGCTCTCTCTCAAAGCAGTGCTGCCCAATCTCATCCGATCCACCTCCACCACCGACACACCCATAGATGAGAGCAATTAAAGAAAATAGAGAGAAGTACCTATATCCGACCCAACCACCCATCTTCATACCGCAAGAAAAATACAACATTTGCGTCACACCTTTGTAATTCTCAAGAGTTACCCTTCACCTAGAAAAACCCTACCCCCAATTTCGCTTCAGTTCTGTTTCAGAAGACAACAACTATCTAATTTACTAGTAGGAATCTCAGCGCAGCCTTCCTGCCTCTTAGCAACAAAAATAACTGTTTCGGCAGCGACTGCTCAGTCCGCGCAAACACCTGAATACAAGATGGCTTGGAAGCTCACTTCTACCTTATGAGTTACTAGGCTCCCTCCTCTGCACCATGCGCTAACAACTCGCCTTTACAGCGGTAAAAAATACTCCGGCGACGTAGTGATGATTTCCTGCTGCTCTATCCCAAGCGATCCTGTCTCCTGTCTGTACCTTTCTAGAACCGGTACTGTAGTGGTCAACCCATCCCGGACAGTGGGTTGAGTTTTTCTTCGGCCACCGCAGGTGGTAACCCGTCGTTGAATTGATGCGGCCTGATCCAGTTGTAGCGGTGCATCAAGTAATGACTGATGTCCCGTTGGGCCTCCTGCGCCGTCAGGTAACCCGTTGACGGGACCCACTCCGACTTCAGACTGCGGAACAGGCGCTCCATCGGCGAGTTATCCCAGCAATTCCCCCGACGGCTCATGCTCTGCTGCATCCGATAGCGCCAGAGCCGTTGCCGAAACAGGCGGCTGGCGTACTGGCTGCCCTGGTCTGAATGGAACAGCACCTGCTGTGGCCTGCCGCGCTGTTCGTAGGCCATGTCCAGGGCCTTGATCACCAGTTCGGCATCCGGCTTGGCCGAGAACGCCCAGCCGATCACCCGCCGGGTATGCAGATCCAGCACCGCGGCCAGGTAGTGCCAACGGCCTTGCGCCCAGACGTAGGTGATGTCGCCACACCACACCTGATTGGGATGCTCGGTCGCGAATTTGCGGTTCAGCCGATTCGGGATATCCGGCCGCTCAACAGTGGCCTGTTTGTAGGCGTGCGAGCCCGGTTGCTTGCTGACCAGGCCCAGCTCACGCATCAACCGACGCACTCGGAAACGGCCGATGGTCACGCCCTCTTCGCGCAGCATGCCCAGAATGCTGCGGCTGCCGGCCGAGCCCCGACTCTGGCTGAACAACTGGTTGACTTGGCTGCGTAGCGCCACGCGGCAAGCATCGACACGCCGCCGTCGAAGACGGTGGACGTAGTAGCAAGACCGCGCCACATCGAAAGCTGAACAGACCACTTCCACCGACTCCTGCTCACTCAACTGGTCTATCAGCGCGTACGATCGAGTTCGTCCGACATCAAGAGAGCGGTAGCCTTTTTTAATATCGCTTTCTCCCGCTCCAACCGGTTGATCCGGGCTTCCAGCTCCTGGATCTTTTGCTGCTCAGGCGTCAACGCCTTGCTCTTCGGGGTCACACCCTGGCGCTCCGCCTCGAGCTGCTTCACCCAACGGCGCAAGGCCGAATCCACCACCCCCAGCGAACGGCAGGCGTCGATATGGCTGTAGCCTTGGTCCAACACCAGGGCCGCGGCCTCTCGTTTGAACTCGGCGGAAAACGTACGTCGTTGCTTGCTCATCAGACACCTCTCTCACGGCGAGGATTCTCGCCTAAATCGGTGTCCGGGATCAGTAGACCACTACAGAGCAGCTGTAGCAGGAGCAAATGGCCCAAAGGGGAAATGGGCTTGAAGGGCGAAGGGAATGGTTCACAAGGGTAAAAGCCCTACCCGAAAGGGCCTGCCGGAAGGCAGAAATGGCTGCGTTCGCCCTGGCGAACGCACTGAAAAGGCTATAGGTTCATGCCCCCACAGACGTCATCCTATGGTGGGTTACTACTTTGACGTCGAGAACGATCACAATTTCACATAGGGGCGCAATCGGCCAGGATTTTAAGTCTTTTCCCAAAAAAGTCTGTCCAGAGGTATGTCGACGAATCGGAGTCAACCGGCAAAACCGCCTTCCTGAAGAAAGCGCTCCTCTTCTTGGGTCGAGACCCGACCCAGGATCGCGTTCCTGTGCGGAAATCGACCAAAACGCCGAATGATGTCGCAATGTCCTTCGGCATGCGCCAACCAGGGTTGACCCAATTGCTTGTTCAACCGTATCGACAGCGCTTGGTCGGCCAGATCCTCGGAATGGGCGAATGGTAGGCAGAAGAACACGCGCAACGGCGCGTCGACGTGGGGCATGTGTCCAGCCTCCAGGGCCTGGAGAGCAAAATGTCGAGCTATTGGATCAGTGGCATACATCCGTGCGGAACCGCGAAAAGCATTGCGGGGGAACTGGTCGGTCAGCAATAGCAATCCCAGCGCGCCCAGTGGCGTTTCGATCCAGTCATCGTGATGCCGGTCCACAACGGCCAGGTGCAGATTGAGGAAACGCCGTCGGAAGGCTCGATCAAACGAGGCCTGCTTGGCGAACCATAGACCTTGGTCTCCAGCCCGTCGCCAGAAGTCTATCAACTCAATACCTGCGGGATTCATGATGCACTCCGGTTGCCATGGATCAGGCTGCGCCCAGCGTAGATTCCCTGCGCCGTTTCCAGGGCGAAGCGCTCGGCGTCACAACGCCGCACGTCGTCCATGATCTGACGGCGCATTTGCTCCGGCGTTCCCATCAGCTCCAGGGCGTGCTCGCTCAATGTCAGCGCCGACTCGAAAGTTTCCCGGACTTGCCAGGTAGCGCCTGCATTAAGCAGTTCGATGGCGTGCTCCCGGTCGAACGAACGAGCCAGCACTGGGACCTGCGAGAAGCTGGTATGAACCAATTCGGCAATCTTCAGGCTAGCCTCGCGATCATCAACGGCGACGATGATCAGCCGTGCGTTCGCCGCTCCCGCAACCTGGAGAATATCCAGGCGAGCTCCGTCACCGTAGTGCACCTTGAAGCCAAAGTCGCCGGCATCGCGGATGGCATCGGGATCAGTCTCAATGATCGAAATCGAACAGCCATGGCTGAGCAATGGCTGGCTGACAATTTGCCCAAACCGCCCAAAACCGATCAGCAGCACGCTGGCACTGAGGTTGTCCGGGGGCTCGACGCCCTCTAGCGATGGCGAAACCTTGGGCATCAAGCGGTCATGGGCCATCACTAGGATCGGAGTAAGGGCCATGGACAGGATGATGGTCGCCGTCAGGATGGCATTGCCGTGCCGATCGATCAGCCCCACCGCCATGGCGGCGGCGTACAGCACGAAAGCGAATTCTCCGCCCTGGGCCATCAAAACCGCCCGCTCCAGCGCCTCGCGGTTGCCGGCCCCCATCAGCCGGGCAACCAGGAAGATGCCAAGCATTTTCAACAACATGTAGGCCAGCACGGACACCGCAATCAGCCGCCAGTTACCCGCCACGATGCCGGCATCAAGCGACATGCCCACGCCAAGGAAGAACAACCCCAACAGAATGCCGCGAAACGGCTCGACATCGGCCTCCAACTGGTGGCGAAATGACGATTCAGACAGCAATACCCCGGCCAAGAACGCGCCCATGGCCATGGATAACCCGCCCCACTGCATGAGCAATGCCGCCCCTAGCACGACGAACAGGGCTGCCGCGGTCATTACTTCACGAGCCTTCGCCTTACCCAGCACGCGGAACAGCGGATCAAGCAGGTAGCGCCCCGCCACCAACAGGCCAACAATGGCCCCCACCCCAGTGGCGACTTCGATCCAGCGACCGCCCTGGCTGACCTGCCCGCCTCCCGGCGCGAGAAAGGCGACCAGCGCCAGGAGCGGAACGATGGCTAGATCTTCGAGCAGCAGGACGGCCACGATCCGCCGCCCCTTGGGCTGCCCCAACAGACGACGCTCCTGCAGCATCTGCATGACGATCGCCGTGGAGGTAAGCACGAAGCCTGTGCCGGCGACGAAGCTTTGCGCAGTCGGATAGCCGAGCAGCAGCCCGACGCAGGTGAGCAGCCCGATACAGACCAGAACCTGTGCAAAGCCAAGTCCAAAGATATCCCCGCGAATCGACAGTAGGCGCGACGGTTGCATCTCCAGGCCGATGATGAAGAGGAACATCACCACCCCCAGCTCCGCGACCTGTAGGATCGAATGGGTGTCGTCAAAAAAGCCCAGGCCGAATGGCCCGATAACTACCCCGGCCGCCAGATAGCCCAGGACTGAACCCAGCCCCAGACGTTTGAACAGAGGTACGGCGATCACCGCAGCTCCCAACAGCACGACCACGGGTAGCAGGTCGAACCCCTGATGGACCGCCGTTTCGGCGGTCTGTGAAACGGATTCGCCGGTCATAACACTCCACCCTAACATTAGCGTACCGCACTCATGGGCACGCCGGTCGCAAGACAAGACCGCTTCCCCATGGGGAAGCGGCCTCCGTTCGCTCACTTGGTGGTGTAACCGCCGTTCACCAGAATCGTCTGCCCGGTCATCCACCACCCTTCGGACACCATGAAGCGAATGTATGGAACGATGTCCTCGATGTCGGTCAAGCCCGTGCGCGAATATTTCGACAGCGCCGCGGCCGTCTTGTGGTACGCCACCGCATCGGCACCCTCCTCTGGATAGAAGAACGGTGTATCCATCGGACCTGGGCCGATCGCGGTGACTGAGATACCCCGCTCACCCAACTCTTTGGACGCTGCCCGCACGAAATGCTCCACTGGAGCCTTGGTGCCCGCATACGCGGCGTAGTATGGGGTATAAGCCCCCAGCAAGGCGGTAACCAGCATGCAGATCTTGCCGTTATCATTAAGGTGCTTGCCGGCCTCCTTGAGGAAGAAGAATGCCGACTTGGCGTTGACATCGCTCATCTGGTCGTACTCAGCTTCGCTAATGTCAACGATTGGTTTCTTGAGTACCTTGCCCACCGTGTTAATGGCAATGTCGGGACGGCCGATGGCGTCAACCACATCGGCGAACAGCTTTTCCATGGCCCCGGCACGGGTTAGGTCTGCCTGGAACGCCACCGCCTGGGCACCCGCAGCCTTGATCGCGGCGATCGTAGCATCGGCCTCGGCCTTTGTTGAATCACTGTTGTAGTGGATGGCGACGGCCTTCGCGCCGTGAGCGGCAAGATCGCGTGCGATGAGGCCACCGAGGTTCTTGGCGCCGCCGGCGATGATGACGATCTTGCCCTTTATGCTGTGGTCGGTCATGGTATTTCTCCTGTTGCGGAGCTTGGCTTCGGAGTGTGCAGGGTGATTGAAGGTCACACGTTGATACGAGGCTTGAGCAGATCCTGGAGACCAATCGTGCGGAACATCTCGCGACGGATCCGATCGCCGACCCGAAATACTTCCTCTGCGCCATCCTGCGCTGGGTCGACGTACACCCTGTACGGCCGTTTGCCGAAAGGCGCATCGACGATCTCGGTGATGGCCACCGCGACGGACGAGGCGTCGGCATCTTCCGGCTCCTGTGCTGCCAGCCCCTCGAGGGACTTAACCGCCACATCGGCATATGGACCCGTATCGTAGGCCGCCTTAACCGCCGCGTCGGCAGGACTGCCGGCATGGGCGAAATGATTGGTGCCTTTGGTAAACGCGCCGGGCACCACGATCGAGGTCTCGATGCCCCAGCGTGAAACCTCGCAAGCATAGGAAACGGCGAGGGAATCCATCGCTGCCTTAGCGGCGAAGTATGGCGCCAGGAACGGCGGCGTACCGCCACGAGCCGAGGACGACGACACCCATACCAGCAGCCCGCGCCCCTGCTTGCGCATATAAGGCAAGGCCGCGCGGTTCACGCGCTGGGTCGACAGCACATTGATGTCGTAAAGTTGCGCGTACTGTTCCGGGGTAAAGGCTTCGGCGGGACCGAACACCATATGCCCCGCGTTGTGGACGATTACATCGAGCCGGCCATTGTCCGCGACGACCTTGTCGATGCCGGCCTGCACAGATGCTTGCGATTGCACGTCGAGCTCGACGGTGCGCAAATCGACGCCGTGCGTTTGTGCATAGGCCGCGATTTCGGTCACCCGCGGCGCATTGCGCCCCTGGGTTTCACGCATCGAAGCGTAAACGGTATGGCCCGCTTGGGCCAGTCGCTGGGCACTGAGCAGTCCGAAGCCGCTCGATGCGCCGGTTACCAGAACGATCTGTTTCATGAAATAGCTCCTTCTATTCAGTGTTGCCGCTCAGCATAGGCCGCCATTGGCTCGCACGACCTGTCCGTTAACCCAGCCCCCTTGCGGACCAGCGAGGAACGCGACCACCTCAGCGATATCCCCGGGTTCACCAAGGCGCTCCAGCGGCGCGACTCGGGACATGCGTTCGATCAGTTCCGGGCTTTTACCGTCAAGAAACAGCGCGGTGGCCACAGGCCCTGGCGCCACCGCATTGACAGTGATGCCGCGCCCTCGCATTTCCTGGGCGAGTACCTGAGTCAACCCCTCCACGGCCGCCTTGGTGGCGATATAGACGCCGTAGGTGGGGCTACGCATCCCGATCACGCTGGATGAGAAGTTGATAATCCGGCCACCGTCGCGCAGACGTCGCGCGGCTTCACGGCAGACATTGAAGGTGCCCTTGAAGTTGATGGCCACCGTGCGATCGAACAGTTGGTCGTCGCTGTCGGCAACGCTGGCCAGTTGCATCACGCCGGCACAGTTGACGACCACGTCGATACCCTGGAACGCTCTCTCAACTTCTTCAAACATCACTCCAACCGCCACGGGATCTGCCACATCAGCCTGAAGGGCCAGAGCCTGACCACCGGCCGCCTCAATGGAGGCGACCACTGCCGCGGCCGGGCCGGCGCTGCCGGCGTAGTTCACAATTACCCGGAAACCCTCGCCAGCCAGGCGCTGGGCCAGGGCCGCACCGATCCCGCGCGATGAGCCAGTGATCAACGCGACTTTGCTTGTTTCGCTCATGAAAGAAACCTCTTGCTGGGTCAGTGTCGTGCAGGCACCAGAGGGCGGACCGCCCCCTCATGGGCCAGCGCCATTTCCGCTACAGTTGATCCCTCGACAACCGTGACGCCCGCGCCTCGCTGCGCCGGGCCTGTCAGTACATCGAACGTTTACAGCATGACGTTGATGACCTTCTTCTCCACGTAGCTGTACAGCTCCTCAATGCCCTCTTCCCTGTCCACGCCGCTGTTCTTGAAACCGCCCCAGGGCACGCCGAGAAAATGGGTGTTGCTGCCGTTGATGAAGACGCTTCCAGCCCGCACCCGGCGGGCAGTATCGAATGCCTGTTGAATATCCTGGGTCCAGATGGCGGCGGACAGTCCATACTCAGTGTCGTTAGCCATGGCGATAACTTGCTCAAAGTCGCGCCATTTGCTGACAGACAGTACCGGCCCAAAGACTTCCTCGCGCCATAGGCGCATGCCGGGGAGAACGTCGGCATAAACAGTCGGTTCGACCCAGAAGCCCTTGGCGAAGGCCGCGCCTGGCGGGCGGCGGCCGCCGGTCATCAGGCGAGCCCCCTGGGTCTGCGCCGGGTCAAGGAAGCTCATCACATGAGCATAGCTCTTGGCTGAGTTGATCGGCCCCATGCCCGTATCCGGGGCCATAGGGTCGCCCACTTTTATCGCAGCCACCTTCTCGACGACGCGCTGCAGCAGGGCTTCGTAGATCGATTCGTGGACCAGCAGCCGCGAATTGGAGCCGCAGGATTGCCCCTGCCAGGAGAAGTTCATCCCGCGTACCGCACTGTCGGCCGCGGCATCGAGATCAGCGTCGGGGAACACGATCATCGGGTTCTTGCCGCCCAGTTCCAGGGTCACGTGCTTAATCCCAACCTGCGCGGCGCTGCGCTGGATCGCCATGCCAGTCGGTACCGAGCCGATCAGCGCGATGCGCTTGACCTCGGGGTGACGCACCAACGCATCGCCAACCTCTTGGCCAGTGCCGTTGACGATGTTGAATACCCCGGGCGGCAACACTTCCCGCGCGATCTCTCCCAGCAGCAGCACTGACAACGGCGAAGTTTCCGGAGGCTTGACCACAACAGTGTTGCCGGTCACCAGTGCCGAGGCGGTGCGCGCAGCAGAGAACATTGCCGGGTGGTTGAACGCGGCGATACGGCCGACCACGCCATACGGCTCGTGAACCGTCATGTGGAGATGTCTGCCAGTGGCGGGAATCGTTTCGCCGTGCAGCCCGTGTATCAGACCCGCATAGTAACGCAGGCTACGCACGGTCTCGTGCATACTGGCCAGGGTGGGAGAGTAGGTATTGCCCGAATCCAGCACCTCGATCCGAGCCAGCTCCTCGGCACGCGCCTTGATACGCTCGCCGAAGGTGCGCAGTAGTTCGCCTCGCTCCTCACCGGTACGCTCGGCCCAGGCCGGCCACGCGCGGCGAGCAGCATCCACCGCTCGCTCAACATCCCGTCGGGTACCGGCGGGCGCGCGGCCAATGATCTGTTCGTTGGCGGGGTTTATCGAATCCACCCAGCCAGCGCCTTCGCTCTCGACCAGTTCGCCGTCAATCAGCAGGCGCCCTGTGATCAATGAGTCTTGCATGCTCCCATCCTCTCCAGTCGCTCAATGGACATCGGAAGCGTGCAGGCGCTGCACACGCTTCTTCCACAATTCCCATGGCCGGTCGACCTGGGTCTCGATGTTGGCGCAGGCGGTGGCCGCCTCCTCTTCACTTAGGTAGACCACATCGCCCAGGTTTAGCGCCTCGATCTGCATGCGTGCGTTGACCTCGGCATACACGGCCCGGTACACAGCCTGCTTGAGGGTCGGTGCCACCACCGTAGAGCCATGCCCACGCATCAGCACGAATGACGCGTCGCCAAGGCTGCGGGCCAGCGCCGCGCCGAGGGCATTGTTACGCACCAGCAGGTCGGTGGCATCGCCGCCGCTCTCGCGGATCTCGAACACCGGCGCACCCGCCCCTAGGAAGCCGCTCATGTGGCATACCGGTCGCAGCGCAACAGCACGCGAGACACTAAACGGCAGGACTGTAGGTGAATGGCTATGGACAATCGCCTGCACGTCAGGGCGCAGCCGATAAATCTCTGCATGGATAAAACGCTCGAGATAGACCGCCCGCCCGCCGGCATCAACCGGCGCTCCGTCCAGGGTGAACTGGACGATATCCTCGGGGCGCACGGTTCCTGGGGCCATGTTGCGCGCCAGTAGGAATCGTTCGGGATCTTTGTCGTGACGCACGCTGACATGACCGAAGGCATCGACAATGCCCTGATCGAACAGAATATGGTTGGCACGGACCAGATCCTCGACCAACGCAGGATCCGGTGTAATGCCGATATGCCCAGAATCGTTAGCAAACGCTGCGCTGCCATGAGCCTGGCAAGAATGGTTAAGCATGGTAGGCATGTTCCTTGAGTGGTTAGGCGTCAGTGCGAGCCTCCATGACCTGGCTGGCTCGCCATACACACTCGTAGATTAGGAGCGGCCTTACCATATATCCATTAGCTATTCCCACAACCAAACATAGTCAGCCGACTATGAGATTAGGGCACGGAAACCGGCACCGCACGGCTGAGAATGAACTGGACCAATTGAGTCTGGAAAGCTGAGAAGCGCTTGTCTTCGCGGTGCACCAGATAGATCGGTACCTTCATGGACAGATCGGGGCGTGCCAGCACCTGCAGCTCACCACGGGCAATCTCGGCGCGCACCGCTGAGGCGAACATGAAGCTCACGCCGACTTCCTGTCGCACCGCATGCTTCATGGCCTCCGGATGGCCTAGCTCGATGACCACTCGCCGCTGCTCGAAACCCTGTCGACGCAGCAGTGACTCCTCCAATTCTCGACGCGGCATATTGCGTGGCGTGCTGACGAAAGGCATCTGGTGCACATCGAGATCGGCCAGCGGCAAGCTTGCCCATGGGCTGCTCGGCGAGCACACCAACACTAAGTCGTCTTCCCACAACGGCAAGGTGGTTAAGCCATCAAGATCCTGGCCAACAGCTAACAGAATTACCGCAAAATCGCATGTCCCCATACGCGTGGCATCTACGGCGCCCTGCGGGTTGGAGATTTCCACCGTCACCAACCCGTCGGGATGCAGCCGGTGAAAGTCCAGCAGCAGCGGCGGCAACGCATAGGACCCTACCGACATTGACGTCGCCACCACGGCATTGCCCATCTCGCCACTTTCCAGCCCAGCCAACTCGCGTTCCACCTCTCGGGTACGGGTTATGACCTCCGTCGCCCATCGATAAATGCGCTCGCCCGCCTCCGTCAAAGCGATATTGCGGCCCGAACGCCTAACCAAGGCATAGCCCAGCCGTGCCTCCATGCTGCGCACATGGGCAGTGACCACCGGCTGGGCTATGCACAGCCGGTCCGCAGCCCGAGTGACGCTGCCCAACTCCACAACGGTGCAGAACACCTCAAGCTTCTGGAAGGTGAGGTACGAATCAAAACCACGCATGGCCACACTCCTATATCCACTTGGCTATTTGAATAAAGATTAATACGTATTTGAAGGTATGATTTGCATTACCCCATCATCCCCGGAACCAACAACAAGCCTGCCCGACAGGAGACAACAATGGTTCCTCTGACTCCCGCACCTTCCCGGCCATCGGAACGTATAGTCACCTATCGCGAGGTGTCGATATGAACCTCACCAGCTACGACTACGTGATCGTTGGCGCCGGCTCCGCCGGGTGCGCTCTCGCTTATCGCCTGGGCGAAGATCCGCAAGTGAGTGTCCTAGTGCTCGAGGCTGGTGGCCAGGACCACTCACCCTATATCAAGGTACCGCTGACCTGGGGCGTGATCCTCAAGAACAGGCTGTTCGACTGGGGATACTTCACCGAGCCAGAAGCTAGCATGCAGGCCCGCCGGATCGAATGCGCCCGCGGCAAGGTGGTTGGCGGATCCTCATCGATCAACGGCATGGCCTATGCTCGGGGAGCTCGCGAGGACTATGACGGCTGGGCCAATGAGCTGGGCATTGAGGGCTGGGCTTACGACGATGTGCTGCCCTATTTCAAGCGCAGCGAAAGCTGGGAAGGTGGCGAAAGCGCCTTGCGCGGAGGCAGCGGTCCGCTGACGGTTGGACGGCTCGACTACCAAGACCCCTTGATCGATGGATTCCTAGCCGCGACACGAGCCTGCGGCTATCCCGAAAATCCGGACTACAACGGAGCTTCAAACGAAGGTTTCGGACCGATGCAGGCCACCATTCGTAATGGCCTTCGCTGCAGCGCGGCAGTAGCCTACCTGCGCCCGGCCCTAGCCCGTGGCAATGTCACCCTGGTGACTGGCGCCCTGGCCAGGCGCATCATGTTCGACAACGACCAATCCACGCCGCGTGCCGTCGCGGTCGAATATGCCCGCAACGGCGAGCTACATCACGCAGAGGCCCGCCGGGAGGTCATACTCTGCGGTGGGGTAATCAATTCGCCACAATTGCTGATGCTGTCGGGCATCGGCCCTGCCGGACATGTGCAGGCGCATGGTATCGAAAGCTTGGTAGACCTGCAGGGTGTGGGCAACAACCTGCACGACCATATTGTCTTCGATCTCCGCTGGCGGCGGCGCACTCCCGGTCCCTTACACCGAATGATGCGCGCCGACCGAATTGTCCTAGATGTCCTGCGTACACTGCTTGGCGGCAATGGCTTCTCCAGTCGCATACCCGCGGCGGCGGTTGGGCTTGTTCGCAGCCACGCCGACCTCGCGCATCCCGACGTACAACTGATCCTGGCCGCCGGACCGATGAACGCCGCGCCCTATCTTGAACCATTCAAGCGGCCCTACAGCGATGCCTTCGCCATCAAAGGTGTGTACCTGACTCCTGAAAGCCGCGGTCAGGTCACACTGCAATCGGCGGACCCCGAGCAACCTGCCTGTATCCGTCAGCATTTCCTAACCAGGGAGAACGACTGCATCGCGGTACGCCAGATGTTCAGGCGCATGCGCGAGATCGGCGCACAGCCGGGTCTGGAGGCCTTCATCGCCGAAGAGCTCGCACCTGGTCTCAGGGTCCAAAGCGACGCCGAGGTCGACGCCTTCATCCGCAGCCAAGCCATCACCCTGCATCACCCGGTCGGCACCTGCCGAATGGGGCCTGACGAAGATCCGCAAGCGGTGCTCGACAATCAGATGCGTGTGCGAGGCGTGAGGGCGTTGCGAGTCGTTGATGGCTCTGCCATCCCGCGCATCATCCGGGGCCCGACCAACGCGCTGATCATGATGATGGCTGAACGCGCTGCCGATTTCATTACGGGCAAGGCCTCGCCCCGCAAACAGCGGCCGGCCAGTTCCCCGCTCACCCCGCGCCAGCCTGCCGGGAGGCTGCAATGACCCACATCTACAATCATTCCCATGGCGCACGCATCGTCCAGCATGACCGCAACGTCTTCCGTATCGGCCTGGGCGAGGTTGAGGTGATTCGCTTGTACGACACTTCGCTGTTGGGCGAAACCGCACAAAGCTGGCTGCCGAATTTCGACCGCCAGCGCGTGGCTGCCCATGAGCACTGGTTGGCACCAACTCATTACGATCCGGAAAGCGGTCGCATTCCGATGCCGGTGCACAGCTGGATCGTACGCACCGGCCGCCACACTGTGTTGATCGACAGTTGCATCGGCAATCACAAGGAGCGCCCCGGTTTGCCGGAAATGCACCATCTGTGCACACGCTACCTGGACAGGATGCGAGCCCTGGGCATCCAGCCTCAGGACATCGATTACGTTATGTGCAGCCACCTGCACGCCGATCATGTCGGTTGGAACACCCAACTGGTCAACGGCGTCTGGGTACCGACCTTTCCCAAAGCCCGCTATGTGATCTCACAGGTCGAGTACGACCATTTGCTGCGCGCCGTACGCGGCGAAGGTGCCCCCGGCCCTGCCTGGTTCGCGCCCATGTACAACGACAGTGTTTTGCCTGTGATCGAGGCAGGCCAGAGTGTGATGTTCGCCGACACTTATGAACTGGACGACACCTTTCTCATCCGCCATGCACCGGGCCATTCGCCCGGGCATGTGCGGATCGAACTGTCCTCCCGAGGCGCACGCGGCGTATTTAGCGGCGACATGCTGCACTCTCCGATCCAAATTCCATTCTGGCAGTGGAGCAGCAAGGTTTGCGAAGACCCTGCGCTGGCCGCGCGCAGTCGCTACGACCTGCTGTCGTTTTGCGAACAGCACGGCGCACTCCTCTTGCCCGGGCATTTCGAGGCCCCTCACGCCGGTCATATCGTCGATGACGCCGGCACCTTCGGCATCAGATTCTTGTCCTGATGCCCGATTTCTACCGCCCCACTCATCAGGAGGAGTTTTCATGAGCAACGATTGCGCTCGCACCGCCTTCTATCAGCGCCTTGCCAGCCAGGCGCTGGTTCCCCTCTGGGAACAATTGCACAACCTGGTCCCGCACCAACCCAACAGCGACTGCCAGCCGGCCCTGTGGCGCTACGGCGACATTCGTCCGCACCTCATGGAGGCCGGCCAGTTGATCAGCGCTGAAGAGGCCGTGCGTCGCGTTCTGGTGCTGGAGAACCCGGGCCTACGTGGGCAGGCGGCAATCACCACTAGTCTGTATGCCGGCCTGCAACTGATAATGCCAGGCGAACTTGCCCCCAACCACCGCCACAGCCAGTCGGCGCTACGCTTCGTGGTGGAAGGCCAAGGCGCCTACACTGCCGTGGATGGAGAGCGAGTGACCATGGCGCCGGGCGACTTCATCATCACACCGTCCTGGGCATGGCATGCCCATGGCAACCCCGGACAAGCCCTGGGCGGCGAAGCGGTAGTCTGGCTCGACTGCCTGGACATTCCCCTGGTGCGCTCGCTCGACTGCGGTTTCGCGCAGAGCCCTCTCGATGCCGAACAGCCCGTCACGCGTCCCGAGGGGGTCAGCCAAGCGCGCTATGGTGCCAACATGCTTCCGCTTCGTCACCAAGTGTGCGGTGCAACGTCGCCGCTGTTCCACTATCCCTACGAACGCAGCCGCGAAGCCCTGGACAGCCTGCTGCGCCAATCCGAACCGGACGATTGGGACGGCCTGAAGCTGCGGTACGTCAATCCGGCCACCGGTGGCTGGGCAATGCCGACCATCGGCACCTGCATGCAGTTGCTGCCACGTGGTTTCAACGGCAAGACCTACCGGACCAGCGACGCCACAGTGTTCTCGGTGGTGGAAGGCCACGGGCGGGCCGTCATTGCGGGCCAGAATTTTGATTTTGCTCCCAAGGACACCTTCGTAGTGCCCAGTTGGGCTTCGCTGAGCCTGCAGGCCGAGCAGGAATGCGTGCTGTTCAGTTGCTCTGATCGCCCGGTGCAGCAGGTGCTTGGCCTGCTGCGGGAATCCCGCGAAAACCGTTAGCCCCAGTTGACGTTGTCATGACCTATCTGTTCGCTCTCGAACCATCCACTACGCTAGCGCCGGCATGCCCGTAGGAGAGCGAGCCTGTGCTGCCCCGCCAGTCAGTGAGCGGCGCCGTGGCAGAAGTCCAAGCGCACATGAGCAAGATGGGTAAGCAACGCGCTGCGCAAGGGCTGCAAGCTGAAGTGCTTACCCACGGTGGTGACGTTATTCGATCACTGCATGGTCCAGGAAGTGTTTCAGCGTACCGCACCCGAGTGTCAGGCCAATTTCATTCCCATAGGACAAAAGCAAGACAGGTGAGGAGACTCCACGATGAATGCACCCCAAAAACGACAATCGATCATCATCGTCGGCGGTGGCATAGGCGGACTGGCCGCCGCCCAGGCCCTGACCCAGCAAGGCCTGGAGGTACTGTTGCTGGAGCAAGCCGGAGAAATCGGTGAAATCGGCGCGGGCATACAACTGGGCCCGAACGCCTACTCGGCGCTAGACGCACTGGGGGTGGGCGATACCGCAAGGGCACGCTCGGTATTTACAGAAAATTTGATCATGATGGATGCTATAGATGCCCGGGAAGTGGCGCGCATAGATGTCGGCGAGGCCTTTCGCAAGCGCTTCGGCAACCCCTACGGGGTGATCCATCGCGCCGACATCCACCGCTCGATCCTCGAGGCCGTGCAGAAGAACCCGCTGATCCGCTTCCAGACCTCTACCCGTATCGAAACTCTCGTGGCGGACGCTACAGGGGTTTCGCTGAGCGACAGCCGCGGCAATCGCTACCGGGCCGACGCTGTGATCGGCTGCGACGGAGTCAAGTCGGTCATCCGCCAGACACTGCTGGGCGATGACGTCCGCGTCACCGGTCATGTGGTCTACCGGGCGGTCATCGAACGGGCGGACATGCCCGAAGACCTTCAAGTCAATGCGCCGATGCTCTGGGCCGGCCCTCGGTGCCACCTAGTGCATTATCCACTACGCGGCGGCCAGCAATATAACCTGGTGGTGACATTTCATAGTCGTCGCGAGGAACGCTGGGGCGTCAGCGACGGCAGTAAGGAGGAAGTGCTGTCGTACTTCGACGGTATCCACGAGCGTCCGCGACAACTGCTCGACCGCCCCACCTCCTGGCGCCGCTGGGCGACCGCTGATCGCGACCCAGTCGACCGCTGGGGCGAAGGCAGTGTCACCTTGCTGGGCGACGCGGCTCACCCCATGACTCAGTACCTGGCACAGGGCGCCTGCATGGCGTTGGAGGATGCGGTAGTGCTTGGACAGGCGGTGAAGGCCTGCAACCACGATCTGGTGGCCGCCATGCGGCTCTATGAGCAAGTACGCATACCCCGCACAGCACGTGTACTGTGGTCCGCCCGCGAAATGGGCCGTCTTTATCACGCCAAAGGCGTGGAGCGACAGGTCCGCAATCAGCTATGGCAAGGACGCGACCAGGACCGGTTCCATGATGCACTCCATTGGCTGTACGGATGGCAGGCTTCCAACTGCTTGCAGCCGTTGGAGCTGGCTACCTCTGTGAAACTAAGCTAACCAACGATGGGAGCCTGTTCTAAGAGCCCGACAATAACTGCTGAGCCAGGTCATGCCGGCCCAGCATGTGGTACAAGCGATGTGCCTGGCTACTGACCGTGCCAGCATAAAACGCCCGCAACAACACGAATCGCAGGCCGCCGGACTCCAATAGCCACTGGCTAATCTGGGCTGGATAAGGCTGTCCTGCGTCGTTAGGCAAACGTATCGTAAGTCATGCTCGGTTTATAAACTTCCCATGCTGTTCTCCATGACACAGTATCCCCTGATATCAACCCCAGGACGTACTAACTAGGAAGCGGTACTAAAACTGGGGGCAGGTCACCCCAGCATAGAGATGGCACATCGCCAAAAAAATACCCCTTCCCCGCTACCGTTGTTTTCTCGTTGTTGCCAGCCCCTGATCTGGCGGAAAAGCCCGCTCCATGAATCGTCATGGAGCCTCCCATGTTTCAACTCCTTTCCTGGATATCCAGGAAGCCGTCCCCCACCCCACCAACCAAAGCTGCCCCAGGGGGATTCCTCCCTCCTCTGAGCAGCATGGAACTGCTCGGCACGCCTCGGCGCCGGCAGCTACTGGAGAACATCTGGCAACGTGCCTCGCTATCCAAGCAGCAATTCGAGGAGATCTACCGGCGGCCACTGGCCAACTATGCAGAGCTGGTCCAGCAGCTCCCTGCTTCGGAAAACCATCACCATGCTCATCCAGGCGGGATGATCGATCACGGCCTGGAGATCGTGGCCTACGCACTCAAGGTACGGCAGACCTACCTGCTCCCGATCGGCGCAGCGCCGGAGTCACAGTCAGCCCAGGCTGAAGCCTGGTCGGCCGCCGCGGCGTATGGCGCCCTGGCTCACGACATAGGCAAGATCGTCGTCGACCTGCAGGTTGAGCTACAGGACGGCAGCACCTGGCACCCTTGGAACGGACCGATCAACCAGCCATACCGCTTCAAGTACGTGAAGCCCCGCGAGTACCAGCTCCACAGCGCTGCCTCAGCACTCCTCATCCACCAACTGTTACCGCGCACTGCACTCGATTGGCTCAGTCGCTTTCCAGAGCTGTGGGCTCAATTGATCTACCTGTTCGCAGGGCAGTACGAGCACGCTGGGATCCTCGGCGAGATCATCGTGAAGGCAGACCAGGCCTCAGTCGCGCAGGAGCTGGGGGGTAATCCGGATCGAGCGCTGGCTGCACCGAAGCAGTCGCTGCAGCGGCAGTTGGCAGACGGCCTTCGCTACCTGGTGAAGGACAAGTTCAAGCTGAATCAACCTGGCGGCCCGTCCGATGGATGGCTGACCCAGGACGCACTCTGGCTGGTGAGCAAGCCTGCGGCCGATCAGTTGAGGGCCTACCTACTGGCTCAGGGAATCGAAGGGGTCCCCTCCTCCAACAGCACGCTCTTCAACATGCTTCAGGACCAAGCCGTCATTCAGACGAACGCCGAAGACAAGGCCATCTGGACGGCCACGATAGACAATGGTGCTGGGTGGAGAAACAAGTTCACGCTCCTCAAGATCGCTCCAGCCTTGATTTGGGCTGACCCTGCCGAGCGGCCTGATTCCTACAGCGGATCACTCGTCATTGAAGAGGGCAACGCCTCCCCTGAAAAGCCGGAAACGACCTGCGAAATCCCCAACGATCCGATTGAACAGCAGCAAGCACCAGAAACCAAGATGACGCTCCGCCAACCTTCGCCGAGCGTTGCGAAACCGTCAAAGGAGATACGGGCGATTGCGAACCCGTCAATTGATGATCAGGAAGAAACGGACGACTTATACGCGCTTCTTGGTAATATCACTTCGCCACCAAGCGGGCTAGACACTACTAGCCACGCCTCACCGGCTGCTTCTCCTACGAACACTCGCGGGGAGGAGAACCTGCAGCAGCCACTAGGGAACAAGGAGCCAATAGATTGCGCTCCTGAAGCAATTGAAGACGTATTTATGCCTAGCAGAAGCACTGATCTGGGACAGGGATTCGTTGACTGGATGAAATCTGGCATCACGGCCCGTCGCCTGTTCATCAACGACACCAAGGCTTTGGTGCATACCGTCGACGGGACCGCCATGCTGGTCACGCCAGGAATCTTCAAGCGTTATGTCCAGGAGCATCCGGAGGTTGAAAAGCTGGCCCAGGCCAAGGAGACCGCCGGCTGGAAGCTGGTGCAGCGCGCGTTCGAGAAACAGGGTCTTCACCGAAAGACCAGTAAGAATCTGAACATCTGGACCATCAAGGTTTCTGGTCCTCGCAAGACGAAGGAGCTCAAGGCTTACCTGCTCCAGGATCCCAAACTGCTGTTCCCTGTGCAGCCTCTGGACAACCCAAGCCTCACGGTCATCACCGATGCCGAAGGAGGTGTGGAATGACGCCGCAGCAGCTCACCGAGGAGTACATCTTCGCGCACGATCTCCGAGAAGCCAGCGCGAAGATCTACCGCGCCGCGACCAAGGCGCTGCTCAAGCACTTCGGCCCTACGGCAACCGTACAGGAGGTGGACCACAGGTCTGTGCTGGGATGGCGGCGCAAGGTCCTGGAACAAGGCCTGTCGAAGAGGAGCTGGAACACGTATTCGAATCATCTGCGAACGATCTGGGGGTATGCCATCGAGCACGAGCTGGTGACGCACTCCCAAGTCAACCCGTTCAGAAAGACCACCGTCATCCCCCCCAGGCGAGCAAGCAAAACCGTCGCAGCCGAAGCCATCCTGCGCGCCCGCAATTGGCTCAACATGCAGGTCGGCGCCGAGCGCTGCACCGGCGATCGCGCACGCATCACTCCCGCCTGGTTCTGGCTTTGCACGTTTGAGGTCTTCTACTACACCGGCATCCGGTTGAACGCGCTGCTGTGCATCCGCAAGCGCGACATCGACTGGGATAATCAACTGATCCTCATCCGCGGCGAGACAGAGAAAACTCATAAAGAGTTCGTAGTGCCAATAACGGAGGGGCTTGTGCCTCACCTATCGCGGCTCCTGCAGGAGGCCGATAGAGCCGGATTCGCCGATGACGACCAGTTGTTCAACGTCAACCGGTTCTCACCGCATTACAAGAGCAAGACGATGAACTCCGACCAGGTCGAGGCCATGTACCGGAAGTTGACCGAGAAGGTTGGGGTGCGGATGACCCCGCACCGTTTCCGGCACACCCTGGCCACCGACTTGATGAAGGCACCCGAGCGGAACATCCATCTCACGAAGTGCCTGCTCAACCACTCGAATATCCAGACCACGATGAGCTACATCGAGGCCGACTACGACCACATGCGTGCCGTGCTGCATGCTAGAAGCCTGGCCCAAGGCGCGCTGGAGAACGTCAGAAAGGTGGATTACAGCGGCTCCCCGCAAGCCTCTGCCAAACCGAAGCCATGCGGGCAACCTCTCGCTCGAGTGGGTGAAGTGCCGCCACCTGAGGCCAGGACAGAACCGTCAGAACCAAGGGAGCACACACAAGAGACAGGCATTCAGGGAGGTCCAACCGTGCGGGAAGAAGCGCTACCACAGCCACCTGACACCTTCGACCAAAGCGTGCTGTTCACTCTAATGGCTCAACACTTATCGAACCGTGCCGCCTCGGCATCCGCGGCTCCCGCTGCAACAAGCGGATCTGGTGGATGGGGATCTACTGCCCGAAGCAGTCTCGCCTAGCGATACCGGTACTGAAGGACCGGCTACCGGACGAAAGGTAGCCGCGCCTCCCAGCAGTTCGCTAGGCCTGTAGGAAAAATCTGGAATTACCGAGAGCGCCTAGATTCCAGCGCCGGCATGCTGGCAGAGCCCCGCAGTTTCAAGGCCAACACCGCAGTACCCTCTGTAATCGCTGATTACGTCGAGGGCGCATTGCTACGCCTGCAGAATGGTTTCAGGGCCTTAGAAACAGAAAAGCCCACCTAAATAGGCGGGCTATTCCATATTGACATCACGTCAATGCGGGCCTAATGTTCGGCCCAGACGGCTGCTGGACAAGTAAAAGGTGCAACACCCCTTCCTAGGCCTGTGCAACTCGCCCCTCTCAAAATGGTGGGTCGTGTAGGATTCGAACCTACGACCAATTGGTTAAAAGCCAACTGCTCTACCGACTGAGCTAACGACCCAACGCGAGGCGTATAATACTGATTTCTAACGTAAAAACAACACCTCTCGCGAATTTTTTTCAGAAATATGGCGTCGGGTCGGAAATACCAGCCGCCGCGAAGCCATCCGCACGCAGCCGGCAGCTATCGCATTTGCCGCACGCACGTCCCTGCTCATCGGCTTGATAACAGGACACCGTCAGGCCGTAATCCACCCCGCGCGCCACGCCCGCCTGGATGATCTGCGCCTTGGACAGATACTGCAGCGGCGCCTGGATGCGGAAGCCATTGCCTTCCACGCCCGCCTTGGTTGCCAGGTTCGCCATGCGTTCGAAAGCCTCGACGAACTCAGGGCGACAATCCGGATAACCAGAGTAATCCACCGCATTCACACCGAT
Organism: Pseudomonas sp. KBN12P06040; assembly: GCF_037574965.1. Taxonomy (NCBI): domain Bacteria; kingdom Pseudomonadati; phylum Pseudomonadota; class Gammaproteobacteria; order Pseudomonadales; family Pseudomonadaceae; genus Pseudomonas; species Pseudomonas sp. KBN12P06040. The sequence continues at coordinate 4,528,670 of NZ_JBBELS010000001.1, forward strand.
GAAGATGTCACGGGCATCCAGGACCTCGGCCCAGCCCAGGGCGAGCGAGAGGAACACCGTATTGCGCGCCGGCACGTAAGTCACCGGTATACCTGCGCTAGGCGACTCGGGCACCGCGATGCTCTCGTCGGTCAATGCCGAGCCGCCCATGCCATTGAGGTCGAGCCCTATCACCTTGTGCTCGATCACGCCCAATTGCCGGGCCACGCGCTCGGCGGCCTGCAGCTCGGCGCGATGGCGCTGGCCGTAGTCGAAACTCATGGTGTAGCAGGCGTAGCCGTCGGCCTTGGCCATGGCGACAACGGTGGCGGAGTCGAGGCCGCCGGAGAGCAGGATGACCGCTTTCTTCTGGTTCATGATGGATTCCTCGTCTCAATGGCCAGGTTCGTCGTTCCAGAGAATCTTGTGCAGTTGCAATTGCAGGCGGACCGGCAGGTTGTCGGCCACGATCCAATCGGCCAGTTCGCGCGCGCTGACCTGATAGTGGCTCGGCGAGAACAGGACTTCACCGGCACGCTGGTCGAGGCGGTACTCGATCAGCTTGGATACCGCCCAGTCGTAGTCCTCTCGCGAACAGACGACAAACTTCACCTGATCGTTGTCGGTCAGCAACGGGATATTTTCGTATCGGTTGCGTCCGACCTCGCCAGATCCCGGCGTCTTGAGGTCGAGAACCTTGCTTACGCGCGGGTCGACCCGTGACACATCGAGGGCCCCGCTGGTTTCCAGGGAAACCTCGTAGCCGGCGTCGCAAAGCCGCTCCAGCAGAGAAATGCAATTCGGCTGGGCCAGCGGCTCCCCGCCGGTCACGCAGATGTAGCGAGGCTTGTAGGTGGCAACCCGCTCGAGAATAGCGTCCAGGCTAACGACGTCGCCGCCGCTGAAGGCATAGGCGGTATCGCAATAGTGACAGCGCAGGGGGCAGCCGGTCAGGCGCACGAAGACCGTCGGCAAGCCGGCGGTACGTGTTTCCCCCTGCAACGAGTAGAAAATCTCGGTGATGCGCAGGGTCTGTTGCATATTCAGCCACGGGCGTGACGACTGAACAGGTCGTCCGCCTCCGTTGCGGTAAATGAAGGGGCGCCACGGAACGTATCCTGTCGTGGCACTCGAAATCCCGGAAGGTCTCGCGAGGAGAGGCACGAAGATCAGCCGAGCTGAAACCATGCAGCTTCACGGGGGCGCCGATTCTAACGAAAAAACCCGCGACAGGCGCGGGTTTGTTCATCGGGAACGGGGTCAGCGAAGGTTCTTCAGGTCGCGCTGCGCCAGTTGGGCGGCCGAAGTGCCCGGGTACTGGGAAATGACCTGCTGGAGGATGCCCTTGGCCTTGTCGTTGTTACCCAGGCGACGCTCGACGTCCGCCAGCTTGTACAGCGAGTCGGGCACCTTCTGGCTGCTGGGGTAGCTCTGGCTGACCCGCGCGAAAGCCTGGCCGGCACCTTGCAGGTCGCCCTTGGCCAGGTTCACCTCGCCGAGCCAGTACTGGGCGTTGCCGGAGTACTGGCTGTTCGGGTACTTGCGCAAGAAGGCATTGAACGCCTGGCTCGCCTTGTCGAAATCCTTGCTCTTTATCAGGTCGAAGGCCGCGTCGTAGTAGAGCTTCTCCTTCGCCGGGTCGCCCGGCTCGCTACTCGGCGCCGGTGCGTTGTTGCCTGCGGGAGCCGCAGGCGCCCCATTGGCATTGATGGCGCCAGCAGGTGCGGAATTCTGTGCAGCGGGAGCGCCACCACCGGAAATCCGACGGTCGAGGTCCTGGTAGCGTTCCAGGCTTTCCTGCTTGAGCTGCTGGATCTGGTTCTGCTGTTCCTCGAGCGTGCCACGCAGGCGAGCCAACTCGTCCTGCATCTGCTGGAGCTGCATGAACAGTTCGCCCTGCACGGAGGTGGGGGTTGTCACCCCACCTCCGGCAAAGGCGCCGCCGGCACCTGCCGTGCCATACCCGGAAGGAGGAACGTTGCCGCCATTGTTGGCGGCAACGCCGTCATACACAGGAACTTCCGCCCAGGCCGCTAATGGCAGGCTGAGCGCGAGGAACGTCAGGACACGCAGGTGCTTGGGCATAACGACTTCTTACTTCTTCAGCTCGACGCGACGGTTCTGAGCCCAGGACTGCTCGTCGTGGCCGGTAGCGACCGGACGCTCTTTACCATAGGAAACCAGTTCCAGCTGGGCCGGCGAAACGCCCTGCAGCACCAGGTAGCGCTGAACGGCCTTGGCACGACGCTCGCCCAGAGCCATGTTGTACTCGCGGGTGCCGCGTTCGTCGGTGTGGCCTTCCAGCACTACGCGCTGACCGCTGCCTTTCAGGTCTTTCGCGTGTACGTCCAGAGCGCGCATGGCTTCCGGCTTCAGGTCGGAGCTGTCGTACTCGAAGTAGAAGGTGGTGATCGCACGCAGAGCGGCTTCGTCGCTCAGGCTGCCGTCAACGGCACCGCTGTTGGCGCCATAGCCTGCGTTCGGGTCGACGCCGCCATTGGCACCTTCACCGGAAGCATCGCCGCCCTTGGAGGAGCAACCCACAGCCACAGCCATGGCCAGAGCCAGCGCAGCAAATTTGCCGAATTTCAGCATTTCCATCATGTAACTCCTAATGAACCCCAGTGTATAAGTTTGTAACCGTTGGCGACCGTCAGTTCAGGTAAGGGGACCAGGAAGGCTCGCGCACATCGCCCTGAGCGGTAGGGAGAGGTATCCGTACGCGTCCGTTGATGGATACGAGCATCAGCACGCCCCGGTCCTGCTGGCGGGTGGCGTAGATTAGCATGGTGCCATTGGGCGCAACAGTGGGCGAATCGTCCAGAGTGGTGTTCGACAGCACCCGCAGATTGCCGCGCTGGAGGTCCTGGGCGGCGATCTGGAAGTTGGTGTAGCCCTGCTGGCGGTGGACCATTACCAGGGTCTTCTCGTCGGCCGAGAGTTTCGGGTTGGCGTTGTAGTTGCCGATGAAGGTTACCCGGTCCACGGCACCGCTGTTCACGTTCATCTTGTAGATCTGCGGCTTGCCGCCACGGTCCGAGGTGAAGTACAGGGTAGAGCCGTCCTTGCCCCAGAAGGGTTCGGTATCGATCGCCAGGTTGTTGGTCAGGCGGCGCAGGGCGCGGCTGCCAAGGTCCATGACGTAGATTTCCGGGTTGCCGTCGCGCGACAGGACGAAGGCCAGGCGGTTGCCGTCAGGGGAGAATGCCGGAGCGCCATTCAGGCCCTCGAAATTGGTGATCTGCTCACGACGGCCAGTATCGACGTACTGGATGAAGATACGCGGGCGCTTCTGTTCGAAGGAGACATAGGCGATACGGCGGCCATCGGGCGAGAAGCGCGGCGACACGATGGGCTCGCGCGACTGCAGCAGGGTCACCGGGCGGGCGCCGTCGTAGTCGGAGCGCTGCAAGGTGTAGCGGGTGTTGTCGACCGAGAAACGCTCGGCGGTGACATAGAGCATCTTGGTGGAGAACGCGCCCTTGATACCGGTGAGCTTCTCGAACGACTGGTCGGCGATGTAGTGCGACATGTCGCGGAGCTGATCGGTGCTGCCGGTCACGCTGCCGGTCAGGACCTGCTGCTCGGTGCCGACATCGAACAATGCGTACTGCACCTGCAGGCGTCCGCCGGCAGGCACGATGTTGCCGACCATCACGTAGTTGACGCCAACTGCCTTCCAGTCACGGAAGATCACTTCGCTGGCCTGCGCCGGCTGGCTGATCATGTTCTGCCGGGGCAGCGGCTCGAAGTAGCCGGAGTTGCGCAGGTCGTTGCCGATGATATTGGACATGTCTTCCGGCAACACGTTGCCCCCCTGGAAGCCGAACGGCACCACGGCGATGGGAATGGCACGGTCGTTACCGCTGGAGATCACCAGCGGGTCGGCAGCCTGCGCAGCACCTGCCACCAGGGCCAGGGCGAACAGCGCAATGCGAATCAGGGTACTCACAGACTCAAATCCTCCGGTTTAAAGATGATGCGGCGCTGACGATACAGGCTGTCGAAGGTAGCCCGCGGCAATTGCTGCATATCGGGAATACGGCCGACGTTGCGCACCGCCGCCACCGCCGAACTGTCGAAAGGCTTGTCGCCACTCGAACGGCTGACGCTGGCATTGGTGATGGTACCGTCCGGCAGCATTTCGATCAGTACTTCTACGCTCATTCCATTACGCGCCGATGGAGGACGCCGCCACTGCTGGCTCACCAGGTTGACGATCAGGTCGTCGAGACTGCCGGTGACCTCGCTGCCCACCTCGTCGGCCAGGGCCTGCTGGCGCTCGGTCGTATCCGAAAGCAACTCGGCCAACGCCTGCGCCTTCTTGTCCTCGGCAGCCTTGCGCGCTGCCGCGGCAGCGGCGGCGGCCTTTTTCTTGGCGGCCTCGACGGCGGCTTTCTTCTTCGCCGCTTCCGCAGCAGCCTTCTTCTTGGCCTCCTCGGCCGTTTTCTTCTTCGCGTCCTCGGCTGCCTTTTTCTTGGCGTCGTCAGCGGCCTTTTTCTTGGCCTCGTCCTCGGCGCGCTTCTTGGCTATGTCAGCCTGCTTCTTCTGTTCGGCGGCCTTGGCCTCGGCAGCTTTCTTGGCTTCATCGGCCTTCTTCGCCTCGGCGGCTTTCTGGGCCTCGGCCTTTCGAGCCTCGTCAGCCTTCTTTTGTTCCGCCGCTTTCGCAGCAGCGACCTGCTGCTGTTCCAGCTTTTGTTGCTCGAGTTTCTGCTGCTCGAGCTTCTTCTGTTCGAGCTGCTCGACTTCGTATTGCTTGGAGGCGGTCTTCTTCGCCTCGCCAGCGATCTTCTGGTTGGTCTGGGTCGTCGCCTGGCTCTTCGACTTGAGCTGGTAGAGCGTGGCCTGCACGATCGGCTTGGAGGGAGGAAGCTCCGGAGCAAACGCCCAGCTGACGAACAGCATGGCGAAGATCAGAACGTGCAGGACCACCGCCAGGACGACGGGCCAGAAATAACTCTCGGAAGGCGAGCGCTCGAACTGTTGCTTCAAGATCAGGGGGCCTCGGTAATCAACCCGACGTTGGGCACACCGGCCTGCTGCAAGGCACCCATGGCGCCAACCACCGCACCATAGTTCACCGCCTTGTCGCCGCGGATGAATACCTGGGTGTCCGGACGGGCACTCATGATCTTGGTGACTGCATCGGTCATCTGTTCCAACGACACGGCACTATCGGTCTGTTTTTCAGTATCCACTTCGCTGCCGACGTTCCAGTAATAGGAACCGTCGGCCTTCACCGAAAGGGTCAGGACCTGCTTGTTGTTGTCCTGAGGCAACGCCTCGCTGGACACCTTCGGCAGGTCGACCTTGACCCCCTGGTTGAGCATCGGTGCGGTCACCATGAAAATCACCAGCAGTACCAGCATCACGTCGATGTAAGGCACCACGTTCATTTCCGCGACCGGCTTGCGCTTGTGACGAACCCTTGCCATATCGGCTTACCTCTCAGTCGTCTTAGTCGTCGCTGGTGTGCACCTTGCGGTGCAGGATGGCCTGGAACTCGTCGGCGAAGGTGTAGTAACGACCGATCAGCATCTCAGAACGTGCGGAGAAGCGGTTGTAGGCGATGACCGCGGGGATCGCGGCGAACAGGCCGATGGCGGTGGCGATCAGCGCTTCGGCGATACCCGGGGCGACGGTGGCCAGGGTAGCCTGCTGCACGGTGGCCAGGCCACGGAAGGAATTCATGATACCCCAGACGGTACCGAACAGGCCGACGTACGGGCTGGTGGAGCCGACGGTTGCCAGGAACGGCAGGCTGGCCTCGAGTTTCTCCTCCTCACGGGAGATGGCCACACGCATGGCGCGCGCCACGCCCTCCATCACCGCATCGGGATCGACGCCGGGCTGCTGGCGCAGACGGGAAAACTCCTTGAAGCCGGCACGGAAGATCTGCTCGACGCCGGAGTCCGGGTCCGGATTGCTACCGGCCTGGCGGTACAGCTTGGACAGGTCGATGCCCGACCAGAAGCGTTCTTCGAAGGCATCCAGTGCCTTCTTGGCGGCGCGCATGGCGTTACCGCGCTGGAAAATCATGATCCAGGATGTGACCGAGGCGGCCACGAGGGTCAGCATGACCAGCTGCACCACGATACTGGCGTTGCTGATCAGGCTCCACATGGAGGTATGGTCGACGACGTTCGGTTCCACTTTAATCTCCTGCTGAAAAAGAATCCGGGCTTCCGGCAAAAGCCGCACGCAACGTTTCGGGGATAGCACGTGGCTTCAGGGTGTCCGCTCGCACGCACGCCACCAGGAACCGCCCCTCGCAGAGCAGGACGGAGTCCGACGCTCGACGAACCTGTTGACGAAACTTCAGGCTCGCCCGGTTCAACTCCTCGACCTCGGCGCTGACAAGCAGTTCATCGTCGAGCTTGGCCGGGGCGTGGTAACGCGCCTCGGCGGAGTGCACGACGAACAGCAGATTGTCGCCGACCAGTTGCGATTGGGCGAACCCCAAAGCTCGCAGCCGCTCGGTCCGAGCCCGTTCCATGAACTTGAGATAGTTGACGTAATAGACGATGCCGCCGGCATCCGTGTCCTCGTAATAGACCCGGAAACGCTGCTGGAACGGCTTTCCCCCGTGTTGCGCGCGCATACTCTAGAACCAAGTCCCGGCTTTGCCAATCGGCAATCGCCCACAAATGCAATTAATTACCATCTTCAGACGTGAACAGATCCGTCGTCACCCCCGGCCCCAACCTTTTCGGAATATTCAGGCCAAAGTGCAGGTACGCATGGCGTGTTACCACGCGCCCCCGCGGTGTCCGCATGATGTAGCCCTGCTGGATCAGATAGGGCTCCAGTACATCTTCGATCGTGTGCCGCTCCTCGCTCAACGCCGCAGCCAAGTTGTCGATTCCTACAGGCCCGCCATCGAACTTGTCGATCATGGTCAGCAACAGACGACGGTCGAGGTGGTCGAAGCCACGCTCGTCGACATCGAGCAGGTTCAATGCCTTGTCGGCGATCACCCGGGTAATGTCGCCCTGCCCCCGGACCTCGGCGAAGTCGCGTACCCGGCGCAGCAGGCGATTGGCGATTCGCGGCGTACCGCGGGCGCGCTTGGCGATTTCCGCCGCGCCCTGCGGCTCGATCTCCAGGCCGAGAATGCCGGCCGACCGACTGACGATGGTCGCCAGGTCCTCGACGTTGTAGAACTCCAGGCGCTGGACGATACCGAAGCGATCGCGCAGTGGATTAGTCAGCATGCCGGCACGAGTGGTCGCGCCGACCAGGGTGAACGGCGGCAGGTCCAGCTTGATGGAGCGGGCCGCGGGCCCTTCGCCGATCATGATGTCCAACTGGAAATCTTCCATGGCCGGATACAGCACTTCTTCGACGATGGGCGAAAGACGGTGGATCTCGTCGACGAACAGGACGTCGCCGGCTTCCAGGTTGGTCAGCAACGCGGCGAGATCGCCGGGACGCTCGAGCACCGGCCCGGAAGTACTCTTGATGGAAACGCCCATTTCCTGGGCGATGATATTCGCCAGGGTCGTCTTGCCCAGCCCCGGCGGACCGAAGATCAGCGTATGGTCGAGCGCCTCCTGGCGGCCGCGCGCGGCATGGATGAACAGCTCCATCTGCTCGCGCACGCTGGGCTGGCCGATGTAGTCGGCCAGCTTCAGCGGGCGAATGGCGCGGTCCAGCTGCTCATCGCGTTCGCGACCGGAAACGGCGGATATGAGGCGATCAGGCTCGATCATCGGGCGCCACCTAGACCATGCCCTTCAGGGCCTGGCGGATCATTTCTTCGCTGGACAAATCCTCTCCCGGTACGGCTGCGACGGCACGACTGGCTTCCTGTGGCTTGAAGCCGAGGGCGATCAGCGCGCTGACTGCATCGGCCTCGGCGCTTGAGACTGTAGCGCTGGCACGGGGTTCCATCACCAACGGTGCAATCGTGGGCATGTTTTCCCAAGCCTTGAAGCGGTCCTTCAACTCCACCAGCAGGCGCTCGGCGGTCTTCTTGCCAACACCGGGGATCTTCACCAGGGTGGAGGTGTCCTGTGCCTGGACGCAACGCACCAGTTCGTCCACTTCCAGGCCCGACATCAGCGCCAGGGCCAGTTTCGGACCCACGCCGTTGAGTCGGATCAGCTCACGGAACAGCTCTCGCTCGCGCTTTTCGGCGAAGCCATAGAGCAAGTGCGCATCCTCACGCACAACCAGATGGGTATGCAAGGTCACCGGCTCGCCTACCGAAGGCAACCGATAGAGGGTCGTCATCGGCACTTCCACTTCATAGCCGACGCCATTCACATCGAGGATCAGGTGCGGCGGCTGTTTCTCCGCCAGGGTGCCACGCAAGCGTCCGATCACGAAGAGCTTTCCTTATTCAAAGACGCAGGCGCCCGCCACGTCGGCGTGCGCCCACCAGGCCATGGGGGACCAGACTCTGTTGGGTATGGGCATGACACAGGGCGATGGCCAGGGCGTCGGAGGCATCGATCTGCGGTTTCTGGGTCAGCTTCAACAGATGCATGACCATCATCTGCACCTGCTGCTTGTCTGCACCGCCGGTCCCCACGACTGCCTGCTTGACCTGCGAGGCGGTGTACTCCGCCACGCTCAACCCCTCCTCCATCGCCGCGACGATGGCCGCCCCCCGCGCCTGCCCCAGCTTCAGGGCCGAATCGGCGTTGCGCGCCATGAACACCTGCTCGATGCTCAGGGCCGTCGGGCCATGGGTGCGGATCACCTCGCGGACGCTGCGAAACACCACGTGCAGACGCTCGTGCAAGGGGCCATTACCGGTCCGTATACATCCAGACGCCACGTATTCGCAACCGCGCGCCGTTTCCCGCACCACGCCGAAGCCGGTGATGCGCGAGCCCGGGTCAATCCCTAGAATCAAAGTCATAAGCTGGATACTAAAAGCCGGAAGCGGGGTTCGAACGCATCAAGCGTACCCCACTTCCGGCTTCGCGTTATCGCTCCGATCGGCTCAGCCGAGCTGCGCCATCACGTCGTCCGGGATATCGGCATTGGAATAGACGTTCTGCACGTCGTCCAGATCCTCGAGCATGTCGATCAGCTTGAGCACCTTCTGCGCGGTTTCCAGGTCCAGGGTCGCGGTGGTCGAAGGGATCATGGTGACTTCGGCTTCGTCGCCCTTGAATCCGGCGGCGGCCAGCGCCTCGTTCACCGAAATGAAGTCGGCGAAGGTGGTGAACACGTCGATGGAGCCATCGTCGTTGACTACCACGTCATCGGCGCCGGCCTCCAGGGCCGCGTCCATCAGCGCCTCCTCGTCCACGCCGGGAGCGAAGCTGATCTGTCCCTTGCGTTCGAACATGTAGGCGACCGAACCATCGGTGCCCAGGTTGCCGCCACACTTGCTGAAGGCATGACGCACTTCGGCAGCGGTACGGTTGCGGTTGTCGGTCATCGCCTCGACGATGATCGCTACGCCGCTCGGCGCATAGCCTTCATAGGAAAGCTCGACCATGTTGTCGGCATCGTTGGAGCCGACGCCGCGTGCAATGGCACGATCGATGGTATCGCGGGTCATGTTGGCGGTCAGCGCCTTGTCCACGGCCAGGCGCAGACGCGGGTTGTCCGCCGGTACGCCGCCGCCCTGCCTTGCAGCGACGGTCAGCTCACGGATCAGCTTGGTGAATATCTTGCCTTTCTTGGCATCTTGCCGCTCTTTGCGGTGCTTGATGTTGGCCCATTTAGAATGACCAGCCATAACTCACTCCGTATTGCTCTCTCGGCAGGAGGCGCCGCAAGCGGCGCCACCGCGGGTTGATTCGAATCACTCGGCCTTCGGCTGCTCGCGCAGGCGAATGTGCAGCTCGCGCAGGGCCTTGCCGTCCACGGAACCCGGTGCCTGGGTCATGACGTCGCCAGCGCTCTGGGTCTTCGGGAAGGCGATCACTTCGCGGATCGACGATGCACCGGTCATCAGCATGACCAGGCGATCCAGGCCGAAGGCCAGGCCGCCATGCGGCGGCGCACCGTACTTGAGCGCGTCGAGCAGGAAGCCGAACTTCTCTTCCTGCTCCGCCTCGTCGATGCCCAGCACGCGGAACACCGCCTGCTGCATGGACTTGTCGTGGATGCGGATGGAACCGCCACCCAACTCGGTGCCGTTGAGCACCATGTCGTAGGCGCGGGAAAGCGCCGCGCCCGGATTGGCCTCAAGCTCGGCCGGGGTGCACTTGGGCGAGGTGAACGGGTGGTGCAGCGCGGACAACGAGCCGTCGTCGTTCTCCTCGAACATCGGGAAGTCCACGACCCACATGGGCGCCCACTCCCGGGTGAGCAGCTTGAGGTCATGGCCGACCTTGATACGCAGCGCGCCCAGGGCATCGCAAACGATCTTGGCCTTGTCGGCGCCGAAGAACACGATGTCCCCGTCGACCGCGCCAACGCGATCGAGGATCACGTTCAGGTTGGCCTCGGGGATGAACTTCACGATCGGCGACTGCAGACCTTCCACGCCCTTGGCGCGCTCGTTGACCTTGATGTAGGCCAGGCCCTTGGCACCATAGATGCCGACGAACTTGGTGTAGTCGTCGATCTGGCTGCGCGGCATGGAGGCGGCGCCCGGTACACGCAGGGCGGCGACACGCCCCTTCGGATCGTTGGCCGGACCGGAGAAGACCTTGAACTCCACTTCCTTCAACTGGTCGGCGACGTCCACCAACTCCAGCGGGATGCGCAGGTCGGGCTTGTCCGAACCGTAGCGGCGCATGGCCTCTTCGAACGGCATGTGCGGGAACTCGTCGAACTCGACGTCCAGCACTTCCTTGAACAGCTGGCGCACCATCTTCTCGGTGATGCCGATGATGTCGCTCTCGTCGAGGAAGCTGGTCTCGATGTCGATCTGGGTGAATTCCGGCTGGCGGTCGGCACGCAGGTCCTCGTCACGGAAGCACTTGGCGATCTGGTAGTAGCGATCAAAGCCGGCGACCATCAGCAGTTGCTTGAACAGCTGCGGCGACTGCGGCAGGGCGAAGAAGTGTCCCGGGTAGGTACGGCTCGGCACCAGGTAGTCGCGCGCGCCTTCCGGCGTCGGCCGGCCGAGGATCGGGGTCTCGACGTCGAGGAAGCCGTTGTCGTCCAGGTAGCGGCGAATGCTGCTGGTGATGCGCGCGCGCAGCTTCAGCTTGGCAGCCATCTCCGGACGACGCAGGTCGATGAAGCGGTAGCGCAGGCGGGTTTCCTCGCCCACATCGGAATATTCATCCAACGGGAACGGCGGAGTCTCGGCCTGGTTCAGCACTTCCAGTTCGTAGCCCAGTACCTCGATGGAGCCAGACGCCATGTTCGGGTTGCGCGCGCCTTCAGGGCGCAGGCGCACCTTGCCGGTGATCTTCACCACGAACTCGCTGCGCACCCGGTCGGCCTTGGCGAAGGTTTCCGCACGGTCCGGATCGAACACCACCTGGGCCAGCCCCTCGCGATCGCGCACATCGAGGAAGATCACTCCACCATGGTCGCGGCGGCGGTGAACCCAACCGCAAAGGGTGACTTCCTGGCCGTCCAGGCTCTCGTTCAGTTGGCCGCAATAGTGGCTGCGCATCATGGTGTGGTTCGCTTCTCGTAAGTCTTGGATTCTGTGGAGCCGCCGGCTGCCTGGCGACCATTGCCGGGCTCTCGCCGGCCCTGACCGAGCACCGGAACCATCGGTACGCCCCCGGAAGGACATCTCCCGCGCTGCCCGGTGAACGGCAACGGCGAAGCACCCGCATCCGGGCCCACTTCGCATTGAAGGCGGGGATTATAGCCTGAAAAATCCATGGCTTGCAGCCAGCCCCGCCGGCCTGTCACGCGGGAAGCCAGGCCGTTGAACGGAAGCATTTCGCCGCACCCTGCGAACCATTCGCTTGACCGGGCAGTCGGAATAGATTCTCCCTATCGCCGCCTTTGACATAGACCAAGAGCGCTGGGAAAAACCCTGTGTTAGCCTCACTCCAACTGTTTCGGAGTGCCCCATTCACAAGGCCGACTGAAAGGAGAACGCCATGGAAATCAATATCGGAATCGGCGAACAGGATCGCGCAGCCATTGCCGAGGGCCTGTCGCGGCTACTGGCCGACACCTACACCCTCTACCTGAAAACCCACAACTTCCACTGGAACGTCACCGGCCCGATGTTCAATACGCTGCACCTGATGTTCGAAGGTCAGTACACCGAACTGGCCGTTGCCGTGGACGACATCGCCGAGCGCATCCGGGCCCTGGGCTTCCCGGCGCCCGGCACCTACGCCGCCTACGCCCGCCTGTCGTCCATCAAGGAAGAGGAAGGCGTGCCGGAAGCCGAGGAGATGATCCGGCAACTGGTCCAGGGCCAGGAAGCCGTGGTGCGCACCGCCCGCAGCATCTTCCCGCTGCTGGACAAGGTCAGCGACGAACCCACCGCCGACCTGCTCACCCAACGCATGCAGGTACATGAAAAGACCGCCTGGATGTTGCGCAGCCTTCTCGCCAGCTGATCGTCGATCGCTCGATAGAAAGCGGGGCCCGCCTCAGGGCCCCGCCCTCCCCTCCGGCGCCAACCGCTTGATTTGAGTAGCCTCCTGCTTTCCTGTTAAATAGCCGCCGTGCGTCACACGCATAGGCCGGCCGTCCTTCCGCACCTTTCGTTTCATGCACCGAAGCGCTGTCCGGCTACTTGATCGTTACCCCATCAAGGTGAACTCATTGACATGTTGAAAATCGTCCTTCTGGTCACGGGCGTCGCCGCCCTATTGCTGTCCTTCATTCCCAGCCTAAGAACCGAAGCCACACCCTTCCTGCAACATCCCGATGCCATCTACCTGGCCATTCTGGGCCTGATCAACCTGCTCTTCGCTCCCGTACTGCAATCGTCACATCCAACCCGCCCGCTGCAGGCCGGCGCAGCCGCCCTGCTGGTCCTGGGCGTCGTCCTGCAGGCACTGATCCTGCTGGCGCCGCTGCCGACCATCGCCGACCAGCCGGCGATCGTCCTGCCCCTGCTAAGCCTGGTGCTGGCCACGGCCCTGCAACTGGCGGGCAGCCTGAAGCCCGGCAAACCGGTCTCGCGCAGCGCCAGCGCCCCGACGGCCCTCGGCGGCAGCCAGGACAGCGGCAACCGGGAGACAGGTACCGTGAAGTGGTTCAACACCTCAAAAGGTTTCGGCTTCATTTCCCGCGATTCGGGCGAGGACATCTTCGTCCACTTCCGAGCGATTCGCGGCGAAGGCCACCGCATCCTCATCGAAGGCCAGCGCGTGGAGTTCTCGGTGGTACAACGGGACAAGGGCCTGCAGGCGGAAGACGTAATCGCCTCCCGCCGCTGACCGCCGCGAAAAACAGAAAACCCGCCGAACGGCGGGTTTTTTGTGCATTCAATAATGGGGAGGAGGCGCTTCGTCTTCCCCCGCCTCGCCCACCAGCCCCTGGACGTCTTCCAGACGCTTGATCAATGCCGCGACCTGAAGCTGCAGTCGCTCAATGCTGCGCTGCTGCTCGACCACCACATCGTTGAGAGCCTGCAAAGTGTCATCCTGGAAAGCCTGGCGGCATTCCAGGTCATCCATGCGCGCGTCCAGCTCCATCTAGGCCTCCCCGGCAAAACGGAAGCCGTCGGTCAGCACCATCCGCAACTTGCCGCGGATCGCCTCGACCTGCTCGGAAGAATAAGGCTGAGCCGGATGGCGCCCCCAGACAGGGCCGGGCCAGGCGTCGTCGCCACGTCGCCGGACGATCACGTGCATGTGGAGCTGGCTGACCACATTGCCCAGGTTAGCGACATTCATCTTGTCCGCACGGAAGGTGTCCTTGAGCACCTCTGCCAGCAGCGTGGCCTCGCGCCACAGCGCCTGCTGGTCATCGACATCGAGCTGGAACAGCTCGGTGACATCCTCCCGCCTCGGCACCAGGATGAACCACGGATAGCGGGCATCGTTCATCAGCAGCAGGCGGCTGAGGGGAAAGTCGCCGAGCAACAGGGTGTCCTGCTCCAGCCGGGGATCCAAAGCGAACATACTGACCTCTCCTGTTCGACCGTCATTCATGGACAGCTTAGCCCCTCCTTCCGAGAAGGGACCCGCCGTAACTGCCGCGCAGGATACTTCGCCGCCCGGCCAAAGCAAGCCCGCACATCCGCCCGCCCCAGCTTGGCGCGCCACTCCAGCCGAACGCCCCATAAGATGCCGGTCGAATGAATACAGCGCGACGTCGAACAGGAGACATGCCGTGGATACAAACGCATTCGCCACAGACAACTCGATGGCAACCAACCCTTGAAGCAGACGGATTACAAACAGGTTTCAAGGCATGATTCGTTTGCTTTCAAACAGAATAGCTTCGCTCTCGAAGAGACCAACTGGAATACATAGGCGAAGCCGTTTTCCAATTTGTGCACGGAGTTTGCTTATACCTCTTTCATCACAGTAAGAGGGGCCGCACGGAACATGACATTTTTATTACAAGACCCCGCCAATCGGGAAAAGCGACTTGAGAAGCGACCTCAACAAGAGTGACCAAGCCCGCGACATACGTCATTTTTTCAACTGCTCACCTACGCAGATGCGACATACGTCATGCAATTTTGCGACAACGCCGTAAAGAATCCGTCGCTTCGAAACCTCAACTATCGCCAAGAAACACTGCGTGCTATAAGTTAGCGCCGACAAGAAGAACTAGCCGTCACTGCGGCACTGTGATGGCAGAGATAATTTCAAAACCAAAGGAGCAATCACAATGAAAGTGATGAAGTGGAGCGCCATTGCACTGGCGGTTTCCGCAGGTAGCACTCAGTTCGCCGTGGCCGACGCATTCGTCAGCGATCAGGCCGAAGCAGGGGTTCATCGAAGACAGCAGCCTCGACCTGCTGCTCCGCAACTACTATTTCAACCGTGACGGCAAGGAAGGTCGGGGCGATCGCGTCGATTGGACCCAGGGCTTCCTCACCACCTACGAATCCGGCTTCACTCAAGGCACCGTGGGCTTCGGCGTCGATGCCTTCGGCTACCTGGGCCTGAAGCTCGACGGTACCTCGGACAAGACCGGCACCGGCAACCTGCCGGTGATGAACGACGGCAAGCCGCGCGACGACTACAGCCGCGCTGGCGGCGCCCTGAAGGTGCGCATTTCCAAGACCATGCTGAAGTGGGGCGAAATGCAACCTACCGCGCCGGTCTTCGCCGCCGGCGGCAGCCGCCTGTTCCCGCAGACCGCGACCGGCTTCCAACTGCAGAGCAGTGAATTCGAAGGGCTCGATCTCGAAGCGGGCCACTTCACCGAAGGCAAGCAGGGCACCACCACCAAGTCGCGCGGCGAACTCTACGCAACCTATGCAGGCCAGACCGCCAAGAGCGCGGACTTCGCCGGCGGCCGCTACGCGATCACCGACAATCTCAGCGCCTCCCTGTATGGCGCCGAATTGAAAGACATCTATCGCCAGTATTACCTGAACACCAACTACACAATCCCGCTGGCATCCGACCAGTCGCTGGGCTTCGACTTCAACATCTACCGCACCACCGATGAAGGCAAAGCCAAGGCCGGCGACATCAGCAACACCGCCTGGTCCCTGGCCGGCGCGTACACCCTGGACGCGCACACCTTCACCCTGGCCTACCAGCAGGTGCATGGCGACGAGCCGTTCGACTACATCGGCTTCGGCGAGAACGGTTCCGGCGGCGGCGGTGACTCGATTTTCCTCGCCAACTCCGTGCAGTACTCCGACTTCAACGGCCCCGGCGAGAAATCCTGGCAGGCCCGCTACGACCTGAACATGGCCTCCTACGGCGTTCCCGGCCTGACCTTCATGGTTCGTTACATCAACGGTAAGGACATCGACGGCACCAAGGTCGACTCCAGTTCCTCCTACGCGGGCCTGTACGGCGAGGACGGCAAGCACCACGAGACCAACCTGGAAGCCAAGTACGTCGTCCAGGCCGGCCCGGCCAAGGACCTGTCGTTCCGTATCCGCCAGGCCTGGCACCGCGCCAATGCCGACGAGGGTGAAGGCGACCAGAACGAGTTCCGCCTGATCGTCGACTATCCGCTGTCGATCCTGTAATCGACCGACAGGCAACGAAAAAACCCGGCATCGCCGGGTTTTTTCTTCTCGGCGGCAACGCGCCTATAAAGGAAGGGCGTAGGTACCGGTCACATGGGCCACCAGGTCTTCCTCATTACTCTGCGAAAACACTCCGACCTCGCAGACGACCTGGCGCCGCCCCAGCTTGAGGATGCTCGCCTCGGCCAACAGGTCCTCGGGCCTGGGCTTGCTGAGGAAGTTGATGTTCAGGTTCGAGGTCACGGCCATCTCGACCGCCCCGAGACGCCCGAGAATGACCGCGTACATCGCCGCGTCGGCCAGCGCCATGATGGTCGGGCCGGACAACGTTCCACCGGGACGCACCAGCTTGCCGTGAAAAGGTATGCGCGCCAGCGCATGTCGTTCGTCGAGACGCTCGACACGAAAATCGATGTCCTCGGCCATGGGCAGCCCCATGCGGATCAACGCCTGTACCTGCGCCGCGTTCATTGCCTGCTGACTCCTCATCATCGATGGCCGGCGCCCTGTACGCAGCCAGACCGGCACCGTACAATGCCCAGCCATTCCTCCCGATACAACCGACATAACGGCCAAAGATGCGTACCAGTCAGTATCTGCTTTCCACGCTCAAAGAAACCCCCGCCGACGCGGTGGTAATCAGCCATCAACTGCTGCTTCGCGCCGGCATGATCCGTCGCCTGGCCTCGGGTCTCTACACCTGGCTGCCAATGGGCCTGCGGGTACTGCGCAAGGTCGAGACCATCGTCCGCGAGGAAATGAACGCTGCCGGCGCCCTGGAAGTGCTGATGCCGGCGGTGCAGCCGGCCGAGCTGTGGCAGGAGTCGGGGCGCTGGGAGCAATACGGCCCTGAGCTGCTGCGCCTGAAGGACCGCCACGAGCGCGAATTCTGCGTAGGCCCGACCCACGAAGAAGTGATCACCGACCTCGCGCGCAACGAGCTGAACAGCTACAAGCAACTGCCGATCAACTTCTATCAGATCCAGACCAAGTTCCGCGATGAGATCCGCCCGCGCTTCGGCCTGATGCGCGGACGCGAATTCATCATGAAGGACGCCTATTCCTTCCACCTGAGCCAGGACTCGCTGCAGCAGACCTACGACGGGATGTACCAGGCGTACAGCAAGATCTTCTCCCGCCTCGGCCTGGATTTCCGTCCCGTGCAAGCCGACAACGGCTCCATCGGCGGCAGCGACTCCCATGAGTTCCACGTGCTGGCCAACTCCGGCGAGGACGATATCGTCTTCAGCGACAGCTCCGACTACGCCGCGAACATCGAGAAGGCCGAAGCCGTGCCGCGCGAGAGCGCCCGCGGCAGCGCCACCGAGGACATGCGCCTGGTCGACACGCCCAACATCAAGACCATCGCGGCCCTGGTGGACGGCTTCCAGCTACCGATCGAGAAAACCATCAAGACCCTGGTGGTGCATGGCGCCGAAGAAGGCACGCTGGTCGCCCTGATCGTCCGCGGCGATCACGAGCTCAACGAAATCAAGGCCGCCAACCAGCCGCTGGTCGCCAGCCCGCTGGTATTCGCTTCGGAGGCCGAGATCCGTGCCGCCATCGGCGCCGGCCCCGGCTCGCTGGGCCCGGTCAACCTGCCGATCGCCTGCATCGTCGACCGCTCCGTCGCCCTGATGAGCGATTTCGCCGCTGGCGCCAACATCGAGGACAAGCACTACTTCGGCGTGAACTGGGAGCGCGACCTGCCGCTGCCCGAGGTCGCCGACCTGCGCAATGTCGTCGAAGGCGACCCCAGCCCGGACGGCAAGGGCACCCTGGTGATCAAGCGCGGCATCGAGGTCGGTCATATCTTCCAGCTTGGCACCAAGTACAGCGAAGCGATGAAGCTGAACGTCCTGAGCGAACAGGGCAAGCCGGTCAACCTGATCATGGGCTGCTACGGCATCGGCGTATCCCGCGTGGTCGCCGCCGCCATCGAACAGAACCATGACGAGCGTGGCATTCTCTGGCCAAGCGCACTGGCGCCGTTCCAGATCGCCCTGGTACCGCTGAAGTACGAAACCGAGAGCGTCAAGCAGGCGACCGACAAGCTCTATGCCGAGCTGACCGCAGCCGGTTTCGAAGTGCTGCTGGATGATCGCGACAAGAAGACCAGCCCCGGGGTGAAGTTCGCCGACATGGAGCTGATCGGCATTCCCCACCGCATCGTGATCAGCGACCGCGGCCTCAACGAAGGCGTCCTGGAATACAAGGGCCGCCGTGACAGCGAGTCGCAGAACCTGCCGATCGGCGAACTGATGTCGTTCATCACCGAAAAACTCAGCCGCTGAGCGTAACGATGCCCACCGGAAGACCCCTGCGCCTATTCGCCGCCGCCCTGTGCGGCGGCCTTCTGCTGAGCGGCTGCGCCAACCAGTTGCCGCAGCGTAGCGAGCATGAGGAGCGCGTCGAGCGGAAGCTGCTCGAACACACCCTGCAAGTCGATGTCGGCCAGCCCGATGTGCTCGAACTGCCGCAGCGCCGGGTCCGGATCAACGACCAGAAGTCCTTCGAGGTCACCGAGTTCGAGGTGACGCGCCGTTACGACCGCTATACGCCGTACCAGGCTTGGCGGGAGATCTACGAGATCCCGTTGGGCGCGGTGGCGCTGGTGGCCGGCGTCGGAGCGAACATCGTCAACGTGGTGACCTTCGGCAGCGTACCGGACAACATCACCCACGGCTGGATCAACTATGGGCTGGCCGGGGTGAATCCGTTCATGAACGTGGAATCCAACGGTCGCGCCGAACAGAATCTCGCGAGCATCGACGAGAAACAGCGCGACAAGCGCCTGGAGTACTCCAGCCTGCCCTGGGCGGAGCGTCCGGTCATGGTCAGTTCCGGCAAGGAACTCAACGAACTGCTTACCGACCGTCATGGCGTGCTGCGCCTCAACCTGCTTGACAGCCCCTTCGCCGAACAGGACATCAGCCGCATCTCGCAGATACATCTTTCGGTGAGCGACCCGCAGGATGGTACCCGCGCCGATGCCAGCCTCCGCGTCAGCCGCAGCCTGCGCGGCAAGCTCCTGGAAGCTCACGCCCTGATCTATGACGACCTGGAAGGCGATGACGTCCACCACTGGGTCCATCGGGTGAAACGCCTCGCGGAGCTGGGCCTGGAAGAAGAAGCCAGCGAACTGGAACAGAGCCTGATCGAGCTCACGCGCAACGACCCCGAACTGCAGCAGCAGTTCATGCATGCCCTGCTCCGGGATGCCGGACGCCTGGCCGCGGACCCTGGCGAGACGCCCTGACGGCGAACTCGCCTCGTCAGCGACGGACGACGAAGCCAGCGATCCCCTGCAGCGGCATTTGGTCGACCTCGACCGCAGAGACCTCCGCGTGCCGCGGGCCCCGCCCCAGCCATCGCTCCAGGGCTTTCGCCCGGTCCTCCTCGCCCTCCCAGACGACCTCGACACGCCCGTCATCCAGGTTTCGCACCCAACCGTCGAGTTCGAGGCGATCAGCCTCTTCCCGGGTCGCCTGACGGAAACCGACGCCCTGTACCCGGCCGCCGACATAGGCATGCAAGCAGATCCTCGCCATCAGCGTCCCTCCCGCAAAGCCTCGAGCTGTTTCAATATGCCATCGGCCGTCTGCTCGCCCAGCAGACGCTGACGCATTTCCCCCCGAGCATCGACGATATAGGTGACAGGCAACGCTTCGCTGCGAGGGAGCTTGAAGCGAGGCGCCGGATCATCGGCCAGCACGGTGAAGCGAATCCCCATGCCATCGGCCGACTTCTTCAACTCGGCATCGCGCAAGCCATCGAAATTCACGCCAATGACGCGCCCGCCCTGCCCTTCCAGCACCTGCGCAAGGCGATTCATCTCCGGAATCTCGGTCCGGCAGGGCGCGCACCAGTCAGCCCAGTAATTGACCACCAGCCAATGCCCGTCCAACTGCTCCGCAGCGACAGGACGCCCGTCCTGGTCGACTCCGTAATCCGCCGAACAGCCCGCGAGAAACAACACCGCAGCAGCGCCCAGCGGGCGTAGCCAACTCCCCATGTCAGGAACCTCTCGAGTCAGGAAAACATCGGCCGGACCAGGGCAACCCGGCGCGGCACTATGGCGAGACCTTACTGGAAGCCATCCACCTCTGCAAAACCGAGTGGAGACGAATATGGGAAGAAGAAGCCCCGATACTTCCTACAAGGCACAAAGTGCGAGAAGAGTCACGACAATCGCCGTCGAACCGCACAGTTTGACGCAAAGGACCACCCCTATAATCCGCGTGCCACACACGACGCGACGACTCAACCGGCCGTATGCCCAGGCATCGGCAGGATCGACTTGGGGAGAAGTCGAGAGCGACGAGTCCGAAGCCCTTTTAAACGGACACACTGCTGCTTATGAAAGACCATCTGATCGGAAGCGTCCCCGCACACCTGGTGGATGCCGCACGCCCGACCCTGACAGCCCACGAGGGCCTGGTCGCGGACTACAACATTGCCGCCTGGCTACATCTTCCGGATGCCTGCGACCTGCTGGTGTCACTGGTGGTCAGCTATCTGGATGGCGGGCGCCAGCGCGAAGTGGCGGTGGATCACGGACGAATCGACCGCCAGCAACGCATCCTGCTTTCCGGCATTGCCCGCCTGCCCGTACGGCAGAAAGTGGAGAACATGCAGGTACGCCTGAAGTCGGCGACGGCCTTTTCCCGACTGGTCGTGGAGGAGTTCTTCGTACAAGCGGTGGAGCAGGAAAACAGGACCCAGCAGCTGTCCGAAGCTTGAGCCGGATCGCTCAGCCCTGGCGCACCTGATCGAGCAGGGGTTCGTCCCGCGCTTTCTCAGGCGACGGTTCGCTGACGCTACGCGCCGGCACCAACGACTCCGGCCAACTGCTGAACTGCAGCCCGGTAATCCGGTTCAAACGCTCAAGCGCTGCCTGCTCATCCTTGTGATGCAAATGGACGACCTTGTTCGACATTGGGAGCATGAACGGGAACCTCGGCGGAACTACGGAGTGAAACGACTGTCACACGAGGGTTTGCCAGAAGCGTGCCAACAGCGCTTTCCCTGCGCTTGCTGGGATTCCTCCGGCAGAATGCAGCGCCTCATGCACATCGTTCGCCGCAAACTGACACTTTACGTCACCTTCGCTCCCGAGGTTCCGTCCGCCAGCCAGTGGGCCAGGCTTTCTCCGAACAGCGCCTCCTGCTCCACCTGCAAGCGTTCCATCGCCTGCTGGAACGGCGGATACCACGCCTCGTCCAGATTCGCAGGCATGCGCTCTCGGCTAGGCATGGGCCAGGGGCAGCGATTCAGCAAGCGATGCAGACTGTAGGCGCCAAGATCCCGGCACAGCACCCACTCGCCGCCGCCGGCGCGGCAGACGAACTGTTCCTTCTCGAGAAAGTCCAGCAGTTCCTCCCACTCATCCTCGGGCAACAGCCAACCCGCACGATGCAAGTGGGTCAGGCGTAGCGACTGTCCAAGCTGCTGGCGCTGGTGGAACACCCTCAGCACGCCGAGCAGAACGATCAGCTTGGGCAGCGAGCGCCGCCGCCAGAGACGGGAAGAAGAGAGATTGCAGACCAGCACCGCGCCGAACAGAACGATCATCCAGGAAAGATAGATCCACAGCAGGAAGATAGGCACGGTGGCGAAGGCACCGTAGATCAACTGGTAGCCGGGAAACAGGCTTACGTACAGCCCGAACAGGGTTTTCGCGGCTTCAAACAGTACCGCGGTGAACACGCCGCCCATCAGGGCATGGCGCACCGGGACCCGGGCGTTCGGGACCGCCGAATAGAGCAGGGTGAAGGCCGCCACGCTGAACGCCAGCGGCATCAGCCCTAGCAGCGTCTCCGCGCCCGGCAACGCGTCCGGGCCATGGAGCAGCGACAGCGAAGTGATGTAGGTGGTCACGGCGAAGCCGGCCCCCAGCAACAATGGGCCCAGGCTGAGGATCGCCCAGTAGAGGAGGAACCGCCCGACACCCCGGCGTGGCTGG
Source organism: Pseudomonas sp. KBN12P06040 (assembly GCF_037574965.1). Lineage (NCBI taxonomy): Bacteria > Pseudomonadati > Pseudomonadota > Gammaproteobacteria > Pseudomonadales > Pseudomonadaceae > Pseudomonas > Pseudomonas sp. KBN12P06040. The sequence continues at coordinate 4,550,623 of NZ_JBBELS010000001.1, forward strand.
CGAACCCGCCAGATCTCGTTGAAGGCTTTCTCGATGGTCACCAGCATGGTGAAGGCGGTGACTGCCAGAAAGACCACCCCGACCCAGGTCAGGTGCCGGGCCTGGGTGGTGAAACTCTTCAGGTAGGTTTCCACCGCTTCTCCAGCGGAAGGCACGAAATTGCGAAAGATGAAAGTCTGGATCGACTCGCCCATGCCATGGAATGCCGGAATCAGCGAAAGCATGGAAAACATCACCGTCATCATCGGCACTACCGCGAACAACGTGGTGTAGGTCAGCGCCGCGGCGCTGTTGGGAGCCTTGTCGGTGACGAAGCGATGAGCGAGGAAGCGAGCGAACTCGACCCCATCGTTGAAATGTTCGCGCATGCCCTCTCCTTGAAGTCGCGCCGGTTCTTCGCCTCTCGGGGCGGTACTTCGCGCCGACGGGTTCAGTCCTGGTCGACGAGGCGGTTAGAATAGCCGTCACTTCACCGGCCATGCGACCCCTGACATGAGCGAACTGATCCTGTTGCACAATCCGCGCTGCTCGAAATCCCGCGCAGCGCTCGAACTGCTCGAAGCCCGCGGCCTACAACCGCAGGTGGTGCGCTATCTGGAAACCCCGCCGAGCGCCGCCGAGCTGAAAGCGATCCTGGCCAAGCTCGGCATTCCCGCCCGCCAGTTGCTGCGGACCGGGGAGGACGAATACAAGGCCCTCGGCCTGGATGAGCCCAGTCTTGGCGAAGAGGCCATCATCGAGGCAATGGCCAAGCATCCGAAGCTGATCGAGCGCCCGGTGCTGGTCGCGGGTGACAAGGCGGTGGTTGGCCGGCCTCCGGAAAGAGTCCTGGAGATCCTCGCTTGAGCAGTCCCTACATCCTGGTGCTGTACTACAGTCGCCATGGCGCTACCGCGGAAATGGCCCGGCAGATCGCCCGTGGCGTCGAACAGGGCGGCTTCGAGGCGCGCGTACGCACGGTTCCCGCGGTATCCACCGAATGCGAAGCGGTCGCCCCGGACATCCCCGCGGAGGGGGCGCTGTACGCAACCCTGGAGGACCTGAAGAACTGCGCAGGCCTGGCCCTCGGCAGCCCGACCCGCTTCGGCAACATGGCTTCCCCGCTGAAATACTTCCTCGACGGTACCAGTAGCCTGTGGCTGACCGGCGGCCTGGTCGGCAAGCCGGCAGCGGTCTTCACCTCCACCGCCAGCCTGCACGGCGGCCAGGAGACCACTCAGTTATCGATGCTGTTGCCATTGCTGCACCACGGCATGCTGGTCCTGGGCATTCCCTACAGCGAACCCGCCCTGCTGGAAACCCGCGGCGGCGGCACGCCTTACGGCGCCAGCCACTTCGCCGGCGCCGATGGCAAGCGCAGCCTCGATGAGCACGAACTGACCCTGTGTCGCGCGCTGGGCAAACGCCTGGCGGAAACCGCCGGCAAGCTGGGGAGTTGAAATGGCCCGCAAGAACAAACCGCTGCCCGAAGTAGCGTGGCTGCAGCCGCGCCTGGCGCTCAGCCGCGCCATCAGCCTGGGAAGCTTCGTCGGCCTGGTCCTGCTCATCCTCATTCGCGACCTGATCTACGCGGACGCCCATGGTGCGGCGAGCTGGGTGCCCTGGCTGGTCCTCGCCTTCAAGCTGCTGCCGCTGCTGGTGGTGGCCCCCGGACTGCTCATGGGCAGCGCGCGCGGGCATGCCTGGGCCTGCTACGTGGTCAACCTGTATTTCATCCTCGGCGTACTCGCCGCCTTCGATCCCACGCAGCGCCTGTTCGGCTGGGCCGAAGTGCTACTCAGCGTGACCTTGTTCTGCGCCGCGCTGCTCTATACGCGCTGGCGATTCCAGTACGACCGAAGGGTCGCCGGGGAACGCTGATGGTAAGGCAGGAGCCCCTCCTGCCCTGCCTGCGCCGCTTTCCAGTGCCGACAGCCGGTAAGCCTGCAGACAGCCAGCGCTCCGGTATTGCCGGCGCATGGATGGAGAGACGGATAGAAGGCGGTCACTTCCTGCCGCAAGCGAAACCCAAGGACTGCGGCACGGCCATGCGGGAGTTCGTCGACGGACTGTCGACGCCTACCAGCCGAGGGTTTCCTTGAGGAAAGGAATGGTCAGCTTGCGCTGAGCCTGGAGCGAAGCGCGATCCAGTTGCTCCAGCAGATCGAACAGAGAGTTCATGCTGCGCGAACCGCGGTTGAGGATGAAACGACCGACTTCATCGGTCAGATGCAAGCCACGACGGGATGCCCGCAGTTGCAGGGCACGAAGCTTGTCTTCGTCGGAAAGACCGTGCAACTGGAAGATCAGCGCCATGGTGAGGCGGGACTTCAGGTCCGGCAGCTTGACCTGCAGCTCCCGGGGCGACTTCGATGCCGCCAGCAGCAGGCGCCGACCGGTATCGCGCAGTCGATTGAACAGGTGGAACAGCCCCTCTTCCCACTCTCGCTTGCCAACCAGCACATCCAGGTCGTCGATGCAGACCAGCTCGCACTGCTCGAGATCGTCGAAGATTTCCGGGCCGTACTGCACCAGATCTGCCATCGGCAGGTAGATGGTTCGCTCTTCGAACTGCTCGAAACGCAAGCAGGCCGCCTGCAACAGGTGGCTGCGGCCGACGCCGTCGTGTCCCCAGAGGTAGATGAGGCTTTCCGCCCAGCCAGCCTCGGCTTCGCACAAACGCTCGACATATCCCAGTGCCGCGGCATTGGCACCGGGATAGTAGTTGGCGAAGGTGGCGTCGTCGCGCAGACGCACACTGAGGGGAAGCTGAATAGGTTTCATGCCAGGCTGGGCGGACAATCCGAAAACGCCGCAGGAGTCACCGTAAAGGCTGCAAAGTTTATACGCCTCGGCAAGGCCGCACAATGAGCAACTAGGCAAGCAAAATCAAAGGTTTGCCGATAGCCGAGGCTCCTTGCCCAGAGCATCGGCCGGTCGCGCGCCGGCCCGCTCCGTTGCATAGGAGCGGATCGGCGCGCCGACTCACTGCCAGCGGAAATTCAGTTGGGTCGACGACGGCACCGCCGCGCTGGGCGCTGCGGGCTGGCCGGAGGCATCCAGCGGTACGCTGTCGGCCGGGACTTCCTGCAACTGCGCCAGGCCCAGCTGGGCACGCAATTGCTCGGGACTGGCCTTCACGGAATAGTCGAGGCGGTCGCCCCACACGCCTACCAGACGCGCGCCGAACGGATCGAGCAGGCGTTGCAACTCGGCATAGCGTGCCAGTGTCGCGCCCTGGACCTGGAGGGTCAGGCCGGTCGCCGCTCCCGGCGTGGCAACGAAACGAGTGGACAGGCGGTTGCCGACGGCCAGCATCACGCTCTCTGCCAACGCGTCGGGCGTAGCGCCTTCAGCCTGGCCTTGCTCTCGCGAATCGCCCATCCACAGCCGCCATTGCGCCTGCCATTTGCCGTCCGCCTCCTTGGCGTCCACTGCCAGCAAGGCATCGGCGGCATAACGCTCGGAGGCTGCGCGCAGGGCATCGGGTTGGGCGGCGTTGAGGTTCTCCGGGGTACCGACGATCTGTTCGTCGAGATCCGCCAGAGGCAGGCGCAACGGCAAGCCGCGGTTCTGCGCCGCACGCTTGAGCGGTTCGGCCGAGGCCTGGTTGTCACCGACCAGGGAGCTGCCATCGGCGCTTTCGTTCAGCCACCAGGCCAGCACCGCCGGGCGGTTGGCGCCCCAACTCGGCAGGCCGGCGGCCCGCAGCGCATTACCGGTGGCGGTCGGATCGAAATCGACCACCAGCGCCAGCGGCGGACCATTTTCGAAGGCGTACTGGCTGATCAGTTGCTGCGGATCCTTCAGGTACCCCGCCAATGCCGGGTTCTGCGGCGCCTGCGGATTGCCGGTCAGGCGCACCAGCAGGGTCTGCAGGGCTCGCACCAGTCCGGCATCGCGCTCTCCGGGCTGCTGCGACGAAACCGGCTCGTGGACCTGGTAGAGATTGGGGACCGTTGCCGCGAAGACGGGCAAGCCTAGCAGGGAAAAACAGAGAACGAAGAGTCGGGCTATGCGCATGGAGGGCTCTCGACGAACGGATGGGAACGGCGGCGACGAGCTGTGAAGGCCGCGCAAGTGGACCTATACCTTAAACAGCAGTCCGTCCAGCGGCAACCGAGATGGCCGCTGCGTGGCAAGCCTGATAAAATCGCGCGCCTTCAAAACCGGCAAACAGCGTTGCACGCCTGGGCGGCCGGCCGATCTCCGAATTACCCCTATAGGCCTGGATTTATGAGCAGCAAGCAACCCTCGTTGAGCTACAAGGACGCTGGTGTGGACATCGACGCCGGCGAAGCCCTGGTGGAACGCATCAAAGGCGTGGCCAAGCGCACCGCACGCCCGGAAGTGATGGGCGGCCTCGGCGGCTTCGGCGCCCTCTGCGAAATCCCGGCCGGCTACAAGCAGCCGGTGCTGGTATCCGGCACCGACGGGGTGGGCACCAAGCTGCGCCTGGCGCTCAACCTGAACAAGCACGACAGCATCGGCCAGGACCTAGTGGCGATGTGCGTCAACGACCTGGTGGTCTGCGGCGCCGAGCCGCTGTTCTTTCTCGACTACTACGCCACCGGCAAGCTCAACGTCGACGTCGCCGCCACCGTAGTCACCGGCATCGGTGCCGGTTGCGAACTGGCGGGCTGTTCCCTGGTCGGCGGCGAGACCGCCGAAATGCCCGGCATGTACGAAGGCGAAGACTATGACCTGGCCGGCTTCTGCGTCGGCGTCGTGGAAAAGGCCGAGATCATCGACGGCTCCAGGGTCCAGGCCGGCGACGCGCTTATCGCCCTGCCCTCCTCCGGCCCGCACTCCAACGGCTACTCCCTGATCCGCAAGATCATCGAGGTTTCCGGCGCCGACATCGAGCAGGTCCAACTCGACGGCAAGCCGCTGGCCGACCTGCTGATGGCGCCGACCCGCATCTACGTCAAGCCGCTGCTCCAACTGATCAAGCAGACCGGCGCGGTCAAGGCCATGGCTCACATTACCGGCGGCGGCCTGCTGGACAACATCCCGCGCGTCCTGCCGGACAACGCCCAGGCCGTGATCGATGTCGCCAGCTGGAACCGTCCGGCGGTATTCGACTGGCTGCAGGAACAGGGCAACGTCGACGAGACCGAGATGCATCGCGTACTCAACTGCGGCGTCGGCATGGTCATCTGCGTGGCCCAGAGCGACGCCGAGAAAGCCCTGGAAGTCCTGCGTGCCGCCGGCGAGCAACCCTGGCAGATCGGTCGCATCGAAACCTGCGGCGCGGACGCCGAGCGCGTGGTCCTGAACAATCTGAAAAACCACTGATGCCGAAACTCTGCAATGTCGTGGTGCTGATTTCCGGCTCCGGCAGCAACCTGCAGGCGCTGATCGACAGCCTCCGGGAGGGCGCCACGCCGGCCCGGATCCGCGCGGTGATCTCCAACCGCGCGGACGCCTATGGCCTGGAACGCGCGCGCCAGGCCGGCATCCAGACCGAGGTGCTCGATCACAAGGCCTATGCCGATCGCGAAAGCTTCGACCAGGCCCTGGCACAACGGATCGATGCCCATGAACCGCACCTGGTGATCCTTGCCGGGTTCATGCGCATCCTCAGCGCCGATTTCGTTCGCCATTACCAGGGGCGACTGCTGAATATCCATCCCTCGTTGCTGCCGCGCCACAAAGGGCTGCATACCCATCAACGCGCCCTCGAAGCCGGCGACCGCGAGCACGGTTGCAGCGTGCACTTCGTGACGGAGGAACTCGATGGGGGGCCACTGGTCGTACAGGCAGTAATCCCGGTAGAGTCGCAAGATACGCCGGAACGCCTGGCCAGACGGGTTCACGAGGAAGAACACCGGATCTACCCGCTGGCCATGCGCTGGTTCGCCGAGGGCCGCTTGCGCCTGGGCGAACAGGGCGCCCTGCTGGATGGCCAGGCCCTGCCTGCCACCGGCCATCAGATTCGCACCAAGGAGATTCGCAATGCGTAAAGCCATGCTGTTCCTGCTGACGCTGCTGACCCTGCCGGCCTATGCCTTCGAGCTGAAGCCGTTCACCGCCAGCTATACCGCCGACTGGAAACAGATGCCCATCAGCGGCAATGCCTCGCGCAGCCTGAAGGCTCTCGCCGACGGCCGCTGGCAACTGGACTTCGAGGCCTCCATGCTGCTGGCCAGTCTCAACGAAGTCAGCACCTTCAAGGTCGAGAACGACACCTTCCTGCCACAGACCTACCGCTTCGCCCGCCAAGGTCTGGGCAAAGGCAAGCAGATCGAACTGGACTTCGACTGGTCGCAGAAGCAGGTGCTCGGCAGCGACCGCGGCGATGCGGTGCGGCAACCCCTGAATCGCGGTCAACTGGACAAGTCCACCTATCAACTGGTCCTGCAGCATGACGTTGCCGACGGCAAGAAGAGCATGAGCTACCAGATCATCGAGGGCGAGGATGTCGATACCTACGACTTCCGGGTTCTCGGCGAGGAAAAGGTACGCACCCAGGCCGGCCTGATCAACGCGATCAAGGTCGAGCGCGTGCGTGATCCGGGCAAGAGCAACCGCAAGACCATCCTCTGGTTCGCCAAGGACTGGGACTACCTGCTGGTCCGCCTGTACCAGATGGAAACCGACGGCAAGGAATACCAGATCATGCTCAAGGAAGGCACCATCGACGGCAAGACCGTCACTGGCGAAAAGAGCTGATCCCCCCTCCCACGAAAAGCCGGGCCATTGCCCGGTTTTTTATTGCCCGCGGATCAGCCGCAGGCCTGGTGCTCGCGGCAGATCAGTTCGGCATCGGCAGCGCTCAACGGCTCCCCGGTTAGACCGCAGAAGGGCGAGCCCGCACGCCGTTGATGGAACCGGCAGGACCGACAAAGGCCGAAACCAGGCACATCCTCCTGACGCTGGATGACGACCAGAAGATCACGCAACAAGCCTTGCAAGTGTTCACCCTTCTCGCCCAGTGCCGTGACGGCCTGCTCGAGGAACTGCGGCGGAATCACCGCCTCGATCAGCGCGCGCCCCGCATCGGTCAGCCGCAGATGAACGCTGCGCCGATCCCGCGCATCCGGCAGCTTGCTGATCAGCCCCCTCCCTTCCAGCACCTTGAGCGATTGCGACACTGTGCCCTTGGTCAAGCCGAGGTATTCGGTCACGCCCAGCGGAGTATCCGAATAGCGATTACAACGCGCCAGGTAATGCAAGGCGCTCAACTGCACCGGCTGCAGCTCAGCCACCAGCGGCTGCTCGCGGGACCAGGCACGCATCAGGCTGGTCAGCCTTTCCAGATAATCGTAAAGGGCGATGGCGGACATGGGATACCTCCTTGCCAATATAGTATCGACTAAAAACATGTTTGACAAAGAGGTCGCCCCTTGTTTAGGCTGAAAACGTATCGTATCGATACTAAATTCCTACAGGAGAATCAGCATGACCAAAGCCATCTACTACCACGCCGGCTGCGCAATCTGTGTCGAAGCCGAACGTTCCTTGCTGCCATTGCTCGATCGCAAGCAGGTGGACATCGAAGTGGTCCATCTCGCCGAACAATCGGCACGCATCGCCGAGGCGGAAAAGGCCGGGGTCAAGTCGGTTCCTGCCCTGGTTGTCGACGGACAGGTACTGCACCTTAACTTCGGTGCGGCGCTCAGCGATCTGAAATAAGGAGAACGGCCATGGAGGTGAAGATCTTCGACACCCATGTGCGAACCCGCGACGGCCGCTACCTGCACTTCGATGTCCTAGTCACGGAGGAGCTGGGGGCTCGCGCCGGCGAGTTCGCTCGACGCTGGCTCGCCGGAAGAGGCATAGACCAGGCCGATATCAGCCAGGGGCATTGCAGCTACTGCCATAGCGAGATTGCGACAGCAGAGGTTGCCGAAGCCATTCGGCTCCATGGCCATTACATCCTTCCCCTGGAAGGCTGTTGAGGCCAATGGACAGCTACCACCCGATCGCCTGCGATCTCCATGACTACCTGGAGATCGCCTGCCTATACCGCTACCGGTTGCTCCTCGAACTCGAGGATGGTGTTCGCTTCGAAGCCGAGGCGCGCACGACGCATACCCGGGCCGTTCGGCCAGGCGGCGGCAAGGAGGAATACCTTGAGGTGGCCGTCGAAGGAGCGACTCTGCTGCTGCGCCTGGATCGCCTGTTGGCGATTACCGCCCTCACGGAAGCGGCCTTGTTCGGCCGCATACGCCTGAGGGAAGAGGCCTGTTCCAGAGCATCCGGCATGCCACCTTCACACCTTGGAAACTGAAAAGGTTTTTCTCAATTCCAGGACTATTTGATTAGCCTGCTATTGAAATAGGCTGGATTTGCCTTGATGCAGATCAACCCTGGAGCAGAAAAGATGAGTGTGACAGTGACCGAGCGTGACGATGACCACAAATCCCGCGAGCTGCGTGCGCTTGGCCGCCGCTGCTGGGACGTGCATCAGCAGGGACTGCTGGTTGGCGTCTTCCATAACGAGGATGACGCCCACGCCTATCGGATCAAACTGGAGAAAGAAGAAGAACTGCGGCAGATAGGTAAATCGGCCTGAACCATGCGCCCCCGCGTACTTCGGGGGCGCACCTTTGGTCTCAGGTCCCGGAAAGGCTCCGGTCGAGACTGACGACTCCCGGCGGCAGGCTATCTTCCTGTACCCGTTGCCGTGGGGCACGCAACATCGCCCGAACCAGAGCCACCAGCACGCCGAGCGCCAGCCCACCCAGGAGGCCCAAGGCCACCACCAGAGCCTTGCGTGGCTTGATCGGTCTCAGAGGCGTTGCAGCTTTCTGGTCGACCCGTACCAGTTCGATCTTAAGGTCACTTGCCCTCAAGGTCTGTAGACGCGCCTGCTCTCCACGCAGCTTGTCGATGTTTTCGAAGAAACGCTCCTCGCCCTTTCGAGCCTGCAGGTATTGCACTTCACGGTTGTTCTCCAACTGTTTCAGCTCTTGCTGGATCGTCGCTACGCGGGGCTCGGTGAAGTCATCGCCCTTGCGTTTGAGCAAGGTATCGCGCTCGGCGGTCAAGGCATCGACGCCCATGAAATACAGGGGAATCTGCTGGTTATTCACCTCGGTGCGGAAAACGCTGCGCGAGCCATCCTGCCCGACCTCTCCCAGTGCGCCCGGGGTCGTCGGCTTGACGATCCCCAGCCGCGTGGCGATCTGGATGGCTTCGTTGAGCTGCTGGATACGAGAGCCGCGCACCATCTTCAGCCGCCCGCGCAACGCCCTGAGTTCATCCTCCAAGCCAGCCCGCCGGATGCTGTCCGCTTCCAGCAACCGGGCGATCTTGCCTTCCTTGCTAGCCTGGTAACTGGCACGCTTGCCTTCGATATCCTGCTCGAGGAATTGCAGGCGACCGTCGATACGTGCCTGGAGGTCGTCCAGGATTCGCTGGCGCTCGTTCTCGATGGTCGACGCGAGCATGCCGTTGAGAATGGCGGCACCATCCATGCCCTGGGGATACTGCATGGACAAGCGGAAGAAAGGCGCCGCCTGGGGGGCCTTCTTCAAGTCCGTCTGCTGCATGCTGAAGGCATCCTGGTTGAACTTCCAGAAAGCCTGCTCGGGGGACAGGCCCTCGGTGTTCAATTGCTGGAATAGCTCTGGATGTGCTTCGAAATACTCCAGCCTGCCGGAGTAGGCTGCCAGCTCGTTGCCGACGCGCTCCAACGCTTCCCGCGGAGTCATGGCGTAAAGACCTTCGATGTTGACAGCCTCCAGGGCCTTGGTCTGGATCGGCCGCAACAGGACATCCACCTGGTAGGTCGGAACGACCAACAGCGCATAGGCGAGCGCAGCGGCGGTCGCCAAGGCCGCGATCAGCGCTATCAGCCACTTCGACGCCCACAATTGCTGGAACAGCTGAACGATATCGATCTCCGAGGGCGAAGCCCCCGGAAGCTGTGAGGAAGGCATACCAACGTCCTTTTCGATAGGCGGCTAGCCCACAGATGCACGCAAAGGCAGCCGTAGGAGATTTCTGAGGAAAGGCATTATGCTATCGAAACGAAATCATCGGTAGTTATTTTAGAACTGCTTCGCATTCCAGAATTGGTAGTTGACCGGCATCCGTACCGGTCAAGCGACACTCCGGATGCGGACCTCACCACATGAGATCGTCGGGCACCACATAGTCCTTGTAGGGATCGTCTTCGTCCGGCTCCTGGCTCTGTATGTTGAGCAGCACCACCCGCCGCGGATCGCGCTCCTGGATCTTCACCGCCGCATCCCGGGGCACGATCTCGTAGCGTCCGTCATAGCTGACGATAGCCAGGCTGCCTCGGCTCAGCTTGTCGCGGATCAGGTCGTTGACCGCGATCCGCTTGACCTTCTTGGCGTCGACGAAATTGTAGTAGTCGTCGCTTTCCAGCTTGGGCAGGCGCGTCCCTTCGATAAGTTGCTTGATCTGCGCGGCCTTGGCCTTCTTCTCGGCTTTTTCCTGCTGCTGGCGGTTCAATTCCTGGTCGCGCGCCAGCTTTTCCGCCTTGGCCTGCTCCGCCGCCTGGCGCTGGGAGTCGTCCTTGTCGACCTGGTTCTTGTGCTCCAGGCGCTGCTGTTTCTGTTTCTGCTTGGTGGCCTGCTTGGCCTGTTTCTCATTGACCAGCCCGGCTTTCAGCAACTGGTCACGCAATGACATGCTCATTCGTCAACGACTCGCTCGCGTGGCACGCCCGGTGGGGTGCGGCATAATCTTCCAGCCGACTGGGGTTCAGCCGGCCCTCGCAGGGGGTATAATCCTCCAGCCTCAGCCGCCTCAACGCAAGTCTCGGCGGCTCGCAAACTGCCACGCATGCCCTGGAGACCCCTCCCTACCGTCCCGAGCACCCGCAGGCACTCCTCCCGGCCCCTGATATCGAAGGCATGGAAAGCAAGGCATGAGCGTTTCTCTCCTGGTAAAAGTCACTCTGGTGGGCCTGTTCGTCGCCAGCGTCCTGTTCGTCCATTTCCGTGGGCGCGCGCGCTTGCCCTTCCTGCGTCAACTGGTCAACCACTCCGCCTGGTTCGCCCCCTACAACTCGCTGATGTACCTGTTCTCCAGCGTCCCCTCGAAGCCCTATCTGGATCGCAGCCGTTTTCCGGAGCTGGACGAACTGAAGAACAATTGGCAAACCATCCGCGAAGAAGCCCTCAACCTGTTCGACGAGGGTTATATCCGGGCTGCCCTGAACAACAACGAAGCCGGCTTCGGCTCGTTCTTCAAGAAAGGCTGGAAGCGCTTCTACCTGACCTGGTACGACGGCCCGCTGCCCTCCGCCCAGCAGCTCTGCCCGAAGACCGTAGAGCTGGTGAGCCGCATCCCCAACGTCAAGGGCGCGATGTTCACCCTGCTTCCCGGCGGCAGCCACCTGAATCCGCACCGCGACCCCTTCGGCGGCTCGCTGCGCTATCACCTCGGCCTGTCCACGCCGAATTCGGACAACTGCCGCATCTACGTCGACGGCCAGCCCTACGCGTGGCGTGATGGCGAAGACGTGATGTTCGACGAAACCTTCGTCCACTGGGTGAAGAACGAGACCGAGCAGACCCGGGTGATTCTCTTCTGCGATATCGAGCGGCCGCTCCGTTCCCGCCTGCTGACCCGGCTCAATCGCTGGATCAGCGGCATTCTCGGGCGTGCGACCGCACCGCAGAACGTCGAAGGCGAACGCGTCGGCAGCATCAACCAGGCCTACTCGGTCGCCATTCGCGGCGGCAATGCCATCGGCGCCCAGGTGAAGCGCTTCAAACGCGCCTACCCGAAGGCCTACCGAATCCTCCGCCCGGTGCTGGCGGTGATCCTGCTGGTCATCCTCTATCGTTGGATCTTCGGCTGATTCAGATGCCGTGGCAGCCCGGCTGCCACGGTAATTTTCCCCATCAACAGCCAGGCGCGCTCCTCTCCGCTTTCTTGGCCTCGCCCCAGAGGCTGTCCAGTTCCTCCAGCGAACATTCTTCGGCTTTCCGGCCGGCTTCGCGCAGGTTCCGCTCGATGAATCGGAAGCGCCGCTCGAACTTGCCGTTGGCCTGGCGCAGAGCAGCCTCCGGATCGACCTTGAGATGCCGGGCCAGGTTGACCACGACGAACAGCAGGTCGCCAACCTCCTCGCCCACGGCACCCTCGTCACCCTCTGCCATCGCCTCGAGGACTTCGTCCAGCTCCTCGCGAACCTTGTCCACCACAGGCAGCGCTTCCGGCCAGTCGAAACCGACCTGCGCCGCGCGCTTCTGCAGCTTCGCCGCCCGTGACAACGCCGGCAGGGCGACAGGAACGTCATCCAGCAGCGACAACTGCTGCGGCTCCTTGGCCTTGGCGGCACGCTCCTCGGCCTTCAGTTCTTCCCAGCGCTGCTTGACCGCCGCTTCGGCGAGCTTCGCCGCATCGGGCTTGCCATAGAGATCGCCATCGAGGAATACGTGGGGATGTCGACGGATCAGCTTGCGGGTGATGCCGTCCACCACCTCGTCGAAAGCGAAGCGATCCTCTTCGCGAGCCAACTGGCTGTAATAAACCACCTGGAACAGCAGGTCGCCCAGTTCCTCGCGCAATTGCGGGAAATCCCCCTGCTCTATGGCGTCCGCTACTTCGTAGGCTTCTTCCAGGGTGTGCGGGACGATGGTCGCGTAGCTCTGCTTGAGATCCCAGGGGCAGCCGAATTCGGGATCGCGCAGGCGCGCCATGAGGTGGAGCAGGTCGTCGAGTCGGTACATGGGTATCTCGGGTCTTCAGTGAACGGTCCGGGCATTCTGCCCTTTCCGGAAACGAAAAGGCCACGGGCAGCCTGCGAGCGCCCGTGGCCTGTTTCCGCCTCGCCTCAAGGCGTACGGTTGCGCCGCGCCTCGATGATGTTGGGCAGTTGCGAAACGCGCGCCAGCAGGCGTCCAAGAGCGTCCAGACCGGGAATCTCGATGGTCAGTTGCATGGTCGCGGTGTTGTCTTCCTTGTTCGAACGGGTATTCACCGCCAGAACGTTGATCCGCTCATTGAGCAGCACCTGGGACACGTCGCGCAACAGGCCGGAACGATCATAGGCACGGATCGCGATATCCACCGGATAGGTGCGAACCGGCTCCGGCCCCCAGCTGACCTGGATCATCCGCTCCGGTTCGCGTCCCGCCAGTTGCAGCGCGGTGGCGCAATCCTGGCGGTGGATGGTGACCCCACGGCCCAGCGTGATGTAGCCGACGATGGGATCTCCCGGCAGCGGCTGGCAGCAGCCGGCCATCTGCGTCAGGAGGTTGCCGACGCCCTGGATCTGCACGTCGCCGCGCTTGCCGTGGCCGATCTTGCTCGGCTTGCGCGGGATCAGTTCGAGTTGCTCGCTGTCGCGGTCCGGCTCGACCAGTTGCTGGGCATAGTTGACCAGGTGCGCCAAGCGCAGGTCGCCGGCGCCGAGAGCGGCGAACATATCCTCGGCGGTACGCACGTTGGCCTTCTCCGCCAGCCGGTCGAAATCCACCGGCGGCAGCGCCAGGCGCGACAGCTCGCGTTCGATCAGGGCCTTGCCGGCAGCGACGTTCTGGTCCCGCGCCTGCAGCTTGAACCAGTGGACGATCTTCGCCCGCGCCCGGGAGGTGGTGACGTAGCCCAGGTTGCTGTTCAGCCAGTCACGGCTCGGACCGCTGTGCTTGCCGGTGATGATCTCGACCTGCTCGCCGGTCTGCAGGCTGTAGTTCAGCGGCACGATGCGTCCATTGATCTTCGCCCCGCGGCAGTTGTGCCCGACCTCAGTGTGGACCCGATAGGCGAAATCCAGCGGGGTCGCGCCCTTGGGCAGGTCGATGGCGTGGCCGTCGGGAGTGAAGACGTAGACCCTGTCCGGCTCGATATCGACCCGCAGTTGCTCCGCCAGGCCACCGATGTCGCCCAGTTCCTCGTGCCATTCGAGCACCTGGCGCAGCCAGGAGATCTTTTCCTCGTAATGGTTGGAACTGGCCTTGACGTCGGTCCCCTTGTAGCGCCAGTGCGCGCAGACCCCGAGCTCCGCCTCTTCGTGCATGGAGTGGGTACGGATCTGTACTTCCAGCACCTTCCCCTCGGGGCCGATCACTGCGGTATGCAGCGAGCGATAGCCGTTTTCCTTGGGGTTGGCGATGTAGTCGTCGAATTCCTTGGGAATGTGCCGCCAGAGGGTATGCACGATGCCCAGCGCGGTGTAGCAGTCGCGCATCTCCGGAACGAGCACGCGCACGGCGCGAACGTCGTAGATCTGGCTGAAGTCCAGGCCCTTGCGCTGCATCTTGCGCCAGATCGAATAGATGTGTTTCGCCCGCCCGCTGAGATCGGCCTGTACGCCGGTGGCCGCGAGAGCTTCCTTCAACTGGCTCATCACGTTGGCGATGTACTGCTCGCGATCCAGCCGGCGCTCGTGCAGCAGCTTGGCGATCTGCTTGTACTGGTCGGGCTCGAGGTAGCGGAAGGACAGGTCCTCCAGCTCCCATTTGATATGTCCGATGCCCAGGCGGTGGGCCAGCGGCGCGTAGATATCGAAGACTTCCCGGGCGACGCGGTGGCGCTTTTCCTCGTCGGCGTTCTTCACCGCGCGAATGGCGCAGGTGCGCTCGGCCAGCTTGATCAGGGCGACGCGAACGTCGTCGACCATCGCCACCAGCATCTTGCGCAGGTTCTCCACCTGCGCCTGGGTACCCAGCACCATGGAATGGCGCGGATTGAGGCTGGCGCTGATCGCGGCCATGCGCAGCACGCCCTCGATCAGCTTGGCCACCACCGGCCCGAAATGCTTGTTGACCGCTTCCAGGGTGATCTTGCCTTCCCGCACGCCTCGATAGATGACCGCGGCGACCAGGGACTCCTGATCCAGCTTGAGGTCCGCGAGGATCTCGGCGATTTCCAGTCCGGTCTGGAAGCTGGACGTGCCTTCTGCCCAGGAGTTCTGTGCGGCGATCGCTCGCTGCTCGGATTCGCGAGCGAACTCGCAAGCCTCCAGCAAGCCCTGACGATCGAGCCCGGGGACGAGGTTCTGGACGTGGTCCAGCCAGGCCTCGAGGTTGATACTGCCGTCGGTGTTGACCGGCTGGTGCGCTCTCACCTGTACCATCTTGCCTACCCTTTACCACGGTGCGCGTAGCCCACCGATGACTGCGCCAGCCTTCGAACGGGCTGGTCGGATTACGCAGGCATCCTAGCCTGCCTCGAACAAAGCCATGGCCTCGACATGTGCGGTCTGCGGAAACATATCGAGGATTCCGGCGCGCTTCAGACGATAGCCCTGCCTGGCCATTTCGCCAGCATCGCGCGCCAGGGTCGCCGGATTGCAGGATACATAGACTACCCTCCGGGCACCCAGAGAACTCATTTCGCGTACCGCCTCGAACGCGCCGTCGCGCGGCGGATCGAGCAGCACAGCGGTAAAACCTTGCTCCGCCCAGGGCGCTTCGGCAAGCGCTTTGGACAGGTCGGCCTGGAAAAAGTGCGCGTTGCCAAGGCCATTGGCCAGCGCGTTGGCGCCTGCCCGCTCGACCATCGCCGCCACGCCCTCCACCCCGACTACCCGCGCCACCCGGCGCGCCAGCGGCAGGGAGAAATTGCCCAGCCCGCAGAACAGGTCGAGGACCCGCTCGTCGGCGGTCGGCGCCAGCCAGTCAAGGGCCTGGCGGATCATCGACTCGTTCACCGGCGCATTGACCTGGACGAAGTCTCCGGGTCGGTACGCCAGAGTCAGTTGCCAGTCACCCAAGGAGTAGCCCAGTTCGGCGGCCGGCTCCACCGGCAAGGGCTGTTCCGCACCTTGCAGCCAGAGCTGGGCCTGGTGTGCGGAGCAGAAAGCGGCCAGGCGCTGGCGATCCTCGTCGACCAGGGCCGTCGTATGCCGCAACAGCAATGCACTGGCCGTGCCATGGAAGAGTTCCACGTGGCCGATGCTTTCCGGCTTGCGGAAGTCCTGCAGAAGAGCAGGCAGGGCACGGGCAATCGTTTGCAAAGGCGGCACCAGGACCAGGCACTCATCGAAGGCGACGATCTCCTGGCTGGCCGAGGCACGGAAGCCGACATCCAGACGCCGCGCCCTGGCATCCCAGCGCACGGCGATCCGAGCGCGGCGCCGATAGCCGAATTCGGGCCCGACCAGGGGGGCGGCCCATTCTTCCGGCTCGATCCCGGCGAAACGCTGCAACTGCTCCTGCAAGGTACGCTGCTTCAGGGCCAACTGCTCGCCGTGTTCCAGGTGCTGCAGGGTGCAGCCGCCGCAGCGACCCGCTACAGTGCAGGGCTCGCGGCGACGCAGGTCGCTACTGCTGAACAGGCGCTCGCTGCGCGCGTCGACCACCTTGCTTCGCGCGCCCAGCACCCGTGCCTCAAGTTCCTCGCCAGGCAGCCCGCCGCTGACGAACCAGGTCATCCCCGCCTCGTGGGCGATACCTCGGCCGTCATGGGCCAGGCGCTCGATGGTCAGGCGCTGCTTCTTGCCTACCGGTATCGCGGGACCGCGCGCACCACCGCTGGGCTGGAAGCGCAGCCCGCCCTTATTTCTGGCCATGGACATGCTCAGCGCGGGTCATAGACGCCGGAAGACAGGTAGCGGTCGCCGCGGTCGCAGATGATCGCCACCAGCACGGCATTCTCCAGTTCGCGGGACAGGCGCAGCATCGCCGCCACCGCCCCGCCGGAGGACACGCCGCAGAAGATGCCTTCCTCGCGGGCCAGCCGGCGCATGATGTCCTCAGCTTCGTCCTGGTGCATGTCGACGACCCGGTCGACGCGACTGGCGTCATAGATCTTCGGCAGGTATTCCTGCGGCCAGCGTCGGATTCCCGGGATGGCCGAGCCCTCCATGGGTTGCAGGCCGACGATCTGCACCGCCGGGTTCTGCTCCTTGAGGTAGCGCGATACGCCCATGATGGTCCCGGTGGTGCCCATGGAGCTGACGAAATGGGTGATGCTGCCGCCGGTCTGCTGCCAGATTTCCGGGCCGGTGCTGTGGTAATGGGCTTCCGGGTTGTCGCCATTGGCGAACTGGTCGAGAACCTTGCCGCGGCCTTCGCGCTGCAGCTTGTCGGCCAGATCGCGCGCGCCCTCCATGCCCTCTTCCTTGCTGACCAGAATAAGCTCGGCGCCATAGGCGGTCATCGCCGCCTTGCGTTCAGCCGTGGAGTTGTCCGGCATGATCAGGATCATCTTGTAACCCTTGATCGCCGCCGCCATGGCCAGGGCGATGCCGGTGTTGCCGGAAGTAGCCTCGATCAGCGTATCGCCGGGGCGGATGTCGCCGCGCAGTTCGGCACGGGTGATCATCGACAGGGCCGGGCGGTCCTTCACCGATCCCGCGGGGTTGTTGCCTTCGAGCTTCACCAGCAGGGTATTGGAGGTTTCCCCGGGAAGGCGCTGCAGACGCACCAGAGGGGTATTGCCAACGCAGTCGGCGATAGTCGGGTACTGCACGGTCATGGAGGCACTCGTTCGGCACTGACGGTAAAGGCTGAGCATGATACCGGGAAACTGGGGCCGGACCCTAGCACCGCAATATCCGGTCATGCATGCCGATTCAGCCGAAAGACCGCCCGAAACGGCATGCGATGCGATGACCAGAGGCGTCCGAAGAGAAAACCTGGCGTTGGACAGCCGATGCCTGACCAACGCCAAAGAAAGGTCCGACAGGCGTTGCGCCTGCCGGTGAAAGCGCGTTGGCCGCGGCGATCAGAACGAGGTGGTCATCGAAACGTAGTAGGCGCGACCCGGCTCGTTGTAGGTTGCCGCGCCGGCGTCGAAGGAGTTGCCCTGGCGGTACAGGCGCTTGTCGAAGAGGTTGCTTACCCCGCCCCGTACGCTCAGGTTCTCGCTGAAGGTGTAGCCGGCGCTGACGCCCC
The DNA here is from genome assembly GCF_037574965.1 of Pseudomonas sp. KBN12P06040. NCBI lineage: Bacteria > Pseudomonadati > Pseudomonadota > Gammaproteobacteria > Pseudomonadales > Pseudomonadaceae > Pseudomonas > Pseudomonas sp. KBN12P06040. The sequence goes on from NZ_JBBELS010000001.1 coordinate 4,568,376, forward strand.
AGATGCCATAGGTACCCACCTCTTTTCGCGAGACCACCGGCGTGTTGCGGCTGGTGCCATGCTTCGGCGGCTCCTGGCGGCCGTAGATGGTGCTGGTCAGTTGGGTGGAAAGACGCTCGCTGGCCTGCCAGTCCAGGGTCGAGTTCAGGGTGTACTCGGGGATCACCGAAAGCGGGTTGCCGGTGTCCTTGTCCTTGGATTGCAGCATATAGGTCAGGTTGGTGCTCCAGCTCAGGTCCTCGTGCAGGGGGACCAGCAGGTTGCCTTCCAGGCCTTCGACCACCGCCTTCTTCGCGTTGCTCCATTGCAGGATGTTGTTACCGGTCCCGGTCTGTCCCATGACATCCAGCGGCGCGACGATCTTGTTCTTGTAGTCGTTGCGGAAGTAGGTGAGCCCGGCGACCCAGCCATCGCGCCGGAACTCGATGCCCAGTTCCTTGTTGACGCTGGTCTCGGCGTCCAGGTTCTCGTTGCCGACCAGGTAGCAGCCGCCGCTGCTGGTCTGGATCGGGCAGCCGTTGCCACGGGTATAGAGCAGGTAGTTCGGGTTGCTCTGGTACAGGTTGGGCGCCTTGAAGGCCCGTGCGATACCGGCCTTGACCGTGAAGTATTCGCCGAGCGTCTGGGAAGCGTTCAGGCTCGGGCTCCAGTTCAGGCCGAAGTCGCTGTGATCGTCCAGGCGCAGCCCGGGGGTGAGCATGGTGCCGGGGCGCAGTTCGATATTGTCCTCCACGTACAGCGCCCGGATCTCCGCCTTGCTTTTCGGGCTTCGCGAGCCGGCCGCGGGGGTCCCCGGCAAGCTATCGCTTCCCACGAAGCCCTGCTTGAGCGAGGACGGGTCGTTGAGGGTTTCCTTGTTCCACTCCGCGCCCACCGTCAGCACCTGCTCGAACAACGCATGCAACGGAAGGTTGAGTTCGCCGCTGAGGCGATAGTTCTCCAGCTTGCTGGTGCTGAACGAACGGTCGGCGCCGATCTGCCCCTCGACGGAACCGGCCAGCCCCTCCTCCAGACGGTTGTTGCGGGTGGAGTCGTACTGGGCGACGAACCTGGAAGTACCGAACGACCAGGTCCCGTTGTGGGTGATGGCGTAGTTCTCGCGATACATGCGGTTGGTCTCCGCACCGTCGTCGGCGAGTCCCTGGGTATTGGCGGTGCCGTTGTTGTTCTGGGTATCGCCGGCATAGATGTTGCCCTGTCGGCTGAAGCCCGCTTCGAAATCGACGACCTGGTCGGGGGTCACCTGCCACGACAGCATCCCGCTGAGATCGCGATTGCGTACCCCTTCGCGTCCGGCCACGGTACGGCTCGGGTTGACGGTATGTCCGAGGTTGATGTCGGTATCGTCCGAATCGGTCTTGTTCGCGCTGCCGTACGCGCGGAAGCTCAAGGCTTCGGTCAGCGGCCCGCTGAGGCTGAAGTTGGCGCGGCGCGTGGCGCCATCCTTGGAGCTTTCCGGAATGTTGGTGAACACCGTCATGGAGCCACGCAAACGATCGGTCGGGCGCTTGGTGATGATGTTGACTACCCCGCCCGCCGCGCCGGAACCGTAGCGTGCCGCCGCGGGCCCACGGAGGACCTCGATGCGCTCGACCTCCTCCGGCGGCACCCAGTTGCTGTCGCCGCGGGTGTCGCGTTCGCCGCGCCAGCCGTAGCGCACCGAGTTGCGCGAGCTGACCGGCTTGCCGTCGACCAGGATCAGGGTGTTCTCCGGCCCCATGCCGCGGATGTCGATCTGCCGGTTGTTGCCGCGCTGGCCGCTGGAACTGTTGCCGGTGAGGTTGACCCCGGGCATGGTGCGGATGATCTCGGAGAGATCGTTCACCGGCGGGCGCTTCCTGATGTCCTCGGCGGTGATGATGGATACCCCCGGTGCCTGCTTGAGCTCCTGTTCGGCGGTGCCCAGCACCACCTCGTCACCCAGCTGGACCACCGATTCGGCGCGTTCGTCCAGTTCTTCCAGGCGCTCGTCCTCGGCCAGGGCCTGCCCGCCCAGCAGGCTCGATGAAGCGAAAAGGACGGCAGCGGCGAGATGGCCGCGACGGAATTGGGGGGACATGCGTGACTACTCCTGTCGAGGGAAAACGGGTAGCAGGCGAGCCACGAGGGATACGTTGACGTTTTTTCTGAAGCCTGGGTCGCCGGCGTTGCGCGGGTGACGTCTCGGCACGGGCAGAACAGGGCGCAGACCCGGAACAAGGCCGGCCGAGGAGATCGGCACGGATGATAATCATTCACAAAGGAGAGTAAAGATCATTTACATCTAGGTAAAATGTAAAGGCACCTGCGCCTCGCTAGGCAGAAGGCAGCACCAGGCACAGGCGCAGCCCCGGATCGGCGGCTTCCGCCCATAGGCGGCCGCCCTGGAGCACCACGGCGCGACGGGCAATGCTCAGTCCCAGGCCGAAGCCCTTGCCGGTACGTGCCGAAGACAGCCGGGTGAACGGGCGGAAGATGGTCTCCAACTGGTGCTCGGCCACACCCTCGCCCTGGTCTTCCAGGCAAAGCCACCAGCAACTTCCTTCGCGCCGACCATGCAGGCGGATCACGCCGCCCTCCGGCGAATGCCGGATGGCGTTGCGCAGCAGGTTCTCCAAGGCCTGGGCAAGTGCATTGAGGTTGCCACGCACGACACAATCCTCGGGCAGATCGCTGCGGAACCGCTCGGCGGCCCAGCCGCTTTCGAAGCGTACGTTCTCCACCAGCAGGTCCCATAACGCCGGGATGGAAATGTCCTCCAGCGCCAATACCGGGCGTTCGGTGTCCATCCAGGCCAGCTCCAGGGTGTTGTCCACCAGTTGCTGCATGCCCTGTACCTCCTGCTCCAGGCGCTCGCGCAGGAGCTGCGCGGACAGCGTGCCCTCTGCCGCCACCTGCAGGCGCGCCAGCGGCGTGCGCAGCTCGTGGGAGAGATCGCGGAGCAGTTGGCGCTGCAACACCATGTGCTCGTCGAGTCGCTCGGCCATATGGTCGAACGCCCGCCCCAGATCGCCCAGCTCGTCGCTGCGCCGGCTGATCTCTGCCTGCGTACGCGCCGTCAGGTCGTTGCCGCGCAGGGCATTGGCCTGCGCTCGCAGGCGTCCCAGCGGCACTACCCAGCGCCGATACAGCAACACTCCCAGCAGCAGGGCCAGCCCGGCCGGCACCAGGCCGTGGGTGACCAGGCGCTTGGCCGGCGACAAGCCGGGAGGGACGAACTCGGCGGGAAGACGCAGGACTACCCTGCCTTGCTCCGGATGTTCGGGGAAGCGCAGGTTGATGAATGGCCGCGACAGCGAGCGGGAACTCATCGGCCAGTCGACGCCCCGCAGGAAAGTCAGGCGCTCGGCTTCCTCCGTGGTGAGCGGACGACTGCCCAGCGATTGCAGCCGTCCGTCGAGCACGACCACCCAGTCCAGCGCCTGCTGGCGCGGCTCGGCCAGCCAACGGTCGATGCCCTCGCGGCCATCGTCGAGCCAGGCACGCTCGGCTCGCCGCGCATAATCCGCCAAGGCGGAGCGGGCTTCGGCGGACAGGTAGTAACCCTTCAGTTCGGCACTGCGTCCCCAGGTCCAGGACAGCCATACCGATAGCAGGAAGAACGCCACCAGCACCAGGGCCAGGCGCCAGAACAGCGAATGGCGGTTGGGCATCATGGCGCCGGTGTCAGGACGTAACCCTTGCCCCAGACGGTATGCAACTGGTGACCGGCGTAACCGAGGCGTTGCAGCTTGCGCCGCAGGTGACTGACGTGCATGTCCAGGCTGCGATCATGCTGGGTATGACCGCGGTGCAGGACATGCTGGTAAAGGAAGGCCTTGGTCAGGGTCTCGCCTTCCGCGGCGAGGAAGGTTTCCAGCAGGCGGTACTCGGTCGGCGTCAGGCCGGCGAACCGCTCGCCAAGGCTGACATCGCAGACATCGGCGGAGAACTGCAGCGAGGGCCGCGCCAGCGGTTCGGCGCAGCGGCCCGGCGCGCCCCCCCGCTCCAGGGCGATCCGGCGCAGGATGGCATCGATGCGCACCCGCAGCTCGGCCAGGCTGAAAGGCTTCGGCAGATAATCGTCGGCGCCCTGGCTGAACCCGGCGATGCGGTCCTGCTCGGCGCCCAGGGCCGACATCAGGATCACCGGCAGCGCCTGCTCCTGGCGGAGTTGGCGAAGAATCTCGAGGCCATCGCGCCCCGGCAGCATGATGTCCATCAGGATCAGGTCATAGGCGCCGCTGCGCGCAGCCGCCAACCCCTCTTCCCCGTCTCGGCACCAGGTCACCTCGAAACCGCTGCCATTGAGGTGCTGGAACAGATGTGCGCCCAGTGTCGGATCGTCCTCGATGGCCAGCAGTCGGGGGTCGGGCGTCAGGGATGGGAACATGGCAGCCAAATAAGATTGATTAGCAATCGTGCCAGTATTCACGATCTTTCCGCTTCGTCGCAAGCCGAATCCGCCGGGCTGCGCACATCGGTGCAGATTCCCCTTCCGCGACCCGCTAAACTGCGCGGGGTAAACGCATGGCCGGGGAGCGTCGGCCATCCCGATCTGGCTCGACGGAGAGACGTGTGTTCAAGGATCTCGGCATCAAGGGGCGCGTACTGCTGCTCACCCTGCTCCCCACCAGCCTGCTGGCGATGGTGCTTGGCGGTTACTTCACCTGGGTCCAGCTGTCCGACATGCGCGCCCAGTTGATCGAGCGCGGGCAACTGATCGCCGAACAACTGGCGCCGCTGGCCGCCACCGCGCTGGCGCGAAAGGATACCGCCGTGCTCAACCGCATCGCCAACGAGGCGCTGGACCAACCGGACGTGCGCGCGGTGACCTTCCTCGACGCCCGCCAGGAACGCCTCGCCCATGCCGGGCCAAGCATGCTCACCGTCGCCCCGGCCGGCGACGCCAGCCATCTGAGCATGTCCACCGAACTGGACACCACGCACTTCCTGCTACCGGTTCTTGGCCGCCACCACAGCCTGTCCGGCGCCACCGAGCCTGACGACGAGCGCGTACTCGGCTGGGTCGAACTGGAACTGTCGCACCACGGGACCCTGCTGCGCGGATATCGCAGCCTGTTCACCAGCCTCTTGCTGATCGCCGCCGGCCTCGGCGTCACCGCCCTCCTCGCCCTGCGCATGAGTCGCGCGATCAACGCGCCGCTGGAACTGATCAGCCAGGGCGTCGCCCAGCTGAAGGAAGGCCGCATGGAAACCCGCCTGCCACCGATGGGCAGCAACGAGCTGGACGAACTGGCCTCCGGCATCAACCGCATGGCGGAAACGCTGCAGAGCGCCCAGGAGGAAATGCAACACAACATCGACCAGGCCACCGAGGACGTACGCCAGAACCTGGAAACCATCGAGATCCAGAACATCGAGCTGGACCTGGCGCGCAAGGAGGCCCTGGAGGCGAGCAGGATCAAGTCCGAGTTCCTCGCCAACATGAGCCACGAGATCCGCACCCCGCTCAACGGCATCCTCGGTTTCACCAACCTGCTGCAGAAGAGCGAGCTCAGCCCGCGCCAGCAGGACTACCTCACGACCATCCAGAAATCGGCGGAAAGCCTGCTGGGGATCATCAACGAGATCCTCGACTTCTCGAAGATCGAGGCCGGCAAGCTGGTTCTGGAAAACCTCCCCTTCAATCTCCGCGACCTGATCCAGGACGCCCTGACCATGCTGGCTCCGGCCGCCCACGAGAAGCAACTGGAACTGGTCAGCCTGGTCTACCGGGATACCCCGATCCAATTGCAGGGCGACCCGCAGCGGCTGAAGCAGATCCTCACCAACCTGGTCGGCAACGCCATCAAGTTCACCCAGGGCGGCACCGTCGCCGTACGCGCCATGCTCGAGGACGAAAGCGACGACCGCGCGCAGCTGCGGATCAGCGTACAGGACACCGGTATCGGCCTCTCCGAGGAGGACCAGCAGGCCTTGTTCAAGGCCTTCAGCCAGGCCGACAACTCACTGTCGCGGCAAGCCGGTGGCACCGGCCTGGGCCTGGTGATCTCCAAGCGCCTGATCGAGCAGATGGGCGGCGAGATCGGCGTCGACAGTACGCCTGGGGAAGGTGCCGAATTCTGGATCAGCCTGAGTCTGCCGAAAAGTCGCGACGACAACGAGGAGCCAGGCGCCTCCTGGGCCGCGGGCCAGCGCGTGGCGCTGCTCGAACCGCAGGAGCTGACGCGCCGCTCGCTGCACCACCAGCTCACCGACTTCGGCCTGGAAGTGAGCGAATTCGCCGACCTCGACAGCCTCCAGGAAAGCCTGCGCAACCCGCCGCCCGGCCAGTTGCCGATCAGCCTGGCGGTGCTCGGCGTCTCGGCCGCGATCCATCCGCCGGAAGAGCTGAGCCAGTCGTTCTGGGAATTCGAACGGCTCGGCTGCAAGACCCTGGTGCTCTGCCCGACCACCGAGCAGGCGCAATACCACGCGACCCTGCCCGACGAACAGGTCGAGGCCAAGCCCGCCTGCACCCGCAAGCTGCAACGCAAGCTGCAGGAGTTGCTTCAAGTCCGCCCGACGCGCAGCGACAAGCCCCACGCCATGGTTTCCGGACGGCCGCCACGGCTGCTCTGCGTCGACGACAACCCGGCCAACCTGCTGCTGGTGCAGACCCTGCTCAGCGACCTCGGCGCCCAGGTCACCGCGGTGGACAGCGGCTACGCGGCCCTCGAGGTAGTGCAGCGCGAGCGCTTCGACCTGGTCTTCATGGACGTGCAGATGCCCGGCATGGACGGCCGCCAGGCCACCGAGGCGATCCGCCGCTGGGAGGCCGAGCGGGAAGTCAGCCCGGTGCCGGTGATCGCGCTCACCGCACATGCGCTTTCCAACGAGAAGCGCGCATTGCTGCAGGCCGGCATGGACGACTACCTGACCAAGCCGATCGACGAACAGCAATTGGCCCAGGTAGTGCTGAAGTGGACGGGACTGAGCCTGGGCCAGTCGCTGGCCAGCATGAGCCGTGCGCCGCAGCTCGGCCAGTTGAGCGTGCTCGACCCCGAGGAAGGGCTGCGCCTGGCCGCCGGCAAGGCCGACCTCGCCGCCGACATGCTGGCGATGCTGCTGGCCTCGCTGGCGGCGGACCGCCAGGCGATTCGCCAGGCCCGCGACAACGACGACCGCACCGCTTTGCTCGAGAGGGTCCACCGGCTGCATGGCGCCACCCGCTACTGTGGCGTGCCGCAGTTGCGCGCGGCCTGCCAGACCAGCGAAACCCTGCTCAAGCAGAACGATCCGGCGGCGGCCGCGGCCCTGGACGAGCTGGACAAGGCCATCGAGGCCCTGGCCGAGACTGCCTCGGCCACCACCCACCTGTCCTCCACCAGCCTCGACTCCAGCGAACTCTGACCATGCGCATCCTGTTCTTCAGCACCCAGGCCTACGACAGCGAGAGCTTCCAGGCCAGCAACCACCGGCACGGCTTCGAACTGCACTTCCAGCAGGCCCACCTGCAGGCGGACACGGCGGTCCTCGCCCAGGGCTTCGAAGTAGTCTGCGCCTTCGTCAACGACGACCTCTCGCGGCCGGTGCTGGAACGCCTGGCGGCCGGCGGCACGCGCCTGGTCGCCCTGCGCTCGGCCGGCTACAACCACGTCGACCTGGCCGCCGCCGAAGCGCTCGGCCTGCCGGTGGTGCACGTCCCGGCCTATTCGCCGCACGCTGTCGCCGAGCACGCGGTCGGCCTGATCCTGACGCTCAACCGGCGCCTGCACCGCGCCTACAACCGGACCCGCGAGGGCGATTTCTCGCTGCATGGGCTGACCGGCTTCGACCTCCACGGCAAACGCGTCGGAGTGATCGGCACCGGACAGATCGGCGAGACCTTCGCCCGCATCATGGCCGGCTTCGGCTGCGAGCTGCTGGCCTACGATCCCTATCCCAATCCGCGCATCCAAGCGCTCGGCGGCCGCTACCTGGCGCTCGACGCCCTGCTCGCCGAGTCCGACATCGTCAGCCTGCATTGCCCGCTGACCGCCGACACCCGCCACCTCATCGACGCGCAGCGCCTGGCGACGATGAAACCCGGCGCGATGCTGATCAATACCGGCCGTGGCGCCCTGGTGAACGCCGCGGCGCTGATCGAGGCGCTGAAGAGCGGACAACTGGGCTACCTCGGCCTCGATGTCTATGAAGAGGAAGCGGATATCTTCTTCGAGGATCGCTCCGACCAGCCCCTGCAGGATGACGTGCTGGCACGCCTGCTGAGCTTCCCCAACGTGGTGGTGACCGCCCACCAGGCCTTCCTTACCCGCGAGGCGCTGGCGGCGATCGCCGACACCACCCTGGACAACATCGCCGCCTGGCAGGACGGGACGCCACGCAATCGGGTCCGGGCCTGATGGCGTGGTAGCATGCGCGGCTGATTGGAGGCTCCATGGCTGAACACGATTTCCGTTACACCCTGCTCAACCCGCAATACACCCTCAACGAATGCCGCGCGCTCTCCCCGGGGCGCTACCAGGTCACCGGCACCGGCGGCTCGATCAAGGCCGACGACGTGCTGCTGGTCAGCCTCAAGGGCAGCAAGACCCTGAGCATGCGCCTGACCGTGGAAAAGGTCCGCCACCTGATCAACCCACCCGGCCAGTGGCTGGCGGTCGCCCGCGGCCCGGCATTCCGCGAACTGGCGATCCATACCTGGCAGGTCGACTGCGACCAGTGCCAGGCTCGTCTCGACTTCGAGTTCGCCGTGGACGCCAGTCTCGGTCGCAAGGCCCTGGCGCCGGCCGCCGAAGAGCGCATTCACGAACTGGGCTGGAGCAGCCGCGAAGGCAAGCACCTGTGCCCGAAATGCCAGTAGGGCGAACGCTCCGTCCGACCGACGGTCTGTGAACTATCGCCCGTACGAAATGCGCAAAGGAAACGCCATGAAACCCTCTCTCGCCCTCTTCGCCTCCACCGCCCTGGTCCTGGGCGGTTGCGCCAGCCAGGAGACCACCCTGGAAACCGAGCAGGCCTACCAGGTCGACTGGGTCGGCGCACAACCGACGATGGACTACAGCCACATCAGCCTGACCTTCGACGGCCAGGGCCGTGCCTTCGGCAACGGCGGCTGCAACCACTGGTTCGCCAGCTACACCCTGCAGGACGACCTCCTTCAGTTCGGCGCCATCGGCAGCACCCGCCGCCTGTGCGCGGCGGAGATCATGGAGCAGGAACGGCGCTTCCTGGCCCTGCTGCAGAGCGTCCAGCACTGGGACATTTCGCCGTCCGACGAGCTGCGCCTGTGGCCGGCCGAAGGCAAGCCGCTGCGCCTGGTCCCCGAGCACGACTGAAGCCTGAAGCGGCGCTACCCGGCGCCGCCCGTTTACATTTTTTTGACATCCATTTCATTCCCGCTTGACCACCACGTCCCTAGGCTTCCGCATCCTCGCCCGGAGACGCTTGATGTTCGCCCCACCCAGCACCGAGACACTCAACCGCTTCTTTCTGTTGTCGTGGCTGGTGGTGCTCTGGCAGGTGCTGCGCCTGCAGGACGGGATCGTCTTCGACGACGCCTGGCTGCCGCTCTGGAGCGTCGCTGCCAGCCTGAGCTACGCCTTCCTTTATATAGTCCCGGTGTACCTCGCCTGCCGACTGCTCCTGCATTTCCATGATCGCCTTCCCGTGCGCCTCAGTCCGTGGCTGGCAGGCGTGCTGGCCATCGTCGGCAGCGCGGCGGTACAGATACTGCTCTACGCCGACCGCACCCTCTACGACCTGTACGGATTCCACCTCAACGGTTTCAGCATCGGCCTGCTGGTCTCGCCCGGCGGCCTCTCCAGCCTCGGCAGCGGCGACGGCACCCTGCTCAGCGCAAGCCTGGCGGCCCTGGCCCTGCTCTGTCTGCAGGTGCTGCTGTACAGCGCCTGCCAGGTCAGCCGCGAACGCCTTCCCGCGCTCCCTCGGCGCGCCTGGCGCTACCTGTTGGCGGCCTTCCTCTGCCTGGCCCTGGGCGAACGCCTGGCCTATGCGTTCAGCTCCCTGCGCGACTACCGGCCGATCCTGCTGGCCAGCGAACGCTATCCGCTGTACCTGCCATTGACCGTCCGCAGCCTGGCGCGAAGCCTGGGCATCCAGCCGACGCCCACCCAGCGCGAGCTGCTCCAGCAGCAGAGCGACCTGCACTATCCGCTCCGGCCGCTGGAGATCAGCGCCCCGGCGAACCCATTGAACATCGTCTGGATCGTCGCCGAGTCGCTCCGCGGGGACATGCTCGATCCGCGCTACATGCCCAGGCTGTGGGACTTCTCCAACCGGGCGATCCGCCTGGACAACCACTACAGCAGCGGCAACCTGACCCAGATGGGCGTCTTCGGCATGTTCTACGGGCTGCACGGCGGCTACTGGGACGCCGTGCTGAAGGCCGGCCAGCCGCCGGTGCTCATGGAGGTACTCAGGCAGCAGAACTACCAGTTCCGGATCAATGCCGCGCAACGTTTCAGCTATCCGCCCTTCGACCGCAGCGTGTTCGTCAACCTGCGCCCGCAGGACCTGCACGTGCTGGATAGCCCGGAGCCTGCCTGGCAGCGCGACGCCCGGAACACCGACGACCTGCTGCGCTTCGTCGATCGCCGACTACCCGACCGGCCGTTCTTCGCCTGCCTGTTCCTCGAGTCGAGCCACGCCAACTACAGCTTCCGCGACGAGACCGCGAAAATCCGCCCCTATCTGGTCAACTTCAACTACCTGACCACCGATTTCCAGGCGCAGATGCCGCTGATCAAGAACCGCTACCTGAATGCCGTGCGCGAAGTCGATACACAGATCGGCCGCCTGCTGCAGCACCTGGAAAACCAGCACCTGCTGGAAAACACCGCGGTAGTGGTGCTCGGCGACCATGGGGAAGAGTTCATGGAACGCTCGCGCTGGGGCCACAATACCGAGTTCAATCGCTACCAGACCGGCACCGTCGCCGTGCTGAGCATTCCCGGACAGGCGCCCCGTGCCGTCCGCGGCATCACCAGCCACATCGACCTGCCCGCAACGCTCCTGCCGCTGCTGGGCGTACGCAATCCGCCCCGCGACTACTCGCTGGGACAGGACCTGCTCGCAGCGGACTACCATCGCGACTATGCGGTGAGCGCCGATACCACGCGCATCGCCTACCTGGGCGAAGGCTTCAAGGTGAGCTTCCCACTGCGTGGCGCGGACCGTCACCACGGTCCGGTGAGCGATGGCGACGACCGCCCGCTCGACGTGGAACAACAGGAAGCCATACGCGGCCCACTCCGTGCAGCACGCCTGGAACTGCTGCAGGATCTCGGCCGCTTCAGCGCCTTGCCGGTAGGGGAAGAGCCGTCGCCGCGGAACCTCGCGACTTCGTTGAGGCCATGAGGAGCATCAGAACAACCTGAGTTGTTCGTGGGCGCCCTGCAGGTCGAGCAGGCGCACGCCGACGCCGATCAGGCGCACCGGACGATTGCCACGGGCAAAGGCCTGGCCGAGCAATTGCCGGTAGCTCTCCAGGTCGCGCCCGGCGCCGGACTGTTCCACCGTGGTCTGGGTGAAATCGTGAAACTTCAGTTTCACGAACGGCTTGTCCGGCCGATAACTGCCATCCAGGCGTTGCAGGCGTCCGTCCAGCTCCCCGAGCAGGGTCGGCAGTTCCTCCAGGCAAGTCGCCAGGTCCGGCAGGTCGCGATCGAAGGTACATTCGACGCTCACCGACTGGCGCCGGCTGTCGACTTCCACCGGTCGCTCGTCGATACCATGGGCCAGTCCCCACAGGCGTTCGCCGAAGCTGCCGAACTCGCGCACCAGGCTCAGCTTGCTGCCCTGGCGCAGGTCGGCGCAGGTGCGGATGCCCATCCGCGCCAGGCGCTCCGCCGTGACCTTGCCGACGCCATGCAACTTGGCCACCGGCAACTCGGCGACGAACCCGTCGACCTGCTCCGGGGTAATCACGAACAGCCCGTCCGGCTTGCGCCAGTCGCTGGCGATCTTGGCCAGGAACTTGTTCGGCGCGACGCCCGCCGAAACGGTGATGTGCAGCTCCTCGGCCACCCGGCGGCGGATGTCCAGGGCGATCCGCGTGGCGCTACCGGCGAAATGCGGCGAAGCGCTGACGTCCAGGTAGGCCTCGTCCAGCGAAAGCGGCTCGATCAGATCGGTATAATCGCGGAAGATCGCATGGATCTGCTTCGACACCGCCCGGTAGACATCGAAACGCGGGCGCACCACCAGCAGATCGGGACACAGCTTGAGCGCCGTGCGCATGGCCATCGCCGAGCGCACGCCATAGGCCCGCGCCTCGTAGCTGCAAGTGGCGACCACTCCGCGCTTGTCCGGCGAACCGCCAACCGCCAGCGCCTTGCCGCGCAGGCTGGGGTCGTCGCGCATCTCGAGGGCGGCGTAGAAACAGTCGCAGTCTATATGGATGATTTTCCGCACCGGAATCTCGCTACAAGCCCCGCCGGGCCTGCCCCGGAGCGCTGAATTCTAACATTGGGCAAGCGCTAAGCATTTGAAGAAAAAACACTTTTTTCGGAAAATCGATTGACAGCCCGACGAGAGTCCGTAGAATGCGCCCACACAGACGCGGGATGGAGCAGTCTGGTAGCTCGTCGGGCTCATAACCCGAAGGTCGTTGGTTCAAATCCAGCTCCCGCAACCACATTCGAAAAGCCCCGGCACTAGCGATAGCGCCGGGGCTTTTTGCATTCCGCCCCTCCTGCTCCACTGCATCGCCTCGCCCTCCGTTCGCTCGCATCATCGCACATTTAACTGTATATTCGTACAGCCAGCTCAGCCTTCGATGAATGCTCGGTAACGGATACGGAAAGGACAGACAGATGCTGAACGTCGAACAATTGAAGCGCAGCGTGAACCGGATGGAACTCGACGACATCCGCCAGGCAGTGGACGAACTGCAGATGGACGGCCTGGTCACCGACGGCAAGACGCCGTTCACCCGCGTGCACTTCAACACCTGCTTCGCCGAGATCGAGGCGCTGTTCCAGCGCGCCGGCTTCCACCGGCCGCTCGATGTGGTCGGCTACCAGGGCGAGATCTATGCGTTGTACGACCCCTCTCGCTGGGAGGCCGTGGAAGTGCTGCGCTGGTTGAAGGAATACCGCGAGGAATCGCGTCACCTGACTCCGGCGTGAGCGCAACGCCTGCGTCAGCGCAACTCGTGTGCCAGGCGCGCGCAGGCCATCCCCACGACCAGCATCACCAGCGGACCGAAGGCCCGCATGGAGATCCGCGCAAGGCTCCAGGACTCTTTCGCAGCGAACAGGCTGGCCGGATTCACCGAATAGACCAGCAGGGAACCGCAGAACAGCCCCAGGCCCAGTTGGCCCAGGCGGCGCAACCAACCGTCGTGGCGGAGCAACACCACCAGCAGGACGCCGTACAACAGGCAATCGACCCGCGCCACCGAATCCTTGACCTGCAACGACTGTTCCCAATCCCCCAGCCACCATCCAGCGGCCACGCCCAGCACGACTCCGGCGCCGACATGAATGCCCGCCTGGATCATCGTCACCCTTCCCCCCTCGGAAATGGTCGGACAGTGCAAGCCGCCACTATGCCCACGGCAAGCTGAACCATCGCTGAACGAACACCAGCAAATGGCCTTCGGCCACTTCGCCGACGCAACTCCTGAAAAACCCGGCGGTCTTCTCCCTGTGACAGGACGCCGCCCCGCACAGAAAAAATCTGCTGCGACCACTTGGGAACTCGCCCGAGAGGCCATACTCTGTCGCGCAAATTCCCATGAGGTGGCTGATGCGCACCGACGCTCCCGTTCCAGAACATCCCGCTCCACCCAGCTCTCCCGCGTCCCCACAACGCATCCGGCTGATCGATCGGATTACCGCCTACCGCCAGCCCATCGGCCTGGTCTTCACCTTGCTGCTGTTCGGCCTGGCGCTGGTGGCCTGCTACCACCTGCTACGGGAGATCGATCCCGGCGCCCTCCACGATGCCATCGCCGACGTGCCCAGGCCGGCGCTGCTCGGCGCCCTGAGCGCGACCGCCCTCGGCTTCGTCATCCTGCTCGGCTACGAGTGGTCGGCCAGCCGCTTCGCTGGTGTCACGCTGCCCATGCGCAGCCTGGCCACCGGTGGCTTCAGCGCCTTCGCCATCGGCAATGCGGTAGGTCTGTCGCTGCTTTCCGGCGGCTCCGTACGCTACCGACTGTATTCCCGGCATGGCATCGGCGCTGCCGAAATTGCCCGGATGACGCTATTTGCCAGCCTTTCCCTGGGCTGCGCACTGCCGGTGCTGGCGGCACTCGCCGCACTCTGCGACCTCGACGATGCGGCATCGGCGCTGCACCTGCCCCACGCCCTGGTCGCCGTCATCGCGATCGCCGTCCTGTTGCTGGCTGTCGGCCTGGTGGCGTTCCTGGCCCGGCACCGTCTGCCGGGAGAACGGCCGTCCCCCGACAGCCTGCTGGTCCGCCTCGGCCGCCGCAGCCTGCGCCTGCCAGGCCTGCGCCTGTCGCTGCTGCAACTGCTGATCACCGCCCTCGACGTCGCCGCCGCCGCTACCGTCCTTTATCTGTTGCTGCCGGAAACCCCACCCTTCGCGGTGTTCCTGCTGGTCTACCTGCTCGCCCTGGCCGCCGGCGTGCTCAGCCACGTACCGGGCGGAGTCGGGGTGTTCGAGGCGGTGCTGCTGGCCGCGTTCGCCGGCCAACTGGGCGCCGCGCCGCTGGCCGCGGCCCTGCTCTTGTACCGCTTGATCTACGTGGTGCTGCCGCTGCTGTTGGCCTGCCTGTTGTTGCTGTTCCTCGAAGCGCGCCGGTTGTGGGTGACGCGCCAGGCGATCCGCGTCGCCTCGGGTTTCGCCGCACCGATCCTGGCGATCCTGGTCTTCCTCTCCGGTGTCGTGCTGCTGTTTTCCGGCGCCACGCCGGCGATCGACACCCGCCTGGAGCACCTCGGCTTCCTCATTCCACATCGCCTGATCGATGCCTCGCACCTGGTCGCCAGCCTGATCGGCGTGCTCTGCCTGCTGCTCGCGCAGGGTTTGCGCCGACGGCTGTCGGCCGCCTGGGCCCTGACCCTGGTGCTGTTGCTGGTGGGCGCCCTGCTTTCGCTGCTGAAAGGCTTCGACTGGGAAGAAGCCAGCCTGCTGAGCCTGACCGCCGCGCTGCTCGCCATGTTCCGCCGCTCCTTCTACCGTCCCAGCCGGCTGATGGAGGTACCCTTCTCGCCGCTTTACGTAGGTGCCAGCATCTGCGTGGTCGGCGCCTCGGTCTGGCTGCTGCTGTTCGCCAACCAGGACGTGCATTACAGCAACCAGCTCTGGTGGCAGTTCGCCCTGGACGCCGACGCCCCGCGCGCCCTGCGCGCCGCCCTCGGCAGTTGCCTGCTGCTCCTGGCCCTGGCCCTTGGCTGGCTGCTGCGCGCGGCACCGCCGGCGATCCGCGAGCCGGACGCGGAAGAGCTGCAGCGCGCGGCGCGGATCATCCGCCACTCGGACCAGCCGGATGGCGGCCTGGCCCTGACCGGCGACAAGGCCCTGCTCTTCCATGAGGGCGACGACGCTTTCCTCATGTACGCCCGCCGCGGTCGCAGCATGATCGCCCTGTACGACCCGATCGGCCCGGCCATGCAGCGCGCCGAACTGATCTGGCAGTTCCGCGACCTCTGCGACCTGCACCATGCCCGCCCGGTGTTCTACCAGGTGCGTGCCGAGAACCTGCCGTTCTACATGGACATCGGCCTGACCGCCCTCAAGCTCGGCGAAGAAGCGCGAGTCGACCTGCTGCGCTTCGACCTGGAGAACAAGGGCAAGGAAATGAAAGACCTGCGCTACACCTGGAACCGCGGCCAGCGCGACGGCCTGGCCCTGGAGTTCCATGAACCGGGCCAGGCTCCGCTGGACGAGCTGAAGGCGATATCGGACGCCTGGCTGGGCGGCAAGCAGGTGCGCGAGAAAGGCTTCTCCCTGGGCCGCTTCACCCCGGCGTACCTGAACTTCTTCCGCATCGCCATCGTCCGCCACCAGGGCAAGCCGGTGGCCTTCGCCAACCTGCTGGAAACCGACAGCCGCGAACTGGCGAGCCTCGACCTGATGCGCGTGCACCCGGAGGCGCCGAAGCTGACCATGGAGTTCCTCATGCTCGGCCTCATCCTCCACTACAAGGCCCAGGGCCACGCGCGCTTCAGCCTCGGCATGGTGCCGCTGGCCGGGCTCCAGCCAAGGCGCGGCGCGCCGTTGACCCAGCGCCTGGGCGCGCTGGTCTTCCGGCGGGGCGAACAGTTCTACAATTTCCAGGGGCTGCGACGCTTCAAGGACAAGTTCCAGCCCGACTGGGAACCCCGCTACCTGGCCGTGCCAGCCGGGCTCGACCCGCTAGTGGCCCTGGCCGATACCGCCGCGCTGATCGCCGGCGGCCTGACTGGATTGGTGAAACGCTGATATGTCTGTCGTGAAACGTCACTGGCGCCGTTTTCTGGTCGCCGCCCTGGTGCTGATCGTCGGTGCCGCCCTGCTGCTCTGGAGCCGACCGGCGGCCCAGGCGAAACTGGAAGCCCTGGACCTCGACGACGGCGGCCACGCCACCCTTGCCGAACCCGGCGAGAAGCCGCGCTCGCGGGTGGTGGTGATCGCCGCCCCCGAACAGCAACTGAACGACGCCCAGATGCTGAACCTGGCTCACGACAGCGCCGCCCGGGTGATCCAGTACTTCCCCCCGGAAAACGGCGATTGCAGGGCGCAGCAGTCCCGGCTCGAAGCGGTCATTGCCCGCCTCGGCGGCAAGCCGAACCTGGTCGCCGGCATCGGCCCGGGCTCGACCACCGCCTGGCGCTGGCTCGCCAGCCAGGACGACGACAAGGCCAAGGCGCTCTCGGTCGGCTTCGACATTGCCCTGGCCGAGCGCGACTGCGACGCCCCGCTGCCGCATCAGGCGGCGCACGGCCAGTGGCTGCTGGCCTGGAACGACAACCCGGACGACGACACCGCGGTCTTCGTCCGCAAGCAGTCGAGCGCGGAAACCAGCATCAGCGACTACGACACCCCGTTGTCCGACGTGCTCGCCCATCAGTTGCGCCTGCAACTGCAAGGCAACGCCGAGGCCCTGCCGGTACTCGAGGTCCCCGCGGCGCAACCCTCGGACATCGTCACCCTGTTCTATTCCGGCGACGGCGGCTGGCGCGACCTGGACAAGGACTCTGCCGAGCATATGGCGAGCATGGGCTACCCGGTGGTCGGCATCGACACCCTGCGCTACTACTGGCAACACAAAAGTCCGGAACAGAGCGCCGCCGACCTCTCCAAGCTGATGCAACACTACCGCGAGAAGTGGGGCGCGAAACGTTTCGTCCTGGCCGGCTACTCGTTCGGCGCCGACATCCTGCCGGCGATCTACAACCGCCTGCCCGGAAAGGACCAGCAACAAGTGAAAGCCATGCTGCTGCTGGCGCTGGCGCGGACCGGCAGCTTCGAGATCGAAGTGGAAGGCTGGCTGGGCAAGGCCGGCGAGGAAGCCGCCACCGGCCCGGAAATGGCCAGGTTGCCGGCGGCCAAGGTGTTCTGCATCTATGGCGCCGAAGAAAAGGACGAAAGCGGCTGTACCCAATCCCAGGCCGTCGGCGAGAAGCTCGAACTGCCGGGCGGCCACCACTTCGACGAGGACTACCTGTCCCTGGCGAAGAAGATGCTCCAGGCCATCCGCGACCGCGAGAACGCTCCCGACGCCTGATCGCGATCAAGCTCTCCCCGCTCCGCCCTTCTTGTCCCCGGCCGACGCCAGCTAGACTGAGCCTGCCGGGGGCATTCAGGCTGGCTTCAGCGGAGCCGCCGAGAATACCGGCCGACCCGCCGCAGAGCGGGCTCCCGAGAGCCGAAGAGAAGGAACCGTGATGAGCTGGAAAAACACCGAATCCCGTTATGGGAGCCTGACCATTGCCCTGCACTGGCTGACCCTGCTGCTGATCGCCGGGGTCTACGCCTGTATCGAACTGAAGGGCAATTTCCCCAAGGGCAGCGAAACCCGCGAACTGCTCAAGCAATGGCACTTCATGCTTGGCCTGAGCGTTTTCCTGCTGGTCTGGTTGCGCCTGCTGGTGCGCCTGGCCAGCCCTACCCCGCGCATAGAGCCCGCCATCCCCGCCTGGCAGGCGACGCTGGCCAGGCTGATGCACTACGCCCTCTACCTGATGATGATCGGCCTACCCTTCGCCGGCTGGCTGATCCTCAGCGCCGCCGGCAAGCCGATACCGTTCTTCGGCCTGGAGCTACCGCCGCTGGTCGACAAGAACCCCGACCTCGCTGGGCAAATCAAGGAATGGCACGAAACCATCGGCAACGCCGGTTATTTCCTGATCGGCCTGCACGCCGCCGCGGCGCTCTTCCATCACTTCGTCAGCCGCGACAACACCCTGGTACGGATGCTGCCGCAACGGCGCTGAGAAACGTGCAAAAAAACGCGCCCAGTCGGGCGCGCTTTTTTTGCAGCGGAACGGATCAGATTTCGACCTGGGTTCCCAACTCGATCACCCGGTTGAGCGGCAGGTTGAAATAGCGCAGGTTGCCGTTGGCGTTCTTCAGCAGGAAGGCGAACAGCCCCTCGCGCCAGCGCGCCATGCCGATGCGCTTGGATGGAATCACCGTCTCCCGGCTGAGGAAGTAGGTGGTGCGCATCGGGCTGAAGTCCAGTTCGTTGAGATGGCACAGGCGCAAGGCCGCCGGGATGTCCGGCTCTTCCATGAAGCCGAAGTGCAGGATCACCCGGAAGAATCCGTCGCCATAGGCCTCGACCTCGAAACGGCGATCCGGCGAAACCCGTGGGCTGTCTTCGTTGACCACGGTGAGCAGCACCACCTGCTCGTGCAGCACCTGGTTGTGCAACAGGTTGTGCAGCAGCGCGTGAGGCACCGCGTCGGTACGCGCGGTAAGGAACACCGCGGTCCCCTGGACCCGGTGCGGCGGCTGCACGCGCATGCTGGAAATGAACACCGAGAGCGGCAGCGAACCCTCGTCGAGACGCTCCACCAGCAGTTGGCGGCCACGCTTCCAGGTGGACATCAGGATGAAGATGACGATACCCGCGATGACCGGGAAGGCGCCGCCCTGGATCACCTTGGGCAGGTTGGCGGCGAAGAACAGGCTGTCCACCGCGAGCATCACGCAGAAGAACGGGACACCCAGCCACAGCGGCCATTTCCACAGGCGCCAGATCACCACGCCCATCAGCAGGGTGGTGATCAGCATGGTTCCGGTCACCGCCACGCCGTAGGCCGCCGCCAGCGACGCCGAGGACTCGAAACCGAGCACCAGCAGGACCACGCCGACCATCAGCGCCCAATTCACCCCGCCGATGTAGATCTGCCCCTGCTCGTGGCTGGAGGTGTGCTGGATGGTCATCCGCGGCACGTAGCCGAGCTGGATCGCCTGACGGGTCAGGGAGAAGGCGCCGGAGATCACCGCTTGGGAGGCGATCACCGTGGCCAGGGTGGACAGCGCCACCATCGGCAGCAGCGCCCAGCCGGGCGCCAGCAGGTAGAAGGGGTTGCGCGCCGCCTCGGCGTTGGAAAGGATGGTCGCGCCCTGGCCGAAGTAGTTCAGCACCAGCGCCGGCAGCACCAGCAGGAACCAGGCACGGGCGATCGGCTTGCGACCGAAGTGGCCCATGTCGGCGTACAGCGCCTCGGCGCCGGTCAGCGCCAGTACGGTGGCGCCGAGGATGGCGACACCGATGCCGGGATGCGAGCCGAAGAAACGCACGGCCCATACAGGGTTCATCGCCTGCAGCACTTCCGGCTGCTGGATCACCCCGTAGACACCCAGCGCCGCCAGGGCGCCGAACCAGAGCACCATGACCGGGCCGAACAGGATGCCGATCCGCGCGGTGCCGTGCTTCTGGATCAGGAACAGGCCGATCAGCACGATAAGCGCCAGCGGTACCGTCCAGTGCTCCAGGCCGTCGAAGGCGATCTCCAGCCCTTCTACCGCCGACAGTACCGAGATCGCCGGGGTGATCATGCTGTCGCCGTAGAACAGCGCCGCGCCGATCAGGCCGGCAACCACCACGAAGGTCTGCAGCCTGCCGAACGGCGCCGCCGCCCGGCGCGCCAGGGCCGACAGCGCCATCACCCCGCCCTCGCCCTGGTTGTCGGCACGCAGGACGAAGATCACGTACTTGATGGAAACGACCCAGACCAGCGACCAGAAGATCAGCGACAGCACGCCAAGGACGCCATCGTGGTTGGCCTGCACCCCGTAGCCGCCGATGAAGACCTCTTTCAGGGTATACAAGGGACTGGTGCCGATATCCCCATAGCAGACTCCAACCGCCCCGACCATCAGGCCGATGGCAGAGCTGGAATGCCCCTCCGACGTCTCCTCGGCACGCGTCGCTGCATCACTCATGAAACGCTTTCCCCCGGAAAAATTCGGCAAATGCTGCGCCCATGCCGTCCGCGATGCAAGCGCCGAGGCCCCGGACTGCTATGACTATAGAAGGCCGGGGAGCCGATTGCCGAGCGCCCGCGGAGAGTTTTTCCAGGGCCGGAAAAGAGCTGCACGGGAGACTGGAAAAGCCGCGGCGCTGCCGCTAGAATTGCGCACTTTTTGATCAGAGGCGCCAGCAAGCGCGCCCGCCTACCGAGGTTAGCCATGTCCACCCCCACTCCCAAAGTCGGCTTCGTCAGTCTTGGATGCCCCAAGGCGCTGGTCGACTCCGAGCGCATCCTCACCCAACTGCGCATGGAAGGCTATGAGGTCGTCCCGACCTACGAAGACGCCGACGTCGTGGTGGTCAACACCTGCGGTTTCATCGACAGCGCCAAGGCCGAGTCCCTGGAAGTGATCGGCGAAGCCATCGCCGAGAACGGCAAGGTCATCGTCACCGGCTGCATGGGCGTGGAAGAGCACGCGATCCGCGACGTGCATCCCAGCGTGCTGGCGGTCACCGGCCCGCAACAGTACGAGCAGGTGGTTACCGCGGTGCACGAAGTGGTGCCGCCGAAGACCGAACACAACCCGCTGGTCGACCTGGTCCCGCCGCAAGGCGTCAAGCTGACCCCGCGCCACTACGCCTACCTGAAGATTTCCGAAGGCTGCAACCACAGCTGCAGCTTCTGCATCATCCCGTCCATGCGCGGCAAGCTGGTCAGCCGGCCGGTCGGCGACGTGCTGAGCGAGGCCGAGCGCCTGGTCAAGGCCGGGGTCAAGGAACTCCTGGTGATTTCCCAGGACACCAGCGCCTACGGCGTGGACCTGAAGTACAAGACCGACTTCTGGAACGGCCAGCCGGTCAAGACCCGCATGAAGGAACTCTGCGAGGCGCTGAGCAGCATGGGCGTGTGGGTTCGCCTGCACTACGTCTACCCGTACCCCAACGTCGACGACGTGATCCCGCTGATGGCCGCCGGCAAGCTCCTGCCGTACCTCGACATCCCCTTCCAGCACGCCAGCCCGAAGGTGCTCAAGGCCATGAAGCGCCCGGCCTTCGAGGACAAGACCCTGGCCCGGATCAAGCAGTGGCGCGAGATCTGCCCGGAACTGACCATCCGCTCGACCTTCATCGTCGGCTTCCCGGGCGAAACCGAAGAAGACTTCCAGTACCTGCTCGACTGGCTGACGGAAGCCCAGCTCGACCGCGTCGGCTGCTTCCAGTACTCCCCCGTCGAAGGCGCTCCGGCCAACGAGCTGGGCCTGGAGCCGGTGCCGGACGAGGTCAAGCAGGACCGCTGGGAACGCTTCATGGCCCACCAGCAGGCGATTTCCGCCGCTCGCCTGCAGCTCAAGGTGGGCAAGGAAATCGAAGTGCTGATCGACGAAGTCGACGAACAGGGCGCGGTCGGCCGCTCCTGGGCCGACGCTCCGGAAATCGACGGCAACGTGTTCGTCGACAGCGACGAGCTGAAGCCGGGCGAC
This sequence comes from Pseudomonas sp. KBN12P06040, assembly GCF_037574965.1. Lineage (NCBI taxonomy): Bacteria > Pseudomonadati > Pseudomonadota > Gammaproteobacteria > Pseudomonadales > Pseudomonadaceae > Pseudomonas > Pseudomonas sp. KBN12P06040. The sequence goes on from NZ_JBBELS010000001.1 coordinate 4,590,162, forward strand.
AAGGTCCGCGTGCGCATCACCGATGCCGACGAATACGACCTCTGGGCCGAGCTGGTCTGAGCCCTCCCTGAAGAGCCCCGCCCCGCGGGGCTTTTTCATCGCCAACCGTTCCGGAGAGCACGATGCTCAACAACGACGTACTACGCAGCCTGCGCTACCTGCTGGATCTTCCCGATGCACATCTGGCCGAACTGGCCGCCCCGTTCGGCGAGCAAGTCGAAGCGGACCTGCTCGAGGCTTACCTGAAGAAGGAAGACGAAGACGGCTTCCAGGCCTGCCCCGACCGCTACCTGGCGCGCTGCCTGGACGGACTGATCATCCAGCGCCGCGGTCGCGACGAGTCGCGTCCGCTACCGCCGCTGGAACTGCCGTTGAGCAACAACATGATCCTGAAGAAGCTGCGGGTCGCCTTCGAACTCAAGGAGGAAGACCTCCATGCCATCCTCGCCAGCGTCGACTTCCCGGTCTCCAAACCCGAGCTGAGCGCCCTGTTTCGCAAGCCCGGCCACAGCAACTACCGGACCTGCGGCGACCAGTTGCTGCGCAACTTCCTCAAGGGCCTGACCCTGCGCGTCCGTGGCTGAACGCGCGGAGCCGCTGCTGGCGGTTCTGCTCCAGGCGCCGCCCTGCGTCGACCCCTGGTTCCTGGAGTGCCGCCAGGATCGCGCCGGCCTCACCATCCTCGTCCGCGACCTCGCCAACCAGCGCACCTGGCGCGTCGAGTTCGTCGAAGTCGAAGGCCTGCGCCAGCTCGACGCTGCCGACCTGCTGGAATTCTGGCCAGCCTGTGCGGCGTCCGAGGGTTGGCTGTACCGGGTCGAGCAAGGCGGCTGGCTGGACCAGGAATGCCGTCGCGAGGGCTTCGTCGCCCGCGAGACCAAGGCCGTCGACGAGTATTTCGTCAATGGCGGCGATCGCTGCCTGAGCGTGCTGTCCTGGACGCCACCGAAGGTTTCCCCGCTGATCTGACCTCCATGAAAAAAGCCGCCCGTGGGCGGCTTCTTGCATGGCGCTCCGGCTACATCAGGAAGATCGTCGCCAGGCCGAGGAAGATGAAGAAACCGCCGCTGTCGGTCATCGCAGTGATCATCACGCTGGAGCCCATCGCTGGATCGCGTCCGAAACGATGCAGGGTCATCGGGATCAGCACTCCCATCATCGCCGCCAGCAGCAGGTTCAGGGTCATCGCGGCGGTCATCACCACGCCCAGTTCCCAGTTGCCGTAAAGATAGAAGGCCACCACGCCGATCACTCCGCCCCACGCCAGGCCGTTGACCAGCGCGACGCCAAGCTCTTTGCGCAGCAGGCGGTTGCGACTGTTGCTGGTCGGCTGTACCTGGTCGAGCGCGATGGCGCGGACGATCATGGTGATGGTCTGGTTGCCGGAGTTGCCACCGATGCCGGCAACGATCGGCATCAGCGCGGCCAGCGCCACCAGTTTCTCGATGGAGCCTTCGAACAGGCCGATCACCCGCGAGGCGACGAAGGCGGTGATCAGGTTGGTGGCCAGCCAGGCCCAGCGGTTGCGCACCGACTTCCAGACCGAGGCGAAGATGTCTTCTTCTTCACGCAGACCGGCCATGTTGAGGACTTCGCTTTCGCTCTCCTCACGGATCAGGTCGACCATCTCGTCGATGGTCAGACGACCGATCAGCTTGCCGCCCTTGTCCACCACCGGCGCGGAAATCAGGTCGTAACGCTCGAATGCCTGGGCGGCGTCGTAGCCGTCCTCGTCCGGGTGGAAGGTCACCGGGTCGGTGGCCATGACTTCCAGCACTTGCTTGTCCGGATCGTTGACCAGCAGGCGCTTGATCGGCAGCACGCCCTTGAGCACGCCGTCGTAGTCGACCACGAACAGTTTGTCGGTATGCCCGGGCAGTTCCTTCAGGCGGCGCAGGTAGCGCAGCACCACTTCCAGGCTGACGTCCTCGCGGATGGTGACCATCTCGAAGTCCATCAGCGCGCCGACCTGGTCCTCCTCGTAGGACAGCGCCGAACGCACTCGCTCGCGCTGCTGCGCGTCGAGGCTTTCCATCAGTTCATGGACCACGTCGCGCGGCAGTTCCGGCGCCAGGTCGGCGAGTTCGTCGGCGTCCAGGTCCTTGGTCGCGGCGATGATCTCGTGGTCGTCCATGTCCGCGATCAGGGTTTCCCGGACCGCGTCGGAGACTTCGAGGAGGATGTCGCCGTCGTCCTCGGACTTGACCAGTTGCCAGACCGTCAGGCGGTCGTCCAGCGGCAGCGATTCGAGGATGTGGGCGATGTCGGCGGGGTGCAGTTCCTCCAGCTTGCGCTGGAGCTCTACGAGATTCTGCCGGTGGACGAGGTTTTCCACCCGGTCATGGTGCTGGCCTTCCTGACGATGGGTCAGGTCCTCCACCACCTTGTGGCGATGCAGCAGCTCGACCACCTGCGCTAGGCGGTCCTGCAGGCTTTCCTGCGGCTTCTTGGCTTCTACTTCGGTCATAGCGCGCTCCACCCCCAGTAGCGGAGCACGCCAAAGGGGTCAATCAGAAACGTGATTGGTCAAACGGGAAACTGTTCGAGTTTCTACTGGGTAAGTCCATGGGGGTGTTCCAAGGGCCCTCTCGGGGCAGATACGGATAATGATAACACTCCGCTTGCGTTTTGCGCGTTACAAAATGGCGGCAAGAACAAGCGCTTGCGGCACAAAGTTCATCGTCACTCGACGCCTGACTGCGACGCCGGAAATTTCACTCAGGACACTCGGCCCCGCGGAAAAAGGCAACGCGTTAGCCTGCACTCACCCTTATCCGACCCGGAGTGCCGGCCATGCGTTCCCTGTCCCTCCTTCTCCTCCTCTCGCTGGCGTCCACCTGCGAGGCCGCTGCGGTATTCCGCTGCGAAGACGCCAGCGGCCATGTCAGCTTCACCCAACTCGGTTGCCCCGCCGGGCAGGCCGGCGAGACCGTCGTGGCGGACAACCCGCCGCCGGGAGGCAGGAGCGTCACGCCGAGGGCCGAGACGAAGACGAAAAAGGTGTCCATCGGCCGGAAAAGCGTGCCGCTCGCGGTGATCGGAGAAAGAGAAGATCGCTGCGGCAGACGCCTGGACGAGAAGGAACGCCGCAAGGCGATCGTGGAGCAGCGGATCATGGCGGGAATGACCCGCTCCGATGTGGAGCGGGCGCTGGGCAAGCCGGACCGGGTCAGCGGGAACAATGCGGAGGTGCGTTATCAGTACAAGGCCGACAAGCGACGGGGAGCGAGAAGCGTGAGCTTCGATCAGGAGGGATGCGTGAAGGGAAAGGGAAGGTACCGGGTGGAGCGAGTCGATCCCGGGAGCTAAGGCCGGGCCGACCTCATACCGATGAAAGCAGGACCGGCATCGCCTTTAGCGTGCCGGGCAGGGTGTCGCCCTGCCCGCATGGAAAAGACGGACGACAGTCTTCAGCAGCCTACCGCCTACCCGCCGCGCACGCCTCTGGCTGGCGGTTATGGTCAGGCTCAATCCTCTTTCTGCGGTTCGCCGGGCAACAACGCGCGTGATGAACAGACCGCGATACAGGTGGAATCCCGTTTGCACGTCCACCGTTTCGGAAGCGCCTTGCAGTGAAGTCAAGGCAGCGATGCCCTTGCGCACACGGTACTCGTTCAACGCGCGGCTGCCTCCCTCCATCGGCAGCAAGGAGGGCAACGGCTCGCCAGCGGGCGCATGGTCGACAATGCTGCCGACGATGGTGATGAGCTGGTCGCCGCGCGCGCTGACGGCAGCCTGCGCGAGGTTTTCGGAAATCACCGCATCCAGGCGAACGATGCCGACGCGACGACTGATCAACATGACCATGGATCTCTCCTCTATGTATGGATGGCATCGCTACGATGCATCGCAACGACCTCTAGGAAGCCGTTCCACCTGCCCCCCCGGAGGCCTGCCCGGGAGCGGTGCGCTCGAGGTCGACGAGCAGCACGTGTTCGTGAGCGAGAACAAGGTCGAAACGAGCCTGTCCCAGCGCCTGGCCATCCTGCACGACGGACGGGTTTTCGATGGGCGTCAGGCGCAGCAGGCTGGCCTTCAGCACGCGCAGGCGCTCGCCGGCATTGCCTGACTGCAGCAGGCAGCGGGCATCCTGCAGGTACTGGTGCGCCTCGGGACCATGCCAGGTCAGGCGAAAGATGCTCTCGCAACTGGCCAGCAGGGACTCCTGCTCGCCACTGGCGGAAAACTCCCGCCGCACCTTGCCAAGCAGGCTCGAGGACTCCAGGCGCAAGGTCATGAAGGGGATGGCCGGCGGGGCCAGCAGTTGATCGGCATCGATGACGCTGCCGGCGGGCAGGCCGAACAACTGCCGCAACGTTTCGCGCAGGGCGGCGTGATCCAGGCGCACGGTTGCACTGGACATGGCGAACTCCTTTTTCAGGATGGATGGATGACGGACAGGCACCGACGCGGCGGATACAACCGCCGGCCAGGCCGGAGCGAAGTACGTTCGTTCAATGCAGGCGCAGGACCCGCGCCAGGTTGCCGCGCGCCTGCAACAGCAGGACCAGCAGCACCAGCAGTACCCCGAGCATCCACGGCGAGAGGTGCTCGGCGCGATACAGCCCGGCCACTATTCCCAGCGCCTGGCAGCCGGTGCACAACGCCAGCAGGTAGGCGCACAGGGAAACGCCGGGGCGGAAACGCGCGCCGGCGCGGCGATAGGTGATCAGGCGCATGCAGATCGCCGAGCAGACCAGCACGGTCAGGGTGGACAGCGGGTCAACCATCGGACTTGCCTCCCCGGCGGCGCAACAGCCCGCGCATCCAGTTGGGCAGTTCACCGCCACGCATCCACTCGAGCATGCCGATGCCGCCGGTCACGCACAGGGTCGCGGCGACGAAGGCGGCCATGCCGCTGGTCTGGGTCAACCCGCGGCCGAGCGCCTCGATTCCGGCGTAATAGCCGCCGACCCAGGACACCAGCAGATAGCCGAGGCGGGTCAGGGCGTTGTAGTCACGGGCGAACACGACAAAGAAGATGGCGCCGCCGAAGCCTCCCAGCAAGGCGTTGCCATCGATACCCGGCAGGTACATGGCCAGGCCGACGCCAGCCATTGCGCTGGCGGCGGAGGCCGCAGAGCTTGGCTCGGACATGGATGACTCCCGGAAATGCAAAGGCCCGCCGAAAAGGCGGGCCCGGAACGGCCGAAGCCCGCATCGGCGGGCCTCGGCCAGAGGAATTTCAATCGTGGAGAATTTATACCTTTATCGTCCCATAGCGTCAATATGGGAAAACCCGTTTTCATATAGAAATTTTTTTAGCGCTCGCACACGATCCCCACCTCCGCCATCGGCTCCTCCAGTCGCTGCAAGGCCTGGTGCAGCAAAGCGACAACCCGCTCGCGCCATTCCTTGTCCCAGCGATGCAGGGTGCTCTTCGACAGGCCGCTGAGTCGCTCGATCTCGCGGATGCTCGACGGCGGACGACGGAACATGCGCATCAGCAAGGCCAGGGTTGCCCGCTGCTCGATCGGGTCGGCCCCGGGCTTCAGCCAGTCGCGCAAAGCCGCCAGGCCAAGGACGAAATCCCGCCCGCGGGCGAACTCGGCCCGCACCACCGCCAGCTCCAGTGGGTGCGCAGCCAGCTGGCGCTGGGCGAAACGCACGGTCATCACCGCCTGGGCCTGCCATTCGTGCGGACTCAAACCGCTGGGCAGGTGTTCGATGAAGCTGCGATCGAAGCGCTCGCGCAGGCCATCGATCACCATCGCCGTCGACGACTTCGGTCCCGGCTGGTGCTCGAACATCCAGTAGGCCACGGCCAGCGCCTGCTCGGTACTTTGAAACATGGTATTCCCTCCTTGGCCGGCCCACCTGGCTGGCCGCTCGCATTAGCCACCCGCAGTGGCTGTGTTGGGCCGCCGTCCTACCCGAGGCGAGTAGGAAAGCGCTGAAATTATGGTAATACCCATATACGGACGCTTGCAATGCCACAGGCACACCCTTAGTCTTGCCCCCTATGGAACTCAAAGATCGCATCAAGGCGGCGCGCAAGCACGCCCATCTCAGCCAGGTCCAGCTTGCCCAGGCGGTAGGCATGACCCAGACCTCCATTTCCGATCTGGAGCGCGGCAAGTCCCGCGCCACCAGCTTCGTCGCGCAGATCGCCGGCGCCTGCGGCGTCAACCCCCTATGGCTGGCGGAAGGTCGCGGCGAGATGCTCGCCGAGCGCGGCCAGGCGAACGCAGGACCCAATGCCAGTTGGCTTGGCGCAGTAGAGTCATGGGACGACGAAACGCCCCTGGATGCCGACGAGATCGAACTGCCCTTCTACAAGGAGATCGAGCTGTCCGGCGGCAAGGGCAGCACGGTGATCCTGCAGACCGGCGGGCGCAAGCTGCGCTTCGGCAAGTACACCCTGCGCAAGAAGAACATCGATCCGGCCAGTGCCGCCTGCGTCACGGTCAGCGGCAACAGCATGGAGCCGGTGCTGCCGGACGGCAGCACGGTAGGTGTGGACACTAGCGCGCGGACGATCAAGGACGGCGACATGTACGCCTTCGACCACGACGGCCAACTGCGCGTGAAACTGCTCTACCGCCTTCCGGGCGGCGGCCTGCGCATTCGCAGCTTCAACAGTGACGAGCATCCGGACGAGCGCTACGAGCCCCAGGAAGCCGCCGAGCACATCAACGTGATCGGTCGGGTGTTCTGGTACTCGGTGCTGGTCTGACCCCTTCCCGCCCCGCCTGACGACGGGGCCGCGTTCCGGCGGAAGAAAAATCCCAGGCAAAGAAAAAGGGCCTGCATTGCTGCAGGCCCTTTCGGCATGGCGCACTCAGGAGGATTCGAACCTCCGACCGCTCGGTTCGTAGCCGAGTACTCTATCCAGCTGAGCTATGAGTGCGTGTCGGTGCTTTTTCCGGCCACCTGCCGGTAACGCTTGTTTTACCGTGAAAGACCGCAACTGTCGATCCTTCGTCCGTCGAGCCCCTGACTAGAGGAACCCTTCGAAATATGGCGCACTCAGGAGGATTCGAACCTCCGACCGCTCGGTTCGTAGCCGAGTACTCTATCCAGCTGAGCTATGAGTGCGTCGTGGGGGCGCATTATAGATTGTGGATTTTATCCGTCAAGCAATTTTTTCAATCAAATCAGTAACTTAGTTACCAAGATGGCTTTCGCCGCCTGAATCAACCTCTAACACTTGAATGGCGGAGAGGGGGGGATTCGAACCCCCGACACCCTTTTGAGGTGTACTCCCTTAGCAGGGGAGCGCCTTCGGCCACTCGGCCACCTCTCCGCAACACGGGGCGCATGATACCCATCTTTACCCCGTTTGCAAAGGGAAAATTAGATAAAAATTAATGGTTTGGCTCTTGATCTTTCTCTTTCTGGATGCGCTGGTAAATTTCCTCCCGGTGCACGGCGACTTCCTTCGGCGCGTTGACGCCGATGCGCACCTGGTTCCCTTTGACACCCAGTACCGTCACGGTGACGTCGTCACCTACCATCAGGGTCTCTCCGACCCGACGAGTCAGAATCAGCATTCCTTTCTCCTCACGCGAATATTTCAGGACAACAGTCTGCAAAAAAGAAATGGCGGCGGATCCGCAGAAATCAAGAGCGCGATCCTTCACCCAGTATTGACCAGTCCCGCCGGAATGAAAGTTCCTGCCGAACGGTCAAAAACGACAAAAGGCGCGGGGTTGCCGCGCCTTTCGCCTGCCAGCGTCACTCACCCTGTCGCGCCGGCGCGTCGAGCTCGAACGCCGTGTGCAGGGCACGTACCGCCAGTTCCAGGTACTTCTCTTCGATCACCACGGAAACCTTGATTTCCGAGGTGGAGATCATCTGGATGTTGATGCTTTCCTTGGCCAGCGCCTCGAACATGCGGCTGGCCACGCCGGCGTGCGAACGCATGCCGACGCCGACGATGGAAACCTTGGCGATGTTGGTGTCGCCGATGGCTTCGCGCGCGCCGATGTTGGCGGCGGTCTGCTTGAGGATTTCCAGGGCGTTCAGGTAATCGTTGCGATGCACCGTGAAGGTGAAGTCGGTGGTGTTATCGTGCGCCACGTTCTGCACGATCATGTCGACTTCCACATTGGCGGCACTGATCGGCCCGAGGATCTTGAAGGCCACGCCGGGGGTATCGGGTACGCCACGGATGGTCAGCTTGGCTTCGTCGCGGTTGAAGGCGATGCCGGAGATGATCGGCTGTTCCATGGATTCCTCTTCATCATCGATAGTAATGAGGGTGCCCGGACCCTCCTGGAAGCTGTGCAGCACGCGCAGCGGAACGTTGTACTTGCCGGCGAACTCGACCGCCCGGATCTGCAGCACCTTGGAACCGAGGCTGGCCATTTCCAGCATTTCCTCGAAGGTGATCTTGTCCAGCCGGCGGGCCTGCGGCACTACGCGCGGATCGGTGGTGTAGACGCCGTCGACGTCGGTGTAGATCTGGCATTCGTCGGCCTTCAACGCCGCCGCCAGGGCCACCCCGGTGGTATCGGAACCGCCGCGGCCCAGCGTGGTGATGTTGCCGTTGCCGTCAACGCCCTGGAAACCGGCGACCACCACTACCCTGCCGGCCTTGAGGTCGGCGCGGATGTGGGTGTCGTCGATGTGCAGGATGCGCGCCTTGGTGTGTGCGCTGTCGGTGAGGATACGCACCTGGTTGCCGGTATAGGAGACCGCCGGCACGCCGCGCTTGATCAGGGCCATGCTGAGCAGGGCGATGGTCACCTGCTCTCCGGTCGAGACCATGACGTCCAGTTCGCGCGGAACCGGCTGCTCCATGATCTGGTTGGCCAGGCCGATCAGACGGTTGGTCTCGCCGCTCATGGCGGATACCACCACGACGACGTCATCGCCCGCTTCGCGGAATTTCTTCACCTTCTCGGCCACCTGCTCGATACGCTCGACGGTGCCGACGGAGGTCCCTCCAAACTTCTGTACGATCAAAGCCATTTCAAACCGCCTGATTCCGTGAAGGGCGCCCTTTTGAACCTGCCACATTCTTTCGCTACCCGGACTGGCGGGGCGCACCGCCGGCCGGGCATCAAGGGGCGCTGGCCGCCCGGCCCCGCGTCGCTCTGGCGCGGGGCCGGCATGGCATCAGAGCCCTTGCTCGACGAAGCGCTGGGCCAGGGCCAGGGCCTCGTCCAATTTCGCTGCATCGGTGCCGCCGCCCTGGGCCATATCCGGGCGTCCGCCACCTTTGCCACCAACTGCCGCCGCGGCTTGCTTCATAAGCTCGCCGGCCTTCAGTTGGCCGGTCAGGTCCTGGGTCACGCCTGCGACCAGTACGACCTTCCCGTCCAGCTCGCCGCCGAGCAGGATCACTGCGCGACCGAGCTTGTTCTTCAACTGGTCGACCAGCGCCAGCAGCGCCTTGCCGTCCAGACCATCGAGGCGCGCGGCGAGTACCTTCGCGCCCTTGATTTCCACCGCTGCCGCCGAAAGGTCGTCGCCGGCCGCGCTGGCAGCCTTGGCCTTGAGCTGTTCCAGCTCCTTCTCCAGCGAGCGGTTGCGCTCCAGCAGTGCGCCGAGCTTGTCCAGCAGGTTATCGCGGCTGCCCTTGACCAGGCTGGCGGCTTCCTTGAGCTGCTCCTCGGCACCGTTCAGGTAGGCCAGCGCCGCCGCGCCGGTGACCGCCTCGATACGGCGTACGCCGGCAGCCACGCCACCCTCGCTGGTGATCTTGAACAGGCCGATGTCGCCGGTGCGGGATACGTGGGTGCCACCGCACAGCTCGACGGAGAAATCGCCGCCCATGCTCAGTACGCGCACCTGGTCGCCGTACTTCTCGCCGAACAGCGCCATGGCGCCCTTGGCCTTGGCGGTGTCGATATCGGTTTCCTCGGTCTCGACCTCGGTGTTGCGACGGATTTCGGCGTTGACGATATCCTCCAGGGCCTTCAGTTGTTCCGCCTTGATCGCCTCGAAGTGGCTAAAGTCGAAACGCAGGCGCTGGCTGTCCACCAGCGAGCCCTTCTGTTGTACGTGGTCGCCCAGTACCTGGCGCAGCGCGGCATGCAGCAGGTGGGTCGCGGAGTGGTTGAGCGCGGTGGCCTGGCGTACCGAGGCGTCGACCTCGGCCTTGACCGCGGCGCCGACGCTCAGGTTGCCCCGGGCGACCACGCCGTGGTGCAGGTGCGCGCCGCCGGCCTTGGTGGTATCGCGCACGTCGAAGCGCACGCCAGCCGCCTCGAGGTAGCCACTGTCGCCGACCTGGCCGCCGGACTCGGCGTAGAACGGCGTCTGGTCGAGGACCACGACGCCCTCCTCGCCCTCCTCCAGGCGCTCGACGGCCTGGCCGTCCCTGAACAGCGCGACGATCTGCCCGGCGCCGGAGACGCCCTGATAGCCGAGGAAGCGGGTCTCGCCGTCGACCTTGACCAGGCTGTTGTAGTCCATGCCGAAGGCGCTGGAAGCGCGGGCGCGCTCGCGCTGGGCCTCCATCTCGCGCTCGAAGCCGTCCTCGTCGATGGTCAGCTCGCGCTCGCGGGCGATGTCATTGGTCAGGTCGACCGGGAAGCCATAGGTGTCGTACAGCTTGAACACCACGTTGCCGGGAATCACGCTGCCCTGCAGTTCGGCAAGGTCCTGTTCGAGGATCTTCAGGCCTTGCTCCAGGGTCTTGGCGAACTGCTCTTCCTCGGTCTTCAGCACGCGCTCGATGTGTGCCTGCTGTTGCTTCAGCTCGGGGAAGGCATCGCCCATCTCGGCGACCAGCGCTGCGACGATCTTGTGGAAGAAGGTGCCCCTGGCGCCCAGCTTGTTGCCGTGGCGGCAGGCGCGGCGGATGATCCGCCGCAAGACGTAGCCGCGACCTTCGTTGGACGGCAGCACGCCGTCGGCGATCAGGAAGCTGCAGGAACGGATGTGGTCGGCTACCACCTTCAGCGACGGCGCGTCGTCGTTGGCGCAGCCGATGGCCTCGGCGGAGGCTTTCAACAGGTTCTGGAACAGGTCGATCTCATAGTTCGAGTGCACGTGCTGGAGTACCGCGCTGACGCGCTCCAGGCCCATGCCGGTGTCCACGCTCGGCGCCGGCAGCGGGTGCATGACGCCGTCCGCGGTGCGGTTGAACTGCATGAACACGTTGTTCCAGATCTCGATGTAGCGGTCGCCGTCCTCTTCCGGCGAACCGGGCGGGCCGCCCCAGATCTCCGGACCATGGTCGAAGAAGATCTCGGTGCAGGGACCGCAGGGTCCGGTATCGCCCATCGCCCAGAAGTTGTCGGACGCATAGGGCGCACCCTTGTTGTCGCCGATCCGCACCATACGCTCGGCGGGCACGCCGACTTCCTTGGTCCAGATGTCGTAGGCCTCGTCGTCGGTGGCGTAGACGGTGACCCAGAGCTTTTCCTTGGGCAGGTTCAGCCATTTCTCGCCGGTGAGGAACTCCCAAGCGTAATGGATGGCGTCGCGCTTGAAATAGTCGCCGAAGCTGAAGTTACCCAGCATTTCGAAGAAGGTGTGGTGCCGCGCGGTGTAGCCGACGTTTTCCAGGTCGTTGTGCTTGCCGCCGGCGCGCACGCATTTCTGGCTGGTGGTCGCACGGGTGTAGGCGCGCTTTTCCAGGCCGAGGAAGCAGTCCTTGAACTGGTTCATGCCCGCGTTGGTGAACAGCAGGGTCGGATCGTTCGCCGGGATCAGCGAACTGGAAGCGACACGGGTGTGTCCCTTCTCTTCGAAGAAGCGGAGGAAGGCTTCACGGATTTCAGCGCTTTTCATAGGTTCTTCCACGGAAAATTGGCGGCCACGAATCGCCGGCAAAGGGCCGCATTATATCGGCCCTTGGGCAAGGTTGTAGTGTATTTGCGCGATAGTTATTGCCTATTGCCGACCTTTTCGCTTATGAGCGACGAAAGGCCGCGAAGGCATCCAGTACTTGTCCTATGGACTCGGCGGAAACGTCCAGGTGGGTGACCAGGCGCAAACGCGCCGCCGCGCTGATCCGCACCTCGCGCTCGGCAAGGAAGTCACGCAGCGCGACCGCCCGCTCGCCGACATCGACGTAGACCATGTTGGTCTGCACCGGCTCCACCGCATAGCCCAGTTCGCGCAGCCCGTCGCCCAGGCGCGCGGCGTTGGCGTGGTCGTCGGCCAGGCGTGCCACCTGGTGATCGAGGGCGTACAGGCCGGCAGCCGCCAGCAGACCGGCCTGGCGCATCCCGCCGCCGACCATCTTGCGCCAGCGACGGGCCTTGCCGATCAGTTCGACGCTGCCGCAAAGCACCGAGCCCACCGGCGCACCGAGGCCCTTGGACAGGCACACCGACACCGAGTCGAAGTGCCGGGTGATCTCGCTGGCGTCTACGCCCAGCTTCACCGCCGCGTTGTACAGGCGCGCGCCATCCAGGTGCAGGGCCAGGCCACGCGCGCGAGTGAAGGCGCGCGCCGCGGCCAGGTAGTCGAGCGGCAGCACCTTGCCCTGCATGGTGTTTTCCAGGGCCAGCAGGCGGGTCCTGGCGAAATGGAAGTCGTCGGCCTTGATCGCCGCCGCGACCTTGTCCAGGTCGAGCGATCCGTCGGCCTCGCCGTCGATCGGCTGCGGCTGGATCGAGCCCAGCACCGCGGCACCGCCGCCCTCGTATTTGTAGGTATGCGCCTGCTGGCCGACGATGTATTCGTCGCCGCGCTCGCAGTGGGCCATCAATCCGAGCAGGTTGCTCATGGTCCCGGTCGGCACGAAGAGCGCCGCGGCGAAGCCCAGGCGCGCCGCCAGTTCGGCCTCCAGGCGGTTGACCGTGGGGTCCTCGCCATAGACGTCGTCGCCCAGTTCGGCCGCGGCCATGGCTTCGCGCATGCCGGCGGTGGGCTGGGTGACGGTGTCGCTGCGCAGGTCGATGACAGGCACGGAGGGCTCCTCGGTTCGGCGGAAAAGCCCGATCCTACGGCGCTCTACCGACAGCCACAAGGGAAGTCGGGAAATCTTCCCGGCCGCAACGGAAACGGAGCGCCGAAGCGCTCCGTCATGATCGAGAGGGAAGGCCGATACGTCTCAGAGCTTGGCCGGCACCACCAGGATTCCGGCGCGCAAGCCGTTCTTCACCCGCGGATTGGGGAAGATGATGCGCGCGCCGACCTCCTCCACCACCCAGCGCGTGCCGCCGATATCCTCGGCCAGCAGGTAGCCCGGCGAGAGTTCGGTGAAGTTGGCCACGTCGTCGTCGAGGTGCAGGCGGAAGTGGTCGCTGTGCTTGATCACCTCGCGCGACACGCTGAACAGCTTGAGGCCATCGAGTCGGGAGCCGTCCGGCTGTTCCTCGCTGCCGTCGATCAGCAGCTCCAGGCTCCGCTCCAGGCGCTCCAGGTTGACCTCCTGGTTCTCTCCGAACGGACGTGCCTTGCCCAGTTCCAGGGTAAAGGCCTCGGCGCCGAGCTGGCCGTAGGTGTAGGCGCTGAAGGTGATGCCCGGCTTGTTCTGCAACAGCACCGCCTCGATGCCGGCGTCGCGCAGGCGGGCCAGTTCGCTGCGGGAATGCTCGCGGCCCTCGGCCCAGGGGTAGAGGGCGAACTGCTCGATCTTCGAGCCGCGGATCGCGGTATGCAGGTCGTAGTGCAGGTGGACTCGCTCGGTCTTGCTGAAGAACACCTGGGCCAGGCGCTCCAGCTCGGCGGCACGGAAGGCCTCGTTGCCGCTGCCCTCCTCGTGGCGACCGTTGAACAGGCGGTTCATGTCCTGTTCGACGTAGCGCTCGCCGCGGCGGATGGCTTCGGGATTGCCGAACAGGAAGAGGACCCTGGCGGCAGGCTTGAGGGTGCCCGCGGCGACCTTGCGGATCAGCCGTTCGAGCAGTTCGATGGGCGCGGTCTCGTTGCCGTGGATACCGGCCGAGAGCAACAGGTCGACGCCGTTGTCGCGGGCGCCGATCGGCGTGACTTCCAGCGCGCCCTCGGCCAGCCAGTGCAGGCGGGTGCCGTCGGCGGTGAGCTGGATCTTCTCGGTCGGCTCGCGGCCGGCCAGGGTCAAGTCGAGCAGTTTGCCGAGGGCGAGCATGGGATGTCCTCAGTCAGTGGGTGTGGTCGCAGCCGCAGTCGGGGCCGTGCTCGTGGTCGTCGCCCTCTTCGATCGGCTCCATCTCCAGTTGCAGGCTGACCAGGTTGGTCGCCATCGGCCGCAGCAGCAGGTTGGTGTATTCGGTATCGCCGTCTTCGACGTCGACGCCGATCAGCAACTGGCCGTTGCCGGCTTGCTGGACCCACACTTCCTTGCCCTGCCAGACCACGGCGAAACGGGTGCAGGAAGTTTCCAGCTGGGTGCCGTCGGTATCTTCGAGGATCAGTTGCAGGCTATCGGACATGGTGGCGAGGCTCTCAATCGAGTTGGAAGGAATAAACCGAACCCAGTTTAAGGATCTGCGTCAGTTCATCCAATGCCGTCCGGCACTCCAGCAGCAGTTGCGGGTCGGCCAGGTCGGTTTCGCTCAGGCGGTCGCGGTAGTGCCGGTCGACCCAGGCTACCAGCGTGTCGTACAGGCCGGCGCTCATGATCACCCCCGGATTCACCGCCGCCAGCTCCCGCTCCTGCAGCGCCACGCGCAAGCGCAGGCAGGCCGGGCCGCCGCCGTTCTGCATGCTCTGCTTGAGATCGAAGACCTTCACTTCGCGGATCGGGCCGTCGTCGCCGGTGAGCTGGTCCAGGTAGTTCCAGACCCGCGGGTTGTTCCGGCACTCCTCCGGTACCACCAGCAGCATCGAACCGTCGGCCTTCGACAGCAGTTGGCTGTTGAACAGATAGGACTTCACCGCGTCCTCCACCGCGACCTGGTCGCGCGGCACGCAGATGGCGCGGAAGCGGCCGCCGCGGCGGCCAAGCTTATCGTGCAGTTCGGCAAGGACCTTCTCGGTATCGAGGAAGGCGTCCTCGTGATGGAACAGCACCTCGCCATTGCCCACCGAGATCACATCGTTGTGGAACACGCCCTGGTCGATCACCGCCGGGTTCTGTTGAGCGTAGACCACTCCGGCCTCGCTCAGCCCGTGCAGGCGCGCGACGGCCTGGCAGGCTTCCAGGGTCTGGCGCGCCGGATAGCGTTGCGGCGCCGGGAAGCGACTGTCGAAGGCGCTGCGGCCGAAAACGAAGAACTCCACGCCGGCATCGCCATAGTCCTTGCAGAAGCGAGTGTGGTTGGCCGCGCCTTCGTCGCCGAACTGGCTCACCGCCGGCAGCGCCGCGTGATGGGCGAAATGCCGCTCGTCGTTGAACATCGCCGCCAGCACGCGGCTGGTGGTGGGATGCTCGATGGATCGATGGAACTTGCAGTTCAGGTTGGCCGCGGTGAAATGCACGCGGCCGTCGGCGGTGTCGGCGCTCGGGCTGACCGTGGCGGCATTGGCGGTCCACATGCTCGACGCCGAACTGCAGGCGGCGAGGAGAGGCATCGCTTCCTTCGCCGCGCGGCGGATCACCTCCTCGTCGCTGCCGGAGAAGCCCAGGCTACGTAGCGCAGCGGTATCCGGGCGGGCTTGCGGGGCGAGCACCCCCTGCTTGAAACCCATCTCCATCAGCGCCTTCATCTTCGCCAGGCCCTGCTTCGCCGCTTCCTTCGGGTTGGACACCGCCTGGCTGTTGCTTTGCGAAGCGACATTGCCGTAGGACAGGCCGCCGTAGTTGTGGGTCGGGCCGACCAGGCCGTCGAAATTCACTTCATGGGCATTCATAGGCTGATCCCGGGAGTCAGGGTGGCAGGAAGGGACACGCTGGGGCTTTCCAGCGAGGCGACCGGATAGGCGCAGTAATCGGCGGCGTAGTAGGCGCTCGGCCGGTGGTTGCCGGACGCGCCGATACCGCCGAACGGCGCGCTGCTGGCGGCGCCGGTGAGCTGCTTGTTCCAGTTGACGATGCCGGCGCGGCTTTCCACGAGGAACTGCTCGAAACGCTCGCGGGAATCCGACAGCAGCCCGGCGGCCAGGCCGTACTGGGTGGCGTTGGCTTCACGGATCGCCGCAGCGAAATCGGAGTAGCGGATCACTTGCAACAACGGCCCGAAGAACTCTTCGTCCGGTCGCTCGGCCACCGCGCTGACGTCGAGGATGCCCGGGGTCAGCAGGGCGGCGCCGTCGATCGGCTGGGTCATCGCCAGAAGTGGCTGTGCGCCCTTGCCGATCAAATGCTCCTGGGCCTTGAGCAGGTGCTCGGCGGCGCTCAGCGAAATCACCGCGCCCATGAACGGCGCCGGCTGCTCGTCGAAACGGCCGACCCGCAGGGTAGCGCTGACCGCCACCAGGCGCGCCAGCAGTGCGTCGCCCCAGGCGCCCTGCGGCACCAGCAGGCGGCGGGCGCAGGTGCAGCGCTGGCCGGCGGAGATGAAGGCGGACTGGATGATGGTGTAGACGGCGGCGTCGAGGTCGGCGACCTCCTCCACTACCAACGGGTTGTTGCCGCCCATCTCCAGCGCCAGGATTTTCTGCGGCTGGCCGCCGAACTGGCTGTGCAGCAGGTTGCCGGTGCGACTGGACCCGGTGAAGAACAGACCGTCGAGCCCACGGTGGGCGGCCAGCGCGACGCCGGTTTCGCGACCGCCCTGGACCAGGTTGAGCACGCCGGCCGGCAGGCCGGCCTGGATCCAGGCCTTGAGCGTCAGCTCGGCGACCTTCGGGGTCAGCTCGCTGGGCTTGAACACCACGCAGTTACCGGCCAGCAGCGCCGGGACGATATGCCCGTTGGGCAGGTGGCCGGGGAAATTGTAGGGACCGAATACCGCCACCACGCCATGCGGCTTGTGCCGCAGCACGGCGGTGGCGTCGGCCAGCGGACCGGACTTCTCGCCGGTGCGCTCGCGGAACGCCTGCACCGAGATCGCCACCTTGTTGACCATGCTGGTCACTTCGGTGGCCGACTCCCACAGCGGCTTGCCGGTTTCCTCGCCGATCGCCCGGGCCAGCTCGTCGGCGCGGGACTTGAGGGTCGCAGCGAAGCGCTCGAGCAACTCGATGCGCTGCTCCAGCGGGCGCCGCGCCCAGGCCGGGAAGGCCTCGCGGGCGGCGCGCACGGCGGCATCGACCTGGGCGGCGTCAGCGCCGCGCCCGGACCAGACCACGCCCTGGCCAACCGGGTCGAGGGACTCCAGGGTCTCGCCCTGGCCCGCCAGCCACTGGCCGGCAATGTAATGGGTACTCATCATCGACTCCTCGGGCGCCCTCGCCGGGACGCCTCCATCAGGCTTTCAAGCGCGTTTCTGCGCCGACAGCGGCACCGCGCGTACCGAGGCGCCGGCCGACAGGCGCAGGCGCTTGGCGGTCAGCGGATCGACCACCAGGGTGCCGGCGGCGGCCCGCGCCGGCGCGGCGGTGATGCGACAGTCTTCGCGCTTGCGGTTGTGGATCAGGTAGGGCTCGGCGTCGTCGCCGGGAGTGCCCACCGCCAGCACCAGGTTCTGGCTCTCGGCGATGGCGCGGATCTTGTCGGTCTCGGCCTCGATCGCAGGGCCGGCGTCGAAGATGTCGACGTAGCCCTGGTAGCTGAAGCCCTCGGCCTTGAGCATGGCCAGCGCCGGCTCGGTGTTCGGATGGACGCGGCCGATCACCCCGCGCGCCTCCTCGGAGAGGAAGCAGGTGTAGAGCGGGAACTTCGGCATCAGCTCGGCGATGAAGGCCTTGTTGCCGACCCCGGTGAGGTAGTCGGCCTGGGAGAATTCCATCTTGAAGAAGTGCCGGCCGAGGCTTTCCCAGAATGGCGAACGCCCCTCCTCGTCGGACATGCCGCGCATCTCGGCGATCAGCTTGTCGCCGAACAGGTGGCGGAATTCGGCGATGAACAGGAAGCGCGCGCGCGACAGCAGCTTGCCGTTGAGGCCGCTGCGGTGGTCGGCGTGGAGGAACAGCGAGCACAGCTCGGAATTGCCGGTCAGGTCGTTGGCCAGGAACAGCGTGGGGATCTCGCGATG
This sequence comes from Pseudomonas sp. KBN12P06040, assembly GCF_037574965.1. Taxonomy (NCBI): domain Bacteria; kingdom Pseudomonadati; phylum Pseudomonadota; class Gammaproteobacteria; order Pseudomonadales; family Pseudomonadaceae; genus Pseudomonas; species Pseudomonas sp. KBN12P06040. The sequence continues at coordinate 4,608,008 of NZ_JBBELS010000001.1, forward strand.
GATGTTGAGTTCCTGCGAGGCGCTCACGGTGAGGCCGACCCGGTAGTTGTACCAGGGTTCGCGAAGCCCTACCGCTCCGGCGATGGCGGAGATGCCGACGACCTTGCCGGCGTCGTCCTCGAGGACGAACAGGTAGTCGGCGTCGCCGCGTTCGGCCTCGCCACGGAAGGCCTTCTCGGCCCAACTGACGCGATGCTGCAGGCGCTGCTCGTTGGCCGGCAGGGTGGTCAGGCCGGTGCCGGTGCTGCGCGCCAGCTCGATCAGGGCCGGCAGGTCGGCGCTGGTAACAGGACGTACGATCATGACTGGCTCCTTCAGACCGCTACCAGGCGCACGCTGGCGCCTTCGCCGACGCCCAGGGCCTCGGCGGCTTCAACACTCAGGGCCACCGGCTTGCCGGGCGCCCAGTCCAGGTCCAGCACGACCGCGCGGAAGTCCTGCAACTGGCCGTTGGTGACCAGGTATGGACGCCCGCTCTTCGGCGCCTCGCCGATCTTCACCGGAACCACCCGGCTCTGGGCGATCGAGCGAATCCCCGAGGTACGCGCGTGCAGGGTCGGGCCGCCATCGAAGATGTCGATGTAGTTGTCGGTCTCGAAGCCTTCGCGCATCAGGATGTCGAAGGTGATCTGCGCTCGCGGGTGAACCTGGCCCATGGATTCCTGGGCGGCATCCGGCAACAGCGGCACGTAGATCGGATAGTGCGGCATCAGTTCGGCGAGGAAGGTGCGGCTCTTCAGCCCGGAGAGCTTTTCCGCCTCGATGTAGTTCAGGTCGAAGAAGTTGCGCCCGACCGCGTTCCAGAACGGCGATTCGCCCTGCTCGTCGCTGTAGCCGACGATCTCCACCACCACCGCGTCGGCGAAGCGCTCCGGATGGCTGGCCATGAACAGCAGGCGACCGCGCGAGTTGAGTTCGGCATAGACGCTCTGCACCAGGTCGCGCTGTACGTAGAAACTGGTCAGCAGGCTGTTGCCGGTAAGGTCGTGGCACAGCGAGAGAACATGGATCTTGTTGTGGATCGACAGCGAGCGCGAGGCGTGCACGAAGGTTTCGTTGCGGAAGCTGTAGAACGGTTCCGAGAACCCGGCCGAGGCGACGATCGCCGAGCAGCCGACCAGCTCGCCGCTGGCGCTGTCCTCGAGGACGAAGAAATAGCTTTCCTCGCCGTTGTAGCTCACCTCCGCGGCGAACGAGGCCTCGGAAGCGAGGATCTTGTCGCGCAGACGTTCGGCGTCATCCGGCAAGGACGTGACGCCTACCGGGCTGTCCGCCGCCAGACGCTGCACCTGTGGCAGGTCGGCCGCTTGGGCGGGGCGCATCACCAACATGGCGTCACTCCTTTCTCAGACAACGATGATTGCCGCATCCATGCGCGGGACCGCGGCACCTTCCTGTGCCACGGTTTCGAACGTCCAGCAGGGAAGATCCCGCGCCACGCACGGCGGCACGGTTCCCGGCTCCGGCGCGGGCCGCTCCGGGATGTCGCATCGGGTGCCCCGGCCTGCGCCGGGGCCCCGTGGGTTCGCTCAGCCGCGGACCAGCTTGGCCACGGCGCGCTCGAAGCGCTCCAGGCCTTCGTCGATCTCGGCGTCGTCGATCACCAGGCTCGGCGCGAAGCGCACCACGTCCGGGCTGGCCTGGAGCACCATGACCGCCTCTTTCTCGGCGGCGTTGAGCACATCCCTGGCCTTGCCCTTCCACTCGTCGGTCAGCGCCGCGCCGATCAGCAGGCCCATGCCGCGAATCTCGCCGAAGATGCCGTACTCCTGGCCGATCTTCTGCAGGCGGGACTTGAAGCGCTCATGCTTGGCCTTCACGCCATCCAGCACTTCCGGGGTATTGATCACGTCCAGCGCCGCCTCGGCCACCGCCGAGGCCAGCGGGTTGCCGCCGTAGGTGGTGCCGTGGGTGCCGACCGACAGGTGCTTGGCGATCTCGCCGGTGGTCAGCATCGCACCGATAGGGAAGCCGCCGCCCAGGCTCTTGGCGCTGGAGAGGATGTCCGGGACCACGCCGTAGTGCATGTAGGCGAACAGCTCGCCGACCCGGCCCATGCCGCTCTGGACCTCGTCGAAGACGAGCAGCGCGTTGTGCTCGTCGCACAGCTTGCGCGCCCCTTCCAGGTAGGCCTGCTGCGCCGGCAGCACGCCGCCCTCGCCCTGGATCGGTTCCAGCACCACGGCGCAGGTCTTGTCGGAGATCGCCGCCTTCAGCGCTTCCAGGTCGTTGTAGGGAACGTGGGTGATACCCTCGAACTTGGGCCCGAAGCCATCGGAATACTTCGGCTGGCCGCCGACGTTGACGGTGAACAGGGTGCGCCCGTGGAAGCTGTTGCTGGCGGCGATGATCTCGTACTTCTGCGGGCCGTAGACATCGTTGGCGTAGCGGCGAGCCAGCTTGAAGGCCGCCTCGTTGGCCTCGGCGCCGGAGTTGGCGAGGAACACCCGCTCGGCGAAGGTGGCGTCCACCAGCTTGCGCGCCAGGCGCAGGGCCGGCTCGTTGGTGAAGACGTTGGAAACGTGCCAGATGCGCTGGGCCTGCTCGGTGAGCGCCTTGACCAGCGCCGGATGCGCGTGGCCCAGGGAGGTCACGGCGATGCCGCCGGCGAAATCGATCAGTTCGCGGCCGCTCTGGTCCCAGACGCGCGATCCCTCGCCTCGCACCGGGATGAAGGCGGCGGGGGCGTAGTTGGGGACCATATACCGGTCGAAATCGGCACGTTCTACCTGCGCATGGGGAGCGGACATCGGTGTTTCTCCTGCCTGAAGGCGGCTATCGATGAAAGGATTGTAGGGATTGGGACCGGGCCGGCATTGCCGCCATGCGACAACTTGTTATAGCGCCAACCCGGGAATTTCCGCGGCTTTCGGAAATGCGACAGAAAGCATCGGGAAGGCGCAGTGTAAACGCGCGATGCACTCGGTTGCATACTTCTTCTACGCCGCCCCGCGGGCGGGAACAGCAGGGAAACAAGCCATGCCCATCGAGGGAATCGACTACCGTCTCGTCTTCGCCTCCGACGTCAATCCGCGCGACGGCCTCGGCCTGGAGTGCTGGCGCGGCGAACAGCCGCTGTTCGAGGTATTTCGCGACGACGCCGGCCGGCGTTTCGTGGTCAACCTGTTCGCCAGCGACGTTCCGCTGGAACTGCTGGAGGCGATCATTCCGACGGCCCGTCGCGAACTCGGCGACTTCCCGAGGCGATCCGCCTCCCGGGGCGTCGCAAAGCCCGGCTGAAACCGCCGCGCCGTTGGCGATCAGCCGCGTTCGACGGGAGTGAAGGTCGTCTCGAAGGCGCTGCCGCCGCGCCGCTGGTTGCGGTCCTCGCGCGGAGTGACGCCGAAGAAGTTGCGGTAGGCGCTGGAGAAATGCGGCCCGGAAGAGAAACCGCAGGACAGGCCGATCTGGATGATCGACTTGCTGGTCTGCATCAGCATCTGCCGCGCGCGGTTCAGGCGCAGCTCCAGGTAGTACTGGCTGGGTACGCGGTTCAGGTATTGCTTGAAGATCCGTTCCAACTGGCGCCGCGAAACGCACACATGCTGGGCGATCTCGTCGGTGGTCAGTGGCTCCTCGATATTGGCTTCCATCAGCAGTACCGCCTGGGTCAGCTTCGGATGGCTGGAGCCGAGGCGATTCTTCAGCGGGATGCGCTGGCGCTCGTTGCCTTCGCGGATGCGCTCCACCACCAACTCCTCCGAGACCGCGCCGGCCAGTTCAGCGCCATGGTCGCGGGACAGCAGCGCCAACAGCAGGTCGAGTACCGCCATGCCGCCGCAGGCGGTCATGCGGTCGCGATCCCACTCGAACAGGTGGTTGGTGGCGATGACCTTGGGGAAGCGCTCGGTGAAGTCATCGTGCCAACGCCAGTGCACCGCGGCGCGATAGCCGTCGAGCAGGCCGAGCTGGGCCAGCGGGTAGATGCCGGCGGACAGCGCGCCGATCGCCGCTCCCGAACGCGCCAGTTGCTTGAGCGCCAGGCCCAGCGCTGGCGACACCGCCGCCGGCGCCTCGTCGGCGACCAGGAACAGCCGCGAGCATTGCTCCAGCCTGCCGTTCCAGGCCGTTCCCGGCAGGCGCCAGCCCTCCTCTTCGGCCGGCGCTTCGGCGAGCAGGAACAGCGGCTCGTAGAGCGCCTCGGGGTGCAACCGCCGGGCCGCCCGCAGGGCTTCCTCGGCAAGCGATAGCGTCAGCGCGCGGGTGGCGGGCCAGAGGAGGAAACCGATGCGTTGGGGTTGGGCAGTCATGGGAGCAGCTTAGCCGGCCTCTGCGATGAATGTTACTTGAGGCTGCCGGAGAGGAACTGCTTGAGGCGGTCCGACTGCGGGTTGGCGAGGACTTCCTTCGGGCAGCCGTGTTCCTCGACCAGGCCCTTGTGCAGGAACACCAACTGGTTCGACACCTCGCGGGCGAAACCCATCTCGTGGGTCACCACCACCATGGTGCGGCCTTCCTGGGCCAGGTCCTGCATGACCTTCAGCACTTCGCCCACCAGTTCGGGGTCGAGCGCCGAGGTCGGCTCGTCGAACAGCATCACTTCCGGCTCCACCGCCAGCGCCCGGGCGATCGCCACGCGCTGCTGCTCGCCGCCGCTCATGTGCGCCGGGTAGGCGTCCTTGCGGTGCGCCACGCCGACCTTGGCCAGGTAGTGCTCGGCCTTCTCGATGGCTTCCTTCTTCGACACGCCGAGCACATGCACGGGCGCCTCGATGACGTTCTCCAAGGCGCTCATGTGCGACCACAGGTTGAAATGCTGGAACACCATCGACAGGCGCGAGCGCATGCGCTGCAACTGGCGGGAGTCGGCGGCCTTCAGCGCGCCGTCGCGGCCGGGCACCAGCTTCAGCTCCTCGCCGTTGAGCAGGATCTTGCCGGCGTGCGGCTGCTCCAGCAGGTTGATGCAGCGCAGGAAGGTGCTCTTGCCGGAACCGCTCGAGCCGATGATGCTGATCACGTCGCCCGCTTTCGCCGCCAGCGAGACGCCCTTGAGCACCTCGTGGCTACCGTAGCGCTTGTGCAGGTCTTGGACTTCCAGTTTGTACATGTGTGTGTTCTCGGCTAATCAGTCGCTGAGCAAGCGTCCCTGACGGATCGGTTGACGACCGGCCACCTTGGCCAGCCAGAGTCCCGGCTGCGCGTAGCGCATCCGTTCGATGGCGAAAAGCACGCCGGAAACCCCGGCGCACACGGTGCTGGCACGGTCGGCCAGGGGATCGATGACCTGGAACAGCGGTTCGCCCGCCTCCACCCATTCGCCCGGCCGGCGCAGGAAACTCACCACGCCGGTATGCGGGGCGTGGACGTATTCGGTGCCCTCGAAGGGCAAGCCTTCGCAGCAGGCTTCGGGCGCCGCCGGCCATTCGCCCTCGACGAAGCCCTGCTCGGCGAGGAAGGCCAGGATCGCCGCGGCGTTGGCCTCGGCCTGCTGCGCCGTGGTATCGGCCTGGCCGCCGAGTTCGACGGTGGTCGCCAGGCAGGCCAGCGGCAGCTCGGCGCGCGGATACAGGCGCGACAGGCGCAGCCACGGCACCGAGCAGGCCTCGTCGAAGGAACCGCCGCCGGACTCCTCGGCGAGCAGCCCGACGGCGGCGCCCAGGCGTGCGGCCAGGGAGGCGAAGGCGGGCCATTGCTGCGGCAGGGTATAGAGATGGATGGCGGCCTCGAAGTCGCAATGCAGGTCGAGCACCAGGTCGGCGTCGCAGGCGTGGCGATAGAGCAGGCGCTGCATGCCCTCCAGTTCCGAGGTCGCCGGCGGCAGGGCGTCCAGCGCCGCGCGCAGGGCCTGGCGGACCAGCGCGACATTGGCCGCCGGATCGCTGCCGAGACGCTCGCCGACGCTGTCGATCACCGCGTCCAGCAGGTCGGGGAAATCGCGATTGAAGTTGCGCCCGCTGCTCATTTCGAAGCGCCCCTGGTGCAGCGCCTGGATCATCTGCCCGAGACCGACCGGATTGGCCACCGGCACCAGCTCGACGGTGCCGCGCAGGCGGCCTTCCGCCTCCAGCAGGCGCAACCGCTGCTTCAGCTCCCAGGCGGTGCGCATGCCCGGCAGCTCGTCGGCGTGCAGGCTGGACTGGATGTAGACCTTGCGCGCGCCGCAGCCGAAGCGGAACACGCTCAGGCGCTTCTCGCTTCCCAGGGTGCTCCACGGCAGCAGGTGGTCGATACGCTCCATGCGGTCCTCCGGATCAGGATTTGCGCGGCGCCAGGTAGGCCAGCCAGCGGCGCTCGGCAAGCTTGAACAGGCGCACCAGGATGAAGGTCAGGCACAGGTAGAACAGGCCGGCGGTGATGAACGCCTCGAACGGCAGGTAGTACTGCGAGTAGACGGTCCGCGCGGCGCCGGTGATGTCCACCAGGGTGACGATGGACGCCAGGCTGGTGGTCTGCAGCATCATGATCACTTCGTTGCTGTACTGCGGCAGCGCACGCCGCAGTGCCGACGGCAGGAGGATGCGGCGGTACATCTTCAGGCGCGACATGCCCATCGCCTTGGCCGCCTCGATCTCGCCATGGGGCGTGGCCTTCAGGCTGCCGGCGAGGATCTCGGCGGTGTAGGCGCTGGTGTTGATGGCGAACGCCAGGCAGGCGCAGAAGGACGCGTTCGACAGCCAGGGCCACAGCGCGCTCTCGCGCACCGCGTCGAACTGCGCCAGGCCGTAGTAGATCAGGAACAGCTGGACCAGCATCGGCGTGCCGCGGATCACGTAGGTGTAGAGCCAGGCCGGGAAGTTCACCAGCGGCTGCTTGGAGACCCGCATCAGCGCCAGCGGCACCGCCAGCAGCAGGCCGATCAGCAGGGAGATCGAGAGCAGCTTGAGGGTGACCAGCAGGCCGTCGAAATAGAGCGGAAGGCTGTCCCAGATGACGGAGAAATCGAAGATCACGATAGGGCCCCTTGACTCACAGTTCCGCGGTTTTCACGCCGACCGAATAGCGGCGTTCGAGCAGGCGCAGCAACAGCAGCGACACGCTGGTCACCAGCAGGTACAGGCCAGCCACGGCGAGGTAGTAGGTGAACGGCTCGCGGGTCGCATCGGAGGCCTGCTTGGCCTTGAACATCATGTCCTGCAGGCCGACCACGGAAATCAGCGCGGTGGCCTTGACCAGCACCAGCCAGTTGTTGGTGAAGCCGGGGATCGCCAGGCGGATCATCTGCGGCACCTGGATGCGGAAGAACACCTGGCGGTGGCTCATGCCATAGGCGTAGCCGGCCTCGCCCTGGCCCTTGGGGATCGCCATGAAGGCGCCGCGGAAGGTCTCCGAGAGATAGGCGCCGAAGATGAAGCCGAGGGTGCCGACGCCGGACACGAAGGGATTCAGGTCGATGTAGTCGTCGTAGCCGAGTTGCGGGGCGACCCAGTTCAGCAGGCCCTGGCCGCCGTAGAAGATCAGCAGGATCAGCACCAGGTCGGGAATGCCGCGCACTACCGTGGCGTACAGGTCGCCGCACCAGGCCAGCCAGCGCACCGGCGACAGGCGGAAGGCCGCGCCCAGCAGGCCGAGGACGATGGCCAGGAGCATGGAAAGCAGGGCCAGCTGGAGAGTCAGCCAGGCGCCATCGACGATGGTCGCACCGTAGCCAGTGATCATCAAAACGGTACCTCTATGCAGCTAATGCAGCGCTAAAGCAGTGGCGTCCACTCAATAAAAAAGTGGCACAAACAGCGCGAGGCGTCGCGGACGTTTGTGCCACCTCTGACGGATAGCGTCAGTTCGAACCGTAGACGTCGAAGCTGAAGTACTTGTCCTGGATCTGCTTGTACTTGCCGTTGGCGCGCAGCGCGTCGATGGCCGCGTTGAACTTGCCGGCCAGCTCGCTATCGCCCTTGCGCACGGCGATGCCGACGCCTTCGCCGAAGTACTTGGCATCGGTCAGTCGCGGACCGACGAAGGCGTAGCCCTTGCCGGCATCGGTCTTGAGGAAGCCGTCCTCGAGGTTCACCGAGTCGGCGACCACCGCGTCGAGGCGACCGGCCACCAGGTCCATGTTGGCTTCCTGCTGGGAGTTGTAGCGCACCACTTCGACGCCGGCCGGGGTCAGTTCGGCGGAGGCGTAGCGGTCGGCGGTACTGCCACGCAGCACGCCGGCCTTCTTGCCCTTCAGGTCGGCCTTGGGATCGTTGAGGCTGGCGCCTTCCTTCATCACGAAGCGCGCCGGGGTGTTGTAGTACTTGTTGGTGAAGTCGACCGAACGCTTGCGCTCGTCGGTGATGGTCATCGACGAGAGGATCGCATCGATCTTGCGCACCTTGAGTGCCGGGATCAGGCCGTCGAACTCCTGCTCGACCCACTTGCACTGCACCTTCATCTCTTCGCAGAGGGCATTGCCGATATCCACGTCGAAGCCTGCCAGCTGGCCGTCCGGGGTCTTCAGCGAGAACGGCGGATAGGCCGCCTCGATGCCGATGCGCACCGGCTTGTCGGCGGCGAAAGTGGGCAGGGAGAGCACGGACAGCGCCAGGGCGCCGAGAAGTGCGAGCTTCTTCATCTGGAACTCCTTCGAAGGGGATGGCATCGATTGGCAGGAGAAATAGAACCTTGCCCAGGCTGCCGACGGATATGCGTGATCACCGGCTCTTGCGCATGGCGCCTTCTCGTGGACAGGGCGCCAGCTGGGGTGAGCGGCATTCTAGCGACAGGCCGAAAGTGGTTATTTCTTCAATGCGACAACTAATTATAAAAGCACCGAAGAGGGCATTCGGCGATATTGACAGGCAGCGACATTTGTGCCCGGAAAGCGCGAAGTGTAATCAATGAGTAAAGCAAATCTCAAGCCATAAATTGCCAGTTCCTTCTCCTTCAATGGCTTGGCCGCTACGACTCGCCTCGACTGCTACCCCGTGTCGCACCTTGGCTGTGCGTGGCGTTTCCTCTCGCCCCAATTATGCGCAGGCGCGCATCACCGAAGTGTTACCGCCGCCCCATTCCCGGCGCGAGCCCATTCGAAACGCCCTCCTCCTCGGCCCCCGCCAAATGAAAGACCCCGCGCGGCTCGCACCGCGCGGGGTCGTTTCGGATCAGGCGGAAGTCAGGCGGCCTGCATCGAGCGATGGGTCTCGATCAGGTGCTGGACCACGCCCGGGTCGGCAAGGGTGGAGATGTCGCCGAGGGTGTCGTACTCGGCCGCGGCGATCTTGCGCAGGATGCGCCGCATGATCTTGCCCGAACGGGTCTTCGGCAGTCCCGGCGCCCACTGGATCACATCCGGCGTGGCGATCGGACCGATCTCGCGGCGGACCCATTGCTTCAGCTCCTGGCGCAGCGCCTCGCTCGGCTCGACCCCGGAGTTGAGGGTGACGTAGACATAGATGCCCTGCCCCTTGATGTCGTGCTGCATGCCGACCACCGCCGCCTCGGCGACCTTCGGGTGGGCGACCATCGCGCTTTCCACCTCGGCGGTGCCCATGCGGTGGCCGGAGACGTTGAGCACGTCGTCGACCCGCCCGGTGATCCAGTAGTAGCCGTCCTCGTCGCGGCGCGCGCCGTCGCCGGTGAAGTACATGCCCTTGAAGGTCTTGAAGTAGGTGTCGACGAAGCGGTCATGGTCGCCGAACAGGGTCCGCGCCTGGCCCGGCCAGGAGTCGAGGATCACCAGGTTGCCCTCGGCGGCGCCTTCGATCAGGTTGCCGAGGTTGTCCACCAGCGCCGGGACCACGCCGAAGAACGGCTTGGCCGCGGAGCCCGGCTTCATCGCGTGGGCGCCCGGCAGCGGGGTCATCAGGCAGGCGCCGGTCTCGGTCTGCCACCAGGTGTCGACGATCGGGCAGCGCGACTGGCCGACGGTCTCGTAGTACCACTGCCAGGCTTCCGGGTTGATCGGCTCGCCCACCGAACCGAGCAGACGCAGGCTGGAACCGTCGGCACCGGCCACCGCCGCCTTGCCTTCGGCCATCATCGCGCGGATCGCGGTCGGCGCGGTGTAGAGGATGTTGACCTTGTGCTTGTCGATGATTTTCGCCACGCGGGTCACGTCGGGGTAGTTCGGCACGCCCTCGAACAGAATGGTGGTAGCGCCGTTGGCCAACGGGCCATAGACGATGTAGGTGTGGCCGGTGACCCAGCCGATGTCGGCGGTGCACCAGTAGACTTCGCCCGGACGGTAGTCGAAGACCCGCTCGTGGGTCAGCGAGGCGTACACCAGGTAGCCGCCGGTGGTATGCAGCACGCCCTTCGGCTTTCCGGTGGAGCCGGAGGTGTAGAGGATGAACAGCGGGTCCTCGGCGCCCATTTCCTTGGGTGCGCAAGTGCTGCCGGCAACCTTCATCAGGTCGTCGTACCAGACGTCGCGGTGCTGGTTCCACTTGATCTCCGCACCGGTACGCTTGCAGACGATGATCTTCTGCACGCTGGAGGTTTCCGGGTTGGTCAGGGCGTCGTCGACATTGGCCTTCAGCGGAGTGCGCTTGCCGCCGCGCACGCCTTCGTCGGCGGTGATCACCACCTTCGACTTGCAATCGATGATGCGTCCGGCCAGGGCCTCGGGGGAGAAGCCGCCGAAGACCACCGAGTGGATCGCGCCGATGCGGGTGCAGGCGAGCATGGCGACCACGGCCTCGGGGATCATCGGCATGTAGATGGTCACTACGTCGCCGCGGTGCACGTCCTGCCCGCGCAGGGCGTTGGCGAACTTGCAGACCTGCTCGTGGAGCTGGCGGTAGGTGATTTCCTGGTGGTAGGCGGGATCGTCGCCTTCCCAGATGATCGCCACCTGGTCGCCGCGTTCGGCGAGGTGACGGTCGAGGCAGTTGTGCGACACGTTGAGGGTGCCGTCGGCGAACCACTTGATGTCCACGTGATGGTCGTCGAAGGAGGTCTGCTTGACCTTCTCGAACGGCTTGATCCAGTCGATCCGCTGGGCCTGCTCGCGCCAGAAGCCGTCGGGGTTGACGACGGACTGCTGGTACATCGTCTTGTAGGTGGCTTCGTCGGTGAAGGTCCGTGCCACCGCTTCCGGGTGCACGGGGTACAGGGATGCCGCAGACATGGCTTTAACCTCGGTACGTGAGTGTTGTTTTTGTTGTGCCCAGTTGTAGCGAGCGCACACCCCACGAACCATACGACCATGGTCTTACCACTGCGCGACAGCGCCGATCGTAGCTATAAGCCGCGCCGATCGTAGCCTTGCGCCGGGCGGCGGAGCGCGTCCCGCGCCCCGCCGCCGCGACTCAACTCATGCCCAGCAGGCCCGGCAGCCACAGCGAGATCAACGGCACGTAGGTCACCAGGATCAGGAACAGCAGCAGGATCATCAGCCACGGCAGCGCCGCGCGGATGGTCGCCCCCAGCGGCATGCCGGTGACCGCCGAGGTGACGAACAGGTTGAGGCCCACTGGCGGGTGTACCAGGCCGATCTCCATGTTCACCACCATGACGATACCCAGGTGGATCGGATCGATGCCCAGCTTCATGGCGATGGGGAAGAAGATCGGCGCCAGGATCAGCACGATCGCCGAGGGCTCCATGAAGCTGCCGGCGACCAGCAGCACCACGTTGACCATCAGCAGGAAGCCGATCGGGGTCAGGCCTTCCTGCACCACCCATTCGGTGATCTGCTGGGGGATCTGCTCGGTGGTCAACACATGGGCGAAGAGCATGGCGTTGGCGATGATGAACATCAGCATGATGCTCAGCCGCCCCGACTCCAGCAGCACCTTGGGACAGTCGCGCAGGCGCATGTCCTTGTACACGAACAGCGCGACGAAGGCCGAGTACACCGCCGCCACCGCCGCCGCCTCGGTGGGGGTGAACAGCCCGGAATAGATGCCGCCGAGGATGATCACCAGCAACAACAGGCCCCAGCCTGCACGGCGTGCGGCGGCCAGCCACTCGCGAAAGCTGGCGCGCGGCTGCGCCGGCAGCTTCTTGACCCGCGCGACGATGTAGATCACCACCATCAGGATCACCCCGAGCAACAACCCCGGAACCACCCCGGCGACGAACAGCTTGCCCACCGAGGTCTCGGTGGCGGCGGCGTAGACCACCATCACGATCGATGGCGGGATGAGGATGCCCAGGGTCCCGGCATTGCAGATGATCCCCGCGCCGAAGGCGCGCGGATAGCCGGAGCGGACCATGCCGGCCACGGCGATCGAGCCGACCGCCGCCACTGTCGCCGGCGACGAACCGGACAGCGCGGCGAACAGCATGCAGGCGAGCACCGCAGCGATCGCCAGGCCGCCGCGGATATGCCCGACGCAGGCATTGGCGAAGTCGATCAGGCGCCGCGCCACGCCACCGGTGGTCATGAACGCGCCGGAGAGCAGGAAGAACGGGATCGCCAGCAGGGTGTAGGCCTCGGAGGTCTCGAACAGCTTGATCGCCAGCGAGCGCACCGAATCCGGGCTGAACAGCAGGATCGTCAGGGCGCCGGACAGCCCCAGGGAGATGGCGATGGGCACGCCGATGAACATGAACAGGAACAGCAGCAGGAACAGGATCAGCACGGTCATGGGCGGTTCTCCCCGGCCTCTTCGCCGGCCAGTTTGGAGGCCTCGGCGGCCTCGTCGGCGAGGCCCAGCCCGAGCTGGCGACCGCGCAACAGGTTGACGAGGATTTCCAGGTAGCGCAGCAGCACCAGGCCGAAGCCGACCGGCACCACCACCGCGATGTAGGCCTGGAGGATGCCGAAGTGGTCGAGGTCCTCGGCGCCGATGCCGGCGACCAACAGGGTCTTCACCCAGTCGTAGCTGGCGACCATGAACAGCCCGGCGTAGCCCAGGCAGCAGAGGCAGGCGAGTATCCCGATCAGGCGCTGCAAGGGACGCGGCGCCAGGCGCACCAGGGCATCCACCCCGAGGTGGCCGGCGGTGCGTACGCCGTAGGCGATGCCGAGGAAGATCAGCCAGCCGAACAGCGCCTTGGTCAGCGCGTTGCTCCAGGACATGTCCTGGGCTACCCCGAGGATCGCGTCGCCCACCGAGTACAGCGGAGCCCGCAGTGTCGGCAGGCGGTCGCCGAGGTCGTAGAACAGGGTGAAGACGTTGGTCATCACCACATAGAGGAAGGTCACCAGCGTCATCGCCGCCAGCAGGAAGGCGATAGCGCCCTCCTCGAAGCGGTTCCAGACGCGCACGAGTCGATTCATCGCAGCGTTCTCCACAATGCCCCGCCCGGCCGGGCGGTGCCGGACGGGTCAATCGGGACGGTTGGAGGCTTCGGCGGCCTGGAGCAGGTCAGCGCCGACATTGCCGCGGAATTTCTGCCATACCGGCTGCATCGCCTGGCGCCAGTCGGCGCGCTGCTGCGGGGTCAGGGTATGGATCTCGCTGACGCCACTGGCGAGGATGCGCTGGCGGGCGTCGCGGTTGAGGCGCTCGGCCTCGAGGTTCACCTGCACGGTGACCTCGTCCATGATCCGCTGCAGCGCTTCGCGGATGTCCGCCGGGAGGCCGTTCCAGAACTTCGCGTTGGTGATCACCATGTAGTCCACCAGGCCGTGGTTGGACTCGGTGAAATACTTCTGCACCTCGTTGACCTTCTGGCTCTCGTAGTTCGACCAGGTGTTCTCGGTGCCATTCACCACGCCGGTCTGCAAGCCCTGGTAGACCTCGGCGAAGGACATCTTCCGGGAGATCGCGCGGAGCTGGCGGAACTGCTCGTTGAGCACGTCGGACGCCTGCACGCGGAATTTCAGCCCGCGCGCGTCTTCCGGCTCCAGCAACGGGCGATTGGCGGAGAGCTGCTTCATCCCGTTGTGCCAATAGGCCAGGCCGAGGATGCCCTTGCCCTGCATGCTGGTCAGCAGGGCGCGCCCCTGCGGGCTGCGCTGGAAGCGGTCGACCGCCTGGATGTCGTCGAAGAGGAACGGCAGGTCGAAGATCTGCACCTTGCGCGTGTACTGCTCGAACTTGGCCAGGGACGGCGCCAGCATCTGCACGTCGCCCAGCAGCAGCGCCTCCATTTCCTTGCCATCGCCGAACAGCGACGAGTTGGGATAGACGTCCACCTCGACCCGGCCGCCCAGGCGCTGTTCGACGAGCTTCTTGAACAGCAGCGCGCCCTGGCCCTTGGGCGTGTTTTCCGCGACCACGTGGGAAAACTTGATGACGATCGGCTGCGCGGCATTCGCCAGGCAGGAGCCACCGATCGCCAGGGCGCACAACAGCGCCCGTACCATCGTCTTGAACATTTCGTGACCTCAGATTGTTGTTGTGCTTTCGAGGTATCGACGAGCCTGACGCAGCCGGCGCGTTCGGAGAATTCGCCATTGCTCAAGCCCGCGTTCGCGTCTGTCGAACGCGTTCAGCCACCCTCCCCGGCCCGCTCCAGCAGGCGTCGCGCGCGTCCCAGCACCGGCGCGTCGACCATCTCGCCGTCGACCACGAAGACGCCGGCACCGGAGGCGCCGGCCTCTGCCACCCGACGCGCCCACTCCAGTTCCGCGAGACTCGGCATCAATGTCTGGTGGATCGGCTCGACCTGGCTCGGATGGATGCACAGCAACCCGCCGAAGCCCATGTCGCGAGCGAAGCGCACTGCCTCGACCAGTCCGACACGGTTCTGGATCGCCGGGTAGACGCCGTCCAGCGGCGGCGCCAGGCCTGCCAGGCGCGATTGCAGGAGCAGCGCGTAACGGGCGTGACCGAGAATCTGTTCGGCTGCGTTGCTGCCGGTGTTGAGATCGAGATCCAGGGCCAGGTCGAGGCTGCCGAAGGACAGCCGCTCGACCCCCGCGGCGGCGGCGATCTCGCCCAGCGCGGCAAGGCCGCGGGCACTCTCGACGATGGGCCAGACCGGCTTGCCGCTGGCCACGGCGGCGTGGCGCACCTGGGCGGCGCTCTCCACTTTCGGCAGGAGCAGGCCGATCACTCCGGCGTGGTCGCGGCACAGCGCCAGGTCGTCGGCATGTCCGGGATGCTCCGCCGCGTTGATCCGCACCAGCACCCGGGCTTCCGGCGTATCGACGAGGAAACGCCGGAGATTGGCCCGCGCCTCGACCTTCAGCCCCTCCTCCACCGCATCCTCGAGGTCGACGATGACCCGGTCGGCGCCGCTGGCAAGGGCCTTGGGGATCCGCTCCGGGCGGGTCGCCGGGACGAACAGCGCGCTGCGCACGATCTGTCGGTTCATGTCCGTCTCCTCATACCGTTCCGGTCGCGCGCAGGCGCTGGATATCGGCCGCGGTACAGCCCAGTTCGGCAAGCAGCGCGTCGCTGTCGCCGCCCAGCGCCGGCACCGCATCCATGCGCGGAACGAAGGCGCTGCTGCTGGCCGGCGGCAACAACGCCGGCAGGCGCCCGGCCGGGCTGTCGATGGAGGTCCAGCGTTGCCGCGCCTGTAACTGCGGGTGCGCCCAGACCCCGGCCATGTCGTTGACGTGGGCGTTGGCGATCTGTGCCTGTTCCAGGCGCGCCACCACCTCGGCGGCCGGCAAGGCGGCGAAGGCTTCGACGATCAGCGCGCGCAGCTCCTCGCGGTTGGCCGAGCGCTTGAAGTTCGCCGAGAAGCGTTCGTCGTCGGCCAGCTCCGGGCGGCGCAGAACTTTGTCGCAGAAGGCCCGCCACTCGCGCTCGTTCTGCAGGCCGAGCATCACCGTGCCGCCGTCGCCGGCGGGGAATGGCCCATAGGGGTAGATGGTCGAGTGCGAAGCGCCGGCGCGCGGCGGTGGCGGCGCGTCCTGGTAGGCGTAGTACATCGGGTAGCCCATCCACTCCACCAGGCTCTCCAGCATCGACACGTCGATGCGGCTGCCCTCGCCAGTGCGCTCGCGCAGCAGCAGGGCCGAGAGGATGCTGCTGTAGGCGTACATGCCGGCGGCGATATCGGCGATCGAACAGCCGGCCTTGGCCATCTCGTTCGGCCCGGCGCCGCCGGTCACCGAAAGGAAGCCGCCCTCGCTCTGGATCAGCAGGTCGTAGGCCTTCTTCTTCTCGTAGGGACCGCCTTCGCCGTAGCCGGAGATATCGCAGACGATCAGTCGCGGGAAGCGCTCGCGCAACGCCTCGTAGGACAGGCCCAGGCGCGCGGCGGCGCCCGGCGCGAGGTTCTGCACCAGCACGTCGGCGCCGGCCAGCAGCTTCTCCAGCAACGGCAGCGCCTCGGCCTGCTTGAGATCGAGGCTGAGGCTCTGCTTGGAACGATTGGTCCAGACGAAGTGCGACGACAGGCCGTTGACCCGCTCGTCGTAACCGCGGGCGAAATCGCCGACGCCGGGGCGTTCGATCTTGATCACCCGCGCGCCGAGATCGGCCAGTTGGCGGGTGCAGAAGGGCGCGGCGATGGCGTGCTCCAGGCTGACCACGGTGATGCCGTCGAGCGGGCGCGGCTGGTGGGATTGCGTCATGGGTCGGACTCCCTGCCCTCGTCCGTCGAAGACGAGGTGCGGCTGGTTCGGTTGATCAGATCAGGGGCGTTACGGAAGGCGCCTGACGCAGGCCCCAGGCCCGCTGGATAAGGATCTCCGCCTCGGCGCCGGTGGCCGCGCCGGAAAACGCCAGCAGGCGGCGGAACTTGTCGGCCAGCTCGTCGCGGCTGAGGGTATTGCCGGGATCGCCCTTGGGTTCGTCGATGGCGGCGGTATGGCGCCGCCCTTCGCCATCCAGTACTTCGACCCGCCCGAGCCAGCGCTGCGGATAGGCGGCGTCGACCTCCGGGTCCAGGCGCATCTCGACCCGCTCGCGGAACGCAGCGACCCGTGGGTCGCTCAGCGCATGCCGATGGAACTCGCCGAGGCCGGCCTTGCCGTACACGGCGATCAGGCCCAGCACGGTGCCCATGGAGAACTTCGCCTGGTGCACGGTCTGCGGCTCGACCACCCGGCCGAGCACCTCGATGGCGCCCTGGTGGACCCGCGCGGTGACCGCGGCGATCTGCGAGTGATCGAGCCCTTCGCGCTGCATCAGCGCCAGCAGCGCGTCGGCCGCGGGATGGGTATGGCGGCACGAGGCGTGGAACTTGAACGAGGTTTCCAGCAACGCCCAGCGGCTGCCGAGGCGATCCACCAGGCGCTCGGGGTCGGCGTCGCTGGACATCCCGGCGGCCATCCCCTGCTCGCCTTCGAGGATGTGTCGCGCGCCGCTCAGGCCGTCGGCGGTGAGATAGGCGGCGAGCAGCCCGTCGGCGGCGGCCTTGGCGGTATGCAACTGCTTGGAATCGGCGGCGTCGCGGAGGAACTCCCAGAGCCCGGCGGCCTGGGTTCCGGCGCTGCCGAGCAGGTCGACGAAGCGCTCGCGGTCGAAGTCCATCAGCTTGCCCACCGCCACTGCCGCGGCGAGGGTGCCGACCGTGGCAGTGGTATGGAACACCCGGTAGTGGGAACGACCGAGGAATTCGCCGATGCGGATGCCGGCCTCGTAGCCGGCCACCGCCGCGAGGATCAGCTCGGCGCCACTGCGGCCGAGGTCCTGGGCCGCGGCCAGGGCGGCAGGGAAGACCACTGCCGCGGGGTGCA
Organism: Pseudomonas sp. KBN12P06040; assembly: GCF_037574965.1. Lineage (NCBI taxonomy): Bacteria > Pseudomonadati > Pseudomonadota > Gammaproteobacteria > Pseudomonadales > Pseudomonadaceae > Pseudomonas > Pseudomonas sp. KBN12P06040. Next base: position 4,625,403 of record NZ_JBBELS010000001.1, read on the forward strand.
GCACCGAGCTGTTGTGCAGGTCGTCCTGCTCCACCACGTGGGAAGCCGCGCCGTTCACCAGGGCGGCGAAATACGGCGAGCTGCGCCGCCGGCTGGGCAGGATCTGCGCGCTACCATCGGCCGGGCCCATGCGTTCGGCGTAGCGCTCGAACAATGGGATCGGATGCTGGCCCTTGCCGGCCAGCGCCGAGCCGAGCCAGTCGAGGAACAATTCTTCCATCCGCGCCAGCACCGCCGGCGGCAGGTCCTGGTAGCGCAGGCCGGCGAGAAAGCCGGCGAGTTGCTGGGTGTAGTCGGTCATGACCAACGCTCTCTTGTAGTTGTCCCGAGGCACGCGGCCTACAGCGGGTTGCTCAGTTCGATCAGGTTCAGGTCGGGGTCGCGCAGGTACAGCGAGAGGATCGGCCCGCCGGCGCCGGTGCGCTGCACCGGGCCCTCGAGGATTTCCACGGCCTGCTGGCGCAGTTGCTCGGCCACCGCCTCGAGTGGCGTGGCGACGATGAAACAGAGGTCGGCGGACCCCGGCGTAGGTCGCTCGGCCTTGGGTTCGAATTCGCCCCCGGCCTGGTGCAGGTTGATCTTCTGCGCACCGAAGGCGAGGGCCTTGCGACCCGCGCCGAAGGTAACGGCGCGCATACCCAGTACGCGGGTGTAGAAATCGATGCTGGCGTCGATGTCGCGGACGGTGAGCACCAGGTGGTCGAGACGGTCGATCTGCATGGGCGGCTCCCGCTTCAGAACGAGCGCGGCAGTTCGAGCAGGTGCTCGGCCACGTAGGACAGGATCAGGTTGGTGGAGATCGGCGCCACCTGGTACAGGCGGGTCTCGCGGAACTTGCGCTCGACGTCGTACTCGCAGGCGAAGCCGAAGCCGCCGTGGGTCTGCAGGCAGGCGTTGGCCGCCTCCCAGGAAGCTTTCGCCGCCAGGTACTTGGCCATGTTCGCGCTGGCCCCGGCGTTGAGCCCGGCGTCGTACTCCTGGCAGGCGCGCCAGCGCATCAGGTCGGCGGCCTCCACTTCGATGTGCGCCTCGGCGATGGGGAACTGCACGCCCTGGTTCTGCCCTATCGGCCGGCCGAAGACCACGCGGTCGCGGGCATAGTGGCTGGCCTTGTCGATGAACCAGCGGCCGTCGCCGATGCATTCGGCGGCGATCAGGGTGCGCTCGGCATTGAGGCCGTCGAGGATGTAGCGGAAGCCCTTGCCTTCCTCGCCGATCAGGCTATCGACGGGGATCTCCAGGTTGTCGAAGAACAGCTCGTTGGTCTCGTGGTTGACCATGTTGGCGATCGGCTGCACGGTCAGGCCCTTGCCGATGGCCTCGCGCAGGTCGACGAGGAAGATCGACATGCCTTCGGACTTGCGCTTCACCTCGGCCAGCGGCGTGGTGCGCGCCAGCAGGATCATCAGGTCGGAGTGCTGGATCCGCGAGATCCACACCTTCTGCCCGTTGATCACATAGCGGTCGCCCTTGCGCACGGCGGTGGTCTTGATCTTGGTGGTATCGGTGCCGGTGGTCGGCTCGGTCACCCCCATCGACTGCAGGCGCAGCTCGCCGCTGGCCAGCTTCGGCAGGTAGAAGCGCTTCTGCGCCTCGCTGCCGTTACGCAGCAGCGTGAACATGTTGTACATCTGCCCGTGCACGGTGCCGGAGTTGCCGCCGCAGCGGTTGACTTCCTCCAGGATCACCGAGGCCTCGGCCAGGCCCAGACCGGAACCGCCGTACTCCTCCGGGATCATCGCCGAGAGCCAGCCGGCGTCGGTCAGGGCCTTGACGAAGGCCTCGGGAAAACCGCGCTGCTCATCGATGCGGCGCCAGTAGACGGCGTCGAATTCGGCGCAGAGGGCACGTACGCCCTCGCGGATCGCGTTCAGCTCTTCGCTGTTCGGATTCATCGGTGACTCCTCGATTCTTGTCGTTGGACGGGCGCTGGCGCCCTTTCAGTCGAATTCCACGTCGCCGCGCTGGGCCAGGCCGGCGCCATTGCCGACCCATACCTCGGCCTTGCCGGCAGCGAGCAGGCGGCCGCCGACCTCGAACGGCTCGGGACAGATCAGCGGGCGCAGGCCGCGATAGGCGAAGCGACGCAGGCGTGCCTGCGGATTGGCCCGGCAGAACGCGCGCAGGGCCAGGGTGGCGATCAGCGGACCGTGCACCACCAGGCCCGGATAGCCTTCGGCATCGGTGACATAGGGCCAGTCGTAGTGAATGCGGTGGCCGTTGAAAGTCACCGCCGAGTAGCGGAACAGCAACACCGGATCGGGCTCCAGCGCCTCGCGCCAGTCGCCCTCGGGCAAGGCCTCGGTACCGCCGAGCTTGGGCGGGGTCGGTTCGCGGTAGACGATGTCGTGCTCTTCGCTCAGCGCCAGCTGGCCGTCCTGGCGGTAGTCGTGGCGCAGGGTGACGAACAGCAGCGTGCCGCTGCGACCGTGCTTCTCCTCGACCCGGAGGATGGTCGAGGTGCGGCTGGCCTCGCCGCCGACCCGCAGCGGCTGGTGGAACTCCAGGCGCCCGCCGGCCCACATGCGGTTGCGATCGTCCGCCGGCGGCAGGAAACCGCCGCGCGCCGGGTGGCCGTCGACGCCGAGGCCGGCGGCCTCCACCGGGTCCTGGAAGAACGCCCAGTGCCAGAGCGGCGGCAGCGCTTCGCCGTGGGCCGGGGTCAGCTCGCCGAAGGTGGCGGCGATGCGCTTGACCAGGTTGCGGCTCAATTGATCGTGGGTTTCTTCCTGGCGACCGATCCAGGGGGCGAAAGCGGACTCACTCATGCGTGGCTTCCCATGACCTAGGGGGTGATGGGAGGAGAATGATAGGATGCTAGCGTTTTGAGAATTTGCAATTACGCAATGGCGCGTTCGGATTTGCCGAACGCCATGGAGTGCCCATGCATTTCGATCTCGCCGACCTGCGCCTGTTCATCCATATCGCCGAGTCGCCCAGCCTGACCCAGGGCGCGCGCCGCGCCTTCCTTTCCCCGGCCGCCGCCAGCGCACGGGTCAAGGCGCTCGAAGGCCAGCTCGGCAGCCGCCTGCTGTACCGCGACAGCCGCGGCGTCGAACTGACCCCGGCGGGCCAGCGCCTGCTACAGCACGCGCGGCTGATCATGCGCCAGGTGGAATACCTGAAGAGCGAGTTCACCGAGTACGGCAGCGACGCCGCCGGGCATATCCGCATCTTCGCCAATACCACCGCGGTCACCGAATTCCTCCCGGAAATCCTCGCCGGCTTCCTTGCCGCTCGTCCCGGGGTCACCGTCGACCTGCAGGAACGCCTCAGCCGCGACATTGTCCGCGGCGTGCTGGACGGCTCCACCGACCTCGGCATCATCGCCGGGCCGGTGGCGGCCAGTGGCCTGCAGGTCCTGCATTTCAGCACCGACCGCCTGGTGATGGCGGTGCCCCAGGGCCATCCGCTGGCCGGACAGGCCAGGGTACGCCTGCGCGACACCCTGCAGTTCCAGCATATCGGCCTGCCCGAGGGCACCACCCTGCACGCCTTCCTGTACGAACGGGTGGAGCAGATGGGCGAGCAGCTATCGCTGCGCATCCAGGTCTCCAGCTTCGAGGCGATCTGCCGGATGATCGAGGGCGGCGTCGGCATCGGCGTGATCCCGCAGTCCGCCGCGCGCCGCCACAGCCGGACGATGAAGCTGGCGACCATCGAACTCGACGAGCCCTGGGCGATCCGCGAGCGCAGCCTGCTGGTACGCGACCTGGAAGCACTGCCGAGTTGCCTGCGGGCGTTGATCGAGGAGTTGCAGAGGGTGGGAGACAGCCTGTAGGGGGCCGCCCACCACTCCCGCTCAGTTCGCCAACCCACCGCTCTCCGCCAGGCTGCGCTCGTCCGCGGCGAGCATCGCCGGCATGTGCTCGCGGAGGAACTCGACCCAGGTGCGGATCTTCGCATCCAGGTACTGCCGCGAGGGGTAGAGGGCGTAGACGTTGAGATGGAACAGGCTATAGCGCGGCAACACCCGCACCAGGCTGCCGTCCTTCAGGCCGTTGACCGCCGCGTACACCGGCAGCGCGCCGATACCCATGCCGGAGACCACCGCCTCGGTCATGGCGTCGGCGGTGTTGACCTGGAAATGCGTCTGGTTGATGCAGGCCAGTTCCTGGCCGTCGGGACCGTCGAACAGCCAGCGGTCCAGCGACATCACCGAGTTCACCAGGCGCAGGCAACGGTGCGCGGACAGCTCCGCCGGCAGCTTGGGGAAGCCATGCGCGGCAATGTAGCCCGGCGAGGCGCAGAGGATGCTGTAGGTCTGGCCGATGCACTTGGAGACGAAACCGGAGTCCGGCAGCTCGGGGGCGATCACCACGGAAATGTCGTAGCCCTCGTCGAGAATGTCGGTGATCCGGTTGGCCAGGGTCAGGTCGAAGCCAACCTCCGGGTAGGTCTCGCAATATTGCGAGATGGCCTTGATCAGGTAGTGCTGGCCGATGCCGGTCATCGCGTGGACCTTCAGCGTGCCCGACGGCCGCGCATGGGCGTCGCCCGCCTCGGCCTCGGCCTCCTCGATGTAGGCGAGTATCTGCTGGGCGCGCATCAGGTAGCGCTGCCCGGCTTCGGTCAGCGCGATGCGCCGGGTGGTGCGATGCAGCAGGCGGGTCTGCAGGTGGGCCTCCAGCTTGGCCACCGCACGGGAGACATAGGCGGTCGTCAGGTCCAGGCGCTGGGCGGCGGCAGTGAAACTGCCGGTCTCCGCGACGCTGACGAACGCGCGCATATTGAACAGGATATCCATCACGGCCCTCTAGGCTCTGACGCTTATGGCGCGTCTCTTTTCCACGCAACCCGGAGGACACCCCAAGGCGGCGCAGATTCTGTCATGAGTCAACCCACCTATTATTGCCTTTTGTGACAAAAATTTTTCACCTATCCGAGCTCTTATCCGCAAGCGCCGGCGCTCCTAGAATTCCCAGCCGTTTCGGCCTCCCCTCGCCGTCGTTCAGGATTCGCAGCAGTGCCCCGCGCCACCCGGAAAGGTCTCCCCCTGGTTCCACCGGCTCCCCTCGCGTTCTTTCCCAGCCCCGACGAATTGCGCCGCGCCCTGCTCGAATGGGCGCGTAGCGACGGCGTCGCCTGGGTCTTCGTATTCAAGGCCCTGCTCACCGCCAGCCTCGCCCTGTGGCTGGCCTATCGCCTGGAGCTGCCGCAGCCGAGCACGGTGCTGGTGACGGTCTTCATCGTCATGCAGACGCAGAGCGGGCAGGTCCTGGCCAAGAGCTTCTACCGCATCGTCGGAACCCTGATCGGCCTCAGCGTGATGGTCACCCTGATCGCCCTGTTCGCCCAGGAGCGCGTGCTGTTCCTCGCCTGCCTGGCGCTCTGGGTCGGCCTGTGCACCGCCGGCGCCGCGCGCTACCGCGATTTCCGCGGCTACGCCTGCGTACTCGCCGGCTACACCGCGACCATGATCGGGATTCCCGCCACCGCACACCCGGAAGGCGCCTTCATGGCGGCGCTGTGGCGGGTCCTGGAAATATCCCTGGGCATCCTCTGCACCGGTACCGTCAGCGCCATCTTCCTGCCGCAGACCAGCGGCGCCGCCCTGCGCAACACACTCTACGGGCGCTTCCGCGACTTCGCCGGGTTCGCCGCCGAAGGCCTGCAGGGCAGCCTCGACGGCGAGCGCTTCGGCGAGCTCAGCGCGCGCTTCGTCGCCCAGTCCGTGGGCCTGGAAAACCTGCGCAGCGCCACTACTTTCGAAGATCCGCACATGCGCCTGCGCAGCGGCCGGCTGATTCGCCTGAACAACGAATTCATGGTCATGACCAGTCGCTTCCACGGCCTCCACCGCCTGCTCGAACGCCTGCGCGGGCGCGGGGCGCAGAATGTCCTGGAGGTCCTGGCGCCCTGCCTGGCGGAGCTTGCCGGGCTGCTCGCGCCGATTCGCGAACGGACGCCCACCGACGCCGACGCCGCGCGCCTGGCCGAACGCATCGAGGCCTACAAGCCGGAACTGATGCAGAACATCCGCCAGGCCCGCCAGCGCCTGGTGGAGCAGCGCCCCGGCGAGAACGACCTGCTGGATTTCAACACCGCCGCCGAACTGGCCTTCCGTTTCACCGACGACCTGCACAACTACGCCCTGACCCACGCTTCCCTGGCCGAACACCACCATGCCCGCGAGCAATGGAAGGAAAGCTTCGTCGCCCGCGCCAACCCGGTCGCCGCGCTGGTCGCCGGAGCGCGCAGCGCGCTGATGATCGGCCTGCTCGGCACGTTCTGGATCCAGACCTCCTGGCCCCACGGCGGCACCTTCGCCCTCACCGCGGTACTGATCTCGGCGCTCTCCTCGACCTCGCCGAATCCCGGCCGGTTGTCGCTGCAACTCACCCTCGGGACCCTCGCCGGGGCCTGCACCGGGCTGTTCGTGCTGCTCTACCTGCTACCCCACGTGGACGGTTTCCCGATGCTGCTCTGCTGCCTGCTGCCGGTCTTCGCGGTCGGCGCCCTGCTGCTCTGGCGGCCGCAGTGGAACGGCTACGGCGTCGGCCTGCTGGTGTGGTTCTGCTTCGCCTCGCTGCCGGCCAACATGGCGCGCTACGACGCCCTGGCCTTCTTCAACGAATACCTGGCACTACTCTTGTCGATGGTCCTCGCCACGGTCGCCGCCAGGGTGATCCTGCCGCCGAACCGGCCGTGGATGTGGAAGCGCCTGGAGCACGACCTGCGCGAGCGGGTAGTGTTCGCCATCAGCGGCAAGAGCAAGGGCCTGGTCTCCGGTTTCGAAAGCGGCACCCGCGACCTGCTGAACCAGGCCTACACCTTCTCCGCCGGCCGCCCGGACGTGCAGCGCCGGTTGCTGGGCTGGATGTTCCTGGTGCTGGAGGTCGGCCAGGCGATCATCGAGCTGCGCCTCGAACAGCAACGCCTGCCCCAGGAGCCCTGCTACGCCGAACGCACCGCCTGGCGCCGGGCGATCCGCCTGATGGGCCGGGCGCTGATCCGGCTGTTCCTGCAACCCGGGCCGAGCAACCGTCAGCGCGCCCTGCACGCGGTGAACCAGGCGATCATGGCGGTACGGGCGGCGCCGGAGCCGCGCGCACCGCAGTTCGATACCTCGCCGCTGCGACGGGTGCTCAGCTACCTGCACTTCATTCGCAGCGCCCTGCTCGACCCGCAATCGCCCCTGGGCCAGGAAAGAAACCCGTGAGCCGGTCGAAAAGCCGCGGCGCAGAAGGCCACAGGGATATTGTTACCGATCCGTACAAGGTTCTTGTCTTGACTGAGTCTATATGTCGCAGCCTATCCCAACTTAAAATAAACCCAACAGCCGAAGTTAACTCCCGTTGAACTTCGACTCCGCAACTTGATTGCAGACTTACTTACCCAGCCTTGTTTATCGAGTTGCACCGGTGACCTGTCCGCCTGTCTTCCGACGGCAGATCGTACCCACTCAGAAACTACTCAGGTAAATAGTAATGAAGGCTTTCGCCCTGATGGCCCTGTTCGCCTGCTCGCCGCTGGTGATGGCGGCTGGCGCCCAGGATCAACCTGCCAGCCAGCAGGAAAACGCTGTTGAAGAATATGCCTATGGCATGCAACTGGATGTGGCTCGCGTTATATCTTCAACCGACACTTCCAATGCCTGCGGCATCGTTCCCGCACGCATGACCTACGAAGATTCGAACGGGCAGAAACATACCGTCGAATATCAGGTCTGGGGCAACGGCTGCACTGGCGGCTAAACTCTCCTCGACCTCCGGGTCGACCTCCGAAGGATCGCGCCACGAGGGGCAGCTCGCCCATCCGGCGCGATCATTGTGTACTCGGCGGCGAAAATCCCGCCCCTCGGCGAACATCCTGGCCGTCTTCCCCGCGCCTCACCGCGCTGCCGCCCTTCCACAGGGGCCGACGCCTCCGCCGTTTCTTTCCCAGCCTGCAACAAACCGGCAAGCATGCCGCTCAGCCCTCGCCTTGCCCCACGCCATGCTGGCGCAGCTTGTTCGCCGCCGTGGTATGCGAAACGCCGAGGCGCTTGCCCAACTGGCGGCTGCTCGGATGCTCGCGGAACAGGCGCTCCAGCACCGCCTTCTCGAAGCGCCCGACGATGGCGTCGAGGTCTCCTTCCAGGGAAAAATCCCCCAGCGGCTGCGGTGCGCCGTAGTCCGGCAGGCGGATGTGCTCGGCCTTGACCGTTCCCCCTTCGCACAGCGAAACCGCCTGGAACAGCACGTTTTCCAATTGCCGCACGTTGCCCGGCCAGTGGTAGCGTTCGAGACGTTCCAGCGCCTGCGCGGAAAGCTTCGGCAGGCCGCAGCCGATCTGCCGGCTGGCCTGGTCGAGGAAATGCTCGGCGAGCGGCGCCAGGCCATCCAGGCACTCGCGCAGCGGCGGGATGTGCAGCGAGAGCACATTGAGACGGTGATAGAGGTCCTGGCGGAATTCGCCCTTGGCGCAGAGTTCGGACAGGTCTACCTGGGTGGCGCAGATCACCCGCACGTCCAGGTACACCTCCTCGTCGCTGCCGACCCGGCGGAAACAGCCGTCCTGCAGGAAGCGCAACAGCTTGGCCTGCAGGCGCGGGCTCATCTCGCCGACGCCGTCGAGGAACAGCGTGCCGCCGGCGGTAAGCTCCAGCAGGCCGAGCTTGCCCTCCGGGCGGGCGCCCTCGAAGGCTCCCGGACCATAGCCGAACAGCTCGGTCTCGGCCATGGATTCCGGCAGGCCGGCGCAGTTCAACGCCATGAACGGCGACTGCCCGCGCGGGCTGGCCAGGTGGCAGGCGCGCGCCAGCAGCTCCTTGCCGGTGCCGGTCTCGCCCTCGATCAGCAGCGGCGCGTCCAGCGGCGCCATGCGCCGTGCCTCGCGGACCACCGCGGCCATTACCCGCGAACTCTGGAAGATACTGTCGAAGCCACGCAGCTCCTGCTTGCGCACATGGTAGATGCGCTCGCCGACGCGATCCGCGCGATGCAGGGTCAGCACCGCTCCAGCCAGCGCCTCGCTCTCGTCGTGCTCGGATTGCAGCGGCGCGATGTCGGCGAGGAACACGTCGCCCTTCACCTTGACCCGCAGCCCGTTGATCCGCGCCTTGTTGGCGCGCACCAGTTCGGGCAGGTCGAGGTCCTCGACATAGCGCGACAGCGGAATCCCCGGCACCTCGTCGACGCGCACGCCGAGCAACTGCGCGGCGGCACGGTTGGCGGCGACGATCTGCCCGCCCATGTCCACCGAGAGCACCGGGAAGTCCAGGGCGGCGAGCAGCGCGTTGAGTTCCAGGTGCCGGCGCTCGCTGGGCATCAGGCCGACGCGCTTGACCCCGAAGACCCCCGGCACCGCCTCCAGCTTGGGCCGCAGCGACTGCAACTGGAGGTTGATCATGTTCGGACAGAGCAGGTAGATGGCGTTGCCCTGGTCGCCGCCGACTTCGCCGCGATTGACGTTGATGCCGTAGTCGACCAGCAGGTTGAGGATGTCGCGGAGGATGCCTACACGGTTCTGGCAGTGCACTTTGATACGCATGGCGTGGCCCGGTGTTGTCGTTCTGATGGGCTCGCGGCCGGTTTTTTTAACTCCCGACCGGAAATTTCCGTCAAGAATATGTGACAGTTAGACTCACCAGCAACAATACCTGGCCCAATGAACAGGCGACCCAGGCCAATTCGTAAGGAAAACTTTACGAAAACGCCGATTCCTCCCCGTTGCCCGGTCCCTATCCGGGGCTGCACGGACCGTCCCGACGCGGTATCGATAAGGCAACGACAACAACAAAGACCCCGCGGCCACAAGCCGCTCATGGAGTCCGTATGAAAACGACGCAGTACGTGGCCCGCCAGCCCGACGACAACGGTTTCATCCACTATCCGGAAACCGAGCACCAGGTCTGGAATACCCTGATCACCCGGCAACTGAAGGTGATCGAAGGCCGCGCCTGTCAGGAATACCTCGACGGCATCGAACAGCTCGGCCTGCCCCACGAGCGGATCCCCCAGCTCGACGAGATCAACAGGGTCCTCCAGGCCACCACCGGCTGGCGCGTGGCGCGGGTTCCGGCACTGATTCCGTTCCAGACTTTCTTCGAACTGCTGGCCAGCCAGCAATTCCCCGTCGCCACCTTTATCCGCACCCCGGAAGAACTGGACTACCTGCAGGAGCCGGACATCTTCCACGAGATCTTCGGCCACTGCCCCCTGCTGACCAACCCCTGGTTCGCCGAGTTCACCCATACCTACGGCAAGCTCGGCCTCAAAGCGAGCAAGGAGGAACGCGTGTTCCTCGCCCGCCTGTACTGGATGACCATCGAGTTCGGCCTGGTCGAGACCGACCAGGGCAAGCGCATCTACGGCGGCGGCATCCTCTCCTCGCCGAAGGAGACCGTCTACTGCCTCTCCGACGAGCCGCTGCACCAGGCCTTCAATCCGCTGGAGGCGATGCGCACGCCCTACCGCATCGACATCCTGCAACCGCTCTATTTCGTCCTGCCCGACCTCAAGCGCCTGTTCCAACTGGCCCAGGAAGACATCATGGCACTGGTCCACGAGGCCATGCGCCTGGGCCTGCACGCGCCGCTGTTCCCGCCCAAGCAGGCGGCCTGACGAGAATCGCCGCCACCGCGGCTGACCCCGCGGCGGCCTTGTACTATGGTGGACGGGTCCGGCCCGTCCGCCCCTCCCACATGCGACAACCAAGGACTCCCACCATGACCGCACTCACCCAAGCCCATTGCGAAGCCTGCCGCGCCGACGCCCCGCACGTCAGCGACGAAGAACTGCCCGTGCTGCTGCGGCAGATTCCGGATTGGAACATCGAAGTCCGCGACGGCATCATGCAACTGGAGAAGGTCTACCTGTTCAAGAACTTCAAGCACGCCCTGGCCTTTACCAATGCCGTCGGCGAGATATCCGAGGCCGAAGGCCACCATCCGGGCCTGCTGACCGAGTGGGGCAAAGTCACCGTGACCTGGTGGAGCCACTCGATCAAGGGCCTGCACCGCAACGACTTCATCATGGCGGCGCGCACCGACGAGGTAGCGAAAACCGCCGAGGGGCGCAAATGAGTCATTTCGCCAAGGTCGCCCGCGTACCGGGCGACCCGATCCTGGGCCTGCTCGACGCCTACCGCAACGATCCGCGCGCGGACAAGCTGGACCTCGGCGTCGGTGTCTACAAGGATGCCCAGGGCCTGACCCCGATCCTGCGCTCGGTGAAACTCGCCGAGCAGCGCCTGGTCGAGCAGGAAACCACCAAGAGCTACGTCGGCGGCCACGGCGATGCGCTGTTCGCCGCGCGCCTGGCGGAACTGGCGCTCGGCGCCGCCTCGCCGCTGTTGCTGGAGCAACGCGCCGACGCCACCCAGACGCCCGGCGGCACCGGCGCCTTGCGCCTGGCCGGCGACTTCATCGCCCATTGCCTGCCCGGCCGCGGCATCTGGCTGAGCGACCCGACCTGGCCGATCCACGAGACGCTGTTCGCCGCCGCCGGCCTGAAGGTTTCCCACTACCCCTACGTCAGCGCCGACAACCGCCTGGATGTCGAGGCGATGCTTGCTGGCCTGGAGCGCATTCCCCAGGGAGACGTGGTGCTGCTGCATGCCTGCTGCCACAACCCGACCGGTTTCGACCTGAGCCACGACGACTGGCACAGGGTGCTCGACGTGGTACGTCGCCGCGAGCTGCTGCCGCTGATCGACTTCGCCTACCAGGGCTTCGGCGACGGTCTCGAGGAAGACGCCTGGGCGGTACGCCTGTTCGCCGGCGAACTGCCGGAGGTGCTGGTCACCAGTTCCTGCTCGAAGAACTTCGGCCTGTACCGCGACCGCGTCGGCGCGCTGATCGTCTGCGCGCAGAACGCCGAGAAGCTCACCGATGTGCGTAGCCAACTGGCCTTCCTCGCCCGCAACCTCTGGTCGACCCCGCCGGCGCATGGCGCCGAGGTGGTCGCGGCGATCCTCGGCGACAGCGAGTTGAAGGGACTCTGGCAGGAAGAGGTCGAAGGCATGCGCTCGCGCATCGCCAGCCTGCGCATCGGCCTGGTCGAAGCCCTGGCGCCGCACGGCCTGGCCGAGCGCTTCGCCCATGTCGGCGCGCAACGCGGGATGTTTTCCTATACCGGACTGAGCCCGCAGCAGGTCGCTCGGCTGCGCGACGAGCACGCCGTTTACCTGGTCTCCAGCGGCCGGGCCAACGTCGCCGGTCTCGACGCGCGCCGCCTCGACCGCCTGGCGCAAGCCATCGCCCAGGTCTGCGCGGACTGAACCCTCACGGTTACCCTGAGCCGGCTGTGATGGCCGGCTTTTTTTCGCCCCAGCGAATGCCGCGCACTCCCGCCGAGGCGGCGGATAACCACGTTGCGGTTATTCGCCCTACCGCACCACGACCTTGTGGGCGTAGGGCGAATACCGCCACAGGCGTTATCCGCCGAACCTCTCCGAACCGGGCCAACCATAAGTCAGCACTTTCAAAGCCCTACGTGCTTTTCCTACAAAAGAGCATAAAATGCTCAATTATGGGCACCAGTTCACACTGCGCCCCACGGCCCCCACTTTCTCGTCTTAGTGAGCAACGCACGTGAGAAACCGTCTCCTGTCACTGGTCACCCTGTTCCTGTCCCTCAGCGTTGCCACCGCGGTATCCGCCTCCCCGCCGCCCAAGGCCGGGCTGCCGCTGCAACAGGAGCTGGCGTCGGGCAGCGCGCTGGTTACCGACCAGAACACCGGCAAGGTGCTCTACTCGCGCAACCCCGACCTGGTGGTGCCGATCGCCTCGATCACCAAGCTGATGACCGCCATGGTCGTGCTCGACTCGAAACTGCCGCTGGACGAGGTACTGCCGATCGCCATCAGCGAGACCAGCGAAATGCGCGGGGTGTTTTCCCGAGTGCGGGTCGGCAGCCAGATCAGCCGCCGGGACATGCTCCTGCTCGCCCTGATGTCCTCGGAGAACCGCGCCGCCGCCAGCCTCGCGCAGAACTATCCGGGCGGCAAGAACGCCTTCGTCAAGGCGATGAACGCCAAGGCCCACGCCCTCGGAATGAAGAACACCCGCTACGTCGAGCCGACCGGGCTGTCGCTGCACAACGTCTCCACCGCTCGCGACCTCACCCGCCTGCTGGTGGCCAGCCGGCAATACCCGCTGCTCAGCCAGTGGAGTACCACTCCGGAGAAGACCGTGGCCTTCCGCCACCCCAACTACACCCTGGGCTTCCGCAACACCAACCACCTGATCAACAACAAGACCTGGAACATTCAGTTGACCAAGACCGGCTTCACCAACGAAGCAGGTCACTGCCTGGTGATGCGCACCACGATCAACCGCAATCCGGTCAACCTGGTGGTGCTGGACGCCTTCGGCAAGTACACCCACTTCGCCGACGCCACCCGCCTGCGACGCTGGCTGGAAACCGGCCAGGTCACTGCGATCCCGGCCGCGGCCAAGGCCTATCGCCTGCAACGCGACCGCGAGCGCGGCCTCGGCCAGCCGGTGGCCCAGGCCGTACGCTGATCCGTCGCGAAGACCGGCCGGATCAGAAATCCACCTTGCCGCGCCCGGCCTTCACCGCGCCGCGCTTGGCCTTGCCGTCCAGCCGGCGCTTCTGCGAGCCGCGCGTAGGCTTGGTCGGGCGGCGCGCCTTCTGCACCTTGGCCACGCTGCGGATCAACTCCGCCAGGCGCTCCAGGGCATCCTCGCGGTTCTGCTCCTGGGTCCGGTACTGCTGGGCCTTGATCACCACCACGCCGTCGCCGCTGATGCGCTGGTCGTTCAGTGCCAGCAGACGCTCCTTGTAGAACGGCGGCAACGACGAGGCCTGGATGTCGAAGCGCAGGTGCACCGCGCTGGAGACCTTGTTGACGTTCTGCCCGCCGGCGCCCTGGGCGCGAATGGCATTCAGCTCGATCTCATGGTCGGGCAGGTGGACGGCATTGGAGATGATCAGCATGGGGCGGCACGGTGGACCAACGGGCTGCCAGCATACCCCCTTTGCCGAGCGGAAAAGCAGGCCAAAAGAAACCCGGCCGCGGCCGGGTTCCTTCATTTCGGCTAAGGCGCCAGGTCGAACTCAACGCTCCTTGCAGGCGACCCCGTCGGTGGGCTCGCCGCCCTTCCAGTCGCCGTAGAGGGTGGCTTCCTCGCCCTTGGTCCACCAGATGTACTGGCCGGCGGCGTACTTGGCGCCGGAGGCGGAAATCACATTGCTGAAGACCAGCGTCGAGTTGTCGCTGACCGGCACCACGGCGAGGCTGTTGTCGCCCTTGTTCAGGTACTGCACGGTGAACTTGCGACCGTTCTCGCACTTGTAGTCGACGCTGCGGGTATCCAGCTTGGCATCCCCCGGCAGGGCCAGGTAATCGACCTGGGCGGTCTGCTTGTCGTCGTCGCTGCCGCCGCAGGCGACCAGGACCACGGGAACGGCAGCCAGAAGCAGCCAGAGCGCTTTTTTCATGGAAATCCCTCTAACGAGAAAAAATGGCGCTGCCACTGTAGGAATTCGGCACCTGCCGCGTCAACGACAGGCGCCCCTAGAAAAAGTCTTGTGGGCCGCCGGGACGCGCAAAGGAGCGCTCCCCTCTCCTCTGCGCGCCGGCGCCCCATCGATCACTCGGTGACCGGCTTCACCCGCAGGCCCGGCATCGGCCGCGGGGCTCCCTTGAGTCGGTAGCAGGCCCACATCACCAGCAGCCAGACCGGGATGGCATAGACCGAGACCTGGATGCCGGGGATCAGCAACATGACGCCGAGGATGAACACCACGAAGGCCATGCACAGGTAGTTGCCGTACGGATACCAGAACGCGCGGAAGTGCGTGCGGGTGCCCTGGCGGTCCATCTGCGCGCGGAACTTCAGGTGCGCCATGCTGATCATCGCCCAGTTGATCACCAGCGCCGCCACCACCAGCGACATCAGCAGCTCCAGCGCCTGGTGCGGGATCACATAGTTCACCACCACCGCGAGGAAGGTCACCAGCGCCGATACCACCAGGGCGCGTACCGGTACGCCGCGCTTGTCGACCCTGGCCAGCGCGCGCGGGGCATCGCCCTGCTCGGCCAGGCCGAGAAGCATGCGGCCGTTGCAATAGGTGCCGCTGTTGTACACCGACAGTGCGGCGGTGAGCACCACGAAGTTCAGCAGGTGCGCGGCAGTGCCGCTGCCGATCATCGAGAATATCTGCACGAACGGGCTGCCGCTGTAGGCATCGCCGGAAGCGTTGAGGGTCTGCAGCAGGCTGTCCCAGGGCGTCAGCGAGAGCAGCACGACCAGGGCGCCGATGTAGAAGATCAGGATGCGATAGATCACCTGGTTGATCGCCTTCGGGATCACCGTCCTCGGCTTGTCCGCCTCGGCCGCGGTGAAGCCGAGCATTTCCAGGCCACCGAAGGAGAACATGATGATCGCCATGGCCATCACCAGGCCGCTCACTCCGTTGGGGAAGAAACCGCCGTGTGCCCAGAGGTTGCTCACCGAAGCCTGCGGACCGCCGCTGCCGCTGAACAGCAGGTAGCAGCCGAGCAGGATCATGCCGATGATCGCCACCACCTTGATGATCGCGAACCAGAACTCGGCTTCGCCGAAGGCCTTGACGTTGGCCAGGTTGATCGCGTTGACGACGACGAAGAACAACGCCGCCGTGGCCCAGGTCGGCACCTCCGGCCACCAGTAGTGGATGTACTTGCCGACCGCGGTCAGTTCCGACATCCCGACCAGGATGTACAGCACCCAACAGTTCCAGCCGGAGAGGAAGCCGGCGAAGCCGCCCCAGTACTTGTGCGCGAAGTGGCTGAAGGAGCCGGCAACCGGCTCCTCGACGATCATCTCGCCGAGCTGGCGCATGATCATGAAAGCGATGAAACCGGCGATGGCGTAGCCGAGGATCATCGACGGGCCCGCCGACTTGAGCACCCCGGCCGAGCCGAGGAACAGGCCGGTGCCGATGGCGCCGCCGAGGGCGATCAACTGGATGTGACGATTCTTCAGGCCGCGCTTGAGCTCGCCCGAATGCGGATGTTGGCCGTCCATTGAGTTATCTCACGCAAGTGGAAATTTATTGTTGTCGGAGGCGAAACGGGGCCGTGCGGCTCAGGCGGCAGGCGCACGGCGGGCGCCATGCGGGGCGCGTGGCGGCGGGCGGTCGGCTGGGCGAAGGAAGGACTCACGGATCATGCGTCACCTGTTTGTTGTTGTACGTGACGTGAATGGGCCGCCAGGCTCGTGGCTCGGCGGTGCGGGCAAGGCTGGCGCGATCGGCGCCGCTGGAACGGAAACGCGGAGCGCAAGGAAAACCGCCAGCCCCGGAAGAGGCTGGCGGCAGCGGGATCAGATCACGCCGCGGCGAATCTGATCTTCCTCGATGGACTCGAACAGGGCCTTGAAATTGCCCTCGCCGAAGCCCTGGTTGCCCTTGCGCTGGATGATCTCGAAGAAGATCGGGCCGATCACCGTGTCGGTGAAGATCTGCAGCAGGATGCCGTCGTCGCCCGGGGCGCCGTCGATCAGCAGGTTCAGTTCGCGCAGTTGCTCGAGCGGCTCGCCATGCCCGGCGACGCGGGTGTCGACCTTCTCGTAGTAGGTGTCCGGGGTCGACATGAACTTCACGCCGTTGGCGCGCAGCTTGCGCACGGTGGCATAGATGTCGTCGGTGGTCAGGGCGATGTGCTGGATGCCTTCGCCATGGTATTCGCGGATGAATTCCTCGATCTGCGAGGTATCGTCGGCCGACTCGTTGATCGGGATGCGGATCTTCCCGCAAGGCGCAGTCATGGCGCGGGAGAACAGGCCGGTGAGCTTGCCTTCGATATCGAAGTAGCGAATCTCGCGGAAGTTGGCGATGCGCTCGTAGAAACCGGACCAGACGTCCATCTGGCCGCGCTTGACGTTGTGGGTCAGGTGGTCGATGTAGGTCAGGCCGACCGAGTTGTCGTTGGCGCTGCGGCCTTCGATGAACTCGAAGTCGACGTCATAGATGCTGCGGTCGCCGTAGCGGTCGACAAGATACAGCAGCGAACCGCCGATGCCTTCCAGGGAAGGGATGTTCAGCTCGCCGAAGTTGGCGTGGCTGCCCACCAGCTTGGCGCCCTGGGATTCGGCGTAGGCGGCGGCCTGGGAAGCGTTCTTCACCCGGAAGGCCATGGCGCAGGCGCTCGGGCCGTGCTTGAGGGCGAATTCATGGACATGCCCGGTCGGGCTGCCGTTGAGCACGATGTTGATATCGTTCTGCTGGAACAGGAAGACTTCCTTGGAACGATGCTTGGCGGTTTCGGTGAAGCCCATCATGTTGAACAGCTGGCGCAGCTGCTCGATGCCCTTGGCGTCGGGGGCGGTGAACTCGACGAATTCGAATCCGTCGGTACCGATGGGATTGTGCTGTTCGATCTTGGCCACGGCGTTCATCCGGCCTCCTCGTTGTTCTTGTTGAATGGACCGCCGCCGGTCCAGGCGGCCGGCGACATGGGAGATGCCTTCATCTCACCCCGTGGCGGCGCGGCGGACAAGCCGTCGGCAGGGCCCGGCGCAGGGCCTGGCGCAGGGTTTCTGGCAACTATTCCTTACGCGCCGGCGGCATGCATGGCGAACGCCCGGTCTTCGTAAAATTATCTTTACAGGGCGGAGCAAAAAGCTGCCAGCAGCGCTGTCACGGCTGCGCTGAAAGCCGGCGCTGCATGATCGGCGTCAAGCGGTTAACCTGCGTCTTTACTCCGCGACGGCATTCCCATGGCACGACCCGCCCCACCCGACCTGAGCGACAGCCGCCGGCCCCTGCGCGGCGTCGCCCGCAGCTATCCTGCCGGGCACCGCGTCGATGCCCACGAGCACGCCTGGGGCCAGGTGCTCTATGCGGTGTCCGGGATGATGTGGCTGGAGACGCCCGACGAGGCCCTGCCGGTCCCGCCGCAACGGGCGGTCTGGTTGCCTCCGGGCCTGCGCCATGCGGTGCGGATCGCGTCCGAGTTGCAGATGCGCAACATCTACCTGAGCCCGGAACTCTCCCGCGGCCTGGAGGACCGCACCCTGGTGCTGGTGGTCGGCCCGCTGCTGCGCGAGCTGATCGTCAGCCTGGTGGAGCAGGAACGACAGAGCGACCCCCACTACTATCGGGCGCTGGCCGATCTCGCCGTGCTCGAACTCGGTCGCGCGCGCCGTTCCAGCCTCCGCGTACCGCTGCCGGACGCCTCCGACAGGCGCCTGCTCGCGCTGTGCCAGGCGGTGATGGCCAATCCCTCCCTGGACATCGGCCTGGAGCGCCTGGCCGAAGACGCCGGGGCCAGCGTGCGGACCCTCTCGCGCCTGTTCCAGCGCAGCCTGGGCATGGGCTTCGCCGACTGGCGGCGGCAGGTGCAACTGGCGACCGCCGCCGCCGCACTGATCGATGGCCGTCCGGTGGCGGGCATCGCCCATGCCCTGGGATATACGCCGAGCGCCTTCAGCGACATGTTCCGCCGCGAGCTGGGCGTCTCTCCCACTGAGTACAGGGCCGAGCATCACCAGCCGTTCCAGCCTTGACCGGTATTCGATAGCGATTGGCCGATAGATGTTTTTTCGGCCAACTAGACTGGCACCATCGTTCACCGTCCCTGTCAGCCGCCATGAACTACCTGATCTCCCTCGGCATCGGCCTGCTGATCGGCCTGCTCTACGCCGTACTCGACTTCCGCTCGCCGGCGCCACCCGCCATCGCCCTGGTCGGCCTGCTTGGCATGCAGCTCGGCGAACAGCTTTTCCCCCTTGGCCGCGACCTGCTGCAGCAGTGGCTGCACTGATCGCCGCGACGACACGGAGCCCCCGATGAAAGCACTGCAATTCGACCGTACCGGCGACCTCGCCGCCCTCAAGCTGGTGGACATGCCCGACCCGCTTCCCGCCGCCGATGAGGTGCGGGTGGAAATCCGCGCCGCCGGGCTGAATCCGAGCGACGTGAAGAACGTCCTCGGCCGCTTCCCCTATACCACCCTGCCCCGGGTACCGGGCCGCGACTTCGCCGGGGTGGTGGTGGAGGGACCGAAGGCCCTGCTCGGCCAGGCGGTCTGGGGCACCGGGCGGGAGCCAGGGTTCTTCCGCGACGGCAGCCACGCGCAGTTCCTGACCCTGCCGGCCGCCGGCGTCGCGCTCAAGCCGGAAAGCCTGAGCTTCGCCCAGGCCGCCAGTTGCGGGGTGCCCTACAGCACCGCCTGGGACGCCCTGCAACGCAGCCAGGTCAAGGCCGGCACCCGGCTCCTGGTAATCGGCGCCAACGGCGCGGTCGGCAAGGCCGCGCTGGCGCTGGCCAAGGCCCTGGGGGCCGAAGCGATCGGCGCGGTGCGGCGCGAGGAGCAACGCCAGGCGCTGGAAGCGCAGGGCATCGCCGCGCTGCTGCTGGGCGAGCCGGCCGAACTGGCGGCACAGGTGGAAGGGATCTTCCCCGGCGGGGCCGAGGTGATCTTCGATACGACCGGTTTCTGGCTCGAGGCGGCGGTCCCGGCGCTGGCCGCCTTCGGTCGCCTGGCGATCATCGCCGCACCAGCCGACGGCCATGTGCGCCTGCCGGCGTTGAACCTGTACCGTCGCGGTGGCTCGGTGGTGGGGATCAACTCGCTGCTCTATGGCGTGGAAGCCTGCGCAGGCTTCCTCGACGCCTTCGGCAAACTGTTCGACCAAGGCCGCCTGCCGCTGCCGGACGGGCTGCGGGAAGTCCCGCTGGAGCAGGGCGTTGAGCAGTACCGGGCAGTGAACGAAGGCACCTGCGAGAAGATCATCCTGGTGCCTTGAGGACCAGCGGAATCCCGGCAGAACACGCCGGGATTCCGCTGCGCGCAAGACTACTCCGCGCCGACCGCGAGCTTGCGGGCGCTGCGCGCCTCCTCCAGTTGCATGCAGCGCTCGAGGAACAGGTACATGTAGTCGTAGCTCTTGCAGATCGCGTCGCGCAGTTGCCGGCGCAGCTCGGCGCTGGGATTGGTGCCGGCCAGGGTGCAGATGATCTCCAGCGCCTCCCAGGGGTGGGCATCGTCGTACTGGGCGTGGAGCTTGAGCCACTTCATGGCGCGCTTGCGGCCTTCCTTGGGGAAGGCGTTTTCGTAGACGCCGTTCGAACAGACCAGCGCCGACCACTCGCCAGTGACGCCTTCGATGGCGTAGTTGGTGGCGGCCATGGCCACCGGCAGTGAGTCGCTGGCGCAGGTGTGCCAGCACCAGTGGCTGAGCGCGTGCAGTTCGGCCGGCACGTCTTGCGCCTGGATCTCGGCCAGGCTCACGCCGTGGGCCTCGGCCCAGTGCAGCCAGTAGTCGGCGTGGTTGAGTTCGACCCGAATATTGCGCATCAGCCAGCGGCGCGCCATGTCTTCGCCGGGATGGCGGGCGAAACGGGTCTTCAGCAGGTTCTGCGACATGTACAAGGGGAACTGCTCGACCACCGGCCAGCCGCCGATCAGGTACAGGCGCATCAGCGCCGGGCTCAGCTCGGCGTCGCGCATGCGCCGGTACAGCTCGTGGCCGGAAACCCGGTCCTTGCTCGCCTGGCAGTCGACGATCAGTTGCTGCGCCCACTGCGGATAGCTTCCCGCCTCCTGCAAGGGGCCCGTACGGTCAAAGAACTCGCTCACACCCGTCTCCCTTCTCTTCTTCTCGGCAACGGCCTCATAGCAGCGAAACTACTCTTTCTTCGCTCCGCGGTCACCTACCGGAGGTTCTGTCCGAGGCTCGGCCACAGGCCCTGGGCATCCAGCCCTGCGCCCGGAGGCTGGCGACTGAACGGCAGGGGCGCGCCGATGGCCAGGCCCTGGGCATAGTCGATGCCGATCTCGCGCAGCGCCTCCATCACTTCGACGGTCTCGACGAACTCGGCGATGGTACGTTTGCCCATCACGTGGCCGATATGGTTGATCACCTGGACCATGGCGCGATCGATGGGATCCTCGAGCATGTCCTTGACGAAGCTGCCATCGATCTTCAGGTAATCCACCGGCAGGTGCTTGAGGTAGATGAAGGACGACATGCCGGCGCAGAAATCGTCCAGGGAGAAACGACAACCGGTGTCCTTGAGCTCGTTGATGAAGCGGATGGCGCTGGCCAGGTTGGCAACCGCCACGGTTTCGGTGACCTCGAAGCAGATCGTCTGCGGCGGAATGCGGTAACGGGCGAACAGCTCGGTGAGGAACTGCAGGAACGACTCGTCGCCGATGGTCGCGCCGGAGAGGTTGATGGCGCAGGTGCCGATCGGCTCGGCGCGAGGGTCCTGGGCGCGCTCGACGAGGGTGCGGAAGGCATTCTCCACCACCCAGCGATCGATCAGCGTCATCAGGCCGTAGCGCTCGGCGGCGGGTATGAAGCTCAGCGGCGGCACCAGGCGCCCGCCCTCGTCGCGCAGGCGCAGCAGCAGTTCGACGTGCAAGCCCTCCTCCGCACCTTCGCCCAGCGGCACGATGGGCTGGGCATAGAGACTGAAGCGGTCTTCCTCCAGCGCCAGGTGGATGCGCTGGACCCAGGTCATCTCGCCGAAGCGCATCGACAGTTCGACGTCGTCCTGATGGAACACCTGGACCCGATTGCGCCCCTTTTCCTTGGCCATGTAGCAGGCCATGTCGGCGGAGCGCAGTGCCTCCTCGAGGGTCGAGATACCCGGCAGCAGGTGCACCAGGCCGACGCTGACGGTGCAGTTGAACGGCTGCCCGCTCCAGGTGAAGTGCAGGTCCTGGACCGTCTTGCGCAGATGGTCGGCGATCTCCACGGCTTTTTCCGCCGGGCAGTTCTCCAGCAGGATGCCGAACTCGTCGCCGCCCAGCCGCGCCAGCGTGTCGCCCTCGCGCAAGCCTTGTTGCAGCAGGGTGCAGACCTGGCGCAGCAGTTCGTCGCCGGCGGCGTGGCCGCAGGTGTCGTTGACCAGCTTGAACTGGTCCAGGTCGAGGAACATCAGGGCGTGCCGCCCGCTGTTGCGCTCCAGGCGTTCCAGCGCTATCTGCAGGCGATACTCGAACTCGCGGCGGTTGGTCAGCCCGGTCAACGCATCGTGGGTCGCCTGCCAGGACAGGCGCGCCATGTACTGGCGCTCGCGGGTCATGTCGTGAAGCACCAGGACCACCCCGGTGATCTCGCCGCCGCGATGGATCGGCGCGCCCACCAGGGTCACCGGCACGCTGCTGCCGTCGTGGCGCAGGACCAGCTTGGAATGCTCGCGGCCGCCGTCGATCTCGCCGCTGAGGATCTGCTCGATCAGCAGCATGCCCTCCTCCCGCGAGCTTTCGTCGACGATCCGGAACAGCGACGCCAGGGGCAGGCCGCGGGCCTTGTCCAGCGTCCAGTTGGTCATCTGCTCGGCGGCCGGGTTGAGGTAGGAAATGCCCCCCTGGGTGTCGGCGGTGATCACTCCGTCGCCGATCGAGGCCAGGGTGATCTGGGCCCGTTCGCGCTCGGCATCGAGGGCGTTCTCCACTTCCTGGCGCTGCATCAGTTGTTGCCGGGTACGCAGGAACGCCAGGAGGATGAGCACGCTGGCGGTGGTCAGGTTGGCCACCAGCAGCAGCCTGAGCAAGGCCCGCGAGCCCTCGCCGAGGGCGTCGCTGAAGGCCTTGGCCGCCGGCGTGACCTTCTCGTTGATCGCGTGGATCTCGGTCTTCCACTGTTGCACCTGCTCGGCACTGGCCTGCCCGGTGCCGATGCCCGCGCGCATCTTGCCGGCGACGTCGATCAGTTCCATGACGTACTTGTCGCCCACCAGCCACAGCTCGATGGCGCGCTCGAAGTAACTGAAGTCGTGGAAGTTGCGGTACAGCCAGATGATCGCGGTAACGTCGTCGGCATGGTTGCCGCCCTTGAGGATGCCCTGGCGGGCCGCCTCGATGTCCGGGTCGGGCTGGTCCAGGGCAAGGCGCATCTCGCGGTCGCCGAGGGGGATCGCGATGGCCTCCTCGTAGCGGCGGAAGTCTTCGTCGGCGCGTGAGTCGGCATAGAGGGTGAGATAGTAGATGGCATCCTTCTGGCCCTTCGACCAGAGGCTTTCGCCGCCGACATAGCTGCGCACCGCGGAGAGGACGTAGAGACTGCCGCCCGCCAGCATGGCCTGCAACAGCACCACGACGATGAAGGGCCATACCAGGCCGAGCAGGCGGGGCTTGTCGAGAGTCCGGTTCTGCCTCATTCCATCTACCATTCAAACTGGCGCTAAGCGATCGGGTGCCGTCTCCGTCACCCCTGACTGCATCACCTGTCGGCCGCTCAAGATCCCGTCGCAGAACTCCCGAGGCCTTGCCTGCCGGCAGCCACGACGCTGGAGGAGGCGGACACCCGGCAAACAGTAGGAGTCTAGTGGCTGTTTGCCAAACCTGCCCTGCACCTGGCGGAACAGACAGCGTTTTTTATTGCCGCAGCCAATAAAAACCGGATGTCTTATATGGAATATACGAGAAAAACCGCCAGGCGACAGCCTGGCGCCTCACATCTGTTGCAGATGTCCGTAGAGCCGGGCGTAGAGGCCGCCTTCGGCGATCAGTTGCTGGTGGTCGCCGTCTTCGGCGATATGCCCGCCATCGAAGACCAGGACCCGGTCGGCCTGCTTCACCGCCGACAGCCGATGAGCCACGATCAATGTGGTGCGGCCTTCGAGGAAGTCGCCGAGCGCCTGGTGCAGGGCGTACTCGGTAGCGGCGTCGAGGGCCGAGGTGGCCTCGTCGAGG
This sequence comes from Pseudomonas sp. KBN12P06040, assembly GCF_037574965.1. Lineage (NCBI taxonomy): Bacteria > Pseudomonadati > Pseudomonadota > Gammaproteobacteria > Pseudomonadales > Pseudomonadaceae > Pseudomonas > Pseudomonas sp. KBN12P06040. The sequence goes on from NZ_JBBELS010000001.1 coordinate 4,648,986, forward strand.
ATCACCACCTTGGGCTCGGCGAGGATCATCCGGGCGATCGCCAGGCGCTGCCGCTGACCGCCCGACAGGCGCACCCCGGAACGCCCGACCACGGTGTCCAGCCCCTGCGGCAGGCGCCGCACGCCGTCGGCCAACTGGGCGATCTCCAAAGCCCGCCAGCAGGCCTGGTCGCTGCGTTCGCGGCCCATGGTCAGGTTGGCCCGCACGCTGTCGTTGAACAGCGCCGGATGCTGGAGGACCACCGCGACATGTTCGCGCACGCAGTCCAGGCCGATTTCCTCCAGGGGCACCCCGCCGTAGCGGATGCTGCCGCGCTGCGCACTGTAGAGGCCGAGTAGCAGTTGCACCAGCGTGCTCTTGCCGCCGCCGCTGGCGCCGACCAGGGCAACCTTCTCGCCGGCGCCGATGTTCAGGTCCAACTGCTCCAGGACCTTGTCCTCGCCGTAGGCGAAATCCAGCCCGCGCACCTCGATGCCAACGGTCGTGCGGCCGGCGAACGGATCGCGCAGCGGCGGGTAGCGCGGCTCGTCGGCCCGCGCCAGCAACTCGTTGATCCGCTGCAACGCGCCGCCAGCGGCGTAGTAGGCGTATTGCAGGCCGAGCAGCTGTTCGACCGGACCGATCATGAACCAGAGGTAGCTGAACACCGCGAGCATCTGGCCGATCGACAGGTCCGAGAGCAGCACGGTAAGCATCGCCGCGGCGCGGAACACATCGATGCCGAACTGGAACAGCAGGCCGCTGGCGCGCCCGGCGGCGTCGCTTTTCCATTGCGAGGCCACGGCGTAGTCGCGGACTTCCTGGGCGCGGTGGCCGAGGCGGCCGAGGAAATAGCCCTGGCGATTGCCGGCGCGGACTTCCTGGATCGCCTCGAGGGTCTCGGTGAGCGCCTGGGTGAAGCGCGCGGTGCTGTCGTTCTCGAGCTTCTTGAGGTGCTTGACGCGCTTGCCCAGTTGTACCGTGGACCAGATCACCAGCGGGTTGAACAGCAGGATCAGCAAGGCCAGCTGCCAGTGCATCCAGACCAGGATCGCGGCGGTGCCGAGCAGCGTCAGCAAAGCGACCAGGAAGCGGCTGAGGGTTTCCCCGACGAACTTGTCCAGGGTGTCCAGGTCGGTCACCAGGTGGGCGCTGATCGAACCGCCGCCGAGGGTTTCGTATTCGCCCAGGGCGATATGCCGGAGGCGCTCGATCAGACGCAGGCGGATGCGGTAGACGATGTCCTTGGACAGCCGCGCGAACAGCTTCGCCTGGAGCACGTTGAACACCAGCGCCGCCCCCCGCAACAGGAGGGTCGCCGCCAGCATCAGGCCGATGTAGCCGAACGCCACCTGCCAGTCGGCGGGCAACAGGCGGTCCATGAAACGCAGCGCGCCGTCGCCCTTGCCGAGCAGCACTTCGTCCACCAGCAACGGCAGCAGCAAGGGGATCGGCACGGTGCAGAGGGTGGCCAGCACCGCCACCAGGTTGGCGAGCAACAGGGCTTTCTTGTGGCGCAGTGCGAGTCGACGAATCTCCGCCCAGCTCAGGCGGTCTCCGCGCTCACTCATGCCGGCCCCGTTCCAGCCAGCGGCCGAGCAAGGGTGAAAGTTCGGCAAGCGGCTGGTAGCCGTTGGTGAGCAACGCCAGTTGGCCGTTGCGCTCGGCCAGCAGGGTCGGGAACCCGGCGATGCCAAGGTCCTGGACCCAGGCGAAATCGGCGGCGGTGGCGTCACGCGCCTCGCCGCTGTCGAAGACCGCGGCGAACTCGATGCGTGGAATTCCCACCGCTTCCGCCAGGTCGGCGAGCACCGCCGCCTGGGTGACATCGCGACCCTCGGCGTAGAACGCCCGCTGGATCGCCCTCACCAGCGGCCAGGCGCTTTCCTCGTCGAGGCTGCGCGCCGCCACCAGGGCCCGGCAGGCCGGCTCGGTGTCATAGACGAAGCCTTCGGGCAACGCGTCGTCGAAGCGGAACGGCTGGCCGGTGGTCTGCTGCACGGTCTGCCAGTGGCCGAGGATGTAGCCGCGGGTATTCGGGTCGAGCGCCGCGCCGTGGCCGGCGCGCAGGCCACCGGCTACCAGGTGGAAAGCGACGCCGTCGGCGGCCGCCTGCCGGGACAGCGCCTCGGCGACCGGGGCGAAGCCCCAGCACCAGGAACACATGGGGTCCATCACGTACAGCAGGCGGGCCTTGGCCAAGGTTCAGTTCTCCAGCGTGGACTGGCGCGGATCGCGACCGAGCGGGTGCGGCTGGTTGCGCTGCCGCGCCAGTTCGATCTGTTTCTGCCGCTCGCGGGCGCCGGCGCGGGTCTTCTCGCTCAGCGAGTCCCAGCAGTGCGGACAGCTGATGCCGGGCACGTAGTGCTCGGACTGGCGGTCTTCCAGCGAAACCGGGTTGCGGCAGGCGTGGCACTGATCGTACTCGCCCTCGCTAAGATCGTGGCGCACGGTCACGCGGTTGTCGAATACGAAGCAGTCGCCGCGCCACAGGCTCTGTTCCTGCGGCACCTCTTCGAGGTACTTGAGGATGCCGCCCCTGAGGTGGAAGACCTCCTCGAAACCGGCGCCGAGCATGTAGCTGGAAGCCTTCTCGCAGCGGATGCCGCCGGTGCAGAACATCGCCACCTTCTTGTGCCGCGCCGGGTCGTAGTGGGCCTTGATGTACTCGGGGAACTCGCGGAACGACCTGGTCTTCGGATCGACCGCGCCCTCGAAGGTGCCGATCGCCACCTCGTAGTCGTTGCGGGTATCGATCAGCAGGACTTCCGGATCGCTGATCAGGGCATTCCAGTCCTTCGCCTCGACATACTGGCCGACCTGCTTGTTCGGATCGACGCCAGGCACGCCGAGGGTGACGATTTCCTTCTTCAGCTTGACCTTGGTGCGGTAGAACGGCTGTTCGTCGCAGTAGGATTCCTTGTGCTCGATATCGGCCAGCCGGGGATCGCTGCGCAGCCAGGCGAACAGCGCATCGATGCCTTCGCGGCTACCGGAGACGGTGCCGTTGATGCCTTCCTCGGCCAGCAGCAAGGTGCCTTTCACACCGTTGTCGAGCAGGGTTTGCAGCAGGGGTTCACGCAGCGCCACGTAATCGTCGAGAGTCACGAACTTGTACAGCGCCGCCACGACGATGGATGTCATGGGGATATAGCCTCCAGGTGGTCGCCCGCGTAAAGGGCGGACCGGAACGAAAAGCGCCAGCCACTGGCGCCATGGAAACGACAACGCCGGCGGAAGGCCGGCGCTGGGTGCGTAGTCTAGCGCAGCAGGGGCAGGCTCTGCACCCCGCCGCGACGGACGCCGTCTCAGGGTATGTCGTGCTTGCTCCCGCCGCGGCAGGTCGGCGAGGACGGCACCGCAGCCTGGCTCCACTCCTCAGGGGTGAAGGTATGCAGCGCCAGGGCGTGGAACTCGCCCATCAACCCACCGAGGGTGGCATATACCTTCTGGTGCCGCTTCACCGCGTTCAACCCGGCGAACTGCGGGCTGACCAGCACCACCTTGAAGTGGGTCTCCAGCCCGCGGCTGTGCATGTGGCTCTCGTCGAGCACCTCGACGTGTTGCGGATCGAGGGGCTGCAGGGCGGTCTGGATACGGTCACGCATGCTCATCGCGAATCACGACTCACTTTTTCTTCTGGGCCGGCGCGGCGACGCCGAGTTCCTTGTCCATGTCGGCCATCAGCTTGTTCACCGGCTCGACGGCGCCTTGCAGCTTGGCCTGGGTCAGTTGGGCGGATTCGGCGGTCAGGCGCGGCATCTTCTCCAGCACCTTCTTGCCCAGCGGCGACTGGTAGAAGGCATTCAGGTCCTTCAGCTCGGACTCGGTGAAGTTGGTGGTGTAGAGCTTGATCAGCTCGGGCTTGATCTTGTCCCAGCCGATGGCGCGGTCCAGTTCGGCATTGGCCTTGGCCTGGTAACGCTCGAGAACCGCCTTCTTGCTCTCCGGCGCCTTGGCCTGGGCAAAGCGCTGGGCCAGCATCTGCTGCACCTGGGCATAGACCGGGACCGTCAGCTTGTCGGCATGGACCAGCTTGAGGAATTGCTCGGCCTGGCTGGCGGAATCGGCCATGGCCATGGAGCTGAGGCTGAGCAGCACGGCGCTGCCGATGAGGCGAAGACGGGTCATGGAAAATCCTTGAGGTTGGGTAGATGTGTCCGTGGGACCCGACATTCTGCGCCTAAGTTCGAAATCCGCTCAAGCGCGGCGCCGAATATCGGGAGAATCCTATCCGGCGCCCGCCCGCTCCATGCCGTCTACTATCAGTTCTGTAGTGGGTACTTGCCGCCTTCCTTCCGCAGCCGGCATGCTTGCGTCAGCCTGTCACATGGATGTGTTAGATGAACGGAACCGCCGCCGATACCCTCGCCGTATCGCCCCCGCCCCTGCGCAACCTCTGCGACAGCCACGGCCGGCTCGATCCCCGGGCGGTCGGCTGGTCCGCCCGGCCGCGGGTGCTCTGCCACATCCCCGGCCACTTCGGCCGGCGCAAGCGCTGGAACCACTGGTGCATCGTCAGCCCCGGCTGGATGCTCTCGCTGACCATCGCCGACCTCGACTACCTGACCTACGGCGCCGCCTATTTCCTCGACCTGGACAGCGGCCAGGCGGTAGCGCACACGCAGATCCGCTTCTTCGGCCTCGGCTGCCAGTTGCCCGACGAGCCGCAGGCCAGCCATGCCTTCGAGCATCCCCGCCTGCAATTGCGCTTCGACGAACAGCCCGGGCGCCTGCGCGTCACCGGCCAGGCCCCGGACCTCGGCGGCCTGCCGCTGGAGCTGGCGCTAGAAGTGCGACGACCGTCGCACCTGGAGTCGGTGAACCTGGTGGTGCCGATGGGCGAACACACCTTCCATGCCTGTAGCCGCCAGCTCGGCCTGCCGATCAGCGGCTGCCTGCAACTCGGCCGCCGGCGCTACGACTGCCAGGCGGGCCAGAGCTTCGCCGCGCTGGACTTCGGCCGCGGCGTCTGGCCGCTGCATACCTACTGGACCCGCGCCGCCTTCGCCGCCCCCGGCGGCATCGCCGGCAACTTCGGCACCGGCTGGACCGAAGCCAGCGACCTGCGCGAGAACGCCCTGTGGTTCGGCGGCAAGCTCAGCCGCGTGCTCGACGACGTGCACATCCGCGAGCCTCGCGACCCGCTGGCCGAATGGCGCCTGGACAGCGCCTGCGGTCGCGTCGAGCTGCTCTTCCGTCCCGAACAGCTGCACCAGGCGCGGCCCAGCGTCGGCCTGTTCTATGCCAATACCCGCCAGTGGTTCGGCCGTTTCAACGGCACCCTGCGCCACGACGACGGCGACTGCGTGCCGGTGGACGGCGCCCTCGGCTGGATCGGTTCGACCCGCGCGCGCTGGTGACGCCGGCGGCGGGCAATCTATTTCCGACCCGCAGCGCGGCGAAAAATGCCCACGAGGAAGCGACGGCAGCGGAACCCAAGGCGGGAGCGAAGGCCTAAACTGCCGGATACGCACCCTGGAGAACACTCATGAGCCGGACCGAAACCGATAGCCTGGGCACCATAGAGGTGCCCGACGACGCCTACTGGGGCGCCCAGACCCAGCGCTCGCTGGAGAACTTCGCCATCGGCGGCCAGCGCATGCCGCTCGCCGTGATCCACGCCCTGGCGCTGATCAAGAAAGCCGCCGCGCGGGTCAACGACCACCTCGGCGAACTGCCGCCGGAAGTCGCCCGGCTGATCGAACAGGCCGCCGACGAGGTCCTCGCAGGCCGCCACGACGAACACTTCCCGCTGGTGGTCTGGCAGACCGGCAGCGGCACCCAGACCAACATGAACGTCAACGAGGTGATCGCCGGCCGCGCCAACGAACTGGCCGGCAATCCGCGCGGCGGCAAGTCGCCGGTGCATCCCAACGACCACGTCAACCGCGCGCAGAGTTCCAACGACAGCTTCCCCACCGCCATGCACATCGCCGCCGCCAAGGCCGTGCACGAACAATTGCTGCCGGCCATCGCCGAGCTTTCCGGAGGTCTCGCCGAACAGTCGGCGCGGCACGCCAGCCTGGTCAAGACCGGGCGCACCCACCTGATGGACGCCACGCCGATCACCTTCGGCCAGGAACTCTCGGCCTTCGTCGCCCAGCTCGACTACGCCGAGCGCGCCATCCGCGCGGCGCTGCCGGCGGTCTACCAGTTGGCCCAGGGCGGCACCGCGGTGGGCACCGGGCTCAACGCGCCGAAGGGCTTCGCCGACGCCATCGCCGCGGAAATCGCCGCCGAATCGGGCCTGCCCTTCGTCGCCGCGCCGAACAAGTTCGCCGCCCTGGCCGGCCACGAGCCTCTGGTCATCCTCTCCGGCGCCCTGAAGAGCCTGGCGGTGGCCCTGATGAAGATCGCCAACGACCTGCGCCTGCTCGGCTCAGGCCCACGCGCCGGCTTCGCCGAGGTGAAGCTGCCGGCCAACGAGCCGGGCAGCTCGATCATGCCCGGCAAGGTCAACCCGACCCAGTGCGAGGCGCTGTCGATGCTGGCCTGCCAGGTCATGGGCAACGACAGCACGATTTCCTTCGCCGCCAGCCAGGGCCATCTGCAACTCAACGTGTTCAAGCCGGTGATCGTCTACAACCTGCTGGAGTCCATCCGCCTGCTCGCCGACGGCTGCCGCAACTTCAACAAGCATTGCGTCGCCGGCCTGGAGCCGGACGCCCAGCGCATGGCCGACCTGCTGGAGCGCGGCCTGATGCTGGTCACCGCACTGAACCCGCACATCGGCTACGACAAGGCCGCCGAAATCGCCAAGAAGGCCTACGCCGAAGGCACCACCCTGCGCGCCGCGGCGCTGCAGCTGGGCTACCTGGACGAAGCGCAGTTCGACGAATGGGTACGGCCGGAGCAGATGCTGGAGGCCGGCCACCATGGTTGAAACCGCCAAGACCGGCGCCACCCCGCTGGAAGGCGACGGCAAGCGCATCCTGCTGATCGTCGGCTCGCCCAAGCGCAAGAGCTTCTGCCACCTGCTCGCCGAATGCTACGCCCAGGGCGCGCGCAGCAAGGATCACGTGGTGCGCGAACTGAAGCTGGGCGAACTGGCCTTCGACCCGATCCTCCACGAAGGCTACGAACAGAGCCAGGTGCTCGAACCCGACCTGCTGGAAGCGCAGCGGCAGATCCACTGGGCCGAGCACCTGGTGTTCGTCTACCCGGTCTGGTGGGGCGGCCTGCCGGCGCTGCTGCAGGGCTTCTTCGACCGCGCCCTGCAGCCGGGCTTCGCCTTCCGCTACCGCGGCACCCAGGACAAGGACTGGGAGCAACTGCTGGGCGGGCGCAGCGCCGACCTGCTGGTCTGCCACGACCAGCCGCTGTCGCGGCTGCGCTTCCTCAAGGGCCCGCCGGCGCACCGGCAGATGGTGCGCAGCGTGCTCGGCGCCTGTGGCATCGCCACCCGCCGCCTGGAAGAGTTCGCGCCGATGCGCAGTTCCAGCGAGGAACAGCGCCAGGGTTGGCTGCGTCGCGCCGAACAGCTCGGCAGCCAGGTCTAGTTCCCTTCCCGCCCGGCTGCGGCCGGGCGCGGACACTGATCGTTCTGACAGGTCCGCCACCTTCCCGCCGGCTTGCCTTCCCCGCCCCCATGGCGGCCCTTTGCCTGCCTCTACCGGCTCACAGTGCGGGTGCCGACCGCTTTGCATTCCGCGACATCCATCAGGAATGGGTAGCGAATCTGACCGGCCCGTCACATTTGGTAGGGACCTCAAACCGGCACCGAGGGCTAGGATCAGCCCGCTTCGAAATGAATCCGGTTCTGGAAAAAAGGACTTGTCATGAAACACTACTCAGCCACCCTGGCACTCCTGCCACTCACCCTCGCCCTGTTCCTGCCCCAGGCAGCCCATGCCCACGGCTCGATGGAAACGCCGCCCAGCCGGGTCTACGGCTGCTTCCTCGAAGGTCCGGAGAATCCCAAGTCGGCCGCCTGCAAGGCCGCCGTCGCCGCCGGCGGCACCCAGGCGCTGTACGACTGGAATGGCGTCAACCAGGGCAACGCCAACGGCAACCACCAGGCGGTGGTCCCCGACGGCCAGCTCTGCGGCGCCGGCAAGGCACTGTTCAAGGGCCTGAACCTGGCTCGCAGCGACTGGCCCAGCACTGCCATTGCGCCGGACGCCAGCGGCAACTTCCAGTTCGTCTACAAGGCCAGCGCGCCGCACGCGACCCGCTACTTCGACTTCTACATCACCAAGGACGGCTACAACCCCGAGAAGCCGCTGGCCTGGAGCGACCTGGAACCCGCGCCGTTCTGCTCGATCACCAGCGTCAAGCTGGAGAACGGCACCTACCGGATGAACTGCCCGCTGCCCCAGGGCAAGACCGGCAAGCATGTGATCTATAACGTCTGGCAGCGCTCGGACAGCCCGGAAGCCTTCTACGCCTGCATCGACGTGAGCTTCAGCGGCGCCGTCGCCAACCCCTGGCAAGCGCTGGGCAACCTGCGCGCGCAGCAGGACCTGCCAGCCGGTGCTACCGTCACCCTGCGTCTGTTCGATGCCCAGGGCCGCGACGCCCAGCGTCACAGCCTGACCCTGGCCCAGGGCAACAACGGTGCCAAGCAATGGCCGCTGGCGCTGGCGCAGAAGGTCAACCAGGACTCCACCCTGGTCAACGTCGGCGTGCTGGATGCCTACGGGGCGGTCAGCCCGGTGGCCAGCTCGCAGGACAACCAGGTCTACGTGCGCCAGGCCGGCTACCGCTTCCAGGTCGACATCGAACTACCGGTCGAGGGCGGCGGCGAGCAGCCGGGCGGCGACGGCAAGGTCGACTTCGACTATCCGCAAGGCCTGCAGCAATACGACGCCGGGACCGTAGTGCGCGGTGCCGATGGCAAGCGCTACCAGTGCAAGCCCTACCCGAACTCCGGCTGGTGCAAGGGCTGGGACCTCTACTACGCCCCGGGCAAGGGCATGGCCTGGCAGGACGCCTGGACCCTGCTGTAACGCCCTCGACTGCCGCCCGCTCCGGGCGGCAGTCGTTTTCGCCGCCAGGCACCCGCCGCGAGACGGCGAATCCGCGCAACGGTACAGTCCCCCGGCGAAACCCTGGCTACGTGTGCCTGTTCAATCTGCCGTGCGCTCCCTAGGCTGGTCCGACCACCAGCACGGGGAAACCACGCATGCCTTTTTCTCTCGCCGCCCTCCAACAAGCCGCCGCCATCGTCCACCAGAGCCTGCCGCCGACGCCGCAGATACGCTGGCCACTGCTATGCGAGGCACTGGGTTGCGAAGTGTGGATGAAGCACGAGAACCACCTGCCGGTGGGGGCCTTCAAGCTGCGCGGCGGCCTGGTGTATTTCCACCACCTGGCGCACCAGGGTGAGCGGCCGGCCGGCGTGATCAGCGCCACCCGCGGCAACCACGGCCAGTCGGTGGCCTTCTCGGCGAGCCGCTACGGCATCCAGCCGATCATCGTCGTGCCGCACGGCAACAGCCGCGAGAAGAACGCGGCGATGCGCAGCCTCGGCGCGGAGCTGATCGAGCATGGCGAGGACTTCCAGGCCTCCCGCGAATACGCCGCCGAGCGCGCCCGGCGCGAAGGCCTGCACCTGATTCCGGCGTTCCATCCCTGGCTGGTGGCCGGAGTCGCCAGCTACAGCCTGGAGTTGTTCGCCGCGCTGGCCGACCTTGACGAAGTCTACGTGCCGATCGGTATGGGTTCGGGCATCTGCGGCCTGATCGCCGCGCGCGACGCGCTGGGCCTGAAGACCCGCATCGTCGGCGTGGTGTCCGCCCATGCGCCGGCCTACGCCCTGTCGTTCGAGGCCGGCACGGCGATCAGCCACCCGGTCGACACCCGCCTGGCCGACGGCATGGCGTGCAGTACGCCGGACCCGAGCGCGCTGGAAATGATCCTGGCCGGCGCCGATCGCCTGGTGCGGGTCAGCGACAGGGAGATCGGCGCGGCCATGCGCCTGTGCTTCACCAGCACCCACAACGTCGCCGAGGGCGCCGGGGTGGCGGCGCTGGCCGCCGCCTGGCAGGAGCGCGAGCGCCTGAAGGGGCTGAAGGTAGGCCTGATCCTCAGCGGAGCGAACGTCGACCGCGAGGTATTCGCCGAGCAACTGGCCGCCGGCGACTGAGCCGGCGCCGCTAGGCCAGCCCCGCGAGGAGCAGCAGCCACCAGGCGAGCACCAGCAACTGCACGAAGAAGCCGGCGAAACGCAGCCAGACGAACAGCGCGGAGGTGCTGACCAGGTGCATCAGCGACTGGAACAGCCGGGCGCCGAGCACCAGTGGCGCCAACGGGTCGGTCAGGCTGCTCTGCCCGCTGGCGATCGCGTAGAGCAGCGCGCCGGCCAGCAGCGGCAGGTTCTCCACGCAGTTGGCATGGACTCGCACCAGCCGCTGGCCGAAACCGCCAGGCGTGTTGCTGCCATCGGCGGCGAAGGCGTTCACCGCCATCCGCCCGCCGAGTACCAGCAGGCCGCGCTGGCTGACCAGCAGGAAGACCAGCAACAGGGTCCAGGCGATCAGGCCGAGCAGGCAGATCGCGCTAGGGCTGAGAAACATGGATGACGCTCCTTCTATTGTCTTGTCGTGGGAAGGATGAAGCGTCTGGATTCTAGGCCGGCTAGAGCAATTGCTCTATTCGCAGTCCGCCGTCCTTAAGTCGTGTTCTGCCGGTACGCCGCTCGGCCCCGATGTCCGCCGTCGGCGGATGCGTAACCGGACGACCCACTGCCCGCGGCTTTCCGAACGGACAAAGAAAAGCCCCGCCGAAGCGGGGCCTTCCTTGCACGCAGCACTCAGGGCTGTCTTCTCATCAGAGCGAATCGAGATAGCGCTCCACATCCAGCGCGGCCATGCAGCCGGCGCCGGCCGAGGTGATCGCCTGGCGGTAGACGTGGTCGGCCACGTCGCCGGCGGCGAACACACCCGGTACGTTGGTCGCGGTGGCGTTGCCTTCACGCCCGCCGTTGACCACCAGGTAGCCGTCCTTCAGGGCCAGTTGCCCTTCGAACAGCGAGGTATTGGGAGTATGGCCGATGGCGACGAACATGCCATCCACGGCGATCTCCTCGGTGCCGCCGTCGCGGGTCTTCAGGCGCACGCCGGTGACGCCCATCGCGTCGCCAAGCACCTCATCGACCTCGGCGTTGAGCTTGAGCACTATCTTGCCTTCGGCGACCCGCGCCTGCAGCTTGTCCTGGAGGATCTTCTCGGCGCGGAAGGTCTCGCGACGATGCACCAGGGTCACCCGGCTGGCGATGTTGGCCAGGTACAGGGCCTCTTCGACAGCGGTATTGCCGCCGCCGATCACCGCTACTTCGCGGTTGCGGTAGAAGAAACCGTCGCAGGTGGCGCAGGCCGACACGCCCTTGCCCATGAACGCCTGCTCCGACGGCAACCCCAGGTAGCGCGCGCTGGCACCGGTGGCGACGATCAGTGCGTCGCAGGTGTAGGTGCCATTGTCGCCGCGCAGGGTGAACGGCTTGCCGGCCAGGTCCACGGCATGGATGTGGTCGAAGACGATCTCGGTCTCGAAGCGCTCGGCGTGCTCCTGCATCCGCTGCATCAGTGCCGGGCCGGTCAGGCCGTGGGGATCGCCCGGCCAGTTGTCGACCTCGGTGGTGGTGGTCAACTGGCCGCCGGCCTGCATGCCGGTGATCAGCAGCGGCTTGAGGTTGGCGCGCGCGGCGTAGACAGCCGCGCTGTAACCGGCGGGACCGGAACCGAGGATGATCACTCGGGCGTGGCGGAGGGTATCGGGCATCTCGTCGGACTCCTGCCGACATCAGCGTCGGCGCGAATAAAAACGGGGCCACCAAAGCACATGGGGAAGGCTTGGAAGGAGCGGTCGCCCCGGAAAAAGGTCGGTCGGGCACACTTCGCGCCCGCCATCGGGATCACAGAGCCTCGGCGTTCTCGGCCAGGTACGAGGCCACGCCCTCGGCGCTCGCCTTCATGCCTTTCTGGCCCTTGCGCCAGCCGGCCGGGCAGACCTCGCCGTGTTCCTCGGTGAACTGCAGGGCCTCGACCAGGCGCACCATCTCGTCCACCTCGCGCCCCAGCGGCAGGTTGTTCACCACTTGGTGCTGGACCACCCCGGCGCGGTCGATCAGGAACGAAGCACGCAAGGCCACGCCGTCCTCGTGCTCGATGCCGTAGGCGCGGGTGATCTCGTGCTTGACGTCGGCGACCATGGTGAACTCGACCGCGCCGATGCCGCCCTTCTCCACCGGCGTGCTGCGCCAGGCGTGGTGGGTGAACTGCGAGTCGATGGAGACACCGACCACCTCGACGCCCAGCTCGCGGAACTTATCCATGCGGTTGTTGTGGGCAATGATTTCCGAGGGGCAGACGAAAGTGAAGTCGAGCGGCCAGAAGAACAGTACGACGTACTTGCCGCGCAGGCTGGAAAGCTGGAAGGCATCGACGATGGAACCGTCGCCGAGGACCGCGGCAGCAGTGAAGTCGGGGGCTTGCTTGTTGACCAGTACGCTCATCGCGAGGCTCCTAGAAGGTTGGGTTCCGCCCGGCGACGCCAGGCTCCCGGAAGAATATGCAGCGCAGGTTACCCAACCACGACGATGCATTGAAATGTCGAATTTCAATTCGCACGATAGAGTCAGCCTATGCTCTCAACCTGCGGCTAGACTCATGCTGTCGCCCATTACCCGTCCTCACCGCATGCCCCTACGCACACGCCTGCTCTGGCTGTTCCTGCCGTTGCTGGCCGCCAGTCTCGGCGGTATCTGGCTCTTGTCGGAAAGCATCCTGCTGAGCCGTTTCGACCGAGAGGACCAGCAACGCCTGCAAGAGGGCGCCACCGTCCTGCACAACCGGCTGGACTTCGAGTTGAAGCGCCACCTGGACATCGTTCGCACCTACGCCTGGTGGGATGCCAGCTACGACTTCATCCAGCGCCCCAACGAGACCTTCGAACAGGAAAACCTCGACCACGAGATGCTCGACGACCTGGGATTCGACTTCGTCCTGTTCCTCGACGACCGGGGTCACCTGCAACTGAAGCAGTGGTCCCCGCCCGCGCCCGACCAGCGCGTGCTCTTCGGCGCCCCCTCGGCGAGCGACCAGGCCCTGCTCGAGGCACTGCAGCAACGCGCCATCCGCCTCGGCGCGCTGGACTTTCGCGGACGTACCGACCACAGCCTGAGCGAGCTGCTGCTGGTCGACAACCTGCCGACCCTGCTGGTCAGCGTGCCTATCAGCAACAACCAGGGTAGCGCGCCGGCGAAGGGCGCGATCCTCGCCGGCTACTTCCTCGACCGGGAACGCCTGGCCAACCTCCGCGAACAGATGCAGGCCGACCTGCAACCGATGCCCAACATCGCCACCGACTCCACCTGGAAGCCGCTGCGCAGCCGCAGCGGCAGTACCCACAACCAGGCCCTGCTCAGCCCACGACGGTTCATCGGCGAACATGTCCAGCAGGTCTCGGTGCAGTATCTGAGTTCCAGCGGCGAGCCGCAGCTGCGTTTCGACATCACCAAGAAACGCCTGCTCTACATCCAGGGCGAGAAGGCCATCAACTTCTTCCTCGGCGCCTCCCTGCTGGTCGCGCTGGGCGCTTTCCTGGTCGGCTACCTGGCCCTGGAGCTGTGGGTCCTGCGCCGGGTCCAACGGCTCAACCGGGAGGTCGCCGAAGTCGGACGCAACGCCCACTCGATACGCCTGAGCGACTTCGGCAACGACGAGCTGGGACAACTGGCGGGCGAGATGAACCAGATGCTCGAGCGCCTGGAACACAGCGAGGCGCGCGACCGGGCGATCCTCCAGTCGATGCGCGACGGCTACTTCGAAATGGACGTCGACGGCGTGATCCTCACCGTCAACCCCGCGCTCTGCCAACTGCTCGGCCAGACGCGCGAAACGCTGATCGGCCATCCCTACTACGAACTGCTCGGCGAAGACGACCTGGCGCGTGCCCGCCAACCCTTCCAGCGCGCCATGCAGAGCGGCGCAGGCAAGACCTTCGCCATCCCCCTGCAGCGCGCCGACGGCAGCCTCGGCTACTTCGAGGCCACGGTTTCGCTGATCCACGACCTGCAGGGCGAACTACGGGGCTACCGCGGCATCGTCCGCGACGTCAGCGACCAGATCGCCTACCAGCAGCAATTGCTGGAAATGGCCTACCGCGACCCGCTGACCGGCCTGGGCAACCGTAAGGCCTTCGACGAACAGCTCGGCCAGGCGTTGCTTCGCGCCGGCTCCGGCGGAAGCGAACTGGCGCTGCTGTACCTGGACCTGGACCGCTTCAAGGAGGTCAACGACCGCTTCGGCCACGACATCGGCGATGCCCTCCTCAGGACCGTCGCCGAACGGGTACGCAGCACCCTGCGGCAGCCGGACAAGGCCTACCGCCTGGGCGGCGACGAATTCGCCGTGCTCCTCGAGGACAGCCAGGAAAACAATCCGCAGCGCCTCGCAGAACGCCTGCTGGCGGCGCTGGTCCAACCGATCGCGCTGAATGGCGAACGCATCGACTTCGTCACCCCGAGCATCGGCATCGCTCTCTACCCGCGGCATGCCGGCGATGCCGAAGGACTGGTCCGTGCCGCCGACAGCGCCATGTACCAGGCCAAGCGCCAGCGCAACCACTATTGCCTGTACCAGGCGCCAGCCTGAAATGCGCGGTCAAACAGGCTCTGTCGCGGGCTTTCGCCAGTCTGCTAAGGTTTCAGCCCGCATCCCATCGGAGAACCATTCCCTATGCCAGCCCTGAGCGGCCCGCAATACCTCGGCGAAGGCCTGAAGCTGATCATGCGTCCCGGGCTGCGCCTGTTCGTGCTGATCCCCCTGACCCTCAACCTGCTGGTGTTCGCCCTGCTGATCGGCTTCGCGATGCAGCAGTTCAGCCACTGGGTCGACCTGCTGATGCCCAGCCTGCCCGACTGGCTGAGCTTCCTGCAGTACATCGTCTGGCCGTTGTTCGTCCTGCTGGTGCTGGTGATCGTGTTCTTCACCTTCACCATGGTCGCCAACATCATCTCCGCGCCGTTCAACGGCTTCCTCTCGGAAAAGGTCGAGGTGGTGGTTCGCGGCCGCGACGACTTCCCGCCGTTCAGCTGGGCCGAACTGCTGGCGATGATCCCGCGCACCATGGGTCGCGAGATGCGCAAGCTCGCCTACTTCCTGCCGCGCGCGCTGGTGCTGCTGGTGCTGAGCTTCGTGCCCGGGGTCAACCTGATCGCCACGCCGCTGTGGATCCTCTTCGGCATCTGGATGATGGCGGTGCAGTACATCGACTATCCGGCGGACAACCACAAGCTCGGCTGGAACGAGATGCTCGCCTGGCTGCGCAGCAAGCGCTGGGCGTGCATGGGTTTCGGCGGGATGACCTACCTGGCGCTGCTGATCCCGCTGGTCAACCTGGTCATGATGCCCGCCGCCGTCGCCGGCGCCACCCTGTTCTGGGTCCGCGAGGAAGGCGAGAAGGCGCTGGTGAAATAAGCATGCGCCCGGTGTCCGCTGTCGGCATTGTCAGGCGGGCGTCAGCGCCCTGACAGCCGGCGTCGGGCACACTACGAATGCCCTCGGGAGCGTCGGCGTAGGCCGCAGCCGAGACCTGCGCCAGCCCTTGCAGACCGGCTCGACGCTGCCGAACCGACTGGCCGCCGGTGCCTCCCCACGCAGGCGGCCTTTTTTTACCCGCCGGCCTTGCCGTCCATGCAGGATGGCCGGCGCTCACCCCCTTCCTGTCCGCTACGCCCCCCTCGACGCCGCCACCCTGGCACTACAGTGGCAACCAGGCGAGGCAGGCTCCGGCCCGCTTTCGATGACCACCGTCCCCAGCCCGCCCAGCGGCGGAAAACAAGAAGAGGGTCGCCATGTCACGTTCCGCATTCACCGCGCTCTTGCTGTCCTGCGTCCTGCTGGCGCTCTCCATGCCTGCCAGGGCCGACGACCAGCCCTACCGCTTCGGCCTGGGCAAGGCGGACATCACCGGCGAAGCCGCCGAAGTCGGCATGATGGGTTACTCCTCCCTCGAACAGAAGACCGCCGGCATCCACATGCGCCAGTGGGCGCGTGCCTTCGTGATCGAGGAAGCGGCCAGCGGCCGTCGCCTGGTCTACGTCAACACCGACCTGGGGATGATCTTCCAGGCCGTGCACCTGAAGGTCCTGGCCCGGCTCAAGGCGAAGTACCCCGGTGTCTACGACGAGAACAACGTGATGCTCGCCGCCACCCACACCCACTCCGGTCCGGGCGGCTTCTCCCACTACGCGATGTACAACCTGTCGGTGCTCGGCTTCCAGGAAAAGACCTTCAACGCCATCGTCGACGGCATCGTCCGCTCCATCGAGCGGGCCCAGGCCAGGTTGCAGCCCGGCCGCCTGTTCTACGGCAGCGGCGAGCTGCGCAACGCCAGCCGCAACCGTTCGCTGCTGTCGCACCTGAAGAACCCGGACATCGCCGGCTACGAGGATGGCATCGACCCGCAGATGAGCGTGCTCAGCTTCGTCGACGCCAACGGCGAGCTGGCCGGCGCGATCAGTTGGTTCCCGGTGCACAGCACCTCGATGACCAACGCCAATCACCTGATCTCCCCGGACAACAAGGGCTACGCCTCCTATCACTGGGAGCACGACGTCAGCCGCAAGAGCGGTTTCGTCGCCGCCTTCGCCCAGACCAATGCCGGCAACCTGTCGCCCAACCTGAACCTGAAGCCCGGCTCCGGTCCCTTCGACAACGAGTTCGACAACACCCGCGAGATCGGTCTGCGCCAATTCGCCAAGGCCTACGAGATCGCCGGCCAGGCCCAGGAGGAAGTGCTCGGCGAACTGGATTCGCGCTTCCGTTTCGTCGACTTCACCCGCCTGCCGATCCGCCCGGAGTTCACCGACGGCCAGCCGCGCCAGTTGTGCACCGCGGCCATCGGCACCAGTCTGGCCGCCGGTAGCACCGAAGACGGTCCAGGCCCGCTGGGGCTGGATGAAGGCAACAATCCGTTCCTCTCGGCCCTTGGCGGGTTGCTCACCGGCGTGCCGCCGCAGGAACTGGTGCAATGCCAGGCGGAAAAGACCATCCTCGCCGACACCGGCAACAAGAAACCCTACCCCTGGACGCCGACGGTGCTGCCGATCCAGATGTTCCGCATCGGCCAGTTGGAACTGCTCGGCGCCCCCGCCGAGTTCACCGTGATGGCCGGGGTGCGGATCCGCCGCGCGGTGCAGGCGGCCAGCGAAGCGGCCGGTATCCGCCATGTGATCTTCAATGGCTACGCGAATGCCTATGCCAGCTACGTCACCACCCGCGAGGAATACGCCGCCCAGGAATACGAAGGCGGCTCGACCCTCTACGGCCCCTGGACCCAGGCCGCCTACCAGCAGTTGTTCGTCGACATGGCGGTGGCGCTGCGCGAACGCCTGCCGGTGGAAACCTCGGCGATAGCGCCGGACCTGTCCTGCTGCCAGATGAACTTCCAGACCGGAGTAGTGGCCGATGATCCCTATATCGGCAAGTCCTTCGGCGACGTGTTGCAACAACCCAGGGAAAGTTATCGCATCGGCGACAAGGTGACCGTCGCTTTCGTGACCGGACATCCGAAGAATGACTTGCGCACCGAGAAGACTTTCCTGGAAGTGGTGAATATCGGCAAGGATGGCAAACAGACGCCCGTGACCGTTGCCACCGATAATGACTGGGATACCCAATACCGCTGGGAGAGAGTGGGTATATCTGCCTCGAAAGCGACTATCAGCTGGTCCATTCCACCAGGGACCGAGCCCGGCCATTACTACATCAGGCACTATGGCAACGCGAAGAACTTCTGGACCCAGAAGATCAGCGAAATCGGCGGCTCGACCCGCTCCTTCGAGGTGCTCGGCACCACTCCCTAGCGGGCTCCAGCCAAGGTTTCGAGATTCGCCAGCCAACTTTATGACGCATGAAAGTCGTCAAATAAAATGTGATTTAAAACACATGAACAAGTGACCTTTCATTCAGCCGACAAGGGCATGGAACTCTATTTCCATGCCCTTTGTTTTTATCCCGAAAAACTTCTCAAGTTGTCGCTCAAGGTCATATCGAAGTCGCTTTCGGGATCAACCGATAAATTATCGCCATGAAACCATCGGCTCGCTGTATTCCCTGCCGGAAAAACAGCGAAGACGATTAATCATCTCGAAACAAGAAGTACGCAGATTGATGGAAATCAAAAAACCACCCGGGAAATAAAACGATGACCGAAAACTGGAAATTCCGCCGTCGAACCTTTCTCAAGCACGGCGCCCAGGCCGCTACCCTGGCCGGCCTTTCCGGGCTGTTCCCGGAGACGCTCCGGCGCGCCCTGGCCATCGAGCCGGACATCCGCACCGGAACCATCCAGGACGTCCAGCACGTGGTCATCCTGATGCAGGAGAACCGCAGCTTCGATCACTACTTCGGCCACCTCAACGGCGTCCGCGGCTTCAACGACCCTCGCGCGCTCAAGCGCCAGGACGGCAAGCCGGTCTGGTACCAGAACTACAAGTACGAGTTCTCCCCCTATCACTGGGATACCAAGGTCACCAGCGCCCAGTGGGTGAGTTCGCAGAACCATGAATGGTCGGCCTTCCACGCGATCTGGAACCAGGGCCGCAACGACAAGTGGATGGCGGTGCAGTACCCCGAAGCCATGGGCTACTTCAAGCGCGGCGACATTCCCTACTACTACGCCCTGGCCGACGCCTTCACCCTGTGCGAGGCCTACCACCAGTCGATGATGGGCCCGACCAATCCGAACCGCCTCTACCACATGAGCGGACGCGCCGCCCCCAGCGGCGACGGCAAGGACGTACACATCGGCAACGACATGGGCGACGGCACCATCGGCGCCAGCGGCACGGTGGACTGGACCACCTATCCCGAGCGGCTAAGCGCCGCTGGCGTGGACTGGCGGGTCTACCAGGAAGGCGGCTACCGCTCCTCGTCACTCTGGTACCTGTACGTCGACGCCTACTGGAAATACCGGCTCCAGGAGCAGAACAACTACGACTGCAACGCCCTCGCCTGGTTCAGGAACTTCAAGAACGCTCCGCGCGATTCGGACCTCTGGCAGCGCGCCATGCTCGCCCGCGGCGTCGACCAGTTGCGCAAGGATGTGCAAGAAAACACGCTGCCGCAGGTGTCCTGGATCGTCGCGCCCTACTGCTACTGCGAGCATCCCTGGTGGGGCCCCTCGTTCGGCGAGTACTACGTGACCCGGGTGCTCGACGCGCTGACCAGCAACCCCGAGGTCTGGGCCAGGACCGTGTTCATCCTCAACTACGACGAGGGCGACGGCTTCTATGACCACGCCAGCGCCCCGGTGCCGCCGTGGAAGGATGGCGTCGGCCTTTCCACGGTCAGCACCGCCGGCGAGATCGAGGCATCCAGCGGGCTGCCCATCGGGCTCGGCCACCGCGTCCCGCTGATCGCCATCTCGCCCTGGTCGAAGGGCGGCAAGGTCAGCGCCGAAGTGTTCGACCATACCTCGGTGCTGCGCTTCCTCGAACGCCGCTTCGGCGTCGTCGAGGAAAACATCTCGCCCTGGCGGCGTGCCGTCTGCGGCGACCTGACTTCGCTGTTCGACTTCCAGGGCGCAGGCGATACCCAGGTCGCCCCCGACCTGACCAACGTCCCGCAGAGCGACGCGCGCAAGGAGGACGCCTACTGGCAGCAGTTCTACCGGCCCAGTCCCAAATACTGGTCCTACGAGCCCAAGAGCCTGCCCGGCCAGGAAAAGGGCCAGCGCCCTACCCTCGCGGTGCCCTACCAGTTGCACGCCACGCTGGCCCTCGACATCGCCACCGGCAAGCTGCGCCTGACCCTGGGCAACGACGGCATGAGCCTGCCGGGCAATCCGCAGGGACACTCCGCTGCGGTATTCCAGGTGCAGCCGCGGGAAGTCGGCAATCCGCGCTTCTATACCGTGACCAGCTATCCGGTGGTCCAGGAAAGCGGAGAGGAACTGGGCCGGACCCTCAACGACGAACTCGACGACCTGATCGACGCCAACGGCCGCTACGCCTTCGAGGTGCACGGCCCCAACGGCTTCTTCCGCGAGTTCCACGGCAACCTGCATCTCGCCGCGCAGATGGCGCGGCCCGAGGTATCGGTCACCTATCAACGCAACGGCAACCTGCAGTTGAACATCCGCAATCTCGGCCGCCTGCCGTGCAGCGTGACGGTGACGCCGAACCCGGCCTATACCCAGGAGGGCAGCCGTCGCTATGAACTCGAACCGAACCAGGCGATCAGTGAAGTGTGGCTGTTACGCAGCAGCCAGGGCTGGTACGACCTCAGCGTGACCGCCAGCAATACGGAAGCCAACTATCTCCGCCGCCTGGCCGGACACGTCGAGACCGGCAAGCCGAGCAGGAGCGATCCATTGCTCGACATCGCAGCGACCTGAAGCGAGGAGTCCATCGCATGAGACCTACCCTGACCTGGACCTTGCTGGCCCTGCTGCTCTGCGGCACGGCCATCGGCGCCGTCCTGTTGTTTTACCCATCGGAGCCGGCGCCCGTCGCGCCCTTCGCGTCTCCCCCGCAGGCCACACCGGCGGCAAAACCTTCCATTCCTTCCCGAGCCCCCGAGATGAATACAGCCACCGCTCCCGACAACCTGGAACAGCAACTCGGCGAGTTCGGCCGCAACGCCGGGCAGATGTCCGAGATCGAACGCAAGCAGGCCGCCGAAGGCCTGATCGAACAGCTCAAGCGCGAGGTGGCGGTCGGCGCCGATCCGCGCCAGACCTTCGAGGAGATCCAGCGTCTGACGCCCTATGTGGAGGCCGATGCCAGGCGCCGCGAGGCGCTCGACTTCGAGATCTGGATGGCGCTCAAGGACAACGCCTCCGTCCAGCAGCAAGCGCCGACGCCTGGCGAGGAAGAGCAACTGCGCGAATACGCGCAAGAGTCGGACAAGGTGATCGCCGAGGTGCTCGCCAGCGTCGACGGCGAGGAGCAGCGTCACGCCGCCATCGACGAACGCCTCAAGGCCCTGCGCAAGCAGATCTTCGGCGAGGAGAACCCACGCCTGCTGCAACGCTGAAATCCACGGCGCCCCGACCGGGGCGCCGTCACGCAAGCGTCACCAAAACTTCACATCCGCTACACGGCGTCGGTCGACACTGACGTCATGAGCAGACCTCTAAGCATCGCCCTGATCAGCGAAACCTACCCACCGGAAGTCAACGGCGTCGCCAATACCCTGGGTCGCCTGCATGCCGGTCTCCAGCAGCTTGGCCATCGGGTTCAGGTGGTGCGCCCGCGCCAGCCCGGCGACGACGGCCGGCGCAGCGACGCCGAGCTGGTGCTGACCCGCGGCTGGCCGTTGCCCGGCTACCCCGGCCTGCAATGGGGCATGTCGAGCCTGCACAAGCTGCTGCGCTGCTGGAAGCGCCAGCGCCCGGACGTGCTCTACATCGCCACCGAAGGCCCGCTCGGCTTCTCCGCCCTGCGCGCCGCGCGGCGCCTGGGCATCCCGGCGGTCAGCGGTTTCCACACCAACTTCCAGCAGTACAGCGAGCACTACGGCTTCGGCCCGCTGACCCGGCTGGTCACCGGCTACCTGCGCTGGTTCCACAACCGCACGCAGATGACCCTGGTGCCCAGCGGCAGCCAGCGCATGGAATTGCAACGGCGCGGTTTCGAACGCCTCAACCTGCTCTCCCGCGGGGTCGACAGCCAACTCTTCCATCCCTCCCGGCGCGATCCCGAACTACGCCGGCGCTGGGGCCTGGGCGAACAGGACATCGCCGTGCTGCACGTCGGCCGGCTGGCGGCGGAGAAGAACCTCGGCCTGCTCGGCGGCACCTTCCGCGCGCTCTGCGCCGCCCATCCGCAGCTGAAGCTGCGCCTGGTACTGGTGGGCGACGGGCCGGAGCGCAAGCACCTCGAACGGGACCTGCCCGAAGCGCTGTTCTGCGGCGTCCAGCGCGGCGAAACCCTGGCCGCCCACTACGCCTCGGGCGACCTGTTCCTCTTCCCAAGCCTGTCGGAGACCTTCGGCAACGTGGTCCTCGAAGCCCAGGCCGCCGGCCTCGCGGTGGTCGCCTTCGACCAGGCCGCCGCCGGCCAGCACATCCGCCATGGGCACAACGGCGTGCTCGCCGCGCCGGGCGACAAGAGCGGCTTCGTCGAAGTCGCCAGTTGGCTGCTGGACGACCAGGAACGCCTGCGCCGGGTCCGTCTCAACGCCCGCCAGCACGCCAGCCGGCAAGGTTGGGACAGCATCGTCGAGCACTTCCAGAACTACCTGGAGGACGCCTGCGCCAGTCCGCTGGTCCAGCCCGCTCGGTCGAAGCCCGAGCGGCCGCCGGCGGAGGATGGCGGGGCCTTGCCACGCAGCCGCGAGTAGCTCTCAGGCAAAGGCTTTCGGCGCGGCGATGAAGCCCAGGCTCATGGCCCCGGCGCCCAGATTGATGCCGCCGGTGGGACTGAGCATGCCCAGGTGCAAGTGGATGTCGCACTCGCGGCAGGCGTTCTCCAGCGCGGCGAAGCCCGGCAGGTCGCGCAGCGCGGTCGGATCGCCGGCATAGCTGAGACCCAGTTGCGGTGCCAGCAGCTCACCCGCCTGTACCCGCGCCAGGGCATAGCCGAACAGCTTCTCCGCCGACTTCTCGAAGCTCGGCGAGAGCGCCACCGGTTTGTCCTCGCCATCGGCCAGGCTGAACACCGGCTTGACGTCGAGCAGCGAGCCCAACCCCAGCGCCGCGCCCTTGACCCGGTCGACGAAACCGCTGCGATCACCCTTCTGGAAGCCGCGCCGGCGCAAGTGGCCCAGGTCGTCGGCGACCAGGTAGGTGCAGGTCTGCTGGCTGAGCTGTTCGAGGCGCGTACGCAACGCGTTGGGGTGGCTGCCCTGCGCCAGCAGGCGCGTGCCCTCGGCCGCCAGGCAGGCGATGCCGGCGAACACCGAGTGGCTGTCGAGTACGCGCAGGGTGAAGGGACCGGCGATGCCGGCCGCGTGGCGGCGCTCGTGGTAATGCTGGAGCAGGCCGAAGGAGGCCTGGGTGGCATGCTCGAAGATCGGACTGCGCAGGCTGTCGACGGTGAGGCAGACCACGTAGTCGAAGTCGGTCACCAGTTCGTCGAGGAACCATTGCTGCAACTCGGCGGCGGAGAGCGGCTGGCTGCCGTCCTTGCTGCCGACCTTGGGCAGGTGGTCGCGGTAGAAGCTCAGGGTGGTGTCGGGATCGCGTCGATCGATGAGCCGCTGCTCGCCCAGGCGGATCCCGATCGGCATCACGCGGATGCCGTGGGCGGCGAGGAATTCGGGCGGCAGGTCGCAGGTCGCGTCGACCACCAGGCCGATACGCATGGATTCGCTCCTCTGGCCGTTTCTCGGCCTATTGTTGTGTTGGCGGTCATACAATGCCGGTTTCGGACTTTGAAGTCAGCCGGTCGCAGGGCGGGTTTTCGGAAAAAATCACGGCCATGAAAAATCCCACCCCGAGGGGTGGGATCTGCTTGCTGGCGCGGCGCCGGGTCGGTGCGTCGCGGACGCGCCTTCAGACCAGGCTGGCCAGGGCCTCGCGGCTGAACGGCTTGATGTCGCCGATACGCCCCTCGCGGACCTTCACCGCCCACTCCGGGTCCACCAGCAGCGCGCGGCCCACCGCGACCAGGTCGAACTCGCCCTTGTCCAGGCGCTCCACCAGGCCGTCGATGCTCGCCGGCTGCGCCACCTCGTCGGTTTTGCCGAAGAATTGCAGGAACTCGCTGCCGTCCAGGCCGACGTTACCCACGGTAATGGTCGGCTTGCCGGTCAGCTCGCGGGTCCAGCCGGCCAGGTTGAGTTCCGAGCCTTCGAACTCGGGAATCCAGAAGCGGCGGGTCGAGCAGTGGAAGATGTCGACGCCGGCCTCCACCAGCGGCGCGAGGAACTCGCGCAGGCCCTCCGGGGTTTCCACCAGGCGCGCGGAATAGTCCTGCTGCTTCCATTGGGAGAAGCGGAAGATGATCGGGAAATCCGCGCCGACCGCCGCGCGCACCGCCCGCACCAGCTCGACGGCGAAGCGCGAGCGATTGGCCAGGCTGCCGCCGTACTCGTCGTCCCGCTGGTTGCTGCCTTCCCAGAAGAACTGGTCGATCAGGTAGCCGTGGGCGCCGTGGATCTCCACCCCATCCATGCCGATCGCCTGGGCGTCGCGGGCGGCCTGGGCGAAGGCGGCGATGACTTCCTGGATGTCGGCCTTGCTCATGCCGTGGACCAGCACCTTGCCGTCCTTGGCCTTCTCCATCGGGCCGTAGCCGGGCACGCTGGCGTCCGGCTCCACGCCCAGGCGCCGAACGCTGCCGACGTGCCAGAGCTGCGGAACGATGCGCCCGCCCTCGGCATGCACTGCGTCGACCACCTGCTTCCAGCCGGCCAGGGCGTCCTCGCCATAGAAGCGCGGCACGTTCGGATAGCCGTTGGCGGCCTTGTGGCCGACCGTGGTGCCTTCGCTGACGATCAGGCCGACGCCGGCGGCGGCGCGCCGGCGGTAGTACTCGACGACCTTGGCGTTGGGTACGCCGCCCGGGGAAAAGTTGCGGGTCATCGGCGCCATCACCACACGGGTGGGCAGCTCCAGGGCGCCGAGACGGAACGGTTGGAACAGGGCTTCTACGGGGGCACTCATGGACGGACTCCTGAGGGGGAATGGGAGGTTCGGGCAGGTATCAGGCGCGGAGCAGCAGCTCCAGGCGCGACATGAAAGCATTCAACGGAGCGAGGCCGGCGCCGACCTTGAAGCGCGCCAGGGCGCCCTGCCAGGCGAAGCCGATGAAGCCGGCCAGGCTCGCGCAGTCCTCGTCGGCGGCCAGTTCGCCGGCCTCGCGCGCCTGCTCCAGGCAGTCCTGGAGGATTTGCGCGGAAGCCTGCAGGATCGACTCGACCTTGGCCGCGATCGGCGGCGACAGCTCGGCCATCTCGAAGCTCAGGCTGCCGATGAAGCAGTGGTATTCGGGCTTTTCCTGGCGGGCGAAGTGCTCCAGCAGCTCGCCGTAGTAGCGCAGCACCCGCTCGCGCGGGCTGAAGCGGCTGTCGCCGAGGGCCTGGGCGTAGCGCGCCAAGCGCGGCGCGTAGACGTGCTCCAGGGCCTGCTGGGCGAAGGCTTCCTTGCTGTCGAAGTAGTGATAGAAGGAGCCCTTGGGGATGCGCGCGGCCTGGACGATCTCCAGCACCCCGGTGCCGTGGTAGCCACGTCGGGTCATGACCTCGGAGCCCTTGGCCAGGATCAGTTCACGCTTGTCGAGTCGGTTGCTAGTCATGGAACGAGAGAATATGACCGGTCGTCTCGTCCGCCCAGCATTATCAACGGCGGTGATCAGGCGTTACAGGCAGGGGCTTATCGCGTTGCGTCATGAACCGGCGCAAGACAGGAAAGGAAGCGGCGGGACGCGAACGCGTCCCGCGGGAGATCAACCCAGGGCCTTCTCGATGGCTTGCACCAGGGCCGGGTCGTCCGGCGCCGTGCGCGGGCTGAAACGCGCCAGCACGCGACCGTCGGGACCGAGGAGGAATTTCTCGAAGTTCCAGGTGATGTCGCCGGGAAACTCCGCGCCCTCGCCCGCCAGCAGGCGATAGAGCGGATGCCGCGCGCTGCCGTTGACCTCGACCTTGGCGCTCATCGGGAAGCTGACGCCATAGTTCAGGCTACAGAAGGACTGGATATCCGCCTCGCTGCCCGGCTCCTGGCCGGCGAACTGGTTGCAGGGCACGCCGAGCACCGCGAAACCGCGCTCGCGGTAGGTCTGGTAGAGATTCTCCAGGCCGGCGTACTGGGGTGTCAGGCCGCATTTGGAGGCGACATTGACCACCAGCAGCACCTTGCCCTTGAACGGGGAAAGCGGCAGGTCCTGTCCATCCAACCCCTGCAGGGTGAGATCGTGAAAGGCACTCATGACGTACTCCTTGCGCATTCAGCGACACAACGTGCCAAGCCCCGCACCGGGCAAGAACCCTGGCTGCGGCGCATCCCCAGGGACGGGGTAAAGAGCCCAGGCATGGCGCATGACGCGAAAGGCGCCCAAAGGCGCCTTTCGCTATACCAGCTTAGCAGTTCCGCCGGCGGACGGCCCAGGCCATCAATCGGCGAATGAACGCCGATCAGTGGTGGTGACCGCCTTCGCCATGGATGTGACCATGGGCGATTTCCTCGGCGTTGGCCTCGCGCACGTCGACTACCTTGACCTTGAAGTTCAGGCGCTGGCCGGCCAGCGGATGGTTGCCATCGACGGTCACGTCGTCGCCGTCGATGTCGCGGATGGTGACGATCTGCATGCCGCCGTCCGGAGCCGAGGCGTGGAACTGCATGCCGACTTCCAGTTCGTCGACGCCTTCGAACATCTCGCGGGTCAGGGTCGCGACCAGTTCGGCGCTGTATTCGCCATAGGCGTCTTCCGGCTCGATGGCGACGCTCAGTTCGTCACCGACGTTCTTGCCTTCCAGGGCCTTCTCCAGGCCGACGATGATGTTGCCGGCACCGTGCAGGTAGACCAGCGGCGCGCCACCAGCGGAACTGTCGATGACATCCCCGGCGTCGTTGGTCAGGGTATAGTCGATGGAAACCGCCTTGTTGGCCGCGATCTGCATGGTTCGAAACCTTTTCGATAAAGAAGATGAATGCGTAAGTGTACGCATCAATAGCCCCGAAAGCGACCGCGCCCCTGATGAACGGGGCGCGCGAGCGCCGTCGCGGGTGATTGATTTTCATCAGGACGAGGAAGGCCATTGGGTGGCAGTCTTGTCCTGTGGCCATACTCAACACCTGCGCCACCAACCGCCCTGGCAATCGCGCGCCTGGGTCCTTGACGAAAACGAGCGGCACAGACAGCTCGGCCGCGAATTTCGCTGCGGCTGGTGTGCCCGGGAAGAAGAAGAGCAGACCAAGGAGCAGTGATGCCCTCACGCAACATACTGGTGATCAACTGCGGCAGTTCGTCGATCAAGTTCGCCCTGGTCAACGAGGCCCACTCCCTGTTTCCCCTGCACGGCCTCGCCGAGCGCCTGGGCAGCCGCGATGCGGTGCTGCGCTGGAAGCGCGGCGGCGACAGCGACAGCCTGATGATTCCCAACGCCGACCACCGCGCCGCCCTCGCCCAGTTGCTGCCGATGGTGCAGAACGCCGCGGGCGGCAAGCTCCACGGCATCGGCCACCGGGTGGTGCATGGCGGCGAGCTGTTCACCCATGCCACGCGCATCGACGACCGGGTGGTCGAGGCGATCCGGGCCACCGCGCCGCTGGCGCCGCTGCACAACCCGGCCAACCTGCAAGGCATCGAGGCAGCGATGACGCTGTTTCCAAAGCTGCCCCACGTCGCCGTGTTCGACACCGCCTTCCACCAGAGCCTGCCGGAGCACGCCTACCGCTACGCCCTGCCGGAAGCCCTCTACCGCGAGCATGGCGTACGCCGCTACGGCTTCCACGGCACCAGCCACCGCTACGTCAGCCACCGCGCCGCGGAAATGGCCGGGTTGGCGGTCGGCGACAGCAGTTGGCTCAGCGCCCACCTTGGCAATGGCAGCTCGACCTGCGCCATCGTCAACGGCCAGAGCCTCGACACCAGCATGGGCCTGACCCCGCTGGAAGGCCTGGTAATGGGCACCCGCAGCGGCGACGTCGACCCCAACCTGCACAGCCACCTGGCGCGGACCCTGGGCTGGAGCCTGGAGCGCATCGACTCGATGCTGAACAACGAAAGCGGCCTGCTCGGCCTCTCCGACCTGTCCAACGACATGCGCACCCTGGAGCAGGAGCGCGAGCAGGGCCACCCCGGCGCGGCCCTGGCGATCGAGGTGTTCTGCTACCGCCTGGCCAAGTCCCTGGCGGCGATGAGCTGCGCCCTGCCGCAACTGGACGGGGTGATCTTCACCGGTGGCATCGGCGAGAACTCGCCGCTGGTGCGCGCCAAGACCGCCGCCCACCTGCGGCTGTTCGACCTGCGCCTCGACCAGGAGGCCAACGCCCGCTGCGTGCGCGGCGTCGCCGGGCCGATCCAGGCCGCGGGGCATCCGCGGGTACTGGTGATCCCGACCAACGAAGAGCGGCAGATCGCCCTCGACACGCTGGCCCTGCTCGACTGAACTGGATCGACGCCCCCGCCCAACCAGGCGGCGTGGCCAAACGCACGGCTTAAGGAGCCCAGATGCATACCTTCTTCATCGCCCCGACCGGTTTCGGCGTCGGCCTCACCTCGATCAGCCTCGGCCTGCTTCGCGCCCTGGAACGCGCCGGGCTGAAGGTTGGCTTCTTCAAACCCATCGCCCAGCTGCATCCCGGCGACCTCGGCCCGGAGCGCTCCAGCGAACTGGTGGCGCGCACCCACGGCCTGGATACGCCGAAGCCGCTGCCGCTGGCCCAGGTCGAGCGGATGCTCGGCGACGGCCAACTGGACGAACTGCTCGAAGAGATCATCAGCCTCTACCAGCGCGCCGCCGCCGACAAGGACGTGGTGATCGTCGAAGGCATGGTACCGACCCGTCACGCCAGCTACGCCGCGCGGGTCAACTTCCACCTGGCGAAGAGTCTCGACGCCGAGGTGATCCTGGTCTCCGCGCCGGAAAACGAGACGCTCACCGAACTGACCGACCGTATCGAGATCCAGGCCCAGCTGTTCGGCGGTCCGCGCGACCCGAAGGTGCTCGGGGTGATCCTCAACAAGGTCCGCGGCGAGGCCGACGCGGCCAACGCCGAGGACGGCGTGGCGGACTTCGCCCGGCGCCTCACCGAACACTCGCCGCTGCTGCGCGACGACTTCCGCCTGATCGGCTGCATTCCCTGGCAGGACGAACTCAACGCCGCGCGCACCCGCGACATCGCCGATCTGCTCAGCGCACGGGTGATCAACGCCGGCGACTACGAGCAGCGCCGGGTGCAGAAGATCGTGCTATGCGCCCGCGCCGTGCCCAACACCGTGCAACTGCTCAAGCCCGGCGTGCTGGTGGTGACCCCCGGCGACCGCGACGACATCATCCTCGCCGCCAGCCTGGCCGCGATGAACGGCGTACCCTTGGCCGGCCTGCTGCTGTGCAGCGACTTCCCGCCCGACCCGCGGATCATGGAACTCTGCCGCGGCGCCTTGCAGGGAGGCCTGCCAGTGCTGTCGGTGGCCACCGGCTCCTACGACACCGCGACCAACCTGAACCGGATGAACAAGGAAATCCCGGTGGACGACCGCGAGCGCGCCGAGCGGGTCACCGAGTTCGTCGCCGGGCACATCGATTTCGAATGGCTCAAGCAGCGCTGCGGTACGCCGCGCGAGCTGCGCCTGTCGCCGCCGGCGTTCCGCTACCAGGTGGTGCAACGCGCGCAGAAGGCCGGCAAGCGCATCGTCCTGCCCGAGGGCAGCGAGCCGCGCACCGTGCAGGCGGCGGCGATCTGCCAGGCGCGCGGCATCGCCCGCTGCGTGCTGCTGGCCAAGCCGGACGAGGTCCAGGCGGTGGCCCAGGCCCAGGGCATCGTGCTACCGGAAGGCCTGGAGATCATCGACCCGGACCTGGTGCGGCAGCGCTACGTCGAACCGATGGTCGAGCTGCGCAAGGGCAAGGGGCTGAACGCGCCGATGGCGGAGCAGCAACTGGAGGACAGCGTGGTCCTGGCGACCATGATGCTTGCCCTGGACGAGGTCGACGGCCTGGTCTCCGGCGCCATCCACACCACCGCCAGCACCATCCGCCCGGCGCTGCAACTGATCAAGACCGCGCCCGGCTACAACCTGGTGTCGTCAGTGTTTTTCATGTTGTTACCGGACCAGGTGCTGGTCTACGGCGATTGCGCGGTGAATCCCGATCCTTCGGCCAGTGACCTGGCCGAGATCGCCGTGCAGAGTGCCGCGTCGGCGCAGGCTTTCGGCATCCCGGCACGGGTCGCGATGATCAGCTACTCCACCGGCGACTCCGGTTCCGGGGTGGATGTCGACAAGGTTCGCGAGGCCACCCGCCTGGCGCGCGAGCAGCGCCCCGACCTGTTGATCGACGGACCCTTGCAGTATGATGCCGCCGCCATCGCCAGCGTCGGCCGCCAGAAGGCGCCGAACAGCCCGGTGGCCGGGCAGGCCACGGTGTTCATCTTCCCCGACCTGAACACCGGCAACACCACCTACAAGGCGGTGCAGCGCAGCGCCGATTGCGTCAGCGTCGGGCCGATGCTGCAAGGCCTGCGCAAACCGGTGAACGACCTGTCGCGCGGCGCGCTGGTGGAAGACATCGTCTACACCATCGCCCTCACCGCCATCCAGGCGGACGCCCAGGCCCCGGCCTGAAGGAACGCCGCCCAGTGGGCGGCACTGGCTTCGGCCAGGCACGAGGATGTGCCATGTGAACGGCGGGACCACGCCCCGCTCCACGCGCCCGGCCCTGGCCGGGCGCCTACGTACAAGGACTCCTTGATGCTGTCGTTTCTCCCCCATTTCCTGCGCGGCTCCCTGGCCGGCCTGCTGCTGGTGTCCAGCACCCTGTGCTGGGCCTGCCTGCTGTTCGGCATGACCCTGGTCAAGCTGTTCCTGCCGTTCGCCGCCGCCCAGCGCCTGTGCAGCAAGATCATGAGCCTGATCGCCGAAGGCTGGATCGCCTGCAACAAGGGCTGGATGAACCTGGTCCAGCGCACCCGCTGGAACGTCCAGGGCCTGGAGGGCCTGGAGTACCAACACTCCTACCTGGTCACCAGCAACCACCAGAGCTGGGTCGACATCCTCGTCCTGCAATACCAGTTGAACCGGCGCATCCCGCTGCTGCGCTTCTTCCTCAAGCAGGAACTGATCTGGGTCCCGATCATCGGCCTGTGCTGGTGGGCCCTCGATTTCCCCTTCATGAAGCGCTACAGCAAGGCCTACCTGGCCAGGCACCCGGAGAAGAAAGGCCAGGACCTGGCGACCACGCGCAAGGCCTGCGCCAAGTTCAGCCGCATCCCGGTAGCGGTGTTCAACTTCCTCGAAGGCACCCGTTTCACCCGCGCCAAGCACGACGAGCAGCAGTCGCCGTTCCGCCACCTGCTCAAGCCCAAGGCCGGCGGCATCGCCTTCGTCCTCGACGCCATGGGCGAGCAATTGAAGACCCTGGTCAACGTGACCATCCACTACCCGGACGGCAGCCCGACCTTCTGGTGCCTGCTTTCCGGACGCCTGAAGGACGTCGTGGTGCGCTTCGAGGAACTGGAGATTCCGCGCCAGTTCGTCGGCAAGAGCTACGACCAGGACGCCGGCTACCGCGCGGAATTCCAGCAATGGGTCAACCAGCTGTGGGAGCGCAAGGACCAGTTGCTCGACAGCCTGCACCGCGAGTTTCCCGGTAACGCCAAGGCGTAGGACGAAGAGCGCCGACCAGCGCCCATGAAAAAGCCCGCCGAATGGCGGGCTTTTTCTTCCAGGCCGCGATCAGTACTGCGGCTGGGTCTGCGCCGGGCCCTGGGCGCCCGGAACCGGTCGCAGGTTGACCTCGACGCGCCGGTTCTGCGCGCGACCGTCGGCGGTGGAGTTGCTCGCGATCGGCTGGTCCGGGCCCATGCCGCGGGTACTCAGGCGGGTGCCGTCGACGCCCTGGGCGGTCAGGTAGCCGGCCACGCTCTGCGCACGACGCTGGGACAGGTCCATGTTGTGCTGGCGGCTGCCGGTGCTGTCGGTGTAGCCGACGATCTCGATGGTGTTCTGGTTGTACTGCTTGAACGAGTTCGCCAGGTTGTTCAGCGGCGCGTAGAAGCTCGGAGCGATGTTCGCCGAATCGGTGGCGAAGGTGATGTTGCCCGGCATGATCAGCTTGATGTCGTCGCCCTGGCGCTGCACTTCCACGCCGGTGCCTTCCATCTGCCGACGCAGCTCGGCTTCCTGCTTGTCGGCGTAGT
Organism: Pseudomonas sp. KBN12P06040; assembly: GCF_037574965.1. Taxonomy (NCBI): domain Bacteria; kingdom Pseudomonadati; phylum Pseudomonadota; class Gammaproteobacteria; order Pseudomonadales; family Pseudomonadaceae; genus Pseudomonas; species Pseudomonas sp. KBN12P06040. Next base: position 4,680,723 of record NZ_JBBELS010000001.1, read on the forward strand.
AGCCATAGCCCGCGGCGGCGGCGCCAGCGACGGCAGCGCCGATCAGCGCGCCCTTGCCACGGTTGTTGTGGTCGATCGCGGCACCGGCGACGGCGCCGGCCAGCGCACCCAGTCCGCCGTACTTGGCCGTCTTGCTCATGCCACCCTGGCTTTGGCTTTGCGTGTCGTAGGGGTTGTTGTTGGCACAACCGGCGAGCAGCGCCAGTGCGGTGACGGCTGCGGCCAGAGGCAGGCAACGGGAGGTGAACATGGGAAAACTACTCCTCGAGGTACTGAAACGCCCCTGCGTGAGGGGCGGCCGACATCTTAGAGCATAGCCAGGTGGCAAAATTCCCGATGCTCGGAAAAATCCTTTTCAGCCCCTGACGAAGGGATTCTCGCGCATCTCCTCGCCCAGCGTGGTATCCGGGCCGTGGCCGGCGACCACCGTGGCATCCTCGTCGAGGCTGTATAGGCGCTGCCGGATCGAACGTTGGATCGCCGCCGAGTCGCCGCCCCACAAGTCGGTGCGGCCGATGCCGCGGCGGAACAAGGTGTCGCCGGCGATCAGCAGCTTCGCCCGGGGGAACCAGAAACTCATCGAGCCCGGCGTATGCCCCGGCGTGTGCAGTGCCACTCCACAACCGCAGGCCAGTTCCTCGTCGTCGGCCAGCCAGCGGTCCGGGGCCGGCACCGGCGTGTAGGGCACGCCGAACAGTTGGCACTGCATCTCCAGGTTGTCCCAGAGGAACTGGTCGTCCTTGTGCAGGTGCAGGCTGGCGCCGGTGCGCTTCTTCATCTCGCCGGAGGCGAGGAAGTGATCCAGGTGCGCGTGGGTATGGATGATGCTGACCACTTGCAGGCCGAGGCGGTCGAGGCGCTGCAGGATCAGTTCGTGGTCGCCGCCCGGATCGACGACGATGGCCTTCCTGGTCAGCGGATCGCCAATGATGGTGCAGTTGCACTGCAAAGGCCCGACGGGAAAGGTTTCGCGGATCAGCGCGGGGGATGTCGACATGCAAGACTCCGATCACGGTAGGCGCGGCAAGCGCGCCATGGATTTCTATGAAACGCCAAGCATGGCACATCCGCCTGGTGCCGAGGACCGTCGGCGTCGGCTCAGGGCGCTTCGCGGTAGTCGCTGGGCAGCTTGCCGGTCCACTTGCGGAACGCCCGGCGGAAGTTCGACGAGTCGTTGAAGCCGAGCAACAGGGCAATCTCGTACAGCGGTAGCTGGGTGGTGGTCAGGTATTGCAGGGCCAGGCGCTTGCGCACATCGTCGAGGACCTGCTGGTAGGTGGTGCCCAGCGACGACAGGTGCCGGCGCAGGCTGCGCCCGCTGGTGTGCAGTTCGCGGGCGGCCTGTTCGAGGTCGGGGAAGTCGCCGGGACGCGCCAGCAGCAGGCGGCGCACACGGGTCAGCAGGCCTTCCTGGACGTCCAGGGTGGCCAGCAGCGCCTCGCACTGCTGCTCGCACATCTGCACCGTGGCCGGGTTGGCCAGCGCCATCGGTCGTTCCAGGTACTCGCTGGGCATGCTCAGCCAGTGCCAGGGCTGCTCGAACTCCGCAGCCACCCCGAACACCTCGGCGTAGCGCCGGGCATGGGCCGGCGGCGGATAGGCGAAGCCGACCCGCACGTCCTGCAACGGCTCGCCGACCAGGAAGCAGGCGATGGAATACAGCGTCGCCATCAGGCCCTCGGCGGCGAACACCGAAGCGGCGCCCAGCGGCATCGACTCCACCGCGCGCAACTCGGCGCGGCCGTCATCGAGCACCAGTTCCAGTTCGTAGGCCAGGCCGAGCACCCGGTAGTACTTGAGGGCGAACTGGATGGCCTTGCCCAGGTTGGCGCTGGACAGCACCGCGTAGCCGAGGATGCCGTGGGCGGAGACGTTCAGGCGCTGGCCGAGCACCAGCCCCAGCGCCGGCTCGCCGCACAGGGCCTGGGCGCTGTAGGTGAGCTGGTTGAAGTCGAGGAAGGACAGGCGGCCGTTCGGGCTGTCCAGCACCTCGGGACGCACCCGCGCAGCGTCGAACAGCGCCTGGCGGGACACGCCGTACTCTGCGACGAGATCGAGGAGTGCCTCGGCATAGGCCACCGGCACCAGTTCGGCGGTGAAATTGAGCGGTTGTTTCATGGCTGTTTATTGTTCTGACCGCTGGCCGGATATGACCGGAAAGTTGGCAGAAGATAACCTTGTGAGGCTATCCCCCGCAAGCGATAGTCGATCCCATGGTCCTTCACCATCACAGGGAGCCGCTATGGCCAGCACCACCCCCGAAGGTCTGGAGATCCGCCCGCGTCATCTGGACTTCGACCTGCCCGATCCGATGCCGCGCCATTGGCACAGCGGCGACGCTTTCAAGACCCACATGTTCAACGCCATGTCGGTGCTGTTCCCCGATGGCGAGCGCTTCTTCATCGACTCCGTGCGCCACTACCGCGAGCGGGTCGAGGACCCGGCGCTGAAGCAACAGATCCGTGGCTTCATCGGCCAGGAAGGCCACCACAGCCGCGAGCACCTGGTCTACAGCGACCGCCTGCGCGCCCTCGGCTACGACATCGACCGCCTGGAAGGCGGTGCCAAGCGGCGCATCCGCTTCGCCCAGCAGAAACTGCACCCGTCGCGGCAACTGGCGGCCACCGCGGCCCTGGAGCACCTCACCGCGATCATGGCCGACGGCCTGCTGAGCAACCCCAGGTGGCTGGAAGGCGCCGACCCGACCATGGCCCGCCTGTGGCGCTGGCACGCACTGGAGGAAACCGAGCACAAGGCGGTGGCCTACGACGTGTTCATGCTGGTCAACGGCAAGGCCAGGCTGCGCCGCCGGGCGATGGTCCAGGGCACCTTCTTCTTCGCCCTCGACACCACCAAGGGCCTGGTCCACATGCTCAAGCGCGACGGCCTGCTGTGGAACTTCAAGGTCTGGCGCGACGGCATCAAGTGGCTGTGGGGCAAGGACGGCGTGTTCCGCTCGCTGGTGGGCGTGTACCTGGACTTCTACAAGAAGGACTTCCACCCCTGGCAGCACAATAACCTGCACCTCATCGAGCAGTACCGCGACCAGTTCGAACCGGAACCGAAGGCCGCCTGACCCTCCTCGCCTGGTATTTCGGCCTTTCGTCCATGCATTAAAAAGCCCGCGACTGACCAGCGCGGGCTTCTTCATGACGGCCTGGGATCAGGCCATCAGGAAGCGCAGTGCATCCGCCGCGGTCTGCTCGGGAATCTCCTCCATGGGGATATGCCCGACGCCCGGATAGGTCTTCACCTGGATCCCCGGCAGGTCGCGTTGCCACAGCGGTACGTGCTTCGGCGAGATCCAGCGGTCGCGTTCGCCCCACATCAGCAAGGTCGGCGCGACGATCCGGGCGATGCGTTCGCCGGAGGTGCCGAGTTCCTCGCGGTTGACCTTCAGCAACACGCGGAAGATCTCCATCATGCCCTTGCGGTTGCCCGGGCGGCGGCTCAGGTCGTAGTAACGGTCGACCACCCCCGGCTTGATCCGCCCCGGCTCGCCATAGACTTCCTTGATGCCCTGGGCGATCAGCGCCCGCGGCATCCACAGCGGCATCGCCAGGGTCGAGCCGGGCAGCGCCGCCGAGGCGATCATCCACGGCACCTTGCGCATCTGGTAACCGGCCGGGTCGATCAGCACCAGCCGCTCCACTCGCTGCGGCTGCGCCAGGGCGAAGTTCCAGGCGATATAACCGCCCAGGGAGTTGCCGGCGATCGAGGCCTTGTCGATCTTGAGGAAATCGAGCAACTGGCCGAGGATCGCCACCATGCGCTCGCCGGAGTAGCGGCTGTCACGCCCCGGCCCGGTCAGGCCGAAGCCCGGCACGTCGAAGCGCACGATGCGGAAGTAGGGCGACATCGCCTTCACCCAGTCGTCCCAGGTGTGCAGCGAGGCGACCACGCCGTGGATCATCACCAGTACCGGCTTGTCGCGGCTGCCTTCGTCGCGGTAGTGCAGCGGGAAACCGTCCAGCTCGATGAAGCGCGAGCCGCTGGACGGTGCGGCGTAGCGCTCGCGCAACGACTCCAGCGAGAGGGAGCCGAAGCCCAGGCGGGCGAATCCGACCGCCAGCGGCGGTTGCAGCAGATAGGGTGTCGCGGACATGGACGCACGTCTCCCGTCTTGTTGTTATGACAGGGCATCAGAGCATGGCCACGGCGGGCTGCGAGCCCAACCTAGGTTCTGTAGGCGCGAGCGGCGACTGCCCGGCTGTTACCCTTGCAGTCTCGTCGGAGCCTGGGTGCTGGGACAGAGCGTACCCACCAGCAGGTCGCCGAGCACCCGCTTGACCCGCGGCAGCTCCAGCGGGTCGCTGGCATTGAGCAGCTCCAGCGAAGCCGCCTCCATCGCCCAGATCAGCACCCGGTAGGTCAGCGCATCGTGGGCCGCGCCCTGGGCGCCCAGGCGCTCGGCCCACAGCTCGATAATCTTCAGGTGCGCGCGCTGCCGGTGCGCCGCCAGCGGCGAGCCGGCATGCAGGGCCTCCTCCTGCATCATGCGGATGATCGGACCGACCGCCAGGTGGTAGTCGAAGAACAGCGAGACCATCGCCCGCAGCCAGTCCTCGTCGCTGCCGGCCTCGCTGCGCAGCCCGCCGAAGCGCGCCAGCAGCAATTGCACGGCGCTGTGGTAGATGCTTTCCAGCACCTCCAGCTTGCCGGCGAAATACTTGTAGAAAGTCCGCCGCGAGACCCGCGCCGCCTCCAGCAGGTCGTTGACCGTGGTCTCGGCGACCCCCTTGCGGGTGAACACCGGGATCGCCGCGAGCTGGATGTTGGTCCGTTGCAGATGCCCCACCAGCGGCCCCTCGCCCTGCGCCGCCTGGCGCGCCAGCGCGCCGTAGCCGCCGAGGTCCTCGAATACCGCCTGCAAGCCGTCCCACTGCGCCGTTGCCATCCCGTCCGCCCCAATCGAAGCGCGGGGTGACGGCGGCCCCGGCCATCGCTAACCTAGGCCGATCCACGCGCCCCGCAAGGAAAGTCCGTGCCGACCCTATCACGCCGCCTGCTCTGGCCGCTGGCCATCCTTTTACTGGTTCTCGGCCGCCCGCTCGCGGCCGCCGACCTCTACTACCTCGGCCAGCGCATCCCGGACATCCAGAAGCCCTGGGACAGCCACGACTACCAGGTGCTGATCGACGCCCTGAAGAAGATCGAGGAAACCCAGAAGAACGCCCTGCCGCGACGCAGCGGCGAATTCACCGGGCCGCTCTACCTGCGCATGGTCAGCGAGGAAAACTTCCGCCCGCAGCTGAACATCTACAGCCCCTTGGAGATCCGCCAGAACGAGGCCCGCGAAGTACTGTTCAAGCTCAAGGAGCTAATGCGCCTGTACTTCGACTTCCGCGCCGCCAAGCAGCCCTACGGCGCCGAGGCGCTGGGCCTGATGAGCTACTCGCTGCGCGAGCAGTCGATCCTGTTCACCCTCACCGTCGAATTCTGGATGACCCTGTCCCAGGCCGAGCAGCGCAACCCCGCGCGCCTGCAGGGCATGCAGGAAACCAAGGCGGCCGCGGCGATGCTCACCGGCAGCGCCCTCGACTACCTCGGCCTCACCGCCCAGTTCGAGCGCCAGGACCTGGTGCTCTACTCCGCCGAACTGGCCAAGGAAATGCCCGAGCTGTTCATCCACCTGCCCTCCCCGGTGCGCGCCCAGTTGCTGGAACGCATCGCCGCTTTCGCCAAGGACCACCCTTACCCCGAGGTCCGCGACAACATGCGCGACCTGCAACCGGTGTTGCAGGCGATCCAGGCCGACGTGGAAAAACAGCTGGCGCCCGGGCGGAACGCCAAGGCACCGGACAAACCCCTGGACCTGAGCCCGCCTCCGGAGGGGAAACCCAGCGGCGTCAACGGTTTATGAGCGGCGGATTGGACTCTCGCAGCCCTTTGCCGTAGACTGGTCGTCGACCTGTCAAGGTTTTGGGGCCGATTAGGATTCGACGCCGGTAACAAAACTTGAGGGGCATGCCGAGCTGGTAGCAGAACTCGTAAATTCGCTGCTGCAAACTTATAGTTGCCAACGACGACAACTACGCTCTAGCTGCTTAATGCGGCTAGCAGTCGCTAGGGGATGCCTGTAAACCCGAAACGACTGTCAGATAGAACAGGATCGCCGCCAAGTTCGCTGTAGACGTAACGGCTAAAACTCATACAGCTCGCTCCAAGCACCCTGCCACTCGGGCGGCGCGGAGTTAACTCAGTAGAGCTGGCTAAGCATGTAGAACCGATAGCGGAGAGCTGGCGGACGGGGGTTCAAATCCCCCCGGCTCCACCAAACGCAAACGATAAGCCCCTGATTTTCCTAGTGAATTTCAGGGGCTTTTTCTTTGCCCAGTCCCTTGCCTGCTCCTCCAGCGCCGGGCCTTTCCTGTTGCCGGCTCGCCTTGCTGCTCCCTCCCCTACCGTGACCGACACCCGGCGAGCTTCGCCAGCCCGCTCTTTTGGCTGCGGACGCGCGGAATGATATTTCCCGAATCTGTTAATGAGACCGTTCGATTCCGCCGCCAACAAGGCTCTGGAACGCTGGCAGGAAAACATTCATGGCTTCAGGTTCGAAACTCCCCGTCCAAGAAAACGAGCCTCCGAGAAACCGACGCATACTTTTCGTCAAGCACAGAAAAAGAATTTGAGCTAGACACTCACTACCAGGGTAAGCAGGCGTCTTATATCCCTGGAAAGCGAAACCTAAAACAGAGATTCCAAAACACGATAAACCGGCCTCCACAGACGCTCGAAGGACAAGAAAAATGAAAAAGGAACCGAAAGGAGCAAAAAACAGGATAGTCATCGCCAAAGATGAGAAGAACGTTCTAACCTGCACCAGCGAAGGGTTCGAATATACGCCAGACATCGTCAAGAACGTCTACGGAAAGAGCAGCCGACCCGCACTGGAAGACTGGTTCCTGACGGAACTTGATTTCTTTCGCAGGTATTACCCGGGATACGAGATTTTCACCCTCGGCTCCAGTTGTGTCTTCGGCGAAAAGTTCGTGAACTACCTGACCATCTGCGAATTCGACATAGACAGTACCTACGCCTTCGACTGTCTCAAGAAGGCCCTGAGGGAGTCCGACCAGGCCATTAGGCGGAAACTCTCCGCCATGTGGAAATGGGACATAGCCGCCAGGAAGGACTGGAGCATCGTCTTCATGGTTGGGCACATGGACTTCGCCTACTTCCTCCAGCACAGGAAGGAGTTCCAGGGGGATGCCCATAAGCGCTTCATGAGTACATTCACCACGGCGGAGACGAAAATCACCTCTCGCGACTACAAGGTCATGCATGACGGCGCGATCCTGCCCTTCGACGAAACGGCCCTGTCGCCGGAAGACAGGTTCATTTTCGAGAACTATCAAAAGATAAAGTTCGAAACCACGCCACTATGAAGTTAACGGACAAAAGCGAAAGGCGCCCGGCCGGACGCCTTTCGCCAATAAACTCCAGCCACTCGCCAGTTTGTTTTAAGCACCTCTACGAAGTCCAGGAGTTCCGACTCCTGGCCGACTCTTCCAGAGCCCCGCAATAAAACTACAAATCAAAAACATCCTCAGACTGGACGCTTGAAAAAACACCGTTGGCAACGTTTCAATTCCCACCATGTCTTCCGCATGGATCAGTGGGAAAACTCATGTCACTACAGTCTGAAATGCTCGTGGAGCAGAAAGTTTCCAACGCCCAGAAATCCACCGGCACCGCCTATCTTCTGTGGTTCTTCCTGGGCGGTTTCGGCGCACACCGCTTCTACCTGGGGAAAACCGGCACGGCGGTTACCCAACTGATCATCACGCTGATCGGTTGTTTCACCCTGTTCCCCCTGATCATTACCGGCATCTGGTGGATCGTCGATGCCTTCCTGATTCCCGGCATCATCCAGGGCCATACGGAGCAGACCCGCCGCGACGCCCGGCTGGAAGTTGCAGCGCTGCAGGTAGCCGGCGCTTCCGCGTCGCACCCTCAAGACTGACCGGCGCACCTCGCTACGGTCCTCGGCGGGCCGGAGAAGAAACCAATGCCGGGAGGTGGGACAAGGAGAAGTCCCCCTCTGCGTTTCTTCCGCTGGCGATAGGTGCCGACTCGTTCAATCCCGAATTGGCCGCCAGAACGGCCAGCACATCTCACTGATGCAAGGACCCGCACATGAGTGGAAAACCCGCCGCCCGCGTCACCGATCCAACGACCTGCCCAGTGCCAGGGCATGGCAGCAACCCCATCGTCCAGGGCTCTCCCGACGTCGTTTTCGACGGCCTGCCGGCAGCACGGCAAGGCGACACCTCAGCCTGCGGAAGCCCGATGATCTCAGCCGTTTCGTCGACGGTACTCATCAACGGCCTACCGGCGGTGACGCTGGGTAGTATCGGGGCGCACGGCAACGTGGTGATCGGCGGCTCGGGGACGGTACTCATCGGCGACGTCTTCACGCCCGCCCCGCGCGCTCCCGCCCTTCCCCTTAACCGCAACAGCGTGCCCTGTTCCGGGCGCTTCCAGCTCATCGACCACGAAACGGGCAAGCCCGTCGCCGGACGCCGGGTCAGGGTCTGGTCGAGTGGCGGCTGGAATGCGTTCGACACCACGGATGCCGACGGCATGACCTCCTGGATCGAGCGCCCCACCGCGGAGACCCTCTACATCGACCTGGTGCAGAGGGGCGACGCATGAGCGACCAGCCCAGCCTGTCCCGGGGAGGCATGAGCCCCGAAGGCAGGACCAACCCCGTCGGCACCCTGGAATCCAGGCTCGATCCGCAGGACAAGAAGGTGCTGTGCTCGGCGGTCTGCCATTGCAGCAGCACGCCCAACCTCAGCCAGGATGGCAAAAGCCTCAAGCAGGCGTGCGTGGCACAGCGGCTGGGAGAGTTGGACGAAGTTCTCCAGGGACGCAGCCCCTACAAGCCCGAGGTCAGCTACGACATGACCAAGAACCCACCGCAGCCGATTCTCGATAGCCAGACCGGTAACAGTCCACATGGCTGGATACCGGGATGGATCAGCAAGTATTGGGATGAAGATCCGGAGCATCCGCCGTTCAAGCCAGGGAAAGGAATGATTCGCAGGCCCGACGTGATCATCGTTCAGAATCCCAACAGGCCGCCAACCCAGGACAATATCAAACAGGTGGTGGAGATGAAGTTTCCGCCTGACCCACATAATAGGGAACAACTTGAGGATTATGCAGCGATTGCCGGCAACAAGAACAAGATTGTTGAAATGAAACCCTCCGACTGCGACTGTGGCCAGGAAAATCAACGATCCAAGGTGCCAGTAGAGCAAGCAGGGTGGGCCGTCGCCATCGCAGGTGGAGTGATGTTCGTCTTGACCCGAGGCCGTTCCCCTCGCCCGATGATTCCCGCCTATTGATCAAGAGGAAAAGCCCATGGAACAGCCATTCGATCTGGCTGCAGAGTTAGCCAAGCAACCCCATCTACTGGAAATAGCCGGCAACCTGTTGATGAAGGGCGGCCCCGAAGACTATATCGGTGCCGTGCTTTGCCTACGTGGTACTCTCTACTTCAAAGAGGCCCATACCCCACTGGTACGTGAGTCATTATGCCAATGCTTCGATGAGTTCAAGCGCCTGGCAGAGCCTCACCTCACCTGGCTCTGGCGTGAAGAGCCTGCACAAGGAAAGCCACTGACCGCATACCGTGACACCCAACCACTGCGCGAGATGATGGGGGCAATGGATGAAGACGATCATCTCAGCTTCTGCTACACCAGCGGCAAGAAATCCCGCGATGCAGGCGCCTGGCTGTTTGATATTTACGGCAAGCGGAGCTGGCAAGCCAAAATGGGCCATGATCTTAGTGTTCTGGAGTTCTCCGTACCTCTGCTATATCAAGAGCGGCAGCCATTGGATTTCCTACAGCTGTTTATTGACTTCGCACGGCGACTAGAGCCGGAGCAGGGGTATGCGGGGCATGCCTACAATCTCTCGCCGACCAGTTGGGACAATGACGAGCCCTCCGAAGCCTTTATGGCGGCGCGTATGCCGGGTTTGGATGTAGGGACGGCTTGTCTGCTGGCCAATACTCCCGAGTTCAAACCTACAAGAATCAAAACTGTCAGTTGGCTAACCCTCCTGAACAACGAGCGCCTGGCGCTGGCCGGCGGGCTCGATGCCCTGCGTGCGCAACTGCCCTCCAGCCACTTTGCCTTCTACCGCTACGGCGATGGCGTGGTAATCCAGGCCGGTGCCTATCCCTATATCGCGGGTGATGCGGAAGACTCCAGACCCGCTCCGTATGTGCTGCTGAACCACGCGCTCAAAGGCATTCGCTATGAAACCGTCGGCTCGCTACACGGCGGCTCCCACGACGGCGAATTGCGGCTGGTGGGCTGGGCGGCCGATCAATGGCTGAAACGGCTGGATGTGGAAGACAGCGAACTCCCCCGCTGGCGCGACAAATTGCTCAACACTGAGCCATGCTTGGACGCGACGAACTCACTGCCGGAGCGCCCGTAGGGGCTTACGTTTTCTGGGATCAAAAGTGCTCGCCAAGGCTACACTCCCTATGAGGCGAGCCTGACAGAAAAATAAATATGTCCCCTTTTTCCTTCTTTTTCCTTACCTAAACGACTACATCAGCCTCCGCGCAAACCCACCTCCCACGAACAAGCCCCTTCAGCTCATCGACGCTAAGAGTTCGATCACGCCTGCGATGAACAACTGCATGGCAATTTGCACAGAGGGGCACCAGGTCAGTTTCAGGGTTCACGGCTTTGGGGGCTTCGAACTCAGAAATGGGCTGCGTGTGGTGAACGTGGATAAAACCCTTCGCGTACTCGCCGTATGCCTTTCCGAAATCAAAACCGCACGCCTTGCAAGCTACACCATGAATCGCAATTGCCTGGAGACGCAGCGTTGGGTCACGCTCGTAGCGGACCCCGTAGTAGGTGGACAGACTGCCCTCGGTGCGAGACTCGAAGCCCCCCAAAGCTCTATCGCCCCAACTCTCGGCAACCTGCAAAGGCTTAATCTCGGCCCTTGCCAGGATGCTATCAAAGGTGACCTGTCCAATCTCCCGGACACCACTACGCCAGTAGTTGCTGGCCTTCGATGGCGGAATGGGCTCTAGGTAGCTATTCCCTTCTTTTGCCAGGACTGCCTGCTCAAATGGCTGAAAACTCTCGATCAACGCGAAGAGATCACCTTTCGAGCTTTCAGGGTCAGGGTAAACCTTGCCGATACGCGCAATACCAAAGTAATGCGGCTGAGCACTGAGGCGCTGATCAGCAAAGGACTTATCTGTCAGCTTGCCCTTGTAGTAAACCACCTGCACCCCTGGCTTAAGGATGGCGCTGTATCGCCTTGGGTAGTGGTAGACAGCTCCAGTTTCGTCGTCCCAGATCGACACATCATTCTCAGCGATAACGGCGGGCATAGCTGCAGAGTCCTTTCATGATGGTTGAGCGACAGCCTATCAGGCACCTGCCCAAAATCGAACCTGGCAAAGAGCGGGGCAATGCCCCTCTACTAGAAACCTATACCTACTTGAGATCGTTAGGCATGTGTAGTGGTCAACCCATCCCGGACAGTGGGTTGAGTTTTTCTTCGGCCACCGCAGGCGGTAGCCCGTCGTTGAATTGATGCGGCCTGATCCAGTTGTAGCGGTGCATCAGGTAATGGCTAATGTCCCGCTGGGCTTCTTGCGCCGTCAGGTAGCCCGTCGACGGGATCCACTCCGACTTCAGGCTGCGGAACAGGCGCTCCATTGGCGAATTGTCCCAACAGTTCCCTCGACGGCTCATGCTCTGCTGCATCCGGTAGCGCCAGAGTCGCTGCCGGAACAGACGACTGGCGTACTGGGCGCCCTGATCTGAATGAAACAGCACCTGCTGTGGCTGGCCGCGTTGTTCGTAGGCCATGTCCAGCGCCTTGATCACCAACTCGGCGTCCGGCTTGGCCGAGAACGCCCAGCCGATTACCCGCCGTGTGTGCAGATCCAGCACCGCGGCCAGGTAATGCCAGCGGCCTTGCGCCCAGATGTAGGTGATATCGCCACACCACACCTGATTGGGACGCTGGACAGCGAACTCACGATTCAGCCGATTCGGGATATCTGGCCGCTCAACCGTAGCTTGTTTGTAGGCATGCGAGCCCGGCTGCTTGCTGACCAGGCCCAACTCACGCATCAACCGACGCACCCGGTAACGGCCGATGGTCACGCCCTCTTCGCGCAGTATGCCCAGGATGCTGCGGCTGCCGGCCGAGCCCCGACTCTGGCTGAACAACTGGTTGACCTGGCTGCGTAGCACAATGCGGCGAGCATCGACCCGACGACGTCGAAGACGGTGGACGTAGTAGCAAGACCGCGCCACATCGAAAGCTGAACAGACCACTTCCACCGATTCCTGCTCACTCAACTGGTCTATCAGCGCGTACGATCGAGTTCGTCCGACATCAAGAGAGCGGTAGCCTTTTTTAGGATCGCTTTCTCCCGCTCCAGCCGGTTGATCCGGGCCTCCAGTTCCTGGATCTTCTGCTGTTCGGGCGTCAGCGCCTTGCTCTTCGGGGTCATGCCTTGGCGTTCCGCCTGGAGCTGTTTCACCCAACGGCGCAAGGCCGAATCCACCACCCCCAGCGAACGGCAGGCCTCGATATGGCTGTAGCCCTGGTCCAGCACCAGGGCGGCGGCCTCTCGCTTGAACTCGGCGGAAAATGTACGTCGTTGCTTGCTCATCAGACACCTCTCTCAGGGCGAGGATTCTCGCCTAAATCGGTGTCCGGGATCAGTAGACCACTACAATGTAGCGAAAAGGCATGCCCAATTCACCACAACAGCCTAGCCAGACAAGGCAGATAGTACGGCACAGACGCTCATAGTTAAGGCCTGTGTGAATTCGGCTCAATGAACATACCGGCTCACATAGAGACTCCTCTAACCCCCGGCCTCGCCGGGGGGCACCGCCTCCGTCGGTTATCGTTGTCTGCGTGCGTATTCCGCCTCGAACAGCGACAGGGCGTCGCTGAGCAACGACAGCAAGGAGCCGGTGATACGGCAGGTGCTTTCGCCGGTCTTCGGTTTCGTCGAGCAGGTCGAGGACGCTCAGCGTTCCGATCGCCGACTCCAGCCGGCGGCGGGCGGTGTCGAACAGATCTTCGCTGGCTGCGCTGCAGTCCAGGTAGAGGGTGGCGCAGCCGGGATGCTGGTTGCATTGCGAGGTGCGTCGCAGGGGGATGAAGGTGGAAGGGGACTGTGCGGTGACAGTTTTGCCCGGCCAAGGCGTCGCTCGGGCAAGGTGCGAAGCGCTTCACAAAATGCCAAACAGAGGGCGAGCGCATCCCATCGCCAACACGTAATCGCCTTGAATGGCCGCTTCGATTCCTCGTCATGCGGGGATGCCGTGCCCGGCTCCAGCGCATCGCCACCCACACCGGAAACCCCATGCCCTACCGCGTTCTCCTGCTCATCCTGGCCCTGACGCCCGCCCTCGCCTCCTCCGCCACCCTGGACGAACGCCTGGGCGACCTTGAACACGCCTTCAAGCCCGACCTCGACGGGACGACAAGCGCAAAGCCGGCCAGCCCGCCGCCGGAGCGGTTCAAGCTGGCGCCGCTGGGCAGCGTGGTGCGCAAGAAAGAGTGCGCGACATCGAGCCTGCCGGACGAGCAGTCCAGCTGCGCGGCGCTGGAGTTCTGCACGGACTGCGCGCAGTAAGCGCAGCCTCCAGGCGGAGCGCCGGCAATCTCACTTGGCGAACAACTGGCCCAGGTCGCGGAAGCTCTTGAACTCCAGCGCGTTGCCACAGGGGTCGAAGAGGAACAGCGTGGCCTGCTCGCCGACCTGGCCCTTGAAGCGGATGTAGGGCTCGATCACGAAGTGGGTGCCGCGCTGCTTCAGGCGTTCGGCCAGGGCGTGCCAGTCGTCCCATGCGAGGACCACGCCGAAGTGCGGCACCGGCACGTCGTGACCGTCCACCGGGTTGCTGCCGGCGTGGCGCTGGGAATCGGTCTGCGGATGCTGGTGGATGACCAACTGGTGGCCGAAGAAGTCGAAGTCGACCCAGTGCTCGGCGGAGCGGCCTTCGCTCAGGCCGAAGACCTCGCCGTAAAAGCGCCGGGCGGCGGGCAGGTCGTGGACGGGGATGGCGAGGTGGAAGGGCATCAGGCTCATGGCGCGGTTCCTCTGTGGGTGTGCCGGGATTATTTGCCGTGCCGATTTCGATGGAAAGCGCATAATATTTCGCCTGAGCAATACTTTTTTCGAGGCTTGGATGATCCGCGAACTCCGCACCCTGGTCGCCGTGGCGCGCCGGGGCTCCTTCGCCGCGGCGGGGGAACAGGTGGGGCTGACGCAGTCGGCGGTGAGCGCGCAGATACGCGCGCTGGAACGCAGCGTCGGCGTCGAGTTGTTCAAGCGCACGCCGCGCGCGGCGCACCTGAACGAGGCCGGGCGGCAGGCGGTGCGTACGGCCGAGCAGATCCTCGCGCTGTTCGACGGCATCGGCCAGGGCGACAGCCCGCGCGGACGCCTGCGCATCGGTGCGGTGAACACGGCGCAGACCGGGCTGCTGCCGGAGGTGCTCAAGCGCCTCGCCGAACAGGCGCCACACATTGAGCCGCAGGTGGTGCCGGGCGTCTCGCTGCACCTGCTGGACCAGGTGGACGCCGCCGAACTGGACCTGGCGATCCTCATCCGCCCGCCGTTCAACCTGCCGCGCGGGCTCTCCGCGCAACGGGTCGAGCGCCAGCCGTTCGTGCTGATCGCGCCGCCGCAATGCACCGCGACGGATGCGCTGGAATTGCTGCGCACGCAACCGTTCATCCGCTACGACCATGTGTCCTTCGGCGGTCGCCTGGTGGGCGATTTCCTCGAGGCGCAGCAGCTCAGGCCGCGCCAGGTGATGGAGCTGGACGAGATCGACGCGATCGCGCGGATGGTGGAGAACGGTCTCGGCGTGGCGCTGCTGCCCCGGGCCGGGCTGTGGCTACGCGAGCCGGCGCGGGTACGGGTGATCGAACTGGGCGCGCTGGAATTCCAGCGCGAGCTGGTGATGGTCAGCCGCAGCGGTTCGGCGCAGGACGACCTGGTCGGTGAATTCCGCCGCGCCCTGCTGGCCGAGACGGCGGCTCAGGAGGCCGCGCCGACCACCGCGTAGCGCGGCGCCGGGCGCGCCAGCTCGCCGAGGAAGGTCCACAGGCGTTCGGCCTCGCCGGGTAGCGGCAGGCGGCGACGGATCAGGGTGTAGCGCAGCGGCACGTCGAAGCGCTGGCCGCCGGCGCGCACCAGGCGACGGCTGGCGAGGTCCTCGCGGACCAGGGTATGCGGCAGCCAGGCGACGCCCAGGCGCGATTGGGCGAAGAAGCGCAGGCCCTCGGTCTGGCTGGAGCTGTGATGGCGCTGGAGGAACAGGCCGCTGTCGCGCAGCAGCGGTTCCAGGGCCCAGCCCAGGTGGCATTCCTCGGAGTAGCCGAGGAACGACAGCGCTTCGGTCTGCAGGCGGTCGAGATTGAACAGCGGCTGGCCGGCGGCGTCCGGCGCGCAGACCGCCACCAGTTGTTCGTGGCCAAGCTCCAGGCGCTGGAACTCGGCTTCGCTGTCGATGCCCAGACGGCGCGACACCGCCTCGCCTTCGTCGAGCAACGCCACCACGTAGTCCACCGAGCCGTCGCGCAGGCGCGACAGGCATTGCGGCAGGTAATCGCAGTCGACGCTGAACTTGGCGCTGCGGAAGTCCGCCTGCAGGCGCGGAATCCAGTGCGGGAAGAACACCGAGGAGAGGATGTGCGGGGCGCAGAAACGAATGCGCCGCTGGGCGTCTTCGTCGCGCTCGCGGATCGACTGGCGCAGGTTGTCCAGGGCGCGCACCGCGTCCTGCGCCACGCCTTGCAACTGGCGGCCGGCCTCGGTCAGTTCGAGGGCGTGCTTGTGGCGCTCGAACACCGGCGCGCCGAGCCACTGTTCCAGGGTCTGGATACGCCGGCTGAGCCCGGACACGGAGACATGGCACTCCTGCGCCGCACGGCTGAAGCTCTTGATCCGACAGAGGACGAGGAAGTCCTTGAGCATCACCAGGTCGATCATCGTTGCGCGTTCCTCAACGGTCGGGCGTTTTCAGTCTACTTCGCGCGGCGGTGCCTGTTGCAAGGCTAAAGTTCGGTTTGTTTTGCCGATTTGGCAAGCAGCTCGTCGACTCCCGCAAAACAGACCGGGAAAACCGGCCCACAGTAGTGAGGTCGCGCTTTTCCAGCCATCGACCCGCCCGAGCATCGTGGCCGGGCGGGTCCGCCACGAGGACAGGACCATGCAGACATCCCCCGCTCCGGCCATCGTCGCCGGCGGCGCCTACCAGCCGGTGGTGCTCCACGCCGGCATCGCCTACGTCAGCGGCCAGTTGCCGCGCCAGCACGGCGAGCTGCGCTGGACCGGCAAGGTCGGCAGCGAACTCGACCTGGAACAGGCCCGCCAGGCCGCCCGGCTCTGCGCGGCGCGCTGCCTGCTGGCGCTGGAGGAGGCGCTGGGCGGCCTGCAACGGGTCGAGCGGCTGCTCAAGGTGACCGGCTACGTCGCCAGCGCGGCGGGTTTCGTCCAGCAGCCGGCGGTGATCGATGCCGCCAGCGAGTATTTCGACGAGGTGCTCGGCGCGCGCGGCGGCCACGCCCGCGCCGCCGTCGGCGTGGCCGAGCTGCCGCGCGGCGCCGCGGTGGAGGTGGAACTGATCGCGGCGGTGCGGCCATGAGCGCGCTCTTCCCCGCCGCCCCCGACGCCTTCGGTGCCGACGAACTGCTGCGCCTGCGCCGCGAGACCCCGGCCTGGGGCAGCTACGCGCACTTCGCCCACGGCTCCGCCAGTCTGCCGCCGCAGGTGCTCTACGAGGCCCTCGACAGCTGGCTGGAAGCCGAGCGGCGCTGGGGCGTGCAGCGCGCCGCCGAGCATTTCGCCGAGCCCTTGCAGGCGGTCCGCGACAGCGTCGCGCGGGTGCTCGGCACCCAGCCACGGCACATCGCCCTGCTCGACTGCGCCAGCCGCGCATGGTCGGTGGCCTTTGCCGCGGCCCTGGCCGCCCATCCACGGATACGGGCGATCAGCAGCTTCGACGAATACGGTTCCAACAGCCTGTGCCTGCTCGCCGCGCGCCAGCAGCGCGGGCTGGAGCTGCGCCTGATCGACGCGCGCGGCGACGCCGCACAGCTGTTGCAACGGCTCGACGAGCAGTTGCACGACCTCGCCCCCGGCCAGACGCCGCTGCTGTCGCTCAGCGCGGTGCCCACCGGGCATGGCGCGGCTACCGCACTGGAGGGCGTGGCCGAGCGCATCCGCGCCCATGACGGGCTGTTCTTCCTCGATGCCAGCCATGCGGTCGGCCAGTTGCCGCTGGCGGTGGAGGCGATCGGCTGCGACGTGCTGGTGTTCCCGCCGCGCAAGTGGCTGCGCGGACCGAAGGGACTCGGCGTGCTTTATCTCGGCGAACGTGCCCTGGAGCGCCTGGCCCTGCCCGACGGGCTGGACGTCGGCGGCGCGCAATGGAGCGACGCCTTCGCCCTGCAGGCGCGGGATGACGCGCGGCGCTTCGAATGCTCGGAGTTCAACCCGGGACTGCGCCTGGCGCTCAAGGCCAGTTGCGACTACCTGTTGCAGACCGACGTCCGGCGCATCGCCCGGCGTAACCGCCAGTTGCGCGAACGCATCGCCCAGCAGCTCTACCGCCGGCTCGGCTGGACGCCGCTGGAACAAGGGCCGCACGCCAGCGCGTTGATGACCTACGCGGCCCCCGAACTGAGCGGCGAGCAATGGCTGAAGCGCCTCCACGCGCGCGGCGTGAACGCCTCCTACATCGGCCCGCAGTATGCCCGCTGGGCGCTGCGCGAGCAGGCGCTGCCGGGGGTACTGCGCCTGACTCCGCACTACCTGACCGACGACGGCGAGATCGAGCGCCTCTGCGAGGCCCTGGAGGATTGCCTGCGACAGCGCGCCGCCAGTTGAGCGACCTTGCGCGAATGGCAACGTTGCGCCGCCGTGCCGGCGGTTGGCGCAACGCCGGGCGATTTGCGCAAGGTCTTTGTGCCGGCGGCAACGAGCGTTGCCGAATGCGCCGCGCACGGCCGCCGCCATGCGGTTTAAATCCCTCTCGTAGAACAACGCATAACGATCCCGCCAGCGACATCTTTCACCTGCCTGAGACACCGACGACTTTCGACGCCCTGGGCAGCCTTTCGGTCCGCCGCGGACCGCTCCGCCCTCAATGGAATGATGAATGGAGGAAAGACGACCATGACCGGATCCCGGAAAACCCTGATTCTCGGATGCGCCTCCACCGGCGCCAAGTTCACCCCGCGCAACCACGCCGCCACCGGTGACCGCCTGCTCGACAGCATCTGCACCGGCGCCACCATCCGCACCGCCCCCGGCGAACTGCTGGACGAAGCGCGCCAGCTCTACGAGATGGGTTGCCGCTACTACCACTATCATGCGCGCAACCCGCTGACCCAGGAACAGACCACCGACAACGACATCTACCAGGCGGTCAGCCGCGCCCTGCAGAACCGCTTCCCCGACCTGATGCTGAGCTTCGGCGCCAGCCGCAACGGCAGCGAGGTGCAGGAGAACATCCGCCGCTTCGGCGAGTGGGAGCGGGTCAGCCACTGCGCCATCCCGCTGCACCTGGGCGGTGCGCACTTCGTGACGATCCAGGCGGCCATCGAACTGCAGGTGATCTGCGAGCTGGAGAAGCAAAAGCGCAAGCTCGACCTCGACTATGCCTCCAGCCCGGCCTTCCTCGCCGACCTGCGCGACTATCAGCCGTCGACGGCGCTGGAAAGGGCCGAGTTGCAGACCCACTCCACCAGCAAGGGCGCCGACTACGGGGTGACCTCGCCGATGACCCAGTTCCAGGTCTACCGCAACGCCATCCAGGCGCGCCAGAAGCTCGGCCTGTTCCACGAGGTGGAGTGGGTGCAGCATGTGCGCAGCTACGCCATGACCCGTTTCGCCGTGGAGCACCCGCGCCTGCGCCTGGGCGGTTCCGGCCAGTTGAACGTGATCCTGCTGTTCGGCTTCTCGCCACGCCTGCCGTTCCCGGAGACCTACCAGCAGTTCCGCGCGGTGATCGAGAGCGCCAAGAGCCTGGAGTACGACATCGGCGAACCCGGCGTGCGCAAGCGCAAGGTCAGCATCACGGTCGGCGCGGCGGTGATGCCGCAGCATGCCGCGCAGCACTTCCGGCCGCTCGACGTCGGTCCTCGCGCCGGCACCCCGCTCTGCGCGGTGCGCCGGCTGGCCGCCTATGCCGCGCAGGCGGACAGCCAGGTCGATGTGCTGCGGGTCGGCATGGAGGACACGCCCTACGCGGTGGACGATGACGGCCGGGTGACGCTCAGCGACAACTGCCAGTTGCTGCGCCAGGCTCTCGACGAACTGCGCGCCAACGGCGCCGAGGCCGAGCTCGACGGCGAACGGATCTTCCAGCGCATGGGCATGGAACGCACCCTCGGCGAATACCTGTCGCTGCAGCGCCTGCATCCGCTCGGCGAAGCCAACTTCACCCTCGCACGGGAGTTCGTCCAGTGACCGCCGCCCTCGCCGCGAACCCGACCCAGCGCTACCGCTGGGTCATCCTGCTGATCGCCACCTTCGCCCAGGCCTGTGCCTGCTTCTTCGTCCAGGGCATCGGCGCGATCGCCGTGTTCATCCAGAACGACCTGCAACTCTCGTCGCTACAGATCGGCCTGCTGGTGTCGGCGGCGCAGCTGGTGCCGATCGTCGGCCTGCTGGTGGCCGGCGAGCTGCTCGACCGCTACTCCGAACGGCTGGTGGTCGGCCTCGGCACGCTGATCGTCGCGCTGGCCCTCTGCGCCTCGCTGTGGGCCACCGACTACCTGACCATCCTGCTGTTTCTGGTGGTCGTCGGCGCCGGCTACAGCACGGCGCAGCCGGGCGGCAGCAAGTCGGTGTCGCGCTGGTTCGCCAAGACCCAGCTGGGCTTCGCCATGGGCATCCGCCAGGCCGGGCTGCCGCTGGGCGGCGCGCTGTCCGCCGCGCTGCTGCCGTACCTGGCGGGGATCTACGGCTGGCGCAGCGCATTCCTCGCCGGCGGCCTGGTGGCGTTCCTCGGCGCGCTGGCCTTCATGCTCTTCTACCGTACCCCGCCGGACGCCCCGGCGCCCGGCGCGAACCCCGCCGAACGCGACCTGGGCGCGGTGGTGAAGTCGCGGCTGGCGATGATCACCGACCCGGCGATGAAGAACATCGTCTGTTCCGGGGTGGCGCTGATCTCGGTGCAGTACGGCATCCTGGTGTTCACCGTGCTCTACCTGCACGAGACCCTGGAGATCGGCATCGGCATGGCCGCGACCCTGCTGTTCGTCGCCCAGGGCTGCGGCGTCGCCGGGCGCATCCTGCTGGCCGCCTGGAGCGACCGCTGCCGCGCCGGGCGCTACTTCCCGGTGATGGTCTGCCTCGGCGCGGTGATCCTCGGCCTGCTGGCGCTGGTCCTGCTGCCCCTGCAATCACCGTTGGGGATGGGCCTGGTAGTGGCCTGGCTGGGCTTCTTCGGCTTCGGCTGGTACGGTCCCTGGGTGGCCTATGTGGCGGATACCGCGCCGGTCGGCAAGACCGGCTTCGCCCTCGGCCTGGCGATGGCCATCAACCAGCTGGCGATCGTTCTCGCGCCGCCGGCGCTGGGGCTGCTCAAGGACTTCAGCCACAGCTTCGTCCCCGGCTGGCTGGCACTCTGCCTGATGGCGGCGGTAGCCCTTGTGGTCACTGCCTGGAGCGGCCGCGGCCTGCCCACGGCGCTGCCACAGAAGCACTGAAGCGATGACGGCCACGGCCGAGGAGGCACGATGCGCGCGATCCTGTTCGATGTGTTCGGTACCCTGGTGGACTGGCGTTCCAGCCTGATCGAGCAGTTCCAGGCGTTGGAGCGCGAACTCGGCGGGACCCTGCCCTGCGTGGAACTGACCGACCGCTGGCGCCAGCAATACAAGCCGGCGATGGACCAGGTACGCAACGGCCAGGCGCCCTGGCAGCACCTCGACCAGTTGCACCGGCAGAGTCTCGAGGCCCTGGCCGGAGAGTTCGGCCTGGCGCTGGACGAGGCCCTGCTGCAACGCATCACTGGCTTCTGGCACCGCCTGCGGCCGTGGCCGGACACGCTCGCCGGGATGCACGCGCTGAAGGCCGACTACTGGCTCGCCGCGCTGAGCAACGGCAACACCGCGCTGATGCTCGACGTCGCGCGGCACGCCGGGCTGCCCTGGGACATGCTGCTGTGCGCCGATCTGTTCGGCCACTACAAGCCCGACCCGCAGGTCTACCTCGGCGCCTGCCGCCTGCTCGACCTGCCGCCGCAGGAGGTGATGCTCTGCGCGGCGCACAACTACGACCTCAAGGCCGCGCGCGCCCTCGGCCTGAAGACCGCGTTCATCGCCCGGCCGCTGGAATACGGCCCCGGCCAGACCCAGGACCTCGCCGCCGAGCAGGACTGGGACCTGATCGCCAGCGACCTGCCGGACCTGCACCGGCAACTGGCGGCCTCGGCCTGACCGACTTCCTCCTTCCTGCCCCCTGAACCGCTCGCCCAACCCGCGCGCCACGGCGCGCCGGGAAAGGCGCGCAGCGCCGGCACGCGTCCGGCAGGAGCTTCGTCATGTCCGCGAAGGATACCCCGGCCACCCAGGCCGCCGAGCCCGGTCGCGCACAACCGGTCGAAGTCCCCGGTGGCGGCCACTGGTGGCGCCGCCTGCTGGCCTTCGCCGGCCCCGGCTACCTGGTCGCGGTGGGCTACATGGACCCGGGCAACTGGGCCACCGACGTCGCCGGCGGCGCGCAGCTGGGCTACCTGCTGCTCTCGGTGATCCTGCTCTCCAGCCTGATGGCGATGCTGCTGCAGGCGCTGTCCGCGCGCCTGGGCATCGCCAGCGGCCTGGACCTGGCCCAGGCCTGCCGCGAACGCTACTCGCCGAGCACCTGCCGCCTGCTGTGGCTGGCCTGCGAGACGGCGATCATCGCCTGCGACCTGGCCGAGGTGATCGGCACCGCCATCGCCCTGAAGCTGCTGTTCGGCCTGCCGCTGGCCTGGGGCGCGTTGCTCTGCGTGGGCGACGCGCTGCTGGTGCTGGTCCTGATCGGACGTGGCCAGCGGCCGCTGGAGGCCTTCGTGGTGGCGTTGCTGACACTGATCTTCGCCTGCTTCGCGGTACAGTTGCTGCTCTCGCGTCCCGAACTCGGCGAGGTGCTCCAAGGGTTCTTGCCGAGCCCGCGGGTGCTCAGCGATCCGGCTGCCCTGTACCTGGCGATCGGCATCGTCGGCGCGACCGTCATGCCGCACAACCTCTACCTGCATTCCTCGCTGGTGCAGAGCCGCGCCTACCCGCGCAGCCTCGCCGGCAAGCGCCAGGCGCTGCGCTGGGCGGTGGCCGACAGCAGCCTGGCGCTGACCCTTGCGCTGCTGGTCAACGCGGCGATCCTGATCGTCGCCGCCAGCGTGTTCCACCGCAACGGGCACACCGAAGTGGTCGATATCGAGCAGGCCCACGCGCTGCTCTCGCCATTGCTCAGCCTGGAACTCGCCTCGCTGCTGTTCGCCGTGGCGCTGCTCGCGTCCGGCCTCAACTCGACGGTCACCACCACCCTGGCCGGGCAGATCGTCATGGAGGGCTTCCTCCGCCTGCGCCTGGCGCCCTGGGCGCGGCGCCTGCTGACCCGGGGCGTCGCGGTGCTGCCGGTGCTGCTGGTGACCCTGCTCTACGGCGAGGACGGCACCGCGCGGCTGCTGATCTTCAGCCAGGTGATCCTGTCGATGCAGTTGCCGCTGGCGGTGATCCCGCTGCTACAGTTCGTTTCCGACCGGCGCCTGATGGGCCCGCTGGCGATCGGCGCCGGGACCCGGTGGCTGGCCTGGGCGGTAGCGCTGGCGATCGTCGGCCTGAACCTGCAACTGCTGGCCGATTTCGCGTTCGGCTGAGCATTGCCTGAGGGCACGCTGCGCGGTGCGGGACGCGCACTCAGGCAATGCTCAGCCATCGAGACCGCGGGGAAAACGGTCGGCCACCAGGTTCAAGGCGATGCCATGCTCCAGGCAGGCCTTGAGTCCGGCCAGCACCAGGGTGAAACCTTCGGTGGCGTCGACCACCCGCGGGATGACTTCTTCCGGGGTGCCAACGAAACCGCTGTTGCGGATGCTGACGAAGGTCCCGGCGCCGGGCAGTTCCTCGAACAGCCACTCCACCTGGGAAGGGTTGCTGTCGCCATTCGGCCATTCGATGAGGATGCGGCGGTTCGTTTGCAGGTCTTTCACTTCGATTTCCTGGGAAACCCCGTACATGTCCCAGTGCCAGCGCAGCCGTTTCCCGGCTTCGAGGCGGGCATCGCCGCGGCTGAACCAGAACCTGGCGGTGATGGCCGGATCGACGAAGGCTTCGAAGACCTCGGCGATGGGGCGGCGGATCAGCATTTCCGCCTTGGCGACGACCTGTGCGACGGCAGTCATGGCAAGTCCTCCATGGGGGTGGGCAAGGGAGCGGCCGCCGCATCGGGCGGCCGCTCGCGGTTAATGGCTCAGGCCGGGTATTTCTCGTTCAGAGCGTAGAGGATCGCCGCCGTCTCCACATCCAGCGCGCCGTCGTAGTTCTCCGGGCGGAAATGCATCTGGAAGGCGCGCAGCAGGCTGGCGAAGTAGGCGTCGTCGACCGTCGCCGGCAGCGCATAGCCGTACAGGCGGAACGCCTCCAGCAGGTCGGCGCGCGGCGGCAGGCCGTCGCGCTCGAAGCCTTCGCGATAGCGATCGCGGGTGGCGTCGTCGTACCAGGCGCCGATACCGGCCTCGTAGAGTTCCTTCCAGGGCAGCTTCGGACCCGGGTCGGACTTGCGCCCGACGGCGATGTCGGAGTAGCCGACCACGTTCTTCGGGGTCATGTCCGGGTAGCGCTGCAGGATGTTCTTCGCCAGTTGCTTGAGTGCGTTGATCTGCGAGCGCTCGTAGTCGGGGAAGGTGAACACGCCGTCGTCGTCGCGGGCGAGGTTGACGATCTCGATGCCGATGGAGGTGTCGTTGAGGTTGTCGCGGCGCGCCCAGCCGCTGACGCCGGCGTGCCAGGCGCGGTCTTCCTCGGCGACCAGGTTGAAGATGCGCTGGCCCTTGAAGCCGGCGGCCTTGTAGCTGGGGTCGTGCGGCGCCGGGATCAGGTAGTGGGCGCTGGCGGCGCCGGTGGTCAGCGCCTTGACCGAAGCGGCGAAGTCGAGCGCGGTGTAGTGCAGCACCAGGAAGCGCACGCGTTTGCCGTAGGGGGTAGTGGTGCGATAGCTGTTGTAGTCGATGGTCAGCATGGTTTTCACCTTTTTGCGGATGATGGAAAGCCCCCGGCCACAGGCTCGCCTGTAGCTAGGGACGTCGATGCAGCGATGAGGTTCAGGGGCCGGCCGAGGAAACGCGGGCCCCGGCTAAACCGGAAGGAAGAAGACCGGGCATAAAAAAGCCCGGCACGCGGCCGGGCAAAAGGGATACACCAAAGGCAAGCCCCAGCGAACTGGGGGTACGGGGGCTCACCGAGGCCACTGAACGATGGCGTTATGACAGCAGTCGGCACAACCGAACTTTAAGTTGGCCGGACGCCATGCGGGCGCACGCCAGAGCCTTTCGCACCGGTCGCCGCCCGCTGCGTCCGTTGCGCGGCGGGCGGAAACGACGAAGCCCGGCGCTGGGGCCGGGCTTCGAGGGCGACCACGGGAAACGTGATCATGGGAAAAAACTACCGCGAGCGTCCCGCCGCGTGCAACACCGTTCGTCCGTTGGCCGCTCTACTTTGCACTTCTTCACAAAGTCCACCAATAGCCATACAGACCCTCGACAGAGCGGCTACTACTCTATCCACGCCAGGTCCGATTGCTCCTCCATCTCCTGGCATTCCCGGCCACTGTCCACCCCCGCACAGTGGCTTTTTTTCGCCTGCGCCTAGCGTCGTGCCAGCGGCGCCTCGTCCCGCGCCAGCATCAGCGCCAGGATGCAGCCGAGGAGGAACGCCTGCAGCGCCAGGCGAGCGGCCAGCAGCGTCGGCGGGAAGGATGGGAACAGGTCGGGGTGCTGCCACATGTAGAGGTTGGCCGGGGTCACGCAGAGGGTCAGGATGAACAGCCCGCACGCCGCCAGCCGGCGCCATGCCGGCACCAGCAGGGCGGCGGCGCCGAGCAGTTCGAAGACCCCGCTGACCCACACCGCCGCCAGCGGCCAGGGCACGTAGGGCGGGACGATGCCGACGAAGAAATCGGTGAAGACGAAATGGCCCAGCCCACCCAGCAGGAACCAGGCGGACACGAAGGCCAGGAGCAGCGTGCGAGCGGGCGACGGCATGAATAACCTCGGCGCGGCGATGGAACGGCAATCCTGCCACGCGCCGCCGACGCCAGGCCCATAACCTTTGCCCGGTTGGCAGGCGTCCGCCGAAACAAATGCTCAAACATTCCCGCCGCCGGGGCGACATCTGCTCAAAAAATGTCCTGGCCTTTCTTCGTCGAAAGACATACAATCCGGGACTGCGTACCAAACTGAAAGTCAATCAGGCTTTACCCCACGACCGGGCCCACAGATGAAAAGGGCTCTACCATCAGGGTTACAGCCTTCCGATGGTTCTTCGGTCGCCACTCTTCTGAAGCAATCCCCTGCCACGCAGGGCCGATGGGAAGACCGGCGTCCCGCAATACCACCCGCAGATTGATCAGGATCCTGGCCTGGAAACTTTCCTGCCAATCGATCCTCTGATTAGTACCTGAACTGCCAGCTTGCTCTTTTCGAAAAAAGCCGGCATAACCAGTACGTTCCCCCGACACAAAGCTTTCTTGGCACTGTCACGGAGCGGGAACATTTGCAATATACGCTGCTCCATAAGCGTGAAAGTAAAGGAACATAAGAATATGTCTATTCAACATCGTACTCAGGATGCAATTCGCACCCTAACCGCCGCATTTGCGCCGTTCGACTGCCTGATCCAGGCAACTCGTAAAGGAAACTTCAGTTTCACCATCGTTGACCAGCATGGCGTGGCCTGCCACAGCGAGCGCCTGTATCCGGAGCAGTACGACGACTCCGGCAAAATGGAAGAAGTGATCAATCGAGTTCGCAAGAAAACACTGGCTGCCTGAATCATGCAAGCATCAGCGCGAATGCAAGGAAAAGCCCCGTCCCCGACGGGGCTTTTTTGTGGGACAGCGAAAAATACAGGTTAAGTTGAAGAAAGTTCCCACGCAGGAAATAAATATTTACTTATTCCTTTTTAAATATTTCCTCGCCAACTTCGTCATATTCCCGCGGCCAGGGGAAACAAGCGCAGGCCGTTTCTCCCGTACTCCACTCAGACGATCGCCAGGTTTCGCTTGCGGGTAGGCGACGGGAACGCCTGGTCGAGCGCCCGCAGGTCGTCGGCGCTCAGTTCCAGGTCGGCCGCCGCCGCATTCTGGCGGATGTGAGCGGACGTCACCGCCTTCGGGATCGCGATCACCCCCTGCTCCAGTAGCCAGGCCAGGGCGACCTGGGCGCTGCTGGCGTCGTGGCGCGCGGCGATCTCGCCGAGCGCCGGGTGCCGTAGCAGCCTGCCGCCCTGCCCCACCGGACAGTAGGCCATCACCGGCATGCCGCGCTCCTGGCACCAGGGCAGCAGGTCGTATTCGATACCGCGTTCCTCCAGGTTGTACATAACCTGGTTGGCGGCACAGGCGCTGCCGTCCAGTTCGTACATGTCGCCCAGGTCGAAGTTGGACACGCCCCAGCGCAGGATCTTGCCCTGGTCGCGCAACCGCTCGAAGGCTTCGATGGTTTCCTCCAGCGGATACCGGCCCTGCCAGTGCAGCAGGTAGAGGTCGATGGTTTCGCAACCGAGCCGGCGCAGGCTGCGCTCGCAGGCTGCCGGCAGACCCTTGCGGCTGGCGTTGTGCGGGTAGACCTTGCTGACCAGGAAGACCTCTTCGCGGCGTCCCGCGATAGCCGCGCCGACCACGTCCTCGGCGCCGCCCTCGGCGTACATCTCGGCGGTATCGATCAGCGTCATCCCCAGCTCGATGCCTTCGCGCAGCGCCGCGACCTCGCGCTTGCGTTCGCCGGGCTGCTCGCCGATATGCCAGGTACCCTGGCCGATGGCGGCGACCTCCTGGCCATCGATCAGCGTGAGCGTTTTCATGCAGCGTCTCCTGTGGTGAATGGACGGGGCCTCATGCCCAGGGATCATAGCTGCCGAAGCTCCAGACGTGGCCCTCCGGATCGCGGCAAGTGAAGCCGCGACCGCCGTAGTCCTCGTCCTTGATGTCGATGACGATCTCGGCGCCGGCGGCCTGGGCGCTGCGGAACAGGGCGTCGGGATCGGCGACCACCAGGTAGAGGCTCTGGGTATTGCCGCCGGCTTCATCGACGTGCCGCATCAGCCGACCGTAGGCGTTGTCGCGGACGCTCGAGCCGAGCATCAGCATGCCGTTGGCGCCGTTCGGGCTGGCGTAGGTCAACTCGGCGTGGAGCACCTGTCCGTCCTCGCCGGGCACCACCAGCTTGCGCTGGAAGCCGAAGGTCCGGCACAGCCAGTCGATGGCGGCCGGCGCATCGCGGTAACGCAGGCAGGGAATGACGCTGGCGACGGTGTTGCTGGCGGGCGTGTGCATGGCGCATACCTCCGGGGGAAAGCACGACCACCAGCATAGACGCTGGACCGGACCGCCCCCGAGGCACGGATGGGCGGCGCGCCCTTCAGCGCAGCAGCGCCAGCACTCCGCCGAGCAACGGCACTCCGGCGGCGCAAGGCAATGCCCAGCGTGGCCGCCAGGCGAGCAGCAGGACCAGCGTGCCGGCCGCCAGCATCAGCAAGCAGGACCAGAAGACGATGCCGATCTCCACGCCCTGCCGGTGGATCGAGAAGGCCAGCGCCAGGCCCAGGTCGAGCAGCGCCACGCCGCGTAGCAGAAGCACCCGGGAAGCCGACGGCTGGTGGCCGAGGAGGTTCTTGTGGTGGCGGTTCATGGCCAGGCAGAGAGCGGTGAAGGCCAGCAGGTTGAGGCCGAAGACCAGCAGCATCAGGCCACCTCCTGGACGTTCAGGCGTCGCCGGGCAGGCTTGCTCGACGCTTGCCGACGTCGCCAGCCGAGCCAGGCGCAGAGCAGGCCGAGGCCCAGCAGGCTGAGGTCGACGCCGGCCAGCACCCAGTCGCCGCGCTGCAGGCTGGCCAGCAGGTTGCCTTCCGGGCTACGCAGCAGGCCGAGCAGCGGCAGGCCCAGCGCCAGCACGGCGGCGAGGCGCAGTTGCGTGCGACCGAGGGTCCCGCTGTTGCGGCGGACGATGGCCCACAGCGCGACCAGCGCCCAACTGGCGCAAAACACGCGGATCTCCCAGGTGTCGCGGCCGGCCAGTTGCGTCGGCAGCAGGCGGTTGCCCCACAGCAGCGCCAGGCTGGCCAGCGGCAGGCCGCCGCAGACCGCCAGGTTCAGCGCCCGCACCAGACCAACGCCGCGACTGCCGCGGGCCTCGCGCTTGGCCAGCCAGACCTGCAACCCGCCGAAGATCATCATCGCCCCGGACAGCCCGAGCAACAGGTACATCCAGCGCACCAACTGGCCGCCCCACTGGATCATGTGCAGGCCGGTCAGCCAGCCGTAGGTGGCGTAGCCGGGCGCATAGGACGGCTGGGCATGCAGCAGTTCGCCGCTGGAGGCATCGAAGTTGACCGTGCGCTGGTCGTCGAGGATGCGCGAGGCGTCGCGCCGGCGGATGTCCACGGTGGCCGCCTCGTCATAGGGATGGTGGACGCTGATCCAGCCCGGCGCGCCGCCGTCGGCCCAGACCTTGCCGGCCTCGACGATCAGGCCGTCGATGGACGCCGGCGGCCCCGCCGGGCGGCCGACTTCCTCGCGTTCGTAGGAGCCCTGCACTTCATGGAAGAAGCGCTCGCTATCGTTCTGGTAGACCACCTGCAGGCCCGCCTGCATGTAGTAGACGATGAAGATCACCAGGCCGGTGTAGGCGATCATCAGGTGGAACGGCAGGCCGATCACCCCCAGCACGTTGTGCGCGTCGAGCCAGGCGCGCTGCCGCGCCGCCTGCGGGCGCAGGGTGAAGAAGTCCTTGAAGATCCGCCGGTGCACGATGGTCCCGCTGACCAGCGCCACCAGCATCAGCATCCCGGCGATGCCGACGATGTACAGGCCGACCATGCCGGCGTGCAGGTCGTAGTGCAGGGTGAAGAAGAACTCGCCGCCGACCGTCTTCGGCAGCGGCTGGCCACTCACCGCGTCCAGCTGGAAGGCCTTGAACTCGCTGCCGTCGCGCGGTTCCCAGCCGGCGTTCCAGTAAGGCGCCCGCGCGCTCGGCGGCAGCATCCACCAGGCATGGGCATCGGGAGCGCGCTGGCGCAACCAGTCGCGCACCTGGTCGGCGCCCAGCGACTGCGCGCCGGGCAGGTGCAGGTCCGGCTGCATCCAGCGGGTCAGCTCCTTGTCGAAGCTGGCCAGGCTGCCGGCGAAGACGATGACGAACAGCAGCCAGCTGACCAGCAGCCCCGACCAGGTATGCAGGCCGGACATCGATTGACGCAGGTTCATGGACGCGCTCCGTAGTCGAGGCCGAGCCAGGCCAGGCCGCCCAGCGCCAGGCTGGCCAGCGCCAGCACCCAGCAGGCGCGCCAGGCGCTGCGCGCGGCGAAGGCGTAGACGATGGCCGCGACCCACACGGCGAAGCAGCCGAGGCTGCCGAACGAGACCCGGTCGGGACGCGGCAGCGGCAGGTAGATGCTCAGGCAGACGGTGACCGCATAGGCCAGCGCGTAGCCAAGCAGGACCGCGACGAGGATGCGGCCGGTGACGGACAGTCCGCCGGCCAGGGCCTGGCTGGTCATGGGGCGGCGTCCCGGGTGGAAACAGGGCCTTGCATCGTCGCTACCTCGTCTGGCTGGCACGGCGACGCCGCGCTCGCGGGTGGCGAGGCGGTCGTCGATTCGGAAGGTTTGCGACTGTATCTCAATTACGTTCGCATTTGTACTTGCTCCGGACGACCGCCAGGTCGCGGCACGCCTGGGATTGCCGGGGTCCGACGAGAGCGGGTCGTATCCCGCCGTCCCCGCCCGCCTCGCCATACGTCCATCTCCGCTCTGCGCAAGCGCGTCGAGCTTGGTAATATCGGCTGTTTGCGGTTTCGGCTGGTTCCGCCGAAGGACATACCGGATGACTTCACCCTCCGCCCCAGACACCCAGCTCAGCCTGGCCATCGACCCGGCCCGGCCGTATGCGCGGCTGACCCTCGGCAGCCACGTGCACAGCGGCTACGACCTGCGCAGCGGACGCATGCAGAGCATTTCCCGGCACCGCGCGGCGCTGGCCTTCATCTATGCCGGCGAGGCGGTTTCCGGGCGTCCCGGCAGCGAGCCACGGGTGGCCCAGCGGCGTATAGAACGGCGTCCGGCGCACGAGCAGGAATACCGCGAGACCCTGCGCCGCCTCGGCTTCAAGCCGGCGACCCGGCGCAGCGACGCGCTCGAGGAAAGCGCCGGCGAGATGTTCGAACTGCCCGGCGACAACGCCTGGCTGCACTTCATGCAGGACGACCTGCCGCGCCTGCGCCAGCAGGGCTGGTTCATCGACATCCGCGCCGACTTCGCCTACGACCTGACGCCCATCGACGCCTGGTACGCCGAGGTCGAGGAAGCCGACGACCGCCAGTGGTTCGAGCTGGAACTGGGCATCCAGGTCGCCGGACAGCGGGTCAGCCTGCTGCCGGCTCTGACCGAGCTGATCCGCCGCAGCCCGGCCCTGCTCGATCCGCGCGCCCTCGCCCGGCACGCCGACGAAGAGCAACTGGTGCTGCGCCTGGAACTCAACCCGCCGCTGCGCGTGGCGCTGCCCTTCGGCCGCCTGAAGCCGGTGCTGGCGACGCTTTCCGACTTCTACCTGGGCGACCCCGAACCGCAGCGCAAGCTGCGCCTGGGCGCACCGGACGCGGCGCGCCTGGCCGATCTCGACGAGTTGCCGCTGGCCTGGGAAGGCGGCGACAACCTGCGCGACTTCGCCCGCCGCCTACGCAGTTTCCAGGCTCGTCCGGCGACCCCGCCGCAAGGCCTGCGCGCCGAACTGCGGCCCTACCAGCTCGAAGGCCTGAGCTGGATGCAGACCCTGCGCGAACTCGACAGCGGCGGCGTGCTGGCCGACGACATGGGGCTGGGCAAGACCTTGCAGTCGCTGGCCCACGTGCTCCTGGAAAAGCAGGCCGGGCGGCTCGACACGCCGGCGCTGGTGGTGATGCCCACCAGCCTGATCCCCAACTGGCTGGACGAGGCCGAGCGCTTCGCCCCCGATCTGCGCGTGCTGGCCCTGCACGGCGCCGGCCGGCGCCGCGACTTCGCCCGCATCGACGAGCACGACCTGGTGCTGACCACCTATGCCTTGCTGCCACGCGACGCCGCCGAGCTGGGCAAGCGGCGGTTCCACCTGCTGATCCTCGACGAGGCGCAGAACATCAAGAACGCCACCACCAAGGCCGCCGTCGCCGCCCGCGAGCTAGCGGCACGGCATCGCCTGTGCCTGACCGGCACGCCGCTGGAGAACCACCTCGGCGAACTCTGGTCGCTGTTTCATTTCCTGATGCCCGGCTGGCTCGGCGATGCCCGCCAGTTCGCCCAGGACTACCGCACGCCGATCGAGAAGCACGGCGACGAGGCACGCCTCAGCCACCTGGCCGCGCGCCTGCGGCCGTTCCTGCTGCGACGGACCAAGGAACAGGTGGCCTCGGAACTGCCGCCGAAGAGCGAGTTCACCCAGTTCGTCGAACTCAGCGAGGCGCAACGCGAACTCTACGAGACCGTGCGCCTGGCGCTGGACCGCAAGGTCCGCGAGGAGATCGCCCGGCGCGGCCTGGCGCGCAGCCGCATCGTGATCCTCGAGGCGCTGCTCAAGCTGCGCCAGGTCTGCTGCGATACGCGCCTGCTGCAACGCCAGGAAGACGGCGCGCGCAGCGGCCGGGCGCTCAGCTCGGGCAAGCTGGCCTACCTGCTCGACATGCTCGACGAACTGATCGCCGAGGGTCGCCGGGTCCTGCTGTTCTCGCAGTTCACCTCGATGCTCGCGCTGATCGAGGACGCCCTGCGCCAGCGCGGCGTCGACTACGTCCTGCTGACCGGCGAGACCCGCGACCGCCGAGCCCCGGTACAGCGCTTCCAGAGCGGCAAGGTGCCGGTGTTCCTGATCAGCCTGAAGGCAGGCGGGGTCGGCCTCAACCTGACCGCGGCGGACACCGTGATCCACTACGATCCCTGGTGGAACCCGGCGGTGGAGAACCAGGCCAGCGACCGCGCCTACCGCATCGGCCAGGACAAGCCGGTGTTCGTCTACCGGCTGATCGCCCGCGGCACGGTGGAAGAGAAGATCCAGCACCTGCAGCAGGAAAAGGCCGCCCTCGCCGACGGCCTGTTCAGCGAAGGCAACGGCGACGGCTGGAAGCTCGACGAGGCCGATATCGACGCGCTGTTCGCGCCCCTGCCCAAGGCGCTCTGAGCGCCGCCCGGATTCAGCGCGCGACGCCGCGGTAGACGTAGGTCATCGGCCGCGGCCCGGGCAGGTAGCCCTGTTCCAGCTCGTCGATGCGAAAGCCGGCCTCGCGCAGCAAGGCCGGCATGTCGCGGTCCAGGTGGCAACCGCCGGCCAGCGGTTTCCACCAGGGCGTCAGGCGCCGTTGCCAGGCCAGCACCGAGGCGTCCGGCGCGCGCCCGTGCTCGCAGAACAGCAATTCGCCGCCACGCTTCAGCACCCGACGCATCTCGCCCAGCGCCGGCAGCGGCGCGGCGATGGAGCAAAGGGTGAAAGTGCAGACGATGGTGTCGAAGCTTTCCGCCTCGGCGCGGATCTCGCCAAGCTCGAGGGCGACCATTTCCACCGGGATGCCGATTTGCGCCGCGCGCTCGCGGGCCAGCGCCTGCATTTGCGCGGCCGGGTCGACGCCGACGATCGCCGACACCTTCGCCGCATCGTAGAAGCCCAGGTTGAGCCCGGTGCCCAGACCGACCTCCAGCACCCGCCCATGGGCGCGCGGCACCAGCAGCGAACGCTGCTTCATCACGTCGCCCATGCCGCAGGCGAAGTCGATCAGGCGCGGCAACACGTAACGGTCATAGATGCCCACGAAACTCTCTCCTGGCACAGCGACTGGAGGGGAAAGCATAGACCAGCGATGCATTAGACGATTGTCGACAATCAAGCGACGAATGATTGACCCCACGCAATCCAGGCGGTAGCTTTCGCAAACATTGTCGACACATCGACCCGGACAGCCAGTACCATGACCCAGAACCCGCCCCCTCTCGAGATTGCCCATGACGACGGCGAGACCTTGTCGGAACACGTCTTCCGCAAGATCCAGAGCGCCATCGTCAGCGGCGAGATCGCGCCGGGCAGCAAGATCTCCGAGCCGGAGCTGGCGCGCACCTACGGCATCAGCCGCGGCCCGCTGCGCGAGGCGATCCACCGCCTGGAAGGCCTGCGCCTGCTGGTGCGGGTGCCGCATGTCGGGGCGCGGGTGGTGTCGCTGAGCCACGCCGAGCTGATCGAACTCTACGAGATCCGCGAGTCCCTGGAAGGCATGGCCTGCCGACTGGCCGCCGAGCGCATGAGCCAGGCCGAGATCGACGAGTTGCGCCGGGTGCTCGACACCCACGAGCGCGACGAGGCGTTCCAGGCCGGGCGCGGCTATTACCAGCAGGAAGGCGACTACGACTTCCACTACCGGATCATCCAGGGCAGCGGCAACGCCACCCTCACCCGCATGCTCTGCGGCGAGCTCTACCAACTGGTGCGGATGTACCGCATCCAGTACTCGACCACACCGAACCGGCCGCGCCAGGCCTTCGCCGAACACCACCGCATTCTCGACGCCATCGCCGACCGTGACGGCGAACTGGCCGAGCTGCTGATGCGCCGCCACATCAGTGCGTCGCGCCGCAATATCGAGCGCCAGCTGGAACCCCAGCCGGCGAAGCTCGCCTCCGCTTCCTCCACCGTCTAAGAGGTCCGTGATGAGCCAGACGTCCCTTACCCCCGGCCAGCGCTTCCGCGAAGCCGTGGCCACCGAGCACCCGCTGCAGGTGGTCGGCACCATCAACGCCAACCACGCCCTGCTGGCCAAGCGCGCCGGCTTCAAGGCCATCTACCTGTCCGGCGGCGGCGTCGCCGCCGGTTCCCTGGGCCTGCCGGACCTGGGCATCAGCGGCCTCGACGACGTGCTCACCGACGTGCGCCGGATCACCGACGTCTGCGACCTGCCACTGCTGGTGGACGTCGACACCGGCTTCGGCTCCTCGGCGTTCAACGTCGCCCGCACGGTGAAGTCGATGATCAAGTTCGGCGCCGCCGCGATGCATATCGAGGACCAGGTCGGTGCCAAGCGCTGCGGCCATCGGCCGAACAAGGAGATCGTCTCGCAGCAGGAGATGGTCGACCGCATCAAGGCCGCCGTCGATGCCCGCAGCGACGACTCCTTCGTGATCATGGCGCGCACCGACGCGCTGGCCGTGGAAGGCCTGCAGGCCGCCATCGACCGCGCCTGCGCCTGCGTCGAGGCCGGCGCCGACATGATCTTCCCGGAAGCCATGACCGAACTGGCCATGTACAAGGAGTTCGCCGCCGCGGTGAAGGTGCCGGTGCTGGCCAACATCACCGAGTTCGGCGCCACCCCGCTGTTCACCACCGACGAACTGGCCTCCGCCGACGTGTCCCTGGTGCTCTACCCGCTGTCGGCCTTCCGCGCCATGAACAAGGCGGCGGAGAACGTCTACACCGCGATCCGTCGCGACGGCACCCAGAAGAACGTGATCGATACCATGCAGACCCGCATGGAGCTGTACGATCGCATCGATTACCACAGCTTCGAGCAGAAGCTCGACGCGCTCTTCGCGCAGAAGAAGAACGCCTGAGCATCGAGCCCGGCGTGCGCCTGAGCGCCGGTCCGCGAACCCCGTGAAACCGAGTTGCAGCATCCAGAAAAAATTCAAGAAAGGAGAGAGCAATGGCTGAAGCAAAAGTACTGAGTGGCGCCGGCCTGCGTGGCCAGGTGGCCGGCCAGACAGCCCTGTCCACCGTCGGCCAGGAAGGCGCCGGCCTGACCTACCGTGGCTACGACGTCCGCGACCTGGCGGCGGCGGCGATCTTCGAGGAAGTCGCCTACCTGCTGCTCTACGGCGAACTGCCGAACAAGCAACAGCTCGACGCCTACCTGAAGAAGCTCCAGGGCCAGCGCGACCTGCCGCAGGCGCTGAAGGAAGTTCTCGAACGGATTCCGAAGGACGCCCACCCGATGGACGTGATGCGCACCGGCGCCTCGGTCCTCGGCACCCTGGAACCGGAGCTGAGCTTCGACCAGCAGCGCGACGTCGCCGACCGCCTGCTCGCCGCCTTCCCGGCGATCATGACCTACTGGTACCGCTTCACCCACGAAGGCCAGCGCATCGACTGCAACAGCGACGAGCCGACCATCGGCGGGCACTTCCTCGCCCTGCTCCACGGCAGGAAGCCCAGCGAGCTGCACGTGAAGGTGATGAACGTCTCGCTGATCCTCTACGCCGAGCATGAGTTCAACGCATCCACCTTCACCGCGCGGGTTTGCGCCTCGACCCTGTCCGACCTCTACTCCTGCGTCACCGGCGCCATCGGCTCGCTGCGCGGCCCGCTGCACGGCGGCGCCAACGAGGCGGCGATGGAACTGATCGAACGCTTCTCTTCGCCGCAGGAAGCCACCGCCGAGCTGCTGAAGATGCTCGAGCGCAAGGACAAGATCATGGGCTTCGGGCATGCCATCTACAAGGATTCCGACCCGCGCAACGAAGTGATCAAGGGTTGGTCGAAGCAGCTCGCCGACGAGGTCGGCGACAAGGTCCTGTTCGCGGTTTCCGAAGCCATCGACAAGACCATGTGGGAGCAGAAGAAGCTGTTCCCCAACGCCGACTTCTACCACGCCTCGGCGTATCACTTCATGGGCATCCCGACCAAGCTGTTCACGCCGATCTTCGTCTGCTCGCGGACCAGCGGCTGGACCGCCCACGTCTTCGAACAGCGCGCCAACAACCGCATCATCCGCCCGAGCGCCGAGTACACCGGCGTCGAACAGCGCGCGTTCGTGCCGCTGGAGCAACGCTGATCCACGCCGTCCGGCGCGCCGAACGCGAGCGCGCCGGACGGTTGCCGCACCCAGAATTCGAAAGGCCGGCGTGGGCTGCGCCACGGCGCGAGCGACACGCTTCCGAACACCCCGTGATTGAGTCCGAGCCATGAACAGCGCACACCGCAAACCGCTCCCCGGCACCCGCCTGGACTACTTCGACGCCCGCGAGGCGGTCGAGGCGATCCAGCCCGGCGCCTACGCCAAGCTGCCCTATACCTCCCGCGTGCTCGCCGAGAACCTGGTGCGCCGCTGCGCCCCGGCGACCCTGGAGGCTTCGCTGCGCCAACTGGTCGAGCGCAAGCGCGACCTCGACTTCCCCTGGTACCCGGCGCGGGTGGTCTGCCATGACATCCTCGGGCAGACCGCTCTGGTCGACCTCGCCGGCCTGCGCGACGCCATCGCCGACAAGGGCGGCGACCCGGCCCAGGTCAACCCGGTGGTGCCGGTGCAACTGATCGTCGACCACTCGCTGGCGGTGGAATGCGGCGGCTACGACCCCGAGGCCTTCGCCAAGAACCGCGCCATCGAGGACCGCCGCAACGAGGACCGCTTCCACTTCATCGACTGGACCAAGCAGGCCTTCCGCAACGTCGACGTGATCCCGCCGGGCAACGGCATCATGCACCAGATCAACCTGGAGAAAATGTCGCCGGTGATCCAGGCGCGCGACGGCGTGGCCTTCCCCGATACCTGCGTGGGTACCGACAGCCATACCCCGCACGTCGACGCCCTGGGCGTGATCGCCATCGGCGTCGGCGGCCTGGAAGCGGAGAACGTGATGCTCGGCCGCGCCTCCTGGATGCGCCTGCCGGACATCGTCGGCGTCGAGCTGAGCGGCCGTCGCCAGCCGGGCATCACCGCCACCGACGTGGTGCTGGCCCTGACCGAGTTCCTGCGCAAGCAGAAGGTGGTCGGCGCCTACCTGGAGTTCTACGGCGAAGGCGCCTCCAGCCTGACCCTCGGCGACCGCGCGACCATCTCCAACATGGCTCCGGAATACGGCGCCACCGCGGCGATGTTCGCCATCGACCAGCAGACCATCGACTACCTGCGCCTCACCGGCCGCGACGACGAGCAGGTCGCCCTGGTGGAGGCCTATGCGCGCACCGCCGGGCTCTGGGCCGACAGCCTGGTCGACGCCGAGTACGAGCGGGTGCTGAAGTTCGACCTGTCCAGCGTGGTGCGCAACATGGCCGGCCCGTCCAATCCGCACGCCAGGGTCGCCACCAGCGAACTGGCGGCGAAAGGCATCGCCGGCAACCTCGAGCGGGCCCGCGCCGAGGAAGCCGAGGGCCTGATGCCGGACGGCGCGGTGATCATCGCCGCGATCACCAGTTGCACCAACACCAGCAACCCGCGCAACGTGATCGCCGCCGGCCTGCTGGCGCGCAACGCCGACCGCCTCGGCCTGGTCCGCAAGCCATGGGTGAAGACCTCGCTGGCACCCGGCTCCAAGGTGGTCACCGAATACCTGCGCGAAGCCGGCCTGCTGCCGCACCTGGAAGCCCTCGGCTTCGGCGTGGTGGCCTACGCCTGCACGTCTTGCAACGGCATGTCCGGCGCCCTCGACCCGGCGATCCAGCGGGAGATCGTCGAGCGCGACCTGTACGCCACCGCGGTGCTCTCCGGCAACCGCAACTTCGACGGGCGCATCCACCCCTACGCCAAGCAGGCCTTCCTCGCCTCGCCGCCGCTGGTGGTGGCCTACGCCATCGCCGGGACCATCCGCTTCGACATCGAGCGCGACGTGCTCGGCGTGGCGGACGGCAAGGAGATCCGCCTGAAGGACCTCTGGCCGAGCGACGAGGAGATCGACGCGGTGGTCAGGGCGGCGGTGAAGCCCGAGCAGTTCCGCCAGGTCTACATCCCGATGTTCGACATCACCCACGGCGAGCGCGAGAAGGTCGACCCGCTCTACGCCTGGCGCCCGACGAGCACCTACATCCGCCGCCCGCCGTACTGGGAAGGCGCCCTCGCCGGCGAACGCACCCTGCGCGGCATGCGCCCGCTGGCGGTGCTGCCGGACAACATCACCACCGACCACCTGTCGCCGTCCAACGCGATCCTCGCCGACAGCGCGGCAGGCGAATACCTGGCGAAAATGGGCCTGCCCGAGGAGGACTTCAACTCCTACGCCACCCACCGCGGCGACCACCTCACCGCGCAACGCGCGACCTTCGCCAACCCGAAGCTGTTCAACGAGATGGTGCGCAACGCCGACGGCAGCGTGAAGCAGGGTTCGCTGGCGCGGGTCGAGCCGGAAGGCAAGGTGATGCGCATGTGGGAAGCCATCGAGACCTACATGGAGCGCAAGCAGCCGCTGATCATCGTCGCCGGCGCCGACTACGGGCAGGGTTCTTCGCGCGACTGGGCGGCCAAGGGCGTGCGCCTGGCCGGGGTGGAGGCGATCGTCGCCGAGGGCTTCGAGCGCATCCACCGCACCAACCTGATCGGCATGGGCGTGCTGCCGCTGGAGTTCAAGCCGGGTACCACCCGCCTGACCCTGGGGATCGACGGCAGCGAGACCTTCGACGTGCTCGGCGCTCGCCGGCCACGCGCCGACCTGACCCTGGTCATCCACCGGCGCGACGGAGAGCGGCTCGAAGTGCCGGTGACCTGCCGCCTGGACAGCGACGAGGAAGTCTCCATCTACGAAGCCGGCGGCGTACTGCAACGCTTCGCCCAGGACTTCCTGGAGGCGGCCGGCGCCTGATGGCGCCGGCGAAACACCCTGGTAGGACGGACGACGCGTAGCGTCATCCGCCGACGACCGGCAGCGGCTGTCGAACGCAGCCGCTGCCCTTGAATTCGATTGCCGAGGACGACGACGCATGGCCCACCCACCCCAGATCCGCATCCCCGCCACCTACCTGCGCGGCGGCACCAGCAAGGGCGTGTTCTTCCGCCTGGAAGACCTGCCGGAATCCTGCCGGGTCCCCGGCGAGGCGCGCGACCGGCTGTTCATGCGGGTGATCGGCAGTCCCGACCCCTATGCCGCGCACATCGACGGGATGGGCGGCGCCACCTCCAGCACCAGCAAGTGCGTGATCCTCTCGAAGAGCAGCCAGCCGGGCCATGACGTCGACTACCTCTACGGCCAGGTCTCCATCGACAAGCCCTTCGTCGACTGGAGCGGCAACTGCGGCAACCTCTCCACCGGGGCCGGCGCCTTCGCCCTGCACGCCGGGCTGGTGGATCCGGCGCGGATACCGGAAGACGGCATCTGCGAGGTGCGCATCTGGCAGGCCAATATCGGCAAGACCATCATCGCCCACGTGCCGGTGAGCGGCGGCCAAGTCCAGGAAACCGGCGACTTCGAACTGGACGGAGTGACCTTCCCGGCGGCCGAGATCGTGCTGGAGTTCCTCGACCCGTCCGAGGACGGCGAGGACGGCGGCGCCATGTTCCCCACCGGCAACCTGGTGGACGACCTGGAGGTGCCGGGGGTCGGTACCTTCAAGGCGACCATGATCAACGCCGGGATTCCCACGGTGTTCGTCAATGCCGAGGACATCGGCTACCGCGGCACCGAGCTGCGCGAAGAGATCAACGGCGACCCGCAGCAACTGGCGCGCTTCGAACGGATCCGCGTCGCCGGCGCCCTGCGCATGGGCCTGATCAAGACCCCCGAGGAAGCCGCGACCCGCCAGCACACGCCGAAGATCGCCTTCGTCGCCCCGCCCCGCGACTACCGCACCGCCAGCGGCAAGCTGGTGGAGGCCGGCGATATCGACCTGCTGGTCCGCGCGCTGTCCATGGGCAAGCTGCACCACGCGATGATGGGTACCGCGGCGGTGGCCATCGGCACCGCCGCGGCCATTCCCGGCACCCTGGTGAACCTCGCCGCCGGCGGCGGCGAACGCAGCGCGGTACGCTTCGGCCATCCCTCCGGCACCCTGCGAGTGGGCGCCGAGGCCAGCCAGGCGAACGGCGAATGGACGGTGACCAAGGCGATCATGAGCCGCAGCGCGCGAATCCTCATGGAAGGCTGGGTGCGCGTACCCGGCGAGGCCTTCTGAACCGACCTATCCTTGCTCCGGCCTTCCGCCACCGCGAAAGGCCGGGGCGTCTTGCAGCCACGACAAGAAAAACCATCCCCGAACCAGCCTGACCCGAGAGGAAACCCACCACTTACGAACCACTGGAGTACGCGATGAGTGCCAACGTCGATCTCAACCAACGTCCCGACTACGACGCCGTCCTGCAGGACATCGCCGACTACGTGCTGGACTACCGCATCGATTCCGCGGAGGCCCTGGACACCGCCCGCAACTGCCTGATGGATACCCTCGGCTGCGGCCTGCTGGCGCTGCGCTTCCCGGAATGCACCAAGCACCTCGGCCCGCTGGTCGAGGGCACCCTGGTCCCGCACGGCGCGCGGGTGCCGGGCACCTCCTTCCGGCTCGACCCGGTCAAGGCCGCCTGGGACATCGGCTGCATCGTCCGCTGGCTGGACTACAACGACACCTGGCTGGCCGCCGAGTGGGGCCATCCCTCGGACAACCTCGGCGGCATCCTCGCCGTCGCCGACCACCTCTCGCAGAAACGCCTGGCCAACGGCGAAGCGCCGCTGAGCATGCGCCAGGTACTGGAAGCGATGATCATGGCCCACGAGATCCAGGGCGTGATCGCCCTGGAGAACTCGTTCAATCGCGTCGGCCTCGACCATGTGCTGCTGGTCAAGGTCGCGTCCACCGCCGTCTGCGCCAAGCTGATGGGGGCCGACCGCGAGCAACTGCTGGCCGCCCTCTCCCACGCCTTCGTCGACGGCCAGGCCCTGCGCACCTACCGTCACGCACCGAACGCCGGCTCGCGCAAGTCCTGGGCCGCTGGCGACGCGACGAGCCGCGGCGTACGCCTGGCGGACATCGCCTTGCGCGGCGAGATGGGCATCCCCGGCGTGCTCAGCGCGCCGCAGTGGGGTTTCTACGATGTCCTGTTCAGCCACACCAGCAAGGACCTGGCGACCAAGCCCGAGGACAAGCGGCGCTTCAGCTTCCCCCAGGGCTACGGCAGCTACGTGATGGAAAACGTGCTGTTCAAGATCAGCTTCCCCGCCGAATTCCACGCGCAGACCGCCGCCGAGGCCGCCGTGCGCCTGCATCCGCTGGTGAAGGACCGCCTGCAACGGATCAGCCGCATCGTCATCACCACCCACGAGTCGGCGATCCGCATCATTTCCAAGGTCGGCCCGCTGGCCAACCCCGCCGACCGCGACCATTGCCTGCAGTACATGACCGCCGTGCCGCTGATCTTCGGCGACCTGGTGGCCGAGCACTACGAGGACGCTTTCCACGCCGCCCACCCGCTGATCGACCGCTTGCGCGAGAAAATGGAGATCGTCGAGGAGCCGCGCTACAGCCGTGAATACCTGGAGGCGGACAAGCGCTCCATCGCCAACGCCGTGGAAGTGTTCTTCGACGACGGCAGCAGCACCGGCCAGGTCGCCGTGGAGTACCCGCTCGGCCATCGCCGCCGGCGCGCCGAGGGCATTCCGCTGCTGCAGGAGAAGTTCAAGGCCAACCTGGCCACGCGCTTCCCGCCGCAGCGCTGCCAGAGGATCTTCGACCTGTGCAGCCACCAGGCGTCACTGGAAGCCACGCCGGTGAACCGCTTCATGGACCTCCTGGCGATCTGAGCGCGCCCGCCTGGAAGGCGCTGGGCGGCTGGCCGAGGACCCGGCGGAACATGGTCGAGAAGGCTGCCGGGCTCTGGTAGCCGCAGTCCAGGGCGATGGCGGTGACCGTTTCGCCGCCGGCCAGCCGCGCCAGTGCCTGCACCACGCAGGCGCGCTGCTTCCAGGCCCCGAAGCTGAGGCCGGTGTAGCGACGGAAGGTGCGGTTGAAACTGCGCAGGCTGGTATGCAGCAGCCCGGCCCAGCGCTCGGCGCTGGCGCGGATGTCGGGCTCGACGAGGAACGCCTCGCAAAGCGCCAGCCAGCGCGGCTCGGGCGGCAAGGGCACGTGCAGCGGCAGCGTCTCGGCCGCCGCCAGCTCATGGAGCAACAGCGTCGCCAGCGCGCCGTCGCGACCTTCGGTGTCGTATTCCAGGGGCATGTCCACCGCCGCCAGCAACAGTTGCCGCAGCAACGGCGACACCGCCAGCACCTGGCAGTGCGCCGGCATCGCCGTGGCGCTGCCGGGCTCGATGTACAGGCTGCGGGTGCTCACCCCGAGCATTCGCACCTCATGCTCGACGCCCGGCGGAATCCACACTGCGCGCTGTGGCGGCACCACCCAGCCGGCGTCGCCGGTACGCACCTGCATCACCCCGCTGGCACCGTACAGCAATTGCGCGCGACGGTGCCGATGGCGCGGCAGCAGGTAGCCGTCGGGATAGTCGGTACCCATGGCCACCACGGCCCGGGGCGTGGCGTCGTACTGCTCGATGGAAGCGTTGCGCATGGTCGAAGTACCTGGCCGAAAGGCGAATAGTATTGGCCAACCTCGCAAAGCGGGCCAACCCCGGGACACCTAAGCTGGCCTTCCGCTCTCGCTCCGGAAACCCGCCATGTTCTATCTCCTGCTCTTTCTCTGCGGCTGCCTCACCGGGGTCAGCGCCGTGTTGTTCGGCTTTGGCGGCGGCTTCGTGGTGGTGCCGCTGCTCTATCACCTGCTGCAACTCGGTCGCGCCGCCGACGACCCGCTGGCCCAGGCGGCCATGCAGGTCGCGGTGGCCACCTCGACCTGCGTGATGATCGTCAACGCCGCCCTCGCCACCTATCGCCACCGGCGCGCCGGCAGCCTGCTGCGCGCCTATGTCTGGCCGCTGGGCGCGTACATCGGTGTCGGCGCGGTGCTCGGCGCGGCGCTGGTCGGCCTGGCCAGCGGCGACTTCATCCGCCTGGCCTTCGTCGCCTACCTCGCCATCACCATCCTCGACTGCCTGTTGCGCCGCGGCTTCCTCAGCCGCGCCGAGGAGCGCCAGGCGCGGCCGCTGGGTGTCGGCGAGACGCGCCTGGGCGGAATGCTGATCGGTGCGATCGCCACCTTCCTCGGCGTCGGAGGCAGCGTGATGACCGTACCGCTGCTGCGCCGCTGCGGGCTGAGCATGACCCAGGCGACCTCCATGGCCAACCCGCTGAGCCTGCCGGTGGCTCTTGGCGGCACCCTTACCTACCTGGTCCTGGCCGGCTACCAGGAGCAAGGCCTGGGCCGAGGCTTCGTCGGCTACATCGACCTGCTGGCCTTCGCCACCCTGGCCGGCGGCGGCTGGCTCGGCATCCGCCTGGCGACCCCGCTGATCGGGCGGATTCCCGATGCGCTGCATGCACGGGTGTACGTCGGCCTGCTGGCGGCGGTGATGCTGAGCATGCTGGCGGGCTGATGCCCCAGCCTGGGTAGGGCGAATAACGCCAACGGCGTTATCCGCCGCACCGGGCCGGATATCGGCGCAACGAAAAAAGGGCCTCGTCCGAGGCCCTTCTTCCTTTCCGGCGCTACACCGCTCAGGACGCCGCGCGGCTTACCGCGCCGGCGCCGGCAGGCTCCTTCGGCGCCAGGTTGAAGGCGTAGTACAGGACGGTCAGCAGCAGGATGAACGGCGGGCCGATGTAGAGGGCGATGCGGGTGTCCTCGAAGAAGGCCATCAGCACCACCACCATCACCAGGAACGCCAGCGCCAGGTAGGAACTGAGCGGGTACAGCCACATGCGGTATTGCAGCTTGTCGCACTCGGCCGGGCTGAGCGTCTTGCGGAAGCGCAACTGGGCCAGCAGGATCATCGCCCAGGTCCAGATCGCGCCGAAGGTGGCGATGGAGGTCACCCAGACGAACACCTTCTCCGGCACCAGGTAGTTCAGCAACACGCCCAGCAGCAGCGCCAGGATCGACAGGATCAGCGCCCGGCGCGGTACGCCGCTGCGCGAGGCCTTGCCGAAGAAGGCCGGGGCCTGGCGATGCTGGGCCAGGCTGTAGAGCATGCGCCCGGTACTGAA
Organism: Pseudomonas sp. KBN12P06040; assembly: GCF_037574965.1. Lineage (NCBI taxonomy): Bacteria > Pseudomonadati > Pseudomonadota > Gammaproteobacteria > Pseudomonadales > Pseudomonadaceae > Pseudomonas > Pseudomonas sp. KBN12P06040. The sequence continues at coordinate 4,724,760 of NZ_JBBELS010000001.1, forward strand.
GATGCCGCCATTGCAGGACGACAGTGCGGCGGTGATCACCACGAAGTTGATGATCCCGGCGGCGGTCTTGATGCCCATGCGCTCGAAGGTCATCACGAAGGGGCTGCCCTGGGTGCCGATCTCGTTCCACGGATAGAGCGACATGATCACGAACAGCGAGCCGACATAGAACAGCAGGATGCGCCAGAACACCGAGTTGATCGCGCTGGGAATGGTCTTGGTCGGGTTACGCGCTTCGCCGGCGGTGAGGCCGATCATTTCCACCCCGAGGTAGGCGAACATCACCATCTGCAGCGACATCAGCACGCCCTGGATGCCATTGGGCATGAAGCCGCCGTGGGCCCAGAGGTTGGAGATGCCGGTGGCGATGCCGTCGTTGCCGAAGCCGAAGACGATCATGCCGATGCCGACCACCACCATCGCCAGGATGGTGACGATCTTGATCAGGGCGAACCAGAACTCGAACTCGCCGAAGGCACGCACCGCGATGAGGTTGATCGTGCCCATGCTCGCCAGGGCCGCCAGGGCCCAGATCCAGCGCGGCACGTCGGGGAACCAGATGCCCATGTAGACGGCGACGGCGGTGATCTCGGCGACACAGGTCACCAGCCAGAGGAACCAGTAGTTCCAGCCGGTGATGAAGCCCGCCAGCGGGCCCAGGTAATCCTTGGCGTACTGGCTGAAGGAACCGGCCACCGGATTGTGTACCGCCATCTCGCCGAGGGCGCGCATGATCACCAGGATCGCCAGGCCGCCGAGGATGTAGGAGATCATGATGGCCGGGCCGGCCATCTGGATGGCCTTCGCCGAGCCCAGGAACAGGCCGACGCCGATACAGGCGCCGAGCGCCATCAGGCGGATGTGTCGCTCACCGAGCTCGCGCTTCAGGGAGCCGTCTTGAACCTTCTGTTCGCCGACAGACGACATGGGAACAACCTCATTTTGTTATTGAGATAGATCAGTTGCGGACTCGCTCGTGCGGTCGGGGTAGGGAAGCGGATTTCACCAACGGCGCGGCCCCTGCGCGATACCGCACAGCGGGCGACGACGGGGCGTCATAGGTTCCAGGACTGCACACCGGAAGAGGCTGTCCGCTCTCGTGGAGCGAACGTGGGCATTGCGGGAGTCGACTACAACTGAGGTCGGGCCGGAGTTTTACACAAGATTTCGAGGCCGTCATGCCCCGCAACAGGGCAACTGGACCAAAGGCGTAAGCGCTCTGCAACGCCCATTGCGGGGCTGAAAGGTTTCACTCGGCGAGTCCCGCCCGCAGCAACAGGGACAGCGGCCTGCCGAGCCGGGGATGGACGGTTTCGCTCAGGCCCCGCAGGCGCCAGCCGCTGCCGTCGAGCAGCGCCAGCCAGGACTCCAGGGTGCGGAAATACCAGGGCATGCTGTCGCGGAAGCCTTCGCCGAAGCCGTCGAAGCGCTCCTCGCGCCAGCCGTCGCGGTAGTCCTCGTCGCCGGCGGCCCAGGGATGCAGGGTCTGGATCAGCAACTCGCCGCCGCTTTCCAGCAGCGCCGGCCAGGCCGCCAGGCAACCGGCAAGGTCTTCGTCGAGCAGGGAGAAATTGCACACCAGGGCGTCGAAACGACCGAGCCCCGAGGCCGCATCCAGCTCGCGGTAGGCCAGGCGCCGGAAGCTACCTCCGCCCGCAGCGCGGGCGAGTTCGATCAGTTCCGGCGAGGCGTCGATGCCGACGCATTCGCCGACCTCGCCGGCCAGCGCCCGGCACAGCCAGCCCTCGCCGCAGCCGATATCCAGCAGGCGCCGCGGCGCGCGCTGGCGCAGCGCCTGGAGAATCGCGTCGTCGGTGGCCTGGCGGCGGCTTTCCAGGCGTCCCTCGCGCACGGCGCGAGCCCAGGCCTCGGCATTGCCGCGCCAGCTGCGTTCGAGCCGTCGGCTGCGCTCCATGGGGTCAGCGCAGGGGTTCGCGGCAGCGGAGGTCGCGGTAGGGGCCGTCGAGCCTGACCCAGCCGTCTCCCGGCGAGGTCTGCATGCAGGCGACCTGGCCGTCGAGCTTACTCTGCCATTTGTAGAAGGGCGCCGGCGCGGCCTGCGCCGCGAGGCCGGAGAAACCCGCCAGGACGACACCGACGAGAAGGGGGAAAAGTGTGCGCATCGACATTCCGGACCCGAAACACAAGGAACTCAGACAGACACTCTAACCCCTGCGCCACGCCGCTCCAATCCTCGGTCGTCCGATTGCCGCCGGGGAGATTTTCCTTGCACGAATGACAGCAGGGTTGCAGCGGGACAACTAGACTTCCCCCCAGGTGCGGATGAATTGCGCAGCTACAGGCGGTGCGAGCATGGGTGCATCAGAACGATCCACGAACGACCCTTCCGAGCTGCAACCCTGCAGTCTCCCTGCCTCCGCTTCTCCTCGAAAAAGCCGTCTCCGCCAACGCCTGATGCTGATCGGCTTCGCCTTGCCGATCCTCGCCGCGGTGGGCATCGTGGTACTTCACGAAGCGCACACCTCGCGGCTGCAGGCACGCGAGCTGGCACGCTACGCCGCGACCCTGGACTACGAGGTGCGCCAGGGTCCCAGCGAGGCCATCCTGTTCCCGGCGGACGGCCCCTTCGACCGCCGCCTCGGCTACCAGTTGCTGCCTTCGTTCATGCAGCGCCTGTACGACCGCGACTACGCCATCACCCGCCAGGCGCACTTCTCCCCGGCGCTGATGCGCTACGCCGAACACCGGCTGTTCCCGCCCTACGCGGAAAAGGCCCAGGCCGGGCTGGACATCGCCGATTGCCGCGGCGTGCCGATCTACGACTTCCGCTATCCGCAACGGCGCTACGCGAACTTCGCCAGCCTGCCGCCGCTGGCGGTGCAGAGCCTGCTGTTCATCGAGAACCGCGACCTGCTCGATCACGAACGCCCCTACCTCAACCCGGCGGTGGACTGGGGTCGCTTCACCCAGGCGGCGCTGTCGCAGGTCGGCAAGATGCTCGGCTTCAGCGCGCACTCCTCCGGCGGCAGCACCCTGGCGACCCAGATCGAGAAATACCGCCACTCTGCCGAAGGGCGCACCGGCAGCATCGGCGACAAGCTGCGGCAGATGCTCTCGGCCAGCGTACGCAGCTATCGCGAAGGCCCGGCCAACTTCGCCGCGCGCCAGGACATCGTGCTCACCTACCTCAACTCGGTGCCGCTATCGGCGGCGCCGGGCTACGGCGAGGTCACCGGCCTGGCCGATGGCCTGTGGGTCTGGTACGGCGCCGACTACCGGCAGGTCGGCGAGGCCCTCGACGGCAAGGCCGGACTCGCCGCCCAGGGCCTGGCCCTGCGCCAGGTGCTGGCGCTGATGATCGCCCACCGCCGGCCTTCCTTCTATCTGGCGCCGCGCGGCCGCGACGAGCTGGACCGGATGACCGACAGCCACCTGCGGGTCCTGACCCAGGCCGGCGTCATCGAGGCGCCGTTACGCGATGCGGCGCTGGCGCAGAAGCTGGCGTTCCGCGACCCACGCAGCCAGCCGACGGTGCAACCGCTGCCGACCAACAAGGGCGTGACCCTGGCTCGCACCCGCCTGGCCGGGATGCTCGGCGTGCCACTGTACGACCTCGACCGTCTCGACCTGCGGGCCAATACCACCCTCCAGCACGAGTTGCAGGAAAGCGTCACCGCCTACTTGCAGAAACTCGCCGACCCGGACTACGCCGCCCAACTCGGGCTGATCGGCGAACGCCTGCTGACCCCGACCTCGACCCGCTCGGTACGCTACAGCTTCACCCTGTTCGAACGTACGCCGAGCGGCAACCAGGTGCGGGTGCAGACCGACAACACCGACCAGCCCTTCGACATCAACGAAGGCAGCAAGCTGGAGCTGGGCTCCACCGCCAAGCTACGGGTGCTGGCCAGCTACCTGGAGACCGTCGCGCAGATCCACCGCGACTATGGCGGCATGAGCGTCGCCGAGCTGCGCAAGGTGGAAGTGGAGCCGCTCGATTTCATCCTCCGCTGGGGCATCGACCACCTGGTCGCCAGCCGCGACCGCGATCTTTCCGCGATGCTCCAGGCGGCCATGGAACGGCGCTATTCGGCCAGCCCCTACGAGAGCTTCTTCACCGGCGGCGGGCTGCACACCTTCAACAACTTCCGCAAGGAAGACAACGGCCGCCGGCCGATGCTGCTGGAAGCCCTGCGCGAATCGATCAACCTGCCCTTCGTGCGCCTGCTGCGCGACCTGATCCGCCACGACATCTACCAGAACGCCGGGAGCAAGGTGCAATTGCTGGCCGACGACAAGGACCCGCGCCGCGCCGACTACCTCGACCGTTTCGTCGACAAGGAAAGCCAGGTCTACCTGCGCCGCTTCTGGGTCAAGTACCGCGACAAGGACGCCAACCAGCGCCTGGAGACCTTCCTCGACGGCCTGCGTCCCTGGCCGGTGCGGCTGGCTGCGATCCATCGCTACCTGCAGCCACAGGCCGACCTGGCGAGCTTCAGCGCCTTCCTCCGCGAACGCCTGCCCCGCGGCAGCCTGACCGACAAGCGCGCCGCCGAGCTGTACGAGCGCTACGGCCCGGGCAAGTTCAACCTCAACGACCAGGGCTACGTCGCCCGCGTGCACCCGCTGGAGCTATGGCTGCTCGGCTATCTGCAGAAGCAGCCGCAGGCGACCTTCGGCGAGGCGGTGGCGGCCAGCGGCGCCGAGCGCAAGGAGGTCTACGGCTGGCTGTTCAAGTCGCGGCACAAGAACGCCCGCGACAAGCGCATCCGCATCCTGCTGGAGGTGGAGGCCTTCCTCGACCTGCACCAGCAATGGAAGAAACTCGGCTATCCCTTCGATCACCTGGTGCCGTCCTACGCCACCGCCCTGGGCAGCTCCGGCGACCGCCCGGCGGCGCTGGCCGAACTGATGGGGATCATCGTCAACGATGGCGTGCGCATGCCGACCCTGCGCCTGGAGCACCTCGACTTCGCCCTGGGTACGCCCTACGAGACGCGCTTCGCCCCGGAAGCCACCCTCGGCCAGCGGGTGATGACCTCGGAGGTCGCCGCCACCCTGCGCAACGCGCTGTCCCAGGTGGTCGACGCCGGCACCGCGCGGCGCCTGCAAGGCACCTTCAGCCGTCCGGACGGCGCGCCGCTGGTGATGGGCGGCAAGACCGGCACCGGCGACAACCGCCTGCAGACCTTCAGCGCCGGCGGCCACGTGCGCAGTTCGAAGGCACTGAACCGCACCGCCACTTTCGTCTTCTACATCGGCCCGCGGCACTTCGGTACCCTCACCGCCTACGTCGACGGCAGCGAGTCGAGCCAGTTCAAGTTCACCTCGGCCCTGCCAGTGCAGGTGCTCAAGGGCATGGCACCGCTCCTCAGGGACTACCTCGACCCACGCACCGCCACCCGCTGCCAGGTACCGTTGTCGCCGCAACAGATCGGCCGCCTGTAGCGGTTCAGCGCACCGGCCAGTACCAGGCCGGCCGGTCCAGCTCGCGCAGCCCCTGGATGCGGGTCTCGCCGAAGTCCTTCTCCAGCCCCAGCGAATGGCATTCCGGGTGTTCTTCGAGCGTCGCGACAAGCCGCGCGGCGTGCGACACCACCAGCACCTGGGAGTGCTGCGCGGCCTGGCCGACCAGGCGCCCGAGGGCCGGCAGCAGGTCGGGATGCAGGCTGGTTTCCGGTTCGTTGAGCACCAGCAGCGCCGGCGGCCGCGGCGACAACAGGGCGGCGATCCACAGCAGGTAGCGCAGGGTGCCGTCCGACAGCTCCGCGGTGCGCAGCGGCCGCAGCAGGCCGGGCTGCTCGATCAGCACTTCGAAGCGCCCTCCCGGGTTGTCGATGTACAGGCGGCTGCCGGGAAAGGCATCGTCCACCGCTTCGTCCAGCGCCGCCGCATCGCCGATCTCGCGGATGGTCTGCAGGGCCGCCGCCAGGTCGGCGCCGTCGGCGCCCAGCACCGGTGTATGGGTGCCGATCTGCGGACGCCGCGCCGGCGCCTCGGCGTCGCTGCGGAAATGGTCGTAGAAGCGCCAGGAGCGGATCCGCTCGCGCAGGCCGAGCAGTTCCGGCACCTGTCGCGGGTCCACCGCCGCGCCCAGCATGCTGTCGAAGGTGGCGAGGTGCTGCGCCGCCACTTCCCAGCGACCGCCGCCGCCGCGTGCGCGCAACAACGGCCCGCGACGGTCGACCAGGACATTGGCCGGGCGCAGGAATGGGCCGGCCCAGATGCATTCGCGCTTGATCACCGGGTCGAGACCGAACTTGCTCTGGCTTGGCTCCGGCAGGCCGAGGTCGATGCAATAACCGAAATCCTCCCCGGCGAAGCCCAGGCGCAGATTCACCGACTGCCGGCGCACGCTGCCTTCGATCGGCTGGGCGCCACTGCGCATGGCCCGGCTGATGTCCTCCGGTCCCGCCCACAGGGTCGATGGCAGGCCGCCCTCGCGCGCCAGCGACGGGATCACTTCGCCGCGCGCGCTGTCCGCCAGCAGGCGCAAGGCCCGGTAGACGTTGGACTTGCCGGCGCCGTTGGCGCCGGTGATCAGGTTCAGGCGCCGCAGCGGCATCACCAGGTCGCGCAGGGTGCGGTAGTTGGACACCGCCAGGGTGGTCAGCATGGCTGCTCTCGAAGGAACGGAAACGCGGCCGATTGTAGGCCAAATGCCGCATCGCTTACTTGAGCCCGGCCACCCCGGCGACGATCAACCCGACAGAAATCAGCTTCACCGCCGTCAGGCTCTCGCCAAGCAGCAGGACGCCGAGGAACACCGTGCCCAGCGAACCGATCGCGGTCCAGATCGGATAGGCGACGCTGACCGGCAACTCGCGCAGCGCCAGGGTCAGGAAATAGATCCCGCCGATCGCCGCGACCACCGTCAGCAGCGATGGCCAGAGCCTGCCGAAGCCGTTGGAGAACTTCATGCCCATGGCGAAGGCGACCTCGAAGGCCGCCGCCACCAGCAGATGGAACCAGGCCATGGCGGCTCCTCAGGCCGACCGCGCCAGCGCCAGCAGGCGCTGTTCCGCCTCGGCGCAGGAGTCCTCGAAGGACCTGCCGCCGGATTCCTCGCCTTCCGCCGCGACCACCGTGACCTCGTCGATGCCGATGAAACCCAGCGCGGTGCGCAACCAGGGATCGGCGTGGTTCATCGCCTGGTTCTCGCCGCCCGGGCCGAAGCCATGGCCACCGCGACTGGTGACGATCAGCGCACGCTTGCCACGCAGCAGCGGCCGGTACTGGGCGACGCCATTGTCGAGGACGAAATCGAAGGTCACCCCGAGGCGCACGATCTGGTCGATCCAGGCCTTCAGGCCGCTGGGCACGCTGAAGTTATACATCGGCGTGGAGATCACCAGCAGGTCGCTGTCGAACAGTTCGCCGACCAGTTGGTCGCTCAGCGCCAGGTCGGCCTGCATCGCCAGCGAACGCTGTTCCGGCTGGGGATGGAAGGCGGCGGCGACGAAGGCCTCGGTGACCGCCGGAAGCGGTACCCGGCCGACTTCGCGGCGCGCCACGCGGGCCTGTGGATGGGCTTCGCGATAGGCCTTCAGGAAAACCTCGGTGAGACGCCGGGATTGCGAGCGATCGCCTCGCGGGCTGGCATGCACTGCAAGAATTCTACTCATCTGTATCTCCTTGGATTCGGCTAGACTCGAATGACCTCAAGGCCCTTCGCCTGGAGCCAGAAATTATTGGCAGCGGGGGTTCCCGACAAATGAGCAATAGTTGTTCAGGGTGAATTCAGTTCACCCATGGAGATTCCCATGTTCGCTTCCCTGCCGCTGACCGCGTTGCGCACCTTCGAATCAGCGGCCCGTCAGTCGAGCTTCAAGGCCGCCGCCGAGGAGCTTGCGGTAACGCCAACCGCGGTTTCCCATCAGATCCGTTCGCTGGAAGCCTGGCTAGGCGTTCCGCTGTTCCAGCGCCTGCCACGGCAAGTGCGCCTGACCGACTGCGGCGAACGGCTGTTCCGCAGCCTGCACGGGGCCCTGCTGGAAATTTCGCAGAGTGTCGACACGCTGCGTCCGCAGCGCAGCGGCGGCAACCTGACGGTCTCCACCACCCCGGCCTTCGCCGCCCTCTGGCTGGTGCCGCGTCTCGGCCGCTTCTACACCGCACACCCACAGATCAACCTACGCCTGGACACCAACTGCGAAGTCCTCGACCTGCACCAGGACGCCAGCATCGACCTGGTGATCCGCTACAGCCTCGACGACTACCCGAACTTCTACGGTCTCTGCCTGTTCGACGAATGCTTCGCGGTCTATGGCTCGCCGGCCCAGGTCGCCCTGGCCGGAGAACGGCAGCCGACCCTGATCAGCGTGCGCTGGCACAACTCCAGGCTCTACGCCCACGGCTGGGAGGCCTGGTGCGCGCAGGCCGGCGAAAACTGGATGGAGGGCCAGCCGGTGATCCGCCAGTACGACGAGGAGCACTATGCCCTGCAGGCGGCCATCGCCGGCCAGGGACTGGTGCTGGCCAGTTCGATCCTGGTTTCGGAAAGCGTCGCCAGCGGCCTGCTGCAACCCTACAGAGCGGATATCAGTGTCGACGGCGCCGGCTACAGCGCGCTATGCGTGCCCGGACGGGAACGTCATCCGCCGGTGAAGGCATTCTTCGAATGGCTGAGGCTGGAGGCACGACAGTCGGGGCACGCTTGCCGGCTGGAGCGGGACGCCTGAGCGGCGCGGCGGGACAGGAACAACGCGGCTGCCGTTATCCGTCCTGCGCGGCCAGGCGCAGCAGCCGCCGGAAAAAACGACGGCCCGCACCTTGCGGGGCGGGCCGTCTCCATGCGCGGGCGCTTCACGCGCCCACAGGCTCGATCAGCGCTGGGTTACCGGAGCGGCAGAACCCTGGTGCGCCTCGCGGTACTCCTGCTCCGCATCGTCGAAGCGCTTGAGCATGCTCGTCGAAGGCGCCTTGCCGAGCAGGCTGAAGACGACGATGGCGACGCTGGCGAAGAGGAAGCCGGGGATGATCTCGTACAGGCCGGTCCAGCCCAACAGGTTCTTCCACAGGATCACTGTCGCTGCGCCGACGATCATGCCGGCCAGCGCACCGTTGCGGGTCATCCGCTTCCACAGCAGGGAGAACAGCACCAGCGGGCCGAAAGCGGCGCCGAAGCCGGCCCAGGCATAGGACACCAGGCCGAGCACGCGGTTTTCCGGGTTGGCGGCCAGCCAGATGGCGATCACCGCCACCAGCAGCACCATGGCGCGACCGACCCAGACCAGTTCCAGCTGGCTGGCGCCCTTGCGCAGGAAGGCCTTGTAGAAGTCCTCGGTGAGCGCCGAGGAGCAGACCAGCAGTTGGCAGCTCAGGGTGCTCATGACCGCGGCGAGGATGGCGGACAGCAGCACGCCGGCGACCCACGGGTTGAACAGGATCTTGGCCAGCTCGATGAACACCCGCTCGGGGTTGTCGCTGACCGCGCCGGCCTGCTCCGGATGCGCCTGGAAGTAGGCGATGCCGAAGAAGCCCACGGCCACCGCGCCGCCGAGGCAGAGGATCATCCAGGTCATGGAGATGCGGCGCGCGGCCGGGATCGATTTCACCGAATCGGCGGCCATGAAGCGCGCCAGGATGTGCGGCTGGCCGAAGTAGCCCAGGCCCCAGGCCATCAGCGAGATCACGCCGATGAAGGAGGCGCCCTTGAGCATGTCGAAGCTGGTCGCGTCCTTCAGCTCGATGGCGGTGAAGGTCGGCTCGACGCCGCCGGTGGCGAGCATCACGATCACCGGGGTGAGGATCAGCGCGAAGATCATCAGCGAGGCCTGCACGGTGTCGGTCCAGCTCACCGCGAGGAAGCCGCCGATGAAGGTGTAGGCGATGGTCGCCGCGGCGCCGGCCCACAGCGCGGTCTCGTAGGAGAGGCCGAAGGTGCTCTCGAACAGGCGCGCACCGGCGACGATGCCGGAAGCGCAGTAGATGGTGAAGAACACCAGGATCACCAGGGCCGAGAAGATCCGCAGCAGGCGGCTGTTGTCCTCGAAGCGGTTGGTGAAGTAGTCGGGCAGGGTCAGCGCGTTGCCGTTGTGCTCGGTCTGCACCCGCAGGCGGCCGGCGACGAACAGCCAGTTGAGGTAGGCGCCGACGATCAGGCCGATGGCGATCCAGCTTTCGGACAGGCCGGACAGGTACACCGCGCCGGGCAGGCCCATCAGCAGCCAGCCGCTCATGTCGGAGGCGCCGGCGGACAGCGCCGTGACGAAGCTGCCGAGGCTGCGGCCACCGAGGATGTAGTCGGAGAAGTTGTTGGTGGAGCGATATGCCGCCAGGCCGATCAGGACCATGGCCGCGATGTAGATCACGAAGGTGATCAGCGTGGGCGTATTGACACTCATAGGGACTCCCCTATTGCTTGTTTTTATCCGGGCCCTTGCGTGTGCAAGCAACGGGTAGCGGGCCCTTGGTTGGCAGAATGGCGCTTGTGGCGTCACTCCGTGAGCGCTTGCCGGAGCAAGCCGGAAACGTGGGTGGCCTCAAACGAGTCCGAACAGGCCCACGCCTCACGATCCCTCCCCTGTCGGGCAGGGAAAATCGTCCTTTATGGTCCGCTCCGGGCACGCACCGGAACGGCGGTCATTTCCCTCGGCGTCCGCCACGGCGAACCCCGGAAACCGACCCGGGCGCCAAGGCGCCCGGGAACGGAGTATCACTCGGCGTCGGCCAGCGACAGCAGCGACGCGTTGCCGCCCACCGCGGTGGTGTTCACCGACGTGGTGCGCTCGCTGACGAAACGCAGCAGGTAGTTCGGCCCGCCGGCCTTGGGACCGGTGCCGGACAGCCCGTGGCCGCCGAACGGTTGCACGCCCACCACCGCGCCGATCTGGTTGCGGTTGATGTAGAGGTTGCCGACCCGCGCCAGCTCTTCGATGCGACGGGCGGTTTCCTCGTTGCGGCTATGGACCCCCATGGTCAGGCCGAAACCGGTGGCGTTGATCGCCTGCACGACCTTTTCCAGGTCCTGCGCGGCATAACGCACCACGTGCAGCACCGGGCCGAAGTTCTCTTTCTTCAGCTCGTCGATGCCGCTGATCTCGAACGCGACGGGAGCGACGAAGTGACCGTTCAGGTTGCCCGGCACCTTGGTCTCGGCGATCAGCTTGCCGGCGGCCTTCAGCGCGGCGATGTGCTGCTCCAGGCCGGCCTTGGCCTCGGCGTCGATCACCGGGCCGACGTCGCTGACGCGCACGTCGGTCGGGCCGACCTTCAGCTCGGCCATGGCGCCCTTGAGCAACTCGATCACCCGCTCGGCGATGTCCTGCTGCACGTACATCACGCGCAGCGCGGAGCAGCGCTGGCCGGCGCTGGTGAACGCGGATTGTACCGCATCCTTGATCACCTGTTCCGGCAAAGCGGTGGAATCAACGATCATCGCGTTCTGCCCGCCGGTCTCGGCGATCAGGGTGGCGATGGCGCCGGGCTTCTCGGCCAGTTGGCGGTTGATGATGCGGGCGGTGTCGGTGGAGCCGGTGAAGGCCACCCCGGCGACCCGCGCGTCACGGCAGAACACGCCGCCGAGGGTGGCGCCGTCGCCCGGCAGTAAGGCGATAACGTCCTTCGGCAGGCCGGCTTCGAACATCAGTTCGACGGTGCGCGCGGCGATCAGGCTGGTCTGCTCGGCCGGCTTGGCCAGCACGGTGTTGCCGGCTACCAACGCGGCACTGATCTGGCCGAGGAAGATCGCCAGCGGGAAGTTCCACGGGCTGACGCAGGCGAAGATGCCGCGGCCTTCGTAGAACAGTTCGTTGCGCTCGCCGGTCGGGCCGCGCAATTCCTCGCGGACCAGGCGCTGGCGGGCCTGCTGGGCGTAGTAACGGCAGAAGTCGACCGCCTCGCGGATCTCGTCGATACCGTCCTGCAACGACTTGCCGGCTTCCAGGGTGCACAGCGCCATCAGCTCGCCGCGCTGGGCTTCCAGCAGGTCGGCGAGACGCTCGAGGATGCCGGCACGCTCGTCCACCGGGGTGGCGCTCCAGCGCGGCCAGGCCGCCTGCAACACGTCGAGGGCCTTGCCGGCCTGCTCGGCGGACGCGTACTGGACGCTGCCGACCAGCCTCTCCAGGTCGTACGGGCAACGCACTTCGTGGGCCGGGCCGGAAAGTTTCTCGCCGTTGACGATCGGCGCGGCTTGCCACTGGCGGGTCAGGTGCGGCTTGTAGGCGAGCTCCAGCTCGTTCCACTGGTTCTGGATGTTCATGTTGATGCCCTGGGAGTTTTTCCGCCCGGCGCCGAAGATCGCCTGGGGCAGAGGGATACGGTCGTTGGCCAGCGTCTTGAACTGGCGCAGTTGGGTAACCGGGTGCTGGATCAGCGTCTCCACCGGCACGCGCGGGTCCACCAGCTTGTGCACGAAGGAAGAGTTGGCGCCGTTCTCCAGCAGGCGGCGGACCAGGTACGGCAGCAGGTCCTTGTGCGCGCCGACCGGGGCGTAGATGCGCACGTTGCGGCGGTACTTCTCGATCACCGTGTCGTACAGCGCGTCGCCCATGCCGTGCAGGCGCTGGAACTCGAAGTCGCGCTCCTCGCCGCCGGCGGCCCTGGCTTCGTCGGCCAGGGCGAGGATGGCGGTCACGGTGTGGGCGTTGTGGCTGGCGAACTGCGGGTAGATCACCTCGCGGGTGTGCTCGCTGAGCAGGTAGCGGGCGCAGGCCAGGTAGGAAGTGTCGGTGCCTTCCTTGCGGGTGTAGACGGGGTAGCCATCGGCGCCCTGCACCTGGCACTGCTTGATCTCGCTGTCCCAGTAGGCACCCTTCACCAGGCGCAGCGGGATGCGTGCGCCAAGCTCGCGGCCGAGCAGGGTCAGCCATACCAGCACCGGCAGGCAGCGCTTGGAGTAGGCCTGGATGACCAGGCCGAACTCGCCCCAGCCGGCGATGGCCGGGTCGCGCATCAGCTTCTCGTAGAGTTCGAGGGACAGCTCCAGGCGATCGGCTTCCTCGGCGTCGATGGTGATGCCGACGTTCAGCTTGCGCGCGCGCACCGCCAGTTCCAGGACGTTGGCGAACAGCTCGCTGAGCACCCGCTCGCGCTGCGCCACTTCGTAGCGCGGATGCAGCGCCGAGAGCTTGATCGAGATCGACGGCCGCGGCCCCGGACCGACCTGCGGCTCGGCGCCGACGGTGTCGATGGCCTGGCGGTAGTCGGCCATGTATTTCTCGGCGTCGGCGGCGGTCAGCGCGGCCTCGCCGAGCATGTCGAAGGAATAGGTGTAGCCCTGCTCGCGGCATGGACGACCGTTCTTCAGCGCTTCGGAGATGGTCCGGCCAAGCACGAACTGCTTGCCCATCAGCTTCATCGCCTGGTTCATCGCGGCGCGGATCACCGGTTCGCCGGAGCGCTGCACCAGCCGGCTGATGACGCTCGGGGCGCGGCCGTCGGTGCGTTCGTCGATGTTCACCACCTTGCCGGTCATCACCAGGCCCCAGGCGGCGAAATTGACCAGAACGTTGTCGCTCTGGCCGAGATGGCGCTGCCAGTCGGCGGCGGACAGCTTGTCGCGGATCAGCGCGTCGGCGGTCGCCGCGTCAGGCACACGCAACAGCGCCTCGGCCAGACACATCAGCATCAGGCCTTCCTGGGTGTCCAGGCTGTATTGGCGCAGGAGTGCGTCGAGGGTATCGACGGCGTTGTCCCGGCTGCGCACGGTTTCGATCAGTGCGCGGGCGTTGCGGCGGATAGCCTCGATGCCGTCGGGACCGGGGTCGGCGAGCTGCAGCAGTTCGCCCAGGTAGGCTTCCTCGTCGACCGCGTAGTTGGCGCTGATGACAGGGAAGAATTCGGCTGCGGACCGGGTCTGGTCCTCGCCCTGCAAGACGTGACTGGCTTTGAACATCACGCCCTCCTCTTGTGGAGCCATTGTTATTGAAAGAAGTCCGGCCAGGCGTCCATTGCCCGGGGCACCGCCGCCGACGGGTTGTGCCGGCGGCGCGGCACGTCCTGTGGCGCGGGAATACGGATCAGTATGGGTCAGGCCCATTCCGCCGGCGCGAGGCACCAGCGGATAGCGGAATGTAGTGGCTGCGAGAGGGGCGATTCTTGCGAAAGACTCTGGAGTTTTTGCGGAAAACTCCTGGCCGCGGAACTTTCCCGTTCCTCTTCGCCGGCAGGCATGCGGACATTGCCGCTGCTCGTCGGCACGACGCCATGCAGAGTGGCTACGCGGGTCTATCGACACAAAAAGAAATAATATAACATCCCAATAAATACGCCGATCCGACCCCGTCGCCCCTCCTCCGGGAAGGGCCTGTGTTCGCTTTGGCCTGAAAAAAGTCCGACCCATGACCATGGAGCCCGCAATGTCCTCTTCCGGCCTTTTCCCTTCCCGTCCGCTCTGGCCTCTCACGCCACTGGCGCTGGCCTGCCTGATCGTTTCGGGGGAAACGCTCGGCGCCGACGGCCGCACCAGCGAATTGCCCTCCCAGGTGATCACCGCCAACCCGCTGGGCAACGAATCTCCCGCCACGCCCAGCAGCGTGCTCGAAGGCGACGAGCTGACCCTGCGTCAGAAAGGCAGCCTCGGCGAAACCCTCAACGGCCTGCCCGGGGTGTCCTCCACCTACTTCGGACCGGGCGCCAGCCGACCGGTGATCCGCGGCATGGACGGCGACCGCATCCGCCTGCTGCGCAACGGCGTCGGCGCGCTCGACGCCTCGTCGCTGTCCTACGACCACGCGGTGCCGGAAGACCCCAACAGCGTCGAGCGCCTGGAAGTGGTACGCGGCCCGGCCGCCCTGCTCTACGGCGGCAATGCCATCGGCGGGGTGGTGAACAGCTTCGACAACCGCATCCCCAGCGAACCCGTCGACGGCATCCACGGCAGCGGCGAACTGCGCTACGGCGGCGCCGACACCACCCGTAGCCGCTCCGGCGCACTGGAGGCCGGCGACGGCAACTTCGCTCTGCACGTGGACGCCGCCAGCCGCGAGTTCAACGACGTCAGGATTCCCGGCTACGCCCATTCCAGCCGCCAGCGGCAGATCGACGGCGACACCGGCAAGCATCGGGTGCAGAACAGCGACGGCCGCCAGGACGGCGGCGCCGTCGGTGGCTCCTATCACTGGGAGCACGGTTACGCCGGCCTCTCCTACAGCGGCTATGACAGCAACTATGGCTCGCCGGCCGAGGACGACGTGCGCCTGAAGATGCAGCAGGACCGCTACGCCTTCGCCTCCGAGATCCGCGACCTCGAAGGCCCGTTCACCTCGCTGAAGCTGGACGCCGCCTATACCAAGTACGAGCACAAGGAAATCGAGGACGGCGAGACCGGCACCACCTTCAAGAACGAAGGCTACGAAGGCCGCATCGAGGCCCGCCACCGCCCGCTCGGCCCGCTGAACGGGGTGGTCGGCGCGCAGTTCGCCAACAGCCGCTTCTCCGCCCTCGGCGAGGAAGCCTTCGTGCCGCACACGGAAACCGACAGCGCCGCGCTGTTCGCCCTGGAGGAATGGAAGCTCAGCGACCGCCTCGACCTCAGCTTCGGCGCCCGCCTGGAGCACACCCGCGTGGACCCCGACGCCAAGGGCAACGAGCGCTTCGCCGAGAACGACGGTTCACAGAGCTTCACCACCGGCAGCCTGTCCACCGGCGCGGTGTACAAGCTGACGCCGATCTGGTCGCTGGCCGCCACCCTCAGCTACACCGAGCGCGCACCGACCTTCTACGAGCTGTACGCCAACGGTCCGCACGCCGCCACCGGCACCTACGAGGTAGGCGATGCCGACGCGGACAAGGAAAAGGCGGTCTCCACCGACCTCGCCCTGCGCTTCGACAACGGCGTGCACAAGGGCAGCGTCGGGGTGTTCTACAGCCGCTTCTCCAACTACATCGGCCTGCTCGCCAGCGGTCGCCATCGCAACGAGGAAGGCGAAGTGGTCGCCGCCAGCGACGACGAGGCGCTGCCGGAATACCTCTACAGCGGCGTTCGCGCGGACTTCTACGGCGTCGAGGCGCAGGACCGCATCCACCTGCTGGAAAGCCCGTACGGCAACTTCGACCTGGAACTCTCCGGGGACTACACCCGCGCCAAGAACAAGGACACCGGCGAACCGCTGCCACGCATCGCCCCGCTGCGCCTGAACACCGCGCTGATCTGGGAGTTGCAGCAGTGGCAGGCGCGGGTCGACGTCGAACACGCCGCCTCGCAGCACCGCGTGCCGGAGGAAGAACTCTCCACCGACGGCTACACCACCCTCGGCGCCAGCCTCGGCTACAACTTCGACCTCGGCGAGAGCCGCTGGCTGGCCTTCGTCAAGGGCACCAACCTGACCAACCAGACCGTGCGCTACGCCAGTTCGATCCTGCGCGACCGGGTGCCGGCGGCGGGACGCGGCATCGAGGCGGGGGTGAAGGTGGCGTTCTGAGACAGGCCGTGCGGGACGAATTCGCTCGGCGGATGACGTCCGCGCCGTTATCCGTATATGGACTCCTGCCGGTAGGGCGAATAACCGCCTGCGGTTATCCGCCGAAGGTGGCGGACGGCGCTCAGCCCTTGCGCAGCGACTTCGGCGTCAGCCCTAGGTAGCGGCGCATCGCCGTGGTCAGCGCGCTCTGGCTGGAGAAGCCGCATTCCTCGGCGATCCGCACCAGGGGCAGGCGGCTTTCCCTCAGCAACCGCGCGGCGCAGTCGAGGCGGACCTTGAGCAGGTACTGGTGTGGGGTCAGGCCGACGCTGTCCTTGAACTGCGCATGGAAATGGCTCGGGCTGAGACAGGCGACCTGGGCCAGTTCGGCGACCGTGATGCGTCGCGCCAGGTTCCGCACGATATGCGCGTCCAGGCGCTCCAGGTCGAGCGGCCCGCTGGCCGCCAGGGGCTGCTGCTCGCCGAACAGGCGCAGGTGCAGGGCGCGGATCAGCACTCCGCCGAGGGCACGGGTCAGCAACGGGTCGCTGCCGTAGCGGGCCAGTTCGGCGCCGGCGTAGCTGAGCAGGTTCTGGAAGTCGGCGTCCAGGGTCGGGTAGCGCGGCGCCTCGAACAGGCGCGCGAGCAGGTCGGGGTCTTCCGGGGTCGGGTTGTCCTCGCCCAGGTCGATGATCAGCATGCGGTTGTCGCCCACCCCGGCGAACACGTGGCCCGCCTCGCCCGGCACCAGGCAGGCGCGCATCCGGCAGACTTCCCCGCCACAGCCATTGACCTCGAATTCGGCGCGCCCGGCCAGCGACATCACCAGTTGGTGATGTTCGTGGGCGTGGGTGTGCGACTGGTCGGGCAGACGGATGAGGCGGGTGTCGAACATGAACGGCAACTGCTCAATTTTTGCGCACTCTACTCGACTTGCCCGACGCTGCCCAGCACCTTGCCGCAAGTGGTACCCGCGTACCGCGTGCTGCGTGGAAACCTTCGGCAACATCCTTGAACGGACAGGGATTGAAACCCGCCCCCGGGGCCCCATCTAGACTCTCATGTTTCAGTCAGTCAGGTGCCTCATGAGCGACCAGGACGTTAATCCCGAACACATCAGCGACGCGCAGCCCGCCGGCACCGGCCTGGTGCTGCCCGGCCAGACCCTGCCGACCACCCTCTACGTGATCCCGATCCACAACCGCCCCTTCTTCCCGGCGCAGGTGCTGCCGGTGATCGTCAACGAAGAACCCTGGGCGGAAACCCTCGAACTGGTGGCCAAGACCGACCACCATTCGCTGGCCCTGTTCTTCATGGACAATCCTCCGGAAGATCCGCGCCACTTCGACGTCAACAGCCTGCCCGAGCACGGCACGCTGGTCCGGGTGCACCATGCCTCGCGCGAGGGCGGCAAGCTGCAGTTCGTCGCCCAGGGCCTCTCGCGGGTGCGTATCCGGGGCTGGATCAAGCGCCATCGTCCGCCGTTCATGGTGGAGGTGGACTATCCGAAGACCCCGATCGATCCCAGTGACGAAGTGAAGGCCTACGGCATGGCCCTGATCAACGCGATCAAGGAGCTGCTGCCGCTCAACCCGCTGTACAGCGAGGAACTGAAGAACTACCTGAACCGCTTCAGTCCCAACGACCCCTCGCCACTCACCGACTTCGCCGCGGCCCTGACCACCGCGCCCGGCGGCGAACTGCAGGAAGTGCTGGACACCGTGCCGATCCTCAAGCGGATGGAGAAGGTCTTGCCGCTGCTGCGCAAGGAGGTGGAAGTCGCGCGCCTGCAGAAGGAGCTGTCCGCCGAGGTCAACCGCAAGATCGGCGAACACCAGCGCGAATTCTTCCTCAAGGAACAGTTGAAGATCATCCAGCAGGAGCTGGGCATCACCAAGGACGACAAGAGCGCCGACGCCGACGAATTCCGCGCCCGCCTGGAAGGCAAGGTGCTGCCCGAGCAGGCGCGCAAGCGTATCGACGAAGAGCTGAACAAGCTGTCGATCCTCGAGAGCGGCTCGCCCGAGTACGCCGTCACCCGCAACTACCTGGACTGGGCCACAGCCCTGCCCTGGGGCGTGTACGGCAAGGACAAGCTCGACCTCAAGCATGCGCGCAAGGTCCTCGACAAGCATCACGCGGGCCTCGACGACATCAAGGATCGCATCCTCGAATTCCTCGCCGTGGGTAGTTTCAAGGGCGAGATCGCCGGTTCCATCGTGCTCCTGGTCGGCCCGCCGGGGGTGGGCAAGACCAGCATCGGCAAATCCATCGCCGAGAGCCTCGGCCGGCCGTTCTACCGTTTCAGCGTCGGCGGCATGCGCGACGAGGCGGAG
This sequence comes from Pseudomonas sp. KBN12P06040, assembly GCF_037574965.1. Classification (NCBI taxonomy): domain Bacteria; kingdom Pseudomonadati; phylum Pseudomonadota; class Gammaproteobacteria; order Pseudomonadales; family Pseudomonadaceae; genus Pseudomonas; species Pseudomonas sp. KBN12P06040. Next base: position 4,743,403 of record NZ_JBBELS010000001.1, read on the forward strand.
ATCAAGGGCCACCGCCGCACCTACATCGGCGCCCTGCCCGGCAAGCTGGTGCAGGCGTTGAAGGAAGTCGAGGTGATGAACCCGGTGATCATGCTCGACGAAATCGACAAGCTCGGCGCCAGCTACCAGGGCGACCCGGCCTCGGCGCTGCTGGAAACCCTCGACCCGGAGCAGAACGTCGAATTCCTCGACCACTACCTGGACCTGCGCCTGGACCTGTCCAAGGTGCTGTTCGTCTGCACCGCCAACACCCTCGACTCGATCCCCGGACCGCTCCTCGACCGGATGGAAGTGATCCGCCTGTCCGGCTACATCTCCGAGGAAAAACTGGCCATCGCCAAGCGTCACCTGTGGCCCAAGCAGTTGGAAAAGGCCGGCGTGCCCAAGGGCCGCCTGAGCATCAGCGATGCCGCGCTGCGTGCGGTGATCGAGGGCTATGCGCGGGAAGCCGGGGTGCGCCAGTTGGAGAAACAGCTCGGCAAGCTGGTGCGCAAGTCGGTGGTCAAGCTGCTGGAGGATCCCGAGTCGAAGGTGAAGATCGGTCCCAGGGACCTCGAGGACTACCTCGGCATGCCGGTGTTCCGCAGCGAGCAGGTGCTTTCCGGGATCGGCGTGATCACCGGGCTGGCCTGGACCAGCATGGGCGGCGCCACCCTGCCGATCGAGGCGACCCGCATCCACACGCTGAACCGTGGCTTCAAGCTCACCGGCCAGCTCGGCGAGGTGATGAAGGAATCCGCCGAGATCGCCTATAGCTACATCGGCTCGCACCTGAAGAAGTATGGCGGCGACCCGACCTTCTTCGACCAGGCCTTCGTCCACCTGCACGTGCCGGAAGGCGCCACGCCCAAGGACGGCCCCAGCGCCGGCGTCACCATGGCCAGCGCCCTGCTCTCCCTGGCGCGCAACCAGGTGCCGAAGAAAGGCGTGGCGATGACCGGCGAACTGACCCTGACCGGCCAGGTCCTGCCCATCGGCGGGGTCCGCGAGAAGGTGATCGCCGCGCGCCGGCAGAAGATCTTCGAGCTGATCCTGCCGGAAGCCAACCGCGGCCACTTCGAAGAGTTGCCCGACTATCTCAAGGAAGGGCTCACCGTGCATTTCGCCAAGCGCTACGGCGACGTGGCCAAGGTGCTGTTCCCGGCCTGAGCCGGCGGCGGATGGCCGACCGGTTCGGCCATCCGCCGCGCCAACCTTGGCGCTCGGGCGCCGGCAGGGTTTATGCTGGCGCCCTTTCCATTCGAGCCGAGGAGCGCTGCATGTCCTTTTCCCCCTCCCGTCTGCTGCTGCCATTGTCCATCGTGGTCCTGGCCGGCTGCGCCGGGCAACAGAAGCCGGTGGTCACCCTGGACGACGCCGACGACTGTTCGCCGCTGAAGCTGACGCAAGGCCAGGAACTGGTGCTGACCCTGCCGAGCAATCCCACCACCGGCTTCCGCTGGGAACTGCACAACCCCGCCGCCAGTGTGCTCAAGCGCCTTGGCCCGGAGGTCTACAGCAATTCCGAAGAAGACAGCGGCCTGGTTGGCAGCGGCGGCGAATCGACCTGGCGCTTCCGCGTCGCCGCCAGCGGCGACGACCGCCTGGAACTGGTCTACCGGCGGCCCTGGGAAAAGGACGCGGAACCGGCGGAAAGCTTTTCCTGCGCGATCCAGGTGCGCTGAAACCGCTGCCCCCGGCGGACACATTCTGTACGAAGACCGACGTCCTGCGCCGTGGCGACCTGGCCTATCCTGACAGGCCCCGTCGCCCCGAGGACTCCATGCTCCGCGCCTCCTTCGTCCTGCTCGCCCTGTCCTGCGCCGCTCCGCTGCCCACGCTGGCCGAACCGTTGCGCTTCGCAGGCGACGACGGCTGCCCCTACCTGTGCCCTGGCACGCCGCAGCGGCCCGGCTACCTGGTCGAAGCGCTCAGCCAGGTCCTTCGGGAGCCACCGCACTTCGACAGCCTGCCCTGGCCGCGCGCCGTGCAGATGGTCCGCGACGGCCATCGCGACGGCCTGGTCGGCGCCTATGGACTCGACGGCCTGCGGGTCGGCAGCGAGCCCATCGGCTGGGTCGAGCTGGCCTTCTACACCCGCCACGACAGCGACTGGCGCTACTCCGGCGATGCATCCCTGCTCGGCCAGCGCCTGGGCCTCGCCCAGGGCTACGTGAACAATCCGCGCTTCGAAGCCTGGCGCAGCCAGGCCGGCGACGACGACCTGCACCTGCAGGTCCTCGGCGGCGAGCGCGTGCTGCCGCGCAACCTGCAGAAACTGCTGCTCGGCCGCATCGACGTGCTATTGGAAGACCGCGACATCATCGAGCACTACCTGGAGCATCATCCGCAGCTCGCCGGACAGGTCCGCCGCGCTGGCGAACTGCCCGGGCGGCAGCCGCTGCACGTCGGCCTCAGTCCGCACCTGCCGGAGGTCGACGCGCGTCTCGCGGAACTCGACGAAGGGCTGCGCCAACTGCGTCGCGAAGGCACCCTGAAGGTCCTCGGCGAGCGCTATAGGCTTTCTTTCGAATGACTTTCCGGGCCGCCGGAAATCCGCCGCCAGACCAGCAACCACGCTGCTTTCAGCCGATTGAATAAATTCCGGCAGGCCTTTTTGGCGTCGTCTATTACTCAATCTACGACGGCACCGAAAGGAGGCGCGTCATGGGCACCGCTCTTCGTTACTCACTGCTCTGGGCATCCACTGTCTTCGTTTCCTCCTGCGGCAGCCTGCTGCCCAGCGAACGAGCGGAAGTCCAATCCCCCTTCGTCGACTACCTCGATGCCGAACTGCGCTATTCCCAGGCGCAACCCGGCAGCACGACCCGTTCGCAGCTGTTCGGGTTGGGTTTCGATCCATTGACCCAGGGCAACGGCCGCATGCTGTCGTTCATCGACGTGCGGCTCATGTTCATCCAGCCGAACATCCCCATCGATTACCTGCCGGGCGGCCTGGTGCAATGCCTGGAAGCGAAGGACCGCTGCATCGGCTACGCCTTCGATTTCAGCAAGACCGACACCCAGCGGGTCGGCAGCTTCTGGGCGGACGTGTTCAACTTCCGCAAGAAACGGGAGTTGCAGGGCTGGTCGTTCAAGGCAGTGTTCGTCTTCGTCAACGACGTGCTGGTGCACAAGGTCAGCAACGGCGAACCGAACATCCATCGCCTGGAAGACAAGAAGAACCCGCTGGGTCCGCTGCAGGGGGCGGGAGAGTACTTCTCCGACAAGCTCAGGTGATTCGCCTGCGCGCATGGGTGAATCGTCGCCGCGCAGTTGGGCGACGCTCGTCCCTCGGCTACAATTCGGCCCCCTGAAAAGCCGTGATGCCCGAGGTCACCCGCGTGAGCGAGTCCGATCGCCTGTTCGCCCAACCCCAGCAACGTGTCGCCGACTTCGTGTTCAACGAAGACGTGGTGCGCGTGTTCCCCGACATGATCAAGCGCTCCGTGCCGGGCTACCCCACCATCGTCGAGAACATCGGCGTACTCGGCGCGCAGTTCGCCCAGCCGAACAGCGTGCTCTACGACCTCGGCTGCTCGCTCGGCGCGGTCACCCAGTCGCTGCGCCGCCACGTCCGCAACGACGGCTGCCGGGTGATCGGGGTGGACAACTCGCACGCGATGATCGAGCGCTGCAGTGAATACCTGCATGCCCAGGACGCCATGTACCAGGAGCTGCTGCCGGTCGAGCTGATCGAGGCCGACATTCTCGCCCTGGACCTGCAACCCACCTCGCTGGTGGCGATGAACTTCACCCTGCAGTTCGTCGCCCCCGACCAGCGCCTCGGCCTGCTGCGCAGGATCCGCCAGGCACTGCTGCCCGGCGGCGCGCTGATCCTCTCGGAGAAACTGCGCTTCGCCGATGCGCAGGAGCACGCGCTGCTCACCGACCTGCACATCGCCTTTAAGCGTGCCAACGGCTACAGCGAGCTGGAGATCGCGCAGAAGCGCAGCGCGCTGGAAAACGTCATGCTCCCCGACACCTTCGAGGAACACCGTGAACGGCTGCTGGCCGCCGGCTTCAGCCGGGTCAGCCAATGGTTCCAGTGTCTCAACTTCGCCTCGATGATCGCCCTGCCATGATCCAGCACCTCGCCCTCGACGCCCTCCAGCGACACCTCGCCGGCTCGCCGCTGTACGGCTGGGCGACCAGCCTGCCCGCGCAGATCGCCGCGCGCATCGAGGAAGGCCACGGCGACCTGGCCCGTTGGTGGAGCGCGGTCCAGCGCCTGCCCCAGGTGCCCGCGCCGAAGGTCGAACTGGCCCAGCGCTTCGCCCTGCACAGCGACCACGATGCGGCGCTGCAAGCGCAGGTGAAGGAAGCGCTGCAAGGGCTGATTCCCTGGCGCAAGGGGCCCTTCGACTTCTTCGGCGTGCAGGTCGACACCGAATGGCGTTCCGACTGGAAATGGGAGCGTGTCTCGCCGCATGTCGAACTGCGTGGCAAACGCGTCCTCGACGTCGGCTGCGGCAACGGCTACTACCAGTGGCGCATGCTCGGCGCCGGCGCGGAAAGCGTGGTCGGGGTCGATCCGAACTGGCTGTTCCTCTGCCAGTTCCTCGCCGCCAAGCGCTACCTGCCGGAGCTGCCGGCCTGGCACCTGCCGCTGGCCCTGGAAGACCTGCCGGAGAAGCTCGAAGGCTTCGACACGGTATTCTCCATGGGCGTGCTCTATCACCGTCGCTCGCCCATCGACCACCTGCTGGCGCTCAAGGACTGCCTGAAGCGCGGCGGCGAACTGGTCCTGGAGACCCTGGTGGTGGAAGGCGACGCCAGCACCGTGCTGGTGCCCGAGGACCGCTACGCGCAGATGCGCAACGTCTGGTTCCTGCCCTCGGTGGCGGCCCTGGAGCTCTGGCTGCGCCGCGCCGGGTTCGCCGACGCGCGCTGCGTCGACGTCAGCCTGACCAGCGTCGAGGAACAACGCTCCACCGAATGGATGCGTTTCCAGTCGCTGCCGGAATTCCTCGATCCGCAGGACCGTTCGCGAACCGTCGAAGGCCTGCCGGCACCGATGCGCGCGACGCTGGTGGCGCGCAAGCCCTGACAGCGGATAGGGAAAAGCCCATCCTCGGATGGGCTTTTTTTCATGGCTTCATCCGCCCCGCAGGTCGACGGCAAGCGGGGCGCGATTGCCTCAGCGCTTGGTCGCCGCGGCCAGCATCAGCGCTTTCATCTCAGCCACCGCCTGCCTGAAGCCGACGAACAGGGCGTGGGCGACGATGGCGTGGCCGATGTTCAGCTCGTTGATGCCGTCGATGGCCGCGACCGGCTCGACATTGTGGTAGTGCAGGCCATGCCCGGCGTTGACGATCAGGCCGAGGGAACGCCCGAGGGCCACGCCCTCGCGTACCCGCTGCAGCTCGCGGGCCTGCTCCTCGGGGTCTTCGGCGTCGGCGTAGCGACCGGTATGCAGTTCGATAGCCGGCGCGCCGACCCGGGCGGAGGCCTCGATCTGCCGCGGATCGGGATCGATGAACAGCGACACTTCGCTGCCCACCGCAGCCAGGCGTCGTACCGCGTCGCGGATGCGCTGTTCCTGGCCGGCGACGTCGAGGCCGCCCTCGGTGGTCAGTTCCTCGCGGCGCTCGGGGACCAGGCAGCTATGCGCCGGCCGGATCTCCTCGGCGAAGGCGAGCATTTCCTCGGTGACCCCCATCTCGAAGTTCATCCGCGTCTGCAGCACTTCCTTGAGCACCCGCACGTCGCGTTCCTGGATATGCCGGCGGTCCTCGCGCAGGTGCACGGTGATACCGTCGGCGCCGGCTTCCTCGGCGTCCAGGGCGGCCTTCACCGGGTCCGGATAGCGGGTGCCCCGGGCCTGGCGCAGGGTGGCGACGTGATCGATGTTCACGCCGAGCAGAATTCGAGTGGCTTCAGTCACGGGGTGACTCCTTACGGTTCATGAACAGCTCGCGGCTGACCAGCGGCCGGCCGCCCAGATGGGGAGCGAGCGCCTGGCGCATCAGGCGCTTGGCCGCCGCCAGGGCGCCGGGGGCGCTCCAGTCGGCGTCGGCCATGGATAACAGTTCGGAGCCCTGGAACAGCCCGGGTTGCAGTTGCGCCACCGGCTCCAGGCCGGCCTCTGGCAAAAGCTGGTACAACGCCTGCGGCTCGATCGGGCGCCCATCGATGTCGACATCGAGAGCGAAACCATAGCCCAGTTGCTCCAGCAGGCGCCATTCGAACGCGCGCAGCAGCGGTTCGATGGGTCGCCCCGCCGCCAGCAGCGGCAGGGTCGCGGCGTAGTGGGCGAAGATTTCTGGCTGCGGGTCTTCCACCGGCAACAGGCGGATCAACAGCTCGTTGAGATAGAGACCGCTGAACAGCGCCTGGCCATTGAGCAGGTTGGGAATGCCGGCGCTTTCCAGGCGGGCCACAGTCTTCAGTTCGCCGCGTCCGCGCCACTCCGCTTCCAGCGGCACGAATGGCCGCGCCAGGGCGCCGGCCTTGCCGCGGGCGCCGCGCAGAACCGCGCGCAGGCGACCCAGCGGGGTGAAGAAGTCCACCAGGGCGCTGGTTTCCTTGTACGGCCGGCTATGCAGCACGTAGGTGGCTTGGGCGGCGGCGAAGGACATGGCGGGTCGACCGGGCGCGAGAGGGATGGCGCCCGGCTGGCGCCGGGCTGCCGGGAACGGTCAGAGGTCGCCGTAGCCCAGCGAGCGCAGGGCGCGCTCGTCGTCGGACCAGCCGCCCTTGACCTTGACCCAGAGGTTGAGCATGACCTTGGAGTCGAACAGCACTTCCATGTCCTTGCGCGCGTTCTGGCCGATGCTTTTGATCCGCTCGCCCTTGTCGCCGATGATGATCTTCTTCTGCCCCTCGCGCTCCACCAGGATCAGCGCATGGATATGCAGGATGCGACCTTCCTGCTTGAACTCCTCGATCTCCACGGTGATCTGGTAGGGCAGCTCGGCGCCGAGCTGGCGCATGATCTTCTCGCGGACCAGCTCGGCGGCCAGGAAGCGGCTGCTGCGGTCGGTGATCTGGTCTTCGGGGAAGAAGTGCTCGCTTTCCGGCAGACGCTCGGCGACCAGCTTCTCCAGCACGTCCAGGTTGGTCCCGTGCTGCGCCGAGATCGGTACTACCTCAGCCTTCGGCAACTGCTGGGTGAGCCATTCGAGGTGCGGCAGCAGGTCGGCCTTTTCCTCGATGCGGTCGGTCTTGTTCACCGCGATCAGCACCGGGCAACTGACGTACTGCACGCGCTCCAGGACCATCTGGTCCTCTTCGGTCCAGCGGGTGCGGTCGACCACGAAGATCACCACGTCGACATCCTTCAATGCCGCGCTGGCGGTACGGTTCATGTAGCGGTTGAGGGCCTTCTCGCCGCTCTTGTGCAGGCCGGGCGTATCGACGTAGACGGCCTGCACCTCGCCCTCGGTCTTGATCCCGAGCATGTTGTGGCGGGTGGTCTGCGGCTTGCGCGAGGTGATCGCCAGCTTCTGCCCGAGGATGTGGTTTAGCAGGGTGGACTTGCCCACGTTGGGGCGGCCCACGATCGCCACGTAGCCGCAACGGCTGCCGGCGGGGATGTCGTCGTGCATGTCAGTCATGGCCATTCTCCACGCCCAGGGCCACCAGCGCGGCGGCCGCGGCCACCTGCTCGGCGATGCGGCGGCTGCCGCCGTGCCCGTGGGTCTTGTCGCTCAGCAGGGCCACTTCGCAATCGACGAAGAAGGTCCGGCAATGGGGTTCGCCCTGGATATCCACCACCTCGTAGCGCGGCAGGTCGCAGCCACGCGACTGCAGGAACTCCTGCAGGCGGGTCTTGGGGTCCTTGTTGGTGTCCACCGGGGTCAGCTCGCGCAGTTGCGGTCCGAGCCAGGCGATGATCCGCTCGCGCGCGGAGTCCATGCCGGTATCCAGGTAGATGGCGCCGATCAGGGCTTCCATCGCATCGGCGAGGATCGACTCGCGGCGGAACCCGCCGCTCTTCAGCTCGCCCGAGCCCAGCCGCAGGTAGTCGCCCACCTCGAAGCCGCGCGCCAGCAGGGCCAGGGTCTCGCCCTTGACCAGTCGCGCGCGCAGGCGCGAAAGCTGGCCTTCGCGAGCCTGCGGGAAGTGGTGGAACAGCGCCTCGCCGATGACGAAGTTGAGAATGGCGTCACCGAGGAACTCCAGGCGCTCGTTGTTGCGCCCGGCGTAGCTGCGATGGGTCAGGGCCAGGACCATCAGGTCCCGGTCTTTGAAGGTATAGCCGAGCTTGCGCTCGAGTCGGTCCAGCGAATTACTCACGGCATGCGTACACGGAATTCTTTGTCGAAGTGGACCACCAGGTCGATGTTGCTGATCAGTGGCTCGCGTTTTTCATATTTCAGGTGCGCCCGGAATTGGTTGTCTTCCAGTTGCACCTCCAGGGCCTTCTCCAGGTCCAGGTTGCGGATGCCGTTGATCTGCATCCCCTTGCCGACGTAGCTGTAGAACTCCGGCACGGAACGCACCTCGGCCGCCTTGTCGGTCTCCACGGAAGTGATCACCTTCTCCAGCGAGTAGTAATCCATGTAGTGCGGGATGATCTTGAATGCGGCGCTGGCGAAGAACGCCACCACGCCCAGCACCACCAGCCACCCCAGCAGGGACATCCCCTTCTGCGAACGCGCGAACCTCATGTCGGACCTCATGTCAGTGTAGTTATTCCGTCCAGCGAGCGGTAACGCCATCGGGCAGGGCCCTGCGGCGGCGTTCGCGGAAGTGAAAGCGGGGCTGCCCTCGGGAGCAGCCCCGCTTCGCGATTATTCAGCAGGAGCGCCCTTCCGCGTGGCGAACCTGCGCACAGGTCAGTGAATCACGCCGACCCGGGAGAAGTTCGGCAGGTTGCTCATCTTCGGATCGGGCCAGCTCATCCACACGGCGAAGGCCTTGCCGACGATATTGCGGTCCGGAACCATGCCCAGCAGATCCTTGGGGATCTTCGGATCGTTCCAGTAGCGGCTGTCGTTGGAGTTGTCGCGGTTGTCGCCCATCATGAAGTAGTGGCCGGCGGGAATGGTCCACTGGCGGTCGGGCTCGATGCGATAGCGGCTCATTTCCTTGCGGATCAGGTGCTCGGCCTGGCCCAGCTTCTCCTGGTACAGGGTCACGCTGCCCAGGGTGCCCGGTTCCTCGCCGACCAGTTTCTCCGCCACCAGCTCGCCGTTGACGTACAGGCGCTTTTCCCTGGTGTAGCGCACGGTGTCGCCGGGCAGGCCGACCACGCGCTTGATGTAGTTGATGTTCGGTTCGCTGGGATAGCGGAACACCATGACATCGCCGCGCTGCGGATCGCCGATCGGGATCACCTTGGTGTCCAGCACCGGCAGGCGGATGCCGTAGGCGAACTTGTTGACCAGGATGAAATCGCCGACCTCGAGGGTAGGTTTCATCGACCCCGAGGGAATCTGGAACGGCTCGACCAGGAAGGAACGCAGCACCAGCACGATGAACAGCACCGGGAAGAACGACTTGCCGTACTCCACCAGCAGCGGTTCCTTGTTGAGCTTCTCCAGCACCGCCGGATCAGGCTCGTTCACCTGCCCTTCGTAGGAAGAGATCGCGGCCCGCCGACGCGGCGCGAACAGCACCAGGTCGACCAGGGCCAGGGCGCCGCATACAGCCACGGCGATGACCAGCAACAACGGGAAATTGAGTGTCATGGGTTCTAGCTATCCACTTTGAGCACGGCGAGGAAGGCTTCCTGGGGAATTTCCACGCTACCGACCTGCTTCATCCTTTTCTTACCAGCCTTCTGCTTCTCCAGCAGCTTGCGTTTACGGCTCACGTCGCCACCGTAACACTTGGCCAGCACGTTCTTCCTGAGCGCCTTGACCGTCGAGCGGGCGATGATCTGCCCACCGATGGCTGCCTGGATCGCCACGTCGAACATCTGCCGCGGGATCAGTTCCTTCATTTTCTCCACCAGTTGGCGACCCTTGTAGGGGGCGTTGTCGCGGTGGACGATCAGGGCGAGGGCGTCGACCTTCTCGCCATTGATCAGCACGTCGAGACGAACCAGGTTGGACGGCTCGAAACGATCGAAGCTGTAGTCCAGGGAAGCATAGCCGCGGCTGGTGGACTTGAGGCGATCGAAGAAGTCGAGCACCACCTCGTTCATCGGCAGGTCGTAGACCACCTGCACCTGGCCGCTGAGGAAGTGCATGTCGCGCTGCACGCCGCGCTTCTCGATGCACAGGGTGATCACGTTGCCCAGGTGGTCCTTGGGCACCAGGATGGTGGCGCGGCAGATCGGTTCGCGCATTTCCTGGATGGACGCCAGGTCCGGGAGCTTGGACGGGTTGTCGACGTAGATGATCTCGCCGTTCTTCTGCACGATCTCGAAGACCACCGTGGGCGCGGTGGTGATCAGGTCCAGGTCGTATTCGCGCTCCAGGCGCTCCTGGATGATCTCCATGTGCAGCATGCCGAGGAAGCCGCAACGGAAGCCGAAGCCCAGGGCTTCGGAGCTTTCCGGCTCGTATTGCAGCGACGAGTCGTTGAGGGTCAGCTTCTGCAGGGCGTCGCGGAAGTCCTCGAAATCGTCCGAGCTGACCGGGAACAGGCCCGCGTAGACCTGCGGCTTGACCCGCTTGAAGCCCGGCAGGACCTCGACGTCCGGCGTGTTGTTAAGGGTCAGCGTATCGCCCACCGGCGCGCCGTGGATATCCTTGATACCGGCGATGATGAAGCCCACCTCGCCCGCCTTCAGGTCGACGGTCTCGGTGTGCTTCGGAGTGAATACCCCGACGCTGTCCACCTGGTGGACCTTGCCGGTGGACTTCACCAGGATCTTGTCGCCCTTCTTCACCCGGCCGTTCTTCACCCGCACCAGCGAGACCACGCCGAGGTAGTTGTCGAACCAGGAGTCGATGATCAGCGCCTGCAGCGGCGCCTCGATCTCGCCTTCCGGGGCGGGGATGGCGGTCACCAGGCGCTCCAGCACCTCCAGCACACCCATCCCGCTCTTGGCGCTGCAGGCCACGGCGTCGGTGGCGTCGATGCCGATGATGCTCTCGATTTCCTCTTTCACCCGCTCCGGCTCGGCCTGGGGCAGGTCCATCTTGTTCAGCACGGGCATCACTTCCAGCCCCTGCTCGATGGCGGTGTAGCAGTTGGCGACGGACTGCGCCTCGACGCCCTGGCCGGCGTCCACTACCAGCAGCGCGCCCTCGCAGGCGGCCAGCGAGCGGCTGACTTCGTAGGTGAAGTCGACGTGGCCGGGGGTATCGATGAAGTTGAGCTGGTAGGTCTTACCGTCCTGCGCCTTGTAGTGCAGGGTCACGCTGTGGGCCTTGATGGTGATCCCGCGCTCGCGCTCCAGGTCCATGGAGTCCAGGACCTGGGCCTCCATTTCGCGATCGGAGAGACCGCCGCACATCTGGATGAAGCGATCGGCCAGCGTCGACTTGCCATGGTCGATATGGGCAATGATGGAGAAATTGCGGATATGGCTCAGGTCGCTCACGGCTCAACACACTCGAAAAGGGCAAGGGCGGCAATCCGCCGAAAAATAGCCGGGGAGTTTACCTGATGCTCGGGCAAGGCGTCACGCAGGTAACGGATTGACGGGCATGAAAAAGGGCGGTGGAAACCGCCCTTTTTTCGCCAGCCGGCTTATTCGGCCAGCTTGAAGGTGATGAAGCTCGCGCGCCCCTGGCGCAGTACCCGCATCGAAACCGAACGGTTCTTCGGCAGGGCCTTGGCCACGTCGGCGAAGATCTTGGTCGAGGTCACCGCCTTGTTGTCCAGGTGGGTGATGACATCGCCCGGACGCAGGCCGATGACCGCGGCCGGACCGTCCTGGACTTCCTTGATCACCACGCCGCCCTGGATATCCAGGCTCTTGCGCTGCTCGGCGGTCAGGTCGGCGACGGTCACGCCCAGGCGGTTGCTGCTGCGCTCGGCGCCCGGAGCGCCCATCGAGGCGATTTCCTCGTCGTCGTCCGGAAGGCTGCCTACCGCCATGCTCAAGGACTTGCGCTGGCCGTTGCGAATCACGTCCAGGTTGATCTTGTCGCCCGGCTTCATGTTGCCCACCAGGTGCGGCAGGTCGGCGGACTCGTTGATCGACTGGCCGTTCAGGCTGAGGATCACATCGCCCACCTGCAGGCCGCCCTTGGCCGCCGGGCCGTCTTCCACCAGTTGCGCCACCAGCGCGCCGGACGGCTTGTCGAGGCCGAAGGACTCGGCGAGATCCTTGTTCACTTCCTGGATCACCACACCCAGCCAGCCGCGGCTGACCTTGCCGGCTTTCTTCAACTGGTCGGCGACGTTCAGCGCGACATCGATCGGGATGGCGAAGGACAGGCCCATGAAGCCGCCGGAACGGGTGAAGATCTGCGAGTTGATGCCGACCACTTCGCCCTCCAGGTTCAGCAGCGGACCGCCGGAGTTGCCCGGGTTGATCGCCACGTCGGTCTGGATGAAGGGTACGTAGCTCTCGTTCGGCAGGCTACGCCCCTTGGCACTGACGATACCGGCGGTGACCGAGTGATCGAAGCCGAACGGCGAACCGATGGCCAGGACCCATTCGCCCACTTTCAGCTTGTTCGAATCGCCCAGTTTCAGGGTCGGCAGGTTCTTCGCCTCGATCTTCAGCACCGCCACGTCGCTGCGCGGGTCCGCGCCGACCAGCTTGGCCTTGTGCTCGCTACGGTCGGACAGGCGCACCAGGATCTCGTCGGCATCGGCCACGACGTGATTGTTGGTGAGGATGTAGCCGTCGTTGGAGATGATGAAGCCGGAGCCCAGCGATTGCGCCTCGCGCTGCTGGCCGCGCGGATTGCGCGGAACCTGCGGGATGCTGCGCTCGAGGAAGTCGCGGAACATCGGCGGCAGCCCTTCGAGGTCGGGGATCGACAGCTGCCCGCGCGCCATGGCGCGATCCGGCAGCTTCTGCCGCGTACTGATATTCACCACCGCCGGCGACGCCTGTTCGACCAAAGGCGTGAAGTCCGGCAGTTCTGCCCGGGCCGTCATCGCCAGGCTCAAGGCCAGCAAGGCCACCATCGCAGCCATACAGCGTTTTAGGGTATGCATCGACTACAGCTCCCGTGATGTTCGAGGGAAGAGAAAGACTCAGGCCGAATCGGACGGCCCGGAAATCAGCGCTCGCAGAACCACCGGCTGCGAGGCTGGATCATCGGCATGACGACGAGCATGCCGACGCACCAATAGCCAGGCCGCCAGCAAACCCACCAGCCCGGACACGATGATCAGAGGTTCGACAAGGCCCGCCCGGGTCGCCAGCAATGCTGCCACGAAAAACCCGAGCAGAGGGAAAAGATAGAAGAGGACGGAGGCACGCAACAACAGGTCTTCATGAATTCCTAGGACGACCGCATCGCCGACCCGCAGGCTCAGGTCGCTCAACGCGCGCACCCGGGCACGCCCCGCGCCGACGCCCAGGCGCTGCATCAGCCCCTGGCCGCAACCGGTATTGGCCGAGCAGGACGAGCAGGTACTGCGGCGCACGGTCTCGACCCATACCGCTCCCGGCTCGGTCGCCACCACTCGCCCCTGCTCCTCGATCATTTCTGGGCGGCGGCCTCGGGCCGGATGGACAGCGCCACCCGCTCGGCGGTGCCCAGCGGCACTTCGCCGACGACGGTCACCATCTGGCCGCCGTCATCGGTCTGCAGGCGCTTGGAAACCACCACGGTCGGGCCGAGCTGGCTGCGCGCGTCGCCAACCATGGCACCGTGCAGCGGCTCGATGAACACCGAGAATCGTGCCAGGCCATCGCCATAGGTCAGGCAGGCGACCGGATCGGGGGTGACCGGACTGCGACGCATGAAACTGCGGGTCAGGGTGAAACCTGGCGGCAGCCACTCCGAGCGCCAGGCCACGGCCTTCTCGCCATCGGCCTTGGCCGGGCCGACGACCTGGCATTCGGCGCCCGCCTGCAACTGGTCTTCGGCAGGTGCCGCGCCGGTATTCAACTGGGTGAACTGGAAGCGCTCGAGCAACTGCCCCTTCTCGTTCAGCAGCAGCGATTTCAACGGCAGGCCGGTCTCGCGGTCCAGGTGCAGCTCGAAGCCGTAGCGATGCTGGTCGCGCGGGGTCACCGCGAGGACCACTGCCGGGCGGCCGGCGACACGGGATTCGCCGACCAGGCGCAGGTCGTACCAGGAAGCCAGTTGGGAAGGATCGAACTTGCGCACCGGCCACAGCTGGGCATCGGCCAGTTGGTCGGCAAGGCCGCCGCTGATGCACTGGGTGCGCCCATCGACCCGGACCACTTCCTGGCGCGCGCCGTCGAGCTGGAGCAGGCGCTCGCGAACCGCGCCATCGCTCTCCACGCGATGCCAGATCTCATGGGTGGAGAAGCTGCCATTGCGCTCGTAGACGAAGGTGCCTTGGAAACTGTTCTGGCGATCGGCCTCGGCGAGGCGATTCAGCCAGTCGGAAGCGTCGGCAGCCTGAGTGGCGGGAACCGCCATCAGGCTGCCAAGCAAAAGCAACAGGGAGGTGGTGCGCATGTCTCTCCTCAGCGGTTTTCCAGGCTGGCTGCCCGAGCGTAGGGCAGCGCGCTCTCTGTACCACTGACGGCGGATTGTTGCACGTGCTGACGCAGGTAGATCGGCAGACGCTGCTCATGCCAGCGGGTATCGCTGGACGAGGAGTTGGTGATCACCTGCGGCGCCCCCTGCTCTTCGCTGTAGCCGGCCAGCACGGCCGGGCCTTTCACCTGCGGCAGGGCGATCTGCGGGGTGGTCCCCTGTTGCGCCATCTGCGGCAGGGCGTCGTTCTGGTTGTACAGACGCACGCCGGCCAGCACCGCCAGGGTCACCGAGGCAGCGACCGCCAGGCGACCGACCATCCGCCACGGCCCCTTCTCCGCTTTCGGCGGAGCGGCCTCGTCGGCCAGGGCAGCCGAGACCGCCGCAGCGATATCCAGCTTCGGCAGGGTAGGCTCGCGGTGCATGACGGACCGCGCCAACTGGTAGCGCGACCAGGTGGAACGCAGCTCGGCATCCTCGCCGCAAGCTGCGAGCACCCGCCGCAACTCGAGTTCATCCGCTTCGTTATCCATCACAGCGGACAGAGTTTCCTGCAGGGCTTCACGACTCATAGCGATACCTCTCTTGGCATTTGCCGCTGTGTCAGGCTTCTCGCAACAAAGGCTGCAGAGCTTTGTCGATTGCTTCACGAGCGCGGAAGATCCGCGACCGCACCGTCCCCACCGGACACTGCATCACGGTGGCGATATCTTCGTAACTCAAACCTTCGAACTCGCGCAGGGTCAGGGCCGTGCGCAAATCCTCGGGCAACTGCTGGATGGTCTGGTGCACGGTGGCCTCGATCTCATCCCGCAACATCGCCCGTTCCGGCGACTCGATGTCCTTCAGGGCGTGGTCGCCCTCGAAGAACTCCGCATCCTCTGCGGTCACATCGCTGTCCGGTGGCCGACGCCCGCGAGCGACCAGATGGTTCTTCGCGGTGTTGATGGCGATCCGATACAGCCAGGTATAAAAAGCACTATCGCCGCGGAAATTGCCGAGCGCGCGGTATGCCTTGATGAAGGCTTCCTGCGCTACGTCCTGGGCTTCCTGGGCGTCGTGCACGAACCGCACGATCAATCCCAGTATCTTGTGCTGGTATTTCAGTACCAGCAGATCGAAAGCCCGCTTGTCTCCGCGCTGTACCCGTTCAACCAGTTGCTGATCCTGTTCCTGGGTTAGCATGAAAGCTCCTCTTCGAACCTGGAGGAGCTTCGAGCGTCCCAGCGAATCGTCTTGCCAAGATAGACTCGGGCTTCTTGCAAAAGTTCTCCCCTCCAAGCATGCGTCACGAGTTTTTTCCTCGCTCGTGACGTGCGGCCCCGGACATCGTGTCCGGGCCCCGCGAAAATGGATTGCATCGGGCTCAGGGCCCGGCCTCTGTGCCGCTGGGTAGGCCAACCGGACGAGGTCTTCAGGCATCCTGCTTTGGAACCGATGCGTCTAAGAAAGTTCCAGCACTACATCGCCCCGCTCTGATGACGCCTGCCGATGACAGGCCCGCAGCTCATCCGCCGGACCGGCAGCGGGGGTGCGCTATTGTGCCGCCAGGCCCTTCTATATACTAGGGCTCCACCACGGGGAAATGCGGGCATGAGCCAACATTATCAACACGATGTACTGGTCATCGGCAGCGGCGCCGCCGGCCTGAGTCTGGCCCTGACCCTTCCGGAACACCTGCGCATCGCCGTCCTCAGCAAGGGCGAACTGTCGCAGGGCTCGACTTACTGGGCCCAGGGCGGCGTGGCCGCCGTGCTGGACGATACCGACACCGTGGAATCCCACGTCGAGGACACCCTGGTCGCCGGTGGCGGCCTGTGCCGCGAGGACGCGGTGCGCTTCACCGTGGAGCATAGCCGCGAAGCGATCCAGTGGCTGATCGAACAGGGGGTGCCCTTCACCCGCGACGAGCAGCACAACCACGAGGAAGGCAGCTTCGAATACCACCTGACCCGCGAAGGCGGGCACAGCCACCGGCGCATCATCCATGCCGCCGACGCCACCGGCGCTGCGATCTTCAATACCCTGCTGGCCCAGGCTCGGCGGCGACCGAACATCGAGCTGCTGTCGCAGCGGGTGGCGGTCGACCTGATCACCGAGCGCAAGCTCGGCCTGCCGAGCAAGCGCTGCCTGGGCGCCTACGTGCTGAATCGGGAAAGCGGCGAAGTCGATACCTTCCGTGCCCGCTTCAGCGTGCTGGCCTCCGGCGGCGCGAGCAAGGTCTACCTTTATACCAGCAATCCCGACGGCAACTCCGGCGACGGTATCGCCATGGCCTGGCGCGCCGGCTGCCGGGTCGGCAACCTGGAGTTCAACCAGTTCCATCCGACCTGCCTGTACCACCCGCAGGCCAAGAGTTTCCTCATCACCGAGGCATTGCGCGGCGAAGGCGCCCTGCTCCGCCTGCCCAATGGCGAGCGTTTCATGCCGCGCTTCGACCCGCGTGGCGAACTGGCGCCCCGGGACATCGTGGCCCGCGCCATCGACCATGAAATGAAGCGCCTGGGGATCGACTGCGTCTACCTGGACATCAGCCACAAGCCGGCCGAGTTCATCAAGGCGCACTTCCCCACCGTCTACGAGCGCTGCCTGGACTTCGGCATCGACATTACCCAGCAACCGATCCCGGTAGTGCCGGCCGCGCACTATACCTGCGGCGGCGTGCTCGTCGACCAGCACGGGCATACCGACGTGCCGGGCCTCTACGCCATCGGCGAGACCACCTTCACCGGCCTGCACGGCGCCAACCGCATGGCCAGCAATTCGCTGCTGGAATGCTTCGTCTATGCCCGCTCTGCCGCCGCCGACATGCTCCAGCGCCTGCCCGGCACGCCCCTGCCGGAAAGCCTGCCGAGCTGGGACGCCAGCCAGGTCACCGACTCCGACGAGGACGTGATCATCGCGCACAACTGGGACGAACTGCGGCGTTTCATGTGGGACTACGTCGGTATCGTGCGCACCAACAAGCGCCTGCAGCGCGCCCAGCACCGGGTGCGCCTGCTGCTCAGCGAGATCGACGAGTTCTACAGCAACTACAAGGTCAGCCGCGACCTGATCGAGTTGCGCAACCTGGCACTGGTCGCCGAACTGATCATCCGCTCGGCCATGCAGCGCCGCGAAAGCCGGGGCCTGCACTACACGCTGGATTATCCGGACCTGCTGCCCGAAGCCCGCGACACTATCCTGGTGCCGCCCATCTACGGCGACTGAAGCGCAGGCGGACACGCAGGCGCCGATGGCTGTCGGCCCCCAACGCATCGGCCGGGATACAGCAGCCAAGGATGCGCCAGCGGCCCGGCAGGCGCACGCGCAGTACGATCAGCCAGGGCAGCGCCAGGCTGTCAGGGCGCAATTGCACCGCTTGCCAGCCGCTTCCGGCGCTCCACAGCTGCCAGCCCCGCTCGTCATGGCGCAAGCCGCGGAAGGCCCGCGAGCCGCGCAGCAGTACCTGGCGGTACAGCCCCCAGGCACCGTAGGCCAGGCAGACCAGCGCCAGCGGCGGCTTCAGCCAGACCGGCAGCGCCGCCAACAGGATCGACAGCAGCGCCAGGGCCCACAGTGCCAGGCTCGCCGCCAGCAGGATCGGAGAGACCCGCCAGCGGCATTCGAACGGCTCAATCCGGCTGGACACGGTCCAGGATCATCCGCACCATCCGCCGCAGGTCGGCGTCTTCCGGCTCGCCGCGCTGCATGAACCAACCGAACATGTCCTGGTCCTCGCACTCCAGCAGCTTGCGGAAGCGCGCCTGATCCTCGGCGTCCAGGCCCGGGTAAACCTCCTGCACGAAAGGCACCAGCAGCACATCCAGTTCCAGCATGCCGCGACGGCTGTGCCAGTAGAGTCGTTTCAGTTCGGTTTCATCTGCCATGTTCGGGCTCCTCGAAAACGCCCGGCATTATAGGGCGGTTGCGCTCGAATGGCGCGGCCCGATGACGAGGCGTCGCTCCGCCGGCGTCCGCCCTTGGTCGTATTGCCCGGCAAACCAAGGGTATCCGCGCGGGACGCAGGCCCATGCCGACGGCGGCCTCGGAAGTGTCCGACAACCGTCAAGGCGGATGCGCCAGGCATTCGTGCCCGCTGACAAGCCTCGGACCGAGTTCTATGATGACGGTCCTGACTGACTGACCGCGCAGCATCGCAATGGCCGACCCCGCTTTCCACACCCCGCTAGTCCATGAAGGCATCCTCGCCGTCCGCGGCCCGGACGCCGCCAAGTTCCTCCAGGGCCAGCTGACCTGCAACCTCGCCTACCTGAACGACGAGACCTCCAGCCTCGGCGGCCGCTGCAACATCAAGGGCCGCCTGCTATCGAGCTTCCGCATCCTGCCCGAGGGCGACGGCCTGCTGCTGGCGATGGCCGGCGAGCTGCTCGAGGCCCAGTTGGCGGACCTGAAGAAATACGCCGTATTCTCCAAGGCCAGCCTTGCCGACGAGAGCGCGGCCTGGCTCCGCATAGGCTTGCGCGACGCCAGCGAGGCACTGCGCGCCCTGGGGATAGACACCCCGGCGGAGAGCGGCAGGATCGCCCGCCACGGCGACCTGCTCGCCGTCGCCCTGGGCGACGCCCGCGTCGAGCTGTGGATTCCGGCGCAGCGCGCCGAGACGGTGCTTGCCACGCTCCGCGAGCACAGCCGCGAGGCGCCGCTTGACGATTGGCTGCTCGGCCAGGTGCGCGCCGGCGTCGGCCAGGTGTTCGGCGCTACCCGCGAGCTGTTCATCCCACAGATGATCAACCTGCAGGCGGTCGGCGGGGTCAGCTTCAAGAAGGGCTGCTATACCGGCCAGGAAATCGTCGCCCGCATGCAGTATCTCGGCCGCCTCAAGCGCCGCCTGTATCGCCTGGCGCTGGGCGGAGACGAGGTGCCGGCGCCCGGCACCGGGCTGTTCTCGCCGGTCCATTCCACCAGCGTCGGCGAAGTGGTACTGGCCGCCCGTACGCCGGAGAACAGCGTGGAATTGCTCGCCGTGCTGCAAGACGACGCCGTCGCCGACGGCCGGATCAGCCTCGGAAGCGCCGAAGGAGCGCCGCTCGTCCTCCTCAATCTGCCTTACACGCTGGACAGCGACCGCGAAATCCAGCGCTGACCGTAAACTGTGCCTCGCCGTCCGCGGACGGCCCGCCAGTATTCCCATGGCCGGTGCACGTAGAGCGTGCTCCGGCCATTGCGTTTTCAAAGGAAATGCCATGAGCAAGCTTGCCGACAAAGTCCAACAGGACCTGATCCGCGCCATCGATCAGGATGAACTGGTGCTGCCGACCCTGCCCGAGGTGGCCCTGCAGGTCCGCGAGGCGGCGGAGGACCCGGATGTCAGCATCCAGGCCCTGAGCAAGGTGATCGGCAACGACGCGGCGCTGACCGCGCGCATCATCCGCGTGGTGAACAGTCCGCTGCTGCGCAGCCCGAAGGAAATCACCGACCTGCAGATGGCGATCAGCCGGCTGGGCATCAACTACACCTGCAACCTGGCCACCGGCCTGGCCATGGAGCAGATGTTCCAGGCCACCACCGACGTGGTCGACCGCAAGATGCGCGAAGTCTGGAACAAGAGCACCGAGATCGCCGGCATCTGCCACGTGCTGGCCCGTCACTACACCCGCCTGGCGCCGGACCAGGCGACCCTGGCCGGGCTGGTGCACCAGATCGGCGTGCTGCCGATCCTCACCTACGCCGAGGATCACAACGAGCTGCTGTCGGACTCCATCAGCCTGAGCCACGTGATCGAGCGCATCCATCCGCTGATCGGCGAGCGCATCCTCAAAGCCTGGGATTTCCCCGCGCCGATCGCCGAGGTCCCGCGCCAGCACCTGGACTTCACCCGCAACTCGCCGCGCGCCGACTATACCGACCTGGTCCAGGTCGCCACCCTGCAGAGCTACCTTGGCAGCGAGCATCCCTATACCCGCCTGGACTGGAGCCAGATCCCGGCGTTCGCCAAGCTCGGCCTCGAACCGACCGTCGACATGAAGGAAGACGAGGACCTCTCCAGCGCCCTGGAAGCCGCCACCAGCATGCTGCAATAGGCCGCCCTACTCCGCCGGGAAGCGCACCCGCACCAGCAAGCCGCCCAGTTCGCCCTGGTCGAGCTGGATCTGCGCCCGGTGCGCCCGGCAGACCTCGCCGACGATCGCCAGCCCCAGGCCGCTGCCGGGGCTGTCGCCGCGCCGGTAGAAGCGCTGGAAGACCCGCTCGCGGTCGGCGGCGGGAATTCCCGGGCCATCGTCTTCCACTTCCAGCACGCCTCCCTCCAGCACCCTGAGGATCACGTTGCCGCCCTGCGGGGTGTGCGCCAGCGCGTTGTCCAGGAGGTTGCTGAGCAATTCGTTGAGCAGCGTCGGTTCACCCTGGATCCACACCGGCCCGGCGCTTTCCAGCGCCAGCGAGGCTCCCCGCGCATAGGCCAGCGGCGCCAGCGCCAAGCCCAGTTCCCGGGCCAGGGCGGTCAGGTCGATACGCTCGGCGCCACCCTCAGCGATGGCCTGGGCGCCGCTTTCGATGCGCGCCAGGGAGAGCAACTGGTTGGCCAGGTGGATCAGTCGGTCGGTGTTCTTCGCCGTGGTCTCCAGGGTCGAACGCCAGGCTTCCGGCTCCTGCTCGCGCAGGCCCAGTTCCAGGCGCGCCTTGAGCGCCGCCAGCGGGGTGCGCAACTCGTGGGCGGCATCGGCGATGAACTGCGACTGCCGCTCGAACAGGCTGCGCAGGCGCTGGGTGAAGTGGTTCAGCGACTCCACCAGCGGCCGCAATTCATGCTGGACCTCGAGCATCGGCAACGGCCGCAGGTCGTCCGGCTGGCGCTCTTCCACCTCGCGGCGCAGGCGATCCAGCGGACGCAGCGCGGCGCTCACCGCCAGCCACACCAGCACCAGCGCGCCGACGCCGAGGACGCCCAGGCGCAGCAGGGTATCGGTCATCAGGCTGCGCGCCATGCGCTCGCGGGCGCCTTCGGTCTCCGCCACGCGGATCTCCGCCATGCCGCTCATGCTCGGTTCGCTGACCGGTTGCAGCAGGCTCACCACGCGTACGTCGACGCCCTGGTAGACGCCGTCGTAGAACTTCGCCAAGGCCGGGTAGTCGTCGGTGCGCAGGGTCTCGGCGGGTGCTGCCGGAAGATTCTCGTAGCCGGAGATCATCCGACCATGGATGTCGTTGACCTGGTAGAAGATCCGCCCGGCGCTGTCGTAGGCGAAGGTATCCAGCGCCACGTAGGGGACGTCGGCGCGCAGGGTGCCGTCCTTCTCGTAGAGCCCGTCGGCGATCGCCCGCGCCGAGGCCAGCAAGGTCCGGTCGTAGGCGGTGTCGGCCACCTCGCGGCCGTTCCAGTAGGCGCTCAGGCCGCTCGCCAGGAGCACCAGCAGCAGGAGCAGGGCCAGCCACAGCAGCAGCCGTCCGCGCAGACTGCCGGCATCAGTCACCCTGCGCCTCCAGCAGGTAGCCGAGGCCGCGGAAGGTGACGATGCGCACGGCGCCGCCTTCCAGCTTCTTGCGCAGGCGGTGGACGTAGATCTCGATGGCGTCGGCGCTGGCCTCCTCGTCCAGGCCGAAGACCTGGGCGGCCAGTTGCTCCTTGCTCATCACCCGCCCCGGACGGGCGATCATCGCTTCCAGCACCGCCTGTTCCCGCGAGGTCAGGGTCAGCGGCTGCTCGTCGAGGCTGAAGCGCCGGGTGCCGAGGTCGTAGACCAGGGCGCCGCAGCGCTGCAACTGTTCGCCGCCGAGCACGCTGCGGCGCAGCAGGGCCTTGACCCGCGCCTCCAGCTCGGACAGTTCGAAAGGCTTTGCCAGGTAGTCGTCGGCGCCGAGATTGAGGCCGTGCACCCGGTCCTTCACCTCGCCGCGCGCAGTCAGCATCAGCACCGGCAGGGTCTTGCCGCGCCCGCGCAGGCGCGCCAGCACCTCGAAGCCGTCCATCCGCGGCAGGCCGACGTCGAGGATCGCCAGGGCGTACTCCTCGCTGGCCAGGGCCAGGTCGGCGGCCACCCCGTCCTGCAGCAGGTCTACCGTCCAGCCAGCGCCCTTGAGCGCCTGGACCACGCTTTCGGCGAGCTGCGGATGATCTTCCACCAGAAGGATGCGCATGGACGGTTCTCCACCACCGGATGAGGGCACAAGAGGCGAAGTGTACCGGGGAAAACCCTCCGGTAAATGGCTTCTCTGCCACCGGGGATTGCTGAAAGCCTGGCGAAAGCTTGGCGTCTTAGGATCAGTCGATGGACGGCGCAGATCGTCCGCCAAAACGCCCTGCAGCGTGGTGCTCGGCGTACAAGAACAAGAATCGGAGACCACTGCATGTCGACTTCCCTGCCGCAGGCCGCAAGGTCTGTACGTTTGTCCCGCAGCACCACCCTGACCACCACCGCCGTCGTGCTCGCCGGCATCGCGCCCCTGGGCAACGCCGCCGGCTTCCTCGAAGACAGCAAGGCCAGCCTGGAAACCCGCAACTTCTACATGAACCGCGACTTCCGCGACGGCCCCGGCCAGTCCAAGCGCGAGGAGTGGGCGCAAGGCTTCATCCTCAACCTGCAGTCCGGCTACACCCAGGGCACCGTCGGCTTCGGCCTCGACGCCATGGGCATGCTCGGCGTCAAGCTCGACTCCGGCCGCGGCCGCAGCGGTACCGGACTGCTGCCGAAGGATTCCGACGGCCGCGCACCGGACACCTACTCGAAACTGGGCCTGACCGCCAAGGTCAAGGTCTCGCAGAGCGAGCTGAAGGTCGGCACGCTGATTCCGAAGCTGCCATCGGTACAACCGAACAACGGGCGGATCTTCCCGCAGATATTCGAAGGCGCGCTGCTCACCTCGAAGGAGATCAAGGACCTCGGCTTCACCGCCGGGCGCCTGGAAAAGACCAAGATCCGCGACTCCAGCGACTCCGAGGACCTCGCGCTGAACGACAAGAACGGCCGCTTCGCCGGGGTCAGCGCCGATCACTTCGACCTCGGCGGACTGGACTACAAGCTCACCGACCAACTCACCGCCAGCTATCACTACAGCAACCTGCAGGACGTCTACCGCCAGCACTTCGTCGGCCTGCTGCACAGCTGGCCGATCGGTCCCGGCGAACTGACCAGCGACCTGCGCTTCGCCCGCAGCACCGACAGCGGCTCGGCCAAGGCCGGCGGCATCGACAACAAGTCGCTCAACGGCATGTTCACCTACAGCCTTGGCAACCATGCCTTCGGCGCGGCCTGGCAGCGAATGAACGGCGACGACGCCTTCCCCTACCTGGAAGGCAGCAACCCCTACTTGGTCAACTTCGTCCAGGTCAACGACTTCGCCGGCCCCAAGGAGCGTTCCTGGCAACTGCGCTACGACTACGACTTCGTCGGCCTCGGCATTCCCGGCCTGACCTTCATGACCCGCTACGTCAAGGGCGACAATGTCGAACTCGCCGGGCAGAGCGGCGAAGGCCGCGAATGGGAACGCAACACCGAACTGCAGTACGTGTTCCAGAGCGGCGCGCTGAAGAACCTCGGAATCCGCTGGCGCAACGCGACCTTCCGTTCCAATTTCACCCGCGACATCGATGAGAACCGCCTGATCGTCAGCTATACCCTGCCGATCTGGTAAGCCAGAACAAGAACTCCACAGGAGCACCGATGATGATGAAACTGTCTTTTCGTCCCCTCGCCTTGGTTGCCGCCGGCCTGCTGCTGGCCGGCGCCGCCGTGGCCGAACCCAAGCGTCCCGAATGCATCGCCCCGGCGTCCCCCGGCGGCGGTTTCGACCTCACCTGCAAGCTGGCGCAGAGCGCCCTGGTCGAGGCCAAGCTGCTGAGCAAGCCGATGCGCGTCACCTACATGCCCGGCGGCGTCGGCGCGGTCGCCTATAACGCGGTGGTCGCCCAACGCCCGGGCGACGCCGGCACCATCACCGCCTTCTCCAGCGGCTCGCTGCTGAACCTGGCCCAGGGCAAGTTCGGCCGCTTCGACGAGAACGCGGTGAAATGGCTGGCCGCCATCGGCACCAGCTACGGCGCCATCGCGGTGCGCACCGATTCGCCCTACAAGAACCTCGACGACCTGGTGAAGGCGCTCAAGGCCGACCCGAGCAAGGTGGTGATCGGCTCCGGCGGCACCGTCGGCAGCCAGGACTGGATGCAGACCGCGCTGATCGCCAAGGCCGCCGGGATCAATCCGCGCGACCTGCGCTACGTGGCCCTGGAAGGCGGCGGCGAGATCGCCACCGCGCTGCTCGGCGGGCACATCCAGGTCGGCAGCACCGACATTTCCGACTCCATGCCGCACATCCTCAGCGGCGACATGCGCCTGCTCGCGGTGTTCTCCGAAGAACGCCTGCCGGAGGCGGCGATGGCCAACATCCCCACCGCCAAGGAACAGGGCTACGACATCGTCTGGCCGGTAGTTCGCGGGTTCTACCTCGGGCCGAAGGTCAGCGACGAAGACTACGCCTGGTGGAAGAACGCCTTCGACCAACTGCTGGCCTCCGAGGACTTCGCCAAGCTGCGCGACCAGCGCGAGCTGTTCCCCTTCGCCATGACCGGCGAGGAACTCGACGGCTACGTGAAGCAGCAGGTCCAGCAGTACAAGCAACTGGCCAAGGACTTCGGCCTGATCCAGTAAGCCAGCCCGCGCGCGGCCGGGCCCCGGCCGCGCCACGAGGATAGTCCCATGACCCGTTCCAACCTGTACCAGCGCCTGTTCGCCGGGCTCTGGCTGCTCGCCTGCGTCGGCCTGGCGGTCGCCGGCTGGCGTTACCAGGCGCCGTTTTCCTACGAACCGGTCGGCCCGCGCGCCTACCCGCTGCTCTGCCTGGCGCTGATGGGCGCCGGCCTGGCCTGGTTGATCGTGCGGCCGACGCCGATCCGCCACGCCGAGGACGAACAGCCGCTGAGCGGCGCCGTGCTGCTCAAGGTGCTCGCCTGCATCGCCCTGCTTCTGGTGTTCGCCGGTCTGTTCGAAGCGCTCGGTTTCATCCTCAGCGCCGCCCTGGTCGGCTCCTGCATGGCCATTCTCTACGGCGCCCGGCCACTGCCCGCGGTGATCACCGCGAGCCTGCTCGGGATCGGCCTCTACTGGCTGTTCGACCGCGCCCTGGACGTCCCGCTGCCGCTGGGCGTTCTCGACTTCCTGCCGCTGTGAGGACTTCGCGATGGAAACCTTGAACTACCTCGGCCAGGGCTTCGGCGTCGCGATGACCCCGACCAACCTGATCACCGCGCTGATCGGCACCCTGATCGGCACTATCGTCGGCCTGCTGCCGGGCCTCGGCCCGATCAACGGCGTGGCGCTGCTGATCCCGGTGGCCTTCGCCCTGGGCCTGCCGCCGGAAACCGCGCTGATCCTGCTCGCCGCCGTGTACCTGGGCTGCGAGTACGGCGGGCGGATCAGCTCGATCCTGCTCAACATCCCCGGCGAAGCCTCGACCGTGATGACCACCCTCGACGGCTACCCGATGGCACGCAAGGGCCTGGCCGGCGTGGCCCTGTCGCTGTCGGCCTGGAGTTCCTTCATCGGCGCCTTCATCGCCACCTGCGGGATGGTCCTGTTCGCCCCGCTGCTGGCCAAGTGGGCGATCGCCTTCGGTCCGGCGGAATACTTCGTACTGATGGTCTTCGCCATCGTCTGCCTCGGCGGCATGGCCGGCGACAAGCCACTGAAGACGCTGCTGGCGGCGTTGCTCGGGCTGTTCCTGTCCTGCGTCGGGATCGACGCCAACAGCGGCGTGTACCGCTTCACCGGGGACAGCATCCACCTCGCCGACGGCATCCAGTTCGTGGTCCTGGTACTGGGTCTGTTCTCGGTCAGCGAGATTCTCCTGTTGCTGGAAAAGACCCACCACGGCCAGGAAGCGGTCAAGGCCACCGGGCGGATGATGTTCAACTTCAAGGAAGCCGCCAGCGTATTCCTGGTCAACCTGCGCTGCGGCGTGCTCGGCTTCGTCATGGGCGTGCTGCCCGGCGCCGGCGCGACCCTGGCCAGCGCCGTGGCCTACATGACCGAGAAGAAGCTGGCCGGCGCCAAGGGCGAGTTCGGCAAGGGCGACATGCGCGGCCTCGCCGCCCCGGAGACCGCCATTGGCGGCGCGGCCTGCGGCGCCATGGTGCCGATGCTGACCCTCGGCGTGCCCGGTTCGGGCACCACCGCGGTGATGATCGGCGCCCTGACCCTGTACAACATCACTCCCGGCCCGCTGCTGTTCCAGCAGCAACCGGACATCGTCTGGGGCCTGATCGCCTCGCTGTTCATCGCCAACGTCATGCTGATCATCCTCAACGTGCCGATGGTCCGTGTGTTCACCCGCATCCTCGCGGTGCCGAACTGGGCCCTGGTGCCGGCCATCGCGATCATCACCGGGATCGGCGTGTACGGCGTGCACGCGACTACCTTCGATCTGTTCCTGATGGTCGGCATCGGCGTGCTCGGCTACATCCTGCGCAAGCTCGACTTCCCGCTCTCGCCGCTGCTGCTGGGCTTCATCCTCGGCGGGCTGATGGAACAGAACCTGCGCCGCGCGCTGTCGATCTCCAACGGCGAACTGGGCATCCTCTGGTCGAGCCCGATCAGCCTGGTGACCTGGGCCCTGGTGGTGGTGATGCTGCTGTTGCCGCTGGTCCGCGCCTGGCGCCGCCGCGCGGCCCGTCGCACGACAGGGCTGGCCGATGCCTGAGCGCGTCACCTGGAGGCTGTACTGGGCGACGCCGTTGGTCGGCGCCCTCGGCGGCTGGCTGGCAAGCCTGGTCGGCTGGCCGCTGCCGTGGATGATCGGCTCGCTGCTGGCGGTGATGCTGGTGCGCTGCCTGGCCGACCTGCCGCTGGCCGAAGTGCCGGGGGCACGCAAGTGCGGGCAATGGATCGTCGGCATCGGCATCGGCCTGCACTTCACCCCGGCAGTGATCGAGCAAGTGCTGGCGCACAGCGCGATCATCGTTTTCGGCGCCGTGGCCACCACGCTTTCCAGCGTACTGGCGATCGCCTTCATGCGCCGCAGCGGCGAGGACCGCGCCACCGCGTTCTTCGCCAGCATGCCCGGCGGCGCCAGCGAGATGGTCAACCTCGGGCAGCGCCACGGCGCGGTGCTCAGCCGCGTCGCCGCAGCGCAGAGCCTGCGCCTGTTGCTGGTAGT
The DNA here is from genome assembly GCF_037574965.1 of Pseudomonas sp. KBN12P06040. Taxonomy (NCBI): domain Bacteria; kingdom Pseudomonadati; phylum Pseudomonadota; class Gammaproteobacteria; order Pseudomonadales; family Pseudomonadaceae; genus Pseudomonas; species Pseudomonas sp. KBN12P06040. The sequence goes on from NZ_JBBELS010000001.1 coordinate 4,770,948, forward strand.
GCTGCTGGTGCCGGCGGCGTTCCAGTACCTGCTCGGCGGCGGCCAGCCGGGCCCGCACCAGGCCGCGCCGGTGGACTGGCGCTGGCTGGCCCTGCTGTTCCCGGCCGGGGCGCTGGTCGCGCTGGGCTGGCAGAAGTTGCGCCAACCCAATCCCTGGCTACTCGGCCCGCTGCTGCTGGCGGCCAGCGTCAGCCTCGGCTTCGACCTGCATATCGGCCTGCCGGCCGGTTCCAGCGGCGTTGGCCAATGGCTGATCGGCAGCGCCCTGGGTTGCCATTTCAACCGCAGTTTCTTTCGCAGCGCTCCGGCCTTCGTCAGTCGCACCCTGGTCTGCACGCTGTGGATGATGTTCGCCGCGGCGCTCGCCGCCGAGTTGCTCGGCTGGCTGACCACCCTCGACCACCAGTCGCTGATGCTCGGCATGATGCCCGGCGGCATCGCCGAGCTGAGCCTGACCGCCGAAGCCTTGCAGCTCTCGGTGCCGCTGGTCACCGCCCTGCAGGTGCTGCGGCTATTGCTGGTGCTGTTCCTCGCCGAGCCGTGCTTCCGCTACTGGAGGAAGCGCGCCGGCTGATCGAGCCACGCCGCCACACTGGATGTGTGGCGTTTTCCAGCCCGCCTCGTGCGGGCTTTTTTATTCCGCGCGCGGCCAGAGGGCACACAGCGGCGCCCGCCATGTGAAGAGCTGGGCGACAGTGGTCAGAGGTCCGGCAGCGACCAGTCGATAGGCGTCTTGCCGTTCTGCTCGAGGAACTTGTTGGTGCGGCTGAAGTGACCGTTGCCGAGGAAACCGCGGTAGGCCGACAACGGCGACGGGTGCGCCGACTTGAGGATCAGGTGGCGCTGCGGGTCGATCAGCTTCTGCTTGCTCTGCGCGTGGCTGCCCCAGAGCAGGAACACCAGGCGCTCGCAACGCTCGTTGACCACCTCGATGACGCGGTCGGTGAACGGCTGCCAGCCGGCATTGGCGTGGGAGCCGGCCTTGGCCTGCTCGACGGTCAGCGAGGTGTTGAGCAACAGCACGCCCTGCTCCGCCCAGCGCTGCAGGTAGCCGTTGTTGGGAATCGGGATGTTCAGGTCGCGGTTGAGTTCCTTGTAGATGTTCTGCAAGGACGGCGGCGTCGGCACGCCGGGCTGCACCGAGAAGCACAGGCCGTGGGCCTGGCCTGGTCCGTGGTAGGGATCCTGGCCGATGATCACCACCTTGACGTTCTCCAGCGGCGTGGTGTTCAGCGCGTTGAAGATCAATGGCCCGGGCGGAAAGATCACCTTGCCGGCGGCCTTCTCCTGGCGCAGGAACTCGCCCAGTTGCTTCATGTAGGGCTTGTCGAATTCCTCGCGCAGCGCTTCCTTCCAACTCGCCTCGAGCTTGATGCGGTCGTCGTTATCGGTCATGGAACCCCCTGTCTCGGTACTGAAAAAGTCGTCCGGCCTTTTTCAGAAGGTCGCCGACAGCCTGTGGCCGCGGAACCGTAGAAAAGCGCGCCGCGCTTGTCAATCTCGGGACAGGCGGGCCTCTTCCAGCGGATACTTCACGCGCACCCGGTTGCGGTACAGGCACTCGCTGGCCAGCAGGGTGCCGGCCTGGCCCTTTTCCCGGATGTCGCGCCAGATCTCGTTGAGCCTCAGCACTGCCTCGCCGTCGCGGACAAAACGCTGGGCCCTCTCGTAGACGTGGTAGCGCACAGGGCGCGGCGCGCTGCACAGCAGTTCGCCTTCCAGTTGGTGGGCGGCGATATGGAAGCGCAACTGGAAGGTATCCGCCGTCGGATTGTGCAGCACCAGGTCGATGAAGTTGTAGAAGATCGCCGCGCCCGAGCCGAACGGCAGGATCCGTCCCTCGTCGGGAAACGGGTCGAAGCTGTGGTTGGCCCGCTCCACCACGCGCAGCGGCGAATGCAGGGCCATCTAGTGGATCAGGTTGCTCAGTTGGCAGATGCCGCCGCCGATTCCGCTGCGCGCCTCGCCGAAGGACAGCTCCATGCCTTCGACGAAGCCACGCCGGGCGCTGGGCCGACCGACCAGCCGGCAGAACGAGAAGTACTCGCCGGGGCCGATGCGCACGCCGTTCATGCAGTCCACCGCCAGGCGCAGGTTGACCACCTTGTTGCGTTGCAGGGCGAGGTCGCTGTCGCCGAGGCGGCGGATCAACTTCGAGGTGTGCTTGATGTAGCGGTACGGCAGGCGCTCGTCGACCGATGGCAACCGCACGTAGCGACGGCCGCCAAGACGCCAGCGGCAGTGCCGCCAGAGACGTCGTTGCCAGACCCGCAGCCAGTAGAGCCAGGGGTGGTAGAGCGATAGGGGTTTGCGCATCGACGATCCTTGTCGGTCTCGGGCCCACGGGCCGGAGGCAGCATTATGCCCGGAGCACTAGCCCTGGTGCAGCGCCCGGTAGTGACTGGGCGCCATGCCCACCACCTTGCGGAACAGCCGCGAGAAGTAATAGGGATCGGCGTAGCCGAGCTGCTCGGCGATCTGCCGCACCTCCAGCGCGCCCTCGTCGAGCAGGCGGCAGGCGTGGGCCATCTTCATCTGGATGAAGTCCTGGATCGGCGCCTGGCCGGTCAGGGCGCGGTAGGTCTTGGCGAAATGGAAGCGCGACAGCTTGAACTGCGCCGCCAGCTCGTCGAGGTTGAGGCTGTCGTGCAGGTGCGCGCGCATCAGCGCCTGCACCGCGTCGATGTCCAGCACCCGCCCGGATTTCAGGCTGGCCCGCGCCGGACGCACCGCCAGCGAGGTGAGCAGGCCCTGCAACAGGTGCGCGGCATGGATGAAGTGCGGCAGGCTGAGGCCCTGGCGACGCAGCGCCAGCAGCGCGTCGAACTCCGCCAGCAGGCGCGGCTGCATGCCCAGGCGCAGGCGCGGAGCGCTGCCCAGCGGGCGCAGGAAGTCCTCCGCCAGGAGGCCTTCGAAATGTACCCAGTAGATGCTCCAGGGCCGCTGCGGGTCGGCGCCGTAGGCGTGTTCCAGGCCCTTGGGCAGGACCAGCAGGTCGCCGCCGCCGACCTCGACGCGCTCGTCGGCGCACTCCAGCCAGCCGCGTCCGGCACGGCAGTAGATCAACAGATGGTCGTCCGGCGCGCGCCGCTGCATGTGGTGGCCATGCGCCTCCGGGTAGTAACCGAGGGCCAGTGGGTAGCAGGCCTGGCCGAGCGGATGGCGGGCCAGGGCGCGACGCAGGCGGGGCGGCGTGATGAAACGCACCCCCTGGTTGGGCAGGGGCCAGGCGGAGGTCTGTACGGAACGCTTCACGGCGACGCGACTCGGCAGTCTGAATCCCAAGATCGTCCATCCCTTGCGCAAGATCGTCAATCCACAGGCGGCTTGCGGCCGGCTATAACGACTCAAAACAACATCCCGGTCCACCGGGAAGCGGAGGCGACGATGGCCAAGGCAATCCCCCAGCTGATCGACGGCGAATGGCGCGGCAGCCGTTCCCGCGAACTGATCGAAGTCACCGATCCGGCGACCCAGGACGTCCTCGCGCTGGCGCCGAAGGCCACCGCCGACGAGATCGAGCAGGCCATCGCCAGCGCCCAGCGCGCCTTCGAGACCTGGCGCGAAGTCCCGGCTCCCGAGCGAGCGCGGTTGATGCTGCGCTACCAGCACCTGCTCAAGGAACACCACGACGAACTCGGCGAACTGCTGGCCCGGGAGACCGGCAAGAACCTCGCCGATGCCAAGGGCGACGTGTGGCGCGGCATCGAGGTGGTCGAACACGCCGCCAACGTGGCCAGCCTGATGATGGGCGAGACGGTGGAAAACGTCGCCCGCGAGATCGACACCGCCAGTTGGATCCAGCCCCTCGGCGTGTGCGCCGGGATCACCCCGTTCAATTTCCCGGCGATGATCCCGCTGTGGATGTTCCCGCTGGCCATCGCCTGCGGCAACACCTTCGTCCTCAAGCCCTCCGAACAGGATCCGCTGACACCCAATCGCCTCGCCGAGCTGTTCCTCGAGGCCGGCGCGCCGAAGGGCGTGCTGCAGGTGATCCATGGCGGCCGCGAGCAGGTCGATGCCCTCCTCACCCACCCGGACATCCGGGCGATTTCCTTCGTCGGCTCGGTCGCCGTCGGCCAGCACGTGTACCGCACCGGCACCGCGCACCTGAAGCGGGTGCAGGCCTTCGCCGGGGCGAAGAACCACATGGTGATCCTCCCCGACGCGAACAAGGCCCAGGTTCTCGGCAACCTGGTCGGTGCCAGTTGCGGCGCCGCCGGCCAGCGCTGCATGGCGATCAGCGCGGCGGTGTTCGTCGGCGCGGCGCGCGAGTGGATTCCCGAACTGGCCGAGCGGATGGCCGCCCTGCGCCCCGGCCACTGGCAGGACCCGGACGCCGCCTATGGTCCGCTGATCAGTCCGCAGGCGCGCCAGCGCGTGCTGCGCCTGATCGCCGAAGGCAAGGCGGAAGGCGCCGAGTGCCTGCTCGACGGCTCGCAGTGCCAGGTCGAAGGCTATCCCAACGGCAACTGGCTCGGTCCCACCCTGTTCCGCGCAGTGACGCCGAAGATGGGCCTGTACCGCGAGGAGATCTTCGGCCCGGTGCTGGCTTGCCTGGAGGTCGATACCCTGGAAGAGGCGATTGCCCTGGTCAACGCCAATCCCTATGGCAACGGCACCAGCCTGTTCACCCGCTCCGGCGGCGCCGCTCGGCGCTACCAGCACGCGGTGCAGGTCGGCCAGGTGGGGATCAACGTGCCGATCCCGGTACCGCTGCCGTTCTTCTCCTTCACCGGCTGGAAGGGTTCCTTCTACGGCGACCTGCACGCCTACGGCAAGCAGGCGGTGCGCTTCTATACCGAGACCAAGACCGTCACCAGCCGCTGGTTCGACGATGAACCGACGACCGCCGAATCGTCGGCCGGCCCGAACATGACCATCCATCTCAAGTGACCCGAGGACCTATGGATTTCGACCTCACCGAAGAACAACGCCTGCTGGTGGAGAGCGCCCGCGCCTTCGCCCGCCACGAACTGGCGCCGAAGGCGGCCGACTGGGACCGCGACCATCACTTTCCGGTGGAAGTCATCCGCGCCGCCGCCGAACAGGGCTACCTCGGCCTGTACATCGCCGAGGAAGACGGCGGCCTGGGCCTGTCGCGGCTGTCCACCTCGCTGATCTTCGAGCAACTGGCCGCCGGCTGCGTGGCCACTACCGCCTACATCAGCATCCACAACATGGCCGCCTGGATGCTCGCCTCGTTCGGCGACGCGGCGCTGAAGGAGGCCTGGCTGCCCGGCCTGATCGGCGGCGAGTCGCTCGCTTCCTATTGCCTCACCGAGCCCGATGCCGGCTCCGACGCCGCGCGCCTGCGCACCCGCGCCCGCCGCGAGGGCGACGAATACGTGCTGGACGGCAGCAAGTGCTTCATTTCCGGCGCCGGCAGCACCCAGGTGCTGATCGTCATGGCGCGCACCGGCGAGGACGGCGCCAGGGGCATCTCCTGCTTCCTGGTGCCGGCCGACGCGCCCGGCATCCGCTACGGCCGCAACGAGGACAAGATGGGCTGGCGCGCGCAGCCGACCCGCACCATCACCTTCGAAGGCGTGCGCATCCCCGCCGGCAACCGCATCGGCCCGGAGGGCCAGGGCTTCGTCTATGCCATGAAAGGCCTCGACGGCGGCCGCCTGAACATCGCCAGTTGTTCCCTGGGCGCCGCCCAGGCGGCGCTGGAGCAGTCGATGCGCTACGTCGAGGAGCGCGAGCAGTTCGGCAAGCCGCTGGCGACCTTCCAGGCCTTGCAGTTCAAGCTCGCCGACATGCTCACCGAACTCACCGCCAGCCGCCAGATGGTCCGCCTCGGCGCCCATCGGCTGGACCGCGGCGACGCCGAGGCGACCCTGTACTGCGCAATGGCCAAGCGCTTCGCCACCGACCGCTGCTTCGATGTCTGCAACGAGGCCTTGCAACTGCACGGCGGCTACGGCTATCTCAACGATTATCCGCTGGAGCGCTGGGTACGCGACACCCGCGTGCACCAGATCCTCGAAGGCACCAACGAAATCATGCGGGTGATCGTCGCCCGCCGCCTGCTGGAGCAGGGCGGCATGCTCGATCGCCTGCTGTGAACGCCGCGAACCATCGCATCCGATAGTGCCGGGACGCCCCGGCCCATGATCCAGTGAGGGACTTCATGAACACTGCCGTCGAACCCTACAAGGCTTCCTCCTTCGACCTGACCCACAAGCTCACCGTGGAAAAGCACGGGCACACCGCGCTGATCACCATCAACCACCCGCCGGCCAACACCTGGGACCGCGACTCGCTGATCGGCCTGCGCCAACTGATCGAGCACCTCAACCGCGACGACGATATCTACGCCCTGGTAGTGACCGGCCAGGGGCCGAAGTTCTTCTCCGCCGGCGCCGACCTGAACATGTTCGCCGACGGCGACAAGGCCCGCGCTCGCGAGATGGCCCGCCGCTTCGGCGAGGCCTTCGAGGCGCTGCGCGATTTCCGCGGGGTGTCGATCGCGGCGATCAACGGCTACGCCATGGGCGGCGGCCTGGAGTGCGCCCTCGCCTGCGACATCCGCATCGCCGAGCGCCAGGCGCAGATGGCCCTCCCGGAGGCCGCGGTGGGCCTGCTGCCCTGCGCCGGCGGGACCCAGGCGCTGCCCTGGCTGGTGGGCGAAGGCTGGGCCAAGCGGATGATCCTCTGCAACGAGCGGGTGGATGCGGAAACCGCCCTGCGCATCGGCCTGGTCGAACAGGTGGTGGACAGCGGCGAGGCGCGCGGCGCCGCCCTGCTGCTGGCGGCCAAGGTGGCACGCCAGAGCCCGGTGGCGATCCGCACCATCAAGCCGCTGATCCAGGGTGCCCGCGAACGCGCGCCGAACACCTGGCTGCCGGAGGAGCGCGAGCGCTTCGTCGATCTGTTCGACGCCCAGGACACCCGCGAAGGGGTCAACGCCTTCCTCGAGAAGCGCGATCCCAAGTGGCGCAACTGCTGAGCCTTCCCATCGAACCCGGCGGGCTGCGCCACAGCCCGCCCGAGCCGAGAGCCCCGACATGAACGTGCTTTTCGAAGAACGCCCGAGCCTGCATGGCTTCCGCATCGGCATTGCCACCCTGGATGCGGAAAAGAGCCTGAACGCCCTGTCCCTGCCGATGATCGAGGCCCTGGCGGCGAAACTCGACGCCTGGGCCGAGGACGCCGGCATCGCCTGCGTGCTGTTGCGCGGCAACGGCGCCAAGGCCTTTTGCGCCGGCGGCGACGTGCGCAAGCTGGTGGACGCCTGCCGTGAGCAACCCGGCGAGGTACCGGCCCTGGCGCGACGCTTCTTCGCCGATGAATACCGCCTCGACTACCGCATCCACACCTACCCGAAACCCTTCATCTGCTGGGCCCACGGCTATGTAATGGGCGGCGGCATGGGGCTGATGCAGGGTGCCGGGATTCGCATCGTCACCCCGTCCAGCCGCCTGGCGATGCCGGAGATCGGCATCGGCCTGTACCCGGACGTCGGCGCCAGCTGGTTCCTCGCCCGCCTGCCCGGCAGGCTCGGCCTGTTCCTCGGCCTGAGCGCGGCGCAGATGAACGCCCGCGACGCTCTCGACCTCGACCTGGCCGACCGCTTCCTTCTCGACGACCAGCAGGACGCCCTGCTCGCCGGCCTGGTGCAGATGAACTGGAACGAGTCGCCCCAGGTGCAACTTCACAGCCTGCTTCGCGCCCTCGAACACGAGGCCCGCGGCGAACTGCCGGAGGCCCAGTTGCTCCCGCGCCGGCCGCGCCTGGACGCACTGCTCGACCAGCCGGACCTGGCGAGCGCCTGGCAGGCGCTGGTGGCGCTGCGCGACGACGCCGACCCGCTGCTTGCGCGTGGCGCGAAGACCCTGGCCGAGGGCTGCCCGATGACCGCGCATCTGGTCTGGCAGCAGATCGAGCGTGCGCGCTACCTGTCGCTGGCCGAGGTGTTCCGCCTGGAATACGCCATGAGCCTGAACTGCACGCGCCATCCGGACTTCGCCGAGGGGGTACGCGCAAGGCTGATCGATCGCGACAACGCACCGAACTGGCATTGGCCGCAGGTGGAATCGATCCCGCAGGCGGTGATCGAGGCGCACTTCGAGCCGACCTGGGAGGGCGAGCATCCGCTGGCGGGGCTCTGATCCGCCGCGCCGCCCTCTGCCGAAGGAGGGCGCGGGCCCGCCACGTCCATAGCGTCTAAGCTGTTTCACAGCATCCCCAAGAGGCCTCGCGGCCGCCACAGGAGGAGCTCCATGAAACAGATCGCCTTCATCGGCCTCGGCCACATGGGCGCGCCGATGGCCACCAACCTGCTCAAGGCCGGCTACCTGCTGAACGTCTTCGACCTGGTGCAGAGCGCCGTCGACGGCCTGGTCGCCGCCGGCGCCAGCGCCGCCCGCAGCGCCCGCGACGCGGTGCAGGGCGCCGACGTGGTCATCAGCATGCTGCCGGCCAGCCAGCACGTCGAAGGCCTGTACCTCGACGACGATGGCCTGCTCGCGCACATCGCCCCCGGCACCCTGGTGCTGGAATGCTCGACCATCGCCCCGACCTCGGCGCGCAAGGTCCACGCCGCCGCCCGCGAGCGCGGCCTGGCGATGCTCGACGCGCCGGTGTCCGGCGGCACTGCCGGCGCGGCGGCCGGCACCCTGACCTTCATGGTCGGCGGCGACGCCGAAGCCCTGGAGAAGGCCCGGCCGCTGTTCGAGGCCATGGGTCGGAACATCTTCCATGCCGGCCCCGACGGCGCCGGCCAGGTCGCCAAGGTGTGCAACAACCAGCTCCTCGCGGTGCTGATGATCGGTACCGCAGAAGCCATGGCCCTGGGTGTGGCCAACGGCCTCGAGGCGAAGGTGCTGGCCGAGATCATGCGCCGCAGCTCCGGCGGCAACTGGGCGCTGGAAGTCTACAACCCCTGGCCGGGGGTGATGGAGAACGCTCCGGCGTCGCGCGACTACAGCGGCGGCTTCATGGCCCAGTTGATGGCCAAGGACCTCGGGCTGGCCCAGGAAGCCGCCCAGGCCAGCGCCAGCAGCACGCCGATGGGCAGCCTGGCGCTGAGCCTGTACCGTCTGCTGCTGAAGCAGGGCTATGCGGAGCGGGACTTTTCCGTGGTGCAGAAATTGTTCGATCCGACCCAAGGCCAATAGACAGACAGGCGGGTCCGCGCCCAGGCTGGTCGATTCGACGATGCGAGGAGCCCGCCTTGAACGCCCTGCTGCTGCGTTACCGTTTCCGCCTGCTGTTCTTTTCCACTGTGCTGTTCACGGCGATCCTCGGCCTGCCGTCGAGCACCAAGCCACGGGTGCTCGGCAGCCTCCTGCTGCTGGTGCTGGCCGGGATGAACACCTTGCGCAGACGCAGTCCGCTGGTCTACCTGACGGCCTTCTTCGGCCTGTTCAGCCTGGCCCTGTACACCACTGCGGATTTCAGCAGTCCCTACTCCAGCCTGCCGCCCGGCCTGCTGCGCGGGCTGAGCCTGATCCTGCTGTACCTGACCCTGTTCGCCGCGCTGTTCCGCCGCGTCACCCAGGAGCGCCCGGTGACCCACGAGCTGCTCTACGGACTCTGCGCGCTCTACCTGCAGATGGCGCTGGCCTTCGCTCTCGCCTACTACATGGTCGAACAGATGCAGCCAGCCAGCTTCATCGCCAGCCATGGCGCACTCGGCCTGGATACCTTCGTCTACTACAGCCTGGTGACCCTGACCACCGTGGGCTACGGCGACATCCAGGCGATCAACCCGCTGGCGCGCCTGCTGGCCGGCAGCGAAGGAGTGATCGGGGTCCTGTTCATCGCCCTCGCCGTGGCCCGCAGCCTGACCCTGATGAGCGACAGCGAGGAGGTCTGATTATTAAGCTGGGCTAACGAGTGCATCCCCCTCGCAGCGGTTTATCCCGGCGAGCGCAGGGCGGATGATGCTGATCGACGCCGCTCTGCGGCATTTCTCGAACGGAAGGTGCAGCATGAAAATCGCCCTGATCGGCGCCACCGGCCACGTCGGCCACTATTTCCTCAACGAAGCCCTGCAACGCGGCCACGCGGTAACCGCCCTGGTCCGCGACCCGAGCAAGCTGGCGGCGCGCGACGGCCTCGGCGTAGTGCAGGCGGACGTCAGCGACCCGGCCCAGGTGGCCAGCGCCGTGGCAGGCCACGAGGTGGTCATCAGCGCTTTCAACGGCGGCTGGGGCAGCGCCGACCTCCGCGCCCGCCACGCCGCCGGCAGCCAGGCCATTCTCGACGGCGTGAAACGCTCCGGCGTGCCGCGCCTGCTGGTTCTCGGCGGCGCCGGGAGCCTGGAGATCGCCCCCGGCCAGCGCCTGGTGGACAGCCCGGAATTCCCCGAGCAGTGGAAGCAGGGCGCCCTCGGCGCCGCCGACGCCCTCGACCAACTGCGCGGCGAGCAACGACTGGACTGGGTGTTCCTCAGCCCTGCGATGCTCCTCGAACCCGGCCAGCGCAGCGGCAAGTTCCGCCTCGGCGGCGACCAGGTCCTGTTTGACGCCAAGGGCGAGAGCCGGATTTCCCTGGAAGACCTGGCGGTAGCCATGCTCGACGAGGCCGAGCAGCCCCGTCATCATCGCCAGCGCTTCACCGTGGCCTACTGAAAAGACCAGGCGCCCCTCTCGGGCGCCTTCGTCGTCAGCCTTCGGACTTCGCCGCCGGCGTGACGATATCGAACCAGAAGTCGAAGTCGCCGAGCATGCCGAACAGTTGCCCCAGCAACAGCGGATTGCCGGAACTCTTCAGTTTGCCCTCGAAGACCAGGCGTACCGCCGATACCTCCTTGAGCAGCAGCCGGTTGAGATCGGCGCGGTCGATGCTCACGGTCTGCCCGGCGTCCTCGCTCTGCACGCCGCGCAGGTTGTTCAGGTGCGAGTTCTTCAGTTCCAGCAGGTAGTTCTCGCCGATGTCCGGCAGGCGCAGGTTGATGCTCAGCGCCTTGCCTTCCGCAGCGCCGGCGTCCAGGCGCACGCCGAGATAGTCGAACAGCAGGCCGGTGTCCATCGCCGCCAGGGCATCGGCGCTGCCGGCCTTCATCGTCGGCTGGTCGCGCGGTACGCCGTGGCGCAGTTCGTAGGCGGCGCTGAGGTAGCTGTTGCGCCAGCCGGCGTTCTCCGCCTGGTAGCCGAGTTGCTCCAGGGCGTCGGCCTGCAGCTCGCGCGCGGCCCGATTATCCGGCTCGGCGAAGACCAGCCTGTTGACCACCTCGACCACCCAACGGTATTCGCCCCTGGCGTACGACGCCCGCGCTTGCTCCAACAGGCGCTCGGCGCCGCCCATGTATTCCACGTAGCGGCCCGCCGAGTCCTCCGGGCTGAGCGGGTCGAGGCTCGCCGGGTTGCCGTCGTAGTAGCCCAGGTAGCGGTTCAGCACGGCCCGTGCGTTATGGCTGACCGAGCCGTGGTAGCCGCGGTCGTACCATTCCTGGTCGAGGCTGGGCGGCAGGTGCAGGCGGTTGTGCACCTGGCCGATGGTCACGCCCTGGTTGGCCAGGTGCAGGGTCTGGTCGTGCAGGTAGCCGTACAGGTCGCGCTGCTTCTCCAGCACCTCGACGATCTCCGCGTTGCCCCAGCGCGGCCAGTTGTGCACCGCGAACATCACCTCGGCCTGCCTGCCGAAACGATGCAGCGCCTGGTTGATGTACTTGCTCCAGCCCAGCGCATCACGTACCTCGGCGCCGCGCAAGGTGTACAGGTTGTGCAGGGTACCGACCACGTTCTCGGCCATCAGCAGGGCCTTCTGCCGCGGCAGCCAGATGTTCATCTCCGCCGGCGACTCGGTGCCCGGCGTGTTCTGGAAGGTGAACGGCACGCCGTCCAGCACCAGGTCCTCGCCCTCGCCTTCGATCAGGCGGGTCGGCGCCAGCAGGCTCAGCGGTCCGCGCGCCAATCCCTTGCCGATGGCCATGTCGACCTGCCCCTGCGGCCCCTTGGGCAGTTGCGTGCCGTACTGGTAGGTGGCGCGGCGCATCATGGCGTTGCCGGCCAGGACGTTCTCCTTGATCGCCGCCTCCATGAAGCCGGCCGGAGCGATGATCTGCACCGCGCCGCTGGCGACCTGCTGCGGCTCGACCAGACCGCGCACGCCTCCAAAGTGATCGGCGTGGGCGTGGCTGTAGATCACCGTACGGATCGGCCTCTCGCCCAGCTCGCGGCTGACCAGCTCGTAGGCCGCCCTGGCGGTGGCCGGGGTGGTCAGGGTGTCGACCACGATCCAGCCGCTGTCGCCGCGGATGAAGGTGATGTTGGCCAGGTCGAAGCCGCGCACCTGGTAGATACCCTCGGCAACCTCGAACAGGCCGTACTTGAGATTGAGCAGGGCCTGGCGTTGCAGGCTGGGATTGATGCTGTCCCGGGGCTTGCCGTCGAGGAGGAAGTCGTAGCCGCCGAGCTGCCAGGCGACGCTGCCGTCGGGGTTGCGGATGAGCACCCGCTCCGGGCGCCGGATCAGGCCGCGTTCGGCGCGCTCGAAGTCGGCACGGTCGGCGAACGGCAATTCCGCTTCGACCCGCCGCTGGGCCTCGACGGTGAAGGCGCTGGGCGGCTTGGACGCGGAGGGTTCGGCGGCGCCGGCGAGTAGCGGGGCGAGCGCCAGGAGTGCGAGCAGACGGCTCATCGGATGCTCCGTTTTATTGTTGTGAGGTTCGGCTGGCACTATGCCGAGCGGCACGGCAATAATTCCAATGCATTCCAGGTCCACATTCGATGCGGAGTCCGCATGAGCGATCTACGCCAGTTCCGCCACTTCGTCGCCCTCGCCGAGCACGGCCACTATGCCCGCGCCGCCGAAGCGGTGAATCTCAGCCAGCCGGCGCTGTCACGCAGCATCCAGGCGCTGGAGGGACAGTTGGGTTGCACCCTGGTGGAGCGCGGCAGCCGCGGCGTGGCCCTCACGGCCCACGGCCGGCTGGTGCTGGAACACGCTCGGCGCCTGCTGGCCGGGCATCGCGCACTGCACAACGCGGTAAGCCAACTGGGCAATCTCGACAGCGGCGAGCTACGCCTGGGCGGCGGTCCCTTCCCCGCCGCACGGCTGTTGCCCGAGGCACTGGCCGGTTTCTCCAGCGCCCACCCACGCGTGCGCGTCGCACTGCTCATCGAGGACTGGCAGACCCTGCGCCAGCGCCTGCTGGATGACGCCGTCGAACTCTTCGTCGCCGATATCCGCGAGCTGCAAGGCGATCCGCAGTTGCGCATCCACCCGCTACGCGAGCATCCCGGCGTACTCTTCTGCCGCCCCGGCCATCCGCTGCTGGGTCTGGAGCGGCCGAGCGCCGGGCAATTGGCCGATTACCCGCTGGCCGGCCCGCGTCTGCCCGCGGAAGTCCGCGGCGACCTGGCGCGCCTGCTGCAACGCGACGAACCGCTCGGCATACAGTGCGACGATGTGCTGATGCTCAAGGGCCTGGTCGGCTCCAGCGAGCTGATCAGCCTGGCGCCCTGGGACGTGGTTGCCGCCGACGTCGAGGCCGGCCGCCTGGCGCTGCTGCCCTGGCCCGCCGGCGCCGAGCCCGCCCGCGCCAAGGGCTCCGCCTACGGTCTGGTCAGCCGCGCCGGCCGCAGCCTGTCGCCGGCCGCGGCAGTGTTCGTCGAGCGGGTGCTGGAACAGGACCGGCGCTTCGCCGCCACCTGAGGATCAGCGCCAGCGAGCGTCGTCGCGGCGCTCCTGCCAGGAACGGTTCCAGTCGCGCCCGCGGTTGTCACGGTCGCGGTCGTGATAGCGCTCGTAGCGGTAGTCGGGACGATGCCGGTGGTCGTCGCGGTCGTAGACCACGCAGGCCGACAGCGGCAGGACGAGGATCAGCAGGGAAAGCAAACGACGCATGGCGCCTCCTGTGCGGTTCCGGCCTCTCCTGCGGATGCGGGAGGATTGCCTGTTCCGGAACCTGCACATCGGACTGCGCGGCGCGCGGGCGGTGCCCGCGGCGAGAGTAAAGCCTGTGTAAATCAGCCGAGGCTACGCAGGTGCAGGACGCCGAACAGCAGCACCTGGAGGCGCTCCAGCCAAGGTGCCGGGCGCGCCTTGAGACGCCCGTTGAGCAGCAGGATCTCGGCGGCATGGACCAGCACCAGCACGCCGGACAACAGCAGGATCGGTCGATGCAACTCGCCCAGCGGGTAGGCCAGGTTGACCAGCGCGACGAGCCAGAACATCGCCAGGGCGCCCTTGGCAAACGACAGAAAATGACTCATGGGAACCTCCTCGTTTCGGTATCGGCAGAGTGTGCCGAGCAAATGCGCCAAGAGGGTCCGCACTTTCGACTGGAAAGCACGACGGCGCCCGCAGGCGCCGCCTTTCCTTGCGCACCTCAGTTGCGCCAGCGAGGCGCCCCGCCCTGCTGGCCCCGGTGCCGCGGACGATCCTGCCCACCGTGTTGCTGCCAGCGTTGCGGAGAATGCCCGCGCCATTGCGGCTGGCCGCCGCGCTGCCAGTTGCCCGGATGCCGCTCGCCGCGATGGGCCGGGCGCGATTCGTGGTGGCGCTGCGGGTAGCGATATTGCTCGCGCCGGTAGTCGCGGTGGCCATCGTAGCGGCGTGGCGCCGGGTAGTAGCGTTGGTCGTAGTAGCGCGTCGAGTAGTAGCGCCGTTCGCTACGCCAGCCATCGTCGTAGACGCGATAGCGCGGCACTTCGTAGGCGTAGGGCTGGCCGCGATAGCGGCGCCAGTCGCCGTCATCGTAGTCGTAGTCATACACCGCGCAGCCACCCAGGCTGGCGAAAAGCAGAAGAAGCGGGACTCTCAGGAATGTGCGCCACATGGCAGCCTCCTGCGGCCCCGCCGCCAGCCGGACGACCGGCGACGCTGCGAGGCGCGCATACGACGTGAAGACTCGGGAAAAGGGAGCGGGCTCAGCACCAGCCTTTCTTGGCCTGGCCTGGAGGACAATGGGGCGGGCCGCCGCGATGGTAGCCGTAGTAACCCTGGTCGAAGTCCAGTTCGACGCAGGCGCCCGGCCCCCCGCTGCAACCGCTCCCCAGGAAGGCCGCCGGCAGCAGCCCGATCAATCGCATGACCATCAGCATTCTCCTTCATCGCAGAACGCAGCCGAACCACGCCTGGACAAGATCCCGATGGAGCGGGAAGCCGGTTGCGGCGGTTGCAACCCGGCTGCACTAGAGACCGAAGGGAAAAACGGAAATTCCCTGAATCCGACCAACGACAGGCCCCTCCAGGGCGTGACCGCCGCCGGCGTTTCTCGGTAGAGTGCGCGGATCAAGGACTGTCGGCCCCGCCGGCAAGGCTCAAGGAGCATGCATGCAACCCATCGACCGCGCCCAGGCACAGCAGCGCGCCAACGACATCCTGGTGTTCCAGCGCGAGCTGCAACGCCTCGACCAGGAGCAGGCGTTCCGCCTCGAACCGACCCAGGCCCGGCAACTCGCCGACTATCACCTGGCCCTGCTGGACAGCTACCGCGACCGTTTCGACATCGACCACGACCTGCGCAGCCAGCAACTTTCGCTGGGCATGCGGGTGGCCTCGTTCTTCGGCGCCCTGGCCTTCGCCGCCAGCGTGTTCCTGCTGTTCTATCGCTTCTGGGGCCTGTTCCCCACCGTCGCCCAGGTGGCGATCCTGGTCGGCAGCGCCTTCGTCGCGTTCTTCGCCACGCTCTGGGTCCAGGCCAAGGACGCCTCTGGCTACTTCAGCAAGCTGGCGGCGATGGTCGCGTTCGCCTGCTTCGTCCTCGACCTGACCATGCTCGGGCAGATATTCAACGTCACCCCCAGCGACCTGGCCCTGGTGCCCTGGGCGCTCTACGCCCTGCTCCTGGCCTACCTGTGCAACGCCCGCCTGCTGCTGGCGGCGGCGATCCTCTGCGTGATGGGTTTCATCGCCGCGCGCGTCGGCACCTGGGGCGGCGGCTACTGGCTGGGCGTAGGCGAGCGACCGGAGAACTTCTTCCCCGCCGCCGCGCTGATCTTCGCCGTGCCGCTGTGCTTCGAGCAGCGCAACTTCAGCGGCTTCGCCGTGATCTACCGGGTGTTCGCCCTGCTCGGCCTGTTCCTGCCGATGCTGGTGCTGGCCAACTGGGGCTCAGGCAGCTACCTGGCGCTGCCGTCGGCGCTCATCGAGGGGCTCTACCAGGTCGCCGGCTTCGTCGCCGCCGCCCTGGTGATCTGGCTCGGCGCGCGACGCAACTGGGCCGACGTGAGCAATACCGGGATCACCTTCTTCGTCATCTTCCTCTACACCAAGTTCTTCGACTGGTGGTGGGAAGCGATGCCGAAGTACCTGTTCTTCCTGGTGCTCGGCCTCAGCGCCTTGCTGATCCTGCTGGTCCTGCGCCGCCTGCGCACGCCCCTGGGCATCGCCGCGAGGACTGACGCATGAATCGCAACCGTCGCAACGCCCTGATCGCCGGCAGCCTCCTGCTGCTGGCGGCGAACCTGGCCGCCCTCGGTGGCGTCGCCTGGAACCGGTCCGGCGAGGCCGAAAGCAAGCTGGTGCTCAGTCAGCGCGAACTCCAGCGCAACTGGTCCTACGGCTTCTGGAGCGAAGAGAACAGTGGCGTCGAACTGCGCCTGGAGCTTCGCTCGCCGAACGGCGAGCCGCCCAATGACCTCGCGCCCCCGCTGCCGCCCGAGCAGATGCGCGCCCTCGGTTTCAGCATCCCGGACGCGCTCGACGAAGAGAGCGTACGGCGCTACCGCCGCCAACAGGAAAAACAGGTGCTACTGGTCCTGGAGCTCGACGGCCCGGCCTATCGCCGCGAAGTACGCCTGGCCGAGGAGCGCCTGGCCGAGGCCCGCGCCCGCAGCAAGGCCCTGCCCAAGGACGAAATGCTGTCCAGCCAGATGGAAGCCGCTCGCCACCAACTGAAGCATGAGCTGGGAGAGGCCAGCCGACTGTTCATCGTCGACGCCGGCCTCGACCTGGCCGCCCTGCGCCAGCGCTACCCCGAGCGCCAGCGCTACGCCATCGTCAAGGGCCGGGTGCGTCCCTGGTCCGCGGTCGACGAAGGCAGGACGCTGGTCGGCGGCTACATCAGCCGTACCGACCTCGCCGCGATCAACGTGCCACGACAATGGCACGCGGTATTCGCCAAGGTCGACGGACAAAACTACCGGCTAGCGCCGCTGGAACTGCACCTCAGCTTCGGCCAGCGCCTGGAGCCCTGGATCACCAACGCCGTTCGCCGCTGAAACGCCCCGCCCGGCGCGCGATGCTTGCATCCGCGCGCCGGGCGCTGCACCCTGGGCACCCGCCAGCCATCCACCGCGTCATGAACAGCGAAATCGACCCCGGCCGCTGCCCGCTGTGCCAGCAATCCAACCGCTGCACCCTGGCCGATCCCGCTAGCGCCGCCCAGGCTTGCTGGTGCTTCACCACGGAAATCGATGCGGCCGCGCTGGAGCGGATTCCCGCCGAGCTGCGCCGCCGTGCCTGCCTCTGCCCGCGCTGCGCGCAACTATTGCCGCCCGACGCCGACGACTGATGCGCCTGGACCGCTTCCTCGCCAACCTGCCCGAACTCAGCCGCCGCGACGCGCAGATGCTGATCGCCGGTGGACGCCTGCGCGTGGACGGCCAGGTGGTGCGCGACGGCACCCACGAAGTGCGTGTCTTCAGCCGGGTGGAACTGGACGAGCAGCTGCTCCAGGCTGGCAAGCCGGCGCGCTACTACATGCTGCATAAACCGATGGGCTGCGTCAGCGCCACCCGCGACCCGCAACACCCGACCGTCCTCGACCTGTTCCCGGAAGACCAGCGCGACGACCTGCACATTGGCGGTCGTCTCGACTACAACACCACCGGCCTGATGCTGCTGACCAACGACGGCCAGTGGTCGCGCCGCCTGACCCTGCCGGGCAGCCGGCGCGACAAGGTCTACTACGTGGAAACCGAGGCGCCCATCGACCAACGCTACGTGGATGCCTTCGCCGCCGGCCTCCACTTCCGCTTCGAAGACCTGATCACCCTCCCCGCGCAGCTCGAACCGATCGGCCCACGCTGCGCCCGCCTGACCCTGCACGAAGGCCGCTATCACCAGGTCAAGCGCATGTTCGGCCACTTCGACAACAAGGTGCTGCGCCTGCACCGCGAGCGCATGGGCGATATTTGTCTCGACCCGCAGTTGCCGCCGGGTGCCTGGCGCCCCCTGAATGCTGAAGAAATCTGTTCGGTGTGAAACCCCGCCGCCCGCCGCCTGTCCACCGAAAGAGGCCGGACCGCAGGGGTTTGGCCGGCCGTCGCGAGCGACGCTAAGCTGAATGGCGTCTGTCGGAGCGACAGCCTTTCCCGCATGGAGCAAGAGAAAGCGCCGATGAAAAGATCCCTTGCCGTACTGCTGCTGGCCTTCGCCGTCGGCAGCCTCCACGCGGCGCCCGCCAGCCCAGCGAACGCGCCTTTGCCGCCGGCCGACATCAAGGCGCGGCTGAAGAGCATGAAGCCCGGCGAGTACCTCTGGTACCCGGAGGTTTCCCCGCAGGGACCAGTGACCATCGTGGTCAGCCTTACCGAACAGAAGGCCTACATCTACCGCAACGGTATCGCCATCGGGGTCAGCACCCTCAGCTCCGGCAAGAAGGGCCGGGAGACCCCGACCGGAGTGTTCTCGATCCTGCAAAAGAGCGTCGACCACAAGTCCGACCTCTACAATAGCGCGCCCATGCCCTACATGCAGCGCCTTACCTGGGACGGCATCGCCCTGCACGCCGGCAACCTGCCCGGCTATCCCGCCTCCCACGGCTGCATCCGCCTGCCCATGGCGTTCGCCAAGAAGCTCTACGGCATCACCGGATTCAGCTCCACCACGGTAATCATTTCCAACGCCAGCAGCGCGCCGAAGGAAGTCGACCACCCCGGCCTGCTGGCGCCGACGGTAGCGGACGGGCGACCGGTGACGCTGCCGGTGGAGCCCGGAGAGATCGCCTGGAACGACCCCGGCGCGGAGCGCGGTCCGTTGTCGGTGCTGATCAGCCGCGCCGACCAGCGCGCCTATGTCTACCGCGGCGGCCAGCGCATAGGCACCGCACCGGTGCAGTTGCCGGCACGCCCGCAAACCGGCATGGCAGTGTTCTCGCTGCTGGAAAAGCCGACCCTGGACGAAATCGGCGAGACCTCGCCGAACCTGCGCTGGTCGGTGGTCCAGGTGAGCAACCCGGGACAGGGCCTGACACCCTCCGAGCAACTGGGCAAGATCCGCATGGACCCGACCTTCGTCCGCGAAATGCTGAGCGCCATGGACGTCGGCAGTACCCTGGTGATCACCGACTGGGCCTCGACCCGGGACACCCACAGCGACTCCGATTTCACGGTGATCGCCACGGAAACACCGAACAATCCGACGAAATCGCTTAAAAAGTAGTCGGCAAGTTGTTCAAAAATCGAGCACAATGCCTCTCATCCGGTAAAAACCACACTGAACCGATGGGAATACTGCTCGTATGCCAACCTTCCTCCGTGCCGCCCTGCGCAGGCTGAGCCTGGCGGGCGCCACCCTTTGCGCACTGGCCAGCGGGCCGGTGTTCGCCATGCCACTTCCCTCCGCCAAGGACCTTCAGAAACTCGCTCCCCAGGCCAGCCTGCCGACCCTCGAACTGGCCCTCACCGCCTATGCCTGCGCGAGTGCGAGCCAGGGTGGCGACAACGGCCTGCTGACGGTGATCGACTACTCGCGGCCGTCGCGCGACAAGCGCCTCTGGGTATTCGACCTGAAGGCCCGCAAGCTGCTCTTCGAAGAGTGGGTGACCCACGGCAAGAACAGCGGCGATGACCTTGCCACCTCCTTCTCCAACCGGCCGAACAGCTACCAGTCGTCGATCGGGCTGTTCCAGACCGGCCAGCTCTATACCGGCAAGCACGGCCAGTCGCTGCGCCTGGTTGGCCTGGAGCCGGGTTTCAACGACAAGAGCGAAGAACGCGCCATCGTCATGCACTCCGCCGCCTACGCCGATCCCAGGGTGGTTCCCGGGCTCGGCCGCCTGGGCCGCAGCCAGGGCTGCCCTGCGGTACGCCCGGCCGTGGCCGCCCGGCTGATCAACACCCTCAAGCGCGGCAGCTACGTGTTCGCCTACTACCCACAGCCGAAGTGGCTGGAAACCTCGCGCTTCCTCGCTCCGCAGAGCTGCGCCGTGGCACGTGCGGCACGCACGCCGGAAGTCATCGCCAGCCTGCTCAAGTGAACCGCCGGGGCGGCGGCCGCGCCGCCCCTCTCCTTCCCGGCCCCCCGAAATCGCGGCATCGGCGCTTGCCCGGCGGCATTTCGTCGGATTCCTTCCCTTCTTCCCCCATCCACAAGCGAAACAGGGCTTGCAGCCCGGCACGCCGGCTGCTTAACTGACGCTCACGTTGTGACCGATCGGTCACAAACGACTTCCAAGAAAGCCCGCGTGACTGCCCGCGCTTCGGCGCCGGCCTTTCCTGCCCGGCCAATAGCTGCATCGCCAAGACCCGAAAGGGTTTCGGACGAACTCTATTTGCCTGTAAGTCGTTGAAAATTAAAAGTTTATTAAATCCATCCGAATGACATTCAACTGTCATTGGGAGGCGCTTTCATCTGCCCATGAGCATTTTGTATTCGCCGCGACAAGCAGGTCGCCGCGTTCCCATCGAACGATTCCAGGAGGAAGCGACATGAGGCCGGAAACAGCCATCATCGAGATCCACGGGCAATACAGGATTCACACCGAGTTCTACGGCAACCCCTCGGCGCAGCAGACCATCATCCTGGTCAACGGCTCGCTGTCGACCACAGCGTCCTTCGCCCAGACCGTGAAGTACCTGCAGCCGCATTACAACGTGGTGCTCTACGACCAGCCGTATGCCGGCCAGTCCAAACCCCATAACGAAAACCGCACGCCGATCAGCAAGGAATGCGAGGCCAGGATCCTGCTGGAACTGATCGAACGCTTCCGCGCCGACGTGGTGATGTCGTTCTCGTGGGGCGGCGTCGCCACCCTGCTGGCCCTGGCGCAGCGTCCCGGACGGATCCGCAGGGCGGTGGTCAACTCATTCTCGCCTCAGCTCAACCCGGCCATGCTCGACTACCTGCATCGCGGCCTCGACTACCTCGCCGCCTGCGATCGCACCCAGGTCGGCAACCTGGTCAACGAAACCATCGGCCGCTACCTGCCGCAGTTGTTCAAGCGCTACAACTTCCGCCACGTCAGCAGCCTGGACGAGCACGAATACCACCAGATGCACTTCCATATCCGCGAAGTGCTGCGCCTGAACGCCGATAGCTATACCGAGAGCTTCGCCGGCATCGAGATCCCGGTGCTGTTCATGAACGGCGAGCTGGACATCTACACCACGCCCCACGAAGCCCGCCAGTTCGGCCAACTGATCCGCGGCGCGGAATTTCACACCATCCGCAATGCCGGCCACTTCATCGACGTCGAGCACAAGGCCGCCTGGCAACAGACCCAGGACGCCCTGCTGGCCTTCCTCCGCCCGCAGCGCACGCAGCCGCTCAACCCGATCTACCGCCCCCAGCCCAACGGCGCCAGCGTCCCCCTCGCCGCCCTCGCCAGCTAACCGCCACCGCCACGGGGAGCCCCGCTCCCCTGGCGGAAAAACCCAGCGAAATCAACAAAAACCCCGCCCCGGGCTTCACCTGCCGCCGCGCATCTGGTAAAAAGGCGCCCTGGCCGCAAAAGCCGTCCGAGCGGGCGTCGTATAATGGCATTACCTGAGCTTCCCAAGCTCATGACGAGGGTTCGATTCCCTTCGCCCGCTCCAAATCACCCTGCCAAGCCCCTGAAATGCCTAGCGTTTCGGGGGCTTTGCTTTTTGGGGGAAGGAAAGGTGTCGAAGAAGTGTCGAGGCGCATTCAGCGCTACATGCTCAGGAGTAGAAAGCCATCACTCGATTGGCCCCACCAAGCAGTAGCGGATCAATTGCTGCTCAACGCTCTGCTTCTGTCGCAAAACCAAGATCACTGCCGCCTCGCCTTGCTCTTCGTGGAATTCGTAAAAAACACGATAGGGGCCGGTATTAAGCTCGCGATAGCTCAGCACCCCCAGAAGACTCGCCTGCTGGCTGACTGGGTAACCTTTAGGTGCAAGTGAAATCTTCTCTTCAATCTCATCCAAAAGGCTCAGTACTGACTGGAGTGCAGCCTGTTCACCTTGGAATGGAGCCAAGTGGTGGACTTGGTCTTCGATGCTTTGCTCTGCGGTATCAGTAAAACGAATGACGACCGGGGACATTAAACCTCCTTATTCTGGCTGAGCGAACCTCCTGGAAAGGCGAGCTTTCAAATCATCAACAGAGCGATGCTTGCCTTCTGCGTACTGGCGGGAGCCAATCGCAAGCAACTTCACCAGCGCAATTGCTTCATCGCGCTGCTTCCGCTCAGCATATGACTCAACCACATAGGCAGGAACACCGTTCTGCGTGACGACCATTGGCTCGGATAAATCCAGGTCAGCCGCATGACGTTTCAAATAACTAATTGTCTCGACTCGCATGAGCCGGTACCTCCATTGCTGTGGGAACACTTAAGGTCTGGAACTCAGGTTCTACGGTGTTCGAACTCCACCACGCTCCATATCCAGGCGACGAGTGGGATTCGCGCGTCGGCAGTCTGTCTACCGTCGGCTCCAACATCATAATCCGAATTCAGACCGAATTTGAACCACCTCAAGTCTATTTTTCTTTCCCTCTGTCGACCCCCGCAGCCTTCAACCTATGAGCGGGTTGAATCGAACAGCCTCAGATAGGTGGTCTTGGGAGAGGTGCGCATATCGCATCGTCATCGACAACGAGGCGTGCCCCAGGATGTGTTGTAGGGTCACGATGTGCCCGCCGTTCATGATGAAGTGACTGGCGAACGTGTGGCGCAGTACGTGGCTGGCCTGCCCCTTCGGCAGCTTGATCGAGGTCGACAGCAGCACCAGGCGGAACACGCCAAGGCAGTTCGTGAACGGCCCGTGGATCTGCCAATGCCGGCGAAGGTCGGCGCCCAATTCTTCCGAGATCGGCACCGAGCGCACACGCTTGGACTTGGTGTTGGCAAAGATCACCGTATTACCTTTCAGACGTTCCGGCGTCAGCGCCTGAGCCTCACCCCATCGAGCCCCTGTCGCGAGGCAGATACGAGCGACCATCTTCGGATGTGGCGACGTGGTGCGCGCATCCAGGGCCGTAAGCAGTTCGGACACCTGATGCTTGGTCAGGTACGACAGCAGTCTTTCCTGAAGCTTGAGCGGCCGCATGCGCCCTACCGGATTCTCATAGTCAATGACGCCGAGTTGACGCAATTCGTTGTACATGGACTTGAGGTAGCCAAGACGGTTATTCGCGGTCTTGCCCGACATGCCATTGGCTATCTGCCGGCTACGCAACCGAGCCACTTTCGCGGGCTCCAGGGAGACAGCGACCGGGTCGCCCAGGTCCTTTGCCACCAACCGCAGAATCGCCACGCAACGATGCCCGTTGCTCAGGGTCTGGCCGTGCAGTTCATACCAGAGTTCGACCAACTCCGAGAGACGCCGACGGTCCTTCGGCCTGAGCGTCCAGCAGGGGTTTTCCGCACACTTCTGACGCGCGGTGGCCTCGAATTGCTGCGCCTCCATCTTGGTCTTGAACCGCTTGCGAAAGCGCTTGCCCTTGATCGGTTCTACATCGACGAACCAACGGCCATCGGGGAGCTTGGTGATCGACATTAGACGGCATACCCCCGCCGCAGATACCGATCACACATCAGCTTGTGTATGTGCCTTTCCAGATCGCGACGAGTCCAACCCTTGGCGAGATAGTGGTCTTCGATAACGTGCCAGAACTCCAGTTTACGGGCGGACTCAATAGCCTTTTTTGCCGGGACACGCTCCCGCGCGATCAGGCTCACGAACTGGCCGAGAAACATCTCGCAGTTACGCCCGCTAAAGCCCTTGGCGGTCTTGTAATAGCGCCGATACTCGGTGCGCTCGATCAGCGGATCGCACTCGACCTGGACGCGGGCGTCCTGGCTGATCAGGCTCCAGAACGGATCGTAGACCGCCGTCCGGCTCAGCAGCTTGAAGCTTTCGCAGGCGTAGTTCCACAGTCCTTGCAGGTGCGGGCAAAGCCCCTCATAGGTGCGGCAGCCGATGACCTCTCCCGAAGCCATGCGCGAGCCTTCGGAGAACTGCTGGACGATGGAGTGGTGATAGCGAAACTCGATCCGCCACACCGTTTCCAGGGGGTTATAGGCCGGGTCGCCATCGCCGAACGGATCGCCGTTCAGGGTCGCCCACACGCTTTCCCAATAGTCGAGCTTGTCGGTGGCCCGAGCCTGGAGGGTCTTGTTATAGATCGACAGTTGCAGGCCGTTGGCCGAGCCGAACATGTACGTCTCGCCACGCCCGTAGACCGAGGCGTTGCCGTCGAATTCGATCCGCTCGATACCACTGATTTGTCGCACCCGACGCGAGCGGCAATGCATGCGGTCCACCAGATCGCGAGGCGGTTTCCAGCCCTGCACGTCCAAGGCGATATGCACAGCGGCTTGGTTGGTTTCGCAGTGACTCAGCACGGCAGCGGCCAAATCATCCAGCACGCCCTGGAGGATGCGCGGATCGGCGCCATCGAGGGCGTGAGGCGATACCTCGATCTTGAGGTGCGAGCCAATGGTATCGACCTTGATGTTGTGATTCTTGATCAGCAGGATCAGACCCATTTCAGCGTTCTGCAGGCGGTACTGATAGCCAGAGTCGCGACCGATACGGCCCTTGGACCATTCGTAGCCGGCGAACTCGACCACATCCACCGACAGGTCAAACAGCGCCATGACTTCCGGCCGGAGCTTGCCGTTGTACAACTGCCGCACCGTATCCACGCCGCAACGCAGAATGCGCACGCCTGACAGATCGGTGAATTGAGCCGTGGTGTCGTCGAAGAACAACCGCCCTTTCGGGCTTTCCAAGACCTGACCGTCCGACTCAATACTGACGCGAATTTGATGGCTGATTTTCTTCATCTTTAACGATCCAAATTGGTACGAATTGAAACCGCAATAGGTGGCTTATCTGACGTGTTACAGGGGCGTCGGCCGCGCCTTCGGCCTATCGCTCATGCCTTGCGCTCCCGGCCGGCGGCGCGGCCCGCCCCTCATGGCGGCACCCCTACCGCCGCTAGCGCCGTCATCACCGTCCACCAGTGATGCAGCGCCCAGCCCATCGCCACCGGAACGAGGAATTCCCAATCGATCATTTCTGCCTCCAGGGCCGCGAGGCGTATTCGGAATCGGGGACGATGGTCAGCGGCGACTGGCCCCTGGCCGGTGCGTCTGCGGACGCGGCGACAGGCGCTGCCGGAGCGATGCTGGCCACCGCGCCGGCCTGCCTCCCGGCACAGGTGACGGTCTGTTTCCAGTCCTCATAGCGAAGCTCTACGACGCACTCGCCCTTGGGCGTCACCCGGTAGCCGGAGCCGATCAGTTGCCAACTGGTGAGTTCCAGGCGCCGGCCCGTGGGATCCTCCAGGGCGAACAGGTAGATATCGCCCCGCGACTTGCGGTAGGCGTGGGCAAGGATGGAGATCCGCCGATCGGCGAAGGGATGGGCGTTCAGATCAACAGGCGCAGCAGCAGGCCCATCAGGTACAAGCCCAGGAGGAAGAAAGCTATTCGCAGCAGGACGCGCTGGAGCAGCCACAGCAGCGGGCGCAGCAGGGGCTTGAGCAGGGTCGCCAGGAGCGTCGGCAGGTGTCGCAGCAGCCGGAGCGCCAATCGTGCGCAGAGGCCCCATATACCAGACAAAGCCAATAGTGCCGGCCAGCAATGCCAGTAGAAGAACCAGCTTAGGCGACCGGAAGAGGCTCTTGCCCGCCTTGGTGTCTTGGGTCTTGCCGGTGGCCGTGGACTGGTAGAGGGCGAAGGTCTGCTTTCGGATTCGCTTGTATTCGATGATGGTGCCATCGGCGGGCGGACGGTTGAGTTGGGCGTCATGCTGGGCCTCCTTGTAGCGGCCAGGGATGCCGATCACCGCGAGGTTGGAATGCTTGTAGGCCATCTCGCAGGTCATGCGGATGTCGTCGCGGATGTAGGAGATGTTCGGCGTGGTGAGGACAATGTCCCAGTTGAAATGCCGGTGCCGGGTCCAGGCGTCGAGCCAGCCCATGGGGCGGTCGGCCGCGTGGGCCGCTTCCGGTCCACCGGGGTAGTCGAAGCGTTCGAGGTCTTTTTCCCGCCAGGACTTGGGAAACAGCAGTTGGGTTTCGTCGAAGATCAGGAAGGCCCCGCGGGGCGCCCACTGGAACCACGTGCGCATCTTTTCGAGGTCTTCCAGCGACTCCAGATCGAGGTTGATGATTTCCGCCGTGTTGGGCAGGTCCGGGAAGACCTGATAGGCCCGCTCCAGGGTGAAGCCGCGCACGTTGGTGATGATCACCCGCCCGTCTTTCAGCGCGGGCACGGCGTCATCCTGGATCGCGCCGGAGGTCTTGTAGGAGCCATTGGGGCCGTGGTGGATCTTGATCGACACGGATCACCTCCCAATGAACGGCACGAAGCGCATGCAGAAGCGCGTCGCCGCCGCGACCATGATGATGTTCAGCGCCTGCGGCACGCCGAAGAAGGCCAGACCCGCCGCAATCGGACCCGGTAGCGCGGCGTACATGCTGCGGATCATCTGCGGCACGCCGAGGCTGTCGATCAGTTCGCGGGCGGCGGTGTAGCTGACATCGATCAGCAGGATCAGGGTCTGGAGCGCGGCGTACATCGACGCCTTGGTGGCGACCACCAGGCCGTCGCGCACGAAGTCATAGATGCCTTGGGCGAAGAAATCCCAGATCCACTGGAAGAAGGCGATGATCTGATCGAGAAAACCGGAGAGCCATTCCATAGGGTCAGTCCTTCAGCAGAATGAGGGCGGCGATCAGCGCGGCCATTAGCAGCAGCGCCACGCGCAGGCTGGAGAGTTGGCCGGCGTAGTCGGAGATACAGAGGGAGTAGGACTTGCCCCAAATGGTCATGGACTCGCAGGGCAGTTGCCCGCCGCCTTCCGCCAGGTTGAGGTCGAAGGCCCCCTTCATCTGGTCGACGTTGGCCTTCACCTTGGTCTTGAGTTCTTTCTTGGCTTCCTCGACCTTCTTTTCCCAGGTGGCGATGGCGTCATCCCAGGTGCCGGGCGTGGGTTCCTTGAGTTCGCCGCCGGGGCCTTCGGGGCCGGTGGAGCAGTTCTCTTTCGCCGGGTCGCAGGTGCCGTTGCCATCGCCGCCCGTGCCGCTGCCGTCACCGTCGCCGCTACCATCGCCCCCGCCGTTGCCGTCCCCTCCCCCGCTGCCGTCGCCGCCATTGCCGGTGCCGCCGTCGTTGCCGCCGCCGTTGTTGTCTCCACCGCCATTGCCATCGCCGCCGCCGTCACCGCCCGGCGTGGT
This sequence comes from Pseudomonas sp. KBN12P06040, assembly GCF_037574965.1. NCBI lineage: Bacteria > Pseudomonadati > Pseudomonadota > Gammaproteobacteria > Pseudomonadales > Pseudomonadaceae > Pseudomonas > Pseudomonas sp. KBN12P06040. Next base: position 4,798,229 of record NZ_JBBELS010000001.1, read on the forward strand.
TGGGTCGGTTGGATCCGTGGGATCGGTCGGGGTCTTGACGCAGGTAGTCCCCGACCACGACCAGCCGGGCGGGCAGCCGGGGTCGTTCGGGTCGGAAGGATCGGTGTTCGGGGTGTCGGGCGGGTTCAGCGAGTCGCCGGTCTGCGCGAAGGTGTAGGAATCGGCACCGCAATTCTGTCCGGTGCCCTTGAGGATGTAATTGCAGAAGCCGGTGGTGGTGGAGCCTTTGACCAGATAGCAACTGGCCGGGCTGGGGTTGCCGCCGTACTCGCAGCTTTGATAACAGGCGCTCGGTGCGCCGCCGTCGCCGACATAGTTCCGCCCGCCCGAGGTGACAACAGGCGAGTCCGGGCCCTTGGCCGGAAACAGTTCGCCTTCCTTGCACTCTTCGGGTGGCGGCTTGCAGGCACCGTCGGCCGGATCGAGTTCTTGCTCTGGAGGACAGCTATCGCCAGTCAAGATGGTAGCCGACGTCTGCCAGGTGATTCCGCCAGTACCCGAAACATTGCACTGAACTTCCTTGTAGCTCAGTTTGTTGATTTCCTTTAGCCAGTTGGCCGACGTGTTATCGAAGTAGTACTGGCACGCCGCCGTATAGGATGGAAAGAAGGCCGTGGGCTTTCCGGGGATGGAAATCTTCCATTGGTAGAAGTCCGCGCTCGCCAAGGAATGCCACAGCAACGAGACCAGCAGGCCCAGCAGCGGAAGAAGTCGGCCAAGGCCGGAACGTGCGTTGTTACTCATCCAGTCACCCATGAAAAAGCCCCCTGCCGGAAACTCCGGAGGGGGCTTCCGCCTCGGTCTGTTCGGTTAGAAGAATTCGCCGGTCCGGTACCCGGTGATGAAGGCGCCGGCGAAGAACGCCCCCAACCACACCGACCAGAGCACCCGTTACGCCTTGCGCAACATGCTGTAGATCAGGCCGGCGACGGCCAGGATCACCAGGGCGCCGACGATGTAGCCGCCAATGGCCTTCATATCGCCCTGCCCATCGGTGATCGCCGATTCCACCGCGCTGGTGTCGATCACCCCGGCGAAGGCCGGCAGCGAAGTCGCGGCAGTGACGGAACCGGCGATGCACAGGTTGCGGAACGAGGCGATCGGGCTGAACTTGGCGATGCGTTGCTTCATTGCTTTCATGGTGTTTCCTCTCTACTTGGCTTTACGAAGAAGTGACGCGACCCAGCCAATCAAAAGCCCCGTCACGAACGATCCCAGGACGCCAGCGGCACCGATGCCGAAGGCTTCCGGGGAGAAACCACCGTTGACCAGGATGTCCACGTATCCAGCAGCCTCGGGCGGAATCAGGTAGGCCTGTTGCCATGCGAGTTCGCGACACGCCGTGAAGCCCTCGGGGGTCGAGGTCCACGCGGTACACACCTGCACAGCGACAACGCCTGACATAGCGATCAGTCCTCAAACAGCCAGGGAGGCCGCTAGGCCGTCGATCCAGCCCCAGGCGTAGCCGGTGGCCAGACCTACCGCGAACAGCGAGAGATAGCGGAGCATCGCGGCCTCCTACGGCTTACGCCTTGGCGTCCGGGGACTTGTCTTGTTTGTCCTGGCCCTGCGGCTGCTGGGCCGGGCGCGGGGCTTGGGCCTGTGCTTGCGGGCGGGCCGGGGCTTGGGCGGTCGGCGCCATCGGCTTGCCGCCCACCGCCAACAGATCCACAAGGACTTGGGTATTGGTGATCCGACCGAAACGGTCTTGGGTCGGGCGGACCACGCTGGCGAACTTGCAGAGCACCGGCTGGCCTTCGAAGACGATGGCG